>OY969793.1:0-4158686 GCA_963703145.1 uncultured Acidimicrobiales bacterium
CCGACGGATCTCCGCCCGGATCGCTGCCGTCTCACCCTCGGCCACCCTGGCCGTCGACGCCAAGGCCAAGGCGCTGAAGGCCCAGGGCGAGAGCGTCATCGGCTTCGGCGCCGGCGAGCCCGACTTCCCTACGCCCGAGGCCATCGTGGATGCTGCCGTCGAGGCCTGTCGCGACCCAGCCACGCACAAGTACACACCCACGGCCGGGCTACCCGATCTCCGGGAGGCGCTGGCCGTCAAGACCAAGCGGGACTCCGGTTTCGAGGTGGCCGCCTCCCAGATCCTGGTCACCAACGGCGGGAAACAGGCCATCGCCAACTCGTTCGCCGTCTTGTGCGACCCGGGCGATGAGGTGCTGGTCCTGGCTCCCTATTGGACCACCTATCCCGAGGTGATCGCCCTGGCAGGCGGCGTCCCTGTGGTCATCTCGACCGACGAGACCACCGGGTTCCGGGCCACGGTCGAACAGCTGGACGCGGCCCTGACCGACCGCACCAAGGTGCTGTTGTTCGTCTCGCCGTCCAACCCGACCGGGGCCGTCTACCCCAGAGCGGAGATCGAGGCCATCGGCCGATGGGCGGTGGAGCACGGGCTGTGGGTGCTGACCGACGAGATCTACGAGCATCTGGTCTACGGCGTCGCCGAGCACCATTCCATGCCGGTGGTCGTGCCCGAGCTGGCCGATCGGTGCATCGTGGTCAATGGCGTAGCGAAGACCTACGCCATGACGGGCTGGCGGGTCGGGTGGATGATCGGCCCCCCCGACGCCATCACCGCGGCCACCAACCTTCAGTCGCACGAGACGTCCAACGTGGCCAACGTCTCGCAGCGTGCGGCACTGGCCGCGGTGTCGGGCGACCTGAGCGCGGCAGCAGCCATGCGCCAGGCCTTCGACCGTCGTCGGGTGACCATCCACGCCATGCTCAATGAGATCGAGGGCGTCAGCTGCCTCCTGCCCGAGGGTGCGTTCTACGCCTTCCCAGCGGTGAGCGGCCTGTACGGGCGCGAGATCCGGGGCCGGACGGCCAACTCCAGTACCGAGTTGGCCGACCTGGCCATCGAGGAGGCCAAGGTGGCGGTGGTGCCCGGTGAGGCCTTCGGTGCCCCCGGGTACTTCCGGATGTCCTATGCCCTGGGTGACGACGATCTGATCGAAGGGGTGTCCCGGCTGGCCAAGCTGTTCGGCGACGCCTCTTGACCACCGCCGGACTCACCCACTTCCACCGCCGCATTGCGACCGATTCTGTTGAACCCCTGAGAAAGGACCACCATGGGTAGGGTGCTCGTCACCGAGAAGTTGGCCCAGCCGGGCCTGGACCTGATGGCCGAGGCCGGCCACGAGGTCGATGTCCAGCTGGGACTGTCCCCTGAAGCGCTGCTGTCGGCCATTGTCGGTGCCCAGGCCCTCATCATCCGTTCGGCCACCACGGTGACCGCCGAGGTGCTGGCCGCCGGCACCGACCTGATCGTGGTCGGCCGGGCCGGCATCGGCCTCGACAACGTGGATGTGGCGGCGGCCACCGAGCGGGGTGTGATGGTGGTCAACGCCCCCCAGTCCAACATTCTGTCGGCAGCCGAACAGGCCATGGCCCTCCTGCTGGCCCAGGCCCGGAACATCCCCCAGGCGCACGCCGCGCTGGTGGCCGGGAAATGGGAGCGCTCCAAGTGGGAGGGGGTCGAGCTCCACGGCAAGACGCTGGGCGTGGTCGGGCTGGGTCGGGTCGGGGCCCTCGTGGCCCAGCGGGCCTTGGCATTCGGCATGCATCTGGTGGCGTACGACCCGTTCGTCTCGGCGGACCGGGCCAAGCACATGGGGGTCCAGCTGATGGACCTCGACGAGCTGATGGCCGTCTCGGACTTCGTCACCGTCCACCTGCCGAAGAACGCCGAGACCCTGGGACTCATCGGCTCGGACCTTCTGGCCAAGGCCAAGCCCGGCGTTCGGATCATCAACACCGCCCGCGGTGGCATCGTCGACGAGGAAGCACTGGCCGAGGCCATCCGGTCCGGACAGGTGCAAGGTGCGGGCCTCGACGTCTTCGCCAAGGAGCCGACCACCGAATCACCTCTGTTCGAATTGTCGTCCGTGGTGGTGGCTCCCCACCTCGGGGCGTCCACGGCCGAGGCCCAGGACAAGGCCGGCGTGACCATCGCCGAGCAGGTGATCCTGGCGCTCAACGGGGACTTCGTGCCGTTCGCCGTCAACGTGGCCGCCACGGACGTGTCCGAGACGGTCCGGCCTTTCATGGGGCTGGCCGAACAGCTGGGCAAGATCCTGTCGTGCCTCAACGACGGGCTGCCCGACACCCTGGAGATCGAGTACCAGGGTGGACTGGCCGGTGCCGGCACCGGCATTCTCACCCTGTCGGTGCTGAAGGGGCTGTTCGCTGCCGCCACCGAGGAGCCCGTGAGCTACGTGAACGCTCCCCAGCTGGCCGAGGAGCGGGGCCTCGAGGTGCGGGAGACCTCGACCGTGACCGCCCACGACTATGTCAACCTGATCACCCTGCGCAGCGGGGATCACGCCGTGGCCGGGACCTTGACCGGCCCCCGCACCGAGCCGCGACTGGTGATGATGGACGACCACACCGTCGAGGTGCCCCCGGCACCTCACATGGTGGTCGTGCGCAACGACGACAGCGCCGGCATGGTCGGGGCAGTTGGCACCATCCTTGGCGATGCCAACATCTCCATCTCGTCGATGGCCGTGGGTCCCTCGGCCACCGGCAATACGGCGCTGATGGTGCTGTCGACCGACCAGGTGGTCCCCGACGGGGCCCTAGACCGCCTGCGGGCTACTCCGGGGATCAGCGACGTCCACACCGTCGCCACCTGAGGACGCCTTCCCGGTGACCAGGTCGGTCGATGGCCCCGGTAGCGGTCGCCGGCCTGGATTTGCCGGGGGCCAGGTAGTGACCATCTTCCGCTCCCGCCGCCGGCCCGAGGCGGAGGCCGAGTACCAGGTGACGGCCGCGGCCATGTATCTGGCGGCGTCGTCCATGCCGGGTTTCGTCGATTACAAAACCTTCAGGGCCGACGACGGCGAACAGGTGTCATTGGTGACATTCGACTCGCCCGAGACCCACCGGGCCTGGCGGGAGGACCCCCGACACCGGGCCGCCCAGCAGCAGGGGCGTGACCAGTTCTATGTCGATTATTCCATTCAGGTCGGTGAGTGCCAGTACGTCTCGCAGTGGTCACGGGACGAAAGAAGCTGATCCGGGATCTGGCCCTTTCCATCGGTGCCGGCGTGACGATAGACAAGGGCTGTGGCTGAGCAGGGCCCCTCACCGGCCGGTTGGTATCCCGACCCATTCCACCACGGCATGGTGCGTTGGTTCGACGGCACCGAGTGGACGTCTCACGCCGTGGCCGCTGATGCGCCCCGCCGGGACCAACTCGTCGAGTCGGACTGGCAGCCCCTGACCGACGAGCAGCTCCGTCGTCAGGAACGGTTCACCGACTGGGACATTGATGTTCCCCGGGGAACCGAACCGAGGTACAGCGGGGGCGGAGGCGTCGGCGGATGGGAGGCCAACCGCCTGGCCCGACTCACCATGCGGGCCGGCAGCCGAGGACCGGTCCATGCCTCCCGATGGCTAATCGCCACCACGGTGGTACTGGCCCTGCTGGCGTGGGGGGACCACCGGCACCGCGGGTTCCTCGTTGTGGCTGCTGCCTTGTTCTTCGTCTTGGCCGTGGTGGCCGAGGTTCGGGCTATCCGTGAGCGGGCCCGGTGGCGGGAGCCGCCCGGACCGAGTGACCGGCTGGCTGCGCATCGTCCCTAAGGCTGGCGTTCCGGGTTCGCCGGCACCGGGGGCCAGGTGTCGCCGCCGATGCTGGGAACTGCGGTGCCAGTGGTATGGGTCCGGGAGCCCAGCACCCGTCGGGCGACGGCAACCACGGACAGCACGCCGATGACCACGACGGCTTGCTTCACAGAACGGTTCATCATCTCGTCACACTACGTGAGCCAGGGTCAGCCGATCGCCCCACCGGGAAGCATCATCGGATCAGTGGGTCCGACGTCATAGCTACAGGCCGTCTGGGCCGATGGCACCCAGTCCCACGCCAGTACCCCGCTGGTCCCCGCCTTGAGTTGTACTGCGATCTTTGATGCGAATTCCCCACCCCGGGAGGCATCGCTCACACAGCCGGCGCCCGCCTCGATTCCCATTTCGCCGTCGATGACCGGCTTGTTCAGCGCCGCGGCTTGGGCGAACCGGACCGCCATCCCGTTCCATTGGTCACCGCCCATCGGAGCCGCCCCGTAGTAGTCGTGGACGGAAAGCACGTCGATCCCGGGGCTGGCCGACACGTACTGATAGTCGGAGCCCTGTGTGCCGCACTGCCCGCCACCGATGAGCCCACTTTCCACCAAGTGATTGGGATCGATGGCGTGGATCTCCCCGCCTACGGTATCGAAGAAGTACCGCAAGGCCTGGGCCGCGACGGCTTCATTCGGACATGTCTGGTGTCCGCTGCAACTGGTCGGCTCAAACTGAGGCGGACAGGTCGATGCCTCGGCTTCGGACATCGGTTCCCACATGCCGAGGGCCGGCGAGCTCTTGTAACGGTTAACGATGTCCTGGACAAAGGACCAGTACGAGAGGGGAGTGAGGCCACGGCCGTCGGTCGTGCTGGAGTCGTTGAAGACGGATCTGAACCCCCCGCCATACCAGGAGGCATCCTCCCAATGGACGTTGTCACACACCCCACTCTGGCCAGCCAGAGACACGATGAGCCGTTGGCCGTGCGATGCTGCGGCAGCGAACACCCTGTCGAGTGGGCCCCAGTCAAGTTGGTGTGTGCTGAAGTCGGTCGCCATGGTGCCCTGGAATCCCCAGATGCGGACCAACGAGTTGGGGGGCAGTGACGAGAACAGCTGGTTCAGTTGGGCATCGCTCAGGTCGGCCCCGCAGCCAGCATTCACGCCCCAGTCGGTGGCAGCCTCGTAGGCATTCACGCCGGTGAAGCGATAGACCGAGCCACCGAGGATGAGGTGGGTACCATCAGCCCGAATGGTCTGGGTGACCGGTATCGCCGCGGTTGTCGTTGTCGTTGTCACTGGTGGGGCGGCCGCAACTGTTGGCGCCACTGCCGCCACCCGCGACGCGGTCGAGGGGCTCACGGGCGGTGGCGGGTCTGTCGTTGTGGTTGAGGCGGCGGGCTTCGAGGGGACCGTCGACTCTGCGGGTGGTCGTGGAGCTCTCTTGGGTGCCTTGGCGGCAGCTGGGCTCGCCGGGGTGAAGCTGCCGGACAGTGCGAACCCGAGGGCCACCACCACTACAACAACGAGCGAGATTCCTCCCAGCGAGTAGCGAAGAAAGTGCCGTTGTTGTTGCTGCTGGCCCAGCTCAGGCACCGGTTGAGGACCTTCAGCATCACGTGACCGACGGCCGGTCGAACGCAAAGGACCCATCTAAGTATCGTCGGCGTTTACCCTGCTCAACTTGACGATCTCCAACAAGGGCACTCAGTGATTTGTGCCCAGGGTCACCCGGTCGAATCGAATTACCCAATCAGCTTCGGCACTCTGGTGTCAGGTGAGCTACGGCCCGGATCCGCGTAATCGCGGTCATCGCCATGCCCAGAACCCTGGTCCGGCAACCGTGGAGCTGGCTCAGTGACTGCGCAATGTGCTCGATCGACGACGCCTGATGAGCACCGTCCCGCCGAAGATCCCCAGTGCAAGGACCGGCAACGTCAAGACATATGGCGTTTCTGGTAACCCGTTGCCCGGGTCGGCCCCGGTGTCACCCGGTGTCGAATTTGACGTAGAAGGGCGATGACCACACATGGGGTCGGTCGAAATCGTGGCGGTCCTGGCCTACGAAGAGGATGCAGGCGTGGGTTAGATCGCACACCGGCTTGTGCTTCCAGTGCTCGTGGAGGACGGTCTTGTCTGGTAGGGCGAAGATCGGATAGTCGAGGTAGGAGACGATCCCGTGTGGGCCGACCGTAGCCCTGGCGGATTGGTTGGTCCTGGTGTCGCACTGGTCCCAGTGACTCGGTAGTTGACCGTTGGGGGCTTCGCATTCACGGATGTAGATGCGCTTACCTGGGTCGAGGATCCCATTCGCCGCGACGCTCACGTCGATGTACTGCCCGCTGGAGAACGGTCCGTTGGGGGCATCGGTGACCAGGGTGACGAGGGACCCCGACACGGCCGGGCACTGAAAGCTCGGAGAGATCGAGTCTGCGGCCGCGTGATTGAAATGCCCGCACCATGCCGTGTCACCCACTACTGAGGGTGAGGAAGGTGTCGATGCCCCCGCGGCCGGAACCATCAGAGGCCCGATGGTCAGTCCGGCCACACCGAGACCGGTAGCTGCCACCGTCGCCACGGTCCACCAAATAGACCGAGTCCGTCCCAATGGTGCCCCGGACCATTGCCGCCTGTGCATGTCGGGAAGCCTCTCTAGGTTGTGTGAACTCTAGGGATCTTGAGTGACCTGGATCACCGACACTATCTCGCGTTAATGCTGATAGGGCAATGGCAGATAGCTATTGACCTGGAGCATATGGGTTTCGGCCAATAGCAAAATTCAACCATCTCAAATTAAGGTAATCAATTCGTTACAGATCGGCAAAATGTCCGTGACGTATGGACAAATTCTGTGTTCCCAGTTGGTCTCGATGCAGGACAAGCCTGGGCATGGGCTGACCGTCTGGCACCATCGACTGCCTGGTCGATCGGCCAAGCCCAACGCGATCCAGGTCGGGATCCAGCCAGGTGAACGAGCGATTGCGTTTGCTCCCCAACCGCGTCGGTGGTCGCTCTCCGTGGCGCTTCAGGTGCCGAGCGAGGCGGCCGGGATGAGCTCCGCCCAGGTGTCATCCGAGTGCACTTTTCTCGGGTTGTGTTCGGGTCGGTGACGCTTCCGTCTCCCCTAGGTAATCCCCAGGTTATTTCTCTGTGTCACCTGCGGTTTTGGATTGACTGCCTCCTACTTCCATGTGAGATTGCCCCCTGACGGCGTACTTAGAACGACCGCCTTTTGCAACGCCTGCAACGTACTCATTTCCAAACACCTGCCCAGTAGACCTCGCCACACCTTCAAAGGAGCCCTTCATGAACATTCGACAAGTCGCCAAGACTGTCGGGATCAGCAGCGCCGTCGCCTGTGCTGGCGCGCTATCCGCGCTGTCGCTCGGCGGAGTCGCCGGAGCCGCCCCTGCCAGCGGCGACCAGGTCGGCGTTGCAACGCCCCAGACACCCTTCACGGCGGGTACGCCGTTCTCGAGCGGACAGATCATCAAGGTCACCGTGCCGCCCAACACGGTGCTCCCCCAGGGCCAAAATATCCTCATCGAGGAGTGCGCGGCGCCCGGCGGCGTTCTCCCCACGCTGTCGAGCGCCTGTGACTCGAACTCCGTCGATGGAGACACCATCTTCCCGGCCACCGACGGATCGATCAGCTACACCAACTACACGCTCTATGCGCTACCGGACGCCCCTTCCTTGGGCGAGAGCCCGACCACGACGCCGGTCTGCAACCTGGCGAACCAATGCGTGCTCTACATCGGCACCAATGCCCAGGACTTCACCAAGCCTCATTTCTTTTCCCAGGCATTCAAAGTCAATCCGACTGCGAATGACAGCGGGGCCAACCCTGGCGATGGCACCCCTGAGGTGCCCTTGGCCATCGGCCTGCCCTTGGCTGCCGCCGGGATCATGGGCGGCATCCTCTACCGCCGTCGCAAGGTGAGCCGGTCGGATGCCTGAATCGCCCTACGAGCACCCGGTTGCAGATCCGTCCCCACGAACATCGACCATCTAGACCACCTTCAGCCAAGGAGAACACCAGAACTATGAGACCATCCAGTATCAAGCGTCGGGTGGCGCTTGCCGGATCGATCGGGGTCACGGCCCTGATCGCGACGCTGGGGCTCGGTGCGAGTGTCGCATCGGCCGTCCCGGCTGACCCGCCGGGCGGCGCGACCCCCACGGCACCCAGCTTCAACAACGGCATCGTCAATGCGATCCGCGGCACGGGCTCGGACACGACCATCTTCATGATGCAGAAGATCAGCGACCTGTACACGCAGGCCGGTCTGTATGGCTGCACGTTGAACTCGTCGACCGGCCAGGCGCTGTACAACAGTTCGCTGTCCACCAGCACGTCCAACCTCTGGTACTACTGCCGCTCCAGCCAGAACACCACGACGACTGATACGGCCGACAACTGGAGCCGCACCGAGGTATCGCAAGGCGTCGATGACGTCGGCTCTACGGCAGGCCAAAAGCAGCTGTGCGGCTCAGGAGTCCTGACGTCGCCGTTGCCTGTCGACTTCGCGCGCTCCTCCAAGCCACAAGGCGGCTACTGCTCCGACCTGAAGCAGGCGGGCTACGCCAAGGACAGCGTCCCCGGATTCGACTACCAGGTCAATCCCGCCACCATCGGAACCGTCGGTAGCTCGAGCCCGTATGCCTCCGTCAACGGTGGCAGTATCGGCCCGGTCACCCTCGGATGGCTTCCTGGTGATCCAACCAGCGGCCCCTACAGTGGCAGCAAGCTCACCGGCCTATCCAACATCGACGGTGGTGGTGGCATTGGCTCCACGGCCTATCGGTTGTGGTGTGCCACGGACTCGACCCGGATCACCGACTGGGGACAGCTGACCAATCTCGGTCCGAACCTGTCGCTGCCCGACGTCACGCTCACCAGCGGCTCCGCCACTGCCACCCTCAGCCAGCCCTTGGCCGAGGCCATCTCCGGTGGTGCTGTCACGGACCTGTCGAACAGCGGCTTCGGAACGAGTATCACCGGATCTGGTTCGGCAGGGAGCACCACACTCACCCTGTCAGCGCCTTCGCCGGTCAGCTCGGGCACCTCGCCCGACCAGCTGTCGATCGTCGCCGGCGTCCTGGCCCAAGGCCAGGGTGGCAACATCGGGCTAGCCGTTCGGGTGATCGGCGTGAACAACTCCTCGGGCACGGAATCCACCTGGCAAAGCTACGCCGACAGCGGCGTCGCCTCGGGCCAGTCGGGCAACGGTTGCGCGACCGACGCTGATCAGAACGCTGCCAGTGACCCCAACTCGGCAACGGCGGTCGGCGACAACGCCGGCCCTCATATCGCCCTGGAGAACAACGCCTCCCAGATCAGCGATTTCGCCAACGCCGACTGGCCGTCTGACCCGGCCAGTGCCGCCGTGGAAGTGTCCACCTCGCTGTACTACCAGTCCAACGGCGTGTACCTCTCGACTCCGTACTCGGGCCAGGTAGTGGTAAATGGAGCGTCCTACTCCGGGTTCAAGCTGTCGCTGAACGGCAAGAGCAACACGACTCCGTTCGTGCTGGCCAACACCTACCCGACGGCTCGGACCCTGTTCAACATCTACCGGACGGGCAGCATTCGGGCCTCCACGGCTGGATTCCTGAACTGGATCTGTGACTCCCAGACAGCGATCACCAAGCAGAAGGACAACTCAACGGGAGTCAACTTCGATCAGGAGCTGACCAACATCATCGGGTCCTTCAACTTCATCCGGCTCACGGACACCCAGGCAGCTGCGGCCAACGACACCCCTGCTGACAATGTCAGCGGTGGCGGTGTCAACACGTCATGCGCCAACGCAGTGGTGAGCGGTGCCGGCAATGGAGTTCCGCCCATTACCACGGTGGCCTTCCCGCAAACCTAGGCCGCCCTGTGCGGTAACCCTGTTGCGGCTTCGCCGACACAGGAGCAGTAACCCGGGCCCGGGGGTCCGGCGAGCAATCGCCGGCCCTCGGGTTTGCGGGTTTCAAGACAGGAGGAACAGGCGCCTGACAAAGGAGGGCGCCCAGGTGATTCGGTACCGACGGACAGGCAGCTGGACCAGATGTGGCGAGGGCAAGACAACACATGCGGTGCCAATGGCAAGAAACAAGGTAGAGGGTGCAAAAAGCAGCGGATGTGGGAACACTGAGGCGATCGAGATCGAAGAGACGATGGGCCAGCCGACCCCAGTTGGTCCTGCGCGCCATTGGCGCAGCAGTACTGCTCGTCGTCGCTGGAACGGTTGCCGTGGTTGGCATCGCCGGGGCCTCACCGTCAAATGGCGATCAGGTGGGCACCGCCACGCCGAAGGCGCCATTCACTGCCACCACACCGTTCTCCAGTGGCCAGGTCATCAACGTGACTGTTCCCGTCAACAGCGTCTTCAACAACCCGAATGTGAACTTGGTCATCGAGGAGTGTGCCGACCCTGGGGGCGTTCTGCCCACCCAGTCCAGCGCCTGTGATGCCAACACGGTTGACGGTGACACCATCAACCCCGCGACCGACGGATCTGTGACCTACAGCAACTACACGGTCTATGCCCTACCGGACACGACTTCATTGGGCGAAAGTCCGAGCCGGACACCGGCCTGCAACCTGACCAATGAGTGCGTGCTCTACATCGGCACCAATGTCCAGGATTTCACTCAGCCACATTTCTGGTCCCAAGGATTCTTCGTGGCTCCCACGACCAATGACACCGGGGCCAACCCGGGCGACGGAAGCGCACCCAGTGCTGCCGCAACCCCTTCGGCGTCGGTGTCGACGGTCACGGCCAGCCCCCCGACCGCAGTGGCGGACGGGGTGGACAAGTCGACGGTGACCGTGACCATCAACGGATTGAACAGCTCCAACGCCACGGTGCCGATCCCGAACGCGCCAGTCATCCTGACGCAGGGCTCTTCGAGCCACTCGGTGATCGAGACGTCACCGGCCATCGCCGACGGATCGGGCGTGGCCACCTTCACCGTGACCGATCCCACTAATGAGACCGTCGCCTATACGGCTTCCAGCGGTGCGGTCACGGTCACGGAGAACGCCCAGGTGGTATTTGCCCCTCCGGCGGTGTCGCCTTCCAACTCCACCGTGGTGGCATCGGTAGCCAACCCTCCGGCTGATGGGACGACATCGTCAACCATCACGGTGACGGTACGGGATCAAGCGTCCAGCCCCCAACCGATCTCAGGCGTTGCGGTCATCCTCGGCCAGGGGACAGCCAGTTCGGTCATCACCCCGAGCTCGACCGCCATGACCAACGGGTCAGGCATCGCCACCTTCACCGTTACTGACACCACGACACAGCCCGTCAGCTATACAGCAACGGCCGGTGGGGTGCAGATCACCCAGATGGCGCAGGTCACCTTCGGGAGCCTGGTGGTGTCGCCCGGAGACTCGACGGTGGTCGTGGCCTCGCCCACCGCTCCGTCGGGCGCGGGAGGCGGGACGCAGGTGACCGTCACGCTCAAGACCGCCGGAGGGGCCAGTCCGGTCGCCGGGAAGAACGTGGTGTTGACGGCAACCGGATCGGCCGTGGTCAGCCCGTCTGGCCCGGAACTGACCGTGACCAACGGCGGGGCCGTGTTCAATGTGACCGACACGTCCGTCGAGACCGTCACGGTGACAGCCACGGATCAGGACGACAGTCTCACCATCGGTCATCAATCCATCCAGTTCGTGGCCGCGACCACCTCGCCCACGCTGTCAACGGTGTCGTTTGTTTCGTCCGACCCTCCAAGTCTCTCCAATCCCGCTGACGGCACGTCGCCGTTCAATGTCATCGTTACCATCAAGAGCACCGCTGGCACGCCGGTTGCCGGGGATGTCGTGAGCGTCGCTCCGGCCACCACGGACCACAAGGTTGCTGTGACGCCGGACACCCCGGCGGGCAGTAGCGTTCCCGGCTCCACGGACAGCACCGGAGCGGCGGAATTCCAGGTTCTCGACACCGTGGCGGAGTCCGTGATGTTCACCGTCATCGACACGACCACCAGTGTCACCCTTACGCCGACACCACCACTCATGCTGACCTTCACGGCAGGTCCTGCCGATGGCTTCCAGTCCGAGCTGGCGGCGAGTCCGCCGTCGGTAGCCGCCGACGGGAGCACGGCCTCGACCGTCGATGTGAAGATGCTGGACCACTTCGGGAATGCCGTTGCCGGAAGGACGGTGACACTCGATCAGGGGAGCGGCCATTCCAAGATCAGCCCGGCGACCGCCGTGACGGGGACGAACGGAGTGGCCGCATTCAGCGTGACCGATTCGACCAATGAGATCGTTACGTACACGGGCGTTGACGTCACCGACGGCAACCTGGCTGTCTCACAGACGATTGACGTCACATTCGGAACGCCACCCCCGGTCATCCCGGTCACCAATGACTCGATCATCGTGTCCAACTTCAGCTCGATTCCGGCCGACGGAAAAACCGCTGCAACGATCAGCGTCCTGCTGTACGACGCGAATGGCCTTCCGGTTCCCGGGCGTACCGTGGCACTCAAGTCCTCGGGCGGCTCGTCCTCCATTTCCCCTGCGACGAAGGCATCGGACCAGAACGGTGCGGCCACCTTCATCGTGACCAGCACGAGTCCCCAGAAGGTGACCTATACGGGAGTGGATACGACGGACAACGTCCCGGTCTCGGGCTCGGTGACCCTTATATTCACGACTCCGGCGTCGGGCTCCAAGGGGCTCAACGCCGCCATCGTCGGGATCGCCGCCACCCAAGATGGGGGTGGCTACTGGATGGCTGCGGCTGACGGTGGCGTGTTCAGCTTTGGCGATGCTCATTTCTATGGCTCGGCGGGCGGGCTCCGCCTGAACAAGCCCATTGTGGGCATGGCTCCCACGCCAGATGGCGGCGGTTACTGGTTGGTGGCGTCCGACGGTGGAATCTTCCGGTTCGGCGATGCCGTGTTCTACGGCTCGGCGGGCGGGCTGCGCCTGAACAAGCCCATTGTGGGCATGTCCGTTACGCCGGACGGTAAGGGCTACTGGCTTGTCGCCTCCGATGGTGGTGTCTTCCGGTACGGCGACGCCAAGTTCTTCGGCTCGACCGGCTCTCTCCATCTCAACCAACCAGTGGTAGGGATGGCCACTGCCCCCTACGGACAGGGCTACTGGTTGGTCGCCGCCGATGGTGGAATCTTCGCGTTCGGTGACGCCAATTTCACCGGCTCCGCTGGAGCGCTGCATCTGAACAAGCCGATCGTAGGTATGGCGGCTGGCCCGAACGGTGACGGCTACTGGTTGGTGGCCTCCGACGGTGGCATCTTCACCTACGGGATGGCAACATTCCACGGCTCGGCTGGAGCGCTGCACCTCACCCAAGCGGTGGTGGGCATGGCCCCGACCCCATCGGGTGACGGCTATTGGCTGGTTGCTGCCGACGGAGGCGTGTTCTCCGGAAATGCGCACTTCTACGGATCGGCGGCATAGGGCCATGGCCATGCCTGCAACGACATCCCGGCCAACGCCGAGACCGGCAATCGCCTCTGCCGTGGCGTTGCTGCTGGCTATCAGCGCACTACTGGCGGCCTGTTCGAGTTCGTCCGCGGCGGACAACTCACCGAGTTCGGCGCTCGTTGTCAGCGGCACGTCGAATGGTTGGGTCTTCCACGACGGACAGGCAATCACGGTGTCGATGCCGGCCAACAAGATCTTCGTTCCCCACATCAGGGTCAACATCATGGAGTGCGCGGACCCGGGCGGAACAAAGGCCAATCTGCCCACCAAGGAAAGCGCGTGTGATGCGAACTCCATCGAGGGAAACTCGGTGCTGCCGGAGACGAACGGGAGCTTTTCCGAATCGACCTACACCATCTATCGGCTGCCCTCCAAGACGCTCGGTGAGGGAAAGACCTGGTTACCGATTTGCAACGTGACGCATCAATGCGTGCTCTACGTCGGCCAGGATCAGGGCGATTTCACCAAGCCGAAGGTGTTCTCCCAACCGTTCACGGTGACCGGAGGAGGATCGTGATGGTGCTGCACCTTCCAGCGGCCGTCTCGCTAAGGCTGGGCTGTGCGTTCGCAGCCATAGTGCTGGCAGCCGTTGTGGTCGCATCCTGGAGCCCGGGTACCGCTGCCGCCGCCGCACCAACGGTGACCATCAAGCCAACGGCTGTGGGCGGTGCCTATACGAACGGCCAGCAAGTCGTTGTGGCGGTGGGGCCCAATTCACTCTTTGTGCCTCATACTCGGATCAACATCATCGAGTGCGCTGACCCCGGCGGCAAGGTCGCCAATCTGCCGACAAGTCTCATGGGGTGCGACTCGAACACGGTCGAAGCGGATTCGGTCCTCGTGCAGCCCGACGGTAGCTTCACAGAGCCCTCGTTCACCCTGTACGCCCTGCCCAATGCCACCCTCGGCGAGCAGTCCAACTGGCAACCGGTGTGCAATCCCTCCCACGAGTGCGTGCTCTACGTCGGCGAGAACCAGAACGACTTCACCCAGGCCAAGATCTTCTCGCAGGCGTTCGCCTTCACGTCGTCGGCACCCACCAACGCCGGCGGAACATCCACGGCCTCCACGGCGACGACAGCGCCTGTCTCGGCGGCCGTAACTCTGCCCGCCGCCACCCTGGCTTTCACCGGATCCGCCGGATCGGTGCTGTGGATCGCCGGAGTGGGGCTCGGATTGGTTGCCGCAGGAGTTGTGGGCCGACGTCGCCTGACGAAGGGGTCAGGATCATGACACTGCTCGCACCACCACCGACCACGGCGGCAACACAGCCGGTCGACGACGTCCCCATCACCATCAATCGAGCGGTCACGCGGGCGGACAAGGTGTTTCGATTCGCGCTCGCATCAAGCAGCTTGGTGGTACTTGGCATCCTGGCTGCCGTTGTGGTGTTCCTGACCGCCTACGGCTGGCAGGCGCTGAAGGCCGGTGGGCTCGGGTTCATCACTGATCCCACCTGGTCGCCAGACAGTGGGCACTTTGGCGCGATGTCCCTCCTGGTCGGATCGATCGCCATCGCTGTGGTAGCGGTCATCATCGCCACTCCCATCTCGTTGGCGGCAGCGCTGATGATCAATGAATACGCGCCGGTGAAAGCCAAGGGGATCCTCACCGGTGCCGTGGACTGCTTGGCGACCGTTCCAAGCATCGTCTACGGATTCTGGGGATTGGCGCTGGTGTCCAACTTACAGGCGGCGCCGGCGAAGTGGCTGGTGAATCACTTCGCGTTCGTGTCGTTTCTGAGGACCCCAACGCCGGGGGAGTTCGTCCAGTCGATCTTCGCGTGCGGATTGATCTCTGCCGTCACGATCATCCCGATCATCACCTCGGTCAGTCGTGAGGTGATGTCCCAGGCGCCACGGGATGCCTGTGAGGCGGCCCTAGGTCTCGGAGGGACCCGGTGGGGCATGGTGACCGACGTGATCATGCCGTTCTCCCGCAATGGTGTGGTCGGGGCTGTTCTGCTGGGCTTTGGCCGCGGCATCGGGGAGACCATGGTCGTCGTGCTCATCTTGTCCAAGGCCAACCACATGACGGCTGCACTGCTCGGCCCGAATGGTCTCGGCTCGATTGCCAAGCAGATCACCGAGGACTTCCCGACAGGGACACCGCTGGACAAGAGCGCGCTGATCTTGCTCGGTCTCGTGCTATTTGTCACCGTGCTGCTGGTGAACATCGGGGCCCGCGCCATCGTCAATCGTCGCCAGGGGGGCTCCTGATGGCTATCACTCAGATGGGACCAAACAGCGGCTTCCCGCCGCCACCGAACGGCCTGGCTCCGGGGGGTGCCGGAGGCGACCGTCCGTATCGGCAGAAGCAGATCACAGGATCGATGATCATCGAGGGTCTGGGCTCCGCCACCGCGGCACTTGCCGCGGTCTGGATCACCTTCAGCGTTGCTGGCATCTCGGCACCCTTCGGCATGCTCGTGTGCTGGTTTGTACTGTTCTTCGCCATCTACGGCACCTTGTGCTGGCGTCTCTACGGCATCCTCATCGCCAAAGACCGAATGGCAACGCTGGCAATCTGGTCCGGAGCGCTGGTCGCGATGTTTGCCCTCTTTGCGGTCCTCTATTACGTATTTGTCCGAGGGGTAGTCGCGGTATTCGACGATTTTCCCCACTTCCTGACCGGCGACATGACGAAGCTCGGGGGCGCTTCGAAGATCACTGACCTGGGGGTGGGTCAGGCCATCGTCGGAACTGTCGAGCAGGTGGCGATCGCCACAATCATCACGGTGCCGCTCGGGATCATGACCGCCACGTACCTGACCACTTCGAATGGGCTCTTTGCCCGGACGGTCAGCGCCGTGGTGGACGCCATGACCGGCGCTCCCGCAATCATCGCCGGTTTGTTCGTCTACCTCCTCTGGGTAGTCCCTCACAAGGAGAGCGGCAAGTCGGGTCTGGCTGCTGCATTGGCGCTGGCCGTCATGATGCTTCCCATCGTGACGAGGGCGGCCCAAGAGGTCGTGGCCATCGTCCCGGGCTCGCTCCGAGAAGCCGCACTGGCCCTCGGTGCACCCGAATGGAGGGTGCTCCTTCGAGTCGTGCTCCCGACAGCTCGGGCCGGACTGATGACCGCGGTCATCCTCGGAGTCGCCCGCATCGCCGGCGAGACCGCACCGGTGCTGTTCAACGCTGGCGGATTCGAGGCCTACAACTGGAATCCGTTCTCCGGTCAACAGGACGATCTCCCCTTCCGAATCTACGAGAACATCTTCCAGCCGGGTGCGGTAATCCAACAGAGCGCGTGGGGGACCTCGTTCGTGCTCGTCTGCGTCGTCTTGATCCTGTTCCTCATCGCCCGTTGGCTGGGCAAGTCCTCACCGGGCCGTCGAAGCTTCGTCCCGTGGGCCCGATCCCGTAACCGCAATGCCGAGGTTGACGCATGACCACTGACAACGGGACCACATCCATCCTGACTCCGGAGGCATCTGACGCCGCAGGGGACGATCCCGCGCGCACCACCTTCCCGAAGAACCCGCCGTATCGATCGAAAGAGGCCAGCACCAGCATGTCATCCAGCGCAAAAGAGACCCGGAGCAGAGCCATGAACCGTCGTATTCGCCAGGCTGTCGCACTTGCGGCCGCCGTCCCCGTTCTTGCCCTTGCTGCATCCACGTCGGCGTCAGCGGCAACTGACTCGACACCACTGACGATTGGTGGAAACTCGACGACGGCTGCCACCACATCCGGCACAGTGCCGTCCCCGACGGTGAGCGTCCCAGACGGATCGACGACCACGACACCGACGACGGACGTTCCGTTGGCGCCATCATCAGCACCGAAGCCCGGCGCCATCCCCTTCGTCGGGACCCAACTCAATGGAGCGGGCTCGTCATTTGCCGCACCGGCCCTCGAGGAGTTCACCAACTCGGTGAGACCGGCTCCGTACAGCTTGAACGTCAATTACTCCAGTACCAGCTCAGGAGACGGCCGCTACGAATTCGCTAATCAGACCACCGACTTCGCGGCTAGCGACATTGCCTACGGATTGGGCAGCACGGATACACAGCCTCCCAGTTTTCCATTCGTCTACGTCCCGATCACTGCGGGTGGCATCGCCTTCATGTACAACATCCCGGGGTTGACCAAGACCCTGCAGCTCTCGAGCTATACCGCATGTGCACTGCTGACCGGTGGCATCACCAACTGGAGCGATCCGAAGATTGCCCAGGACAATCCCGGGGTCTCCCTGCCGAATCTCGCCGTTCGACCGGTGACCGAGAGTGACTCGGCCGGCACCAACTTCGTGCTCGAGGAGTGGTGTATCCACGAGCAGCCGGCCCTCTGGACGGCGTTCGCCAACCAGGAGAACCATCAGTCCGGCGGCCCAGGGGGTGGGGTGGCCATCGACGCCAACTCACCCAATTCCAACTGGCCCGGACTGCCCAACGGGCTGGACCAACAGAGCACCAGCGGTGTGGCGGGAAACATCGCTACGAATCCCGGGGCCATCGGGGCGGTCCAGGTCAAGTACGCAACCGATCTGGGATTCGGACCGAACACGCCTCCCAAGGGCGTCGCGTCGGTCAAGAACGCCACGGGTAAGTATGTGCAGCCCACCCCTGTGGACGTTGCATCGGCGTTGGCCTACGCCAGCCAGTTGCCCAACGGGACCCACCAGCTCAATTTCGACGGCGTCGGGCCAAACGTCTACAACCCGTCCACTTACAGCTATCTGCTGGCCAAGACGACCGGCTCTGACCCGGCCAAGGGTGCCGTACTCAGCGCCTATGTAAATTACGCGCTGACCCTGGGCCAGAGCGCCTCGCCCAGCTTCGGCTACGCGTCGCTCGGCCTCTCGCTCGAGCAGTATGGCATCAAGGATGTGCTGGCCAATGTGCCCGGAGCCGTAGCCGTCACCGCGTCCGAGCAGAAGGGCTATGCCTGCGGCGACCTGACGCCTGGAGAGGTGGCCGCCGGTCAAACGACCCCCACCTGTGGGGTCGTGGTGGCGACAGCCCCGCTCCCCGGCGCCAACGGTGGCCACAACACCTCGACCACGGCGGCCAACTCGGCAGCCGCGATCAGCGGTTCAGGCTCCTCGTCGGGCTCAGGTGCAGGCGGCAGCGGCGGCGGCGGGGGTGGTGGGGCCGGAGTGGATCCGTCGGTGTCACTGTCGGGTGGCACTGGACTGGCATTCACGGGGGGTAACCCATTCCCGCTTGCCGGGGCAGGTGTCATCCTCATCCTTGGGGCGTGGGCATTCCGGAGGCGACTCTTGAAGCGTCGCATCGACGGTGAGGTGTGATGAAGCGGATCCGCCGACTGGGTACGACGTTGGTGATGGCCGGTGTGCTGGTCGCCGGCCCGATGCTGGTGTCGGTACCGCTAGGGGTGCATTCCGCCGGTGCCGACACGGATCCGACGACGGTCACCGGCCAGGGAGGCTCCTTCCTCGAGCCGGTGCTCTCGAAGCTCCTGGCCGACGACTCGTCCAATCTCAGCCCACTGTTCGGCTCCTTTCTCCAGACGGACGATGTGTCGGGCATCGCGTCGTTCATTGGATCGGGGCCCGGGCAGTTCACGGCGGACTTCGCCGTGACCCAGCGGCCGCTCACGTCGGCGGAGACCGCGACCGCCAAGGCGAACGGACGGACCTACGCCTACGTTCCGTTCGCCGCCACCCCGGTGTCGATGGTCACGCTCGTCCCGACCCAGGCTTGGGAGCAGAGCGGGAACACGGGGATCACGTCGGCCGACTTCTGCCAGAACATGCCACTCACGACGACGCTGCTGGGCGAACTGATTGGCTATGACGCGGCATCCCCGCTCCACTCGTGGGGCGATGCCCGGATCACCTGCCCGGCCTCAGGAGGGGGCACGACCGCTGACCCCCTTCCCGTGCTCGCTTGGGCCAACCTGGACCCCTCGATGGCCAACGACGCGACCATGGGCCTTCTCGACAGCGCGCCGGATGCCAAGGGCTTTCTCCAGGCAGCACTGGGGAGACCGGGTAGCCTCACGACCGATCCCACCCCGAGCGAACTGTGGCCGTTTGCCGGAAGCTCGGTCCCTGGAGGTGATCAACCCCTGATCGGGAAGCTGCTCAACATCAACAGCGAGACCAACGCCCCGGGACTGTTGGCCAATAATTGGCAACTCGGGGCCATCGCTCCGATGTCGTCGGCGTGGACGGGATCACCCCTCGGGGTGTCGTGGGATCTGCCGACAGCCGGAATCCAGAACACCCAGGGATCATTCGTAGCGCCCACGCTCGCTGCAGCCCAGGCCGCTGCCACCGACTCCACCATGGCGGCGACCTCCGAGCCAACAACGAACAATCTCGTGACGTTCAACGCCAGTGCCACTGACGCGGCTGCCTACAACAGCCTCCTCATGGAGGAGAGCTACCTGGTGGTTCCCCTGAACGGCCTCCCGGCCAACAAGGCGACTGCGCTGTCGCAGATCGTTCGGTTCATCCTCGGTCCTCAGGGGCAGTCCGACATCGAGGGATTCGGATCGGCACCGGCAACGGCGTCCGAACAGGCGGCCGGCCTCAAAGTCGCAGCCCAGCTGAGCGCCGTGGCTGCAGCCAGTCCTAACTCGCAGGCAGCGGGGACCACATCGACCAGCTCAGCGGGGACCAGTACGACGGCTGCGGCGTCGGCGGCGGGTGCGAGCTCGACAGCTAGCGGAACAGAGTCAGGATCCGATCCTTCGGGGTCCGGAGCGGCGAGTGACTCGTCCGGAGGATTGGCATTCACGGGAATGTCCCATCTGGGCGCGTGGGTGGGATTGGGCGCACTGCTGGCGGCATCAGGAGCGATCTTGCGCCGTAGGCTCAAGCGACAGGAGACGGCGTCATGACGACGGTCCAGGTTCCCGGGCAGGGATGGCAGGGGCAAGGGGTCGGGTACGCGCCCCCACCGTACGCCCAGGATCCTGCCGGTCGATCGGGCCTTCGTGCCACCAATGTAAGCGCTTGGTTCGGATCCAAGAAGGTGCTGGAGCGGGTGTCGCTCAACATGGACGCCGGCAAGGTGACTGCCCTGATCGGACCCTCCGGCTGCGGCAAGTCGACGTTCCTCCGGATCCTCAACCGGATGCACGAGCTGGTTCCCTCAGCCGCACTCTCTGGGTCGGTCGACCTCGACAACGTCAACATCTACGGGCCGACGGTGCGGGTCACCGAAACCCGGCTGCGGATCGGCATGGTGTTCCAGCGACCCAATCCCTTCCCGTCGATGACGATCGCCCAGAACGTCCTCGCCGGCCTCCGCCTGTCGGGCACCAAGGTCAGGAATCCCGACGCCTTGGTCAAGGACTGCCTCGAGCGAGCCGGGCTCTGGAAGGAGACCCGAAATCGGCTCAACGAGGCGGGTGCAGCCCTCTCGGGTGGTCAGCAGCAGCGACTGTGCATCGCTCGGGCATTGGCCGTCCGGCCCAAGGTGCTGCTCATGGATGAGCCGTGCTCGGCCCTCGATCCCATCTCGACCAGCGTGATCGAGGAGACGATCCGCGAACTGTGCCACGAGCTGACCATTGTCATCGTCACGCACAACATGCAACAGGCGCAGCGTGTCTCCGATACCTGCGCCTTGTTCCTCGTCGACGGCGAGGGTGCCCCGGGCCACATCGTCGAATCCGGCCCTACCTACGAGGTGTTCAACAACCCCCGCGATCCACGCACCTCTGACTATGTCCAGGGGCGGTTCGGATGATCTGTCACCCGAGCCACGTCGGGCACGCTGGTTGTGATGGTCGTCCGGGGGTGATCCCATGACCGAAGCCATGTCGGTTCCGCCGGCTTCTTCGAGGCTGTCGGCCTTTCAAGGGTGGCGGACGTCGTGCCACCGTCGTTGGACCGAGGCCTCCCAGACCACACGCACGCGTGTCCAAGTGGCCGTTCTCCTCCTGTCCGTGCTCATCGCCTACAACTACTCGCTGAGCACGCTCCTCCAGACTGCGGACCAGCAGACACCACTGGCATATGTCAGCCTCGTCCCGGCTATCGCCCTGGCTATCGCCGCTATTCGGTCGCGGCCGCTCAGGCCGGAGCCGCCCATCTACGACCGGCACGTGGACTACACCATCGGCATCCCGCTGATCCTCACCGCGGTGGCCATCAACGAGCTCTTGCCTGCACGCATGTCGGCCATGTTCTGGGTCTACCGGATCGACCTCTTCACCCTTCCCATCTTCGTGGCTGGCGCGGTGGCCATCATCTTCGGTTCCCGGGTGCTGTGGCGCCAACGATTGGCCATCGCCTTCCTCTTCCTGGCGTGGCCGTGGCCTTACCAGAGGTTCCTGCTCGGGGTGCTCAACGCGTTCACCGACCTCACCCTGATCGCCATGCAGAAGATCGCCGTCGTCACCCACCTCGCGTCGCCGGCCGATTCACTGGACAACACGCTGTTCGTGGTGACGCACCATGGGTCCACATTCGCGCTGAGCATCGTGTCCGCCTGCTCGGGCGTCAACGGAGTGGTCGGCTTTCTGCTGATCGGCTCGGCATTCGCCGCAATCGTTCGTGGCCCCATCATCCGGAAGGTGCTGTGGCTGGCGGGTGGCATGGCCCTTCTATGGGCCATCAATCTTCTGCGGATCACCTTCATCTTCTTTGCCGGCAAGGAGTGGGGCGAAAGCGTCGCCATCAACGTGTTTCACCCCTTCATCGGTCTGGTGACCTTCAGCCTCGGTGTCGTGGTCATGATCCTGCTGATCAAGCCGCTCGGGATGCGGATCAACATCGGGGAGAACCATCAAGAGGCGGGGCTGGCTCCCAGTGGGCCGATTCCCGTCCCGTCATTATTTGAGGAAGAAACTGCCGCTCCCAAGAGCAAGGTCACCCTGGCGGTGCCGAAGGTGTATATGGCGCTGGTGGCGGTGATCGTGGCAGCCCTGGTCGTCGGACTCAGCAACCTTGGACTGCGGACGTACAACCTGGTCGCCGATGTCACCGGGCAGGCCAAGCTGCTGGCCTTCGTCCGATACCCCTCGTCACCACCGGGATGGACCGCCCAGTACGAGACGACCTACCAGTGGGCGAAGCCGCTGTTCGGTGACACCTCGGTATGGAACCGCTACATCATGCACTCGAGTGGTGCGGGCCCGTTGGCGACAAATGTTCCCGTGGTGGCTGACGTGATCAACACGCCGAACCTATCAAGCTTCTCGGCCTACGGCGTTGAGAACTGCTACACGTTCCACGGCTATGCGCTGGCCGACGTTGCGCAGGTGTCCCTGGCCGGCGGGATCACTGGCCAGGCCATGTCCTATACCTCCCAGCAGTTCGGCAGCTGGTCGATCGTCTACTGGATTGTGCCCGTCAGGATGACGTCGGGGGGGACCAGCTACGAGCGAGTTGTCCTCTATGTCCAGAACAGTGGCCAAGGCGCCGTGGTCCACGGCTTGACCACGGCCGACTCGATCCGAAATGTCGGTGGCTCACTCAATCCGGCGAACCGGGCCGACCATGCTCTCCTCAATAATCGGACGTTTCTCGTCGCCTTCGCCAAGAAGCTGATCGATACCCAGTCCTACCGGGCCGCTCACGAGAATCCCGCCTTGTTCGGCGGGGCAGCGAATGCGATCTCGTCGTGAGCAAGGCCCTGATCTCCGTCAGCCGTTCACAGGAATTTTGCTTGACCGAGCGGCTCAGGTACCCGAGGCTAAAGCCGTGACTACACCGTGGGAGCCCGAGGTGGTTTCGTACCCACCCGATGAGCAATCTTCCAGGTCACAGGCAGTATGGGACCCTGACGCCGGAGTGTTTCGTACCGCGCAGATGCCTGTGGTGGGTCCGCCTACTACTGCGCCTCCAGAACCCTGGGTTCAGGCAGCGCCGAGCGCTCAAGCTCCCATCCAGCCGACGTACGCCAACGGAGCACCGCTCGCTCGCAACGGACAGTCTCAGCCACCTCAATCCCCGACCGCAGGCGGGCAACCTCCTGATCCACGGGGAACGTGGGACCCCGATGCCGGGGTGTTCCGCAGCGCACAGATGCCTGTGGTGGGTCCGCCTGCTAGTGCGCCTCCGCAACCATGGGTTCAGGCAGCACCGAGCCAACCGACCTACTCCAACGAGTCACCTCGGGGTGACTATCCGGCGTCAGCGCCACCTCTGCCGCCTCCGCCGGTGCAGGGCGGCGGGCAACCCTACGACCCCCGAGGCACGTGGGATCCTGCCACTGGTACGTTCCAGATGCCGGTCGTGGCACCATCGCCATTCGCCCCGGCGCCAGATCCTTGGGAACCGAGTCCTGGCCCCTATGCCCATCCCCAGGGCCAGCCCTCCTACACCAACGGCTCCCAGGCAGCACCGGTCGTGTCGCCACCAGCTCACAACGGGGCGGTGCCGTCGGGTCCGATGGCGAATCAGCCCTCCAATCCCCAGGGTGTCTGGGATCCGTCAACGGGGACCTATACCTCGCTCCAGGCCGCGACGGGGCCAGCAATTCCGACGCCACCCTCAGAGCAATGGGAATACGTCGATCCGAGTTCGTATTCGAATCCTTACACTCCGAGTCCCGTCTACACGAGTGGTCCTCAGCTTGCTGCCGCCACCGCACCAGTACCGGTCTTCTCCCAGCCAGCACCGGTCAGTGCACCGATACCTCCCGGTGCCATTCCGCCACAGGGGTTCGAGCAGCAACCGGGTTTCGCGCCACAGCCAACGACCGGTCCGGAGGGATTTGCCGGTCCCGCAGACGCCGATCCGCTCCTCGCTGCCAACTACGAACCCGAGAAGGGCGAGCTCAAAATTAAGGAGCGTCGGAGCTGGAAGACCTGGCAGCTCCTGACTGCAGTCTTGATCGCTGCGGTACTCGGGATGTTGTTCAACGGAAACACTGGTTCGGCCTCTGGGACCAGTGCGGGAGCGGGCGGTGGCGGCTACAAGCTGCCTCCGCCCAGTGGTTCAACCGCCACCACTGCGGCGGGATCAGCGGGAGCCGGCGGTGGTTCGGCTACGGCAACCACCGGTGCTGCGGGTGCGACCGGCGCTGGAGCCTCCACCACCACGACCGCGGCGGGCGGAGCAGCCGCGTCCACTGCCACGACGGCAGCACCAGCGTCCGTCGGCCCAGCCACCGTATTGGTGCCCCAGGTGCAACAGGCCGGCAACTGGACGAGTCCCGCCTTCACCATTGCCGGTGGGACATGGAACATTGGGTGGGCCTTCCAGTGCACGCCGGCGCCATCGGCAACACCTACGTTCGAGATATTCGTGGTGAACAACGGGTCGGCCCCTGGTTCGACACCGGCAGTGACATCGTCTGCAGCCTCAGGAAGCGCTGTCACTCCGCTGACTAGCGCCGGTAGTCAGCAGGTCATCGTCCAGACCGGTGCGGCCTGTCGGTGGGCTCTCAAAGTGACAGGCTCGAGTAGCTGAGCCCACTCAAGGTCTTCGGGACGGCGAGCCTGTTCCTATCCGGAGTGGGGGAGCGTGACATCGAGCCCCTTGGCCGCCAATGTGGCGTCTAACGCTTCAAAATAGTTGTAGTTGCGTTTGGTTGCTCGATGAGGCTGGGGAACCGTAGCTACGCGCACCATGAAGCGCGAAGTGGGCAATCCCGCGTGGTGGAGGTTGAGGTCCGGACCGGACGACACACCCTCGATGAGGTCACCGAATGGATCCACCGATGAAGTCGGCGCCCACGACGGAGACAGCGGCTGTGTCCAACAGGCATCCGACTCGCGGTGATGGTCACTGATGGACTGGGCCAGCTCAGCAACTCCCAGTGCATACAGCCGCACACCATTAGTGATCGACTGCAGTTGACTTTCGGGAGTCGACGGTGCCACCAGTTCGCCAGGGCCGAGAACCAAATCCGGGCACACATACCGGTCGTCGATGGTCACGTCACGATTAAAACAGCCCTAGATGAACGTCGAATGAACGGAGGGATAGGCAAGGTGTCCCTATACTGAATTTCGGATGAAATCCCTGTTCAGGGCTCAATTATGGCGCTGAAACATTGACCTACAATGTTATCGTGCTGCGGTGAGGACCTCGGTGATGAGCGAGGAGGCATCCGCCCTCCGGCTGGAAGCAAGCATCACGGGTCTGGCCGACCGCGAGCCCGTTGTCTCGGCTAGGCGGATCCTTTCAAACTCTCAGCGGAAGGTCGGCCTCGGCGTCATCGGACTGGTGACGATCTGCTGCCTCATTGACCTGACGGTCACACTGTCGGTGATCGTGAGCATCATCACCCTCTTCTATGTGGCAGCGATCGTCTACCGCTTGGTGTTGTTCCGTGCATCGAACCAGCCTCAAACCACTGAACTGGTGACTGATGACGAAGCACGCGCGATTCCCGACGACGATCTGCCGATCTACACGGTGATGATTCCCGCCTATCGAGAGCCTGAAGTCATCAACGAACTGATTCAGCGGGTCTCCCAGTTCGAATACCCACCGGACAGGCTCGACGTCAAGCTGCTCATCGAGGCAGACGACGCGATCACCATTCGGGCCATCAGGGACGCCATGCCTGGTGATCAGTTCGAGCTAGTGCTGGTCCCACCTGCTGAGCCACGGACGAAGCCCAAAGCCCTGAACTACGGACTCACCTTGGCCCGCGGCGAGTTCGTGGCCATCTTCGATGCTGAGGACGAGCCAGAGCCACTGCAGCTGCGCCGTGCCGTCGTGGCGCTACGCCGTCTCGGGCCGGACGTTGCATGCGTACAGGCCAAGCTCACGTACCACAACCCGATGCAGAACCTCATCACGAAATGGTTCACCATCGAGTATGCCTTGTGGTTCTCCTTCTTCCTCCCCGGCCTTGCCTCGATGCAGGCCCCCATACCGCTGGGTGGAACCTCCAACCACTTTCGCCGCGTCACCTTGCAGGCACTAGGGGCATGGGACCCCTACAACGTGACCGAGGACGCCGATCTCGGTATCCGCATGTTCCGTGAGGGCTACACGGTCAGGGTGCTCGAGTCCAACACCTATGAAGAGGCCAACAGCGACTTCGTCAACTGGATGAAGCAGCGTTCCCGATGGCTGAAGGGCTATCTCCAGACCTATGCGGTCCACCTCCGCGAGCCCCGGGAGCTGCGTCGGGAGCTTGGCTGGAAGGGCCTCATGCATTTCACGATGTTCGTCGGTGGGACGCCTGTGCTGGCCATCATCAACCCGATTTTCTGGCTCATGACGATCGTGTGGTTCGTGGCGCACCCATCGCTGATCCAGGAGATCTTTCCCGCACCTATCTACTACTTGGGACTGTTGTCATGGGCGTTCGGGAATTTCCTCCTTGTCTATGTGACAGTCATGAGCTGTCGGGTTGCGAAACGTGGCGAGCTTCTCATACCCGCTCTACTGGTACCGCTGTACTGGATCATGATGTCAATGGCGGCGATCAAGGCCCTGTCCCAGCTGGTCGGAGCGCCCAACTTCTGGGAGAAGACGGTGCACGGTCTGCACCACGACCAACAAGTTGACCCTGTGGATTCGAAATGACTCTCCTCTACGAAGGACCAAGGCCGGCTTTCGGGCCGGTGGAGTTCAACAGTGTGAACGCAGGTGTCCGCCTTCCTCAGGATCCACTGATGGAAAAGGAGTCTTGGCTCCGGCGGTGGCGACACAGGGCGCTGAGCGAGGGCGGCTTGGTCTCGCTCAGCTGCTTCAGCGTCTATTTCGCCATCTCAATGTTGCTGGACTTCAAGTACATGGCCTTCTACGGAGATTCCGTCTCGCGGGTTGCAAACGCGTTCTACGTTCTGCACTCGAGGGATCCACATCTGGCGGCTATCGGCTTTGTGTGGAATCCACTGTCCTCCGCACTCGATCTCCCGCTCCTGGCCTTCAATTCGTTTTGGCCCGACCTGGCGTCCCACGCGGTGGCCGGGACAACCATGTCGGCGCTAGCGATGGCTGGTGCCGCCTACCAGTTGAATGCCATCTTGCGAGAGTGGAACATACGCGCCCTGGCGCGTGTGGTCATGACCGCACTGTTCGCCCTCAATCCGATGATTTTGATCTTCGGCGGAAACGGGATGAGCGAAGCCCTCTATTTGTTTCTCATGCTGGCCGCGGCACGGTACCTTCTGCGTTGGCTTCGCGACGGCGACCTGGCCTCGTTGGTGTTCTCGGCCGGGGCTCTCGGGTTTGCCTATCTCGAGCGGAGCGAGCCGGTCACTTCTGCCGCATTCGGTGCTGTCCTGGTCTGGGCAGTGACCTTTCGCCGCTCGGACGGTGAGCGTCGGACGCGATTGTGGAATGCCTTTACCGACTCAACCATCTTTGTCCTCCCCATCCTCACAGCCTTTGCCGGATGGGCCGTAGTGAGCTACGTGATCACCGGCCAGCCGTTTCAACAGTTCACCTCCAAGTATGGGAACGCTGCCCTCATCCAACAATCACATGTCACACCGGGGCACTTGGCTTCCCGACTGGTGCACGAGCTCGATGCCATTGAATACCTCGCCCCGCTGTTGCCGTTGATCGTCGTTGCGGCAATCGCGGTGGCGCTCTATAAGAAGAGCAATCAGATCCTCGCGTTAATGACGATTCTGGGCGGGAGTGTCGTATTCGACCTGGCCTCCTATCTGAACAATTCGATCTTTCCCTGGTTCCGCTACTACATCCTGATCGTCCCCCTGTCGATACTCCTGGTGGCCAGCATGTTCGACCGGGCGCCGCGGGCAGCGAGCCCGCGGCGCAGCCTTGGTAGTCATGTGCAGGTCGCGTCAGCGAAGACGACCGGAAGGGCGAAATGGGCCTCCGTTGTGGGAGCCACGGCCCTGGCCCTGGTTCTTCTGGCTCCCTCCATACCCACGACCGCACGAGGGCTGATGAATCCGGTCATCGATGCCGAGACACTGTGGGTCATCGGACCGATTTTTCATGTTCATCCGGATGCCGTCGACAGGAGCCAAGGCGAGGCATACGGGAAAGTAAGGGCGTTCGCCGGCTATCTCGACGGCCTTCATCTCCCGAACGGGAGCATCGTTGTCGACGACGGGGACAGCTGCGTTCCCAATGTTGTCGTCAACACTTCAAATCCGCGAATGTTTGTGATCACCAACGATCGTGATTTTCAGCGGACGTTGGCCGACCCATTAACGTTCGGCGCCCACTATCTCCTAGTCGGAGGCACCGGCACGCAGGCCGATGCCGTTGCTGAGGCCTACCCGAATCTGGGCAAGGGAACGACATGGGCGAAGCTGGTCCATACGTTCCCCGCTGTCGGCAATTGCATCGAATTCAATCTGTACCGGGTGATCGGACACCCGACGGATAACTTCTGATGGAAGCACTGTCGAATAGTCGGCGGATTTAGGTCCGTGGCAACGATCGAGTGGCCACCAGGAACTAGGGCAGCGTCAGGCGCAGCCCCGAATGATTCGGGTGCCCGAGCTCAATCCATCGAGGAACGGGTTCGCTCGTTGGAGGCCCTTTCTCAGTTCATCGCTCAGCTCGGTGCTGTGGACGGGCAGTCTGTGACATGGCTCACTGACGAGCAGTGGGATGCGCTGTGGTCCGTGGCTGGGGGCGCATCGACCGAGGAAGAAGCGATCTCCCGAGTTGTGAGGGAGGCGCTGAGGCTCCGCGAGGAATCCTCTGTGCTTCCTCACCCTCCGATTGCGGTGCCGGCTTTGGAGTCTTTCCCGACGCCCGAGCTTGATGAGCCGGGGCCGCTCGAGGTTCCGTCCGCCGCCGTGACCGAGCCGCTGTCCCCCGAGGGGCTGGAATGGCCGTTAGGCGACGGTGGTGCTTCCGTCGACGTTGATCTTGATCCCACGCCGAACAGAAGCGACCCGAGGCGGATGATTGGTGGAACCCCG
The DNA here is from genome assembly GCA_963703145.1 of uncultured Acidimicrobiales bacterium. GTDB lineage: Bacteria > Actinomycetota > Acidimicrobiia > Acidimicrobiales > RAAP-2 > Bog-756. The sequence goes on from OY969793.1 coordinate 28,973, forward strand.
AGCACCGCCAAGGGCGGCCCTGACCACGTAGAGGCCGAGCCGAACGGGATCAGGCGTCGGCGCAGGCGGATCCATTCACGTGGGCTCGACAGCGCAAGGCGAGAACGCCTTCTCACGGTCGCCTCCTGGATCCGCAACATCGGCTTCATCATCTTGTTGTTCGTGGCCTGGCAGTTGTGGGGGACGGCGATCACCCAACACCATGATCAGAGCGCCCTGCAGAAGCAGTTCGTGGCCAAGGTGCACCATGTCGATACCAAGCCCCCTCCGGGATTCACCCTGGTCCCTGCCTCGACCCGCGTTGTCGACCCACCCCAAGGCACGGTGATGGCACAGTTGGAGATCCCGAAGATTGCTTTGAGCCAGTACGTCGTATCAGGAACAGACACCGACGATTTGGACAAGGGGCCAGGGCATTATCTCGGGACTGCGATGCCGGGACAGGCGGGGAATGTGGTCATCGCCGGCCACCGGACCACGCATGGGGCACCCTTCAACCGGCTCGCCGAGTTGGCCGTCGGTGACCCCATCTACCTCACGACGACCGGGGGGCAGCGCCTCACCTACATCGTGTCGGCCACTCCGTTCCCGGTCTCGCCGGTCGACGTGACCGTGCTCAACAATTTTGGCGACGACCGCCTGACGCTGACCACGTGTAACCCCGAGTTTTCCGCACGGCAGCGGCTGATCGTCGTTGCCGCCTATCAGCCGACGGGTGCTTCGCGCCCGACCCCGATCGCGAAGGGCGACGGGTCTCCCTACCGGCTCGGTCCCGCCGCGACGAGCGGCTGGGACATGAACCTGATTCCATTGGTGCTGCTCGAGTTCGCCGGCCTGCTTGTACTGGGACTGGCCCATCGCCGCATGTCAGCTGCATACGGAAGGGACGGTCGGTGGCTCATCCTGATACCGATCTGGATTGGCCTGCTCTACGCACTGTTCCAGACGCTGACGAGCTTCCTGCCCGCGGCAGTGTGACGATCTACTGAACTCCGATCCGGGCACCCGCCCAGGGCTCCAGAGGTTCAGTATTGGGTCGGGGCCGTCGAATTCGGTGAGCCGCTCGCCCACTCCTGGGGCGGGAATCCGCCAGCAGGTGCCACGCCATCAGCCGAATAGGTGACCGGATACGTCTGTGTGGGCTCGTACGCCGGTGGTGCATAGTGCGGCTGGCCATACTCCGGGGCGGTGGGCACCTGGTAGTGCTGCCCAGGTGCGCTGTAGGGCGATTGGCCGTACGCCTGGGCGGGAGCAACCTGGTACGGCTGAACCGCCGCCGGGTACGGCTGCTGCGCCTGGTCCGGTCCTGCTGGTGCCGGATGCCAGGATGCGTGCTCGGGAGCCAAGGCAGACGGCGAGGGGGCCGCATACTGCTGGGAGTCGACCGCCACCGAGGACGCAGCAAGCGACTGTCGAAGCTGGGTGAGCTCGTTCACGAGCACGCGGTTCGTGTTGGCAAAGTCTTCGATCGCCGCGGACAGCGTGGTGATCGTCTCCGAGGAGATCAGAGGCTGGCCGGCGGGTGGAATGGTCGCCGCATGTTGACGAGCCTGCTCGACGATGGCTTGCGCCTCGGTGTGGGCGGCCTGGACCACCGCCCGGGCATTGGTTGCCCACTCCTCTGCCTGTCGGACGATGTCGCCGGCCTGAGCCTGAGCAGACGCCACGATCGCCTGGGCCTGGCGTTCGGCTTCATCTGCGGTCTCATCGGCGAAGCGCTGTACCTGCACCATGATGTTGCCGATCTCGGCATCGGACACCGGCGCCGCGGGTTGGGGCGCATACGGTGCCGGCGGAGCGGTCAGCTGTGCGGTTGGCCCCGGATTGGGCACGACGTGGAGCGTGAGTGGGCCATTGGCCGACTGGCCGTAGACCTGTTCAGCGGTGACGACTTTCGGAAGCCCCGTCTCGTCTTCGAAGGCAAATCCCATTTACTCCAGCCCCTCCGGGACATTTCGTTGTGATCGGACGGGCTCAGTGTATCGGTGGACCATCAGATCTACCAGCGCCAAGTCGGCGAACTCCCAGTTCGCAGGGGGTAAACAACGGACAATTCGGCGTTGTCCGGTGGGCCCGCACGGTGAACTACCTGGGCAATGGGGGTCCCGGGGCATGGCTCTATTGGCAAAAGATCCATTTGCGGTCTGACTTGAGTTACCACTCAGACGTACGTGCCGATTACGAAGAGCGCGATCCAGCAGGCGCCGTAGATTTGCAGCCGATGATCGTGGATGGCCAACTCCTCGGGTGCCGCCCCAGCACCCGAGTCCAGGATCCGCACGATGTGGAGGAGGGCGATCACGAACGGGACGATCGAGAGTTGGAACCAGATGGGGTCATGACCGCCGTGCACCTGGGATGCCCGCTCGAAGGCCCACAAGCAGTAGGCGGAGACGGTCACCGCCGCCGACAGGGTCCGTACGGTGCGCAGGAACTCCGGCGAATAGAGGGTGAGTGTCTGGCGCACCGCCGCATGGTCGATCTGGCTGCTCGTGAGCAGTTGCTTCTCGCCGGACCGCTTGCCGGTGACCACGAGCAGTGAGCCGAAGGACGCCACAATGATGAACCAGTGGGAGAGCACCACGCCGGTCGCCACGCCTCCGGCGATCGCCCGGAGGACGAATCCGGCACTGACGAGCGCGAGGTCGAGGACGGCCTCATTTTTCAGACCCATCGAATATCCGAGGTTGACCAGCCCGTAGAGGGCCATGACGACCGCGAGATCTGGCCCCGCCAGCAGCCCACCGAGGGCGGCGGCGGTGGCCATCATGATCAACCCCGCGGTGATGGCTAGTGGAACAGGGACGATCCCGGCGGCCACTGGTCGCAGGCATTTCGTCGGGTGCAGGCGGTCGGCACCGGCATCGACCCCGTCGTTGAGGAAGTAGGTGCCCGAAGCAGCCAGGCAGAAGATGGCAAACGCCGCCGCGCCGTGCCAGAGCACACTTCGCTGGAGAAGGACGCCGGCCGCGGCGGGCGCCACGAACACCAGGAGGTTCTTGATCCACTGGTGCGGACGCGCCAATCGGACCAGGCCCCGCAGCAGGGACTGGCCTGTCGGACCAGCAGGGGGCTGCAATCGGCCGGTGGCATGAGTGATGGGTTCTGGCAGGGTGGTGGGCGACAGGACATCATGTGCGGCAGCTATCGATCCGAGCCCCGAGGACGAGACCGTCCCTTCGATCGACAGAGGACCGATTGGTCGGGGCAGATTCACGATGGGGTCGTCCTGGTCATAGAGGCGCGCCTCGCCCGGAGGCCCGCTGTGCCGCTCGCCGGGGGCGCCGGTAACCGGCCGTGCCGACCTCGCTCCTGTTCCGTCCGGGGATCCGTACCGGGAATCGGACGGTGGGCGGATCTGGGTGTCTGACATGACTCTGTAGTTGTCCCATCTCCTGGTCGTCCGTTCAAGGGCCGAGGAGGCATGACGCGCAGAAATTACCTTTGGATTACCGATCCGTATCGGTCCTGTGGCCAGGAGAACAAGACAGGTAACGAGACCCTGCGTGGCACAGAAGCGACGCGCGGGCTCCTGTCGGAGGGTTCCACCCGTCCGGTGATGGTTGGTTCCGGGTGCGGCCCGTCGGCCCGTGCTGTCTCTAAGGTACCGATGGGCGGCCCGGGCCAGCCCTCGCCATCAGGTGTCCCCGAGGTGCTAGTCCACCACCCGTCTCGCCACCTAGTGAACCATCGGGCATCCCACGACGGCCCTCAGCCGCTGTTCTCCACCAGATGCAGGGCCAGCCGGGGGCAGCTGACCACCGCCCGTTGGGCATGGTCAACGAGGGGAGCCGGCACACCTCCCGACTCGATGATCGGGTAGCCCCACGGGTCGAGCCGGATGAGTTCGGGGAGCAGTTCTGCGCAGACCCCGTGGCCGTCACAGGCGATCGGATCGACCATGAGGGTGAATTGTGTGCGCCGACTCATCGGAGTCTGACGGATCGAGGCCGCGGATCCGACTGGGGTACGGGGAGGATCGGCCCGTTGGCCGGACACGGTCCTCGCTGGACGTGGGCGGCGGCATGATCGGCGAAGACCCGCAACCCGGTCCGCACGAAGCGGGCCACGCCGTCGGGATGCCGGCACGCGCCCCGTCCTTCGATCAGATCGCACAGTGCCGGGATGCTCGACACCCCGCCCCGCAACCGGTTGGGCTGGTGGGCCAGTTGTCTGAGGGCCAGGGCCAGATGGGCCAGACCGTTCACGCACGGTCCGCACTGTCCGGCCCCCTGGCCTTCCATATAGGACACCACCCGGCTGATCTCGGACAGCGGGCACACCCCTGTCGGGAGCAACGCCACCACCCCGGCACCGAGCGACGAACCCCGCTCGCGGGCGGCCTCTTCGGTGAGTGGCATCGACATCGCCTCGGCGCCGGAGAGCCATCCCCCGCCGTATCCGCCGAGCAAGACCCCCTGGATCGACGAGGCATGGTCGGGACCGATGCCCAGTACGTCGGCCAGCGGCGTGGCCAGCGCCGCCTCGACGATCCGTACCTCCGGCCACCGGCCGGTCACCGTGAGCAGGACTGAGCCTGTGGAGCCAACCGAGCCCAACTGGCGGAACCAGTCGGCGCCGAACCGGGCGATCAGGGCCACGTGGGCCAGGGTCTCCACGTTCTGGACCAGGGTCGGACGCCCACCGACCCCCTGGTCCCGCACGGTGCGGAGCCCGACGAAGGTGGGCGTGGCCGGAGCCCGCCCGACGATGGTGTTGACGGCCGCCGACTCCTGACCGGCCAAGAATCGGTCGGGCGCCACCACTACTTCGATGCTCACCGGCTCCCGGCCGAGGCGACCACGGTCGGCGATGGCCTGACGCAGGTCGGCGACCGCGCCGGGATGTATGTAGACGATGACCTGTTTGGCCCCAATGGTCAGGGCCGCCGTCACGGCCCCGTCGAGTACCAGGTGGGGGAGTTGCTGGAGGAGCAGTCGGTCCTTCCCGCTGGCCGGCTCACCCTCGGCTCCGTTGGCCACCACCACGGGACTACGCAGAGTGTTCCGTCCAACCGCCCGCCACTTGGCGGCCACCGGGAACCACGCCCCACCGTGGCCACGTACGCCGCTCCGCTCCAGCTCGTCGAGGAAGGCGGCCCCCCGTCGATGGGGCAGCTCGCCCCATCGGGCCACGTGCTCGTCGATGGTGAGGGAGCGTCCGTCAGGGCGCAGACCGCTCAACAGCCGTGGGAGGCCCGCCGGTACCGCGACGCGACCGGCGCCAGGGTGCGCCAACGGAGGACCCGACCGGACCACCCGCATCAGTGCGAGCCTCCGTCGTCACCGTGCACCGAGGATCCGGTGACCGTCCCCGAGAGGGTGCCGGTGGCCTGGTCGACGGACAGCGTGAGGACCAGCGCCAACGGGTGGACGGCGTTGAGCGTGGCCGACACCGAGTTGCCCTGGAGGGCGGTGACCACGCCGTGGGCACCGCCCAGGGTCACTGACCCCGAGGACATCGACACCCCGCCGCCGGCTACAGCGGTTCCCACCAGCACCACCGTCAGTGGCGTGGAGGACGCATCGTGGAGGTGGATGGCCAGGGTCACCTGGACCGTGCCCTGTGCGTCCGGGGTCGTGGTGGTCTGGGTGCCGCTCAGTGAGTCGGTGAACGGTGCCACCGGAACGGCTCCACCGGATTCCGATGTCGGTGTCGTGGTGGTCGGCGTCCCCGTCGGGGCGGTGGCAGTGGCAGCGCCACCGCTCCTCTTGGCCAGTTGGGCCAGGAGCGCGGCCGAGGTACCGGCCCGGTGCGACCAGCCCGGCCGAAGCGGACCTGCGACGGCGAAGACCGCGAGGCCCAGGACCAGGACGCCCGTTACACCGGCAGCTCCGGCCCGCTGGGCCAGGGAGAACGTGCGACCGGTCACCAGGCGCCAGGCCACCACCACCAGCACCGCGCCGGTGCACACGACGTCCACCAGGAGAATCAGTGGCAGTGACGAGTCCGTTCCGCTGCCCAGGGCGTGGAACAGGGCGATCGGCCAGCACAGGTAGGCCAGCCAGTGGACGAAGCGCCACGACGCGAACCCGATCCGGCGGCGCAGTGCACTCGTCACCAGGACCGCCAGCAGCAGGTCGAAGGTGAGGGCCCCGAGTCCCACCCACAGCGGACGGTACGGGGTCCGGAACGGGATGAAGGCGTCGGCGAATCCGATCGGCACGTACCCGTCGCTGACCGTCGTCACCACGTGGATACCCACGAACCCCACACAGAACAACGACAGATTGCGGTGGACCGCCTGGGACAAGAAGCGGGGCCAGCGCTCGGTGGTCCAACCCACCGAAGCCACCACCCCGATCACCACGGTGGCGGTCAGCAGCACGAAGGCCACCAGGCCGGTGGACCTGGTCAGGTACCACAGGGCCTTGCCGCCCGACACCGGGACGACGACCGAGGTCAGTTGGGTCATCGCGCTCATGGACGGCCCGGAGCGGACATCGGCGCCGTCGGCGTACAGGTCGGCATCGGCCCGTCGGAGGGCCATCCCGCCACCGTCGTGACCCTCCCGTCCGAAGCGACGAGGCGTGCCGGGAGCCGGTGATCGTTCAACCATGGGACGGCCAACGGTCCGAGGACCATGGCCGCAGTCGACGCCGTGTTGGCATCCAGGCAGGTGGCCGCGGCCACCGACACTGTTCGCCACACGGGGTCCACCGGCAGTCCCGTGGACGGATCGACCAGGTGGTGGACCGGTTGTCCTCCCAAGGCCCAGTGCCGACGTCCGACCCCCGAGGTGGCCAACCCTCCAGAGGAGACGGTGACTACCGGCGGCGGTGCCGGCGTGGATGCTTCACCGTGGTGCGGTTGGCTATCGACCCCGACCCGCCTGGCGTCACCCCACCCGCCCGCCACGTCGGCGATCCTGACGGGGAAGCCACCCGGCGGTGCGTGCCCGACGGCCACGTCTCCGCCCAGGGACACCAGCACGCCACAGCCGAGCTCGGCTGCGATGGCGGCGGCGGCCTGGTCGGCAGCCCAAGCCTTGGCCGTCGACCCCAGGTCCAATCGGGTGCCTGGAGTCATGCGCACGGTGGAGCCGTCCCAGTCGAGCTCCACCGACTGCCACCCAACCACCGCACCGGGCGCGGGCAGACAACCCGGCCGACCACCGGCCACGAGTGCGAAGTCGCGGTCGTAGCCCAGTGCCTCCATGGCCGTCCCGACGGTCGGATCCACCGCACCCCCGGTGAGTGAGGCGGCTCGCAGGGCAACTGCCAGCGCGTCGAACAGATCAGAGGAGACAGGGACTGCGTACCGGCCTGCGGCGGCATCGGCGATGGGCGTGGGGCGCGGTCAGCTCGGAATCGGGCCGGAACCGGCTCACCGTCCGGTCCACCCGGTCCAGGACGGACTGCAGGATCTGAATCGCTCCCACCAACGAATCCCGCTCGGTCACCCACAGCTCGGCTGTGGTCGACCACACCGACGTGCGGTAGACCACGCCGGGGTCGAATATCGGGATGGTTGGTGGTGCAGTGGTGGTACCGGTCCTCAACTCGAGCCGCTGACCACAGGGGACCGCTGGTTGGATTGGGCCGGCGGCGAGCTCGGTGGGGCAAGGCCGCCGCTCTGGCTTGTTTGGGCGTTCCCAGTAGCGGCGGCCCCCGACGAGGCGCTGCTCGACCGCGCCGACCGGCTGGGCCGAGTGTCCTGGCAGGGCACGGCTGAGATAGATTCCGAACGCGGCTACGGCCACGATCGAGGCCACGCCGGCGGTCCGGGTGAGCGAGCGGACTCGATCCAACCCGGCATCCCGTCGGTGACGTTGGACCCGATCGGCCGACGGGGCACCGTTGCGTCTCTGCGTGACCATGGGGTCATGGTACGGAGCGTTCCTGACGCCGCCATGAACGGCCCGGCCGTCGTTGAGGGGCTAACTCCCCAGCTCAGCGCCGGTGTGTCGGCTGCCCGGGCGTGCGGATCAGGCCGTGGTCGACGAGTGTTCGGCCAAGGCCCAGGACACCTGCATCCGGGCTCCGCCCAACGGCGAGGTGCCGATCGACCACGTGCCGCCGGAGTTGCGCACGACGGCGTCGGCGATGGCCAGACCCAGTCCGGTGCCTCCGGGAAGCTCACTGGCCCGGTGGAACCGGTCGAAGACCAGTTCGCGGTGGGCCTCGGGGATGCCCGGGCCCGAGTCGTCGACGGCGAGGGTGACCTGCCCACCGTGGACCGCCACCTCAAGCTCGACCTGGCCTTGTTCGCCAGCGTACTTACAGGCGTTGTCCAGCAGCACGCTGACCAGTCGGTCGATCGAGTCCGGATCGGCGTTCACCACGGCGGTAGTGGCCGGGACACTGCGATCGGCCAGGGACACCGATGAGGTGTCGGCCACCACGGTGAAGCGGTCGATGCACTCGGCGCCGATGATGGCCACATCGGCCACCCGGTCGGAGCCGTCGTCGGAGCGGTCGCCGTCGGCGCGGGCCAACCACAGCAAGTCCTCCACGATGGTGTGCAGACGGGTGCTCTCCGAGCCGATCCGCTGGAGGGTGTCGCGATAGCTGTCCCCGTCCCGCTCGCGGCTGAGGGCTAGGTCGACCTCGGCCTCGATCACACTCAACGGGGTGCGCAACTCGTGGGATGCATCGGCGGTGAACTCGGCCTGTCGCCGCCGGATCAATTCGATAGGCGCCGAGGCCCGAAGGCCGATGATGAAGGACCCGGCGAACGTCACCGCCAGCAGCAGTGTGCCGAGCAACGCCTCGGCGATGAGCAGGTCTCCCCGGTCCTGGGTGATCTTGGCCACGCTCTCGCCGGCCACCAGCCATCCGCTCCCATGGGCGACAGCATCGAAGCGGAAGTCGCTGCCGTCGACCGTGAGGGTGACCTGGCCGTCAGGCCACTGTCGGACGGGCAGGCGCGGGGCGCCCACCGACGCCGAGGTGGCCCGACCCGTCGGGCCGACCACCCACACGAACGACGGCGCGTCGTCGAGGTCGTCGCTCGAGGGGGTCCCTGTGGACGCAGAGGGCAGGACCGTTCCCCGGGCGGCGGCGGTCAGTTGCTGGGACAGGCGGGCGTCCACGGCGTAGTTCAGGTGATTGACGATGGCCAGGTTGGCGGCGAAGGCCATCACCACGGCGACGGCCGCCACGATGGCCGTCGCTCCGAGGGCCACCTTGGCGGCATGGGCGAACCGGGCGTCGCGCAGCGTCACGGCGCCACCAGTCGGTAGCCCGTGCCGCGCACCGTCTCGATCCGGGCCTCGGCGTCACCGAGCTTGGAGCGCAACCGGCCGACGTGGACGTCGATGGTGTTGGAGCCGACGGCATCGGCCTCGTCGTCCCATACCTGCAGGGCGATGGTCCGGCGGTTGACGACGCCCGGCGCCCGTCGCATCAGCAGCTCGATCAGTCCGGTCTCGATGGTGGTCAAGGTGACCGGCTCTCCGTTGCACGTGACCACCCGGGTGGCCGGATCGAAGGACAGGTCGGCAACGGCCAGGACTGGGTCCACGGTGAGGGCCGGACGCCGCTGCAGTGCGGACACCCGGGCCAGCAATTCGGCGAAGGAGAAGGGCTTCACGAGGTAGTCGTCGGCTCCCCGGTTCAGCCCTTCGACGCGGTCCGCGGTGGCGTCTCGAGCCGTCAGCATCAGGACCGGCGTCCGGTCGCCTCGGGACCGCATGGCGCTCACCACGTCGATGCCGGACTGCTTGGGCATGCGCCAGTCCAGGATGGCGACCTCGTAGGTGTAGGACCGCAGGTAGGCCAGGGCCAATGATCCGTCGGGCACGGCGTCGACCACGTAGCCGTGCTCGCGGAGGCCGCGCTCGAGCACCGAGCGGAGCCCAGGGTCGTCCTCGGCCACCAGGAGCCTCATCTGACTGCCTCTCTGCGACCGTCCGGCCGCACTGCGTCTCTGTCTAGGGGCCAGATCCCGCCGGCTGGACGTTGGGTGCCCCCGGCAGGCCTGTCGGTCTCGGGTTCCGATCGGTGCCGACGGGAGGTCCACCGACCCCGAAGTGTGCCTGTCGGAACTGACGGAGAGATGACGCTCCGGATGATCTGCCACGCACAGTGGCAGGTGGCCAAGGGCGACTCGCCCGGGCGCGAGCAACACCGTCAACTTCATTGACCCCGGGGCCGGCGCGGCCTACCATAACGTCGACACACCAGTGAACCGTCATTCTGACAGGCGGTGCAGTGGAACACCGGCGGGCCACTCGGGGAGAGCCTTCATTGGGAGTGAATCAGAGTCCGACGGGAGGTCGGGCGAACAGGGGAACGAATACCACTCTTCGCGTTTCGCTCCGCCGAAATACGCGAGTAGTTCATCCTGGTCGTGTACCGTTTGTCGCGGTGGCCGATCGTGTTACGGAAATAGCGGTCCTCCTCGCAGGTGGGGGAGAGTCAAGTTCGACGCTGCAGGCGGCACCACATGCCGCGCAGCGCATGTTCCACCGGGTCCCCCGACGTTGGCTGCCCCCCTGCCCCTCGTGGTGGTCGGCGCCGGGGACCCGGCGGGCTCTCATCTGAACCAGGCTCTCGTTTGAGCCGAGTCCCGGCTGAACGTTCGACGTCGCCGGTGGATGCTCAGCGGGTGGTCGGTAGCCACGAGGGCCGCCCGGCCTCATAGGATTCGATCTCGTCCTCATAGCGCAGGGTCAGTCCGATGTCGTCCCAGCCGTTCAACAGCCGGGCCCGGGTGAACTCGTCGAGCGGGAAAGGCGCGTCGATCCCAGCGGACGGCGCCTCGATGGTCCCCCGCTCGATGTCGATGGTGATCTGCATGGCCGGCTCGGCCAACACCCCGTCGAGGAGCAGTCGCCCGGTCAGGGCGTCGACCTGGACGGGCACCACACCCGCCTTGGTGCAGTTGTTGCGGAAGATGTCGCCGAACGAGGGCGACACGACGGCGTCGAACCCGTAGTCCTGCAGCGCCCACACGGCGTGCTCCCTCGACGAGCCGGTACCGAAGTTGGGTCCGGCCACGAGGATGTTGGCCCCGGCGAACTCCTCGCGATTGAGCACGAAGTCCCGGTCGTCTCGCCATTCGGCGAACAGTCCGGCCCCGAACCCGGTGCGCTCGACCCGCTTCAACCAGTCCGACGGGATGATCTGGTCGGTGTCCACGTCCGACCGGTCGAGCGGCACCGCCCGCCCGCTCACGATCTGCATGGCCCTCATCGGTCGAGATCCTCCGGGGTGGCGAAGTGGCCCGCCACGGCGGTGGCGGCAGCCACGGCCGGTGAGACCAGGTGGGTGCGCCCGCCCCGACCCTGGCGGCCCTCGAAGTTCCGGTTGGACGTCGAGGCGGCCCGTTCGCCGGCGGCCAGTTTGTCTGGGTTCATGGCCAGGCACATCGAGCAGCCCGGCTCCCGCCAGTCGAAGCCGGCCGCAGTGAATACGGCGTCGAGGCCCTCGGACTCAGCCTGGGCCTTCACGCGGTGCGACCCGGGAACGACCATGGCCCGCATCCCGGTACGCACCCGCTGTCCGGCCAGGACCTCGGCGGCGGCACGCAGGTCCTCGATGCGCCCGTTGGTGCACGAGCCGATGAACACCGTGTCGACGGCGATCTCCCGCACCGGGGTGCCGGCCACCAGACCCATGTAGTCGAGGGCCCGGTTGGCGGCGTCCTGCTCGGCGTCGTTCTCGATGGCGGCCGGGTCTGGTACCGTCCCGTCGAGCCGGACCACCTGGGCCGGGTTGGTTCCCCACGTGACGAAGGGGGCCAGGGTGGCAGCGTCCAGTCGGACCTCGCGGTCGAACGTGGCGCCCTCGTCGGTGGGAAGGGACCGCCACACCGACAGGGCCTCCTCCCAGGCCGCGCCCTTGGGGGCGTGGTCGCGGCCTTCGAGGTAGGCGAAGGTGGTCTCGTCGGGGGCGATCATGCCGGCCCGTGCCCCGGCCTCGATGGACATATTGCAGACAGTCATCCGCCCCTCCATCGACAGGTCGGTCACCGCCTCGCCGCGGTATTCGATGATGTGGCCGGCGCCACCGCCCGTTCCGATCTGGCCGATGACCGCCAACACCAGGTCCTTGGCGGTGACCCCGGCGGGGAGTCGTCCATCCACGGTGACGGCCATGGACGCCGGGCGCCGCTGGGGGAGGGTCTGGGTGGCCAGTACGTGCTCGACCTCGCTGGTGCCGATCCCGAAGGCCAGGGCTCCGAAGGCTCCGTGCGTCGAAGTGTGACTGTCGCCGCACACGATGGTCATGCCCGGTTGGGTCAGACCCTGCTCGGGCCCGATGATGTGCACGATGCCCTGGTTGGCATGTCCCATCGGGTAGCAGGTGATCCCGAACTCGGTGCAGTTGGCCGCCAGGACCTCGAGCTGCTTGGCCGAGATGGGATCGGCTATCGGCTTGTCGATGTCGATGGTGGGCACGTTGTGGTCGGCGGTGGCGATGGTGAGGTCCGGCCGGTGCACGGTGCGTCCGGCGAGGCGGATGCCGTCGAAGGCCTGGGGGGAGGTCACCTCGTGGATGAGGTGGAGGTCGATGAACAGCACGTCGGGCTCGTCGTTGCTGCCCTCGTGGACGACATGGCGGTCCCAGAGCTTCTCGGACAGGGTGCGGGGTGGGGGTGTTGCGGTCATGGCGGCGCTCAGGTCCCTACGTCGACGATCTCGACCTTGAGGGTACCGCCGGGCGCGGCGTACTCCACCGCGTCACCTACGCGGTGGCCGAGCAGGGCCTGGCCCAGAGGGGAGCCGGGCGACACCACCGTCAGGTCGCCTTGGCGCTCCTCGATGGAACCGACGAAGAAGTCGGTCGTCTCGTCCTCGTCGTCGCCGTCGTAGCGGAGGCTGACCACGCTGCCTGGCCCGACCGTCCCGTCGGAGGCACCCCCCGACTCCACCACGGTGGCCGTCTTCAGCAGCCGCTGGAGCTGGCGGATCCTCGACTCCATCTTCCCCTGGGCGTCCTTGGCGGCGTGGTAGTCGCCGTTCTCGGAGAGGTCACCGAGGGCGCGGGCCGTCTCGATGGCGGCGGCGATCTCCACCCGGCCCCGGGTGGTGAGGTCCTCGAGCTCGGCCTGGAGCCGTTCGTAGGTGTCGCGGGTCAGTTGGGCGTTGGCAGTGTCGCTCACGGCATCCCAGGCTAACGGCTTGGGATCGCCGGACCGGACGTCCGGGTGAGCCGATAGCGATCAGCGTCGAACCGACGGGTCCGCTGCCGGTACTGCCAGGTGAAATCGGGCCACAGGGTCGTGTTGCGCCCTGCGGCGTCGAGGTACCAGCTCGAGCACCCGGTGCTCCACACGGTCCGGCTCAGCTTGTCCTGTAGCTCGTCGTTGAACCCGGTCACGGCATCGGGGTCGATGGTCACCGAGGTGAGGTTCCGGGCCGACATGGTCCGGAGGGCGTCGACCACGTAGTTGGCCTGGGACTCGATCATGAAGATCATCGACGAGTGGCCGAGACCGGTGTTGGGCCCGATGATGAGGAAGAGATTGGGGAACCCGGCCACGGTGGTGCCCAGGTAGGCCTGCATGCTGTCACCCCAGTGCTCCCGCATGGTCCGCCCGTCTCCGGCCCGGACCCGGCGGGCGATGGGGGGCTCGGTGGCCTCAAATCCCGTCCCGAGGATGATGGTGTCCACCGGGTGCTCGACCCCGTCGGCGGTGACTACGGCGTGGGGCCGGACTTCGGCGATGGGCTCGGTGACCACCTCGGTATTGGGTTGGGTGAGGGCCGGGTAGTACTCATTGGACAGCAGCACCCGCTTACACCCGAACGCGTAGTGCGGTGTCAGCTTGGCCCGGAGCCCGGCGTCGTCGACCTGATCCTCCAGGTGCTTCATTGCCCCCTGGGCGGCCAACCGGCCGAGGCGGGGGTAGCGGGCGAACACCAGGACCAGGAGTTCGCGGGACCAGTAGATCCGTGCCCGGCTGGCTCGGGCGGCCAGGCGAGAGCGGGCGAACAACCAGTGTTCCCACCGCTTGAAGGGGCGGTCGGGCCGCGGCATCACCCACGGTGCCGTGCGCTGGAACAGCGTCAGGTGCTCGACTCTGGGCTGGATCTCGGGCACGAACTGGATGGCCGACGCTCCGGTCCCGATGACCGCCACCCGCTCACCGGACAGCTCGTGATCGTGGCGCCACCGGGCGGAGTGGAAGATCGTGCCCTCGAAGCGTTCGATGCCGGCAATCGCAGGCAGGGCGGGCTCGCTCAGGAAGCCGGCGGCCAGGATGAGCACGTCGGCCGAGAGGGGGCCGTCCGAGGTGGCGAGCACCCACCGCTGGGCTTCTCGGTCCCAGTCCGCGCCGACCAGCTCGGTACCGAAGCGGATGTCCCGCTTCAGGTCGAATCGATCGGCCACGTCCCGGAGGTATTCCTCGATCTCAGGTTGGGGAGCGAAGGTCCGTGTCCACTTGGGGTTCGGCGCCTCCGACAAGGAGTAGAGCAGCGATGGCACGTCGCACTGGCACCCCGGGTAGGTATTGACGTACCAGGTGCCACCGAGATCGTCCTCTTTTTCGAGGATGACGAGGTCGTCGATGCCCTCGCGGCGGAGCCGCAGGGCCAGGCCGAGCCCGCCGAATCCGGCGCCCACGATGATCACCCGATGGTGGGGCGGTGCCTCAACCTCGGGCGCAGTGTCTCGGGCGCTCACGGCCGTCAGCCTACGGCCTCGAGTAGGCCTCGGCACCGGCAGTTCCCGGCACCGGGGACCCGGGCCCCAGCAGGGCGTCGGCGCGTAGCTGTGGCGGACCGCCTGCAGGATGGGGCGGTCGGATAGGGCTGCCAGGGGTGTCGGTGGAATTCATGAAATCAAACCGTCACAAACCGTTCATTGTGCTGTAACGTCGATTTTGGATCAGGAGTGCCGGATCCGAACTACGCATCGCGTAGCCCGACTGAAGGGGGAACAACGTGAGACTCACCCGTAAGCGTGCACTGGCGACCATGATCGTCGCCAGTGGGCTGTTGGTGGCGGCTTGTAGTAGCAACAGCTCGTCGTCGACCACGACGACCTCGGGCTCCGGCTCGGGCTCGGGGTCATCGACCGCGACCGTGTCGGCCACCTCGTTCACCAATGACTTCTCCGCCATGACCAAGCTCAAGAGCCTGGCTGCTGCGGGCAAGGGCAATGTGGCCGTCATCCTGCCGGACACGGTCTCGTCAGCCCGGTACACCGAGTTCGACGCGCCCTACCTGACCAAGGCCTTCACCACGGCTGGACTGAGCTCGTCGCAGTTCACCGTCGAAAACGCCCAGGGCAGTGACGCCACACAGCTCACCGACGCCCAGTCGGCCATCTCGGCCGGCGCCAGCGTTCTCGTGGTCGACCCGCTCGACTCCGGTGTGGGCACCTCCATCGAGACCTACGCGAAGTCCCACGGCGTCCCCGTGATCGACTACGACCGGCTCACCCTCGGCGGCACCCGCCAGTACTACGTGAGCTTCAACAACGTGAACGTCGGCACCCTGATCGGCAAGGGCCTGGTGTCCTGTGTGGCCAGCTGGAAGGTGGCCAAGCCTCAACTGGCCGTCATGGTCGGCTCGCCCACGGACAACAACGCCACCCTGTTCGCCCAGGGCTATGACGCCGTGCTGTCACCGCTGTTCTCGGCCGGGACCTACACCAAGGCGGCGTCGCCCGCCGGTACCTGGGATCCGCCCACGGCGGAGACCGAGTTTCAGCAGGCGCTCACTGCCCATCCCGGTATCAACGCCGCTGTGGTCCCCAACGATGAGAACGCCGCCCCGATCATCACCTACTTGAAGACGCGCGGCACCCCGGCCAAGAGCTTCCCGATCACCGGCCAGGACGCCACCCTCATCGGTATCCAGAACATCATCTCGGGCTACCAGTGCGGGACGGTCTACAAGCCGATCTACCTCGAGGCTCAGGCGGCTGCCGCTCTGGCCTTGTACCTGCGGGCCGGCAAGGCAGCTCCCGCTGCGCTGGTCAATGGCTCCACCACCGACACCACCTCTCATGTGGCGGTCAAGTCGGTGCTGCTGGTGCCGACGTGGGTGGTCCCGACCACGGTGGAGTCCACTGTGGTGAAGGACGGCTTCGTCCCGGCCAGCCAGATCTGCACCGGGTCCTACGCCGCCGACTGCACGACGTACGGGATCAGCTGACCTACGTGGCCCCGTCAGATCAGCGACCTCCCCCGATCCCGTGAGCGTCACCGCCGAGACCGGCGTGGCGGAGGATCCGGGCGCCGCTGATCGACCGCTGTTGAGCCTGCGCGGCATCACCAAACGATTTGGTGCCGTGCAGGCTCTCAGCGGGGTCGACCTCGACATCCTGCCGGGGAAGATCACCGCCCTCGTCGGCGACAACGGCGCGGGCAAGTCCACCACCATCAAGACCATCTCGGGCATCTGGGCGCCCACCGACGGCGAGATGTTCTGGAGCGGCGAGCCGGTCACGCTCAAGACACCGAGGGACGCCGACTCCCTCGGCATCGCCACGGTGTACCAGGACCTCGCCCTGTGCGACAACCTGGACATCGTCCAGAACATGTTCCTCGGCCATGAGGCGCTCACCCACCGACTCCTCGACGAGACGACGATGGAGAAGGTCGCCAACCAGACCCTGGCCGACCTGGCCGTGACCACGGTGTCGTCGGTGCGCCAACTGGTGGGATCCCTCTCGGGAGGCCAACGCCAGTCGGTGGCCGTGGCCCGCGCTGTGATGCGGGACGCCAAGCTGGTGATCATGGACGAGCCGACGGCCGCCCTGGGCGTGTCCCAGACGGCCCAGGTGCTCGACCTCATCCAGCGCCTCGGTGAGCGAGGCATCGCCGTACTGGTCATCTCCCACAACCTTGCCGATGTCTTCGCCGTGGCCGACCGGCTGGCCGTCTTGTACCTCGGGCGGCTGGTGAGCCAGGGCCCCATCGGCGACTACGACACCCAGAGCGCGGTCGAGCTGGTCACCACCGGCAAGTCGTCCACCCATCCGGGGCTGACCTCGCCGGTCGCCGACGACCACGCCGAACCGGAGGGCTGAACGAATGAGTCCCGCCGCGCCGCCGCCCGACGACGTCCCGCCCACCACCGCCCCGCCGGTCGTGACCGACGTGCCCGCGTCCGAGTACGCCACGCCAGGTCGCCTGGGAGGCATCACCATGCCCGATCGGGTACCCGAATCCACCTTCGGCCAGTACGTGACGGCGTGGGCCAAGCGCCTGCGCTATGGCGAGAGCGGCGTGTTGCCGGTCGTCGCCGGCCTGATCCTCCTGGTGATCATCTTCCAGGTGCAGGACTCGGTGTTCTTGTCGGCCGGCAACCTGACCAACCTGCTGGTGCAGGGCTCCGTCTTCGTGCTGTTGGGCATGGCCGAGGTGTGGCTCTTGATCCTCGGGGAGATCGACCTCTCCGTGGGCTACAACGCCGGGGTGGGCGCGGTGATCACCGCCATCCTGGCCGGTCCGCCCCACAACCTGCCGTGGTGGTTGGCCATCATCATCGGCATGCTGGTGACCGGGGCCATCGGCGCTCTCTGGGGGGTGCTGGTCATCCGCCTCCGTCTGCCGTCGTTCGTCGTGACGCTGGCCGGTCTGCTCGGTCTCGAGGGGGTGCTGCTCTATTTGGTGAGCACCCACGGGACCGGCGGGACCATCCGCATCTCCAACAACGTGCTGCTCGACGTCACCAACGGCAACTTGAGTCCGACCGCCGGGTGGATCATCGCCGTCATCACCATCGTGGCCTTCGGTGCGTTCACCATCGTGAAGGATCAACGTCGGCGGGCGAGTGGGCTCGTGGCGCCACCGCTGGCCATCACGTTGTTGAAGGTGGTGTTGGTGGCCGGCGCCATCGTGGTGCTCGTCTTGGTGTGCAACACCAACCGCGGTGAGCTGATCCCGCTCGAAGGCGTCCCCTATGTGGTGTTGATCATCGGCGGATTCCTCGTCCTCTACACGTTCATGTTGGCGAGGACCCGCTTCGGCCGGTACCTGTACGCCATCGGTGGGAACGCCGAGGCCGCCCGACGGGCCGGTGTGAGCCTGGGGTGGAACCGCCTATGGGCCTTCACCCTCACCGGAGTGACCGCCGGCGCCGCCGGCATCATCTACGCCTCGCGGCTCGGCTCCATCTCCAACAACATCGACGGTGGAACCCTGGTCCTCTACGCCGTGGCTGCCGCGGTGATCGGCGGCGCCAGCCTGTTCGGTGGCCGGGGCAAGATGGTCTACGCCCTGCTCGGGGGAGTGGTCATCGCCACCATCTACAACGGCATGGGTCTCTTGGGCCTGGCGGCCTCCTATCAGTACATGGTCACCGCCCTGGTGCTCCTGGCCGCCGTGACCATCGACGCCCTGGCTCGCCGGGGGCGCTCCAACACCTGACCCGACAGGCACCTTGGCGGGTCAGGTGCCGTGCATCGGGGTGGTGGCCAGGCGTGGGTCGATGCCCACCAGCGGGACCGAACATGCCGGATCGCGCCCTCCCGTGAAATGATCGTTTACAGCGCAACCAACGCGCCGACGAGAGTGGGGGGAATGGCAGACATCAAAGGAAGCTGGGAACCGGCGTTCGACTCGGTAGCGGCATCGCTGTCGTCAAGTCTGGATGCTGGGACCGACGTCGGGGCCTCGGTGGCGGTGTTTCTCCACGGTGAGCCGGTGGTGGACGTCTGGGGCGGGTTCACCGACGAGTCCCGGACCGCCCCTTGGGAACGCGACACCATCACCAATGTGTGGTCGACCACCAAGACCATGACCTTCCTCGTCGCGCTGATGCTGGCCGACCGCGGGGAACTCGACTTCTACGCCCCGGTGGCCCGCTACTGGCCGGAGTTCGCCGCCGGCGGCAAAGAGGCCGTCGAGGTCCGTCACCTCATGAGCCACACCGCCGGGCTGCCGGGCTGGGACGAGCACCTGGAGCCCGAGGAGCTGGCCGACTGGGAGCGGTGCACGTCCCTGCTCGCCGCCCAGGAGCCGTGGTGGGAGCCCGGCACGGCTTCGGGGTACCACGCCGTGACCCAGGGTTTCCTCGTCGGTGAGGTGGTGCGCCGGATCACCGGGACCACCATCGGGCAGTGGTTCGCCAGCGAAGTGTCCGGTCCCCTGGGAGCCGACTTCTTCATCGGCACCCCCGAGACCGAGGACCCGAGGGTGTCGCTGGTCATCCCGCCGCCCCCGGTGGACATCGACGTCCTGAAGCCGTCCAAGATCGCCCTGCGGGCCATGACCAACCCGCCGCTCGATGCCACCTACCCCGCACGGGGCTGGTGGCGGCGGGCGGAGATCCCCGCGGCCAACGGCCACGGCAATGCCCGGTCGGTGGCCACCGTCCAGTCGATCATCGCCGGCCGCGGCGAGGCCCGGGGGATCCGGCTCCTGTCGGCGGCCACGTGCGACGTCATCTTCGACGAGCAGGCCAAGGGACAGGACCTGGTTCTCGGACTGCCCAACCGGTTCGGCATGGGCTACGGGCTCAGCCACGAGCTGATGCCCATCGGGCCGCATGCCTGTTACTGGGGCGGGTACGGAGGGTCACTGATCATCATGGACCTCGATGCCGAGCTCACCGTCAGCTACGTGATGAACCGCATGGACAGCGGCCTCCAGGGTGACGTCCGGGGGGCCAACATCGCGCTGGCGGCGGCAACGTCCCTGGCCGCGGTGGCCGAGGCTTGAGCTGCGCCTATGGATAGCCCCGAACCCGATGAGCGGACCGCTTCGGTTGCCGACCCGTCGGTGCCCGGCCGGGATCCGAGGTCGCGGTCGTTCGAGACCCAGTTCGAAGAGCAACAGGGCACCCCCTTCCCGTGGAAGGCCCTGGTCAAGCGGTCCATCGTCGTCGTGGTGGCCGGCGTCGCGCTCTACCTGGTGCTGCCCGAGCTCATCTCGGTCTTCCACTCCTGGCCGCGCCTGGTCACCCTCAACTTGTTGTGGTTCATCCCCGCACTGGTCGCCGAGGGGGCCCACTTCGCGTGCACCTTCTCCCTCCAGCGCATCGCCCTGCGCACCAAGGCGTGGTTCTCGGTCATCACCGCCCAGCTGGCCGGCAACGCCATCTCCCTCATCGTCCCCGGGGGTGCCGCCGCCGGGGCCGCCGTCCAGTTCCGCATGCTGGCGGTGAGCGGCATGGACGCCGCCGACGCGGTGGGCGGGCTCACCGCGTTCTCCTTCCTCGGCATCGGTGGCCTGCTGGCGCTGCCGGTGTTCGTGCTCCCGGCGGTGCTGTTCGGCGCGCCGGTCAGCCGGGGCCTGGTGGATGCGGCCATCATCGGGGCCATCGGGTTCGTCCTGTTCGTCGGCCTCGGCGCGCTGGTCATGGCCACCGACGCGCCGCTGCAGTGGGCGGGCCGGGCCTTTCAGGCCCTGCGCAACAAGCTCCTCCGCAAACGGGACCCCATGGCCGGGCTGTCGGACCGACTGCTGGAGCAGCGCAACCTCATCCGCACCGTCCTCGGCCAGCAGTGGTGGCAGGCCACCCTACTGTCGGCCGGCCGGCTGCTCTTCGACTACCTGTGCCTGCTGTTCTCGGTGCGGGCGGTGGGAGCCCACCCCCGTCCCTCGCTGATCCTGCTGGCCTACGCCGTGGCCGGCATCATCGGCCTGGTGCCCATCACGCCGGGCGGCCTGGGCATCGTCGAGGCCAGTCTCAGCGGTCTCCTCGTGCTGGCCGGGCTGGACGGCGTCCAGGCGGTGCTGGCCACCCTGGCCTACCGCCTCGCCTCCTACTGGCTGCCGCTGATGTCGGGGCCCTTCGCCTACCTGGCCTTCAAGTACCGATACCGGGACCCGCATAGACCTCCACAGGTGGGGGCCGAGCCCTCGCCGACCTGAGCCGGACCGGGGCTCCTTACCGCAGGTCGACGATGCCGTCGGCCCCCAACGTGCCCAGCCGGCCGCAGCCCTCGTCGGTCACCAGCAGCGCCAGGTGGTCGGCATCGGTGACGTTGGCCCAGGCCCGCCTGCCCTCGGGGGTCCGGCACGCCACCACTGCGCGCTCGGGCGACCCGCCCCGCCCGAAGCTCACCGAGTACGTCTCGACGGTGACCTCGCCGTGGGCGTCGGCGTCGGGGGAGCACTGGGGGAGGGACATCACGGCCCGCTGGGGGTCGGCCCAGGTGAATCCGCCAGCCCGCTCGACCACCGTGTCAGGTGGGAGGTCGGGGTCCGCCCCGCCGGCCGGGCCGGGGTCGGTGCCGTAGATCCCCACACTGTGCTTGGTCACGTACCAGCCGAGGCCGGTGACGAGTCCGTACGAGCCGGGGTCCGAGCGCAGGGCCGAGACCATCGAGGCCACCGCGTGGGTCCCGTAGTTGTTGCCCGGGCCGCCGCCGAAGGTCAGGCCCCCGGTGAGGGTCAGCGATCGGGAGGAGTCGTCGGCGGCCACGCCCAGCTCGTCGGCGGCGATCTCCACGGCTGATGGGAAGCAGGAGTAGAGGTCGAGGTGGGCGACGTCGTCGATGCCCAGGCCGGCCAGCGCCAGGCCTGAGGATCCGGCCAGACGGATGGCCGGCGACGAGTGGAAGTCGAGCCGGTGGGACAAGAACCAGTGGTCGTCGGCGTCCGACCCGCTGAGCGGGAAGACCCAGCGGTCCCTCGGCACACCGGCCGCCTCGGCCGCACCGGCCGAGCACAGGATGAGGGCCGCACCCTGGTCGACCTGCATGTTGGCCGTCAGCAGCTTGGTGTAGGGGTAGGCGATCATCCGGTTCTGCTCGGTCGGGGTGATGAGCTCGTCCACCGTGCGGGCGCTCCGCAGCCAGGCGTGGGGATTGGTCGAGGCGACCTCGGAGAATCTCGACCACAGGGCGCCGATGTGGTGTCGGTGTTGCTCCGGGGAGCGTCCCACCTCGGCCCGCAGGGCGTTCTCGAAGAGCGGGAAGACGTGGATGGGCAGGTCGAGTCCCCGCTCCTCCTCGGCCTCGGTCGTGCCCCGACGGTCGTTCCCGAACGCATCGGGGGTCGGGGTGTCGGGTAGCTGGACCGTCCACGGCAGCACCGGCCGATCGGGGTGCCGGCGGGCGGCGGTCTGGGTGTAGACGCAGTCCGCCCCCACCACGACGGCAACGTCGAGCTCCCCGCGGCCGATGGCCAGGGCGGTGGCGTTGACCAGGCTCTGGGGGTTGTTGCCTCCGGTGGTGGTCAACAGGGTCTGGGCCGGCTCGATGCCCAACGCTTCGGCCACCGCCACCCCCGGGTTGACGTAGTGCCAGCTCAGCGGGTTGGCCACCCGGATCGACTGGGTCCTGGCCAGCAGCGCCCGCCCGACGGGGGCGACCCCGCCGGGCCGGACACCGTCACAGTCCTCGACGGCCGCCTCGATGGCCGCCACCATGAGGCCGAGGGGCTCGGGCCGGTCGGCGAGTGAGCCCTCACCCTCGGTGTGGGGGCGGTTGGTGGCCTGGCCCACGCCGACCAGGACCGGCGTGTTGGGGTCGATGCTCATGAGGCCGTCGAGCGTACCCGCCGCCATCCGCGGCCCATCCCCCTCGGTACACTCGGAGGATGCGCATCGCCGTCGGCTCGGACCACGCGGGGTTCGATCTGAAGTCCGTGGTGGCCAAGCACCTGGCCGACGCCGGGCACGAGGTCCTCGACTTAGGCACCGACTCGCCGGACGTATCTGTGGACTACCCCCTCTTCGGCGTGGCCGTGGGCCGGGCGGTGGCCGAGGGCCGCGTGGACCGTGGGGTCTGCGTGTGCGGGACCGGCATCGGCATCGGGATCGCCGCCAACAAGGTCGCAGGGATCCGGGCCGCTCTGGTCCACGACGTCACCACCGCCGGCCTGGCCCGACGGCACAACGACGCCAATATCATCTGCCTCGGCGGTCGGACCACCGGGTCCCTCGAGGCTCTCGACGCGGTGGACACCTTCTTCTCCACCGAGTTCGCCGGTGGACGCCACCAGCCCCGGCTGGACGAGATCGCCGACTTCGAGGCCGCCCAGCGCGCCGGCCTCGCCCACCAGACCGAGACTGACACGACCGAGACCGAAAGGCCCTAGCCCCGACCATGCCCACCCCGTTTGCCGCCTCGCCCTTCGACCACTGGCTGGCCGCTGACCCCGAGGTCGCCCGGCTGCTGGGGGAGGAGGCCGAGCGTCAGTCGACCACGCTGCAGCTCATCGCCTCGGAGAACTTCACCTCACCGGCGGTGCTGGCCGCCAGTGGCTCGGTCCTGACCAACAAGTACGCCGAGGGGTATCCGGGCCGGCGCTACTACGGCGGCAACCAGGTCATCGACGAGGTGGAGGATCTGGCCCGGGAGCGTCTGAAGGCGCTGTTCGGGGCGGAGCACGCCAACGTGCAGCCCCACGCCGGGGCCAACGCCAACCTGGCCGTTTACCAGGCGCTCCTCGACCCGGGCGACACCATCCTGGCCATGCGGCTCGACCATGGCGGCCACCTCACCCACGGATCGCCCGCTTCGATCACCTCCAAGGTCTGGCGGTTCGTGTCCTACGGCGTCTCGCCCGCATCCGACGACGACGACAAGCCCGGGGAGATCATCGATTTCGACCAGGTGGCCGACCTGGCCCGGCGCGAGCGGCCCCGGCTGATCGTGGCCGGCTCGACCGCCTACGCCCGGATCATCGACCCCCTGCCCTTCCGCGAGATCGCCGACTCGGTCGGCGCCCGCTTCCTGTTCGACGCCGCCCATCCCGCCGGCCTCATCGCCGGCGGGGCCCATCCCTCCCCGGTGGGCATCGCCGATGTGGTCACCTTCACCACCCACAAGACCCTGCGGGGTCCACGCGGGGGCGCCATCCTGTCCTCGGCCGAGTTGGCCAAGGCGGTGGACAGCGCGGTGTTCCCGGGCCTGCAGGGTGGCCCGCTCGAGCATGTCATCGCCGCCAAGGCGGTGGCCTTCGCCGAAGCAGCCCGTCCCGAGTTCAGGACCTACGCCGCCCAGGTGGTGACCAACGCCGCCGCCCTGGCCGCGTCGCTGGCCGACGAGGGCTTCCGCCTGGTGTCGGGTGGCACCGAGAACCACCAGGTGCTGGTGGACCTGCGCAGCTTCGATGCCGAGCTCACCGGCAAGGAGGCCCAAGAAGCGCTGGACCGGGCCGGGATCACCTGCAACCGGAACACCATCCCCGACGACCCGCGCTCGCCGTTCATCACCTCGGGCCTGCGTCTCGGATCGGCCGCCCAGACCACCGCCGGCATGGGAGTTGCAGAGATGCGCATTGTCGGTGGGCTGATGGGGCGGACGCTCCGCAACCGCCAGGACGACCAGGCCCTGGCGGCCATCCGGGCCGAGGTCCGAGAGCTGTGCTCGGCCTTCCCGCCCTATCCCAGCTTGAGCGGGACGTGAGCCCCGGCCACCCCGCCGGCCCGGGCGGCGCCGCCAGCCCGGATCGCCACGGGGTCCGAGGCGACGCGGTGGGCCGGTGAGCGCTGCCGTACCGCTCAATTGGTATGGCGTCCTCCTGGTCGTCACGGCCGTCTCCGCCTGGGTGCTGACCTTCCCGGTCCGCCGGCTCGCCGTGCAGATCGGGTACGTGGCTCAGCCCGACGAGCGCAAGGTCCACCAGTCGGTCACCCCCCAGTCCGGCGGGGTGGCCATGTTCTTAGCCCTCTTGGTGGCCTGGGCGGTGGCCGCGTCGATCCCGGCCCTGTCCCCCCTGTTCCAGGGATCGTCCGAGCCCCTCGGGCTCCTGCTCGGGGCCACGGTCATCTTCGTGGTCGGGATCATCGACGACCTCCGGGACATGTCGGCGCCGGCCAAGGTGGCCGGCGAGGTGCTGGCCGCCACCGTCCTCTACTTCATGGGCGTGACCTGGTTCCAGTTCAAGATCCCGTTGGCCGGCCTCGTCCAGCTCTCGCCGGAGTGGACCCCGCTGCTCACCGCTCTGTGGGTCATCGCCATCACCAACGCCGTGAACCTCATCGACGGCCTCGACGGCCTGGCCGCCGGCGTGGTGGCCATCGCGTCGGGGGCCCTGGCCGTCTACGGGCTGCACCTCCAGCATCTCGGGACCCTGCCCGCCGACAACATCGGTCCCTTGATCGCCGTGGTGACCTGCGGGATCTGCCTGGGGTTCCTGCCCCACAACTTCCATCCGGCCCGGGTGTTCATGGGCGACGCCGGAGCGCTGCTGCTCGGACTGTTGATGGCCGCCTCCACCATGCTCATCGGGGGCCGAGCCGTCACGACCAGCGCGGTCAACGGGGTGGCGGCCCACACCGGGCAGACCTACTTCTTCTTCGCCCCCCTGTTCATCCCGTTCTTCATCCTCGGCGTGCCCATCGTCGACATGGCCTTCGCCTTCGTGCGGCGCACCGCCAACCGGACCGGCTTCGCCACGCCCGACAAGAACCACCTGCATCACCGACTGCTCCGCCTGGGCCACGGCCACCGTCGCAGCGTGCTGATCCTGTGGGCCTGGACGGTGCTGTTGTCCGGGTTCATCCTGTTCCCGCTCTACATCTCGAGCGTCAATGCCATCATCCCCTTTGGAGCGCTGGCCCTGGGGGTCGTGCTCTACACCCTCTTCCACCCCTCGCTCCGCCGCCAGGCCGATGGGGAGCCCGAAGGAGAGGGCGACGGGTCGTCCGACGGGACCCCCGTTGACCAGGCACCCGAGGGACAGGCGGACCTCCTTCAGGCGGGCGGAGATCCGGGCGGATCGGGCACCGACTACCCCGCCGACCAGGCCGGCAGCCCGTCCGACCGCCCCGTGCCGCGTCCGGCGGCCACCCCGGTCACGGCCGCCACCACCGGCCGGCGCATCGAACTGTAAACGGAGTGTTTCCTACGTTTTGCCGCCACCGGCGCGGAAGTGCGATGATGCTTCCCGTGAATTGCAGGCCGGTTGCCACGTCACCGGGCATCGAGCGGGTCCTCCACTCGACTGGCTACGACAGCCGAACCACTGCGTGAATTCAGGAACGACTCGTGAATCCCCACACTCCCAGACACCCTGACGCGGCCCGACCCGACCATGGACGACGCCATCCCGCCATCGGATCCGGGGCACCGGTCCCACCAGGAGCCGGCAGTGGGGCTCGGAGCCGTCGAGTTCTTGACCCTGGGGCTCACCGTGGCGGTCACCCTCGTGGCCTTCGGGGCTCTCGGGTTCGTCGCGGACCGCTGGCTCGGCACGAGTCCCTGGTTCAC
Source organism: uncultured Acidimicrobiales bacterium (assembly GCA_963703145.1). Lineage (GTDB taxonomy): Bacteria > Actinomycetota > Acidimicrobiia > Acidimicrobiales > RAAP-2 > Bog-756. The sequence continues at coordinate 54,985 of OY969793.1, forward strand.
CATGGTGGGGCTGTTGCTCGGCATCGCCGCGGCCGTCACGCTCACCATCTCTCGCGTGCGCAAGTACCTGTGAGATCGGCGGAACCGGTACCAGTAGCCGCCGTCACGGCGAGCGGGGTATAGGGACAACCATGTTCGCCCACTTCACCCTGCCCAACGTGCCCGATGTGGCCCGCCGGACCGTCTCGATGGTCCTGGTGGTGGGCGTGGCCGCCTTCGTCGCCTCGATCTCCTTCGACAAGCTGCTGCTCGGCGTCGGGGCCTGCATCGGACTCGGGCTCGGCACCCTCAACTTCCGGATGATCGGCAACTCGGTGGCCAAGGTCACCGCCAGCGGCGTGGCCAACAAGCGCCGGCCGCTGGCCATCAACACCTTCGGCCGGTTGGGCATCATCACCGTGGTGACCCTCGGGCTCATGACCTTCTCGCACGAGCTGGGCTTCGGCATTCTGGCCGGACTGGCCGTGTTCCAGGTCATCCTGCTGGCCAATGTGGCCCGCTCCATGGCCAAGCAGGGACCGATGACCTCCATCGAGGACGTGATCAACGCCAACGTGGTCGATGACAACATCGGTCACCCGGCTACCCACCCACCTCTCGGGACGCCCGAGGACAACCGAGGCGGAGGCTGATCGCCATGGGACTCGGAGGCCATCTCATCACCACCCCGATGCTCGGGATCGACATCACCCCGGGCATCCACCCCCAGGTCAAGCTGGGCCCGCTGACCATCGACGTCGACATCGTCTGGGCCACCCTGATCGCTGCCGCCATCGTGATCACCATGGGCCTCATCCTGCGCAAGAAGGCCACCAACGGGGTCCCGGGCAAGTTCCAGCTGCTCTGGGAACTGGCCGTGGGCGCAGTCCAAAAGCAGGTGGACGACACCATCGGCCCCCGTGGGGCAAACGTCGTGCCGCTGGCACTGACCCTGTTCATCTTCATCTTCACCTGCAACCTGTTCGAGGTGCTGAGCATCGGCAGTCCCTATGACTGGCTGCCCGCCCCGACCAGCGACGTGAACCTGCCCCTGGCCATGGCCCTCACCGTCATCGTCCTGGTGCACCGGGCCGCCATCAAGAACCGTGGGGTCGGCGGGTACTTCAAGCACTACGTCACCCGCCCGTTCCCCCCCAAACTGTTCTTCGTCAACGCCTTCATGAACGGTGTGGAAGAGCTCGTCAAGCCGGTCACACTGACGCTTCGTCTGTTCGGCAACCTCTTCGCCGGCGGCCTGATGCTCTCGCTGCTGGCATCCCTGGTCATCTGGAAGCTCGGCGCCGTCCCCATCGGTGGCATCCTGTCCGTGCCGTTCACGGTGGTCTGGAAGCTCTTCGACATGGCCATCGGCGCGATCCAGGCGTTCATCTTCGCCCTGTTGACCATCCTCTACTTCGACACCGCCATGGCACCCGACGAGGCCCACGCCGAGTCCGGCAACGTCATCAACGGCTAGATCTCAACGACAACCCCCACAAAGGAGAAGGTTCCAATGGCAGCAGACGCATCACTGGACAGTGCGATCAAGATCGCCGGTGCCATGGTCGGCGCTGGGCTCGCACTCGGCGGAGGCGCCGTCGGCGCATCCATCGGCGACGGGCTGGCCGGCTCACAGACCATCGCCGGCGTGGCCCGCAACCCCGAGGCCCAGGGCCGCCTGACCACCATCATGTTCCTGACCGTGGGTCTGTGCGAGGCCGCCTACTTCATCAACCTGGTCTTCGCCGCCCTGTTCGTCTTCTCCCTGGGCAAGTAACTCCTGTGACGCCGGTCGGCCGACGACTCCGGGCGACGCCTGAGCTGGCGTCTAGCACCGGCTTCCCGCCGTCCACTCCCAACCCCGTGAACAAGGATGACCATCGTGACGCTCGCCACCAGTAATTTCCTCGTCCCCAATGGGACCTTCATCGTGGTGCTCCTGGCCTTCCTCGTGGTGGTGTGGGTCATCGGCAAAAAGGTCCTGCCCGTGCTCAACAAGGCCCTGACCGAGCGCCAGGACCAGATTCGTGGTGAGTTGGAGGCGGCCGACAAGGCCAAGGCCGACGCCGAGGACGCTGACGCAGAACGACGGGCCGCCCTGGAGCAGGCCCGGGTCCAGGCCCGCGAGATCGTGGCCCAGGCCAACACGACCGCCGAGCGTGCCGTGGCCAGTGCCGAGGAGCGGGCCAACAAGGCCGCCGCCCGCATCATGGCCGCCGCCGACGCCGAGGTGGCCACCGCTCGCCAGGCCGCCGTGGAAGGGGTCACCGCCCGCGTCGGGGAGATTGTCCTGGCCGCCGCCGAGCGGGTCATCGGTCGAGAGATCCAGGCCGCCGACCATCAGGACCTCATCGACGAGGCCATCGCCGCGGTGCGGGCCGAGTCCAGCTCGGGAGCCGCTGCTGGGGCCGCCGGGGGTAGTCGGTGAACCCAGCCCTCCAGGGCTATCTGGCCGCCATGGAGGAGTCGCTGGCCGAGGCCAACGCCCTCGAGGAGGCCGCGTCCGAGCTCCACGCCGTGGCCGCGCTGATCGACTCCAGCAACGAGCTGGCGTTGGCCATCAACGACGGCTCGGTGCCGGTGGCGTCCCGCCGCGCCGTCCTCGACGATCTGTTGGAGGGCAAGGTCCGGTCCGAGGTGCACCGACTGGTGCATCAGGCGGTGACCGCGGTGCCGGCCTCCGAGTTGGAGGCGGCTTTCCACTGGCTGGCCGCCCAGGTCCGGATCACCGCCACCCACGGCCCCGCCGGCGACGGCGTCGTCGACGACGAGGGCGTCCTCGGTCGCCTGGGGTCGCGCAACCGGGTGTCGGGCTACGCCGCCGCCGTGTTCGAAGAGGTCACCATCGCCGAGCTGGAGGAGATCGAGGACCAGCTGTTCCGCTTCGCTCGCACCGTCCAGAACAGCCGACCCCTCCGCCGTGCGCTGGGCGACCGCGACCTGCCCGTGGCGCTGCGCCAAGAGGTGATCGCCCAGCTCTTCGGCGACCAGGTCCTGCCGGCCACGGCCCGACTGGCCGCCTATGCCGTCCAGGGCGGGCGGGCCCGCGACATCGTGGCCACCCTCGACGCCCTGGTCGAGGACGCCGCCCGGGCCCGGGGCTGGCGCGTGGCCCGCGTGCAGTCGGCCGACCAGGTGGACGGTGCCCAGCGCGAGGGGCTGAGTGAGGCCCTGGCACGGCTGGCCGGCAACCCGGTGGAGCTGCAGGTGACCATCGACCCCCATCTCCTGGGCGGGGTGGTGGTCCAGGTGGGCGATCTCCTCGTCGACGGCAGCGCCCGCCACCGTTTGGACGAATTGAAGGAGCACCTCCTCGTCTCCGAGGCGGCCTACCAGATTCCCGAGGGAAGGAAACCAGCCGATGGCTGAATTGACCATCAACGCCGAAGAGATCACCGCCGCCCTGCGGCGTTACGTGGACGACTACACCCCCGAGGTCGGCACCGAGCAGGTGGGCCGGATCGTCGAGGTGGGCGACGGGATCGCCCGGGTGACCGGGCTGCCGGGCGCTGCCGTCAACGAGATCCTCGAGTTCGAGAACGGCACCGAGGGCCTGGCTCTCAACCTCGACGAGGAGACCATCGGGGCGGTGATCCTGGGCGACGACACCGGCCTGGAGGAGGAGCAGCTGGTCAAGGCCACCGGGCGCATCCTGGCGGTGCGGGTGGGCGACGCCCTGTTGGGCCGCGTGGTCAACGCCATCGGGGAGCCGCTGGACGGAAAGGGCCCGATCCACACCACCGAGACCCGGCGGCTGGAGGTCCAGGCCCCCGGCATCGTCCGCCGCCAGCCGGTGTCCGAGCCCCTCCAGACCGGCATCAAGGCCATCGACGCCATGACCCCCATCGGCCGCGGCCAGCGGGAGCTGATCATCGGCGACCGCAAGACCGGCAAGACCACCGTGGCCATCGACACCATCCTCAACCAGAAGGGCCTGGGGGTGAAGTGCATCTATGTAGCCATCGGCCAGAAGGAGTCGTCGGTGGCCCAGACCGTGGCCACCCTGGAGCGCTACGGCGCCCTCGAGTACACGGTGGTGGTGCTGGCCGGCGCCGCCGACCCGGCCCCGTTCAAGTACCTGGCCCCCTACTCGGGCTGCGCCATGGGGGCCCACTGGATGGACAACGGCGAGCACGCCCTCATTGTCTACGACGACCTGTCCAAGCAGGCCGAGGCGTACCGGCAGATGTCGCTGCTGCTCCGGCGCCCCCCGGGTCGCGAGGCCTATCCCGGCGACGTCTTCTACCTGCACAGCCGCCTGCTCGAGCGGGCCGCCAAGCTGTCCGACGCCGAGGGGGGCGGCTCCCTCACCGCCCTGCCCATCATCGAGACCAAGGCCGGCGACGTGTCGGCCTACATCCCGACCAACGTGATCTCCATCACCGACGGCCAGGTCTTCTTGGAGAGCGAGCTCTTCTACGCCGGTGTGCGCCCGGCTATCAACGTGGGCATCTCGGTCAGCCGGGTGGGGAGCGCGGCCCAGATCAAGGCCATGAAGTCGGTCTCGGGCACCTTGAAGCTCGACCTGGCCCAGTTCCGTGAGCTCGAAGCCTTCGCCACGTTCGGCTCCGAGCTCGACAAGGTGTCCCAGGCCCAGCTGGACCGGGGCTACCGGCTCACCGAGCTGTTGAAGCAGGGGCTCAACGCGCCGGTCCCGGTGGAGGAGCAGGTGCTGGTGATCTTTGCCGGCTCCGAGGGCTACGTGGACGACGTCCCGGTGTCCGAGGTCCAGCGCTACGAGTCCGACGTGCGCACCTACTTCCGGGCCAACCACGCCGACCTCCTGAACACCATCCGCGACTCGGGCAAGCTCCCCGAGGGCGATGCGCTGGCCGACGCACTGGCCAAGTTCACCGAGTCGTTCGACACCGGCCAGGGCGACTGACCGATGGCCGGAGGTCAAGAGCGCATCCTGCGTCGACGGATCAAGAGCATCCAGTCGACCAAGAAGATCACCAAGGCGATGGAGCTCATCGCCGCCTCCCAGATCGTGCGCGCCCAGGGTCGGATCGCCGCGGCCCGTCCCTATCAGCAGGGCATGGCCCGCATCGTGCTGGAGACGGCACTGGGTGACCCGCTGGCCGCCGGTCGGCTGCTCGGCACCCCCGAGCAGGTCGAACGGGTGGCGGTCCTCTCGGTGGTGGCCGACCGCGGGCTGTGTGGCGGCTACAACACCTTCGTCTTCCGGGCGACCGAGCGGCTGCTGCACGGCTTCGACGCCGACGGCACCCAGTGGCGGCTGTTCACCGTGGGCAAGAAGGCCCAGAGCTACTTCCGCTACCGGGGCCAGGAGGTCGAGCAGTCCTTCACCGGGATGAGCGAGCGGCCCAGCTTCACCGACGCCAGGGCCGTGGCGGCGGCCGTGCTCACCCCGTTCATCAACGGCGAGGTGGACCAGGTGATGATCGTCACCACGCGCTTCCTCTCCGCCGGGAGCCAGAAGGTCGAGGTGCGCCAGCTCCTCCCCCTGATCGATCCCCGGGAGTCGGCCGAGTCCGTCGCCGACCAGCCGGTGGCCTCCGCCGAGGCCGAAGGTCCCGCGGGCTACACCGAGTTCGAGCCCGATGCCGCCATCCTGCTCGAGACGCTGGCCCCCCGGGCGGCCGAGACCGAGATCTTCGGCGCCCTGCTCGAGGCGGCGCGCCTCCGAGGTCACCGCCCGCCAGCGGGCCATGGCCGCCGCCACCGACAACGCCGGTGAGCTCATCAAGAAGTACTCGCGGATCATGAACCGGGCCCGCCAGGACACCATCACCACCGAGATCATGGAGATCGTCGGCGGGGCCGAGGCCCTGCGGGCCGGCGCGGACGACGGCGAGGGCGGCATCGTCATCGAGGCCAACGTCTCACCATGACCGAACCGACCCTGACCGCCGAGCCCACGAAGGCCCCGTCCGCCGATCCTCGCTCGTCACGCGACCAACGATAGGAAAGCACACCATCATGACGACCACTGCACCCCAGCCCACCCAGGACAGCGCCGACAACCTCCCCTCCGGACGGGTCGTGGCCATCGCCGGGCCGGTCATCGACGTCGAGTTCCCTCCCCACTCGCTGCCCGAGATCAATGGCGCCGTCGAGGTCGACGTGACCCTGGAGGGCGTCAAGGAATTGATCGTGGCCGAGGTGGCCCAGCAGATCGGCGACGGCCGGGTCCGGTGCATCTGCCTCAAGGCCACCGACGGTCTGACCCGGGGTGCCGAGGTGCGCAACCTGGGCCGCGGCCTCCAGGTGCCGGTGGGCGACGCCGTTCTGGGCCACGTCTTCAACGTCCTGGGCCAGCCCCTCGACACCGACTCCATCGGCGAGGCCGAGGACTACTGGGAGATCCACCGCAGCGCACCGGCCTTCGACACGCTGGAGCCCCGGGCCGTGATGTTCGAGACGGGCATCAAGGTCATCGATCTGCTCGAGCCCTACGTGCAGGGTGGGAAGATCGGCCTGTTCGGGGGCGCGGGTGTGGGCAAGACCGTGCTCATCCAGGAGATGATCAACCGGGTGGCCACCAACCACGGCGGCGTGTCGGTGTTCGCCGGCGTGGGCGAGCGCACCCGTGAGGGCACCGACCTGTGGATCGAGATGCAGGAGTCGGGCGTCATCGAAAAGGCCGCCCTGGTCTACGGGCAGATGGACGAGCCCCCAGGTGTCCGCCTCCGGGTGGCGCTGGCCGCCCTCACCATGGCCGAGTACTTCCGGGATGTGAAGAACCAGGACGTGTTGTTGTTCGTGGACAACATCTTCCGGTTCGTCCAGGCCGGCTCCGAGGTGTCCACCCTGCTCGGCCGGATGCCCTCGGCCGTGGGCTACCAGCCCACCCTGGCCGACGAGATGGGCCAGCTCCAGGAGCGCATCACTTCGACCCGGGGCCGGTCCATCACCTCGCTGCAGGCCGTCTACGTCCCGGCCGACGACTACACCGACCCCGCTCCCTTCACCACCTTCACCCACCTCGACGCCACCACCGAGCTGTCCCGGGACATCGCCTCACTGGGCATCTACCCGGCCGTCGACCCGCTGTCGTCGACCTCGAACATCCTGGCCCCCGAGATCGTGGGCGAGCGCCACTACAACGTGGCCCGCCGGGTCCAGGGGGTGCTCCAGCGCTACAAGGAGCTCCAGGACATCATCGCCATCCTCGGCCTCGACGAGCTCTCCGAGGAGGACCGGGTGACCGTGACCCGGGCCCGCAAGATCCAGCGCTTCTTGTCCCAGCCCTTCAACGTGGGCGAGGTCTTCACCGGCCTGAAGGGCGTGACGGTGCCGGTGGCCGAGACCGTGGAGAGCTTCGAGGCCCTGGTCAACGGGGAGCTCGACGAGGTACCCGAGCAGGCGTTCCTCAACGTGGGTGGCGCCGAGGCGGCGCTGGCCAAGGCCCACGCCTTAGAGAACGACTGATCGGGGCTCTGCACCGTCATGGCCGACAGCACTCTGTTCACCGTCAACCTGGTCACCCCCGAGCGCGTCCTCGTCACGGGGCTCGCATCCGAGGTGATGCTCCGCACCGGCAACGGTGACGCCACCTTCCTGGCCGGCCACACTCCCCTGGTGGGGACGGTCGAGCCCGGCGTGGTCCGGGTGGTCCGGGACGAGGGCGACGAGCTGCGGGTGGCCACCCACGGCGGCTTCGTCCAGGTCGAGCTGCGCGTGGGAGCGGCCGGGGACGATGAGGCTGACCTGCCGGCATCCCGGGTGACCCTCCTGATCGGCGTGGCCGAGCTGGCCGAGGAGATCGACGTGGATCGGGCCGGGGTGGCCCTGGAGGGTGCCGAGGCCCGACTGGCCGAGCTGGCCGGTGCCGGGCGCTCCACGGGCGCCGGTTCGTCGTCGGCGGGTGAACCCGACGAGCCCGATACCGAGGTGCTGGAGGCCGAGGCCGACCGCCTGAGGGCCCAGGTCCGCCTGGAGGCGGTCGAGGTCCCGTCGGGCGCCACCGCCGGCGCCACCGCCTGACCGACATCGACGGCATCGGCCCGCGGGCGCGCCGGCCTAGTGCGGTGACGCCTGGGGCTGTTGCCCGGTGGCGACGACGAGAGCCTCCTAGATCGGAGCGCGGGCCACGTCGCTGATCGTCAGCTGAACTCGATGGCGCTGTACTCGGCCAGTTTGTGGAGGGGGTGGCGGGCGTCGATGAGCCGGACCGTGCCCGAGCGGGACCGCATGACCAGCGACTGGGTGGTGGCTCCCCACTCGTCGTAGCGGACGCCGTGGAGCAGCTCACCGTCGGTGATGCCGGTGGCAGCGAAGAAGCAGTTGTCCCCCCGCACCAGGTCGTCGGTGGTCAGCACGGCGTCGAGGTCGTAGCCGGCATCGAGGGCGGCCTGGCGCTCGGTATCGTCCCGAGGCCATAGCTTCCCCTGGATCTCCCCGCCCATGGACTTGAGGGCCGCAGCAGCGATCACGCCCTCGGGGGTGCCTCCGATGCCCACCAGCAGGTCCACGCCGGTGTCGGGCCACGAGGTGGCGATGGCGCCGGCCACGTCCCCGTCGGTGATGAGCCGGATCCGGGCCCCCGCCCCGCGCACCGAGGCGATGAGCTCGGCGTGCCGGGGCCGGTCGAGGATGGCCACGGCCAGGTCCCGCACCGAGGTGCCCTTGGCCCGGGCCACCGCCTCCAGGTTGTCCTCGATGGGCCGGGTGATGTCGATGGTCCCGGCCGCCCGGGGCCCCACGGCCAGCTTCTCCATGTAGACGCACGGGCCCGGGTCGAACATCGTCCCCTGGTCGGACATGGCGATCACCGCCAGCGCCCCTCCCCGGCCGAGGGCGGTGGGGGTGGTGCCGTCAATAGGGTCGACAGCGATGTCGGCCTTGGGCGGCGTGCCGTCCCCGATGCGCTCCCCGTTGTAGAGCATCGGGGCGTTGTCCTTCTCGCCCTCGCCGATGACCACCACGCCGTCCATGGCGATGCTGGACAGCACCAGCCTCATGGCCGAGACGGCGGCGCCGTCGGCACCTTCTTTGTCGCCTCGGCCCATCCACCGGGAGGCAGCCATCGCTGCGGCCTCGGTGACCCGGACGAGTTCCATGGCCAGGTTGCGGTCGGGAGCCTGCGGTGCGGTGGTCACGGATGATGACGATAGTGGCTGGCGGAGGCTCCAATCGCTTGGAAGCGGGGAGTCGATCACTCGGGACGATGGATGCCGGCACCCCGAGCATCGTCGAGTCGCCCCGACGGGGCGCGCCATACTGGTCGGGTGGACCGGTTCGTCGTCAGCCCCAACGGGCCGCTCTCGGGGACGGTGCGGGCCGGCGGGGCCAAGAACTCCATCTTGAAGCTCATGGCGGCGTGCCTCCTGGCCGAGGGCACCCACGTGCTGACCAACGTGCCCCGCATCACCGACGTCGACATCATGGGCGAGCTGCTCGGCGCCATGGGCGTGGACGTGCACCGGGGGCGGACCCCCGACGAGCTCGTGGTGACCACCCCGGCCCGCATCGTGCCCGAGGCCCCCTACGAACTGGTGGAGAAGATGCGGGCCTCGGTGGTGGTGCTCGGCCCCTTGCTGGCGCGGTGCGGGGAGGCCAAGGTGTCGCTCCCCGGCGGCGACGACTTCGGGCCGCGACCCATCGACATGCACCTCCATGCACTCGAGTCCATGGGGGCGTCGTTCACCTCCTCCCACGGGTACGTCGAGTGCCGGGTGGACTCCTCGGTGGCCGGCGAGCCCCGCCTGGTGGGGAACCGGGTGGTGCTCGAGTACCCGAGCCACACCGGCACCGACAATGTGCTGATGGCAGCGGTGCTGGCCAAGGGCACCACGGTCATCGAGAACGCCGCCCGCGAGCCCGAGGTGCGCGACCTGGCCGACTTCCTCAACGCCATGGGGGCCCAGGTCCGGGGGGCGGGAACGTCGCGCATCGAGGTCGAGGGGGTCGACCGGCTGCAGCCGGCCACCCACGCCGTGATCCCCGACCGCCTGGTGGTGGCCACGTTCCTGGTGGCCGCCGGCCTGGCCGGTGGGGAGGTGGTGGTCGAGGACGGCCGGCCCGACCACATGGACATGCTCATCCGGAAGCTGGCGGCCACCGGCATCGAGATCTCCCAGGAGCCCGACGGCCTGCGGGCGGCCCGGGCGGACTCGGTGCGCCTCCAGTCGGTGGACGTGGCCACCCTGCCCTATCCGGGGTTCGCCACCGACTACAAGCCGCTCCTGGTCACGCTGCTGACCGTGGCGGCCGGTGTCGGGATCGTGACCGAGAACCTGTTCTTCGGACGGTTCCGCTACGTCGAGGAGCTCCGCCGGATGGGAGCCGACATCCGCACCGAGGGTCACCATGCTGTGGTCCGGGGGGTGGGGCGACTGTCGGGGGCGCCGGTGCGGGCCTTCGACGTGCGGGCCGGGGCGGCGCTGATCCTGGCCGGCCTGGTGGCCGACGGGGAGACCGTGATCACCGACGCCCACCACGTCGACCGGGGCTATGAGGACCTCGACACCAAGCTGGCCTCGCTCGGCGCCCACGTGTCACGGGCCTGACGCCCGGGCCCGCCGCCGGTACGATCGCTCGTCCATGCCCGCCACGCCCGCACCCGACCCCGCCTCGTTGTTCGAGGCGGCCCGAAACGGGGACCAGGCCGCGCTGGCGCGCCTGTTGTCCCTGGTGGAGCGCGGTGGTGAGCCCTCCCGCCAGGTGGCCGCCCTGGCCTACAAGTCGCCCGGCGACGCCTACAGCGTGGGCATCACCGGGGCGCCCGGAGCGGGCAAGTCCACCCTGACGGACCGGCTCATCACCGTGGCCCGGGCCCGTTCCCTGGGCCACCACGGCGACGACGGCGCCGACGCCGGCGGCAAGGTGGCGGTCCTGGCCGTCGATCCCTCCTCGCCCTTTTCGGGGGCGCGATCCTCGGCGACCGGGTGCGCATGCCGGGACACGCCCACGACGACGGCGTCTTCATCCGCTCCATGGCCACCCGCGGCCATCTGGGTGGGTTGTCGGTGGCGGTCCCCGACGCCGTCCGGGTGCTGTCGGCGGTGGGCCTGCCGGTCGTGCTGCTCGAGACGGTCGGCGTGGGCCAACAAGAGGTGGAGGTGGCCGCGGCCACCGACACCACGGTGGTGGTGGTCAACCCGGGCTGGGGTGATGCCATCCAGGCCAACAAGGCCGGGCTGTTGGAGATCGCCGACCTGTTCGTGATCAACAAGGCCGACCGGCCCCATGTCCGCGAGACGCGCCGCGACCTCGAGTCCATGCTCGATCTGACCGAGCTGGGCGACTGGCGACCGCCCATCGTCGAGACGGTGGCCTCCACCGGGGATGGCCTGGACGCCCTGTGGGACGCCATCGGTGCCCACTGGGACCACCAGATGGCCGACGGCCGGTTGGTGGTCCAGCGCCGGCGCCGCCTCGAGCGTGAGTTCGACCAGATCCTCGAGGCCCGCATGGGACAGCTGGTCGCCGAGCTGCGCCGGGCCGAGGGGTCCTCGCCGGTCACCGAGGCCATGCTGGCCGGCGATCTGGATCCCTATGAGGCGGCCGACCGCCTCCTCACCCTGTTGTGGGCCGACCGGGACGGTCCCCATCCTGGCTCCTGAATGCGCCGATGGGCCCGGGGCCCCAGGTAGCGTGCGGGCGTGAGTGACATGACCGACGAGGCCAACCCCATGATCAGCGCCGGGCCGGTGCCCGTGGCGTCGATCAGCGAGCTGCAGCGGCCCGTCCGCAGTCATCACGACCCTCTGCCGCCGGCCGAGGACGATCCCCTCTGGTTCCAGCGTGCCGTCTTCTACGAGGTGCTCATCCGCGGGTTCTTCGACGGCAACAACGACGGGGTGGGGGACATCCCCGGGCTCATCGCCAAGCTCGACTACCTCCAGTGGCTGGGCGTCGACTGCCTGTGGCTGCTGCCCTTCTACCCCTCGCCGCTGCGCGACGGCGGCTACGACATCAGCGACTACTACTCGGTCCATCCCGAGAGCGGCACCGTCGACGACCTCAAGCGTCTGCTGGAAGAGGCCCACGCCCGCGGCATCCGGGTCATCGCCGACCTGGTCATCAACCACACCAGCGACCAGAACCCGTGGTTCATCGAGTCCCGCCAGAGCCGGGACAACGACAAGGCCGACTGGTACGTGTGGAACGACGACGACCAGCGTTGGCCCGAGGCCCGCGTCGTCTTCATCGACGTCGAGCGGTCCAACTGGGCATGGGACCCGGTGCGGGAGCAGTACTACTGGCACCGCTTCTACTCCCACCAGCCCGACCTGAACTACGACAACCCCGAAGTGGCCGACGCCATGCTCAACGTGGTGCGGTACTGGCTCGACCTGGGCCTCGACGGCTTCCGCCTCGACGCCGTCCCGTTCCTCTTCCAAAAGGACGGGACGGCAGGGGAGAACCTCCCCGAGACCCATGCCTTCATCCGGCGGGTCCGGGCCGAGCTCGACGCCCACTACCCGGGCCGGATCCTGCTGGCCGAGGCCAACGGCTGGCCCGCCGACGTCGCCGACTACTTCGGGGACGACGACGAGTGCCACCTGTGCTTCAACTTCCCGCTCATGCCCCGGCTGTTCATGGCCGTGCGCCGCGAGCAGAGCTTCCCCATCACCGAGATCCTGGCCCAGACCCCCGAGGCCCCGGGCAGCTCGCAGTGGGCCATCTTCTTGCGCAACCACGACGAGCTGACCCTGGAGATGGTCACCGAGGAGGAGCGGGACTATCTCTTCGCCGAGTACGCCAAGGATCCCCGCATGAAGCGGCACATGGGTATCGGCCGGCGGCTGGCCCCGCTCCTCGACCGTGACCGCCGCCTGTCCGAGCTCCTCTTCTACCTGCTGTTCACCCTGCCGGGGAGCCCGGTCCTCTACTACGGCGACGAGATCCAGATGGGGGACAACCTGTATTTGGGCGACCGCGACTCGGTGCGCACCCCGATGCAGTGGACCCCCGACCGCAATGGCGGGTTCAGCCGGGCCGACTTCGCCCAGCTCTACCTTCCGCCCCTCATGGACCCGGTCTACGGGTTCTCGGCGGTCAACGTCGAGGCCCAGCAGCGCAATCCCAGCTCGTTCCTGCACTGGATGCGCCGGATCCTGGCCGTGCGGCGGGAGTTCCCGGTCTTCGGCACCGGGGACCTGGTGGTCATCTCGTCGGCCAATCCGTCGGTGCTGGCCTTCGTGCGGTCCGCACCCGCCCGCCCCGAGCGCGGCCCGGTGAACCCGGTGCTGTGCGTCCACAACCTCAGCCGACTGGCCCAGCCGGCCGAGCTCCATGTCGAGCGGTGGGCCGGACGCCAGCCCATCGAGCTGCTCGGGCGGGTGGCCTTTCCCCTGATCGGCTCGGCGCCGTATCCCGTGACGCTCGCCCCCTACGGCTCCCAGTGCTTCGAGCTGGCCTGACCCGACGGGTCCCGTAGCCCTGGAGCCGGCCTGGCGGCGGTCAGACCGACCGCGCCACCGGAACCCGGACGGCCAGCTCCTCGGCGGCCTCCTCGGGGTTGACGATGTTGATCAGCACCCCGGTGCCGAGTTCGAACCCGGCGATGGTGGTCAGCTTGGGCATCACGTGCACGTGCCAGTGGTAGGGCTCGGGGGCACGGTAGGGGGCCGAGTGGAACACCAGGTTGTAGGCCACGTCGCCCACCACGTCCCGCAGGCTGCCCAGGACCTCTTTCAGCGCCTTGCCCACGGCGACCAGGTCGGAGGGGGGGCTGTGGTGGAGGTGGGGCCCATGCGCTCGGGGGATGACCAGCATCTCGTAGGGCACACCGCTCCAGAACGGGGCGATGACCAGCACCCGCTCGTCGGCGTAGACCACCCGGTGGTTGACGTTCTCCTCGGCGTCCATGGTGGTGCACAGCAGGCACCGCCCGGCGAAGCGGGCGAAGCCGGCCTGTTCCTCCACCAGTTCGCGGGGCACGAACGACATGCCGAGCAGCTGGCCGTGGGGGTGCTCGATGGAGGCACCGGCCTCCCGACCCGAGTTGACGATGGCCTGGCTGTAGCGCAGGCCGGGAATGGTCGAGTGCACCTCGATCCGGTCGCTGATGGCGGTCATCACCGCAGTGGTCTGCTCGTCGGTCAGCATCGACCACGAGTTGGTGTGGTCCGGCGACAGGATGACCACCTCGTGGGTGCCACCCGCCGAGGCCTGGGTGAACACCGGCCCCCGGTTGGTGACCACGAAGGGCGCGTTTCCCTCGAAGGCGGGATAGCGGTTGGGCACCACCCGCACCAGCCACTTGCCGTCGGCCCCGATGGTCTCGAGGGTCGGGGTGGTGTTCTCCTCGTTCCCGGGACAGAAGGGACAGGGCTGGGAGGTGTCGGCCTGGATGGGTGCGGTACGGGGTGCGAAGGCCTGGGGTCGTGTGGCCCGTTCGGTGCTCACCACGACCCAGCGGCCGGTGAGGGGGTCAAGTCGGAGCTGGTTCATCAGAGGTGCGGGACACCCCCGCCTGGAAGCCTGATCTGCGAATGCACGTTGGTCGCCACCTCGGTTCAATACGGTCTTCGACGCTCGTCACCGTTGTGGACGTCCCGGGGCGGCGAGGCTCTCCTCCAAACGTAGCAATATCGTGACCCGAGGAGGGGGCACGTGGGGTGCGAGACCCGCCGGTCACGAGGGACGGGTCCGTTCGGGGGAGCCGGCTGCGACCGGACGTGGGCCCCTGGATGCCAGAATCGCCCGGTGCACGAGTTCCACCCGCTGGTCCTCATCGTCGACCACTCCCGTGACGCCGCCTACGACCTGGTGCTGTTGGCCCATGTGCTCAGCGCCCTGATCGGGTTCGGCGCCGTCGTGGTGGCGGGGGGCTTCGCCCTGGTGCTCGGCCGGTCGGGCAGCGGCTCCGAAGCGGTCAGGCGCTACTACCGCCCCGGGGTGAACTGGGCGGGCCGGGTGCTGTTCGTGGTGCCGGTGCTGGGCGTGGCCCTGGTCCTGATGAGCGGTGGCGACTACTCCTTTTCCGACAGCTGGATCTCGGCCGGTTTGGCCCTGTGGGCGGTGGCGGCGATCGGGGCCGAGCTGGCCCTGTGGCCGGCCGAGCGCCAGCTGCAGGTGGCGGTGGGCGAAGGTGCGGGCATCGAGGCCGTGGCCTCCCGGTGCCGCGCCGTCATGGCGATGGCCGGGGCCGGATTCGTCGTCCTGGTGGTGGCCACCGTGCTCATGGTGGCCAAGCCCTGACCGGACTCAGGACGGGGTGTAGCGACAGTCCAGGTGCTTGATCCCGTTGATGAAGTTGGAGCGCAGGCGGTCCGGCTCACCGGTCGAGGCGATGTCGGGGAGCCGCACGAGGAGCTCACGCAGCATCACGTCGACCTCCCGCCGGGCCAGGTGGGCGCCGAGGCAGAAGTGGGGGCCGGCGGCACCGAACCCGAAGTGGGGATTGGGGTCGCGTCGCACATCGAAGGCGTAGGGGTCGGCAAAGACCGACTCGTCCCGGTTGGCCGAGTTGTAGAAGAGCAGGACCTTGTCGCCCTCGTGCAGCTCCTCGTCGGCCAGCACGGTGGTCTCGGTGACCGTGCGACGCATCCAGATCACCGGGGACGCCCACCGCACGATCTCGTCCACCCCGGTGGTCCCGACGGCCTTGGGGTCGGCCTGCCACAGGGCCCGCTGGTCGGGGTGCTCGGTCAGGGCCAACAGCCCGTGGGTGATGGCGTTGCGGGTCGTCTCGTTGCCGGCTGTCAGCAACAGGATGAAAAAGGAGGCCAGCTCGCCCGAGGTCAGGGCCTCGCCGTCGATGTTGGTGGTGATCAGCGCCGTGGTCAGGTCGTCGGTGGGGTGCTCGATCCGGTGGGTGCTGAGCTCGGTCATCAGGTCGGTGAGCTCCTGGCCGGCGTTGATGAACGCCAGCACCGGGTCGCTGCCCTCGGGGATGTACTCAGGGTCGCCGTTGCTCAAGATGACGTTGGAGCAGCGCAGGACGGTGGCGTACTCCGAGGGCGGCACGCCCATCATGTCGCAGATGATCTCGAGCGGGAACGGGGTGGCGATCTCGGTGACGAAGTCGCACTCGCCGAGGCCGGCGGCCCGCTGGATGACCCGGTCGGCCACCTCTTCGATGTTCTCCTCGATGCTGATGATCCGACGGGGGTTGAACGCCGCCGAGACGATGCGCCGGAGCCGGGCGTGGCGTGGATTGTCGGTGGAGATCATCCCGGCGAAGTACTCGACCATCTCGGGGGGGAGGTCGAGGATGCTGACGGCCCCCTGGCCCGAGCAGTAGAGCTCGGGGTGCCGGCTGATCTCGGAGATGTCGGCGTGCCGCACGACGGCCCGGTAGCCGGGACCGGGCGGCGGGGCGAGCTCAGAGGTGAGGGTGGCGTCGGGCTCCTCGAAGAAGGCCAACGGGTGCTCCCGCCGCAGCAGGGCGAAGGCGTCCTCCCGCTCGCTCCAGGGTCGCTCCCAGAACGCCAGGTCCGAGAGGTCGATCTGATCGAGGGTGAGCGCCGAGGCCGGGGTCATGCCCTGCACCCTACCGACCACCCCGACCCCGGGACCACCCCTCGGGTCCGGCCTCGGTGGCTGGGCTGGTCGACCACCGGCCGGGCCCCGGCGGGCACGGCTCAGGCCCGGTCGGCGAGGCGGGCCAGGGTGGCCCGGGCCTCGTCGATGCGACCGGCCTCGACCAGCGGGACCACCTGGTCGAGCACCTCGCCCCACCGAAGCGCTTCGGTCGGCTGCCCGGCGCCCTGGAGCTCCCGGCGGGTCTCCGCCACCAGGGTGGCCACCGTTCCCACGTCGACCGGGACCGATCTGGCGAGCCGGTCACGCAGCCACCGGGCCAAGGCGGGGCTGGAGGCTCCGGTGGACACGGCCACCACGACCGGTCCGTCCCGGAGCACGGCGGGCAGCCGCACCGTTCCCGGGGTCGCCTGGTCGGCGCTGGCCACCAGCACCCCGGCGGCGTCGGCGTCGGCGACCACGGTGGCGTCGACGTCGGGCTGCCCGGTGGCGGTGATCGCCAGCCGGTAGCCGGCCACCTCGCCGACGCGGTAGGTGCGGCGCTCGATCACGAGGTTCGCATCGGGTCCCAGCGCGGCGGCCTCGGCGCTGATCTCGGGGGCCACCATGGTCACCCGGGCCCCCGCCCCTAGGAGCCCGCCGGCACGCCGGGCCCCCACCGGCCCGGCACCCACCACGAGGCAGCGTTGGCCCACCAGGTCGAGGAGAACCGGGTAGCCACCCGATCGGGGGGCGTCGTATGGACCGTCGGTGCTCATCGAGCCGGTCGACCGCTCGGACGGCCCGCACGGCGGCGGATCAGGGCCGAGAGACACTCCCGTCCGGGCGGCACCGACCGGTGATCCGGGCCCCGTGACCTACCAATTCGGTGGGGATTGTTACAAATCCTGATCTGATTAGTCATGTATACTGGCCACCGTTGGTCCCGGGCCGGGGAACCACGGCACCGACAGTCGCTCTGGCCTGGGGGTTCGTCCCTGAAGTGGCTCGATGGAGCGGCCGGTCAGCCGACCGGCCGGCCGGACAGCAAGGAATGGAATGGGCCGAGTGGTGGTTGGCCACTGGGCATGGTGAACAGGACCGGTCGGGCAGGCCGGCGAGTGGACGGGCCGGGTGGTGCAGCAGATGGTGTGGGGACGCAGCGTGGGGGTTGAGGCAGATCGGTTTCGTACGGAGAGTATGCATCGGAGCATCGGGATCGTGAGTACCGGCGCCGCGTTGCCGGGCACGGGAGCCCGTTGGGTGGCTCCCATGGGTGCGGGTAGAGAGGGACGTGAAAGTGAGCATCGTGGCCAGTAAATCCGAACTAGTGGAACTCGGCGAGGAGATGGGTCAGCAGTCGGCCGCCTTCGAGACGGCCCCGGCCGGGCTGATCGTGGCCTGGGCACTGGACCGGTTCGGCTCGCGCCTGGCCATGGCGGCCTCGTTCCAGGATGCCGTGCTCATCGACATCGCTGTCTCGGTCGACCCGACCATCGAGGTCGTGTTCCTCGACACCGGCTCGCACTTCCCCGAGACCCTCGACTACGTGGAGACCATCCGGTCCCGCTACGACCTCAACCTGACGGTGACCCAACCCGTGGCCGGCGCCGAGGAGTGGCCGTGCGGGAGCGCCCAGTGCTGCGAGTTCCGGAAGGTCCAGCCGCTGAAGCAGGCGCTGGCCGGCAAGGATGCCTGGATGACCGGTGTCAAGCGGGTCGATGCTCCCACCCGCACCGCGGCCCCCATCGTGGCCTATGACGAGAACTGGGGCATGGTGAAGGTCAACCCGCTGGCCACGTGGACCGAGCAGGACGTCGCCGGCTACGCCGCCGACCACAACCTCCCCGAGCACCCCCTCGTGGCCAAGGGCTATCTCTCGATCGGCTGCGCCCCGACCACCCGCCCGGTGGCCATCGGCGAGAATCCCCGCGCCGGCCGTTGGTCCGACTCGGACAAGGTTGAGTGCGGATTGCACGTCTGACATGGCCAAGGACAGGGATGAGCTCTATGGGCTCAACATCCGCGGCACCGAACGACCGATGCCCTTCATCAACCCGTATCGGACCCAGGGCGAACTGAACGAGATCGAGCAGTGGAAGCTCGAGCGGCACCCGCTCGAGATTGCCGACGCCATCATCGACACCTACTCCAAGGAGGGCCCGGCGGGCATCGCCAAGGTGCCCGGCGAGGTCGAGCGCCTGAAGTGGGCGGGGATCTACCCCCAAAAGCAGGGCGGCGACGCCTTCATGATGCGGGTCAAGATCCCCGGCGGCTTCCTGACCGCTCCCCAGATCCGGGAGATCGGGGTGGTCGCCGATGCCTTCGGCGAGGGCCCTGACGGCACCGAGAGCCGAATGTTCGGCTCGAGGTTCGCCGACCTGACCACCCGCCAGACCGTCCAGATCCACTGGCTCCGGATCGAGGACATCCCCAGGATCTGGCGGCGGTTCGCCGCCGTCGGCCTGACCACGGTGCAGGCCTGCGGCGACTCGGCTCGCAACGTGTTGAGCTGCCCGGTGTCCGGCGTCGATGCCCACGAGGCCTTCGATGCCCTGCCCATCGCCCGGGCGGTGTCGGACTTCTTCACCGGGAACCGCGAGTACGCCAACCTGCCCCGCAAGTTCAAGATGTCGGTCACCGGATGCGTGGAGGACTGCGCCCAGGCGGAGATCAACGACATCGGCCTGTGGCCGGCCCGGGCCGAGGACGGCACACTGGGCTTCAACCTCCTGGCCGGCGGGGGACTGTCCGACGGCGAGCGCATGGCCTCCGACATCGACGTCTTCGTCCAGCTCGACCAGGCCGTCGAGGTCACCCGGGCCATCGCCCAGCTGTTCGGCGAGCTGGGCAACCGCGAGAACCGGGGGCTGGCCCGGATGCGCTATCTCGTCCAAGAACTGGGCCCCGAGGGGTTCCGGGCCGAGTTGGCCGCTCGGGCCCGCTTCGAGCTGGTTCCCGCCGGGGAGAGCCTGACCAAGCGGTACCGCGGCGACCACGTCGGCGTCCACCCCCAGAAGGAGGAGGGCCTGGTCTACGTGGGCTGCTCGGTCCCGGTGGGGCGGATGGTCGGACTCGAGCTGGTCGAGGCGGCCCGTCTGGCCGAAACCTACGGCGACGGCACGGTCCGCATTGGCACCGACCAGAACATCACGTTCACCGGTGTCCGAGAGGACCGCCTGGACGAACTGTTGGCCGAGGGCCTGCTCCAGAAGTACTCGCCGTTCCCGGGGCCCTTCACCCGGGGTGTGGTGGCCTGCACCGGTTCGGAGTTCTGTCGCTACGCCATCGTGGAGACCAAGGAGCGAGCGGTCAAGTGGGCCCGCTTCCTCGACGACCAGTTGGCCGGGGAGCCGGTCGGTGCCACCCCGGTGCCCGGGGCGCACTCGGGCCCGAAGGAGGACGCCGGGGTGATCCGCATGCACTTCTCGGGGTGCTCGGCCAGCTGCGCGCAGCCTCAGATCGCCGATATCGGCTTCCGCGGCGAGGTGGCCCACGTCGGGAACCACCTGGCCGAGGCGGTGGACATCGGGATGGGTGGCTCCCTCGGCGCCGATGCCGGGTTCATCGACTGGATCGAGCACGCCCGCCCGGTCAACGACGTGCCCGACGCCCTGCTGCGCGTGGTCCGCCGCTACCAGTCGGAGCGACGGGAGGACGAGCCCTTCTACAACTGGGCCCGCCGCGTCCCCAACGAGGACCTGGCCCGGACGCTGGCCGAGGAAGGCACCGGCACGCCGGTAGCCCTGGTGACCAAGGCCAACCGGGCCCCGGGGACCAAGAAGGCGCCCGCCACGAAAAAGGTCGCGGCCACCACGAAGGCCACGGCATCCTCGCCGGCCCGGAAGCGGGCCCGATGAAGGCGTACCGCATCCGCGACGAGATGAACGGGATCGCCGAGCCTCCGGGCAAGACCTGGTTCTGGGAGTTGCAGGCCGGGGTCATCGACGCCGGCCGGTGCATCCAGTGCGGGACCTGCGTGGCCGCCTGTCCCTCCAACTCGATCGGCATCGACGAGGACACCGACCTCCCCGAGCTGGTCAAGATGTGCACGGGGTGCTCCCTGTGCTGGGACTTCTGTCCTCGTGGAGGCCTCCGCTACGAGGCCCTGTGGCCACCGTCGACCGTGCGGGTCGAAGACGCAGAGTCCGGCGTCGCCGGGTCGGAGCCCGGCATCGCCCCGGCCGGTGCCGTGGTGCGGGCGGACGCCTCGGACAACTACTGGAAGATCACCGGCGGGCCGCCCGGCGATGGCCTGGGCGCGGTCATGGACTCCTACGCAGTGCGGGCCGGGGCGCGTGCCGACGACGCCCAGGACGGGGGAGTGGTCACCGCGCTGTTGGTGGCGGCCCTGGCCGGTGGCGAGATCGACGGGGCCCTCGTGACCCGCCCCAGCGACGACCCCGACGAGCCGTGGAAGGGGGTGGCCCACTTGGCCACCACGGCCAAGGAGATCGTCGACGCGGCCGGCAGCTACTACAACCAGACCATGGCGCTGGCCGAGCTCGACCTGTCCAAGTACGACCTGCCGGCCAAGCCTCGCATCGCCGTGGTGGGTACGCCGTGCGAGATCCAGGGCATCCGGGCCATGCAGTCCCGACGCTGGCCCACCGGCGCCCACCGGATCGACGCCGTCGTGCTGACCATCGCCCTGCTGTGCACCAAGAGCTTCGACTATCAGGGCCTGATGCTGCGGCTCCTCAACGAGGACCGCGGCATCGACCTCGAACGGGTGAGCAAGGTCGACGTGATCCGCGGTCGCATGATCGTGGAGTACCGCGACGGCGAGTTGGCCGTCGACGAACCGATCAAGAACTTCCACGGTGCAGCCCTGAAGGGCTGTGACGAGTGTGCCGACTTCCTCGGGCGCAGCGCCGACCTCTCGGTCGGGAGCGTCGGGGCCATGGACGGATGGAGCAGCGTGCTGGTGCGCACCGAGCGGGGCCGCCGGGCCCTGGACAACGCCCGCGGACGCCTGGACCTCCGGGAGCTCGACAACCCCGAGGCACTGGTGCGTCTGGACAACTTCGACAAGCGGGTGGCCTTCGACAGCCTCCGCCGCCCCTTCGACCCGGATGCCCCGCTGTTCATCGACTACGCCGACCACGTAGCCGACTACCAGGACAGCGACCGGGCACCGGTCGTCGCCGACCGCTGAGCCCATCGTCGGCGGGATCGACCGGACCGAGCCATGCTGGGTAGGGTGACCGCTGTGCCCGAGCTCGACGACCCGGAGACCCCGGGACTGCCCGTGCTCGAGGAGCCAGAGGCGTTACAGGCCGAGCTGCGCACGGCCCTCCTCGATGGCCAGGGCTGGAGCGACGGGCCCGAGGACCGGTTCGGTGCATGGCTGTGGGATCGCTGGCGCACGGTGCTCGAGTCCGAGGGGATGGGACGAACGCAGTTCGCCGCCACCCTGGTCGCCAACCAGCGTGAACGGTGGCTATGGGTGATGGGGGAGCGCCAGTGGCACCAGTTCGTGGAGGGGCAGGCCGGCCGGACACAAAGGCGGCTCGCCACCCCCACCGCAGCCGAGGATCCAACGGCCTGACACCGGCACCCGGTCTGGCGAGCTACCGCCGAGCCGGTGCTGTCATCAGAGCCCAGAGAACAAGACGACAAAGGGGGAGCCGTGCCGCAGGTCGAAGTGCCCGAAGGGAAGGACCCGCTGATCTACGTGTGGACGGAATTGGCCACACCGTTGACCTCGGCGGCCGGGGCGTACTCCAACGCCGTCTACGAGCGGTCAGCGCTGTCGCTGCGGGAGTTCGAGGCCGCCCGCATCACCATGGCGCGCATCAACCAGTGTGCCATCTGCATCGACTGGCGGACCGCCCGCGACGTGCCCTCGAGGGGTGCGGACCCCACCGAGATCCCTGAGTCGTTCTACGAGGCGGTCGGGGTGCAGCGCCAGTGGGACGGGCTGTCGGACCGGGAACAGCTGGCTGCCGAGTTCGCCGAGCGCTACTCCACCGACCACCTGAGCATGGACGGCGCGTTCTGGGCCCGGCTCCACGCCGCCTACTCCGATGACGAGCTGGTCGACCTGGCCCTCTGCGTGGGGTCGTGGCTGGCGCTTGGACGGTTCAACCAGGTCTTCGACATCGACGGGGCCTGTCGGATCCCGAGCGCCCACGGCGCCGCCGGGCCGGCCTCGCACGCCCACTGAAGGGAACGGACCCATCCGATGGAGAAGCTGATCTACCTACTGTGGGGCGGCGGGTCGCCAAAGGCCGGAGACGCGCTGCGGGACCGACTCGTGGGGGAGGTAGCACCTCTCCTGGTCGCAGCAGGGTCCAAGGCCGTCGGGATCAACGTCCACGACAGCGACGCCTCACCGGCACCCTCCCCGGCCCCACCTCCCGAAGGAGAGGAGCCCCATGTCGCCCAGGTGTCACTGTGGCTGGACAGCTACGAGCGCCGGGACGGGATCGAGTCGGCACTCGGCACCCTGGGCCTGCGGACGGCTGGCTACCTGGTCACCGAGTCGCTCTACGACGACTACGGCACGACGCCACACGCCGGCCCGCGGAGCTGGCCCGACGGGGAACGGTCACCCGGGGTCTTGACGGTGGCGCTGATCCACCGCCCAGCGGGCCTCGACTACCGCGAGTGGATCACCCGCTGGCACGGGACCCAGTCGCCGGTGTCCGGCGAGCTCCAGCCCCGGACCCGGTACGTGCGCAACGAGGTGGTTCGGTCCCTCGTCGACGACGCCCCCGAGATCGACGGCATCGTGGAGGAGGGGTGGCCGTCGACCGAGCACGTGGCTGACCCGCTGCTGTTCTTCAACGCCACCTCCACCGAGGAGCTCAACGCCAACGTCGGCCGGATGATCACCAGTGTGGACGCCTGCCTCGACCTCAGCCGCCTGCGCAGCTCGACCATGAGCGAGTACCTCGTCAAGTCGCTGCCCTGACGGCGGTACCCGGGGCCGGCCCGCCGACCAGCGGTCAGGGCTCGGCAACCCGGCCCGGTGGGCATCACCTACGCTCGAGGGTCGGACTCGCCCGGCCAGGGCGGTAGCCAGCATCGACCGTTGAGGAGCAACTCGTGGGACTGTCCATCGGCATCGTCGGCCTTCCCAATGTGGGGAAGTCCACCTTGTACAACGCCCTGACCCGCAACGAGGCGCTCGCGGCCAACTACCCGTTCGCCACCATCGAGCCCAACGTCGGGGTGGTGGCGGTACCCGATGACCGACTGGACCGGTTGGCCGAGCTGTTCGACTCCAAGGAGATCGTGCCCGCCATGGTCACCTTCGTGGACATCGCCGGCATCGTCAAGGGCGCCTCGGAGGGGGAGGGCCTGGGCAACAAGTTCCTGGCGGCCATCCGCGAGAGCGATGCCATCTGCCAGGTCGTCCGGGTGTTCACGGACCCCGACGTCATCCACGTCGACGGCAGGATCTCCCCGGTCGACGATATCGAGACGATCAACACCGAACTGATCCTCGCCGATCTCCAGACCGTCGACAGCCGGTTGGTCAAGTTGGCCAAGGAGTCGCGGAAGCAACCCGAGCTGGTCCCCGCCCTCCGGGCCGCCGAGCAGGCGAGGGAGGTCCTCGACGCAGGCCGGACTGTCGCCTCGGCCGTTGCGGCCGGCGAGCTCGACCCCGGCCTGCTTGCCGATCTGCATCTCCTCAGTGCCAAACCGTTCATCTACGTCTTCAACGTGGACGAGGGTGCCCTGGGTGACGAGACGCTCCATGCGGAGCTGGCGAGCCTGGTGGCGCCGGCCGAGGCTGTCGTGGTGTCGGCCCAGATCGAGGCCGAGGTGGCCGCGCTCGATCCCGATGACGCCGCCGAGCTGCTGGCCGGCTACGGCCAGGACCAGTCGGGTCTGGTCCAGCTGGTCCACGTGGGGTTCCACACCCTCGGGCTGCAGACCTTCCTGACCGCGGGGCCCAAGGAGTCGCGGGCGTGGACCATCCCCATCGGGGCGACCGCCCCTCAGGCGGCCGGGACCATCCACACCGACTTCGAGCGAGGGTTCATCAAGGCCGAGATTGTCAGCTACGACGACCTGGTGTCGGCTGGTTCCATCGCCGCCGTGCGCGCCGTGGGCAAAGCCCGGGTCGAGGGCAAGGAGTACGTGATGCAGGACGGCGACGTGGTTGAGTTCCGCTTCAACGTGACCTGAGTGAGCTATTCCCGCACGTGTGATGTCATCGAGGACGCCAGATTTGCCGGGCCGAACGTCGTGGTCGGCATCGACCGATTGAGGACGGTCTGGAGATGCCAGGACAACCCCGTCAAGGAGTTGTCTACTATTGACCGCTGAAACCTGCGGCGGGGTGTGTCGGATCGAGGGTAATGGTGTCTGGGGGCCAGGCGATTGACGAAATGCCCGGTGATTCGATTGCATCCGCGACCGAACCCTCATCACCCGCCAGCCTGACTCCCTCTGGAAGCTTGCGGACGGAGGGAAACCGCACGCTGACGTGGCTCGTCGCCGCGGGAACCTATCTGGCCTTTTCCCTACTCCTGTGGTGGAACGTGTGGTCCGGACATCCGACCACGACGGCGACCTGCGGTTGCGGCGACAGTTCACTCTTCACCTGGTTCATGGAGTGGCCTGCGCATGCGCTGGCCCATGGCCTCAACCCGTTTCACTCGACGGCGGTGGGCTACCCCGGCGGGGTCAATCTGCTCTCGAACACCAGCGTGCTTGCCGTGGGCGTGGTCCTCGCCCCGGTCACCTGGCTCTTTGGCCCAGTTGCCAGCCTGAACGTGGCACTGACCGTCGCCCCGGTCCTGTCGGCGCTGGCCATGCTCTTCCTCTTGCGTCGGTGGGTGACATGGACGCCTGCCGCCTTCGTCGGTGGCCTTCTGTACGGGTTCTCGCCGTTCGCCATCGGTGCGCTCAGTGGTTCGTACCTCATGGTGGGCGTAGCGGTCGTGCCCCCCTTGGTGGTAGCCGGTCTCGACGAGTTGATGATCCGGCAGCGACGCCCACCGGTTGTCACAGGAGTCGGCATAGGTCTGCTGCTCGTGGTGCAGTTCTTCATCGGCACCGAAGCGCTGGCCATCATGGTGATGACGACGGCACTGGGCGTTCTACTGGTTGTGCTCTATGCGGCCCGGCTCGCGCCCAGCGTCCTCCGCTCCCATGCTCGCCACGCGATGGTCGGGCTGGCGGCCGGAGGGCTGACCTCGGTGGTCCTCCTGGCCTACCCAGCGTGGTACGCCCTCGCCGGGCCGAGCCACCTATCCGAGCCCATCTGGCCCGGGACCACGTTGCGTTACTCGGGGGCGGTGTTCAAGAACTTCTTCGATCCGACGCCCGCCGCCACCGGCCTCAGAGCCCTGAACAGGATCGTGGGCGGCTACCAGGGACCCGATCTCTCCCGCCAGTACTTCGGATGGGGCACGGCTGCGGTCCTCGTCGCCGGATTGGTGCTCTGGCGGCGGGACCTCCGATTGTGGCTGTTCGGTGCCCTCGCGGTGGTCACCGGAGTGCTCGCACTCGGACAACAGCACAGTATGTGGTTGCCGTGGCAGGCACTCAGCACGCTGCCCCTGTTTGAGAACATCATCCCTAGCCGATTCCTCGTCGAGACGTACTTTGCTGTCGCGGTCATGGTGGCGCTCATCGTCGACCATGCCCACCACGCAGCCATCGACATCCTTGACTCGCGACGAAAATCTCCGGGGAACGCTTGGTGGGCCCGGTGTGCCGGTATCGCCGTCGCGGCCGTGGCCCTCGTGCCCATTGCCGACTACCTGGCTCCGGGTCTGCCCTTCACCGTGCAGCCGATCACACTCCCGACCTGGTTCCGATCGGTGGCCCCGCACCTACGCGGCCACCAGGTCGTCCTCGTGCTCCCAGCACCATTCAGTCTGAACCAGAGTGCCCTGACCTGGCAGGCCGTGGACCATGACGCCTTCACCATGGCGGGCCAAGTCGGTCCGGGCGGTCAGGCGGCTCGCGCCGGAGTCGAGGCTGGGGGGCTGACTGTCCTCAGTGACGCATCCGTCTACTTGGGGGGTACGCCCCCGGGACGTCGCCCGATCGCCGCCGCCCGCGAAGCTCTTGACGGCTGGGGAGTCACCACCGTGATCATCCCGGATCAACCCAGTTTGCCTACCTACGACCAGATTGTCTCGGTCCCGACCGCGGTGGCTCTCATCACCGCCGCCACCGGTACCCTTCCTGAATACCGGGCGGGCGCTTGGGTCTGGACCGGGGTGCAGCACTCAGGCCCGCCGGTCTCGGTCAGCTCGACGCGGTTCACGGAGTGCACGCTGTTCCTTCCCTCCCACGGGGCTTCGGCCGTCCACCGGGCCATCGCATGTGTGCTGTCGGGTCGAGCCGTCGACACGCCCCGAAGGCGCTGAAGGCCCTGAAGGCCCTTTCGGTCGCAAACTTCAGCGAGCTGGCTCCTTGCCACTCCCGTCCAACCCCAAACGTCTGCGTTGTGTCCTTCACGTGTGGCCGGCTACGGCCATCGGCATCCTTCAACTACGAGTGGACAGGTGTCCGCGAGGACATGGTCACGGCCCTGACCCGCACTGATCGCCAGGTTGAGACCGAAGGCCCGATGCATGTTGGTGCCCGTGTCGCCTCAGTATCGCGAGGCTATGAGGCGGCAGGAGCGGCGGTGGAAGCGTCAGCAGACTCGGGACAAGAGCCGTCGCGAGCGAAAGGCGTGGATCGCGAAGATCCGGAGTAACCCCAAAGGGGCCATGGAAGAGGACCTAGGAGTTGCTGGCGCCGGGTTGGCCATCGTCGTGTTCGGTGGCGTAGTCGCCGTCGCCGGATACCATCCGGCCGTTCAGAATATCCATAGCAACGCGCCCTCCCTACTGCTTGGCAATATCATCGCTGCCTTCGGGCTTCTGGCCGTCGTCGGAGTGGTTCTGCTCGTGGTGAGCCTCGTGGTCTGGATCGGTGGGCGGCACCGCCGTAGGCCAAACTAACCAGATCGCCCGATGCGGCCAGACAACGGTCTACGGGCTGTCGACGACTCCACTTCAGTTGTCTGTCAGTCCGTGAAGCCCCCCAAAGATGTCCGCAAGAAACGATGAGTTCCAGTCGGACCAACTGATCAAAGAACGATTCGGAGCCACGTTCCAACGACGTTCAACGCATGTCGTCCACGTCTCGGACGCTCCCTTCAACGTGTCATGGCACACTGCGTTGCTCGCGGTTGCGGGAGCCGTCGGACCGAAAGCAAGGAGACGCCCCACCCGCGTTACCCGGAGGCGGGGCGTCTCCTCGCTGGCGACCGCCCCTGTTCGGGGTGGTCTACCCGATGACGACTACGCCACCGGACTCGTTCCCACGACGGGAGCGGTGACGTTGATCACCGGTGATCCCGGCGTGCCAGGTAGGGCTGGCACGACCGAGCTCCCTGTCGATCCCGACGGTACCGGTGCACCGGTTCCATTGGGGCTTTGGGCATCCACGGGGGCATTGGCGTTGATCAGCGTCCCGATGGGGGATGAGCTGCCTGCGGCATCGGAGCTGTTGCCGGTCTCATCGACCGGGGCGTTGGCGTTGATGACTGGTGATCCCGATGTCCCCGTCGAGCTGGGCATGGCTGGCAGAGCCGGCGATGCAGGCACTACTGGCGTTGCAGCCACTCCCAGAGCGGCCGGCACCAACGGAGTTGCCGGTGAACCGGTTCCATTGGGGCTTTGGGCATCCACGGGGGCACTGGCGTTGACCAGCGTCCCGGTGGGGGATGAGCTGGCTCCAGGGCCTGAGCCGCTGCCGGTCTCATCGACCGGGGCGTTGGCGTTGACGACCGGTGATCCCGACGTCCCCGTCGAGCCGGACGTCACGGGTACGGATGGCAGAGCCGGCGTGGCCGGTGTCCCGTCACGGGTGAGGCTCTGGGAGTACGCCGGGACGATGGCCTCGGCCAGCGTCTCGGGTCCAACCGGAGTCTCTGCCGCGGTGCTGCCGTTTCCAGTGGCACCCAGAGGGGCACCAATGCCCGGCACCAACGTGGCCGGCGTGAGCAACGAGACCGGCGTTGACGGCGTTGCGTCACCGATGGGGCTCAGGGCCGGGACGAGGTCACTGGTAGTGACCAGGGTCCCCGGACCAACCGGTAGCGCGCCCGTGTTGTCTTCGAGTATCGGTGTGCCCGACGTCCCAGGTTGCGCCGGACCGACCGGTGGCACCGGCGTGACTGGTGTTCCGTCCCCGGAAGTCGTACCGACCGGAGCGGCGGCGCCGGCGTTGACCGACGTCCCTGATCCGGTCGAGGTTCCCGACACGGTGGCATCGTTGCCATTCGTGTCGGTGGGAGCGGTGGCGTTGACCGCCGGCGATTCCGATGCGCCGGTAAGGCCAGTGCCGGATCCGACGGTCGGTGTCGCTCCCGTTGCAGGGGCCCCACCTCCGGTCAGGTTCGGCACCGCTGCCGGTATGGCGGCCTGACACGTTGTGCCGGCCAGGGCCGGGGTACTGGCTGAGAGCAATCCAGCGCCTCCCAGTCCGAGAAGGGCGGTAGCCCATACGATCGAACCGATCGCTAGGACGCGCCTGTTAGGGGTAGTCATGTGAACATCTCCTTCATCGTTAGTCGTGTGCAATTCCTGTTGGTGGCGATCCGATCGCCTGTGCGCAACGGGAACGACTAACCGGGAGGAGAGCACCTCGCGTCGAGAAGCAGCCGCGGCGTCTTTCCATGCCCGGCTGATACGGCGGTGAAGGCCAGTGAAGGCAGCAACCGGCTCGATGGGGACATCGAGCCAAGCGGACTGCTCCCCTGACCGGCAGCGAAAGCGCCGCCGGCGTCGCCTGCGGTCGGGGAAGGATTGGGAAGAGGGATCGGAACGGTGGGAGCTGGCAGAGGGGGAGCGGGAGTCTGTCGGGGGAGCGGCATCCCATGTCCCCAGTCCGCCTTCTGGGTCTGGTCCCCGGGGTACGACAACCCTGATCCTGCGACAACCGTGTCCGTTGTATGTGTCCGAAGGGGTGCGCTCGGAGGCACAAGTACGGGCGACGTGCGCAGGCCGTGGGCTGGGTCCGCCGTCGGGAGGCTTTGCACCAGGATCGGGGTGTGGAGTGTGCTGTCTCGGACGAGGCTGGCGGTCGAGGCGCTCAAGGTCCGTACGGCCGTTGGCAAGACGGCGGGAACGGAATCGATCATTGAGGGTGCAGCTGCACTGATCGCCCGGATCGTGGCTACGGAAGAAGCGACCGGGACAGGGACTGGAACTACCACGGGCGAGCTGATCGCACCGCCGCTGGCGGAAAGTACGGGGGGTAGTGGATCAGCACCAGCTGGATGAGCCAGGGCGGTGAGGATTGCCACTGCAACGATAGCGCCGGCGATACCTGCGAGGACCATGAGCGGCACTCGGAGGAGCCGATGCAACACGATCCGTTTGGCCGGAGCGGTGACGTCGCCGGGCCCGGCCGTCATCTGCACCGTAGTCTCCACTACCGGAAAACTACCACGCAAAGTGGTTGAGCCAATACGTAAGGTGAAATCAGCGGTGGGACTTCCGGTGTGCTGACAGGTCAGGGAGGGTGCTCGCCGAGGAGCGGGCACTTCTCCACGGTCCGGGCGATCCCGACGGGTCGCAGCGCTCCGACCCACCGACGCCGGGTCCTCCGTGTCTCGTGAGATGTGGCCTCGACTCCACCGGCGCATCGGCCTCTCGGCCCGTAGGTCGGTCGGTCAGACCCTGACTACGTCCGACAGCCAGGGCACGGCGGCCAGTGCTGCCTCCAGGGTGGCCTCCGCGGAGGGATAGCACTGCGAGGAGAAGTAGGCGACCGGGTTCCAGGCGCCCATGTCCTCGGGATCACGGCGGAACTCCTCGAACCCGAAGGTCCCGTCGGGCCTGGAGAACACGTCGACGCACCGGTCGACACCGGGCGTCGTGTGGCTGGCGATAACGCTCCAGGACCGGTCCAAGCGGGAGGACATGAGGGCACCGTACCGGTGACCGGCGCGGCGGGGCGGTGACTGGGTCACAACTAGCCGTGACCGGCTGCACCCAGTCCGTGACCGGTTCGCCGTGTGCCCGCCGTCGGTGGACCACACAACTGGTTGCGATCCAGGTCAGGGGGATGCTCCAGCTACGCTCGACTGATGCCCATCCCGGCTGTGACCGTCTACGCCACCGTGTGACCGACCTCGATGACCACGTCCACCAGCACCCCATCGACGGCACCGTCCCGGGCACCGGTCACCGGGGACGGGACGCATTCAGCCGGTCGGTTCGACGATCACCGGGTCGACCTCGGCCAGGCTGACGCTGCCTGGGAGCGGCGGGTGCCACTCGTCGTGCGGATCGTGAGCCACCTCGCGGCATGGACGGCGGTGCTGGTCCCGTTGGCGGTGGTCTTGTCCAAGGGATGGGTGGCGGTGGCCGACGACGCGGCGATCGCCATCCGCTCTTTCCAGGCGTTCACCTTGCACCCACCACTGGTCGGGATCTATTCGACTGCTGGCAACGGCCCGGGGCACTACCTTTTCGACCCGGGCCCGCTGCTGTTCTGGCTGGTTGCGCTGCCGGCCCATCTCGATCATCGGCACGGCTCACTGTGGGGGGCGGCGCTCCTCGGCGGGGCCGTGTTGTCGTTGGCCATCGAGGCGGCGTGGTGGAAGGGGCGGTGGGAGGGCTGCGCCCTCGTCGCCTTCGTGGCCGTCGATCTCTTGTGCCTGATCCCTCTGGTCTTCGAGAATCTCTTGTGGAACGCCTACTTCCCCATCCCCTTCTTCGTCGCCACCATCGTGCTGGCGTGGATCGTCACCACCGGCTCGCTGGGCTGGTGGCCGCCCCTGGTGTTCGTGGCGTCGGTGGCGGCCCAGTGCCATCTGGTGTTCGCTGTCCCGTCAGTGGCCTTGGCACTGGGCGCGCCGGTCGCCGGCCTCGCCCTCGGCGGACGGCCCCAGCGCCTGCGATGGCTGGTCACCGGAGCGGTCGTCGGGGTGGCGTGCTGGCTCGCCCCCCTGGCCCAGACCCTGGGGTCGAACGGAAACTTGACCGCGCTGGCACGGAGTGGGGGAGCCCCAACCCTTGGAACCAAGTTCGGCCTGCAGATGGTGGCCACCGCGTCGTCGCCCTGGCCCATCTGGCTGCGCTCCGAGCCCACCAACTACTTTTCGATGCTGGTATTCGTGAGCCGGAATTCCTCGGCGTACGGCCTAGTCGTTCTCGTTGTGCTGGGTCTGATCGCCGTGATCGCCTGGCGGGCCGGTTACCGGAGCCTGTGCGCACTGGGCCTGGTGGCGCTGGCCACGTCGATCAGCGTCATGATCACGTTCGCCATCTTCCCCGAGAAGAATGGGCTGAACCTCGACTACCTGATCGTCATCCTCTGGGTGGTGGGCGTGTTGATCTGGACCACGGTGGGCTGGGCGGCGGTGGTGGCCGGATCGGTCTACCTGCGGCGTCGGGCGGTCGCCGACCTGCAGCGCCGATCGCGCGGACTGGCAGTGGGATCGGGCATTGCCGCCGTGGGCGTGCTGGCCGTCATGGCGGTGGCCGGTGCCACCGCCATGCGCACCTTCGTGCCCACCGAGCAGAGTGTGGGCACCAACGCGGCAGGATTCGCGCTGGTGAACAGAATTGCCGCTCAACTCGAGCGGACCACGCCGTGTGGCCCGGTCGCTATCAAGTTCAGGGTTCAAAGCACTGATGTGCTCGTCAGCCTGGCGATCACCGAAGGCGTGGCGTGGCGGCTCGAAGCTGACGGATGGCATCCTGGTCTCTATGCCATCGAACGCGTGTGTTCACCGGCCTCATACCGTCGCCGACGGCCAAGGCCTTCATGATTTCGATCAGTGGATCCGGGGCAGTGTCCATTACGGTCGCCCACTGTGCGCCGCTTCCCGCCGGCTGTGTCAGCTCGCTGCATTGAGGTGGTCGTGGCATTTGGCCCCTCGGCATTGAACCGTGGACCCGCCGAGCAGACGGCAGTGGCCTGATGACCCACCCAGTGGTGCGGCTCGACCACGTCTCGGTGGTGCGCGGACGGGACGCCGTTGCTCGACGACATCACCTGGGAGGTGGGCCGGGGCGAGCGCTGGGCGCTGCTCGGGCCGAACGGCTCGGGCAAGACCACGCTGCTGCGGATCGTCGGGTCGGCGCTGTGGCCGACCCGCGGGGTAGTCGAGATCCTGGGCGAGCGCCTCGGCCGGGTGGACATGCGACAGCTCCGGACCCGGATCGCCGTGGTCAGTGCCTCGGTCAGCCGCACGCTGCGCCCGGAGCTGGCCGCGGTCGACGTGGTGCTCACCGGCCGTCACGCCGCGCTCGAGACCTGGTGGCACGAGTACACCGACGAGGACCGGGCCGAGGCGCCGGTCGCTGTTGGTCCAGGCCGGGTTCGGCGGTGACGAGCTTCGCCGAGAGGCCCTTCGGCCTGCTGTCCGAAGGAGAGCGCCAGCAGGTCCTCTTGGCCCGGGCGCTGATGGGTCGCCCGGAGCTCCTGTTGATGGACGAGCCGGCCGCCGGCCTCGACCTCGGGGCCCGGGAGCGACTCCTCGGCCGACTGGCGGCGCTGGCCGGCGACCCGGCAGGTCCCCCCGCTGGTGCTGGTGACCCACCATGTCGAGGAGATCCCCCCAGGGGTGACCCACGCCGCACTGCTGCGAGACGCCCGGCTGGTGGCAGCCGGGCCGGTGTCCGAGGTGTTGACCGGCCCGGCCGTGTCCGACGGCGTTCGGGGTGCGCGGTCGTCGTCGAACGACGCCACGGACGCTGGTCGGCGCTCGCCGAGCCACCGACCTGAGCAGTCCTCTGCCCGCTCGCTCGGCGCTGATGTCGGTGGTTGCGTCGCTTGGTCAGAGGGAGGATGGCCGGTTGACGAACCGCCTGGCGCTCGGCGAGTAGAACCACCCGCCCCCGGCTTTGGTCCCTCCGTCCACGGGGATGTTGTGGCCGGTGACGAAGCCGGACTGGTCCGAGGCCAGGAACAGGGCCACCCGGGCCTGGTCCTCGGGCCAGCCGAGCCGACCCACCGGGGCCCACGACGCCCACAGGTCGGCGTCGTCGCCCCCGCCGGCCAGGTAGTCGACCTGGGGGGTCTGGGTGAGGTCGGGGCCGATGCCGTTGACCCGCACCCCGTGGCGCCCGACAGTGACAGCCAGACTGGTGGTGAAGTGGGCCACGGCCGCCTTCATGGCCGCGTAGACCGGGTCGCCGGGGTAGCCGCGGAGCCCCTCCACCGAGTGGATGTTGACGATCGAGCCCGACCCCGCGCGGTCATGGAGGGGAGGAAGGCCCGTGTCACGGCGAATACGTGGGCCAGGTTGATGTCGTACATGGCGGACCACGACTCAGGGGTCGAGTCCTCGAATCGGACCAGCGGTCGGTAGTCGCCGACGTTGTTGACCAGCACGTCGACGCGGCCGTGCTGGGCCAGCACCGTCGGTGGCCAACCGCTCGACGTCGGCCGGCACGCGTCACGTCGACCGCATGGGAGCGCGCCGTCCCACCCGAGTCGACGATGGCCTGACGGGTGCGGCTGGGCCCGGTCCGGGTCGACCTCGGCCAGCTCTACCTCGGCACCGTGGCCGGCGAACAGCGTGGCGACGGCCGCCCCGATGCCGGCTCCGGCTCCGGTAACCACCGCCACCCGGCCGTCGAGGAGGCGGTTCCAGTCGTCGATCGGTGCGACGTCGTTGGAGGTCGGCGGGTGCATGGGGGTCTCCTCGGTGGTCGGTGTCGGTGCCGGTGTCGGTGTCGGGCCCGGCGGACTCCAGCCTGCCGCACGCGTCGACGCCAATACCTGACGCTCCGGGTTCAGGCGGCCCCATCGGATCCAGGCGCCCTGCCAACCCGGGGTCGGCCCGATGCCACGCGCCCGGCAGGCCCGGGAACAGGCGGCCGACGACGAGGTGTTGGAAGAAGGGACGTCAAGCACGAAGGACGCGCCATGCCAGAAGCCAGCACACTCGTTCCGACGGCCAAGAAATCCACAGCCGACGTTCTGGTTCGACCCCCTGTGCCCCTGGGCGTGGATCGCCTCCCGGTGGATCCTGCAGGCGGCCGAGGTCCGCCCCTCGAGGTGCAGTGGCACGTGATGTCCCTGGCCTACCTCAACTCCGGCAAGGAGGATCTGTCCGAGGAGTACCGCAAGCTCCTGGCCGAGGCCTGGGGCCCGGTGCGGGTGTGCATCGCCGCCGAACAGGAGTACGGCCCCGAGGTCTGCTGCCGCTCTACACCGCACTGGGCAACCGGTTCCACCTGGAGGGGAAGCCCAAGGACCGGGCCACCATCGAGGAGGCGCTGGCAGAGGCCGGCCTGCCGCGCATCCTGGCCGACGCCGCCGAGACCGACGAGTTCGACGATGCCCTGAAGAAGTCCCACCACGCCGGCATGGACCAGGTCGGCTACGAGGTCGGGCACCCCGGTCATCAGCGTGGAAGGGGTCGCCTTCTTCGGACCGGTGATCACGCCGGCCCCCAAGGGCGAGGCAGCCGGCGTGCTGTGGGACGGGGTGCTGGCTGTGGCCGGCACTCCGGGGTTCTTCGAGCTCAAGCGCAGCCGCGACGTGCCGCCCATCTTCGACTGACGTCGCCCCCTCAGCCGGCTGTCGTCAACGCTCGGCGCCGGCCGGCACGGATGCGAGGGATTCCCCCTGGTGGCCCACAACATCGTCGGCATCCACGTGGCTGACCGCCGTCCCGTCGGTCGCCGGCTCCCGACCGGGCAGGTAGCGGAAGGCGCCCGAGCGCACCCAGAACCGCCACCCCGGCGCCGACCAAGCAGGCGACCTTGAGTCCGGCCCCGAAGGCGGAAAACGCGCCGGCCCGCAGGACCGGCTGAGCCGAGCCCGGAGCGTGGCCCACGACGGCCAGGGCGGCGGCCATCGACTGGTGGGCGGCCTGCCTGGCCCCGGCAGGGATGGGAACGGTCCGAAGGCCTTGGCGATCCGGGGACCGTAGGCCGAGGCGAAGACCGACCCGAGCACCGCCACGCCGAGTGTCCCGCCCAACTCCCGGGTGGTGTTGTTGACGGCGGCCCCCGCGCCGACCTGGTCGGCGGCCAGTGACCCCATCACCGCCTCGGTGGCCGGGGCCGTGATGGCCGACAGCCCGAGGGCCAGCAGCACCATGGCCACGATGATCGGGCCGAAGAAGGCGGCATTGGGCGTGGAGGTGAGCCCGGCCATCACCAGGCCACCGCCCATCAGCAGGAGACCCGTGCCAACCACCGCCCGAGAGCCGATCTTGAGCGCCACCACGGCGGCGATGGGCGTGAAGATGGCGGCAACGATGGCGAACGGCAGCGTGTGCACCCCGGCCGACAGCGTCGAATAGCCCTTCACGAACTGGAAGTACTGCGTCACGATGAAGATGAAGCCGAAGAGGCAGAAGAAGGCCACGGCGATGGAGGCCGCGCCGGCCGAGAACCGGGGCACGGTGAACACCCGCACATCGAGCAGGGGCTTGTCGGTACGCAGTTCGACCATGGCGAACACCGCCAGCAGTACGGCGGCGGCGGTGAAGCACGACAGCGTGAGCGCCGATGCCCAGCCCCACTGCGGGCCCTGGATGATGGCCAGT
Organism: uncultured Acidimicrobiales bacterium; assembly: GCA_963703145.1. GTDB lineage: Bacteria > Actinomycetota > Acidimicrobiia > Acidimicrobiales > RAAP-2 > Bog-756. The sequence continues at coordinate 90,830 of OY969793.1, forward strand.
ACCAACAGGCTCACGCCGACCGTCGAGATCAGGACGCCGCGGGTGTCGAAGCGGTGACGAGCCTCGGGCTTGAGTACGGGGATGAGCACCGCGCTGCCGATCAGCGTGACAAGGACGATGGGTACGTTGACCAGGAAGATCGACCCAAACCAGAAGTGCTCGAGGAGGGCTCCGCCGGTGATCGGGCCGAACGCCACAGCGATCCCGGAGGTGGCGCCCCAGATGCCAAGGGCCTTCTGGCGCTCCGCATGGTCGGTGAACACGCTGGTGAGGATGGCGAGCGTGGCGGGGAAGATGAACGCGGCCGCCACCCCCATCAGGGCCCGGGACGCGATGAGGGTCCCGGTTGTGTGGCTGGCGGCTGCCGCCGCCGAGAAGATGCCGAAGAACACCAGCCCGATCTGCATGACGCCTTTGCGGCCGAACCGGTCACCGATGCCGCCGCCGGCCAGGAGGAGTCCGGCGAACGCCAGGCTGTAGGCGTCGACGATCCACTGCAGGGCGGTGTTCGACGCCCCGAGGTCACGGCTCAGGCTGGGCAGGGCCACATTGACGATGGTGTTGTCCACCACCACCAAGAAGACCGACAGGCACAGCACGGGGAGGATCATCCAACGGCGGGCGTGTGAACCCGCCGAGACCGCGGCGGGGACCACGGTCGAGGCCTTCGTGACAGGGGCGGGGGAGTGGGGCATCGGGACTCCTGGGCTCGGCGGATCGAGGTTAGAACAACGTTCTATTGTTATAGCACGTTGTTCTAACCTACGATAGTCCCCGTGGTTGACTCCCCCCGGACCAGGACCCAGAGCATCGGTATGGAGTCCGCCCTTCTCGACGCGGCATCCGAGCTGTTGGAGCAGGAGGGCCCCGACGCCCTGTCCATCCGCCGGATCGCGGCGGCGGCCGGTGTCGCACCGATGGGCGTGTACAACCACTTCAACTCCAAGTCCGGCATCGTCGAGGCCCTCTTCGTGGAGGGATTCGAACGGCTCGGGGAGGCCATGGTGAGCCTGAGCGAGATCGACGACCCGGTGGAGGCCCTGTTCGAAGGCGGCCGGCGCTACCGGTCCCTGGCACTGGCCCACCCCATGGCGTACCAGGTCATGTTCTTGCGGGCGGTGCGCGGGTTCGAGCCGAGCGACGCCGCCCTGGTGGGCGCGGCCCGTGCCTTCGACGGCCTGGCCGCGACGGTGCAGCGGGCCATGCGGGCCGGCGCCCTCATCGAAGGTGACCCTGCCATGACCGCACAGATGATCTGGGCCGGCATCCACGGCTGGGTGTCGCTCGAGCTGTGCGGCATGGGCTTCGTCGAGGACCAGGACGCTGGTGCGGCGCTGATGTGCTCCACGATCATGCGTGGGCTGCGGCCCGTCACCGAGTGAGCAAAGGCGGTTAGCGCAGCAACGACAGCACCAACAGCACCTGGGCCACGTGGTAGGTGCTGTGGACCCACAGGTTGCCACGGCGGATGGGGTGCACGAACCGGTCGAGAGCCAGCAGCGTGTCGGACGCGAGGAACGACGCCGCGCCCAGTGCGGCCAGGGCGATCCCGACATTCGTGGCCAGCACCACCATGGTGATGATGGCGGCCATATAGAGGACCACCGGCCCGATGAGGACCCGCTGGCCACCCTGCCAGAGCGAGCGGAGCAGCATCGTCCCCGGCACCGTCTCGACGGCCACGACCACCACGGCTGCCGCCACCAGTCCGGTGGTGGAGAACGAGAACGGCGGCACGCCGGGAGGCACCGGTGGTTGGAGCAGTCCGACGATGAAGCACACGTGCCCGGCCAGGAAAGAAGCCAGGCCCGGAACGAACAGGTCCTTGGGGAGCATCAACAACACGTCGCCCACCAGGCACAGAGCGAGTGCGGCCACGAACCACCACCGTCGGTCGACCAGGTCGATGCGCTGGGCCGGGATGACGGCCGCGGCCAGGGTGAGGGCGGCGAGGACCGTCGGCTTGGCCACGTACTCGAGGCGGCGGTCCGACCGGGCCACGGCCGTCCAGTCCACGACGGCAGCGAGTCCGGCTACCGCCACCAGGAACCAGAAGGCGACCACGCTCGAGACCTTATCGGTCGGCCATCGGGTGCCTGCGTCCTCAGACCGGGTCGCCCAGACCCGATCAGGCACCGGTCGACCAGCCGTCGGGAGCAGGTCGCGCCCGTCACCATCCACCACTCCAGAATTGGCCGTGGCTAGGGTTTTTGTGCACGGAAGGTTGGTGGAGGAGCTGATGTCCGTGATCCTTGTGATCATCATCGTGGTGGCGTGGATCGTCATCCTGGGACCCAGCGTGGCGAAGCGTCGCTCCCGCACCGTGGGCGGCATCCATTCGATCTCCCACTTCCATCGGGCCCTGCGTACCCTCGAGCAGGCGGCACCCGAGCCGATCGTCACTCCCGCCTACCGGCTCCGCGCCGTCGGCGGAACGACGGGTGCGCCGCGGGCGGCCCACCCCGGCGTCTCGACCATGCCGACCCTTACTGTCGTGGGTGCCGACCGGCTCCCCCGCCCCGCACTGGCGTTCCTCGGAGATCCACACCCGACGGCCGAGGGCGGTGCGGCCCAGGACAGCCAGGTGCCGGTGGCGACCGACGACGGCTGGGCCGATAGCCGCCGGCGCGGCGTCGAGGCCGATGCCCGACGGATGGTGCGCCGGCGCCGACGGGACACCCTCGGGGTCCTGGCCTTGGTCTTTGCCGCCACGCTCATGATCGGATTCGTCCCCGGAGCTGGCGCGGCGTGGATCGTGTCGATGGTCAGTGGGGTGGCCCTGGTTGCCTACACGGCCATGCTGGTGCAGCTCCGCCGATCCGCTGAGGAGCGCGAACGCAAGCTGTCCTATCTCACGCCCCGTTCGAGTCCGGAAGAGCTGGGATCGATGGGGCCCCGCATCCCGATGTACATGAGCGGGCGCTATGCCCACCCTTCCAACCAGGCCGCCGTCGCCCACTGACCCGGTCGGCCCCGGCCACCGATAGGCCAGCCCCACGCGTCGCTGACCGGCCCTGGCGTGCGGGCATGCCGCCGACGCGGTGGCTCGGTAGGATGCGGCATGACCTCTGCCGACGCCCTCACCGAACTCAACCTGTCCGACGCCGTGGCCCTGGCCCTCGAGGGTCGGACGCTCCTGACCCACCCCTTCTACCAACGGTGGGAGGCCGGCCTGCTCACCCAGGACGAGCTAGCTGAGTACGCCGTCCACTACCGGGCCTTCGAAGCGGCCCTCCCGGTGGTGCTGTCAACCACGGTGGCCCAGCTGCGCGACGCCGGCGAGGTCGAGGCCGAGGAGATGGTCAGCCGGAACCTGAGCGATGAGCTCGGTCGCCCCGCTCCCCATCTGGAGCTGTTCGACCGATTCTCCCGCTCGCTGGTGGGGGAAGCGATCTCTGTCAGCCCCGGCCCGGCGGCCGAGGAACTGGTGCAGACCTACGCCGACCTGGCCGCCGAGGGGCCGGTCGCCACCCTGGCCGGCCTGGCCGCCTACGAGACCCAGGCCTCGGCCATCGCCGCTACCAAGGCCGATGGACTGCGCCGCTGGTACGGCGTGGACGCCGATGGCACGGAGTTCTGGGACGTGCACCAGGCCATGGACGCCGAACACGGCGAGTGGGCCCTCGAGGCGCTCTTCGTCCTCGGTGCCGATCCGGCCGAGGTGGCGGCGTCGGCCCGCCGCGGCGCGGATGCCTGGTGGGCGTTCCTCGACGAGCGCGAGGCCGCAGCTCCCGCAGCCGCCGCCTGCTGAGAGCCGCCACTCCTGGGACCCGGCCTCGGGCGCCCGGTAAGGGCTGTCCGGTCAGCCCAGTTCGGTGCCGACCACCGACACGAATGAGACCATCTCGCCGGGATAGCCGCCCAGGTTGTGGGTGAGCGCCAATTTCTTGTCGGTGTCGATCTGGCGCTCGGGCGTTGCCTCGCCGCGTAGCTGGAGCCAGGTCTCGAAGAACATCCGCAGGCCGGAAGCACCAACGGGGTGGCCGAAGCTCTTCAGGCCTCCGTCGGGGTTGACCGGCAACTCGCCGGTCCGGTCGAAGGTGCCGGCCAGCACCTCCTTCCACGCCGTCCCGCGCTCGGCGAACCCGAGGTCCTCCATCAACACCAGCTCGGTCGGGGTGAAGCAGTCGTGGACCTCGGCCATGGCCAACTGGTGGCGCGGGTCGGTGATTCCGGCCTGCCGGTAGGCGTCCTCGGCAGCACCGGCGCACTCGGGGAACCAGGTGTAGTCGTAGTCGGGATCGATGAGCCCCGAGCCACTCCCGGCGGAGAACGACAGCGCCTTGATGTAGATCGGCTTGTCGGTGTACCGGTGGGCATCCTCGGCTCGGACCACGATGGCGGCGGCGGCACCGTCGGCCACACCGGCGCAGTCGAACACGCCCAACCGACCGGCCACCCGCGGGGAGGCACAGATGGTCTCGGTGGTCACGGCCTTGCGGAACTGGGCCCGGGGGTTGAGCGCGCCGTTTTGGTGGTTCTTCCACGAGATCCGAGCCAGCACCTCGGTGAGCTCGTCCTCGCTCACCCCGTACTTCTTGCCGTAGGCCGGTGCCACCATGGAGAACATGGCGGCCGCGGTGAGCGTGCGCTGGGTCCCGTCGTTGGGGATGGGGAAAGCATTGAGGCCCTGGTAGCCCGAGTCCTTCACTTTCTCCGCACCCACCGCCATAGCGACGTCGTAGGCCCCCGATGCCACGGCGTAGGCGGCGGCCCGGAGTGCCTCGGAGCCGGTCGTGCAGTAGTTCTCCACCCGGGTGATGGGCTTGCCCTGCAGCTGGAGCGGACGGGCCAGGGTGATTCCGCTCATGCCCGACTGGGCCGTGCCGAACCAGTAGGCGTCGACGTCGTCCTTGGTAACGCCGGCCGAGGCGAAGGTGTCCCCGGCAGCCTCGACGATCAGGTCGTCGAGGCTCTTGTCCCAGTGCTCGGCGAAGCGGGTGCAGCCCATCCCGACGATGGCCACCCGGTCCTTGATCCCATGCGAACCCATCTGTCTCCCTCTGAATCGGTCTCTCGGTGAATCGGTCTCTCGGTGAATCGGTCCCTCCGCCAGGCCGTCCTCGGCCCGCTTCCGGGGCCGGCGGTGTCCTCAGGCCACCGGCTCGGCCGTGGTGTCGGCCGGCGATCGCACCGGCTTGGCCTTCCAGAAGTAGTCGTGGATGCCGTCGGCGGTGTACAGCTTGCGGAAGGTCATCTCCACCCGGTCTCCGATGTCCACGGTGTCGGGGTCGACGTCGGTCAGCTCGACCGGGAACCGGCCGCCGCCGTCGAAGTCGAGCACAGCGAAGACGATGGGAGGGCTGGGCGAGTAGGCGAGCCGGTCGATGGTGTAGGTGGCGATGGTGGCCAGGGTGTCGGAGCGGTCCACCGGGTCCATGTCGTCCACGGCACCGCCCTTCATCGAGATGCGCGACGGCGGCAGGTGCACCGCCTCGGAGGTGCGGTCCCTCGATCCGACGAACCCGAACTTCCACTCCTCGTTACGCCACGCCGCCGATGAGGACACCCGCTGAGGCTCCGGCCGTCGGGGCGGCTCCGGGGTAACCATGCCCCGCCACGACAGGAACTTGCCGTAGGGCAGGTCGCTGGCTGCGGCCACTTGGTCGGCCACGGTGCGGGTGGGCGACCAGGACGCCAGCGCCTCGGTGGCCCGGAACACCAGCACATCGGCCCCGTCGGCCAGGGCAATGACGGCCACGGTCTCGCCCGGTTGGGCCTGCTCCAGCAACGATGCGAGCACTAGGCCCGGATGGGCCGCACCCACCTGGCCCACCGTGGAGGCCAAATCGTCGGCCAGAGCCCCGGCGTTGACCCCGAGCGAACGGGCCAGCGCCTTGACCGCCCGACCGTGCATCCCGGTCACCGCCACCCGGTCCACGCCGTCGGCGCCGATCCCCACCTGCTTCAGCGCGGCCTCCCAGGCCTGGGTACCGAGTGGCACATAGCGGGTCTCGCCGAAGCGCTCCTCCCAGAGCCGGGACCGGCGGTCACCGGCGGTGCGCCACCGATCGAGGAATTCGTCGCTGACCGACGCGCCGCCCAGGTACTCGGCGATAACCGGTGTGCCCGGTGCGTCGTCCCCAACCACCACGGCAGCAGCCCCGTCACCACCGGCCGACTCGTCAGAGGATGTGGGAAGCCCGTCGCGCAGGTCCGACAGCACGACCAGCGTGGTGCCGGTGCCTGCGGCCACGAGGCTGGAGCGCAGCGCGCCCGCCCCGGATCGGAGAGCGCCACCGAAGTCGTAGGCGGCCACCTCGGCCGGCTGATGGAGCGCAGCGTGGATGGTGGTGGCGTTGGTCTTGTCCAGGTAGGCGGGCGTGGCGGTAGCGAACCAGATCGTGGCCGGCGCGGCGGCGGGCACGGCCCGAAGCGCCAGGCGGGCCGCCTCGACGCCCATGGTGGTGGTGTCCTCGTCGTGGGAGGCCACCGACCGGGTCCCCTTACCCCCGCCGGTGCCGAACAGCTGGCCCACGTCGGAGCGCTGCAGCCGGCGGTACGGCACATACCCGGCGATGCCGACGACGCCTCTCATGTGTTCACCGTCATCTGGTCAGGGTGTCCTTTCTGCCCCGGGGGGCCGGTCGCTCCCCGTGGATCCGACGGGCTGACCAGCCACTCTTGGCCGTCCACCACCCGATGCCGAGGCTAGCGAGCGTCGAAGCCAGGCAGTGCCGGCCGAGGTGCTCGTGGGTGACGCTGGCCACCCCGGCTCCGTCATCCTATGATGTCCACAGTATCTGACGGTCAGTCAGGAAACCACTGCGGCACCCGCCGCGGTCACACGATGGAGGCCTGTCCATGGACTTCGAGTTCACCCCGGAGCAGCTCGATTTCGTCAAGGAGGTCGAGGAGTTCCTCGACGCCAACGACGACCCGGAGGTCTTCGACGTCACTCGCGAGAACATGGCCCAGATCGTGGACACGCCGCTGCGCCGGAAGTTCATGGCCAAGGTGGGCGAGCAGGGCTGGCTCGGCATCACCTGGCCCGAGGAGTACGGCGGCAAGAACGGCGAGGGGATCTACGAGTACCTCCTGAATGAGGCCCTGGCCGCCCGGGGAGGCCCCCAGATCGGCAAGGGCGTCGGCATCATTGGCAAGACCATCATCAGCCACGGCAGCGAGAAGCTGAAGCAGGAGTTCCTCCCGAAGATCCTCCGCAACGAGGTGGAGTTCGCCGTCGGCTACTCCGAGCCCAACGCCGGTTCCGACGCTGCTTCCATGCAGTTGAAGGCGACCCGGGACGGGGACGGTTGGCGCCTCAACGGGCAGAAGACGTGGACCACCTCGGCCCACTTCGCCGACTGGTACTGGGTGGGGGCTCGCACCGACCCCGAGGCACCCAAGCACCATGGCATCACCTTGTTCTTAGTGCCGATGGACCATCCCGGGATCACCGTCAAGGGCATCTGGACCATGGGGGACGAGCGGACCAACGAGGTGTACCTCGACGACGTCTGGGTCTCGGACGACTTCGTGGTCGGCGAGCTCAACAAGGGCTTCCAGTACATCTCCGAAGCCCTGGACCTCGAGCGCTTCACCCTCTTCACGTACTCGCCCATCGCTCAGCGTCTCGACCTGCTGACCGAGTACGTGGCCAATGCCACCCGGGACGGCGAGGCCCTGAAGGACGACGCAGTGGTGCGCTCCCAGATCGCCCAGCTGCACACCGAAGCCGAGGTGGCCCGGGTGCTCGGCCTCAAGTTCGTCTTCGCCTCGTCGGAGGGCGGTGCGCCACCGACCTCGCAGGCCTCGGAGTACAAGCTGTTCACCACCGAGTACTCGCGACGGCTGGCCAACGCCTCCATGGACATCGCCGGTCCCGGTGGCCAGCTGCGGGTTCGAGACGAGGAGGCACCGATGGCGGGCCGTGCCGAGTCGACCTACCGCTACACCGTGATCGACACCATCGGCGGTGGCTCCTCGGAGATCCAGAAGAACATCATCGCCCGCCGCAAGCTGGGCCTCCCGAAGAACTTCTGACCACCGCTCCATCCCCGTGAACGCGACGCACCCCACCACCGCCGGCGCGCCCGCTGCGGCCCCGGTCGGACCGGGGGGACCCCTCTCCGGCATCGTGGTGCTCGACCTGGCCAGCGTGGGCCCGGCGGCCCGGTGTACGCGGATCTTGGCCGACTACGGCGCCACCGTGATCAAGGTGGGTGCGGTGCCCGGACGGGGCGCCGAGCCCATCACGCCACCGTTCTACGCCTACAGCGGGTCCCGGTACCTCCAGCGGACGGCCATCGACTTGAAGGACACCGAGGGCCGAGAGGCTTTCTTGGCCCTGGTGCGGACGGCCGACGTGCTGGTCGAGAGCTTCCGTCCCGGGGTCATCGACCGCCTGGGCCTGGGCCTCGGCGTCCTGTCTGGGGCCAACCCCTCGATCATCTTGTGCTCCACCACCGGGTACGGCCAGAGCGGGCCCCGAGCCGCATGGGCCGGACACGACATCAACTACCTGGCTGTGGGCGGCTACCTGGCCACCACCGAACCGCGGGGCGACGGCGGGCCCCCGGTGCCCGGGGCCACCATCGCCGATGCCGCCGGGGGAGGGATGCAGGCGGCCATGGCCATCATGGCCGCGCTGATCGGCCGGAGACAGCAGGGGGCCCAGGGCGCCACCCATCTGGACGTGTCCATCGCCGAGGGCGTGCTGTGGCTCACCTCCCTGGCCGTCGACGAGCACCTGGCCACCGGGGCGCCGGTGGGCCACGGGGACAACATCATCACCGGCCGCTATGCCTGCTACGGCACGTACCGGGCCGCCGACGGCGGTTGGCTGGCTGTCGGGGCCATCGAGCCGAAGTTCTACGCCAACCTGTGCCGCCTCCTCGGATGCGAGCAGTGGAGCGGCCACCAGCTGGACGACGACGTCCAGGACAAGGTCCGCCAGGATTTCGCTGCCGCCTTCGCCACGAAGGACCGCGACGAGTGGGTTGCGGTACTGGCTGGCGCGGACACGTGCGTCACGCCGGTCCTGTCGGTGGCCGAACTGGTCGGTGACGACCAGTTGGCGGCGCGCCACGCCATCGTCGAGGCGGTCACCCAGCCGGCCGACGGCACGGTGCCCACTCGCTTCCGTCAGGTCGGCCCGGTGCTGGCCGGCATGACCGCCCCCGAGGGCACCATCGACGTGGGGGACCTGACGCGGTCCGACACCGACCGACTGCTGGCCGACGCCGGCCTGACGCCCGAGCACATCGCCGGGCTCCGAACGAGAGGAGTGGTGGCATGAGCGCCATCGGGGTGGGCGACATCGAGCGTCTCATCGACGTGGAGCAGTACGAGGAGGAGGGGGAGTTCCCAGTCGAGCAGGGCTACGTGTGGACCACGTGCTCATCGGTCGAGAACGCCAACCCGCTGTTCTGGGACCCGGCGGCGGCCGAGGTCATCACCGGTGGGCCCATCGCCCCGCCCACCATGGTCTCGGTGTGGTTCCGCCCCCACCACTGGGCGCCGGGCCGCACCAGCCAAGGGCTGCCCCTCCAGATCCACTTCGACCTGAAAGAGGGCCTGGGCCTGCCCGAGGCGGTCATGAGCGACAACACCATCGTGTTCCATGAGCCGGTGCGCCCCGGCGACCGGCTGGTGACGCGCCAGATCCTTCGATCGGTCAGCGACGAGAAGACCACCAAGCTCGGCACCGGCCGCTTTTGGGTCATCGATGTGGAGTACACCAACCAACGCGGCGACCTGGTGGCCGTGGAGAGCTACACCGGGTTCGGCTACCGGCGGAAGGACGCCTGATGACCACGACCACCACCCGTCTGCTCCTCGGCGAAGTCCACGCCGGTGACGAACTGCCCGAGCTGTCCTATCCGGTCACTGCCACCACGGTGGTGCTCGGGGCCCTGGCCGCACGGGACTGGCGGCCGATGCACCACGACAAGGACTTCGCCGTCAACCGCAACGGGACCCGGGACATCTTTCTCAATACCCCCAACCAGGCCGCCTGGTTCGAGCGCTTCGTCACCGACTGGACCGGCCCCTACGGCAGGCTCCAGCGCATGACGTTCCGGATGCTCGGCTCCATCTTCCCCGGGGACACCATGGTGTTCCGCGGGACGGTCACCGACACCGGGGTGGACGACACGGGCTGTGGGTGGGTGGCCATCGACATCTCGGTATCGGTCGACGACGACCCCAAGACCACGTGTGTGGCCCGGGTCGCCCTTCCCGTCTCGGACGAAGACAACCCCTGGCAGCGCAAGGGAGACCAGTGGCGCCCCTGACCACCTGGCGGTCGCGTCATGACCCCGGCCATCACCGACAGCACCAGCTGAACACGATCGCACGAACGAAAGAGGAGAGCCGAGCATGTTGGACCTGAAATTCAGCGCCGAACAAGAGATGCTGCGCGAGACGGTGCGCGGGGTGTGCGCCACCACCACGCCCCTGAGCGTGGTGCGGGAGCTCGAGGACGACCCACTGGGGTACTCGCCGGAGCTGTGGAAGCAGCTGGCCCACCTCGACCTGATCGGGCTGCAGCTCCCCGAGGAGTTCGGCGGCTCGGGCATGAGCGCGGTGGAGAGCGTCGTGGTCTACGAGGAGTTCGGCCGTTCACTGGCACCCTCACCCCACTTCGTCAGCTCGATCCTGTCGGGCGGCGCGCTGGCGCTGGCCGGGTCGCCGACCCAAAAGCAGGAGTGGTTGCCCCGCATCGTGAGCGGCGAGGCCGTCCTCACGCCGGCCTGGCTCGAGCCGGAGAACGGCTTCGGCCCCGCTGGGGTCCAGGTGCGGGCCGTGGCCGACGGCGACGGCTTCGTCATCACCGGCACCAAGCGGCACGTGGCCTTCGCCTCGGCTGCCACCCGGCTCGTGGTTCTGGCCCGCACCGGTGACGCCACCGACGACATCGACCTGTTCCTGGTCGACCCGTCCGCCGCAGGAGTCGGCCTGGCCCAGCAGATGACGGTGGCCGCCGACACTCAGTACCGGGTCGACCTCGACGGGGTGCGGGTCACCGCCGACGATCGGATCGGCGCGGCCGGATCGGGGTGGGAGACATGGAACAGCGTCATGCACGACGGGATCATCCTGGCCGGCGCCCAAGCCGTGGGCGGCGCGCAGTACGCCATGGAGATCACCGTCCAGTACGCCAAGGACCGCCAGCAGTTCGACAAGCCGTTGGGGGCGTTCCAGGCTCTGGCCCACTACCTGGCCGATGCCGTCACCAACGTGGACGGGGCCGAGGTGCTGGTCCACGAGGCGGCGTGGGCACGTTCGGAGGGCCGGGACGTGTCCAAGCTGGCACCCATGGCCAAGCTGTACGCCTGTCGGACGTTTCGGGACGTGACCGCCACCGCCCAACAGATCTTCGGCGGCATCGGCTTCACCGTCGAGTTCGACATCCAGCTCTACTTCCGGCGGGCCAAGCAGCTCCAGATCTCGTGGTGGGACACCCGCTACCTCGAGGAGCTGGTTGCCGCAGCCGTGCTGGACGGCTGAACGGTCGGGGCCGGCCAGCGTGGAGACGACGGCCCTGGCTGAATATCGGGTATTCGGTCCCTCGGTGCGCTACGGTCGATCCTGCGTCACAGGAGGTCGGTGGCCCGAGCACTAGGGGGAGTTGGGTATGGCAACAGACACGTCAACGCTCGTAACGCCCGATGCGGGAGGGGATGCGACACCGCGTCATGGCGGTCTCTACCGCTTCTTCTTCGTGCACGAGATCGACGAGTACCCGAGCAGCGGGAAACGGACCGGGTACCTGGCGCTGGCGGTGCTCGCCACCATCTCGCTGTACTACACGTACTACACACAGACCGGAGTGACCCCGAACATCCTGCAGTACTACCACATGTCCTTCAAGTTCTACGTGTGGATCGTCATCGTCTCCAACCTCATCGGCGCCTTCGCCTCCCTCCCGGCGGGTAAGACGGACAAGCTGGGCCGGGCCAACGTGATCATCTACGGCCTGCTCATCGTCGGGCTCCTGGTCGCTGTGGGCGTCCCCAACGCGTCGGGCGAGTGGGGCTTCGCCATCGTCATCTCGGCCATCGGCCTGGTCGAGGGCGCCATCTTGGTGGCCACCCCCGCCATGGTCCGCGACTTCTCCCCGCAGGTGGGTCGGGCCTCGGCCATGGGGTTCTGGACGGTGGGGCCGGTGGCAGGCAGCCTGATCACCAGCATCGTGGCCAACCACACGCTCGACTCGTTCCTGAAGAACCACCCGCTCGACGGCTGGAAGAGCCAGTTCATCATCTCCGGCGTCGCCTCGATCGTGCTCTTCGTCATCTGCTTGTTCTTGATGAAGGACCTCTCGGCCAAGCTCCGAGACCAGTTGATGGTGTCGGCCCAGGACCGGGCCCTGATCGAAGCCAAGGCCCGGGGGATCTCCACCGACGAGGTCATCGCCGCCACCGAACACCCGTGGCGACAGATCTTCAAGTGGGACCTCGTCGGGTCCGCCTTTGGGATCGCCGTGTTCCTGCTCATCTACTACGCGGCGGCCGGCTTCTTCACCATCTTCTATTCGACGGTGTTCGTGAATCCGAACGGCCTGAACTTCTCGGTGTCCCAGGCCAACGGGCTGAACACCTGGTACTGGGGGGCCGACGCCATCGCCCTGATCGTGTTCGGCGTCCTCTCCGACCTGCTCAAGGTGCGCAAACCCTTCATGCTGGTCGGGGCCATCGGGGCCATCGGCACCTTGATCTACTTCTTGATGCAGACCACCCATCCCCACACCGGCTACTACAAACTGGCCGGCATCGAAGTGGTCCTGGCCTGTTTCTTGTCCCTTTGCTACGCGCCCTGGATGGCCGGGTACACCGAGACGGTGGAGGCGAAGAACCCCGCCCTGGTCGGCACCGGCCTGGCCCTGTGGGGGTGGATCCTGCGTCTGGTGGTAGGCATCTCATTCATCTTCTTGCCCCTGGTCATCACCTCGGTCAACCCGGTGGTGGACAACCTGCCGCTGGCCACCAACACCATCCCGGGCACCAACACCAACGTGCAGGACTTCTTGGCCCAGCACCCCGACTCGGTGGCCTTTGCCCAGAAGCACGCCAAGCTGCTCACCCTGGTGCAGGCGCACGAGGCGGTGGTACTGAAGGCGGCGGCCGATCCGACCCTCGCCAACGATGCCGCGGTGGCTTCGGCCATCGGCACGGCCAACGCATTGGAGTTGAACGCGTTGAAGGCCCCGTTCACCAAGTTGGTGCAGCCGTACCCGAACCAGCTGTCGTTCCTGGCCAAGCACCAGGCCCAGCTGACCGAGTTGCAGAACGGCGTCAAGCAGGCCCCCCAGCAGTGGAAGAACTGGTTCTGGGTCTGCGTTGGCGGCATGGTGGTGTTCATCCCGACCATCTGGCTCAACCGGGGGCGCTGGAGCCCGAAGCGGGCCCGTGAGGACGAACAAAAGCACGAGGACGACGTGGCCGACGAGCTGCGTGAGCTGGTGGGGGCCTCAGCCTGAGCCGGGCTGACCCGGGGCGGGGGAGCACCCCGCTCCGGGAGGCTGCGCCCTATGCGCTGTCGGTGTCACAGCCGCGCCCTACGGTGGGCACCGTGAGCACGGCGATCGAGCACCCGACGGGATTCGCGGTGGTCGATGTGGAGACCACCGGGATCGCGCCCGACGAGGAGCGGATCGTGGAGGTCGGCGTGGTCCTGTTGGGCCCTGACGGGGAGGAGACCGGATCCTGGTCCACCCTGGTCGATCCGGGGTGCGATCCCGGCCCCACCTTCGTCCACCGCATCACCCCCGGGATGCTGCAGGGGGCACCGACGTTCGCTGCCATCCAGCCCTACCTCGCCGATCGACTGACCGGCCGGGTCGTGGTCGGCCACAACATCGACCAGTTCGACCTGGCCTTCCTGCGGGCCGAGTGCGACCGGGCCGGTGGACCGGGCCTGGTCCCGGGGGCACTGGCCACCGTGGACACGCTCTGCGTGGCTCAGTCCCACCTGGAGCTGCGGGGCAAGGCCCGCCTGGTCGACTGCTGCAGCCACTTCGGCCTCAGCTGGGACGACCACCACAGCGCGCTGGGCGACGCCCGGGTCACCGCGGCGCTCTTCCGATCGATGCGCGCCGAGCTCGGCGACGACGTGCTCGGCATCGACACCGTCCTGGCCCTGGCCGGCGGGACCTCGTGGCCCGGGGCGTCCCCGGAACCCCCGGCGGTCCAGGTCCGGGTGCCGGCCAGTGTCGCGACGCCAGCCCGAGGCCCGCGCGCATGGCTCGGCCGCCTGAGGGCCGCCCTCACTCGACCCTGAGCCGGGCGTCCGGGCGACGACTGGCCCCGACCCCGGGACGGCGACGGGGTACCGGTTAGCCTGCTGCCATGCTCACCTCCTCGCCCGGCCTCCGATGAAGGTCATCATCCTCGGCAGTGGGAGCCCGCTCCCGGACCCCCAGCGGGCCGGCCCCTCCACGCTGGTGCGGACCTCGGCGGGGGACCTCGTGTTCGACTGCGGGAGGGGTGTGCTGATGCGGGCCGCGGCGGCGGCCTCGGCGCCCGGCGCGTTCCAGGCGGTGTTCCTCACCCACCTCCACAGTGACCACATCACCGATCTCAACGACATCATCACCATGCGGTGGGCGACCTCGTTCCAACCCAACCCGCTGACGGTGTTCGGACCGGCAGGGACCAGTGCGCTGGTTGCCGCCACCGAGACCATGCTCGAGCCGGACATCGGGTACCGCCTGGCCCACCATGCCGACCTGACCTGGCGGCCGGCCTCGACCGTGACCGAGGTCGACCGCGGGGTGGTGCTCGAGTCGCGGGGCGTGACGGTGATCGCCGCCCCCACCGACCACGCCCCGGTCCGGCCCACGGTCGGCTTCCGCATCGAGGACGAGGGCGGCTCGGTGGTCATCGCTGGGGACACCGTGCCCTGCGACGGCCTGGACGGGCTGGCTGCCGACGCCGATGTCCTTGTACACACCGTGGTGCGCCGTGACCAGATCGAGGCCATCGGGTTGCCCCGGCTGATCGATGTGCTCGACTACCACTCGTCGGTCGAGGACGCGGCCAGGACCGCCTCGCGGGCCGGTGTGGCCCGCCTGGTACTGACCCACCTCGTCCCGGCGCCGGCCCCCGGGGCCGAGCAGGAGTGGATCGACCTGGCCACGCCGCACTTCGACGGCGAGGTCATCGTGGCCCACGACCTCCTCGAGGTCGACCTGGCCGGATGACCCGGGCTCCGTCCGGGCCCCGGCCGGCTCAGGTGGCGGCGCTCTGGTCGGCGACCGCGGCCACCTCGACAGGCGACGTCGGGGCGGCCCTTCGGCGAGCGCTCCCCAGCATCTCGTCGAGGTCACCGGCCTCGTGGGTGCCGGCCACCAGGGGCGAGCGGGCCAGCACCACGACGCCTGCGACCAGCACGGCGAGGGAGAGCACTTCGAGGGTGATCCACAAGGGACCGGTGCGTAGCCGGTCGGCGAAGAGGGTGACCCCGAGCACAATGCTGACCAGCGGGTTGATGGTGACCAGCGTGGTCCGGGACGCGGTGATGGGTCCGGCATGGAGGGCGTTTTGGAGCAGGAACACGGTGCCGAGACCGGTCACGGCCAGCAGATAGGGCTGGGCGTGGGTGAAGACGTGCCCCCACCCCTCGGTGATGTAGGTGGTGATCGACTTGGTGATGGCGGCGCTGAATGCGGCGGTCACCGCGGTGGCCGCCCCGAAGGCCGCCGCCCGCCACCATCGGGGTCCCCGGAGGGCGGCCAGGATGAAGCCGGCGATGATGGCGATGAGGATGGCCGACGCCACCAGGAACTCATGGTTGCTCGGCTGGGCGTGGCCACCGCTCGGGGAGGCCACGAGGAAGAAGGCGCCCAGACCGGCCACGATGGTCGCCGACCCGAGCCACTCCCGCCAGCCCAGGCGGTAGCGGAACCACACGCCCAGGATCAGCAGGAGGAAGAGCAGTTCGGTGGTGAGGACCGGCTGGACCACGCTGAGCTCGCCAAAGCGCAGGGCCGTGGCCTGGAGGGCGAATACCACCAGCATGAGGGCGAACCCGACGAGCCAGATGCCGCGCTTGAGGGCGTGGGCCATGAGGCTCCACCGCATGGTGGTGGACTCAGGCGCCGTCTCCACGCCGATACGCTGCAGCACCGAGGTCAGGGCATTGACGAACGCGGCAGTTGCCGCCAGGAGGTAGGCCACGGCCACCGTTGTACTCCGAATTCGGGCTCGATGCGCACCAGCGGGCTCCGGGCTGCCCCTTCGCCGTCGGGCGGGTCGACCGGTCCCGGGGGGACGCCCCGTGATGCGTCAGGGGTTGGCGCCGTTGCCTGGGGCTGGCTTCGATGTCGAGTCGGCGTGCGCTCCAGACCCGGCCGTCCAGGCCAACCAGGCCTGGTAGCCGCCCGCCAGGTCGGTGGCGCGCCGGTAGCCGAGCTGACGAAGTGAGTCGGCGGCCAGCGACGAGGCGTAACCTTCGGAACACACCACCACCACGGGTCGGTCGAAGCCGGTGGCCTCGGGCAGTCGGTGGGCGCCGTGGGGGTCGAGGCGCCACTCGAGCACGTTGCGCTCGATCACCACGGCACCGGGCAGTTCGCCCTCGGTGTGGCGTTGGGCCACAGGCCGGATGTCGACGATCAGGCCGCCGGCCGCCTGGATGGCATCAAGCTCAGACGCCTCGGTCCGTCCGATGTGCCGGCGGGCCTCGGCGACCAGTTCATCGGGCGACGGGCTCACGAGGGGTCGTGGGCGGCAGTGGTGTCGAAGGGTCCGACCGGGTCCAGGTGTTCGATCCGCTGGGTTCCCAGCCGACCGTTCCGGTCCAGCGTGTAGTAGGTCATGGTGGTCAGCCGGGGGCCGTAGACGTGCACGCTCATCGCCTGCTCATCATGGTCGTTGGTCAGGTCGTGCACATAGCGGGGGCTGAACGTCCGGTGCTGGCCGGCTGCTACGTGGTGGGTGCCGATGAGCGCTACGCCCTGGTCGGTGGCCCGAACGGTCGTCTCGGTGAGGGAACCCGATGCCACCACGACCGCACCGCTCGAGTCACCGTGGTCGTGCAGCTCGATGCAGCCACCCGAGGGCCACCCGATGGCCCAGGCCTCGAAGAGGTCGGTCACGGCCAGCAGGATCCAGGTCCGCTCGGTCAACCCCTGGAGCTCGGGGATGCTCGGGGCCGAGACGGCGAAGCCCTGGGCGATGGCCAACAGGTCGACCTGGCGGCGGGGAAGGACCTGGCGGCTCGGAAGAGGGACCTCCGGCCCGGCCGGCAGAGCAGCGGAGTGGGCTGGGGACGTCACGCGAATGCCGTCTGCAGCCGGGCCGGAGTAGGCGAATGCCATGGGCTCACTGTAAGGGGGAATAGCCGACTAATCAAGTCAAGTTTATAGAATTAAAAGGAAATTGGCCGTCGTGATACCTGCCGGAGTCAACGGCATGCGGTGCCGCCGGCCTCGTCTCGGGGGCTGTGGCCGAGATCCAACCCGTCGTCCGCGTCCAGCCCCGCCGTGGGCATGTGCAGGCCGAGGGCATAGCCCGCCAGGTAGGTGTCGGCCTCCTGACGGCGGGGGAAGCGCTCCTCGAGCTGGCGGAACCGGGGGGAGTGGTTGGGCTCAACCAGGTGGGCCAGCTCATGGACGATGACTGCGTCGAGGACCCATTCGGGGGCCACCCGGAGGCGGTCGGAGATCCGGATCTCGCCGGTAGCCACGGTGCACGACCCCCACCGCTTGGTCTGGTTGGTGGCCCATCGAATCGATGAGGGGGTGATCCCGTCCAGGTAGCGCCGGCCGAGGAGGGCGGCCCGCTGCTCCAAGAGGTCGTCCGAGGCGTGCAGATGCGGCCGGTGACGCCGCAGCCGGGCCGACAGTTCCTCGACCATGGCGTCGAGTTCCTCGCCGCGCAGGTGGGTCGGGACGACCACGACGATCCGGTCGCCCTCCCAGTGGGCGGCGGCCGTCTTCTTGCGACGTTTGCTGACGCGCACTTCCACGTGGGGGTGGAACAGCGTCGGGTGTTCGGTGGTGGTCGTCATGGTGGGGACCCTAGGTACGGGCTGTGACGGGGTCGGGTAGCGGTCCACCCCCCGGTTCTACCCCGTGGCCACCGGTCCCGGTGACAACAGCTCGGAGTTCCAGGTGGGCGCCTACTCGGGTTGCGGTCGGCGGCCGTAGGGAGCGGGGGCGCCCGCCTCGGAGACCTCTTCGGGGAGCTCGTCCGACGCCGGTCGCAGGGTGCGCCACGCCGCCCCACCGAGGATGCCACCGACGATGGGGAACACGATGAACACCCAGAGCTGGCTGAGGGCCCAACTCCCCTGGAACACGGCTGTCGACAGGCTGCGGGCGGGATTGACCGAGGTGTTGTCGATGGGGATCGAGATCAGGTGGATCACCGTGAGGGTCAGACCGACGGTCACCCCGGTCAGACCGACCGGCATGGACAGACGGCTGGTCGAGGCGATGATGAACACGAACACGGCGGTGAAGAAGACCTCGGCCAACATGACAGCCCCAAGCTTGAAGTGGCCCGGGGAGTGGATCCCGTAGCCGTTCGACGCGAACCCGCTGGTCTTGGCGCTGAAGTGGATGGCGCTGGACTTGGCGATGATGAAGATGACCAGGGCTCCGATCAAGCCACCGACCACCTGGCCCACGATGTAGAAGGGCAGCTCTTTGGTCTTGGTCTTGCCGATGACCCAGAGACCGAGGGTGACCGCCGGGTTGATGTGGCAACCCGAGATGGAGCCGATGGCGTAGGCCGCCACCAGCAGGCTGAGTCCGAAGGCCAGGGCCACGCCCAGCACGCCCACCGTGCCTGTGGGGAAGAAGTTGCCGGTGGCTAGCACTGCGGTGCCCGGCCCCCCGACGATGAGGATCATCGTCCCGATCGCCTCGGCAATGCCGATCCTGATGCGATTGTCCATGGCTGGTCCCTTCGATTGGCGGTGGCCAGGAGCGTTCCACTACCTCGGCACCGCATCCGACGTCTGGCAAGGCGGACGCGGAAAGTGTAGGCATGCCTCCTGATCAACCACGTGGATGACGGGGCCGAATGGGGCGTCAGCAGGCACAGCGGTACGATGGGCGGGTGCGCCGCTACCTCACGCCCCGGTGTGTCGGGATGCACGTGACGCTGCTCATCATCCTGCCGGTGTTTGCCTGGCTGACATGGTGGCAGCTGGGGCGGGCCCTGGATGGCAACTCCCTGAGCTGGGCCTACACCTTCGAGTGGCCGCTGTTCGCCGGGTATGCCTGTTACGTGTGGTGGCAGCTGATCCACGACCAGCCGACCGCTGTCACCGATCGCCTGTCGAGCGCGCCGGTGGCCCATGACGGGGAGCGACTCCCCGATTACCAGCAGCCGGGGTGGGCACTCAGCGGTGGCCGCCGCAAGAACGTGGCCATCGCCGCTTCGACCCCGATCGACGAGGAGACCGGGGGCCGCGGGGAGCGGTTCGCACCCCAGACCCCTGAGGAGGCGGCCGAACTGGCCCGCTACAACCGGTATCTGGCCGAGCTCGATGCCGCCGATGCCGCCGATGCCGCCGATGCCGCCGATGACGGCCTCGACGCCGGAGCGGAGACACGGCGTCGGTGACCGACGGAGCCGAGCCGGCCCCGCTGGTCGGGAAGCCCTCGCTGGCCGGGCTGTTCCGCAAGGACCTGCTCGGCGCCCTGGTCCGCTACCGGGTCATGACGTTCATCGTCGGATCGGCCCTCATCGTGCTGGTCTTTGTGGGCGTGCCCTTGCAGGTATGGGGACACTTCGATCTGGTGGCCAAGGTGGAGGGCACGATCCACGGCTACCTCTACCTCCTCTATCTGTTTTCTGCCGCCGACGTAGCCCGGCGGGCCAGCTGGCGGCTCGGCCGCATCGTGGCCGTCGTCCTGTCCGGATTCGTACCGTTTCTGGCCTTCGTCGTCGAGCACCGGGTGTACCGGCAGATGCAGTCCGAGTGGACCTTCGACAGCGAGGGCCGGCTCACCCGTCGCGACGACGGTGACGCCGAGGACCCGGCCCCGGAGGTCTCGGCCGACCAGCGCTGATCTGCGGGAGTGGTTGGTGGGCCGCTGAACGGATCAGCGGGCTCCTCGCAGGAGGGCGCCGGGACGGGCGCCGGTCTCCTTGCCGTCGGCAAAGGTGGTGATGCCGGACTTGATGGTCTCGACGTACCCGCTGGCATCCTGCACGATCCGCTTGCCACCGGCGGGCAGATCGGCCACGACCGTCGGGTTTCCCAACTGGAGGTGGTCGTAGTCGATGAGATTGAGGTCGGCGACCGCCCCCACCTCGATGGTGCCGCGGTCGGTGAGGCCGTAGAGGCGGGCGGTGTCGTGGGTCTGCTTCTTCACGACCCACTCCAGGGGCAGGCGTTCCCCTCGGATCCGGTCCCGGGTCCAGTGGGTCAGCATGAAGGTCGGCTGGCCGGCGTCGCAGATGACCCCGCAGTGGGCGCCCCCGTCGGCCAGTCCGGCCGCGGCACGGGGGTGGAGGAGCATCTCGCGGGCCGGGTCCAGGTCGCCGTCGGAGTAGTTGAGGATGGGCACGTAGAGCAGACCTCGGCCGTCGTCGTCCAACATGGCATCGTAGGCAACCTCCAGGGGGGTCCGACCGGTGGCGGTGGCGATCCCGGCCAGTGACCGCTCCGGCCCCGGCTCGTACTCGGGCGGGCTCCCGAGAGCGAAGGTGGTGCGGTAGGCCTGGTCCATCCGGCCCCGGGAGTCGGCATCGGGCTCCCACGACTCGATCGAGCGTCGGACCTCAGGGGTTCGCAGGGCCGCGGCGAACTCCTCGGAGGAGAGCCCCTTGGCCTTCAGCTCCTGGTAGGCGGGGATGAGGTCGAACAGGCAGTAGGTGGTGAAGTGACCCGAGAGCAGACCGGTGGCGCGTCCGGCGACCTGGGGCCAGAGGTCGGCACCTTCGTCCACGGCGCGCAGCGATTCGTCCATGAGCTCGCGCCACAACTCGGGGGCGGCGTCCACCTGGAGAAGGGCGAACGTGACCGGGCGGTGAATGGCGGCCGACAGTCGGCGCATCCAGTCCACCTCCTTGCGGGGCCCGACGATGTCCTCCCCGGCCGAGCCGGCCGGGGCCAGCTCGAACACCCCGGTGCCGAGTTCACCGAGCGCGCTCCCGATGCCGAACAGCTCGTCCTCCGCGGCGAACGTGCCGGGCACCGGCTCGCCGTCGATGGCGATATGGGCGATGGTCCTCGACGTCGAGAAGCCTAGGGCGCCCGCGGCGATGGCCTCTTTGACCAGTTGCTTCATCGACTCGATGTCCTCGGGCGTGGCCGCTTCGTTCTTCGCGCCCCGGTCGCCCATGACATAGGAGCGCACCGCGCCGTGGGCGATCTGGGTACCGACGTCCATCGTCCACTTACGCTGATCCAGGGCGTCCAGGTACTCGGGGAAGGTCTCCCAGCCCCACTCGAGGCCCTCGGCCAGCGCGGTGCCCGGGATGTCCTCCACCCCCTCCATCAACCCGATGAGCCACTCGTGGCGGTCTGGTCGCGCCGGGGCGAACCCGACGCCGCAATTGCCGGTCACGATGGTGGTGACCCCGTGCCAGCTGCTCGGGGCCAGAACCTCGTCCCACGTGGCTTGGCCGTCGTAGTGGGTGTGGATGTCGACCCACCCCGGCGTGACCAACAGCCCGTCGGCATCGACCGTCCGGGTGGCCGATTCATCCGCCAAGGTGCCCACACCGGTGATCACACCGCGGTCCACCGTGATATCCGCGGTCCGGGGCGGCGCCCCGGTGCCGTCCACGACCGTTCCCCCTCGGATGACGAGGTCATGCATGGTCGGTTCCCCCTTGTCGATGCCGTCCATGGATGCTCGCACGCCGATCGCCCCGGCGCAATGAAGGTGGCCGAGGGGCGGGTCAGCGAGGTGGGATCGAGTAGGTGACCTGAGCCTTGGCCACCAGGTCGGGCCGGCCCTGTGAATACATGGCCACCTCGGCGACGGCCAACCGGGAACCCAGCTTGAGCAGGGTGCCGACCGCGATCACGTCGACCAGCTCGGGTTTGCGGAGGAAGTCGATGTGCAGGCTGGTGGTCACCGAGAGTGTGACCGGCCCGATCTGGCCGATGATCACCATCCAGGCCGCACAATCGGCCAGTGCCATCAGCGCCGGTCCCGACACGGTGCCTCCGGGCCGCCCGTTGGTCTCGTCGATGTGCAGGACCATCCGGACGGTGGTGTCGGAGATCTCCTCGATGACGTAGGGGACGAGCGTGCCCGGGAAGGCGTGATCCAACAGGTCCTGGAGGGCATCGACGGTCATCGCCGGTTCGGGTGTCATGGCAGCCTGCAGCGTAGAGGTCGTGGCTGGGACCCGGGTGCCGGCTTCGAATGCCGCTAGATTCTGCCCCGGTCGGCCGTCGGGCCACCGCCACGTCGGCGCGCGGTGACCAACCAGCTGCCGGCGACCAGCCGGACGCGATGTCGCGGTACAGGGGGAGCGAGTGGACGACAAGGTGATGGACGACGAGCACCGGGCCGCGGCCCGACTGGCCGATGAGGCCGGTGCGTTGCTGTTGGACCTCCGAGCCCGGATAGAGCCCGGGCGCGAGCGGGGGGCCGAGGGTGACCGTGGTTCGCACCAGCTGCTCATGCGCCGGCTCGCCGAACAGTTCCCTGATGACCGCATCCGATCCGAGGAGGCCGAACAGAGCGAGGCGCTTCCCGACGAGTCCGGCAGGGTGTGGATCATCGATCCGTTGGACGGCACCCGAGAGTTCTCCGAGGGCCGGGAGGACTGGGCCGTCCACGTGGCGCTTGCCATCGACGGGGATCCGGTCGTCGGCGCCGTGGCCCTGCCAGCCATCGGGACCGTGCTCAGCACGGGGGACCCGCCTCGACCGGGCGACCCGCTTGAACCGCCCCGGCTGGTGGTGAGCCGGAGCCGACCACCGGCATTCGTCCCGCTGGTCGCCGGGGCGCTGGGCGCCACGACCGTGCCGATGGGCTCGGCCGGGGCCAAGATCGCCGCGGTCATCCGGGGGGAGGCCGAGGTCTACGTGCACGCCGGCGGTCAGTACGAGTGGGACTCGGCTGCCCCGGTGGCGGTAGCACGGGCCGGTGGTTTCCATGCCAGCCGGCTCGACGGGTCGCCGTTGCGCTACGCCCAACCCGACCCGTGGCTGCCTGATCTGGTGGTGTGCCACCCGGCGTTCACTGACGCCGTGCTAGCCGCCCTGGCCGCGTCCGGGGTGGCGGGAGCCTCGGGGGTGTCTGATGCCGGGTGACCGGGGGGAGTCTTCGTCTGAGGTATTCGCGCCAGCCCCGTTGGGGCCTCTCACGCTGAAGAACCGAATCATCAAGGCGGCCACGTTCGAGGGGGCCAGCCCCCGGGGCGAGGTGAGCGATGCCCTGATCAGCTATCACCTGGCCGTGGCGCACGGAGGGGCGGCCATGTCGACGGTCGCCTACCTGGCGGTCTCGCCCGAGGGTCGCACCGACCGTCACTGCATCCTCCTCAGTGAGGCGTCACTCCCGGGTCTTCAGCGCCTCACCTCTGCCGTCCATGACGCCGGTGCCGCCGTCTCGGCCCAGATCGGCCACGCCGGTCCGGTGGCCAACAGCCGGTCGAACGGCGCGCCGTCCCTGGCGCCGTCCCGGCGGTTCAGCCCCAGCGGCTCGGTGACCCGCGCGGCCAGCGGCGATGACATCGAACGGATCTCCGGGGACTACCGGCGGGCGGCCGGTGTGGCAGTGGCGGCCGGGTTCGACTGCATCGAGATCCACCTCGGCCACAACTACCTGCTGAGCGCGTTCTTGAGTCCGAAGCTCAACCGTCGCTCTGACCGGTGGGGCGGAAGCCTCGACCACCGTGGGCGGTTTCCCCGCCAGGTGGTCGAGGCGGTGCGGGAGGCGGTGGGTGGCCAGATCGCCGTCACGGCCAAGCTGAACATGGCCGATGGTGTGCCCGGTGGGCTGTGGGTCGACGAGAGCCTCGAGTTCGCCCAGCTGCTGGAGTCCGACGGCACGCTCGATGCCATCGAGCTGACCGGGGGCAGTTCGCTGTCCAATCCCATGTACCTGTTCCGTGGGGAGGCACCCCGTACCGAGTTCGCCGCAACACTGCCGGCACCCCTGCGCGCTGGGTTCGGCGTGGTCGGGTCACGGTTCCTCCGGGAGTACCCCTTTGAGGAGGCCTACTTCCTCCCGTACGCCCGCCAGTTCCTCGACGCGCTGTCGATGCCGGTCATCTTGCTGGGTGGCATCAATCGCTTGGACACCGTCGAGGACGCGTTGGCCGAGGGGTTCTCCTTCGTGGCGATGGCCCGGGCGCTCCTGCGCCAACCGGACCTGGTGGCCAGGTGGGCCGCGGGGGACCGGTCAGAGGGACTCTGCATCCACTGCAACAAGTGCATGCCCACCATCTACAGCGGGACACGGTGCGTACTCATACCCGAGGGGACGACCTCAGCCTGAGCCGGTCTGGCTCCCGGGCAGTGTCAGTCAACAGCGACCCGGACCCCCGGAACGTCGGCCGGCGGGTCGGTCGGGGCAGCCTCGGTGGTCCCGCCGATGTCGGGACCGGCCAGCTGGCGCATGGTGCCCTTCTTCAGTACCAGTCCGGCCACGACCGCACCTGCCACGAAGATCCCCGAGGACCACAAGAACGCCGTCGTGTAGCTGTGGAGTGCGGCTTCCTTCATCGTCGCGGGCGTCACCGCCCGACCCACCAGATAGGCCGTGGCCGCCCCGGCCGCCAAGGTATTGAGCAGCGCGGTACCGATCGAACCTCCGACCTGTTGGGTGGTATTGAGCGCGGCCGACCCAACACCGGCGTCGTGGGGTGGAAGGCCCAGCGTTCCGGTGCTGAATGACGGGGCCAGGCTGAGCCCGAACCCGAAGCCAAGGAGGATGATGTAGGGCAGGACATGGCCGGCATATGAGCTGTGCAGGCCGAGCTTGTGGAGCATGTAGAGGGCCACGGCGGCCATTATCAGACCGAGGGGCACGATGGGCTTCGGTCCGAATCGGGGCAGCAGGGCCCGGTTGGAGACCTGGGCCATGGTGGCCAGGGCAGCGACCATGGGCAAAAAGGCCACGCCGGTCTTGACCGGGCTGAAGCCGAGCGTCTCTTGCAGATAGTAGGTGAGGAACAAGAAGACCCCGAAGATCCCCACACTGGCGAAGAGCATCGCCAGCATCGAGCCACCGCGGGTTCGGTCCAGTACCACTCGCGGCGGGAGGAGCGGGAAGCGGACGCGAACTTGGATGAAGGCGAACGTCGCGAGCAGGACAACGCCCAAGATGAGGAATCCGATGGTGTACGGATTGCTCCACGAGGTCGTCTCCGCGTGGGAGAAGCCGAAGACGAGTGAGAACAGCCCACCGGTCACGGCCAACAGACCGGGGAAATCGAGTGGATCGTGGTCCTCGGCCTTGTCGTTTTTGAGCCACAGGAGGGCCCCGATCGTGGCGACGGCGGCGAAGACCAGATTGACGAAGAGGGTCCAGCGCCATGACGCGTAGGAGGTGAGGATCCCGCCGAGGAGCAGGCCGAGTGCACCACCCGCTCCGGCAATGGCGCCGTAGATCCCGAAAGCCTTCCCCCGCTCACCTGGATCGTGGAAGGTCGTAGTCAACAAGGCCAGTACTGAGGGGGCGAGCAGTGCACCGAATGCACCCTGAACCGTGCGTGCCACGACCAGCATGGCGAAGTTGACGGAGGCGCCGCCGAGGGCGGAGGCCCCGGCGAAGCCGACCAGGCCGATGATCAAAGTGCGCTTCCGTCCGAAGATGTCACCGATACGGCCGCCGAGGAGAAGGAGGCTTCCAAAGGCCAGCGAGTAGGCGGTGACGATCCACTGGCGGTCGGCATTGGAAAAGCCCAGATCGTGCTGGGCCGTGGGGAGAGCGATGTTGACGATGGTGTTGTCGAGAATCACCATCAGCTGGGCGACGCCGAGCACCGCGAGGATCCACCACCGCCGAGACTGGTTCGCTTCCCTGTCGCTGATCTGGTCTCCGCCCGACCGGGGCATGGTGGTGGTATCGGGCATGGGCGCCTCCGTCGATCTCAAGTGGAGTGCTGTTCTCCGCTTGGTCAGGTAGTGTAACAGTAGATGGAGGACGGTCCTCCACTTAGTTTGGCGGTGGTTGCCGCGTAGCAGGGGGGAAGGGTCATGGGTGTGGACACAGCGCTGATGAAGGACTGTCGGCCCCTGCGGGCAGATGCTGCCCGCAACCGTGAACGGATCCTGGATGCGGCCGCCGGGCTCTTTGCCGAGCGGGGGCTCGAGGCCACCCTCGACGACATCGCCGATCGGGCTGGTGTCGGGGTGGGCACGGTCTATCGACGGTTTCCAGGCAAAGAGGCTCTGGTCGAGGCGCTCTTCGAGCAGGCCGTGAATGGGATCGTCGAGCTGGCGGAGCAGGCTGGGACCATGGAGGACTCATGGCGGGGGCTCGTCTGGTTCATGGAGATGGCCGGACAACGCAAGGCCGAGGACCTGGGTCTGCGGGATGTCATCATGCACAGCAGATACGGACAAGAGCCGATCAACCGGGCGAGGGAACGGATCGTGCCGGCCGTCACGCGGCTGGTGGAGCGGGCCCGGCATGACGGCCATCTCCGAGCTGACATCGTGGCTGCTGACGTCCCCATCATCGAGCTGATGGTCAACACGGTCGCCTCGTACACGAGCAAGTTGGCCCCCGATCTGTGGCGGCGCTATCTGGCCATCATGCTGGATGGCCTTTCGGCAAGAGGCGTACCTCATTCCGTGCTTCCCGAGGCTCCCACCCGGGAGATCGTGGATCAGGCGCTGCTCTGCCATCGGGGCGGCCCACGTTCCGCCCCCGGGCAGCCAATAGTCGGTTAGCTCAGACCGCGTCCGGAGCGGACTCGGCACTTCCGGGAACCTCGGGGGCGTCGAGATCCCAGCCCTCGTCATCGCCAGACCGGGAGCGCTCACGCTCGGTCGGGGACCCGAGCCCGTCAGGGTCATCGATCCCACCGTCGAGACTCACGAGGGCCTCTGGGTCGTCGAATTCGACGCCGGCTTCATCGAGCTCTCGCTCGTCGGTCTGGAGCGTCGGGTCGAGCGACGGATCGATCTCCACTGCCTCGAGGAAACTTGGGTCGAGGGCGACTTTGTCGTCGAGCGCCTCGTCACCCTGTTCAAAGGGATCTGAGCCGGACGGCACATCAGGGGACCAGTCGTCGTTTTCGCTCATGGGGCTCTCCAGTTGGTGCATCGTCGGTGCATTGACCGTACCCACGATCGTAGGCCGTCACCCGTTCACTCCAAACTGGTCGGATGGATCTGGATGGCGGTTGGCCTGAGCACTACCGGGCCCGATTGCCAGAGGTCGTAGAATCCGAGAAAGGGTACGCCCACGTAGCTCAGGGGATAGAGCACTCGTTTCCTAAATGAGGTGTCGTTGGTTCGATTCCAACCGTGGGCACCGAGTGATTAAGAGAGGGGAGAGAGGGAGACAGCCCCCCACAACGGGCCAAGACCCCCGCGCAGAACAGCCGGGGACGCCACCACCAGGACCGCAACGAAGCGGGAACGAGAGCACCCAAGCGCTCCGGCCCAGAGCCGCACCGGCGCCGGGCACCATCCACCGGAAACGGGGAGGAGAGGGAGGGAGGGGGGCGTCTGATCTCTCCTTGGCACCCAGCCCGTGCAATCTCGCCGCTGGCGGGTCCCGGTGGTAAGCAGTGGGGAGCAAATTTGGCCCAGCAAGAGAGCGGACGGTGGCGGGTGGTGCGGAAAACCAGATCTATCAGGCTTACATTGGCCGCCGTCGCAGTCATATCCGGGATGGCTGTTGCCATTCCGGCGATAGTGACGACGAGTGCAGCGGCAGCTCCAGCACCGGGAGCTACCAACTATGTGGCCTTGGGCGATTCATTCTCTGCCGGATACGGTAATCCGGGGCCCTATCTAACCCAACTTGGCACAAGTGAGGGAACCGCTCCCGATGACAACTGCAGTAGGGCTCCGGTGGCCTATCCCGTTGCCGTTGCTGGTTGGCTGACTTCCAAATACTCAGCCACCAGTACGTCTTTTCACTTCCTGGCGTGTTCTGGTGCAACAACGACGGACTTATGGAGCGGGTCCCCGGCAAGCGCGGACGGCCTGGCCGGCAGTGGCAACAGCGACAAGAATGGCGTACCCGACAATGGGGAGGGCTATCAACTCGGCGAGAGTAACGACATCTACGCCAGCGAGCTCTCCAATGCTCGAATCGTAACGCTATCCATCGGCGGTAACGACATTTCCTTTGCGACTGTCATCGAGTCATGCGTAGCTCTGCCGATCGATTGTGGATCGATTTCGACTTCAAGTTCAGTCGCCAACCTGCAGTTGAATATCTCGTCTCTCGAGCGAGTACTTAGCCAGACGTACGAACAAGTCGCAGCTGCAGCACCCAATGCCGAAATCTATGTCATGGGATATCCAGACGAGGTTCCGTCCCAGCCGTCTCTTGTAGAGAAGTCACTCGGGTGCGGCGACTTTCGAGTCCGCACGGGTGGAGGTCTGGCAGTGTCCTACCTAGCGAAGGCGGAGAGCTCCCTGAACTCTGCGATAGCCAGGGCTGCCGCTATCCCCCACGTTCACTTTGTCGATCCGAACAATGGCCCCGGATCCTTCGCGAAACACAACACTTGCTCTTCGATCAACTGGTTCAATGCTCAGTTTCACCCAAATTCCACAGGTCAGGGGTATCTGGCCAAGCTCTTTGAGGCTGCCATTAAGGGCACCAACTTTGACCCTTCCGTCTCCGCATTTACAGCGTCCTCATCGACGCTCTACAGAAACGGTGGAACAGTTCAGCTGTCAGCCGACGTGACCAAGGGTGTTAGCTGCACGTTCACCTCCAATCGAACGGTCCCTGGGCTGGCGACGGTTCCCTGTTCAAACGGGGAGGTCACCGACACTGTCTCCGTACCGCCCAATACGGGGAAGAAGGCGCTTAACTACACGTTCAAGCTCTCTGTCATGGGAACTAAGACGGTCAAATCCACTCCAGTGAGCCTGAGTGTGGCCCCGTCTAGTACTGGAGGAAGTGCTAGTTCGGTTGTGAGCGATCAAGAAGGGCGCTGCGCTGTACTCACAACAGGAAGCGTGGAATGTTGGGGCGCCAACTCGTATGGACAACTAGGAAACGGAACAACCACTGATTCCGACGTTCCCGTCCCGGTAAGTGGCATATCAAATGCCGTCAGTATGACGTTCAACCAAGACGGGTACTGTGCACTTCTCTCTACTGGCGGGGTGGACTGTTGGGGAGGATTCTTCTTGGGAAATGGAACCAACATAGGTTCTGACGTTCCGGTGGCCGTGACCGGAATCAACAATGCAACTCGGATCGTGCCCGACAGCGCTGGTTACTGTGCGCTCCTTGCGACTGGCAGGGTGGACTGCTGGGGACCGAACAGGCTGGCAGACGGCTTAGAGAACGGTTCGGCAGTCCCGGTGCAGGTGAGTGGCATTACGAACGCTACAGAGATTGTGGGTTTCGACAATATTGTCTACGGCACGGTGTGCGTCTTGCTGGCCACCGGCAGTATCAACTGTTGGGGCGACGGCAGCTACGGCCAGCTTGGAGATGGGAGCGACTCTGGTAACTACGCGTATCCTGTGACTGTGTCAGGGATCACGAATGCAGTGGACCTTGCATCAGGAATAGATTCATTTTCCGCGGTCCTTCAAACTGGAGAAATCGATTGCTGGGGGTACGTCGCCTCGGACAATATAACTGATACACCTGTGGCAGTCCCAGGCATTGCCAACGCGAAGAAAGTCATCAATAGTGGTGCCGGCTACTGCACCATTCTTTCTACTGGTGGCGTGGATTGTTGGGGATCTGATCCCGGGAACGGGACTGCCGAGTCAGAGGTCGGTGTGAGTGTTACAGGGATCACCAATCCTGTTGCTCTCTCCGGCACCGCAGGTGGTTATTGCGCCGTTCTCTCTACAGGTAGAGTCGACTGTTGGGGAGATAATTCATACGGCGACCTGGGAAATGGCACGAACTTGACCTCTCTCCTTCCTGTGCAGGTAACGGGCATTTCGAATGCTGTCAGCGTTTACAGTGAATACGACCGAGGAGCATGCGCGGTCCTGGCGACCGGCGGAGTTGACTGTTGGGGGAGTAACGAAGCCGGCCAACTCGGGAATGGATCAACGTCTGATTCTGATGTCCCAGTTGCCGTTTCGTTGGGGTAGTTCCTCACCTGGTTCCGCGTCGTTTGCCCCGCCGGAGAGTGCACCTTTGATCCGAATGAGATCCGCGCCGCCTGGGTAAGTTCGCTGAGCCCCTGGACGGGTCGATTGAGTCCCCCCCACGCTTCCGGTTGGCGACCAAGAGGGTCAGGTAGGTGGGGCATAGGGCAACCGAGACCACGGCGGATACCGCTCATGTCTCAGCTCGAATTGTGTCCTTGTCATCGGTCGGCTTGCCGGCCCTCTCGGCAAGCATCGCCTCGATGCGATCCAGGCGCTCGATTAGCTCCGCACGGTCGTCGTCAGCACCCTGCTCGACGAAGTAGGACGTTACTGTGGCCGTCAGCACGCCGATCAGGCCGATCCCGATGAACATGAGGACGGTGGCGACGCCACGGCCTCCGGCGCTTACCGGGTACTTGTCGCCGTAGCCGACGGTCGTGACGGTGACGATGGCCCACAGCGGGCAATCCAGCCAGGACCAGGACCGACGAGACCCCGAACCACGCCACCGAGCACGCTCAGGAAGACCGAATCGTCCTCTTCGACCGCCTCATCAAGGACATGGACAGGGATCCTTGAGTGTGGTCCGATAAGCCTCAGTCCAGGGCCCGTCGATCACCCGAGTAGCAACACTGCGGGACAAGCTGCCTCAGGCGGACTGCCATAGCTCGACCCGGTTGCCCTCGGGATCGGTGACCCATCCGAATCGACCGACGCCCTCCATGTGCTGCGTCACTTCAGACACGTCTGCTCCCTTGAGCCGCAGTTGCGTGAGCATCGCATCTAAATCGTGAACGCGGAAGTTGATCATGGTCTGCTGGGAGTGGGACCCGAAGTAGTCGGTCCCGGACTCGAACGTTGCGAATACCGTCGGCCCAGTACCCTGACTCCATAGGCCGTTCTGATCGGCGTTCAAGCCCAGGCAGTCGCGATACCAGGCGCCAAGGGCGACCGGATCGGCGGCTCGAATGAAGTATCCACCTATGCCAACGACTCGTTCCACGCCGCAATCATGTCAGACCGACGATTGTCCATTGAGGGTTCAGGACCCCGATTGCCCCTGGTGCATGCCGAATGCCCGGTGATGGGCATGGCGCCAAGTCCGGAGCTCGGGCGGCGGATCCCGGCTCCACGGACTCGGCAATGCAGAAGGTAACGGGAATTCCTTGGGTTTCCCTGTGTGTGGTGTTGCAGTTCTGTCTCATCTGTTGGGCGAGCAGGTGTACCGGTCGTCCCGGATGAGCCAGGCTGCGGGGATGATCCTTCTTCGAGTGGGAAACCGGCCGGAGGACCAACCGCATCGCTGCAATCGTGGGAGAATTTGGGCCATGGACGAGCCGTCGGGCTTGACATTCAACCGGCACTGGAGAATGGCCGTCTGGGCCCTCCGAGTGGGGTACACCGGGCTGGTCGCCGCCACTGCGGGTCTCATCATGATGTCGTTGGGATACACGCCGTGGGTCCTCGCAGTCGGGGTGATGATCTGGCTCGCCGCCGCATCCTTCACATTGGCGGGGTTCTTATGGTCACGATGTGAACTTCCCCAACCTCGACCCGGCCTCTGGTCGATGCGGCTGATGCTCGTCCACGACACGGTCCACGGCCAGTCGTCGGCCCTGCAGTCCTGACGGATGAACGCTTCGCTGTTCCCGGGATTTGGCATCACCGGTAACAGTTGACGCTGCTCGAATCCGGGAGGTCGGGACCGTTGCCGCGTCCGTCCAAACGTGAGAGTCTCTGACTCCGGGTGGCAGAAAGCGAGGAACGGTGCCGACAATCATGATCATTCATGAGGTCGATGATGTGGATCACTGGCTGTCAGCTCCGACACGCGAGAACGTGTTCGGACCGCTGGGAATCACCATCAGGACCTTTGTAGATCCGGAAAAGTCCAACCGGGTGGGCCTGATTGCTGAGGTTCCTGACATGGCCGTCTATCAAGAAGTGATGGCATCGGATGCAGCGGCTGAGGCCATGAAAACCGACGGGGTCCGTCCAGAGACGTTAGTGGTCCTCGTCGAAGGCTAACGGCTTTGTCCGCCAAGCCCCGGGGCCGTACTGCACGGTGAGGGTGAGGCCCAACAACCAGTGGCACACGTTCGACGACCGCCCCGAGGGTCGATCTGCCGGTCGGTGGATAGGCCGGTCCGCATGGAAAGGGATGCCGCACGATCATTGTGTGGTTCCATCCGGATCTCGACAATGGAGTGGCTGGCTTTGCCTTACCGCTCCCGGATTTCGGCGAGGACGACTTCGTCGTCCATGTCCTCCCAGTGGGCCGTCAAGCCAATGGCTGGGCGAAAGCCACGAGCTGGATGCCGGAACACGGTGAGCTCGAATCGGTCGTTGCAGAGTACCGAGGCGGTCGGCTCGTCGGATACGAGCTCGAAGCCGTCAACGGGTACTCGATCCTGGGTCCAACCACCACCGTGGATGCGTACGTTGCTCGGTGCGATGAACCAGCGGCCGTCGACCTGGACCATGCCCAGGGCTTCGCCCTGCCCGGTCATGGCAACGGCCGCAAGCATGACGACAAACTGCGTATCACGGAGCCCGTCGTACACCCAGCGGGTACCGAGTGCAGAGTGCTCCATTGTGGTGATGAGTGCATCCTCGGCACCCTCCAGTGGTTCGTCGCGATACGTGAGCGGAATCTGAAGCAAGGTTGTTCTTGCTCTGGCGAGGATCGTTTCCAACCCCACGCGGCCGTCGGGGTCGTCAAAACGGTAGGAGCCGATCACGTCGATGTGGTCGTCAACCCCGGGCCCCCACGGCTGGGACGGGACCCAGCTGGAGATGAGCTCGGCTTTCGTCGGCGCAACCGTTGCCCGATGGAGAATGGCCATGGGTGGCACTATACGGTGCACCGTGGAGTACGAACCGTGCACGTTCCTTGTCACTCCTAAGGAGTCGAGTCACTACGTTGGGACCAATGCGTCGGGCTCCTATCGATATTTCGGCAGCTGGTGCGGAGTCACATCACCCACTCGCGTCCGTGTTCGCGCGAGCCTTCGTTGGTGATCCGATGATGCTCTGGTCGTTAGTGGGCGCACAGGAGTCCCTAGAGACTTTGACCCGCTGCTTCGCCTACTTCCTGGAGGTGGCGCTCGCCCTCGGCCTCGTCTGGGAAGCAGGAAATGCCGACGGAGCCGCCGTGTGGATCCCACCTGGGAGTTGCGACGCCCTGGAAGAGCACCCATGGAACCAGCCTCGTATTCTCGAACTGGCAGATGACGGGGGAGAGCGTTATCAATCCTTTTGGAACTGGATTGACCTGCATCTCCCTGACGGGCCGTTGTGGCTCCTTGACTCGATTGCCGTCAATCCGCATGCTCAGGGTCGAGGGTACGGGAGAGCATTGATCGAGTTCGGCCAGCGACAGGCAGCAACCGTGGGTTGTGGAGCAGTGCTGTCGACAGGCACCGAGCGCAATCTTGTGATCTACGCGAGCTGTGGATTTCGCACTGTCTACGAGGCTGATGCCCCTGACGGTGGACCGCATGTCTGGTTCATGCAGTGGGACTCCTGACCGACTGCCACCTCGTGGCGCGGACGACGAGCTCCGACACCACAGGCCGCATCAGTGCCGCACAGGTCACAGATCCAACACCCATCGGCGCCCACGGTCGGTAGAAGATGATGGGCGGAGATCCGCAACGGTTCCCTCATCGGACTTCGACACCTACGCCGCCGATCTGATGGGCATCCCAAACCACTCGATCGGCACTCTAAGGCGCGAGAACCAACTGCCGGACCCTCCACGAGACGCTGCTGCCATCGTCATCGTGCGCCGTCTGTAACAGCCGCTGTTCGAGGTCCCGCAATTGTGCGTCGGTCACGGGGAGGCCTGGCGTCTCCAACCAATGCCGAACATTGAACAGGTAGATGGTTGCGGCCAAGGCTCCTCGCACGGTCACAGGTGTGACCACTCCACCCAGATCGGACAGCTCAGCACCGGCGTACATGAGGCCTCCACCCGACTGAACGATTCGAGCGGAGATGTCTTCGTACTCGCGGAGCGGCCCCGCTGGATTGACGACGCTGTCGAGGTCCTCAATCAGGAGCCGCCCACCAGGGGCGAGTTGACTCCGCCATCGTCGGGTGGTCGCCTCGGGATCCGCAAGGTGCGCCAGGAGAAGCCGGGCATAGATGATGTCGGCCGGTGCGCCTGGGAGGGGAAGCTCGGTAACGTCGTGCGTCTCGAATCGGAATTCCGGGAGGCGCACTTGTGCGGCGGCGACGAAGTCCTCGGATGCATCGATTCCGATGGTGGTCGCGGCGCCACATGTCTCATGCAGCAGTTCGGTGGTGAAGCCTGGCCCGCAGCCGAGGTCGACCGCCATCGCTGGGCGGGGCAACGCGTTGGCGGCGAGAAACGGACGGGAAACTGGATCGTACGCCCTCGCCACGAGACCAAGCCGATCTGCTGCCGACTGGTCGACCCCGAAGCGGTAGCGATTCACCTGGACATTCTGGCCGATGCTTCGTGCCGCATCGGGAGGTGCTGGCGACGATGCGGACAGTGCGGTGCCCGCAAGTCTGCGATGGCCGGTCATCCCTTCAATGGGGAGTTCGTCCACGGGCGCCCTATCAGCAGCGTTGGTCGGCAGGTGGTCGCCGCCGGAATCTCGTCCTGGATAGCCCAAGTCAGCAGGCTCGACGCCGTCTTCGTCCACAGCCCCCACGTTCACACGTGCGGATCGATTTCAAAGAACTCCACCACGAGGGCGTGGAGTCCTATTCCGAAGATGGTCCACTGCTGGTCTTCTCCGTTCTCCCCGGTGGGACGGGTGATTCCGAGCATCGTGGCGTCAACTCGGTCTCGGAGCGAGCATCCCTCGGAGAGCGCCCCAGCGGCATTGAGAAATTGGGGAATCGTCAAAGGCTCCCTGATCCGGTAGCCGAAGAGTGTCATGAGCCCTCCGAAGGCTTCCTCACCCTCCTGATTGATGGCGTCATAGCTCCGCATGAGGGTGGATAGGACCCGCTCGTGCCGCTCCGGGTCGTCGCTCGATGTCGCCATGGTCCATACGTTGATCCACACGGACCAGCTCGACGAGTGTCGGAGTGCATCACTGAGGGCCTCACCGACCACCCGGCAAACCTCGGTCAGCGCCTCGGCACGCGCCTCGGTCGTCGACAGATCCCGACCGTCCAGAACGGCTGCCACCCTGTCGGCAACTTCGGGGACGTTGGAGCGACTGGTTTCCGACGCCAGTTCGACCAGCACGTCGGTCTGGAAGTCGGCGAGGCTGTCCCACACCCGCCCGATGACCGATGCGTTGGACAGGGTGATGCCAGTCTCGGACTCCACCCGATCGAAGGCTCGCTTGAAGTTCAGGGCATCGGCCACTGAGCCCAGGCCTTCCTCCAGCAGGATGGACCGGCCGGCAGCCAACAAGAGGGCACGAAGATCCTCCCGGCTCTGCCGTGGCCGCCTGTCCGTAGCCATCACCACCCCCAACTGCAGGCCCTCACAGGCCAGTTCAACGGCGGTTCCTCCGGCCACCGGATCCGCCAATCCGGTTGCCAGGGAGAACCGGTTCCCGCTGCTGGCTCGACTCTACTGAATGCAACTCCAAGTAACAACAGCCCCTGAAGACCGTTGCCGAGCGATTGCTCACGGAATCCGCCCTCAGGTCATCGCGGGGCACGTTCGGCCTGGTCACCGGATCGCTCGGCCGATAGGGGGCGCTGTCTCCACCAGGTCCACAGTGCCGCAATCTGCATCACGTCAGTGCCTGGTGGACTGCGCGTCGCGGCTCCACTGCGCATCGCGTTCGGAGATCCAGGCGAGCGTTGCCGCGGACTCTCAGGAGAACGTGGTGTGCTTGATGGTGAGGGTCCTCCAGCCGGGCAGCGGCTCTCTGGCCATCATCGTGGTGTTGGCTACGGCCCTCCGCTCAGCGGATAGACCAGCCATTGGCCACGGCCGACAGGCGAATAGAGCGCCATGGTGCACACACGCCCCGGTATCGGGTGAGATGCCACAACGGCAAAGAGTGGGCGTCCCGAGAATGTCGACATCACCTGCTTCCAAACGACTGCACCTGGTCTCACAGGAGCACCGAACATGGTCGGGTTTCCCGATTCTCGACCCTGCTCGTAGTACCTCCGCCCGCAAAAGCTCACCCGGCTGGGCGGAGACCAGAAGGTGAATCGGCCGAATGCTGCACGGTTTGCGATTGCGATTCCTGCCGGAACCAGAAAGGTCAGTGCCAGAACCACCGCGAGTAATCCGATCAGGAGCCGTCGCCAGCCTCGCGGACCACCAATCGGTTTGCGGTCGGTACGGCTGATCGTGGTCCAGACCGAATCGTCGACAACCACCGCCTTGGTCACTCCGTGACTCTACGTCCAACCATCAGTGGGGCGGCTGCCCAAGACCTCGGAGAATGACGGGCTACAGCGACGACGGCCGATCGGCCTACGTAGGGTAGAACTGGCGAAACCACCGCCGGTACTGGGCGACTGGGCCGTCGTTTCTGGTGAGCATCGGCCGGTCACGGTAGATCTTGTGCTCCCAGATCGGAACATCCTGTGTGAACTGCTCGTTGGTGATTCGGTCATTGAGTTCGCTGATCGACTCGGTGGCCTTCTCGTCCGGTAGCGCCTTCATAGAGAAGCACAGGTTCACCTCGGTGAACTCCTCGTCGACAGGAGTCTGGGTGATGTAGGTCAACATCTCGATTGGGTCTTGGCTGACCTCGACGGCGACGATGCCGGGTCCACAGGTGGTCGAGGTTGTTCGGATCTCGTACCCGGCCACGTCCACGGCGGTGACTTTGAGACTCTGTTGGACGACCATGGTGCTGCCGTCAAACCGGACATCGAAGTGGTTGTCCTCGGGAGGGGCCATGTCGTGGACCGTCGCAAAATGTGAGCGGTCGATGATGTTCTCCGTCAGGTCCTGGACATGGACGCGCACGCGGTAGGAGTTGGTCCTCCAAGGCGTCCAGTCCGTCTCGTTGGGTCGGTAGCCGGTCACGTCGTAGTCCGGAGGGAAGCCGTCGGCATGGTGCCAGATGAAGATGCGGCCGTTGCGCTCACACACCGGCCACGCAGAGGCACTGGCTCGCGGTGTCCGATCCAGCCCGGGCACTTCGGCGAGGTGGCCTTGGCCATCAAACCGCCAACCATGGAACGGGCAGGCGATGCCGTCCCCGCAGACGCGACCACCGACACCCAGGTTGGCGCCCAGGTGGGGGCAGTAGGCGTCGAAGACCCGAGCGGTGCCGTCCTCGCCGCGAAACAGAACGAAGTCCCGTCCGAGGTAGGTCACAGGCCGCACGTCTCCTGGCGCCAGGTCGGCACCTGCACCGACGCTGAACCAGCCGTTGGGCGACGCGGGGAACGGGTATCGGTTCACCGTGGACGCTCGTTGGCTGGCAACGGGTAGACCGCCGTCACGTCGGGAATCGTCCGACGAAGGCCCGAAGTGGGAGATCCGCACTGGTGATGAGCCCCGGTTTCGCCTCGCACACCGATCGAATGGCGTTCAGTGCCGGCATCCCCGTGATCGTCATGCCCACCGAGGCGAAGTATTCCGGCGTCCAGGCGCCGTGCGGCATCCCGGTGGCGGGGAAGATCATGTGACGGTTGACGATCGTCGGGTCGCCCTCGACGGTGGTGATGTAACAGCCCTGAACATCCCAACGCGGCTCGGTGGTGGGAGCCATCTGCCATTCGAGGTGCACCTCGATCTTCGATTCGCCGCCCGAGATCCCCTTGAACTTGGCCAGGCTCGCTCCCACGGACCCCTTGGGCAACGTCCAC
Organism: uncultured Acidimicrobiales bacterium; assembly: GCA_963703145.1. GTDB lineage: Bacteria > Actinomycetota > Acidimicrobiia > Acidimicrobiales > RAAP-2 > Bog-756. The sequence continues at coordinate 128,738 of OY969793.1, forward strand.
CAACCCAAGTCGACTTCTTCGGTACAGGCGCCGAGTTCACAGTCGAACACGATGTCGTCGATCTCGAGATCGAGGCAGTCCGCCATCAGGTGGATGGAGTCGGCGAAGACCGTGCAGCCAGTCTCCAGGAGGCCGGGAACCTCGGGGTCGTCCACGGGCCTCCCGTAGCCGACGTTCTTCCAGGTATCCACCGAGTGATGACACGAGACGTCGACCGTCTCCAGCACGGTGATGTGGTCCACTCGTCCCATTCCGGCGGTGGCTACCATGCTGAGAATCTGGGCGAGCCCCGGATTCATGCCCGTTCCGTAGAAGGTGGTGGCTCCACGCTGGCACGCGGCTTCAATGAGTTCTGTGGGCTTCTTCCCTGACGGGTGGGGATGATTCCGGTCGCGGTGGTAGCCGGTGATCCAATCCGACGTGGTGACGACGTTGATGCCCGCCTCCAGCAACTCGCAGAACAGGTCGATGTCCGGCCAGACGCCGTTGAAATTCACCGCGTCCGGCTTGGCCCGGATCACGTCGGCCACATCGCCCGTGGCGGTCACCCCGAGAGGAGCCATCCCCACGATGTCGCCGGCGTCTCGGCCCACCTTGTCGGACGAGTAGCAGTAGAGGCCGACCAGTTCGAGGTCGGGATGGTCGACGATTCGACCCACCATTTCGGAGCCGACATTGCCAGTGGCGAACTGGAAGACCCGAAGCTTGCGCTGCGACATTCGTCAATCCTCCCCACAGGAGCCCGCGTGTGAACCGGACCCACCGATCCACCATATGGGAAACCTGGACACCTGTCCAGAGGAGTGTCTAGTTGATGGTTCGCGCCGGAACGGGTGGCCTGACGCCCATCAAGCTCAACGGTGACGGTGCTGTAGACCGGCACCCTGGGTGGCCAGGCGGCCTGGCGTGATCAACCGTCGGCCCGTCGGGCGACGAAGACCGGGATGACCCTGGTGGTGGCGGCTTGGTACTCGGCATACGGCGGGTATTCAGCGACGGCGCGCTCCCACCAGATGGCTTTCTCATCGCCTGTCACCTCGCGAGCTACGTAGTCGTGGGGTTCGGGACCATCCTGGATCACGAGCGCAGTCGGATCGGCTCGGAGGTTGTAGTACCAGGAAGGATTGGTCGGCATCCCGCCCTGGGAGGCGACAAGGGCGTACTCGCCTCCGTGCTCGACCCGCATCAGTGCCATCTTGCGGACGTTGCCGCTCTTGTTGCCCCGTGTCGTAAGGACGATGATCGGCAGTCCCGTATCCATCAGCGTATTTGCCCGTTCGCCGCCAGACGCTTCGTATTCGGCAACCTGATCTCGGACCCAGTCCCACGAGCTCGGCTCGTACTCTCCATCGATTGGCATGCCAGCAGCGTAGGTGGCCCTCGAGCGCCAGGCGACCCTCACCAGGCACGGCCCGACGGCCAGGAGGTTGTTGCCTATCTGAGGCCAATCGGGCACTCATCACCTGACCGCCGTGGGGGCAACATTTGTTGACGAAATGCTCAGGATCCAGACCACAGGCGTCGATAGGTGGTGGGAGAAAGGAACGAGATCCCATGTCTCCTGACGCCACGCCTCCCAAGGGAGGCCCTCGAGTCCGATCGATCGACGCATCGGCCAAGACCCTGGCCGTAGAGTCCGTGCGTGCTGTTGGCGGACTGCTGCTGGCATTCAGCGTGGTGTGGTGGATCTCTGATCGGTGGAACCTCCATCATGGCTTCAGGGGCTTCGCCGCCACGGCGGCGATCTTCCTCGGTGCAGCGTCGGTGACCCTGACCTTGACCAGCGGTCTACCCATCAAAAAAGCGCTCGAAGCCCAACGCGAAGCCATTGCCAACCAGGAGACCCAGCTGCGGGCCGTCGCCACGGGTCATCAGTTCACCTCCGATCTCAATGCCGCCCTCGAGATGGCTGAGCACGAACCCGACGTCCTCCAGGTCGTGGGTCGCGCGCTCGATCTCGCCGCCGACGGTCCAGCCGAACTCCTCCTGGCCGATTCGAGTCGCACGCACATTCATGAGGCGGCCGCCGCCCCGATGCATGGCTCACCGGGTTGCGGGGTGAGCACTCCGTGGGGCTGTCCCGCTGTCCGGCGTGGACAGACACTGGAGTTCGCCGACAGTCATGCGCTCGCCACCTGCCCTCATCTGCAGGGACGCGATGACGAGCTGTCGGCCCTGTGCGTTCCGGTAACCGTCCTTGGGACACCGATGGGAGTGGTTCATATCACCGGCTCCCCGGGTCGGGTGCCCGGGAAGACGGAACGATCCCGCATCGAGAGCGTCGCCACCCAAACGGGAGCCCGGATCGGCCTGCTCCGGGCCATGGCCTCGAGTCAGTTGGCTGCGACAACCGACGCGCTGACCGGCCAGATGAATCGGCGCAGTCTCGAAGAGCAGCTCCACCGACTGGACCAGGACCATGCGGCCTACGCCGTGGCGTTCGCCGATCTGGACCATTTCAAGGTGTTGAACGACACCTACGGCCATGCCGCTGGAGACCGGGCCCTCCGTCATGTCTCGACCATCATGAACTCGTCGGTGCGGGCGGGAGACCTGGTCTGTCGGTTCGGGGGCGAGGAGTTCCTCTTGGTCTACGTGGGCTGTGACGTGACCGAGGCCGCACCCATCGTCCACCGACTCCGGGACACCCTGGCGGACTCCATCGCTGCCTCGGGGGTCCCACCCTTCACCCTGAGCGTGGGGCTGGCCGATTCCACGTACGCCCACCACGGGGCAGACGTCATCGCCATCGCCGATGCTGCATTGCTCGTGGCCAAACGGGAAGGACGGGACCAGTTGATCATCGCCGCCAAGGGAGAGCGTCAACCCAGCACCCAGGTCGGCCCCGTGCGGCTCAACGAGGAGCGCGGACAATTGTCAGGTGACCCAGTCAGGTGAACCGGGCACAGGCCCGGCCGAGCTGTCTCCCGAATCCCCGAACCCGACGTGGCATCGGCACCTGGGAGCGTCACGCCGGCCGCCGGGGGGATCGATGACAGCTGTCCGACCCCACCTCATTCGCCACTAGCCTTGCTGGGTGCCCGATGATCCGTTCGAGACATCGGGGTTTGCCAACCTCTGGGGTCAACATATGGCCGATTCTCCCTTCACTTCGATGGGCATCGTGGGTCAGAACCAGAATGGGACGATCGGCGAAACGGTGGTGAGGATCTCGTCAGAGATCATGGCCATGCAGCACTTCCTCCTGGCCATGGCCGTCGCGGTCGACAATCTCGTAGAGCGAGTCGATCACCTTCACTAGGTCGGTCTTGCCGGTTCAACCAATCGCTGCCGGGAGTCGCCCAGTGGCCGGCGGCAATGGGGATGGGTCCAGGGTCATGTCTCCCGGCTAGCCCTCGACCTTCCTGCGGATCGGCATGTAGGTGTCGACGGTGGGGTCGGCGATGAACTGCAGAACGAGATCGTTGAAGAGTTCGGGTTTCTCCATCGGCACCAGGTGCGATGTTCCGGGTACCACAGCCAACTGCCCGTGTGGCACCCGACGGGCGAACTCCTCGGCATGCCCAACTTGGAGGTAGTCGTCGTCGCCGACGATGACCAAGGTCGGTGCGTCGATCTGTTCGAGCTTGTCGCTCCAGTCAAAGGGCTCGGACCACATGGCTCGTATCTTCTCCCACACCTCCGGGAAGTGTTCTGCTCCGTCGGGAGAGGCCTGCTCGTACATGGCCGCGAACATCTGCATGTCCTCGTCGGCAGGCGAGAGTGCCACCAGAGACTCCATGGCACCGGGTACGTAGCCGGCACTGGAGAAACCGCTCCCCGTGACGGTGAGCGTCCGGACGAGTTCGGGACGGTCTGCGGCTAGGAGGAACCCGACCATGCCCCCGTCGCTCCATCCGAGCAGGTCCACCGGTGCCAGACCGAGGGAGACGATGATCTCGGCGGTCTGGTCAGCCATGGCCTCATAGGTGATGGGACCGGGTCGGTCTGGTGTGTGCCCTTGGCCCTGACGCTCCGGCGCCACCAGGCGGCGGTGAGGCGAAAGCCCCGAGAACTGAGCCGACCACGTCGAGTTGTCGGCGAGCCCCCCGTGGAGCAGGAGGAGGGGGTCACCGTCCCCCTCGGTCTCATAGAAGACCGCCTGGCCGCCGACGGCGATGGTCGAGTGAGTGCGGGGTGTGGCCATGGAACCAGCCTAGGTGCGGCCCACAGCGGTAGCCTGGGCGAAGTTGAGATAGTGAGTGTCGCTCGAGACCCCGGTGATGCGTCCTTGGCATTCTGACGCGGACGGGTTGTGGTGCGACATGATCACCGGTGAGTCTCGAGTCATACGACTCGTCCGCAGGCCCCGACAGCCGACCAGCTTTGTTGGCCATCCGTGTCCGGGGCGTCGATCTCGGTGCACAGCCACGCCTGGGTGGCGGCCATGAGTCGAGAACCGTCAGTTCCGACTCCCGGACCAACGCCTACCGCCAACGACGAGTTGGCTGGGTGGACGGACCTGGCACTGGTCGATGGGGTGGTCGTTCGCAGCGAGGCCGCCTACGCAGAGCTGTACCGTCGGCATAGTCGGTCCGTCTCGGCCGCCTCCAAAGCCATCCTGGGCCGAGGCCCGGAGTACGAGGATGTCGTAGCCGAGGTGTTCGTGGCGTTCTGGCTTGGACCTTCGTCGTTCGACCCATCACGGGGGTCGATCCTCGGTTTCCTCCGTCTGAAAGCCAAGGGCAAGAGCATCGACCTGGTCCGGTCGACCGTGTCACGGAGGAAGCGCGAGCTGTGCGCTGCGGGGGATCCTCGGGAGCCTGTGGCCGAACACGACACCGCGCTGGTCAACTCAGAAGAGTCTGACCAGCTGCGCCGTGCAGTGGGGCTGCTTCCCCTAGGTGAGCGGGAAGTCATCCAGCTGGCCTTCTTTGTCGGCCTGACCTATCTGGCGGTGGCCCACGAGTTGGGGATCCCCGAAGGGACCGTCAAATCACGGATCCGGCGGGGGCTCCACCACCTGTCCGTCACAGCTGACCTCCACCTGGGGAGCGATCCGCCTCGCTATGCGCCGACCACCGATTGAGGCGTCGTAGGGTGGTCAGCTGGCAGCGTCGAGGGGCTCAGGTCCCTGAACCCGGGTGCGGCTCGATCGGGCGGCACCAAGCGAGTTGCGCACGTGGACCAATGATGGTGCGGACAGGCCTCGAGGGGTCGACCGGCCTGCGACCTGCAATTCCGGCACACTCGCATGCAGTTGCGTCGGTGGTCCAGGGGGTTCGTCCTGGAACGTGGCCGTCGGTGACGGTGCATCGGCCCGTATGGCACGAGCCAGACTGGCCAGGTCGGCTCCCCACGGTCGGTCATCGATGCCAGGAACCGGTTGGAGGAGTTCGTCAACGGTCACGAGATGGTCGGCTGGCCTCGAACTCGAGTGCGCAAGCATCCTCGAGAGGACGCCCTTGACGCCGTTGGTGGCGCCACGCTCGGAACTGTCAGACATTGCCGGGCCCCTGCCCATGACCGCCCCTACGTGATCACTTCAGAATATTCGGGAGGTCCTCCGATGGCGATTCCCGCCGCCTTCAGTGCCCAGCCGGTCACGCTCCGAGACAATCCTCGGTCACATGCCTGACCCGACGTCCACGACGACGGTCGACGAGTCCGTCCGGGCGGCAATCCCCAGGTCGACGCCGAGTGACGGGCGAGCGAGGTCAGCCGGGGACCCGGCGGCGCGCAGGCCGGTCAGGTGCCAGGCGAGTCCAGCCACGCCAACAGCCCTCGCCCGACGACTCCGGTGGCGTCCAGGGCTGCGAGCTGATGGAGATGCTCAACGAGTGAGGTGTGGTCTGAGAGTGCTGCTGACTGCAGACGGTCGACCTCCCGGCGGGCATCGGCCAGGTCGGCCCGGGTCCTCCGCAGGGCAATCTCTGACGATGCTGCCTTGGCCAGGGTGGCCACGACCAGCAGGTCGCTCGCCGTCCACTCGTGCGGGGCGGAGTCCATCAGGCAGAACGTGCCGAGGACTACGCCGTCGGTGTTCTCGATGGGATAACCGGCCCAGGTGACAGCGGCGAAGGCCTCGATGGCCGGATCGCCCTTCGTCCTCGGGTCGCTGTGGGCATCGTCCACGATCAGCGGTCGTCCGGTGCTCACGACGAATCGGCAGAAGGACAGTTCGATGGGGGCCGCCAGTATGGCCGCGGCGGGGAAGCCAACGGCGCTCTTCGCTATGGTCTGCTCGCCATCGACAAGGGTGATGCAGCCTCGGGGGACGCCGGTGAGCTCAGCGGCCAGCTCGATCAGCCGGTCGAAGGCATCCTCAGGCCCACTGTCCACCAGGCCGGACTGCTCCAAGGCGCGGAGGCGGCCAGGGTTCCGGACCGCCGTCTCCCAGGCGATCGTCACCACTGACCCCCGCTGGATCCGACGTGCTGACCGATCCGGCTGTGTCGATGCGGCTGACGCTGTGACTGGATGTCGACATTCGCCGCCAGGTGTTGGAGTCCGGTCCGGATGCGTGACTTGGCCGTGCCCTCGGCGATGCCGAGTGCGTGAGCCACGTCGACATAGGTCATGGCGTTGAAGAAGGCGAGCCGGATGACCTCCCGCTCCAACGGTGGGAGGAGCGAGACGGCGTTGTGGACCTGGGCGGCCGACTCGGTGGCGATCATCCCCGATTCGACCTCCAGCGCCGAGGAGCGGGCGCCGTTCATCACGCGGTCCTCCCGACGCCGACGAGCCGTCTTGGCGCGGAGGACGTCGATGCTGCGCCCGCGAGCCTTCAGACGGAGGAAGCCAAGGATCGAGCAACGACCGGGGTCGAACAGCTCGGGACGGAGCCAGAACCCAACGAACACCTCGGCCACGACATCCTCGGCCTCGGGACCGCTTCCCAGGATCATCCGGGACGCAGCATTCACCGACCGGGAGAGTCGTCGGTACAGCTCAGCGTAGGCGTCCTCGCTCCGGAGGACCACCGCAGCAACCAGTTCGGCATCCGATTCCTCACTCCACGCTTCTGATTCCACAACCTGCGCTTTTCCCGTGACCACTAGCCCCATCCATGACCCGTTCGGAGCCGTGCGTCCCACAGATGCATGAATAAGGAGGAATCTGGCGAAACCGACTTCAGCGAACCAACCGGGTCGGTCGTTTCGGTCCGCGCCCGGACGGAACAGCGAAGGCGAGTCGCTCGATGGTGCCAGCCCCCAGGTCCTGTCGGTGGGCCGGGATAGTCTCACGGAGGTTCTTGGGAAGTGAGGGTGGACGTCCAACGGGCGGCGATCGGCGGCCGCCGATGGAGTGTCATCCACGAGGGGAGTTGCCATGGATCCGACCGCAACAGTCACGACGCCAAGGACAGGCACTCGGCAGCGAGTGTCGGTACTCGTCGCCGTAGTTCTCGCCGTGGCTGGTGTGGCCTCCTTGTGGCTCGTCGGACACTCACCCGCGGCAGGGGCGACGACCGCCAAAGCGGTCAAGCCGCTCTACGACGTCGTCATGGGCGATTCGTTGGCGGCCGGAGTCGGTGCCAGCACGACGAACAACCGCTACGCCAATGTGCTCTACCAACACGAGCAGGCAACATTTCCCTCGCTCCAGTTGCTGAATCTGGCCTGCAGCGGAGCAACCACGACCTCGGTGATCAACGGCCCAGGATGCAGCTATGCCACCGGAACACAACTTGGCGATGTCGAGGCCTTCTTGCGGGCTCATCCCAAGCAGGTGGCGCTTCTCACCATCGACATCGGTGCCAACAACGTGGATGCGTGCCAAGTCGGTGAGACCATCAGTGCGACCTGCGTGCAAAGTGGGTTGCAGCACATTTCAACTGAGCTCCCCCAGATCCTGAGCGGCCTGGAGGCGGCCTATCCCGGCCTGGCCATCTATGCCATGAACTACTACGACCCCTTCTTGGGCGAGTGGCTCACCGGTCCGGCCGGCCAGTCGGTAGCCCAACAGTCCGAACAGGTGCTGCTCACCTCATTGAATGGCCTCCTGACCCAGCGCTACACCGCCTCCGGTGCGGCCACAGCTGATGTGGCCACCGTGTTCCAGTCCGCTGATTTCGCACCCACCGGGACCTACCTCGGCGTCACCGAGCCCCAGAACGTGGCTGATGCGTGCAACTGGACGTTGTTCTGCAGCAACAACGGAAACATCCATGCCAATGACATCGGCCATTTCCTTGTGGGGGCATCGTTCGCCCAGGTGGTCGACCGAGTGTCGGTGGCCAGCACCACGCTGCCGCCGGGCTCAACGACCGCCAAGTACGCCGGCGCTCTGAGCGCCACGGGAGGTCATCCTCGCTATCACTGGTCACTTTCCGCCGGGTCGGCGCCTCTGCCGCCGGGGATCCGCCTGCAGTCGGCCGGGTCGCTGGTTGGCAGGCCGACGACGCCCGGCCACTACTCGTTCACCGTGCAGGTCGTGGATACGAAGCTCACGATCCAGTCACCACCTGCTCCACACGTCGCCACCGCGACAGTGACGATGACGGTTGGCTGACCCGGGTCCGGTACGCCCGGCCCATCGGGACTGCGATCGCCTCGAACTCAGCGCTTCCGACAGGGTCGGCTCAACCCGGTCAGATCGCAGACACCTCGGTAGGAGGCCCGCCATGGTCGCGCCGATCACTGCGGCACGACCTGTTCAGTCGATCGGGACGCTCAGGGTCTTGCAGATCGTTGTGGCATCGATGCAGGCCTTGACCGCCAAGGTCCCCGTCGATGGCGTGCTCACGATGATCCCGGACTGAGCGCTCTTCCCAGCCCCGAGTGAGCCGAGTTCACAGGCGGGCGAGTCGGGATTGATGTTGAAGTGCGTCGTCGGCAGCGCCGGCATTGAGCGAATAGTAGAAATCGACCTCGCTCGCCTTCGAGCCGGTGTTCTTCGCGGTGAAGTCGAAGGCCAGCACCTGGCCAGCTTGTGCCGACTTCACCCCGGCGACGATCGAACCGGTGAGGGAGTAGTGGATCGTCGCGGTGGCCGGTGTGGCGCGCCGGGTCGTGTCGGCCCGAGCGACTGTCGATGCTGTGACGACGCCGACTGCGACGACGAGTCCGGCTGTGATGATGACGAGTTTGCGCACGGGGACCGCCTTAGCTGAACGAGGAGCCCCTCTCGTGAAGCCGGGTGATCCTCGCACAGGCTCGGTATCCGATGACGGCTGGACCACGGATTTCAGCCGGGACAGTGGTGCCCTGACCACCGGTGGTGGCAGGTTGGGGCTCGTAGGTGCCAGACAGGGGCCGAGCGTGTTAGGCAGGATTCGTCGGGCAGGTTCGGCGGTTTCCCGGGGCTGGGAACCGCCCGTTCGGCATGGGCCCGATGTGGTGACGATCGGGCGTGCCTCGTGCCTGTGAGTGCACCGCGACCTACGGACAAGGAGCAGGCGTGAAGGATCAGTCGGGAGAAGACGAGTCGTTCTGGCGCTGGACGGTGATCGCAGCCGCAGTGGTCATCGCGTCCGTCGCCGGCGTCGTGCTGTTCAGCGGTTCGGGTAAGCACCTCTCGTCTGCCGCCAGTGCAGTGTCGCCAGATCAGAACTCCACGCCGCAGTTCTCCATCGCCCCGGCCTCACCGACGACAACGGCACCCACCACGGCTCTCCCGTTCCCAGCGCTGGGTAAGGCCTCTCCAACGTCCCCGTTGGTGAAGAGCCTCCCCGGCATTACCGTCGTGGTTCCATTCACGGTGCCCAAGGCCCCACCGGCCACAGTCAAGGCGCCTGCGGCGACCACCGCGCCGGTCAAGGCGCCGGCCAAGGGGCCGACCACCACGGCCAAGCCCCCCACTACGACGTCTCCGCCCCCACCCCCGCCGACAACAACGACGACGACTCTGCCGCCCCCACCCCCGCCGACAACGACGACAACAACGACGACTCTGCCGCCCCCACCCCCGACGACAACCACGACGACGACCACGACGACGGAGCCCCCGACCACGACCACAACCACAACGTCGATCGCGATCACGGTCCCGTAACGGCCTCCTCAGTCGTCACACCGCGGTGCCATCGAGACCGGGGTTCAACGAGCTGGTGGGGGTGGTGCGAGCAGGGGGAGCGGTAGGGCGGTGATTACCAGCCCATGCCGACGGTGCCCGGTAGCCACCCGTCGCTCTGCTGGAGGTTGTGCCAGTTCCGATCGCCGTCCACGATCAGGGCGTGCAGGAGCGACGCGGCCTGGGCGTCCCAGATGTCCGACTCCACCTTGTAACCGGCGATCATGGCCAGTGCCGGATGGAGTCCGTCCGGCGGAGGCAGGACGCGGCGCAGCGACCAGCGGACGGCCTCTTTGGCTTCGAGGCCCGCTTCCCGCCGGAGCGAGTACTCATAGGTGATGAGCCGCAGGTAGGGGTGCAGCTGTTCTCTGGGGTCCCAATCGTCGAAGGACGACTGTCGCGACAGGGCCATGTAGTTGCATCGGCGCATTGGCGACAGACTTGAGCCTGAGGACCCGGTTTTTCGCCCGGTGGCGAGCGCCGCGACGTGCCCCATTGTCCACGCCGTGACCGGCTCCCGTGGCCAGGGCCACCGACCGAGCCCGACCTGGATCTGATTGTCTATCGGTAACGGTCGTGTTACCGTAACAGTCTAGTTACGGAGACGCGGGAGTGGACATGCTGATGCGCATGGGACATGACAGCCCCACAGGGTCTGAGACCGAGCGGGAGGGTTGTCAGCACGGCCTCGGTCGGCTTCGCTGATCCGATGGCCCGGGCTTCCCTCTCCGGTGATCCCTTCGAGGCGCTCGGCGACGCCAACCGGCGGGAGATCCTGCGGCTGTTGAGCAGCGGGGACAAGCCGGTGCACGAGATCGCCGATGCCCTTCCCATCAGCCGCCCAGCCGTCTCCCGTCATCTCCGGTTGCTCAAGGACGCCGGGATGGTCTCCGAGGAGGCGCGGGGGACCAGCCGGATCTACCACCTTCGGGACGAGGGCCTGCTGGCTGTCCAGACCTATCTCGAAGGTGTCTGGGGACAGGCCGCGGCCAGGTTCCGACTGCTCGTCGAGAACACCGGCCCGAAGCCGGTCCGGTGATCGCCCCACTTCGGGTCACCTTCGAGGTGGCCTGTGCGCCTGAGCACGCATTCGACATGTGGACATCGCGTATCGACACGTGGTGGCCGGCGGATCACACCGTCTCGGGTGAGCCCCGACCCCAGGTGGTGCTGGAGTGTGAACCAGGGGGCAGGATCTATGAGCGCACGGCCGATGGTGTCGTGCACGACTGGGGTGAGATCACTCGGTGGAGTCCTCCCGACCACCTGGCCTATCAGTGGCATCTCGGCGGCAGCCGCGACCAGTCCACCCTGGTGGAGGTGCACTTTGTGCCCTCCGGTCCAGAGTCGACACGGGTCGAGATCGAGCATTCGGGCTGGGATCGACTCGGAGAGTCCGGGATCGTCTGGCGGGGCCGCAATCAGTCGGGCTGGGACACATTGCTGCCGCACTTCGCACAATCGATCGACCAAGGAGGACCGTGATGGCCGCAGGGACCGAACAGGATCCGTGGGTGCTGACCACACCGCCCGGCAGCTCGGGCTACACGATGTACCGGGATGAGCAGGCCGACCCGCCCGCGTTGGTCTGCCGGGTGGGCTCGACCACCCTCCGATACCGCCTGCGGGCCATCGACGACCTCCATGCCTGGCTGAGGGAGCAGGGCGACTGGGTGCCACTGGGCGCAGCCGACGAGAAGAAGCCGGCCGCCGAGGGGACCGTAGAAGCCTGGGGCCGCTCGTCGGACAATCCGGTCGGGGGCTGGTACGGCCTTCGCAGCGGCTATCGCGGGCGATTCGGCATGTACCTCCCACCGTTGTTGGAGGAACTCGGCCTGGCCGAGTTGACGCACGATGCACGGAACAACCGGATGCGGGCGACCCCGACGTGAGATGGTCGAGCTGTGCACGAACTCGACCCAACCGTCCTGCATCACTGCACGGCCTGCCGTGCCGATCGAGGAGGTCCCGATGAGCCATGGCACTGTGGTCCGCTACACCACCGACCCGAAGCACACCGATGAGAACGAACGACTCATCCGGGACGTGTTCGACGAGTTGGCCGAACAACCACCGAGTGGGCTCCGCTATCTGGTGATCCGACTCGATGATGGCGTCACCTTCGTTCACGTGGCCATCGTGGACGACGACACAAATGGCCTGGTCGGCCGGCCAGCATTCCAGACGTTTGTCTCCGGTATCGGAGACCGGGTGGTCGAAGGGCCCTCTCCCGTCGACGGGACGCTGATCGCCGCGTTCGGTTTTGGGCCGGGAGACTGACGCCTGCCCGGACAACCGCTCCTGACGCCGCTCGGCTCGGGCCAGGTGGGTCCTACGACAACACGGTCCGTGGCTGAGGCGTCACTGCTAGATGGCGGTGTCCGTCGAAGTGGTCCGTCAGCCCGAACTCCCGGGCAAACGCCTGGTGACACGGTGTAGCTTGCTGGGACTGGTCCTTGCGAGGATGGGGGAGGCCATGTCTTCAGCGTTGATGCAGCATGCCCGTCGCCTGACGGCTGTCACGGCGGTGGTGATGACAGTTGCGCTGGGCGCGGTAGTCCTGTCCGGCACTGGCGCTGAAGCGGCCGGATCGGCGGACAGTCCCCCGGCGAGTCATGTCGCCAAGGCCCCGTGCTCTGGGTACCTGCCGACGGGAACGGCGATCGGGACGTCGCCGACGCCGGACGACGGCGGCTACTGGATCGCCAACAACACCGGTGATGTCGTCGAGTGCGGGGACGCCATCGGTTTCGGATCGCTCAACATCCTGCCCAGCCATCCGATCGTCGGGATCGCCGGGACGCCCGACGGCGGTGGCTACTTCCTCGTCGCCTCAGACGGAGGGGTCTTCACCTTCGGCGATGCCCGGTTCCACGGCTCGACCGGAGCCATCCGCCTGAACAAGCCGGTGGTTGGCATGGCGGTCGACCCCGCCACCGGCGGCTACTGGCTGGTGGCCTCCGACGGCGGCATCTTCTCCTTCGATGCGCCGTTCAGGGGATCGACGGGGAGTCTCCGGCTCAATCAGCCAGTCGTCGGGATGGCGGCCACAACCACGGGTGGCGGCTACTGGCTGGTGGCCTCCGACGGCGGCATCTTCTCCTTCTCGGCTCCGTTCAGCGGGTCGCTGGGCTCACTCCGGTTGAACAAGCCGGTGGTCGGCATGGCTGGCGACCCCGCCACCGGCGGCTACTGGCTGGTGGCCTCCGACGGCGGCATCTTCTCCTTCCGGGCCCCATTCTTCGGCTCCACCGGGAGCCTCCGACTGAGCAAGCCGGTCGTCGGGATGGCGGCAGCACCGGCCGGGACTGGCTATCGACTGGCCGCCTCCGACGGGGGGATCTTCGTCTTCGGTTCGTCCCGGTTCTTTGGCTCCGCGGTGTCCCCTCTGCCGCTCGGTGTCTGCACCGCCACGGTGTCCAACCCCAACCCCGTCGGTGGGACCATCCTGACCGTCACCATCCGGTCCGACGTGCCCAACGCCCCGGTCATCGTGTCGACCAACTACAAGAGCAAGTCCAACACGTACACCGGATCGACCGATCACTCGGGAAACAGCTCGGTGGGATTCAACATCGGGCATCCCAAGGTCGACTACCCGATCGGGGTGGCGGTCAACGTCGGAAACGGTGAAGCCATCTGCGGCACCAGCTTCACGCCCCGGTGAGCACGGCCCACTCCCGGTGTGGCCGGCACCGGGCCGGCTGAGCCCGTGCGTTTCACTGCAGAGCACGTCTTCGGTGGCCCCGAGCCGTCGGTGGTGAACATCCTGGTCGACCCGGCGTTCTATCTCGGTCTCGACCTGCCCGACCTCAGCAGCCCGGAGTTGTTGGAGCACCGCGATGACGGAGATGCCATGTCCTTGCGGCTCCGGTACGGGTTCGAGGGGAACCTGGACCCCATCGCCCAGCGGCTCCTCGGCTCGGGTCAACTGCAGTGGGTCCAAGAGGTTCGGCTGGTGCGATCGACCAGCACCGGATCACTGCAATTCGAGGCCGAGCGGGATCCGGGTCGTCTGCACGGCTCAGCAACGTTCACCCTCGCCGGTGACGGAGCGAGCACCACCAGGAGGCTGGAGGGCGAGCTGGTCGTGGCGGTCCCGGGGATCGGACGGATGGCCGAGCGACGGATCGTGCCGGGGGTAGTGCGCAGAATGGACATCGAAGCCGCAGCCGTCAACGAGCGGCTGACGGCGTGATGCGCGGGAGCTAGGTGCGGGTGCGCCAGAACCACACGTGCAAACCACCCTACGGGTCGCATCGACCACCGAGTGAGTCTGTCCACCAGCCTGGCCGCCGCTGTGGGTGCTGAGCACCCGACCGACCCGTCGGAAGCTGGCTAGCGTTCGGCGCGCCAGGTCGGTTGAGGGGCGTGGGGGAGGGCTATCCCGTGGTGAGTGAGAAGGCGGGGAAGGATCACCGGGCTGTCGGCCGCGTGGCGCGGGTGCCACGGGCCCTGAGCATCGTCGTCGTGGTGGTTGTGGTGAGCCTGGCCATCGTCGTGGGCACCACCCGGGCATCGGAGGGCGCCTCCAAGTCCAGCCTCCCAGGAGCACCGACGGCGGTGCGAGCCAGTGCCGGGAACGCCAGGGCCACAGTGACCTGGACGCCACCCGGCCATCCGGGAGGCTCGTCAGTCACCGGTTATGTCATCCGGGCGTCGAGTGGCCCGATCATCCGAGTCGGCGCGGTCACCACCGACGTCGTGGCCGGCCTCACCAATGGGGAGTCCTACCGGTTCACCGTGGCCGCCATCAACAAGTCCGGGACCGGGCCGGCTTCGGCCCGGTCGAACGCCGTAACGCCGGAGGCTCCCGCCCTCCCCCCGGTGCCCCCTGCTCCGCCCCCGGTCTCTATTGCCAGTCCGCTCCTCGTGCCCCTCTACGACAGCGCGACGGCCGACTGGCAGCGGGCGTGTACCGCGCTCGCTGCCTCTCACTCCGCCGTCATCGCCGACATCGGATCGCCCGGTGGACCGGGCTCGTCGTCCAGCTCGACCTGGGCCGGGAATCTCGAGTACTGCGCCGCCACCCACGTCGGAGTCCTGGGCTACGTCGACACGGGTTTCTGCCAGGTGCCGGTGGCTGCGGCGGAGGCCCAGATCGACGACTGGTACGCCTGGTATGGATCCGATGGGGTCGACGGAGTCTTCTTCGACGAGGTCGCCGATCCGACCGATCCGACGGCCCAGGCGGACTGCCTGTCGGGGACTGTGTCGGCCGAGTCGTACTACCGCGTCCTGGCGGCCTATGCCCATGGGCACTCGACGGGACAGACCGTGGCCTTCAACTACGGGGCTAACCCCGCCAGCAACTGGCCGTTCGCCGCCCCGGCATCCGTACAGGACGCCGACATCGCGGTGATCTTCGAGGATCCCTACAGCGCCTATGTGAACTACGGCGGGTCTGGGGCGGCATGGTCGCAGGCAGCATGGGAGTCCGCCTACGGGCCCCAGCACTTCGCCCTGTTGGTCTACGGCGCGACCGCCTCGAACCAGCCGGCTGCGACCTGCGAGTCGGCCCTCCACCAGAACATCGGGTACACCTACATCACCCCCGACAGCGGGTGGACGACGCTGCCCCCGTCGAGCTACCTGGGTACTGAGCTGGCCAACTGTTGAGTTCTGCGTGCGGCCGGTATCCTGGCCCCATGTCCGACTACGTGATCCCCGAGCCAGAGCCCAAGGAAATAGACGAGACCCTCTCCCTCGAGTTGCGTCACCTCGCCTCGAACGCGGTCCTGAAGGGCGAGCCCCAGGGGAACGAGAAGTGCGAGAACTGCCGGTACTACCTCGAGCCGTACAACGACATCTCGTACTGCTGGCACCAGAAGCTCCGGATCCTGGTCGGCTCGGAGTGGTGGTGCCAGTGGTGGGATGCCATCCCCGAAGACGCCTGATAGGTCGCCCCGTCTCCACCCTTCGACCGCTGTCGACGGCGTAGCCGGCCCGGCCGACCGCTCGGGTGGCCCGTGACCGTCCGTATGGCTACGGCTACCGTGGGCCCATGGCCCTCAGCGATGAGAAGTACATCCTGCTGACGACGTTCCGGCGGGACGGCACCCCGGTCAAGACCCCCGTCTGGGTGGTGTCGCTCGACGGCGGCAAGGTGGGCCTGTGGACCAGCTCCGCCTCGGGCAAGGCCAAGCGGCTGGCCCACACCGACCGGGTGACGATCCAGCCCTGTGACGCCCGGGGCAAGACCAGGTCCGGCACCGCTGAGGTGGAGGG
The DNA here is from genome assembly GCA_963703145.1 of uncultured Acidimicrobiales bacterium. Taxonomy (GTDB): domain Bacteria; phylum Actinomycetota; class Acidimicrobiia; order Acidimicrobiales; family RAAP-2; genus Bog-756. The sequence goes on from OY969793.1 coordinate 144,920, forward strand.
GTCCGCGTCGGTCGTCACCGGGCCCGAGTACGAAGCCATCAGCGCCAAGGTCAAGGACAAGTACGGGTTCATGACCTCGGTGACCAAAGTGCTGGGCGCCGTCGGGGGCCTGGTCAAGGGGAACAAGGTCCCCTATGGCGACTGCGGCGTGATCATCACCCCGGCCAGCTGACCGGGGAGTCCACGCCAGCTCCGGGGGATACCGGGTCAGCCCACCCGGCGCAGGGTGTTGTGATCGGTGTGGGCCAGCGGCTCGCCGAGTTCGTCCATTTTGAGCATCGTGGTCTCGTGGTACGACCACGTGTCCACAGTGGTGGTGATGGTCACCTCGTAGCTCAGCGTGCTGGCGTGGCTGGCCAGGTACTTGTTCTCCCCGATGGCATAGAGCTCGTGCCCCTTGCCCGCGGTCAGCGTGAACTCGGTGGCCTCGGCCCCGGCCGTCCCCCCGGCCAGCACGGTGATGCCGCGGGGGACGACGAAGCCGCGTAGGACCTCGCTCGTCGCACCGTCCCAGAGCCAGTAGCCCACCTCGGTGTGGAACGGGTTCTCCTCGCTCTCGCGCCACATCGCCGTCTTGTAGTCGAGGCCGTAGAGGTGCTGGGTCCCGTTGTCCACGGGACCGAAGGGCTTGAAGGTGACCTTCTCCAGATACGGTGTGCCGAGGACCTTGTTCTGGGCGTGGGAGAACGCTGTGTCCAGTCCGCCCGGGGCCTCCCAGTCGCCGATCAGTGCCCCGAGGGGCCCCCATTCGTCGTGCATGCTCCACTCCTGTGCTCGGTCCACGCCCGGCGGCGTGCCCACCGGGGCGAGCCTAATTGGGATCGCGTCAGGTGGCGGACTAAGTGGGTCAGGTCCGGTGCGGCCAGACGCCTCATCCCACCAGCTGGTGGACGGCGGCGGTGAACAGCTCGCCGTGCCGGTCGACGTCGTCGACGCTGGTGGCCGGGCAGGTCAGCACCATGTTGTGGAACGGCGTGATCAGCACCCCCCGGTTGCTCATGAAGAGGTGGAGGTACTCGTTCAGCTCGTCGTCCTCCGCCTCGGCCGACCGGGTGCCGTCGACCGGCGGCGGGTTGCAGAACCGGTATTCGCAGCGGGCCCCCAGGCGCGCCACCGACCAGGACAGTCCGGCCTCGGCGATGGCTGTGTCCACCTGGTCAGCCAGGCGCCCGGCCAGGTCGACCATGATAGTGAAGGCCGCGTCGGTGAGGACGTCCTCCAGCGTGGCGCGCGCCGCCGCCATACTCAGGGCGTTGCCGGCCAGTGTGCCTCCCACGCCGCCGACATCGACGATGTCGGCCGGCCCCGAGGCCACGGTGGCGACGACCCGGGCAGCCAGTGCCTCGCTCAACCCGAAGGCACCGATCGGAATCCCACCGGCGATGGCCTTGCCGATGGTGACGATGTCCGGGCTCAGCCCCCAGGCCCCGGTGGCACCCCCCGGTCCCGCTGAGAAGGTGTGGGTCTCATCCATCATGAGCAGTGTCCCGGTTCGGGTGCACAGGGCGCGCAGGCCCTCGTGGAAGCCGGGTTGGGGGAGGACGATGCCGATGTTGGTCAGTGCCGGCTCGGTGAGCACGGCGGCGATCTCTCCCCCTTCGAGGGCGGCGGCCACCGCGTCGAGGTCGTTGAACTCGACCGACACCGTGGTGTCCGAGGGGTCGACGGCCGGCCCCACGTTGCCGGGTCGTGATCTCGTCGAGCCATCGGGAGCGGTGACGACGAACGCCTCGTCGACGCTGCCGTGGTAGCAGTAGCTGAACACCAGGACCTTCGGCCGGCCGGTGACCAGTCGCGCCAGGCGGAGTGCCCATCGATTGGCGTCGGTGGCACTGAGGGCGAACGACCACTGCGCTGCGCCGAACCGGCGGGTCAGCTCCCGGGCCACCCACTCGGCGTCCTCGCTCGGCAGCATGGCGGTGATTCCCCCCAGCCCATCGACCCGGTGGGCGATGGCATCGACCACCGGTTGGGGTGAGTGTCCGGCCATCGCCCCGGTGTCGCCGAGGGCGAAGTCGACGTAGGTCAGGCCGTCGACATCGGTCACCGAGGCGCCCCGGGCCCGGTCCAGGGCCACCGGGAATCCGCCGGGCCAGTTGGCCATCCAGGTCATCGGGACCCGGGTGAACAGGTGCTCAGCCGCGTTGAACTGTTGGTAGGACGCTGGATGGAGCTGGCGGTGGCGGACCCGCTCGGCATCGAGCAGCGAGGCCAGGCGGTCGCGGTCCATGCGCCTCAGTCGTCGCTGAAGTAGCCCCCGGCGGGGCCGTGCCTGTCGGGCAGGGACTCGATGAGCCGGCTGACGCTGCCGTATTCGCCGGCACTCCAGGCCTCGGCGATGGTCTGGTCGCCCAGCTCGCGGTGTCGGGTGAAGTTCCACCACCGGGTGACGTCGCTGTCGCTGTAGCCCTTGTTGGCCAGGATGATGTTGAGCCGGGTGGCCTCCCAGGTGGCCTCTTCAGGGGTCATGGCGTCCGGATCGTCGGCGTCGTCGACCGCGAGGGGTGCGATGTCGGGCTGTCGCTCCATCTCGTGGGCGATCTCGCGGTCGAGGTCGCGGGACACGTGGCCGCGGATGGTCTTGATCGACCCGCCGGTCAGCGCGTGCCGGTCGGTGACCCGACGCTCCCGCTCGCTCTCGAGGCTGCGAGACCACAGGTGCTGGGCCGTGGCGTCAACGTCGCCGGCGGTGACGCGGAGCCGCATCCGCCGTTCGATGCGCTCGGCCGCCTTCTGGGGGGCCTTGGCCGGGGGTGCCGGATCGGCGGCGCGACGGCCAACCCGTTCGGGATCGTCGGGGTCCACGAGGCGACGCTCGAACGGACCGCGGCGGCGCTCGGCATCCTCGGCGGGCGAGGCGACGGCGGTGGGCGGGACGGGACCGCTCGGGGACAACGGAGTCGGGAGGGGCTCAGCCCCCCGTCCCGACCGGGCGGCGTAGCTCTCCGGTGGGAAGACGTCGCCGGCCGTGCCGGCCAGAGCCGCCCCCAGATAGGCGGCGGACCACTCGCTCTCGCCGACGGCCACCGTGGCGGCCCCCGTGGCGGTCAGGCGGGCCACGGGCACGTCGAGACAGGCGGCCACGGCGATGGCCTCGGTGAACCCGAGCCGACGGCTGGTGGTCTCGACCTGGGCCACGGTCTCGCGGGTCCACGGGATCCCGCGGAGCAGCATCTCGTCGGCGAGCCCCTGTTGGGTCAGGTTGGCCTTGGACCGGAGTGCGGCGACATTGCGTCGCACGATGTCCTCGATGCCCTTGGGCGGATCGCCATGCATGCGGTCATCGTAGTGCCCTGTGTTAGAAAATTGAACATTGCCACGGGCGGTGGTCGGGCGACTTTTCTGCGTCACCTCCGGCTGCCTAAGCACCGCGCACCCGGCGACGATGACCGGATGAACGAGGCGCTCAACCGGGCCTCACGGTGCCGGGGCACGCTACCGAGCAACGCCGCTCCTCGGATGGCGCCCCCTGGGTTGTTCGCACGCCCATGATGACCGCGACACCCCGCGGATCGGTGGATGCCGCAGCCCGAGGATCAGTGCAGCTCAGCACGGTCCACGCATGTATTCGGCAATTCCCCCTACAGCTGTGGCTCGCTGGTTCCGATTATTGACGTGAGGGATGCGAAACAAAAAGGGGCAGCAAACACTGTGACGATTGATCCGTTTCACGTACGCAGGCTCAGCGAGTGGTCAGACGCCGATTTCGATCTGGACGACCTGGTCCTTCCCGCCGAGCCCCAGTGGCACCGCTGTGGTGCCGTCCACTGCATCGACCGGGGACCATGGCTGGGCACGCTGGTGTGCTGCATCAGGCGGAGCGGTCACGACGACGGCCACTCCATGTCGTTGGGCGACGAGGGCGCTCCCGACTACTGGCGCGAGACCTGGCTGTAGCCGAAGCTGGCGGCACGCCGGCCTGCTGCGGTTACGCCGCCCGGCCACCGCGTGGGCTGCGATGCACCGGTCAGCGGCGGAGCACCAGCGCCTGGTCGGCACCGACGGTTCCACTGAAGGGCGCCTGTTCGCCCGACCCGTCGCTGGCCAGCACCACGGTGAGCCCCTCGAACAGCACTGCCTGATCGGGGACGGCGCCTTTTACGGTTCTCGGCTGGTCGGTGAAGTTGATGACCACCACCCAGTCGTGGTCCCCGAGGGTGCGCCGGTAGGCGAGCACGCCGTCGGCTACGTGGAGTCGCTCGAAGGCTCCGAGCCGCAGGGCCGGCTCCTCGTGGCGTAGGGCCAGCAGCCGCCGGTACAGGTGGAGGATCGACGAGGGGTTGGCACGGAGATCGGCATGGTTCGACAGATCGGCGTCCGGAGGGAAGGGGAGCCACGGTTGGCCGCCCGCCGACACCGGCCACCCGTGATCGGCGCTGCCGTCCCAGGGGATGGGTGCCCGGCAGCCGTCCCGACCACCGGGGTCCACGGCGCGCTCGGGTGGGATCGAGCGCGTCGAGCAGGCCCAGTTCCTCGCCCTGGAAGAGGAAGGGCGTTCCCCGGAGGGTGAGGAGGAGGACGGCTGCGGCCCGGGCCCGCGGCTCGCTCCGATGCCGCTGTTCTGGCCCGCCCCCTCCGGTCCTAGCAGCGGCGCGGTCGTAGCGGGAGCGGTGTCGAAGGTTGTCGTGGTTGGACAGGACCCATGTCGGCCAGGCGTCGCGGGGGCCTAGCGCGTCGGCGGTGGCGTCGAGGCAGTCGGCCCAGGCCTCGGCCTGCCAGCGGGCGTACAGCGGCGGGAAGTTGAAGGCCAGGTGCAACTCGTCGCCCTGGCCGTAGTAGGAGGCCACGGCCTCGGTAGAGAGCAGGTAGACCTCGCCCACGACCACCCGGTCACCCGGATAGCCGTCGACCAGCGTACGGATGTCCCGTAGCCGCTGGTGGGTCACCGGCACGTCGTTGAGCGCGCTGTGGGGGATCCCGGCCACGTCGGGGGGATCGTCGGGGAGGGCCGGGTCCTTGCCGATGCAGTGGATGACGTCGGCCCGGAATCCGTCGACCCCGCGTTCGAGCCAGAACGACAGCACGTCGTGCATGGCCGACACGACACCGTCGTGGTCCCAGTTGAGGTCGGGCTGCGCCGACTCGAACAGGTGGAGGTACCACTGCTCCGAGGCCGGGTCGAGCGTCCAGGTCGGGGCCGACAGGTCGAAGGCCGCCACCCAGTTGTTGGGTGGCGCGCCGTCGGCGCCGGCGTCCCGCCACACGTACCAGTCCCGGTGGGCGCTGTCGGGTCCGGACCGGGCATCGACGAACCAGGGGTGGCGGTCCGAGGTGTGGTTGGGCACCCAGTCGATGATGACCTTGAGACCAGCGGCATGGGCGTCGGCGATCAGCCCGTCGAAGTCCTCGAGGGTCCCGAACAGTGGGTCGACATCGCAGTAGTCGCTGATGTCGTACCCGAAGTCGGCCATCGGCGAGCGGTAGAACGGGGAGAGCCACAGCGCGTCCACGCCCAGCCAGACCAGGTCGTCGAGGTGGGCCCGGATGCCGGCCAGGTCGCCCACGCCGTCGCCGTTGGAGTCGGCGAAGGACCGGGGGTAGATCTGGTAGAAGACGGCCTCCTGCCACCAGGGGACGTCGGGCTCCACCGGGGTGATCAGGCTTCGACCCGCGACTTGAGGCGGGTCAAGGTGGCTGCCATGTTGGCCCGGTTGAGGCCCTCGGCGTCCCGGGTGCCACGGATGGCCGGGGACACCGTGCGGATGAGCACCCCGCGGTGGTCCTCGAAGGTCTCGTGGACGAGGGTGGAGTCCCCGTCGGCCTCGAGGCGGTAGCCCCACCGGGCCACGGCCAATGGACCCGACGCCACATCCCAGGCGATCTCCGAGCCCGGCTCGTAGGCCACGATGGTGCACGACGTCGACCACCGCCTCCACCCCGACCGGTTGCGGCCCCGGAACCGGGCACCCACGGCGGGCCTGGTGGAGCCCCGGGCCCACGCCATGGCGACACACTCCTCGGTGATGCCCTCCATGGCGGTCGGATCCCCGATGATCGCCCAGACCTGGCTCGGCCGGGCGTCGATCCGCTCGGTCACCTCGAGGATGGGCACGCCGAAACGATAGCAATCCGCTGTGGCGACGACCGAGCTGGAGTCCCGCGCCTGGGGCGGCGGCGGGAGGCGTGCCTGGCGCCAGCGTGGCTGGTTGGCCGAGGCGTTACAGTTCTCGCCCCTACCTGCCGACAAACCTTCCAGAACTCAGTAGGCGAAAAGGAGAGAAGGTAGGTCACGCATGGTGGACAGGCGCACGGTAGAAGACGGGTCGTTCCTCGCCGACGGGCTGGCGGGCAGCGCTCCCTCGATCGTCTATGGGACCGGACGAGTGTGTATCGAGCCCAGCTGCTCGGTGAAGCTGTCCCGTTACAACAGCACCGACTGGTGCGCACTACACGAGTCTCCGGCCTCGACCCAACGTCCCTACGACACCTCGACCCGCCAGCCGCGTGGTCGACGTCGCAACTCACGGGCCCGTCGGGCGGCTACCGCCCAGGCGTCGGCCGCGGCGTCGGCACGGGACAGCGCGGTCGCAGCCGAGGCGTCCTCGACCGCGGCCAGTGCCGGGTCGGGCAAGGCCGAGCCGGCCAAGACGTCTCGCCGCACCGCCGCCTGATCTGGGCGGAAGCCGGGTCCGACCGGCACTGGCCTGTCCGGTACCGCAGGACCGTCGGTACACTGCGGTCGTCCGCCGACGACCGCGAGGTGTTGAGATGACCGACTGCGCTGCCACCATCCGTCCGACGATCGACGTGGCGTAGCGCCGTGCCCGGCGCTCTGGTTGGGACCGTGGCTCTTGTCACCGGGGCCTCGAGTGGGATCGGCGAGGCGACCGCGGTCGCCCTCGCTGCCGAAGGCGCCACCCTGGCGGTGGCGGCCCGCCGGCGGGATCGCCTCGAACTGCTCGAGGAACGCCTCGGCAACGACACCCAGGTCCTGGTGGTCGAGACCGACATCACCGACGAGGCGGCCGCCCGAGGCATGGTCGAGGCCACCGTCCGGGAGTTCGGCCGACTGGACACGGTGATCAACAACGCCGGCGTCATGTTGCTCGGGCCCATCGTCGACGCGCCGGTCGAGGAGTGGCGCCGGATGGTCGAGCTCAACCTGCTCGGCCTGCTCTACACCACCCATGCCGCCCTTCCCCACCTCATCGAGGCCGCCGCCGGCGAGCCCCGCCAGGTGGCCGACCTGGTCAACGTGAGCTCGGTGGCCGGGCGGTTCGCCCGATCCGGGAGTGGCGTCTACAACGCCACCAAGTTCGGCGTAGGTGCCTTCTCCGAATCCCTCCGCCAGGAGCTCACCTCACGGCACGTGCGGGTGTCGCTGGTGGAGCCGGGCGCGACGGCCACCGAGCTCGTGGGCCACAACCGACCCGAGGTCATCGAGACGATCCGGTCCAATCTGGGCCAGTTCCCGATCATGGCGGCCGAGGACATCGCCGAGGCCATCGTCTTCACCGTGACCCGTCCGAGCCACGTCGCCGTCAACGAGGTGTTGATCCGCCCCACCGAACAGGAACGCTGAGTGAGCATCGCCGGTTACCCGCCGGCCAACCACATCCTCGGCGACCTGGGGATCGAGGCCGAGGTCACCAGCCTCACCGAAGCGTCGGTGCGGATCCCGGTAAGCCCCCACCTCACCGGCCCTGACGGCGGGGTCCGGGCCGGCGTGCTGGCCACGCTGGTGGACGTGGTGGGCGGCGCGGTGGCCATCCGATCGGTGCTCCCGGACTGGATGGCCACGGCCGACCTGACCCTGCAGCTGGTGGGCCCGGCCGTCGGGCCGTTCGTCGAGGCCCGGGCCACCATGGTGCGCCGGGGCCGGACCACGCTGGTGGTCGAGGCGCTCGTCGTCAACACTGACGGGCATGGCGCTGACGCCGGCTTCGAGGCGTCCGGGCCGGACTGGCCGTCCGACGAGGTAGTGGCCTGGGCCACGATGACCTTCACGATCCTGCCGGGGCGCAGCGCCACCAGGTCCCTGGCCGTCCCCGAGGAGCCGCCTGTGCGCTGGGTCTTCGACGGTGGCCATCTCGACCGCCCGGTGGTAGAGGCCCTGTCCGTGAAGGTGGTCGACGCCGAGGCCGGCGTGGTGTCGCTGCCGGTCCACCCCTACGCCGCCAACTCCTTCGGGGCGGTCCAAGGCGGTGTGATGGCCATGGTCGCCGAGGTGGCTGCAGCCGAGGCCCTGGGATCCAGTCTGGGCGTGGGGGGCCGGGCCATGGTGGTCACCGACCTCCAGGTCTCGTATCTGGCCCTCGGTCGGGTCGGTCCCATCGAGTCCCGCACCACGGTGTTCGACGGCGCCGCCGGTGCCCCGCCCCGCAGCGCCGTGGTTGAGGTGTTCGACACCGGGGCCGACCGGCGACTGACCACGGTGGTGACCGTCGGCGCCATCCCGTTCGCCGGTGCGGCGACAACGGCGGGCTCCACGGTGAGCGGTCGTGGCTGAGGGTCTCGAGGCGGTGTCGACCCATGCCCCGGCGCCCGGATCGGATGCCGCCGGGGGCCAGGGGGGCGGCGACGACCGGGACGCCGATGACCGCCGCCGCCACGTGAGCAACTATTTCCGGCTCGAACGCTGGGAGATCCCTCCACCACCCGGTGCTGTGGGCGAGGTGGCCTTGGCGGGGCGGTCGCCGGTCGACCTCAACCAGCGTGGCCCGGCCGGCGGCATGCGGACCGGGGGTCTCCTCACCGTGGCCGACTCCCTGGGTGGGTTCCTCGCCGGCATCACCGTCCTCCCACAGTGGATCGTGACCACCAACCTGATGGCCACGGTGTTCCGCGTGGCCCACCGGGGGCCGCTGCTCCTCCAGGCGCACGTCCTCCGGCGGGGCAAGAACACGGTGGTCGCCGCGCTCGACGTGGTCGACGAAGGCGACCTCGCCGCCGCCGTGGCCCACATCGTGATGACCTGTGCCGTCCTCGACCCCGGTGCCATGGACCTGACCTTCGCCCGGCCGCACTCGGTACCCATGCCTCCGGCCGCCCCGGATGCCCCTGGGCCCGAGGAGTTCTTCGGCATCGAGCCCGGCGGGGGAGCGGTGACCCGGCTGCAGTTCGCCGACCGCTTGCGCAATCCGTGGGGCATCCTCCACGGGGGAGCGACCGCCATGCTGGCCGACGTCGCCGCCTGCCGGGCCGTCGAGGCCGAAGGGCCGTCACCTCGGGGTGGGCCGGTGGCCGCCGCCGACGCCGTGCTCCACTACCTGCGACCCGCCAAGGTCGGGCCGCTCGAAGCCCGGTGCCAGGTCCTCGGCGGCCCCCCCGACCGACGGCTGGTGCGGGTGGCGATCCACGACGTGGGCGCCGACGACCGCCTGGTCACCCTGGGCTCGGTGATTGTCGTTCGAGGGTGACTCCGGGTCCCCTACCTGCGGTTCGACCATCGGCCGCCCCGGCTCTGTTGACACGCCATCAATTTTAGGCTTACCTAATGTTTGATCTATGTGTGACCTTGCAACGGCTACCCGACCCCACGCCCACCGATGATTCCGACCTTTGTGATCTTCCTGCGCGAGGGCATCGAGGCCAGCATGATCGTGGCCATCCTGCTGGCCTACCTGGACAAGATCGGGCAGCGCCGGCACTTCCGGGACGTGTTCCTCGGGGTGGCCGCCGCCATGGTCCTGGTGATCGCCGGCGGCGTCACCGCCTACCTGGTCATCAAGCAGTACGACGGCTCGACGGTCCAGACCGTGTTCGAGACGATCACGTTCCTCGTGGCCGCGGCGGTGCTGACCTACATGACCTTTTGGATGCAGTCCCACAGCCGGACCATGTCGGCCGACCTGCAACGTCGGTCCGAGGAGGCGCTCAACGGCAAGGCCCGCTTCGGGCTCGGTGTGCTGGCCTTCCAGGCGGTCGGGCGCGAGGGGCTCGAGACCATGGTCTTCACCCTCGCCATCGTGTTCGCATCCACCACCCAGGCCGCCACGCCCTCCCATGGGCGCAGCCTGCTCCTCGGTGCGGTGCTCGGACTGGCGCTGGCCCTGGCCATCGCCTACGTCATCTTCAAGCTGGGCCGCCGCCTCAACCTCGGATTGTTCTTCCGGGTGATCGGGGTCATCCTCATGGTGTTCGCTGCTGGCCTGCTGGCCGACGCCGTGGAGAACATGCAAGAGCTCGGCTGGCTGCCCTTCCTCGAGCACTCGCTGTGGAACACCAGCAGCTTCCTGAGCGAGGACAGTTCATTGGGGGACCTCTTCCACAGCCTCCTCGGCTACGCCGACCATCCCACCGTGCTCCAGGTCCTGGTGTGGGTCACGTATGTGTCGGTGTCGGTGACGCTGTTCATCCGGATGGGCCGCAACGCCCGGCGGAACGCCGCAGCCGCCCACCCCGCCACGGTCGAGGCCGGTGCATCGACGTCGGGCACGCCGGTCCCCGGTGACCAGGTCCCCGCGGGCGCCGGTGAGGACCTGGTCGCCGCCCGGGCACCTGGCGCGGGTGCTGGTCCCCGGGCCGGTGCGGCCGCACCCGACGACACGCCCGTCGTCGACCAGGATGTCCAGCCACCGGGTGCTGCCATCTAAGTTGGGCCCATGAGCCCGTCCTCCCGCCACGTCCCGTCCATGGAGGGCCGGACGGTGGTGGTGACCGGGGCCAACTCGGGAGTGGGCAAGGCCACGGCACAAGCCCTGGCCGGCGCCGGAGCCCACACCGTGCTCACCGCCCGCAACGAGGAGCGGGGTCGAGAGGCCCAGGCCGACATCGCCAGGGCCACCGGCTCGCCCCGGGTCGACCTCGTGGTGTTTGACCTCGCCGACTTGGCCTCGGTCCGGGCCGGAGCCGCCGAACTCCTGGACCGGACCGAGCGGATCGACGTACTCGTGAACAACGCCGGCCTGGTGCTCTCAGAGCGCCGCGAGACGGTGGACGGCTTCGAGGCCACCTTCGCCATCAACCACCTGGGCCCGTTCCTGCTGACCGAGTTGCTGACCGAGCGCCTGGTGGCTTCGGCACCCGCCCGTGTGGTCAACGTGGCCTCCACAGCCCACCGGACGGCGCGCCGCGGACTCGACTTCGACGACCTCCAGAGCACCCGGCACTACCGGGGCATGGCGGCCTACAGCAAGTCCAAGCTGGCCAACATCTTGTTCACCACGGAGCTGTCCCAACGGTTGGCGGGCACGGGGGTGACGGCCAATGCCGTCCATCCGGGCACGGTGGCCAGTGGCTTCGCCCGGGACGACGACGCCTCGGGGTTCCTGGCCTTCGGGATCACGCTGATCAAGCCGTTCATCCTCACGCCAGAGCAGGGTGCCCGCACCTCGGTCTACCTGGCCACCGACCCCGAGGTCGAGGGGGTCACCGGGCAGTACTTCGTGCGCTGCCGGGCCCGCACCCCGTCGCCCGCCGCCCGGGACGAGGCCGCGGCCACGTTGCTGTGGTCGGTGAGCGAGGACCTGGTCGGAACGGCACCCGCCGGCACCGGGGCGGGCACCCCGGCCCCCCCGCCCGACTGAGGGAGACCCAACCGACCCTCTCGGTCCACGTTCCGTGGTGACGCCAGACCTAGGGTGGACCCCGAAGTGCGGTCAGGCTCTGGCCGACCGTCGGCGACGGGGAGGTTGTCATGTCGGACGCAGGGGGAGTGGACGTCACCACCGAGCAGCGGGACATCCTGCGGATGGTGGGAAAGTCGTGGGGCTGGGTCCTGTTCTTTGGGATCGTGACACTGGCGCTGGGCATCCTGGTGGTGGTCCATCCAAAGGACACCATCTACGCCTTCGCCTTCGTGCTGGGGATCTGGCTGTTCGTGGCCGGCCTGTTCCGTATCGTGGTGGCCATCGCCGATCACGACGACCCAGGAGGCGCCCGGTGGTTCATGGCGGTCCTCGGCTTGCTGTCGGTCATCATCGGGATCCTGTTCCTCCGGCACACCGAGGAGACGGTGACCACGCTGGCCTTCCTCATCGGCCTGTTCTGGGTGGTGGGCGGGATCATCGAATTCTTCACCGCCTACGGCGACTACGGGTCGCCGGCCCGGGGGTGGCGGATCGGTATGGGGGTCCTGGCCTTCGCTGCCGGTGTGGTCACCCTGGTGTGGCCGCACCTCACGGTCAACGTGCTGGCCGTGATCATGGGGATCTGGCTGATCCTCTACGGCATCCTCGAGATCGCCCTGTCCCTGCAGCTCCGGCACCTGTCCGACATCTGAGGCACCCGGTCCTAGCGGTCGGTGTGCAGGCCGGCGGCCAGGTTCTCGGCCACCTTCACCTGTTCCACCTGTTCCGCGGTGAGCGGGGGGTGCTGCAGCGGCCGGTCACTGGGAGCCAGCGCGCCGAGCAACAAGTCGAGGTGGCGCAACCACGCGTCCGGTGACACGGCCGAGGTGGTCTCGATGACGCCCCGCAACGACCAGAACAGGACGATCACGTCCTCGTAGACGAGGTCTGAGCGCACCGCCCCGGCCGCCTGGGCCTGGGCCAGCAGTTCCCGGGTGAGCTCGGCGATCCGCTGTCGCCGCACATCGTCGGTGGCGGTGTTCCACAGGCGGGTGAGGCAGCCGGCGTGCTCGAACTGGAGCCAGCCGACGGCCCGGATGTACTCGGTGAACCCGTCGGCGGGGGAGTCGTGCTCGGCAGCCGACTCGGCGGCCGACTGGACCCGCTCGAGCACTTCGTTGATCACCGCCTCGATCAACAGCTCCTTGGTCGGGAAGCGGCGGTAGAGGGTGCCGACCCCCACACCGGCCCGTTGGGCGATGACCTCGACCCCCACGTCGACGCCGTCCTCGTCGAAGGAGGATCGGGCGGCGGCCAGGATCTTGTCGCGGTTGCGGGCTGCATCCTTGCGCAGGGCCGGCGGTGCCACGTCCGGCAGGCCGTCGGCCTCACCCGGGTCGGGTGCGCTGTCCACTGGGCCGTGGCCATGCGGTGCGGTGGGGGTGGTCGAGGTGCTCATTCTTCGGCAATGGTGCCACCGGCCACCATGGCCAGCTCGGCATTGAGCAGATGGGGCTCGTGCTCGTCGGAGGCGGCCTGCGAGGTGGCGGTGGGGATGAAGATGGCGGCGATGATGGCGATGACGGTCATGCCGGCCAGGAAGGCGAAGCCCCGCGTGTAGCCCGAGGCGGCGGGAAAGCCATCCTTCAGCAGGGTGGCGGTCACAATGCTGGACATGACCGCCGCCCCGACGGCCCCGCCGATGGTGCGGATGTTGGCGTTCATGCCACTGGCCACCCCGGTCTGGGCCGGAGTCACCGCCTGGACGATGAGGTTGGACATGGCCGAGAAGGCCAGGCCCAGTCCGACCCCGAGCAGGGTGCTCGCCAGGTAGATCTCCCACGGCTCGGTGTGGGCGAAGGCCAGCAGCAGATAGGCGGTGCACGAGAAACAGGACCCGATGATCACGGCCGCCTTCGACCCGATGGCCGCAGCCAGGCGGCCCGACAGCATCCCGCAGATGAACATGGTCACGGTGAGCGGGAGGAGGTAGAGGCCCGATTGGATGATGCTGGCGCCGAACCCGTAGCCGGTGGACGTCGGGGTCTGGAGGAACTGGGGGAGGAAGCCGATGACCGAGTACATGCCGATGCCGAAGAGGAAGGCCACCAGGTTGTTGGTCCACACGGCCGGGAGTCGCATCATGTGCATGTCAATGAGGGGCTCGCGGGAGCGCAGTTCCACCACCACCCAGGCCACGGCGATGACGACGGCCAGGGCGATGAGCCCGATGACCCGGGCGGACCCCCACCCCCATGAGGGCGCTTCGCTCACGCCCACCAAGAGGGCGACCAGCCAGCCCGACAGCAGCACGGCCGCCAGCCAGCTGATGTGCCCGGGTGTGCGCACGGGCGACTCGGGGACGAAAAGCTGCGCGCACACCGCGGCGATCACGGTGATGATCAGCGGGATCCAGAACAGCCAGTGGTAGTTGAGGTGCTTGACGATGGGTCCGGCCAGCACGATCCCCGCGCCGCCGCCGACGGCGGCCATGGCGGCCACGATCCCCACGCCTCCAGCCACCTTGGCCGCCGGGAACTCGTCGCGGATGATGCCGAAGGCCAACGGCAGGACGGCACCGCCGATGCCCTGGACCGCCCGGGCCAGGATCAGCACACCGATGGAGTGGGCCAGCCCCGCCATCACCGACCCGAGGGCCAGGGCGGCCAGTGTGGCCACCAGCATGCGCTCTTTGCCCACCATGTCGCCGACCCGCCCGAGGATGGGGGTGAAGATCGACGCGGACAACAAGTAGGCTGTGAGGACCCAGGTGACCGTGGACTGGGAGGTGTGGAGGTCGAACTGGATGGTGTGGAGCACCGGTGTCACCAGCGACTGCAGGAGGGCGTAGGCCGTCACCCCGAGGAGGAGGACGGCGAAGGTGGCCTTGTAGCTGGCGCGTTGGAGCGATCTGGTCATGGCGTGGTCCTGTCGTGAGGTCTCGTGCGTGCAGGGGGTACGGCCGGAACGAGGTGCTGCAGGGCGCCGACACCCGGCCACGGGGACGGGGACGGGTACCGGAATACCGACTCCGCTTACTGTAGCACTCAAGCGGAGTTTCAGTTCCACTTTGGCCTCGGCGGGGACGTCCCGGCCACGCTTGGGGACTCAGCCGGTGCTGAGGACCTGGCGCTGCGCGTCCCCGATGAGCCGGACCGATCGGCCGCCCGTCACCGCGAACGCCACGCCGGCGACCACGGCCAGGCCGCCTGGGACGAACGCCGCCGGGGTGCCCACCAGGGCCAGGATGTTGGCCGCGATGCTGAACGCCGCCGTCGTCAGGTAGCACGCCCACATCCGGCCGACGGTGGTCCGGCCCGGGTGCCCGGGAGGGAGGCAGTCCCGGATGGCCTGGTAGGGGAACCAGAAGTTGACCACGGGAATGAACCAGGCGCCCACGCCGAGCCCCGGTGACCTCGCCGCCGGCAGGGCGAGGAGCTGGGCGGTCTTGGCCGCGGCGTACTGCCACACGAGGAAGAGCACGTAGGCCGGTCCACCCACCACCAACTCGGCCAGGCTGAAGGCATTGACGCTGCTGGTCGGCGTGTGGTTGGGGGGCGGGGCCACGCCGGTGTCCACGGCCACCCGGAGGTTGTGGAACGTCTGGCGGAAGCCCTTGCTCTCGGCCCAGGCGCTGAGCAGGCCGAGTGCCACGATCACGGCGTAGACGAACAGCGCGGCCCGGGCCCAGGGTGCGACCCGCTGCTCAGTGGCGAACCGTGCAGTGGCGGCAGCGGTGAGATAGGAGGAGGGGTCGACCGGGTAGGCCCCGTAGGGAACGGTCGGGCCATACGGGCCATACGGGCCATACGGGCCGTACGACGTGCCGGGAGCGGACGGGGCGTAGGGCGCACCGAGGGGCTGGCCAGGGTTGGCGGCCTGGTCGGCGGGTGTGGGGTCAGAGGCCCACTCGGTCCAGGAGGTGCCGCTCCACCACCGCCAGGCCTTGACCCCGGCCGGGTCCGGGTACCACCCAGGGGGAGGGCCACCTGTTCCGATCGGGTGCACGGTCGAAGGGTAGCCCTCGGCTGGGGCCACCCCGCGGGTGCCTCGACCCGGACGTCAGACGTGCTCAGCACGCCGCCCGTCGGCGACGCGCTGTCCCGACGCGTCGGTGTCAGAGCGGCTCGCCCTCGCCCAGCTCGCTGGTGACCTCGGCGATGGCGTCGGTCCGGGTATCGGAGGCGAACTCCTGTCCGCCACCACTGTCCCGCCACAGCTCGGGGACCCGCCAGAGCAGGATGCCGACACCGGCCACACAGGCCAGGCCCCCTGACCACACCGCGAACTGCGGTCCACCGATGGCGGCGGCCACGCCGGTTTCGGCATCCCCGAGGCGCGGGCCGCCAGCCACCACGGCGAAGAACGTCCCCGACAGGCGGCCCTGGAGGTGCTCGGGCACGGTGCGCTGCTGGACGGCCTGACGGAAGACGGCCGAGACCACGTCGGCCGCACCGGCCAGAGCCAGCAGGCCCAGTCCGATCCACAGCACCGGGATCAACCCGAACAAGGCGATGGTGGTCCCCCACACCACTACACACGCGGCGATGGCCCGTCCCTGGTGGTGGACCCGGGCGCACCAGCCGGTGAACAGCGAGCCGATCAGTGCACCGGCTCCCGGCGCGGCGTAGAGGAGCCCGACCACGCCGGCCCCGCCACCGAACAGCCCGGTGCCGAGCGCGGGGAACACCGCCCGGGGCATCCCGAAGATCATGGCGTTGAGGTCGATCCAATACGTGGCCGACAACAGTCGCTGACCCCTCAAGTGCCGGAAGCCTTCGGTCATGGACCGCAACCCCATCGGGGTGCCGCCGCCGCTGGGCACGAGGGCGGGGAGGAGCAGGGCCGCGACCAGTGCAACCCCGTAGGTGGCCACGTCGATCCCGTACACGGCGCCCATGCCGATGGTGGCGATCAGGATGCCGGCCAGTGCCGGGCCGGCCACCAGGGCCAGCTGCTGGATGGTGGTCTGCAGGGCGATGGCCGAGGTGACGTCCCGCTCGTCGACCAGCATGGGAAGGGCAGCCCGGCGGGCGGGCCAGTCGACACCCTGGAACCCGGCTCCCGCCCCGGTGCACACGAACAGGGGCCAGACGGCCGGGTGGGCCAGCGATGCGTTCACCACCAGACCCGAGACGGCCGCCGCCATCGCCAACTGGGTGAGCACCAGGACCTTCCGGCGGTCCATGGCATCGGCCAACGTGCCGCCCCACAGGGCGCCGGCCAGCAGCGGCACCAGCTGGACCAGGCCGATCAGGCCGACGACCAGGGTCGAGTGGGTCAGCCCGTAGGCCTGGAACGACACCGCCACCAGGGTGAGCTGGGTTCCCATCCCCGAGACCACCTGGCCGGCCCAGAGGCGACGGAAGTGCCGGTAGCGGCGCAGCGGGGTGATGTCGACGACGAACCGGGCCACCCCGGCAACGGTAGCGTCCGGCCCACCCGGTTCTGGGGGAGACGCCCAGGCACGGCCCGCACCGGTGATTCGACGCGGCAGACCGCCTCGCCATTGTCATCAATTCGGATGACACCGCGCGCGCCACTTGGACCGCTACACTGGACTCTGTGAGCGATATGGCCACGACAAAGAAGGGAAAAGGACGGTCCGACAAGGACCAGTCCGAGGTCGATTCCGACCGCCCGGTCATGGCTGTATCGATCGCCGGCATCTCCACCGCCTGTAGCAAGGATGCGCTCGTATCCTCGGCCAAGGCGGTCAAGGAGGCGCTCTCGACGGAGTAGCCCAGACACCAACACTGTCTGGTCCGGTCGGGAGTCGCTTCTTCGGAAGCGGCTTTTTTTGTTGTTCGGGAATCGGAATTCACGAGTCCGGGCGGCAAGCACGACCTGACCCGATCGAACGTTTGGGTGTCCGATCGACCGGCCCTCGACGGTCACGCCGATCGAGGGGCCCGAGCGATCACCGTGCGGGCAGCACCCATGATCCTCCAGCGATCGCCGTAGCCCAGACCTCCGCGTCACGGGCGTGGGGCGGACGACAGGGGCAACGGAGGGGTCGACGGTCACAATGCGTGCCCGTCCGGCTCACCGATTTCCTCGGAGTCACCGGCTGGAGCGCCTCGAAAAACTGGATATGACGCCATCACCAACACCGAAAAGCACCGAAAGAAGCAACTCATGAGCAACCACAACGACCAACAGACATTCCACGACGACCGGGACATCGCATCCGGCCCCTCCACGAGGTGGGCCTCCGTGGCCACGGCGGCGCGCGCCGAGCACTGGGCGTCGGACGGCACCCTCGATCCGGGCGACACGCACGACAAGGGTGAAGCGTCCCTGTGTGTGGGCGAGGCCGCGTAGCGAGTCTCCGACCCGACCCGACACGTGCGTCCCGCTGACCCTGCCGGGGATTGGCGGGGCTCACGATGGGTAGAGACCAGGAGTGGACTGGGACACCGAACTGACGAGCATCAAGGGAGGGCGCTCCTTCCTCCGTACGGTGCTGGTGTGTGCCGGGGTGTTCGCCCTGGGCATCGTGTTGAATCTCTTCGCCGGGGGCAACTGGGGCGCGGCCCTCATCATCGGCTCGGTCATCGTCCCCCTGGCCACGTGGTGGAACGTCCGCCGGGACGGCGGGACACTCGACTGGTCGTGGCGGAGCCACTGACCAGTCGAGGTCAGGCTCGGACGACACCGTCGGGCCGGGAGTTCAAGCGGCCTGAGCGACGCTTGGTGCGCCGGTCAGTCCGGTGGTTCTTGTCGCTCGAACTGGATCCGGTAGAGCTCGGCGTACTGGCCCCGGGCGGCCAACAGCTCCTCGTGCTGGCCGCGCTCGACGATGCGCCCGTGGTCGAGGACCAGGATCATGTCGGCCTCCCGGACGGTCGATAGCCGGTGGGCGATGACCAGCGACGTGCGGCCCTTCAACGCGGTGGCCAAGGCCTTTTGCACCGCAGCCTCCGATTCTGAGTCGAGGTGGGCGGTGGCCTCGTCGAGCACCACCACCTCGGGTGCCTTGAGCAGGATCCTGGCGATGGCTAGTCGTTGCTTCTCGCCCCCGGACAGCCGGTAGCCCCGGTCCCCGACCACGGTGTCGAGGCCATCGGGGAGCCCGTCGACCATGGTGGCGATCTGGGCTCCGGCCAGCGCGGCGTCGAGCTCGCCCTCGGTGGCGCCGGGCTTGGCGTAGGAGAGGTTGGTGCGGATGGTCTCGTGGAAGAGGTGCGCGTCCTGGGTCACCACCCCGATGGTGGCGGTGAGGGACTCCATGGTGGCGTCCCGTACGTCGAGGCCGTTGATCCGGATAGCGCCCCCCCGCACGTCGTAGAGCCGGGGCAGGAGCTGGCTGATGGTGGTCTTGCCGGCGCCCGAGGGGCCCACCAGGGCGATCAGCTGTCCGGGCTCGGCGGTGAAGGAGACGTCGAAGAGCACCTGACTCGAGACCGTGGGGTCGAGGACGGCCACCGACTCCAACGAGGCCAGGGAGACCTCGTCGGCGTTGGGGTAGCGGAAGTCGACATGGTCGAACTCGATGCGGGCGGGACCAGCGGGCACCGGTCGGGCGTCCGGGCGGTCGGCGATCATGGGCGGCAGGTCGAGGACCTCGAACACCCGGTCGAAGGAGACCAGGGCGGTCATCACGTCGACCTGGACGTTGGACAGGGCGGTGAGGGGGCCGTACAGCCGGGTCAGGTAGGCCGCCAGCGCCACCACCGTGCCGAGCTGCAGGGTTCCGTTGACCACCTGGAGCCCGCCCCAGCCGTACACCACCGCCGTGGCCAACGCCGCCGTCAGGGTCAGGGCGGCGATGAAGAACCGGGCGTACATGGCCTGGGTCACCCCGATGTCCCGGACCCGGCCCGCCTTGGACTCAAAGGCGTCGCGCTCGTCCTTCGGTCGGCCGAAGAGCTTGACCAAGAGGGCCCCTGACACGTTGAAGCGCTCAGTCATGGTGTTGTTCATCTGGGCGTTGAGGCCGTAGGACTCCCGGGTGATGGCCGACAGCCGACGGCCCACCCGCTTGGCCGGAAGGACGAACACCGGCAGGATCACCAGGCTGATGAGGGTGATCGGCCAGGACAGCAGGAACATCACGATCAGCACCAGCGTCACGCTGATCAGGTTGGACACCACCGAGGAGAGGGTGTCGGTGAAGGCCTGCTGGGCCCCGATCACATCGTTGTTGAGGCGACTGATCAA
The DNA here is from genome assembly GCA_963703145.1 of uncultured Acidimicrobiales bacterium. Lineage (GTDB taxonomy): Bacteria > Actinomycetota > Acidimicrobiia > Acidimicrobiales > RAAP-2 > Bog-756. Next base: position 164,533 of record OY969793.1, read on the forward strand.
CGCACCGGTCTGGGTCCGGGTGAAAAAGGCGATCGGCATCTTCTGGATGTGCTCGAACACCTTGGACCGCATGTCGAAGATGAGCCCCTCACCGACCTTGGCCGACACCCACCGGATGCCGATGGACAGCCCGGTGTCGGCCACGGCGAGCACCGCCGCCACCACGGCCAAGCCGATGATCAGGGACTTGTTGTGCTCGGGGATGCCCTTGTCGATGATCGAGCGGAACAAGAGGGGATTGATCACCCCGATCACCGCGTCGACCACCACCAGGACCAGGAACCAGGCCAGGACGGTGCGGTAGGGCCGGGCGAACTGGATCATCCGCTTGGCCGTGCCCTTGGTCACCCGTTGCTGGGTGACCGTGTCGTCCCGGCGCATGGAGCGCATCACGCCGCCGAACTGGCCCCCGCCCATGCCGTGGCCGCCCAGACTCATCGACATCCTCGGCGGGTGGGCTCCATGCCTCGGACCCTACCGTTTTGCCCCGGCTTCCCCGGCGGTGGGGCCGCCCGGGCGCCAGGACTCAGGTGACCAGGCCGCGCCCGTAGACCGGAGGGAGGTCGAGGGCGGTGAGCAGCCCGGGCGGACCGTCCACCACCGCCGGGATGGCGTTGACCAGGCGCATGGCGGTGGCTTTCAGCCCGGCGGTGTTGTGGTCGCCGTCGGTGCCGAGCAGCTGGAGGTCCAGGGTGTAGGTGGGCTCACCGGTGATGGTCACCCGGTAGCAGCCGTGGCCGGCCGGCTGGGGCCACTCGGGGGCCAGGTCGTCGTGGAGTCGGGTGACGTGCTCCAGCACGATGACCGCCTTGCCGTTCCGCAGTCCGCGCAACTCGAAGTGCAGGGCCGCCGCCGTCCCCTTCTCGATGGTGCCCGAGTCGACCTCGAAGGTCTCGGTGGCCGGCAGCCGCTCGTACCACTCCTCCACGGAGTCGAGCTCCACGTCAAGGCCGGCCGCCAGCTGTCGGACCACGCTGCCCCACGCCATAGTCATCACCCCGGGCTGCAGGATCATGGGGACGTCGTCGATGGGCCGGCCAAAGCCCATGATGTCGAAGATGACCATGGGCTGGTTGTAGGTGGCGTAGTTGAGGATCTCGGCCACCCGCAGTTCCTCGATGCGCTCGCTGACGCCCGACAGGACCAGCGGGAGGGCGTCGTTGGCGAACCCGGGGTCGACCCCGTTCACGAACAGGGACACCCCGCCTGCGGCCGCGGCCTCCTGGATCGGGGTCACCATGCCCTCGTCCACCACGCCGAAGGGGTACTGGAGGAAGACCGGCCCGCTCGAGACCACGTTCACACCGGCCCGCAGGAGCCGCTCGAGATCGGCGATGGCCTCCATCAGGCGGTGGTCGGCCATGGCGGTGTGCACCACCACGTCGGGCTTCAGCGCCAACAGCGCGTCGACGTCGTTGGTGGCCGCCACCCCCAGGGTCCGGCCCAGGCCGGCCAGTTCACCGGCGTCCTTGCCCACCTTGTCCGGGTTCGACACCCACAGTCCGACGAGCTCGAGGTCGGGTCGGGCGTCGATGCCGGCGATGGCGTGGCGACCGACATTGCCGGTGCTCCAGGCGACGACTCGATAGGTCTTGGTCATGGGGTGCTCCTGGGTCGGGGAATGGATCGGGGCGGGGCGGACGTGGTGGTTCCCCTCATACGTCGGGAAGGCCCATGTCCAGATTGGGGGCCTCGATGCCGCCGTCAACCTCGAGGATCTTGCCGGTGATGTAGGCCCCGGCCTCCGAGGCCAGGTAGACGACGGCCGAGGCGATGTCCTCGGGCTGACCGATGCGCTTGAGCGGGGTGCCGGCCTCGAGCGCCTCTCGCAGCTCGTCGGTCTGCATCACGATGTCGAGGGCGGAGGTGGCCACCGACCCCACGGCGATGGCGTTGACCCGGATGCGGGGGGCGAGGTCGGCGGCCGCCAACCGGGTGTAGTGCGCCAGGGCCCCTTTTGCGGTGCCGTAGGCCAGGTAGCCGCGTCCGGCCATGCGCCCCATGGCCGACGAGATGTTGACCACCGACCCGCCGTCGCCCTCCAGCATCAGCGGCACCGCCGGCCGGAGCAGGGCGTGGGCCGTCGAGACGTTGAAGTGGAAGGCCTGCTCGAGCCGGCCCGGGGAGGTGTCCATGAATGGGCGGGGCATGGCCCCGCCCACATTGTTGACCACCAGGTCGAGGCGACCGAAGGCCCCACGGGCGTGATCCACCAGCCCGGCCACCGCGTCGAGATCGCTGAGATCGGCCGGCACGACCTCCACCCGCCGCCCCAGCCCTTCGATGGTCGTGGCCACCTGGGCCAGCTGGTCCTCGGTCCTGGCCGAGATGACCACGTCGGCGCCGGCCTCGGCCAGGCCGATGGCGGTCGCCGCCCCGATGCCGCGGCCGGCCCCGGTCACGATGGCGACCTTGTCGGTCATCTGGAAGCGATCGAGCATCATCAGTCCGTTCCCCTTTGGTTCGGCGACAGTGCTACCAGGCCGAGGGCGGTCGGCGCCACGGGCCCGGAGTGGCGGAAGGTGGCCTCGGGCGCTACACCCTGGTGGACCCCGGACCCCCGGGCACGCATCGAGCGGGCCCCGTCGCCAACCTCAGCTGGCCAGGTCGGCGGCCGTCACGATACGGGTCGGCCGGACGCGGACCACGAGCTCACCGGGCACGCCGTTGCGCCGTCCGAACTCCTCGGCCCGGTCCTGGCCCATGTAGCGCCCGCCCAGGACTGCGGCCCAGCGGGCCACCTCGTCGGGCTCCTCGCTGAGCGTGGCCGTCCCCTCGATGGTGACGAACGCGAAGGGCGGTCGCTCGTCGTCGATGCACAGCGCCACCCGCGGGTCTCGGGCCAGCGCCTTGCCCTTCAACGTGTCGGCTCCGGTGTTGAAGACGATGTCGCCGAGGGGCGACTCGGCGGTTGCCGCGGCCCGATCCAGCGCGAACCAGACCGGTGCCACGTGGGGCCTCCCGTCAGCCCGGACCGTGGCCAGCTTGCCCGTGTGGGGTGGGTCACTGGTGAGGAAGCTGACCAACTCGTCGTCGCTCATCGGGTGCAAGGGGTACTCCGTTCTCGTCCTGCTCGTGGTTGGCCTCGACTGGTCCGCGACTCAGGCGGGGCGCGTCGAGGGGAGGCCCAGCTTGCGGTGGTCCCAGGACACCGTGCGCTCCACGTTCAGCTTGGCCACGATTCGCTTGTTGAGCATGGTCTCGACGAAGGGGCGTAGCTCCTCGGTGTAGGTGCCGTAGTAGCGCTCGAACAGGTTGACGCCGAGCTCCCACATCTTGTCGGGATCGTCGATGATCTCGGCCCGGCCGACCAGCTCCACGCCCCGCAACTCCTCGTAGTAGTCGCCGTCTTCGACCATGCAGGTCATCCGGGGGTCGCGTCCGAGGTTGACGGCCTTTTGCGCCTTGCCCTTGGTCTCGATGGCGATCGACCCGTCGAGGAAGCCGTACCACATGGCCACGGCGTGGATGGAGCCGTCGTGGTTGAGGGTGCACATGGTCATGGCGCGACGTTCGTGGAGGAACGCGTCGATCTCCTCGGGGGTCATCTTGATGACGTCTCGCTGCTTGACCCCGTGGCCCATCTGCTGGGAGGGCTGGTCGTCAGTCATCTGGGCCTCTTTCGATCGGTGCGGAGCGGGTCTGTGGGCAGCGTACCGGTGTGGCGTCACCCCGGGGCAGACTGTCCCGGTGTCCGACCGGCCGACCCACCCCGAGCCACGCCTCCGTGTCTGTTTCGTCTGCACCGGGAACATCTGCCGGTCGCCGATGGCCGAGGTGGTGCTCCGCACCCTGGCCGCCCAGGTCGAGCTCCCCGACGGCACCCACCTCGGCGACCACCTCGTCGTCACCAGTGCCGGAACCGGCGGATGGCACGAGGGTGAGCCCATGGATCCCCGGGCCGCCCATGCCCTCGAACAGCGGGGCTACGCAGCCGAGGGCCATCGGGCCCAGAAGTTCGCCATGGCGTCGTTCGACCGGACCGACATGGTGGTGTGCCTGGACCGCGGGCACCAGCAGACCCTGTTGAGCCTGGGCCGGAGCCGGGCGGGCGACGACCGCTTCGACCAGCACCTGGTCCTCCTGCGCCAGTTCGATCCGGGCTCGGGAGGATCGGTCGATGTCCCCGATCCGTACTACGGCGACGAGGCCGACTTTGAGACCTGCCTCGACCTCGTCGAGGCGGGCTGTCGGGGGCTGGCATCCGATCTGGCCGACCGGGTGGCAGCACGGCCCTGAGGCCCAGCGGGTCGGCGGGGCGCCTCGGTCCCGCTCAACCGAAGGTGGTGAAGGACTCCCGCTCGTAGGTGAGCATCCGCTCGTAGCTATCGCGCAGCCCGTCCCGCCGTGACCGGTCGTTGGCTAGGTTCACCAACTCGTGGGGATCGGTGCCGTGGTCGTACCACTCGTGGTCGTTGTCGTCGAAGCTGCAGTCGGCATCGAACAGCTTGTGCCCGGGCGACTTCCCCCACAGTCCGGTCGAGGGCTTGCCGCCACCCACCCCGTAGTAGCGGGCGTACTTGGTGGTCCCGTCGTAGAAGCCGCGCAGCACGTAACGGACGTTGTTGAGGGCTGTGGTCTGGGCCGAGTCCTGGGCGAAGAGGATGTGGTCTCGCACCGTCGCGGACGGGTCGGCAAAGACCGGTGACAGGTCGGTTCCCTGCACGGTGGTGGACGCCGACGAGGCATCCACGCCGCCCAGTGCGCAGATCGTGGCGGCCAGGTCGACGTGGGATCCCAGGGCGCGTGTGCTCGACCCGGGGGTGGTGACGCCGGGAACCTTCACATAGAGGGGCACCCGCATGATCTCGTCGTAGACGAAGGGCCCCTTGGAGCGAAGGCCGTGTGAGCCGCACATGTCGCCGTGGTCGGAGGTGAAGATGATGATGGTGTCGTCCCAGGCCCCCGACGCCTCCAGCGCGGCCAGTACCGTGCCCAGGTTGGCATCGGCTAGGCGGTGGAGGTGCACGTAGTAGTCGAGGTGCCGTAGCCAGGAGCCCTTGTCGGCCGGATCGATGTACCCCCACAGGCCGTGCTGCTGATCCCAGCGCCACTGGCGGTGGGCCTCGGGCTTGGTGTGGAGGTCGTCGGCGAAGTTCGCCGGAAGCTGGTCGACCACCTCGGGATAGGGCTCGTCGAAGACGGGCAGCGCGTCGTCGTCCTTCCAGGCGGCGGCCTCGAGCACCGAGCGAATGGCGGCGACATCGTCGGGGTGCTCCTCCCGGTAGCCGGGCTGATCCACGGGGAACCACATGACGTCATGAGGGTTGACCAGCGCCACGGTCAAGAACCACGGCGCGGTGGTGTCGGCCCGGTTTCCGCCGGTCGCACCACCCGGACGGGCATTCTGGCGCAGCCAGTGGGCGGCATTGGTGGCGATGATCGGGTCGAAGTGGACGCCGGTGCCGGCCCAGCCCATGAAGTGGCGGTCGTTGCCGTCCCAGTCGGCGAAGCCATAGGCCTCCATGTCGGGTGTGGGGGAGTGCGACAGGTGCCATTTGCCGATGTAGGAGGAGCGGTAGCCACTGCCGTCCAGGAGCGATCCCAGGGTGGGGGTCGAGGTGGGCAGCTCGTGGTGCTCGGGCATGATGACGTTGTCCCGGACGCCGTGCCCCTCGAGGTAGCGACCGGTGAACAGGCTGGCCCGGCTCGGGGAGCAGGGTGAGGAGTGGGTGAAGTAGTCGGTGAACTCGAGGCCCTCGGTCCGGAGGCGGTCGCGCCAGGGCAGGGAGACACCGGTGGGCAGCCAGGACCGCTGGCGCTCCTGGTCCGAGACGATGAGCAGGATGTTGGGACGAGCGGAGGGGTCGGCCATGGCCGGCCACGGTAGCGCCCGGCGTCCCGCCGTGGTCCGAGCTCGGACGTTGGCGATCAAAAGTGAAATGTGTTCTACTTTCGGAAATTCACGTTCGTCGAGCTACCAGGGGGAGGAACGGATGTCCGAGAACGAAACGCTGCATGCCGAACACCGTCTCGAATACCCATACTCGCGGTCGGTCGGCCCGGTCATCGGCGCCTTCTTCACCGGGCTGCGCGATGGGAAGCTGTTCGGTGTCAGGGGGGCGGCCGGGTCGGTGATCGTGCCCCCCACCGAGTACGACCCGACCACCGGCGAGGACACCGGCGAGCTGGTCGAGGTGGGCCCGGGCGGCGTGGTGCAGACCTGGGCCTGGGTGGCCGAGCCCCGCCCCAAGCACCCCCTCCCAAAGCCCTTCGCCTGGGCCCTCATCCGCCTGGACGGTGCCGACACCGCCCTGCTCCACGTCGTGGACGCCGGCGGCCCCGACGCACTGGCCAGCGGTGACCGGGTCACCGTGCGCTTCCGCCCCGAGGCCGAGCGCGTCGGCGCCATGGCCGACATCGAGTCGTTCGTCCCCGAAGGAGCATCGTGATGGCAGACGAGTCCACCACCGACCGGGGCCCGGTCACCACGCTCGCCACGCCTATCCGGCTCGACTTCGAGTTCACGCCGGGCGTGGCCCAGTCACGCTTCCTGCGTGGGCTGAAGCAGGGCAAGTTCATGGGCCAGCGCTGCCATGTGTGCGGCAAGGTCTACGTCCCGTCTCGGGGGTCGTGCCCCACCGACGGGGTGCCCACCACCGAGGACGTGGAGCTGGCCAACGTGGGCACCATCACCACCTACTGCGTGGTGAACGTACCCTTCGCCGGCCAGTCCATCGAGATCCCCTACATCTGCGCCCAGGTGCTGTTGGACGGGGCCAACCTGTCGTTCATGGGCCTCATCCAGGAGATCCCCACCGACCAGATCCGGATGGGCATGCGGGTCGAGGCGGTGTGGGTGGAGCCGAGCGAGCTGACCGAGTCGCTGTCGTCGGTCAAGTACTTCCGGCCCAACGGCGAGCCCGACGCCGACTACGAGACCTACAAGGAGTATCTGTGAGCGCCGCCAGCCGGAGCGTCCGGCCCGTATCGGTCGCCTCGTTCGCCCAGGCCAAGAACGTCCGCCGGGACGAGGAGCACAACGAGGTCGAGATGTTGATGCCGGTGATCGCCGAGGTGTTCGGCAACATCGGGATCACCAAGGACGACGTCGACTTCATCTGCTCGGGCTCCACCGACTACCTGATCGGTGGCCCCTTCAGCTTCGTGATGGCCCTGGATGCCGTGGGGGTGTGGCCGCCCCGCTCGGAGAGCCACGTGGAGATGGACGGGGCCTGGGCGCTGTACGAGGCCTGGGTGCTCCTCCAAGAGGGGGACATCGACGCCGCACTGGTCTACTCGTTCGGGCGTTCCTCCCTCGGGAACCTCAACGAGATCCTGGCCCTGCAGCTCGACCCCTACTACCTGGCCCCCCTCTGGCCCGACCCGGTCAGCCTGGCCGCACTGCAGGCCCGGGCCTTGATCGATGCCGGCAAGGCCACCGAGGCCGACTTTGCCGACATCGCCTCCCGTAGTCGCAGGGACGCCCTGGCCAACCCCAACGCCCAGGTGGCACTGGACGTGCCGGCCGACAAACTGCTGGCCGACGAGTACGTCGTCGCCCCGCTGCGGCGCCACACGCTGCCGCCGATCACCGACGGGGGGCCGCCATCGTGCTCGCCGCCGGCGACAAGGCGGCACAGTGGTCGGACCACCCGGTGTGGATCACCGGCTTCGACCACCGGATGGAGACTCACGCCCTCGGCGCCCGCGACCTGACCGCTTCCCCGTCCACGGCCAAGGCGGCCGAGGTGGCCGGGGTGGCCGACGCTCCGGTCGATGTGGCCGAGCTCCACGCCCCCTATGCCCACCAGGAGGTCATCCTCCGCGAGGCCCTCGGGCTGGGTGACGAGGTGGCCATCAACCCGTCGGGGGGGCCGCTGGCGGCCAACCCGCTGATGTCGGCCGGCCTCATCCGCATCGGGGAGGCGGCGTCCCGGATCGCCTCGGGCCAGGCCCGCCGGGCGGTGGCCCACGCCACCTCGGGGCCCTGCCTGCAACAGAACCTGGTCTGCGTCCTGGAGGGTGAGTGATGGCCGAGCGTTGCGCAGTGATCGGTGTGGGCCAGACCCACCACAAGGCCAAGCGGGACGACGTCTCCATCGCCGGCCTGGTCCGTGAGGCGGCCAAGATGGCCCTGGCCGACGCCGACCTGACCTGGTCGGACATCGACGCCGTGGTCATCGGCAAGGCGCCCGACATGTTCGAGGGCAACATGATGCCCGAGCTCTATCTGGCCCCCGCCCTCGGGGCTGTCGGCAAGCCCATGATCCGGGTGCACACGGCAGGCTCGGTGGGTGGCTCGACGGCCCTGGTCGCCGCCCACCTGGTCAAGTCGGGCATCCACAAGCGGGTGCTGACGGTGGCCTACGAGAAGCAGTCCGACTCCGACGCCATGTGGGCGCTGTCGGTGCCCCAGCCCTTTGCCGCCCCCCTGCTGGCCGGTGCCGGTGGCTACTTCGCCCCGCACATCCGCGCCTACATGCGGCGGTCGGGTGCGCCCGAACACATCGGGCGGATGGTGGCGGTCAAGGACCGGCTCAACGCCATGCGCAACCCCTACGCCCATCTCCACCTGGCCGACATCGACCTCAAGATGGTCGAGGACTCCATGATGCTGTGGGATCCGTTGCGCTACCTCGAGGCCTGCCCGTCGTCCGACGGTGCCGCGGCCATGGTGCTGGCCGCCGAGGACGCCGTGTCCGGCGGGTACCCGCCAGCGTGGATCCACGGCACGGCCATGCGCTCGGAGCCCACCATGTTCGCCGGCCGGGACCAGGTAAATCCCCAGGCGGGACGGGACTGCTCGGCCGACGTCTACGCCCAGGCCGGCATCACCGATCCCCGCACACAGATCGACGTGGCCGAGATCTACGTGCCCTTCAGCTGGTATGAGCCCATGTGGTTGGAGAACCTCGGATTCTGCGACCTCGGGGACGGTTGGAAACTGACCGAGTCGGGGGCCACCGCCTTCGATGGCGACATTCCCTGGAACACATCGGGTGGCGTCCTGTCCTCCAATCCCATCGGCGCCTCGGGCATGCTGCGGTTCCTCGAGGTGGCCATGCAGGTGCGGGGCCAGGCCGGTGAGCACCAGGTCGACGGGGCCAAGGTGGCCCTGGGCCAGGCCTACGGCGGCGGCTCCCAGTTCTTCGCCATGTGGGTGGTCGGCAGCGAGAAACCCTGACCCGGTCGGGGCCAGGCGGGTCGTCGGTGCTCAGCTGCCCGGTGCGCCCGGGCAGTAGCCGAGTGACAGGCCTGTTGCGGTGCCGACGGACAACGTCGACGACCCCGGGACGGTTCCGGCCGACGGCAGTGCGGCCAGCCGGGCTGCCTGGTGCTTCACGGCGCCGTCGAGGAAGTCCGTGGTGACCGACTCGACGATGTCGAACGCCGGGCCCGGCTGCAGGTAGGCGCTCTTGTGGGTCTGCCCGTCCAGCGACAGGTAGTACTTGGGGGCGGTGGCTTGGCCATACAGCTGGACGCTGCACCCCGGGGGGTTGACGTCGTCGTCGGTGCCCTGGACCACCAACAGGGGTGGCTGGGGCTCGGCAAAGTAGGTACCGCCGAACACCGTCCACTCGGCCCCCGACAGGATCACGGCCGCGGTGATGCGGTGGTCGGTGCAACAGGAATTGGCCACGGCGGCGAGGGAGACGTCGCCACCGTCGGAGTGACCGACGACTGCAATCTCGTGGGGGTCGATCAGTCCGGCCAGTGGTCCGGTGGCACCGAGCAGTGCGGTGATCACGGTGCGGAGATCGCCGGGATGGTTGACGATGTCGTGTTCGTCGAGCCCTTCGGGAGCCGAGGGCGAGGTGTAGGGGTAGACCGGGTCCGCCACCACGTAGCCGGCCGAGGCCCAGGCCTGGAGGAGGGTGGCGAAGGCCTCGGGATCGATGTCGTAACCGCCGGAGAACACCACCAGTGGGAACGGACCAGCGGCATGGTCCGCAGCGCTCGAGACTCCGGTGGTGGGGTAGCGGACGGTGGTGGGCAGCGAGCGTGTCCCCTGGCCTGACCCGCTCGGTTCGGTGACGTCGAGCGCGGTCGTGCCCACAGCGAACGACGTCGGGATCGTGGTTGTGGTGGGCGTGGGCGCCCGGGTGGTCGACGTGGCCGGCGACGTAGCCCGCTGACCTGTGGTCCCCGATCCGACGACGACCAACCCCAGCACCACCGCAGCCACCACCACCGCCACGACGCCGACGCCCGCCGCCAACCTCTGACGCCGCACCCTTCCTCGGTCAGCGATCACCGGTGGCACCCGCGGCAGCCTACTGACGGTCCGGCTGCAGAGACGTTGCTTGCACAGGATCGGTCTGGTAGCGATCGTTGTGCCGCACCGAACGAGGAGGTAGCTCTATGCGCACCTGGAACGATGTCCGAGAGACCCTGGTCCCCCCGCCGGGTGACCGGCACGGGCCGCTGGTGCCGCTCTTGTTGGTCCTCACCGTCGTGACCGGCCTGGTCGACGCCTTCAGCTACCTCGTGCTCGGGCACGTGTTCGTGGCCAACATGACCGGGAATGTGGTGTTCTTGGCCTTCGCCCTGGTGGGGGCTCAGGGCTTCTCCATCGCCGCCTCGTTCACCGCTCTGGTGGCGTTCGCTCTCGGCGCGGCGGTCAGTGGCCGGGTCGTCAAGCGGCTCGGGGGCAGAAGGGGCCGCATGCTGGCGGTGTCGAGCGCCTTCGAGCTGGCCCTGGTGGCGGTATCGACGGTCGTCGGGTGGCGGGTCGCCGACCCGGGCGCGGGTGCGGCGCGCTATGTCCTGATCGTGCTGTTGGGGCTGGCGACGGGCATGCAGAACGGGACGGTCCGCAAGCTGGCGGTTCCCGACCTGACCACCACCGTGCTCACCATGACCGTGACCGGGGCCGCCTTCGACAGCCGGCTGGCGGGCGGTCCGGGGTCGAAGATCGGTCGCCGCGGGCTGTCGGCCGGCGCCATGTTCGTCGGTGCGCTGGTGGGTGCCGCGACCATCCTGCATGCCAGCAGGCCGCTGAGTCTGGCCATCGCCCTGGTGCTCCTGGTCCCCGTGGCGGTACTGGCCGGGAGGCTGTCCCGCACCCGGCCGGCCTGGGACCAGGCGATCTGAGGCGGTGCGGCTCAGGACGCGCCGGTGAACACGTCCTTGCCGAAGGTGGCACTGACCGTCCGAGCCTGGCCCAGTTTGGCCAGGCCGAACAGGTCCTCGACCGTTGCCAGGGTGGAGTAGTGGTTGTAGGGGACGGTGGTCACCGTTCCGCCCTTGATGAACGGCGAGATGAGGACCGTCCCGATCCGTCCACCGCCCGGGCCGAACCCTCCGGGCTGGGGTGCGGCCGGCCCCGGCTGTTCGTTGCAGCAGGCCGAGGCATCGGCGTTGCCCCCGTCGGGGTCGGCCTCGTCGAACGTCACCTCGAGGAGTCCGTCCTTCTTGAATGCCGCAGAGCCGGTGATGAGCGGGACCCAGGTCTGGAGGAAGGCGTCGATGTTGGTCAGTGCCGACGCAGACCCCTGCTGGTTGATGCACGGGGCGTCGTGGCCGTCGTTACACAGGTTGGGTGTGATGAAGCTGAGGTTGGGCGTGGTGGCGGCGGACTTCAGGTCGGTGGCCAGCCCGGTGGTGCCGGTGGGGACATCGGCCGGCAGCTGGCCGGTGGTGGTCCCGAGCGGCACGACGTCGGCGTCGCACAGCTTGGTGTCGTCGATGATGGAGTGGAAGTAGACGAACGGGTTGTGCCGGGTGGCGTAGCCGTCCCCGCTCACCGCCTTTTGGGTGTTGTCAGCACTGCCGACAGCCGGGTGGCCGCACACCGCAGCCTCCCGCGAGGCGATGTTGCCCATGTCTTGCATGTAGGCCTTCCAGGTCCGATGGGCCGCACTCAACTGGTTGGCCACCGTCGTGACAGCCGTGGGGTAGACGCAGCCCGAGTCGGAGATCTGGCCGTCGGATGCCACCGTGGCCGATGGCGGGAAATCGACGAATTGCTGGCAGTCCGCCTGGGTGAGGGGGTTGGGGGCCTGTCCGGAGATCATGGCCAGATAATTGTCATTGGAGAAGTGACCGATGCCGTAGTAGTCGGACAACAAGGCCCCCGATGCCGGGAGGGTGGTGGCCAGATAGGGGTCGTTGGCCGGTGTGCCAAAGGTGGTGGCGTACCCCTCGTTCTCCAACACGATGATGAAGACATGTCGGACGGGGGGCAGTCCGTTGGCCGGGGTGGTGGTGGACCCGCCCGGGGGCCCCGTCGTCGGCGACGCGGTGGTGGCCGGACTGCTCGAGGAGCCCGACGAGCAGGCGGCCAACAGGATGGCCACCGCTCCCACCAGGACGAATGCCAGCCGTGCCCGACCCGGTCGCAGGATCGGGCTGGGCGTGGTGGGTCGTGTCCGGGGTTGGCGCATGGTGAGTGTTCTACCCCAGGGCGCTGCGGGATTGGTGGTGGCCGAACCCCGTGCCCCGGGCAGTGCGGGCCGGTCCACCTGCCCCGGCACCCTGCCCGGGTGCCAGTACACTCGGCCGGGTTCCCCGAGTTGACGGAGGCATCACGTGAAGATTGTTGTCGACTACGACGAGTGCGCCAGCAACGCGGTGTGCATGGGCATCGCCCCTGAGGTGTTCGAAGTGCGAGACGACGGCTTTCTCTACGTGCTCGACGAGCATCCCGGCGAGGAGCTCTACGAGAAGGTGCGCCAAGCGGCCAACGGCTGCCCCACCGGCGCCATCACCATCGTCGAAGACGAGTAAAAGAGGCGTGGCCGGGGACGCCCCGAGGGTCCGCTTCGCCCCGTCGCCCACCGGCTACTTCCACGTCGGCAGCGCGCGCACGGCCCTGTTCAATTGGTTGGTGGCCCGCCAGTCGGGCGGCACCTTCATCCTGCGCATCGAGGACACCGACGCCGAGCGGGGTCGCGAGGAGTGGGTCGACGGGATCCTCACGGCCATGCACTGGCTGTCCATGGATCCCGACGAGGGCCCGTTCCGCCAGTCCCTCCGCACCGCCCGCTACCACCAGGCCATCGATGCCCTGTGGGCGGCCGGCGCTCTCTACGCCTGTGATTGCACGCGTGACCAGATCGATGCCCGCAACAAGGCGGCGGGGATCATGACCCCGGGCTACGACGGGCACTGCCGCGGGCGCCGGCTGGCCCGGGAGGGGAACGCCCTCCGGTTCCGCACCCCCGACGACGGGGTCACCACCGTCCACGACGTGATCCGGGGCCCGGTCGAGTTCCCCTGTTCGGCCATGGACGACTTCGTGGCGGTCAGGGCCGACGGGGCGCCGCTGTTCGTCCTGGCCAACGTGGTCGACGACATGGACATGGCGATCACCCACGTGATCCGTGGCGAGGACCTGCTGCCCACCACGCCCAAGGGGCTGTTGGTGTGGGAGGCCCTGGTGGGACTGGGCTGGGTCACCGACGGATCGGCCGGCGCGGGCACCGGTACCACGCCGGGTCTTCCCCGCTTCGCCCATCTCCCGATGCTGGTCAACGAGCAACGCAAGAAGCTGTCCAAGCGGCGGGACCCGGTGGCGGTCGAGTCCTACCGCGACCAGGGCTACCTGCCCGAGGCGTTCGTGAACTATCTAGGGCTGTTGGGATGGAGCCCTCCCGGCGACGTGGAGCACTTCGACCTGGACCAGATGCTCCAGTGGTTCCGCCTGGAGGACGTGAACCACTCGCCGGCCTTCTTCGACGTCGCCAAGCTCACCCACCTGAACGGTGAGTACATCCGGTCCATGCCGCTGGCCGAGTTCATCGAGGCCTCTCGGCCCTGGTTGGCCGGCGACGAGGTGCCCTGGTCGTCGGCCGGCTTCGACGAGGAGGTGTTCACCGCCATTGCCCCCCTGGTCCAAGAGCGGGTGGCCATCCTGTCGGAGGTGCCGGCCATGGTGGACTTCTTGTTCCTGGAGGAGCCGCTGATCGACCCGGACTCCTGGGACAAGGCGATTGCCGGTGACGAGGTGGCGCCCACCATCCTCACCGCAGCCATCACCGCCTATGGCGAGCTGGCCGACCGCTGGGACCGGGACGCCCTCTATGCGGCCACCGTGGCCGTGGGGGAGGGTGTCGGCCGCAAGCTCGGCAAGGCCCAGGCGCCCATCCGGGTGGCGGTGACCGGTCGTCGAGTGGGGCCGCCCCTCTTCGAGGCCCTCGAGCTGCTCGGCCCCGAGCAGACCCTGGCCCGGTTGCGCCAGGCGCTCGACCGGGCGAGCGGCGGATCAGGGTCGTGAGCGACGACCGGCGAGCGACGACAGGCGAGGTGGCCTGACCGGCGTGGGCCTCGTCGCCACGATCACCGGGTGGCGCCTGCTCCGGTTCGTCCTCCGGCTGGTCGCCCTGGTGGTGACGGTCCTCGTGGTGTACCTGCTGGTCACCGCGGGCCAGGTGTGGTTGACGTCCCGGCGCTACGAGCCCCACCACGCCGGGGCCATCGTGGTGATGGGTGCAGCCCAGTACAACGGGGTTCCGTCACCGGACCTGCGGGCCCGGCTGGACGAGGCGGGGCTCCTGTGGCATCAGGGCTACGCCGGCACGATCATGGTGACGGGGTCCAAGGAGCCGGGCGACCACTACACCGAAGCCGAGGCCTCGGCCCGCTACCTGATGCAGGTGGCCCAGGTCCCGGGGCGGGACATCCTGGAGGCCGGGGGGACCGATTCGTGGGCCAACCTGGCCGATGCCGCCCCCACCCTGCTGGCCCGGGGTGACTCGACGGTGCTGATCGTGACCGACCCCTTCCACGAGGCCCGCAGCCTGGCCATCGCCTCCTCCCTGCAGCTCCGGCCCTCGCCCACGCCGACCCGGACCTCGCCGATCCAGGGCCTGGGCACGGTGCCCTATTTCGCCAAGGAGACCGTCGGGGTGGCACTGGGCCGCATCGTGGGGTTCAATCACCTGACCGAGCTGCACAGCTCGCTCGGGTCGGTCGCCACACAGCGGGTGGTCGTGCTGCCGTGACGGGGTCGCTGTGAACCGCAACGTGCTCTTCATCACCGTTGACCAGTGGCGGGGGGACGCGCTCGTCGGCCGTCGGCCATCCGGTGCTCACCACGCCCACTCTCGACGGGTTGGCCGAGGGCGGGGTGCTCTTTGCCAACCACTGGGCCAACGCCGCGCCCTGCGGCCCGTCACGGGCCTGTCTCTACACGGGGACCTATCTGCACCACAACCGGTCGCTCCACAACGGGACGCCTCTGGATGCGCGCTTCACCAACGTGGCCCTGCTGGCCCGCCAGGCGGGCTACGACCCGGTGCTGTTCGGGTACACCGACACCAGCCTCGATCCGAGAACCCTGCCGGCGGGGGATCCCAGGCTGTCGACCTACGAGGGGGTGCTGCCCGGCTTCCGGGCGGTGGTCCACGACCCGTGGGAGGCGGGCAGTCTCGAGTGGGGTCGCTGGCTGGCCGACAAGGGGGTCGAGGTGCCGTCGCGTCCCCGCGATCTGTACCGACCCATCGACGGGTTCCCGGGCGCCGACCGGCACGGCTCGACGTGGGCGCCGACCCGATTCACCGCCGAGCAGTCCGAGACGGCATTCCTGTGTGAGGCGGTGACCTCATGGCTCGACCGGCACGGCGACGAGCCGTTCTTCATCCATGCGTCGTTCATCCGGCCCCATCCTCCCCGGCGCAATCCGGTCGGGTACCACGACCGCTATGACGCCGACAGCCTCCCGGACTTCGTAGGGGCCGCCACCAAGTCCGACGAAGCGGCCATCCATCCGCTGAACCAGGTGCTCATGACGCTGCCCTACGCGGCCGCCCCGGACGACGAGCGGGAACGACGTCAGATGCGGGCCACGTACCACGGGGCCCAACAAGAGGTCGACGACCGGCTGGCCGATCTGCTCGCCCATCTGGACAGCACCGGCCTAGCCGACTCCACCCTGGTCGTGGTGACCAGCGACCACGGCGAGATGGGTGGCGACCACTGGCTGGTCGAGAAGCTGGGCTACTGGGACGAGTCCTTCCACGTGCCCCTGATCGTCCGAGATCCCGATCCCGGTGCGGACACCACCCGCGGATCGACGGTCCGGGCCGTCACCGAGTCCGTCGACGTGCTGCCCACCATCTGTAAGTGGCTGGGGATCGAGGTGCCGCTCCAGTCCGACGGGTCCGGCCTGCAGCCCTTCCTCACCGGGGAGGGTCTCGGCCCCGACGGTCGGCCCGAGCAGTGGCGCCAGGAGGCCCATTGGAGTTGGAGCTTCGCCAACCCCACCACCCTGCTGGCCGAGAAGCACTTCGACCTGCCGATGGCCCACTGCCTGCTGGACGTGGTGCGCAATGACCACGTCAAGTACGTCCAGTTCGCCGCCGATCCGTCGGTGCTGCCACCGCTGCTGTTCGACCTGGACGAGGACCCGGACCACCTCCACGACCTGGTCCGCCAGGGTGGCCATGCCCAACAGGGGTGGGACGCGGCCCAGCGTTGGGCCCGGTGGCGGATGCGCAACGACGACCGCACTCTGTCGGGAACCATGCTCACCGGGCAGGGGCTGGTCGAGACCCGGGACGTCTGGCGGTAGTCCGTTCGTCAGCGGCGAACCGGCTGTCCCTGGACCAGCACGGGGAACTGGCGGTCGGGCACATCGGCCGGCGTCCGAACCAGGCCACCCGGTACCGACCGGACCACGTCGGCACCGGCGGGGGCGTACTGGATGATGTAGGCCTTGCGCACCTGGTCGGTGTCGTTGGGGCCGGTGCAGTGGGGGGTCAGCGAGGAGAACACGACGATGCTGCCCTGTGGAGCAGGCACGGCCACGGCCCCTGCCGGTTGATCGAAGCAGACCAGCCCGGTGGCTGACACCTCGTGGTCAAGGGTGCCCCGCCGGTGCAGGCCTGGCACCACCCAGGGACAGCCGTTGCGCTCATCGGCGTCGGTGAGGGCGATCCAGCACGTGAGGTACTGCTGGGGCTCGATGAAGGCGTAGCCGTTGTCCTGGTGCCAGGGGAACGGCGACGGTGTGTGCGGCTTCTTGTAGACGGCCTGGTCCCAGTAGAGCCGCACGTCCGGCCCGATGAGGTCGGCGCACAGGCCAGTAAGGACCGGATCGGATACGAAGTTGGCCAGGCGCTCGGACTCGGCCGCCAGGTGGGTGCTGAAGGTGATCTCATCGGCCCGGGCGATGAGAAAGGTGCCACCCTGCTCGCGGAGCCACTCCTCGTGCCGATGTTCGATGGGGTCGATCGCTCCCGTCACCGCCTCGATCTGGTCGCGACTAAAGGCGCCCTCGAGTACGAAGTAGCCGTCCTCGTCATACCGATGGGCCTGCTCATCGGTCACCGTGGTGAACGGGCCCTTGGTGGGTTGCCAGGTGAAGTTGGTGTTCAGGTCATGGAGCGCCATCGGACGACCCCCTCCCATGCCAGCCGTGGAGACCGATGGTCACCGTGCCTCGCTGATCACGCCTGGCCCTGGAACACCAGGTTGCAGAGGTCGGCCACCGAGTCGATCAGATGGGTGTGGGGTGCGGCCGCCAGCTCGTCCCGGGTATGGGCCCCGGTCAGCACCCCGACGACCAGGGAGGCCCCGGCCCGGGTGCCGGCCAACAGATCGCTGGCGGTGTCGCCCACGACCGCCACCTCGGCCACACTGTCGATGCGCAGCCGCAGTACAGCGGTGAGGATCATGTCGGGCCAGGGCCGACCGCGTCCGGCGTCGACCGGGGACAGCGACAGGTCGACTAACCCCTCCCACCCGAGGGTCCCAACGATGCGCGCTCGGGTGGCAGGTGAGAAGCCGGTGGTCAGGCAGATCCGGATGCCGGCCTGACGTAGCCGGGCGAACGCGGCCTCGGCGCCGTCGATGGCGGAAACCTCGCCCCGGTCGACCGCTTGGTCGAAGGCCAGTTCGAAGGCGGAGTTGGCCAACTCGGCCCGGTGGCGGTCGCCACCCACGAGCTCGGTGAAGACCTCGATCTTCGACTGGCCCATGGTGCGCCGGATGTAGGCCGCGGGATCGGCGGACAAGGCGCCGGCCGTCAGACCCACCGAGTCGAGGGCCCGTTGAAAGGCCTCCTCCACGGCGCCGTCATCCGCGACCGTGGTGCCGGCCATGTCCAGCGCCACCAGGCGGATCGGCGGTCTCATCGGGTGACCAGGTCCCAGGTGCGCTCGGCGATGGCGGGTGACAGGGTCATCCCCCGCCCGGCCGGCCCGGTCACGACCAGCACCCCCGGATCGACGTGTTCGGACCAGTAGACCTGCCCGTCGGTGGTGTCGGTGTAGACGCCGGCCCAGCGCCTGACCACTGGCGGCAGCTCCCATCCGAGCAGGGCCTCGGCCCGGGCGCGCAGCTCGTCGTAAGGGGCCTCGTCGACCGCGAAGTCGAACGGCTCGTCGTAGCAGTGCGTGTCGCCGATGGTGAGGCTCCCGTCGCCCCGCTGCACCACCAGCAGCTGCATCCCCCATGACGCAGTGGTCGGAGCCGGCGGTGGGAGCCGGTCTCTGCTGGGCAGGTCGAAGGCGGGGTAGTAGCGGAGGGAGTCACCGTCGGCGATCGCCGTGGTGAGGTGCTCGCCGGTCGGGGCGGTCTGCATCATCTGTAGCCGGCACCGACGTAGGGGTGCAGCTGCCAGCGCGGTGCCGATCCGCCCGCCGAGGCCGGACAGGCGGTCCCCCGTGCACAAGAGGGTGAGCGTGCCGTTGTGGCGATCCCCACGGTCGTCGACTACGGACACGCAGGAAGCGTCGGAGGCCGACGATCCGATCGCGTCCACCGCCTGGCGTCCGGGCAGCCACCGGTAGCGACCGGATGTCTCGAGATGGTCCCGAACCGCACCGAGCACCGAACTCGGCTCGACTACAGCATCCGTGCGACACCAAAGGCCGCCAAGGATGGGCCCCTTGATCACCGGATTGACCGACCGCACCTCACTGGCATCGAGCAGTTCGAAGCCTCGGGCCGGTGCATCGGCTTGCGCCACAGCTTCGGTCAATAGGGCCAACTCCTCGGGCCCGCTGGCCAAGGTCAGAGAGCCGTCCGGTCGGAAGCCGATGCCAGGGACCGCCTCGGCCAACCGCTCCCAGAGCAGGCGGGCCCTCAGCGCCAGGTCAAGTTCGGCACCCGAAGCGCGGCCGCTCACCCAGATCAGCCCGAAGTTCCGGACCGAGGCCCGCCGGGGCCGGAGATCAGCCTCGAGGTGGAGTACCTCCCAACCTCGCTGGCACGCCTCCAGGGCGTGCATGGTGCCGAGGATCCCACCACCGACGATCACCGCCCGCTCCGAGGTCATTGCCCCTGATCGTAGCGACGCCGGCCTCGGAGGAGCAGGGGAGTGGCCGGGGTGCCCTCGGCGCGGATTGTCCGGCTATCGGGGGGCAGTCACCCGGCCACCCGAGGTCGGCTAAATTGGCGGTTCGCCCATTCGGGGGTGGCGCAACTGGCAGCGCGCATGATTCTGGTTCATGAGGTTGGAGGTTCGAGCCCTCCCCCCCGAGCGTTCACCGTCCC
The DNA here is from genome assembly GCA_963703145.1 of uncultured Acidimicrobiales bacterium. Taxonomy (GTDB): domain Bacteria; phylum Actinomycetota; class Acidimicrobiia; order Acidimicrobiales; family RAAP-2; genus Bog-756. Next base: position 183,916 of record OY969793.1, read on the forward strand.
CATTCGGGCGCAGTGGCAGGTCAGACCCGGCCACGGCCGGTTAGTGGCTCGTTCTGGGAGGAACGGGCCGAACAGGGTCCCATCGTCTAGAGGCCTAGGACACCACCCTCTCAAGGTGGAGACACGGGTTCGAACCCCGTTGGGACTGCCAGAAGAAACACCAGTTCAGAGGCACTATTTTCTGAACTAACTTCCTGTTGATAACCTGCGAATCACAAAAACCCAACAAAAAACCCAACAAGGGTCGGGGAGTGTGATGGCAGGGAGCATCCGATTGGTGAGGGAGCCGGACACCTGGGAGCTGCGGGTCTACCTGGGCCGTGACAGTGAAGAAAAGGTCCGCCACGTCCACCGCCGGTTCCGGGGCACCCGCAAGGCTGCCGAGCGGGAACTCCGCCGCCTCGTCACCGAGCAGGAGACCAAGCCGGCGCCGGTCCCGGAGGACACGCCTCAATGGGGTGCCGACACAACGATCAACCAGGCCATCGCCGCTTGGAAGGCCAACGGCTGGGCCGATCTGTCCCCGAGTACTGCCTCCGACTACGAGACCGTGTGGAAGCTCCACATCGAGAAGTCGATCGGGCGTCGCCGGATCGCCTCCCTGACCCCGTTCGACGTAGAGAAGTATCTCCGGGGACTCAAGAACTCGGGCCTGTCTCAAGAGCGGGTCCGCAGGATCCGGGCCATCCTGCACCGGGCGTGCCGCCTCGCCCGCCGGTGGAGTGGCAACGCCCTGGACAATCCCATCACGGACACCGAACTGCCGGTGTGGGCGATGACCGAGCGGCGTGGTGACGTGCGCTCGCCGACGCTCGACGAGGTGAAGGCCATCCTGAAGACAGCGAACGCCCGGGACGCCCGTATGGCCGCATTCGTCCGGCTGGTGACCGCGACCGGGGTGCGACGAGGGGAGGCCTGTGCGCTCCGCTGGTCCGATCTGGATGGCGATCACCGGACCATGCGGATCGACAAGTCGGTGGTGATCGGTCGTGACGGTGTGACCGTGAAACCACCGAAGACTCGGGCGAGCATCCGCACCATCGAGGTCGACGGAGGCACCCTGGCCGCACTCGAGAGGCTGCGGGCGCACCAGGCAGAGTTGGCCGAGGCGTGTGGTCTCACCATCGGATCCGACTCATACGTCTTCTCGCTCGAGGCCGATGGCATGCAGGCCCCCCGGCCCGACTCGCTGAGCCGGACCTTTGCCCGGATCCGCGACAAGGCGGGAGTAGATCCGGACATCCACCTGCACTCGCTCCGCCACTTCGCCGCCACTGAGCTGGACTCGGTGATCTCCGAGAGCCAGAAGCAGGCCCGGATGGGATGGTCGACGGTGCAGATGACCCGGCACTACACCGACGCCTTGAGTACTGAAGACCGTCGCGCCGCCGAGCACATGGGGCAGGTCCTCGGGTCCTGAGCGTTCCGTCGGTTCGAGCCGCTTACTCAAGCAGCGTCGTCAGTCTCAGCGGGTGGCGCCGGCGGCCCTCATCCGTCCGGGGGTCCGTTACCTTCGATCAGCTGCTCCACCGCCCTACGAGGGATCCGCATTCGAGCCCCGATCTGGAACACGGGCAGGGGCAGGGTGCCAGCCCTGATCGCCCGGTAGAGGGTCGATCGCGTCTCGCCCAGAAGTACGGCCGCATCCTCGACACTGAGCAATGGACCCGACCCGACATTCCTCCGTTGCATGGGCATGATGCCACTTCCTCGTGGCCGGACTACGTGACCCAGCACTTCCAGTTATTGCCGACCAACGTCACCCTCGGCGATATCGCCTGCCGCACCAACGTCACCCTCGGACTCCAGGGGTCTGGCTCAACGTCACCCTCCCAGGTCAGCGCCCTTTCGGTGTCACGCCGTCGCCGGCCGTCAAGGTCGACGTTCCGAGGCGCCGGCACGGTTGGTGACCCTGCGGGCCGGCTCGTTCCTCGCCTCCCCAACCGGCCTCCACTTCTCGCTCTCGCCCCGCTCGCTCCCTTGACTGCCGGTCCCGGCGTGGGCAATCGCACCCAGCGATTGATGCCGGGTGGGGCGAAAAGCGCCCCACCCGGCATCAATCACCAAGGAGAAGACCAAACCATGCCCACTATCGATTCCATCACCGTGGCCGGCAACCTGACCAGGGATCCCGAAATCAGGTACACCTGGGAGGGGCAGGCCACTCGCTGTCCCTGGCCGTCAACCGCCGGTGGCAGAACCAGCAGACCAAGGAGTGGGAAGAGTCCGTCTCGTTCTTCGACGTGGTCTGCTGGCGTGACCTGGCCGAGAACGTCGCACTGAGTCTCACCAAGGGCACGAGGGTGGTCGTTACCGGCCGTCTGGACCAGCGCAGCTGGGAGACCGACGACCACACCTTCCGGTCCAAGGTCGAGATCGTGGCCGAGGACGTCGGAGCCAGCCTTCGCTTCGCCACGGTCGACACCCACACGGTGAGCCGGCCCTCGACCGAAGATGAGCCCGAGGAGGCGCCACACGCCACCTGAGCGTTCTCTGAGCTCGCATCCCCACTGCCCGGCATCGAGCAGGGGCAGTGGTGTGTCCCGACCCGGTCGGTGCGGCGGGCACTACGGGGGCTCACGTCCGCTTCTGCGGCTACTCACGGGAGATCCGGAAGCTCACATCTCACCGGGGATCAAGAGAGGCGCTCAGGCGGGCATCGAGCCCGCCACGGCGCCTCTAGGACAGGGACTGATCGGCTCCGCCAGAGCGGTGCAGTACGCACCACACCTGTGCATCATTTGATGCCAACGTCACCCTGGGCTCAATCTCAGTCTCGTGTTGGGCCCGGAACTCGACTCAGGTGCCCGAGCAATCCCCTCGACATCGACTCGAGGGGAGCCGCGCCCCCGAGGTGCGTGGTGGAGTCGGTCTGGGGCCTCCGGGTCCGTTCGCTCGTGCTGACACGGGGCGTGCAGCAGCGACCAGCTGCCGGGGATCGAGAGAGGCGCCCAGGCGGGCATCGAGCCCGCCACGGCCGCCTCGGTGACTCAGCAGATCGGCTTAGCGGGAGCGGGACAGATCATGTCCACACAGTTGCACTCGGAAGTGACCACCACTCTCATTTATGGTCGGACAGGCAATCCTTGGTGGGTGTCACCATGTCGTTGAGCAGGCAGTATTGGCGAGGGTGACGTTGAGGGTGACGTTGATCCGGACCATGGACGTACGAACTCTTCTCATCATGACCGGGGTGGAGTCACTTCAGGCCTGCAACGGGCCTTCATCCACGTCTCAGACCTCGCCCACGTCAACGGATTCGGTCCACATGCCCGGAAATCATCGATTCGGACGGTCGGGCGCTCGAAACTGAATTTGAAAACCGACGTCGGATTCAGTTATTGTTGAGCGTAAGGGTGAGGGCCGATCACTACGCGGAAGACCTACGGAGGATTGAGCATGCGACTGGACTATCCGGTATTTGATGCCGACAACCACATGTACGAGCAGGCCGACGCATTTACCCGCCATCTGCCCGACGAGTACAAGAACGTGGTCAAACTGATGAAGATCAACGGTCGAGACAAGCTGGTGATCAAGGGGACCATCTCCGAGTACATCCCGAATCCCACGTTTACCAAGGTGGCGCGCCCCGGTGCCCAGGAGGACTTCTTCAAGAACGGCAATCCTGAAGGGAAGTCACGCCGCGAAATCCTCGGCGAGGCCATCCCTTCACCGGATGCCTTCTTCCGACCCGAGCCGCGACTTGCCCTCATGGAGGAGCAGGGTGTCGACCGGGCCATCATGTGGCCCACCCTGGCCAGCGTGCTCGAGGAGCGACTGACGAAGGACCCCGAGGCCACCCACGCCGTTGTGCATGCATTCAACGAGTGGATGCTCGAGGAGTGGACCTTCAACTACAAGGACCGCATCTTCCCAGCTCCCGTTATCACCCTTCCGATCGTCGAAGAGGCCATCCGGGAACTCGACTGGGTTGTGGAGCATGGCGCCAAAATCATTCTCATCCGGCCGGCGCCGGTCCCAAGCCTGAGGGGATTCCGCTCGTTCGCACTTCCGGAGTTCGACCCCTTCTGGGCCAAGGTCCAGCAGTACGACATCACTGTGGGTATGCACGCATCGGATGACGGTCTCACCCGTTACTTCAATCAGTGGGAGGGCCATTTCGACGAAATGCTCCCGTTCGCCAACATCACAGCGTTCCAGGATGTCCAGCACCTCATGTCCCGAGGCATCTTCGACGCCATGTGCTCGGCGGTGACTCATGGCATGCTCTCCCGCTTCCCCGAACTTCGCATCCTTCCTGTGGAGAACGGATCGAGCTGGGTGCTACCGCTCATGGATGCCCTGGAGCATTCGTACGCCAAGCAGCCCCGTCTTTACGCAGAGGACCCAATCGATGTCTTCCGTCGCAACATCTGGATCCACCCGTTCTTCGAGGAGGACCCTCTCGGACTCATCAAGGCCATCGGGCCCGAAAAGGTAGTCTTCGGTTCCGACTTTCCCCATCCCGAAGGTCTCGCCAACCCAATCTCCTACGCAAAGGAGCTTGAGAGCCTTCCCGAAGAGGACATCAGGAGGATCATGGGTGGCAATCTGGCCACCGCCCTCAAGGTCCCGGCCTGAGGTATTTGCCTAGCCCGAACTCGACGCCGCATCTCCTAGCGGGATTCCTTCACTCCCGCGGCTACCTTCGTTAAGCAATGAAAGCTGCCACACCTCCTCTCGAGCCCTCAGATGTCGGATCCCATCTGCAGGACCAGCCCTCTGAGTCGCCTCGTCCGCTGACCAAGAAGGGTGCCCTCACTCGCGCTCGAATCCTTGCGGGAGCAAAAGAGGTGTTCGAAGAGGACGGTCTCTTGAACGCCCGGATATCAGACATCACGGCTCGGGCCCACGTGGCGCAAGGCACTTTCTACGCATACTTCACCTCCAAGCAAGAGGTGTTCCGCGAAGTTGCCCTGCGGGTTGACCAGGAACTCGGGGCGCCACTAGGGGCTGTCATCCTCGACCGATCCTCGGCCGCACCTCCTCGAGAGCGCATCCGAGAGGCAATACGGATCTATCTCGAGCGCTACCGTCGAGAAGCTCGGATCATGGGCGTAATCGAGCAGGTCTCACGTCACGACCCGATCATCGAGGCAGCTCGGGCGGAACGGCATGCCGAAGAGCGAACCCTAGTGGCCAGTTCGATCGAGCGTCTCCAGCGTCGGGGCCTCGTAGATGGGCGCATCAACCCCACGATCACAGCTGCAGTGCTGGGATCGATGACCAATCGGTTTCCCGAGATGTGGCTTTCCGAGGGGCGATTGGATTGCAGCTTCGACGACGGAGTGGAGCACCTCACTCTGATCTACATGAATGCGCTCCGTCTCAAGAGTGCGGACGATCTCGACAAGATCCCTGAGACTGGTACCTAGCGCACTCCGGATAGTCGACCGACAGCGGCGATCGTCAAGTCGGTGGGCGCTCGATGATCCCTAGGTTTTGGCTCGCGCAAGCAATAGATCCGTCAACGAAACGATCGAAAGGCCGACCGCACTTCGTCAACGAAGATTGCGGGTTGCTCAAAGGCGGCAAAGTGACCACCCTTCGCCGGCTCACTCCAGTAGCAAATATTCCTGAAGCGCTCTTCCGCCCAACGTCTTGATGGTCGCCGAATCTCCCTTGGGAAGATGGAGCACGCAGTGGGCACCGTGACGACTCCCATTCCACTTGGCATGGGTTCTGTCGCGGCGGCCAGGATCGGGCCCGCGCTCTCCCAGTAGAGGCGAGCCGAGGAGGCGCCGGTACCGGTCAACCAGTACACGGTTACGTTGTCCAGTAGCTGTTCTCGCGTGAAGACGCGATACGGATCGCCATCGCAGTCGGACCAAGCACACAACTTTTCGACGATCCAGGCGAGCTGGCCGATAGGGGAGTCAACCAGGCCGTATCCCAGTGTCTGTGGCCTCGTCGACTGTTGAACCTGATAGCCCGTTCCCCATCGACCGTGGTGGTCAAAATCCTCGTAGCTCTGGCGCTCCTGATCCGTGCTGTCGGGAGCGAGAGGTCCAAGAGGAACGGTTGGCATTGTGATGTGGATTCCTGCCACTTCATCCATGTGTGACTCTCCCAGGATGCAGGTCACCGCCGAGCCCCAATCGCCCCCTTGGGCGACATAGTGGTTGTAGCCGAGTCGATCCATGAGGGTCGCCCACGCGTCGCCGATCCACGGCAGACCTCGGCTCCTAGTCGTTGGCCTGTCGCTAAAGCCATAGCCGGGCAACGACGGGCAGACGATATGGAACGCGTCGACTGCATCGCCGCCGTAGGCGACCGGGTCGACCAGTGGCCCTATCACCTCCAAGAACTCCACGAAAGATCCCGGCCAGCCATGCGACATGACCATGGGCAGGGCGTTGGCTTCGTGCGAGCGGACGTGAAGGAAATGGATAGCAAGGTCATCGATGCGGGTCTTGAACTGTGGCCACGCATTCATGCGCTCCTCAGCAGCATCGAAGTCATAGTCCGAGCACCAGTACCCAGCCAGGTCCCGGAGAAAGGCGAGGGGAACACCTTGTGACCAATCGTCGACCGTCTCGGATTCGGGCCAACGTGTGTGACGCAACCGATGACGAAGATCGTCAATCTCCTCGGCTGCGAACTCGATCCGGAAAGGAAGTGGATCGGGCTGGGAAACCCCGATCATTCCACCCCGAGTCGTCGGAACGTGTCGTGATCGGTGAGAGCTGCCGCAAGGCGAGGAATATGCAGTAGCACGATGTCACGCGAACTGATCGTGGTGATGACCCAGAGAAAGTAACCCCAAGAGAAGCTCAGCGTGTACTGATCCCACGCCTCCTCCCACACTGGTGGGGTGATGCCACGGGCCTCGAGTTCTCCGAGATAGTGGCGAAGGAGATCGCGCTCATGAGCACGCCGAGTCTGGATGTCGAGCACCGTGCCCAAGTGGTAGGCGATGTCGGTCGCCCAGTTGCCCTGCTGCACGACCTGCCAGTCGAGCCAGCTGGCCCGCCCTTCACTATCGAGATACACATTTCCCGAGTGCGTATCACCGTGAATAACGCAGGTCAGGTCATGTCGGCCAGTTTGTCGAACCGCTTCGATCAGATTTTCGGCTTTTCGTAGCTCTGTCGCAATCTCGGGCCCTCGGCCATCGTCGAGAAGCCTCTGGAGCACCTCGGCGGGGAATAAGCCCACCATGTTGCCGATCCGGGGCGCAAGCCACTCAAGGTCTGAGGGCCGAGCGTCACCCCATGTCGACGCATGCAGCCCAGCCAGTTGACCCAATGAATCCCTGGCGGTGGAAAGAGAGTACGGAGTTTCTGCACTGAGAAACTTCCCCCCGGTACCGATTACATCGTCCATGATGACCATCGCTTGTCCGGTCGTCTCATCGATACCGGTGTAATAGGCGCGAGGTGTGCGGATGTCTACGAGTGAGGAGAGATCTCTGTAGAAACGTGCCTCGGACATGAGGGTGTTCACCGGTGAGTCATCTAGGTGCGCTTTGACGCAGTAGGCCTTGATCCGATGGTGTCCGTCCGGTCCTTCGACGGTGGCTCGGAATCGGATCTTCTCTGCCAGGGTCTTTGACGAGTCAACTGTATGGACTTCGACGATGTGGTCCTCAGGTTCGAGATCGTCGAGAGCCACGCTGAGCCACTCGGGATCAAGAACCTCCCCGGCTGTCGTGGGGATAGGGATGCTCGGCATTTGAGTAACCGTAGCATCCGTTCTTACATTGACGTCAGATTCGACTCACCGTACAGTGGCCAGGGTTGACCGAGTCGCCGCATGCAATCCACAGTTGATGAATGGTTCGGGCGAGACGTCACGCGAGGAGTTCTCACGGAACAAACAGGTAGCCGATTGCGTCGGATCTGCTTGTTCAAGAACTCCGGAAGAAAACGGCATCCCAGTGATCGGCGAGCCAGTAGCGCGACTAGCGCCACTGGTTCTCGCCTCCGTGTCCTCAGGAGCAGTGACTTCGAATGAGTAGCGACCTTGGAACCGACAGAGATGTGAACAGAAAAACACCTGTCGACCCGCCAGATGGGGACTTGGCCATTCTCGGCGAGCTTGGGTGCTATGCCCTCGCCGGACACTCGGAATCCCCTCGAGACCTCATCGCTGAAGTAGCCCAAGCTGACAAGCTTGGACTGGGTGCAGCGTTCATCTCCGAACGCTTTAACTTCAAGGACGCGCCAACGCTGTGTGGTGCTGCGGCGGCAGCGAGCCAGCGGATTGGTATCGCAACGGCAGCCACGAACCACAACACTCGCCACCCACTCGTTACGGCTACCTTCGGGGCAACGATGCATCGCCTCAGCGGTGGTCGGTTCTCGCTAGGACTGGGTCGCGGCTTCGATCGGCTCTTCCGAAGCATGGGCCTCGCACCCATCCGAACCGATCAGCTACGAGATGCGGCGGAGATATTCCGCCAACTGTGGGGCGGCGGAACCCTGGTCGCTCACGAGGGGCCGGCGGGCAAGTTCCCCTACCTGCATCTGGATGATTCCTTCCAGGAATCGATTCCTCTGATACTCGTCGCCATGGGGGAGAAGACGTTGGAGTTTGCGGGAACCTGCATGGATGGAGTTGTCCTGCATACCTTCATGTGTGACGAGGCGCTCGAGAGGTCGGTCGCCGCCGTCCGGCGAGGTGCTGAACTCGCAGGACGGAATCCATCAGATGTCCGGATTTGGTCCGTACTGGCTACCGTTGGTGATCACATCCCTGAGCCCGAGCGACTCAAGAAGACCGTGGGACGATTGGCCTCCTATCTCCAGGGCTACGGTGACTTGCTCGTCAGCGTCAATGGATGGGATCCCTCCGTCCTTGCCCGATATCGGGCTGACCCCCTCGTGGCTAACTTCAAGGGAGCCATCGATGCCCGAGCCAGCACGCAGGAACTCGAGCACATTTCAACGCTGCTGCCCGACGAGTGGTTGGCAGTGGCGGCTACCGGCTCGCCCAGCCAGTGCACATGCACCATCCTTGAGCAATTCGAGCACGGGGCCGACAGCGTAATTCTTCATGGTGCCACCCCCGCCGAGCTGGAACCGATACTTACTGCCTATCGAGCTGAACGTCCACCGACCCTTAATGATCTGCCGTCGAATCCCGGAATGTCTCGCCCGTGACAGGGGTAGCGACGTCGGCTGATGACCTGACCGCAGACTGGGTCTCATCTGCGCTTGGGGTCGAGGTACGATCCGTAGTGATTCGACCAATCGGTACGGGACAGACGTCTTCGACCTATCGCCTGACGATGGAGACGGACGACTTCTCCCCGACCGTGGTGGTCAAGTTGGCCGAGGGCGATGAGGTCGCACGTCAGCGGGTTGCCACGGCGCACCGCAACGAGGTTGGCTTCTACCGCTCGATGGCGGCCACACTCAATGTGCCCCTGCCGGAGTGCTTCTACGCTGCCATCAGCGAGGACGGCGCCAGCTTTACGCTTCTTCTGGAGGACCTGGCACCCCGAGAACCTGGGCGTCAGGCTGACGGGTGCTCGCCAGGTCAAGCAGCTGCTGCGGTGCGCAACCTGGCCCGTCTCCACGCCTCTCGGTGGAACGACGAGTCGCTCTGGGAACTCGACTTTCTGGCACCCCTCACTCGAAACCGTGCGGAGTTCGTGACGAATCTGGCTCGCACCGCGACGACGATGTTCATTGAGCGTTACCGTCGGCAACTCGACGGACGAGACGTGGCGACGCTGCAGATGGTGCCAGAGATCCTCACGGAGTGGCAGTTGAACTCTGGCGGCCCGCTGGCTGTTGTTCATGGTGACTACCGGTTGGACAACCTGATGTTCCATCCGACTGAAGGCGACGTGGTTGCCGTCGACTGGCAAACCGTGTCGGTCGCTCTGCCTGCCCGCGACCTGTCCTATTTGGTCGGTACCAGTCTGCCCACGCTGCAACGGCACGCTGAGGAAGAGTTTCTCCTTGCCCAGTACTACGAGGAGCTCTGTCGACAAGATGTGCCCGCTTATACGGTCGAGCAATGCGCGGCGGACTACCGCCGGGGTCATATTCAAGGCCCGATGATCACGGTCATTGGATCCATGACATCCGCCGGCGTTCGTGGAGAAGCTGCTGATGAGATGTTTCTATCGATGGCCAGTCGCTCGTGTGCTGCTGTTCGGGACCATGGCTCGATCGCAGTCCAGTAAACCTTTTGGTGAGGGTTGGGTGTCGGTCGCTGCCGGATTTCTAGTGGGAAGAGGCTCGGATGCGCATCGGAATAATGGACATGTCGGTCAATCGGGGCGAAATGGCCAATGTCGCAACGGCGGTGGCCGATGCCGCGGCGATTAGAGCGGCAAGCTTTTGGGCCCCGAACTTCTTCGGACTCGACTGTCTCACGGTGCTGGCTGTCGCTGGGAGCCAGGTGCCATCGATTGAGTTGGGCACTGCTGTCATCCCAATCTTCGGTCGACATCCTCGCGCGCTGGCCCAACAGGCCTTAACAGTGCATTCGGTCACAGGACATCGTCTGACACTCGGCATCGGGCTGTCCCACCGTTCGTTGGTCGAAGGTGTCGTGGGTGACTGGCCGTCGTCTCCGGTTTCCTACCTCGCCCGCTACCTCGAACAGCTGGTGCCGCTCTGCACAATCCCTGGGGATCGCCAGTCGGCTCTCAGTCTTCAGATCCCGCTCGATCACTCGCTACCAGTCGTCACGGCCGCCCTCGGTCCGAAGACTCTGGCGGTGGCGGGTGCCCTCACTGATGGAGTTGTTCTTTGGTGTGTCGGTCCGAAAACCATCGCCGAGGTAACCGTTCCCGTGCTTGCTCAAGCTGCGGCACTGACTGACCGTTCCACTCCTCGGGTCGTCGCCGGCGTCCCAGTCTGCGTGACTCGAGATACGGCGACGGCGCGGAGCGGTATCGCCCGCCGATTGGGGCAGTTCGACGCGCTGCCTTCGTACGATGCGTCGCTGAGAAGAGAGGGAATTCGCTCCATTGGAGAGTTGGCGGTGGTTGGGAATCGGCAAGAAGTTAAGGATGGCATCGACCGGTTCCGACAGGCGGGCGTCACCGAATTCCTTTGGAACGACGCAGCAGTGACCCAGTACGAAAAGGACGCAGGCCGCGATTGTCTACAGGAAGCTCTGGCCCACTGACCTCCGTGTTAGGGATGTGTGGCCCAAGGAATGATCTGGTTCGCGGACGAGATGCACAACGAAAGTTGAGGAATCAGCAGCCGTGGGAAGGAGGAATGGAAACCACCCTTTTTTGGTCACCGGGTCACGGAATCCCTGCACCTGCGATCGGTACACGAACAATGTCGATTCGAGCATCGTGTGTTCCCCGAAGCGCTTCCGGGGCATGGTCGTTTGCCGAAAGCAGGAAGAGGGTCCTCCTCTCGGGTCCTCCCAATGCACAGGCGATTGCCATCCGCCCGTCAACCGAGATTGACTCGGCGACGACGCCACCAGGCAGAAGTCGTTGAAACTCTCGAGCGAGAGGCATAGCTGCCCACACTGCGCCCTCTTCATCAAGGCAAATCCCGTCTGGACCGCGGCCAGGGCATTCGGCGTAGGTGCGACGCTGCGAAAGCGAGCCATCGGTAGCAATATCAAAGGCCGTCAACCGCCTACCGAGGGATTCGGCAACGATCAGAACCTCCCCATTTGGCGTGATCACGCTTCCATTGGGAAAGACAACGTTGTCGACGATGATCCGAGCGGCTCCGTCTGATTCCACCAGGATTATCGGTCCTTCGGGCGAACTGGGAGACGGGAACGATCCGACATAGGCCCGCCCGTGAGAGTCGACGACCATATCGTTGCAGCCGGTCCCAACGAGGCCGCTGAGGTCGGCGTGAAGCGTCAACTGTGTGCCGTTCCAACGCAGGATCTCTCGATCAAGCATGGACACAATCAGGAGATCTCCGGTCGGAAGAAATCCCAAACCGGATGGGCGGCGGCCAGGCAACTCAACGACGAGTTCGCTGTTTCCACTCATGTCGACCGTCCAGACGGCCTCCCCGTGCATGTCCGAAAACCACAATCGGTCGTGTCTCCAGCGTGGACCCTCGCCAAATACGAACCCCTGCGCGAGAATCTCGGGCACGATTTTGGGCATTTACACTCCAGGGTCGATGTGTCCTTATCGTAACGTTGACGTCAAAGTTGTATCTACTGGTACAGCGGCGACCCCACTACCTATGAGGTCAGTTCATCGCGATCTCTTGGTACCAGAGCGGGCGTGCAGTCGGTGCCCATCCTTTGACACTGTCCATCGCGGGTGGTAGCAAGAACAAGGAATTGATATCGACGTCGAAGTTGGGGGACGCGTGAAGTTCGACACGGAGTTGGTTGGGGAGACTGTTACCGATCGCCTCGGCACGCTCAGCCGCCGAGCGGATCGCGGACTCATGGAGTTCCTGGTGGGAAGGGCCGTCGGTGGTGCTGCGTTCGAGCATCCGAGGTCAGCACCGTGACCTGGTGGAGGCGAGCGAGGCGGTTGACGCGGCTGACCTTCGCCGGTGGCCTCACTGCGGGAGACGAGATGTCGACCCCGATTGATTGCTACGGGTGGTCTCCCTGCCTCGACGGCCGCCCTGGTGAAATCTTCGGAAGGCGTGCCGGCGACTGGCAGGGTGGAAGTAGCCGGCCTCCTAGGTACTCTTCGGGTGAATCCGGAATCATTTCTCGCGGGCAGGAGAAGTATTGGCTGAACCGATAAGTCAGGATCAGGCTGGGGGATCCGCGTACAAACCGAAGTGTGGAGGCAACAGGTGACGGACACTCAAGGAGATGACAACGGAGCGGGCGCCAGGCAGGTGACCAGGACGATTCATGTCCCGAAATCGGTCAGCGCCCAAGCCCAGCAGTTTCTGGCGATGACGTCGCAGCTCGGAGTCGACAACCCGGCCCTAAGTCCAAGTGATCTCGAAGGCTGGCGTTCGATGATCAAGGCTTCGGACGACGGCCTGATTGCAATTCTCGGCCCCCAGGTTACCGACCTCCCGTTCACCGTGGAGGAGCGGGTGACGGCAGGCGTACCCATGTTTGTTCTGACCCCTGACGATTTGGTGCACGATGCCGAATCGCCCATCTATCTCAATATTCATGGCGGAGGACTCATCATGGGTGGAGGTGAGGCCTGTCGAATCATGTCGCTGAAGACCGCAGAGATGACGCATATGACTACGTGGTCCGTTGACTATCGAATGCCGCCTGATCACCCGTACCCAGCTGCTCTTGATGATTGCTTGGCGGTGTATCGGGAGTTGCTGACAACCCGACCGCCCGAACGCATCGTGGTTGGTGGTGGCTCGGCCGGGGCCAATCTCGCTGCCGCGCTTGTCCTCCGTTCTCGTGACGAAGGCCTGCCGTTGCCAGCCGCTCTCGTACTGATGACGCCTGAGGCTGATCTCACCGAGTCTGGTGACACGTTCCAGACCAACCTCGGGATCGACTCTGTGCTGACCTCAAGTCTGGCCGATTCCATAAAGCTGTACGCGGGAAATCACGATCTGAGGCACCCTTATCTGTCGCCACTCTTTGGTGATCTCACCAGTCCTTTCCCATCGACATTTCTGCAATCGGGCACTCGGGACCTCTTTCTCTCCAATACCGTCCGAATGCACCGTCGGCTTCGAGCTGGAGGGGTAGATGCTGAACTACACGTTTTTGAGGCAATGCCGCACGGCGGATTTTTCGGTGCTCCCGAGGATGACGAAATGGCGGCCGAGGTGAGAAAATTCTTGACCTCCAAGCTCGCGAACTAGCCAGGGGGACGCATTTCGGGATGGACCGGGGCAAGCGATCCTCATTGATGGGGCAACCGCGGATGTGGGCGATCGGTTCCCATTTTTTCTGTCCGAAGGTCTTTCGTAAGATCAGCCGAATCCACATCGGGCGTGTCAAATGATTCTGCAGCGTGCGGATAGCAGTCGGAGATCTGCTCATACCGTTCCTATCGTGACAGTAGTTAGTTGCTGAGCACAGCCCTGGTTTTGTCCGCCGAGCGACAGGCCGTCCTGGGGAGGAGACCTAAATGACCGGTCCGACTGTCGACATCAGTGTTGGTGTCGTCACCAGTGGCGATGCCCTGGAGGCACGTGAGCTCGAGGACCGTCCGATCGACTCCCTGTGGGTCGGGGGCCACATCGCTTCCCGCAATCCGAGTCCGGAAGTGATGATTGGACTGGCCCGGCTGGCGACGGTGACTGAGCGAGTGACTGTCGGGAGCTCCATCCTCCTCCTGCCGCTCTATCCTCCAGCTCTCCTAGCCAAGCAGATCGCTGACCTTGACCGGGCTAGCCGGGGGCGCTTGGTGCTGGGTGTCGGGGTCGGCGGCGAGTACCCGCAAGAGTTCCGCGCCGTCGGTGTCCCAATCGAGGAACGGGGCCGTCGGATGAACGAGATCATTCCACTCCTCCGTCGCCTGTGGTCGGCCACCGAGGTCACGCATGACGGGCGCTACTACGCGATGGAGGAAGTCCGAATCCATCCGGCTCCGCAGCAAACGGGAGGCCCACCCATTGTTGTGGCGGGTCGGAAGGAAGCGGCGATGCGCCGGGCCGGCACCCTCGGCGACGGGTGGTTTCCTTATTTGTACTCTCCTCGGCAGTATGCCGATTCGGTGGCCACGATCAAACAGGTTGCCGAAGAAGCAGGGCGAAGCCTGGCCGGGTTCATCTGGTGCGTCTGGATCTTTCTCAACATCAACAAGGACGCTGACACGGCCCGTGAGGAGGCCACTCGCTCGATGGGCAGCACCTACAACCAAGACTTCAGGGCGATGCTCGACCGAGTAGCCGCTGCCGGTACCGCAGTGGATGTGACTAGAAAGCTCGTTGAGTTCTACGACGCTGGAGCCCGTCACTTCGTCTTCCTCCCCGCCACTGCAGGGGGCGATCAGCGACCGGTACTTGACCGACTACTGGCCGAGGTCATGCCTGCAGTTCGCGACCACATTACCGCTCGGGCTGAACCGACCGATCGGTGAAACAGGCCAGGCCGATTGTTTGAGCTGGGTACCGCAGCTCCAGATTGGAGTGCGTACGCCTACTGACCCCTGGGCCGAGGTCTCTCTGCCTAGCGGGCTACATAGCCCCCGTCGATCGGCAAGAGCACTCCCGTGATATTGGCGGCAGCATCCGAACACAGGAACACTGCCGCCTCGGCACAATCCTCGGCGGTGATCGGCTGACCTAGTGGGTGGTTGGCCCCAACGGTCTTGCCGATCTCCTCGTAGGCATCAGCATCAACTGCCAATCCTCCAGCTTCCATGAAGCGCGTATAGGGCATTCCGGCCGGACAGATGGCATTGGCCCGGATACCAAAGGGGGCACCTTCGATGGCGACCGCCTTGGTCAGGAGGTGTACGCCGCCCTTGGTCGCGCCGTAGACCGATCCTCCCCAGCTAACCAGGCCGGCGACTGATCCGGTATTTAGGATAACGCCACCACGACCCTGCTCCTTGAACCGAATCACTGCATGTTTGGAGCCGAAGAAGATCCCTCCCAGATTCACGCCGACGAGTCGCTGAAAATCCTCCGCCGAGTGCTCCTCCAATGTCATCCCGAGTCGAGGTGTCGGGATTCCGGCATTGTTGTACAGCACATCAAGGCCCCCGAAGGCATCGGCGGTGGCTGCAAGCATGGCGACAACATCCTCCTCGACCGAGACGTCAGCCTGAACGGGTATCGCTGTCCCACCCTGCTTCTCGATCAGATGGACCGTTTCCTTGGCCCGATCCAGATCCACATCCGCACAAGCGACCCGTGCACCCTCTCTGGCGAAGCGGAGGGCAGACGCCTGTCCAACGCCAGCGCCAGCACCCGTGATCGCGGTGCTCTTTCCTTCGAGAAGTTCGCTCACTTCAGCTCACCTATCGAAACGTGCTTCACTTCTTGGAACGATCTGATGCCATCTGGACCTCGCTCGCGCCCGAGACCGCTTTGTTTGTAGCCACCGGCCGGGGCGTACGCACTGAAGATGCTGGCGTTCACGTTGACGGCTCCAGTCCGGAGTCGACGAGCAATCGCGGTGGCAGTGGCGACGTCCCGGCCGTAGACCTGGCCCGAAAGTCCATATGGGCTGGCGTTGGCGATGCGGACGGCATCGTCGAGGTCTTCGTATCCGAGAATCCCGATAATGGGACCAAAGATCTCGTCCTGTGCTGCAGGATTGTCATTGTTGGGGAGGTCGAGGACGGTGGGCTCGAAGTAGTAGCCGCGATCGAGCCCTTCTGGCCGACTGCCACCGCACGCAACCTTTCCGCCGTCATTCTCGGCGAGGGTGACGTATCGTTCGCAGCGTTCCCGTTGCGCGGCGCTAATCAACGGACCCATCAGCATGGTCGGATCGTTTGGATCCCCAACGGTGATGTTGCCATAGGACGAACTGACCGCTTCGATGACCTCCTCTTTCCGCGAATTGGGAACAAGCATCCGGGTGGCGGCGACACAGGCTTGCCCAGCGGTCATCGCAACGACGGCCATGGCGCCAGCCGGCGCATGATCAAGGGCATCATCCAGATAAATCTGGGCTGATTTACCACCCAGCTCGAGGGCCACTCGCTTCACCGAAGGTGCGGCCTGCGCCAAGATTTGTCGGCCCACGGCTGTCGATCCGGTGAAGGAAATCATGTCGACCCTTGGGTCGGTGGTGAGCAACTCGGCGGCATCCGAACCGTCCTCGACCACAACACTGAGCACGCCCGGAGGAAGGCCGGCGGCATCGGCAGCGGCGCCAAAGGCGAGGGAAGAGAGCGGTGTCAGAGGACTGGGGCGTAGGACGACCGAGTTGCCTGCCATGAGTGCCGGAATCAGCTTTTGGAACGCCATGATCATTGCGCCGTTGTATGGCGTGATCGCCACGATGACACCCACGGGCTCGTGACGCCGAATACTGAGGACAACTCGGCCGCGGACGAGATCATCGACCGGGACAGGATTAGCCTCTTCGTGGGACATGGACTGATACAGGTCGATCGTCTGACGTCCAAGCGCGATACCCATCGAGATCTGAGCGGCCTCGGCAAGGAACCGAGGCTGGCCGGCCTCAGCCATGACTGTCGCCACAATGTTTTCCTTATCGCCTTCAAGGTGATCGAGCAGAGCGCTAAGGACTCGGGCGCGCTCTGTGGGCGAACATTCGGCCCATGTCCCTTCGTCGAAGGTACTTCGTGCCGATTTGATAGACCGATCCACTTCGGGCAGGGGCGTCACGGCGGCATCGCTGATGATCGATTCATCCGCGGGATTTTCGACCGCAAACGTACGGTCACCCTCTACCCAGGTACCAGCGACATATGACTGAGCGCCACTAACAAAATTGGTCATGATCCCATTTCCCCATTCATTGATGCAGAAGCTCGTTCTTAGAGCCGATAGTCGATGATCCCTCGGAGGTTGTTTCCTGATCGCATGTCGTCGTAGCCCTCATTGAGGCCCTCGAGGGCGTACCGGCGAGTAATAAGCTCCTCTAACTTGAGTCGACCTTGGCGGTACATCTCGAGGAGGGCGGGGATGTCCTTGCTGGGACTGGAGGCACCGAACAATGAACCCTGGAGCCGCTTCTGATAGAGGACAATGTGCCTGAGGGAGATAGGAAGTGCGACGTCGTCTGCTGCTCGCGGCAGTCCGGTTAATACGCAGGTGCCAGCCTTCCGAATTGCATTGACACCCTGTGCCACGTGTTCGCCTGTGGTTACTCCAACACAGATGATGCAAGAGTCGGCACCCTGCCCATTGGTAAAGCTCTGGGCGATGCTCGTCGCTTCCTCCATGGAGGAAACCGCGTGTGTCGCTCCGAACCCAAAGGAGGCCGATCGCTTCATCTCCACCGGGTCAACAGCGATAACCACTGATGCACCGGCATGAGCAGCACCCTGTACGGCGTTCATGCCGATACCGCCGGTGCCCATGACGATCACCACGTCACCGGGACTCACGTCGGCCGAGTGGACAGCAGATCCCCAACCCGTGCCTACGCCGCAACTCGTCAAGCAGGCCACATCCAGGGGCACATCGTCGGGACACTTGACCGCAGATTGCACTGACACGGTTGACCATTCACTGAAGGTCGCCACGCCCGCTGCCTGCCCGATTGCCTTTCCGTCGAGGCTCATGCGACGACTCCCGTCCTCCCTCACTCCCGAGAGGATTCGTGCTCCGTTGTCGCAGAGGTTTTGCATACCCGAGGCACACCATCGACAGAGGCCGCACATGGGGAGAAACGTGAGGACGACCCGGTCGCCCACCGCCCAACCTGGGGTATTTGGCCCAACCTCTTCCACGATACCCGCCCCTTCGTGGCCGCCGGCCAAGGGCAAGGCCTCTGGCGGGATCGGTAGATCTCCCGTGAGGATGTGATCGTCGGAGTGGCAGAGACCTGCGGCTGCCATTTTGACCAACAACTCGCCTTGGCGAGGTGGCTCGAGATCTAGATCAACCACCTCCCACTTTCCGGGCTGGTCGAACAGTACTGCTGCCTTGGTTCGCAAGGAGCCTCCTCTGGTTGACGATTCAGGTGGACTTCAGCTGGTCCCGTAGGACGTGCTTTTGCACTTTCCCCGAGGCAGTTCGTGGAAAATCATTCAGTTCGACCACCTCTTCCGGCCACTTTTGACGGGCCAGCCCTGCCTCTTCGAGGAACGAGCGGACGGTAGTGAGCTCTGGTAGCGATTGATCGGGCAACATCCGAAAAACGGCGGTGGCGTGTTCACCCATGCGCTCGTCGGCCGCCGCTACCACGGCAACCTCACCCACTCCGGGCATGACAAGTAGGAGCTCTTCGATCTCCGTGGCGCTGATGTTTTCGCCCCCGCGAATGATCACGTCTGAGATTCGGTCGGTTATGGAGACATAGCCGTCGTCATCTCTGATTCCGACATCGCCCGTGTGGTACCAGCCGTTCTCGTCCACCGCCCGGTCGGTGAGATCGGCGTCCGTATATCCAAGAAACAGATCAGGACCCTTGGAAAGGATCTCGCCGGCTTCACCCAGCTCCACCTCGTTGCCTGAGGGATCGGTCAGACGCATATCGACACCCGGTAGCGGCCGGCCATCCGTATCCATGCGCTTTTCCAGTGGATCGGCATAGGTGCATCCCGTGATTGACGGGTGCTCGGTAGATCCGTACATGCGATACACGGTGATGCCGAGGTCAGTGGCGCGCTGGGCGAGTGCGCGCGGAACCGGGGCTCCGCCCATTCCCTGGTAGCGCAAACGCTCGAGATGCTCAGCCGAGAAATCCGGGTGCTCGAGGAGGCTGGTGAGGAAGTATGGGGCCCCGCCGTTGGTGCTGAGGTCCTCGGTGACCATCAGGCTTAGGACCTCGGCTGGATCCCACACGTCCATGAGGTGGGCTGGCCTGCACCCATCGACCGGCATGAGTAGTGCCCCCTGCATTCCGATGGCATGACTGATCGGATTGGCGATGAGTGACGGTCGGTCACTGGGCGGCCGTGTCGCGCCCATTTGCCGTATCTCAGCACCGACGGTCTGGTGGGAGTGGATCACACCTTTCGGGTTTGCCGTGGTCCCCGAGGTCCAGCCGACCAGTGCCAGACCACCCGGATCTGTGGCAACTGGCTGCTCTAGGCGATCGTCGCCCAGGAGGGCTTCGAACGGATTGGTCCCGGCGCGACCGTCGCCATCGATGACCATGACGTCCATGGGCGGTAGGTCGTCGATGGATTCCAGATTCGAAAGGTAGTCCTGGTGGCCGAAGCTCGAAGCGGTGACGTGGACCCGAGGTTGGCACTGGCGCAGGATGTAGGCGAGCTCATGACTGCCGTAGATATGGACGATTGGTGCCGCCACTGCGCCCAGTAGTGCGCTGCCGTAGAAGGTGACGACCCCTTCAATCCAATTGGGTGTCTGAAAGGACACGACGTCTCCCGCCTTCACCCCACGAGCCGCCAATCCCGCTGCCACTCGCTGCGACAGGTCGAGAATCTCGCCGAATGTTCCGCGCCACGGTCGACTCTTGGAGTGGATGACGAACGGGAGACTCCGGTTGTCGGCCAGCTTGGACCCTAGTAGCTGACCGAGGGTTTGGTCGGACCACCAACCCTCCGATATGTAGCGCGCGCGGTCTTCTTCGGACGGGCGTCTGAGAGCCCAGCTTGAATTTGCCACGGAAGCAGCGTAGCCGGGAAGACGGCGCATTGCATTGGGGATCTTCACAAAAGTAGAACTTAGTTCTACCCGCCTGAAATGGTAAGACGCATGACGATATCGGTCAGGAGCCTTGACGAGGATGCCATACTCTGTTTAGGTAGAACGGTGCTCCATCGGGCAGATCCACCGATGGATACAAGCGCTGCGGCATCGGTGTCGCCGACACCCAACGCCGGGCAATCGACCTCAAAACAACAGCACAGGGGGAATGATGGCGTTTGATAAATCGCTCGATTGGCTCATCTCGGTTGACGACCATGTGTTGGAACCGCCGAACCTCTGGGTTGACCGTCTGCCCGCCAAGGACAGCGAGCGTGCCCCCCACATGGTGGTCGACGGCGACATGGAGTACTGGGCCTACGACGGAAAGCGCTTTCCCACGGTGGGGCTGAGCGCCGTTGCCGGAAAGTCGAAAGAGGAGTTCAGTCCCGAGCCGGTGACCTATGCCGAAATGCGACCGGGTTGTTATGACAGCAAAGCTCGGCTCGACGACATGAACCGAGCGGGCATCTTGGCGTCATTGTGTTTTCCCACGATCACCCGGTTCTGTGGCCAGCTGTTCATGGAAGCGAGTGACCGAGAGTTCGGATTTGTGTGCCTTCAGGCCTATAACGACTGGATGATCGAGGAGTGGTGTGGAGCGGCGCCAGGCCGGTATATCCCGCTCATCCTCATCCCGATGTGGGATCCGGCTCTGGCAGCGAAGGAAATGGAACGGTGCGCGGCCAAGGGGGCGACAGCCTTTGCCTTCTCGGAGAATCCTGCACCCCTAGGTCTTCCCACGATCCACGACAAAGACCGCTACTGGGATCCGGTGATGTCGACAGCTGCCGATACGCAGATGGTAGTCAGCATGCACGTCGGATCTTCCTCACAGGTCCCTCAGATCGCCCCGGACTCTCCGTTCATGGCCAACCTGGCATGGGGAGCGATCCGCACGTCGGGAGCGATGTTGGCCTGGCTCTTCAGTGGCATGTTCACCCGCTACCCCGGATTGAAAATCGCTCTGTCGGAGGGTGAGATCGGCTGGATCCCGTACTTCCTCGAGCGAGCCGAACAGGTCGTTGACAAGCAGCGCTTCTGGGTGCAGCGCGGTCTCCAGTTCATGGATCACGCCACAACGGACGTGGACCTCAACGACATCGACATTCGAGCCTTATTCCGAGACCACGTGTTCGGGTGCTTCATCGATGACGCGCACGGTATCGCCAGCATCGACGAGATCGGTGAGGACAACATCATGTGTGAGACCGACTATCCACACTCCGACTCAACGTGGCCGAACTGCATTTCCGTCGTCAAAGAGCAGATCAAGCACCTTCCGCCCCCGGTCCAATACAAGATCCTTCGTGGGAACGCGGAGAAGCTTTATCGCTTCACCCCTGCCGAGGCACCCGTCCTCACCGATGCCTGACGCAGCGAAGCTCCCTAGGATCTCGATCGATCGAGAAGTTTGCATGGGGAGCGGCGTCTGTGTTGTGTACGCCGCGTCGACCTTCACCCAGGATGGTGAGTCGAAGGCCGTTCTCGTTGACCAAGTCGCCGATTCGATCGAGCAGATTCGGACCGCTGTGGAGGCGTGCCCTACCGGAGCCCTCAGCCTTGAGAATGACCAACCAGGAGCGTGACCAGCAGATGCAGGACCAGCACATATCGTGGATCCGAGGCGAATCATGACTGAAGTCAGCGAAGTTCTTGATCCCGTCCGGGTTCGAGAGCTCTTCGACCTGCGGACGAACACAAATGTTCTGTTTGGGGGAAGTTACGAAGAGGACCCCTATCCCGTGTGGGCGGAGTTGCGTGAGCGGGCTGCAGTGCATCCTGGCGTCGTTCATGAGCTCACTGGATTTGAAGGACCGGCATTCTTCCACGGCCTGCCCTTTGACGACCGGCCACACTTCTCTGCCTTCACGTTCGCGGCCTGTGACAGCGTCTACCGCGATGCCAAGATCTTCTCTTCGTCCGCCGAGGCAGTCGACCTGTCCACCGAGGAAGTCAGTCCCCTCAACAGCATTCTGTCGATGGGTGGGAATCAGCACCGTCGATATCGGGCTCTTGTCCAGCCTTCTTTCGTGCCGGCTCGGGCGCAGTGGTGGATCAAGAACTGGATCGAGACGACGGTCAGTGTCCTCATCGACCAATTTGAGGATCGGGGGAGCGCAGAGCTGAACGTGGATTTTTGCGCCGCTATTCCGGTACTGACCATCACCGGAAGTTTTGGGGTTCCCATTGACAAGGCACTCGACATCCGGGCTGCTCTGGGAGAGCCCGCCAAAGTCGTGGATATCATCAGACCGATCGTCGCCGCCCGTCGGGCGAAACCGGAGGACGACCTCATCAGCATCTTGGTCGAAGCCGAGCTGAAGGATGAGGATGGGGTGACACACCGCCTGACGGACGCTGAGATCTACTCGTTTGCCATCCTCCTGCTTACTGCGGGTTCGGGAACCACGTGGAAGCAGATGGGAATTACCCTTGCCGCCCTTCTCCAACACCCGGAGATGCTCGAAGCCGTTCGGTCTGACCGGGATCTTCTCCGGCCCACGATCGAAGAGTCCTTGCGTTGGCTGCCCACCGACCCGATGTTCTCGCGGTGGGTGACTGAGGACATTGAGTTTCAGGGTGTAGCGATCCCAGAGGGTTCGGTACTGCATATCTGCCTGGGAGCCGCGAACAGAGATCCGGCACGATGGGAACGGCCTGACGACTTTGATATCGCTCGACCCCTCAGGCCAGGCCTCGGATTCGGCGGAGGGGCACACATCTGTCTGGGCCAGCATGTAGCGCGGGCTGAGATGTCCGTGGGTATCAATGCGTTGCTCGACAGACTGCCCAACCTTCGCCTCGATCCGGAAGCCGAGCCGCCTCGGTACGTCGGCTTCTACGAACGAGGTGCCACCGCCATCCCGGTTCTCTTCGGATAGGAGTACAGATTCATGGACCAACCAGCGGAGTACCAACAGCCCGACATCACACTCCTTGGTCAGGAGCATGTTCAGCGGTATCAAGAGACGAACGGCGAAGTGGGATATCTGTGGAATGGGGCCCCCACGTTGCTTCTGACCACCAAGGGTAGAAAGACGGGGAAATATCGCACCACACCGTTGATCTTCGCCCGCGATGCGGAGCGCTATCTGATCGTGGCGTCCCAAGGAGGCGCCCCCACGCACCCCTTGTGGTACTTAAATCTTCAGGAGACACCCGAAGTGACCGTCCAGGTCAAGGGGGAGGTGTTTCGCGCCTTGGCCGAAACGGCGGATGCCAGTGAGAAGCCTCGCCTGTGGAAGCTAGTCACCGAGACCTGGCCGAACTACGACGTGTATCAGGAGCGGACCGAACGAGTGATTCCCCTAGTCACGCTCCAGCCGATCGATGAGGCTGGTTGAGGGTGCATCTCGGACGGCGTTCAGCCTGCCTGTACAAAACGTCCAGTGGGAGGCTGTGTGCACTGCCGCTTGTGGGTCGAGACAGAGATTCTGCCGAGGAGGGCTGAATGAGTAAGGGTGCATTCGAGGGCGTCCGGGTCGTTGAACTGGCGCAGTGGGTATTCGTGCCGGTGGCGGGCGCACTCCTGGCTGATTGGGGCGCCGACGTCGTACACGTGGAGAACCTGCGAGGTGATCCGTACCGGGGCCTTGCCACCCAGGGCATCGGCTCTGATCGCGGGGGGGTTAACTTGTCTCTGGCGCTGGCCAACCGAGGTAAGCGGTCCATCGCCCTAGACGTCCGCAAAGAAGAAGGACTGGCCGTTCTACACCAGATGTTGGAGTCCGCCGACGTGTTCCTGACCAGTTTGCGCCCGGCGGCGCTCGGGCGCCTCGGACTTGATGCCGAGTCGGTCACCAATCGGTATCCGAAGCTCGTCTACGCACGGGGCCACGGATACGGAGTTCGTGGGCCTGATTCCAACCAGGCTGGCTATGACGCGTCTGCCTTTTGGGCTCGAGGGGGCCTCGCTCACATCTTGACCCCACCGGAACGCCCGGACCCGATCAGTCAACGTGGGGCAATGGGTGATCGGAACGCGGCCATGGCGTTGGCCTTTGGGATCTCTGCAGCGCTTCTCGAGCGCACCCGAACCGGGAACGGCTCCGTGGTCGATGTATCCCTTCTGGCCACTGCCATGTGGACACTCTCCTCCGACATCCTGGCCGCGCTCGGTGGGGACACCCCGGCGCCGGTCGAAGGCCGGATCATGGTCAACCCGCTCGTCGGGCCTTACCGAACAAAGGACCACCGGCACATTCAGCTGGTATTTCTGGAGGGTGATCGCTTCTGGCCGGAGCTCTGCCGACTCATCGGTCGGGAAGAGTTGGTAGATGATCCTCGGTTCGCCGATATCTCCGCTCGACGGGAGCACGGAGCGGAGTGCGTAGCACTGCTCGACGAGGAGTTCGCTCGCCGCACCTTTGTCGAGTGGAAGGAGCTACTGGGCAAAATCGACGCACCGTGGGCACCGGTTCAATCAATTTCGGAGCTTATCGATGATCCCCAGGTGGTGGCCAACGACTACATCGGAGATGTGGTTGTCGACGGAGAGACAAAGTATCGGCTGCCGACGGTACCTGTTCAGTTTGACGGCCATCCACCCGAAATGCGCCTCGCTCCCGAGCTGGGTGAGCATACCGAGGCCGTACTTCTCGAGCTCGGACACAGCTGGGACGACATTGGGGTGCTCAAGGAGGCAGGAGTAATTCTGTGACCTTGGGTACTCGTCCGACGCCCGTACCCGACGACCGTTCCGCTCCCTTTTGGGAGGCGGCAGGCCGACATGTACTCTGCGTCGCCCAGTGCTCGGTCTGCAGTGCGCTAACTCTTCCTCCTGACGAGGTGTGTCCACATTGTGGAAGTACCCAACCGGAGTTCGTATTCACGCCCGTCAGCGGCATCGGGACAGTGAAGTCGTGGACTGTGGTGCACAGATCATTTCTGCCTGGCTTCGAGGTGCCATTCATACTCGTTGACGTCGAACTGTCTGAGCAGGCCGACCTCCGGTTGATCGGTCGCCTTCTCGATGATCAAGGCGTAAAGCTTCAAATAGGAGTTCCGGTACGGGTGGCATTCGAGGACATCGCGGCCGGTGTCGCCGTGCCGGCGTTTGTACTCGAGGGGCAGAGTTGAGCTCCGCTCCAGCAATGCGTAACAGCGTGGCCATAGTCGGCTATGCCCAGAGCAACGTGGTCAAGCACGCTACGAAGTCACTTGGGTCGTTGACAGTAGACACTGCCAGAGCGGCGATCCAGGATGCTGCCCTCTGTGTCGACTCGGTGGACGGATTCGTCACGGGCGCCCTCTTTCCAAGCGCTGGCTCACACAATGTCGAAGATGGCGTCAGCCTGGTCTCATCCAATTGGTTGGCTCAGCGTCTCGGAGTGAACCCTCGGTACGCAGCCGGATTCCAAGGGTTCGGCCAGATTCCTGGAGCCGTATCCTTGGCCGTCAACGCCATCGTGAGCGGTGCCGCTGACTATGTATTGATGCACCGGGCCCTCCACAACCCAAAAGCGACGTACCACGGCAACCCGATGCAGTTCGCGAATGGCAGCCAGCAGTGGACGGCGCCGCAGGGGTACTTCGGTCCCATCTCCATGATCGCCCTGCCGTACAATGAGTACCTCCAACGGTACGGAGCTAGCCGAGAATCTATGGCTGAGGTGCTTGTGGAGGCGCGGAAGAATGGTTCACGGATTCCCTGGTCGTTTTGGTACGGACAGCCCCTCTCGAGGGAGCAGTACCTCTCCGCCCCAATGGTTAGCGATCCGATCTGCCGATATGACTGCGACATACCCGTAGATGGCGTCGCTGCGTTCATCTTCACATCGGCGGAGCGGGCCCGTGATCTGCCCCACCAACCCGTATACATTTCCGGATATGCGACCGGATCGCCAACCACCAGCCGACTGCCGCTCCACTGGCCTCTCGACGACATCATGGGCGTAGGGTCGCAGACGGCTGGCCGCCTCTGGGAAAGCTCTGGCGTTCGGCCCGAGGAAGTTGATCTCCCTCAGCTGTACGACGGATTCGCGCCTTTCGTCTACTTCTGGCTCGAGGCGTTGGGTCTATGTCCGGTCGGGGAGGCCCATCATTTCGTTGAAAGCGGCGGAATCGACAGTGACCTCCCTGATGGCCTGCCCATCCTCTCAGGCGGTGGAGCACTGGGAAACGGGCGGATGCACGGTATTCCACAGATGCTCGAGTGCTACCTTCAACTCGCAAAGCGAGCAGGAGAGCGCCAGCGTGAGCGCGCTTCTATCGGGCTTGCCTGCCATTCGTCGCCACATTTTGGTGGCGCGGTCGTCTACAGCGCCAATCAATGATGCAAGCGAGGACCGACTGATGGCCTGGGTTGAACGGACTGTGGATCAGTCACCGGCGATGCAGCGTTCTCGCAATCGTCGGATTGAGCAGTCCAATATCATCATCAGCGCAGCCCGGCGGCTGTTGATAGTCAAAGGATCAGCGTTTACGTTGCAAGAGCTTGCCAAAGAGGCGGATGTAGCTCTTCAGACGTTCTACCGATACTTCTCGAGCAAGGACCAGTTGTTGCTGGCGCTCATCGAGGAAATGGTGAGTGATGCGTGTAGGGAGTTTGAGGAGGCATCTCGGCCTCTCAGCGATCCTGTCGCGAGGCTCCGCTTCTATATCACCACAACCCTGGACCCTGATCTTCTGGGTGAGAACGCCACTAGCGCCCGGTTCATAACCGCCGAGCATTGGCGGCTACATCGGCTGTATCCAGCGGAGCTGGCTCAGGCGATCAAGCCATTCTCGGATTTGATACTTCGGGAGATCAACGCGGCGAGTGAGGATGGGCTGCTCAAGCCGAGCCAGCCGGAATCGGCGGCATGGCTCATCAACCAACTGGTCGTCTCCGTCTACCACCACTATGCGTTCGCCCCGGATGACGGGACGCGCGAGGGGATGGGCGAACGAGTGTGGCACTTCTGCTTTGCAGCGCTCGGTGGGCAGATCGAGCCCGTCGAGCCGGCCGATCGGCGCCGATGGATTCCCGGGAGGCGATCCCGAGAGGGCGAAGGCGCACCATCCGTTCTTGGTGACGGGCGCTGAGCCACATCCCGGCTTGCTCTGACTCGAAGGTCGCTGCGGACCCATCACTCATTGGAGATTTGAGTCTATCGAACCATGCGAATGAGGTCTGCTGAGGCCCTTCTCCCTGGTCAACTCGACAAACGACCCATCTCAGAGGCCGTGTTAAACTTTGACGTCGATATCAATATTGGGATGGGGAGCGAGTGACTACTGGCCCACAGTGGCTTTCCACTCTGGCGGTGGGCGCGCCAGCGAGGATTGCTGAACCAAAACGTGCCCTGGCTCTCGGACTGCGGACAGTTCCGTCCGGATCTCTCGGCAGTAGTGGGCTGTCTCGGACTGCGGCGACCACTGAATGATCGGGTGGTGGAAGTGACCATCCCGACGGCGACCATCGACGACTCTGGCGGCCGTCCGAAGTCCCGAAAGGGTGCCGTAACCCGCGCCCGGCTGATAACCGCGGCGAAGATCGTTTTCGAGCGGGACGGATTTCTCGAAGCTCGTGTGGTGGATATCGCTGAGACGGCGGGATTGGCCAGTGGGTCCTTCTATCACTACTTCGATTCGAAGGAACAGATTTTCAGGGAAATTGCCGCAGCACAGGAGGAGCGTCTGACCGAGCTGACGGACGACGAACTCAGAGTCAGCGAGGCGTCGCCATGGGACCGGATTCGTGATGCGAATCGGCGATATCTGGAACGGTATCGGGATGAAGCAGCCCTGATGGGTGTCATTGAACAGGTGTCTCGATACGACAGCCATGTCTCCGCCGACCGCATGGCGACCATGAAGCATTTCGTGGAGCGCGCCGAGCGGGCGATCAGACGACTTCAGCTCGAAGGGCTGGTCGACCGTCGAATCAATCCGGCAATTGCCGGCGACGCCCTTGGTGCAATGGTTGCTCGATTCGCCGAGCTCTGGCTGGTGCAGCGTTACCGTGAGTACGACTTTGATGAAGCCGTGGAACAGCTCACCGTGTTGTGGGGTAATGCACTGGGAATGAAGTCGACGAATTAGTTGGTGATCGAGTGTCGAATGAATACACCACCTACCGGGGTGCAGTGGGTACGGAGTTGGTGGCTGCCGCCAACTGCGTATCGGCACATGTGGCGGTGACTGCATGCAGACGTCGGGGGATAATGGAACAACTATCTGACATCGAGCGATTGGTGGCCATCGAAGAAATCAAGCTCCTGAAAGCGCGTCGGGATCGGTTCGTCGATACGAAGCGTTGGGCAGACTTGGAAGCACTCCATGCACCCGATCACCGCTCGTATAACGATGATTATCCACCATGGACAACGGCAGCCGAAATGATCGCGAACGTCCGAACCATCATGGATACCTTGCGAACCGCCCATCACTCGCACACACCCGAGATCACCTTCGAATCGCCCACACAGGCAAGCGGAATCTGGGCCATGACTGGCGTAACGATGTGGGACCAGGGATCGGAGGAGCACTGGTTCGTAGCCTTTGGTCACTACTCCGAGACGTACGAGAAGCGCGACCAGGACTGGGTCTTCACCAGCCGACGATTGAAGTACCTCTTCACAAAAATGTCCGAGGGGGCCATCTTTCCCCCGCCCGGCCTCGACCAGAATTAGTGGTGACCTCGGCATGGATCATTCTTCGCTGAGTTCGACACCTTGATGCACGAGTTGGTTCCTCGATGTCCAATCCGCAAAGGAGCGACGAATGATCAGAGTCAAGGCAGCATTCTTCAGCCTCACACCCCCACCACCTGCAGACGACGATGGAAGTTACCTCCAATGGCATCTGCTAGATCACATGCCCGAGCAGTACCAGTTGCCAGGAATCCAATATGCACTTCGGTACATCGCTGATAGCAACTATCGGGCGAGCGCCATCGCTGCATCTGGGCATCTGAAGGAAGTCGGCAATATTGTTAACTATCTGGTGGGGGATCCGGTCCAGCAGACGCACGATGATTTCATGGAACTTGGTGGCCGACTTGCAGAGAATGGGCGATTTCCAGAGATCCGCCAGTCGCTGCAGTTGCGAATGCCAGCGCTCCTCAGTTGGCTTGCAGCGCCGCAGGCCTTGATCTCGCCCGAAGTGGTGCCGTTCCGTCCTCACCGCGGCGTCCTCGTGATCATTGAGGAACCGGCGGACGGAAACGTATCTGCATGGCTTCGCTGGCTCCACACGGATCACTATCCGACTGTGATGGCGGTGCCGGGCATCGCTGGGGTTTGGACGTACGGTTCCACGGAAACCTGGAAGTTGCACGCCGCGATTCAAGGTGAGATGCAGTACACCACCGTGGTGTATCTGGATGACGAACCGTTGGGTGTCGCGAAATCAATCGCTTCGCTAGTGGAGGAGCGTTGGCAGTCAGGCGCGGTGCGCCCGCTATTCGCGGGTCCCTTGAAGTCGATGGTCCAGTGGGACGCGTGGAGATGACATGACCGAGCCAGAGATCGAGGAGTTGTACATCCGCGTTCGGCGATTGGAGGACGAGTCAGCCATCACCAAGTTGATCTTGACGTATGGACCCGCGGCCGACGCGGGCTTGGCATCCTTCGCTGGAGGGCTCTGGACGGAGGACGGTTCCTATGACTGGGACGCTGATGGTGACCCACACCTGGGAAGCGACGGCGTCGAAGCAATGCTGCGAAGCGATGGTCATCAACGATTGATCGCCAAGGGCGTCGCTCATTTTTCGGGGCCACCCCTGATCGAGATCGATGGCGACCACGGCACGGCGCTCAACTACTCCATGGTGATGAGACGCGAAGGCGATCGATTCTTCCTTTGGCGAGTGAGCGCGGTCCGCTGGGATCTGGAGAAGGCCGGAACTCGATGGACAGTAGGGAGACGGACGAATCGACTCCTTGAGGAGTCCGGTGGTGGCAGGCAGTTGTTCGAGGGAGCGTTGAAGGAGCTATTCGAAGTGACGGAACAATGAGCAGTGGGCGACTCCAAGGCAAGGTTGCGATCATCACGGGGGCAAGTACCGGACTGGGGCCCGTGATGGCCGCCACCTTCGTAAGCGAAGGAGCCCGGGTGCTGCTGACGGCGCGCCGGGAGGATCTCGTCCGTGAGGCTGCAGTCGCTGCTGGCGAAGGAGCTATTGCCATGCGTTCCGATGTCACCAACGAGAGTGACGTCATTGCGATGGTTGCTCGGGCTGTCGATGAGTTCGGACAAGTGGATGTCCTTTGCAACAACGCGGCTGCACCGGGCGAGGACCGATGGATTTGGGAGCAGACTCTCGAGAACTGGAACAACACGCTAGCGATCGATATCACAGCTGCCATGCTGTGTACGAGGGAAGTTCTGAAACAGTCGATGCTTGAGCGACAATCCGGCGTGATCCTGAATTTCTCCTCCACGGCTGGATTCAACGGGGTGGTCAGAAAGTCGCACTACGTGACAGCGAAGGCATCGCTGAGGGCATTCACCAAGGCTGTCGCACTCGAGGTCGGATCACATGGCATTCGCTGTAACTGCGTTGTGCCTGGAGGGATCGATACCGATCTGTGGCGCAGCTGGGTGCAGCGAATGGCCAACGAGCGAGGCGTTGACGCTGACGAGGAACGAGAGCGCCTGCTCCGGAATGTAGCCCTACGAGACATCTCCTCACCACAGGACGTTGCGAATCTGGCCTTGTTCTTGGCGAGCGATGAGAGTCGGACCATCACGGGACAGTCGATACCGGTAGATGCCGGCGGCTACATGCAGGGTTGAGGAGAGACTATGGCTCTGGAGCTGTCCATTGCGACGCCGGTGGTGACGATGACTCCGGGGAGCCATGGCAAGTGGGAAATCTCCGCCACCATCGAGGATCTGGCGCGTGTTGCTGAGACTGCTGACCGGCTCGGTTACCACCACATGACGTGTAGTGAGCACGTTGCGCTGCCAGAAGCAGAACTGGCTCGGCGAGGTGCACGGTATTGGGACCCGTTGGCAACGTTCGGGTACCTTGCAGCACGCACGAAGAACATTCGCTTCGCCACCAGCGTCCTTGTTCTCGCCTACCACCATCCCCTCGCCGTAGCGAAGCGGTACGGCACGCTGGACGTGGTCAGCAACGGTCGATTGATTCTTGGTGTGGGTGTCGGAACACTGAAAGAGGAGTTCGATCTCCTCGGAGCACCCTTCGACGAACGAGGGCCACGTACGGATGACATGCTCCGAGCGCTGAGGGCGTCACTTTCCCAGAAGACGCCCTCGTACCACGGCGACTATTACGATTTCGAGGGGTTGGTGGTGGATCCCTGTGCCGTGCAGCACCACGTACCCATTTGGGTGGGCGGCCGTACTCTTCGGTCACTTCGTCGCGCAGTCACTCTCGCCGATGGGTGGTGTCCATTTTCTGTGACCGCTGCTCAAGCTGCTGAGTGGTTGCGTGAGATGGAGCTACCTCCGAACTTCGACTTTGTGCTTCCTCCTGTTGGACGTCTCGATCCCGTCAGTGACCCAGGACGTACTCAAGAGATTCTGGCGGCAACGGCAGCGGCAGGAGCGACAATCGTGTCAGTTGGTGCGTCGCATGAGACTTTGGAGGGGTATCTCGAATTCATCGATGCACTCGCCAAGGTTCGGGCATCCATGTAGCTGGGCGGCAACCCCCAGCCGGACGTCTGCACAAAATGCAGCTCACCTGTTGGATTGGTTCGATGAGTGTCGGTTCAGGTAGTTGACGGGTCGAGTGTTTTCCGTCAGCCATCGCTCCGAATTCGAAGCGTCCGGCATCTCCGTCTTAGGGCCTCTTGAGACCAACGGCGTTGATCCAAAGCAGGGTCAACTGGTCCACGGCATGGTCGAAGTCGAAAGTCTGGCCCTCAAAGTACATCTGTTCCGCAAACCCGGCGACCATGCCGCCTAGTGCGTGCGCAGCCAGCGACGGATCAATCTCCTCATAGACCAGTCCGGCCTTTTGGTACTCCCGCGTTCGGCGTTCGATCAATCGGGCAAACTCCACTTCCCGCTCCACCCGAATCCGGAGAACCTCGTCATCAAAAGTCGAAACCTGCTCGATGACGCGGAGAATGTCTGCGTTCTCCTTGAATGACTGCAGATAATGGCGATTTGCTGCTCGAATTCGCTCGACCGGATCCGATTCATCGACAGGGGCGTCTACCCGGAGCAGATCGATCTCGACGGAGTCAACGACCTCCGTGAAGACCTCCTCCTTCGACGTGAAGTAGGTGTAGAAGCTCCCATGTGAGAGCCTGGCCTCAGCGCAGATGTCTGCGATGCGTGCATGGAGGAAACCCTGCCGTTCGAAAACGGTCCTCGCTGACTCGACCAACTGCTGCCTAGTCTGGCGACCTCTAGCGGTCCGCCCGGTGCCGCGGCGCGTCTGCTCCGCATCCTGCACGGGCTCTTCGACTCTGCGGCCGCGACTTGCGTTTGGAATACGGACAGATTGATTGGCCATGAGACCTCCGACGACACTTTAGCCATCCCGGGGAGGACGTCCTTCGGACTACGAGTGATGTCTCGTGGCTAGGGCAGACTGTTTTCGTCGAATCGTGTGCCCAGGGGAGCCCGGGTGATGCGTGTGTGAGTGAGTCGGCACAACATCCCCAGGTGATTGGGCCACGCCGAAGTGTTCGCTCCGCGTGTGGACTCAATGGGCCCTTCACCCTTCCGATTGTTCGACTTTCTAGAGCCGCCGTTCGTGGTGGCCTCCATCCGGTATCCGGCAAAAATATGGACACTTTGGACTTCTGCTCATTAGGAACTAGTATTGACGTCATAGTCAATTCTTCGAATCACGTCAGTGTCTCTCTGTCGCGTGCCGATCAGGGCAGGTTGCTCGGCACGGAGCCGCAATGGCCCGTTATGGTTCGCGCCGGCTCTCCGGGTCGTGCCGTGTGGTGCCCGGTCAGGTGACACGGGCCGTGCCGCCTCATCTTGTGGATAGCGCAGGCGAATTCAGGATTCGTGGCTTCTGGCCGTCGGAGGTGACTGATCTCGTTGCCATTACGGCCGCGACCAACCCTGGTCAATCGGCTCTAGTGGATCGCCGTGAGCGGCTCGACTACGGCCAGTTGGATCGCCGTGTCCGTGACTATGTCTCCCTACTAGCCGACCATGGGCTGAAGACAGGAGACGCCGTCGTGGCTATCGCGTCGAACGATTGTCGAAGTGCCGTCGCGTACCACGCCATGCGCCGTCTCGGACTCATCAGCGTGCTTCTTTCAGAGCACGCTGCACCTGCCGAGGTCTCACAAGCGATCGAGCGCACCGAACCGCGATTGGCAATCGCCCCGCACCATTTGATTGACGTGCTGTCGAGTCAGCATCCGTCGATCGGGTGGCTGAGTAACGGAGGCGAAACATCGGCTGGCACAGCAGCAGACCTGGAGCCTGAGGAGAGCAACCCCAACTCACCGGCTGTTGTTTTGTTCACGTCCGGATCGACCTCTCGCCCGAAGGGAGTGATCCACTCGACCAATACACTTCGGGTTGCTGCCGAGAACTACGTCGATGCGGCGGCACTTGAAGCTACCGACGTCTTCTTCCTGGTGAGCCCGCTCGCTTCCATCACGGGCGTGCTTCAGGCTCTGGTGATGGCGCCCCTCCTTGGAGCGTGTGCAGTGTTGGAGGACCGCTGGGACGACGTGGGTACCTTCGATTTGCTGGTTCGGGAACATGCGACGTTCTACGGAGGGCCCGATGTGGTTCTGCGTCGCCTGTTAGATGAAGCCGAGCGTCGCAAGCTCCCATCGCTGCCGGTTCGCGCCGTGTCCGTAGGAGGGACGATGCTCGACGCGGACCTACTTCGGCGCGCCGAGATCGATTATGGAATCTGCGTCATGCGGGCATATGGCTCATCGGAAGCTCCGTTCAGCACGACTACGCCGCCGACGGCGAATCTCGAAGAGCGACTCGGGACCGATGGTCGGCCCACCAGGGGCGTGGAAGTAAGGATCGGCTCGCAACGAGACGATGGCGAATGTCTCATCAGGGGACCACATCTATTCCTGGGATATATCGACGCCGAGGACAATGACGAGGCTTTCGAAGAGGAATGGTTCAGAACAGGTGACGTTGGGACATTCCGTAACGATCAGCTCAAAATCGTGGGCCGCCTGAAGGAGATCGTAATCCGCAACGGCATCAAGATATCAATGTCGGCCGTCGAGCAAGCGGCTCGCGCGTTGGCGTTCGTGGACGATGCTGCGGCTTATGCACAGGCTGACCCCGATACGGGTGAACACCTTGTCTTGGCGGTGCGGCCGGTGAACGGCGACATCGATTTCGAAGTGCTGATCGCCGCCTTACTCGAAAGCGGCCTCGGCAAGCGGAGTCTCCCCGAAGAGTTGGTCATCTGGGACGAGCCCTTCCCGAGGACGGCGACAGACAAGTTGAGCCGGGTAGCGCTCGCCGAGGAATCGTCCCGTCGGCCCCGAATGTTTGTCGAGCGGCTTTCCCGGTGACCACCTCCGTGAGAGTTCCGGGTGGTGCAGCATGAAGGCCGCGGAGGTGCCGACGAGTGCTCAGCATGCTGACGTAACTAGCCCGCAGGCGTTTCGCAAATCACTCCGGGGATGGCTGGAAGAGCATGGTGATACGTTGCCCCGTGCCGAGCCTGGTGCAGGTTTCGAACAGCGCCTCGATGCCATTCGGTCCCTTCAGGCCCGGCTGTACTCCGCTGGGTGGGCCAGGTTCGGATGGCCCGAGCAGGTAGGTGGGCTGGGCGGATCAGCCATTCACCGGGCTGTGCTCTACGACGAGCTGGCTCTGGCCGGGTTCCCGGCTCGTAGCGCCTTCGAACATATCGAAATCCTGGCCCCGGCAATGATTGCGCATTGGAGCCAACATGAGTTCGGCCTCGCACTGCCCCGACTGCTTTCCGGCGACGAACTCTGGTGTCAGGGCTTCTCGGAACCGGATGCCGGCTCCGACCTGGCGTCTCTGAGGACCAGCGCCATTCGTGACGGTAGTGGCTACAGGATCAACGGGACAAAATGTTGGACGAGCTGGGCGGTGTTTGCTGATCGCTGCGCGGTCCTGGCCCGCACGGGAACCACCCAAGAGCGGCATCGGGGACTCTCTGCGTTTTTTGTCGACATGAAATCTGAAGGTGTTGAAGTTCGTCCGATCCGACAAGCGAACGGGACACCGGAATTGGCAGAAGTCACGTTTACCGATGTCTGGGTGACACAAGACAATTTGATCGGTGAAGAAGGGCACGGTTGGACGTTCGCCCTTGACGTGCTGTCCTGTGAACGGGCGGCGTTCGCATGGTTGCGCCAGGCAGTTCTCATGGCCGCCGCCGACCGTCTGGTAGGCAACGTGACCCCAGAATCCGCGGCCGTCATGGGCGAGGTCGTCCTCGACTTGTTTGCCTTGCGAGCGAGTTCGGCGCAGGCGGTTCGGAAACTCGCCGACGGTCGTTTCATGGGACCTGCTGCCGCTCCGTCCAAAAGCCTCTTGACATCGGCAGAACAGGGACTCTATGACGCCGCTCATCAAATCCTGGGACCGGATCTCGTTCTGGGAACCGGCCCGGAAGATATGAGTCAGTGGCAGGAGGACTATCTCTTCTCTCGGGCGGTATCCATTTATGGGGGAACCAGGCAGATTCAGTACATGACCATCGCTCGGTTCCTCCTCGGTCTGCCCTCATGAGCGACGAGTTCATCGAGGCTGCTGAAGCCGTGCTCCGGCGACGTCCTTCGGGAACCGAGGCCCTCGTTGAACTGGAGTGGACACCAGACCTCAATACGGCGGACGGATTCGGTGTTGAGACCTTTGCGGCGTTGTTTCGAGCCCAGGGACGTTGCTTGGCCGCAACTCCAGCCCTGGCACTCCTGATCGCCCATCAGCTCGGTGCCGATGACGGTGGCCAAGACTTCGGCACGATCGCCTCCTATCGTGCTTCCCTCCAAGGGGATGACCTCATTCGAGTCACGTTGAGCCGGGACTACACGAACGTCGCTCGGGTTGTGATGGATGTTGGAGAGAGGACGCTCCTGGTTGGAGATCCAACGGTCTTTTCGCTCGCCGGTTCTCAGCCACTGGATCCCGACTACGTGAACGTGGCCGCGGAGACCTCTGCCCTCGATCGGCTAACCGTCGAGCACCTAGGCGCTCGACGGTTTGAAGCTGAACGCCTCTCACGACTGGCAGCAGCGCAGGAGATGTTGGGCGTGTCAGAGGGGCTGATGCACATGGGCGTCTCCTACGCCCTCGAACGTGAGCAGTTCGGAGCCTCGATCGGAAGCTTTCCGGCCATTCAGCAGATCTTGGCTGCCGCTGAGGTTGAGCTGGTCGGACTTCGCAACTGCTGTGATGTGGTGATGGGGGAGGCCACCCACCTCGGAGAGCAGGACCCAGCCCACGACGCAATGCTGGTCAAGGCGCTGGCTGGCAGGGCGTCCCGGCGAGTGTCCCAGGCAACACTTCAGACGCTCGGGGGAGTGGGGTTCACCTGGGACCACGACCATCATCGGTACCAACGCCGCGCCCTTACGCTCGACGCACTCTTCGGGAGCTACCACCAGCTCGTGGCCCAACTTGGCACGATGAGCATCGGCACGCCACTCCGCCGAGTGAGTGTTCTTTGAGCTAGTCGAGGTTGGTGCGCAGCTCCCGCTTTAGAAGCTTTCCCGCTGCCGAGCGGGGTAGCGGGTGGTCCCGCATGATGTATCGGCGGGGGATCTTGTAACCGGCCAGGCAGGCACGACAGTGTTGGTCGAGATCGCCCACTGGGACAGTCCCGGATGTAACGACAATTGCTACTACCAACTCACCCCAACGGTCATCGGGTATCCCGATGACGGCCGCCTCGATCACATTCGGATGAAGCGTCAGCGCATCCTCAACCTCAGTACTGAAGACGTTCTCACCTCCTGTGATGATCATGTCCTTTCGGCGATCTACGACGTAGAGATTTCCGTTTGCATCCATCCGTCCGAGATCGCCGGACCAGTACGAGCCGAGGCGAAGTGCATCTGACGTGGCTTCTTCCTTGTTCCAGTAGCCGTTCATCAAATTTGGTCCGGTGACCACGATCTCGCCGATCTCGCCAGGCTCCACCGGGTCGCCTCCGGGGTCGAGGATGTCGACATCGACCCCGATCACCGGGATTCCCGCACTAGCGGCTTCTTCCCTGCCCGTGAGTAGCTCTTGGTGGCGGCCAACGGTGACCAAGGGAGCTGTCTCCGTAGATCCGTACATCGAGCAGATCTCGGCCGTCGGAAAGGCGACCATCGTGTCGTGGAGCACCGACGAGGTGATCGGCGCTCCACCGTGGCCAAGCAGCCGCAACGATGAGACGTCTGCCCCGATGCGTCGCTGCGCATCAGCCAGAGCCTGCAGCATGGTAGGCACTCCAAAGGTGATGGAGAGCCGGTAGGTCTCGATCGCTAGGAGGGCGGCTTCGGCGTCGAAGCGTGGGAGGAAGTACTGGGTGGCCCCAAGCCAGACGCACGGCAGGATGTTGAAGGATCCTGCGGCATGGAACATTGGGCTCATGACCAGCCACCGATCGTCAGGGCTGAGGTCGACCGACGTGATGAGCGACATGGCATCAGCCAATTTGCTGCGATGGCTGAGCACAACTCCCTTAGCTCGATCGGTTGTGCCGCCCGTGTAGAACACTACGGCCGGATCGGCCTCGTCGACGATGGTGGCGTCTGGTGTCGTCACGGTGTTCAAGAGTCCATCAAGCTCGTGGTGAATCGACACGACCAGGGGAGCAAGCCCCTCCACCGTTTCGCTGGGTCGATCGGTGAACAGCACTCGAGGGGAGCAGTCGTTGCAGGCGGCCTGAAGCTCAGATGGGGTATAGCGACTGTTGAGGGTGACCAGAATGAAACCACCCATCGGCACAGCCTGGTAGAGCTCGGCATACTGGGGAGATCCCTCTGCTAGGACCGCCACCCGGTCCCCGGGAGTCAGGCCCTGATCTTGGAGGAGGGCAACGATTCGGAAGGCCCGCTCCGCAACCTCCCCGAACGTGCGGGTATCGCCTGAGGCGATGTCGACGAGAGCCGGTCTCCCCGAAAAGCAAGCTCGGGCCCGTCTGATCGGGCTCGCGAATGTGTTCATCGTCGGGGTCCGGAGGGGAGACCGAGCCGCCGCTTGCCCAGAATATTCCGCATGATTTCTGAGCTCCCGCCAGAGATCGTCAGGGCTCGTGACCACAGCCATGCATCGTGAAGCCGTCGTACGCTGGCATCCGCTTCGGGTGTCGGCGCCACTTGTCCCGAGGCGCCAAGGTGGACTCCGTAGGAGGCAATGCGTCCATAGATTTCCGTGGTAAGTAATTTGGCCATCGCCGCCCCACCTTCGTCTTGTTGCTCGGTGAGCATCATGTGGATGTGGTGACCGACGAAGGCCTTGGCCGCCTCGGTCTCGGCATCGAGGTCGGCAATGGCCTGCACGATGTCGTCGTGCTCCAGCGCCAGCCGGTTACCGATGCGAAGTGATCCAGCCAACTGGACGAGGTCGTCGATCAGCATCTCCAGATGCGCCACGTTCCCTCCTACTCCAAATCGCTCGAGCTCGAGGCCGGACATGGCCACTGCCCATCCGTTGTCGACGGTCCCCAGCACCGCATCGGCCGGCACCACCACGTCGTCGAAATATGTCTCGTTGAACTCGTGGGCACCGGCGAGCGTGGTGATGGGGCGCACGACGACGCCCGGGGTATCCATCGGCACTGCGAACGCGGTAAGCCCGGCGTGACGATGCGGACCGATCGATGTTCGGACCAGCGCCACTCCCATCTGTGCCCAGTGCCCATCGGTGGTCCAGGTCTTCTGCCCGGAGAGCACGAACGATCCGTCGTCCTGGAGACGAGCCCGGGTCTGAATACCCGCTAAATCACTCCCTGCGCCAGGTTCGCTGAACAGTTGGCACCAGATGTCTGCGGCGGAACGGATGCGTGGCAGGTAGGTGTGCTTCTGCTCCACGGTGCCGAAGGCCAAGATCACCCCGCTGGCCAGATTCACCTGATCAAGTGGCCGCGGAACGCGCGCCCGGATGAGTTCTTCTATGGTGATGACGTCGAACAGCGGATGGTGATCGGGTCGCCCTCCCCACTCCACTGGCCATGAGGCCCCACTCAGTCCTTCTGCGAACATGACCCGGTACCAACGACGCAACTCGCGCTCTTCTTCGTCGCTTGTCGGTGCCCGATGGCCCTCCCTGGCCTCACTCCTTGGGGCTGACGCAGAAATCACTGAGCGGACGCGTGCACGGTGGGTGTCGAGCATCGCTTGCGTCGGTTCGTCCTTCATCCCGTCCGACCTTTCACTTCGGCGAGCCGCTGGCGGCTCGCCCGTCCCGAACCAAACAGTGCCGCATTGGTCAGAGTCCGCCGAAGCGCGTGGTGAAGAGGAAACTCCCAGGTGAAGCCAATCCCGCCGGCCAGCTGGATGCAGTCGTCGACGGCCCTGATGGCACGACCTTCGATGTAGGCGTGCGCAGCAAGAGCCAGCCGCTCGGCATCGCTCTGTTCCTTGCCAACCGCGGTAGCTGCGCTCAGCACGAGGGCCTCGCTAGCGCTGTAGAAGGTGGCCAGATCGACGAGCCGATGTTGGATCACCTGAAAGCTGGCGATCGGCACATCAAATGCCTCCCGATCGACGAGGTAGTCGGTGACGATCTTCATGGCGCGCCCCACGGTGCCGACCGTGTCGGCGCAAAGCAGAACGATAGCCAGTAGGGCCAGTGCTTTCACGGACTGTGGTTCGATAACACTGGCAGGGCTCGGCTCCATGGTCAGCCGGTACAGGGAACGCTCAGTTTCGAGCGCGGCAGGATCCGCATGCACGGGAGCACCCTTGTTCTCCACGGCCACGATACTGCTATCCGGTGAAGGTGAGCCGGCGAAGACGGTGATGTCCGGAGGCCTGTCCGAGAGCACACGGTTGGCGATTCCGGACACGGTTCCTTCTGTCACTACCATGTCGGGCGCATAGGCATAGGTTCCCACCAGATCGCCGGAGAGCAGGCCCGCAGTCCACTCCAATCCATTGGGCGCATGAGACGTGAACGCCGCAGCCAGAGCGCCCAGGTACCAAGTCGACGACGATCCAACTCGGCCGCCCTCCAGGACGACAAGTGAGGCCTCGTAGGGGAACCAACCCTCACCGCCGGCGCTCTCCGAAGTGAGGAGCCCGAGCCATCCCAACGCCGCAATCTCTGCAGGAGCAGGTCTTGAGCCAAGCACTTCTCGCGCAGTGGATCTGAGCAGCAGGTGTTCTTCCATATCGGTCATGTCTCGGCGGCCATCGCAGGCTTCCGGGTGCGTTGGGGGGTCGGTTTCGGCAAGATCCGGGTGCATCCGATCATCCGTGCTCCAAGGTCATGGGAAGGTGCCGAGAGTCTATATCGACATCGACGTCAATATTTACTAGTCTCGGGCGAATGGTAGGCAACGGTGAGGACGCGCCCATAGTCGTTGAGCAAGACGGCGCTGTGCGTATTCTCCGCTTGAACCGACCGGAATCACTCAATGCAGCCAATGAGGTCCTACACCGTCGTCTGGCTACCATCTGGGACGAAATCGCTGCGGACGAATCCTGTCGGTCAGTGGTGCTCACCGGGAATGGAAGGGCCTTCTGCGCCGGTGGCGACGCTGAGGTGCTCACGAACATGAACGAGTCCGAACAGTACCGGTACGACACGCTTCGTGATGGTGCGAGCATCGTCCGATCAATGGCCGCCTTTCCCCTCCCTCTCATCGCTGCTGTGAACGGGCCGGCGGTGGGCCTGGGCTGCAGCCTGGCGGGGCTCTGCGACATCGTGCTCATCGAATCCAGTGCCTACCTGTGCGATCCTCACGTGTCCGTCGGCTTGGTGGCCGGAGATGGTGGTGCGATCACCTGGCCGGCCCTCACCAGTCTGCTCAGGGCGAAGGAGTACCTGTTCACTGGCGACCGCATTTCGGCTGAGAATGCCGTGGCGCTGGGTTTTGCCAACCGAGTCGTTGAAGACGGAACATCGGTCGATGAAGCTGTGGCTCTGGCCCAGCGATTGGCCAAGCAGCCTGCGCAGGCATTGCGAGACACGAAACGGGCGGTCAATCGCCATCTCGAACGCTCGATTCACGACATCCTCGACTTCGCTCTAGCCGCCGAGGGCGTTTCCAGTGCCAGTTCGGAGCATCGTCGCATCATCGACCGGATGTTCTCGAAGAAGTGAGCCTCGAGGAACAGACTCAGCTCGGTCTCAGCCTGGGTGCCGCTGTGTCCTCCGGCAGAGCCTTAGCTGAACTGGCCCTTCTGGCGGAACAACTGGGTTACGACTCAATTTGGTCTTCGGAGGCGTGGGGCCAAGATGCCTTTACCCCCTTGACCTACGCCGCGGCTGCGACCACCACGTTGGGACTAGGGACGGCCATAGCCCAGATCTCCGCTCGGACCCCGGCAACGACGGCAATGACTGCGCTAACCATCCAGGCGCTCTCCGGAGGGCGCCTACAACTCGGACTGGGAGTTTCGGGCCCGCAGGTCGTAGAGGGGTGGCACGGAGTGCCCTTCGGCAAGCCGTTGGTCAAAACGCGCGAGTACGTTGAGGTCGTGCGACGGGCGATGTCGCCTGACCAACGTCTCGAGTTTGACGGATCAGAATTCCAGATTCCCTTTACCGGAGTGGGGTCGACCGGATTGGGCAAGCCACTACGAACAACGATTCGGTCTGTCGTGCCGCCTCCAATCCTCGTCGCGGCTATCGGGCCCAAGAACGTGGCCCTGGCAGTTGAGGTGGCGGACGGTGTCCTTCCGTATCTCTGGAGCCCGTCCCGGTGGGAAGAGGCGTGGGGCGACGTCCTGGCCAGTGCCAAGCCTGGGTTTGCCATTGCTCCGACTGTCCTGGTGGCCATTGACGAAGACATCGATCGTGCCCGGGACGCGGTGAGGCCACGTCTTGCTCTGCACATCGGTGGCATGGGTGCTCGAGGGAAGAACTTCTATCATGCGCTGGTAACTCGCTACGGCTACGCAACCGAAGCTGATGAAATCCAGAATCTATTTCTTTCTGGCGATCGCGATGGCGCCAACAGAGCGGTCCCCGACGCGCTGGTCGAAGACCTCGCACTGGTCGGCCCCCCCGACCGCGTTGCCGAGGCTCTGGTGGGGTGGCGCGCCGGTCCTGTGACCACGCTCATCGCTGAGCCACACGACCAACATTCCATGAAGGAGCTGGCTCGCCTTTGGGGGTACGGAGGATCTTGACGCCATGATGAGTCCTAGAGACGACCTGGACGAGATAAACGAACTGTTGGCCCGCTACGGCAATCGCCTCGATCGGGCGGACCATACCGGCTGGGTTGACCTCTTCACCGCGGACGGACGATTCGAGGTGTACGGCAGGAGCTTTGATGGACACGACGGCCTACTGCGCATGGCTGAGGGTGCTCCGCCAGGGCTTCATCTCACCTCGGCCCCCCTCATCGAGCTTGACGGTGACGGAGCGACCGTTGAACAGAGCTTTCTCTTCGTTGATCAGGTGTCACGAGAAACGAGGATTGGATGGTACGACGATCGACTCGTGCGCACTCCTGATGGATGGCGCTTCCGCATCCGCCGTTCGACCTTTTTGACGCCAGACGGGCCGTCAGATCGACCATGACGTGCTCAGATCTTCGGGCGATTCACAACCTTCTCGCCCTGTATGGAGCGTTGCTGGACCGCCTTCAGGTGGAGGAGTGGCTGGACTTGTTCACTGAAGACGGTGTGCTCGATATCGACGGCAATACCCTCGACAGCCGAGACAAACGGCGTGCCCTCACTGCGTCTGCTCCCCGAGGGCTTCACGTCTCCAACCTGCCGGTGATCGATGGCGAAGTCGAAGCCGACAGCGTTCGATCAACGGCAACATTCTTGTTCTGGAATGCAGCGGGTAGGCCACCCCGCCTCGGTTGGTATGACGATCGACTGGTCCGATTCGGCTCTGAATGGCGTTTTGCCTCACGCCGGATCACGTTTCTCGAACACTAAAGGCGAGGAGTGCCGGCACCGGAAAGATGGACCTTCGCCTACGGGAGCCGGGCAGCCAACTGCTTCCGATCCGTTTCGTCCAACAGCCGTAGCGGCTCACCCCGGTTCGGCCGCCAGTAGACGAGGTCGGTCAGCCAGGCCTCCCGGCGGAGCCGAGTTTTGTCTACCTTCAGGCTGGCCAACTTAGGAAGTTCGCTGCTCAAACGCACGAAGGCCGGCAGCCATTTTGGACCAAGATCATCCTGGTCGGACAGGAACTCGTCGAACAGGCCAATGTCGAATGAGTCGGGTGCTTCCACTTCGAGCGCGGCCATGACCGAATCACCCACCGGCGCATCAGGAACGGCGTAGATAACCGACGAACGAGCGTGGGTGAACCGACCGATGATCGATTCGACCACACCAGCAGCGAAGTTCTCGCCGTCTACACGGAGCCACTCGTTCGACCTACCAGCGAAGTAGAACCAACCGTCGGTATCACGATAGGCGAGGTCACCGGCCCAATAGCGCCCACCTCGGAAGCGTTCGGCGGTGGCCTCTTCATTTCGGTAGTAACCCTCAAAGCCCTGCCCAGGGGCCAGGTTCACGAGTTCCCCGGTCGCCTCAATGGCATTGACGATCGTCCCGTCGGACGTGCGTACCGCTCGGGGACACTCCTCTTCGGTCTCCGGGTCGAGCACCACAATGTTGTCGTCAGCAGTGCCCAAGGCGCCGTCGGGCATTGCAGCGTCCCGGCGGATGATGATCACTCCCTCGGTGGAGCCATAGCTGTCACGGACCTGGCAATCGAAGCGGCTGGCGAAGGACCGGATATCAGCCAAGGATGCTTCGTTACCGAGAGCCAGTCGGAGAGGATTGTCCCCGTCGTGCTCGTCTTCCGGCACGGCCAAGATGTAGTTCAAGACTTTTCCCGTATACGTCATGAGCGTTGCCCCCATGTGTCGGATGTCCCCCATGGTGCTCGATGCAGAGAACCGTGAGCGAGTACCGATGGGTACACCTGAGGACAGTGACGAGGCCAGGCCGGTGAACAGAGAGCTCGAGTGGAAGAACGGGAGAGGGGAGTATACGCCGTCGCCCTCACCGAGACCGGCCACAGCGGCCACGTGTCCACCGGTTCGGGCGAAGCGACCTTGGGTGCAGCGCACCGCTTTTGGAAAGCTGGTTGATCCCGACGTGAAAATGAGGAGAAACAAATCGTCCTCTGTGGGTATCGGGTGTTCGACCTCCGAACCATCCGTACTCTGCAGAAGCGAGTGGTACTCGTCGTCGTCGGTGCGGAGCACCCGTCTCGGATCCATGTCGAATCCGGCATCGTCGAGGAGCCCACCGTACACATGCGAAGTGACGATGGCCTGACAGTCAGCGTGATCGATAAGCCGAAGGAGCTCATCGCCGCGGTAGGTGGCGTTGATCCCTACGATCACTGCTCCTGAGATGGCTGCGGCTCCCAACCAATAGAGGAAGTCAGGAGTGTTGTCGAGGAGAACCCCAA
This sequence comes from uncultured Acidimicrobiales bacterium, assembly GCA_963703145.1. Lineage (GTDB taxonomy): Bacteria > Actinomycetota > Acidimicrobiia > Acidimicrobiales > RAAP-2 > Bog-756. The sequence goes on from OY969793.1 coordinate 228,513, forward strand.
TGTGGGGCGGTCGATCGGGATCGTGGAGTTCACGCCAGAGGAGGGCCCGTCGCAACGACTCGTCGATCCATTCCCGATAGGTGACGGTCCGGTCCTCGAAGTACAGGCCAATCGCTTCCCGGTCACGCTGACGGAGGAATAGATCTGCTGCGGTCATTGGCTCGGATCCTGCGCTTTCGGCTCCACGCGGTAGTCCAAGCCCACGCTCGGCAATGATGTTCCGTTGGATTTGGTCGGTACCACCGGCGATGCGGAGTCCGGGAGCGAACAGAAAGCGGTCTCGCCACACCTCAGCTCGCTCATCGGGGCCAGCTACTGCGTTGAGCCCGAGTATCTGGAGAGCGCTGGACGATGAGAGTCGGGCGTGTTCCGAATACATGAGCTTGCCGATGGACGAAGCCCCCGTGTTCGAGTCGCCAGCGCTGACCCGTTGCTGGTGCAGATCGAGCACTCGTTCCCGAATGTAGGCGGCGGCAACGAGTTGGCGCTCCAGAGGACCGGGGCGCCCGAGGGGTCCGACTACCGAAGTCGCGGTCCGGATGAGATCCTGGGCCGAGCGGGCGCTCGTGCCCCCGCTGATTGCGGAGCGTTCACTTGACAGCATTGTGCGTGCCACGGACCATCCGTCGCCCTCTTCCCCGATGAGGGCGTCCTGGCCCAGTTCGACCTCAGAGAGGAAGACCTCGTTGAAGTGGTAGGCGCCCGACATCTCGCGTAGTGGCCTGACTTCAATGCCTGCCGTCCGCATGGGAACAACAAAGCAAGAGAGTCCGAACCGACCGTTCGAATGAGGATCAGTCCTGGCCAGAAGGAGCCCCAGGTCGCTGACGCCGGCACCTGACGTCCACACTTTCTGTCCAGTGACCCGCCATCCGACCCCGGTGGCGACGGCCTGGGATCGGATCCCGGCCAGATCAGATCCCGCGTCGGGCTCGGAGAATAGCTGACACCAGACCTCATCGGCTCGAATGATCGGTAGCAGGTAACGCCGTTGTTGGCTGTCACTCCCGTGGCGCCGAATGACTGAGGCGGCCATCTGCAAACCTATGGATAGCACTTTGGTGGACACGCCGTATCGTGCTTGCTCTTCGGCGAACACCACATCGGCCCACTCCGGCCCGCCCTGGCCGCCGAACTCTTGGGGCCAGGAGAGACCGGCCCAGCCGGCGGCGTACAGACTGCGCTGCCACGCGATGGCTTTATCGAACACCTCCCGTTCCCGTATCGAGAAGTCGTCGAGGGTCTTGGCCGTAAAGAGGTGGGATGCGGAGAAGTCTCCTGCTGCTCCACGGGGCACGGCATGCGCCTCGAGCCACCGACGGGCCCGGCTCCGGAAGTCATTCTCACTTTCGTCCAGTGCCATAGGCCGACCGGCCTCGGGGTTGTCGGACTCGGACACCTCAGGACACCCGCAGAATTTCGCGCTGCGTTGTCGCGGAGAAACCCCGGCCAGACATGGTCATCGAGCGGCACGTTCCGCATCTCCGTCATGATCCGCTCGAGGGATAGCCCCATGGGAAAATACCCGGCATAGATGATCTTGTCGGGGCCTCGGGAGTTGGCATAGTTAAGGACAGAGGTGGGGTAGTAGCGAGGAGCGAACGCACTCGTCGAGTAGTACAGGTTCGGCCACTTCACCATGAGCTTTACCGCCAAGTCCTCCCGCGGCTCCGCCCCGTGCCGGAGCACGACGACCAGGTCGGGGAAGTCGAAGAGGACCTGTTCGACAAGGGAAACATCCTGACAGGCGCTAGGGACACGCGGACCGGGTATGCCAACTGTCACGAATACCGGTAGCGCTAGCTCGACACACACCGAGTAGATGGGATACATGAGACGGTGATCGATGGGGACCTGCGGAAAGAAGCCGGCTGGGAACATGGTGACGGCTCGGATGCCGAACGTGGCGCTGGCTGATCGGATCTTGCGAACAGCCTCCACCCCATCGTGCGGATTCGGAGCATACGACCCGATGAATCGTTCGGGAAAGCGGGCCAGTGCCGCGTCGGCGGCGTCCCCCTTGCCCACGGAGACCATACCGATGTCGACTCCCCAGCGATCCATCTCACTCAGGGTGTAGGCGACTGGATCGCGCTCCTCCGATTCGCCGAATCCCTTTTCGGGAACGCCCTTGAACATGTACTCGACGGGCATCTCGAATGTCTCGTGGGATTCCCGATCGTGGACCTGCTTCAGGATCTCGGCGTAACTGGCGCGCAGATCGACATGGGGGAATCCGATCATGGTGTCGATCGCCGGGATACCGGCAACGTAAGTCATCGTGATCCGGTTGATCCGGTCAAGAGATCGTGACGCCGAGCAGCCGTTCGGCGTTCTCACGACCGATCCGTTGCCTGATGTCGTCGTCGGCCCAGCCGAGGGAGTCGGTAATGAAATCGGCCGGCTGCTCGACGCCCTCGGCGTGGGGCCAGTCAGATCCGAGCAGCATCTGATCGATGGATACGACGGCGGACAAAGCGGCGAGATCATCCTCCCAGAAGGGAGTGACCCACACGTGCTCTCGAAAGATCTCTGACGGCTCGATCTTGAAGTATCCCGGGTTGCGGTTGGCCGCATCGTCCAGTCGATGGAGCAAGTCTGGGACCCACGAGGCGCCATTTTCAACGCTGGCCAGCCGGAGGGTCGGGAACCGTTCGAAGATCAGCTGACATATGGCGGCGCCGTAGAAGTCGGCCACGGCCCGACCTTTCGAGATAACCCCGCGAAGTGGCGACCGAAAAACGGAACTCTCCGTGCTGTCCTCCCACATATTGACAATGATGTCGTAACCTTCGAGGCCGGCGTGTGTCGCCACGATGACGCCGCTCTCCGCGGCCAGTCCCCAGAACGCGTCGTATGCGGGATCGAAGGGAGAACGGAAGCCACCGGAAAACGGAATTGGAGCGTTCCGGATGTTCACCACGAGCGCTCCCCGATCGAGGATCGTGCGGAGTTCGTCGTGGGCGAACTGGGGGTCCAACAACGGGACATTGGGAACGGCGAAGATCCGGTCTCGGTAGTGATACCCCCAGTCCTCGTCCAACCAGAGGTTGAATCCCGAGAAGACTTTGCACGCCGCTTCGGGGTCGTCTTTCAGGGCCTCTTCCATGCCCACTCCGAGCGTGGGAAAGAGGAGGGTAGCGCCCACCCCCTGATCGTCCATGACCTCAAGCCGACGGTCGCGGTCGCGATACTCGGCACGGATGGGCTCTAGCTCGCCGAAGGCGTCTCGCAGGGACTGGTGCTCGGGGTTGCCCCGGTACCACGAGTGCAGAGCGCCAGGTCGGGCCACGGGATCGAAGGTGGGATTGGCGATGTACCGGTTGATCTTGCCGCCAACCACGAATCTCGTCTTTCCATCAATCACTTCGAAGCGTGCCCCCCGGGAACCGAGTGCAGGATCCACGTGGCGAGTAAACGCATCCAGCGCCTCGTAGTAGTGGCTATCGAAATCGAAGAGCTTGAAGCTGGGCATATCTCTCTCATTTCGTGGGCTTCACGACGACGACTAGAGCATGGCTAGCTCCGCCACCCACTTCCAGCGTAGCCGGTGTTGACGTCAATATCGAAAGCGAGATCGATTCGTAGTGGGGCCCGGAGATGGGCCTGTCGGGCCCCTTCACCTAGTCACCAAGGTCCAAGATGGCGAGCTCGATTCGACGCCACCCCGCTCTTCAGCCTTCAAAGATGGCTGCGTTCTCGCTCCATGGCGTCAACTGTCGGTCTCCGTGCGAGTTCACGCATCTCGACGAAAGTTGCCCGCGGGATCTGACTCAGGGATTCTGCTGTCGCCCGAGATTGAGCCCACAGATCTGGGACATCGCTAGCCAGAGTGTCAAGGAAGCCAGCGTCTGTCGCGGGAGAAGGTTCGTAGGTATTTCCAGCAACGATGGATTCGAACCAGGGCATCGGCATCCGGTATCGAGCTAACGCGACCGTGGCGGGGGAGATGGAGACCCCAAGGGTTGCTTCGTTGAAACCCACCTTGAAGGGTCCGTCGAGACCGATCCGTCGGTCCGCGGCGAGAAGCAGCGCAGCCCCTGCCGCCAACGCATGGCCGGTGCAGGCGATGACAACCGGCATGTCGAACTTGAAGATGCGCAATACCAGATCGATAAGTTCGCGTCTTAGATGTCGTTGGGCTTCCGAACCTGATCGCAGTTCTGCGAGATCAAACCCCGCGGAGAATATTCCGGGACGTCCAGAGAGAATCACAGCTACTGCTGAGTCGCCGATCGCTCTATCGAACTGGGCATTTACGTCAGCGATGAAGGCGCTCCCAAGCGCATTGACCTTGCCGTCGTCGAGTGTGACGGTTGCCAACCTGTCCTCGAGTTTGTATCGGTTCATGCGCTCCGGCTTGCAGCCAACCCTCGGGACCTCGTCACCGGTGTTCCAACAGCAACGTTGCGGTCGATCGACCGATCCGGCCGTCGCGATCGTAGAGTTCGGCGTCGGCCATCCCAATGCCGGTGGGTGCAGCAAGCGAGTCATTGGTGACGGCAACCCACTCCCCGATGGGGAGGCGCACCAGTTGCACGGTGAGATCGAGACTCATGAACGACCACTCTTCGAACGGGAGCGCGGCGAATCCGCCGTTGGCGTAGTCGGCTGCTGCGCAGACTCGTTCGACCGGTGTGATTTCGCGCCCGTCAACGACGGGTAGGAGCACCTTCAGCCAGTACGCAAAGGCACCAGCATGGCGTTGGTCGAGGCGTTTGTTGCGAGTGGAGACTGCATGGCTGACAAAGCTTGGATAGCCGACCCTTTCCACGATCGTCGTCCGACGGCGATCCTCATCTCCATCGAGGTCCGCAGGGACGTCAAGTCGTCGTTGGGGAATTGGAGGAAGATCCAGATGGGCTTCGGGAAGCAACAATCCTTCGGCTCGGGCAACTTGTCGATCCCCGCACCAGAGCTCCATCGACTTCCGCAGGATGCGCCGCGTGGCGACTGAGCGACCGGGGACAAGCCGAAGCGGCTCCGGTGGCACCCGTCGCATCAGATCCAGCGTCATTCGGCCGAGGCGCCATCCGTCTTCCTCAAGGCCGCTCCCAAGGAGAGCACTGACCGCTCCCCCGTGCAGGGCATTTGGGCGCCACGGTCCCAAGGCTGCCGCAGTCGGACGTAGGAACTGGCCGTCCGTCTCGAAGAGGGAGCGAGGGTCTGGCATCCCCTAACCATAGTTGACGTCAATTTCGGAAACGGTTAGGGTCATGGCCTGAGGACAAGCATCCTGGTGTGATGCGCCAGGCGTGGTGCAGATCCCTCCGCCACCTCAGGTTCAGAGGAGTTTGCGGTCGACGAGGCGCGGGAGCGTTTCATCGAGGCGATCTCCTTTGGGTCGCTCCGTCGAAGTCCAGGTAGTGGCGTGACAGGCATGTGTGGGAGGTGGCCGGTGAGTACGAACTTCGATTCTGTGGATATCTCAACGACGGAGTTTTGGGGTGGAACTATGCGTCAGCGAGACTCCGCATTTGCCATCCTTCGAGATAGATCCGAGCTCTCATTCCATCGACCGATCGAACTCGGATCGTCTCCGACCGCGGTCGGGTTCTGGGCGGTAACCAAGCACGCGGACATCGTCCAGGTCAGTCGCCACCCGGAACTGTTCTGTAGCGGTCGCGGCGTCGGCTTCAGTGACATCCCCAAGGAGTACAACGAGCCATTCGGGTCGTTCCTCATGACTGATGCACCGCGGCACACCCAGCTCCGTCGCCTAGTAAGTCGGGCATTTACACCGAAGCGAGTAGCGACCATCGAGGCACAGATTCGCCAGCAGGCAGCGCAGATAGTGTCTGACGCCACAGCCCTCGGGTCGTGCGAGTTGGTGGAGGACCTCGCCATGCGGTTGCCGCTGTGGACGATCTCGGAGATGCTTGGCGTTCCTCCCGAGCGACAGATTGAGTTTCGTGAGGCAGCGAATCTCATGGTCAGTGGTCAGAGTTCGGAATCCAAGGCCGAACACGGCGACACCTTTACCGCGGTGCTCACTGCGGCGATTGCCTTGTCGACGCTGGGATCCGACCTAGCGGCAGGCCGGCGTGAGCAGCCTGGTGACGATCTGCTCACCGCGTTGGTGGAGGCTGAAGTCGATGGAGAGCATCTGAGCGATCGGGAGATCGGAGCCTTCGTCGTCCTGCTCGGCGTTGCGGGGAACGACACGACGCGAAATTCGATCACCCACGGGATCTCTGCCTTCGCGGAGAATCCCGATCAGTGGGAGGCGCTTCGTGCGGACCCCGACAACCTGCTCCCAGGTGCGGTGGAGGAGATCATCCGGTGGGCTACGCCGGTCATGACCTTCCGTCGCACGGCGACGATCGATACGAACATTGGCGATCGGGACGTCAGTGTCGGCGATCACCTAGTAATGTTTTACGGCTCAGGCAATCGAGACAAGAGTGTCTTCCCGGATCCCTGGCAGTTCGACATCAGTCGGAATCCCAACGATCACGTGGGATTTGGTGGTGGTGGTCCGCACTTCTGCCTCGGAGCGAACCTGGCACGCACCCAGCTGAGGTCAGTATTTGCCGAGCTCGCAAAATCGGTCGGTGGGTTCGAAATCGGCCAGCCGGACCGATCACTGAGTGCCTTCGTCCATGGCATCGACTCACTGGACTGCAGATTCGTGGTCGAAGACACGTTGACCGCGCCGTCGTAGGTTGACTTCTGACCACAATGGGATTGGTCAGCCCACTGCGTTCATGAACCGCTCCAGCTCACCGGGGATATCCGGGCCGGCAGGCTGGTAAGCGATCTCGGTGACACCGACATCCTGCAGGTCACTAACCCGCTGCCGCAGCTGCTCCTGGGTCCCGGTGAAGGATATGTTCGGCAGCAACCCAATTCCAGCTTCTACCGCAGGGCGGTCTCGGTCGGTCACCCGAGCCAGGTGGCCCTCGTGAATGGCAAGATGACGACGTTCTGAAGGCACTTGTTCGATCGCCTCACGCCAGAGCTGTCCGCCTGGGAGCTGGTCGACCGAGTCGGCACCGTACTTCTCGTAGGCACCGTGGTAGATCACAGCTACCGCATGACCGGCCGCGTCCATGACCCGCGGGTCACCGAAGGCCTCGTTTTGGGCGAGCACTGTTCCGAACACGAGTACCCCACGCCACGGCGGCAGTTCGTCACCGATGGGGGGAGCGCCGGAGCCGAAGACCCCGTCCCCGAGCTCTGCTGCGATGGCTCGGCCCTTCGGTCCATCTGCCCCGATCAACAGCGGCACATCCACGGGGCATCGTTCGAGCATCTGAACCATTTTTCCTTCCCACATGGCCTCCTCTCCCATGAGAAGCGCCCTGATCACTCGGACGTATTCGGCAACCTCGACCCACTTCATGGGCGGCTGGCCCATGGTGTAGCGGCCGGTGAACCCAGCGCCGACCGCGGCCGCCACTCGTCCCGGAGCCAGGTCGGCGAGGTGTGCGATTGCGGCGGCGTTGACCATCGGATGGCGCAGCGAGGGGATGAGGACCGCAGGTCCAAGGCCGATGCTCGATGTGCGCTCGGCCGCAACGGCTAGTGCCATCCAAACATCTGGGTATAGAGCAGGGGAGTCATAGCACCACGCTCGCGTATACCCGACCTTTTCTGCAGTGACGATGTGGTCGGGCGTGGCAGTCGATGGGGCGAAGGCGCACGAGAGGTTCATGAGCCAGGTCCTCCTGTCGGCGGCTGCGCGGAGAGGCCCGGCATGATGATTGCTCGTCCGGTTACTCCACCGGAAGCCAAGGCTCGGTAGGCGTTCAGGGCTTGTTCGAATGGGAACAGGGTGGCCTTGGGTCGGATCAGACCACGACCTGCGAGTTCGAGCACCTCGCAGAGCTCTTGACGACTGCCCCAGTAGACCGACTGAAGTGACACCTCGTAGGCCTGGCTGAGAAAGCCGAACGGCCTTGAACCGCCGGCGACACCGATGAGCGTCACGTCCCCAAGCGATCGGGCGCATGCGCCGGCTGTTGCCAAGGTCACATCGGTACCAACGCAGTCCAGTACGAGATCGGCTCCGTGCCCATTGGTTGCTGCCTTCACCTCGTCCACCGCCGAGGCTCCAGCTGTGATGCCAATGTCGGCGCCGAGTGCGAGGGCAAGGCTCAGTGCCTCCTCCTTCACGTCGACAGCAATGACGGTAGCTGAGGTCGTCGCCTTCAGGATCTGGACGGCCAAGTGACCGAGACCCCCGATTCCTATGACTACGGCTGTCGAGGTGGGCCCGAGTTTCGCTTGTGACCTTCGGATGGCATGGTACGGCGTCACGCCCGCATCGGTCAGTGGAGCGGCGACTTCAGGTGTTAGGCCATCGGGCAACGGGACAAGGTGTCGGGAATGCGGAACGACCATGTACTCGGCCATCCCGCCATCCAGCCCCAAACCCCCACCTGCGCCTTTCACCGGTCCCTCGCAATAGTTCTCCATGCCGACGGCGCAGCGAGCGCACTCGCCGCATCCCCAGGCACCGTAGACAGCGACCGGCTGGCCTACTTCCACCGAAGTCACACCTCTGCCAACGGCCTGCACCCATCCAGCGTTCTCGTGGCCCAGCGTAAATGGCAGAGCGAAAGGAGCAATGTTGCCGACTCCATGCATCATGTGTAGGTCCGAGTGGCAGGCTCCAGCCGCCCCAATTTTCACGACTACCTGCCCAGGCGCCGGCTCTGGATCGTCGACCTCGACAAACTCGGCTTCCTCATGCCAGGTATGGATCTGGAGGGCTTGCATAAATTCGCTCCTAGATAGGGAGATGCATCACACAATGAGATGTCATCGGTCTCGGCTAAGAAAGCGTGGTGCCTCGCGGTGAACTTCAGCCCCGTCGACAACCAGTGTCTCCCCGTTGATCCAGGCTGCTTGGTCGCTGACAAGGAAGAGGGCCGCATCGGCTATATCCCCAGGCTGCCCTGGCCGACCGAGGGGGATGGAATCGATATAGGCCTGACGGCTCTTGGGCTGGGTCGGGGCGGTCAGTGGCGTCTCTACAAATCCGGGCGCGATCGCATTGATGCGAATACCGAGGGGCCCCAGTTCCAGAGCACTGACCCGTGTCAGCATGTCGCCCCCCGCCTTTGCGCAGCAGTATGCGGCCATCCCTTCTGTCGGTTGACGTCCAGAGATCGATGTCAGATTGACAATTGCTCCACCCAGACCGCGTTCGACCATCGCCCTGGCCTCGTGCTTTACGGCGAGGAAGACTCCCGTCAGACAGACGTCGAGCACGGCGCGCCAGCTGTCAACCGGATGATTGACGATTGGACTGAGAGTTCCTATCCCTGCAGAGTTGACTGCGATATCGACGCCACCGAAGGAATCGACGGCAACCTGTACGAGACGTTCGAGGTCTGGCTCCTGTGTCACATCCACAGTTGCTGTGACGCATCGGTCGGGACCAATGGCTGCAGAGACTTCATCGAGCCCGCCACCATCTTGATCGCCGATCACGAGCTGAGCACCTTCTTCGGCGAACCGCTCGGCTGTGCGCCGACCGATTCCTGACGCCCCTCCCGTGATCACAGCGACGCGCCCTTCTAAAAGTCCACTCATATCCCTCCCATCTGAGTTAGCACTTCGAGACCTGTGGGGGATGAGGCTGCTGCTCCACCAAGACGCTCACATGTTCACGCAATCGCCGCTTGCCGTTGGTGTCATGACCTGACGAGGAAGGACCCCGCGATCGGAACCAACTTCGCCTCGACTCGGAGTCCCGGCGACCCACAGTACTTCAAACTTGATGTCGAAGTCGGGTCTAGAAAAATAGCCGATCACTCGATAACTGCTGATCGTGGCGGTGTGGACCCATCTCTCCGTAGACATCAAAAGTTGAGGCCGATGTCAATGTTGACAAAATACCGAAGCCGATTTACAGTTCCTCCGAGCAACCTTGGGGGATCGTGACTTGCTTGAGCTGAAGCGGATTGCAGATCTGATGCGGCTCTGTGTGCGCGTCATCATCGGCTCCGCAGCTTCAAGGTCGCTGGTATGACGAAAATAGTCTGCCCACACCCGACAAGGACGTCGGGGAAGGCTGAAGCATGAGCCTGGGAACACTTGTCCTAGGAGTGCTGAATGGGCTGATTATCAGTCTGCTCGCCGTGGGATTCGTGCTCGTATACAAAGCGAACCGTTTCTTGAACCTTGCCCACGCCCAACTTGGCGTTCTCTCCGCCATGTTGCTCCTCAAGGTGGTTAACGATTGGGGCTGGAACTGGTGGCTCTCACTGGCGGCCTGCGTGTTCGTGGGAATCGCTACCGGCTTGCTGGTAGAGCGGTTGGTCATCGGACCGGTGCGCCGCAGAACCAAGTCCCCGGTGCGTCTGCTCATCCTCTCCATCGGAGTCAGCCAGGTCCTGCTCGCCATCACCTACATTCCTGGTCTCACGCCGACATCCCAGAACCCCTTCCCGCAGCCGTTCAGTTCGACCGTCCAGGTTGGCGGGGTGGTCTTGAGTGGAATGTCGATACTGACACTGATCGGAGTACCGCTACTACTCGTGCTTCTCACCGTCTTTTTGGAGCTCACGTCGGTCGGCAAGCAGATCCGCGCCGCTGCGGGGAATCCCGACGCCGCCCGCTTGTGTGGCGTATCCATCTCGCGGGTCAGCCTGATCACTTGGGGAATAGCCGGAGGTCTTTCGGCTCTGGCCGCCATACTCAACGGTCCGACGACGACCTCATTCAACGCACAGGCCATTGGCCCATTCTTGTTGATGCTGACCATGGGAGCGGCGGCGCTCGGTGCGTTCGTGTCCTTCCCCATTGCCGTGATCGGCGGTCTGGGACTAGGAATCATCTATCAAGAAGTACTAGCCAAAACGAGCAATGCCGGGACGGCCGAGCTGGCAGTGTTCGGCGTAATCCTCCTTGCTGTTCTCCTGCGCGGCAAAGCCATCGGGCGGGCCTTCGCCACTGAAGGGGCTGCCGTGCCGGAACGACCCGGGTTACGCGTGCCCGAAGCGCTGCGTAGCTCACTGGTACTGCGTCACGGTGTGAAATGGCTTATCGGTGCGTCATTGATCGTGGCCGTCGTATTCCCGCTCCTGCCGTACTTCAAATCGAACCTGTTTCTCTTGGTGCTGGTGCTCATCTACGCGTTGATCGGGGTTTCGCTGACCATGCTGGTCGGCTGGGCCGGTCAGGTGAGTCTTGGCCAATTCGCCCTCGTCGGGATTGGGTCCTATCTGGCCGCTCGTTGGGCCGGTGATTCAGGCTGGAGCATGGTTGAGCTGCTGATTGTGTCTGGCCTCGTCGGGTCGGCGGTCATGGTCGTCATTGGTCTTCCCGCACTGCGGGTCCGCGGTTTGGCTCTTGCAGTGACGACGCTTGGATTGGCCGTGATCGCCCCTGACTGGCTTTATCAGCAGTCATGGTTCGGTGGCAGCACCCCGTTTAGCGCTGAGGTGAGAACTGTGAGCGTCCTGCCGGGACTCGGCTCAATCGGGTCGCAGCTCTACCTCTACTACGTAGTCCTCGTTGTTCTAGTTCTGTTCATGGCCGCGGCGGCAACCTTGCGTCGGTCTGCCGTGGGTCGAGTGATCATCGCCACGCGAGACAACGAGAAGGCAATAGCGTCGTTCGGGGTCAAGCCCTCGGTGGTCAAACTGCGGGTCCTCGGACTGTCGGGGTTTGTCGCCGCCACAGCTGGAGTGTTCTTTGCTGTTGACTGGCAGAGCGTTACGCCGACGTACTTCACGGCCGACGTGTCGATTGCTGTTCTCGCCATCCCAGTTGTGGGAGGCCTCGGATCACTGGGGGGCGCTGTAGCGGCAGCTGTGCTGCTCTACATGTCGACCTTCTTCATTGGACCACATCTCGAGGGCGTGCTCGGATCGGTTGGGCAAAACGTCGGTTTCCTCCTCTTTGTTAGTGGGGCAGCGGTCATCGGATCGATGATGGGGTTTCCCAATGGCATCGCTGGCAAAGTGCAAGAAGCATGGCAGGCGTATCTCAACAAGAAGGCGGCGCGCCAAGCTGCATCGGAAGGAGGGGAGCCGTCGCTTCCATCTGAGAAAGCCCCAGCGCCAAGCGATGAGGCTGCGGTGGTCGTATCAGTCGCTGATGCCCAACGAGCCACTGCTGGTGCGACCTTCGCGAGAGCGGATGGGCGCGACCATGCCACCGGTTCGCGGGCCGGCGACGTTGTCGGTGCCCTGCCACTCGAAGTCGACAACGTGGCCGTTCATTTCGGCGGCATAGCCGCTCTGCAGGGAGCAACGATAGAGATCGGCCCGGGCGAAATCGTCGGTCTCATCGGCCCGAATGGAGCGGGCAAAACCACCCTGATGAACGTCATTAGTGGAGTGGCGCGTCCGGATAGGGGTTCGGTTCGGCTGTTCGGTCACGAAGTTGCTGGCCGTCCTCCGAACGTTCGAGCGGCCTATGGCGTCGCCCGGAGCTTCCAGGACGCCTCGCTCTTTGCCGGATTGACAGTGACCCAGACCGTCCAGGTGGCCATGGGGCGGCAGACAAAAACGTTGCTCCTTCCCGCCATGGTTGGGGCACCGTGGGTGCGCAGTGCGGAGCGAAAGAGTCGAGAGCGAGCCCTCGAGATCCTCGACGCCTTCGGCCTGACCCCCTGGAGGGACGCGCTGACCTCCGAGCTGTCAACCGGCATGCGGCGGATCTGCGACTTGGCGGCGCAAGTCGCGGCGGAACCTCGGCTACTCCTTCTTGATGAGCCCACAGCAGGTGTGGCCCAACGCGAGGCTGAGGCCTTCGGTCCGCTCGTGCGCCGCATTCGCGAAGACCTCGACTGTTCCATCCTGGTCATTGAGCACGACATGCCCATGCTGATGGGGCTTTGTGACCGCGTCTACGCCATGGAGGCCGGCGCCGTCATCGCTAACGGAACACCCGAGGAGATTCGAGAAGATCCAGCCGTCATTGCGAGCTATCTCGGAACCGACGTAACCGCGTTCGGCCGTTCGGGCCAGATTGTTACCACGTGATGGACCCCGATCAAGAGTCAAGATCCACAACAGAGGAGAACAGCATGATAGATGTGAAGCGCAGAAGGATCGGGCGGCTCATCGCATGCCCAATGGCCGTCTGTCTGATCGCAGGCGTAATGGTCACCGGAATCGCTTCAGCGGGTGCATCCGTGCGCGGCACTTCTACGGGAGCCAACGCACAATTGCTGAGCACAACGGTACCCTGTGTAAAAGGCACCGCCCAGGGCGTGACGTCCAGCTCTGTCAGGGTGGCGATCACGGTGGTGGACATCACTGGGGGATCGCTCTCCAACGCCACCGTTGGAGTTCCCTCCGCGACAACACAGGAGGACTACTGGAATGCCGTTGCCCGCAACATCAACAACGCGGGCGGAGCTGGTTGCCGCAAGCTGAAGCTGAGCTTTTTCGACGTCAACCCGGTCGACGCGGCGAACGCACAGCAGGAGTGCCTGGCCATCGCCGCCAGTCACCCCTTCATGGTGTTGGATGTTGGGGCGTTGAGCGACGTAAATGCGAGCAATTGCATTCCAGCCGCCAAGGTGCCGTTCGCATCTCAGTACATCACCCCGACTCAACTCAAGCAGTATTACCCGTACTACTTGTCGCTGCCCGATTTGGCTACCGGGCAGCTGCAGACCAGTGTCCTGGCACTCGGCAAAGAGGGTTACTTCAAGGCATCGAAGGGTTTTAAAAACCTTGGTGTGCTTTACGACACATGCGATCCATCGTTGATCGTCACCGAACGGGCCGCGCTAAAGCAGGCCGGGGTCCCTGCAAGTAAAGTTACCTACTTCAATCTGGGCTGCCCCGCCGGTCAGAATTTCACACCTGCCGGCTTGGAGCAGGCAGTGCTTCAGTTCAAGAGCGCCAAATTGTCGGACGTGACCAGTGCGGCCGCTGGCTCTTCTCTCGCTGTGTTCACGCGGGTGGCAGGGCAGCAGAACTACAAGCCTCAGTACCTGCTGGCCTCCGACACCGTTGACCTTCCAAACGCCACGGGTGCTGACGCCGTGGATTACGCAAACCTCAACGGAGCGGTCAACGCCGCGACGGTTGCGTACGGTGAGCAGACGTCTCCTGGCTTCGTCCCGACCGGTGGAACCAAGAAGTGCGATGCGATCATGCAGAAGGCCGGATACCCGACCGTGTACAAGTCCCTGGATGGCTACGGCGGAGTGGCTTGCAACTACCTGTGGTTCGTTCAGGGCGTGCTGAATCACGCCACATCCCTCCAGCCCAACAAACTTCCCGCCGCACTCCACAACGTTGGAACTGTTGTGTATTCGTATCCGTTCGCGCCCGCCGACTATTCAGCGGCGCCGAAAGGTGCTCCCTATGGACGTAGCTACTGGCGGATCGAGACCTTCAAGTCCTCCTGTAAGTGCTGGAATATCCCAAACCCGGCATTCAGCCCACCGTTCTCGTAAGTGAGGGAAGTGTGTCGTCTGTAGCGCTTAAGGCAGTTGATCTGGACTTTTCCTATGGACAGCTGCAGGTGCTGTTCGGGGTATCGCTCGACGTCCGGCAGGGAGAGGCGCTAGCCCTTCTCGGTACGAATGGTGCCGGTAAGTCAACCCTACTCAGAGTGATAGCGGGTTTGGAAAAGCCCTCTAAGGGCACCATTAGCTATTTCGACGACGACATCACCGGCCTACCAGCTGAGCGTCTCCCGGCCCGGGGCTTGCTCCTCGTGGTCGGTGGACGCGCGGTATTCACCGACATGACCGTGCAGGAGAACCTCGATATGCAGGCGCTCACGGCTCGAATGACCAAGTCACAATTGAACGAGCGACGTGACGTCGTCTACGAGACCTTTCCCGCGTTGGCAGCGCGGCGTCGGCAAAAGGCAGGAAATCTCTCTGGTGGCGAACAACAGCAGCTAGCTGTGGCGAAAGCCCTCCTCCTCGACCCAAAAGTGCTGTGTATCGACGAGATGTCACTGGGTCTGGCTCCCATCGTCGTGGGGGAGCTTCTCGAGGTAGTACGACGCATCCAGGCTACCGGCGTGACGATGATCATCGTTGAACAGAGCCTCAACATCGCTGCGGAGATCTGTGAGCGCGCCGTCTTCATGGAAAAGGGCGAGGTGCATTTCGAAGGGCCGACGCGCGAACTCATGGACCGAGACGACATTGCCCGCGCCGTATTTCTCGGTTCGAAAGCACCGACTGCCACGCAGTAGTGGACGAGCCAGCCCTCGACTCAAGGGCGATTCCGACGTCGACATGCGTTGATGCCAAGACGGCTGGAACGAGTCGCTTGCTAGTCGAACAGGATGACACCGCGTATGTTTCGACCTTGGCGCATGTCTTCATAGCCGGTGTTGATGTCTTCTAGTCCGTAGGTCCTGGTCACGAGCTCGTCGAGCTTGAGCTTGCCCCGTGAATACATGGACAGCAGGTTCGGCACGTCAAACCGGGGGCTACCGGACCCGAAGATGGTTCCTTTCACTTCCTTGTTCAACATGGCCAGTTGCATGAGATTGATCGACGATTCGCCCTGGAGCATGGGTGCGACTCCGGTAACGACACAGGTTCCCCCCTTGGCGGTAAGGGTCATCGCCTCTGCCATGAGGTCGCCATACATCACACTCGGGACCATGATGACCCTGTCCGCCATCTCACCGTAGGTCATTTCTCGCACGAGGCCGATGGCTTCTTCCATGCTGGCGCATGAGTGGGTAGCCCCGAACTGAAGAGCCGAGTGTTGTTTGAACTCGACAGGATCGACGGCGATGACTTCTCTGGCCCCGGCCATGGCTGCGCCCTGTACCGCATTCATGCCAACACCGCCGCAACCAACGACGACTACGACGTCACCCGCGACGGTTCCGGCCCTATGAATCGCTGAGCCCCAGCCGGTGGCCACACCACAGGAGACCAGAGCCACAACTGCCGGGGGCAGGCTCGGATCCACCTTGATCACCGACTGCTCCGAAAGGATCGAATGCTGAGCGAAGGTTCCGCACTTCGAGTACAGGTTCAAAGCCTCACCACGACAGAAGTGGCGTACAACCCCATCAAACATTTGACCGGGAAGCATCAGCTGGGCGCCCTGTTGACAGAGGCTCTGTTGTCCTCTGACGCAATATCGGCATCGGCCACAAGAAGGCATGAACGACGAGGCGACCAGATCCCCCGGCGACACTTCGTTGACCCCGGCACCAACTTCCAGCACGATGCCAGCACCCTCGTGGCCGCCCAGCATCGGAAAGGGACTCGGCTGCCCGGCTTGCTCGCGCAGCACCGCAGGGAGCACAAAGTCACCAGTCACAAAGTGCTCTTCCGAGTGGCACAGCCCAGCGGCTTTCCACTCGATCAGGACTTCGCCTGGAGCAGGGGGGAGAATCTCGATTTCCTCGACCGACCACTTCTCACCAACGTCCCACAGAACGGCACCCAAACTCTTCACGTCTTCATCCTCCGTGACAGGGAAGTCATCCAAATTCTCCCAATATTGATATCGACGTCAGACTTGATACTAGTGTTCTTGGAGGCGTACCCACTACCGGTGGAGACGTTGCGCCGTAGGTGGCAGCAAAGGGACTCGCCAGCACAGACGCGGCGAGAAGGATCGAGTACATATGGTGCACATGACCTGGGCTTTGTTCGCTTTTCGGGACCAGCGGGCCGCATGGTGCGAGCCAGCCATGACGCAGGATTGAGGAGGTAGCCACATGGCCATTCGGGATATCGGCCCACTCATGGGTGCTGACGAATCGCTGAGCCATCAGATCGTCAACACGTTCGCCACCGTTTCTGAGTCGGACTACTCGTGGACTGAGAAGATCTGGTGTTCGATCGCCCTGGCCGACGGCTCAGTGCAGGCGGACTTCGGTCTAGGTAAATACCACAACAGGGGCGTGATCGACGGCTTTGCTGGAGTGTCTAGAGGCCATGAACAATGGACCGTTCGAGGCAGCCGAGAGCTTCGGTCGGCGCCAGAGGAGACGGCTATTGGCCCCATCATCTATGAAGTCCTGGAGCCACTAAGCCAGGTGCGGCTCCGGCTCGAACCGAACGACACGCAGCCAATCTCCTTCGATGTAGTGCTGTCGGGTGTTACGCCTCCGTTCTTCGAGGAACGCAACTTGGTCAGGAACCATCGCACCAACCGAGTGGACGTGAATGTCATCCGCTATCACCAGGGAGGATGGGCCACCGGGTCGATCACGGTCGAGGGCGAAACCTACAACCTCGGCAATGAGAACGCCTTCGGATTTCGCGATCACTCCTGGGGCGTCCGCCAAGGCGTGGGCGCCGCGCAGACCGATCTGATCGGCGCAACGGCCGCTGTTGACCGCAGCGAGGGCGCTCCCAAGGGTGGCATGAAATGGACTCCATCCTTTTTCCGCCGTTCGGACGGCAGTTACTACGAAACTGCCATCTTCATCACCGACGGCCCGTGGAAGTACACGTCGGCCTATGTCAACGAGAGCGACGGCGGCCAGCAACTCGTACGCTCAGCGGAACCCCACGTGAGGTATGACACCCACACTCGATTCGTCCAAGATGGGGAACTGCATCTCGTCATGGAGAGCGGTGAGGAACGAGTGATCGAGTTCGAGGCGCTGGGTCAATCCGGATTCTTTCTGAAGACGGCCGGCTATGGATCGTGGAAAGGGCATATTCACGGGTCGTGGTCAGGCGCCATGCACCTTGACGGGGAGCACATCGTCGACTGTTGGGACGATGAGCACCTGGGACTTCTGGGTCAGCTCCGGGATACGCCCATCCGGGTTCGAGAAGGTGATGCGGTCGGCTACGGCATCATGGAGAGCCTGATCGGCGGAGTCTGGCCCGAGCTTGGGTTGACTGCAGAGTCCGATCGGAAAGTTGCGCACGCGTGACCACCGCGCTCGAGGTCCAACCCACAATCAATGTGCTTGACCCCCAGTTCTACGTTGATCCCTGGAGTGCATATCGCTGGCTGCGCGATGAGGCACCGGTCTTTTGGGATCCGGTGCAGAAGATCTGGGCTATTTCGCGGTACGACGACATTCAGATAATCGAGCGTGACGGTGCGAGATACTCGTCCTTCAAGGGGTCCCGCCCTCACCTGGACCAGTCAGAGGACCAGTCCATGATCAACAGCGATGATCCGGACCATCAGGCGCAGCGCAATCTGGTCTCCCGCAACTTCACGCCTCGGGGGGTGCGGAGCCACGAGGATCATGTGCGCCGAAATTGTGACCGAGATCCTCGACGCGGTTGTCCCACTGGGTGAGTGTGAGGCCATCGAAGCCATTGCCTCGCGTCTTCCGGCCATGATGATCGGGGAGCTCCTTGGTTATCCCCCCGAGCTGTGGGAACGAGTTCGTTTCTGGTCGGAGCGGGTTATGCTCCTCGCCGGTCAGACATCGCCGACCGGTCCTCCGCACATTACGCCTCCCGAGATCGTCCCCGTTATGCATGACTGGGCAGGCATTACGGTGTCGCTGATCGAACAGCGCCGGGTCGAGCCTCGCGATGATCTGATCTCCCGTTGGATCCACGCCGAGGGATGGGATACGAAACGGGTACTGGACGAGACGGTGCTCGTGCTGGACGGTGGGGCCGAGACGACGCGTACGGTGATTGGCTCGATAATCCGGGAACTGGCGTTACAACCGGAACAGCGCCAGGTACTCCTCGATGATCCGAACCTTCTGGCTACGACGGCAGTGGAGGAGTTCATTCGCTGGGTGTCACCGGTGCTCAACATGCGTCGTACGGCGACGGTAGACCATCAGCTGCATGATCAGGCCATCTCTGCCGGCGACGAACTCCTCCTCATGTATCCGTCGGCCAATCGCGACCCCAGAGCATTCGACGAACCAGATGCGTTCGACGTAACGAGAAGCGGAAACCGGCATGTGGCATTTGGGTTCGGGACCCATTTCTGCCTTGGTGCCCACTTGGCACGCCTTGAGATCAGGGTCATGTTCGAAGAGCTGCTCCAGCGCATGCCCGACTGGGAGTTGATCGATCCCGACGAACCGAAGATCATGCCTGCCACATTTGCCCGGGCATTTGACCAGATTCGAATTCGCTTCACGCCGAGCTGATGGACATCAACCGTCTCGAGTTCTGGCTGGCTGAGCAGATTCCTGACAGCCGCGATGTCCGCATCGAAGGGTTCGATCGGGTCACGATGGGGCACTCTGCCGAGACGCTACTGCTGAGTGTGATCTGGGCGGATGACACCGGAGAGCACCAGGAAGACGTGTGCGTTCGGGTGCGGCCGCCGACCCCAGGCCTCCTTGAGCCCTACGATCTGCGGAGACAGTTCGAGGTACTGCGGGCCTTGGAATCGTCACCCGTACGTGCGCCTAAGCCGTACTGGTTGGAAGCATCCGGCGCCGTGCTCGGTCGAGAGTTCTACGTCATGGAACGGCTCCCCGGAATGGTGTACGAGCGCGTCGTTCCTGAAGATGTGGCTGCAGATCCACAACGTATCCGCCGCATGTGCGAAGCGATGGTCGAGCAGATTGCCGCCATTCACACTGTCGATCTGCAGGAGACCGGTCTGACTTCGATCGCCGATGGCCGCGACTATCTCCGACGCGAACTAGAGCATTGGTCAGATGAAGTCCGGCGTGTCCAGCGGGGACCACTTCCAGCCCTTGAGCGACTGGTGGAGGTGATCACGGAACGGCAGCCCGAGCAGGGCGCCGGACTCGCACTCGTCCATGGAGATCCCAAGCCGGGGAACTTTGCATTCGAGGGATCTGAAGTCAGCGCGGTACTCGATTGGGAGATGGCCACGATCGGGGATCCCATGGCCGACATCGGCTGGGCCGAGGTGGTCTGGACGATGGGCTCGTTTACCGCACTTCCCGGTGCGCTCACCACTGATCAGTTCGTCGCCCTGTGGACAGAGCTCACCGGACTAGAAGTCCACGACAGGTCGTGGCACCGAGCCTTTCAGGCGTTGAAGATGGCGGTCATCCTGCTGGTCGGCGGTCATCTGTTCGATGCCGGTGATTCGGAGGACCTGCGAATGATGGAGATGACCTATGCGATCGACCCGCTCACGCGTCTCGGTCTTGGTGAGTTTGGTATCGACGAGGAGATCCCCGTGGGCCCGGTGTTACCCCGTAAGGAGCGGATCAGTGAGGTCCGAGAGGCGATGAACCGGTGAGCGAGCTCTACCGACCGAAGTTTCTTCCTGACCTGCTGATTGCGGCCCTTGACCGAAACGGTGACCGCCCCTGCCTCTACATCGATGGGGACGTATGGAGCGCCGCCCAGATGCGAGAGCAAATCAGTCGATACGTACAGGCGTTTCGGTCGCAGGGAATAGTTCAGGGTCACGGCGTTGCCACGCTGTCCAAGAACCGGCCAGAGGTGCTGTGTTCGATGGGGGCGGTAATGGTCAGTGGCTGTCGAAACACACCGCTGCACCCGCTGGGCTCGCTCGAGGACCACGCCTATGTTCTCGAAGACGCCGCCATCGAGACCCTAATTTTTGATCCGGTGTTTGGAGAGCGTGCGGCTCAGCTCAAGGAGCGCATTCCGGCCCTGAAGCGTCTCCTGTCCTACGGAGAAGCTCACGTCGGAAAAGACTTAGTGGAGCTAGCGGCCACCTTCGATCCTCAGGACCTGGTGGCTCCACCGGTCGACGCCGAGGATCTCTCTGCCCTCGCTTACACCGGGGGGACGACTGGCAAGCCAAAGGGGGTGATGAATACCTACCGGGGCAGTGCGGCAATGGCCCAGATCATGGTTTCCGAGTGGCAGTGGCCCGACGACGTGCGTCACCTGGTTTGCACCCCCCTGAGCCACGCCGGCGCCTCACTGTTCGTCCCGCTGCTGCTTCGGGGCGGCTCCATGGTGGTAGTCCCGGGTTTCGAGGCGGGTGTGGTACTCGAGGCGATTGAGCGACACCGAATCACGACCACGATGCTGGTCCCATCGATGATCTACTCCCTGCTAGACCATCCTCACTTCGATCGGACCGATCTGTCCAGCCTCCAGACGATCTTCTACGGGGCGTCGCCGATGTCTCCGATGCGGCTTCGCGAGGCGATCGGCAAGCTCGGACCGATCTTCTTCCAGTTCTACGGTCAGACGGAGTGTCCCCAGACGGTTTGCGTCATGCGCAAAGAAGAACACGACCCTGAAGACCTTGCCCGATTGGCCTCGTGTGGACGGCCGGTGCCGTGGGTCCGTGTTGGCCTTCTCGACGACCAGGGGCAGGAGGTCGTCACGGGCCAGCCTGGAGAGCTATGTGTACGTGGGCCCTTGGTGATGAAGGGCTACTGGAACAAGCCGGAGGAGACGAGCCAGGCGCTCGCGGGAGAGTGGCTCCACACCGGCGACGTGGCCAGGGAGGACGAAAACGGCTTCTTCACGATTGTGGACCGAATGAAGGACATGATTGTGTCGGGGGGTTTCAACGTCTTTCCGCGTGAGATCGAGGACGTGATCTCCACCCACCCGAGCATCGCGGCCGTAGCCGTAGTCGGTGTGCCTGATGAGAAATGGGGAGAGGCAGTGACCGCCGTGGTGGTCCTTCGTGAGGGGTCATCTCTGGATGCTGACGAGCTGATCGCCTTGGTGAAGGAACGGAAGGGGTCCCACTACGCTCCGAAGGCGATCGACATTGTGGATTCGATTCCAATGAGCCCTTTAGGTAAGCCCGATAAGAAGGCTCTGCGCGCCAGCTATTGGTCTCATAGCGATCGGCTTGTTCACTGATGGAGCTAGCCGGGTCCTCAGCTCTCGTCACCGGGGGCGCTGGAGGCTTAGGTGCGGCCACGGTGCAGCATCTCGTGAATCTAGGCATGTCTGTTGCGATCTTCGATCGCAACCTCGAAGGCGCAACGGCCCTGGCTGCAGAGATCGGGGAAGCTGCCTCGGCCGTCGGTGGTGACATCAATGACGACGATGACGTAACCAGCGCTATCGACGTCGCTCGGTCGATGGGAACCTTGGCATTGCTCGTAAACATCGCTGGAGGCGGCGTGCGGAGTCAGCGAACTGTATCGAGAGACGGCACTCCTCACGACAAGGAGGCCTTCATCTACACGATGTCGATCAACGCGCTCGGCACGTTCAATGTCAGTCGTTTGGCAGCGGCTGCGATGGCTTCCAATGCACCGGATGCCGATGGGCAACGCGGCGTGATTGTGAATACATCATCGCTGGCGGGGTTAGAGGGCCAGGCCGGACAACTGGCCTACGCTGCCGCCAAGGCTGCGATCGCCGGTATGACACTGCCAATGGCGCGCGACCTTGCGCCCCTCGGCATCCGTGTTTGCGCGATTGCACCGGGCACGATGCTGACACCCGTCTTTGAGAGCGCACCGGAAGAGCTGAAGAAGCGTCTCGTCGACGACATCGTATTTCCCAAGCGAATGGGCCGGCCCGAAGAATTTTCTCTGGCCGTCGAGATGATTGCCCGGAATTCTTATTTGAACGGTGAGGTCATCCGCCTCGATGCAGCATTGCGGTTCCCACCGAAGTAACCCGATTCTTTCGCCTTATGGACACAGGAGACTTAGCAATGACTACCCGATCTCTTGATGCGCGCTCAGTGATTGTGACGGGTGGCGGGACTGGCATCGGTGCTGCCTGTGCCAAGAGGGCAGCCGCGGAAGGGGCGCTGGTGACGATCTGTGGACGCACCGAGGACAAACTTCAGGTGGTGGCCGACGCCATTGCTGCTTCGGGCGGCAAGGTAGCGACCGTCGTGGCCGACGTCACGGACGAAGCCGATGTGACGCGAGTGGTGGAGTCGGCGGTCGAGTTCGGAGGTGGATTGCACGGAGTGGTGGCTAACGCCGGAGGAGGAGGTGGGTTAGCGCCCTACCACCTCCAAGAGGTGAGCGAGTTCATCCGAGTCCTCCAGCTGAACGTGGTCGGAACCATGCTCTGCATCAAGCATACGGTGCCCCACCTGGCCAAGAATGGGGGTTCCTTTGTTGCCATGTCTTCGATCGCAGGACATGTGACTCATCCCTATTTCGGCGCCTATCCCGTCGCCAAAGCAGGCATCGAGTCGATGGTCAAGAATGCTGCCGACGAGTACGGCAGCGTCAAGATTCGATTCAACGCCATTCAGCCTGGCTTTACCGCCACCGAGGTGATGGAAGGGATCGAGCGGGGTGGTCCGGTGTGGAACAGCTACGTGGAGAACACACCTCTCGGAGATGTCGGTCGGCCTGAGGATGTTGCCGACGCAGCGCATTTCCTTCTCTCCAATGAGTCACGGTGGATCACCGGCCAGACCCTCGCCGTCGATGGAGGCCACTGTCTGCGTGCAGGACCGGACTTTTCGGCCTATGTGAAGATGGCCTACAGCACCGCCGAACTAGATCCGCGAAACGCACGGTAGTTGGTGTCAGACGCGTGGAAGTCAGGGTGGGATCCCCAAACGAATGAGGTGAGATGACGGATCACGAGAACTTGCTGAGCGGGGTCCGGGTACTGCAGGCATTCCAGGTGATTGATGGGCGCATCGAAGAAGGCGCTCCCTTAGCTCCACTCAGTTCCCTGCGTGAGCGACTGGCGGGCGAGCTCTTCGGCGACGCCGAGCGAGTGGCCGCGACACTCGCTTCTGACTTCGTACTGGTGACGCATACCGGGGGTCCGCCGACGACACTCGCCGGTCGCGACATGGTGGCCGGGATCGGTAGGCAGGGTGAGGCTGGCGCCATGCTGTGGACCGAGCTAGATGATCTCGTGGTCGAACCGCATGTGGTTGGAGGAAGTGGCTCGCTCCACACCTTCCGCCCCGATCCCGCCTCCGTGACCAGTTTCCCGTTCGCCTTCTTCATCCACTTTATGGGTGGACTGATGACTTCCGAGGTGGCATTCATGGAGGTTTCTACTGCCGTCACAACGCCCGTCGCCGCGGGTGCCAGGCCCTCACTCGAAGGATTTGAATCCTTGGTTGGGCGCTAGAGAAGATCGTCGCTGGTGGACAGTTCTCTCCTCCCGCTCGTTTTGGAAAAGGATCATTCACATCGCAGTTGAGTAGCCCCGGCCCAACTGCTCGGGTGTCCGCCTGAACGGTCGGACGATGGCCTGGACCGTCTTCGAGGCGACGAGACGTCCGTCTGCGGTGAACACCCGTATCTGAGACTGGGTAGATCCCCGTCCCGCCCAGATCGATCGAGTCTCGGTAAGAAGCCAGTCGGTGACATCAAAATCGCCGTGAAAGGCGATCGTTGCGCTGACTGGCCCCATGGAGACTGTTCGGTGGGCCTGGTCCTCGGAGACGCCCCCGTGGGCACGCAGGGCTGCACCGATTGAGTAGTGAGTCGTGGGCTGGGCGAGCAGCGCCTGATGGAGTGCCTCTGAGTCCGGAGCCGTCGCAAATCTGGTCCAGAGATAGAGCTCGGGGGGACCTGACTCTCCGTCCACCAACGAGTAGGCGCCTCCCACGACGCGAATCTCTCGGCCGAGCACTCCGAAGTCGTACCGGGGACACTCGGCTGGTGGTGGTACATCGGGCATCGGCTCGTCGTGGCGGATGAAGTCTTCAGCACCGGCATCAGTCATGATCAGGCCAGCCGCCCGCAGCGTGCCGGCCTGTTCGACGCGGATGTCGAACACGGACAGTGTAGATCCGCGGTGTTGAGTTCCGACCGACATCCGAATGGGCTCGTCAAACGACGCGGCTTTGATGAAGTTCATATGCACGGAAGTCACACGCTGATCCGGTGCGCTTTTCGCTGCTGCCACGATGGCTGCCCCGAGTAGTTGGCCACCCTCCACCACGACACGTCTCTGATCGTGCCACTCCATGGCGAAATAAGTGCCGACGGGGGGATTTGGATACGGCGGGGCATCGAAGGTCCACTCGCCGACCCGGGTCACATCCATTAAATCGGTTAGATCGTCAGCCGTGCCCCAGATGGGGAACTGTACGGTCGCTTCGTCCTCGTCTCCCAGGGGAATCGACGCGGACACCTCGACCCGATCGGTATAGAACGCGACATAATCAGCCAGTTCCGCCACCTCGCTCATGGGATTTGGGTAGCACCACATCGCACTGTTGAGTCGCTCTCCTCCGACGGAGAGGTCGTAATGGATTGCTTCGCCCTTGAACCCGCAGATCGTGCGATGGTCCGACTGTACGAGCGCAGGACCGCTGACGTCGGCAAGAGGAAAGTAGAGCTGGTCCAAATGTTCCGATTCGCGAACGAGCAAGCACCTGGCACTCTCTGCCACGACTACCTCGCCGACGCAGGCTCGGCCTATGCCCCGAACGGGCAGAACCTCGATCGCGTATCCGGGGTACTTCGCCCAGGCGCTGGCGATTCCGGTCATTGTTCACACTTTCATGTTGCAGTTGGTCGACCAGCCAGACCCTGCCGGCTGCCGGTAACTATAGTTGACGTCAATATCGAAATTCAGTAGGTTCCCCGTCGGGGAAGGGGGTCATGAGGCCCCGTGAAACACGCTCAAGGTGGGGGACTGGCAGATGCCGCGATCGGATCGTTCCAAAGCTTTCATTGAGCCCCGACCGGGGGTGATCGTAATCGCCTGGTCTCCTAGAACCCTCGTTCATTCGGGCCGGTCTCTACAAGACGTCAGCCTCTCTCAATGAGAGTTCGCCGAGTCGCCACCCTAATGACATTCGGGATGATCGGGGCGCTAATGGCCACCGCCGCTCCAGCTGCAGCAACCGCGCCCGCAACGACTTCGTCATGGCCCGGCGGTCATTGGCAGCCCGACCCGGTCAGCTTTGGAATGAGCGTCGTGCACAGCGTGCCTTTGAAGATGAGTGACGGAGTCACACTCATTGCCAACGTCGGCTATCCAGCAAATCTTTCGACGGGCGCCAGAGCAACTGGTGCGTTTCCTGTCCTTTTGACCCAAGACCCCTATCCCGATGAAGACCAGCCGAACAGCTTCTACGTGACTCGCGGCGACATCAACGCAGTGGTCGAAGTGCGTGGCACTATTGATACTTACGGGCCAGGAGGCACTGAGGTGGTATCGCCATTTTTCGGCCCACGTCAGACCAAGGACAGCGTGGCGCTCGTTCACTGGGCGCACAATCTATCCGGATCCAACGGAAAAGTCGGGCTTGATGGTTGCTCATTCCTGGGTATCGACCAGATCTTCACGGCGGCGGCGGTAGGCCCACACTCTCCGGTGAAGGAAATCCTCCCTGCCTGTGCCTCCAACGACTACAACAACTACTTCGCTGGTGGAATTCCTAGCCAGATCGCCGGGCTATTCAACAGTCCGCTGGCTCAGACCCTCGACGGAACAAAGAACGAAGCTGCGAACAATCGCCAGAACAATGCCGTCGAACGGCAGTTTGTCTCGGGCGGCCCACTTGCCTACAACCGCTCCTTCTGGCAGGAGCGGACGACCTTCAATGTCGCCCCAGCCATTGTCCACAACGGAATTCCCGCCCTCTTGTGGAGTGGATGGTATCCGACCGACGGTCCAGGATCGTTGTTGGAGTACTCGATCTTTCAAAACACGTACGCCCACCGACCGGCCTACGGTCCGATGGCTCCAGGGCAGAAGGTAACGGGCCGCTATGAAATCGTTGTCGGTCCTTGGATGCACGCACAGGGCCTCGATGAGTCGATGCAGCTCGAGTGGTATGACACCTGGTTGAAGGACGAAGCCACGGGCATGACCGACACAACGACCCCGATGCACCTCTACGTCCTCCAACGTGGTCAATGGGTCAATGGAGCCGACTATCCGATGACCGACGACTACACGGCTTACCATCTGGCTGGGTCGGGAACCCTGTCCACAGGCAACGCGAGCTCGGGGTCGGCGACCCTTCACTGGGCACAACCGACAACCTCTCAAGGGTCGCTTACTTTTGAGTCGCAGCCGTTTGCCGACGAGCAGTTTGTCGGGGGTCCGATTGCCGCCACCGTCTATGCGCGATCGAATAATCGCAATCTCGAGCTCATCGGTACTCTCTTTGATGTCGCACCATCTGGTCAGAGTACGCAGATCGCCACCGGCACCATCCTTGCAAGTCTGCGTTCGGTGACCCAGAGTCGATCGTGGTTCGACAAGAACGACCTCATGGTCCGGCCCTACCACCCCTACTTCGTCGACAGCTATGCACCCCGCAACACTGTGCAGCGCTACGACATCGGGCTGACGCCGACCCTGTATGCAGTCCTCCCTGGACACCACCTTCGTTTCACTCTTACCACCCAAGCATCGGCAGATTCCTGCGCGAGCCTGTTGTCCGCCTTGACCACGCCACTGCCCTGCATCCTCAGCGCTCCTCAACGGAAGACTCTTCCGGGTGGGGTCTACCAGGTCGTGTGGAGCACCAATAAACCATCCTCGATCAATGTTCCGCTCCTCCCGGCGGAAGTGCTCCAGACCACCTACTCGGCTGTCACACCAACAAGTAACGGTGAGGTTGAACCTCTGGCCTGGAGTGGGAAGTAAGAGAAGTAGTGGCCATGTTGCAGATCGAGGGTTATCGAATGGAGACTCATGCAATTGGCTAGTGATCTGAGGTTCCCTGAAGGGCCCGTCGCGATGGCCGATGGGTCGATCCTGGTTGTGGAGATCGAAGGAGGTTCTCTTGCCCGGGTATCTCCCGATGGAGGCGTGACTCGGATCGATTGCGGTGGAGGGCCGAATGGGGGAGCGGTCGGCCCTGACGGTTGCATCTACGTCAGCAATGATGGCGGCTTGCTCTTCAGGACTGTTGACGGCATCTGTGAGCCGTACGACATTTCGCCGGAGAACAGAGGAGGGTCAATCCAGCGTGTGGATCTAGTGGCCGGCTCCGTGGAGACGATCTACACCCACTGTGGCGATACATCCATTGCTGGTGGGAACGACATCGTGTTCGATGTGGACGGTGGCTTCTATTTCAACGACACGGCCGCCGATACGGTCTACTACGCCCTGCCGGATGGGTCGTCGATCCGCAAGGCGGGGCATGCCGAGATGCCCAACGGTCTCGGCATCTCCCCCGATCAACGGCGTCTGTACTGCTCCGAGACGTTTACCGGCCGTATCATCTACTGGGGCATCGAGAGGCCGGGTATGCTCTCCGACCTATCAACGGTGCTGTATTCGACGCAGGCGCATCACTGGGACGGTCTGGCCATCGACAGCGAAGGGCATGTTTGTGCAGCAGACCTTCAAGCGTCTGGGATCACGGCCATCTCGGATCAGGGCGATGTTGTGCACAAAATGACCCTTCCCGATCACGATCCCTACGTCACTAACGTGTGTTTCGGCGGGCCGGACATGTGCACAGCGTTCATTACATCGTCAGGTCGCGGAAGCCTCTGGGCCACCGAATGGATCTGTCCGGGACTTCGACTCAATTTCAATGCGTGATCGGGTAAGGGAGTTGCCTTGGTCACGGCAGTAGTCACAGGTGCCCGGGGATTGGGATTCGAAGTGGGGCGAGGCCTAGCTCGTGCCGGCCTGCACGTCATTTTCGGAGTCCGCAGCCCTGCTCTCGGCGACAAAGCTGCGAGCGCCATCCGTAGTGAGTGCCTGGATGGCGAAGTGACGTATGAGCTCTTGGACCTGGCAAACCTGAGTTCTGTTGCCAACTTCGGGGAGCGTATGAGGGCGCGCTACGACAAAGTTGACCTGCTCGTGAACAATGCGGGGGTAGTCATGCCGCCAAAGCGCGAGATCACCTCCGATGGATTTGAGCTGCATTTCGGTACTAATCACCTCGGTCACTTCGCGCTGTACCGCGGCGCTCCTGCCACTGCTGAATGCTGCGGATTCCCCTCGAGTCGTGGTGGTGGGAAGCTTGGCTCACCGCCGGGCGGACATTGACTTCGACGACCTGCAATCCGAGCGACCCTATCGGCGGTCACGAGCCTACGGGCAGTCGAAACTGGCAAATTTGCTGTTCATGTCTGAACTCCAGCGGCGCAGCGATGCGGGTGGTTGGGGCATTACGTCAGTAGGTGCGCACCCCGGGTTTGCTCGGACCGATGCCATGGTGCGATCGGACGACGGAGTGGCAAAGCGGGTGTTCAGCAACGCACTGTCCGGCTTTGTGCCGACGGCCGAGAGCGCAGCGCGGGCGATCGTTTATGCCGCTACGTCAACAGATGTCTCCCCGGCGGGCTACTACGGCCCTTCGGGGCCCGGAGAGATAGGCGGTCGCACAGGGTCTGCCAAGCTTGCGGCACGGGCTCGAGATCCGGTACTAGCAGAGAGGTTGTGGGTGGTGTCCGAGACATTGGCGGGGGTTAGCTTCGTGGTGTAGTTCGCCGCTAGCAGTAGGTGGCTACCATGCCACTCGGCGATGATTCCTACGCAACTCTCTGGACCGGAACGTGGGAGTACCCGGCCACATTCGACATCTGCACCCGCTCGAGCCGATCCTCGTCCACGGCGAAATTCGGCCAGCGGCGGGCCAACTCCTCGATTGCCACGCGACTCTCCATGCGGGCGAGAGCAGCACCGAGGCAGCTGTGGATTCCGTAGCCGAACCCGATGGACAGGCTGGGCGGTCGGTCGATGACGAAGTCGTCAGGCCGGTCGAAAAACCGCTCGTCCCTGGTGGCTGACCCGGTGACCAGGATGGTCGGGAACCCCGCAGGGATGGTGACTCCGCTGACCACCGACTCCTGGACCGAGAACCGTCCCTGGTACTGGGAGGGCGGGTAGTAACGCAGGATCTCCTCGACGGCGCCGGGGATGACGTCCGGGTCCTCGATGACCTTCCGGTACTGGTCGGGGTACTTGTGGAACAGGTAGATGGCGTTCCCGATGAGCTTGGTCACTGTCTCCGCGCCGGCACCACCCAGAAGCGTGGCGAACCCGGCGATCTCGTCGTCCTCCAGCCGGGTCACCTGGCCGTCACCTCGGTCGACCTCGACCTCGGTGAGCCGAGTGATCATGTCGTCGCCGGGGTGCTTGCGCTTCTCCTGGGCCAGTTCGTACCAGTAGATTCCTGTCTCCAGCATGGCCTGGGTGCCTTCGGGGGTGGGGTCCATCTGACCCGGCTCTCGGTGGAGGCCCACATCCAGCCACTGGCGGATCTGCTGGCGCTCGCCCTCGGGCACCCCGAGCATCCGGGAGATGATCTCGACCGGGAACAGGGCGCTGAAGTCGGCCACGGCGTCGAAGGAGTCGGCGCCGTCGAAGGGTGCGAGGAAGGAGGTGATGACTTCGCGGATCATCGGCTCGAGGGCGCTCACCGCCCTCGGGGTGAAGACCCGGCTCACCAGGGCCCGAAGCCGGTCGTGCTCGGGCGGGTCCATCATGATCATCGAGCGGTACATCTTGATGATCTCGGCGTCGGTGTTGAGGGACGACAGGTCCACGCCGTGGGAGCTGGAGAAGGTCGGCCAGTCCTTGTGGGCGGCACAGACGTCGTCATAGCGGAAGAGAGCCCAGAAGCCGTACTTCTCGTTGAACAGTACCGGAGCCTCGTCGCGCAGTCGGCGGTAGAGGTCGTAGGGACCGTTGAAGTACTCCTCGGAGAACGGGTCGAACTCGAGAGAGCTCTTGTCAGGAATCATTTCTGCCATCGGTCATCTCCCGTACTCGATTGTGTTCTCCGACTCCAGCAAATTAGCCCCAAGTCACGTGAGCAACGAATGTTGACGTCAATATCGATATAGGCTCCTCGGCTAATGGGAGTTACGAACGGCAAGAACTTGTCCCCTCGGTCGACCTTCGATGCTGTGGGGCCTGTGAACAGGAACATTGCCGATCTATTTGAGGTCGTAGCCGACGCACTTCCGGGTCGGTTGGCATTGGTGGCAGGCGACGTTCGGCGGACGTATCGGGATCTCGACCAACGATCCAATCGACTCGCACACCACCTGCTGGACACCAAGCTGCCCGTGGGCACATTTGTTGGCGTTCTGGCCCGTAACCGAGCGGAATGGCTGGAGGCGATGCTCGGTTGTTTCAAGGCGAGGATGGTTCCGGTAAATCTCAACTACCGATACGTAGCCCCCGAACTCCGGTATGTCGCGGAGAACGGAGATCTCGGCGCCCTCATCGTCGAGCGTACGTTCACCCATCTTGTTGACGAGGCGTGCGGATCACTGCGGGTGAAAGATCACCTACTTATCCTGGACGACGAATCCCATCAACCGTTTGATCCGGAGCTGGTGGGCCGTGGGAAACAACAGTATGAAGATGCGCTTGAAGCGTCGGACACCGGCCGCGTTGGACTTGCTGAGCGATCCGGCGACGACCTCTATGTGCTCTACACCGGAGGGACCACCGGGATGCCCAAGGGGGTTGTCTGGCGGCAGGAAGATTTGTATCTCGGACCGCTGGGTGGAGCGGTTCGCAAGAGTGGCCCAATCCGAACCGCCGAGGACCTGGCGAGCCGACTGCCGTCGGCGGAGTCGCGTCAGGTCGTTCTGGTCACTCCACCACTCATGCACGGCACCGGCCAGTGGATGTCGCTCGGTTCGCTGCTATCTGGTGCAACGGTAGTGCTATACGCCGAACCGACGTTCGATGCAACACGGGTATGGGAGTTGATCTCGAGAGAGCGTGTGACCATGCTGGTCATGGTCGGTGATGTGATGGGCCGACCATTGCTCGAAACGCTTGAACAAGCAGGGGACATTTCCCCCTTGTCCACCATCGTCACATCAGGAGCTCCCCTTTCCGGGGCGGTTCAAGAGGAGTTCCTGACGAGGCTTCCGAGTCTTCGAATCATCAACCGGCTGGGATCAAGTGAGAGCGGCACAATCGCTACCGGGTCGGGGGCTTCTGTCGTGGGCTCGGACGGGAAGGGAACGTTCACTGTCACTGATGAAACGGCGGTCCTCGACGACTCACTTCTTCCACTGACGCCTGGGGATGGTCGACAGGGGCGGTTGGCGCGCCGAGGCCACATTCCTCTTGGATACTTCAACGATGCAGAAAAGACTGCTGCAACGTTTGTCATTGACCCTTCGGGGACTCGGTGGGTGTTGCCAGGAGACTTTGCCAGCGTATTGGATGACGGGAGAATCGTTCTCCTCGGACGAGGCTCGTCCACCATTAACTCGGGTGGCGAGAAGATCTTTCCCCAGGAGGTCGAAGAAGCCCTCAAGACCCACCCGTCGGTATATGGGGCCACTGTGGTCGGTATATCTGATGATCGATTTGGCGAAGTCGTAGGCGCCGTGGTGCAGGCTCGCGTTGACACTTCTCCCTCACCGGAGGAGCTCATCGCCTTTTGCCGGCGAACTATCGCCGGTTACAAGGTCCCCAAGCGGATTGTGCTCGTCAACAAATTGCCTCTGACTTCGGTGGGGAAGCCTGACCTAGCGGCTAGTCGGCGAATACTCGAGTCTGAACTGCAATGAGTGACGAGATAAGTCCGGCGGTCGTGATGAATATCGCTAGTCCGGCCCCGGTCTCTCGAGGCTCGGACGTGAAATTACGGGAGGTCGCGTGAAGCCACTTCGATTCGAGCGAATAGCGGGAGCGGCAGCGATCGCTCCCCGGGGAACCGGTGCCTTGGAGCCCGTGTCCCCAGATGAAGGTGGCTATCAGACGGCCGAGTATTTGGTGCAGGGTGTGGCATCCGGGTA
The DNA here is from genome assembly GCA_963703145.1 of uncultured Acidimicrobiales bacterium. Taxonomy (GTDB): domain Bacteria; phylum Actinomycetota; class Acidimicrobiia; order Acidimicrobiales; family RAAP-2; genus Bog-756. The sequence goes on from OY969793.1 coordinate 260,925, forward strand.
CGTAGGCCCCCCAACAGAACCCGCATCTACTACAGACGCCACTGAGACGTTTTCGACTCGAATTATTGCCAGATTTCCGGCAGATCTCCATCGCTTCAGCGGCCGTGTGTTCCTCGAACCGTTCAATACGTCCAGAAACGGCCTCGATGCCGATGTGGTGTGGGGACAGTTGGAGCCACTGCTCAGGTCGAACGGGGATGGCTGGGTCGGAGTCACCGTCCGTGCGAGCGCGGCGAATGGCCTCCAACAGTTCGACCCTGAACGATACGGAAGAGTCGATCTCAAGACCAACGACTTGGAGTGGGATGTGTTGCGTCACGTCGGGATGGCCTTGAAGGAGGGCGATGGTGATCTTGTGCCGCCAGACTATTCTGTGCGTTTCCTGTACATGGCCGGTTACTCGCAAAGCGGAGTCGACACCGCTACCTTCGCCATGGCGATCCACCCTTTGTCGGTACTGACGGACGGCACGCCAGTGTTTGACGGGTATTTTCCCAACGCTCACTCCGGCAGTCTCGCCCCGCTTCAGTCGGGTCCCGCCGACCTGCCTGCACTTGAAAGCGCGGCCATGACCGCTGTCGCAGTGCCCGTCCTGGACGTGGAAACGCAGACCGATGTCGAAGGCTTGACCGTCGACTTTGGTGGGGGAGTTGTGTACCAATCTGTCGGCGGTGCCCATGTCCGCCGGGCCGACAGCGATGACCCTGGGGATCGGTTTCGGCTCTACGAGATCGCAGGAGCTCCTCATGTCGGGGAGGATCCGGAGTGTCCGTCTTCCTCATCGTTTCCCACTGATGCTTTTCTGCGCGCTGCGGCAGTACGCCTGATTAGGTGGGTGGAGGATGGGGTGGAGCCTCCATTGCGCCCGAGAATCGAACTGGAAGTGGCTGGCGAGATCTCTGTCCCCAAAGTCGATGAATTCGGCAACGCCATTGGTGGATTGCGGTCACCTTTCGTCGACCTTCCTCTGTCGACGTACAAGGTTCACGCCGAGAGCGGGGGGCTCTTCATGCTCACTGGTGACGAGGTCCCCCTCTCCCACGACATGGTGGTGGGGCGGTACCAGACGCTCGGGTCCTATCTGCGGCAGTTCAACGATGCCCTGGATGCCACGATCGAATCGGGGGACTTGTTGTCGATTGACCGTGACGAGCTCTTCGCCTCACAAGAGGAGAAGGCTCAGGGGGCATTCAGGTCAGCTTCCAGCTGAGTTGAATCCAGGCTGTAGCCGTTCAAACAATCGAGTGGATATCGACGCAGTCGAAGTGGACTTGAGGTTCGCACGGGGCACTGGTGCGCAGTTGGGATCTGAGTTGAAGCTGTTTGACGAAGGAGGACCGATGGACAAGATCGCTATCGTGACTGGAGGAGCTGGGGGGATGGGTCTCGCTACGGCCACGATTCTTGGCCGCGATCATCGGCTCGTGCTCGGGGACGTGAAGCAGGAGCAGCTGGATGCTGCCGTCGTGCAACTGAGGGATCTCGGAATCCACGCGGATGGGGTGGCCGGCGACATCAGCGACCCGAAATCGGTGGATGCGTTGTTCGCTCACGCTGCTGCGATCGGACAGGTCGCTGCCGTGGTGCACACTGCGGGCGTCAGCCCACTGATGGGCTCGGCGGAGACGATTATCCGAGTCAACGCCATAGGAACGATCAATGTGACTGAGACAGCACTTTCCATGTTCGGCAAAGGCTCCGCCCTGGTCAACGTAGCTTCGAGCGCTGGTCATATGCAGCCACGGTTACTGGTTCCGAAGGGCGCCTATAAGTACGCCCTTACCGATCGTGAGAGATTCGTTGAAAGGCTCGTGGCGAACGCGCGTCGAGGACCGCGCCGCATGCATTCAGGGTCGGCGTACTCGATAAGTAAGAACTTCGTCATCTGGTTCTCTAAGTCACGAGCTGCTGCGTTCGGAGCCAAGGGTGCACGCATCGTTTCCGTCTCGCCCGGTTCATTCGATACCGAAATGGGGCGGCTCGAGGTGGAGTCCGGTGCTGGCAAGCTTGCTGATTTCTCCGCGCTGAAGCGATTTGGGAGAGCCGAGGAAGTGGCGGAAGTACTTGCGTTCTGTGCGAGCGATAAACCCGGCTATCTGACCGGCACGGACATCTTGGTTGACGGTGGAAGTGGCGCTGGGCTCACACTCAGAGGCAAGCTATCGATGGCCAGAGGAACCGAATCTCGATCATCTTCGAGTTACTGACCTGCCCCACCGACCTGGCAGTGAGCAACGACGATCAGGCACAGCCCGCCGACTACACGGCCAACATGTAGCAGGGGCCTCGGCAGTACAGGGCAAACCGAATCAGACCGGTCGGAGTCATGAGGAGATCAGATAGTGCCCACATACCAACTCGTCACTGCCCTGGGGAGTTCCTTCGCCGCCGGGCCCGGCATCGAGCCCACTGCGGATCCGGTGGCCATGCGGTCCGAGAAGAACTACGCCCACCTGCTCGCCGAGCGTCTCGGCGCCCGTCTCGTGGATCTGACGGTGTCCGGTGCGACCACCGCCAACATCATCGATACGCCGCAACAGATGGGTGAGGGAGTGGAATATCCCGCTCAGCTCGACGGCGTCCCCGCCGATAGCGACGTGGTGACCATCACGGCTGGTGGCAACGATCTTCTTTTCGCCCCGGCCCTGCTCTACGTGGCCTGGTCGCACACCGAACCGGATTCACCGATCGTTCCGTTGCTCGAGTCCATGGTCCCTGATGGGATCCCTCATCCGACTGACTCCACTGTCGAGGAGGCGACGGCGGGCCTCGTTCGGGTGGTGAGGGGGGTACGTGCGAAGGTGGGCTCGGCACGGATCGTCCTGGTCGACTACCTCACCGTGCTCGACTCTGATTCTGCGGGCGCCACTCCGTTCTCCGAGGAAGAAGTTGGTCAGTTCCTCGTCATCCAGAGGGCAATCGGCCAGATCTTCCGGGATGCAGCTACTCAGTCGGAAGCGGAGTTGATTCCCGCCTCGTCCCTGAGTGCCGGTCACGCCCTGGGCTCCTCGGTGCCATGGGTGCAGTCCTTCCACCCAAATTTGATGGAGACCGGTGGTTCCTTCCACCCGAACGAGGCCGGCATGACAGCTATCGCAGTGGAGCTGGAACGAGTACTCGGCTCCTGATGCCCGCCGGTGCCTGTGGTTCCTCGGGTTCGGGTCGCCGGAAAACCCAACATTTCACCCAACAAATCCGTTCCAGGGTGTTGCAGGGCGGATCAGCTCATTTCACCGGCAGTTGATGATGACCGTTTTGACCTGCAGAAATGACACGCCCCGGGACGGTACGGGCTCCAATGCCACGATCCGTTCCGCCCTCTCAAGGTGGAGACACGGGTTCGAACCCCGTTGGGACTGCCAGTGAAAGACCAGGTCAGGGGCTGTTTCTCCGGATCTGCTCCAAGTGCTCCGAGTTGGAAAACCCAACAAATGCCAGTCCGTCGGAAACTCATGTGGCGGATAGATCCTGGTCAGACGGCATATCGGCGTCGGAATCCGACGTCTCAAAAACCCAACATTTGACCCAACAACTCCGTTCCACGGTGTCGCAGGGCGGGTCAGTGCGTCGCATCGTTCGTCGAGGCCAGCCGATGTGGCCAGCGGAGATGACATCCGCCGGGACGAGATGGGCCGCCCCGCCCCGATACGCACCACCCCCAAAAGGTGGAGCCCCAGGTTGGGGCCACCGTTGGGACTGCAGGGTTGCCGAGGGCAGTTGCCCGATGCGGCGAAACACCGGGCGGCAGTACCTACGGCTTCGCGGTGGGGTGAGGATGACGTCCTACGAGGCCTCTGCGCTAGTGCGCAACCAGGAGATCAGATTTGAAGGCTCTGGATCCGTCGCTCTTGGACGGCGAAGACGAACGGACCAGGCAGTTGGCAGGCCGTGACGATGGAGTCGAGGTTGGTCAGGAATCGGCCAGCCATTTCAGCACCCGTCAGATCCTGGCGTGATAGGCAGAAACAGCGAACCGCGTGGCGTCGAATGGCATCTTTTTCGGCCGGGTTGTATCGCACTCGAGCGTCCTTGAGGAAGACGGCCTCTCCTCGTTGACCAGCATCAGCGAGCCACGTCTCGTCGGCGATTCCTTCGTCTTCGGGTACGCCGTACCGTTCGGCAAGCGTGACGAGTCGCAGGCCGGCTTCCCGTAGGAGAGTTGGAACCTGGATCCGACCGAGACTTCGATCGAGGAAGAGATCAGGCAGCCCGGCGGGATGTGGCACGGAGGACGTCCTCAATCTCCGGGATCGGCACGCCGAACTCTGCAGAGAGGGTGTCGATGTCGTCGCCCGCCCAGAATCGGTGAAGCACGTCGTTCAATGATGCAGCGCCATGAGCAAAAATGGGCTGCCCAAACCCTCGAAGTGGGTCGGCGATGACCTCCGCCCGTTCGTACGCTGGCAGCCTTATCTGACTGGCGTAGTCGTCAGATCCATAGGAGATCAGCTTCAAGTACTGATCGACGACTTCCGCGAACACCCTCTGACCGCTTCGGACCACGACAAGCTCACGAACTACCTCAGCTTCGTCGCCGGAGAGTGCTGCAGCGTGATCGAAGAGAATCTCGGCTCCGTCCGTGAACAGACGCCTCGAGGCCAACGCGTGTTCGATACCGATTTCGCGGGAGAGTGCGGCCAATGCTGGCCGGACTCGTTGAAGTGGAACTCCCGACTTTCTGATGCCCGCCAAGACCAGCGCCTCGGCAAGGCCAACAAACGGGATGCTCGGCTGGCCGTGGTCACTCTTCAGGGAGGTGACGATCGCCTCGCCCCGCACGGGCTGTCTTCCCGGAGACTGACGGACATAGCCCTTCGCCCAGGTGGAGAGAGTGGAAGGGTGCACCCCCAGGGCCCGAGCTGCCTCGGCCACGGTGTAGAGCGGCACGTCGAATCGGATGTCGGCTTCGTTGCTGGTCACAATCACCTCACCATCCATCATGCTCCATGGGTGATTCAGAGAGGCGAACCACCAAGCCCACGCCCCTTCCGGGACGGGGTGCCGCTACTGACCACTGGTGGCTAACCTAGGTCCTTCGACAACGAAGGCCCACGGACGCCGCGAAGTCCGATGCTCATGGATCGATTGTCCGATGTTCCCTCGGAGTGCCCCCGGAAAGGTTGAGTCGCCGGAACCGACGTGACGATCAGAAGTCTGATCGCCGCAGGGCCCCGAATCCTTGCAGCAATCACCTGATTGTCGCGCCGCTGTGGGTTGCGTATGGAGCGAATCTCGGAACCTTGTTGCGCAGCTGTGATGCGGTTGGAGCGTGCATGGCAGTTCCTGGGACTGAGCACTACCACAAGGCACTCAAGCAGGGCGACACCCTGGCCGCCAGGCCCTGCATCCACTGGGTTCAGTCGAAGGTCGGATGGATCGAGGGGGAGCAGACGCGTGGAGCTGAAATTATTGGAGTGGAACTCGACGACGATTCGATTCGCCTCCAACAGCTTCGTCCAGCCACCAAGCACACGGTGGTTCTGCTTGGGCACGAGCACTCAGGGCTTCCCCCTGAGGTACGGAGCTATCTCGATCAGGTAGTCGAGATCCCCATGTTGGGAGTGGGTCGCTCTCTCAACGTTGCCGTGGCTGGCTCCCTGGTGCTGTACAAACTTGCCGGACTGGCATGAGTTCGATTGCCGTGCAGGCTCCGAAATACTTGACTGGAGGAGCTCGGGTACACCCACTAGGCCGTGGAGCAGGCCTATGAAACGACGTCCAACCGGCCAGCAAGCCAAACGGCCATACCAACTTCGTCGACTTCGCCCGCGGCCACCGCCAACATCGTGGATACGGCGTCGTCAGCAGGAACCTCGAGACGGTGCCCGTTCAGCATCACGAACATGACGAGGCAGGTCCAGGCGAGTCGCTTGTTGCCGTCAATCAATGGATGGTTGCGAGCGATCCGCACAGTGAGGACCGCGCACTTGTCGATGAACTCCGGGTAGAGGTCTTGGCCTCCAAAGGAGGCTTGAGGAGCGTGGAGAGCTGAGTCCAGTAGGTCGATCCGTGGGCTCCGAGCCAACGTCGTTAGGTCGAGACCGGTCACGGCTTCTGCGACAACGAGCGCTTCAGCCAAGCTGAGGTACCTCACTGTGCCAATCGGTCAAGGATCTCCCGATCGCGCTCAGTGATCTCACGGAGTCTGCCCATGAACTCCTCGTCGTGGCGAACTCGTTCGACTTCGGCGGTCAACGCGTCCACGACGAGCGTGTTGACGCTGATACCTCGCCCTCGAGCGACGACCTCCACCGTGGTAGCCAGCTCCTCAGGCATCCGGATCGTAGTGGTCTTTTTCGTCATGCCACCATGCTATCAAGAAATCACTTCGGACGGAACAGAACTCGGATGAATGTTCGCCCACTTGCTACTTGATCTGCTACTGAACTCCACCATCCTGGAGATCACAGAAGAGAACTCCGTGGACGGAGAGCCCGACTGAACAGGTCTTGAGCGATTCAGCGGTACTCACTGGACGATCCTTAACTCCCTCTCAAGGTGGAGACACGGGTTCGAACCCCGTTGGGACTGCCCAGTTGCATATTGCCTCGGGCCGATCAGGCGCTCTTGAGTGGCGTGATCTCGTCGAGCGTGTCAACCAGGCGGTCCCGCTCTACCGCGAGGTCGTAGCGGCCCTGGAGATTCATCCAGAATCAATCTGACGTGCCGAAGTAGCGCTCGGAGGAGCCGTAGCGGTCCCTCGGTCTCCCGAGGGACCCTCCTTGGGCACGTAAGGGCTGATGTTGTGTCAACCACTGCCTGACCGTGACCGCGGTAGCCGCCGAAGTTCTGCGGCTACCGCGGTCACCATCCCTAGTGGGCGCCGGCCGGGCTCCTCTGTAGGCCCTGCACGTACTCGGCGGTGATGGCGTTGCCGCCGATACCCCAGTCTCCGCTCTCCACCTCCTCGATGGTGACCCAGGTGACGCCCCGCAGAGCTTCACCCTCGATGCCGACCATGGTCTCGGTGAGTTGGCTGATCATGTCCTGCTTCTGACCGGTATCGAACACTCCCTTGATGACCTTCACTTGCACGAGTGGCACGCTGGCCTCCTTTTTCTTGCGCCTGGATTGGCGATAATCCCAGTATCCGGACGCGGCTTGCAGTCGGGCTGCCGAAAACCTGTGCTGGTGAGCTCGTGCTTGCAAGCGTTTTGCAAGGAGGCTTGCAATACTGGATTCATGGAGCCTGAGCTCGATATACGGGTCCTGGGTGGCATCGAACTTGCGAGGAATGGCGTACCGGTGCCGGTCGGCGGCTCCAAACCCCGTCTCGCCCTCGCCATCCTGGCTGCTCATCGCGGTTCGGTCGTGTCGACCGACCGGATCTGCGACGAGTTGTGGGGCGACCGCCAGCCCGGCGACCCGGCTGCGGTGCTCCAAAGCCACCTTTCCCGCCTACGCAGACTTCTTCGCCCCGACGCGGGAATCGTCGCCCGGCCGCCGGGTTACATGTTGGAGGTCTCTCGCGACACCGTTGATGCCGGACGCTTCGAGGTGCTTTGCGAGCGAGCGAATGGTGCCTCGGACCCCCGGACGGCCGTCGAACAACTTGAGTGTGCTCTCGGTCTGTGGAGAGGTCCGGCATTTGATGAGTTCGACGATCGCGAATGGGCTGTACCGGTGGCCGCCCGGCTCAACGAGCTCCGTACCGACGCCAGTGAGCAACTCTTTGAGGCCCGCCTCCAGTTGGGAGTGGACGCCAGGCTCGTCGGAGACCTTGAGAGGGCTGTCGTCGAGCACCCCCTTCGGGAGCGACTCTGGTGCCAGCTGATCGTTGCTCTCTACCGATGTGGTCGTACCGCCGAAGCCCTGAGGCGTGCCGAGTCCTATCGGGTGCTCCTCCGAGAGGGGACCGGTCTCGATCCCTCTCCGATCTTTCGGGAACTCGAGGCCCGAGTCCTCAGTGAGGACCCGTCCCTGGCCCATGGGCTCCACGAGTCGCGACGGCCCTCACAGCGACGGCGGTCAGGGGAGACGACGCACCTTGTTGGTCGCGACAGAGAGCTCTCCGAGTTGACCAGGTTGGTGGGTTCCGAGCGAATGGTGACCCTTATCGGCCCAGGGGGAGTGGGCAAGACGAAGCTGGCCAAGCGGCTGGCGAACGAATTGTGGGATGAGTACGACGGGGCGGTCTTTGTCATCGAGCTCGCCGCAGTCCACGATCCGGCTTCCATCGTTGTCGCCCTCGCCAGCGCCACCGATGTCCAGCAGCGACAGCATCTCTCCGTCGAGGAGACCCTCATCGAATATCTCCGAAGCCGACGGGCTCTATTGGTTCTCGACAACTGCGAGCACCTGAGAGCCACGATTGCAACGCTCACCGAGCGATTTCTCAATTCGTGTCCCAACATGACGTTTCTGGCCACGAGCCGGGAAGTGATCGGGCTTCCCGGGGAGCAGGTATGGCGCGTCGGGCCACTCGAGGTCCCTACTGAGGGCTCGGTCGCCTCCGTCGTCGCCGACGTGCCGGCCGCCCGACTCTTCGTCGAGCGGGCGATCGCGGCTCGTCCAGGGTTTTCCCTGGGACCCGACAATGTGGCTGATGTGGTGAGAATCGTGCGTCGTCTCGACGGGCTTCCACTCACCATCGAGCTTGCTGCAGCCCGAGTTCGGGCTATGAGCGTCTCGGCGTTGGCGGAGCGGCTGGAGAACGGATTTCAGCTGCTGTCCGGTGCCCAACCCTCGGTTCCATTCCGGCACAGGACGGTTGATGATCTGGTGGCATGGTCGTACGACCTCTTGGAGCCGGACGAGCAGGTGCTCTTTTCCCGCTTGAGCGCATTCACCGGAGCATTCGAACTAGACGCCGTCGAAGGAATTTGTGGAGGCCAGGATCTGGATGTGAGCAGGATCCCCATGCTGCTGGCGAACCTCGTCGACAAGTCAATGGTCCAGGCCTCCGACACGGGGGCCACTCGTTACCGTCTGCTCGAGACGTTGCAGGAGTACGGGCGGGACCGCGTCGGTGACGTCGGGGAACGGGATGGGCTAAGGGGCCGACACGCCCGCTGGTATCTGAACTTGGCCGAGCGCTGCGCGGTGGGACTGGCTGGCGCAGACGAGTCGAATGCCGTCGTATTGCTCGATCGAGAGTTCGAAAACCTTCGCACCGCCCATCTGTGGTCCATCGAATACGCCGATGTCGATGTGGCGCTCCGTCTGGTCGCCGCCCTCCGGGAGTACGCGTTTCGCTGTATGCATGCCGAGATCAGCGGCTGGGCCGACGCAGCGGGAGATCTGCCACATGCGAGTGAGCACCCGCGCTATCCCCTTGTCGTCGCGGTCGGGGCCTACGGCCGATTTGTACGAGGCGACCTTGAGGGGGCAATCGACCTCGGCCAACACGCGGTCGAGGCTGCCGACCGTCTATGCGTCGACTGCTCCGGCTTGGCCGAACGGGCCTTGGGTAATGCCTGGTTCTACCAGGGGGAGGCCTCACGAGGCATACATTGGATGGATCTCATGGTCGAATCGGCCGAGACGGGTTCAGCCGCCCGCCTCGCGCACGCTTACTACATGAGATCAGTCGCCTACTCGAGCGTGGGGGACACCACGAACGGGATCCGATTGGCCGCGATGTCGCATGACGCAGCCGCCCGCTCCGGATCACCAACCGCCCTGGCCCAGGCTCTTTATGCTGAGGGGGTCGCCCTCACCGCGTTTAACCCCGTGGGTGCAGCAGATCAACTCCAGCGGGCAGCTGACGTCGCCAGGGATGCCGGTAACCGATGGATCCAGGCGTTTGCCCTGACCGAGGTCCTCTGGCTTGAGGCGAGCCAAGGGAGGCCCCGCGAAGCACTCCAGCGCTATGCCGACGTTGTCGATCTCTGGTACCGCGGCGGCGACTGGGCCAACCAGTGGCTTTCGCTGCGGCACGTGTTCGGAATCCTCGTCCAGCTACGAGCGGAACTCGGTGCCGCGACCCTTCATGGTGCGCTCACCGCAGCTGGAGCGGCCTACGCTCTTCCCTTTGGAGCAGTCGACGCCGAACGAATCAGCTTGCTGGTGGATGACCTCCGAAACCAGCTTGGGGGGGCCGCCTTCGCCTCGGCTGTGAGGCGTGGGGCGAGCCTCAGCGACGGCGAGATCGTAGATTTCGTCCATGGGCAGATCTCTGCGCTTACTACTTGACATAGTTGCTGCGACATACGGGCCCGGCTCATCGCCCTCTTGGAACGCGCGCCACGTCTCGCCCGTCGAGATAATGCGGTCATGCGTGCCTTCGCAACCGGCGGCCAAGCGAACAGAGCGGCCGAGCCGGTGTTGTGGGCAAGAGCGGCGTCGCCAGTGGAGCTACCCCTAGCCGGCAGGATCCGTGAGCCCTCGATTCCATTAAGTAGTTTGAGGAAGCTGTGTTGAAATGACGCACCCGCTAATGACGTTGGCCGCCGTGATGGTGTCGACCGGGAGGGACCGTGGAGCCGCATCATCGAGACGCCATTGAGCGTTGGGCCAAGGCCGCCGCCGACGAGGTGGTCGCCGTGGTGGTGACTGGTTCGCTGGCCAAGGGATACGGCCTCACTGATAGTGACGTCGACGGGTTCGTGATCGTCTCCGACAAGGCATTCGCCCGTCGCCGAGCCAGTGGCGAGCTCACCTACTCCTCCACCGAACTCTGCGACTACGAGGGTGGCTACATCGATGCCAAGTACGTCGACCGGGCCTTCCGTGAAGCCGTTGTGGAGCGAGGCAGCGAGCCGGCCCGATCGGCGTTCCTCGGGGCGATCGTGGCCTGGTCCACCGACCCGTCGATCGATGCGCTGGTGCACGCGGCAGCCATCTATCCCGAGGCCGGCGCCGAACAGCGCATGGCCCGATTCTTAGCCCAGGCCCAGGCCGCCCAGTGGTACGTGGGCGAGGCGGCCAAGCGCGACGACCCCTACCTCGCCGGCTGGGCGGCGAGCCGGCTGGCGCTGTTCGCCTGCCGCCTGGTGCTGGCCCACAACCGAGTGCTGTATCCGTACCACAAGTGGCTGTTGCGCACCGTCGCCGAGGTGACCGATCGTCCCGACGACTTCGTCGACCTGGTGCGCGCCTTGCGATCGAGCGGACCCCGGCCTGCACTGAGGCGGTGGTGATGTCGCTGCTCTCGTTCCGTGAGTGGCCGCAGGCCACGGCCGGTTGGTCGACCCAGTTCATGCTCGACAGCGAGTGGAACTGGCTCGATGGTGAGGCGCCGGTCGACGATCTGTGACCCGGGTATGCAGATGAGGATCGAGATCGGATTCGGGCCTGGATCGACACAGCCGCGTGGATGTGCTCATTTCTCGGGACCTTGCCGACCAGGCCGAGTTCGCCTGTAGCGGACCGATTGCGCGTCAGTGCCGCGATGACGTGGCGGCCCTCGCCCTCATAGGCCCGTCGAGGAAGGACAGCGGCGAAGAAGCTGAGGACCAGGTGATGCGCAGCTCGATGCCTGCAAATAGGCACCAACGAAGGTCGGATGCCCGGGTCTGCAGCAGCTGATTGCCAGATCCTTAGTTCGGAACCTTGGGTGGTTCTGAAGGGTAGGGCCCCCCACCGGCTGAGTTCGTTGGTATGCGAATGTCCGCTAGGTGGCGCGGGATCTAGCCGGACTCATCGGAGTTGGCCATCTGCAACGCGTTCATGAACATCATGGTGAGGTGTTCGACTCCCTCATCGAAATCGCAACTCAACTGTCCCTCGCAGAGCCACATTTCTGGGAATCGATCGGTCATCGAACCCAAAACGGCCGCGGTGATGGACGGGTCGAGCCGACTGTCGACGAGGCCATGGGTCTGCAGTCGTCCGATCGATTCAGCCACGAGTGCCCGATCCTGAGCATGACGCAACGCCCGCTCGTTCCCAAGGACAGGGTCGTAGCGTGAGACCTGTTCGATCACGCCCATAATTGTTGCCTCTTGGCGATAGCGCTCCAGGTAGAGCCGTATGGCCGCCCGGATCCTCTCTCGTGGAGTGGCACTTGATGACCGGTCGAGGATCACATCGCCAAGTGGTGCACCGAGCTCCTCGTCGATCCGCAAGGCAACTTCGCGGAACACCTCCTGCTTTGACGTGAAGTAGGTGTAGAACGTGCCCTGTGCCAGGTTGGCACGAGCGGTGATGTCCGAGATTCGGGCGTCCAGTAGGCCGCTCGTTTCGAACACGTCTTTTGCCGCGGCGAGGATTCGGGCGCGTGTCAGCACCCCCTTTTTGCTTAGCGGGCGGGATTCAGGCGCCGCGTGCCCACCTGGTCTCGCGGCTACGACCTGGTCGCTCTTCGGCACTTCGAGGGAAGGCATGTTGACACTCATCTGCTTGGAGTGGACGGGGAGGTCCCGCCCGGACTGATCCGTTGTCCTTCCGGCCGCAGCCGTGCCATCCAGGATGACGGCACGGATGGACGCGAACGATCGATCTAGGCGGGGACTTTGAGAGCGGCGGCCAGGTTGCCCCCCATGATCCTCTTGACGTCGTCTTCGGGCAGGCTCTCGAGCTCCTTGACATAGGAGAGGGGGTTGGCCAGTCCTTCGGGATGGGGGAAGTCCGAGCCGAAGACCACCTTGTCGGATCCGATGGCCTTGATCAGCCCGACAGGGTCTTCCTCGAAGAACGGGTGGATCCAGATATTCCGCCGAAGGACGTCGACAGGATCCTCGTCGTAGAGGCGAGGCTGCTTGGCATAGGAGCGTCCGAGGGCATCGATGAGCGGCAGCACCCAGCTCGATCCGTTCTCGACGGGAAGGATACGTAGTCCGGGGAAACGCGAGAGCATTCCGTGGGTCACCGCGGAGCACATGGCGTCGAAGATGCCCCGGGACATGAGGTGCTGCACGTCTTGGAACGCGTTGATGTCGGCAAACGGGAGGTGCTCGTCGAAGTGCCCCTGCCACTGGTTGAAGTAGCGGGTGAGCCCGTCGTCAGACGAGTGCATGCCGACTGTGATGTCGTACTCCTGGACCTTGGCCCAGAAAGGGTCGAACTCAGGCAGCGCGAAGGAGCGAAAGCCCTTGAGACTCGGCACCGGTGCAGGTCGGATCAGGATGATCTTGGCGCCATGCTCCACAACCCAATCGAGCTCGCGGATGGCCTCGTCGACGATTGGCAGCGTGATCACAGGGGCGGGGAAGATGCGGTCCTGGTAGTTGAAGGTCCACTCCTCGAGCATCCACCGGTTGAACGCGTGCACGACAGCGTGGGTGGCCTCGGGGTCCTTGGTGAGGCGCTCCTCGAGCACGCTGGCCAGAGTGGGCCACATGATGGCCCGGTCAACACCCTGTTCGTCCATGAGAGCCAGGCGTGGCTCAGGTCGGAAGAAGGCCTCCGGGGAGCGTATGGCCTCGCCGAGGATCTCCCGGCGGGACTTGCCCTCGGGATTGCCATTCTTGAAGAAGTCCTCCTGGGCGCCGGGACGCGCCACCTTGGTGAATGTCGGATTGGGGATGTACTCGGAGATCGTCCCCTTGATGACCAGCTTGTCCCGGCCATTGATCTGGACCAACTTGACCACGTTCTTGTACTCATCGGGGAGATAGCGCGTGAAGGCGTCAGCCTGCTCGTACATGTGGTTGTCGGCATCAAATACCGGATAGTCGAGCCTGTTCTCCATGTCATGCCTCCGTAGTCTCAGCGGTGGTGATTGCGGCGTGGTGCAAAACGGTTTTGGCTGCTCACCCCAGCAAGCGACGATATATGAAACTGACGTCGGAATCAATTTCTATGGCTCGCGGCACTCGATCCGTCCTCGTAGGGGAGAGATTGGAAGGTCGGGTTGTCCCTCATCGGACGCTGAAAGGCCAGGCCATAGACCAGTTCTGTCCGGATAGACCGTGAACTCGGGGAGGTTGCCACAATGGCCCGTGGAGTCCCAGAAGGAGCAACCAGCTCCTAAGCGGTCGGCCGCGCGGGCGATATCACTCGAAGGTGACCACACCTCGGAGATTCACGCCGTCGAGCATGTCCCGGTAACCCTGGTTGATCTGTTCGAGCGGATATGTCCTGGTGATGAGCTCGTCCAGTTTGAGCTGACCCGATCGGTAGAGGCCTAAGAGGTTGGGGATGTCAAAGCGCGGGTTGGCCGCACCGAAGATCACCCCTTTGATCTCCTTTTGCATCATGGCCAGGTCGAACAGGTTCACGCTGGCCTCCAGTTGGACCTGGGGGGCGACTCCGGTGACCACGCAGGTGCCACCCTTGCCGGTCAATGCGAGGGCGCCGGCCATCAGGTCGCCGTACATGACGCCCGGCACCATGATGACGGCGTTGGCCATCTGGCCCCGGGTCAACTCACGCACCACGGGCAGGGCCTCGTCCATCGATGCAGCCGTGTGGGTGGCACCGAAGTCGAGCGCGGCCTTTTGCTTGAACGCCACCGGATCTACGGCCACGATGGTCCGGGCGCCAACCATCTTGGCTCCCTGAACGGCGTTCATGCCGACCCCACCGACGCCTACCACCACCACGGTGTCGCCCGGCTTCACCTCGGCCCGGTAGACCGCCGACCCCCAGCCGGTGGCCACACCACAGGACACCAGGGCCACAGCGGTGAGGGGCAGATCGGAATCCACCTTGACCAACGAGGCCTCGTGGCTCACGCCGTGCTCGGCGAAGGTGCCCAGCTTGGACATCACGTTCAGGTCTTGGCCATCGAGATGGTACCGAACGCTCCCGTCTGAGATCTGGCCGCGGGCGAACGTGGCAGCACCAAGGTCGCAGAGGTTGGAGTGGCCGGTGATGCACATCGTGCACCGACCGCAGATGGGGAAGAAGCTGGCCGCCACATGGTCGCCGGGCTGGAGGCTGTCGACGTCCGACCCGACCTCGAGGACGACCCCCCCACCTTCGTGGCCGCCGACCATGGGGAAGAGCCCCGCCCTCGGCGGATCACCGGTGCCCGCCTCCGAGCCCATCTCGCTTGACTGGAGGTGCTCGTCGGAGTGGCACAGTCCGGCTGCCGCCCACTTCACCAACACCTCGTGGCGGCGAGGCGGGTCGAGGTCGATCTCTTCGATCTTCCAGTCCTGCTCCCGGCCCCACAGGACCGCTGCGTGCGTCTTCATCGTCCCCCATCCTCGGTCTGTCCGTGCCCGTGGCGCGGAGGTGTGCTTGACCGACCTGCAGCTTAGTGTCACAGTACGACATGAAAGCAATGGGAGGTGAGGTGTGACCACGACAAGCACTAGCGACGTGTACTACGACCCGTACGACGTGGCCATCGATGCCGATCCGTACCCCGTCTTCCGCCGGATGCGGGAGGAAGCACCGCTGTACTACAACGAGGCCCACGACTTCTTCGCCGTCAGCCGATTCGCCGATTGCGAGCGGTGCTACCTGGACAACAAGACGTTCATCTCGGGACGCGGCGGCATCATCGAGTTGATCAGGGCCAACATCGAGATGCCGTCGGGTGTCCTCATCTTCGAAGATCCGCCGGTCCACACCATTCACCGACGGCTCATGTCCCGGGTGTTCTCCCCGAACCGGGTGGCCGCCCTCGAGCCCCAGATCCGCGAGTTCTGCACTCGCAGCCTCGACCCGCTGGTAGGAGCCAAAGAGTTTGACTTCATCTCCGACCTTGGGACCCAGATGCCCATGCGGGTGATCGGCATGCTCCTCGGCATCCCCGAACAGGATCAGGAAGCCGTGCGGGACAGGGTTGACGCCAACCTCCGCACCGAGGCCGGCCAGCCCATGGAGGTGGGAGAGAAGATCGTCCCCACCGACATGTTCGCCGACTACATCGACTGGCGGGTCGACCATCCTTCCGACGACATCATGACCGAGCTCCTCCAAGCCGAATTCGAGGATGAGGACGGTACTGTCCGTAGCCTGACGCGTGAGGAGCTCCTGACCTACATCAGTGTTATCACCGGGGCCGGCAACGAGACCACCGGCCGGCTCATCGGATGGACCGGCAAGGTGCTGGCCGACCATCCGGACCAGCGACAGGAGCTCGTCGATGACCCTTCGCTCATCCCCGGTGCCATCGAGGAACTCCTGCGCTTCGAGACGCCCGCACCACACGCGGCCAGGTACGTCACCCAGAATGTTGAGATCCACGGCCGGACGGTTCCCGAGGGAAGCATCTTGATGCTCCTGCCGGCATCAGCCAACCACGACGACCGGCGCTTCCCCGACGGAGACACCTTCAACATCCACCGGAAGGACGGGAAGCCCCTGACCTTCGGCTACGGCATCCACCTCTGCCTGGGCGCCGCCCTGGCTCGGCTCGAGGGGCGGGTGGCCCTGGAAGAGCTCCTCAAGCGCTTCCCGACTTGGGACATCGACATGGACCGGGCCAAGCTCGCCCCCACCTCAACGGTCAGGGGCTGGGAGACGCTACCGGCGTACACGTCGTGAGCCCGAGGGCTAATCGGCCCCAGGCCGTGACCGATGTGATCTGTGCGGGATTCATCCTGACCGAGATCATGGCGGTGGGAGCCGAGGATTTCATCCCGGACATCGCTGCCAAAGCCGCGCTCAACCGCGCTGGTCAGTCCCACGAAGTCGCTGAGGTCGACTGCTTCCTGGCCTCTGACCGAGCCTCGTTCGTCACGGGTGCAGTTATCCAGGTGAACGGGGGTTGGTCGGCCAACCTGGCCTAGCGACATGGATACCACCACCAAATCCCCGGAGCACGGATCGACGTCCGACGGTCAGCCGAGCCGTCCTTACGACGGCACGCTCCGCCGTCAGCGGGCCGCGGAGACCCGCGAGAGGATCCTCGATGCCGGCAGTGAGCTCATCCATCGGAGCGAGGTGCGGGACTGGAAGAAGCTGACCGTCCGGGCGGTGGCTGAGCGGGCCGGCGTCAACGAGCGCACCGTCTACCGCTACTTCGGCAGTGAACGGGGCCTGCGTGACGCCGTGCTGCACCGAAACGAGGAGGAAGCGGGGATCGAGTTGGAGGGGATGCGACTGGAGGAGGTCGCCACGGTGGCGGCCCAGATCTTCGACCATGTGGCCCAGTACCCGCGGGAGCCTCGCCCACCGCTCGATCCGACCCTGATGGCGGCAAGGGATCGACAGCACCAGGCCTTGCTCGATGCGGTTGGGTCCGAGGGTGGGAAGACTGCGGACCCCCAACGCCAGGCGGTGGTCGCCGCTGTGCTCGACGCGCTCTGGAGCGTTGCCAGCTACGAACGCCTGGTCGATGGATGGTCCCTCGACCACGCCCAAGCGGTCAGCGGGATCACCTGGGTCATCGGACTCGTCGAAGCGGCCGTCCTCAGGGGTGACGGCCCGGCATGACGCCCACCCTCATCCTCAGAGCTCGGGCGAGCAGATCGAGCATGCCCCCGTCGTAGATGAAGCGCGTGACCCTCGAAACCAATCGATCAGGGCATCCGCCCGTGACCACTCTGGAGCACCAGTGAGCGACGAGCAGTTCGAATCCATCGATTTCTTCGGCACCAACGATCTCATCGACAACCCCTATCCCTACCTCGCGCAGCTTCGGGGGAAGTGCCCTGTCGTCCAGGAGCCCTACCGCCACGTCTATATGGTGACCGGCTACGAGGAGGCCATCGAGGTCTACCACGACAAGGCGACCTTCTCCGCCTGCAACTCCGCCATCGGGCCCTTCGCCCGATTCCCCGTACCCCTGGAGGGGGACGACGTCACCGAGATCATCGAGACCTACCGGGACGGCCTCCCCTTCGGTGATCAACTCCCCACCTTCGACCCTCCCAAGCACACCGCCCAGCGCGGGTTGCTGATGCGTCTGATCACTCCCAAGCGACTCAAGGAGAACGAGGCATCCCTGAAGCGGCTGGCCGACGATCAGATCGACCGCTTCCACGCCCTTGGCGAGTGCGACTTCATCGGCGAGTACGCCCAGCCCTACACCATGCTCGTGATCGCCGACCTTCTCGGCGTTCCCGAGGAGGACCACCCCGAGTTTCTCGAGAAGCTGATGCACACCGGCCATCTGGAGATGACCCACAGCCCACTCGAGTACCTCTATGCCAAGTTCACCCGGTACATCGTCGACCGCCGGCGTGAGCCTCGGGACGACGTGATGACAGGGCTGGCCACCGCCACCTTCCCCGATGGCTCCCTGCCTCCAGTGGAGGACGTCATGAAGATCGCCTCCAACCTGTTCGCTGCCGGCCAGGAGACGACGGCGCGGCTCCTCGGTACGGCACTCCAGACCTTGGCCGAGCGCCCCGAGCTCCAACACCAGCTCCGGGAGAACCCCTCCCTGGTCTCCCCGTTCATCGAGGAGATCCTCAGGCTGCAGCCACCGATCAACGGAACCTTCCGGCTGTCACGGACGCCGACCATGGTGCACGGGACCGAGATCCCCGCGGGGAGCACGGTCATGGTGCTCCCTGCTGGGGCCAACCGCGATCCCCGTGAGTTTGAGCATCCCGACGAGCTTCGCCTCGACCGCGAGAACGCCCGCCAGCACATCGCCTTCGGCCATGGCATCCACACCTGTGCCGGAGCCCCGCTGGCCCGGGCCGAATCCAACGTATCCCTCCAGCGCCTGCTCGACCGGATGGCGGACATCCGTATCTCGGAGACGCACCACGGTCCTTCCGGCGACCGCCACTGGGAGTACACGCCTACCTGGATGCTTCGCGGCCACGACCGGCTCTATCTCGAGTTCACCCCTGTAGGCTGAGCTCGAACTGTGCCAGCGGACTGATCAACCGAGCTTGATCAGCTCTCCGGAAGCGCCGCAAAGTCTCGCTTGGTGTTCCTGTACCAGCCCATACCCGAGATGGGCTTCCTCCAGCGAGACTTCATCTCCTTCAATGCATGCTCGTGGGTTGCATCACCCCCGGCAACGACTTCTTTCAGGTGGCGATCCTGTGCCTTGATGATTTCGTCGGCGCTGTCGCCGTGAAATGAGACCTCACACGGTCCTCCTAGTTGCTTGCAGGTCATGGTCTTCATAGGTCTCGTGTCCTTTCCTCGGAGTTGGCATTGTCCGGTGCCCGGCACCGGACGGGTCAGGCCTGCGCGATGCGGACGAGGTTGCCCGACGGGTCCCGGAACGCGCAGTCGCGCACCCCCCAGGGTTGAGATGCCGGCTCTTGGAGCACCTCGGCACCTGATGCCCGAACCTTCTCGAACGTGGCGTCGAGGTCGTCCGAGCGGAAGATGGCGGCCTGTAGGGAGCCCTGTGTCACCAGGGACAGGAGTGCATCGCCCTCGGCCTGCGAACGACCGCCGTGCGGCTGGGATAGGACGATGTCGACGTCCTGCCCCGGGGCGCCGACGGTGACCCAGCGAAAGTCGCCGGCGGCGACGTCGTTGCGTACTTCGAGGCCGAGAGCATCGCGGTAGAAGCTGAGGGCTTCGTCCGGGTCGTGGACAGGGATGAACATTGCAGAGACGGTGACTGTCATCTGTCGAGTGTACGAGTGCCGGACCGTCGCATGCTTCTCCGATCCTGCTCGGTGCCGGTGCCGGTGCCGGTGCCGGTGCCGGTGCCGGTGCCGGTCCTGGTCCAGGGCCCGGCCCGTCGCTACGACACGGGTCTGTCGCCGTCGAGAGCGCTCAGATCGTGACCGGAGTGCGCCTGGGTCTTGTCGCGAACTTGCTGACACATGACGGAACGACCTCGAGGCCACGGTGGTCAGTCTTGCGGTACTCCGAAGGTGTAACTCCGACAATTTCGGTGAAGCGCGAACTGAATGAACCCAGTGACGTACAACCGACGGCAACGCAGGTGTCAGTGACCGACAGCCCCTGGCGCAGGAGGGCTTTGGCCCGTTCGATGCGTCGGGTCATCAGATACGAGTACGGGGTCTCGCCATAGGCCGCACGGAACTTCCGAGAGAAGTGCGCCGGCGACATGAGCGCAGCTCCCGCCATCGCCGGGACATCGAGGGGCAGTGCATAGTCGCGGTCGATGAGGTCACGTGCTCGACGCAGGTGCACGAGGTCGGCTATCTCCTCTGGCGTCATGGTGGCGAGTGTAGGTGACCGGATATCGGACGGCGGTCGAGACCTTCTTCGTGAGCGGTCTGGCTGGCTCGCACGGAGGCCCAGCGCCGGTCAGGATCGCTCCTCGAGCACCAGCTGGCCGTCAAGGTCGAAGGCCGCGGCCACCTCACCGGCCAACAGTCGTCGAATGGGCCTACCCGCGAGCTCCCCGCGCCAGCCGTGATCGAGCCGACTGGGCTCGCCGAGTACCAGTAGGGCGATGTCGGACCGGGTGGCGAGAAGGCTCTGGTCGAGTTCCAGCTGCTCGGCGATCTGGCGGACCAGCCCGCCACACACGGCCACGGCCACCTGAGACGCCTTGGATTCGACGGCGTCCGGCGGCAATCGCAACGCATCGTCTCCCAGAGCACGTCCCCGCTCGACGGCCTCGAGGATCTCGCCGGCCGCCCCTTGGCGAGGCTCCTGCCCTCGACCCCGCGGAGCTTCTCGAGTTGTTGGCGGTCGCGCGGGAGTCGTTGGGCGATGGTGAGGATTGCCAGGTCCGACAGGACGGCCCGGCGTGGCCGGTCGACCGAGATGGCCCGGCGCTCGCGCCAGGCGCAGACCTCTTGGGCGACGCCCCGGGATCGGCCTGACAGCCGGCGCGTATCGCCCACCTTCCACCAGGCCTCTTCCGGCACAACGCTGCGGCGCTGGCCCGGCAGGACCAGTTTGCACTCCTCGAGTGCCCAGGCCAGACGGCCGCGCTGTTCCAGTCTGTCGACCATGGTGGATCGGAGCATCACGAGGTACTCCACGTCGCCGACGGCATAGACGAGTTGCGGGGTCGGCAGGGGACGGTGCAGCCAGTCGGACAGCTGGTCCGCCTTGGCCAGCTTGATCCCCAGCACCAGGTCGACCAGGCGTCCGAGCGACGGAGAGGACATCCCCAGGAATCCAGCGGCGACCTGGGTGTCGAAGACCTGAGCGGGGGCGGCACCACAGTTCCTCCGCAGGATGTCGAGGTCCTGTCCGGCGGCGTGGGCCACGGCTGTCCCGGGGCCCTCGAACAGCCTGCGCAGCGGCGCCGGGTCGACCGCTAGGGGGTCCACCAGTGCCACCTGGTCCCGCCAGGCCAACTGGATCAGGGCGAGTGCGGGCCAGTAGGTGCGCTCGGTGTGAAACTCGGTGTCCAGGGCGTAGAACTCCTCGGTGGCCACTTCGTTACAGAGCTGCTCGAGCCGGTTGGTGTCGGTGATCAATGCGGGTACGTCATCGGCGGGAGCCACCACCTGGAACGTACTCCAGCAGGCCGGCACAGGCGGACAGACAGAGCCCGGGCGGTGTCCGTTGACCGAGGTCGGCGAGCTCGTTGCCCGAGCGCACTTGGGGATGCCACCCGGTACTGAGCACCCGGGCCGATACTCACGAGGGGCAAAAAGAGGGCACCGGCCCGGGCAGTTGTGACCCTACCCAACGGCTTCCGTTAGTACTCGGGCCGGGAGTGAGCACCTGCTGATCCACTGGGGGCAGAAGCTCCAGCGCCCAGTGCCCTCGCACCGGACAGGGCGCTGGGCGACCAGCACCGAATGCGGTTCCCAAGGTGAGTGTGGTTGGTGTGAGCCACCCCGAGTGCCTATGGGTCATGTGCCTCGGGCGGTACCCAATCCCCAGGTACCCGGGTCGGCGACGCTGGATGGCGGAATCCGGTCAGCCGACCCGGGCGAAGGGAAAACTAGCGTTTCTCGTCGCAAGGTGGGTCGTAGTCGGATGGCCCGACCGCTCAGCGTGACGGCCATGTCTGTGAATCTTGGAGTGGGGTAAGAATTCGCTCATGGCCGGTCGCTTGTATTTGGCACGGGTTCGACGTGAGGAGGATCACTGGTTCCTCAACGTCTACGGGCTCAACGGGGCGACTGCCCACCTGTTCACCCTCGATCGCATCGACGAGGCAGTCCGGGATGTCATCGCCCTGGTCCTGAACGCCCCGGTCGATTCGTTTGACGTCGCCATCGAGATCAGCGACGCCGCCGACCACAGCTACTGATTGCTGACGAGGGTCATCGCCTCGACGCTGTGATGCTCGGGAGTCAGCGATGCGGCCCCATCGTCGGGTCCTGGTGGCGATGAGCCGCCTCTGATCCCGGTGGCCGATGGGCACACGGCTCGATCGTGGGCGTCGAGCATGGGAGGCCGTCGGGATCGGTGGACCCCTGTTATGGGCCTGAGTCACCGGTTACCCTGTCTCCGGCTTAGCGACCGCGAAGGATGGGCCGGTACTGCGATCTGTCGGCGGAAGTCAGTGGTCCATCGCTCGGTTCGAGGTCCAGAACAGGAGAGTGCGATGAAGCTGTACTTCGACGACGAGTCCTTCGATGGACAGCTTCAGCGGACGGTGGCCAAGGCGGAGTCGGGTATGGCCACGATCGGAGAGTGCTTGGCCATCGCCGAGGGGATCACTCCAGGGGACCGCGACAGTTGGTACCGGGCATGGTTCGCCTTTGCCACTCGCCTCGTCGACCAGGGAAGCGCGGCGGTGGAGGCCGGCCATCACGTGAGTGCAGTCGGCGCGTTCTTGCGGGCTACCGAGTACTTTCGCCAGTCATTCTTCTTCCATCGGGACAGCTTGGACGGTGACGAACTGCGGTCCGCCTACCCGGCCAGCGTGCAGGCGTTTCGGGCCGCGCTGCCCCTGCTCGACCACGGGGCCGAGGTGCTCACCGGCGACCTGTCTGGCTATCTCTTCGTCCCGGGCGGTTCGCAGGTTCGTCGACCAACGCTTCTGCATCTCGGCGGTTACGACGGGACCTCCGAGGAGTTGTACGCCTCGGTCGGGCCCGCTCTGGACCGCGGCTACGCCTTCGCGGCGGTCGACGGTCCGGGGCAGGGATCGCTGCTCTACGACCAGCGGGTGACGATGCGGCCCGACTGGGAGCACGTCGTACCGGCGATGGTCGACGAATTGATCACGCACCCCGAGGTCGATCCGGACCGCATCGTTCTGGTCGGGCGATCCTTCGGTGGGCTGATTGCTCCGAGGGGGGCCTCAGGCGAGCACCGGTTGGTGGCCATGATCGTTGACCCCGGTCAGTTCGACCTGGGAAAGGCCATTGTCGGGCGTCTCGGTGAACTCGGAGACCGGGTCGACGACCCAGCCGCGGACGACCAGTTCGAGTCGCTCTTGGGCATTCCCGCACTTCGCGCCCTGCTCGCGCCCCGGATGGTGACCCACGGGCTGGGTAGCGTGCGTGCCTACTGCCAGGACCTGCTCCGCTACTCCAACGAGGAGACGGCTACAGCGATCACCTGTCCGAGCTTTGTGGCGGACAACGAGACCGATCCGGTCTCGACCGGTCAGGGGAAACTCCTCTTCGACCACCTCACATGTCCCAAGACCTTCCGGCTGTTCACCAAGGCTGAGGGTGCCGAGGGCCATTGCGAGGGAATGGCCCCCTCGGTGTTCTGGACGGCCGCTCTGGACTGGCTCGACGACCTGCTGGGCTGACCATCGGAGGGTTGAGCGTCAACGTCGATGCCGATCCACCGCTTGACTCTGGTTGCCTTGCACAGGACAACGACCAGCTGGGTCAGGATCGAGCGATGGCGGCTCCCGGGTCAGGGGCCGACCGGGGAAGATCACCGGCAATGACTTGGGGATACCGGCCCTGGTCGAACTCCGCCACGAACTGGCGCACGGATTTGGGCAGTTGGACGTGCAGGCGCCCGGCCGGCCGGTGGTCATCGGCGGTCACGATGGTCAGGGCCATCGAGCAGTGGCCCACGGAGACCGATCGGACGCGGGGCTCCGAGCCCAGGACGGCCGACATGTAGAGGGCGACGGCACACGTCCGGTTGTCCCTCGGCTTGCCCCGGACCCCGGTGGCCTCCAGCGAGCCAGCCACCTCGTCGGGCGTCCCGCCCAGGCCGGCGAGGTGGGCGTTGGTCTCACGCTTGAGTTGTCGAAGGTAGCTCATCGGTCCTCCTGGGCGGTCCTTCCATCGTAGAGGTCCCTGGGGTGTCGTGAGCCGTTGGCCGCATCGAGCGACGTTCCGCCCGAACCAGCCTGGGCGGTCCCCCGATGGTCCATCCCGGTCCGATTCCTGGGCCAGCCGCAGCGAGGACCCCTCAGGGCCCCGCCACCCCGGGGGTGGCCTTTGTCTACGGTGCGTGGTCTCGGCACCACATGAGGTGCCGTCCCCTTTCGCAATGTTTCACTCCCGCGGGATGATGGCTCCATGAGGGCAGGGGCGAAGCCAGTCGACGTAGCCGGAGTCTCGTTGGCCGAGCTGATCGAGTTCTGCGCCCGCTGCATCGCCATGGGCATCCCTGAGTCGACCAAGCTGCGGGCCATGACCGACGACCAGACCGCGCTCTTGTCGGTATTGGCCCACACGCCGCTCGCCACCCCGTTCGATGCATTCGTTCCCGCCGACGGCGAGCACGGCGTGATCATCGACGGCGGCGTCGTCATCGAGATCCCCGACGAGGACTGACCCGCCCGGCCTTCGATGGGGCAGGCCCTCTGGCTGCAGGATCCGGGGCAGGACCGACGGTCGGGGACGAGGTCAGGCGTCGAGTTCGGTCAGGACCTCCCCGATGATCTTGGTGGTCTCATGGGCCGCCAGCACCTCGCCGCCCTCCGCCTCGGCGACCTCGGTGGCAAAGGCCTCCACGGAGTGGACGCCACCCACGAGGACATGGCGAAGGGCCTCGCCGCTGGCCTGGGGGTCGTCGAGGGCCGCGACCGCCGGGGCGACCGCATGGTCGGGTGCACTGGCCACCGCGTGCACGAGCGTCATGGCCTCTTGTCGACCGGTGGCCGTCGAGACCACGGGCTGACGATCTGGATTCTGCTCGAGGTCCCATTCGGCCAGTGCCTCGTCGTAGCCACCCTCGCCTGGGTGCAGCACACGGGTGGTCGGGGCTTCGTCGTCGATCGGCTTGGTGTCACCGCTGTCGGACCGCGCCGCCACCTCGTCGGTGGCCTGGTGCGTCCTCTCGTGGGGGACGGGCACGACCAGCGTGCCGTCGGGGTTGCGAACGATACTCATGTGTGCGCCTCCTGGGATGAACGGCGCGAGTCAGCGCCGATTGGTCAGCCCTACCCGTAATCGGGCTGCCTGGCCTGATTGTCACAGGATTGCAACCGGACAACGGGCCTTCTCCCTCGTTTTCGGGCACAGAACTGTGAAACGATCTCCAAATTCCCGATGTTGTCGTCGAGCTGCATCCGAACGGTGGAGCCGCAGAGCAAGGGAGCGACGGATGACCCACGAGGCAGCAAGCAGCCGCGCGGCGGGGTGGAGCCCTGATGGAGTCGGCCTGGGCACCTTGCCTCCGCGTGCCATTCCCGAGTGGCCGTGCGCCTGGAGTCCCAGCACCGAACAGGATCGGCCCGTGCGGGGGGTCGACCCGATCGGATCCGCGGTCCCTCTCCACAGCCATACACCGGGGGAACGGTGGACGGCGGCATCGGTGGCGTGGGCACTCGTTCCGGCCGTCACACTCGGTCTCGGCGCGGCGCCGTGCTTCCTCGTCGCGGCGATCCGTCTGCGCCAGTGGCGTCTGGGTATTGCTGCGTTCGCGTACGGGTGCGGATACCTGCTGTCCCTGGTGCTCGCCGGCGGGGACTATCCCGACGCCAGCTGGCAGGTCAACCTGGGTTTGTTCCTGGTGTTCGCCGTGGTCATCGGAAGTACGGGCCACGCCTTTGCCATCGGCCGCAACGTCTTTCCGCACCGGACGCAGCCCCAAACGCCCCAGACAGCACTGGCGGTGGCCCGAAGCCGTGTGCGGCAACGCGATGATGCGCGACAGATCGCCCTGACCGATCCCATCTTGGCCCGCGACCTGGCCATCGGACGGCCCGACCTCGTCCGCAGCTTCGACGACGGCGGATTGGTCGATATCAACCACGTCCCAGCCGATGTCCTCGGCCAGTTGGAAGGGGTCGATCACGAACTGGCTCTGCTCATCGTCGACGTACGGGCCGCCGTCCGGGGATTCGAGAGCCGCGACGACTTCGAGGTCACCTTGGGCCTGGATCCCCACCGGCTGGACCGGGTGGCCGATCTCCTGGTGTTCTGCCGATGACAACACAGAGGGCTGCTCGGCATCGTCGACCTCAGGCGGGTCGGGCGCTCCGGTTCCACCAGGTCGGGTTGGTGGCCGCGTCCTCACCGAGCCAGACGAAGTGGTGCGTGGCCGACCGGGCGAGGAGCGGCATGGTGGCCAATCCGGCGAGCACCCACTTGCGGTCACCCCGGGGCACCTCGGTGGCGATGGAGGCCAGGCACCCGGCCATCCACATCCACAGGATGGTGTTGTAGGCGGGCAGCGTCGATGCCGGGATGCCTTCGGCCTCGGTCAGGACAGGCAGCCCGAGACGACCCCGTCGCCACGGCCACAGCTGATAGTGGACCAGACCGCCGGCGAGCGCGGCACCTGTCCACACCGCCAACAGCTTGTCCCAACGCCTGCCTCCGCCCCATGCCAGTCCGGCCCAGATCGGAAGTTGGAGTCCCCAGAGGGCTCCTGCCCCCCCGAGCCCGAGTTCGGGCTGCAGCACCAGTCCGACGCCTTGGGTGAGTTCGAAACCGTGATGGGCCACCGTCCCAGCGGCGGCGAGGACGGACCATGGTCGGCGACACGGCACAGCGGTGCAGGTTAGCCAGACCGTGGTGCCAGCCGCCCGTTCCCACGACGGGTGGTGTTCAGGGCGCTCCGTACTGGCGTACCCGACCGCGCCCGTCTGCCTTGGCCGCGTACAGCGCATCGTCGGCCCGCTCGATCAGCATCTCGACGCCGATGTCGAACTGGTCCGACGCGGCGACCCCGATGCTGCACCCGATGCCGAACGTCTGGCCGTCCACGGTGAGGGACGAGTTGGCCACTGACTCGCTGATCCGGTTGGCCAGCAGCGACGGGTCGCTGGAGCCCCGAGCCCCGAGCCATCCGACCACGAACTCGTCCCCGCCGAACCGGGCGATGACGTCCGAGGCCCTGGTGGCGGCCCGCAGTGCGTCTGCCACGGCGCGGATGGCCACGTCGCCTCCCTCGTGCCCGAAGGAGTCATTGATCCTCTTGAGCTCGTCGAGGTCGATGAACAAGACGGTGAGCTCGAGCTCCCCCTGACTGCGACGGACGGTGGCCAGATCACGCTCCAGCGACTCGAGCGCCGCCCCACGGTTCAACAGGCCCGTCAGGGAGTCGCGCGTGGCTCGCTCGGCCAGTGCCTCGCGTCTGGCTCTCCCCGGCGCGCAACGACAGCTGGAGCTGGATGAGGGCCGATTGGAGGGCCTCACCGGTCCGGCCGGGCAGGGACCTGGCCAGCACGGGATCGTCCAGATCGCCCTCGGAGAGGGCGATGGCCTGCTCCTGGACCATCCGCAGCGTGGAGGACATCTGGTTGAAGGCCCCGGCGGCCAGCGCCAGTTCGCGGGGACCGGATTCGTCGAGATCGGGCAGCTCGAGTTCACCCTCTCGCACCGAGGCGGCCGCCGCGACGATGCGGAGCAGTGGGCGACGGACCGCCCGTCCGAGGAACAGCACCGCCCCGATTGCCGCCAGGACGAGAAGCAGCATCGAGATAAACGTCACGACGAGCGTCTTGGTGGCGGACGTGGCTTGTGCCGAGGTGGCAGCACGGAGGTCGGTGGAGCTGGCCAGGACCAAGTGGCTCAACGACGCGTCCCACCGGACCTCGGCCCGTCCGACGGCGGCGATGGCGGCCGTGTTGGTGGCATAGGTGGGTGTGCCGTGGGTCAGTCCGACCGCGATGGCCCGTTGGACGTCGTTGGAGAATTCGATGTTGACGGGATCCTTCGTTACCACCGTCCACGCCAGTGCGGCGCGCGGGCCCAGGCTGCCGGGAAAGCCCTTCACCGCCTGTTGGAACAACTCGCTGCTGACGATGAGACTCTGGACCTCGGCCGGAGTCCCCGTGGCGGTGAGCACCGTCTCCAGCGACCCTCCGCCTTTGAGCGTCTCCTCGCCGAGGCCGGAGGTGAAAGCCTCGAAGGAGGACTGCAGTGCCGCGAGCCGGCTCCGGGTGACGGGGGAGTCCGTTGATCCGTTGGCCCTCACCAGGCGGTCGAAGGTGTCCTGCCACTGATCGTCGATCTTGGCGCCGAGACCGCTGAAGAAGGACTCGACCGCGGGAAAGGTCTCGGTCTTGTTGTCGATCGCTTTGCGCACCGCGAGCAGTTGGGTGTGCTCCGCGGCGAAGGTGCCGCTGGGACCGAAGACGGCATCGTGGTCGACGGCCCGGCGAGCGGTCACCTGATTGGCGGGGAAGTCCACGCCGAGTAGGGCGTCGACCTCGGCCACCGAGATGTTGTAGACCCGGGCCGCGGTGATGGCCTGGCTGGCCACGTATTCGGCGTAGACGTCCACCCGCGCTCGGAGGAGTGAGTCGAGTACCAGGGACGACTGTTGGGTCAGCACGGCCTGGCGACGGGTCGACGACTGGTGCAACACCACCGACGAGGCAAGGCCGACAGCCACCAGCAGGGGGATCACCACAACCAGCACCAGCGATGTGCCGATGCTCAGCCGGTGCCCCCGATGGTCCACACTCGCCCTGGTCGGCCCCGGGCCGCTGTCTCGGGCCGGGCCGACCGGATGGTCGGACGCCGGACTCCCGCCGTGGGTCCCACCCCGAGGCGGGACGGTGCTCGTTGGATCCACCGGCTACAGACGCACTGCAATGGTGGTATCCACTCCGCGGTATCGGCAGGTTCGGTGTCGAGCAGAAGGGCACCATCGAGATATCTGTCGCCGTAGGCGCCAGTTGTGCCTAGGTCCATCGCATGGTGGCCCGCTGCTGCCAGTAGACCACAGGGTCGACGGCCTCCAGCTGGGTCCGCCCGGCGGTCATCGGGGGTGACCGGTCCAGGGCCGACAGGTTCGACCGCATCTGGTCGACGGTTGCCGCACCACACAGCACGACGTCGGCCCAGGGTTGGGCCAGCGCCGCGGCCAGGGCCACGGCGTCAGGACGACGGCCGAGCCCGGCAGTGACCGGGCCGGGCCGGGCGAGCCGACCGTTGGCCAGCGCCTCTTTGATGATCACCGTCCAACCGGCGTCTTTGGCCTCGGATAGGGCCGGACCAGCCGAGGGCTCCAGGAGGTTCCACGTGGCCTGCACTGCCGAGAACAGGGGCGAGCCGTCCACCTCGACCGCCAGGGCCCGACGCAGCGTCACCGACTGGCCCGGACCACTGAGGCTCAGCCCGACCGGCACGCCCAGTCGGGCCAGGGCCCGATGCACGAGGCGGTCGTCGAGGATCCCCGACTCCACCGTGGCTGAATGGACCTGGTAGAGGCGCAACCACGGTCCGAGGAGGGCCTCCGTCTCGGGCCACTGCCGGGCCAAGGCCTGCGCTGAGTGGTCCTTCACCTCGGGCACGGCCGCATCCACCGCCCAGTCTGCGGTGTAGGTGTAGCCCCATTTGGAGGACACCGTCACCTGGTCGGGCCCGATATCGCGACGGTGCAACCATCGAGAGAGGAACTGTTCGGCCCGTCCGTAGGACCGTGCCGAGTCGAACCACCGGATCCCCCCGGCCCACGCCGCGTCACAGACCAGGTGGCAGCGATCCTCCAGGGCTTCGACGGAGTGATCGCCACCCAGGTCCTCGCCGTGGCCGACGGTCAGGTACCCCGGTCGACCTAGCGCGGCGAGGCCCAGTCCCAGTACGGCCACCACGTAACCCGGCCGCAGCCGCTCGGGTCGGTCGCCCTTAGGCCTGCTCGGACCGGTTCTTGTCGGCCTTGTCCTTGTCGACCTTCCGCATGACCCCGTACCCACCGGAGATGGCCGCCATGATGATGGCCTCGAAGTCCTTGTCGCCCAGGATGTTCGGTGTCCCCATCGACGACGAGCGCCAGTACAACTCGGCCAGCCACTCGAGCAGTTCCAGGCGTTCGATGGCCTGGTCCATGGTGCTCCCATAGGCCACCGATCCGTGGTTCTGCATCAGCGCGGCATTCCGGCCCTTCAGGGCCTCGATCACGTTGTGGGCCAGCTCGGGGGATCCGAAGGTTGCATACGCTGCGGTCCGGGGAGCGCCGCCGAGACCCAGGCAGCTGTAGTGCAGTGGCGGCAGTTCGTCGAGGCAACAGGCGATGGCCGTCGACGCCATGGCGTGGGCATGGGTGATGGCGAGCGCATCGGTGCCGGCGTAGATCCCGGTATGGAGCGGCACCTCAGAGGTGGGGGCGAGGTCGCCGTCGACGATCGTCCCGTCGAGTTCGATGACCGTGACCATCTCCGCGGTGACGGTTCCGAGGTCGGCTCCGGTCGGGGTGACGGCGACCAGATCGCCGTTCCGGGCGGAGATGTTGCCGGCAGTGCCGATTACCAGGCCCTGTTGGGCCAGGTGAC
Source organism: uncultured Acidimicrobiales bacterium (assembly GCA_963703145.1). Classification (GTDB taxonomy): domain Bacteria; phylum Actinomycetota; class Acidimicrobiia; order Acidimicrobiales; family RAAP-2; genus Bog-756. The sequence goes on from OY969793.1 coordinate 291,154, forward strand.
GACTCGCCCTGGCGACCGCTTCTCGTTCGTCAGCAAGGAGCAGTGTGCTCATTCGGGTTCCTCTCCGCAGTGGCTGTCTCGGGATTCAACGATGGTTGCAGTGCCGGGTCGGAAAACGACTGTGCCCTGCCACCGAGTTGTCTAGCACGACCGGCCCTGATCAGGGCCGGTCGGGGCCGGTGTGCGGGCCGAGCCAAGGCCCGAAGCGGCTTCAGGACTGCAGGAGAGGTGCCGATATCGAGAAGTGGAACAAAAGGTGGAGCCAGAGCACGATTCGACCGGCTCTGGCTGGTATCTACCCCATCGGGCCATCATCCTGGTCGGGGCCAGCATCATCGCCGTGGCACTCATCGGGGCCAGCTTGGGCGTCGTGAACTCGGCCCGGGCGGAACAGGCGACCAGGACGCTCAGCGACCGCTATCTCGTCGTGCTTTCTCCGGTCCGCCAGATCCGGGCCTCGGGCACCGACTTCCAGCTCATCGTGGAGCGAGCCCTGACCGGTACGACCCCGATCGGCGAGTTCCTGACCTCCGCGGTGGCCGACTCCAACGCTACCGACCGGTCCTACCTGGCTCTCGAGCGGGTACTCGCCCTGCCGGGCAACTCGACGTTGGCGCCCACCCTCAGCGCCCAGATGGCCACCTATGTGGCCGCCCGGGTCAAACTGGCCTCCTTCCTTGCCGCCACCGCCACCCCGGGTCAGAACATCCAGATCGCGTCCACTGAACGGGCCGCCTACGAGAAGTTGGACGGCACGCTGGCCACGCTCCAGACCCTGGTGACGAACCGGTCGACACTCACGGCCCATCAGGCCGAGGGGGCGGCCAATGCCTCCCGGATCGCCCTGTTGTGGTCGGTGGTCGGCGGCGTCCTGTTGGCCGTGGCGGTGACCGCGCTGTTCGCCACCAAGGCCTACCGGGTCGAGGAGGAGTCAAATCGGCGCGACACGGCCCAGGCCCGCCTGACCCGGCGTAGTGAGTTCGAAGCCCAACTGCAGCGGGCGCTCGAGATGTCGAAGGCGGAGCCGTCGGTCTTCGAGTTGGTCACCGAGGCGCTGGGTGGCGCCGCCCCCGGGATGTACGCGGAACTGCTGATGGCCGACTCCAGTCGGGCCCACTTCCGCCAGGTGCTCGTCAGCCCGGTCGACGACGACGACCAGGGCTGTGCCGTGGTGTCACCCGATGACTGCCCGGCCGCTGCCCGGGGCCAGACCATGGCCTTTCCCTCGAGTACCGCCATCGACGCCTGTCCCCACCTCCGGGGTCGGGGCTGCTCGGCCATCTGTGTACCCGTCAGCATCAGCGGGAACTCGGTCGGGGTGTTCCACGTGACGTCGACAGACGGCGTCCCACCCTCGGGTGCGGTGCGCGACGACGTCGAGGTCGTGGCCAGACGGGCCTCTGAGCGACTGGCCATGCTCCGCGCCTTCGAACTGTCCCAGACCCAGGCCAACAGCGACTCACTGACCGGCCTCCTCACCCGCCGGAGCCTCGAGCACGGCGTGCGGGAACTGCAGGAGAAGGGGGTGCCCTATACCGTGGCCTACGGAGATCTCGACCACTTCAAGCAGCTCAACGACGTCTTCGGCCACGATGCCGGCGACCGGGCCCTCCGGTCCTTCTCCCAGGTCCTCCGGGATTCACTCCGGCCAGCGGACATCCCCTGCCGCTACGGCGGCGAGGAGTTCGTCATCGTGCTGCCCTCCTGTCCGATCAGGGAGGCCGAGCAGGTACTCGAACGGGTGAGGGAGCGCATCGCCCAGCGGGTGGCGACCGGAGGCACGCCGGAGTTCACGGTGAGTTTCGGCCTGGCCTCGTCGGAGCAGGCCGCTGACTTCCAGGACGTGGTCGGCCTGGCCGACGAGGCCCTGCTGCACGCCAAGCAGACCGGACGGGACAGGATCGTGGTGGCTGACTCACTGCCCTCCGGACCGAGTGTTCCCGTGGTGGTGGGTCAGGAGGGGCGGCCGGCGGTCGTCGGCCTGCTCCCGGTGGTGGAGCCGATCGATCGGACACGGGGACGGGACTCAGTGGTGGCCGGTCCTGTGGCTCCGTAGCCACCGACTCCTATGAGGGCCGGCCCGCACCGGTGCTCAGTTGATGCAGCTCGATGGCATTGCCGGCCGGATCATCGATGAAGGTCTGCCATCCCGAAGCCGTGGGGGACGGATCGGCGACCTCGATTCCCCGGGACCGCAGCTCGGCCACGGCCTCTGCGAGGTCAGCCACCCGGACGGCGAAGTGTTGCCCCAGATTGCGGGGCACGGGTGCTTCCAACAGGTGGACCTGGGCGGCACCGAGATCGATCCACGCCCCACCCACGCCGAACTCGGGGCGATCAGTGCGCAACGTGCCTCCGAGAACCTCGGTGTAGAAGGCCACACAGGCCGGCACGTCCGCCACGTTGATGGCCACGTGATGGATCCCGAGAGGTTGCATGCCTGGAGTCTGGCTGTACTCGTGCCGTGGCGCAACGGGTCCGACTCATCGGAACCGGTTGCGGCAGGAGGGTCAGCGGACCCCCACGTCGTCCCGGTCCGGTGAAGTGCGGGAGTGCCGTCTACCGCTGGTGAAGGCCGTGCGGGTGGTGTGGGCCGCCACCCAAAAGCTCAGCGCCGCCAGCGGGAGCTCGACGAAGGCCAGCACGATGCCCTCGGCCTGCTGTGCCGCGGTCGATGGCACCACGTTGATCCAGGCGTCGCACACGAGGAGGGCCCCGGTAATCGTCGCCGGGATGATGGCCGTGGGCGAGCGGCGGTGGAGGGCGGTCCCGGTCCAGGCCATGGCGGCCAGCTCGAAGACGTCGAGACCGGTCCAGGCCAGTCGGAGACGGTGGGCGACCTCGAGTTCGGGCACGACGACCAGGGCCACCACCAGGGCCGGGAGCACGGCCAGCGCGGCAGCTCCGAGTGCGATCGGAAGCCACCGCACCCGAGGTGGCCGTCCCGGCCGGGCCGCCATCTCCCGGCGGATCACCACCGCGCACAACCCGACCACGGCAACAACGAGGGCCAAGAACACGGTGGTCGACCCTTCCCACTTGGCGCCGCCGGTCCGGGTGAGGAGTCGGAACCAGGCGGAGATGAAGGTCGCCGTGGCGGCATAGGCGCCAGCCATGACCGAGTAAGGGGAACCTCGTCGGGACAAGACGGCCGTTGTCATCATGGCCAGGGACATCATGGCGATGAGGCCGACGACCAGTGCATGGACCTGGTGGGTCTCGGCCCGGGGCGTTTGTGACTTGTAGAGGTAGACGATCCAGGGGGACAGGCCCACCGCCCCCGCCCAGTACAGCCAGTCGAGGTGGTCGATGGCCCACCGACGGGCCGTCGTTGACCTGGACGACCGGGACGGGCTGGGGCTGATCGGGGGGCCCATCGGATCAGTCGAGTGGCCGACGATCGGTCACTCGACTGATCCGAACGGCGCGAGGAGTCCCTATCGACATGACCAGGACCGGGTAGTGGCGCCCAAGGAGGGGTGGGGCCCGGGAGCGTCACCCAGGTTGCCCCGTATCCCGCCTGGTGCCAGGATGCCGCCATGGCTGTCCAACCGATCGATGACGGTGATGTTCTCGTGGCCGTGGAGGACAGGATCGTCACGGTGACCCTGAACCGTCCGACCAAACGGAATGCACTCACCCAAGACATGTACGCCCGATTGGCCGACACGCTCCTGGCTGCCGAGGACGATCGCAGCATTGCCGCCGTGGTCATCACCGGGGCGGGTGTGGCCTTCACGGCCGGGAATGACTTGGCCGACTTCTCCTCCGGCGGGAACCTCGAGCAGACCACACGGTTTCTCGGGGCCATCGCCTCGGTGCATGTCCCCATTGTGGCCGCCGTCAACGGCATGGCCATCGGTGTGGGACTGACGATGCTCCTGCACTTCGATCTGGTGTTCGTGGAGCCCGAGGCGAAGCTGTCGGTCCCATTCGCCGCCCTCGGTCTGGTTCCCGAGGCGGCATCCAGTCTGTTGCTGCCCCGATTCGTCGGCCCCCGCAACGCCTCGGATCTGCTGCTCGCCGGCAAGACCATCGACGGGACCACGGCTGCTCACTGGGGTCTGGCCAATGCCTCCGTGTCGCCGGCCCTCGACGCCGCCGTCGAGGCGGCGCACCAGTTGGCGGCCCAGCCGCCCGAAGCCCTGCGGCTGACCAAGGCCCTGCTCCGGTGCGAGGAGCCGACTGTTGCCGGCCGGATGGCCATGGAGATGGACCAGTTCGGCCGGGCCCTGCTGGGCGCGGAGTTCGCCGAGGTCATGGCCGCCCGCAGCGAGGGCCGCCCACCGGTATTCGCGAATTAGGAGCGACCGCTGCCCGTCGATCAGCCGAGCGCCATCCCGACGATGGGCTGCTTCAGCCGGAGCGATCCGGTCGAGCCCTGGAACGGCGCCCCGGCCCCGAAGGTGAAGATCCCGCCGTCGCCGGCCACCAGGTAGTAGCCCGTGCCCGTGGGAACACCGGCCATCCCCACGATGGGTTGGTTGAGTCGCTTGCCCCCGAGTGATCCGAGGAACGGCGCATCGAAGCTGAAGATGCCGCCGTCTTTGGCCACCAACCAGTAGCCACCCGTCGTCGGATCGACGGCGATTCCCACGATGGGCTGGTTGAGGGGGCGTCCACCCATCGATCCGTGGAAGTGCGCCCCCGTCCCGTAGGTGAACACACCACCGTCCGACGCCACCAGGTAGTAGCCGTGGCCGTCGGGGGCGGCCGCCACTCCGACGATGGGCTTGTTGAGCGCCAGGTTGCCGGCCGATCCGTAGAAGTGGGCCTGGGTGCCGATGGAAAAGATGCCTCCGTCAGAGGCCGCCAGCCAGCAGCCGTTGCCCCCCGGTGTCTCGGCCATGCCCACGATCGGCTTGTTCAACGCCCGGGATCCACTCACACACTCGGTGGCCGCCGGCCCATCCCCATAGACCGCTCCGTCGGCCCCGGCCAGGCTGTAGCTGGCCCCACCGGGCACCGGTGCCATAGCCACGATCGGGGCACTCAGCGTACGACCCCCCTGGGAGCCGAAGAACGGCACGCCGAACGAGAAGACGCCGCCGTCCCTGGCCACGAGCCAGTAGCCCCGCTTCGCGGTGCTGGGCACCGAGATCGGAGTCTGGGGACCCGACGGTGCCGGATTGGCCCGGGTGACCCCAAAGGCGCACTGCCCACTGGTGAATCCTGCCACCACGTTGGGCGAGCCCTGGGAGTCACCGAATTGGATGGAGGGCGAGTTCCCGGCGCAGACCATGTTGCCGTCGATCTGATTGGTGACGACCTCGGAGGCGTCCGGGTCGGCCATGGTGTTGTCGGAGAAGGTCGCGCTCCCGCCGATGGTGTTCCGGATGGTCCCGTCCCAGCAGGTGGACAGGCCACTGACCCGAAGGTTGCCGTTGATGGTGTCGTCCTCATAGTCGGTGTAGGCACCGCTCGGAGGGGTGAACGAGGCGAACACCCCAGCGGGGGTACAGGTCACCCCTCCGCCACCGCCCGACTGGGTGGCGTCGCCTGCGATCGTGGTGGCGTGGATCACGATGCCCAGTGGGGCCGTGGCGATCAGGCTTCCCCCGACGGTGTCGTGGGAGGACAAGGTCGGAGAGGTCGGGCTGTCGTCGAAGCAGGGGAACGCCGATGCCTCGCAGCCGAGGATGGCGGTACCTCCCGGATTCACGGAGACGTTGCCGACGACATCGAGTCCCGATGTCCCCACCCCGCCGCTTCCGTGGGCGTAGGCGGCCACGATGGCTGCACCACCCTGCACGGTGACGGTGCCGTCCACGACAACCTTGCCGGCATTCACTGTGCACACTCCGGTGACGTTCACTGCACTGTACGTACCGGACGGCAGCGGTCCACCACAGTTCACCGCGGGCGGTGTTGTCGCTGCACCCGCCGGTCCGCCACCCACTCCGATGCCGACCCCGAGTGGGAGCAGGAGTACCGAGCCGGCCAGCACCGTCCTCATCAACCGACCATTCGCCCGGCGGTTGGGAGGTCTGCTCGAGGCGCCCACCTCGATCGAACCGTCACGTGTCGTCATGGTCGTCCTCCGCTGTCCGCTGCAGGTGGAGTTCTGCAGACCTCTGCTGATGTCGCTGGACGGTGGGAGCCGGCCGCGCCTGCGTTGGATGGGTGACCGCTACGACCAGATTCCGCCGAACCTGTCTGCCCCCGTCGAGTTTCGCCGAACGAGCAACCCCTTCCCCCGGCAGCATGCCAGAAGGCCGCACCCCGATCAAGGTGCCCGAGCCGGTCGCCGTCCTGGTCTGAGCGGCGCTGCCCGGGGCACAGCTACCCGCCCACCCCGCGGGGTCCGAGGTCATCCGGCACCGCTGTGTGCCACGAAGGACACGGTGTCAGGACTGTGGGCTGGTGTCGCGGTCCTCGTCGATCCAGCCAGCGGGGGGAGCACCCGGTATGCACAGAGGAGCGGGACTTCGGGCGCAGGCAAACCGGTTCATCGTGCTGGTCGCCTTGGTCGCACTCCTGCCTCTGGTGGCCGTCGTGGAGCGCCTGGCGAAGGGATACGGTCGTCGACTGGCGCTGCGGGGCATCTCGGCGATCGCACGCGTGTGCGGCGTCCGGTTCGAGGTGCGGATCAGCGCCCGGGGGCCACTTCCGAGCCCGGCGATCTTCACGCCCAACCACTCGAGCCCCATGGACATCCCGGCCATGTTGGTGGCCCAGCCCGCGCTCCGCTTCCTCGCCGCATCTGATCTCTTCCGGATTCCGCTCTTGGCCACCGCCATGCGGGCCCTCGACACCGTCCCCATCGATCGGCACCATCCAGACATCGCCCACCGCCAGCTGGACGAACTCATCGACAACGGCGATCACGATGACGACTTCGTGATCTTTCCCGAAGGCGGGATCGCTCCGACGCCCCAGGGGTTGCCCTTCAAGACCGGGGCGTTCGCCCTCGCCATCCAAACGGCGACGCCGATCATCCCGGTGGCCATCCACGGCGCACGCGACGTACTGCCTGGACGCCGGTTCCTGGCCGTTCGACCGGGGGCCGTGGTGGTCGAGCTCCTCGAGCCGGTCTACCCCACCGGGCTCTCCCTCGAGGACCGTGGTGCCCTTCGCGACCGGGTCCAGGCCGCTGTATCTGCGGCGTTGGCGTCCGGGCGCACTGCCGGCTCGCCAGGCCCCGGACACCGTGGTCCCGCCGGTCCCCGGCTCGGTGACCCATCGGAGGTCGACCTGAGTGACGGCACCGCTCAAGTCGCGCCCTCTGTGGGCCGGACCTGACGATCGGCGGCCACCTACGATCGGGCGATGGACCTCGAGCTGGCGACGACGACCGAACTGCTCCAGTCACTGCGTGACCGGACGCTCTCCAGCCGTGAGCTCCTCGACCATCTCTTGACCCGCGTCGACCGGGAGAACCCGCGCCTCAATGCGGTCGTCGCCCGGGATGACGAGCGGGCCCGAACGGCGGCCGATGCCGCCGATGCGGTCACCGTCAACGGCGGGCCCGTCGGCCCGCTGCACGGTCTCCCCATGACCGTCAAAGATGTGTGGGAGACCGAAGGCCTGGTGACCACGGCAGGGGCCCCGGAGCTGGCCGAGTACGTGCCGACGAGGGATGCGCTGGCCGTCGCCCGTCTGAAGGCGGCCGGCGCCATCATCTTTGCCAAGACCAACACCCCGCTGTACGCCGGCGACTTCCAGACGTTCAATGAGGTCTACGGGGTCACCAACAATCCGTGGGACGTCGCGCGCACGGCCGGAGGATCGTCGGGAGGTGCCGCTGCCGCGGTGGCCGCGGGTCTCACGCCGCTCGAGCTGGGCAGCGACATCGGGGGTTCCATCAGGAACCCCGCCCACTTCAACGGGGTCTACGGCCTCAAGCCCTCGTGGGGGGTGGTGCCCAGTCGAGGCCACATCCCCGGGCCACCCGGAAGCCTGGTCGAGTCTGACGTGAACTGCAACGGGCCGCTGGCCCGCAGCCTCGATGACCTCGGGCTGGCCCTCGGGGTGGTGTCCGGTCCGGTCCCTGAGCAGGCCACCGGTTGGCGACTGGAGCTGGACGAGGGGCCGCCCCTCCACGACGTCGGGGAGCTCCGCGTGGCCACGGTGTACCACGACGGGGGTGAGGTGGTTCCGGTCGCCGCCGAGGTGGTGGCCCTGATCGACGCCATGGCACAGCGTCTGGCCGGTGCCGGCGCCAGGGTGGAGCCCGTCCCCCTGCCCGTGCCGCTCCGCGACGGGCTGCGCTCGTGGCAGGACCTGGTGCTACCCATCGTCGGCACCGGTCTGGACGACGACGCGTTCGCGGCGTTCGCCGAGCTGGAGGACGTGCCGGGTGACGACCCCGGGCTCCACGCCGGTCGGGCGCTGGCCGGTCGCTACCGGTCCTGGGCGCGGGCCAACAGCCTCCGCCAGCACCAGCGGGCGTCCTGGGCGAAGCTCTTCGAGGGGTACGACGTCGTCCTCGCACCGGTCATGCCCACCGCGGCGTTCCCCCACGATCTCGACGGCACCGTCGCCGACCGGGTGCTCGACGTGGACGGGGTGGCGGTACCCCATCTGATTGCCGTCGCCTGGTGCGGCGCCGTCGGTTCCGTGCTGCTGCCCGTGGTCACGTTGCCGACCGGCCTGACGCCCGGTGGCCTGCCGGTTGGGGTCCAGGTGATCGGGCCCTACCTCTCGGATCGGCGGCTGCTGCGCATCGCCTCCTTGATCGACCAGGCGGCCGGGCCCGGCTACGTCGCACCCCACTGATCTCCAGGACCGGTTCTGGGGCACGTGGCCTCTCTAGACTGACGGCGGCTATCACGACAGAACAGGAGGCACGGTGAGCATCTCCGGCATCGAGCCCTACGGCGACGATCTCTACACCGAGCCGGACGGGGACCCCGACACCCTGGGCAACCTCGGTCCGCTCGGACCGATGGCCGGCGTCTGGGAGGGAGCCGCAGGGGCCGACGAGCACCCGGTCTCCCTGGCCGAGAGCGGCATCGAGCGGAACACCTTCGTCGAGCGGTATGAGCTGCAGCCGATCGACCGACAGACCAACGGGCCCCAACTCCTCTACGGCCTGCGCTACCACACCCATATCGTCAAGCCAGGGGAGGTCGAGACGTTCCACGACCAGCTCGGCTACTGGCTCTGGGAGCCGGCCACCAACACGGTCATGCTCACTCTTGCCATCCCACGGGGCCAGGTCCTCCTGGCCGGGGGCACGGCCGAACCGGACGCCCGTTCCTTCGAGGTCCGGGCCGCGGTGGGATCCGAGGTGTACGGCATCCTGTCCAATCCGTTCCTCGATGAGGCCTTCCGCACGCTCAGCTACCGGATGTCGGTGACCATCAACCCGGACGGGTCGTGGTCCTATGAAGAAGAAGGCGTCCTGGCCATCCCCGACCGGGAGGAGCCCTTCTCCCACATCGACCGGAACACCCTGGTGCGAGTGGCCCCCCCGACACCGAACCCGCTGGCCCAGGCCGACGTCCCCGCCGGAGACCTCGGCATCGGGAGCCTCCGGGATGAGGGCCCGACGCCCTAGCGGGGAGGACCGGGCACGGACGGCGCGCCGGCACCATCGACTGGCCGATGCTGTCGGCCGCGATTCCGGTTAGGGTTGAGCCCAGACCCACTCCCATCCCGGCGACGGGGGTACGGTTCGCCTACTCGAGACCCCGGTAGCGCTCATTGTCCGAGAGCTGACTTCGGGAGGAACCCTATGAGTGTGGCCACCCGCCAAGAGGAATTGGGCGAGCACTCCTATCTGCTCTTGCCCCGGGCGTTCACGTCCAGCAGCTATGCCCGTGGGACGACCGCGGTCGTGGAGGTGGGAGGCGAGGTCGACTTCGAAGCGGTGCTGGCGTTCACCCTGGCCCTCGAGGCCGCGGCCCTGACCATGCCTGCCCTGGTGGTGGTGGAGTCGGCGGGGCTGACCTTCATCGACGCCAGCGGCTTGGGCGCCATCGTGGGCGCCCGAGAGCTCCTCCGGGGCCAGTCCGGTGATGTGGTGATCCGCAACGCCCCGTTCATGCTGCGACGCCTGCTTCGCATCGTGGGGCTCACGTCGTTGCTCGAAGAGGTGTGATGGATGGACGATGGGATGACCGGCAACCGGATCCCGTCGGTCGGCATCGGGCCGCGCCTGCCGGCCGGGCTCGCTGATCGATGGCCGCCGACCGGCTCCTCAACATGCTCGCCCTCCTGGCCGAGAAGGGCAGCAACTTTCCGTCGTCGGCCAGCCTGTGTGACGTCGCCACCGAGGTGTCGGACACCAGTGGTGCCGGGATCATGCTCAACCTCGAGGGCGAGGACCGCGGCACGCTGTTCGCGAGCGACCCGGTGAGCGCGCTGATCGAGGAGCTCCAGTTCCGCCTGGGTGAGGGCCCGTGCATCGACGCCCACTCGTCGGGCCGGCCGGTACTCGAGCCGGACCTGGTCAACCCCACCACCTCGCGGTGGATGCATTTCACCCCGCGCGCTGTCGAGGGGGGTGCCCGAGCCCTGTTCGGTTTTCCCCTGACCGTTGGCGCGGTCCGGCTGGGTGCGCTGAACCTCTACCGCTCCAGCGCCGGCTCACTCAGCGACGATGAACACGCCGACTCGTTGGTGGTCGCCGGAATGATCGCCCGGACCATCCTGTCCATGCAGACTGGAGCGGCACCCGGCGAGCTCACCACCCAGCTGGAGTCGAGTGCCAACCTTCGCCTGGCCGTCCACCAGGCCTCGGGCATGGTCTCGGTCCAACTGGACTCGACCATCCCAGAGGCACTGCTCCGGTTGCGGGCCTACGCCTTCCGCCATGACCTGACCATCGACGAGGTGGCCGCCCGGGTGGTCGACCGTCGACTTCGATTCGACGGCCCGGATGACTGGGGCACCCATGGGTGACGCTGCCGACTCTCAGGAGGCCTTGATGCCCAGAACCCATGTCCTCATTCACGCGCTGGTCGAGCTGGCCGACACGCTGGTCGACGAGTTCGATGTAGTGGACCTGTTGACGCTACTGGCCGACCGCTGCGTCCACGCCCTCGACGTTTCAGCCGCCGGGATCATGCTGGCGTCCCCCGATGGTGACCTCCGGGTGGTGGCTTCCTCCAGCGAGGCCATGCGACTGGTGGAGTTGTTCGAGCTCCAGGCCGCTGAGGGGCCGTGCTGGGACTGTTTCCGGACCGGGGCGATGGTGGGGGAGCACGACGTCGAGGCCATGCGCGGCAAATGGCCGATCTTCACCCCGGTGGCTGCCGATGCCGGGTTCTGCTCGGCCTACGCCGTGCCCATGCGCCTGCGCGGCACCGTCATCGGTGCCCTCAACCTCTTTCGCAGCGAACGCACGGCCCTCACCCCCGAGGACCTCTATGGGGCCCAGGCCCTGGCCCATGTGGCCACCATCGCCATCCTGCAGCAGCGGGCCGGCCGGGAGTTCCAGCTGGTGAACGAGCAGTTGAGCCATGCGCTCAACAGCCGCATCACCATCGAGCAGGCCAAAGGGGTGCTGTCCCAGCGGGCCGACGTCGACCTCGAAGAGGCGTTCTCCCTCATGCGCCACTACGCCCGCAGCCAGGGTCGGTTCCTGGTCGACGTGGCCCGGGAGGTCATCGAGGGGTCACACCTCGACGTGGCTCTCGGGGTGCCCGCCCCGACGGCGTCAATTTGAAGGAGGCCGGGGAAGGCCGTAGGAAGAAGGCGTGATTCGCGCCATTGCTGCAGTCGACGACCGCCTGGGGCTCGCCACCGACGACGGGATCCCCTGGACCATCCCGGCCGACGTGGCCCACTTCCGAGCCGCCATCGCCTCAACGGACGTGCTGATGGGATACGCCACCTACCTGGAGATGGGCCGACCCATGGATGCCGGGATGAACTATGTGGCGACGCGGCGAGATCCCGACCTTCGCCAGGGATTCGAGCAGGTGGCTGACGTGACTTCGTTCCTGGCATCGGTGCAGGGGCGTGACCTGTGGGTCATCGGCGGCGCCGGCCTGTATGCCAGCACGCTGTCCGCGACCGACGAGCTGGTGTTGACCCGGGTCGATGGCGACTTCCACTGCACCAAGTTCTTCCCGTCCTTCGAAGGGGCGTTCGCGCTGGAGGCAGACACCGCCTCACCGGTAGCGGCCGCGCCGGCCTATCGGTTCCAGACCTGGCGGCGGAAGCCCACCGGCCAGTAACCGGTCACCTGCCCGACGGCGGGACGTAGCGGATCAGGGCGGTGTCGTTGCGGACACCCTGGCCGGGATGGCGGGGAGTCATGGCGACGTTGTGGCCGACACACCACGGCTGGCGGTCCCGGACCAGGCGCCATACCGCACCGGCGCGGTCCCCGACTGCGGCCCGTCGACCCCGGTGTGTGGCGTCGTCGGGCCTGGCGTCCCCCCAACCGACCACCACTTTGGCGGCACCACCGGCCACCTGCCGGATCCAGGCGTCGTTGACAGAGGATGGATCGCCGATGGCGGTCGGATCACCGAGGCCGCTCTGGGCCGTGTCGATGAGAGGGAAGAGATTGACCAGCTCGTAACTCCCCCCACCGTTGGCCCTGGTGAGCTCGTAGAGCTTGCGGGTGGTGGGATCGTCGTGGTGGGCGCCGGCAGCAGACGGGTTCAGCAGGACGAAGGCGAACCGGGGCAGTTCCGGGTCCCACCGCCGCTCCAGCCAGTACCGGTACCGCAGGTCGTCGCTGAACACGGCCCGGCCTGTCACCCCGGCCACCAGTGGGAATCGTCGGGTGGCCATGGTGGACACTGCTACCTCACCGCCGGGCACGTCGGCAACCACCGGTGATGCCTAGGATCGCACTGGCCGGAGTAGCCCGACGCGGAGGAGCGAGCATGCAGCCGTCCAGCCGTCCCGACGTGGTCATCGTGGGTGCCGGCATCGCCGGGCTCACCACGGCCATCGCCCTCGACCGAGTCGGCATCGCCGTGACGGTGGTGGAGCGCGCCAGCGCATTGACGGAGGCCGGGACGGCGCTCTCGCTGTGGCCCAACGCACTGGCCGCCCTGGACCGCATCGGCCTGGCCGATGCCGTGGTCGACATCGGGATCCCCGAGCCCTCCGGCACGGTGCGCAAGCCGTCCGGTCGACTCATCATGCGACTCGACCAGGGCCGGCTGCACCGCCACCTCGAGTCGCCGACGGTGCTGGTCCACCGGGGTGAGCTGCAGCAGGTGCTGCTCGAGGCGGCGTCGCACCTCACCCTCCGCCTGGCCACGGTGGCTACCCGGGTGGCCACCGTCGATGGCCGGGGTGTCGTCGAGTTGGCCGACGGTGAACTGCTCCAGGCCTCGGCCGTGCTGGCCTGCGACGGCATTCGCTCGGTGGCCCGAACAGCCGTTGCGAACCCCGACCCGGTGTATCGGGGCCGGACCTCGTGGCGGGCCGTCCTGGACGACGTCGCCGACCTGGTCCCCGATGCCTGCCTGACGGTGGGCACGGGGCTGCAGTTCATCGCCAGTCCCCTTCGGGGCGGACGGACCTACTGGGCCGCCGATGTCGGGCTGCCCGAGGGGGCCAACCAGCGCCTCACCGACCGCAGGGGCTTCCTCCTCGGTGTCTTTGCCGGTTGGCATGACCCGATCGCCGAGCTGATCGGGCGAACGCGCGAGGACCAGCTGGTGATCGCCGACCTGGCCGACTCGATCCCCGAGCGGATGGCGTCGGGCCGGGTGGCGCTGCTGGGCGACGCTGCCCATCCCATGACCCCGGATCTCGGTCAGGGTGCGTGCCAGGGAATCGAAGATGCCGTGGTGCTCGCCGCTTGCCTGGCCGGTGCAGACGATGCAGTTGGTGCGCTGCTCCGCTACCAGTCCGCCCGGCTCCCGCGGGTGCAGATGATCGTGCGGGAGTCTCGTCGCATCGGGGCGCTCGCCACCGCCCGGTCGCCGTGGGGGGCCGCCTTGCGCGACCACGCGGTCAGCCTCATGCCGGACTGGCTCAACAGTCGGCTGGTGGCCCGCTACGCCAGCGAGGCGTCGTTCACGAGAACGCTTCCCACCCACGGGTCGGGGTAGGGCGATCCCCCGGTCTCGACCCGAGGTGTAGGCGTGACGGGTCGGTGGCTGGGCGGTCGTCATGCCAGGATGGTGGGCGTGACAGGCGCGCGATCACACCCGGCCATGCCGGTGCCAGCCGAGCTGTGGCGGGATCTCGATCTCCGGCTCCAGCGCATCCCCCGCCAGCGGGTGCGGCGATGGGCCGACTACTGGGCCCTCGTGGCCGTCGAGCGGGACCATGTCGGTGTCCTCGGCCGACGCTTCGCACTGTCCGACCAACGGCGGAACGAGCTCGAGCGGTGGTGGATGCTCCAGATCGAGACACTGTTCTCCGATCGGCAGCTGCAGTGGCGTACGGACCAGCGCCACCGAGTGTTGCGCCGGATGCGGACGGTGCCGTCGGGAGGTCGTCTGTCCACTGCGTGGTTCCAGGTGCGGTTCAACACCGTCGGCCCTGGTGGGCGCTGCTGGCTCGCCAACCGGTACACCACCATCCGGCACCATACGTTCCGTCTGTACTGGCGGCCCTGAGCCGGACCCGTAATCGCGGTGGGGCAGGCACCTGACCAGGTGGACTGGCGGTCGTCCCGCCCAGTGGGTACGGTGCCGCCGCCCGGGTCGGTCGACCGGTTTCCGCCAACTGTGTCCCGGCCCGGGCCTTATCCCTGCAGGCTCCTGGGAATTGGCCCTGGCTCGGGGTACTGGATCACCATCGGGTCCAGCCAATGGGGCCCGATGGTGCTCGGTGGGCTGCCGGACTACCGCGTGGTCTGGTCTCCGCCGGCCGCCAGCGCCTGACGTGCCGACTGGACGATGTCGGCTCCGGTGTTGGCGTGCCCGGCTATGCCCCAGCCGCCGTCGGGCGCCTCGGTGATCAGTACCCAGGTGCGCTCGGTGAGTGTCGGGTCCCCTGCAGCCTCGGCCACCAGGTCGGTCAACTCCCGGACCACGCCGAGCTGCTTGTCGCGGTCGAGCACGCCTGCCGGGGTAAGCACCTGGACGCGGACGTTGTCGCTGTTGCCGGCGGCGGTCGACACTGCGTCGGGGTCGAGGTCGTGGATGAACGCCGCGGTGTTGTCCCGGAAGAGGGGGATGTCGGGGACCTGCTCCCATCGCATGACCGCGGCGGCCAGGCACTGGGCCAGGTGGTGCTTGTCGGAGAACCTGCCGGCGGGGGCGTAGACATCGATCATGGGCATGGGAGGGCTCCTCGGGTCGGACTATGATGATCTACATAGACCGTAGAGTATGACAACCGTCATAGTCAAGGGATGCGTACATGGCGAACGAGGTCCGGACCCGGATGATCGAGGGAGCGGTGGTGCTCCTGGCCCAACAGGGCCTGCAGGCCACGTCGTTCTCAGAGGTGCTCGAGCTGACCGGTGCCCCGCGCGGCTCGGTGTACCACCATTTCCCCGGAGGCAAGGACGAACTGGTGGGCGAGGCCGTCGACGCCGCCGGCAACCGGGCCCTGGATCTGCTCGATCAGGTGGATGGGGCATCACCGGAGGTGGTCACCGAATTCTTCGTCGACCTCTGGCGGACCCTCCTCGTCCGGTCGGGCTTCGGCGCAGGTTGCGCCGTTGTGGCGGTCACGGTGGCCACCGACTCGCGTGAGCTCATCGATCGGGCGGCGGCGGTCTTTCGGGCGTGGCGGGGGCGCTTGGCCGCGCTGCTGGAGGAGGGGGGCCTCACCGGCGTGGACGCCGAGCGATTCGCTGCCCTGCTGATCGCGTCGAGCGAGGGTGCCGTCGTGATGTGCCGGGCGGAGCGTTCCATCGAGCCGTTCGAATTGGTGGCCGAGGACGTGCTGGCTCGGCTGGCCCAGCTCCGGGGCACCGGCTAGGGGCATGGTCGATCGCAGGGCTCAGGCGCGGGTGCCGATCGCCACCAGGTGCGGCGAGGCACCCAGCAGGGACGGCTCCGACTCGACGCGGTCGATGGCCCGGAGCAGGGTTGCCAGTCGCCCGGGATCGTCCAGCCAGTAGGCGTCGTCGGCCCACTGCCCCGGCCCCTCCACGGCGACCAGTGCGGTGGGCTCCCAGCCGCTGTCGGCCAGCTCCTGGCTGACCTGGTCGGGGTGGTGGAGGTAGGCCGTGGTGAACCAGCCTGGCCGCCCGGTCGGATTACGGTGCTGGCCCGTGGCCAGGTCCTCCTCGACGATCCCTTCGAACTCCGCCTCG
This sequence comes from uncultured Acidimicrobiales bacterium, assembly GCA_963703145.1. GTDB lineage: Bacteria > Actinomycetota > Acidimicrobiia > Acidimicrobiales > RAAP-2 > Bog-756. Next base: position 307,289 of record OY969793.1, read on the forward strand.
GCCAGGTAGCCGAGGACCAGGCCGTCCTGGGTGGAGGCGAACCTCGAGATCACGGCGGCGACCAGCACTCCGCCGGGCCGCACCACCCGTCGCGCCTCGGACAGCGCGGCGATGCGGTGCTCGCGCTCGATGAGGTGGTACAGCGGACCGAGGAGCATCACCGCATCCATCGAGCCGTCCTCGAAGGGGAGGTCGCGGGCGTCACCGGTCACCGCTTCGTCGAGCCCCGCCTGGCGGGCCTGGTCGACGTGGAGCGGCACCGGGTCGACCAGGGCCACCTGGTAGCCGGCGTGCACCAGCGCCAACGCGTGGACACCGGCCGCCCCGCCGACATCGGCGATCCGGGCCGGTGGGGGAGGCAGGTACCGGGCCAACAAATGCTGGGTGCGGAGGAATTCGAGGCGCCCGGTCCCGGCGAGTCTTCCCTGCTCCCGGCCCCTGTTGTAGTGCGCCAACATGTCCGGGTCCATGTCGATGGTGCCTTCCTCGCGCGGCTACACCGACCGCCCGTGTTGGAAGAAATCTATCCCGGGCCTGTCGTCAACCTCCGCGCTCGGTCAGCCGACTGGATCGTGCGGCCAGGTCAACTCGGTGACCGAGCCGTCGGCCACGGCCATGCCGAGCACCGGCCCGACCTCGTCGCCTTTGATGCGGACTAGGTAGTCGCCAGCCGGAAGTGAGCCAAAGACGCCGGCGAAGCGCACCGTGTCGGTCAACGTCCGCTGGCGCACCGCGGTGTGGGTTCCGTCCCAGGCCCGGTACGACGGGCGGAGCTCGATCTCGAGCCCAACCATGGGCTCGGAGGTGTAGACGATCAACGCCCCGTTGCCCCCGCCGATGTCGAGCACGACGCTGGCCCCTGAACTCGGGCCGGGGGTCTCCTCGTGGTGGTGGACGGCCATGGTGCGACTCCCTAGGCGCCGACGGCGAAGCCCGACGTGGGCAGCCCGAGGTAGGGGAAGGACGGCTGGTAGTTCTCGGTACCCATGGCGGTGAGGTCGGTCGGACCCGAGGTGAGGCCCATCGAGACCGCCCCGGCTGCCGCATCGGCGGTGAACGCCTTGTCCACCAAGGGGAGCGTGGCTCCGGCAATGGCCCGGATCTCGATGGTGGCGACGTCGTCGAAGACCCGTCGTCCATTGGGGAATCCGGCTGGGTCCCCCCCGATCAGGCCCAGGTTGGACACGCCCGAGGTCGCCGCCGGAATGGCGACGTTCAAGCGCAGGACGTCGGCCTGGCGGGCCCCGGTGTAATTCTGGAAGCCGGGCACCACGCCGGTCGGGATGCCCGTCAGCAAGATGGCCAGCAGGTCGGCGCGTGCGACCGCACTCTGATTGAAGGCGGCCAGCTTGGGGAACACCCCCGGGTACAGGACCGGCAGCAGCCCGGCCAGTTCGGGGTGGGCGTAATGCGCGGCGAACTGGCTGTCGCCCGCCGGCGTCTGGGCGTTCCAGTAGTCCTTGGTACCCATGGGGATCAGCACCTCGTTGACCAGCGGGTTGCCCAGCCGCGACACCTGGACGTAGGGGCCTGAGTTGAGGTTGGCCCCGGGGGTGCTCTCGAAGATACGAGCCTTCTGCCGGCTGGCGGTGGTCCAGATACCGAGCACGGCGTTCGAGTCAGCCGCCTTGCTCGGGTGGGTTCCGTCCGAGGTCAGCTCGGTGATGGGCACCTGGATGGCGATGCTGTGCACGTTGACCCCGGCGGTGGAGTTGACCCCCTTGGCCATCTGGCCCAGCCCGGTGTTGGCTAGCCCGAAGGTGTTGTGGTCCTGCTCGAAGGGGCGCAGGTCGCCGAGGTCGAAGATGGCGCCCAGATCCACATAGAAGCCCTCTGCCCGCTGGCCGGCGAACACCTTGGTGCCCGGGGCGATCGTGGTGATGGCATCGGCGGCGAGGCCGGCGTAGTTGGGCGTGGACAACGGCCCGATGTTGCACGGTGGGCACGGGACCCCCGAGGCCAGGACGTGGGTTCCAGTGTGGTCCACGCGGGTGACCGAGTAGGTCTGTCGCCGGTTCCAGCTCGGGCTGGTGAGGTTGGCGATGGGCCCGGTGTTGTAGAGGAAGGTGTTCGGATTGGTGATCGTGCTGGTGAACTGGAACTGATAGCTGATGTCGATGTCGCCGTCGTGGTCGTTGTCGATGTTGATGGCGTAGAGGACGTCGTCGCCGAACTCGTAGAAGTTCGGGCCGCCATCAGGCGCCTGGAGGGGCACGTAGTTGGCGATCAGGGTGACGCGGTCGGGCCGGTCAGGGCTGACGAAGGCGTAGAGGTCGGTCGAGTCGGCGACGGGATCCTTGGAGATCTCGGGTGCTTCACGGTGGGATGACATGGTGTACCTCGGTTTCTGGTCTGCGTGGACAGGTTGATTGGCGACTAAGTGGGCAGAGTGGTTCCCGGACCGGCGCTGGTCAGCGCAGGGCGCGCACGAGCGATGCGGCCAGCTTGGGGTCGAGGACGGTGACCTCCCTGGTCCCGGTGAGGAGGCTGATCTCGCCGGTGGCGAGGTCGCGCACGTGGGCGATCAGGGGCTCAGTGGCCACGGCGGACGACTCGGCCTCGGTCAGGGCCGACTCGGTGGCTCCGGCGTCTGCCGGCCCCTGGCTCTCGACGGCATCGGTCACGGCGGGCAGGCCCGGCAGTGCGGTGATGGCGCCGGCTGCGACGATGGCCGCCGATCCGCTCTTCAGGAACACACGTCGACTGAGTCCGCTCATGTTGACCTCCTGGGCAGGTGAGGCACACTCCGAATTGCTCTACGGAGCCGCAGGAGATCCGGATGAGGCCAACCCGAAGAAACCCAAATTTGGGTAGGGAGACGACCACCGCCGAAGCGGTGGTGAGGTCAGTGGGGGAGCGAGGCGTAGACGGCGTCGATGAGGGCCCGATTGCGACTGCTCTGCCACCGGGGGATCACGTGGTTCATGGCGTAGCCGAAGGCCACCCCGGTGTCGGGGTCGGCGAAGCCCACCGCACCACCGGTGCCGAAGTGGCCGAAGCTGTTCGGGCTTGGCCCGAACGGTCGACGGGGGGAGGTGGGCTTGAACCCGAGGCCGAAGGCGGTGTCCTCGCCCAACACCGGGCACCAACCCGCCGACTGGACACGGGTCGCCTCATCGAGGAGCCGAGGAGACAGCAGCCGACCGGGTTCGAGCAGCGCGTCTGTACAACCGGGCGATGCCGGTCGCTGAGCCGTGCCCGTTGGTCGATGGCACCTGGGCGCTTCGCCACGCCGCAGAGTTGACGATGCCGATCGACGAGTAGCCGGGCGGGTTGAAGTAGCCGAGCGCCACCATGGACTGCTCCTCGGACATCGAGCCAGCATCCGTGGCGGGTAGGGGACCCGACGTGACGAAGGTCACGTCGGCACACCGGTGCTGCTCGGCGACCGGCACCCCGAAATACAGGTCGGCGCCGACGGATTCGACGAGACTGCGCCAGCGGGGACCAGGCAACTCGCCCGACACCCGGTGGGCGATCTCCCCGAGCAGATGGCCGTAGGTATTGGTGTGGTAGGCGTGGCGTGTTCCCGGTTCCCACCAGGCCGAGGTGGCCGCCACCGCCGCGCACATGCGATCCCAGTCGGCGAGGTCGTCGTCGACCATGGGCTCTCGGATGGCCGGCACGCCGGCGCGGTGGCACAGGGCGTGTCGCACCGTGGCCGACGCCTTGCCCCCGACGGCGAACTCCGGCCAGACCCTCGCGATCGGGTCGTCGAGACCGAGGGCTCCTTCGTCCACCAGTTGCAGCACGAGTAGGGCCACGAAGGGCTTCCCCACCGAATAGAAGTCGACCAGGGTGTCCGCGTCCCATGCCCGGGCCGGGGAGTGGCTGGCCCACCCTCCGACGAGCTCCACCACCGGTTGCCCGTCGACCAGCAGGGTCACCGCCGCGCCGACCTCGCCTCGCTCCTCGAAGTTCGCCACGAATGCCTGGTAGACGGCGGCGAACCGCTCATCGCAGTGGCCACCGACGGGGAGATCCACGGTCGTCAGTCTCCCATGGGTCGCACCGCCGCTGGTCGGGGGATGACCTACCGGCTCACCACCCCGTGGCGGCGATGACCGGTGCATTCAGGCGGACGCCACCCATCCCGCCGCCGTAGGGGGCGTCGCCGTAGGTGTAGACGGCACCGGCTGCCGTCGATACCCAGTACCCGCCGCCATCGGCCGTCGCCATGATGGCGGCGGCCGGATCGGACCCGTTCACCGATCGCACGGGTCCGCCGAGGTCGGCCGCATCGCCGAAGCCGGTGACCTTGCCGTCAGCGAAGAGGATCCAGTACCCGCCACCGTCGGGGGTGCGCACTGCTGAGGTCACCACCGATCCCTGGCTCCCAGGACCACCGAGGTTGGCGGCGTCACCGAAGGGGTAGACGTTGCCCGAGTTGGTCACCACCCAGTAGCCGGACCCGGTGGCATCGGGCATCACTGCCACCGCCGCACCGACGCACCCGCCGATGCCCGGGCACGACCCGGCGTAGCGGGCGTCCCCGAAGGCGAACACCCCACCATCGGCGGCGACCATGAAGTAGCCCTTGCCGTCGGCGGAGGGGACCATGCCCACCACCGGTGCATTGAGTGTGGGGCGGGACCCCGGTGACCCGGCGGGGGCGAAGCCCAGCCCGGGGATCGAACCGTAGAAGCCGGCGTTCCCGAAGGCGAACACGCCACCATCGGATGCGTCGAGCCAGTATCCGCCGTGCGTGGAGGTCGGGGTGATCCCCACCACTGGGCGTTGCAGGGCCAGGTTCCCGGTCGAACCGTGGAACGTGGCCGAGCCGAAGGTGAAGATGCCACCGTCGGCCGCCACCAGCCAGTAGCCATGCTGGCTCGGCGCGGTGGTGGCAGGCGTGGGTGCGGGGGCTGTCCCATAGGTGAACGAGGAGGACAGGGTCCCCGCACCCAGGGTGCCCGTGGCCCTCACGGTCACGGTCCCAGCGCCGGTCGGCACGACCACCGAGGCCGCGGTGGCCGTGGCCGACACCACCTCGGCTGGGCTGGACCCGAAGGTGACCGAGGCGTGCTCGAGCCCGAGGCCCGATACCGTCACCTGAGTGCCGGGGTAGCCACTGGTGACGCCGGTGACCTCCGGACACGACAGCCCTGACGCCAGCGGTGAGCCCAGGCCCGTGACCGGGTCGTAGCCCTGGGTCACCGGGAAGAATGCCCCGTTGTTCGAGTTGGTGGCATCGTTGTCACCGAGGAGAATGTCGGTGAGCCCGGTTCCATAGAGCCCTTCGCCCGCCGCGGCATACAGCGTGGGCGCCAGATCGCCGCTGGGTGCCGTGCAGCCCACGTTGCGGTCGGCCACCAGACCGGCGATGAACGGCGCCGACAGGCTGGTGCCGGCCACGGCCGCCCAAGCCCCGTTGTCGTAGACCACCATCCCCACCCCGGCATTGGCCGACAGGTCGGGTACCTCACGACACTGGGTGCCGCAGGCCTGTGCGCTCTGCCACGTCCAGTCGGCCGGCTGCCAGGCCGGGTCGGGGAAGACCGCGGACAGACCCCCTCCGCTGTACGACCAGCCCTGTTCGTTGCCCGGTCCGAGGAGCGCGGTTCCGCCGACGGCGGTGACCGACGGGTCCGATGCGGGGTACAACACTGCTGGCGCAGTGGACTGGTTGCTCGGGTCGCAGCCCTCGGATCCCGAGTCGCCCGATGCCGCAACCACGGTCTGGCCTTGGGCGGCGGCCTCCTCGAACAGGGTCGAGAAGGTGGAGGTCTCGTTCTCCGCACTGGCGATGGGTTCGCACACCCCCCAACTGGTCGACACCACCTGGGCCGCGTCGGCGCTGATGATGGTGTTCCAGGTGTCGTACGCGCCAGTCGGTGAGTTGGGGCCCTCGTAGGAGATGATCGAGGCCTTCGGGGCTTGGGTGGCCGTTTGGTCGATGTCGATGTCGGCCTCCTCGGTGCCATTGCCACCGACGGCGCCGGCTCCACCATCGACGGGATCCGTCGACACCGGGCTGGTGAGTCCGAAGCAGTTCAGATAGGTGGACACATCGGTCGACGAGCTCGATCCCAGTTCGTAGACGCCGATGGTCTGGCCCTGCCCGTCCTGGCCGTTCGACAACAGGGCGCCGAGTCCGTAGGCGGCACCCAGGCTGTCCAGGGTGTAGAAGTTTGAGCCGGCCGCGGCCAGAGCAGCCGGACACGCGGTCAGCCCGTCGTCGTGGGGCCGAACCGCCACGGAGCCGGTCGCCCGAGGTGCCGGAGGGGCCTCTTGGGTGGTGAAGGTGGTCACGGTGTCGAGGCCGAGGATCGACGTCACTTGACCTGCGGCCAAGGTGGCGGGGACGAGTGGGGTCTGCTGTGACCGGTAGCCGACGTGACCGTTGGGGGTCCGGTAGCGCTCGAAGGACGTGCCCAGTCCAGACGACAGCTGGGAGGCTCGCCCGGTGACGTGAACGGCGAACCCGGCGACGCTGGTCTGGTCGAGGCCGACCGAGTGGAGCCACGACACCACCTGGGCCACGGCCGTCGGTGATGGGCCGAACCGTCGCTGGAACTGGCCCGGGGCCATCCAGTGGCGGTAGTCGGGTGATGTCGGGGTGCGGAGGCCTGCCAGCAGACTCGTCAACTGGTCCTGGTGGCTCGGGGGAAGGACCACGCTGAGCTGCAACGGCTGGCCAGCCGGGACCGAACCGAGGGCAGCCGACCCGGCCGGTGCCGGCTCGGGGGCGAGCTGATGGGGCCGAACGAGAGGAGCACTTCCGGCCTGAGCCGCTATCGGGACCACGGCCACCGCCGTGAGCACCAGGGCCGAGGCGACCGCAGCCGTGGTCGCGCGGCGCCGAACTCCGATGTGACTCACGACGCCTCCATGGGATTCGCCGCCGGCGGCGACGCCCATCAGCTTTCCCCTCATGGGTTACGCAGTCGTCACAGACAGATGAATCTTGCGCGACGTACCCAGTTGCCGGCGTCACCATAGGCTTGAATGGCTGCGAGCGGCACGTGCACACGGCGCGGCCACCAACGGCAGGGTGACGGGTAGGGCGAGATGGACAACAGCATTGGAGTGGGATGCTCCACCGATTCCCTCGGGCGCCGTGACCTAGAACGCCGACGCACGGGCCCGAATCGATCGATGATGCGGACACCGTCGACGGCTGGGGCCGACGAGTGCCGACAGCACGCGCGCCATCTGGGTCGCCACGGGAAGGCTGAGGCGATCACCGTGCTCGGGAGACGGCGATGAGGGTCAGGCGCCTGCTGGCCGGTTCCGCCGTGGCGGCGGCGATGGTACTGATGAGCGCTGGCCTGGCCGGCGCGGCCGTCCCGACCTGTGTGGTTCCCCAGACCATGCAAGAACCGGCCTGCGTCGTCGTCCCCACGGTCGCCGGTGATGCTTCGACCGTGTCCCCGAGTGCCGCGCCGTCCAGCGATGCCGTACCTGGGAACACCGCCCCCGTGGCCACCGCCCCATCCAGTCTGCCCTTTACCGGTGCCGACATCGAAGAGCTCGCCGTCATCGGGGCGGGAGCCGTGATCGCCGGTGCGCTGCTCCTGCGTCGCCGGCACCACACCGGCGTCTGATCCACGCCCACAGTGCCGGTGTCGGGGTGAAGCGGATCGCCGCAGCGATGGGTCTGCTGGTTGTGTCCGGATCGGCCGCTCTCGGCTGCAGCAGCGCTCCGTTGGCCGCGCCGACTCCAACGACAACCAGCACACCATCGTCCGCGGGGACCCCGCTGGTCTGGGTCACTGCCTACGTGAGGACCTGGAACCAGAAGCTCAACCAGGACCAGGATGCCGTGGACGTGGCATCGGCGGAAGCCAGTGAGACGGGAGCCTCGACCTTCTTCTCCCGCCTGGAAGGCACCTGTACCCAACTGCTCCACGACGCCACCAGGGCCCAGCGCCTGCCCCCGGCCCCGTCGGCACCGCTCGACCGGGCGTGGCGGACGATGACCACCGCGACCGCCACCTATGCCTCGGAGTGCCTGACGCTGGTCCGGACCCAGTCCAACGCGGACTTCGTCAGATGGCAGGCCGGTCTGACGACGTTGGATGCGGCGAACGCCAGCCTCAACGCCGCGGTTGACGCCGTGCGCGGCGTTTCGGCCAGCCCTGGCGCATGAGGGAGCGAATACCGAGCCGAGCGGTGTCGGACCCAAGGCCGTGGAGTCGTCGAGCGCTCGAGGCCATGGGCGGATGCGGTGGTCACCGATGGGTGGCACAACGAGCCTCACGCCATCAAGGGACGAGACAGTCGACCCCCATAGGCTGAACCGGTGGTGACCCTCCGTCGGATGGTGGCCGGTGACCTGGGCCTGGTCGAGGTCTGGCTGTCCGAGCCCCACGTGGCCCGCTGGTTCCTCGACGGTGCCACGGTGGCCGATGAGCTGGCCGACCTGGCCCGGTGCGTGGCCGGCCAGGATCCCACCGAGGTACTGGTCGTGCTGGAGGAGCATCGACCGATCGGCTGGTGTCAGTGGTACCGCTGCGGTGACTACCCCGACCATGCCGCCGGAGTCGGGGCCTCCGAGGATGAGGTGGGCATCGACTACGCCATCGGCGACCCCGCTGCGGTGGGCAGGGGCGTTGGTACCGAGCTGATCGGTGAACTACTACGGACCATCCGGAGCGTGGGCCACAGCGGCGGCGTCGTGGCCGACCCCGATGCCTCGAACGTGGCGTCGAGACGGGTGTTGGAGAAGAACGGGTTCAAACTGGTCGACGAGCGTCGGGTGGCATCTGAGCCGGTCGACAGCCCCATGGCCATCTACCGGCTCGCGCCGGTATCCGGGTAGGGGCTGCCCGTTCAGGACCCTGACGTCGCCACGGCCCAGGCTTCGACACCGGGGACGCCTGGGGCACGGCGACGCTGCGCCCCAGGAGGTGTCGGGGCCCAGGATCGGTGGCAACGGCGATCTCTGCGACAATGAGCCATGCCCAGCGAGAAGGGATTCCATCGAATGGTGGCCTTCAGCGATGCGGTGGTGGCCATCGCCATCACCCTGCTCATCCTGCCACTCGTCGATCGGGCCAGCTCCATCGGGTCGGCAGACGTTGGCACGTTCTTCCAGGACAACAAGTTCCGCTTGTTCGCCTTCGTCCTCAGCTTCGCCGTGATCGGCAACATCTGGTGGGGCCAGCATCAGATGTTCGAGAAGGTGAAGACCTACAACTCAGTGCTGGTGGGGGGAGTGTTCGTGTGGCTTCTCGCCATCGTGTTCCTTCCGTTCCCCACCGAGCTCATCGGCTCGGCGAACAGCAGCAGCCCAGGCACGCACGCCGTCTATATCGGGACCATTCTGGTTGCCGCCGTTGCTGCCCTGGTCCAGCAGTGGGCCATCGTCCGATGGCCGACGCTTCAGGTGGAGTCCGAGGCCCGTCGTCCCACGCTCGACCATGCGCTGGTGGTCACCGTGGTCATGGCCGTGGCCTTCGTGGCGACCATCCTGGTGCCACGGGTCGGGCTCTGGCCGCTGGCCCTGTTGGTGTTTACTCGCCCGATCGACCGCGTCCTGGACAATCGTCGGGCCCGCACGGCGGCCGACGCCGCCGTGGTCTGACGCGCCCGTTCGCCGCCCCTGACGGGAGCTCGTCGGTGATGATCCACCGGAAGTGGAACGCGCCACCAGACTGGCGACGAGTGGGACGATCTGCACTGCCACGACGATGACCTCGTTGTCTCCGGTTCCGTCCAGGTGCTGTGGTGATGGTCCAGGGTGTCGATTCCCTGCCGGCGTAGGCCAGACCCGACCACGTGGACCGACGAGCGGAGGTCGATTCGTCATGGGTTGTCAACCTGGCGGGCTGCCCGTTCGTAGTACTGGCGATGACGAGTGATCCCTGAGGCGCCCGACCCGGGCGAGCAGGCAGAACCCTACGACGCCGCCTTCGAGCGTCTGTTGCTGCGCGCCTACCGGGTGAGCTTTCGGATGCTGCGAAGCAGAGAGGATGCCGAAGATGTGGCGATGGACACCATGGCCCGGGCGCTGCGCGACTGGCACCTGCTCCGGGCAGCACCCGACCCGTGGGTGGCCAAAGTGGCGGCCAACCTGTCCATCGACCTGTGGCGCCGGGCCCAACGGCGTCGGAACCATGACCTACTCGGCCGGCTCGGGTCGTCGGAGTTCCAGACCGAGGACGGCATGGTGCTGCGCCAGGCCCTGGTCCGACTGCCCAAGCGCCAGAGGGAGGTGGTGGCCATGCGCTACTTCCTGGACATGACCGAGCACGAGATCGCTGCGGCCCTCGGATGCTCGCCTGGATCGGTGAAGCAGCACGCCAGCCGGGGGTTGGCGTCACTCCGCCACCAGTTGCAGAACCCCGATCTGGAGGACCTGGCCAATGCCTGAGCCAGGCATCCCTCCGATGAGCTCGACGGTGGCGCAGTACCGAGCCGAGGTCGGTCGCCGCAGCGATGCACTCGGACGTCGCCGGCGAGGGCGCGCCCTGGGTGGCGTGGCCGGGGCCCTGGCGCTGGTAGTCGTGGGATCCTTGGCCGCCGTGCAAGCCGGCACCCCCTCCCATGTCTCGGCCTCGGGTGCGATCCATGCTCCCCGGGCACCCGGCCGGCCGGCCCCGACGTCGACAGCCGACGCCGCCGGTTCCACTGCGGCGAGTCCCCAGCTGAGCACGGGTCAGTCTGCGAACTCCCCCACGTTCGGTGCCGTCGCGCCCGGAGGCTTCGCCGTCGTCGACCAGGAGCCCAGCGGCTCCAAGGTGACGGCCGGCGCCGATGCCAAGGTCCTAGTGGTGCTGCCAGGCATCACGGGGACGTGGGGTCCTGCTGTTGTCACCCGGGGTCGAGGCACCGTGTTGACAATCGTCTCGCAACGCCACGTTGGGGGAAGGACCGAGGTCGTGGTGCGCACCCACCGCCCCGGCACCGGGTCGATCGTCGTTCCGATGGTCAACAGGTCGACAGCCCGGTGGAGCGGGACCATCGTCGTGACGGGTACCCGATGAGGCGGGGCTCGCCACGGTCGAGCTCCCTTCCAGCCGCGATTGCCGTCGCCGTGCTTGCGGTGGCCGTGGTGGCCTGTTCCGCCCCGTCGGCTTCGCCCAACCGGTCAGGGGCCGGGTCCGGTGTCGTCGCCGAGGGCAGGTCCAGCCTCCCCGTCGTCGACACCGCCGCCACCCCGCAGGGCTGGCTACCGGTGGACCTGGGTGATGCCCAGCTGTCGGTCCCTGGCGACTGGGGACTCGTGTCGGACGGGGAGTCGGCCTGCCTGGACGCACCAGGGGCGGTGATCCTCGGCGCTGGGTCATGGTGTCCGGCGGGCATCGGCGTCAGTGGACCCCCGAGCCCACGAACGGTGAGCCTGAGGAGTGCCGGTCCCCAGTCAGTGGTGGCTGACGATGGCCCGCCGTCGCGGGTGATCCGCGGCATCCCGGTCTACGCCCCCGGAGTGGCCCCGGTGTACGCCGTGCCCGCCCTCCACGTCACCATCGACCTCACCGGTCCCGTGCCGCCTGAGGTCCTGTCCAGCCTGACCTACTCGCCCCGGGCAGTGGTACTGGCGCGAGGACCCCGATCGCCGGTGTCCTCGTCCTGGCGCTGGGTGCGGTTCGAGGGTCTCCGGTTCGCCGTACCGCCCACGTGGTCTGTGGATCGGGTCGGGAGCCCACCGGGCTGTGTGTTCCCACCGGATGCGCCGAACCGGGTGACCTTGGCGACGGGGCCGCCGTCGGGGATCGACTGCCCGCCCCGCCTGCCCGACCTCCGCTCGGCCCAGCCGGTGGCGGCCATGGAGATCGTCAACCAGGCCTCTCCGGTCGGATCGTCCCTCCGCCAGCCGGCCTGCCCGGGCCAGCGGCAGGCGGGTGGACTCAGAGTCTGCATCGACTCCTCGGCCACGGGGAGCACCCTGGACGCCACGTTGTCGACGGCGCGGTCTACGGTCACGGTGCTCCTGGGGCTGTGGGGTAGCGGGGTGCAGGCCCGGACCATCCTGGGCTCCTTTTCGGCACCGCAGTAGCAGGGGGCACCCGAGCGGATGAGCACCGCCCTGGCGTCACGCTCGGTGGGCACCGGGACGGGTCGCGGTGGCCGTCACTACGATGACCGGCCATGGACCCGAGCGATTCCCAGACCGGGCGCCGTCGGTCACGGCTCTGGGCAGTCGGGCCCGCAGTGATCCTCTCGCTGGTCCTGGTCGGCGTGTCCGCCGCCCCCCGGGCGGGTGCTGTCAGCTGGTGGAACCCGCCGCTCGGCAATCAGCCCTGGCAGTGGGAGCTGAGCCATCCGCTGAATCTGGCCAGCGCGCGGGACCTGGGCACCAGCGACCGGCTCCCCGACGGCGGGCTGGCGCCGGCTCCGGCCATCTACGACATCGACGGGATCATCAATCCGGCGTCGACGGTGGCAGCCCTCCATGCACAGGGCAAGCACGTCGTCTGCTACGTGGAGGTCGGCGCGGCCGGCAACTACTACTCGGCGGCAGACGAGGGCATCCCCGTGACGTACTTCGACCAGTTGCGGGCTGCCGGTGTGTTCGGAGCCCGGGTCGCCGGCTACCCGGAGAACTACCTCGATATCCGCTCGACCGCCACCCGGTGGATCGTGGCCTCCATGATCGCCCGACAGTGCGCAGCCAAGGGTTTCGATGCTGTGGAGACCGACATCGACGACGAGTACGGCGACGCCAGCGGGTTCCCGCTCACCCGAGGTGACGAAGAGGCCTACCTGACTGCTCTGGCCAACTACATCCACGGCCTGGGGCTGGCCTGGTGGATCAAGAACCCCGATGACACGGCGGACATGTTTGCCACCGACATGGAGCCGTTGGCCGACGCCGTGTTGACCGAGCAGTGCAATCAGTACCGGACGTGCGGCTACCTTCTGGCCTATGTGGGCCACAAGGCCGTGTTCGATGCCGAGTACCGCACGCCCCCCAAGCGGTTCTGCGCGTTCGACGCCACCTACGGGTTCAACGGGGTCCGGTTCCCGGTGGCCCTGTCGGGTGCGAGGAAGCCGTGCCGGTAGCACCAAAGGAGCACTCCTACCGCGCTGTGGCCCGGTGAGGCCGGCCGCGGGTGGGTGATCCCGCCGCCCGCGGCGCAGGACTCGGAACCGTGGTCAAAGAGTGGGGCCGGATCGGAGTTCTGGGGTTCGGTGGCCCACCCGCCCACATCGCCATGTTCCGCCGGCTCTGCGTCGACGATGAGGGCTGGCTGAGCGCCCACGAGTTCGAGGACGGTATCGCCGCCACCAACCTGCTGCCGGGTCCGGCCTCCACCCAGCTGGCCATCTTCTGCGGGTCGAGGGTGGCTGGCACCGCCGGGGCGGTGCTCGGGGGCCTGGCCTTCATCGGCCCGGGACTGGTGGTCATCGTGGTGCTGGCCGCTCTGTTTCTGGCCGGTCACCCACCCACCGTGGTGTTGGGGGCAGCAGCCGGAGCCGGAGCCGCGGTGCCGGCGGTGGCCCTGGCCGCGGCACTGGCCCTGATGCCGAGCAGCTGGCAGCGGGCGGGCCGGGCCTGGCCCGACCGAGCACGCTGGATCGCCTACACCGCGGCGGGAGCGGCCTCGGCCGCACTCATCGGACCCTTTCTGGTGCTGGTGATCGCCGTCAGCGGTGTCGTCGAGGTCCTGGTCCGTCGCCCCGGTAGGGCGGAACGTCCACCCACCCCGAGGGGCGTCCCGATGCTGGTGGCCGCCAAGGCGCCGTTGGTGGTGGCGGGGGGGCTCGGGGCCTTGGCCTGGGTGGCGATCAAGGTGGGGGCCCTGTCCTACGGCGGTGGCTTCGTGATCGTTCCCCTCATGCAGCACAGTGCCGTGGTCACCTACCACTGGATGACCGGCCCGCAGTTCCTCGACGCCGTGGCCCTGGGTCAGGTGACACCGGGGCCGGTCGTCCATACCGTCGCTGTTGTCGGCTACGCGGCCGGTGGCGTCGGCGGGGCGCTCCTGGCCGCGGCAGTGGCCTTCGCCCCCTCGTTCGTGTTCGTCCTGGTGCTGGGCCCCCACTTCGATCGCCTGCGGGCGAACCAGGTCGTCCAGTGCTTCCTCACCGGGGCAGGAGCCTGCGCCATCGGAGCGATCGCCGGGTCGGCCATTCCCCTGGGACTCGAGCTCTCGCAGTGGTGGCAGGTGGCCGTCCTGGCCGCGGCCGGGGCGTGGTTGTTCGCCCTGCGGAGGAGCACGGTGTCCTGCCTCTTGGTCATGGCCGTCGTGGGCGTGGCGGCTGTGGGCCTCGGGGCGCCGATCGCCCGCTGAGTCTGGGCCGGGCCCTCAGCTCGGCGCGGCATCGAGGGCCGCCACGAGGTCCTCGACCAGGTCGGCGGGATCCTCGAGCCCGACCGACAGCCGGATCAGTGCCGGGTCGACGGCCAGGGGTGAGTCCGCCACCGACGCGTGGGTCATCCGGTGGGGATGGCCGATGAGGGACTCCACGGCGCCAAGGGACTCGGCCAGGGTGAAGACCCGGGTGGAGCTGGCCACCGCCACGGCGGCCGGCTCGCCACCGCGCACCGAGAACGAGACCATGCCGCCGAAGCCGCGCATCTGGGCGCCGGCCACGGCGTGGCCGGGGTGGGAGGGGAGGCCCGGGTAGTAGACGTGGGCGGCGGCGGGATGGCCGACGAGAGCCTCGGCAACCATGGCGGCGTTCCGGCAGTGGCGCTCCATCCTGACGGCCAGCGTCTTGATGCCGCGGAGCACCAAGAAGCAGTCGAAAGGTCCTGGGATCGCCCCGGTGGCGTTCTGGAGGAAGGCGACCCGCTGGGCGATCCCCGCGTCCGAGGTGGCCACGAACCCACCCACCACGTCGCTGTGGCCGCTCAGGTACTTGGTGGTGGAGTGGACGACCACATCGGCGCCGTGGGCCACCGGCTGCTGCAGATACGGCGTGGCGAAGGTGTTGTCCACCACGACCAGGGCCGCCCGCTCGTGAGCGATTCGTGCCACCGGGGCGATGGCCGTGACCGACAGGGTTGGGTTGGACGGCGACTCCATGAACACCATGCGCGTCGTCGGTCGCCAGGCGCGCTCGATGGCTGCTGGGTCGCCGAGGTCGACCGGGGAGAACTGGAGGCCGGCGGCGCCATGGACCTGATCGAGGAGGCGATAGGTACCGCCGTAGAGCTCGTTGCCGATGATCACGTGGTCACCCGGGTCCAGGCACCGGAACACCGCATCCTCGGCCGCCAGCCCGCTGGCGAACGCCGAACCGAACGGGACCCCCTCGAGGTCGGCCAGGCAGGCCTCGAGGGCGGCACGGGTCGGGTTGCCCGAGCGGCTGTACTCATAGGGTTGGTCCGCACCGGGCTCGGGTTGGGCGAAGGTCGACGTCTGGAAGATCGGGGTGACCACGGCCCCGGTGGCGGCGTCAGGGGCCTGGCCGGCATGGATGGCCCGGGTCTCGAAGCCCAACCCGCTCGGGTGCGGGGGACCCGGCCCGTCGATGCTCGTCACCGCTCAGTGCCGTCCCAGGAAGGCCAGCAGATCGGATCGGGTCAGGATCCCGATGGGGTGGCCCCCGTCCAGCACCAGGAGCGCACTGCTGGACTCCAGGCGGGCGGCGAGCCCGTCTACCGTCTCGCTGCGACCAACCATCGGCATGGGTGGACCCATCACCGAGCCCACCGGCACCCCCAACGCGTCGGGATCGTGCAGCGCATGCTCGAGCAGCTGGCGGTCCGAGATGGACCCGACCACCTCGGCCAGCGCCAGGGGAGGCTCGGCCTTGACCACCGGGACTTGAGACACCCCGAACTCCTCAAGTAGGGCGATGGTGGCCCGCACGGTCTCCTCGGGATGGACGTGGACCAGCGGGGGCAGCCGGTCGCCCTTGGTGGCCAGCACCGCTTCGGCGGTCAGGCCTTGGGCGCGGGCGAAGCCGTGGTCGGCCATCCACTTGTCGTCGTACAACTTGGACAGATATCCCCTACCCGAGTCGGGGACCATCACCACGACCACATCGTCGGGACCGAGCCGCTCGCCGATGTGGAGGGCGGCCCACACCGCCGTGCCGCACGACCCGCCCACGATCATGCCCTCTTCGGTGGTGACCCGGCGGGCCGTCAGGAACGAGTCGCTGTCGGACACCGCCACTACCTCGTCCACGGTCCCTGCGTCGTAGGTGGTCGGCCAGAAGTCCTCGCCGATGCCCTCCACCAGGTAGGGCCGGCCCCCTCCGCCCGAGTAGATGGAGCCTTCCGGATCGGCGGCGATCACCTTGATGGCCGGGTTACGCGCCTTCAGATAGCGCCCCACCCCGCTGATGGTCCCCCCGGTGCCGACACCGGCGACGAAGTGGGTCACCCGGCCGGCGGTCTGGCGCCAGATCTCGGGCCCGGTGGTCAGCTCGTGGGCTGAGGGGTTGGCCGGGTTCCGGTACTGGTTGGGCTGGAAGGCCCCAGGAGTCTCGGCGGTGATCCGGTCCGCCACCGAGTAGTACGAGTCCGGATGGCCGGGCTCGACGGCGGTGGGGCAGACGACGACCCGGGCGCCGAAGGCCCTGAGCAGCTGGCGCTTCTCCTCGGCGATCTTGTCCGGCATGGTGAAGATGCAGTGGTAGCCGCGCTGCGCGGCGATCATGGCCAGGCCCACCCCGGTGTTGCCCGACGTCGGCTCCACGATGGTGCTGCCCCGGACCAGGAGACCGTCGGCCTCGGCCGCGCGGATCATGGCCAGGGCCGGCCGGTCCTTGACGCTCCCGCCCGGGTTCAGGTATTCGAGCTTGGCCAGCAGGTGGCAGCGGAGGTGGCGGCCGGTCCGGTTGAGGCGGACCAGCGGGGTCTCACCGATCAGCTCGATCAGGCTGTCGGCCACATCCATGCGCGGGCCAGCATCGGAGACCGGCCAGGTCTCGACCCCGGCGGGGACCTCGACGGGACTGTCGGCGAACACGACGGTGGGCAGCCCGGCGTCGTGGATGTGTGCAACGACCGACCCGATGGTCTCTTGGTCGCCGACGATCCCGACCAGCCGGGGAATGTGACCGCGGAGCTCGGCGATGAGCGGGGTCACCTCGTCGACATCGGCGATGTGGAAGACCCAGCCGGCGCGGGCCTCGAGGGAGTGGGGGGCTTCGACCGGACCCACGACGACGAGGATGTCGATACTCGGGCCGGGCACGGTGCGGTGGCCTACCCTCGCTCGAGAGGACTGGCTGCGGACGCGGACTCCATAGCGCCTGATGCTACTGAGCGGCGGGGCCGGCCCGTGCCGAGGGTGCCTCGACCCCTCAGCTGTACGGTTCGACGGCATCGGGAGCCAGTATCCGAACCCGACTGGATGGTCGTCGCGCCCGCGGCGGTGGTGTGAGTCGTGTCCCACTATCGAGGTGACCTGCGTTGGCAGGGTTGGCCCCGACCACGGTCGCCCCTCGTCGTTGCTGAGGCCGGCCAGGGTCAGCTGCCTCGAGGGCTCGCGAGCCAGGACCGGGGCTGTGACCGTGAGGGACAGTGCACGCTGGCAACGACGGCACTAACTTCGCTGGGCAGCGCACCGGGACTACCACCATCTGACGGGAGCAAGCCATGGAGATCCGCCACCTCGACACGGTCGTCTACGCCAAGGACGGCCCCGTCGCCTGGATCACCCTGGACTATCAGGAGAAGGCCAACATTCAGACCTCGGATCTGGTCTTCGATGTCGACACCTGCCTCGACGATGCCGATGGTGACTACGACATCAAGGTGGTGGTGCTGAAGGCCAACGGACCGGGCTTCAGCGCCGGACACGTAGTGGCCGGCACTCCGGGAACCGAGATGCGGGAGATCGACGAGAGCACCGCCAAACTCGGGAGCGCGTGGAAGGGCCAGTGGGACATCTATGGCACTCCGGTGCTGAAGCTGTGGGACTTCCCGAAGCCCACCATCGCCCAGGTCCACGGCTACTGCCTCGGTGGCGGCACGGTGTGGGGCCTCCTCACCGACATGACGGTGGCCTCCGAGGACGCCTACTTCCAGTTCCCGGTCCTCCAGGGCATGGCCATGCCGACCATGGAGACCGGCATCGAACCGTGGCTGTTCATGAACTGGAAGCGGGCCTCGGAGTACATGTACACCGGACAGGAGCTGAGCGCCCAGGAGGCCAAGGAGATGGGCCTGGTCAACCGGGTGGTCCCCCGGGACCGGCTCGACGACGAGGTCAACGAACTGGCCTTCCATGTGGCCCAGGCTCCACTGACCACGCTCATGGCAGCCAAGGCCAACATCCGGCGGGCCTGGGACATGATGGGTCTGCGCACCCACCTCCAGCAGTCGAACGACCTGTTGTCCATGGCCACCCAGGCCACCGACGTCCAGGAGTACATCAAGGACGTGTACCAGGCCGGTCTCCGCCCTCGGGACGCAGCGCGCCGCAACGCCGAGCGGGCCAAGGTGCTGGCCGCGGAGTCCAAGGCCCGAGTGCCATCCGAGGGCTGAGGCCGTCGTCGGTGTCGAGCCCCGGCGAGTCGGCCCGATGACCGTCGCACGACTGGTTCGACGGTCATCGGCGACCCTGGCCCTGGTCGCGGTGGTGCTGCTCGGGTCCCTGCCGGCCACGGCGACGGGCGCCCGGGCCGACACCGGGCCGCCGACGCTGGCGCCCAAGAGCGGCGCCTATGTGTTCTCGCTCAACGTCGGGGGCCTGCGACGCGACTACCGCCTCCACGTCCCGCCCGCCGCGGCCGCCGGCAAGCCGCTACCCCTGGTGCTCAACCTGCACGGTGCCACCCAGAATGCCTTCTTGGAGGAGGCGGTGACCTCGGACATGGATCCCTCGGCCGACCAGAACGGCTATCTGGTCGCCTATCCCGACGGCACCAGGATCGCCAAGGTGCTCACTCCCGACCCGGTGGCCGGACAGGCCCAGTACGGATGGAACGCCGGCCGGTGCTGCGGACTCCCGGTGACCCGCCACATCGACGACGTCGGCTTCTTGCTCCACGTCATCCATGACGTCTCGACCCGGACGCCGGTGGACCTGCGGCGGGTGTACATCACCGGGATCTCCAACGGCGGCATGATGGCCTACGCCATGGCCTCGGAGGCCTCTGGGCACGTGGCCGCCATCTCCTCGGTGTCCGGCCAGGTGGAGTTGCCCACCATCCATCCGACCCGGGCCGTTCCCACCCTGGAGTTCCACAGTATCGACGACCCCATCGCCAAGTGGCAGGGGGTGTCCAACGCCAACCCGCGTCTGCGCCTATCGGTGATGGAGGGCATCGACCAGTGGGTCAAGGCCGACGGCTGCACGACCCGGCCCCATGATGCGCCGACCATCGTGGGCGCGGCCGGGACGGTCTCGGCCGGCGAGACCGCCACCGAGGTGACCTACGGCCACTGCCGTGCCGGAACCGAGGTGGCACTGTGGCGGTTCACCGGCTCGGGTCACGTCTGGCCCGGCAGCACCTTGAACACCGGACCACCGGACACCTGGCTGCTCGACGGGGTGGGCCGGGGCATCGTCCTGGTCGACGCCGACCAGGCCATGTGGCAGTTCTTCTCCCGCTACGCGTTGCCGGTGAATCGCTGAGGGGAGTAGCGCTCGAGCACCCGATCGGCCAGGACCGGAGCACCGGGGTGCCCGGGCACCGGTGACTCCTCGATGCCGAGCACGGCGTGGGCGACCACTCGGGCGCTGTAGGGCCCGAGCAGCAGGCCCTCGGCCCCGTGCCCGGTCGCGACGAAGGCGTTGGTCCAACCGGGGAGCCGACCAAGCACCGGCCGTCCGTCGGGGGTCGAGGGACGCAGGCCCACACGGACCTCGGTGACCGTGGCCTGGGCCAGGCCCGGCGCGGTGCGCAGACACTCGCGCAACAGTTGATGGACGCCATCGGCGGTCGGCCGGTGGTCGAAGCCGGCGGCTGCCTCCATCGTGCCCCCGCACGCCACCCGGCCCCCGCCCCAGGGCACCAGGTAGAAGCCCAGGACCGGCTGGACGATCGTCCAGGCCGAGCTGTCCACGTCGGGCAGCGTCAGGTGGACGATCTGGCCCTTCAGCGGTCGGACCGGCAGGTGGGTGGCAAAGGCTCGGCCCATCTCCTCGGACCAGGCCCCGCCCGCCACGACCACGGCCCCGGCGGGGAGCGTCCCCTCTGCGGTGACCACTCCGGTGACGGTGGCCCGCCCGGCATCGAGGTCCAGGCCGATGACGTCGGCGGCGTCCACCCGGAGGCCGCGGTCGACCGCCACCCTGGCCAGTGCCTCGTTGAGGGCACGCCCGTCGACCCGCCTCGCTGCCGGATTGAACAGGGCGCGTCGCACCGGGCCGAGCGGCGGGAAGTACCTGGCCGCCTCAGCGGGGTCGAGCTCCACCACCGCCAGATCCCTCCGGGTGCCGATGAGGGCGGCCACCTGGTCCATCCACGCGTCGTCGCCCGGCCGCTCGGCCACCAGCAGGGATCCGGTCACGGCGAATCCCGGGTCGACGGCGCCGGCGTCCAGGAGCTGCCCCTGGAGGGCCTCGTGGTGGCGGGCCGCGGCTATCCCGAACTCGAACAGCTCCGGATCAGGGTCCTGATTGGTCTCGGGCGAGAGGATGCCCGCCCCGGCGTCGGTGGCCCGCCCGGCATCGTGGCGATCGACCAGGACCACGTCGGCGCCGGCCAGCACCAGCTCGTAGGCCAGCGACGTCCCTACCAGCCCGCCACCGACCACGACGACATCGGGTGCACGGGTGGACACGGCCATGGCCGCATCTTTGCGGAACGGGTCCCGTCGTGCTGGACCGGTGCCCCCCCGGGGAGGCGGCTTGAGTTCTGGCCGTTGCTTCCTTACCATCGTGGCCATGACGGCTGGGGGCCCAGCGGACGGGTCCGCCCCGGTCGCCTCGCGAGCTGACCAGCGGGCACTGCGCGAGCAACGGGCCCACGAGTTGCGGCGTCGCCGGCAACGACGGCTCTTCCCCTTGCTCGGTGCGGTCGTCGTCGTCCTGGTCGTGGCGCTGGTCCTGATCACCCGGGGTGGGACCTCCAAGCCGACGGCCGCACCGGCCGGCTCGGGCTCGCAGTCCAAGCCGACGGCATCGACCACCACGTCCACAACGGCACCGGCCTACGTGCCCCCTGCCGTCACCCCGACCATCGCACCGCCCGAGGCGGGTGAGGGCACATGGGTGGCCCAAGACACCTGGAGCCCCGGTCCACCCGCCGTCATGACCACGACGTTCCGGCCCGAGCCGTCCCAGCCCACCGTGGTGGCCTATGCCACCTGGATCCGGTCCTCGACGACGCTGCTCGCCCTCTATCCGGGGTACAAGGGACCCGGCCCGACGGCGGCGACCGTCGATCGGGGGCCCGAAGCGGTGCCGACGGCGGCCCGGGCCAATCTCTGGCTACGTTCAATTCGGGGTTCTACGAGGCCGACTCGGCCGGGGGCTTTTACGCCCATGGGACGCTCTACTTCCCGATGGTCAACGGCCTGGCCACGGTGGTCCAGTACACCAACGGGACCGTTGACATCATCGATTGGACCGGCGGCCCGACGCCCGGGGCCGACGTGGAGATGGCCCGCCAGAACCTGCCCCTGTTGGTCGACGGGGGCGCTCCGACCGCGGCCTCCAACGTGCCCGGTCAGTGGGGGGTCACCCTGGGCGGGGTCCCGGCCGTGTGGAGGACCGGCCTCGGTGTCGACGCCAAAGGTAACCTCATCTACGTGGCGGCCCCGGCGCAGACGGCGGCGAGCCTGGCCCAGATCCTCGTCCAGGTGGGCTCGGTCCGCGGCATGCAGCTGGACATCAACCCCGAGTGGCCCATCTTCGTGACCTACGGCGGCCCCGGGGCGGTGTCGCCCACCCTGTTCGTGCCCAATCCCAACCAGATCTCCAACCGATTCCTGTTCTCCAGCACCAAGGACTTCTTCGCCGTGTACCAACGGGCCCCGGGACCGGCCTCCCAGCCGTGGTAGCGACGTGATGCCGGCACCCCCTGCCCGCCACCAGCACGGACGCCGGGAGAGCAGCCAGACCTACCGCCGACGCCGTTTGGCGGTGGCCGCCGGGGCGGTGGTGGCGCTGGTGGTCATGGTGGTGGCGATCACGTCGCTGGCCGGTTCGTCGGGTCGTCGGCCCGGTGCGGGAGGTGCTGCCTCCACCACCCGTCCGACGACGGCGAAGGCGGCGGTGACTACCACCACCCGCCCCGGCAACCCGGTGACCATCTCGGCGGTGGGCGACACCGACCTCGGTAACACCCCCACACTCCCGCCGGACCCCAGCACCTACTTGCAGCCGGTCGAGGCGGCACTGCGGGCGCCCATTGTGTTCGGCAACCTCGAAGGGACCCTGACGGACGGAACCGACTCGAAATGCGGTGCCGACTCCACGGAGTGCTTCGCGTTCCGGAACCCCCCGGCCTACGCCCAGATCTTTCACGCCGACGGCTTCACCGTGATGAACAGCGCCAACAACCACTCCCACGACTTCGGGGCCCAGGGGGTGTCCGACACCACGGCAGCACTGCAGGCCGCCGGAATCGTCCAGGCCGGACTGCCCGGCCAGATCGGCGTGGTGACCGAGGGGACCACCAAGGTGGCCTTCGTGGACTTCGCGCCGTATCCCACCACCAACAACCTGCTCGACCTGACCACGGCCAAGACCCTGATCCAACAGGCGCGGAGCGAGGCCAGCCTGGTGGTGGTCTACATGCACGCCGGGGCCGAGGGCACCGAGGCCGACCACGTGACGGGCCAGGAGGAGACTTACGTGGGTGAGGACCGGGGCAATCCCAAGGTCTTCGCCCATGCCGCCATCGACGACGGGGCCAGCCTGGTGATCGCGAGCGGCCCGCACGTGCTCCGGGGCATGGAGTACTACAACGGGCACCTCATCGCCTACAGCCTCGGCAACTTCGCCGGCTACCAGAACTTCGCCACCACCGGCACCCTGGCGCTGTCGGGCATCCTCACCGTCACCCTGACCTCCCAGGGGGCGATCACGGCGGGCCACTACACCTCGCTGCGGCTCTCGTCGGTGGGACAACCCGCCGTGGACCCGGCCGACGGTGCCGCCTCGTTCGTCAACCAGCTGTCCAGTGAGGACTTCGGTGCCGCGGCGGCAACCATCCAACCGAACGGCCAGCTGGCCCTGCCGCCGGCCGGGGGCTGACCCGGGTCGGACCGGTGCTCAGCAGCCGCCGGCCGGCCCTGGGGTTCCCGTGCCCGCCGACGGCTGATCGACCGTGCCGGCGTCGGTGGGCCGGGGATTGGGCCCGAGGTGGACGACGTACCAGACGCCGCGCCACGAGATCAGGGAGGCCACGGCAAAGGACTGGATGACGCCGTTCTGGCGGTAGACCAGTCGCACCCCGGGGAGGTGCCAGTAGCCGATGCGGTTCTCGCACGAGCCCGGAGGGATCCAGGTGGCGTCGCCGGCATCGGCGTCCACGCTGACCAGGGTGGTGGCCGCCGCCCCCGGGCCCAATGCGGCGTGATACGCGGCCACGTCCAGGTTGTAGAAGGCGATCAGTCGGTCGGCGTAGTCCGATGCCGGATCGGGCAACACCCCCGTCTTCATCTGCAGGTAGGCCGACCGCGGGAAGAACGCACTCTGTCCGGTGGGGGCCGAGCCCGACACGATGGCCGACCACAGGGGCGACAGGGTGGTTTCCAATGAGGCGTCTACCGCCGGCTCGGTGGAGGTCTGGGGGAGGAGCCCGGGATCCGTGGTGGTCGTCGTGGGAGGGAGGGTCGTGGAGGTGGTGGTGGTCGGGGTCACCACCGGCCGGGTGGTGACCGGGGAGGCCGCCGGAGATGAGCCGCACGCCGTGGCGCCGATGGCGACGAGGACCGCCCCGGCCACGCCGGCCAGACGCCGACGCCGCCCGATCCCAACTCGCTGGGCCACGGTCGGGGGCGACATGGGAGCGCAGCGTACCGCCTCGTCGTGCCCACCGACGGCCGGCCGCCCTGCGCCACCGGTGCGAGCGCCGTAGGGTGGCACCGTGCACTTCCGTCTGCTCGGTCGAACCGGGATCAAGGTCAGCCAGCTCTGTCTCGGAGCCATGATGTTCGGGGAGTGGGGCAATCCCGATCACACCGAGTCGATCCGGATTATCCACCGCGCTCTCGATGCCGGCATCAACTTCATCGACACCGCCGACGTCTACTCGGCCGGCGAGTCCGAGGTCATCGTGGGCAAAGCCCTCGCCGAGGTCGACCGGTCCCGTGTGGTGCTGGCCACCAAGGTGCATGCCCCGATGGGTGATGACCCCAACGCCCAGGGCAACTCACGCCGGTGGATCATCGCCGAGTGCGACAACAGCCTGCGGCGCCTGGGCACCGAGTACATCGACCTCTACCAGATCCATCGCCCCGATGAGACCGTTGACGTCGACGACACGCTCGGAGCCCTGAGTGATCTGGTCCACGCCGGCAAGATCCGCTATTTCGGTAGCTCGACCTTTCCGGCCGAGCAGATCGTCGAGGCCCAGTGGGTGGCCGAGCGACGCGGCCGTGAGCGGTTCCGGACCGAGCAGCCCCCGTACTCGATCCTCGTTCGCGGCATCGAGCGTGACGTGCTGCCCGTGGCCGCCACCTACGGCATGGGGGTCATCCCCTGGAGTCCGTTGGCCGGGGGCTGGCTGTCCGGACGGTTCGGCGCGGGCCAGGAGAACACCAGCCGTAGGGCGGAGCGGGTCCCGGGCCGCTATGACCTCGATATCCCGGCCAATCAGCGCAAGCTCGAGCTCGTCACCCAGCTCTCCGAGGTGGCGGCAGGGGCCGATCTCACGCTGATCGAGTTGGCGCTGGCCTTCGTGCTCGAGCACCCGGCGGTGAGCGCTGCCATCATCGGGCCGCGGACCATGGAGCAACTCGAGTCCCAGCTGTCGGCACCCGGCATCCGGCTTGATCCCTCGGTGCTCGATCGCATCGATGAACTGGTGCCACCGGGTACCAACGTCAATCCCGAGGATGCCGGATGGCAGCCACGGGTCCTCGGTGACGCCCGGCTCCGCCGCCGGCACCACTAGCGCGCCACCCTGACACCGGCACGACGGGGTCCCGACCCGGTTACCCGGACAACAGGGCGGGAGCCAGCGTCCCCAGCTGACCGAGGGCGCGCTCCAGGTTGCCGAGGGGCTGGATGAGGACATGGTCGGCACCGGCGTCGAGGTGCTCGCGAACCCGTGTCCGGACGGCGTCCTCGTCCCCCCAGGCCACGATGGCATCGACCAGCCGGTCGCTCCCACCATCAGCCACATCCTCGTCCGAATAGCCCAGGTGCCTCAGATTGTTCACGTAGTTGGGCAACTGCAGGTAGCCGTGCATGTGAGACCGTGCCAGGCGCCGGGCCACGGTCGGGTCGGTGGCGAGCACCACCGCCTGTTCGGGGATGAGCAGCTTGTCGGGGCCGAGGGCCCGGCGGGCGCGGATGGTGTGGGACGGCGGGACGAAGTAGGGATGGGCCCCGTCGGCCCGGTCCCGGGCCAGCTGCAACATCCTCGGGCGTAGGGCGGCCAGGACGTGGGGTACGCGGAACCGTTCTTCGGATGGCTCGATGGCTGCCTCGGACATCTGGTCGAGGTAGGAGGCCATGTGGGCGAAGGGCTTTTCGTAGGTCTGCCCACTCGGGTTCACGAGGGGCGCATGGGAGATGCCGATCCCGAGGATGAACCGTCCCGGGTAGGCCTCGCCGAGCAGCTCCGACCCGCCCTCCAGGGCGGCGGGGTGGCGGGCCCAGACATTGGCGATCCCGGTGCCGGACATCAGGCGGTCGGTGGCCGCCAACAAGAGCGACTGGTGCGCCATGGACTCCTTGCCCCCGATGCGCTCGCCCACGAACAGCGAGCCGTAGCCGAGCTCCTCGATTCGACGGGCAGCCACCCGCTCCTCCTCGGCGGAGGCACCGAGGAGCGCTCCCAGCCAGACCCCGACGGATCCCAGTGAGAGGCGGGTGGTGCGGACGAGGTCGCTTGGGGTCATGGTGCTGGCCTTCCTCGAGGAGTCGCAGTGGTCGACCGACCACGGCCGGCCCACTCCGGCGATCCTAGAGGTGCCGCAATTACGGACCGACCCGCCACCGGTGGTCCTCCCCGGCTGCGCACCAGGGCCGCCAGACCTCCCACGTCGTCGATCACGTGGTCCGGATGGCCCTCTGCCTCGTCGAGGTCGGACGGGCGGAACTTGCCGGTGCGCACCAGCACACCCGTGATGCCAACCGCCTGGGCGCCGAGAACGTCCGAGTCCAGGTCATCGCCGATCATCATGGTGTCGGCCGGCTCGGATCCCAGTCCGGCCAGGACGGAGTGAAAGAAGGCCGAGGCCGGTTTGCCGACCACAGTGACCTCGATGGAGGCGGCCGCCTCCAGCCCCACGATGAACGCCCCCATGTCGAGGGCGGGTCCCCGGTCGGTCTGGAACCGGACATTGCGGTGCAGGGCAACCACCGGGACGCCGTCCATGGCCCGCTTGAAGGCCCCGTCGAGCTCGGTGTAGCCCACGCTCGGCCCGGCCCCACCTAGCAGGACAACGTCGGCATGCCCGTCCTGGACCAGGGAGATGCCCTCGAGATCGGCATCGACGTCCCCTTCGTTGAGAAACAGGCAACTGGCGCCGGGGTAGGTCTCGGCCAGGTAGTGGGCGGCCGAGGTGACCGCGGTCTGGATCTGGTCCACGTCGACGTGCATCCCGGCCCGGGCGAGTAGCTCGCCGATCTGGTGCCTCGTCCGGGACGAGGTGTTGGTGACCAGACAGAAATCGAGGCCCTCGTGCTGGAGCCACCCGATGGTCCCGACGGCACCGGGCAGGGCCTGCCACGACACGACCAAGACTCCGTCGATGTCCAGCATGACCGCGGTGGCCATGGGCGACTGTAGCGCGGCGTCCGAAGGCCCAGACTCGGCTCCCGGCGACGTGGGCGATGTGGCTCAGGCGGGATCGGGAGCGACCACGGGCCGTGACCCGTCGGACCGCTCCACCTTGCCCGGCTCGGGTCGGGTCCGGCGGCGAACCATGGTGGCGGACGCGTCGGTGTCATGGATGGTGAGGGCCACCAAGGAGCCGATCACGGCCACCCCTGCGGCGGTGAGGAAGGCGGCATGGTAGGCCGCCAGGTTCGCGGTGGTGTGCCCGTCGATCACGTGGGTGGTCCCGACCGCGGCCAGCACGGTGGCCAGGATGGCAACCCCCAGCGCGCTGCCCAGTTGGCGACCGCTGTTGAACAGGGACGAGGCGTAGCCGGTATCGGCATTGGACACCGTGGCGAACGAGGCCGCCTGGCTCGAGACGATCACCTGTGCCATGCACAGGCCCAGGGCGAACATGAGGAGCCGCATCCACCACAGATCGGTGCCGAAGCCGATACGGGTCATCAGTGCCAGGACGACGGCCACCCCCACGAGCCCACCGGCGACCAGTCGGCGGGGGCCGATGCTGGGGTAGAGCAACCGGCTGGCCACCTGGGCACCGACCATGACGCCGATGGCCTCGGGGAACGTGTTGAGTCCGGACTGCAGGGCCGAGAGACCCAGCGCGATCTGGAAGAACAGCGGCACGACGAACAGGACACCGAGAAAGGCCGCCATGGCGATGGTGATGACCAGGCTGGTGGAGCGGAAGAGGCGGTTCGTGAACAGCCGCAGCTGCAGCAGCGGGTTGGCCGTCCGCAGCTCGACCACCACCAGACCGGCCAGCAGGATGCACCCGAGGACGATGGCGCCGATGATGCCCGGGCTGCCCCAACCCCGGTCGGGACCCTCGCTGACGCCGAACATCACCAGCGCGAACCCGATCCCCGACAGCAAGAACCCCGGGAGGTCGAATCGGCCGGGATGGGGCTGGCGGTGCTCGTCGAGGAAGAGCACGCCGAAGACGAACGCCGCCACGCCGATGGGCAGGTTGACGAAGAACACCCACCGCCACGACAGGCTGGTCACCAACAGCCCACCGAGGACCGGGCCGATGGCGGGGGCCAACGCCGTGGGCACCGTGAGGATGGACGATGCCCGCACCCGCTCCTCGGGCGGAAAGGTGCGGAACAACAGGGCCATGCCGACCGGGGTCAACATGCCGCCGCCCACCCCCTGGATCACCCGGAACAGCACCAGCTGGGAGAGGCTGTCGGCCAACCCGCACAGCACCGAGGCACCGGTGAACACGGCGATGGCAAAGAGCAGGACCCGCTTGGAGCCGAACCGGTCACCCAACCATCCGGCCGCCGGGATGAAGACGGCCAGGCTGACCAGGTACCCCACCGCCACCGAGTCGAGCGACGCCTCCGATACCCCGAACTGGTGACCGATCGACGGCAGGGCCACGTTGACGATCGTGATGTCCATGATGTTCATGAACATGGCCGCCACGAACACCACGCTCACGCTGATCTTGGGATTGATGCGGACGCGGGGCATGGCTGGGCACTCCGGTGTCGATGGCTGGCTGGGGCGGCAAGGGGATCCAACGGTTGCCCGCATGACCGCCTCGCTACCGGGTCACGCCCACGACCCTACCGATCGGGCACCCAGGATCGGCCCCCCCACAAACCTGACTGGAGCGATCGGGTTTATAGGCTTATGGTGGTGGCGTGAGCATCCACGTCCATTGGTTCCTGCCCACCACCGGTGACAGCCGGGAGATCGTCGGGTTCGGCCCGACGGTGGCCCGCCGTTCGCCCGACATCGACTACCTCGCCCAGGTGGCCCGGGCCGCCGACCAGTTGGGCTTCGAGGCTGTGCTGACGCCGACGGGTACCTGGTGCGAGGACGCCTGGCTGACCACGGCGGCCTTGAGCCGGGACACCACCAGACTTAAATTCCTGGTGGCCTTCCGGCCCGGGCTGGTCTCCCCGACATTGGCGGCCCAGCAGGCGTCCACCTTCCAGCGGATCAGCGACGGCCGGCTCCTCCTTAACATCGTGACCGGCGGCGATGCCGACGAACAACGGCGCTTCGGTGACTGGTTGGACCACGACCGTCGGTACGACCGGACCGCCGAGTTCATCACCGTGCTTCGCGGTGCGTGGTCCGACAAGCCCTTCGACTTCACTGGCGAGCACTACGAGATCGCCGGGGCGACCACGGTCCGACCTCCCTCGCCGACTCCGGAGATCTTCTTCGGAGGAGCATCGCCCGCCGCCGAGCGGGTGGCCGCCCAGCATGCCGACGTCTACCTCACCTGGGGCGAGACACCGACCCAGGTGGCCGAGCGCATCGGGCGGATGCGGGCCCTGGCCGCCGAAGCGGGCCGGGAGCTGCGATTCGGTATCCGGCTCCATGTCATCAGCCGGGACCGGTCGGCCGATGCCTGGGACGTCACCGACCGCATGCTGGACGCCATGTCCGACGAGGTGATCGCCCTGGCCCAGAGCCAGTTCAACCTTGCAGAATCGGTGGGTCAGCAGCGCATGGCCGCGCTCCACGGTGGCACTCGGGACAATCTGGTGATCGCCCCGAACCTGTGGGCCGGCTACGGGCTCGTCCGGTCCGGGGCGGGCACTGCCCTGGTCGGCAGCCACGATGAGGTGGCCGAGCGAATCGCCGAGTACCACGCCTTGGGGATCGACCACTTCATCCTGTCGGGACAACCGCACCTCGAAGAGGCCTACTGGTTCGCCGAAGGCGTCTTCCCGTTGTTGGCGCGGGCCGGCCTCTTCGACGCGGCCGCCGGCAACGGACCACATGGCGGTGTCCTCGCCCAGTCCCGGTCCTGAGAGCGGGCGGCCCACGATGTCGCTGGTGGCGGTGAGCAGCGGAGACTCACCCACCTCCAAGACGCGGATCCTGGCTGCTGCCGCGCTCGAGCGCCAGGGTACGGGCCAGTTGATCGACCTCATCGACCTGCCGGCCGATGCCCTCCTCGGTCGACGACAGGATGATGCCGTCGACCGGGCCGTGCAGGCCGCCTCGGATGCCGCCGTGCTCGTCCTCGCCACGCCGATCTACCGGGCCACGTTCAACGGCTCGCTCAAGATGTTTCTCGACCGCTTCGCCACCGACGCCCTGGCCCGGACGGTGGTGGTGCTGGTGGCCACCGCGGCCTCGCCGGCCCACTACCTCTCCCTCGACACCGGGGGCCGGTCACTCGTGGCCAGCCTGGGTGGATGGACCGTACCCACCGTGGTCTATGCCACCGGGGGTGACTTCGTCGACGGTCGGGCGTCGTCCAGGGTGCTCGAGACCCTCGGGCGGGCCTTGGACGAGGCCCAGCTCGTCGCGGCCGCCATCAGCCGGAGAGGAAGCTGAGCCGGACCTGGCGCCGAGGGTTGTCGTCGTTGGTGTCCACCAGTACGACGCTCTGCCAGGTTCCGAGCTGTGGCGCCCCTGCGAGCACCGGGATGCACAGCGACGGGCTCACCAGGGCCGGCAGGAGGTGATCGGCGCCGTGCCCGGTGGAGCCATGCCGGTGGAGGTACCGGTCATCCCGAGGCAACAGGCGGCGAAGGGCCTGGTCCAGGTCGTCCTCCGAGCCTGACCGGACCTCCATCAGGGCCACACCCGCGGTGGCATGGGGCGCGAACACGTTGACGAGGCCGTCGCCCCGCTGCTCGCAGAATCGGAGCACGTTCCCGGTGAGGTCGACGATGGTGCGTGCCGTGGTATCGACGGTGACGATGGTTGAGTCCATACTCCATGATCGCGCCCGCCCCGGTCCGAGGGCCGTCCGTCCGGGTGGTCGGGGCCCGACCGGCCGGCTCCAGCGGGTCCACGATCCTGTCGGAATCGCCGGGGTCGGGGTCAGCTGGCGCAGAGGGTGGCCGCCGCGGAGTCGCCGGCTGTGGGTATGGCGCGGCGTGCGGCCGAACTGGGCGCAGAAGGTTCGGACCGGCGGACGGGTCGGATAGGGAGGACCAGGCGGTGCACGCTGGCTGTGGCGATCGGACCCCACCGCAGCCCGACCAGCGGCGTGCCGGACACAATCGACGAGAGCAGCCGGATGCTCCCACCGTGGGCCACGACGGCCAGGTCACCCTCGGGCTGTTCGGCCTCGAGCCTCCGGATGAACTCGGCACATCGCGTCGCCACTTCGGCCAACGACTCGCCCCCGATCGGATGGGCGCTGGCGTCGGTGACCCGGCCACCCCCGATGCCGGTGGCCTCGGCCGGCAGGGAACCTGTCGGAGCTCCCTCCAAGGCACCGAAGCTGCGCTCGCGCAGGCGAGTATCGACCCGGACCGCGCACCCGGTCCGGGAGGCGATGATCTCGGCGGTGCTCCGGGCCCGCTGGAGGTCGCTCGAGAACACGGCGGAGAGCTCCTTGGTGGCCAGCAGCGTGGCGACCCGTTCGGCCTGGAGCCGTCCGCGGCGGGTCAGGCGAGGCTCGTCGAGCTGACCCTGGATCCAGCCCAGGCGATTCCAGTTGGACTCCCCGTGGCGGACGAGCCAGAGGACCCGGTGGCTCGATGCGTGAACGATCATGCTCCTATCCTGCCCGTCTGTCCTGAAGAATCACTGTGAAATGGCTTGGAATCCACTTTGAGCCTCGGTTACACCGGCGCCCCCTGCTGCGCCCCTGCTCACGGCTGAGACCAGGAGCCGGGGCACGGTTGCCCGGTGTAGCTTCGGCGCGTGGCCCGAGATCCCGTCGACACGCTCACCGTGGTCCGCTGCGACTGGGCGGAGGGTTCGGATTCGATGCGCGCCTATCACGATGACGAGTGGGGTGTGCCGTCCCACGACGACACCCATCTGTTCGAGATGCTCATCCTCGAGGGCGCCCAGGCCGGACTGTCCTGGTCGACGGTGCTCAACAAGCGCCCGCACTACCGCGAGGTGTTCGACGGTTTCGACCCCGAACGGGTGGCGGCCTACGGCGAAACGAAGATCGCCGCACTGCTGGATGACCCTGGGATCATCCGGAACCGGCTGAAGGTGCGGGGTACGGTGACCAATGCACGGGCATTCCTGGCGGTGGCCGAGGAGTACGGCACCTTCACCTCGTTCCTCTGGTCCTCAATTGATGGCGCCCCCCTCGTGAACTGGCCGACGTCGATGGCAGACCTGCCCGCCCGGACCGAACTGTCCGATCGAGTGGGCAAGGACCTCAAGCGGAGAGGGTTCACCTTCGTCGGCTCCACCATCGTCTACTCGTATCTTCAGGCGGTGGGGGTCATCGACGATCACCTGGTGGGTTGCTTCAAGAAGCAGGGCCGCTGAGTGCGATCGGGGCGACCACTCGTCCCGAGGTGCCCGAATGTGTGACTCGTTCGTGACCGTCACCGACGACGGGCTGCTGTTCGCCAAGAACAGCGATCGTGACCCCAACGAGGCCCAGGTCCTGGAATGGGTAGCCGCACGGGACCACCCGGCCGGGGCATCGGTCTCGTGCACCTGGGTCGACGTCCCCCAGAGTCGCCACACCCATGCCGTGGTGCTCTCTCGCCCGTGGTGGATGTGGGGCGCGGAGATGGGAGCCAACGAGCACGGGGTGGTGATCGGCAACGAGGCCGTGTTCACCAGAGGACCCGCCGGCGACAAGGCACTGCTCGGGATGGACCTGTTGCGGCTGGCCCTGGAACGGGCGACCTCGGCCAGCGATGCGGTGTCGGTCATGGTCGAACTTCTCGAGCGTCACGGCCAGGGTGGCCCATGCAGTTTCGAGCGCCCTGGTTTCACCTACGACAACAGCTTTCTGGTGGCCGACCCGAGTGGGGCGCTGGTGCTGGAGACCGCCGGCCGCAACTGGGCCGTCGAGGAGGTGGTGGGGCCGGGGCGGAGTATCTCGAACGGCTTGACCATCGCTCCGTTCGCCCGTTCCCATGCCGATCCGATCCGCTCCTGGGTGAGTTCGGCCCGGCGGCGCCGGAGCCTCACCGATGCGCTGGCCTGCAGCGCACGAGGTCCCGCCGATCTGATGCAGGCCCTTCGCCGCCACAGTGGGGACGGGGCCAGCGCTCCGCCGGCCTGGTCGCCCGTGCACGGGGGGCTCGACGCTCCCTGTGTCCACGCCGGCGGCGTGGGGGCCTCCAGTCAGACCACCGCGTCGTGGGTGTCGGACCTTCGTTCGGGCCCCCGCCACTGGGCCACGGCGACGTCGGCCCCTTGCACCTCGTTGTTCAAGCCGGTCGAGGTGGAGGTGCCGGTCGACCTCGGCCCGGGTGCCACCAACGTGTTCGATGCCAGGAGCCTGTGGTGGCGGCACGAGCTCCTGCACCGGGCCACCATGGTGGCCCACGCCACGCTGCTGCCTCGCTACCGACATGCCCGGGAGCGGACCGAGTCCCGATGGATCGCCAACCCTCCCTCGTCCCAGGATGCGTTCGCCGAGGCCGAACGACTCGAATCGGCCTGGTTGGCCGATGTGGCCGCAGCACGGCTGGCCGACACCCGGCCGTGGTGGATCCGCCGGCCGTGGCGGGCCATCGACCGGGTGGCCCAGATTCCCGCGGAGGCACGATCGTGACCGACAGGCAGGTCCTCGTGGTGGGAGCCGGCCTCTCCGGTCTGGCCGCGGCCCGCCGCCTCCGGTCCTCGGGCGTCGAGGTGACCGTCCTCGAGGCTCGTTCCCGGGTGGGCGGTCGCACCGAGGGCGGGCACACCGTGGACGGAACGCCGCTCGAGCTGGGAGGCCAGTGGTTGGGGCCGACCCAGACCCGGATGGCCTCACTCCTGGCCGAGCTCGGGCTGGAGGCGTTTCCGACCTACAACATCGGCAAGCACGTTGTCCGCCTGGGCGGCAAGCAGAGCCTGATGGCCTCCCACCGCGGCGCGGTGCCCAAGCTCAACCCATTCGTGCTGGCCGACCTGTTCCAGGGGCTTACCCGGTTCAAGCGGCTGGCGGACACCATCCCCCTCGAGGCCCCCTGGACAGCCCCGGGGGCCCACGCGCTGGACAACCAGACCTTCGAGACCTGGATCCGCCGGAACCTGCGCACCCGTACCGGAAGGGACTACTTCCGGGTGGCCACCGAGGCGGTCTTCTCCGCCGAGAGCGGCAACCTGTCCGCCCTGCACGCGCTGTTCTACGCCCACTCGGGCACGGATCTCGAGGGACTGCTGAGCACGGACAACGGCGCCCAACAGGATCGGGTGGTGGGGGGATCGATTCGTATCAGCGAGGCCATGGCTGCAGAGCTCGGCGACCGTGTCCGCCTGGACAGCCCGGTGCGCCTGGTCGAGCACGGTGCCGGCGGAGTGGCAGTCACGACCCGCCAGGGCCAGGTGCATCGCGCCGAGCGGGTGATCGTCACCCTGCCGCCGACGTTGGCCGGCCGGCTGGAGTACTCGCCGGCCCTGCCGTCGTGGCGCGATCAGCTGACCCAGCGGTTGCCGGCCGGATCGGTCATCAAGCTCTACGCGGTGTATCCCGAGCCCTTCTGGCGGGCGGACGGGCTCACCGGTCAGGCCGCCTCGGACGAGGGGCCCATCAAGGTGACCTTCGACAATTCTCCGCCGACTGGCACACCCGGAGTGCTCATGGGATTCATGGAGGGCAACGACGGGCGGGCCGCCGCCCGGCTCTCGCTGGATGATCGGCGAGCAGCCGCAGTGGCCTGCTTCGTCCGTTACTTCGGGCCGAAGGCATCCCGACCCATCGACTACGTCGAACGGGACTGGATGGCCGAGGAGTTCAGCCGTGGCTGTTACGGGGCCCATTTCACGCCCGGGGTGTGGGGTGACTTCGGCCCGGCCCTCACCGAGCCGGTGGGTCCAATCCACTGGGCCGGTGCCGAGTGCTCGGCGGTGTGGAACGGGTACATGGAGGGCGCGGTCCGCTCCGGTGAACAGACAGCCGAGGATGTCCTCGCCACACTGGCCTGACGTCGGGACTGAGGTTCTCGACGATTCTGGCGCGGAGCGAGGAGAGCGCCGCGGCGAGCCAGCACGGCCGGTCGCTGCGTAACCACCCGTCGGTGCTCGGACTGCAGGTCCCCGGGGGCCGCCACCCCTTCTGAGCTGGGGAGATGCCGCAGAGGATCGTCCTCGGGTCATCCCGGTGGCTAAAGGCCGCACCCCGTTGCGCCGATACCCGCTGAGGCAGGCCAACCCGGCGCGGAACCGTGCGCGGAGGACCGTCCTGCCGGCGAAAGGCCACGGGGCATGGGTACAGGGACGGTCGAGGCGTTCGAACGCGGTGACAGGGGCGCCCCCCGGTCACCGACTGCTCGCGCGACGCGGCGCGCCCGGCGACCCCGAGCGAGCCGGGTTGCCCTCCTGGCCGTCCTCACCGGGTTGGTGACGGCAGCGACGGTCGGACCGCTGGCCGCCCGGTCCGGATCCCCGCTGTCGGCCACACTGGCCGCCCACGGCCCGATGATCAGGGCCGGAGACGTGCCCCGCACCAGTAAGGGAGTCAGCGCCACGGTGCGATCGCTGAACTGGGGCGGGTACGGCGTGACGGGCAAGAACGGCTCGTTCACGTCGGTGCAGGCCTCGTTCGTGGTGCCCGGGCTGGCCTCGTGCGGCCCGACCGAGGTGTCG
Organism: uncultured Acidimicrobiales bacterium; assembly: GCA_963703145.1. Taxonomy (GTDB): domain Bacteria; phylum Actinomycetota; class Acidimicrobiia; order Acidimicrobiales; family RAAP-2; genus Bog-756. The sequence continues at coordinate 342,539 of OY969793.1, forward strand.
TCGAGCTCGTTCTGGGCCGGGATCGACGGCCTGGCATCGGCCACCGTGGAACAAGACGGCGTCGACGCCTACTGCGACGACGGCAGTGCGCAGTACTTTGCCTGGTACGAGATCTACCCACAGATGCCCGTGCTGTTCCCGCATCTGCCGGTGAGCGCGGGAGACACCGTGCAGGCCTCCGTGAACTTCCAGGGAGGGAGTTCCTACAAGCTCCGCCTGGTCGACTCGACCACGGGCGCGAGTGGGTCGGTCACCGTGTCGCTCTCCGGCGCTACCAACTCGTCGGCCGAGTGCATCGCCGAAGACCCGGGATCGACGCCGGTCCCGTATGCCAACTACGGCTCAGTGTCGTTCACCAACTGCACGGTCAACGGGTCCCCGGTCGGGAAGCTCTCCCCGTCAGCCATCACCACGGTGTCTGGTGGTGGTGCCACCGAGGCCTTCCCGAGCGGCCTCCAGGCGAACTCGGCGTTCTCGGTGACCCGGGCGATCTCCGGAGCGTCGGTGGCCTCGGCGGCGACGCCGACACCGTCGCCACCACCGGCACCGTCTCCACTCACGGCGCCGGTGGTGGGCATGGCCTCGACCCCGGCGGGCGGTGGCTACTGGCTGGCCGACGCCACCGGCGGTGTGAGCGCCCACGGTGGGGCGGCCTTCTACGGGTCGATGGCCGGCGCCCGACTGAACTCACCCATCACCCACATCGTGTCGACCAGTGACGGCCTCGGCTACTGGCTGGTGGCCGGCGATGGTGGGACATTCGCCTTCGGCGATGCCGCCTTCTTCGGTTCGATGGGCGGCCACCGCCTCAATGCCCCGGTGGTGGACATGGCCCCGACCCCTGATGGCGGCGGCTACTGGCTGGTGGCCGCTGACGGCGGCATCTTCGCCTTCGGCGACGCCCGGTTCCACGGGTCCATGGGCGGCCGGCCCCTGAACAGGCCGGTGGTGGGCATCACCGCCGACACCCAGACCGGTGGCTACTGGGAGGTGGCATCTGACGGGGGGGTGTTTGCCTTTGACGCTCCGTTCGTCGGGTCCACCGGCGCTCTGCGCCTCAACCGTCCGATCGTGTCCATGGCGACCTCAACTGGCACCGGCTACTGGTTCGTGGCCTCCGACGGGGGCGTGTTCGCCTTCGGGCTGCCGTTCCGCGGGTCAGGTGGCGGGCACGCCATCTCCGCCCCCATCGTCGGCATGGCTGCAGACTCGACCACCGGCGGCTACTGGCTGGTGGGGGGCGACGGGGCGGTCTACAGCTTTGACGCCCCGTTCTACGGCTCGAAGTGACCCGAGGTCAGCTGCTCGACCACATCGACCAGTCGCTCCAGCTCTCCCTCGGTGTTGTAGTAGTGCGGTGATGCCCGAACCACCGAGGTCGGATGGGGCGCGGTCATGTCCAGGCGGGCCGACGGAGCTTCACTCGCCCACACGTTGATCCGAGCGGCGGTGGCTGCCGCCACCACCTGGGCCGGGACCCGTCCGGCCACGGTGAAGGTGACGATGCCCGAGCGCCGGACCCCACCGTCGTGGATGGCCACACCGCCGATGCCCGCCAGGTCGAGCCGAAGCCGCTCCCCGAGCGCCCCGACACGCGTGGCAATCGCCTCCAGACCCAGTGCCAGCGCGTGATCGATGGCCACACCCAGCCCGAGATGGTCGGCGATGGAGGCCTCGAACTCGGCGAAGCGGGCGGCCCCGGGAAGCAGACGGAAGTGGCCGGCGTCCTCCCACACCGCCGAGGTCCAGCTGATGCCGGGCGGGCGGAGCCGCTCGGCGAAGTCCGTCCGGACGTAGAGGAGGCCGGTGCCCCGGGGGGCCCGGAGCCACTTGCGCCCGGTGGCCGTGGCGACGTCGCAGCCGATGCGAGCGACGTCGACCGGTAGCTGGCCCACACTCTGGCAGGCATCGAGGAAGTAGGGGACACCGGCTTGCCGGAGCGGCATGCCCGCCTCTTCCACCGGGTTAATCAGGCCGCGGTGGGACCCGACATGGGTGAGGGACGCCAGTGCCACCGGCGGGCCGTCCAGGGCGCGCTCGAGGGCCTCGAGGTCGAGGGTGCCGTCCGGCCGGCTCGGGATGACCTCGATGGTGGCCCCGGTCAGCTCGCACACCTGGAGCAGCCCGAGGTAGTGGCTGTCGTAGGCGATGCGGTCGGCCAGGATGCGGGCGCCCTCTGGGATCCCGCCCCCAAGGGCGTAGCCCCACAGGGCCTTGGTCCAGGCCTGGGTGTCCGACCCGGTCACCACCACCTCGTCGTCACGCGCCCCGAGGAGCCGGGCGGCCGAAGCCCTCACCGCGGCCAGAGGTTCGACCACCAACGCCGCGGCCTCGTAGCCACCCTGGTCCGACTCCAGTCGGAGGTGACCCACGACGGCATCGAGCGTGGGCTCGCTGAGCAGGGCGGCTCCCGCGTTGTTGAGATGGTCCACTCCGCGACACCCCGGGGTCATCGCCCGTTCGGCGTCGACGTCGATAGCACCACTCATGAACGGCGAATCTACCAAGGTGGCCCCGCACGGCCCCTGGCCCCGGGACGCTCGCACCCGCCTGGACGCCCACCGCTCAGCGCTCACGCCCGACGTGTCGGTCCGGCCGGGTCCCGGTGTCACTAGGGTCATCGACATGATCGAGCCGTCCGTACCCCTCCTCGAGGACACCGCCGACACCGATCCCCTGACCCAGTTCGGCCGATGGTTCTCCGAGGCGGCCGCTGTCATGGAGGCGCCTGAAGCCATGGCGGTGGCCACGGCCGACGGCGAGGGCCGGCCCTCGGTGCGCATGGCTCTGCTCAAGGCGTGGGGGGCCAGCGGCTTCGCATTCTTCACCAACTACGACAGCCGCAAGGGCCGTGAGCTGGAGGCGAACCCACGGGCCGCTCTGCTCTTCCACTGGGACACCACCGCTCGTCAGGTACGGATCGAGGGTGCCGTCGAGCGCACCACCGACGCGGAGTCCGACGCCTACTTCGCCTCACGGCACCGCGGGAGCCAGATCGGTGCGCGTGCATCCCATCAGAGTCAGGTGGCCGATGGTCGAGCCAGCCTCGACCGGCAGGTGGAGGCCGTGGCCGCTGAGTTCGACGGGGTGGAGGTGCCGCGTCCGCCGTGGTGGGGAGGGTTCCGTGTCGTCCCGTCGAGGTTCGAGTTCTGGCAACATCGGGACGACCGCCTCCACGACCGCTTGTTGTATGTCCCCGGTGGTCCCGGCTGGCGCATCGAGCGGCTGCAGCCCTGAGCGGCCGACCGTTCAGGGGTGGGCGACCCAGTTCCACCGCTGCCCAGAGGCCAGCGCCTCGCAGAACTGGTGCAGGTCGAGGGGGCCATTGCCGTCCATGTCGAACAGACGGAGGCCGATGTCGCCGCACACCAGTTCGTACATCTGGCCGTCGCTGACCCCGTGACTCTCGCCGCCACCCCAACCGTGTTCGAAGGCCAGCACCGGCTGCGCCGCTCGGAGGGTGTCGATGGCCCCGGCCATGACCAGGGACTCGGCACCCTCGACGTCGATCTTCACGAACGAGGGGAGCCATCCGGACGGAACGTTGTCGTCGAGGCGCTCGGTGTGCACGGTGATGGTCTCGGTGCTCATGGCGGCCGGGTACGACCGCAGCCGGAGGCCGCTGTAGGCCGGCTCTTCTTTGACGTGGATGAACGTGGACTCGCCGTCCTCGTCAGACAGAGCCGCCCGGCGGATGTCCATCTCGGGAAACCGTCGGGCCAACTCGTCGTGGAGGTGGGGGAGGGGCTCGTAGGCGATGTGGTGGCCCCCGGGCGCCACCCGGGCGAAGTGGGACAAGAACACCCCCTTGTTGGCTCCGACGTCGAGACAGTTGGATGCCGGTCCGAGGGTGAAACTCAAGAGCAGCTTCAAGTGCTTGTCGTCACGGTGGTTCCGCCGGTGAACCGAGTTCGAGGCACCTCCGGTCAGCAGGTCGACCAGCGCGTCACGGCCTCGGGCCACGCCGTCCCGGATCCCGACGGAGTCGGCCGCCCTCGCCAGCCTCTGTCGCAGGTCCTGGCCCCTGCCGCGGTCAGTGGGCAATGGCGCCGCCTGGGTCCCAGGCGCGCCCGAACCAACGTTGGACGCGGCTGGTACCGAACGCCACCTTGTCGGCGGCGATCTGCTGCGAGGGTCCGTCGAGATCGCCGACCGGGGCCGCCCCGCTCAGGAACGTGACGCTGACCCGAGCGACCAGGTTGTTGCCGAACTCGAGATAGCACGTGCCCTGGCCGTCGTAGGTGGCGGTGGAGGAACCGCCCCGGATCTTCGAGGCGATCTGCTCGGCCACCACCGCCGCTTGTCCCTCGGCGAACACACCGGCTTTCGGGGTGCCGACGCTGGTCACGTCACCGATGGCGTAGACACCGGCGACCGGGGTCTCCAAGGTGTGCGGATCGACCGGCACCCATCCGTCGACCGTGATCCCCGAGGCTTCGACCACCTCGGGCACCTTGTGGACGGGAACGCCGAGGAACAAGTCGTAGGCCATCTCGCCCCCGTCGCTGAACACCGCCACCTTCCGGTCGGCATCGAGGTGGGTCACCAGTTTCTGGGGGTGCCAGCTGATGTCCCGTTCAGCGAAGGCCTCGAGCAGTGCCTCTGACGCTGCCGGCGATGGCGGGATCGGCACACCCAGGGGCATGACCAGGGAGATGGTGGAGGCGTCGCGGACGCCGCGGGCGCTGAGGTGGTCGTGCAGGAGCAGCGCCGTCTCGCTGGGTGCCGGTGGGCACTTGAACGGCGTCGACGTCACCCCCACGATCACCCTTCCCCCCGGGAAGGTCGCCAACACCTCGCGGAGGGCGAACGCCCCGGCCACGGTGTAGAACTCGTGTCCGCCCTCGACCAGCCCTGGGGTGTCGGCGGGATGGAGGTCGGCGCCGAGGGCCAGGACCAGGATGTCGGCGTCGAAGCTGCCGGCGTCGGTGTCGACGTGCTTGATGTCGGGATCGATCGCCCGAATGGTGGTTTGCACGAACCGCACGCCGGGCTTGTCCAGATCACGGTAGGGATGCAGCACGGTCGACGGGGGAAGCTTGCCGAACATGACGTCCAGCTTCGAGAACCCGAAGACGAACCCCTCGCCTTTGTCGATCAGCACGACGTCGATCTGATCCCCGAACTCACTCGACAACCGAGTCGCCAGTTCGAGACCTCCGAAACCTGCTCCCAACACCACTACTCGCATCCCCGAGAATGTAGCGGCCGGCGGTCGTTGGGGCATACTGGCCCGGTGCGCTGGCCCGACGGATTCCTGTGGGGCACCGGCGCTTCGTCGACCCAGTGCGAGGGCGCAGCGCCCGCCTCGGACTGGTCGGCCTGGGAGCGAGCCGGGCACGCCCCGCCGTCCGGCGACGGTAACGGGTTCGCCGCCAGATTCGCCGAGGATTTCGCGCTGCTCGCAGGACTGGGCCTCACCCACCACCGGCTGTCCCTCGACTGGGCGCGGATCGAGCCCGAGGAAGGTGTGCACGACCCGGTCGCCATCGACCACTACCGAGAGGTGCTGATTGCCGCCCGCGACGCCGGTGTGCACCCGTGGGTGTGCTTGTTCCATTTCACGCTCCCGGGCTGGTTCGCCGATGCTGGTGGTTTCCTCGTCGAGCGTCACCGGACCCACGAGTGGCGGCGCCATGTCGAGTTCGTGCTCGAGACCTTCGGCGACCTCGTCGCCGGATGGCAGCCGGTCAACGAGACCAACTACTACGGCCGGGCCGCGTATGGAGGCGGGGGATGGCCTCCCGGCCACCGGAACGGTGCCGAACGGGCGCTCGTCGACGAGGCGATGCACCTGGCGACCGCCGAGGCTGCCCTACGGCTGGGGGAGAGCGGCGCGCCGGTGGCATCGATCTTCGGTCTGTCGCCCATCGTGCCCACCGACGACGACCCGGCCACCGCGGCGCTAGCCCAGAAGCTCGATGAGCGGTACTGGGCACCGGGGATCGGCCTGTTCCGCGACGGCCTGCTCCATGTCTTGGGTCGCGACCCGGTCGAGCGGGCCGACCTGGCGGGTTGTTTCGACCTGATCGGCTTCTCCTATTACGCAGCCATGGGGGTGGCGAAAGGGGCCCTGGCCATCCATCCCCCAGAGGCCGAGGTATCGCCACTCGGGTACGGCATCTGGGCCGATGGTGTCGGCCTGGTCCTCGACCGACTGCACCGAGAGCTCCCTGGGACACCGTTGCTGGTCGCCGAGTACGGGATTGGCACCGCGGATGACGCCTCCCGCGCCGCCTACCTCGAAAGCGGCCTTACCGCCGTCAACGGTGCCATCGAGCGGGGTGTCGATGTGCGGGGGTTGTTCCACTGGACGGCCGTCGACAACTACGAGTGGCTCCACGGCCATGACGTCCGCTTTGGGATCATCGATCGGGACCGCACAGTGAAACCCAGCGCCGAGGTCCTCCGTCGGGAGGCGACCTCGGGTAGTGGGTCACCCGAACGCCCAACTACGGCGTCGTGATGATGAGGCGGTACCCGTTGGGGTCGCGGAACGTGACCGCTCCGGTGTCCGGCCAGTAGGGAGTGCAATCCGGGTCGTAGGCTGGAACCTCGGGCGTGGCCTCTGATCTGAGGCGCTGGATCAGCTCCGCGTGGGCGTCCAGATCATGGACGTACACACGAGAGCGTCCTCGATCGTGGGTCTCGGGATCACGTGGTGGGGGGTGGTGATGCACTCCAGCTGTACCCGCTCCCCGTCGATGCCGAAGACCACGCCATCGAAGCCGTCGCCGTCGGCGAAACCCCACAGGACGGCTTGGCCCACGGTGGTCTCGTAGAACCGGCGGATCCGGGCCAGTCGCCGGTGGGTCGGGCGACCCGCATGCCGGGGGCAGGCACGGCAAAAGGCTATTGCGGCCGTTGCGAAGGCCGCCGCCTCGGATCGTGTGGCCCGGTCCTCGGCTCGCGTCGCACCTCGAAGAGGAGCAGCGCCAGGTCGTCGCGCAGCACGCCCACCCTGGCCTCTACCCGGGAGACCAGGTCGTCAAGGGCCCCGTCGAACGGGTCGGTGGCCACCGTACCGATGAGTGCCTCGTCGAATTGGATCCAGGCCCCCGAGGCGTCACGGGACTCGATCAACCCGTCGGTGTAGAACAGGACCCGGTCGCCGGGTGTCAGCTGGAGGCTCGTGATCTCGGGGTCGGGGGCGACACCCAGCGGGGTCGTCCGGCGCTCAGGGATGATCCCGCCCCTCGGACCGGACTGGGTCAGATGCAGGGGCGAGGGATGGCCGCAGTTGGCCACCTCCAAGACCGCATCCTCGCTCAGGGTGGCGACGACGGCGGTGACGAAGTCGCCATCGCCGGCCTGCTCGGCCACGCGGGCGTCCAGCCGGGCCACCAAGCTTTTCAGGCTGGCTGTCTCGGGGGCCCACTCGCGGAAGCATCCCAACACCGCGGCGGTCATCGAGATCGCCCCCAGTCCCTTCCCCTGCACGTCGCCGAGGAGCATACGGACGCCAAAGTCGGTGTCGAGCACCTTGTAGAAGTCGCCGCCGATGAGCGACTCGTCGGCAGCCGATCGGTAGGCGCACGAGAATCCGAAGCCCCTGACCGAACCGGGCACGGCCGGGAGGATGGCCTCCCGGGCCGCCTCGGTGGCGGCCCGGCTCCGCTTGAGGGTCACCGAGCGCCGCCGACGGTATGCCGCGATGTAGGTGCCGATGGCGATGCCGACCGAGATGCCGACGGTGCGCACGATGACCGCCTCAGTCGTGGTCTCAGCATCCCCGAGCACGTCGGTGGCGGCGATGACGACGAGGGGGAGCGTCCCGAGAAGAACGATGGTCGGACCCCACTCCAGGGCCAAGAGCACCGGGATCAGGGTCAATAGGCCGGTGAAGTTCTGATGGGGCGAACTGAGGAGATCGACGGCCAGAACGGCCAGGAAATAGGTCCCGGCGATGATCGTCCAGCGGTAGTTCAGCATCATCGAGAGTCCTGAGGTCCGTTGCCCGGGCAGGACTGCCCTGACCAGGCCTGATGGAGCAGTCCACGGCAGGTCGCGCGGTCCGCGAGGCTATCCCGGGCCGCTGGCCAGCACCAGTGCAGCGTGGCGGGGGAACTCATGTGATGCTGCTCTGATGCTGTTCGTCGACGCGCTCCAGAGCGCGCTCCTGGCACAGTGGGCGGTCGGACGGGAGGTCCACGCCGGCGACCTGTCCCGACACAGCCCTTGCACGGGCTGGTCGGTCCACGAGGTGGTGAACCACTCGATCGGCGTGACCCAGAAGTTCACCCAGTTCGCCTCCGGTGACACCGACCACCCACAGACGCCACCCGGCGACCTGGTGGGCGACGATCATGCCGGCGCGCTCGGGGCCACGGCCGAGGGGTCGCGCTCGGCCTGGGGGTCCGCCGACCTCTCGAGGCGTTGCTTCCTTCCCTTCGGTGAGTTCCCGGCCGACGTCGCCGCCGGCATCAACCTGGTGGACGTGCTGGCCCACACCTGGGACGTGTCGGTAGCCACGGGCGTGCCCCTCGTCATCGACGAGTTGCTCTGGGCCACCGCCCACGACGCTGCAGTCATCCTGGTCGGCGCTGACCGCGACTTGGCGCACTACGGACCCGCGGTGGCCGTGTCCACGGACTCACCGGCGCGTCAGCAGTTCCTCGGCTTCCTCGGGCGCGACCCATCGTGGAGGCCGGACCGTGTCCCGCCGGCCGGGCCCCCACTCGGGGGCGCGGCGACCAGGACGCAGCGCCGGGAGGCGGCTGAACCGACGGGCTACGAGGGTGGTGCGAAGAACTCGAGGGCGATGTTGTCGGGATCACGGAACGAGAGTCCGGACCCGTAGGGTGCGTCGACGATCCCACCATGGACGATCCCCAGTGCGTCGAGGTGTGCCACCCACGGCTCGAGCTCGTTGCGGCCGGCGCAGGCGAAGGCCAGGTGGTCCAGCCCCACGCGCCGCTCGTTGAAGGCCTGGCCGTCCACCAGATCAGGGAACTGGTGCAGCCCGACCAGCGTGTTCCCCCCGATGAGAAACACCGCGTGTCGAAAGGGCCCCGTGTCCTCGTCAAGCACCGGTGCCGCACCGAACAGCCGCTCGTACCAGGGGATGCTTTTCGCCAGGTCCGTGACCGTGAGGCCGACGTGGGTGATGGCAGGGAACTCGGGCACGGTCGCCTCCTCGGGTGGTCTAGCGCCACTCTAGTGAGGGCGCCCGCCTGGGCGCTGCGGTGTGGGGCGCCCCACCGGGCGGTGGTCTGTGGTCATGCACTGGCGGTCCTGTCGGCCGCCGATCCCGCCTCAGCGGGCCGGCCGCCACATGGTCGAGACGGTCAGCCCTCCGCCGGGATAGGAGATCTCGCCGATCTGCTCGAATCCCAGACGCTGATAGCGATGGTCGTTGGCCGGATTCGATGACTCCAGGTACGCGGGCCGATGGACCGCGTCGATCTGTTCGAGGTTGCGGGCCACCAACGCCATCCCGATCCCCTGTCCCCGGTGGTCGGGGTGGGTTCCCAGCAGGGAGAGGTAGTAGTGCTCCTCGTGTCGGGGATGAGCCGCCTCGAATCGATCCAGCAGTTCGACGTAGTCGTCGGCGCCCGGCCCCAACCGGTCTCGGGCCAGGGCCATCAACCGATGTTCCTGCTCTGTGGAGAGCTCGGTGGCACCCGGTGGGATCCACAACGCCACCGCAGCCTCACCCGCGGCCAGCCAGCTCCATCCCTGCGCCAGCGCCCCTTCGGCGAAGAGACGCCAGAACGCCGGATGGTGGTCGACGCTCCCGCCGGGCATCGCCAGTGCCCGGCTCCACAGGGGATCGTCGACGAAGGCCTGGGCCACGATCGACGTGACAGTCTCGAGATCGTCGATCGACGCCAATCGCTCGTGGCTCGGTGACTCCACGCGGTGTCCTCCCTCGGTCGTGGTACCGACCCCCGCAGCGTGGCACAGGAGCCGACCGGTGGCCTCCGTAGACTGGCCCGGTGCTGGAGGTCGGGCGACGAATGCGGAACCTACCCGCACCTCCCCATATCGTGTTCGAGGCGCTCACCCAACCTGACCGGGATCAGTCGCGGCCGTGGCTCGTGTTGCTCGATGACGAGGTCCGCCCACAGCTGCTGGCCGCCACCGTGCCCAGCGAGGTGCTGTGGTCGTCACTCTGGCCCGGGCGCCCCGATGCCCGGATCCGGTTTTCCTTACCTCCGGGGGCCCGGACGGGAACGGATCTGTGCTGGACGTTGTTGGTCGACGAACCGTCACCGGATCAGTCGAAGCTCGGCCATATGCGTAAGCGGATCAACGGACTGATCAACGCCAATCTTCGCTACTCCTTCGGCCAGTGACCCTACGGGCGGTGGTGCGTCACGGTTGCCACCACCGATGCTTCGGGCCGGTGGGGGCGGACCCTGTGTGATCGTCACGGCCAGTCCACCACCGAACCGTCAACCACGCCACCAGCGGCACCGCCAGGACAACCAGGAGAATCGCCGCGGTCATGGACGCAGCCGTCCCGTCGCATCCCGGGCGATGGCCGGCCATACCGATTGTGTGATCGACCGATGATGACGCCCTGGCACGCCAACGAAGCTAATCGATGGCACCGGTGCGCCGGGCCTGCTCGGTGGCCTGTGCCGGCGGTACCGCGAACTCGGCGTCATGGCTACGCTCGGCCGCTGGTGGCGGATCCGGGGTTGGTGGAGGGAGAGTCGAGATGACAGGGGTGACCTCTGGTGGGCGCCGCGTTCGGGCCGCCCACTACCAATGCCGCACGAGCGTTCGGTCACCCCGGTGAGAGGTGCCATCGGGGACGTACTGCCGTTTGCCGTGGTCGTACTGGTGTCGCCCATCAACATCATCGCCGCCATCCTCTTGCTGTTCAGCGCCAAGCCCGTCGTGAACGCCACCAGCTATCTGATCGGGTTCGTCATCGGCGTGGCGGCAATCGTCGGTGGCCTCACCGCCCTGGCCGGGGTGATCGGACTCTCGCCGGGGTCGGACCAGTCACGCGGAGCCTCCGGACTGCTCTTGGCCCTCGGAGTGGGCCTGGTGGTGATGGCGGTCCGGACATTCCGTCACCGACCTGGCCCTGATGCCGTGGCCGACACCCCGAAATGGATGGAGGGGATCGCCGGGTTCGGACCGGGCAAGTCCCTGCTCACCGGTCTCGCCGTCGGGGCCCTCAACCCGAAGAACATCGTCGTGGCTCTGGCCGCGGCGGTGGCCGTCAGCTCGGCCCAGTTGTCTACGGCCTCACAGGTCGGCGTCCTGGCCGTCTACGTGGTGATCGGCTCGTTGGGTGTGGCGTCGCCGATCGTGGCCGTGCTCATCCTCGGCGACCGCTCCCAGAGCCTCCTGGAAGGGTGGAAGTCCTGGCTCGACCGCAACAATGCCGCCATGATGGCCGTCATCTACCTGGTCTTCGGGGTGATCCTGGTGGGCAAGGGCATCGGCGGCGTCTAATCGGCCCGACCAGGACCCAGAGCTCTCGGCCGGTGGACCGACTGGGCAGTATGTTCTCTCCCATGGGTGATGACACGACGCTGGTGAGCGACCGGACGGGCCAACTCCTAGATGAGCTGGACCCCCGCTCGACCCCGGCCGAGAAATTCCGCTCGCGCCAGTACGAACTGGGGCTGGCCTGGGTCTCGTTCCCCGAGGGCTACGGCGGCCTCAACCTGCCGCCCAACCTGCAACGGGAGGTCGACCGACGCCTGGGTGAGGCTGGGGCCATCCCTGCTGGGGCCCGCGAGTTCTTCGGCCTGACCATGGCCGGGCCCACGGTGGTCACCCACGGCTCGGACGAACTGCGTGAACGACTGCTGCGGCCCATGTTCACCGGCGAGGACGCCTGGTGTCAGCTGTTCAGCGAGCCGGGATCGGGATCGGATCTGGCCGGGCTGTCCACCCGGGCCGTCCGCGACGGCGACGAGTGGGTCATCACCGGCCAGAAGGTCTGGAACACCCTCGCCCACATCGCCGACCGGGGCATGCTCGTGGCCCGCACCGACCCCGAGGCACCCAAGCACAAAGGGCTGACCTACTTCGCCCTGGACATGCACGCCGCCGGTGTCGAGGTCCGGCCGCTCCGCCAGATGACCGGTGAGGCAGAGTTCAACGAGGTGTATCTCACCGAGGTGCGCGTACCCGATGCCGACCGGATCGGCGACGTGGGCGAGGGGTGGCGGGTGGCCATGACCACCTTGTCCAATGAGCGCACCACCATCGGCGGTGGCACCGGGACCCCGGGTCGTGGTTCGGGCTCGATCGCCGAGGCCGTGCGCATCTGGCAGAGCGAGGCAGGCCGCCGTGATCCCGTCGATCGCGATCGTCTGATGCGCCTGTGGATCGAGTCCGAGGCGCTCCGCTTCACCAATATGCGGGCCAGCCAGAACCGGAAGGCGGGGAACCCGGGTCCCGAAGGCTCGATCGCCAAATTGATGTTCGCCGAGGTCAACAAGCGCATCTACGAGCTGTGCATCGACCTGCTCGGACCGGCCGGCCTGGTCGACTACGACTACACCATGCGTCGGGCCGAGACGCTCGGACTGGTGGGTCCCTCGGGCTCCTCCCGCAAGCTGTTCCTCCGGTCCCGGGCCAACTCGATCGAAGGCGGCACCTCGGAGATCCAACGCAACATCCTCGGTGAGCGCATCCTCGGGCTCCCCGGCGATGTCCGGGTCGACAAGGAACTGCCGTGGTCGAAAGTGCCGCGCAGTTGAGCAGCATCGCCTTCGACCCCGGGGCGTCACACCCCGGGCCGGCACTGCTCCACCGGTCCTGAGCCGATGACCAACGCCCGAGAGTTCCTCGGCATGGAGGCGGTCGGTGACGACCTCCACTGGCATCTCGAGGTGGTGCCCGAGCTGACCACGCCGGGCAATTTCTTGTTCGGCGGTTGTGGTCTGGGCGCAGCTCTCGTGGCGCTGGAGGCGGCTTCAGGTCGGCCTGCGGTGTGGGCGACTGCCCAGTACCTGTCCTTTGCTCCCAAGCACTCCGAGGTCGACTTCACGGTGACCCTGGCCGCCGAGGGCCGGCGCATTACCCAGGGTCGTGCCGTTGGCACCATGGGCGACCAGGAGATCCTCACGGTCAATGCCGCGCTCGGGCTACCCGGATCGCTGTCCGTGGGCGGGGTCTGGGTCACGCCCCCCGAGGTTCCGTCCCCCGAGCACTGCCCGCCCCGGCGGCTGCCCGACTTCGGCACGGCGTCCATCTTCGATCTGGTCGATGTGCGTCTGGCCAAGGGTCGCTCGTTCGAGGAGCTCGTGGCCGGGGCCGGACCCGGCGACCCCGACAGTGCCCTGTGGGCGCGGGTTCCCGGCCATCTCGAGCCGTCCGCCGCCACCCTGGCCATCATCGGCGACTACGTGACCGGCGGGGTGTCCCAGCCCCTCGGCCGCCGGGTCATGTCGCGGAGCCTCGACAACACGATCCGGATCGTCCACATCGAACCCACCGAGTGGATCCTGTGCGACATCCGAATCCAGGCACTGGTGGACGGGTACGGACAGGGCGTCGCCTACCTCTGGTCGGAGCAGGGGAGGCTGCTGGCCGTGGCCAGCCAGTCGATGAGCATTCGACTGTGGGACTGAGTCCCAGGGCCCGGTCGGACCTAGAGTCGGTGGGCTGGAGACTGCAGCACGCTTACAGGCCGGAGACTCGGCCGACCACCGACGAGGAGTACCGATGAAGATCACCACGTTCCTGAGCTATGCCGGGGGCTTTCGCAAGGCCGCCGCCGAGGTCGCCGAGTTCGAGAAGGCCGGGCTCGACATGGTCTGGGTGGCCGAGGCGTACGGCCTCGATGGCCCGAGCCTCATGGGCTACATCGCCGCGCTCACCGAGCGGGTGGAGATCGGGTCGGCAATCCTGCCCATCTACACCCGCACCCCAACCCTGATCGCCATGACCGCAGCCGGGATCGACACGTTGTCCGACGGCCGGTTCCAGCTGGGGTTGGGCTCGTCGGGTCCCCAGGTGATCGAGGGATTCCACGGGATCCCCTTCACCGCTCCCATCGGGCGGACTCGGGAGATCATCGACGTGTGCCGCCAGGTCTGGGCCCGTGAGGCACCCCTGGTCCACGACGGGACCTACTACTCCATGCCGTTGCCGGCCGGGCAGGGCACCGGGCTCGGAAAGGCGCTCAAGATCATCGCCCATCCGGTGCGGCCGACCATCCCCATCTGGGTCGCCGCCCTCGGCGAGAAGAACGTGGCCATGACCGCCGAGGTGGCCGACGGGTGGATCCCCATGCTCTTCATCCCCGAGAAGTCCCGGGACGTCTGGGGTTCCTCCCTGGATGCCGGCCAGGCCAAGCGCGACTCGTCCCTCGGCCCGCTCCAGATCACCACCGGCGGACTGCTGGCCATCGGCGACGGCGACGACGTGATCAAGCTGCGCGACCTGGGCCGCCCCATGGTGGCGCTGTATGTCGGGGGCATGGGGGCCAAGGGCAAGAACTTCTACAACGACGTGGTCAAGCGCTACGGCTTCGAGGCCGAGGCCGAGGCCATCCAGGAGCTCTACCTGAGCGGCAAGAAGGCCGAGGCCGAAGCGCTCGTCCCCGACGAGCTGTTGGAGCTGACCTCCCTGTGCGGCCCCCAGTCCTACGTGGCCGACCGGATCGCCGCCTATCGGGAGGCCGGTGTCACCCACCTCCAGGTCACGCCCATCCCGGTGGGCGATCAGCGGGCGGTCGACCTGATCGCCACGGTCAAGCAGCTCGCCGGCTGACCGGCGCTCCCGCCGGGCCGGCAAGGTGCCGTTGGTCCCGCTCAGACGTCGAGGACCGCTCCTTCAACACCCATGACCACGCGGCACCCCTCACCGTCGGTGCGGTGCTGCTCCAGCCGGCCGGCTAGCGCGTCGAGCTGGTCGTCGGTGCGTCCGGGGCTGTGGTGGAAGAGCACCACCGTTCGGACCCGGGCCGCCGATCCGAGAGCCACCGCGTACTCGGCGGCGGCGTGTCCAAAGGCCGCCCCGTCGGGAAGCTCGTCCGCGGTGAGTTGGGCATCGTGGATCAGGACGTCGGCGTCCTCGACCAGGTCCCAGATGGTGCCCGGCCACTCGCCCAGCCCGTCGGGCCCGGGTCCATAGGCGGTGGGGCAATGGTCGGGGAGGTAGGCCACGGTCGAATCACCGTCGGAGATCCGGTAGCCGAAGGTGGTCCCTCCCTTGTGCGCCACGAGTGCTGCGGTGACGGAGAACCGCTCGAACTTGTGGGACCCGACCTCGAGCGAGCGGAACGTCCAGGCGCCACGAAGCCCCTCGGGCCCGATCGGGAAGTTGGGCGGCGACATCATCCGTCCGAGGGTCGGCGCGGCACCGGCACCGTCGGGCTGGGCCGGCAGGTAGAGGTCGGTCCGGGCGTCCTGGCGGTCGACCGCTGTGCAGAACGGGAGTCCCTCCACATGGTCCCAGTGGAGGTGGGAGAGCAGAAGCGTGCCATCGAAGGGGACACCGCCGAGGACCTCCGGCAGCGACCGGATCCCCGTCCCCGCGTCGAGCACCAGCGACGGGTGGGAGCCGTCGTGGGCGATGGCCACACACGAGGTGTTCCCTCCGTAGCGGACGAAGTGGGGCCCCGGCGTGGGGATCGAACCCCGCACGCCGAGCAGTTGGATCCTCACCCGCGGCTCCGGGCCTCTTCGTTCCGGTGTCCTTTGGTCAGCTCATAAAGATTGGAGGGATCGATGGCACTGTGCGGCACCACGGCCACCCGGCAGTCGGTGACGGCGATGAGGGTGGAGGTCCGCCCGCCGCCCTCCACCCCCGAGCGCTCACCCAGGACGGCGCCGGGCCCGTACTCAGCCAGACGCTCACCACCCTTCTCGACGCGCACCACCCCGTCGAGCACGAGGAAGATGTCCGTGCCCTCGTCGCCCTCGGTCACCAGCGCCGCCCCCGAGGCCACCTTGCGGATCTTGGGCTTCGTCCCGCCGCCCATCATCTGGGCCGAGAGGGATCGCTCGAGGGCTGACTCGACCGCGGTGATCAGGGCCGGGGAGTCCTGGTCCCCCCAGGGAGTGTGGCGACCGAACGACTTGCGGTACCAGTCGCGGAAATCGGTGAGCCCGGACTTGGCAGCAAGGCGTCCCTCACCGTCGTAGATCCAGTGACGCGGGAACCGGCTGGCGCCAGCCACCTCGAACTCGGGTGGCCCCTCGGTCCGCAGGGTCAGACGGAGGGTCGACCACACCAGGGGGGCCTGCCACTGGATGAACGGGCGACGCCTGACGCGTCGTGGGGCTGGCAGCCCGGTGCGGCCGCCGGCGGTCTGCGTGAAGCGCACCCATCCGTCACCCACCTCGGGCGGCTGCTGCAGGTCGGGCAGCGCGACGGCCTCGAACTCGTGGTGGAGACGGGCCACCCCCACCGTGGTGGAGCCCAACATCCCCCCTCCCGAGTACCCGTAGCCCGTGATGGTGCCGGTCCGGTCGGTCTCGATCCAGGCCGACAGCACATTGGCGAACCGGAACCGGTCGGCAGCCCGCAGCTCCTCGAGGTCGTCGATGACATCCGGTGGGGGTTGGTCGTAGTGGGTGAATCCGGCGTCGAAGGCGACGCGTGTCCCGCCACGCACCGCCTCGGAGGGGATCCACGACAGGCTGGTCACAGAGCTCTCGGTTCGCATGGTGCCATGGTGAGCCTCCAGGCGGTCCGCTGCGATTGTGGTCCCCCGACAGGTGGGGTGTGGCTGGCACCACCCGCGGTCGGGTGCTTCCGCCCTGGCCGGTGGACCCCTGCTGTGAGAGAACGGAAGCACTATGAGCACCGAGGAGCGATCGAACGCGGTGATCACGGTCTTCCTGGCCGATGACAACGTCATCGTCCGGGAGGGCGTCCGCACCCTCCTTGAGCGAGAGGACGATCTCTGCGTGGTGGGGGTGGCCGAGGACTATGACTCGCTGGTGGCCGGGGCGGTGGCCACCGAGCCGCACGTGGTCGTCACCGACATCCGGATGCCGCCGAGCTTCCAGCGGGAGGGGATCGAGGCCGCCCGCGAGGTCCGCCAACGCCGTCCGGGCACCGGGGTGGTGATCCTGTCCCAGTACGACGACCCCGAGTACGCGGTGTCGCTGGTGGCCGAAGGGTCGGCCGGCTATGGATATCTGCTCAAGGACCACATCGCCGAGGGCAACCAACTGGTCGACGCGGTCCGGGCGGTGGCCACAGGAGGCACCGCACTCGATCCCTCCATCGTGGACGCACTGGTGCGCCCGGTGACCACACACGGCGGACTGACCCCGGCCGAAGAGGCCCTATTGGGCTGGGTGGCCGAGGGCAAGCCCATCAAGGCCATCGCCGTGGCCCAGCGCACCACGCCGGAGGCAATCGATGCCCAGGTCGAATCCCTCTTCGTGAAGCTGGCCCAAGGAGTCTCGGCGGGAACCGAGGGGGCCATCCGCCGGCTGCGGCTCCTCCACCAGTGCATCGTCGATCGGGAGGAGCAGGGCGAATCGCTCTCCCGGCTGCTCCCCGGCGGCCTGGCGGAGAAGCTGCGCCAGGATGGTCGCGAGATCGGCCGGACCGAGCTGGTGGAGGTCACGGTCCTCATGAGCGACATCCGGTCCTATTCGACCATCGCCGAACACGCCGATCCGAGCCAACTGGCCGGCCAGTTGAACACCCATCGGGCCGCCATGAACGAGGCCATCCTCGGACAGGACGGGACGATCATGCAGTTCGTGGGCGATGCTGTCATGGCGGTGTTCGGCGCCCCCTTCTCCCAGCCGGACCACGCCGACCGGGCCTTGGTCGCCGCGGCCGAGGCCCATCGGCTGCAAGCCGAGGTCAACGCGGCGTGGGACCAGGACGGTCTGCCCGCCTTCGGTCTGGGCATCGGGCTCTCGACCGGTGAGGCTGCTGCGGCCCTGCTGGGCTCGGAGGAGCGTTTGGAGTACACCCTGGTCGGCGACACGGTGAATCTGTCGCAACGCCTGCAGCAGCTGGCCGATTCGGGAGAGACTGTGGTGAGCCAGGCAACCATGGACGTGTTGGCGGAACCGGTGGAGGCGACCCTGTTGCCCGAACAGTTGGTCAAGGGGAGGGACACCCCGGTTCGGGCATGGCGGATCGACCGCCGCGTGCCCGTGGTGGCCAGGTCGGGGAGTGCGGACAGCGTCGTGGAATCGAGTCACCCGAGCGGAGGAGCGAGATGAGTCCAGAAACCGATGTGCTGGTGGTCGAAGGGGTGCGCAAGACCTTCGAAGCGGAGAACGCGCCGGTTCGGGCGCTCCGCGGCGCCAACCTGGTGGTGCCGGCCGGCGACTTCGTGGCACTGATGGGCCCGTCGGGCTGTGGGAAATCGACGTTGTTGAACCTGGTGGCCGGGCTGGACGTCGCCGATGAGGGGACCATCAGCGTCGGGGGTGAGCTCGTCACCGGGAGCACCGAGGACGAGCTGTCCCTCATCCGCCGCCGGCACATCGGCATCGTCTTCCAGTTCTTCAACCTCTTGGAGTCCATGACCGCGCTCGAGAACGTCGCCCTTCCCGCCATCATCGCCGGCACCAAGCGCCGCCCCGCCGAGTCGAGGGCCAGGGACCTGCTCGACCTTCTCGGAGTGGGCGACAAGGCCAAGGCGGTGCCGGGCTCACTCTCCGGTGGGCAGCGCCAGCGCCTGGCCATCGCCCGAGCCCTGGCCAACGAGCCCACACTCCTGCTCGCCGATGAACCCACCGGTGCCCTCGACTCCGACAGTGGTCACGAGATCGTCGAGCTGCTGTCCCGGCTCCACCACGGCGGCCAGACCATCGTGTTGGTGACCCACGACAACGACGTGGCCCAGGCGGCCGCGCACATCATCGCCATCCGCGACGGCCAGATGGTCGAGCCGGCCGAGCGGAAGCCGGTGGCCGCGGCATCCGAGGTGTCGTGACGGCGACGCCCACGACCACCGGTGGCGGGGAGGGATTGACGATCGGGCTGCCTGTCGATGTCGGATCGCCGGCCGCGGGCCGGAGGGACGGCAACGTCGGGCGCCGAGCGCGCCCGCTTCTCGCCCGCGGTCATCTTGATCGTGCCGGCCCTGGTGATCGTGTCCGCCGGCTTTGCCAGAGCTGTGAGCCACGGCGTGAGCGCCGACGACGCCATCCGCCTCGAGCTGACCCTGGGCTGGGTGGTGGCTGCGGCCTGCCTGCTGGTTCGCCCCGAGCTGCGACGCCTGGGCATCCTCGTGTCGGCGGCGGCCGCCCTCGGGGCAGCCAGCTTCGCCGCCGCCGTGGTCGGACGCACGACCGGCGGCGACGCCGGCCAGGCGGCCCGGTTCATCGCCACGCTGCTCCCCGCCGTGCTGATGGCGGTGGGCGTCCACTTCTTGTTGTCGGTTCCCGACGGCCTCGTGGCGTCGAGCGCCCGTCGTGTCGTCGCCGGGGTGGCCTACGTCGCGGGAACCGCGTTCGGACTGTGGGCCTGGTTCGGCCCGGGCCGGATGACCGACGCCGACGCGGTCATCGGCTGGTCCGTGGCCATCGTCGTCGGGCTGGCCGGAACAGCACGGCGGTATCGCACGGTTCCGGGCATCGACCGCCAGCGCATGCAGGTGCTGGCCACCGGGGCCGTGTCCGCCGTGGAGGTCGGTCTGGTGGCCGTGGGGCTGTCGGTCCTGGTCAAGTGGCCGGCGGACCCCTGGGTGCTGGTGGCGGCGGGATCCGTGCTGGTCCCGGTGGGCGTGGCCGCCTCCTCGTTCCCGGCCCTGCTCGGCCGGTCCGACCGGGCCCTGGTGTGGCTGCTCACCGTGACCGGCGTGTCCGTGGTGGTACTGGCCGTCTATCTGCTGGTCATCCTGGGCTTCGGCCACGAGCCCGGCCCGGCTGACCGTGACGTGCTCGGTCTGTCCATCCTGGCCGCCGCCATCGTGGCGCTCGGCGCATCGGTGTTCCACCAGCGCGCCCAGGAGTTCGCCCAACGTCTGGTCTACGGCACCGAACCGGTGCCCGACGACGTGGTGAAGACCTTCAGCACCCGGATGACACGGGCCGTGGCCATGGACGAGCTGCTGCTGCAGCTGACCGAGTCACTGCACAAGTCGATGGTCCTCACCAGCGCCGAGGTGTTCACCGGCACCAGTGAGGTCTTGGAGCGGAGCGCGTCGATCCCCGATCGCGGTCCGGGGACGCTCCACATCGGTCCCCAGGAGCAGCCGGTGGTGGCGAGGGCCGGCGTCTCGGGCAACGCGTGGACATCGGTGTGGCTGCCGGCGGTGATCGCCGGGCGCGATCACGCCCAACTCCGTGTGTGCCCGATCACCTATGGCGGCGACCTCTTGGGCCTGGTGGTCGTGGAGCGCCCCACCACGGAGCCGCCGTTCACGGAGAAGGAGGACCTCGTCCTCACCGAGCTGTCCCGCCAGGTCGGGCTGGCGCTGCACAACGTGCGGTTGGACTCCGCCCTCCAGTCCACCCTGGACGAAGTCCGCCGACAGGCAGCCGAGCTGCGGGCATCCCGCTCACGGATCGTGGCCGCCGCCGATGCCGAGCGGCGGCGGGTGGAGCGGGACCTGCACGACGGGGCGCAGCAACACCTGGTCGCCCTGGCCGTCAACGTCCGGCTGGTCCGTGATCTCGTGGCCGAGGACCCCGATGCCGCCACGGCTGCCCTCGACGAGATCGCCGCCGAGGTGAAGGCCACCGTCCAGGAACTGCGGGACCTGGCCCATGGCATCTATCCGCCCCTCCTGATGGACAACGGACTCCCCGAAGCGCTCCGGGCGGTGGCGGCGCGGAGCCCGCTCGACGTCTCGGCACAGGTGGACGGCGTCGGGCGCTTCTCGCCGGAGATCGAGGCGGCGGTGTACTTCTGCTGTCTCGAGGCCCTCCAGAACGCCGCCAAGCACGCACCGGACGCCCAGGTGGAGGTACGGGTGTGGGAGGACCAGGGCGGTCTGCTCTTCTCGGTAGCCGACGACGGTCCCGGGTTCGACGCCACCGTCGCCCAGGCCGGCCATGGATTCATGAACATGAGCGACCGCCTGGGTGCTATCGGTGGCTCGGTGCGCTGGGACTCGACGCCCGGCTCGGGATCGACCGTCCGGGGGTCGATCCCGCTGGCGTGAGCCTGCGTCCGGATCGCCCGGGGAGTGGTCTGATCAGGCGGGGAGGAACCCGATGGTCTCTCGTTCGTTCCAGATGCGCTGCAGTTCGGCCGGACCGAACTCCTCTTTGTTGACGTAGGCGCGGGCACCGCTGGTCGAGGCGTCCGGGGGAAGGTCCTGGGGGTTGTAGGTCGAGCACAGGATGACGACCACCTCGGGCTCGGCGGCCACGATCTGGCGGGTTGCCTCCACCCCGTTCATCCCGGGCATGTTGATGTCCATGAGGACCAGTGCGGGACGGAGTTGGGCGGCCATGGTCACGGCCTCCTCGCCGTTGGTGGCCTCGGCCACAACGTCGAAGCCCGCCATCCGTCCCACCACGGCTTTAGCCGCGGACCGGAATGGTGCCTGGTCATCCACGACCAGGACTGACAGTGGCGTGTCCATGATGCGCAATTGTCTCACGGCCGACCGGGGAGCGGCAGGTTGCTAGTACCCCCTGGCGGTGTGGCTACCCGGTGGCCTGGCCTCCCAGGTAGATGAGTACGGCTTTCACCCGGCGGTTGACGTCCTCCTCCTCGGTGAGCCCGAGCTTGGAGAAGATGGCGTTGGTGTGCTTCTCGACCGCCCGCTCCGACAAGAACAAGGTGGCGGCGATGGCCGCGTTGTTCTTGCCCTGGGCCATCTCAGAGAGGGTCTCGGTCTCGCGGGTGGTGAGACGGTCGAGGTCCGAGGGCCGTCGGGGGGCGGTGGCGCCGACCAACGAGTCGACCACGGCAGGATCGATCATGGAGCCACCGTCGGCCACCGTCTCGATGGCCCGGACCAGCTCGTCCACTCCGGCGATGGTCTCCTTCAGCAGGTAGGCGCGGCGGGCCGAGCCGTCGGACAAGAGCGCCAGCGCATACTCGGGATTGGCGTACTGGCTGAGCACCACGACGCCGATGTCCGGATGGTGCTCGCGCAGGTGTGCGGCGGCCTGGATGCCCTCGTCGGTCCCCGTCGGGGGCATCCGGATGTCGGTCACCACCACGTCGGGCGACTCCGCGTCGACCAGGGCCAACAAGGCGGGCAGGTCCTGTGCCGTTCCGGCCAGTGCCAGCCCGTCCTGCTGGGTGATCAGCTTCTCCACGCCCTGCCGCAGGAGCGCGTTGTCCTCGGCCAGCACCACGCGGATGGCGGTCATGGGCGACCACCGTAGCCGCACCTACCGGGGGAGAACCGAGAACGCCGCAGGTCGGCGAGCGATCCGGCCTGCGGTGGTGCTACCACCCGGCAACCCCGGTGGGCTGGCGCCCTTGGCGACGGGGCACCGACGGATCAGACTGCAGACGGATGGGCGAATGTGGCGCGGCGTTCGAAGGGGACCAGAGGCAGAGCGGGCGGGCGACGGTCGGGCCGCGCCGTTCGGCGGCCCGGTTGGCCCGGCCCCGGCTCGGCCCGACCTCCGAGGCGTGGGCCGACTGATGGGGGACGCCCTGCGGGTGGCCTCGTACCGGTTCCGCGTCACCTTCACCCGGCGCTGGGGCGGATACCTCAGCCTGGTGGTCCTGGTCGGCCTGGTCGGCGGTCTGGCCATGGGGTCGATCGCCGCCGCCCGGCGCACCCAGTCGTCGTTCCCGGCGTTCATCAGGAGTACCCATCCGGCCGACCTCCAGGGGCCGATCTCGTACTACCAGCCCGGGGGCGGACCACTCGGGGCCGGCTACAGCCCCTCGATCCTCCGGACCATCGCCGCTCAACCCCATGTGTCCGAGATCGAGGACGCCGTCGGCCTCAACACGCTGCTGCTTGGCCGGAATGGCTCGCCGGCCACCATCCCGGGGCTTCCCGCCCAGGGCGGGGAGGGCGCCGGCGTCGTCAGCAATTTTGGCTACTCACTCGACCGCCTCACCGTCCTCCACGGGAGGATGCCCGGACTCACCAGCACCGACGAGGTCGTGATGACCCAGGCCACAGCCGACACCCTCGGCCTGCGGGTGGGGGACCGCGCCACTTTCGGGCTCTACACCGACGCCCAGACCTATCTCGACGGCTTCGGCACCTCCAAGGTGCCCCCGGTCCGGCAGCTGCGTGTGCGCCTGGTGGGGATCGTGGTCCAGAATTCCCAAGTGGTGGAGGACCAGGCCGATGTGGCCAGCGGCGCCAACCTCTTGGTCTTCGGCCCGGCGCTGACCCACCAACTCCTCAGCTGCTGTGCGTACTTCACCGAGATCGGAGTGAAGGTCCAAGGTGGCGCCACGAATGCCGAGGCCGTCCAGGGTGAACTGTTCCGCGCCCTCCCCAAAGGAGCCCCACCCCTGCAGGTCAATCCGGCCCCGGCCATCGAGGCCAAGGCCGAGCGGGCCATCAAGCCCGAGTCCATCGCGCTCGCGGTGTTCGGGGTCATCTGCGCCCTGGCGGCCCTGCTCATCGGGGCTCAGATCATCGGGCGCCAGCTCCGCCTCGACGCCGCCGCCGAGACCACGTTGCGGGCGCTCGGCGCTGACCCGGTGATGACGCTCCTCGGCGGCCTGGTCGGGATCGTGGGGTCGGTGGTGCTCGGGGCCCTGGTGGCCGCCGGGGTGGCCATCGGCCTCTCACCCCTGGCGCCGCTCGGCCCGGTGCGGCGAGTCGAGCCGTCACCGGGCGTTGCCTTCGACTGGTCGGTGCTCGGACTCGGCGTGCTGGTTCTGGTCGTGGTGCTGGGCACAGCCGCACTGGTGGCGGCCTATCGGCTGGCTCCTCATCGCCCGACCCGGCACCGGAACGCCGAGCGACAGCGGTCGGCAGTGGCGGGACTCGCCACCTCCACCGCCCTCCCCGAGTCGGCCCTGACCGGGATCCGTTTCGCGCTCGAGCCGGGGGCCGGCCGCGACGCCGTGCCGGTGCGGTCGGCCATTCTCGGTGCGGGCCTGGCGGTCGTGGTGGTGGTGGCGACCGTCACGTTCGGCGCCAGCCTCACGACCCTCGTCTCCCAGCCGGCGCTGTATGGATGGAACTGGAACTACGAGATCACCGCCAGCGAGGGTGCTGACATTCCCAGCCACCTCATCACGCCGTTGCTGGATGCCGATCGCTCGGTGGGCGCCCGATCCGGCGTCTACTTCGGCAACGTGCAGCTCGACGGCCAGGTCGTCCCGGTGATCGCCGGCGCACCCAATGCCGCCGTGGCACCACCCCTGCTGTCCGGGCACGCCGTCCAGGCCACCGACCAGGTGGTGCTCGGCGCGCAGACGCTGGCCCAACTGCACAAGTCGGTCGGTGACCGGGTGCGCGTGAGCGTCCTGGGCGGCCCGGCCACGTCGTTGACGATCGTGGGCACGGCAACCATGCCCACGATCGACAACGGGGGGAACCAGCACACCGAGATGGGTACTGGTGCCCTGATCGCGTCCGCCATCCTTCCCCACCAGGTCCTGCTCGGCTACGGACCACCGGACCAGGCTGGACCACAGGGGATCCTGCTCCGCCTGCGCACCGGGGCCGACCCCGCGGCGGCGTTGGCGGCGCTCCAGCGGATCGCCCGAGCCACCTCCAACCAGTTCGACGACGGTGTCACGATCAACGACGTGCAGCGCCCCGCGGAGATCGTCAACTACCGCTCGATGGGCAGCACACCCGCGGTGCTGGGCGCGGCCCTAGCCGCCGGAGCGGTGACCGCACTCGGCCTCACCCTGGTGGCCTCGGTGCGCCGGCGGCGCCGCGAGCTGGCCCTGTACAAGTCGCTCGGCTTCACGCGCCATCAGCTGGCCGCCACAGTGGCCTGGCAGTCGAGCGTGGCCGTCGCCATCGGAACACTCGTGGGCGTCCCGCTCGGCATCATCATCGGACGGTCACTGTGGATCCTGTTCGCCCGTGAGATCGACGTGGTCCCGGCGCCCACCGTGCCCGTCACCGCCATCGTCCTCATCGCTGTCGGCGCCCTGGTGTTGGCCAACGCCGTGGCCGCCGTCCCGGGCCGCATCGCCGCTCGGACGCCGACGGCGCTGTTGTTGCGCGCCGAGTGAGTTGACTCAGTCCTCGGAGACCAGGTCCTCGGCTACCAGCTCGCTCTCATCGAGTTCGAGGTCGAGTGACTCGAGCGCCAACAGCGAGTCAAGCTGACTGGCCATGCTCTCGATCTCGTCGGCCTCGTAGTAGCTGCGGTTGAGGGTCAGTGTGAGCTGCTGCTGCACGAGGGCCAACGCGTCCTCGGCGGCAGTGGCTGCGTCATAGACCGAGAACAGCCGAGCCTGCATGGCCTGGGCCGACACGAACCGCGTCCCACGCTGGTGGGCCTCGGTGGGAAGAGCACGCAGCTGGTCTCCCGGAGTCAAATTCCGCTCGTCGGTCATCGGCCGCTCCTCGCTCTTCGTACTTTCACTGTTGGTCTTATTGTTCATCTCACACCATTCAACACGCGTTCATCGGTATCTCTTCCGCACCCCTGAAGAAGTTCATTGGGCCGTAACAGGAGTGAATCCAGCAGAAATCGGTCCTGCGTCCGCCGCTGAGGCTGCTGGCGGTGGTGGCAGCCTCCACCCCATCCACCGGCAGGCACCCTCCTCGTCGGGCCTGACACCGGTAAGACTGGGCACCATGTCGAGGGCGAAGGTGGCGAGATGACCGTGCCCGACGTCGTGGTGGTGGGCTCTGGCCCCAACGGCCTGGCCGCGGCCATCACCTTGGCACGCGCCGGCCTGTCGGTTGTGGTGGTGGAGGGTGCCGACACCCCGGGGGGCGGGTGCCGAACCGGCGAGACCACCCTGCCCGGGTTCCGTCACGACCAGTGTTCTGCCGTCCATCCGCTGGTACTGGCGTCGCGGTTCTTCGCCGATCCCGCCTTCGACGGGTTGCGCCAGTCGCTCCGCCATCCCGAGATCCCCTTCGCCCATCCCCTCGACGGGGGCTCGGCCGCGGTCGGACACCGCTCCTTGCCCGAGGCGGCCGCCACGCTGGGCGTGGACGGCCAGTCCTACCGTCGACTGCTCGGCCCACTGGTGGACAGCGCCGGCCCCATCACCGGCGAGGTGCTGGCGCCGCTGCGGTCCATCCCGGCCCATCCGGTGCCCCTGGCCCGGTTCGGACTGCCCGGGTTGATGCCGGTGCAGCGCCTGGTCCGACGGTTCGAGGGCGATCGGGCGCCGGCACTGCTGGCCGGTGTGGCGGCCCACTCCATGGCCCCGCTGTCGGCCCCCCTCACCTCGGCCTTCGGACTCCTGCTGGCCCTGTCTGCTCATGCCGTCGGCTGGCCGGTGGTCGAGGGTGGCAGCTCGGCCATCACCGCCGCCCTGGTCGACGAGCTGGATCGGTGGGGTGGGACCCTTGCCACCGGGCAGTGGGTGAGTTCGTTGTCCGAGCTTCCCCGGTCGACGGCCGTGGTGCTCGACACCGCACCGACCGGGCTGGTGGCCCTGGCCGGTGACCGCCTCCCGCCGCGTTACCGCCGGTCCCTTCGGCGCTTCCGCTACGGCCCGGGGGTGTGCAAGGTGGACTGGGCCCTCTCGGGCCCGGTGCCGTGGACCTCAGAGCCCTGTCGGAGAGCCGGCACCCTCCATCTGGGCGGGACCTTCGCCGAGGTGGCCATCAGCGAGGCCGAGGTCAACGCCGGCCGTCATCCGGACCGCCCCTACTGCATCGTGGTCCAGCCCGGCGTGGCCGACCCCACCCGGGCCCCAGCCGGCCAGCACACCTTGTGGGGGTACTGCCATGTGCCATCGGGTTCGACCGTGGACATGACAGCGGCCATCGAGGCCCAGGTCGAGCGCTTCGCTCCCGGCTTCGGTGATCTGGTGCTGGCCCGGTCGGTCCGCACCGCCCGGGACGAGGAGCGGGCCAATCCCAACTACGTGGGCGGCGACATCGGGGGAGGGGCCGCCACCTTGGGCCAGACCCTGTTCCGGCCCACCGTGCAGTGGAACCCCTATCGCACCCCCCTCGGCCACGTCTACCTGTGCTCGGCGTCCACGCCTCCCGGAGGCGGGGTCCACGGGATGTGCGGCGTGTATTCCGCCCGCAGCGTCCTGCACGACCACTTCGGTGGGCCTCCTCCGTTGCGTCACTGACCCCGGCACGGGCCCCCTTCCCCCGTCTGCCAAGATGAGCGCGCCGTCCGGCTGCGGGCAGCCGCGCGACGAGCGACCGGGAGGACCAGGCCATGGATGGCGGCATCACCGACAGTGATCGATCGACCATGCTCCGGGCTGCGGTGGCAGCGGTGGGGCGGGACGAGCTGAAGACGGCTCTCGAGCGGGCGGCCGACCCCCGCATGGCGATGCCCACGGCCATCGCCAATGCTCTCAATGCCCTGCGCAAGCACCGTGACCCGCCCACCGCGGTGACTCGCCCGCCCTATCGCGCCGCGCTGCCCTACGTTGCCGTCGCCCTGGCCGAGCCGTGCCTGCAGCGGACCATCGAGGTCCTGGGCGAGCACGCCGACGAGCCGACGAGGGAGCAGCTCGACGACGCCCTCGACGTGGTCCTCGGCGAGTTCCCGCTCACCACGGTGGCGGTGATGCTGGCGTCTGTGGCTGATGCCGACATGCCCGCCTCTGACCTGTGCTTCGACGTGCTCGACGCCGAGGAGCGGTTCGGGCTGACCGGATGGGCCCAGTCCAACGTGCCGGCGCCCGCCACGACCGGTGGCCCCAAGCCCGCCGGTGGTGCCACGCCCGAACAGCGCGAGGAACGACGGCTGAAAAAGCAGCGTGATGCCGAGGCGCGCCGCACGAAGCAGGAGGCGGCCCGCCGGGCCGGGGAGCAGGCCCGTAGGGTCCGGCGCAAGGAGCGGCCGACGGAACCGCCGACTGCGGCGAGGACCCCCGGTGCCGAGCGTCGGTCGTCAGGTGGGGTGGCCAGGCTCACCCGGCGGGCCGTGCTCACGCCGCTGCTCGAGCGTGACTTCGATCGCGACGACCCCTGGGCGACCGGAGTGGTCTTCGCCTGGGTGCCCTTCGGAGGGCCCAGCGACCCCGATGCCATCGAAAGGTCGACGGCCGCTGCCGACTCGGAGACCGAGGGCAAGGTCCGCCCGTGCGTGGTGGTGGCCGGGTCGCCCACCCACCTCCTGGTCCGGCCCGGCTACTCCGATGGCGGGGTCAAGAGCCGGGACTGGAAGTCGGTGCCGCTCCGCGGCTGGCGACAGTCCGGGTTCGACCGTCCCACGTGGGTCGACGTCGAGCTGGTGGCGGTGGACCGCCGACCGGTCGAGGCGCCGGTGGGCTGGCTCACGCCCGAAGACTGGAATTCCCTCTGGTAGCTGCTGATCGGCAGTGCATTTCACGATGCAACCCAGTAGCCTGGAGGGATGCGTCGGAAGAGCTTCGAGGACATGAACTGTTCGGTGGCCCAGACCCTCGAGGTGGTGGGCGAGTGGTGGAGCATGCTGATCATCCGAGACTGCTTCCTCGGGATCACCAAGTTCGACGATTTCCACCAGCGGTTGGGGATCTCCCGCAACATCCTGACCGATCGCCTCGACCATCTCGTGGCGAGGGAGGTGTTGGCCCGCGTGCCCTACCAGGAGCACCCGGTGCGCAACGACTACCGGCTGACCGACAAGGGTCGTGACCTGTGGCTGGTGCTCACCGCCATGCGCCAGTGGGGGGATCGTTGGGAGGCGGCCGACGGGCCTCCCATCGTGCTCGAGCACCGGACCTGCGGGCACGAGACCACAGCCGTGGCGACCTGTTCGGCGTGCGGCGAGGCGGTTGACGCCCGCTCCGTGCGGGCGAGGCCCGGGCCGGGTGCCGCCACCCGCCCGGCCGACGCGCTGCTCCCGCCGGCACGCATCGCCTGACCATCCGCCGCCTGACATGGAGCGGGAAGGTGGAGGGGCCAGGACCAGCGGGCCATCCGGTGCGGGGCAGCCACCCCCGGGGGGCCGACCAGACAGGCTGTGGCAAGTCAGTTGCATAATAGAATGTACTTGGCTACGGTGAGGTGGCGGCATCAGCACCAGGGCCCTTGGGCTCCGATGGCACTGTCGCCCCTGGGCGGATGCACCGCCCAGGCCGGAAGCGGGGTGACCATGGACTGGGACGATCGACAGGCGGTGTCGGTGGGCGACGGGAGCAATTTGTGGCCGCCGACCCGCATGGTGGCCAGCCGTGGGTCCCATCCGTCACTCGCCCACCGAGGCCCGGCATGACCGTGGACAGCGCCGCCGTCGAGTCCGGGCTGGCCGGGTGGGGTGCGCCCCGCTCTCGCACGGTCACGTGGTACGACCCCTTCGCCACGGCCGCTGCCGGGTCCCAGATGAGCGGCCTGGAGTTCCTGCAGGCCATGGGTGCAGGGGTGCTGCCGCCCGCACCCATCGCTGCCCTGGTCGGCATGGCGCCGGTCGAGGTCGGCGACGGTCTGGTGGTCTTCGAGTGCGAGCCCGACGAGTCCGCCTACAACCCCATCGGCGTGGTCCACGGCGGCCTGGTGTGCACGCTGGCCGACACCGTGGCCGGCTGCGCGGTCCACTCGACCCTGGAGGCCGGAGTGGGGTATACGTCGATCGACATCGCCGTCAGCTACCTCCGCCCGGTCACGACTGGGAGCGGGGTCCTGCGGGCCACCGGACGGGTGACCAAGCGTGGCCGGCGGGTGGCATTCTCGACGGCCGAGATCGTCGACGGCTCCGGGGCGGTGGTCGCCACCGCCACCAGCAGCTGCCTCATCATCGACAACCGTCCGGGCTGACCGAACCCAACACACCCACCCCGGCCTCGCTCGGTCCCGGGGCCTGGCGTTTGGTCGCTCCGTCTGCGGGCATCACTGCGAGAGCGGACTTGTGCTGAGCCATCCAGGCTGGCTTGACCCGAACTTAGAAGTGTTCTAATAATGGAAGTGTTCCGCTCAAGCCCTGTCGAGCGGCAGCCGTGATCCCCAGGAGGTGCCCATGTCCAAGCCCACCCTCACCACCGAGTCCGGAGCGCCGGTTGTCGACAACCAGCGCAGTCAGACCGCAGGCCCCGGTGGCCCGGTCCTCCTCCAGGACCAGCACCTGCTGGAGAAGTTGGCCCGTTTCAATCGTGAGCGGATCCCCGAGCGGGTGGTGCACGCCAACGGCTCGGCGGCCCACGGCACCTTCGAGGTGACCGCGGACGTGACGGGCTGGACTCGTGCGGCCTTTCTCGGAGCGGTGGGTCGGCGCACCGAGACGTTCCTGCGGTTCTCGACGGTGGCCGGTGGGCGGGGTTCTGCCGACGCGGTGCGCGACCCCCGGGGCTTCGCCGTGAAGTTCTACACCGAGGACGGCAACTACGACCTGGTGGGCAACAACACGCCGATCTTCTTCATCCGTGATCCGCTGAAGTTCCCTGACTTCATCCACTCCCAGAAGCCCGATCCGTACACCAACCACCAAGAGCCGGACAACGTCTGGGACTTCTTCTCCCACTCGCCCGAAGCCACGCACATGTTCACCTGGCTGTTCGGCGACCGGGGGATCCCGGCCAGCTACCGCCACATGGACGGGTTCGGGTCCCACACCTACCAGTGGGTGAACGCCGACGGCGATGCCGTGTGGGTCAAGTACCACTTCAAGACCGATCAGGGCGTCCGCTCGCTCGACTCCTCGGAAGCGGCGGAGCTGGCCGGGCTCAATCCCGACAGCCACCAGCTGGACCTGGTCGAGGCCATCGACCGGGGTGACTACCCGTCGTGGACCCTGAGCGTCCAGATCATGACGCCGGCCGAGGCGGCCGCCTCGGCGGTGAACCCCTTCGATCTGACCAAGGTGTGGTCGCAGCGGACCTTCCCCCTCCACGAGGTGGGCCGGCTCACCCTCGACCGGAACGCCGACAACTATTTCGCCGATGTCGAGCAGTCCGGATTCGATCCGGGCAACTTCGTCCCCGGAATCGGACCCTCACCGGACAAGATGCTCCAGGGGCGGCTCTTCGCCTACGCCGACGCCCACCGCTACCGGCTCGGGGTCAACCACACCCAGCTTCCCGTCAACGCCCCCCACGCCACCGACGCCCGCAACTACGGCCGGGACGGCCTCATGACCGGGCACGGCAACGGTGGCCGGGCGAAGAACTACGAGCCCAACAGCTTCGACGGACCCGTCGAGACCGGTCAGCCCTACGCCGCGCCCCTCGAGGTCGACGGCGTCGCCGGAACCTACGACTGGGACCGGCGGGAGACCGACGACTTCAGCCAGGCCGGCGACCTGTACCGACTCCAGCCGGCCGACGCCCGGGCCCGCCTGGTCGACAACATTGCCGGGGGACTGGCATCGGTGACCCCTGGGTCCATCGGCGAAGGGATTGTCGATCGCAGTGTGGCCCACTTCCGGGCCGCCGACCCCGAATTCGGTGAGCGGGTGGCCCAGGGGATCAAGGAGCGTCGGAGCTGACGTGGTCGCCACCTTGACCGATCGGCTGGCTGCTCGGGGCTGGCGGATCACCCCGCAGCGCCGCGCCGTGGTCGAGGCCCTGGCCGGCGAGCACGTGCACTTGAGCGCCGAGCAGGTCCACGCCGGGGCCAAAAGGATCGTCCCCGAGGTCAGCCTGGCCACGGTGTACAACACGCTCAACGAACTGACCGACATGGGCGAGATCAGTGAAATTCGACTGTCCGACGGGTCCGCCCGGTTCGATCCCAAGATCGGGCCCGACCACCATCACCTGGTGTGTGAGGGGTGTGGTCTGACCTTCGACGTCGAACCGCGGGGCGCCGAGGGACTCACGCTGCCGAGGGCCCAGCGCTTCGGCATGACCCTCACATCGGTCGAGGTGGTGTTCCGGGGGCTCTGCAGCAACTGCGCCGAGCACGGCTGAGCACCACGGGCGGCCCCGCTCAGGCCGGCGGGGCCTGTCCCGTCTCGGCGGTCGGCTGAGCAGCCACGAGGTGCGGGGTGGCGGAGCCGACCGTGCCCAGGCCCGCCTGGGACCCCCGGATGACGGCCATGATCTCGTCCCCGATCAGCTCGTGGCGATCGAGTAGCGCGTCCCGCAGCGCCTCGACCACCGTGCGGTGGTCACCGAGCATCTCGGCCACCGATGCCTTCGACGTCGCCAGGAGCTCTTCGACCTCGGCTCGGCTGCTGTCGTTGGCGAGGACCTTGGACACGATTCCGCCGGCCGGGTACTCCATGGCCGACGCCGACACCAACGTGGTGCCCATGCCGAGCTGCCCGATCATCTGGCAGGCGTTCACGGTGGCCGCCTGGAGGTCGCTGGCCACCCCTGTCGAGGCCTCCCCGAAGAAGAGCTCTTCGGCCACCATGCCACCGAAGGCGATGTCGATGAGGGCCCGGACCTCGGACTTGGTCTGGGTGAATCGCTCCTCCTCCTCGGAGTGGGCGAGGAGCCCGAGTGCGTCCCGTCGCTTGATGATGGTGAGGACCTCGAGCTTCCGGCCCTTGCCCACCAGCCAGGCCACCGTGGCGTGGCCGGCCTCATGGGTGGCGATGGTCCGACGCTCGGCCTCGGTGTACTCGACGGGCTGGGCCAGACCGATCTCCTCGGTCATCTTGGCGTGCTGGAGGTCCTCCCACGAGAAGCGGCCCGCTCCCCGTCGCAGGGCCCACACCAGGGACTCGTCGAGCAGGTGTTCGATCATGACGGGGGAGTAGCCAGCCGTCATCGCCGCCAACGTCTCGCGCCGGGCGCCGTCGTCGAGGGTGGGTTCGTGGGCTTTCTTGCCCAGGTAGTAGTCGATGATGTCCCGCCGCCCAGCCCGCCCAGGCAGCCCGAAGTAGATATTGCGATCGAACCGACCGGGCCGCAGCAGGGCGGGATCGAGGTCGCTGGCCCGGTTGGTGGCCCCGATGACCAGGATGTTGGCGGGTACCTGGCGGGGCTTGTCCAGCCGGCGGTGGGAGGGGAGCCACGTGTTGACGGCGTCGATGAGGGCACCCTTAAGGCGCAGCGACATTGGCGTCTGCTCGAACGACTGGAGCTGGATGAGCAGTTCGTTGACCACGCCGGGGATGCCTTCTCCCTGGCGCTGGCCGACACCCCGGGCACCGCCGATGGCGTCGAGCTCCTCGATGAACCCGATGGCACCGCCCTCGCGCCGGGCGTGGCGTCGCAGTGCCTTGAAGTAGGCCCGGATCTTCCGGTTGGTCTGGCCGTAGAACATCGACTGGAAGGCCGACGACGACACGAACAAGAAGGGCACACCGGCCTCGGCCGCCATGGCCTTGGCCATGTAGGTCTTGCCGGTGCCCGGCGGACCCTCGAACAGGATCGCCTTGCGCGGTGAGCCGCCCATCTGCTCGGCGAAGGTCCGGTGGGCCAGGAACAGGTTGAGGGTCTTGGTCACTTCTTCGACCAGACCCTCGGAGCCACGCACGTCGTCAAAGGTCATGGTGAGCTCGTCGGGCCGGTAGAGGATGTGCGGCGAGCGGCCGGCGGCCAGCAGCGGGACCACCATGACCAAGACCAGCACGGTGATCAGGGCCATGGCCGGGAGCATGGGCTGGAGCGAGGCCGGGAAGTGCGGTGTGGGCACGAGGGAGACCCCGGGGTCGAGGAGATCCCGCAGCACCAAGGCGATGGCGATGGGCGCCAGCACCATGGCCACCCGCTGCAGGCGGGTGCTCCGGGCCCGCTCCCGGTGGATGCCGACATCGGTGGTGGACAACTGGGCTACACCGTCGTGGCTGAGGGCCTCGATGGATCCGGCCGACCCGCCCCCCGAACGTCGGCGGACCCGGCCGGCCGAGGGCCCCCCGGTTCCCACCACTGACTCTGGTGCGACCTCGGCGGAGGTCTCTGTTCCGTGCTCGCTCACCATGGCCTGCCTCCGGCTGCGCTGCCCGGCTGCCTTGCGACAGCCTGGCCTGGATGGGTCTCGGGCGCCTGCTCTGGCTCCGACCGAGTGCCCCTCAGTCGAACGCAATCACCACCTACCACCTACCCACGTGGTGACCGTGGCCGAACCTATCGGCTGTGGCTCAGGCCCTGCTGAACCGTGTGCAGAGCGTGCCCGGGTCCCTGCGGGGAGTGAGATGTTCCACCCGCACCAGGGAAAACCAGGTGGAATCACCCGGGTGGTGTGGGAGCGGGAGGGGTGGGGGGCTTGGGCGTCGGCGTCGTGGCCGCAGTGGTCGTGGTGGCAGCCGGACGCGTGGTGGTCGGCGCGGTGGTGCCGGTGGGCGCCGGCCGAACGGCCGGGATGGTGGTGGGCGCGACGGCGGGCGCGTAGCTGGTCCGGGAGTTGGTCGAGAAGCCGGGCACGGGGAACTCGCGCACCTCGAAGTCCGAGAGGACCGTGGCGCACAATGACGGGTCGGGAAGGGAGCACGCCTCCTCGGCGACGTTGACGCTGGAGCCGTCGGTGACGGCGGGCTCGACCTGAGGGAACAGCACGGCCCCCGAAACGGGGACCGAACCGCCCGATCCCGGAAGGGTGCCTACCACCCCGGCCGGATCGGTGACCGAGGCCACATCGGGCGTGGGCATCGAACTCACCTCGCCGGTGGGTGGAGACGACGGGCACTTGGCCTCCTGGCGCTGCCAGGAGGCCACCGTGAAGAACGGGCAGACCAGGGCCACCCCGGATGCGTGGCCGGTGGAGTCGAAGGTGGCGAAGATCCCCTCGGTGCCCGGCGCAGGCGGGCCGAACAGCGGGGGGTTCGGGTTGTTGGCCGGATAGGCGACCAGTTCACTGGTGCCCCCGATGGTGAAGGCCTCCGAACAGTTCCACCCGGTGGGTGCGAGCAACGTGTCGACGTTGTCCGTGTAGAACTCGACCTTACCTACCAGGGCGGTGGGGATCGGGGCCAGCAGCACGCTGGGCTTCCACCCCTGGCTGCTGAGTGAGCCTCCCGAGGGTGTGGTGCACTGGACCACGGGGAAGGCGACGGCCACTTCGCCGCTCAAGGGGGCGGTGGTCGACGTGGCGCCCCGGGAGTCGGCGCCCGACGGTGCCCCACCGGTGGTGGAGGAGGTGGCCAGCAACGAGGTACCGCACCCCGCGAGGGCCACGCCCACCATCAGGGCCCCGGTCACAGCGGCCCACGGGCGGCGGAGGTGGGACAGCTTGGACCTGCTGGCGCTGCTCGTCACTGCCACAGACGTTAAGCCAACGCCGGCACTGACCGGTGCCAATCCGCAGGTGTCACACCATCGGCACCGGTGAGCCCACGTGAGCCAGCTTGTCGGGGTTTCGTATCAGGCGGATCGCCGCCACCCGGTCGGCCTCCACCTCGAACACCGTCACCACATCCACGATGTCGTCGAGGCTGATCACCGTGCCCACGTCACCGTTGACCAGTGCCGACCGCACCTGCATGGCTCCGCCGTACCGCCGGGTCAGATTGACCAAGAAGCGCGCCACGCGCTCGGGTCCGCACACCGGGCGCCGTGCCGCCCGCCGGGCAGCCCCCCCGTCCGACACGCACACCACCTCGGGCGCCAGGCGCTCCATGACCGCCTCGAGATCGCCGGCGGCGAGCGCCACCAAGAGGGCGTCCACGACCACCCGGTCGGCCCCGGTGTCCGCACGGGCGCACGGTTCGCGGACACGCCGCCGGGCCCGGCTGGCGATCTGGCGGCAGGCCGGCTCGGACTTGTCCACGATGACGGCGATCTCGGCGAAGGGAAGGCCGAAGACGTCGGCCAACAAGAACACGGCCCGCTCGACGGGCTTGAGCTGGTCGAGCAGCGTGAGAAATCCGATGCGGAGTGAGGCGGCCAGTTCTGCCGCCTCGGCCGGGCCGGCCTCGCTCACCACCGGCTCGGGAAGCCATGGGCCCACATAGGACTCGCGGCGTCGGCGAGCTGCCCGCAGATGGTCGAGGGCGATCCGGGTGGTCACCGTGGTCAGCCAGGCCTCGGGGCGGTCGATGTCGCCGGGACGGCGTGCATTCCAGCGGAACCAGACGTTCTGCACCACGTCCTCGGCGTCCGAGATGCTCCCGAGCATTCGGTAGGCCAGGCCGACCAGGCGGGGGCGCTGGCGTTCGAAGGCATCACCAGACGGTGGTTGGGCGGCTGTGACCACTGCCTCGGTCGGCCGGTTCACCGGACGAGACCAGAGTGACCGGAGCGTTCATCGCTCAGGCGGCCGGCGGCGTGCTTCCCGGCGGCCTGGCCACTGGCCAGAGCGGCGTCGGCCAGCAGGCCGACGGGACCGACCCAGTCGCCCGCCACCGCCACTCCGGGAACGCCGGTGGCCGTGACCGAGGGCCGACCCCGCAGGCCGCCGGACGTCGCCCGGGGCAGCGTTCCGGCCACGGTCATCTCAGCCAGGAACCGCCGGGTCTCCACCTCATCGGGCCGGACGCCGGCCTCGGCCACCAGCGCTTCCAGCTGGGCCCGGTCCGATGAGGCGTCGCGTGTGCCGTAGCGGATGGCCGCCACGACCGCCTGTCCCTCGGGTGCCTGGCGGGCCGGGGGCGACTGCACCGTTACATAGGTCGGGTCGTCGACAGACAGCACGTAGCCCGGGTCGGGAACCCGACCCACGCCGAGGTCGAGGCAGGCCGCCGTCACCGGTGGACCGAGGTCGCCCCAACCCGGGTCGGCCGGAAGCAGCCGGGCCACGGCCGGCGGCGCGCCGGTGGCCACCACGACACCCCGGGCGTGCATTGTCCCCTCGTCGGTGTGCACGGCGACCGGCCCACCGTCGCTGTCGACACCGGTGACCGCAGCTCCCTGGCGGACCTCGACGCCGATGCGGAGTGACTCGACGAGCTGGGTCCATCCGCCGTCGAGATAGAGCACCCCGCCCCGGGCGGCCAGTTGCATCTGGGCCACGACGGCGCCGGCGCTGACCGCCTCGACATCGGCACTGTAGGTGCTCAGTCTGACCAGGGCCCGGGCGACAGCGTCGACGTCGTCGCGCAGATGGAAGCGGTCGAGCCAGTGCGCCAGTGACGTGTCGTGGAGGCGGTTCGGATTCGCCCGGGACATCCGCCCGAGCAGGCCGAGCATCTGGGCCTTGCCGCGGGCCCCGAGCAGCCGGGTCTTCGCCAGGCTCGAGGGCCCCGTCGGCAGGAGATGGAGCGCCCCCGAGGCCAGTGCCCGGTAGCGGTCCAGCGGGGGAGGGGTTCCCGTGGGTGTCACCCCCAATGAGGCCAGCACCGCCGCCCCGGCGCCACCGGCATAGAGGGCGTGGGCACCCAGATTGAGGGTGAATCCCTGCCGGTCGACGGTGCGGGCCCGACCGCCGGCCTGGTGCGCCTCGAGGACGAGTACCCGCGCCCCACCTTGTCGGGCGGTGGCCGCGGCAGCCAGTCCAGCCAGTCCGGCTCCGACCACGATGACATCCCACGCTGGTTCCATACTCGTCTGACTCCGGCCGCTGCCCCATTGTGACAGCCGGCGGCGCGTGCCCGCGCCGCCGAGGGCTAGGCGCCTGGAGGGGTGAGGTTCTGGAGCCGGACCTCGCCGTGAGCGATGAGCTTGCCTGCCTCGTCGGTGACGTCCACCTGCCAGAGTTGCTGGGTGCGGCCCTGGTTGAGAGCCACGGCCTCCACGTCCACGCGTCCCGACGTCAGAGATCGCAGGAAGTGGGTGGTGTTGGTCAGGCCCACGGCCACCTGGCCCTCGGCCTCCACCGCGGCGCAGGCACCGATACTGGCGGCACTCTCGATGGCCGTCGAGTAGACCCCTCCATGGACGATGCCCCACGGCGTGTGGTGACGCCGATCGAGATCGATGTGGCCCCGCAGCCGAGCGGGGGTGACCTCGTCGACCAACAGGCCGGCCGCAGTCACGAACGCTCCGGGGTTCTCCGACCCGGCGCGACGCGTGGGGGTGCCAGCCGTAGTGGGGCCGGTCACGCCGGGACCAGCTTAGTAAGTTGTGTCATAGAACTTACTGTAGGTCCGTCGGCGGGAGGGTGCAACCGTCCAGGGCCCGGCCGGGGAGGAGAGCTGGGCGGCCGATCCGTGTCTATTGACGTCAGCGTTAAGGTATATTCACGCTGAAGTCAGATATGCCGACTACGGATTCAGGTGAGCGATGGCGGCACTGCAGGGACTGAAGGAGGGCAGGGCGGCCCGGACCGGCACCGGCGGGTCCGTGGCCGGACTTCCCCCCAACTACAAGTGGATGGCGCTGTTCATCTCCACCCTCGGCATGCTGATGGCCACCATCGACGGGTCCATCGTGCTCATCGCGC
The DNA here is from genome assembly GCA_963703145.1 of uncultured Acidimicrobiales bacterium. Classification (GTDB taxonomy): domain Bacteria; phylum Actinomycetota; class Acidimicrobiia; order Acidimicrobiales; family RAAP-2; genus Bog-756. The sequence goes on from OY969793.1 coordinate 380,565, forward strand.
TCCCGGACATCTTCCGGGGCATCGGGCTCGACCCCCTCGAGCCGGGGAACACCTTCTACCTCTTGTGGATGATCCTGGGGTTCTTGGTCATCACCAGCGTGTTGGTCGTGAGCCTGGGCCGCATGGGTGATATCTATGGCCGGGTCCGGACCTACAACCTCGGCTTCGCCGTCTTCACCTTCTTCTCCCTGATGCTCAGCGTGACCTGGATGACTGGTCACGCTGCCGGGGTGTGGCTCATCACCATGCGGGTGTTCCAAGGTGTCGGGGCGGCCATGCTGATGGCCAACTCGTCGGCCATCCTCACCGACGTCTTCCCGGACAACCAACGGGGAATGGCCCTCGGGGTCAACCAGGCTGCTGCCTTCAGCGGGACCTTCATCGGTCTGGTCCTCGGTGGAGTGCTGGCCCCGATCAACTGGCGACTGATCTTCCTGGTGTCGGTGCCCATCGGGCTATTCGCCACCATCCTCGGCTACCTGAAACTCCACGAGACCAGCCCGAAGCGTCCGGCCCGCATCGACTGGGCGGGCAACATCACCTTCGCCATCGGCCTGATCCTGGTCATGGTGGGGATCACCTACGGCATCGAGCCCTACGGCCACCATGTGATGGGCTGGACCAGCCCGACGGTGATCTCGTCCCTCGTGCTGGGCGTGGCGCTGCTCATCGCGTTCTGCATCATCGAGACCAAGGTCCCCGAGCCGATGTTCCGGCTCCAGCTGTTCAAGATCCGGGCCTTCACCAGCGGGGTCCTCGCCAGCTTCCTGGCCGCGCTGAGCCGGGGCGGCCTCATGTTCATGCTGATCATCTGGCTCCAGGGGATCTGGCTTCCCCTGCACGGGTATACCTTCAGCGTCACCCCGCTGTGGGCCGGCATCGCCATGCTGCCGCTCACGCTGGGCTTCCTCATCGCCGGACCGGTGTCGGGGGTGTTGTCGGACCGGTACGGGGCGCGTCCGTTCGCCACCGGTGGGATGCTCGGCGCCGCCGTCTGCTTCGCCCTGCTCGAATTGCTCCCCGTCGACTTCCCCTACTGGGTCTTCGCCGCCCTCTTGCTCCTGACCGGGCTGACCATGGCCGCCTTCGGATCGCCCAATCGGGCCGGAGTGATGAACAGCCTGCCCGCCCAACACCGGGGTGCGGGCTCGGGGATGAACACCACCTTCCAGAACTCCGCCCAGGTGCTGTCCATCGGGATCTTCTTCACCTTGATGATCGTGGGGCTTACCTCCTCGTTGCCCCAGAACCTCCTGCACGGTCTGACCGCCCACGGAGTGCCGGCCGGGGTGGCCAACCAGGCCGCCCACCTGTCGCCGGTGTCGACGCTGTTCGCCGCGTTCCTCGGCTACGACCCGGTCCAGCACCTCATCGGCGCCCACGTCCTCAGCCAACTCACCCCGGCCCAGCAGCATGTGCTGACCGGGCGCAGTTTCTTTCCGGGTCTGATCAGCGCGCCGTTCCGAGCCGGCCTCCACGCCGCCCTCGACTTCGCCATTGTGGCCAGCCTGCTGGCCGCGGGCGCATCCTGGCTCCGGGGTGGCCGTTACGTCTATTCCGAGCCGACCGACGGCGACGAATCCCCGACGGCCGGCACGGCCAGCACTGGCCGGGGGGGCCCGGTCGCGAGTGTCTCCGCACCGGTCCCCGTTGCCATGGTGGACGCGGCACCGGCCATGCCGACCCGGGGGATTCCGTCGTGATGGCCACCCGCAATGCAACCACTGAGCCGGCCCCGCTGATCCTCCGGATCGGTGAGGTGGCCAAGTTGACCGGCCTGACCACGCGCACCTTGCGCTACTGGGAGGAGCTGGGCCTGATCCGTCCGAGCGCCTACCGGGGCAGGGGCGAGCGCCTGTACTCGTCGACCGACATGGCCCGCGTGACACGGATCAAGGATCTCCAGGAGCTGCTGGGCTTCTCGCTCGCCGAGGTGAGAGTGGTGCTCGACACCGAGGATGTGGAGACTCTGGACCGGGTGCGCTCCGAGCTCCGTCGGGGGGACTCATCACCCGAACAGCGCCGCCAGCTGCTCGACGAGGCCATCGAGGCCAACGAGAAGCTGCTGGGTCGCCTGGACAGCACCCTGGCCCGGATCGGGGCCTTCCGCGACGAGCGGGCGGCCAAGTCGATCCGGCTCCGCCAGTTGCGGGACGACCTGGATGACTGACCACGAGGTGTGCCACGGCCGAAGGGTCGCGATCGCTCATGACCCGCCACCCGGCTGGTCATCCCGAACCACAGGAGGAGTGCAGTGACGACAGACTCGTTGCGGGCAGAGACGGTGTTCATCGACGGCGCCGGGGGGGACTCGATCGAGGCCTATCTGGCCCAGCCCCTCGATGCCGCCCCGACCGGCGGTGTGGTGGTCATTCACCACATGCCGGGCTACGACGAGGGGACCAAGGAGATCACGCGGACCTTCGCCGCCCACGGCTACCTGGCCATCTGCCCGAACCTCTACTGGCGGGAGGCCCCCGGGGCCAGTCCCGATGATGCGGCGGCGTCGGCACGGGCCAGCGGGGGAGTGCCCGACGCCCGTCTGGTGGGCGACGTGGGCGGGGCCGTCGACTTCCTCCGGGCCCAACCCTCGTCCAATGGGAAGGCGGCCACTATCGGCTACTGCTCCGGAGGACGCCAGTCGTTCCTGGCTGCCTGCAGTCTCGATCTGGATGCCGCCGTCGACTGCTACGGCGCCTTCGTGGTCGGCAGTCCGCCCGACGGGTTCCCGATCAGCGTGGAGCCCATCGGGCACCTGGCCAAGGACCTGTCGTGTCCCCTGCTCGGCCTGTTCGGAGCCGAAGACCAATACCCGTCGCCCGAGCACGTGGACGAGCTGGAACGGCTGTTGACCGAGGCCGGCAAGGAGTTCGAGTTCCACTCCTTCGAGGGGGCGGGGCATGCGTTCTTCGCCACCAGTCGCACGGGCTATCGCCCGGAGGCGGCCATGGAGGGCTGGCGGCTGATCTGGGAATTCTTCGGCCGGAACCTGGCGACGTCCTGACCGTCGCACCGGCACAGCTACCGAGAGGACACGATATGTGCACGTACCAGACGACCACACTGGCGGTGGAGGGAAGCGGCAAGGGTGCCCAAGGCTGGTTCCCACTGACCGACGCCACGGTCTACTTCGACCACCCCGTACATGCCAGCGCCGAGCACACCTTGAACATCGACCTGCTCAACCCGTCACGTGGACCGGGTGCCCGGGTGGCCGTCGAACTCGACGCGGCAACGGCTCGGTCACTGGCCCACGCCATCCTGTCGACCCTGGAAGCGGTTCCCCCCGGCTTGGTGGAGCCGGCTGCCGTGGCAGCCGATCATCCCGCCGGCTGACCCGAACCTGTCGGGAAGGATGCCCCGTTACTGCAGTGGGGGCATCTGGCCCGGAGGGGGCGGTGGCGGGGACTGACCCGGAGGCGGACCCGACGGCGGCAGGGGCGGGGGAGGTGCTGGCGCCTGCCCGGGCTGCGGATATCCGGGTTGCTGCGGCGGATAGCCGGGTTGCTGCGGCGGATAGCCGGGTTGTTGGACTGGGTACCCGGGCTGTGGCGGATAGCCCGGCTGTGGTGCGTACCCGGCCACCGGCGGGTACTGATTGCCGGGGCCGCTTCCGAAGGTCCCGCCCAGTCCGGTGGGGCCGGCCGGCCCGCGGTACTGACTGGGGCCGAGCCAGAGGATCCAGAAGAACACGACGGGCACCAGCACCAGACCCACGGTGAAGGCCGCTTCGTGGCCGAAGCTCTTCGAGAGGTCGTTGAGCACGAAGATGTTGATGACGAAAAAGGCGATGCCGGCCAGGAAGCCGAGGATCGGAATGGGGGAGGCCAGCAGTAGGAGCAGGAACCACGCCCACGACGCCGGCCGGCCGACGACCCGCAGGAGCACGATGTAGTTGTAGACCGGGACAAACGCCGACCACGCCGGCTCGCCGTTGGTGCCGGCCTTCTTGTAGGTGCCCCAAGCGCCGAGGGCCGACACGATGTAGAACGCGATGCCGATGAAGAGGAAGACCAAGAGCACCGCCGCCACTCCCGCAGTGTTGGTCGTCGTGGTGTCCGCCAGCAGGTGTCCCATGGTGTTCCTCCCTGGGTTCGGCCGCCCGGATCCGAGCAACTCGATGCCCACTTGTTAGCACCTGACCGATTCCCGTGCGTCGATACCGATGGCGTGCCGTGGCGCGGCGGTCGGTGTCGTCGAGTGGGTGGTGGCGCCGGAGCGCCGGGTGACAGGGGATCGCTGTCACACCGGGTGGCTAGGGTCACTGGTCGATGATGCACCTGTACTCGGCCAGCTCGGCCAGGCCCCTTGGCCAACGGCTGGCCGAGGTTCTGTCGGAGGTACCGCCAGATCCCTTGACCCCCGAGTGGCTGGCGGTTCCTTCGGACGGCATGCGGCGTTGGCTGACGCTCGAGTTGGCCGGCCGCCTGGGGCCCTCGGCCCCGGGTCGCACCGACGGTGTGGCGGCGAACATCCACCGGGCATTTCCGAGCGACCTGCGCAACGCCGTACTGGCCATCGACCAGATCGATGGTGAGCCGGACCCGTGGCGCCTCGATCGTCTGGTGTGGTCGGTGGTCGACGTCATGTCCCGGTCGGCGGGCGATCCTTCGATCCCGGCGGCGGTCGCCACGGCGACGCCGCTGTATGCCAGGGCCCGCCGCATCGCCGACGTCTACGACCGCTACCACCTCCACCGGCCATCGATGATCCGGGCGTGGGCCGGCGGGCGGGACGTCGATGGAGCGGGCCGGCCGCTGGCCGACCACGCCGTGTGGCAGGCCCACCTGTGGCGACTGGTGCGTGAACGGGTGGGCCAGCCGAGTCCGCCTGAACGGCTTCCGGCCCTACTCGAGCGGGTGCGCCTCGGAGAGCCGCTGGTCGACGTGCCCCCCCGACTCGTGTTCTTCGGGTTCACACTGTTACCCGCCGGGGACTTCGTGGAGCTCACCCGAGCGGTGGCCACCTGGCGCGACGTCCACATCTTCTTGCTGGAACCGACCCGGCTCGACCCCCGGTCGTTGCTCGAGTGGAGCCCGACCCCCTCCGACGGTGCTGGGCGTGCTCGTGGCAACGATCCGACCATCGAGGTGGTCAACCACCCGCTGCTGCGCAGTTGGGGGCGGTTGCACCGCGAGACCGCACTCTTGTTGGCCGACGGCGAGTCCGATCGCCCTCCGGTGGAGCGAATCGACCAACCCGTCGACGCTCCCACGACCCTTCTGGGCCGCCTGCAGCACGACATCCGAGCCAATGTTGCCCCCGTGGCCTCGCTCGTCCCGGGCCCGACGGACCGCTCGGTGCAGTTCCACGCCTGCTACGGCGACACGCGCCAGGTGGAGGTGCTGCGGGACGCGCTCTTGCATCTTGTAGCCGCACCGGGCTCTGACCTCACCGAGGATGACATCGTCGTCCTGTGCCCATCGCTCCAGCGGTTCGCCCCGCTGATCGAGGCGGTGTTCGGCCGGTCAGCAGAGCCCGTCGACCCGTCGTCGGGCAATCCTCTCCGACCAGACGGCACCGATCCCGCCGTCAACAGTCACCGAGCCCCCGCGTTGCGCTACCGGATCGCCGACCAGTCGATCCGGGCCGGCAATCCGGTGCTGGGTGCAGCCTCGACGCTGCTGGAGCTGGTCGCCGGCCGGTTCGATGTGGCCTCCGTGCTCGAGTTCCTCTCACTGGCACCGGTGCGCCAGCGACTCGGCTTCGACGACGAGCAACTCGGCGTCATCACCGAATGGATGGAAGCCACCAATGTGCGCTGGGGCCTGGACGCCGATCACCGGGACCGTCTCGGGCTGCCCGCCTCGATCGCCACCAACACCTGGCAAGCGGCCATCGACCGCCTCCTCATCGGTTCGACCGTCTATGAGGAATCCCTCCGGCTGTCGGTGGGCGAGGTCGCCCCCTTCGGGGTGGAGGGCGGCGATGTCGAGGTGGCCGGGGCGTTGGCCGAGGCGCTGGGCCACCTCGCCGAGCTGGCGGGCGAGACGGCGTCGTCCCACACCCTGGCCGCATGGATCGACCACATCACCCGGGCCTGCTCGGCGTTGTTCGCCACGCCCCGTGACGTGGCCTGGCAGACCGAGGCCCTGGAACGGGTGTTGTTCGCCGTGATCGACACGGCCTCGGTCGACGGCACAACGTCGGACGTTCCCTTGACCTTCGCCGATGTGCGCAGGGTCGTGGGGGAGCGGCTGGATGACACCGTCGGCCGGGCCGACTTCTTCCGGGGCGGGATCACCATCACGTCGATGACACCGCTGCGGTGGGTGCCGTTCAGGGCGGTGTGCCTCCTCGGTGTAGATCAGGCAGCCTTCGGGTCGGAGACCTCGGCCGGGGACGACCTGACGGCAGCGATGCCCCAGGTCGGCGACCGGGATTCCCGGGGTGAGGCGCGGGAGGCTCTGCTCGAGGCGGTCCTCGCCGCCGGGGAGGCCCTGGTCGTGGTGCGCAACGGTCGGGACGTGATGACCAACCAGGTCATCCCGAGGTCCGTGGTCGCCTCCGAGCTGTTCGATGCCGTGGTGGCCTCGGTCGATGCCGCCGATCGGCCTGTCGTTGCGTCACGGCTGGAGATCGACCACCCTCGTCAGGCCTACGACGAGCGCTGCTTCGAGCACGGAGGGCTGGTCGACAACGTGGTGTGGGGATTCGATCGCGGTGCCCTGGACGGTGCCATGGCCCGTCGGGCGCAGACCTCGGTGAGGGCCCCGTTCCTGACGACTCCTCTGGCCCCGGTGGACGGCGATGTCATCGAGCTGGCTGACCTGCATACCTTCTTCAACGGCCCGGTCGGCGCGTTCTTCACCCAGCGACTCCAGGCCCGCCTCCCCCGGGTCGAGGACGAGCTCCCGAGGGTGCTGCCGACCGAGCTCGGCGGACTCGAGCGATGGAAGGTCGGCAATCGTCTGCTCGAGGCGCGTCTGGACGGCTTCACGTCTGATGAGTGGCTCCGCTACGAGCGGGCGCTCGGCACGCTCCCCCCTGGTGCGCTGGGCACCGACGCCATCGCCGCGCTCGAAGACGACGTGGACAAGCTGGTCCAGGCCGCCACCCAACTCGGGATGGGGCCCGACCCGGCGCAATCGGCTGTCGTCGACGCCCATCTGGCGGACGGCAGCCGGGTGGTCGGCTCGGTCCCACTCCGACTCGATCCCTCCGCGCCGGGTCCGATCCGCCTCTACTATTCCCGGTTCAAGGCGGCCCACCGCATCGGTGCCTGGCTCGACCTGATCGCCCTGCTCAACACCGACCCCGACACGCCGTGGCGATCGGTGGCCATCAGTCGACCGGAGAACGCATCACGTGACGCCTTCGTGACCGATCTGGTGGCGGCACCGTCGACGCTCGCCAACCAGGCCGGACCCACCGAGGCCCTCGAGGTGGCGGTCGACTGCTACCGACGGGGGATGTGCGAGCCGATCCCACTGTTCCCCTCGTTCTCCTTCGATCTCTACAACAACAAGTCCGGGACCTGGCAGGCGCAGGGCTTCGGGCCGCCGGGCGAGGGCGACGCCCTGGCCGTCCGGCTGGCCTTCGGTGATCGCGATCGCCTGGCCATCACCGAGATGCCGGCCCGCCCAGGCGACCCAACCGGGCCCTACGGCCGGGTCTGGCGCTACGCCACCTACCTCTATCGGACCATCGCCCGATCGACGGCGGCCGGCCCCTCGGCGTCGTCGGCCTCCGGGGCGAAACGATGAGCCCGGGCGACCAGCCCTTCGATGTCACCGGGCCCCTCCCGAGGGGGAAAGTCGCCATTCAGGCCAGCGCCGGAACCGGCAAGACCTTCGCCCTGGCCGCCCTGGCGGCCCGCTACATCGTTGAAGCCGACGTGGCGGCCTCTGAATTGCTGATCGTGACCTTCACCCGGGCGGCCACCGACGAACTCCGGGCCAAAGTGCGCGACCGGCTGACCAGTGCGGCCGACCACCTGGCTCACCGTCCGACACAGGCGACCGATGATGAACTACTCGGCCATCTGGCCCGCCACGACGTGCCCCAGCGGCTCGCCCGCCTGCAGCGCGCCATCACCGAATTCGACTCGGCGACGGTGACCACCATCCACGGCTTCGCCAAGCAGGTCCTCGGGGCGCTCGGCGTGTCGGCCGGCACCGACCCCGATGCCCGACTCGAGATCGACTCGTCGGACCTGATCGAAGAGACCTGCGCCGACGTCTTGGTGCGGGCGGCCATCGAGGGGTATCCCACCGACCACCTTCCCTCGCTGGTCGACCTCCGTCGGGCGACCGAACTGGCGGACGGCCAGCCCGATCTCGACCTGGTTCCCACCCGAGGTCAACCCGGCGCGTCCGAAGCCAGCCAGATCCTGGCCGAACTGGTGAACCGGTCGGTCCGGGCCGTGGCCGACCGCCGCCTGAGCAGTGGGACCCTCAGCTTCGACGATGTGCTCGTCCAGCTGCGGAGCGCACTGTGTGGCTCGGGTCCCGGGGCCGCTGCCGCCATCGACACGCTCCGGAACCGCTTCAAGGTGGTGTTGATCGATGAGTTCCAGGACACCGACACCGTGCAGTGGGACATCTTCTCCACGCTGTTCGACCGACCTGGGGCAACTACCGCACTGGTGCTGGTGGGTGACCCCAAACAGGCCATCTACGCCTTTCGGGGCGCGGACGTCCACGCGTACCTGGCCGCGGTGGGGGAGGGCTCCCGTACGGATCGCCGTTCGCTGGCGGTCAACTGGCGGTCCGACGACGCGGTACTCGCCTCCCTCGGCGCGCTCTTTGGGGGGGCGACGTTCGGCGATCCCGACATCCCGTTCGTCACCGTCAACGCAGCGCCCGCCAACCAGGGCCGGCGGTTGCGCGACCGCACCGGCGCGGTAGTTCCCGCCCTGTCCCTGCGTCTGGCCGTCGGCGACGGAATCACCCGATCCAAACCTCAGCCGAACCTGGTGATCGTCGATGCCGCCGAACGCGCCGTCTTCGCCGATCTGGTCCTGCGGATCGGTCAGCTCCTGGTCGACGGTCGTCTGCCCACTGAATCCGGCGGAGGCAGCGGCCGTCCCGTGCGGCCCCCCGACATCGCCGTCCTGGTCGGCAAGCACGCTGAAGCGGTGAAGGTCCAGGCCGCTCTGGCCAGGGCGGGCATTCCGGCGGTGGTGGCCCGGGGTGGCAGCGTGTTGCGATCGTCGGCCGCCGACCACCTGCGCTGGCTGCTCGAGGGCCTGGCCCGACCGTCGGACGCGCGCCGCGCCCGAATGGTGGCGCTGTCCTGGTTCGGGGGGCGAAGCGCCGCCGAGGTGGCCTCCTTGTCGGACACCGAACTGGCCGCCGTCCAAGAGCGCCTGCGGCAGTGGGCGGAGCTGCTCGCCACCCACACCGTCGCCGAGGTCCTGGCCACGGTGTGGTCCGAGAGCGGCGTGATGGAACACGTGCTGCGGGCGGCCGACGGGGACCGGAACATGACCGACCTCGATCATGTCGCCGAGCTGCTGTCCGGCGCGGGTTCGGCCGCCAGGAGCAGCGTGGCCGGACTGCTCTCGGCCCTGGACACCGAGCCGGAACCCGACGGAGACACCGAGGTGGAGAGCGACGTGGCCGCCCGGCGGATCGCCTCGGAGGCAGATGCCGTCCAGATCATGACGGTATGGGCGGCCAAGGGGCTGCAGTTCCCGGTGGTGTGCCTCCCGACCCTGTGGCGTGCCCCCTTCAAGAACGCGCCGGTGGTCTACGTCGATCCGCAGCGAAGGCGCCGCACGCTCGACCTGGCCCAGGGAAAGGGCTGGCCCGACGAGGCCGGGGCTGAGGCCCGGTCCGCACTGGCGTTCGCCGAGGCCACCGGTGAACGACTGCGGCTGCTCTATGTGGCGTTGACCCGGGCACAGCACCACTCCATCCTGTGGTGGGCACCGACCGACCGCAGCGCCCAGACGGCCCTGGCCCGGATCCTGTTCGCCCGCACCGATGGGGTGATCGACCCGGACATCTACGGGGCCCGCGAGGTGCCCATTCCCGCTGACCACGAGTTGTCGAGTCGATTGGCCCCCTTGGTCGACGCGGCGGCCGGGACGATCGACGTAGCGGTGATCGACGTGCCCGAGGGCACCGATGACGACGCCGACACCGGTGGAGAGGGCGGAGCCGGCCCATGGGGTGCGAGCTCTCCGGGCCAGACACCGTCGTTCCTAGCCGCCGCCACGCTACGTGCCGTTCCCGATCGGTCGAGACGGCGGTGGTCGTTCTCGGCCATCGTCGACCAGGACGCCGACGACCGGTTCGACCCGTCTGATGGATCGCTGTCCGACAGCGGGGCCGCCGACGAACAGGATGACGGGGATGGCGACGCAGCTGGGCCCGGCCAACCACCGGCCTCCCCAGGGTGGCCCTCCGGGGCCGATACTGAGATCGGACACGCGGCCAGCCCGCTGGCCGGCCTACCGGCCGGCACGGCATTCGGCACCCTCGTACACGCCGTGCTCGAGGAGGTCGATGCCACTGCGGCCGATCTCGAGGGGCAGCTCGATGCGGCCATCGGTCGGCAGCTGGCATGGCGCACGGTGGACCTCACCCCGGTGGGTTCGAGCGTGGCCACACCGGCCGAGGGCCGCCGACTGCTGGTGGAGGGCCTGCGGGCGGCCATCAGCACACCCTTTGGAGCACGGCTCGGCCAGGTATGCCTCGGTGATCTCGGTGCCAATGACCGGCTCACCGAGATGACGTTCGACCTTCGGCTGTCCGATGCCGGGCCGGCCACCACTGTGCGACGGATCGGTCAGGTGACGCTCGACCACCTCGCGCCCGATGACCCGCTTCACCCATGGGCCGCCGGGCTGGCGGGGGGGAGGACCGACACATCCCTCACCGGCCACCTCACCGGATCGATCGACCTGGTCCTGAGGGTGCCTGACGGAGCGGGGGCCCATCGCTTCGTGGTGGCCGACTACAAGACCAACGCGCTCCACGCCCGTGGAGCACCGGTCCGGCCCGACGACTACGGCCAGGAGCGGATGGCCGAGGCCATGACCGAGCACCACTATCCCCTGCAGGCCCTGCTCTACTCGGTGGCCCTCCACCGGTATCTGCGGTGGCGACTGGCCGACTACCGGCCCGAGGACCACCTGGGGGGCTGTGCCTACCTGTTCCTCCGAGGCATGAGGGGTCGTACGGGCTTCTCGGGCGACCATCCGACCGGTGTGTTCGACTGGGCCGTCCCGGCGTCTCTGGTCGTCGAACTAAGTGAGCTGCTGGACGGGCACTCGGCTCCCGCGGTCCCGTCGTGACGCCCGAGGTCTCCGCCCGGACCGCAGGCCTGCCACCCGAGCTGGCGGTGTTGGCCCCCTTCGTCGAGGCCGGCGTGTTCAGTCCCTATGAGGTCCATGTGGCTGCCGCGGTGGCCCGGCTCCAGCCAGGCGTCACCGACGAGGTGCTCTTGGCCCTGGCGGTCGCGGCCCGGGCACCGCGTTTCGGGCACGTCTGCACGAGGCTGGAGGACGTGGCGATCCAGCTCGCCGAGCCAGATGGAGACGAGGCCGGCCCGCTCCCGTGGCCAACGCCTGCGACCTGGTCCGAAGCCCTGGTCGCCTCCGACGTGGTCGTCGGGCCCGACCTGGCATCGGTCGAGCCGGTGCGCCCGCTGGTGTGGGACGCGAACCGTCTCTACCTCCAGCGCTATTGGCACTACGAGCTCCTCGTGGCGGACGACCTGGAGCGCCGGGTGGCCTCCGCGTCGATTGGTTCCCCGGTGGACCCGGAACCCTCGGCCGCCTCCATCGACGCCCTCTTCGGTCCCGACGCCGGTGCCGAGCCGGACCTCCAACGCCAGGCGGCGCTGCGAGGCCTGCGTCCGGGCGTGTCGATCATCGCCGGGGGCCCCGGAACCGGCAAGACGTACACCGTGGCCAGGCTGCTGGCCGCCGCCCACCGGGACGCCGCCGACCGAGGCCGGCAACTCCGGGTGGCTCTGGCGGCTCCGACGGGGAAGGCCGCCGCCCGACTGGGCGAAGCGGTCAAAGAGGCGGTCCTCGTTCTCGAGGCCGACAGTGTGATCGACGCCGAACTGGCCGAGGCGCTGGTCCGCACCGTCCCGACCACGGTGCACGCCCTGCTCGGTTGGCGCAGTCGGACCCGGTTCCTCCACGACCGGGCCGATCCGTTGCCCCACGACCTGGTGATCGTGGACGAGACGTCGATGGTGTCCCTCCCCCTCATGGCCAAGATGCTCGACGCCGTACGACCCGAGGCCCGACTGGTTCTGGTGGGTGATCCGTTCCAGCTGGCCAGCATCGAGGCCGGTACGGTCATGCGCGACCTGGTGGGTCCGACGACAGAGCTTGGCGGGTCCACGCCCTCGAGCGGTACCCCGTTAGCCGGCCGGGTGACGGTCCTGGAGCGGATGCACCGGTTCGGTGAGTCCTCCTCCATCGCCGCCCTGGCCGATGCCGTGCGCCACGGGAACGCCGACACCGCCCTCTCACTCCTGGGCGACGGCCGGGACGACCTGGTCTGGGTGGCGCCGGGTGACACCGATGGTGTCGAGGCCGTCACTGCCGAGGTGGTTGAAGCCGGAGCCGAGGTGGTCGCCGCCGCCCAGCGTGGTGATGCTCTCGCCGCATTGGCCGCCGCCGGTCGGATCAAGGTGCTGACGGGCACCCGACGGGGTCCGTGGGGACTCGACGACTGGACCGAGCGGATCGAAGGCGGCATCGGCCGCCAGCTCGGTGGCTTCGGATCCCGGCGCCGGTGGCACGTCGGCCGACCGGTACTGGTGACGGCCAACGATCGGGCGAACCAGGTGTTCAACGGCGACACCGGCGTGGTGGTCAACGGTGTCGAGGGACTGGTGGTGGCCCTGGCCGACGGCCAGGGCGTCCGCATGCTGGCTCCTTCCCGGCTCGATCAGGTGGAGACCTGGTGGGCCATGACCATCCACAAGGCCCAGGGTTCGGAGTTCGCGCATGCCGTGGTGTCCCTGCCGGATCGGCGGTCGCCGATCCTGACGCGCGAGCTCCTCTATACCGCCGTCACCAGGGCCCGCCACCAGCTCACCGTCGTGGCCTCCGAGGAGGCACTGCGGATGGCGGTGAACCGTCCCCTGGTTCGGGCCTCGGGCCTGCAGGAACGGTTGTGGCCGGCCGGGGCCCGGGACGACCGACCGCACTCTGGCTACCGCGCTCTGCTTAGTGTGGGGCTATGGACGAGTTCACCTCAGCCCTCGACACCGCAGCCGCCATCCGGGCCAAGGAGGTGAGCCCCGTGGAGGTGCTCGACGCCTGCCTGGCCGTGGTGGACGACCGCAATCCCGGACTGAACGCGGTCATCTGGCGCAACGACGGGGAGGCCCGCGACGAGGCCCGGGCGCTGGGCGAGCGGATCGTCACCGGCCAAGGACCATTTGCACCCTTCGCCGGTGTGCCGTTGCCCATCAAGGACCTGCTGACGGTGGCCGGACAGCCGGTGACCTTCGGGTCGAACGGTGCCCCCACCGGACCGGCTGGAACCACCGAGCCGGTGGCCGAGGCCTTCCGACATGCCGGCTTCGTCCTGACCGGCCGAACCAACACGCCCGAGTTCGGGACCATCACGGTCACCGAGAACCTTCGCTACGGAGCCACCGCAAACCCCTGGGATCCCGGGCACACCCCCGGCGGGTCGAGTGGTGGGGCGGCTGCGGCCGTGGCGTCCGGAATGTTCCCGGTGGCCCACGCCGGCGACGGGGGCGGCTCGATCCGCATCCCGGCGTCGTGCTGTGGGCTGGTCGGCTTGAAGCCGAGCCGCGGCCGGGTCCCGTCTTCGGTGGCGGGCTGGTTGGGGATGGCCACCGAGGGGGCGCTGACCACGACGGTGGCCGATGCCGCCGCGGTCCTCGACGTCATCAGTGCTCCCGACCCCTACGCCTGGTGGAACGCCCCCCGGCCCGAGCGGCCCTTCATCGACGAGGTGGGCGCTGATCCCGGGTCGCTGCGAGTGGCACTGTGCACCGTGTCGGGCCTCGGGCTCACCGTCACCGACGCGCCGACTGCCGCCGTCGACCACGCCGGCCGGCTGCTCGAAGCCGCCGGCCACCGGGTGTCGGTGCTGGATGCCGACGTGTTCGACCCATCGGGTCTGGCCCCGTTCCTCAACGTGATCAATGCCGGCCTGGCCGACGCCTCCACCATCGACTGGGACAAGGTCGAGCCACACAACCGTGCCGCGTACGCCACAGCGCAGGCGGTGGACAGCCTCACGGTGAACCGGTCCCTGGCCGAGTTGCAGCTACTCACCCGGGCGGTGGTGGCCCGCTTCGACACCGACTTCGACCTCCTGGTCACCCCCACCATGTGCGTGGAGCCGCCCCGGGTGGGACTCCTTGCCGAGGTGCACGCCTCAGCCGGGGCCGGGATGCCCCCGATCGACATCGTGGCCATGGCGGCCTTCACCGCCGTGTACAACATCACCGGCCAGCCCGCCATCAGCCTCCCGCTGTTCACCGCCCCCTCGGGCCTGCCCGTGGGCGTCCAGATCGTGGCCGGACCCTGGCGCGAGGCCCAGCTGCTCCGGGTGGCCGCCCAGTTGGAGACGGCCGACCCGTGGGCCTCCCGCCGCCCGCCCGCCGCCTGAGGCGAACCAACCTGCCGGTCGGTGGCCCCGAGGTGGGAGGGCTCCCCGCACGCCGCGCGAATGAGTAGCTTCGGTGGTCGAGCCAAGGAGGGCGCATGACGACCATCGACGAGACCGTCCGCCAGCACAAGTACATCCTCGACGAGTCGGAGATGCCCACGGCCTGGTACAACATCGTGCCCGACCTGCCGTCCCCACCACCGCCGGCCCTCCACCCCGGGACCCTCCAGCCGGCCGGGCCGGACGACTTCGCCCCGTTGTTCCCCATGGAGCTGATCCTCCAGGAGGTGAGTACCGAGCGGTACATCGACATCCCCGGCGGCGTCCTGGACGTCTACCGCCAGTGGCGGCCGTCTCCGCTCTACCGGGCCCACCGGCTGGAGCGGGCCCTCGACACCCCGGCGCGCATCTACTACAAGTACGAGGGGGTGTCGCCGGCCGGATCGCACAAGCCCAACACCGCCGTGCCCCAGGCGTACTACAACGCCAAGGCCGGCGTGAGACGGCTGACCACCGAGACGGGGGCCGGGCAGTGGGGGACGGCCCTGGCCTTTGCGTGCGCCATCTACGGGCTGGAGTGCGAGATCTGGCAGGTGGGCGCATCCTTCGACCAGAAGCCCTACCGACGCTTGATGATGGAGGCCTTCGGGGGCAAGGTCCACCGGTCGCCCAGCGAGCTGACCGCGTCCGGCCGGGCCGTGCTGGCCGCCGATCCGGACAGTCCCGGATCCCTGGGCATCGCCATCTCTGAGGCGGTCGAGGTGGCGGCACCGGACCCCGAGACCCGCTACGCCCTGGGCAGTGTCCTCAACCACGTGCTGATGCACCAGACCATCATCGGGGAGGAGGCCCTGTTGCAGCTGGCCAAGGCCGGTGAGCGGTCGCCCGACCTTCTGGTCGGCTGCACCGGTGGGGGGTCGAACTTCGGGGGACTGGCCTTCCCGTTCCTCCGGGAGAAGCTGGCCGGGCGGATGGACCCGGTCATCCGGGCGGTCGAGCCGGCCTCGTGCCCATCGCTCACCC
Source organism: uncultured Acidimicrobiales bacterium (assembly GCA_963703145.1). Classification (GTDB taxonomy): domain Bacteria; phylum Actinomycetota; class Acidimicrobiia; order Acidimicrobiales; family RAAP-2; genus Bog-756. The sequence continues at coordinate 396,152 of OY969793.1, forward strand.
GCGGCGTCTACGCCTACGACTTCGGCGACACCGCCGGCATGACCCCGTTGATGAAGATGCACACGCTGGGCCACGACTTCATCCCCGATCCCATTCACGCCGGCGGACTCCGCTACCACGGGATGGCCCCTCTCATCTCCCATCTCTACGAGCTCGGGATGATGGAGGCCATCGCCATCCCCCAGCTGGAGTGCTTCGGGGCCGCCATGCAGTTCGTGCGGGCCGAGGGCATCCTGCCCGCCCCCGAGCCGACGCATGCCATTGCCGCAGCCATCCGGGAGGCGCTGGCCTGCAAGGAGTCGGGCGAGGAGAAGGTGATCCTCACCGCCCTCTGCGGCCATGGCCACTTCGACCTGGCCGCCTACGACGCCTACCTGAGCGGGGCGATGGTGGACGAAGAGGTCACCGATGCCCGGTTCGCCAAGGGTATCTCGACCGTGCCGGTGGTGGCCTGAGCGCCACGATCAGGCGTCGAGGTCGGCCAGGAGCTCGATCCGGCGGGCCAAGTTGACGGCGTGGTCCCCCAGCCGCTCGTAGAAGCGGGCGAGGAGCGTGACCTGGGCGGCCACGGCCGTGGCCATCTCCTCGTCGGCCACCTCACGGGTGAGCTCCTCGTGCAGGGTGTCCATCTCCTGGTCCGACTGGACCAGACGGGCACTCACCTTGCCCCGCTCGCCGAAGGCGTCGGCGGCCGCCTGCCACATCTCGTTGGCCACCTCGGTCATGCGCTGGACGATGCCGCGGCTGCGCGGGCTCATCTGGGGACCGATGTGGTCCACGGCCCGCTGGGCGATGTGCTCGGCCAGGTCGGCACTGCGCTCCAGCTCCGGGATGATCAAGAGCAGGGCCACCAGATGGCGCAGTTCGTCGCCCTGGACCGGCCGGGCCTGCAGCTCGTCCCAGATCAGCAGCTCCACCTCGGCGGTCAGGCTGTCGACGTCCTGGTCACCGTCGATCACCGCCTGCCCGAGGAGGATCTCCCCGCCGAGGAGGGCGTGGGTGGCCCGGGACAGCGCCTCGGACACCAGCGCGAACAGCTGGATGACCTTGCGGTCGATGACGACGACACCGGGCTGGGTTTGGGCCATGACCCAGAGACACTACCCAGGGCGTTACACGGCATTCACGGTGGTGGTGGTCCGTCCGCTCAGCCCTCGGCGTCGGCACCCATCGAGATGACCTCGTCGAGGTGGCGCCGATCGGCATCGAGCTGCTCGGCGGCGAGTTCGTCCTCGGCCATCACCCCGTCGAGGTCCGTCGCCTCGTACCCGATGACCCCCATGTCGGCGAAGGTCTGGCGCATGGTCGGGCCCCAGAGGCCGACGTCTTTCAGGGTGGGGACGATCCGGGTGAACAGCAGGCTCCGGAAGAGTCGCTGGCTCTCGCTCTGGTTGACGTACTCGATGCAGTCCTCGGGGTCGTAGCCGAGGCGCTGCCACAGCTCGTTGGCCAAGAACCGGTCCCGCATCCGGTAGCAGGCATCGGCGCAGAACTCCTCCCGCTCGGACCGCTCGGCCTGGGTGAGCTGGGGGTAGTAGTCGCGCAGGGCCAGCCGACCGAACATGACGTGGCGGGCCTCGTCCTGCATCACGTAAGCATTCACCGCCTTGCCGAGCGGGTCCCCTGCGGTGTTGCGGATCAAGCCGAAGGCCGCCAGGGCCAGGCCCTCGATCAGCACCTGCATCCCGAGGTAGGTCATGTCCCAGCGCGAATCACTCAACACGTCGTCCAGCAGCGATTGGAGGTTCTCGTTGATGGGGTAGGCCACCTCGATCTTGTCGAGGTAACGCGAGTAGCTCTCGACGTGGCGGGCCTCATCCATCACCTGGGTGGCGGCGTAGTACTTGGAGTCGATGTCCGGGACGGTCTGGACGATCTTGGCCGTGCAGATCAGGGCCCCCTGCTCGCCGTGGAGGAACTGGCTGAACTGCCAGGCAACCATGTTGCGGCGCACGTTGCCGCGCTCCTTCTCGGTGAGCTTGTCCCAGACCGGTGAGCCGAAGATGGGGACCAGCTCGTCGGGGGCGAGCAACGGGTTCTCCGGATCGGGGTCGTGGGACCAGTCGATCCGCTCATTGGCGTCCCACTGCTTGTTCTTCCCCTTGTCGTAGAGGTTGAGCAGCTTCTGGCGACCGTCGTCGTAGTTCCAGGTGAATTTGGCCGTGCCGGTGTTGTCCGCCGTCTGCCAGCCGGTCTTGTCCACCGGAAGTTGATAGATCTTGGTCGTCATAGTGGTCCCTCCCCTGGGCCGCCCCACCGTGCCAGTGTGGGCACGCGCCCGCCTCAGTGTCAATCGACGCCGAGGCTCGGAGCCGGTTCGGCCTGGTGGTGCTCGGCGTCAGGCCGGGGCGTGTGCCCGGTCCCGGCCCGCACGTTGCGTGGCGCTGAGGGCGGTGACGCAGACCACGATGACGGCGGCCAGGATCAGGCTCACCGTTCCCGCTCCCATGTCCAGGCCACCTCGATGGTGGGACACGGCCAGCCAGTCGGCGAACGACGCCCCGAGTGGGCGGGTCAAGACGTAGGCGAACCAGAAGGCGAACACCTCGTTGAGCCCGAAGAAGCGCCACCCCACCGCCGGCACACAGATCAGGCCGGCGAACAGCAACCCCGACGCCCAGTAGCCCAGCCCCAGGGTGGTGGCGGTCAGGTCACCGGCTGCCGTGCCGAGGGCGAAGGTGGTGATGACGGCCAGCCAGTAGAACACCTCCCGCCGGGGAGTGGTGATGCTGTGGATGGACAGGGTGTGCTCGGTCCGCTGCCACACCACGAAGACCGCCGTCAGCACCAGGGCGAAGAAGGTGGTGGACGCGGCGTAGGGGATCCCGGCGCCGACATGGAGGGTGTCGGCCGCCATCGTGCCGAATACGGCCACCATGGCGACTGCGAACCAGTACGTCCAGGGTCGGTAGCGGTCGGCCCGGAACTGCAGGACGAGGGAGGCGGCCAGGGCCACCGCACCGAGTGGAATGGCCTTGCCCGGTCCGAGCCGATGGACCAGGAAGTCCGACGTGGTCTCGCCCATGGCCGTGGTCAGGACCTTGGTGACCCAGAAGAGTGCGGTCACCTCGGGGACCTTGGCCCTTACGGGGTGCACCCGCCCGGTGGCCGCGCTCGGGTGCTCGGTGGCCTCGTCGTTCACGTGGTGCCATCTCCTGGTGCGCCGATCGGTCTGCTCCCGCCCACGGACGGTCGCCCGAGTATGGCCCGGCGAACCTGACGGTCGGGTGACATCGACACGGGGTTGTGGCCCACGCTCCCGGCCAGCTCAGCCGGGCGCGAGGGCCGCGGCGGTGCGGGCCAGCGCGTCAAGGTGGTCGTCGACGGTGGACAGTCCGGCCCCCATGGTGTTGACGGCCAGATGGGTGGCTCCGAGCTCGCGCCATACCCCGGCCCTGGCCGCCAGGTCGTCGGGGTCGCCCCGCCACTCGATGCGTCCCTCCATACCGATGGTCGCCGGGTCCCGACCGGCGGTGCGCGCCGCGGTGTCCACGATGTCCCGGGCGGCCTCCAGGCCGTGGCCCGGCTGCACCATGGGGAACCACCCGTCGGCCAGCCGGCCCATCCGCTCATAGGCCCTGGGCGAGGCACCGCCGAACCACACCGGGATGGGTCGCTGGACGGGTAAGGGCGCGATGCCCGCCCCGGTCACCCGGTCGAACCGGCCGTCGACCGTGACGGTCCGGGTGGTCCACAGCCGGCGGAGCAGGTCCACCTGCTCCTCGATGCGGCGACCCCGGACCGAGAACTCCTGGCCGAGCGCCTCGTACTCGACGGCGTTCCACCCGATGCCCACCCCGAGCCGGAACCGGCCGCCGGTGAGCAGGTCGACCTCGGCTGCCTGCTTGGCTACCAGCACCGTCGGCCGCTGGGGAAGGATGGTGATGCCAGTCACCAGTTCGAGCGTGGTGATGCCGGCCAGGAAGCCGAAGAGCACGAAGGGCTCGTGGAACTGGGTGTCGATGTCATAGGGGCCGTTCCAGCCCTGGTGGACCGCCGGATCGGCGCCGACCACATGGTCGTAGGCCACGAGATGGGCGAAGCCCAGGGCCTCCGCACCCTGGGCATAGGCGCGTATCCCACCCGGGTCCGGGCCGATCTCGGTCTGGGGAAGTACCGCTCCGATCCGCATGGCGCCGTGCTCCGATCCGATCCGGCGCCCCTCGTCACGCCGCTCGGGCCGACCCTACCGGCCCGACCCGGTGCCGGTGGGGCTATCCGGCCACCGTGGTGATGGGCCAGCCGATCTCGGTGCGCCAGGCATCGGTGTCGCCGGTGTCGTGGCGACCGACCAGGTACCACTCACGGACCCGGCCCGGTCGGTCCAGCCCGTGCTCGAGCGCATAGGTGCCCACCGCGCCGTAGGTCCGATCGGCGTCGTCGTGGGACCCCTCGTGCACGGCCACGGCGAAGGACCCACCGGGAATCTCCAATCGCCGGGCCCGGCCCACCTGGTCGGGGGGATCGGCCAGCGGCACGAAGATGGTGACGTCACCCCGATCCTCTTCGAACAGCTCATTGGCGTAGAGGCCCCCGTGAGGCCCGGCGGGAGCCGACCCCTGGTCGGCGACCACGGCCGCGGAGTTCGTCGAAGCCGTCCGACCACCAGTTCCCGAGATCGTCGAGGTCCACCAACGCGTCGATGGCAAGGGCCGAGATGGCGGGCACCGAGCGTCGCTCGACGGCGATGCCACCGGTGGGTGCCTCGAGCAGGCCGCGCAGCGATGCCACAGCGGACTGGGTGTGGGCCAGCTGGTGCTGGAGTCGGTCCAGATGGGCGGCGACCACGGCATTGCGGGTCACATCGTCGGGGGCGGCGAGCACGGCGCGGACCTCGTCCACGGGCATGTCCAGTCGGCGGAAGCGGCGAATGATCTGGGCCGTGGCCAACTGGTCGGTCCGGTAGTAGCGATAGCCGGTGCGGGGATCGACGTCGGCCGGCTCCAGTAGCCCCACCCGGTGATAGTGGCGAAGCGTCTTGACGCTCAGGTGGGTCATCCGGGAGAAGTCGCCGATGCTGACGTCGGTGGTCATTGCCTCAGTCTCCACCCTCCCCTTTGGGGAGGGTCAACCAGGAGCATGCCGGGTGGCCCCTTGACTCTCCCCTCAGGGGAGCCCCCACGCTGGTACCAGCGCCCAGTGCGCCGGTGACCAACTCGCCGTCACCGACCAACCCCGTCACCGATCAAGGAGTCGCCATGACCGTAACCACCCCCGCAGTCGTCACCCGCTATCTCCGGGCCGCCGACGACCAGGACTTCGAGGCCCTGGCCGCCTGCTTCACCCCCGAGGGCACGGTGGTCGACGAGGGGAACACCTATCGGGGCCACGATGCCATCGTCGCGTGGCGGGAGCGGACCGCCGCCACCTGGGAGTACACCTCGACGGTGCTCGGCTCCGAAGCCATCGGGGATGGTGAGTACCGGGTGGTGGTGCACGTCGAGGGCAACTTCCCCGGGGGGACGGCCGACCTGACCTACACCTTCAGTGTGGACGGGGACCGGCTGGCCGCCCTCACCATCGTGGAGTAGCTCAGGCCGTTGGCGCGGCGCTGGACTGGTGCTCGGCCAGGTCGGACTGGCGGATCCAGGTGGCATACATCTCGGCGTAGCGGCCACCGGCGGCCACCAGCTCGTCGTGGGTGCCGACCTCGATGATCCGGCCCTCGTCCACCACCACGATGCGGTCGGCCCGCATGGCCGTCGAGAGCCGGTGGGCGATGAGGATGGCCGTGCGGTTCTCCAGCAGTGCGTCGAGGGCGGACTCGATCTTGGTCTCGGACTGGAGGTCGAGATTGGAGGTGGCCTCGTCGAGGACCAGCACCCGGGGATGGGCCAGGAACGCCCGGGCCAGGGCGATCAGCTGGCGCTCGCCGGACGAGAGTGTCTGGCCGCGCTCGTGGACGACGGTGTTGAGCCCGTGGGGCATCCGCTCGACCACGTCGGTCAGGCCCACCCGGTCGATGGCCTCGTGGATCTCCTCGTCGGAGGCGGAGGGCCGGGCAAAGGCGATGTTGTCGCCGATGGTTCCCGCGAACAAGAACGGTTCCTGGGGGACCACGCCGAGCTGGCTCCGCAGGGAGAACATGGTGACGTCGCGGCAGGTCGTAGCCGTCGATGAGCACCCGTCCCACGGTGGGGTCGTAGAACCGGGTGACCAACTTGGCCAGGGTGGACTTGCCGGCCCCGGTGGGCCCGACGAAGGCCACCGTCTCGCCGGGCGCCACGGTGAGGTCGACATCCTCGATGACCAGTCGGTCGGGGTCGTAGCCGAAGGAGAGGTGATCGAAGACGATGGCGCCCTCGATGGGGGGCAGGACGATGGCATCATCGGCCTCGCGCACTTCGGGCTCGGTGTCGATCAGGTCGCGCAGTTTGTTTACCGAGGCCTGCCCCTGCTGGTAGGTGTTGTACTGCTGCACCAGGAGCTGGATGGGCTGGAAGAACCGGTTGAGGTACAAGAAGAAGGCCACCAGGCCACCGAGGGACAGGGTGTGGTTCACCACCATGGAGCCACCGACGGCCAACAGCACGGCCTGGCCCAGCACGCCGAGCAGCTGGGTGCCGGGGCCGTAGATGGCGTTGACGTGGGCCGTGTAGTTGTTGGCGTCGCGGTAGTCGCCCACCACGTTTCGGTGGTGGATGACGTTGTGCCGCTGGCGGTTGTGGGCGGTCACGATCCGGACGCCGTGGAGGCTTTCGGACAGGTCGGCCAGCACGCTGGCGATCCCGTCCCGCACCCGGTCGTAGCCGCGCTCGGAGGCCCGCTTGAACCACAGCGAGGCGAGGACCATCGCGGGGATGATCAAGGCGACGGTGATCAAGGCCAGCTGCACGTTGATGGTGAACAAGATGACGGTGATGACCACCATGGTCAGTGCCTGGATGGCCAGCTGGGAGAGGCCGTCCTGGAGTAGCTGCTGGAGGTTCTCGATGTCGCTGGTCATCCGGGACATGACCACGCCGGCCTTCTCCTCGGTGAAGAACCCGAGCGAGAGGCGCTGGAGGTGGGCGAAGACCTTGACACGGAGATCGTTCATCACCCAGGCGGCCAGCCGTCCGGTCACCTGGACCTGGAACCGCTGCGACACTGCGGTGAGCACCACGAAGCCCAGATAGGCGATGGCAGTGACCACCACGACCTCGAAGTCGAAGTGGCCCTTGGTCATGCCGTTGTTGATGGCGTACTCGGTGAGTTTGGGACCGATCTGGGAGGCCACGGCGATGACCACCACCAACAGACCGGCCAGGCTCAGCATGCCGGGGTACTTGGTCAGCAGGCGCCACAGGCTGAGCCGCTTGAGCTCGGCCTCGGAGCCGTTGGGGGTGAACGTGATGTCCGGCTCGGCATAGTCGTGCTCGGTGGCCAGCAGCTTGTCCACGCCGTCTTGTAACTCGGGTGGGATGCCGGCGAACGGAAGACCTGAGGCGGCCGATGCCGCCGCCCCCCCGGGGCCACCGAAGCCGCCACCCCCACCTCCACCGAACATCATGGTCGGCCCCCGCCGCGCACCGAGTCGAGCAGGTCCCGCAGCGGCTGCCCGTCGGGGCCCGCGCCGTCGGTGTTCGAGACATCCTCGCTGTCATCGGCCGCCAGCGCTGCCTCGGCCCGCTCGGCCTCGGCCTCGAACTCACCCGCCTGGGCCAGCACCTCGGCGTACAGCGGCGTCGTCTCCAACAGCTCGGCATGGGTGCCGTCGGCCACGATCTTGTGGCTGTCGAGCAGCACCACCCGGTCGGCCAGCGAGATGGTGGAGAGCCGGTGGGCGATGATCAGGGTGGTGCGGCCCTCCATCTGCGCCCGGAGGCCGGCGTGGATCGTCTGTTCGACCTGCACGTCGATGGCGCTGGTGGCGTCGTCCAGCACCATGATGGGCGGATTGACCAGCAGGGTCCGGGCGATGGCGATGCGCTGCCGCTGACCGCCCGACAGGGTGTACCCGCGCTCGCCGACCACGGTGTCGTAGCCCTCGGCCAGGTGGCTGATGAAGTCGTGGGCACCTGACGCCTTGGCCGCCGCCACGACCTCGTCCAGCGAGGCCGAGGGCCTGCCGTAGGCGATGTTGTCCCGGATCGAAACCGAGAAGAGGAACGGCTCGTCGAGGACGACGCCGACGTTGGCCCGCAGACTGGCCTGGGTGACGTCGCGCACATCGTGGCCGTCGATCTGGACCGATCCGTGCTTGACGTCATAGAAGCGGGTCAGCAGTCGGGCCACGGTCGACTTCCCGGCACCGGTTCGGCCGACCAGTGCCACCGTCTCGCCCGGGGAGATGTGGAGATCGAAGTCGGCCAGTACCAACTGCTCGGCGTCGGCACTGTAGGCGAAGTCGACATGGTTGAACCGGACATCGCCGTGTCCGTCGACCAGGTCGATGGCGTCGTCGCTGTCCACCACCGTGGGCTGCTCGTCGATGATCTCGTAGATGCGATCGGCCGAGGCCGCCGCCCGCTGGCCCATCATGATGAGCATGCCGAGCATCATGAACGGCGCCTGGAGCATCAGCAGATAGGCGTTGAAGGCCAGGATGTCGCCGATGCCGAGCCCACCGTGGATGACCATGTAGCCGCCGAACAGCAGGACCAGGGCCAGGCCGACCTGGGGCAAGTTCTGAACAATGGGGGAGAAGCGGGCCCGCAGGTCGGCATCTTTGATGTAGCTCCACTCGAGCCTCTCAGCCGCCCCGGACAACGCCCGCAATTGCTGCTGCTCCGCGGCGAACGACTTGACCACCCGGACGCCATTGACGTTCTCGTCCACGATGGTGGCCACGTCGGCCAAGCGGGACTGGATGATCCACGACACCGGGAACATCGATTTACGCATCTTGACGCCGGCCAGGTAGACGAAGGGCATGGTGGCCATGGCGATGAAGGCGAGCGGCACGTTGATCGAGAGCATGAAGCCGAAGGCGACCACAGCGATGGAGCACTGGACGATGATGGAGGGGGCGAAGGTCATGTACATCTGGACCGAGCGGATGTCGGAGTTGGCTCTGGAGATGAGTTGGCCCGACTGCACACGGTCGTAGAACGCGAACGACATCTTGGTCAGGTGCTCATAGATGATGTTGCGGAGGTCATATTCGATGTCATAGGCCGTCTCGAAGAGGAAGAGGCGCGAGACGTACCCGGCCACGCCGCCCACCAGACCGATGCCCACGATGAGCCAGACGTAGTGACTGAGCGGGACGGTGTGCTTCTGAATGGAATTGGTGATGGCCTCGTTCAAGAGATTGGGCACCAGCACCTGGAGGACCAGTCCTACGAACGACGCCACCAGCGAGGTGATGAAGATGCCCTTGTGGGCACCCATGATGGGCAGCACCCGCCGGAGCCAGGGGAGCGACCGGTCCGGGTCGATGGTGGCCCGGGGCGCTTCGTTCCGGGCCGTCTCGGTGATGGGCACGAACCGGGTGGCCGACTCGGGGGCATCGGTGGCCCGTGGACGCAGGTGGGGAACCTTCATCGCGGACGCGCTCCGGGATCGCCGGTAGGCGATGAACGCCCTCCGCCACACCACGAGGCCGTCGAATGCCCGCTTCTGGTCAACCTCGTCGCCTAGGCAGTTGGCGATCTCGCTCAGACGGTCGGTGACCGCCGAGTCGGCCACTTCGAGGGCACGGTGCCCGTCCTCGGTGAGGACGTGGTCGACCAGGCGACGGTCGGCCACCACCGGGCGACGCTCGACCAGGCCTCGGGCCACCAGGCCGTCCATGATGGCGGTCACACTGGGGGGCCGCACGGCCAGGCGCTCGGCCAGGTCGGAGCCCACCGCCGGGCTCTCGTCCAACAAGCCGAGGACCCGATACTGAGGCAGCGACAGGTCGGCCGAGGCCAGGCCGATCTCCACCTGCTTGGCCAACCAGGCCGCCGAGCGCCCCAGGGTGCGCCGGTCCCGGCTGCCGGAGCGCTCCTGCTGAGGCGTAGTTACTTCGAAAGTCACATAGTTAGACTATCGAATGACTACCGGGTCCCGAACGCGTCCCACCGAGCGGCCGGTGCCGGGCGGTGAGGGCCAACAGGACCCCTTGGGGGTCGATCTGACGGGTGGTCGGGCCGGATCAGGCCCCGCCGACAGGCCACCTGGGCGGCCAGGACTCAGGCGCCCGGCACCGGCCCGCTCAGGAGACCAGGCCGCCGGTGTTGAGATTCAGGCCGTCGGCGCTCTTGGAGCGGTGGACGACCTGGATCTCGCTGAACTCGGCCAGTCCCCAGGGCCCGTTCTCCACGCCGACGCCGCTCCACTTGAAGCCACCGAAGGGCTGCTGGGGGGCGAGGGCCAGATGGGTGTTGACCCAGGCAGTCCCGCACTCGAGCCGCCCGGCGATGGATGCCGCACGATCCGTGTCGGTGCCCCACACCGAGCCGGACAGGCCGAAATGGGTGGCATTGGCCCGCTCCACCACATCGTCCACGTCCCGGTAGGCGATGACCGGTAGCGCCGGGCCGAACTGCTCCTCGTCGACGATCCGAGTCCCGTCGGTCACGTCGGACAAGATGGTGGGCTCGAAGAAGTAGCCGGGTCCGTCCATCGGGTGCCCCCCGGTGGCGGCGGTGGCCCCGTGGGACAGCGCATCGGCCACCAGCTCCTTGACCCGCTCGTACTGGGGGGCGTTGTTGATGGGGCCGAGCTTGGAGTCGGGCTCGGTTCCCTCGCCCACCTTGATGGCGGACGCCTGGGCCGAGAGCCCCTCGACCACCTGGTCGTAGAGCGCCTCGGGCACGTACACCCGCTTGATGGCCGAGCACACCTGGCCGTTGTTGTTGAAGGCACCGGCGAAGATGGCCTTGCTCACCACGGCGGGGTCGGCGTCGTCCAGCACGATGGCCGGGTCGTTGCCACCCAGCTCGAGCGTGACCCGCTTCAGGTCGGGTGCCGCCGACAGCGCCACCTTCTTGCCCGTCTCGATGGAACCGGTGAAGCTCACCTTGCGAGGCACCGGGTGGCTGGTCATCCACGCACCGAGGTCGTCCCCCCCGCTGACCACGTTCAGGACCCCGGGGGGCACCACGCCGCGAAGGAGTTCGGCCACCTTGAGGGTGGTGAGCGGCGTGAAGGGCGAGGGCTTGAGCACCAGGGTGTTGCCGGCCAGCAGGGCCGGGGCGATCTTCCAGAACGCCAGCGTCAGCGGGAAGTTCCAGGGGGTGATGGCAGCCACCACGCCGACCGGGCGCCGGACTACCTCGACGAGGGCCTCGGCGTCGTCCTGGATGACCTGGGGCGGGGTCTCGAGGTTGGCGAAGTACTGACACCAGATGGCGGCGGCGAACACCTCGATGTTGGCGTCACCGAGGGGCTTGCCCTGCTCGGCGGTGAGCACCGGTGCCAACTCGGCTCCGGAGGCCAGCAGCACGTCGGCCATCTTCAACAGGGTGGCCCGGCGGAAGCTCTCGTCGGACTTCCAGTCCCGCTGGGCCTTGGAGGCGGCGTCGAAGGCCGCGTCTAGCTGCTGGGGACTGCAGTCGGGGGCGTGGGCGAACACCTCTCCGTTGGCCGGGTTCACCACACCGAAGGATTCGGCCGCCGGAACGGTGTCGCCGGCGATGGTCATGACGAAGTCGGGCATCTGCATCCCCCAATGGTCGATGGGCAACCCCTTCTCGGAGCTGCGTCCCCCCACCCTAACGCCGCATGGGGCTGGACAACAGCGCTCAGGCCGAGACCGGCTCGGGCTCGACGGGGGCCGGGGGACCGCTGTCGCCATGGTCCGGCTCGACCAGGTCGGGGTCCACGGAGAGGCGGGGGAGGATGCGGTCGAGCCACTTGGGGAACCACCAGTTGGCCTTGCCCATGAGGAACATGAGGGACGGCACGATGGCCATTCGGATGATGAGGGCGTCCACCAGGATCCCTCCGGCCAGGCCCAGCCCGAACTCCTTGATCACACGTTCGCCGCCCAGGATGAACGAACCGAACACCAGGATCATGATGAGGGCGGCCGCGGTGATCGTCTTGCCGGTGGCGGCCAGCCCGTTGCGGACGGCCGTGGCGTTGTCACCGGAGCGGAACCACTCCTCTTGGATGCGCGAGATCAAGAAGACCTCGTAGTCCATGGACAGACCGAACAAGATGGCGAACAGCATCACCGGCAAGAACGCCTCGACGGGGCCGGTCCGGCCCACTTGGAACACCGAGCCCAGCCAGCCCCACTGGAACACCGCCACCAGGATGCCGAAGGCTGCGGCGATGGACAAGAGGTTCATCACCGCCGCGGTCAGGGGGATCACGATGCTTCGGAACACCATGGCCAGCAACAGGAACGACAACAGCACCACGAGTCCGATGAAGAGTGGGAGCTTGGAGGACAGCACGCGGGCGAAGTCGACGAAGATCGCCGTGTTGCCGCCGACATAGACCTCCGTCCCGGTGCCGGCCACCGCGTCGGGGATGGTCGTCTGGCGCAATTCGTCGATGAGGTTGGTGGTGGCGGCGTCCTGGGGCGCCGACATCGGATAGACGGTGATGAGGGACACCGTCCGGCCGTCCTTGGTCGGGAGGGGCAGCGGACCGGTGACGCTCTTGACGTCGGCGTGGTGGCGGATGTCCTCGGCCAACGGCGTCAACTTGGCCAGGTCGGCCGGGCCCTCGTTCTGGGCCACCAGGAGCAGGGGCCCGTTGAAGCCGGGCCCGAAGCCCTTGGCCAGCAGGTCGTAGGCCGTGCGGGTGGTGGTGCCTACGGGGTCGTTGCCCTGGTCGGAGGAGCCGAGACGCAGCGAGAAGAACGGAAGCGCGATGAGGATGACCACCAGTAATGCCACGACGGCCGGCAGGACGGGCCGGCGCTTGATGAACATGGCCCACTTCGGCCAGAAGCCCTTGGTGCCGGTGCCGATGATCCGCGGTCCTGTCTCGGCCAACTCCCGGCGCTGCTTGCGGCTCATGACCCTGGGGCCGATGAACCCGAGCAGGGCGGGCAGCAGGGTCAGGGCCGCGATCATGGTGAACGACACGCCGATGGCGGCGGCGATGGCCAGCCCGTAGAGGAATGACACCCCCAGGGCGAACATGCCGAGGAGTGCGATGCACACGATGAACCCGGCGAACAGGACGGCTCGTCCCGAGGTGTTGACGGCATTGGCGATCGAGGTCGGCACGTCCTCGCCCGCGACGAGTCCCTGTCTGTGCCGGGTCACGATGAAGAGCGCGTAGTCAACGCCCACGCCCAGGCCGATCAAGAGCACCAGCTCCACCGAGAATTTGGGGCATCTTCAGTCCGTGGCTGAGCAGTCCGATCAGGCCGATGGCTGTCCCCAGCGAGGCCAGGGCCGAGGCCAGGGGCAACGCGGTGGCAAAGCCGGAGCGGAACACCAGATAGAGCACGATGGCGGCCAGCACCACCCCGAGGAGGGTGCCACCGAAGGCCTGGCGGTCGGCCATCTCGGCCACCTGGCCGGCCACCGCCACCTGCAGGTTGGGCCCATTGGCGCTCTGGGCGGTCGCCACGAAGTGTTTGGCCAGGTCGGTCGAGAGGTACTGGGCCTGGCGATCGAAGGTGACTGTGGCGAAGGCAGTCTCTTCGTCCTTGCTCACCTGGGTGGCCACCACCGGACCGTTGCCGTCCGGGCCGAAGGGGCTCGCCACCGTGGTCACGTGGGGGACCTTCATGATCTTTCCCAGCATGGTGTTGATGGTCGCCTCGACCTCGGGGTCGGTGACCTTGGTCCCGTTGGTGGTGTGGAAGACGATCTGCTCACGGTCACCGGCCACGCTGGGCGCAGAGGCCTGCAGCAGTGAGAGGGCTTTGGTCGACTCGGTGTTGGGGAGCGAGAAGGTGTTGGAGTACGCCGTGCCGACCGACTGGGAGATGATGCTCACGCTGATGAGGGCCGCCAGCCAGAGCAGGACGACGATCACACGATGGCGGACGCACCAGGAGGCAAGCACCTTCATGGTTGGGGGGACCTCACAATTTGATCGGGATGGGCGGGTGGCACGGACGGGGCAGGCACCATAAGTCTCGCTGACGGACGGGCCCACTCGGGTGATCGTCGCGGTGGGCTCCGTACTTGAGCCGGACCGACCGGGTAGGCGTTACCGGCGGAATGGCCGAGGGGCGCCCCCCGATCTTCTCATAGTGCGACCCCCACCTCGCAAAACGGCACCTCCAGGCCCTGGTGGGGCCGGGAGGGCTGGCACCGGTCGGCCGCCCGATCGGCCATGATCGTGGGGTGGACACCCCCGAGCGCCTCATTCCCCTGTCTGGTGCCTTTAACTTCCGGGACCTCGGCGGCTACCCGAGCCGCCATGGCGGCACCACGCGGTGGCACCTGTTGTTCCGGAGCGACACCATCCACGAGCTCACCGAGGCCGATGTCGGGCTGCTGTCGTCGATGGGCCTGGCCACCATCATCGATCTGCGGACGCCCACCGAGCTGGCCCGGACCGGTCGGGGACCCCTGGGCGGGCTCCCGATCGGCTTCCACCATTTCTCGGTGCTGGCCGAGAGCGGCGGAGAGGCCATGGCCGCTCCCGCGCCGGCTGGTGAGGAGTTGAGCGAGCGCTACCTCTGGTATCTGGAGAACGGAGCGCAAGCCCTGGCCGACGCGCTCAGTGTGTTGGGCGAGCCCGAGAGCTATCCCTGCGTCTTCCACTGTGCCGCCGGTAAGGACCGGACCGGCGTGCTGGCCGCCCTGGTGCTGGACCTCGTCGGCGTCGACGCCGAGGTCATCGTGAGCGACTACCTGCTGACCGCCGAGCGGATGCCCCTCATCATGGGGCGCTACCGGTCCGACCCAGCCCTGGCCGAGCGGATGGCCACCGTGCCGGCCTCCCGGTTTGCCGTCGAGGCCGCCACCATGGAGCAGTTCCTGACCGGTCTCCACGACCAGTTCGGCGGGGCCCGGGCCTGGGCCGTGGATGCGGGTGTGCCTGCTGCAACCCTGGACCGGATTGCTTCGATCCTGGTCGATCGACCGGACTGATCCCGCCCGCGTCGGGCCCGGGCCCGGGGCCTAGACTGGTGGGCGTGACCGCCTCGATCTGGATGCCGATCATCGCAGTGGTGCTGGTGTTCTTCGCCCTCCTGGCTGCCGGCATCGTCGCCCTGGGCTACCTGGTGTGGAGATTCGGACGGCGTAAGTGGCGGGCCTTCCACTCCCATGGTGCAGTGGTGGCGGCCACCGCCATGTGGGGCGCTTCGGCGGCCTCAGAGCGCTTCCAACCCCGCTCGCCCTTGTCGGCCGAGACGGCCGCCGAGTGGCCGGCGCGCCGTGTCCGCAAGGAGCTCTGGCGGGCGGTGGACCAGGCTGACGCCGCCGTGCGGGCGGCCGGCGACGTCGGGGCACCGACGGCCTCACTCCCCTCGCTGTGCGGGCGGCTCCGGCGACGCGGCCATCGGGCTCGACCAGGTGCTCCGGGTGGAGCCGGCCGCCACCGTCCCCCCTGAAGTGGCGGCCCAGGCCGTCGACGTGGTGCATGCCGCCGGTGATCTCCAGCGGGCGGCTGTGGCCTCGGCCGCCGATGCCACCGGCCACCAGCTCAGCGCCTTGATCCACGATGCCGACCAGGAGATCGGGCTGCTCGATGCCGGACTGGCCTCCGCCCGGGCCGTCCTGCCCCCGCCGCGCCCCTGAGCCTGGTCGCCCCGCCCTTCAGCCGTTGGTGGCCAGCACCTCGGTGACCGCACCCGACAGCACGTCGAGACCATCGGCCAGGAGGTCACCGTCAATGGTCAGCGGCGGCAGAAGGCGGATGACGTTGCCGAAGCTGCCGCAGGTCAGTACCACCACCCCCGCCTGATGACAGGCCAGGGCGATCCGACGGGCCGCCTCGGGGTCGGGCTCCAGTGAGCCGGGGCGTACGAACTCCATGGCCTGCATAGCGCCCCGGCCCCGCACGTCGCCGATGGCGGGATGTGACGCCTGGAGCGCCTGCAGCCGGGTGGCGATGGTGTCACCGACGGCACGGGCTGCCGCCGCCAGATCGAGGTCGCGCAGGGTGGCGATGGCGGCCAAGGCCGCGGCACAGGCCACCGGGTTCCCTCCGTAGGTGCCTCCCAGACCACCGTGGTGGACGCGATCCATCACATCGGCCCGCCCGGTCACGGCGGCCAGTGGCATCCCTCCGGCCAATGCCTTGGCTGTGGTCAGGAGGTCGGGGACCACACCCTCATGGTCGCTGGCGAACCAGTCCCCAGTGCGACAGAAGCCCGTCTGGATCTCGTCGGCGGCGAAGAGCACCTCCTGGTCGTGGCACCAGGCGGCGATGGCCGGGAGGAACCCCGGCGCCGGCACCACGAACCCGCCCTCACCCTGAATGGGCTCGATCAGCACGCAGGCCACGTTGTCGGCGCCGACGTGGCGCTCCACCTGTTCGAGGGCCCGGGCGGCCGCCTCGTCCCCGGTCATGCCGGCTGGGTCCCGGAAGGGATACGACATCGGGACCCGATAGACCTCGGGGGCGAACGGGCCGAACTTGTCGCGGTAGGGCATGTTCTTGGCGGTCAGCGCCATGGTCAGGTTGGTTCGGCCGTGGTAGGCGTGGTCGAAGACCACCACCGCCTGGCGGCCGGTGGCGTGCCGGGCGATCTTCACCACGTTCTCCACGGCTTCGGCACCAGAGTTGAACAGGGCGGTGCGCTTGGGCGCATCGCCGGGCGCGAGGGCATTGAGGGTCTCGCACACCTCCACGTACTGCTCGTAGGGGTTGACCATGAAACAGGTGTGGGAGAACCTGCCCACCTGGTCCCGGACGGCGTCGACCACCGAGGGCGACGCATGGCCGACGCTGACCACGGCGATCCCCGAGCCCAGGTCGATCAGGGCGTTGCCGTCCACGTCGACCAGGATGGCCCCAGAGGCCTCGGCGACATACAGCGGCAGCGTCGAGCTGACCCCCGGCGCCACCGCCTCGGCCCGGCGCACGGCGAGTGCCCTCGAGTTCGGCCCGGGCAGTTCAGTGACCAGGTTGCGCTGCTGTTTGATGAGCGAAGGTTCCACCACCGCAGCGTACGCCGACCATCGGCCCGCCAGTATCCGGCCGGAACGGCTCAGGTACTGGCCAGTCTGATCACACCGAACATGGCGCCCACCGGATCGGCCAGGATGGCGAACCGTCCCGCCGGGATGTCGATCGGGCCCACGACCAGGGTGGCCCCCTGTCCGGTGGCGTCCGCCACGGTGGCATCGGTGTCGGCCGTCCCGAAGTAGGCCAGCCAATGGGCGGGAACCTCGGCGGGGACGTCGGCCGGGATGGACAGCATCCCGCCGATCAGACTTCCGCCCAGCTTCCACTCCGTGTACTCCATCTCGCCCATCGAACCCGTCTCGCCCTCCCAGCCGAAGACGGCACGGTAGAAGGACTTCGCCGCGTTGACGTCCCTCGTGTTCAGCTCGTTCCAGGCCAGCGCGCCGGGCTCGTTCACCAGCCCCGCTCCGATGTGCTTGGCGGGCTGCCACACCGCCACCGCCGCTCCGGTGGTGTCGGCGAAGACCGCCATGCGACCGACGTCGAGTACGTCCATGGGCTGGACGAAGACCGTCCCGCCGGCCTGGGTGGCCTCGGCCACACTGGCGTCGGCATCCACCACCGAGACGTAGGTGGTCCATGCCGGTGGCTGACCCTCCATCATGATCGGCCCGGCCCCCGCGACCGGAACGCCCCGGAGCTCGAACATGTGATAGTGCCCAGCCTCTTCACCCTGGTCGATGGCATTCCATCCGAACAACGTCGAGTAGAACGAGACCGAGGCGGCCAGGTCCGGGCTGGCCAGGTCGACCCATGACGGTGTGCCCGGGGCATAGGTGGTGACGGTTGGCATGGCGTCGTCTCCTTTTCTCCGGGGCGGAAGGTCTCCCGACGAGACCGGCACGCCATGGGCGCCCCGCCCGACGACGCCAGCCTGACACGAACCACCCCGGGCCGCCCGGCCGGGATGCCACTCGGCCTAGTTGCCGAAATTCCAGCTCTCGCCGCCCTCGTAACGGTGGATGATGTTCTTGGCCATCAGGATCTTGTGCACCTCGTCGGGGCCGTCGGCCAGGCGCAGGACCCGGGCCGTCAGATACATCTGGCCCAGGGGCAGGTCATTGCTAACCCCGGCACCGCCCCACACCTGGATGGCCCGGTCGACCACGCGGTGATAGGCGGCTGGCACGAACACCTTGATGGCCGAGATGGCCGTCCGCACATCGGGGTCGCCGTTGGCCACCTTTTCGGCAGCGTTGATGGTCATCAGCCGCGCTGACTGCACGTCCATGTAGCTCTCGGCGATGAATCCCTGGATGAACTGCTTGTCCTTCAGCAGGCCGCCGTGGACCTGGCGGACCAGGGTCCGCTCCACCATCAGGTCGAAGGCTCGCCACATCTGCCCGACCGAATTCATGCAGTGGTAGACCCGACCGGCCCCCAGACGGTCCTGGGCCGCCTGATGACCCTGGCCCACCAGTCCGAGCGTGTTCTCAATAGGGACCCGGACGTCCTCGTAGCGGATCTCGCAGTGGTCCGATGTCGAGTGGCCGAAGATCCCGATGCCTCGGACGATGTTGACCCCTTTGGTGTCCGTCGGGACGATGATCTGGGTCATCCTGCCCGGCGCGCCCAACTCGCCCGTCGGATCGTTGGCCCGGCACATGACGATGAAGAAGTCGGCGTCGATGCCGTTCGAGGTGAACCACTTGTGTCCGTTGATGACCCAGTCATCGCCGTCGCGAACCGCCTCGGTCTCGATGGACCGGGGGTCCGACCCGGCGTGATCGGGCTCGGTCATCGAGAATCCCGACTGCATGGTCCCGTCGATGAGTGGGAGCAGCCACTTCTGCTTCTGCTCCTCGGTGCCGTACTTGACCAGGATGCTGGCATTGCCGGAGTTGGGGGCGGCGATGCCGAAGAGCGTGGAGGCCCCGATGGCGTAGGCCAGGATCTCGTACATGTAGGCCAGGGCGAGGAAGTCGAGGCCCATACCGCCGTACTCACGGGGCAGATGAGGGGCCCACAGGCCGGCCTCGTTCACCTTGGCCTTGATCTTTTCGCGCAGTTCGATGCTGTGGCGGCGGGCGGTCTCCCGCTCGGCGTCGGTCAGGCCGGTTCCCCGCCTCGTGCTCCAGAGGACCTCCTCATGAGGAAGGATCTCGTCGTTGATGAAGTCGGCCGTCCGTCGCCGGATGTCGTTGATCTGAGGGTCCAAGCCGGGAATCGGCGTCACATTGATCGCCACGTCGGCCTCCTTGTGCATTGTGGGGTCCGGGCAGTGGGGCTGCCCGGACCCATCATGGCCCACCGGGCTGTCGTGCACCTCCGACCATCGCTCCCGTCCCGCCGGGGCTGCACCCGGCGTCCTGTGGCACGACCGGGTTGCAGCCTGGCGGATTCAGCCCGTTGGCGTCGTGGTGGGCGCAGCCGTGAGGTCGTACAGCGTCACCCCGTTCACGGTCGTGGCCGTGTAGTGGGATGACACCCAGGTCGAGATCTGGGAGGCGTCCGAGGCCTTACTGGACCCGAGTCCGGCACCGAAGCCACCGCCACCGAAACCGCCACCGCTGATGTAGTAGTGGATCCTGCCCTCGGCGACGTACCGCTCGAACTGGGCCAGCGACGGGGTGGGGTCGGTCCCGTTGAATCCTCCGATGGACATGACCGGGTCGCCGGTGGCGAGCTGATAGCCAGAGGCGGTGTTCGACCCGGTGGTGGCGGCGACCCACGAGTACTTGGATGCCCCCGCAGCCAGGAGTGCGGTCAGTTGCTTGCCCGGGGTCGACCCGTTGAGCAGACCGCCGGCGGCACCGCCGCCGAACCCGCCTCGGCCGCCCGCACCCGGCGCGCCAGCGCCAGCGCCAGCACCCGGCGCGCCGGGTGCTGCACCACCGAAGCCACCGGCGCCACGACGTCGGAAGAAGCTCCCGGGGATGTGCACGCCGTTGTGAAGCTTGGCCCCGTTGGGAAGGGTGAAGCCCGGCGGGAGCGTGATGCCGTTCCGGGAGAACCCTCCCGGGCCGCCGAACCCGCCGGCTCCTCCCGGGCCACCGAATCCACCGAACCCGCCGCCGCGTACAGCGGGACCGGCGGAGGGAATGGCCCCGCTGTGGGGGGTGGCGGCCGTCTCGAGGGAGTAGGCGGCCGGGGCGGCGATGATCGAGGCGATCCCGAAGCCGGCCAGGCCGGCGGCCAGGACGCCACGGGCTTTGGGAACCAGCGCGATGCCCACGGCGGCAACAATGCCGACGGCCAGGATGGCCCAGCGGAGAGCGGGATACCACGTCGGGCTCCAGCCGAGGATGACGAAGGCCCAGGCGATGGTGGCCAGGATCGCCGCCGACAGGGCCAGGCGGGGGAAGACCTCTCTGCGTCGGCTCCACAGGGTGGAGGCACCCATGCCCACCAGCGCACCGATGGCCGGTGCCAGGGCGACCGTGTAATAGGGGTGGATGATCCCGTGGGCGAAGCTGATGGTGGCCCCGGTCAACAGCAGCCAACCGCCGAAGATCAAAAAGCCGGCTCGGATCCGGTCGGTGCGGGGGGCGCGCCTGGTGAGCCACAGGGCGGCCACCAGCCCGATCAGCGACCCGGGGATCAACCAGGAGATCTGGCCACCCATCTCGCTCAGGAACAGCCGATTCCAACCCACCGGGCCCCACATGCTGGTCCCACCGCGGCCCACGCCACCCCCGACGCTGCCCGTCTCGTTGCCCGTCAGTCGGCCGAAGCCGTTGTAGCCGAAGATCAGGTTCAACAGGTTGTTGTCGGTCGATCCGCCGACGTAGGGCCGATCGGCGGCTGGGGTCAGTTGCACGGCCGCCACCCACCAGCCCCCGGCGATGACCAGGGCGACGCCGGAGTAGATGACCTGGAGGATGCGCCGACCCAGCTTGGGCGGGCCGGCCAGGAGGTAGACCAGGGCCAATACCGGCATCAAGATGATGGCCTGAAGCATCTTGGTGATGAACCCGAAGCCGATCAGCGTGCCGGCGAGCACCAGCCAGCGTGACCGGCCGTTCTCGACGGCCCGGACGGTGGCGTAGGCCGCCCCGGTCAAGAGCAGTGTCAAGAGGGCGTCGGGGTTGTTGAACCGGAACATCAAGGTGGCCACCGGCGTCAGGGCGACCACCGCCCCGGCCAGGATCGCCGCCCCGGGTGCGAACCACCGGCGGACGGTGGCGTAGAGCAGGCCCACGGTGGCCACGCCCTCGAGCGCCTGGGGTACGAGGATGCTCCACGAGTTGACCCCGAAGAGCCGGGCGGAGAGCTCCATCACCCACAACGAGCCCGGCGGCTTGTCCACGGTGATGAAGTTGGAGGCGTCGGACGAGCCGAAGAAGAACGCCTTCCAACTCTTGGTGCCGGCCTGGACGGCGGCGGCATAGAAGCTGTTGCCCCAGCCCGACCGCCCGAGACCCCACACGTACAAGAACCCGGTGCCGATCAGTAGTGCAAACAGTGCCGGACGGACCCACACCGGATCATCGGGCTTGCCCCGGACCACTCGGGCCAGGCGGCCCGACGGGGGAGCGGGGGTGGGCGGCCCGCCGGCTGGACCCTCGTCCGCGGCGTCGTGCGCGACCGGGTGGGGCTCGCCGGCATCCGGGCGCCAGTCGCCTGGCGTCGGAGGTGGGGGCATCGGCACCGGGGGAGCGGTGGTGGCGGTGCCCAGTCCGGTCGTGGCCAGGCGTGGATCGCCGGCCGGCCCGTCCGAGCCGTAGGGGCCGGGAACGCTGAGCTCGTTCATGAGGACAGCCTTGCCGAGGGAGCGACCCCACCACCACCAGGACCATCGTCGTCGGTGGTGGTGCTGACCGTGGACAGGTGGGTTCCGAACTCGGGTCGGAACACCCACGAGCGGAGGATGGCGAACCTGATCACGGCGGCACCGAGATTGGCCACCGTGACTGCACCGAGTTCTGGGGCGAGGGACCGGAATCCCAGAGCCCGCGTGGCGGCGAGGGCACCCGTCGAAATGCCCAGGCTGACACCGAGCAGGGCCCCAGCGGTCAGGACCCGGTGCCGGCGGTCGAGCCCCAGCCGTTCCGTGCCCGCCATCCCACGGTGGGCGGCGGTGTTCCCGAGGCTGCACAAGGCGATGGCCATGGCGTTGGCGGCGTAGCTGCCGACGGCGGGCTCGAGGGCGGCGAACAGGGCGGCATAGGCAGCGGTGCTCACCGCACCGACGCCGGCGAACCGGAGCAGCTCATCGGCAAAGACCTGTTGGCGGACGTCGGTGGCCCCTCCCGCGACGAGCCGAGGGGCAGGGGAGGCACCCAGGGACAGCGGTGCCCAGTCGGGCCGACCCTCGGCCAGACGGTCGGTCGGATCCGTAGCCGGCGGAATGCCGGCATCGACATCGTGGCTGTGGCCGGCTCCGGTCCCCGGACGTGGGGGTCGGGCGGGCCGCAGGACGGCTCGCTGCCGGGCGGACGGGCCGAGCATCCGGACGACCCCCCGGAGGTCACCGAGCGCGGTCTGCACCACGTCGACGCGGGAGTCCGTGTCGTCCACCCAGTCGACCGGGACCTCATGGATGCGCAGGCCGATCCGCTGGGCGGTGACCAGGATCTCGGTGTCGAAGAACCACTCGTTGTCTTCGACCAGCGGCAGCAGCTCGACTGCCGCGTCCCGCCGCACGGCCTTGAACCCGCACTGGGCATCGGTGCAGGCGCTCCGGAGGGTGGCGCGGAGCAGCAGGTTGTAGCCGCGGGAGATGAACTCCCGCTGTGTGCCGCGCACTACGTGGGCGCCGGTGGCCAGACGGGATCCGATGGCCAGGTCGCTATGTCCAGAGAGCAGGGGGGCCACCAGGGGAAGGAGGGCGTCGAGGTCGGTGGCCAGGTCCACGTCCATGTAGGCCACCACGGCGGCCGTGCTCGCCGCCCACGCCGTGCGCAGAGCCCGACCGCGTCCCTTCTGGGTGAGGTGGATGGCCCCCACGCCGGGGAGCGTCCCGGCCAGACCCGAGGCGATCTGCCAGGTGTCGTCGGTGCTGGCGTTGTCGGCGATGGTGATCGTCGCCGAGAACGGGAAGGACGTGTCGAGGTAGGAGCGGAGACGGGTGACGCTGGCGACCAGCTGGTCGGCCTCGTTGTAGACAGGGATCACGATGTCCACGTCTGTCGTCCTTGGTGCCGCATCGTCCTGGCTTCGGGGCAGTTGGATCACGCTCATAGGACCCACTGTGGCTGGGCTTGTTCCTGGTTCCATGGGAGCCACCTGTGGGTTTCTTGAGAGTCGCCGTCACCCATCGTGACCAGGGGACCTTCTCGGGTGGCCCGCCCCTGGCCGTTCCCGGACATCAGGCGCCCGGGGAATCGGACACGGTCGAGTCGGACCCGAAGGTCCCGCCGGCGGCGGTGTCACCCAGGTCCGCCAGTTGCGGGTCCTCGGGGGGCGGGGCCGGAGGCAGGTGGACGGTGAAGGTCGTCCCCTCCCCGATGCGGCCCTGGGCGGACACCGTGCCGCCGTGATTGGCGACGATGGCGCTCACGATCGACAGGCCCAGACCGGCGCCGCCATGGGTCCGTGACCGAGAGGGATCCGAGCGGTAGAACCGCTCGAAGATGTGGGCCGCCTCCTCGGGCTCCATGCCGGGCCCGTCGTCCGACACGGTGATCACCGCGCCGGGTCCTTCGGGCTCCACCGACACCGAGGCCGTGGTGCCCGGCGGGGTGTGGGCGCGCACGTTGCCCAGCAGATTGTCGACGACCTGGCGCAGGCTGGTGGCGTCCCCCATCACCTCGATGGGAGTCGACGCACGGAAGGTGACCGGCCAGGCCGGGCCGACTGTGGCGGCGGTGTGGACGGCCTCCGCGCACAGCGCCACCAGGTCCACGGACCGCTGTTCCATCGGCCGCCCCTCGTCGAGGCGGGCCAGCAACAGCAAGTCGGCCACCAGATGCTCCATCCGGCCCGTCTCGTTGCGGATGCCGCCCATCAGCCGCTCGAGGTCCTCTTTCTGCTCCGAGGCCCCCCGTCCGAACAGCTCGGCGTAGGCCGAGATGGCGGCGATGGGGGTCCGGAGCTCGTGCGAGGCGTCGGCCACGAACCGGCGGAGGCGGGCCTCGGACGCCCGCAGGCGGCGTTCGGAGGCCAGTCGGGCTCCGAAGGCGGACTCGATGCGGGCCAGCATCACATTGAGGGTCCGGGCCAGCCGCCCGACTTCGGTCTTGTCGTTCT
The DNA here is from genome assembly GCA_963703145.1 of uncultured Acidimicrobiales bacterium. Taxonomy (GTDB): domain Bacteria; phylum Actinomycetota; class Acidimicrobiia; order Acidimicrobiales; family RAAP-2; genus Bog-756. Next base: position 420,251 of record OY969793.1, read on the forward strand.
CCCCGGGGACCCGTTCGGTCAGATTGCCGGCCGCGATCGACTCGGCGGTGGTTTCCATGTCCCGCAGCGGCCGAAGTCCGACGCGCACCAGCCAGAATCCGCCGATGAGGGCGATGACCACAGCGGCGCCGGTCACCGCCAGCTCGATGAGCAGCAGCTGGTGGAGTGTGCTGCCGATGTCACCGAGTGGCTGCGCCACGATGAGGATGTCCCCGTTGTGCAGCGTCGATGCCCGGACCCGGAACTCTGGCCCTCCCCGCTGCACCGACGGTGCGTCGAAGTAGGTCACCTTGCTCCCGTCCGGCGCGGTGGTGAAGCCGGTGATGGTGGTCGGAACCTGAGGCGTGAACTTGCCCCCATCGACGAAGGTGGGACAGCTCTGACCGTTGGCCAGGCCGCCCGCCGGCGTCCGGATCTGGATGGCGAAGACCTGGATGGCGTTCGACTGGTGGTCATCGCTCTCGCCGCCGTTCCCTTGACCCCCGCCGCCAGGGATGGCCGACCCGGGGATGCCCGGGAGGAATCCCGAGGTTCCGGCGCAGTTGAGGGTGTGCCCGCTGTTGGCGATGCCCTCGTAGATCCCGTGGGTCTGGTCGAGCTGCTGGTCGGTCCGCTGGTCGAGGAACGATTGGAGGGACTTGTAGGTCGCCACATCGGCGATGGCCAACGCCGCGAAGGCGATGACACCGATGGCGATCAACAGGCGGGTCCGGAGCGACATCCGGTGTGCGCCGGTCAGTCGGCCGCCGGCTCACGCAGTGCGTAGCCGACCAGCCGGACGGTGTGGATGACCGGCGGACCGGCCGCCTCGAGCTTTTTGCGGAGGTAGCTGACGTAGGTCTCGACGACGTTGCCGTCGCCCCCGAAGTCGTAGTGCCACACGTGGTCGAGGATCTGGGCCTTGGACAGGACGTGGCGGGGATTGAGGAGAAAGAAGCGCAGCAGGTTGAACTCGGTGGCGGTCAGGGAGATGGCTTCGCCGGCCCGGGTCACCTCGTGGGCGCTCTCATCCATCTCGATGTCGGCGAAGCGCAGGATGCCCTCATCCTCTGGCTCACTGCCGATCCGCCGGAGAATGGCGTGGACACGCGCCACGATCTCGGCCAGTGCGAACGGCTTGGTCACGTAGTCGTCGCCCCCGACGGTGAGGCCGGCCACCTTGTCCTCGATGGCGTCCCGTGCGGTGAGGAACAGGATCGGGACGCGGATCCCGTCGGCACGCAGGCGACGGGTGACCTCCAGACCGTCGAGGTCCGGCAGCATCACGTCCAGCACGATCAGGTCGGGCGGGTTCTCCTGCGCGGCGGCCAGGGCCAGCCGACCGTTGACCGCCTCGTCGACCCCGAACCCCTCGTAGCGCAGCGAGGTGGCCACGGCGTCGACGATCGACGGCTCGTCGTCGACCACGAGGATGCGCTCTTTGCGGCTGGGCTCCACGTGCTTGCTCCTTCTTAGCTGGTCCTTACGGCGTTCTTATGGGTGGGGTCTCTACTGGGGTGAGTAGCGCCCGAACCATCGGGATTGGCGGCACTCCCGTCCTCTCCCGTCCAGCATCGCACCGACGCTTGGTCAGGAGGTGTGACCGGGCTGTGAGCCGGCTGTGAACATTGGGGCGCCCGAGGCCCGAGCGATTCACAGGCAGCTCACAGGCGGGATGGAGGTGGCTCTGGGACAGGGAAGGTCAACTGCAGTCAACAAGGCGCAGCATCGAAGCGCTCGACCGATCCAAAGCGGACCCAGTCCGACCGAGCAGTGAGAGGAACCATCATGGTGCACCAACCCCGTCACCCCCACTCCGGCCAGTCGGCCGGCTCCGACCCCTCGGTCGGGCGCTCCGCCGGGTTGGCCCGCGACCGGGCCATGGTCAAGGTCCGCCGCATCACCGCCGCCATCGGGATCGTGGCGGCCACCGGTGCCGCCGGACTCGGTGTGCTGGTGGCCTCGGACACAGTCGCCCACTCGGCGCCGGCATCGACCGGTTCGACATCGTCGACCACCGGTGGTTCGTCCACCGGCACGACGGCCTCGGGGTCGAGCGGCTCGACATCGTCGACCACCAGTGGCTCGTCCGCCTCCACTGGGTCCTCGGCGTCGACGGCCACCGCCGCCGCGCCCACCACGACAACGACCACGGCACCCACCACGGTGTCGGGGCAGTCATGACCGACACCCTGTTCGACCCCGCGGTCCGCCCCGACGAGACGGCGGTCCGCACGATGGACGCCATCGGTACCACCGCTGCGGTCGCGGTGACCATGCCCGACCAGGCGGACGAAGCGCTGGCGCTGCTGGCTGAGGACCTCTGTGCCATCGACGACGCCTGCAGCCGGTTTCGACCCGACTCCGAATTGCGCCGCCTGGAGCGGTTGGGCGGGGGTCGGCCGACGACGGTGAGCCCTCTCCTCTACGACGCCCTCGAGGTGGCCTGTGCGGTGGCGGCGGACACCGCCGGAATCGTCGATCCCACCATCGGTTCGGCGCTGGTCGAGTTGGGATACGACCGTGACTTCGGCGACATCACCGCGATCGAGACCACTCCTGAGCGGGAGGGGCACCCCGCGCCGGGCTGGTGGCGGATCCACTTGGACCCCCGCCAACACAGCGTGGCCATCCCCACAGGAGTCCACGTCGACCTCGGCTCCTCGGCCAAGGCGTTCGTGGCCGATCGGTCGGCGCGCCGTATTGCCGAGACAATCGGCTGTGGCGTGTTGGTGAACCTGGGGGGCGACATCGCCGTCGCCGGGCCTGGCCCGGCCGGTGGGTGGGCGGTGGGCATCGCCGCCGAGTGCCGGACCGCTCCCGAGGCCGTGGACCAGGTGGTCGCCATCCGGTCGGGTGGGCTGGCCAGCTCGGGTACCACCTCCCGCTCGTGGATACGAAACGGCCGCCGCGTCCATCACATCATCGACCCCTGGACCGGAGAGCCGGCTCGCGCTGTGTGGGCGCTGGTGTCCACTACGGCCGGTACCTGCGTCGAGGCCAACGCCTGGAGCACTGCCGCGGTGGTGTGGGGCGAGGATGCGGTGGGCAATCTCGCCGCAGTGGGCATCGACGCCCGCCTCGTCCGCCAGGACGGGACCGTCGTGACCGTGGGGCAGTGGCCCGATGGTCCCCGCCGAACCGAGGTGCGGTGATGCTCGCCACCACCTCCACGGCATTTTGGTACACCACCCGAGCCACGGGCATCGTGGCCCTCGTCCTGTTGACCGCCACCATGGTGCTCGGCATCCTGACCGCCGGCCGGGTGAAGTCGCGCTCGTGGCCGGCCTTCGCCCAAGCGGACCTGCACAAGCGGGTCTCGATCCTCGCCATGGTGTTCCTGGCCATCCATGTGCTCACGTCCATCCTGGACACCTACGTGCACGTCGGGTGGGCGTCGGCCATCGTGCCGTTCGCCTCGCCCTACCGGCCGCTGTGGACCGGCCTCGGCACCGTGGGCGTCGACCTGATGGTGGCGGTGGCCGTGTCCAGCGCGCTCCGCCAGCGCATCAGCGCCCGCACCTGGCGGGGCATCCACTGGCTGGCCTACGGCAGCTGGCCGGTGGCGATGGCCCATTCCCTGGGCATGGGCACCGATGCCACCAAGCTCTGGTTCGACGCGTTGGCCGGGGTGTGCGCGCTGGCGGTGGCCGGGTCCCTGGCCTGGCGTATCGCCGACCACCGACGGGCCCGCGACCACGCCGCCCAGGTGGGCGCCACCACCCGAGTCACCCGGTCGATTCCGCGGCCCATGGCCCCGGCCCACCGTGGACCGGCCACACGGCCGACTCCTGAGCGACCGGCACGCGCCGGCACCGCCACCCGACTCCTCGAAAGGGAACGACGATGACCGTGACGACGATCGACACCACCGACCGCCTGCTGCGTCGACCCCCGGGCGTCGACGGGCCGGTGCACGTGGCCGCCCATCTCGACCTCCATGGTCCCCTCACCATCCCGAAGCGTGATGACCGGTCGTGGCGGGAGGGGATCCTGCGCGCTGTGGCCGAGTCGGGCCTCGCCGGCCGCGGTGGCGCCGGCTTCCCCTCAGCCATCAAGTGGGATGCCGTCCGCCGGGGCGGACGCCGACCCGTCCTGGTGGTCAACGCCATGGAGGGCGAGCCGGCGAGCGCCAAGGACCGGGTGCTCTTGGGCTATACGCCCCATTTGGTGCTGGACGGGGCCGAGGTGGCTGCCGCTGTGATCGGCGCCTCCGAGATCGTCGTGTGTGTCTCGGACCACGACACCTCGACGGCAGCCGCCGTGGAGGCGGCCATCGACGAGCGATCTCGGACCGGAAGCTCGCGCCGCCGCTACTCGCTGGAGCGCCCACCCGGGCGGTATGTGGCCGGCGAGGAGTCGGCGCTGGTCAATTGGCTCGGCACCCGGCAGTCCCTGCCGGTACTCCGCATCGACAAGTCCGTGCCGCTCACCCTCAACCGTCGCCCGACCCTGGTGCACAACGCCGAAACCCTGTCGCAGGTGGCACTCATCGCCCGCCACGGCCCAGCCTGGTTCCGGAGCGCGGGTACCAACGATGCCCCGGGTACCACCTTGGTGACGGTGACCGGGGCCGTGCGGTCGCCCGGGGTCGTCGAGGTCGAGCTCGGTACGCCGATCCTCGACATTTTGGAGCGGACCGGCACCGACAGCGCCCTGGCCGGGGTGCTGATCGGTGGCTACGGAGGCGCCTGGCTCGGTCCCGCCCAACTCGCCACCCCGTACGCCCCTGGCCCGCTGCGCGCCGTGGGAGCCACCCACGGCGTCGGCATCCTCGTGGCCCTGCCGGCATCGTCGTGCGGCCTGGCCGAGACCGCCCGGGTGGTCCGCTACATGGCTGGGGAGAGTGCCGGGCAGTGTGGACCGTGCGTCTTCGGCCTTCCGGCCATCGCCGACGACCTGGAGCTGTTGTGGTCGGGCCGGGCCGACCCCGCTGTCTTCGACCGGCTGGCCCGACGGTGTGCCGAGGTCGACGGTCGTGGTGCCTGCCGCCATCCTGACGGCGTGGTCCGCCTGGTACGGACAGCGCTCGATGTCTTCGCCGACGATGCCCGGGGCCACGCCAACGGGCACGTCTGCGCGGCGGCGGGGGCGGCGACAGTTATGACCTTCCCCCGACCACCGGCGACGGTCGGGAGGCGGTCATGACCGTCACCGCCCGGCGGGTGGCCATCCGACTGCGAGTCGACCCGGTGGCCTGTGACGCCTACGGCTACTGCGCCGAGATCCTCCCCGAGCGGGTGACCCTCGACGAGTGGGGGTACCCCATTGTCGACGGCACACCGGTGCCGGCCGAGCTGGTGGAGCTGGCCACCCGGGCCGCGGCCGAGTGTCCCCGCCGAGCCGTCATCCTCGAGCGGGTCGCCGCCGGTCGCTGACCCGTCCCCGGCCTCAGGTGGCTGCACCGGTCAGCGGCACACGGTCCCCCGATGCGGGAGTCCGCCGCCGGTCAGGTAGGTGGACACCAGTCGCTGCATGCAGGAGTCGCTGGCACCGCTGAGCAGCCAGGTGTGGCCCCAACCCACCCACGTCGCCATGGTGGCATCGGTGAAGTCGGCTGCCAAGTGTACCGCTCCGACGATGGGCGTGTTGGGGTCGCCGGTGTTGCCAAGGACCAGGACGGGCGGAGTGTGGCGGGGGTGCACATCAGTCACGGGCTGGCTGGCCCGCGGCCACGACACACAGCCGCCCAGGGCGTAGTTCACGGCATACGCGCCGATGAGCGGGTACCGGTGGGCCAGAGTGGTGGCCAGTGTGCCGGCCGCCACCGGCCCGGGGTGGGCGGCGGCGTCGTTGCAGGTGATAGCCCACAGCGCGTCGCCCAGAGGCGACCCGTCGATGTCGATGACGAACGTCAGGGCCAGCGCCCGAAGCGCGGCACCGTTACCCGCTGAGGCTTGGACGACGGCGGATTCGTAATTGGCAGTCGCCTGGGTGACGCTGAGGGCCAGCAAGGTAGCGGTGTCGAGGTCGCCGAGGGTGACCGGTGCGTTGTCGCCGTTGCCCGGCGCGGGCAGCGGGGCATGGGCCAGCGACGTGGCCAGTGCCGTGAAGGTGGACTCGGGGTGGGGCCCGAGCGGGCAGCGGGGATCGGCGGCGCACGTGGTGAAGAGGTGGTGGAGTGATGCTTCGGCTGCAGGCGCCTGCTGGATGGCTTGGCGGGGGAGTGAGGCGTTGACGTCGACGGCACCGTCGAGGACCATCGTCGACAGCCGGGCCGGGAACAGCTCGGCGTAGACCGCTCCCAGCGCGGTGCCATACGAGGTGCCGTAATAGCTGATGGTTCGGACCCCGAGGGCTTGGCGGATCCGGTCGAGATCGCGCGCCGTGTTGGTGGTGTCGATGAACGGGGCAGTCATCTGAGGGAGCGCGAAGCAGGCCCGGGCCATGGCGGCGTAGACCGGCGTGCCCGGCAGGGGAGCGCCCACCGAGGAGGGAACCGGGTTGGCGCTCGACAGTGCTGAGGGCGAAGTCCCACAACGGAGCGGTTCGCTGGCGCCGGTGCCACGAGGGTCGAAGGAGACGATGTTGAAGCGGTGGCGGACCGCCGGGGGGAACAGTGCGAGCACGATAGGGAGGATCTGGTTGCCACTCTCGCCAGGCCCGCCCGGGTTGAAGACCAATGTCGGGGCGGTGGCGGGGTCGGGCGCGGGCGAGCGAGTCACGGCGATGGCCAGCGAGTCCCGGCCCGGATGGTGGTAGTCGAGCGGCACCGGGACCGTGCCGCACTGGATGGCCGAGCCCGTGGAGCAGGGCGACCAGACGATGGCTGCGGCTGGGGGGACCCGAGGGAGGGCCGGGTGGCTGTAGGCAGCCGGGGTGGAGATGGTGGTGGTGGTTGTCGTGCCGCCGCATGCGGCGCCTGTCACGACGACCACCAAGGCGGCAACCAAGGCTCCCGCCCGCGCCGGGGCACGACGCCGGGTCCGAGCCTGGTGCGGGATCCCGGCCCGGGGTGTGCACGACGCCATCTGGCGACGGTACCAGCGCCTTTGCCCCGAACGACGGCTCCCTGGGCATGCTGGCCCCGGCGGGTGAAGAGGCCGGGAATGAATACGGCACGGGCCTGTTGGAAAGTTCATGCAGTTGTTGTCCCTTCCGTCCGGGGTACGGGCGCCCCACGCCGACGGGGAAGCGGCGGTTCGACTGGCCGGGGCCAAGGTGGCGGCGGTCGCCGGGGTGCTGGCCTACAACTGGTGGGTGGTGGTGCCCTTCGTGCCGGGGCTGATGCCGTCGGCCAACGGGTTCTTCTCGGACCTGGAGGCCACCGGCCGGCCCCACGCCGCGCTGATGTCGGACGCCGACATGGTGGCTGGCGTGCTCTTGGCCACGGCACTGGTGCTCCGGGGCTCGTTCGCCGCGGGTGGCCCCCGTCGGGAGTGGAAGTGGCTCGTGGCCTTCGCCATCGCCGGGGCGGTTGGCGGCCGGTTCCCCTACGCCTGCTCGGAGGGATTGAGCGCCACCTGCCGGCAGCTCGAGTGGCACCTGCAGCTGCCGATCCACCACTACGTCCACGTGGTGTCAGGAATCGCCGAATTCGCCACCTTGACCACTGCTGCCGTCATCGCCATGCGACGGACCCGAGCCAGCGGGGCCCCCGCCGCTCGCATGTACACCGCACTGGTGGAGGTATTGGCCGTGGGCTATCCGCTCCTCGGTCTGGTGTACCTCACCGACCGTCTGGGCACCTTCGTGGAGCCGATCTTCTTCATTGCTTTCTCCGCCATGATCCTGACCGAGGTGTTCGAATCGGTGGGCGATCGGCGGGATGGCGGGCAATCGGGCCAGTCCTCGTGGGCCGAGCGGGTACTGGCCAGGCCCGCGAACTGAAGCCCGACAGTGGCGGTTGGGGCACGACAAGCGGGTCGAGTGGGGCGTCGTTCAACCGTGATTCGCGCCTTGGTACCGCGGCTGGTCCCAGTTGCGCCTAGGGTTGGAGGGTCATCGACCCAATCACGCGGGCCGATGCATGTAGGGCTTCACAATGGATCCCCGCGTTACCGTGCGTGAATTTCAAGGAGACACAGTTATGGGTGTAGGTGCAGTGAAGTGGTTCAACGCCGAAAAGGGCTTCGGATTTATCACGCCTGACGGCGGCGGGGATGATCTCTTCGTTCATCAGTCGGAGATCCAGATGGAGGGCTTCCGCGATCTCGCGGAGGGCCAGCGTGTGGAGTTCGAGACCAAGCAGGGCCAGAAGGGCTTGCAGGCGAGCCAGGTCCGCAAGATCTGATTCGGACTCTGTCGGGGGTCGACCCGGCGTCCACCTCGAAGGTTGGGGAAGACGTCGGGTCGACTACCCGCAGAGTGAACAGCCGTCGGTGCCTCAGGCCGCCGGTGGTGAAGTAGCAGTTCCGGGTGCCCCCTTGGGTGGGTTCCCGAAGGTGATGGTGGTGGCAGTCACGGTTCCGTCCGAGGACGTCGAGCCGACGACCATGGCCAGGTCCCCCTTCTTCAGTGCGGACGCCGACGCGGTCGAGGTGCCGTCTTTGAAGACGGTCGCGGATGTCACCACCACCGTCACGGTGGTCTTGTCGCGTGACCGCAACGTGATCGTGTCACCCGAGATGGAGGTGACCATCCCCCCGGTGCCTCCCTTGCCCAACGCGGCTCGGGTGCTCGAACCTCCGGGGGCGCCCATACCGGCCCCACCCGAGCTGCCCGACGCTCCGGGGGGACCTCCCGTGCCCGTCCCGGCGCCGGGCATGCCCGGAGACGCGGTGGAGGCCGCCGCGCTCGACGAGGCCGCCTGGGTCACGCCGTAGCCGCCGATGGCCAGGATGGCGGCCAGACCGCCGGCCGCCACGGACCACCGGACAGGGTGGCGGCGGAACGGGCTGGACGACACCTGATGCACCGGGGTTGGTCCCGTTCCGCTGGTGTAGCCCTCAGGCGGCGGTCCGGCCGGGGGTCGGCTCCACTCCGGTGCCCCACCGGATGGGGTGCTGCTGTCAGCGTCATCAGTCATCGCTACCTCCTCGGGTGCGTGCTTCGGGCGGGTGCCCATGGGGCCAGCATCGGGGCCCCAGTTCCTGGTTCCCTGGGTGCCGTCTGTCGGCTACCTGTGAACCTCGCGGGTCGCGTCTGTGTCATGCCCAGCCGCCTCTGGGACGGCCCTGCCATGGACGGGCGCAGAGCGGTGGGCGAACAACACCCGGTCGAGGAGGACGTACTGCACGATCCACAACGTGCCGTAGGCCGCCAGGTTGGCTCCCTCCACGGCCACGGTGTGGCTCAGGCGGCTCCAGTGGGCGGTGTGGCCGGCCACCACTCCGACGGCCACGGTGGACACCACCAGGCCGGTGAAGGACAACGCGCAGAACGGGACGACCTGGCCGATCAGTGACCGGCGTGATGTGCTGGCCCAGACCCACCGACGGTTGAGCTCGAAGGACGGGACCGTGCCGATGGCCGTGGCTGTCACGTTCGACCACACGGCCGCCAGGCCCAGGACGCCGACCATGAGTCCGAGCGTGACCATGCTCACGCCGGTGGCCACCACCGACACGGCGGCGTAGCGCACCAGGCGAGCGACGGTGGCGCGGTGGGTCTGCCACATCGACCGCGGCTCGGCGGCGCGGTCGATGGGAATGGCGCGGTCGACGGCGTCTGTGAGACCGGTGGGGGTGTGCGACGCGGGAGGAGTGAGTGTGAGCATCCCCCCAGGGTGGGGAACGCTCCTGGGCGCACCCTGAGTCCGGGGCCGGGATCTCCTGAGTGGCCCGCGGGGTCCGAGCCGACCGCCAAAGCCATCGACTCACGGGAGGCGGGCAGCGGGCTCACAGGCGACCCACAAGCGGCGTCTTCATGATCCTGGCCATGCAGGTGTTGCGCTGCCCTAATCGTTCCCCGTCCAAAGGAGCTCCCCGATGACCATCCTGACCACGCCACCCGTCGAGGTCCCGACGGCGGCACTCGACACACCACCGCCTGCGCTCCGGCAACGGAAAGGGCCACCACCTCGCACCGCCGGCCACCGGTGGTGGCAGCAGGAGGGTCGACCGGTCTGGTCGATACCGGCTCGTGCGGCCATCGCCTTGATGACCCTGGTGCTCTACACCTGGAACCTGGGCGGTGTGGGTATGGGTAACTCGTTCTACGCCGCCGCCGTCAAGAGTGGGACGCTTAGTTGGAAGGCCTTCTTCTTCGGCTCGCTCGACCCGGGCAACTTCATCACCGTCGACAAGCCCCCGGCCTCGTTGTGGGTCATGGAGCTGTCCGGCCGGATCTTCGGCTTCTCGACGTGGAGCATGCTGCTCCCCGAGGCGCTGGCCGGTGTGGCCACCGTGCTCATCGTCTACCGCCTGGTCCGTCGGTGGGCGGGCGAGCCCGCGGCCGTGTTCGCTTCGGTGGCACTGGCACTGACCCCCATCGCCGTGGCGATGTTCCGGTACAACAATCCCGACGCCTTGTTGACCCTGTTGCTGGTGGGCGCGGCGTGGGGGGTGTGGTCGGCGGTCGAAACGGGCCGGACCAGCCGCCTGGTGATTGTCGGGACCCTCGTAGGCTTCGCCTTTACCACCAAGATGCTCGAGGCCTTCATCGTGCTCCCAGCCCTGGCCCTGGTCTACCTGTGGTGCGGAACCCCGCGGCTGCGACGCCGGATCGGCCAACTGGGGTGGGCGGCACTGGCGGTGGTGGCGTCCAGCGGCTGGTGGGTGGCCGTCGTCGAGCTGTGGCCCGCCTCGTCACGCCCCTATCTGGGTGGGAGCACAGACAACTCCGAGCTCAACTTGATCTTCGGCTACAACGGCTTCTCCCGCATCTTCGGGTCCGGCAGCGGCCCGGGTGGCGGGGGTGGGGCCAACTTCGGGGGCGCAACCGGCGTCCTTCGCATGTTCAACGACACGGTCGGGGGGCAGATCTCGTGGCTCCTGCCCGCCGCCCTGCTCGGTGTGGTGGCCACCTGGTGGGCGTCCCGTGGCCACGGCCGGACCAGTCGGGCGCGTGCCGGGGTGCTGTTGTGGGCCGGGTGGCTGGCGATGTACCTAGTGGTGTTCAGCGATGCCAAGGGCGTGTTCCACCCGTATTACACGGTGGTGATGGCACCGGCCATCGCCGTGTTGAGCGGAGCGGGCGTCGTGGCCATGTGGCAGCTGGGCCGGCGCTCGGTGCGGTGGGCATGGATGCTGCCGGTAACCGTGCTGGCCACTGCGGTGTGGGCTGCGGTGCTCATCGGGCGCACCAGTGGCTACTACCCGTGGCTTGCGACTGCGCTGGTGATCGCCGGAGCCGCGGCCGCCACCGCCTTGTTGGTCGTGCTGGTCGGGGGCGTCACCCACCGGGTGGCCCTGGCCGTGGTCGGCGTCATCTCGGCAGTGACCATGCTGGCCGGTCCCACGGCCTACGCCGCCACCACGATCGCCAGTCCGTCGAGCGGCGGGATGGTGGCGGCGGGTCCTTCGTCGGCCGGCGGCGGCGGCTTCGGTGCCGGGGCCTCTGGCGGTGGCACCGCCCGAGCCCTGGGATCGGCCTCGAGCACCCGACCTACCGGTGCCAGTGGCGCCGTCGCTGGCGGGGGGTCGAGCTCGGCCACCACGACCGCCCTCGACCGGTACCTGATCGCCCACCGGGGCACGGCCCGCTATCTGGTGGCGGTGTCCGGCTCCCAGACCGCGGCCCCGATCATCTTGGCCACCGGTCAGCCGGTCATCGCCATGGGCGGGTTCACCGGGAGCGATCCGTCACCGACCCTGTCCCAGTTCGAGGCCATGGTCAAGGCGGGTGAGGTGCATTACGTGCTGGTCGGGGGCTCGGGTGGTGGTCCGGGTGGCGGCTCGTCGGGTGCCAGCACCATCGACAGCTGGGTGGAGTCCCATGGCACCAAGGTCAGTTCGTCGGCCATCGGGGGATCGTCCGCCGGAACGCTCTACTACGTGGCCAGCTCGGCGGTCAGCAGCTGAGCCGTTCCCGACGCCAGAGGCGGTACGAGCCGAGGGACGGCCGATCATGGGCCGTCCCTCGGTGCTACCTCATCACGGGGCCGAACCCCAGGCGTACGCCTACCAGCCGTGGCAGCCGTACTGGTCCGGGGGCGACGACTGGATGCGCTCGGCCACCATGATCTGCTGATCCTCGGTGGCAGCGGCGCCGATGGCCGCGTACTGGGTTCCGCCGTAGGCGGCCCAGTTGGCGCGACTGATACCCAAGCCGCCGCTGAATCGGCCGCCGTCGGCCGTCCAGCTTCCGCCCTCTTCACAGAGGGCCACCCGTTCCCAGGCGGCGCGCTGCGCGGGCGTAACCGTGTCGGTAGACGCGGTCACCGCAGGTGCCGCGGCCGGGACGGGTGTCGGTGCCGGTGTGGCTGGCTGGGCCAGATCGGGGTCGTGCAACAGCACGGAGCCCAGATTGAGCAGGAGCTTCGAGGCCTCCTGGGGCTGGCCGGCCACCGTCAGACCGCGATAGGCGATCAGATGATTGGGCGGGAGCGGACTCACCGGTGACGATGAGGCCCCCGATGATTGGGTCGGTTCTGCCCCGGTGGACTGCACGCTGGCAGCCTGCACCAGGGTGCTGGCGGTGATGACAGCGATCGGAGCGATCGCTACGAGTGCAATGCGGGTCCGCACGGCACCTCCCTTCGTAGGGCGCGACAAGGCGCCTTCCTCTGCTCGGTGTTGGCGGGCTCCGGCCTCTGCATTCGGTCCCCGGACGGCGAGCGGGAAGGCATCGTTCGTCCTGGCGTTGCGCCGCAAGGAGTGCGGCCGGTGTTAGTCGTGCCCGGAGTTACCTCGTGGGTACATCACTCGTTTCGTCAGGGATCGCGTTCGTGTCGGATCGGCGGGTGGCCGTCATTGCCACGAACGGCACGCCTGGATCGGCGGGGTCCCCGTCGCACCGCGATCGAGGTCCCTCCCAATGCGGGGCCGCCCACTCCTCCATGAGTAGCGCTCCAGCAATGAGGTGCTTTTAGAAGTATAGCTGGTTCGACTCAGGAATCAGTGCGCGGGTGGCGAAGTGCCCGTCTACCTGCCCAAACCACACCGATATTCATCAATGGTGATACTACGTATCTGTATTAATGATTCCCACTATCTGACCCGGTGTTTTGTCCAAAAAGAGCGCAATTGTCCCCCCGATGCGCTCAGGAACCCACCTGGGGTACGCCGGCCGTGATGGTCAGCCGACGGATGAACAGGTCACGGCTGTTGGGCGGCCCGACCTTGCCCGGGAGCCAGGCGTGGAAGGCCAGCCACAGGGTGCCCTGGGAGTCGGCGAATACCGACGGGCCCCCGGGTCCGCTGAGGCCGGACTGCGATGCGAGCAGGGGCGGACCAGCCGGCTGACTGCAGGGTCCGAGCGGTCCCGCACAGCGAGCGGCGCCGATGGCGTAGTCCGCCGTCTGCCAGATGTTGGCCGAGTAGAGCAACACGTACTGTCCCCCCGACAGGACCATGTCGGGGCCCTCGATGGTGCCACCCTGCCAGGACTGGTTGGGGGTCAGGAGACTGGCGGGGGCACCGACCATCGACGTGCCGTCTGGGGCCAGCTGTTGGGACCACAGAGTGGACGGTGCACCGCCACCCCCTTGGGCCTTCCACGTGAGGTAGGGGGTGCCGTCGGCTCCGAGGAACGGGCTGGGGTCGATCGAGCCGCCCTGGCCGGTCTGGCACGCCAGGGGCCAGGGCGAGTTGTCCACGTAGGGACCTTGGGGCTGGTCGGCCACCGCCGCGGACAGGCACTGGTCCCCGGTCGTGCCGAACACCGCCGAGTAGTACAGCACCCAGGTGTTGCCCCGTTGCAGCACCGAGGGCCCCCAGGTGGCGCCCGGCTGGGCCCACCGGGCCAGGTGGGGGAGCGCATCGCCCACCGTGGTCCAGTTGGCCAGGTCCGAAGACCGGATGATCTGGATGTTTCCCGCCGCCGAGTTGGTGGCGAAGGCGTAGTACTCGCCCCCGTCATCGAGGACGAAGGGGTCAGGGAAGTCGAACGGATAGGACAGCCCGGCACCGGACCCGTCGAGTGTGCGACAGGCGGTCGACGCCGAGGTGATCGAGTTGACGGCTCCCTGCAGATCGCCAGCGGACGACGCCGTCACCGCGCCCGACACGCCGGTGAGGCACGTGCTCAGCGTGGCGATATCGAGGTCCTGTAGCCCGATGGCCTGGGAGGTGTCGTCCAGTCGGTGCTGGGACGAGCTGGTCTCCGCCGTGGTCTGACCCGAGGCCACCTGGCGGGCGTGGAGGGTGGCGGTGGTGGTGGCGATGGTCGCCCGGGTGGCGGCCAGGGTCGCACGGACGGACGTCTCCTGGTGCCGTGCGGATGCCAGGTCGGCTTGGGCCTTGTGCTGCTCGGACAGCGTCACGGCGTCGTAGGCGACCGCTATGGCGATCACCAGGACCAGACCGGTGACGGCCAGTCGCCACCACCGCCGGGTGCCACCCGGGACCATCATCCCGGCTCTGCCGACCGGCACTCGGTGGCCACGCCGTGCAGTGTGGTAGCTGCTCCGGCGGGGTTCCCGAGCGACACCTGGTTCAAGGCCTGCTCGACGCCGGCCAGGCACTGGTCGAGGTCGGCGATGTTGATGCCCTGGGACACCTCATTGGCCTGGGCCTTGGCCAGCTGGGACTGGACACTGGCCAGCTGTCGTTCGTCGGCGGCCAACGACGCCGCGGCGACGGACGACTGACTGGACACCGCGGCCAGGGACGAGCGCGCCTCGGCCAGCGAGCCCAGGGTCTGGTGCAGACGCGCCTGCTCGGCCACAACGGACGTGGTGGTATGTCGCAGTCCGGTGTGGGCCCGCCAACCCACCACTACGGCCGTCGTGGCCAGCGCCACCAGCACCACCACGACCGTCGTCGTCACCAACCGTGAATGCCAGGACCACAACGACCGGTGGCGCCGGGGAGGTGCGGTGCGGTGCGGTGCGGTATCGGTATCGGCTAGGACGGGCGACGCCGACGGAGCGACCACCATATTGGCGGCTGTCTGTCGGGCCGTCGCCACCCGGGTGGGGACAGGTCGGGGCGCCAGCAGTTCGGACCGGTCGCTATCCATGAGCCCTTCCTGCCGCACTCGCCGGGAGAGGAGACATACCGCACCGCCTGCACCGTCAGTACTCGGCACCGCCGGTCAACCGTCGTACTTCGTCGCCTAGTTTCCCACGTGTGGGCACCGACCAGGGGTCATGTCAGGCGTTTCCCGTCGTTGTCGGCCCGGACCGGTCCGGGGACCGATGACCGGTGGAACGAGGGGGTCAGCGGGCCAAGGGTGCGGGCCCTCATGCATCCGGCCCACACACCGGCCCCGTAGGCCGCGTCATCGGCGACCGATGCCACCATCCACCGCAGGGGATCCATCGGTGGCCGGCGTCGCCACCACTCGACCAGGGGTGGTGCCGCGAGCAGCAGGGCGGAGGTAGCGCGGAACCGACGGGAGACCAGACCGGCCACCACCGCTGGCGTGGCCAGCTGGGTCGCCATCCGGGCCACGCCCACCAGGGTCCAGCCCGCTCCCCCCGCACTCCACCCGAGGACCCGGCCGAGTGGAATGCCGCGTCCGGCGACGCTTCGCTGCAGCGAGGCCGTAGAGGCCACCAGCGCCGCGAACGCCAGCCGGGGTCGTCCGCCCAGCACCCCCAGCGCCACTGCGGTGGGCCACGGCTGCAGGTCCACCGGCGACAGCCGTCCGGGGTGTCGCCGGTGGAGCGGCCCGGCTGAGGTGCCGTAGCGGAACCGGCGGCCGAGCAGCGCCCGCCACGACGACGGCTCCCGGTGCGAGACGGTGACCGACGGTTCGTAGCGCACCCGCCATCCGTCGTCGATGAGCCGCCAGACCAGGTCTACGTCCTCCCCGGTCCGCAGCTCGGGGTCGAACCCGGCGACGAGGGCCGATCGTCGGACGGCGAGGGCCGCGGTGGGCACGTATCGGACGAGGCGGTCCGGCCCCACCTCGCTCGGCCGGTCTCCGAGGTCGAGGGCCGAACGGGCGTCGGAGTACCGGGCCACGGAGCTCGACCTCGGTCCCGCACTGGTCCGTCTTGGACGGATACGGGGTGCCACCGCCGCGATACCGGGATCCTCGAACAGCCCTAGCAACGGGGCCAACCAACCAGAGGTGACCGAGCAGTCGCTGTCCACGAAGACCACGAGGTCGGTGTCGATGGCCGCCACCGCATCGTTACGTGCCTGACCCGGGCCCCCGTTCAGGGCGCGGGTGATAAGGCGGGCGCCATGACGAGCGCAGACGTCCGCCACGGCGATCGGGTCGACCGAGGCGTCGTCCACCACCACGACCTCGGGGCCTTCGGACAACGATTGGAGGCACCGCTCGAGATCGTCGGTGCGGTCCCGGGCCGGCACCACGATGGTGGATGTGGGGATGGCGGCCACCGGGGACCGGGTGGTCGGGCGAGGGTGGGCCATGCCGGCGTCGACCAGGCGGGCCCCGAGGGCGCGGGTCCCCGGCGGCGAGGGCCTTCGGTCGAGCAGCGCGTCGAGGGCTGCTGCGCCGCCTGGGGTGAGGGTGATCAGCCGGCCCGGGTGTCCGCCGGCCAACACCGTGCCATCGCTGAATCGCTGTACCGATCGGTCGAGCTCGAGGTCGAACCCGTCCGGCAGCGGCGTCACAACGAGAGGCCGCCATCCACAGGGATCACCGCACCCGTGAGCCCACCGCTGTCGGGGCCGGCCAGCCATACCAGGGCGGCGGCCACCTCCTCGGGGGTCAACAGCCGCTGGATGGGCTGGTGGCCGGCGAAGGACCGGGTGTCCTCCAGACCGTAGAGGCGGGCGCTCTCGTCGAGGATGGCAGTCGCCGTCGACCCTGGGCTGACCGCGTTGGCGGTGACGCCGCTGTCGCCCAGTTCGACAGCCAGGCCGCGGACCAGGCCGGCCACACCGGCCTTGGCCGCTCCGTAGGCGGCCAGGAGGGGGAGTCCCCGGGTGGCCGCGGCCGACGCCACGGCGAGGAACCGGCCCTGGCGTGGTGCTGGGCGCCGCAAGAGGGCCGGGATCCCCACGCGGGCCGCCGTGATGGGCCCGCCGAGGTCGACCCCGAGCACCGCCCCCAGTTGCTCAGCGGGCATCTCCCAGAGTGGGACGCCACCGGCGATCACACCGGCCACCGCCACCATGGCGTCGAGGCCCCCGAACCGTTCCTCGGCCAGAGCCACGGCGGCGGCCATGGCGGACTCGTCGGTGGTATCGCCCACATGGGCGGTGACCCGGTCGACGCCGTGGCTCCTGTCGGGATCCGGGCCGGACAGCGCCAAGGCCGAAGTCACCACGGCGTGCAGCTCGTCCGGGGTGGCCATGGCGTAGGGGAGGCGCCGGTCATCGGCGGCTCGGTCGACGGCCACCACCGACCAGCCGGCAGCGGCGAGCCCTCGCACCGTGGCCGCACCGATCCCGCGGGCCGCGCCAGTGACCACGGCCACCCGGCTCATGGTGCCCGTCCGGTGGTGGAGGTGCTCAGCACGGGTTCGAGCAATCGCACCAGGGCCCCCACGGCGGCGTCGAGGAGCCGCTCGCCCTCCTCGGCGCTGGCGCCGTCGGGATCCCCGAGCACACCGTTGCGACTCACCGACCCCACGCCGTGGGCCTCCAGCTCGGGCAGCAGCATGGCCAGGGGACGGGTGTCACCCGGTTCGGCCCGGTCGAGCACCACCCGTCCGGGATCGATGGCCAACATGAGTGACGTCTCGGTCCGTCCGGCGTGGAGGTCACCGCCCCACCTCGGCGACCAGGCCGTGACCGGGTGGCCTTCGTCGGCCAGCCGGCCCATGGCCCGGGCCAGGGGGGCGGCGTTGCCGCCGTGGGCCGAGATCACCACGACTCGGTGGAAGTGGGCCGATGCCGACCGGCCCAGTTCGACCAGGACCAGTTCAGTGGCCTCCTGTCCGATGGACAGGGTGCCGACGAAGGCCTGGTGCTCCCCGCTCGAGCCGTAGGCCACCGTGGGAGCCACCACGAGGCCGGTATGCCGCTCGGCCGCCCGGTCGGCGATGGCCGTGGCGATCTCGGCGTCGGTGGTGACCGGTAGGTGGGGCCCATGCTGCTCGGTCGAGCCGAGGGGGATCAGGAGGACCTCGCCGTTGCCGGCACACTCGGCCACCTCGGGCCAGGCGGCGCGGTCGAGCCGGGTCACGGGGCGGTCGATCCGATGGTCAGCGGGTCGGGGGGCTCGGAGCGAACGGGGCGAGCGGGCTCTCGTCGCAAGCCCGGTCCGGTCGCCGGGGGAGGAGGGCCACCGCCACCCGTTCGCCCTCTGCCGGCGGGCTGCCCCGGCGGGGCAACCTCGAGTGGTCGAGTGACGGCTTGGGCGGCTGGGAATCGCCCCGGGCTGCCAGGCCGTGTTCCCCGTGGCCGAGGACGCACTCGGGGTCGGGTCCGTCCAGCGGCAGCCCGGTGAAGAATTTGGCCGCCATGCAACCCCCGCGGCAGGCGTCGTAGTGGCCGCACGATCCACAGGCCCCGGCACTCTGGGGCCGGCGCAACTCGGTGAACAGCTCGGAGTGGCGCCACACGTCGGCGAAGCCGCCCGGACGGCGCACGTTGCCGGCCAGGAACTGGTCGTGGATGGCGAACGGGCAGGCGTACACGTCGCCCACCGGATCCACCAGGCACACCACCCGTCCTGCGCCGCACAAGTTGAGGCCGGGCAGTGATTCGCCGTACCCGGCCAGGTGGAAGAAGGAGTCGCCGGTCAGGACGTCCTCACCGTGGGCCACCAACCAGTCGTAGAGCACCCGCTGCTGGTCGGCTGTCGGGTGGAGCTCGTCCCAGACGTCCGCACCTCGGCCCGATGGACGCAGGCGGGTGAGGCGGAGCTGGGCGCCATAGCGCTCGGCCAGCGCCTTGAACTCGTCGAGTTGGCCCACGTTGTGGCGCGTGACCACCACCGACAGCTTGAACCCGGTGAACCCGGCATCGGCCAGCCGACGCATGGCGGAGGTGGCGGTGGCAAAGGAGCCCGCTCCCCGCACTTCGTCGTTGACGTCGGCGGTCGCCCCGTCGATGGAGATCTGGACGTCCACATAGTCGCTGGCTGCCAGCCGTGCGGCCACCTCGTCGGTGATCCGCGAGCCGTTGGTCGAGAACTTCACCCCGACGTGGTGGTCGGTGGCATAGTCCACCAGCTCCCAGAAGTCGGATCGGACGGTGGGCTCGCCGCCGCCGATGTTCACGTAGAAGATCTGCATGCGCTCGAACTCGTCGATCACCGACTTGCACTCCTCGGTGGTCAGCTCGTCCGGATCGCGTCGGCCCGAGCTCGACAGGCAGTGGACGCACGCCAGGTTGCAGGCGTAGGTCAGCTCCCAGGTGAGACAGATCGGCGCATCCAGCCCTTGCTCGAATCGGTCGACCAGCCGACCCACCGCGGTGCCGTCGCCGGTGGCCACCGGGCGCTCGACCAGGGTCACGATGCCTGGCGTTCGCAGATCATGCCGGACCCGGCCAGCGTGGCCAGCGCCTGTTGGTAGGCGCCGAACTCGTCCGGTGCCACGCCCGCGGCCCGGCAGGCATCATCACCGGTCGGCTGATCGGCCAGGGACTCCACCACGGTCAGCAGCGTCCGACTCTTCAGGAACGAGAGGCGCCGGGTACCGAAGTGGTACGCCAAGGCTCCAAAGGACTCGGGCCGAAGGGAGACCTGGGGATGGAGCATCCACGGGCGCGACCCGTCGAAGGGGGCGGTGGGCTGAGGGTCGCGGGGTGGCATCGGCGGGGCGAGGGAGACGCTGGCCTAGTAGACGCCGCACATGCCGTCGATGGAGACGTCCTCGACCAGCAGGTCCTCGGCGACCATGCCGGCGTCGCCGGCAGGCACCGACGGGGCCGTGGCTGCGGCGGCGACCTCACCGCGTTCGACGGCGGTGTCCGGGGAATTGGCGTCCGTGGTGATCGTCATGGGGCTCCAGTCTGGGTGGGTCCGGATCGGTCGTGGTTGGCGGTGTGCGCCGGGTTTCAATTTATAGCACTCGATGTCAAAATGGAAGCCTGATGATGTCAACGTCGATGGCGGGAGAGAGCCGGCCCGCCGAAGTGGCACGTGGTCGCCGTCCGAGCACGACCCGCGAGGACGTAGCCCGCGCCGCACTCGAGCTGTTCAACCGCCAGGGCTACGACGAGACCACCGTCGATCAGATCGCCGCGGCCGTGGGGGTGAGCCGGCGCACGTTCTTCCGCTACTTCGACTCGAAGCGGGACGTGGTGTGGGGGGAGTTTGACGCCGAGCTGATCCGGTTACGCGAGCAGTTGCACGCCGCCCCGCCCGACCAACCCATGATGGATGTACTGCGCCGGGCGGTGGTGGCAACCAACCGGTTCGGCCCCACCGAGCTCGACGTGCTGCGTATCCGGATCGGGCTGATCAGCACCGTGCCCACCCTGGTGGCCCACTCGGCGGTGCGCAACGCCGAGTGGTGCGAGGTGGTGGCCCGGTTCGCCGCCTCGAGGATCGGGGGAGACGCCGACGACCTCGGGCCCCAGACGGTGGCCCGGGCCGCGCTGGGTGCCGCCATGGCCGCCTTCACCCACTGGGCCGCGGACGGCACTCAGAACCTCACCTCCGAGGTGGACCGGGCCTTCCGGATGCTGTCCACTGGGTTCGACCAGGGCCGGATGGCGACCTGAGCAGGCCCCCGCCGCACGCCCGGAAGGTGCCCGTGGCTCGACGCGGCCCGGCTGAGGCGCGATGCTGGGACCAGATCGATTCGGCGCTCGTCGAGCGCTGTGACAAGGGGAGGCCATCCACATGAAGATCCGTGCTGCTGTCTGTTCTGGACTCCACGAACCGTGGAAGGTCGAAGAGGTCGACATCGACGCTCCCGGGCCGCACGAGGTGGTGGTCAAGATGGCCTACGCCGGCATGTGTCACTCCGACGAGCACCTGCGGACCGGCGACATGAGTGCTGCCCCCGAGGTCCTCGAGGTCTTCGGCGTGAGTTCGATGTTCCCGATGATCGGCGGCCACGAGGGCGCCGGCGTCGTGGCCGAGGTCGGACCGGGCGTCGAGACACTCGCCGTCGGTGACCACGTGGCCGCCTCGTTCATCCCCGCCTGTGGCCGGTGCTTCTGGTGCGCGTCGGGCCGCCAGTACCTCTGCGACTTGGGCATGACCATCCTGGCCGGGCCGATGATGAGCGACGGCCAGTGGCGCTACCACCTGGACGGCCAGAAGGTGAACCGGATGACCCAGCTCGGCACGTTCTCGGACTCGCTGCTGGCCAACGAGGCGTCGCTGGTCAAGGTGGACCCGAACGTCTCGCTGAAGGCCGCCGCCCTGATCAGCTGCGGCATCTCCACGGGCTACGGCTCGGCCGTCGACCGGGCCAAGGTCAGGCCGGGCGAGACCGTGGTGGTCGTGGGCTGCGGCGGCGTGGGCTCGGGTGCCATCCAGGGTGCCCGGCTGGCCGGCGCCCGCTACATCATCGCCGTCGACCCCCTTCCCTTCAAGGTGGACAAGGCCAAGCAGATCGGGGCCACCCACGGCGCGGCGTCGATCCTCGAGGCCAATCTGGTGCTTCCGGAGCTGACCGAAGGGCGCATGGCCGACGTGGTCATCCTCACGCCCGGAGTCCTGACCGGTGACCTCCTGGCCCCGGCCATGGCGTTGGCCTCCAAGGACGGCCGTGTGGTGGCCACGGCCATCGCCCCGTTCAACCAGGACGAGGTCAGCCTCAACCTGTTCAACCTGTCCATGTTCAACCAAGCTCTGCTGGGAACGGTGTTCGGTTCGTGCAGCCCCCGGGTGCAGATCCCCAACCTGCTCCGTCTCTACGACGCCGGCCTGCTCGAGATCGACGGGCTGGTCACCCAGGAGTACACGCTGGACGAGGTGCAGAACGGCTATGACGACCTGGCCGCCGGCACCAACGTCCGCGGCGTGGTGAAGTTCGACCTCTGATCAGCCGTCCGTCGCCGGGAGCACGTGCTCCCGGCCTCCGCGGGGGCATCGTTGCGGCATCGATGCTGTGCTGTGCCGTCCTGGTGGCGGCCTGCGGGTCGCCGGCCTCGACCAGCCCGACCTCATCGGAGGCGGGCTCGTCCCACTTCGAGGTGGGGGGTGACCCCGAGCTGATCCGCACCCCTGACGGGGTGGTCCAGGGAACGAGCTCGGACCGGACCCGCCAGTTCCTCGGCATCCCCTTCGCCCGTCCACCGATCGGTGACCTCCGGTGGCAGGCTCCCCAACCGGTGATCCCCTGGACCACCACGCTCGATGCCACCAAGCCGGGTGCTGAATGTCCGCAGATCCTGCCGGTGGTCAACGCCTACATCGGCAACGAAAACTGCCTGTACCTGAACGTCTACGCCCCGAAGGTGGCGCCGTCCACACCACGTCCGGTCATGGTGTGGATCTACGGCGGTGGGTTCACCGAGGGCAGTTCCACCGATGACAATGTGGCCAACTTCGCCGCCCACAACGATGCCATCGCGGTGAGCTTCAACTACCGGCTCGGCCCCCTCGGGTTCCTGGCCCTCCCGGCGCTGGCCAACCAGGATCCCCACCATTCGACCGGCGACCTCGGGCTCCTCGACCAGCAGGCGGCCCTGCAGTGGGTGAAGGCCAACGTGGCCTCGTTCGGGGGTGATCCCGGCAACGTGACCATCTTCGGTGAGTCGGCCGGGGGGATCAGCGTGTGCGCCCAGCTGGTCTCACCCGGCTCGGCCGGCCTCTTCGAGAAGGCCATCACCGAGAGCGGGCCATGCAACCTGGCGCCCTCCACACTGCGTTCGGCCCAGACCCAAGGGCGGGAGTTGGCCGACAAGCTGGGATGCCCACCGGGACACAAGGTGATCGCCTGCCTCCGTTCCAAGCCGGCCCAGCAGGTCATCGAGGCCCTGCCGCCGGATCCGTCGTTCCTCTTCGGCGACGGTGCCGACTGGGGGCCGGTGGCCGACGGCGTGACCGTGCCCAAGGACCCGGTCGCGCTCCTCGAATCGGGAGCCTTCCACCGGGTCCCGGTGATCGTCGGCGCCAACCGGGACGAGGGCCGGCTCTTCGTGGCCCTCCACTACAACGCCGTTGGTCAGAATCTCGCCGACAGCCAGTGGGCCGCGGCCGTCGACCAGTACTTCGGGTCGACAGTGGGTGCCGAGGTGCAGCTCGAGTACCCCCTGGCCGACTATCCCGATGCCGGGGCGGCCCTGGGCCAGGCCATCGGTGATGCCGTACTGGCCTGCCCGGCCGTCGTCAGCGCCGGCCTCCTGGCCCGGTACGTCCCGGTCTACGAGTACCAGTACGACCAGGTGCCCAACCCCTTTGTGCTCCCGACCCCGGGGATCGACCTCGGCGCCTTCCACTCCGCCGAGCTCCCCTACGTCTTCGACGGTCCAACCGAGTCCAGTGGTCCCTTCACCTTCACCCCGGCACAGCAGCGGTTGGCCACCACGGTGAGCGGTGCCTGGGCCCGGTTCGCCACCACCGGCAGCCCCTCGGGCGGTGGGTTGCGCTGGCCCCGACTCACCTCGTCGGCGGGCAGCTACCTGTCCCTCGACACCCCGACGTCGGTCGCCACCGGAATGAAGCAGCACGAGTGCGCATTCTGGTCTGCCTCGGGCTGGTCCCCGGCGGACATCACCAGCCGATAAGCCGTGCCGTCTCCCGGCCCACTGGTGATGGCGGATTGTCGTCCCCTTCGCCCTGACCGGTAACCTGACGCCCACCTGACTGACCCGACCGGAGAGTGACCGTGGCGTTCGACCTAGCCGCACTGTTGAAGACGCACCACGGTGAGAACTTCGACCTCCACTCCCAGTTCATGAATCCCCAGCTGGTCAAGGTGTTGACCACCCTGGGATTCGACCGGCACTATGTCGGCGCCGAGGGCTCGTACCTGATCGACGACCGGGGCCAGCGCTACCTCGACTTCCTCTCCGGTTTCGGGGTCTATGCCCTGGGCCGAAGCCACCCGGTCATCAAGGACGCCCTCCACCAGGCCATCGATGCCGACCTGCCCAACCTGGTCCAGCTGGACTGTGCCCTCCTGCCCGGTCTGCTGGCCAAGGCCCTGGTGGAGCGGGCCCCGGCCGGGATCGGACGGGTGTTCTTCGCCAACTCGGGTGCCGAGACGGTGGAGACGGCCATCAAGTTCGCCCGGTGTGCCACCAAGCGCAAGCGCATCCTCTATTGCGACCACGCTTTTCACGGACTGACCAACGGGGCCCTCACCCTCAACGGGGGCAAGGAGTTCAAAAAGGGGTTCGGACCGCTCCTTCCCGATTGCGACCAGGTGCCCTTCGGGAACATCGATGCGCTGGCCCACCAGCTGCGACGAGACGACGTGGCGGCCTTCGTGGTGGAGCCGATCCAGGGCAAGGGCGTCTATATGGCCACCGATGGCTACTGGGAAGCCGTCCAGTCGTTGTGTCGCAGCCACGGCACCCTCTTGGTCATGGACGAGGTCCAGACCGGGATGGGACGGACCGGGCGGTTCTTCTGCCATGAGCACTGGGGGCTCGAGCCGGACATCATCACCCTGTCCAAGGCGCTCTCGGGTGGCTACGTGCCCGTGGGTGCGGTCCTCACCACGCCCGAGGTGTTCGACGGCGTCTACAGCTCGATGGACCGGGCCGTGGTGCACTCCTCGACGTTCTCGAAGAACCAGTTGGCCATGGTGGCAGGCCTGGCCACGCTGAAGGTGATCGATGACGAGGGCATCGTCGAGCGGGCCGCCAAGAACGGTGAGCGGATGATGGAGGCACTCGCACCGTTGGTCGACAAGTACGAGCTTCTCCACGAGGTGCGCGGCATGGGCCTGATGATCGGTCTGACCTTCGGCCCACCCGAGTCGGTCAGTGGTCGTGCCCGGTTCCGCATGCTGGAGCTGGCCCGCAAGGGGCTCTTCTCCCAACTGGTGGTGGTGCCGATGTTCCACCGGCACCGGATCCTCACCCAGGTGGCGGCCGACAATGTCAACATCATCAAGCTGCTCCCGCCGTTGATCATCGGTGACGAGGAGATCGATGCCTTCGTGGCCGGCCTCGACGACGTGCTGGCGGATGCCACCAAGAGTTCGGGCCTGCTGGTCGAGGTGGGTACCTCGATGGCCCGCAACAGCCTCCGGCGGGGTCAGACGAGATCGACAGTACCCGGGCCCTACGTCCCGGCCCGCACGTGAGTGGGGGTTCGGCCTCCTTCGAGGTTGACCAGGGCGACCGGGTCCTCGTGACGGGTGGGGCGGGATTCATCGGGTCCTCGGTGGTGCGCCAGCTGCGCGGACGCGGAGCCCATGTCGTGGCGCTGGTCGAGCCGGGCGGGGACACGGCCAACCTCGACGGCATGGAGGTCGAGACGGTCGAGGGCGACCTGCGCGATCCCAAGGCCGTGGACAAGGCGGTCGACGGGTGTCGGCTGGTATTCCATGTGGCCGCCCTCTACCGCTTCTGGTCGGCCGACCCTGCCGACTTCTACGACATCAACGTCACGGGCACCCGCCATGTGCTGGACGCGGTGCGCCGTCACGGCTGCCAGCGACTCGTCTATACCTCGACGGTCGGCACGTTGGGCCTCCACGGCGCCTCGGTGGGGGACCCGGTCGACGAGACCTCGTTCGCCCACATCGACCATCTGTTCGGTGGGTACAAGCAGTCCAAGTACGTGGCCGAGCACGAGGTGCTGCGGGCGGCGGCCGAAGGCCTACCGGTGGTGATCGTGCAGCCGACCACGCCGGTCGGCCCTAGGGACCGCGGCCCGACTCCGACCGGTCGGACGGTGCTGGAGTTCCTGAACGGCCGGTTCCCCGGCTTCGTCGACACCACCTTGAACATCGTCGACGTCGAAGACGTCGCCCACGGTCACCTCCTGGCCGCCGAACGGGGGGACAACGGCCGCAGCTACATCCTCGGCGGTGAGAACCTGTTGTTGAAAGAGGTGCTGGCCACTCTGGCCGGGGTGGTCGGCATGCCGGCCCCGACCCGGCAGTTCCCGGGTCAGTTCGCGCTGGCTGCAGCCCATCTGTGTGGGCTGGTCGAGGGACGGATCCTCCGCCGCGAGCCCACCATCCCGCTCGAGGCGGCCAAGATGTCGACGACCCACATGTCCTTTTCCGACGCGCGGGCCCGGGACGAACTGGGCTACACGTCCCGTCCCGCCGCCCAGGCCCTCTCCCGGGCGGCCTTGTGGTTCGTCGAAGAGGGCTACGTGCGACCCGAGCGCGCCTCGAGGTTCGTGTGGGCGCGCTGACCGGTCCGCCGCCGTCTCCGGGTGTTCCTGGGGCCTGTTGGTCGCGGAACCGGCGCGGACGGCTTCCGGCCGTGGGGCGTCCCGCGACCTAGGGTGGTCGCATGCGCCTGGTGATCGGCTCCGACCATGCCGGATACGCCCTGAAGGGCCAGGTGGTCGACCACCTCGTCGCGGCCGGGCACGAGATGGAGGACATCGGGACCTTCTCCGAGGCGCCGGTGGACTACCCCCCGATCTGTGCGGACGTGGCCCGCCGGGTGGTGCGGGGCCACGGTGAGCTCGGCATCGTGATCGGCGGCAGCGGGCAGGGCGAGGCCATCGCCGCCAACAAGGTCCACGGGTCGAGGGCGGCGCTGTGCCACGACGAGTACACGGCCCGGTTCGCTCGCCGTCACAACGATGCCAACGTGTTGTCCCTGGGCGCCCGGATCGTCGCCACTGAGCTGGCGCTCGACATCGTCGACGTGTTTCTCGCTACCGGGTTCGACGGCGGTCGCCACGTGGCGCGGATCGAGGAGCTGTCGGCCATCGAGGTCGAGGAGTCGGCCATCGCGCCCGGCGGCCCCTCGCCAACCCCTTGAGAGCCGCGGTGGCGGGTCCAGCCGAGGTCACCCGGTACGTGGCGGAGGCCGTCGTGCCGTGCAGCGAGCCCGGCCAGGTCCTGCGCCCCGGCGTGGTCGAGGTGTCCGGTGACACCGTGACCCATGTGGGTCGGTCCGGCTCGGGAGCAACCGACGGTCGGGTTGGTCCCGTCCACGAGGTCCGCATCGACGGCGTTCTGCTCCCCGGCCTGGTCAACGTCCACTGCCACTCACCGATGACGCTGTTCCGGGCGGCGGGGGAGAACCTTCCGCTGGATCGCTGGTTGCGGGAGGTGCTGTGGCCCCGCGAGGCCCAACTCACCCGCGACGACGTGTACTGGGGGATGACCCTGGCCGCCGCCGAGTTGTTGTGCTTCGGGGTGACGACCACCTGTGAGGCCTACTTCTTCGAGGACGCGGTGGCTGACGCGGTCCTAGACGCCGGCTCGCGGGCCGTGGTCACGCCGGGCGTCCTCCAGCTCCCCGGCCATCCGTTCGACGCCGGGTGGTGGGAGCGCCGCACCGAGGAGATCGTCGACTTCCACCACCGCCGGCACGCAGAGGAGGGGAGGATCGAGGTCGGCTTCGCCCCCCATGCCGCCTACACCGTGCCTGTGCCGGTGCTGGCCGACATCGCCGAGCGGTGCCGTGAGCTCGACTGCCTGTTCCACATCCATCTGGCCGAGACCGAGGCGGAGTGCCAGCGGTTCGCCGCCGAGCACGGGGCCTCCACTCCCGAGGTGCTGGCCCGGTCCGGCGTGTTCGACGGGCGGGTGCTGGCCGCCCACAGTGTGTGGCTGTCCGAGGAGGACGTGGCGATCTATCGCGCCCACGACGTCGCCGTGGCCCACTGCCCGCAGAGCAATGCCAAGTTGGCCTCGGGGGTAGCCCCTCTCGTCCGCCTCCTGTCCGAGGGCATCCGGGTCGGCCTGGGCACCGACGGCCCGGCGTCCAACAACGATCTCGACCTGTGGGAGGAGGTACGCCTGGCCGCCATGCTCGCCCGCATCCGTGAGCGGGACGCCGCCGCCCTGTCGGCCACCGCGGCGCTCGATCTGGCCACCCGGGGCGCAGGCCTGGCCATCGGCCGGAGCGACCTCGGGGTGCTGGCCCCGGGCTCGAAGGCGGACATGATCGCGTTGCGACTCGACGACCCGGGCTTCGTCCCCCTGCTGGACGACGCCCAGCTCATCGAGCACCTGGTGTGGTCGGCCTCCAGCCGGCTGGTCACCGAGGTCTGGGTAGCCGGCACCAAGGTGGTGGCCTCGGGTCGTTGCCTGACCGTCGACACCCGGCGAGCCGGCGCCGAGGTGCAGGCTCGGGCCGAGCGGCTCCTCGGGGCCGGGGGCTGAGCCACACTGGCCCCGGAGCGTCAGCCGGTCACAGTAGCCAGGTAGGCGGCCATCTTGTCGAAGCTCGACACCATGCCGGCCTGGGCCTCGGCCGTGCGGAACATCTCGGGCACGTTGGTCTGATGGGCGACGGTCTCGGTCCTGCCGTCCCCGAGGTCCGTGATGGTGATCGTGGTCACCATGCCGCCCTCCACATCCTGCTCGGTCCAGCTGAGTCGGCTGGGTGGATCGACCTCGACGTAGACGCCACGCGACGGATACTGCGCGCCGTCGGCGTCGTTGACCATGATCGTCTCGAAGACACCTCCCGGCCGCAGGTCGACGGTGATGTTCTCGATCGGTGTGCTGACCCCCACCGGGCCCCAGAACTTGGTCAGGTGCTCGGGCGTGGTCAGGCATTCGAACACCAGCTCGCGGGGCGCGTCCCAGATGCGGGTGTAGGTCAGCTCGCCGACCTGGGGTTGGGTGTCGGTCATGGTGGTGGCTCCTTGTCGGTTGTCGGTTGTCGATGGTCGGTTGCGGACCGCTGGATGGCCTCGAGATGGGCACCCAGCGCGTCGAACCGCTCCTCCCAGACGTGACGGTGACGCTCGATCCAGCCGACGGCGTCGTCAAGCGGCCTCGCCTCGAATCGGCACGGTCGGAACTGGGCCTCGCGGCCGCGGGTGATCAGGCCGGCGTGCTCCAGGACCTTCAGATGCCGGGAGACGGCCTGGAGGGTGATCTCGAACGGCTCGGCCAGCTCGTTCACGGTCGACTCGCCCTCGGCCAGGCGGGCGAGGATGGCCCGACGGGTCGGGTCCGCCAGTGCGGCAAACGTGGTGCTGAGGGGGTCGGTCAGGGTCATAATCAATCCTTCAGTTAATCAACTGATAGATTGATTAATAGCACAACCTGGTCCGATGTCAAGGCCCGGCCGCGAATCAGCTCCCGTGCTGGGCGTCGGCGTAGGAGGCCAGGGACGTGGCGAACCTCGTCATGAGGCGGCCCAGCACCGCCTCGAGCAGTCGGCCGGTGCCGGCGACCTTCGGATCGAACGTGCCCGACCAGGTGATCTGGGTCCCTGCGTCGTCGGGTTCGAGCACGATGTCGGCTCGGTAGTGGCGCACCGGGAATCCCGACAGGATGGCGTAGCCGAGGTGGTGGGGAGGCTCCCACGCCACCACCTCCTCGCGCGAGCCCACGCCATGGCTGGTGAAGCGCCGCACCGCGCCCACGCCGTCGGGCAGCGGCTGGCCCACCGAGACGAGGTCCGTGCGGTCGAGGAAGGACCACTCCTTCCAGCGGTGGGCCTCACCCACCAATGGCCACACGAGGTCGACCGGGGCCGTGGTGTGGGCGCGCACCTCGTAGGACCACCGACGGGCCAGGCCGTCGGGGGGACGGGCGGACGCGGTCATCCCTCGATGCGCTTTTTCAGCTCCTCCAGCGAGGACTGGTAGACGCCGACCATGAGGTCGGCCATCTCGTCGGGTGTGGCCACGACGTCCCAGGTGACATGGGTGGTGTCGCCGGCCGGGGTCACGGTGACCACCGCCTGATGGGACTCGATGGGCACGCCGTCGATGATGGAGTAGGTGAGCGTCCGGGTGGCATCGTCCCTGGACACGAGATGCTCGGTGATGGTCATCCCCATGGTCTCGAGGATCCGGTCGTCACCCTCCAGCCGGCACGACTCCATCCCCGGCATCCAGGCGGCGATGCCGCCGAAGTCCCCGGCCAGGGCCCAGACGTCGTCTGCCGAGCCGTTGATGTCGATCTGTGCCGTGCCTGTTGCCATGGTTCTCCTTTGTGGGCAGTGGCCTGTCGTCCCCTCCCGGGCGGGGCGGGGATGGCCTGGATATCGCCACGATGGTAGGCGCCCGACCGGCCCTTGGCACGATCGGCGGCGGACCCATAGCGTCAGGGTCCATGACTCCACCGGCCGACACCCTCGGCGACGATCAGGCGCTGTTCCTCCCCGACGGTGGCCGGGTGATGCCGACCGCCCGGGCCCGAGGTCCATGGTCCGGCTCGGCGCTGCACGGGGGCCCGGTGGCCGCCCTGGTGGTGGGCTCGGTGGAAGACCAATCGCCCGACGACGGGCTGCAGCTGGCCCGGGTGACCTTGGAGCTGATCAGACCGGTGCCGGTGGCCCCGCTCACCGTGTCGTCGTCACTGGTCCGCCCGGGACGAAAGGTCCAGCTCGTCGACACGGTGGTCGAAGCCGACGGGGTAGAGGTGGCCTGGTCGCGTGCACTCCGCATCCGCCGCGCCACCGGGGAGCCGCAACTGCAGGCCACGGTCCCCGAGGATCAGGCCCCTCCACCACCAGAGGACGGGACCCCCAACGCGTCGGCGTCGGAGTATCAGGCGTTCCACAACGATGGGGCAGAGATGCGCTACGTGGACGGCGCCTTCGACCGGCCCGGACCGGCAACGGTGTGGATCCGGCTGCGGTGCCCGGTGGTGGCTGGAACCGAGACCTCCGCCTGGCAGCGGGTGGTCGCGGCCGCCGACTTCGGCAACGGGGTCAGCGCCGAGCTCGAGTTCGGACCGAACCGGTTCATCAACCCCGATCTCACGGTGTACGTCCACCGGCCCCCAGTCGGGGAGTGGATCTGCCTCGACGCCCGGACCCGGTTCGGTGCCCCGGGGATCGGCGCCACCGAGTCGGCGCTGTGGGATCGCCAGAGCCGGATCGGCCGGTCCGTCCAGAGCCTCGTGGTGGAGACGAGCCGTTGACCGCCGCCGGATTGACGGGTGAGGTGAGCGTGGCCGACCTGTTGGAGGCCCGCCGCCAGGACGACCACCCCGGGCTCCGGTTCGAGGACCGCCAGTGGACCTGGCGGGAGGTGGTGGCCGCCAGCACGGACCGGGCGTCGCTCCTGGAGGAGTGGTCGGGCCCCGAGCCGCTCCACGTCGGCGTCCTGCTCGGGAACGTCCCCGAGTACCTGTTCTGGCTGGGGGCGGCGGCACTGGCCGGGGCGGTGGTGGTCGGGATCAACCCCACCCGACGGGGCGAAGCCCTGGCCGGCGACATCGTGCGCACCGACTGCGACGTGATCGTCACCGATGCCGAAGGCGCGCAGCTGCTGGACGGGCTGTCGGTGGGCGTGCCCGAGGACCGGGTCCTGCTCGTGGACAGCCACTCCTACGCCACCCTCCTCGAGCCCCATCTCGGGGCGGACCCCGAGTCGTTGGCGCCGCCGAGCCCACCGGCGGCCGGATCGCTGTTCCTCCTCCTCTTCACGTCGGGTACCACCGGGGCGCCCAAAGCGGTGCGGTGCACGCAGGGCCGACTGGCGTCGATCGCCCTGCGGTCCGCTCCGGCCTACGGCTACGAGCGCGACGACGTGGCCTACTGCACGATGCCCCTGTTCCACGGCAATGCCCTGATGGTGCTGTGGGGCCCGTCGCTGGTGGTCGGGGCTACGGTGGCTCTGGCCCGCCGGTTCAGCGCCTCGGGGTTCCTGGCCGATGTCAACCGCTACGGCGCCACCACCTTCACCTATGTGGGGAAGGCGCTGGCCTACGTGCTGGCCACCCCGGAGCGGACCGACGACGCCTCGACCACCCTGCGCCGCGGATTCGGCACCGAGGCGTCGGTCGCCGACCATGCGGCCTTCGAGCGCCGGTTCGGCTGCGTGCTCACCGAGGGCTACGGCTCCAGCGAAGGCGGGGTGGCCATCAGCCGGTCGCCGGACACGCCCGTCGGATCGATCGGTCGGCCCACCGACGATGTGGCCATCGTCGACCCGGCCACCTTGGAGGAGTGTGCCGTCGCCCAGTTCGACGGCACCGGCCGACTCCTAAACGGCGACGTGGCCACGGGTGAGATCGTCAACCGCTCGGGCTCGGGCCGGTTCGAGGGCTACTACAACGATGAGGCGTCGACCGCCGAGCGAGTCCGCAACGGCTGGTACTGGACCGGTGACCTCGCCTACCGGGACGCCGACGGCTTCTTCTACTTTGCCGGCCGGCGCGGCGACTGGTTACGGGTGGACTCGGAGAATCTGACGGCCGGACCCATCGAGCGGGTCCTTGTGCGCCACCCCGCGGTGGCAGCCGCGGCGGTCATAGCAGTGCCCGACGAGCGCTCGGGAGACCAGGTCATGGCGGTGCTGGAGCTGCTCCCGGGCCACGAGTTCGACCCGTCGGAGTTCGCCGCGTTCCTGAGCGCCCAGACCGACGTCGGCACCAAGTGGATCCCGTCGTTCATCCGGGTCACCCGGGCTATGCCCCAGACAGCCAGCGGGAAGGTGACCAAGGATCCCCTGCGGGCCGAGGGGTGGTGGCGGAGCCCCGAACCGGTGTTCGTCCGGACATCGGGTGCGCCGGGGGACCGCGCCCCGGCCTACGTGCCCCTCACCGATCACGAGCGCCAGGCCCGGCGAGCCGAGCTCGCCCGGCACGGCCGGGAGGCCCTGCTCGGTGGGTGAGGACCCTCCAGGGCCCCGGCGGGACGCCGGTCCGATAGGACGGGGTTGGCAGCACGTGGCCGCCGGCCTCGGTGCCTTGGTCGAGCGGGCCGATGTCCACCAGCAACGGCGCACACTCACCGCCGTGCCGTGTGCGGTCGTCCGCAAGTACTCCGATGACCAGGGTGGGCGCCTCACCGCCCAGATCTCCCATGCGGCGTTCCTCGCCGTCTTCCCGATGCTGCTGGTCCTCCTGACCGTGGTGGGCATCGTGCTCGACGGTCATCCTTCGCTGCAGGACGACATCGTCAACTCCGCCCTCCGCCAGTTCCCGGTGCTCGGCCCGGACCTCCGGGAGAACGTCCACCAGCTGTCGACGGCAAACACCGTTGCGCTGGTCATCGGACTGGTGTGGCTGACCTACGGGTGCTTCAAGCTCAGCCGGAGCGCCCAGGTGATGATGGCCGTGGTGTGGGGCGTGGACCGCGACGACCTCCCCGAGTTCTGGCGCTGGATCCCGAGGGCGGCAGGATTCCTTGCCGTGTTGGGGATCGGATTCGTGGCCGGTGGGGCCCTGGCCGGGCTGGGTGCATTCGGCCGCCTGGGAGGGGCGTCGGTCGTGGTCGGCCTGCTCGCGTCGCTGGGTGTGAACGTGGTGATGTTCTGGGGCGGCTACCGGGTGGTGATCAGCCTTCCACGGGGCGACCGCAGCGTCTGGCCCGGCGCCATCGTCGCCGGCGTCGGGTGGACCCTTCTCCAGTTTGCCGGAGCACTGCTGGTCAGCCACCAGCTGAAGCACCTCTCGAACCTGTACGGGACGTTCGCCACCGTGCTCGGGCTCATCTGGTGGCTCGCACTCGGCGCCATGATCACCGTCCTGGCCGCCGAGTTCAATGTGGTCCTCACCCGACGCCTCTGGCCCCGGTCGTTCCGTCGGGTCCGCCACGGGGGCGACGGAACGCCGCCGGGGAGCCGGGCCGGGCCGCCGTCGGTCGATCCCGATCCGGCCGTCATCGGGCGGCGGGACCCGGTGTCGCGACCGGGTTGAGCGGCACGAGGTCCGACCCCCTGAGGCGACGGACGACAGCGACACGGACCGGTGGGGCCCCGGCCACGAGCGCGGCCGTGAGGTTCCCGGGGAGGTGGTTGCCCTAGCGGGACAGCCAGGCGTCCGGGTCGGTCACCAGTTTGGCGACCGACCGCGGCAGCTCGCCGCTGACGATGTCGGCGATGGAGACCTGCTCCAGGACCGCCCGGAGGCTGGCCCGCACGGCGATCCATACGTCCTGGAGATGCTCTGCGGCGCCCTCGTAGTTGGCCGCCTCCGGACGGAGTCCGCGCACCTCGGCCAGGGGCCCGTCGAGGGGTCGGATGACGTCGGCCACGGTGATCAAGGCCGCCGGCCTCGACAGGCGGTAGCCGCCCTCGGCTCCTCGCTGGCTCAGCAGCAGGCCGGCCCGCCGCATGTCGTTGAGGATGCTCTCGAGGAATTTCGCCGGCAGTCCCTGGGACCGGGCCAGGGTCTCGGCGGTCACGGGTCGTTCGTCGGCAGCGGCCAGGGTGCAGAGCGCGCGTACGGCGTAGTCGACCTTGGCGGAGATGTACACGGGGTTGAGTCTGTCAGAGGATGCCGGGTCCACCGCGGCATCGGTGTCCACCGGATCGGTTCGATGCCTTCGCCACCTGGTGGTTCATCCGGCCAACCGCTCGGCCAGCCGCTGGCGGTGCGTGGGCCACTCGTCAGCCAGCATGGAGAAGACCGCCGAGTCCCGGACCATGCCGTCGGCCCCGGGCATGTCGGCCCGGAGGGCCCCGTCAAAGGTGCAGCCCAGCCGTTCGATGGCCGCCCTGGACCGGGCATTGCGGACATCGGTCTGGATCCGGACCCGGCGGACGCCCCACTGCTCGAAGGCGTGGGTCAGCATCAGGAATTTGGCCTCGGTGTTGACCGGGGATCGTTGGGCCACGGGATCCAGCCAGGTGTAGCCGATCGAGGCCACGTCGAGCTGGCCCGGTCGCCGCAGTCCCGCGGCGTCGGGCCGACCCGTGGACCAGTCCCACGTGGCGAGGTCGTAGAAGCGGGTGGATCCCACGATGCGTCGGTGGTCCACGCTGAAGGTGGCAAAGGGGAGCTGGTCCCCGGCGTCGCGCCTGGCGACGGCCTTGGCCACGTAGGTGACCATGCCGTCCCGGTCCCAGGGGACCGGGGTCAGGTCGAACGTCGTCCGGTCGTCGGTCGCCGCCGCCAGCAGGTCGTCGACGTGTTCGGCGGCCAGGGGCAGGAGGTGGACGAAGCGACCGCGCAGCGCGGTGAGCTCGGGCATGTGCCCAGTTTTCCAGATGGGCGGCGGCTCACTTGAGAAGGCGGGACAGCCTGCGGTCTGCCAGCACCTTGCCTCCGGTCTGGCAGGTGGGGCAGTACTGCAGCGACTTGGAGGCGTAGGAGACCTGCCGGATGGTGTCTCCGCACACCGGACAGTCCTCACCGGTGCGTCCGTGCACCTGCATGGATCGCTTCTTGTCTCCCTTGAGCTCGTCGATGCCGAGGCCCGATGCCCGCTCCAGTGCCTCGGACAGCACGCCGACCACGGCGTCGTGCAGTGTGGCCACCGCGTCGGCGTCCAGGGTGGACGACTTCTTGAACGGGGAGAGCTTGGCCCGGTGGAGCGCCTCGTCCGAGTAGGCGTTGCCCACGCCGGCGATCAGCGACTGGGTGGTGAGGGCGGTCTTCAGCGTCGACGAGGTGGCGGTCAGCAGCGAAGCCAATGCCTCCACGGTGAACTCGGCCCCCAGCGGGTCGATGCCCAGGGCCCGCACCGGCTCGATCTCCGACGGCTCCCGGGTCACCCACAGGGCCAGGCGCTTCTCGGTGCCCATCTCGGTGATGTCGAACCCACTGGCGTCCTCCATCCTGGCCCGCAGGGTGATCTTGGACTTGCTGGGTCGGGCGGTGGCCGTCGGCACGCTGTCATAGAAGCGGATCCACCCGCCAAGGGCCAGGTGGACCACCAGCCACAGGCCGTCGGCGTCGAAGCAGACGAACTTCCCCCGCCGCTCCACGCCGACGACGAGCCGGCCCTCGAGGTCACCGATGGCGGGCTCCACGGTCTTGAGCGCCGAGAAGGAGGCCAGCTCCAGCTTGGCGATGGCCAGTCCGCTCAGCCGATCGGCGAGCCCGTCGACCAGGGCGTGTACTTCGGGGAGTTCGGGCACGGGTCAATTGTGGACCCTCAGCGCCCGTAGTATCGGACGGACCCGTCCTCCTGCCCGGAGCCCTAGGCTCCTCCTCCCCGATCGTGAAGGAAGCACCTGTTGTTCCCCCCGGTACCTGCCGACGCCGATTTCACCGCCATCGAGGCCGCCGAGCTGGCCCGATGGACCAAGCACCGCGTCTTCGAGCGCTCCATCGAGCTCCGGTCGGGCGCCGAGCCATGGGTGTTCTACGAGGGACCGCCGACGGCCAACGGCCGCCCCGGACTCCATCATGTGTGGGCTCGGGTCTACAAAGACCTGTTCTGTCGCTACCGGACGATGCGCGGCTACTCGGTTCCCCGCAAGGCGGGCTGGGACACCCACGGCCTGCCCGTCGAGGTCGAAGTCGAAAAGCAGCTGGGCATCACGGCCAAGAACCAGATCGAGGACGAGGTGGGCATCGACGTGTTCACCCGTCTGTGCGCCGAGTCGGTGCGCAACTACGTCGACGAGTGGAAGAGCCTGACCGAACGGATCGGCTACTGGATCGACATCGACGCGGCCTACTGGACCTTCTCGCCCGAGTACGTCGAGGCGGTGTGGTGGAACCTCAAGAGCCTCTGGGACCAGGGACTGCTCTACGAGGACATCAAGGTGGTCCCCTACTGTCCCCGGTGCGGGACGGCCCTGTCCAGCCACGAGCTGGGCCAGCCCGACGTATACCGGGACGT
The DNA here is from genome assembly GCA_963703145.1 of uncultured Acidimicrobiales bacterium. GTDB lineage: Bacteria > Actinomycetota > Acidimicrobiia > Acidimicrobiales > RAAP-2 > Bog-756. The sequence goes on from OY969793.1 coordinate 456,622, forward strand.
GGTCGACGAGTCGGCGTTCGTACGCTTCCCGCTGCTCGACGACGGTGAGGCGGCTGCCCGGCTGCGGGCGGCGCTCGGTGTGGGCACCCTGGCCGGGCTCGCCCTCGTGGCCTGGACGACCACGCCATGGACCCTGTTGTCCAACACCGGGGCGGCGGTGGGTCCCGACCTTGACTATGCCCTGGTCGGCGACCTGGTGGTGGCCGCCGACCTGGTGGCCAGCGTGTTCGGCGAGGATGCCGTCGTCGACGCCCGGATCGCCGGGGCCGACCTGGTCGGGCTGCACTACCGCCGTCCCTTCGACGACCTGGAGCCCGGCCCGGCCGATGCCGATCGGGTGGGCTGGCGGGTGGTGGGTGGTGAGTTCGTCGAGGCCGACGAAGGTACCGGGATCGTGCACCTGGCCCCGGCCTTCGGCGAGGTGGACCGCCAGGTCGGCCGCCAGGCCGGGCTCCCCACGCTCAACCCGGTGGGTCCCGATGGGCGGTTCACCGCCGCGGTGCCTTGGCTCGAGGGCCGCAACGTGCGGGAGACCAACGACGAGGTCAACGACCGTCTCAAGGCCGCCGGGCTGCTGGTGCGGCGCCACCCGTACCGCCACCCGTACCCGCACTGCTGGCGGTGTGCCACTCCGCTGATCTACTGGGGCAAACCCAGCTGGTACATCAAGACATCGGATCGCAAGGCCGAACTGGTGGCGCAGAACCAGACCATCGGTTGGCATCCCGAGCACATCCGGGACGGCCGGATGGGGGAGTGGCTGGCCAACAATGTCGACTGGGCCCTGTCGCGGGACCGCTTCTGGGGGACGCCACTGCCCATCTGGCGCTGTGGCGCCGGTCACGTGCGTTGCGTCGGCTCCCTGGCCGAGCTTTCGGAGCTGGCCGGACGGGACGTCTCGGGGGTGGACCCCCACCGCCCGGCCATCGACGAGGTCACCGTCCCCTGTGCGGAGTGCGGGCCCGGTGCCGAGGCGATGACGCGGGTCGAGCCGGTCATCGACGCGTGGTTCGACTCTGGGTCCATGCCCTCGGCCCAGTGGGGGTTCCCGGTGGCGGAGGGATCCGCCGACCGGTTCGTCTACCCGGCCGACTTCATCTGCGAGGCCATCGACCAGACCCGGGGCTGGTTCTACTCGCTGCTGGCGGTCAACACCCTGGTTCGGGAGACCACGCCCTACCGGAATGTCCTGTGCCTCGGGCACATCGTCGACGCCGACGGGCGCAAGATGTCCAAGAGCATCGGCAACGTCATCGACCCCTGGGAGATCCTCGACACCAGGGGAGCGGACCCCCTCCGGTGGTGGATGTTCTCCCAGGGCTCCCCGTGGACGCCGACCCGTGTCAGCTTCGAGGTCATCGACTCGGCCATGCGGGACACGCTGTTGACCCTGTGGAACACCTGGTCGTTCTTCACCACCTACGCCTCGCTGAACGAGTTCGACCCGGCCGACCGTGCGGTCCCCGCACCGGTCGATCGCTCGGTGTTGGACCGCTGGATGCTGTCCCGGCTGGCCGCCACGGTGGAGGCGGTCACGGTCTCGCTCGACGGGTATGAGCCCTTCCCGGCGGCGACCGCCATCGCTGAGCTGATCGACGACGCGTCGAACTGGTTCGTCCGTCGCAGCCGACGCCGGTTCTGGCGCACCGACCCCGACGCCGACCCGGCCGACTCGCTCGGGGCCCAAGCGACCCTCCACGAAGTGCTGGTCACGGTGTCCCGTCTCCTGGCTCCGATGTGCCCGTTCGTCGCAGACCGCCTGTGGCGGGATCTCACCGGAGCGGACGACGACGACTCGGTGCACCTGGCCGACTGGCCGGCACCGATGCCCGGTCGGATCGACCCAGACCTCGAGGCCAGCATGGCACTGGCCCGTCGGCTGTCGTCCCTCGGCCGGGCCGCCCGCGCCGAGGCGGCGATGAAGGTCCGTCAGCCGCTGGCCCGGGCGCTGGTCTATCTGCCCCCGGACAGCCCCTCACCGCCCGAGGGCATCGTGGAGGACGAGCTGAATGTGGACGTGGTGGAGGCCATCGGCGAGCTGGGCGACGTGCTGGCCTACGAGCTGGTTCCCAACTTCAAGCTGCTCGGGCCCCGGCTCGGGTCCAAGGTCCAGCAGCTGCGGGTGGCCATGACCACGGTGGACGGGGCCACGGCCGCGGCGGCGCTGGCCGCTGGTCGCCCTGTGGTGGTCGACCTGCCCGACGGTCCGGTCGAGTTGGTAGGTGACGAGATCGAGCTGCGGGTGCGGGCCCAGTCGGGATTCGCCGTCTCTCGGGACGGAGCTGAGGTGGTGGCGCTGGACCTGGCCTTGGACGACGACCTCCGCCGGCGCGGCTTGGCCCGTGAGGTGATTCGCCACGTGCAGGAGCACCGCAAGGCCATGGGCCTCGAGGTCTCCGACTGGATCCACCTGTCCCTCGAGGGCCTCGACGACCTCGACGCCGAGTTCGACGCCATCGGTCGTGAGGTCCTGGCCCGAACGGTGACCGCTGGGCCGCCGGATGGCGGTGGCGACGGTGCGGCGCTCGAGCTCGATGACGGCGAGTCCGTGCGCCTGGCCAGGATCTGGGTGGCCAAGGCGTGAGTGGGGGCCCGCCCTCACCCGGCGAGGCGGCCGGGCGGTCCTCGGGAGACGGGGGCTACGTCCTGGCCATCGACCTCGGCACCGGTGGGCCGAAGGTGGCGGTGGTGTCCACCCGTGGGCGGATCGCCGGCCACGCCAGCGAGCCGGTGGCCCTGCACCTGCTCGATGGCGGCGGCGCTGAACAGGACCCCGACGAGTGGTGGTCAGCGATCACCACCGCCGCTCGTCAGGCGGTGGAGCGGGCGGGGATCGATCCGGGCGAGCTGATCGGCGTGGGGTGCACGTCCCAGTGGTCGGGGACAGTGGCCGTGGGCGCCGACGACCGGCACCTCCTGCCGGCGATCATCTGGATGGACTCCCGAGGGAACAAAGCCATCCGGCGGGTGGCCGGAGGTCCGGTGAACGTCCTCGGGTACGACCCGCGCAAGATCCTGCGTTGGGTGCAGGTGACCGGTGGTGCGCCGGGCCTGTCCGGCAAGGACCCCGTCGCCCACATCCTGTTCATCCGGGACGCCTTTCCCGACGTCTACCGGCGGACCGAGGTGTTCCTTGAGCCGGTCGACTACCTCAATCTCCGCCTGACCGGCCGTCGGTCGGCCTCATTCGACTCGATCGCCGCCCACTGGGTGACGGACAACCGCACCATCGACGAGGTGGCCTACGACCAGCGACTCCTCGACCTCACCGGCCTCGACCGCGCCAAGCTGCCCGACCTGGTGGCTCCCGGGACGATCCTGGGTCCACTGACGCAGGAATCCGCCGCCGACCTGGGGATTCCGGCCGGACTCCCGGTCTCGGTGGGCTCGGGCGACGTGCACTCGGCGGTCTTCGGGTCGGGAGCGGTGGCCGACTTCGCCGCCCACCTCTACATCGGCACCTCATCGTGGATCTCCGCCCACGTGCCGTTCAAGAAGACCGCGCCGACCAGCAACGTGGCCTCCATCCCGGCCGCTCTGGCCGGCAAGTACCTCATCGTCGACGAGCACGAGACGGCTGGCGCGTGCCTCACCTTCCTGCGGGACAACCTCGGGTTCGCCGACGACTTCGCCTCCTTGGACGCGCTGGTCGACACCGTGGCGCCGGGCAGTGGTCGGGTCCTGTTCACCCCGTGGTTGAACGGTGAGCGGTCACCGGTGGACGACCACACGGTGCGCGGTGGGTTCCACAACCTCTCGCTCGGCACGACCCGGGCCCAGATGGTCCGGGCCGTCTACGAGGGGGTGGCCTTCAACTCTCGCTGGCTGCTGGAGGCCGTGGAGAAGTTCGCTGACCGGCGGCTCGACCCCCTGGCCTTCATCGGGGGCGGGGCCAACTCGGACCAGTGGGCCCAGATCCACGCCGACGTACTCGGCCGTGAGATCCGCCAGGTGGCCGACCCGGTGCTGGCCAATGTGCGGGGCGCGGCACTGATCGCCCTGGTCGCCATGGGCCGGATCCGGGTGGGGGAGATACCGGCCATGGTCGAGATCAAGCGAACGTTCACCCCCGACCGGTCCCACGCCGACGAGTACGACCTGCTGTTCGGTGAGTTCGTGACCATGTACAAACAGACCAAGGGGATCTTCCGCCGGCTGAACCGCTTCTGAGCCGACCGCTCGGTACTCCATCACCCGGGGTAGTGGCCCCGCCACGGTGGTCGGCGCTCCCCTCACCACCGCCGCGCTGTGTGCCATACTCACACAGCGGCGGAGGGGCGGACCTTCCGGCGTTCAACCCGGCGGAGGGTGGACATGGCGGATCGGTATGGGCGGAGTTCTGTTTGTCGACGGGCTGGTGTCGTCACTTTGGTGGCGGCCAGCCTGGTCCTGGTCGTCTTCCGGGCCTCACCGGCATCGGCCAAGGCGACGATCGTCGTGGTGCCCCAGGTCTCGGTCTCTGACGCCTCGTTGGTGCAGGGTTCGACGGGTGATCCTTCCCTGACCTTCGATGTCACCCTGTCCCAGGCGGCCACCCAGGCGGTGACGGTGGACTATCAGACGGTCGAGGGGTGGCCGACCTTCGACCCCACAGTGGCCACGGGCGTAGCGTCGGAACAGGACGCCGGTCAGTACGTCTCGGTCACCCCCCAGCTGGTCACGATCGCCAAGGGCAAGACCGAGAAGTCCATCACCGTAGACACGCTCTCCACGGCGCCGGCGACGGTGGCGGCCTGGTTCACGGTGATGCTGTCCAACCCGAGCGGTGCCACGATGGAAGATGCCGAAGGCACCGGGACCATCCTTCCGCCAAGCACCGGGTCAGGTTTCAGCGTGGGTATCGGGGACACGTCCATCCGCGAGCCGGCCACCGGAAGCGAGACCGCAGACATGACGGTGAGCTTCTCGGGACCTGCCCCGAAGAAGTTCACGCTCACCGCGGCCACCACGTCGGCGGCCACTGCTGACTTCTCCTCGACCAAGGAGACCGTCACGGTGAACGCCAAGGCCAAGTCCGCCACCATCCCCGTCACCGTGCTGGCCAATCCGGCCAACAAGTCGTCGGCCGCCATCAGCGTCAAGCTGTCCAGCTCACTCGGGACGGTCGGCCGTGCTAATGGGACTGTGCTGGTCCGGGGCGATTCGATCACGTCGACCCGCACCGGGCGGTGGCCCGGACCGCCCCGGGTCTCCCTGCTGGGCGATTCGATCACGTCGAACTACTCCCTCTACGTCAAGGCGGCCCTGGAAGCCAGGGGCTACGCCGTGTTCAACAACGGCGTGGCAGGCTCGAGCATCCTGGATGCCAACGAGTGCCACGGCCAAGAGGCCACCAGTGTCGTGGCCACCCAGGACCCCGACATCGCGGTGTTCGAAAACGGCGGCAACTATGGCTTCTTTCCTCCCTGTGACCCATCGGTCGCCGGGCTTTCGCCGACGTTCTGGGCCGACTGGAAGGCGGCGGCCATTGCCGACACCGGCATCCTGCAGTCCAAGGGGGCCGCGGTCTACTGGGTGCTCGACCCGGGGTTTGTGACGCCCGCCTACAGCATCGAAGAGCCGGTGCTGAACGCCGACTACCTGGCCATCGCCGCCTCCACGCCCAACGTCTACACCATCGACGCCTGGACGCCGTTCGGTGGTGCGACCCCCAACCTTTCGCTGCGGGCCTACGACTTTGTCCATCTCAACGTGGCCGGGGACCAGCTGATCACCTCGGTCATCAGCTCGTCGATCCCGGCCAGCGCACCCTCGGCGCCATTGTCGCCGGCCGCCACGGCCGGCAACGGGTCGTCGGTGGTCAGCTGGGGCACCCCAGCGTCCAACGGCAGCGCCATCACCAGCTACACCGTGGCGTCCTACGACATGACCACGGCCGCCTGGGGACCGATCGTCAGCGGATCCGGAAATTCGGTGACGGTGCCCGGACTGAAGAACGGCGACACCTTTCTCTTTGCCGTGACCGCCACCAACCTCAAGGGAACCAGCCCGGCCGCCATCGTGTGGAGCGCCACGGTCCCGACTACCGTCCCGGACGCGCCCACGTCGGTGAGCGCCACCGCAGGCAACGGCTCGGCCGCCGTCAGCTGGATCGCACCGTCGGCCAACGGCAGCCCCATCACCGGCTACACGGTGACCGCCACCGACACGACCACACCCGGGAACGGCGGGCAGAGCGCCACTAGCACTGGCGGCCCGGTCACACTGTCTGGCCTGACCAACGGGGACAGCTACACCTTCAGCGTGACGGCCACCAATGCCCGCGGCACCGGGGCGGCGTCGGCTCCCTCGGACCCCGTGGTCCCGACCACCGTCCCGGGCACGCCCACCTCGGTGGTGGCGGCTCCGGGCAACGGCTCGGCCGCCGTCAGTTGGATCGCACCCTCGGCCAACGGCAGCCCCATCACCGGCTACACGGTGACCGCCACTGACACCACCAACCCGGGTAACGGCGGCCAGACCGCCACCAGTGCGACCAGCTCGGCGACCGTGACCGGCCTGTCCAACGGGGACAGCTACACCTTCAGCGTGACTGCCACCAACGGCCAGGGCACTGGAGACCCGTCGGACCCCTCGGCCCCGGTGCTCTTGGCTACGGCACCTGACTCGCCGACCGAGGTGCTGGCGGCACCGGACGCAGCGGACGACCCGGGCACCCTGTCGGTGTACTTCTACCCGGGCTTCGACGAGGGGTCGGCGATCACCGGTTACACGGTCACCATCACCGATCTCTCCAATCCCAGCGACCCGAACAACGGGCTCACGGTGCTCGGCTCGGGCAGCCCGGTCACCGTGGGCGGCCTGACCAGTGGCGACCTCTACAGCTTCACCGTCACGGCCACCAATGCCATTGGCACCAGCGACCCGTCCGATCCGTCTGACGGGGTGGCCGCGTCCTGAGGCCGGCCCTGGAGGTCGGTGCCGTGAGGCGGTGCGCTCAGGGCCAGTGAGGCGGCGAGCCGTCTCGGGCCGTGCCCACGTACAGCAGGTCGAACGCCAGGGTGTGCAGCGCGGTGGGTGACGTCGACCAGGCGTTACGCCGGTCCAGCCAGTAGCCCACTGTTGGGAACACCCGCCGGAACCGGCGACTCGGCAGGTGCAGGACGTGAAAGGTCAGGGCGGCGTAGTACTCGGCCAGGCAGCCGAGCGCCTCGAAGGTCCCACCGAACACGTGGACCTGGCCGTTGTCGAACAGAGTGGAGCCCAACTGCTCGAGGCCCTGGGCCGTGAAGCGCCAGTAGTCATGGTCGTCGTGGCGGGGAACGGTGGAGGGCACCGAGACGAGGAGTGTCCCGCCCGGCTTCAGGATCCTGGCCACCTCGGCCAGTACGGCCGTCGGCTCCAGGACGTGCTCGAGCAGTTCGAGCGAGACCACCACGTCGACCGAGTGATCAGCCAGTGGGAGGGCGGCAGCGTCCGAGGCGAAGTCCACGCTGGTGAGCAGCCGCAGGTCGGTGGCCAGGTACCGGCCAGCGACCTGTCCCTCGAACCGCCGGACCACGCCGCAGCCCACGTTGACCACCAGTGCGTCGTCGGGAAGCCGGGCCAGCACCTCACCGATGAATGCGTCCCGACGGGCGATGGGGCCGTTCGGAGTGGGCCCGTCCCCGGTGGTGGGCGACGCGTGGGTGGCGACGGCGACGGTCGGGTCGGGGATCACCAAGGACGACTCCATCTCGGGCGCGTTGTCGGGCATTGCACGCCCGGGCCGGTCGGAGCGCAGGGGCATGGTAGCCCGGACATCGAGCTCAGGACACCGGTGCGGTGCCGTCCTTCAACAGGCGGTTGGCCGCACTGACCACGGCGTGCAGCGAGGCGTCGAGGATGCTGGAGTCCATGCCCACCCCCCACCAGGTGGCGCCGTCGGGGCCCTCGGCCTCCACGTAGGCCACTGCTGACGCGCCACTGCCGGCGGTGAGGGCGTGCTGGCTGTAGTCCTTGACCTCGAAGTCGACACCCAGGTCGTTGCGGAGGCCGGCCACCAGGGCATCGATGGGGCCGTTGCCCTCGGCCATCACCGTGCGGGGCTCCCCGTCCACCAGCAGCTGCGCAGTGACCGTCGTACGGTTGCCCCCGGTGGTGACCTCGCTCCCGATCAACCGGACGCCGGTCTCATCGGGGAGATAGGTCCGGGAGAAGACGTCCCACATCTCGTCGGCATGGATCACCGTGCCGCTGTCCTCGGTGACCGCCTGAACCTCCTTGGAGAACTCGACCTGGAGACTGCGGGGGAGGTCGAGCCCGTGCTCGGTGTCCATCACGTAGGCCACGCCACCCTTGCCCGACTGGCTGTTCACCTGGATGATGGCCTCATAGGTGCGACCGGTGTGGCTGGGGTCGATGGGCAGGTAGGGGACCTCCCAATGGTCGTAGTCCTCACCGATGGCCGCGAACCCCTTCTTGATGGCGTCCTGGTGCGATCCGGAGAAGGCCGTGTAGACCAGGTCACCGGCGTAGGGGTGACGGGGGTGCACCGGCATGCGGGTGGCGAACTCGGCCACCCGGCGTACCCGGTCGATGTCGCTGAAGTCCAGAGCCGGGTCGACGCCCTGGGAGAACAGGTTCATGGCCAGCGTGACCACATCGACGTTGCCCGTCCGTTCGCCGTTGCCGAACAGTGTCCCCTCCACCCGATCGGCCCCGGCCAGCACGGCTAGTTCAGCCGCGGCCACGGCGGTGCCACGGTCGTTGTGGGGATGCAGGCTGAGGATGATCGAGTCGCGGTTGGAAATGGTCCGCCCGAACCACTCGATCACGTCGGCGTAGACGTTGGGTCCGTACATCTCGACGGTGTTGGGCAGGTTGATGATGATGGGGCGTTCCGGTGTGGGCTGGATCACCTCCATGACCGCCTCGCAGATGGACACGGCGAAGTCGGGTTCGGTCCCGGTGAAGCTCTCGGGCGAGTACTCGTAGCGGATGTCGGTGTCGGGCAGGGTGGTCTCGAACTTCTTGCACAGGCGGGCCGCGTTCACGGCGATGTCGGTGATTCCCGAACGGTCGAGGCCGAAGACCACCCGTCGCTGCAGCTCCGACGTCGAGTTGTAGAAGTGGACGATGGCCCGGGACGCACCGACGAGCGACTCGAAGGTTCGCTCGATCAGCTCCTCTCGGCACTGGACCAGCACCTGGATGGTGACATCATCGGGGATCAGGCCGTCCTCGATGATCTGGCGCTGGAAGTCGTAGTCGGTCTGGGAGGCGGAGGGGAAGCCCACCTCGATCTCCTTGAACCCGATGTCCACCAGGGTCTGGAACAGTCGCAGCTTGCGCTCGGGGTCCATGGGATCGACCAGGGCCTGGTTGCCGTCGCGCAGGTCCACACTGGCCCATCTCGGGGCGACCGTGAGGTCCCGGTCGGGCCAGGTGCGATCGGGGAGGGTCAGTGGCCGGTAGGGCCGGTAGAGGCCGAAGGGCATCGGGGAGACGTCACAGGGCATGGCCAGTCGGTGGCCTGATCCGTGCGGATGGCCGTCGTGGCCGGTGGTCGTGGGTTCACTGCTCATGGGTGCTCCTTGATGCTGGTCTTATCGATACTGGGTCAGCTCCGTCCTGGGCTGTGCCGTACTCACCGGTCCAACAAAAAACCCCCTGGCCGTTTCGGCACAGGAGGTTGCGGGCGGACGCGATGTGGCGTTCGCCGTCAGGTAAGAAGGAGTTCCCGGATGGATGACAGGTACATAACCCAATCCATGGTGGCAGGCGACCCCCTATTCGTCAAGGATGGTTGAGGGCCTGGGCTCAAATTCGCTCGAAATTCCGGGCCAACTCCCAGTCGGTGACCACACGATTCGACGCGGCCCACTCCTGGCGGGCCGTGTTGAGGAGATGGTGGTGGACGTCGGGACCGAACGCCTCGGCCGCCACCTCGCTGTCTGCCAGGCTGGCGATGGCATCGGCCAGGTTGGACGGGATGCGCTCGACGTCATCGGCCCGGTAGGCATTCCCGGTGAACGCCGGCCCCAACTCCAGTTCGTGCTCGATGCCCCACAGCCCGCCGGCGATGGCGGCGGCCAGGGCCAGGTAGGGGTTCACGTCGGCGCCCGGGATACGGCTCTCGACCCGACGGGACGGTCCAGTGCCCACCAGTCGGAACCCGCAGGTGCGATTGTCCTCCCCCCACACCACGGCGGTGGGCGCCCACGAGTCAGGGACGTAGCGTCGGTAGGAGTTGACGTAAGGGGCGAAGCACCACGCCAGCTGCTGGGCCGCGACGAGCTGCCCGGCGAGGAACTGGCGACCGACTGCCGACAGGGCTGACGGGTGGGAGTCCCCGTCGGGGGCAGCCATCAACGGGGCGCCGGTCGAGGGGTCCCACAGGCTGGTGTGGATGTGACACGAGGAGCCGGCGGAGTCCATCGACCACTTGGCCATGAACGAGGCGGCCCGACCCAGGCCCGAGGCGATCTCTTTCACCCCGGTCTTGAATACCAGGTGACGGTCGGCAACCTCGAGCGCATCGGCATAGGTGATGTTGATCTCGTGCTGGCCGATGCCGGCCTCGCCCTTGGAGAACTCGATGGGGATGCCGGCTTCGACCATCTGGTTCCGGATTGCAGCGATGACGTACTCCTCGCGGGAGGTCTGCAAGAGCTGGTAGTCCTCGATGGTGTCGGCGTGGGGAACGATGCCGCGCCAGCCCTTCTCGGACGCCTCGGCGAACGAGTCGCGGAACAGATAGAACTCGAGCTCGGTGGCACACTTGACCTCGAGGCCGTGGGCCGTCGCCCGTTCGATCTGGCGGCGGAGAATGCGGCGGGGCGACACCTCGACCGGCTCACCGTGCATGGTGAGCAGGTCGCACAGCACCAGCACGCTTCCCGGTAGCCACGGCAGGGGTCGGACCGTGGCGGGATCGATCACCGCATGCAGGTCCCCGTACCCAGTGTCCCAGTTGGCGAAGCGGTAGCCGGGCAGCGGCTCCATGTCGACGTCACAGGCCAAGAGGTAGTCGCAGACTTCGATGCCGTGCTGCGCCACATGCTCGAGGAAGAACGCCCCGGTGACCCTCTTGCCGACAGGCCGTCCCTGAAGATCGGGAAAGGCCACGACCACGGTGTCGACCTCGCCGGACTGGATCTGGTGGGGGAGGGTCTGGAGTGAGAGCATCCCAGCACTCTGACCCAGCGGCGACCGACCGTCCAGCGCTACTCGGGGGTGACGTAGGCCGCGGTGATCCCGCCGTCGACCACCAGGGCCGAGCCCGTGACGAACGACGCGTCGTCCGAGGCCAGGAAGAGCGCGGCCCGGGCGATCTCCTCGGGGCGCCCGAACCGTCCGATGGGGATGTGCACCAGGCGCCGCTGGCGCCGTGCCGGATCCGACAGGAGCTCGGCCAGCAACGGGGTCTCGATCGGACCGGGGCAGAGCGAGTTTGCCCGGATTCCCTGTCGCGCGTACTCGACGGCGAGCTCCCTGGTCATGGCCAGCACGCCCCCCTTCGAGGCGGTGTAGGCGATCTGGGCGGTGGCGGCACCCATCAGGGCCACGAAGGAGGCCACGTTGACGATGGAGCCTCCGCCCGAGGCCAGCATGGCCGGGATGGCGGAGCGGCACCCCAGCCATACGCCCTTCAGGTTGACCTCCATGACCTTCTGCCAGGTGTCCGGCGGGGTGTCGAGGACCCCGCCGTCATCGTCGGGGAAGATGCCGGCGTTGTTGAAGAGGACATGGAGGCCGCCATAGGTGGTCACCGCGGCGTCCACCATGGACTGCACCTGGGCCTCGTCGGACACGTCGACGGTGACCGCCGTGGCCGAGCCCCCGGCGGCCCGGATCTCGTCCACGGCCGATGCCGCGTGCTCAGCCACCACGTCGGCCACGACCACCTGTGCGCCCTCTGCTGCAAACAGGGAGGCGGCTACCCGTCCGATGCCACTCCCCGCCCCAGTGATCACCGCAACCTTGCCGTCGAGTCGTGCCATCTGCGTCCTCCGGTGGTCGGGTACGGGTCGTTGCGGGCGGCCCGAGCGCACCTTACCGGCGAGCGCCACGTTCGGCGAAGAGCGGTGCCGGCCTGAGGCGGGGGCGGTGGGATACTGACCGGCATGCCCGCCGACCCGCCACTGATCGGGGTGTCCACGTACCGCCAGGTCACGTCGTGGTGGGCCTGGGAGCGGGATGCCGCACTGGTGCCTGGCCTCTATCTCGACGTCATCCAGCGGGCGGGGGGCCAGCCCGTGCTCCTTCCGCCGGCAGAACCGGGCGGACCGGCAGCACCGAACGAGCGACTCGCTGCCGTGCTGGACGGGCTGGTCCTGATCGGTGGGGGCGACATCGATGCCGCGCGGTACGGTCACCCAACCGACGCCCGCAACGGTGGTGTGAGCGAGCAGCGCGACGACCTCGAGTTCGGCCTGTTGACCGAGGCGCTTCGAGTGGACCTCCCCGTGCTGGCCGTCTGCCGAGGCCATCAGGTGCTCAACGTGGCCCTCGGCGGTGATCTGGTCCAACAGCTTTCCGACCAGGTGGGGTCGACCAGGCACCAGCCCCGGCCCGGGGCGTTCGGAACCGTGGAGGTGGCCACCGTGGCCAACACCGAGGCGCGCCGGTTGCTGGGCGACCGCTTCGAGGTGCTGTGTTCGCACCATCAGGCCATCGGATCACTGGGTCGGGACCTGGTCGTCTCGGCCACCAGTGAGGACGGGGTCATCGAGGCGGTGGAGCTCCCCGGCCGGCGATTCGTGCTGGGCGTCCAGTGGCATCCCGAAGAGAGCCGGGACGGCCGTCTGTTCGAGGCCCTGGTCGATGCCGCCGCCGCCCGCCGGGTCCCCCGGACCGCCGTGGCCGAGGAGGTGCGATGAGCGACAGCGTCACCATCGTGAACCCGGCGGACGAGCAGCCGATCACCGAACTCCCCCTCGCCGGAGTGGAGGGGACCGACGAGGCAGTGGCCCGCTCCCTTGCTGCGGGACCGCAGTGGCGGGCCGTGGCCCCCGCCGACCGGGCCCGTCTGCTGCGCCGGTTCGCCGCTGCCGTCGAGGAGCACGGCGAGGAGCTCGCTCACCTTGAGACGGCCAATGTCGGAAAGCCCCTCGCCGAGAGCAGGGGCGACGTGGGCATGGTGGCCGAGGTGCTCTACTTCTACGCCGGCGCGGTCGACAAGCACCGGGGGTCGACGGTGCCCGTGGCCGGCGGCGTGGACCTGACCTTTCCTGAGCCACTGGGCGTGGTGGCCGCCATCGTCCCGTGGAACTTCCCCATCGCCATCACGTCATGGAAGGTGGGGCCGGCCCTGGCCACCGGCAACACCATCGTGGTCAAGCCGTCCGAGACCACACCACTCACCGCACTGCGGCTGGCCGAGCTGGGCCTCGAGGCCGGCCTGCCCGAGGGCGTGCTCCAGGTGGTGGTGGGTTCTGGTGGGGTGACGGGTACCCGGCTGGTCGAGCACCCCGACGTGGCCAAGGTGGCCTTCACCGGTTCAACGGTGGTGGGGCGCGAGGTGATGGCCCGGGCCTCAGGGACCATCAAACGGGTCACCTTGGAGTTGGGGGGTAAATCGGCGTCGGTCATCTTCGACGATGCCGACCTTGAACGGGCCGCCGCCTCCACCCCTGGCGGTGTCTTCGCCAACGCCGGCCAGGACTGCTGCGCCCGCAGCCGCGTCCTGGTCCAGCGCTCGGTGATGGACGACTACCTCTCGCTGCTCGAGCGCGCGGTGGTGGCCTGGAAGGTGGGGGACCCCACCGACCCGACCAGCGACATGGGTCCATTGGTGACCGCCGCCCACCGTTCCCGGGTGCAGGGCTATCTGGGTGCGGGGATGGGTGACCCCGATACCGGGGCGGTCCAGGGTCGCATCGTCGGACCGGTGCCCGACGGCCCGGGATACTGGTTTCCCCCCACTGTGGTGGCGCCGGCCGAACCGGAGTGGCGCCTGGCCCGCGAGGAGATCTTCGGTCCAGTGGTGGTGGTGATCCCCTTCGACGACGAGTCCGATGCGGTCCGTCTGGCCAATGACACCCCCTACGGACTGTCGGGGTCCATCTGGACCCGGGACGGTGCCCGGGCCCTGCGCATGGCGCGGTCCGTCCAGGCCGGCAACCTGTCGGTCAACTCGAACAGCTCGGTGCGGGTGCAGACCAGCTTCGGCGGGATGAAGCAGTCAGGCTTCGGTCGCGAGCTCGGTATGGAGGCCCTCGCCTCCTACAGCGACATCAAGAACGTCTTCATCGCCACCGACGGATGACGGGCCGCGATCGGGCCCCGCTCGTGGCGGTGATCACCGGCGCCAGCCGGGGGTTGGGGGCCGGCATGGCCGAGGCCTGGGCCCGCGGCGGGATGGCCTTGGGCCTGTGTGCCCGCACCGTGCCTGATCCACCCGCCGGGCCCGATAACCGGGTCGTGGTGGCCTCGGTCGACGTGGCCGACGCCGCTGCCGTCGATCGCTTCGCCCGGGTCGTGGTCGAGCGGTTCGGCCGCATCGACCTCTGGGTCAACAACGCCGGCGTGCTGGACCCCATCGGACCCCTCGCCGAGCTCGATGCCGGGGCGGTGCGCCGCCATATGGACGTGAACGTCCTTGGCGTCGCCCACGGGTCGGCGGCCTTCGCCCGTCATGTCCGCTCCCGCCCGGGCGGAGGGGTCTTGGTCAATGTGTCGTCTGGGGCAGCCACGCGGCCCTCGGTCGGATGGGCTCCCTATTGCGCATCCAAGGCCGCGGTCGAGATGCTGACCGAGGTGGTGGCCATCGAAGAGCGTGCGCACGGTCTGTCCGCCTATGCGCTGTCGCCGGGAGTGGTGGATACCGACATGCAGGAGCAGATCCGTTCGACGCCAGAGGAACGGTTCCCGAGCGTCGAGCGGTACCGCCGCCTGGCCGAGTCCGGGGCGTTCAACTCCCCGGAGTGGGTGGGCTCGTTCATCCTGGAGGAACTGGTGGGGGGAACCGACGCCACCGAACCAGCGGCCGAGCCCGGTTTGGTCCGCCGGCGCGTCCCCGACCAAGGGTGAGCCGGTCCCTCGTGACGGCCAACCACCGGTCCAGCTCCGACGGGTAGGGTCTGGGGGATGTCAGATCGCTCTCGCAAGATCGTCAAGCCGGCTGCGGCCCTCGGTGTCGTGGCCACCATGGCCAGCATCTGGTGGTTCGCCCTGCGGCCCCGACGCAAGGACAAGTCCAAGCCGTAGACACCGCAGGGGCCGATAGCCTCGCCCCGTGGCCCTGGCTTCGTTCCGCCCGCTCCGGTCACGCAACTTCGCGTCTGATCTGGTCTGCCGCCCTGGTCTCCAACGTGGGGTCGTGGATGCAGACGGTGGCGCTCGGGGTGCTGGTCTTCGCCCGGACCGGCCGCCCCGGCTGGACCGGTCTGGTGGCTGCTGCCGGATTCCTGCCCATCGGCCTTCTGGCTCCGCTGGGCGGAGCCTTGGCCGACCGGCTCGACCGACGGCGCTGGCTGATCCTCACCACCGTGGCGGAGATGGCCTTCGCCGCCATCCTGGCCGTGCTGGCCGGAACCGGCCACGACCCACCGGGAGTGCTGGTGGTGCTGGCCTTCCTCGGCGGAGCGGCCGGGGCCGTCGGCTTCCCGGCCTATCAGGCCATGGTTCCCGACCTGGTCCCGACCGAGGACCTGCTCGGTGCGGTATCGCTGTCCTCGGCTCAGTTCAACCTGGGACGGGTCATCGGCCCCGCTCTGGCCGGGGCGGCGCTGTTGACCCACAACTACGGCCTGGTGTTCGGCATCAACGCGGCATCCTTCGGGGCGGTGGTGGTGGCGCTGGTCATGTTGAACCTGCCCCCGCCGGCCGTCGTGGTATCGGCCCTCGGGATCGGCGCCCGCATCATGGAGGGCGCCCGGGCCGCCCTGGCCGAGCCCGGATGCCGGGCGGCCATCGGGCTGATCGCCGTGGTCGCCCTGTTGGCCTCTCCGTTCATCGCACTGGTGCCGGCCATGGCGGGCGCCGTCAACCGGAGCGGCATCAGCACCGGCGTCGCCACCGCGCTCTTGGTCACCGCCCAAGGGGTGGGCGCGGTGGCCGGTGCGTTGGCCCTGCCCTCCCTGGCGCAACGCTTCGGCAGGCAGGTGATGCTGCAATGGGCCTTGCTGGCGCTGCCCGTGTTCTTGGTGGCCTACGGGCTCTCGACCCAGCTGTGGTGGTCGGCGGTGGCCTTCGTCGGGGTCGGCGCCGTCTACATCGCCGTCTTGTCCGGCCTCAACACCGTGGTGCAGCTGCGTGCTCCGGCCGAGGCCCGCGGCCGGGTGCTCAGCATCTACATGATGGGGCTCGGGATCGTATATCCGATCGGTGCCGTCCTCCAGGGGTGGGTCGCCAACCACCTCGGGGTACGGACCGTGACCGTGGTGGGTGCGGTGGCACTGTTCGCGGTGCTGGTCGGCCTCAGTCTCCTGTCGCCGGGGACCTTTGCCGCCATGGGCGATCTCGACGGCGGCCTCGAGTCGGCGGGCCCGATCGCCGGAGCGCCGCTCGGCCCACCCATGCTCGACCCCCTGGCCGAGGAGCCACCATGAGCAGCCCGGCACGGGTCGAGGTGGTCACGGCCGCGGCCGCCGAGGAGACCCAGCGGCGTGTGGCCGGCTCGCTCCGGGCCGCCGGACTGGGTCCGGGCGACAGGATCGCCATCTGCCTCCCGTCATCGGCGGCGCTGTTGTGCACGGTGCTCGGCGCGCTCCGCATCGGGGTGGTCCCGGTGCTGTTGCACGCCACGCTGCTGGCCGCCGAGCGTGATCTCCTCATCGCCGACGCCGACCCGCGTCTGGTCATCACCGAGTCGGCCAGCCTCAGTGAGCTGGCCACCGGTCAGCCGGTCGAGCTGGCGCCGTATCCGCTGTCCCGCCCGATGCACTACACCTCGGGAACGACCGGGAGGGCAAAGGGCGTGTGGGCCGGCGTCTGGGACGAGTCCACGGCCGCGGAGGCGTTCCGCGACGAGGCCGACCTGTGGTCCTTCGGCCCCGACGACATCCATTTGGTGTGCTCGCCGATGTACCACTCGGTCTCGATCCGCTTCGCCGGGGGGACCCTGCTCCGGGGTGGGACCTGCCTGGTGCTCAACCGGTTCGACGCCGGCGTGGCCCGCGAGGCCCTGGGGGGCGCCCACGGCCCGAGGCCGACGACCACGTTCATGGCCCCCTCGGCCCTGGCCCGCCTGGTGGGACCACCCCACGACCCGCTGGGGTCGTGCGACCTGAGCGCACTACGACTACTGGTCCACGCCGGGTCCCCCTGCCCGCCGGTGCTGAAGCGCCAGGTGCTCGACCTGGTGGCACCAGAGGTGCTGTGGGAGTTCTACGGATCCACCGAGGGTCAGTTCACGGTGTGCTCGTCGCCGGAATGGCTGGAGCGCCCCGGCACCGTGGGCCGGGCCAGGCCTGGTCGGGAGATCTCGATCGACGACACCGACACGATCTGGTGCCGGCCGCCGGAGTTCGCCCGGTTTAGCTACTGGGGGGACGAGGCCAAGACGGCCTCGGCGTGGCGGGACGGCGCCTTCACCGTCGGTGATCTCGGCCGCGTGGACGCAGCGGGCTACCTCTACATCGACGGCCGGCGTGACGACCTGATCATCACGGGCGGCGTGAACGTCTACCCCGCCGAAGTGGAGTCGGTGCTGGCCGAGGTGGCCGGCATCGCCGAGGTCGCCGTGTTCGGCCTCCCTGATGACCAGTGGGGCCAACGCGTCTGTGCGGCCCTCGTCCCGGCCCGAACCGGCACCGACCGGCGGCTGATCGATGAGGCGGCAGCCCACGCCTCGGCCCATCTGGCCGGCTACAAGCGCCCCAAGCAGTGGGTGGTCCTCGACGAGCTCCCCCGCACGGCGACCGGCAAGCTGCAGCGTGGGCGGATCGCCGGGCTCATCACCACCACCTGACCATTCAACTGACCCAGACCGGCTCTCGTCAGTGCCGGTGACCTGTGCGCCGAACCGGGGTCTCCCCCTAGCCTGGGCGGTGAGGGTTGCGTGGGGCGCCGGCGGGGAAGGATCCCTGCACCGCACGGCTCGATCCGGAGCGGGCACTCACCGCCGAGCCCGGCCTCCACCGTAGGAATCCACCATACGAATCCACCATACGAATCCGCCCCCGACCGTGAGGAATACTGGTCCCATGAGCCCTGTCGACAGCGGTCCACCCATCGCCACCATCAACCCGGCCACCGGCGAGCTGCTGCAGTCCTTCGAGCCCTACGACGCGGCCGGTGTCGACGCGCGCCTGGCGCTGGCGGCGGCGTGCGCTCCGGAGTGGGCCAAGAGCACCTTCGAGGAGCGGGCGAGGCTCCTCATCACCGTGGCCGAGCTCCTCGAGGGCGAGCTCCCCGACATCGCCCACGTGGTGACCACCGAGATGGGCAAGCCGTTCGCCCAGGCCAAGGGCGAGACGGCCAAGTGCGCCAACGGCTTCCGTTGGTTCGCCGAGCACGCCGAGGCCATGCTGACCGACGAGGAGGTCCTGGTCGACGCGTCCCTGGCCCTTGTGTCGTACCAGCCACTCGGGGTGGTCCTGGCCATCATGCCGTGGAACTTCCCCCTCTGGCAGGTGGTCCGGTTCATCGCCCCGGCGGTGATGGCCGGCAATGTCGGCCTGTTGAAGCACGCCCCGAGTGTGCCCCGCACGGCCCTCCTCCTGGAGGACCTGTTCCGGCGGGCCGGCGCCCCCGACGGTCTGTTCCAGACGCTGCTGGTGGGGACGGACCAGGTTCCCGCCATCATCGCCGATCCCCGGGTGGCGGCCGTCACCCTGACCGGGAGCGTGGGTGCGGGACGCGCCGTGGCGGCCCAGGCGGGCGCAGTGGGCAAGAAGATCGTCCTCGAGCTGGGTGGGAGCGACCCCTACATCGTGCTCCCGTCGGCCGATCTGGAGCGGGCGGTGTCGGTCGGCGTGCAGGCCCGGGTGCAGAACGCCGGCCAGTCGTGCATCGCCGCCAAGCGGTTCATCGTCCACCAGGACGTGGCCGACGAGTTCGTGGCCGGCTTCGTGGCCGGCATGGAGGCGCTCTCCGTCGGTGACCCCTTCGACCCCGCCACCGAGGTCGGGCCGCTCGTCACCGCTCAGGCCTGTGACACCATCGCCGCCCAGGTCGCCGACGCCCGGGAGCACGGGGCCACCATCCTCTGCGGCGGCGAGCGGGTGATCGGCCCGGGCGGCCCCGAACAGCCTGGCTACTTCTACCGGCCCACGGTCGTCACGGACATCACCCCGGCCATGCGGGTGGCCACCGAGGAGGTGTTCGGACCGGTGGCACTGCTGTTCATCGTGGCCGACGCCGATGAGGCAGTCGAACTGGCCAATGCCACCGAGTTCGGACTCGGTGCCAGCGTGTGGACCAATGAGCCCGAGGAGCAGCAACGGTTCGTCAACGAGATCCAGGCCGGCCAGGTCTTCGTCAACGGCATGGTGGTGTCCATGCCCGAGCTGCCCTTCGGCGGGATCAAGAGCTCGGGCATCGGGCGCGAGCTGTCGCGGTTCGGACTCCACGAGTTCTGCAACGTGAAGTCGGTGTGGATCGCCTGATGCTGTCCACCTGCGCCGCCACCCCATGACCCCCAGCGGGGATTCGACCACCGGTGGGCCCGAGGTCCGGGCGTACCTCGACCACGCCGCCACCACCCCGATCGACCCGGCCGCGCTCGAGGCCATGCTGCCGTTCCTTGGCGGGACCTTCGGCAACCCGTCGGGGATGCACGGCGAGTCCCGCCGGGCCCGCCGGGCCATGGAGGACGCCCGCGACCAGATCACCGAATTGCTCGGTGTCGGCCTGGGTGAACTGGTGTTCACCTCGGGTGGGACCGAGGCGGACAACCTGGCCATCGCCGGAGCCTGGCCGGACGCGGACCACCCCCGGCCGGGGCCCGGGGTACTTGTGTGCTCGTCCATGGAGCACCATGCGGTGCTGCATGCCTGTCGGGCCTTGGCCCACCGGACTGGGGCCGCCCTCCGCGAGGTGCGCACCGACAAAGACGGGCTGATCGACCTCGACGACCTGGCCGAGGCCTGCACGCCCGAGGTCCGACTGGTGTCGGTGATGGCCGTCAACAACGAGATCGGGACGGTGCAGCCGGTAGCCGACGTGGCCGACATCGTCCGACTCCGGGCACCCGGTGGGGTGCTCCACACCGACGCCGTCCAGGCGGTGGCTTGGCTGGACGTGGCCACGCTCACGGGTCCGGCGGACCTGGTGGCGGTGAGCGCCCACAAGTTCGGCGGACCCAAGGGCATCGGCGCACTGGTCGTGCGTGAGGGGACCGCCCTGCGGCCGATCCTCCACGGAGGTGGCCAAGAGCGGGAGCGTCGCAGCGGGACCCCCAACGTGGCGGGCATCGTGGGCATGGCCGCGGCCCTGGCTGTAGCCACCAGCCGACGATCAGCGACGGCGACCCGGGTGGCGGCGTTGCGTGACCGGCTCGGGGATGGACTGCTGGTCTCGGTGGCCGGTACCACTGAGACCGGGGACCGGCGAGACAAGGTGGTCGGCCACCTCCACCTCCGGTTCGCCGGGGTGGACAGCGAAGCACTGGTCGTGTTGCTCGACGAGGCGGGTGTGGCCGTGTCGGCCGGGGCGGCCTGCTCCAGCGGGGCGGTCGAGGCCAGCCACGTGCTGACGTCGATGGGACTCGCCGATCACGAGGCCACCACCGGCATCCGGTTCTCGCTGGGCTCCACGACCGACGAGGCGGACATCGACCACGTCTTGGCGGTCGTCCCGGGCGCGGTCGCCCAGCTGCGAGACTGAACCCATGCGTGTGCTGGTGGCGATGTCGGGAGGGGTGGACTCGTCGGTGGCCGCGGCCCTCCTCGCCGAACGGCTCGGTCCGGACCGGGTGGTCGGGGCCACACTCAAGCTCTGGGGCGGATCGTCAGACTCAGGGTGCTGCTCGGTGGCCGACGTGGAAGACGCCCGGCGGGTCGCCGATCAACTGGGCCTGGTCCACCATGTGTTCAACTTCGCCGCCGAGTTCGAGCAGCGGGTGGTCGATCCCTATGTCCGCGGTCACGCCGAGGGCAGGACCCCCAACCCGTGCATCGAGTGCAACCGGCACCTGAAGTTCGACCGCCTGTTCGAGCGGGCCCGGGGGCTGGGCTTCGACGCCGTGGCCACCGGCCACCATGCCCGGGCTGTGGCCACCCCGGAGGGGCGCTTCCGGCTGTGCCGAGGGGCCGACCCGCTGAAGGACCAGTCCTATGTGCTGGCCATGCTCGGTCAGGACCAGCTGGCACGTGCCCTGTTCCCGGTGGGGGAGATGACCAAGGCCCAGGTTCGTGACGAAGCGGCCCGGCTGGGCCTGCGCACCGCAGCCAAGCCCGACAGCCAGGACGTGTGCTTCATCCGCTCGGACGAGGGGCGCGAAGGCTTCCTCGGTGCCCGGCTTCCGCTGCACGCAGGCCGTCTCGTCGACTACAACACCGGCCAGGACCTTGGTGGTGTCGAGGCCGTGGAGCTGGTGACGGTGGGACAACGACGGGGGATGGGCCATGGCACTGATGGCCGCCGACGCTTCGTCACCGCGGTGGACGTACCCGGCCGGCGGGTACTGATCGGCCCACCCGAGGCCGCCAACGCCGCCGAGGTGCGGCTCCACACCGTGACCTGGGTGGACGGCAACCCCCTTCCTCCCGAGTCGACTGGTGCCGGGGTTGGCGGCCTCGCCACCATTGCCCAGTGCAGCGCCCACGGTCGACCGACGGCCTGCGTCGTCCGGCGCACCGGTGAGGGTCTGACGGTGAGCTTTGCCATCCCCCAGCGCCGGATCGCCCCGGGCCAGACGGTGGCGCTCTACGACCCGAACCATCCTGAGTCGGTGCTCGGATCGGGGATCGCTGCATGAGCGACCCGGGCGAAGAGCTCTCCGACCCAGTGTCACGGGCCGAGGAGCTGCGGGCGCTGATCGCCTATCACAACGACCGCTACCATCGACTCGACGACCCCGAGATCGCCGACGTCGACTACGACGTCCTGGTGCGTGAGCTCGGGGCCATCGAGGCCGACCACCCGGACCTGGTGGTGCCGGACTCGCCCACCACGACGGTGGGAGCTGCGCCCTCGACCCTCTTCGCTCCGGTGGCGCACCGGGTGCCGATGATGAGCCTCGACAACGTGTTCAGCGCCGAGGAGCTCCAGGCGTGGGCCGACCGGCTGGCGCGCCAGGTCCCTGACGACACCGCCTTCGTGTGTGAGCTCAAGATCGACGGCCTGGCCATCTCGCTCACCTACCGGCAGGGCCGCTTCGTCCAGGCCGCCACACGCGGCGATGGACGCACCGGCGAGGACGTCACCGCCAACGTGGCCACCATCGCGGACATCCCCGAGCGACTGGCGGCCACCAAGGAGCCACCCCCCGAGGTGATCGAGGTCCGCGGTGAGGTGTACATGCCGGTATCCGCCTTCGCAGACCTGAACCGCCGGCAGGCCGAGCTGGGTGAGCGCCTCTTCGTCAACCCGCGGAACTCGGCGGCCGGGTCACTGCGACAGAAGGACTCGGGCATCACCGCCTCGCGAGCCCTCTCGTTCTGGGCCTATCAGGTGGGGGACCTGCAGTTGGCGGCGGGGGCTGCACCTGGACCTGTCGGCGACGGGCTGCCGGGACAGCTGGCCGCCACCCATGAGGCCACCCTGGAGTGGCTGGACCGGGCCGGGTTCCCGGTCAACCCGGAACGCCACGTGGTCCGGGGTTTGGACGAGGTCCTCCAGTTCTGCAGCCGCTGGCAGGAGCACCGCCACGAACTCGACTACGAGATCGACGGTGTGGTCGTGAAGGTCGACGACCTCGCGCTCCAACGCCAGTTGGGCTTCACCTCCAGGGCGCCCCGGTGGGCCATCGCCTACAAGTTCCCGCCCGAGGAGCGGACCAC
The DNA here is from genome assembly GCA_963703145.1 of uncultured Acidimicrobiales bacterium. Classification (GTDB taxonomy): domain Bacteria; phylum Actinomycetota; class Acidimicrobiia; order Acidimicrobiales; family RAAP-2; genus Bog-756. The sequence goes on from OY969793.1 coordinate 479,433, forward strand.
CGTGCTGAACGACATCGCCGTGTCCATCGGCCGGACCGGCAAGGCCACCCCGTTCGCGGTGCTGGAGCCGGTGTTCGTGGGTGGTTCCACGGTGTCGCTGGCCACGCTGCACAATGAGGACCAGGTGAGGGCGAAGGACGTCCGGCCACGCGACACCGTCGTGGTGCGCAAGGCCGGCGACGTGATCCCCGAGGTGGTGGGACCGGTGCTCGGCGGCCCGGGTAAGCGCCGCCGGCGACCGGCGTGGAAGTTCCCGACGGTCTGCCCCAGTTGCGGCACCCCGCTGGTGCGGCTACCCGGGGAGAGCGACACCTTCTGCACCAACCTCGACTGTCCCGCCCAGCGCGTCCAACGCATCGCCCACTTCTCGTCCCGGTCCGCCATGGACATCGAAGGGCTCGGCGAGCAGCGGGTCCAGCTGTTCGTGGACCGCGGCCTGCTCAGTGATGTGGCCGACCTCTACTCCTTCGACACCGACACGTTCGCCGGCCTCGAGGGATTCGGCCCCGTCTCAGTGGCCAATCTGCTCGGTGCCATCGACGACTCGAGGGGCCGCCCGCTCAGCCGGGTCCTGATCGGCCTCGGCATCCGGCATCTGGGCCAGGTCGGGTCCATCGCGCTGGCCCGCTCCCTCGGGGACGTCGACGCCATCATCGCCGCAGACGAGCTGACCCTGGCGGCGGTGGACGGTGTCGGGCCGATCATCGCCGCCAGCGTGGCCCGGTGGTTCGACACCGAGGTGAACCGGTCGGTGATCGACCGGCTCCGTACCGCCGGGGTCACCATGGTCGAACCGGGCCACGACCCGGCCGACCGCGCGCCCGGGCTGACTCCGACACTGGCCGGCAAGTCGGTGGTGGTCTCGGGGACGCTCGAGGGGTTCACCCGAGAGGAGGCCGAAGAGGCGGTGATCGCTCGTGGGGGCAAATCACCGGGCAGCGTCTCGAAGAAGACGTTCGCCCTGGTGGTGGGGGAGTCGCCCGGGGCCTCGAAGGTGACCAAGGCCGAGCAGCTGGAGGTGCCGGTGGTCGCCGCAAAGGACTTCACCGAGTTGCTGGAGACGGGCGAGATCCCTACCTGACCGCCCATCGCGGCACCCGTGGTTGCACCCAAAATTGGGGATCTTTTGGGCCAGGCACGAATTGGCTCGAGCATGATTGATTTGCGAACCCGACCCCGTTATGGTTCCCAGAGCCAGAGTGGGGCGATACGCATGAGGGGCACTCTGCGTTGTTCGTAGGGGTGGGTGTCGTGCCGGCTGGTGAGGCAACCGACGCAAGGAGTTGCGTGTTCAGGGGGGATACCTGATTTCACCATCCTGATGCCCGCACGTCCCTGCCCGGATCACAAGCATGTCGGGGGCAACCGCCGCCCGAACGACAATGCCCATGGGTTCATGGGGGGAATAAGGAGCACACATGATTCGAAAACTACTTGTGGTCGCAGCCGCGATCGCTATGCCGATTAGCGTGGTCGCCGTCACCGGCGTCACCGCAGGGGCCAAAACAGTTACGCCGCCCGATCCGGCCATCACCTGCTCGGTGAGTGCCGCGGTGAACTTCGCTTCTCCGGGCATCTCGACCCCTGGGTCGGTGAGCACCTCGAAGACGTCCACCACCACGACTGGCAGCGAGACGTTCGGCACCGCTTCGGGCCACCCGACCTGCACCGGCACGGCTTCGGGTAACACCATCACCACCAAGAGCGTGAAGTGCGACAAGAAGGTGGCCGGATCCCCCTCGTCCAACACGGCGTGTGAGCCTGGAGACTACGGCTACGGATCGTGGGCGAACTTCGAGAACTCCGGTACCGCCTCGATCCAAAAGGCACTGAAGAAGCTGTCCTTCACGATCAACGGCATCGCCTACCAGAGCAAGACGACCAGCGCGGCAACCGTCGTCGGCGGGGCCTGTGGGAGTGAGGCCGGATTCCAGCTCAACGGGACCATCAAGGCCCCCAAGCAGGATAAGAATCAGCCGGTTGTTCTGGTGGCATGCCTGGGAGCAAGCACGGGGACGGGTCTCACCTCGACCTCGAACTTTGCTCTCAACGCCTTCGGACCTGGGACCGTCACCTCGTCTCAGATCGATCCCACCACGAGCACCATTCAGATCAACGGAGGCTGAGCTGCACCGTCACATAACGCCGTAACGGCCGGCTCATCGGGCCGGCTGGACACCGACAAGGACGGGGCGAACGCCCCGTCCTTGTCGCGTCCCGAGACCCTCCACCAGTTCGGCGGTCGTACTCGGTACGCTGGCTCGACCACCATGCCGAGTATCACCGACTCCATCGGACGTGTCCTCGGTGGCCGTTACCGACTTGTCACCCCACTGGGTACCGGTGCGTCTGCCCACGTCTACCTCGCCGACGACGTCTCCTTGCATCGTCGCGTCGCCATCAAGATCCTTCACCCCGCCCTGGCCGGTGACTCGGCCTTCCTCAAGCGGTTCCGGGCCGAGGCCGTGGCGGTCGCCGCGCTCAACCATCCCAACATCCTCCAGGTCTACGACTGGGGCGATGAGCAGGACGAGCCGTACCTGGTGCTCGAGTACCTGGCCGGGGGCAGCCTCCGCCAGGTCTTCGACACCGGAACCCTGCTCACGCCGGAACAGGCGGTCCACGTCGGCATCGAGGCCGCATCGGGCCTCGACTACGCCCATCGGCGTGGCCTGATCCACCGCGACATCAAGCCGGCGAACCTGCTCTTCGACGCCGACCGGCGGCTGCGGATCGCCGACTTCGGTCTGGCGCGGGCTCTGGCCGAAGCGGCATGGACCGAGCCGGACGGGGCCATCTTGGGCACGGCTCGCTACGCCGCCCCCGAACAGGTCGAGGGCTGGGTGCTCGACGGCAAGGCCGACGTCTACTCCCTGGCCCTGGTGCTCTACGAAGGGGTGACCGGGGAGACACCGTTCATCGGCGACACGACGGTTGCCACCCTGATGGCCCGGGTGGGATCGCTGCTGCCCGAGCACGAGGCCCTCGGCCCGCTCAACGAGGTGCTGGTGTGGGCGGCCGCTCCCGACCCGGCCGAACGGCTCGACGCCGCCCAGTTCGGGAGCCAGCTTTTGGCGCTGGCCAAGGAACTCCCCACGGGTGCCCCCCTCCCCATCGTGGATGCCGTGCCCATCGACGAGTTCGACGAGTTGGACCGGGTCATGGTGCGGCCGGTCCGCCGTCCCGACCAGGGCACCGGCGGCCCCGACCTCACTGAGCTCGGCGCCCCGGGGGTGCTGGAGGCGTCCCTGGCCGTCGATGCAACGACGGGCGAGCCCAAGGGAAAGCGGGCCAACAAGCCGACGTCGTCCATGAGCACCGCCGACGCCATTGCCAAGCAACGCCGCTCCCGGCGTCGCTGGCCCTGGGTGTTGGTCAGTGCCCTCGTGGTGGCCGCCCTGGTGACGGTAGGCCTGGTGGTCGCCACCGGGACCAAGCTGTTCACCCCGACCCATCCGGTTCCGACGTTGGTCGGGAAGTCGCTCGCCCAGGCCCAGGCGGCCGTCCACCACGACCGGTTCACCGTCCATCCCAGCGGCCACGCCTACAGCATCGCGGTGGGTCCCGGGCTGATCCTGACCCAGCACCCCACGCCCCGGGCCGGGGGCAAGCCCGTGCGGCTGAAGCAGGGTTCGACCATCGCCGTGGTGCTGTCGTCGGGGCCGCCTCCGGTGGCCATCCCCAACCTGACCACCTTCACCAGCTGTAACGACGCCATCCAGGCCCTCCAGGCCGTCCATCTGGTGGGCGTGTGCCCGCCTGCCGCTGCCCAGTACAGCTCGACCGTGGTGGCCGGGGCCATCCTGGCCACCTCACCGGCGAGCACCGCCCTGTACGGGTCCACCGTCACCATCATCACGTCCAAGGGCCATGCCCCCGTGGCCATCCCCGCGGTCACCGCAGCCGGGTCGACCTACGCCGCCGCCGCCGCTGCCCTCACCGCGGCGGGCTTCGTGCCCCAGCAGGCCAACGCCTACAGCTCGACCGTCCCGACCGGCCAGGTCATCAGCACCACCCCGGACGCCTCAGCGGGCCCTGTGCCCTTCGGGTCCAAGGTCGTCGTCAACATCTCGATCGGGCCCCAGCCGGTGATCATCCCCAACGAGGTGGGCCACTCGGTGGCGGCGGCCACCGCCGCTCTCCAGGCCCTCGGGCTGAAGGTGGCGGGTCCCTACGGACCGGCCGGCTCGACGACCGTGCTGTCACTCGACCCCGCAGCCGGGACGTCGGTGCAGCCCGGGACGACGGTCAACATGTACACGTTGTGAGCCCAACCGCCGACGGGTGCGAGCTGTGTGAGGCGGCCCGAATCACTGAGTGGTTCCACGAGGACGACGTCTGCTGGGTGGCCGCCTGTGAGGTGTGCGACGTCCCGATGGTGGTCTGGAAGCAGCACGGCAACGAGCCGCCAGAAACAGAGGTGGACCACATGCTGGCCCAGCTCGGCCGGGTGGCCGACGACCGGCTGGGGGCAGGGGTGTGGTCCTTCGACCGGGTCATGCGCCAGATCCCTGACCACTTCCACGCCCACGCCCGGGACCCGGACTGGTGGTTCCGGCGATTCAGCCGCCGTTGAGCGACCGCTGGTTCAGCCGGTGATCAAGTATCTCGGATCCAAGCGTCGACTGGTGCCGGCACTCACCGTGTTGGCCGAGGCGTCAGGCGCCCGCACCGGCCTCGACCTGTTCTGTGGGACCACCCGGGTGTCCCAGGCCTGGAAGCGCACCGGCATGGCCATGACCGCAGTCGACAGCACCCGGTTCGCCCACGTGCTGGCCCGGTGTTACGTGGAGTGCGATCCGGTCGCCACCCCGGACATCGTCGATCGGTTGGGCGCAGCGGTCGAGCGACTGGACGCGCTCGTCGGCCGGCCCGGCTACGTGACCGAGACGTTCTGTCGGGAGGCCCGCTACTTCCAGCCCCACAACGGGGCCCGCATCGACGCCATCCGCGACGCCATCGAGCGCGACTACGCCGGGAGCGACCTGTGGCCGCTGCTGGTGACCAGCCTGCTCGAGGCGGCCGACCGGGTGGACTCGACCACCGGCCTGCAGATGGCCTACCTCAAGCAGTGGGCGCCACGCTCCCACCGGCCGCTGTCCCTCCGGGTGCCAGAGCTGCTGGCCGGCCCCGGGCAGGCCGTCCTCGGCGACGCCACCGAACTGGCCGGGTCGCCCGAGCTTGGAACGGTCGATCTCGCCTACCTCGACCCCCCCTACAACCAGCACCGCTACGACGCCAACTACCACGTGTGGGAGACCATCGTGGCCTGGGACGCCCCCGCCCACTACGGCGTGGCGGCCAAGCGGGAGGATCTCCGGCTCCCCGGGGCGAGGAGTGCCTTCAACGGCAGGCGGACCATGCCGGTAGCGCTCGGGCAGGTCATCTCCGCGGTGCGCGCCGAGCTACTCGTCCTCTCCTACAACAACGAGTCGTGGCTGAGCTTCGACGAGCTGCGGGCGCTGTGCGCGGCCCGCGGCCACGTCGAGGTGCTGGCCTTCGACTCGGCCCGGTACGTCGGTGCCAGGATCGGCATCCACAATCCCTCAGGCGTCAAGGTGGGGTCGGTCTCCCACCTCCGCAATACCGAGTACGTCCTGGTGGCGGGCGACCGCAGCCGAGTCCTGGCCATGGCTGAGGCGGTGCGACGGGCCGGACTGGGGTCCCGGGTCGACCGCCCGGTCCCGACCACGGCCCCTCCGCCCCGGGGTCCGGTCCCGGTTTGACCGGGATGCGTCCTGCTGCCAACGTAGGCGAGCACACGGGGGACGCTCGCCACGTGCGGGACCAACCACCGACCGCGGCGGACACCGTCGCAGAGATGGGGAACTGACGACATGGGAGCACTGGACGGACGCATCGCCATCATCACCGGGGCGGGCCGGGGGATCGGCCGCGAACATGCCCTGCTCTTCGCTTCCGAGGGAGCCAAGCTGGTGGTCAACGACCTGGGCGGCGCGGTCGACGGCTCGGGGGACGACCGGTCGGCCGCCCAGCGGGTGGTCGATGAGATCACCGCGGCGGGGGGCGAGGCGGTGTCCAACGCCGATGACATCACCGATTGGGATGGTGGCAAGCGGCTCATTGACACTGCCCTCGAAGCCTTCGGTGATCTCCACGTTCTGATCAACAACGCCGGCATCCTGCGTGACCGGGTCCTGGTCAACATGTCCGAAGAAGACTGGGACTCGGTGATCCACGTCCATCTGAAGGGCCACTTCGTGCCCACCCGCCACGCCGCCGCCTACTGGCGCGAGCAGACCAAGGCGGGCAAGGAGGTCAAGGCCTCGGTGATCAACACGTCGTCGACCTCGGGTCTCCTCGGCAACCCGGGCCAGTCCAACTACGGCGCGGCCAAGGCCGGCATCGCCGCGTTCACCACCATTGCCGCAGACGAACTGGTCCGCTACGGCGTCCGGGTCAACGCCATCGCGCCGGCCGCCCGCACCCGGATGACCGAGCAGACCCCGGGCCTCTCCGACATCGTCCAGGCCCCGGCCGACGCCTCGGTGTTCGACAGCTGGGATCCCGCCAACGTCTCGCCCCTGGTGGCGTACCTGGCCACCGAAGGCTGCCCCGCCACCGGTCGCGTGTTCTTCGTGCAGGGCGGCCAGGTCCGGCTGTTCCAGCCATGGACCATGACCGACTCCATCGACAAGGACGACCGCTGGACGGTTTCGGAGCTGCAGGCGGAGATGCACCGGCTCGGAGGCTGAGCGGTGTCCCCGGCGAGGGGGCCCGCCCGACCGGCGGGGGGTGACTCGGACTTCGAGGACAGCGAGGTGATCGAGGCCGAGGCCCTGCTCAGCGGCTCCGGCGCGGGTGCCGAGGGCGGGATCGTCGTGCCGTGGCCGGTGCTGTTCCGCCGGCGCATCCACCACCGTGTCGCCCGGTCGGAGCGCTATCAGTGGTGGGTCCTGTGGACCGTGCTGGCCGGTCTGTTGTCGGTCAACATCACCTTCACCGTCTTCGTCGTGGCCCTTCCCCAGGTGGCCGAGCAGCTGCACACCTCGGTGACCACCCTGACCTGGACCTCGACCGCACCACTGCTGGCCTTCGGGGTGGCCGCCCCGGTGCTGGGCAAGCTGGGTGACCTCCGTGGCTACCGCCGTCTGTACCTGTGGGGCCTCTCCGGAGCCGCCGTCAGCGTGGTGCTGACCGCCTCGGCGCCGACGGCCGGGGTACTGATCGCCGCCCGGCTGTTCGACGGCGTCCAGGGGGCCGCCACCGGGGCGGCGTCGATGGCCCTGGTGCTCCAGGCCTTCTCCCACGAGGACCGGGTCAAGGCCCTGGGCTGGTGGGCGCTGGTGGGGGCGGGAGGCCCGGTGCTCGGGGTCACCATCGGGGCGCCCATCATCCAGTACTTCGGGTGGCGGGCGCTGTTCTGGGGGGAGCTGCCCCTCATGGCCTGTGCGGCCGTCCTGGCCGTCATCGTCCTGCCCGCCCGGGACCGGCCGGTCGACTCGGTCGAGGCCGAGGAGGTGGTGGGCGACGATGACCGACGACCGAGCCCGTGGAGCCAGCTCGACTGGATGGGCAGTTGGACCCTGGCCTTCGCCGTCACCGCCGGCCTGCTCGCCCTCAACGAGGCGCCCAGCTGGGGATTCACCAGTCCCCGGACCCTGGCCGTCCTCGCCGCCAGCGTGGTCGGCTTCGTGGTGTTCGTGGTCCACGAGCGCCGCGCCCCGCGCCCGCTCATCCCGCTGCGCTACTTCCGCCGACGCAACTTCGTGTTCCCCCTCGGGGCCCGGGCGTTGACCAACTTCTCCTACATGGGCGGGTTCTTCCTCTTCCCGATCCTGATGGAGCGCATCTACCACTACAGCGAGACCCGGGCCGGCCTGGAGTCGACGGCCCGCCCGCTGCTGTTCTCCCTCACCGCACCACTGGCCGGCTATGCCGCCGTCAAGGTGGGGGAGCGGCTCCTGGTCGTCCTGGGCGCGGTCATCCTCACCATCTCGATGCTGGTGTTCACCCAGCTCGGGTCCCACCCCACCCAGGTGGTGATCCTGGCCGCCCTGGCACTGTCCGGCGTCGGCATCGGGCTGGCCACCCCGACCACGGTGTCCTCATCGTCCAACGAGGTGGCACCGGACGAGCTCGGGGTGATGAGTGCCGCCCAACAGCTGATCACCCAGATCGGCATCGTGGCCGGCATCCAGGTGATGGTCACCGTGCAGGCGTCGGGCCATGGCGGCGTCGGGTCGCTGGCCTCGTTCCACCGCGCCTATGGCGTCGGCGCGGTGGTGGCGGTGCTCGCCGGGGTGTCCGGCTTCTTCATGCGCAACACCCCGCGGGGGGCGGGAGCCGCAGCCACCGATTCTCCGCCGGCCTGAGACCGACCGCGGGCCGGCCTCTCCGTGGGGCTATGCGGTGATGGCCAGGATCCGCCCGGCGATCTCGGCCGCCGTCGGGTCGGGACTGATGGTCTGGAGGGCCATCAGCTTGGCGATGTCCCCTTCGACCTTGATCTTGCCCGACATGAACGCCTGGATGCCCGCCTGGGGGTTGCCCTCCACCAGGATGGCCCGGGCCACGTCGTAGTCCAGGGAGACCTTGAGGTCGACCGGGTCGATGTGGCCGGTGTCGAGCACCAGCTCCCCGGTCGAGGTGTCCACGTGGGCGTGGACCGTGCCCTCGCCGAAGGGCACAGCGGCGATGATGAGGTTCATCCGGATCGAGTGCTCGATCGGGGCGCCCTTGCCGTCGAACTCCGCCCGGATGGCCCGGGCCTGATCCAGCCACTCGTCGCTCAGAAACAGGTAGGTGGCCATCGCTGCAGTACTCCTCGTGAGTCGGTGGACGATCAGTGGGCCCAAGACTAGCGCCGGGTGTCGGGGGCTCTTCCGGCACCGAGACGCCCGTGACTGCCCGCTCGGGCCGGTAGCATCCGGTGGCGTGAGCGCTCCCATCATCCCAGGTGCCGAGCCGTGGTCGTCCCCCGGTGGGAACCACGGCGTGCTGGTCCTCCATGGATTCACCGGCAATCCCCAGTCCATGCGACCGCTGGCCGAGGCCGTGGCCAAGGCCGGATTCACCGTCGAGCTGCCGCTCCTCCCGGGCCACGGCACCGACCTCTCGGACATGGTCCCGACCCGCTGGTCGGACTGGTCCACGGCGGCCGAGGCCGCCTATGAGGCCCTGGCGGCGCGCTGCGACAAGGTGGTGGTGGCCGGACTGTCCATGGGCGGGACCCTCACGTGCTGGCTGGCCGAGCACCATCCCGAGATCGCCGGCATCGCGCTGGTCAATCCCCAGGTAGACCCGCCCGACGCCGAACTGCGGGCCGGTCTGCAGGCCATGCTCGATGCCGGCACTGAGAGCTTCGACGCCATCGGATCGGACATCAAGGCCGAGGGGGTTACCGAGTCCGCCTACTCGGGGACACCCTTGGCCGCACTGTTGTCGCTCTTCGAGGGGAACGACGGGGTCCACGCCCACCTGGGGGAGATCCACTGCCCGGTGCTGTTGTTGAACAGCCGCGAGGACCACGTGGTCGCCCCGGTCTCGGGTGACGTGCTGGAGCGCTCGGTGGGTGGGCACGTCGAGCGCATCATCCTCGAGAACAGCTATCACGTGGCCACCCTCGACAATGACGCCCCCCTGATCGAGGAGCGGGTGGTCGAGTTCGCGGCACGGGTCCTCGATGGACCGGGCACCACCCCCTCATGACCGCGGCGTCGCACTGATGTCCGAACCCAAGCGCCTGACCCGGGACGAGGTGGCCCATGTCGCCGCGCTGGCCCGGCTGGAGCTCACCGACGACGAGCTCGAGCTGTTCACCGGGCAGCTGGCCAAGGTGCTCGACCATGCTGCCGACATCGCCGCCCTGGACCTCGACGATGTGGGCATGACCGCCCACGCCATGGCCGTGACCAATGTGCTCCGGCCCGACGAGCCCCGACCGGTCCTCGACCGCGACGAGGTACTGGCCCAGGCCCCCTCGGTCGAGGACCACCGCTTCCGGGTGCCCCGCATCCTCGGGGAGGCGCCGTGACGTCTCCCCGGCCTGCCTACCACCTGGCCAACGCCGTCCGCTCGGGGGCCCGCTCGGCCCTGGAGGTCGCCGAGGAGCACCTGGAGGCCATCCAGACCGGGGACGCCGAGATCCACGCCTTCAACCTGGTCACCGCCGATCAGGCCCGGGCCCAGGCCATCGCCGTGGACCGTGCCGTGGCCGACGGGCGCGATCCGGGTCCGCTGGCCGGTGTGCCGGTGGCCCTGAAGGACAACCTGTGCACCCGGGGCGTGCCCACGACCTGCTCGTCCCGCATCCTGGCCGGGTGGCTGCCCCCCTACGACGCCACGGTGGTGTCCCGGCTGACCGGTGCCGGAGCGGTGATGATGGGGAAGACCAACATGGACGAGTTCGCCATGGGCTCCTCCACCGAGACGTCGGCGACGGGGCCCACCCGCAACCCCCACGACACCGCTCGCGTGCCGGGTGGCTCCTCGGGAGGCTCGGCGGCGGCCGTGGCCGCCGGGTTCGCCCCCTTGGCCCTCGGGTCCGACACCGGGGGATCGATCCGCCAACCGGCCGCCCTGTGCGGGGTGGTGGGCCTCAAGCCCACCTACGGCACGGTGTCCCGGTTTGGGCTGGTGGCCTTTGCCAGCTCGCTCGACCAGATCGGGCCGTTCGCCGCCTCGGTGGCCGACGCCGCGTTGCTGTTCGACGTGATCGGCGGCCACGACCCGTGTGATTCGACCTCGCTCAACCGACCGACCCCCCGGGTGCTGTCGGTGCTCGACGACGGGGTGGCCGGCCTCACCGTCGGGGTGATCACCCAGTTCCTCGAGGGTGCGGACCCCGACGTGGCCACGCGCATCCGCGAGGCGGCCGACGCGTTGGCCGCGGCCGGGGCCCGGGTGGAAGAGGTCTCCGTTCCCGAGGTCACTTTGGGGCTGTCCGCCTACTACCTGATCGCCCCGGGCGAGGCCTCGTCCAACCTGGCCCGCTACGACGGCGTCCGCTACGGGCTGCGGGTCGAGGCGGAGGACACCGTGGCCATGAACACCGCCACCCGGTCGGCCGGCTTCGGCGACGAAGTCAAGCGGCGGATCATGCTGGGCACCTACGTGCTGTCGGCGGGGTACATGGACGCCTATTACAACCAGGCCCTCCGGGTCCGCACCCGGATCATCGAGGGCTTCGCCGCCGCCTACGGCCGCTGTGACGTGCTGCTCGGACCCACGGCCCCCACCACGGCGTTCCCGCTCGGGGCCAAGACCGGCGATCCCCTCACCATGTACCTGTCCGACGTCTGCACCATCCCGTCCAACCTGGCCGGCCACCCGGCCATCAGCGTCCCCTTCGGCGTCGGTGACGACGGACTGCCGGTCGGGGCCCAGATCCTCGGCCCCGCCCTCTCGGAGGGGACCATCATGAAAGTGGCGGCCGTGGTGGAGGCAGCCGCACCCGCCCGCCCCGTGCCGTCCTTGGGGGTGTCGGCATGAAGCCGGGGTGGGAGATGGTCATCGGGCTCGAGGTCCACTGCGAGCTGAAGACGGCCACCAAGCTGTTCTGTGGCTGTCCCAACATGTTCGGCGACGAGCCCAACACCAACATCTGCCCGGTGTGCCTGGGCCTGCCCGGATCCCTCCCGGTCATCAACCAGCGGGCGGTCGAGCTGGCCATGGCCATCGGCACCGCCCTCAACTGCGAGATTCTGCCCTCCACCTTCCACCGCAAGAACTACTTCTACCCGGACCAGGCCAAGGACTACCAGATCAGCCAGTACGACGAGCCGATCAACGCCAACGGCCACCTCGACCTGCCCGACGGCAGCCGGGTAGGGATCGAGCGGGCCCACATGGAAGAAGACACCGGCAAGACCAGCCATGCCGGTTCGTCGGGCCGGATCCACGGATCGGACTACTCCCTCGTGGACTACAACCGCTCGGGTGTGCCGCTGGTGGAGATCGTGAGCGCCCCCGACATGCGCACCTCCGCACAGGCCCGGGCCTACGCCTCCGAGCTCCGGGCCGTGCTGGTGGCCTCGGGTGCCTCGGACGGCAAGATGGAAGAGGGGTCGATGCGGGTCGACGCCAACGTCTCGGTCCGCCGCTCGACCGACGACCCCTATGGCACCCGGTGCGAGATCAAGAACCTCAACTCGGTGCGGTCCCTGGGCCGGGCCATCGACTACGAGGCGGACCGCCAGATCGCCCTGCTCGAGTCGGGTGAAGCGGTGGTGCAGCAGACCCGGCACTGGGACGAGGACGCCGGGCGGACGGTGACCCTCCGTTCCAAAGAGGAGGCCTACGACTACCGGTACTTCCTCGAGCCCGACCTGGTCCCGCTGGTCCCCGACGCCGAGTGGATCCGTGCGGTGGCCGACACCATGGGGCCGATGCCGGCGCTGCGCCGTTCCCAGCTGGTCGACCTCCTGGGCCGGTCCGGCGGTGTGGCCGACTCCCAGGTGGACCAGGTGGCAACCGTCGTAGACCTGGGCCTCGACCACCTGGTGACTCTGGCGGTGGCCTCGGGGGTGTCCTCGTCCCTGGCTCTGGCCCGCACGGCCAACGAGGCCGCCACCGACCCCGATGCCGCCAAGCGCCTCGACCCCGAGTCCTATGTGGCCCTGTTGACCATGGAGTCGTCCGGCGAGCTCACCGCCACCCAGTCCAAGACGGTGCTGTCCGACCTGTTGGAGGCCGGTGGGGGCGATCCGGCCACCATCGCTGCGTCCAAGGGGTTCGAGGCCATGTCCGAGGACTCGCTGGCCGCCACGGTGGCCGAGGTGGTGGCGGCCAACCCCGGCGAGTGGGCCCGGTACCGGGACGGGGAGGACAAGCTGGTCGGCTTTTTCACCGGCCAGGTGATGAAGGCCACCAAGGGCCAGGCCAACGGCCAGGCGGTGACCGCCGAACTGGAGCGCCTACGGGCCTGACCAGAGCTCGGGGCCGCTCAGGGCATTGATGCTCGGCGGCGGCCCACCGGCGGCCAGGTACGGCCCGGCCGAGGCGAAGCCGATCCGGGTGATGTCGACCGGCCGCGGCTCGCTGTGTCCGAGGGCCCGGATCGGGGTGTAGAGCAGCCAGGCGCCCGATCCGTCCAGGAACACCGAGCCTTCTCCGGGTCCGTCGCCTTGGGCGTTGGTGCCGAGGAGCGGCACATTGGCGTCGTCGGCACACGGCCCGGCCGGGCCCTTGCACCGGGCGGCACCAATGCCGTAGCTGGGCTGGTTGAACCAGTTGCCGGAGTAGAAGACCCAGTAGACACCGGCGATCTCGACCATGTCCGGCGCTTCGACGATGGTGCCCTGCCACGGCTCGTCGGGGCCCATCAGCTGATTCCGGGGACCGACCAGGGCCAGTCCGTTCGAGCTGAGGCGCTGGGACCACAGCGTGGTCGGCGTCGACTGGCCGCCGATGTTCTGGTCCGACTTCCACAGCATCCAGTTGGTGCCGTCGCTGTCGGTGAACACTCGGGGGTCGATGGAGCCCCCGAGTGTGGGCTGGCAGATGAAGGGCTTGTCGACCGGGGTGAACGGCCCGGTGGGGGAGTCCGAGACCGAGGAGCCGATGCACTGCTGTGGCGTCCCCCGGCGGGGGGCGGTGAAGTACAGCACGTAGGTCGAGCCGAACTGGTGGACGTCGGGGGCCCAGGTGAATCCCGCGACGCTCCACCGGGGCAGGACCGGTAGGGCATCGGTGACCGGGCTCCAGTGGTCGAAGTCGACCGAGGACGACACCGGCACGTTCACGATGTGCTGGGCGAGGTTGCCACTGGTGTAGAGGAAGTACCGGCCGTCGTTCACGACCAGCACGGGGTCCGATTGGTTCTCATTCGAGTTGACGGTGATGCCCGGGGTCGAGGGCGTCGGGTTGGGTGGCGCCTGGAGGGCCTGGCTGAACGACGAGACCAGCGTCGAGGGGTGTTGGACCGATGACCGGTGGGCGGCCTGGGAGGAGCCGCTTCCGGTCCAGGCCACCACCGCCACGGCGGCGATCACCACCAGGCCAGCCAGGGCGATGACCGTAACCTTGCGGGCGGCGTGCTTCGAGGGCGGTGTCGAGGTGCCGGCGGGTCCGCCGTCGGTCCTCGGGGAGGGGGGCTCGACGGCCACCGAGCTCGGGAGGGGTGGATCCGGTGAGACGGCCACCGACGTGGGGAGCGGGTGCGTGGGGGCCACCGGTCGGGTCACACCCGGGGCGTCGGCGGTCCCGGGGGTACCCACAGGACCAGCGTCGGTCGGTGTGCTCGGCGCTGCAGCCACCGATGCCGGGAGTGGGGTCGCGGCGACGGGGGTCGCTGCCACAGGGGTCAGTGGGACTGGGGCCGCCACGTCGGGGGTCTCTGGGTGCCGGGCCTCGATACCGACCGACTGGGGGAGGGGTGGATCAGCTAGGACGGCGACCGATGGCGGGAGAGGCGGCCTGGGGGGGTCGGGCTCGGAGACCGGCTCGGCTGGAGGACCCGGGTCCACTTCGTCGACCGGACCTAGGTCGGGTGGGGCTGCTGGCTCGGGGGCCTCGACGGTGTGATCCGTGGCCGGATCTGCGTCACGGAGGTCCGTCACCGGGTCCAAGCTGTCGAGGACGACCGCCAGGCGTTCGGTCTGGGGTGCCGATGCCGCCTTCTTCTCCCGGCGCTTGTGTTTGCGGACCTTCTTTCCCGTCGTCGATATGCCGGCCGACGCCGCCCCCACCCCGGTCGGCTGGTCATCCACCCGGTCGGACGACCCGGACACGACCGCTGTCGACGGTGCCGCGTTCGGCTCGGTCACCGGTGCGAGGACCGGTGGGCCGGACGCATCCGCCCCGACCGCAATCGTCGTGGCCGTGACCGCGTCGACGGTCGGTGACGTCGGTGGGACCATCGGCATCGAGGCGGCCTTGGTCCTCTTGTTCTCCTGGCGCTTCTGACGCCGGGCTTCCTTGCCCTTCTTTGACCGTGTCACGCCCGCCGCCCGGCTCGGCTCTGACGCCTCGACCAACGCGTGGGTTGGGTCGGCGTCGGCCACTGTCGCTGTCGACGCGGACGGGCTTGCCTCGGTCACCGGTGTGGCGAGTGCCTCACCGCTCGCGTCCGTGCCGGCATCGGCCGCCGGCACCGCCGGCGAGGCCGGGTCCGCCACCGCCGACGAGGGCTCCACGACGGCTGGCGTCGGCTCGACCGGCGTCGACGGCTCGGCCACCACGCGCTCCGCACCTGTGCTCGTGGTCACGTCGCCCTCAGGTTTCGGCACTACCTCGGTGTCGGTTCGGGCCTCCGGCTTCGGGGCGGCAGGCGGCTCGAGCAACTCGTACAGATTATGAACATGCCCCGTCCCCCGACCCCTGTGCATCGCACCGAGAGGCTAGTGGTTTCACGGCGGGCTGGGGAAGAACGGTGGACATCTCGGAGGATCCTGGGGACGGACCGAGAAATGTGGAGGAAAAGGTAGGGATTTCGCGCCGCCCTATTGACCCTGTTTGGGCCACCGATCACAGTGTCAATTGTTCGGGAAGCCGAAGCAGCGCCGGAGACCGGAGGAGACCGGAGGAGGAGCCGAAAGGTTCATCTGGAGGTCGAATCGCAGGTTCGGCGAGGCAGTAGGTGACCGAAAGTGGTGGTCCGGGGACGGACCGAGGCGTCCGAAAGGATGCACCGGTCCGGTGCTCGTTGCAGGGTCGTCCGACACGGCCAGGCAAAGGGTGAGGCCGGGTCGCTGCGAACGTGGCCCCGAGGAGCTCGGGCGGCTTCGGTCGTTCGGTTACTCGGGGCTGCTTCGCGCCCGGGCACCGGCCGGTCGCCTCCTGAGTCAGGGGCCACCCCTGGGTCGGGGGGACGGGCGCTTGGGGGTCAGTGGTGTTGCACGGCCGACCCGGTCGCGGTGACGGCCTCCATCTGACAGGGATCGTCGGTGTCGTTGCAGCGCTCGCACTCGAGCTCGAGCGTGCTGTGGGAGATGGCGTACGGCTCGGCGATGGCGTGCTTGACCCGCTCGCTCACCACTTGGGCCTCCTCGAGGGTGGGATGTCCGGTCAGCACCATGTGGGCCGAGAGCACCCGCATCTCGCTCGACAGGCTCCAGACATGGAGGTCGTGTACCTCGCCGACACCGGGCACCGCCGCCATGGTGGCGGTCAAGAGGTCGAGGTCGACGTCTGGGGGCGTGGACTCGAGCAGGACGGCGATGCTCCGCCGAAACACGCGGGACGCCTGGTACAAGATGATGGCGGCCACCACCAGGGCCGAGACGGGGTCGAGCCAGGTGGCCGAGGGTGCCACCACCATGAGCACACCGGCCACCACCACGGCCAGGGAGGCCAGCGCGTCGCCGGCCATGTGCAGGACCGCCGAGCGCATGTTGAGGTCGTGGGAACCGTCCGACAGGATGAGGGCGGCGATCCCGTTGACCATCAGTCCGAGGGCGGCCACGACGATCACGATGCCGGCGCGGACCGTCTCGGGATGGCCCAGGCGGTGGATGCTGCCGATCACGATGAGGGCCGTGACCACCGCCACCAACGCCGCGTTGGCCAGAGCGGCGAGAATGGTGGCCCTGTGGTTCCCGAACGAGCGCCGGGCGCTCGGAGGCCTGAGGGCCAGGCGGACCGCCACGAGGGAGAGGACCAGTGCGCCGACGTCGGAGAGGTTGTGACCGGCATCGGCCAGCAGGCCCGTGGAGTGGGCCACCAGGCCGAACCCGATCTGGACGACCACCAGCAACCCGTTGAGAGCAAGGCTGACGGTGAGTCTGCGTGTTCTGTCCATGGGTGGGCCTCCACCCAAGCCTACCAACCACCCTGTCCGATCCACCGGTGAGGCTCCGGGCGGCCCTCTGGCCGGTAGGTTCTGGCCATGGCCGAGCCACCCTCGAGAATCCGGAGGGTGGTGGTCTGGACCCTCCTCGTCGTGGTGGTCTTCGGCGTGGTCGGCTTCGTCGTGGGCACGGCCCGCCTCTTCTTGTGGCCGCCGACCGACCTGCCGGTCAAGGCCGACGCCGTGGTGGCACTGGGGGGCGACACCGGCCAGCTCCGAGCCAAACTGGCGGTCCATCTGGCCCGGTCAGGCTACGCACCGATCGCGGTCATCTCCCTGGGTGGGCAAAAGGCCGTTCCGTGCCCGAAGGCGGTGCCCGGGATCCAGATCATGTGCTTCCGGGCCGACCCCCTCGACACCAGGGGTGAGGCCGAGTACGTGGCGGCACTGGCGGCCCGACGGCACTGGCACCGCATCCTGGTGGTCTCCGAGCGCAGCCAGGCGACCCGGGCCCGGATGCTGTTCAAGCGGTGTACGCCCGTCCAGCTGGTGATGACCCCGGTGGCCGACCCGAGGGACCGGCTGCCCTATGACGTGGTCTACGAGTGGGGGGCGCTGATCAAGGCCCTGGTGTTCGTGCGGCCCTGCTGAGGCGGCAGCGGGCCGAATGCCACACTCCCGGGATCAGGGGTCGCCGATCCGGGCGATCCCGGCCCGGTCGAGGCGGTTGAGCAGTTCGTACTCCGGCTCCAGGCGGGACCGGAGGCGCTCCCGCTGGGCGCCGCTCAATACCGAGCGGGTGCCTGTCACCCGGGCCCGGCGGCCTTCCAGGGGAAGGTCGAGCCGCACAGCCAGCCCGGCCAGCCCGGTGGCGAAGTCCTCGGTGAAAAAGACGCTCGAGCACGACCCGATGCGGTCGGTCGCCTCGGCCACGTCCAAACGAGGGGAGAACATGGCCAACTGGGTCACGAGCCCCTCGACGGGCACCCGGTCCACGAAGGCGTCGAACCCGTCCGCCGCCAAGAGTCGCTCCCGGTCGGCGACTCGTCCCGGGGTGTCGGGATCGTCGCCGGCGACCAGGTAGTCGAAGTAGGAGTGGACTCGCTCGATGGGGTCGCGCAGGATGGTGACAGTGAAGGTGCGGGGAGGCAGCGGCTGGTCGGGGAAGGGTCGGTGCGACCGCCCGAACAGGTAGGCGCCCTCGGCCAGCACCTGTCGGTCGTTGGAGGCGAAGGCGTAGGGGCCGCTGAACGTGCGCTGGAGGCGGGTGCCGGCGATCCTCGTCCACACCGTCATGGGATCCTCGCCACCGAGCGCCAGGAAGCTCAGGAAGAGACTGGTGCCGGCGGTCTTGCGCACGTGGTAGCAGTAGACCCTGCGGCTACCGTCGGGCAGGGTGAGGTGGCCGGCGGCCTCGCGGAACGAAGGATCGCGCTTCAGCTCCCATGCGGACCGAAGTGAGCTCGCCTCCCGGCGGACACGTCGCCACGTCCGCACCGACGCCGGCGGGGGAGGCGGGTTGGCATCGGCCGGCTGGACCCCCCCTTGCACCCGGCTCACTGTAGTGGCGGCCCGGCCCACCGCTACCGCCGCCGTCCCCGGTCGGGACGGGAGGTGCTGGCACCGGCTAGAACTATCACTGGGGACACGAGCCATCCGACCGCCCGCGCATGCGTGCCGGGCCGAGCGCAGTGGAGGACGCCATGGGGTTCATGGACAAGGTGAAGGCGCAGGCGACGGTGCTGGCCGACAAGGCCCAGACCGGCGTGCAGCAGGGCCAGGTCAAACTCCAAGAGATGCAGTCCGGCAAGCAGGCCGACCACTTGCTCCGTGAGCTGGGTGCCTATGTCTTCTTGAGCGAGCGGGGACGTACCCCGGCCGACAGCGAGTCCAAGGTGGCCGTGCTGATGGGACAGCTCGACGCCGTCGAGGCTGCGGGCACGCCAGTGGCCATCACCCCGGAGCCGTCGCCGGCGCCGGCTCCCGGAACGACCCCCGAGGCCGCCGCGCCCCCGTCGCCGGGCGCTCCCCCCGCCCCACCGGTGGCCTCGACTCCCGACGCACCTCCGGCCCCTCCCGCCCCTCCCGCACCGCCCGTACCCCCGGCCCCGCCGGCCGGCGGTGGCATCCCCCAGTCGAGCAGTCGGCTGCCGGGTCAGTAGCGCCGGTCCCCTGATCGCCACGGCTGGGGGGCGGGTCCCGGGCCCCAGGTGGGCGTTGTCCCAGGCCCACCGGCCGGTTCACCGGCCAGGCCGGCCGCACCTGCCCCTACAATTCGAGGCGCCATGACGTACCGTCCGATCCTCTGCCGGCTGTCGGCCGCTGCCTCCGGCCACCGGTCCGGGCCGGTGGGGCTCGCCACGACTACCGGGTCGCCGTGATGATCGACGGACGACCCGACGGTCTCGCCCCCGACGAAGGCACGGCACCGCTCGGGCCGGTCAAGCTGGTGGTCTGGGACCTCGACGACACCCTGTGGGAGGGGACGCTCAGTGAAGGGCCGGTCCTGCTCCCTCACGCACATGCCGACCTGGTGAGGACGCTCAACCGCCGGGGCATCGTGAACGCCATCTGCTCCAAGAACGACGCGGCGGATGCCCGCTCCCGGCTGGAGGCCGCCTCGTTGTGGGACGAGTTCGTCTTCGCCCGCATCGACTGGACGCCCAAAGGTGCCCGTGTGGCCGCCATCGTCGAGGACGCTCGGCTGCGTGCGCCCGACGTCCTGTTCGTCGACGACCTGGCGCTCAACCGCGAAGAGGTACGTCAGGCTGTTCCCGGGATCCAGACCGCCGGCCCCGAGATCCTGGAGGGGCTGCTCGACCGGCCGGAGTTCGCCGGCAAGGACGACCACCAGCTGTCCCGCCTCCAGCAGTACCGGGTCCTGGAGAGCAAGCTGGCCGACCGCCAGTCCAGCTCGGAGGGCAACGAGGCGTTCCTGCGGTCATGCCAGATCCGAGTGGGTGTCTTCACCGACGTCGTCGGCGAGGAGGAGCGCCTGTTCGAGTTGGCCAACCGGACCAACCAGCTCAACTTCACCAAGCGGCGTCTCGACTGGGAACAGTTCACCTCGATGCTGCACGATCCCGGCTACGAGTGCGGCTATGTACAGGTACGGGACCGCTACGGCGAGTACGGGATCTGCGGGTTCTACGCCCGGTCACTCGACGACGACGTGCTGTGCGACTTCCTGTTCTCGTGCCGGATCCTCCACATGGGGGTCGAGCAGTGGCTCTATGACCACTTGGGGCGCCCATCCCTCGAGGTCGTGGGCGACGTTGCCTCGACGCTGGTGGGCGACGTGGACTGGATCACCCTGGACGACGAGGCCTTCGGGCCCGACCGGGACCGTGCCGGGGAGGCCGACGGAGCGGGGTCGACACTTCGGACCCAGCCCCACCGAGTCCTCATGGTGGGGGGATGCGACCTCACCACCACCGCCCAGTTCCTCGGCGGGGAGATCACTGCCGAGTTCTCCCACACCGGACCGACCGGAGCATTCATCTACGTGGGCCACACCGAGACCCTCCGCCAGTCGGCGGACGGGATCTCACCCGAGCAGCTCGCCGTGGTGGACCGGATCCCCTTCTTGGACCGCCAGGTCTACGCGTCGCCGGTGGTGGTGGCGCCCGACTACGACCTTCTGGTCTACAGCGTCCTCACCGACTACACCCAGGGCCTCTATCGCCACCGGGCCACCGGTCTGGTCGTGCCCTGGCACCAGTTCGACGTGGATGTGACCGAGGAGCAGCACTGGCCGGCACTCGAGCGCCGGTTCGCCCGGGAGGGGATGGACCGGGACTTCCTGGCCTGGTTCGCGGAGGAGTTCGAGGCGCTGGGTGGCATCTCCGTGGACCGGTTCAACGAGAACATCGCCTGGCTGTCCGGCGCGGTGCCCGACGGGGCACGCATCATCTTGTTGAACGGGGCCGAGGTGACCGTCGACAACCCCAAAGAGCCCGGTCGTCAACTCCACCATCATGTGATGAACCAGGCGCTCGACGAGGTCGTGGCCGGCCTGCCCAACGCCTCCGTCTGTGACGTCCGGACCTTCGTGCTCACCACCGACGACCTCATGGCCGACATCCGCCACTATCAGCGCCACATCTACCTGCGCATGGCCGAGGAGATCCGGGCCGCCGGAGCCTCCGACCTGGTGGTCCAGCACGAGCGGCTCACTCCCACCGTCTACCGCCGGGTGTGGGCCTTCGCCGGACGCCGCAAGGTGGAGGTCCGGCGGTGGTACCGGCGGCGACGGGGCCGGGCCAACGACCGCCCCGCCGTCCTGAGGGCGGCCGGTCAGGAGGCGTGGCCGGTCTGGTCTCCGGCCGCGCCGCAGCTGTTGGCCACGGCCACCGCGGCCAGCTGCGAGCGCACGCCGAGCTTGCGGAGGACCGAGCGGATGTGGGACCGCACCGTGGCCAGCGACACCACCAGCTCCTCGGCGATCTCCTGGGCGACCGGCCGGTGGTCAGGTAGTAGAGCACCCGCCGCTCACTGGAGGTCAGCTTGAGCAGGGCCTGGAGGGGTGCGGGGATGTCGTGGGCGGTGCCGTCCGGGCCATGGTGCGCTCGCTGCCCAGGGCTCCGACCGGCGGAGCTCGAGGAGCTCGGCGGGTAGGGCGTTGAGGTCGAAGAGGACGTAGGCTCCCTGGTCGAGGCAGCCGACCAGGGCCCCGGCCCCGGCCCCGGCGCTGACCGCCAGGACGTCGATCCCCATGGAGCGGTAGAGCCGGTGAGCTGGGCCGGGACGCACCAGGTGCTCGCCGACCAGCGAGCAGTGCGCCGGCGGGTTCGGCGCGCCACCATCAGGACGACCAGGTCGAGGGCCACGCCGTCGATCTCGGCCACGACGCTGTCGTCGGAGCCGAGGGCGATGACCCCGGCCCGGTAGCCGAGGCGGTCGGCCAGGGAGGCGGTGGCCTGGGCGGCCAGGCCCGGGGTTCCCGACGGCGGTGGGTCGGGATCCACCACCAGCACCGTGCCGACGAGCTGCTCGGGGTCCGAGCTCGGGGCCGGTCGTCGTGGCGGGTGCCGTAGCCGGCCAGACGGCGCGGTGGAGTAGCGGATGATGGTGCGGTGGCGGAGCGGGACGGAGCCCTCCCCGGGGGACCGCCGAGCCGCACACGGCGCCACGGGATCGCTCGAGCACAGCGTCCACGGTCACCACGGTGGTGGAGGGGACCGTGCCCGTGGTCATCGAGCCGTGGGCCCGGGCGCCCGTCTCGTGCCATGTCGCGCACTCGTGTCGGGCGCTGACCAGGCCCTGGCCGATGGCCCGGGCCAGTCGCTCGCCGAGCTGCGGGGGGTCACGGCGTCGGCATCGGGGCCGAAGGCGATGGCGATGCGGGACACCCCGTAGGGACAGACCCGGTCGTCGGACCGGACGGTGTGCTCGATGTTGCCCAGGGCCCGGTCGAATGCGGTCGTCCGTCCCGATCGGCCGGCATCGTGGGGCACCCCGTTGGTGCGACGGGATGATCACGATCGATGGGCGACGGACGCAGGTCCACCCGAGCCAGGGTGTGCACCACGGGGATCCCCCGAGCGTCCCTCCTGCTGGTGCTGTCTCTGGCGTCGATTCCATGTCTCCCCCCGACACACCGCCCGTTCGTCCCAACGGCACAAGGCCCTGCCCCGCGGTGATACCCCTGATGCATCAGTCTACCTGCCCTGCTGCCTGCGGCAAGAGGCCGCATCATCAAAGATGATGAGGCGCGTCCGGCCCTCGGGTCAGGGGGCGTCGACCGGCGCCCGGCCGGGGCGGCGGCGCCAGCCGCCCGGGCCGGGGTGGGCCCAGCCGACGACGCGATCCAGGTGGGCGAGCCCGTCGACCAGCAGCACTATCCCCACCCCGAGGAGTGCCCCGCCGAGGGCGTCGGTGGGGTAGTGCCACCGCAGTCCGGTCACGGCCACCGCCATGGCCACTGTCGCCAGGGTGCCCACGGCGATCACCGCCGGGCCGAACCCGCCTCGGCACGGCCACCGCCCAGGCGGTGGACAGGGCGGCGATGTCGGTGACATTGCCCGACGGATAGCTGAGTACCCCTCGAAGTGCCGTCCCACCAGTGGCTTGAGGGCCAGTACTCCACCAGGACGGCGGCCAAGGTCGGGCCCACCAGGCAGGCCAGGGCCCGG
The DNA here is from genome assembly GCA_963703145.1 of uncultured Acidimicrobiales bacterium. Lineage (GTDB taxonomy): Bacteria > Actinomycetota > Acidimicrobiia > Acidimicrobiales > RAAP-2 > Bog-756. The sequence continues at coordinate 502,257 of OY969793.1, forward strand.
CAGCCGGTCCCGTCGGACGACCAGCAGGGTGGCCAGCAGGGTGCCGAGCACCAGGACGACGGGGTCCCCGAGCTCGATGATGCGGATGAGCAGCGGTGCCCCGGAGCGTGGGCGACGAGGCCGAATCCCCACCGGTCGAGGGCGTTCGGTCCGGGGTGGGCGGCGATCACCAGGGCGGCTACGCAGCGACCAGCCGACCAGGACGGCCCCGGCCACCAGCTCGACCCGGCGTGGGGTCGGCTGCCGTGTCGCCCCCGGACTCCGTGGGTTGGCCGGCGATGGTCAGGGCGGCCTCGGCGAACCAGGCCACGGTGGCCGGAGCCCCTCGTCCAGCGTCACCGGCTCGACGTCGGGGAACAGCTGGTGGAGTCGTGTCTGGTCGGCCTGGGAGTCGCGGACGTCGCCGGCCCGGGGCTCGGTGTGGGCCCGCGGGAGGGGTCGGCCGATGATGGCCTCCAGCCGGTCGATGAGCTCGAGGAGGGACACCCGGGTCCCGAAGGCCAGGTTGACCGGGCCGGGGTGGGTGACCTGGCGGAGCACGGCCTCGGTGAGCACCGCAGGCCACCGTGCCCACGTAGGTGAAGTCGCGGGTCTGGCGGCCGTCGCCGTGCACCGGGATGGGCTCGCCCCGAAGGGCGGCGGCCACGAAGGCCGGCACCACGGCGGCATAGGCGTGGTCGGCGGCCTGCAGGGGGCCGAAGACGTTGAAGAACCGGAAGGCCAGGACCGGGAGTCCGAAGGACGTGGCCGTAGGCCAAGGGTGGCGGCTTCGGCGGCCAGCTTGCCGGCGGCGTAGGGGCTGACCGGCAGGGTGGCCATGTCCTCCCGCTTGGGCAGGGCCGGGTTGGCGCCGTAGACCGAGGACGAGGAGGCCACGACCACCTGGGGCCGCCGGCCCGGCGGGCCGCCTCCAGCACCTCCATGGTCCCGGTGGCGTTGGTCAGGTGGCTGGCCATGGGGTCGGCCAGCGAGCGGGGGACCGACGGGCGGGCGGCCAGGTGCACGACGGCAGCCGCTGCTCGAGCAACACTGGATCGAGGAGGGCGGCGTCGAGGATCGACCCCTCGACCAGCTCCACCCGGTCGAGGCCGTCGAGATTGGCGCGGGCCCCGGTGGACAGGTCGTCCAGGGCCACCACCTCGGTCATCACCGAGGGCTCGGCGGCCAGGGCGCGGCACAGGTTGGCGCCGATGAAGCCGGCCCCGCCGGTGACCACCACCTTCATGGTCTGGCTCGCCTCCTCTGGCGCCGGGCTCGGCTCGATTCACCGGCGGAGACTACAGCCGTTCGACGGCTGGGCCGTTCAGACGGTTCCGGGTGTCGAGCACGTAGGTGGCGTGCTGGCCGGACCAGGTCGTAGTCGAAGGCGTCATGGTCGGTCACGATCCACGCCGTCGGCCGAGGCGAGCTCCTCGGCGGTCAGCTCCACCAACGGGTAGGGCACCGATGCTCGGTCGAGGTGGGGGTCGACCACCCGTACCTCGGCCCCGAGAGCGGCCAGCAGCTGGGCGATGACCGTGCCGGGCGCCTCACGGGCATCGCCGGTGTTGCGCTTGTAGGCCAGGCCGAGGAGGAGGAGGCGGGAACCGTGGATGGTCCGGCCCAGGCGGTTGAAGGCCAGGAGGAGGCGCCGGACCACGTAGTCCGGCATGTGCTCGTTGACGTCGTTGGCCAGCTCCACGAAGCGGAACGGCTGTCCGAGGGTGCGCCGGACCTTCCAGGACAGATAGCTCGGATCGATGGGCAGGCAGTGGCCGCCGACCCCGGGACCGGGGGTGAAGCGGAGATAGCCGAAGGGCTTGGTCGAGGCGGCGTCGATGGCCTCCCAGACGTCGATGTCCAGCTCGGCGGCGAACATGGCGAGCTCGTTGACCAGGGCGATGTTCACGTGCCGGAAGGTGTTCTCCAAGAGCTTGGTCAGCTCGGCCTCCCGGGTTCCTGACACCGGGACGGTCTGGTCCACGATGCGGTCGTAGAAGGCACGGACCGCCTCGAGTGAGGCGTCGTCGATGCCCGACACCACCTTGGGGGTGTTCTCTAACTGCCAGTTGGGGTTGCCCGGGTCGATCCGCTCAGGGCTGTAGCCGAGGTGGAAGTCACGGCCGGCGGAGAGGCCCGATCCCTCTTCCAGGAGCGGTGCCACCAACTCTTCGGTGGTTCCCGGGTAGCTGGTCGACTCGAGGATCACCGTGGCGCCCGGTCGCAGGTGGCGCCCGACCGTGGCGGCCGCTTCCTCCACGAACGACAGGTTGGGCACCCCCTCGTTGAGCGGGGTGGGCACGTCGATGACGGCGACGTCGAAGCCGGCCAGGTCTTCGGGATCGTCGGTGGGCTGGTACCGGCCGGAGGCCAGTGCGGCCCCGAGCCGTTCATCGTCGATGTCCTCGACGTAGGAGCTGCCGGCGACCAACTGCTTGATCCGCTCGTGGTCGGTGTCGTAGCCGACGACATCGAATCCCTGCTCCGCGGCCCGCAGGGCAAGCGGCAGCCCGACGTAGCCCTGGCCGACGACGACGAGCCTGGTGGTCGTGGCGCTCGTGCTCACCCGAGGTCGACGGTCCGAAACCTCACGCCGGGACCTGCTCGGAGCTCGGTGTGTCCGCCGGCTGGTCGGGTTGGGCCTCCCGAGGGGCCGACGCGGCGATGGAGAAGAGGAGCGCCCGCACCTTGTCGGTGTCACGCTTAGTCGTGGCCTCCCGGAGCTGCTCCAGTCCGGCGGCAAATTGCTCGGCCGGCGCCGTGATCGGGATGAGCTGGTTGATATAGGGGTGGTAGGTGGTGAGGATCTCCTCGTCGGGGGTCCTCAGCTCCTCGTCCAGCTTCTCCCCGGGCCGCATCCCGATGATCTCGATGGGGATGTCGGCACCCACCTGGTAACCCGAGAGCCGGATCATTCGCTCGGCCAAGTCGAGGATGCGGACCGGCTCGCCCATCTCGAGCATGAACACCTCGCCGCCCCCGTCGGACAGGACCGAGGACTCCAACACCAGTTGGACGGCCTCCTCGACGCTCATGAAGAACCGCGTCATGCGCTCGTCGGTCACCGTGACCGGTCCGCCGCCGGCGATCTGGCGGGCGAACGTGGGGATCACGCTGCCCGCGGCTCCCGAGCACGTTGCCGAACCGCACCGTGCAGTAGGAGGCGCCGTGGGGGGCACGGGACAAGACGATCTGTTCGGCGATCTGCTTGGACGCGCCCATCACGCTCGAGGGCCGCACCGCCTTGTCCGTCGAGATCTGGACGAACCGCTGGACGCCCGACGCCGTTGGCCGCCGCCACGACGTTGAGGGTGCCAAAGACGTTGGTCGTCGCCGCCTCGATGGGATGCTCCTCGAGCACCGGCACATGCTTGTGGGCGGCGGCATGGAAGACCACCTCCGGCCGGTACTGGTTGAAGGTGTCGACCACGGCCGATCGGTCGGTGATGTCGACGAGGGCCTGTTCGCACTGGATGCGCACGGTGGCCGCAGTGTCGTGGAGGTGGGTCTCGTCGTGGTCGAGCAGGACCAGCAGGGCTGGGTCGAGTTCGGCCACCTGCCGGCAGATCTCCGAGCCGATGGAGCCACCGGCGCCGGTGACCAGCACCCGGCGTCCCTCCAGGGACCGCCGGACGGTGGCGAGGTCGATGGGAACGGGTTGGCGACCCAGGAGGTCCTCGATCCGGGGTTCGCGGGCCTGGCGCGAGGGAGCCCAGCGTGCGGACCCCGTCGGCCAGGTGGCTCACGCCGGGGAGGACCTTCATGGTGAGGCCGGCCTGCTCGCAGGCCTGCAGCACCCGCTCCACCGTCTCCGGCGGCGGGTTGGGGATGGCCAGCAGCACCTGTTGGAGCGTGTAGCGGCTGGCCGCAGCCGGGATGTCGTCGATGGCACCGACCACCGGCACGCCGACCATGGACAGGCCGTGGGCCCGGGTGTCGTCGTCGAAGACGGCCACCGGTACCAGGCCGGCCCCCGGGCTGCGCAGCATCTCGCGGATGGCGGCGGCACCGGCATCCCGGCTCCCCACCACGGCCACCCGCAGCCCGACCCGGCGCGCACCGCGTTGCCAGGCGAACAGGCGGGAGTGGAAGCGGAGGACGCCCATGCCCAGCGTGGCGAACATGCAGCCGACCACGATGACGGTCACCGGGAGGTGCTCGAAGCCGTACCGCTTGCCCACCGGGTACACGACCACCAGCACGCACACCACCACGGCTGCCGACAGGATCAGCTGGCGGGCCTCCTCCACCCCGGCATGGCGCCACATCCGTCCGTAGAGGCCGAAGACGTGGTTGGCCACAAGGGTGACGAACAGGGCCACCAGCAAGAAGGTGGCCAGGTGCTGCCAGTAGAGACCGGGCGCCTTGTCCCGGAAGTAGGTGACCTGGGCCAGGCTGTAGCCGGCGACGATGCAGAGAGCGTCGAGCACGGTGAACACCAGGCGCGACCGCACGCGGCTGGCGCGGGTGGAGACTGACGAGCGGGTCAGGTTTGCAGCCGATGGGGCGTCGCTCGTCGACCGGCTACCGTCGTCCGGCTCATCCTTGCGCTCGGTGCTACCCATGCGATGGCCCCCTGGTCAACCACTCCGGCTGCTCGCCGCCCAAGCTCGCTCGCGTCCCATGTACCCGTCCCCAGGCACAGCCGGCACCCGTCTGCCGACAACTGCTCCCACTCTCCCACTGGCGACCGCGGTCACCGGAAGAACGGGCCACTGATCGCATGAAAAATGCGGTGGGCCTCATTCTGTCATCTCCCCCAAACAGCCGCATCAAACGCAGATCCTTGAACAAACGGATCACCCCCACGCTCAGCGTGCTCCAAGGACTGTACCGGTCGCCCTTGACCATGGGCCATTATCAATATTGGGGATCGGTCTCCGTGACCTGGGACGATCGACTCGGTTCGCCAGTGATTTGCCGGTCCTCAGGGGGTTCCCGCGGTGGCCGTGGTGGTCCGCCGCGCCAGAGCCCGAAGTCACGCTTTGTCGCCGAGCCGCTACTCTCTGAGCCGAGGCGGCCGTCGACCCGTGTGGCCTCGGCCACACCCGGGCAATTTGGACATTGGTGCTGTTCCACCGCAACTACCGGGGTATATGATCTCTCCTCTACGCAGGGCAGGGGAGTGGGAGAACGATGGAGCCTATTGACTATCTGGGCGCGCTCCGGCGCAGCTGGCGGTTGTTGGTAGCACTGGCACTGGTCGGCGCTGTGGTCGCCATCCTGGTGCCCGTCGCCCATGCGCACCGGGTAAAGGTCGCGCTCCCGTGGAAGGCCACCTCCATCGTGGGCTCCGCTCCCAACCAGCAGGGCACCCTGCTGAACGGCGGGGTGAGCAGTGGGCAGATCCAGTTCTTCGCCTCGAGCCAGTCCACCCAGCAGACCGTGGCCACCGCAGCTGGACTCGACAACATCCCGGCCTTCGAATTCCCCAATTACATGACGGCCAGCATCGTGTCGGCCGGCACCATCGGCGGCTACTTCGGCAGCGCGGCCTCGAGCACGTTGAAGCGGAGCTCGCCGACACTGGTGGCCCTCACCGGTTACGGGAAGACCTCGGGTGATGCCGTGGCCCTGGCGAATCAGTTCGCCGGGCAGCTGGGCTACGTGATCACCAACTACGCCACCCAGCGGGCCCAGGCCAACCCCAAGACGGCGACCCTCACCAACATCTCGACCGGGTACACCGTCCAGCAGTACGCCGAGTACGCCACGAAGGCGGGCCCGGTCGGGTCCGCTAGCCCGGTGGCCAGCCGCAAGGTTCGCCTCCTCGGGGGCCTGGTCGTCGGTGCTGTGCTCGGAGCCATCGTCGTGCTCCTGCGTGAGGTCCTCGACAAGCGGCTGCGCACGGCCTCCCGGGCCGAGGCCAACTTCGGGTTTCCGGTGGTGGTGGAGATCCCGGTGGCCAGCCTGGGTGTCGCCACGACGGCCGCCTCTCCGGTGCCGGTGGTCGATGTCATACGCGATCCGGACTCGCCCGGGGCGGAGGCCTACCGGATGCTCCGCATGTCGGTGATGTTCGAGGGTCTGGCCGCACTCACCGGCCCGGTCGATCCGTTCGCCTACGGGCTCGAGCCCGGTACCGGTGGCCTGCCGGCCGCTGAGCAGGCACTGGGAGCCGGCCCCGCCGAATCGATCGGACGCCGTCAGGTCATCCTGGTCGTGTCGGCGGGTTCCGAGCCAACCCGCCCGCACGTGGCCGCCAATCTGGCCGCCGTCTACGCCGAGGCGGGACAGCGGGTAGTGGTCATCAGCACCGGTGACATCGAGGCCGGGGTGGCCGTCGACTACGGGAACAGCACCACGGGAGAGATCGGGCCAGACGACATCCGGGCCCGCCTCGAGCCCTCCAGGCTCGAGCGCGTGTCCCGGCTCCACCTGAACCACTTCATGACCAACAGCGGACAGCTGGTGTCCAGGGTGCCCGAGGTGCTCGAGGCCGCCCGCGGTCTGGCCGACGCCATCATCGTCGAGGTGCCGCCCATGCTGGCCGTGCATCACGCTGAGGCCCTCTCCCACGCCGTCGACGTGGTGCTGGTAGTGGGCGAGTGCCGGTTCACCACGTTCAACGATGCTCGGCGCGCCGGCGACCTCCTGCGGCGCCTCGGGGCACCGGTCCTCGGCGTGGTCCTCACCAACGTCCGGATCGATCACCGGGACATCCGCCACTCGGCGTTCCTCCGGCCCGACGCACCTGATGCGGACACCGGTGACAAGGAGGTCGTGGCCCTGAGTTCGGGTGGCCCGGCCGGCACCGCGACCTAGAGCCGTTCCGATCTCGAGCCACACGGGCCACCCATGTCCCTAGCGGCCGCCCTCCCGTCCCAGCCCTTCGTCGGGGCTTTCGTCGGGGTGATCCTCTTCCTACTGGGCCGGGTGATCGTCCAGCGGGTGGCCCTGGCGGAGGCCAACCCGTGGCTGGTGCGGGTGCTGACCATCGCCCTGCTGTTGCACCTGTTCGCCGCCCCGGCCCAGATCTACGTGGTCGACCACTTCTACCACGGCATCGCCGACTGGAACCGCTATCTCCGACAGGGCAACCTCTTGTCCCAGAACTACCGGCACTTCGACTTCACGACGGCCGGCGCCAACGTCCGCCAGATCGTCAACGACGGCTCGGTCAGCATCTCCACGGGGATCGTGATGGCCATCGTTGGCGCCAACCAGCTGGCCACGTTCCTGGTCTTCAGCTTCTTCTCGTTCTGCGGCTGCGTGCTGTTCTACCGGGCCTTCACCCTCACGTTCCCCCGTGCCGACCACCGGCGGTACGCGCTCATGCTCTTCTTCCTCCCGTCGCTGATCTTCTGGACCGCCGACGTGAGCAAGGAGTCGCTGATGATGCTGGCTCTCGGCCTCATCTCGTACGGAGCGGCCAAGTTCTTGGCGCGCGTGCACGGCGGCTTCATGCTGGTGGTGCCCGGCGTGATCATCGGTGGCTACGTGCGTCCGAACGAGCTCATGCTCATGATGGGCGGTTTCGTCATCGCCATGATGATCCCAACGGCAGCCTCCCGACGGACTGCCGGTGGGATTCGACGTCTGGTCAGCCTGGTGTTCCTCGGGGGGTTGTTGTTCGTGGCGGTGGCGGTCACCCTCCACTACATCCACGCCGGGCCCGGCGGCTCACTGTCACTCCAGGCGACCAACGCCAACAACCAGGGCTCGGGACTCGGGTTCGGCAGCAGCGGCGTTCCCTACTCCACCAATCTGGTCACCTATCCCCGGGACATCTACGAGGTGCTGTTCAACCCGCTCCCGTTCAATGCGCACGGGTTCGGGGAGTCCTTCGCGGCATTGGAGAACACCGTGATCCTGGTGTTGATCCTCATCTCCTTCCGCAACCTCCGCATGGTCCCGCGGGCGGCATTCGCCCGGCCCTACGTCATGCTGTGCCTGGTCTACACCGGCGCCTTCTTGTACACCTTCGCCGCCCTCGGCAATCTCGGTCTGATCGAGCGGGAGCGCACCATGACGCTGCCGATGTTGCTGGTGTTGTTGTGCATCCCCCGATCTCCCAAGGGCTCACCACCTCGGTATGAGTGGGAGCTCCGGCGCAGACAGCGGCTGCAGCTCCGGAACGCCATCGAGCGTCGGAACGCTGCCAGACGGCTGATTCAGGCCCGGACCCCGGGCTGAGGCCGCACCCGCACGGCGCGGGCAGGATCGGTGAGGCGTCAGTCGTCGAACGTGTAGGACGACAAGGCGTCGTAGGTGGCGATCAGGCGCTCGACGCCCTGGCGCTCCTCGGCGGACCATTCCACGGCATCGCGGGTTCGGTTGGTGCTGGCCCACACGATGCCGGCACAGGCCTCGAGGTAGGAGGGGTCGGCGCCGACACCGAGGAACCTGCACAGCTCGGCCAGCGATGGGGCGGTGTCGGTGGCGAAGTCCTCATGTCGGAGGTCCACCAGCTCGGCCGGGTCGAGCAGCGGCCGCACCGTGGCCACCGCCTTGCAGATCTGCTCGTACCAGGTCGTGGCCTGGGTGAGCGACATCTTGTGGCGTCGGGCTTCGGTGGCGATGTTGTCGAACGGATTCCTGGTCACATGGATGACCCGTATCGGCACCTTGACGACCCGGCGGACGCGGTCCAAGAGCGCGGGCTGCTGGGCGATCTGCAGCACCGAGGACCGGGCCCGCTTGTCGCCGATAACCCGCAGGTGGTCGAAGCGCCCCTGCCACTGGCCGGGCACTTCGTACTGGTAACCGGACCACGTGCGCCCGATCTCGCCGAACTGCTGGTCCCGCTGAAGCAGCAGCGAGAAGAGCTGACTCCGTCGGAAGCCGTGTTTCACAAACCGCACGGCATCGAGCTCGTGGGCGATGACCATCTCGGGGTGGGCGTTGAGCAGCGTGGCGACCAGGGTGTGGCCGCTGCGGGCATAACCGATGAAAAAGCAGAAACGGTCCACTTCGGAGACATCGGGCCGGTGTTTGTGGTCCAGGGCCGACGACAGGTACAAGCTGGCCCACTGTCGCTTCCCCCGGGGGTCCGGGAGGCCGTCCAGCGCGGGTGGTGCGCTCCGACGCCGGGGCGTGGGGGGGACCGTCACGACGTGCGCCGGTGGTTGATCACGGGTGGAGATCCTCGTCTACTCGTTGGGCCGGGACGCATTCTCGCCGATGCTGTCGTACCAGGGTGGATCATCGCGTACCAGGGTGGATCATCGGGTTCGCACGGCAGTACTCCCGGCGGTCGCGGCCGGGAGAAGAGGCGCGAGGATTGACAGCCAGGCTTCCGCGACTACGGCCAGGCTGAAGCGGTCACAGCAGCGCTGCCTCGCCGCCCGGCCCAGCTCGGCGCGGCGGCCCGGGTCGCCCAACAGCTCCGAGACTGCCGCCACCAGTGCCGTTGGGTCGTCGACGGGGACCACCACCCCGGTTCGGCCGTCCTCGACGATGGAGCGCACCCCGGGCACGTCGGTGGCCACCACCGCCAACCCGCACAGCCCTGCCTCGATCAGCACCCCGGGCATCCCCTCGCCAGCCGGCCGACTCGGGAACACCACCAGGTCGGCACCGGCCAGGAGCTCGGCCACGTCGGATCTCGAGCCGAGCATCGTCACGCCCGCCGCCTCAGCCGGTTCGACCAGCCCGGCCCACAGGGGCCCGTCCCCGATGATGGTGGCCTCCAGGGCCCGGCCCTCGGCGCGGAGTGCGGCCACCAGATCGATGAAGCGGTCCGGTCCCTTGCCCTCGGTGAGGGCCCCGACGAAGACGAGCTGCGGAATGGAATCGACCGTGCCGCCGGGCCTGAACACCTCGGGGTCGCGGCCGTTGGGGACCACAACCACTCGTGAAGGTCGGATCCGCATCCGCTCCACGCACTCGTCACGCACCTCGTCACCCTCAGCGGCGATGACGTCGGCCCGGCCCATCAGATACCGCCACCACCCGAGCCGCGCGCCGCCCGACGGCCCCGAATAGGTCCCGATGGCGTAGTAGGCCAGCGGCCGGTGGTGGAAGGCCATGGCCGCCGCGAGGTACTTGAGCGGCTCACTGCCGTGGGCCACGACCACGTCGGGATCCATGCGGTCGAGCGTGGTGCGCAACCGGAGTGGGAGTCCGGGGTCGAACCCGGTGGCCGGCGAACCCCGCCCGGAGTAGTCGAGGGAGGCGTCGACCGGCACCTCGTCGGATCCGGCGAACAGACTGAGCACCCGGTGGGCCCTCGTGCCCGGCGAGTCGAGCGCGTCGGCCAGCGCCCGTGCTTCACGCTGGGCACCCCGGGCCCGGGCCGTGGGGATCACGTGCAGCACCAGGGGTACGTCGATCGAGCGCAGTTCGTCGTGCACGTGCGGGCCCCCCTCCGCTGCCGAGTTTCAGCCCCGAGACCCTACCAGCCCGGGCCGGATCGCCCCCCTCCGCTACCATCATCGCATCCTGGGCCAGGTCGGGTCCGGGAAGGACCCCTGACGACGGTCGGCCACGGTAGTGAGGGATGTGGATGAGGACCCTGGTGATCGCCGGCGAGTACCCCTGGCCGGTGGACAGCGGGCCCCGGACCCGGCTGGGCATGGTGCTGCGGGCCCTGCGACGCAACGGTCCAGTGGAGCTCCTGTCGGTCATCTCGGCCTTCCGCTCGGACTTCGACCCACCTGACGAGCAGTTGGGGCTGGCCCGGGTCGGTCGCGTCGGTTTCGACAACCGCCCACCCTCGGGGCTGGCCCTGCTGCCCACACTGGCCCGGCCATCCATGCCCCTCGGGCTCCCCTGGCAGGACCGGGCGACGGTGCAACGGGCACTGGCCCGATTCATGTCCGGCCGCTACGACCTGGTCTGGTACTTCGGGGCCCGTCCGTGGGTGCTGGCCGGCGAGGCGGTGCCGGCCCCGACCATCGTCGACCTTGACGACCTCGAGGACCAAAAGATCGTGGCCCGCCTGGCCATCCCGCGGGCACCGGTGACCGGTTGGCCCGAGCAGGCCCGCCGATCCGCCAGTGCCCTGGTCGCCGGTGAGGAGATCCGACGCTGGCGGCGCCTGGAGCGCCGCGTCGGATCCAAGGCCACAGCCGTAGCGGTCTGCAGCATGGTGGACGCCGAACGGGCACGGGCCAGCGGGGTACCCGACGTGGTGGTGGTCCCCAACGGGTACCCCGCGGTCGAGCACCCCGTGGGCCGGACCGACGTGGGCTCGCCTCCCACCGTGCTGTTCCAGGGGCTGCTGCGCTACCCGCCCAACATCGCGGCAGCCACGTTCCTGGCGAGCGAGATCGGCCCGGCGCTGGCCGAGCTGGTCCCCGGCGTCGAAATTCGCCTGGTCGGCGACCACCATCCCGAACTGGCCGCCCTGGACGACCCACCGCGGGTGACTGTGGTCGGTCGGGTTCCCGACATCACGACCGAGCTGGCCCGGGCCGACCTCGTCGTGGTCCCCCTCCGGTACGGCAGCGGTACCCGGGTCAAGATCCTGGAGGCATTCGCTCACCGGGTCCCCGTGGTGTCGACAACACTCGGGGCCGAGGGTCTCGGCGTACGCGACGGCGAGCACCTGCTCATCGGGGACACCGTGGCGACCCTGGCCGAGGCGTGCCGTCGGCTGCTCACCGACACCGGTCTCCGGCAGGCCATTGCCACGAGGGCGCGTGCGCACTTCGATGAGAACTTTGCACCCGACGTCGTGGAGTCCGGCATCGCCGACCTGGCCTGCCGGGTGGCCGGCATCCCCTGACAGGTGCGGCCTCCTGCCCGCTCCTGGGGGAACCGCTCGGTAGCATGACCGCTGATGGAAGTCCTGGCGCTCTATCTCCCACAGTTCCACCCGATCCCCGAGAACGACCGGTGGTGGGGTAAGGGCTTCACCGAGTGGACCAACGTGTCCCGCGCCCGGCCGCTGTACCGCGGCCACCTCCAACCCCGCCTGCCGGCCGACCTCGGCTTCTATGACCTCCGGGTCCCCGAGGTGCGCGAGGCCCAGGCCGAGTTGGCCAGACGCCACGGCGTCACCGGCTTTTGCTACTGGCACTACTGGTTCGCCGGGAAGCAATTGTTGCAGCGGCCGTTCGACGAGGTGGTGGGCTCGGGGTCACCAGACTTCCCGTTCTGTGTGTCCTGGGCCAACCAGAGTTGGTCCGGCGTCTGGCACGGAGCTCCCGACCGGGTCCTCGTCGAGCAGACCTATCCGGGCCCCGAAGACGACCTCGCCCACTTCGACTCGCTGCGTGCCGCATTCGAAGACCCGCGCTACGTATCCGTCGGCGGCCGACCGCTGTTCTTCGTCTACCAGCCAGGTTCCCTGCCCGATCCGGCCCGGTTCGTCGAGCAGTGGCAGAAGATGGCCCACGACGCCGGACTGGGCGGCCTGTACCTGGTGGCCTCATTGGGGGAGTCGTCCTACCGCAACCACGAACGTGACGGGTTCGACGCCGCCGTGCACTACCGGTTCCCCTTCGAGCGCACAGTCGAGGCCCGGGTGCGCGAGCACCTGTTGGCCTCGCACCTGTCCCGTGGCCCCCGGCGGTATCCGTATCCGGCAGCCGCAGCGGTGGACCCGCCACCGGGACTCGGTGGGCGAATCTTCCCGAGCGTCTACCCGAACTGGGACAACACCCCACGCCTGGGTCGTCGGGGCATGGTGGCGACTGGGGCCACGCCCGAACGCTTCGGCGTCCAGGTGGCACGGGCCGTCGAGCTGGCCGCCGCCCTCCCCCCCGACCAGCAGGTCATCGTCATCAAGTCATGGAACGAGTGGGCCGAGGGCAACTATCTGGAGCCTGACCACGAGTACGGCACCGGGCGGCTCGAGGCCCTCAGCCGGGCGCTGGCCGCGCCCTCGGGCATCACTGCCTGACACCGACCGCCGGCCGCTCAACCCGGTCGGTCGAGCACCTCGAGGTAGATGCGCTCGATCTCGGCCGCGGCCCGGCCGATGTCGAAGCGGTCGCTGTCGGCCAGCGCCTGGCGACCGAGCGCCGAGCGGAGCCGTCCGTCCTCGGCCAACCGTTCCAGGGCATCGGCGAGCAGGTCGGGCCGGCCCGGGGGGACGACGAGCCCGTTGACGCCGTCGTCGACGACCAGTGGCACACCACCGACCGAGGTGGCGACGATCGTGGCGCCGACGCTGAACGCCTCCATGAGCACGACGGGCAGGCCTTCTTGGTGGGAGGGCAGTACCACGACATCGGCCGCCGCCAGAGAGCTCGAGGACGTCGAGGCGGTGGCCGAGGAAGATGAACCGCTCGCCCAGACCGAGAGCTGGTGTTGCCGGGTCAGCTCGTCGGCGAGCGGCGCCGTGGCCGGCGGCCGCGAAGCGGATGGGCAGTCCGCGTCCGACCGACAGGTGGGCAGCGTCGAGGAGGACGTCGTAGCCCTTCTCCGACCGGAGGTTGGCCACGGTCAGGGCCAGGAGGTCGCCGTCGGGGACGGCCAGCTCATGGCGAATCTCGGCCCGGAGCTCGTCCCGGCGTGCGACCAGGCGCGGTTGACGCGGTCGAGGTCCACCCCGTGGACCACCACCTGTGCCCGGGGCCGGAGGGAGGGGGGTAGCGCGTCGTGGGCGGCCTGGGACACCGCGATCAGGGCCCGGTCCCGCCGGACGGTGGCCCGGTTGAGCAGCTTGACGAGGACGGCCACCTTGTCCCACATGCTGTGCTCGGTGTACACGGTGACCGGCCGGTCGCCGTCGGGGCAGGGATGCCACCACAGGACGGCCCAGCGCGGCCGTGTAGGGCAGGTGGAAGTGGACAACGTCGTAGTGGCCGTGTCGAAGCAGGCGCCGGAAGGCGGATAGCCACGCAGGTCGAGGTTCGCGACGCCCACCGAGGTCGTGGACCGGCATGCCGTGCGAGGCCAACTCCGGGGCCAGGGAGTTGCTCCGAGGCCAGCACGAAGGCCACCTCGTAGTCGAACGACTGCCGGTCGGCGTGGGCGACGGTGTCGACCAGCAGGCGTTCCGCACCACCGTGGCCCAGGCTCTTGATGACCAACAGCACCCGCACCCGCTCGTCCGACCTGGCTGGCGTGGCCTCCCCGGATGCCGGCACGGGGCGATGTTAGCGGTGACGTCGTCCACCGGACGTGGCCGGTACCGGCTGGGCCGCGATATTGTGTCCGGGCTGGTAGTCATGAGCCGGGCTCGGACTTCGGGACCTAGGGGGGTAGTGTCGGCCGATGGCAGCGATTGAACGTCCTTTGGCGACGACACTGGTCGAGACCGACGTGCTCGACCATCCCTGCCGAGCCACCCGACGAGATCATCTACCGCCACAGGGTCAATTACCTCGAGTCGATCCGGAACCTGTGGGCTCACCGGGAGATCATCTACACCCTGGCCGAGCGGGACTTCCGGGCCCAGTACAAGCAGGCCACACTCGGCGTCCTGTGGGCGGTCATCGGCCCGGTGGCCACCTGGTCATCTTCGTGGTCGTCTTCTCCCAGGTGAAGTCGTTCAGCAGCCAGGGCCTGCCCTACGCCGCTCTACGCCTTCGTCGGCATCCTGTGCTGGAGCTTCTTCGCCACGGCACTGGGCAACGGCGGGCAGTCGCTGCTGTCCAACAAGGCGCTGCTGGCCAAGACCCAGTTCCCCCGGGAGTGCTTCCCGCTCGAGACCATGTGCGTCAACGCCCTGAGCACGATCCTGTCGTGGATCCCACTGGCCCTCCTGTTCGTCATCTTCGGCCGGGCGCCCGCGGCTGGCCACCTTGTGGGTGCCCATGTTCATGATCATCGAGGTGGTGTTCGCCGCCGGCGTCGCCCTGGCCGTGGCCAGCATCATCATCCAGATGCGTGACCTGATGCAGGTGCTGCCGCTCGTCACCTCGCTCGGGCTGTTCGCCACCCCGGTGATCTGGCCGTACTCGGAGATCCCGACGAACTTACCACCTCTGCGGGCGGGCACATGGTCTCACGTGCGTCGGACCACACGGTCACGTCGTGCACGCCCACTGGGTGGGCGGGATCACCATCAACCTGCAGATGGTCTACGGGTTCTTCAATCCCCTCGGGCCCGGTCATCGCCAGCGCCCGCGACCACCATGCTGCTCGGCCACGCCCCCAACTGGAACCTGGCCGGCATCGCCGCGCTGGGGGCCACGCTCTATCTGCTGTTCGGCTACCGGATCTTCAAGCGGCTGGAGGTGAACTTTGCCGACATTGCCTGACGGATCGATCGAGGTCGAGCGAGGTCTGGAAGAAGTTCCGCGCCGACAAGACGGTGCCCAAGTTCTACGACCAGATGAAGCGGTTCGGGAAGTCCATCGGCACCGGCGCCCGCCACGACTACCGCTGGGTGCTGAAGGACGTGTCAGCCTCGAGGTCCCGCCGGGGGGCACCCTGGGGCTGATCGGCATCAACGGCTCGGGCAAGACCACCCTGCTCAAGATCATCAGCCAGGTCACCTACCAGTCGGCCGGCACGCTGCAACGTCCAGGGCCGGATCGGCGCGCTGCTCGAGCGTGACCAGCGGCATCCACCCCGAGCTCACCGGCAAGGAGAACATCTACCTGTACGGCGCCGTCATGGGCATGGGGCGCCAGACCATCAGGCACCAGTTCGACGAGATCGTGGAGTTCGCCGGCCTGACCGATGCCGTCAACCGGCAGGTCAAGTTCTACTCGATGGGCATGCAGATGCGGCTCGGGTTCTCCATCGCCGCCTTCCTCGAGCCCGACGTGCTGCTGGTCGACGAGGTCCTCTCGGTGGGCGACGCCAACTTCCAGCAGAAGTGCCTGAAGCGGATCGGCGAGATCGTGCGAGCCGGCACCACCCTGCTCTACGTCTCCCACGACCTGGCCTCGGTCGAGGCGTCCTGCGAGAAGGCGGTGTGGCTGGCCGACGCCGTGGTGCAGGCCTCCGGCCCGACGCGGGACGTGGTGGCCAAGTACCGGGCCGCCGTCGAGCAGAACGCCGCCCTGACCACGTCCACCGAGGGCGTGGTCGAGGTGCTGAAGTGTCGAGATCGAGGCGGCCGACGGCGGCCAGGTGCGGTCGGAGTGCGACCTCGACGTCCGGCTGACGCTCAACTCGCCCGAGCCCCTCGAGGCCAACTTCTTCATCGGGGTGTCCCAGGGCAGCGCCTTCCCCATGTTCATCGTCCGCTACAGCGGCTCGTTCCCGGCGGGGGACTTCGAGGTCAACGTGCCGGCTCCGCCACGTCCCGCTGGCCAAGGGCCGCTACTCGCTCTGGCCGGCCATGTCGGGCCATGCCGGCGGCAAGGGCAAGCCACTGCTGCCGTGGCGGCCGGTGATGTCCTTCGACGTCATGGGCCCCGACGTCCTACAGCCTGCCCGAGGGCGTGATGGTGATGTCGCCGGTCTACGTCGGTGCCGAGTGGGAAGTCAACTGAGGCTGCTCGGCCGCCGCCGGTCGGTGTGGTCCCGACCCGTCAGGGGAAGAAGACCCGCTCGCGTGACCGACCCGACCAGGCGTCCCGATCCGCATGCCGGCGGCCGCGGGCCCACTCGAGTTGCGCTGAGGGCCTGGACGGGCCAGCCTGGGGAAGGTGAGCGACCAACCAGAGCCACGACCGGGCCGCACCCCGCAGGTTGCGGCGGGCCCCCGTCTGACGGTGGCGGCGGTAGAGGGCCGGTGCCGCTGCGCCCGTAGGCGGCGGCCTGGCGTGAAGACCTGGCGTGAACCCGGCCCGGTCGCGCTTGGCCACCACCGCGCCGGGGTCGAGGGCGAACCGGTAGCCGGCCAGCTGCAGGCGCCAGCACAGGTCGATGTCCTCCCCGATGACCAGCTCCTCGGCGAAGCCCCCGACAGCCTCGAATGCCGACCCGGCGGACGGCCAGATTGGCGCTCAGGCCGGCGGGGAGGAACGGCGAGCTGCTCGCATCGACGCCGGCGTCGGCGGGGCGGGGGCCAGCCCGTTGAGCGACAGAAGTCGAACACCCCGGCCACCACGTCGGCCGTCCCCAAGGCGTCCGGCACAGGCGGCCAGCCAGCCGCGGCTGCGACCACGTCGTCGGCATCGCAGAAGGCCAGCAGGTCGCCGCGGGCCGGCCCGGACGCCGGCGTTGCGGGCCGCCGCCGCTCCCGCCAGCGCGGCCCCGTCGACCCAGCGCGACCAGGGGTGGCGCTCAACGAAGGCCGACCACCGCGGCGGCTGCCGTCCGTCGAGCCGTTGTCCACGACGATCAACTCCCACGTCGTGGTCGTTACTCCTGGGCGGCCAGGGCGTGGAGCTGGTCCTCCAGCCAGGGCAGGCCGTTGCGCACCGGCACGATGACGCTGATCACCAGCCCCACCCCACAGTGGGGCGGCTCGATGGCGACTGCACGGGGACCGCTTCATCGACGTCTCGCTCTCACCGCTGGAGCCTCCCCGGCCCATCCCCGTTCGACCTGGGCCCTCGGCCCGGACGCGATAGGCGATTAGCCTAGCCCCGTGAGGGCTCGATGACCGGGTCGGGGGAGACGACCGGGGAGCGGCGACGGCCACGCAGCTCCCGACGGGGTGACCGCCGTGGTGCTCACCTATCTGCGACCGCGACCTGGCCGGCGAGGTCATCCGCTCGCTCCTCGAGGTGGAGGGCCTGGCTCCGCGAGCGGGTGGTGGTGGTGGTGAACGGCGAGGGCGGCCTCGACGACCCCGGCTCGAGTCGCAGGTCCGCATGGTGCGGCTGGACCGGAACACCGGTCCGGCGGGCGGCTTCCGGGCCGGCCTGGTCGGCGGCGTTCGCGCGATCCCGCGGCTGGAGTGGGCCTATCTGTGCGAGGACGACGTCGGCCTGTTCGACCTGCCCTCGCCCCGACTGGCCGCCTCTCCTGGCCGCGGATCGCCGACCTCGGGACCCGACCGCTAGGTCGGTGCGGTGGTGGCCTACGGCCGCGACTTCGTCGGGCGCGGAGCCCACACCGTGAACGTGGTCCCGCCGGCCGAGTCGACCCGACGGGCTGGCGCCCGGTGGACGTGGCCTGCTGGGGAGCCACCCTGGTGTCGCGGCAGGTGGTGGAGGCGGGAGTGCTCCCCGATCCCGACTGGTTCTTCGGACTCGAGGACTTCGACTTCTTCTGCCGGGTCCGCGAGGCCGGGTTCGAGGTGCTGGTCGACCGGGACGCCGCCCGCCGGGTGGCCGCCCAGCAGACCACGACGGGCCGGACCGAGGCGCTCTCAGGGCTCGCCGGCCCACCGACGTCGACGAGGCGTGGCGCTCCTACTACCACGCCCGCAACTCGCTGGCCCTGATCCGCCGCCACGGGCGCCCCGGCTGGTACGCGTGGCAGCTGGCCTACACCGCCCGCCACCTGCAGCAGGCCCCCAGTCGGGCCCACCGGATGGCCATCGTCCACGGGAGCTGGGACGGGGCCCTCGGCCGGATGGGGGAGCACCCCCGCTACGCCCGCCAGGTCGGCGAGTTCGGGGACGTCGAAGGAGGCGGACCCCCGTCCGTCGGCGTCGTAGCTCCGCGTACCCGAGCGCCTCGGCCCGGTGCGGGGAACCTTGACACCACCCCGGCCCTCGCCGATGATCTCGACATGGTCGATCACCGGGGGTAGGGCAAGGCGCGCCGCCGCGCCCTGGGGGCCCCGGGCGACTGTCACGGGCCGCTAGCCCATGTGCGGCATCGCCGGGCTCTTCGACCCCAGGTCGACGGGTGCCACCGAATCCTTCGTCCGTCGTGTCGCCGCCATGACCGCCACGCTCACCCACCGGGGCCCGACGCCGAGGGCTACTGGTGCGATCCCGACGTGGGGATGTACTTCGGCCACCGCCGGCTGGCCGTGGTCGACCTCGGTCCCGAGGGCAGCCAGCCCATGCACTC
Source organism: uncultured Acidimicrobiales bacterium (assembly GCA_963703145.1). Taxonomy (GTDB): domain Bacteria; phylum Actinomycetota; class Acidimicrobiia; order Acidimicrobiales; family RAAP-2; genus Bog-756. Next base: position 520,940 of record OY969793.1, read on the forward strand.
GGCCGACGGTCGGTGGGTGGTCACCTACAACGGCGAGATCTACAACCACGGCGACTCTGCGTCAGCGGCTGATCGCCGAGGGTGTGCCGTTCCGGGGCCGGTCCGACACCGAGGTGCTGGTCGGAGCAGTGCAGCAGTGGGGCCTCCGCGGTGCGCTCGATGCCTGCGAGGGCATGTTCGCCCTGGCGCTCTGGGATCGCGCCACCAGCGCAGCTGCACCTGGTGCGGGACCGCTTCGGCGAGAAGCCGCTCTACTACGGGTGGGTGGGGAGAGCGCTGGCCTTCGGCTCGGAGCTGAAGGCCCTGCGCTCCCTGCCCGAGTTCGCTGCCGACATCGACCGTGATGCGGTGGCCCTCTACCTGCGGCACAACTGCATCCCCGCCCCGCACACCATCTACCGGGGGGTGGCCAAGCTGCTGCCCGGGACAGGTCGTCACCTTCGCCGGCGATGCCGTCCCCGGCCGTCTTCCGGCGCCCGAGTCCTACTGGTCGGCCCGCCAGGCCATCGAAGATGCCCGCCAGCGTCCCCTCGATGCTGCGACCGGAGAACTCGAGAACCGGCTCGAGGAGGTGCTGTCGGCATCGGTGGCGGCTCGGATGGTCGCCGACGTACCGGTCGGGGCGTTCCTCTCCGGGGGGATCGACTCCACCTTGGTGGTGGCGCTCATGCAACAGCACAGCCGACAGCCGGTGCACACGTTCACCGTGGGATTCGCCGACCGCGCCTTCGACGAGTCCGCCGAGGCGGCCGCGGTGGCGGCCCACCTGGGAACCGATCACACCACCATGGACATCACCGACGACGAGGCGGCGCGCCTCATCCCCGACCTCCCCGACATCTGGGACGAGCCCTTCGGTGACGTCTCGGCCATACCCATGCACCTGGTCAGTCGCCTGGCCCGCTCCCGGGTCACGGTGGCGCTGTCGGGGGACGGCGGCGACGAGCTGTTCGCCGGGTACAACCGGCACGCCTGGCTGGAGCGGCTGTGGCGACGCGCCTCGCTCCTGCCTGCTCCGGTCCGGCGGACAGCTGCCACCGCACTGGGCCACGTGCCGCCCTCGGTGGTGGACACCGCCGCTCGGGCAACCTCGGTGCTTCCCGCTCGGATGCAGGTCAGGAACCCCTCCTCCAAGGTGGCCAAGGTGGCCAAGGTGCTCGGGGCGTCGGGAACCGAGGACGCCTACCTGTCGCTGGTGTCCTACTGGGACGACGCCGAGTCGATGGTGCGTGGCGCCGGCGCCAACCGGTCCGTGGCGTCGCGCCCCTCGGAGTGGCCTGAGCTCGGGGGCATCACCGAGCAGATGCTCTGGCTCGACCTGGTCGGCTACCTGCCCGACGACATCCTCACCAAGCTGGACCGCGCTGCCATGGCGTGCTCACTCGAGACCCGGGTGCCGTTCCTCGACCGCGACGTGTTCGACCTGGCTTGGAGACTGCCCCTGGAGGCCAAGCTGCACGAGGGGACCACCAAGTGGTTGGTCCGCCAGGTCCTGTACCGCCACATCCCCGAGCAGCTGGTGGAACGACCCGAAGATGGGGTTCGGCTTCCCCATCGGCGCGATGCTGCGCGGACCCCTGCGGCCATGGGCGGACGGCCTGCTCGACCCGTCGCGGCTGGCCGACCAGGGCCTGTTGGACCCCGAGCCCATCCGGCGGGCCTGGGAGGCCCACCTCGTCGGTCGCCACGATCTGGCCCACGAGCTGTGGGATGTGCTGGCCCTCCAGGCCTGGATCGACCGGTGGATGCCGGACCTGGGACGATGACCACCGGTGGTGGTGCCGACGCCGCGCTCGCCGCAGGCAGGACGCTCGAGGTGCGCGCCCGGCGGTAAGGTGTGGAACTTGATGTCGACCGTGGCCGCCAACGGGGGCAGTCCGTTTCGTCGGCCGACAAGGGGCCACGCGAGGTGAACGGGGGGGTGCAATGACGTCGACGTCCGCAGGCGGGTCTCACGCGTCAGTGCGACGGCGCGGCTGTCGAGTGGTAACGACGTCGCTCACCGCCCGGGTCCTGCTGGCCAACCAGCTCCGTCGGCTCGATTCGATCGACTGGACGGTGGTGAGCGGGGACGACTACCCCGACCCACCCGAGGGTGTCGGGGTCGAGGTCATCCCCATCCGTCGGGAGTTCGCCCTGTCGGACGGGACGTCGTTCGCCCGTTTGTGGAAGTACTTCCGATCCTCGGCCTTCGACTTCGTGCAGACCCACACGCCCAAGGCATCAGTCCTCGGACTGCCGGCCGCCCGCCTGGCCGGACGCCCGCCGTGTACACCATCCACGGCTCGCTGTACTTCGCCGGAAACGGACGGGCGGCCAACGTCCTGGGCTGGTGCTTCGAGCGCTGGTGCTGTCAGTGGGCCGACCAGGTGCTGGTCCAGAGCCGCGAGGACGAGTCGGTGCTTCCGGCGGTCCGCATCTGCCCCCGGCGCAAGGTCACCTATGTGGGCAACGGCATCGTGATCGACCGGTTCACCGAGCCGGTAGCGCCCGCCCTGCACGCCGATCGGCCACTCGTGGTCATGGTGAGCCGGCTGGTCCGCGAGAAGGGATGCGCCGACTTCCTCGAACTGGCCGAGTCGCTGGCCGGCAAGGCCGACTTCGTCCACGTCGGTCCTGTCGAGCACGACCAGAGTGACGCCCTGTCCGAGGAGGAGGTGGCCCGGTACGCCGAGGCCGGCATCGTGACCTTCATCGGCGCGGTCGACGACGTGCGTCCCTATCTGGCCTCTGCCACCGTCGTGGCCTTGCCCTCCTACCGGGAGGGCATCCCCCGAGTGGCCATGGAGGCCGCGGTCATGGGAAGGCCCGTCGTGGCCTACGACATCCGGGGCGTGCGAGAGGTCATCCCGTCGGACCTGGGGCTGACGGTTCCGCGGGGCGATCGACGGGCCCTGGCCTCGCTGGTGGAAGAGCTGGTCCGGGATCCGGACCGGTGCGCCGCGCTAGGCGACCGTTGCCGACAGTGGGTGTCCTCGCGGTTCTCCGAAGACCAGGTGATCGGCCGCCTCGAGACGTTCTACCGATCCCTGGCCGAGGTGGCGTCGTGACCCCCCGGGTGTGCCTCACGGTCGATGTCGAAGACTGGTACGACGGGATGGCCGTCCTTGGCCAACCTATGGAGCGTCCAAGCGGATCGAGCAGCGGATTGGCCGGCCTGAGCGCGTTGCTGGAGGATGCCGGGATCGGCTCGGCCGTCACCCTGTTCGTGGTGGGCAATTACGCGGGAGTTGTACGGGCCGAACTCGAGGAGCTGGCTTCCCGGGGACATGAGATCGCCAGCCACGGACCCGACCACGGACGGCTCCCCGAGGACCCTGCGGCCCTGGTGGCCTGGCTGCGTGACGGGCGCGACCGGCTGGAGGACCTGTTCCAACGACCGGTCCGGGGATTCCGGTCCCCCCGCTTCGACGTGCCCACCGCACTGGGTCTGGCCGGCTTTCGCCAGGCGGTGGCCGAGGCCGGGTTCGACTACGTGTCGGACACCAGCCACCTCGGAGGCGCATCGCCCGTCCGCGAGCTGCCCGTGCTGACCTCCCATCGATTCCCGATCGGGGGCGGCAGCTACCAGCGTCTGCTCCCGGTGGCGGTGACGTCGGCGGCGGTCGACGCTGCCACGGACACCGCCGTGCTCTACTACCACTCCTACGATTTCGGAGCCACGCTGCCCGGCGTGGGCGCCATCCGTTCTGTGGGTGTGGCCAAGCAGTTGGTCGGCAGGAGCAGGGTGCAGCCGGTGTTCACCCGGTTGCTGCAACGCTACGGCAGTGAGGTGTGTGGTCATGTCCGACGGTGATTTCCAGGGCTACTTCCATCAGCGGGCCAAGCGGTTCTCCGCCTTCTATGCGAGCGAGCCGGTGGCCCGGGCCCTCGGCCGTGGGCCCATGTTCGACCGGTTGCATGCCGCCGTGGACATCACCGTGGGTCTGTCGGCGACCAAGGTCCTCGACGTGGGGTGCGGGAGCGGGCCACTGTTCCCCCCACTGGCCAGCCGGGGCATCCATGTCACCGGAATCGATCCGGCCGAGGCCATGGTGGACCTGGCCGTCGAGCAGGCCGCGTCCTTCCCCGGGTTGGTCGACGTCGAGCGCCGCGGCTGGGAGGACATCGACGAGCACGATGCCTATGACGTGGCCATCGCCCTCGGGGTGTTCGACTACGTGGACCGGCCCGCCGAGCTGTTGGGCCGCATGGGGGGCGCGGCCGACCATGTCATCGGCTCGTTCCCGGCTCCAGGGCTGCGTCTGTCGCTGCGCAAGGTCCGCTACGGGGCCCGCGGTGTCGGGGTGCACGGCTACACCGCCGACGGCTTCGCTTCTCTGGCCGCCGCCTCGGGCCTCTCGGTGGCCTCGGTCGATCCGCTCGGCCGGGCCGGATTCGTGGTGCACTTCCAGCGCCGATCCGAGTCGGGTGCCAGCTCGTCGGGTGCGGACGGCGTCTCGACGACCTGACCGCCACCATCTCCGAGGGTCAGTCGCGGGTGTAATCCTCGTCGGTATAGGTGGTGATGGGAAACTGGTCGAGGGTGCGCCGGAGCGTGGCCACCTGGGCGTCGTCCAACCGTGACTGCCAGGAGTCGGGGAGTTCGGCGGCCACCCGCTTGACGACGAACCCGGTGCCAGGGGCGTTGTGGCCCTCGAGGAACGCCTCGGACTGCTCGCCCCACTCCAGCGAGAGCTCGTCCTCCAGCTGGTGGAACTCAGCCGGGGGGTCGGTGCACAGCTGCTCATGGGTGCGCACGTGCCACTCGGGGTGGCGCGACCGCGCCTCTTCCAGCGCGGCGATGAGGAGGCCGATCCTCCAGCTCATCCGCTCCACCGGGTCGGACCCGGGGGGTCGGATGCCCCAGGGCTCGAGATAGCGGGCCCGGATGTCGGGCCGGGACTCGAGGGTGGAGTTGCGGGCGTCCTTCAGATTCAGCTCCAGCCAGCTGGCCAGCACGTTGGCGGGGTGGCGGAGCAGGACGAGTACCTCGACGTCGAACTCGGTCGCCAACCACTCGGTGGCGAGCTGGGCATGGATGGACTTGGCCACGATGCGGGGCCGCCCGATGGCAGCGGGCAGGGGGGCGGCTCGTGGGTCCCGGGCCAGCGTGGCGGCCAGCCATGTGACCGGGTCGAGACGGCCATCGTGGATCCGGTCGACCGCCCCGGGGCCGAGCAGGTGGCGGGCGAGCCGGGAGCGGCGCTCCTCGTGGGCGCCGGCCAGGATCCACTCCCACAGCCTCCGGTAGTCGGGGGCGGCGCTCTCCCGGTCCGAGGACGGGATAGCGGCCGACCGTTCGTTTGGCATGGATGGCCGCGGGATGCTTGTCCTCGTTGTCCCCTTCGAGGATGGCCGCAGTGCCCGGGGCGCTGGCGAGGGCGCGCATGGTCCACGTGGTCCCCGACCGGGGCAGCCCCACGATCACGATGGGTCGTTGACTCATCGCCGCACCGTGGTCCGATGGCCGGTGGCGGGGGAGCCCAGGAGGGTGGCCGTCACCCGGGCCGCCAATCCGGGGTCGCGGCGCCGGGTCCCGAACGCGCTGGACAACGCACCGGTGGCGAGGACGGCGCCGGCCAGCCCGGTAGCCAGGGGTGTCCGGTAGCCCGAGGTCAGCCTATCGACGACACCGGCTCGTCCCCCGGCCAGCTGGGCCACCACCAACCGTGGTAGCGGCGGCACGACGGGGACATCGACGACGCATGCTTGTCGAGGAAGCCCTGGCGCCCGATGCGGTCCCCCGACCCGACCCGGGTCACCCGGTCGTCGGCGTGCTGGTGGTAGGCGTACAGCGGTTGGGCCAAGGTTGCGATGGGATGGGCCTGCGCGCACCGGAGCCAGAGGTCCCAGTCCTCACACGACGGCAGGGCAGTATCCATGGCCAGGTCGTCGGGGAAGAGCGTCCGCCGGATGACGCCGAAGGGGAGGGCGACGAAGTTGAACCAGAGGAGCTCATTCGCCCCGAAGCCGAGCGGTCCGCGGTAGAGGGTGACACGGCCGGTGGCGTCTTGGACCACCTGGTGCCACGACGTGACAACGCCGACGTCACTGTCGGCGTCCAGGCGCTCGACCACCGGGTGGCGGCCCCCGGCAGCCAGGCGTCGTCGTCGTCACAGAACCCGAGCAGGTCGCCTCGCGCCAGGCCAATGCCCCGGTTGCGACTGCCGCCAGGGCCCTGGGACTCGGTGTTGTGCACCACCTGGACGCGGCGGTCCTCGGCCAACCGTGCCGTGACGTCGTCGGTCCGACCGTCACGGAGGCGTCGTCCACGATGACCAGTTCGATGTCGGCGCCGTTTTGGTCGAGCACGGAGCGGGCGGCCCGCTCGAGGCGTTCGGGCCGGTTCTGGGTGGGCATCACCACGCTCAGCAGATGGCTGGGCATCAGCGACGCCGGCCCGGGAGGCGCGGGTCCCCGCCACGTTCCGTCACCGAACTGCGTGCCCCCCTCACGAGGGGTCATGCTACCGAACCGGACCCGGCACAGTGCTTGTCGCCCCCCAGGCCCTGTGGCATGGTGAGGCCATGCGCCCACCCCGTGTGGCCCGGGCCGCCTTCCGCAGGCTTTCCCCGAGGACCCGGAGTGCGGTGCTTCGAGGTACGGGCAACTTCGCTCCGTGGGAGGACGGCTTCGCCCTGACTCCGCCCGTGCCCGCTCCCGGCGAGGTGGTCGGCCCACCCGATTTCGTGGGCATCGGGGTCCAAAAAGGGGGGACCAGTTGGTGGTACGAGCTGATTGCCGCCCACCCCGGGGTGTCGGCCAGCGAGGGGATCCACAAGGAGCGCCACTATCTCTCCCACTTCGGGCTCGAGCCCTTCGGCCCGGCCGAGGTCGAGCACTACCACGGATGGTTCCCACGCCGGGCCGGGACCATCACCGGCGAGTGGACCCCTGACTACCTGGCCTACCCATGGGTGGCCGCCCTGTTGGCCCAGGCCGCCCCGGAGGCCCGGCTGCTGGTGATCCTCCGCGATCCGGTCGAGCGCTTCCGCTCGGGCCTCTCGTTCCGTCTGAGTAAGGGTGCTTTGGCGACCGAGGCCACCGTGTCCGAAGCGGTGCGCCAGGGCTTCTACGCTGCGTCGCTGCGTCGCTACCTCGACTACTTCCCCGCAGACCAGATGCTCGTGCTGCAGTACGAGCAGTGTGCCGCCGACCCGGCCGGCCAACTGGCCGTCACCTACCGGTTCCTCGGCCTCGACGACCACGTTCCCGAGGACCTGCGACGAGCGGTCAACGTGTCCGGGGCCAAGGTGGCCATCCACCCGGATGCCCGACGCCGGCTCATCGACCTGTACGCACCGACGTCGACGAACTGGTCGCGTCGTTCCCCGGCATCGACCGCTCGCTGTGGCCCAACTTCACCGACGCCACCGAGGACCCGAGAAATGGCCACAGCGATGCGGCGGTCCGGTGAACTGGCAGGACCAGCTGGCCGAGGGCCTCCACCGCCTGCCGCCGCGCCTCCACCGCCTGGTGCCGCCGGACCAACGCGCCGATCTCCGCCACCGGCTGGGGCGCTACCGTCCGTGGGAGTCCGGTGCCGACCTGATGCCGCCGCCCCGGGGGCCGGGCGAGGAGCCGGGGCCACCCGACTTCGTGGGTGTCGGGGTGATGATGGCCGCCAGCGACTGGTGGCTCGGCCTGGTCAACGACCACCCGGGCGTGGCCTGGCGTCCGGACGTTCCCGGCGCCAGGCACTACCTCAGCCACTTCCTCACCACCGACCTCGGCCCGGCCGAGGTCGACCGGTACCACGGCTGGTTCCCCCGGCGGCCGGGAGCGATCACCGGCGAGTGGACCCCGAGCTACAGCGCCCTGCCCTGGGTCGCACCATTGTTGGCCCGGGCCGCACCCGACGCCCGTCTCCTCATGATGGTGCGGGACCCGGTCGACCGGCTGCGCCTGGGCCTGGCGTCCACCGCTGACCGTCGGGTCCCCCAGGTGGGCGACCACACCGCCGACGCCGTCGCACGCGGGTTCTACGGGGCCCAGCTGCGCCGCCTGCTCGAGTACTTCCCGACCGACCGGGTGCTCGTGCTCCAGTACGAGCGGTGCGTGGCCGATCCCGCCGAACAGATCGCCGCCACCTACCGGTTCCTCGGCCTCGACGACGGCTACCGGCCCGTGGTGGGAGCCCCGCCCCGCCAGGCGCTCGGTCCGTTGCCCCCGCTGGACCCGGACACGACCGTTCGGCTGGCGAGGGTCTACGCGGACGATGTGGAAGAGCTGGTGGCCCTGGTTCCCTCGCTCGACCGGTCGCTGTGGCCGTCGGCCATCGATCGTCGCCGGTAGGGACTGGGCGGTACGGACTCGACCTCGGGACGCTGTCACGGTCGGGCCGCCGGTGAGACACCAGGTTGGGCCCACTACCAGGAGAGACACGCTCACCAGCGGAAATGCCGGGCCGTTGGTTGGCCGCTGTAGTGTGCAGCGGGCAGATCGACCGTGACGAGGGGGACCAGTGTCGATGGGGGATCGAGGTGATGCCGCAATTGATCGTCGACCGTCTGCGCTGTCCGCGCTGTGGGAAGCCGATGAGAGAGGTCGGTGACGGCGAGGGTGTCGAGTGCCTCGCCGCCCACCACCTCGAACGGCGCCACGGTTATCTTGACTGCTCGTCGGGAGCGGTCCGGCAAGGCTCGACGGCCAAGACGTTCGCCAGCTTCGGATTCGAGTGGAACAACTTCGACGAGGTCCGCGACGAGGACGAGGGCTTCGCCGAGGTCTACTTCCGTGACGTCGATCTCCACGACCTGGCTGGAAAGGTCGGACTCGACGCCGGCTGCGGCAAGGGCCGCTACACCCGGTTCCTGGCCGAACATCTGATGGCGGTGGCCGCCCTCGACGGCTCGTCGGCGGTAGAGGCGGCCGCCCGGAACCTGGCCGAATTCCCCGGCGTGCTGGTGGTGCAGTCCGATCTCCGTGATGCACCGTTCGCCCCGGGCAGCTTCGACTTCGTCTCCAGCCTCGGCGTCCTCCATCACCTCGACGACCCCCGGGCCGGCTTCGAGCGCCTGGTGGAGCATCTGGCTCCGGGTGGGCCGATCCTCCTCTACCTGTACAGCCGGCCGGCGACGTTCGGGCTGCGGTCTGCGGCGCTGCGCCTGGCTTCGGCGCTGCGGACGGTGACCGTGACCCTGCCTCACCGGCTCCTCAAGGTGGTGAGCGCGCCGATCGCTGCGGCTCTCTACTACGGGGTGGTGGCCCCAGGCGCCTATGGCGACCGACGGGACATCAAGGCCCTCGCCGGTCTGCCGATGGACGCATATCGGGGAAAGCCTCTGCGAAGCCTGGTCCTCGACACGTTCGACCGGCTCAGTGCCCCGGTCGAGCACCGCTACGTCTGGAGTGAGCTCGCGCCGTGGTTCGACGATGCCGGGCTGGTGGTGGACGCCGCCCGCGACGAGACCGGTTGGTTCGTCCTGGCCCACCGGCCCTGATCGCCATGACCGACACGCAGGGGGCAGACGGCGACCGCCGGATCATGGCCGTGGTGCTCACGCACAACGCCCCCGAGGCCCTCGACCGGTGTCTGGCGGCCATCGCCGGGCAGACCACCCCACCGGAGGCGGTGGTGGTGGTGGACAATGCCAGCACACCCCCGGTGCAGCTCGATGACCCCACCGGGACCGGCCTTGCGGTCCGGGTGGTCCGCTCCGAGGTCAACACCGGGCCGGCGGGAGGTTGGGCCAACGGGCTGTCGGTGTTCCTGGCCTCAGACGCCGCTCACGCGTGGGTCCTCGATGACGACATGGTCCCCGATCCGAATTGCCTCCAGCGCCTGTGGGACATCGCCGCAGAGGAGCCCGACAGCGCCTTCGTGTTCCCCATCTCCCGCCAGGCCGATGGCACACTCGGCTTGTGGCCCTCCTGGTGCGGATTCGTCATCGCCCGCCAGGTCGTCGAGGCCGTCGGACTGCCGATGGAGGAGCTGTTCTGGTGGGCCGAAGACACCGAGTACCTCCAGTGGCGGATACCCGAGGCCGGGTTCCGCCGCCAGGTGGTCAAGTGGGCCGTGGTGGACCACGAAGCGGTGCGCCAGGGGGACGGCGTGCCCTTGTGGAAGTACTACTACGAGGCCCGCAACATGCTCTATCTCCACCTGCACGTGAAGCACCGCCTCGGGCGCTACCCGGCCAACGTGGCCAAGCTGTTCGCCCGAGCCCTGTTCCGGGAGGACGCCGGCCGGCTCGAGCGGCTGGGAGTCATGGCGCGGGGGCTGGTGGACGGGGCCCGGGGGAGGCTCGGAATCCGCTATCCCGTCGAGCCCATGCGGGAGCGTCCGGCCGAGAACTGAAGGCGTCCAGGTCTTGGTGCTCGGGCGAACCGTGGCGCGGGGTCAGTCGGCGAGATGGGCGAAGTGGGGCCAGAGTCTGAGGTCGAGGTCGGGTCGGCGGGCTGCGAAGGCCGCCACGTCGGGTTCGTACAGCTCGGCCAGGAGTCGCACGAAGCCGGGTTCGATGTCCCGTTTGACCTTGGTCTTGTTGACCTCGGCCTCCAGCCGCGGTGGTCGGAAGCTGTCGTCCAGACCGAGGAACTCGAAGGTCCGGGCCAGTTCCTCGGCTGGTCGCTGGATGCACGCCTCGTACTGGAGCACCAGGAGCTGGTCGGGCTGGTAGGCGGCCTCCCACGGTGCCAGCTCGGCCGCGTAGAACCCGCGGGCCAGGCCCCGATAGCGGACGTTGCGCAACCGTCGACGGGGCATGCGGCGGGAGATGTCCGACCGGTAGCGCTCGATCGGGTCGCGGAACAGCACCAGGACCTTCCCGGTCGGCGCGGCACGGGCCAGAATGGGGGGCAGCTGATACGAGAACAGATAGGAGGGTGTCCATTCGCCCGTCTTGGTGCCCGGCGGCCGCGGGAACCATGCGTGGTAGGCCCGGAGGTCGTCGTCGGTCACCGGGGTGTGGCGTTGGCGCTCGAAGAAGTTCCGGTTGAAGAACAAGAGTTCCTTCTTGGCCGGGCCATGGACATCAGGATGGGCCAGGATGAGGCTGAACCACCACGACGTGCCGCATTTGGGCACCCCCACACCCACGAAGTCGGGTGGCCCGGTGGTCATGCCGGTTGGACAGGGCGGGGCGACCGGAGGCTGCCCGTCCTCCCACGGGGCGAAGCGCCCCATGCGGTGGCGGACGCGGGCTTGGACCGATTCGGGCAGCGCGAGGAACGCCGACCGGGCCGGCGAGTTGACGTGCATCAGGTCCGGGCGGGCCGCGCCAGGGGCGAACCCGGGGCCACCATCGTCACGGACGGCTCAACGCAACCGCCGGTAGGCCTTCTGGAAGAGGGCCGCCGACCGGGGTGACCGGTAGGCCAGCGTGAGGGCCCAGCGCTTCCAGGCCGGAAGGCCGTCCGACGGGATGTACCGAGGCATGCGGTGCATGGCCCGACGGCTCTGCTCGCTGGACAAGAGCCCCACTGAGACCAGGTAGTCGCTGACCTTGCGGTTGCCGTCGGCCAGGGACACCACCTCAGTGTCCTCCTGGCCCCGCCCCACGGCCTGGAGGTAGGTGTCCGGCGGATTGGTGACCGGCACTGGTTTGAGGGCCCAGACGAACTGCTGCACGGTGGGGTTGGGGTTGAAGGCCTCGGACAGGGACCGGAGGGCCCCCACCAACTCGGCGGGCAGCCCGTCATTGAGCTCCTCGTCGTACTGGTCGGTGCGCAGGGCGTGATAGTTGTCCCGTTGTGCCACACGCCATCCCGACCGGAGGAACATGCGCTCCAGTGTCTCCTCGGTGAAGAACCGGAGGTGGGTGCTGTCCAACATGCCGGTGTCGGTGAGCGTCCACCGCCCGGCGAGCAGCCGGAGGCCGAGGTCGAAGTGGGCCACATTGGGCACCGACACCACGAGGGCGGGCTCGCCGTGCTTCAGCGACCAGGCCGACAAGGCGCTGAGCAGCTCTTGGGGCTGGGTCAGGTGCTCGATCACGTCGAGGATCATCAGCGCCCCGATGTTCCCGAGTTCGTCGAGGGTGGACTGCACCACGTCGAGGTCGGTGAGGTCGGTGAGTGTGGCCTCGATCCCGGCACCGTGCATGAGGTCGACCGCCACGGGGTTGAGTTCGAGCCCGTGGTAGGCGATGCCCGCCTCGGCCAACGCGTGGGAGACCACCGCGGTCCCCGCCCCCAGGTCGACGACTTTGGCGTCACGATCGACCACCAGTGAACGGATCAGGCTGGCAGCGTGACCGATGGCGCTGTCGTGCTGGAACGGGTACACGTAGTCGAAGTCCGGCTTGTCGGCTTTCGGGGCCCCTGAGTCCGTGGCCTTCAGTTCGCCGCGGCGCTCGTCCACCACGGTGTCACCCAGCATCACCGCCCGGGTGGCATCGAGGAACGCCCTCCCGTAGCGCTGGTCGGGCTCCAGGTGGTTGCCCTCGGCCCACTCGTTCCACGCCACCACGAACAGGTAGTTCTCTTCGTCTCGCACCGTCGAGACCGATTTGACGGTACGTCGCAGCCACTCCTCGTAGGCCTCGGGCGTGGCCCCTTCGAAGATGGTGGCGCCGTAGGGTCGGCGTGCCGTGTTGTCCCAGCCCACCATCACCGAGGGGAAGCGCTTCCACGTGGGTGCTCGCTTGCTCAGTTCCGCTTCGTAGGCTGACCGGTAGTCGAGGATCCGGTGGCCCCGCGCTCCTTCCAGGGGCAAGAAGAGCTGTTCGCCCGAGAAGGGCATGAACCCGACGCTGGCGTCGAGCCCGAATGCCTCAGGCCCACCCGGGGGTGGCCCCCAGCTCTCGACCCAGCACAGGTACAGGTCGGGGAAGCCGAGCTTTTGGGCTTCGGCGCGCCAGATGTCCGTGGTCCGCTTGGGATCGGGGAGCTGCTGGGCGCGGTAGATCAGCATGAGCGGCCGGCCGTCGATCTTGATGTAGCGGTCGTCGGCGAAGGCCTCGGCCAACCAGCGGATGTGGGCCAGGTCGTCGGCGTCGCTGAACTCCTGGGGCATCAGGACCCGTCCGGTCTGGGCATCCCAGTTGCGTGTCCACTCCTCGTTGGCCCAGCACAGAGCGAACGGGAAGTCGGGGGAGCCTGATGCCAGGACTTCGTTGAAGGGCCGCTCAAGCAGCCGCTTCCCGTTGAACCAGTAGTGGTAGTAGACGAAGCCCGAGATGCCGTGGGTGGCAGCCAGATCGGCCTGGGCCTCGCGCACCTCGGGGAGCCGGAGGTCGTAGTACCCGAGGTCGGTCGGGACATGGGGCTGGTAATGGCCCGGGTACAGCGGCTGGGCCCTGGTCACGTTGGTCCACTCGGTGAACCCCTTGCCCCACCACTCGTCATTCTCGGGAATGGGATGGAACTGAGGAAGGTAGAAGCGCGAGCGCACGCGGCACGTTATTCACCGGATTGACCGCCGCCCCCTGAGCTGCCATGGCAACGATGATACGGCAGGGGAGGTGCAGGTGCGCAATGGGGACTGCCGGGCGCCGGTTCTGAGCACGGCGGCGCTCACGTTCGGGGCACGGACCGGATGGCATCCACCACCCGGTCCTGGTCCGACGGCGACAGGGCCGAACCGGTCGGCAGGCACAGGCCCTGGGCGAAGACCGAGGCGCAGGCCTCGCCGCCGATGGTTCGCGCATCCTTGAACACCGGTTGCAGGTGGAGGGGCTTCCAGGTGGGACGGGATTCGATGTCCTGGGCCTCGAGGAACAGTCGGATCTGCTCGCGATCGGCCCCGAACTGCTCAGGATCCACCACGATGCAGGTGAGCCACCAGTTGGGCTCGCCGTAGTCGGCTACAGGCATGAACGTCACGCCGGGCAGGTCGGACAGCCCCGCGACGTAGGTGGTGTTGATGGCCCGTCGGCGCTCGATCCGACTGTCCAGACCTGCCAGCTGGGCCCGACCCAACGCCGCCAGCAGGTTGCTCAGTCGGTAGTTGAAGCCGAGGACCGAGTGTTCGTAGTGGGGGAAGGGGTCCCGGGCCTGCGTGGCCAGGTGACGGGCCTGGTCCACCAGCGCCCCGGATCGGGCTACGAGCATGCCTCCTCCGCTGGTGGTGATGATCTTGTTGCCGTTGAAGGAGAAGACGCCCGCCAGACCGAAGGACCCCGCCGCCCGTCCTCGGTAGGTGGCCCCCAGTGCCTCGGCGGCGTCCTCGATCAGAGGGATCTCGTAGCGGTCACACTGCGCTACCAGGGCGTCATAGTCAGCGCACTGGCCGTAGAGGTCCACGGTGACCAGGGCGGCCGGCAGGCGTCCGGCGCGGGCCCGGGCGGCCAGCTCCTCGGCGATGAGGTCGGGATCGACCGTCCAGTTGGTCAGGGAGCTGTCGACGAACACGGGCTCGGCACCGAGGTAGGTGACCGCTGAGGCGGTGGCGACGAACGTGAACGAGGGGACGAGGACCTCGTCGCCCGGACCCACCCCGGCCAGCAGTAGGGCCAGGTGGAGCGCGGCTGATCCGCTGGAGAGGGCCACGGCATGGTCCATTCCCACCCGGGCCGCCAGCTCGGATTCGAAGGCGTCTAGGTCGGGTCCGAACGGGGCGATCCAGTTCGAGTCGAAGGCTGCCAGCAGCATCCGTCGCTCGTCAGCACCCACCTCGGGGGGTGACAGGTAGATCCGGCTCACGGAGCCACCTCCACGTCAGGCGTGAGCGCCCCGGTGACGCCGGCCAGCACCACGAGCAACGCCGCGGCCGCCAGGTCCAGGACGATCGCCCCGGCCGATGTTCCCAGGTGGACGGTGAGGACCACCCCAGCGGCCAGAAGTGCCTCCACGGCGATGTAGGCCAGGCTGGCGACAGGGCGGGCCCAGCCCCGGGACACCAGCCGGTCGTAGGGGTGGCCCCGGTCGCCGGCCAATATTGACCGACTGCTCCGGGATCGGCGAACCACGGCGAAGGCCACCTCAGCCGCCGGCACCGCCACCAGAGCGAGGACGGCGATGCCGGTAGGAACGGGCACACCCGGCGCCCACGACTCGGCCAGCAACACCGTCATGGCCGCACCCAAGAGGTAGGAGCCACCATCCCCGAGGTACACCCGGGCGGGGGGGCGGTTGTAGACCAGGAAGGCGGCCAGCGCCAGCGCCAGAGCCACCGCCAACTGGCGACCGGCGCCGTGGGTGGCGATGGCGAAGCCCACCCCGCCAACGGCAACCACACCGCCGGCCAGTAGGTCCAGACCGTCGATGAGGTTCACCCCGTTGACCACCAGGAGTGTCACGGCGACGATGAGGATCGCCCCCACTGCTCCGGGCAGGTGGACCGGACAGACGAGGACGATGGCGATCCCGACGGCGAGCTGCCCGCAGAGACGCACGACAGGCGGGAGGTCGAACCGGTCATCGGCCACACCGATCACCAGCGCCACGATTAGGGGGATCAGGGCAGCGAGGTGCCCGGCCGCCGCGCCCACCACCGCACCGGCGAAGACGGCCACACCACCCAGATAGGGGACAGCCCGGGCCTGTGGTTTGAGGGACCCGGGGCGGTCGACGATCTCCCAGTGCCGAGCCAGTCTCATCACCAGCGGTGTGGTGACGAGGGTGACGGCGAAGGCCACGAGGCCGATGGCAAGGAGGCTCACGCCTGACCGTGTCCCGGTCCGGCCCACGTGAGCAGGAGCGACTCGGTCCCGGGATGGAGCTCGAACCGTTCGTGCTCGACGAACCCGTGGGATCGGTACAGGGCGATGGCGGGGGTGTTGTCGGCGGCGACCACCACCTCGGCGGCGGTCGAACCGCGGGCCGTCACCTCGTCCAAGAATGCGGTCACCAGGGTGTGGCCCACCCCCCGGCCCTGGCAACCCTGGTCCACGGCGACGGCGAGGAGCTCACAGCCCGGCCCGACTCCCGGCCCGGAGGACGATCCGTGTCGCAGGGTCTCGAGGACTCGCCGCCAACCCGAGAGCAGGTGTCTCCAGGAACCCAGGGTGGCCGACAGCCCGTCGCGAACCAGAAACGACCGGTAGAGCGTTCCGACCTCGGTCGAACCGGCGATGAACCCCACGGTGTCGTGATCACACGTGGCGACCAGAAGGAACGAGTCCGGAACCAGGCTGACCCGGCGATAGAGACGGGTCAGAAAGCCCGTCCCCAGCGCCGAGAGGAACCCCTCGTCGATCCCGGCGACGTGGAGCGCGGCGGCGTCGGCTGCATCGCCTGGCAGCCCGGTGCGGACGATGACCGGCGGAACCTCTCCTGGGGTCGCCTCACCGGGAGCGCTCCGGTCCGGATTGAGCCCGGACGGTGGACCGCGGCGCACTCCTCGGTTCGGCCCCATCGTCGTCTCCCCCGACCTCGGGTGCCCCGACCGATTCATGGTCGCCGGTCACCACACCTAGCCCACCAGTGTACGGCCTGGTTGTGGGGTACGTGGCTGGCCCGGTCAAGCCGGGCCAGCCGTTCGGGGCCTTCGGGTCCGGCCAGTCTCAGGCGAACGCCGGCAGCACCTTCGTCTCGAAGAGGCGCAGGCTCGACCAGGCCAGATCTATGGGCATGCCACCACACAGTGGATGGAAGAGCTGGAACGGGAATGGAGCATCCCTCATCTCCTCGACGAGCTGTTCCGGTGCGAGCACCTCATACTGCCCCGTCGCCCGGAGCGCGTCGATGCCACCCACGGTGTCATAGGGCGACGCCACACCAGACTGATCGTGCCAGGCGCCGTAGGCATTGGTCTCGTGCAGGAAGAACGGTGCCATCTGCTCCCAACCCGCTTCGGGATCCTCGGCCAGTGCCACCACCTTGTTCTCGCCGATGGGGCATGGCCCGGGATCAGGACGCCCCAGTTGTTGGACCTCGTCGCGGTAGAACTCCCACACGGAGGGCACCGACGGGATGAAGCCGTCGGCGATGCGCGCCGCTCGCCGTGCCGCCGCCTCGCTGCTCCCGCCCAGGGTGATGCCTGGTCCGGTGGGCTGGAAGGGCCCCGGTGTCAGCCGCACCGTGCGGCCCTGGTACTCGAAGGGCTCACCGCCGAACGCCGCCCTCAGGGTGGCCACGGCCTCGGTGACCAGACGACCCCGAGCGTCCATCGGCACGTCGAAGGTGGCGAACTCCTCGGGCACATAGCCGCCGGCCACGATGACGTCGACGCGTCCCCGACTCAGGTTGTCGAGGACCAGGAGGTCCTCGGCCAGGCGGAGCGGATCGTAGAACGGGGCGATCAGGGCCGCGATCGTGAACCGGACACTGGTGGTGCGGGCCGCCATGGCGGCGACCATCGGGATCGGGCTCGGGAGATAGCCGTCTGGAGACCCGTGGTGCTCGGAGATGGCGATGCTGATGCAGCCGAGCCGGTCGGCCCACTCCGCCATGTCCAGGGCGGCGGCGTAACGATCAGCCATGGAGGTACCAGCGATGGTGGGGTTGCGGAAATCGAAGCGGAGGCCGAAGAACACCGAGGGAGAGTACCAAGCCAGGGGGCGACGCCCGGGCCTGGGTCGTGGCACCGAGTCGCCTCCGAGTCCGGGCACGACCTGGTGATCCCGCTTTGCCCAACCAGGGGCACCGGCCGGCGCGGATCCGAAGTTGCGGGCCAGCGGCTAGATTTGCTCGTCATGGATCGGGGTCAGCGAGTGGGGGGCACGGGGCAGTACCAGCTGTCCCAGCTCCAGAGCATCGAGTCCCAATCCATCCACATCATCCGCGAGGTGGCCGCCGAGTTTGAGCGGCCCGTGCTCCTGTTCTCGGGGGGCAAGGACTCGGTCGTGATGCTGCGTCTGGCCCAGAAGGCCTTCTGGCCCGGACGGATCCCGTTCCCGGTGATGCACATCGATACCGGCCACAACTTCCCCGAGGTGCTGGAGTTTCGTGATCGCTACGCGGAGGAGCTGGGAGCCAACCTGGTCATCGCGTCGGTACAGGAGTCGATCGACTCGGGGCGGGCAACCGAAGAGGCTGGGCCCGACCCGTCGCGCAATCGGCTCCAGACCCGGACCCTGCTCGACGCCATCGCCGAGCACAAGTTCGACGCCGTGTTCGGTGGCGCCCGACGGGACGAGGAGAAGGCCCGGGCCAAAGAGCGCGTCTACTCGTTCCGGGACGAGTTCGGGCAGTGGGATCCGAAGAACCAACGTCCCGAGCTCTGGTCCCTCTACAACGGCCGGCATCGGGCCGGTGAGCACATCCGGGTCTTCCCCCTGTCGGACTGGACCGAGCTCGACATCTGGCAGTACGTGGCCGACGAGGAGATCGACCTGCCGTCGATCTACTACTCCCACCGCCGCCAGGTCTTCCGCCGGGACGGCATGCTGTTGTCCATTGGGCCCCACGTCACGCCGCGCGATGACGAGGAGGTGTTCGAAGCCACGGTGCGCTACCGGACGGTCGGGGATATGACGTGCACCGGAGCCGTCGAGTCGTCGGCCACCTCGGCCACCGACATCGTGCTGGAGGTGGCGGCGTCCCGACTGACCGAGCGGGGTGCCACCCGTGCCGACGACCGTGTCAGCGAGGCCGCCATGGAGGACCGCAAGCGCGAGGGCTACTTCTGATGGAGTTGCTGCGCCTGGCCACGGCGGGATCGGTCGACGACGGCAAGAGCACGCTCATCGGCCGTCTCCTGTTCGACTCGAAGGCCATCTTCGAGGACCAGCTGGAGTCGGTGGAGCGGGTCAGCCGGCAACACGGCGACGAGTACACCGACCTCGCCCTCCTCACCGACGGCCTCCGGGCCGAGCGCGAGCAGGGCATCACCATCGACGTCGCCTACCGATACTTCGCCACCCCGGCGCGCAAATTCATCATCGCCGACACCCCTGGTCACATCCAATACACGCGCAACATGGTCACGGGGAACTCGACGGCCGACCTCACCATCGTGTTGGTGGACGCCCGCAAGGGCATCGTCGAGCAGACCCGTAGGCATGCGTTCCTGGCCTCGCTGCTCCGGGTTCCCCACCTACTGCTGTGCGTCAACAAGATGGATCTCGTGGGCTACGACCGCGAGGTCTTCGAGTCGATCCGTGAGGAGTTCGCGGCCTTCGCCAGCCGCCTCGAGGTCAATGACCTGAGCTTCATCCCCATCTCCGCGCTCCAGGGCGACAACGTCGTGCAGCGGTCAGTCAACATGCCCTGGTACGAGGGGGCGTCCCTGCTCCACCACCTTGAGCAGGTGTACATCTCGTCGGACCGAAACCTGATCGACCCCCGGTTCCCGGTGCAGTGGGTGATCAGGCCCCAGGCCACGAGCCAGCCCGACTACCGCGGCTATGCCGGCCGGGTCGCCGGTGGCGTGTTCCGTCCGGGCGACGAGGTAATGGTCCTACCGTCCGGCCTGACCACCCGCGTGGCCTCAATCGATACCTTTGCCGGACCCATCGACGAGGCGTTCCCACCGATGTCGGTCACGGTGCGACTGACCGACGACGTGGACGTGTCGCGAGGCGACCTGCTGTGCCGGCCGATGAATCAGCCGACGGTCGGCCAGGACCTCGACGCCATGGTGGCGTGGATGACCGACCGACCCCTGGTCCCCGGCGATTTTGTGGCGCTCAAGCACACCACCCGCTGGGTGCGCGCCGTGGTGCGCGACATCCGCTACCGGCTGGACGTGAACACGCTCCACCGGGACGAGACGGCATCGTCACTGGTGCTCAATGAGGTGGGGCGGGTGAGCCTCCGGGTGACCCAGCCCCTCTACTACGACAGCTACCGGCGCAACCGGCAGACTGGCTCGTTCATCTTGGCTGCTGAGGACACCAACGTCACGGTCGGTGCCGGCATGCTCCTCGGCCCGGACTGAGCCGTCATGAGCGACACGGCCTCGAGTGAGCCGGTGCCCGGGGACATGGCGTCGTCCAATGTCACCTGGCATGCGGGCCATCTGACGTGCCAGGCGAGGAGCGAGTCCCTCGAGTGCCGGGGGGCCACGCTGTGGCTCACCGGGCTGTCCGGATCGGGTAAGTCCACCGTGGCTGCCGCCGTCGAGCACCACCTGGTGTGCCAGGGTCGGCCCGCCTACCGACTCGATGGCGACAACCTGCGGACCGGGTTGAACGGCGACCTCGGCTTCTCCCGGGCCGACCGTGAGGAGAACGCCCGTCGTGCGGCCGAGGTGGCCTGTTTATTCGCCGATGCCGGCATCGTGACCCTGGTGGCCCTGATCAGTCCCTTTGCCGAGTCCCGCCGCAGGGCCCGTCAACTACACGAGCGGGCCGGGCTTCCTTTCGTCGAGGTCTACCTGGCCACCCCGGTCGACCTGTGCTCGTCCCGAGACCCCAAGGGCCTCTACGCCCGGGCCCAGGCAGGCGAGATCGGATCGTTCACCGGGGTGGACGATCCCTACGAGGTGCCGACCCAACCGGACCTGGTTCTCGAGGCGGGGACCGAGCTCAGCGAAGCGGTGACCGCCATCCTGGCTGCGTTGGACCGCGCCGAGGCCGACTGCTGACGACCTGATCTCTAGAGTTGGCGCAGACAACTCCATGCCTGCTCGCCACGGAGAGTCATCGCCGCGGTGCACTGCGAAGTTGTGCCTGGCGAACTGCCAGGTTCTGGGTACGATTGTTGTCACCTGCGGTTCATGTTGGCGGATGGAGCTGGGATTGGTGGCGTTCGGGGGGACGACATAATCCGGCGACACGCGTCGTGGGGAGGGAGTTGAGGGGGCAGACGACAACCGGGGACAACTATGCGAAGACGACGCAGGCGAGCGAGTGGGCTTCTGGTGGTGGCGGGACTGGTGAGCCTGGCCGTCGGGTCGTTCTTCGTCGTCTCGGGTATTGCGTCGGCTCAGTCACTCGTGGGTGCAACCGCGGTCATCCGGTTTTGGCCCTCCTACCACCAGGTCACCCTGACGCTTCCGTCACCGGCCTGTCCCACGACCAACCCCTCGTGTGAGTGGCTGCTCGAGGTGAACGAGCCCGATGTTCCCGCCCAGACCGTGCTGGGTACCGCCACGGGTAATTCGGGGATCCTCACCGTGACCTACGACCCGGCGTTCTGCGGTGTGATCCAGGCTGACGCCCTGATCGGACCCAGCCCCTGGTATCTCAAGTTCGGCCACCAGATGACCGTCGGTGGCCCGGCCTGTGCTCCGCCGACCACGCCTACTGCGCCGCCGACCCTGCCGCCGGCGGTGGTAGCCACGACTCAGCTGCCCTTCACGGCGACGACATCGACTCCGACGACTGCGGCCGCAGCCCCAGCCGCAGTGGCCGCCACCTCGGCGCCAGTCGACCCCTCGACCACGGTCGCGGCCCAGCTGCCCTTCACCGGTGTCAACGTGAAGCCGCTGGCACTGGCTGGTGCCGCCTTGATCCTCACCGGGCTCTACATACTCACCACGATCGAGCAACGACGCCGCGCCCTAGCGCGGGTCGGCTACACCGTGCGCACCAATCCGGTGGGAGCCCAGGCATCCCGGGCCACCCGCTGGTTCCTGGGCGAGTAGCCACCCCGGGGCACGGGCCACCTGCGGGGCGTTCCCGCACCACCCGCTGGTTCCTGGGCGAGTAGCCACCCTGCGGCACGGGCGACCCGCTGATCTGGCTGCGGGGCAGTCGGAGGCAGGCGGGGCCTCAACCGACTGATGACCTGGTGCCGCACCGCGGCCGACGATCGCGCCACCCCACCTCGAGCCTGCAGCCTTTGTTCGCAGGCAGCTACACCCGAAAAGCTGGCGTAGCGCCTAGATGATCTGGTCGACCGACGAGGATGCCGGAGCGGGCGTCGCCGGGGCCTGCGTCTTTGGCTTGTTGGCGCGCTGGATCCGGTAGGCCAGGAATCCAGCGGCAACGAAGGCAATGACGGCAATCAGGGCTGCGAACGCACCGCGCTTGCGGTAGTGACCCCTCGCGATGTGCCCATTCACGGTCGCCTTGTGACCGGGGATGTAGCTCGGCAATGCATGAATAGCCACCGTGAAGTACTCGATGGCGACGTAGGTCGCCAGTGCTCCGACAATGACCAATACGATGACCCCTAACCATTTCATGCCCCTGACTGTAGTCAACTACCTGTCGCTTTGCAGGGGTGACCGTCTGCCGATGGCGAACCTGCACGTCGAGTAGTGACTACGAGCAGTTAACGTCAGGCCTGATGCTGGTCGCCGTACTACCCTCCTAGCGGGGTTGCTCGCTGTCGGCCACGCGTCTCGGCCGCCGGTGCAAGCAGGATCCCTGTTCGCGGCAGGCAATCGGGGCGCACTGGTCGGATCGGATCCGTGATGTTGGTTGTGCTGGCGGCGACTCTCCTCCTCCTGTGGCTCCTCGTGGCTGCCAACCGCGATGCCATCGGGTTTGAAACCCTCTCGGTCCGCGGGGCAATGGTCCTGGCGTATCTGGCGTTTGAGTTGCTCCTGCTCCTCATCACTGAGCTCACGAGCATCGGGCATCACTTCACGAGCGTCGCCGTCGAGTTGAGCTGGGCGCTGGTTGTCGTCGTCTTGGTGGTGGCAAACCTCCGCACCATCACCTCGGCGATCCGTCGTCTGGAGAGGGACCATGGCAGGCGCCTGGGCCTGCGGGATCGCCTGGCGGCCCTCGACGTCAGCGAGCGGGTGTGGGTCGGAGTTCTCGCCGTGATGGGCGGGATCCTCCTGGTCGTCGGGCTCCGTTACCCCCCGAGCAATACCGATGCCATGGTGTACCACCTAGCCCGCGTCGAGCACTGGATCCAGAACCGGACCATCGCTCCGTTCGCCACGCACTATCTCGCCCAGGTGGAGCTGTCACCCCTGGGCGAGTACAACCTGGCCCACCTTCATCTCATGGCCGGTACGGATCGATTCGATGCCGGCGCCTCCCTCCTGGCCTCGTTGGTGTGTGTGGTCGGGGTTTCGGAGCTGGCCCGGCTGCTGGGCGCGACGAGGTGGGCCCAGGTGATGGCCGCAGTGGTCTGTGCCACGATCCCTTCGGGCATCCTGCTCGCCACGAGCGCGGAGAACGACTACGTGGCGGCAGCTACCGGACTCGGGCTGTTGGTGGTCTTGGCCGGATTCAGGCTTGATCGGCGGTGGCGTACCCGTTCGCTTGTGGCCGGCGCGGCCGCGGGCTTGGCCTACATGGCCAAGGGCGACATCCCGACGATGGTCGGCCCGGCGGCCCTGTCGTTGTTGGCACTTTCGGTCTACCGGTATCGACGGTCCCGTGATGCCACCGGCTGGCCTGGTCGCCTGGTCAGGTCCCTCACCGGGATGGTTGCCGGCGCTGCAGTCGTTTCGGTTCCCTTTGTGGCGCAGAACGTCCAACTGTTCGGTTCGCTGGTGGGACCGACCTCGCAATCCACCCTGAGCTCGGGCGTCACCCTTCGCGCGGCAGCGGCCAACGTCATCCGGTCCTCATCCTCAAACTTTGACATCGGTAACGGACACTCGGGCCCGGGTACCATCGTGGCCCGAAGCATCCTCGGCCCGCTGGGGCACCTGTATTCGTTCACCGGGGTGTCGCCCGATGACCTTCGGTACACGCTGACACAGCACTACGACTCGTTCCGGGCGTCCAATTTCAGCAAGGAGGTTCGCTTCGACTCCTTCGGGGCAAACCCGTGGCACGTGCTGTTGATCGTCGTGGCACTCATCGTTCTGGTCATCGGAGTGTGCCGTGGCTCTCGCCGCCTTCGGGCACCACTGGTCCTGTCGATCGGACTGACCCTGGGCTACGTGGTCTTCGCCGCGCTGTCTCGGTGGAGTCCATTCAATGTGCGGTACTCGCTGCCGCTGTTGGTTGCCTGGTCGGCGGTGATCGCACTGGCACTGGCGCAATGGCCTCGATGGGTGGGCCATGTGGTCATGGCCGGGCTCGTCGTGGCCTGCCTGCCCCAATTGCTCGACAATGGAGCCAGACCGCTGGTGCATTCGCCCGATGAGGCCGGGTCCTCTCTGGCGCCCTATTTCTTTGATCAGCCGTCCTACGTATCGCCGCGGGCAGAGGCCTACCCGTACGAGGTCGCATCCAGCATGATCGCGGAATCAACCTGTCTTCGAGCCGGGTTCGGGAATTGGGTCCATATCGAGTACCCGTTGTGGGCCGGCCTTGAGCGAAGCGGTTGGCGAGGACAACTCAATGATGTCGATGTCCACAACGTGACCCGGTCGCTCGAGCCGCGTTCCCGCCCCTGTGCTGTCATCACCCAGCAGGGGCCGTTCTATGCCACGCCGGACAACGGGACTGTCAACGCCCAAGTTGCCAACATCGCGGTATCGATCCGCGCCGACGACGCGGCCTCCATCAGGACGGCCATTCCTGCCTTCACCAGCTCGGTTCCCGGGACGCACGTCTATCCCGGCGGTGGCTGGGGCCTGGCCGTGTTCGGCCGCAAGCCGTATCTCGGTGCGACCGGAACCCTGTATGTGTACAGCGACGCTGCCCGTGCCGTGGAACTGCGGTTCGCTCTCGACGGGCGTGGCTCACACCCTTCGCTGAGCGTCACCGGTCCGAACGGTCGTGTCGTGGCGGCACAGGTGCAGGGCTCGACCCTTCGTGCCGATGTGGGTGTGCACCGCGGGGTCAATCGGATCGACCTGGCCGTTGGCGTCGGTGCACCGAAGGCCAAGCGGGTGCTCGCCCTGAAGGGCGTGGCCGTCGTCCCAGCCCGTCGGTGACCTCAGCACCATCGGCCGCAGGCCACCTCAGGGGCCGTCCGCGGACCATAGATGCTGCTCGGTAGCATCTCTCCGTGCCGTTCTCCCGCCACCGCCCCGACTTGTCGATCGTCGTCGCCGCCTTCGACATGGCCCGGGAACTGCCGCGCACCGTCCACTCGTTGTGCCCCGAGTACCAACGAGGAGTGGGTTCGGTGGACTACGAGATCGTTGTCGTCGACAACGGCTCACCCGAACAGGTCGATGTGGAGATCATCGAGTCCATCGGTCCCAACGTCTCGGTCATCCGCAGTGAAGGTCTCGGCGTGTCGCCGGCCACGGCGGTCAACCGCGCTGTGGCGGCAACGTCTGGGCGTGCCGTGGGCGTAGTGCTCGACGGCGCCCGGATGGTGACCCCCGGAGTGGTGGCCCTTGGGCTGTCGGCCCTCGAGCTGGATCCGGGCGCGCTCGTCACCACGCTGGCCTGGCACCTAGGGCCCAAGCACCAGACCCTCTCTCAGCAGGAGGGTTACGGGCCGACCTCGGAGGACCTGCTGCTCGAGTCCATCGCCTGGCCGGCGGACGGTTATCGGCTATTCGAGATCGCCGCCCTGGCCGGCTCGAACACCCAGGGCTGGTTCGGGCCGGTCAACGAGAGTTGTTGCACGTTCATGACCCGTCAGTCGTTCGACGCGCTCGGTGGCTACGACGAGACGTTCGCCAGCCCCGGCGGTGGCTATGTCAACCTGGACTTCTTCTCGCGCGCCGCCGAGAGACTGCCGGGCTCAGTCATTGTCTTGCTGGGCGAAGGGTCCTTCCACCAGATCCACGGTGGCGCGTCGTCCAATGCCGTCGACCCCGAACGGTGGCGGACTTTTGCCGCCGAGTACGAGGTGGTGCGTGGTCGTCCCTACGAGGCACCCGCCATCGACCCGCTGTATCTCGGACGGCTCCGGACTGCCGCCCTCCGGTGGCTGCCGGCGAGTTCGACGTCCGGCTGAGCTGACAGTGTCCCCGACCGGCACCGTGTCCGGTCTGGTCCCTGCCGAGGCCTCAGGGTGGCTCGGGTATCATTGGACGTTCAGTGCCAAGGGGAGTGGACGTGAGGGGGCCCATGACTGGCGTTCGAAGCCTCGATGTTCCTGTGGTGGACGGCTGCCGTCTGCTCACGACAGAGACCATTGACTACAGCGACGGTGCCGAGCAACGGGTCTTCGACCTGGTGTCGGCGGCGGAGGACCTGAGCTCCACCAGCGATGAACTGGCCGTCCAGGCCACCACCTGGGCCGAGCGCTACCACCTGTCCACGGCGCGGTCCAACTTGTTGCGCCCCTTCACGCTGCCTGATGGTGCCGCGGTATTGGAGATCGGTGCGGGCTGCGGGGCGATCACCCGACTGCTGGGCGAGCGGTGCGGGACGGTCGATGCGCTGGAGCCTGTGCTGTCGCGGGCCCGCGTGGCCAGGAGTCGTACCCGCGACCTCGACCACGTCGAGGTGTTCGTCGGGTCGTTGGGCGACGTCCCAGCCGAGCCCGCCTACGACTTGGTCGTGGTGGTTGGCGTGCTCGAGTATGTCGGTGGCGGTGCCAGGGAGCTCACCGCCCAGGCGGAGTTCCTCCGCCAGATCCGTACGGTGCTGCGGCCGTCGGGCTCGTTGTTCCTGGCCATCGAGAACCGCCTCGGGGTGAAGTACCTGGCCGGAGCCGGAGAGGACCACACCCGCGTGGTGTTCGATGGGGTGGAGGGCTACCCCGCCGGTGCGCCGGTACGGACATTCTCACGCTCGGAGCTGACCGACCTCTTGTGCACCGCGGGACTCAGTCCGACCTTCTTCTCGGCCTTCCCGGACTACAAACTGACCCGGACCGTTCTGGCGGATCAGCTCTACGAAACCGAGCCGTCGCTGGCCTGGCGAATCCCCCAATTCCCTAGTCCAGACCGCTCCGGCGTGACGGCGCGAGGAGTGAACGAGGAACGCCTGTGGCGGTCCCTGGTGGCCGACGGCGCCGGGGCCGCCTTTGCCAACTCCTTCGTGGTCATCGCCGCCGCCGATCGCGATCCCACCGAATTGTGGCCAGCCGACCGCCTCGCCGGGTATTACCAGCCGGACCGACGGGCCAGGTACTCGACCGAGACCCTCGTGGTCCGTGGACCAGAGGGTGTCCAGTTCCTCCGGCATCCGCTCCGGCCCGCGACGGGCGAGCCGGACCCATCAGTCGGCATGGCCTTGGCCGCCAGTGCGCTTGTCCCCGGTCGCGACCTGCTCGAGGAGTTGGAGACCGCCGACGAGGACGAGCTGGCTCGCCAGCTCGAGCGCTGGGTGGCGATCGCCGATGTCCTGGCTGCAGAGTCCGGCGGGTACGCACTCGATGGCTTCCCTCACAATTTCGTGGTGGGGGAGGACGGGGAGCTACGGGTCATCGACGAGGAGTGGGGCACCTCGGACCTGACCAGGGAGGAGTTCCTCGCCCGGGGGGCCTTCGTGACGGCATGGAAACTCGGCCTCCGGACCTCTCCGGGGCGTTGGCCGGTCACGAACTTTAGGGACCTGGTGGTGTACCTCGGGGGGATCATGGGTCTGCCGCCAGACGGTGGCTGGCTGGCCGGCGCCATCGCCCGTGAGGCGGCCCTCGAGTCGGAGATCCTCATCGAGACCGGGTGGGACCTGCGGGGGCCCAGCCAGGTGGAGTCCATCACCCTCGGGCTGGAGGAGACGCTGGCCATGCCACTGGCGGACCTCCCCCTGGGCGACCGCGACCACCAGCGCCTCGTCGCCGAGCGGGAGCGGTTCACGGCGGAGCACGAGCGGTTCACCGCGGAGCACAAGCGCTTCACCGACCTGGTCGAGGTCTTCAACCAGACGAGGGATGCCCGGGACCGAGCCGTCACCAATCTGCAGCGGCTGCGGGCCTCGCGGAGCTGGCGGTACACCGCACCGGTGCGCAAGATGGTGCGCCTGGCCGACCGCCTCCGCCGCTAGGCCATGTCGGCCACCGCCGCCGTCCTCGAGGAGCGCCAGCGCGACGCCACCCCGGTGCCGCCTGTGCGCCGCTCGGTCTACCGCCGCGGGAGGAACCGATTCACCATCGCCGTGGTGGTGGCCGAGGCAGTGGTGACTGTTCCGTTCCTGTTCGTCCTATGGAGTCAGTGGACCGGTACGGTCAACACGCTCCGCCAGCTGTCACCGGACAACTTCTACGACCTGCAGGCCCGGGCCATGTTCGCCGGCCACCTCTACGTGCCGAAGGGCTCCCTGGGCATCGAGGCCTTCGTCCACGGGGGCCACCAGTACACGTACTTCGGACTGTTCCCGTCACTGCTCCGCATGCCGGTGCTGGCGATCACCCACAGCTTCGACGGGCGCCTCACCGCACCCTCTCTCCTGATCGCCTGGCTGGTCACCGCGGTGTCCGCTCCACTGTTGTTGTGGCGGGTGCGGCTGATGATCCGGGGTGGGGCCGCCATCGGCCGGGCTGAGGCCGCCTGTTGTGGCGTGCTCGCCGCCGCACTCACCGGGGGGTCGGTGCTCGTGTACCTGGCCGCGTCGCCCAGAGTCACCCACGAGGACCTGGCGTGGAGTGCGGCCCTCACCATCGCCGCGGTGTTCGCACTGCTCGGCGTGGCCGAGCGACCGACGTGGGGAAGGGTGACGGCCTCCGGCGTCCTGGTGGTGGCCGCCAACCTGGACCGGAGCCCGACCGGCTATGCCTGCGCCCTCGGGGCCCTGCTCATCGCCGGCTGGCTGGTGTGGCGGCGACGCGACCTGCCGCGCCGATGGGCGGTCGCCATGGTGGTGGTCGGAGTGGTGCCCCTGGCCATCGGTGGTCTGGTCAACTGGCTGAAGCTCGGCGTGCCTTTCGGCCTGTCCGAGGCCGACCAGGTGTGGACGCACGTAAATGCCCACCGCCGGGCGTTCCTGGCCGCCAACGGCGGGAGCACTTTCGGCCTGCGGTTCCTCCCCAGTACCCTGACCGCCTACTTCCAGCCTGGTGGGCTGCACATCCAGTCGTCGTTCCCCTACCTCAGCCTGCCCACGACTCCGGCCAGGGCCGTTGGAAGCGTGATCCTCGACCAGACCTACCCGACCGCCAGCATCCCGGCATCCATGCCGCTGGTGTTCCTGCTGAGCTGCTGGGGAGTGATCACGGCGTTCCGGCCCCGTCCCATCGGCTCGGTGGCCGGGATGCGGCTGCTGTTGGTGGCCATGGTCGCCGGCACGTCGGGTGTGCTGCTCATCGGCTACATCGCCGACCGGTACCTGGCCGACTTCCTGCCCTTCCTAGCTCTGGCATCCATGATCGGCCTGGTCGACGTGTGGCGTCGCCTGGAGGGCGCCGGTCGCCGGTGGCGCTCTGCGGCCCTGGTGGTGGTGACCGTCCTGGCGGTGTTCAGCGTGTGGGCCAACGTGGGCGCGGCCCTCACGCCGTCGAGCCTGTGGACTCCGGCCCAGGCAGAGCGGTTCGTGAGCTTCCAGCACTCCCTCGGAGGAGCCTCCGTCGAGCAGGGTCCGACCCTGCCCTACTTCGCGCCGGCCGGCACCGTGTTCGCGGTGGGCGACTGCTCGGGCCTCTACGTGTCGACCGGGTTCAGTTACGCCACCGTCCCGGGCCAGCAGCTCCAGCACCTGACGTGGCTACCGGTGGAGCAGGGCCCCGGGATCAACCACACGCTGACGGTGGAGTTCCACGACACGGTGCGGCGCGGTGACCCGCCGGTGCGCCTGCTGACCTACGGCAAGACCTCGCTCCTCTTGGTGCCCACCGGCACCAATCGGGTCCACTTCGTCCTCACGGACCCCGGCGCACCCTCGGTGACCTGGCCCCCGGCCACCACCGCGTCAGTTGCTGTCGTGCCCGGCACCGCCTACGGCGTCGTCGCCATGACCGACCCCAACATGAAGACCATCCTGGCCGGGGGCATGGGGGTCGGGATCCAGCACTTCCTGGGTGGGGACGGTCCAGCCGTGGTCGCCGCCACCGGTGCGGGCTCCGCCAGTGGACCGGCCACGGTCACCGAGATCGCCACGCCGGCCTCGTCGATGGCGTTGTGCCGGAGCCTGGTGTCGGCGCACCAGCACTGAGCGGCCGGCAGCCGGATGAGGTCAGCGGACGGGCGACCCCGTCCGCTTGAGACGTCGCAGACGCTCGGCACCGAGCACCGCCAGGGTCTGGCGGGCGGTGGCGTCCCAGGTGAAGCGCGAGGCGTGGTCGAGGGCGCCCATACCCAGACGCTTGCGCAGCACCTCGTCGCTCAACACGCTGTCGAGGCTCTCGACCATGCCACTGGGCGTGTCGAACAGCAGTCCCGACTCCCCATCGACCACGGCGTCCTCGTGACCACTGATCCTCGACGCCACTGCCGGTGTGCCACACGCGCCGGCCTCGGTGACGGTCATGCCCCAACCCTCACGCAACGAACTGGATGCCACGACCCAGGCCGTCCGGTACAACCTGATCAACTCGTCCTGGTCGATGTGGCCCGGGAGCGAGATCCACTCCTCGGCGTGGTGGGTGCGGATCAGGGTCTCGAGCATCGGGCGCTCGTACCCCTCGCCGGCGATAACGGCCCGGAGCTCGGGATGGCGCGGCTTCAACCTCACCAGGGCCTCGATCAGGAGCTCGAACTGCTTCACGGGCACCAGGCGGCCCACCGCCACCACCAGAGGCACCTCGGAGCGGCTGCCCGATGCTGAGAAGTGGGGCTCGACGCCCGGCGGCACCACGGTGATATTGGAGGCCGAAAGCCCCAGTCGCTCCACGATCTCGGCCTTGGACGAGTTGGACAGGGTCACGATGCGGCTCCGTCGGTAGACCGGGGGAGCGGCGCGGTGCTCGAAGACGTAGCCCAGCTCGGCCAGCCCTTTGGGCAGCACCATCTTCCACATCTCGGCGTGGACGTGGTGGAGGAAGACGATCCTCGGGCACCGGGCCCACAGCGGGGAGAGGAAGGGCATCCCGTTCCAGATCTCGACCAGTCCGTCACCGCGGCCGAGGTGACCGATCAAGCCCGAGATCATGGTGCGGGGGAAGATGTCGTACCGGCCGACCCGTCGGGTCACCATGTAGCCCTCGCGACGCATGAATGGGTAACCGTCCTCGACCGACGACGTGGTCATGTTGACGGTGATGCCGGCATGTGACCATGCCGAGAGGATCCGATGGGCGTGCAGCTCGGACCCGCCGGCCTCGGGATCGTCGAAGTCCCTCCAGGCCACCACGTCGATGTGGTGCAGCCCCGCATACTCGGCGATCTCCTCGAGTGACAGGGTGGCGAACGGCGCCAGCTCTGGAGCGTCGAAGGCCGGCGGCTGGGCCGGTCGGACGGCTGGGGCCACGGAGTCGTGGGTGACCAGGTCGTCCCAGGCCGGATCCGGGGCCTTGGGCGGGGTCATCGTCTCATCGTGATCGGAAACACGCTCCATCCCAAATCCCCCCAGCGCTGACGACCAACCGGCCCACCCTCAAGGCGCACATACTAGTCCGGACCTGGGAGGGGACGCCTCTTTCCGGGGTTCGGACGGCGTTCGCGACCCCGGGGCGGACCTGTGCTCGTGTCCCCGCCCGTGCTGGCACGCCAGGGTTGGGCGGGTTCGGGTGGACTCAGCCACGGTTTTCCCTGATCGGGGCCGCTATCGGCCCGATGGCGGTCGATGCCGTTCCGCCGGCCGCCGTGTCTAAGCTGACCGCTACCCATGGCCGATCCGTCCCGTTCTTCCCGCGCGCCAGCTGAGCCCGAACCGGCGCTCGGCGACGACGACGGGCAGTTGTACCGGGCCCCCTCGAGGCGGCGCTCGGTCCTCGAGTACGGCGTCTTCGCGCTCTTGGCCTTCATCCCCATGCTCGCCACGCAGCCCGGAACGGTGAGTGACGACACCAAGACCTACCTCTATCTGGATCCGGGGCGCTACCTGCGCCAATCGGTCTCCCTGTGGGACCCCAACGTCGCCCTCGGGACGGTCACCCACGAGAACATCGGGTACCTGCTCCCGATGGGACCCTTCTACTGGGTGCTGGCCGAGCTCCATGTCCCACTGTGGGTGGCCCAACGCCTGTGGCTCGGGACCATTCTCTTCGCCGCCGGCGCCGGCATGCTCTATCTGTGCCGGACCATCCGGCTGTCGGGTGCCGGCTGTTTCGTCGCGTCGCTGGCCTTCATGTTCACCCCGTACGTGCTGCAGTACTCGGGGAGGATCTCGGTCATCTTGCTCCCGTGGTCGGGGCTGCCCTGGATGCTGGCGTTCGTCATCCTGGCCTTGCGACGAGGTGGGTGGAAGTACCCCGCGCTCTTCGCCCTGGTAGTGGCCCTGGTGAGCGGGATCAACGCCAGTTCCATCCTCTACGTGGGTATTGGCCCGGCACTGTGGCTTCCTTTCGCCGTGTTCGTGCTGCGGGAGCGCACGTTGCGCCAGGCCTGGGGGGTGGCCTGGAGGATCGCCCTCCTCTCGGCGCTGGCCTCGTTGTGGTGGGTGGTGGGCCTCCAGGTGGAGGCGGCCTACGGCGTCAACATCCTGAAGTACACCGAGACCCTCCTGTCCACCAGCTCGAGCTCCTCACCGCTCGAGGTGCTGCGTGGCCTCGGATACTGGTTCTTCTACGGGCGATCGGACCAGACCGGCAACTGGGCCCAGGCGGCCGTGGCCTACACCCAGCAGATCTGGCTGCTGGCCGCCACCTTCGCCGTACCGGTGCTGGCCTTGTTGGCGGCGGCCCTCGTGAAGTGGCGCCGGCGGGCCTTCTTCGCCCTGCTGGTGGTGGTGGGGATGGTCCTGGCCGTCGGGGCCAACCCGTACTACCACCCGACTGGGGTCTCCAATCTGATCAAGGCCTTCATGTCCGACACCACGGCGGGGCTGGCCCTGCGCTCCACCGACCGGGCCTCCCCGCTCATCTTGTT
Organism: uncultured Acidimicrobiales bacterium; assembly: GCA_963703145.1. GTDB lineage: Bacteria > Actinomycetota > Acidimicrobiia > Acidimicrobiales > RAAP-2 > Bog-756. The sequence continues at coordinate 553,299 of OY969793.1, forward strand.
GGGCCTGGCCGTGCTGTTGGGGGCCGGCGTCAATGTGGCCATCCGCCGACTCGGCCGGTATGGCGTGGCCATCGCGGCCTTCGCCGTGGCCGCCGTCGCCGGGGCGTCGGCCCCACTGTGGACCGGTGCCACCGTGGTCAACGGCCTCACCCAGCCGGCCGCGCCACCCACCTACGTCCAGCAGGCCGCCGACCATCTCAACGCCACCCACCCCGGCACCCGGGTGTACGCCCTGCCCGGCAACAACTTCGCCGCCTATACCTGGGGCGACACTATCGACACCGTGTACCCCGGCCTGCTCACCCGACCCTTCGTGACCCACGAGCAGCAGACCATGGGTTCCCTGCCGACGGCCGACCTGCTGGAGGCGGTCGACGCACCGCTCCAGGAGGGGACCCTCGACCCGGCCACCATCGGGCCGATGGCCTCGCTGATGAGTGCGGGTGACGTCCTGGTCCAGTACGACCAGGCGTATTCGACCTACAACACCCCTAACCCGGCCCAGATCGCCCAGGACCTGACGCCCACCCCGGCCGGGCTCAGCCACCCGGTCTCCTTCGGGGCGCCACGCCCCAACATCTCGTCGGTGCCCCACTTCGACGAGCAGTCCCTGGCCCGGCCGTCCAACCCGACCCCGACCGCCCCGCTCGTCTCCTACACCGTGAACAATCCCCGGCCCATCGTCCGGGCCGAGTCGCTGAAGGCACCACTGATCGTGTCCGGCGACTCGCCCGGCCTGGTCGATGCCGCCGCTACCGGTCTGCTGGCCGGCAACCCCACCATCTTCTACTCGGGCACCCTGGACAGCGCCCGCAAGCGGATACGTGCCGCGGTCGTCAAGCCGGGGGCCAACCTGGTCGTGACCGACACCAACCGCAAGCAGGGGTTCCGGTGGAACGGGATCCAGGACAACCGGGGCTACACCGAGACGGCGTCCGAAGGTGCGGCCACCGCAGGCCTGATCGCCGACCCGTTCAACTCACCGCTGGACCTGTTCCCGACGGCCCCGGCCGACGCCCAGAGCACCACCACGTTCAACGGCATCTCGTGGGTCGATGCCTCGAGTTACGGCACCCCCACGCAGTACTTCAACGACGAACGGGCTGCCGCCGCCCTCGACGGCAACCTTCAGACGGCGTGGGCCGACTCGCTGTTCCCCACCGGGCAGTGGTGGAGCGTCAACTTCACCAAGCCCCGGACCATCGACTCGGTCAACTTGGTCCAGCTCCGGCTGGCCCAGCCGCGCCAGGTCATCACCAAGGTCACGCTGACCTTCGACTACCAACAGCCCGTCACCGTCGACCTCGGCCCAGCCTCGGAGACGGCGGCGGGTCAGACCATCCGGTTCTCGCCCCGGACCTTCACCAACCTTCGGATCACCATCGACGACTCGATCCAGACCAAGTACCACGTGGCCGCGGGCTACCAGAACCTGGTCGGATTCGCCGAGGTGCGCCTTCCCGGGGTACAAGCCGACGAGACCGTCGCCATGCCCCAGGACCTGCTCCGGTCGGTGGGCCAGGGCTCGATAGCCGATCCCCTCACGCTCACCATGACCCGGCTGCGGGGATCCGGGGCGCCGCCGCGGCTCGATGCCGAACTCACCCTCGACCGGTCGTTCTGGCTGCCGACGGCACGAACGTTCACCCTCACCGGGCAGGCCCGGGTGGCCGTCGATGCCACTGACCAGACTGTCGATCAGGTGGTCGGTCGCTCCGGTGGGCCGACCGCGGGCGTGGTCGCCACCTCGAGCAGCCGGGTGGCCGGCGTGGTGGCGGCGACGGCCAGTGCCACGATCGACGGCGATCCCTCCACCCTGTGGGAGCCAGGGTTCGGGGTGACCGAACAGGCCGGCCAGTGGCTGCAGTACTCGCTGGCCCAGCCCGTCACCTTCGATGCTCTGGACCTCCAGATCGCCGCCGACGGACGACACTCGGTGCCCACCGCCATCACCGTCTCGGCGGGTGGGGACGCAGAGCGGGTCACCCTCCCGACCATCGCCGACAGCCGGGTGGCCGGATCGGTGGTGTCGGTGCCGGTGGCGCTGGCTCATCCCCTCACCGGCCAGACCGTCCGCCTCACCGTGGATTCGGTCCGCTTCGAGGACACCCGGGACTACTACGCCCAGTCGGCGCGGGCCCTGCCCATCGGCATCGCAGAGGTCGGCATCAGCGGGGTGGCCGCACCACCCCTGCCAGTCGACGTGCCGTCCACGTGCCGCAACGACCTGTTGTCGGTGGACGGCAACCCGGTGTGGGTCTCGGTGCACGGCACCACAGCTGTGGCCCTGGCCCGCCAGCCCTTGGCGGTCAACCTCTGCGGGCCCGACGCCGGCGGCCTGGCCCTGACACCGGGCAACCACACCCTGGCGTCGACGTGGGGCGGGACGGTCGGGTTGGATCTCGACCAGCTGGCCCTGGCGTCCGCGGCCGGTGGCGGCCCGGCCACCCTCACGGCCGACGGCCAGGTGCCGGCGCCGGTGACCGGCGCGTCGCCGATCGTCACCGTCGACCGTCAGACGTCGACCACCATGCGACTCGCCGTGACCCACGTGACCTCGGGGTCGGGGCCGTTCATGCTGGTACTGGGTCAAAGCATCAATGCCGGGTGGCAGGCCAGCATTGGTTCCCACAACCTCGGCCAGCCGGTCCTGGTCGACGGCTTCGCCAACGGCTGGCTGGTCAACCCCGCCGTCCTGGCCGGGTCGGTCCACAACGGTGTGCTGACCGTCAACCTCGTGTGGGCCCCCCAGGGTCGAGTGAACATCGCCCTGGTCATCTCGGCGCTCACCATCGTGGCCTGCCTGGTGCTGGCCTACCTGCCGCGTCGCCGGCGCTCCAAGGTCGGCACTGACGATGCCGAGGAGGCGGGCGCCGAGCCGTGGGACACCGAGCCGTCGGACCAGCCCGACCTGGTGCCGGTGTTCCCGTCCGGGGAGGTGGCAACGGCGTGGCCGTCAGCGATAGGCATCGCCGCGGTTGTCGGCGTCATCGCTGGATTCATCGCCCCACCGGTGACCGGCCTGGTGGTCGGGGTGGCCACCCTCGTCGTGCTGCGCCGCCCTCGCCTCCGCCTGCTGCTGGGGCTGGTGGCCGCGGGGTGCGTCCTAGCCGCCGGGATCTACGTCATCGCCCGCCAGGTCCTGGACCAGGAGCCGGCCAACGGCGGGTGGCCCGGGCTGTTCGGCATCGCCAGCGCGCTGACCTGGGCTGGGATCATGTTCTTGATGGCCGATGCCACGCTCGAGATCATCGAGCGCTGGAAGGCCAACCGCCGTCGGCGCGGCACTCCGCCGGACGACGGGAACGATGCGGGTGGGATAACTGACGCCGTTGGCGGACGTGTCGCCGACGTGGGGACGGGCCCAGAACATGTTGGAGTAGGTCGACCCGACGGTTGATCGATGGGTGTCGAGCGACAGACCCGACGGTCGGTCCGCTCAGGACCGACCCTGCCAGAGCGAGGCGGGTCGGGTGCCCCAGGCCACCTGGCGGGCCAGTTCGTCGGTCACGATGGGGAGATCGGCGGCGTGGGTCACGCCGACCACCGTGGCGTCGGTGGGGATGACCCGGACCGGCAGACCGACGCCGTCGGCCACCATGGAGGCCACCACCTCGGGCAGCAGCACCTCCGCCTTGGGCAGGGTGGCACCGGCTGCCACCTCGGCCACCAGACGGTCCTCGTCGAGGCCGGACGCCGCCATGGCCGGCTCGAACGTGTCCCAGATGGCCGGCTGGAACCCCCACAGGTTGACCGACGCCGGCAATGACCCGTCGAGCTCGGCGGGCTCGACGCCGTCCTCGGAGCGGAAGGTGATCCCGTCGGGCTGGCGGGTCACCGTGCGCCGCTCGGCCAGGCCGACCAGCAGGCCGTGCTCGTCCACCTGGCAGATGCCCCGGGTGACCGGGTCGTCGGTGGCAACGGTGGAAGCGAGTGCGTAGCCGACCAGGGCGTGCTCCCCGGCCGCCGGTGGTGAGGTGGTGGGCCAGGAGGCCCATGGCCACCTCGCCGTAGACGTCGTCGGCGTTGGCCACGGCGAAGGACCGGTCGGAGCCGAGGACGTTCCGGGCGGCCAGCACGGCGTGGACGGTCCCGAGGGGCAGTCGCTGTTCGGCGAAGGCCACCTCGACCGAGGTGGGCCAGCACTGCTCGACGTGGTACCGGATGGCTGGGCCGGTCTCGGGGTGCAGGACCAGGACGATCTGGCCGAACCCAGCCGCCACCGCGTCACTCACCAGGAGGTCGATGACCGCTTCGCCGTTGGTCCCGATCGGCGCCAGCGGCTTGCAGCCGCCGTACCGGCGCGCCATCCCCGCCGCCAGGACCACCAGGGACGGCGGTGAGCCGGGCACCACCGGCGGGCTCACCCGCCCCAGCGCAACACGGCACTGGCCCACGTCATGCCACCGCCGAAGCCGGTCAACAGGACGTGGTCGCCCTCGTGTAGCCGGCCCGTCTCGAGGGCGTCCACCAGGGCGAGGGGAATGGAGGCCGACGACGTGTTGCCGTAGCGGTCGATGACCACCACCGCCTTCTCCTCGGGGATGCCCAGACGCTGGCAGGCGGCGTTGATGATCCGCAGGTTGGCCTGATGGGGGACCATCAGGTCGATGTCGGCCGTGGTCAGCCCGGCCTCGGCGATGGCCTGTTCGGCCGATTCCACCACCACGCGGACGGCTTTGCGGAAGATCTCCTTGCCGTCCATGTAGAGGAACCCGCCGTGGTCGCACTTGAGCAGATGGCGCAGCGAGCCGTCAGCACCGAGCTTGTAGGAGAGGAGCTGGCCTGGGCCGTCGACCGCCTCGAGCACCACCGCACCGGCGCCGTCACCGACGAGTACGGCGACCGAGCGGTCGTCCCAGTCGGTGATCTTGCTCAGCGTCTCGGACCCGATGACCAACAGGCGCTCGGCCCCGATAGCCAGCATCCCGTGGCCCACAGCCAGCGCGTAGACGAACCCCGAGCAGGCGGCGTTGACGTCGAAGGCACCGCCGATGACCCCGATCCCGTCCTGCACGGTCGCCGATGTGCCCGGGACGATCTGATCCGGTGTGGTGGTGGCCAGGATCACGGCATCGATCTCGTCGGGCCGCCGCCCCGCTTTGGCCAGGGCGGCCAGACCCGCCTCGATGGCCAGCTGGGAGGTGGTCCCGCCGATGCGGCGCTCGCGGATCCCGGTGCGCTCCTGGATCCAGGCGTCGTTGGTGTCCATGGTGACCGACAGGTCGTCGTTGGTGACCACCTTGTCGGGCACCGAGATGCCCCAGCCGGTGATGATCCCTCCGCGTTGGGTGATCACCGCTCAGCCCGCCTCGAGCACGTGGATCCCGATGAACCCTGCATCTGTTGTTCCCGCATGGCTCCCGATCATGCCACCGGTATTGACCGCCACACCCAATCGGGCGCCATCGACCTGTCGCTTGCCTGCCTGTTCCCGCAGCTGCGTGCACAGCTCGATCACCTGGGCGATGCCCGGTGGCGCCGAGCGGGTGTCCCCGGGCCACCAGGCCGCCGCTGGGGTTGACAGTCAGTCCCGAGCCCCCGATGGAGGTGACGCCGGCCACGGTGGCCGGCCCGGCGTCACCGGGCTTGAAGAATCCCAGTGACTCCAGCGCGAACAGCTCCTCAGGGCTGGTGGCGTCGTGGAGCTCCACCACATCGACGTCCTCCGGGTCGATGCCCGAATCCTCCCAGGCGGCTGCGGCCGTCTCGCCCAGCCGCTCGTGGTAGTCGATGTCGCCGTTGCCCGACCGCACCGTGCTGGCCCGGATCCGCGGCGCTCCGGGGACAGGTGTCGTCGAGAGGACGACCGCTGCGGCACCGTCGGTGAACGACGAGCACATCAGCCGGGTCAGCGGGAAGACGATGGCCGGGGAGGCCAGCACCTCCTCCAGGGTCACCTCGGTCTGGAACTGGGCGTCGGGGTTGAGTGCGCCGTGGCGGCGGGCCTTGACGGCGGTGGCGGCGAACTGCTCGACGGTGGCACCTCGCTCCTCCATCAGGTCTGGTGGCCCAGCTCGGCGTTCAGGGCCATGAGCACCGAGCCCGACGGGTTCTCCCACTCGGCGTGGAGGTACTCGCGGTCGATCCTGGGCACCCCGTCCTCGATGCCGGCCAGTGTCTGGCCCCGGTCGCCGGTCCACATCTTCTCGACCCCGACCGCCAGGACCGTCCCGGTCCCGGCCAGCGAGGCCAGTGTGGCCAGGTGGAGGGCCGAGGATCCGCCGGCACAGGAGTTGTCCACGTTGATGATGCCGGCGTTGCGCAGGCCTGCCCGGCTCAAGAAGGTCTGGCCCCGCAGGCAGCCCTGATCGATGAGACGGCCGGCCGTGGCGTTGCCGAACACCACCAGGTTGACCTCGTCCGGTTCGACCTGAGCGTCGGCCAGCGCCTCGTTCACCACCTGGAGCGACAGCTCGTCGGCGCTGCGGTCACGCCGGTTCATGGGGGTAAGGGCGGTGCCCACGATGTGTGCGGTGCGGTCCATGGTCTCCTCGTTATCCTCGCAGCTCGACGCCTGCGTCGGGCAGAGCGTTGATCAGGCGCTCGAACTGATCGATGGGTTGGTCGGCCGTCACGTACACCGCCACGTGGCGCGCCCCGGCGGCCTGGAACACTGAGACGACCTCGGCGACCTCGGCGGCTGTGCCGCTCACCAGGTGGCGCTCGAAGGCCTTGGCCGGGATCCCGTAGAGGGAGGACATCCAGCTCGTTCCCCGCCCCCGGGCCAGGGCGGGGTCGTCGTCGATGCTGACGAACAGCACCATGGCCGGGGTGACCTCGTCGGGCTTCCGCCCGGCCCGGTCGACCTCCTTGGCCAGGCGCTCGGTGGCCTCGCCGTAGGCGGTGGGGCTGAGGAAGAGCGGCATCCAGCCGTCGGCCAAGGTGGCGGCACGGCGGAGGGCGGCCTCCGAGGATCCTCCGGCCCAGACCGGGATGGCCCTCGGTGCGGGGAGCTGGCGGTACCTGGAGGCTCCAGACGCCGTGTCGGCCGGCTCGGCGCCACCGGACGGCACCTCTCCCGAGGCCCACGAGCGTCGGAGTTCGGTGATGCCGGCATCGAGGAGGCGTCCCCGGGTGTGGTAGTCCACGCCGGCCTCGTCGTACTCGCCGGGGTGGCTGCCGACGCCCACCCCGAGGATCATCCGGCCGCCCGACAGCGTCTGCAGGCTGGCTGCCTGTTTGGCCACTACCGAGGCCTGCCGGAGGGGCAGCTGAACCACGCACGTCCCGATGGTGACCCGCTCGGTGGCGGTGGCCGCCACGGTCAGTGCCACCATGCACTCGAGGCAGGGCCCGTGCCAGAAGACGTGGTCACAGGCCCACAGGGCGCTTGCCCCGAGCTGTTCTGCCTGCCGGCTGACCGAGGCCAGGTCGCAGTGGGCACCGCCGACCGGCACCGGCTCCTCCGGCCATGCGGGGGTCGTGTCCTGCAGGAAGGTCGGAAGGATGAGTCCGATCGGCCCCGGGGCGTTGTCGGAGGGCTCCAAGGGCACAATGCATCGTAACCTCCACCGCCTGGAGCCGTGATCACCTGGGGTCACTCGCCACTGACGCCGATCCCGGATACAGCCTGGCCAGGTGGCCTCCTGTACGGGATGACGCGCCGACGCGGCAGACTGGGGGTAGTCGATGTGGTCGGAAGGACAGATGGTGGAGCCGGAACAGCAGCCCAATGGACCAGAGGCCGGAGCCGGCGAGGGCGCGGCAGCGGAGGTGGCCACCCTGACCGATGCCGAGCGTGGTGAGCGGTTGGCCCAGCTCAACAGCCTGATCGAGCTGATGCGGCCCGCCGTCCAGGCCGACGGTGGTGACCTGGCGCTCCTGTTCGCCGATGTGGCCACCGGCGTGGTCGAGGTCCAGCTGCAGGGTGCTTGCAGCTCGTGCGCGGTGAGCTCCTCGACCCTCCAGGGCGGGGTGGATCGGATCCTCCGTGACCGTCTCCCTTGGGTGACCGAGGTCCGTGGTGGTGTCGACGAGTCGGTCGATCCCTTCGAGAGCGAATCGATGGGTCGCGGGGGTTACGTCCCCAGCTTCTGAGTCCCTAGGCAATCGAAACCCGACGTCTCCAAGTCAACGGGTTTCCCTGGAGGTCATCGTCCGCTCGAAGCCGGCGGTTTTTCGCACCTCGGATTCACCGGCCGAAGAACGTCAGTGTGTCGGGGTAGGTATTGGGGCGGCACGATCCATGTCGTAAAAGTAGATGGTTGCCGTGACATCGTGGCCCGGCTCCACGACAGAAATAGTTTCCCTGCTCAGATAGCCATTCGACACCTGCGCGGTGGCTGATATGCGAGCTCTGGACTTACCAACTGTGCTCTGGAGGAACGGGGGCACTCGGTACTCATGAGGAAGTAGCAGATACTGGCCCGCCCACGGTACCGGAGTCCCCTGAAATAGCAGTGACGCAGCCTGGGCCGGAAGATCCTGCAAGAGACCCGAACTGGGTACGGTGGTCGTCGCCTCGTAGTCCGGCAAGGATGGCGATGCCTCCACGTAGCGAGTCCTCCCAATGTCAACTTCAAGTGGGGGTCCCGACTGCGTCATCCGAAGGGCCGCTCGATCCGGCGGTTGAACATCGAGACGCTCAACGTGAAAGTGCGTGTCGGCCTGCGTCACCACAAGTGCATCAAAGCTACGAGCGGTCAGTGTGCGTTGGACTGCAGCCCTGAGTACCTGCAACCCGCCTGGCCCGAAGGAGGTGTTGGTAGATCGAGGATGAAGGACGCAGTTGGCCGTCACGCCGGTTCGGACAAACAGCCACAACGTGGCGAAACCGTTCTGCAAGGAGTTCGCGAATCGATACTTGCCATGCAGGATCGGTTGCCCGATGACGGGCGCTGGCAGCGTGTAGTCCCAGTCAACCGTGGCGATGACCGCCGGTTTCGCCTTCAGGATCTCTCGGCCTACCGGTGACCCAGGGTTGGACCAGTCCTTGTCGAGGACCCCGCCCCGACCCTTCATGGTCGGAGACGCCTCGTGCGCGATATCGCTGTCGGTCAACCCCCGCATGTCGACGAGTCCAAGGTCCTGACGGGAAAATCCGAGGTAGCCAACCTCGGTCGTGGCGACCGACCGCCCACTCTTGACACAGGCCAGGGCGGAGGGCAACAGCGACCACAGAGAGCTCAGATTCGAATAGTTTCCATTCGACATCACGGCTTGGTCGCTTACCCCTGACATCTGCCAGATGGGGACCATCAGGCTCGTGAACGGAAGAAACGAGCAGGCCACGAGGGCGCATGCACCGGTGACCTGAACTGCCCGAACGCGATGGAAGTTGGTGAGCATCGACAGTCCCTCGATAAGCCCCAGCAGCTCGAGGACGATCAAGGGCACGATGACAGGGGCAAGGAAGCGGCCACCGACCATCCAGTCCCCACCGGACTTCAGGATGAAGACCAGTTGCCCGACGACGGCAGCCAGGAGGTAGCCGCATCGCCGATAGTGCCTAGCGACGGCTACGACCCCGAGCGTGAACAGGACGAACTCGGTGATCATGACGACGGTGGCGATCAGGCCGCTACGACCGGAGCCGCCCAGCGCTGGAGCCAGGTTGTCTTGGAGGTAGTTGAACCCCTGGGGTATCGCCTCCCCGAGGCTCATCGCCTTGGCGTAATAGGTGTTCGGCAACGGGAACCCGAAGATCAGGTAGGCCGAGAGGACCGTTATCAGTGCAGCGACCACGGCTCCGAGGACCCAGGAGCTCCGACGCCACCAGGGCTGACGTTGCTCGACAACGAAGCCGGCGACTGCGAGGCACGCCATCGGAACGAGCGAGTCGAACCGGGCGAAGACGAGCAAGAATGCCAGGATCGCCAAGGTGCCCCAGCTGCGCTCGTCGGCTGACAGCACCAGTCGCCTGATGAGTGCGACGAGGAGCCAGGTAACCAATGACGTCTCCAGGCCGTTGGTCGATGCATAGGCGATGATGATGCTCGACCCGAGCGCGACGAATCCGACGCGGCGCAACCAGACGCGCGGCGTGATACCGGCGATCAGTTTGGCGCCCTCTCGAATGGCGAGGGCCCCGAAGATCAGCGATGCGATTTTCAGCTTGAAAAGGTCGTGGCCGCCAGGGAGCAAATAGGCCACGACAGCAACCAACAGATGAAGCGGGCTCGTGAATCCCTGGACCTGCTGACCCGGATTGAAGGCCAGACCATAGCCATGCACCAGGTTCGCGGCATACCGCAACGTAATGAATGGATCATCCGCCGTCGTGGGAAAGGTGACTGTTACGGCGGCGAGGAACGGCAAGTACAGAAAGACGAGATAGTCGCCGATCGGGGGCTTGAGCCCGTCCCTCGAAGGAGCGGCTGCGGTGTCAGCGTCGGTGAATTCCTGTGGCGCCCACAGAGACGGACTTGGAATGCCTGTCTTCGTACCCGCCATGTTCCCCCACCCCGCCGCCATGTTCCCCCACCCCGTTGACCCGTCCAGCACCGCTCAGGAGGGTTGGCCCACACCAGTCCTGAGGGATCTCTTCCTCCCCTGAGGCCCAAGAGCCTTGCCGTGTTCTCCGGACGGCGTCAAGGACGGACGAGTTGGTCGATCCCTCCGAGAGCGAATCGACGGGCAACAGGGCTACGTTCCCCGCCTCTGACTCCCGCTGGGGTTGGCCCATCAAGCAGTACGTTTTACGGAGTGTTGGGTTCAGGCTGACCGGAGGGCGGGGAAGGTCGGCTCGATTCCCACGACCTTGGCGTATGACCTCAGAGGTCCGATGGGCGCGGTAGTGCCGATGATCGTTCAACGACGCACGCGAGGGCCCGAAAGCCACCGGGGTTGGTTCGGTAAGTCGGGTGCACCGGTATCCGGCCCTCCGTCCCGCTGGTGGGTGCCGTAGGATCGTCGTTCCATGGATCCCGACGCTGACCAGGGGATAGCCCGCGTCGAGGACTCCGCAGCCACCCCGCAGCCGTCCGCTCTACCCCGGGGGGGTCGCCGCCACGCCATCGGTGCCCATCGCCGGGCCAGCGCCGCCGACGGCACCGACCTCGTCCCACCCTCCCGGTTCCTGACCGTCTTGGCCTTCGCCGTGGTCATCGTCCCCTTCGGCATCGCCCTGGTCCGACTGCTGTCGGCGTCGGGACACGTCTACCTACCCGACGACCTGGCCCTCATCGACCTGCACACCCGACGGGCCATCCAGTGGCGCCAGCAGTTGGGTGTGTTCGACCACAACGGGTGGAACCATCCGGGGCCGACCTACTTCTATCTGCTGTCGGTGGTCTACCGAATCCTCGGTTCGGGGGCCAAGGCCCTGTTCGTGGGGTCGACCCTGCTGAACGCCGCCGCGGCCGTGGCCTGCGTGGGGGTGGTGCGCCGGCGGGCCACCCCGGCCAGGGCCCTGTGGGCCGCGCTGTGGCTCTGCGTCCTGGCATCGTTGTTGGCCGCCACCGGTCCGGGCAGCGTGGCCTACTCCGAAGGGGCGTTGGGCGGCCTGGTCAGCCCGTGGAACCCGATGGTGGTGATCTTCCCGCTGGTGCTGCTGTTCCTGCTCTGTGCCGGGGCGGTTGACCGGTCACCGCTCTCTCTGGTGGCCGCCGTGGTGGTGGGCTCCTTCATCGTCCAGACCAACATCTCCGCGCTGCCGCTCGTGGTCGTGGTGCTGACGGTGGGCGTCCTCGCCACCGCCGTGACGGTGGCGATCGATCGTCGCCGGCGCCGGGCCGTCGAGGTCCGTGACAATCCGGCCCCCGACGGTGACCGTGATGCCGATCTCGCTGCAGTCCCGACCGTTGGCGACCCGGTCCCGGGGATCCGGAGGGGTTGGTTGTGGGGCTCGGTCGGGCTCGTCGTGGTGGTGTTGATGTGGCTGCCGCCGATCATCCAACAGTTCACGAACAGCCCCGGGAACCTGACCCTGATCTACCGCTTCTTCACCGCACCGGATCCTGGTCACAGCCTGATCTCGGGGTTGCGGGCCCTGGTGGCCGTCGACGGCATCCTGGCGGTCGGGCCCTCAGAGGTGATGCACTTCAGCGTGGCGACCACGCCGCACCACCTGGGCGTCACCCTGGCTGTGACGGTGGTGGCACTGCTCGCGGCCGTCGTTACCGTGGTGGTGGGATTCCGTCAGCGGTCGCGGTTCGCCTGCGGGCTCGGGCTGCTCGGGCTAGTGGGATCGGCCACCCTGGTGTGGGCCGTGACCCACCTGGAGGGACACCCCTACGGGTATCTCGTGGTGTGGGCGGTGGCCGTTCCGGTGTCCACGTTCATCGGTGTGGGCATGATGCGGTGGCCGCAGCCCGCCGGCACCCCGTCGGTCCGGACGCCGCCTACGACGCGGACCGCGGTGCGGGTGGGAGCCTGCCTGGTGGCCGTGGCCGTGGCCGCCCTTGCCTGCGTCCGGGTCGCCGACCTCCCGGCCCTTGGTGCCGTGTCGGATCCCCAGGTGGGTCAGCTCGCCTCGTTGGTGGCCCCTTCCCTCACCCGGGGCGCCACCGTCTTCGTCAACGACAGCGGTGCCGGTGCAGATGACGAGAGCCGGCTCCTCAACGTGGAGAAGTTCATCGGTTTGGTCAACCGCCTCGACGAGTCGGGCTACCGCCCCAAGGTCAACTCGCTGTGGCGGGCCGAGTTCGGTCCCGGCTTCCAGGCCCACGGTGACGAGGGGAAGGCCATCGAGCTGACCACGTGGACGCCGACGTCGGCGACGAAGCCCGGCTACCTGGGACGGGTAGGGGGTCTCGCCGTCACCCTCAACACCGCCCACGATCCGGCCGATAGCCCCGGCTGAGCCAAGCATGCCTCCCTGGCCGTTCGCCCGGCCAGGCGGTCACACCAGCAGACCTCCGAAGAAGGCGTGGGACATGAGCGTGGTGACGGCGCCCACGACTACCACGGCCACGGCCAGCACAGGGAAGGGCAGACGCCGGAAGCACAGGACGCAGGGGGCGGCGAGCACCACGCTGCGATTCCAGGCGCCGCCGGTGGCCTGGTCCACCATGATCCCCCCGACGACGGCCAGGCCGACCAGCGCGGGATAGACCACAAAGGGGTTCCGGTCGCGCCGATGCCATCCGACTGCCGCCACCACTGCCGATGCCGCCGCCAGCACCACAGACAGGGCCGCCTGCACAGCCAACACCGTCGCCGCGCTCCGTCCGATGGGCTTCTGCTCGAACGAGTCACGGGAGAACACCGTCCGGAGGAAGTTCTCGCCAGGGAACCCTGGGGCTCGGAGCCCCGGGGAGGTGTCCATGAGATAGAAGGCGTTGGCGTGGCCGAAGGCGATCTGATCGTGGACACCGAGTACCAGCAGCGAGCCCAGGCCGGCCACGCCCCACAGACCCCGGCGGACGATGGTGGGACCGCCCTTCGACAGGGCCACCAGCACCAGGCCGATGGCCAGACCCACGGCGGCGAACACCGCCGAGGGGTAGCAGAGGCCGGCCAGCGTCATGAGGAGCGCAGCCACGAAGAAGTGCTCCCGACTCGCCGCGAACAGCGCCCCGACCACGCCGAGCAGGGCCAACGACGTCGGGAAGTACGCGAAGTTGTAGACCGCGCCGGGAAACAATCCGACCAGCAGCAGCACCACGAGGGCCCGGACCGCCGGGAGGTCCCGGCACCAGCCCCACCAGGCCACGAAGAGCGCGCCGGCCATGGCCACCCACGAGATGAGGAGCCCGGCATCGGGCAGCGACAGCCCTAACGAGCCGAGCACATGGATGAGCCAGGGATAACCCGGCAACCACCCTGCACTGCCGCACCAAACCTGGTGGGTCAGCCGGGACAGGTCGCTGGCGGGCTCACCGGGGCTGCCGCATCTCCCGAAGGCCCGACCGTGCTGGGCGATGCCGAGATAGTTGATGCTGTCCCACCGGGCCCACAGGTAGGGGTTGAACTCGAAGGGGTTCCGGGCCGGCCCCCAGGTGATGGTGATCATGGTCCGCGACACCACCCACACCACGGCAGTGAGTGCCACCCCGGTGGCGAACGAGGCGCGGGGCGCCCCACTGTCCGGTGCCCCGGACGAGGAACCCGGGCGCCGCCGTCTGGTCGCCGAGATCGTCATCGGTCTGCACCGCTCCGCCAACGGGCCACCAGCCGAGGAGTGCAGCAACGGTCGGCCCTTGCTGGCCGGAGCGGCTCGATCCCGCTCACCGGCCAGTGTCCATGATCAGCGGCCAGATCCTCGGGGACAGCCACCGGTAGAAGGCGTTGGCTACGGCTGGAGTTGAGTTGGTGACGAAGTCGTTGCCGGCAGCATAGGAGGGGGTGTGGACCCCGTCGATGGTGCGCACCTGGACCCCGTCGAGGAACTCGGTGAACACACCCTTGGGCGTCAGGATTTTGTCCAAGGCGAGCACGCTGACGGTGTGGGGGAACTCGTCGGCCACCTTGCCGATGAGGCGGTCGTAGATGAGGCGACGGGAGCGGGAGTCATTGGGGGCCGACCCGGCGTGGTTGGCCGGCATCTCGGTGAAGTCGAGATGAGCGCCGCGGGAGGTGCCGATCCTGGCCGCGGTCCGCATCTGGTCCAGCAGGTAGGACTGGAACGACGGCTGTGTGATGTTGGCCCAGTGCCCCTGGCGCAGCGCGTCCAACGTCTCCCAGGTACCGGCCTCGAAGAGAACCACATCGCCGGGCCCGGTGCTCTGCACGGCCTTCAGGTCGACCGCCGGCCACTGCTGGGCGACGGGGTTGGCCTCGTTGCATTGGGGTCCGAAGGGGAACGTGGGGCTCGGTGGATCGGCGGAGATCGAGGTCCCGATGGCCAGGCCACACCCGAACAGGCCGCCGTTGACCACCCGGGTGCCGACGGGAGCGGTGGCCGACAGCGCGTACCCGAGGGTGAGGGCGGTACTGTCGCCGAGCACCAGGACCTCGGCCGGGGGACGGACCGACCCAATCGGGTGGTACCGGACGACCACGGGCGCGGCTCCGGCTACCACCGTGGTGCCGAGCACGATCACCACCACCGTGGCGGCGACGGCGCCCAGACTTCCTCCCAGGCCTCGGAGGGACCTCCAAAAGGTCCGCTCCATCACCGGGCGTTCGATCAGGACATAGCTGGCGGTGGCCACCGCGAAGGTGAGGGCGAAGCGCAGGGCCAGCAGCCCGACCCCGCCGAATCCCATCCGAGCCTGATCGAAGTAGATGAAGACGGGGAAGTGCCACAGATAGGCGCCATAGGAGATAGTCCCGATCAAGACCATGGGTCGGAGGGAGAGCAGCCACGCTACTGGTCCCGTCGGCACGGTGACCGAGCTGAGGATGAGCGCCCCCGCTGACAGGCCTGACAGGAGAATCCCGCCCCGGTAGTCGAAGGCGGAGTCGCCGTTGAGCGTGGTCGACAGTAGGACCGTCGAGATCAGGCCGACCACTCCCACCGCGGACAGGGTGGCGGCAGCGACCGGGGTCCGGGCTGTCGGGGCCATCCCGTCCTCGCCTCGCCTCCAGGCGATCAGGGTCAGGGCGCAAGCCAGGGCGGCCCCGATGAGGATGGACTCGGCGTGGGTGTCGGTGCCGAAGTAGACGCGGGTGGCGTTGTGGGCACCGGGGTTGTAGAGCAGCGCCATCTCGACCGCTGAGGCCACCGCGCCGACTGCCGCCACCACCATCAGGACCTTCACCCCCCGGACGAAGCCTCGGGCCAGATGCATCACGGCCAGGACCACGAAGGGCCACACCAGATAGAACTGCTCCTCGACCGCCAGTGACCAGGTGTGGGTCAGCGGGTAGACCGCCCCTGTGGTGAAGAAGTAATTGCTCTGATTGGCGATCTGCCACCAGTTGGAGAAGTAGAACAGGGCCGACAGGGCACTCATCCGGAAGTTGGGATAGAGGCCGGCCGGCTCGGCGAACCGGACCACTAGCGTCACGACCACCAGCAGGACCACCAGGGCGGGGAGCAGGCGGCGGGCCCGGCGGGCCCAGAAGGCCAGGACGCGGATGCGACCCGCGCGTCGGAACTCGCCGACCAGCAGTCCGGTGATCAGGAAGCCGGACAGGACAAAGAAGATGTCCAGGCCGAAGAAGCCGCCCTGCAGCCAGCCCACACCGAAGTGGAAGCCCATGGTGACGAGGAGGGCCACGGCCCGGACCCCGTCCAGTGACCGCACGCGCTGCTTGCCGGTGGCCGACGGTCGTGCCGGCTCCCCGAGGGTCGGATCGATCACGACATGGTCGTGGGACCAGGCATCGCCCGGTCAGCCCGATCGCCGAACCCGGACCAACCCCCCCACCCGACGGGAACAGCCATCGTGTCAGCTTACCGGGTAGCTGGGTGGGGCAACGGGCTGACCGGGCCCACCCGTCCCGCCGCTGCCGGCTCCGGATCTCAGCGGGCCGCAGAACGTTGGCGCCAGCGCATGAGCGGTTTCTCGATCGCGAACCAGCTGAAGCAGGCAATGGCGAAGATGATGGCCAGGCGCAACAGTTCAGTCGGCCAGAAAGACCAGTGGGTTCCGTTGGGCCCGGGGGTCAGCGCTAAAAAGACCGGAAAGTGGATCAGGTAGATGGCGTAGGACAGCTCTCCGAGAAAGACGAGCGGGGCGATGCCCACCAAGCGCGATCCGAGTGCGTTGGGACTGGTGACGAAGTAGACGATGATGATCGCCGAGGCCAGTGTGGACAGCGGTAGCCACCACACCACCAGATTCTTCTGCCACAACGGGGCGGAGAACAGGATCCAGATCAAGAAGGTGGCCGCCCCAACCGCGGCCCATGCGACGGCCCGTGTGGCCTGGCGCTTCCACCCGCTGAAGCGTCCGTCGGCCGCCAGCAGTCCGAGGATGCAACCCACGAACAGGGCGTCGGCTCGGGAATCGAAGGCGTAGTACACGCGGGTGAACGTGGCGTGGTCGAAGTGAGGCGCGCTGTACGTCAGGTAGAGGCGATCACCGATGCTCAGGACCATGCCGGCGATGGCGAAACCGTAGGCCAGCCTGCGCTTCTGGAGTGCCACCGCGACCACCATCAAGACGGCCCAGATGATGTAGAACTGTTCCTCCACCGCGAGGGACCAGGTCTGGGCCAAGTACCCGAAGAACGGTGCGTGGCCCAGCGCCTGGCGGTAGTCGGAGTAGGTCATCGCCGCCAGGCTGTCGCCCCACAGTCGATTGGAAGCGTCGGCAACGTGCACGAACGCCCCGTACATCGCCAGCAGGGCAACGGTGAGGAGCAGCGGGGGCACCAGCCGGACGATCCGGCGCGAGTAGAACCCGCTGAGGCTGACCTTCTTGTTCCGCTGGCCCTCGCCGGCCAGCATGGCCGTGATGAGGAATCCGCTGAGTACGAAGAAGACCTGGAGCGGTACCCATGCCCCGGGGAGGGTGTGGAAGTCCGAGTGGTACACCACCACCGGGATCATGCACAGAGCGCGAACGCCGGTGAGCGGTGGGCGGTTGCCCAATCGGAACGACTTGGAGGGGCTGGACGAAACGTCACCAGCGACCTGCGCCCCGTCCACACTCGCCTGGGTCGAGGCGGGAGTGACTGCTGTGGCTTCCGTGTCTCCCACGGCCGACTGTGCGGTACCCACGCCGACCCCAGCGTCGTCCACCGGCCGGCTACCTCACTCCCGGTCGGGACCGAACTGCCGTGAGTGAGGCGGCCCGGGCTGCCCGACCCCATCGTTGCATCATCGGGACATTACCCCATGACCTGGCCTGACCGGCCTCAGTGGTGCGCCAGGGCGGACTGGCGGACTACGCACCGCGCTGCCTGTCCGGGATCGTTTGCAACGCCGGTCCCGGCCCCGATGCAGGCGTCGAACTGGGCCGTGGTGACCGGCGAAGGTGCCGGCGAGCGGCCCACCTGCGACCACACCCACGCCCCATCCTGGTGGGAGGGCACCGATCCGAGTACTGCCGAGAAGAATGCCACTCCGAAGAGGGTGCCGCGTCCCCGCTGGAAGCTCGTCAGGCCGGTGTCGTCGGGCACCACCACCATGGTCACTCCCCAACGGCGAATGGCGCTTCGGACCGCCGCGAGGTTGGTCCCGGTCGGAGCCGGCGCCGGGCCGAGGGGGACCGAGGCCTGATCCAGTACGGCGAAGCCGGCCCGAGCCGCACCGGCTCGGGCCGCGGTACCACTTGGCCCGCCACCGCCGGCCAGCGTGAAGTGCATCCCACCGATGGCCTGCCACGGCAGGGAGGACTGCGAGTCAGCAGAAGTGAACGGATAGGTGAGGACGACCTGACGGGCCGAGAGGTGTTCGCCGGTGGTGAGGAACCAATGCGGCACGGTGACCGGCTGGGTGTGCAGTGGCAGGTTGGGTGCCAGTGTGTCGATGATGGGCACGATGGCCACTGCCGCCACGACCAGGGCAGCGGCGGCCGATCCCCACCGGATGGAGCGGGGTGGCTCGCCAGTCGAGTCTGACCTGCTGGCGGATCGGGCGCCACGGGACAGCAGCGACGCACGGGTGCGGTCGACGACGATGGCCAGCATGACGGCAGCGCACAGTCCGAACACAGCGTCAAACCGTGACTGCACCACGTTGTCGAACAGCGGTAGGTGGTCGACAAGTGCCCAGGGTCCCCACTGGCCCCCTCCGGCACGCAAGCTGATCACCACCGTCACCACTCCGAGGGACCCGAAGAACCAGAGACGTCGATCCGAGATCCACACCAAGGTGCCCACCGCGATCACGGCCAGGAGTCCGGGACCCAGATAGGAGGCGGCGGGCAGGGCCGGTCCCCGGTAGCCCCCGAGGAGGGTGGCCTCACCGGCCAGGAATTGGGAGCTCAACGGACCCCAGTGTCCGGCCTGGCTCCACAGGTTGCCGACGGTGTTCCCAAGGGTTCCCGGCACGTTGGTCGACCAGACCATGCCGTCGAGGTGGGCGGGTCCGGCGACGAAGAACCACACCGGATAGGCCAGCAGCACGGCCCCGGTGGCCAGGGCCGACCCCAAGGCGACAACGGCGTGGTGCCACCGTCGGAGGAGCTCATCGGGGTGACGCCAGGCCGCGTACCCGGTCAACAGGGACAGGGCCACCACCACCGACACCGACAGGATGAGGACCGCTTCGGTGCTGATGAGGAACTCAACCGCCACGAGAATGCCCAGTGCGATTCCGATCCTGATTGGTCGCCTCCGTTGGCGGATCAGCAGTTCGTCGAGGCACGCCACCATCAAGGGCACCAGGGCCAAGAAGGCCAGGTTCAGCCACCCAAAGGCGAGCTGGACGACCACCGCGGCCGAGAACCCGTAGGCCAGTCCGCCGACGAAGGCGGCTGGCCGCCACCGCACCCACCGCTGCAACAGCCAGAACATCGACAGTGCAGTCAGCACCGGGACCAGCGTGGACGCCACGTTCATGGCCGTCACCGGCCCGAAGGCCAGGGTCACCGGGGACAGGATCAGGCCCAGGGCCGGAACGCTGGTATCGGTGAGCAGATTGAGGCCGACCGGGTGGAACAGCAGACTCGAATAGAAGGGTCCATGCCCGTGCGCCAGGGCGAAGGCGGACCATTCGAGATACCACACGTTGCGTCCGGCGTCGGTGCAGTCGCAGGTCATCACCGCCGACGGCCCGGCTGTCCACACGTGCCACCACATTCCGACCGACAGGATGAGGTACAGGCCGCCGGCCACCAACAGGGCCAGGGGTGTGGCCAACCGAGCATCAGCTCCCGCCGCGGCATCGGCGGCGTCGGTGGTGGGTGGGTCGGTGGTCCCCTCGGCCCCCGGGTCGGATCGGTGGTCCACACCCAGCGCCGGCGGTTCGGTCCCAGTCGAGGACGTGGTCATCGGTGGCTGAGGACGCACGTCGCCACGGCCGAGCCGGTGGTGCCGGGGGCGTCGACACAGGCGTTGAACGCGGTTGACGAGATGGGCACCGGGGTGTCGTCGACACCGACGGTCGTCCAGACCCAGGCCGATGCCTGGTGGACCGGAGGCCGGCCCAGTACTGCGGTGAAGAGGCCGACGGCATAGGGCACCGGCCGCCCCTGGTCGTAGGTTGGCAGGGCGGGCTGGTCGGGGACCACGATGGTGGTCACCCCCCAGCCGTCAAGGGCCTGGTGGACCGCTGCGACGTTGGCAGCCGTGGGCTGTGGGGGAGGGCCCAAGGGAACCGACGCGTGGGCCAAGACATCGAATCCGGGAGATTCTGCGCCCGCTCTCGAGGGGGCGATGCCGGGACCGCCACCACCGACCATGGAGAAGCTGAGGCCGGCTTGGGTCTGCCACGCCATCGAGGACTGGATCCCTCCCAAGGCGGCCGGATAGGGCAGTACCACCAGATGACTCCCGGTATGGGGGGCGACCCGGTCGAACCATGTCGGGGAGGTCACGGCTCGCACGGTCATCGGGAAGTTGGGCCACAAGCCGACGAGGATCGGCACGAGGGCCACCGCGGCCACGGCGACGGCCACCAGTTCGCCCCATCCGAGCGTGACAGACCGCCGGGCGTTCCCCTCGTTGTCAGAAGTGGCGAACCGTCGATGCGCAGCTCGTCTCACATGGTCGACGACCAGGGCCAAGACGATGGCGGCACAGGTGTCCACGATGGCACTGATGTTGACGGGGACCACGTTGTTCAGGACCGGCAAGTGCACGAAGAGGCGCCAGGGCGACCAGTGCCCGGGTACCACCCCGAGCGAGAGCACGGCGGCCACCAGGGCCACGAGCGCGAACCCCCGGACCAACGGGTCGCGCCACCACACCACCGCCCCGACCACCACGACCACGATGAGTCCGCCCCCCAAGAATCCGAGCAGGGGGAGTGCGGGGCCCTGATAGCCGCCGAAGAGGTGCATGATGCCGGTCAGTGGAGCGCTGATGAAGCCGTTCCAGAACGCTGCCCAGGTATTGGCCACTGTTCCCGCCGGCGAGTCCGGCCAGGCCCGTCCGGTCAGGTGGGCGGGCCCGGCGAAGAAGAACCACAGCGGGTAGGCCAACAGCACCACGGTCACCCCGGCGGCGATGCCGAGTGCGGGCAGGGCCTCCATCACGGTCCGACCCGCAGTGCGGTCGTGCCGGATGAGGGCCCAACCGCCGAGGATGGCGGCGGCCACCAGGGCGAACAGCGAGGCCAGGGCCACGACCTCGACGCTGACGAAGAACTCCACGACCACGAGTAGCCCGAGTACCACGCCGACCCGTCGGGGACGGAACCGATGGCGGACGAACAGGTCGTCGAGACAACCGATGATGAGCGGCACCGGGGCGAGCAGGCCAAAATTGGGGTGGGCCAGAGCCAGGCTGGTCACGACAAACGGGGAGAACCCGAAGACGAGGCCCCCGACGAAGGCCGCTGGCGCCCAGGTCACCCACCGTCGGAGGAGCCAGAACATGGCCAGGGCCGACAAGGGGGGCGCCGCCACATCGATGAGGTTGAGTGACGCCACCGGCCCGAAGGCCCAGGTGACCGGGGCGGTGACGAGTCCCAGCCCCAGCGAGTTCGGCGCCATGTTGATGCCCTTGGGGACAAAGAGCTTGGAGGAGTAGAAGGGATTCAGGCCGTGGCTGAGCGCGTAGGCCGGCCACTTGATGACCCAGAGGGTGAGGGCACCGTCTCCGCAGCCACAGGTGGTCAGGGTCCCGGGGTGGGCCAGGACATGGACCCACAGGACGAGTGATACGACGAGGTAGGCACCCCCGGCGACGAGATAGGGCCGCCACGGCAACGGTCGTTTCGGCCCGGCACCGTGGCCGTCCGACGGAACGACACCCCCAACTGGGTCGACCTGTTCATCGGGGTAGGTCGACGCCGAGAGCTGGGGCAGGTCGGGCCCAACCGAGGGATCGGCAGCCGAGGTGTCCCGGTCGGCGGGACTCACCTGTGATGTCATCGGCTGGCGCGCATGGGTCAACGGGTGCTCGACGATCGTGGGCGGAGGCCGTCCAGTGCCGCCGGAGCAGCATATCCGCACGCCTTGACGCCTTTTGGGGCAGCGCACCGGGGTTCTGCGCCCCCGGCTGGCTGTCACGACGCATTCTCACGCTGCGTGACCCCGTGGCCGCACTGGTCTGTCGTGGGACAAGATGGTGCGATGCAAGGGGACAGGCCTTCCTCGTCATCGACACTGGAGGCCCCGTCCCGCCCAGCGCCCCTCGCCGATCAGGTCGGCCCCGTCACCGAGGTGGTGGCCCCCCCGCCGCCCGATGCCCCGCCCGCCACCCAGCGGTTCTCGTTGGGCAATCGGCCGTCCCTGACAGGGCTGCGCGCCCTCCTGATCGCCTGCATCCTCATTTACCACTCGAACTTCAAGACCATGCCCGGAAGTTGGGCTGCCCTCGGCACGTTCTTCGTCCTGAGCGGCTTCTTGATCACCACGATGCTGGCCAGCGAGCGCCAGAAGACCGGTCGGGTGGACCTCAAGAAATTCTACTCGAGGCGGACCGTTCGCCTGCTGCCACCGCTGCTCATCACCGTTGTGCTGCTGGCCGGCTACGCCAGCATCGTTCGCGTCAGCGACGCCGCCGACCACCTCTGGGGCGACGTGGCTGGCGCCGTCTTCTACTACGCCGACTACCGATCGGCCCTCGGTCACGAGTCGGCCTTCGGCTACCTGGCCCAGTGCTGGTCGCTGGCCATTGAGGAGCAGTTCTATCTGATCTGGGCGGTGCTGTTGTTCGTGGCCCTCAGGTACGGCACCCGTCGTATCGCTTACGCCATTGCCATTGCCGGCATCGTGATCTCCGTCGCCGACCGACTCTGGATCGTCCTGCGGGCGCCGGTGTGGACCACTCAGGTGTCCAGTCGGGTCTACTACGCCTTCGACACCCGGGCCGACGCCCTGTTCCTCGGATGCCTGCTCGGGCTGATCGCCACCGGTGGACACCTCGACGGCTGGCGGCCAGCGTCGAAGCGGATCCTGGCCTGGCTCGCTGTCGTCTCGGCGGCGGTGACGGTGTGGCTCCTGTTCGACGTAGCGGTCACGGCTCGTTCCCTCCCGCTGTACTGGCTGCCGGTCAGTGAGGTGTCCGCGGCGGTGATCATCACCTACTTCCTGATCTACCCAACGAGCCTGGGCACCAGGGCGCTGGGCATCCCCATCCTGGTGCTGCTCGGCAACATGTCCTATGCCATCTATCTGTTCCACTGGCCCGTGTACGCGGCCATCAGCCCCTTCACCGTCCGGTGGCCGTTCTGGGCGTATCAGACGGTGCGCCTAGTGGTCATCGGAGCTCTGGCCCTAGCCAGTTGGTACTTCGTGGAACAGCCACTCATGGCATGGCGCCGGCGGGCCTTTGAGCCGACCCCGGCAGCCGATGCCGAGGCGACACCGAACCTGATCCCGACAGAGGGGACCTCAGTCACCGCAGCCACCACCGCGACCCCCACGCCGGACGCGGCCGTGCCACGCCCGAGCCGAATGGCACCGGCCCGACCACGGCCGATGCACTCGGCCGTGATGGCCACCGATCTCCTCGAGCCGACGGTGTCCGGAGCGGTCGGACCCGTCGCGGTGGAGGCCGATCCTCAGCGACGCGACCCCAACCGCCCCCTGCCCCGGTGGGCTGTCGACCCGGTCACCGCCTCGGGGCTGCTGGCCGGGCCCGTCCCTGACGACAGGGTCGTAGACCCCGAGCCAATCGGCCCCGACTGCTAGCGTCCTTGGCCGTGAACGGAGTCGGTTCGCCACCCGGGGCCGGTGGCCGAGGTCCGGTCTCCCGGACGCTGGTGGTCGTCGTTGCAGCGGTCGTGTCTGTGATCACCGTGGTGGCAATGGGCGTTCAGGCCGTGCGAAGCAATCGCACCGTAGCCATGCAGCGTGATGCGCTGACCATCCACGACACCGCACTGGACAATGCGTTTTACCATTGCCTCGACGTCCAGGCCCGGAGCCTCATCACGCCGACGGAGCCGGTGGCCTTCGTCGACAACCTGGCCGATCTGGTCACCCTGATCAAGGGCGTGGGCAGCTGGGTGACCATCGCCAACCCGATCTCGACGGCTTCTGCCCGCCTGTCCCTGCGCAACGGCGTCACCACCGGAGGTGCCTGCCTGGGCACAGTGGTGGTGGCCACCTACCCCACCGCCCACCACGGAACCGTCGTCCGTGTCGGAACGGGCGCGAGCGTTCCCGGCAACAGCCCGCCGCCGGCGCCACCCCTGTGACCATCACCCGGGTGGGCACCTGATGTCGACGGGTCCGGCGGCGTTCGTCACCATGGTCGTGCTGTCGGCCGCCGGTCTGGCGCCGGTACTGGCCCTCGTCGGTGCCCGCCTGGTCGCCGTTCCCCTCTTCCCGCTGGCCGGAGCGGTCGTCGCCGGACTGTCCGCTACCGGTGACACGGCGGTGGGAGGTGGCTTCCTGACGTGGTTCGTGGGGCTAGCCGTGCTGGCCGTCCTCGTGGTGGCGGCCCTGTGGATCCTCGTTCCGGCGCAACGGCCCTGGCCGGTGGGGCACTCAGACGCCGACACCCCGCCAGACGACAGTCCGAACGGCCCGACCGGACGTGACCGCCTGACCTATCGTGCCGCCGGCCTCGTCGGCGCGGTGGCCGTGGTTGCGGCCACGGCGTGGAGCCTCCGGGGTCTCGTCACGCCGACGGTCGGCTTCGATGCCCGGGCGTTGTGGATCATGCGAGCCGGATGGTTCCTCCAGTCGCACCACCAACTCCTCATCAAGATGCGCGTGCCCGACGTGATCCTGATCCAGTCCGCCTACCCACCGCTGGTCAGCGCCACCGTCTCGTTGGCCTGGCGGGTGGCCGGTGACCAGTCGGTCCGGCTCGGCGTGGTGGTCATCGCCCTCCTCAACGCCTGTGTACTCATGGCCGCGGCGTTCGCACTGGTCGAGGCCGGACGCCGGGCGGCATGGAGGATGTCGTCACCGCTTCCCGCCATGTCGCCGGCCGCACCGGTCCGTGCCCGGGTGCGGCGGCGCCCGATGCCGTGGGTGCCGATGGCCGCCGGCGTGGTCGTCGCTGTGCTGATGGTGTTCGTCGCCGCCGGCATCACCGAGCCGTTCCTCACCAACGGGTACGCCGACCCCATCTGGTCGCTCGGGGCCCTCGGTGCCGTGGCCTACGGGCTCCAGTTGGCCATCGGTCGCTCCGACCAAGGAGTAGCGCTCGTCCTCGTCCTGGTGGCAGGCCTGTCGAAGAACGAGGGTCTGGTCGTAGGGGTGGCGGTGATCCTCCTGATCGCATTCCGGGGCGTTGTCACCCTGTCGTCCGCACAACGGCGCCGAGGGTGGGTACGGCCCGTGGTCACCGGTGCCGCGGAGCTGGCCGTGTTGGGGTCCTGGCCTCTGCTCATGCGGATCATCCACGCCCGGGGGGAGTCGACGGCCTACTCGCCGCTGGGTCAGTGGCCGTCGCGACTCGACGCCTCCTACCACGGGATGGCACCGTACCTTCACGTCCTGGTCCTGGCGCTCCCGGTCGCGGTGGTGGGGGGACTGGTCCTGTCCGGGGTGCGTCGGCGAACCGGCGTGGCCAACGACCTGTGGGCCTGGGCCGGCCTCGTCAGCGGACTCGTCGCGGTGGGCGGTGCCTTCATGGTGGGTACCGGCACCATCGTCCCGTGGCTTCAGACGACGGTGCACCGGGTGACCGAGTTCTCCGCCGTGGAGGGCTGGTGGATCGTCGCCCTCTGGACGGTGGTGGCCTCCGCCGCGTTCGTGGCCGAGCGGCCCGACGCCCAGCCGCCGTCCCACGGCACCGGTGCTGATCCGGGAGCAGTCGACGGCCTGGAGGCCGACGCCGGAGTCGTGACGCCGTTGGCGCCTGCGACCCCGTGACATCGGTCACCGGCCTCGGCGCGGCCGCACCGACCGAGGGGGTCGGAGTCGCCGACGACGTCGGTTCGGGACGCGACGCCGGCGGGTCGTCGACCCGGATCCCATGGTGGCCGATCCTCGTACCGCTGGTCATCGTGCTGGTGGGGGCCTGGGTGTACCGGTGGGTCGATGAGGATGCCTTCATCAACTTCCGGATCATCGACAACCTGGTGGCCGGGCACGGCTTCGTCTTCAACCTCGGCGAGCGGGTCGAGGTGGACTCTGACCCGCTCTGGGTGCTCACCCTGGCTGGGTTTCACGAGGTGCTGCCGTTCATGGCCATCGAGTGGCTGTCGGTGGTGCTCGGCCTGGCCTGCACCGCCGGGGGGTTCCTGACCGGTGGTCGGGCCATCCAGCGACTCGCCGCACCGAGGACCGACGCAGCGGTATTTCCCCTCGGTCTCCTGATCGTGTCGGTGGTGGCCGGTGTCTGGGAGTTCTCGACCTCGGGACTCGAGATGTCGATGGTCTTCTTGTGGCTGGGGTGCTCGTTCCTGATGTTGGTTCGGGTGGAGGCCCGTCGGTCTGGTCCGGTGCTGGCAGCCGTGATCATGGGCCTGGGCACACTCATCCGGCCCGAGCTGGTACTGGGCACGGTGGTGTTCGTGGTGGCGCTCCTGGTGGTGGTGGCCGCTCCCGGTTGGCGTGGAGCAGGCGGGCCCCTCCGGCGCTACGGCGTCCCCGTGATGGCAGCGATCGCCCTGCCCGTGCTCTTCGAGCTCTTCCGGATGGGCTACTACGCGCTGGTCGAGCCCAACACGGGACTGGCCAAGGCCGGCGGCGCGGCCTGGTGGTCGCAGGGCTTCACCTACCTGTGGAACTTCGTGTCCCCCTACACGCTGTGGCTGCCCCTGATCCTGGCCGTGCCGATCGTGGCGGTGCCGCTTCGTTCGTGGTGGAGCCGCGGGGACCGCATTGCCGTCGTCGTGCTGGTGACACCAGTGGTGGTGGCCGTGGCCGACGTGCTCTACGTCGTCCACGTTGGCGGCGACTACATGCACGCTCGCCTCCTCCTCCCCGGGTTCTTCGCACTGTGCCTGCCCGTCTTCGTCACCTGGCGCCAGATGCGGGGAATCCTCGCCGTCCCGGTGGCGCTCATCGCCGTGTGGGCGGTGGTCTGTGTTGGTTGGCTGCGCTACGTGCCACCCAAGGTCACCAGCCTCAACCCCCAGACGGTGTTCATCTCCAACGAGCGAAACAACTGGATCAGTGCCACCAACAACTCCCATCCGGTCACCGCGGCGGACTACGCGCAGGCACTCTCGGGTCAGGCCGGCACCCTCCTGCGCTCCATGGCCCGCCGGGTGCCTGCCGGTGAACAACGCATGCTGGTGATCACCGACCCCTTTAGGCCTATCGACCCCCGGGCGACCGTGGCGGCCCGTTCGGGATTGCCCTTCCGACTGGTGGTCAACATCCCGGCCATCGGGGTCATCGGCTACCTGGCCGGACCGAACGTCTATTTGTTCGACTCCTACTCGCTGGCCAATCCCATCGGCAGCCACACCGTCATCGTCCACCACGCCCGTCCCGGCCACGAAAAGTTCATTCCCCCGGCGTGGATGGTGGCCCGCTTCGGCGCCTCGGGTCAACGGGCGCCGGTGGTACCCGGCGGGCCTAGTCGGGTGTCGGTGGCGGCGGCCTCACGGGCCCTCGGCTGTGAGCCTCTGGCCGGCTACCTCCACGCCATCACCCAGCCACTCACGGTGTCGAGATTCTTCTCCGACCTGACTCACTCGTTCTCCTACACCTCGCTGTCGTTCAGTGCCGACCCGGTCCGAGCCGCCGTCGAGCTCTGCGGCGGGGCGCGTGCGGCCCAGACAGCGGCACACCGGTGACCGTGAGCGCCGCTGGGCCGCCGGCCGCTGTCGCGGAGCCGGTCGAGGACGGCCCGGCCGAGCCCTCACCGACATCACATTCCCCTCGGGCGACGGTGGTGTCGGCGTTGGTGTACCTGTCCCTGTCGGTGCTGTTGTGGTGGCAGGTGTGGACCTCCCACCCCAGCACGGTGACCACCTGCGGGTGCGGGGATGCGGCCCGCTTCCTGTGGTTCTTCGAGTGGCCGGCCGTTGCCCTGACCCACGGGCACAACCTGTTCTACTCGTCCCAGCTCTTCCACCCCACCGGCATCAATCTGCTGAACGACACCAGTGTGCTGGCCCTCGGCGTGGTGCTCACCCCCGTGACCCTGGCCTTCGGGCCGGTGGCAGCCATGAACATCGGTCTGACCCTGGCGCCGGTCCTATCGGCGTTGGCCATGTTCTGGTTGCTTCGTCGCTGGGTGGCCTGGACCCCAGCGGCGTTCGTGGGCGGATTGGCCTACGGGTTCTCCCCCTTCCTCGTGACCGAGCTCGCTCTCAACCAGCTCAACATCGCCTTTTTGGCCATCCCCCCGCTGATCGTGCTGGCCCTGGATGAGCTCCTGGTACGCCAGCGACGCTCGCCCTACTGGGTGGGCGCGGCCCTCGGGGCGTTGGTGGTGGTCCAGTTCTTCGTCAGCACCGAGGTCCTGGTCATCATCGGGCTGTTCGTGGTGGTCGGCATCGTCTTGATGGTGGTGGCCGCGGGATTCCGTCAGCCCGAGGCCCTCCGCGCCCGGGCCGGCAGAGCAGTCCGGGGTGCACTGGTGGCGCTGGCGGTGGCCGTGGTGGTCCTGGCCTACCCACTGTGGTTCCTCCTCCGGGGACCGGCCCACCTGACCGGGCCCATCTGGTCAAACGGCTCGCTCTCCCAGTACGGAAACACGCTCACCAGTTTCTGGCACGCCGGGGGCCTCGGGCCCGCCGGCGCCACCATGACACGGTTCGGCGGCTACCAAGGGTCCGCCCTTCCCGGGCTCGGCTACCTGGGTCTCGGCGTTGTGGTGGTGTCGGTCGCGGGTCTGGTCATCTGGCGCCACGACCGCCGGTTGCAGCTGTTCGGCTCGGTCGGTGTGGTGGCCGCGGCCCTCTCACTCGGACCGGGTCACGGCTACGTCGTCCCCTGGCAGGCCCTGGCCCACCTGCCCTGGATCGGGGACATTGTGGAGATCCGGCTGACCGTCGTGTTGAGCCTGTGCGCCGCGGTGATGGTGGCCGTCGTGGTGGACCGCGCCCGGGCCTGGTCGCTCGACCGCCAGTCCGACCGGCAACTGGCCCTCCGGGTGGCGGTGGTGGCGGGCGTGATGGCCGTGGTCTTTGTGCCCTCTCTGGTAGTGCTCGGCCCGAACCTGCCGCTGACCGCCCGAGCGGTCGTGGTGCCGCGGTGGTACGTCCAGGTGGGGGCGCATCTGTCGACCTCCCAGGTACTCCTGGCCTACCCGGTTGCGTTCTCTGGGCTCCAATCCTCCCAGGCCTACCAGGCGGTCACCCACCTCCCGTGGTCCCAGGCCGGTGGGGGAGGCCCGACCGGACAGGCCGACCGGGCGGGCCGGTCCCAACCGGGCTTCCAGGTGCTGGTGGACGTGTCGCTGCCGCTCGGGCCGGCACCTGGTGCCGACCCGGCCTCCCTGGCCTCGGTGCGCCAGGCGCTGGCGGCATGGGGGGTGACCACCATCGTGGTCCCCGACCAGCCCGGACTACCGCTCTACGCACAGGGCCGCAGCCCCTCCTACGCCGCCGGGTTCTTCACCGCGGTCGTGGGCCGCGCCCCGCGGTACGTGGCCTCGGCCTGGGTGTGGTCCGGGGTCGGCGTCCCCGCCGCCGCGCTGCCCGTGGCCCCGACCGCGTTCGCCGCGTGCACCACCGGACCCCCGGCCCGAGCCGCATCGCCGCTCGCCGTTCCGAACTGCATCCTGGCTACCCGCCACTGAGCGAGCCCGCGAGGTTCCTCCGTCAGGGAGTGTGGGCCGAGGCGGCCAGCTGGGGCAGGATCTTCGGGGCCAGGTAGGTACCGGCTGCCTCGGTGGTGTGCACACCGTCGGCGAAGCGCATCACCTGGCCGTTGATGGAGGCGGTGAAGTGCCCGTCGGGGTCGAGGTACTTGTTGAGCCGGACCACCGACACCTGACCCGGGTGCATGGCGGCCACCGAGGTGATCATCTGGTTGAGGAGGTTGACCCGAGCCGGGTCATCCTCGTCCCAGGGCTGGCCGTCGAGCTGCTCGCCGCTGTCGTAGTAGGGCGAGGTCATGAGCACGACATGGGCGCCGCTGGCGCCGAGCACCGAGACGGCCTGTTGCAGGTTGGCCCGCTCATAGGCGTCGAAGCTCGGCTGGCCCAGGTGCTGCCAGCGACCCTGATAGAAGCGGTCCATCGTCTCCCACCACCCGACGATGAGCACCACCACCTGGGGTTTGAGCTGGGCGACGTCGCTACCCCAGAGGGTGGGCCAGTTGGCGCAGGGGGCCAAGGGGTACGAGGCCGTGCCATGGATGTCGTAGGGGACGGCGGTGGCCAGGCCGCAGCCGTCCAATGGGCGGCCCCGCAGCACCACCCCGTAGTGCGGGGCGTGCGGCGTCAGCCAGAAACCCACTGTCAGTGACAGCGAGTCACCGACTACCAGGACCCGAACCTGGTTGCCGGCTGGGAAGGCGGCGTTCTCGTAGGTGGCCAGCTGAGCGTCGACTGCCTTGGGGTCCGCCAGCACATTGGGTGAGGCGGCGGCACTGACCGAGGTGGTGACGAACAGGGTGCCGGCCACCGCCGCCGCCCCGACCGGCACCCACGCCCACGACTTCCAGCTGCCGAAGGTCATCTGGCGCACGGGTGTTTCGACGAGGTACCACGACAGCACGGCGATCACGAAGGTGATGGCCAGCCGGAGCAGGAACAGGCTCCAGTTGTCGAGGCCGGTCCGGGCATGGTTGATGACCAAGAAGACGGGCCAGTGCCACAGGTAGAGGCCGTAGGAGATCTGGCCGACAAAGGTCAGCGGTCGGAATGACAGCACTCGGGCGGGCAGTCCAGTCGGTGCCAGAGTCACACCGCAGATCACCAGGGCCACCATCAGGTCGGCCACCAGAAACCCTCCCCGGTACGTCAGGTTGGCCGAGCCGTTGATGCGGAGCCACTCGAGGACGAACACCAATGCCGCCACCACCGCCACGAGGGAGAAGCCGACCCGACCCCTTGCAGAGGTGGCCGGAGACCGCTTGAACAACACGATGCCCAATGCCGCGCCGGTCAAGATGTCCTGGGCCCGGGTGTCGGTCCCGTAGTAGAGCCGGCTCGGGTCGGTCGCCGGATGGAGGTGGAACAGGAGCGCCATCTCGACGGCCGAAGCCAGCACCCCGAGGACCGCCACCACGAAGAGGAAGCGGGTCGAACGGGTCAGCTTGAGAATGGCGATGACCAGGATCGGCCACACCACGTAGAACTGCTCCTCGATGGCCAGGGTCCAGGTGTGCAGGAGCGGTGACGCTGCCGAGACCTGGGTGAAGTAGCTCTGGTCGGTGAAGATCTCGTGCCAGTTGCTGAAGTAGAACAGCGTGGCCAGCCCGTCACCGCGGACCGCCGTCTGGGTGCCGTCAGGGGCGAAGAAGACCAGGTAGAGGCCGATGGCCCCGAGGAGGACGAACAGGGCGGGCAGCAAACGCCGGGCCCGGCGGGCCCAGAAGGCCCGCAGTCGGATGGTCCCCGATCGCACCCACTCCTTCATCAGCAGCATGGTGATGAGGAATCCGCTCAGCACGAAGAAGACGTTGACCGAGATGACCCCACCGGCCGCCCAGGCGAATCCCCCGTGGTTGGCCATGATGCCCAGGATGGAGACGGCCCGGATCCCGTCCAGCGCGGGCATGTAGGTGAGCTGGGTGCCCACCCCCGAGGGACCCCTCGACCTCTGCGCGCTCATGTACCCCTCCCCGATGGCTGGCTGAAACGGTAACGCATCCCCGACGGGCGCCGACCGTCAGGGGACGGTCCGGCCCTGCTGGCCTGGATGGACTCGGGCCTGAGCGGCACGTACCATTGCTGGCTTGACCGCGTGAGGATCGTCCCAGGTCGGTCGAGCCACGGGGGGTGGTGGAGCCATGCTGACCGGAGTGTCGCAAGTTGGCGTGCCCCACTCGAACCCCAAGGGACCGGGACTGACGGGACCGGATGTGATCGGGAGGGACCGACAGGACCCGGTGGGGACGTTGCTGGCGTGACGACCACGGAGAATCCCCCAGTCCAGCCGCTCGCCGAGGAACCTGCCGCCGGTCACGAACCCGGGCGGGGCGACGGCCCGGTGGGCGGTGAGCCGGGCGCCACCACCCCGCTGCACCGAGCGCGGGCGACAGCGCTGGCCGGCGGGGGCTACCTGGTGCTGTCCATCGTTCTGTGGTGGCACGTGTGGACCGGCCACCCCGCCGGGGCGACCACCTGCGGTTGCGGGGACACCTCGTTGTTCACCTGGTTCATCGACTGGCCGGCCTATGCCCTCCGTCACGGGCTCGACCCGCTCCACTCCACGGCCCTGTTCCATCCCTCCGGGGTGAACCTGTTGTCCAACACTGCGGTCGTCGCCGTCGGCGTGGTGTTGGCGCCTGTCACGTGGCTGTTCGGTCCGGTCGCCTCGCTGAACGTGGCGCTCACCCTCAGCCCGGTGCTGTCCGCCCTGGCCATGTACCTCTTGATCCGCCGGTGGGTGTCCTGGTCGCCGGCGGCCTTCGTCGGGGGCCTCCTCTACGGCTTCAGCCCCTTCATCCTGGTCTCGTTGACCGATGCTCACCTCATGCTGGGGTTGTCGCCGATTCCGCCCCTGATCGTGATCTGCCTCGACGAGCTCCTGGTCCGCCAGCACCGGAGGGCCTGGGCCACCGGCCTCGCCCTCGGGCTCCTGGCGACCCTGCAGTTCTTCATCGGCACCGAAGTGCTGGTGCTCACCGCCATCACCGCCGGCGTCGGGACCCTGTTCGTCGTCCTCTACGGCCTCGTCCACCTCGACGTCCTGCGGCGACACGCCCGCCATGCCGTCGTGGCCGCTGGGACGGCGGCCGTCACGGCCGGCGCGCTCTTGGCCTATCCGGCCTGGTTCGCCCTTGCCGGACCGTCCCATCTATCCGGGGACATCTGGGGACCTCACTCCTATCTCAGCTACGGCGGGACCAACCATCGCTCCTACCTCCTGCCGTCCGCACCGTCGGCGGAGGCCACCTCCCTCGGACACCAGTTCGGTGGCTACCAGGCGCCCACCCTGTCCCCCCAGTACTTCGGGCTGGGGCTCGTAGCGGTGATCGTCATCGGACTGGTGGTGTGGCGGCGGGACCTGCGCCTGTGGCTGTTCGCTGCGCTGGGGGCGATGACCGTGCTCGTGTCGTCGGGACTCGAGTTCCACACCTGGACCCTGTGGCGAGTCTTCGTCCACCTTCCTGAGCTGGGGAACATCATCCCGAGCCGCTTCCTCCTGATGACGTACCTGTGTGCCGCGGTCCTACTCGGGTTGGTGGTCGACCACACCTATGCGACCGTCGGGAGCCGGCTCCAGCGGGCCTCGACTGCTGGCTCGCCGACCCGAACCCGGGCGGGCTGGTGGCCGGCCCTGGTGGGCGTGGTGGTTGCCGCGGTGGCCTTGGTGCCGGTGGCCTGGTACTTCGCCGACGGCGTGCCGTTCACCATCGAGCCGGTGGTCCTGCCCACCTGGTTCCGGACCGTGGCCCCCCACCTCCACGGTCGCCAGGTGGTGCTGGCCTTCCCGGTTCCCTTCGACCTGTATCAGAGCGCCATGACCTGGCAGGCGGTGGACGGCATGTCCTTCGCCATGGTCGGCGGTGGAGGTCCGAACGCCCTCACCGAACGGGCGGGCAGCGAGGCGGCCGGTCAGAAGGTCATCGGGTTGGCATCGGTCGGTGGGTCCCACGGCATCAGTAGCCAGGACGTCCTCGACGTGCGCCAGGCCCTCGAGGGCTGGGGCGTGACCACGGTGGTCATCCCTGACCCGACCGGCCTGCCCCGCTACGAACAGCCGCCCCGGGTGCGCACCACGACGGTGCTGATGACCGCAGCCATCGGACGGGCGCCGGTGCGCCAGGCCGGGGCGTGGGTCTGGACCGACGTCGACCGGGCCGGTCCGCCCGTGGCCGCGTCGACGCTGGCTGACTGTGTGGGGACCCCCGAGAACGGTACGGTTGCGTCCATCGATCAGTCGGTGGCCTGTGTGTTGTCGGCCCCGACGGCCCGCAGTTGACGGCGGGTCGACGGTGGTGTGATGGCGGTGCGCCAGGAGCGCACCCGGTCCGGTTGTTCGTCATCGTTACCAGGGGTCCCAGGATGAAGACACAGCAGGTCAATGCCGACGCGCTCCTGGGCGATGCTGGACGGCCCCGAGTGCCGGCTGGTCTCGGCGGGCTGATGCAGGACGGTGGTGGCCGGCTCGGCGGTGGTGGCCGGCATCCGACTGACCGGTCCACCCCATGACCGAGCAACACTCCCCGGGTCTGACGGCCCGGCCCTCGGCCACCGGCAAGGAGCGGATCGTCTCCCTCGACGGCCTGCGTGCCGTGGCCCTCTTGATCATCATGGGCTACCACTTCGGGGTGGGCTGGCTGCAGGGCGGCTTTCTCAGCTTGGACATCTTCTACGTCTTGTCCGGTTACCTGATCACCGGTCTGCTCCTCAGCGAGTACCGCAAGCGCAGTGCCATCAAGCTGTCGGCATTCTGGCTCCGGCGGGCCCGGCGACTGCTGCCGGCCCTGCTCATCGTGCTGGTGGTGGTGACCCTGATGGTCCGCTATGCCGAGCCGGCCGGCCTCTATCCCGACTTTCGGATCAGCGCCCTGTCGGCACTGTTCTACTTCTCCAACTGGTGGCAGATCGCCGCCCAGAGCAACTACTTCTTCGCCACCGGGCCGGTCTATCCGCTCACCCACACCTGGTCGTTGGCGGTGGAGGAGCAGTTCTACCTGATCTGGCCGCTGGTGGTCCTGGCCGTGATGACCCTGTCGGGCACGTTCAAACGGGGACTCCGGAACCTGTTGGTGGTCTCGGCCGTCGGCGCAGTGGGCTCGATCGTCGAGATGGCTCTGCTCTACAGCCCCACGGCCAACAACACCACCCGGCTCTACTTCGGGACCGACACCCACGCCCAGTCCATCCTGATCGGGGCGGTGCTGGCCTGCACCCTCACGGTGATCCAGGGCCGGCGGGGGAGTGAGGGGATGGCGCCACCGGCCACCACACCCATGGCCCGCCGCCTCCTCACCGGCCTCGGTCTGGTGGGTCTGGCCGGCACCTTCACCCTCACCTACACCCAGAAGGGGGCCACCAGCTTCGACTACCACGGCGGCTTCGCCCTGTCGGCCCTGTCCGCCGCGGCCATCATCGTCGGCTCGGCGTGCGTCCCCCGGGGGCCGATGGCGCGTGCCCTGTCGCTCAGCCCGCTGGTGTGGATGGGCACCGTGTCCTATGGGGCCTATCTCTGGCACTACCCGGTCTTCGTCTATCTCGACGCCGCCCGGACCGGAACCACCGGACTGGGCTTGCTGGCCATCCGCTTCGCCGTCACCTTCTCCCTGGCCGGCGTGAGCTTCTACCTGGTCGAGCGGCCGGTGATGGAGGGGACCTTCTGGCGGTCCCTCAAGGCGGTGGGGCCGGCCGTGGTCCTGATGGCCGTCACCGTGGTGGTCATCGTGGCCGGGACAGTGGTGCCGGCCACCGCCGCGGTGTCCGTCGGGCGGTTCGCCGGGCAGGCGTCGACCAAGACGCCGGCCAAGGTGGTGGTCCTCGGCGACAGCACCGCCTACACCCTCGGGTTCGCCCTCCAGGCCACAGCACCCGGGGGCACGACGGTGGTCAACGGCGGGCTGTTCGGCTGCGGCCTGGTCGTCGGCACCAACGCCTCCAACAACCCGCCCACCCCTGAACTGGCCATGTTCCCGGCCTGCAACTCGGCCACACCGGTGGACCAGCAGTGGCCGGCCCGTGACCGCACGGTGGTGGCCGACACCGCTCCCGGCGACGTCGTCTTGTTCGTGGCCGGCACCTGGGAGGTCCAAGACGTGCTGCGCGACGGCATCTGGACCAATATCGAGCAGCCCGCGGACCAGCGCTACCTGCTCGGCCAGATGCGGCTGGCGGCCGAGATCGGGACCGCCCACGGCGCCCACTTCGACTTCACCACCATGCCGGCGCTGGCGTCGGGAGCGGCCTTCCACGAAGCACCCCTTCCCGAGGACTCATCGGCCCGCCGTCTGATCTACAACCGGCTCATCAACCAGGTGGCCGCGGCGTTCCCGGGCAAGGTGAGCGTCATCGACTACGGGGCCATCCTCTCGCCCAACGGCGTGTTCACCGAGTCGATCGGTGGTGTCCAGGTCCGCACGTCCGACGGCGTGCACACGCCGGCCTACGCCCCGGGCAATGTGTTCGCCGGCAACTCCACCGCCGCGGTGGCCCACGCCTTCTACAACTGGCTGTCCCCCCGGATCTGGCCGCTCATCGTGGCCTCGGACCCCTCCCACCAGTCGTCGGTGGCCCCGGGTCTGACCGCCGCCGAGCACCAGGCCCTGACCGAGGCGGGTGCGTTCGACGGCAACCCGATTCGATTCGCCATCTTCGGTGATTCGGTCGCCCTCACCCTCGGGGTGGGCCTCAATGTGGGGTCGGTGTCGCGCTACGGCATCCTCGTCCAGGACGGCTCGTCCCTCGGGTGCGACCTGGACGACACCGAGGTCAACCTGTCTGGTGTGGTTGGACCGGCCACGCCGGGCTGCATCGGCTGGAGAACCTCCTGGCCGCGGCTGATGGCCCGCTACCATCCCGATGTCACGGGGCTGTTGGTGGGTCGGTGGGATGTCAGCGATCACCTCTACCAGGGCCACTGGGTACATGTCGGTGACCCGGTGTGGGACCGCCATCTCACTGCCGAACTCGAGCAGGCCGTGGACATCCTCTCGGCCGGGGGCGCCAAGGTCATGCTGTTCACCATGCCGTATGTGGATCCGCCCCAGGAGTCGGCCAACGGCTCCACCTTCTCCGAGAACGATCCCGCCCGGATGCGCGCGTTCAACCAGATCTTGACCAACGTGGCGAACAGCCGTAAGGGGGTAGCGACCCTGGTCGACCTGAACGCCCTGCTGGATCCGGGTGGCCACTACCAGCTGGTGGTGGACGGAGTCACCGTCCGTTCGACCGACGGGATCCATCTGACCAAGGCGGCGGGCGAGTGGCTTCAGCCTGTGCTCATGCCGGCCATCGATGGACTGGGCCTCCAGGCCCGGGCGTCGTGAGGTCCACCCTATGACCGAGCAACACTCCCCGGGTCTGACGGCCCGGCCCTCGGCCACCGGCAAGGAGCGGATCGTCTCCCTCGACGGCCTGCGTGCCGTGGCCCTCTTGATCATCATGGGCTACCACTTCGGGGTGGGCTGGCTGCAGGGCGGCTTTCTCAGCTTGGACATCTTCTACGTCTTGTCCGGTTACCTGATCACCGGTCTGCTCCTCAGCGAGTACCGCAAGCGCAGTGCCATCAAGCTGTCGGCATTCTGGCTCCGGCGGGCCCGGCGACTGCTGCCGGCCCTGCTCATCGTGCTGGTGGTGGTGACCCTGATGGTCCGCTATGCCGAGCCGGCCGGCCTCTATCCCGACTTTCGGATCAGCGCCCTGTCGGCACTGTTCTACTTCTCCAACTGGTGGCAGATCGCCGCCCAGAGCAACTACTTCTTCGCCACCGGGCCGGTCTATCCGCTCACCCACACCTGGTCGTTGGCGGTGGAGGAGCAGTTCTACCTGATCTGGCCGCTGGTGGTCCTGGCCGTGATGACCCTGTCGGGCACGTTCAAACGGGGACTCCGGAACCTGTTGGTGGTCTCGGCCGTCGGCGCAGTGGGCTCGATCGTCGAGATGGCTCTGCTCTACAGCCCCACGGCCAACAACACCACCCGGCTCTACTTCGGGACCGACACCCACGCCCAGTCCATCCTGATCGGGGCGGTGCTGGCCTGCACCCTCACGGTGATCCAGGGCCGGCGGGGGAGTGAGGGGATGGCGCCACCGGCCACCACACCCATGGCCCGCCGCCTCCTCACCGGCCTCGGTCTGGTGGGTTTGGCCGGCACCTTCACCCTCACCTACACCCAGAAGGGGGCCACCAGCTTCGACTACCACGGCGGCTTCGCCCTGTCGGCCCTGTCCGCCGCGGCCATCATCGTCGGCTCGGCGTGCGTCCCCCGGGGGCCGATGGCGCGTGCCCTGTCGCTCAGCCCGCTGGTGTGGATGGGCACCGTGTCCTATGGGGCCTATCTCTGGCACTACCCGGTCTTCGTCTATCTCGACGCCGCCCGGACCGGAACCACCGGACTGGGCTTGCTGGCCATCCGCTTCGCCGTCACCTTCTCCCTGGCCGGCGTGAGCTTCTACCTGGTCGAGCGGCCGGTGATGGAGGGGACCTTCTGGCGGTCCCTCAAGGCGGTGGGGCCGGCCGTGGTCCTGATGGCCGTCACCGTGGTGGTCATCGTGGCCGGGACAGTGGTGCCGGCCACCGCCGCGGTGTCCGTCGGGCGGTTCGCCGGGCAGGCGTCGACCAAGACGCCGGCCAAGGTGGTGGTCCTCGGCGACAGCACCGCCTACACCCTCGGGTTCGCCCTCCAGGCCACAGCACCCGGGGGCACGACGGTGGTCAACGGCGGGCTGTTCGGCTGCGGCCTGGTCGTCGGCACCAACGCCTCCAACAACCCGCCCACCCCTGAACTGGCCATGTTCCCGGCCTGCAACTCGGCCACACCGGTGGACCAGCAGTGGCCGGCCCGTGACCGCACGGTGGTGGCCGACACCGCTCCCGGCGACGTCGTCTTGTTCGTGGCCGGCACCTGGGAGGTCCAAGACGTGCTGCGCGACGGCATCTGGACCAATATCGAGCAGCCCGCGGACCAGCGCTACCTGCTCGGCCAGATGCGGCTGGCGGCCGAGATCGGGACCGCCCACGGCGCCCACTTCGACTTCACCACCATGCCGGCGCTGGCGTCGGGAGCGGCCTTCCACGAAGCACCCCTTCCCGAGGACTCATCGGCCCGCCGTCTGATCTACAACCGGCTCATCAACCAGGTGGCCGCGGCGTTCCCGGGCAAGGTGAGCGTCATCGACTACGGGGCCATCCTCTCGCCCAACGGCGTGTTCACCGAGTCGATCGGTGGGGTCCAGGTCCGCACGTCCGACGGCGTGCACACGCCGGCCTACGCCCCGGGCAATGTGTTCGCCGGCAACTCCACCGCCGCGGTGGCCCACGCCTTCTACAACTGGCTGTCCCCCCGGATCTGGCCGCTCATCGTGGCCTCGGACCCCTCCCACCAGTCGTCGGTGGCCCCGGGTCTGACCGCCGCCGAGCACCAGGCCCTGACCGAGGCGGGTGCGTTCGGCTCCCGCCCCATCAGCTTCTTGATGCTCGGCGACTCCCTCGCCGCCTCGCTCAATGTAGGCCTGGAGCGCAAGAGTGCGCAGAACTACGGCGTGGACCTCATCGACAAGAGCGTGCTCGGATGCGATCTCGACGACCTCCCCGGGATCGCCGACGGCAACGTGGACCAACCGGTGTCGTCCTGCAACCACTGGCGTACCCTGTGGGCCGGCCAGGTGGCCCAGTACCGTCCGGACGTGGTGGGGCTGCTGGTGGGTCGGTGGGATGTCACCAACCACGTCGACAACGGGAAGATCGTCCACATCGGCCAGCCCGCCTGGAACGCCCACCTCGCTGACGAACTGGACCAGGTGGTCAGCGTGCTGTCGGCCGGCGGCGCCAAGGTGGTGCTCTTCACCATGCCCTACATCGACCCGCCCTCGGCCAACGGGGTGACCTATCCCGAGAACGACCCGACCCGGACCAAGGAGTTCAACGCCATCGTGAAATCGGTGGCGGCCAAGCGGAGCAATGTGGCCACGGTGTTCGACCTGAACAAGGTGCTCGACCCGGGCGGCCACTACCAGGCGGTCATCGACGGGCAGACCGTACGCTGGAACGACGGGATCCACATCTCACTGCCGGGGGGCATCTGGCTCCAGTCGTCCATACTCCCCGTCGTCGCCCAACAGGGCCTCGACGCCCGGCAGGCAGGCGCAGCGGGTTGACGACACGGTGACGACGGCGTCGCTGGAGTCCGAGGCGACCGGAGAGACCGCAGGGGAGCTCGACGGTGGTCGGGCTCCAGTTGCGCCCATCGGAGGACCACTCGCCCCACGCCGCTTCGGGTTGGGGTTGTCCGCCATCGTGCTCGCCGCGCTGGCCCTCCGCATCGCCTATCTGCTGATGGTCACGCGACATGTGACCAACCGGCTCTACGACGCCTTCTGGTACGGGGTGACCGCCGAGGAGCTCCAGCACGGCCAGTTCTTCCGCACGCCGCTCGGGACCACTCCGACTGCAGCGCATCCGCCACTGACCTCGCTGCTCGTGGGCTCCATCGACATCGTGGTGAAGCCGTTGGGAGCCACCGTCCAGTCCCTCGCCATGCCCCTGCTGGGCGCGTTGGTGGTCCTGGTCGTCGGTCTGCTGGGGGCCGCGGTGGCGGGACCATGGGTGGGGCTGACCGCAGCCTCGTTGGCCGCACTCGCACCCAACTTCTGGATCCCGAGCGGCATCTTGATGTCCGAGACGCCGTCCATGCTGTTCATGGCCCTGATCCTTTGGTGCGTCGTGCGCTTCGAGCGGTCCCCCTCATGGGGCAGGGCAGCCCTGATCGGTGCGGCCTGTGGTGCCGAGGCCCTGGTCCGGGCCGAGCTCATCGTGTTCGTGCCGGCGCTGTTGGTGCCGGCGGTGCTGGCCGCTCGGCGGCTCACACTCCGACGGCGGCTCGGGATCCTGGCCGTCGGCGTCCTGGCCGTGGTGGTGGTGATCGGCCCGTGGGTCGGTCGCAATCTGGCCACCTTCCACGACGCCACCTACCTGTCGACCGGGGACGGCCTGGCCCTGCTCGGCGCCAACTGCCCAGCCACGTACTCGGGCGCCTACATCGGTTCGTGGGCGCTGGGTTGTGCCGTGTCGGTGTCCGGGCCCGGTGACGAGTCGGTCGTGTCGTCCCGGGACCAGCACGTCGCTGTCACGTTCGCACAACGCCATCCGGGTCAGCTGCCGATGGTGGTTGTGGCCCGGGTGGGTCGGCTCTGGGATTTCTACCAGCCGTTCCAGATGGCCCACGGGGACGTCAACGAAGGACGCCCGGTATCGGCGTCACTGGCCGGCCTGTGGGTGTACTACGCGTTACTGCCCTTGGGTGTGGCCGGCAGTGTCCTGTTTCGGCGTCGCGGCATCCGCCAGTGGTTCCTGCTGGTGCCGGCCGGCGTGGTCACCCTGGTCAGCATCCTCGTCTACGGACTGGTCCGGTTTCGGGCGCCGTTCGAGGTGTGCCTGGTGGTACTGGCGGCACCGGCGTTGGTGCTCGGGGCCCAGCGCGCCTGGGCCCTGGTGCGTGGCCTGCACCACGGCGACACACCCGGTGCTCGGGTGGCAGGCGCGTCACCTTCGTGAAGCGGGGAGCACGTGCCGATCAGGTGGGACAAGACGACAGGCCAGGTCGGACCGACCCATTCTGTCGGTGGCACCGTCCGGGTGGCCGGGCAGCGAGCGCCACACGGCGTCGACCGGTCACCGTGTGGGCTCAGCTAGCCGCACAGCTGATGTTCGGCCAACACGGGCTGGGGAGAAAACGACATCGAGGTGTACGTGAAGGCGTGGGTGATGTTCGAGATCGCCCGGGAGAAGGACATCGGTGCGGTGATGGCGTGTAGGTAGTCGTCGAGGGGGGCACAGGTTACGGCCCTGCGGGCCGAGGTGACCGAGCGGGCGCTGATCCGGGCCGGCGGGGTGGTTCCAGGTGACCCGAACCGGCCCACCATCCAGGCTGGACTCACGTACTTTTCGTGACCGGGTCGGCCGTGGTGGGACACCGTGAAGTGTGAACCG
This sequence comes from uncultured Acidimicrobiales bacterium, assembly GCA_963703145.1. Lineage (GTDB taxonomy): Bacteria > Actinomycetota > Acidimicrobiia > Acidimicrobiales > RAAP-2 > Bog-756. The sequence continues at coordinate 594,787 of OY969793.1, forward strand.
ATGGGATTGGCCAGCGAGTAGGAGTCGAAGATGTACGTGCCAGGACCGCTGAGCAGTCCGATCGCCCCAACGGCACCGACGTTGGTGACCAGGTGGAAGGGCAGGGACGAGTGAACGGTCCGGAGGCCCAGGTGCTGGGGGAGCGACGACCTGAGGTCATTGCTGACCATCATCACCTGCCGGCCGTGCGCCCCGGCCCGGGCGGCCAGTGCCCGATAGCTGGTGCCGATGCGGTCGAGGTAGTCATCGGCATCGATGGGGTGCCGCGTGTTGCTGGTGGCCTGCCCGATCCTGCGCTCGTCCCCGATCCCGTGGTCGGTGCGGTAGAGGTTGCCGGTCGAATACCGGAGCCACCCCCCGCACACCACGGACCAGGCCACGATGCCGAGTACCGGCACGACGAGCAGCGACCGCAGCCGCCGGACGGGGACATAGATGGGCAGGCACAGCGCCAGGAACCCCGGCAGCAGCAGTCGGGCGTGCTGGTAGTCGCCGCCCACCCGGGCCACGTAGGCGAGGTCGGCCAGGGAGGCTGCGATCGGGGCCATCAGGACCACGGTGGCAGAGCGGTTGCCGTTCCGCCACCACCGTCGCGCCGTCAACGCCACCAACGGGACGGCCAGGACGATCGGGACCCACAGCGTGTAGGGGGAGACGAAATTCCACACATAGGTGAAGCCCTGCGACCACCAGGACGCTCCGGCCGACTTGGCCAATGCGGTGTTGGACACCACCAGCGCGAAGTAGGCCATCCGCCACACCTCATAGAGGACGGGAAGTGCCGTGGCCGCCGCCACCGGGGCCACGTACCTCCGGAAGACCCCCGTGGGTCCGGTCCACCCCGGGGCGGCCACCACCACGGCCAGGGCCGCCAGGAAGACGATCGACATCAACAGCAGCTCGGGTCGGATCAGGGTCCCGAGTCCGAGGACGAATGCCGTGAGAACCGCCCCTCGGCGCCGTTTCTCGACGCGGACCAACAACCAGAAACCGAGGCCAATCCAGCAAAAGGTCAGTCCCATCTCCAGTCCGGAGGTGGCGAACTCCCACACGCCGGCCACCACCGAGAAGATCAATAACCCGATGGGAAGTACCAGGTCGCCGTCGCGCCTGCCGGCCAATCGCTGGATACCACGCCCGGCTAGCACGACGCCGATCGCGGTCCCGGCCAGCCCGAGGACGACACTGACCCAGCCGAGGGAGACCGATGGCACCACCTCGTGGGCGCCGGCCACGAGAAACAGCCACAGTGGGTCGGAGTAGGCCTCGACCCGCTCGCCGACGTTGAACACCGGTCCGTGGCCAGCCACCAAGTTGCCGATGATCCGGAAGTTGATGAAGGCGTCCTCTTGGACCCACCGATAGGACCAGGCACCGACGAGCACGATGATCAACGGGACGACCACGACCAGCCAGGACGCCCATCGGAGCCAGCCCTTCCCGGCCCTGCTGGACTCGATGGGCCCGGCCTGATCGATGTCAGGCCTCGACTGCTGGACGTGGATGGTGTGGACGTGCGGGATGGACTGGGACGCTACACCGGCACCACTTGTGGATCAGCCGATGGGTCGCCGACTGACAGGGCCGAGAAGACGGCACTACTGCGGCAGTGGTCGAACTGGGAATCGACCTACCATCCGCACCGGATCTACGCAGTTGCTGGCGATGGCGATCACCGGTCCCTCAGGGGCGTTCTCGACGAGGGCGGACTAGCGGAACCGAGCCACCCGGGTCGCCCAGCCCACCCATTTGGCGAGCAGTGGATTCGGGCTGCCGCTGGATTCCTTTACCCGCCGGCGGTTGGGGCAGTGGAACGGAATCGAGAGGGGGCCCCGGTGTGACCAGCGAGCAGCTCGAGCCGGTCATCTTGCCGACTACTCGGGGGAGGAGCGTCAGCCGTCTGCCCCGTCGATGCTGCTGATCCGGTAGATCTGACCCCCGTCGGGCAGTGCCGCCGTCAAATGGATCGTGGCCACTCGGGCGAAGTCTCGCGGCGTGGCACCGCGATAGACGAAATCGGAGCCGGCCTCAGGGATCACCACCAGCACCCCATGGCGCTGGGCCAGGATGGCGGCCAGTTGGCGGACCTGGGCGCGAAAGTTCGGATTGGGCCGATGAGTAAGGCCCTCGACGTGGACGGGTACCCGAATGGAGCCCCGCCCGGTGTCGGTGTAGACAACGTCGCCGACCCCGGTGGCGATGATCGTGTCGGCGGGGAGCCGGCGGATGGCCGCCACCGTCGCTGAGCGGTCGACCACGGCAGCCTGGTCGTTGACCACACCGCCGCGCACCATGTCGAACGTCGCGCCGACCGCCCCGGCCGCGGCCAACAGGCACAGCCCGGCCGCGAGGATTCGGCCGGCCTGCGGTGGGCGGACCACGTTGACCACTGCCGACACCACCACCAGATACAGCAACGGGATCAGAGGGAGCAGGATCCGGTTGTCGAGCGGGGTCGACGCATCGAGGACCGTGCGGGTCATGGCCACGACTCCGAGGTAGGTGACGGCAAAGACCACCAGTCCCGACAGGTGCCGGAAGGCGACCGAGGTCTCGCTCGGCTTCCGGATCCGACGTATCACCACGGCCCCGGCGGCAACGACCACGATGGCGACGAAGATCGTCTCGCGCAACCCGTCGGGGACCGAGGCGGGCAACAGCCAGCCCGAGCCGATATACAGCGTGAAGTGCAGCGTCTCGCCCAGCGGATGCCAAGCAACGTCTCGGACCGGGCCGCCATGGAGGACCCGTGAGATGTAGAGCGTCCACACCAGGCTGGGGACCAGGCCCGACGCGACCACTGCTGCGGCAGCCCGCCGCCTGTTCCCAGCCGGCAGCGGCGACCACCACCACAGGACCAGGGCCGCGGCTGCCACGGCGGCGAACCCGACATAGCGGATCAAAGGAGCGACGGCGACGCACACGGCAATGGCCACCAGGAGGCCCCGGCCAGGCCGATCCAGGTACTGGTCCACGAGGAGCACGGTCACGAGGAAGACCAACAAGAACAGCGGGTCAGAGAGCACCCCGGTCTGGATCTGCAGCAGGTCCTGATGCCCGTAGACCGCCGGACCGATCAGGAACAACACCGCACCCGCCACCGGCACCAGGAGTGCGGACCGTGAGAACCGCCGCACCAGGAGCTCGAAGACGGCAACGCTGAGCCCGACCACTACCGCATTGAGCACACGGGCCCCGCCGGTCATCGATGCCCCGAGCCACGAGAAGGTGGCCAACACCACCGGGTAGAGGGGCGGGAAGTGGACCAACGGGACCGCGCCGTGGAAGGCATAGACCTGGGCTGGTGACAGCGTGCTGTTCACCAGGTCGAACGGGGTGGTCAGGCCACGTCCGGCCAGCAGGTTCCGGGCCGCACCCACGTAGGCGGCCGAGTCCTGACCCACGAGCGCACCGTGCCGAGTGGTGACGAGTGCGGCAACGACCCCCGCCACGGGCACCACCCCGAGGATGCCGACCGACCACCAGGTCGCCCGAGTGCCCCGCGGGCGTTCGAGCTCCTCTAGTCCACTGTCGGGCGAACTGGGGGTGCCGACCTCGACAGGGACGATGGTCGTGGCTGGGACGGGGGGCGATCCAGCGTCTAGGGCGTCCATGACTCTCCCGCTCCGGTCATCGGCGACCCCAGCCCTGCACCGCGTCCACTGGCCGCGGGCGCTGGTTCAGCCTGCGGCGACCGGCTTGGGTTCCTTGGGCAGTCCGAGCACCCGCTCACCGACGATGTTGCGCTGGATCTCCGCGGTCCCTCCCCAGATGGTCTCGGACCTCGAGAAGAAGTAGGACGCCTGGAGATCGCTCACCGGGTAGTCGTCCCGTCCGCGCTTCAGTCGGATGTCGACGATGTCGCTCGGGTCGCCGGTCAGTATCTGGCTGTCCATGCCCAGGATGTCCAGGGCCAACTCCATGGTCTCTTGATGGTGCTCAGACCAGAACATCTTGTTGCCAGCCCCGAGGGCAGCCGTGTGGTGGGTACCGTTCAAGGAGTCGGTCAGGGACCGGTAGCCGTTGATCTCCATGATCTTGACGTTGGTCCACGCGCGGGCCAGCCGCTGGCGGATGAGGGGGTCGGAGGACTTTCCGTTCTTCTTGGCCGTGGCGATGATCTGGTCGAGCTCGCGCAAAAAGCGCCGGTATCCGGTCGTCGCTGACGAGCCCCGCTCGAACCCCAGGGTGGTCATGGCCACCTTCCACCCGTTGTTCACGCCGCCGACCACGTTCTCCTTGGGGCATCTGGCGTTGGTGAAGAAGATCTCGTTGAAGTCGGCGCTGCCGTCCACCTGGGCGATGGGCCGGACCTCGACGCCGTCCTGTTTCATGGGCACGAGCAAGTAGGAGATCCCGGCGTGCTTGGGGGCGTCGGGATCGGTGCGGGCCAACAAGAAGATGTAGTCGGCGAACTGGGCCTGGGTGGTCCACACCTTCTGACCGTTGATGACCCATTCGTCCCCGTCGAGCTCTGCCCTGGTCTTGAGCGAGGCCAGGTCGCTGCCGGCGTCGGGCTCGGAGAAACCCTGACACCAGGCGATGGTGCCCTTCAGGATGCCAGGGATGAACTGCTGTTTTTGTTCCTCGCTGGCCCACTGGAGGATGGTCGGCCCCACCAGGGTGTCTCCGAAGAAGTCGGCACGCAGCGGAGCCTCGACCCGGGCGAACTCCTCGTTGAGCACCACGGACTCCATCAGCGAGAGACCTTTGCCGCCGTACTCGGTGGGCCAGGCCGCACAGATCCAGCCGCCGCCGTACAGCTTGGTGATCCAGTCGCGGTTGAAGTCCTTCTTTTCGTCCTTGGTCATGGTGAACCCGGGCGTGCCCCAGCCATCGGGCAGGTTGTCGGCCAGCCACTGGCGGATCTCGGCTCGGAACGGCTCGGTTTCGGGTGGATAGCTGAGGTCCATGCTTCGCACATTATCCGCCTGGTCCCCCCATCGGTGAGGGAGGGCTGCGTTGCAGCCCCCACCCGGGAAGATGCCCGGAACGCCACCGGTCGAGAGCCCTGCGTCGTGGTGGTAGCACGAGTGTCCGGGGACGCTGCCATCCTTGAATCCGACGGTCGTTGCAGGCACCCTTGAACGTGGCGGCACCAGTCTGTGAGGCGGACATGCGGGAGGACGTTTGAGAACGAGCGCGGCCAGGGTGGTGCGGTATCGATCACGCGCCACGTTTGCCCACCAGTGGGGCGCCCTCGTGAGCCTGGTCCTGCTGATCGGTCTGCTGGGTGGGATTGCGATGGGGTCGATCGCAGCGGCTCGGCGCACCCAGTCGGCATATCCAGCCTTCCTGGCTGCCACCAACGCGTCGGACCTGACGATGTCGACGTATGGCGTTGTCAACAACTCGACAGCGAGTGACTACTCGCCGACGTTGACGGACAAAATCGCTCGTCTGCCCGAGGTGAGGCGGGTCGAGAGCTGGGTGGGGGCACAGCTGGTGCCGCTGATGCGGAACGGGGCCCCGAATCTGACTGCCCCACTGAATCCGGTGGGGAGCGTCGACGGACTGTACTTCGATGAGGATCGCGCCACGCCGGTCGTAGGCCGGATGGCCAATCCGCGCCGTGCCGACGAGTTCGTCACCACGGCAATCGGAGCGCGCGCCCTCGGCCTGCATGTCGGCCAGGTCGTGCCCATGGGCGTCTTCACCGCAGCTCAGTTCAGTTCGCCGGGCTTCGGCACGCCCCAGGTGGCACCGGAACAGAGGATCGGCATGAAGCTGGTCGGGATCGTGGAGTTCAACAACGAGGTGATCGAGGACGACACCGACCGGCTCCCGACCGACTTCCTGATCACCCCAGCACTGACCTCCACGCTCATTGCCCACCACGTCACCCAAGGGACGTGGTACGGCATGCAACTCGTGCACGGCAGCCGCGACATCCCCGCGGTAGAAGAGGCGCTCATCCACCTGCTCCCGAGTGGGAGCGACGCCAACTTCAACGCCGCCTCGGTCAGCGAGACCAAAGTCGAAGGGGCCGTCAAGCCAGAGTCGATCGCTCTTGGCGTGTTCGGGGCGATCGCCGCCTTGGCAGCCTTGGCCATCGCCGCACTGGCCATCGCTCGCCAGCTTCACTCGGCCGATGAGGATCTCCGGGTGCTGCGCGCCCTTGGTGCCACCCCGGCCACGACGGTCGCCGACCGGCTGGTGGGAGTTCTGGTCGCCATCGTCGTCGGTTCGCTGCTGGCAGCGGCCGTGGCGGTGGCGCTCTCGCCGCTGTCGCCACTCGGGCCGATTCGAGCCGTCTATCACCCGCCCGGGATCACCATCGACTGGACCGTCCTCGGATGTGGTGCGGTGGTCCTCGTCGCTGGGCTCGGGCTCACTGCCTTCGTAGTGGCCTATCGAGGTTCCCCCCATCGCCTTGCCAGAAGGCCCCGGACCGAACTGCCCCGCGATTCGAAGCTGGTGCAACTGTCGACCGCGTCGGGCTTGTCTCCATCGGGGGTCGTCGGGCTCCGCTTCGCCCTCAACCCGGGTCATGGCCGCTCGGCGGTCCCGTCGCGCTCGGTAGTGACGGGAGCCGTGATCGCCGTGGCCATCGTGACCGCGACGCTCACCTTCAGCAGCGGATTGCACACCCTGGTGTCACGACCGTCACTCTACGGTTGGAGCTGGAACTACGCCCTGAGCTCGGAGAACGATGTTCCTCCCCAAGCGCTCGCCGCGCTGAACCACGATGGTGCCGTCTCGGCCTGGTCCGGGTACCACAATCTGTCCCTCCAGATCGACGGCCTGACGGTGCCTGTTCTGGTCGGACCCAACGGCGCGCCCGTCGCTCCTCCGATCCTGTCCGGACACGCCGTCGACAGCGACAATCAGATCGTCGTGGGCGCCACCACGCTGGCACTCCTGCACAAACACGTGGGCGACACCGTCATCTGCTCCTTCGGCACCCCATCCACCGCTCCGCTCTATCTGCCTCCCGCCAAGCTGACCATCGTGGGCACGACAACCATGCCCGCAATCGGGGGCTCGGGTAATTTCGCCGAGCACCCCTCGATGGGTACCGGGGCCTTGGTGTCCGATCACGTCAGTCCGGCATTCCGGCGAGCGACCAATAGCGCCGATCCCACGCTCAACGGACCGGGCATGGTCTTCGTGCGCCTCCGCAGCAGCACGGGCTCTGCCGCTGGGCTGGCGGACATGCACCGCATAACCCAGGTCGCCGACAAAGCGTTCGCGGCCGACCCGAACGCGGCTGGTGACATTGTCGAGGTCCTCGGTGTTCAACACCCTGCCGAGATCGTCAACTACCAGTCCACGGGGGCGACTCCGGTCATCCTGGGCGCCGGCCTCGCTCTCGGCGCGACGGTCGCCTTGGCGCTCACGTTGATCGCCTCGGTCCGGAGACGGAGGCGAGACCTTGCGCTGTTGAAGACCCTCGGCTTCACTGAACGGCAGCTGGCTGTCACGATCGCCTGGCAGGCCTCGGCCATTGCCGTGATCGCCGTCATTGTCGGAGTGCCCGTCGGTATCGTTGCCGGGCGGCAATTGTGGATCATGTTCGCTCGCACGATCAATGCCGTGCCTCAACCCACGGTCCCCATGTCACTGCTGCTGGTGACCCTTGGCGCCTTGGTGCTCGCCAACCTCGTCGCGGCCATCCCGGCCCGCATCGCCGCCCGCACACCGGCCGCATTCGTACTTCGTGCTGAGTGACCCCAAGGACCCCGAGTCGAGCCGCGTCTCTCTATGCAGCCCAAGCGGCCCATAGACGTCAGGTGTGGCGGCCGGGTCTACGCCGTGTGGCCACGGGAGGTTGGATCACCGGTGCCATGCCTGTCCGTGGCCCCGAGTGCGAGTGCACCGGGCCCATAAGGGCGGGTAAGATTGACCGCCGGCACGGGCGATTGGGCCCGTGCCCTCGGATGTCTCGTAGGGAGGTGTGGCCGATGAATCGTGGAGAACCCCCCAGTAGACCGGATTCGTCCCACCTCCCCGTCTGCAGCTGCCGCACGCTGAGGCCCCGATAGCGGCCCTGGGGCGCGACGCTGGCACCGAAGTTCTGGTGCCCGTGACGGTGATGGTGCTTAAGTCCCGTCCAGCACGCCCCGCACCAGCCTCGACTGGGTGGCCGGCCAGTCCGCGGCCAGCCTTGCCCCGGGAGGCAGACCACCTACTCAGTGGGAACGGTGCGCCCGTAGTCCGAGGTCCCCATGACCCAGTTCCTTCTTCGTGCCGACACGACCCCTGGGGTCGCGTACCCCACCGACAGCCACGCCGGCCGACATGCCAGGATCGCCCCACCCGGCGGGTGCCGTCCCGCTCGTCGGTATCCGACCGTCCCGTGTAGCCAGGGTCGCCAGCAGTACAGCGCCTCGGCCCGAAGCCCCGTCTACGCTGGGATGGCCATGAGCACCCAGACGACGTCGACCGATCCCGAGCTGGAGATCCTCCACCTCTCGAGCGTCATCAAGCGACCCCTGGTGGACAGCAGCGGGGACCGCCTCGGTCGGGTCCAGGACCTGATCGTCCTGGCCGGCGAGTCCCCCACCCGCCGGTGGTGGGGCTGGTCGTCGACATTGGCGGCCGCGATCTGTTCGTCCCCATCCGAAAGGTCGCCGCCATCGAGCCCGGTCGGATCGTGTTCGACGGGTTGCGGGTCGACCTGCGCCGCTTCGAGCGCCGCCCTGGCGAGCTGTTGTTGGCCCGGGACCTCCTGGCCCACCATCTGATCAACTTCGTGGGCGGGCGTCTGATCCGGGCCAATGAGATCGAACTGGCGAAGGTCAATGGCACCTGGGAGGTGGTGGCGGTCGACCCGTCGAGCCGCCCGGTCCTCCGACGCCTGGTACCGGGATTCAACAAGCGCAAGGCCGAGCCCGGCAACATCGTCGACTGGGCCAGCATCGAGCCGTTCGTGGCCCATGTGCCGACCTCCCGTCTCCGGATCCCCTACCGGAAGCTGGCCAAGCTCCACCCGGCCCAGATCGCCGACCTGGTCGAGGCGGCCTCCCACGACGAGGGCGAGGAGATCATCGAGGCCGTAGGGGCCGACCGTGAACTCGAGGCCGATGTCTTCGAGGAGCTGGACACCGAACACCAACTCGAGTTCGTGAAGAGTCGCTCCGACGAGGAGGCCGCCCGTCTCCTGTCCTCGATGGCCCCCGACGACGCCGCCGATCTCATCACCGAGGTCGACCAGGAGCGTCGCCTCCCCATCCTCAACCTGCTGCCCGAGCCCCAGCAGCGCAAGGTTCGGTCGCTGCTCAGCTACAACCCCGAGACCGCCGGCGGCCTCATGAGCCCCGACTTCTTGAGCATGACGGCCGATGCCACAGTGGCGGCCGTGCTCGATGCCATCCGCACCAGCACGGCGCCGCCCGAGACGCTGAATGTCGCCTTTGAGGTGGATGGCGAGGGCCACCTGGTGGGGTCGGCCTCGACCGTCCGCCTGCTCCAGGCCGATCCCTCCGCCTCGCTGGGCTCCATCATCGAGACCGAACCGGTGCACATGCATCCCGACTGGGATCTGGGGGCCATCGTGCGCACAATGTCCGACTTCAATCTGATCGTCGTCCCCGTGCTCGACCCCGAGCATGGGGAGATCCTGGGCGTGGTCACCGTCGACGACGTCATGGAGCTGATGCTCCCGACGGGTTGGCGGCGTGACTTCGGCCGGACGGCGGTCGAGGAGTAGCGATGGACGACGAGCGAAAACCCGACCCGGGTGCAGTGCGTGGTCTCCGAGCGTCCGCCCAGCCGTAGGGCATCGCGGCCTCAGACTTCTTCGCCAGCTGCGCCCGCCTGTCCGACGTCACCGAACCGGTCCGCTGTATCGACCGGCACTTCGTTGCGCACCGGACACTTCCACCCACGGCCTTCCGCCACCCGACCCTGACCGACTCCCCGTCCGATGAACTGATCCCAGTGCCCGCCAGCCGGCCCGAACACGGGTCCGCCACGTCGGGGGATCACCCGATGCGCCACCAGCCACCCGAAGGAGGTGAACCATGGCCGACGACAAATCCGAGCACGATGCCTCTGCTGTCCTGGACGACGCCCACCTGGGGGACATCCAGGGAGCATTCGGGACCATCCGCCAGCACGACCTCGACACCCGGCGGTCCTGGCGCGCCCGGCTGCTCACCTTGTTGGCCATCATGGGCCCGGGCCTCATCGTCATGGTGGGAGACAACGACGCCGGTGGCGTGTCCACCTACAGCCAGGCGGGGCAGAACTTCGGGCTGACCCTGCTGTGGACGCTGCCGCTGTTGATCCCGGTGCTGGTGGTGAACCAGGAAATGGTGGTCCGCCTCGGGGCGGTCACCGGTGTGGGGCACGCCCGGCTCATCAACGAGCGGTTCGGCAAGTTCTGGGGGGCGTTCTCGGTAGGGGACCTGTTCATCCTCAATTTCCTCACTATCGCCACCGAGTTCATCGGCGTCAGCCTGGCCCTCCACTACTTCGGCATCAGCGAGTACATCTCCGTGCCCATCGCCGCCATCGGACTGATCGCCATGACCGCCACGGGGAGCTTCCGGCGGTGGGAGCGGTTCATGTTCGTGTTCATCGCGGTCAACTTCTTGGTCATCCCCCTGGCCGTGATGAGCCACCCGGCGGCCGGTCCGTTCTTCGAGGGGTTCGTGACCCCCGGCGTCAAGGGTGGCTTCACCTCCACGTCGGTGCTGTTGATCATCGCCATCGTGGGGACGACGGTCGCCCCCTGGCAGCTGTTCTTCCAGCAATCCAACATCGTGGACAAGCGGATCACGCCGAGGTGGATCAACTACGAGCGCGCCGACACCGTGATCGGTTCGTTGATCACCGTGTTCGCCGCCGCGCTGCTGATGGCCGTGGTGGCCTCGGCCTTTAGTGGGACCTCCCTCGAGGGGCACTTCACCAACGCCGGTGGTGTGGCCAGCGGGCTCAATCACACGGTGAGCCATGCCGCCGGTGCCATCTTCGCCATCATCTTGCTGAACGCCTCGATCATCGGGGCGGCCTCGGTGACCCTGGCCACGTCCTACGCCTTCGGGGACGTGTTCGGCGCCCATCATTCGCTGCACCGGAGCTGGCGCGACGCCAAATTCTTCTACGGGGCCTTCACCACCATGGTGGTGCTGGCGGCCGGCCTGGTCATCATCCCCAAAGCACCGCTCGGGCTGATCACCACCAGCGTGCAGGCCTTGGCCGGCGTCCTGTTGCCCAGCGCCACGGTGTTCTTGCTCATGCTGTGCAACGACAAAGAAGTGCTCGGCCCGTGGGTCAACCGGCCGTGGCTGAACGTGCTGTCCACGGCGATCGTCTCGATCCTGTTGATGATGTCGCTGATCCTGATGGCGACCACGCTGTTCAGCCAGATCAACGTCAACGATCTGGCGGTCGTCCTCGCCGGGGTGCTGGTGGTGGCCTTCGCCGTGGGCGGGGTGCTGTACGCCCGCTCCCTCCGGCGCAAGCCGCCCGAACCGGTCACGCCGATGGCCAAGCGGGCCACCTGGAGGATGCCTGCCCTCAACCTGCTCCAGCGGCCCAAGTGGTCCCGTGGCCGCCTCATCGCCATGTACGCCCTGCGGGTCTATCTGGTGGTTGCCGTCCTCATGCTGTTGGTGAAGGCCATCGAGCTCGGCGTGCACCAGTAGGGAGATGGGCAGGGTGAGAACGACACCGGCGACGGGAGGTCGCCCGGCCCCTGACCTGGCCCGGGGCTGCCCAGAGCTTGGTGACCGAACGGTCAGTTTGCGCCGAAGTACCTGGCCGGGGGAGTATTTGCCTTCTATGTGCCCGCCCGACCTGGTTGTCCATGCCTAGCTTCGGGCTCAAGCGCAACAAGGTCAAGGGTCCAGCCACTCCTCCTCCCACCCCCGAACGGATCGCCCCACGGCCACCGGCCCCGGGGGGCCTGCGGATCGCCTTTTTGGTGTATCGGGGCAATCCACGCTGCGGAGGCCAGGGCGTCTACACCCGGCACCTGACCCGTGAGCTGGTGGCCCTGGGCCATTCCGTCGAGGTGTTCGCCGGCCAGCCCTGGCCCGAGGTTGACGAGGGGGTCGGGTTCACGCCGGTGCCCAGTCTCGACCTCTACCGTGACCCGGACCCCTTCCGGATCCCCAAGCTCCGCGAGTTCACCAACTCGTACACCACCCCGATCGCCGCCCTCGAGTTCGGGGTCATGTGCACGGCCGGATTCCCCGAGCCCTGGACGTTCAGCCTGCGGGCCCGAAAACTACTGGCGGCCCGACGCCACGAGTTCGACCTGGTGCACGACAATCAGTGCCTCGGCAACGGCATCCTCGGCATGATGGAGGACGGCTGGCCGCTGCTGACCACGCTGCACCACCCGATCACCGTCGACCGGCAGTTGGCCCTCAGCCACGCCACCAACCCCTGGCAGCAGTTCACCCAGCGTCGGTGGTTCGGCTTTCTCCGTATGCAGGTCAAGGTGGCGCGGGCCCTCCACCGGGTGGTGACGGTGTCGGAGTCGTCGAAGCGGGACATCGCCGCGCAGATGGGCGTGGACTTCGAGCGGATGACCGTCGTGCCGGTGGGCGTCGACCACACCGTGTTCCGCCCACAGGCCGACGTCACCCCGGTGCACGGTCGCATCATGGTGACCTCGTCCTCCGACGTTCCGATGAAGGGCCTGGTGCCCCTCCTCGAGGCGGTGGCCAAGCTCCGTACGGAGCGGGACATCGAGCTGGTGGTCATCGGCAACCCCCGACCCGACGGCCGGGTGGCCAAGGCCATCGACCGTCTCGATCTGGCCCCGATCGTGCGGTGCGTGTCGGGCATCAGCGACGAGGAGCTGGCACGCAACTACGCCCAGGCCGAAGTGGCGGTGGTGCCGTCGCTGTACGAGGGATTCTCGCTCCCAGCCATCGAGGCCATGGCGTGTGGGGTGGCCCTGGTCGCCACCACCGGCGGCGCCCTTCCCGAGGTGGTGGGGACCGACGGGGTGACCGGCCTTCTGGTCGCCCCCGACGATCCCGGTGAGTTGGCCGTGGCCATCGGACGCCTGCTCGACGACGAGCAGCTCCGCCGCTCCCTCGGTGCCGCCGGGCGGGAGCGGGTGCTCGGGAGGTTCACCTGGCAGGTCACGGCCTCCGGCACCGCCGAGCAGTACCGGGCCCTGATGGCCGAGGCGCCCCCATGCTGACCGTCGACTACGCCAAGCTCGGCGTCTCGCCCGGAGACCGGCTCCTCGACCTGGGCTGTGGATTCGGGCGCCACGCCTACCAGGCCGCCCGGCTCGGTGCCGAGGTGGTGGCCTTCGACGCCGGCGCCGACGAGGTGCGCAAGGTCCAAGACACCTTCGGTGCCATGGCCGTGGCCGGAGAGCTCGATGCCGACAAGGCCCGTGTGGGGGCGGTCCGTGGTGATGCGCTGGCGCTGCCCTTCGCCGACGGTGCCTTCGACCGGGTCATCGCCTCGGAGGTCTTAGAGCACATCCCCGACGATGAGGCGGCCATGGCCGAGCTGGCCCGGGTACTCCGGCCGGGAGGGTCGATGGCGGTGACGGTGCCGCGTTGCGGTCCCGAGTTCGTCAACTGGGCGCTGTCGGACGAGTACCACAACGTGCCCGGCGGCCACGTTCGTATCTACCGGCAGAGCCAACTGATCGGTCGCTTGGAGGGCACCGGGCTGGAGGCGGTCGGCAGCCATCACGCCCACGGCCTCCACGCTCCGTACTGGTGGCTGCGGTGCCTGGTGGGCACGACCAACGACACCCATCCGGCCGTGGCGTCCTACCACCGCCTCTTGGTGTGGGACATCGAAAAGGCCCCACGGACCACCCGCTACGCCGAGCGGGTGCTCAATCCGCTGATGGGCAAGAGCCTGGTGGTGTACCTGACCAAGCCCGAGTCGGCGGACGACCACGGCGGGGCAGCACCGGTAGGACGCAGTGAACACGAGGGGAACCCAGCTCGAGAGGAAGCACTGGCATGAGATCGATCCCCGAGGTTCCCGGCATCATGACCGCGGCCCAGGTCCTGGACACGGCCCGTTCCATCGTCTCCCTGCAGCGGCCCGACGGGATGATCGAGTGGTTCCCCGGTGGCCACTGCGACCCCTGGAACCACGTCGAGGCGGCCATGGCCCTCACTGCCGTGGGCCTGGACGACGAGGCCGACCGGGCCTACCGCTGGCTGGTCGACAATCAGCTGCCCGACGGCAGCTGGTTCAACTACTACCTGGCCACCGGCATCGAGGATGCCCGGCTCGACACCAATGTCTGCGCCTACCTGGCCACGGGTGCCTGGCACCGTTACGTGTCCACCGACGACAGCGCCGGGCTCGAGGAGTTGTGGCCGGCCTTGGAGGCCGGCGTCGACTTCGTCCTGCGCTGGCAGCGGCTGGACGGGGCCATCCACTGGTCGGTCGACCCCTCGGGGTTCCTGGAGGAGTACGCCCTGCTCACCGGGTCGTCCTCGATCTACCACAGCCTCCGGTGCGCCATCGCCTGCGCCGAGCAGCTGGGCCACGAGCGGCCCGACTGGGAACTGGCAGCGGGTCGGCTGGCCCATGCCCTGGCCCACGCCCCCGAGGCGTTCGCCCCCAAGGTGGAGTTCGCCATGGACTGGTACTACCCGGTCCTGTCGGGTGCCCTGAGCGGCGAGGCGGCCCGGCGCCGGATCGACGGGTCTTGGGACACCTTCGTGATGGAGGGGCGCGGTGTCCGCTGTGTCTCCACCGGTGAGTGGGTGACCGCGGCCGAGACCGCTGAGTGCGTGCTGGCCCTCGACGCACTGGGCATGGACGAGGAGGCCCACCGCCTCCTCAGCTGGGTCCAGGGCCTCCGCAACGAGGACGGCTCCTACTGGACGGGCATGGTCTACCCCGAGGAGGCGACCTACCCGCCGCTCGAGCGGTCGTCGTACACGGCCGGGGCGATGGTGCTGGCCGCCGATGCCCTCAGCCGCACCACCCCGGCCTCGGGGATCTTCCGGGGGGAGGGGCTGCCCAGCCACCTCGACCTCACCGAGCCGGCACCCAGCACCCCGGTGGAGCCGGCCGTGCGCCCCGGCACGCTCTGAGCGCGGGGCCCCGCCCGGCCCGACGAGGGCCGTCAGCTCAGACCCGCCGCAGGACCCGTAGCGACCCGCACTCGCCATCTTCGACGAACGAACCGGAGTCGAGGGCAGCGCGCCAGATGTCATAGGGTGGCCGGCCACCGTCGGCCGGATCGGGGAACACGTCATGGATGGCCAGCCAGCCGTCCTCGACCACGTTGGGCGTCCAGCCGCGGAAGTCGGCCCAAGCCGGCTCGTCACCGTGGCCACCGTCGATGAAGCAGAAGGCCAGGGGGGTGGTCCACCGCGAGGCGACGGTGGGGGAGTCGCCCACCAGGCCAACGACCGACCCTTCGAGGCCGGCCCGTTCGACGGTGCGGCGCCAATGGGGCAGCGTGTCGAGGCGACCGGTGTTGGGATCGACCAGCGCACGGTCGTGGTGCTCCCAGCCGGCTTGATTCTCCTCGGAGCCCCGGTGATGGTCCAGGCTGAACAGGACGGCACCGGTCTCCTCGGCGGCGGCCCCGAGGTAGACGGTCGACTTGCCGCACCAGGCCCCGATCTCCACGAAGGTGGCGTCCGCGAAGCAGGCACCGGCCCGCAGGGCGGCCAAGTAGAGGGCCTCTCCCTCGTCGTCGGGCATGAAGCCGGTGGCGGCGCGTGCCACGTCGAACAGTTCGCTGCGTCGCTCGAGGCGCTCCGGCGATGCCGACGTCAGCTGGTCCTGGGGGGAGGCGTC
The DNA here is from genome assembly GCA_963703145.1 of uncultured Acidimicrobiales bacterium. Taxonomy (GTDB): domain Bacteria; phylum Actinomycetota; class Acidimicrobiia; order Acidimicrobiales; family RAAP-2; genus Bog-756. Next base: position 610,489 of record OY969793.1, read on the forward strand.
CATGGGCTCAGCCTGCCATGGCGGGAGGCACCGTCGATGCCGCCACCTCCTATCTGTGGACCGATACCCCGTCCCAACTGGGCCTACCCGGCGACCGGACCCCGCGATGACCGCCCACCCCCCGTTTGGCGCATACCATGGTGCGTGCTCGCGCCACGTGGGAGACGGTGATGGCCAGGGTCGAACAGAAGCGGATCGGCATCCTCGTGGTGGCGTACAACGCCGCCACCACCCTGGCCAAGGTGCTGGACCGGATCCCCGCCGAGATCCGTCCCGACATCGAAGAGGTGATCGTCAGCGACGATCACAGCGACGACTCGACCTATCTGGTGGGGCTGGGCTACCAGCAGCTGTCCGATCTGCCCATCACCCTGATCCGCCAACCCAAGAACCTGGGCTACGGCGGGAACCAGAAGGCCGGCTACAACCTGGCCATCGAGCACGGTCTCGACATCATCGTGCTCCTCCACGGCGACGGCCAGTACGCCCCGGAGTCCCTGCCCGACATCCTCGCCCCACTGTTGGCCGGCGAAGCCGATGCCGTCTTCGGCTCACGCACCATGATCAAAGGGGCGGCCCGCAAGGGAGGCATGCCCCTCTACAAGTTCGTCGGTAATCGGATCCTGTCCAAGTTCGAGAACACCGCACTCGGCACCGACCTCAGTGAGTTCCACTCCGGCTACCGGGCGTACTCGGTGGCCGCCCTGAAGCAGATCCCCTTCGAGCAGAACGCCGACGGCTTCAACTTCGACACCCAGATCATCATCCAGCTCCACGATGCCGGGCTGCACATCGCCGAGGTGCCGATCCCCACCTACTACGGGGACGAGATCTGCTACGTCGACGGCGTGAAGTACGCGTCCGATGTGACCAAGGACGTGTTGGCCTACCGGCTGCAGAAGGCCGGCTTCGGGGACGGCAGCCGGATCAGTCTCACCGAGGAGTACCAACTCAAGCCCAGCGAGGACAGTTCCCACGGTCGGCTCTCCACCCTCTTGCGCTCCCGGCCGGCGGGTCGGGTGCTCGACCTCGGATGCTCGGGCGGGGTGCTGGCCGAACGCCTCGAGGCCATGGGCCACGAGGTGACCGGTGTGGACGTCATGGAGATCGACGGGGTCTCGGAGCGGACGACCGCATTCGTGGCCGCCGACCTCAACGATGGCATCCCCGCCGAAGTGGGCACCGGGTATGACGTGGTGCTCGCCGCCGACGTACTCGAGCACCTGGTGAACCCCGGTGCGCTGATGAGCCAGGCCAGGGAGGTCCTGGCACCGGGCGGGGTGGCTCTGTTCTGCGTACCCAACATCGCCCACTGGTACCCGAGGACGCGGTCGACCCTCGGCCTGTTCGACTACGACCAGCGGGGGATCCTGGACTCGACCCACCTCCGGTTCTTCACCAGGCGAAGCATCCGCCGCCTCGTCGAGCGACAGGGATTCACCATCCGTCGGATGGAGGCGGTCGGTCTGCCCCTCGACGCCCTGGGGATGGACGGGGCCAAGGCCAAGCTGGTCCGCCTGGCCGATCGCGTGCTGGTCGACGCGTGGCCCACCATGTTCGGGTATCAGTTCATCATCGAGGCCGCACCGAACCAACGGTGACCTTGTGCCGGGGACGGCACCGCGTGCGCACCCGGTGGCCGATCGGACGTAGCATGCACGCCGGCGGTGGCCGCCGGGTTCGGGCCAGGGGGCTCGGGGCCCGTGCGGTAGTTGCGGTAGTGGGGGACAGGTGACAGGGGCATGAGCACGACGGTCGGGTTCACGGGGCGGCCACCGGACGCGTCCCTTGACGCCCCTGTGACGGATCCCGTCGAGTCAGCCAGCCCGGGCGACGGACGAAGCCGGTACCGCGCCTTTGTCTGCGGTCCGTGGGGTAACGCCCTCGCCATCGTGGTGTTCGCGGTCAGCGTCGCCGCGGTGTTCTGGTTCATCCACCGCTACGCCGTCAACGTCGTGTACTTCGACCAGTGGACGGATATCTCGGTGATCCAGCGCGCCCACGACGGCACACTCACACCGCTCACGCTGTGGGTCCAGCACAACGAGAACCGGATCTTCTTCCCCAACCTGGTGGTGCTGGCCCTGGCCTACACGACCCACTTCAACGTGGTGATCGAGGATTACCTGAGTGGCGTCCTATGGTGCGGGGCCACGGGCCTGCTCATCGTGGCCCACAAGCGGCGACAGCCACGGATCCCGTGGCTCTACTACTGCCCGGTGGCCCTGGTTCTGTGGTCGTTCATCCCCCTCGGTGACGTGCTGTTCGGGTTCAACCTCAGCTGGTGCCTGGTGATGGCTGGACTGGCCGCGGCCCTCTTCCTGTTGGACCGGCCCACGCCGTCGCGACTGGTCTACGCCGGCGCGGTGTTGGCGGCCGTGGTGGGCAGCTACTCGTCACTCCAGGGCCTGTTCATCTGGCCGGCCGGCCTGGCGCTGCTCTTGTTGCGCCGCCGGTCGAGGAAGGCGGTGTCGGGATGGGTGGTGGCTGCAGTGGCGACCGTCGTGGTCTACTTCATCGGATTCAACACCGCGGCCGCCGGCGGCAGCCGTGCCACCGTGGCGAACCCGCTGTCGTCCCTCCATTTCCTCTTCGCCGTGATTGGCAACGTGGTCGGCTCCAACATCGACCCCCACAACGGGGCGGTCAACGCGGTTCCGTTGATCTTGGGGTTCATCGTCGTGGCTATCGCCATCTGGGCGGTGGTGCGCACGATTCGCTCCGGTCAGCGCGGCGGCAGTCCGCTCGGGGTAGCCCTCATCTGCTTCGGGTTGATCTTCGCGGCGACCATCACCGTCGGACGGATGCAGTTCGGCCTGTCCTCCACGGCGCGGTACTCGATCTTCACCCTGACCATCTGGGTGGGTGCCTACCTGGCTCTGCTGGCCCCGCCGACCGGGTGGCCCAAGGCGGCAACGGCGCTGGCGATGGACCGGTTCGACCACCGGATCGGCCTGCACGGCTCCTCCTCCCAGGATGACGACGACCTCGAGCCTGCGCCGCCGGCTCCCTGGGGCCTGTTGGTCAACTGGCTCGCCCGGATCGTCCTGGTGGTGCTGTTGGTCCTGCAGGTGGGGCTGGCGACGGGCCAGGGCATGCTGTTCGCCTCGGCGTGGCGCTCCCAGGAGTTGACGGTGGTCAATGTCGAGTCCAACTTGACCGCAGCCACGAGGGACAACCAGCTCAGTCTGTTGGGCGGCTATATCCCCCAGTACATTCTCCCGTTAGCCCGCTTCGCCCAGGCCCAGCGATTGGGGCCCTTCGACACTCCGCTGTACACCGAGAATCGGCGTCAGGGTCTGATGACTGACCTGCTCATCCAGATCCAGGTACCGACCGGCGGCGCCCGTTTGAGCGGGACCACCCTGGTGGCGGCCAGTGCCTCCGCCCGATATGGCCATGACACGGTGGAGTTCCGGGTGACCGGTCAAGGGCTCCACAACCATGTGGTGGTGGCCACGGCCGTCCCGTACTTCGTCGGCTGGTCGGCCCGGTGGAACACCACGAACGTCCCCAACGGCTTCTACAAACTGACCAGCGTGATCGTGCGACCCGGGGGACGGGACACCGTCAGCAGATCGGTCAGAATCGAGGTTCTGAATCCCCGATCGCGGCCATGACCGGTCCGCCGACCGAGTCGGGGTTCAGCCTCCAGGCGTCAGGGTGAGCAAGGTGACGCCCTCGCCGGCCAGGGTGAAGGTGATCGAGCCGGAGGGGCCACTGATGGGGGTGGTGGCGACTGAGGTATCGAGGTCCCCGGCGTCGATCAGGGCCCGGCTGGTCGCATAGGTGCCGGTGGCCAGACCGGCCAGGTCCACGGTCACCTGGTGGTCGTAGGGGGTGGGGTCAGTGGTGCCGTAGGCGCCGGTGGGGTCGTAGGGGGCGAAGTCGTACACCAGCACCTTGACGGTGCCGCCGGGCCCCTTGGATGCCACGGCCCCGATCTGGCCGACCGGTCCACTGGCGGACTGGTCCGGCGTCAGCGTCACCGGCAGCAAGGAGCCGGCCAGCTGATGCCACAGGGCGAAGGCGTAGTACGCCGGCTTGGGGGTGAGGCCGAAGGTGAGGAGCCCGAAGGCGTCGTAGGTCGGGCTGGTGGGCCCGTCAGCGGTGTCGTAGAAGGCCATCCGCCCGATGCCGCCCTGTTGGGCGCTGTCCAACGACGCCGCCACGAAGGCGGCACCGTAGGGCCCACTCAGTCGGGCGTCAGTGCCGGAGTCGACCCCCCACTCGTCGACCCACAAGACGGGGTGGAGTGTCGGGTAGGAGGACAACAGGGACTCCACCGAGCGGGCGCCGCGTGCGAAGAGGCTCACGTCGAGGTCGGGGTTGTACCAGCAGGGCTGGCCGTCGACCCCGGCCCCTGTCTGGCAGATGCCGCTCGGATACGGTGCCTGGGGGCCCTCGTCGGGATCGTTGGGGTACTGGTGCCACGAGATGAAATTCAGTGGGAGGTCGTACTTCGCCACGTAGGCCAGCAAACCCGAAATCCACGAATTGTCGATCTGGCCCAACTCGTCCACCCCGGGCCCGCCGACCTCGATGGACACCTTGGCCGCGTTGGCCGCCGCCTCCAGCTCGATCACCGTGTTCTTGTAGAGCGTCAGGTAGCCGAACTTTCCGTTGAGTCCCATGTAGAAGCTCGGCTCGTTCCACACCTCGAACACCCGAACGCCCTCGGCGGTGATCTCGTGCAGCGCCATCTGGTAGACGAGGGCCTTCCACGCCTTCATCTCCGTGGATACCTGCGCGGAGGTGCGACCGGGTAGCTGGTAGTCGAGGCAGGAGGGGAAGTAGTCCACGATGAGCTCGGGCTGGGCGCCCGCAGCCTTGTCGATGGCGATGTTGCCGTCGAGGTAGCTCGGGTTCCAGCTCCCGGTGGTGCAGTTGTAGGCGGCCTGGCTGGTCCCCTGGTTGACCTCGAAGGACGCGTCGGTGCGCGCCCAGGCGGTGCCGATGGCCGCCATGGCCGACTGGGATCCCGCCACGATGTGGTTGACACCCACCAGGTTCTCGTTCACCGCTGCCCCGGGACTGGAGCCGTCGACCCCCACCGTGACCGGGGTCGAGGGCGGCGGGGCAGGTGGGACGACGGTCTGGCTCTGGTCGATGTCGAGGGTGGAAGGTCCGTTGACGCCGGTGGCGGTGAAGCCGGTGAGTCCGTTCACCTGGTCGTTGCATGCGGCAGCGAACGCGGTGATGGTCTGGTCGGCGAGGAAGGACGCACTGACCGGCTCGAAGGCGAAGGACCCCGAGACCGACGTGGTGCCGACCGGCGGGTTCGGCCCGGTGCTGGGCAGCTTGATGGTGATGGCCGACCCGATGCTGAAGTTGCCGTCGGAGAAGACGATGGTCGACGGGTTGAACTTCCCTTTCCAGGTGGCGGTCATGGTCATGGTGGGAATGCCCTGTCCCGACAGGATCCCGCAGTCGTTGCTGGCCGACGTCCCGGTAGCGGTGAACGTACCGCCCTTGACCCCGGACGAACCGGTGCAGGCGAGCTTGCCCGAGAAGGTGAACGTGGCTGATGTGGCCGTCCCGCCGAAGCGGAGGCCGGGAGCCACCACCACCTTGCCCTTGGACACCGAGCAGGCCAGCGTGCCCGAGGCGTTCACCGAGCCGGCCTTGACCGCCGGGCTGTGAGCCACCCGGGCGGCGGCACCGGCGGTGCTCGGCGCGGCCAGTACGGGGATGGTGATCCCGACCGCGCACAGCACCGCCATGGCCATCGAGGTCGCCGTTCGCCGTGTCATCGATCCCCCCCGCCCCGGTGGAGCCCGTCGTCCACCGGTAACCGCAGGTCAGACCGTAACAGAGGGCTCTTGGACCGTCCACGAGACAGCGGGGCGCCGGGAGGTTAACGTCTGGGCCATGGCGAGGGGGCGGGCGATGTCCGGTAGTCGAAGCATCAGGCGTGGCGTGAGCATGGTGACGGTTGCCATGGTCGTGACTGTGGGTCTCGGGGTGGTTGCGGCTGGGGTGGCCACGGCAGGTGCTGCGACAACTCGGGCGGCCAGGACGCCCAAACCGCCGGGCGTCACCGTCAAGATCACCAAGGCCTCCAAGTACTCGGTCTCGTCCGACTTCGTCGGCCTGACCTTCGAGGCCGACAACCTGGGCAGCGCCTACCTCAACCCGGCCACGTCGAACCTCCCCTCCTATCTCGACGAGCTGGGCGCGGGCAACCTTCGGATCGGCGGCCAGACCTCCGACCTCAATGTGGCCTGGCTTCCCAGTCCGTCGGACCCACTGCCCTCATGGGCGTCGCACGGTGTGGGCCCCGCTGACCTGGTGCCCATCGGCAACCTGGCCCGGGCGACCGGCTGGTCGGTCGACCTCGGCGTCAACTTGTTGGAGTTCAACCCGGCGCTGGCGGCCAACGAGGTCCAGAGCGCCCAGTCATCCATCGGGTCCTCGCTCCACGGCATCGAAATCGGCAACGAGCCCGACCTCTACTTCTACTTCCTGACCTTCCTGACCGAGCCGCCGAGCAATGTGGCCACCACCTTCCCGGGGTATCTGACCAACTGGAACGCCTACGCCTCGGCCATTCGCCAGGCCGACCCCGGTGTCCATTTCTCCGGTCCCGACTTCTATCTGACCAACTGGCTCGCCAACGAGACCAAGAAGACCGAGACGGGCCTGACCGACTTCACCCAGCACTTCTACCCGCTGGAGGACTGCGGTGGGGTCAACCTGAGCGCAGCCCAGCTGTTGGACCCGTCGTCGTTCAGCATCGAAGACAGCTTGGTGGGGCAGGCTCTGTCGGCGGCCAAGAAGGGCAAGCTGCCTCTGGTCCTCGATGAGTTCAACTCCATCTCGTGTGGGAGTTCCTCACCGGCGGCCTACCAGTTCGCCTCCTCGTTGTGGGCCGTCCACTCGCTCCTGGATGCCGCCTCCGACGGTGTGGCCTCGGTCAATGTGCAGATGGATCCGGGCAACTGCTCGAGCTACACCCCGCTGTGCGTGCCCAATCCCGCCGCACCCGGGACCCTGCAGGCCAATCCGATCTTCTATGCCATGCAGGTGGTGGGCTCGCTCGAGGGGGGCACCCTGCTGAAGATCAATCCGAGCTCGGTGGCATCACTGCCCTCGGGAGTGTCGGAGTACGCCGTGCGACTGCCGAGCGGCAACGTGGCCGTGGTGGTGGACAACACCACGGGTTCGGACGTGACATCGCTCAACCTCCAACTGGATGCCACGGCCCACCTGGTCTCGATCGAGCAGCTGACCGCTCCGTCGCTCACCTCGACCACCGGGGTCTCGCTCACCACCTCGGCACCGGCGTCCTCGTCGCCCACCGGCCTCACCGTGCCGGCCGACAGCGCCCAGGTCTTCACCCTCACCCCCTGAACCGGGTTGTCTGACTCCCCGGTGGGACGGTCTTAGCCTCGAACCAGGTTGACCAAGGTGTACACGGCGAACCCGGCTAGCAGCACGCCGCCGGCCTTCCGGATCACAGTCAGCGGGAGGACGCGCAACAGAGCTCGTCCCCCGAAGGCACCGAGGGCGGCCACGCTGGTCAGGGCGGCGAAGGCACCGATGAAGACCGCCGCAGGGGCGTGGTACTTGGCGGCCAGGTTGGCGGTGAGGATCTGGGTCAGGTCACCGAACTCCCCCACGAAGATCACGAGGAACGCCGCCCCCACGGTCTTCGCGCCCTTGCGGGCCGTGTCGGCCTCCTCTTCGCCCTCGTCCTCCTCGGTCTTCTCGGGGACGAACAAGAGATAGGCGGCGCCGACCGCGAACAGGACGGCGGTGACCCCCTCGATCCACTTGTGGGGCAGCAGCTGGAGGAGCTGTCCCACGGCCACCGCCACGGCGGCATGGATCCCGAAGGCCAGCGTGGCGCCCAGCCACACGAGGACGGGCCGATACCGGCTGCCCATGATCAGGGTGGCGATCATGGTCTTGTCCGGCAGCTCCGCCACGAAGATCAGCGCAAAGACGGTAGCGACGATGCCGAACTGCACCGGCTCATGTTAGGGGTGCCCGCAGGCATCCTTTGCCCGCGGACACCGGTCCGCGCTCACGGGCCGGTGCACGGGGCCGGCCGGTCAGGCCGGGGAATGCCCCAGTCCCTCGGTGAGGGTGGTGGCCAGTGTGGCCCCCTCGCGCTCGGCAAAGGCCACATTGACGGCCAGGCGCTCCAGGATCTGCTCGACGGTCTTGCCTCCGGCGGGCAGGGGGTGGGACTCCACAAAGGCGGTCACCTGGTCGGCCAGCTGCCGGGAGCTGCACAGGCCGCGGACACCGTCCAGCATGCGCGGCAGGATGTTGGACGGGAACTTGGCCACCAGGGTCTCCCACTCATCGGTGACGCGCTGCCAGGCCACTGGACCGTTGGCCCGACTGGCCACGAGGGACTGCAGGATGAACGGGGCGTTCTGGGTCCGCACCTCAGTGAGGGCCAGATCGAAGGTGCGAGACGCCAGGGCCGGCTCGGTGAAGGACGCCAGCGCGTACAGGTAGCGGTTCTCCTCCTGCGGGTTGGCCGGGGACCGGTAGCGAGCCAGATAGGCCTCGTACTCGGCCGGGCCACCACCGGCGGCCACGATCTCGAGGATGGCCGACTCGGTGTCGGGGTGGAGGCCCACCCGGTCCTCAGAGCCGGCAGGATCGTGCTGGACGGCCTCGAACCGCCGGGTGGCCTCACGGATGACGGCAGGATCCTCGCCGATGGTCCCGAGCGTCCGCAGCACCGCCGAACGCAGGGACGGGGTCCGCTCCCCGTCGTCGTCCCGGGGATCCCACCCGAGGTCGGCGGCCAGCGGGCCGAGCAGGGTGCGAACCGCCCCGGCCAGCACCGGGCGATCGCCGTCGGGGATGACCCGGTCGAAGAGACCGAGGGCACCGAGGATCACCGACCACACGCTGGGGTCGCCCTCGGCCGAATCGGCCAGGGCCCGGGCCAGGGCCAAGACGTCGGCCAGGGGCGCCTGACCGGACAGGGCGGCCGCCCAGGTGTCCGACACCAGGTTGTACCGCTCCAGGGGATCGAGCTGACCCAGGCGGCCGGCCAGACGCCCGACGGTGGCGGTGGGGTAGGCGACCCGGTAGTACCCCGACCCGCCGGCGTTGACCAGCAGGTCGGACCCGGCGTCGGCCGGGGCGGCCGAGCCACCTCCCTTCAACAAGATGGGCGGTGGGGTGGCGTCGGTGTCGTCCAACGACCGGGTCAGCACCGGCACCTGCCAGGCCGAGCCGATGGCACCCCCGGGCTCGCCGCGATAGGAGAAGGGGGTCTGGGTGAGCGCCCCGTCCTCGCCGACCAGGATCAGCGGGTAGCCGCCCTGGTTGATCCACGTGTCCATGAGGGCACCCACCGGGCGCCCGCTGGACCGCTCCAGGGCGCTCCACAGGTCTGCGGTCTCGGTGTTGCCGTAGCTGTGGGTGGTGAGGTAGTCGTTGATCCCCTCTCGGAAGACGTCGGGCCCGACGAACTGCTCGAGCATGCGGAGCACGCTGCCGCCTTTTTGGTAGGTGAGCACGTCGAACATGCCCTGGGCCTCCTCGGGCCGCCCGACGTGGAACTCCACCGGCCGGGTGGCATGGAGTCCGTCCACGGCCATGGCCGCCTCGCGTTCGACGCCGAAGCTCACCCAGCGCTGCCACTCGGGCCGGAAGGCATCGACGGCCAGGACCTCCATGAAGGTGGCAAACGCCTCGTTGAGCCAGATCCCGTTCCACCACTTCATGGTCACCAGGTCTCCGAACCACATGTGGGCGATCTCGTGGCAGATCACATCGGCCACCCGCTCGAGCTCCACCCGGGCGGCCTGGGTCGGGTCGACCAGGAGGGCGGACTCGCGGAAGGTCACACACCCCAGGTTCTCCATGGCCCCGAAGGCGAAGTCCGGGATGGCCACCAGGTCGAGCTTGTCGGCGGGGTAGGGGATCCCGAAGTAGTCGGTGAAGAAGTTGAGGGCGTGGGCCCCGACGGTGAGGGCGAACTGGGTCAGGTGGCCCTTCCCCGGCGGGTGGACGATGCGCAGTGGTACCCCGTTGACCGGGAGCGGCTCGGTGGCCTCCAGGGGTCCCACGATGAAGGCCACCAGGTAGGTGGACATGACCATGGTGGTGGCGAAGCGCACCCGGCGCTTCCCGGCCTCTGCGACCTGCTCCTCGACCACCGCGCCGTTGGAGAACGCGGCCAGGGCGTCGTCGACGACCAGGGTGATCTCGAAGGTGGCCTTCAACTCGGGCTCGTCCCAGCACGGGAAGGCCCGCCGGGCGTCGGTCGACTCCATCTGGGTGGTGGCGATGATGTGTTCGGTCCCGTCCTCGCCGGTGAAGGTCGACCGGTAGAAGCCGTGGAGCTTGTCGTTCAGGATGCCGGTGAAGGCGAGGTGCAGCGTGGCCGGGCCCACCGCGATCGGAGCGGCGAATCGCAGGGTGACCCGCTCTTCGTCCGGGTCGAGGTCGATCGAGGTGGGGGAGAGGGCATACCCCCCGTCGGGGTTGCCGTCGTTGAGCTCCGCCCAGGTCACGTCGAGCTCGGCGGCGTTGAGGGTGATCGAATCGGTGGGCTGGTCGACGGTCACGTCGATCTCCACGTCACCGGCGAAGCTGGCCGCCGGCAGGTCGGGCGTCAGGACCAGCCGGTAGGCATGGGGCCGGACCGTCGTGGGCAGCCGGTAGGCGGGGGTCTCATCGGAGGTGGACTCGTCGGTCGTCGAAGCGCTCATGTCGGGCAGGCTACCGTCGGGCCGTGCAGACAGACTCCGAATCCAACGAAAACTCGACGGGCTCCGCCCCCCGGCTCGATGTGGTGGCGGTCGGCAACGCCCTCGTGGACGTGCTGGCCTCGGCCACCGACGCGGACCTGGTGGCCCTGGGCCTGGTGAAGGGGACCATGGCCCTGGTCGACCACGAGCGGTCCCAGGCCATCTACGACACCATGGGACCGACCACGGAGGCCTCAGGCGGTTCGGCGGCCAACACCGTGGCGGGAGTGGCGGCCCTTGGTGGCCGGGCGGCGTTCCTCGGCCGGGTGGCCGACGATCAGCTCGGCCAGGCCTTCACCCACGACATCCGATCGATCGGTGTGGCCTTCGACCCGGTGCCGACCGCGGCCGTGCCCGGTCAGTCGGTCACCGGGCACTGCCTGGTGCTCGTTACCGAGGACGCCGAGCGGACCATGGCCACCCATCTCGGTGTGGCCTCGGACTTCGCCTCCTCCGACCTCCACCAGGGCCATCTGTCCTCGGCTCAGGTGGTCTATCTCGAGGGCTACCTGTGGGAGCAGCCCCAGGCCAAAGAGGCCATCCGCGAGGCCATCGAGGTGGCCCACCGCAACGACGCCTCGGTGGCCCTGTCGGTGTCGGACCCGTTCTGTGTGGAGCACCACCGGCGCGAATTCCTCGACCTGTTGACCGGCGAGCTCGAGATGCTCTTCGCCAACGAGGACGAGATCACCATGCTGTTCGACGTGTCGTCCTTCGACGCCGCGGTGGACGCAGTAGCCGAGACCGGTGTGCTGGCCGTCCTGACCCGTGGGGCGAAGGGTTCCGTGGTGGTCACCGCTTCGGGCCCGGTGGCGGTCCCTGCCGCCCCGGTCGACGCGGTGGTGGACACCACTGGTGCCGGCGACCTGTTCGCCGCCGGCTTCCTCTACGGCATCACCAACGGGCTCTCTCCCGAGGAGTCCGCCCGGCTGGGCGGGGTGTGCGCCGCCGAGGTGATCGCCCACGTCGGGGCCCGCCCTCAGGCCGACCTCCGGGCGCTGGCCGTGGCGGCCGGACTGTTCGCCTGATCGCGGCTCAGCCGCCCGGGCTCTCCACAGCCCGGAAGCTGAAGGGGAGGTCGGCGATGCGCACCAGCACCGAGGCCACCTCGCGACCCAACGGGGCCAGGGCGTCATCCAGCGTGGTCGGGTCCTCGAGGATGGACTCCTCCAGCTGGCAGGACCCTTCGTAGGAGACCTCGATGGCCGTCTCGGCCACCTCGTTGCCGTTGGTCATGAGCTGCTCGATGGTGGCGGACAGCCGGGCCAGCCGCTCGCCGCCGATGGCGTCCAGATGGTCGGGGAGCACCCCGAGCAGCGGTTGGACGTCGGGGGCCTTGTCCAGCATCTGGACCCGGAACGCCACCTCCACCAGTACTTCGGGGAGCTCGTCGGGCTCCTCGCCGATGGCCCAGCTGCGGTACGCGGTCTGACTCCAGGTCGGCCAGTCGAAGCTGGTGTCCACCCGGATGCGGGCGGGCCGCTCCTCACCGGGGAGGCTGTAGGAGGTCTCGAAGCTCACGTCCCCCAGAAAGACGTCCACCTGAAATCGCTCCTCGACCGCCTGGCGCTGCAACAGGGCGGCCTCGAAGGCGTGCCGGTGGGAGGTAACCAGTTGGGTGAAGACGTGGTCCAGCATCGCGGGTCAGAGGCTACCGTTCTTCCATGGCCGCCTTTCCCGATCAGTCCCGGGCCGCCCCGTGGCTCGACCGCCGGGTGATCGCCTACGCCCACCAGGGCGGGGCGTGGGAGGCGCCGTCCTCGACGCTGTACGCCATCGCCGCCGCCCTTAAGGCCGGGGCTACCGGTATCGAACTCGATGTCCACGCCACCGCGGACGGCCACCTGGTGGTGGGCCACGACCCGACGGTGGACCGGACCACCAACGGTTCGGGACAGATCGCCGACCTGACCCTGGAGGAGCTGAGGCGCCTCGACAACGCCTACTGGTGGGCGCCGGGCGCAGACGTGTCGCCCGGTCTCGACGAGGGTGACTACCCGTTCCGCGGCCGGGCACCGGCCGACTCCCGGTTCCGCATCGCTCTGTTGGAGGAGGTCTTAGAGGAGTTCTCCGGTGTCGTGCTCAACCTGGACATCAAGCGGACCGCCCCCGTGGTCGCTCCCTACGAGGAGTCCCTGGCCCGCATGCTTCGCCGGTTCGGCCGCACCGATGACGTCATCGTCGCCTCGTTCCTCGATTCGGCCACTGAGGCCTTCGCCACGTTCGCGCCCAACATCCCGACGTCAGCGGGCACGGTGGCCGTGGCGGGGTTCTTCCAGAGCGTGCAGGCGGGCGAAGAGCCCGCTCCCCTCACCCACGTGGCCCTGCAGGTGCCGGCCAACTACGGGGATCTCACCCTGGTCGACCAGCGATTCGTCGACGTGGCCCACAGCCAGGGCCTGGCCGTCCATGTGTGGACCATCGACGAGGAGGCGGAGATGGAGCGGCTCTGCGGGCTGGGCGTCGACGGGATCATCACCGACCGGCCCACCGCCCTGGTGGAGGTACTCGCCAGACTCGGTTGCGCATGGCACCCCGAGGGGTGAGCGGCCGCGTGGCCGCTCAGGTGGGGCTCAGCCCCTACCGCAGTTGGGCTTCTTGCCGTGGTTGGCCTTCTTCTTGGCCCGGAGCTTGCGTTTGTTGGTTCGTTTCGACACAGTCCGGCAAGTGTAGTCGGGCTCACGGCTCCGGAGTTCCGCGGTGAGCTGGCTGCTCCGGGACGGCGACGTGCTGGCCACCGCCGAGGTCGCCGAGGGCCTGGCCCAGCGCAGCAAGGGCCTGTTGGGACGGACCAGTTACGAGGGGGCCCTCGTGCTCCCGCGCACCCGCTCGGTGCACACCGTCGGCATGCGCTTCCCCATCGATGTGGCCTTCTGCGACAAGGACATGGTCGTGGTGGGGATGACCACCCTGCGGCCGTGGCGCATGAGCGTGCCCCGGCGCCGGGCCCGGGCCGTCGTCGAGGCCCAGGCCGGTGCCTTCGAGCGCTGGGGCCTGCGGACCGGTGACCGGTTGGAGCTCCGCTGATGGCCACCCCGGGGGAGCCCGGCGCGGACCTCGACCCCGACATCCTCGAGGAGATGGAGTTCTGGGGCGACGACGCCGACCACGACGGGCATGAGGCGGGCGCGCAACGGGCGGACGACGTCGCCACCGACCACAGCGCCGCTGATCCTGCGGCGGCCGACCAAGGCCCGGCGACCGCGGCGTCCTCTGGTGCGCTGGTGGTCGTCGGGACACCGATCGGGAATCTCGGGGACCTGTCACCCCGGGCGGTGCGCGCCCTGGCCGATGCCGACACCATCTACTGCGAAGACACCAGGCACTCGCGCAAGCTGCTCAGTCATGCCGGCATCTCCGGTGTCCCACTGCGCTCGCTCCACGAGCACAACGAACTCGACCGGATCGACGAGGTGGTGGCCGCGGTGGCCGCGGGCAAGTCGGTGGCGATCGTCTCGGATGCCGGCATGCCCGGTGTGTCGGACCCAGGCAGTCGTGTGGTGGCGGCGGTGGCCGGGGCCGGGCTCGTCGTGACGGTGGTGCCCGGTCCGTCCGCGGTGCTGGCCGCGCTGGTGGCGAGCGGGTTGCCCACCGACCGGTTCGTCTTCGAGGGATTCCTGCCCAGGGGAGGCCGCGAGCGGCGGGCCAGGATCGCCGAGGTGGCCGCCGAGCCGAGGACGACCGTCTTGTTCGAGGCCCCCGGACGCGTGGCCGGCACGCTCGGCGACCTGGCCGAGGCCTGTGGCGGCGACCGCGCCGTGGCGGTGGCCCGGGAGCTGACCAAGCTCCACGAGGAGCTCTGGCGGGGATCGCTCAGCGACGCGGTGAGCTGGGCCGAGACCCCGATCCGGGGCGAGGTGGTGCTGGTACTCGACGGCGCCCCGGAGCCGGCCGAGGTGCTCATCGCCGATCACGACCTGTCTGCCGCACTGGCCGAGCGGCTGGGGGCGGGGGAGCGCACGAGAGGTGCCGTCGACGAGGTGGCCGCAGCGTTCGGCGTGCCCCGCCGGCGGGTCTACGACTTGGCCCTGGCGGCCCGCGCCGAGGGCGAACCCCCGCCCCGTGCCCCGGAATGACGGCGTGGACAGCGCTGTTGCACTTACTGCACTACGGGCGGGGCCTACCCACAGGACTCGAGAGGAGTCGAGATGTTCGGACGTACCCACGTGGACAAGAACCAGGCACCGGGGATCGCCCCGGACGACATCCCCGAGGGTCTGGACCGGGCCGCCTTCGCCGCCGGGTGCTTCTGGGGGGTAGAGGAGTTCTTCCGTGCCATCCCCGGGGTCGTCGACGCCATCTCCGGCTACGAGGGCGGGGCGGTGGTCCAGCCCACCTACGAGCAGGTGTGCCATGGTCGGACCGGGCATGCCGAGGCCGTCCTGGTCACCTTCGATCCGGCCCGGGTCTCCTTTGAGACACTGCTGGCGGAGTTCTGGCGCCACCATGACCCGACAACGCTCAACCGCCAGGGCCCCGATCGCGGCAGCCAGTACCGATCGGCGGTGTTCACGCACACCGAGGCCCAGGCCAAGGCCGCCCGGGCCTCGCTCGACGAGTACCAGGCCCGCTTCAAGCGGCCCATCGTCACCGAGGTGACCCCGGCCACCACCTTCTGGCCGGCCGAGGAGTACCACCAGCGCTACACCGAAAAGACCGGCTTCGGCGGGTGCCACGTCGCCAACTGGTAGCGCCACGGCGGTTGGGGGCCGGGTGCATCGGCCCAGGGCTGGTGGCGGGACGGGCGGTCAGGCCAGCTCGGTGAGGGCCCGGGCCACATAGGGCACCAGTGGCAGGTCGAGGGCCTCGTCCCGAGCCACCCACCGGGCCAGGTCGGAGGACCCGTCGGCCTCGTGGCGGAGCTCACCGCCGAAGGTGTCGATGGTGTAGATGATCCGGACGGTGTGGAGGTCGGTCCCGTCGGGCAGGGTCGTCACGTCGGACAGCACCCCGGCCAGGGTACCCACGGCCACCACCAGGCCGGTCTCCTCGGCGAACTCGCGGCGGAGCGCGTCGACGGGGTCTTCGCCGTGGTCGATGCCGCCACCGGGCAGGAACCACCGGCCGGCCACCGTCAGATACGCCGCCGCCCGGACCAGCAGCACCGAGGGCCGGGCGTCCTGGATCGACTGGCACAGCCCGTAGACGGCCACCCGCTGGCGGGACTCGGGCGCCCAGGCGGCGCCCGTGCGGCCTGGTCCTGGGGGGTCGGGCCCGGCGTCGCATCAGCCATGGCCGAGATCCTACGATCGGCCCCGGTGGGGAGGACGCCGACGGTGTCGGCGAGGCCGCCGACGCTCGGTACGCTACCGGGCAGTGTCCCGCTACTACATCACCACCCCGATCTACTACGTGAACGACGCGCCCCACGTGGGGCACGCCTACACCACGGTCAACGCCGACGCCCTGGCCCGGTGGCACCGCCTGATCGGGGACGAGGTCTTCTTCCTCACCGGGACCGACGAGCACGGCCAGAAGGTGGCGCGGGCCGCCGAGGAGCACGGCCTCTCACCTACCGAGTGGACCGACCAGCTGGCCCCGCGGTTCGCGTCGGCCTGGGCCGACCTCGACATCGCCAACGACGACTTCATCCGGACCACCGAGCCCCGCCACGCCCGGGCCGTTCAGCAGTTCCTGACCCGCATCTACGACAACGGCTGGATCGTCAAGGACACCTACCGTGGCCTCTACTGCGTGTCGTGCGAGCAGTACTACGCCGAGGACGAGCTGGTGGACGGGGGTCTGTGCCCCATCCACCGCACGCCGGTGGACCTCTTGGAGGAGGAGAACTACTTCTTCCGGCTCAGCGCCTTCGAGGACCGCCTCATCGAGTGGTACGAGGCCAATCCCGGGGCGGTGGTCCCCGAGTCCAAGCGGAACGAGGCGCTCAGTTTCATCCGGGGCGGCCTCTGGACATCTCCATCACCCGGACCTCCATCGACTGGGGGGTGACCGTTCCCTGGGACGAGAAGCACGTCTTCTACGTCTGGTACGACGCCCTCATCAACTACCTCACGGCCATCGGCTACGGCGAGGACGAGACCCGGTTCGAGGCGTGGTGGCCTGTCGTCCACCACCTCATCGGCAAAGAGATCATCCGCTTCCACTGCGTCTGGTGGCCGGCCATGTGCATGGCCGCGGGCATCGACCCGCCCGCCCACGTGCAGGTCCATGGGTGGCTGCTGGTCGGGGGCGAGAAGATGTCCAAATCCAGCCTCAACCAGATCTCGCCGGGGGAGCTGACTGCCGACTACGGCGTGGACCCCGTCCGCTACCACCTGCTGCGGGACACCCCGCTCGGGCTCGGACGGGGACTTCTCCGCCGAGGGCATCACCAGTCCGCTACAACGCCGATCTGGCCAACAACCTGGGCAACCTGTTGTCCCGGGTGACCACGGTGGTCGGATCCAAGTGTGCAGGCATCGGCCCGGCCCCCGACCCCGAGAGCCGGCTGGCCGACATCGCCACCACCACACTGGCCGAGGCCGGCGCGGCCTGGAACGCCGGACAGCCCCACCTGGGCCTCGAGGCCACCTGGCGGCTCATCCGCGAGACCAACGCCGAGCTGGAGACGGCTGAGCCCTGGAAGTCGGACCCGGGCCCGGCCGTCGACGCAGTCCTCGGCAGCGCGCTCGAGGTGCTGCGGATCGTGGCTCTGCTCATCGTCCCGGCCATGCCGTCGACCGCGGAGGCCATCTGGCACCGGATCGGCCTCGAGGGGTCACCCGCCGACCAGCGCCTGCCGGACGCCGCTGCCTGGGGCGGCTACCCGGCCGGCCGGCCGGTCGACAAGGGCGCACCGCTGTTCCCTCGGCGCAAGGCCTAGGGGGCCACTCGGTGAGCGACGCCGTGATCGAGTGGTTCGACTCCCACTGCCATCTCCAAGAGGAGTTCGCCGAGGCCGGAGCGGCCGACGGCGCCGAGGCAGGACCCCATGCCACGCGCCTGGCGGCCACCCTGGCCCGGGCGGCCGAGGCCGGGGTGACCCGGATGGTCTGTGTGGGCACTGACGCCGCCACCTCGGCCGAGGCGGTCCGCCTGGTCCGGGCCATGCGGTCTCCGGACTCGGTGGCCGTGGCCGAGGGGATCGAGCTGTGGGCCACGGTCGGCCTCCACCCCCACGACGCCGTCAACGGGGTCGACTCCCTCGACGCACTCCTGGCCGACGAGGTTCCAGTGGCCGACGAGGTGCCGGCCGTCACGGTGGCGAACGCCGAGGACCCTTCCCGCCCGGTGGTGGTGGGCATCGGGGAGTGCGGCCTCGACTACCACTACGACCACTCGCCGCGCCCGGTCCAGCGGGAGGCCTTCGCCCGCCAGATCGAGTTGGCCACCCGCCTCGGGCGCACCCTGGTGGTCCACACCCGGGAGGCCTGGGACGACACCATCGACCTGCTGGGCTCGGTGGGTACACCGGACCGCACGATCATCCACTGCTTCACCGGGGGACCCGACGAGGCCCGCCGCTGCCTCGACCTCGGCGCCTCGCTCTCGTTCAGCGGGGTGGTCACCTTCAAGAACGCCGACCCCGTGCGGGAGGCCGCCCTCCTGTGCCCGCTGGACCGGCTCCTGGTCGAGACCGACACTCCGTTCCTGACTCCGGTCCCACACCGGGGAACCCTCAATGAACCATCGAGGGTCGCGCTGGTGGGTCGGGCAATTGCCCAGGTCAAACAGGTTGAGACTTTGGCCGTGGCCGCAGCGTCGACCCACAACGCCCGGGCCATGTTCGCCATCTGAACCGGTCCGCCGGCCGAGTCCGACCGGCCCCGTCCCGGTCGGCGCCCCCGATCTCAGTTTGATTGTCAGTGGACGCCCCGCCTAGCCTCGTTCCTGCGGCCGCTTATATGCGGTCGTTTTTCCTTTGCATCAAGGGTGCGACTGTCGGACGCATTCTGAGGCCGGCTTGGAGGAGACGGCCCCGTCACTCCCCTCGGGGAGAGGCGGCTTCGTGTGGGTCGATCCCACAGGGAGTGTTGACAGTCCCACAAGGAGAGTGGAGTCCTGAGGACCACATTTCAAAAGAGCAGCCGGCCCGGAGCCGCCCTGCTCTTATGCGGAGCCGTACTTGTCGTGCCGCTCCTGTTGATCCAGAACCAGTCCGACGCTTCGGCGACCCCTGACACCGGGGGCCGGGGGACCACCGGCCACGGTGCTGCTCCGGCCCAGCCGGATGCCTCGGCGACCCGCTACGACGCCGACGTCCACGCCAAGGCCGCGGCGCTGACGGCCGCAGCGGCCACGCCGGTGGCCACCACGCCGACCACGGCCGCCCCCACCGCCACCACCGCGGCGGCCCCGGTGGAGACCACCCTGCCGTCCCAGAATGTCGCCGCCCACACGGCGGTCCCCTCGACCACCACCACGACCGACCCACCGCCACCGACGACCACCACCCACCCGGTGGCCGCCCCGGCACCCACCAGCTACCAGCACACCGGCCAGGTGACCTACTACGACCACCCGGCCGGCACCTGCGCCAGTCCGTGGCTGGCCTTCGGGACCGTCGTGCGCATCACCAACCCGGCCAACGGCGAGTCGGTGAGCTGCGTGGTGAACGACCGTGAGGCCGACACCGCCCGGTCAATCGACCTCGCCACCAGCACGTTTTCCCTGATCGCACCACTGTCCCAAGGGGTCATCGACGCCGAACTGAGCTGGTGAGCCCTGCTGGCCCCTGCGGGAGGCCAGGGTCGCGATGACTGGCCGGTGGAAGATGAGACACTGACCGGGTGACCCATGGTCGAGCCGAGATCCATGCGTTGCTGCTGGCCAACGACCTCCGTCCCAGCCGGGCTCTCGGGCAGAATTTCGTGGCCGACGGCAATACCGTCCGGCGCATCGCCCGACTGGCCGGCGTCACCGAGGGCGGCCAGGTCGTCGAGATCGGGGCCGGTCTGGGTTCCCTGACGCTGGCCCTGGCCGAGGCGGGCGCGTCGGTGACGGCCGTGGAGATCGACCGTCACGTCCTCCCCGTACTCCGGGCCCAGGTGGAGCCGCACGGAGTCCGGGTGGTCGAGGCGGACGCCCTGACGCTCGACTGGTCCTCGCTGCTCGGTCCGGGACCCTGGTCGCTGGTGGCCAACCTGCCCTACAACGTGGCCGTCCCGCTGGTCATCCGGGTCCTGGAGGAGGCGCCCCAGGTGACGTCCCTGCTGGTCATGGTGCAGCGGGAGGTCGGGGAACGGCTGGCGGCCGGAGCCGGGGACGAGGCCTACGGTGCGGTCTCGGTCAAGGTGGCCTATTGGGCCACCGCCGAGCTGGTCGGTCGGGTGTCGTCATCGGTGTTCATCCCGAGGCCCCGGGTGGAGTCGGTCCTGGTCCGATTGGTGCGCCGTCCGGAGCGGTCGGAGGGCCCAGGGCCCGGCACGCCGGCCTACGATCGCCTCTTCGCCGTGGTGCGCGGGGGGTTCGCCCACCGCCGCAAGATGCTCCGGCGGTCGCTCGAGGCACTGGTGGAGCCCGCGGCGTTCGACGCCTGCGGCATCGCCCCGACCGCCCGGGCCGAGGAGCTCGCGCTGCCCGAGTGGGAGCGCCTGGCCGCCTGGCGACCCGACCCGGCCACCGAACCGGGGCCGGAGCGGTGAGCGACCCGGCCACAGTGCTTCCCGCCTGGGCCAAGGTGACCTTGTCCCTGCGGGTGACCGGGGTCCGGCCGGACGGCTATCACCTGTTGGCCTCCGAGATGGTCACGGTGGATCTGGCCGACCGCCTGGAGATCACCGACGGCGATGGGCTGACCATCGCCTCGGGAGCCGGTCAGCGTTCCGACGGCGCCACGGCCCCGGCCCAGTGGCCCTGGCCGCTCGTGGACGCCGGTCCGGACAACCTGGTGGCCCGGGCCCTCGCAGCTGTCGGTCGGACCGCCCGGGTGCACCTGGTCAAGCGGGTCCCCCCGGGCGCCGGATTGGGCGGGGGGTCGGCTGACGCCGCCGCCATCCTGCGGTGGGCCGGCTGTGATGACCTGGCCCTGGCCGCCACCCTCGGCGCCGACGTGCCCTTCTGTGTGGCCGGGGGGAGGGCCATGGTGCGGGGGATCGGCGAGGACGTCGAGGTGCTGCCGCACGAGGAGCGGTCCTACGTGCTGTTCCTGCTCCCCTTCGGAATCGACACCGGTGCGGTGTACCGGGCCTGGGACGGGCTGGCCGCCCAGGGTGTCGTCGTCCCCTCACCGCCACCCAGGCCGGCCGAGGCGGTCGGGAACGACCTGGAGGCTCCGGCGCTGCTGGTCGAACCTCGCCTGGGCCGCTGGCGGGACCGGATCGGCGAGCTCACGGGTGAGCGGCCACGACTGGCCGGCAGCGGGTCGACCTGGTTCATCGAGGGCACGCCAGCCGAGATCGGGCTCGGTGACCGGACGGCGGTGACCATCGAGGGGGAGACGGCCCAGATCGTGGCGGTCCGGACCACACCGGGCACGAGCTGAGGGACCCGGACCGCGCCGACTGATCGACGGGCGCGACAAAGAGGCCGAACGAGCTGGTGCGACTGCACTCCGGAGTCGGCGGGGGCGCATGAGGCACCCGCCGGAGTCGGAACTACTTACCCGCGGCCCGCCGCTGGAAGCGGGTGGCCTTCAGCATCTTCTTGTGCTTCTTCTTGCGCATGCGCTTGCGGCGCTTCTTGATCAGGGATCCCATGTCGCCCGGCACCCTAGTCGACCAGGGACTTTTATGCCATACAGGCCCTATTGGGAATCGCCCCGACCCGGGTCGTCGAGGCGGTGGTCACCGGTCGGGCGTGCCCGGGCGCTACCGTCAGCGGATGCCCACCGCCGCCCCCCTCCGGCCGGTGCCGTGACCGGGCCAGTGCCCTCGACGGTGAGCGCCGACCCGACGGTGCCGGCATCCGGACCCGTGGACGAGGGTGTGGAGAGGTCGGGGATCGCCCACTGGGCACCCAGCGCCCTGCGTGTCGCCAGCCACGTCACCGTCTGGGCCGTCGTCGTGGTGCCGGCCGTGATCGAACTGGCCGACGGCTGGCGACCGGTCCGTGACGACTCGATGATCTCCATCGGGTCCTTCCGTGTCCTGAGCCCGCACTCGCCGACGGTCGGGGTGTGGTCCCTGGCTGCGGCCGGGGTGCACCATGCCTTCTACGACCTCGGGCCACTGCTGTTCTGGCTCCTCGCCGTGCCGGTCCGCCTCGATCCCCACCAGGGCGCCCTGTGGGGTGCCACCCTGGTCTGTGCCCTCGCACTGTCGGTGGGGGTCGAAGGGGCGTGGAGGGTCAAGGGCTGGCCGGCCTGTGTGGCCCTGGCCCTGGTCGTAGCCGACGTCGGGTGGCAGACCCAGCTCTATGCCGATCTGGTGTGGAACCCCCACATCGGCCTGGTGTTCCTGGTGGCCGCCCTGGCCACCGCCTGGGTGGTGGCGTCGGGGCGCTTCGGGTGGTGGCCGTGGGCCATCGTCTTCGCCTCGGTGGCGGCCCAGACCCACTTCCTCTATGTGATCCCCGCCGTGGCGCTGGTCGTCGTGGCCCCGCTGGCCGCCCTGGCCTACGGACGGCGTCCGTCCGGTCGCACGTGGCTGGTCGCCAGTCTGGTGGTGGGAGCGGTGTGTTGGGTCGTACCCCTCGTCCAAGAGATCGTCGGGAGTCCGGGCAATCTCACCCTGGTCCTGGACTCGGGCACGGGCCATCCCCGGATCGGCTTCGACTTCGGGCTGCACGCGCTGGCGACGGCGACCGCACCTCACCCCATCTGGGCCACCCAGTTCCCCTATTCCGTGGCGTTCGCCAACAAGCTGCCCGAGTACGTCACCGGTCATGCCGTGGGTTGGGCCGTCGTGGGCCTGGTCGCCATGGCGGCCGTGGCCGTGGGAGCGCAGCGAGCCCAGAGGGTCGAACTGTCGGCGGCGGCCGTCGTCTGGCTGACGATGGCGGCCAGCCTGGTGGCCAGCTTTGCCGTGCTGCCGGCGGACAATCTGGTCGTCATCAGCTACCTCATGAACGTCTTGTGGGTCGTGGGCTCGGTGGCCTGGGTCATCCTGGTCTGGGCCCTGATCGAGGTGGCCGTCGCACTGGTGCATCGAGCACGAGCCCGCACCTCCGAGCCAGCCCAGGCCCCGGCGCTGGCCCTCGGCGTCCTGGCGGCGGGCCTGGCACTCCTCGTGGCCGGTGCGGTGGTCACTCTCCACTCACTGGTCCCGGCCGCCCGGTCACAGGCGACCACCGTCAAGGTGGACAGCGGACTCGACTCGGCCATCACCGCGGCGGTGGAGCGGAGCGTGGCCAAGGGCCCGGTCATCGTCCACGTCGTCCCGTCCCTGTTCGGCCCCCGCTACGGCTACTACGACATCGACTACTGGGGGGTCGCCTTCGGCCTGGTGGCCGACGGCTGGCACCCCGGGCTGACCGAGGGATTCTTCGGGGTGGCCACCCATCTGACAGTGCCGCCCGGTGCGCACTGGCCGGTGGTCACCGTCCACGTGGACCGGGCCACCCGCTCGGTGGTCAGCGTCCAGCGGGAACCTCCGGCCGGCTGACCACAGCCGTTGCCTCGGGCGGCCGTGGCGGGGTCAGGCCGAACCACCTCCACCACCACCGGTCCTGCCGGGCGGCGCCCACCAGCGGCTCGAGGGCGAGGAGGACTACCACGATGGCCAAGATGAGCGGTGCCGGCCCGAGCTCGAACCGGACCCGGTTGTTCTCCCCGACGTCCAACAGGGACGACGTGGCAAAGACGTAGGCCACCGTTCCCCACAAGAGCACCAGGGTGCCAGCGGTGGTGCGGTCGAGCCGGCGGCGGCGGAACCACAGCACCACGGGCGTTCCGACCAGTGCCACGGCATAGGTGAGGACCGTGCTGAACGAGACGGTGCTGGCCGGCGGGCCACGGCCGTCGATGGCGTCCAGCCCGACGAACTCACCGGGGGCTGTGTGGATCTGCCACCCGAGCCCCGCGTCGTAGACCGAGGCCAGGGGACGGACCTTGGCCCAGTTCCGGACGATGAACGGATACTGGTCGGTCGGGGTGAGCCACACGGTGGCACCGATCCCAACCGTGTGGAGGTAGCGGCGCGGCTCCAAGCGGATGTAGTCGAGGTCGTCGGCCAACAGGCCCGACGACACGTGCACGTAAACCAGGTTGTTGAAGTTCGGCCACGTCGTGTTGCCCGAGCGGTCATCGAGGGCGGCCACCCCGGTGTGGGGAGCGGCGAAAAAGCGCGGGCCGTAGGCCGACACCGGCTTGAAGGGCCCCACCAACGCCAGTGGTGAGAGCTTGCCCGCCTCGACCAGGTGGGTGAGCTGGCCACTGCGGGCCGCGGGCTGGAGCGTCATGTCCGACAGGTTCATGCCGACCCAGCTGCTGGTCGTGATGCTCCCGAACATCACGGCGTCCTTCACGATCCAGCCGGTGAACACCAGGATGGGAACGGCAGCGACGATCACCAGCTGGCGGAGACGGGCCCGGAGGACCACGGCGGCGAGTACACACACCCCGACCACCCAGACGAGTTGGAAGACGCTGTTGAGGAGGGCCAGCCCGGAGACGCAGACGAAGCAGGCGAGACCGTCGACCCACCGGTGCCTGCGGGCGTAGCGGGCGAAGAACAAGACGACCAGGGTCACGCCGGTGGCGCTCGGGAGGGCGTAGAACAGCCAGTTCTCGTAGAGGACCTGGGAGGGGCTGACCACCAACACCAGGCCCACCACCAGTGCCACGGTGGCGGTGACCCGCAGTTCCACCAGGACCAGGTAGGTGGCGACGACCAGCACCAGGCCCATGGCCATGAATGTGGCCCACGCCACCGGCTCTTGGAGATGGTGGGGTAGGCGCAGGAGGAGCCCGCAGTACAGATTGAACAGCGGGGGCTGGCTGTTCAGGTGCCACAGACTGGTCGCCAGCTGGTGGTCGAGGAATCGGGTGGCCAGCACCTGCTCGCTGCCCACGGTCAGCGGTGTCATGTCGAATCGCACCCCGGCCAGCCAGAATCCGAGGCGTGACACCCCGAACGCCACCACGAGCACGCCGATGGCATACCGATGAATCCGGTGTGCCCCGCCCGGGCTGGACGCCTCGAGGTCGAGCGGCACAGCCGCGTCGGGCTCTCTCAGGTCCTCCTCTCTGACGTCGTTGTCGACCGACAGCGCCTCGTCCTCTCAGTCCTCGTCGTCGAGGTCGTCGGGCGGCTCCACCGGCGGGAGGCCGAACCGGAACAGGGCTCCACCGCCCTCGGCGTGGTAGACGTCCACGCTCCCGCCCTCCTCCCTGGCCACCTGGGCCACGATGGCCAGTCCCAAGCCCGATCCGGGTCGCGCCCGGGCCCCCGGGGCGCGGTAGAAGCGGTCGAAGATGAAGTCGACATCGCTGTCGTCCACGCCGGGTCCGTGGTCCCGGACGAACAGGGTGCCCTCCGAGCAGGCCACCTCCACGACACCCTCGTCGGGGCTCCACTTGAGGGCGTTGTCGAGGAGGTTGTCCACCGCCCGCTCGATCCGGCTGGCCGAACCGGCCACCCAGCACGGTGCCACTCGCGCGTCGAACGTCACCCCCCGGCTGCGGCCGTGGGTGGTGGCGGCGTCCACCGCCTCCAGCACCAGTAGGTCGAGTCGGACAGGCCCGCGGGTGAGGTCGGGCTGCTCGCCGCGGGCCAGCTCCGAGAGGTCGCCCACCAGGGTCGTCAGCTCGTCCATCTGGGTCAGCACGTCGTTGATGAGCACCTCGCGCTCCTCGGGGGCCAGCTCCTCGAGCCGTCGGGCCACCTCCATGTTGGTTCGGAGACTGGTGAGGGGCGTCCTCAGCTCATGGGAGGCGTCGAGGACCAACTGGCGCTGGCTCTCCCGAGAGGTGTCGAGGGCGACCAGCAGGCGGTTGAAGGCCCGACGCAATCGGCCGAGCTCGTCGGGACCACCGGGGTCGAGCCGTCGGGAGACGTCGGTGGTCTCGGCCAGCTCTTCGACCGTGCCGGTCAGGCTGTTGAGGGGTCGAAGTACGGTCCGTCCCACGGCCAGTCCGAGCAGGATGGCGACGGTGATCCCGATCAGGACGATCAGCCAGAGGGCGAAGGCCAGGTGGCGCAGTTCCTGGTTGACCCCGGTCAGTGAGGTGGTGAGCTGCACCGCGCCGCCGGCGGGCAGCTGGACGAATGCGGTGCCGTTGTTGAAGACATACTCGGACGGTAGGGCGAAGATGATCTGGCGGACGTCGGTGCCCCGGGCCGTGGTCGAGAAGTAGTAGTTCGGGGCCCGTCCGAAGCTGTTGGCCGCAGATTTCGCCTGGTCCGTGACCTCCAGTGGGAGGGCGGTCGCCGAACTGTCGCCGGTCCCGGTGGCCCACACCACCTGCTGGCAGGATCCCACCGGGGTACCGCAGCCGTTCTCGAGATCGGGATAGCTGCCGGCCCGTTGGCTGGTCAAGATGGCCGTCGCTGCCGCATTGAGGTTGACATCCACCGAGCCAATGAGCGAGTTGTAGGCCACCAGGTAGGTGGCCACCGAGCCGAGTACCACGACGACGAGCACGGCGGTGGTGGCGGCCAGCACCAGACGGGCCCGAAACGTCACGGTCGACCGCCTGGCGGTGCGGTCACGGCTTACGGCTCGCGCAGGACGTAGCCGACGCCTCGTGCCGTGTGGATCAGCCGGGGCTCATCACCGGCCTCGGTCTTGCGCCGCAGGTAGCCCACATAGACGGCCAGTGAGTTCGTGCCCGAGTCGAAGGTGTACCCCCACACCCGGTCGAGGATCAGCTCGCGGGTCAGCACCTGGCGGGGATGTCGCAGCAGCAACTCGAGGAGGTCGAACTCGATGCGCGTGAGCGAGAAGGGCCGCTCGCCGCGTTGGGCCTCACGCGTGATCGGGTCGAGGCTGAGATCGGCGAACTTGAGGAGTTCGGTGGAGTCCTCGGGACGCCGCCGCAGCAGGGCGCGCAGGCGGGCCAGCAGTTCGGCCAGGGCAAAGGGCTTGACCAGGTAGTCGTCGGCGCCGGCGTCGAGGCCCTGGACCCGGTCGTTGATGGCGTCCCGGGCGGTGAGCATGAGCACCGGGGTGTCGTTCTCGGCTGCCCGCAGGCGCCGACAGACGTCGAGGCCGTCGATGGTGGGGAGCCCGATGTCGAGGATGACCGCATCGGGGGGCCGGATGGCGATCTCCTCGAGCGCCAGAGGACCGTCGCCGGCCAGTGTCACCTCATAGCCCTCCAGCCGGAGTGCCCGGTTGAGGGCGCCGCTGACCGCCGGGTCGTCATCGACGACGAGTACTCGCATCGGGCCGGGAGCCTATCGGGGTCACCGCAGGTTGCCGTGGCAGCACGGCTCGAGATGAGGGGAACGGCCGGTGGGGGGCCGGGCAATCAACCGGGTGGCCGGCGATAGCCTAGGGTCGCCGCCGGGCACGTTGAGGCGGCCATTCCGAGGTAGTTCAATTGGCAGAACGCTGGCCTTTGGAGCCAGATGTTGGAGGTTCGAGCCCTCCCCTCGGAGCCGAGATCACCGGGCCCGGTGATCGGGCCGGTCAGTGCGAGGCTTTGCGGGCCCGGCTCCGCTGGCGTCCCCGGGTGGCGGCATCCAGGGTCACCTTCCGCAGCCGCACCGCACTGGGTGTGACCTCGACGCACTCGTCGTCGGTGATGAACTCGAGGGCCTGCTCCAGGGAGAGGAGGAGCGGGGGTGTGAGGCGGATGGCCTCGTCCGCGCTGGCCGACCGGATATTGGTCTGCTTCTTCTCTTTGGTCGGGTTGACATCCATCTCCTCGTCGCGGGCGTTCTCGCCCACCACCATGCCCTCGTAGACCTCGGTGCCGGGCCCCACCAACAAGATGCCCCGCTCCTGCAGGCTCATCAGGGTGTAGCCGGTGGTCATGCCTCGGCGGTCGGCCACCATCGAGCCGTTCCGCTTGGTCTTGAGGTCCCCGTGCCAGGGCTCCCAGCCGTCGAAGACGTGGTGGAGCATGCCCGTGCCGCGGGTCTCGGTCATGAACTCGGTGCGGAACCCGACCAGGCCGCGGGCCGGGACCCGGTAGTCCATCCGGACCCATCCAGTCCCGTGGTTGACCATCTCGATGAGCGTCCCCTTGCGGAGCGCCATGAGCTGGGTGACCACCCCGAGGTAGTCGTCGGGCACGTCGATGGCCACCCGCTCCATCGGCTCGTGGAGCTTGCCGTCGATCTCGCGGGTGACCACCTGGGGCTTGCCCACGGTGAGCTCGAAGCCCTCGCGACGCATGGTCTCGACCAGCACGGCGAGTTGGAGCTCGCCCCGACCCTGGACCTCCCACGTGTCGGGGCGCTCGGTCGTGCCCACCCGGAGGGAGACGTTGCCCACCAGCTCGGCCTCCAGCCGGCTGATGACCTGGCGGGCCGTCAGCTTCTTGCCGTCTGCTCCGGCGAGGGGCGACGTGTTGATGCCGATGGTCATCGACAGGCTGGGCTCATCGACGGTGATCACCGGCAGCGGCCGGGGGTCGTCGGGATCGGCCAGCGTCTCGCCGATGGTGATCTCGGCCATGCCGGCCACCGCGGCGATCTCGCCCGGCCCTGCGGCCTCGGCGTCGACCCGGTCGAGGGCGTCGGTCACGTAGAGCTCAGTGATCTTGGCGCGCTCGATGGTCCCGTCCAGGCGGCACCAGGCCACCAGCTCTCCCTTGCGCAGCGTGCCATTGTGGACCCGGCAGATGGCCAGGCGGCCGAGGTAGGGGGAGGCATCGAGGTTCGAGACGATGGCCTGCAGCGGGGCGTCGGGGTCGTAGTGAGGGGCGGGGATCCGGTCGATGATGGCCTGGAACAGTGGCTCGAGGTCGGTGCCGACCACACCCTGCTCGGTGGCGGCCCAGCCCGCCCGGGCGTTGGAGAACAGGATCGGGAAGTCGATCTGGTGCTCATCGGCGTCGAGGTCCAAGAACAGCTCTTCGACCTCGTGGACCACCTCGTCGATGCGGGCGTCGGCCCGGTCGACCTTGTTGACCACCAAGATGACCGGCAGCCGGGCCTGGAGGGCCTTACGCAGCACGAACCGGGTTTGGGGGAGGGGGCCCTCGGAGGCGTCCACCAGCAACAGGACGCCGTCGACCATGGTCAGCCCCCGCTCGACCTCGCCGCCGAAGTCGGCGTGGCCGGGGGTGTCGATGATGTTGATCTTCACCCCGTTGTGGAGGACGGCGGTGTTCTTGGCCAGGATGGTGATGCCCTTCTCACGCTCCAGGTCGCCCGAGTCCATGACCCGCTCGTTGACCGATTCATTGGCCCGGAAGGCCCCGGACTGCCACAGCATGGCGTCCACCAGGGTGGTCTTCCCGTGGTCGACGTGGGCCACGATGGCCACGTTGCGAATGTCGTCTCGGGTCTGGTTAGGCATGGGCCTACCAGGCTACCTGCCGCCCGACCACCCTCCGACGGCGCCCAGGCAGCAGGCGGGGGCCACCGGCCGACCGTCAGGCCACCGGAGCTCGTGTCGGGTCAGGATGCGGCGACGCAGGTGGTCCAGGTGGACTGATTGAACGTGGGCTGGGTCGTGACCGGGGTGGCCTGGGCCGGCGGCATGGTCGGGCACTTGCCGGTGTAGCTCTCCGAGGACGAGGTGAGCGACCACGAGGGCGTGCCGGGTGTCAGGTAGTAGGGCGGCGAGTACAACGGGAGCCGCGGGTCCCACAGGTAGTGCTTGGAGTAGCCCGACACGATGCTGTTGCCGCTGAAGGTCCCGATCGCCCCTCGGGCGTCCTGCTGGATCGAGCCGTAGACGGTGAGGGTGCCCTCGTCCGAGGTCGAGTTGCCGATGTTGGCGTTGGCGATGCCGTAGTTGTTGACGATGAAGGACTGTTGGAGCCCCAGCAACGAGGCATCGATGACCAGCCCGTAGCCGCCGGCCGGGTTGCCGCCCGACGTGCTGGGATCGCACAGCGGGGCCTTGATCGGGTTGGAGGATGAGCAGGTGGCCAGGATGTTGCCGCCGCTGCCGGGGCCGTCCACCGGGTGGCTGACCTCGACGTAGTTGTAGGCGATCAGGCCGAGCACGTCGTTGGTGGCCGACGTGGACGTGGCGTCGTTGTAGTTGCAGTTGCTCTGGGAGGCCGTCGTGGTGCTGAACGGAGAGGGACCCCAGGTGCAGTCGGCATAGGTGAGGGCGCCGTCGATGATCACGTTGTTGTTGGCCCCGATGGTGAGGTGGCCGGAGAGCGATGCCGCTCACGAAGGCGTCACCCTCGTTGTCGGGCGAACTGGTCTGGCCGTAGTAGCAGCCGCCGCACGACGGGTCCGAGGAGCCCGACCCGATCGAGGTCTGGTTGTCGACGGTGATGGTCTTGGTGCAGTGGGTGCCGCAGCTCACCGTCTGCTGCACGCCGTCGAAGGGGTTGTTGCCGGAGTTGTTGTTGCCCCCCTGCATGACGAACAGCACCCCGTTGGCCGGCAGGGACACCTTGGTGGTGCCGTCGGTCGGGCACGTGTTGGTGTTGCTCGAGAAGTTGAGGGTGTCGTTGGCCCCCGTGGAGCTGGTGCCTGGGCTGAGCACCGTCATCTGGTTTCCGTACAGGGTCACGGTGGTCGGGCCCACGTAGTAGCAGCCGTTGACCTGGGCGTAGTTGGCCAGCTGGGAGTTGTCGGTGGGGATGGGTTCGTAGTTGTTGGCCCCGAACGAGCTCGTCGAGGCGTCGTAGGTACCGATGTCCTGGTTGCTGCCGTGGTTGGCGAGGTAGCAGTTGTTGGTGGAGGTGACCGGGTTGGGACTCGGGGCCGAGCCGTGGGTGCTGTCCAGCGGGTCGACGAACTGGCAGTAGGGGTCAGCGGTGGTCACGGCGTAGTTCGAGCCGAAGTTGGGGTTGCCGTCCACGTAGATCGAGTCGTTGGTGAACACCGGACCGGTGATCGAGTCGGAGGCCGCGAAGTACACCGGCGTGCAGCTGCCCGATCCGGAGTAGGCGCTCGGGGGTGCCCAGTAGTACTGGCAGCCGGTCACCGTGCCGGTGGCCTCGTAGTTGGCCCACCACACGTTGTCGAGGAAGCCGTTGGCCGGGGTGAACTTCGCCACGGTCGAGTAGTAGACGTCCTTGCCCGGGAAGCCGGCCGCGCCCACGATTTGGACGTCGAGGTAGTCGAGCGCCTTGGTGGTCGGGTCGATGACCTGCTGGGGGTTGTCGAACTTGTAGTACTCGGGGATCACGCCGTTGCCGACATCGGTCCCGGGCACCTGGCTCCAACTCTGGTAGTTGATGCCCGCGCACTGAGCTGAGGCGTTGGCCGCCCCCACATTGGTGGTGGTGTTGCAGGCGGCCAAGTAGGGGTTGGCATTGATGAGGTTCTGATAGGCGTTCACGCCGGAGGCCAGGGCCCGGTAGGCAAACCGTTGGATGGAGGCCTGCTTCAGGGTCGGGTCGTTGTTGGCGATGGAGTTGACCAGCACGCCACCCACGGTGGTGAGCGCCACGGTGAGGGCGATCACCAGGATGAGGGCGGCCTGGCCCAGCTCGCCGGCCGTGGTGCGCCGGCGGCGGAGCCAGCCCCGCTGGACGTGACGGACCGGCGACCGCCGTGGCCGAGAGATGGTGCTGCTTGGTGGTGTGGGCATGGGCGTTGGCATGGTTGACCTATCCGACCAGGGGGCTGTAGAGGTACGAGGCGGACGAGAGCCGGTAGACGGTGAAGGAGTTCTCCTGGATGGGGCTGCCCTGGACCTGGACTTCGAGGTCCACGCCGACACTCTGGACGTTGTCGGCGTCGCAGTTGGCCGACGTGGGTGTGGCCGGAGGGGCAGGACTCGGTGCAGCACAGGTGCTGAAGGTCGGGAGGATGCCCGTGGTGGCACTGGGCGTTCCGCCGTCACCGGGCACGTAGGCGGTGGAGTACGGATCGAGGGTGTTGTAGGTGAAGATCGGCTTTCCGCTGTCGGGCAGCGGCGTGGTCAGGGCTCTGTTCGCACCGTTGACGACGTTGGGGATGGAGACCAGCTCGATCCCGTTCGTCGACCAGGTGCAGGTCGATGCCGAGGTCACAGAGAACGGGCAACCCGAGACGGCGGAATATTGGTGACCGTGAAGATCGACGTGTAGAACTTGCACGTCGAGCACTTGGTGGGGGTGCCCTCGGACATGACGATCTTGGCCGGTCCGTTGCGAGCTTCCGACATTGGCGTAGAACGTGGTCGAGTAGGTGCCGAGGCTCCCGGGCAGGAAGGCCGGGACCGGCACGCCCGTGGCCGGCGTGGGTGCCGGTTCGACCTCACTGCGGATCAGTCGCTGGATCACGATGGAGCTGGGCAGGAGCTCATCGGTGGCGCTGTAGGACGAGATGACCGTGTTGCCCGCGCTGAGGTACGTGGTGATGGCGGTCCCGGCGATGGTCATCAGGACCAGCAGGGCGGCAAAGGCCACGAGCAGTTCGACCAGCGTCAGCCCGTGGTCGTCGCGGTGGCGGCGACGCATCGACGCCTGGAACTGGTTGCAGCGTCGGAGGAGCAACGAGGAGCGGTTGGACGTGGACATCAGGCACTCACCGTGACCGGGTTGGGGAGGACCGCCGATGCCGCACCGACCGTCACCGATCCACCGGCCACCGTCACGCTGCCCGAGGAGGTCGAACTGCCATTGATGTAGAGGTTGTAGGTGCCGTAGGGGACCTCGGTCCGGCTGAGTCCGTCGGCACCGGCGGTCTGCAGCGTGTAGGTGTCGGTGCCGCACCCGTTGGCATTGGCGGGGACCTTGATGGTCAGGGTCGCCCCGACGTAGGGGGTGCCGGCGTTGGCGCCCGACTGATGGTTCACCTGGAGGGCGAGTAGGCCGAGGGGGATGGTGGGAGAGGGCATCCCCGAGGTGAGCCCGGAGATGCCGCCGGGGATGGTGGTGGCCTGAGAGATGTTGTAGCTGTTCTGCTCGGCCAGGCAGTCACCCGCCCACAGGGGATAGCCCCCCGGGAAGGGATAGAGCGTCGGAAGCTGGGTCACATTCGTCGAGGCGCCGGCAGTCACGACATTGACCAGGTTGGTGGGTGACAGGCCGGAGTTGTTGGTCTCGATCGGAACGCCGGTCGTGGTGTAGCCGGACAGGCCCGAAGGGGTCTGGTCAGACCAGGAACCGGTCGGGCCTCCGGTGGTCGAGGTGATCACCGCGCCGGTGGCCGACGAGCCCACGGCGGCACAGGTGGTGGTAGCCGCCGAGTTGCAGTCGATGTCGTCGAAGTAGAGCGGGACGTCGACGGCCGGAAGGCTGATCGTGGTCCAGGTGCTGGCGTCCGAGGTGGACAGCAAGAAGCCCTGCGGCGTTCCAACCGTGCTCGTTCCCGAGGCCATCAGCAGGCACGAGGTGGCACCGGGGCAGACCACCTGGGTGGGCGTGGCGATGGTCCCACCGCTGCTCGTGACGGAGTCCTTGGCCCAGGTGTCCGCGCTGGTCGCCGTGGCGTTCACCGTCCCGGTAAAGATTTCGGGGGTGGTGCCCGAGGTGCCGATGGCGATGCACGCGGTCGCCGACGGGCAGGCGATCTGGGTCAGCGAGGGAACGGTCGCACCGCTGTCGAGGGGGAACTCGGCGGCCAGTGGACCGGCCGGTGTGCCGTAGAGGACAAGGGCGCCGGTCTTGGCGCTCGAGGTGCCATTGCCGATGACGAGGCACTTGGTGGTCAGCGGGCAGATGATCTGGGTGAGCGAGGTGAGCGTCGTTCCGGGCTCGGTGTCGGCCGTCCAGGCGACGGACCCGGCCAGACCGCCGCCCCCGGCCACACCGGAGAGCACGATGGGCGAGGCGGTGGTTGCCGAGCCCACCTTGCCGGTGCCGATGGCCATGCAGGACGTCGCCGTCGGGCACAACACCTGGGTCAAGGTGGTGAGGGTGAATCCGGTGGCGGTTCCGGCCGCCCAGGTCCCCGTTCCCGAGGGACCGGTGACGATGATGGGTGCCCCGCCGCTGGCCGTGGTCCCGATGGCCGCGCACCCGGTGGCGGTCGCTGGGCACACCAGGCTGGTGAGCGACGTGGTGGCGTTGGTCAGGGTGTCCTGGGTCCACGTGTCGCCGCCGCCGCTGATGGTCCCGCTCAGTACCACGCCGGCGCCGCTGGCCGAGGTGCCGATGGCCACACACTGGCTCGATGTCGGGCACACCACCTGGTTGAGGGCGGCTCCGGATCCGGCTGGGATGGCGGCGCCCGAGTCAGCCGAGATGGCATGCGAGGCGCCGGTCGGGCTGCTCAGGATGACGGCCCCACTGGGGCCGAATCCGACGCCGATGCACGCGGTGGTGCCGGCACACGCCAGAGACTCGACCCGGGTCACCGAGGCGGGCAGCGTTGCACTGCTCCAGGTTCCCCCGTTGGCCCAGTTGACCACGGCGGTGCCCGAGGCATTCTCGCCGGAGGAGATACAGGTGATCTGTCCCGCTCCCGGGCACGACACGCCGTCCTCGGTGGCGGTCGAGGAGGGGTAGGTGAGATTGACGGTGCTGGCCTGGTCGAATCCCGGGTAGTCACCGTGGAGGGCGGTCTGGACTTTGGTCACCGCACCGATGGCCACGGTGACCGACGGGAGGGGGACGGTGGCCGGCTGGGGCTCGCTGGTGGGCGGGGACCACACGTGACCCGTCACCGTCCCGGTGGCGTTGGCCACGAACGAGGGGCTGCCATACGTCGTGCCGCTGGGAAAGCCGTTGGAGGGTTGTCCCACCGCGACCGTGTAGGTCCCCGGCTGCACCTGGGCGAACACGCAGCCGTAGGAGTCGGGGTAGAGGACGGGGAGGTTCTGGGTTCCGGCGATCGTCACCGGGATGGCCTGGACCCGTGAGCTCCACGCCGCACTGGGTGACTGGGTGTCGTAGGCCGTGGAGTCGCCCGACATCTGGAGGGCGATGAAGCCCAGGGTCTGGATGCCGGCCGGTGGGTAGTTGAGCAGGATGCTGTCCTGCACGTTGTTGGCGTCAGCGTTCGGCCCCCACGAGACGGACATGGTCAGCTTCAGGAGCTGGGGGGTTCCGGCCGTGCACAGGTCCGGGGTGCCGCCGGCACCGCTGTTCTGGGCTGTGGCCCAGGAGTACTTGGCCTTCAGTGTGTAGGACGTCCCTCCCCGGGTCTCGGTGGGGGTGACGATCGTCGACTGGGTGATGGGGTCGTTGGCACTCGAGCTCATCACGCCGGTGGAGGAACTGCACGGGGAGCTGGCGCACGTCAGTACGTTGCCGGAGATCGAGGAGTAGGACACCGAGGTGGTGACCAGCGTCGAGGTGCCGGTGGTGACGACGACCGTCTGGGGAACTCCCCCCGTGACCGGCTGCAGGTTGCTCGCCGAGGTGACGGTGATGGACGACACGGCGCTGAGGGCCTTGCCCACCGAGGTGCCGGCCGCGGTCGTCGTGGCCGTCGACGGCGCCGGCCCCTGGGGATAGTTCTGGGTGTCGACGACGACTTCCCCGTAGGCGTTGACCGGGGGTGTGGTGTTGGAGAGGATCTCGACCCAGCGCTCGGCGATGGACGTGGCGGTCTGCTGGTTGTCCGACTGCCCCGCCGAGACCAGAGCCGTCGTGAACAGGTAGGACAGCGGGACGAGGGCCACCATCAGGACCACGAAGGCGACCAGCACCTCGATGAGGGTGACGCCGTCGTCCGTCCGGGTCCGATGGCTCCGAGCACCCCTCGTTCGGACGCGCGGTGGGTCCAGGAACGGTACCCGTCTGGACGCCGACGTCGACTTCGGATGGCTGAACATGACCCTGCACTGAGAGTAAGCAACCGCCGCGGAAGTGCATAGACGTGATTCCACCTAGTAGGGGCGAGCCGAGACGAGGGGCGGTCGACGCTATCGAGAGGTGTACCGCCTGACCAGGGAGATCGACCCCGGGGTCGTCACCAGGGAGCCGGCCACGGTGGTGGTCGCCCCGGGCAGGGTGGTGGCCGCCGACGACGAGTACGCCAGGGCGAATCCGTTGCTGCCCTGGACCGATGCGGCGCCCAGGATCTGGCCGGTGACCGAGGCCGCGTTGGCCGCCTGGAACGCACCCTGGGTGTAGAACAGCACGCTCACCGTGCCGGCGAACGTCGTGGTGTTGCTGAGGGTGATCCCCGCGGTCTGAGGAGATGGGACGACAAAGGAGAGGTTGTGCGAGGCGGTGGTGGCCGAGGCGAAGGTGTTGGTGCCCGAGGTCTGGAGCCCGCCGATCTCGACAGCGACGTCGGTGTGCAGTGTGAACGTCGAGCTGCCCCCGGGGCCGTAGAGGTTCGGGGTGGAGCAGGTTGGCGCGTCGATCACCGTCGGTGTGGTGGCGTTGTTGACGTCGAGGTTGAACTGGCTGGGGCTGGCGTTGTAGTTGTTGACGGCCAGTGCCTGGTTGGCGAAGTAGTTCGTGCAACCCTGGGCGGTGTTGACCGCACCGCCGTTGATGCTCTCGCCGGCGGCGGTCACCGAGATGTAGGTGGCGTACTCGGACGCCTGCCAGGTGGCTTTGCTCGGGTCGGTGAGGGCCGGGAAGGCCGGCTGGGGCGTCATCACCTGACTGGCGAGGTTGGGACCGTTGTTGGGCGTGACCACACCGTTGATCGTGCCGTACCAGTTCTGGGCCCCGGTGTTGTAGTTGATGGCCCCGCTGGCGGTGGCATTGCCGACGATGTTGGCCGGGCTGTTGACGGTGATGGCGCCCTTGGTGGCGGCAGCGTTACCACCGATCTTGGTGCTGTTGTTGAGGGTGATCCCGTCGGCCCCGTACGACCAGATGTCGCCGCCGACGGTCACATTGTTCGACAGGGTGATGCCCGAGGCGGCATAGAGGCCGCCCGACAGGGTGCAGGAGTTGGCGAAGCTGATGTCCGAGGTCGTGTAGCTGTAGATGCTGCCCTGGACGGCCACGTTGTTCGGGCAGATGATGCCGGCCCCGGCGATGATGTTGGCCGGTGCGGTCACCGAGCTGGTCGAGGTCGAGACGTTGCCGGACAGTGCGACCTGGCCCTGGGAGAAGATCGCCGCCCCGAAGCCCGGTAGCAGCGTCGTGGTGCCGGGCGAGGCGGTGGCGGTGGGAGGGGCGATGGTGACGTTCTCGGTCATCTTGAGCGCGCTCCCGTTGCGCATGGTGCCGGTGGAGACGAGCTTGGCGCTGACCGGCCAGGCCGGTGTCTGGGTCGACCATGACGATGGCGTGCCGATGAACGCGCTGCCAGCGGCGTTGGCGTAGGTGATGGTGCCG
This sequence comes from uncultured Acidimicrobiales bacterium, assembly GCA_963703145.1. Lineage (GTDB taxonomy): Bacteria > Actinomycetota > Acidimicrobiia > Acidimicrobiales > RAAP-2 > Bog-756. Next base: position 647,299 of record OY969793.1, read on the forward strand.
CTGTAGCCCGCTGAGGTGCCCAGCGTCGCGGTGGTGATGGCGGCAGGCAGGCTGGCCCGGAGCACGTTCCCGCCGGCGTTTACGATGTTGCCGTAGGCGTCCACCCCGGCCGCCACGGCCGTGACGGCGGTTGCGACCTGGGAGGTGGCCACGTTGAGGCCGGTCTCGGCCGCCAGGCGGGACTGGATGGTGTTGGAGAAGGTCGAGGTCACCGAGTTGTTGGTGGTGGCCGCCTGCATGGCCACCGCGGACAGGGAGAGGATCATGGCGCAGATCACCATCACCACGACCAATACGTACCCGGACTCCTCCGTACGCCGCATGCTCAACACGTCCCTGCCGCCATCGATGAGGAGAAGAGGCTGACTGCCGACTGCAGCGTCACGGGCTGCGAGTTGGCACCGGCCGTCGTTCGGGCCGCACTGCCGCCCTGGGCCGATGACCCTTGGAGCGTGATCTGGATATTGACGATGAGGCCGGTGGTATTGAGCGAGAACACCGAGGGAAGGGTGCCCGAGGTGTTCACGGCTCCAATGACCGGCACCACCGGTGGCACGCCGCTGGCCGACGTCCACGTCGAGGGCCAGGACTGCTGGTTGAGCTCATTGTTGGCGATGGTCCACTGGAACCACTGGCAGGTGTTGTAGACGCTCGACAGCACGCGGCATGGTGTTCCCGCTGGTCCCACCCGTGGGGCAGGTCACCGAGACGGCGGTCTGTCCGGTGGGCGGGAAGCAGACATTATTGGAGTTGGCCGAACCGACATCCGCCGAGAGCTGGAGGAGGGCCTGGCGAGCCTGGGCGTTGGCATTCGACGAGCTTCCGGTGGCGTTGCTCACACCGCTCACGGTGACGATCACCGGGATGAGCAGTGTGAGTGCCAGCGCGGTGACCGCCATCGAGATCAGCAGCTCGATCAGGGTGTAGCCGTCCTCCCGATCACGCGGAGAGCGCTCGGCGCCGCCTCGAGCCGTCAGCGGTCGTTTCATCATGAGAACGGCACCTGCAACCGGTCGACGATGGACTGCGTGGCGCCCAGTTTGACGGCCGGCTTCCAGGTGACCGTGATGGTGATGGCCATCAGGTTGCTCGTCGTGCCTGCTGCTGTAGCCGTGGTGACGGTGTACTTCGTGTTGCTCGCAGTCGTTCCGTTAGCCACCGGGATGGTCACGCCGTTGTAGAGAGTGCTGACGTAGGTTTGGGCCGCCGCCAGGGTGGTCTGGGTGGGAAGGTGCTGCAGCGAGGCGTCCTGGGCGGCCACGATGGATGTTGCTTCCGTGCGTTGGCGCGCCAGTTCGGCCGAGGCCAGGGTGGTGACCAGCAGTCGGCCGACACCGAGGAGCACGATGGTGAGAACGGTAAGGGCGATCACCACCTCGAGGAGGCCGAAGCCGTCGTCTCCGGTCGCGCCCCGAGGGGCGCGCCAACGACACTCACAGTCCTGGGATGAATGCACCATTTCGCTCGCTGCCTGGTCCTGGTCGGAACTGCAGCCCGGAGGGCTCGCCCGCCGAGAGGGGACTGGGGACACGGCGAAAGTGCAGGTTGTGCATCAATTCCATCGGCAGGCACTCGACCGACCTTGAGCGGCCCGGAGCATCGGGAGCCAGCATGGAGCCCGTGGATGCTGGGCCGCACCCCTGACCAGGGTCGGGGCTCGGGATCCGGGCGGGGACCCGTCGATCCCGAAGGACGCTCAGTAGGAGCGGGGCAGGTCCAGGGAGTGCTGGGCCACGAAATTGAGGATCATCTCGCGGCTGACCGGGGCGATCCGGAGCAGGCGGGCCATGCCCCATAGATCGGCCAGCCCGTACTCGGAGGACATCCCGTTGCCACCGTGGGTCTGGATGGCCTGGTCCAGGGCGCCCAGGGTGGCCTCGGCGGCGGCGTACTTGGCCATGTTGGCCGCCTCGCCCGCCTCGGGGGTGTCCCCGGCGAAGTCGCACAGCCAGGCCGCCTTGTCGGTCATGAGACGGGCCAGCTCCACCTCGATCTTGGCCTTGGCCAGCGGGTGGGAGATCCCCTGGTGCCGCCCGATGGGCGTGCCCCAGACCTCGCGCGTCTTGGCGTAGTCGGCCGCCTTGCCCAGGGAGTAGCGGGCGATGCCGTTGGCGGTGGCGGCCGACAGGATCCGTTCGGGGTTCAAGCCGAAGAACACCTGGCGCAGGCCCTCGCCCTCGGCACCGATCAACCGGTCGGCCTCGACCTGGACATTGTCGAAGAACAGGGTGAACTGCTTCTCGGGGGCGGTGATCTCGACCGGAAGCACCTGCTTGTCCAATCCGGGTGTGTCGGTGTCCACCACGAACAGGGAGAGCCGGCCCCGCCCGGTGTCCGGATCGACGCCCGACCGGGTCACGACCAGGATGGCCTGGCACTCGTCGACACCCGAGATGTAGTACTTCGAGCCATTGAGCCGGTAGAGGTCCCCGTCCTTGGTGGCGGTGAGGGACAGATTGTGCGAGTTGGAGCCGGCGTCGGGTTCGGTGATGGCGAAGGCCATCTTGAGCTCACCGGTGGCGAAGCCGGGCAGCCACCGCTGCTTCTGCTCCTCGGTCCCGAACTTGGCGATGATGGTGGCACAGATGGCCGGCGACACCACGATGACCAGCAGCGGGCAGCCGGCCGCGGCGAGCTCCTCGCCCACGGCGGCCAGCTCGGTGATGCCCCCGCCGCCACCGCCGTAGGCTTCGGGCACGTTGACGCCGAGGAATCCGGCCTCGGCCACCGCGCTCCACAGCTCGTCGGTCCGCTCGTCGGCGCGGGCCTTGTCCACGTAGTACTCGTGGCCGAACTTTGCGGCGATCGAACCGACCGCCTCACGCAACATCAGCAGCTCGTCGGATTCGATGAAGTCCATGTCCCTACTCCTCGGGTCGGGGGGGCAGGAGTTCGGCGGGGATGCCGACCACTCTGCTCCGAAGGTACTCGCCCAGGCCCTTGGCCTGTGGATCGGGTCGGGTCGAGGAGGCCACACCCTCGCCCAGCAGACCGACCACCACGAAGTTGAGGGCCGACAGCCGGGGGAAGGCATAGCGACGGATCTCGAGGCCCGCGGCCTCGGGCAGCAGTTGGCGAAACTCGTCGACGGTGAGGAAGGCCTCCAGCCACGTCCAGGCGGCATCCGAGCGGGCCCACAGTCCGACATTGGCGTTGCCGCCCTTGTCGCCGGAGCGGGCCCCGATGATGGTGCCCAGTGGCACCCGACGGACCGTCCCGCCGTCGATAGGGGGTGGCGCGGCGTCCCCGGAGAGTGCTCCGGTCCCATCGGCATCGCTCGGGGCGTGGTGCCCGAGATGGGCGGTGTGGGGGACCTCCACGGTCCGGCCATCGGGGTGGACCACTACCGGCACCACCAGGTCGGCCGGTACGAGGGCGGGCCAGTAGACGCCGTAGACCGTTCCCGCCGTGGGTGGCCCGGTGAGGTGGAGGCCGGGGTAGCCGGCCAGGGCCAGCTCGGTGGCGGCCCCCGAGAAGCTCCGGCCCACCTTGTCGGGGTCGGCGTCCTTGACCGTGATGCGGAGCTGGGCGGTGGCTTCGACGTTGACCGGGGCATCGGGTTTGTCCGAGCGCACCAACCGGGCATCGAACTCGCCGAAGCTGGCCGCACCGCCGAGGGCCGCCTCGAGGGACCCCAGGGTCAGGGCCGCCTTCTCCTCGATGTCGAGGCCGGTGAGCACGAACGTCATCGAATTTCTCCAGCCCCCCAACAGGTTGAGGCACACCTTGACCTGCTCGGGTGCGGGTCGCCCCTGCGTCCCCGAGATGCGGACCCGGTCGGGGCCTTCCTGGTCGACCTCCACCGTCTCGAACCGGGCCACGACATCGGTGTTGGGGTAGTCGTGGCCGGCGATCTCATAGAGCAGTTGGGCGGTCACCGTCCCGACGGACACCTCGCCGCCGGTACCCGGGTGCTTGGTGATGACCGAGGAGCCGTCGGCCGCCACCTCGGCGATGGGGAAGCCGGGATGATCCAGGCCGGGCACCTCGGTGAAGAAGGCGTAGTTGCCGCCGGTGGCCTGAGGGCCGCACTCGATGACATGGCCGGCCACCACTGCGCCGGCCAGGGCGTCCCAGTCGGTCAGGCTCCACCCGTGGTGCCAGGCCGCGGGGCCCACCACCAGTGAGGCGTCGGTGATCCGGGGGCAGATGACCACGTCGGCCCCGCCGTTGAGGGCCTCCACGATGGGCCATGCTCCGAGGTAGGCATTGGCCGAGATCACCTCGCCCGAGGCCTCCGCCAGGGGCTGTCCGGTGTCGAGGTGGTCCAGCCCGTGGCCGGCAGCTTGAAGGTCACCGAGGCGGGGCAGTAAGTCGTCGCCCTCCACGTGGGCGACCGACACCGACAGGCCCAGGCGGTCCGACAAGGAGCGGACCTGGTCGGCCAGTCCCGCCGGGTTGAGCCCTCCGGCGTTGGTGACCACCTTGATGCCGCGGTCCGCACACGTCCCGAGCACCTCTTCCATCTGGGTCAAAAACGTGTGGGCCCAGCCCTTGGAGCGGTCGCGCTGGTAGCCCTTCCACAGAATCAGCATGGTCAGCTCGGCCAGCCAGTCGCCGGTCAGGACGTCGATCGGTCCGCCCTCGACCATCTCGCGCGCGGCGGCCAGCCGGTCCCCGTAGAAGCCCGAGCAGTTGGCGATGCGGATGGGCTCGCTCATGTCGGGCCCGAGCCTCCGTCGGCCGGGGGCGAGGTGTCGGCCTCCACCACGACCAGGGTCCGACCGGTCTCGACCTGGTCCCCCTCAGACACATGGACCGCGGTCACCGTGCCTGCGGCGGTGGCGTGGACGGCGTGTTCCATCTTCATGGCCTCCAACACCACCAGGAGTTGACCGGGCTGGACGGCGTCGCCCACGGCCACGGCCACCCGGACCACCCCACCGGGCATCGGGGCCAACGCCGATCCCTCGGCCAGCTGATCGGTGGCCAGCGGGAACCGGACGTGCTCCTCCAGGACCGATGACCCGTCGGGACCGTCCACGAACACCGTGGTGCCCCGCTGGTCGACGAGGTAGTGGCGAGCCACGCCGTCGCTGGCGAATGTCACCGCGTCGCCGGTGATGGTCACCGAATCGATGTCGACGGGTTCACCGTCCACTTCGACCCGGTCGAGTCGACCACCGCGTGGGGTGAACCGGTAGCCGACGGCCACCGTCTGGCCCCCGTGGTCGTACGCGCTCTGTTGGAGGGCCGAGGGGTTGTTCCGGTAGCCCGACGGGATGGTCGCCTGCACCCGGGCCTCGGCCCGGTGTCGGGCCTGGGCGGCCAGGACGGCGGCCAGGGCGTGGCGGCGAACCGCCTCGTGGTCGGCCAGCGGAGTGGCCAGGGTGGCCACGCCGTGGGTCTCCAGGAACCCGGTGTCGGTTCGACCGCCGAGGAAGGCGGGGTGACGCAGTGTCCGCACCAGGAGGTCCCGGTTGGTGGTGACCCCGTGGATCCGGGACCGGGCCAGGGCGCTGGCCAGCGCCGTGGCCGCCTCGGTGCGGGTGGGGGCGTGCACCACCACCTTGGCCAGCATCGGGTCATAGTGCGGGCTGACCACCGTGCCGGTCTCCACGCCGCTGTCCACCCGGACCGAGATCCCGGTGTCGGGATCGAGTCTCTTGGGCCCGTCGACCTCGAACCGGTGCAGGGTCCCAGTCGACGGCAGCCATCCCTGAGCCGGGTCCTCGGCGTACAGCCGGGCCTCGATGGCGTGGCCCCGTGGCCCGGCGGCCACGGCGGCATGGACCTCGGGGGGCAGGGCCGCCCCGCCGGCGATCAGCAGCTGGAGCCGGACCAGGTCGAGCCCGGTGACCGCCTCGGTGACCGGGTGCTCGACCTGCAGTCGGGTGTTCATCTCCAAGAAGTACGGCTCGCCGTCGCTGTCCACCACGAACTCGACGGTGCCGGCGTTGATGTAGCCCACCTCGTCGGCGGCGGTCACGGCCGCCTCGACCAGGCGCTGCCGCAGCTCGGGGGTGACGAAGGGCGACGGTGCCTCCTCGATGATCTTTTGGTGCCGGCGCTGGATGCTGCACTCCCGTTCGAACAGCGCCACGGTGTCCCCGTAGGCGTCGGCCAGGATCTGTACCTCGATGTGGCGGGGCTCGCGCAGGTAGCGCTCGAGGAATACGGTGCCATCCCCGAAGGCCGCCGCGGCCTCGCGCCGGGCGCCCTCGACGGCATCGGCGAGCTCACTCGGACCCCACACGATCCGCATGCCGCGGCCCCCACCCCCGGCCGACGCCTTGACCAGGAGCGGCCAGCCGAGCGTCTCGACGGCCACGATGTCGGGGAGCTTGTCGCCGTCGACGGTGATCGACGCCAGGGTGGGCACGCCGGCGACCCGCATCAGCTCCTTGCTGCCGATCTTGGACCCCATGGCGTCGATGGCCGACGGGGGAGGGCCTACCCAGATGAAGCCCGCTCCGGTGACGACCCGGGCGAAGTCCCCCGATTCGGAGAGGAACCCATAGCCGGGGTGGATGGCGTCGGCCCCCGACCGGGAGGCGGCATCCAGGATGAGGGCGGAGCGGAGGTAGGTGTCGGTCGGCGAGTCCCCCGGGAGCCGCACGGCCAGGTCCGCCTCGGCCACGTGGGGGCTGGCGGCATCGGCGTCGGAGTGCACGGCGACCGTGGTGATGCCCATGGAGCGCGCCGTGGCCATGATCCGACGGGCGATCTCGCCCCGGTTGGCCACCAGCAGCGTGCGGATGGGGGCGTAGCTGCCCGCCATGGCAGTGGGGTCCGTGCTCATCGGGGCCGATTCCTCACATCCGGAACACGCCGTAGCCACGGGTGCCGGTGATGGGTTGGTTGTCGATGACCGAGAGGCACATGCCGAGCACGGTCCTCGTGTCCCGGGGGTCGATGATGCCGTCGTCGTAGAGCCGGCCGGACAGGAACAGCGGCAGTGACTCCGCCTCGATCTGGGCCTCGACCAGCTCGCGCATGGCGCGATCGGCCTCCTCGTCGAAGGCCACGCCCTTGGAGACAGCCGATTGGCGTCCGACGATGGACAGCACGCCGGCCAGCTGGGCCGGGCCCATCACCGCCGAGCGGGCATTGGGCCAGGCAAAGAGGAAGCGGGGGTCATAGGCCCGCCCGCACATGCCGTAGTTGCCGGCCCCGTAGGAGGCGCCGATGTTGACGGTGAGGTGGGGGACCGACGAGTTGGAGACGGCATTGATCATCATGGCCCCGTGCTTGATGATCCCGGCCTGCTCGTACTCCTTGCCCACCATGTATCCGGTGGTGTTCTGCAAGAAGACGAGCGGCACGTCGATCTGGTTGGCCAACTGGATGAACTGGGTGGCCTTGTGGGCCTCCTCGGAGAACAGCACGCCGCGGTGGTTGGCTAGGACCCCGACCGGGTAGCCGTGGATCGACGCCCACCCGGTCACCAGGCTGGCCCCATAGAGGGGCTTGAACTCGTCGAACCGCGACCCGTCGACCACCCGGGCCAGCACCTCGCGTGGATCAAAGGGCACCTTGGGGTCGGCCGAGGCGATGCCCAGCAGCTCGTCGGGGTCGTAGACCGGCTCGTCGGGCGCCATGGTGGGTCCGGAGCCCAACTTGGTGTGGTTGAGGCGGCTGACGATCTGGCGGCCGAGGCGGATGGCATCGATCTCGTCCGCGGCCAGGTAGTCGGCCAGGCCCGATACCCGGGCGTGCATCGAGGCGCCGCCGAGCTCCTCGTCGGTGGACTCTTCGCCCGTGGCCATCTTGACCAGTGGTGGCCCGCCCAAGAAGACCTTGGAGCGTTGCTCGATCATCACGATGTAGTCGCTCATGCCCGGCACGTAGGCGCCCCCGGCCGTGGAGTTGCCGAACACCAGGGCCACGGTGGGCACGGCCGCCGCCGAGCTGCGGGTCAGGTCACGGAAGGCCCGGCCGCCAGGGATGAAGCAATTCGGCCTGGGCCGGGAGGTCGGCCCCGCCCGACTCGACCAGGTTGATCACCGGGAGGCGGTTCTGCAAGGCGATGTCCGAGGCCCGGGCACCCTTGCGGAACGAGTAGGGATTCATGGCACCACCCCGGACGGTGGGGTCATGGGCACTGATGAGGCACTCCACGCCCTCGACCACGCCGATGCCCACGATTGAGGACGCCCCCACCTGGTACTCGGTGCCCCAGGCGGCCATGGCGGCCAGTTCGAGGAAGGCCGAGTCCGGGTCCACCAGCAGCTCGATCCGGTCCCGGGCCAACAGCTTGCCCCGTGACCGGTGCCGCTCCACGTAGCGCTCCCCGCCGCCGGCCCGGGCCGCAGCCAGCTGCTCGTCGACGGCATCGAGGGCCTCGGTGAGGGCGCGGTAGTTAGCCCGGTAGGTCTCCGAGCTCGGGTCGATAGTGGTGGTGAGGAGGGGCATGGATGGGTGAGGGCTGAGGCGTTGAACTGCTGGGTTGGTGCTCGGGTCGCATTGGCGAGCCCGACGTGGGAAGAATAGGCCTCATGACGATTCCACGTGACGACGCGGCACCGCCCCGGGGCCGACGGCGGGCAAACGCGCTCCCATGGTGATCCGCACCTACCCGCAGCTGTCCGCCGAGGACCAGCCAGCCGAGCGGTCATCGGGCCGCCAACCCGGTCGCCAGCTGTCCGCGGTGGTGCTGGCGGCCGGTGAGGGCACACGGATGAGGTCGTCCCGCCCCAAGCCGCTCCACCGCCTGTGCGGCCGTCCCATGGTCCTCCACGTCCTCGACGCCCTGGCCGGCCTGTCGGTGAACCGGGTGGTCGTGGTGGTCGGTCACCGGGCCGAGTGGGTGACCAAGACCCTCATCGAACACGCCCCGCCCGGGATGGCCATCGAGTTCGTCGAGCAGGTCGAGCAGCGGGGTACCGGCGATGCCATGTCGGTGGCGCTCACCGGGCTCCCCGACGACGTGGGCGACGACGACGGTGACGTGGTGGTGCTCCCCGGGGACACGCCCCTGCTCCGGCCCGCGACCCTGGCCGCCCTGGTCCAACAGCACCGGGCCACCGACGCCGCCGCCACCTTGTTGACCGCTGAGCTCGACGAGCCGTTCGGGTACGGCCGGGTGGTCCGGGGCCGTGACGACTCGGTGGCGAGGGTGGTCGAACAGCTCGACGCCGTCGACGAGGAGCTCGACGTCCACGAGGTCAACACCTCGATCTACTGCTTCCGCCGCAGTGTGCTGGCCCCCTCGCTGCGCCGGCTCAGCCCCGCCAACACCCAGGGCGAGTACTACCTGACCGACGTGATCGGGGTCCTCTACGAGGCCGGCCACAAGGTGGGCTCGGTCGTAGTGGAGGACACCATGGAGGTCGCCGGGGTCAACGATCGGGCCCAGCTGGCCGTGGCCGAGGCCGAACTGCGGGACCGCATCAACGAGCGCTGGATGCGACGGGGGGTCACCATGTGGGACCCCGAGCGGACCTACATCGACGTCGACGTGGTCCTCGAGCCCGACGTGGTGCTGCTGCCGGGCGTGATCCTGCAGGGATCGTGCGTGATCGGTACCCATGCCGAGATCGGACCAGAGGTCCATCTGGTCGACACCGAGGTGGGGGAGGGAGCGGTCGTTCGCTCCAGCGTCTGTCGCCGTTCCTCCATCGGGCGGGACGCCCGCATCGGGCCCTACGCCGTCCTCGACGAGGGCACCGACGTGCCGCCCGGCGCGGTGGTGGGTCGCACCGGCCCGGACCGGGCCGACCCCGACGGGCAAGTCGACGGCCCACCGGCGGGGGAGAGGTAGCGTCGTGGGTATGGAATTCACGCCGCGCCGTCGGCTCGAACTGGTGTCCGGTCGATCCCATCCCGAGCTGGCCCAGGACGTGGCCCGACAGCTCGGCGTGGAACTCGGCGAGGCCAATCTCCGGGAGTTCGCCAACGGGGAGATCCACTGCCGGTTCGACACCTCCATCCGTGGCAGCGACGTGTTCATCATCCAGACCCACTGCGGTCCGGTGAACGACTCGCTCATGGAGCACCTGATCATGATCGATGCGGCCAAGCGGGCCTCGGCCAAGCGGATCACCGCGGTGTGTCCCTATTACGGGTACTCCCGCCAGGACCGCAAGGCCTCCGGCCGCGAGCCGATCACGGCCAAGCTGGTGGCCGACATGCTGTCGGTGGCCGGTGCCGACCGGGTGGTCAGCGTGGACCTGCACTCCGGCCAGATCCAGGGGTTCTTCAACGTGCCCTTCGACCATCTGACCGCAGCACCGGTTCTGGTCGACTACCTCCGTGACCAACGGCGGGACGACCTCGTGATCGTGGCGCCCGACGCCGGCCGGGTGAAGGTGGCCGAGCGGTTCAGCCAGCACCTCACCGCTGATCTGGCCGTGGTGCACAAACGCCGGCTGCGGGGGGTGGCCAACCAGGTCGAGGCCCTCCATGTGGTCGGTGACGTCCAGGGTCGCCAGTGCGTGCTGATCGACGACATGATCGACACGGCCGGCACCATCGTGGCCGCCGCCGATCTGCTGGCCGAGCGCGGGGCTGCCGAAGTGTGGTGCATGGCCACCCACGCCGTGCTGTCCGATCCGGCCGTGGACCGCCTCAAGAACTCGGCGCTCACCAAGGTGGTGGTGACCAACACCCTGCCGATCTCACCGGACCGCCACTTCGACAAGCTCGAGGTGCTGTCGGTGGCCAAGCTGATCTCCGACGCCATCGACGCGGTGTTCGAGGACACCTCGGTGTCCGAGATCTTCGGCGGCGACAACCTCGTCTAGATCCAGGGTCACACCACCAGGCCCCGTTCCAGGTGGGACGGTCTAGGGGTCCAGTCGTGCGACCGCCGTGCCGACGAAGACCTCGACACCGTCCTGATTGGTGGTGGTGACCGCCAACTCGACCACCGGGTCGCCGTCCTCATCGAACGTGGTGACCACCTCGGCGCGGGCCGTCAGCGTGTCGCCCGGCCAGACCTGGGCCCGGAAGCGACCGCCGAACCGGACCAGCCTCCCGTCGCCCACCGTGTCGGTGATCAGCACGCCGGTCATGGCCATGGTCAGCATGCCGTGGGCGAAGACGGTGGGGAACCCTGCCACCTGGGTGACGAAGGCCTCGTCGGTGTGGATGGGGTTGAAGTCCCCTGACGCCCCGGCGTACTGGACGATCTGGGTCCGGGTGAGGTTGTCGACCACGACTCCTTCGAACACCGTGCCGACGGTCGCATCGGCGGCCGACAGCGTCACGACGGATCGGCCCCGGTCGGGCGGCGGATCCGGACACCGACGGTCCGGGCTGTGACCACGAGGGAGCCCTCGGCGTCTCTGTACTCGGTCAGGAACTCGGTGAAGGTCATGGTCCCGCCGCGCCGTCCCTCCTTCTCCCAGGTCCTCCCGTCGTGGGACGACCCAGTGAGGACATCGCCGGCCAGCAAGGGCCGGTGGTACTCGAAGTGCTGCTCGGCGTGGAGTGCGGTCTCGGTGGTCCCTGACGTCTCCGCCGACCCGCCCGAGCCCAGAGCCGGGCCCGCCCCCTGGGGTACCCCGGTCGCCTCCCGTCCGGACCCGAACCACGCCCGCCCGATGGCCGGACGCAAGGGGTAGTCCGGGTCGAAGTGGGCGCCGGCCATCACGAAGGTGGGCGGGGCGATGATCCCGTCCAGCCCGGCGGCCTCGGCGGCCGTTGCGTCCCGGTAGACGGGGTTGTCGTCCCCGATGGCCCGGGCGAAGGTCAGGATGTGCCCCGCCTCGACGGGAAAGCTGTCCACGGCCACCGGTCCACTCCTTTGCCAGCGACGTCGCTGCTCGTTTCGCCAGCGATGCTAACCGGGAGGCCGGAGGGGCACCGGGCCTGGGCGGCCCCCCTGTGGCCACTCGGTCCGGGCCTCGTCTATCATGGTGGGCCGTCAGCAGCAGCCCGCCGGGACCGGCCTTGCCAGGCACGATCGATCCGGTGCGCACCTGCCCTTGTTCCAGCATCTCCTGAGGAGTTCTCGCATGCCCGAAGTCACCCTTGCCGCCGAAGCCGGCCGCGAACTCGGTTCGAGCTCGACCCGTCGCCTCCGGGCCGAGGGGAAGATCCCCGGCGTGGTCTACGGCCACGGGTCCGACCCCCTGCCGGTGTCGGTCGGGGCCCGCGAGTTCCAGATCGCCCTGTCCGGTGAGGCCGGGCTGAACACCCTGCTCTCCCTCGAGGTGGACGGGAAGAACTTCCTCACCCTGGCCCGGGACATCCAGCACCACCCGTTCAAGAACGTGGTGACCCACGTCGACTTCCAGATCGTCCGCCGTGACGAACTGATCTCCGCCGAGGTGACCATCAACCTGATCGGCGAGCCCATCGAGGTCCAGCACGGGGACGGCATCGTCGACCAGCAGCTGTTCACGCTGGCCATCAAGGCCAAGCCGGCCGACATCCCGCCCTCGGTGGACATCGACATCTCCGAGCTGACCATCGGTGCCTCGCTGCACGTCTCGGACATCACCATCCCACGCGGGGTGGAGCTCGAGACCGACCCCGAGACCACCGTGGTCGCCGGACAGCCTCCGCGTGTCCAGAGCCTGGCCGAGGAAGAGGCCGAGACGGCCGCCGCCGCCGCCGAGGCCGGCGAGTCGCCCGCCGGGGACGCTGGCGACGCCGCCGAGTCCACAGAGGAGTAAGTCCTGCTGCGCAACCGGCGCACGACGGCGGCGGCTCGGACCGGGACGCCGTTCGACTTCGTGGTGGTGGGGCTGGGCAATCCGGGCGTGGAGTTCGTCAACACCCGCCACAACGTCGGTGCCGAGGCTGTCGCCGAGCTGGCCGTGCGCCACGACGGGCGCCTCAAATCGGAGAAGGGCCTCTTCGCCCAGGCCTGTGAGGTCCGCATCGACGGGCGCCGGGTGCTCCTTGGGGTCCCCCTGACCTACATGAACGACTCGGGCCAGGCCGTGGCGCCCCTCCTGCGGCGGGGAGGCGAGGGGGCCACGCTCCTCGTGCTCCACGACGAGCTCGACCTTCCGCCAGGCCGGGTCAAGATCAAGTCGGGCGGGGGGAACGCCGGCCACAACGGGCTCAAGTCGATCGACGGCCATCTCCACACCAACGAGTACCTGCGGGTCCGTATCGGGATCGGCAAGCCGCCGGGACGCCAATCGGGAGCGGACTTCGTGCTCAAGCGTCCCGGGGCCGCCGAGCGGGCGGTCCTGGTCACCGCCATCGACGAGGCGGCCGACGCCGTCGAGGCCATCGTGTCCCGGGGCACCGAGGCCGCCATGAGCACCGTCAATGCCGCCAGCTGAGCCGGGGCGACCCGAGCCCGTCGAGACCTGGGGGCCGGCAGGGCCCGACGGGGAGGTGGCCATCTCGGTGCGGGGCCTGACCAAGTCCTACGGCCGCTTCACCGCGGTGGCCGGCATCGACGTCGAGGTCCGGCGGGGCCAGGTGGTGGCCCTGCTCGGGCCCAACGGTGCGGGCAAGACCACCACGGTGGAGATCCTGGAGGGCTATCGCAAGCGCGACGGCGGCACCGTATCGGTACTCGGGGTCGACCCCGAGCGACGGGACCGGCGGCTGCGCTCGAAGGTCGGCATCGTCCTCCAGGAGTGCGCCGTCGAGCCCTGGCTGACGGTGACCGAGGCCATGACCCAGCGGGCCGGCCTGTATCCCCACCCGCGTGCCGTGGGCGAGGTCATCGAGCTGGTGGGCCTGGAGCCCAAGGCCGGTGCCCGGGTCAAGACCCTGTCGGGGGGCCAGCAGCGCCGGCTGGATCTCGGACTGGCCCTGATCGGCAATCCCGAGCTGATCTTCCTCGACGAGCCCACCACCGGCTTCGACCCCTCGGCCCGCCGTGAGGCCTGGGATGTGGTCCGTGGGCTGTGCGCCGAGGGACGGACCGTCGTGCTCACCACCCACTACATGGACGAGGCCCAGGCGCTGGCCGACACCGTCATCGTGATGGCAGGCGGCCGAGTGGTGGCCTCGGGCCCACCCGACACCCTGGGCGGCCGTGACCACGGCACCTCGACGGTCCGGTTCGTCCTCCCGGCCGACTGCCCACTCGACGACCTGCCCCTCCCGGTCGGCCTCGTGCCCACCCGCCGTGGGGAGTTCGTGGAGTTCGCCATCGACGAGCCCACCGCCGTCCTCAACGCCCTGACCGGCTGGGCCCTGGAGCGGGGCGAGGTACTCGACGGGCTGGCCGTCAACCGCCCCACCCTGGAGGACGTCTACCTCTCGTTGACCGAGGGGGACGGCTCGTGAACGACCTCCAGGTGGCCGCGGCCCAGGTCCGCTACGAACAGAAGGCCTACTGGCGCAACCCCATGGCGGCCATCTTCACGCTGCTGTTCCCGGTGGTGTTCCTGGTCGTCGTGGGCACGTCGGCCGGGAGCTCTCGGGTGCCCGGCACCACCCTGGCCTACGACCAGTACACGGTGGTGGCCATGCTCACCTTCGGCCTGATCGCCGCCTGTTACACCAACCTGGCCATCGCCATCTGCCTCCGCCGCGACTCGGGCGTGCTCAAGCGGATGCGGGGCACACCGATCTCGACGGGCTCCTACATGGGGGGCATCATCGGGTCCACGCTCATCAACGTGGCCGTCCTGGCCGTCGTGGTGGTGGGGATCGGGATGGCCTTCTACCACCTGCACTTCCCCTATCACGTGGCCGCCACGTTGTTGACCCTGGTGGTGGGCATCGTCACCTTCGGCGCCCTCGGGCTGGCCGTCACGGTCATCGTGCCCAACGCCGATGCGCCCCGGCGGTGATCAACGGGATCTACTTCCCGATCGTGTTCATCTCGGGGGTCTTCTATCCCATCAGCAACGGCTCGGTCCTGTCCAAGATCGCCGACGTCTTCCCCGTCCGCCACATGATCACCGCCCTGGTCCACACCTTCGAGGGCGGACCGGGCTCAGGGCTGCGGGGCGGGGACCTGGTGGTGATGCTGGCCTGGGCGGCCGGAGCCCTCGTATTTGCCGCCCGCCGGTTCCGATGGGAGCCGAAACATCGCTGAGCCCACCACGACCGGCCCACTCGGGACGCGGCCGGTGCCCGGTACCCTGAGCGGGTGAGCCTCCGCTCGCTTCCCTCCCTGCTGCGCAACGAGCCCGCCATGACGCGGGTCGTCGGCGCGCCCAACGCCACCCTGGCCGTGGCCACGCCGGCCCAGGCCTTCGTGCTGGCCGGGCTCATCCGGCTGGGCGCCCGCCGTCCGGTGCTGGTCGTGACCCCCACCGGGGCGGCCGCCGAGCAGCTGGCCCACGACCTCGACGCCTTACCGGGGCCGAGGACGGCACGCGGGGGCACGGTCGAGGTCTTCCCGGCCTGGGAGACCCTGCCCTTCGAGCGGGTCAGCCCGGACGTTGCCACCATGGGCCACCGGCTGCCGCCTGCTGTGGCAGCCTCTCGGGGTAGGCGACGCCGAGTCCGCCGAGGGCCATCGGCCGTCCGGACGTCGTGGTGGCCCCCATCAAGGCCGTGCTCCAGCGCCTCGGGCCGTGGCGCACGGCGGCCCGCCCGGTGGTGGTGGCCAAGGGCGACCGAGTCGACGTCGAGGAGCTGGTCGCCCGGCTGGTGGCCATGGGCTACCGGCGCGAGTCGATCGTCGAGCACCGGGGCGAGCTGGCCGTGCGGGGCGGCATCGTCGACGTCTTCCCCTCCACGGCCGACGAGCCGGTCCGCATCGACCTGTGGGGCGACGAGGTGGACCGGCTGACCCGGTTCGACGTGGCCGACCAGCGCTCGATCGACGACCTGGCGACGGTCGAGCTGTTCGGCTGCCGGGAGCTGGTGACCGACGAGACCATGCGGAAGCGGGCCGCCCAACTGGTGGGCTCGGCACCGTGGGGCCGCCACCAGTGGGACCGGCTGGCCGACGGGCGACCAGTTCGACGGCATGGAGTCGTGGCTCCCGTGGCTGGCCGACGCCGAGGAGCTGGTCACCGACCTGCTGGGCGACGACGCCCTGGTGGTGCTGGTCGAGCCCCGCCGGGTGCGGGACCGGGCCGGCGAGCTGCTGGACGAGGAGTCGGCCCTGGCCGACGCCCTGGCCTCCACCTGGGGCCTCGACGCGGGCGACGGGGACCCCGCGGCTGCACGTCCCCTTCGACCGCCTGCTGACCGACACCTCGGCCGGCGTGGTGTCCCTGGTGCCCACGGCCGAGGGCCCCGACATCCCCCTGGTGGAGAGCCGGGGCTGGGAGCCCATCCTCGGCGACGGGGCCAAGCTGGCCGGCCAGGTCGCCGACCCTGGTCGGCGACGGGCTACTCGGTGGTGCTGTGCTCGTCGACCGCCGGCGGCGCCGAGCGGCTGTCCGGCATCCTGGCCGAGGAGGGGGTCACCGTCCCCGTCGCCGCCGGGTCCACCGGACCCGAGCGAGCGTCGACCTGGCCACACCGGGGGCCCGCATCGTGGTGGCCACCGTCGACCGCGGCTTCGTGCTGCCCGGGGCCAGGGTGGCCGTGCTGACCGAGTCCGACGTCACCGGCCGCCGCCGGCCCCACCGCCAGGCCCGCACCCGGGCCCGGCCGGTGGACGGCTTCTTCGACGACCTGGCTCCGGGGAGCTACGTGGTCCACCGCCAGCACGGGGTGGCCAAGTACGGGGGCATGGTCACCCGCACCATGGGGGGCGCCACCCGCGACTACCTGCTGCTCGAGTACCGGGGCGGCGACAAGCTCTACCTGCCCACCGACCAGATCGAGCTGCTCACCCCCTACGCCGGCGGCGACTCGCCCACGGTGTCAGCCGGCTGGGCGGCTCCGAGTGGCAGAAGGCCCGGTCCAAGGCCCGGGCCGCCGTGCACGAGATCGCCGAGGAGCTGGTGGCCCTGTACCGGCGCCGGCTCGCAGGTCACCGGGCACGCCTTCGGGCCCGACACCCCGTGGCAGGCCGAGCTGGAGTCGTCGTTCCCCTTCGTCGAGACCACCGACCAGCTCCGGGCCATCGAGGACGTGAAGGCGGACATGGAGCGGCCCCAGCCCATGGACCGGCTGGTCTGCGGCGACGTGGGCTTCGGCAAGACCGAGGTGGCCATCCGGGCCGTGTTCAAGGCCGTCCAGGACGGCTACCAGGCCGCCGTGCTGGTGCCCACCACCCTGCTGGCCAGCCAGCACGCCCAGACCTTCGCCGACCGGTACGCCCCCTTCCCCATCAAGGTCGAGCTGCTCAGCCGGTTCCTGACCAACGCCCAGGCCAGGGCGGTCCTGGCCGGCCTGGCCGACGGCTCGGTGGACGTGGTGGTCGGGACCCACCGGCTGCTGGGCGGGGACGTCACCTTCAAGAAGCTGGGCCTGCTGGTGGTGGACGAGGAGCAGCGCTTCGGGGTCAGTCCACAAGGAGTCGATCAAGGCCCTGGCCGACGGGGTCGACGTGCTCACCCTGACGGCCAGCCCCATCCCCCGGACCCTGGAGATGGCCCTGACCGGCATCCGCGACCTGTCCATGGTCAACACCCCGCCGGCGGCCCGGCGGCCCATCCTCACCCACGTGGGCGAGTTCGAGGAGGCGGCGGCCTCCGAGGCCATCCGACGGGAGCTGCTGCGCGAGGGCCAGGTCTTCTACGTCCACAACCGGGTCCAGGACATCGAGGCGGTGGCCGAGCGGGTCCACGCCATGGCCCCCGAGGCGCGGGTGGCCGTGGCCCACGGCCAGATGGACGAGGGCTCGCTGGAGAAGGTGGTGCTCGACTTCTGGGAGGGCGCGCTACGACGTGCTGGTGTGCACCACCATCATCGAGTCGGGCATCGACATGCCCACGGTCAACACCCTGGTGGTGGACCGGGCCGACCTGCTGGGCCTGGGCCAGCTCCACCAGCTGCGGGGCCGGGTGGGCCGGGCCGGCCAGCGGGCCTACGCCTATCTGTTCCACCCGGTCGACCGGGTGCTCTCCGAGCAGGCCTACGAGCGGCTGCGCACCATCGGGGACCACACCGAGCTGGGCTCGGGCTTCAAGATCGCCCTGCGGGACCTCCAGATCCGGGGGGCGGGCAACCTGCTCGGCCGGGACCAGTCCGGGCCACATCGCCGCCATCGGCTACGACCTCTACGTCCAGATGGTGTCCGAGGCGGTGTCCGAGCTGAAGGGCGAGCCCCGGCCCCAGCCGGTCGACCTCTCCCTCGACCTGCCCGACGCCGCCCACCTGCCGGCCACCTACGTGGAGGCCGAGGACGTCCGGCTGGAGGCCTACCGCCGGCTCACCGGCGTGCGCACCGAGGAGCAGATCGACGACGTGCGCACCGAGTGGGAGGACCGGTTCGGCCCGCTGCCCGCCCCGGCCGCGGCCCTGCTCGACGTGGCCCGGCTGCGGGTCGAGTGCCTGCGCCTGGGGATCACCGACCTCGCCGTCACCGTTCCCCGCACCGGGATGGGGCGGAGCCCCGAGCCAGCGGGCCACCGTCAAGCTGTCCCCGATCACCCTGCCGGCCTCGGCCGAGGTGCGGCTGCGCCGGCTGGCCCCCGGGGCCACCTACCAGGCCGACCAGCACCGGCTGCTGACGCCGGTGGCCGCGCCCGGCCGGGGTACGGGGTACGCCCCGGGCTGGTCGGACCTGCTGGCCGAGCTGGTGCCCGGCGGACTGATGCCAGGGCACGACCGCGAGGCTAAGGCCCCTTCGGCCACCAACTAGCATCGCCGCCGTGAAGCGCCAACTCCCCGGGGCCGTTGTCGCCCTCTGCGTGATCGCCTCCGGTGTCCTGGCGTCGGCCTGCGAGGTCACCCCGACGGCGGCCACCGCCAACGGCACGACCATCTCGGTCGCCAGCCTCAACACCCAGCTCCATACGCTCGAGACCACGGTGGCCGGCGGCTGCCTGCTCCAGCTGGAGAACGCCGAACCTCACCACCGTCGCCGGCCAAGGGGCCGGGGGGTCGGGGACCTACACCATGGCCTTCGCCGACGCCGTGCTGAACAACCAGGTCGGCGACCTGCTGGCCCAGCAGTACGCCGCCTCCAAGGGCATCACCGTCTCGGCGTCCGACCTGACCAGCGCCAAGTCCGACTTCGAGTCCACCCTGGACGGGGAGATCAGCCAGCAGGTCCAGGATGCCGCAGTCCGCAGGGCACCGTCTCGTTCTGCCAGCTGTCGAGCGGGGCCGACCTCACCGGGCCAGCAACTCCTGGCCGGCCTGCCCGCGTCGGTGGCGACGGACCAGGTCCACAACCAGGCCATCGACGAGAAGCTGCTGGCCCGGGGGGCCGACCTGTCCGACGCCGCCGTGCAGCGCTACTACGACGCCAACCAGCCGCTGTTCACGGCGGCCTGCGTGAGCCGGATCGTGACCGACACCGAGGCCCACGCCAACCAGCTGGTGGCCCAGATCACCGCCGGGGCGCCTCCTTCGCCGACGTGGCCAAGGCCAACTCCCTCGACACCCCGACCAAGGCCAACGGCGGCTCGCTGGGGTGCAACTTCACCCAGTCCCAGGTCGAGCAGGCCCTCCAGGTCCAGTCCATCACCGTGGGCCAGCCCATCGCCCCCGTGCAGGACCCGAGTCGGGCCAGTGGCTCATCTACGAGGTGACCAGCCAGACGGTCGAGCCGCTCTCGGCGGCGGCCACGGTCGGTGCCGGCGCGAGCTGCTGCAGGCCACGGCCAACGTCAGCCGGGTCAGCCAGGAGATCGTGGCCTTCGCCCGCACCGTCGACGTCTCGGTCAACCCCCAGTACGGGACCTGGAAGCGGCTGACCATCGTGCCGCCGGTTGCCCCACCGGCCAAGTACCTGCTGGGTGGATCGTCGGCCTCTTCCGCCCTGGTCACGCCGAAGAGCTCGGCCACGGGCACGTCGGGAACGGGCACGTCGGGAACGGGCACCGGTTCGACGGGAACGGGCACGTCGGGAACGGGCACCGGTTCGACGGGAACGGGTTCGTCGGGAACAGGTACCGGGTCGACCGGAACAGGTACCGGGTCGACGGGAACAGGCACGGCCTCAGGAACCTCCAACGGCGGCTGACCCGCCAGTGACTACTGACGCGCGGTGCGGTCCCCGCATCGAGGTGGTCGGGCTCGGCCCGGCCGGCCCCGAGCTGATCACCACCGGCACGCTCGCCCTGATGGCCGCAGCCGAAGCCGTGTTCCTGCGGACCCGACGGCATCCGTCGGCGGCCGGCCTTTCCCGAGGCCCGGTCGTTCGATCACCACTACGAAGACGGGCCGAGACCTTCGACGAGGTCTACCGGGCCATCGTCGGCGACCTGGTGGCCGCAGCCGCCCAGACGCCGGTCCCGGCTACGTGCGTCTACGCCGTGCCCGGCTCGCCCGATGGTGGCCGAACGCACGGTGGCCCTGCTGCGTGAGCACCCGGCCGTGGCCCGCGGCCAGGTGGAGGTGCGGGTCCACGCGTCGGTGTCCTTCCTCGACCTGGCCTTCGCCCGGCTGGGCGATCGACCCGGTCACCACCGGCGTCCGGCTGGTCGACGGGGAGTCGTTCGCCGTCGATGCCGCCGGCGAGCGGGGGCCGCTCCTGGTGGCCCAGTGCTGGAGCCCGTCGGTGCTGTCGGCCATCAAGCTCGCCGGTCGAGGACCCTCCCGACGACCCGGTGACCGTGCTCCACCACCTGGGCCTCGCCGACGAGCGCGGTCTGGGACGTGGCCTGGGACGAGCTCGACCGGTCCTTCGTGCCGGACCACCTGACCTCGCTGTGGATCCCGCACCTGGCCGCCCCGGTGGCTGCCGAGCTGGTTCGGCTGGACGAGCTGGTCCACATCCTGCGAGAGCGCTGCCCCTGGGACCGGGAACAGACCCACGGCTCGCTGGCCCGCCACCTCCTCGAGGAGTCCTACGAGGTGCTCGAGGCCATCGATGCCGTGGCTGCCTTCGACGCCGCCCCTCCCGGACGCCGCAGGTCCAGGTGGCGCAACCCCACCCGACTCCACCGAAGCCGAGGTGGTCGGCCACCTCGAAGAGGAGCTCGGCGACCTGTTCTTCCAGGTGTACTTCCACGCCACCCTGGCCGCCGAGGCGGGTCGCTTCACCCTGGCCGATGTGGCCCGCGGGGTCCACGACAAGCTGGTGTCCCGCCATCCCCACGTGTTCGGCGACGTCGCCGCCGAAACGCCCGAGGCGGTGGCCACCAACTGGGAGGCGCTCAAGATGGTGGAGAAGAACCGGATCAGCGTGACCGAGGGCATCCCGGCCGCCCTGCCGTCCCTGGCCTTGGCGGCCAAGCTGCAGCGCAAGGCCCTGGCCGTGGGCATGGTGCTGCCCACCGTGGCCGACGAGGTGGCCCGCCTGTCGGCGGAGGTGACTCGGCTCGCAGGGGGCGGGAGCCGATGACCAGCGGGTCGCCGACGGTGCGGGGGGCCGGGCCGACCAGGCCGCCGCTATCGGCGAGCTGCTGTTCGCTCTGGTCAACGTGGCGCGGACGTTGGGCATCGACCCCGAGACCGCCCTGCGGGCCCGGGCCGCGAAATTCCGTCGCCAGGTCGAGGCGCGCGGCTGACCGGCGTCGGTTCGTAGCCTCGGCGCGATACCTCGGCCACGGTGTCCCGAGCGGTCCCACGATCAGAGGAATTCCCAGGTCCAGACGGTCCCGGGTGGTAACTTTTGGCCACCGGCAACAGGAGTGACAACAGAACGTGAGCATCATCGAGCAGGTCATCGGCCGGGAGGTCCTCGACTCCCGCGGCAACCCCACCGTCGAGGTCGAGGTGGTGCTGGACTCGGGTGCGGTCGGCCGGGCCATCGTCCCGTCGGGCGCCTCGACCGGCTCCTTCGAGGCGGTCGAGCTCCGCGACGGCGGGGCCCGCTATGCGGGCAAGGGCGTGCTCGGCGCGGTGGCCAACGTCAACGGTGAGATCGCCGACATCCTCGACGGGGCCGACGCCCTCGACCAGCGGGGGGTCGACCTGGCCCTCATCGACGCCGACGGCACGCCGAACAAGGCCCGCCTCGGTGCCAACGCCATCCTCGGCATCTCGCTGGCCACGGCCAGGGCGGCCGCCGATGAGCTCGGCCTGCCGCTCTTCCGCTACGTGGGGGGCTCCGACGCCCACGTGCTGCCCGTCCCCATGATGAACGTGGTCAACGGGGGCGTCCACGCCGACAACTCCATCGACCTCCAGGAGTTCATGATCATGCCGGTCGGGGCGGCGTCGTTCTCCGAGGCCCTGCGGTGGGGCGTGGAGACCTATCACTCCCTGGCCCGGTGCTGAGGTGAGCGGGGCCTGTCCACCACCGTGGGCGACGAGGGGGGGTTCGCCCCCAACCTGGCCTCCAACGAGGAGGCGGTCCAGATCCTGGTGGAGGCCATCGAGGCCGCCGGCCGGGTACCCGGGAACGAGATCGCCATCGCCATGGACCCGGCCAGCAGCGAGCTCTACAAGGACGGCAACTACGTCCTGGCCGGCGAGGGCCGGACCCTACCTCGTCCGAGATGGTCCAGTACTGGGTGGACCTGGTGGGCCGGTACCCCATCGTCTCCATCGAGGACGGGATGGCCGAGGACGACTGGGACGGCTGGGCGGCCCTGACCGAGGCCCTGGGCGACCGGGTGCAGCTGGTGGGCGACGACCTCTTCGTGACCAACGAGGAGCGCCTGGCCCGGGGCATCGACTCGGACACCGCCAATGCCGTGCTGATCAAGGTCAACCAGATCGGGACCCTGACCGAGACGCTTGGGCACCATGTCGCTCGCCACTCGCTCGGCCTACGCCTGCGTCATGTCCCACCGGTCGGGGGAGACCGAGGACACCACCATCGCCGACCTGGCCGTCGCCACCAACTGCGGCCAGATCAAGACCGGGGCCCCGGCCCGCTCGGACCGGGTGGCCAAGTACAACCAGCTGCTGCGGATCGAGGAGATGCTCGGGGAGACCGCCGCCTTCCGCGGCGGCGAGGCCCTGTCGTCCTGGAGTGGCGACCGGTGAGCGGAGGCGCCCACGCCCACTCGAAGAAGGCGGCCAAGGCCAAGAAGGTGACCAGGCCGTTCCGACCGGCCCGGGAGCTCCGCACCGCCACCAGTGCCGGCATCACGGTCCAGACGGTCCCGCGCAAGGCGTTGAAGGGACCGTCGGTCCCGAGGCTGGCGAGGCGTGCAGAACAGCCCACCCAACACGCCGAGCCCGAGTGGTCCGAGTATCGCCCAGCCCCCCCGGCCCACCCCGCACCGGAGCCGCCTCAGGCGCGCGTCGAAGCCACGGTGAGCACGACTCCCCAGGTCGAACCGGTTGCGCCCACGCGCAGGACGACCACGAACCCTGAGACCACCAGCGCTGAGCCCAAGCCCAGGGTCACCAAGCGCACGGTTCCCAAGCGCGCGGTCCCGAAGTTGCCCAAGGTGCGTGCGGCGTCCACGGCGCGCCCAGGGTCAACGGGGCAGAAGGACCGTGCCGTGCCCAAGGTGCCGGTCCGGGCCGCCGCAGCCAAGGTGGGTGCCGTAGCCAAGTCGGCGACCGTGGCCACGGCGGTCAAGTCCGCCACGGTGGCCAAGTCGGTCACGTCCATCAAGCCGAGCCGGTCCGAGAAGGCCGCACCGACGGATGCCCCATCCGAGCCGTCAACACCCACAGCCACATCGAAGCGGTCCAAGCCGTCGACGACCGGCGCGTCGGTCAAGGCGGACAAGGGACCCAAGCGGTCCAAGCCGGCCAAGGCGCCACGCACCACCAAGGGAACCACGGGCCCACTGTCCCTCCTCCCCGGCCGCAAGCCAACTGCCCCGCCCAAGGCCCCTTCGGGCAAGGACCAGGCCGCCAAGCGGCCACCGGTGTCGGCTGCCACCCGCAGGAACCGCATCCCGTTGGCCGTGGCGGCGGCGTTCGCCGTGGTCGTCCTGGTCGCCGGCTTCCCTGCGGTGAGCCTGATGCGTCAGCACCAGCAGCTGTCGGCGGCCTCGGCTCAGCTCCACCGGATCCAACTGGAGAACCAGAACCTGGCCGAGCAGCAACGAGCGCTCAACTCCAAGACCGAGATCGACCGGTTGGCCCGGCAGAACTACCAGATGGTGGCACCGGGCCAGACGCTCTTCGACGTGCTGCCTCCGTCGGGTGCGGCCACGTCGTCGACCATCGCGGGTGACAGCCAGTCCGGGGACCCCGGGCTCCAAGCGCCGGTGGCGCCATCGGATGCGCCCGACATGTCCCCCGATCCCGGCCTGCCCCAGGCGGCGCCGGTCGGGGCGTCGGCGACGGCCACCGGCACCGCCGCCTCATCCGCCGCGTCGAGCGGCTCCGCCGTGTCCCGGTCCCCGAGCAGCTTCTGGGGCCGTGTGGTCAACACGCTCGAATTCTGGCAGTGACCGCCGGGGTCCCTCCCGGCGCGGACGACCCCGACACCGGACGCGGCGAACCGAGCGTCGACTCCGACCTGGCCGCGGTGGCCGAGCTGCTGGGCCGACGCCCGGCGGGCCGGTTCGAGGTGGTGGTCCGGGCTGACGACGGGCGACCGGCGGTGATCGCCAACGCTCCCTTTCTCGACGACGGCACGCCGATGCCCACCCGCTACTGGCTGGTCGATCCGGCACTGCGGGAGGTGGTCTCGACCCTCGAGTCCACCGGCGGGGTCCGTCGTGCGGAGGAGTCCGTCCCCATGGACGAGATCACCGCCGCCCACGCCCGATACGCCGAGGAACGGAACGGGCTGATCCCTGCGGACTATGGGGGGCCACGGCCATCGGGCGGGGTCGGAGGGACCCGCCAGGGGGTCAAGTGCCTCCACGCTCATCTGGCCTGGTGGCTGACCGGGGCCGAGGACCCGGTGGGGGAGTGGACAGCCCGCCAGATCGGGCTGCATCCGACCTGACCGGGCGGCGGGCCGGGCGGCCGGTCAGCGGCGGGATGGTGGTCGACGCGACGAAGGCCGTGGTAGCAATGGGTGTGATGCTCCCAGTCGGACCGGTGGCGGCCATCGATTGCGGGACCAACTCCACCAGGCTCCTGGTGGCGGACTGGATGGGTCGACCCCTCGAGCGGCTCATGCGGATCACCCGGCTCGGCGAGGGGGTGGACGCCAGCGGCAAGCTGGCGCCCGAGGCCATCGAGCGGTGCCTGTCGGTGCTGCGGGACTACCGGGGGGTGATGGAACGGCTCGGCGTGGTCCGAGGGCGCCTGGTCGCCACCTCGGCCGCCCGCGACGCCGACAACGGCGACGACTTCTTGACGGCGGCAGCCGACGTGTCCGGCTTCGACGCCGAACTGCTGACCGGCACCGAGGAGGGCCGTCTGTCCATGGCCGGGGCGGTCTCCGATCTCATCGCTGCCGACGGACCCTTCCTCGTCCTCGACATCGGTGGGGGTTCGACCGAGCTGGTGACCGGCACCGGGCCCGACGACCCGGCACTCACCGCAGTCTCCCTCCAGGTGGGGTGCGTGCGCGTCGCCGAACGATTCCTCGCCTCCGACCCGCCGACGCCGGACGAGCTGGCCGCGGCCGCGGCCATGATCGGCGACCTCCTCGAGGCCGCTGTGGCCGAGCACCCGAGCGTTCTGGCCGCCCACACGCTGGTCGGGCTGGCCGGCACAGTGACCACGCTGTCCTCACTCAACATGGGACTCGACGAGTACGACCGGGACCGGGTCCACCATTCGGTGCTGACCCTCGACGAGGTCGATGCCTGGTACCGGGCGCTGGCCGGTGAGATCAAGGCGGCCCGCCTGGACCGGGCCGGGATGGTCGTCGGTCGGGAGGACGTGATCGTGGCCGGGGCGCTGGTCCTGTCGGTGGTGATGCACCGCCTCGACCTCGACCGCTGCTTGGTGTCCGAGGCCGACATCCTGGACGGCCTGGTGGCCGGGCTCCTGGTCAGGTAGCCACGCCGGCGGCCTGGCCCATCGTGGCCAGCCCGCATGCCCCGAGCACCCGATCGATGAAGCGGTCGGTGGAGCCGTACCCGTCTTCGGCGTAGGTGCGGCCCTGGGCGCTGAAGGCAGCACGGGCGGAGGGATCGAGCATCGCCTCCACACACCAGGCCAGCTCGGCTGGGCCCTCGAACCAGAGGCCGCCCCGGCCACGGGCCGCGTGCTCGCGGGCACGGCTGGCCGCCGGCACCAGGATGGGAGTCCCGTAGAGCAGGGAGGTGATGCAGCGGCGGGCGAAGAACTCCCCCGGATCGAGGTCGACGGTCACCGTGGCCCAGGCCATCAGCCGGTCGAGGTCGCTCGTGCGCTCGATGGGCCATCCCCTCGTGGTCTGACCCTGGTGCCAGACGGCAAAGGCGTCGTTGTGGGCGATCCCCACGGTGCGCTCGGGGAAGCGGATCCGCAACAGGCGGGCCAGTTCGGTCTGCTCGTCGTCGGCCTCTTCGTCGACGCCTGTCAGGACCAGGACGTACCCATCGGTCCCGACCCAGGTATTCGGCTCCGACAGGGCACTGGGGTTGGCCGCCATGGGCGCCCCGATCCCGTGCACCACCTCGGGCCGTCCGTGATGGTCGACGATGAGTGACCGCTCCGCCTCGGTGACGGCGAGCACCGAGTCGGCCCGGTCGAACAGCCGGGCGAAGTGCGAGAAGGCCACCGACTGCTCGTCAGTACCCAGGGCCAGGACGGACACCGGCACTGATCGGTCGAAGGCGTCCACGGCGGCCAGCGCGCCCAGGTTGTCATGGCCGACGATCACCACCCGGTCGGGTCGGAGCGCGGCGAGGGCGTCAGTGGCGGCCTGCCACGGCTCCACCACGCCCTCGTCGAGTAGGAGGGCCAACGCCGGCGGCACGACCGTCCCGGTCCCTGAACCGGCCCGGACTGCCGCCTCGATCAACAGGTCGCGCCGGCGCTCGGCGGTGGCCGTCAGCGGCGTACCCAACCGGTGCAGTGGGAACACTCCGTCTACCGATATCGACGCTGTGTCGCCTCCGGGCGTGATGACATGGACGTCACCCCCGGAGGCCAGGGCACCTGCCACCTGTCGGGTCAGCCACCCGGTCTCGGTGGACGACTCCCAGTGGGTGGGGAGAAGGGCGATGGTGGGCCGTGGGCTCATCGGGTGTGGGCGACGTCCCCGGTGCCGGTCTTGTCGTCGGCTGACGCCGGGGGCTCCAGGCTGAGCCACAAGGCCAGTTTGGCCTGGTTCTCGGCCTCGGCCGCTTGGCGGTCGACCATGTCCTGGTTGAGCTGCTCGCACCGGAGGGTCAGGTCGTCGCAGCGCTTCTCGAGCCCTTCGTTGACCTGGACGAGGTGGGAGAGCAACGCCCGCTCTTCTCGGAGATAGGGGCCCAGCACCCGGAAGGTGAGCCGGCCGAACAGACCGACAAGTTTGCCTCGCGGGCCGCCTCCGGTCGCCGCAGGGTCGACGGAGTCCGGCAGCGTCCAATGGTGGTGGAGGTACTCGAGGGCAGCGCGGTTGCGGGCCTGGTTGCCGTCGATGATCTTGCGCATCTTGTCGGGAGCCAAGGGCTCCCAGGGGAGCAGGCGGTGCTCGGCCTTGAGGCGCTCCAGCACCTCTTCGGGGTCAAATTCTGTGTTGTCCACTCCGTGGTTCTCCTCGTCTCGCCCGTTGCTCGGTGTCGACCTGCAGTGACGTGCTCCGGTTGCCGTCGACGACCCACCGGTGCGCCGATGGTGCCGGCCCGCATGGGCTTGACCGCGGCGAGCGCTGCCATCCAGCCGACGGCGGTTCGCTCTCGTCTGTTGGCCCGCTGCGGGTTGGCCGGCGATCCAAATGCTAACTGCCTCCGAAGCGACCTCCCCGGACCCCGGGATGCGGGGAGGCTCGGGCCCCTCCTGGTAGGGTTCGCCCGATTGTGCCGAACTCCCTGCAGCAGCCACGGGGCCTGGATCGAGCACGCGGCCAGCCGGTGGTCATCGTGGGGTCGCCGATGACCGGCGTGACCGGTCGTCCGCCTTCCCCTGATGGCGACCCGGACCCCGACGCGGTGCTCGGCGCGACTCTGGGCTGGGTGGCTGATCGGCTGGCCGAGGCGACAGAGCCCCGGATCCCCCTCACGTACGAGCAGTTGGAACGGGAGTTGGAGCGCCGGGAGCCCGATGCCCCGTGGGGACCGGACGCCTACTCGTCGGCCACCAACTACTGGCACTGGAAGCACCTCTGGCACCTCGAGCGAATCGACCACCCCGAGCGTGCTCCCGACGGGCAGCTGCCCATCACCGGGCCGCTGCTGAGCATCGTCGTCCCGGTCTACCGTCCCTCGCTGTGGTATTTCGAAGAATGCGTGCTCTCGGTTCTGGCCCAGACCTACTCGGACTGGGAGTTAGTGCTGTGCGACGACGGGTCGGACGACCCCGAGTTGACCGCCCGGATGGAGGGGTTTGCCGCCCAGGATTCCCGCATCAAGGCGCTGGCGCTGGCTGACAACGGCGGCATCTCTAGGGCCACGAACCGGGCGCTGGAGGAGGCCAGGGGCGAGTTCGTGGTGCTGCTCGATCACGACGATCTCTTGGAGCCCACCGCACTGGCCGAGATCGCCAAGGTGATGGCCGAGGTGGACGACGCCGACATCGTCTACTCCGACGAGGACAAGCTCGACGGGATCGACCGCCCCTACCAGCCCCACTTCAAGCCGGATTGGGACCCCGACCTGCTGTTGTCGTTCCCCTACCTCGGCCACATCACGGCCATCCGGCGCGACGTCGTGGATCGGATCGGTGGATTCCGGCCCGAATTCGACGGCAGCCAGGACTTCGACCTCACCCTGCGAGCGACCGAACTGGCCCGCAACATCGTGCACATCCCGAAGGTCCTCTACCACTGGCGGGTGGTCGCTGGCTCGGCCGCGGGCGACCCCGAGGCCAAGCCGTGGGCCTACGCGGCCAGCCGACGTGCCCTGGAGGACGCCGTGGCCCGGCGCGGCATCGATGGAACGGTCGAGTCCGGGCCGTTCCTCGGCGCGTATCACGTCCGGCGTCGGGTCCTCGGGTCGCCCAGCGTCAGTGTGATCATCCCCTTCCGCGACCAGGCGTCCATGACCGTGGACTGCCTGGCGTCGCTCGAGGTCGCACCCGGCTACGACATCACCGAGGTGGTGCTGGTGGACAACGGGAGCACCGAGCCAGAGACCAGGGTCCTGCGGCGCCAGATGGCCGAGCGGCCGGCCACCCGGGTCCTCGACTACCCGGGACCGTTCAACTGGGCCGCCATCAACAACCTGGCCGCCGCCACGTGCCAGACCGACCTGTTGCTGTTCATGAACAACGACATCGTGGCGTCGTCAGAGGGATGGCTGCACGCCCTGGTCGAGCTGGGCCAGCGGCCCGAGGTGGGAGCGGTGGGAGCCCGGCTCCTCTACCCCGACGGACGGGTGCAGCACGCCGGTGTGGTCCTCGGCATGCAGGGCATCGCCAGCCATCTGTTTGCCCGCATGCCCGGCGACCTCACCGGGTACATGGGCTGGCCGTGGGTGGTGCGCTCCTACAGCGCCCTCACCGGTGCCTGCATGCTGGTGCGCCGGGAGGTCTTCGAGGAACTGGGCGGATTCGACGAGGCCTACCCGGTGGCATTCAACGATCTCGACTTCTGCATCCGGCTGACCCAGGCCGGGTACCGGCTGCTCTACACCCCCCACGCCGAGCTGACCCACTTCGAGTCGGTGAGTCGGGGCCAGTCTGGGTACGCCGCCGACTTCGGCGTGTTCCTGTCGCGGTGGTGGGAGTACCTCAAGCAGGACGATCCGTGCTTCAATCCGAACCTCGGTCGCTTCTCGACCCTTCCCTCGCTGCGGGAGCCCGGCGAGGACGAGCGATGGCTCGAGGAAGTGGGCGCCTTGGTGCCCGAGGAACCTGGAGGGGCCGCCCCGACTCAGTGATCCCGACTCCGGGATCCCGACTCAGTGTGCGGCCGGCGGTCGGATCAGGGCCCGCAGGCGGCGCATGAGCCCGGTCACGCCGGGGATGCGTCTGGCCGCTCCCACCGTCTTGTCCAGGGCCTTGGTGGAGGTCCGGTTGCGGTAGGCATCGAGCTGCTCAGCGAAGAGTCGGCGCTCATTGGTGAGGGCCTCCTCGTACGCCATCACCGTGTGGTGGGTCCAATCGAGGTGCTTGGTCAGGTCGGCCCGGGCCTCGGCGAGCTCACCCTCCACTTCGGGGAGCTTCGTCCAGGCCTCCTCGATCGACCCGATGTACTCGTCCCGCACCCGGCGTTCGGCTAGCAGGCAGCGCACCTCGTCATTCAGCACCACGTTCTCGGCCACCCGCTCGCGCAGCTGCTGCTCGAGCTCGGCCAGGCGTTGGGCCAGAACGGTGAGGTCCGGCGTGTCTTCGTCGGTGGCCATAGGAACGATCGCCTCGGGGTCCTGCCGGTCTCGCCCGGCCCCAGCTGGTTCAGATTGCCGGCTGCTCTGAGTCCACGGGCCGTCGGCAAGCACGTCGTCGCGTACCGCCAGGCCGACGACCTCTTCAGGCTCCATCATCGCATGCAATCCAGGATGTCGATCAACCCGTCACTCGGTGGCCTCGGGGCCAATGCTAACCCCCAGGGCCAGGTCCACTACGGACCGCCAGGTGGTGCCCGTCGGCGTCACCGCCCACCGCCCGTGGAGTGCTGCCAGCCGGTCACGCTGTTGTGACCAGGCGTGAGCGTCGTCAGACAGACGGGCGACGGTGTCAGCGAACTCCCCGGGGTCGTCGGAGATGCACAGGGCACCCGTCCCGAAGGTGTCGATGCCCTCTGCCCCCACACCCGTGGCGACGGTCGGGATGCCGTACTGCAGCGCCTCGATGGTCTTGATCTTGACCCCGGCCCCGTAGCGGATGGGCGAAATCGCCACCCTGGCCTGATCGTAGAAGGCAGCCAGGTCGTGGACCCGGCCCACGAACTCGACGTTGGGCCCCTCGTAGTCGCGAATGGCCTGGGGAGGATCGACACCGGTGACCCGGAGGCGCACCCAGGGCAGGCGGGCGGTGAGCAACGGCATGACCTCGTCCATGAACCAGTGGAATCCGTCGACGTTGGGCGAGATGGCACCGGCCAGCCAGCTGGCCACCAGGATCACGTCGCGGCGCTCGGCAAATGGCCGGGGGGTCCACTGCGGGCCGACCAGCTGGGCTGGAATCACCTGGACAGGACCGGCCCCCTCGATGGAGCGGGCGAGAGCCGCCTCGTCCTCGCTGATGCACACGGCCACGTCGGCATCGGCGAAATACCCCTCTTCGTCCCGGCGCGTCGAGCGGGCTTCACGACGGAGCGCCTCACGAGCCGGGCCCTCCTCGGTCAGGTCGACCAGCAGCTCGGTCCGGCGGTAGTAGAGCGCCTCGGCGTCATAGACCACGACTGTCCCGGGGAGGGCTGACCGGACCATCGGTGCGTACCGGCCGTAGTTGTGGGGGCGAGAGATGACCACGACGTCGTAGTCCGTGCCCTCCTGGCGGAGGTGGGCCTCGAGATCACCGTGCAGGACGCGGACCCCGAGACGGCTGAGCTCGCGCCGACGGCCGGCCCCGGTGTCGGTGGGATAGAACGAGACGAACTGGCCGGGACAGGTGGCGAGGTCGGTCAGCGCGTCGAGCATGCGCCCGAACCCGGCCCCGAGGGAGGCCTCGGGGAGGCGGTCGTCAATGACCAGGATGCGCCTCGGCCGGTCCATCGTCAGCCAGGTGGCGATCTCCTCGTCGGAGACCGGGTCGTCGCCAAGGGCGATCCGCTGGTCGAGGAGTGAGCCCCACCGGTCCACCAGAAGATGGCGGTTCCGTTCCATCAAGAAGTCCTTGTAGCGCGACGAGGTGCTGGCCGACCGGATGTGGCGGACGGTCGAAAGCGGTTGGAACCAGACCTCTTGGCCGAGGTCGCGGATCTTGAGGCACAGGTCGACGTCCTCGCAGTACGCCGGGTAGTAGCGCTCGTCGAACCCGCCGATCCGGTCCCACGTCGACCGCCGGACCAGCAGGGAGGCCGCCGAGCAGTAGTCGACCCGGCGGGCCCAGTCGTAGCGGTGGAAGAAGCCCTCGCCCGTTCCGGTGGCCGCCGACGAGGAGCCGTCCGACCACAGGAAGGACCCGGCCTCTTGGGGTGTGCCGTCCAGATTCAGGAACAGGCTGCCCACCGCCCCGATCTCCGGTCGGCCCTCGATGGTGTCCACCAGCTCCTGGAGCCAGAGCCGGTCGACCAGGGTGTCGTCGTTCAGGAACACGACGTACTTCCCGCGGGCGAGCTCGACGGCCGCATTGCAGGCGCCACCAAAGCCCAGATTCACCCGGGAAGACAGGACGGTGACGTCGAGAGGACACGCATCCAACGCCGCCCTGACCGCCAGGTCGGGCTCGTTCAGGGTGACGATGACCTCGAAGCTGACGCCGTCGGCGATCTGGGCCACCGACTCCAGGCAGCCGATCAGGAGCGGTGCCTTTTTCCACCCCAGCACCACGATCGAAACGAGGGGGGCTTCCGAGCCGGCGCCGCCCCGCGGTTCGGCCTCCGTCATCGAGGTTGCCACGGGTGGGAGGTTAGCCGTTGGGCCTGGGCATACCGGTGCATCGATGCCCAATAACCACCTTGTCCGCTGGGCGCGGCACCCTCAGGTGCCGGTCTCGAGGCCAACATCGATGAGGTCCGCGCCAGGCCCGCTAGGCGCTGTTGATGGCGCCCACGCCGACCCGTGCGCCTAGATTGACAACCGTTGTCGCCGAACGAAACGCAGGTACCGTGCCCGACCGACCGTTGATGATCTCCTATGCCCAGAACAACGAGGACGTCATCCTCGACCGGGCCCTTCACGCCGACACCGGCTTTTACGTGGATGTGGGTGCAGCGTCACCCACCATCGCCTCGGTGACCAAGCACTTCTACGACCTCGGCTGGTCTGGGATCAATGTCGAGCCACTGTCTACCTACGTCACCGAACTGCGCCAGGAACGTCCCCGCGACATCACCGTCGAGGCGGTGGCGGGGGCAGTTCCGGGGCGGCGCACCTTCTACATCGTCGACGCGGATCCCGACCTCTCGACACTCGACGTCGAGCGGCAGGGCGAACTCTCGGCAGACGGTGAGCAGACGACCCCCTACGAGGTCGAGGTGGTCACCTTGGACCACCTGCTGGAGGAGGCGAACCCCACGACCATCGATTTCCTCAAGATCGACGTGGAGGGTGCGGAGCGGGAGGTGCTGGAAGGGCTCGACCTGGCCCGCTGGCGGCCCCGGGTGCTCGTGGTCGAGTCGACGGCGCCCAACGCCCAGGTGCCCACCCATCAGCTCTGGGAGGACCTCGTGACCGGGCGGGGCTACCGCTACGCCTCCTTCGACGGAATCAACCGGTACTACGTTCCCGAAGAAGAGTCGTCACTGGTCGGGCAACTCGGACCGGCGAACGTCCTCGACCATTTCCAGCCAGCCTCCGTAGTCCTGCTCGACGAGGAGATCGACCGCCTGCGGACCTATGTGGCAAAGCTCGAGCTCGAGATCTTCCAGAAGAATGAGCAGATGGCGATCTGCGAGGGCTACGCCCGCGAACTTGAGGGCCTACTTGCCGCCCATAAGCGGGAGTAGGAGGTCGGTCGATGTCGTTCACATCGATGGTTGCAATCTCGATACTGGCTGACGGTTCCAGCGTGATCGGACGTTGTCGCAGTGCCTGAGCCGAAGGGTTCATCGCCCCTAGTCGCAGTGATTACACGCACGAAGGACCGACCCCTCCTCCTCCGACGGGCCCTTGGGAGTGTGGCAGCCCAGATCATGACGGACTTCATCATGGTGATCGTCAACGATGGAGGCGACGTAGGCAGCGTCGATGACCTTGTCGACGAGCTAGACGGATCGATGAGGGATCGAGTCCTAGTCATCCATAACAAACAGTCGCGCAGCAGGCTGCGGCGAACCAGGCCATCGCCACTAGTGATGCGACATTTGTTGTCGTGCACGACGACGATGACTCCTGGCACCCGGAGTTCCTCCAACGAACGACTGCGCTTCTAGTGGAGACGGGAGCGATGGGTGTCATTGCGCCAACCGACCTCGTGATCGAGGAGGTGGAAGGCCAGGAGATCCGCACCATCAGTTCAACCCGCCTCTTCCCGGACCTCCACTTTGTAAGTCTGTTCAAAATGTGCTCGGAGAACTTCGCTGCACCGATCAGCTTCATCTACAGGGCCGAGATGTTGGAGCGAGTCGGCAACTACGACGAATCGCTCCGCGGGTTCGGAGATTGGGACTTCGCACTGAGATTCCTGCTCCACGCAGATATTGAGTACCTCGACTGGCCGTACTCATTGGCGTTCTACCACCAGCGACCGAACGCCACCGACCAGGACCGGAACAGTGTGTTCACGGACAGCCAGGCGTACCTCGAGAACGCAATGACCAACAAGTACCTGCGAGAGGAGCTGCAACGGGGGGCGCTGGGAATCGGCTTCCTACTCAGTACCCTGCGAAAGGACTACCACGACCAGGTCACGATGCTCCAGACCCTCCGGGGTGATCTCGAAGCCCAGTCGGACTATCTTCTCCGGACCATCCGTGAGGACCTCCAGGCCCAGATTGGACAACTGGCTGGTACCCAACAGGTCGCGTTCGCACGGAGTGAGAGTGGCGGCACTCAGAACGGCGCGTCCCGCTCATTCCGGATTCGTTCGCTCGCTCGTCGGTCGACTAAGCCCTTGAAGGACGCCTTGACTGTGGGGCGGAGTTGAGGAGGCCAAAGACGCCAGAACATCGGCCCGGCGGCGCTTGAGCCTGCCAGGGACAATTCGTCAATTTGGATTACGATCAGCGCATGGCGACTGATGACAGTGTGGTGGCACGTAATCGCAGGTCAGCGGCACTATGCGGGAAGCGTGGGGTGGCCACTAGCGGCACGATCGAAGGATGAGGGTCCGGACAGCAGGAGTCGTCACCAACCCATCCCTTGGGTGCCGCCAACGGGCTGAAGGTGGTTACCAGCCACCCGCGACGGCATGATGCATCGCCATTCCATGGGGTCGACCCCCGGCCACCGCGGCCGTGCCCACCTGGCCTGTCTGGCCATCATCGTGGGCCTCACGGTGGCCTGGTTCTTCCCCTTGTTCCAGGGAAGCTCCTACTCAGCGGTGCCGGGGTACGAGAACGCCGTCTACCCGTGGGCGGCGTCGAGCAACGGACAGACCTTCTATCCGCAATCCGATCAGGCCGCCCTCAGCCTGCCCTGGCAGACCACGCTGTCCAACTCCCTCAAGCACGGCTCGATCCCACTCTGGAACAACGAGTCCTTCGGCGGGCAGCCTCTCTTCGCGAACGGCTCGAGCGCTTTGGCCTACCCGCCACGCCTGATCCTGGCCAAGACGGTGAGCCCGACCACGGCATACAACGTGCTGTCGTTCCTCCACGTCCTGTTGGCCGGCGTGTTCACCTACTGGCTACTCGCCGACCTCGAGCTGAGCCCGTTGGCGGCACTGTTCGGTGCGGTGGCGTGGATGTTCGGCGCCTACACACTCGGGTGGCTCGAGCTGGAGGTGGTGGCCCCACTGTTCGCCTGGTTGCCAGCCGGCCTGGTCACCATGCGACGGGCCGTCCTCGGCTCCCGTCGGTGGGTGGTGCCCGCCGCGGCCAGCATCGCCATGTTGCTGGTATCGACGCACCTCCTGTTCGCGGACATCAGCGCGGTGGTCATCTGTCTCTACGGTGCCTGCCTGGCCCTGGCGCTGCTGGTCCCCAAATGGCGCCGGACCCACAGCTGGCGAGCATTCGACGCGCCGGCCAAGGCGGCAGGGAGCGCGGTACTCGGCATCGGGTTGGCCGCCTTCGTCCTGGTGCCCACGGCCTCGGTGCTGAGCGACATCTCCCGCCAGACGCTGACCTTCTCCCAGGTGACCCAGGGGTACAACCTGACCTTCGCCGACCTCCGGTACGCCCTGTGGCCCGCGCCGCTCCCAGTGACCACCGCCGAGATGCAGTGGGGACTGGGCTTCGCCGGCACCATCACGGCGGTCCTGGCCGTCATCGGGCTGTTTTTGCGCCGGTCCGGTGCTGGCCTCGGCCGCGGGCTCGCCATCGGGGGGCTGCTGGTGGCCCTCGGCGGGCCAGTGGGCTACGTGGCGTTCCTGGTCATCCCAGGGCTCAACGTGTTCCACCCCTACTCGCGCATGCTCTTCGTGTTCGACCTCGGACTGGCGGTGCTGGGTGCCGTGGGTCTGGATGCTGTGATGCGTTGGATCGCCGGTCGCCAGCCGGCTACGCACGAATCGCCGCCACGCCATGACGGTGCAGGCTCTGGGTACACGGCGCGCTGGTGGATCTCGCGGGGTGTCGCCGTGGTGCTCATCGGGGTGACCGCGTACCAGTTGGGCTCTTACGGTCGATCGATCAACCCGCCGTTCCTGCCGACCACTGCCCACTATGAGCTCCGCACCACCCCGCTGATCTCTGCGCTCAAGGGTCCCAATACAGGCATTGCCGGCTGGTCGAACCGCGTCCTGCCGGCCAACTACTCGACCGGCCCGTTCGAGAGCCCCATGCTCGATTCCGACGATCCCCTCATCTTCGGCATCGACAGCGCCAACGGTTACGACAGTTCGGTGCCCACCCGCACGGTCGACCTCTGGCGGGTGGTAGCCGGCGAGGCCCCCGACGAGGTGGTGGCGACCAAGCTCGACGGCGCGTTCGACCCGACCTACAACGCCCGCATCACCCGCTTCGACCTCCTTCCCCGGCTCGGTGTCAACCAGCTCGCCCTCACCCCCCTGGCTGCCGCCCAGTCCTCGGTGACCAACGAGATCCAGTCGTTGGGCTGGAAGCCGACCTATTCCGGCCCGGATGGGAGCCTGTTCACCTGGAGCGGTGCCCCGACGGGTCCGACGGTGGTGTTCAACTCCCGGCATGTGGCCAGTGACGCTGCCGCACTCAGCGCCTTCACTGATCCGGCGTTCGACTATCACCACGAGGTGATTCTCCAGGGCACGGGTACCGCGACCGCCGAGCCGGGCGGCACCTTCACCATTCACTCGGCCCACCAGGGGGTGAACGGCGCCCAGGTCACCGTGGAGTCGTCCAAGGCGGGGTGGCTGGTCATCCCCGATATGTGGGACCCGGGATGGACGGCGACGGTCAACGGGTCCTCGGCCACGGTTGAGCGGGCCAACTTCAACCAGCAGGCGGTGGCGGTGCCGGCCGGCACCTCGACGGTGGTGCTGACCTACCGACCGGTCGGGCTGACCAAGGGGATGATCATCAGTGGTACCTCGGTGCTGGTGTGCGTCGGGCTGTTGGCCTGGCCCACTCGCCGATCCCGCCGATCCATGCCCGAAGGAACCTACCGGCGGTATCCGGCGGTGGAGAAGATTCCCGAGCCCGTCTAGCGGCGGCGGGAGCCTGAGCGGGGCTGAATTAGAGTGACACCCAGTGCCGGAGCAGATCGCGGGAGGCTCACAAGGCGTAGAGGGCGGTGCTCCGGGTGTCGGCCCCCGTCACCTGTCTCGGCGAGCCTCGACGTCCTTCCTTGTTGGGCGCGTGATTTTGGTCGTGGTGGCGGTGTCGGCGCTCGGCTGGACTGCGGTGCAGTCGATCCGGACGACCACCGATCTCACCAAGGCGAGCGCGGTGGCCGACGCCCGGTACTCCTACGACCAGCAGACCTGCCTGCAGGCCGCCGTCCGGCGGGAGCTCCCGAAGGGCGTACCGGTCATCGTCAGGGCTACCGGCTATCAGGAATACCTGTTGATCCAGTACCTGACGCTGTGGGACATGCCTGTGAGCTCGAAAAGCCACGCCCACTACGCCGTGTCGGTCGTTTCCCGCCAGGGCGGTTGCCAGGGTCTGGCCCTCATGGTGGTCCGTAGGTGATCGTTCCGCTCTTGGAGACCGTCGGACTGCTGCTCGCGGTGGGCCTGCTCCCCACGGTCACGATGGTGGGTGCGCGGCCGGTCCTGGTATTTCTGGCGCCCCTGGGCGGGGCACTGGTCGCCGCACTTGCAGCCGAGCTGGAACTGGCAGTTGGAGGGGACCTGTTGGGTTGGTTCGTGCCACTGGCGGTGGCGGCAAATGTGGCCGCCGCCGTCGTGCTGGGCTGGCGCTGGCGGATCAATAACCGACCGTTGACCGACCCTGACCTTATCGCCGTACCGAGTGCTGGGGAAAGGGGCCGGCACCAGTGGGTGTGGGCGATCGTGACGGTGGTAGTCGTGGCCGCGGCAGCACTCTGGCCGCTTCAGGCCTTGCGGGCGCCGGCCATCGGCTTCGATGCCAACGCCATCTGGCTCCTCCACTCCTTGTTCATCTACGGCGGTCACTCGGCGATGCTGGCGCCGCTGCACAACCGGTTGTATCTCCCTTCCAACCTCGATTACCCACCGCTCGTGCCGGCCAGCGGGGCACTGGCCTTCGTCGTCAAGGGGTCATCCGACCTCGATCTCGGTGTGGCGGTGACCTCGGTCCTCGGGGTCTGCGGCATGGGCGTCCTGGCCTGCGGCATCGCCGAGGTGCCCGGTCGTGACCCGTCGGTCCGCGGTCGGCTGGGAGCCTTGGCCGCCGGTGCAGCCGTCTGCCTGATCGGCTTCGGGATCGCCAGTCCATTTGCTGTGACCGGCTTCGCCGACCTGGCCTGGGCCGCCCCCGCAGTCGCCGCCACGGTCTACGGACTGGTGCTTCCCCGAAGTCACCGCAACCTGGCGGTGGCGTGGCTGGCCGCCACCGTTGCGGCGCTGAGTAAGAACGAAGGACTCACCACTGCCCTCGTGTTGTTCGTCCTGGTGGCCATCCGATACGGGTCGGGCCCGGCGGCGTCTCGTTGGCGGCGTTGGTGTCTCACCGGCCTGGTGGCGGTCGTCCTGGTCCTGCCGGCCGCCAGCTGGAGTGTGATCATCCGTCACTACGGAATCCGTAGCGACTTCTTCGCCTCGGGGGGCCGGGAGTCGGTGGCCTACCGC
The DNA here is from genome assembly GCA_963703145.1 of uncultured Acidimicrobiales bacterium. Classification (GTDB taxonomy): domain Bacteria; phylum Actinomycetota; class Acidimicrobiia; order Acidimicrobiales; family RAAP-2; genus Bog-756. Next base: position 685,905 of record OY969793.1, read on the forward strand.
GTCGGGCCCACGGTAGACGCCTTCGGGCACTATCTCGGCATCGCCCCAGTGGCCGCAGTGGTGGCGCTCCTCGGCATCGTCTTCCTGCGACAGCGCCGGCGTGACCTCGGACTAGGCGCACCGGGGTGGCTGTGGGGGGTGACCGTCGCCTACCTGGCCATCTTGTTCTTCACCTACGTCGTCGGGGCGCCCGATATCCATTGGTGGCTGTCCTCCAGTGCCAACCGGTCGACGATCTTTGCCCAGCTGGCCCTCTACGCTGACCTAGCGATGTGGGTGGCGGTGGTTGCTGCCGCTGTGCCGAGCAATGCGGTGCCGAACCCGTCCGAGTTGCAGACGCCAGCTCAGCAGGTTGACCGACAGGGCATCCTTGCCCCTGGAGCGACTGGCTCTCGGGGTACGACTATCTAGCCGACGCCATGCCAATCAGCCCAAATGGCATAAGAACCCGAGGCAGTCGTGGGCAGTCCCAATGCATCGGTGAACAGCGCAACGACCGGTCCGCTTCCTTGCAGTGAACGGTCCACAATGACAAGACGAACGCCGTAGTGCGAGACGGCCCATCTTGTGGAGGCAATCAGGGCCGGAGTCACGGAGGACGATGCTCGTCCATACCAGTGAACACCCTCCTGGGAGGCCAGGAACCGCTGCAGGTCGTGAGGCTGCATGCGGCCGGGTGACACGGCTCCTCGGCCGTCGGCCCCGCGTACATAGACATAGCCTCCAAAGATGCGAAACCTGTAGTCGCTGCTGGCTTGCCAGAACATCGGCTCGATGATGTAGGCCGTGCTGTATGGATAAGTCAGAGCGATCGGGTCGTTACCGGGAATGGACCGGACCACCGAAGGGGGAAGGGCAACCATCGGTGGGGACGTGTATGGCCACCGTGGAAATTGCGTCAGGACTACAAGTACGGTGATAGTGATCACCCCTGCGATGGCTGTGTTCCGGGCCGACGTTGGCGATCGAGCGGCATGCAGGGCTCGTCGCCAGATGCCTTCTTCGCGAAGATCATCGAGTCCGAAGGCGATGGTGGCGGCGATCAGCGCACCGGTCTCGAAATTGAATCGGCTCGGAAGCAGGTCATTGAGGAATGGGAGCTGGCCAAGTACCCAGTAGGGAAGGGGAATGTGGGTGTCGGTCCCGTTCACGATCAGATACGGACCGAAGGAAAGAAGCACCGACACGAGGAGCAGCGCTGCCGTCAGCTGCATCCGAGGGCTACGGCGGGACCGCCAGACGACATAGCCGATGACAGCGATTAGCCCAATGCCAACATAGCCACCGGCCTCTGTCGAGCCGATGCCACCGACCAGTCGAGACACAGTTGTGTGGAAGTCAACCGGCGCCCGCTGCAGCGGACCCGGGACCACGAGGCTCAGCAAGTCGTTGTGGAACGGATTAGCGAATGTGTAGGTCGATCCCTTCACGTGTTGGGGTCCACCTATAAGAAGCCAGACTGGGTACGCCAGCACTACAAAACACGTTGCGGACGCGATGCCAAGTGCTCTCGCCGACGAATGGAGGGCCGCTGACACCTCCCGTCGGCGGCGTAGCGCCATCAGCACTAGTGCGATGGCGGCAAACAGTCCGAGACTGGCCACGAGCTCGGGGGAGATGAGGTACTGGAAGGCCACGAGCACGCCGAGGAGAATGCCGCGTCGCAACGGTGATCGACGGTCCCTGACGATTGAGACCACCACGCCCACGATCAGTGGCGGGATGGGGAGAAACGCCAGCTGTGGGTGGGCTTGGGTCTGTCCCACCATGTACGGAGAGAAACCGTAGAGAAGGCCCCCGAGTGCGGCCCCAGGTTGCCAGACTCGCCATCTACGGAGGACGAGAAACGCGGCCGTGGCTGAGATCGGCATGCCAACGAGCAGCAAGATGTTGGCGGCAATCAACGGGCTGCCGAAGAGGACCAGGGGAGTGGCCAGGATCCCCAACAATGGTGCTTCCGTGTTCTGGGCCAAGTTCACGCCCGTTGGCACGTTCATGTCGTTGGTCCAAAATGGGTTCAGGCCGTGGGACAGGGCGTGTGGGACCCAGCCCACGAACCATTGGAACTCAACGAAGTCCCCTTGGTCGCCGAAAATATGAACCGTCAGGAATGGCAGAGCCGGCCAGAATGCGGCAAGACCGAGCGCGCAGTAGCCCGCAATAACGAGTATGGGGAGGAGAACCCCGCGTGGACCGGATGGAGACCCCCATGGCGGAGAGCGCCCCCCGGAGACGGCATCGTCCCCGAATGCATCGGGGGTCGTTGAGTCTCCCACCCGATCCACCGGTGCCCATTGGGACAATTGCCGCCTGTCAGCCAGAATCCCGAGTCACTTTTGCCTCAATGATGAATTGGTAGGCGAACATGGTTGGCCACACGCTCACCAGGAGCTGATTGGCCAGGCGCAACCAGCGGGCGATGGTCCCCTTTACGCCAAGTGCGTCCAAGGGGAGCCCAACCGGCTCGATCCGCGTGATCGTGAAGCCCCGTCGACCAATGAGCTTGGTGATGCTCCGCCGGGTGAAGAAGCGGAGGTGGGTGGCGTCCAGGATGCCACGCTGGTCGTAGTCGAACATCCCGGCCATCGATCGGAACCGCGGGTACCAGTGGGCCACGTTCGGCACGCAGAAGATGGCGGTTCCGTCCGGTGACACCACCTCTTTGACTTGGTTCATCATGGTCCCGGGGCTGACCAGGTGCTCAAGGACATCGGCGGCCAGAACCACATCGAAGCCGACACCGGCCTCGGGTGGGATCCCGTCGTTGAGGTCGGCCCGGTAGAAGGCGTCGGTCCGGTCCTCGATGCCTTCGAATTCGTGGACGTCGACGCCGGTGACGTGGTGCCCCATGGACCGCAGTCGCTCGTCCAACAGCCCGCTCGAGCACCCGAGGTCGAGCACCTTGCTCGCGGGCCTCGATCCCAGCATGGTGGTGATCCGGCCGTGTGAGCTGTCCTCGTTGGGCTTGAGTTCGTACTCCTCACTCAACGCGATCCGGCTGCCGTCCCCGAATCCGGCCTTCTGCAGCCGGTAGGCAATGACGTCGCGCGTGACGTCGGCGGCGTACCCGACGCCGTCGACGTAGCAGATCTCGTCGCCGTAGTAGGTCGGGATGGGCACCTCGGCGATGCGCATGCCGGCGTCGTGAAGCTGGATGATGATCTGGGTGTCGAAGTTGAAGCCGTCGGCATTCCGCTCGAAGGGGATCTGCTTGAGGGCGTTGACTGAGTATGCCCGGTAGCCGGAGTGGAACTCCGACAGGTTGGTCCCGAGCGTGGCGTTCTCGAACCGCGGACAGCACCCGGTTGCCGGCGTACTTGTAGAGCGGCATGCCGCCCTTTCGGGCTGCGCCCTTGATCATGATCCGCGAACCGAAGACGGCGTCGGCATCACCGGCGACGAGAGGGGCCACCATGTCGGGGAGGGACTCAGGCGCATACTGCCCGTCGCCGTGGAGCATGACGACGATGTCGAGTCCGTGCTCGATGGCCAGCTCGTAGCCGGCCTTCTGGTTCCCGCCGTAGCCCAGGTTGTGGGGCTGGCGGATCACGGTGATGGGCAGGTCCGACAGCTGCTGGTAGCCCAATCCGACCAGGTAGGTCGAATCATCGCTGTGATCGTCACTGACGATCACCTCTTCGATGTCGGCCCGGATCGAGTCGGGGATACGGTCGAGCACGCTGGCGAGCGTGGTGGCGGCGTTGTAGGCGACCACCAGAATTCCAATCCTGAGCCGTTGGCCGGCAGGCACGGGCATAGGTCCTTCCAGTTGTGTTGCGGCCAGCGTATTCCCATGACGGGGAGGGGTGTGGCCACCATCGCTCCGCCCGACTGAGGCTGGTGGCTTCGACGGCTTCTAGGAGGGAGACGTGGCGTTGAGAGCCGACCCTCAGGCGCCTGGCTCCTCATTGTCGCGAGGTGCCACAGCGTCAGGCCCCGGCCTGGACCTCCGGACCCGCACGAACACCAGCGATCCGGCCAGGAACAGTGCGGCCAGGATGGCTACCGTGACGGTCACCTCGCTGTGCGGGGGGAGGTAGCTGAAGTGGAGGGTGGTGGTCCCCGCCGGCACGTTGACCTCCTGGAACAGCTTCCCCGGGCTGGCGTTGTCCTGGCGGACCGTGGCGGAGTACCCGGCACCGGTGGCTTTCCAGCCCGGGAAGTACTCCACCCGGCGGACCAGGGTGCTCGGCCGGTCGCAGCGCACCGTCGCCTCGTCCCATCCCTTCGTGACCACCGTGCACGGGGCCCGGGTGCCCCCGGTGCTGGCTTGGGGCTGGAGTGCGAACGCGGCGGCTGGGGCCGGGAGTTCCCAGATCTCGGCGAAGCTGTCCCGGTAGACCATGCGGGGTCCGGAGGGCCAGGCCGGCGATCCGGTGGCCGGGAACGGCTGGCCCCGGAGGTCCAGCCCGCTGGCGTCCTCGATGACGTAGCGGACACCGACACCCTCGTATTCGGGCAGGAACGCCGTGAGGGCCTGGGCGGGGGTCAGCCCGTGGGGGTCGACGGCGTTGCCCCCGCTGAAGTTGTGGGTGGGCGCGTTGGGGTCGAGCGACGCGGCGATGTAGTTGGTCCACGCCTTGGGGGAGGGGAGGTCGTCCACGTTGACCTGGGCGATCCCGAAGTACGACCCGTAGTTGGGCTGGATGGGGCCGAGGGTGGCGAACCGGTAGGTGCCGAGGTGGGCCTGGAGCCAGCTGACCGATGCCGTCTGGAGCGGAGTGGGCTTGGGCGCGGAGAGATAGGTGAAGCCCACCAGCAGCACCGACTCCAGGCTCAGGACCCCGGCCATCAGCAGCCGACCCCGACGCCTGGCCCGTTGTTGTCGGTCCGGATCGGCCGTCCTGCCTGCGGCATGGGGTCGACCCCGGCGCCCGGCGGCCCACCAACCGCCGACGGCCAGGACGGCCAGGAGCACCACGGCGGCGACCAGACTGCCTGCCGCGTAGATGTGCCGGTGTGCACCCATGTCGGGGGTGGCGGCCGCGGCGTGGGTCAGCAGGGGCCAGGCCGTCACCGCCGCCCAGGCGCCCAGCACTGCGGTGACCACCGCACCGGCCACCAGCGTCAGACGGGGGGTGCGCGCCCGGGCGATGTCGTCCAGGCCGAGTGCAGCCAGGATCACGACGGCCAACTCCCAGGTGGGGGGTGCGTAGCGGTAGAAGGCAGTGTCCTTCAGCCCGGGGGCGGCGGCCAGGATGTGGACGACCGGTGGGAACCCGTAGGTGCGCAGAAGGCAGACAAGGATCCACAGCCCCAGGCCGATGCGCAAGACCCGCAGCCGCTTCCCGAGGAGGCCGACCAGCCCACCGGCGATGACCGTGGCGGTCAGGAACCCGCCGACGCTGCCCCACTGGAGGGAGATGGTGTCGACGGCGGTGGTGGAGTGGAAGCCGAAGATCGGGCCGAGCGAGTAGGGCAGCACCAGCTGGGTCAGACCGGCGGGGGCCAGTGAGACGTTGGAGAACCCGCCCACCAATGAGCCCTTGTCGGCCCGGGGCAGGTAATCGGTGAACGCCACGAGCAGGGGAGCGGCCAGCGCCACCCCGGTGACCACCCCGGCGCCCAGCTTGAGCGTGATTGACCGCCAGCGGTGCCGCCCCGGTCCCGCCGTCCGCAAGATGGCCCACCACGCTACGAACAGGCCGTCGATGAGCGTCGTCTCGGGGAAGCCGGCCAGGATGGACAGGGCCAGGGCCAGGGCCAACAGCTGCCAACCCCCCCGGCGCTGCTGGCGGGCGGCCGTGATTGCCCGCTCCACCCCGAGGAGGCTGAGGGGGAGGAGGGCCACCGGCCGGATGGGGGCGTGGGCCAGCCAGGCGTAGGTGCCGCACAGCCCGAAGGCCACGCCACCCGCCGTCGACAGCGTCCGGCCCACCCCGAGCCGGCGGACCAGGGCGTAGGCCGTCCAGCCGGTGAACGCCTCGAGGGCCAACTGCATGACCAGCATGCCCTGGTGCAAGGCGAGTACCAGGGTCAGCGGGAAGAAGGCCCCGCTCTGCATCTCACCGGCCAGCGGTGTCCCGATCCCCTCGAACGGGTTCCACCACGGGATGTGCCCGTGCAACCAGTCGAGGGCGGCCAGGTGCCCGAGAGCCTGGGTGGTGTAGCCGGCGTTGGGATCGATGTAGGGGAGGCCCGGCAGCCACCCGTTGGTGGGCGGTGGCGTGAGGTAGGCGTTGATGACCAGCGGATTGGCCGTGACCAGATGGAGGATGGCCGGGGCATTGGCCACCAGGACGGCGGCCGTGATGCACGCCAATGGCATGAGATGTGACGATCGCGCGGCCAGTCGATTCCGGATCGCCTCGTGGAACTGCCTGGTCACCTGCATTGCCTTCTGCCGTGGAGTGGTGATGCCCACCTGCCCGCCAGGGTCTGCCGGAGTATAGGAGAGCCATGGTCCTGTCCTGGGGCACCTCGGGGATGAATCTCCCGAGCGCAGAGCGGAGTGGTGCCGCGGCACCGATTGCGGGATGATTGAGTACTCAGCCAGGCTCGACGGGTCGAGCCGGCCGGATGGGGGAGCGGAGCGGTGTACGGATCACATATGGCGATACCTGGACAGTGATGGCCCCCAGTCTGCGCGCACCGGTCGTCCGGTCCCTTGAGTTGCCCGGATGGCGGATCCGTCTGGCCACCCTGGTGGAGAGTGACTATGAGGCCTGGCTGTCGGTCCGCTCCCGATGCCGGGACTGGCTGGTGCCCTGGGAGCCCCGCTCCAAGGGGGCTCCCCTGGCCCCCGAGGATGCCGTCAGTTTCTCTGCCCGGTGCGGCATGCGAGAGCGCGAGCGCCAACTGGGCAGCGGCTTCGGCTTCGGCATCTTCGTCGAGGGCCGGTTCTCCGGGGAGATCACCCTGTCGTCCATTCAGCGGGGACCGTTCCAGAACGGTGCCATCGGCTACTGGATCGATCAGGAGCTGGCCGGCTCGGGGTTCATCCCCGAGGCGGTGGTAGTGGTCCTCCAGTTCGCCTTCGAGACCCTCCGCCTCCACCGGATCGAGGTGGCCATCATCCCCCGCAACACGGCCAGCCGGCGGGTTGTGGAGAAACTGGCGCTCCGCAACGAGGGGGTGGCCCTCGGCTTCCTGGAGATCAACGGCGAGTGGGAGGACCACGTCCGCTACGCCATGACCGCCGAGGAGTGGGGCGTTCGGGGGCCAGAGTTGCGTGCCGCCTGGCTCAAGCGGATCTGACCGCATCCGGCCGCTCGGAACGGCGCGCCGCGTAGAGGCTAGGTGAGGGCGTAGGGGCCGGTGTAGCTGAGCAGGAAGAAGCCCCACACCAACAGGGTCACCACGGTGGCGCCCACCGTCACCAGGATGGGCAGGAAGCGCGACCGGATGATATCGGTCGCATCTGCGGCCAAAATCAAGAGTATGGGCACCGTGGCATAGGTGTAGCGGACATCCACCGCCCACTGTTGGCCGTAGCGGATGTACCACATCTCCACCATGTTGAGGGCCCACGGGAGGGCCAGGATGGCACCCCGGATCGTCCACAGCCGACGGCCGGTGGCGACGATGAGGACGAGGGCGGCCGGGATGAGCAGGATCGCCACCAGCTGGTCCAGATAGGACAGCGCCGGCTGGCCGCCCAGGGCGCCGCCCCACTCATCGGGCAGGGTCGGGTTGAGTAGCAGAGCCGCCGTGTCGTTGGGCAGTGCGCCTAGTGAATAGTGGAGATGGTTGGGATTGATGATCGGGGTCTGTTCGGCGACCGCGATGGGTCCGGCCGTGAACATGTGGTAGTTGGCCTCGTTGAACGCGAACCACGGCGCCATCACCACCACGGGCACCGCCACGGCGACGAGGAGGGGCCGCCAGGTCGTGGTCTTGCGCCGCCGCCAGGCCTCGGCGCCCACCACCAGGGCGAACACCGGGATGAGCAACAACAGCTCGAGCTCGGTCAGCACGCAGAGGCCCAGCACCAGGCCGGCCACGGCCAGCCTGCGCCCAGAATGACGGGTCCACCCGATCCACAGCTCGGTGGCGAACAACACCGCGAGGGGCACGGCCAGGGCCAGGTTGGAGATGAGGACGAAGCGCACCACGACGCCGGGCAGGGCCATGAAGACGAGCACCATCGACCATCCGATGAGCCAGCGTTCCCGGAGGACCACCCGGGCCAGCCGGCCGGCCAGCGCCACCGATGCCAGCAGCAGGACGACGTCGAACAGACGGACGGCATAGACCTTGTCGACGTAGTTGGACGTGAGAAGAAAGGCGGGTGCGGCCGCCAGGTAGTACAGGGGAGGTTGGAACGCCTCGTAACTCAGCCGCGACAGCCCGTGGACCCTCGACGACGGATAGGTGCGGGGGTAGACGTGATGGGCCACGGCGACCACCTGGGGCGGGTTCTTGGACTTCCCCAGCACCGGCAGCGAGCCGTGCTCTGCGATCTGTTCGATGTAGGCGAAGTGAGCGCCCTCGTCGACCGGGGAGAAGTACGCCAGCTTGAACGCGCCGAAGATCCCGGCGGTGGCGATCACCCCGATCTGGACCACGAGCACTACCACCAGTGCCCACCGCCAGAAGGTGCTGAGTCCCGGCGGCATGACCCAGGGGCCGGCTCGGTGCTGCTCAGCCGGTGCGGGGTCGACCCGGTGCCGGGTTCGTCCGGCGATGCTGGCGGGAAGGACGGCACGCAGCCGGGACAACCGGGCAATCCCATCCTCACCCCGTTGCGCCCCGTCGGCGGTGGTGCCAGGGTCGTCGGTGGTCGGCGTGCCGATGGTCGTGCTGACGTCGGCCGCAGCCTCCACGGTCATGCCCGGCGCGGTGTCGTCAAGGACGGTGTCACCCAGCACGGCCGAGGGATCGTTCACCGGAGTGGTCTGTACTACTTCGCTGGTCACTTCGGATCCGCTCCCCGACTGGAACAGGCCTGCTGATCGTGGCCGCCCGCCGGATGGGACCGGGTCGAGCGGAGCTTCGGCCAGGAATGGTAGTGCGGGATCAGCCGTCGATGCCCCGGACGACCGCCGGGGAGTGACGGAAGAACTGTTCCACGTCCTGCTCGTAGCGGTAGGTGTCGCCCCCGTCACCGGTGGATCGTCGCAGGTTGTTGGCCCGGGCGAAGCTCTCGACAGCACCGGCACTGGTGTAGCGGTACTCGAACCCGGCCTCGATCAGCTTGGTGGTGTCCACCCCGCGGCCGAACCGGATGAGGCCCTCCATCTCCGGTGGGAACTGGAGCGCCCCCAGGCGCTGCAGCGGGGCGGCGAAGGCCCGGGGCATGTAGGGCGGGAGAGGCAGCAAGAAGGCGTTGCAGATGGCGGCCACCTCGCTCCAGGGGAGCTTGCCGGCACCGGCGACGTTGAACACCCCGGGAATCTGGTGCCCGGTCACGTACTCCAGCGCCCGGACCACGTCGTCCTCCTCGACGAACTGGACCAGGGGGTCGAAGCCGGCGATGCAGGGCAGCCGTCGCCGCCGGAGGTTGTAGCTGATCGGCGTGATGATGTCGGTGCCCAAGACGTTGGCGAACCGCAGCACCGACACCACCAGGTGGGGGTTGTCCTCAGCGAAGTCCTTCACGAGTGATTCCACCTCGATGAGCGACCGCTCGAGGCGGGTCCGGACCGGGCTCTTGCGCCGGTCGCCCTCTCGGAACCAGGTCGGGTCGGTTTCGGCGGCTCCGTAGATGTGGGTGGAGGATTTGACCACCACCTGGCGAACGGACGACCCGGCGGTCCCGGCCGCGGCTAGCAGGTTGAGAGTTCCGATGACGTTGATCTCGTGGAGGACCCGGGTCGGGACGTTGACCGAGTTGGTCTCGAGGAAGGTGTGGACGATGGTGTCGACCTGGGTGGCACGCACGATGCGGTTGAGGATGGAGTATTTCTGGTCCGACCGGACGAACTCGGTCCGCTCCAGGGGCACCCGGGGCTCGTTGGCGCCGAGGCCCAAGATCATCTCCACATCCGGCTCGCCTTCGAGCGCCTGGGCCATGCGGCCGCCCCAGAAGGTGTCGAGCCCGGTGATGAGGACGCGTCGGCCCACGGTCAGCCGAACCAGATGCTGCGACGTTCGCGCAGCATGTCGTGGAGGGCGTCCTGCAGGGTGGCCCGGATGCCTTCGGCCTCGTCCATCACCCGGCTCCTCGAGTAGCGGTCCTGGCCCGGCTCGACGTCGAAGGTGACCGGATCGAGCACCCGGAGCTTGATCTTCACCGGGAAGTAGGTCACGTAGCCGAGCGGTCCCATCAGCATGGCGTTGGCGGTCACCGGGAAGTAGGGGAGGCCGAGCAGCTTGGCGACGGCTGGCACCCGGAACAGGATGGGCATGGACTCCTCGGCACCCACCACGGCGATGGGGATGACCGGCACGCCGGCCCGCATGGCGATCTCGACGAAGCCGCCCCGGCCGAAGCGGCGCAGCCGGTAGCGGTCGGTGTAGGTCTTGGAGGTGGCCTTGGTCCCCTCGGGGAACACCAGGGCCAGCTGCTGCTGATCGTGGAGGAGGCGGTAGGCGTTGTCGGGGTGGGCCGGCACCCCACCGGTCCTCGACCACATGGTGCCCACCACCGGGAGCGTGCGGAAGAAGTAGTCGGCCAGGCCGTAGACGGGTCGGCCGAGCTCCTCTTCGATGCCGTGCATGATGGCCGGCGCGTCCGAGGGGATGGCCCCGGCGTGGTTGGCGATGAGCAGGGCCCCGCCGTGGTGGGGGATCTTCTCCAGACCCTCCCACTCCACCCGGAACCAGTACTTGTACATGGGGTCGTAGAGGCGCCGGACGATCGAGCGCATGTGCTCGGACCGTCCCCATTCGTCGACGTCCGAGCGTCGCGGGTCATGGGGCTGGGGGGCGTCGGGCTGGACGGCCGCCACCGGCAGGTAGGACACGGCGGCCACCGAGTCGGCCAAGGCCGCGTCGACGGGCGAGTCGTCGTGGGGCTCGGTGGACAGGGTGTCCCCACCCATCCTGTCAGAGGTCGTGCCGACACCAGGATGGGCGACCTGGGACTCCTCCTGGTGCGGGTCGGCCCTGGTGGTGTCCGACGGCTCCGCGCTCACCTCGACCATCGTAGTGGAGCGCTCATCGTGGCCAGCATGGCCCGGACGGACCTGCTGATCAGGACGACGCGTCGAGCCGGCCCGACAGGGGGCCGAGTGCTTCCAGGGTGGCCAGCGTCGAGGCCCGGCGCCGCACGTCCAGGTCGCCGAACTCTGCCTGCAGGGCCGAGAGCACCTCGGCGGCCCGGTCCTGGTCGACCAGCGGGAGCAGCACCGTCACCGCGGTCGAACCGCGCACCACCGGCATGGGCGTGGCGCCCAGCGTGGCGGCCACCACGGCGGCGACCTCGGCTGCCAACCCTGCGGTGTCCACCGTTCCGGGCCGACCGGCGACGAGGATCGTCGGGATTGGGGGAGACGGCAGGAGTCCGAGCCTGGAGCGGTAGACGTCGCCCAGCATGGAGACCGAATCGTGGAGGGGGTGGATGGTGCTCCCGGGCACGTGTCTCCAGTAGACGGGGACCTCCGCGGTCCGCAGCCCGAGTTGCTGGGCCCGGGCCAGGATCTCCACGTCGAAGGCGAATCGGTCGATGCGGACCAGGTGGAAGAGCAGGCGGGCCACCGGTGTCCGGAAGGCCTTGAAGCCACACTGGGTGTCGTGCAGGCCCAGCCCGGTGCCTACGGTGACCAGTCGGTTGAACAGGTTGCCCATGACCGAGCGCAGGGCGTAGGTGCTCTCCACCATGGAGTCGGGCAGGGCCCGGGACCCGATGACCAGATCAGTGGTGCGCAGTCCCTCGAGCAGGTGGGGCACGGCCCTCGGGTCGATGGCGAAATCGGCATCCATGTAGGCGGTACAGGCCCCTTCGGCCAGGGAGACCCCGGTCCGGACGGCGGCCCCCTTGCCCCGGTTGACCGGGTGGCTGACCACCTGGTGGTGGGGGACGTGGCTCAGGAGGGACCGTGCCGCCTCGGCCGTGCCGTCGGTGCTGCCGTCGTCCACCACCACGAGCTGGGTGTGGTCGAGGTCGATGGCGCCGTCACCGACGGCGGCGTCGAATCGCTTGATGCCCTCGCCCAGGCGGTGGGCTTCGTTGAAGGCGGGGACGATGATGGTCAGGTCGAGAGCCATAGGACGTTGGGTGGACCCTATGCCGTCACTGTGGCTCGTTGGGGTCGGGCGGCGATGGGGCTAGGGCCGGGCGGCGCCGACCAGACCGGAGTACCAGAGTGGATCGAAGCTCACCACCGTGCCGGTGTGGGCGGCCTGGATGATGGTGTTGACCCCGTAGGGCGTAGGCCGTCCATCGAGTGTGGGGCCGACATACATGACCACGTGGTCGATGCCGCTTCCGTCCAGGTCGTAGAACAAGAGGTCGCCGGGCTCGAGGGCGCTCAAGCTCACGTGCTTGGACTCGTTGTACTGGTCGGCGGCCGAGTGGACCAGGTGCACGCCGGCCTGGGCCCAGGCCACCATGGTCAGCCCGGAGCAGTCGAAGCCCGAGGCGCTGGCCCCGCCCCAGACATAGGGGACGCCCAGGTACTTCATCGCACCGTGGACCGCGGCCAGCCCGGCGGCCTGGGGGCTCCCTGCACTCGACACCGGGGAGATCGGCTTGGAACCCCCGCCCGACGACCCCGAGGAAGTGGCCGCACCCGCCGCAGCCGAAGCCGAGGCGCTGGCGGCTTGGTTGGCGGCAGCCGCGGCGGCGCTGCCCCCACTCACGGTGCTGGCCACCTGGGAGGCCTGGCTGGCCTGAGTGGCCGCGGCTTGGGCGGCACTCGGCGTGGTGGCCGCGGCTGCGGCCTTGGCTGCTGCGGCCGCCTGGGCTGCGGCCTGCTGGGCGATCTGGGCGGCGAGGGCCCCCTGCACCTGATTCAAGGTGGCCTCGGACTGGTTGGCCGCCGAGGCCGCACTCTGGCGGGCGGTGTCCTGGGCGGTCAGCTGGGCAGTCTCGGCATTCCGCTCGGCCAGCAGCTTGGCCTGTGTGGAGCTGAGCTGGTGGGTGGTGGCAGCCACCCGGGCCACGTCGGCGGCGACGTTGCCGGCACCGATCTGCTCGTAGAGGGAACGCGTCTGGGTCGTGCTGTTGGGGGCCCCGAAGAGCGAGGCCACGGCCGCCGACGACGTGTTGGAGACATAGGACTGCACGGCATCGGCCCGGAGCCGTGCCCGCTCACCGGCCAGTCTGGAGCGCGCCGCGGTGATCGATGCCGACGTGGCCTGCAGGGCCACCTGGGTGCTGTTGAGATCCACGGCGGCCCGGTTGTACTGCTCGTCGGCCTGATCGAGGGCCGCCTGCTCCTGGGAGATCTGGGTCTCGACCGTCGCCACCTGGGCCTCAGCGGCACTGATCGACGGGTCGGTCGGGCCGGAGACCGTTGACGAGGTAGTGGACGAGGTGGAGGAGGTCGATGCCGAACCGGTGGCTCCGGCTACGCCGGCCGACCCCGGGCCCAGTGCTAGTCCGGTGGCACCCAGCAGGCAGGCCAGTGCGGTGGCCAGACTGGCCACCCTCGGGCGACGCGAGGCGCGGCGGCTCTGCGCGTTCGGGTTGCTGGGTTCCGACACTTTGTTCACGATAGTCCCTCTGCCCCTCGCAAAAAAAGGGGGAAATCGCAGTTCAACATGGTTGTTCTGTGCTCGCGGCCGAAGGCCGCGGGGCGACGCCGGATGCATCCGGCCACGGTGGTGTCGCCTGCCTGGTCCGTCCCTTTCTGTGCGTCGTCGGCCAGCCGAACCGGCCGGCTCGGTATGGTCCTTGTTGCATCGGCAAGTAGGTTGCAGAACTGGAGGTCGTCGGGATGGATGGAACGGTCGAGGTACTAGGTGGCCGCATCCGTGGCATCCGACGCCATGACACCTGGTCCTTCTCGGGGATCCCCTATGCCGCCTCACCGACGGGGAGCCGGCGCTGGCGACCGCCGGCACCTCCCGAGCCGTGGAGTGGGACCCGGGAGTGCGATTCGTTCGGGCCGATCGCGCCCCAGGTGCCGGGCATGGTCGAGATGTCGCTCGGCGGTGCGCCCGAGGAACAGTCCGAGGACTGCCTCAGCCTGAACGTCTGGACACCCGGGCTCGACGACAGCCGGCGGCCGGTCATGGTGTGGGTGCACGGCGGATCCTTCGTCACCGGGTCGGGAGCCAATGGGCTCTACCGGGGCGGCATGCTGGCCCGGGAGGGTGACGTGGTGGTGGTGACCATCAACTACCGCCTGGGACTCCTGGGCTTTCTCGCCCACCCCGAGCTCGAGGACGATGGCCAGACGTGGCTGGATGGCCGTCCGTGGGCGGGCTTCGGCAACTGGGGACTGGCCGACCAGGTGGCCGCTCTGGCCTGGGTTCGCGACCACATCACGGCCTTCGGCGGCGATCCGGGCAACGTCACGCTGTTTGGCGAGTCGGCCGGTGGCATGAGCGTCTCGGCCCTGCTGGCCGTGCCGGCCGCACGTGGGCTGTTCCACCGGGCCATCGTGGAGAGCGGGCCGCCGTACTCCTACACCGCCGACGAGGCAGCCAAACGGGCCGAGGTGATCGCCGCCCATCTCGGTGTCCCACTGACCCGGGAGGCGCTGGAGCAGGTACCCGTGGAGGATCTCGTCCGGGCCGTCGGCGAGCTGGGACAAATCAGCGCCAATAACGATGACTCCGGACTGCTGTTGATGCCGGTGGTTGACGGTGGACTGCTGACCGTGGCGCCCGAGGTGGCGGTGGCGACAGGGTCGGTGGCGGACGTCCCGCTGCTGATCGGCACTACTCGGGACGAGTCAGCGTTCTTCACCGTGGGCAATCCGGCCTTGGCCCAACTCGACGAGGACGGCCTCCGCCGCTGGACCCGGCGCCTGAGCCCCGACCCCGAGGCGTCCGAAGCGCTGATCACCGCCATCCGTGACGTCCGGGCCGGCCGGGGAGAGTCGGTCACACCCCGCGATCTGTGGGTGGCCATCTCCACCGAGTTCGTGTTCCGGCTACCCAGCCTTCGCTTCGCCGATGCCCACGCCGGAGTGTCGACTCCTGGGGTGGGCACCTACGTCTATTTGTTCACGTGGGAGTCACCGGCGTTCGGCGGTTACCTCGGCTCGTGCCACGCGTTGGAGATCCCCTTTGTGTTCGGGACCGTCCACAACCCGGCCGTCCAGGGATTCTGTGGCGGAGGCGAGGAGGCCTTTGCCCTGTCTGCGCTGGTCCGCAGGGCATGGACGGCGTTCGCCCGCACAGGATCGCCGGGGGAGTGGCCCGAGTGGGACCCCGATCGACGACCTACGGCCGTGCTCGGCCCCTGGGCCGGCGACGAGGGGCCGTTCCGCATGGTCGATCGACCGAGGGACGAGGAGGTCGAACTGATGGCGTCGGTGGTGCCTCCCCGCATCGCCGGATAGCGGACGACCAGCGGGAGACCGAGGCCGATTGCTTGGACCCCACGCCGGTGGGCCGGGGGCCGGTCAACCGCCGGCTTCGTGTCGGGACGGGCGCGTCCTCGGGTGTGCATGGACCAACTGATTACGATTGCCGTGTCCGGTACCGCGTCGAGTATGCCGTGCGTGCGACCGGGGGACGTAGCCCAATCGGTAGAGGCAGGGCGCTTAAACCGCCCCCAGTGAGGGTTCGAGTCCCTCCGTCCCCACGAAGGAGCCGTTGCCGCGGGATGTGTTCCGCTCACGCACTGCCAGGTGGAACGAGTCGCTGGACTTGCGAGCCACTACGGCGCCAGACGTTGGCTCTCGAACTCGGCGCCTCGGCGCGATACTGCGTGTATGGGCGAGGAGCTTCAATCGGCGGAGCCGCCAGCGTCGCCGGCGGCTTCGGATTCCTTTGAGACGACCGCCAAATACTGGGACACCTATCTGGAACAGCATTTGGCCGACGGCGAGAACGCCAACCGAGCCGAGTGGCTCACGCACCCCACCGCCCAACTGCACCACAGTCTGAGGCGAGGCAACCGAACCCTGGAGGCGTGGATCGCCGATGTGGCACTGGGCGGAGTCCCTCGGTCCCGAGGTGTCGGGATCGGTGCTGGCCGGGCCGCGATCGAGTTGGGGCTCCTGGAGTCGAATGCCGTCGGGCATTTCGATCTACTCGATGTCTCGGCCGTCGCACTCGAAATGGCTGAGCACAATGCGGCCGACATGGGTGTGTCAGACCGCATCGCATTGTCTGCATGCGATGTCAGTTCGTACGATCTGGGGGTTGCGAGGTACGACCTGGTGACCTGCATCGGGTCGTTGCACCACGTCCCGGAATTGGACACCGCCGTCCAATCGTGCGCACGAGCTCTCACCGACGACGGCGTGCTCGTGGCCTACGAGTACGTCGGTCCTGACCGCTTTGCAACCGGAGAGGTGGAACGAGAACTGGCCCGCCGCCTTTACCGGGCATTGGACCCTGCACTACGAAATCCTTGCCCTGAACTTCCGTTGCCCAATCCTGACGACGTGATCGCCGCTGATCCGACCGAAGCGGTGCACTCCTCGCGCATTCTCGAGGTCCTGAGTACCAATTTCGACCAGATCGACATCGTCCACCACGGGGGAGCGCTGGCTTACACGCTCTGGTGGGGTCTGGCCCATGACCAACTGTTCGAGTCCAAGGACGGTTGGGACTTCGTCGAGGTGCTCCTCCAGACCGATCATGCGCTCACCAGCACCGGCGTTATTCCGGACTATTTTGTGACGGTGGCGGCGTCCCAACCAGTGGTTCGTTGACGGCAGGCTAGCCAGCCATGGTGCTCCAATACCCTTCAGGACGTCGTCTTCGATGCCCGCCGGATTGGGGCAGTCTCGGCCAAGCAGATCGATGCGATCTCTGAGGCCGTTCCGAACGGAAAGACGGCACAGCTCAACTCGATCACGCGGTTGCTCAGGAATGACGACCCCACGATGCTCGACAGTGAGGATCGGTCAGGACAGATTCAATTACTGTGGATCTTGTAGGTGCCGATGATGAGGATGGCGGCCACGATCACCAGGCCGATGGCGATGCTCACGGCCTTGTGCCGGGCGAGGAGCTTCGACCGACGGACCGGGTTTTCCAGTAGATAGTAGGTGGCAGCCGCGGCACCGACCGAGGCGGCGACCAATCCGAGCCTCTGGCCCAGACCCAGCGGACTGGTGGCGTCCTGTTCGGCGATGACCAATATCGGCCAGTGCCAGAGGTAGATCGAGAACGACAGCTTCCCTAGCCAGCGCATCGGACCCGTTCCCAGGACGACCTCTGGCCCGCCGATCCGCGCCCCCACGCCACCGATGATGATGAGGGCGGCACCACCGACCGGCACGATGGAGATCCATCCTGGATATTGCGTCATTGCCGAGAAGTGGGTACCCGCGGCCAGAACGAAGAACAATCCCAGCCACCCGAGCACCGCAGCGGCCATCGGGGGGATCTTGCTCCACAGGAGCGAGCCGGCGGCGACGAATCCACCGAGGGCCAGCTCCCAGGCGTGGGTCAGGGTGCCGAAATAGGCGGCTGCCCCGTTGATGGCGGTGAAGTGGATGGACCAGGCATACGACGCCACGAACACGATTCCCGTGAACACCAAGAGCCTCGACTGAATGGAGATCTTGCGTCCGACATAACAGACCAGGGCGATAGCAGCGGGGTAGACGACGTAGAACTGCTCCTCCACGCCGAGGGACCAGAAATTCTGCAGTGGGGAAGGGGGCAGCTGGCTGGAGAGATAGTTGGCCCCGACGGCGGCAAAGTGGTAGTTGCCCAGGAAGACGGCCACCCACCGTGCGTCATTGGCCACCTCGTCGCCTCGGATGAATCCGAGCCACCGGTAGGTGCCAAAGACCGTGAGGATCACGACCAGGCCGGCCGCGGGGAGGATTCGGCGCGAGCGCCGGGCGTAGAACTCTGCAAAGTACGGGCGACCCGATGATTCGACCTTCCGGAGGAGCAGCTTGGTGATGACAAAGCCGGAGATCACAAAAAAGACGTCGACGCCGATGTAGCCGCCGCCGAACCACGGGATTCCAGCGTGGAAGATGACCACTAGGCCGACGGCGACCGCCCGCAATCCTTCGACGTCCGGGCGGAACGCACGGTCGACGCCCGGACGGTCGGCGTCAGGGGGCGATGCAGGGCGGTCCTCACGCTCGACAGAAGGCTGATCGACGGCCGCCTCGCCCTGATCCACGCCAGGACCTACTGGAGATCCGGCTTGAGGGCCGTCCAGAGCACTCCTGTCAGATACTGCGTGTAGTACGAGTCGATGTGATAGGCGTCGATCGTGTACGGGACGATTCCGTGGATGATCGGCGGACAGACGCGGGCACAGAACCACGGCGACTGGTCGATGAACGAGGCTCGGCTCCGCTTGGCCGCCAGGGCCAACGCGGCATTGCGATGGGTCTCATCCGAGTTCAGTTTGAACGAGCACGACTGAATCGATGAGTGGCCCTTCGAGAGGCAGACGGTCGGGCTGAGGCCCGAGCTGCCGGGCGATGGGAACCCGCCGAGCACCACGACCTTCGGTCCGGCGGGCAGCCGGCCGATGAACTGGGCGAAGTCGGCTTCGGTGACCGTTGGCGATGCGAGGCCGGATCCTGACGTCTTGAGTTCGAGGTCGACCGACGTGGCGATGACCACGGCCTGGGGGGCCAATGCCTTGATCGTGGCGATGACAAAGCTGTGCCAGGCGGAACAGGCCGGCCATGATGAGTTCGAGAGGGTCCCGTTGTTGTTGACCCTGAATGATCCGATCGCCGCCGGACATCCGGACTTCGTGAGCAGGACCAACTTCAACTGCGATCGCATGGCGATGGTGTTGAGGGTGTTGAACCACATCTCCGCCCTGGAGTCGCCGGTCAGGACGATGGTGTGGGAGCCCTCGGGATCACCGAAGGTGCAGCTCGCTACCTTCTCGCTCGAATCGAACGTGCCCGGGACTTGGCACTGAGGGAGGTACTTGGTACCGGCCAGGTCCTCGGTGGCCAGGCTTTGCACGGGAGGTTGCAGCGTCTTGGGAATCGACTTCAACGATTCCGCCTTCTTTACCGCCGCTTCCACCTGGCTTTGTGTGGCGAACTCCGAGCCGGGACCCGTTGCCGCTGTCGTGCTGCTGGCGAGCCAGACCGGCTGTCCGCCCGGTGCACTCGATGCGACCATGAACGCCGCACTGAGGGCGACGGCCAGGGCCAGCGGGAACCACAACAGTGACGAAACGGACCGGGCTCTCGTTCGGGGGCTCGCAGTGCCCACTCCACCGTCACTCTTCCTCATGCCCCACCGATCAGTAGTTGGAGAGTTGGCACGGGATGATAGTGACATGCGCCAATGGACTGCACCAAAGCGTGACGGTGAGCGCGGAACTCACCACCCGTTGAGACGTGCGACACCCAGGCGGTCACCGACCTCCTAGGCGAGGGCCGGGACGGGTCGATGCACCCGACGGCTCGACGTACGGCGTCGAGCAGGCCGAGGGGGTCACAATCCCGGGTCGGCCAATCGGTTCCGTCGATCCATCGGGCCGACCGAAAAGCGCCTCGGTCGTCAGGCCGGCGCGGGGTCTCTGGTCGCTCCTCCGGCGGCTGAGCTCCGGTGAGACTCGGGCTGACGCACGGATTGTTCCTCGATGATGATGCTGGCCAGCCTCGACAGCCGTCTGATGTCAGCCGGGGACAGGCAGTCAGTCATGGAGGTGACGTCCACTTCGAAGCCGCTGACGACGAGGCGCACGACCCGTCGGCCGGCTGCGGTCAGATGGACGTGGATGGCACGACGATCGTCGAGTGAAGGGACCCGCTGGACCAGTCCCCGACGTTCCGCACGATCGACGAGTCCGGTGGCGCTCGATTTGTCCAGCTCGAGCAGTCTGGCCAACTCCTGCATCGTTGGGTCGCGGTCGCGCAGCACTCCGAGCAGACGCGTCTGGATCATCGACAGGTCATGGGCTTCAGCGTGGCGGGCCAGTGTCCGCTGGACCAGAAAGCTCAACTGGGCCAGCGCGTCCACAATGCCGAGGTCGCTGTCGTGCTCCGGGTCGGCTGGTCGTGGCTCGGGAGCCGGTCGGGCCATGGCCGGAGTCTACGTGCAATAGTACGTCTCACCAACTACTTTGTCCGTGGCACGGATCGATTCGCCGGGATGACCGGCCGGCGAGACCACGGAGAGAGGTGCGATGGAGTCAATGCACGCCGCGGTGGTGACCTCCTTCGACGAGCCACCGCACTACCAGGTGGTCGACGTACCAGCGCCGACGGGGGACCACGAGGCCTTGGTTGACGTGGTGGCGGTCGGGCTCCATCCCCGAGTTCGGACCGATGCCTCGGGTCGGCACTACACGAGCACCGGCGCCCTGCCGATGGTCCCCGGTATCGACGGGGTGGGCCGACTGGCCGACGGCAGTCGGGTGTACTTCGTTGCCGACGACGACCTTCCCGGTCCGATGGCGGAGAAGGCAGTCATCGACCTCCGGCGCTCGGTCGCCCTGCCCGGCACCGCCGAGGCGGAGACCATCGCCGCCATCATGAACCCGGCCATGTCGTCGTGGGTAGCCCTCCGTCGGCGCGTGCCGATGGTGGCCGGGCAGAGCGTGCTGGTGCTCGGGGCCACCGGCAACGCCGGGACGATGGCCGTGCAGGTGGCCACGTTGCTGGGCGCCGGCCGCGTCGTGGGGGCGGGTCGCGACGCCGACCGGCTGCACCGACTCACCGGTGTCGGGGCCGACGTCGTCGTACGGCTGACCGACGATGCCGACGCCAGCGCAACCGCCCTGGGCGAGGCCGCAGCCGAGGTCGACATCGTCATCGACTATCTCTGGGGCCCGCCGGCCCTACAGGCCATGACGGCCCTGTTGACCGCCCGCGCGGACCGGAGCCGGGCCGTGGACTGGATCCAGATCGGGGCGGTGGCCGGGCCCACCGTGGAACTCCCGTCCGTCCTGCTCCGTTCGGCGAACCTCCGTGTCCAGGGGAACGGGCAGGGGGCGGTGTCAACCGAGGGCTATCTGGCCGAACTGCCGGCACTGATCGCCGCGATCAGCGCTGGCGCCCTCGGCATCGCCACCCGGGCCGTCCCACTCCGCGACGTCGAGTCCGCCTGGATCGAACCCGAGATCGCCGGCGTGCGGACGGTAATCGTTCCCTGATGGGACGACGGAAGCCGGCGTAGCTCACCGACGCCGGCGTGTGGACGGAATGGCTCCCCACGGTGTGGGCAGCTCGGCATCCACCTGGCCGGCGAGCTCGCACGGGGTGTCGGGCGCATCGATCACCGACTGGGTCGTCGCGAGGGTCGTGACCTGTTGGCGGAAGTCGTGGCGTTGCCGGTCGTCGAGCGGTGCCAGCAGGTGGTCCTCTGCGGCCCGCAGCCGACGGTCCAGGGTGACCAGGACCTTGGTGCCCTGGTCGGTGGCGACCACCCGGCGGGCGCGGCGGTCGACGGGGTCGGGTCGACGCTCGATGAGCCCGGCCGCGACCAGGTCGTCGATGAGATAGGTCATGGCCGTCCGGTCGATGCCGAGGTGCTGGGCCAGGGCGAGCTGGGTGCCCACGTCGGAGCGGACCGCGGCGGCCAGAACCTGGTAACCGCGAGGCCCCCCGGGCAGCTCGGCCACGGCGGCGTGGGCGGCGGTGACATAGGCCCGGAAGACGACGCCGAGCCCCCAGCCGAGGTCGTCGGCCAGGGCGTCCGCACACGCTGGGCCCTCCCGGGTGGGCTCACCCTGGTCGGCCGCCGCTTCGGTCATCTCGTCAGCATACGAGGCCACCTGGTTCATGAGATGGTCAGTTGACAAGATCATCTATTAATCATATCATCTGGCTACAGACGTACACAATCGAGACGCGGAGAGGGAACCCACGCCATGACGACCACGGAAACGAACCTGGACCAGTCCCATCGGCCGACCGTGGTGGTGGTCGGCGGCGGCTACGGCGGGACGGCGGTGGCCAAGGGCCTGGACGAGATGGCCGACGTGGTCCTCGTCGAGCCCAAGGACGCCTTCATGCACAACGTGGCCGCCCTCCGGGCCCTGGTCGACCCGTCCTGGTTGCCCCGGATCTTCTTCCCCTATGCGGGGCTGTTGGCCAACGGACGGGTGGTACAAGACCGCGCCGCGTTGGTCGAGCCCGGCCGGGTGGTCACGGCATCGGGTGAGGAGATCGGGGCGGACTACGTGGTCCTTGCCACCGGGTCGAGCTACGCCTTCCCGGCCAAGACCGACCAGGTCGACACGGCACGGGCCCACGAGCAGATCCAGACGGCCCACGACGCCCTGTCCGAGGCCGGTCGGGTCCTGCTGCTCGGTGCCGGACCGGTCGGCATCGAGTTGGCTGGCGAGATCCGGGCGGTCTGGCCCGAGAAGTCGATCGTCCTGTTGGACAGCCGGGACGACGTGCTGAGCGGACCGTTCGTGCCCGAGCTCCGGGCCGAGCTGCGCTCCCAGCTGGAGGAGTTCGGCGTCGAAGTCGTCCTGGGCAGCCCGCTGGTGGAGGCGCCCCCTACCGAGCCCGGGACGCTCGGGTCCTTCACCGTCGTGACCGAGACCGGCGTGGAGGTGGCCGCCGACCTCTGGTTCCAGTGCTACGGCGTGGTGCCCTCCAGTGACTACCTGGCCGACGTGCTGGCCCCGTCCCGCCGGGACGACGGGTTCATCGAGGTGGGCCCCACGCTGCAGATCCCCGGCCATCCGACGGTGTTCGTGGTGGGTGACGTCTCGACGGCCGACTCCAAGATGGCCGCCTTCGCCGGTCACCAAGCAGCAACGGTGGTGGCCAACATCACCGCCCTGGCTGCGGGCTCGAGGGACCTCGAGGAGTACCACTCCATGGGCGTGGGCATCGCCGTGCCCATCGGGCCCGAGGGTGGTGCCGGCCAGTTCCCCGGAGGGGACGGCATCGTGGGACGCGAGGTGGTGTCCGACGTGAAGGGCCGCGACATGATGGTCGATCGCTTCGCCGAGCTCTTCGACCTGGCGGTGGCCGCCGGCGAGTGAGGGCACATTCGGACCAGGCAGGGCGGGTCAGGTCAGGGCGACGGGTCGATCGATCGTCGGCGCTCCTCCAAGAAGGCCCGCTCGGCACCGTTGTCGGTGAGGGCCAACGCGGCGTCGTAGGCCGCGGCCGCCTCGGCGGGGCGGCCCAGCCGCCGGAGGAGGTCGGCCCGGACGGCGTGGAACAGGTAATACCGGTCGAGGCCCACGCCATCGACCAGGTCGAGGCCCGCCCCTGGACCCTCGACCTCGGCCACCGCCACGGCCCGGTTGAGGGCCACCACCGGGCTCGGGTCGACGGTGGCCAGCTGGTCGTAGAGGTGGAGGATCTGCCTCCAGTCGGTGGCCGCTGGCGTTGCGGCATCGCTGTGGACGGCGTTGATCGCCGCCAGGACCTGGTAGCGCCCCGGCCGGCCCCGCTGCAGGCACGCGACCACGATGGCCCGGCCCTCGGCCATGAGCTCGGGGTCCCAGCGCCGGCGGTCCTGGTCGGCCAGGAGGACCAGGTCGCCGTCGGTGGACGTGCGGGCCACCCGCCGTGACTCGATCAGAAGCATCAGGGCCACCAGCCCGAGGACCTCGGGCTCGTCCGGCAGCAGGATGGCCAGGAGCCGCCCGAGGCCGATGGCCTCGGCACACAGCTCGGACCGGGCCAGTTCGTCACCCGAGCTGGCCGTGTACCCCTCGTTGAAGATGAGGTAGACCACGGCCAACACCGAGGCCAGGCGGTCGGGCAGGTCGTCGGCACCGGGCAGCCGGAACGGGATGCCGGCGTCGCGGATCTTGGCCTTGGCCCGGACCAGGCGCTGGGCCATGGTCGGCTCGGGCACCAAGAAGGCGTGGGCGATCTCGGTGGTGGTGAGCCCGCCGAGGAGCCGCAGGGTCAGCGCCACCTGGGCCGGTGCGGCCAGGGATGGGTGACAGCAGGTGAAGATCAGACGCAGGCGGTCGTCCGCCATGGTGTCCCACTCGGCCGAGTCACTGCCGATCGCCTCTCCTCGGACCGACGGTGGCAGCGAGGTGGCGTCGCCGGTGGGACCGTCGGCATCTTGGGTCAGGGCGGCCTGGACGTGGCGTTCCTGGCGGCGGGACTCCCGGCGTAGTCGGTCCACGGCCCGGTTGCGGGCTGTGGTGATGATCCACCCCGCCGGGCTCGGGGGTAGCCCGTCGGTGGGCCACCGCTCCGAGGCCACGGCGAAGGCGTCCTGGACAGCGTCCTCGGCGAGGTCGAGGTCGCCGAAGGTCCGGACCAGTACGGCCACCGCCCTGCCGTACTCCTGGCGGTAGATCCGCCCGATGTCGGCACCGGCGGTGCCCGCTGTATCCGGGGACAGTGCGGTCAGGCCCGGCCCTGGAACGGCCACACCTCGACCGGGAGCCCGGTGGCGCCGGCCAGCTTGGTGCCCCAGGCCAGGGCGGCATCGAGGTCGGGCGACTCGATCACGGTGATCCCCCCGAGGTGCTCTTTGCCCTCGACGTAGGGGCCGTCGGTGACCAGGGCCTCGCCGTCACGCATCCGGACCACGGTGGCGGTGTCCGGCGGGAAGAGCCCCTGGGAGAAGACCCAGGCCCCGGCGGCCTGCATCTCGTCCCGGATGGTGCCGACGTCGGCCATGATCCGGGCCAGCTGGTCGGGCGGGGGCGGGCCCCCGTCGGGCTGGTACATGCTCAGCAGATACTGCTTCATCGTGTCTTCCTCCTTGCCATGGCCACCGACACGGCGTCGGCTGGCCACCCCCTACACGAATGGCCTGGCGCAGATCGACAGGTCGGCATCGGATATGTCCGCCGGCGGAGGTGCCGTCTCCCGAGCCGGCATCGTCCTAGACCGTCTCCGAGGTTCAGAAGACCTCGGAGAACAGATCCTGCATGGAGCGCCACGACCGTTCGTCGGCCCGTTGGTCGTAGCGGAGGGCGGGCATGGACCCGTCGACCGCGGGATTGGTGAAGCTGTGGACCGCCCCGCCGTAGAGGTGCATCTGCCAGTCGACGCCGGCGGCCCGCATCTCCTCCTCGAAGGCCTGGCGCTGCTCGGGGGGGATGATCGGGTCATCGGCACCGATGCAGACCAGCACCTTGCCGGTGATGTTGGTGGCATCCTCGGGCCGGGTGGTGGCGAGACCCGAATGGAAGCCGACCACCGCGACCAGCGCGGCGCCGCTGCGGGCCAACTCGAGGGACAGGGTGCCGCCGAAGCAGTAGCCGATGGCCGCCATCCGGTCGGGATCGGTGTACTCGCTCTCGTAGAGCACGTCGTAGGCCGCCCGGGCGATGGACCGGACCTTGGCCGTGTCACCGGCCAGGGCGCCGAAGCGCTCGGCTATCGATTCGGGCGCAAGTCGTTTCCCGTCGCCGTGGTAGTCGAGGGCGAATGCCACGTAACCCAGCTCGGCCAGCTTGACGGCACTGCGTTTGGCATGGTCGTCGAGGCCACCGGCATCGTGAGCCACGAGAACAGCTGGTCGTCGTCCAGCACGGCTGTCGTCAACTGCCAGGTGGCCGACCAGGCGCTTGCCGTCATGGGTGTACTCGATATCGGCGGTGTGCACGGGTGCCTCCGGGGCGGACGGTGGCCGCGGTCGGCCGAGGGGTCAGGGGGGAGGACCCGATCGTAACGTCCAGCAGGCGCGACTGCAGATGGTGCAGCACCGGGGTCGGGTGGACGGTTCCTACCAAGTCGCCATCGCCGGCCGGGGCGACCAGTCGACACGCCAGAGGTGTGCACAGGTGAGGCACCGCCGCATCACGCTGCGCTCGAGGAACGAGCCACTGGCGGAACCCGGAGGCTCGACCAGGACCGAGTGGTCCTCCGCGCCGCACTCCGGACAGACCAGTCGCGTTCGGAAGTCCTGCACACCTCTGCCCTCCCACAAGGCCAGGCCCCAACGCGTCCGTGACAGTAGGACATCGATGACCCGGCTGCAATTCATCCACGGATAAACCGCTTATGACCAGGACATTCTCCGGTCAGATGCGGCGACCCCCGCCGCCGGCCCTGACGCGACGTCAGCGGCGATGGGTAAGACTCGGCCCTGCCGCCGTCCGACCCGGAGCCGGCCCGAAGGCCCGAAACCGAACGGCACCGCACCGACCGTCGATGAGGAGGAGGACCATGGTCGAGGACATCGAGGACCCGCGTCGCACCGAACCCGCCTTCGTACTGTCCGAGCGAGCGATGTTGGAGGGCTGGCTCGAGTTCCACCGGACCACGCTCTTGTTCAAGTGCGAGGGACTGGACGACGCCGGACGCAAGGCGCGGCCGGTCCCCACCTCGAACCTCTCGCTTCACGGGTTGGTCCGTCACATGGCCGAGGTGGAGCACAACTGGTTCCACCGGACGCTCCTGGACGACCCCACCGCCCCGGCCCGGTGGTCGGACCCCGACCATGAGGACGGAGAGCTGGTCCCCCTGGACGACGCCGACTGGGAGTCTGACCTCGCAGCCTGGCACCAGGAGTGCGAGGCGTCCCGACTGGCGGCAGCCACGCGCCAGCTGGACGACGTCGGTGTGCGCCACGGGGAGCCGTGCTCCCTGCGGTGGATCTACAACCACATGATCGAGGAGTACGCCCGCCACAACGGCCACGCCGACCTCATCCGGGAGCTGGTCGACGGCGAGGTCGGCTGGTGAGTCGGGAGTCCGGCCGTGCTCAGCCCAGCTCCGGTGCGGCCAGGTAGGCGCGCAGTTCGTCTCGACGCCGGGCGATGAACGACCGGCCGATCCGGTGGCCGATGACGAACGCCGCCACCGACAGCACCACGGTGATGGCCACGCCGATGGCCAGGTCGCCCTCGGGGATGCGCGTCCGCCACTGGCCCGACACCAGCACCCAGGTGAGGAGGGCCGGGGCGGCCAGGGCGCCGGTCAACGTGGGCACCACGGCATAGGGGAGGGTGGCAAGGACCAGCCAGCGCACCAGCATCCGGCCGGCTGGGCGCCGGTGGGCCCAGCGGTCGGCCAGGGACAGCGTGTGGTACGGGAACCAGATGCCGAGCCACGCGGCGATGCCGAGGCTGCCGATGGGGACCACCAGGATGCCGATGATGGTGACCGTGGTGGTGGCCCAGTCCGACCGGGCGAACCCGATGCCGAGGGCCACCAGGGCACTGGCCGGCGCCACCAGCAGCCACAGCACGGCGTTCTTGGCGTAGAGGAGGCGTTTGAGGGCGTCTGGGTCGTCGAGGGCCGAGCGGGCCCGAACGGCATCGGAGCCGAGGACGTTGGTGGCCGGCACGTCGGCCAGCATCCAGGTGGCCAGCGCCAGTGGGAAGGCCAGCTCCCCGTGCAGCGTGAACAAGAGGTCCTGGAGGGGGATCGGGAGGAAGAACCAGGCCACTGACACCAAGACGGCATTGACGGTCACCACGATGGGTGCCTCGAACGGGGCGGAGAAGGCCCGGACCAACTCGGCGCGGAACGCCGACCGATAGGTGGGGGGCACGAGGACGCAGGGCTCGCCGATCGGGCCATGGTAGAGGTCCCACCCGCTCCGACCCGGTGACCGGCGGTCAGGCCAGCGTCACCCGACCGCCCACCCCGTTGCCGGCATCGCTATGCGCGCCGTTGGTGGAGCCGGCTTCGGACCTGGGGGTGGCCAGCGTCGAGGGGACGACACCGGAGGGCGCGCCATGGAGTGAGACCCACACCAGGTCGTCGGGGGCCAGATCGAGATCGGCGGCCGCTCCCCGGCTGAGCTGGATCCAGGTCGAGCCCCACCCCTCCATGCGGAGGTCGACGCGGACCTCGAAGCCCAGGTGGGTGATGCGCTCCACCACCCCGGCGTGGTCGTCGCCCGTGGAGTGTCGCCGCACCACCAGGTCGTGGGGACGGACCCACGAGCCGTCCAGTTCGGTGGCGGGCCCGAGGAACTTCATCACGAACTCGTTGTCGGGATGGTCGTAGATGTCCGAGGGGGCGCCGCTCTGCTCCAGTCGGCCGTTGTTGATGATGGCCAGATGGTCGGCCACCTCCATGGCCTCCTCCTGGTCGTGGGTGACCAGCAGCGTGGTGACCGAGATCTTCTCGTGGAGGTCGCGCAGCCACACCCGGAGCTCCTGGCGCACCTGGGCGTCGAGCGCGCCAAAGGGCTCGTCCAGCAACAACAGCTTGGGCTCGATGGCCAGGGCCCGGGCCAGGGCCATCCGCTGGCGTTGGCCCCCCGACAGCTGCGAGGGGTAGCGGTCGGCCAGGTGCTCGATCCGCACCAGGTGGAGCAGCTCGTCGACCTTGGCGCGGATCTCGGCCTTGGGGCGGCGGCGCACCTCGAGCCCGAAGGCCACGTTGCGGCGCACGGTGAGGTGGCGGAACGGGGCGTAGTGCTGGAAGCAGAAGCCGATGCCTCGGTCGCGTGCCGGCACCGAGGTCACATCCTCGTCGTCGATGAGCACCGCGCCGGTGTCGGGCTGCTCCAGCCCGGCCACCACGCGCAACAGGGTCGACTTGCCCCCGCCGCTCGGCCCGAGGAGCGCGGTCAGGGAGCCGTCGGGGACATGGAGGGTGACGTCGTCGAGTGCGACGGCGTCACCGAAACGCTTGGAGACGGATCGGATGGTGATCGCCATGGGTGCCTCCTTTCTTCGTTGTGTCCGTGACTTCGGTCGGCGCCCAGGACGGCCAGGACGGCCAGGGCGAGGATGGCCAGGATGACGGCACCGGCGTAGGCGCCCACGGCGTTGAGGTTCTCCACGCCGTCCTGGATGAACAGGGTCAGGGTCTGGGTGCGTCCGGCGATGGCGCCGCTGACCACCACGACAGCGCCGAACTCACCGAGCACCCTGGCCGTGGTGAGGGTAACCCCGTAGGCCAGGCTGCGCCGGATGGAGGGCAGGGTGATCCGCCGGAACACCGTGAAGGGCTTGGCCCCGAGGGTGATGGCGGCCTGCTCCTGGTCGGTGCCGATCTCTTGGAGGACGGGCAGCACCTCGCGCACCACATAGGGGAGGGCGACCGTGGCTGAGGCCATGATGATGCCGGGCACCGAGAAGATGACCTGGATCCCGTGGGCGGCCAGCCAGTTGCCGAACCAGCCGGTCCGGCCGTAGACGAGGATGAGGGCCAGGCCCACGATGACCGGGGACACCGCCAGGGGCACGTCGACCAGCGCGTCCAGCAACCAGGCTCCCGGGAAGCGGTGCCGGGACAAGATGAGGGCGACACCGACCCCGAACACGGTGTCGAGCGGCACGGCGATGAGGGCCACGATGAAGGTGAGCCACAGAGCGTGGAGCGCGTCCGGCGTGGTGACCGCGTCCCAGGCGGCTCCGAAGCCGTGCTGGAAGGCCCGGAAGAAGATGGAGCCCACCGGCACCACCACCAACAGGGCCAGGTAGCCGAGGGCACCGATGCGCAGCGGCCATCGCCAGGGCGAGCTCATATCGACTCACTGATGGAGAAGCGCCGACGCAGGAGGCCGATACCCAACAACACGATGAGGGCGATGCCCACCAGCACCACCGAGATGGCCGCCGCCCCGGTGAGATCGTCACTCTGGGACAGGCTGTAGATCCACGAGGACGCCACCTCGGTCTTGAACGGGACGTTGCCCGAGATCAGCACCACCGAGCCGAACTCGCCGACGGCCCGGGCGAACGCCAGTCCGGCACCGGCCAGCATGGCGGGTGCAATGCCGGGGAGGATGACCCGCCGCAGCACGCCGGCCGACGACGCGCCGAGCGAGGCGGCTGCCTCCTCGATCTCCCGGTCGAGCTCGGCCAGCACCGGCTGGACCGAGCGCACCGAGAACGGGAGGGTGACGAAGGCCAGTGCGAACAGGATCCCGACCGGCGTGCCGGCCACGTTCAGGTGGAACGGACTGTCCGGACCGTAGAGGGAGAGCAGGGTCAGGCCCGCCACCACGGTGGGCAGGGCGAAGGGGAGGTCGATGACGGCGTTCACGATCGACTTGCCCCGGAAGTCGTCACGGACGAGCACCCAGGCGATGACCAGCCCGGCCAGCGCATTGAAAGCCGCCACGGCCAGGGAGCACCACAAGGTGAGCTTCAAGGCGGCGACCGCCTCGGGCTGGGACACGGCCTGCCAGAACGAGCCGAACCCGTTGGTGAAGGCATGGGAGAGCAGCGCGGCCAAGGGCAGGATGACCAGCAGGCTCAGATAGGTGACGAGGAGGGCCGGACCGCCCACGTGACCCAGTACCCGGGCGAACCGGTGAGGTTTGGCCGGACGGTCCTCCGGTTCCAGAGGCGCTACGGGACGGACGGCGAGATCAACCACTCGCCGTCGAGACGCCGAGGCCCTGCTCGATCTTGGCCACGACGCCGGTGCTCGGGGTGAAGAACACGGTGTTGACCTTGGTCCAGCCGCCGAGGCTGTCGATGGTGAACAGCTTCTTGGGCTTGGGGAACTTGAACTGGGCGGCCACACTCGGGAGCACGGGCCGGTAGCCCTGCTTGCCCCAGACCTTCTGCCCCGCCGGGGAGAGGAGGTAGGTCACGAAGGCCTTGGCCGCGGCCGGGTTGGAGGCCTTGGTGGTCACCGCGATGGGGTTCTGGATGAGGATGGTCTGGGGCGGAGTGATGATGGAGACGGGCTCGCCCTTGGACTTGGCGTAGAGGGCGTCGTCCTCGTAGTCGAGCAGCACGTCGCCCTCACCGGACAAGAAGGTCTGGAGGGCGTTGCTGGCGCTGCTCGGCTGGGAGACGGTGTTCTTCAGCAATTTCGTGAGGTAGGCGGTGGCCTGGGCTTTGGACTTGCCCTGGTTGAGCTGGGCCCCGTAGGCCGCCATGAGGTTCCACTTGGCGCTGCCCGAGCTGAACGGGTTGGGGGTGATCACCTTCACGCCGCTGGCGACCAGGCTGGCCCAGCTGGTGATGTGCTTGGGATTGCCCGGCCGCACGACGAAGGACACGATCGAGTTGGTCACCATCCCCTTGGTAGGGCCCGACGCCCACTTGACCGAGACGATGCCGGCCTTCACCAACTTGTTCATGTCGGGGGAGAGCGAGAAGTTGACCACTTCGGCCGGGAGCCCGTCGACCACCGAGGTGGCCTGGGAGCCCGAGGCCCCGAAGGACTGCGAGAAGGTGACAGCACTCCCGGCACTGGTGGCATTGAACGCCTTGATCAGGGCGGCATAGGCCGGCTTGGGGGTGGAGTAGGCCACGAGGGATACCGAACCACTGGCCGCGCCGGCAGTTGTGGGAATGGCCAGCCCTGTGCCCAGGGCCGCCGCCAGGAGGGCGCCGGCCGCGACCTTCCGGTTCTTCAGGGGTGTGAGCAGGTGGGGGAATCGGTGCACGGAGTTATTCCTTCTCTAACTGGTCATCTTTAGCGAGTCACTAGGATCTGTAGGGAGACAGAGGCTACCTCCTGGTGGTCTTCGCTGCACCTCGGAACACACAAATCGAGGTCAGAAGGGGCGTCCCCGACATCAGTGCGGCCGGTCTGGCCTGGGTAGCATCGGCCGGACTCGATAAGGGGAGACATACAGATGGCTCATGACCCGGTAGTGGCCGAGACGGTCCGCGACAGAGACAGCCTCGAGCCGCACTTCGTGCTGGAGGACCAAGAGGCACGGGCCGCAGCGGTCTTGGATGCCTACCGGGGGAGCACCGGCAAGCGCCCGAACGCCGTCGTCATCCTCTTCGACGATGTCGGGTGGGGTGACTTCGGCTGCTACGGCGGGGGCGTGGCTGTCGGGGCGCCTACCCCCAATATCGACCGGCTGGCCCGGCGGGGCAAGCTGCTCACCTCCTGTTACTCAGAACCGTCGTGCACGCCGTCGCGCGCTTCGCTGATGACCGGCCGCCTGCCCATGCGCCACGGCCTGTTGCGCCCACCGATGTACGGACAGCCCGGCGGCCTGGACGGCGAGATGACCCTGGCCGAGCTGCTGTCTGGGGCCGGGTACGTCACCCAGGCGGTGGGCAAGTGGCATATCGGGGAGAACGTCGAGTCTCAGCCGCAGAACGTGGGCTTCGATGACTTCTACGGCTTCTTGTCGGTGTCGGACATGTACACCGAGTGGCGCGACCCCAACTTCTTCCCCGAGATCGTCTACAGCGAAGAGCGCACCAAGTGGGTGGAGAACCTGCCCTTCAACAAGTGCTTCGTCCACGCCGCAAAGGGCGGCGAGACTGAGAACGTGGAGGAGGTGACGGTGCCGGTGTTGTCGCTCCTCGACGACAAGTGGGCCGACTACTCACTGGCGTTCATCCGCCGGATGGCCGAGCCCCTGCCCGCCGACCGGCAGCCATGGTTCCTCTACCACTGCACCCGGGGCGCCCACTTCGACAACTACCCCCACGAGCGGTTCTTGGGATCGTCCCCGGCCAAGCACCCCTACAAGGACACCATCATCGAGCTCGATGACATCGTGGGGAGGTTGGTGGCCGAGCTGGAGTCGACCGGCCAGCTGGAGGACACCCTGATCTTTCTGTCCTCGGACAACGGCCCCGAGATGGAGACCTGGCCCGACGCGGCCTACTCGCCGTTCCGCAGCGCCAAGGGCTCGACGTGGGAGGGAGGCCAGCGGGTGCCGGGCATCGTGGCCTGGGATGGGGTCATCGCCCCGGACATCGCCACCGACGGTCTGTTCTCCCAGATGGACCTGTTCAACACCGTGCTGCACCTGGCCGGGGCCGAGGGTGCGGTACCCGAGGACCGCTACATCGACGGCGTCGACCAGACCTCGTTCCTCTTGGACCCCGAGGGCGTGTCCAACCGCAAGTACCTCTACTACTGGCTGACCAACGTGTTCTCGGCCCTCCGGGTGGGGGAGTGGAAGTTCATGGTGGCCTCCACGTCGGACGACGACCGGGACTGCTTCAACCTGGGCGGGTTCACCGGCGTGACCCAGAAGTACTCCCACGGGCGCCTCTACAACCTCTACCTCGACCCCAAGGAGAGCCACAGCTACATGATCCGCAAGCTGGCCTACATCGACAGCTTCACCAGTGGGATCGCCAAGCACTTCATGTCGTTCGGCAAGTACCCGCCGAAACAGCCCATCGCCGCCATGCAGTAGATCCGGTCACCGCCACTCGGCCTTCGGCCCAAGCAGCGATTGAGGTCCTCCGCTTCTCGGCCGTCATCCGGTTTAGGACGGGAAGGCGACCTGATTGGCCTGGGCCAGCAGCTCTTGCCGGTCGGCGGCGAGGACTGCCCCCTTGGCGATGGCCTTGGTGAGACTGGCTCGGTAGGCGGTGAGGTAGCCGGCCTTGGTGCGGTAGAGCTGGGCGAGGGTCTGCTGACTGAATGCGGTGGACGAACCGAACAGCGAGCAGAGCTCGCTGGTGCCAGCCGGTGCTGCCCCCGAGAGGGTCGACACCGGGACGTCGACGGCCGGGGTTCGCACCCCGCCGATCACGTTGCCGTGGCTGTCAAGGGCCAGTGCGGCCGGGTTGGTCGCTGACAGCTTGAAGGGCGGGGGAGTGGGGGGCGGCGTGCCGTGCGTCACCCAGTTGCCGAAGGCGGTGAAGGCGGCCTGGACCACGGTGTGCTGGGGTCCGTCGTTGATGGGCGTCGTGCAGCCGAGGATGTGGGCGGCTGACCCCACCAGGTAGGCATCGGCGTGGGAGGTGCCCGCCACCTCCCAGGTCCGGATGCGCGTGGTGTTGGGCTGCTGGGCCGGGGCGTAGCCGAGGGCGATCAGATCGGTCTGGGTCTCGAACATGAACACCGGGACGGACAGGTCGGACCGGATCCGCAGGTTCTTCGGACCCGGTGAGGCCGAGGTGATGGATGATCCGCTGAGCGAGGCCCCGCTGCCGCCTCGGCTGTGGATGAAGATGCCGTCGAAGGTGTGGGTCCGGGGCTGGATGGCGTCGGCGAACGTCGTCAGGTAGAAGGCCGACTGGGACTCGCCCGTCGCCACCACGTGCTTGGGGTGCAGTCCCCCGAGAGTCGGATTCTTCGGATTCCGGAGCGACTTCCCGATCTGGGCGAACAGGTCGAGCGCATACTGGTCGCCCGGGTGGGTCAGCGTGCCGTAGCGGGCCGGCTCCGCGCCGACCAGGCCACCCGACGTGCCGGCCTCGACCGAGCCCAGGATGGGCGTGCCGCCGACGACCCCGAGAGCCTGGGCTGACACGGCCACATAGGCGTAGCCGTCCCGCATCAGCATGGGGTTCAGGTAGTCCCAGTCCGGCGCGGACTCGCCGCTCGAGACGTTCATCCACTCGACGATCACCGTGCCGTTGAAGTGAGCGGGATTGGCCGGCCTGCGGACCAGGATCCTGGTCCGGTAGGGGGCGCTGGCCGCCGGTGCGATCGACCACTTGCCGTTGCTCGGTTCGCTGGCGGCGGTAAAGGCAGTGGCCGTGCCCTGGGCGAAGAACTCCTGTTCGACATAACCATGGGCTGCGAGGTTGGTCGGTAGGGCCGAGAGCGGCTCGACCACGTGGCCGACGGTGATGGGGCCACTGATGGTGGCGGCCGCCTGATAGTTCGCTGGTGCGGCTGGTGCGGCTGGTGCGGCTGGTGCGGCTGGTGCGGTCTCGGCTGAGGCCGTGCCCCCCAGGCCGGCGACGGATACGAGACCGGCGGCGACCAGCCCCACCACGGCCAGCACCGTGCCAATCCGGGTCATGCTCCTCGGGGGGCGGGGGTTGTTCTGCACGGCGGCATCGTATCGGTGGGATACGGCTGGTGCCCGGTCAGCACTCGCCGGCCTGACCGAGTAGTTCGACCGGTCGGCCCGATGACAATGTGTACACAAAAAATGATCATAGTGGTACACTATGGCCGTGGATGTGGGTGTTCGAGAACTCCGGGACCATCTGGCCTCCTACCTCGAGGAGGTTCGGGGCGGTCGTGAGGTCGTCGTGACGGAACGGGGCAGGGCGGTCGCCCGAATCATCTCGATCGGTGGGGGGAGGGTCATCGACCAACTCATCGCAGAGGGGGTAGTCGCTCCGGCCGCCACGTCCCGTCGGGTGGCTCCCCGGCAGCGGATCCCTGCCACCGAGGCCGTCAGTCCACTTGTCGGCGAACAGCGACAGTGATCGCCTACTTCGATACGTCCGCGCTGATCCCCCTGGTGATCGATGAGACGACGAGCGACCGGGCAACCCGGCTCTGGGAGATGGCCGACCACGTGGTCTCGTCCCGGTTGATCTATGCCGAGGCACGAGCAGCATTGGGGATGGCTCAACGCCTGGGACGGATCGACCGTGCCGGCCTGCGGGACGGTGTCGAGGCGCTCGAGTTGCTGATGGATGATCTGTCGTGTGTCGAGGTAACGGCGGGCCTAGTCCGGGATGCGGGGAGCCTGGCTGACTCCGAGGCGCTTCGGGGCTACGACGCCATCCACCTCGCCTCGGCCCGATTGGTCGACGATGGTGACCTTGTCATGGTGGCGGGCGATGGCGAGTTGATCCATGCGGCGAGGCACGTCGGAGTGGCCACCGCGGCGCTGTTCGATCTCGACTGAGAGAGCCCTCCACGTTCTTCCGGTCCGCTCTGGATGACGCCGGAGAACACCCGCACGATCAGTCTTGGCCAGGGTAGGTCCGCTACCGTTCCTTCCGAGCCGCGTTCGTGGATCGGGAGGTGGGGGATGCTGACACGGCGAGAGTTGCTGAAAGGTGGGGGAGCGGCCGCGGTGAGCAGCCTGGCCCTGTCCACGCTGGGGCCGGGCACCGCGCCCGCATCGGCCACCGCAGAACTGCTGGCCAACACCAGTGCTGTGCCACGGCGCCGAGGACCGGGGCCGCTCTACTGGAGCACCTACGGCTACAACAACCAGTACAACGCCGCCATGCCGGAGGAGGTCTGGAAGGCCCACGTGGACTGGGTGGCTGACACCTTCCTGCCCTACGGCTACCGCATGGTCTGCACCGACGGGTGGCTCGACAAGACCACGGTGGTTACCCCGCACGGGTACATCACGAGCTTCCAGGACGACTGGGTCCACGACTGGGCCTGGTGGGCCGAGTACGTGGCGTCCCGTGGGCTCGAGCTCGGCGTCTACTACAACCCGCTGTGGACGACCCGGTCGACGGTGGCCGACCCGTCGATCACTGTGGTGGGTCGACCCGATATCAAGGTGGCCGACATCGTCAATCCCGGCGACTACCAGAGTCCGGGCAGTGACCTGTGGTGGGTCGACGTCACCCGCGACGGGGCCGAGGAGTACGTGAAGGGGTACGTCGCCTACTTCCGGGACCTCGGGGTCACTTTCTTACGCATCGACTTCCTGGCCTGGTACGAGTTGGGCTGGGACCAGAGCGAGGGCACCATGTGCCCGGCCCACGGCCGGGAGAACTACGTGAAGTCCCTGTCCTGGATGCGTGAGGCGGCCGGGCCCATGCAGCTCAGCCTGGTGATGCCCAACTTGTTGAACCACGGCGAGGCCGAGCGGCGCTACGGCGATCTGATCCGCATCGACAACGACGCCAGCTTCGGTACCTGGTACATCTTGAGCGACGGGCCCCAGAACTGGCAGCCCATCTGGTCCCAGTGGAACAACCCGTTCCTCGGGTTCACCGGCTTCTCGGACCTCGCCGGTCCCGGCCAGGTGATCCTCGACGGGGACCCCGTGGCCATCAGCTCGTTTGCCAACGACGGGGAGCGGGAGTCGGCCATCTCGCTGTTCACCATGGCCGGTGCGGCCCTGGCCATCGCCGACCGGGTGGACACCATCGGGCCCAACGCCCGGTTCTTCCAGAACCACGAGGTGCTGGCGCTGCATCACGCGGGCCTGGTGGGCAAGCCCCTCTA
The DNA here is from genome assembly GCA_963703145.1 of uncultured Acidimicrobiales bacterium. Taxonomy (GTDB): domain Bacteria; phylum Actinomycetota; class Acidimicrobiia; order Acidimicrobiales; family RAAP-2; genus Bog-756. The sequence continues at coordinate 722,477 of OY969793.1, forward strand.
CAACAGCACCCACGCCTTCTCCTACGACGCCACCAGCCGCGACCCGGAACGGTGGACCGGCCAGCTCCCCGACGGGACGTGGGTGGTCGGCCTGTTCAACCGGGACAAGGGGCCAGCCCCCACCACCAAGGCCGTCGATTTCGCCGCCGACCTGGGCCTGTCGGGTCCGGCCGCGGTCCGTGACGTCTGGGCCCACCAGGACCACGGCACCATGACCCGGTGGTCGGTGGACCTCGCACCCCACGCCTGCTCCCTGGTGACGGTGACCCCGAGCGGGCCTGCCAGCTTCCAGGCCGACGTCGGGGCGTGGACAGGATCTGCCCGCTTCGACAACACCGTCACCGGCCACACCGGACGGGGCTACGTCACCGGCCTGGACAACCCGGGGAGCGGCGTCACCGTGGTCATCGCCGCCCCGAAGGCCGGGCGCCACACTCTCCGCTGTCGGGTGGCCAACGCCACCGGGGGTGCGTCGACCCTGACGGTTACCACTACCGAGGCCACGACCGGGAACCACCTGGGTTCGGCCTCACTGCGCGTGGCGAGCACCGATCACTGGGCGGCATGGCAGACCATCCCGGTCACCGTCGACCTCACCGACGGCGACACCATGGTCACGCTGTCCCACGAGCCCGCCGACGTCGGCAGCGTGAACGTCGACTGGGTCAGCCTGGATTGACCTCGACGAGTCGGGCCCCGAACCGTTCGTGGTGTGAGGGAGACGGGGACGGACCCGGTGGTCTGCACCCCGAGCCTGGGTGGGCCCGGGTCACCCCGTGCTCAGGACCGGGGGAGGCGGCGGTACCGTGACAGGTACGCCATGCCCACGCCGAGACTGCCCATACTGAGGAACCGGGAGGCCGACGAGGCCGTGCTGGAGCGCCTGGTGGGGGCGGCCACCTTGGCCCGTGGCCGGCAGTACTTCCGGAGTGGTGCGGTGAGGGCCCGCCTCGAAAGCGAAGGCGGTACCCACGTGGTGGGCAAGGTCCAGGGCAGCGAGCCTGAGCCGTACTACGTGTCGGTCACGCTGGACCGCTCCGGCCCGCTCGGGCTCTCCTCGTTCCGGTCCACCTGCACCTGCCCGGTGGGGGGCAACTGCAAGCACGCCGTGGCGCTCTGGCTGGCCCGGGACCCCAGTGCCGCCGTGGAGTCGGCCCGTCGGCTGGCCGAACGGTCCGACCACACCCTGTCGACCCACTCGCCGGGGGCAGGCACCGTCGAGGACAGGACGACCGTCGACGACGGCCCGGTCGGCTGGGAGGGCGCGCTGCGGTCGGTGCTCGAGGATCCCGAACAAGGGGAGGGGCGGTTCGAGCCGGCCACGGTGGGGCTGCAGTTCGAGCTCGTCACCCCGGCTGCAGCGTCGCGGCGTCCACCAGCCCCCATGCGGGACGACACCGACGGTCCCACCATCCAACTCCGACCGGTCGTCCCGAGCCGGGCCGGCAACTGGGTCCGCACCGGTGCGGGGTGGGGCAACCTCGACTACGCCCACTACTCGGGGGCCACCATGCGGCTCTCGTCCGAGCAGGCCCGGGTCCTGAAGGAACTGGTGGCCCTCAGCCGGATGGAGGCCAACCGGTACGCCTCACGACGGAGGGCACCCGAGGTGGTGCACCTGGAGGCGATCAACAGCCGCCGGTTGTGGGACCTGTTGGCCGAGGCCCAGGCCGTGGGCATCCCCCTGCTGATGGCGGGGCGCGGGGCGAGGCCGGTGGTCGTCCACCGGTCGACGGCATCGGTCGCCCTCGACGTGACCCGGGACCACGACCAGCTGGTGCTCGGTCCCACCGCCGTGTTCGATGACCAGCCGCTCCCGACCGGCCGCTCGCTGCTCCTCGGCCGGCCGGTCCACGGCATCGCCTGGTGGCACGACGGCCCGGTGCCCACCGGCGTCTCCCCACTGGAGCTGGCCCCGCTGGACGGTTCGGTGGACGACCGGGTGAGCCGCCTGCTGGTGGGCGGCCCGGTGGAGGTGCCCGAGCCCGACCAGGACCTGTTCCTCACGACCTACCTGCCCACGCTCCGCGGGCGGGTGCCGGTGCGCTCGACCGACGCCTCGGTGGAGCTGCCCGAGTCGGGCTCCCCGGTGCTCGTCCTCGCTGTCCACCATCACCCCGACCACCGGGTGGTCGTCTCCTGGTCGTGGGGGACGCAGGGTTCGGCGTGGCGCGAGGGCCTCTGGGCCAGTCGCTCCTGGCGCCAGGCCGAGCCGGGTGGAGACTCACTGGTGGACGCCGTCGAGCGCGTGGTCGGCGAGGTGGGCGGACTCCACGAGCTGGCCCGGCTCGGCCCCCGACTGGCTCCGGAGTCCGAGCTCTCGGGCATCGAGGCGGTGCGCTTCGTCACCGAGCAGGTGCCGGTGCTGGCCGCCATCGACGGCGTAGAGGTCGAGCACGTCGGCACCGTCCAGGGCTACCACCATGAAGAGGCGGCCCTCGTCGTGACGCTGGGTGGCGCCCCCTCGGGGGACGGCGACTGGTTCGACCTGGCGGTGTCGGTGACCGTGGCCGAGGAGCACGTGCCCTTCGCCGAGCTGTTCACCGCCCTGGCCGAGGGACGGTCGCATCTGATCCTCCCGTCGGGGACCTACTTCGCCCTCGACCGCCAGGAGCTCTCGTCCCTGGCCCTCCTGATCGCCGAGGCGCGGGCCCTCTCGGACTCCTCCCGGGACGGTGTGCGGATCAGCCGGTTCCAGGCCGGCCTGTGGGACGACTTCCGGCGCATCGGCGTGGCCGGGGCCCAGGCCGATGCATGGACCGACTCGGTCCGGACCCTGGTGGAAGCCACCGACGACGTCGAGTACCCGGTCCCTTCGGCACTGTGCGGTGAGCTCCGGCCCTACCAGCTGACCGGCTTCCAGTGGCTGGCCTCGCTCTACCGGCATCGCCTCGGTGGGGTGCTGGCCGACGACATGGGATTGGGCAAGACGGTCCAGGCCATCGCCCTGGTGCTCCACGTCCGGGAGCAGCGCCAGTCCGACCAGCCGTTCCTGGTGGTGGCCCCGACCAGCGTGGTGGGGAACTGGGCCGACGAGTGCCGTCGCTTCGCCCCCACCCTCAACGTGGCCACCATTACCGAGACGACGGCCCGGCGGGGGGATCTCGTCGCCGAGGTGGCGGGTGGGGCCGACGTCGTGATCACCTCCTACAGCCTGTTCCGCCTGGAGTACGAGGCCTACGACCAGGTGGCCTGGGCCGGGCTGTTCCTGGACGAGGCCCAGTTCGCCAAAAACCGGACGTCCCAGGCGTACCAGAAGGCCAAGCTCCTGCCCACGGCGTTCAAGTTGGCCATGACCGGCACGCCCATCGAGAACAACCTGATGGAGCTGTGGTCGCTTCTGTCGATCACCGCCCCGGGCCTGTTCCCCGACCCTGATGCGTTTGCGCTCTATTACCGGGTGCCCATCGAGCGCAACGCCGACGCCGAGCGGCTGGCGCTGCTGCGGAAGCGGGTCCGCCCCCTCATGCTCCGGCGTACCAAGGACGAGGTGGCCGAGGACCTCCCCGACAAACAGGAACAGGTCCTGGAACTCGAGCTGGCCCCCAAGCACCAGAAGATCTACCAGACCCACCTGCAGCGGGAGCGCCAGAAGGTCCTCGGCCTGCTCGACGACGTGGGCAAGCACCGGTTCGAGATCTTCCGGTCCCTCACCCTGCTCCGCCAGGCCAGCCTGGACGTGTCCCTGGTCGACGCCTCCTATGAGGGCGTCCCCTCCACCAAGCTCGACGCCCTGATGGAGATGCTCGACGACATCGTGGCCGACGGGCACCGGGTGCTGGTGTTCAGCCAGTTCACCCGGTTCCTGGGTCTGGCCCGCCAGCGCATCGAGGCCGCCGGCATCGGCCTCTGCTATCTCGACGGGAAGACCAGGAAGCGGGACCGGGTCATCGACGAGTTCCGCACGGGCGATGCCCCGGTGTTCCTGATCAGCCTCAAGGCCGGTGGGTTCGGGCTCAACCTGACCGAGGCCGACTACTGCATCCTGCTCGATCCGTGGTGGAACCCGGCCACCGAGGCCCAGGCCGTCGACCGGACCCACCGCATCGGCCAGACCCGGAAGGTCATGGTCTACCGGCTGGTGGCCAAGGGCACCGTCGAGGAAAAGGTCATGGCCCTGAAAGAGAAGAAGTCGGCCCTGTTCGCCAGTGTGCTCGACGCCGGGGGCCTCGAGTCCGGCCAACTCACCGCGTCGGACATCCGCGACCTGCTGGAGTAGGCCGGAGTGCCGAACTCCTGGTGTGCTGGACCACTTCCTTCTGGATCCACAGGGGCTCAGGCCGAGGGTGGCATCGGCCGGACGCCTCTCCCGGCACCGGAGTCGGCGGCGGGAGGCCCGACGGTCGGGCGAACGAGGCGCCCGTCGTTAGTCGCGTTGGGCAAAGGCGTCGAGGCCGACCTCCCACACCGGCTTGCCGGCGTTGCCCTGTAGGGCCGCGTCCACCAGCATCTGGGCCACCCCCTCGGACGTGGCCATATCCAGGTTGACGGCCTTGGACTGGCTGAGGGCCTCGGCGATGTGGCGGCGGGCCTCGGCGCAGAACCCAGAGTCCCGGTCCTTCCGGATGAGCTCGATCAGCACCGGCGTGGCCTCGGCCTGCTTGGTGGTGGCGATGAGGACGTCACGCACGGCGGAGAGCTCGGCTCCCTGGACGCCCACGGCGATGGCTTGGGTCTCGACCGAACTGCCCACCGCGTAGTCCATGCACCGCTGGCCGAGGGCGCCGATCGACGGGAACAGCCGGTCGGCCTCCTCGGGACGCACGCCACAGCACGCCGCTACCTCGGCCACGGTCGGTACCTCCCCGGCGGCGAAGGCGGCGATGGCCGCCTCGACCAGGTCGCGCTCGGCCGGGTTGTCCTGATTGGGTGGGTCGAGGAGCCCCGGTTCGGTCATGGACCAGATCACGCCCCACTGGGTCTCCACCACCTGCTCGGCGTCGATCAATTCGGGCTGCAGCTTGTGCATCAGGATGAAGCCGTCGCTGGTGGCCATGACCGAGACCACGATGTCGCGGGTGGCATAGGGCGCCTTCGGCCTCCGGCGCAGCCGGCGCAGGGCGATGGCCAGCCCGGCGGCGAAGCCCTCGGCCATCTCGCCGTAGAGCTGTCGGCGCAGGTCCAGGACCTCGTGAGCCAACGCCGACTGCGCGGTGGGGGTGGGGTTGGCCTCGAGGTGGGCGCACGCCGCGGTCTGGACGATCAGGCTGGCGAGGAGGCCCTCTTCCCGGCACGCCTCGGTGAAGTTGGCCCGGAGGAAGACCCGCAGGGTCGTCTCCATCTGGTCGGTGGCCCGGAAGCTGTCGGCCACGGCCTCGAACACGGCGTGGAGGGTGTCCTGGGTCCCCCCGTCCAGCATGGACACCTGGTGTGAGGCCAGATCGAACGGGGTCCGGCCCTTCTCGCCGCCGAATGCCCGACTGACGGAACGGTCGACGGTCGACACATCGACCTCGGCGAAGGCACTCCGGGGCACCGCGCCCCGGCTGGTGGGGCCGCGGAGGGCCGAGAAGGCGTTGCGCTCGAGGATGGCGACCGCCTCTTTGGCCAGGCTGGGCCCGGCCGGTCGACCGCGTGGTCGTGGGGCGTTCTCCGTGGACATGACACCCCCTGTTCGGTCGCCGGGTCGAATTGCGCAACAGTACTACCCGATAAATCTGGAAATGTTCCCAGGTGCTTTTCGTGACAGGTCATGTGACGATGCTTCTGGCGGGATCCGGTCGACACGACCCAGGTCACGGGGTGGCTTCCGCGGATGTCAGGCGAGCGACGACTGAGCGGGGCGGACCCTCAGGCCGAAGGCGCCCAGCGCATCCGCGGAAGTACCCTCGTCCCGGATCAGATGGTTCCGGGGCGTTGGTCTCGGCACCAGCATGTCTCGGTCGGGACGGCCGGGGGTGAGGCGGATACCGCCACGCCAGCCCGTACCATTGGCTGATGACGGTCGAGGCCCCTTCTGCGCCACGGCCGGCGACCCGCGCCGGCTACTCCCACAGCCGGCACCGTCACGCCCGTCGACGCCTGCCGGCCTGGATCGCCGGCGTGTTCTGGATCGTGATCGGTGCCCTCTGGATCATCGGCGGCATGCGCCTGTTCGCCTGGGACCACTCGGCGCCGTTCTACATCCTCGACTCCTTCACCGCCTTTGTGTACCTGCCGGCCTGGATCATCGCCGTGGTGGCGGTCATCGGGCGCCGGTACGTGCTGGCGGCGGCGGCCCTGGCCATCGTGGTGCTCCAGGTGGTCATCATGCTGCCCGAGCTGGCGGCAGCTGAGCCCGTGCCGGCCTGGGCTGCCGGGTCGCCCACCATCGGACTGCTCGATGCCAACGTCTACGCCGGCAACCAGTCGATGGCCGGGTACGCCAGCCAGATCAAGGCGACCCACCCGAGCCTGGTCACCATGGAGGAGGCCAGCCCGGCCGACGTGGCCCAGTTGGACAAGGCCGGCGCCCTGGCCGGCCTGCCCTACCGGATCGAGGTCAAGCGCTACGACCCCCGGGCGTTCTTCGTGGCCTCGAAGTACCCGCTGGTCGGGACCTCCATCCCGTACTTCGAGGGGCTGCCCCTGATGGTCGAGACCACCGTCAAGCTGCCGACGGGGGACCTGCCGCTGTGGGTGGTGCACACCACCGCACCGACCTCGTACTCCGTCCTGCAGGGGATGTTCGCCGACATCAACCACCGGCTGCAGGTCCGGGGCCCGCAGCGTCTGCTGCTGGTGGGCGACTTCAACGCCACCTGGGGCAACCGGGCGTTCCGCAACATCCTGGCCACCGGCATGACCGACGGTGCAGCGGCACGGGGCCACGATTTCGACATGACCTGGTCCCAGACCAAGCCGGTTATCCCGCCCCTGGTGCGCATCGACCACGTGCTGACCGGCAGCGGAGTAACCGTGACCCAGATCCAGTCTGGCCCGGGGCCGGGCAGCGACCACCGGGACCTGCACGCCACCATCGCCATCGAGCGGTAGGGGCGACCGGGGCCACCACGCAGGAAGAGAGTCCCGCGGTTCTCGGGTCTAGACCTCGGCGACCGAAAGGGCTGTGTGTCGGGCCAGCGCGTCGAAGTCGGAGTCGGCGTGCAGCAGAGCGAGGCCGGCCCGGATCGAGATACTGGCGATAAGGCAGTCGACGAGTGTCCTGACCGTCTCACCATTGCGTCGGCACAGCCGGTAGAGACCGGCGGCATTGTCGTAGTCGACAGGCTCGGTCGCAACGACGGACGCCCGGGCCAGGAGCCCGCGGAGCTGATGGAGATGGCGTTCGTCGCGGGCGCCGGCCAGAACTTCCATCCTGATGGGATCACAGATTGCGATGTCCCGGTCCAGCCACTCATCGAGTCGGCGGCAGACGGGGCTCCCGGTGTCACGCAGGAACTCGACCCACGCGGAGCTGTCGATCATCATGACGTGCGGGCGGCCCGCATGGTCTTGAGGTCGCCGTCCCAGCCTGACCCCCGCAGTGCCCGCGCCTCGTCCACTCCAAGGGCTTCGGCAGCCACGCTTCTCAGTGCGAAGTTGACCGCGTCGCGCTTGGTGGCGAGTTGATAGCGCTCCATGACGGCGCGACAGGCTTCCTCGTCGATGTCGATGTTTGTGCGTGACATACACCTATGATACACCTGCCAGCCACGGCACGGCCGCGACCGACTACGGCGAGGCGGGGTGCCCCCCGGCCAATACGCACCGACTGGCCGAGTCCACCGCGTCGGCCCCACCGTGGGGCAGTCCCGACACGCAGGCGTTCAGCTGGTCGGGGCTGAGCGTGCTGGCGGTCGGCATGGGGGAGTGGACCTTCCAGACCCAGGCACCGGCCTGATGGATGGGCGCCGGGCCGGTGGCCGCCGTCATCAGGGCGGCGGCATAGGTGACCGAGGGAATCTGGTCGTAGAGCGGGAGGCCGGGTTCGTCGGGGACGACCACGAGGTCGACGCCCCACCCGGCGATGGCTAGGCGAACCGCCTGGACATCACCGGCGTGAAAGACCGGGTTGAGAAACGAGTACGACGCGGGGATGAGGACGGCTTGGCCGTTGCGCTCGATACCGGCGCGGGACGGCACGTTTTCCGGTCCCGAACCCCCGACGACCGAGTAGTGCATCCCGTCGACGGCCTGCCAGGTCATTCCGACCTCCTGCGTCGAGAACGGCGCCGGGAGGGTGAGGACCACCGGGTGGCCGGCCAGGTGCGGCGCCACGGTGCGGAACCAGGTGGGAAGTACGACGGGCCCGGCACCCACCGGGAGATGTGGTGCGACATAGAGGGCAGGGGGAACCAATGCCACGGCGGCCACGGCCACGCCGGCCAGTCCGCCCGCCCACCTCGCCGACCGGGAACGGGATCCGCGCCCGCCCTCGTCATGATCGTCACCTCCGCCTACCCCCAGCCTGGCGTGACGGCTCACCGCCACGTTGGTGTGGTCGACCACGAGGCCGAGCATCACAGCCACGGCGAGGTAGGTGAAGAGCACCATCCGGTTGGGAATGGCGTTGGCGAGCAGCGGCAGGTGGTAGAGGAGCTGCCACGGCAGCGGGACGTCGGCTCGCACCCCCAGGGCCAGCACCACCGAGACCACCGCGGCCGTGGCGAACACCCACAATCGCCGGTCCCGCCGCCAGACCACCGAGCCGACGGCGACGATGGCGATGGCCCCGAGACCGAGATACTGGAAGGACACCAGAAAGTCCTGTTGGATGATGGCGACGATCCCGAGCGAGGCCTGCACGCTCGACGTCGATGCGGGAAGCACCAGTCGGCCGAGATTGATCCCGCCATTCTGCAGGCTCGACCCCGGATAGATGAGGCCCGAGAAGTGGGCCGGCCCGTCGAGGGCGAACCAGGTCGGATAGGCCAGAAGCACCACCGCGGTGACCGCGCCTGCGGCCAGACCGGTGGCTGCGTATCGGGCCCGTTCCCGAACCAGATCCGGATGTCGCCACAACACATAGGCGCCGATCAGGACCGACGTGATCACGGCGACAACGACCATCTCGACCAAGAGCTCGGTCCCGATGAAGAACTGCACGGTTACCAGGAGCCCCAGGATCACGCCGGTCACCACCGGTCGCCGGCCCTGTCGGACGAACAGTTCGTCCAGACACAAGACGATGAGCGGCGGCACCGCCGCCATCCCCAGCTGGAGGTGGGAGTTGTTGAGCTCGACCAGGACGAAGGGCGAGAAGCCGTAGAACAGCCCGCCGGCGAAGGCCGCCGGTGCCCACGACACCCACCGTCGCAGCAGGACGAACATGGCCAGTGCCGAGAGGACCGGGCTGAGCGTCAGGGCCACGTTCAGCGAGGCCACCGGGCCGAAGATCCAAGTGATGGGGGCCAACGGCACCCCGAGGGCGAGTTCGCTGGTGTTGGACAGCAGATTCACGCCGTAGGGGTGGAACAGAGCGGTCGAGTACAGGGGATTGAGGCCGTGGGCGATGGCGTAGGCCGGCCACTCGAAGAACCACGTCATCAGCGAGCTGTCGAAGCCAACGCCCGGGGAGGTATTCGTAGGGTGGTTGGACCACACGTGCCACCAGACGATGAAAGAGAACCCCAGGTAGCCAGCCGAGGCGATCAGCACGTCGCGCAGCCAGCGACGTCGGCCCGGGCGCTCGGAGGTGCTGACGGGAGCCCTCGTGTCACCGTCGGTCACCTCGGAAGGTCCGACGAATCCAGTCGCCGGTTCAGAGATCACGCTCACGCCCGCCCGTTCGAGTTGGGGATCGAGCAGAGGTGGCCACAGCTGCGATCCGGCGGTCGCTGCTCAGATCCACCAGTCGCACCGTCCGCCACACTGCCCCTCCCGCTGAACCTGCCGGCTGGCAGAATACGCAGGATAAGCCTTGTCGATCGGTACTGGTCACGCAACTGACGCGGTCGGTTCCCTCGACGTGTTGGCGGGCGCAGAGCGACAAGCGGGAGGCGGTTGGGATGGCATCAAGGGATGGGACGACAAGGCAGCGCAGCCGACACCCCCGGATCAGGCGGCCCGTTCCGAGGAGCAGGCGGTCGGGCCTCGCGCTAGGAGTGACCGTGGCCGCGATCAGTCTCCTGCTTGGTGCCTGCGGGAACTCAGGGTCGGTGACCTCGACGATGGTGGCGACCACCCCTACGACACCCAACACCAACACGGTGCCTGCACCATCGGATGCCGTGGCCAGTGCTGGCTGTGGCTCGTCGGCCGCACCGGGCACCGTCACCCTGACGCCCATCATCAGCGGCAAGGTTCGAACCTCCATCGTGCACCTGCCCACGGGCTACCAGGTCTCGAGCCCGGTGGCCCTGGTGATCAATATGCACGGTAGCCAGTCCACGGCCCTCCAGCAGATGGGTCTCACCGGCATGAACGCCACGGCCGACGCCGACACCTTCATCGTGGCCTATCCCCAGGGTGACATCCCTGCCGCCGCCGGCTACGAGTGGAACGTCCCCGGCCAGCCCCTGTTTGGGGGCCAGGCGGTCCCCGCCGGATCGCCCGATGATGTGGCGTTCATCACCCAACTGGTCACATTGCTCGAGCAGAAGTACTGCGTCGACACCAACCGGGTCTATGCCACCGGCTTCTCCGGTGGCGCCCGGATGGCCAGCCAGCTGGGCTGTGACGCGTCGAGCGTGTTCGCCGCCATCGCTCCGGTCAGCGGGCTCCGCCTCCCGACCCCGTGTCCGTCGACCCGGCCGGTGCCCGTGGTGTCGTTCCACGGCACCGCTGATCCGGTCGACCCGTACGCCGGCAACGGCCAGCAGTACTGGACCTACAGCGTGCCGGTGGCCGCCCAGCGATGGGGGACCCACAACGGCTGTGCGCCCACCCCCCAACACCGCCAGGCCGATGCCGGTGTGGTCCTCACCGAGTACGCACCCTGCTCTGCCAACGCCGTGGTGGACCTCTACTCGATCACTGGCGAGGGCCACGAGTGGCCTGGGGGGCCGCACTTGCCCCGAGCGATCACCCGGGTGCTCGGCCCACAGTCCAGCGCCATCAGTGCCAACCAGGTGATGTGGTCGTTCTTCATGGCCCATCCGCTACCCCGAGGCGGTGCATGAGTCCCTGGTGGAGGCGGTAAAGGATCAACTGCGGCATGCCGATGCCACAAGTGGATCGTCCGACCCTTCCGAAGGTGAGCCCAACTGATGAGTGACATGTCGCAGGGACCGGGGTGGTGGTTGGCCTCCGACGGAAAGTGGTATCCGCCCGAGGCCCAGCCCGACTGGTCGAGCCAGGCTCAGCCCCCAACGTTCCAGCAGCAGCTCCCACCCCTCGGCCACGCCGAGGATGCCCTGGCCAGTTGGGCGCCGACCAAAGCCCAGCCGATGTACGCACCGGCACCCGAGATGGTAGCGGCCCACACCGTCCCCGGCGGCTATCCAAATCCCGAGAGCTTCCAGGGCCCGGCAACCGTGGGCTTTCCTCCGGCCGGGAGCGGGCACCAGCCGATCAGCCAGCCGATCATGACCACCTCGTCCGGAGGCCGGTTTTCCCGAGGCATCCGGCTGGTGGGCGTGGGGTTCGCCATGGCCCGAGACGAGCCCGGATTGATGATGGTGCCGATCATCGCCTTCTTCGTCCAGATGGTGATCATTGGATTGGCGACACTGGCCGTCTGGCCATCCCTCGAGGCGGCGAGGAACGCAGCCGGCTCGGACGGGAGCGGTCTTGTCCATCTGACGCCCTCGCAATGGGCCATCATGGTGGCTGCCGGCGTTGCCACCATGTTCGTCTCGGTGGTGTCCCACGCCACCATCATCGCCAGGGTGATGGCCCACTTCCACGGCCAAGAGGTGAGCAACACCAAAGCGGCCCGCGCCGCGCTGACCAAGAGCCCGCAACTGTTTGCTTGGGCGTTCATCAACTACGTCGTGGTAAGCGTTCTGCGCAGCTTCTCAAACCGGGGGATCCTCGGCGCGATCGTGGGCTCGCTTCTGCGGGCCGGGTGGATGCTGGCCAGCTTCTTCGTGGTGCCGGTGATTCTCTTCGAGGACAAGGGTGCGATTGCCGCCATCAAGCGCTCAGTGCACCTGTGCCGGAGCCGCTGGGGCGAGAACATCGTCGGCAATGGGGCCCTCGGGTTGATTGGGATCGCGGCCCTGCTCCTCGACGTCGCTGTAGCCGTCCTGGTGGGCTCGGTGTTCGCCCCACTCGGCGTGGCTGTCGGGATGCTCGGCCTGATCATCATCCTGCTGGTCCTGACCGTGGCCTCGGGAGCATTCAATGCTGCGCTGTACTGGTTCGCCGTCACCGAACAGGCGCCCGGCCAGTACTCCCTCGGCGACCTGCAGTCGGCCTACCGCCCGAAGCCCAAGAGGACCGGGATCTACGGGTTCTAAGCGCCGGCGGGAACCCTCGGGAACCCGAGGGGAAATTGGCACTGATGGTGACCCCGGCGTCACCAAGAGGAATAGAGTCGGGGGTGTGTACAACCTCAGCCCCGCAGAATGGGTCACCATCGGGCTGCTCTCGTGCTTGTGGGCATTCTTCGGCTACCGACTGTCCGAGAACGACCGCAAACGGCTCGGTCGGACCCCGTGGGGCCTGCCGTCGGCGGTCTGGGCCCTGTTCTGGTTCCTCTCGCTGCTCATTGGCGCAGGCCTCTACCTGATTGCGCACGCAAACGGCATCAGGCGTGCCCAGCAGCAGGGGATCGGCATCCCCGGCATGGGCGGACAGCCCCAGATGGGCCGGGCTCGTGCACCTGCCCGGGAGCTGTCGGTGTCGGACCAGTTTCCCGCCTACCCGCGGCCGGCGAACACGCAGTCACAACAGCCAGATCCGGTAGTCGAGGATCCCCAGCCGGTCACACCTCCAGCCGACGGGCAGTCGTTGAGCGGAGCTAGGCCGCAGTCACCGGCTGGATGGCACCCGGACCCGAGCGGGCGCTTCCACTACCGCTGGTGGGACGGCAACGAATGGACCTCGCAGGTGTCGATGGATGGTCAGCACCTCATCGACACCAATCCTGACCAGCGGATCGGGCCCTACTGACCGACTGAAGAGTCAGAAGACCGAAGCGAACTCAGGCGACGTCGCGATGGCCGAGTGCACGGAGCCGAGGCTTTCGTGTTGCCATGGCACCGGATGACTGCTGAAGCAGTTCGTCCACGCAGTCGTCGCACAGACGACCGAAGGTGCGGCCGATGTGGAGGAGTTTGCGGGTCTGACGGTTGACCCGGGTGATTGAGCCCTTCCAACCGCAGGCGAGGAGAGATGGCCTGCTTGGTCTGGCCACCATGGCGGCAGCAACCGTTGCGGTCAGCCGCACGACTCGCCCGGCGGTAATTGCGGCAATGGCAGGGGCGGCACTGCTCGATCTCGACAAGCCCATGAAGCATTTTGTCGGCGTCAACCCATTTCCGGCCCCCATTAGGCGCATCCACACCTGGGCCCAGAACGAGTCCCCGCTGGGCATGCGCAACGAGATCAGTTTCGGTGTGGCGTGCGCACTCGTTGATGGCGTCGTGGCCCTCACCAGTCGACATACGGGGCGTGAACGGGCGAAAGGTGGGCACGACATGCGGTCCTCGCCCCGCTCACCGGATCGAAACCCTCAAGGCGACTGAGGTGAACCGCTCACAACCCACTACCCGGTGTGACAAACCGGGGATGTGATGACGCAGCTCCCAATGCGGCGATCGTCTGACCGGAAGAAGACCAGCTCAGGATGCCCTTTCGGCAGATCGACGAATCTTTTCGGTTTTTCTCTCAAGTTCTGAAAGCAATCTGCCGATGGTGGACGAGGGACGGTTTTTCTCTGCATGGCGGCCGTTGTTCCGACGTCGCTGGGTGTAGTGAAGCGAGGCCCGTTTTCCGTGCCAACACGCATCGCGGCAAGGCCGCAACCGTGTGTGGTGCGCTGACCTGGTCCGTTGGGTCAGTCACAAGGTGCCCTGTCATCCCGCGTTGGTGCTTCCTGTGGCAACACCTATTGCAGACGCGGTACAACCCCTGTTCAGCTGGGACGTAGGGTTTCTCCTGAGAACGGGATAAGAAATCGCCTCGGGGCAGTTGATGCGGTCGACGGGGAAATGTCGACCATCCATGCGACAGAAATACTGCTCTGTACCCATCGAGTAGATGTTTCAAACATCCAATCTTGGCCCTCGCTGTTATGTCCCGGCTCGGATGAGTTCGTGGTCTGTCACGGGAGCTTGACGGCTTTCAGCTCCGATCCGTACCGAGCCTCCACCGCAGGTAGCTGAGGTGCGCTGGTGCTCTCGTCGGCCATGGCCGCGCGCGGTGTTGCGACAGAAGTTCCGCACCATCTCGAGGTCGCTCACGATGAATTGGTTGTATGACCGCGCACATGTCCCGCGGCCTTCTTTGGTGGTTCTCCGGGATGTAACGCATATTTGTCGGCCGAGTTCATCTGGCTGTGACACATGCGGGCGGAAATGATCGCTGCCTAGACATGAATAGTTTCAATCAGTTACTGAAGAATAACTAAGTGAACCGTGCCCGGTTAATCAGAACAAGTGGCGGCCAACTCACCAAAGACCAATGGCCCCTCGGTTAACGGTATGTTCACGAAACTGGACCCCATCTCGCTTGCAGAACTCCAGGTGATGTTCCACAATCGGCGCAACATAGTGTCGGACTACCTGCTGGAAGTCCCCAATGCGAGCAGTTGAGCGGCGGAGATCTCTTGAACGGCACTTTTAGTGGCCGGACGCTGCCATTGAGTGGCTTTTGGGTACTGGGAGTGCTCACCGAGAGTGCTGAAGTTGGATGGCAATATCGCTCTACGTCTCAAATGAGGTACTTCCTCGACACCTGAAAGGCGACAACCTATATGGGCAAGCGTATCGCTGTGATTGGCAGTGGTTACGTCGGGTCGGTGGTCGCTGCGTGCCTGGCCCACGTGGGCCACGACGTCATCGGCGTGGAGTCCGACGCCGCCAAGCTCCAGCAGCTGTCCTCAGGTGTCGCCCCCTTCCACGAGCCCGGCCTCAATCCACTGGTCAGCGCCGGTGTGACCTCGGGAAGCCTCCGGTTCACCAATGACTTCCAAGACGCCATGGACTCCTCCGACTTGGTCTTCGTCTGTGTCGGGACCCCGCCGGGCCCTGACGGCGAAGCCGACATGAGTGCCATCCGGGGGGTGGCCCGGTCCATCGCCCGGAATCTCCGGCACTACCACGTGCTGATCACCAAGAGCACGGTGCCGATCGGGACCGGCTATTGGCTGGCCTCCCTGATCGAGGACATGGTGGGCCCCGAGGGCCGCCATCTCTTCGGCGTGGTGTCTAACCCGGAGTTCCTCCGGGAGGGCAACGCCGTCCAGGACTTCTTGCATCCCGACCGGGTGGTGCTGGGCAGCGATGACCCGACCGCCCTCGAGATCGCCGTCGACATGTACCGTCCCATCCTCGACCAGGCCATCCCCGGGGACGTGGGTCATCGCGACGTGGTCCCCCTGTTGCAGACCAAGCTGACCACGGCCGAGATGATCAAGTACGCCTCGAACGCGTTCTTGGCCACCAAGATCAGCTTCGCCAACGAGATCGCCCGGCTGTGCGACTTCGTGGGGGCCGACATCACCGAGGTCACCGCGGGCATGGGCCTCGACACCCGTATCGGCGGGCGCTTCCTCGATGCCGGCCTGGGCTGGGGCGGCTCCTGCTTCGGCAAGGACTTGTCCGCCCTGATCAGCACGGCCGACGAGTACGGCTACCACCCCCGCATCCTCGAGGGTGCGGTGTCGGTGAACCAGTCCCAGCGCAAGTACGTCGTCGACGAGTTGTTGCGACAGCTCAAGACGCTCCGGGGTACCAAGATCTGCATCCTCGGTCTGGCCTTCAAGCCGGACACCGACGACCTGCGGGACTCGCCCGCTCTGGACGTGGCCAGCCGTCTGCTGGACAAGGGTGCCTTCGTCTCGGCCTTCGACCCGATGGTCCACGCCGTCCCCGACGTCCCCGACATCCGGCTCATGCCCGATGCCCTGCGGGCGGCCGCCGACGCCGACGCCATCGTGCTGGCCACCGAGTGGCCCCAGTTCCTCAGCATCGACCTGGTCGAGCTGCGGGCGGCCATGCGGGGGGACATGTTCTTCGACGGTCGCAACAACTTCGACCCCGCGCTGGTGCGAGCGGCCGGGTTCCGGTACGTCGGCATCGGGCGAGGGGTCTCGGCCTCGGCGTCCCGTTTCGCGCCGGCCCCAGACGGGGTGGTGGCCCCGTGACCGCACGAGCCGGCTCGTTGCCAACCCCGCCGTGTCCTTCCCTGTCATCCGGCGGCCACCTTGAAAGCAGGCAGCCATGGCTCTGACGGACGCCGAAACCGCACCGGTCACCGCGGAACGAACCGTCGACCTCAGTGTCGTCATCCCCCTCTACAACGAGGAGGAGAGCATCGACCTGGCCGTCGAAGAGGTCCTCGGTGTCCTCACCGACCTGCCGCTCATCTCCGAGCTCATCCTGGTCAACGACGGCAGCACCGATACGACGCTGGAGAAGGCCCTGGCCTGGCACGAGGCCGACCCCCGGGTTCGGGTCATCGAGTTCCGCCGCAACTTCGGCCAGACCGCCGGCATCAGCGCCGGGTTCGAGCACGCCGCCGGTCGGGTGGTCGTGGTGATGGACGGTGACCAGCAGAACGATCCGGCCGATATCCCCACCCTCCTGGCGGCGCTGGAGGATGGCTACGACGTGGCCTCGGGTTGGCGCGCCGACCGCAAGGACAAGTTGCTCATGCGGCGGCTGCCGTCCAAAGCGGCCAATTCGCTCATCTCCAAGGTGACCGGCCTCAAACTCCATGACTACGGCTGCACCCTGAAGGCCTACGACCGAGAGGTGGTCGACCGCCTCGAGCTGTTCGGTGAGCTCCACCGGTTCATCCCGGCTCTGGCCCTCATCTCCGGCGCCAAGGTCATCGAGATCCCGGTCAACCACCGGGCCCGAGAGCACGGGAGCTCCAAGTACGGCATCTCGCGCCTGCCCCGGGTGGTGCTCGACCTGGTGACGGTCAAGTTCCTGATTGGCTACCGCCAGAAGCCCATGCAGTTCTTCGGCCGACTGTCGCTGGCCTCGGTCGGCGCGGCGGGTGTGGCCGGGACGGTGGCCGGGGTCCGGGCGCTGCGGGGGACCGGTCGCCATGCCCCGAGCCTGGCCACCCCGTTGCTGGTGGCGGGCGTGCAGTTCGCCTCGTTCGGCCTGATCGGGGAGATGCTCACCCGGCTGTACTTCAAGGACTCCGCCGCCCGGCCCTATGTGGTCCGGAGCGTGACCGGCGACGGTTCGTCGACCCTGCGGGCCATGCCCGATCTCGAGGAGGGCGCCGGTGACGGTGGGGGGACGTCCATCGGGGGCGAAGTGGAGGCTGAGTGATCCGGCAGCACCCTCAGTCGTCGGCCTACGAGATGCTGGCTCCGCCCACACCGGTGGCGGAGCCGGATGCAGCGCCGATCCCACCCGAACCAGAAGCCGCCACCGAGGCCACCACGCCGGACGTCGTCGGGGCGCCCGTGCTTGCGCTGGCCGAGCCTCCGGCCAAGACCCGTCGGATTGCCCCGATGACCATCGTCCGCATCGTGGTGACTTTCGGGGCCTTCGCCCTGATCGCCCGCAAGGTCGGTTTCGGTGCGGTGTTCCACGCCCTGTCGGAGGCCAATCCGGCCCTGTTGGCCGCAGGGTACGCCGTGGCCGTCATCACCATCTTGATCACCGTCCGCCAGTGGCACGGACTCGCCAACGCCAACGGGGTGCCGTGCGGCTATCGGCGTTGTCTCCATCTCGAACTGGGCGGTGACGTCTTCGACGCCGCCCTGCCCAGCTCCATCGGCGGCGATGTGGTGCGGGCCGCCTCTCTGGCCGAGACGCCCGACGAGCGGGTGCCGGCCGCCGCCTCGGTGGTCCTCCGGCGCCTGTGCAACTTCCCCGGCATGGTCTTCATCACCGCCGTGGGGCTGCTCGCCACCATCGACCTCGGCTACGCCGGCCGGATCCGCCCCTACGCCCTGGCCGTACTGGCGGGTGGTCTGGTCCTGGTGGGACTGACTCTCAGCACCGCACTCGGCCGGGTGAGCAAGTGGGGCATCCTCAAGCGAGGACCTGGGGTGGCGGTGGCCAAGCTGCTGGCCACCCTGCACGACTTCCGGGGCCAGCGACGCGATCTGGGCCGGGCAGCCCTTCGGGGTCTGGTGTTCTGGGTGTTCGTCGTGGCCAGCCAGTCCCTGTTCATCATGGCCGTCGGCATCCACGTGACCCTGGCCTACAGCGCCCTGGTCATCACCACCGCCACGGCGGTCACCATGGTTCCCATCTCCCTCGGCGGCTACGGCCTCCGAGAGGGTGCCTTCGCCGCCTTCCTCGCCGCCGGCGGGCACGCCACCGGCGCCCAGGGGGCCGCCGTCGGCATCTGCATCACCGTCCAGACCCTGGCCCTCGGGGTGATCGGCATCCCCTTCTACCTGACCCTGCGCAAGACCCGGCGCTACCCGGTCGGCGTTCCCGCTCCCGCCGAGACGGCGTTGGGGGCGGCGTGATGCGCATCCTCATGGTCTCCCCCCACCCGGTGTACTCGCCCCGCGGCACCCCGATCAGCGTGTTCAACCGGTGCGTGGCCCTCTGCGCCCTGGGCCACCAGATCGACCTGGTCACCTACCCGGTGGGGGAGGACCGCCCGATCGAGGGCCTCACCTACGTGCGGGCGGCCATGCCCGGCGTGCACTCGGTGGCCGTCGGACCCTCGTTCACCAAGGTCCTCTTGAACGGCACGGTGACCATTCGGTCCCTGTGGGAGGCGGCCCGGGGTCGGGGACGCTACGACGTGGTGCACACCCACGAGGAGGCCGGCCTATTCGGTCCGACTCTGGCCCGCCTGGCCGGCACCCCCCATGTCTACGACATGGGCAACGACTGGGCCGACGTGCTGGGCAACTACGGCCTCGGTGCCCGCAACCCAGCCACCCGTCTGGCCGCCGGATTGGAGAACGCGGTGATCTCGCGCTCCGACGCCGTCATCGCCCACTTCCCCCTCATCGCCCAACGGGTGCGGGCCGCCACCGACACCCCGGTCGAGACGGTCTGCAACGTCCCCCTCGAGGCGGATCCCGACCCGGCGACGGTTGCTGCCATCCGGCAGGCCTGGGCGCCCGAGGGCACCAAGGTCATCCTCTACACCGGCACCCTCGAGCCCTACCAGGGGGTCCCGCTCCTACTCGAGTCCATGGTCGGGGTGGTCCTCGGCCACCCGGGCGCGGTCCTGGTCCTGGTGGGTGGGCGGCCCGACCAGATGGCCACCCTCGAGCAGCTGGCCGCCCGACTGGGGGTCACCGACCACGTGCGCATCGTGGGCCAGGTGCCCTCCACGCTGGTGCCCGCCTGCCTCAAGGCCGCCGACATCCTGGTGTCCCCCCGGGAGCGGGGGAGCAACACCCCGCTCAAGATCTTCTCCTACCTCCGGTCGGGCCGGCCCATCGTCGCCACCGACATCTCGAGCCACACCCAGATCCTCGACGCCGACTCGTGCGTGCTGGTGCCACCGACAGCCGAGGGCCTGGCCGAAGGCATCACCAGCCTCCTCGACGACGGACCCAGTCGTGTCCGGGCCATCGAGGGTGCCAGCTCGCTCCGCACCGACTACGGCATCGACCGGTTCGTCCGGGGGGTGGCCGACGCCTATGCCCATGTCGGCGGGGGAGCCGTTGACGACGGGACGGTCGAGGCGGCCACCGCCCTGATCGTGGAGTCGACCGCCGGGGCGGCGACCGACGTGATCGACAGCCAGTTCATCAGTGAGCGCTTCGACGCACCGTTGGGGGTGGCGGTATGACGAGGCGCCTTCATGCAGCAAGCCCATCCGACCCCCGACAGGAGACACCATGAACATCGTCGTCACCGGAGCTGCAGGATTCATCGGGAGCCACCTGAGCGAGGCGCTGTGCGCCGAGGGGCACCAGGTGCTCGGCATCGACTGCATGACCGACTACTACGACCCGATGGAGAAGCGGCGCAACCTGCTCACGCTGTCTCAGCTGCCCGGGTTCACCTTCGAAGAGGCCGACCTGCGCACCGTCGACCTCCGGCCGCTCCTCGAGGGCGCCTCCATCGTCATGCACCAGGCCGGCCAGCCCGGGGTTCGCAAGTCCTGGGACACCGGGTTCGCCGACTACTGCGAGCACAACGTGAAGGCCACCCAGCAGCTCCTCGAAGCGGCACGGGTGGTCGGCACGCCGCGGGTGGTCTACGCCTCGAGCTCGTCGGTCTACGGGAACGCCCCGACCTACCCGACCCACGAGACCGACCTGCCCCGGCCCTTCAGCCCCTACGGTGTGACCAAGCTGGCCGCCGAGCACCTGTGCGGGCTGTACGCGGCCAACTGGGGGGTGCCCACGGTCTCCCTCCGCTACTTCACCGTCTACGGCCCCCGTCAGCGGCCGGACATGGCCATGCGCCGACTGGCCGACGCCGCGGTGGCCGGTACGCCGTTCACCCTGTTCGGCGACGGGCGCCAGGTGCGGGACTTCACCTACGTCGCCGACGTGGTCCGGGCCAACATCGCTGCCGGATTCGAGGACGTGCCCCCGGGCACCGTGGTCAACGTGGCCGGCGGCAGCCACGCCGTCATGGCCGACGTCATCGACCTGATCGGCGAGCTGGCCGGATCCCCGGTGCTGCTCGAGCGCAGCGGCAAGGAGGCCGGTGACGTGCAGCGGACCGGCGGCTCGGTGGAGCGGGCCTACGAGCTGCTGGGCTGGGAGCCAGAGGTGTCCCTGCGTGACGGATTGAGCGCCCAGGTGGAGTGGTGCAAGTCCATGCTGCTGACCGGAGCGCAGGTGGCGTGACCACTCTCCCCACCACCCGGTCCGACCAGGAAATCGAAGACCTCCCGCCGCCCTTGCAGGCGGTGCCGGAGCTCGACCCGACCGACAGCGCCGACGCCGCCATCGGTGCGTCGTCGGCGCTGGCCCTCAAACAACGCGAGCTGGCTCTCCTCCGGCCCACCGGACAGATGGACAAGGCGACCTGGGCCCCGTGGCGGGTCCGGCTCAGCTACGCCGTGGCCTTCGTCCTGGTCGGCGTCCCCATCTTCTTCCTGATGACCTGGCTGCGGGACATCTCCGACCCTGGCGACGGGACCAGCGCGGAGGTGCTGGACGGGCTCAGCTTCATCTGGGTGCTGTTGGCCCTGCCCGTGGTCCTCAACGTGCTGGGTGCCCTGACCTTCCGCAACGGCAGCAAGCCGACGACCGATGACCGGCCCATCACCAACCCGGTGTGCTTCCGGCTGGTGACCCGCGGCACCAACGTGGAGGCCGTCCTCAAGTCGGTCCATGCCGTGACCACGGCCATGGCCCAGGTTCCCCTGTTCCCCTTCACCGTCGAGGTGGTCACTGACCGCATCCTCCCCCTCCCGGTCATGCACTGCCTGACCACCATCCTCGTTCCGACCGACTATCAGACGCCCCACGCCACCCGGTTCAAGGCCCGGGCCCTCCACTACGCCCTGCAGGTGTCGCCGGTCACGGACACCACCTGGCTGTTCCACCTCGACGAGGAGACCCACGTCACCCCCTCGGCGGTGCGGGGCATCCGCAACGCCATCGTGGACGAAGAGGCCTCTGGCGAGCTGCGCATCGGCCAGGGCGTCGTGCTCTACCACCGGGACCTGACCGAGCACCCGTTCCTCACCCTGGCCGACTCGGTGCGCACCGGGGACGACCTCGGCCGGTTCCGGCTGCAGCACACCTGGGGCCAGACCGCCTTCGGGATGCACGGCTCGTTCATCCTGGTCCGCAACGATGTGGAAAAAGAGGTCGGCTTCGACCTCGGCCCGGCGGGCTCGGTCACCGAGGACGCCTGGTGGTCCCTGGTGGAGATGACCAAGGGTCGCCGCTCCCGCTGGATCGACGGCTACTGCCTGGAGCAGTCCACCCGCTCGGTCATGGACTTCGTCAAGCAGCGCCGTCGGTGGTTCATCGGACTGTGCCTGGTGTGCCTGCACGCGCCGGCCCGGCTCTGGCACCGGATCGCCCTGGTGTCGTCGGTGCTGGTGTGGGGCGTGGGCTGGCTGGGCTGGTGGGGGATCAGCGTGGCGGTGATCGTCTTCAACGTCCGCATCCCCTACGTGGTGTTCCTGATCGGGACGGTCTCCCTGACGGCCTATTCGGCCCTCTACGTGCTGGGTCTCGAATTGAATCTCGAGCAGCGGGGCGTCTCGCCGGCCCGCCGCGTCATCTGGCATCTGCTGCAGTTGGTGTTCCTCCCGCTCTTTTCGCTGCTGGAGGGCTCGGCGGTCGTGTACGGCGTGGTCCGGCCCGACACGAATTTCCACATTGTGAAGAAATAGGCAGGGGGGCATCCCATGACACAAGTAGAGAAGACCGGCGGCAATCTGTCGCCAGACGATCCCGTGGGCGACGGGATCGACCATCCGGCCGCGGAGCCCGTTGTCAACGGCGACGGGGAACACGGTCGAAAGGCCAAGGGCGGACGCCGATCGAAGCGGAAGAAGGGCACCCGCACCTCGGTGTTCGATCTGCTCGGGAAGTCCAACGACGAACTGTGGGAGATGCCGATGGACATGCACACCAATGGTGCCGGACCTGCTTCGACCACGATTGAGGAGTCCGGTGAGGAAGGTGCCCCGATTGCCGGCGAGGCCCGACCCGCAACGGATGCCGGCTCCGTCGAGGGGGCAACGCGGCACACCGAGAGTCGGGCCGCCGGCCACATCGCCGGCAGCCCTGCTTCCAACGGGACGGCATCGGCTGTGACCCCGGCCACGGAAGTGACTTCAGCCGAGACTGCGTCGAGCGCGGCTGCACCGACCGATGCCTCGTCGACCGCCACAGCCTCGACCGACACAGCCTCGACCGACACAGCCTCGACCGACACAGCCTCGACCGACACAGCCCCGACCGACACAGCGGCGGTCAAGATTGAACCGATCAAGCCTGGAAGGCCTGCGGTCACCGCGGCGTGGGCGACGTTGGATGAGGGCCCAGAGACGGTGGAGCCTGTGGTCGACGCCGAGTCGGGGGACCCGTCCGAGCCCGTCGGGCCGAAGGTAGTGGCCACGACTGCTGCACCCGCCGCTGCCGCGACCGTAGCGACTGCGATCGCCGAGGGACGGCACGATGAGCCAGAGCGCTCGGGGTCCGACCCGGACGAGGCCGGATCGGTGACCGGACCCCCGGACACCGAGGCTGCGTCCGAAGACGGCACACCACGGGGACTGCACCGCGTCGGCACCGGCTTCAAGGAGATCGGTACCGGAACGACCGAGGCGACCCGGGAACGCCTCGAGGCGCTTCGGCCCCACCTGCCCCAGCGGGCGAAAAAGCTCAGCAACCGTCGCCTGGGCCTCGTCGTGCTCCTGGTGCTCATCGTGGTGCTGGCCCTGATCGTGGCCGTGGCCGCCTCGGTGGCCGCAGCCATCGGCGGGCCGACCAGCGTGGTGGTGTCGACGGCCCGCCCGGCAGTGGTCCACAGCAGTCCCGGTGGCGTGGGCAGCCTGTCGGCATCGCCCCAACATGTGTCGGTGGTCAGCCTCAACGTCACTGGTGTGACCGCGCCGATCGAGGTGACCGGAGTCGACGTCCTGGCCGGTCAGCAGGTCACCAAGGGGACGCCCCTCCTGCAGCTGAACCCGGTGCCGTTCCAGCAGAACATCCTCCAGGTGCAGGCCTCCTTGACCCAGGCCCAACAGACCCTGGCCTCGGCCTCGGCCAGCGCCAAGGGCTCCTCCGGGTCGGCCGGTGCCTACCTGGCTGTGCAGGTCCCGACCCTCCAGGGCCAGGTGGCCATCGACCAGCAGCTGCTGTCCATCGCCCAGGGCAACACCACTTCGTTGACCGCACCCATGACCGGCAGCGTCTCCTACATCAGGGTGGCGGCCGGCCAGGTCGCCCAGCCCGGCGCCAGCCTGGTCCAGATCATCGATCCCACCACCGTGGACGTGAGCACCGGCATGCAGCTCACCGACCTGCAGTCGGTGGCGGTGGGTGATTCGGCCACGGTCACGCCCACCGAGCTTCCTGGGGTCCACCTCCAGGGCAAGGTCCTGGCCGTCAGCGCATCGGCAGCCAACGGTGGCCTGGAAGGAACCATCGTGGTGGCGGCGGCCAACCGGCCCAACAACCCGATCCCCATCGGCACCCAGGCGTTCGTGACGGTGTCGGCCCCGGTGCTGGCCGCGGTAACCGTGCCGTCAGTTGCCATTCAGAATGCCGAGCTCAACCCGGCGGTGGCCGTGGTGAAGAACGGCCACGTCACGTTCCAACCGGTGCAGCTCGGAGCATCGGACTCGAACCGGACCCAGATCCTGTCCGGACTGCGTGCCGGTCAGGTGGTGGCCGTCTCCAACCTCCAGAATCTGAACGACGGCGACCAGGTCAAGGCATCCACGAGCGGGACATGAGCCTGACCACGGTTGACGTGCCCACCCGGACCATCGGGTGGGCGGGTAGGGGGGCCGGCCGACCAGTTGCCATGTTCGCTGCCAGCCGGCACGCCCTGGTGGCCCGGTTCGCGGTCGGCATGGTCGCCGCGCTCGGGGCGCTGGCCCTGCCGTGGATCGGGCTCAATCTGAGTTCCAGCCTGTCGGTCTGGGACCTCGACTTCTCCCTGGGGGCGGTCCCCCTCCTGCACCACCTGAGCTACGGGGTCGCGGTCGGTGCGCTGGCGGTGGCCGCAGTGGTTTCGTTCGTCCGCGCCGGCGGCCAGGCCACCCGGGTCACCCGCAGTGTGGGCTGGGCCTACCTGGCCCTGGCCCTGGTGTTCGTGGTGACCACGCGCATCGCCGGTGGCGCCACCATGTTCACCCTGCAGAACGACGTCAACCAGTCGGCCATCATCAACGGCCAGTTCCTCACCAACAACAACACCCCGCCACCCACCCAATTCCTCGGGATCAACTTCGACGCCAAGTCCCTGGTCCTCCTCTACGGGCTCCGGTTCGGGTGGTACCTGCTGGTGGTGTCGGGCCTGTTCTTGGTGGGGAGGGTGGGGCGACCCACCAACCGACCCCAATGGGTGGCAGCGGCCCTGTCGGGCCTGGCCGCCGTGGTGGTGCTGGTCGGACTGCTGCTGGCCACCCTGGCCCAGGGAGATGTCGACAACGGGATCCAGGCCGTGGCCACCGGACGCCCGGACGCCGGCCAGAGCCTGATCGCCTCGGCCCTCCGCCTCAACCCCCAGACCGCCTACGACTCAGGGTTGGAGCGCGCCCTCGGCCAGGCCCAGGCCCAGCAGAACCGCACCACCGGTCTGGCCGCCTATGCCGAAGCCGAGCGCCCAGCGGGCCGGGACCTGACCCTCTTGGAGCAGGCCCAACTGTTCCAGAAGGCGGCCACCACCATCCCGTCAGGCACCCCGGCCGCGGCCGTGGTGCGGGCCGACCTGATCAGCTTCCTGGCCAACGCCACCATCACGGCCAAGAACCCCAACGTGCTGTCGTTGGTCAAGGGGCAGTTTGATTCGGCGGCGGTGAGCTTCAGTGAGGGCCGCTTCTACTACCAGGCCGGTGCGACCACGCTGGCCATCTCGACGCTCCAGCGGGCCATGGCCGAGACCTCCAACTCTGAGGTCCGCTCCCTGGCCCTGACCTACATCGCCCTGGCGTGGCAGCGCCAGGGCAACGAGGCCGCCTTCCGCTCGAACATCACCGCTGCGGTCAAGGCCGACACCCTCAACGAGAACGTCTACGCCCGTGAGATCTCGACCGGGCTCTACGTGCCGGGGTCGCCGTGACCGTCCTCGACCGCCCTCTGAAGGGAACCGAGGAGCTCGACCTCGACCGCTATGCCCTGCCTGAGCAGATAACCCCCGAGCGGGAGGCCTCGCCCCGCCGGGCCGGCCAGAAACGCTCGGGGAAGATCGGCGCCGGCCTGGTCCTCATCGTGGTGATCGCCTGGCTGTTCTCGTCGTTCTGGGTGGCGGTCCAGGTGCGGTCACCCCGCCAGCCCTTCACCGCGCCCACCGCCCACCAGGTATGGGTGCGCTCGCCCGAGTCGGGGTCACGGGCGTTCTTCCGGCTGCGGATCCCCGTCTACGGGGCGCTGCCCCAGAGCGTCACCCTGTGGCTGGAGGGCTCCCAGGAAAGCACCGGCTTCGTCAACGGCTACGACCTCGCGCCCAGTCCAGTGGCCCCCATCCGCCTCATCGACACTGCCCCGGACATCCCGAAGACAGTCCAGACCGTCGACATCCGACCGGCTCTGGTGGTCGGACTCAACGTGGTCGGCGTGGAAGTGGTCAGCTTCAACGGGAAGGCTCCGGCCTTTCGGGCCCGTGTCCAGGTGCGGTCGGGTGGCCTGGTCCAGAACTACGGGATGTCGCCGTCGGATTGGCGGTCGACCACCAACGCCGCACTCACCTCCCAGCAACTACCCGAGTCGGGGATCTTCTCCCGGCCCCGCATCGACGACGGCGATTGGGTGTCGGCAATCCAGAGCTCATCTCGACCCGCCACCGACACGGTGACCGTGGCACCGGACTCCTTCACCCAGCCCGCCAACGCCCCCGGGCTGATCGGCTCCTACGGGGCCCGGTCGCTGGTGGCGTCCACCGTCGTCGACTTCCCCGATGGGTGCACCGAGGGATGGCTCCGCGTCGGGGCCACCGGGCTGTACACCGTCTCCCTCGACGGGAAGGCCATCGCCTCGGGTACGGCCGGGATCAAAGCCACCACCCTGCCGCTGTCGGTCTTCGACCTGTGCCCGGTGGCCCGACCGGGCCGTCATGTCCTGACCATCGCCGTCAGCGCCTCCCGCCAGCCGGTCGCCTACCTGGACGGAATGGTCCGGGCGGGGAACCAGGCGTCATCGTTCTCCACGGGGCAGGGCTGGCGGACCGGGAGCAACGGGTTGACCGGCCACGCGGTTGCCTTCATCAGCTCACCGGAGACCACGCTCGGGGTGCTGTTCGCCCGGTCGGTGGCCTCCATCACCGTCCCGTCCGGCCCGCTGCTCATCGACCACCTGGTCCTGACCCTGGAACTGCTGTTCGTGGCGCTGGTGGCCCTCATCGTGCTGTGCGCCTTCGGAGTCTCCCTGGTGGCGGCCGTGGGCAGCCTGCTGTGTGGTCTGCTGCCGGGGTTAGGGCTCTTGTTGATCCTGGCCGAGACCAACCACATCGTCTATGTGCAGTCCCCCTTCCCCAACACGTCCTTCACCCTGAAACTGGTCCTCGGCCTGGCCCTGCTCGGTGTGATCGTGACCTCGGTGTTCACCATCCGCCGCGCCGCCCGGGAGCGGACCGCCGCATCGACATCGCCACCGATGGAACCGGCGGGCGCCGGTAGTGGGCACCCCACCGACGTGGTCGGTCTCGCCGTGGCGTCACCCGAGGCGGCGACTGTCGACCCGTCTGCCGCCATGGCCGACCTGGCGACCGCTCCCTCGGGTGAGCAGCCTCTCCCGCAGGCGGCACGGGTGGGTTGGCTGCGCCAGCACTGGTATGCCGCAGCGACGGTGGCCTTCGGCGGGATCTGGGCGCTGGCCCAGAGCTTCCACATCATGTTCAACCCGCTGTGGCAGGACGAGCTGTCCAGTCTGGCCGCCGCCCAGGGCATCCGGGCCCACGTGCTCCCCCAGTGGCCATCAGGCTTCCTCTACTGGAAGTCCGAGCTCTACACCGCGCTGATCGCCGTGGTGGGCGGCGTCGTCCACGACAACCCGGCCGTGCTGCGGGAGGTGTCCGTCCTGTGGTTCGGTGCCACGGTGGTGCTGTTCGGGTTGCTGGTGATCCCCAAGGTGCTGCCGGGCCGCCGGGTCTATCAGCTGGGCGCCACCATCGTCTTTGCCACCGCCCCCTTCGAGATGGGCCACGCCCAGGACATCCGCATGTACCAGATGCTCCAGTGCATCGTGGTGGTGGTGGCCGTCTTGTTGCTGCGGGCCATCGAGGTGCCGACCACCCGGCGCATCGCCGTGCTCATGGTGGCGGTGGTGGCCATGTACCTCACCCACGAGGAGTCCTTCGGGGTCCTGGTGGTGATCCCCTTGGCGCTGATCTGTATCGACGGACTGTCCTGGGTCCGCAACTGGCGCTGGTGGGCCTTCGGCGGTGCGGCCGTTGCCGCCATCTGCGTCCAGCTGGCCCTGGCCCTGTTCACCCACCCGCCGAGCTTCGGGGTGGACCCGAGCGGGGGGCCGCTCGTGTCGTGGTCGCCCCAGCCCTTCTACTACCTGGCCAACTTCTTCTTCGCCAACTCCTCCTACGGCGCCTCGATCACCATCGTGAGCTTCCTGGCCGTGCTCGGGATCATCATGGGTGTGGTCCGGAAGGACGTGCTCCGCCTGTACCTGGCCGCCTTTTGGATCGTGCCCATGGCCATGGTCTCCCTGGTGCTGGCGACCAAGGACACCCGCTACGTCTTCTTGTGCCTGCCCTTCGTCTTCGCCCTGGCCTCCTGCGGCGTCGTCGACATCATCGACGCCGTCCGGAAGGTGGTGCTGCGAGAGGCCCCGGCCGGTGACCGCCGCATGCGCCGGGTCTTCGTCGAGGTGTTCGCCGCCCTGTCCATGGTGGCGGTCATGCTGAGCCTCATCGGTGGTCTCAACGACTACGGCACCTGGACCGGGAGCCTGTTCCACGCCAACGTCTCCCACCGCTGGCTCGACTACCCGACCGCCGTGTCCTACGTGAAGGCCCGCATCGAGCCGGGCGACGCCGTCATCGCCGCGGGCACCCCGAACCTGGTGGGCAACAGCCTCGGGCACGCACCCAACTACTGGATTCCCCCGCACCGCACCGAAACCCTCCTCTACGTGTTCGAGAAGAACGGCCAGGCCGTCGACACCCAGTACGGGATCCCGACCATCTTCAACGCCACCGACTTCCAGAATGCCCTGGAGGACCACCAACGGGTGTGGCTGATCGGGCCCGACTCCGCCATCCGAGGCCTCATCCCGACCATGCGCCGTATCGTGCAACAGCGGTTCATCCTCCAAGAGGACGGGGAGTACGTCTCGGTGTTCTTGGCCACCAACTACTGACAGCAGCCGACCGCAGGACAACCGCGGACTACCGCCAGTCCAGCGTCGGTCAGCTGGTGGTGGCCCGGGCCGCCGCAGCATGGAGGGCGGCGGCGTTGGCCGGGTCGACGATATCGCTCCGGTAGATCAGCAGGTAGGTCCCACCCAGGCCGTCGATCCCGTGGTGCAGGTCGTCGGCCAGCCGGTCGCCCGAGACCCGGGTGGCATCCAGCTGCTCGAGGGCCAGGGGCCGGCCCGCCCACTGCGGACCGAGCTGCTGGGTGCCGGTGAGCCCGTCGTCCTGCAGGCCCCAGTGGGGAATGGCCGACAACCTGGCCATCACGGCATCGAACCCCTGGCCGCTCCCGTCGAAGAAGGTCCGGTCGACCAGGGGATAGACCGGGGTGGTCGGGAACGAGGTGGCGAAGAATCCGGCCAGGGTCTCCACGGTGTGCAGCCAGAGCGCGTCGGTGTAGCCGGCGGCCTGCCAGGCGGCGATGCCCCGGGCGGTGGCCTGGGTCTCGGGGAGGGTCTCACCCCCCATGCCGATGCCCGGCTCGATGAAGGCGAGGTGCGGGTTGCCGTCGAAGTGGGTGCCCAGGGCCGTGACGAAGGCCCCGTAGTCGGCCAGGTAGGCGGGGTCCCAGTAGACGGGCAGGGTCGCGCCCTGGTCATGGATGCTCCGGGCCCCGTCGGAATACACCCACTGAGGGGTGCCGTTGGCCGAGGCGGGTGGGTCCCAGCTGGCGGCACCCGAGGTCGACACCCGCAGGACGACCCGCTTGCCGGCTGCCACCCAGGGCGCCATGTCGCGTTCGATCCGGCCGAAGTCGATGGCGCCCTTGGTCGGCTCGAGCTGGCTCCAGTAGTAGATCAGGACCACACCGGCCAGGTCCGGGTCACCGGCGTCGGTGGCCGAGTTGGACCCGGCGAACTCGTAGATGCCCCGGAAGCCCGCCGGGGTGGCCGCGGCCCCCGACGGGGTGGTGGTGGTCGTGGCCCGGTGGGAAGGGACGGTGGTCGAGGTGGTCCCGGTCGTGGCGGAGGTTGCCGCGGTGGCCGAGGTCGCCGCCGACCCGCCGCACCCTGCGGCGAGCAGGGACAGGCCCACGGCCGTCAGCCGCTGGAGGCCCCGCCTGGCCCGGGTGGTCGACGGGGCCCTCAGCCGGTCAGCCAACGATGGTGACGCTCCCGGTGGCGTCGGCGATGACCGCGTTGGTCGAACAGCTGCTCAGGGTGACATTGAAGCTGCGGTTGGGCAGATTCGGCGGCCCCGTCGGGATGTTCACCTTCACGGTGGCGCTGGTCACCCCGGGGGCCAGGGTGACCGTCCCAGCCGTGACCGGGGTGTAGTCGCCGCTGGAGGCCACCGCCGTCCCGTCGGCGGTGTTGACCGCGCAGGTGATGGTGTCGGTGTGGGGGCTGGCGGTGACCGGGAACGAGGCCGTCTGGGGGTCGGTGGTGGTCTGGGCCACCGCCGTGGTGCCGGCGTAGACGAACTCGTGGGCCGCATCGGTCGGCCCGAGCAGGTTGGCCCGGCCGTAGTCGTTCTGGATGACCAGGCCGGTATAGGGCGCCAGGGTCTGGAGCCCAAAGTAGCTGTGGGTGGCGGACCTTCCCGTTGACGGTCACCGACACGGTGGCCGTGGTCTGTCCGGGGGCGAAGGTCACCAGCTGCTTGGTGATGGGGACGTAGTCGCCGGCCGCAACCGTTGCCGTCCCGTCCAGGGTGCGTACCGTCACCGAGGTGGCAGTGGGGCTGGGTGCCGACAGGGACAGGGTGAAGGTGGCGGTAGCGGTGCCGCTGGTCGGGCGGACCAGGTTGATCCAGTTGAGCGACACGGTGGGGGTGAGCGGGGCGATCCCCGTACCGGACAGCGTGACCGTGTGGGGGCCGAGGCCGTCGCTCGAGGTGACCACCCACGAGTCGCTGAAGGTGCCGGTGGCGGTCGGGGGTGAAGGCGACGGTCTCGGGCACCGAGGTGCCGGGAGCCACCACGGTTCCGTTGGGGA
This sequence comes from uncultured Acidimicrobiales bacterium, assembly GCA_963703145.1. Taxonomy (GTDB): domain Bacteria; phylum Actinomycetota; class Acidimicrobiia; order Acidimicrobiales; family RAAP-2; genus Bog-756. Next base: position 753,402 of record OY969793.1, read on the forward strand.
GGCTGGTGGTGGCGGAGAATCCCTGGCCGGCGGCCGGCGGTGCCGACGAGGTGATGGTCAGGGGTGAGGCACTGGTGTTGGTGACCACGAAGGTGTGGGTCTCGGTCACCCCCACCGGAATGGAGCCGAACGAGAGGCTGGAGGGTGATAGCGACAGGGCCACCCCCGGGGTCACGGTGAGCGTGGCCGACGCGGTGGTGACCGAGCCGAGGGCGTTGGTGAAGATCGCCTCGTACTTGGTGCCCGACTGGGAGACGATGGGGGTGAACGTGTAGGCCGGGCGAGGTGGCGCCCACCACGGTCGTAAAGGACGTGGCCCCGGGCGCCTCGCTCAGCCACTGCACGGTGGGCGGCGGGCTGCCGCCCGCCGCCGCGGTGAAGGTCACCGGCTGTGCCGCTGACGACGGTCTGGCTGATCGGGGCGGTGGTCACGCGTGGGCGCCTGGAGCGGCGCCGCGCCGTTGATGGTCACCAGGCCCGCAGCGTCGGCCACCACCACATTGGTCGAGCAGGCGCCGAGGGTGACGGTGAAGCTCCGGTTGGGCTGGATGGAGGTGCCGGCGGGGATGACCACCGGGACGGCGGTGCTGGTCACACCGGGGTCGAGGGTCACGGTGCCGTTGACGATGGGCGTGTAGTCACCGCTGGCAGCCACCGCCGTGCCGTCGGCGGTGTTGACCGCGCAGGTGATGGTGTCGGAGTGGGGGCTGGCGGTGACCGGGACGGATGCCGTCTGGGGGCCGCTGGTGGTCTGGATGACGGCAGCCGTGCCGGCGTAGACGAACTCGTGGGCCGCATCGGTCGGGCCCGAGCAGGTTGGCCCGGCCGTAGTCGTTCTGGATGACCAGGCCGGTATAGGGCGCCAGGGTCTGGAGGCCGAAGTAGCTGTGGGTGGCGGACTTCCCGTTGACGGTCACCGACACGGTGGCCGTGGTCTGGCCCGGGGCGAAGGTCACCAGCTGCTTGGTGATGGGGACGTAGTCACCGGCCGCAACCGTGGCCGTCCCGTCCAGGGTGCGTACCGTCACCGAGGTGGCAGTGGGGCTGGGTGCCGACAGGGACAGGGTGAAGGTGGCGGTAGCGGTGCCGCTGGTCGGGCGGACCAGGTTGATCCAGTTGAGCGACACGGTGGGGGAGAGCGGGGCCAGGCCGGTGCCGGACAGCGCGATGGTCCGCGGCACCCAGCCCGTCGTTGGCATTGATGGTCCAGCTGTCGGCCAGGGCTCCCTCGGCGCTCGGGTCAAAGGCCACCGTCTCGGTCACCGAGGCTCCGGGGGCGATGACGCTCCCGGCCGGCAGGCTGGAGGTGGCGACGAAGCCCGCCGCTGCGTTCGGCGGTGCCGACGTGGTGATGGTGGCCGGTGTGCCACCCGGAGTTGGTGAGGGTGAACGAGCGGGTCTCGGTCACCCCGTCGGGTACCGCCCCGAAGGAGACCGCCGAGGGGGCGGCCTCGATCGAGGGTCCGTTGGCCGCCGCCCCCACGATGACCACCGTGGCCACCGGCGCGATGGCGGTGGTGCCCGGGTTGCAGCCGGACAGGCTGACCGTGAAGGTCTGGTTGCCGGTCGGTGCGCTGGCGGCCGGGATGGTCACCGGGATGTAGGCGATGGCCTGGTTGGCCTTGAAGGTGATCAGGCCGTTGACGATCGGGGTGTAGGCATGGTTGGCAGCCGTGGCCGTGCCGTCGGCCGTGTTCACCAGGCAGTTGGCGGCGTAGTAGTCGCCGTTGAGGGTGACCGGCACCATGGCGGTCTGGGGCGTCTCGAGGGACTGGGGGACCATGGCGGCGTTGGCTGCCATGAACTCGTTGACCACGGTGCCACCGAAGATGATGTTGCCCTGGCCCGAGGCATTGCCGACGAAGGCGCCCACCGGGTTGGACAGGTTGAGGCTGAAGGCGATGGGGCCCGAATGCTTGCCCCCGTTGGCGTTGATGGTGACCGGCACGGTGGCGGTCGTCGAACCGGCGGGGATGGTCACCGCCAGACCGCTTGACCGCCACGTAGTCGCCGCCTGCCGCGGTGGCCGTGCCGTCGACCGTGTTGGCCGTGACCGTCACCGGACTGGCACTGGGCCACGAGAGGGACACGGTGAAGTTGGCGTGCGCTGGTGCCGGTCTTCGGCCAGTAGGTGTTGAGTGAGTTCACACTGACGGCGGGCGGGGGTGGGGACACACCGGTACCCACGAAGGTCACCGTCCGTTTACCCAACCCGTCGGTGGAGTCGATGATCCAGCCGTCGGTGGCCGCCCCGGTGGCCGGCGGTGTGAATGACACGGTCTCGGTCAGCGTGGCCCCGGCACCGATGGTGGTGTCCTCAGGCAGCGCCGACACTGCGGCGAACCCGGCCGAGGTCACCGGCGGCTTGGACAAGGTGATGGCCGCGGCGGTGGAGCCGGTGTTGGTGATGGTGAAGGTGCGCTTCTCGGTGCTCCCGACCGGGACCGAGCCGAAGTCGACGGTCTGGGGCCCGACCTCGAGGGTGGGCGGGTAGCCGGTCCCTGCCGGTGAGGTTGAGGGTCGCGGCCCCGTCGTTGGTCTGGACGACGAGCGAGCTGAGGGAGTTGCCCACTACGTCGGGGGTGAAGGTGACCGGAATGGACACCTTGCCGCCAGCGGCCACTGTCGTGCCGGCTTTCGGAACACTGGTGGCGGTGAAGGGTGCCCCCGGCAGTGTCACCCCGGTGATGGTGAGGGGCTGGGCCCCGTTGTTGGACAGCACGGCGCTCTCCGACTGGGGCGACGAGTTGAGGGCGATGTTGCCGAAGTCGATGGTCGCCGGGGTCATCAGCGGGTGGCCGGTGGCGTACTCGCCCGCACCCGACAGCCCGATGGTCTGTTCGGACAGAGCTCCGCCCGCCATGGTCAACGTGAGTACCGCGGCCTCGGGCAGGGCCTTGGTCGGGGTGAAGGTGACCGGCACGGTGAGGTGCCCGCCGGCCGGGACGGTCGCCGGCAGGGGGGTGGACGGTGTGCCTACGACGAAGTCAGCGTCGTCGGAGCTGATGCCGGTGAGGCTGGTCGCAGCCGAGCCGAGATGGTCAGCGTCTGGGTCGCCGACTGTCCGAGTGGCGTGGTCGGGAAACGTGGTGGGGGTGACCGACAGGGGCTGGGGCACCGGGGCGCCGAAGCCGAAGATCTGGCCGTTGATGTTGCCCACGTAGACCCGGCCGTTGTCGAACGAGGGGGTGAGGAACTTGGAGGCCACGCCGATGGGGGCCGACCAGATCTCCTGCATGGTGCCGTTGACCGGCACGGGGTTGTAGGCCCGCAGCTGGGACTCGCTTCCGCCCGGCGAGCCCTCGGGGGCGTCGCTGGCCGACCACACCGTCCACAGCGTGGCCGATCCCGACGTGGTGCCGTTGGAGGTCACCGCCGGCGCACTCGACCCGTAGCCGAAGGCGTCCGACGAGGTGGCCGACCTGGCTCATGGTCGGGATTGCCGCTGGCGTCGGTGCCCCAGGCCAGCGCCTGGAGCGCGCCCGGGCCGCCGCCCTGGGAAGCGGACACCACGTAGGCGTACCCGCCGTCGCCGGGCCACACCGCCGTCTTGCCCCAGACCCCGCCGATGGGCCCGATCCGGGCAACGTCGGCGTTGCCGCCGTTGGCCCCCTGGCCGAAGCCGCCCAGGCTGGCGGCGTTGAGGAGGTACAGGTAGCCCTCCTTGCCGATGGCGGCGATGAGCTCGGGGTACTTCGAGGTGGAGAAGGTGCTCGGGGGAAGCTCGACCGCCCCTCCGGAGCCGAAGTCGGCGTCGATGGTGCTCAGCTGGGTCGCGTTGGACGGCGCGAAGAAGTCGACCGGCTTGAGGGTCCCGTTGGACTGCGACGTTGAGGCGGACCACGCTCTGGCCCAGTGCGCTCGGCGGGTTGGTGCCGGCTGCCGGCGCCGGCGGGGTGGCACCGTTCGAGGTGACCACCACCATGGTGCCGGCGCCCGTCGGACATGATGCCGGAACCCGACTGCCAGATCCCGCCCTGGGCGGTCGATCCCTGCCCGGCCTCGTCCGACCACCGGGTGGTGATGGCCCCTGACGTGTTGACGCCGATGACCCAGCCCTGGTAGGTGCCGTAGTCGCAGGTCGAGCCGAAGGCGGCATAGACCACGCCGCCGAGGAGGAGCAGCCCGGGCCGTTGGTCCTGGTAGTAGGCGTTGAAGCTCTGGGTCGGGTCGTTGTCGGCCGGGCCCTGGTAGAGGACGGGGAAGTTGGGCTCCTCGGCCCCGGTCTGCGGGTTCACGGCATGGAGCCAGTACTGCGGGTTGCCGGTGTTCGCCGATGATGTACTGCTTGTCGGTGAAGTAGACGATGCCCGTGCTCGGGTCCACCACCGGGGTGGCGGTGATGCCGGAGAGGGACAGGTCCCCGCACCCCTCCTGGCTGCCCTCGTTGAACGCCGTGCCGATCTGGCGCTGCCAGAGGATGGTCCCGCTCACCGGGTCCAGCCCGTAGATCCAGTCGGCCTCGGTGGTCACCACCAGCACGCCGCTGGTCGACCAAGCGGCTGGCCGTAGACCGCGCCGGTCAGCTGGGTGCTGAACAGCTGGCCGAAGTCACCGCTGGTGATGCTGGTCGGCGACAGGTTGGGCTCGTCCGGGTACCACCCGTCGCGGGCGTTGTCCCCATTGTTGGTGTACTGGTCGGCACCGGCGCGGGTGGGCGACAGGCCACTCGTCACCGTGGCCACGAGCGCACCGGCGGTGCCGCAGAGCACCGCCGCTACGACCGCCATGGAGATGATTCGACGCAACCGTCGACGGATGCCGGCCCCAAAGAACATCACGTGCAATCCTCCCGCCATCGGGTGGGTTTCCCTGCCCAGGTTTGGTTGTCCACCGAAGTTTCGTCGGTCCAAAAATGGGCTGCAACTTAGACCGCGTTGCGTGGCCGGGCGGTCTATCCGAGTGACCAAACTTCCTGGTGGATGACTGTTAACGACAGGTTTCCGGGGCGTGACGGTAGCCCGTCGCGCAGTGCTTGCCCAGGCTGGTCGTCGCCCTCAAGTTGGCAGCGGTTAGGCGCCGATAGGAAGGGAAGGGGACCGCGACCCGGGACAGGCGCGATCCACACGGTGATAGGGGCAACGACTTCATGTTCGCGAACCGCGACGAACGGGCCAACGCACCCCGGATGGGGTTGGTGCTGGCTGCCACATGCAGTGTCCTGTTGACCATGGGACTGGTCGGATCCCTGGCTCCGCCGAGCGCCCGTGGTGCCGCGCCACCTGCAGCCGCCCGCCGCCGCGGTGGTGCCGGCCTCGGGTACCAGCACCGGCGTCGCCGGCTCGATCGGCGGCGGTGGATGGACCGCCACCGCCGATGGGTACGCCCACCCATACGGAGGTGCCCCCGCGCTCCAGAGCGGCCCCCTCCGGCTCAACCAGGCGGTCGTGGGTACCACCGGCGATCCCGCCGCGATGGGCTACTGGCTGGTGGCTTCCGACGGTGGCGTGTTCTCCTTCGGGGCGGCCTCGTTCCACGGCTCGACCGGCTCCATGCGGCTCAACAAGCCCATCGTGGGCATGGCCGCCACACCCTCGGGCCTCGGCTACTGGCTGGTGGCCTCCGACGGGGGCGTGTTCTGTTTCGGCGACGCCGTCGTTCCACGGCTCGACCGGCTCCATGCGGCTCAACAAGCCCATCGTGGGCATGGCGGTGACCCCGTCGGGTCGCGGCTACTGGCTGGTGGCCTCCGACGGCGGGGTGTTCTCCTTCGGCGACGCCTCGTTCCACGGCTCGACCGGCTCCATGCGGCTCAACAAGCCCATCGTGGGCATGGCCGCCACACCCTCGGGCCTCGGCTACTGGCTGGTGGCCTCCGACGGTGGGATCTTCACCTTCGGCGACGCCCCCTTCGACGGGTCGGCGGCCACCCTGGGTGCCACCGTGTCGGGCATGGTGCGGGCGCCCGGCGGGTACACCCTGGCTTCCAGTCAGGGTCCGTTGGTGTTCGCCAGCCACAGCTCCAGCCCCGAGGCCCCTGTGGCCACCTCCACCCCGGGCGGCGGGACCACGCCGGTCGGAGGATCGACGCCGGTCAGTTCCTTCCACGGTGTCTACGAGTACGCCGGGAACAACTCGGGTGCAGACGCCACCGACCCGGATGTCGCCGGGGTGAACCTCGACTACTACTGGTCGCAGATCGAGCCGACCAAGGGCTCCTTTGACTGGAGCGTCATCGACACCGCCATGGCGCCATGGGTGGCCAACGGGAAAAAGGTGATCCTCCGGGTCGCCACCGCGGGCCAGTCCGCGTGGGACCCGCCGTACTCGCAGTCGGGCACGCCGTCGTGGGTCTACACCGATGGTGCGGCGTCGGTCGCCGACAACGGCGAGACAGTGCCGGTCTACTGGGACCCCACCTACCTGGCCGACCTGTCGAGCTTCATCACCGCCTTTGCCGCCCACTACGACGGGAATCCCCATGTGGCCCTGATCCAGGCCGGTGTGGGGATGGGCGGGGAGACCATGCCCCAGACCAACCTGTCGGCCCAGGGCCTGTCCGCCTGGCAGGGAGCCGGCTACTCCGCGTCGACATGGCTCACGACGGTGGAGACCATCTCGACCATGTACCGACAGGCCTTCACCCACACGCCGGTCTACGCCCTCCTCACCAGCAGCTTCCTCGGTCCCGGCGGGAACTGGCCGGACTACCAGGTCCTGGCGGCGTGGTACACCAATGCCTCGCCGGCCTGGGGGCTCCAGAACGACGCCTTGAGCTCCTCGCTCACGCTGCCGGATCCGACGGCCTGGGCCAAGGCCTCGGGATTGGTCCTCGAACAAGCCCAGCCCACCAGCCGATCGGGGGACACCCTGGCCGCCGACGGCTACAACGCCCTGGTTCTGCACGCCGGCTATCTCCTGGTGTACCGGAGCGACATCCAGAGTCCGGCCAACGCCGCCGCACTGGCGTTGCTGGCCGGCGCCAGCTCACCGGGCTGATCGACTGAGCCGTTGGGCGTCCCTCAGGATGCGGTGAGGAGGGCGGCGATCCGGTCGTAGCGGCGGTCGTCGTCGCCGGCGATCCGCCCCACCCACCGCAGTACCTCGGCGGCATCAACCACAGTGTCGGTGGCGAGCATGGCCTCGATGTCCACCCAATCCTTCGGGCGGTCGAAGACGACCTTGCAGACGATGAGATGGTCGGCACCCAGGATGGGGATGGTGGCGTCGCCGAACGGCACGACCTGGCGCGCCCGGGCGGCCGCCTCGTGGAACGGGTCGTAGGAGAAGAACAGGTCGATGGGCGTCTCGTCCCACATGACCCGGGCCTGGCCGTCCCGGCGAACCAGCGCACGAACGGCGGGATTGTCGGCGGCGGCACCGAGCCCGACGAGGGGTCCGGCCACCTCGGCGAAGCGGTCCGCTGTCAGGAACACGTTGACGTCGATGTCGATGGTGGAGCGGGGCTCGGCGTAGTAGGCGAGGGCCAGCGCGCCCCCGAAGGCGTGGGGGATGTCCGACAGCGCGACGTCGATGGCCAGGATCCGCTGGGCCAGCGTCAGGGTGGTCACGTCGAGACCATCCGGGGTGCCTCGAGCAGTGCCGAGCGACGGCGCACCGGGACGGCATCGGCCAGTGTCAGCACGTCGGCCAGGCGACGGGCGTGCTCGCCGAGACCGACAGGAGGAGGCAGATCAGCGTCGGCCCGGACCGCGGCCAGCTGGAGGCGTTCCCCTCCTGCCTCCACCAGCTTGCGCAACGTGGCGTAGCTGGGATCACGGTGCCCGTGCTCGTAGGCCGAGACCACCGGCTGGGACGTACCGGCCCGTCGGGCCAGCTCGGCCTGGGTGAGTCCCTGTCGACGCCGCACCCCTTGGATGATCCTCGCCGGCTCCATGATGAAGAGTATATCGGATTGTCTATATCATGCCGACCAGCAGGGGCTCCGGCCGGGTCGTGATTCGCCTTCCATCGCCCTCCTCCGGGCGGACGCCGGAGTGGCGAGGGAGATCGACCTCAAGAGTGGGACCCGATCAGCCGATGGGTCCGCCATAGGACGCCGTCGCCCCGTATGAGCCGCAGTTGACCCCGGGTTCTCGTTGCCGCCGTCGGCCACGACCCGATCGACGACACGCCACTGCCCGGGGCCTGGTCGTCGTGGTGGCGGCCGCCTGCACCCTGGCGGCCTGTTCGACCTCCACCGTCGCCCGGTCCCCACGGCCCGTGCACCGGGCCGCGCCGTCTCTCGTCACCGCGCCGGTCCTCGGGCTGCTCGGGGCCAACGGCAAGCATCTCCCCGGTGAGCGGACGGCGGGCATCGACGCCGTGACGGTGGCGGTCAGTTGGGACAACGCCGAGCCGGCCCACGGGACGTTCGACGCCGGCTACCTCCGGAGCCTCCGCGCCGAGGTGGCTGCCGTACGTGCTGCCGGGCTGGACGTGGTGGTCGACCCCGGCCTCCAGTACCCGCCCTCCTGGGTGTTCACGCTTCCGGGGGGAACCCGATTCGTCAACCAGTACGGCGACGTGTTCACCGGCCCCGAACCGTCGGGCAACAACGTGGCCAACGCCTTCACCGACCTGTCGGTCCGCGACGGCCGAGGGGACCTACCTGGCCTGGCTGGGCAGCCAGTTCCCCGTCGGGTCGGTCATGGCCGTCCGCCAAGGCGGGGGACCGCTGGGCGAGCTGCGCTACCCGGGCCCCGACTACAACGGCCACACCGACAGCTACTGGGCCTACGACGCCAGCACCCAGGCGGCAACTCCGGTGCCCGGGTGGCGGCCTGGCACCGGTACGGCGGCCGAGGCCACCTTGTTCCTCACCGCCTACAACGCCGCCATCGACGGCTACGGCCGGTGGCTCAACGCCCAGCTCCACCAGGACTTCGACACCACCGAGCTCGTCTTGTTGCCCGGGTGGGGCGAGCGCCCCGGCGGTGCCGCGGCCGAGACGGCCAGCTTGTTGGCCCTGCCCGTGGACGAGTTCAACGAGGGCCTCGACTGGGCCGACCTGCTCGGCTCCCTGCCCGATGCCACCCACTCGGTGGCGTACACCACGTACCTCGACGCCCCCCTGGTCAAGCCCACCGCCCAGCTCGAGGACCCCGCCGACTACATCGCCACCCTGGCCGTCGGCACACCCCTCCGACTGGGCGGGGAGAACACCGGCAACGGCACCACGGCGTCGATGCGCCTGTGCTTCCAACGGGCCGCCACCCTCGGGTACGTCATCGTCCAGTGGATGGACGAGTCCCAGCTGGTGGCGTCCACCACCGGCAAGGACCCCTCGGGTCCGACCTTCAACCTCTTGGGCCAAGCGGCGGCCTCATGGGAGGCGCTCAAGGGCCGGTCGTCTCATGGGTAGTGCTCAACTCCACGGGCCGGGGTACCGATAGATGCCCATGGCAGGTCGTCTGAGGTGATGCGCCAGGGGACCGAGCGTCTGCTCCTGATCGGCAACTACGGCAACGGCAACGTCGGCGACGACGCCATCTTGTTGCAGATGGTGCCGGCTGCCCAGGCGCACGGTCCGGTCACCGTCCTGAGCCGCCATCCGGCCCGCATCCGCGAACTGGTGCCCGAGGTGACGGCTGTGTCCATGGTGTCGCGGTCGGCCCTGTCGGCCTTCGTCCGCGCCGACACGGTGGTCATCGGCGGTGGTGGGATGTTCGGCCGTGGGCTCCCTCGACTGGTGGCGTGCCTGCCGTTCGTGCTGTTGGCTGCCACCTTCATCGGCAAGGACGTGGAGCTGCGGTCGGTCGGCGCCTACCCCGACATGCCGGCCGCCGTCGGATGGGCCCTCCGCCGGGTGGTGCGACGATCCCGCCACGTCTCGGCCCGGGACATCGCCTCGGTCCAGGCGCTCGGCGGCCTCGACTACGTCACGCTGGTACGGGATCCGGCCTGGGAGTTGGTCCCCGCCTCTCCCGACGTGGTCAGCGCGGTGCTCCGTGACGCCGGTGCCGAAGACGACGGGCCGTATGTCGCCGTGTCCCTGAAGCCCGGGGCGGGCGAGCACACCGACCGGGCTTGCCTGGCCGCCGTGGCCGCAGGGCTCGACCACTGGGCCGCCGACCATGACGGCCAGATCCTGTTCCTGTCCTTCTCCGACAAGGGCGACTACGCCCTGGGTGCCGACCTCACCGACCTCGACCTGGGACGGACCCTGCAGGACTCCATGGCCCACGGTGACCGCGTCCACTTCGTCGGCCCCGGGCTCCACCCCGCCGTCATGCGCGGCGTGGTCGGCCGCTGCGAGGCGGTGGTGGCCATGCGCCTGCACGCCCAGATCTTCGGGATGGCCGCCGAGCGGCCGGTCTACGGCCTGTCCTTCGAGGTCAAGTGCGACGAGTTCCTCGGCAGCGTCGGCATCCCACCGGTCCGGCCTGACGCGGTCTCCGCTGACCACCTGGGCCGCTGGCTCGACGGCACCGCGGCGCGCCACCCCACCGGGTGACGGCTCGGCCTCCGACATCCAACCTTCACAAATCTCCCGTCGAATTCGCTCAACTGCACCATCGGGCTGCCGATAGGGGAGAGGGACACGCGTGCGCTTCGACGCGTCGTCGAAGCAACCTGTCAACCGGAGAGAGGGCAGTGGACCGGATCTTGGCACTGTGATTCACCTGGACGGACACGTCCTCCAACGCATCCCCCGGCTCGTCTCGGTGGCAGTGGTCACCGTCCTCGTGACGGTTGCCGCCCTCACCGGCTCGGCCTCGGCGGGCCTTCTCGCCGGACACGACGAGACCGGCCATGCCACGTCGACCCCGATCCTCGGACTGCTGCAGGCCACCGTGCCCAACTTCGCCCAGGAACGGGCGGCGGGCATCCAGTCGGTGACCATCGGTGCGGTGTGGAGCCTGGCCCAGTCGAGCTCGGCCACCGTGTTCTCGTCGACCTACGCCGGCCAGTTGCGGGCCGAGATCGCCTCGGCCAACAGCAACGGTCTCTCGGTGGTGCTCGACCCCGGCCTCCAGTACCCCCCGAGCTGGGCCTTCTTCCTCAACGGCCAGACCCACTTCGTCAACCAGTACGGCGATGTGTACTCGGCCGGTGGCTCGTCGGGCAACAACGCCATCAACGCCGTCACCGACCTGGCAGTCCGCACCGCCGAAGGCACCTACCTGAGCTGGCTGGCCAGCCAGATCACCCCGGGGACCATCATCGCCGTCCGCCAGGGCGGCGGCCCGCTCGGGGAGCTCCACTACCCATTGTCCTCGTACACCAACTCGTCAGCGGTCACCCACACCGACAGCTACTGGGCCTACGACTCCGACTCCCAGGCCGATCTGCCGGTGTCGGTCCGGGGCTGGGTCCCCGGCACCGGCACAGTGACCCAGGCCACCACCTTCCTCGACAACTACAACCAGAACCTGGTCGGCTACTCGACCTGGCTCAACGGCCAGCTGCAGGCCGACTTCGGCGTGCGGGAGCTGGTGCTCATGCCCGGGTTCGGGGAGCGCCCCAACATCACCCCGACCAACGGTCCCTTCTACACCGTCGAGTCCGACCTGCTGGTCCCGCCCAACCAGACCTACACCGAGTTCAACGAGGGGCTCGACTGGGCCGACATCCTGGCCGCCCTGCCCGACGCCGCCCACTCGGTGGCCTACACCACCTACCTGGACGCCCCCACCAACCCGCCGGGCCTCCAGCCCACCATCCAGCGTGAGGACCCGGCCGACTACCTGAGCCAGCTGGTGTCGGGCACCCCGGTCCTGCTCGGCGGCGAGAACTCACTGTCCGACCAGACGGTGGCGGCCATGCAGCTGTGCCTGGCCCGGGCCCAGTCCCTCGGCTTCTACATCGTCAACTGGATGGGGGAGGACCAGCTCCTCGCCACGGCGGCCGGTAACGACCCGGGCGGCCCGACCATGGGCCAGCTCGGTGCGGCCTTCGACTCCGCCACCGGGCGTGCGACCCTCACCGTGGCCACCACCTCGCTCCCCGCCGCCACCCAGCGCGCCCAGTACGGCGCGGTGCTCTCGGCCGCGGCGGGTAGCCCGGTGTACACCTGGTCGGTGACGGCCGGTGCACTGCCGGCCGGGCTCGGCCTCGACTCGACCACCGGGGTGATCAGCGGCGTGCCCACCCTGCCGGGGACGACCAGCTTCACCGTTGGGGTGACCGACTCGGCGGGCATAACGGCGACAGCACCGTTGTCCCTGACCGTGGCGGCGGCAGCATCGACGGCGGGTGCTGGCCCGGCCCTACTGGCTGCGCCGGTGGTGGGCATGGCTGCCACACCCGACGGCCAGGGCTACTGGCTGGCCAACGCCACCGGTGGTGTCCAGGCCTTCGGCGACGCCAGCTACTTCGGCTCGATGGCCGGCCATCCGCTCAACTCGCCGATCAACCACATCGTGGCCGCCCCCGACGGTGGGGGCTACTGGCTGGTGGCGGCCGACGGCGGCACGTTCGCCTTCGGCGACGCCCACTTCTACGGGTCCATGGGCGGTCACCGCCTCAACGCCCCGGTGGTCGACCTCGCCCCCACCCCGTCGGGTCGGGGGTACTGGCTGGTGGCCACAGACGGCGGCATCTTCGCCTTTGGTGACGCCAAATTCGCCGGCTCCATGGGCGGGCACCCCCTCAACCGGCCGGTGGTGGGCATCACCGCGGACGCCGCCACCGGCGGCTACTGGCTGGTGGCGTCCGACGGCGGCATCTTCTCGTTTGGCGCCCCCTTCTTCGGGTCGACCGGCAGCCTCCGCCTCAACCGTGCCATCAACGGCATGACCGCCACCGGGGATGGACGCGGCTACTGGTTCGTGGGGTCCGACGGGGGGATCTTCGCCTTCGGTGACGCCCACTTCCACGGTTCGACCGGCGCCCTCCACCTCAACCAGCCGGTGGTGGGCATGGCCGCTGACACCGCCACCGGCGGGTACTGGTTGGTGGCCTCCGACGGGGGGATCTTCTCGTTCGCCGCACCGTTCCTCGGGGCCGGCTAAGCGCCGGGAACGACAGTCATCGGCCAGCGCTGAAAACACATGAGGTGCCTCGGCGGTTCACACGGCCGACATGGAGCGTTCATGCCGGGGCCACCCCGGAGCCCGTCGGATGGCTCATACTGATCCTGTAGAACTACCACTCTGCGTAGTTGCACAACTACTACTAGTGGTGACAATATCCCTTAGGGACTTCCAGAGAGTGACGGTGTCGGTACATCACATGCTGAGGTTTCGACGGACCCTCATGAAGGCGATGGACCAGTTCGTGCGCAGCCCGAGGGGTTGCCCCAATCCACGAGGAGCGGCGCGGTGATCCAGGGGGCACCGGCACGATCCGTCCTCCCCGTCGAGGCCGGGTCGATCGACCAACTGGACTGCACTACCGCCGACCGGGCGGCGGTGCGGACCGCGCTCGACTGGGCGTTGGCCTTCCTCGCCTCGCCCCATCCCGACCTCGGGCGCAAGGGCCCGGTCTGCCCCTACATCCGGACCTCGATTACCGAGCGCCTGATGTACGTGGCCACCCGCCCTGAGGCCGAGTGCGACGACGAGCACCTCGTCGAGGCCGTGCGGTCGGCCCGGCAGTGGTTCGCCGATCTGCAGGCCAGCACCCCCGAGGGCAACCGGCACCTGGTCACCATCCTGGTGGTGCTGCCCCGCATCGACCGTGCGTCGTCGGCGGCCCTGGACGCGCTGCACCGGTCGCTGAAGGACGAGTTCGTCCAGGACGGCCTCATGATCGGTCAGTTCCATCCTCGATGCGAGGCCCCAGGCCTCTGGGCGGCGGACTTCCGACCGCTCCAATCGCCGGTGCCGCTCCTCGCCATCCGCGAGATGGTCCCCTCCGACCTGCCGTTCCTGGTGGACAGCCCAGTGCATGCCGCCACCTACTTCGAGCGCTACGCCCGGTCGATCCCGCCCCACACCCGCCGGTTCCTGGTGGACCGTCTGGTGCACCCGTCCGGGATGGTGCCGGCATGAGCTCCACCGTGGATGCCGCGGCGACGGCGGCTGGGCCGACGACCGGCGTTGCGGCCGCGCTCGCCTCGGCCGGTGGAGACCATGCCGTCGTCCGGCATGCCGACCTGCCCGAGCCGGTGCACTCGCCGGACGACGTGGCCCGCCAGTTGCGCATCCCGGTCGCCCGCATCACCAAGACCCTGCTGGTCACCGACCACGCCGACCCGCCTCGCTTCGCCCTGGTCGTCCTGCCGGTGACATCCCGGGTCGAGACTGTGGCCCTGGCGGCCGTGCTCGGCTGGGACCAGGCGGCCGTGGCCCCGGCCCGTCACCTGGCCGAGCAGGTGGGCCAGCCCGTCTATGCCGTGTCTCCGTTCGGGGCCGCTCTCCCCGTCGTGGTCGACGCATCGGTCGATGGTGGGGCGCCCGTGCTGGTGGGTTCGGGCACCACCGGCGTGGAGATCGAACTCCAACCCCAGGTACTGGTGACAGCGACCGACGCGGTGGTGGCACCGGTCAGCACCGGGCCGCCAGCGCCGTTGTCGACCGGTTCGGCGGGCGGAGCACGGGACGAGTCAGGCGGTTGAGCAACCGAGCCAGGGCAGTGAGAACGACCAGTGCAGTGAGAACGACCACGGCAGTGAGAACGACCAAGGCAGTGAGAACGACCAGGGCATGAGAACGAGCAGTGACGAGCCAAAGGATGTGCCGACCATGAGACACCCAACCAACCGGATCACCGCCCACGCGGGGAGGGAGGGCCAGGCCGAGCTGGACCTGGTGATCCCGGCCTTCAACGAGGAGCGTCGCATCGGCGCAACCCTGGCCGCCATCAGCCAGGAGGCCACCGAGCACGACCTGTCCCTCAACCTCTTGGTGGTGGACAACGGATGCGTGGACGCGACGGCCGAGGTGGTGGCCGCGGCCCGCCAGTCGAACGTCCCCGTCGAGATCATCAGCTGCTCGACGCGGGGCAAGGGTGCAGCCGTCCGGGCCGGCATCCAGGCCTCGACAGCTCCCTTCGTCGGCTACTGCGACGCCGACCTGTCCACACCGCCATCCGCGGTGCGGTCCGGGGTGGACCTGCTGCGGTCGGGCTTCGAGGTGGTGATCGGCTCACGCCGCTGCACGGGTGCGGGCTACTCGGTGCCCCAGGGCACCATGCGCCGCATGGGCAGCTTCATGTTCCGGACCATGGCGTCCAAGCTGAGCGGACCGATCACCGACACCCAGTGCGGGTTCAAGCTCTTCCACTCCGAGGTGGCCAAGGACCTCTTCTCCTCGAGCAGCCTGACCGGCTTCGCCTTCGACGTCGAGGTGCTGGCCCAGGCCCGGACCCGTGACCTCCGGATGATCGAGCTGCCGATCCAGTGGAGCGACAGCCCCGAGTCGTCGTTCCGGCCACTGGTGGACGGGGTGAAGTCGTTCCGGGAGCTGCGGGAAGTCCGCCGTGCCATGGTCGCCACGGCCGAGCCGGCAGGTTGGCGATGAGGGCCTCCAAGCGCCATCGGCGCAGGCTCATCGTCATCACCAACTGGCGCGACTCCAAGCACCCCCAGGCCGGCGGGGCCGAGCTGGTGTGCGAGCGCCTGGCCGCCAGCTTTGTCGACCGCGGCCACGACGTCGTCTTGTTGACCGCGTCGGTGGCCGGGGAGTCCCACAAGGAGAAGGTTCCGGGTGGCTATTGGATCGTCCGTCGCGGCGGGCGCTTCACGGTCTACGCCTGGGCCCTGGTGTGGCTGTTGTGGCACCGCAAGTACGTGCGCGGCGTGATCGACTCGCAGAACGGCATCCCCTTTTTCACCCCGCTGGCGGTGCGGCGCAAGACGCCCGTGCTCATGTTGCTGCACCACGTCCACACCGACCAGTTCCCGCTGTACTTCTCGCCCCTGGTGGCCAAGGTCGGCCAGTGGCTCGAGCGGACCGGAGCGGGCCTGGTCTACCGCGACCGCTCGATTGTTGCCGTCTCCCCGTCCACCCGGACCGGCGCCCGCCGGTCGCTCGGGCTGAAGGGCGACATCGTGGTCATTCCCCCCGGCACCGAGTCGGTCGTCTCGTCGCTCCCCGGCATCCCGGGCCGTGCCGCCACACCTCGGATCGTCTGCGTGGGACGGCTGGTGGTCCACAAGGGCACCGCCTCGGTCATCGAGGCCGTGCCCGGCCTCCTGGTCGACCAGCCCGACCTCGAGGTCCACCTGGTCGGCGACGGTCCAGAGCGTCCCGCCCTCGAGGCCCTGGTCGACGAGCTCGGCCTGGCCGGCCGGGTGGTCATCCACGGTGCACTGCCCGACGACGAGCGTGACCAACTCCTGCGCACGGCGTGGCTGTCGGTCAACGCTTCGGAGGGGGAGGGCTGGGGACTGTCCGTCATCGAGGCCAACGCCCTCGGGATCCCCGTCCTCGCCTACCGGCGCCCGGGCCTGCGGGACTCCATCCGCCACGAGGAGACCGGCTGGCTGATCGAGGAGGGCGGGGAGCTGACCCCGGCCATCGAGTCGGCCATCGGCCAGATGGCGCACGCCGAGGAGGCCGAAGCCATGGCCAAGCGGTGCCGCCAGTGGGCCGGCCAGTTCACCTGGGACGAGATGGCCGACCAGGTGCGCGCCCTGCTCCGGGCCGAGGCCGGTCGTCTGGAGCACGCCCCCAACAACCGGCGGACGATCACCGACCTGGCCACGGTGGTGCGCATCCCCGCTGAGCTGCTGCCCGACGGTCAGGTCCCGACGTTCCGGATCACCGACAAGTGCGTCTCGACGCCCGGCGAACTGGTCGTGCTGCTGCGGAACACCGACACCGAGTCGGCCCGCACCGCGCTGCGCCGGGCTGGCTTCCCGCCGGCGGCCATCGACGACGAACGGGTCACCATCACCGTGGCCCAACCCGTCGACCTGGTGTCACCGGCCATCGCCATCTCGCCGACGCTGCAGGTGCCCCATGAGCGACCTGAGGATGCCCTCGCCGGGTGATGACCTCCACCCTCGACTACACCGACACCGCACTCGACCAGCGAGACTTCTTCCCCCCGCTCCTCGCCGACCCACCGGCGGCGCCTGGCGACGGGGCCCGCCGGTCGTGGCTTCGGGCGGCATTCCTCCACCGCGTCACCTGGGCGGTGGGCATCGCCGCGGTCGCCCTCGTGGCCCGGCTCATCGCCCTGCCCACCGCCTACGACATCTTCATCGACGAGACCAGCTACACCAACATCTCGATGAGCGTGGCCCACGGCAAGGGGGCCACGCTGTACGGACTCCCCTTCGTCCTCCACCCCCCAGCCGCCTTCGGCCTGTGGGGACTGATCATCGGCATCCTCGGCATCCACGGCGGGACCGAGTCCACCTTGTTGGCGCTGCGGCACGTGGACGCCGTGCTGGGCGCGGCCACGTGCGTGATGACCTATCTGCTCGTCGACCGGATGGCCCGCCGCCCGGTGGCCGTGGTCACCGGACTGCTGGTGGCCATCGACCCCCTGGCCATCAGCTTCGACAGCCGGGTGATGCTGGAAGCACCGGCCCAGCTGGCCGTGGTGTGCATGTTCTTCTTCATCACCTGGGCCGATTCCACCAAGGATGACACCCGCAAGCGGAGGGTCCTGTTCGTGGCGGCCGGCCTGTTCGGGGGGTTGGCCCTCGCCACCAAGGAGACCTTCGGGCTGGTGGTCATGGCCAGCTTGGTCAGCCTGTTCGTGACCGGCTGGGTCACCACCCGGCGGGAGGCGGCCAAGGTCATCGGCATCGCCATCGTGGTCTACGTCGCCACCGTCCTGGCTGATGCCACCTCCTTCGGCTTCGGGGTGTGGTGGAACGCCAAGATCGTCGGCGCGCTCCGGTTGGTGGGCGCCTACCAGATCACCGGGTTCAACTCGCCGGACACCCATGTGTCGCTGGTGTCGAGGGTGCTGGCCAACGGGTCCCAGTTCGGGGTGACCTACCTGATCCTGGCGGCGGGGACGTTCTGTGCCCTCGGTCTCCTGTGGCGGCTGGAGCCCTGGTACGGCAAGCGTCTGGGCAAGGAGCCGAGCCGGCGGGCGTCGGTGATGATCGCGCTGTGGACCCTGGCGGCGGCGGCCTACCTCACCTATGCCACCCTCTTTGGCACCATCGAGGAGCAGATGTACTACATCTTGTTGCTGCCCTCGGTCATCAGCGTGTGCATCTGGTCCGTCGGGTGGTCGGCGGTGCGGAGCCGGGGGTTGATGTCGGTGATCGTCGCCGTCGTGACCATCGCCGTCCTGGTCGACACCACCGTGTGGGGGGCGATCCACTTCAGCCACGACGACGAGTACCGGTCGCTGGTGGCCTGGGAGGCGGTCCACGTGCCGACCTCGGCGGTGGTCTCGACCACCGATGGGACCTCCCAGTTCATCCTGGAGCGGGGGATCATCGGCCAGTGGAGCACGGTCGCCCAGCTGCGGGCCCACCACGTCGACTACGTCATCTTCTCCACCCTGCTGGTCGACCAGGGCTACGGCGTGGCCAAGCCCGCCTTCACCAAGGTCATCGAGCGCCGGGGGACGCTGGTCTTCCACGCCAACGGCGTCTCGGACGGCAGCCTGCGTGTCTACAACGTCCAGGCCATCACCGGGGCCCCGCTGTGACCCTGGCCGTCACCGCGCCGAGCAGCGGGATCGCACCGCCCGACACCGCCGCCAAACCGGGCCGTCGGCACCGGGTCGGGGACGAGACCGTGGTGGTGTCGGCCACCGGGGTCGTCTCCCTCCTCAACTACGGCTACACCCTGATCCTGTTGTGGCTGCTGCCGGCCCGCCAGTTCGCCGAAGCCGGCTCGATCTCGGCCCTCTTGCTGATCTGCGGGACCATCTCGGGTGCCGCCCTTCCCTGGGTGCTGGCCCAAGAGGTGCTCCGGTCGGGACAGGACCGTGTCCGTCGACGCATGGCCGTGACGTTCTGCGTGTTCGCCACCCTGCTCCAGGGGGCCGCGGCCGGGCTCGCCACCTGCCTGATCGTGATGCACTACGCCGGTGGCCCGGTGCTGGCCTCGGCGTTCGGCGCCGTGGTGTTCATCTTCATGGGGGCCACCGCCTCGGGCTACTTCCAGGGGCTCCAGCAGTTCCGCCTCATCGCCGCCCTGAAGGTCTCCGAGGTGATCGTGAAGATCGCCACCGGGGTGGCCCTCATCGCCCTCGGGGCCGGCGCCACCGGCGCCATCGCCGGGTTCGCGCTGGGTGCGGCGGTCGTGGCCGGCGTGGGGCTGGCGGCCATGTCCCGGGACATCACCTGGTCGCGGTCGGCACTGGCCGGTCGCCACCTGTGGGCCAGCACCCAGGGGCTCATGGCCATCCAGGCCGGGGTGGCGGTCCTCGCCAGCATGGACGTGGTGATCGGCAGCCTGGTGCTCGGGGCGTCACCGGCGCTGGCCACGTACCAGGCGGCCAACATCCTCGGCCGCGTGCCGGTGTTCATCGGGGCGGCCCTGTCCATCATCGTCTTCCCCCGGATGATCGCCGGCCGTCGCTCGGCGAACGCGGTCATCCGACAGAGCCTCCGGTTGTATGTGGCCGTCTGCATCCCGGTGGCCGTGGTGACCGCCACCCTCCCCGGACCGATCGAGGGGGTGCTGTTCCCGGCCCGCTACGGCGATGTGGGCGCCATCCTCCCCTGGTCGGCGCTGGCCGGCCTGGCCATGGGGGTCGTCAACCTCACCACGACCTACTTCCAGGCCACCGGGGCCTTCCGACGGACGACGTCCCTCCTGGCCATGGGCGTGGCCCTCTGCGCGGCCCTGGATGTGTTCGGACTCCGCCTGCACGGCGTGGTGGGCCTGGCGATTGCCGTCGCCGTGGGGGCCGGGGTGGTTGGTGTCGTCCTCCTCCGCCGGATCGCCCGGACGTGGCCCGGCTCACTGGAGGGATTGGCGCGCCCGCTGGTGGGGGTGACGCTCGGGTGCCTCCCGCTGGTGCTGGTGCGCCAGCATCTGGTGGCCTGGTGCCTGTGGGCGCTGGGGGTGGGTCTCGTGTTCGCCCTGCGGAGCCTGCTCTCCCTGTCGTCCCCCGAGCCCCCAGACGGCGGGCCGACGGCCCGGCCACGGGTCCTCCACCTCGGCTACGAGGACCCCCGGCGGCCGGGGGCCGGGGGCGGCTCGGTGCGCACCCACGAGATCAACAAGCGGCTGGCCGCAGAGTTCGACATCACAGTGGTATGCGCCCGCTATCCGGGGGCAACCCCGCGCGTCGAGGACGGCGTCCACTACATCCACAGCGGCCTCGCCGTCGGCGACTTCCCGGCCCGGCTGGCCTACTTCGCCTCGCTGCCCCTGGCGCTGAGCCGGTACCGCTCGGACCTCGTCGTGGAGGACTTCGGCGCGCCGTTCTCGTCGGTGGGGGTGCCCTGGATGACCGACCGCCCCACGCTCGGCGTGGTCCAGTGGCTCTTCGCCCGCGAGAAGAGCCACCAGTACCACCTGCCGTTCCACTGGGTGGAGCGCATCGGCGTCCGCTCCCACCACTCGATGATCGCCGTGTCCGACGACCTCGGGGCGGACCTGTCCACACGCAACCCGACAGCCCAGGTGACGGTGGTGGCCAACGGGCTCGATGCCGGCGCCTTCGCGCCCCAAGACCGCACCCGGGCCGGCATCGCCTACCTCGGCCGTCTCGAGATCGCCCAGAAGGGATTGGACCTGCTGCTGGAGGCCTACGCCCTCATCGCTGAGTCGATCAGCCAGGACCTCGTCCTCGGCGGGGACGGGCCGGACCGAGCGGCCCTGGTCGAGCTGGCCGACCGGTTGGGGATCGCCGAGCGCGTACGGTTCGCCGGTCGGGTCCCCGCCGAGGAGCGCTTCGCCTGGCTGGCCGCCAGCGACGTCCTGGCCATGCCCAGCCGGTATGAGACCTTCGGCATGGTGGCGGCCGAGGCCCTCGCCGTCCGCACCCCGGTGGTGGCTTTCGACATTCCGTGTCTGCGGGCTCTGGTCGACGACGAGGTCGGCACCAGAGTCCCCGCCTTCGATGTGCCGGCGTTCGCCGACGCCCTCCGTGTGCTGGCCACCGACGTGGAACTGCGCGCCCGCCGAGGTGCTGCCGGCCCGGACCGGGTGGCCGGGCTCAACTGGGATGAGCTCGCCGGCCAGCAGGGCCAGGTGTACCACCGGATCCTGGATGGTGAGGGCGCCACTTCCGACGCCCCGGAGGTAGCCGCCGGGTCGGCCGCCGCCGATCAGTCGAATGTCGGTCGGTCAGACGCGGCCCCGTCAGACGCCGCCCAACCAGTCGCCGCCCCATCAGACACCGATCGGTCAGGATCACATCACGCAGCCCCTGATCGGTCGACCGTCTCACTCTTCGACGCCCAGTGCCAAGCGTCACCCGAACAGGTGGCTGTGGTCGAGACCACGACGCGGTGGACCTATCGGGAGCTGCACCGGGCTGCGGCCGCAGTGGCAACGGCCCTGGCCGGGCACGGGATCACCCGCGGCGACGCGGTGGGCGTCTGCCTCCCGCGTTCCAAAGAAGCGATCGCCGCCATGTGGGGCATCTGGTCCCTCGGTGCGATCTATGTGCCGCTGGACCCTGAGTACCCGACTGCCCGACTGGCGGCCATGGGGGAGACGGTGGCTATGGCGGCCTTCGTCGGCCAATCCGAGCGTCACGCAGCGGTGGCCCCGTCGGCGCCACTCGTCACGTCCGATGAGATCGTGCCCGGCGGGCCAGCGAAAGCGATGCCGCGACGCCAACGCCCGACCAAAGGCCACGGGTTCGGGCCCGAACCCGACGATGTTGCCTACATCCTGTTCACGTCGGGCTCCTCGGGTCGGCCGAAGGCCGTCCAGGTCTCGCACCGGAGTCTCAGGAGCGTCGTCGACTGGGTCCGCTCCGCCATCGACCACGACGACCTGGCGAGGACCGTCACCAGCGTCTCGTTCAGCTTCGATCCGTTCATCCTCGAAGTGATCGGCCCGCTGACGGTGGGGGGATCGGTGCGGGTCATCCCCACTGCGCTGGCCATCGGAGACGTTGACACCGGCGCGACCCTGCTGGCCAACACCCCGTCGGTGCTGGCCGAGCTGGCGCGGGCCCGGCGCCTGCCGCCCACCCTCCGCACGGTCATCGTCGGTGGCGAGACGCTGTCGCCGGCACTGGCCACCGAGCTGCTGACGTCGACCTCGATCCGCCGGCTCATCAACACCTACGGCCCGACCGAGGCGACCGTCCTGGCCACCGCCTGCGATGTCGCCCTGCCCCTGGACGGACCGGTGCCGATCGGGCGCAGCCTTCCCGGCGCCCAGGTCGTACTCCTCGACGCGGACGGTGAGGAGGTCCCAGCCGGGGACGTCGGCGAGATCTGCATCCACGGACCCCAAGTGGCCGAGGGCTACCGGGGGGACCCCGAGGCCACCGCCGAGCGGTTCGTCCAGTGGCACGCAGCCGATGGCTCCTCGATCCGGGTCTACCGGACCGGTGACTTGGGCCGACGGCTGCCCGACGGAGCCTTCGAGTTCTGCGGCCGCCGAGACCGGCAGCTGAAGCTGCGTGGCTTCCGGATCGAGCCGGGCGAAATCGAGGCGACCCTGGCGCTCCACCCCGGGGTGAGCCAGGCCGTGGTGACTGCGGACGGCGTCGGGGCAGGGGCCCGGCTCATTGCCCATGTGGCCTCCATCGAGCCCGACCTCGGCCCCGCCGAGATCCGCCGGTGGCTGTCGGACCACCTGCCCCGGCACCTGGTCCCCGACGGTGTCGTGGTGATGGAGTCGTTCCCGACCACGGAGCACGGCAAGGTCGCCGTCGACGACCTTCCGGCGTGGCAGCCGGCCCTCCCGGTGCGGGACGGTGTCGGCTCTGGTGTTCGAGGAGGGGGCACCGGGCCCGACCAGGCCGGTGGGACCGGGGAGTTCGACCGTCGGGTCGACACCGTGTCCCGCCTGGCCGGTCGGGTCCTCGGGTACGCCGGTCCCATCTCGGCCACCGACGACGTCCTCGATGACCTCGGGGCCAGCTCACTCGCCCTGTTCCAGCTCCTGACCGCCATGGAGGAGGAGTTCGACTCCCGCCTGGAGATCGGGCGGATCCTCGAGGACACCACCATCGCCGGCCTGGCCCGCCTGGTGGGGTCGGTGTCCGACGCCCCCGTGTACCTGGCGGTCAACGACGGCGGCACGAAGCCCCCCATCTATTTGATCCACGCCTACCTCGGCACGGCGCTGCACTATCGCCGCCTCGGGCCCTACCTCAGTGACCGCCCGTTGGTCGGCATCCAGGTCCAGGAGTTCGGCTCCGCCGTGCGCCCCATCCGGACCTCGATCGCCCAGATGGCCGAGGAAGCCGTGGCCCAGATCCGGTCACGCCAGCCGGTCGGCCCCTACGTCCTCGGTGGTCACTCGGCCGGGGGCCTGGTCGCCTACGAGGCGGCACGGCTCTTGGCGGGCTCGGGTGAGGATGTGCCGCTGGTCGTGCTCATCGACAGCCCCGTCCCGCGGTCGTCCATCCACTACCTGTGGGCCGAGGCCGTCCTGAACTGGCCGGACATCCGCACCGCCAGTGCGGTCGAGCGATGCCAGCAGGCATGGGGGGCGGTGGAGCGCCGCCTGGACCGCTTCCGCCGGGGACCCGGCAACGACAGGGTGCGGGCGGCCATCACCCGGTCGTACCGGGCTATCAACCTGGCCGTGCGGGACTATCAGCCAGGCCCCTACGCCGGGGACGTGGCCGTGCTGTGGACCCGGCAGGGCGCGGCCATGGCCCTGGGCCGGAAGGACCTGGGGTGGGGCGCGGTCGCCAGCGGCCGACTGGTCTCCTCCGAGGTCCCCGGACTCCACAACACGCTCCTCGAGGGCGCCCAGCTCCAGTCGCTCGGGCGCCAACTCAACGGTCTGGTGGACGAGGTCGACGAACGCGCGCGGGCGGCCACTGCGGCCCGGGCGGCGCCGGACCGGCCTGTCATGCGTCGACGGACCGCGTAACCACCCGCCAGCCGTTCTCGTCGGCGACGGCCACCACCACGCGGTCACTCCCGGTCGCCTCCACCTCGACCACCTGCACCCGCCAGGTGCCTGGTGTCGGCCCGGGAGCTACGGCGTCTGCCGCCGGGCCGGTCAGGACGCCCTCGACGTCGATGGTGGCGGGGTCGTCGGCCAGGCTGTGGCCTTCGGCCTTGAGCACAGCCTCCTTGGCGGTCCACAACCGGAGGAAGCCGATGCGCTGGTCGTCGGGGGAGAGGGCAGCCAGGCGGCGCTGCTCCCCGTCGGTCAGGGCCTTGGGGAGCGGGACGATGTCGGTGTCGACGAGTTCGATGTCCACCCCGAGCGGGCGCTCCGAGAGGCCGACAGCCGCCACGCCACCACTCGACGAGACGCTGAACTGGAACGGTTCCCCCACGACCGAGGGGCGGCCGTGCTCGGTGGATCCGCAGGTCGGACAGGTCCGGACCAGGGCCACGCCCGACGGGTCGATCCCGAGGGACGAGGCGAGCAGCCACCGGGTGAGGGAGCGGCGGGCCAGGAGACGACGCCCGGCCAGTGGGTCGTGCAGCCGGTCCGCCTGGGACCGGTCCGCATCGGTCAGGGTCGACGGGCTCAACAACGTGTCGGCCCATCGGTCGAGGTCGACGATCCACAGGTCGATGGCTGGTCCGGTGGACGACACGGACCACGAGCCTATCCAGGCCGTCTGGGATCTCGGCCCGTGGCGATGGGTCGTCCCGGGTATGACCGGATAAGTGGCACCACGTCACCGGCGCGGCCAGACTGGCGTCGTGGGGCGAGCCCCGCAGGGGAGCCGGCGCCAGCCGGGGGAGCGCAGAGGGAGGGAAGGGTATGACGACCGTTGAGGTGTCCGACGACCCCACCGCGCCGCTGCTGGACCCCGAATTCTATGCCGGTGACCCCTTCCCGCTCTACGCGCAGCTGCGGGCCGAGGCGCCCGTGGCCCGCAACGCGGCCCAGGGCTTCTGGGTGGTGAGCCGGCACGCCGACGTCATCACGGTGTCCCGTGACCCCGAGACCTTCTGCTCGGGCCAGGGCATCTTGACCATGGAGATCGGCGCCCACTACGACTCCCCGCCCACCATGATGCACACCGACCCGCCGGACCACACCCGCTACCGCAACCTGGTCCAGCCCGGGTTCCGGCCCACCTTCATGCGGGCGCTGGAGGATGGGATCCGGGCCCGCACCACCGTCCTGGTGGACGCCATCGAGGCGGACCGGCCGGTCGACATCGTCCCCGAGCTGTCCGTGCCCCTGCCCCTCCAGGTGATCAGCGACCTGCTGGGTGTGCCCGAGGAGGAGTGGCCCCGGTTCTTCCGGTGGTCCGAAGCGGTCATCCCCGGCGCCACCGACTGGCCCGAAGACGAGCGGATGGCGCTCAGCGGCGAGATGGTCACCTACCTGTTGGCGGCAGCCGCCGACCGGCGGGTCAACCCGCGCCGCGACATCATCTCCGAGCTGGGTGCCGCCGAGGTGGACGGCGACCGCCTCACCGATGCCGAGCTCGGCATGTTCTTGGTCCAGCTGCTCGTGGCCGGCAATGAGACCACCCGCAACATGATGTCGGGCGGACTGCTGGCCTTCGCCGAGTCGCCGGGGGAGTGGGAGGGGCTGCGGGAGCGCCAGCGCGCCTCGGCCCCCCGCGCCCTCCCGCTGGCCATCGAGGAGATGCTGCGCTGGACCACCCCGGTGGTGGCCTTCATGCGCACCACCACCCGTGCGGTCGACCTCGGGGGCGTGTCCCTCGGGGCCGGCGAGCCGGTGCTCATGCTCTATGCCTCGGCCAATCGGGACGAAGCGGTCTTCGGTCCGAGTGCCAGCCGGTTCGACGCCGGTCGCGATCCCAATCCCCATGTGGCCTTCGGCTTCGGCCCCCACTTCTGCATCGGGGCCGTCTTGGCCCGCCTCGAGGGTCGGATCCTCTTAGAGGAGCTGTTGGCCCGGTTCTCCTCGGTGGAGCCGGCCGGCCCGGTGGTGCGCACCGCGTCGCCGGTCATCGCCGGGGTCCGGTCGGCCCCGCTGGTCTTTCGGTCCTGAGGGCTCCGGTTCGGCTCGACTGTTCGCCCGGCCGGTCACCGGGCGCTCCCGACGCCAGTGGCCGATGGGCCGGGCCGCCGAGGACGGCCGCTCGGTTGCCGGCGGGATGCAGGATGCCGGAGATAGAGGTCGCCGGATCCCCACGTCGATCGCCGCCGGCGGCCCAAACGTTGAAGGGTGCGCCCGACGCAGTAACCAGGGGAGGGGATTGACAAAGCTAACGCCATTAGCCATAATGGGTAACATCGTTAGCCTGAGATCCAGGCCCACACGGGAGGAGATTCGCCATGGACAAGCCGGAGCACTATCGCAAGCCCGGGGTGTTGACGAGGAAGGTCATGAATCCGTTCGTCGTGCTCATGATGCGACTGGGCATCTCGGTGTGGGGGAGCAGGATTCTGGAGGTCCCGGGACGCACGAGCGGCGTCCCTCGGCGCACGCCGGTCAACCTCCTCGAGCTCGACGGCCGCCAGTACCTGGTGGCGCCCCGGGGCGAAGGACAGTGGGTGAAGAACGTCCGAGCCAACGACGGCCGCTTGGCGCTGCTCCTGGGCCGTCGGCGCCAGGAGCTCGCCGCCCACGAGCTGTCTGACGGCGAGAAGTCGCCCGTGCTTCGTGCCTACCTGGGCAGGTGGAAGATGGAGGTGGGCGTGTTCTTCGACGGCGTGACCGCAGACTCAGAGGAGTCCGACGTGCAGCGCATCGCCCCGAACCACCCGGTGTTCGTCCTGGCCGACGCCGGGCGTTGAGATGATCGTCACACACAGCCGCCGGCGGACAGGATCAGGCCGCCAGCGTCCCGGACAGGCGGGACGGGTCGGTGTCCCGGGGTCGGTGGCGTCGCTGAATCTGGGCGTGCGCGTCGCGGTCGAGCTGGCCACGTTGGCGGCGTTCGGCTACTGGGGAGCATCGGTCGACGGCCCGATCGGACTGCGGGTATCGCTGGCTGTTGTCGCTCCGCTCACGGCCATGGTCGCCTGGTCCCGACTCGTGGCCCCGAAGGCCCCGAGGCGCCTGGTCGGGCTTGCGGCTCTTGGCGCGGAGCTGTCGATCGTTGCTGGTGCGGCCTGGGCCCTGGTCTGGTCCGGGATGGGTCTCGTCGGTGTGACCCTCTGGGTGGTGGCGGTGGGCAACTCGTTTCTGATCCGCACACTGGGCCAGTACGGATCGGCTGGCGGCATGCCCGTCGTGGAGGCCCGGCCATGACCGCCCGAGGTGACAGCGCGCAAGCATCGCTCCTCCCCTACGAGGTCGATCGGCCCCCGGCACCAGCGGCCCGATCCAGGCGGGTCGCCGAGGCTGTCGACGTGGCAGGCCGCATCCTGGAGGACGAGGGGGCGGACGCCCTCACCATGCGGCGGGTGGCCGACGAGATGGGCATCCAGGCCCCATCGCTGTACAAGCACTTCTCGGGCAAGGCGGATCTGGAGCACCTGGTCATCGAGGACGCCTTGTTCGCCGTCGGCGAGGTGACCCACCAGGCCCTGCACGAGGCGGGCGCCCAATCCTCCCTGATGAGCCTGCTCCTCACCTACCGCGCCTATTCGTTGGCTCATCCGAACCTCTATCGCCTCGCCACCAGTGGCCCGCTCGACCGTCAGCGCCTGCCTCGGGGTTTGGAGGAATGGGCGGGCAATCCGTGGTTCGTGGTCACCGGAGCGTCACCGCTGGCCCAGGCCCTGTGGTCCCTGGCCCACGGCATGGTGATCCTGGAGCTGGATGATCGCTACCCGTCGGGCTCCGACCTCGACGCCACCTGGCGCGCGGGTGCGACTGCCTTCGAGCGGGCGGTGGCAACGGCGAAGGCCAGCTGAGTTGGGGACCGGTCGGCCCGGGTTGGCGAACGGAGTCCACTCACGGTGAGACCGGGGGACATCATCCCGAATGATCACTCCTACTGACTCGGGGGATCTCGGCGCAGTTCGACAAGCACCAGAGGCACCGCAGATGGCGGCGCGGCCACGTTCCGTCCGAATACTCTCGTTCCATGAGCTCGTGGAACGAGATTGAGCAGGCAGAGCCCGAATTCGCCTCGCGAGTGCGAAGCCTGATGGATGCGGGCCGCCACAAGACCATCGCCACGCTGCGCGCCGACGGATCGCCGAGGATTTCGGGGATCGAGTGCGAGTTCTCCGAAGCCGAGCTGCGCTTCGGTTCCATGACCGGTGCGCGGCAAGGGGGCGGACTTGGATCGAGATCCCCAGTTCGCCTTACACGGCCCAACCTTCCACCCGGTGGAGGGTCAGGAGAGCGACTGGCCGGGCGAAGCCAAAATTGCCGGGCGGGCCATCCCCTCGGGCCCGGTGTCGACCGACCCGGACAGCAACGAACCTGACGGTGAGATGTTTGTCGCCGATATCACCGAGGTCGTCATCACGAGCCTGAATCCTGAGGCCACCAGGCTGGTCGTTGAATCGTGGACGCCGGATCGTGGGCTGCAACGGGTCGAACGGGACTAGACCGCTCTGTTCGACCTACTCGGTTGCAGCGAACGGTCGTCCGCCCATCGAGCGGTGTCGATCGACCGTCGGCTGCGATGGCGCGGAGGCCTAGAGCTGTCTCGAGGCCGATTCCCTGGTCCCCCAGGTCCCAGATCTGATCGTTGTTCTCGGGACTCCGCCGACTCCGTGCCGGCGAACTTCTACAGCGGGAGCGTCCGATAAGTGACACCAGCCGAACGAGCGGCCGATCGGATACCGGGGCCGTCGTCTCCCTCCCAGACGCACAGGGAAGCATCAAGGTATTCCGCGGCGGCGACTGCTTCGGCACCCAACGTCGAGAGTGGCGCGCCTTGGGAGAGTTCCCCGATCCGGTAACCGATGAGTCGGATCGGCGGAATCACGATCGAATCATGCAGGTCCACCAGCCGTCGTCCGAGCTCGCGTCGTCGTTCGGCTGACCAATGGCCGGTGAGGGCCCCACCTCTGGCGGCTACGACGCTTCTGCACAGACGCACGTAGTACAGGTTGGTGGTGGCCAGTTCGTTCGACGCCACGAGCTGGCCGAGGTGACGTCCCTCGTCACCAGCGAGAACGTCGCGCAGCAGATGATCGTCGAGGACGACGCGAGTCACGTCGTCGCAAGATCGGGGTCGTCGGCGAGCGAGGCGACGAATGCCGCATGATCCTCTCGGCTGAGGAGATCCACGAGCAGAAGCTGTGCCTGGCCCGCAGGGACGGTGAGTACACCGAACCCCAAATCGATGACGTCAACCGGGCCGCCTTTGTCGAGATTCCACCGATGGCGAACATTTGCCGGCATCGACATCTGTCCCGACGTTGACACGAGGTACTGCTGGATTGCCGGCATGCGCTCAGTCTACTTGGTGAACGAATGCCCCTTACCAAGTATGGCTGGCAGGGCCGACGATTACCGGAGGGGTCGGGCCGCGGATCCTGACAGTCCATTGCCCGGCGCCCCGCTCCGAACGGGTAGTTCGCAACTGGGCGCGACTACGGGTGTCGGGCGGCCGCTGGGCCACCCCAATGTGCTACAACTAACACATGACGTCAGTGGGTGTGCGAGAGCTCCGGCAACGAGCGAGCGAGCTTCTGCGTCTTGTCGAACAGGGTGAGGTCGTGGAGATCACCGACCGCGGGCGCCCAGTTGCCATGCTCGCTCCGCTGCCCGCCGGCACCCCGTTGGAACAGCTGCGCTCCTCGGGTGAGATCGACCCGGCCTCAGCAGACTTCGGGGATCTACCTGACCCGATCTCACTGCCGAGCGGTGCGGAGTCACCGACCACTGTGCTGCAACGGCTGCGCCGAGACGAGCGCTGAGCCCATGGCGGCGACCTACCTGGACTCCTCGGCCATCGTGAAGCTCGCTGTGCGTGAGCCCGAATCCGAGGCGCTCCGAAAGCACCTCCGTCGCCGCCGGCCGTTGATCTCGAGCGGGCTGGCGCGGACCGAGGTGCTCAGGGCATTGCTCCCCGCAGGCGAGGCCGCTCTGGCCGCCGGCCGGCGCGTTCTCTCCCGAATTGATCTGGTGCGTGTCAACGACCGGGTCTTGACGCTCGGTGGATCGCTACTGCCGGAGGAACTTCGGTCCCTCGATGCCATCCATCTGGCTACGGCCATGCGCCTCGGAGCCGATCTGGGTGAAATCGTCACCTACGACGAGAGGATGATGACCGCCGCTCGCATCATGGGGTACAAGGTCTCTGCCCCCAGTTGAGCAGCATCCACGACGCGTGGCGTTGGTCGCCGGCACAACGACTCGGAGGCGTCGACCGCTGCCTGCGCAGCGAGATCGGGCGTGATGCAGCCCAGGTGGCGCGCACCTTCGCTCAGTTGGACGGCTTGAACAGGGTCACACCGGCCGCCCAGTACATGGCAGTCGGGAAGGACCCGGCAAAGGCCGTCGAGCCCGGCGCACCAAGGACCTGATAGCCGGCCACGACCGAGGCGATCGAGCCCGTCGTGGTCTGCTGGAGCTGGGCGGTATAGCCCGGAGCGGTGACGGTGATGGTCTCACCGTTGCCGTGGCCGGCCACGAACCCCACCGCCAGGTCGTTAGCCGTGGTCGAGGCGGTCGACCCCGAAGCAGCTGCCTGCCCAGTGGCCGAGGTGCCCGTGGCCGCGTCGACCGGGCTGGTCGCAGCCACCCCGGAGAACTCCTGGACCACGAAGCTCATCGACGCCGCCGAGGCGGTATGGGCGGTGACGGTGGTGGTCGCCCGCGCGCCCGCCGAGTACCAAACTTCACCGTTCGAGTTGTGGCCTGACGAGTTGTAGCTGGCCACCCGCGTCCAGGTGTTGCCGGCCGTGTCGGTCACCGAGGTGATGTGATTGGTCGCTCCGTTGTATTCACTGGCTGACAGCACCAGCAGGTCCCCGCTGGTAGTGGGGGTCGGGAACGAGCCGGCGAGGGACGTGGCGGCGGCGGTCTCGGTGGCGCCGGCGTACTGGACGAACGCCGGCGTCGTGCCCGACGCCGCGTTGACCGTCAGGCTGAACGAGGTGGTGTGGATCGCCGAGGCACCCGTGCCGGTCACGGTGATCGGATAGGTGCCGCCCGGGGTCGTTCCCGACGTGGTGATGGTCATGGTCGACGTCCCAGAGCCCGCCGTCAGCGTCTGCGGCGAGAAGGACACCAGGGAGCCGGACGGAGCTCCGGTGGCGGTCAGGGCCACGGACTGGGCCACACCGCTGGTCACCGCGGTGGAGATGGTCGACGTGGTGGCCGATCCGGCTGTCACGGTGCCCGAAGTGGGCGAGGCGCTGATGGAGAAGTCGTTGGTCACGACCGGGTTGACCGTCAGGCTGAACGAGGTGGTGTGGGTGGCTGATGCCCCCGTGCCGGTCACGGTGATGGCAGTGGTCCCGGTCGGCGTGGTTCCGGTGGTCGACACGGTCATCGTCGAGCTCCCACCGGCCGTGACCGTGGTCGGGTTGAAGGACACGGTGGTCCCGGCCGGTGCCCCCGATGCGGTCAGGGCCACGGACTGGGCCACACCGCTGGTCACCGCGGTGGAGATGGTCGACGTGGTGGGCGATCCGGCCGTCACGGTGCCCGAGGTGGGCGAGGCGCTGATGGAGAAGTCGTTGGTTGCGACCGGGTTGACCGTCAGGCTGAACGAGGTGGTGTGGGTGGCTGATGCCCCCGTGCCGGTCACGGTGATGCCAGTGGTCCCGGTCGGCGTGGTTCCGGTGGTCGACACGGTCATCGTCGAGCTCCCACCGGCCGTGACCGTGGTCGGGTTGAAGGACACGGTGGTCCCGGCCGGTGCCCCCGATGCGGTCAGGGCCACGGACTGGGCCACACCGCTGGTCACCGCGGTGGAGATGGTCGACGTGGTGGCCGATCCGGCTGTCACGGTGCCCGAAGTGGGCGAGGCGCTGATGGAGAAGTCGTTGGTCACGACCGGGTTGACCGTCAGGCTGAACGAGGTGGTGTGGGTGGCTGATGCCCCCGTGCCGGTCACGGTGATGGCAGTGGTCCCGGTCGGCGTGGTTCCGGTGGTCGACACGGTCATCGTCGAGCTCCCACCGGCCGTGACCGTGGTCGGGTTGAAGGACACGGTGGTCCCGGCCGGTGCCCCCGATGCGGTCAGGGCCACGGACTGGGCCACACCGCTGGTCACCGCGGTGGAGATGGTCGACGTGGTGGGCGATCCGGCCGTCACGGTGCCCGAGGTGGGTGAGGCGCTGATGGAGAAGTCGTTGGGCGGTGGCGGAGAACCCGCGGCCGCCTTGAACAGTGCCACGCCGGCCGTCCAGTACATGGCCTTGGTGAACGTGCCGGTGAAGGTCTGGGATGCCAGCGAGCTCAGCGCCCGGGTGCCGACCACCACCGAGGTGGTGGAGCCCGAGTTCTGCTGGAGCTGGGCGGTGAAGCCCGGGGCGGTGACCGTGATGGGCTGGATGCTGGCGTGTCCGGCAACGAATCCCACAGCCAGGTCTCCGGCCGCCGTGGGTGTGACGCTGCCCGTAGTGGCGGTCATGCCGGTGTTCGAGGCGGACGACGATCCGTCGACCGGGTTGGTTGTGGCCACGCCCGAGAACTCCTGGGCCGAGATGGCGATCGAGGCGGCCGACGCCGTGTGCACGGTGACCGAGGTGGTCGGATGGGCTCCGGCGGAGTACCACAGCGCCCCGTCGGAGTTGTGGCCCGACGAGTAGGTGTCGACCAGCTTGGTCCAGGTGTTGCCGGCGGTGTCGGTCACCGAGGTGATGTGGTTGGAGGCACCGACGTACTCGCTGGCCGATACCACCAGCAGGTCACCCGAGGTGGTGGCGGTGTTGAAAGCGGCGGTCAGGCTGGTTGCCGTCCCTGATTCGGTGGCGCCAGTGGACTGCACCAGTTGGGGCTGGGATCCCGAAGGAATGGTCACCGACACCGGGGCGCTGGCCGCTGAGACGTTGCCCGCACCATCCACGGCCTCGACGGTGTACTGGTAGGTCGAGCCCGGCGACACCGTGGTGTCGGTGAAGGTGGTGCCGATCCCGGTGGTGGAGCCGATGCTCGTCCCGTTCCGGAAGATGTCATAGCCGGTCACCCCGTCATCGACGGCGTTGGGCGCCCAGGTGAGCGGGACCGACGTGGTGGTGGCACCGGCGTCGGCCAGCCCGGTGGGGGCGGCCGGGGCGGTGGTGTCGGCCGGGAACGGGCTGACGGTGGTCGAGTCGAGGGGGAGATCGGTATCGGCCCGGATGGCCTGTTCCTGGATGGAGGTGGGTGACACGGTGATCTTGGCGAACTCGTAGAAGTCGGACTCCCGGTAGGCACTCCAGGCCGGCTCGGGGTAGGTGGTGTCATTGAACGTGTCGAATCCGGACCCGCCGGCACCCGAGACGATGTAGGTGATCCCGTTGGTGTTGTCCTGGACCCCGTTCAGCAACGGGTAGGACCGCTCGTAGTTGTGGCTGTTGCCCGAGAGCACCAGGTTGACCCGGTAGCCCTGGAACAGCGGGATCAGCGCCTGGGCGAACTGCGAGCTGGAGTGGGCCGACGTCGAGCTGTAGGGCGGCCGCTGGATGGCGATGATCCGCCACTTCTCACCCTGGTTGGCGGCCAGGTCGGCCTGGATCCACTGGTACTGCGCCGAGCCGGGGCCCATGGGCTGCTCACTGTCGATGACGGTGATGTGGGCGTCGCCCCAGTTGTAGCTGTACCACTCGTGGTTGGTGCCCAGCATCGGGAAGTTCACCCAGAACTGCCCGTTGGAGTAGTAGTCCTTGTTGCCGTTGGCCGGGAAGAAGGCCTGGGTGTTCACATCGGGCCCCAACTCCTTGTAGAAGTGGGTGTCGAAGTCCGAGTAGGTGGTGGTGAAGTTGGGGTCGGGCAGTCCGGCCGAGGGGTAGATGTTGTCCCCCAGGGTCTGGATGAACTGGGTGCCCGCCGTGCCGATGTTGGCGGCGTTCTGGACCTCGCCGGAGCCGCCGCCGCCGTAGTCGCCCATGGCCGCGAAGGAAAAGGTTGAGCCCGGTGCGGCCGCGGTGGTCACCGATCCGGTGGCGGTGGCTGACTGGCTGGTGGTGGGGTCGGTGCCCGACACCGAGTACGGGGTGGTGGCCGCCGCCGCCAGTCCGGACACCGACACCTGGTGGTGCTGGACGTCACCGGCGCTGTCGGGCAGGGTCTGGCCTCCGATGCTGAGCACCCCGTTGGTCGGGATGTTGGTCCACCACGAGATGACCGCAGCGCTGGCGGTCACGTTGGAGACGACCGGGCCCCGGGCGATGAGCACGACGCCGGTGGCGGTGGTCTTGCCCGTCTTGGGCCCGGTGACGGTGGAATGCACCCCGTTCGAGCTGACGGCGTCCACGGTGTAGCTGTAGGTGGTCGACGGAGTCAGACCGTTGTCGGAGTAGCGCGGGGCGTTCGGCACATCGACCGTCGCCACCAGGGCGCCGGCCCGGAAGACCTCGTAGTAGGCGACATTGGTGGAGGACGAGGCGCCCCACACCACGTCGAGCCGGGTGGACGAGAACGCCTTGATCGTGAGGCTGGCACTGGAGGGGGCGGCCGGCACGGTGGTGTCAGTGCTGGTGGTGGTAGTCACCGTGGTCGTCTGCATGGTGGATTCGTTGTTGGCCACGTCGATGGCCGTGACGCCGAAGGTGTAGTGGGCGTTGCTCCGCAGGGAGACTGCGGTGTAGGTGGTGATGGCGTCGGTGGTGGCGATGAGCTCTTGGGGGCCACCCGACAGGGTGCGGTAGATCCGGTAGCCCTCGATGCCCAGGGGATCGCTCGACCCGGCCCACGTCAACGTGGCCTGGGTGGAGGTGACCGCCGACACGGTGATGGTCCCGGGCTCGGTCGGGGGCGTGCCCGCTCCCACGGCGTCGGGTTGATGTGCCGCCAGACCCACACCGGTGATGGCAACCACGACAACAGCGATCACGCCGATCAATTTCCGCACAATGAACCCCTGCCCCTCACACAGCCCGCCGCCAGGGGAAACCCTGGTCCTATGGCACGGTAGGGGACGAGGGATCGGCGGGCAACCTCGCAGGCGCTGGCGTGTCCCTACGTGGGTGAACGGCCACGGAACGGGAGGATTCGTTCCCGGCAGCCGATCGAGGTCAGTTCGGAGTGGCCGCCGTGTCGAGCGACGCCAGCTGGTCGCGGGTCAGCGACAGGGCGCCAGCCCCGCAGTTCTCCTCGACATGGCCTACCGACTTGGTTCCCGGGATGGGCAGGATCACCGGTGACCGGTGGAGCAGCCAGGCCAGTGCCACCTGCGACGGCGAGGCCCCAGTCTCCTGCACGATGGCATCCACCGGGCCGCCCGGCTTGGCCAGGGCCCCGGCAGCGACGGGGAACCACGGGATGAAGCCCAGGCCCTGGGCCGTGCACACCTCGAGGACGTCAGCCGAGGATTGATCGGTGAGGTTGTAGAGGTTCTGGACACTGACGACCGGGACCACGGCCTGGGCCGCGGCGAGCTCGGCCACGCTGACCTGGCTGAGGCCGATGGCGGCCACCTTGCCCTCGTCGATGAGGTCGGCCAACAGCCCGAACTGCTCCTCGGCGGGCACCTTGGCATCGATCCGGTGGAGCTGGAAGAGATCGATGCGCTCGAGGCCGAGCCGTCGGAGGCTCATCTCGCACTGTTGGCGGAGGTACTCGGGACGACCGACCGGCAACCAACGTCCCGGACCCTGGCGGGTCAGCCCGGCCTTGGTGGCGATCAGCAGCTCCTCGGGGTACGGGTGCAGGGCCTCGAAGATGAGGGTCTCGCTGACCTCGGGACCATAGGAGTCGGCCGTGTCGATGAGGTCGACACCGAGCTCGACGGCCCGCCGGAGGACTGCGATGCACTCGTCACGATCGGCGGGCTCGCCCCACACCCCGTCACCGGTGATCTGCATGGCGCCGTAGCCGAGCCGGTGGACCGTCTTGGGGCCGAGGGTGAACGTACCGCTGGACTCGATCGGTCGACTGGACGCGTCGGTGCTGGTCATGGTGCCTCCTTTGGGTGCGAATGACCCGGGGCCGCCGGACCGGGTCGCACTCGTAGTTCTACCCGGTGCTGCCCGCGGTCCAACCGTGCTGTGGGCCGCCAGCCTGATCGCCCGGTCCCGGCACCTCTGGGCGCCGATGCCTCAGCGTCGTCGGTAGATAGGGTCCCGTCCCTCGCTGCGGGCCGCCTTCATCTCGGCGTAGTCACGTGAGGCGAACACCATGGACTGGGCCACCGCCTCCTCGGCGATGGAGCGCTGGACCTCGGCCGTCCCCAGGCTGTAGAGCGTGCGGCGGGCCATCTTCACCGTGAAGGCCGGTGCGGCAGCGATCGTCTCGGCCATGGACATGGTCACCGACTCCAACTCGTCCTCGTCGGCCACCAGCCGGCTGATGATGCCGTGGGTGAGCGCCTCCTCGGCGGTCATGACCCGTCCGGTGAGTGCCAGGTCGGCGGCCACTCCGTGTCCGACCATCTGGAACAGCCGGGCCATGCCCCCGGTGTCGGGGATCACCCCGTGGACCACCTCGGGCAGGACCATCCTCGTACCGACGGCAGCCACCCGGATGTCGCAGAGCAGGGAGCGCTCGAAGGCCCCACCGATCACCCAGCCCTTCAGGGCGCAGATGATCGGGCAGGGCATGGTGAAGAACATCTGGGACGGTCGATGACCGCGCTCGATGAACTCGAGGTCGGAGATGTCCTCAGTGCGCAGCCCGAGCTGATCGGTGTCGCGCCCTGACGAGAACGACTTCCCCTCACCTCGCCACACGATGGCCCGGAGGTCGGCCATCTCGTGGACCTCGGCCAATACCTCGAACAGCCGGCGGTCCATCTCATCGCTCATGGCATTGTGCTTCTCGGGCCGGTTGTTGGTGATGACGGCGATGGGGCCGTCCACCTCGAGGGTGACCAGACGCTGGTCCTCCGGGCTCAGGGTGCTCATGGCGTTCCTTTCGAACGGGCGTCACCCTCACCGAAGGCCGGTCGGCCGAGCTGCTCGCGGATGGGGGTGAACGGGGGTTGCACGGTATGGCGGCGCTGCCAGTTGGCCCCGTCGACGACCAGGGAGTGTCCGCTGATGTAGGTGGCATAAGGCGAGCACAGGTAAGTGGCGGCCCAGGCCAGCTCCCTCGGGAACCCCACCCGGCCGGCCGGCACCCGCGAGTCCTGTCCCTCGTACTTGCCGGGCACCGCGGCGATGGCTGCCACCTCGTCCTCGTGAGGCATGAGCCCCGGGACCAACCCGTTGACCCGGATCCCGTAGGGGGCCCACTCGACGGCCAGGGTCTCGGTGAGGTTCTTCACCCCGGCCTTGGCCGCCGCCGAGTGGGCGAACCCGGGCCCACCCGTCCAGGCGTAGGAGGCGCCGACGTTCACGATCGCACCTCCCCGCTCGACCGGGATGAGGCGGCGGGCCAGGTCCCGACAGCACAGGTAGGTGCCGTTCAAGACGATGTCGACGACGGTGCGCCAGGCGTTGGGGCTCATGTCCTCGGCTGGCACCGGGAAGTTGCCAGCCGCATTGTTGATCAGTACGTCGATCGGACCCAGATGCTCTTCGACCGAATCGAATGCCGCCCCGATCGAGCTGTCGTCACGGATGTCGCAGTGGGTCGCCCACGCCGTTCCCCCCGCGGCCTCCACCGCGGCCACTCCGGCGGCACGGTGCTCCTCGTTGCGGCTGAGGATGGCGACGGCCGCCCCCAGCCGGGCGAACTCGGTGGCGATCGATTTGCCCAACCCGGTCCCGCCGCCCGTCACGATGACCACCTGGTCGGCGTAGGTGCCGGGGGTGAGGGCCGTGGTGCCGGTGGGGGGAGGAGTAGCGAGGCCGGGTGGGGTCACGGGGGAGGAGCCTACCGAGCGACAGACCCGAGGTCCGGGTCCGACCCCGCACCAGCCGCAGGCGTGGCCAACTGGTCGGGACCGCCCGGGCTAGGGCTTGACGACCAGGCTGAATGCCCGGGACCCGGTGGTCGGGCTGACCGAGGAATCGGTGACGGTCACGGTGAACGTGAAGGTCCCCGACACCGTGGGTGTCCCGGCGATGACTCCGCCGCCGCTCAGCGACAGGCCGTTGGGCAGGGCGCCGCCGGTGATCGACCAGGTGTCGGGGTTGGTTCCTCCCGTCGATGCCAGAGCCTTGGAGTAGGCCTTGCCCTGGGTGGCCTTGGGGATGCTGGTGGCCTTGACCGCCACCGGACTGCTGGGATTGACCACGACGGACAGGGTCTGGCTGGCCGTCGTTCCCTTGGAGTCGGTCACGGTGACGCTGAAGGATGGGCTGCCGGGGGTCTTGGGCGTGCCGGTGAGCTCACCGGTCTTCTTGTTGAGCTTCAGGCCCTTGGGGAGGCCACTGGAGGCCCAGGTGTAGGGGGCATGTCCACCGCCAGGCAGGATCAGCTGGTCGTAGGCAGTCCCCTGCGTGGCCGCATCGAGGGTGGTGGTCGCCACGCTCACCGGGTAATAGGGAGTCTGAGGCATGTAGGCCGTGCACGTCACGCCGCTCCCGGAGTTGGCCCACGAGTCACACGTCGGCCCCGAGGTGACCAGGCGATCGGGTGCGATCGAGTGCATCGCCGACATGGCACTCACCATCGGGACGTAGGGCTGGTCCTGAATATTGAGTACCCCGAAGTTGTCGTTCTCCCCGTTGGGCACCCGACCGTTGGCCGGTTCGTCGATGTACTCGAACCACTGGTCACCGACCACCCACGGCGCGTCCTCGTAGAGCGGCGCGATGAAGTTCTCGTACGCTGCGGCGCGAGCCTGTTGGGTGGGGAAGACGGCATAGATCCCCGGGAAGGTGTTCGGGTCCGGGGTGTCGGCACCGAGCTCGGTGTACTCGCCGAGCATGAGCGGCTTCTGCACGTACTGCTCCATGGCGGCCAGGTTGGGCTGCACCGGGAGGTAGAAGGGCCAGACCTTCAAGATCTCCGGCGCGAATCCGGCAGTGAGCTGGTAGTCCTCCAGGCTGAAGACGTCGACGTAGGGCCGGGCCGCCTCCAGCAGCTCGGGCTGGATCTCCTGGCCCTCGGCCTTCACACCCAGGTTGAGGTGGTGGGGGTCTGCCTGCTTCAGGGCGGCTGAGGTGACCGAGAAGTACCGGGTGGCGAGGGCATAGAGGAAGCCCGCCGGATTCCCCACGTACTGCTGGGCCACAGCTAGACCCGGCGATCCCGGAGGGAGGTTCAGATACTCGGTGAGCTGGTCCCCGAGGTCCAACCCGGGGGGACCCCAGGGGAGCTCGCTGTCGGTGAAGTAGCCGATCACGTTGGGATCGTTTGCCAGCGGAGCGGCCTGTGCTTGCGCCACGAGCTGGGCGTGGGTGACGAACGACGAGGCGAACCAGTCGTTGCCACTGGCCATGGACAGCTCCACGGTGTATGGCATCTGACTGCCCAGGGTGCTGTTGTCCGAGTACGGCCCCAGGGTGTTGAAGCCCCACGACCGGAGCCGGGAGATCTGCGTGGTGTCCCAGGTCTGGGCGTTCGGGTAGTCGGCCTTCTCCGTCACGCAGTAGGGGCAGGTGTTGTTGATGATGTCGGTGTCGCCCTGGATCGACACGTGGGACACGCCGTCGGAGTAGAAGGGCTGTCCCTGGGGCGTCACCAGGTACCACCGGCCGTCGGCTTGGCCGGTGCTGAAGTAGCCGGTGGCCGGGAACGTCGGTGTCGGTGTTGGCGTGGTCTTGGCCGCTAGCGCGACGTGGGCTGACCGCACGTGAGAGGTCGCCCTCGTCGACGCCGCCTGGGCCGTACCTCCGAGCGCCAGCGCCGAGGGCACCAGCACCGACAGCATGATCACGATTGCCGCGAGCACTCGTGCCCGCACAGGAGTCCTGCGTTCCATCAGACCACCCCTCCTTGATCCCACCACCCGAACCCTACCGATCTTGGGCCTGGTTGTCGTCTTGGCTTGGTTGCACGGCGGTTGCGTGACGTTCAGCGGCGCTCCGGGGTGTCGCCTCCGGGCGTGCGCGAACTCATCGGTTCCACACTCGACGCCGGGTCGGCACAGCCGGTGTCTGGACCCGGCTCGGGTAGCCTCGTCGACCGTGGACTTCGACCTGTCGCCAGAACTCGCCGAGCTGCAGCAGAGCGTGCGGCGGCTGGCCCAGGACAAGGTCAAGCCGCGGGCCCGCCAGATCGACGCCACCGGCGAGTACCCCACCGACCTCTTCGAGGCGTTCCGCGATGCCGACCTGCTCGGACTGTGCCTCCCTACCGACCTGGGCGGCTCGGGGGCGGGCATCCTCGGCCTCACCATCGCCATCGAGGAGGTGGCCAAGTACTCGAACGCGGCGGCCCTCATGTTGTTGTTGACCCGCCTGCCGGTGGGTCCGGTCCTGATCGCCGGGAACGACGACCAAAAGCACCGCTACCTGCCGGGCATCGCCACCGGTGAGCTTCGGGCCGGCTTCGGCCTCTCGGAGGCCGTGGCGGGCAGCGACGTGGCCGGCATGCAGACCAAGGCGGTGCCGGGACCCGATCAGGGCTGGGTGCTGTCAGGGACCAAGTGCTGGATGTCCGGCGTGGTCGAGGCCGACTGGTACACGGTGTTCGCCAAGACCGGTGACCCGTCGTCACGGGCCCATGACTCGATCACCGCGTTCATCGTGGAGCGGGGTTGGGACGGGGTGTCGGTGGGACGGACCGACGCCAAGATGGGCGTCCGCGGCGTGCACACCGGTGAGCTGGTGCTCGACCAGGTCCAGGTGCCCGCCGAGAACGTGATCGGTGAGGTGGGCGGCTTCCGGCTGGCCATGCTCGGCCTCAACGCCATGCGGCCCATCGTTGCCGCCCGCGGCATCGGGCTGGCCGAGGGGGCGCTCATGTATGCCACCGAGTACGTGAAGGAGCGCAAGGCCTTCGGCGGCACCATCGCCGACTTCCAGGGCATCCAGTGGGAGATCGCCAAGGTGGCCGTGGACATCGAGGCCGCCCGCCTGCTTACCTACCGCTCGGCCTGGCTCGCCGACCAGGGCAAGTTCACCAAGGAGTACGTGCCGTTCCTTTCGATGGCCAAGTACTACGCCACCGAGCTGGCCGTCCGAGCCTCGGGCCTGGCCGTGCAGCTGCTGGGGGCGGCGGGCTACATGGAGGACCACCCCACCGAGCTCTGGTACCGCGACGCCAAGCAGCTCACCATCGTGGAGGGCACCTCCCAGGTCCAACTCGGCCTCATCGCACGGGGCGTGCTCGGACACGACCTCTGGTGGGACTGAGACGGCCATGGACGCCGCGATAGATCAGGACGTACAGCCCACCTTCGACTCCCTCGGTGCCTGGCCGGGAGTGCTGACCACCCTGTTGGCCGGTACGTCGCTGACCGCCGACGAGGCCGAGGTCGTCTTCGACCAGGTCCTGGGCGGCGAGGCCACCCCGGCCCAGATCGCCGCCTTGGCCACCGCCCTGCGGGCCAAGGGGGAGTCGGTCGAGGAGATGACCGGATTCGTGCGGACCATGGTGGCCCATGCCGTGCCGCTCGGGCTGCCCGAGGGCATTGATGTCGTCGACACCTGCGGCACCGGCGGGGACCGCCTCCGCAGCATCAACGTCTCGACCATCGCAGCACTCGTGGTGGCGGCCACCGGGGCCAAGGTGTGCAAGCACGGCGGCCGTGCCTCGTCGTCGGCCGTCGGTGCCGCCGACGTGCTCGAGGCCCTCGGCGTGGTGGCCGACCTCGGCCCGGCCGGTGTGGTCCGCTGCATCGATGAGGTGGGCATGGGATTCTGCTTCGCCCCCCGCTTCCACCCGGCCATGCGGTTCGCCGGCCCGGTGCGCCGGGAACTCGGCATCCCCACGGTCTTCAACTATCTCGGACCCCTGGCCAACCCTGGCCGCGCCCGTTACCAGGTGGTCGGCGTCAGCAATCCGGCCATGGCCGACAAGATGATCGGCGTGCTGGCCGCCAACGGCGCCCACCGGGCCATGATCGTCTACGGCGACGACGGACTGGACGAGCTGAGTACCACCGGCCCTTCGACCGTCCACGAACTCGTCAGCACTGATGACGGCTTCGAGACCTCCCGGTACCGCGTCGACCCGGCCGATCTCGGATTCGCTCCGGCGGCCATCGAGGACCTGCGGGGCGGCGACGCCGCCT
This sequence comes from uncultured Acidimicrobiales bacterium, assembly GCA_963703145.1. Lineage (GTDB taxonomy): Bacteria > Actinomycetota > Acidimicrobiia > Acidimicrobiales > RAAP-2 > Bog-756. The sequence goes on from OY969793.1 coordinate 795,252, forward strand.
ACAACGCCGAGGCCATCCGCCAGGTGATCGCCGGCCGGGCTTCGCCCCACCGGGACATCGCCGTGCTGAACGCCGCCGCCTCATTGGTGGTGATCGGTGGAGCGAGCGACCTGGCCGCCGGTGTGGCCCTCGCCGGCCAGGTTATCGACGACGGCCGGGCCAGCTCGGTCCTCGATGCGCTGGTCCGGGTGTCCCAGGAGTCCGCGGCCGCCGAGGCCGGATCCACGCCGTAGTCGCCAGGTCCGAACGCGCAGAGCCGGCTCTCAGGCCGCCGGTGCCTCACGCATCGGTTCGCACAGCTCGGCCAGCCCGGGAATCCGTTGGGCCGGCGTGCACCATCCATCGGAGGTGACCGCCACGCTGGCCGGAACCTGTGCCGCACACCACGATGCGCCGTCGGGCGCCCCCACCGAGAGGATGCGGACCCGTTCGGCGTGGGCCGTCAGCCACTGGGCCACAATGGCCCGCTCCTGGTCGTGGCCGTTGTCGGACGCACCCATCGGTGGGCCATCGGGGCTGATGGCCAGGCTCGGGTCCACCAACAGACCGCCCTCGAGTCGGAGCGGCCCCCCGCCGTCGACGGTGACGACCATCGGCCCGGCGGACCGGAGGGACTCGACCAGCCGGTGGCGGGCCAGGAGCCGGCGGACAGTCTCGGCCTCGTCCCGCACCGAGGCCGCCGCCTCGTACTCCTGGCGGGCCGAGAGCTCGCTGATGGATCCGGCCAGCGGGCCGAGCAGGGCCACCGGATCGCCGGCCAGCTCCTCACGGCTCCAGCGCCTGGCCCGGCCCCGCCGCCTCGTTCCCGTGGCGGTGGCCTTCCGCCTGGTCTTCCCCTGCTGGTTGTAGGGGGGTGACCATCCCCGGATGAGCCGACCTTCGAGCACGGCCGCAGTCAGCGGATCGGGGCAGACCCGGTGCTCGATGGTGTGCAGTTGGCGGAGGAGCCGGCCGATCTTGGCTCGGCGGTCCCCGGTGAAGTAGGACCGGACGCGGGTCTGCAGGTCGATGGCCCTGCCCACGTAGAGCACCGACCCGCTGGCATCGGAGAACCAGTACACGCCGGGCCGGTGGGGGAGCCGGGTGGTCAGGCGAAGCTTGGCCCCTTGGGGATGGCCGACCAGCTTCGGGAGATCGAGGAGCTCCCTCAGCCCGAGGATGCCGAACGAGCCGGCCCGCTCCAACAGGGCATGGAGCAGGTCGCCGGTGGCCAGGACGTCGGTCAGGGCCCGATGGGACGGCTGGTGGGGGAGCCGGAGCGAGGCGGCCAGGGTGGCGAGCTTGCAGTCGGGCACCACGTCACGCACCAGGCGACGGGCCAGGGCCAAGGTGTCCACGGTGGCATTGGCCAACCGCTCCCGGCCAGTGGCCTCGAGGGCGTGGTCGAGAAACGACCGGTCGAATCGCAGGTTGTGGCCGACCAGGACGGCGTCACCCACGAACTCGAGGAACGACGGGAGCATCTCCCCGACCTTGGGGGCGTCGGCCACCATGGCGTCACTGATGCCGGTCAGGGCGGTGATGAACGGAGGGATCCGCTCGTCGGGCCGTACGAACGTCTGATAGGTGCCGACCAGCTCGCCGCCCTGGTAGCGGGCCGCGGCCACCTCGGTGAGCGAGTCCATGGTCGGTGAGCCGCCGGTGGTCTCCACGTCCACCACTACGAAGGTGACCTGATGGAGTGGCGTGTCCACCTCGTCGAAGGACTGCTGGAGCGTGATCTCCATGGCGACACACTATCGAACAGATGTTCGTACCGGTGTCTTTCCCCACCCGTCTGGACCGGCTCGCGGTGGCCCACCAGCCCGGCGACGCCGGCAGGCCGTTCGGCCGGGGCGGTTCGGCCGCGCGGCTACCCTGGGCATGTGGCTACCGACTCCCCGTCAGCACCCGCCGCCGACGTCTCGGCTGGCGGCGTCATCCGCTACCGCTGCACGGCGTGTGGGAACCTGACCCGGTTCAACGTCGTGACCAGTCGCCAGACCAGGGCATTCCACCACTACTCGGTGGGCGGCGACCTCGACATCGAGGACGTGGAGGTCCTCGCCGAGTCCGTCGACGAGGTGTCGTGTCGGTGGTGCGGCAACGGCAACTCGATCGAGGTCATCGAAGCCACGTCACTCCCTGCCGAGTAAGGGCCCGGGGTAGGGGCTGATGGCCTCCTCGGCCGACCGTGGTGGCCCGCCTGGATCGGCGCCGGTCAATCCCCTGTCCGACCCGGAGTTCCTGGCCGGCCTGCGGCCCATCCCCTCCGGGCCGGTCGATCCCGACGCCCGACGTCCCGCCGCCGACATCTACGGCATCGATCCGTCGGGCTGTCCGGTGGAGGTGGTGTTGGCCTCGTTCTCCGGTCCGGTGCTGCTGTGCTTCCTGCACGTCCGGTGCGACGGCTGCGAGGAGTTCTGGCGCGGCCTGCGGGACGACCAGATCGCCGAGCTGCCGTTCGGGACCTCGCCGGTGGCCGTGAGCAAGGGCCCCGCCTCGGTCAATCCCGACGAGGTGGCCGGATCGGCCTCGGGGGTCACCGCGGTGCCGGTGGTGATGAGCGATCCGGCGTGGGACGCCTACCGGGTCACGGGCTACCCCTTCTTCGCGCTGGTCGATCCAGTGGCCGGGCTCGTCGTCGGCGAGACGATCGGTTTCGGCTGGTCCGACGTTCGTTCCATGATCGAGGCGTCCTGGCCTGAACGCCCTGGTCCGGGTGGGTAAGGCTCCGACCGACCGGTCCGCTGCGGATGACCTCCCCCCTCAAGTGGGACTGCGGGTCTGACGATGGTCAAGGCATGGAGGCAGCCCCGATTCCGGACGGCGATGCCGCCCGGGTGGCCACCCTCCGCCGGCTCGGGCTGCTCGACACCCCTCCTGAGGAGCGCTTCGACCGGATCACCCGCACCGCCCGCCGGCTCTTCGACGTGGACAGCGCCCTGGTGAGTCTGGTCGATGCCGACCGCCAGTGGTTCAAGTCGAGACAGGGACTGGAGGCCGAGGAGAGTTCACGGGAGATCTCGTTCTGCGGCCATGCCATCCTCGGTGACGACATCATGGAGGTGGAGGACGCCTCCTGTGACCCCCGATTCGCCGACAATCCACTGGTCGTCGGCGATCCCCATGTGCGCTTCTACGCCGGTTGCCCGATCGCCAGCCCCGACGGGGTGGTCATCGGGACTCTCTGCCTGCTGGACCACGAGTCCCGGTCCCTCGACCGGGAGGAGCGGGGCTCGCTGCAGGATCTGGCCAGCATGGTGGAGCGGGAGATCGCCGTCACCCTGCTGGCGGTGGACGACGAGCTCACCGGGGTGGCCAACCGCCGGGGTTTCTTGATGCTGGCAACCCAGGCCCTGGCCTTCTGCGAACGCCAGCACCTTCCGGCCCTGGTGGTCTATGCCGATGTGGACGGGCTCAAGGTGGTCAACGACCTCTCCGGACACGAGGTCGGTGACCAGCTCCTGCGCCGTGCGGCCTCGGCCATGGTCGAGGCGTTCCGGGGATCTGATGTCGTGGGCCGTCTCGGCGGCGACGAGTTCGGCGCCGTCCTCACCGGGTTCGACGGCCGAGAGGCCTGGGCCGCCACTCGCCTGGCGCTGGCCGTCGACGGCGTCAACGAGGACCTGACGAGAGCACCCTTCGCCGTCTCGATGGCGGTCGGCTGTGCCCGGTTCGACCCGGACGAGCCCGAACTCCTCGAGTCGCTGTTGGACCAGGCCGACGCGTCGATGTACCTCGACAAGCAGCGTCGACGCCAGCTGGCCACCTCACGCACCGGCGCCTGAACAGCCACCCGTCGGACGGGGTCGGCACACGTTCCTAAGCCGACGCCATTCCGGGGCACAGCCCGGCCACAGGCCCACTGCCCATGCTGCTCCTTGACAACCACGTCAACCAAGGAGCACGACATGAGTGAGAGTGATGCAGAGACGCTGATCATCGACGACGGTGCCGATCCGTTCCCGTCCATCAGCCAGAAGCGCCGGCGCGGCGTCCGGGTGACCACGGCGGCCGCCGTGGCGCTGGGGCTCGCCCTCGGCGGCGGCGCGGTGGCCGGAGCGGCGACCTCGTCGGCCACACCGCCGACCGGATCCTCGAGTCATTCGGGCCGACCCCCCTTCGGTGGGTCCCCGCCCGCAGCCGTGGGCACGGTCAAGTCGGTCGGTACCGACACCTTCACCCTGACCGACCGCGACGGCACCACGGTGACCGTCAACGTGGGCACGACCACCACCTACCGCGACCCCGGGGTGACCTCACCGACGCTGGCCAACGTGACGGTGGGCGAGCACGTGGCGGTGTTCGGCACCGACGCCTCCAACACGGTGACCGCCACCAGTGTGGCCATCGGCGATCCGTCGGGATCCGGCCGCGGCCCGGGTGGCTGGGGAGGACCGGGTGGTCCCGGCGGCGGTAGTCCGCCGGCCGCGATGGGCACGGTCAAGTCGGTGGGTACCGACACCTTCACCCTGACCGACCGCGACGGCACCACGGTGACCGTCAACGTGGGCGCCACCACCACCTACCGCGACCCCGGGGTGACCTCACCGACGCTGGCCAACGTGACGGTGGGCGAGCACGTGGCGGTGTTCGGCACCGACACCTCCAATACAGTGACCGCCACCAGCGTGGGCATCGGCTCACCACCCGCCGGTGGCAGCGGTCGGCCGGGAGGATGGGGCACCGGCAAGGGCGCGCCGACCGGGCCCCCACCGACCTCAGGCTCCTGAGGTCGGCCGCCGACCAGTCGTCCCGGCAGCGGTGCGCACCGCTGCCGGGACACCGCAGCCACCCACGTGCACCTCGGTGAGCGCCCCGTCGGCCCCGGCGATGACCGACCCTGGTCAGCTCCGGAACGACTCCCGCATGTGGACCGGGGAGCCTGGATCCGGCGAGACCCCGCGACGGGATGACCGCAGGCGCTGATCACGCCGTCAGAGATCCGCGGCGGGAGGCGTTTCGAGGGCTATGCTCGGGTGGTCTTCACCGCGGTCCTCAGCCCATCGCGCGAGATGCCGGGTGCGCCCACGGCGACGTGCGCACTCGGAGAGTGGTTGAGGAGTGGAGACATCGCCTGCGGGGGCGAACCGAGGTGGGTGGATGCGGGACCATGGCGGAAGTGTGCATCGGCTAGTGGCTGTAGTGGCCGCGCTCCTGGTCGTCTCCGGTGTCACGATTGCCGGCATGGGGGTCGCCACGGCCTCGGCGCGTCCCAGCCAGTTCGCGATCATCAAATTCATCCCGTCGCTCGACGAAGTGACGCTCCAGATCCCGACGCCACCGTGCCCGCACCCGTCATCGGGGTGTATCTGGAAACTGTCGGTCAACGAGCCGTTCGCACCGGGCATGCCATTCCTGGGCCAGGCCATCGGCACCACGGGCTTGCTGGTCGTGAAGTACCCCGCCACGGTCTGTGGGACCGTCCAAGGTGACGCCAGCGTCGCCCTCCAGGCTGACGTGAGCATCGGGGGCACCGTCTGGCACTACCGGGTGGGCCACCGCATCACCATCCCATGCGGGTCGACGGGGCCCGCAGCCCCGGTGGGGGTTGCGCCAGCAGCCGGATCGGTGGCGGCCGCGGACCCGTCCGCGGCCGAACCCTTCACCGCCGCCCTTCCGAGCGATGATCCGGGCCCAGCGATGACGAGTGCCCCGGTGGCCCAGCTCCCGTTCACCGGTCTCGACGTGAGGCCCCTGGCGTTGATCGGGGGATTCCTGGCCCTGGCCGGCCTGGTCCTGATCGCCGGATTCGACCAGCGACGGTGGGCGATGAGGCGTCTGCGGTTCATCTCGGATTGGTTCTTCCAGCTGTAGGGGCCACGACCGATGTCAACGCTCCCGGATTGGTCACCGACCCGGAGATGGAGCGAGGCGTCGCGACGGGATCAGGAGGCAGACGGGGTGCGTACTCGGGACGTCAACGGTCAGCTGCCCATCTGACGGGGATCCGGCTCACTACTCAGACCACGTCAGCGTTGGGTGGCACCACCGTTGCCTGGAGGACCGTGGTGCGTGGCTGTTCTTCGAACAGGCTCGGCTGGCCGATGCTCTCGGTGCGAGGGTGACCCCGCCTCCACCAGCTCCTCACGGCCGTGGTGATCACGACGGTGGCCAACACCAGAGGCACCGGGCCCAGTTCGAATCGGAAGCGCTCATTCTCACCGATCTCGACGAGTGAGCTGACCGCCAGCCCGTAGGCCGTGGTCCACCAGAGCACCGCCAGCGTTCCGGCTATGCCGGGATCGGTCCGCCGGCGCCTCCACGCCAGTATCGGTCCGCCGATCAGCGCGCACAGATAGACCACGATGGTCTGCAGGGAAAGCCATGCCAGCGGACTAGGGGTATGGAGGAAGGCCGCCTCGGCGGCGGCTGGATCGGGACTCGGCTGCCACTCCACCAACCGGTCGTAGACGCTGGAGTAGGTGTGCATGTGGGGCCAGTTCAAGGAGTTGGCAAAGTTCTGGTCGCTGGGTACCAACCACACCTGGATCGAGGCATTGATGTCGCTCAGGTATGCGGACGGCTCGGCCGCGATGTAGGCCAGATCGTCGTGCAGGTACTGGGAGGACACCTTGATGTAGAGAGGATTGTTGAAGTTGGTGGCGCCGTCGGCCTTGATCAGCTGTCCGAGCGCAGCGATGGCGTTCGGCGAGGCCTTCACGAAGCGCGGCACGTAGGCCTCGGGATTGCCGAACGCCGGCACCGATGCCAAGGGGGTGAGCGTTCCTTGCTGTTCGAGTTTCTTCAGGGTCGACGGGGGTGCTTTGTACAGCACCAGTCGAGCCACATTCATCCCCAACCAGCTGCTGGTGGTGGAGGTCCCGAACATGATTTCATTTTTGGCGTACCAGGTGACGACCACGAGCAGCGGTATGACTGCGACCACCAGCACCCGCCTCCAGTGGCGGTGCAGCACCACCACGACGACCCCCGATGCCACCACCAGCCATTCGATCTGATAGGTGCTGTCCAGCATCACGATGACGGCGTAGGCGCCGAAGAACCCCACGCCGAACCAGATCCTTCTGGTGCGGAGAAACCGGATGAGGCACCAGGCGCCCAGTGCTCCCATCGCCGCGGTGGGGTAGGCGTAGTCGAGCCAGTTCTCGAACAGGAGATAGGCCGGTGACGCCACGACGCCGACCACGGTGACAGCGAGGGCCACCCATTGGGGGACGCCCAGTTCCACCATGACCAGGTAGGTGCACAGTACGAGGACCAGTCCGAGCGCCAGGGCACAGACCGTCTCGAACGGCCGTTGTGCCCCATGGGGCAGCTTGAGGATGGTGCCGCTGAACAGGTTGAACAGGGGCGGCTGGCTGTTCAGGTGCCAGACGCTCTCGACCAGGTGGTGCTTGAGGAGGTTGACGTCGAGCAGCTGGTACTTGTCGGTGGCGAAGGTGCCCTCGAGGATGCTGTCGTCGAAGCGGACGCCGGCCACGGCCGCAAGGGCGCGGGACACGGCAAAAGCGGCGACGAGCACCGCGATGGGCCATCGGGCCTGCCACTGCTGTCGCCAGCCCTGCATGCCCCTCAGAGTGCCAGCAGTCACCCGAGCACTCTAGCGATCGATGGTTGGTCGCTCTGGACCGTGGGCTGGAGGTCTGCCGGTGGTCAACACACGTCCGGGACGGGTGCCGAACGGCGAAAGCGGGTGCGATCCCGCGTCGGCTACCGGTGGCTGCACCTCGGTGACCGGACACGGCCGGTGATCGAAGTGTCGAGCAGGCCTGGAGTACCGTAATGGGTCCGGCACTCACCCCGGTGGGCTGACCGATGCCCGGCATCGGCGGAGGACCACTGGAGTGGCATGAGGCGCAACGAGGGGGGGACTGCACGTTGATGGTCGACGGCACCGCACGTTTCTTCGGCATGGTGTCCCACCGCGCCCCCGTCGTGGTGGGACACGGGTGCGGCGATCTCCGGCGGTGAGCGGACAGTGACCGAGCCGCTGGCCGGTCAGGCCTACCCCCCACGTCCTTCGGCCACCGGGAAGGATCGCATCGCCGCCCTCGACGGCCTGCGAGCGCTGTCCCTGTTCATCCTCATGGGCTACCACTTCGGTGTGGGCTGGTTGCAGGGCGGCTTCTTCGGCCTGGACATCTTCTATGTGCTGTCGGGCTATCTGATCACCGGCCTGCTGGTCAGCGAGTACCACAAACGCAGTCGGATCGCTCTCGGGGCCTTCTGGCTCCGCCGCGCTCGCCGCCTCTTGCCTGCGCTCCTCATCGTCTTGGTCGTGGTGTCGCTGATGGTTCGATTCGCCGAGCCCACGGGCCTGTTTCCGGATTTCCGGATCAGTGCGCTCTCGGCCCTGTTCTACTTCTCCAATTGGTGGCAGATCGCGGCCAGTACCAACTACTTCGTCACGGTGGGCCCCGTGTACCCGCTCGCCCACACCTGGTCGCTCGCCGTCGAGGAGCAGTTCTACCTGGTGTGGCCGCTGGTCGTCGTGGCCGTCATGACCCTGTCCCGGACGTTCGTCCGCGGGCTCAGAGTCCTGCTGGTCCTCTCCGTGGTGGGTGCCGGCGCATCGGCGTTCGAGATGGTCCACCGGTACAGCCCGACGGCCAACCTGACGCGGCTGTACTTCGGCACGGACACCCACGCCCAGTCCATCCTGATCGGTGCGGTGTTGGCCTGCTCCATGACCATGCTCCAGATGCGCCGCGGGAACACCGGCATGGCCCCTGATGCTCGCTCGAACACCGGCCAAGTGCTGCTGACGATCCTTGGGCTCGCCGGCGTGGCCGGCATGGTGACGCTGACCAATACCCTCGTCGGTACCTCGCCGTTCGACTACCGGGGCGGGTTCACACTGTCGGCGCTGTCCGCTGCCGCCATGATCATTGGGGCGGTGTGCGTACCCAATGGACCGATGGCCCGGGTGCTGTCACTCAGGCCGGTGGTCTGGGTGGGCACGGTCTCGTACGGCGCCTACCTCTGGCACTACCCGGTCTTCGTCTTCTTGGACTTCAACCGGACCGGCCTGTTCGGCTTCCCCTTGTTAGTCGTGCGGTTCGCGCTCACGTTCGTGCTGGCCACCCTCAGCTACTACCTCGTGGAACGACCGGTGATCTACAAGGTCTTCTGGCGGTCGGTGAAGGCGGTGTCGCCGGCGGCTGCGGCCACGGTGGCCACGGTGGCGGTGGTCCTGCTCGCCACCCTCTCCCCCGGGGCCGAGGCCATTCCGGTCGGGGTGCCGAGTCAGCAGGCCGGACAGGCCGAACTCGAGGCATTTCAGGTCAAGAGCTTTGCCGGAGATGGCCATCGGGTGCGCGTCCTGATGGTCGGCGACTCGCTGTCGCTCACGGTGTCGATCGGAATGGCGGCCTTTGCCAAGCGCTACGGCGTCGACCTGGGCGGCCGATCCACCACGGGCTGCGGGTTGGCGGTCGCCCTCCCGGTCACGATCCACGGTGTCATCGGCGACCCGTTCCCGGGATGCCAGAATTGGCCGACCACCTGGACCCAGGACGTCGACCAACTCCATCCGCAGGTGGTGGGCCTCATCATCGGATGGTGGGAGACGCCTGACCGCATCTACCAGGGCCGCTGGCAGCACCTCGGCGACCCGTCCTTCGACGCCTACGAGACGGCCCAGCTGACCAGGGCCGTCGGTATCCTGAGTTCGACCGGGGCGCATGTCGCACTGTTCACCGCCCCGTACTTCAACAGCGGTGACCAGCCCGACGGGGAGCCCTGGGATGAGGATGCCACGAGCCGGGTCGACCGTTTGAACTCGATCATCGAGCAGGTGGCATCCGAGCATCCGGGCGTGGTATCGGTGATCCCCCTGCACGACTATCTCGATCCCGATGGCCACTTCACCTGGGCCATTCACGGCCTCGTGGTGCGCCAACCCGACGGGATCCACACGACGCTGGCCGGTGGCGCCTATCTGGCTCCCAAGGTGCTCCCTAAGCTCGAAGCGCTGGGCGCCACACCGGCGCCTCCTCCGGGCTAGGACCTGCGGTGGCTAAGCGCTCCGACTGCTCCGTGGTGGTCGGTGCACGCCGTCGAGCGCGCCTGGGGCCGGGACACGCCACGCGGGCCAGTCGACGCTCGGTGTCGTGGGCCGTTTAGCCTCCTTTCATGGCCACCTTGTCTGAGCTCTTGTCGGACCTCGACGACGAGTACCGCGACCTCCACGCTCTCGTGGCACCGCTCGGCCCCGACGACCCGGCATGGGACCGGCCGACCCCGGCCGAGGGTTGGACGGTGCAGGACCAGATCGGCCATCTGGCCTTCTTCGACGAGGTGGGCCGGATGGCCATGGTCGAGCCCGACCAGTTCGCCGCCCTGGTCGACGAGCTGATGGTGGCTGAGGGCGATCCCATGGAGGTGCACCTGGCACGGAGCCGCGCCTTGACCGGTGGCGGCGTGCTGGCGTGGTGGGAGGGTGCCCATCGGGCCATGATGGAGGCCTTTGCCGGTGCCGACCCGTCGATCCGCGTCCCCTGGTTCGGTCCCCCCATGGGGGCGCTCTCGTTCGTGTCGGCCCGGCTGATGGAGACCTGGGCCCACGGCCAGGACGTGGCCGATGCCCTCGGGGCGGAGCGCCGGCCCACCGACCGACTGCGCCACATCGCCCATCTGGGGGTCAGGGCCCGGCCGTTCTCCTACCTGATCCACGACCGCCCCGTCCCGCCCGGGCAGATCGACGTCGTCCTCGCCGCGCCGTCCGGCAACGAGTGGCGATGGGTGGCCGGAACGGATGGCACCGAGATGGCCGGATCGGTGTCGGGCACGGCGCTCGACTTCTGCCTCGTGGTCACCCAACGGGTCCATGTGTCCGACACGGGCCTGGTGGTCGAGGGGGACCTGGCCGCCGACTGGCTGTCGGTGGCCCAGGCCTTCGCCGGCGCGGCCGGAACCGGCCGGCCTCCACGCTCGGGCTAAGTCCGGGTCCCTCCGGCCGCCATTACCCGGGCCACCGCCGCCACCAGGGCATCGACATCGTCCTCGGTGGTGTCGAACGACGCCATCCACCGCACCACACCGGTGGCCTCGTCCCACAGGTAGAAGGGGAACTCCTCTTGCAAGACCTCGGTCGCCGACCGTGGGAGGAGGGCGAACACCCCGTTGGCCTGTACCGGATAGGCCAGCGACACACCGGGCACGGCGGTCACCCCGTCGGCCAGGCGCTGCGCCATGGTGTTGGCGTGGGTGGCGTTCCGCCGCCACAGGTCATCGCTCAACAGGGCGACGAACTGGGCCGAGACGAATCGCATCTTCGAGGCCAGCTGCATCGACTGTTTGCGGAGGTAACGCATCGGGGAGTCGCCGGCGCCGCCGAAGACGACTACCGCCTCGGCCCCCATGGCACCGTTCTTGGTGCCGCCGAAGGAGAGTACGTCGACACCGGCGGCCGAGCCGAAGGTACTGAGCCCCACTCCCAGGGAGGCGGCGGCGTTGGCCAGTCGGGCACCGTCGAGGTGGAGCATCATGCCGCGATCGTGGGCCCAGTTCGCCAGCGCCGCCACCTCGTCGACCAGGTAGCGGGTGCCGACCTCGGTCGACTGGGTGATCGAGACCACCCGGGGCTGTACGTGGTGCTCGTCCCCGACTCCACCGGCAGCCCGTTCCACCAACTCGGGAGTCAGCTTCCCGTCCGGGGTGGGGACCGCCACCAGCTTGCTGCCGAGGAACCGCTCGGGGGCCCCGCACTCGTCGACGTTGATGTGGGCGCCCTCGGCGCAGATCACCGCCTCGAACGGCCGGAGCAGGGACTGGAGGCCCACCACGTTGGCCCCGGTGCCGTTGAACACGAAGAAGGCATCGGCATCGTCCCCGAAGTGCTCCTTGAACAAGGCGGTGGCCCGGGCCGTGACCGGATCGGCCCCGTAGGAGGGGGCATGGTCGACATTGGCCGCCATGATGGCCTCCAACACCTCGGGATGGACCCCGGACCAGTTGTCGCTGGCGAAGGTGCGATGTCGCCCCTGGCTCATCAGCCGCGGACGAGGGGTTTGTAGCGGATGCGGTGGGGCTGGTCGGCGTCGACACCGAGGCGCTTCTTGCGGTCGGCCTCGTAGTCGCTGAAGTTCCCCTCCCACCAGCGGACCTCGGAGTCACCCTCGAAGGCCAGCACGTGGGTGGAGATGCGGTCCAAGAACCAACGGTCGTGGCTGATCACCACCACGCAGCCGGGAAACCCGAGCAGGGCCTCTTCCAGGGCGCGGAGCGTGTCGACGTCGAGGTCGTTGGTGGGTTCGTCAAGGAGCAGGACGTTGCCACCCTCCTTGAGGACCTTGGCCAGCTGGACCCGATTGCGCTCGCCGCCCGAGAGCTGGCCGACCTTCTTCTGCTGGTCGCTGCCGGTGAAGCCGAAGCTGGCCACATAGGCCCTCCCGTGGAGCTCGCGATTGCCGACCACCAGCAGGTCCTGGCCGCCGGTGATCTCATCGAACACGGTGGCCTCGGGGCTCAACTGGTCCCTCGACTGGTCCACGTAGGCCAGCTGGACTGTGGCCCCGACATCCAAGGTGCCCTCGTCGGCCTGTTCATCGCCCACGATCATCCTGAACAGCGTGGTCTTGCCGGCGCCGTTGGGGCCGATCACCCCCACGATCCCGCCCGGGGGGAGGAGGAACGACAGGCCGTCGATCAGCAGCCGATCACCGAAGCCCTTCACGAGCCCCTCGGCATCGACCACCCGGTCGCCCAGGCGCGGCCCGGCCGGGATGGTGATCTCCAGCCTGTCGGCCCGGCGGTCGGCGGCCTCGGCCTCGGCCACCAGGTCGTTGTAGGCATTGATTCGGGCTTTGCCCTTGCTCTGTCGGGCCCGGGGCGACATCCGGATCCACTCGAGCTCCCGCTGGAGCGCCTCTTGGCGTGACTTGTCGGCCTTCTGCTCGCCGGCCAGGCGGGCCTGCTTTTGGTCCAGCCACGATGAGTAGTTCCCCTCCCAGGGGATACCGGCCCCGCGATCGAGCTCGAGGATCCAGCCGGCCACGTTGTCCAGGAAGTAGCGGTCGTGGGTGACGGCGACCACCGTGCCGGGGTAGTCCTGGAGGGTCCGTTCCAGCCAGGCCACCGACTCGGCATCGAGGTGGTTGGTGGGCTCGTCGAGCAGGAGCAGGTCGGGCTTGGACAGCAGCAGCCGGCAGAGGGCCACCCGCCGGCGCTCCCCTCCCGACAGGGTGGACACGTCGGCGTCCCCGGGGGGCAAGCGCAGCGCGTCCATGGCGATCTCGAAGGTCCGCTCGAGGTCCCAGGCCCCGGCGGCGTCGATCTTGTCCTGCAGATCGGCCTGTTCACTCAAGAGCTTGTCGAAGTCGGCGTCGGGGTCGCCCATCGCCGCACACACCTCATTGAACCGGTCGATTAGCGCCTTGGTCTCGGCCACACCGTCGGACACGTTGCCGAGCACGTCCTTGTCCGGGTCGAGCTGGGGCTCCTGGGACAGGTGGCCCACGGTGAAGCCGGCCGTCAGCCGGGCCTCGCCGGTGAACCCGTCGTCCTCTCCGGCCATGATGCGCAGCAGTGAGGACTTGCCCGACCCGTTCCCGCCGATGACCCCGATCTTGGCCCCGGGGTAGAAGGACAGGTTGATCCCCTTCAGGACTTCCCGGTCGGGCGGGTAGAACCGTCGGAGGTCGCGCATGGTGTAGATGTACTGGGCTGCCATGGGCACCAGTGTGGCCCACGGATCGCCCGGACGGAACCGCCGGCTACCGGTGAGGCGGTCGGTTCTCGCCGCAGCTCGCCCGCTTGGTTGGCGAGGTGGGCGGTACTGTGGTGCTGATGAGCGAAGGGGCACCGGAGATCGCCGATGGCGGCCAGCTTCTGTCTGCCATGACCCCTCCCCGCCCCGGCGACCCTACCGATCCGGACCCCCTGAGAGAGGGTCCGGATCACGAGGACACCCGGCCGTCAACGCGGCGGGCCAGCGTCCTGGCCCAGCTCGAGCGCATGGTTCGAGCCATCCGGAACGGGGATGACGCCCAGGTGGAGGCCGTCATCCTCTCCCTCAGCCAGCGCAACCGGCTGCTGGCACCGCTCACCCTGGTGGTCGGGGCGTTCGCCATGCTGTTCCAGGGCGTCAAGCTCCTCTTCACCAACTGGCGGCTGACCCTGGTCCAGGTGCTGCCGGCCATGTTGATCTGGGCCTCCCTGCTCGACCTCAAGCTCCATGTGGTGCGAGGGCGGCACCTGGACCGGATCCTCGGTCCGGTGCTCATCCCTCTCGTGATCGCCATCGCCGTCTTGACGGCGGCCGGCTACTTCCTCAATGCGGTGTTCGCCTTCGCCATTGCCCAGTCGGGGGACCCCGAGATCCGCCCTGCCGTCGAGCAGGCCCGGCACCACTTGCGCCCCATCCTGTCGTGGGGGTTCGCCATCGGCCTGGCCCTCGGGTTCTCGGCGGCCATCGTGCCCCGGTGGGGGAAGGGCTGGTTCGCGCTGGCCATGGGGATCGTGGTGGCCGTCATGATGGTCACCTACGTGGCCATCCCGGCCCGCCTGATCGGGGTGAAGTCGAACCGGTCCCGACGTGACAAGCTGACCGCCACTGCCGTGGGCGGAGCCCTGGGTGCGGTGGTCTGTTCCCCTCCCTACCTCCTCGGTCGCCTCGGCATCATCATGTTGGGGAGCCGTGCCCTGTTCGTCCCGGGGATCATCCTGATCGTTATTGCCGTGCCCCTCCAGACGGGAGCGGTCACCGCCACCAAAGCCGTCAAGTTCAGCGCCAAGTTGGCCACCGCCCCGGTGATTCCGGCCGGGGCCTCGGCCCCAACCGGCCAACCAGAGTCCATCAGCGCCGCTGCGCCTCCAGGCCCGGAGGTGTCGGATATCGCCGCCCCGGTCGACCGGGTCTGACCGTTGCCTGCGGGCACGGCTCCGCCACAGTCCTCAAATGCTGAGGACTTCTTCTTGAGGACCTGAGGACATGTTGAGGGCAGCGTCGACCCGGCGTGTGGTGACAGTGGAGTGGTGTCATGACACCATGACCAAGAACAACACGGTGCGCCTCCCCGACGAGTTGGCCGCGGACGCTGAGGCGCTGGCCCGCGTCGAGCTACGAGCCTGAACGAGACAGTCAAGTCGTCCTTGCTCAAGGAGGTCGAGCGGCGGCGACAGAGTCCTGGGTCCAAGGCCAGACTGACCAGGATCATCGAGGAGGACCGGGAGCTGCTTGAGCGCCTGGCGAGGTGACGATCGAGTTTCCAGACCTCTCCTCGTGCAAGCCGTCGCCAGCGCGGTCGCCGGGATCGACCTAGAGCCGCAACAGGTCGGACCCCACCAAGTCACCTCAGAGATTTGCCGTCACGTACCCCGAAGACCTCATCGAGGTCTGACAACCTCCTGCGCCCACCACCGGCGGTCAGTGACAGCTGAAGTGCAGGTACACGCTCTATACACGTAGCGTGTAGGCTTTGTGTATGAGCAAGGTGCGAACGAACATCGAGATCGAGGACACGTACCTTCGGGCGATCATGGATCGATTTGGCGTCCACACCAAAACCGAGGCAGTCGACCTCGCACTTCGCAATCTTGCGGGCCAGCCCATGAGCCGTGACGAGGCCCTGGCCATGCGAGGTGCCGGGGCACTGCACGCAGTCCCCGAGGATGCCGGACCACTGGCATCGTGATCCTGGCTGACACTTCAGCGTGGGTGGAATACGACCGCGCCACCAATAGCAGGGTGGACCGGAGGCTCGAAGAACTGATTGAAGTCGTCGGACCGGTGGCCGTAACCGAGCCGGTCATCATGGAGCTTGTCGCAGGAGCCCGCACCGACGAGCGCGAGGCCCAGCTCCGCCGCCTCCTCGGGAGGTTCGCACTTCTCCGCTTCGATGCTGTCGCCGACTTTGATTCCGCAGCCAAAATCTACCGGCGGTGTCGGCGAGTTGGCATCACTCCCCGCGGTATGGTCGACTGCCTAATCGCTTCGGTGGCTTTCCGGCACGGGGCAACGCTGCTCGCTGCAGATGTCGACTTGAGCCGCGTCGCCGGCGTCGTCGGCATCGACCTTGATGGTGCGTCCGTCATGTCGTGAGTACGCCCGCCACCGGTGTTCGGGAGCAGGCTGGGCTGGCAAGCGACAAGCGTGTTCAGCGAGCGTTACACGAATCCGTTCGGGCTCGGCCCGTCTGCCAAAGTCGAGCCCATCAGTCGGTACCACCAGGCTTTCCCTGACTTGTACCTAGACGTCGAAGAACTCGTCGTGACCGATGACACGGTGGTGGTGAGAATGACGTTTCGCAGGACCGACACCGGAGGGTATGTGGGACGACCTCCCACCGGGCGGGCAGTAGAGGAGTGGGTTGTCGACATCATGCACTTCGAAGGGGACAGGGTCGTCAGTAAATGGATAGGAGCCGACAAACTCGGTCTGTTCATCCACCTCGGGGTCCTTGACGACCCGTGGCCGACTTAGTTAGAGGATCGTGTGGCCCTGGGCAGGGAATGTCCCTTCGGAGACGTGCTGCCCTGACCCAATCGAGCGGCTGCGTGGCGCCCACCCGGGGCAGTCTGCCGTCGCTTTCGGCAGGGTGATGGAGGGGGACCTGTTGGCGCTTCAAGGGTTGGGCCTTGGCGGTGGCCAATAGTGCCGCCTGCGAGTCGACAGGCTGACTAGCCGGAGATCGAACTCGACAGGTGGGTCAGTCTCAAAGCGACTGACCGTCGACTGTCACCTCGGTGCGGTCGGGGTAGAAAGACAACATCCCTCTCACTTCGGCGGCCTGAGCAGTCGGCGTCTCATAGCTCCACGCGATGCCGTCGTGGATCTTTCCGTCGACGTCGACAGACCAATATGACGCCTCACCCTTGAACGGACAGTTGGTATGGAACGTCGTGGGCCTCAGGAGATCCATCTGCACGTCGTCTGGCGCTAGGTAATAGCGGGAGGGCAGCCCGGTCTCGTCGAGCTTCATGGCCCGGTCGGTGGTGGCGAGCACCCGGCCGCCAAGCCGAACTTCCACATGAGCGGTGGTTGGGACGATACTGATCGTGTGGCCTGCCATGACGCCAAAGGCTACCGGTTGGAGCCTGCTCCTCAGGGGCAGGGTCCAGCGTTCCAGAACTGGCTACCGCAAGAGGCGGACCGGACACTTCGGCCCCTGCGCCTTCGCCAACCTGGCGTCACCGGTCAGGAGCTCACATCCAAGGAGTTCGGCAAGGGCCACGTAGGCTGTGTCGGAGCTCGTGACGGTTGACCGAAGCTCATACGCGCTGGCTACAGATGCCTTCGTACGTGACGAGCATCCCCATGCGGTGCAAGTCACCTGGTGGTGCGGTTCACCATTCGTGCCGGGGTGCGACCCGCTCCCGGCGACCAGGGATACCTGGTCATCCGTTTTGGCCATGCCCCCCTCCATCTCGACTGCGTGCACTCCGACGTCGAAAACTTGTGGACCGCCATCTCGTGTCATCGGCGCAATCGCTGACTGTGCGTTCGGCTCAGAATCGAAAACGAGGACGCAGGTGCCGGTGCCAACGCCGTCATTCAGCCACGTGCCCTTTTGGAACCCAGGAAGCGCCCGGGCTTCCGGGATCACATAGTCATTCAGAATCGAGTGACGATGCCCAACGTCGGAGTCTGGGTAAACCTTGACTCGGATGACGACGGCGTATGCCATCTTGCGTACCCTCCCGCGATCTGAATATCCACCTGACCACTCCGCCGGTCCTAGCCCCGAGGTGCGAAGAACTCGAGTGCGATGTTGTCGGGGTCTCGAAATGACAATGCCGAGTAGGAAGGTGCGTCCACGATGCCACCGTTGGGGATGCCGAGCTCGTTGAGGCGGATTTCCCACGCTTTTAACTCATCGCGGTTGGCACAGCCGAAAGCCAGATGATCGAGACCCGGCCGGCGCTCGTTGAACGGTTGAGTGCTGGTCAAATCAGGGAACTGAGTTAGACCGACGATTGTGTCGCCCGTCAGCCAAGCGACACGCTTGAAAGGACCTATGTCCTCGTCAAGGATCGGGTCCGAGCCGAACAGAGCCTTGTACCAAGGCACACTCCGTTCGAGGCTTGTAACCGTTAGCGCCACGTGAGTAATCGCAGGGAACTCTGGCATATCTATTCGGCACCTCGTGAATGCAGCGAATGCCGCGTCTTTTGGCTTGGCAACTGTCTAGGAGTAGAACCTATCTGGCAGCACAAGGGCCCGCGCTAATTGAGGCCCCAGTTCCGGTGTTAGACAGGTGATCCGTAGGTCCTGGGCTGTGCACTCTCGAACGGAATGCTTCCCAACGGCCATGGCGTGCCCTCTAGTAGCCTCAGGACGCGACCGGCCTTCTCGGCATAACATGCAGCGATGGACCCTGGAGATATTCATCGTCTGGTTGAGGACGCATTCAACGCTGGCGACACAGACGCCTTGGTAGCTCTGTACGAAGAAGATGCCGCCATGGCAACCCCAGACGGAACCTTCGTGAACGGCCGAGATGCGATCCGTGAACAGTGGTCAGGCTTCGTAGCGTTGGCCGGGAACATCCAAATGACCACACGTTATGCAGTTGTCGTGGGCGACACAGCTTTGCTCAGCAACGACTGGCAATTTGCTGGCGCTGGTATGGAGTTGTCTTCCCGCACTGCGGAAGTGGCACGTCGTCAGCCTGATGGAACTTGGAAGTATGTGATCGATCATCCCTATGCGGCGGCTGAGCTTCCCGGGGGTTAGTCCTAAAAGCGTCCCACCGTCCCACCGTTCTCGGGCTTCACCGAATCGTGTCGGACTAAGCGCTGGGAACGTTAGGCATCAGTGACATCTGTGCAGCTACGAGGTCACTCGCCTCGTTCCACTGCCAAGCCTCCGAGTATCCAGTGATCTCACTGAGACTACGATCTCTGCCTTTGCGCCAGTGACGATATACGCGACTCCATGTCCCATTCGCCCCCGTGAAGCGCTGCTGAATAGACAAGAGATTCTGGAGTCCGGGGACTATGAGATCATCAATCGGGTGCTCGCTTCCAACGTTGAGTTTCGGGTTTGGATTGCGAATCATCCGGTCGAAGAACGTGGGCAGGCTCGATTGGGCGTCTGAGGGGGTGGCGCTTGACCCGCGCACTCGCGACACGGAGGACTACGACGGTTCTGGGTATTGCCTGTCCGAAGCGCGAAGTCACCCGGCCACATTCCCATTTGCCGCCGCTGCCCGAAGCGCCGTTCAGCCACGGCCGGTGACTAACCCGCTAGTTGGGGGCTGATCCGGCAGCGAGGATTGACGTAGCCCGCTGACGGTCCACCATCTCGAAGCGAGAAGTGGTCAGCGTGTGGGTGAATGCCCGAGCCAGGTCTGACTCTTCTGATACCGGCTGACGTCCTTTCGGACTGTCCTGAAAACGATTCGTCGGCCTGGCTCGGACACTCATCCGGCACCAACCGGTTGGACGGAGTGACCTCATAGGAGCCTGCCTCACAGGCCCATCGCTGTCCTGTCCATCGTCCCGGCGGTGCGGTGCCACCCACCCCAAGCGAAAGGAACAGATGACGATGACCACTATCGCGCGCGGCATCACCGGAGGGGTCGACACGCACCTCGACACCCACGTGGCTGGCCGCCCTCGACGAACGAGGAGGCCTGCTCGGCGTCCAGAGCTTTGCCGCCACGGGCGCCGGTTACAAAGAGCTGCAGCTCTGGCTGGAGGGCTTCGGCACCGTCGAACTCGTCGGTATCGAAGGAACCGGCAGCTACGGGGCCGGGCTCACCCGACACCTGTTGGGCCAAGAGGTCGCCGTCGTCGAAGTGGATCGACCGAACCGCCAACGCCGTCGTCGCACAGGCAAGTCCGATCCCGAAGACGCCGTGGCCGCCGCCCGGGCCGCCCAAGGAGGAGACGCCACCGGATCGGCCAAGACCAGGGACGGAAACGTCGAGGCCATGCGGGTATTGCGGGTGGCCCGCAGCTCGGCCAGGCGAAGCCGGACCCAGGCCATCAATCAGATGCGCAGTCTCATCTCGACCGCTCCCGAGGAGCTCCGGGCCGAGCTGCGGGATCTCTCCATCTACAAGGTGCTCACCGTCTCCAGCGCCTATCGCCACACCGGACGGACCGACGTTGCCGGAGTGACGAAGATCACCTTGCGCACGCTGGCCCGACGGGCCATCTCCCTCGAAGAGGAGGTGAAGGAGATCGACCGGATGCTGAAGTCCCTTGTTGCTGAGACCGCCCCGGAACTCAGTGCCATCGACGGGGTGGGCACCGATGTGGCCTCGGCCCTCTTGGTGGCTGCAGGGGACAACCCCGAGCGGCTGAAGAGCGAATCCACCTTCGCCAAGCTCTGTGGCGTGTCGCCCCTCGACGCCTCGAGCGGGAAGCACCAACGTCATCGACTCAACCGCGGAGGGGACCGTCAAGCCAATGCGGCACTGTGGCACATCGTCTTCACCCGAATGGTCTGTGACCCGAACACCCGGGTCTACATCGAGCGCCGGATGAAAGACGGGAGGACCAAGAAAGAAGCGATCCGCTGCCTCAAGCGCTACGTGGCAAGGGAGGTGTTCGCAGCACTCCCACGCTCAGAGTTCTCACTTGACAGTCCATAGGAGCATCGTTCTGGGACAGCCTGCGAACTCGATCGACGCTGGGAGCTGAGCCAACTCGTCAAGTCGGCCACCTGTCGTGACGACATTCAGATCGTGTACTCCAGCCATCCTGACGGCCCAGTGCCCAATCAAGTACCCACGTGGCTGATCGTCGTCGGCGGGGTTGGCGTCCTCGCACTCATCTCAGCCCTGGTCGGATGGCGATATGTGCATTCAGTCTCAACCGAAAGGCGAAGCATCCTGCCTGAGGCCCAGGCCCCCAGCAACCTGACGGGTCCGTTGAAAGGAGCGGACCAGCTGATGGTGGCGAGTGGCGTGAATCTCCAGGCTGCGGACTTCCCAACCTGGTGGAAGACCAGGAGAACCGGCGGTTACCACTCGGTTGACAACACCGATCGCACGTCACGACTGTCGTCGTGTCTGGGGTCAAGCATCGGTGGAACAGGTGTCCTCACCGGCGAGGCCTCCAGCGAGACGGCACCGCGGGTCTACTCATCTGATTCGTTCTCAACGTCCTTCCTGGCGGGTGCCCCGAGGTATTCCTATGAGTCCTACGTGGTGACCGTGCGATCTGCCTCTGTGGAGCGATCGGATCTGGCTCGCTATTCGAGCCGCGCTCTGGGACCGTGCATGACCCAGTGGGCGGTAGTCCACCCTTCCGCCTACCCACAGACTCCGACCTACACGCCATTCCAGGTCAAAAGGATCGCCGGGGTGCAGGCCATCGGGTTCCACGTCCGCTTCCAGATCGGCGGAAGTGGGAGTGAGACCTTCCAGTTGTCTGATGAGCTAATCATTCTTGGGAGCGGTCGGATTGAGGCATCATTGACCGCTTCCTGTGCGGTTCTTCTCGGCACGGCGGAGCCCGGTTGCCCTTCACCCAGTGCCGAAAGTTCGACCACGAGGGCCCTCATGGTTCGAGCGGCCTCTGCCGCTTCGTAAGGGGTTGATGCAGTCGACTCAGCGAGGCCTCACTCGGACCGATGTGCGGTTGTCGGCCATGGCCAACTCCCGATTCAAGCGACCAGTGGCACTGCCACCGATGTGCCGTTCATGGACGGTTGGCCCCTCTCAAGCGGGCCCCGTCGATAACCGCCACCGACCCGGCGTTATACATGTAATCCGTGTCAAGCCAACTCCTCGGTCGCTCGGTTGACGAGGCTCTCGTAGAGCATCTCCCGGTCGGCCTGTCCGTGCTCCCGGGCGTGGTTCCGCTGACGGAGCAGCACTGGCACGAACTCCGGTCCGGTCTGGAAGAAGGCGCAGCGTTCGCAGGCTGACTCGATGCGACAGTCGAGCTCGGCCGGGCGGGTGCACAAGCCGTTGCCGAGCATGCGGTCGTACTCGGTTCGGAGTCGCTTCATCGCCGAGGTCTCGCTCTCGGCCGGAGCTCCCGTCGAGGTCCCCGTTGTCGCATAGAGCGCGTCGACCTGCTCCATGACCGAGGCGTACTCGTCCGCCACCACCCGGTTAGCGATGCGGGCATAGACGAGGGTCATGTCCATCGAACGGTGGCCGAGGAACTCAGCGATGGTCTCCAGCCGCATGCCCCGGTTGATGGCCTGGGTGGCCAAGGTGTGACGGAGCTGGTGGGGATGGGCGTGGCCGATGCCCGCTCGTCTGGCCGTGGTGGCCACGATCCGGTGGACGGTCCGTCGGTCGAGCGGCTTGTGCTCGTCGGCCATCAGGCGCTGTTGGGCCCGGATGTGGACGTGGTTGCGCGTCGTCCACTCCTCCAGCAGCGGGACCAGCTCAGGATGGAGCGGGATGATCCGGTCGTTGCGCAGCTTTCCGACCGGGATGCGCAGCCAATGAGCCTCGTCACGCACGATGACGGCATCGGCGGCCAGTTCGCAGAGCTCGGTCGCCCGCATGCCGGTCCGGGAGAGGAGCTCGACCACCAACCGGTAGCGGGGCAACCGGTGGGCCTTGGCTGTCGCCAACAGCTTGGCGGCGTCCTCGTCGGAGAGGAACTTGGGCAGCGGCTCGGGCCGGGGCGGGATGTCCCCGTGCAGGATGGGATTGCGGTGGTGGGCCTCGGGCCAGTCCCACTCGATGAGGCGCTCGAAGAAGATCCGGATCATCCGCAAACGCTGGCGTTGGGTGTTCTTGGCCAGCGTCGGTCCTTTGCAGCCGGGTTGGGTGGCGAGGAACACCTTGTAGTTCTCGACATGGGTGCGGGTGATGTCGGACACCGCCACCACCTCGGTCTCGGCCACCAACCACCGGGCCAGCTGGCGCAGGGTGGAGTCGGCCACATCCACGCTGCGTGGAGCGAGGAAGGTGGTGAGCTGGACCAGGTAGCGCCGCATGGTGGCGGCCAGCTGAGGTGCCTGTGTCGACAACACGGCCCACTCCCGGTGGGACTCGTCCTTCGGGATCCAGGGCTCGGGCAGCGCTTCGGTGATGCTCACTGGGCCACCCCCGCCATGGCCAGCAGCTCGGCTGCATGGCTGTCGACGGCCGCCATCGCCTGGTGGTATTCGTGAGCCAGCCAGTCGTTGGTCAGATGCAGGTAGATCCGGGTGGACTCGATGGAGACGTGCCCGGCCTGGGCCTGGACAGCCTCCAAGGCCATGCCCGCCTCCCGCAACCGGGTGAGGCAGGTGTGGCGGAGCTGATGACAGGTGGCCCGCTCGAGCCCGGCCCGCTGGCGGGCACTCAAGAAAATGGTCTCCACTCCTTGGGCACTCAGTCCCTGACCCCGGCTCGGACCCTTGAGGGTCACGAAGACCTGGTCCGTCGAGGCATCCTTCGGCCGTTCGTTGACCAGGTAGTCACCCAGCTCGGCGAAGAAGGCGTTCGAGATGGGCACCACCCGCTGGTAGCCGCCCTTGCCCTCGGCGACGAACACCGACCGTTCGGCGACCTGGATGTCCGACAGCCGCAGTCCGAGTACTTCGCAGCGACGCAGGCCGCCCAGCACCATGGCGAAGACCATGGCCCGGTCCCGATGCGTGCGCATCGCACCCACCAACGCGTCGACCTCGCCGGGCGACAGGATCTTTGGCAGCGTGCGAGGCACCCGCACCAGTGGCACCGTCCGGACCCGACCACCGCGCCGGCGGGTGGAGAGCCCCTTCGGCACCGGGTTCGTCTCGACCGTGGTGTCGCCTCGGGCCACCAGATACGCGTAGAAGCCGGACACCGACGACAGCCGGCGGGCAATGGTGCGGGCGGACAGCCCCGACTCGCCGTCGGACAGCCGCACCACGGTGCGGTCACCTCGCTGATCGGCCAGGAACTCGAAGACATCGGCGGGGACGACAGCGACCGGGTCCTTGTCGACGACCGTGAAGAACGTCTTCAGGTCGAAGGCGACCGCCCGCAGGGTGTTCGGCCGAGAGCGTCCGGCCACGAACTCGAGATAGGAGTCGACCAGCGGATCACCCAGTCTGAAGCGGGTTTCTCCAGACGGAGAGGACGTGCGGACCAGGTCAGGGAATGAGCTCATCCAGGCATGCTCCCAGTGCTGAACGAAATGCACTGAGATGCCATGAGGATCACATGTGTATTAAGCGATAGGAGGCACTCTGCTCGGCATTTGCTCCCCGTGTTATTGGGACACTCCAGGGCTGTTGGCTTGATCGCCTACTTCTTGGGGGCCAAAAGCGGGAAGAACATGGAAAGTGCGCTCCGTAGCACTGTCAGAATCTGCTCCGGCGGTATGTCGGCCTTGGGGTCGTCAGGAACCCCTTCGAGCTTGATCTTGTTCAACTCTGCGTAGCCTCGAAGTCCATCCAGTAGGTCCTTGCCCAAAGGAGCGACAACTTCTCCAAGTGCCAGGGCATCCAACGTGAACTTGGGCACCGGACGTGCTTCGGGGACCGGCCATGTCTTCGGGTCTCGGGGAGTATCGAGCGTGAAGGCGTGGGAGAAAGTCCGAGCAGCTGCGTCCCGTGCGGTGAACGGCTCTCCGAGTTTCCACTGCTCTCGAAGGGTGGCGATGAGTGATGTGTGTCGGTGCTCCTCGTTGAACACATCACCCTCTGCCACCCACGGGGAGATGATTACGGCCGGAACCCGATAACCCGAACGGTCGAATGTGAAGCCACTCTCCCCAGCGGGTCCCTTGGGATCGGGAGGCGGAACCGGTCCAGGTGGAACATGGTCGTAGGTACCGCCCGGCTCATCCCAGCCGACGAGCAGGGTTGTATTCCAGACGTTGGAACCTGTCGAGGACTGCATTCCCCGATAGGCGTCGTAGATGCGGGCAAGGAACGCCTCGCCACCCAGGATCGATGACGGTGGGTCCAGGCTTGGGATCTCCATGCCATGCCCCAGTGCCCGTCCAGCAGCGGGGTGGTAGTCGTTGTGCCCGATGATCAAACAGGGCTCGATGAATGAGAAGTCGGCCAAGTCGCCGTTGGCGGCGTCGGTCTCGAATTGGGCGAATGGGACGAAGTGGGTGCCGAGGCGGTCCTTTAGCCGTTGGTAGTGGATGACGGCGGTGGCCGAGAACTGCATCGGTTCGGCCACGTAAACCTTCCAAGTCTTACCGTGTTCCTCCAGGCGATTGAAGATGGTCTCGGCATCGTTGTTGGTCAACCACTTCTTGGCCGGACTGTTCACGGTCAGTCCAGACGAGGTGGCGGCTGTCCAAAAGGAACGATTCATAAAGGTCTGGGAGGGGACCTCGCAGAACCAGTGGTCGAACACTCCGAACGCCCGGGCGAGTCCGTTGAGAACGGGCACCTGTTCCGGAGTGAACCCGGTCATGATGTGCGAATACTCCTCGTAGGTGGGTTGACGACCCATCTCGGCGGTGAAGGTGCTGATGTAGTCGGTCACGAAACCGTCCATCGTCGGCGTCCGACCCGGCTCCGGTGCATTCCATGGAGCTGATATGTCGTCCCCCAGCTTGAACCGATTCTCTTCGCTCAGAATGTTGTAGAGCTGGGTGTTGGTGTGGGGATACTCCTCACCCGAATCGGGGTTGGGACTGTCCATGTCGGTGGCCACGGTGTAGGGGACGACCTTGCGCTTCGCACCGTCTTCGGCCCACTCGGGAATCGGGTTCGAAAGGTCCTTTCCGATCACGCCCTCGAAGGTCTTGCCGTCCTCCGGCCCGTAGAGGTGGCCGAGCACATTGTCGAGGGAGCGGTTCTCGAAGAGGACCACGACGATGTGGTCCATGGCATGGGTTCGGTCTGTTGGCATGAGGGCGTCCTCCCGGAGAGATTCGTTGGCGCATCTTCGCAGCTTGGCGGCTCCGAATAATCACCCAACTGGGGTGAGGCTGAGGTAGCGGCCTGATCAGCAATAACGTCCCAGTTGACCAATTGCAATCGGGTGAGGAGCGCCCTCGATGTGCCGTTCATAGACGGTTGGCCCCCCTCAAGCGGGCCCCGTCGATAAACGCCACCGACCCGGCCGGGGACACTCTCGTCAAGCAGGCTTAGACAAGTCAGTCCCCCGATGCCGGGCACAATTCTCCGACATGGATCACAATGGCACCATGCTGATTCGAGCAGTGAGTCTGAGGCGGGCTGTGGTGTCGCCGGCTTTTGGGGGACTCGTGACGAAGGTGGCGCTCCTGTTGTGGATAGGCCACGAATCTGACTGGTCACCCGGATTGTCTTTGCTGTTGGTCGTGACGATGGTGGTCGGCTTCGTGACAATGGTGCTCAGTGGTTTCGATTTCGTGCGGTCCCATGGAGACTGGGTTCCACTGGCCACCCTCATTGTTGGCCTGCTCACGTTTGTTCCGCTGCTTGGGTTTGCCTCATAGGTCCTGATCGACCACGGGTGATAACCGCCGACCAACCGGCGATAGGTGATAGGCCACGACATCCTTCGACTGTTGTCGGTGCTGGCACAATCTGCCAATCTCGGGGAGTGGCAATTCTGCAAGGCCGGGTGACGAGTGGCATTGGTGATCTGACCCGGTGGATGATCAAGTACGCCGACTTGTACGAGCAGTGCACTGGGGTTCGGCTCTATCCGGGAAGCCTAAACGTGGTCCTTGATGAGGAGTACCGGCTTCCTGCGAATCCGCACTTACGGCTGCCACCCACCCTCCTGGGTGGCCGAGTAGGCACGAACATTGTCCCCTGTCGCTTCATGGGAATCCCTGCCTTCATCCTTCGGACCGACCAGAACGAGGCCGGAACCGGTCACCATGATCAAAAGGTCGTGGAGATCGGAGCTGCAGTGCGCCTTCGGGACACTTTTGATCTGGCCGACGGCGAGGTGGTCACTATCGAGATCGACGACTAGGACTGTCCTGCCCATCCGGGGTACGAGGGCATGCTGGCTTCCCCGATCTGCGGGAGCCTGGCGATCCAGTCTGCGTGCGTCTAAGCGGCTGGGAGACGCCAAACGCTGACGTGAAAGCTGCTCTCGCCAGTGAACGGCGAGCGGTCCCACCACGCCCATCGATGTTCCAGCGTCATGCCGGCGATCCGAGCCATGAGGTCCAACTCTGAGGGCCAGACATATCGAAACGATGCCGTGAACTCGCTGAAGGTGCCATCAGGGAGTCGGTTGAAGTGTCGAGAACGGGAGATTTGCTTATGGGTGCGGTCGATGTAGTCGTCGATGCCGATGTAGTCATCCGTCAACGTGAATGGGACTCCAATATTGCCGGGTGGCAACTGACGAAGGGCGGGCACGTAGGTCTCGACTACGAAGCGGCCTCCGGGGCGAAGATGTCGGGCAGCGTTTTCGAAGCAGGCAACCTGTTCGTCCTGCGATGTCAGGTTCGTGATCGTGTTGAAGACCAGATATACGAGGGAGAAGTCGCCCTCCACGAACGCCCCGGCCATGTCGCCCTCGACTGCCTTGATACCGGTCGCTCCGGGCTTCGATCGCAGCACGTCGAGCATGTCGGCGGACAACTCGATCCCGGTCACCGGAACGCCCCGGGCCGCTAAGGGGACTGCAACCCTGCCGGTGCCAATTGCGAACTCCAGCGCCGCTCCACCGTCGGCCAACTCGACCAGGCAGTCGGCGGTTGCTTGGAGGACACCGTCGTCCCACATCACCGTCCCAGGTTGGTCATAGTTTCTGGCGATCTCGCCGACGAATCGATTTTCGGGCACACTCCAGCTTGGTACCGCCGGAATCAGCTTGCAACGTAACCGTCTCTATCCCGCATGTGCCGTTCAAGGGCGGACAGCCAACGGCAAGCAGATCCCCGTCACTAACCGCCGCCGAGCCGGCAGCGATATGGGATGCCCCTGGATTCCTGATCGCAATCGGCGACAGGTGCAGCGCTGCCGTTCATGCGCGAGAATCGCGACAGAGGTGGAGGGGTGCGGTGTAAAGGAGTGGCGAGTGAGACGAACCATTGCGTTCGCTGTTGCCGTGGCACTCGGGTTGACTGGCTCCATGGTCATCGGAACAACCCAAGCGGGGGCACGCCAACCAAGGCCCGCGACGGTGCACTGCATGGGGTACCAGTACCTGAACGAAACATGGCTTCCGCCTCTGCAGAGTCAGTCGGCCGTCTCCTGGACGTTCTCAGCGTGCAGCGACACCGCTGCTACGGGAGGGTCGGGAACCGGTGCTCTCCTTAGTCAGACGGCATTGGGCACGACTGTTCTGATCACCTGGAGCACGGGTGGAACGACCACCATTTTCCTGGACCCACCGGGACCGGACGAGAGCGGCACAAGGGGTTGTGTTTCCCGAACACTTGGGTTCAAGTTCCACCAGACCGGCGTGGTTGTCTCCGACTCGACCGGTCTGATAAAGCTGCGAAGTTTCGCGAGCCAGATATGCGGATACATGTTCAATAGTCCGGAGTTTTACGGCGTTGATTACACCAGCATGAAGACCCTCACCTTCTAGCCTGCGAGGGCGTGCCGGGACTATGTACGGTGGGCGCTCAGATTCGATGATGGCAGCGAAACTGGCCCACTAGCCGGCCCCGAAGCTTGATTCCACGAAGTCGTCCCGCCTCCGTCAGACGCGTCACCGATGTGACGTTCATGGACGGTTGGCCCCTCTCAAGCGGGACCCGTCGATAACCGCCACCGGCCCGGCATATGTGACAAGGCCGTCGGCGACGGGATACTGTCCCAGCGTTCATCCAGAGGATCCGAGGGACCTGGCCCAGCGAAGATCCGGCAACCTGCTCAGCGGCAAGGTGCCAATGCCAGGAACGATGAGGAGGCCCCGTGTCCCTGGTTCTCGACATTCCTATCCTTCAAGGTGCCCTTGTCCGGTTGGAACCCCTCTCGCTGACCCACTCCACAGACCTAGCGGAAGCTGTTGAGGAGGACCGTTCCACCTTCGGTCACACATGGGTCCCTGACGGTGCGGGCATTGCCCGCTACATCGGCCACCAGATGCAGCTGGCCCGGTCGGGCAAGCTGACACCACTCGCGCAAGTCCGGCTTGCCGACGATCGTGCCGTTGGCTGCACCGCATATTGGGATCCGAGAACGTGGCCTGGACGACCCGACGAACCATGTGCGGTGGAAATCGGTTGGACATGGCTTGCGGCGTCGGCTCAAGGCACTGGAATCAACGTCGAGGCGAAGCTTCTTCTGCTGCGCCACGCGTTCGACATCCTGGGTGTTGCCCGTGTCGACCTGAAGTCGGACGCTCGGAATGACCGGTCCCGCAGGGCAATCGAAGGACTGGGGGCGACGTTCGAGGGCATTTTGCGCAAGTGGTCACCGTCGTGGGCACTGGGAGAAGAGGGCCGACTCAGGGACTCGGCAATGTACTCGATTATCGACATCGAGTGGCCCGACCGCGAGGCTCATTTGCAGCGTCGATTGGAGAGGTTCGAAGACCTCTAGGCAGAACCGAGTGTCCCACCGTCCCGGCGTTTAGGGGCCCTCTCGGGGACCCCGTCTGCCGGTTGAAGCCGTCTTGCTAGGGAACCTAAGAACCCCTGCTCAACGGGGACGGTCGGCATTCTCGGCATCGGTAGATGCGACAGCCATACACTCGGTGATCAGAGGGAAATGCGAGGGGTTCAACTAAGCATTTTGAGAAAGGCGGATGACATGACTCATCGACGTATCGCAGTCTCAATGTTGGGCACTGCGGTGTTAGCGCTGGCCTTCGTGATCCCAGTGGTCTTCACTGGAGTGCTGAGCGGATCAGCTCCGGCGGGGGCGGCGAGTGCAAATCACACCGTCAAGCTCACCGGCCCCGGGACCTCGCTGGCTTACGAGTCCAAGGCGAAGGCCAAATTCACATGCAGTAGCACTACCGGCACCTTCACCTTGACGGCATCGGGGATCCAGGTGATCGGTTCCAACCACCTCACTCCGTGGGACACCACGTTGACCACTGGCCATTCCTACTGGATCAGCTTCTGGGTTGATGGCTATTTCGCGGGTAGTCCAGATGCCTTAGCGCTCACCCAAAATCCGACGACCGGTCTCTACGGAGGGACAACCACCGGGTATCTCGATTCCGCGAGTGAGTGCGCGTCGGGGAATCCCCTGCTTGTGTTCGGTGGAGTATCTTCCGACACCGAAGTGCCACCGTCAGGCAGCGTCCCGACCTTGGGACCAGGCGAGCAACTCGCGAATGAGTCGCTCGAACTCACTGGCCATCTGAGTTGACCTGGGGGGTGCGTTGACCTGTTGAGACGCGTCCGCGTGCGCCCCAGGCGTGGTGCCCGTTTGAGGAAGCCCTCCTCTTAGCTCGATCTGAGGACCCGGTCTCAAGTGGTCCGGTCAGGAACACCCCGATGGGACGACAAAGTCCGCCAAGTGCGGTGTGCGGATGCTGGCGGGAGCGTGGGCCTACGTCGCCGCACTGGCGGCATCGTTCACCGTGTCCACCATCGCTAGCCCAGGGGGTGTGTCAGGGGCGGTATTGCTGCTGCCCTTCCAGGTCGGCACACACTTGACGTACCCAGCCCATCGGTCGGTCTCGCGCAGGCTGAGCGCCCCGCCAGTCGTCGGGGGTAGCCCCCATCAGAAGTTTTGGAACGGCGTTCCGACCAGTCGTCGTCAGTACCCCTCATTGTCCGTTCTAATGACGGCCTACTGAGGACTGAAGGGCTTTGTCGACCCATAAAAGGCAACTCAGGCGTCGACCCCGACCTTCCGCCCCGTTGGCAGTGTCGTGAGTTGTCGACTCCACCACGTGATCGTCGCCGATACCAAGGTGATCCTGGAGATGATGGGGTCGAACCCATCCCTGTAGTTGACCGTGGGCGTCGGTAGAGGACATCACGAGGTGCGGACCACGGCAATGAGGGGCTCCATCCGTCAAGCGCCCTGCGTTCAGGTCTCTCCGGGGAGGCCCTTCACTGCGGTGAGTATGGTCAGGCGATGACCAGTCGACTGACGAATATCTGTATCGATGCCGACGACCCCTTGGCACTCGCTGGGTTCTGGTGCGCAGTCCTGGACTGGAAAATCGCCGAGGAGTTCGACGGGGGAGTGAGCATCGCCAAAGTCATGGATGCGGAGCTGGTCATCGACATCGTGGCGGCTCATGACGCAAAGCTCCACAAGAACCGCCTGCACCTGGACCTTCGTGCCGATGGAATCACCACGGACGAGGAGCTGGAGCGCCTTCTCCGCCTGGGTGCATCGACCATCGACGTCGGACAATCCCCCGGAGCAACCTGGGTGGTACTCGCTGATCCGGAAGGCAACGAGTTCTGCCTGCTCTCCGAGTCTGCCCAAGACCGTCTTCGATAGCGCGGTCGACCACCTGCGTAGCACTGTCCCAACAGGCCGGGACGGTTCCGGACCTGCGCCCTTCGGCGTTGCCCGAAGCGCGATCTGGCGCCGGGGGTTACTCGGCCCGCAGGAGCATGGCCGTCGGCGTCCGGGCCGCGAGGCGGGCAGGTACCGCCGCCACGACCAGTGACAGGGCCAGACCCCCTACGGCGAGCAGCGTCACGGTGAACGCAGGGACCGTGGGTGCAGGGACAGCGTCGATGCCATGGGCAAATAGGATCCACAGATACCGGCCGAGCACGATCCCGAGCGGCACCCCCACAGCGGTGCCGATGGCCACCGAGATGCCCGATTGCCACACCACAGCAGAGGCCAACTGGTGTCGGGTGAAGCCCAGGGTCTTGAGCAGGGCCAGGTCCCGACGCCGCCGCCGGACTGAGGTCACCAAGGTGAGACCCAGACCCACCACTGCTCCGGTGGCCAGCCCCAGACCCAGGATGGCCGGGGTCGTCCCCATCGAGCGGTAATTCACGATCTCGGCAGGATGAAGCACGGGCACCACACCACCGGCCGGGGCGCCGTCGCCGGAGATGCCGTTGATCGACCGTCCGATGGCGTCGAAGCCACGTTCGGCGGTGGCCAACGTGACACCGTGGCGGAGCCGGACGAGGATGGCGTTGGGTCCGGGGATGTAGCTCTCCTGCGTGTTGAGCAACGGCGCGGGGATGCTGCTGACCGGCAGAAGGGCACCGGTGCCCATCTCGAGGCCCTTGGTGATCGAGGCCATCGTGGCGGTGCCGACGATCCGCAGCTGTCGCGGTGGAGCCCCGTGGACCGTGAGGGCAACCGAGTCGCCGACTCGTTTGTGGAGTGCGGAAAGAGTGGTGCCACCGACGACCACCTGGTCTGGGCCTTCCAGTCCGTGGCCCGACAGAAGTGGTGGACCAACCGGGGCCCCGGTGCGCTCGGCCAGAGCCTGCACCGGCTGGCCGTCGAGCTTGACGCCGACGAAGTTGACCCCCGACCACGCCGCCACGTCGGGGTCGTGGCCAAGCAGGGAGGCAGTCTGGGCGGCTGGAAGATCTTCTTGGCCGGCGAAGCCGGACAGCAGGGCGGCGTCCCAGTTC
Organism: uncultured Acidimicrobiales bacterium; assembly: GCA_963703145.1. GTDB lineage: Bacteria > Actinomycetota > Acidimicrobiia > Acidimicrobiales > RAAP-2 > Bog-756. The sequence continues at coordinate 827,472 of OY969793.1, forward strand.
CAGCCGTAGAGCGCGGGGTGGGAGACAAGGGTGTCGAGGCTGGCGCTGAAGGTGACCGTGGTGACCATCACCAGGACCGCCAGGACCGCGCCCAGGATGGCGGAGCGCACTGGCACAGCGCTCCGGCCCCGCCCGGTCTCGAGAGCGAATCGCAGGCCGGTGACAAGGGAGATCGGCAAGCTCGCCCTCGCCGCCGACCTCACGATGCCGGGTTGCAGCGGGGCTGCGTCGTGGCCGCCACTGCCCGGCAGCCGACGGACCTGGCGATCGGCGGTGACCAGGGCGATAGCGCTCAGAGCCAGCACTAATGCCACGAACCCTAAGCCGAGAACTGTCCAGTCGAAGGCCACGCCGGGAGTCGGGTACACCGGGCGCACGGGGCCGAGCGGAGTCAAGGGGGACAGGGTTACGGCAACGCCCGCGGCCAGGACTGAACCCAGTACCACGGCCATCGCCACCCCGAGAAGTCCATCGCCGAGCAGGGTGGACCGGTCGGCGCCGAGGGCCCGCAGGGTGAAGGCATCGTCGGCCCCTTGCGCGAGCAACCGGCCGATCACCTGGGCGGCGATGAGCAGCACCGCCAGCCCGGCGATGGTCCCGAACACCCCGAGGGCGATTGCCTCAGGTTTGATGGCCCGCTGGGCCTTGGCTTCGGCCAGGCCCACCGAGCCGCCCTGGCCGATGCCCGCTGCCGCTAGCGGATCCAGTCGGTCGGCCTCGTCTGAGACGTGGGCCACCACCCCGGGGCCGCCCTCGATCACTAGCCCCGCACCCGAGTAGTACGAGCAGCACGAGGCGAGCTGGCGTGTAAGGGCAGGAGTTAGGACCACGACACCCGAGCCCAGGGCGTTGATGTCGTCCTGGACCACGGTGTTGGCCAAGACGACCTCCCCGACGATCCGCACCGTGACTCGCCGGTAGTAAGGACCGTTGTAGGAGGCCGAGTTGTCCTCGGCATCGGAGTAGAACGGCATGGTGATCACCGAGCCCAGGTGGAGTCTCCACTCCTTGGCCGCCTGTGCGTCCATGACCGCCTCGTCGGTTCGTTGGGGGAAGGCCAGGCGGCCCTGCACCACAGTCAACCGGTCCTGGGTCTGGTACTCCCCGTCCAGGCCGCCGACCACTGTCGGTGGCGTCTCGCCGGCGGTGTAGTGGGCGTGGACACCAGCGACCGAGGTGAGATCGATGTTCCCGTCGAAGCCCACCGAGACCGCAGCGGACACGACGTGGTGGAGGTGGGTCAATGTGCGGAGCATGTCGGGGTTGTAGCCGCTGTCCGAACCCAGCGACGGGTTGTCGAAGCCTGCGAACTCGTTCAGGGTGGATGGGTTAGTGCTGTTGACGTAGGTCGGAAAGGACGAGGCCGTACGCCGGGCTCCAGCGATGGCCGCGAGCGACAGGCCGCCGACGAGGCCGACTAGTACCACCAGCGCCAGGTAGCCGCCGATGCGTCGTGGCAAAGTCCTGGCCAACCGGTACCCATTGGCGCGCAATCCAGGCCTCATCTCATCGCACGCCCTGGGATGACCGCCTCATGACCAGCACTTACTGCAGTGTGCCCATCGTGGTACCCCTTGTCGAGGGGGGTGGCCGCACCGGATCGCGGGTGCTAGTACGGGATCGCAGCGGGGCCAGTGGTGGGCTGGGCCCTTGTCTGGGTCATGGTCTGGTTCGCCCGTGGGCGACCCTGTGCCGCGCCGCCTAGTGAGGCCGTCACCCTCACCGCACGTGGTTGGGGAGCGGGTACCGTTTGGTAGATGACACGTCACAGGGGTGTGGCTCGAGGCGATATCCCACGAATCCAGGAGCACGTATGAGTATCGACACGAGACCCGAGGCCCAGCATCGCGGTGCAGACGACCTGCCCTTCGTCGAAATGGGCGGAGGCAACAAGCTCAAGGTGATCCAGGTCGACGTGGCCGAGGGCCTGTGGATCGTCGAGAACATCTTTCAAGCTGGCTATGCAGTGCAGACCCACCGCCATACCGGCCCGGTCTACGGCTACACGATGTCCGGAGCGTGGAGGTATCGCGAGTACGACTACGTCAACCGGGCGGGCTCGTTCCTCTTCGAACCGGCGGGATCGGTGCACACGCTCGAATGCGTCGAGGACAACACGCAAGTGTGGTTTCAGATGTACGGGGTCAACATCAATCTCGCCGCCGACGGCAGCATCGAGAGTGTCTTCGATGGCCCCGGAACGCTGGAGGCGTACTACGCCTTGTGCGAGGCGGAAGGGTTTCCCCGACCGAACGTGCTGGTGAGCTGAACGGCCCACAACTGTCACGGACTCCAGGCGGTCGCCGCTTCGGCGCGGCTGGACCGATCGGCCTAGGTTCGGTGATGGATTCGATGGCCACCGGGCGCGACCATCGCTGGGTGGCCTTGCACCGTCGTTATTAGCCTGTCGGGTGCACGTTCTCGCCCTGCGTTGTACCCCAGTAACCCGGGCCCGGCTTCCCCGGTGGTGAGTTGAGCAGTGGGGCGAATGCTCGACCTTCTCGCGTTTGTGGAATCAGGACCTGCCAAGGGCTAGAGGACCAGCTCCGCCATGGTCTGCAACGTGTCGGGCGTGCCGGCCACCAACAAGGTGGTGGCGATCGACTCGCGCCACCCCTCGAGGTCGTCGCGGATCTTCTCCTTGGGGCCAATCAGGGCGGTGTCCTCAATCAAGGCCGTTGGGACGGCAGCAGCCGCCTCGTCCTTGCGGCCCTCGAGGTAGAGCTCCTGGATTTTGCTGGCCTCGGCCTCGTAGCCCATGCGTGAGAACACATCGAAGTGGAAGTTCATCGATTTGGCCCCCATGCCACCAATGTAGAGGGCGAGGAATGGACGGAAGCTGTCGGCCGCCCGCTCGATGTCGTCGTCGATCAGCGTGGGAGCGAAGGCGATCACCTCGAAGTCGTCGGCACTGTGCCGGGCGCCAGGCCGGGCGAATCCTTCAGCCAGTGCTGGCTCGAAGGCCTTGACCGCGTTGGGGGAGAAGAAGATCGGGAACCAGCCGTCGGCGATCTCCGCGGCCAGGGCCACGTTCTTCGGTCCTTCCGCGCCAAGAATGATCGGGATCTCGGAACGGAGTGGGTGGACAATGGGCTTCAACGGCTTGCCCAGTCCGGTGCCCCCTGGATAGGGGAGCGGGTAGTGCGGTCCCGGACTGGTGACGGGGGCCTCTCGGGCAACGACCTGACGAACGATGTCGACGTACTCCCGGGTTCGGGCCAGCGGTTTTTCGAAGGATTGGCCGTACCAGCCTTCGACCACCTGGGGTCCCGACACGCCGAGTCCGATGATGAATCGGCCGTTGGTGAGGTGGTCCATGGTGATGGCGGCCATGCCCATGGCGGTGGGGGTACGGGCCGAGAGTTGGCACAGTGCGGTGCCCAGCCGAGCGTGCTGGGTCTGGGAGCCCCACCAGGCCAGCGGGGTCAGTGCGTCAGAGCCGTAGGCCTCCGCGGTCCAGATCGAGTCGAATCCGAGCCGTTCGGCCTCGGCGACCAACTCGGTGGCATTCGCCGGTGGTCCCGATCCCCAGTAACCAAGTTGCAGTCCGAGCTTCATGTCCTTCATGGTTCCTCCCGAGGGGCGTGCTGGTGAGACCCTACTGTCGACTTTCTCAGTTCATGGCCGAGATGAAGTGCTCGGCGAATTGCTCGCTGACCGCCAGTCGAGCATCCCGAATGGACTCCGGGGTGTCCCCTTCCTTGGCCTTGACGGCCATCCACGGAGCGCAGAGCAGGTCGGTGACGCCGGCGTCCTCGAGGCGCCGGTAGAGATCGAGGTCGGGGTAGGCCCGAACCGCCAGGTAGATGGCGAAGGGGTCGTTCTCCCTTCCAGCCCGCTTGAGGGCATCGTTGACCCTGGCGACCTGCCCGAAGGCCTCATCCGGCGCCACGGCACCGGTGTTCACCCAGCCATCGCACAGGGTCGTGGCCCGGATCAGGGCCGCCTCTGAGTCCCCGCCGCCCACGAAGGGGATGGGTGCGCTGGGGGAGGGGTTCATCTGACAGGCCGGCACGTCGTAGTACTCGCCGTGGTACTCCACCCACCCGCCCTGCCACAGGGCCCGGAGGGCGGGGATCATCTCGTTGAGCCGCTTGCCCCGGTTTCGGAAGTTCTGCCCGGTCTGGAGGTACTCCTCCTCGCACCAGCCCACCCCCACGCCCAGGGTGACCCGGTCGTGGGACAGCACCGCAGCCGTTCCAACCGACTTGGCCACAGTGATCAGGTCCCGCACCGGTGCGATGTAGATGCCCGTGGTGAACCGAAGGTTGGTCGTGACCGCGGCCATGGCCGAGATGAGGCACATCGGGTCGGGCCACGCGGTTTCCTTCTCCCAGAACGGCGAGCCGTCGGGAGCCTTGGAGTAGGTGTAGCGAGAACTGAGGTCACGGGGATTGAACAGATGGTCCGAGAGGTAGATCCCCGAGTAGCCGAGGCCGTCACAGGCGGTGGCCAGATGCAGAGTCTCGTCGATGGGCAGGAAGGTGACTGCCTGGTGGAAGCGCATGGCGGCGCCCGCTTTCTGGTGGTGACGGTCGGCTAGAGACCGACCGGCGCGGATGGCGAGAAGGCCACCGGGATGTGCTTCACGCCGTTGATGAAGTTGGACCGCAGGCGCTGGACCTCGCCGTCGAGGTGGATGTCGGGCATCCGGTCGAGGAGCCGGTCGAACATGACCCGGATCTCCATGCGGGCCAGGTTGGCACCGAGACAGAAGTGGGGGCCACCCCCGCCGAAGGCCATGTGGTTGTTCGGGGTCCGCCCGATGTCGAAGGCATTCGGATCCGTGAAGACCGACTCGTCCCGGTTGGCCGAGATGTGCCAGAACAGCACCTTGTCCCCTTCGGAGATCTTCTGATCACCGATGATCACGTCGGCAGTGGCCTGGCGGCGGAAGTGCATCACCGGCGACACGAAGCGGAGCATCTCCTCGATGGCCGACGGGAGCAGCGAGCGGTCGGCCTTGAGCCGTGCCCACTGATCGGGGTGGTCGAAGAAGGCCACCATGGCACCCGAGATCAGGTTGCGGGTCGTCTCGTTTCCGGCCACGGCCAGGAGCATGAAGAACAGGTCCAGCTCGAGCTGGGAGAGCTGGTCTCCCTCGATCTCCGCCTGGGTCAGGACGCTGAACAGATCCTCGTGGGGGTCGAGTCGCTTCTTCTCGCACAGCTCGTCGGCGTAGGCGAACAGCTCCATCGACGCCTGGGCGCCGGCCTCAGCCTCAAGCTGGTACTCGGGATCGTCCGACCCGACCATCCGGTTGGACCAGTCGAAGACCAGGTGACGGTCGTCCTGGGGGACCCCCATCAGATCGGCGATCACCTGCAGGGGTAGTTCCGCCGAGATCTGCTCCACGAAGTCGGCTGATCCCTGTTCGCACACGGTGTCGAGGATGTTGTCGGTGGACGCGACCACCTTGGCCTCGAGATCACGGATCATCCGAGGGGTGAAGCCCTTGTTGACCAGGCGCCGGTAGCGGGTATGCATCGGCGGGTCCATGTTGAGCATCATCATGCGCTGCTGGCCCAGGACTTCCTCGTCGAAATCGTGGAACAAGGTGGCAGCACGATGGGAGGAGAAGTGCTCGTAGTCGCGGTTGACCGCGACGCAGTCGTCGAAGCGGGTCACCGACCAGAACCCCTCGGCGAAACCATCGGGATCCGGATGCCACTGCACCGGGAGCTCGCGTCGCAGGTAGGCGAACCAGTCGTGCGGGACGGAGTCGACAAAGTTGCCGGGATCACACAGATCGATGTCGGTTGCTTCCATGCTGTCTCCCCCGATGGCGGCTGAAACACGCAGGGGAGCGATGGAATGGATCCCCTGGGCGTGGTGACGTTTCTAGAACGTGTATCAGTTATCATAGGCTGACCCCGCCGGCCCCGGACAACCATCGGGCCGACGACGCAGGTAGCCATGCGGGTACCGGTTCGGCAATGATGCCGAGGGGAAGCCGTGCAGGACATATGGGGTGGGAGGGCCATTCGGGGCAGTCGGCCCCCGAGCCCTCGGAGTCCGCTCCCGCCGGATCGGAGTGTCTGTGGTGGCGACCCCACCGGGCGCCCGATGGATACCAGCCGTCAGAGAGTGGAGGATCACACGTCATGCACCTCGAGGAGACGCCTGAGCAGCAGGCACTGCGGACGGAACTGCGGGCCTACTTCGCCGACCTGTTGACCGAGGACGTCCGCTATGCGCTGGACTTCGAGCCCGAGGGTGGAGCCACCTTCCGGGCACTCGTCCGCCAGATGGGCAGTGACGGCTGGCTGGGCATCGGTTGGCCCCAGGAGTACGGCGGCCAGGGTCGTCCGACGAGCGACCAGTTCATCTTCTTCAACGAGGTCCAGCGGGCACGGGCCCCGTTCCCCTTCGTGACCCTCAACACCGTGGGTCCGATGATCATCGCCCATGGGACCGAACAGCAGAAGAAGTTCTTCCTCTCGGGCATCCTGGCCGGGGAGATCAACTGCGCCATCGGCTACACCGAGCCCGGGGCCGGCACCGACCTGGCCTCGTTGCGCACCACGGCCGTGCTCGACGGCGATGAATGGCTGATCAACGGCAACAAGATCTTCACCAGCGGCGCCGATCAGGCCGATTACATCTGGCTGGCTGCCCGCACCGACCCGGACGCCCCCAAGCACAAGGGGATCTCCATCATCATGGTGCCGACCTCCACGCCGGGGTTCTCCTGCACCCCCATCGTCACGGTGGGGGGCGTGGCCACCACCGCCTCGTACTACGACGACGTCCGGGTGCCGCGCTCCGCCCTGGTGGGCGGATTGAACGAGGGGTGGCGGCTGATTACCGGCCAGCTCAACCACGAGCGGGTCGGCCTGGCCGCGGTCAGCGCCCTGGCCTTCCGCCTGTGGGACGAGGTGGCCCAGTGGGTGGCCGACCAGGAGCTGAGCGAGGTGGCGTGGATCCAACAGGACCTGGCCCGCACCTACGCTCTGCTCGAGGCCCAGAAGCTCCTCAACTGGCGGATGACCGCGGCGGTGGCCGACGGCACCCTGGGTCCGGCCGACTCCTCCTCGGTCAAGGTGTTCGGGACCGAGTCGACGGTGGAGATCTACCGACGCCTGCTCGGCATCGTCGGGGCGGCCGGCTACCTGAGCCCGGGCTCGCCTGGCGAGGCGCTCCACGGCGAACTCGAGCGGGCCGGCCGACAGGCCCAGATCAACACATTCGGCGGTGGGGTGAACGAGGTCCAGCGGGAGATCCTGGCCATGGCCGGACTCGGCATGAAGCGGTCGGCCCGGTGACCACCGCCGACACCGCAGCACCCCAGTCGGGGTCGGCTCCTCCCGGGTCACCAGATTCGCTCGACGAGCAGCTCCAGACCTTCGTCGGTCAGTCGACGGGGCCGGCCAACCGGGCCCCCGACGCCGTCAACCTGCCCATGATCCGCCACTGGGTCGAGGCCATGGGAGACCACAACCCGGTCTATGTCGACGACGAGGCGGCCCGCGCCGCAGGGTTCGAGGGGATCATCGCCCCTCCCCAGATGTTGCAGGCATGGATCATGCGTGGGCTGCGGGCCTCACTGGAGACCGAGGCCGCCCGTGCCCGCGGCGACGCCGGCGGCGATTCGCCCAGCGACCGCATCATGGGCCTGCTCGACGAGCACGGCTTCACCTCGGTGGTGGCGACCAACTGTGACCAGCACTATGAGCGGCCCCTCGTGCTCGGCGACCATCTCGAGCTGACCTCGAGCATCGACTCGGTATCGGGGGAAAAGCAGACCGGCCTCGGTGTCGGACACTTCATCACCACCAAACTGACCTACACCGACCAGCACGGTGACGTGGTGGCCACCATGCTCTTCCGCATCCTCAAGTTCAAGCCGCGCCCGAAGGCACCTGTCGCCAATGCGGTGCCGGTAACGCAGCGACCCAAGCGCCCCCGTCCGGCGCTGACCCACGACAACCGGTTCTTCTTCGAGGGGGCCAAGGAGCACAAGCTCCTGATCCAGCGGTGCACCAACTGCGGCACGCTCCGTCACCCGCCCCGACCGGCGTGCGGCACCTGCCGCTCGTTCGACTGGGACACCGTGACGGCCTCGGGTCGGGGCACGGTCTACAGCTACGTGGTCAACCACTATCCCCAGGTGCCGGCGTTCGACTACCCGCTGGTGGTGGCCCTCATCGAGCTGGAGGAGGGCACCCGCCTGGTCGCCAACGTGGCTGGCATCACCCCCGAGGAGATCGCCATCGGCCTGCCGGTGGTGGCCGAGTTCGAGGCATTCGACGACGACCTGACCCTGCCGGTGTTCCGACCGGCGCCGGTGGCGCCCGCCACCCCCGATGCGAGGAAGAGCTGATGGATTTCACCTTCAACGAAGAGCAACTGGCCGTGGCCGAAGCCGTGGACGGCATCTTCAGCGGGCTGGTGACCCCGGACCGGGTCCAGGCCACAGAGGCCACCGACGACCGGTTCGACCGTGAGCTGTGGGCCGAGTTGGCCCGAGCCGACCTGCTGGGCCTGGCCCTGCCGACCGAGGTGGGCGGTGGCGGCTACGGCATGGTCGAGCTGGCCCTGGTGCTCGAGGGACAGGGTCGGTCCGTTGCACCCCTGCCTCTGTGGTCCACGCTGGTCCTCGGCGCGCTGCCGATCGCCGAGTTCGGCTCCGACGCGCTCGGTGAGAGCCTGTTGCCGGGTGTGGTGGCCGGCACCACCGTGCTCACCGCCGCCCTGGCCGACGTGGCCGGGGACCTGGCCGTGGGCGGCCCGGGGAAGCCCTCGGTGCTCGGCAAGTCCGACGGGGACGGGGTGGTGCTGTCCGGCACGGCCTTCGCCGTTCCCTTCGCCCATGTGGCCGACCGGGTGCTGGTCCCGGTGTCCCTCGACGACGGGATCGTGGTGGCCGTGGTCGACCCCCACGCAGCCGGGGCCACCCTCGAGCGGGCGGTGACCACCAACCGCGAGGTCCATCCTCATCTCCACCTCGATGGTGTCCTGGTATCGGAGGGAGACCTCCTGGCCGGCGGCGACCCGTCCCGGGGGGCAGAGGTCCTCACCTGGATCCTCAACCGGGCCTGGACCGGACTGTGTGCCATCCAGGTCGGGGTCACCGAGGCCGCCGTGGCCCAGACTGCCGCCTACCTCAACACGCGTGAGCAGTTCGGGCGACCGCTGTCGACGTTCCAGGGCACCATGCTGCGCGCCGCCGACGCCGCCATCGACACCGAGGCCATCCGGGTCACCATGTGGCAGGCCGCTTGGCGCCTCGACAACGGGCTGGACGCCGAACTGGCGGTGAGCGTGGCCTCCTGGTTCGCCGCTGAGGCTGGCCAGCGGGCGGTCTTTGCCACCCAGCACCTCCACGGGGGCATGGGTGCGGACATCTCCTACCCCATCCACCGCTACTTCCTCTGGGGCAAGCAGATCGAGTTGCTGCTGGGCCCACCGAGCGGGCAGCTGGCCCGACTGGGCAGCCAGCTGGCGGACCGGCTCCCGGCTGGACGGGAGGTGTCGGCGTGAGCGCCCCGTCGGACACACGGACCAACCGGCCCATCACCCTTACCGTCGACGAGGTGGCCGTGGGTGATGTGCTGCCCGAGTTGGCCATCCCCTTGACCCGTACCCTCATCGTCTCGACTGCCATCGCCTCCCGGGACTACCAGGACGTCCACCACGACCCGGTGCTGGCTGAGGAGCGCGGCTCCCCGGACATCTTCATGAACATCTTGTCCACCAACGGCCTGGTCGGCCGGTACGTGACGGACTGGTCCGGGCCGGGAGCGGTCCTGACCGACGTGAATATCCGCCTGGGCGCGCCGAACTATCCCGACGACACCATGACGCTGACCGGTGAGGTCACGGCCAAAGAGGACGGCCGAGACGACGACGGTCGGGGAGCGGTGGTCGTCACCCTCCGGGGGGCCAACAGCCTGGGCGACCACGTCACCGGCACGGTGCGCCTGTTGTTGCCGTCCGGCCCCGGCAGTGGCAGCGGGTCGGCCCGGTGAGCGGCGAGACCCACGCCTTCGCCGGCAACACGGCCATTGTCGGCATCGGTGCCACCGAGTTCTCCAAGGAGTCGGGCCGCAGTGAGCTCCGACTAGCAGTCGAGGCGGTGGATCTGGCTTTGCGTGATGCCGGCATCGAACCGGCCGAGGTCGATGGCCTGGTGACCTTCAGCTCCGATACCAATCCGGAGATCGAGATCGCTCGCAGCCTGGGGATGGGTGAGCTGAGCTTCTTCAGCCGCATCCACTACGGCGGGGGAGCCGGGTGTGGCACCATCCAGCAGGCGGCCATGGCCGTCCAGGCCGGGGTGGCCGACGTGGTGGTCTGCTACCGGGCCTTCAACGAGCGCTCGGGCAACCGGTTCGGGACCGGCGTCCAGGACCGAGCACCGGTCCCCAACGCCGAGACCGCCAACTTCGCCTGGTACGCGCCCGTCGGGCTGCTCACGCCGGCCCAGTGGGTGGCCATGGCCGCCCAGCGGTATCTGCACGTGACCGGGGCCACCTCCGAGGACCTCGGGCGGGTGGCCGTGGCCGACCGGAAGCATGCCGCCACCAACCCGAAGGCGTGGTTCTACGAGAAGCCGATCACCCTGGAGGACCACCAGGCCTCCCGCTGGATCGTCGAGCCACTCCACCTCCTCGACTGCTGCCAGGAGACCGACGGCGGCCAGGCGCTGGTGGTCACGTCACTCGAGCGGGCGCGGGACCTCCCGAGCACGCCCGTGGTCATCGAGGCTGCAGCCCAGGGTGCGGGGCCGGGCCAGGAGATGATGACGTCCTACTACTACGACGACCTGTGCGGTCTGGGCGAGATGGCAGCCGTGGCCCGCCAGCTGTGGCAGACCTCGGGGTTGTCGGCGGCCGACATCCAGACCGCCGTGCTGTATGACCACTTCACGCCCTACGTCCTCTACCAGCTCGAGGAGCTCGGCTTCTGCGGCAAAGGTGAGGCCAAGGACTTCATCCGGGACGGCAACATCGAACTCGGCGGTGGGCTGCCCATCAACACCCACGGGGGCCAGCTCGGCGAGGCCTATCTCCACGGGATGAACGGCATCGCCGAGGGCGTCCGCCAGGTCCGGGGGACGTCGGTCAACCAGGTGGCCGACGTCACCCACACGCTGGTCACGGCCGGTACCGGGGTGCCCACCAGCGGGCTCATCTTGGGCGCTGACAGCTGAGTTCGAGCTGCCGGGACAAACGAACCCAATCACTCGGCAAGACCGTCCTCACTCTCGACGAGATCGACGCGCCGTGCACGACCAGCTTGCAGCGATTCGGTGCGGTTTCGCCTTCACTGTAGTGGTGCTCGACACGGCTGGACTGGAGGTCGTGCCCTCGATCCCCAATGTCACCAGCTACAGCCACTCGGTCACTTGTCAAAGCAGGTGAGTCGCTTCCGACGGTGCTGAGCTCTGGCCGAGACCTAGTCGTGCTCGACGCGCCAGCGGCGGAAGAGGTCGGTGAAGTCAGCCAGCGCCTCGTCGCTCAGGTCCTCGGGGTGAAGCGATCCGGTTTCGGCGATGGTGGTGCGCATCTGGGCCAGGTAGGCGGTGCAGTTGGGGCACGCCCGCAGGTGGGTCTCGAACCGCCGGCGATCTGACCTCGACAGCGATCCCTCCAGGTAGTCGGTGATCAACTCGACCACCTGCTGGCACACGAGGTCGTGTCGGCGTCGGAGTAGGTGCATCATCGCCCCCTCTCGACGAGTTCGGCCTCGAGCATCGAGCGCATGCGGCTCCGGCCCCGGTGGAGGAGAACCCGCTGGTTGCCCTCGCTGATGCCCAGCACACTGCACACGTCCTCGCTGGCCAGACCTTCCACGTCCCGGAGCACGACGATCTCCCGCTGGCGCGGTGGCAGGTCATCGAGCGCGTGGCCGAGGATGGTTCCCCAGGTGGCGGCCACCAACCGGTCGTCGACGTCGGATTCCCAAGGCACAACGGGTTGAGCCCAGGCGCCTGTGGCGTCGAACCGGTCGGGGTCGACGGCGGGCTCGCCCTCGTCGAAGGAGTACGAGCGCGGCTCACGCACCCCAGCGGTTCGGGCCCGGTTGATCAAGATGCGGAACAGCCACGTCTTGAACGAGGATCGGCCTTCGAACCGGTCGACCCCCCGGACCACGCCCATCCAGGTCTCCTGGACGGCCTCCTCGGCCACGGCGTCGCTCGGCACATAGGAGCGAGCCAGTCGCAGCAGCGACGTGTTGTATCGGTTCACGAGGGCCACGAACGCCACCTCGTCGCCGGCCCGCAACCGGGCGAGGAGTTCGACGTCGGGCTCCATGACCTGAAGCGTAGGCCCAGGCGCGCCGCGGTGGACGTCAGCACACGGTGGGTCGTCACGAGGCGGTGGGTCGTCAGCGACCATGTTCGTGACATGAACTTCCTTGGCGCAGCTGAGAAAACACCCCTGTAGTCACCGCGGCCACCCATGGCGTTACACGGATCGTTCCACGGGCTCGGCACCGGCGGTCATCGGATGTGCCAACTGTAACGACCCAGTGCGGAAGGGGACAGAGGAGTGTCCCAACCCTTGCGAACAACCGGTCACGAACGACCGGCATTGAGGAGTGCCCATGAAACGAATCAACACGTTGACGGCGGCAGCCGGAGCGGCTGTGGCCGCCCTCTGCCTCCCGGTCGTGGCAGCCGGGACCGCCGGAGCCGACCAGCCGTCCGGCCACGGTGACCCCTCTGACAGTGCCGCCGTCTTCGTGCAGACCAATGACATGAGCGGCAACCAGATCGTCTCCTATACCTACTCCGGCCACGAGGGCCTCCGCCAGGTCAGCCGGGTCGGAACCGGCGGACGCGGCGTTGCCCTTACGGGCGCGGTCGTTGACGATCTGGCCTCCCAGGGCGGGTTGGCCTCAGACCCTGCCCAGCACCTGCTCGTGGCGGTCAACGGCGGGTCCAACACGATCACCGAGTTCCGCACCGTCGGCCCCTACGTCGGATTCCGGGGGGTCACGGCCTCGGGTGGGACGACCCCGGTGAGCGTCGCAGTCCGTGGTGACCTGATCTACGTGCTGAATGCCGGTGGAGCCGGTGAGGTCCAGGGCTTCTACGCCGACACGTTGCGTCCGATCCCCGGCAGTGCCCGCTCGCTCGGCCTGACACCGGGACTCACGCCGCAATTCCTCAACACCCCCGGTGAGATCGGGTTCAGCCCCAGCGGCCGCCAGCTGGTGGTCACCACCAAGGCCAACACCAGCGATATCGACGTCTTCGCGGTGGGGTCGTCGGGCTCGCTGTCGTCGCCCACGGTTAACCCCTCGGCCACCCCGGTTCCGTTCGGCTTCACCTTCGACCGGTTCGGCCACCTCGTGGTGACTGAGGCCGGCACTAGCGCAGTGACCAGCTATGCCGTCAATCCCACCACCGGGGTCCTCACCAGGCTCGGTTCGCTGACCGATGGCCTGGCCGCGCTGTGCTGGGTGACCGGCACCGGCGAGGGCCTCTTCTTCGGCTCCAACGCCGGCAGTGCAGCCGTGACGGCCTACACGGTGGGCGCCAGCGGCCAACCTGTCGAGCTCGGTGCCACGAAGACCGATGCCGGGCCGATCGACCTGGCCACCTCACCGGACGGCTCGGCACTGTTCGTGGAGACCGGCGGCAGCGATCTGGTCGACTCCTTCGCCGTCACACCCTCAGGCACACTCCGACCCACGGGTACCGCGGCCCCCGAACTCCCCGGTCACTCGGGCCTCGAGGGCATCGCCGTCGGCTAGCCCGTCGGCATCGGTGGGCCTCGCGCCGGGTCGGGTGCTGCCCGGCTCAGCGTGAGGCCACCGCCTTGTCGAGGTCGTCGGCGTCGGTCTCGACCAACAGCCGGTACGGGGCGTCCTTGGCTGGGCGCCACCACACGTCCTCGCTGGAGCGCCAGCCCTCGTTGCGGAGGACGCGTTTGAGGACCTTGGTGGTGGCCGTCTGGGGCAACTCGTCGGTGATCCGCACATAGCGGGGGGCCCACTTGGTGCCGAGGTCGGACTGGGCAGCCAGGAAGTCGACGAAGCCTTCGGGATCGAAGGTGGCCCCGGGTCGGAGGAGCAGGGTGGCCATGACCTGGTCGCCCACCACGGTGTCGGGCACGGCGTAGACCGAGGCCAGCACCACATCGGGGTGTCGCTGCAAGATCCCTTCGACCGGGGCGGCAGAGAAGTTCTCGCCGTCGACCCGGAGCCAGTCGAAGTCCCGGCCGCCGAAGTAGAAGAAGTCGTCCTCGTCCCGGTAGGCCAGGTCGCCGGTCCAGTACCAGCCGTTGCGCACCCGGGCGGCATCGGCCTCCGAGTTGCGCCAGTAGCCCTCGAAGCCCGCGCCGCCGGTCTGGCTCACGAGCTCGCCGATGGCGTCCTCGGCGTTGAGCAGCCGGCCGTTGGCGTCGAAGACGGCACACGGACACTCCTCACCGGTATCGGCGTTGACCACCATGGTGCCGGGCATGGCCCGCCCCAGCGCCCCTCTCGGGGTGTCCGGGGTGCGCTGCACCGATGCACCCCCCTCGGTCGACCCGTAGGCGTCCTGGACGCTGCAGCCGAAGCGCTCGGCGAACCGGGCCACGTCGGCCTCTGCGGCCTCGTTGCCGAAGCACCGCCGCAGGGTGTTGTCGGCGTCGTCGGGGCGCTCGGGGGTGGCCAGGATGTACGACAGCGGCTTGCCCACGTAGTTGAAGTAGGTGACGCCGTGGCGGCGGACGTCGTCAAGGAAGCCCGACGCGCTGAACCGTTCCCGCAGCACCGCCCGCGCTCCGGCGGCCAGTGCCGGGCCCCAGCCGGCCATCAGGGCGTTGGAGTGGAAGAGCGGCATGGCCAGATAGCACGCGTCGTCCTCGGTCAACTCGAACATCTGGCAGACGATGGAGCTGATGCGGGCCAGCCGGCCCTGGGTGCAGATGCAGGCCTTGGGCGCACCCGACGTGCCCGACGTGAACAAGAGCAGGCCAAGGGACTCCTCGGTCACCTGGGTGTCGGCCTGGTCGGGGGGCGGCGCCCCGGCAACCGACGCCAGCAGCTCGCCGTAGGCAGTGGTCGGTGCCGGGCCGGATCCGCCGTGTCGGTCACCGGTGGGGTCGTCGACCACCAGGACCCGGTCGGCGGGGAGGGAGGGTCCGAGGTCGACGCCGTCGACCAGCCCGGCGTAGGCGGCGCTGGTCACCAGTAGCTGGCACTCGGTGTGGGACAGGTCTCGGGCCAGCTCGTCCCCGCGATGGGTGGGATTGCCGCCGACCAGGACGGCACCGGCCAGAGCAGCGGCTCCCATCCAGAACACGTACTCGGGGACGTTGTCCATGAGGAGGGCCACGTGGAACGGTCCAGGCCGACGGAGAGAGGCCAGGAGCGCGGCCCGCTCAGCCTGGGCCCGGACCACCTCGTCGTGGGTCCAGGTTCGGTCGCCAAAGGTCAGGCCCACCCGGTGGTCCCCGATCCGCTGCCGGATCAGATTGTCGATGGTCTGCATCGCTTCTGCCTGCTCCTTTGCTCAGATGACCGGCTGCCCCTCCGTGGGCCCGACAGTAGGGCACGAACGGCCCTGGCCAGCCCTGTCAGGCACAAATCTGGAACGCGTTGCAATTTCTCAAATTGCCGTGTTACCTTGAATCCGCGTCCAGCCCGGAGCGAGAGGAGCCCTGCGCCATGGAGTTCGGAGTCTTCATCAACGGGTATCTGCCGGGGCAGGCGGCCCATGATCCCGCATGCGAGCACGAGATGCTCAAGCGGGAGATCCAGTACGTGATCGAGGCGGACAAGTACAACTGGAAGTACGCCTGGGTGGGGGAGCACCACTCTCTGACCGAGTACAGCCACATGTCGGCTCCCGAGGTGGTCATGGGCTATCTGGCTCATGCCACCGAGCGCATCCACGTCGGGACCGGCATCATGAACCTCTCGCCGCGGGTCAACCATCCGGTGCGCTCGGCCGAGCGGGTGGCCATGCTCGACCACCTCTTCGAGGGCCGCTTCGAGTGGGGGACCGGACGGGGCGCGGGTAGCCACGAGATCGCTTCGTTCAACATCTTGGACAAGAACTCGACCAAGGCCGAGTGGAACGAGGTCATCCACCAGATCCCACGCATGTGGGAGGAGCAGGACTACCAGTTCGAGGGCGACCACTTCACGGTGCCCTATCCACACAACATCCTCCCCAAGCCCTACCAACGCAAGGGCCACCCGCCCATCTGGGTCGGGTGCGGCAACCCCGGCACGTTCACCCAGGCCGGCGAACTCGGGATCGGTGCCATCGCCTTCAACTTCGAGCCCATCTACAACCTGAAGGGCCGGATCGAGGCCTACAAGGAGGGCATCGCCAACTGCACCGAACCCCTCGGTCAGTTCAAGAACGACAACGTGATGATGACCAACGCCGTCATCTGCCTCAGCGACCGCAAGAAGGCCCGACAGGTCGCCCTCCGCCGGGGACGTGGCTACCTGTACTCCCTGGTGTGCAACTACCACGACACCATCCCCCATCAAGAGGGGGTCCCGGTGTGGCCGGAGCGGCCCCACACGGTCTCCGACGAGGGGATGCTGGACTACCTCATCGAGGGCGGCTGGATGCTGTGCGGTGATCCCGACGAGGTGGCCGAGCAGGCGGCCAAGTACCAAGACGTCGGCTGTGACCAGCTGGTGTTCGGTCTCCCATCGGACTCGTTCGAGCACGACGAGGTCCTCGAGATGCTCGAGGTGTTCGGCTCCAAGGTCATCCCCCAGTTCGACAGCGACCCGGTCCACTCGACCACCCGCTACCGCCAGACAGCCCAGCCCAAGTACCAGACGTTCAACTTCCCGGTGCCAGACATCACGGTCCACGAACTCCCGACCAACGCCATGATCCAGTTGGACGGCACCAGGAACATGTAGTTGTCGGCCCGCCTCATGGCGGGCCGATCGTCAGGCTGAGGGCGGACCCCAGGCGGCGACCAGCTCGTCCACGGTGGTCAGGGTGGCAATCAACGGGAAGCTGTTGTCCAACAGCGAGTCGGCGTAGGACTGCGGGATGCCGGCCACCGTGTCCCGGGGCACCACCACCGTGTAGCCCAGGTTGACCGCCTCGACCGCCAGCCCGAAGATGCCCAGGTTGACCGACACCCCGGTGGCGACCACCGTGCGGACGTCGAGGCTCCCGAGCCAGGCGTCCAGTGAGGTGCCGGTGAACGGGGAGACACCGTGCAGCCGTGAGGACACGAGGTCGCCCGGCTCAGGTCCGAGACCGGCGCACAGCTCGGTCGCCGGAGTGCCGGCCAAGAGGTGGTCCGGATTGCGGACCATGGCGGCGATCAGCTGGCAGTTCACCGTGGAGCCGGCCCGGTCGGCCCGGAACTCCGCGGTGCAGTGGATCACCGGGACGCCCCGTGATCGGGCGGCAGTCAATAGCCGGCTGGTGTTGGTGACCACTCCGACCTGGGCCGAGGCCTCGGCCAGCTCCGGGAAGGAGGTGAGGTCCCCGACGACCCCACGCTGGATCTCCATGGTGAGGACCGCACACCGGTCGGATGCGGCCATCACGCTCAGGTCGACGGGCACGGCGGTGAGCCTAGGGGGCCGCTCGGGACGTCAATGGCCCGTGGAGGTGCGCAGTCCCCCGGCATCGGACTCCTCGGGCACCTCGGCCACGATGCCGGCGGCCCAGCGGTAGTCGGGCTTGCCGCTGGGGGACCGAACGATGGCCTCGACCACATGGAGCTGGCGGGGGACCTTGTAACCGGCGATGGCGTCGCGGCAGTGGGCCTGGATGTCCTCGAGGGTGGGGTGCTTGTCCGCCCGTGGCTGGATGATGGCAGCGACCCGCTGGCCCCAGCGCTCGTCGGGCGCACCGACGACGATGGCGTCGAACACCTCGGGGTGGGATCGGACCGCGGACTCGACCTCTTCGGGGAAGATCTTCTCCCCGCCGGAGTTGATCGACACCGATCCCCGGCCGAGCAGGGTGATGGACCCGTCCTCTTCGACGGTGGCGAAGTCGCCGGGCATCACATAGCGGACCCCGTCGATGTGGATGAACACCTCGGCGGTCTTGACCGGATCGTTGTAGTAGCCGACGGGGATGTCCCCGTAGCGGGCGATCTTGCCGATCACTCCCGAGCCTGGCTCCACGGGCTTGAGGTCCTCGTCGAATACCACGGTGTTGCCGAGGACCGACACGGTGGGCCCGCTCTTCATGGCGGTGTTGTCCTTGCCCATGGTGACCATGCCGTTGTTGCCCGACTCCGACGATCCGATGGCGTCGACGATCACGATGTCGGGGAGGTGCTTGAAGAACTCGTCCTTCACCGGGGCCGAGAACAGTGCCGCCGACGAGGTGATGGCGTAGAGCGACGACAGGTCATAGGAGGCACCGGGATCGTCCAAGGCCTCGACCAGAGGCTTGCCCATGGCGTCACCGGTGATCATGATGGAGTTGGCCTTTTCGGACTCGACCAGGCGCCACACCTCGTGGGGGTCGAACTTGGGCACCAGGATGGTCCGGTTCCCCACGAAGCTCTGCCCCATGATCGACCACTGGGTGGCACCGTGCATGAGGGGGGCGATGGGCAACAGGGTGATCTGGCCCCCCTGGCCCTTGGCCACCATCTCGTCGGGTCGGACGATCCGGGTGTTGGTGTGGGGGTCGACCCCACCTCCGAGGGCGTAGAAGACGTCCTGGTGTCGCCACACCACACCTTTGGGCATGCCGGTGGTGCCACCGGTGTAGAGGATGTAGTGGTCATCGTCGGACCGGGGGGCGAAGTCCCGCTCCGGGCTGCCCGCCGCCATGGCGTCCTCGAAGTTGACCGCGCCCTTGGGGGGCGCCTCGCCCGACCCGTCGTCGACGGTCACGATCAGGCGCAGGTCAGGTAGCTCCGGCAACAGTTCGCTGACCTGGGGGCCGAACTCGGCCTGATGCACGAGCGCCACCAGATCGGCGTTGGTGAACAGGTACCGGAGTTCGTCTTTGACGTACCGGTAGTTGATGTTGATCCACACCGCCCGGAGCTTGAACACAGCCCAGGCGGTCTCCACCCACTCGACGCTGTTGAGGGAGTAGATCCCGACATGGTCGCCGGGGCCGATGCCCTGGGCGGCGAGGAAGTGGGCCAGTCGGTTGGCCCGGGCCTCCATCTCGGCGAACGTGCGACGCTCACCGGCGGCCACCAGGTACTCCCGGTCACCGAAGGCGTCGACGGCGGCTTCGAACAGGTCAGCGAGGTTGAACGTCATCGGCCGTTCAGTAGAACACGTTTCCATTCCGGCGGCAACCAGGCCGGAGTCCGGCGGGAGGGGGCGTCCGGCCCACCGGACCTGTTCAGTCCAGGGTCTTTTTGACCACCGGTGCCGGCAGGGCGGCGCCGGGGAGATCCCGGTGCAGTGGGAGGCCCAGATCGAGCAGCGTCTCCCGCACCGAGGCGGCCAGCCCTGGTCCATCCAGGCCCAACTCGGAGAGGATCCTGTCCGGCTTCCCCTGGGCCAGGTAGGCACGCGGGATCCCGAGGTTCACCACCGGTGGGGCCGAGCCCAGGGGACAGCTGGCCCGGACGGCGTCGGCCAAGAACATGCCCGCTCCGCCCTGGCGGATGCCGTCCTCCGCGGTGATCACCACGCGGTGGGCCACGGCGTCGGCCACCAACTCGGGATCGGGGTGGGAGACCACCCGGGGGTCCCAGACGGTCACCGCGATGCCCTCGGCCGCCAACAGGTCGGCGGCCTCCTGGGCTGCGGTCACCATCTTGCCCACGGCCACGAGGCACACCGAGCCGTCACCGACGCGCACCCGCCGGGCGGCCAGGCCTGACCCCACCGCGCCGGGGTCTACCCAGGGTGCGGGGGTCTTGGGGAAGCGGATGAGGGAGGGACCGTCGAGGGTGAGTGCCTCGGCCAGCATGATCTCGACCTCGGGCGCCGACGACGGTGCGAACACAGTCATCCCGGGGATGGACAGGGCCAGCGCCATGTCGAGCACGCCGTGGTGGCTGGGCCCGTCGTCCCCGGTGATTCCGGCCCGGTCGAGGACCAGCACCACGGGCAGGCCGTGCAGGCCGACGTCCAGATTGGCCTGATCGAAGGCCCGGGTGAAGAAGGTCGAGTACACCGCCACCACCGGGCGGAGCCCGGCCATGGCCATGCCGGCCGCAGCCGTCACGGCGTGCTGCTCGGCGATGCCCACGTCGGTGAAGCGCTCCGGGAAGCGAGCCTCGAACGGCAGTAGGCCGGTCGGCCCTGGCATGGCCGCCGTGATGGCCACGATGCGAGGATCGGACTCGGCCAGGCGTAGCAGGGACCGGGTGAAGGCATCGGTGAACGTGGTCACCGGCAAGTCCGCCGGGGCACCGGCGACAACCGAACCGGCCCGGGGCTGGCCCAACCCGTCGGCATGGCCATTCGACCCGGCGGGGCCGGTGGCGGACTCAAGACGCTCCTCGACGACCGCTTTGACCTTGACGTCGTGCAGCCGCTGGACATCGTCCTCTTCGGCCGGTGCGTAGCCCCGGCCCTTCTGGGTCAGGACGTGGACGACGATCGGACCGGGCCATTCTGCGGCATTGGCCAGCGCCTGTTCCACGCCGGCGACATCGTGCCCGTCGATGGGCCCGGCGTAGCGAATGCCCAGTGCCTCGAAGAACGTGTGGGGGGTGACCACCTCACGCAGGGCGCTGGTGAGCCCGTGCACACCCGAGTAGGCCAGTTCGCCGACGGCGGGGATCTCCCGGATGAGGTGGCGGAGTCGCTGGCGGGCCTGGACGTAGGCGGGGTTGAGCCGTAGGTGGGTGAGACTGAGCGACAGCCTCGACACGGTCGGGGCGTACGAGCGGCCGTTGTCGTTGAGCACGATGAGCACCGGTGTGCCCGAGTGGCCGAGGTTGTTGAGCGCCTCGTAGGCCATGCCGCCGGTGAGGGCACCGTCGCCCACCACGGCCACCACACGCCGGTCCGAACCCTGGAGTTCGAAAGCGCTGGCCAGACCGTGGGCGTAGCTGAGGATGGTGGAGGCGTGACTGTTCTCCACCCAGTCGTGCTCGGACTCGGTTCGGTTGGGATAGCCCGACAGGCCGCCAGCCTGGCGCAACTGGGTGAAGGCCTCCCGGCGTCCAGTGACCAGCTTGTGCACGTAGGCCTGGTGTCCGGTGTCCCACAGCAGGACATCGCGGGGGACTCGAAGGTCCGGTGGAGGGCGAGCGTCAGTTCCACCACGCCGAGGTTGGACCCGAGGTGACCGCCGGTGGCGGTCACCGAGTCGACGATGAATGCCCGAATCTCGTCGGAGAGGAGCTCCAGCTCCTCCGGCGACAGGGAGCGGAGGTCGGCGGGACTGTCGATGTGTTCGAGGATCATGGGCGCACAGGAGACCTTTCCCGTCAGGCTACCAGCGTGCACGTCAGCTGACGGTTGTCACGGGCGCCCCGCTGATGCTCGCGCCAGCCAGCCCCAGGGATGCCGGCTGGTCTGCTGGCGGGCCGGTCCTCCTACTCAGAATCCTGGCCGGCGCATGCCGTTGCGGGCAGACTACGGAGAGGATCACCGGCCGGATCGCCCGGCGTCACGGCAGTGAGGAGAACGCATGCAGGTCGACATCAAAGGAACCACCATGCCGTTGCTTGAGATGATGCTCGACCCCGGTGAGTCGGTCGTCTCGTCCCATGGCCAGCTGTCCTGGATGTCGGCGAACATGCAGCTGACCCAGACCACGTCGGCCGGCGGCCAAAAGGGCCTCATGGGTGGTCTCAAGCGGGCCATGGGCGGGGGTGGGCTCTTCCTCACCAAGTACGAGGCCCAGGGGGGGCCCGGCATGGTGGCGTTCGCCGCCAAGCTGCCCGGCCGGATGTTCGAGATCGCCATCCAACCGGGCCAGGGGTACCTGGTCCACCGTCACGGCTGGGTGTGCGGCACCGACGGTGTGGTGCCGACGGTGGGCCTGCAGCAGACGTTCCGGGGCGGCCTCGACGGCGGGGACGGCTTCCTCCTGCAACGGCTGGAGGGCGAGGGACGGGCATGGATCGAGCTCTCCGGGGAGATCACCACCTATGAGCTGGCCGCGGGCCAATCGCTCCTGGTCCATCCCGGCCATGTCGGGCTGTTCGAGGATCGCGTTAGCTTCACCATCACCCGGCTTCCTGGCATCAAGAACATCGCCTTCGGCGGCGACGGCTACCACCTGGTGTCCCTGACCGGGCCCGGCAACGTCTGGCTGCAGAGCATGCCGGTATCGGTGCTGGCCGAGGCCATCGCCCCCTACATGGGCCGGGCCGAGGATCATTCGGCGGTCGACGCCGGGGTGGGGGGCGTGCTCGGCGGCATCATCGGCAAGAACCTCTGAACCGGATCCCCGCCACCGGGTTGCTTCCCCTTCGTGAACAGGCTCTCACCGAGCGTGGCGCCCGGCTCGTGGTCCCTTCAGCTGCGCACTACCGTTGCACCCCGGGACAGGGAAAGGCGGGCAGTGGATGCTCAGGGGAACGCGGCACGGCAGGCAGTTGGGAGCGGTCGCAGCCGCGGCTCTGATCGTCACCACCACCGCGTTGGCGGTCTCGGTCACCTCGGCGGACGCCGCGGCGACAGCCACACCGTCCCGTGCTCCCTACGTCACCGACCTCACGTCCACGTCGGCCTATGTGAACTGGGCGGTGGTGGCCACCTCGACACCGCTGGCGGGATCGCTCGCCTACGTCCCAGCGCCGGTCTCGGGCCCCTGTCCCGCCCAGATCACCTGGGCCAGCGGCCACCCCGCCACGACCGAGATCCCGCTCATCGCCACGACGAGTTCGGGCACCACGACCCAGGCGGGTTGGGAGAAGTCCGACGGTGCGGACAATGAGTACCAAAACGGCGTGCAACTGACCGGGCTGACGCCCAACACGTCCTACTGCTACGCCACCTACCTCACCAACGCCTCGGGTCCACAGATCTTTCCCACCCAGTCCTTCACCACACTCGACACCCCGGGCACCACACCGTCAAGTAAAGCCCTGACCTTCGACGTGATCGCCGACACCGGCGAGATCGACTGTGCGCTCAAGGTTCCCTGCACCGGTGACCTCAACACCGGCGAAGAGGCCATCTACAAGGACATCGCCACCTCCGGCGCCCAGTTCCTGGTCGTCGCCGGAGATGTCGCCTACAGCGACGGCTCGGCGACCGACTACGGCGACCTACTACAACCGGCCACCAGTTCCACCGAGATGTCCAACGTCTTCGGCCCCAACTACATCCCCCAGGCCAACGGCATACCGACCTTCGTCGCCGACGGGAATCACGGACAGAACGTGAACGACCTCCGCATCTGGCCCGAGCCGGTCACCTCAGCCCAGGGCAGCTACGCCTTCGCCCAGACCACGACCACCGTTGACGGCATCTCGGGCCAGTTCCCCGAGGCCTGGTACGCCATTCAGTCCGGCAACACCCGCATCTACGTCCTCGATGGCGCCTGGTCCGACGGGTCGTCCAGCGCCACCGGTTACGGATCGGCCACCGGGTCACTGTGTGGCGCCAGCGCCGCCGACTGCCAGGGCTACCAGGCCGACTACGACGAGCACTGGTCGCCGAGTGCGGCCCAGTACCAGTGGCTGAAGGCCGACCTGGCCGCCCATCCCGGTGGCGTGAAGCTGGCGGTCTGGCACTACCCCCTGCGCTCGGTCGACGAGACCCAGCCCTCGGATCCGTACCTGCAGAACAGCTCCGCCAATCCCAACGCCTCGACCAGCCTGGAAAAACTGCTGGCCTCCAACGGGGTCCAGGTCGCGTTCAACGGTCACGCCCACACCTACCAGCGCGTCGTGCCCACCAACTTCCAGGCCAACGGCCAGCTGGCCAACTTCGTCACCGGTGGGGGCGGGGGTGTGCTCTCGCCGATCGACACCAAGTCGGACAACGGGTCCAAGGCCTTGTGCAACCCCTTGCTGGCCACGGCCAACGTCTACGCCCTGGGCTGGAACCCGACGACGGCGGGAGCCGGGGGATCCGGCACCGAGTGCAGCACGGGCAACGTGGCGCTGACGCCCACGCAGGCCGACCAGGTCTACAACTATCTGAAGGTCACGGTGCTCAACAATGTGGTGACCGTCGTCGCCTACAACGCCCTCAACCAGCCCTTCGACAGCTACTCCTTCACCTACGGGACCACCCCGCCACCGACGGCACCGGCCACGCCCACCGGACTCCACAGCACCGGTATGACGACGACCACCGCCAGCCTCTCGTGGACGGCATCGGCCGGAGCTACCGCCTATGACGTGTTCCGCAACGGCGTGAAGGTGTCCACGGCCCAGACGGGCACCACCTTCGCTGACTCGGGCCTCACTCCAGGCACCACGTACCAATACACGGTGGATGCCTCCAACACCGCCGGCACGTCGGCGACCACCGCTGCGCTTCCGGTCACGACCCAGTCGGCCGTCACACCGCCCCCACCGGGCATCGCCCTGATCCAGAGCGGGTCGACGACATCGGGGACGACCATCCCACTGGCATCGAGCACCACCAGCGGCAACCTCTTGGTGCTGGAGGCCAGCCTCTTCACCGGTGCCAGCAACAACATCACGTCGGTCACCGACACAGCCGGCGACAGCTGGACCAAGGTGATGGCCGTCGACGTCTCGGGCCACAACTCGGACGGTGAGCTCTGGTACACCTTCGCCAAGGCGCCATCGTCGTCGGTGACCGTTGCCACCAAGGCCAGTGCCGAGACCCTCGAGGTCCAGGAGTTCTCGGGAGTGGCTGGCGCCGATAGTTCGGGATCTGGCAAAGATGACACCACGGCTGCCACCGCGTCGGCGACGCCCACCACGACGGGCGATCTGGCTGTCGGGTTCGTGGCCGGCCACGCCAACACTGAGGCGATCACCCCCACTGGCGGGTATACGTCACCGGCGCAGGTCACCGGGTCCAACACCTCGCTCGCCACCGGCTATCAGGTGCTGTCCTCCACCGGGGCCACCTCGTTCGGCGGCACGTTCGCAACGGCCATGTACTGGGCTGCCGGCGTGGCGCTGTTCACCCCCTGAGCCTCCCGACGGGCACCCCTCATCTGACGGCACGTCAGCTAACGTCGGGTGTGACGTCCCGCAGGGAGCGGGAACCGGGGGAGGGGGAGGACCGTTGGCCGACCATGACGCACCACGTCATCACCCCGACGACGAGTTCCATCCGCCGGACACCGACGACCCGTTCTGGACCGAGACCTGCTGGTTCACCTTCACCGTCCCCGAGCGCCGCCTGTCGGGGCAGCTCTATCCGTTCTTCCGACCCAATCAGGGCGTGGTCTCGGCCGCCGCCTACTTCTGGGACGACACCGGCGACACCCCGGCGGACATCCTCCACGCCCGGCACTTCTGGCACCTCCCGATCCCGGACCGGCCACTGAGCGACCTGGCCCTGGCCAACGGGATCGCCTACCGCTGCCTCGAGCCCCTGTCCCGCTACGCCATCTCGTATCACGACCCCGACGTGTCGGATCCGACCGCCGGGGGCTCGATCGCCGCCGACCTCACGTTCACCGCCATGGCGCCGCCCAACTACCTCGGCGACTCCCACCTGGACCAGCCCGGCCGCTACGAGGGGACGATCACCATCGGCGGCGAGGAGATCACCGTGGACTCCTTCGGGTTCCGAGACCGATCCTGGGGGGTGCGCTCACAGTTCGGGCAGGGCATCCACGGCACCCCGGCTCGGTGCGGTGGCTACAGCTACGCCACGGCATCGGGGCGTGACGCCTTTCACGCCATCACCATGGACTTCGGGACCGGGAGCATGGCCATCCACGGCTATCTGCTCCGTGACGGAGAGTGGGCCAAGGTGGCCTCCGGCAGCCGACGGGTCCTCCAGCGCCATCCGGACACCGCCTATCCGACCGCCGTCGCCCTCGACCTCGTCGACGAGCAGGGCCGGGACCTGCACGCCGAAGGCCGCTGCCTGAACGGCCTCGGCCTCTTCCTCAATCCCAACCTGTACTCGGTCAACTGCCTGACCGAATGGACCTTCGACGGCATCACCGCCTTCGGCGAGGATCATGACAACTGGAGTGCCACCGGCATTCGCGAGTTCCTTCGGGACGCTCGGCATGCCGGGACCGCTCCCCGACATCCACACGAGGTACTCCAGCCATGACGATGACCGACGGACCCCGCAGCGAACGCCCCCAAACATCTACTCGCGACTACGACGAACTGCGCACCCAGCTCGAGGGATGGTTGGCCGAGCGAGTGCCCGGTGCGATGGTGTCGGAGCTCATCGTGCCCGAATCGAACGGGATGTCCTCCGAGACGGTCCTCTTCGACCTCTCGGTTCCAGGCGAGGCCGTCCCCCGTGGCCTGGTGGCCCGGATCGCGCCGGACCCGGCCGCCGATCCGGTGTTCTCGACCTACGACATGGAGCGCCAGTTCCTGACCATGCAGATGGTGGCCGACCATACCGAGGTGCCTGTACCCAAGGTGCTCTGGTTGGAGACCAGCAACGACGTCATCGGTGTCCCCTTCTTCGTCATGGAGCGAGTCGATGGCATCGTCCCTCCCGACGTCCTGCCCTACACCTTCGGAGACAACTGGTTCTTCGAGGCGGACCTGGCCGATCAACAGCGGCTGGAACGCCAGGCGGTCGAAGTGGTGGCTGCCCTCCACGAGCTGTCGGCCACGGGCCCCGCATCGTTCCTGGCCGGGCCGGCCGACGGACGGAGCCCGCTGCGCCAACACGTCGACAGCCAACGGGACTACTACGACTGGGTGGCGGCCGACGGCATCCGGTCGCCACTCATCGAGCGGGGGTTCGAGTGGCTGGACGAGCACTGGCCGTCCAATCCCGACGATGCCGTCTTCAGCTGGGGGGACGCCCGCATCGGCAACATGATGTTCGACGACTTCGACCCGGTGGCCGTCCTGGACTGGGAGATGGCAGCGGTCGGCCCTCGGGAGATCGACCTCGGCTGGATGATCTACATCCACCGGTTTTTCCAGGACCTGGTGGAGGACCTCGGGATGCCCGGCATGCCGCACATCCTCCGGCGCGACACGGTGGCCCAGCTGTACGAGGTGGCCTCGGGCTACACGCCCAAGGATCTGGACTTCTACACCGCCTATGCCGCGCTCCGGCACGGCATCGTGATGTTCCGGATCACCCGCCGGTCGGTCCGCTTCGGTGAGGCCGAGATGCCCGAGGACCCTGACCACGCCATCCTCCACCACGTCCACCTGGCCCGCATGCTGGACGGGGCGTACTGGAGCGATCAGTAGATCGACCCCGGCGCGCTCACCCGGGTCAGCGCACGTTGGCCAGGAACGCCTCGCGGTCCACAATGACCCGGATCAGCTTCCCGGCGGCCACCAGTCCGGCACTTTCGGACACCGACAGGGTGAACACCAGGCGACGGCCCTCGATCCGGTCCAAGGTGGCCTCGGCCCACACCTTGCCACCGATGCCTACCGGCACCAGGTGGTCGAACTGGACCCGTTTGGCCACCGAGGTGCACTTCTCGTCGAGAAAGCCGTCGATCGCCTTGCAGCTGGCTTCCTCGCACAGGGCCATGAGCCGGGGGGTGGCCAGCACCGGTACCGTCCCGGAGCGAAAGGCCTCTGCGGTGTCGGCCTCGGTGACCGTCAGCTCGATTCGTGCGGACAGACCGGTATGTGGAGCCACGCCGGTACGATAGGGGACATAAGCAGGCGTCGGCCACCGAGCGCCGAGCAGTCCTACGAGGAGGCTGACGTGATCGATTCCCCGGTGCTCGAACGAGTGCTGTCCGAGGCCCTGCGCCACGGTGGCGAGTTCGCCGAGGTCTTCGCTGAGGACCGCTCGACGTCCTCGGCCGTGCTCGACGACGGACGGGTCGAGGAGCTGTCCTCTGGTCGTGAGCGAGGGGCCGGCATCCGGGTGGTGTCGGGTGACACCACGGGCTTCGCCCACACCGCCGACCTGTCTGAGTCCGGCCTGCTGCGGGCTGCCGAGGCCGCATCGGCCGTGGCCCGCACCGGCGGCGGGGGAGTCGGCGCGGTGGCGGTCCCCAGCCTTCGGGGTGACCCGGGCGGATCGGCCAGCGCCGGTGTTCTGGCCCCGATGGGCTCCAAGGGAGACAGCTTGGAGCTGTTGACCAGGGCCGATGAGGCCGCCCGGTCAGCCGGAGCGGGGATCAGCCAGGTCCAGGCGGGGTGTGGCAGCTCCCGGCGCCAGGTGCTCATCGCCAACTCCGAGGGGCTGCTGGCCCGGGACGAGCAGGCCCGCACCCGGTTCTCGGTGTCCTGTGTGGCCACCGGCGACACCGGGCTCCAGACCGGATTCGAGTCGGCCGCCCGCACGCTGGGCTTCGAGTTGTTCGACGAGATCTCGGTCGAGGAGTTGGCCCAGCTGGCGGCGGGTCGCGCCCTGTCCAAGCTGTCGGCCCGACCGGCCCCCTCCGGTGAGCTGCCGGTGGTCCTGGCCGGAGGAAGCGGGGGCATCCTGTTTCACGAGGCCTGTGGCCACGGCCTCGAGGCCGACCACATCGTCAAGGACGCCTCGGTCTACACCGGGATGGTGGGCCAGCAGGTGGCGAGCCCCTTGGTCACCTTGGTGGACGACGGCACGGTCGGCTCGGAGTGGGGCACCTTTGCCGTCGACGACGAGGGGCGACCGGCCCAGCGGAACGTCCTGATCGACCAGGGCGTGCTGACCGACTACCTGTGGGACTACCTGCGGGCCCGCAAGGAGGGCCGCCAGTCGTCGGGGAACGGCCGGCGTCAGACCTACCAACACCTGCCCATGGTGCGCATGACCAATACCTTCCTCCTGCCGGGGGAGGAGGACCCCGACGAGATCGTGGCCCAGACGCCCAGGGGCGTCTATGTGGCCAAGTTGGGTGGGGGGCAGGTCAACACCACCACCGGCGACTTCGTCTTCGGCACCACCGAGGCCTACCTGATCGAGGGAGGCAAGATCACCGAGCCCCTGCGGGATGCCAACCTCATCGGCAATGGACCCGAGATCCTGAAGCGGATCGACGCCGTGGGCACCGACTTCTCGATGACTCCGGGGACCTGTGGCAAGGACGGCCAGAGCGTCCCGGTCGGGTGCGGTCAGGCCACCATGCGCCTGACCGGCGTCACCATCGGGGGGACGGCGGAGTGAGCACCACCCTGGACTCCAGTGCGCCGGCACCGACCGGTGACCCGGAGGAATTGCTGGCGGTGGCCGACCGGGTGGCCGGTTGGGCCGCTACCGGCGAGGACGTTGAGGTCTATGTGGCGCGTGGCGACGAGACCGAGGTCCGGGCCTACGCCGGTGAGGTCGAGTCCCTGACCTCGGCCACGTCGGCCGGCATCGGCATCCGGGTGGTGGTCGACCACCGCCTCGGGTTTGCCTGGGCCGGCTCCCTCGAGCCATCCGTGCTGGAGGAGACACTGGCCGAGGCCAGAGACAACGCCTCATTCGCGTCGCCGGACGACCACGTCCAACTGGCAGTGCCCGACGGGGTTCCCGCCGTCCCGGTCGATCTGTGGGACGAGGGGCTGGCATCGGTGCCGACCACCAAGAAGGTGGAGCTGGCTCTGGCGCTCGAAGCCCAGGCCCGCGCCGCTGATCCTCGGATCCGCCAGGTCGACCACGCCGACTACGGTGACGGCTCGGTGGAGGTAGCCCTGGTGTCCACCACGGGCATCCGATCCTCGAACCGGAAGACCTCGGGGTACCTCTCGGTCGGCGTCATCGCCGGTGAGGGTGACGGCAGCCAGACCGGAGGAGGATTCAGCGTCAGTCGCGGGTTCGCCGGACTGGATCCCGGGAAAGCCACCGATGACGCCGTGCTCCGTGCCGTGCGTCTGCTCGGGGCCAAGAAGGGACCGTCGGGTCGCCAGACCGTGGTCTTCGACCGGCGGATCGCCACCACCTTGTTGTCCGTGGTCTCCTCGGCACTGTCGGGCGAGGCGGTGGCCAAGGGCCGGTCGTTCTTCGCCGGCCGGATCGGGGAGTTGGTCGGGGGCACGACGCTGACCCTGGTTGACGACCCCACCGATCCGCGGGCCTACGGGGCGGCCGCCTATGACGCCGAGGGCCTGGCCTGCCGGCGAAACGTCCTGATCGATGCCGGTGTTCTCCGGGCCTTCTTCTACGACACGGTGTCGGCCTCCCGGGCCGGTGTGTCGTCCACCGGCTCGGCAGTGCGAGGGGGATTCTCGGGCACGCCCGGTCCCGGGTGTCGGGCGCTGACCCTCGCGCCCGGCGCGGAGGGCTACGACGAGGCCGGTGTCCTGGCCGCAGTGGGTGAGGGGGTGTTCGTCCAGTCGATGACCGGCGTCCACTCCGGGGTCAACCCGATCAGCGGGGACTTCTCCGTCGGTGCCGAGGGCCTGATGATCCGGGACGGGAAGCTGGCCGAGCCAGTGCGCGAGATCACCGTGGCGTCGACCCTGCAGCGGATGCTCCAGTCCCTGGTGGCCGTGGGGGCCGACGTCGAATGGCTGCCGGGCATCGCCGCCGGCCAAACCCTGGCCGTCGGGGACATGCAGATCAGCGGGGTCTAACCGAGATCCCGTTCAGATCCGACTTCGGATCGGCGTGCGCCGGCAACCAACGCCCCATTCGATGGTGGGTTAGTTGGCCGGCGCAAGCGAATCCCGCCGACGACTACTTGACGGCCGCCGTGGCCTTCGTGCAGGCGTCCAGGGCATTCGGCGTCGAGGTGTAGTAGATCGAGCCGGTGATGGACAGGCTGTAGGGTCCAGCCCCCGCAGCGGTCGGTGTCCCACCCACCCATAGGGGGGTGGAGCCAGCCGACGCCGTCGGAGCAGCCGAACTCGATGCTGCATCTGCGGTGGCCGAGCTGCTGGCCACCGATGCTCCGTAGGCCAGCACGAACTTCTGGATCACGAACAGGCGGGGGAAGTTGTCCAGCCCGTTGACGAATGCGGTCATCTGGCCGTAAGTGCCGGTGACCGCCAGCGTGGTCGGCACCGGCACGACATCACCGGTGGAGGTGGTTCCACTTGTCGTGGCGGGCGTGGTCGTCGTCCCGGCGGCAGCTGTGGCCGGCGTGAAGCCACTGAACTGTGCCAGCGACACGCCCGAGCTGGCTGTCAGGGCGTTGAACTGGCTCTCGAACGACGACTCCTCGGCGTCGACGTCCGTGGGGCTCTGCACGCTGGGAATCTGCGTGGCGATTTTCTGGAGGTCCGCACAGCTGTTCGACAGCTTCTGCTGCTCGGTCTTCAGCGACGCCAGCTTGGCCTGCAACCCGGTTGCCTGGGTCTGGAGCGTGGTCTCTTGGGCTTGCAGCGATGACAGCTTTGAGTTCTGAGGGGACACCAGGATCGCCCACAGCAGCAGTGCGACGACCAATGCTCCGGCCCCGATCATGATGGGGATCCGGTATTCCTTGACGGTGGTGCTCATTTGAGGCTCGCATTCTTGTCGAGGCTGGCATTCGGCGTGATGGAAATGGTGAATGGGAACGAGATGCTCGAGTCGGCATTGACTGAGGTCGCCCCCTGGAGAGGATTGGCGAAGAACTGCGAGCTCGAGACGGCGTTGATCCATGCCTCGGAGATGGACAGGCTCGGGCCCGGCCCGGTGACGTTCAACTGAACGGTGCCGATCGCTGCAGAGGTCGTGGGCGTGGCGGCACTGGTACTGGCGGTGGACGCCGAGGTGGCCGGCGCCGCGGATGCGCTGGCTCCAGCGACGGGTACCTGGGTCGCCCCGGTGAACGTCTCGACCTTGGCCGTCGACGGCGTGATGGAGATCAGGTTGCCCAACACCAGCGGCCAGTCGACGGCTGAATTCAGCACGGTCGCCCGGCGGGAGACGCCGGCGCTGTAGGCGTTGTTGGCCGCCACCACCAGGTCGAACTTGGGCACCTGGGCGTTCAGAGCGGTGATATTGGCCTGCAGCGCACTGACGTCGTTCTCGGTCTTGTGGACGTTGTAGAACTTCCAGCCGCCGAAGCCGAGCAGCAGGATCAGCACGACGGCGGCAGCCATGATCGTGCGTTCCTGGATCCGCTTCATCCGGATGCGGCCGGCCACCTCGGGCGGCAGCAGATTGAACTTTTTGACGGCCTTGTCGGGCTCGGGCAGCGCCAGCCCGATGGGGGTGGCGAGCACCGGGCTCACCAGACGGGCTTGGTCCTCGCTGAGGTCCAACTTCGACGTGTCCACCCGGGCCAGGGGGGTGACGTTCACCACTGGAAGCTTGATCTGGCTCTCGAGCAGCGGGATGAAGCCGAAGAGGTCCGAACCCCCACCGGTCACCAGGACCCGAGACACGGGGAGCCGGCCCGGGAGGGAGGCGAAGTACTGGATCGAGTTGCGAATCTCGCCGACCAACTCGTTCATGCTGGCCTGGCTGGCCCGCTCGGCGGTCTGCATCTGAAGGGCCGGCTCACCGATGCGACGCTTCACCGCTTCGGCATCGGAGATGGGGACATCGAGCGCAGCAGAGATGGCAGCGGTCGTGGCGTTCCCACCCGAGCCGATGGTGCGGACGAACTGCGGCCGGCCTTGCTGGTGGACGACAACGACGGTGAGTCCCGCACCCACCGACACGATGGCCTCGGGCTGGTCAGACGTGTCCTGGCCACCGATGGCCCGAACCAATGCGGAGGAGATGAGGTCAACGCCCTCGACGGTGAGGCCGGCCTTCTCGACCACATCGATGACGCCATTGACCAGGTCGACGTGGGCCGCGGCCACCAGCACCCTGCGCATCTTGTCGCCTTCGGGCGACGTGTAGTCGGCCAGCACCTGCGAGGACAGAATGGTCTGCTCGGGCGGGAAGGGGATGACCTCTTCTGACTGGAACCGCACCGCACTGTCGACCTCGTTGTCGGGTACGAAGGGGAGGTCGATCTCGCGGGTGATGGCTCGCAGGCCGGCGATTCCCACGATCACCGACGAGCTGGAGAACTGACCGTTCTTCCACAGTTTGGTAATGGCTTCGGACACCGCGGCGCTGTCGCGGATCTCACCGTCGACGAGTGATCCCGGGGGGAGGCCGACCTGGCCGTAGGTGTGGAGCACCGGCTTGGTGTGGCTGACATCGAGCTCGGCGGCGCGCACCGCGCTGGTACCGATGTCGAGTCCCACCACGAACTTCGAACGCACGCTCAGTTCCATGACGACACCTCTCTGCGACCGCGGCCCGAGGACTGCGCTGTTGACGAGGACCGGACCGGTCCGGGCTCGGCGACGGCCATTCGGACATGAAGCGTGTAGCCATGTCCCTTCGTCACAACACCCACGGTGAGTCTCCGTCCCTAGGTGATCGCCTCCTGGCGATCAACTTCCCCACTGGGCAGTCGTGAGACTGCGCCAGACTGTACGAAGATCTATCGGACGGATTCGTCCTCACCTTGAGATGCTGTGTCAGGCGCACAGCCTCGAGTGGAGCGGTGGGTGGCTACGTCCGCGTCGCTGGGGAACAGCCAGCTCAGACGGGTGACAGGGAGCCGGATGGCGCGCCGGGGAGCAGTTCAGCTCAGGAGAAGCTGGCGGCGAACTGCCCGGTGCCCAGGATGCCCCGCCGCTCCAACATGACCTTGAGGTCGTGGGGGTTGGTGGCGGTGCTCATGGCTTCGGCCAGATCGATGGTGCCGTCGGAGAGGAGATTGACGAGCGACTGGTCGAAGGTCAACATCCCGTAGTACTCACCGTCGGCGATGATCCCGTCGATGTCGCCAGTCAGCAGGGGATCGAGGATGGCCTGCTGGATGCGGCCGTTGATCACCAGGAGCTCGAGTGCCGGCACCCGACTCTTGCCGTCGGCGGTGGGGATGAGACGCTGGCAGATGATGCCCTTCAGGGTGCCGGCCAGGCTCACCCGAACCTGTGACTGCTGGAACGGCGGGAAGAAGTCGACGATGCGGTTGATGGTCTCGGTGGCGTTGATGGTGTGGAGCGTGGACATGACCAAGTGGCCGGTCTCGGCCGCGGTGAGGGCGGCCGACACGGTCTCGGTGTCGCGCATCTCACCCACCAGGATTACGTCGGGGTCCTGACGGAGCACCACCCGCATGGCCGAGGAGAACGAGTCGGTGTCGAATCCGACCTCGCGTTGGTCGATGGCCGCCAGATCGTCCTGGTGGAGGTACTCCACAGGATCCTCGATGGTCACCACGTGGCACGAGCGGGTGTGGTTGATGTGGTCGACCATGGCCGCCAGCGTCGTCGTCTTGCCCGATCCGGTTGGACCGGTAACCAGCACCAGCCCCCGCATCTCGTTGGCCAGCCGGGTGACAACTTCGGGTAGTCCCAGCTCGGACACGGTGGCAGCGCTCGCCCGGACGCGGCGCATGGCGAGGGCCACCGAGCCCCGCTGGAAGTAGGCGTTGACTCGGAATCGTCCGCATCCGTGCAGGCTGTAGGCGAAGTCGGCCTCGTGCCGCTGATGGAAGGTGTCGAGTACTGACGCCGGAATGATGGACTCGGCGATGGCCTCAGTCTCTTCGGCGGTGAAGGACGGCTCGTCGTCGAGCGTCCGGAGTGAGCCAGCCACGCGCATCCTCGGTGGCGCTCCAGCCTTGATGTGCAGGTCCGAACCGTCCAGCTCGGCCAACAGCATCAGGATTCGATCGAGATCGGCCCTGTCCATGGATCTCAGTGTACGAGGGGGGTGCGCGTTTTGGCGACGGGTATTTTCACCTATGCGCGCCGGGCAGGCGCGCCACTCTGCTCAGGCTGGGGTTTTCTTCGCCTTGGACGTTGACCCGCCATCACTGCCCGAAGCCGGCTTGGCTGTCGTTGAATCGGACGACTTGGAGGGCTCCGGGGTGGACGACGAGGACCCCTCACCGCCGGACTTGCCGGTGTCAGATGAGCCGGATCCGGCACCCGTCCCCGAGCTCTCCGACGTACCCGACGAGGAGCCGTTGTCGGATCCGGTGCCCTTAGACGAGGAGCTCTTCCGGCTGTCGGTCTTGTAGAAGCCGCTGCCTTTGAAGACGATGCCGACATTGCCGAACACCTTGCGCACCGGTGAGCCACAGGTGGGGCACTCAGTGATCGGATCGTCGTGGAAGGACTGCACGACGTCGAAGTTCTGGTCGCAGCTGTCGCAGTGGTACTCGTAGGTGGGCAAGCGACCTCTTCCTCTCGATCCGTGACTGCCTCGAGTTGGCAGTCTACTGGAGAGAGTGCCAATGCCGTCCCATCGTTCCAGCGTCCCGTACACTGTGGTCCGTATGAGCGACCGAAGCCTGAGCCATCTCGACCCTTTCAGCGGAACCCGGATGGTGGATGTCTCGCCGAAGGAGGCCACTCACCGGCGGGCCCTGGCCCGATGCAAGGTGGCCATGAAACCGGAGACGACGGCCCAGGTGGCCAACAACGCCATCACCAAAGGCGACGTCCTGGCGGCAGCCCGGGTGGCGGGGATCCAGGCGGCCAAACGGACCGCCGAACTGGTGCCGATGTGCCATCCGCTCCTGGTGGGAGCGGTCCATGTCGATTTCACCATCGGGGACGACTACGTCGAAGTCGAGGCCAAGGTCGAGGCGATCGACCGGACCGGCGTCGAGATGGAGGCCATGACGGCGTGCGCCATTGCTGCCCTCACGGTCTACGACATGTGCAAGACAGCCGATCGGACGATGAGCATCGGCCAGTTGATGCTGTGGGAGAAGACTGGCGGCAGTTCCGGCATGTGGAAGCGGGACCCGCTGGACTGACGCCGGTTCGCTGGCGTCAGAGCTGGAGGAACTACCTCGAACGACGGTGTCGCCGCTTCTGCTTCGACACCGTCGTGAAGAAGTCGGGGGTGAGTGGACCCTGTGGCGGTGGTGGCGGCAGATCGATCTCCGGTACGGCGAGCGGTCCGCCGGAGGCAGGCACGGGTGCGGCATCGACCGGACGGGCCACCCGATCTGCGGGGACGGCTGGAGTATCGGCGGTTCGCGCCGGAGGTTCGTCGGACCCGAGGGACAGGATGTCATTCACCATTCTGGCCGTCGCCGCGTAGTCGGTCCGGGTGGCGTGCACCCCGGCGATGACCGGGGGAGGCGGGGGCGCGATGGTAGGGACCAACGTCCCGTTGTTGGGCTGGGTTGATTCCATGGTCAGTGGGCGCCCGGGATGCGGGCAATGGCCGGGTTGGTCACAAGTTCACCTATGGCTGGGCGGCAGTGGTCGTTCGCCGAGAACCCACTCTACCGGCTGAGGTGAAATTCGGGAAAGACCTTCGCGGCGATTTCTCGCGGCCAGAGGAGTTGTTGGCTCAGCCGCGGACTGCGGACCGGAGATCGCGGAGCGACAACTCAGAGGTCGCCTCACCCCCGCATTGCGCACAGTGCTCGACGTGACGCCAGCTCCTCAGCAGCCGAGTGCCCTCGGGATTGAGCAGCACCACGAACGATTCCGACAGGGGATCGATCTCGACGCCGTAGCACGGCTGCCACTCGGTGGACGCTGGGCCGGAGTGCAGGTTCGACCCTTTGACCAACCGGCGGAACCGGGAGTGCTCCATATCGATGATCCACGTGCTGTGGCACGACTCGATGACAATTTCATCCACGGAGCCAGTATCCCATGAATTGATGAGAGTGAAACTTCGATTTCATGTCGGTTCAGTGACAGTTGTTCACGGGCGGTGGTGGCGTGTGGGCGCTCAGTACCCACCGACTCGGTCGCTGAAATCTTGTCCCTGTGTCAAATCCATGGAGAAGAGCTCACACGCCTGCGATAATCGTTGCGGGGACCCAGACGTCGACAGTGGTTCCGCTGCCAGGGGCCGAGTGGATCACCAGGCGGGATCCGATCAGGTGGGCCCGTTCGGTCATACCTGGTAGACCGAGCGATTCGCTCTTCGAGTGAGCCGACGACCCAGTCGATTCGAAGCCGATCCCGTCGTCGGTCACCAGGAGACGCATGCCGTCGGGATGGAAGCTGAGCCCGACCGAGAGCCGGCGTGCCGCGGCGTGCCGCTCCACGTTGGTGATCGCCTCCTGGGCGATTCGGAACATCGCCAGTTCGACGGCAGGGGGCAGGCGTCGCTCGACGCCGGTGACACCGAACGACGCGGCAAAGTGCTGCCGCTCACCGGCCTCCTCCACGATCTGGTTGATCGACGCGACCAGTCCGAGGTCGTCCAGCACTGACGGCCGCAGCCCGCGTGCGATCGACCGAAGCTCGGCTACCGTCCCCTCGGCGATGATCCGGAGATCGGCCAGCATGCCGACACTGGAGGCAGGCAGCTCGGCCCGCTTCTCCGCCGTGTCGAGCTGACGACAGAGGTGGATGAGGGTTTGGACCGGACCGTCGTGGAGCTCCTGGGCCAAGTGGCGGCGCTCCTCCTCCTGGCCGAGCACGACGCGGGAGGCGTAGGCCTCCATCTGGTCATGGCGCCGCGTCTCGGCGGTAACGTCCTCGAACACCACCTGCATGCGGGTGTCTCCTCCGGACCGGTGCAGCATCGTGCCAGTGGGCCGGAAGAGGATGCGTTGTCCGTCGACGTCGAAGGGAACCGGCTCCACCCGGTCGTCAATCGTTGCGGTGGCTAGGTCGGTCTCGGGCACCTGTTCGGTGATCAGGTTGGTGAGGATCTGGGCGGCCGCGCCGGCACCGATCATGTCCACCAGCCGAACCGGCGTGCCCGAGGCCGGGCTTGAGGACTGGGCGGCTCCCGTGGCGTGCTGGGCCGAACCGAAGGCCCGTTGGGCCGAGGCGTTGGCCTCGACCACATAGCCACTACCGTCGACGATCAAGATCGGTGCCTGGTTCGAGTCGAACAGATCGCGGTACAGCGCCTCGGCGCTCCGGTGGGCTGACTGGGCCGACTCGGCCCGTCGCCGGGAGTCCCGCTCACCTGAGACGTGCTGGCCGATGAGTAGGGCCAGCGCGTCGAGGACCAGGGTCTGGGTCACCTCGGCCCAGGCCGCCTCGAACTGGCGATTGTTCACGGCAACGACGATCCGGGGCACGGCCAGCAGGCTCACCCAGCCCGAGGTCAGCATGGCCCCCCGGAACCCATAGTGGAGGGCGGCGTAGACGACGGGTACGACGAAGAGGACGAAGGTCGACAACTCGAGTGCCAGGGAGGTGGTGCCGAGATGGAAGTCGACGGTGGCCGCCAGTCGGATGAGGTAGAGAGCCAAGACGAACAGCTGGATCATCCAGAACTGGGAGCTGGCCCACGGCCGTTGGTCGTCCAGGGTGGCCACGTCGTTGACCGACAGATCAGCGCTGTCGTCTAGAGCCTCGGCGTCGGGATCCCTCCACACGGGATCGACCGCCACGT
Source organism: uncultured Acidimicrobiales bacterium (assembly GCA_963703145.1). Lineage (GTDB taxonomy): Bacteria > Actinomycetota > Acidimicrobiia > Acidimicrobiales > RAAP-2 > Bog-756. Next base: position 865,596 of record OY969793.1, read on the forward strand.
CGAGCTCGGGTACGGGTTCGGGAGCGACGTCGGGCCCGGTGGCCCGGTGGGCTCCCGATGACATCGAAACCGAGGTTGGGGCGGTCCTGGTCACCGGCCGGGTTCCGACTCGGGTTGCTCCCGAGAGGACATGCTGTTGGCCAAGGCGAAGTGCACCAGCTCGGTACGTGACGTGGTCCCGAGCTTCTCGAACACGTGGTTGAGGTGCCCCTCGACGGTCCGAGGACTGATCCCCAGCTGCCTGGCGATGGCCTTGTTGGACATGCCCCGCGCCACGAGGCGCACCACTTCTTGTTCCCGGGAGGTCAGCCGAGGGGCGTACCGGTCAGCGGCCACTCCCTCGTCTTTCTCGCCCGTACCGGTGAGTGGGCGATCCAGGAGATTGAAACCCTCGCAGGCCGCTCGGATCGATCGGATCAGCTCGTCGCTCGGTGTGGTCTTGAGCAGATAGCCGGCGACGCCGGCGGCCAGAGCAGCTCGCACGTAGTTCTCGTCGTCGTAGGCGCTCAGGATCAGCACCGTGGTGTCCGGGTAGTCCGTGGTTATCTGGCGAGCCACGTCGATCCCGTTCCCAGTGGGCAGGCGAATGTCCACGAGGGCGACGTCCGGATGGAGGTCGGCGACGGCCTGCAAGGCAGCTTCGCCGTCGGCGGCCTCGCCGACGACGGTGAAGCCGGCCGCGTCGTCGAGGATCTGACGGGTCCCGGCGCGCAGGAGCTCGTGGTCGTCCACCACCAGGACGCGAAGTGGCACGTCATCGCTGGTCGACGCGTCAGGGGTCGTGCCGTTGGGGCGGCTGTGAGAACCGCGGGGCTCGACGATGCTCATGGGACCATCGTAGGGTCGTCAAGCCCCCGCAATGAGGGACGCCACCAATGCCACGCTGATGGCAGATACCAAGGGGACGGCCAGGATCGGGTGGATCGCCCGCCTCTCCGATGGCAGTGGAGCAGTCGCCGAACGCTCCCTCGCTGTCGACCAGGCACCGACCATGCAGCTGAAATAGGTGACGATCCAGGCGGCAGCGCCGATCGCTAGTGGTACGGCCCCCAGACCACCGACCCAGCAGCCGGCTAGCAGCAGGGCCGACCTGCCGTGCCCACGCGGGTCGGCGCAGTCCGGGTCTGCCGCACGCAGGGTGGCGTACAGGACCAGCGCCACGGCCGTCCCGGCCAACGAGCCACCCACCGTCCACCAATGGTGGTGCCAGCCGGCACCGACCACGATGATCACCTGTGCGCTGGTGGTGGCGATGGCGGCCACCGACACGGGGGCACGTTGTCCGCCGTACTCGATGAGCCCGACGGCGATCATCCCGGCCGCCAGTACGCAGTAGGCGGCAGCCATAATCGTGCCGTGCCACGCCCAGGTCACGAGGGCGAAGGCCACGCCTGTCGACAGCTCGACCAGGGGGTATCGGACAGAGATGGGCTGGTGGCAGGTGTGGCACCGACCTCGAAGGGCCAACCAGGACACGACTGGCACGTTCTCCCACCACCGCAACTGTCGTTCACAGGTGGGACAAAACGACGCGGGGCAGCGACTGAGAGACCCAGTGGGGTCCGGTAGATGACGACGTTGAGGAACGATCCGACGAACAGTCCGACGATTCCGGCCAGAGGCACGGTCACCGCCAGGAGCGGGATGGAGTCGGAACCCATGGGCTGTATTCAACAACCTGGAGCGGCGCAGTCGGTGACCATCGGTGCACGACGCTGCTGATTGGCAGGAGGGAACCGGGCCTCGGTCACTCCCGGTGGGGCGACCGATGTTGGAGGAACCTCCAGGTCAGCGAGGCCATAGACCCTTGTGGGACGCGTCGCACCGGTGGGACAATCCTTCTATCGGTGAGCGCGGCCGAGCCGGCGGCACCGAAGCACTTCCCACGAGGCGAGCAGGAAGGGGGGCAAGTGCGAGGCAGGGGAACGCGCGTCGCTTGGCTCGTCGCGGAACAATTGGATTCACGGTCAATCCGAGCCTCCAGTCTGCCGATGGAGGAGGGATGACCGATGTCGACTCCATCCGGTGGATGGCCAGCGAGCATGACCTCGAGTTTGTCGACCTCGACAACTACGGGGTCGACCCTGCCGCGGGCGAGATCCTGCCGGAGGAACTGGCCCGACGCCACCGCATGGTGGCCATCAAACGGAAGTTCGGGACCCCAGTCATCGCCACCGCCGATCCGGACGACCTGTACGCCCAGGACTCCGTGCGGGCCTCCATCGGCCGTGACTTCATCTCGGTGGTGGCCGCCCCCCAACAGATCGACTCCTACATCGACCGCTTGTTCGGCGTCGGTCCGGAGAGCCCCGCGACGGTCGTCGAGAGTGTGCCCGTAGCGCCCGAGGCCACCGACTTCTTTGTGGATAGCGGGGTGAACTTCGAGGTCAACGGGTATGTCGGTGATCAGCCGCCCATTGCCGAGTCGTTCGATGCGCTGCCGATCGACGCGTCGGTGACCGACGTCCTGGCCGTCGACGGCACTGTCGATGACCACATCATCGACCCGGGTCCCGAACTCGAACTCGAACTCCACCCCGAGCCAGAGCCAGAGCCAGAGCCAGAGCCACAGCCACAGCCGAAGGATCTCGAGGCCGACATGGCCTCGCCGCCCACCGGAAAGGGAAGGCGGAACAAAGAGGAGCGCAAGCGCCGCAAGTCCAGCTCCGACGCCGAGGCGGAGTCCGACTCTGCTGACGCTATCGAACTCGATCCCGCTGACGGCCAGGATCTCGTCCTCGAGGCGCCGTCGACTGACGGCCCTGATCTGCTGGCGACCCTCGAGGACGCCTCCCCCTTCGACATCGGAGACCAGGCCGGGTTGGATCCGTTCGAAGAGGCCGGTCCATCGATCGGCCCGGCCAACGAGGAACTGGCCTGGGTCACCGACGCGGCATCGTCAGCCGGCATCGAGGAGGCCGAGTTCGAGGCCCTCGAGCCATCGACAAGCATCCTGCCCACGTTCGGATCGGACTGGATCGATCCGGCCGAATCCTCGTCACCCGGTGCCGATCCTTTGGCGCCCGGCGTGGACCAGTTGGCTGAGCTGGCTCGATCCCTGCAGACGCACGAGGAGGCGTCCACCGGCGACGAGGCGGTGATCGCGGCTGACCTGGTGGATGAGGCTGTGGCCACCTATCAGGAGCAGCTGGGAGAAGATCAGCGATTCGACACCGAGCCACTCGAGGCCTCGACCGGAACCGCCATGTTCCCGCCCCTGGCGAAAGCCCTGGTGGAAGGGGAGCGGGTATCCCTCGAGGACATGGAGGCGGTGCTCGAGGAGCACTACGCCACCGGTCAAAGCATCGCTCGACTGCTCACCGCCCAGAAGCTCGTGACCGAAGCGGACCTCATGTGGGGCATGGCCCAGGAGATGGGCCTCGAGTTCGTCGATCTCGACACCGTCGGCGTGGACCTCGCCGAAGCCGGGACCATCCCTGAGACCACTGCTCGACACCACAACGTCATGGTCATCGCTAACGACAACGGGACCCCGGTTGTAGCGGCGTCGAATCCCACCGATGTCTTCGCCATGGACGACCTGCGAACCATCATGGGGCGCAACTTCATCGTGGTTGTGGCCACCCGTTCCCAGATCAGCGCCTATATCGGCCGGGCCTTCAACAGCGGAGGCGATGCCGCGGACATGGCGATGGAGGCGTCCCTCGGCATCGAGGGCAATGAAGCCTCGAACGGCGTCGACGACATCCAGGCGGTGACCGAGGAAGCACCGATCGTCCGCTATGTGAACCTGTTGATTCTGCAGGCTCTGAACGAGCGCGCCTCGGACGTGCACATCGAGCCGACCGCCACCGAGTTGCGCATCCGCTACCGGATCGACGGCGTGCTTCACGACGTCTCGACAGCACCCCGAACCATCGCCCCGGCAGTGACCACCCGGCTCAAGGTGATGGCCGACATGAACATCGCCGAGCATCGGGTGCCCCAGGACGGACGCATCTCGCTGAACGTGGGCAGCAAGGGCATCGATCTCCGGATGGCCACCCTGCCAACCATCTACGGGGAAAAAATCGTCATGCGGGTGCTCGACAAATCGAGCGTGGTGCTCGGATTCTCCGACCTGGGATTCGAAGAAGACCTGCTTCGCACCTACGAGGGGCTCTACACCAAGCCCTACGGGACCATCCTGGTCACGGGTCCAACCGGCTCGGGCAAGTCGACCACGCTGTATACGACCCTGACCGCCCTCAACTCACCCGAGAAGAACATCATCACCGTGGAGGATCCCGTTGAGTTGCCCCTGAAGGGCGTCAACCAGGTGCAACTGAACCTCAAGGCGGGCTTGAATTTCGCAGCCGCACTCCGTGCCATCCTCCGTTCGGACCCCGACATCGTCCTGGTGGGGGAGATCCGTGACAAGGAGACAGCCGTCATCTCGATCGAGGCGGCGCTGACCGGTCACATGGTGCTCTCCACCCTGCACACCAACAGTGCCGCGTCCACGCCGATGCGCCTCATCGAGATGGGTCTCGAGCCCTTCCTGGTGACGTCTGCGGTGTCAGGAGTGCTGGCCCAACGGCTTGCTCGACGCTTGTGTGTCCATTGCAAGGAGGCCTTTGAGCCCACTGAGGCGGACATCACTTCATCGGGTTGGAAACTGGAAGAAGTCGAGGCCATGGGGGGTATGCCGAAGGTCTACCGGGCCATTGGATGCTCGGCCTGTTCCAACACCGGCTATCGGGGTCGTAAAGCTTTGGCAGAACTTCTGCCGATGACTGAAGAGATCGAACGTGTGATCATTGAAGGAGGATCGGTGGAAGAAATCCATAGGGTCGGAGTGGCCCAAGGCATGAGTACCCTGCGCCAGAGCGGGCTACGCAAGGCAATCGAGGGTGAGACCACCCTCGAGGAAGTGCTCCGGGTGGTGGCATGAGCCCGGTCACGACAGAGACGCGCATCGAGTGGTCCGACCGACTGGCCCAGGCGTTGGTCCAGAGTGGCTACGAGACTGAGTCCAACCTGGCTCCGTTGCTGGCGGAGTCCCGCGCCACCGGTGAGTCCCTGGCCAGTCTGTTGATCAGCAGGAAGCTGGCGCTTCCTGGCGTTGTGGTCGGCGCCCTCGCCCATCTGTCCAATCTGCAGGCGGTGGACATCGCTGCAGTGGCCCCGAGCCCCGAGGCCAAGGCGTGCATGCCAGACGCCGTCGCTCAGGAGTACCTGGCCGTTCCGTTGCAGTTCGACGGGCGGGTCCTCTCGGTGGCCTTCGCTGAGCCGCCGACGCCCCAGGATGTCGACGGCTTGGCGTCGAAGCTCGGCTACCGGATCAACGCGGTGCTCGCTGATCCCGTGTTGATCGCGCGGGCAGTGCAGTCCACCCAGGCCCCGGCGAGCCCTGACGCCGGAACGCCCGGCCCGGCCCCGTCGTCGCCGCTGGTGGACACCGGCTCTGACGAGGGCGAGATCACTGTCGCCCCGACGGTGGCCCGCCTGTTGGAACAGGGTCTTCCTACCGCCGAGTCGGATGGCTCGATGCCACTCCACATCGACGACCTGCTCCGGTACGCGGTTGCTGTCGGAGCCTCGGACCTCCATCTCACCGCCAACATGCCGGGCTCGATCCGGCTCCACGGCGCTATCCGTCCGATCGAGGGCTGCCCGGTGCTCGGCAACGAGACCATCCGGGACATGGTGTTCGGCATCCTCCCCGCCTCGCAACGTGAGCGGTTCGAGGACGAGAGCGAACTGGACACGTCGCACTCCATCGCCGGAGTGGGGCGGTTCCGTGTCAATGTCTCCATGCAGCGGGGAACTGTGGCCGCAGCCCTCCGGCCCATTCCCCACGAGATGCCTGAATTCGACTCGTTGGGAATCCCCGACGCGGTGAAGGCATTCACCGAGCTTCGCAAGGGCCTTGTCCTGGTGACCGGCCCGACCGGTTCGGGTAAGTCGACCACGTTGGCGTCGCTGATCGACATCATCAACCGGACCAAGCCGTTGCACATCGTGACCGTCGAGGACCCCATCGAGTTCCTGCACGATCACAAGCGGTCCATCATCACCCAACGGGAGATCGGTGAGGACACCCACTCGTTCGCCGAGGCACTGCGGCGAGTGCTGCGCCAGGACCCGGACGTGATCCTGGTTGGTGAGCTCCGGGACCTGGAGACGATCTCGACGGCGCTGACCGCTGCCGAGACCGGCCACCTGGTGTTTGCCACGCTGCACACCCAGGACGCGCCACAGACCATCGACCGCGTCATCGACGTGTTCCCGACCAATCAGCAGGAGCAGATCAGGGTCATGCTGGCTGCCACGCTCGAGGGTGTGGTGACCCAGCAGTTGATCGTCAACGCTGAGGGTACGGGTCGGGTCCCCTGCTCGGAGGTCTTGGTCTGCACCTCGGCTATGCGAAACCTGATCCGCCAGGCCAAGACCCACCAGATCTACTCGTTGATGCAGGTCGGCGGATCCTTCGGGATGCAGACCATGGATCAGGGGCTGGCCAAGCTGGTCAAGGACGGATTGATCTCCGAGAGCATCGCTTACGACCGCTCCTCTAATGAAGAGGACCTGCGGAACCACCTCAACACTTGATCAACGCAGCCCCACGGGCTGAACGACGAAACGGGGAATTGTGGCACTGACATTCGATTACAAGGTCCGGGATCGGGCCGGCAGCCTGGTCGAAGGGCAGCTCGAGGGCGACAGCATGGCGCTGGTCGTTCGTCGTCTCCGCGAGATGGGCTACATGCCGATCTCGGTCACCCCCAAGTCCAACGTCCACCTCAAGACCGAGATCAAGATCCCCGGTATCTCCGACCGTGTGAAGCTGCGGGAAATCGCCGTCATCACCCGGCAGCTCTCCACCATGGTCGACTCGGGTCTGTCGGTGGTCCGCTCACTCGGGATCCTGGCCGCCCAGGTGGAGAATCCCGAGCTGGCCAGGGTCCTCAACGAGGTCAGGCTGGATCTGGAGCACGGCTCCTCGCTCTCGGTGGCCTGTGCCAAGCATCCCAAGGTCTTCTCCCACCTGTTCTGCACATTGGTCCAGGCCGGTGAGATCGGCGGAAACCTGGACGAGGTGCTGGCCAACCTGGCCAACACCATCGAGAAGCAGGCCCAGCTGAATCGCACCATCCGATCGGCCATGACGTATCCGGCGGTCGTCCTCAGTGTGATGCTCGTCATCTTCACAGCGATGATCGTGTTCATCGTCCCGGTCTTCCAGCACCTGTTCACCTCACTCGGCGGAAAGCTGCCGTTCCCGACCCGGGTGCTCATCGCGGTGTCGAACGTCGTGACCAGTGTCTGGGTGCTCTTGCTCATCGCCATCGTGGTCGGTGGGATCATTGGTCTCCGGAAGTGGATCTCCACCCCCGAGGGCCGACGGAAGTGGGACAAGCTGATCCTCAAGCCACCGGTGTTCGGCTCCCTCTTCCACAAGGTGGCCCTGGCCCGCATGACTGGGACACTCGCATCCCTGATCGGATCGGGGGTCCCTATCCTCGAGTCCCTCGACATCTGCGCCGATGTGTCGGGCAACCGCACGGTGGGTGATGTGCTGCTTGAAGCCAAGAACGGCGTGCGTGAAGGCCGACCCCTCGCCGACCCGCTGCGTGAGCACGAGGACGTCATCCCGCCGTTGGTGGTGCAGATGATCGAGGTCGGCGAGCAGACCGGTGCACTGGACGGCATGTTGAAGAAGGTGGGCGAGTTCTACGACCAGGAGGTCGAGGTCACCGTGGCCAACCTCACTGCTCTGCTCGAACCGTTGCTGACCGTCTTCATGGGCGCCATGGTGGGAGCCATGGTGATCTGCCTCTACCTCCCGATGTTCGACTACATCAAGCTCATTCACAACTAATCGACGCGGGCTCAGCCCACAACCAGGAACGGTCGGCAGGCATCCTCGGACCTGACCCACTGCGGTCGGATTCGGACGCGCCCGACGCTCCGAGAGCCTGGCCGTAGTCGCGCAGGTCCTCCGGAGCGGAGCCTGGGTCCTCCAAGGCTATTCCAAGCTTGTGACCAGGAAAAATGTGCTCAAGCTGCTGACAATTGTCGTCGATGTGTTTTCCATGATTGCTCATGATCCAGTAACTCGACTCGTGGGTCCCCGATGGCTCAGAGGTGACAAGGCCGGCAACGTGGGGACTGCCTCGGAGTCCATGCGTCGCAGTCAGCCGATGTTGGACACCGCTGCCCGTCATCTCGGCGACTCACGGGTAACGTCCACCCACCTTGGCCCCGATGCCGGTTTCACCCTCATCGAGCTCATGGTGGTCCTGTTGATTCTGGCCATCCTGCTTGCCATCGCCATCCCCACGTTCCTGGGTGTGACGAAGTCGGCAAACGACAGGGCGGCACAGTCCAACCTGAACACCGCCCTGATCAATGCCAAGGCGGCCTATCAGACCAACAGCCAGACCTACACCGGTGTCAATACGGCCACGCTGTCTTCGGCTGAGCCCAGCCTGACCTTCCAGGCTGCTGCCTCGACCGGACAGGCCGTCATCTCCATGTCGGTCTCGTCTGACGGTAACGGCGTCGTGCTGGCCGGCTTCTCGAAGTCGGGCAACTGCTGGTACCTGGTGGACAACGCCAAGGCGGTCACCCAGACCACCGCACCGTACGGAGCCACGGCCACGGCCTCTGGTTCCACCACGGCCGGTGCCCTGGCCCTCCCGACCGCGGCTGGTACGTCCTACGCCGAGGCCAAGGGCGATGCCACCACCGGTGACTGCAGCGCTTCGGCTCCCAAGCTGAGCGGCACGGGCGCCACCTATCAGGTCCAGGCGGCTGGGTTCCCGAGCTGACCCTGAGGATGACTTCCGGCCCACGGTGACTGTGGTCCGGAAGTCATCCGAGCGTCGCAGACCGATCCAACCAGGTTGGTGATCGGACCCAGGAGCCCAAACGAAATACCGGGTTGCTTGCTCCGGTGAATCGGGCTCCAAAGGTCACATCGGGTGCCAAAAAGGACCGATCAGGGCAGCCCGCGATGCCCTCCCAGAAGCCCGTAACACGACCGGCACGGGATTGTAGGAATTTCTTAAAACAGACCCTAAAGTCCCGCTTCTCTTCAGACGATAGCTAGACCGGGAGCCAACCCTGGCCGCCCAATTGATGCATCAATACTCACGAGGAGGCAGTAAATGGTTTCATCCACGATTCAGCGCCTGAATGACAGGCGTGACGCTGCGGGAGATGCCGGAGAGGATGCCGGTTTCACCCTCATCGAGCTCATGGTGGTCCTGTTGATTCTGGCCATCCTGCTTGCCATCGCCATCCCCACGTTCCTGGGTGTGACGAAGTCGGCAAACGACAGGGCGGCACAGTCCAACCTGAACACCGCCCTGATCAATGCCAAGGCGGCCTATCAGACCAACAGCCAGACCTACACCGGTGTCAATACGGCCACGCTGTCTTCGGCTGAGCCCAGCCTGACCTTCCAGGCTGCTGCCTCGACCGGACAGGCCGTCATCTCCATGTCGGTCTCGTCTGACGGTAACGGCGTCGTGCTGGCCGGCTTCTCGAAGTCGGGCAACTGCTGGTACCTGGTGGACAACGCTCAGGCTGTCACCCAGACCACCGCACCGTACGGAGCCACGGCCACGGCCTCTGGTTCCACCACGGCCGGCAACCTGGCCCTCCCGACCGCGGCTGGTACGTCCTACGCCGAGGCCAAGGGCGATGCCACCACCGGTGACTGCAGCGCTTCGGCTCCCAAGCTGAGCGGTTCGGGCGCCACCTATCAGGTCCAGACCTCCGGGTTCCCGAGCTGACCCTGATGGTGTTCTCCTGAGCGGTGGGTTTCACCGTTCAGTAGTCACCCGTGAGAATGCCCCCTCCCGATGGGAGGGGGCATTCTCCGTTGTGGAGGTGTCCCCCATGAGATTCTGGACCTCGAACCGTGCGTCGATTGGGGACTATCGGGTGTCCTGGGTCCTCAAGATTGCACCGCAACGGCACGATGGAAGGAGCGTGGACACAGCACCGCTCCGGCTCGAGCCGATGACCAGTCATGAGCCGAGCGCCATCTGTTCCCGGCGAGGTCCGATACGGGTGATGGGGGGCCTGGTGGAGGACCGGAAGTGGCCGATGGCAGCCATGCTGGCCATGCTCATCGCGGGTGTCGGTTATATGTTGCTGTGGAACCCCTGGGTGCACCACGTTGATTCCTGGAATACCGGTGGCGATCTTTGGGGAATTTTCCGAGGGGCCCACTACGTGGGATGGGGATTTATCGGAGGGGTCTACACACCCCAAAACGGCATCATCACCTTCCCGGGCATGCCGATCCTTATGGCTCCGCTGGCCATCGTGAGTGGGTGGCTCCATCTATCCGAGTCGTACGGGGCCTTTACGCTTCCTCGGCCGACTGCCGCCCTCCTCATCCAGCCGTTCGAGCTGCTGTTGGCGTCGACGGCAGTGTTTGCCTGCGACAACCTGGCGAGGCGCTTGCTGGTCACCTCGAGGCGTCGCATCGCACTCTGCCGCGGTAACGGCAAGTATTGCCTGGCCCACGGCGGCCATCTGGGGCCACGCCGAGGACGCCGTGGCCACCGCACTCGCCGTGTGGGCGTTGGCCGCCATTCTCGACGGCAGGTGGAAACGCGCCGGCTGGTTGCTCGGGGCTGGCATCCTCGTGCAGCCCCTGGTGGCCTTGCTGGTTCCCTTGCTCATCGGTGCCACGCCTCGCGGGCAGCGTTGGATGGTCGCCCTGCGGTCCGCAGTCCTCTCAGTGCTCCTGGTCGGTGTGGCCTTCGTCGGCGACCCTGGCGACACGTTTCGGGCGCTCGTCAAGCAGCCGACCCAACCGGCGATCAATCACGCCACGCCGTGGCTCGCCTTGGCGCCGTCGCTACCGTCTGCGCCCGCTCATGCCGGGGGGGCCGCCCTCGTACCCGGCCTGGGCCACCCGGTGCTCACGCACATCACCGTCGCCGGTCGGACCGCAGCGTTCGTAGCCGGTGGCCCGGGCCGGATGATCGACGTGGCACTTGCCATCCTGATCGGTCTGTATGTGTGGCGACGGCCACAGCCGGCGACAACGGTGCTCTGGCTGGCCGTCGTGGTGCTGGCCTCGCGCTGCTACTTCGAACCGGTGATGACTCCCTACTACCTGGCACCACCGCTCTTGGCCGCCCTGGTGTTGGCGGCGTCGGGATCCGGCCGACGGTTTTGGGGTGCGGTGGTGATCGCTGGCGAGCTGAGCATCTTCGCCTATTTCCATCTGGAGGCCTGGGCCTGGTGGCTACCGATGGTCGCCGGGTTGACCGTAGTGGTGATGCTGGCCCGACCCAGGCGATGCCCAAGCTCGCCTGGCCTGGAACCCGGGGCACAAGGCGAGCACTCAGTGCAGCTCGACCAGTCGCCAGGCACGCGAGGCAATGGTGCGACGGCACTCCGGGCGGCCGGCGGCGGAACGGCTCGGAGCCCGCGGTCGACCCGGGACCCCGACGACGAGATGGCATCGGTGTAGCCGGTGTTCGAGGAGCGTCGAGGAGTGGGCGACGGCCAGTCGACCGATGGAGCCGTTGAAGGCCCATCTGCGTGGGCGTGGACGCGTGAACACGCCCGCCGGAGAAGGTGGCCATTGCTGGTCATGGTGGTGTTCCTGGCGGTCTCCATGGCGTACTCGTTCGGTTGGGACCCCGTTGTCCACCATGTGACCGGATGGGTCATCCCCGGGGACATCTGGTCGACCTTTCGGGCCGCCCATTGGGTCGGGTGGGGTGATCTGGGCGATGTCTATGGCCGCGACACGTCATTGGTCACGTTCCCTGGCATCGCCGTCGTGCTGGCTCCGGTGGCCATGGTCTCTGGCTCGCTGGGCCTGAGCGAATCCCTCGTCCCCATCCTGCTCCGGTGTCCCACATCGTGGATCCTCCTGGGTCCGGCGGTGTCGATCCTGGGGTCGACCTGTTTGCTGGCGTTCGATGCCGTGGCCGACAGGCTGCACGTGGACGCGCGCAAACGGATGGTCCTGTGCCTGATGGAAGCCGTGGTCATCTTCCAGGTGCTCCCGATCTGGGGCCATCCAGAGGACCTCGTAGCCTTGGCTCTGGCGCTCTACGCGTTGCTGGCGGGAGACGACCGACGATGGACATTGGCCGGCTGTCTGTGGGGTGCGGCGATTGTGATGCAGCCACTGGTCATCCTCATGCTCCCGCTGGCTGTTGCCTATGCACCACGAGGACATCGGATCCGCATGTGTGTGCTCGGTGCGATTCCGTCGGTGGTGCTCGTCGGCACGCCACTCCTGTCGGAGTGGTCGACCACCTCGACGGTGCTGCTCCACCAGAAGAACTTTCCCTATCTCGACCAGGCCACACCGTGGGTGGCACTCACCTCCCATCTGACCAGGGACAGCGTGAGTGCCGGGCCTGGGCGGGTGATCGCGGTGCTTGCCGCGATCGGCCTCGGCATCGTGATCGCCCGACGGCCACCCTCCTTGACCGGTCTGCTCTGGGCCTGCGCACTGGCGCTGAGCCTTCGGTGTTTCTTCGAAGCGGTGATGGTCTCGTTTTACCTCGGACCGCCGCTCGCCCTGATTGTGTTGGCGGCATCGTTGCGGAATCAATGGCCGAGACTCGTGGCTGCGTGGACCATCGCTGTCATCACGACCGTGTTCGCGTTCCATCGTTTCTCGGAATGGGGCTACTGGCTCCCGATGACGATCCTGCTGTGCGCTGGGTTGGTCTGCGCGTGGCCTGGCAGGGAAGCCCTCGGGTGGACAACGGGGGAGCAGGACGATGCCGATGCTGTCGTCTCCCCCCTTCCATTCGAGTCGGGAGACGGAGAGGGTGAGGAGCCCGGGGCCACTCCCGATGCAGCGCCGATTGGCACGGGCCGCCCCACCAGGGTCAGTTCAGCGGTACTGCGTTAACTACAGCGGCCCTACCGTGTGCTTGCGGCCGGGAAGCAGCTCTCGGGCCGTCTCCAGGGTGCGGAGAGCCTCAGCGACCACTGACCGGGTGTCAGCCGGATCGATGACCGCGTCTACGAAGCCGCGCTCGGAGGCCTGCCACGGGGTGAGGAAGCGGTCGGAGTATTCGTCCTGCAGATCCTGACGGTCCTCGGGGAGGACCCGCCGGTGGAGTATCTGGACCGCCCCCTCCGCCCCCATCACGGCGATCTCGGCTCCGGGCCAGGCGAAGCAGAGATCGTTTCCGAGACCCTTGGAGTCCATCACGATGTAGGCACCTCCGAACGCCTTGCGCAGGATGACGCACACCCGGGGCACGGTGGCCTCGGCATAGGCGAAGGCCAACTCGGCCCCGTGTCGGATCATCCCCCGCCACTCAAGGTCCTTGCCCGGGAGGAATCCGGGCGTGTCGACCAGGGTCACCAGGGGGAGGTTGAACGAGTCGCAGAACCGGACGAAGCGGGCCCCCTTTTGGGACGCGGCGATGTCGAGGGTGCCGGCCAGGGCCTGGGGCTGGTTGGCGACGAAGCCCACGGTCCGGCCGTCGATGCGGGCCAGGGCCGTCACCAGCTGAGGGGACCACCGGTTCCACAGCTCGGTCACGTCGTGGTCGTCGGCCAGGGATGCCGCCACCCGCCGCACGTCATAGGAGCTGGTGGCCCGGGCCGGAATGATCTCGCGCAGGTCGTCGACCGCCCGGTCGGCCAAGTCACCGCCGTCGCCCCGCGGTGGCAGCTCGTCGGCGTTGGAGGGTAGGAGGCCCAAAAGATGGTCGACGTGGGCCAGCGCGTCCTCTTCCGAGGCGGCCTCGATGGTGCAGAGCCCGCTGGATCGGGCGTGCATGGCCGTCCCGCCCAGCTGGTGGATCCCGATGCGGATCCCGGTGAACTCCTCGACCCGCGCCGGTCCGGACACGAAGGCGAAGGCGTCGCTGGTCATGATGACCAGGTCGGCGATGCCGAGCAGCAGAGCGGGGCCGGACAGCGCTGGCCCGGTCACCACGGCGATGACCGGCACCATGCCCGAGCACTGGGTCAGTGCCCGCGCCGCCTGGCCCCACCCGTGGAGGGAGGCCACGCCGTGGGACACATCGGCACCGCTCGACGCCAGCACCAGGACGATCGGGATGCGCAGGGTGAGGGCGTAGGCCGCAGCGGCACGGATGGTCTCCCCGTCCTCCACCGACAGGGCCCCCCGCCGGAGCGACGACATCGACCGAACGACCATCGCCGGCCGCCCACCCAGCTCCTCGATACCCGACTGCACACTCCCGGTGACGAGATGCCGGAAGATGGGGGCAGACGGGGCCTCGATGGTCACGGGCCCATGCTACGGACCGGGCCACGCCGCCGCCGCGGATGCCCTCGACCGGTCAGCGACCCTGCTCAGGGGGGCGGCCGCCGGGCGGGGGATCCGTCCCTGGCCCGCTCCGGTCGCCGGACCCCGGGGTCGTGCCGGGGGACCGGCTCGAAGGAGGTGGGGGGACGTTCTCCTGTTCCACGCCGCCATCGGGCCTCTCCCGGAGGAAGCCACCGTCACGACGGTCGGCCCGTTCGAACTGGCGCTCCACGTCGGCCCACACCAGCGGGTCGTTTGCCGACAGCTCGTCCTCGGAGGTCGACGCCCGGGCCAGGACCACGCCGCCCACGCACAGCAGGACCAGCAGCATGGACAGCTTGGACACGAAGCCGGCGATCTGCTGGTCATTGAGCGGCCGTAGCCCGATGGCCCGGTGGGACCGGGCGAACTCGGCGTAGAGGGGGTGGGTGGAAAAGATGTAGATGAACGAGAGGAAGGCCGGTACCACGGCCTGGGCGATCAGGTAGGCGAACCGCACCACCGGCTTCAGTCGGGGGGTGCCGGGGATGCGGCCCAGCACGGGGAGCCACAGGATGATCCCGGCGGCCACCACCAGCACGGTGGTGACCGCCCGGAACGCCAGTGAGGTCGCTTGGCCGTGGACCACCCAGGGTGTCATCGAACCGACCAGCACCACTGTGACCGTGGCGATGGCCACCGGGGGTCGGTGGAGGCGCAGGAGTACGGCGTCCACCGCGGCCGGCCGTGTGGCCCACTGGACGATGTCGTAGGGGAGCCCGAGGACCAGCAGCGGCGCCACGACCAGCACCATCAGCACCCGCTGGACGACCAAGGCCGTGAGCGACCACTGGGCGGCCAGATCGGCCAGGGGCCAGGTGAGGCCCACCGCCGCGGCCAGGACCGCGCCGGCGAACTGAATGCGTTGCCTCCTGGTCCACGGGATCGGGCGGGCGGCCGACACCGCCAGTCGTCGATGGCCGCCCACCACCGCCGCGGCCAGGACGACCAAGGCGGCCCACGCCACCAGGTGTGGCTCCCAGGCGAACGGGTCGGCACCGGCCACCCCGATCACCACGGCGTCCGCTCCGCCCTAGATTGACGGCGATGCCACGACTGGATCGACTCGAGCGGGTGACGGACCTGTTGTTGGTGCTGCTCGACACCCCGCGTCCCCTCAGCCTGCGGGAGATCGCCGACCGGGTTCCCGGCTATCCCGACAGCCACGGAGCGCGGCGTCAGGCGTTCGAGCGGGACAAGCGCCTGCTGCGTGACGAGGGGATCCCGGTGCTGGTGGTGACCATCGGAGGTGAGGACCAACTCGGCTACCGGGTGGATCCCGATGCCTACTTCCTGCCCGACCTCGGCCTCGACCCCGAGGAGCAAGCCGCCCTGAACCTGGCCGTCGCCGGAGTTCATCTGGGCCAGCCTATCGGTCACGATGCGCTCTCCAAGCTGGGTGCCGGTGGTGAATCACCGCTCCGGGCCGGCATGGCACCGCTGGTGGACTTGCGGTCCGTGGACGGGCTGCCGGCCCTGCCCGCGCTGTTCGACGCCATCCGCACCGCTGCCGTCGTGGAGTTCGGCTACCGGGGCGAGCCGCGCCACGTGGACCCGGCCGGCCTCCGCTTTCGCGACGGTTTCTGGTATCTGGTGGGGTTCGACCTCGACCGCGGCGAGGCCCGGACCTTTCGGGTCGACCGGATCGAGGGTGTTCCCGAGGCCGGGGCCCACGGATCGGCCGACCTGCCCGTGGGCTTCGACGTCGAGGGGGCGTTCTCCCGCGATCCCTGGCAGTTCGGCGACGGCGAGGAGGTCGATGTCGACGTGCTCGTCGACGGGGCCGAGGCCGGCCGGGTCGTGGCGGAGTTGGGCCCGGAGGCCGTGGTGGACCGTCGGGGTGACGGGGCCCTGGTGGTCCGCCTCACCGTCACCGACCAAGAGGCCCTGGTGCTGTGGGTGCTCGACTTGTTGGACCACGCCGAGGTGCTGAGCCCGGCGGCCACCCGCGATGCCGTGGTCGAGCGTCTCGGTGCCATCGCGGCGACAGGCGGTGAGAGCCGATGACCGCCACTGCCGACACCGCCGGCCGCCTCCGTCGGCTCCTGGCCATCCTGGCGTGGCTGGCTCAGGTGGGCGAGGCGCCCATCGACGAGGTGGCCGCCCGCTTCGACCTCACCCCCGCCGCTCTGGTCACCGAACTGGAGATGGCGGCCTGCTGTGGGGTCCCTCCCTACACCCCCGATCAGCTGATGGAGATCGTGGTCACCGAGTCGACGGTGTCGACCCGGGTGGGGATCGCTCTGACCCGGCCCCGACGGCTGAGCCCGCCTGAGGGCTTCGCCCTGGCTGCGTCGGCGCGCGCGCTGCTGGCTGTACCGGGCAGCGACGACACCGGGGCGCTGTCCCGGGCCCTCGACAAACTGGACCGGGCCCTCGGGGGAGAGCAAGTCGGCGTCGAGCTGGACACCCCAGCCCTCCTCCAGGTGGTGGGCGACGCGGTGGCGTCACGCACACGGCTGGCCATTTCGTACTACTCGGCGTCCTCGGACCGGGTCACCGACCGCGAGATCGACCCCATCCGCCTGTTCACGACCGAGGGTCACTGGTATGTCGACGCCTGGTGTGCCACGGCAGGCGACCTCCGCCGATTCCGGGTCGACCGCATCAGCGCGGCACAGCCCGCGCCGGACCCCGACGGTGCTGTGGGGCCCGATCGTCTCCCGGACAGCGAGCAACGGGGATTCGAGCCCTTCGTACCCGGGCCAGACAGTCGCCGGGTCCGCCTCTCGGTGGACCCCTCGACGGCCTGGCTGCTCGAGTCCATCCCCTCGGCTGGCCCCCCCGAGGCAGTCGACGGCCGAGTCGAGCTCGAGGTCTTCGTGGGAGGGGAGGCCTGGTTGCAGCGACTCCTGCTCCGCTTGGGCCCCGATGCCCGGGTGGTGTTCCCCGAGGAGTTTCGGACACTCGCTGCCGAGGCCGCTACCCGCGTCCTGCTGCGCTACCGCTCCGGGGCCGAGGCCGCACCGACCGCGGCGCACTGACCGGCGGGGCCACCACTACCCCTGCCGTCTGGCGGCATCGTGTCATCGCCGGTGACGGCCAGGTCGTCCCCGAGGGCCGGGCAAGGTCCCCGGCCAGCTCCCGGGCAGGCCAGCCTGTCATGCCTGCACGGTGGAAGACGATCGTGCACGGCCGAAGCGGATCGGCCTCGGGTGGACGGCACCGGGCCGGTGCTGAGGGCGCACATCATCCGACAGGACGGCTACCGCTACTACATGGATGACCTGGTGCCAGGCCGGGCCGAGGGCAGCCTGGTGGCCGGGGAGTCGCCGGGCCAATGGTCGGGTGGGGGTGCGACGGCCCTGGGCCTCTTGGGCGAGGTCACCTCGGGCGAGTTCCGCGCCGTGCTCGAGGGGCGCGACCCCCGTTCGGGGACGGCGTTGCGGCACCGACGCGGTGTGCGCACCGTCGACGGTTACGACCTCACATTCGGCGCGCCGAAGTCGGTGTCGATCCTGCACCTGCTGGCTCCGAGGGAGATGGCCGACGAGGTCGGGGCCGGCCATCATGCAGCGGTGGCCGAGGCCGTCGGCTACCTGGGCCGCACCGCCGTCGGGGTGCGGCGGGTCGTCCAGGGCGAGGTACGTTCTCTGCCGGCCACCGGTCCGGTGGCCGGCAGCTTCGTGCACCGGACCAGCCGGGCCCTCGATCCCCATCTCCACACCCACGCGGTGGTGGCCAACGTGGCCCAGGGCGTCGATGGCGGGTGGTCCACCCTCGACAGCCGCCGCCTGTTCGCGCACATCGGCGCGGCCCGAAGCGTCTACCACGCCCGCCTCCGGCTGGAGATGGCCGACCGGCTGGGGGCAGCCTGGGACGTGCCCGTCAACGGCCTCGGTGACATCGTCGGGGTCGATGCCCGGCTGCGCCGGCTGTTCTCTGTGCGTGCTGCGTCCATGGAGCAGTACCGATTCGAGCGAAACGGGGCGACCAGCAGGCCGGTGCGGTCCACCGGGGCCTTCCACGCCACCCGCCCGGACAAGGACCGGACCCGGTCGGTCGAGTCGCTGGTCGGGGAGTGGCAGCAGCGGGCGAGCGATTTCGGACACGACCTCGGCGAGCTGACCACGGTGGTCGGGCGAGCCCGCGGGCCACAGGGCCCAGCCGAGCGCTTCGAGCTGGGTCGCGTCCAGGAGCGCCTGGGGACCCTGGTGGCGGACGGGCGCACCGTGCGCCACCCCGACGTGGTGGCGGCCGTGGCCTGTGCGGCCGTCGGAGGGGCCACGGCCCAGACCATCGAATCGGTGGCCGATCGCATCGGCCGCGCCGTCGATGGATCGCCGTGGTCGAGCGCCGCGTTGGCGTCCCTGACCGCCGCCGACCTCACGGTCGACGGTCCGGATCGCCACCTCCCAGCCAGAGCGGTGGCCCTCGATGGGGCGGATCGACGGATCGAGCGGACAGCGCCGCCCTCGGGGGGTCCACCCGGGCTGGCACGGTCGGTCGATCCAGTGTCCCGCGCGGCAGGCCGTTGGCTCGGTCGTTGACGGGTTCTCCCTCAGCGCTCCAGTCCGGGTGGGACAGCCCGGTCGATCCGGACATGGGATGGGTCCTGGCGTCCGAGTTCGTGGTCTCGACCCCAGTGCCGCAGGGAACGCCACGGTTCGTCGGTGTGCGATGGGGTCAGGGTGACCCAGGCGGGCTGCTTGCGCTGGTCGAAGGCCAGCGCCCGGCCGTCCAGCCCACGCGCGATGGCGTCGACGGGGAGCCTCGGTCGCCACCGGGTCGACACGCTCTCGCTGACCTGGGGACGGCCGCCGGTCAGGAGGTCACTCAGCGGTTGCCCGGTCAGTGCCCGTCCGACCGAGACCGAACGGGCCGGGAGCTCCTCGTCTCCCGCCAACGCAGAGAGTGCCTCCAGGGTCGCCCGGTCGCCGATGCCGGGGAGCACCACCGTGGTGCCGAAGAGCGACGGGAACCCGTCGGCCCGGCCCGGCCACCGGTGGCGGGCCTGGGACAGGTCCTGAAAGCAGGCCATGGTGACCAGCCCCTGGCCGCCCCCCTCGCTGATCATCGACGGGAGTTCGGGAAGCGGCGCCACGTTGGCCAGCTCGTCGAGGGCCAACAGCACCGGCGGCCCGTGTGGTGCACGAGGGTCCTGGTCGGCAGCGTAGGCGTAGGTGGCCCGGGCCACGTCCTCCACCAGGCCGACCACCATGGGCGCCACCTGGGCCTGCTGGTGGGCCGGGGCGGCGATGTAGATGGTGTCGGCCGAGCGCACGAAGCGCGCCGGATCGAAGTCCGGGTCGGTGGTGGTGTCGAGGGCCTGTTCGAAGCGGAACCCGGCCAGGGCTCCCGAGGCGGTGGACCAGATACCGCTGAGTTCCCGCGGATCGGTGCCGGCGATGCCGTCCAACAGGTTCCGGGCGAGGGCCGTGGTCGTCCCGTGCCCACCGGCCAGGATCTGTTGGGCCGGGAGGGCCTGTCGTCGATCGACCCAGGTCAGGGCGGTGCGCATGTCGGCTCCGTCGAGGGCGGCGGCGTGGAGGAGGGGCGCCATCAGCGACTGGGCCCGCTCGGTCCAGTGGGACGTGCCCGAACCACTCGATGCGGCCGCGCCGACTGCGACCAACGAGCGGGCCATCGACTGTGCGCCGGCCCACGAGGTACTCGACTGGATCGGCGACCACCGGAGTCGCTGGACGTCTCCTCGTTCGGGCACCGAACCGGTGGGGTCGAACAGCAGGGTCCGGCCAAGGGTGGAGCGCGCCGCCACGGTGGCGTCGAGCACATCGGGTTTCGTCGATGTGGACACCACCGGCCCGTTGGCCGCCAGCACATTGGGGATGATCAAGGAGGTCGTCTTGCCCGAGCGCGGCGGACCAATGACCATGACCGAATGTTGCGCCGAAACGAAGCGCAGGCCGCTCTGATCGGCGCCGAGGTACACACCGTGTTCGGCGCCGGCCGACGCGCCCGAACAGTGCGCGATGTCGCAGAACGGCGCGCTGTACGGCCATCGCGGAAGAAAAATTTTGCACGGTGATCTCGTCTCGTCATCGGGAGAATTCATCGGGTCGGCTCCTCGGCGGAGCACACCTCCCGCGATGACGGCCCGTGACGCGACCGTCAAAGAATCCTTGCAAACAAACAGTTTTTTGTCCATGACCTAATTGATCATGCCGTCCCGCCGGCGCATTGCGAGTCATTGCAGCCGCGTCGGGGAGAGCGCCGCGTGGGCGACACGCGCACGCGATACGTGAAGTGGTGCTTGACCTGGAGGTGAAATGCCATTTTGCTGGTAGTTGTCATGTATCGCTGAGGAGGTGATCTTGAACAAGTCGCAACTCGTCAAGACGATCAGCGCGTCGACAGCATCGACACGCAAAGTCGTCGAAGATGTGGTTGACGAATTGTTCGGAACGATCGTCACCGAGGTTCGGTCTGGACGCAAGGTCACCGTGATTGGTTTCGGGGCATTCACCCCCACGGCGCGTGGTCCTCGTGTAGGTCGAAATCCGAGGACGGGTGCAGTGGTACCGATCCCGGCGTCGAATGGTGTCCGGTTCGCCACCGGTTCGGCGTTCAAACAGGCGTTGAACCCTAAGGAGGGAGTAGCAATGGCAGTAAAGAAGGCAGCAGCCAAAAAGGCGGTCCGCAAGGCTCCGGCCAAGAAGACAGCAGCCCGCAAGTCCACCGCGAAGAAGGCGGTGAAGAAGGCTCCTGCACGTAAGACTGCAGCCAAGAAGACCACCGCGAAAAAGGCGGTCCGCAAGGCTCCGGCTCGCAAGACGGCAGCCCGCAAGACCACCGCCAAGAAGGCGGTCAAGAAGGCTCCGGCTCGCAAGACGGCAGCCCGCAAGACCACCGCGAAGAAGGCGGTCAAGAAGGCTCCGGCCCGCAAGGCCACCGCGAAGAAGGCGGTCCGCAAGGCTCCGGCTCGCAAGACGGCAGCCCGAAAGACCACCGCCAAGAGGGCGGTCAAGAAGGCTCCGGCCCGCAAGACCACCGCGAAGAAGGCGGTCCGCAAGGCTCCCGCCCGCAAGGCGACACGGCGCCGGTAGTCCGGCCGCGGCGACTCGTCGCCGCGTCGATGTTGTGCACTGCAGGGGCCTTCGGGCCCCTGCAGTGCTCTCTGGGCCCGGAGGCTCAGAGCCCGGTGAGCAGGTGGAAGGCCTCGCCGGCCGGACTGCCGACCAGGGATCCGTGCTCGGCCAGCCTGGCGGTCCACCTTGGAGGCGAACGCAGCCCGGGCCGCGGCGGCATCGTCTGGGTCGGCTCCGCCGGTGTCGGTTCCGATGCCCATGGTCGACTCGAACTGGCTGCGATGGCACAACAAGGCCGTGACCTTGGCCTCGAGGAATCCCGAGACGTCCTCCACGTGATTGGGCTGGTCGGCTTCCCACAGCAGGAGGGCGGACGGTCGGTGGGGGGCGAGGCCCAGTTCGGGAAAGAAGTGGGGGTCGCGGGCGGCGACCAGGGCATCGGTGGTGATCCATCCGGCGGCCCGATGGTCGGGATGGAGCCGGTAGCGGCGCCAGGGATCGTGCCCCAACACAACCGACGGCTGTACGGTCCGGATGGCCCGGGCCACCTCCCGTCGCTCGTCGGCGCCGTTCTCGAGCTCACCGTCGCTCCGGCCGAGGAGGATCAACCGGTGGGCAGGGAGCGGGTAATCCGGTGCCAGGCCGTCGACGGCCCTGGCTGAGGCCCGGCACTCCTCGGCCCGGTCGCGGACCAGGTCCGACAGGTCGGCACCGGGGTCCCAGCTCCCTTTGGATCCGTCGGTCAGGACGAGATGGTGGATCCGGCACCCGGCTGCCGCCCACTTGGCCAGGGTGGCCCCGCAGCCGAACTCGATGTCGTCGGGGTGGGCCCCGATGGCGAGCGCACTGGTCGGCACGGGATAGTCGCGCGTGGGTGGCCCACCGGCCGGCAGGTCACCCACCGGAAGCCCGCTCGGGGCCCGTGGCCCGGTTGTGGTCATACCGCCGAGGGGCGAGAGGTTGACACCGGCACGATGTCGCCTGGTTCGTCGATGTCGTAGGCCAGGTCGGGCCGGTCGAGCACCCGGGTGGGCAGACCGAGCCGTTGCGCCTCGGCCCGGTGACGGGCAAACGAGCCCGGCCCGTAGGAGAACTGGAAGCCGGCATCAGTGGGCAGGGCCATCACGTTGGTCCCATTGCCATGCCGGTCCGGCACCAGGGTGATGCCCGGCGCATCGCCCACCAGCGCCAGGTCAGTGGCCCGGGGCAGATCGGCGTGGGCCACGGTCACCTGGGACACGCCCGCCTCTTCGAGGTGGGCCACCCCGGCCTCCACCGCACCGTTCAGACCACGGCCCGGCTCCCAGACCACCAGTGCGCCACGGGCCCGTGCCCACTCGGCCACGTCGATGTCGTCGCACACCACGGCAACGGGTAGAGGATGAGCGGCGGACAGCACCCGGTCGGCCATGGCCCGGGCCAGCTGAGCTCGGTCCGGTCCGCTCATGGCCGCATGCAGCCTGCGCTTGGCCTCACCGAAGGCTTTGACCGGCACCAGCACGGCGCGAGGCCCAAAGGCCAGTTGGTGGCCGGGCGGCGGTGACCGGTGGTCGGCGGCTGGCACCGGATCAGTGTAGGTGGGAGGTTCGGGGCCGCACCCCGGTGCTGGCCGGGATGTCTAGGGTGGAGCCGTGCCGGACCCGGACTCGAGCCTCGCTCAACGACGGATCCAGGCACTGGTCAGGGTGCGTGCGTTGCTCCTCGACCTGGGCTGCACCGATCAGGAGATCGATCGGGCGGTCGAAGACGACGTGGTCGACCTCTTGGTGGTGGACCGGCTGTTGGTGCCGAGCGGCAAGCGGTTGACCCAGACCGAGGTGGCCGAACAGACCGAGATCCCGGTGGAGGTGGCGCGCCGATTCTGGCGGGCCCTCGGGTTCCTCGACGTCGGTGACGAAGCCGTGTTCACCGAGATGGACATCGAGGCGGTGCGGCTGTTCCAGACCATGGTGGCCATGGACCTTGTCGACCTCGACACTGCGGTCCAGATGGCCCGGGTCATCGGCTCCTCGATGGCGCGGATAGCCGAAGCGGAAGCCGCGCCGGGCACTACGCCCATCTTGATGCCGTCTGGTGACACCATCCTCGATGCCGACCAGTTCGCCCGCCAGGCGGGTACCTCGATCCCGGCCATGGCGCGGCTGTTGGAATACGTGTGGCGCCGGCACCTGCAAGCGGCCACCCGGCGCTCGATGATGCTCCGGTCACGCGGCACCGCGGTCGGCATCAGCCCGGTGACGGCGGTCGGATTCGCCGACATGGTCGGTTACACCATGCTCAGCCAGCACCTGGGTGACGAGGAGTTGGCCGCCGTGGTGTCCCGGTTCGAGGAGCTGGCCCACGACACGGTGGTGGCCCTCGGGGGCCGGGTGGTCAAGATGATCGGCGACGAGGTGATGTTCGTGGTGCAAACAGCTGCCAATGCTGCGGAGATCGGGTTGAGCCTGGCCGAGGCCTACGCCGGCGACGAACTGCTCTCCGACGTGCGGGTGGGGCTGGCCCTCGGCCCGGTCCTGGTGCAGGACGGCGACTTCTACGGGGCCGTGGTCAACCTGGCCAGCCGGCTGGTGGGCGTGGCCAACCCCGGCACCGTGCTGGTCTCCGAGGAGTTCCGGACCGCACTGGCCGACGAGGGCGCCACCGGATTCGAGACGCGGGCCCTGCGGGCCCGGACACTGAAGGACATCGGCCGGATCCAGGCCTGGAAACTCAAGCGGGCCGGGAGTGAATCGGGCCTCGATCAGCGGCGCACCATGCGCTGGGACCGCCTGAACGACGTGCTGCGAGAGCTCGACGAGTTGCGGGACCGGGGCGGCGCCGTGGTGGGCGGCGCGCTCCCCACCGGACAGGTGCCGGCTGTCGGACCCGACGGTGCCCCGTCAGCCCTGGTCGAGTCGGGCGGTGGCCATACCGTTGGCCCGGAGCTCGAAGCCCCCTTCGAACGCTGACAGCGGTCGGCCTCGGAGGTCGACCAGCCAACCCGATCGGCCTGGAAACTCGATCCGGGTCGCCAGGTTGCCGGGATTGAACACCCGCACCTCGAGCTGGCCGGCGTCGCGGCGGACCGAGGAGACCTGGCCGCCGCGCACCGTGAGGGTGGAGCCCCGGTCGGGGCGATCACCGCCGCCGAAGGACGCCGTAGTGGCCAATGGCTCCAGTACGTCCTCGGCCAGGGCATAGGGATCGACGTCGCCCAGGGCCAGGGCGTAGTGCACCGAGATAGGGCCGAGCAGCTGGGGGCCTTCGATCGGAGTGGTGGGCCCGGCCGGCAGGGGCCGTGTGCTCATGCCCAACCGGGACAGCATGCCGGTGGCCCGCAGGAGTGTGAGGGCCAGGGTCCGAGCCGTCGCCCCCACGCCGGCCATGTCGTCGATGTCGATCAGCTCGTACTCGAGCAGACCCTCGTGGACCACGGTGAGCCCGCCCGCCGACACGAACCGCCGAGACGGGAACGTCGGGGTGCCGAACTCGTCGGGACGCCCTTCGGCGACCAGTCCCCGTTCGACGATGGTGAAGGCGCATTCGGCCTGCGACACTGCTGCGGGCTCGGGAAGGGGCAGATGGACCCGCAGGCGGTGGTCCCTCGACGGATTCACGAACTCGGTGTGCACCCGGACGGCCGACTCGTCGGCCCGCAGCTCGAGGGTGGTCGTGACCTCCACGTCACGGCGGCCCACCCGCGCGTTGGTGTTGTCGTCCACGCGTTCGGGCCATGCATAGGTGGTGGTGACCGAGGCGGTAGCCCGCACCGGCCCCTGGTCGCCCACCGAGACCACCACCGCCGTGGGGGTGTCGACCACCGAGTCGATGGACGGGGGCGAGTAGTTGTAGGTGTCGCCGAAGTCTCCACTGTCGACCAGGCGCCCGAAGCCGGTCACGCCGTCGACCGAGAACGTGCCGTCCACCGGGTCGATGGCCACGGTGATGCGACCGTTGGTCAGGACCACGCCTCCCGGCTCGTTGGTGACCTGCACCGGATGGGCCAGCTGGGCGGGGATGAAGTGGGCCCAGCCGAACCCGGGCACATCCTGGCGGGCGAGGATCCTCCGCACCGGGGGCTGGTCCAGGGTGAGCCGGACCATGGTGTCGGGACGGGCTGTCAGCCGGGTGAAGAGCTCCCGCTTGATCTCCTCGATGGGGACACCGTCTCGTTCCTCGGCCCCGATCACCACGGTGACCTCGAGCCCGTCCTCGTCCTCGGCCAGCGAGACGTCGGTGATGAAGCTGTCGGCGTCGATGCGCGCCCCTTGGATGAGCCCGAGCATGTTGCGGACCGTCGTCCCGTCGAGGGTGATCGAGCCGGGGATGCCCATGCGCTCGGAGAGGACCTGGATGTCAGGTCCGGGCTCGCCCACGGCGCGCACCACCACCTCGACCTGGCCGCTCCGGTCACGCGCGGACGCATTGAGCGCCAGAGGACCGGCGGTGGCCATGGACCGGGCCACGGCGGCCAGGACCTCGTCCACGAGGCCGTCCCCGATGTGGCGGGCCTCGGCGTAGCGGTGCAGCACAGCATCGACGACGTCGTCGACCGAGCAGGCGCAGATGGAGTCATGGGCGGCGTTGCGCAGCATCAGGGTCCAGGCCAGGTCGAGGAACGGTGTCGGCCAGGCGTCCGGGCCGAGGAACAGGGCCGACAAGGGCTCGGCCTGGCGTTCGAGGGAGCGCTCGGCCCTCGCCGCCGCCTGCTTCACGTCGACGCGGTTGGAGGCCACCCCCATCAAGAGGTTGGACCGGGCTCCGGATCGCAGTTCGCCCTCCCACTCGGGGAGGTCCCGGGCCGGGGCCGCACCGAGGTACTCGGGAAGGGAGGTGACGACGAGTTCGAACTCGCTCTGGATCTGGTTGGCCTCGGCCACCACCCGGCCGAGCCACGGTTGGGCCCGCTGGTGGTCGGTGCCGTTCATCAGGAGCAGGGTGTCGTCGGGTCCGAGGAAGTCACCGAACTCCTCGGTCATGGACCGGAGCCGGCGCACCAGCGCCTTGGCGTCGTCGGGCAGGGCTGCCCCGTTCCCGTAGCCCGCTACCAGGTACTCGGCCCGCACCGAGGAGCCGTCCGGTGCCCGCCACACAAAGGCCGTCCGGTCCACGGCCGAGGGGACACCCCGCCACACCACGGCGTGGTCGAAGCCGGCCTGGGCCAGGATCTGGGGCATCTGGGCGACGTGGCCGAACATGTCCGGGAGGTAGCCGACCTCCATGACGCCGCCGAATGCTGTACCTCGCCGTATTCCGGCCTGGAGGTTGCGCACCAGTGTTTCACCGGACACCAGGAACTCGTCCATCAGGATGTACCAGGGGCCGACGGTGAGCCGCCCCGAGGCGGCCAGAGCGCGGAGCCGTTCCTCGTGCTCCGGACGGATCGCCAGGTAGTCGTCGATCACGGCCAGCTGTCCGTCCAGCAGGAAGTGCGAGTACGAGCTGTCCCGCTCCAGCTGGTCGAGCAGCCCGTCGACCATGCGCACCAGCTTGAGGCGGAAGGTCTGGAACGGCTCGTACCACTCGCGGTCCCAGTGGGTGTGGGGGACCACCGCGATGCGCCGGGGTCCGATAGGACGGGTCGAACCTTCCTCTGCAGTGTCCGCACTCATGGGGCCAGTGGCCCGAATTCCGCCTCGTAGGCCTGCAGCTCCCCCACGATCCGTTGGGCATCGAGTCTGGTCTGGTCGGTACCCTGGCCCTGCAGATCGGCGTAGGCCGCCACGCCCAAGTCCTTCAACAAGAGATCGGCCCTGTGCTTGGCCTGGGCGGCATCCAGCTTGGCCTGGCCCGCCTTGCCGGCTTCGGTGGCCTTGGCCAGCCCGACCTCGGCCGACGCCTTCACCTTGTCCATCAGTCCCATGGGTGACTCCCTCATGTCGCGGTCCGGGGCCGACGGCCCGTGCTGCGTGCCAGATGCTGCGTGCCAGATTAGGCCCCGCGTGCCACACTCCAGCAATGCTCCGAGCGGCCCGTTCCCCCGACGGGTCCCGGTGATTCCGCTAAGACGTAGGGACGACCCGGTCATCGCCGACCACCGATCCCGATAAGGAGGACCCCTGAGGCCGTGGCGTGATCATCTACCCGAGGGAGCCACCCTCGACCCCGGAGCACTGACCTCGGGTGGGACGCTGCTCGACCGGTGGTCCGCGGCCTGGCAGGCCACGCCCGATGCGCCGCTGTGGTTCGACGGTCGCACCACGCCACCTGGTCCGGGTCCCGAGCCGTCCGGCGGCTGGTGGACCATGGGGACGTTCGACGCGGCCACCCGTCGCGTGGCCGCACGGCTGCAGGGAGCGGGTCTCGGCCCGGGCGACCGGGTGGTGTGGTCGACCTCGTCGACCGTGACCGCCCTGGTGGCGCACGTGGCTGCGCTGCGCGCCGGATTGGTCGTCGTCCCCATGAACACGGCCTACTCCGAGCGGGAGGTGGCCCACATCGTCGGCGATGTACGGCCGGCTGCGGCCATCCTGGAACGACGTGACCGGGCGGACTGGGTGCGGCGGGCCTCGGCCGGGCCGGTCGTGGTGGTCGGGCCGGACGTGGACCTCCCCGAGGCCCCCGGGGGACCCCTCGATGTGGTCGGGCCAGCAGATCCCGCCCTCATCGGGTTCACCTCGGGGACCACCGGCTCGCCCAAGGGCGCGGTCTTGTCGCACCGGAACCTGTTGGCCGGCACCGAGGCCGTGCGGATCGCCTGGCGCTGGGGTCCGAACGACCGGCTGGTCCACTGCCTGCCGGTCTTCCACGCTCACGGGCTCTGTGTCGGCGTGTACGGCACCCTGCTGGCCGGAGGGTCGGCCGTGCTCCTCGACGGCTTCGACCCCGTGGCGCTGGACGAGGGGATCACACGCCACCACGCTTCGCTGTTCTTCGGCGTGCCCACCATGTACCACCGGCTGGTGGCATCGGGGCGGGCAGCGGTGCTGGGCCGGCTGCGGCTCTGCGTGTCGGGCTCGGCCCCGTTGTCGGCCGAACTCCACGCCCTGGTCCAGTCGGTGGCGGGCACGACCGTCCTCGAGCGGTACGGCATGACCGAGACGCTGATGAACGTGTCCAACCCCTACGAGGGTGAGCGCCGGGCCGGGACCGTCGGCTTCCCGCTTCCCGGCGTGGACGTGATGGTGGCTGCCGACGGGGAGGTACTGGTGCGCGGACCGAATGTGTTCGCCGGCTACTGGGAGCGCCCCGAGGCCAACGCCGAGGCCTTCTCGGCCGCAGGCGACGGCGGGGCGGACTGGTTCCACACGGGGGACCTCGGGACCGACGAGGACGGCTACCTAGTCATCAGGGGCCGCACCAAGGAGCTGATCATCTCCGGCGGGTTCAACGTCTACCCGGCCGAGGTGGAAGCGGTGCTGGTGACTCACCCCCGCATCGTGGAGGCGGCGGTCGTGGGCTCACCCTCTGTGGAGTGGGGTGAGGTGGTGACGGCCTGGATCGTGACCGACGGTGAGCCGCCGACCGTGGACGAACTCCTCGAGTTCACCGCGGGTTCGCTGGCGGCCTACAAACGTCCCCGGGTGGTCCGGGTGATCGACGCGTTGCCGCGCAACGCCCTGGGGAAGGTCGTACGTGGTCAGCTCGGCCGCTGACGAGGCGATAGGTTCCACGGTGGTGTCACGGGCGTGCCAGCGGTGCACAGGTCAACGGTGCGTGGGTCAACGATGCACAGGCAAGGCGTGCGGATGACGCTCCCGGTGGACGCGCGGCCAGGGCGACGCCGTCGCCCGAAGGGCCCAGACAGCCGTCATGAACGGTCGCTGGCCCGGGAGGGATTCGACGTCGTGGCCGGACTGGACGAGGTGGGCCGCGGCGCCTGGGCCGGCCCGGTGTCGGTGGGCGTGGTGGTGTTCGCCCCCGGCGGTCGGCGTCCGGCGGGGATCCGGGACTCCAAGGAGCTCTCCGAGGAGCGCCGCGAGGAGCTCTTCCCGCTGATCATCGAGTGGTGCTCGGACTGGTCGGTGGGTCACGCCGAGGCCACCGAGTGCGACGAGCTGGGCATGACGGCGGCCTTGCGGACGGCCGCCCGGCGGGCCCTGTCGGGTCTGCGCCAGGTCCCGCACGCCGTCTTGATGGACGGGAACCACGACTACCTCACCATGCCCGAGGAGGACCGCTCCGCGGGCCGGTCCGCACCCCACGTGCGCACCGTCGTCCGTGGGGACTCGGCCTGCATCTCCATTGCCGCGGCCTCGATCCTGGCCAAGGTCACCCGTGACCGGCATATGCGCGAGCTGTCGCCGAGCTATCCGGCCTTCGACTTCCACTCCAACAAGGGGTATCCCTCTCCCGTGCACCGGCGCGCTCTTAACGGGAACGGGCTGACCGCCCTGCACCGCCGGTCCTGGTCCTTCGTGGACGACCTGGCGTTCCGATGACCCGGCCCCGTCGGCTCTCAGGCGGGTGAGGGCTCTTTGGGCAGGCCGAGGACCCGCTCGCCGATGATGTTGCGCAGGACCTCGTCGGAGCCACCGGCGATCCGCATCCCGGGCACCCCCAAGAGGAATTCGGACCAGGCGTAGGTGCCCCACTCGCCGGTGTCGGCCACCAGGGCCGGCCCGAGCACCGAGGAGAGCAGCTCGTAGGTACGGACCATGTTGGCGGTGAGCGACAGCTTGGCGATGGACATCTCCGGCCCGGGCAGCTCGCCGACGGCGATCCGGGCCATCGCCCTCAGGTTGGTGTAACGGGCCACACGCTCGTGGATGACGATCGAGGCCCACTGCTGGCGGACGAGCGGATCATCGGTGCGACCCCTGGCCCGAGCCAACTCGGCCAGGCGGGTCGAGGTGGGAAGGCCCACACCACCGCCGCCACCACCGATGGATGCTCGTTCGTTCATGAGGGTGGTCAGGGCCACCGTCCATCCGCCGTTCACGTCGCCCAGTCGGTGGGAGTCGGGCACGCGGACCTCGGTGAAGAAGACCTCGTTGAACGAAGCGCCACCGGTCATCTGGCGCAGCGGTCGGACCTCGACGCCGGCGGCGTGCATGTCCACGACGAATCCGGTGAGCCCCCGGTGCTTGGGCAGGTCGGGGTCGGTGCGGCAGATGATCTCGCCGATGTCGGAGACCTGGGCGCCCGAGGTCCACACCTTCTGCCCGGTGATGATCCACTCGTCCCCGTCGCGGACCGCCTTGGTCTGCAGTGAGGCTAGGTCCGACCCCGAGGACGGCTCGCTGAACAGCTGGCAGGCCACGATGTCGCCCCGGTACATGCGTCGGAGGTAGGCCTCTTTCACCTCGTCGGTGGCGTGGGCCAGGATGGTGGGGGCCACCATGCCCAGGCCGATCCCGTAGACCGACAGGGACGGGGTGGCGTAGTCGGCGGCCGCCGTGGCGTAGATCCGCTGGTACTCGCGGGGCAGGCCACGGCCTCCGTACTCCACCGGCCCGGTGATCCACCCGAACCCGGCATCGAAGACGGCCTGGGCCCACTCCTTGGCCCGCGCCACATCGGCGGCCTCCTGTGCGGGGGTCCGCTCGGGGAACAGGGACACCGAGTCCGAACCCTGACCCCAGACGAACTGCTCCTCGGGCCGCTTGGTGGCATGGGCATCGAGGAACGCCCGCGCCTCCCGTTCGAACTGCTCGGCGGTGATCGTGCGACCCTCGTCGCCGGGATCCGGCTGGCTCTGGCTCACTACTGCTGCGTCAACGTCGGTCACGGTCGGACCCCCTTGTTCTGGCGACACCCGGCTGGCCTGCCCCGTGCGGGTCGGGCGGCCGTAGCGTAATCGTGCGGTGGCCGCTCCTACGACAGCACCGACTGGACCGCCTCGTCCAAGTCGGTATGGGCGAAGGGGAACCCTCGTGCCGTGAGGACTGCCGGCAGGACGCGCTGTCCACCGAGCACCAGCTCCTCGGCCATCTCGGTGCCCAGGATCAGGCGCAGGGCCGGTGCCGGCACCGCCAGGACCGTGGGCCGGTGGAGGGCAGCCCCGAGTGCCTTGGCCAGTTCGCCGTCAGTGGCCGGCACCGGAGCGGTGGCGTTCACCGGTCCCATGACGCCGGTGTCCTCGATGCAGTGCAGGATCACGCTCACCTCGTCGTCCAGGGTGATCCAGCTCCGGAATTGGGTGCCCGAGCCCATCCGGCCACCGACACCGATGCGGAACAGAGGGAGCTGCTTCCCGAGCGCCCCTCCGGTGCGGCTGAGGACGATGCCGGTCCGCACCAGGACCGTCCGGATGCCGGCGTGCGATGCCGCGGCGGCGGCCTCTTCCCAGGCCCGGCAGACCTCAGCCAGGAAGTCGGTGCCCGTTGCGGACTCCTCAGTCAGGGTCTCATCGCCGCGGATGCCGTAGTAACCGACAGCCGAGGCACTGATCAGGACCGGTGGGGGTGAGGCCAGGGCAAGGAGTGAGTCGACCAGCAGGCTGGTCGAGGCTGTGCGGCTCTCCAGGATGATCTGCTTGCGGGCGGGGAACCACCGCTTGTCCCCGATGCCGGCGCCGGCCAGGTGGACGACGGCGTCGAATGGACCGGCGCGCTCGAGGGCCGGGACATCCAGCGTCCCTTGGTCAGGGTCCCAGCTGACCCCGTCGGCCTCTCCGGGAGCGGGGGACCCCCGCACCAGTCGGGTAGCCGCATGCCCGTCGGTGCGCAGTCGGGCCACCAGGGCGCCCCCGATGAGTCCCGAGGACCCACTGACGAGCACCTTCACCGGTCGGCCACCACCGTGTGGCCCGACCGAGCCAGCGTGGCGCGGACCAGGCCGGCGAAGCCATCGGGATGGGTGAGGTGGGCACCGTGCTCGGCGCCGGGGATCTCGACCAGCTCGGACCCTGCGGTGTGCTCGACCAACCACCCCACCGTGTCCCGGTGGCGACCGATCGAGCTCCCGCCCCGGCCGAACACGGCCGGGATGGTGAGTGCGGTCACATCGAAGGGCGCTTCGGTCCTGCGGATGGCCCGCAGCTCGGCGGCCAGCGCCGGTCCGTCGGCCCACCGGGCGCGCTTGCCCTCCTCGGAGAGGCGCTCCCAGGCCGCGTCACCCACCATGCGCCGGAAGAACCGCTCGGCG
This sequence comes from uncultured Acidimicrobiales bacterium, assembly GCA_963703145.1. Lineage (GTDB taxonomy): Bacteria > Actinomycetota > Acidimicrobiia > Acidimicrobiales > RAAP-2 > Bog-756. The sequence continues at coordinate 897,861 of OY969793.1, forward strand.
GCGGCCTCGTCACTGTCGTCGGAGGTGGGCGGCCCCCCGGCTCCCGAAGGGGTGCGAGGCCAGACGTCCAACCACGGCATCGGTGGCTCATAGGCGGCCACCGACACGATGGCCGACTGGCCGGCCCGCAGGGCCGCACCGAGTGCGATGTCGCCCCCGTAGCTGTGGCCGATGACCACGGCGGGGCGTCCGGCGATCACCCCCACCAGGTCGTCGATGTGGCCGTCGAGGGTGGTGTTGAGGGGGAGGGCGTCACGGGACTGCTGGTAGCCCCGTCGGTCGTACACCACGGTGTGGAGGTCGGGCAGACGGCGGAGGACCCGGGTGAAACTGGCCGCTCGATCCAGCGAACCGTGGACCAGGACCACGATCGGCCCGGGCCAATCGGCACCTTCCGGGCCGTGCTCGGTGATGGCGAGCGGCAGAGTGGAAGGCATCACGCTAGAGCCTGGCAGGTGCGGCGCGGGCCGCCATACGACGTGGTGAGAAGGGTGAATGGGGGCGTGCGGGTCCACCGCCGGGCGGCCGATCGGGCCGATTCCTGCGTGAATTCGGGCCGTTCTGGCTGAAAATGCACACATCGCCCCCGTGGATCGTGCATTGTTGTGGCTTCCAAAGACGAAGGAGAGACAGTGCCCCTTACCAAAACCGATCTCATCGCGGCCGTGGCTGCCCACACCGGCTCGACCTCAAAGGACGTGGCCACCGTGCTGGGTGGGCTTGAGGACGTGATCGTCGCCACCGTGGCCAAGGGCGAGAAGGTCGTCATCACCGGCTTTCTGACCTTTGACCGGGCCCAGCGCGCAGCGCGCACCGGTCGCAACCCGCAGACCGGCGAGGCCATCAAGATCAAGGCCTCGAAAAGCCCGAAGGTGTCTGCCGGCGCATCGTTCAAGAAGGTTGTGAACGGTCAGGCCCCGGCTCCGAAGCTGGCCAAGGCCAAGTAGTCGTCTCGTCGGGCCGCATCTGCGGCCCGACGTGCAGTGCAGCCGTTGCTCGACGGTGGTCGGGGATCCCCCCGGCCACCGTCGAGTGCTGTCCGGGCCCGGTTGGCCGAGCCCACACCGGGTGGCACCGGTGTGGGCGGTTCACAGTTGGCCGATGGCCTTGTGGGTCTGGGGCACCACACGGACGCGTGGATAGATCCGGAGCGCCCGCTCCTGGAGTTCGAGTACCTGGTCCGGCGTGGGGGCCTGCCCCACGGTCCCGAACGGGGTCACCGGCTGCAGGAAGATCTCGGGCATCGCCGCATTCCCGGCCGCCTGGTGGTTCGCAGCCACCGTTGCCACCATGCCGACGGCTCGGTCGAACTGCACCGGATCGGTGGAGGCTCCGATCACCACCTTGACCCAGGTGGTCGTCCCCGACGCCACGGCGGTCTCGAGGAACCGTCGCTGGGTGTCGGGCCGGACCCCTTCGCCGTCGACACTGGGGAGCTTCACGTCCATGCTCACGTAGGCGAGGTACGCCAGAGCCCGCTCCAGGGCGCCCACGAGCGTCCCGTTCGTCTCGAGCATCACCGATCGGCCACTGATTGACAGCTGGCGGGCCAGCTCGGTGACCTGGCGGACCTGGAACAGCGGCTCGCCCCCGGTGAGGCTGATCGAGTGGTGGGGGAGCAGGTCCCACAGCCGGTCCACCGTGGCCACGAGCTCGGCTACCGGCAGGGGGCTGGCAACGGTGGCCCAGTCGCGTCGACCCGGCGTCTGTTCGATGCGGCACGGCCCGGGGCGTTTCTCGAGAGCCTCGGGCTGGTCGCAGTAGGCACAGCGGATGTTGCACCCGGTGAGTCGGACGAAGACCTGGCGCTCGCCCACCAGTGCCGCCTCGCCCTGAATGGCCGAGAACACCTCGGTAGCCAATATGTCGGGTGTCGCCTCGGTCACGAGAGGGCGGGGTCGGTAGCGCCGGCCTCGGCGAACCCCAGGGCCCGGAGGCGACAGGCGTCGCACACCCCGCAGGGCGTCGCGCCGCCCTGGTAGCAGGACCAGGTCAGGTCCAGTGGCGCTCCGAGATCCAGGCCCAGGCGGACGATGTCGGACTTGGACGAGGCGATCAGCGGCGTCCGGATCTCGATCGGGTCGCCGTCGACGCCACGCTTCTGGCCGGTGCGGGCCACCCCCCGGAACGCCTCGATGAACTCGGGCCGGCAGTCGGGGTAGCCCGAGTAGTCGATGGCATTGACGCCCAGCCACACCGCGTCGAGGCCCCGCGCCTCGGCCACCCCGAGCGCCACCGCCAAAAAGATGCTGTTGCGCGCCGGGACGTAGGTGACCGGGATGCCGTCGTCGTCGCCGGCTGTGGGGATGGCGATGGAGGGGTCGGTGAGTGCTGAGCCTCCCCAGGCGGTGGTGTCGAGCTCGACGACCAGGTGGTCGGACCGGTAGTGGCCGGCCACACCGGCGGCGCGGTCGAGCTCGGTCCGGTGCCGCTGGCCGTAGTCGAACGTGAGCGCCACCGGCCCGCCGTCCGACTCGCGGTCGGCCAGCGCCATGCAGACGGTGGAGTCGAGTCCGCCCGACAAGATGACCAGGTGACCGGGCACGCTCAGCTGGGTGTGCCTGCGGTCAGCTCGGCACAGGAGTTGTCGGTCTCCCACAGTCGGAGCGAATGGAGCCCCAGCCCCGCCTCGGTCAGCAGGGCCCACGCCCGCTGGGCCAGCAGTTCGGCGGTGGGGTTGTCGATGACCTGATTGAGATCGCTGTGGTCCCAGGGCTCGATCACGGCTCGGTCCACGATCGCTCGAAGGTGGTCGAAGTCGATCACCACGCCGTTGCCGTCGAGGGGTCCAGCGACGGTGACGTCGAGCCGGTAGGAGTGCCCGTGCAGGTTGCGGCACTTGCCCGGGTGCCACGACAGCCGGTGCGCGGCTTCGAAGGTGAACGTGCACGTGACGCTGGTGAGAGGCTGGGCCACAGGTTCGACGCTAACGCACCGATCGCCATCCACGGTCCGGCTCTGGGCAGTGGGTGTGCCGGTAGGCTGGCAGGCGATGGACGCCACGACCGAAGGAGACGGATCACCAGCATCGTCGACTCAGCTCGGCGCGTCCGGAGCCGGGTCCTTCGGGCCCAATGCGTGGTTGGTCGAGGACATGTTCGATCGCTACCGGGCCGATCCGACATCGGTCTCGGACTCGTGGCGCGAGTTCTTCGCCGACTACCGTCCGGCCGGAGGGCCGCTCGCCCCGCCGGCCGCCCCGGCACCCGCACCGCCCACGCCGGTCACCGCGCTGCCCGCCTCGGGGCCACCCCACACAGGGACGGGGGCGGTGGCCTCCCCAGCTGCGGCGGCGCCCAGTGATCGATCCACTGCGCCGATCCCGGTCCCTGCGGACATCAGCGAGGACCAGGCGGTGCCCCTACGCGGTGCGGCCGGTCGCATCGTGGCCAACATGGAGGCGTCGCTCGGCGTGCCCACCGCCACCAGCGTGCGGGCCGTCCCGGCCAAGCTCCTCGAGGTCAACCGGACGGTCATCAACAACCAGTTGCTGCGCACCGTCGGAGGCAAGGTCAGCTTCACCCACCTGATCGGTTACGCGGTGGTCAAAGGGCTCATGGCCATCCCCGCCATGAACGCCGCCTTCGTGGCCGATGCCGACGGCAAGGGGACGCCCGGGGTCATCCGCCACCGCCACGTCGGACTGGGACTGGCCGTGGACGTGGAGAAGTCCGACGGGAGCCGGACGCTGCTGGTCCCGTGCATCCGCGGGGCTGACGCCCTCGACTTCCGGGGGTTCGTGAGCTCCTACGAGGATCTCGTGCGCAAGATCCACACCAACAAGATCGCACCGGACGACTTCGCCGGCACTACGGTCAGCCTCACCAACCCGGGGACGCTGGGGACGGTGCAGTCCGTGCCCCGACTGATGCCCGGTCAGGGCCTCATTGTGGGCGTGGGCGCGCTGGGGTTCCCCGCCGGCTTCAAGGCCGCCGACCCCCGCACCCTCGCCGAGCTGGGCATCGGCAAGTCGGTCACCATCACCTCCACCTACGACCATCGGATCATCCAGGGGGCCGAGTCGGGGCTGTTCCTGGCCTACGTGTCGGAGTGCCTGATGGGAGGTCACGGCTTCTACGACGAGGTGTTCGAGTCGCTCGAGGTCCCCTACGAGCCCGTGCGGTGGGAGCGGGACGCCAGTGCACCCGACGAGGAGGGGGAGGGCGCCCATCTCCGGCTCATCAAGCAGGTGCACGTCCAGACGCTGATCAACATGTACCGGGTCCGGGGCCACCTCATCGCCCACCTCGACCCTCTGGACGCCGAGCCCCCGGTGCTCCACCCCGAGCTCGACCCCCTCCACTACGGCCTGACCATCTGGGACCTGCCGCGGCACTTCGTGGCTGATGGCCTGGCCGGCAAGGACCTGGCCACCCTCGACGAGATTCTCCACGTGTTGCGTGACGCCTACTGCCGGACCCTGGGCGTCGAGTACATGCATATCCAGGATCCTGAGCAAAAGCGGTGGATCCAGCAGCACGTGGAAGGGGTGTCCCAGACCCTGGCCCCCGACGAGCAGCGCCACATCCTGGGCCGCCTGAACGCCGCCGAGGTCTTCGAGCGCTTCCTCCACTCGCGCTACGTGGGCCAGAAGCGCTTCGGGCTCGAGGGGGCCGAGTCGGCCATCGTGCTGCTCGACACCATCCTCGACGAGGCGGTCCACCAGGGCCTGACCGAGTCGGTCATGGGCATGTCCCACCGTGGCCGACTCAACGTCCTGGCCAACATCGTGGGCAAGTCCTACGGCGAGATCTTCGAGGAGTTCGAGGGCAACCTGGACCCCGAGTCCGTCCAGGGTTCGGGCGACGTCAAGTACCACAAGGGCGCAGTGGGCACCTTCGTGGCCCGCAACGGGGGGACCATCCCGGTGGCCATGGCGTCCAACCCCTCCCACCTGGAGGCGGTGGACCCGGTCGTGGTGGGCATGGCCCGGGCCAAGCAGGACGCCGCCGGCGGGGAGCAGGGCTCAGGACCAGCACTCGAGGACGGGGCCGGTGAGCCGTTCCCGATCCTGCCGATCCTGCTGCACGGGGACGCTGCCTTCGCCGGCCAGGGGGTGGTGGCCGAGACGCTCAACCTCTCCGGCCTGGCCGGCTACCGGACCGGCGGCACCATCCACATCGTGATCAACAACCAGCTCGGCTTCACCACGGCCCCCGAGGCAGCCCGGACGTCGGTGTACCCGACCGACGTGGCCAAGATGGTCCAAGCCCCGATCTTCCACGTCAACGGCGACGACCCCGAGGCGTGCGCTCGGGCGGCCCGCCTGGCCTTCGGCTTCCGGCAGGCCTTCCACAAGGACGTGGTGATCGACATGGTCTGCTACCGGCGCCACGGCCACAACGAGGGTGACGACCCGAGCTACACCCAGCCGCTGATGTACGCCCTCATCGAGGCCAAACGATCGGTTCGAAAGCTCTATACCGAGTCGTTGGTCCGGCGGGGGGACATCTCGCTCGAGGAGGCTGAGCAGGCCCTCGACGACTTCTCAGGCCGCCTGCAGGCGGCACTCGACGAGACCCGGGCCGAAGCCGAGTCCACACCTCAAGTGGCGCCGGCGCTCCCTGCGTACGTGGTGCCCGACCTGTGGATCCCGCCGGTCGAGACCGGGGTCGATGCCTCGGTGTTGAGCCGTATCGCGCACGAGGTCCGGTCGGTCCCCGACGGCTTTGTCATCCATCCCAAGCTGGCCCGGCAGTTCGAGCAGCGGGACAAGATGGTGGCGGACGGGGAGATCGACTGGGCGCTCGGCGAGGCCATGGCCATCGGCTCGCTCCTGCTCGAAGGGTCCAACGTCCGCCTCACCGGGCAGGACACCCGGCGGGGGACCTTCTCGCACCGCCACGCCGTCCTGGTCGACCACACCACCGGCCAGGAGCACGTGCCCCTGGCCGGCCTGGGTGGCGGCCGGTTCACCATCCGGGACTCCCTGCTCTCGGAGTACGCCTGTGTCGGATTCGAGTACGGCTACTCGGTCGAGGCCCCCGAAGGGCTGGTGGCGTGGGAGGCGCAGTTCGGCGACTTCTGGAACGGCGCCGAGATCATCGTCGACAACTTCCTGGTGGCCGCCGAGGACAAATGGGGGCAGAAGTCGGGACTCGTGCTCCTGCTTCCGCACGGTTACGAGGGCCAGGGCCCCGAGCACTCGTCGGCCCGCATCGAACGCTTCTTGACCCTGTGCGCCCGGGGCAACATGCGGGTGACCGACCCAACCACCGCCGCGCAGTACTTCCACCTGCTCCGGTCCCAGGTCCGGGGCGAGGGACGGCGTCCACTCATCGTGTTCACCCCCAAGTCGCTCCTCCGGGCCCGCCAGGCACGCTCGCCTATCGGTGCCTTCACCACGGGCTCCTTCGCCGAGGTGCTGGACGACCCCGCCGCCGACCGCGAGGACTTCGATCCTGCCGCTGTCACCCGAGTCGTGCTGTGCACGGGCAAGATCGCCTATGACGCGCTCGGGCGGCGTGACGAGCTCGGCCAAGCGGGCGCCGGTGTGGTGGTGGTGCGGGTCGAGCAGCTCTACCCGTGGCCCAAGTCGACCATCCAGGGCATCCTCTCCCGCTATCCCAATGCCACCGAGGTGGTCTGGTTGCAGGAAGAGCCCGAGAACATGGGTGCCTGGAATTTCGTGCACGGCCGGCTGCACAAGGTGCTGCGTCAGAGTCACACGCTCCGCCACGTGAGTCGGGCCGAGTCGGCCAGCCCGGCATCGGGGAGCGCGGCCCTGCACCGGCTCGAACAGGACGACCTGCTGGCCCGTTCGGTGGGCTGACTCCCACGAGCTCCACCGCTTGCCCGCATCGTGCGCCGCAGGCGCTCCTTGGTGCGGGATCGAGCGGTGCGTCGGAGGTTCAACCGGTAGAGCCTCGCCTGTGTGGCGAAAGGTCCCGCGGACGGGACGGTGAGGCCGGGGTCAGACCAGGAAGTCGTGGGCCAGCGCGATCCACATCTCGGTGGACAGGTGCAGTGACTCCACGTCCACCCGCTCGTCGATGCCATGGAACATGGCGCCGTACTGCTCGAACCCGATGGCGGTGCTGTGTAGGCCGAAGCCGTAGGCCACCCCGCCCAGTGCCCGATGGAAGCGGGCGTCGGTGGCCCCGACGGTGAGGAACGGCACGGTGCGGGCACCGGGGTAGAACAGCTGGCTGACCCGCTCCAGGGCGTCCCACAGCGGCGTGTCGATCGGCGAGGTGGTCGACACCTGTTCGGAGCCGAACCGGATCTCCACGTCGTCGGCCAGATCGCCGAGGATCTCTCCCAGCATGGCCCGGATGTCGCCGGCGTCCCATCCCGGCAACGATCGGATGTCGAGCTCGAGCTCGACCCGGTCGGGGATGACGTTGATCTTGTTGCCCGCCCGCATGATGGTGGGCGCCACCGTGGTGTGGGTGCAGGCGTGGGCCTGGCGGGCCAGGCCGACCAGGGGCAACTCGTCGCAGAAGGCGTCGATCCGGTCGGGGTCGAGCAGGGGCTCGGCTAGCTCTGGAGGGAAGCCGATCCCCTCGATGAATCGGATCCAGGCCTCGTGCAGCTGGGCCTGGGGTCGGTACTCATCCACGCGTCGGACGACCTCAGCCGCTTTGACCAGGGCATTGTCCGTCCGGAAGGGTTGACTGCCGTGACCCGGGGTGCCCCTGACGGTGAGGATGCACCAGTACACGCCCTTCTCGCCGACGATCACCGGCAGCCGAGGGGTCCCGTCCGCCCCACCCATCGGGAACCCGCCCGACTCGGTGATCACATAGTCGGAGTGGACCTCGTCGGCGGCGTGCTCGCACAGCCACTCGGCCCCGTAGGTGCCGAGCGCCTCCTCGTCGGCCACCGCGACATAGGTCAGGTCGCCGGCCGGCTGGAACCCAGACAGCGCGAAGGTGGCGGAGGCCGGTGGCCATGGTGGCGGTCAGGTTCAGCATGTCGATGGCACCTCGCCCCCACACCTCCCCATCGATCAACTCGCCCCCGAACGGGTCGTGGCGCCAGTCGTCACCGTGGGCGGGGACCACGTCGGTGTGCCCGAGCAGGGTGAGGGACGGCGCGTGCGGGTCGGATCCGTGGATCTTGGCCACCAGTGAGGTGCGGCCCTCGGCCGGCTCGAACGTCTGGAGGTCGACGCCGGAACCGTCGAGGTAGGCCGCCAGCAGCTCCGCGCTCCGCTGCTCGTGGCCCGACGCCGCCGTCCCGTCGTTGACGCACTGGTTGCGGATCAGGTGGGACAGCAGCTCGGTGGCCTCTCCGGTGCGGCTGGTCTCCGAGGTCACGGTGGCATCCTAGGTCCGGGTCCACCGGCAGGATCCGACCAACACCGCCTGGCTCGCCCGGGGCTCCGAGGGCCAGCATGGTCGGAGTCCGCCTGGTCAGATGGTTGACTGTGGAGGTCTATGGAACAAGAACTCCCTGATCGTCGCCGGATCGTCGTCGACGGCTCCAACATCGCCACCGAGGGCCGCACGCTGCCCAGCTTGTCGCAACTCGACGAAGCCATACGCAGCTTCCTCGAGGAGTACCGGGGCTTTTCGACCTCGGACGTGACCGTGGTGGTGGACGCCTCGTTCGGGCACCGGATCGATCCCTCAGAGGTGGCGGCATTCGAGCAGGCCATCGAGCACGGCGAGATGATCACACCGCCGGCGGGTGCCGTCGGCCGGGGGGACGGATTCATCCTCCGCATCGCCGAGAAGTCCGGCGCCCTGGTGCTGTCCAACGACTCCTTCCAGGAATTCCACGCCGAGCGGCCCTGGCTGTTCGAGCCGGGCCGGTTGATCGGTGGCAAGCCGGTACCGGGCGTGGGCTGGATCTTCACCCCGCGCACCCGGTTCGCGGTGCGAAGAGCCGATCGGTGACCAGCAAGTCGAGGAGGGATGCGAAGTCGGCCGAGGCCGACGCCGCCGGGTCCGAGGACACTGCGGCCGAGGTCACCACCGACGGGACGGGGCCCAGGGCACCGAGAGCGGCCAAGACCACCAAGGCGGCCAAGACCACGAAGGCCACCAAGACCACCAAGGCGGCCCAGAAGGCTGCGACGGCCGACGCCGCCCCGTCGAAGGCGGCCAAGGCCACGAAGACGACCAAGGCTGCCAAGGCCACCGCGGCGACCAAGCCCGCCAAGGCCACCAAGGCCACCAAGGCCGCAGCCAAGGCGGGAAAGGCGTCGGATGCCGCGTCGCCCACGAAGGCGGCCAAAGCCACCAAAGCCACGAAAGGCCGCCAAGGGGGCCACGGGTGGAAGCAGGGGCTCTGCGGACCTCGACGCCGACTCGGCTGACACCCCGCCGAAGCGGGGGAGGTCGGCGGGCACCCACGAGGCGGCCCTCAACAACCCGCTCACCTTCCTCACGTTCATCGCCGACCATCCGGTGGACAGCACGTTCGACGGCACCGTCGTCTCGTTCACCTCCCACGGCGCCCACGTCGAGGTGGGTGGCATGTTGTGCCACGTGCCCTTGCGGGGTCTCGGTGACCCCCCGCCCAACAAGGCCCGCCAGGTCCTGACCAAAGGGGAGACCCGCCCCTTCGTGCTGGTGTCGCTCGATGCCGCCCGACGTCGGGCCGAGCTGGCCCTCCCCGGCTTCGCCGGCTGAGAGGGACCTGTCTGGGCCCGGCCGGTCACCGGGGAGCGCTCGCCGGTGTCGGTGGCCCGGTAACCTCGACCTCCGTGCGCGCCGAGGACTACCTGCCCCACCGGGACCCGTTCTTGTTCATCACCGAGCTGCTGTCCGTCGAGCCCGGTCAGTCGGCCCGGGGCACGTGGCAGCTGCGGGGTGATGAAGCCTTCTTCGCCGGGCACTTCCCGGGCCGCCCGACGCTGCCCGGGGTGCTGATGGTGGAGGCCATGGCCCAGTTGGGCGGGGTGGCGGTGCTGGCCGATCCTCGGTTCGCCGGCAAGCTGCCGCTCTTCGGCGGTATCGAGAAGGCCAGATTCCGCCGCCAGGTCGTGCCCGGAGACCTGCTCGAGATGGAGGTGACCCTGGGCCGCATGTCGGCCCGGGCCGGTAAGGGGTCAGGGCGTGCCACCGTGGCGGGCAAGCTGGCCTGCGAGGCCGATCTGTTGTTCGTACTGGCCGACGGCATCGGTGCCGCGGCCACACCGGGCTGAGGAGCAGCGTCCCATGCGTATCGCCACCTGGAACGTCAACTCGCTCACCGCCCGGCTCCCCAGGGTCGAGGAGTGGATCGACTACGCCCAACCCGACGTCCTCTGCCTCCAGGAGACCAAGCAGGCAGACGCGTCGTTCCCCCACGGGGCCTTCGCCGCATTGGGCTACGAGACGGCCCACCACGGGGATGGCCGCTGGAACGGCGTGGCCATCGTCAGCCGGGTGGGACTGTCCGGTGTGTCGACCGGACTGCAGAGCGACGACGACCAGGGGACGCGCCTCATCGGCGCCGACTGCGGCGGGGTCCGCATCTACTCGGCCTACGTCCCCAACGGCCGGAGTCTCGACAGCGAGCACTTCCCGGCCAAGCTGGACTGGCTGGGCCACCTCAAGGCGCTCCTGGCCGCCACCAGCTCGCCGGACGAACCGGTGGCGGTGTGCGGTGACTTCAATGTGGCGCCCGAGGACCGTGATGTCTGGGACCGGTCGAAGTTCGAGGGCATGACCCATGTGAGCCAGCCGGAGCGTGACGCGCTCGCCGACCTCGAGTCCTTCGGCCTGGTCGACGTGTTCCGGCGACTGTACGACGAGGACCAGCTGTTCTCGTGGTGGGACTATCGAGCCGGTTCGTTCCACAAGCACCAGGGGATGCGCATCGACCTGATTCTCGCCACCGCGGTCCTGGCCGACCGGGCCACCTGGGGGTTGATCGATCGCAACGCTCGCAAAGGTGAGAAGCCCTCAGACCACACGCCCGTGTTCATCGACACCACCGTGCCGTAGTCACCCTTCCAGGCCGCGATGGGCCGGGTAGAGTCGATGTGTTGCACCCGCCACCCGTCCACCGGCCGGGCGTCGCCTCCTCGGTGGAGAGCAACACGAACGGTGAGGGGTGTGGCACCGATGACCGACTGGGCAACCAATCAGGGATCGACAGCGCGGCTGACCCGGTGGAGTCCGGGCCACGCCGTGACGATGACCGTGGTGGTGACCGCCACCGTACTGGCCTCGGTCGGCGTACTGGCGTCGTCTGCCTCGGCGGCACAGCCGAGGAAGAGTCCCTCCGCACTGATCGCAGCCGCGGTGCCCGGCACCGCACCGGTTCCCGTGGCGCCCAGGACCGCGTCACTTGCCCCGATCTCGAAGGCGACGACGGCCAGCCTGAGCGGCCTCGACCCCTCGCCCCAGGTGACGTCGACCACCACCGGCATCGTGGCCACCTATGTCAATCAGGTGCTGACCGTGACCTGGGGTGTCAACGACGTGCTCACCGTGTCGGGGGCCGGTCCCTTGGCCAGTGGCACCACGGTCGACAGCATCGCAGGGACGGTCGGCGTCACGGTCGGGCAGGCCTGTGGGTCCGGCGGCAGCCTGGCCTCTGTCTCCATCGACCAGCTGGGCCTGGATCCAACGAGCAACGTGACATCCCTCTCGCTGCAGTTCGGGTGCATCACCGGCACGTTGGGATTCGTGGTCTTTGGGACCGTGGGCCTCAACGTCCCGCCGACCACCCGCCCGGCCGCCTACAACCTCTTCCAGTCCGATCAGACGGTGACTGGGTTCGGCAACGTCCCGCTCCTTTCCTTCGTGGGGGGCCTTGTGCCTCCCGAGTTCAATGCGCCGGTGGTGGGAATGGCTACCACCGCATTGGACGGCGGGTACTGGACCACGGGATCCGACGGCGGTGTCTTCTCCTTCGGCGACGCCCGCTTCTACGGGTCGACCGGCGGGCTGCGGCTCAACAAGCCCATCGTGGGCATGGCCGCCACGCCCGATGACAAGGGCTACTGGCTGGTGGCGTCCGATGGCGGCATCTTCTCCTTCGGCGACGCCCGCTTCTACGGGTCGACCGGCGGGCTGCGGCTCAACAAGCCCATCGTGGGCATGGCCGCCACGCCCGACGGCAAGGGCTACTGGCTGGTGGCGTCCGACGGCGGCATCTTCTCCTTCGGCGACGCCTCATTCCATGGCTCGACCGGCGGGCTGCGACTCAACAAGCCCATCGTCGGCATGGGTGCCACCCCGAGCGGCTTGGGCTACTGGCTGGTGGCCTCCGACGGCGGGATCTTCACCTTCGGTGACGCCGGGTTCCACGGCTCTTCGGGGTCCCTTGCGCTGAACAGTCCGATCGTCGGCATGGCCCCGACCGCCGACGGGCAGGGGTACTGGCTGGCCGCCGCCGATGGTGGCGTCTTCTCGTACGGCGATGCGGCCTTCGCCGGCAGCCTCGGGGGCACGGACATCGACAACGTGGCCGGCATCGTGCGCTGACCCCGACCGGGAGGTCGGCCGCTTCGGCTCAGGTCCTAGCGGTGCTCAGGCCCCGAGGGTGGCACGCATGGCGGCGATGCGCTGGCCGGCGTCCCTCGGGGTGATCCTGCCGTTACCGGTGCGGGACACCCGGGCCACCGAGGCGAGCCATGGCGACGGTTGGCGCTCCATCTGCCGGCCGTTGCCCATCCGCCTGCTCCGGGCCCATGAGCAGTGCAGCTCACGGGAGGCACGGGTCATGGCCACGTACAACAGTCGGCGCTCCTCGTCCCGGGTCGACGGCGTGGTGGCGTAGACGATGGGCACGAATCCCTCCTCCACCCCGACGACGTAGACCGACGTCCACTCGAGACCCTTGGCCCGGTGGAAGGTCGCCAGCTCGACGGCATCGGTGACTTCGTCGCCCGGACGTCCCGGTCCCCGACGTCGACCGGGCGTCGGTGCCGGCTCGGATCGGGGGGCTTCGCCGGCCGGCGACTCGGGGCCTGGGGCGATCCGGTGGGGGATGCCGGCCCGCTCCAGGGCCCGGGCCATCAGGGCCAGCTGGTCGTGGGTACGGGCCAGGACCGCCTGGTCCGACCACGACCGACCTTCCTCGGAACGCTCCATGATGAGGGACACCACGCCTTCGGCCTCGGCGGTCTCGTCCGCAAAGGCGGTGACCACCGGCATCGGGCCGTCCGGGGCGAGGGAGCGGGGTGGGACCGCGGCGGCGCGGCCCAGGCCGGCGGTGGCCGCCGCCACCACCTGGGGGGTCGACCGGTGGTTCTCGTCGAGCCGGACCACCTCCATGCCGGCCTCGGCCTCGGGGAGACGGGCCAGGAGTGTCGGATCCGCACCGTTCCAGCCGTAGATGGCCTGATTGGGATCGCCAACAGCGCACAGGTCGCGACGCTCGCCCATCAGTGCGTCGACCAGCCGGAACTGGGCCGGATTGACATCCTGGAACTCGTCGACCGACAGGTGGCGATAGCGCCAGTGCATGCGTTCGGCGAAGTCTGCGTCGTCGAGGAGCAGGTCCCCCGCTCGCACCAGGACGTCGTCCAGGTCGAGGGACCGCCGTCGGGCGAGGGCCAGGTTGTAGCCGGCGAAGGCCTCGGCCACACGTTCGGGATCGACCAGTGTGGTCCGGCCGGCCGCCCCCGCCTCGCCGACGTATCGGTCGGGGGTGAGACAGCGCGCCTTGGCCCAGGCGATCTCGGTCTCGATGGCCGCCGCCAGTGCCGGATCCTTGACCAGCTCCCGGACCAGCCGGAACCGGTGCTCGGCCACCACCGGGGGCGGCTGGCCCCGGTCGATGGCCTCCCGGCGCAGGAGGGTGAGGGCCAGCTGGTGGAGTGTGCCGGCCCGCACGCCGGGCCTGGGCACGCCTCCGTTGGTCCCGGGTGCGGACACCGGGACGCCGTAACGGCCGAGGCGCTCGCGCAGCTCCCGGGCCGCTTTGCGGGTGAAGGTGCACACCGCGGTGTGGTCGGCGTCGGCCGATCCGTCCTGGATCCTCCTCGCCACCCGGAGGGTCAGGACACGGGTCTTGCCTGATCCGGCACCGGCCACGATGCACAAGGAGCGGGCCGTCGATGCCACGGCCTGGGACTGGGCCGCGGTGAGCGTGGCCATGGCCTCGGCCAGGGCCGTGTCGCCGGACGAGGGTCCCGTCGGAGGTTCGAGTCGCACCGTCGGTCAGGCTACCGGTCGGGTACCTCACCCCCGGGGTTGGTGCGGTGCGGCGTGCTGGTGCTGACCGGTCGGATCGGCCGCAAATGCCCGCTTGGCCCCAGAGCGGTCGGTAGGGTGTGCCGGTGCTGAAGTCGTTCGCCGGCGGACAGGTGTTCGGCAGCACCTGGGGACCGCGGCCGGCGACGGTGCTGGCACTTCATGGCTGGCAGCGTACCCACCAGGACTTCTCATCGGTCTTCGCTCCAACTGGCGGCCCGGCCGACGACGGGCCCGGCGCACTGGCTGTCGACCTGTTCGGGTTCGGGGCCACGCCGGCGCCGCCGGAGCCGTGGGGGTCGGCCGAGTACGCCGCCCACCTGGTGGCGCTGTTCGAGGAGCCGGGCGTACTGGCCGATCGGGTAGTGCTGGTCGGGCATTCCTTCGGCGGTCGGGTGGCGGTCCCTCTGGTCGGACTGGTGCCCGACCGGATCGAGCGCCTGGTCCTGACGGGCGTGCCGCTGCTCGACCGGCAAGGACGCCGGGCCCGGCCCGCGCTCACCTACCGGCTGATCCGGCGGTTGCACGCCCTGGGGGTGGTGGGGGAGAAGCGCATGGAGGCCATGCGCAACCGGTACGGCTCCCCGGACTACCGCGCCGCCCAGGGGGTCATGCGGGCGGTGTTCGTCCGGCTGCTCGCCGAGCAGTACACCGCAGGCATGGCGGCGATCGGGTGCCCGGTCGATCTGGTGTGGGGCGAGAACGACACCGAGGTTCCCCCCGAAGTGGCCGAACGGGCCCTCGGACTGTTCCCCTCAGCAGCGCTGACCGTCCTGGCCGGGGTGGGGCACCTGACACCCACCGAAGCCCCCGAGGCCCTCCGCCGGGCCATCCTCGGAAGGCCGCAGTGACGTGGGTCACCGTGGCGGCCTGCGTGCTGGCCGCCGTCCCGGCCGGGCTCCGGTGGCTGCGGGTGGCCCAGCGCGAGCACTACCTGGCCGGATCGATGGCCCGGTTCGCCGTGCGGTGGTGGGGGACCTCGGTGGTAAATCTGGTGTTGGCGGTGGTGGCTGTGGCCACGGCTGTGGCCACGGTGTGGGAGCCGGTCGTCGGTGTGGCCACCGCCGTCGTCGTGGCCGCCGGTCCGATCGGCCTGTCGGTCAAGGGGCGCACCTCGCCCTTGCGCTGGACCCGTCGCCTCCGGACCCTGGCCGCCACCTGGGTGGCCATCGAGGCCGTGGTCGTCGTGGTCGGGGTCCTGGTGGGCCGGGCCGCACCCCTGGCCGTGCTGGCGGCGCTGGCCATTCCGTTCCTGGTCGATGTGGCCTGCCTGGCCACCTCGCCGGTCGAGGACCGACTGGCCGATCGCTTCGTCACCGAGGCCACCGCCCGTCTGGCCCGGGTCGATCCCACGGTGGTTGCCGTGACCGGTTCTTACGGCAAGACCTCGACCAAAGGGCACATCGCCCACCTGCTCCGGCCGGACCGGGCGGTGGTCGCCACGCCGGCCAGCTTCAACAATCGGGCGGGCCTGGCCCGGGCCATCAACGAGCACCTGGCCGACGGCACCGAGGTCTTTGTGGCCGAGATGGGCACCTACGGCCCCGGGGAGATCGCCGAGCTCACCCGGTGGTGCCCGCCCGACATCGCCGTCATCACCGCCATCGGGCCGGTGCACCTGGAGCGCTTCGGCACCGAGGACCGGATCGTCGAGGCCAAGTCCGAGATCCTGGTCCCCGCCGGTGATGTGGTCCTCGCCGTCGACGACCCCCGCCTGGCGGCGGTGGCGGCGCGGGCCGCGGCGGGCGGCAAGCGGGTCATGGCGTGCTCGGCGGTCGACCCCGGTGCCGATGTCGCGGTAGTCCGGGACGCCGAGGGCACCACGGTCTCGCTGTTCGTCCATGGGTCGGTCCTGGCCGAGGCGGTGGCCGTGCCGACCGGGGTCCAGCCTTCCAATTTGGCCTGTGCGGTGGCGGTCGCCCTCCTGGTCGGGGTCGAGGCCACCACCGTGGCCGGGCGCCTGTCGGACCTGCCGTCGGTGGACCACCGCCTCCAGGCGGTGCGATCGGCGACCGGGGTCACCATCCTGGACGACACCTACAACGCCAATCCGGCGGGTGCGGCCGAGGCCCTGGCCGCTCTCGGTGCCGAGCACACCCCCGGCGGTCGGCGGGTGGTGGTGACGCCGGGCATGGTGGAGCTCGGGCCCCGCCAGTCCGAAGAGAACCGGCGGTTCGCGGCCGCCGTGGCCGGGGCGGCTGACCACCTCGTGGTGGTGGGCCGGACCAACCGCCGGGCCCTGATGGCCGGGGCGGCGTCGGCGTCGGGATCCGGGCTGGTGGTGATGGCGGTCGGCCACCGCGCCGAGGCGGTGGCCTGGGTGCGCAGCCACCTGGTGGCGGGGGACACCGTCCTGTACGAGAACGATCTGCCGGACCACTACCCTTGATCAGCTGAGCCGACGGGAGGTCCGCCGCCCGACGGCCCGGTCCTGTCCACCGCCGATCGGAGGATCCCCCCACCGTGCCCGACGTCGCAGTCATCTTCGGAGGTCCGTCACCCGAACACGACGTGAGCGTGCTCACCGGGCTGCAGGCGGCGCGGGGGCTGTCCGCCTCACCTGGGGCCAGCGGTGGGAGCGGGCCGGTCCGTGCCCTGTTCTGGTCCAAGACCGGGGAGTGGTACGAGGTGGACCCGGCCCTGGAGGCCGAGGCATTCCTCGACGGGGTGCCGAGGGGCGCCCAGAAGCTGGCCCTGGTGGCGGCCCCCGACGGTGGGTTCACCGAGCCCGGCGGCCGGCTGGGCCGGTCGCGGGTGATCGACCTCGACGCCGCGTTGGTGTGCTGCCACGGGGGGCCGGGTGAAGACGGCACCCTCCAGGCCGCCCTGGACCTGGCCGGCATCCGGTACTCAGGTCCCACCGTGGCCGGTGCGGCGCTCGGCATGGACAAGATGGCCTTCGGGTCGGTGGTGGCCGCGGCCGGACTGCCGACCCTGCCGCGGGCCCTCCTGGCCCCTCACGCCGACCCGCCGTCGTTCGACGGCCCCTTCATCGTCAAGCCCCGGTTCGGTGGCTCCTCGATCGGGATCGACGTCGTCGAGGACTTCGCCACGGCCACGGCACGTCTGTCGGCCAATCCCCACCTCCGCTTCGGCGCCGTGCTCGAGCCCTTCCGCCCCGATCTGACCGACCTCCAGGTGGGCGTGCGCTCCTGGCCCGCGGTCGAGCTGTCGGCCATCGAGCGGCCGATCCGGGCGTCAGCTGCGGCCGACATCCTCGACTACCGGGACAAGTATGTGGCCGGAGAGGGGATGGCCGGCGCCAACCGGGAGCTCCCCGCCGAGATCTCGCCTGAGCTCGACAAGGCGCTCCGCGACGCCAGCATGCGGATCGCCGCCGTGGCCGGGGTGCGGGGGGTGGCCCGCATCGACTTCCTCTCCGACGGTGAGCAGTTCGTCGTGAACGAGGTGAACACCATCCCCGGATCGCTGGCCCGCTACTTGTGGGTGGCGCCGCCACTGCCCTTTGCCGCGCTCCTCGGCGACCTCCTGGCCGAGGCCCGGGAGCGACCCACCCATGCCTACTCAGCCGCCGGGGCCGACGGCACCGTGCTTCGATCGGCGGGGTCGATCGCCGGCAAGTTGGGCTGAGGCCTTTGGCCGTTCACCGGCTCAGCCTCCTGCCGGGTGAGAAGGTCCTGCTCGACCTCAAGCCCCACTGGTCGTTCCTCACCGCTCCGCTGCTCGTCTCCCTGGCCGCCATCGCCGTCGGGGTCGCCCTCGACGTGGGCGTCCCCCACACCTCGGTGCCAGTCCACTGGGTGGAGGGGGCGGTGGTCGCCGTGCCGTGCGCCTGGCTGGTGGTGCGCGTGGTCCGGTGGCGCACGACCAGCCTGGTGGTGACGTCCCACCGCCTGGTCGAACAGTGGGGCGTCACCGTCCGGCGCCACGCCGAGACCGACCTGTCCCAGATCGCTTCGGTCGAAGCCGTGCAGTCACTCGTCCGCCGGATCGTGGGTACCGGTCGCCTCGAACTGGAGATCGTGGGCGAGGACGGGATCCGCTGGATCGACGATGTCCGCAAACCGGCGGTCCTCCAGCGGATCATCAATCGCCGCCTTCGGCCCTACGGGCAACACTGAACCACTGAGCCGGGCCGGAGGCCCCGGCCACCTCAGCGCCGAGTGGGATCCCCGGGCCGCCCGACCCGACGCGCCACGGTGCCGTCCGAGGCGGTCACCCGCCAGGCCGGCATCCCCAGGGTGGCAGGATCGATGCTCCCGGGTCGGGCGAGCGCCACGACACAGCCCCCGAAGCCGGCCCCGGTCATCCGGGCCCCGACGACCCCGGGTATGGACACCAGGTGAGCGACCAGGTCGTCGAGGGCGGGGGTGGACACCTCGAAGTCGAGGGCCAGGCTCGTGTGGCTCTCGGCCAAGACCCGGCCCGCCTGGACCAGGTCGGCTGTCTCCAGCGCCTGGACCATCTGGCGGACCCGTCCGCACTCGGACACCACGTGTCGGGCCCGGTGGCGCAGGACGGGGTCGTCGAGGGTGGCCAGGTCGGCGGCATCGGCCAGGCCGAGGGGGCCGATCACCTTGGAAGCGGCACTGCACTCGGCCACCCGGTCGGCATAGGCCGTCGATCGGACCTCCCGTCGCTGCCCCGAGTCGACCACCAGGACGTCGACGTCGGGTGGAATGGGCACCGGCCGCGTGGACAACGAGGCGAAGTCGATCCACAGAGCGTGGCCGGCCTGTCCTCCGGCGCACACCAGCGGGTCCATGATGCCCACCGGTGCTCCGGTGAGGTGCTCGGCGCGCTGGGCCAGGCGGGCGGTGTCCTCGACCGACCGATCGTCGCCCCACACCTCGGACAGGGCCACGGCCAGCGCGGCGCTGGAGGACAGGCCGGCCCCGGTCGGCAGCGAACCGGTGATGGCCAGGTCACCGCCGGTGGCGGGGGGCGACACAGCGATCATGGCCGCCACCAGGCGGGCCCAGGACGGGTGGACCGACGCGATGACCGAACGGTCCGGGTCGAGGTGGTCGGGGAACTGGGTCCCGGTGCCGAAGGCGGCCGAGGACACCCCGATGCGACCGGACGCTGAGGGGGTGAACGCCACGTCGATACCGAGGTCGACGGCCATGGGCAGGGCCAGACCCTGGTTGTAGTCGGTATGGTCGCCGATCAGGTTGACCCGCCCCGGACCGGTGGCCCGCATCTCGAGTGGCACGTGGTTGTCGTCTCCTGGATCGCATTTGACCGCGGCGGGTGGAGCGGCCACCATCCCGCCATGACTTTCTCGCACGCAGCATGCCCGTTGCCGGCGGCCGGCGGAGCCCTGGCCGGACGAGGTGCCTGGTGAGCGGCCCGCTGGACGGCGTCCGGATCATCGAACTGGCCGGGCTGGGTCCGGCCCCGTTCGCCGGGATGATGCTGTCCGACGCCGGAGCCGACATCATCCGGATCGACCGCGCCGAGCGGGCTGCCTACCCGCCGCTGTCCGAGCCCCATGTCGACCTGATGAACCGGGGCCGGCGATCGGTGGCGGTGGACCTCAAGCACCCCGAGGGCGTCGAGCTGGTGCTGGCGCTGGTCGAAGAGGCCGACGGCCTGATGGAGGGGTTCCGGCCGGGGGTGGCCGAGCGGCTCGGGCTGGGTCCCGACGTCTGCCTGGCCCGCAATCCGGCCCTCGTGTACGGGAGGATGACCGGGTGGGGCCAGGACGGCCCCATGGCCACCACCGCGGGCCACGACATCGACTACATCTCGCTGGCCGGGGCGTTGGAGCCCATGGGCCGGGCCGGGGACCGGCCGGTGCCGCCGCTCAACCTGGTCGGGGACTTCGGTGGCGGGGGCATGATGCTGGCCTTCGGGATGTGCGCTGCCATCATCAGCGCCCGCCAGACCGGCGCCGGCCAGGTGGTCGACGCCGCCATGGTGGACGGTGCGGCGGCCCTGATGACCATGACGTTCACGCTGCGCCAGGCCGGTGCCTGGCTGGACCAGCGGGGGGTCAACCTGTTGGACACCGGGGCGCACTTCTACGAGGTCTACGAGACGGCCGACGGCGGGTACATGAGCGTGGGCGCCATCGAGGTGCAGTTCTACGCCGAGCTGATCCGACTGCTGGAGCTGGAGGACGAGGACCTACCCGACCAGAACGACCGATCGGCCTGGCCGGCCATGAAGGAGCGGTTCGCCGCCATCTTCGCCTCGCGCAGCCGGGCCGAGTGGGAGAAGGTGTTCGAGGGGAGTGACGCCTGCGTGGCACCGGTGCTGTCCCTGGCCGAGGCGCCCAACCACCCGCACAATCAGTTCCGGGGGACGTTCACCGAGGTGGCCGGGGTGCTCCAGCCGTCGCCGGCCCCCCGGTTCAGTGCCACCCCGGGCGCGATCCGGCGCCCGCCCCCCAATCCCGGCCAGCACGCCGACGAGGCCCTGGCCGACTGGGGCTTGGACGTCGCCGACGTCGCCCGACTGCGGTCCTCGGGCGCCATCCGCTGAGGCGAGGGCGACCTACAGGTTCACCACCGGGCAGGTGACGGTCCGCGTGATCCCCTCGATCAGCTGGATGCGGCCCACCACCATCCGGCCGAGTTCGTCCACCGTGGTGGCCTCGGTCCGCACGATCACGTCGTAGGGGCCGGTCACGCCCTCGGCCGCCACCACGCCGTCCATGGTGGCCACGGTTCGGGCCACGGTGGCCGCCTTGCCCACCTCGGTCTGGATCAGCACGTAGGCGTGGACCGGCATCGGCAGCTCCCTCGTCGGTGACAGGCGTGTTACCGCACATCGTATCGTCGCGGGTCGAGGCCCCATTGTGCCGGGACAGCGCACGTCGGCGCGTACGATTCTCCTGTGGGCGTCCGCCAGCGCAGTGATCAGTTCCGGCGCCTGGCCCGCTCGGCCATCACCGACCTGTTCGACCAGCGGCGGCCGTTCGGGCGCCTGGCCCTGACCCACGTCCTCATGACGGCCGGCGACACGATGTTCGCCGTCTCACTGGCCGGCTCGCTGTTCTTCTCCATCTCGCCCACCGCGGCAAAGGACAAGGTCATCTTGTACCTGCTGTTGACCATGGGCCCCTTCGCCGTGGTGGCCCCGGCGCTCGGCCCGGTCATCGACCGCAGCCGGGGGGCACGCCGGGCCATGGTGGTGTCCTCAGCCATCGGGCGGGCCGCCCTGTGCCCCTTCCTGGCCCGGGACATCCACTCGCTGTTGTTGTTCCCTGAGGCCTTCGCCATGCTGGTGCTGTCCAAGGTGTACCTGGTGACCAAGGGGGCCCTGGTCCCCGAGATGGCCGCTATCGGGCTCCTCGACGAGGCGCCCGACGCGTCGTCGGCGACCGACGGGGCTGGCGGCGGCACGCCGAGGGCCGATGCCCGCCCGGCCCCCGCCCGGGCGGTGTCTGGCTCCCCGGGCGGTGCGCCCGATCCGACGCCCCCCTACGGGCTGCCCCTGATCCGCATCGACGACCCGGAGACCGGCTCCCCGACGGTCGAGCCCGACCTCGCCACACTCAACGCCCGACTGGGCCTGCTCGCCTCCCTCTCCGGGTTCGCCTTCGCCCTCCCGGCCGTGGCCATCTTGAAGCTCGGGAGCGCCTCGGCGGTGCTGTGGGTGACCATCGCCGTGTTCGCCGCCGCCGCCGTGGCCGGTGCCCGCCTGCCGGTGCCCCGGCGCCTGGGCCGACGGGGTGCCTCCCGGCGGGGTGGCCGCCCGGGCTTCGAGTCCGGCCCGGAGACCGCCCTGGCCCCCACGCCCGCCGTCGAGTTGGCGCCGGATGCCGACCGGGACTGGGTCGGCGACGAGGAGGACCTGGCCGCTCTGCGCCCCATCGCCGACACCGAGGTGATTCTGGCCCTCATGCCCATGTCGGTGCTGAAGGCCCTGGTCGGGTTCACCACGTTCCTCTTCGCCTTCGGCCTGCGGCGCAGCGGAGCCGCCACCTGGTGGTTCGGGTTCGTCCTGGGCGGACTGACCGCCGGGGCCCTCATCGGGGTGTTGCTGGTGTCCCGGATACGGCGGTTCTTCGACGAGCAGCAGATCCTGGTGGGCTCGCTGTGGCTCGCCGCCGCCGTGACCCTGGTCGGGCGCGTTCTACCCGGCCCGCTGGTTCTGGGCGGTCATCGCCCTGGCCATCGGACTGTCCAGCGCGGTGGCCAAACCGTCCTTCGACGCCTTGGTCCAGCGCCATGTCTGGGAGTCCAATCAGGGCCGCGCCTTCGCCCGGTTCGAGACCCGATTCCAGCTGATGTGGGTGGTGGGCTCGTTCGTACCCGTGGTGCTGTCCCTGCCGGTTGAGGCCGGGAGCCTGGTGATGGCTGTCGTGGCCGCCGTGGGGGCGGTGTCCTACATGAGTTCGCGGCGCGCCGTTGGGAGCACGTCCCGTCAGGTGTCGAGCCGGCTGCGCGGTCCGACGTCGGCCGCCGGCTGAGGGCCGGGGCGGCCCGGCTCAGCCCAGCTGCTGTTCGAGCTTGTCGACCTCGGCGGTGAGCTGGTCGGGGAGCTTGTCGCCGAAGGTGGCGAAGTGCTCGCGGATGCTCGGCACCTCGGCCCGCCACTCCTCGACGTTGACCGTGAGGAGCTTCTCCATGTCGGCCGGCGACACGTCGAGCCCGTCGGTGTCGATGGCCCCGGGCGCCGGAATGAACCCGATGGGGGTCTCGGTGGCCTCGCCGACGCCGCTCACCCGCTCGAAGACCCACTCGAGGACCCGGGAGTTCTCGCCGTAGCCGGGCCACAGCCAGCGGCCGCCCTCGTCCTTGCGGAACCAGTTCACGTAGAAGATCTTCGGGAGCTTGTCGGGGTCGGCCGCCGAGCCGATGTCCAGCCAGTGGGCGAAGTAGTCGGCCATGTTGTAGCCGCAGAAGGGCAGCATGGCGAACGGGTCGCGGCGCAGATTGCCGACCGCACCGGCTGCGGCCGCTGTGGTCTCCGAAGCCATGATCGACCCCAGGAACACGCCGTGCTGCCAGTCCCTGGACTGGAACACCAGAGGGACCACCGAGGCCCGGCGTCCGCCGAAGAGGATGGCGTCGATGGGGACGCCGGCGGGGTCCTCCCACTCCGAGGCGATGGCCGGGTCCTGGGACGCTGGGACGGTGAAGCGGGCGTTGGGGTGCGCGGCCGGGGTGCCCGAGTCCGGAGTCCAGTCCTCGCCCTTCCACGAGGTGAGGTGGGCCGGGGCATCGTCGGTCATCCCCTCCCACCAGATGTCGCCGTCGTCGGTGAGGGCGGTGTTGGTGAAGATTGCGTTGCCGTCCAGGGTGAGCATGGCGTTGGGGTTGGTATGGGTGTTGGTGCCCGGCGCCACACCGAAGAACCCGGCCTCGGGGTTGATGGCGTACAGGCGTCCGTCGGGCCCGAACTTCATCCAGCAGATGTCGTCGCCCACCGTCTCCACCTTCCATTCGGGGAGGGTGGGGATGAGCATGGCCAGGTTGGTCTTGCCGCACGCCGAGGGGAAGGCCCCGGTGACGTAACGGGTCTCGCCCGCCGGCGAGGTGAGCTTCAAGATGAGCATGTGCTCGGCCAGCCAGTTGTCGTCGCGGGCCATGACCGAGGCGATCCGGAGGGCGAAACACTTCTTGCCCAACAGGGCGTTGCCGCCGTAGCCCGAGCCGTAGGACCAGATCTCGCGGGTCTCGGGGAAGTGGACGATGTACTTGTTCTCCGCGTCACACGGCCACGCCACGTCGGCCTCGCCGTCAGCCAGCGGCGCCCCCACCGAGTGCAGACAGGGGACGAAGTCGCCGTCGGCGCCGAGGACCTCGAGGGCGCCCCTGCCCATGCGGGTCATGATCCGCATGGACACCGCCACGTAGGCCGAGTCGGTGATCTCCACGCCGATGTGGGCGATGTTGGATCCGAGGGGGCCCATGGAGAAGGGCACCACGTACATGGTGCGGCCCCGCATCGAGCCCCGGAACAGGTCGGTGAGCACGCCGCGCATCTCGGCCGGGTCCCGCCAGTTGTTGGTGGGCCCGGCGTCGGACTCGAGCGTCGAGCAGATGTAGGTCCGGTCCTCCACCCGGGCCACGTCGCCCGGATCGGAGTGGGCCCAGTAGCTGTTGGGGCGCTTGGCGTCCGACAGCTTGGTGAACGTCCCGTTGTCCACCAATAGCTGGCACAGGCGGTCGTACTCCTCGGCCGACCCGTCGCACCATTCGACGGATGCCGGCTCGGTCAGCGCGGCGATCTCGTCCACCCATGCGAGGAGCTTCTTGTTCGTGGTGGCGGGCATGGGGTCGGAGATCCTCCTTGGAGTGGCGGCGGACCCGGTGGTCCGTCGTCGGTGCAGGTGGCCTGGCTGACGATCAGCCAATTGTAGCGGTCCAGCCGCTAGTCAATGGTAGGCAAGGGTACGTGCACAGGCCCAATTCCCGAGGTCGCCGGACCGGCTCACCAGGAGGTATCGACGAGTTCGACGTCATCGACCGCATGAACGACCGTTTCCTGGCGGCCGCCCGGGAGGTGGACCCTGTCGGTGACCTGCCTCCGGGCGGCGAGGTCTGGATCGGGGACGACACCGCAGTGGTGGCCTCCCGGGGTGTGGGCCCGGTCCTGTTGACCACCGACTTGGTGGTGGAAGGTGTCCACTTCGATCGCCGGCTGTGCTCCGGCGAGGACGTGGGGTACAAGGCCCTCATGGTGACGGCCAGCGACATCGCCGCCATGGGTGGCCGTCCCGACCACGCCATGGCCTCCATCGTCGCCCCGCCGGACATCGAGCTGGACCAGGTGGCCGCCGGGCTGGCGGCGGCATCGGCGGCTTGTGGGTGCGTCATCGTGGGCGGGGACCTGTCCGGGGGCCCGGCCCTCATGGTGTCGGTGGCCATCACCGGGTCGCTCCGCCTCCCGACAGACGCCGGGCCGCTGCTGCGGTCGGGGGCCGGACCAGGTGACCGGCTGTTTGTGACCGGGCCGCTCGGGGGGTCAGCCGCCGGACTCCGCCGGTTCGGGCCGGACGCCACCGACTCCGGTCCGCCGGATGCCGCCGGTGGCGCGGATGACCGGCTGGTGGCGGCTTATCGACGGCCGGTGGCCCGCCTGGCGGAAGGGGAGACGGCCCGCCTGGCCGGTGCCTCGGCCGCCATCGACATCTCCGACGGGTTCGCCGCCGACGTCGGGCGCCTGTCCCAAGCGTCAGGTGTGGGGGTCGAGCTCGAGGGCGTGCCGGTGTTCGAGGGCGCCACCGCCGGAGAGGCCCTGCACGGCGGGGAGGACTATGAGCTGATCGTGGCCACGCCGGACCCCGAGGGCCTGGTGGCGGCGTTCCACGCCGCCGGCCTGCGTCCTCCCGTGCCCGTCGGGTCGCTGCACCGGGGGTGCTGGCTCGGTGGTGCTCGGGGGCGTCCCGCTCCCACCGGGGGGCTGGGTCCACCGCTTCTGAGGCCCGTGAGGAGCACGGGAGCGTTGGGCGGCTCTTCTCAGCAAACCCACAGGAACAACGGTCACCATGGTGGGGTGCGTGAATCACCGTTGATGCGCCACCTGTCGGCGGCCTGGGGCCGGGTCCAATCCGGTGCTGAGCGCCGAGCACCGCATCTTGGTCGTGGACGACGAGAAGCCCATCACCGATCTCGTGGCCATGGCTCTCCACTTGCAGGGGGCGGCGGTCGAGGTGGCCCACACCGGCACGGGACGCACTCCGAGCGGTGCAGACCTTCCGTCCCCACCTGGTGGTGCTCGACGTGATGCTCCCCGACCTGGACGGGTTCGCCGTGCTGAAGCGGATGGGGGAGGAGCGGCGATCGGCGGACATCCCGGTGCTCTTCCTCACCGCCCGCGGGGACCTGGACGACCGGCTCCAGGGCCTGGCCCTGGGCGGCGACGACTACATGACCAAGCCGTTCAGCGTGGAGGAGATGCTGCTGCGGATCAACGCCATCCTGCGCCGGACCGAGGGGTACGAGGAGCTCGGGCCCCGGGTGACGGTCGGCGACGTCGAACTGGACGAGGAGAGCCACCAGGTGTGGCGGGGATCGACGCTCATCGAACTCACGCCCACCGAGTTCCGGCTGCTGCACTACCTCATGGTCAACGCCGGCCAGGTGGTGTCGAAGGCCCAGATCCGCGACCACGTGTGGGACTACAGCTTCGACGGCAAGGTCAACATGGTCGAGGTCTACATCAGCTATCTGCGCAAGAAGCTCCACGCCCACGGGCCACCCCTGATCCGGACGGTGCGGGGGATCGGCTACTGCATGCGGAGCCGTCCCGAGCGCCGGCCGCCCAGCCCGACCGGGGCCCGGAGCCGTGACCCTGCGCCTCCGGCTCCTGCTTGCTGCTGGTCGGCATCGTGGCGGCCGGTCTGCTCATCTCCGACGTGGTCACCTACAACGCGCTGCGGTCCTTCCTGACCACCCGGGTGGACCAGCAGCTGGAGGCGGCGGCCTTCCCGGTCGGGCGGGCCCTGCTGTCCTCGTCGGGCCTCGGGACCGCCGGTGCCGGCCGCCCCTCCGGCCACCGCGCCCGCCACGGCGAACCCGTCGGCAACCGGCACCACGCCGTCGACGGTGAGCCCCGCCGCCTCGAGCCTGCCCGGCAGGGGCCGGCACGCACCCTCGGACCCCGCGGGATCGTTCCGGAACGGCGGCGGGCGTTCGGCGGCCCACCGGGGTCCCAGCGGGGCCTGCTGGTGACTCCGGGGACCTACGGGCAGCTCCGCAGCGCCACGGGCAAGGTCGAGGCCCACCTGTTCTTCAGCTACGGCGGCAAGGCGCCCACGGCGCCGGTCATCCCGGCCCGGCTGCCCGGCGTCGGGGCTCCCGGGGAGGCGGACCGCTTCTTCACCACCTCCAGCTCGGGCGCCGAACTCGGTGACCTACCGGGTGCTGGCCAAGCCGCTGGTCGACGGCATCGGGCGTCATCGTGGTGGCGGTACCGCTCACCGACCTCGAGCGCACGCTCCGTCAGCTGCTGCTGATCGAGCTGATCGTCTCGGCCCTGCTGCTGGTGGGACTGGGCGCGCTGTCGTGGGTCATGGTCCGCCGTGACCTCCGGCCCCTGGAGGAGATGACCGAGACGGCCGGGAGCCATCGCCCACGGCGACCTGACCCAGCGCGTCAGCCACGTCAACCAGACCACCGAGGTGGGCCAGCTGGGCACGGCGTTCAACACCATGGTCGACGAGATCGAGGTGGCCTTCGCCGAGCGGGCCGCGTCCGAGGAGCGGCTCCGCCGGTTCCTGGCCGATGCCTCCCACGAGCTGCGGACGCCGCTGACCTCGATCCTCGGGTACGCCGAGCTGTTCGACCTCGGCGTCCGCGACCGGCCCGAGGACCTGGCGGTGTCGATGCGCACCATCAAGGAGGAGGCGACCCGGATGGGCTCCCTGGTGGACGATCTGCTGTGGCTGGCCCAGCTCGACCACGAGCGCCCGCTCCGTGATGACCCGGTCGATCTCGGCGAGCTGGTCCGCCGGTCGGCCGCTGGTGTCGGGATCGCCGACCCCGACCGGCCGCTGACCGTCGAGGTCGGCCGACCCGTGCGTGGTCAGGGGCGACGAGGATCGGCTCCGACAGGTGGTCGACAACCTCTTGGTCAACGCCATGATCCACACGCCGCCCGGCACGGCCATCGAGGTGACCATGACCGAGGAGGACGAGTGGGCCGTGCTCATCGTCCACGACGACGGCCCGGGCATCGACCCGGTGGAGTCGGCCCGCATCTTCGAGCCCTTCTACCGCTCGGACCCCTCCCGGGCCCGGGCATCAGGAGGTGCCGGCCTGGGGCTGGCCATCGTGGCCGCCATCGTGGACTCCCACGGGGGGTCGGTGGTCGTGAGGCCCGGGCCGGGCGCCACCTTCGAGGTGCGGCTGCCGGTCAGCGGTGCACGTCGCGACCACGGGGTCGGGAGCGACGACACCGAGGTGGCGAGCAGTGACGAGCCGGACATCAGCGACGGGACGGACAGCAGTGGCGGGACGGACAGCAGTGGCGGGACGGACAGCAGTGGCGGGACGGCAAGGTCCGGCCCGGGTGACCGCAACGGCCGCATGGGTCACGTCACCCAAGGCGCAGGGGGTGGGGTCCCGCCAGGCCGGTGAGGCCCGGGGACGGTGCCGGCGGGTTGCTCAGGCGGGGATGTTCCGGACGGGCCGCTTCACGACCTTGCCGGAACGGATGCACGACGTGCAGGCGTTCAGCCGCTTGGGCGAGCCGTCGACGATGGCCCGCACCTTCTGGATGTTCGGATCCCAGCGCCGCTTGGTGCGCCGATGGGAATGGCTGATGTTCATTCCGAACGACGGCTTCTTGCCGCACACTTCGCATACCGCTGCCATGACGCTCCGACTTCCTTTGAGAAACCTCTGGGTGAGGCACAAAGGTTAGCATCCTGGCCATGGTGGTCCTCGACGCGCTCGACGCTGCGCAGCTGTCCCGGGTGATCTCCACCTTCCGTGACGGGCTCCGGTCCCACCAAGAGGTCATCAACCGGCTCAACGTCTATCCCGTGCCCGACGGCGACACCGGGACCAATATGGCGCTGACCATGGAATCGGTGAGCCGGGAGCTCGAGGCCCTCGACGCCCCCGACCTCGACGCCACCTGCAAGGCCATCGTGCACGGTTCGCTGATGGGCGCCCGGGGCAATTCGGGCGTCATCCTCTCCCAGCTGCTCCGCGGCCTGTCCGAGGGTCTCAACGCGCCGGGCGGACACCCCGGGCCGGTCGAGCTGGCCCAGGCCCTGACGGTGGCCGACCGCCTGGCCCGCGAGGCGGTCATGCGACCCGTGGAGGGCACCATCCTGACCGTGGCCCAGGGGGCGGCCGACGGTGCCCGCTCCGCCTCGGAGGCGGGGAAGTCCCTGGTGGATGTGGTGGAGGCGTCGAGGGCCGGCGCGGCCGAGGCCCTGGCCCGGACGCCGTCGCTCCTGCCCGTGCTGGAGCAGGCCGGGGTGGTCGATGCCGGCGGCACGGGCTACCTGTTGTTGTTCGACGCTCTGTTGTCGGTGGTGGACGGACGCTCGATGCCCGACCCGCCCGACCTCCCCGAGGCCCACTTCGGGCCGGTCAACCCCGAAGCGCCGGGCATGGCCACGCCCCTGGTGAGTGAGGCCGATGCCGAGCTGGCCGGACTCCGCTACGAGGTGATGTACCTGCTGGAGGCGCCCGACGACACCGTCCCGTCGTTCAAGGAGGTCTGGGCCGGCCTGGGCGACTCCATCGTCGTGGTCGGCGGCGACGGCCTGTGGAACTGCCACATCCACACCGATGACATCGGTGCTGCCATCGAGGCCTCGCTGGATGCCGGCCGGCCCCGGTCGATCCGGGTCACCGACCTGCTGGAGGAGGTCGAAGAGGAGCGCTGGGTGCGTGAGGGTGCCGGGGCGGAGGGCAGTGGGCCATCCTTGACCCCCCTCGGGCCTCCCCCCACCACCGGCGTGGTGGCGGTGGCCACCGGGGTCGGCGTCGGCCGGATCTTCCGCTCCCTCGGGGTCCAAGGGGTGCTGTCGGGGGGCCAGTCGATGAACCCGTCCACCGCCGAGCTGGTGGAGGCGGTGGAGGCGGTGGGCTCCGACGAGGTGATCATCCTCCCGAACAACGGGAACATCCGCCCCGTCGCCAACCGGGTGAACGACCTGACCGCCAAGACCGTATGGGTCGTGCCGACCGACACCATTGCCGAGGGGTTCGCCGCGCTGTTGGCCTACGACCCCGGTGCCCACGGCGAGGTCAACGCCCGGACCATGGAGGCCTCCTCGTGCAAGGTGGTGCCGGGCGAGGTCACCCGGGCCGTGCGGGACTCGGACAGCCCGGCCGGACCGATCGCCGAGGGGGACTGGCTCGGCCTGTCCCGCCAGGGCATCGAAATCGTCCGCCCCACCCTGGCCGAGGCGTCCTGCGGGCTCCTCGAGGTTCTGGTGACCGACGACCATGACCTGGTGACCATCATCGAGGGCGAGGGATCGGGCGCGGCCGACACCCGCCGCATCACCGAGTGGCTCCGTGACCACCGCCCGGGCCTCGAGACCGAGGTGCATCACGGCGGCCAGCCCCTGTACCCGTACCTGTTCTCCATCGAGTGAGCGGCTCGGCCCGGACCGCCCCCCAGCCGGATCCGACCGGCACCGGCGGGACACCGACGGATGCCGACGGTGCCGCCGATGGCCGGAAGCTTCGCCAGCTGGCCGACCTGTCCGTGTCGGTGCTGCGAGGGGTCGGGGCCACCGCCGAGCGAGAACTCGCCGAGCTGGGGATCGAGACGGTCCTCGACCTCCTGACGCATTATCCGAGGCGCTACATCGACGGCACGCGGCTGGTTCCCATCGCCGAACTGGTCGACGGCGACAAGGCGTCGGTGTTGGGCGAGGTGTCCAAGGTGGCCACGCCCAACCCGGGCTACGGCCGCGGCCGGGCCGCCGCCGCCCACCGTCGAGGGTGGTCGTCGAGGTCACCGACGGGAGCGGCCGGCTCAGTGTGGTCTTCTTCAACCAGACATGGCGGGCCAAGCAGCTGGCCGTCGGGACGCTGGCCCTGTTCTACGGCACCATCGGGAGCTACCGGGGTGCGCTGCAGCTGGGCAGCCCGACGGTGGAAGTGCTGGCCTCGGCATCCGAGGCCGACGACGGTACCGGGTCCGACGACGAGCGGACCGGGAGGGTGTTCCCGGTCTATCCGCTGACCGACAAGGCCAACCTGACCTCGGCCCGCATCAGCCGCTACGCCGCCGAGGCCCTCGACCGGGCCGGCCAGTTCGCCGACCCGTTGGAGGATGGGACCCGACGCCGCTACGACCTGGTGGGCCGGACCATTGCCTTCAACCACATCCACCGGCCGGCCTCCATGGCCGAGCACGAGCCGGCCCGCCGCCGGCTGGCCTTCGACGAGCTGTTCCGGCTGCAGCTGGCGCTGGTCCTGCGCCAGGCGCGTCTCCAACGTGACGCCCGAGGCATCCGCCACGTCGTGTCCCGCCCGGACGGGGCCCCGACCCTGGTCGACCGGTTCCTCGACCGGCTCCCGTTCAAGCCGACCGACGCCCAGGCCCGGGCCATCGGGTCCATCCGGGAGGACCTGGCCGCCGACCTCCCCATGCACCGGCTCCTCCAGGGGGACGTGGGCTCGGGCAAGACGGTGGTGGCCGTAGCCGCCATGCTGACGGCCGTCGAGGGCGGTCACCAGTCCGCCCTCATGGCACCGACCGAGGTCCTGGCCGAACAGCACGCCGCCGGCGTCTCGGAGCTGGTGGAGGGCCTGAGCGTTCCCGATCCGTCGACACTGGAAGGCGAGCGACCGCTGCGGGTGGCCCTGCTCACCTCGAAGACCGGGGCGGCCGACCGGGCCTCGCTGCACGCCGGACTGGCCGAGGGCACCGTCGACCTCTTGATCGGCACCCACGCCCTGCTCACCGAGCAGGTCTTGTTCCGGTCGCTCGGGGTGGTGGTCATCGACGAACAGCACCGGTTCGGCGTGGAGCAACGGGCCGCGCTCCGAGACAAGGGCCGCGGTCCCGATGGGGCGGGACACGACCCGGACCTGCTGGTCATGACGGCGACTCCGATCCCGCGGACCGCGGCCATGGTGGTCTTCGGTGACCTGGACATGACCGTCATCGACGAGTTGCCCGAGGGGCGCCAGCCCGTGGACACCCGGTGGCTCCGGACCCCGCTCGAGGTCGCCGAGGCCTGGTCCCGGGTCCGGGCCGAGGTCGATTCCGGTCGCCGGGCCTTCGTCGTGTGCCCGCTCGTCGACGGTTCCGAACGAGTGCAGGCCACCTCCGCGGTGGCCGAGGCCGAGCGCCTGGCCGGCGCCGAGCTGTCCGGATTGTCGGTCGGGCTCCTCCACGGGCAGCTGCCCCCGGCTGAGAAGGAGCGGGTCATGGCGGCGTTCCGGGCCGGGGAGATCGAGGTCCTGGTGGCCACGACCGTCATCGAGGTGGGGGTGGACATCCCCGAAGCCACGGTGATGGTGATCGAGGACGCCGACCGGTTCGGCATCGCCCAGCTCCACCAGCTGCGCGGCCGGGTGGGCCGGGGCCGTGACCCCTCGTGGTGCTACCTGCTCTCGGAGAACGAGACACCCGAGGCGGAGGCCCGCCTCGGGGCCATGGAGCGGTCGACCGACGGGTTCGAGCTGGCCGACGTCGACCTCGAGCTCCGGGGGGAGGGGACCATCCTGGGGGCGCGCCAGAAAGGCCGGAGCGACCTCAAGCTGGCCCGGCTGCTGTCCGACCGGGACCTGGTGACCGACGCCAGGGCGGTGGCCGAGGCGGTGGTGGCCGACGATCCCGGCCTCGGGAAGCACCCGCTCTTGGAAGACGAGCTCCGGATCTTCATCGACGACGACGAGGCCGAATTCCTCTTCAAGAGCTGACGGCCGCAGCAGGCCCACGGCCTGCCACCGGGCACCGGCACCGACCCGGAGGCCACAGGGACGACCGGTAGTCTGGACGCCATGCATGGACCAGGAGCACGGCAGTGCGGGTGATCGGTGGCGAGCTACGCGGCCGTCGCCTGAACGCGCCGGTCGGCGATGGGGTCCGCCCCACCTCGGACCGGGTGCGGGAGGCCATGTTCGACATCCTCTACAGCCTCGGTGGGGTGGAGGGCGCCCAGGTCGCGGACCTGTTCGCCGGGACGGGAGCCTTGGGGATCGAGGCGTTGTCCCGGGGCGCGGCCTCGGTCACCTTCGTCGAGCGCGACCCGCTGGCCCTGGCCGCCATCCGCCGCAACCTGGAGTCGGTGGGCCTCGACGACGACGAGCGCTCCGGGGTGGCCACCGTGGTCCGGGCCGACGTCGACGCGTGGGTCGCCACCACGGCGTCACGGTACGACCTGGTCCTGTGCGACCCCCCCTACGGCTACGAGGGATGGGGGACGCTCGTGACCCAGCTCCCGGCCGACCTCGCCGTCCTCGAGTCAGGGGCGGAGATCGCACCCCCTGTGGGCTGGGGGATCATCAAAACCAAGCGGTATGGAGGTACGATCGTCACCGTGGCCCGACCGGCTCTGGTCACGGAGAAAGGTGTCTGGTGAGGATTGCGCTGATCCCCGGGTCCTTCGACCCGGTTCACAATGGGCACCTCGAGGTGATCGAGCGTGCTGCCCGCCTGTTCGACGAGGTGGTGGTGGCCACGTTGCGCAACCCGCAGAAAGAAGGGGCGCTGTTCGACCTCGACGAGCGCCAGGAGATGCTGGAGGAGTCGCTCTCCCATCTGGCCAACGTGAGGATCGTGTCCCTCGCCACTCTGGTGGTCAACGTGGCCCACGACGTCGGGGCCAGCGTCATCGTGAAGGGCCTCCGGGCCGTGTCCGACTTCGAGAACGAGATGCAGATGGCCCAGATGAACAGGCAGCTCTCCGGGGTCGAGACCCTGTTCATCCCCACCAGTTCGACCCACTCCTTCGTGGCGTCCAAGCTGCTGCGAGAGGTGGCCCGGTTCGGGGGCGACGTGACGGCGTTCGTGCCCGAGTCGGTGGCGTTGCGCCTCAAGGAGAAGTTCGCCGATGAGTGACCTCTTCGAGGACCTGGACCAACAGCGGGCCGCCGGTGAGGAGCACGACGCCGAGGCGTTGATCCGGGTGGCGCTCGACGTCGTGCAGACGGCCAAGGCCATGCCCCTGTCGGCCTCGGTGCTGGTGTCCCGGGACGAGCTGGCCGAGCTGTTGCAGGCCGCCCTCGACCGTATGCCCGACGAGCTCCGCCAGGCCCGGTGGCTCCTGAAGGAGCGCGACGAGTTCCTGGCCGAGAAGGCCCGCGAGGCCGAGGTGCTGTTGGAAGAGGTCCGGGTCCAGGCCGAACGGATGGTCCAGCGGACCGAGATCGTCCGCCAGGCCAACCATGTGGCCC
The DNA here is from genome assembly GCA_963703145.1 of uncultured Acidimicrobiales bacterium. Classification (GTDB taxonomy): domain Bacteria; phylum Actinomycetota; class Acidimicrobiia; order Acidimicrobiales; family RAAP-2; genus Bog-756. The sequence continues at coordinate 931,684 of OY969793.1, forward strand.
AGCGCATCCTCGACGACGCCAACGAGGAGGCCAGGCGCCTCCGCCACGAGGCCGAGGACTACGCCGACCAGAAGCTGGCCAGTTTCGAGATCGTGTTGGACCGGACGATGAAGACCGTGCAGGCCGGCCGCGAGAAGCTCCAGGTCACTCCGCTGCCCCGGGTGGAGATCGGCGAGGGTGGCGACACCTCCCTCGCCACCAGCCTCCCCGGCGCGGCAACCGAGGGCGTCGACGACCCGGAGGGCTTCTTCGACCAGGACCTTGCCTGAGGCGGGTCGTCCCATGGTCGCCACCGACTCCCCGCCGCGCCGCTCGCGGCCGTTCCTGGTGCAGGTGGCGGCGTTGCGCAAGACCGCCGGCACCACCCGGCACGAGGTTCGCCAAGGGGTGATCGACGACCTGGCGGCGGTCGGGGTGGCCGTTCCCGAGGGCCAGCCGGTCGTGGTCGACCTGATCCTCAGCTCGTATCCGGGTGGGATCACGGCCACCGGCTCGGTGCAGGCTGACTGGGTGGGCGAATGCCGCCGTTGCGGCGGTGAGGCCAGCGGCACCATCGTGGCCGACGTGGCGGAGCGGTACGCACCGGCGGGCGGCACCGACCGGGACGAGGATGCCTACCCTCTGGCCGGGGACGAACTGGATCTCGAGCCTCTGGCACACGACGCCGTCTTGTTGGAGCTGCCGCTCGCCCCCTTGTGCCGGACGGACTGTCTGGGGCTGTGCCCGCAGTGTGGGACCAACTGGAACGTGGGTCCGTGCGCCTGCCGACCGGCCGGCGACCCACGCTGGGCCGCGCTCGACGCCCTGCGTGACGGTTAGGTCGCGACTTCGCCTAGGATCTCACCTCTATGGCCGTCCCGAAGAAGAAGACCTCCAAGTCGAAGAGCCGAAGCCGCCGCGCATCCAACTGGGTGCTGAAGGCGCCGGCCCGCTCCGTCTGCCCCCAGTGCACCTCTGCCAAGCTGCCCCACGTGGTCTGCCCGAACTGTGGATGGTACAAGGGCCGTCAGGCCCTCGAAGTCGACTAGTGGCGCGCAGGGTGGCGCGCCCGGTGGGCGACGCGTTCGCCGCCCTGCCGGTGGCTGTGGACGCCATGGGCGGGGACCGGGCTCCGGCTGAGATCGTGGCTGGGGCGCGCCAGATCGCCGACGAGACCGACATCCGCGTGGTCCTGGTCGGCCAGCCCGGCGGCATGGGCGACACCGGCTCGTTGGCGACCATCGAGGCCACCGAGGTCATCGGCATGGAGGACGACCCGGCCCAGGCCGTGCGCCGGAAGAAGGACTCCTCCCTGGTCCGGGCGGCCGAAGCCGTGCGGGACGGGCGGGCCATGGCCATGGTGTCGGCCGGCAACACCGGCGCGGCCATGGCCTCTGCCCTCCTGCGGATGGGCCGGCTGCCCCGGGTCATCCGACCGGCCATCGCCACCCCGATCCCCAACCCCGGCGCGTCCTGGCCCACGGTCCTGCTCGATGCCGGGGCCAACGCCGAGTGCACGCCCCAGATGCTGGTCCAGTTCGCCGAGATGGGCGCGGCGTTCGCCCGCAAACGCTACGGCGTACCCCAACCCCGGGTGGGCCTCTTGTCGATCGGCGAGGAGAAGTCCAAGGGGAGCCCATTGGTGAAAGAGGCCCACGCGCTGCTGGCCGGTGGGGCCGGCGGCTCGGGGTTCGACTTCGTGGGCAATGTGGAGGGTCGGGACTTCTTCACCGGTGCGGCCGACATCATCGTGACCGACGGCTTCACCGGCAACGTGGCGCTCAAGACCCTGGAGGGCGCCATGCGGTTCCTCATGGGAGCCCTGACCGGCATCCTCGGCCAGCCCGAGTTGGCCGATCTGGCTGCCGCCCTCTATCCCCACCTGCTGCCGCTGGCCGCCGACCTCGACCCGGAGACCACCGGGGGCGCCATGCTCCTCGGTGTCGACGGGGTGTGCGTCATCAGCCACGGCTCGTCCTCGTCGGTGGCCATGGTCAACGCCATTACCGTGGCCCACGACCTGGCCGTGGCGGGACTGGTGGACGCGGTGGCCGACTCGGTGACCGAGGCCGCCTCGACCGAGTGAGGCCCCGCCGCGGCGTGTCGGCGCGGCGCTGGCCGATGGGCGAGCGGGGTGGGCTCAGGCCCAGAACTCGGCCAGCTCGGCTGCGTCCCGGTTGCCCTGACGGGTGCCCAGTGCCAGTGCGCCGGGGACCGAGTGCGGGCTCATCAGCTCGAGCAGGTCGACCTCGTCGGGCATCCTGACCAGGACCTCGGAGCCCGACGCCTTCAGGTCCTCGACCTCCTGGGCGCCCTCGCCGGGGTGGGAGGTCATCATCCCGTCGGTCATCTCCGAGCCGTCGGTCAGGGCCAGGATGAGGACCCGCTTGGCCCCGGCCAGCAGGTCGAGGTGGACGCCGGTGCCGCTCACGCCCCCGTCCATGCACCGTCGGTCGGCGATGGCCTGGGGGGCGAAAATGCCGGGCACAGCACTGCTGGCGGCGACGGCCCGGGCCACTGAGGTCCCCGAGTCCTTGGTCACGACGCAGCGGTCGCCGGTGTAGGCGTCGACGCAGGTGATGTGCAGGGCCGACGACGGCCAACGACCGGTCCCCACCACGAGGGAGATGTTGCGCCGGGTGGCCTCGGCTGTGGGGGTGACGGCGGCCAGTGCGGCGTGGCCGATGGCCTGGACGGTACCGGGGTCCCCGTCGGTGGCCTTGATGAAGAGTTCGAGGGCGCGGTTCTGGCTGGGGTGGAGCGCTCCGGCCGGGGCCATGGCCGCCACCAGGGTCGGCACCTTGGACAGCACCGACACCTGCGAGTGGAGCCGCTTCAGCCTGCCGGCGGTGACGGCCGAGGCGACGATGGAGCCGGCCGAGGTGCCCACCACCCGGTCGGCACTGTCGACCCGGACCCCGTGCTGGGCCAGGGCCTGGAGGTAGGCGACCTGCCAGGCCACGAAGAACAGTCCACCGCCACCCAGGCAGAGCCCCCGTTCGGTGCCGGCGCCGTAGCGGGCCGCAAAGGAGCGGGGGAGAGCCACCTCGATCGGGGCTGGCCTCGACGAGGACCGGCGACGTTGCACGACAGAACTGTACCGGCCTCGCCTACGGACCATGATCGGGCCGACGGCGGCGTGCGGCAATTCGGCCGGATGCCCCAGGACGCCGGGGTGGCGCAGTAGCGTTGCGGGGTCGTCCCAGGCACGTCGGGGCGGTCGGATCGATGGTCGGAGCGGGGGCAGTGACCCCGACGGCGAGACGGGGGAGCGATGACCATACGGGCCGACGGGGCGTCGGACGGTGGCCAGGAATCACCCGGTGGGGTGGCTGACACACCTGGCGGTTCGACGACCGGCATCTACCTGCTCGGTGTGGGCCTGGTCATCATGCTGGCCGGCCTGTTGTTCGGCTATGACCAGGGCGTCATCTCCGGGGCGCTCGACGGGATCCAAAAAGAGTTCTCGGTCGGGACCCTCCTGCTCGAGGTCATCACCAGCTGGGTCACCCTGGGCGCCATGGCCGGGGCCCTGGTGGCCGGCGGCCTGGCCGATCGGATGGGCCGCCGCTGGACCATCGTGTTCGCGGCCGTCCTGTTCGTGGCCGGGGCGCTGGTCGAGGCCCTGGCCCCGGGCTCCGGCGTCCTCGTGGTCGGCCGGCTGCTGGTCGGCTTCGGTGTGGGCGTGGCCTCGGTGGCGGCACCCCTGTACGCCGCCGAGCTGGCCCCGAGCCGGGTCCGTGGCCGGATGGTCTCCCTCTACCAGTTGGCCATCACCATCGGCATCTTCGTGGCGTACTTCGCCGACTACCTGTTGATCAACGGGAACAAGTGGCGGGCGATGCTGGGCATCTCGGCCATCCCCGGGGTCTTGTTGGTGCTGGCCATCCTGCCCCTGCCCGACTCACCGCGGTGGTACGTGAAGATGGGCCGCCACGACGATGCCCGCGGTGCCCTGGCCAAGGTCGAGCCCCACGCCGACATCGACGCCGAGCTCGCCGGCATCGAGGAGCTCAACGCCACCGAGGCCGCCGGTTCGTGGCGGGAGGTGTTCGCCTCCCAGTGGCGCCGCCCCCTGGTCATCGGCGTGCTGTTGGCGGTGCTCCAGCAGTTCACCGGCATCAACGCCATCATCTACTACGCCGACAAGATCTTCGCCGCCGCCGGCTTCTCGACGCCGGGGAGTCAGAGCCTGGCCACCTTGTGGGCCATCGGTGCGGTGAACGTGGTGGCTACCTTCGTGGCGGTGGCCTGGGTGGACCGCTTCGGCCGCCGGCCCCTGTTGTTGATCGGCTCGGTGGGGATGGGGGTCAGCCTGATCGTGGTGGGTGCGATGTTCGAGGTGCTGGGCGACCACCCGAGCTCGGGGGGAAGCACCTCGGTCACCGGCGTGGTCACCCTGATCGCCCTGGTCACCTTCATCGCCTCGTTCGCCTTCTCGCTCGGACCGGTGGTGTGGACCATCATCAACGAGATCTACCCGTCCCACATGCGGGGCCGGGCCGTGGCCGTGGCCACCGCCGCCAACTGGTTCGCCGCCTGGCTGGTCAGCCAGTTCTTCTTGTCCCTGGTGGGACTGATCACCGAGGCCGGGACGTTCTGGCTGTTCGCCGGGTTCTGTGCGGTGACCTTCGTGTTCGTGAGCCGGTTCGTGCCCGAGACCAAGGGCAAGACGCTGGAGGAGGTCGAGGTCCTCTGGGGCGACCCCGAGGCCATCCGCCGGGCCATCCACTCCTCGGAGTAGGAGCGGATGGGGCTCAGCGGTTGAGGAGGTCCTTGGCGATGTGGGTGATCTGGATCTCGTCGGTGCCGGCATAGATCTGGAAGACCTTGGCGTCCCGGGCCAGCTGCTCCACCCGGAACTCGGCCATGTAGCCGTTGCCCCCGAAGAGCTGTACGGCCTCCATGGCCACGTCGGACGCGGCCTGGGCCGAGTACAGCTTCATGGCCGATGCCTCGGCCAGGGTCAGGCTCTTGCCGGCCTCGGACAGCTCGATGTGGCGGAACACCAGGTTCTGCACGTTGAGGCGCGCCACCTCCATCTTGGCCAGCTTCAGCTGGATGAGCTGGCGGTCACCGATGGGTTTGCCCCAGAGCATCCGGTCCTTGGCGTAGGCGACGGACAGCTTCAGGCACTCCTCGATGAGGCCGAGCGACATGGCGGCCAGGCCGGCCCGCTCGGTGACGAAGTTGCCCTTGGCCGAGTCACGGCCGCTTCCGGCCCCCTCGTCCTCGGTCTCGCCCAACAGATGGTCCCTGCCCACCCGGACGTCGGTGAGGAACAGCTCGCCGGTGGGCGACGAGTGCAGGCCCATCTTGCGGAACGGCTTGGACTGGTCCAATCCGGGGGTGCCCCGGTCGAGCACGAAGGTCAGCACCTGGCGGTCGCGGATCGGGGTGTCGGAGCCATCGTCGAGCTTGGCGTAGAACACGATGGTGTCGGCGTAGGGGCCGTTGGTGATGAAGGTCTTGTTGCCGTTGAGGATGTACTCGTCGCCGTCACGGCGGGCGGTGGCCATCATGCCGCCGAGCGCATCCGATCCCGATCCCGGCTCGGTGATGGCCCACGAGCCCACCTTGTCCCCGGTGAGCAGGTCGAGCCCCCACCGCTCCATCTGGGCCGGTGTGCCCTGCTTCATGATCGTGCCCCCGGCCAGCCCGGTGCTGACCCCCATGGCGGTCACGATCCCCGGGCAGTAGTGGCAGAGCTCGATGATCGGGATGAGGGTCATGGCCGCCGCCCCGCCGTCACCCCGACGCCCGCCGGTGTCCTCGGTGGCGGGCGGGGACCCGGCCACCTTGCGCTCCAGCTGCTTTTTGAACCGGTCGCGGGCGATCTGGTCCATGCCGAAGGTGGCGAACAGGCTGCGGATGATGTCGTAGGGGGGCAGGTCCCCGTGCTCCAGGGCCTCGATGTTGGGCACCACCTCGGCATCGACGAACCGCCGGATGGCGTCCCGGATCATGAGCTGCTCTTCGGACCATTCGAACACGATCGACCTCCGTCGTCCCTCCCGATGCCAGCCACGGGCTGGTCAGAGGCTATCCGCGCACGGCCTACAGTCGAGGCGTGCGACTGACGCGCAAGTCCGACGGCACGCCCTTCGAGCGGTGGGGGGGCGAGCCCTTCTTCGTCGCCCTGGTGGACCGGTTCTACCAGGGCGTCTCGGTCGACCCCCTGCTCCGGCCCATGTATCCCGACGACCTGACCGAGTCCAAGGCCCACCTGGCCCTGTTCCTCATGCAGTACTGGGGCGGGCCGCCCGACTACAACGCCCAGCGCGGCCATCCCCGGCTCCGGATGCGCCACGCCCCCTTCGTGATCGGCTCGGCCGAGGCCGAGGCCTGGTTGGGCCACATGGCCGACGCGGTCGAGGCGTCCGGGCTCGAACCCGACGACCGCGCCGAGCTCCTCGACTACCTCTCGATGGCGGCCCGCAGCCTGGTCAACGCCCCCGGCTGAGGCTGTCCGCGGCGATCACCAGGTCATCCCGAGGACGGCCCGCATGGAGGCCTCGAACTCGGCATCGCCGAGCTCGGACCGGGCGGCCAGGATGACCGCCGCGTCCTCGCCCACCGGCACCCGCAACGGCGTGGCGGGGTCCTCGATGGCCCGGCGGATGGCCCGGGCCACGAGTTCGGGCCCGGGCCGCCCCGCACCTCCGGTCACCGTGGCCTCGGCCCCGTCCCACTGGTCCCAGAGCGGGCCGTAGTGGTCGTCGCCGCGGATCGCATCGGCCCGCTTCATGCCCGGGGCGATGTAGCCGGGCTCCACCACCACCACCCGGATTCCGAAGTGGCCGAGCTCGTAGTGCAGGGTCTCGGACAGGGCCTCGAGAGCGAACTTGGTGGCTGAGTAGGCCCCTTCGATGGGAGTGGCCACCCGACCCTGCACCGAGGAGACGTTGACCACCACGCCGCTGCCCCGCGCCCGCCAGGCCGGCACCAGCTCTTGGACCAGGGCCAGCGGTCCGAGGGTGTTGGTCTCGAACATGTCCCTCAGGCGCTCGACCGGGAAGTGCTCGAGCGGCCCCCTCGGGGCGATGGCGGCGTTGTTGACGACGGCGTCGAGCTCGCCGGCTTCGTCCAGAGCCCGCCGGATCGACCGGCGGTCGGTGACGTCGAGCTCGATGCGCCGGGCGACGTCGTGCCCCTCGAGGAGGGAGGGGTCTCGGGCGGTGGCCACCACCTCGTGTCCGGCCCGCGCCAGCTCGTCGGCGGTCGCCGCGCCGATGGCCCGCCCCGCCCCGGTGATCAGGATCCGCATGGGATGCGAGGCTACGGGAGGCCCCTGGGCGGGGGAAAGCCCGACACTACGATGCGCCCATGACCACCGATGAGCTGATGGCGCAGGTCTGCCCCCTGATCGGGGACAACGGATGGGCCTACTACTTCACGCCCGAGACCCGGGCCCGCGGCAAGGAGCTCGGTCTCGACCTGTTCGGGTTCTACTTCCTGGGCCGGGGCGGGGTCCTGGGCGATGTCGAGGCCGAGGTGGTGGTCAGCGCCTTTGGCTACTTCAACCCCGAGGTGGTCCACACCATGTGGGACTCGGCCAAGCTGGTCCTCGCACCCCGCGAGGCCGCCCGGGCCCACTTCGCTTGTGCCGCCGACCACGGGCGGTCCCGGCTGGCAGGGGTCGAGGGGCTGGAGGAATTCTGCCATGCGGCGGGCGCGGTGAACGACGCCGCCGACTACGTGGGGATGGCGCTCTATGCCGGGTTCCGGGCCGAGCCGCTGGTGGACGACGCGGCGGGACGGGCCATGCAGCTGACCGCGGTCCTGCGCGAGTTCCGGGGAGGGGCCCACTTGGTGGCGGTCCGGGCCAGCGGCCTCGGTGCCCGCACCGCCCACTACGCATCCAGCCCCGACCAGCACACCGTCTTCGGCTGGGCCGAGGATGACGAGCCCGTCATCGGCACGGACGAGCGGGAGGCCATGGCCGCGGCCGAGTCGCTCACCGACGACCTGGTCCGTCCGGCCTACGCCGTGCTCACGCCGTCCGAGGCCGAGGCCCTCCTGGCCGGGATCCGGCGAATCGCCACCGCGCTGGCCGCACCCGGACCGGGCGCCGCCTAGCGTTCGGCCGGGACGACCCGGGTGACGTCGACGGCGACGTCCAGGGTGTGGGAGTTCCCGCCGCCGAACACGATGCCCTTCAGGGGCGAGACGTCCGAGTAGTCGCGGCCCCAGGCCGTGGTGACGTAGCTCGAGCCGACCACCTGGTCGTTGGTGGGATCGACGTCGAGCCACCCCCAATCCGGGATATAGACCGACGGCCAGGCATGGGAGGCGTCGGCTCCCACGAGGCGTTCCTGGCCGGGCGGGGGAGCGGTCTCCAGGTAGCCCGAGACGTAGCGGGCGGCCAGGCCCATCGAGCGCAGGCAGCCGATGGCCAGGTGGGCGAAGTCCTGGCAGACGCCCCGCCGGTAGGTGATGACGTCCTCCAACGGCGTGGTCACCGTTGTGAACCCGGGGTCGTAGAGGTAGTCGACGAAGATCCGCTCGGTCAGCTCCGAGATGACCTCGGTCAACGGGCGCCCGGGGCTGAAGGACGGCTCGGCGTAGGCGCGGACCGCGGCGGACAGGGGGACCAGGGGGGACTCGAAGCAGAACTCCCGGGCGGCCAGGGTCTCGGGACCGAGGTCGACGGCCAGACGGTCCCGGGCCTGGTCCCAGGCCGACCCGGTCGCCGGCAGGGGCTCCCGCCCTGACACCGACACGGAGCTGGTCGAGGTCACCGTCAGCTCCGAGAACGGCCCGTCGACGGCGAAGGAGGCCACCGGGTTTCCGAAGAAGTCGGTACGCTCCGACCAGCTGGTGGGGGTCGGCTCGACGGTGATGTCGCTCGACAGGCACTGCTGGCGGTCGGTGTCCCGCGGTCGGAGGTGGGCCTCGTTGCGGGCGCGCGAGACCGGTGCGGTGTAGCGGTACACGGTGCGGTGCTCGATCCGGTAGATCATCGGTGCGCCCCCGTCCGGGCCGTGTCGGGCCGGACCGCCGGGGCGGCCAGTGAGTGTTGGAGCCCGGTCAGCATGGACAGGCGCTCGTGGGAGAAGTAGGTGAGCCGGAGGCTGTCCAACAGCTCGGCCAACAGCGACTCGGCCCGGCCCAGGACGGCGTCGAGCTCCGGACGTCGTTTGGTCTCGGGATCGACCGTGGCCAGCTGGGCGGCATCGGTCAGTCGTAGCATGGTGGTGATCTCGAGGACCAGCTGCTCGCCGTGGCCCAGGCGCTGGGCAGGCGACTGCCTGGGCAGGTCGGCGAGCTGATCGACCAGGCGGTCGAGCTGGTAGATGACACTGCGGGGGTTGGCCGCGTCGTACACCAGCAGGTCCACGGCCCCGGCCACCCGCATGGTGGGACCCGAGCGGCGTCGGAAGATGATCAGGCTCTCGGACGTCTTGAGCAGCGACTCCAACAACAGGTCCTCGACCACGCCGGCCCGCTGGCGGCCCAGGACCGACCGGAGCAGGCGGACGAGGGACTGGGCCCGCTCGAGGCGCCGCCCGGCATCGAGGAACAGCCACGCCGAGTCCCGCTCCATGTTCTCGGCGGACAGGCCGGCCAGTGCCAAGAGGGCCTGGAGCAGCCGCTGGAGGCTCGACTGGACGCCGACCAGCTGGGTCGGCGGTCGGTTCCTCAGCCGGGCCAGCTCCTCTTCCACGTCGCCGACCAGCTGCCAGGTGTCACTGGAGAGCTGCTCCCGCACCGAGTAGGCCGCGTCGACCAGCAGCCCGAGGGACGAGACGAGGCTGCCGTCCACGCCGGCGTCGAGCAGGAGGGCCAGGGCGCGCCGGTCGGTGGTCGGATCCTCGTGGTCGGGGCCATCGGTGAGAGGGGGTCCGGTGCCCGCCGGGGCGTGCCGGGCTCCGGTCGGGGCGGGGTCCGAGGATCCGGTGTCGTCGGGTTCGGACACCGGGTCGAAGCCGGAGACGGTGCCGAGGGCCGACAGCAGAACCTGCAAGGACTCGGCACCGCCGTCCACCCCCACCCCGAGGGGCTGGTCGAGGCGGGCCAGGACGGTCCGGATGAGGCGGATGACCAGCTCGGCGTGTTCGGCTGTCCGGCCCAGCACGAACAGCTGGGCGGCCACACGACCGGGCAGTGGTGAGGCGACGTCGGGGAACACCGGTGGCCGGATCGTGGTCCGGGCCGACCGGAGCCAGGTGCTCTGCTGGAGGGCGGGCTCGGTCGAGGCCACCCAGGTGTCCTTGCTGGTGCCGTCGTTGTGGCCCGAGATGATCACGGAGGACGGCTCGGCCCCCACCCGGGTCAGTCCCCCGGGGAGCACGCTGAGACCCCGGGACCCGTTGTCGGCGCCGCTCTCGTCGGCCACCACGAACGTGCGCAGGACGGTGGGCCGCGGCTCCAGGGAGCCCGAGTCGGTCACGGTGGGCGTGGTGGAGGGCTCGATCAGCTCCTGGCCCACCCACTCCCAGGGTCGGGCCCGGATCCGGTCGGACAACCGGGCGAGCTCCTCGGCAGCGAGGGCGGAGCCCACGATGGGCCGCCCTCCCGCCGCGGGGCTGATGGTCTGGACGACCAGGCGGGAGAGGTGGGCCAGCACGTGGCTGAGGCCGGTCGGATGGCCACACCACCAGGTGTCGGGGCCTCGCAGCGCCAGGTCCTCACCCAGCAGGGCCGGCGCCAGCTCGCCCAGCAGGCCACCCAGCCCGGGGTGCTCGATGACGCCGGACCCGATGGGGTTGATGACCGTCACCCGCCCCCGGCGTGCCACTTCCAAGAGCCCCGGGACGCCGAGCAGCGAGTCCGCCCGCAGCTCCACCGGGTCGCACCAGGTGTCGTCGACCCGTCGGATGACCACATCCACCGGGTCGAAGCCGGCCAGGGACCGGAGCCAGACCCGGTTGTTGGTCACCACCAGGTCACGGCCCTCCACGAGGGCGTAGCCGAGGTAGGAGGCCAGGTAGGCGTGCTCGAAGTAGGTCTCGCTGAGCGGTCCGGGCGTGAGGATGACCACCCGGGGCTCGTCCACCCCGTCGGGCGCCACCGCGTCGACCCCGGCCCGGATGGACCGGAAGAACCCGGCCAGCCGCTCGACGCCTGACTCCCGGTGCAAGTTGGGCAGGACCCTCGACAAGATGGTCCGGTTGACCAGGGCGTAGCCCAGGCCCGAGGGTGCCTCGGCGCGGTCGCCCACGGCCCGGAAGCGGCCCTCTGCGTCCCGGACCACGTCCACCGCGGTCAGGAACAGCCGATGGGCGCCCGGAGCCGGCGTTCCGGCACAGGCACGCAGGAAGGTGGGGTTGCCCAGGACCAGCTGGGCCGGGATCCGGCCCTCGGCCACCAGCCGGCGCTCCCCATAGATGTCGGCCAGCACCAGGTCCATCAGGGCCACCCGCTGGGCCACCGCCGACTCGAGGCCCGTCCATTCGGTGTCCTCCACCACCAGCGGGCACGGGTCGAGCGACCAGGCCTGCCGACGGCTCTCGTGCCCGAGGTTCACGTTGTAGGTGGCGCCCTCGTTGCGCAGGAGTCGGGCCAGCTCGGTGCGTCGGGCCAGCAGGCCGCTCGGGCCCAGCCCGGCCAGCTCCGCCGCCACCTGTTTCCATCGGGTCCGCACCGTCCCGTCCGGCCCCAGGTACTCGTCGGTGCGACCGGGTACCGGGAGGTAGGCGGGAAGCCCGGTCCCACCGGCCCCGGGGAGCGCGTCGCCCCCGTTGGGCGCGGCGGCCGTGGCCGTGGTCACGAGGCGACGGACTCCGGTTGCCAGCCCACGAAGGTCGGTCGGAAGTAGGTCTCGTCGATCTGCTCGTGGACCAGGGCCAGGGCCACTTGGACCTCGTCGAGGAACTCGCTCAGCCCGCTGAGGGTGAGCCGGGACACCGCGGCCGTCGCCACCATCACCGAGGCATCGGTGCAGGCGTCGATGGCCCCCTCGGCCCGGGCCAGCCCCTTCAGCTGGGCGCGGGTCTCGGCCAGGCAGGCACTGACCGCACGGGGGAAGCGGTCGTCCTGGAGCAGGAAGCGCAGCGTGGAGCCACCCTGGGGCCGGGCCGGCATGGCGCGGCGGAACGGTTGGTAGGCGGCCAGGGACCGGAGTGCGGCCATCCAGTGCACGGCGTCGTAGGGATCGTCGCCCCGCTTGGGCTGCAGCTTCTCGGACCGGACCTCGAGAACCCGGGTGGTCAGGTCGGCCCGTTCGAGGTTCTGCCCGATGAGCAGGAAGGACATGGCTTCGTCGCGGCTCATGGTCCCGAGCAGTATGCCGTTGATCCGCTGACACCCGGCGATCACCCGGCGGAGCCAGAGGACCCGGTTCTGGCGGCTGTCGGTCTCGGCCAGGTTGTCGCAGCAGGCCAGCCACAGGTTGTTGCAGGCCTCCCAGGCCTCGCGGGGGACCACCGGCCGGGCGGTGCGCAGGTTTTCCCGGGCCGAGGCGATGGCCCCGAGGATCGACGATGGATTGCTGTCCCCGTGCAGCAGGAACTCGATCACGTCCTCCTCGGCCGGGGCCACGTCACCAGCCTCGAGGGCTTCGGAGTAGCGCTCGGCGAACTCGCTGTCCACGCCGGCGATGGCCAGGAGCGGCTCCCAGCCGACATCCTGGCCGATGGGCATGTCGACGTGGGTGTCGGTGTGCACCTGGACGATCCGTGCGGTGCATTCGGCGCGCTCGAGGTAGCGGCCCGCCCAGTAGACGGCCTCGGCCATTCGTGCCAGCAGCATGGTGGGCTCCTTTGTCTCGGTCGGTTCGGAGTCGGATGGGTCCGACAGGGACGCGGCCCCGCCCGACCCGGCGTCCGGATCGGGCGGGGCACCGGTCCGGGAGGTGGGCGGCGACGCGGCGTCGCTGGGTCCCATGGACTGGCGCACTTAGGCCCCGTCCGGGTCCGGAACGGGCAGCACGTGGCTGTCGACCACCCAGGTGTCCTTGCTGCCGCCGCCCTGGGACGAGTTGACCACCAGCGAGCCGGACCGTCGGGCCACCCGGGTGAGGCCGCCGCGTGTGACATAGGCCCCCTCGGGCCCGAGGAGGGTGAAGGGCCGCAGGTCGACGTGGCGCGGAGCGATCTCGCCGTCGCACAGTGTCGGGGCCGTCGACAGGGGGATGACCGGTTGGGCCACCCACCGGTCCGGGTCGTCCTCGATCTGCTTGGTCACCGCCACCATGTCGTCGTCGGACGCCTGGGTCCCCACCATCACGCCGTAGCCGCCGGACTCGTTGGCCGGCTTGACCACCAGCCGCTCCAGGTTGCTCAAGACGTAGTGGCGGGAGTCCTCGTCGCTGCACCGCAAGGTCGGGACAGTGGCCAAGATGGGCTCTTCGTCGAGGAAGAACCGGATGATGTCGGGCACGTAGGAGTAGACCTTCTTGTCGTCGGCGATCCCGGCCCCCGGGGCGTTGACCAGGGCCACCCGTCCGGCCCGCCAGGAGCGGATGAGACCGGGGACCCCCAGCATGGAGTCGGGACGGAACACCTCGGGGTCAAGGAACAGGTCGTCGATCCGGCGGTAGATGACGTCGACGCGCTGGAGGCCGTCGATGGTCCGGGCGTAGACGCAGTCGTCGTCGAGGACCACCAGGTCGCTGCCCTCCACCAGCTCCACCCCCAGCTGCTGGGCCAAGAAGGCGTGCTCGAAGTAGGCCGAGTTGTAGATGCCCGGCGTGAGCACGACGATGGTCGGGTCGCCGGTGGACGGGGACACCGAGGCCAGCATGTTGGCCAGCCGCCCGATGTAGGGGTCGACGGGTTCGATGCTGTAGTGCCGGAACATCTCGGCGAAGACGTGCTTGGCCACCATGCGGTTCTCCAGCAGGTACGACACCCCCGAGGGGACCCGGAGGTTGTCCTCGAGCACGTAGACGGTGCCGTCGGCATCCCGGATGAGGTCGCTGCCGCAGATGTGGGCCCAGATGCCGCCGGGGGGCTTGACCCCGACGCACTCCCGTCGGAAGTTGGGTGAGCCCGCCACCAGTTCGGAGGGGACCACCCCGGCGCTCACCGCCCGCTGGTCCTGGTAGACGTCGTCGATGAACAGGTTCAGGGCGTTGAGGCGCTGGACCAGGCCCGATTCGATCAGCTGCCACTCGTCCGAGGGCATGACCCGGGGGATGATGTCGAACGGCCACGGCCGATCCACACCGGTCGAGCCCTCGTAGACGGTGAAGGTGACCCCGATGGCCCGCATCTCGCGGTCGGCGGCCTCCTGGCGGTCGGACAGCGCCTCGGGACCGAGCGAGGCGAAGTGGCGCCACAGGGCCCGTGCTGCTGGCCGGGGCACCCCGTGGGAGCCCACCATCTCGTCGTAGAACTCCCCGGGATCGTACGACGGCCAGGGCTCCATCGCCGGATCTGGACCCCCACTGGGCGCGTCCGACGGCTCGGGAGATTCCACACCAGCAGTGATAGGGCGGCGATGCGTCTGATGGGTTGCCACAGTGTTTCCACTCCGTGAATGTCCAGTTCGGATATCATCCCCACGCGGCGTCGGGCACAACCCGAGCCGGTCGTGGGTGGTCTGCACGGCCTGGAGCCTCCGGAACGGTCCTCATGCCGTTCCGATGTGTTTCATGGCGCCTGGTGCAGGCGGCGCTCGCCGGCGAGGTGCGGTGCGCGCTCAGGCCTCCGGGCCGACAGCGGCGCTGCCTGACGGACGGCTGTCCGTCCGATCCCGTCGCCATCAACCGTATCGGAGGTCGTGGCCGAAGATGCGCCCACCTACGAACAGGAGCTGCCGTGCCCGCTGAGACCCACGTGGAGAAGGGTCCACTCGACCGAGGACAGGTCCTCTCGCTGATCCGCGACCTGCTGGCCGACATCCTGGAGATCGAGCCCTCGGCCATCTCGGAGTCGTCTTCGTTCGCCGAAGACCTCGATGCTGACTCGCTGGCCCTGATCGAGCTGGTGGAAGGGCTGGAAGAAGAGTTGGGCGAACGGTCGGTGGGCTTCCGCATCGACGACGAGGACCTCGAGGAGCTGCGCACGGTGCGCGATGCCGTGGACTACGTCTACGCCAAGCTCGGAGGGGCCTGAGGCGCTTCGATGGCGTCCCCCAGCGACCCGGCGACGACCGGGGGGGACCCCGGCCTGGCCGACCGGATCGGTTACCGGTTCGACGACCCCACATTGCTCGACCTGGCCATGTCGCACCGCTCCTGGTGCGCCGAGGAGGCCGGGCGGGTGTCCAACGAGCGCCTCGAGTTCCTCGGGGACGCGGTGTTGGGCCTGGTGGTGGCCGAATTCAGCTACCGGACCCATCCCGACCTCTCTGACGGCCAGATGTCCAAGGTCCGGGCCTCGGTGGTCAACACCAAGGTCCTGGCCGAGGTTGGCCTGGGCCTCGGCATCCCTGAGTACCTGCGGCTGGGTCGTGGTGAGGACCTCTCGGGGGGCCGGGCCAAGGAGTCGATCCTGGCCGACGCCACCGAGGCGGTCATCGGTGCCGTCTACCTCGACGGGGGGCTGAGCCAGGCCGAGCGCCTGATCTTGTCCCTGCTCAAGGACCGGATTGCCGTGGCGGTGGGCGAGCCGGGGGAGTCGGATCACAAGAGCCGCCTCCAGGAGCAGTCCGTGCGCCTGGGCCAGGGCGTTCCCCACTACGAGGTCGAGGGTTTCGGCCCTGATCATGCCCGGAGGTACCGGGCCACGGTGTACGTTGCTGGCCGGCGCCTCGGCACGGGGGAGGGGCGCTCCAAAAAAGACGCCGAGCAGGTCGCCGCCCGGGTGGCCTGCGGATCGTTGGAAGTCGAGAGAGGCGGGGGGGATGCCTGAGCTTCCCGAAGTCGAGACCATCCGGCGCGACCTCCAAGGCGAGGTGGTCGGTCGGAAGATCAAGTCGGTCGAGGTCCGCAACGGCCGGACCGTGCGGCGCCACCCGAGCGCCAAGCAGTTCCGCGCCCGCCTGGAGGGCCACACCATCAAGTCGGTGGACCGCAAGGGGAAGTACCTGCTCTTGGGGCTGGAGGACGGCCAGACCCTGGTGGTCCACCTGGGCATGAGCGGGCAACTCCAGCGGGCCAAGGGGCCCAAGGAGCCCAAGGCCCCCCACACCCACGCCGTGATCACCTTCACGCAGGGCGGGCAGCTCCGCTTCGTCGACCCACGTACCTTCGGGGAGTTGTTCGTGTCGGCGGCGCCGGCCGAGGGGGAACGGGCGCTGCCCGAACTCTCCCACCTCGGGTTCGACCCGCTCGAGGACGTGATGAGCTGGGAGAAGTTCTGGGTGCTGCTGGCCTCCCACAAGAGTGGGCTGAAGGCCCTCTTGATGGACCAGGAGTTCGTGGCCGGCATCGGCAACATGTACGCCGACGAGATCCTGTTCGCCGCCGGCCTCCGTTACGACCGCCTGTCGAACTCCCTGTCGTCCCAGGAGGTCCGCCGCCTGTACCGGGCCATGGTCGAGACCCTGGCCGAGGCGGTGAAGCGGCGCGGGTCGTCGTTGGCCGACGAGCAGTACCGCGACCTCTTCGGTGAGATCGGGGACTACCAGGACCAGCACCAGGCCTACGACCGGGAGGGACAGGCCTGTCGGCGGTGCCGCGCCACCATCGTGCGCGTGAAGTCCGGCGGACGGTCGACCTACTTCTGCGACCACTGCCAGGTGTGACGGCCGCCCCGGCCGCCCCGACCACCCGTTCATCGCCGCTGACCTGGGGTTCCCGCGACCGTGGGCGACGCCCGATAGGGTGAGCGCGCGGTGTTCCTGAAGTCGCTCTCACTCAAAGGTTTCAAGTCTTTCGCCGACCCGGCGGTGCTCCAATTCGAGCCGGGCATCACCGTGGTGGTGGGCCCCAACGGCAGCGGTAAGTCGAACGTGGTGGACGCCGTGGCCTGGGTGTTGGGGGCCCAGGGGCCGCGCACCGTGCGCTCGGCGAAGATGGAGGACGTCATCTTCGTGGGCACGGCCAGCCGGCCCGCCCTGGGCCGGGCCGAGGTCTCGCTCACCATCGACAACAGCGCCGGCAAGCTGGCCACGGATCTGGCCGAGATCACCATCACCCGGACCCTGTTCCGGTCGGGCGACAGCGAGTATTCGATCAACGGGGCGCCCTGCCGACTGCTGGACATCCAAGAGCTCCTGTCCGACACCGGGGTCGGTCGCCAGCAACACGTCATCATCAGCCAGGGGAACCTCGACGCCATCTTGGAGGCCCGGCCCGAGGATCGCCGGGCGGTCATCGAGGAGGCCGCTGGCGTCCTCAAGTACCGGCGGCGCCGAGAGCGCTCCGAGCGCCGGCTGGCATCGGCCGAGGAGAATCTCGAGCGACTGTTCGACCTGGTCCGCGAGGTCAAGCGCCAGATCCGTCCCCTGGAGCGCCAGGCCGCTGCGGCCCGGTCCTACACCGGGTTGGCCGACGAGCTGCGGGCGGTCCGCCTGCACGTGGCCGGGATCGAGCTGATCGCCCTCGACGGACGGCTGACCTCGGGGGCGACGGCCCAGGCCCAACTGCGCACGGCCGAAGAGCGTCTGCGCGGATCTCTCAGCGAGCTCGACGCCGACAGCGAGCGCACCGCCGACGAGATGTCCGCCCAACGGGAGTCCGACCTCGCCACCGCGCTCGGCCGCGCCGAGGGCATGGTCGAACGGGCGCGTGGCCTGTCCGGCGTGCTCCGGGAGCGGCAGCGGTCGCTGGCCCAGGCCCTGGACGCCGCGGCCGACGCCGACGTCGTGTCCACCCTCGAGGCCGAGGGAGCCCGCCTGGCCGAGGAGCTGGAGTCGTCGGCCACTGAGGCTGCCGCCCTCCATCCCGACCAGGACGCCATCGCCGAACTCGAAGCCGCCGCCGCCGCTGAATTGGAGTCGCACCTCGCCACCTGGGGGGACGGAGCACTGCTCCGCCAGGCCGACGAGGCGGTCACGGTGGCCCGGGGGCAGCTGGCGTCGCTGGAGCACGCCCTGGAACGGGACCGACGGGCCCTCGACCAGATGCGGGCCCGCCTGGCGACCACCGAGCGGCGGTCGGCCCTGGTCGAGGGTGAGGACCATGAGCTCGGGGAGCGGCTGGCCGAGACCGAGCAGGCCCGTCACCAGCTGCAGTCGGCGGTGGCCGAGTCCGAGGCGGCCCATGTGGCCGCCACCCGACGCCTCGAGTCCGCCGAGGAGTCGCTCCGCCAGGCCGACCAGGAGCTGGCCCGCTCCGTGGCCCGGGCCGACGCCCTGGAACGAGCCCTGGACGAGGCCCGCGGCGCGGCCGGTGCTGAGCTGTTGGCCGGCGTGGACGGCGTGGTCGGCACCCTCCTTGACGTGGTCGAGGTCGATGCCGGCTGGGAGGACGCCTTCGAAGCGGCCGCCGGAGCCTCCATCGCCGCCGTGGTGGTCTCGGGCAGCCAGCCGGCCAAGGCGGCCCTGTCCCGGCTCCGTCAGGGCGGTGCCACCGGCGCGGTGCTGGCCCTCACCGACGGCCCTGTCGACGGTGCCCGGTGGCGCCGAGACCAGCCCGAGCTGCCCGTCGGCACGGAGTCGATCCGCGCCCACGTCCGCCCCCGGCGGGGCGGCCAGCACCTGCCGGGTCTGGAGGCGGCACTCGACACGCTGCTGGCCGGCTCGTTCTGCGCCCTGGGCGGGTGGTCTGATGCCATCGATCTGGCGCTGAGCCGTCCCGACCTGGTGGTGGTCACCCGTGAGGGCGACCGCTTCTCGTCGACGGGCTGGCGTGTCCGGTCCGGCGGGGGTGTCGTCACCGCCGCCGTGGTCGAAGAGGCCCGGGATCGCGCCGAGGTGGCTGCGGTGGCCGCCGCCGAGGCCGCCGGGGAGCGGTCCGCGGCTCAGGCCGTCGTGGAGTCCACCCGGTCAGCGGCTGCCGAGGCGGTGCGGGCCGACGACCGCAACGAGGTGGAGCACCAGACGGCCCGGGCGGCGCGCCAGCGGGTGGCGACGGACCGGATGAGCCTGGCCGCCGAGGTGGAAGAGGTCCGTCGGAGCCTGGCCGAGATCGACGAACGGATCGACCGGGACACGGAGCGGGCCGCCCTGGTCCGGGACGAGCTCCCGGGTCTGGAGTCGGCCCGGGCCACGGCCGGTGAGCAGGTGGCAGCGGCGCGGGACGAGCGCCGGCGGATCGACGAGCGGATCGCCGAGGTGGGCCTGCGCCGTTCGGAGTGGGAGGCGCGCGCGCTGCGGGCCTCGTGGAGCGCCAACGGGTCCTCACCGAACGACTGCGTGAGGTCGAGCGCCGGCTGACCGGTCATGCCGACGAGCGGGCCGAGGCAGCCGAGCGTCGGCGCCGGCTCGAGGCCGACGCCACGGCGGTGGAACGGCTGCTCGCCGTGGTGGCCTCGGCCCAGGGCGAGCTGGACAGCGCCCTTTCCACCCTGCGCCAGCAGTACCAGCGCCAGCTCGAGGCGGTGCGCGCCGGCGGCGCCCGCCTAGAGGAGTTACGGCGTCAGCGCTCGGCTAGCGAGCACGAGCTGGCTGCGGCCCGGAGCCGGCTGCAGAAGATCGAGCTCGACCTGGTCGAGGCCACCATCCGCCGGGAGTCGGTGGTCGAGGCCCTCCGGCGTGAGCTGGCCGCCACCCCCGACGAGGCCATGGCCTCGCCGGTACCGGAGTTGGCCGAGGGGGTGGACCCGGCCAGCCGCATCGACGAGCTGGAGGCCCAGCTGGCCGCCCTGGGGCCGGTCAACCCCCTGGCCCTCGAGGAGCTGGCCGAGCTGGGTGAGCGCCACCAGTTTCTCGAGTCCCAGGTGGAAGACGTCCGGACCGCCCGTCGCGAGCTGCACCAGGTGATCCGGACCCTGGACGAGGAGATCATGCACGTGTTCGACGTGGCCTTCGCCGACGTCAACGAGCACTTCTCGTCCCTGGTCACCACCCTGTTTCCCGGAGGTACCGGCCGGCTCTCGCTGACCGACCCCGAAAACCTGCTCGACACGGGCGTCGAGGTCGAGGTCCGGCCGGCCGGCCGCAACGTGCGGCGGCTGTCCCTGCTGTCGGGCGGGGAGCGCTCACTGGTGGCCCTGGCCTACCTCTTCGCGGTGTTCCGCAGCCGACCATCGCCCTTTTACCTGATGGACGAGGTGGAAGCGGCCCTTGACGACGTCAACCTCCAGCGGTTCCTCGGACTGGTCCACGAGTTCCGGGGCGAGGCCCAGCTGATCATCGTGAGCCACCAGAAGCGGACCATGGAGGCGGCCGACGCCCTCTACGGGGTCACCATGGCCCCGGGGGGCTCCTCCAAGGTGGTCAGCCAGAAGGTGGCCCGGCATCCCGACACCGGCCCGGAGCGCGTGTCCGAGGAGGCACCAGCCGAGACCGGCCCACCGACCGACGACCAGCCGGCCGGAGGCGCGGCCCCGGTGCCGGTCCCGAACGTGCCCACCCGGATGATCACCCCGGGCGGTGACACCACAGCCCCGCCCGACGACGGCGTCGACCTCGACCCGCCATTGGACCCGGCTGTGACCGGTGTCGTCGGAGCGGAGCCCGGCCCGAGCACTGAGCGGTGATGGACCTCCTGGCTGTGACCGCGGCGTCCGACGCCGTGATCGCCATCGTGGTGGCGGTGCCGGTGGCCATCGTGGCCGTCGGGGCGACCATCGGCCTGCGGCTGCGCGGACGGGGCACGAAGGACCGTGTCCCGCCCGGCGAGGTGGCGAGCGACGCGCCGACCGATGTCGAGCTCGACCGGAGTGCGGCCGCTGCCCGCCGGGCGGCACCGACCGAGGCGACGCCTCCAGCCGAGGTGGTGCCGGCACCCGAGCCGGCGCCGGTCACCGAGCCTGCCACCTATCGCGGTCGTCTGGGCAAGGCCCGAGGGTTGTTCTCGGGCTACCTGGGCGCCATCCGGGCCAAGGGCAAGGTGGACGCCGGGACGTGGGACGACTTGGAGGAGGCCCTCATCCGCGCCGACGTCGGCGTCGGGGCCACCGATGCCCTGCTCGCCGACCTCCGGGGCCGGGTGAAGAGCGGTGAGATCGTCGGTCCCGACGCCCTGGTCGAGGCGCTCCGTGCTGATCTGGTGGCCATGCTGTCGTCGGCCGATGCCACCTTGGCCTTGCCGTCCACCGGCGAGGTCGGGGCCGACCAACCAGATGATGCCGGCGGGGAGGCCACGCCGGTGGACGTGTGGCTCTTCGTGGGCGTGAACGGCGTGGGCAAGACCACCACGGTGGGCAAGGTGGCCAACCGGCTGTCGGCCTCGGGCACCCGCGTGCTCCTCGCCGCCGGCGACACCTTCCGGGCCGCGGCCGGCGAACAGCTGGCCATGTGGGCCTCGAGAGCCGACGCCGACATCGTGCGGGGAGCCGAGGGCGGTGACCCGAGCTCGGTGGTGTTCGACGCTGTGCAGCGAGCGGCGGCCAAAGGCCACGCCGTGGTGCTGGCCGACACCGCCGGCCGCCTCCACAACAAGGTCAACCTGATCGAGGAACTGAAGAAGATCCGACGCATCGCCGACCGGCCGCCCGGCCACGTCGTCGAGGTCCTGTTGGTGCTCGACGCCACCACCGGCCAGAACGGCCTGGCCCAGGCCAAGGTGTTCCTTGACGCCGTGGACGTGTCGGGGGTGGTGCTGACCAAACTGGACGGCACGGCCAAGGGGGGCATCGTGGTGGCCATCCAGCGCGAGCTGGGCCTGCCGGTGAAGCTGGTCGGCCTGGGTGAAGGGGCCGAGGACCTCATCGACTTTGACCCTGCCGCATTCGTCGACGCCCTGTTCTGAGACCCGTCGCCCGCCGGTGAACCGAGCGCCGTGCACCCCGGTCGGGTCTTCGGAGCCGATCACGACCGGACGGCCCGTCCTGTAGCCTGAGGCACCCATGTTCGAGAGCCTGTCCGACCGATTCGAGGGGATCCTCACCCGCCTGCGCGGACGCGGCCGCCTCACCGAGGCCGACGTCGACGAGGTCCTGGCCGAGATCCGCACCGCCCTGCTCGAGGCCGACGTGGAGATCGGCGTGGTCCGTGGCTTCACCGAGGCCGTGCGGGCCCGGTGCGTGGGACTGGAGCTGACCCAGGCCCTCAGTCCGGGCCAGCAGGTCATCAAGATCGTCAACGAGGAGCTGGTGGGGATCCTCGGCGGCGAGACCCTCCGGATCACCTACGCCGGACGCCCGCCGACCGTGATCCTGCTCGCCGGGCTCCAGGGCTCGGGGAAGACCACCACCTCGGCCAAGCTGGCCCGCTGGTTCAAACAGCAGGGACGCAATCCCCTGCTGGTGGGGGCCGACCTGCAGCGGCCGGCCGCCGTCGAGCAGTTGCGGGTCCTCGGCGAGCAGGCCGGCATCACTGTGTTCAGCGAGCCCACCGACCCCGTGTCGGTGGCCGCCGCCGGCCTGGAGGAGGCCCGGCGCCTCGGGCGGGACGTCCTGATCGTCGACACCGCCGGCCGCCTGGCCATCGACGAGGACCTGATGGTCGAGATCCGCGACATCGCCGGTGTCGTCGACCCCCACTACACCTTCTTGGTCATCGACGCCATGACGGGCCAGGACGCCGTGGCCACGGCGGCCGCCTTCCACGAGGCGCTGACCCTCGACGGGGTGATCCTCACCAAGCTCGACGGTGACGCCCGCGGCGGCGCCGCGCTCTCGGTCAAAGAGGTGGTGGGCCGGCCCATCGCCTTCGCCTCGACCGGCGAGCGGCTGGACGACTTCGACCTGTTCCACCCCGACCGCATGGCCGACCGGATCCTCGGGATGGGCGATGTGCTCAGCCTCATCGAGCAGGCCGAGCGGACCATGGACCAGGACGTCACCACCAAGGGTGCGGCCGCCATGCTCGAGGGGCGCTTCACCCTCGAGGACTTCTTGGAGCAGCTTCAGCAGGTCAAGAAGATGGGATCGATGTCCGGGGTCCTCTCCATGCTCCCCGGGGTGCCCAAGGACCTGAAGCAGGCGTCCTCGGCCATCGACGACCGCCAGATCGGCCAGATCGAGGCCATCATCCGGTCCATGACGCCGGCCGAGCGGGTCGACCCAGCCATTATCGACGGCGGTCGGAGGGTGCGGATCGCCAACGGCAGTGGGACCGCCACCTCGGACGTCAACGCCCTCCTCAAGCAGTTCAAAGAGATGCAGAAGATGATGAAGGGGCTGGGCAAGGGCGGGATGGGTGGCGCCCTCGGCGGCCTCTTCGGTCGCAATCCCAAACTGTCGCCCAAGGCCATGGCCGAGATGGCCCAGATGGGCGGCCCGGACGGGGACCTCGGCCCACTGTCCGGGTTCGGTGACCCCGGGGCCGCGCCGTTGGCTGCGACCGGGGCCCGGGCCGGGTCCGCAGGCCGCGGCTCGGCCAAGGGCAAGGGCAAGGGCGGCAAGAAGGGCAAGGGTGGGGGGCGGGTCACCCCCAAGGCCCGCTGACCGGATTTGCCCGCCGATCTGGCCTAGACAACAGGGCAGCTTCCCGTCCTCACCCAGGGTGTCTACGGGGCTTCGCGAAGGGGTTGCACGCCGGTCCTCCCAATGATGGGAGACTGTCGGGCGCTATCGACAGAATGCAGAGGAGTTCACCGTGGCCGTAAAGCTCCGCCTCGTGCGGATCGGGAAGAAGAAGCAGCCGACCTACCGGCTGGTGGCAGCGGACAGCCGTTCGCCGCGCAATGGTCGTTTCATCGAGATTGTGGGTACCTACGCCCCGCGAGGCAAGTCGTTGGCCGAGCCCGACGCCGTCGTGGAGATCGACAACGCCAAGGCCGTGAAGTGGCTCTCTCAGGGGGCTCAACCCACCGAGCGGGTGGAGAAGCTCTTGAAGCAGTCGGGCGCGCTCGACGAGTTCGCCACGTCCAAGGCGGCCAGATGACCGACGACGTCGCCCTCGACTCCGCCGACGACGTCAACACCATCGACGACGATGGCCAAGAGGACGACGACGCCGGCAACCGCGTGTCGGGGGGCACGCCCCTGGCCGTCGTGACCTATCTGGTCAACTCCATCACGTCGGATCCCGAGGCGGTCGTCATCAACACCGACGAGCGCGGCAACTCGGTCAGGTTCCGGATCCACGTGGCGCCCGAGGACATGGGACGGGTCATCGGCCGCCGTGGCCGGGTGGCTCAGGCCATCCGCACCGTGGTGGCAGCTGCCGGGGCGCGCGACGGGGTCCAGACCAGCGTCGACATCGTCGACGACTGAACGGCCCACCCGGTGCCCGATCCCGCCCCCACGGACGGCGGGGTGCCCACCGGCGCGGTCCGGCCCCTGCTCGAGGTGGGGGTCATCGTCAAACCCCACGGACTCCGGGGTGAGGTGATCGTGAAGCTCACCACCAACCGTGACGAGCGCATCGCCCGGGGGGTGACGCTGACGGCGGCCGACGGCCGGGAGCTCCAGGTGGAATCGTCGACACCGCACCGAGGCCGGCACATCGTGTTCTTCGCGGGGGTGCGCGGCATCGACGGTGCCGAGTCCCTGCGGGGGACGGTGCTGTTGGCCCCGCCCCTCGACGACCCCGATGCCCTCTGGGTCCACGACCTCATCGGTTCGGTGGTGGAGGATCCCGACGGCGTCGTGCTCGGGACCGTCGAGGGGGTGGAGGCCAATCCGGCCAGCGACCTCTTGGTGCTGGACGGTGGGGCATTGATCCCACTCCGGTTCGTGGTCGGGAGCGAGCCCGGCGTTCGGGTCGTGGTGGATCTGCCCGACGGCCTTCTCGACCTCTACTGATCACGCCGTGACGTGACGCCACTCCGCATCGACGTCTTCACCCTCTTCCCCGAGGTCATTGAGCACTATGCCGACGCCTCCATCCTCGGTCGCGCCCGGGGCCGGGCCCACCTCGACTTGCGGACCCATGACGTACGCGACGCCGCCACCGACGCCCACCGGTCGGTGGACGACGCCCCCTTCGGCGGCGGGGCCGGCATGGTGCTCGCCACCGACGCCGTGTTCCGGTCGGTGGAACAGGTGGCGGGCTCCCCTGACGGGCTACCCCGTCCCCTGATCCTGCTGTCTCCGGCCGGTCGGCGCTTCGACCAGCAGCTGGCAGCGGAGTTCGCCGGGCTACCCGGTGGGTTCTCGCTGCTGTGCGGCCGCTACGAGGGGGTGGACCAGCGCGTGGCCGACCACCTGGTGGACGAGGAGCTCTCGGTGGGCGATTTCGTCCTGGCCGGGGGGGAGCTGGCCGCCCTGGTGGTGGTGGAGGCGGTGGCCCGCCTGATCCCCGGCGTGCTCGGCAACGTCGAGTCGGCCGGCGAGGAGAGCTTCTCTGCGGGCCTGCTGGAGTATCCGCACTACACCCGGCCGGCGGACTTCCGGGGCTGGGAGGTCCCCGAGGTGCTGCGCTCGGGCGACCACGCCCGGGTCGAGGAGTGGCGGCGGGTCCAGGCCCTGGTCCGGACCCTGCAGCGGCGTCCGGACCTGATCGCCGACCGGGGGGGCCTCACCGACCAGGAGGTCCAACTGCTGGCGGAGCACGGTGAGGTGCAACTACTCCGCGATCACGGCTACGATTGGTGAGCCTCGTCGCACCGGTCCGCCGGTGTTCACAGTGGAGAATCGATTCGCTCAGCCCTCCCTCCCGGACCTGTACTGGTGGGTGGGGGTCGACGGACCGGGCTCCGGCGGGGGAGAGACCGAACGATCCGTGGAAAGACGCGCCCCATGAACCCGACCGACATCATCGACCGAGACAGCCTGCGGGACGACATCCCCGACTTCCGACCCGGGGACACCGTCAAGGTCCACGTGCGGGTGGTGGAGGGGACCCGGGAGCGGGTCCAGGTGTTTCAGGGAGCCGTCATCCGTCGTCAGGGCACCGGCGTGCGCGAGACCTTCACCGTGCGCAAGGTCAGCTTCGGCGTCGGCGTGGAGCGGACCTTCCCGATTCACTCCCCGGTGATCGACCACACCGAAGTGGTCTCCCTCGGTGACGTCCGCCGGGCCAAGCTGTACTACCTGCGTGACCGCCACGGCAAGGCCGCCAAGATCAAGGAGCGGCGGACTGCCCGCGCCTGATCCCGTGGAATCGTCCCCGGCCCGGGCGCTCGTTGCCGAGCCACCCACCGCGGTCGCGCCATGAGCGAAGAGGACCTCGAACGCTACGAGTCCGAGATCGAGCTGGCCCTGGTCCAGGAGTACCGGGCCGTCCTTCCCCTCTTCGCCTACGTGGTGGAGACCGAACGGCGGTTCTACCTGGCCAACAGTGTGGATGTGACGGTGCGCTCGGATTCCACGCCGGCGTGCGTCGAGGTCCAGCTCAACGACGCTTGGGTGTGGGACATGTACCGGCCGGCCCGCTTCGTCCCGTCGGTGCGGATCCTCACCTTCCGCGACGTGAACATCGAACGGCTCCCCGAGAAGGAACTGTGAGCCGGGGCGCGAGCGGGCGCCCCGTCGATCCTCTGGAAGCGTCCCAGCCCCGCCAGGCCCCAGGTGAGGCGGCCACGACACTGGCGGCGGGCTGGTACGAGGCCCACGGTTTCGAGGTGCTGGAGCGGCACTGGCGCCGGCGGGAGGGCGAGCTCGACCTGATCGTGCGCCGGGGCCGGACCGTGGTGTTCTGCGAGCTCCGTGTGGGGGGTGGGACCGAGCCGGTGCTCGAGGCGAGGCAGCGGCGGATCCGGCGCCTGGCCTCCCGCTGGCTGTCCGAACTCACCCCGGCCGTGGGACGGTCGACGGTCGACGTGCGGTTCGATGTGGCCTCGATCACCGACGGCGCCGTTGAGGTCGCCGAGGACGCCATGTGAGCCGAACGACACCGTAGGCTGCCGGCATGACCGACCAGCTGGAGACCCTGCTCGTGGACCGTCGCGACGGGATCGTGACGGTGACCATGAACCGTCCCGAGCGCAAGAACGCCGCCAACGGCGCCATGTGGCGTGAGCTGCTCGAGGTGTTCGACCAGGTGGCCTCGGACCGCGATGACCGGGTGCTGGTGCTCACCGGGGCCGGCGGCGCGTTCTGCTCGGGCGCCGACCTCGGGGCCTCGGCCACCGTCGCCGGTCGGAACGGTGACCCCTACTTGCTGCAGATGCGGGCCCTGGGCCAGGTGGCGCTCCGGCTGCACCAGATCCCCAAGCCCACCATCGCCAAGGTGGGCGGGGTGGCCGCCGGTGCGGGCATGAGCCTGGCCATCGGCTGCGACCTGGTGGTGGCCGCAGAGTCGGCTCGGTTCTCCCAGATCTTCTCCAAACGGGGCCTGTCGGTCGACTTCGGCGCGTCGTGGCTCCTGCCCCGTCTGATCGGTCTCCACCGGGCCAAGGAGCTGGCCTTTTTCGCCGACATCCTGAGTGCCGCCGAGGCCAAGGAGTTCGGGGTGGTCAACCGGGTGGTACCTGACGACGAGTTGGACGAGTTCGTGGCGGACTGGGCGGGTCGTCTGGCTGTCGGGCCGCCGTTGGCGCTGTCCCTGACCAAGTCCATGCTCAACAACTCGGGCAGCCTGTCCTTCGACCAGGCGCTGGAGGAGGAGTCCCGGTCCCAGGCGGTGAACTTCGGCACGGCCGACACCGCCGAAGCCATCCTGGCGTTCGCCGAGAAGCGCCAACCCGAGTTCCGGGGGCGGTGACCACTCGGTCGCGAGCGGGCTTCGGCTACCGGTGAGCCGCTCAGGCCGTTGGGAA
Source organism: uncultured Acidimicrobiales bacterium (assembly GCA_963703145.1). GTDB lineage: Bacteria > Actinomycetota > Acidimicrobiia > Acidimicrobiales > RAAP-2 > Bog-756. The sequence continues at coordinate 959,129 of OY969793.1, forward strand.
CGCCCCCTGCTGCCAGCCAATCGCCGCGGCGGAGATGGGGCCCGAGGTAGGGGCCGAGGCCAGGGTCGGGGCCGAGCACGAGGCCAGACCGGTCTGGGCGCCGTACCAGGTGGCGCTGGCCGACTTCCACACCAACCAGCACGTGCCGTCGGAGGCCCTGGCCGCCAGGGTGATGCTCCCCGTCGGTCCCCCGGTGATGCCGCCCGACTGGCTGGACGTGGTTGACACGCTCACCACCGACGCGCTGGAGGTCGGTCCGGCAACGAAGGTGATCGAGGACTCCGACGCTGAGAGGGTGGAGGCGGTCAGCCCGCCGAACCCGCCGGCCTCAACCGCGGCGGCATCGGCCGCGGACAGTGCCGTGTCCAGGGCCTGTTGGGCCTGCAGGCCGGTGGCCGCGGCCACCCCGGGGGCATTGGAGATGCTGGTGTCCGAGGTGGACCCCGAGTGCAGGGTGGTCTGCAGGAGCAGGGCCACCAACAGGGCCGCCGCCACCAGGCTCAACATGGTGGCGATCATCGAGAATCCCGAGTCGCCGGTGCCGCCGGCCTGCCTCTGTTGTCCCATGGGTGCCCTCTTGCCGTCGTGGCCGCACGCGACCCGCTCGTCGTCATCCCGCGCCGATCACGGGGGACCACTTCTTGCATCGGCGCCCACAGGGCCTCCACTTGAGCGGTCGGCGGCCAGACCTCGGGCGCCTCGCAGACAGGCACCGCCTGGGGAATCAGGCCGTCTCGGGCCGGCTCACGCGTCGTCGGTCGACTGCATGACCACCTTGTCGGCCTTGACCTGGTACTTCACCCGGACCTCGCCGGGCTGGCGCATCGGATAGGTGTCCAGACCGAGGTACTTCTTGGCCAGGGAGTCGATATGGGCGTCAGCCCCGTCCTCGGTCGACTCCACCTCGCCCCGGACCACCACGACGTTGTAGGGGTCATCGGGATCGACCACGGACACGGCCACATGGGGGTTCTTGTCGAGATTGGATACCTTGGCCCGGCCGCGGGCGGTGTTGAAGACGATGTCGTCGCCGTCGCGGTCGATCCATACCGGTGTGAGCTGCGGCCGACCCTCGGCATCGACGGTTGCGACACTGGCGATGATCGGTCGGTCGATGAGGGTCTTGGCCTTGTTGCTGAGCGTCGCGGTCACTGTTCACTCCTCGGTCTCGGGCCGGCAGCGGAGGCCGAGCCGTCTCGCCCTGCGCTCCGTCCGGCGTGGTTCGCTGGCGCGGCATGCGCCACTGTGGACTGTACCGAGGAGTGTCGCAGGTCCAACCGGCGGAGCGTGATGTCGGCGCTGCTACGGTGCCCAGATGCGCATCGGAGCCCACGTGCGAGCGGGGAAGGGCCTGGTCCCGGCATTGCAGCACGGAGCCGACATCGGGGCCGACGTGGTGCAGATCTTCACCCAGAGCCCGCGGATGTGGAAGCCCTCCCAGTATGGTCCCGAGGTCCTGCTGGGCTACCGAGAGGCCCAGGCCGCGCATCCCTCCGTGACCTCGACGTTCTGCCATGCCACCTACCTGATCAACCTGGCCTCGCCCGACCCGGCCCTGTCGGACAAGTCCCGGGCCTGCCTGAGCGCCAACCTGGCCACGGCCGAGGGCATGGGTGCCGACGGGCTCGTGCTCCACATCGGGAGTCACCGGGGGAGTGGCTTCGCCGCCGCCCTCCCCGGGGTGGTCGACGCCCTCATCGAGGCCCTCGACTCCGTGGAGGTCGCAGCCGATCCGTGCCCGATCCTGTTAGAGAACGCCGCCGGCGCCGGTGACACGGTGGGCCGGTCGTTCGAGGAACTGGCCGAGGTGATCGACTCAGCCGGTGGCGACGAACGCCTGGGGGTGTGCCTCGACACGCAGCACCTGTGGGCCTCGGGCATTCCGTTCGGCACGGTCGACGACGCCGACGACGTGGTGGCGCTGGTGGGTGACACCGTCGGCCTCGCCCGACTGCGCTGCCTGCACCTGAACGACTCCAAGGTCGAGTTCGGGGCCAACCGGGATCGCCACGAGAACATCGGACAGGGCACCATCGGCGCCGACGGGCTGGCCGCCCTCCTCGGCCATCCCGATCTGCAGGGCCTGCCGGCCATCCTCGAGGTGCCCGGCGACGGTGACGGCCCCAGAGCCGACGACGTGGAGGCGGCTCGCGCCGTGTGGACCGCAGGCCTCGCCCTCCGGTCCTGACCCCGTCACCGGTCACCCGGCCGGCAGTTGTAATGAGAATCATTCCCATCTAAGCTCGCAGGTGTGACGTCGCCCATCACCCGGTTGGCGGGGCTGGCAGTGGTACTCGTCCTGGGGGTCGGCCTGGCCGGCTGTGCCGGGTCATCCTCGTCGACGGGATCGGCCGGATCGGCGGGTTCCGCCCGGATCGTGGCGGTCACCGCGGCGGAGAACTTCTGGGGCAGCGTCGCCGCCCAGGTCGGTGGGGTCCACGCCCACGTGGTGAGCATCATCACCAACCCCAATACCGATCCCCACGCCTACGAGCCGACGGCCGCTGACGCCCGGACGTTGTCGGCCTCGGCCATGGTCGTGGAGAACGGGATCGGCTACGACCCATGGGTGGACCATCTGCTGAGTGCCGACAACGGGGGCCAGACCGTCCTCAACGTGGGGACCCTCCTGGGAATCGCTCCCGGCGGCAACCCGCACCGGTGGTACGACCCGAGCGATGTGCGCCAGGTCGTGGCGACCCTGGTGGCCGACTATCAGCGGCTGGATCCCACCGATCGGTCCTACTTCGCCGCCCTCGGCACCCGCTTCGAGACCGTCGAGCTGAGCCAGTACCACGAGGTCATCGCCGCCATCCGGGCCCACTACGCCGGGACACCGGTCGGGGCCTCGGAGTCGATCTTCGCCATGTTGGCCCCGGCCCTCGGCCTCGACCTCGTGACCCCGTCGTCGTTCCTGGACGACATCAGCGAGGGCAACGACGTGTCGGTGGCGGACAAGGAGACCATCGACAGCGAGATCGAGCACCACAAGATCGACGTCTACGTCTACAACAGCCAGAACGTCACACCCGACATCCAGGCCCAACTGCGCGAGGTGCGGGCGGCGCATATTCCCGTCGCCACCATCACCGAGACCCTGCAGCCGGCCTCGGCCACGTACCAGGCCTGGCAGACCCGCCAGCTCTTGGGCATCCAGTCAGCGCTGGCCCGCAGCCGGGCCCGGGCAGTCTCAGATGGCTGACGCCCTACCAGCCGTCCGGTTCGAGGGGGCAGCTGTGCGACTGGGCGGGCGGACCATCTGGTCCGACGTGGACCTCGAGGTCGAGGCGGGCCAGTTCGTGGCCGTCCTCGGCCCCAACGGCGTCGGCAAGTCGACCCTGATCAAGGCCATGCTGGGCATCCTCCCGCTGGCCGAGGGCCGGGTCAGCGTCCTCGGGAGAGCGCCGGGGGAGAGCGGGCCCGAGATCGGCTATCTGCCGCAGCGTCGCAACTTCGATCGGGGATTGCGGATCCGCGGCATCGACGTGGTGAGGATGGGGAGCGACGGCGACCGGTGGGGGGTCCCGTTCCCCGGCGGGGATGCACTGTTCCCCGGCCGCCGGGCGGTGCGGGACCGGGTGGCCGAGGTGATCGACCTGGTCGGCGCCACCGAGTACGCCAAGCGCCCCATCGGCCAGGTGTCCGGCGGTGAGCAGCAACGGCTCCTGATCGCTCAGGCCCTGGTCAGACGGCCGCAGCTCCTGCTGCTGGACGAGCCCCTCGACAGCCTGGACCTGCCCAACCAGGCGTCGGTGGCCGGACTGATCTCGGACATCAGCCAGAACCACGGGATCACCGTCCTGATCGTGGCCCATGATGTCAACCCCATCGTCTCCTACCTCGACGCCGTGGTGTACGTGGCCCGGGGCGGGACGGTCAGCGGGCCCCCCGAGGAGGTCATCACCTCGGCCACCCTGAGCGCGCTCTACCAGGCACCCATCGAGGTGCTGCGCACTTCGGACGGGGGGATGGTGGTGGTGGGCCAGCCCGAGCCGCCCGCGCACCACGCCGACCGCCACACGGGCCATCCCCACTGATGGCCTGGCCCTGGTCCGACCTCCACCAGATGTTCGCCCTCCACTTCATGGTCAACGCCTACCGGGCCGGAACCATCGTGGCGGTGATCGCCGGTGCCGTCGGGTGGTTCATGGTCCTGCGGCGACAGAGCTTCGCCGGCCACACCCTGGCCGTCGTGTCCTTCCCGGGAGCTGCGGCCGCCATCTGGCTGGGACTGAGCGCCACCGGGGGGTACTTCGCCGGGAGCATCCTGGCCGCCCTGGTCATCGCCCTGGTGCCCCGGTCGTCGTCGGGCCGGGCCCGGAGCCAGGAGTCCGCGGTCATCGGGACCGTGCAGGCGTTCGCTCTGGCCTGCGGCGTCCTGTTCGTCAGCCTCTACGGTGGGTTTCTCGACAGCCTCACCGGCCTGTTGTTCGGGACGTTCCTCGGCATCTCCGACACGCAGGTGACGGTGCTGGCCGTGGTGGCCGCAGCCGTGCTGGTGGTGCTGGCTATCGTTGCCCGGCCACTGTTCTTCGCCACCCTGGACGCCGACGTGGCCTCGGCCCGCCAGGTCCCGGTGCGGACACTGTCGGTCGTCTTCCTCGTGCTGTTGGGCTGCACCACGGCCGAGGTCAGCCAGATCACCGGGGCCCTGTTGGTCTTCGCTCTCTTGGTCATGCCGGCCGCGGCCGCCCAGCAGCTGAGTGCCCGACCCTCGGTCAGCTTCGTGGCGACGATCGCCATCGGACTGCTGGTCACCTGGGTCTCCCTGGCGGCGGCGTACTTCTCGGTGTATCCGGTGGGCTTCTACGTCTCGACCTTCGGGTTCACCGTGTACGTGGGTGCGGCAGCCTTCCGGGCCCTCGTCGACCGCCGTGGCTCTCGCCGACTCCGGCCGGGTCACCCAGGCGGCCCGGCCGGAACCATCGGCCCGGTGCCCCGACCGGTGGGCGCATGATCGCCCGCGCCGGGATCGCCCGCGCCATGGTCGCGACCACCGCCAACCCGCTGTCGGGCCTGGCCCACGTGTGGGACCACCCCTTCCTGCGGTCCGCCCTCATCGCCGGGACCTGCATCGCGTTGGCGTCAGGGCTGATCGGCTACGTGGTGGTGCTGCGGGGGCAGGTGTTCACCGGTGACGCCCTGTCCCATGTGGCCTTCACCGGTGCCCTGGCCGCCCTGGCCTTCGGGGCGGACCTCCGGGTCGGTCTGTACGGGGCGTGCGTGGCCTTCGCGCTCCTGTTGGCCCTGCTCGGGCGGCGGGCCTCAGCCGACGACTCGGTGATCGGCAGTGTGTTCGCCTGGATCCTCGGGCTCGGTGCCCTGTTCCTGTCGATCTTCACGACCGGCCAGAGTGGGTCGTCGGGTGCTGGTGGCGATGCCGGGGTCAATGTCCTGTTCGGGTCCATCCTCGGGCTCTCCCCGGCACAGACCGTCGAAGACTCTATGGTGGCCCTGGCCGTGGCTGCCGGCGTGGTCGTGATGGGCCGACCGCTCGTGTTCGCCAGTCTCGACCCGGATGTGGCCGGCGCCCGGGGGGTGCCGGTACGGGTGGTCGGGTACGCCTTTTTCGTCCTGTTGGGCCTCACCGCCGGTGTGGCCACCCAAGCGGTGGGCGCGCTCCTCCTGCTGGGCCTGCTGGCAGCGCCGGCCGGCGCCAGCCAGCTGTTCACCTCGAGGCCCTTCCCGGGCCTGTGGCTGTCGGGTGGCATCGCCGTGGTGTCGATGTGGGGCGGCCTGCTCATCGCCTACCTGGCCCCGAGGGTGCCACCCAGCTTCGGCATCCTGGCCGTGGCCACCGCCGCCTATGCCCTGGCCGGGGCGGTCACCGCGGTCCGGGGCCGCCGCCAGACCCGGAGGTCCGGAGCCCTCGACCGCGCTGAGCGGGCCGCACTGTCGGGGGGAGGGAGGCTCCATGGCTCGGCCACCCCGTAACCTCTCGGGCGTGCACGGTGACGCCGCGGTTCACGAGCAGGTAGCCCTCCGCCTTGCCGGCCTGGAGCAGCGCTACACCCCGCTGCGGCGCTCCTTGGTGACGACGCTGGCCGACGCCGGCCGGCCCTTGTCGATCCCCGAGATCCTGGCGTCCAACGCCGAGTTGCCCCAGTCGAGTGCCTATCGCAACGTCACCGCACTGATCGACGCGGGGGTTGTCCGGCGGGTCACCGGGGTGGACGACCACGGGCGGTTCGAGCTGGCCGAGGAGTTGGCGGGCCACCACCATCACCTGGCCTGTGGCCGGTGTGGGAAGGTCGAGGACGTGGTCCCGTCACCCCGCCTGGAGCGGGCCATGGCCGAGGCCGCCCGCGTGGTGGCCGATGAGCAGGGCTACGAGGTCACCGGCCATCAGTTCGATCTGTTCGGCCTGTGCCCGGCCTGTCGACGCACCGCCGGATGAGGATCTGTGCTCGCCTTGTTGTCACCCCGCCCGGGGACGTCGGTTGTGTCCGCGGGCTAGGGTCGCCGCTCGCCGTTGGGCGTCGACGGGGACCGGAGTGAGAGGATGAGGCCATGACGAGCGAGACCCGCGTGGAGACCGACAGCATGGGCGCCATCGAGGTGCCGGCCGATCACTACTGGGGGGCCCAGACGGCCCGGTCACTGCATCATTTCCCCATCGGTGACGACCGGATGCCCGAGCCCCTCATCCGGGCCATCGGTGTACTGAAGGAGGCGTCGGCCCAGGTCAACGCCGACCTGGGCAAGCTGTCGCCCGAGAAGTCGGCCCTGATCGTGGCGGACCGCCCGGGAGGTGTCCGAGGGCAAGCTCAACAGCGAGTTCCCCCTCAGCGTCTGGCAGACCGGCAGTGGGACCCAGAGCAACATGAACGCCAACGAGGTGATCTCCAACCGGGCCATCGAGCTGGCCGGTGGGGTGATGGGTTCGAAGGAGCCGATCCATCCCAACGACGACGTCAACATGTCCCAGTCGTCCAACGACACCTTCCCGACCGCCATGCACATCGCCGCCGTCGAAGAGCTCACCCATCGCCTGCTACCCGCCATCCGACACCTGCGCAATGCCCTCCAGGTCAAGGCCGACGCCTACGGCAGCATCACCAAGATCGGCCGCACCCACCTCATGGATGCTGTGCCACTGACCTTGGGTCAGGAGTTCTCCGGCTACGTGGCCCAGCTCGATGCCGACCTGCGACGGATCGAGTCGACGCTCGACGACCTCTATGAGCTGGCCGCCGGCGGGACGGCCGTGGGCACCGGTCTGAACACCCATCCGGAGTTCGGGGTCCGGGTGGCCTCGGCCATCGCCGAGCTCACCGGCCTGCCCTTCGTCACCGCACCCAACAAGTTCGCGGCGTTGGCCGCCCACGACGCGCTGGTGTCGACCAGCGGCGCGCTGCGCACCCTGGCCGCCTCCCTGATCAAGATCGCCGACGACCTGCGTTGGCTGGGATCGGGGCCCCGTAGCGGGCTGGGCGAGCTCAACCTCCCCGAGAACGAACCCGGGTCGTCGATCATGCCGGGCAAGGTGAATCCGACCCAGAGCGAGGCCATGATCATGGTGTGCATCCAGGTCTACGGCAACGACGCCGCTGTGGCCATGGCCGGGGCCCGGGGAAACCTGGAGCTCAACGTGTGCAAGCCGGTGATCATCCACAACGTGCTCCACTCGGTGCAGCTGCTTGCCGAGGCGTCGAGCGCCTTCACCCGATTCTGCGTGGACGGCCTCGAACCCAACGAGTCCCGGATTCGCCAGCATCTCGAGAACTCGCTCATGCTGGTGACCGCCCTCAACCCGCTCATCGGCTACGACCGGGCGGCCGAGGTGGCCAAGAAGGCCCACAAGGAAGGCACCACCCTGCGCGAATCGGCCCTCGACCTCGGCTATCTCACCGGGGAGCAGTTCGACGAGGCCGTCCGACCGGAGTCGATGACCCACCCCTGACCCGGGTGGGCCGGCCTGTGGGCGAACAGCGCGGAACCGTGGACACGGACCGGCTCGGCACCGCCGACCTCACTGATCTCGACCTCTTCGCCCAGGGATTCCCCGATGAGGTCTTCACCCGGCTGCGGGCCGAGGCGCCGGTGGTGTGGCACCCACCCACCGCCCACACCCCCGACGGGGTGGGCTTCTGGGTGGTGAGCACCCACACCGACATCATGGCGGCGGCCTCGGACCCCGACGCCTTCTCCTCGGAGCGGGGACCAGGTGCCGAGGGCGGGGGGACCATCCTCCAGGACCTGCCCTACGGGTTCGCCCCCGGGGTCCTCCTCAACATGATGGACGACCCGCTGCACCACCGGATCCGCCGCCTGGCCACGCCGGCCCTGGCGCCCCGGGCGCTGGCGCTCATGGAGGCCGAGCTCCAGTCCCGGGCCGGTCGCATCGTGGACGCCATCGCCGAGCGCGGATCGTGCGACTTCCTCACCGAGGTGGCCGTGGAGCTCCCGCTCCAGGCGGTGGCCTCCCTCATGGGGGTGCCCGACCGCGACCGCCACGACCTGATGGCGTGGTCCAACACCACCTTGGACTACGAGGGCCGGGAGCTCGGCGAATCCAGCCCGGCGGTGGCGGAAGCGGCGGCATCGATGGCCGCCTACGGCCGTGGCCTGGTGGCCGAGCGCCAGGCGTCGCCGGGCACCGACATCATCTCGGCGGTGGCCCGGGCCAGGATCGACGAGGACAACGGCCGGTCGCGCCCTCTCGGTGATCTCGAGCTGTTGATGTTCTTCAACCTGCTGGTGGTGGCCGGGAGCGAGACCACCCGCAACTCGATCGCTCTCGGGATGGTGGCGCTGATCAGCCACCCCGACCAGCTGGCCGCCCTGGTGGGTGACCCGACCCTCATGGCCGGAGCGGTCGAGGAGATTCTGCGGTGGACCACGGCCACCCTCTACAACCGGCGCACCGCTACCCGGGATACAGAGCTCGGCAGTGTGGCCATCGCCGCCGGCGACAAGGTCACCTTGTGGTGGCCGTCGGCCAACCGGGACGAGACGGTGTTCGACGAGCCCTTCCGCTTCGACATCACCCGGGACCCCAACCCGCACCTCACCTTCGGGCACCGTACCCACTACTGCATGGGGGCCAACCTGGCCCGCATGGAGATCCGGATCCTGCTGAACGAAGTGTTGAGCCGGCTGGAGGGGTTCGAGCTCACCGGCCCGGTCGAGCGGGTCCGGACCAACAAGCACGCCGGGGTGAGCCACGTGCCGCTGGCCTTCCGGCCCCGGGGGCGCCGGTGAGGGTCCGACCTGGTGTTGCCCGGGCCGGGGTACCTGACGCAGACTGGCGTCGATCGAGCGACGCGCCGACCTCCAAGGGAGCTCCATGACCACGCCGCCCAGCGAGTTGACCATCAGCCTGACCGACGGCACCTTCTACGCCGGCGATCCCTTCCCGGCTTTCGCCTGGATGCGCGACCACGCACCGGCCTACTTCGACGAGTCCGCCGGCGTGTGGGGGATCACCCGCTACGCCGACATCAAGGATATCTCCAAGGATCCCGAGACCTTCTCCAACGCCGGGGGGATCCGCCCCGAGGGTGACGCACTGCCCATGATGATCGACACCGACGCGCCCGAGCATTTCCGGCGCCGGCGACTGGTGAGCGAGGGCTTCACCCCCCGGCGCATCCGCGAGGCCGAAGACGGCATCCGGGAGGTGTGCGACGCCATCATCGACCGGGTGTGCGAGGCCGGCTCGGCCGATTTTGTCCGGGACATCGCCGCCCCGCTCCCCATGATCATGATCGGCAACATGCTGGGGGTGGCCCCTGCGGACCGCGACGACCTCCTCCGGTGGTCGGACGACATGCTCAAGTCACTGGGTTCGCCTGACCCGACGGCAGTGGACCGGGCCGCCCTGGCTGCCATGGAGTACGCCGAGTACATCACGGCGGTGGCCGAGCAGCGCCGACGAGACCAACAGGCCGACGACCTCATCGGCACGCTGGTCCACGCCGAGATCGAGGGGGACCGCCTCGACGAGGCCTCGATCATCTACGAGTCCCTGTTGATCCTGATCGGGGGGGACGAAACCACCCGGCACGTCATCAGCGGGGGCATGTACGAACTCCTCGGCCACCCCGATCAGCTGGCCAAGCTGGCCAGCGATCGCGCGCTGCTGCCCGGCGCCGTCGAGGAGATGCTGCGGTGGGTCACCCCCATCAAGAACATGGCCCGCCAGATGACCCGTGACGTCGAGCTCCACGGTGAGACCCTGCAGGCCGGCCAGAAGCTCTTGTTGCTCTACCCGTCGGCCAACCGGGACGAGCGGGTGTTCGACCGGCCCGAGGAGTTCGACATCTTCCGGACGCCGAACGACCACATGGCCTTCGGCTTCGGCGCCCACTTCTGCCTCGGCAACCGGCTGGCCCGCATGGAGCTGAGCGTGATGTTCGACCGGCTGCTGACCCGGCTGCCCGATCTGGCCCTGGCCGACGACATCGAGCCGCCCAAGCGGGCCGCCAACTTCGTGTCGGGCTACGAGACCATGCCCGTGGTGTTCTCGCCGTCGGCGCCGCTGGGGTCGGGCACGCCGTGAGGCCGCCGGTGCTGGCGGAGCCCGAGGTCATCGCGGCGTTGGCTGGCGATGACGGACCGGACTGGCACCTGATCGGGGGCAAACTGGTCAAGACGGTGGTGTGCGCCGACTTCGTCGGTGCCCTGGCGTTCGTGGGCTCGGTCGGAGAACTGGCCGAGGCGGCCGACCACCATCCCGACATCGACATCCGCTACAACCGGGTCACCCTCAGCCTGGTGACCCACGACGTCGACGGGATCACCCGGCTCGACCTCGACCTGGCCCGGCTCATCGACAAGGCCGCAGCCCAGATCAGTCCGGCCGGCTGACCGACCCGGCGTCGGGTCGGTCAGCCGGTGACGGTGTGGCCGGCTGACCTCAGTGCCTCGACAGCTCGGCCGAGGTGGAGGTCCTTGACCAGGAGGTGGTCGGTGGTGAACGTCGACACCACGAATACGCTGATCCCGGCCCGGGCCAACGCGTCGGTCAAGGTGGCCATGACTCCGACCAGGGCGAAGTCGAGGGACCCCACGACGCTCAGCAGCCTCCAGCCGGGCTCCACCTCGGCACCGGCCGGCACCAGATCCGGCGGGCACACCACCGACAGCTCGGTAGGCGTCCGGGTGGCCGAGACGAAGCGACCGTCGGTGGGCAGCTCCGGCCAGGGCGCGGCGGCCGGGAGCCGGCAGACGACCAGCGCCTCGGGGCGCACCTCGAGCTCCATCAGCCGGCGGTCGGCCCGACGGGCCAGACCGGCAGGTTCAACCGACGGGAAGGTCCCAGAGGGGGAACCACCGGTCGAGGTCGGTCTCCACGGTGAGGTCGTCGGCGACCAGGCTCTTCAGCTTCAGCTCCTCTTCGGTGTCGCGCTTCTCGTGGCCCTCGGGCACGAATGGGTAGAAGGTGCCCCGCTTGAACAGATAGACGAGGTAGGCGCTCGAAGCCAGCACGGTGCCCGGGCCGGCCTGACGGTCTGGGTCGTCGTCGGCCCCGGTGCCGGCATCCTCGGCGTGGGGCAGGGTGGCCAGGCCGAACACCGAACAGAGCAGTTGTGGCCCCCAGCCGGCGTCGGACAGGGACGAGTTCACCAGGTGGATCTTGGTGACGAGGGCCTCGATGTCGGGGTCCTCCACCACCAGCCACTGATAGCCATAGGAGTCCTCGGCCTTGCGGAGCCCGGTGGCCCCGTCCATGGACAAGAGCTTGACCACCTCGGCCTGCATTTCCTCGAAGCCCTGCCCCGACGGAGGCTTGAAGCAGACGCCGCCGTTGCCCGAGCACGACATCCCGGCCGCGCTCTGCAGGGTGATCGAGGCCGAAGGCAGGGCGAACAGGGCGTCGAGGTTGGACTGGACGGGCTTGGTCCGCCCGAGGATGGTGTTGAGCAGCCCCATCAGCGCAGACCGGTCAGCACCGAGGTGGGCGGATCATGAGGGGCGGCCCAGCTCGGCCTCGATGGATGCCAGCTGGGCCAGGCGCCGGTCGAGCGTGGGGTGGGTGGAGAACAACGTGGAGAGGCTGACCCCGTTCTTGGCGATGGCCGGCGTGAAGTAGAAGGCGTTGAAGCTCTCGGCCGCACGGAGGTCCCGGGTCGGGATCCGGGCCATGTCGCCGGTCACCTTGACCAGGGCCGAGGCCAGCGCCGAGGGCCGCCCGGTCAGGATGGCCCCGGATCGGTCGGCGGCCAGCTCGCGGTAGCGGGACAGGGCCATGGTGAGCAGGAAGCTCACCGCGTAGACCACCACCGACACCACCAGCACGAACAGTTCGACCAGGGCGGCGTTGTCGCCACCCTGGCTGTTGTTGCGATTGCCGCCCCCGAAGCCCCCCATCAGACCGCTCCACAACATGATGCGGGTCACCATCCCGGCCATCATCCCGAGGAAGCTGGCGATGGTCATCACCGCCACGTCGCGGTGGGCGACGTGGGAGAGCTCGTGGGCCAGGACCGCCTCGAGTTCGGACTCGTCCAGCCGCCGCATGAGTCCCGTGGTGGCACAGACCACGGCGCTGTTCGGGCTCCGGCCGGTGGCAAACGCGTTCGGTACGTCGGAGTCGGCAATGGCGACCCGGGGCTTTTTCATGTCCGCCAGGGCGCACAGCCGGTCGATGGCCCCGTGGAGCTGGGGTGCCTGCTCGGGGGTGACGATATGCCCGTGCATGCCGAACAGCGCGATCTTGTCGGAGAACCAGTACTGCACGAACAGGATCACCGCGGCGAACACCAGCACGACGGCGATGGAGACGCCGAAGTAGATCAGCAGGCCGATCACGACGCCGTAGAGCAGGACCAGCATCAGCCCGGTGGTGAACATGCGGATGGTCAGGCCGCGGTCCGAGGGGATGTTGCGGGCAGTACTCATCGCGGACCGGTCAACGATCGTCGCTTGCTGCGTCCGCGCCCGGTTCGGCCAACAGGCCCTTGGTCTCCTCGAGCGAGGAGTCCGAGAACGGCACCACCAGATCCGAGGTGGAGAAGTTGTCGTCCGGCACGGGATGGCCCAGCCGGCGGACCTCGGAGATCAGGGACGCCAGGGCCTCGCCGAACGCCACCTCGTCGCCACCGTCGACCGCCTCCATCAACGAGGCGTCCAAGCCGTCGAGGACGTCCCGGTTGCTGTTGTCGATGGCGTACTGCCCTTCGCCCAGGATCCGGACGATCATGAGGGTGCGTCCTCGGATCCCGCCGGATTGAGCTCGGCCGGGGGAGCCGATCCCGCCCCGACCTCGGCCTTGAGGGCGGCCAACTCGGCATCGACGGTCGAGGTGGTCGAGGCCTTGTCCAGCTGGGCCTGGATGTCGTCGACCGGATTGGTCAGATCGGTGAGCGCCCCCGAGGCCGACAATTCGTCCATGGCCCCGGCCCGGGCCTGCATGCCGTCGATCTTGTCCTGGGCCCGCTGCATGGACATGCCGGCGTCACTCATCGACTCCGAGATGCCCGAGACGGCCTCGCCGATCTTGGTCTGGGCTTCGGCCGCCGTGTAGCTGGCCTTCATCGTCTCTTTCTTCGTGCGGAACGCGTCCACCTGGGTCTGGAGCTTCTGGGCGGTGTCGATGAGCTTCTGCTCCTGGGCTGCCACCTGTTGATGCTGGGTCTGGAGGTCGGCCAACTGCTCGGCCAGCGCGGCGCGTCGAGCCAGTGCCTCCCGGGCCAGGTCCTCGTTGCCCTGGGTCAGCGCCGCCTTGGCCTGGGTCTGCAGTTTGTCCGCCTGACCCTGGAGCTGGGTCGCCTGGAGCTCGATGCGCTTCTTGGCCGTGGTGACGTCGGCCACGCTCCGGCGGACCTTTTGGAGGCTCTCCAGCTGCTTTTGGTACGAGAGGTCCAGCGACTCCCGTGGATCTTCGGCTTTGTCGAGCAGTTTGTTGGTCTTGGCCTGGACAATTCCCGACAGACGCTTCATCACGCTCATACTGATGGATCCTTCCTCGTTCCTCGTGAATGGAGCTTAGGGCTTCGCCGCCCGGTAGCGTGATCGGCGTGCCCGAATCGCATTGCCTCCTGACGGTCCACGCCCATCCCGACGACGAATCGTCGAAGGGTGCGGGGACCGTGGCCCGCTACCACGCCCAGGGCGTGCACACCGTGCTCGTGTGCTGCACCGGCGGGGAGGAGGGGGAGATCCTGAACCCCGCCATGGACAGTCCCGAAAACCAGGCTCGGCTCCCCGAGCTGCGGCGAGAGGAGCTGGCCCAGGCCGCTGCCATCATCGGCTACGACGAGGTGGTCATGCTCGGCTACCGCGACTCGGGGATGGCCGGCTCCGAATCCAATGCCCACGCCGGATCGTTCGCCCAGGCGCCACTGGACGAAGCGGTGGGCCGGTTGGTGGCCATCGTGCGTCGGACCCGACCCCAGGTCATGGTCATCTACGGCGACGAACAGTCGGGCTATCCCCATCCGGACCACCTGCGGGTCCATGAGGTCGGACTGGCGGCCTTCCGTGCCGCTGGGGATCCGGACCAGTTCGTCGATGCCGGCGAGCCGTGGCAGCCGGCCAAGCTGTACTACACCGGGTTCTCGGTGGCCCGGTTCAAAGAGATCCATCAGAAGTTCGAGGAGCTCGGCTTGGAGTCCCCCTTCGACGAGCAGTGGCGCAAGCGGTGGGACGGCATTCCCGAGGAACCCATCTCAACCTCGATCGACATCGCCGACTTCGCCGAAGTTCGCCGAGCGCGCCCTGCTGGCCCATGCCACTCAGGTCGACCCGAAGTCGCCGTTCTGGTTCGGACTGCCACCCGAGGTGATGCGGACCATCCATCCCTATGACGACTACCGGCTGGCGCTCGTGGCCCGACCCGACGGAACGCTCGAGACACCGCCGGTCCCAGCCGACGTGGAGACCGACCTGTTCGCCGGCGTTACGGTCCCGAACGGCAGCCCGAGCTGACCGGATCCGCTGACCGTGGCCGGAGGGCTGCACCCTGACTTTGCCACCCGCCGCCGCTACTATCGGCGTTCGGTGGTGCGACCAGTGGGGGTGCCGTGAGCAAGTGGCTGAGCCAGGAGTGGTTCGACGAGACGGCCGCAGTGGCAGCCAAAGGGCCGAGT
This sequence comes from uncultured Acidimicrobiales bacterium, assembly GCA_963703145.1. GTDB lineage: Bacteria > Actinomycetota > Acidimicrobiia > Acidimicrobiales > RAAP-2 > Bog-756. Next base: position 974,164 of record OY969793.1, read on the forward strand.
CTGGCGGCGGTGTCCGCCCGTATCCAGGTCGACGTCACGGGAGGTCCGGACGGTGACGTCCGCTACCACCGGGTCCTCGAGGACGGCCGGCTGACCGCAGGGGGACCCGGCCCGGCCGAGGAGCCCGATGTCAGCTTGACGTTGCGGTGGGGCGATGCCGCTTCGGTCCTCCGGGGTGAGCTCGACCCCAATGTCGCCTTCATGCAGGGCCGGATGAAGGTGGTCGGGTCGATGGGCGTGCTGTTCGACCTACTGCCGGTGACGACCGGCCAGGCCTACCAGGACCTCCGTGGGCGGATCGCCGCCGTCACCGAGTTCTGAGGGCCACCACACCCGGGTTGGAGCCCCCGAGGAAGGGGAGGTGGACCGTCCCCGCGCTCTGCAGCAGGATCAGGGCGATCACCGCACCGACGAACACCACCAACACGATGGCCAGGTAGGGCCGCATCCTGGTCCACGAGCCCGGCTTGGGGGGTGGGCGGCGGCGCTTGCGGCGCTCGGCGTCCTGGCCCCAGGCCACCACCCGGGTCACCGACGAGGCAGCCGACGGGCCCTGATGGCGGACGGCGAAAGCGGTGACGCGACCCGACAGGGTTCGGGCGTCGCCGCCGGGAAGGATGAATCGGTAGATGCCGGTGGCCGTCTGGATCACGACTAGTGCTCCAGAGTCAACCTGGGGGTGCGATCGACTGGTGGCGGATGGATCGGTGACCAGCCTCGAGGGGTCGACAGCCGGCTCGTTCCGGTTGAGCTCTGGGTCCACCCACCATTCGGGGATCTCCCCGCCCTGCCACGCCTCGACAGCGTGGGCGGCGACCGACGCCCAGGGCAGCACCCGGGGCAACTCGCCGTCGTAGCGGATCACGCCGATCCCGTCGTCACCGAAGGTCATGGCGTGGATGTCGACCGGGTCGGTGCCGGTGGCACCGAGCAGGATCAGGCGCTCCAGCCGAAACGGGGTGGGGCCCCGGCCGTCGCCGGACCCGGGGGGCGGGCTCCCCGGGCCTCCCTTCTGCTTGGAATGCTGTCCTTCGGCCACCACCGCTCCCGTCTGTGGCCGTTCAGGATATCGGCGTGCCTCCTGGTAACGGGGACACTCCGGTCAGGGTCGTCGCATGGCGTCGCGCAATGGCCGGTAGCCGATGCAGGTGACGCCGGCCTCGGCGATGAGCCGGTCGAAGCCCCGGTCGGCCACCAATAGGACGTGGTCGGCCACTCGGGACTCCCAGTCGTCGGTGATGGCCCGCAGTTCAGGGGTATCGATGGCCGGATGGAGCGTGAGCTCGGTCACGCCTGGCTCCAGTCCGTGGACGAACTCCAAAAAGACGGTGCGGTTGGCCCATGACGGCAGGGTGGCGAAGCGATCGGCGAACAGGACCCCGGCATCGGCGGCCAGCTGGCGCACGGGGAATCCCACCTGGGGCTCGGTCTCGGCGCTCAGCAGGCGGAGGGGCAGGCCGAAGTCGACGGCCAGTTCGAGATAGACGTCGAAGAACTCCGGCCGGAGCAAGAGGGCTTCGAGGTGGGTGTCGAGGTGACTGATGTCGAAGCCCCACAGGACGGCCCGCTCCAGCTGGGCCCGGCACTCGCGGCGGACCTCGTCGATGTCCGCGTGGTCCCAGACGTCGGTGACCGTGCGGGGAAAGCCGCCGTCGCCGTCGAGCAACGACGGGGCCTGGGTGATCGGTCCCCAGCGGTAGAGGTCGTGCTCGGCGTTGAGGGTGAGGTGGACCCCGACGTCCTCGCCCCGGAACCGTGAGGCCGACTCCCACGCCCAGGGGGCGGGCACGACGAGCGAGGCGCTCGTGCCGATCCCTTCGTCCAGTGCCTCGTAGACACCCACTGTGGCCGCGTGACAGAAGCCGAGGTCAGCACAGTTGAGGATCAGCAGTTTCGCGTCCGGTGGGTAGCCCAGGCGGTCGGCGACGGTCGGCATGCACATGACCGTAGTGCGGCTGGGCCTCAGGCAGCGCAACCAGTGGAGCCTGCCGCGTCTCGCGAATCGGCCCGTTGGTCGTGGCCGGTGTCGGGGACGGTGGTGGCCGCCAAAAGGGCGCGGGCTGCGGCGATGCCCTGGCGTCCGATCAGTCGGGTGCGCTCGTCGAGACGCGACCCGTCGTCGGCCACGGGTCCCGAGCGAACAACGGTGGTGGTCCGACGGGCCAGCGCACTGGCCCGAGATGCCGCCCGGCGACGCCGCCCGCCGTCGGACCCCGGACGGCTTCGGGGCGGCCGGCCTGACCGGTCGGTCGGGGCCGTCGGGGGAAGCGGGAGCTCGAGCTGGGTGGCGGTGTCCGTGGGGCTCCGACGGGTGGTCATGGGTGCACTATGCCCGGAGGGTGTATTACGGGCGCCATGACCGACGCCACCGCGACACCGGCCACCGGGCAGCGCTACGGGATCACCGTGCCCTTCGATGGGGTCACCCTCGCAGATCACCGCAGGTGGTATGAGGAATTGCTCCGTCTGGGGTACACCGATGTCTGGACGGCCGAGACCGATGGACTGGACGGGTTCACCCCACTGGCCCTGGCCTCGGCCTGGTGCCCGTCCCTGCAACTGGGCGTGGCCATCATCCCCGCGTACACCCGCGGCCCGGCCTTGTTGGCCCAGAGCATTGCGGCCATGGCCGAGGCGGCGCCCGGTCGGTTCACCTTGGGGCTCGGCACATCGTCTGACGTGATCGTGAGCCGCTGGAACGGCATCGAGTTCACCGAGCCCTACCGCCGGGTGCGGGACACCATTCGCTTCCTCCGCTCGGCCCTGGCCGGGGAAAAGGTCGACCACGACTATGAGACATTCACGGTTCGGGGGTTCCGATTGGCCCGTGCCGTGGCCGAACCCCCGCCCCTGTTCCTGGCGGCCCTGCGCCCGGGGATGCTGCGCCTGGCCGGACGGGAGGCCGATGGTGTGATCATCAACTGGCTGTCGGCCGAGGACGTGGCGACGGTCACCCCTGAGCTGGGCGCCGACCTACCGGTGGCGGCACGCATCTTCGTCATTCCCACCGAGGATGCCGAGGCAGCGCGGGCCGTGGGGCGCCGGATGGTGGCGGCCTACTTGAACGTCGGGGTCTACGCGGCCTTCCACCGGTGGCTGGGCCGGGGGGCCGAGCTCGAGCCGATGTGGTCGGCGTGGCAGGCCGGAGACCGCAAAGGGGCGCTCGCCGCCATCCCCGATGCCGTGGTCGACTCCCTCATCGTCCATGGTTCATTCGAGGACTGCCGGTCCCACATCGGCCGCTATGTGGACCACGGGGTAACCGTCCCCGTGTTGGCCGTGATTCCGATCGACACGTCATTGGAGGATGCCGTGGCCGGACTGGCGCCACCGTGGTCGTCGCGGTGAGCCTCGGCGCAGGCGGCGCTGCGACGGCGTGGTGGTGACCGCTACGGTTGGTCTCCGACCGCCGGCGTAGCCCGGCCTCTCCGGGGTCCCCATGATGGGGGGGACCGCCCACGGACCAAAGGAGCCACCGTGCGCATTGGCGTGATGATCGACACCGAGCAGCCGTTCGATGGGGTGGTAGACCAGGTCGCCTCGCTGCGCGACGTCGGGATCCAGGTCGCCTGGGCGTCGCAAATCTTCGGCTACGACGCGCTGACCGCACTGGCGGTGATCGGCCGCGAGGTGAGCGGGATCGACCTCGGCACCGGCGTGGTCCCGACCTATCCGCGGCACCCGGTGATGCTGGGGTCCCAGGCGCTCACCGTGCAGGCCGCCACCGGTGGCCGCCTCACCCTCGGGATCGGGCTGTCCCATCAGCTGGTCATCGAGAACGTGTTCGGGCACTCCTTCGACAAGCCCGCACGCCATATGCGGGAGTACCTCTCGATACTCCTACCGGTCCTTCAGGGCGAGCAGGTGACCTTCACCGGGGAGACGCTCAGCGCCTCGACGTTCGGACCGCTACAGATCGACGCGCCGGCCCCGCCGGTGCTGGTGGCCGCCCTCGGTTCGGTAATGCTGCGCCTGGCGGGCCGGATGGCAGCGGGAACAGCCACTTGGATGACCGGACCGGCCACCATCGAATCCCACATCGCCCCGACCATCCGAGCCGCGGCCGCCGAGGCGGGCCGTCCCGATCCTCAAATCGCTGTCGGACTCCCGGTGTGCGTGACCGCCGACGCGGCCGGCGCCCGGGCCAAGGCGGCCGAAGTGTTCGCCATGTACGGCTTCCTGCCCTCCTACCGGGCCATGCTGGACCGCGAGGGCGCAGAGGGTCCCGCCGATGTGGCCATCGTGGGCACCGCATCAGAGGTGGCGGGCCAGGTCCGACGTCTGGCTGGCCTCGGGGCCACCGATCTGATCGGTGCCCCGTTTGGGAGCACCGACGAGGTCCGGGCCACGGTGGATACGCTCGCCGGTCTGGTCGGGAGCTGAGGCACCACCGCCCAGTACCCGTGGACCGATCGGTCCCGGGCCGTTGATCAGTTGGCCAGGCGGGTGTGCTTGAACTCGTTGAGCTCGGGATGATCGGTGATCAGGTCGAGTACCCGAGTGATGGTGTCCCGAGCCAGCTGGGTGTCGCCCTGGGGCCGATTCATCAGTCGGACGAACACGCCGCCGCCGCCCGTCATGAACGTCGGCACACCGAACACGTCCAGATCGGCCACGACCTGCTCGTGCTCCTCACGGATCAACTTTGCTGGCCAGCCCGCCTCGACCTCGGCCAGTACCAGGTCGGCATCGGCGCCGGCCTTCGTCAGTGCCTCGCCTACCACTCCGGTTTGGCGCAGATCGCCCCCGTCGTCGTGGCGTGCCGTGAACAGCGAGCGGTGCACCCCGGGGAAGAGATCGGGAAACCGGTCCCGCACGACGACACCAGCAGCCAGGGACAGGAGATCCGGCTGGTGGGCCGGGTCGTCCCAGGCTGGCGCACCCCCCTCGGGAACATGGGACTGATTGAGGAAGAACGGCACATAGCGGACCTCCCACGGAGCCCCACCTTCCAGGGCGTCGAGCAGGTGCTCGTGGGCATTTCGAGCGAAGGGGCACCGGTAGTCCCAGGTCACGGCGAACGTCGTTGGCGTGCTCATACCCGTGAAACGCCAGTGTCACGCGTTCCATTCCTCAGCGCCCGGCCAACGCGGCGGCCGCTCCGGTCAGACCAGGCGCCGCCCGATCATCCCGATGGCGATTCCGATCGCCGCGCCACCGACCACGTCGGAGGCGTGGTGGGCCCGAAGGTGCAGGCGGCTGAGGCCGACCAGGGTGGCCCCGGTGTAGAGGATGGCATTCCCCCGTCGATCCCCCGACTGGCTCATGACGGTCGCCGCGCAGAACGCCGCCAGGGTGTGACCGCTCGGGAAGCTGCTGGTCTTCGGCTCGCGTACCGGCACCCCGCCCTCGGTGACCCGCAGCCCAGTGCGGTCGGGGCGGGCCCTCCCCACCAGCGCTTTCAGCGTGGTGTTGGTCAGATTGGACTCGACGCCGGCGATGGCCAGGGCCCGAACGGCGCGGGCCCGCTCAGGACCCGTGTGTCGGGCACGCCACGCCGTCGTGGCGGCCCACATCAACCCGTGGTCCCCGAGCCCGGTGATGACCTTGGCGGCGCCATCGAAGGCCGGGGAGCCCCGCAGCGGCTCGAACCATCGGTCGACGCGATCGTCGACCACCTCCACCAGTCCGAGGAAGCCCGACGGCGACGGGGTGGGCCGCGGATCCGGCGCGGCCTCCGTCGGTGGTGTGACCGTCTCGGTCACGCCACACCGCCGAGATCGCCGCCCAGCACGCGTGCCGCCTCGTCGGGATCGCCGCCATAGGCCGGACAAAACGCGCGGAACCGGCAGTAGTTGCACAATGGGGAGGTGCGGGGCCGGAAGTCCTCGTCCCGGCAGGCCCGCTCGATCGCCGACCACACGGCGACCGCCTTCTGGCGCTGCCCCCGTAACGCCTGCTCAGTGGGCTCGGCGATGATCGTGGTCGGCTCCTTCAGGTGCAGCAGCTTCACCTGCACGGGGCGCCTCCCGAACACCTCGAGACAGAGAAGCGCGTAGATGTGGACGCCGATCAGCTTGGACTGCTCGTAGGCGGGCGAGGGTGCCCGGCCGGTCTTGTAGTCGATCACCACCAATTCGCCGTCCTCGGTCCGGTCGAGACGGTCGATGATGCCGCGTAGGCGCAGATCGCCGACCCGGGCCTCCAGGGTGAGTTCGACGCCCAACGGCGTGATCTCGTTGGGGTCCTCCAGCTCGAAATAGTGCTGCACCAGAACCGCTGCTTCGTCCCGCAGGGCGTCGGCTTCGGCGGGCGGGAGGGCCAGTGACCGGTAGTCGGGATCGTCCTGGAGGGCGATCCACGCCGTGTCGAGCTCACGCTGTGCGGCCTCGGGGGTGCGCCGGCCCTGGTCGTGGCACCAGAACAGTTCCTCCAGCACTCGGTGGACGAGGGTCCCCTTGACGGTCCAGATCGTCGGTTCCTCGGGGAGGTGTTCGATGGCGTTGAACCGGAAAGCCAGCGCGCAGTCGCGGAACGAGGTGACCTTGGATGGCGACAGGGAGCGAGGCGGGGCGAACGGCACCGCCACAGACTACGACGAGGGTGTGCCGGTCGAGGGCGACCGGCGGTCTGCCGGTCGAGGCCGGACCGGCGCTGGGCCTAGGGCAGCGTCGACGGGGCCCCGGCCTCGGATCCGAACGACTCGAGTACCGAATCGGCCACGACGGTCGGCTGTTCGAGGGGTCCGAAGTGGCCGACGCCGGGGATGACCTCGACGCGCGGGTGGGGGAGTCGGGAGGCGTCCTTGTGGAGAAACGCCGGCCCGAACGAATCGGTGTGCTCGCCGCAGCTGAGGGTCACCGGGCAGTGGACCTCGGGAAGGTGTTCGAAGGCGGTGTGAGAGAAGCCTCGGGTGTAGATCTCCGCCTCGTCGTCGCGGCGGCACCGAAGCCGGATGGCACGTCCGTCGCCCCCCCCTCGACGGGGATCAGTTCGAAGCCACTCTCGACGTAGGCCAGGAGTACGTCGGGGTCGAGCGAGGAGAAGGGGGGCTTGGACGAGAAGTTGGTGAAGGCCAGTTCCGCCGACGGGAAGGTGTCGCGTCGCCTGCGGGCCCCGGCCGACAACGGATTGTCGCTGGGGACGTCGGCGTCAGGGGTACCAGGGAACATCACCGGCTCGAAGCAGTACAGGGCCCGGAAGGTCCCGGGTGCGGCCTGTTCGGCCAGGAGCACCGCGGCACCGCCACAGGAGTGGCCGAAGGCGTAGGGATGGTCGAGCCCGAGATCGTCGACGGCGGTGGCCACGTCGGCGGCGAAACCCGACCATTCGAAGTCACCGTCGCCGGGCCGTTCGGACCGACCGTGGGCCCGGAGGTCCACGCCCCAGCAGTGGAACTGGTCGGACAAGCCGGCGGCCAATGGGATGAACACCTCAGCGCAGAACCCGGTGGCATGGACCAACAGGAGATCGCTCCGTCCCCGACCGCCGAAGTCGTAGACCTCGATGCCCACACCGTCGGGCGTGGTGCTGCGGTGGTGCGCCGGCCGGTCCCGATCGATCGCCGTGGTCACGCTGGTGACGGTAGCCGCGCAGGGCGGCCAGTCGACCACCCACGCCGTCTGGACCCGGCGGGCATCCCGCAACCTTGGTGCCGCTGATGCACCCTGGGGTGGCCTCGACCGGCTAGACAGTGGGGACTTATGGAGCATTTTCTCGAGTCCTGGGGCTACGTGGCGGTATTCGTCCTCAGCTTCATCTCCTCGATGGGCCTGCCGGTGGGCGCCGAGGTGGCCATCATCTACGGCGGGGTCCTGGCCAGCGGCCAGATCCCGAACGAGCCCCACCACCTGAGCCTGGTGGTGGTCATCGTGGTGGCCACCCTGGCCGAGGTGCTCGGGTCCCTGGCCGGCTACCTCATCGGCGCCTACGGGGGCCGTCCCTTGGTGGACAAGGTGGGCAAGTACGTGCTGTTGACCCACCGGGACCTCGACCGGGCTGAGGCCTGGTTCGCCCGACGGGGGGAGCCGGTGGTCCTGTTCGGCCGGTTCATCCCCCTGCTCCGGTCCTTTGTGTCCTTCGCCGCCGGCCTCGGGGAGATGGCCATCGGCAAGTTCTTGGTGTTCACCGTCATCGGCTGTGCCATCTGGTGCACCGTCCTCACCAGCGTGGGCTATTCCCTCGGCTCCAGCTACAACCATGTGCTGAAGGCCTTCGGCTACGCCGGCTACGTGGCCGCCGTGGTGGTGGTCATCGCCGTGGTGATCCTGTTCGCCCACCGCTTCCGGGTCCTGCGAGAGGAGCGTCGCTGACCCGGGCCCAGCCGGCGTCGGCCCGCAAGGCGGCACGGCAGGCCTCCGAGCACCTCGAGCGCTCAGAGACGTGGAACGGGCTCAAGCGCGGGGATCCCGTTGTGGTCTCCGGACTGTCGATGCGCGGTGCCGATTGGCGATTCCAGGCCCATGTCCGCAACAGCCGCAACGGCACCGAGTCCGTCGAGGTGGTGGGGGGACGGCCGGGGGACCGGAGCATCCGGTCGTTCGAACCAGGCCGGATCTTCGCCGTGACCGGGAAGAAGCGGGCCCGGTCGGGCGCCGCCAAGGCCGTCTCCGGCGAGCTGTCCCTGGCCGAGGCGCCGCAGCTGCCGCTGGGGTGAACGCAGCGGTCGTCGGGCCGCTCGGACCCCGGCGATAGGGTCGGTCCCATGGCCACCATCGTGTTCGTCCATGCTCACCCCGATGACGAGGCCATCGCCACGGGCGGGACGATGGCAAAACTGTCCGCCGCCGGGCACCGAGTCGTGCTGGTCACCGCCACCCGTGGCGAGCTGGGCGAGCTGCCTGCTGGGGGACTCGAGCCGGGGGAGACCCTCACCGATCGTCGGGTGACTGAGCTGGAACGGGCCTGTGCCATCCTCGGGGTGGCCCGTCAGGCCTATCTGGGCTATCTCGATTCGGGGATGGCCGACGAGCCGACCAACGACCGGGAGGGGAGCTTCGCCTCGGCCGATGTGGGCGAGGCAGCCGGTCGCCTAGCCGGGATCCTCGCCGAGGAGGAGGCCGACGTGCTGGTCACCTACGACGAGCACGGAGGCTACGGGCATCCCGATCACATCCAGGTCCACCGGGTGTCGATGGCTGCAGCCGACCTGGCCCACACGCCGGTTGTCTACCTGGCCACCATGAACCGGGACTTCATGGCCTCGCTGGCGACCCAGGTGGAGGAGTCGGACTGGAGCCCGCCGGAGGGCAGCACCGACGGCATTGAGACCATGGGTGAGCCGGCCAGCCGTCTGACCACCGAGATCGACGTCACCGAGTGGCTCGACGCTAAGCGCGAGTCCATGCGGGTGCACGCCAGCCAGATCACCGAGGACAGCTTCTTTTTGGCCATGCCCGATGACGTGTTCACCATCGTGTGGGGCCGCGAATGGTATGTCCGGGTTCGACCGGCGATGCCAGCCGGCGACCGAACGGACATGGAGGACACCTTCTTGCTTCCGGCCCGGGTGTCGTGACCACACAGCACCGGGTTCTCCGGGTCCATGGTGGCCGGCTCGTCGTGGCCGAGCGGCGGCTCGACCTCGAGACCGAACTGGATGCCGCCGCTGAGGAGGGCTTCGAGCTGGTCAACTCGTTCGCCGTGGACGACAACGTGTACCTGGTGCTCCGCCGGGACGCCTAGGTGCTGGGTGGTTAGAACTCGGTGAAGGCCTGGATGGACACGACCCGGTTGCGGCCCGTCTCCTTAGCCCGGTAGAGGGCCTGGTCGGCCCGCTCGATGAACGAAATGGTGTCCTCGACGCCGTCCCAACTGGTGAGACCCGCCGAGATGGTCACCGGGAACTCCGAGGTCGAGTCCCGTCCGCCGGTGCGGAGGGTCTCCAAGAGGTGGTGTCCACCCACTAGGTCGGTGTCGGGCATGATCAGGCAGAATTCCTCGCCGCCGTAGCGGGCCACCAGGTCTTGGCCGCGGATGTTCGACACCATGACCGCCGCGATGGACCGGAGCAGCGTGTCGCCGGCGACGTGGCCGAACTGGTCGTTGTAGAGCTTGAAGTAGTCGAGGTCGATCATGGCCACGCTGAGCGGGGTCTCGGCCCGCAAGGCGTGGGCCATCTCCATCTCGATCCGCTCGAAGAGGCTGCGACGGTTGGCCAACCCGGTGAGGGGGTCGGTCCGGCTGTCAGCGTGCAGGCCGCTCACGAAGTTGGCGCGGCTGGTCACCCGGAGGAACGCCGCACTCAACAGTTCAGCCGCCTCCTCGGCCTGCCGGGGGTGGTGGTCATCGCCAGGGGGCCGGCTGACGGCCATGATGAGCTCCCCGTCGGCGCAGTAGCCGACCGGGATGGCGCAGTGGGAGTCGGTCAGTACCGGGGCATCGGCCCGGAGAGCCTGGGCCAGCTCGGGCAGTTCGGCCAGCTCCAAGACGGTCTTCGGATCGGCGTTCCAGGTGACCAGGGGGGTGCACTGCTCCCGCTTCCCGCTGCGGGCGAAGACCACCACGTTGTGAGCCGGCAGAATCTCGGTGACCAGGGGAAGTCCCCGCTCGAACACCCGGCGGACGATGGCCGTGCTGGTCTCGGCGTCGCCCGGGTCGGGTTCGGCGAGCCGTTCGTTCAGTGCCTCGACCGCGGCGCGGAAGTTCACCGAACGGTTGAGCTCTCCAACCGTTCGGGCGATGATCCAGGTGATGATCACGATGGTCGAGGCGAAGACGATGGCGCCGGCGGCCAGGTCGGTTCCCCGTAGACCCTGGGCCCATCCGATGATCAGGACCAGCGCGATGGCGTAGGCGTCGATGGCCATCCGCATGGTGCGGTCGCCCACGATGGAGATGAAGGTCACACCCACCAGGACGGCCGGTGTGAATGCGCCGAAGCGGTCGGCCGAGCCGAGGGCGATGAACCCAAGGGCCGACATGGCCAGGCACACCACGACGAAGGCGGCGTTGGCCTGGTCACTGGAACTGAACTTCCCCTTGGTCATGGCCACGAAGAACGCCAGGTACACGACCGAGATGAAGAAGCAGGCCAGGGCGGCCAGGATGTAACCCCAGTGGTGGGGATGCTTTCCGGCAATGAACGCGGTAATCAGCACCGGGACGGCGATGGCCTCGGCGATGAGGCCCGAGACCAAGCCTTCCCGGACCTGGCGATGTGTGGGGTGGACCAGGTCGAATCTCACGCATGCCTTATCGGCGCCTGGTAGAGGCATCTTGAAATTCCCGTGCGGCACCGTCCCCGGGCCTGCCGGTGAGCGGGTCGGGGAGAGGCGGGCCCGGACCGAGAAACCCTCACCCTAAACCTCAAGGTAAGGCTCAACGTAAGGGTAAGGGTTCCCTACCGAACGTCCCGCGCTAGGTAAGCAGGGGATGTGTCGACTACGACCGACTTTGAGGATGTGGTCGGATGCCGCCCGGAGTGCCCCGGGAACGGGATCGACGGCGGTCGGTGCGGTTCCGGCAGGACGTTCAGCCCTTGGGTGTGGGCGTGATCCCGGCACCGGTGAGCATCCGGCGGAGGTCCACGACCATCTGTTCACCGATGTCGTGGCCCCGCGGGACGTCGAAGGTCTCGGTCTCAGAGCCGAGGGTCACGTGATAACGACCGTCATGTTCGCGCTCCACGGTGGCCACTGCTTCCAGCAGGGACAGCACATCGTGCCACTGGATGTTGTGGCTGACCGGATGTCCGAAGATCTTCTCCAGGGTGACCCGGTGGTGCCCGTCGAGTTCGCTTCGTTCGGCCACGTACGGCTCCTTGGTGCTCGAGGGCTCGGTGTTCCGATCACGCGTGCTCCGCGGCCGGCCAACCGGCTGCAGTCGCGCTCTGCGGCCGGCCCGATAGCTCAGGCTACCCCAGTGGGATAGGACCTCCATGTCTGTCGGGTGCAGGGCTAGGAAACAGGCCCCTGCTGATCGGAACGGGCTGGGGCCTCGACTAGGGAGAGCCCGGAGCCACCGACGAGAGTGGGGCGGCGATGTCCTCGAGGGACTGCTGTTCGGCGTCCACTCCTAAGAAGACCTCGACGAAGCCGCCCATCAGCATGACCGAGGCGCCGATGAGGTAGCCGAGGAACAACCGCGAATGGTCCTGGCCGGTGCCGATGAGCATGCCGTACAGCCAGGGTCCAAAAGCTCCGAAGGATTGGGCGATGGCGAAGAACACGGCGATGGCTTTGGCTCGTACCTCGACCGGGAAGATCTCGCTGACCGTCAGGTAGGCCGCACTCGCCCCGGCCGAGGCGAAGAAGAAGATGACGCACCAACAGGCGGTCTGGGTCACCGCGTTGAGGGCGCCGGCCTGGAACAAGAACGCGCTGATGGCCAGGAGCGTTCCCGCCACGATGTACGTGCCTGAGATCATCCGCCGCCGCCCGACGGTATCGAACAGGTGACCGAGGGTGAGGGGGCCGATGAGATTCCCCAGTGCGAAGAAGATGTAGTAGTACGCGGTGTCGGTGGCGGGTACGTCATAGATCTTGGTCAGGACCAAGGCGTAGGTGAAGAAGATGGCGTTGTACAGGAACGATTGGGTGATCATCAGCGTCGCTCCCAGGATGGAGCGTCGAGGGTACCGGGAGAACAGGGTTCGGGCCAGTGTCACGAACCCGATGTCGGTGGCCGGTGTGACCTCGATGGCCTTGGTCTCGTCGACCTCTCCGAGCGTCCCACCGGACTCCTCGGTGGCCTGCTCGATCTGAGTCACGGCAGCCTCGGCCTCACGCTCCCGTCCGTGCATCAGGAGCCACCTCGGACTCTCGGGCAGGTTCTTTCGAACGAAGAGGATCACGAACCCGAGGACCGGTCCGAAGAGGAACGCCACCCGCCACGAGTAGCTCACCGGCAGATGGTTGACCACCAGGAGCGTCAGCACGGTGCCGATCAGGGCGCCGCCCCAGTAGGTGCCGTTGACGGCGATGTCGACCCGGCCCCGGTACTTGGCGGGGATGAGCTCGTCGATCGCAGAGTTGATGGCGGCATACTCGCCGCCGATGCCCATGCCGGCGATGAAGCGGGACACCCACAGCCAGTACACCCAGAATCCGGCGTGACCAAAGGTCAGGGCCGTCAGGAATCCACCGAAGAGGTAGACGCCGAGGGTGATCATGAACAGGTTGCGCCGTCCCCACTTGTCCGACAGTCGCCCGAAGAACAGGGCACCGAAGACCTCACCGAGGAGGTACACGGTGCCGACAGCGAAGGACACGCTGGCAGATGACAGATTCAGGGACTGCTTGTCGCTGATCAGCCCGGTGACGTTGCTGGCAATGGTGATCTCCAGCCCGTCCAGCACCCACGCCACGCCGAGTGCGACGACCAGCATCGTGTGGAAGCGTGACCATCCCAGCCGATCCAGGCGGGCCGGGATCAGGCTGCGGATGGCGTGGCTGTCCTCCTCGGTGGCAACGCCGTTCGAACTCTGGTTCCCACCCGGCAAACCGGTCGCCTCCCGGTTGTCACGACGCGGACCTGTTGCATCCTGCACTGTCGTCACCGCTCACCCCCTGGTCGTCTCGGCCCAAGGATTACCCGAGGCCAGCCGGGCCCAAACCTGAGTCGGACCGCGCCATGCAGCGACGTGGCGAGGGAGGGTCTCAGGCCCGGACGAGCAGTTCGCTGAAGCGCCGGGCGAAGGTGTGTGTGTCGCCAGGCCAGCGTGCCGAGATGTAGTTCCCGTCAGTGACGACGAAGGCGGGCCGTTCGTCACCCGGGCCGTCTCGGTGGCGGCCGTCACGCTTCACGGCCGCATCGGGTTGGTCTGGGTCCACGTCGAGAAAGTCGGCATGGGTGGCCAGCGCCCTGGTGACCTCGTGTTGCACCGATCGATAGCCGGGGGAGTCGCCGGCCAGTTCCGAGTAGGTCCGGTAGTAGCCGGGGTCCCAGAACCTGCTGACGCGAGCAACGTGCCACGCTCGGCGCTCCAGCGACCACGTGAGGGCCGTGGTGCGGTGCCCGTACAGCACCGATCGGCCGGTCCGGGGGTCGGTGCTGCGCGCTGCCAGGAGCACGCCGTGGCAGATGGCCGCAACTGGCATCTGCCGGTGGAACGCCTCCACCACGGCTTCCTGGAGGATCCTGCTTTCCAGATAGGACACCATCCCCCGGGCCCGATGGCCGCCAGGGAGTAGCAACCCGTCGATGCCGTCGAGGTCGATGGCATCCCATGCCGCCGGGGCACGGAATTCGGAGGCCTGGACCAGCTCGGCGTAGGCGGCCCGAGCCCTGCGGTCGGCCCGAAGCATGCGACCTACTCCGACGACGTTCGACAGCCCGGGGATGAATCCCCATGGGTCGAGACCCTGTCCGGTGACCATGAGGCTGTCGCCGCGTCCGGCCCGACCCGTGGCCGTGGCGAAGCGCACCCGGTGGCCGTATCGGCGGAGGACCGCCCAACTGACGGCCACCTCGGTGGGGTCGAAGTCGAGGTCGGGAATGGGGATCAGGACGATGGCCATTGTTCCTTCGACCGTCGATTCGATGCTCCGGGCCTCGTCCCTCCGTAACGTTTCGTGCCGATCGACCGTCTGAGCGACATCCCGAAGGCAGGTGCTTCGGAGCGCGGCCACCAGGACGAGGGAATCAGATCGGTCGGTCCGTGAGGCCCGAACCGGTGGGACGGACCAACCGAGGTGAGAGCGGCTGAAGGGGATCGAACCCTCGTCATCTGCTTGGAAGGCAGAGGCTCTACCATTGAGCTACAGCCGCGACGGACGGCGGACGATCTGGACCGACCGCTGCTGATGAGACCCAAACACTATCCGGGCGGCCACAGGGGCTGGTCGACGGTGAAGCCGACCGGGGCTCCCCACCGGTTGCGGTAGGAGACCTCGTGGATGGGTCGGCGGGGTGCCACCCCCCACCGACCGGTGGGGTAGCCGAAGCTCACACAGCAGGCCATCACCCAGAATTCGTCCCGTGGAACGCCGAGGATGTCGAAGACCTCGTCGGGGTGGAATACGCCGAGGACCACGGTGAGCGAGCTGCCCACTCCTTCGGCCCGGGCGGCGAGCTGGGCGCTCCAGACCGCCGGAAAGATCGACCCACCGGTGGGGTCGGCCTGCACGAACCCGAACAGGAACAAGGGGACCTGCTCGAAGTGATCGGCGAGCCACTGGGCGGAACGCTGCACCTTGAGCATGTCAATGCTCTCGTCGGACTCGGGGTCGGCAGCCGCCGCGGCCAGTCGGTCGACGTAGATGGTCTTCCACAGTTGATCGATGGAATCCCGGTAGAGGGGGGCGATCTGGGCCACCACCTCCCGGTCGTCGACCAGGAGGAAGCGCCAGTTCTGCGTATTGCCGCCGGTCGGGGCCCGAATGGCGGCATCGAGGATCTTGGCCTGGACGTCGAGCGGCACCGGGTCGGGCCGCACTCTCCGCATGGCCCTGGTGGTGTAGAGCGCCTCGTCGAGGTCCATGGATCCCTCCTGTGGTCGCGGCGGCCCGGTGCCGCCCGTCGGTGCCTGGTCACCGTACCGCCCTATGCGCCGGGGAGGTGGACCGATCGGGTAGACGTCGGGACCAGCACCTCGGGGGGTGCTATGACCGGTGCCGTGGCGAATGACCGGGGTGACGAGGTCCATGGTGCAGCGACCGGTATCGGTACCGGCTCCACCATGGAACTCACCACCGGTGCCATCGCGGCCGGCGGCGGCTGTGTGGCGCGAGCCGAGGACGGACGGGTGGTGTTCGTCCGCCACGCACTCCCCGGTGAGCGGGTGGTCGCCCAGGTGACGGCCTCCACGGCATCGTTCCTCCGGGCCGATGCCGTGGAGATCATCGATGCGTCCCCCGATCGGGTGTCACCCCGGTGTCCCCACGCCGGCCCGGGCCGTTGTGGTGGCTGCGATTGGCAGCATGTGGCCCTGCCGGCCCAACGCACCCTCAAAGCCGCGTTGGTGGGCGAACAGCTGCGTCGTCTGGCCCGGATCGATCGGGAGGTCCCCGTCGAGGCCGTGGAGGGAGCCGCTGACGGGTTGGGATGGCGGACCCGAGTCCAGTTCGCCGTGGACCGGTCTGGCCGTATCGGGCTCCACCGCCACCGTTCTCACGACATCGTCGCCGTAGAGGAGTGTCCGCTTGCCACCCCGGCGGTCACCAGTGTCGGCGTCGGCGCCGTGCTGTGGAGGGGCGCCAGCCAGGTCGAGGTGACCGCGTCGCCCGATGGGGGCCGACCGGTCATCGCCGTCGAGACCGGTCGCCAGCGGCTGGCTGCCAGTGTTGCCCTGGATGCAGGCCTGGTGGTGAACGGCCGGATGCGCAAACGCCCTACCCGGGTCCGATTCGACGTGGGAGGCCACCGGTTCGTCGTCAGCCCGGGGGTGTTCTGGCAGGTGCACCCGGCCGCCGGTGAGGTGTTGACGGCCTGCGTGCTGGACGGATTGGCGCCGAGGCCCGGCGAGCGGATCGTCGACCTCTACGCCGGTGCCGGACTGTTCACGGTGCCCCTGGCCCGGGCGGTGGGACGTCAGGGCTCGGTGGTGGCGGTGGAGCGGAACCGGCGGGCCTGCGCCGACGCCGTGCGCAACTCCGTGGGCCTGGAACAGGTGGAGGTGGTCCGCGCTGATGTCTCGCCGGCCGTGGTGGCCGGCCTCCCGGCCATGGACCTGGTGGTTCTCGATCCGGCTCGGGACGGAGCCGGTCTGGCGGTCATGGGCGCACTCACCTCGTTGGATCCAGCCCCGCGCCGGATGGCCTATGTGGCCTGCGACCCAGCGTCGTTCGCCCGGGACCTGCGGGTGGCTCTCGACGCGGGCTGGCACCTTTGCTCACTACGGGCCTTCGATCTGTTCCCCATGACCGAGCACGTCGAACTGGTGTGCATCCTGGAGCCGCCACCGGCCTCTTGAGGAATTGGGTCGTGCTGACCAGGGAGTTCGTCTATCGCGCTGCTACTCTCGGCCCGTGCGCAGTCGACTGTTGTTCGCCGTGGGCATGGCGGCACTGCTCTCGGGATGCTCGGTGACGGCGTCCGGACCGACCACCTCGACCACCCGGGCGCCGCTGCCCGCCGGTGCGCACCCGTCGTCCATCTCCAGGCAGGTCTGTCAACGGGAGGCGGTCAATGACATCGACTCCGCGCTCGGTGTGGAGGCGTCGGTGTCCACGCCCACCTGGGTCGACCACCGCTATGCCTGCGACTACCGGTATCCCAGCGGCACCATGGCCCTCTCGGTGAAGGAGCTCTCGAGTTGGGGCCAGACCGACGCCTACTTCCGGTCACTGGCCGTCCAGTTGGGTAAGTCACGGAGCCTCCAGGGGCTGGGCCAAGGGGCCTTCCAGACCGCCAACGGGTCGGTGGTGGTGCGGAAGGACTGGAAGGTCCTGTTGGTCGATATCCACGCCCTACCCGCCCAGTTCGGGGTGCCCGCCACCAGCTCCGGCGATGTGGCCGTGACCGTCGGTGACGTCATCCTCGGGTGTTGGGCCGGCGACTGATCGGCCGGCACCACATCGGTCCGGCCCCGTGGCCCACCACGGTCCAGTGGGGAGCGCCCTAGTAGACGGCCTTGCCGGTGGCGGACACGGTCTGGACCAGCGCCAGACACATCTCGTCGGAGGACCCGTCGCCCCAGGTCACATACCGGGGCGGCAGCTTGCGCAGCTGGGGCAGCTCTTGGCGAAGCGTGGGATCGTAGGTGCAGGTGACGCCGATGGAATCCCCCGGACCCGTGGTCACCGGGTGCGCCAGCGTGTACGACCGCTGATAGTCGAAGTTGTAGTCCGGCACGTTGAGGAGCGTCTGGGCCTTGGGGGTACCCGGGTCGAGGACGATCTTCATGCCCCGTCCGAGGAGGTGCATGTGCACGCCCAGCCGGACGATCTCCCGTCCGGCACCGATGGGCCACGTGCACGACGTCGTGTCCCCGCTGGGGGGATTGACCGGATTGCGGCCGCAGATGGACTCGATGACGCTGTCGAACACCACGGCACTCTCGCCGAACCGGTGGCCCAGGTCAGCCAGGGAGGCGGCCCGGCTGCACAGGGGACCGGTGACGCCGGCCGGGCAGGGGATGTCCGGGGGTGCGGGCATGAGGTCGAGGTCGAGGGGCTTCAGCGCCGTGGTGGACGCAACGGTGTTGAGCTGCAGTTTGGCCCGAACCGGCTTGTCGCCCCGGAGGAGGTTGTAGTGGATCTGCATGACCACCATGCTCCCGGCGGGCAGCTTGACTCCAGTGCCGGCGGGGAGGACGTCCTTGCCGTGCCCGGGGGCCCAGGCCGACAGCCAGGGAGTGTTGGAGATCTGATTGATCGGGACGGTACCGGGCAGCGCACTTTCGCCGAAGCAGGTCCAGCCCTTGCCCCCGTGGTCAGCGGCTACCGCGGCAGCGGCCAGGTTCGGCGGGATGAGGAACAAGATGGCGTGGTGCACTTCGATGCTGTTCGGGAAGAACTGGCTCGACACGATGAACGAGTTATGGGTGACATGGGGATTCACCAGCGTGCAGTGGTAGTCGTCGGTGGCACCGGTCGGCGCCTGGGGGGTGTAGCTGTTTCCCTGGAGGGTGAGGGTGGTCACCGCCGGGGCCGCGGCCCCGGCACTCGGAGTGAGGACTCCGGTGGCCATGGCAGTGACGACAAGAGCCGTGGTGAGCGCGGCAGCAAGCACGGTTCGGGTCATTCGGGAGTTCACGAGCGAGAGCCTACTGGGGGGTCACTTGGCACGCTGGCCATTCGAACGGAGTTCCATACCCCCAGGTCAGGGAAGTGTCCGCGTGTAGGTCACGGTCACTGGCCGGCCGTCGAGCGTGGTGTGTACCTCAAAGGTCCACCGGCCCGGAGTCAGGACCACGAAGTCGGTGTAATGGCCCGGGCTCACGCGGAGCTGACGTAGCACCCGCGGCGTGGCACCCTCGGGGCCGGCCGTCACCAAGGGCATGGCGGAGCGGGCACCGGTCCCGGGTCCACTCAAGATGACGTGGAACTGGTTGACGCCGACGTTGCCGGGATCGAGATACAGCTCAGCCGAGCCGCCGTGGGGCAGCCCGACTGTGGTGATGGTCGGCAGGCTCGGGAGCAGTGACTGACCGCGTGCCGGGGAGAGCACCTGGCTGACCACGGTCAAGACGGCGAAGAGGACGATCGGAAGCACGACCGAGACGGCGACCCCTCGGCGACCGTGCATGAAGGTCGGGACGCGAACGTTGGCCAGGCCCGATCGTCCCAGGCGGGTGAGTCGAAGACTGTTCAGGACCACAATCACGCTGGAGAGCCCCATGGCAACGGCGGCGACCAGCGGGTCGAGTAGCCCGAAGGCCGCCAGTGGAAGGGCCGAAATGTTGTAGCCCATGGCCCATCCGAAGTTCTGGACGATCACCGAGTAGGTCGACCCGGCCACGCCGATGGCGGCCGGCACCCCCTGGAGGTCGTTGCCGAGCAGCGCAATGTCACTGTTGGCCAGGGCGGCCTCCGAGCCGCTGCCGATAGCGCACCCGACGTCGGCCGCGGCCAGGGCTGGCGCATCGTTGACGCCATCGCCGACCATCACCACCGAGCTGCCCGATCGGCGCAGGTCGGCCAGCGAGTCGACCTTGTCGACCGGGCTCAGGCCGCTAAGCGCCGTGGTGATGCCCAACGCGGTGGCGACGGTGTCCACCGCAGGCCGGCTGTCCCCACTCAGGATGGACGAGGTGATCCCCATGTCGGCGAGGTGGGCGACGGCAGGGGCCGCCTCCGCTCGGACCGGAGTGGTGACGGCGATGGCGCCGATGGTCTCGGAGTCGCGGTCGACGACCACCACGGTCTCGCCGCGGTGGTAGTGCTCGAGGACAACGGATCCCATCGCATCGGACAGGTGATCGGGAACCAGGCGTCGGACCTCGATGCGGTGACCATCGACGACCCCGTCGACCCCGATGCCGGGACGGGTGCGAACGTCGGTGGCATCCGGTGTGTCGTGACCGCCGCGAACCAAGGCGCCGGCCCCGATGATGGCCACGGCTATCGGATGGTCGCTGTGGCCCTCCACTGCAGCCGCCAGCCCCAGGACGTCGTCGCGGGAGAATCCGTGGGCCGGTGCCACCATGCTCACGACGGCGTGCCGCTCGGTGAGTGTCCCCGTCTTGTCGAACACCACCCCGTCCACCTTGGCCAGGCGCTCGAGGATGTCCCCGTTCCGGATGAAGATTCCCAGGGCGGCGGCCCGCCCGCACCCGACCATCATCGCCACCGGTGCGGCCAGGCCCATGGCACAGGGGCAGGCCACCAACAAGACGGCCAGGCCGCTGAGCACGGCCTTGCCGATGTCACCGACCACCAGCCACCAGGCAAGGAAGGTGATCGCCGCGCCGATCAGCACCGCCGGGACGAAGACGCTGCTGATGCGGTCAGCCACCCGCTGCAGTGGGGCCTTCTCACGCTGGGCGTCGTCCACCAGTCGCTGGAGTCGCGCCAGCACGGACTCGGCGGCCACCGTTCCGACCCGGACGGTCAGTGCCCCGCTGCCATTCCTGGTTCCACCGGTGACCAGATCGCCTGGCCCACGGTCCACGGGCAGGGGCTCGCCGGTCAGCATGGATTCGTCGACCGGCGACCAGCCCGAGACCACGGTGCCGTCCAGCGGGAGCGCTTCGCCCGGCATCACCCGGACGAGGGCGCCCACCGGCACGCTTTCGGGCGCCACCAGCTCACCCCGGTCGTCCTCGGTGCCGAGCACCACGCGGGCCGTGGGCGGCCGCAGGGACAGCAGCGAGTGCATGGCCCTGGCCGCTCGCGCCCGGGCACGCGACTCGATGGCCCGACCGGTGACCAGGATGGCCACGATCAGTGGTGCCATCACCCCGTGGAGGCGCGCTGCGAACGCTCCGCTGCCGCCCAGATGCAGGTGGCGACCACCGAGGGCGATGGCCTCGACAGCACTGACAGCCAACGCCGCCAGTGTGCCCAGGGCGATCAGGGTGTCCATGCTCGTGGCACCGTGGCGCAGCAGCCGGGCACTGTCGCGGAGGAACGGCCACCCACCGGCGAACTCGACCACGATGGCCAGTACCAGGACCACCCAGCCAGCGGTGGCGGACTCGGCGGCGGTCAGCGCCACGATGAGGGCGGCGATGGCGAGTGGCCAGGAGATGGCCATCCGCAGCATCCAGTGATCGGGATCGCGATCGGTGTGTTCGGGTTGGTCATCGGCCACCGGCGTGGCGGTGTAGCCCACGTCGGTGACGGCCTGGCAGAGTTCAGCGGGACTCAGCCGCAGCGGGTCGTAGGCCACGAAGGCCCGGGTGGTGGCCAGATTGACCGAGGCACTGGCCACGGCCGGCAGTCGGCCGAGGGACCGCTGGATGCGCGTGGCACACGCGCTGCAGTGCATGCCGCCCAGTTCCAGCTCGGCGGTGGCGAGCGGGAGCTCGGACTGCTCGAGGGAGGGCGCCATCGCCGCGGGTGCCGTGGACATCAGGACACGGGCTGCCTCTAGCCGACCGGCGTCGCCGAGTACCCGGCGTCGGCCACGATGGCACGCAACGCGTCGACGCCGACCAGATCGGGGTCGTAACGCACAACGGCCCTCCCAGAGTCGAGGTCGACCGATGCCTCGGCCACACCGTCGTGCTCGACGAGGGACTCCTGGATGAGGGCCACACAGGAGCCGCAGTGCATGCCCACGACGGCCAGTTCGGCGGTCGCCGATGCGGCGGGCTCAGTAGGGAATGAGGCTGAGGACGGCGTGCTGGTGGTCACCGCACCAGCCTATTCGTGGGACCGTTGCTCCGTGCACCGGTGCATGCGGCCGGTCCGTCAACCGTCCACCAGGCGCTGGAACTCCTCGTCGTGAACCCCGGCGGCCTGCTTGTCGGCCAGTGATTCCAGCCACTGCTCGGCGGGTTCACTCTCCATGGCCCGGACCATCTGCTTGGGGATGGCCCGCATGACATAGTCGGCCGGCATGGTCGGATCGTGCCGGTCCCGGCGGGCCATGGCCTGTTCGATCAGCGGCTCGAAACGGGCAACCTTCTTTCGGCTGGCGGCCTCGTCGCGCTCGATGAACTCCGGGAGCACCTCGGTGCCGAACAGCTCGATCGATTCCATGATGTGCTCGTGCCGGTTGTGTCCGGCCTGCATGACGAAGATCAACTGGTCGACCCCTGCCTCTTCGTAGCGACGGAGGAACTGGCGCAACTGCTCCGGGGTGCCGATGGCGCCTCGAAGGCCGGTGTGGTCGCCGGATGCGGCCTTGGCCCCAAGGGTCTCGTGTCGGACGGCCAGTGCCGCTTCGGGCGAGTACCCCATCTTCCCGCGACGGGCCAGGAACTCGTCCCACACGTCGGTCGAGGCCGGCACGTGGTCGCCGAAGACGTAGAAGTGGGCCAGGGAGTAACCGAAGAAGTTGGCCCCCTCGAGACCGCGTGCCAGAGCCTCGTCCTCGGTGGGGGCGCACATCATGGGCGTGACGCAGGCCACCTGGGGGTTGACGGACAGGCCCACCGGGACACACCGATCGGCCAGCACGGCGGCGTAGTCGTCGACCCAGTGCTTGGCATCCTCGGGCTCGACGAAGGCGAAGCTCAGCGCTCCGATGCCCTTTTCGGCCGCCAGGAGGATGGTGTCCCGGCGCGAGCAGGCCACCCACAGTGGAGGATGGGGCTTTTGGACGGGCTTGGGCACCACGTTGCGCGGCGGCATCGACACGAACCGCCCGTCCACACCCCCAAAGGGTGTCTCGGTCATGCACCGGACGGCCACCTCGAGCCCCTCCAGCCAGGCCTCCCGCTTGGTGTCTCGATCGACGCCGAAGCCCCCGAGCTCCGCTTCCGAGGACGACTCGCCGCTCCCGAACTCAACCCGCCCACCCGAGACCAGGTCGAGCATGGCGATGCGCTCAGCCACCCGGGCCGGGTGGTTGTAGCGCGGCGCCGTCTGGACGACACCGTGGCCGATTCGCATGTGCGTGGTCCGCTGGCTGGCCGCGCCCAGGAAGACCTCAGGCGCGCTCGAGTGTGAGTACTCCTCGAGGAAGTGGTGCTCGACCTCCCAGAGGTACTGCACGCCGAGCCGGTCAGCCAACTCGATCTGGTCCAGGGCGTCGGCAATCAGCTGCTGCTCGCTCGTCCCGGTCCACGGCCTGGGCAGCTGGTGCTCGTAGAAGACCCCGAACTTCACGGCCGGTTCATTGCTTCGTCGGCCCGACACCAGGCCGTCGGCCGCCGCTGCGGGGGCGTGGACCGGGCGCTGTCACGAGGGACGCCCTCCTCGGGCTACCGGCTGGCGGCCGTCGTGTGGCGTCATGAAACCGTCCCGTCGGGTTGGCGGACGACAGAGCCGAGCGACAGCATCTCCTCCACCAAGGCTTCGGCATCGGTCCGGCCCCGTACGGCCGCCTTGATCTCTCCCATCACGAAGTTGATGTTCTCCTGACGGCGGACACCCAGCGAGTCGGTGAGCGCTTGATCCCAGAGCAGGCCGATCATGGCCGAGCCGTCATACCGGTGGCCGCTGTGCCCCAGCCAGGTGCGGTCGCGGATCTCGGACAGGGCGGTCCGCAGCCAAGCCACGTGGGGGGTCTCATCGGAGCGGATGTAGGAGACCAGTGTGCCGGCCGAGCCGTCGCCGGCCACCAGGTCGGTGTCGCCGAGCACGGCCTCGGCCCACCGGAAGCTGTGGAAGGCGGAGATCTCGATCAGGAGCAAGCCGATCATCCGGGCCACCAGCATCTCCAGGGTGACGTCGATGTCTGCGGGGAGCCGCCGCGCCACCACGGCCGGTCGTGCTGAGATCGGCGCCGAGGCCCCTTGGGAGGGCCCGATCCCCATGCGCGCCAACATGCGCCGGGTCTGGTCCTCGGTGGCAGGGTGCTCGAAGGCGATATCTCGCGCCACGAACCACATCCGGTCGTGGCCGGCCAGGTCACCGAATCCACTCTCGTCCCGGGCATGGGCCTCGAACAGGCCGTGATCGATATGGGCGATGGCTGTGCCCGAGATGTCCTCGTCGAAACACCGACGGAAGTCGGGAACCGGCAGCATCCGGAGCATGCCGCCGAATCCCTCGACGGTGCCGATGCGGGTAAGGGCGGCGATGGTCGGCTCGGGAACACCGTGGCTGATCAGGAATTTCGACTGCTCCACCGAGGGGAAGTTCTCGGGCCAGGTGTCGAGGGGGACGTCGAGTATGGGGGTCGCGAACTGCTCGAGCCGCTGCTCCTCCCATGCCCTGATGGCCGGCCACCGGTGCTTGGTTCGTGGAGACACGTAGGCGCCGTGCTCGTCGAAGCCACCGTGGCAGCGGACCCCATTAGCAATCAGCGGCTCGACGACATCGTGGTCGGCCAGCAACTCGCTCTCGCTGTAGTCGATCTGCAGGGAAGTCATAGAAGCGGCGCCCTTTCGGGTCCGGGGGATCCTCGACGACCGAGTGTAGGGGAGGGCGGGATGGGTGGGGCACCAGCAGATGCGGGACAACGGCCCGACGAGGGGCATCCCGTGCCGCTACGGTGACCGGACATGCCCACCATCGTGGATCGTGACGGCGCCGTTGAACTGCTGAGCAACGAGTTTGCCGAGCTGAGAGCCCTGTGTGGCGCCCTTTCCGCCGACCAGTGGCTGGTCCCGTCGTGCCTGCCCGGGTGGACGGTGCACGACGTGCTGGCCCACGTCATCGGGACCGAGGCCATGCTGAGCGGAGAGGCCCCACCGACCGCTGACGTGGCCCATCTGTCCCACATGCAGAACCCTGTGGCCGAGGCCAACGAGGTCTGGGTCGAGTCGATGCGGCCGCTGTCCGGGGACCAGCTGCTGGGCCGTTTCGACGAGGTCACCGGCTCGCGCCTGGAGGCGCTGGGGGCGATGACCCAGGCCGACTTCGATGCCCCGTCGTGGACACCGGCGGGCAAGGACGAGACCTACGGGCGCTTCATGCGGATCCGGCACTACGACTGTTTCATGCACGAGCAAGACATTCGAGCCGCCATCGGCGCGCCCCCGAGAGCCGAGGTGGCCGATCTCGTCTCGGCGCTTGCCGAGGTCGAGACCGGACTCGGCTACATCGTCGGCCGCCGAGCCAAGATGCCCGAGGGCTCGAGGATACAAATCGAGCTCGAGGGATCCATCGTCCGCACCTACCGAGTGGCTGTGGCCGGCCGGGCCGCCGTGGTCGATGCCTTCGACGCCCCCCCGACGGTGGTGCTCGCCATGCCGGCCACCGCCTTCCTTCGCCTGACCGGCGGGCGTGACGACGGTCGACCGGCCCTCGACGTCGTGACCGTGTCGGGGGACCGGTCCTTGGGAGAGCAGTTGGCAACCCATCTGGCCTTCACCATCTGAGCGACCCGGTGGCACCTTTGTGTCGTCGATGGGCAGTGCCCATGGTGGTCCTCGTCCCCCCCGCCATCCTGTCGGCCGCCGCGACTGTTCAGTCGTCGGGGCGCTCGTGTCGGGCCAGAGCGTGCAGTTCGTCCCCGGACAGGCGGTACCCCACCCAGTCGTCCTGGGCCACCGCGCCGAGTGATCGGTAGAACTGGATCGCCGGCTCGTTCCAGGTGAGCACCGACCAGTCGATCCGACGGTAACCCGACCGGTGGGCGATGGCGGCCAACTCGGCGACGAGCTGCCGGCCGATACCCGACCCTCGGGCCTCGGGCCGCACGAACAGGTCCTCCAGGTAGATCCCGAGGGTTCCGGTCCACGTCGAGAAGTTCCGGAACCAGATGGCCATGCCGAGGATCACCCCGTCCTCGTCGGCCACGTGGGCGAAGACGACAGGTGCGACGCCGAACAGCGCCTCGGTCAACTGCCCGGGGTCCAGCTCGACCGACCCCGGGGAGCGCTCGTACTCGGCGAGGTCGTGGACCAGCGCCACGATCGAGTCCACATCACGGGGTTCGGCGGGCCTAATCACCGGAGGCCACCTTCCTGGCGACGACGAGGTCCTCGTTGGCCAGTGTCGTTCATGGGATCAGCAGGACCCGTCCGAACGCCTGACGGCTCTCGATGAAGGCGTGGGCCTCGCCGGCCTCCTCCAGAGGGAATCGGCGATCGATCACCACGGTCAACGCTCCGGCGGCGATGTCGGTCAGGTGGCCGGCGATGACCGAGTGGGCCCGTGATCCGAGGAACAGCTCGGCTCCGAGGAAGTAGCCGACCAAGGTCTGGTTGTTGCCGCGCATGGTGGCGATGTCCAGCGGTTGGGCCTGTTCCCGGCCGGCGTCGCCGAACGTGATGCACCGGCCGCGGTAGGCCAGACAGGACAGGCTCTGAGCCAGGACCGAACCCCCGATGGAGTCCAGAATCACATCGGCGCCGCGGCCGCCGGTGAGTCGCCGCACCTCGTCGGCGAAGTTCCCGGTGGAGTAGTCGATGCCATGGTCGAGCCCGAGCTCCTTCAGGCGGGCCAGCCGCTCGCCACTGGACGCGGTGGCGAGCACCTGGGCCCCGGCCCGGTGGGCCAACTGGATGGCCGCGATGCCCACACCGCTGGCCCCGGCGTGGACCAGCGCAGTCTCCCCGGCGTGGAGGTGCCCGAACTCGAACAGCGCATCGTCAGCCGTGCCGAACGGCACCGGGACACAGGCCGCCTCCTCGGTGCCGACCCCTGCTGGGATCACCCAGCAGAATGACTCGCCCACCGCCCGCAGCTCGGCGTGGGAGCCGTCGACGCCGACGGTCACGACCCGGTCCCCTGGTCGGACCGTCGCCACCAGCTCACCCACCGACAACACCGTGCCCGCACACTGGTAGCCCACGATGTGGGGCGAGCCCGACAACGCGCCACCCAGACGGTTGAGGGTGTCCCCACCCTCGATGCTGATGGCCTCGACCCGCACCAGTACGTCGCCGGCACCGGGCACCGGGTCGGGCACCTCCTCGTAACGGAAGACCTCAGGGCCACCCGTCTCGTAGTAGACCGCTGCTCTCACCATTCCCCCTTGCTGGCCGCGTACCCCGACACCTTAGGCACCGGCCCTGGCCCAGCTGCCGCAGATGGACGGTAGGGCACGATCTCGGTCATCGAGCCAGGGAATCGGCCATGGTCACCCGGGTAGCCGTGGTCGACGACGACGTCTCTCGACGGGGTTGCTCGAGGTGCTCTCCCAGCCCACGCGGGGGAGCCGCGCCCTGACCCGGCGCCGCCAACGACTCAACGAGGTGGCCCGGCTGTACCCGATGAACGCCGGCGGCACGGGACCAGTATCAGCAGGTCCCTGGTTGGGACCGACCGCCCGGTTCCCCCAGTGGGCCGCCCGGGCCGAGTCACGGCTCCTGAGGCTCCCGGTCCTGGTCATGGGTGCGTCTGCCGGTCGGGATGGTGAATGCGCGTTCTCTGTGGCCAGATGGAGCGACCGGTCGTGCGTCGATCTCGGTGGTGGGAGCCGGTCAGACCGTGCGTCGGTGGCCTACTCGTGGCAGCGGGTAGCACCGGGTGGGGCCGTGGTGACCACGGTGGGCAGGTCTCGCAGCGGTGCGGGCCAGAGCACCCACCGATCGACCGGTGGGTGCTCTGGCCGGCCCCACGCTCAAGGGCGCCCCGGGTCGCGCCGATGGGACAGTGTGGACGGCTCGCACGACTGGGTCCGGACGGCGAGGAAGGCCCGTATCGCCAGCCCGTCGCACCGACCCCTCCGGCCCTCGGCGGTCCACCCCGCGGCGCCTCCAACACACCCGGTCCGCACCGGCCCACCCCGCAACTGGTGTGGTCAAGTTGGCGTGGATATCGGCCGATGACAAAGGCATGAAGGCCGAG
Organism: uncultured Acidimicrobiales bacterium; assembly: GCA_963703145.1. Classification (GTDB taxonomy): domain Bacteria; phylum Actinomycetota; class Acidimicrobiia; order Acidimicrobiales; family RAAP-2; genus Bog-756. The sequence continues at coordinate 1,001,778 of OY969793.1, forward strand.
CACCACGTCGCCGGCAATGGCCCTGGCGACAGCCCCGCGGCACCGGTGGCCCGTGACGATCCACCGGCGATCAGTGAGGAGCGAGTGGCCCTCGGCCGGGCACTCCAGGCACGTGCCGATGAGGTCGGTCACATCGTGGACGACCGATTCGCCGACGATCTCGAGGGCCATGCGTTCGTGGCGGCCCGGATGGGTACCTACCTCATCGGTCGGTGGCTGGCGACGGACGAGGCGGCATCCAGCGATGACGAGGACGTGTTGGCCCAACAGGGCGAGTTGGCCCTGATGTCCGACACCGTCCTGGCCAGTGTGGCCAAGGCCTATTTTGCCTGGCGTGATCTGACCTGCCAGGTCCTGTCCGAAGAGGCCCGTCGCCTCGACGTGGACGACGAACTCCTCCGACTGGCACGAGACGTCGTCCGACTGAGCTGTGACGGCAGCCTGGTGCGGATCGTGCGCCAGTTCGACCGGACGAGGCGCCAGCTGCAGCACAAGCTTGACGAGGAACAGGCCACCCTGGCCCATCGCGCCCTGCACGACCAGCTCACCGGGCTTCCCAACCGTTCCCTGCTGGTCGACCGCCTCGGCCAGGCCTCCAGCGCGCTGCTCCGCCGGCACAACGCCGCCATGCTCTTCTACCTCGATCTCGACAACTTCAAGGCCATCAACGACCGGTTCGGCCACGCCGCTGGCGACTGCCTACTGGTCGAGGTGGCCATCCGGCTCCAGGGTCTGGTTCGCTCGGGCGACACCGTGGCCCGGCTAGGTGGCGACGAGTTCGTGGTGCTGGCCCAGGACCTGGACGATCCCGAAGCCTCGGCACGGTCCCTGGCCGAACGAATTCACCAGGCCATGCGGGTGCCGGTTGCGGTCGGGGACCGATTCCTCTACACCTCGGTCAGCATCGGCATCGCACCGGTGGATCCCGGTAGCGATCCCGAGATGTGCATGGCCCAGGCCGATGCCGCCATGTATCAGGCCAAGCGGGGTGGACCGGCCCGCTACGAGACCTTCAACTCGGTCATCGGCGAGGACAACCGGCGCCAGAGCCAACTGACCCACGAGCTGCGCTGCGCCCACGAGCTCGGCCAGTTCTCGGTCCACTATCAGCCGTTGTTCCAGCTCGGCGGGGATGTGGTGGGTATGGAGGCGCTGCTCCGGTGGCGCCACCCCGAGTTGGGCGACGTGACGCCCGACGAGTTCATCCCCCTGCTCGAGCGAAGCCGCGACATCATCCCGATCGGCCGGTGGGTGCTCGAAGAGGCCACCCGTCAGTGCCGGATGTGGCAGGACCAGGGCCATCCGGACCTGACCATGTCGGTCAATGTCTCGGCCCGCCAGCTCCAGGACCCGTCGTTCTTCGAGGATGTTCAACAGGCGCTCAACCGCTCGAGGCTGCTGGCCGAGGCACTGGTGCTTGAGATCACCGAGTCGGTGCTGGTCATGGATATCGTCCGGATCGGCGCCATGATGCAAAAGGTGCGGGATCTCGGTGTCCACATGGCCCTGGACGATTTCGGCACGGGCTATTCGTCGCTGCTCTACCTGAAGGACCTCCCGATCGACCGTCTGAAGGTGGATCGCAGCTTCGTCTCGGGACTGGGCTCTTCCGAGCTCGACGCCACCATCATCTCGTCGGTGGTGGTACTGGCCCACAACCTTGGCCTGCGGGTGGTGGCCGAAGGCGTGGAGACCGAGGCGGAACTAGAGGCGGTGGGTGCCATGGGCTGCGACGAGGCCCAGGGCTTCTTGCTGGGCCGGCCGGGTCCGGCCCAGTCCTTCAGCCCCCGTCGGACCGTCCTGACCAGCTGAGGCCTCGTTCCCGGGTAGGTCCGGGCCGGTGAGGGGGACTCAGAGGGCGGCAGGAATGGCCTGTTGGGTGTCGAGCATGTCGGACATCACCATTTTGATGAAGGTGTCCGCCTCGTCGGTCATGCCGCCGGCCACACCGCCGTAGATGGCCCCAGAAGACGGTGCGTCGTCGGCATGGTCCTTGGCGTACTCGACAGCGGCAGACAGGTCGGCGGTGAAGGCCTCGGCCAGGCCGTCTTGGGTCTGGGGCCGAGTCACGGCCATGTGCAGTGCGTTGGGGTACTGCTGGCCGTTGAACCGCCAGCCCCGTCCCCGCATGAAGTCGTTGACGTGGTAGATGTCGAACTCGTCGGACGTGAAGCTGAACAAAAAGGTGGGGTTCCCGAGGATGCGCAGTTCGGGGTGGGAGCGCACCGCCACCTGCATCTCGGCTGCGGTCTCGAAGATGGCCTTGGCGTAGTGGCGGTAGCCCTGGCGCCCGAGCTGCACCATCGATGCCCAGGTGGCGGCGATCAAGCCTCCCGAGCGGGATCCCTCCATGCCCGGTGAGCAGTACTTCCCCCCGCTCCAGTCGGTGAGGAAGAAGTACTGGGCATTGCGCAGCGCCTTGTCCCGGAAGGTGAGCACCGAGGTGCCTTTGAATGCGTACCCGTACTTGTGGGTGTCGGCCGACATGGAGGTCACGCCGGGGTGGCGGTAGTCGAACACCGGGATGTCGTAGCCGAGCTCCTGGCCGAAGGGCAGGATGAACCCCCCGAGACAGCTGTCGACGTGGAGCCCGACGCCGTGGCGGAGGGCGATGTCCGAGAGTGCCCCGATCGGATCGATGGTGCCGTAGCCGTAGTTGCAGGCCGAGCCGACGATGGCCACGGTCGTGTCGTCCACGTGGGCGTCGACCCACTCGGTGTCGACCTCGGTGGTCACCGGGTCGACGGGTGCCACCTGGAGGTCGATCCCGAACAGGTGGCAGGCCTTGTCGAAGGCGGGGTGGGCGGTCTCAGGCTTGATGACACTGGGGTGGCGGACGCCCCGCTCCTGGGCGGCGTGCTCGCGGTAGGCCAGCATGGCGTGGCAGATGCTGCCGGTTCCCCCGGTGGACACCAGCCCGGCCGGGTCACCGTCGTCCACGGCCTCGGCGTGGAGGAGGTCGAGGGTCATGGCGATGATCTCGGCCTCGAACTTGGTGGCGCTCGGGCACAGGTCGCGCTGGAGCACGTTGACGTGGGCGAAGAGGCCGAACGCCTCGTTCATGAAGCGGTAATGGTCGTGGTCGCCGCAGTACATGGTGCCCGAGCACTTCCCCGACTCCCAGGAGGCGTCTTCCTCCTCGGCCATGGCATGGAGCATGGCCAGGAGCTCGTCGCGTGGCGTGCCTGCCTCGGGCAGGGTGCGGTGCACGGCGAAACGACCGTCGTACGGGAAGGTGCTCATGGGATTGACTCCTCGGTCGGTTCGGTCATGTGCCCCTCGGTCGCATGCCCGCTGCACGGTACACGGCGTCGATGACCGTCATGTTGGCCACCGCATCGGCGGGTGGGGTGAGGACCTCGCCACCCCGTAGGACGGCCTCGCAGAAGGCGTCGAGCTGGTAGGCGTAGGTCGGGCGACGCGAGGGGAACTCGGTCCGCCGGCCGCCGCCGGATCGGACGGTCAGCCAGCTGAACGTCTGTGGCGCGACGGGGTTGAAGACGGCCAGGGACCCGTCGTCCCCGGTCACCCGGGCCGCCAGGTGCAACACCGACCTCGACCACATCGAACAGTGCACCGTGGCGGTATGGCCGCTCGGGAACTGCAGGTCGGCGCGCATGGCGCGGTCGACGTCGGGTGTGTGCAGCGTGGGGGTGGCCGACAACACCGACGGCTCCTCGCCCCCGAGCAGGCGGGCCCAGTGCACGACGTAGGCGCCCATGTCCATCATGGCCCCGCCGGCCAGGCCGGCCTGATAGCGGATGTCGGACTTGTTGGGGATGGGGGCGCACAGCCACGTCTCGATGTGACGGACCTGGCCCAACTCCCCGCTGTGGACGATCTCCCGCATCCGACGGGCCAGTGGGTGGTACCGGTAGTGGAACGCCTCCATCACCACGAGGCCCTGGTCGGTGGCGGCCCGGTCCGCCGCATCGCCCACCATCCGGGCCTCGTCGGCATTGGACGTGAAGGGCTTCTCGCAGAGCACGTGTTTGCCGGCCTCGAGGGCCCGGATGGTCCATTCGGCATGGAGGCTGTTGGGCAATGGCACATAGACCGCATCGATGGACGGGTCGGTACAGACGTCGTGGTAGTCGGGCGCCACCCGGTCGATGCCGTGCCGTCGGGCATAACCGGTGGCCCGGTCCCGGTCACGGGCCGCCACCACCTCGACCGACACCTCGGCGTTGCCGGCAGCCGGCTTCATTAGTGCGGCCGGGGCGATCCGTGCGGCACCGAGCACCCCGAACCGGATGGTGGAGGGAGGCATGTCTCCCACGGTAGCCAACCCGGTTCCCCTCCGTGCCGGAGTCTCAGACGCGTTCGCGAAGGGGTGTGGCCTCCAGTGCGCAGTAGGTGGGGGAGGGCGGCCCCGATCCGTCGGCCGGCCCTTGGGGTGCTACTGGGTGGTTGCGGATGCCCACGGCGGCCACCAGGCCGCCGAGCACGCACCAGGAGGCGGCGATCAGGACCGCTCGCTGGAATCCGTGACCGAGGGCGTGCGGTGAGAGATAGCTCAGTCCCGTGATGCCTCCGAGGGCCGGGAGCACCGCCACGGCGATGAGGCCCCCGATCCGGGCCACGTCGTTGTTCACGGCCGAGGCCAGGCCCGCATGGGTGTCGGTCACCGAGTTGAGGGCGGTGGCGGTCAGGGGGGCGACGGTGGTGGCCAGCCCGACGCCCAGGACCAGCACGGCGGGCAGGACGCCCCCTACGTACGACCCACTTCCCGGGACCCGGATCATGAGGGCCAGCCCGAGCCCTACCACCACAGGCCCCACTGCCATCTGCACTCGGGGTCCGATCCTGGCGGCCAGGCGTCCCGACCGGGCTGAGAAGACCAGCATCACCGCAGTCAGCGGTAACAGGGCGATACCCGATTCGAGCGGTGAGTAGTGGTTGACCACCTGGAGGACTGCCGGCAGGAGGAACAAGACACCCCCCAGCCCGGCGTAGATCACGAAGGTGACAGCGTTGGTGACGGTGAACTGCCGGTTGGCGAAGACTCCAAGTGGGAGCATCGGGGCGGGCGAGCGGTGCTCGACGACGACGAAGGTGGCCGCCCCGGCCACGCCGACGACCAGCGCGGTCAGCACCCGTCCCGAGGACCACCCCCACGAGGGACCGTCGATGAGCGCGTAGGAGATGGCGCCCAGGGACAGTGTGGCCAACGCCGCGCCCGCTACGTCGATGCGTCGCCCGGCCGACGGGTCGCGTGACTCGGGGACGTGGCGTGCCGACATCACCATGACCGCGGCACCGAGGGGGATGTTGATCAGGAAGATCCACCGCCATGAGGCCACAGCGATGAGGTAGCCGCCCACCAGGGGGCCCACCGCCGTCGCCACGCCGCCGAGACCGGACCAGGCCCCGATGGCCTCGTTGCGGTCATCGGGGGCGAACGATGCCTCGAGGATGGCAAGGCTGCCCGGTGTCAAGAGCGCGCCTCCGATCCCCTGGAGGACCCGAGTGGCGATCAATTGCGTGGGCCCGGTCGATACGGCGCAGGCCGCGGAAGCCAAGGCGAACCAGGCCACCCCGATCAGGAAGATCCGCCTGCGGCCGAACTTGTCGCCGAGAGATCCCCCGAGCAGCAGCAGGGAGCTGAGGGTCAAGGTGTAGCCGGTGACGACCCACTGGAGGGTGCCCACAGAAGCGTGGAAGTCCCGGCCGATGGTCGGCAGGGCGATCCCGATGACCGTGGCATCGACGGCCGCCAGTCCCGAGCCGAGCACCGTGGCGGCGATCACCCAGCGACCGGCGGCGGTGCGGGCACGGAGCAGCTGGGCACCGTTCGACCCGACGGGACCGTCGGGCCCCTGGTCGGCGTCGGTCGGGCCCTGCATACTCACACCGTCTCACACGAGGTGGTCGGGCGGCGGCAGTCGGGCCGTCCACGCCGGATTGCCGGCCCGGACAGGTTCAGCAGACCCTCAGGCGTGCCGATAGGAACCCATGGAACCCAGTCCCGGTCCGGTGGCGAGCTGGCGAGGGTGGGACGAGCGCAGCGGAGATGGCCCCCAGACGGTCACCAGCGCACGACTGGGGGCATCGGCCAAGCCCCGTAGCCGCCTATTTCCCAAGACCCGGTCCTGGTTCGCGCTCGATGCACCCCTCGAGTTGCTGAGCCCGCTGTCGGTGGCACGGGTGCTCGTGGCCCTGGCAGTGGTGTCGTGGCCGGTGGTGGGCCTCACCGCACCACTGCCCCCCTGGTGCAGGATCGGGATCGCCATCGTGAGCGCCCTGACTGCGGCGACGTGGGCGGGGCTCATGGCGGTCCATGCGATCGGCCTGGCCGCCAGCCGGGGCCTGGTGGCGTACTGGACGGTCGCGGTGGCGTTCCTGGTCCTCTTCGGACACGGCACGTCGGCCGTGGCGGTCTTTGTGGTCTTCCTCGTTCCTGCGTCCGTCTTCGCCGCACTGTTCCTGGGGCGGCGCACGGTTGCCACTCAACAGGCGGCCTCGTTGGTGACCCTTTGGCTGGCCCTGGCGCCCACCTCCGGAGTGGGCCGGGGGCTGCTGGTGGCAGCGACGTGGACCGCGGCACTCTGCCTGGCCCCGGTGGCCGTGGTCTTCCTGGCCCGCTCGGCCCGTCGCCACGACATCGTCGATCCCGACACCGGCCTCCCCAACGGCTACGGACTGGCCCGTCAGCTCGAGGAGCAGTCCGCCGTCTGCTTCCTGGTCGGCGTGGTGGCACTCGACGGGATCGGTGACGCTCGGGAAGCGTTCGGCTACCAGGTCGGGAGCGAACTCCTCCGTCGGGCTGTCGAGGACCTGGGCCAGGTGCTCCCAACCGACGCGGTGATAGGACGGGTCACAGGCGACGAACTCGTCGTCACCGTCGGCATCCCTGCCCAGGTCGCCCTCGATGCCGATGAGCGACTCGAGCCCGGCCCCGACCGGGTCAACGGCCTTCCGGCTCCGATCGCCGAGGTGGGCCGGTCCCTGGCCGAGACGCTGGTGGGAGCCATCGCCGCCGGGCGCTACCAGGTGGGAAGTACCGAGGTCCCGCTACGGGCCCATGTCGGCCTCTCGGGCGCCCCGTGGGACAGCACGTCCGTCGCCGAACTGGTCCGGCGGGCCTCGATCAGCGCCCGCCGTGCCGCCGACAGCGGTGTCCCACTGGTGCTGTGGGACGGCGATCGCGGGGCACTCACGGCCGCGGACCTCGGCCTCCTCGGTGACCTGCGCCAGGCCGCCGGCCGAGGCGAGCTGACCTTGGCCTATCAGCCCCAGATGGCCTCGGATGGGACCGGGATCCGCTCCGTCGAGGCCCTCCTGCGGTGGGACAGCCCCACCCATGGGGCGCGTCTCGCCCGGCCAGTTCATCCCTCTGGCCGAGCGCACCGGATTGATCGGCGGGCTCACCGAGTGGGTGGTAGGCGAGGCCCTGGATGCTCAGTCCCGATGGCTCGGTGAAGGCGTCGATCTCCCGGTGTCGGTCAACCTGTCGGCCAAGAACCTGCCCGCCCCGGAGCTGGCACAGTGGATCCTGGACCAGCTCGAGGAGCGGGGCCTGCCGATGTCGTGTCTGACCGTCGAGGTCACCGAGACCGCCGTGGCCGACCCCACCCAGGCCATCGCCGTCCTGTTGCCCTTGCACCGCCGAGGCGTGCGGATCTCCATCGACGACTTCGGGACGGGATACACGTCGTTGGCCCAGCTCCCCTCACTCCCGCTCGACGAGCTGAAGATCGACCAGTGCTTCGTGATGCGGTCGACGGCCTCGGGTGCAGACGAGGCCATCGTCCATGCCATCGGCGATCTGGCCCACCGGCTGGGGCTGGAGGTGGTGGCCGAGGGCGTGGAGGATGCCGAGACGGCGGCGCTCCTGGCCACCATGGGGATCGACCTACTGCAGGGCTACCACTTCGCCCGACCGATGCCCGAGGCCGCGCTGTTGGAGTTCGTGCACCGGCCACCGGTCGCCGTCCGGTTGGCACCTACCAAGATGATCGTGCCAGAGCCGAGCGCCCCTATGGCGCCGTCGACCGTCTGACGCCACCGCCACCCCGGCAGATCAGGACGTCTCAGGGCCTCCGGCCGTTGGGCATCAGATCGCCCGAGCCCCATTGGCCGAGCGAGTTGAGCTGGACATGGTCTCCGGTTGCCTCGACGATCTGGTTGCCTCCGACGTAGATGGCCGTGTGGTAGACGCTGGTCCAGTCGGTCTGGCTATGGCCCCAGAACACCAGGTCGCCGGTCTGGAGGCTGTCCAGCGGGACCGCGGTTCCGGCTGTGTGGTACTGGTCGTCGGCCACCCGTGCGAACGTGATGCCGGCCGCGTGGGTCCACGATGCCAGCGCCAGCCCTGAGCAGTCGTAGCCCACCGGTCCGTTACCCCCCCAGATGTACGGTTTTCCTAGCTGTTGGAAGGCAAAAAGGACAACTTTGTCACCCACCGTGCTCGGGGTGAACAGCAGTGCGGTGACCGGTGCCGACTGGGTGACAGCATCTCCGAACGGCGTGGCGGTCCCGTTTTGCTCCACGATCCAATACCCCTGGCCCGAGGACGTGCTGATCACCTGTTCGGTCGGGTCGCCGGCCGTGGTGGCGGTGGAGCCGTGGAAGTGGGCGTCCCCGAACGAGAAGACACCGCCGTCCGAGGCGACCATCCAATAGCCCGCACCGTCCGGGGTCACCCCCATGCCGACGATGGGCTTGTTGAGGGTCAGGGCGCCCGTGGAGCCGTAGAAGTGGGCGTCACCGAACGAGAAGATCCCCCCGTCGGAGGCCACCAGCCAGTACCCGCCGCCGTCCGGTGTGACCGCCATCCCCACGATGGGCTTGTTGAGGGCCAGGGCGCCCGTCGAACCGTAGAACTTGGCGTCACCGAACGAGAAGATCCCTCCGTCGGAAGCCACCATCCAGTAGCCCTGGTGGTCACTGGTGGCCGCCATCCCCACCACCGGGCGGTTGAGGCGGAGTGAGCCGGTGGAGCCGTAGAAATGGGCATCGCCATACGAGAAGATCCCTCCGTCAGAAGCCACGAGCCAGTACCCCTGGCGACTGACGGTGGGGACGATGCTGACCAGGGGGCGATTGAGCGGGCCGGCCGGTGCGCCGTAGGACGGGACGCCGAAGGGGTAGACCGCACCGGACTGGGTGGCCAGCCAGAACCGGCCGTCGCTGCCGTCACCCGACAGGCGGGCCGCGGCGGCATGGCTGGTGGTGCGTTGAGCCGGTGCGGCGGCAGCCATCGGAGCGGCCGCCAGGCCGACGGCCAGTGTGACGGCCATGAACCCCGCTGCTGCCAGGCGCCGAGCGCGCCGATTCCCGTGCCCCATCCCACTACCCCTCGTTCTGCAAAGATACGCTAAGTAGTCAGTATCTCACTGAAAGTGACATTCCGGCAACGGGCCCGAGTCCGACCGGGCAGGTTGTGCCCGGTCCAGGGTCAGGGTCGGCCGATGCGGTGGCCGGCGCGGGGTCGTGGACGGGCGGCCCGGCCCGGATGCGGTTGACGGGGCCTGAGGCGCTCAGCCGCTGAGGATGAACTCGGCAAGGTCGGGCTGGCGGGTCCAGGCCCAGTAGTCCACCAGGCGCCACGGAGACAGGATGTAGATCCGCCCCTCGTCGTTGCGGTACCAGCTGGACTTGATGGACGGGTGCGACCACACCATGGTGTCCAGTTCGGCCTGGAGCCGGCCGTTGTAGTCGTCGTGGACGTCCACGCGGCATTCGATGGACCGGTGCTCTCCAGAGACCAGCGCCCCGAGGCAGCCCATGATGTAGCGGATCTGGCACTCGGAGTGGAAGATCAGGCTGCCACCGTGGGCCAAGTTGGTGGCCGGGCCGTACATGCAGAACAGATTGGGGAAATTCGGGATGGTGATCCCGAGGTACGCGGTGGGGCGGTCCCCCCATTGGTCGGCGAGCGTCACGCCGTCCCGGCCGACGATCTCCATCGGCCACAGATAGCGGTTGGCGTTGAAGCCGGTGGCATAGATGATCACGTCGACCGGGTACTCGTTGCCGCTGGCCCCGATGACCCGGTCCTCACCGATCGCCTGGATGGGATCTGTGACCAGCTCGACATTGTCGCGGACGAGGGCGCCCAGCCAGCTGCCGTTGTCCTGGAGGGTGCGTTTGCCCAGACAGACGTAGTCGGGGACCACCTTCGACCGGAGCTCCTCGTCGTCGCCGACCTGGTCCACCATCCACTGGGTGAACACCTCGCGTGCGGCATCGTTCAGGGCGCTGACCGACTGGCTCTGGTCCTCCCAGTCGGGATCGACGCGCATGGCGGGCAGACCCCCGTCACAGGCCGGCCAGAAGAGCAGGAACCGGTACCAACGCCCGTAGTACGGCAGGTGCTCGAAGGCCCAGCGGGCGCCCGGTCCGACCTGGTCGTGATAGTGGGGATTGGGGAACATCCACGGCGCTGACCGTTGGAACACCGTGAGCTGGGCCACATCGGGAGCGACGGTGGGCACGAGTTGGAACGCACTGGCCCCGGTGCCGATGACCGCCACCCGCTTGCCGGCCAGGTCGGTGCCGTCGACCCACTGGGCGGAGTGCATGGCCACGCCACCAAAGCCCTCGCGGCCCGGGATGTCTGGGAGCTTGGGTCGGTTGAGCTGGCCCACTGCACTGATCACGGCGTTGGCCTCGAGGGACGAGACCGCACCATCGGGGCCTCGCACCTCGACCGACCAGCGGGCGCGTCCCTCGTGCCATGCCGCTCGCACGACCTCGGTGCCGAAGCGGATGTGGTCGGCGACGCCGAACTCATGCATGCATCGGTCGAAGTAGGCCTGGAGCTCCGGCTGGCGGGCGAAGAACTCCGACCACTCGTTGTTGGGGGCGAATGAATAGCAGTAGAAGTGGTTGCCCACATCGACCCGGCATCCGGGATAGCGGTTCTCCCACCACGTCCCTCCGACGCCGTCGTTCTTCTCGATGACGGTGAAGGGGATGCCGGCCCGGGCCAATCGGATGCCGGCCAGCAGCCCCGACATGCCCCCACCGATGACGATGACGTGGAACCCGGCCTTGTCTTCGGCGGGAATGCCGTCGAGCCAGTGGTCGTCGCGGGCGTCGGCACCGTCGAGCTCGAGCTCCTCGAGCATCATGGCCACGTACTCGTCGGGGACCTCTTGGGCCACCAGGACGTTCATCATCTCGTGGATCACCTCGGCACTGGGAGCAGGAGGGAGCCTGCAGCCGCCGTCGCGGTAGGCGGTGATGACGTCCAGGGCCTGGGCCCGCACGGCGGCCTGGTCCTCGGGGCTCATGAATCCCTGCACCTCGTTGAGGTAGATGCCCGCCGGTCGCAGCGCCCCTCCGAGGATGGTCGGGTCGCCGGTCATGTGCACCATGGACATCATGAGGGTGGGAACGCTGACGTCTTCGAGGGCTCGGGCGATGGCAGCGTCGTCGTCCATGATCTCCGTCAGCCCGAGGTGGCTCGGTGGCGCCGTGTCCATGCTCGCTCCTCTGCTCAGGGGCCGGACCCCGAGCGGGTGACACATTAGGGCAGCCCCACCCTCTACCGTGGGGCCGCCCAGTGGGGCGCCGCCGAGTCGTGGGCACCCACAACAACAGCCGAGTGCGGCATGAAGGGGGTCGAGATGGGTGATCGGTGCGGCGATGGACTGTTGGCAGGGAACTCATGACCCACCCCGGGATCGAGGCCATCACCGGATTCCTGGCCGAATCAGGTCTGATGTCGGGGACCATCGACGAGAAGCGGGCCGCCATGGAGCACTCGCTCGCCGCCGCAGATCCTCCGCCCGGGGTCCAGGTCCGATCCACGGCATTGGGCGGCCGCCCGGCCGAGTGGATCGCCCCGCACGGGGGTCGGGAGGACGCCGCCGTGCTGTACCTCCACGGCGGCGGCTACTGCATCGGCTCCCTCGGAACCCATCGGGACCTGGCGGCCGGTTGGCCATCGCCAGTGGTTGCGTGGTCGTAACCCTTGACTACCGACTGGCCCCCGAGCATCCGTTCCCCGCCGGACTGGACGACGCCCGGGCGGCGTTCGGCGAGCTGATGGCCAATGGGATTCCGCCGGAGCGCTTGGCCATTGCCGGGGATTCGGCCGGCGGCGGTCTGACCATGGCCACGCTGGTGGCCCTTCGTGACGCCGGCGAGGCGCTGCCGGCGGCAGCAGCCTGTCTGTCCCCCTGGGTGGACCTGACCCAGCAAGCCTCGACGTTCGACCGGCTGGCCGACCTCGACCCCGTCGTCACCAAGGAGGGGCTCGACGTCATGGCCGCGGCGTATCTCGACGGCGTCGCGGCCACGACCGACCTGGCGTCGCCCTTGTTCGCCGACGACCTCGGTGGACTTCCCCCCATCCGCATCGAGGTCGGCGCGCACGAAGTGCTGCTCGATGACAGCCGGCGCCTGGCCGATCGGATCCGGAACGACGGCGGCACCGTCTCGATCACGGTGTGGCCCGAGCTGATCCACGTCTTCCAGGCATTTCCCCCGTCCCTGGTTCCCGAGGCGGACCAGAGCATCGCCGGGGTGGGATCATTCCTGGGCGACCGCATCACTTACACCGACTGAGCGACTAGTTCCGAGCCGCCGGCTCGCCAACGACACGGAGGAAGACATGCAGGAATTCGACGGGAGAGTGGCCGCGGTGACCGGCGGTGGCAGCGGCATCGGGCGTGCGCTGGGTGTGGCCTTCGCCCGGCAAGGGATGCGGGTGGCACTGGCCGATGTCGAGGGTGACGCCCTCGCCGGGTCCGTGGCGGCCATCGAAGACGAGGTGCCTGGTGCCGAGGTGGCCACCGCTACCTGTGATGTGAGCCGCGAGGGGGAGGTGGATGCCTGGGCCGACGCCGTGTTCGACCAGTGGGGCCAGGTCGACGTCTTGTGTAACAACGCCGGAGTGTTCGTGGGGGGCGTCATCTGGGACCGGCCGGCAGCCGACTTCGAGTTCGTGCTCGGGGCCAATCTCTGGGGGATTCTCCACGGGATCCGGGCGTTCGTGCCCCGTATGATCGCCCAAGACACCGAGGGCCATGTGGTCAACACGTCCTCGGTGGCCGGGCTCTTCGGGGCACCGTTCGAAGCTCCCTACGCCGTCTCGAAGTTCGCGGCGTTCGCCGCCACCGAGGCGCTAGCCAACGATCTGGCCGCCTCGGGGTCCCGGATCAAGGCATCAGTGCTCTGCCCAGGGATGATCACCACCAACATCGTGGACTCCGACCGCAATCGACCGGACCGCCTGGCCACCGAGTTCACCGAGGACCAGAAGTTTGTGACCGGCTATCTGGCCCAGGCGGTGGCCGACGGCATGCCACCCTCGGAGGTGGCCCGCTTCGTGCTCGACGCCATCCGGTCGGAGCGCTTCTTGATCCTCACCCACGACAGCTACCCGCCCCAACTCATCGCCCGGGTGGAGACGCTGGCGGCCGGAGGACTCCCGCCCGTCCCGGACTTCGCCTGACGCCGGTCAGCCGACGGTAGCGATGCCGCCGTCGACGGGAATGATGGCCCCGGTCACATAGGCGCCGGCTCGGGACGCCAAGAAGATGGCCACACCGGCCATGTCGTCGGGTCGACCGATCCGCTTCAGGGGTGCGCCCTCGGCGATGGCATCGCCGAACGCCTCGAGCGTGGCCGCCATCATCTTCGACTCGAACGGACCCGGGGCTACGGCGTTGACCGTGACGGTGGGCGCCAAACGCTTGGCCAGGTGCCGGGTCAGCTGGTGGACCGCCGCCTTCGATGCGGAGTAGGAGTAGGACTCCAGCACCGGCACGTGGATACCGTCGATCGAGCCGATGTTGATCACCCGGGAGGGCTCCTCGGCGCTGGCGCCGACCTCGAGCAGGGGTAGGAGGAACTTCGTCGTGTGGAAGATCCCCTGGACGTTGAGGTTGAGCACCCGGTCCCACGACGCGGTGTCGTGCTCGGCGAGCGGCGCACCCCAGGTGGCCCCGGCGTTGTTGACCAGGACGTCGACGCGGGAGTGGCTGGCGGCCACCTCGTCGGCGAACCGGCGAGCACCCTCCTCGGTGGAAAGATCGGCGGTCAGGCCCGAACATGTCCCGTAGCGGGACAGTCCGGCCACCGCAGCCTCAACGGCGTCGGCCTTGCGGGAGGCCACGACGACGTCGGCGCCACCGGCCACGAACCCGCCGGCGATCATGGCGCCGATTCCCCGAGTGCCCCCGGTCACCACGACGGTCTTTTCTTCCACCGAGAACAGCTCGGCCGGCGGCGTAGGGGCGGTGTCGTCACTCATGCCGACCGACGGTACCCCAGGTCGGCGCCGGGAGCGGCCGGAGGGATCAGTTGGCCAGGGTGATCCGCTCGCGGAAGTGGGTGCCCTGCTCGAGGGTGTCGACCACCCCGTCGGCGTAATCGGCGTAGCTGATCCTGCTCACCCCGTCGTCGTCGAACAGCATCAGGCTGTGACCCACCTGGTAGTCGCCGACGTGGGGGCCCGGACCGATCTCCGCCGCCGGCGAGACATACGTCCAGTCGAGGTCCTCGACCTCCCGGTAGACCGTCAGGGCCTCACGCTGGGCCTGGGCGCCGACCCGGTAGGCCTCGGGGAAGTCTGGGGCGTCCATGGCCTGCAGGCCAGGAGCCACTTCGAGGCTGCCAGCCCCGCCCACCACCAAGAGGCGAGTCAGCCCGGCTGATCGGAGGCCCCCGATCAGACCGTGGGCGGCCGCCACGAAGGGCTGATCCTCACCGGCTCCGGATCGCGGGCCGATGGCGGACACCACGGCGTCCGCGCCGGCCACCAGCTCGGCGACTGCGGCAGCATCGGCGACGTCCCCTCGGGTGAGCCGAGCACCTTCTGGCCACCGATGGCGTGCCGTGGCGGTGCGCGAGACGCCGGTCACCTGGTGTCCGCGGGCCACCAACTCCGAGACGATGGCGCTGCCGATGTTGCCGGTGGCGCCGAACACCACGACCTGGAGGGCCGGTACCTCTGCGTCAGTCATCCCAGCAGGCTAGGGGAGGCTGCCGTGGGGTTGACCGCGCTGGCCCACCGGGGGGCGTCACGGTTGTTATCGTGCTTCGGTCCCGAAGGGGGGTCTGATGCACCTGGCGCTCACCGACGAGCAGGAACAGCTGAAGTCCGAGCTCCGCTCGTACTTCGCGGCCCTGGTCCACGAACTCGAGACCACCGAAGGTAGGCACGACGGTTCGGAGTCGCGCTACACGCCTGCCATTCGGCGGATGGGCGAAGACGGCTGGCTCGGTATCGGTTGGCCGGAGGCCTACGGGGGCCAAGGGCGCGGGCCCATCGACCAGATGATCTTCGTGGAGGAGTCCCACTGGGCCGGGGTGCCGCTGCCGCTGCTGACCCTCAACAGCGTCGGGCCCACCTTGATGAGTCTGGGGACCGACCAGCAGCGAGAGCGTTTCCTGCCCGGGATCCTCCAGGGCCGGGTCCACTTCTCCATCGGGTACACCGAGCCGGCGGCCGGCACCGATCTGGCATCCCTGCAGACCCGGGCCGTGCGCGACGGTGACGAGTACGTGATCACCGGGGAGAAGCTGTACACCAGCGCCATCCAGTACGCCGACTATGTCTGGCTGGCGGCCCGAACCGATCCGGAGGCGCCCAAGCACAAGGGCCTGTCCGTGTTCATCGTGCCGACGGACGCCGAGGGGTTCCACTGGACGCCGCTACGGACCGTGGCCGGCGAGTTCACCAGCTCCACCTACTACGACGGCGTGCGTGTACCGGTCGCCAACCTGGTGGGTGAGGAGAACCAGGGTTGGAAGCTCATCACCAACCAGCTCAACCATGAGCGGGTGGCCATCTGTCCGGTGTCGGGGATCTTGCGCAGCATCGACGAGGTGCAGTCCTGGGCCCGCCGGGAGCGGGCCGCCGACGGCACCCGGGTGATCGATCGCCAGTGGGTGCAGGTCCACCTGGCCCGGGTCCAGGCCCGGGCGGAGTTCCTCAAGCTGCTCAACTGGAAGGTGGCCTGGGCCGCCGACAAGGGACTCAACCCCGCCGACGCCTCGGCCACCAAGGTGTTCGGGACCGAGTTCGCCCTCGAGGCCTACCGGCTGCTTCTCGAGGTCGTGGGCCAGGCGGGCTACCTGGCCGAAGGGTCCCCCGGGGCCGTCCTCCAGGGTCGACTGGAGCACCAAGCCCGGAGCCAGACCATCTTCACCTTCGGGGGTGGGACCAACGAGGTACAGCGGGACATCGTGGCCATGGTCGGATTGGGCATGCCCCGCGCCCCGCGGTGACGGGCCGTCGTACGTCAGGCCCTAGTGTGGTTCGGGTCGGGCGGAGCGCCCGCTGAACGAAGGAGTGCACCGTGGACGATCACGAGATCATCTCCAGGATCGGCGGCCTGGCCGACGAGGAGAGGCACCTCGAGGAGCAGCACGTCGGCGACGGACTGTCCCCAGCCGAGGAGGCCCGGCTGAAAGAGGTCGAGGTCACCCTCGACCAGCTCTGGGACCTCCTCCGCCAGCGCCGGGCCCTGCGAGGTACCGGGCATGATCCCGACGACGCCTCGCTCCGGCCCGAGGGGACGGTCGAGAAGTACCTGCAGTAGCCGTCGAGGAGGCACTCAGCCGGGTTATCCCGGCGTCGCCCCCGAGGCCACCGGCAGCGCCACCCCAATGTGGGTGAAGTCGACGCTGCCGCCCAGGCGAGGCTGCGCGTAGGCCACGGTGGTGGCCGTCAGCTGCAGTTCCAAGGTGGCCTCCGGTGTGCCGTGGAAGACCACCATCTCCAGTGGCAGCGTGGCCGTGTGGGTCCTCCCGTCCAGGGTGACATCCACCGGTGTGATCTGGTTGCCCACCACCAGCTTGGTGCTGGGGTCTACCAACTGGGCGAAGACCCGCGTGGGACGCCGGCCGCCAGGAGCGGTGCCGTGGTAGGTGATGGTCAGGTGGGGGGCACCGACCACCAGCGCGGTCCGTGAGCCGAACGGGATCGTCACCGACACGGCGTGGGCCGCCGGTCCTGGGGTGATCGGGGCCACCAACGCGGCCAGTTCCTGGGTGCTCCCCGATATCACCGCCGGCCCGGCACCGCCGGTGGCGACCAGGGTGAGGCGGCCCGCGCCGGCGCCGGTCACCGCCGTGGTGGTGGGCAACGGGTACCCGACCGCCGAGTAGGACACGCCGTTCTGATCGACGAACTGGAAGCGGGGGCCGGTGTTGACGGACCGATCACCCTTTACGTAGCGATCCAACCAGGCGATGGTGGCGGTCACCGGAAGTTGCTGGTTGCCGGGAGGGGTCAGGCAGACGCCGTGCCCACCGCAGAACCACAGCATCGACGTGGGCACGCCGTCGTGGTGCAGGACCTGGTAGTTCTCGACACCCTCTTGGAGGGTGAAGAGGGTGTCGACGGTCCCCTGGACGATCAGGGTGGGGACGTGGATCGACGACAGCAGCGTGGCCGGGCCCCGGTCGGCGAACCAGCGCTGCTGTGCCGGTGTGATGGCGCCGTTCTGGTTCCCTGCGGTTCGTGCCGCTTCCACCTCGGGGTCCACATGATCGGTGGAGCTCAGCGACGACAGGATGTCCGACCAGCCGATCTTCACCGTGTCGGCCTTGTCGAGACTGGTGACGAGGGAGTGCCAGGCAATCGTGGGGACGATGGCATCCACCCGACAGTCCGTGGCCGCGGTGACCAGTTGGATCCCGCCGCCGTAGGAGCCACCCACCATGCCCATGCGGGGGTCACCGGTCCGGTCGAGCTGGACGCCGGGCTGGGCCGCCACCCAGTTGATTAGGGCGCTCACGTCTCGAGCCTCATAGCGGGGACTGTCCACCTCGGCCTTGCCGCTCGACTGCCCGAAGCCGCGTGGATCCCAGGTGAGGACGTTGTATCCCGCCGCCCACAGGTCTTTGATGGGGATGTCGCCGAGTACGCCGTTGCCCTGGGTATCGGTGTCACCCGGCAGGCTCCATCCCGGACCCATGAGCACGGTCGGTGCCACCTGGCCGGCTCCGTGATCCACAGGGAACCAGTGGACACGAATACTGGTGCCGTCGAAGGAGGTGACGTTCCAGTCGCTCACTACGCCGGGGACCGGTGTGGCCGCCGGCGTCGGGGCCACGGCGCGGCGACAGGTGGTCTGGGTCGCCGAGGTGGTGGTGGCCTGGGCCGTCCCCGGCGCGGGCGCCGCCCCTGAGACGCCCGATGAGGCCACGATCACAACGCTCTCCAGCACGACCAGGGCTGCCGCCGCTGACCACCGCGCCCACCGGGTCCACGATGCCGTTCTCATCACGGTGGCAGTGTGGCACAGGTCGTTTCCCCGACGCCGTCCCCGACGCCGACTGGGGCGCCCCACCTGCACTCTCCGCCCCAGATTTGTAGGTATCGAGCGCCAGGCACTACACCCTCCACGGTGACTAGTGGAACCAGCACTCCGGTGGCGACCCGAACCAGCCGACGGCGCTGGTGGGCGCTGGTGGTGGTGTGCCTGGGTATGTTCATGAATGCACTGGACTCCTCCATCGTCAACGTGGCATTGCCCGCTATCCAGCGTGACCTGCACTTCACCCAGTCCAGTCTCATCTGGGTGGTCGACGCCTTCTTGATCACTTTCGGGAGCTTCCTCCTCCTGGCCGGCCGGCTCGGGGACCTCGTTGGCAGAAAGAAGGTGTTCCTGGGCGGGATCGCCCTGTTCACCTTGTCCTCGGTGGTCTGCGGCCTGGCCACGTCCCAGGGCATGCTCATCGCCGGGCGATTCGCGCAGGGCGCAGGCGGGGCGATGTCCTCGTCGGTGATCATCGCCATCATCGTGACCGAGTTCCCCGACAGCTCGGAGCGGTCCAGGGCCATGAGCGCCTACATCTTCGTGACCGTCACCGGGGCCGCACTCGGGCTACTGGTCGGCGGGGTGCTCACCCAGTCGCTCGGCTGGCACTGGATCTTCTTCATCAACGTCCCGATCGGGGTGGTCACCCTCCTGCTCGGTTGGCGCCTGATCGTGGAGAACGAAGGCCTGGGCATTCGACGGGGCGTTGACGTCGCCGGGTCGGTGGTGGTGACCCTGGCGCTGATGTTGGGCATCTTTGCCATCATCCAGGCCACTGCGTACGGATGGCTGTCGGTGCACACCCTGGCCTTCGGCGCCGCTGCCGTGGTCCTACTGGTCGGGTTCTTCTGGCTCGAGGCCCGACTGGCCAACCCCATCATGCCGTTGCGGATCCTACGCACCAGGACCTTGGTGAACTCCAGCATCGTCCGGGGATTCCTGGCCGCCGGCGCCTTCACCACGTTCTTCCTCGGGGCCCTCTACTTCGAGAACGTGCTCCGCTACAGCCCCGTGCAAACGGGATTGGCCTTCTTGCCCATCTCGGTGGTGATGGGAGCGCTCTCAGCCGGCATCACGGCCCGCCTGGTGGAGAGGTTCGGCAACAAGCGGGTGCTCATCCCGGGCATGGTCTCGGCTCTGGCGGGACTCCTGTTGCTCACCCAGGTCGGTCCGGGAACGAACTACCTCACCCTGGTGTTCCCAGCGTTCGTGCTCATCGGCCTGGGCGCGGGCACCGCCTTCATGCCCCTGTTGTCGATCGCCATGGCGGACGTTCCCAATGCCGATGCCGGTCTGGGCTCAGGTGTGGTCAACGTGTCCATGCAGATGGCGTCGGCCCTGGGCCTGGCCGTGCTCGGGACCATCGCGACCAACCACACCGCGTCGCTCGTGGCCGCCGGCGAGCCCGTCCCGGTGGCGCTGAGCGGCGGTTACCAGCTCTCGTTCTTCATCGCCGCGGTGTGCGTGGCTATCGGGGTGGTCGTGGCCCTGGTCCTGTTGCAGGGCACGCCGCCGGGGGACCTGGATCGCCAGGACCTCCAGGCGCTGGACGCCATGAACGCGGGTGAACCCATGGCCACCTGACGGCACCGTCGGTCAGTAGAGGCCGACGACGTTGCCGTTGTCGTCCAGGTCGATGTCCTCAGCCGCGGGGTGGGCGCTGAGCCCCGGCATGGTCCGCATGTCGCCGCAGATGGCGTAGATGAACCCGGCCCCGGCCGAGACGCGCACCTCCCGCACGGGGAGTCGCCAACCGGTGGGCGCCCCTTTCAGCGTGGGGTCCGACGAGATGGACAGGTGGGTCTTGGCGATGCAGATGGGTAGGTCTCCGAACCCGTTGGATTCGAACAGGTCGATGCGACGGGCCGCAGCGGGGGAGAAGTCGGCTCCGTCGGCGCCGTACACCTCGGTGGCGATGGTCTCGATCTTCTGGCGTAGCGGAGCACTCAACGGATAGAGGAAGCCGAACTCGCTGGGTTCGTCGGCTGCCTCGACCACTGCCCGGGCCAGGTCGGTCGCCCCGGCGCCGCCGTCGGCGAAGTGGGTGGTCACGGCCGAGCGCACGCCCATGGAGGCAGCGATGTCCTGGATGGCCTGGTACTCCGAGGCATGATCGCCGGGGAAGGCGTTGATGGCAACCACCGGGGTTACCCCGTGGAGGAGGACGTTGGCGAGCTGCTTACGAAGGTTGGCCCCACCGACGAGGACCTCCTCGGGATGCTCCTCCAGCAGGTCAGGAGGCAGCGGGCGCCCTGCCACGATGCGATGGGCGCCGGAGTGGGCCTTGAGGGCCCGCACCGTCGTCACCACCACGGCGGCATCGGGAACCAGACCGGACTCACGGCACTTGATATTGAAGAACCGCTCGGCGCCCATGTCGGCCCCGAACCCCGCCTCGGTGATCAGATAGTCGCCGGTGCGGATGCCGATGAGGTCGGCGATGATCGACGAGTTCCCGTGGGCGATGTTCCCGAACGGGCCGGCGTGCACCAGCACCGGCGTGTTCTCCAGGGTCTGCAGCAGATTGGGTTTGATGGCGTCGCGCATGATGACCGCCATGGCCCCGGCCGCCCGCAACTGCTCCGCGGTGACGGGTCGTCGATCGGTATCGAATCCCACCACGACACGCCCCAGCCGCCGGCGCATGTCCTGCAGGGACGTGGACAGGGCAAGGATGGCCATTATCTCGGAGGCGGCCGTGATGTCGAAGCCCCCCTGTCGGGGGATGCCGTCCTCGCCGGATCCGAGGCCGATCACAATGTTGCGAAGGGCTCGGTCGTTCACGTCCAGGACCCGGCGCCAGGTGATCCCCGCCGCGTCGATGGAGAGTTCGTTGCCCTGGTAGAGATGGTTGTCGAGCATGGCCGCCAGGGTGTTGTGGGCCGCGGTGACCGCGTGCATGTCCCCGGTGAGGTGGAGGTTGAGTGCCTCGAACGGGGCCGCCTGGCTGTAGCCGCCCCCCGCCGCGCCGCCCTTGATCCCGAAGGTGGGCCCCATGGAGGACTGTCGGATGGCGGCCGTGGCGCGTGCGCCGATGTGGGCCATCCCCTGAGCCAGACCGATGGTGGTCGTGGTTTTGCCCTCGCCGAGCGGGGTCGGGGTCACGGCGGTCACCACGACGTACTTGGCCCGTGGGCGGTCGGCCAGCGCGGCAACGGCATCCAGCTTGACTTTGGCCACGTACTCGCCGTAGGGCTCGAGCAGGTTCGGCGTCAGGCCGATGCCCGCTGCGATGTCGGCCACCGGCTTCAGGACGGCCTTGCGGGCGATCTCGAGGGCAGTGAGTTGGGGATCGTTGGTCACGATCGGTGCGGGAGGGTGCGGTGCATCTTGACCCCTGGGTTGGTGGTGGCGCCGCGGCGGGCACGGTCCGGAGGAGGCATCTTAGGTCCAGGCGCTCTTGGCGCCCGGGCCGGACCTACGGGGATGATGCACCACCCGACAAGCGGCCCTGGACATCCGACCAGACCAGCGCACCGCGAGCGCGGGTGGGGGCGCCGATGGCGGCGGTCACGTGTCCGGTGACCGTGGCCGGGTCGTGGCCGACCGGCAGGACGACCACGGTGCCCACGTGGTAGCGCCGGAGGAACGAACGAAGATCGCCAGTGAGATCGGCGTGGGCCAGAAGGGCCGATTGAGCCGGGCTGGACACGCCGGCGAACGACGTGGCGAACAGCGTCTCGACCGAGGCCGGCTCCAGCTTCGAGGGCCGGGGCGATCCGTAGGTGCCCTTGGTCGGGCGCCAGCCGTAGCCCCCGATGAGCTTGAAGGGCATGCCCGTCACCGCCTGGTCCAACAGGACATCGTTGACCGGGGCGAACGTATAGACCGAGGCGCCGCCCTTACCGGCCGGGATGAACGGCGCGTTGGGGTAGGGGTAGGCCAACACGACGCTTCCCGCCGGGATGGATCGGGCCGCCGGCGTGGTGAAGAACGTCGACTCACCGGTCGGGGAGGTCTGCTCGACGTGGGCCGGCAGCATCGGGGCCAGCACCACCACGGCCACCACCGCGGGCGCCAGCCAGGCCAGCGCCGGTGACGACCGTATCGACCGCGCATCCCCGGTGGCCGCGTGTCGGACCCCGGGCTGTTGGAACCGACGGTGCAACTCCTCCAGGCCGATGGCGAGGATCGGGGCCCCGAACAGGGCGGTGAAGAGCGAAAAGCGCACCGAGAGGAAGCCCTCGGTCCCCGGGAGGTTGGCCAGGACCACGAACGGCAGGGGGACGTGGGTGTCGTGTCCACCGACATAGAGGGTGGACCCGAGCGACAAGATGAACGAGATCGCCACCATGGTCCCGCACAGCACGATGATGCCGCGACGGCGCAAGAGCCACACGATGGCGGCGATCGCGACGAAGTACGGGACGCCCAGATACATCATGGCGGCATTGGGCAACTGCTGGGACGACAGCGACGCGAAGTGGTGGCTGGTGAAGTGCTGCAGGTACCCGGGCACGAGCGGGCCGTACAGGTCGCCGTGGAGCTGAGCGAGATTGGTCGGTGAGTTCGGCGGCCCTTTGGCGTGCTGGGGGCCAAAAAAGGTGAAGGCGACGGGATAGCCCAGGGCGACCACGCCGGTCAGTACCGCGGCGATCCCGCCGGTCCGCAGGTAGGCCAGTTTGTCGGTCAAAGCGCTTCGGTTGGCGATCAGGTACAAGACGCAGGCCCCTGCTCCCAGGAGTGCCGTGCTGGCCAAGATCTCCGACGAGATGAGGTACTGGACCCCGCAGGCCACGCCCAGCACCACGCCGGTCCATACCGGCCGCCACCGTTGGCGCTCGAACAGTTCGTACAAGAGCGCCAGGATGAGCGGCGGGAGCGGGACGAAGGCCAAGAACAGATACCCAGCGCCGTTGAAGGTGGCGTACGTCGAGAAGCCGTAGAGCAGGCCTCCGACGAACGCCGCAGGCCACCAACGGGTCCAGCGCCGCAGGATGAGGCACATGGCGAAGGCCGACACCACGAGGGCCAGCCGCAACAGGACGTTCCAGGTGACGACCGGTCCGAGGGCGGCAGTGAGCGGGGCGAAGAGCACCCCCGGGCCGAACATGGACCCGTTCACTCCGAAGTTGAGACCGACCGGATAGTTCTGCCAGTCGGTGAACCACAGGCTGTGCCCGTGGGCCAGGGCGAATTGCGCCCACGACAGCCACCAGATCTGGGCAATCTGATCGGCGGTGCGGGGACCGACCATGGTGCCGGATCCAAAGGACGTGACGTGGCCGAATACCAGCCCAGCCAGGACGGCATAGAGGGCCAGGCACACGACGACCGGCCATCGGGCCCGCTGCAGCGGCGCTGGCTCTACTCCCGGTCCTCCGCCCGTATCGGGCCCGGCACCGGGGACACCCTCTTGTCGATCCTGACCGATGTGCCGTTATAGCCCACCAGTCCGGGTGCCGGGCAGATCGGGGACCGTTGTCCGGGCATGGCGTTGCGTGGTGGCCAGGGGTGACACATCATGGGTCATGGCGTCCGGGCTCCCATTGCCGACCCTCCTGTCGGCCGCGCTCGTGGCCTTCACCGTGGAGTTCGACAACGAGGCCGAGCACCGGATGCCCCACCGCACCACCCGCTTCGGCCCGTCGCCTCGACTCGGTGACGGGCCGTTCCTGGTGTCGCAGGTCATGTGGACCAATGTGCTCCAACACGTAGAGGGTGACGGGTCCCACACCAGGGAGCTCCATGCTCGGTCCCGAACCACCCGGGACTCGTTGGACGGGCTGCAGCGGTGGCGCTACGTGACGGTGACCGGGAACGGGACCCCTGGTGCCCGGCACGGATCGACGGCCGACGATCGGGTGGTGCGGCTCACCGCCGGCGGGCGGGCGGCCGGCCGGGTGTGGAGGCCTCTGGCGGACGAGATCGAGGATCGGTGGCGGGCCCGACACGGAACGGGTCGGATCGGCTCCCTCCGGCGATCCCTCGAAGCGGTGGCCGCCAAGGTCGGCCGAGCTGTCGACCTGCCCGACTACCTTCCGATTGTCTTTCCCACCCAGAACGGGAAGGCGGAGGTCCCGCCGGAGCGGGTGGATGGGCCAGAAGCGGCCCGACCGCCTCTCGGGTCCCTCGACCTGTCGGCCCTGGTGGCCCGGACCCTGTTGGCCTTCACCCTCGACTTCGAGAGCGACTCGCGCATCTCGCTTCCCATCAGCGCCAACACTCTTCGCGTCCTTGGTCCCGAGGGGGTGCGGGTTCGGGACCTGCCGGTCTTGACCGGCGTGTCCAAGGAGGCCAACGCCATGGCGGTCGGCTTCCTGGTCCGCCATGGCTGTGCCACGGTGGTGCCGGATGCGGCAACCGGTCGGGGCCAGATCGTGAAGCTCACCGACAAAGGGGGCAGGGCCCAGGCCAAGTACCGGCGGATCCTGGTGGGAACTGAGCGGCTGTGGGAAGCGCAGCTGGGCACCCCGTCACTCCGGGCGCTCCGGATGGCGCTGGAGCCGGTCGTGGGCGACGACCCCACGGCGGCGAGTTCACCGCTGTTCGGGGGACTGGAGCCCTACCCGGACGGCTGGCGGGCATCGACTCGGCGGCCGGACACTCTGCCGCACTATCCGATGGTGCTGCACCGGGGTGGGTATCCCGACGGGAGCTGAATCGCGCCGGCGGTCGGCCGAGGTTTCCCTATCGCTGACGAGCGGATCGGACATAGCGCCTGACCCGGTAGGCCACTGGTGGCACGAAGTCCCTCCAGCTGAGCGGTCTCCGTCGGGGGGTGGCGGGAGTCGTTGCGGACTCGACGATGACCGGCTCGTGATCATCGACCTCTGGCTCATTGGCCTGGTCGTCGGGCGATGGCACCGCAGAGGCCGGATTGGGGTCGAAGTCTTCGCCCGGGCGCACCTGGTGCAGCGTGCTGTGAGGAGGTGACTGCTCATGGTCGGGACGGCCATTGGTGTAGTAGTAGAGCGCCAGCGATCGGCGCCGCACCCCTTCGGGACAGGTCAGTGGGTCTGGATGGCCGTGAAACGAGACGTCGGTCGTGGCGAAGACGACGAGTCGGTTGAAGATCGGGGCGATCCGCTCGACAGCGTGTTCCATGGGCGCATCCCACAGTTCGAGGTGGCCGCCCCACTCGTCCTGCCACCCCTCGTTCAGGTAGAGGAGGGCATTGAGGCGTCGGTCGACTCGGAGCCGGTGGTGCACGTTGAAGTCGGCGTGGATCTTCAAGAAGCCACCCCGTTCGATTTGGTGCAGGCCGCCCCCGAAGTAGTAGGGGTCGGGGAGGAGTCCCTCGATCCCGGTCAGTCGTTCGAGGAAGTGGACGAACACGGCCGAGTTGAATTGATTCAGGAGCTGTCGGGTGGAGGGCCCGAGGTCCCAGTCGTTCGGGATCGACAATTTGACGGCGTCGGTCCGGTTGGCATTGTTCCAGTCAGCGTGGTTGGCCCAGTCCTCGGGTCCAGGCAGTTCGAGGAGGACCTGGTCGAGTACCTCTCGTGGCAGGACGTTGTCGATGACCACGTGAGGGAACGGCTGTGCCTTCACAAAGGCGTCCCGATACTCGTCGCCCAGGCGCTCCCAGGGCCCGAACTCGAAGAAGTAGGGCGAATCCATGTCCGGGAACGCTATCGGCCGCAGCGCGTCCCCGGGGAGTGGCGCTGGGTTCAGAGCCCCGGGGCCGGAGGGGCTGCGGCCAGCTGACCGCGGAAGGCGAGTTCTCCAGCCGGCTTGGGCCGGCTGATGCAGTACCCCTGGGCGAAGTCGCAACCGAGCTCGGCCAGCAGGGTCAAGGTGGCACGGTCCTCGATGCCTTCGGCCACGATCCGCAGGCCCATGGCGTGCCCCAGTTCGATCGTTGACCGGACAAGGTTCAGGTCGCTGGCGTTGTCGCCGCGCTCCAACCCGGCGATGAAGGTCTTGTCGAGTTTGAGCTCGCGGACGGCCAGGCTGCTCAGGTAGGCCAGCGAGGTGACGCCAGCACCGAAGTCGTCGATCGAGATGGCCAGTCCCAACTCCCGCAAGGAGTTGATCACCCGACGGGACTCCTCGAATTCGGCGATGACGGACTGCTCGGTGATCTCGAGGACCAGCGAGTTCGGGGAGAGCTGGTAGCGCTCGAGTTGGGTCTGGACCTGACTGACGAAGCCTGGTTCCAACAGATTGGTCGGGGAGATGTTCACCGCCACCACCACCGGTCGACCCGAATCCCGCCACTGGGCACACTGGGCGGTCGCCTGTTCGAGCACCCAGCGGGTGATCACGTGCATGAGTCCAGCTTCCTCGGCCAAGGGGAGGAACTTCTCGGGCGGGAGCAGTCCGTAGCGAGGATGGGCCCACCGCAGCAGGGCCTCGACCGCGAGGATCTCGCCACTCCGGAGGTCCAACTGGGGCTGATAGTGGAGGACCAGACGCTGGTCGTCGATAGCTGACTGCAGCTCCTCGAGGAGTCGCATCTGGTCACCGTCGTCATCGAGGTCCTGACGGTAGGCGGCGAACGGCATCCGCCCCTGCTTGGAGCGGTACATCGCCACGTCAGCGCACCACACCAGTCCGGCGCTGTCTGTGGCGTCGTCGGGCGCCACCGCGATGCCGATGCTGGCCCCGATCTGGGCGTTGACCACGTCGAGCAGGAACGGGTCCTCGAGGCTGGCAGTGAGGCGCTCGGCCACAGCGGTGGCGTACTCGGCGTCCCCGTCGATGAGCACGACGGCAAACTCGTCGCCACCGATCCGCACGAGCAGATCGGTGTCGCGCAGTGACCCGGCCAGCCGGGTGCCGAGCTGGCGTAGGAGCTCGTCTCCGGCCGGGTGGCCGAACGAGTCGTTGATCTCCTTGAAGCGGTTCAGATCCACGAAGAGAAAGGCCAGACTCCTCGCCTGGACCGAGTCGTCGTACTCGTCGAAGAAGGCGTCGAGCACTCGGAAGAGGTAGCGGCGGTTCCGGAGCCCGGTGAGGTCGTCGGTCACCGACTGACGGTGTCGCTCCTCACTCAGGTGCTGCATGGCCCGGACCGACACGATGAGGCGGACGCCGACGGCCACCAGCGCGGCCGTGGCCAGTCCGATGGCCATGCGACCGACGGTGTGCAGCGTGGCGACGAGGAGGATGACCAGGGCCCCGGCGGCGGCCAGACTGGGGAGGGCGAATCCGGGGGCTTTCGGGGTGAGGAGCGTGTTGGTGGGGCGCTGGCGCAGCCACACGGCCATCGAGATCAGGAGGATGGAGATCGGCCAGGCAATGCCGTTCAGGACATAGCCGAGGTGGGTCTGGCCGAAGGAGTTCTGGAAGAGGTTGGACGTGTCGCCCACCACGTTGAGGGCCAATCCGGTGGCTAGCAGGATCCAGGGAGCCTTGTTCCGGCCGGAGAGTACGGCGAAGCCTCCGACGACGAGGCCCAGCAGGAGCACGTCTCCGACGGGGTAGGCCAGATTCGTGATGGTGGCCAGGGTGTTGCCGCCGGTCGACTTGAGGATGTCGTGGAAGGCAAAGGCCGCGCAGACAGCGGCGGTGCCGAGCCCGGCAATGGTGCCGTCGAGCCAGCTGGTGGCAGCCACGCTGCGGGCCTTGCCGCGGATGAAGATCATCACGGCCACATAGGCCAGCGGGTAGAAGCACAGGTAGAAGGCATCAGCCAGCGAGGGGGTCGGTGGATTCGCCCCGCCGAGTGATTCGATGGTCAAGGCGATGTCCCCGAGGGTCCAGGCCAAGAGACTGCCCCCGAGGATGATCGCCGCCGCCCGGCCCGAGCGTTGTGCGATACCCCTGGCCACGCACAGACCACAGGCCACCAGTTCGACTCCGCAGACGACCCAACCGTCCAACCACGTCCACGACTCACCGTTGGGTCGGAGGATGAGAGCGAGGAGGTACCCGAACAGCAGGAATCCCAATACGGCGTAGATTCCCCACACCACCCGCATCGGGCCCTCGATCCTCCGAAGAGGCCGGTCGGCGCGGCGGATGCGTCGGATGCCCGGAGTGGCGGTCATAGGGTGAAATTGTCGTCATGACCGGCCCATATCTTGAGCCGTTCCGGCGCGTCTGGCAATCGGTGACGCCGCTCCAGACGTCCGGCGGCGGCTGGGAGGCCCGGTCCGTCCACCACTACCCGTGACCAGGAGTTCTGTATGCCACCATGGTCACCTGCAGCGGGGCCGAGTCATGGAGGAGGGTGAACCATTGGGCGCACGGCTGGCCACAGACGCCGAGGTCGAGACCTGGAGGGAGCATGGCTGGGTGCTCCTCGACGATCTGGTCGGCACAGACGCCGTCGATACCGCCGCCGAGGACCTCGGGCTGCTGTTCCCGATGTCCGAGGAGTATCACGCCGATCCTGAGGGCGTGACCAGGCGTTGGAAACGGGATCAACCCGATCCGGAGGAAGACTGGATCTGGCCCGAGGAAGGGCCCGGCTTCCGGGGTGACCAGCACCGGTGGATGGCAGCGTTCCCGTTCCCGGGCTCGGGATCGCTCAATCGGCTGTGCGTGCATCCGTCGATCGTCGATTTCGCCGAGCGCGCCCTGGCGACAACGGACATCCGGCTGTACCAGTCCCATGCCAGTGCCAAGTACGCCGGCCTGACCAACTACGAACAGCCCATGCACACAGATCGGAACCACTCGTGGCTGCCGGCGGGCAGGGCTGCACCGTGGTGGAATCTCGAAGGCTTCCTCTATCTGTCGGACGTTTCCCCCGAGGACAATCCCACGCGTCTGGTGTCGGTGCGGGACTCCGCCCACGTGCCGGCTACGACTCCAATCGTGATGCCCGACCGCGATCCACCGCTCTACGCCGCTGAGCAGCGGGCCAGTGGCGTGCGTGGTTCGTATCTGGCGTATCGCTCGGACGTGTTCCACCGGGGTGCGCCCTTTGAGTCCATCGAGACGGCACGATTCGTCGTGGCGTTGGCATTCAAGCGGGCCGAGCACGACTGGATCGCCTATGACCAGGCCCAGCCGAGTTCCACCGGGGCCGAGTGGACGGCGTTCGCCGAGCAGGCATCGCCGCGTGAGCTCGAGCTGTTCGGGTTCCCCCCTCCGGGTCACCCCATCTGGGACGATGCCCTCCTATCGGAGACCGGGGTCCGGTACCCGCGCATGGACCTCGGACCGTGGCGGACCGCGCTGGACAGTCAGGCCCGGGATGGAGCGGACGGGAGGCCGGGTTGATGGCCGCCGACCACGACGGGCAAATGGAGTCGCAACCCACGCCACCAGGACCAGCCTCAGCACCGAGACGGCCTGACGGGGAGTGGCGGGACGTGGTCGAGCATGTGCTGGCGAGCTCCCTCTTGCTGGCGCTGATCCCGGTGGTCGTGCTGGTGGCGCTGGCGCTCGGGGCCTTCGCCTATGGGGTCGTGGTCTTCGTGCACTCGGTGAGAGTGATCGTCGACCATCCCTTCCCCGTTGGCAACCACGTAGGCCTGTTCCTGCTCGACATCGACCTGTTCCTGATCGGCGCGACCCTGCTGATCTCAGCGGTGGGCTTCTACGAGCTGTTCGTCGGCACCGGCCGGGCGGGGATGACCTCACCGATGCCGGGTTGGCTGGAGTTCCGCGATATCAACGATCTGAAACGGCGGATCCTGGCCATGATTGTCATGGTGCTCGCCGTCAGCTTCGTCGAGGTGGTCGTGGACTCCCCGGACGGCCATCAGGCCCTGCAACTGGGGGCCGGTATTGCCGTGGTCATCGTCGCGCTGACGGTCTTCTTGCGGTGGAGCGGCCACCGAGCTGATGACTGACTCACCAGAGTGCGGTGGGCCGGGCACCCGTGGGCGAGAAGCCCCCTACTCAGCTGACCGGCGAGGGCGAGCCTTCGCCGCTGGCCGCCAGGTCGGGGTCCCAGGCGCACACGGAGCAGGCGTGCCGGAATGCCGACCGGGCGAACTCAAGGGCCGTCCCGTGAGGATCGTCGGCACCGCGTACGTCGTCCCAGTCCAGCACGAACTCTCCCAGGCCCGGTTCCCAGCGGGCTGCCGCGGGCAAGAGCGATGCGGCCTCGAACCCGTCGGGGGCCGGATAGGCGTAGGCGTAGAAGGCGGCCTTGTCGTAGCGAGTATCGCCCGGCCACCAGCCCACGGCGATCTCCTGGGCGGTCATGGCATTGCGCATGATGAAATTCGATGATGGGGGATCCGCCGGCTGACCCGAGAACAGATTGGTGGCCAGGTCGAAGGACCCCCACCAGGCGTTGACCGGGGTCGACCTCCCTCGGTAGGGGGCCCGGAACGCGGCGAGCACCGCTGCGGCCTGGGTGGCGGCGGTGAAGTAGGAGGCCACGTGGTCGGGTTGGTACCGGGAGTGCTCCTCGTCTTCGTCGAGCGGGACCGTCCAGGCCACCTC
Organism: uncultured Acidimicrobiales bacterium; assembly: GCA_963703145.1. Classification (GTDB taxonomy): domain Bacteria; phylum Actinomycetota; class Acidimicrobiia; order Acidimicrobiales; family RAAP-2; genus Bog-756. The sequence goes on from OY969793.1 coordinate 1,032,299, forward strand.
CTGGGGTGTGGCATTGATGGTGACCGGTCCACCCAGGCGCCCAACGGCTTCCAACACGTCTCGAGTAACCGCGCCCACAGAGCGTTCAGGAACGAGCGAGATGCGTTCTGTGCCGCCGGAGCTGTGGTCGACCACGGCCTCGTGGCGACGCAGGTCGAGAGCCACCACCAGGGCACCGGACTGGTCCGGCGACGGGAGAGAGGCGGTCTCCCACCCCCGGGCCGTCAAGCGCAGAGCTGCGTGTTGGAGCTGCGGCTCTGGCGGGGCGAGGGCCACGGCCAGCTTGCCCAGAACTTGCGTGAGGGCGTGGAGGGTGTCGCAGGTCTCACTCCACACCTCGTAGGACACCATCGGCCACCTGGCGGACATGGGCTCACTCTACCCAGCACCGGGCCCGCCGTTGCTGCCCCCTGGCTGTTGCCGCCAGGCGTCAGTGCAACAGACTCTGCCAGTTCGGGGGCACATGGCCGGCCGGACCGGGAGTCGGCTGGGCGAGCGGGTGGTGCTCGGGCGGTGCCAGTGCTGGACCCTCGAGATAGTCCTCAGTGGCATAGTCCCAATACCAGTCTTCTCCCGGTTCGAAGCTGCGAATCAGCGTGTGGGACCTGGCATGGGCATGGGCAGTCGCGTGCTGGTTCGGCGAGTTGTCGCAACAGCCGATGTGTCCGCAGGCGACACAGCGCCGAAGGTGGAGCCACCAGCCGTTGGCGGCCAGGCACTCCACGCACCCGTCCCCGCTGGGCGGGATGTTGGTATCGATAACGACGTCGGCCATGGCCCCCACGATAGGCAGTTCATCCCGGCCTGTCGCCTGGCCCGCTCAGTGATCCGGCAACCGTCGATAAATGTCCTGGGCAAGGTGGCTGCGACCGCTAGGGCAGCGGGCGACGGAAGTAGTACATGGCCTCGAACGCATTGTTCTTGGGTAACCGGACGACGCTGACCAGCTCCCATCCCTGAGCACCCCACAGCGTTCAACCACTGGGTGATGGGATCGGGATCGGGCGAGCGAGCCGCCGGCGTCGTTACCCAGAAGCTGACGGCCTGGTATTCGAACGTGTTCACCACAAGGACGATAGGTGCCCTAGTGCGGTGGGGAGCTGTGCCGACGCAATCGCCGCCGGATTGGGTCCCGATCTGGAGCACCCTCGGGGCGCTGCGGCGCCCCAACCGGGTGGCGGCCAGCGAGAGCAATGCCCTGACCTGCGGGAAAACAGGCCAGGGCATCGTGGAGGTGGCGGGAATCGAACCCGCGTCCTCCGGCTTCTCAGTAGGTCTTCTCCGAGCGCAGCCGGTGTTGGATTGTCGGGATCGCTGCCGCTACCGGCGGCAGCGGTCGGTCCGTATCCGACTGAGTTGTCCCTGACGGCCCGTCGGCGCAGCGTTCAGGTGAGTCCCACTAGATGGCGCCCGGTTCCGGCCCGTGGGACTGAGACCGGTCGGACGTCGCAGTTTCTAGGCTGCGAGCGCGAGCTGAGGCTCGGCGTTTGTTTTTTGTTCCGGCTCTTTAACGTGGCTCCGGAGACCACGGCTCGCTTCTCCTACATCGACGACCAGAGTCGAAGCCTGTCACCCCCTGGGTGATTCCATCGGCCGGACGACCTGCCCGACCGGACCTCCATCTACCGGCTGCCTGGCGGTCGCCGACACCCCGACGATCTGACCGGGGGCTGGGTCAGCGGTGGTCGGCGCCCCTGGCCGCCGCGCGGGCCTCCCGGGCCGCCTCCCGGCCGGCGTCCCGGGCGGCGATGGCATGGCGCTTGTCGTACTGCCGCCGGCCCCGGGCCAGGGCCAGCTCCACCTTGGCCCGGCCGTCCTTGAAGTAGATCGAGAGCGGGACCATGGTCAGGGACTGCTGCTGGGACTTGCCCATCCACTCGTCGATCTGGCGGCGGTGGAGGAGCAGCTTGCGACGCCGGTCGGGCTCGTGGGCCCCGAATCCGTTGGCCTGGGCGTAGGGGGGCACGTGGACGCCGAACAGCCACATCTCGCCGTCGATGATCCGGGCGTAGGAGTCCTGGAGGGCGATCCGGCCGGCCCGCAGCGACTTGACCTCGGATCCCTGGAGGACGATGCCGCACTCGACGGTGTCGATGATCTCGTAGTCGTGGCGGGCGCGCCGGTTGGAGGCCACCACCCGGTTGGCCTCCGGGGCGTGCCCTGTGGCTACCCGATCGTGCCGCCCGACGGTGCGGCCTTCTTCTTCGCCGCAGCCATGGCCTATCGACGGTAGTCGCCCGATGCCGGCGCCGGCGTCCTCTAGCGTGATGCGCCATGCTCACCCTGCCCCGCCCGGTGCACGACCAGATGGTGGCCCACTGCCTGGTCGGCCTGCCCGACGAGGCCTGCGGGCTCCTCGGTGGCGACCTGGCCACCGGCGAGGTCGCCACCTGCTACCCGACCCGGAACCTGGCCGCCTCGGCCAAGCTCTACACCGTCGACCCGAAGGAGCACCTGCGGGCCGACCGTGACGCCGAGGCCGCGGGCCACTCGATCATCGGGGTCTTCCACTCCCACACCCACACCGAGGCCTACCCGTCGCCCACCGATGTGGCCCAGGCCCCCGACCCGGACTGGCACTACGTGCTGGTGTCGCTGCGGGACATCCAGCCGGTGGTCCGCAGCTACCGGATCGTCGACGGGATCGATCACCGAGGAACCGGTCGGCCTGCAGCCCCGGTAGAATCCCAACCGAAGTGTCAGTCAGACTGGTTCGGCGGGCAGCATCCGACTCCGGCCGACAGTCCAGTCCCGTCGAGGCCGTACCCAAAGGAGAGCCCGTGCCCGTCCAAGTCAACCTGCCCACCGTGCTGCGGCCCCATGCCGGAGGTGCCAAGACCGTGTCCGTCGAGGGCTCGACCGTGGGCGAGGTGCTCGAGCTCGCTCGTCGCCGGACTACCCGGGCCTGTCCGGCCAGGTCATCGACGACGCCGGCGCGCTCCACAAGTTCGTGAACGTCTACCTCAACGACGACGACGTCCGGTACCTGTCGGGCCTCGACACCCCGGTCAAGGCCTCCGACGAGATCTCGATCCTCCCGGCCGTGGCCGGGGGTGCGGTCGGTCAGGTGCGCCTCCAGTCCATGACCGTCTACGGCTCCGTCCTGGACCTGATCGGCAACACCCCGCTGGTCGACATCAGCGCAGCTGAGCCCCAATCCGGACGTGCGCATCCTGATCAAGCTGGAGGGCCAGAACCCGGGCGGCTCGGTGAAGGACCGGATCGCCCTGTCGATGATCGAGGAGGCGGAGAAGGAGGGCATCCTCGAGCCGGGACAGACCCTCATCGAGCCTTCGTCGGGCAACACCGGGATCGGCATGGCCCTGATCTGCCGGGTCAAGGGCTACCACCTGAAGGTGGTGCTGGCCACCAACGTCTCCATCGAGCGTCGCCAGCTCCTCGAGGTCGTGGGGCGCCGAGATCATCGAGTCGCCCGGGTCCGAGGGATCGAACGGTGCCGTGCGCCGGGCCCGGGCCCTGGCCGCCGAGCATCCCGAGTGGGCCTTCCTCTACCAGTACGCCAATGCCGGCCAACCCCAAGGCCCACTACGAGGGACCGGGCCCGAGATCTGGCGGGACTGCCCCGAGGTCACCCACTTCGTGGCCGGCCTCGGGCACCTCGGGCACGCTGCTCGGGGTGGGCCGGTACCTGAAGGAGCAGAATCCCGACATCAAGGTCCTGGCCATCGAGCCACCGGCCGGGGAGATCGTGGACGGCCTGCGCAACCTCGACGACGGCTACATCCCGCCCATCTTCATCGACAACGGCGGAGCCGAGCTGCTGGACGGGAAGCGGATCGTCCGGCCCCGGGAGTCGATCGAGTGGACCCGGCGGCTGACCGAGGTGGGCATCTTCGCCGGGATCTCGCTCGGGCGCGGCGCTGGCCGGTGCGGTCAAGACGGCCGCGGCCATCGATACCGGGTCCATCGTGTCGTGGTCTCGCCGACGGCGGGTGGAAGTACCTCTCCACCGGAGCCTGGACCGACGACCTCGACGTGGTCGAGGAACGGGCCAAGAAGATCACCTACTTCTGAGGTCGGGATCGGACGGCCGACCGCGACGGCATCACCTGTCCAACGTGAGGGCCGCGGGTTCGCATCACGTGGTCCGTTCCCAATGGGATACCCCACTCTGTGGACCAGGCGTCTGGGGGATCTGGGCCTGACCCCTAAGGCAGGTCGTTGCCCCCGGTTCGAAAGCGTCCCCGTTGGCCACCGTCTCCTCAACACCCTGTCGCGGGGCGCGTTGTCCTTGGCGAGTTGGACCCGGACCGTCTCTGTGGCCGATGACCGAACTCGACTCGGGCTGCTGGTCGGCTGAGCCTCGGAAGCGGTGTCATTCGGCTCGAAGGACGAGAGCGGTGGGCGTGCGGGCGGCCCGCCACCCGGGGATAGCGGCCACCAGATTGGCCAGCACCAGGGCAGCCGACAACCACGATGACGATCGACGGGACGGACACCGTCGGCTGGGGAACAGCGTAGAGCTCTTCGGCGAACAGCACCCATAGCGTGCGCCCGAGAGCGATGCCCAAGGGGACACCGATCACCGTACCGATGCCCACTGCTATCGAAGCCTGCCAGGCCACTGCCGACGCCAGCTGTCGACGGGTGAATCCGAGGGTCTTCAACAGGGCCAGATCCGTCGTCGCCGGCGGACCGAAGCGCTGAGCGTGAGTCCGAGGGCAGACACCGCCCCGAGGGCGAGGGCTCCGGCCAGTACGGCCGGTGTCGATCCCATCGACCGGTAGTTGACGATCTGGGCCGGATGCTGCACTCCCGAGAGCATGACGCTCTGCGGTTGTCCGGCCGCTGTTGAGATCCCGTTGGCCACGTTGTCGAGCGAGCGGGTGGCGTCCGCACTCCGCTCACTCCCGGACGGGTACGGACGAAGTACACGTTCGGCCCGTTCCCCTCTTGTTGGATGTCCTGATCGGCGAGCGGGATGAGTTGTTGATAGAGCAGCGCGCCGGTGCCCATGGACAGATGCAGCCCGTGGCCAACCCCCACTGTCGGCATGGTGGCGGTGCCGACGATGGTCAACTGTGCCGGCCGGCCTCCCGGTGTCGACCGTCACCTGTCCCCGATGTGTTTGTGGAGCCGTTGCAAGGTCTCGGTGCCCAGCACCACCTGGTCGTCGGCCTCGAACCCGTGCCCTTGGAGGATCGAGGGTTGCACGGCGCCGTTGGGCTGCTCGCCGAGAACGGGCACGCTCATCCCGTCGATGTTCTCGTAGGAGTAGTAGCCGCCGGTCCAGGCGGTCACCTGGTGATCATGGGCCAACAGGCTGTCGGTGGCCTTGACCGGCATGGCGCCGTAGCCGGCGTTGGACTCGAGGATGTAGTTCCAGTTCCATCCGTAGAGCGGCGGGTGGGAGATGAAGGTGTCGAGGCTGTTGCCGAAGGTGAGCGAGGCGACTACCACTACCACGGCCAGAAGGGTTCCGAGGATGGACGAGCGCACCGGCACCGCCGACCGGCCCCGGCCCCGCTCGAGGGCGAAGCGGATGCCGGTGGTGGCCGGGGCCGAAAAACCGGCAGAGGCGCGCGGCGCTGACCAGCGCCGAGCCCTGTTCGGAGTTGCGCCGGTGGCGCACGGCGACCAGGTGGGGCGCGTCCCGGTAGGAGAACAGGAGGGCCAGGGCCAGCAGGATCACGAAGAGCGTGGCGGTGCCTACGCCGAGGACCGTCCAGTCGAAGGACACCCCGTGGTTGGATTGGACCTGGCGGACCGGCCCCAGCGGGGCGAGGGGAGAGAGGGCCACGGCGACGGCGGCGGCGAGGAGGGACCCGAACAGCACCGCCCCACCCAGACCGATCATGCCGTCGAGGACGGTGTCGGCGGGATCGGCGCCCAGTGACCGCAGGATCTCGCGATCGATGGACAGCCCGCTGACCAGCCGGGCGATGGCCTGGGCGGCGATGAGCAGCACGGCTATCCCGGCGATGAAGCCGAACAGGCCAAGGGCCAGCGCTTCGGGCTTGACCGATTGCTCCGCCTGCTCCTCGATGACCGAGGTCACGTGGTAGTAGGCGAGGCTGGTGAGGGGAAAGTGTTCGGCGTAGGTATGGAGGAAGGGCTGCACGCCGGCTGCTCCCCGGGACAGCCGGATACCGGTCCAGGCATAGCTCACGCAGCACGAGGCCAACTGATCGGCCAGGGCCGGAGCTGGCCACCATTCGGGGAATCCGGTCGACATCGTCCTGCACCACCTCATCGTTGAAAATGCCGATGCCGACGACGTGGAGAGTGAACTGTTTGTTGGCGGCAGCAGTGGGGATCCCCGACCCGTTGAGCTGGCTGTTCGAGAAGATCCCCTCGTGGATGCGGTCGCCGACGTGGAGCCTGGTGAGGCTGGCTGCGAACTTCGAGAGGACCACTTCGTCGGGATTGTTCGGATTGAACATCCGTCCAGCCACGATGGTGATCTTGTCCTGATCGATGTAGAGGTGGTGGAGGGTGCCGGCAACCTCGACGTCGCCGACCGGGCTCTGGAAATTCGGGGTTCCGTTCTGATTGATGGGAGCGATGTTGAGGGCGACATAGGTCTCTAGGGAGGTGACCCCAGGGAGATGGGCGGCCCGGCGGAGCAGGGACGGGTCATAGGTGCCGTTGTCGATATTGATGTCGGACGGGTGCGTCGACTGTAAGAAGGCAGGGAACGCGGACTGGGTGGTCCGGGCGCCGGCAATGCTGGCCAGCGAGACCCCGCCCACCAGGGCGACCAGCACCAGCAGCCCGACGTAGCCGGCCCACCGGTGGCCGAACTCGCGGCCGAAATCGGTACCAGGCCAGGTGGGCGTGGTGACCGCTCATCGCGTCACCGCCCCGTTGAGGATCAAACAACTCTGCCGTACTGCGCCGACCATGGGTCTGTTCTCTCATATCCTGCCTGGGTCCGCCATGGCACGAGCACCTCTTTGAGTGGTGGTGGCAGCCTCCGCGCCACCACCACCAGCCACGCCGTTCGGTCGGAACCCTGGGCAGCTACTCAAATGGACGGAGCCCGTTCTGCAGGGGGCAGACGCCCGCCCGACACGATGGCCCTCCGAACGATGTTCTCGGGCACCTCGCCGCCGACGAGGTGCCGCTGCACGTTGTGGAACTGGATCCAGAGCCCGGCGAAACTCCCGATGGACGCGATCCGGGGCGAATCCTGGACCTGGTTGCTCCGGAGGGAGCAGCTAGCCGGGGGACGCCGCGGATGGGGCTGGACACCGGCGCCGACGCGGATAGTAGACCCGCCTAGTTGAGAGGGCATCATGCAACTACAGGGCACCATTCACTGGCTCGGCGGGCTGGGGCCGCAATCGCACGGCGTCAGACTGAGAATGTCGACGGGGACCCAGCTCAACGCCGGGTCGGGTGAGGGTCACCAAATCGGAAGGTACCCCAGGCCTAGCGTTGGTCGTGGCCAATTCTCCTGCCGACCCGCCGATCAGCCGCGATCCCGGATTGACCAACCAGGGCTTTACCCTCACGGTGCTCGGCTGTGATGGCAGCTGGCCGGGGCCGGCTGGGGCAGGGAGTGGCTATGTCGTGACGGCGGCGGGGACAAGGCTCCTGGTCGATGCCGGACCGGGCACGTTCGCCAACTTCCAGCGATGGTTCGATCCGGCCACCGTGGATGCCGTGATCGTCTCTCACCACCATCCGGACCATTGGACCGATCTCTACTCCTTGGCCACCCACGCTCGATTTGCCCAGTCAAGGGGCCCCATCCCGATCTACGCCCCAGCAGGTCTGGCCGAGCGATCAGGCCTGGCTGACTCAGCGGCACTTGCCTGGCATCCCGTGAGTGACGGGGCGGTCACCGCCATCGGTGGGCTCCGTTGCTCGTATCACCGGACGGATCACAGCTTCGAGACCCTGGCCGTACGCATCGACGGTGGGGGCCGTGGGCTGGGGTACTCTGCCGACACCGGGCCCGACTGGCCGATGACCGAGCTCGGGAATGATCTGGATCTGGCGCTGTGCGAGGCCACCTACACCATCGAGCACGAAGGGACGGCCGGCCATATGAGTGGTCGTCAAGCGGGGGAGCAGGCCAGACTGTCGGGCGCCAAGCGGTTGGTCCTTACCCACCGCTGGCCTACGATCAGCGCTGCCGATGTGGAGGCTGAGGCCGAAGCGGCCTTCGGGTCTCCGGTGGAACAGGCAGCAATCGGAAAGGAATTCTTGCTGTGAGCGATGCAATCCCCGCCCTTCGGGCGACGGGCAGGGCCGACGGACGTGCCACCGACGAACTCCGGTCGGCCGCATTTGAACGGGACTTCACGGTGTTTGCTCCAGGGTCGGTGCTGGTCTCCATGGGCCGGACCCGGGTGCTGTGCACCGCATCGATCGAGGAGCGGGTCCCGCCGTGGATGCGGGGTAGCGGAAAGGGATGGGTCACCGCCGAGTACTCCCTGCTTCCAGGCTCGACTGGCGAGCGCGTCTCCCGGGAGGCGGCCAAGGGGAAGCAGTCGGGGCGCACCCAGGAGATCCAGAGGTTGATCGGGCGATCCCTCCGGTCGGTCTGCGACATGGTGGCTCTCGGCGAGCTGCAGGTGACCGTGGACTGCGATGTGATCCAGGCCGACGGTGGAACTCGGACGGCATCGATCTGCGGTGGGTACGTAGCCCTCCACGATGCCCTGACCCGGCTGATCCAAAAGGGCACGCTCCGGGCCAATCCCCTCACCGAGGCAGTGGCGGCGGTGTCGGTCGGTGTGGTGGATGGCGTCTGCATGCTCGACCTGCCCTACGAGGAGGACAGTCGGGCCGAGGTGGACATGAACGTGGTCATGACCTCGTCGGGTCGGTTCATCGAAGTGCAGGGCACCGCCGAGGGAATGCCCTTCACCAAGGGCGAGCTTGACGAGATGCTGAGCCTGGCGGAGCACGGGATCGCTCAGCTGCTCGACCTCCAGGTCGACACGCTGGCCGATCCCCCGACACCCCGCTGACAGGGACGGCCGAAGCGATGCAGTTGGTACTGGCCAGCGCCAATCCGGACAAGGCCGCGGAGATCGCCACCATCCTCGGCGAGGTGACCGGATTGGTCGTGGCACCCAGGCCACCTTCGGTCCCCGATGTCGAGGAGAACGGCACCACCCTGGTGGAGAATGCCCGGCTCAAGGCCCGCGCCATCATGCAGGCGACCGGTGAGGCAGCCGTTGCCGATGACACTGGCCTGGAGGTCGACGCGCTGGATGGGGCGCCCGGCGTCTACTCGGCCCGGTTCGCCGGGGAGCAAGCGACCTATCGTGACAATGTGGACAAGCTCCTGGCGGAGCTCAACCGTGTGGGGGCCGATTCACCCGACCAGAGGCACGCAACCTTCCGGACGGTGGCCCTGGTGGCATTCCCCGACGGATCCGAGTGCTGGGTGGACGGCTCAGTGAGCGGGGTCATCACCGACTCCGCCATCGGTGACGGGGGGTTTGGGTACGATCCCGTCTTTGCCCCAACAGGGTTCGAAGGACGCACGTTTGCCGAGATGACCCCGGACGAGAAGCACAGGATCTCCCACCGGGGACGGGCGTTCCGCGCTCTGGCCGACCGATTGGCCGAGGGCCATCGGAATGCTCCGGCGCCGACATCGTGAGCGGAGCCGGACCACTATGGCGGCCGGCACCTCGGCCAGGGAGGACTACCGATGAGTGATGTGTCCCAGGGGCCCGGGTGGTGGCAGGCGTCCGACGGCAAATGGTATTCGCCGGAACAGGCGACCTGGTCCGCCCCCCAGTACCCGGCTGCGCCGTTACCCACTGGTCCAGATCCGACCTGGGCGCCTTCGGGGTCGTACCCGCCGTCTGAACCAGGGACAGCCGGCCTGCCGCCCGCGTCCCCCTACCCGCCATCGGGTGCTGGAGCCTACGGCCAGCCGCCCGCGTCCCCGTACCCGCCATCGGGTGCTGGAGCCTACGGCCAGCCGCCCGCTTCCCCCTACCCGATGCCGGGCGCCCCGGGCTACGGCTATCCGCCTGGCGTCCCCGCCTACGGGTATGCACCGGGCCCGAAGACCAACGGCCTCGCCATTGCCTCCCTGGTGTCATCGTTCTTCTTCTGGCTCTACGGGGTGGGAGCCATCCTGGCCATCGTGTTCGGCTTCATTGCCAGGTCACAGATCAAGCGGTCACAGGGCGCCCAACAGGGTTCGGGCCTGGCCTTGGCCGGCATCATCATCGGCTTTGTCGGCATCGCCATCGGTATTGTCGGGATCATCCTGATCGTGGCGGTGGTGCACGCCTGTAACCACAGCGGTACCTGCTCGCCGACGTTTACGACCAACTGACCCGAACGGGTTCAGGCCACCCCGTGGTCGCTCGAGCCATTGGCAGCACCATTCGTCGCCACGCTGGCCTCAGCAGCCGGAGCCCAGGGGTCTCCGGCGATGGGTGGGGGCATGATGGCCACTTCGGCCAAACTCCCGAACCGGTCGTCACTGGCATTGAGGACGGGCTCGATGCCCGGGGGTGGGGGAGGCGCCACGCCGTCGTCGTCGGGATAGACCATCTGAGGTGGTGGGAGACGGGTTCCCAGTGCTCCATCGTCGTCCGCCGGGCTGAACGAACGCTGGGCCTCGACGGGTGGCTCCCCGACCGGAGCCGACTCCAGGACGATGAGTCCGGCTGACTGCAGATCGCGCAGCGTCCGCAGTCCGGCGATCTGATCGCCACCGATGAGGTCGACTACGACCTTCACGGAATGGCCGGCATTTCCCACCGTCGTCAACACGTTCCACTGGTCGCTCCGGATCGAGACGTCCTGACCCGGAGGGGTGGGGGACAGGGCCACGACCGCTTCCAGGGGCACGACATCACGGAGCTCGAGCCACTCCTCGACCTGGGGCCGGACCTCCTCGAGCACAGCGGCCACGGGCACAGCGGGTTGGCCGCTCGACGAGGTCAGCCCGGCTGTGAAGTAGAACCACCCATCACTCACGCAGGCGAGCTCGAAGACGGCCTGACCGATGGTCGAGGCCACGCCGACGTGCGCATTCGAGAACTGTCCGGCGTCGAGCCACAGCTTGCCGTCTACGGCATCACTGACGACTTGTAGCTCGCCCGTCTGGGTGGTGGCGGCCAGCAAGGAGAGTACGTCGGACAGGGTGAACACCGAGAGTGAGCCCACCAACGACGCCGCCGGTGCCTCCTCGGTGAGCTCGGTGAGAACCATGGTGCGCTCCTTCCCCTGGTGGCCGGGGTCGAACAGCGGCGTCAGTGCCGAATCCGATGCCCGCTCCTGGCCGACCGTGCTAGCGGGCGGTGGCTCCGCCAGCGTCTCCGTCGTCCCATCGACCGTCCCGCGTTGGTCATTCATTGGTGATCCTCCCGAGGACCGGCGTCTCCTGGCCATCTCCCAAGTCCTTCATGTCTGACTCCCTTGAGACACAATAACCGCAATAAGTGCACAACTCCACACTTAGAGTGGTTTTTTTGCAGCGGGCAGATGACGACCCCGAATCGTCTCGCGACCGGACATCGATGTGGTGCGAAAGGGGACCGACTGGGGTCGTCGCCGGGGGAGTGCGACGGGTGGGTTCAGGCCGAGACGGTGACGAGTGTCCCGATCGGGGTGAGGGGGAAGACCACGGCGGCGTTGGTCGGCGGCATCTCCACGCAGCCGTCGCTCTGGGGGTAGCCGTAGCTCCCGCGAACGAACCCGTGGAGGGCATCACCCCCGTTGAAGTAGCTGACCCAGGGGATCCCGGGGTCCTTGTACTTCGTGCCGTCAGGATTGGTCCCGCTCATGGTGGTCACTTTGTAGCGGAGATAGACCGGGAAGGTGCCTGGCGCCGTTGTGGCACCCCGCACCCCGGTGTTGGCGCGGGTGGTGTAGACCGCCGCTCCGTTGCTGTACACGGTGGCCGTCTCGGGTAGCGACTGTGACACGAAGACGTAGTTGTAGGGGTTGGGGTCCATCGTCCCCGCCGCTGCATCACTGAGCAGTTGCTGCCAGACGGCGGGACCGGCTTCACCGTCGGTCTTCATGTTGTGCTGGGACTCGAAGGCCATCACCGCGCCTTTGGTGATCTCGTTGGTCGTGCCCACGGTCCACAGGGTGGTCAGAGTGGTGGGCTCGTTGCCCCTCCAGGTGAACGACCCTTCCTGGGACTGGGCAGCCTCCTGGGGAGCAGCCAGGGGACCGGCCGGTACGAAACTCACCGGGAGGTAGCCGAGTTGGGCCAGCAGTTGCTGCAGCCGGAGCATGCTGCCGTCAGCTACGCCGAACTGGGCCGTGGCCGGAGCATCGAGAGTCTTCCCGTCGGTGCTGATGACGCCAGAGGCTCCGGCTGGGACCGTGACGGTTTCGGCGCTGGACGGCACGAGGGGAGCGGTGGCCACAAAGGCGAAGGTGTCAGGCGTCTCGAGCTGCCATGCACCAGCCACGGCCGGGCTCAGCGTCGGTGCCGGGGAGTTGGCCTTCAGCGGGATGGAGAAGCGCACCGTGATGGTGGCGTCGCTCGGAACCTGGGTGGCGCCGTTCACCGGACTGATCGACACCACGCTCAACGGCCCACTCGGCGTCGAGGCCCCCACTTCGTGGGCGGTAGCCGCCGAGGTCGGGGTGGCAGAGGCCTTGGCACCGTTGCCACGAACCGCGACCGCTGCGAAGGAGACCGCGGCCACCACGACCACGCCCGCGGCGATGACGACGAGCCATACTCGCCCGCCACGGGTGCCCTGGCTCGGTTGGGTTGCTTTCGAATGTGCGTGTGTGGACGGCATGATTCTCCCTCTCGCGGGATTAATCTACCAGTTCACTGCGCCAATTCGATGCCACATCCGACCAGATCCCAGGTCCCGAGCCACCCCCTGACTCGTGGACCGGCCATCGCCGGGCGCTCAACCGTTGGTTGCGTTCCCGACCCGCTGCCGGATCACCTCGCCGAGCTTGGCGATGGTTTCGCCGTCGGTGACCTTGGCGCCGTCAGGCCCGCGGACGTAGAAGGCATCGACCACGGCCGCCCCGAACGTCGACATTTTGGCCGAGGTCACGTCGAGGTGGCACTCGGCCAGGGCCTGGGTGATCCGGTGGAGCTGTCCGACGACATCCTCGGCTCGAACTTCCACCACGGTCGCGCTGGCGGAAGCGTTGTTGTCCACCGTGACCTCGGTGGACACCAGATGGGGGCGGGTCACGCGCCGATCCTTCCGGTAGGTGCGGGCCCGCTCCGCCAGCCGAGACTCGATGGAGAGGTTCCCTTTCATGACAGCGGCGAGGTCGTCGGACAGGCGGCCCACCGCCGGCCACCGGCCCCTCGGTGGCTCAACCGTGAAGATCTCGACGGCCACGCCGTCCTCCTCGGCCACCACCGCGGTCCGGACACTGAGCCCGTGCAGGGCCAGCACCCCGGTCACCTCGGCCAACAGGCCCGAACGGTCTGGGGCGACCACGGTCACCATCGGGTCGTCGATGGACAGGGCCGGCGCGCCGTAGGAGCGGACGGTTTCCATGATCAGCCGGAGATCGTCAGTGATCCATGGTGTGGGCGGCGCGGCCGGTTCTCCAGCCAGCAGCCGTCGAGTGCGCTCCACGAGGTCGGCGACGAGGCCGGCCTTCCAAGAGCCCCAGGCCGATGGGCCAGTGGCCAGGCTGTCCGCCTCCACCAGTGCGGCGAGCAGGTCAAGCAGGGTCCGGTTGCCGACGGCGTCGGCCACCCGGGCCGCAGTGGCCGGATCGTCGAGGTCCCGCTTGGTGGCGCTATCGGGCAACAGCAGATGCAAACGCACCATGTCCACCAAGGTGGCAACGTCCTCGGGGGCAAAGCCCATCCGGGTGCCGATGTCCTGGACGATGACGATACCGGCCTCGGTATGGTCGCCAGGAAAGCCCTTGCCGATGTCGTGGAGGAGGGTGCCGACCAGAAGAAGGTCCGGCCGACTGACCCTGTGGGCCAACAGCGCGGCATTGGCGGTGGCTTCGAGCAGGTGCCGGTCGACGGTGAAGCGGTGATAGGGGTTGCGCTGAGGCTTGTTGCGAACCGCAGCCCACTCGGGCAGGTACCGCTCGAGGAGGTGCCGCTGATCCAGGGACTCGAGGGCGGCAATAGCCGGGGGACCGGAGGCCAGCACCCTCACCAGCGTTTCTCGTAGCCCATCGGTCCACGGTGCCACTGGGTCCTTGGCCCTCCGGCCGAGAAGGTTCAACGCGGCGCGGGCGATCGGCAGATTGCGTTCGGCGGCGACCGCAGCCAGGCGGAGTGACAGCGTCGGGTCGCTGCTCACCTTGGCGTCAGGGTCGAGAGCGACCTCGTCCTCGGTGACCACTATGTCGGGGACTCCAGGCAGTGTCCTCACCGCCGGGGCATCGCCCTCACCCCGCCCTCGCCCGCCGTTTCTTCTGCGGACCCGGCCCGACTCCTGGGCCCGGGACCAGGCACCGCGCCGGCGCCACGCGTCGTCCCCCTCCCAGGCGACGGTCCGACCGGCAGTGGCCACGGACCGCATCAGGGCGTCAGAGTCTGGTTCGTCCAGGGCCTTGGCCACCTGGTCTTGCTCTTGGAGGAGCAACTTGTTCTGCTCCCGGCCAGCTCGACGGTGCAATTCCACCCGGATGGTCGTGAGGACGGCCCGGGCGCCGTCGATGGCAACGGTGTCGACGTAGTCGGCGAGGACGGGGACGGCCAGCATCATGGCGGTCAGCGCGGCGACATCCCGGAGTCCGCCATGGGACTCCTTCAGGTCGGGCTCGAGGAGGAATCCGACATCACCGAACGACCGGTGGCGCTCGTCGACCAGGTCGGCTAGCACCCCAAGCCATGGGGGCTTTTGCCTGACCCAACGTTCCTTCGACCCGTCGAGGACCGGTTCGGCCACCTTGGCGTCGCCGCAGACCACCCGGGCGTCCAGGAGCCCTAAGGCCACTCGGAGGTCCTCGGATGCCATGGCCAAGACCTCCGATGGCCGGCGCACGCTGTGATCGAGAGAGATCCCCTCGTCCCACACCGGATACCAGATCCGGTCAGCCATGGCCGAGATGTTGCGTCGACCCTTGTGGACGAGGACGATGTCGAGATCACTGAAGGGGCACAGCTCCCCACGCCCGTAGCCGCCCACCGCCATCAGGGCCAAGCCGCGCGCATCCCCGCCGGTGGCCTGATCGAAGAGGTCGGTGAGCCACTCGTCGGCTTCCCGGGCATAGGCCCGACAAAAGGCGTCCCCACGGAGGTCAGGGCGCTCGATCAGCGCCTGTCGTCGGGCGCGCAGGGACACGGCCGGACCGTACCACTGGAGCGTGCCGGGTTGGCCGACCGTGGGGTAGCCCAACGGCACCGGACCGGCCCTGATGCCGACTGGCGCCCCGGAGCGATTACCGTTGGGGTATGGCTGAAGAAGAACATCGGGGACTGAGCCTGTTTGACGGGGTCCTGATCGTCGGAGGCGGGCTCATCGCCATCTTCGTGGCCTTCGCCATCCTCAGCTTCATTGCCGGGATCGTCTGGTTCGTGGTCAAGGTCGTGATCGTCGTGGCGCTCATCGCCCTGGTGGCACGGCTGGTGTTCCGACGACGTTCCTGAGCACAGCCTCGCTGGTCAGGCGATCATCGACTCGAACAGCTCAATGTGCTCAGCCACCATGCGGTCTGTCGAGAAGTATCCCTCGACAGCTGCTCGACAATCGCTCCGCTTGAGCTCGTGGAGTCGCCCGATGGCATCGACCATGGCCGCCTCGTCGCCGCACAGAAAGCCGGTCCGGCCGTCGTCGACCACCTCGGGCGCCGCACCTTCGGGGAAGGCCAATACCGGTGTGCCGCACGCCATGGCCTCGATCATCACCATCCCGAAGGGCTCGTTCCACCGGATTGGGAACACCAGAGCCGATGCCCCAGCCAGCAGTTCGAGCTTCCGATCGTGGGAGACCTCGCCCAGGTAGTGAGCATCGTCCCCGAGCAGGGGTTCCACCTGCTCGTGAAAGTAATGGAGCTCCCAGGGCTCCCGCATCTTGGCCGCCAGGAGGATCCTGATACCGGCCTTGCGGGCGATCTCGATGGCCCGGTGGGCACCTTTGTCGGCTGACATACGCCCGAGGAACACGACGTAGGGGCCGTCGTCGTCGCCGGCACCCTCGCCAACTGGGAAGAGCGACGCGTCGACGCCGTGATGAATGACCCGGGCGATCGGGATGTCCATGGCCGCTCGCCGCTGTGCATGGGAGATGGCCACGATCGGAACCCGGTCGGCAGTGGTCCGGTACAGGTCGCTGAGCTCCTCGTTGAAGGGACCGTGGATGGTGGTGGCCACCGGCAGGTGCGGGAAGCGCTCGGAGTAGAACGGCCCCATGACGGTGTGGTCGTGGACCACATCGCACTCAGCTACCGCGTTGTAGGCGTGGATCACATGGCGGATCTCGGGGACCGCCATCCCGATTCGCAGACCCTCGGCCGCCGGCAGGACCCACTGGGTGGGGACAGGGCAGGTGGAGTCCCCGGTGGCAAACAGGAGCACGTCGTGTCCGGCCTGTTGTAAACCGCGGCGCCAGTTGATCCACCACGAGTTCGATTCCGCCGTACAGCAGTGGGGGTATCGGGGTCCACGGGGGTGCCACGATGCCGATCCTCATACAGAGATTCAACCACTTCGGACGGGCTAGGCTCACCGGACGCCGCGGCGGCGTGGCCGAGTGGTTTAGGCAGGGGCCTGCAAAGCCCCGTACGGCGGTTCGATTCCGCCCGCCGCCTCCAGGATCACAGGATTGTTCTCTCCTGCTGCTGGGTAGGGTCCCGATATGGCGCAGCGGGTGAATCAGGGTCTCGGCGCGCCCGCAGGGTTCGATGGTGATGCATCCGGGGACACCGGGCAACGTAGCTCCCGATGGCGGTCGTGGTCTCAGAAGGACCGGATTGTTCCGCGTACCCAGCAGCGCTCATCCAGCAGCCGGTGGCTCTACCGGATCGACCACTACAGCTCGCTCCCGTGGGCGGCGGTGATCGTTGGAGCCATCCTGGTGGTCTCCATCGTCGCCGGCGCCGCGGTTGACTTCTCTCCGGGCTGGTTGACCGTCTTCGAGACAGTTACCTCATCGGTGACGCTGCTGATGCTCTTTGTGATCCAACACACCCAGAGCCGTGAGCAGGCAGCGACACAACGCAAGCTCGACGAGCTGCTGCGGGCCACACCCGATGCGGAGAGCGGACTCATGTTGCTGGAGGAGGCATCGGACGACACCATGCGCAGTGTCGAGATCGAGCAGCGGGACTCAAAGGAGAACGTGAAGACCGACGGCGAGGTCCCAGACCGGCCGGTGGCCCACTCGCCGGGTTAGCTCGGGCTTGGAGCCTTGGCGCCCTCCCACAAGAGGTGGGAGTCGCCTTCCTCGCCTAGGAGATGCTTGGAGGGCACGCTTTTGTCGATGTGACCGATGATGCCCCGATAGAGGCCGTAGCCCACGAGCTCTTGCAGGCGGGGTGGGAATTGTCGGACCCTGTCACGCTCCAGGCCGAGCTGCTGGTTCTCCTGTTGACGGATGTAGCCGGCGCAGTAATTCATGGCGACGCCCACTCGGCGCTCCGTCGTGTGGTTGGCCCCGCCGCCGTGCCACAGGCTTCCATGCCACACCAGCACGCTGCCCCGGGCCATCTCCGCGGGGATCGAGTCGTAGTGGCTGGTGGAATCCGGCGAGTCCGATGCCTTGTGCGATCCCGGGATGATCCGCGTGGCGCCGTTGGCCTCCGTGAAATCCGTCAGAGCCCACATCGTGTTGCACACAGTCGGCGGGTGGGGTTTGGGCAGCGGGATCAGCTGGTCGTCTGCGTGGATCGGCTGTGCCGTCTCACCGGGCCCGATGGCAATGGAGGAGAGCGACGACACGAGCAATCCTGGATCGAGCACGCCCTCGACGACCGGAAGCACCGACGGGTGCACCGGGATCCGTTCGAAGTCGGGACCATGGGCCAAGAGGTTGTAGATCCGCGTCGTGCGGGTGCCCTCGAACAGATTGTCGGCCGGCACGATGCCCAAGTCGCGCTCGAGCTGGAGCAGTTCATCTTGAAGCGAGTCGATCAGCTCGGGCTCGATGGCGTCCTCGATGATCGTGTATCCGACTTCGTCGATGCGATCGATGTGGGTAGCGACTTCACTGGCCATGGTCTCCCCGGATCACTAGGTCTGCACCTGAGCCTATTCTGCAGGGAGTGCGACGCAATAGGCGACCGGACAACTTCTATGAGCTGCTCACCTGTGGGTGGAAGGGTCACACGCTGGTAGGCACGGATGTAGGTGAGCTCACGTCAGACGATGCGATGCTGGCACGTGAGCGGGATGGCGTCCGCTGGTACCGGTGTCTGCGCTGCGACGCATGGATCTCCGACAGCCCCCCGTCCGAACCCACCAGGGAGCGGATGCCACCACGCGATGAGATCGAATTACCGGCACGCGGGCCGATCCTCCGCGACAAGTACGTCCTCCGACTCATTGCCCTCGACCGGGCCGTCCACGTCATCGTGCTGACCACGCTGTCCATCGTGCTGTTTACCTTCGCCCGGCACGATGCCACGCTGCACCGTGACTACGTCAATATCATGAGTGACCTCTCGGGCACCACGCCGGGGGAGGCCCAAGTGCGCGGGGTGCTCGGCTATCTGGGCAAGGCCTTCAAGTACTCGCCCACCCGGCTCATCCAGTTGGGACTGCTGGTGCTGGCCTATGCCGCGCTCGAGGCCACCGAGATGGTGGGCCTCTGGTTCTCCAAGCGCTGGGCCGAGTACCTCACCATGGTCGCCACTGCTGCACTCATCCCCATCGAGGTCTACGAGCTGTCCACGAGTGTGAGCGTCTTCAAGGTGCTGACACTGGTGATCAATGTGGCGATCCTTGTCTACCTGCTGTTGGCCAAGCGCCTCTTCGGGCTTCGCGGTGGACATCGAGTCCAGCTGGAACGCCATCGCCAGTTCGGCGGGTGGGGCGCCATCGAGCGGGCCACGCCGAGTCCGGCCGTGGCCACGCCCTAGCCGACGCCGACCACGACTCACGCTGCGGAAGGATGGGGGACTGGTACCGGTCCTGTGCGCCGACGCCGTCGCGGACGGTCTGAGACATAGGCATTGCCGGTGTGCCGACAGCCGCGCTCGGGGTCCAGCCGTCGCCCAGACCCACTGGTCGCCAGCTCCGGTCGGCCGATCGGAGGCGACTGGGATGGTAACGTCGCCGGCTACGGGCCGTTGGCGCAGTTGGTAGCGCACTTGCATGACACGCAAGGGGTCGTGGGTTCAAGTCCCGCACGGCCCACCCATCCTGAACAGGGACTACGCTCAGAATCTGATGTGAGCTTCTTGTGCCCCTTCGTTCTTCCTCGTGCCCACTGAATCCCTGCAAGGGATCCGATCGGCACGGCACGACAGCCGAGGACAGTGACCTTTCGGCAACCTCTGGCAGACTTCCACGATGCGGAGCGGTGGATTGAATCGCGGCCAGCGAATCGTCATCGTGATCGGAATGGCCGCGGCGCTCTCTGCTTTGGGGGGCTGGATTACGACCCGAGGTGGGGGCCGGCAGTTCGGTTGGGTGGCCTATGCGCCGCTCTCGAACACGTACAACACGCCAGAGGGACCCGGTGGGCTTCACCCATGGGTCCGTCTCGTGATCTGGCTTGCGCTGATCATGGTGTGGGCAATCACTTCAGTGTTGGTGCTCCGCTCGCAGGGGACCAATGATGGCGGCTCCAACGACTAGACCATCAATACCGCCGGTTCTTCGGTTGGAGCTCTCGGTCATCATCGACCTGAATGTTGAGCGCCGACAACACTTCGAGTGCAACCGACAGCACTTGGCCGGTCTCGATCGTCGACCCGCCGAGGTACTGGCCACCTTTCAGGTCGGTGAGGTTCGATCCATGAAGCCTCACCCCTTCCATTCTGGCCTTGGAGAACTCCGATCCCGTCAGGTCGCAGTCGAAGAACCTCACGTTCGTCACGTCCGCTGAGTAGAAATCTCCCTCCCTCAGATCGACGTTCTCGAACATGACCGACATGGCCTCTGCCATACGGAAATTGCCCTGGTCGAGCCGGCAGTTGGTCATGGTCACATCGAGCAGCCTGGAGTGCGTGAGTACCAATCCCGACATGCGGCAATCTCGGAATTCGACGCGGTTGAGGAAGCACTCATCGAGATCAGCCCCGGACAGATCGCTGTCCTCGACCACCACATCAGTCAGGCGTAGACGATGGAGCTCTGATCCGGTGAACGCCGCATTGAAGATGCGGCACTGCTCAACAGCGAGGTCCTCGAGTTGTCGTGCGGTGAAGTCTCCGTTCACGGCAACACCTGATAGGACCGGCTCGTTCTCCGGCGACCAGGCTGCGATGTCGGAAAGACGTTCGGGAACACGAGGTGCCTTGGGAGGCCCCTGGGATCGGTTCATGTCACGAGCGTAGGTTGCTGACCTGGACGGCAATCCGGGCGTTGACAGCGACGTTCGGCTCTCCCGGCGTGTGGTCGCCGGAATCGGGTGTCGCATGCCAAATCTTGACGTAGTGGCCGTGCTCACCGCGAAGCCGGGATCGGAGGCGATCGTAGAGGCGGCCCTGAAAGCGCTGGTCGGCGCGAGCAGGCTGGATCACGGATGCATTACCTACGATCTCTTCGCCTCGGAGTCGGCGCCCGGTACCTTCGTGACCATTGGGAGGTGGGAGTCCCAAGAGGACATCGACGCACACATGGCTTCGTCCCATATGGCTGATGCAATCACGGCCGCCGGTGATCATTTCGATGGGTTCCCGGCAATCCACACGCTTTGTTCCCTGGAGCCGTAAGCGTTGCATTGAACCAGAGGCGCTCCGAGGGGAAACGCCTCTGGTTGACATGCTGGCAACCCGCCAGGGCCGCGATGATCGTCAGTGTTCCGTGCCCCGAGGGCCCGGGCGCCTCAGCTCAGCAGTTTGGCCTTCTGTGCGTCGAATTCGGCATCGGTGATGACGCCCTTTGCTTTGAGGTCCGCCAACTTGGCCAGCTGATCGACGCTGCTCGATCCCGAGCCGGCCGTCTGCTTTACATAGGTGTCGAATGCCTGCTGCTGTTGTTGTGCCGCGGCCGCCGCCCGTTCGTGCATGCTTCCGCCTCGGGCGATGAGGTAGATCAGGACGCCCAGATACGGGATGATGATCACGAAGATCACCCAGAGCGCCTTGGCCAGTCCACCCATGTCGTGGCTCCGGAAGATGTCGCCGAACACGGCGATGAGCAACCAGATCCACAAGATGAAGATGAAGATCTCGAACATCGTCCAGAAGATGTCGAGTAGCGGGTAACTGCTGGCCAACATGGGTGGGCTCCTTTGTCTGCGACTGCGGGAAACACTAACCCCGGGCGGCGCCCCGTGCAGTGAATGAATGAGGCAGCGCCGGTCGGGAAGGCTCTGTCCTAGACGATCGCGACAACGGTGAAGATGATCAGTACCGTGATGTAGACAGTGACGGCCAGAACGGCGCGGTCGGCCAGCTTGGCGAATCCTCGGGTGGCGAGTGCCTTGCGGGAGGCCTGCTCACGAAGCGTGCCGCCGATCACGAAGATGAGGGCGAGGATGCCGTAGCCAACCCCCAACGCCACGAAGCGGCCCCTCGGGTGGGTCCCCAGTTTGGGAAGCAGTGCACCCACGGCGAGCGCAACCGCCGCCGATGCGATGCCGGTCCGCCACCACGCCAACAGCGTCCGCTCCTCGGCGAAGTATGTCCGCCTCGACGGTGGATCGAACTGGTCGTCATGGGGTGACGCCTCGCGATGGTCCATGCGGACGCCATGGTAGGACAGCACCGGGGCGCTAGGACGTGACAGTCCTCCAGCGCCATGGACCGGTTCAGTCTGCCCCGTAGAACGGGGAGTGGAAGGAAAACACCCCACCGTCACTGGCCACGAGCCAGTAGCCGCCGGTGGCGTTGTCGGGGGCCATGCCCACGATCGGGGCGTTCAGCCTGAGGCCGCCCGTCGAACCGTAGAACTTGGCGTCACCACCGGTGAAGATGCCCCCGTCGGCCGCCACCATCCAGTAGCCATCACTCGCGGCGGTCGCCGACATGCCATTGACCGGCTGGCGAAGCCGGAGCGCACCGGCTGACCCATGAAACGGTGCGGCGAAACTGAAGATGCCACCATCGCTGGCCACGAGCCAATAGCCGCCGGTGGCGGTATCCGGTGCCAGTCCAACGACGGGCTGGTTAAGTGCTCGACCACCCATCGAGCCCTTGAACCGAGCGTCTCCGAAGGCGAATACTCCGCCGTCGCTTGCCACCAACCAATACCCACCGCCATCGGCAGTCGGTGCCATATCGACCACCGGTGCGTTGAGGTGGCTGCCACCCATCGACCCGAAGAACCGAGCGTCACCGAACGAGAAGGTCCCACCGTCGGCTGCAACCAACCAGTACCCGGCCCCATCTGGTGTCGCCACGATGTGGGTCATCAGCGCATTGAGGAGATGGCCGCCCATCGATCCGTAGTTGGCTGCGGCCCCATGAGCCGAGACTGCACCCTGGGCGTCCACCAGCCAATAGCCCGAGCCGTCAGGCACCGAGGCCATGCCAACCACTGGCCCGCCCAGGCTGGTCGGCGCCTGGTACGACCCCGCTCCCGGCGTCAAGGGGAAGTGGATGAAGTTGTCCGGCCACGGCTCCCAGGCGTCCGATGGCGACCCGACATCGATCCGCTCCCAGTCGTACCCATTGGCGTCAGAGGCGATGTCCTGCTGGGACACCTCGATGTAGTTCGGGCCCACTGCCTCAACGACGGCCACGTGTCCGAGCGAGCCGATTCCGACGTCCCCGACATTCCATTCAGCCACCGAGCCCACCAGTGGCGTCTGGTCGACGGCGATTCCCTGGGCCCGCGCATTGGCCGCCCAAGCGCTGGCATTGCCGAGAGGGACCTCGGGGGCAACGGCACCGAATACCGTGGACTCGACATAGGCCGCATAGTTGGTGCATTGGTCTCCCGGGGTCATCCCCCAGTAGGACGGCGTGGTGACGTCGTCATACCCGTGCGTGGAGAAGGGAAGCGCGGAGCAGGCGGCATAGCCATTGCACAGCGGCGAAGCCGACGCAGCCGAGGCCGAACCAGGTGCGATCACAAGCAGCGGCAGCGAGGCAGCAGCAGCCACCAAGACGACAATCATCGAGGTCACGAATCGGCCGATCGGGGGGGTCCAGGGCATGGGCCACCTCCTGGTCGTCTAGCCCCATGGCGGGCAACAAGCCCGTTCGTCGTGGAGTGTAGGAACACTGGCGAGGGCTCGCAAAACAGCGGTGTTTGGGGCAACTACGTTGCCTTGATGCCACACAGTGTTCACAGAAGGTTCAGTCTTCGGTGACGAGTTTTGCACTCGCGATTGCTACAAACTATGTGTCGCGCCGGCGTGCATGGTTCAGATCCCACCTCATCCGTGTACGTAGGGCCGCACCGGGGAGGTGTCTCTCGCATGCTCGGTCATCCACTGGCCAGTGTGCGGGACACTTCCTCGCTACGTCGGGGCAGGGGGGCAGCTTGGCGCCGGGTCCAGAGCGCGGCCGGTAAAGCGAGCGCTCAATGGACCCGGCAGTCAGCTATCGGTGCCAAGCCCAGATTCCTTGAGGCTGAGTGGGCAGTCTCGGCGTCGAGAACTGCACGGTGGTCGCTTCGTCGGCTCATTGTGGGTGAGGAGACGCAAGGCCGAAGTGTCGTTGCCCGCGCTCTGAGAGTGCCCGTTCGTCACCCCACGTGGTCACGCGGCCACGAACGATTGTCTGCACACGTTTTGGCGGGGGTCGCGCTTGACGCTCCGGTCATCCGTCGTGACAATTCGCTCGCACACGGCCACGTGCCCGCCGCTGGTTCCGGCTCGCCGCGCTGCCAACTGTCGAACGGTGACCGAGGATTCGTGACGGAGGAGGGGCCATGAACTGGATCATGCTGGGCTTGGGTTCGGCCTTGGTCGTCGGGTTCGGAGTCACCGCGGTAGGAGTCTGCCGACGACTAGTTAGTCGGACGAATGGCGGGACCTCTCTTGGCGGGCCTGGGCATTCGTCGCTCTTGCATCGTTTCGCGGCACTTGGGCTCGTTGCGGTCGTCCTCTCCGGCTTGGCTGTAGCGCTCGTGCCCACGACAGCTCTTGCGATCAGCACCCCTGCAATCGTGTTGTCGACCAATGCCGCAGGCTCGACCGCGATGTACACGGTCAGTTTCAACACGACAGTGCCGTTGAATGGGACGTCAGACTCCATCACGTTGTCCGGCCCGGCCTTTTCCTCCACAGGGACTTATACGGTCAACATGGTCTCCTACTCGGCAGTGTGGTCTCCCAACAGTGTGACCATCACCCCAACGACGATTATTCCTGCCGGGCAGGTGACGGTGACTGCCACCGCAGTTGCCAATCCAACCTCGGTCGGTAGCTACACGCTCACGGTCGGCACGACCGCTGAATCTGGGACAGCGTCGGGGAGTTACTCCATTGGACCAGGTCCAGCCGACCACCTGATCGTGCCGGGAAGCTCGACGCAGAGTGTGCAAGTCGGCACGCCTTTTGCCACCCTGTCCGTTCAAGTAGTGGACCTCTATGGCAACAACGTGTCAACCCCACCGCCGGGACTCCCAGTGTCGTTTGCGGCTCCGAGCAGCGGTGCCAGCGGCTCGTTCACCTACGTCAACCCGGCTGCGACAGGGTCCACTGGCGTGGCCTCGGAGGGGTTCACGGCTAACGCCATTCCGGGGTCCTACCAGGTTGTGGCCTCGGCTCCTGGTCTCGGCTCGGCTTCCTTCAGCCTCACCAACACGGTTGGGGCGGCGACGAACCTGGTCAACCTGGTGGGCTGGGGCCAGAGCGTGAAGGTGGGCACTCGGTTCCCGACGACTCTGTCGGTCACCGTGGAGGACTCATTGAGTAACCCGGTGTCCGGTGCTCACGTGACCTTCACGGCACCGTCGTCCGGGGCCTCCGGAACCTTTTCTGGTTCATCCACGGTTACTACTGGCGCCAATGGCGTGGCTGCGGCACCGGCATTCACCGCCAACGGAACGGCCGGCATCTACAGCGTGACGGCCTCGACCGGTGGCGCTTCCACGTCGTTCGTCCTGGCTAATATCACCCTGCCGTCGGCACCCACCATCGAACCTGCCATCAGTGAAGACGGCAGCGCCAAGGTCCGCTGGGCTGCACCGGCCTCCAACGGATTCAACACCATCAGCGGCTACGTGATCACCTGTTCCAATGGTGCGGTATTGCGGGTAGGTGCCGTCACCGACGCCATCTTCCCCGGACTGGTCAATGGGCTCTCGTACTCGTTTGCCGTGGCAGCGGTGAACGCCGCCGGCACCGGTCCCAGTTCGGCAACGTCCAACACCGTCGTCCCCCGGGACACGGGATACTGGTTGGTGGCCAGCGATGGTGGGATCTTCTCGTTCGGCACGCACAATTTCCACGGTTCGACGGGAGCGATTCATCTCAACCGGCCGATTGTGGATATGGCCACCACGCCAAACGGGGCGGGCTACTGGCTCGTGGCCGCTGACGGAGGTGTATTCGCGTTCGGCAACGCCCGGTTCTACGGTTCGACGGGTGGGATTCACCTGAACAAGCCAATTGTGGGCATGGCGGCCACCGCCGATGGCAACGGGTACTGGCTGGTGGCCAGCGACGGCGGCGTCTTCGCTTTCGGTGACGCCCGCTTCCACGGCTCGACCGGAGGTAAGCCGTTGAACAAGCCGATTGTCGGTATGGCGGCCACAACGCAAGGCTCCGGGTATTGGCTGGTGGCCTCGGACGGCGGCATCTTCGCCTTTGGGAGCGCGAAGTTCTCCGGCTCGACCGGTGCCTTGCATCTCGACCGCCCCGTCGTGGGCATGGCGGCCACACCGACCAGCCACGGCTACTGGCTGGTGGCCTCGGACGGCGGCATCTTCGCCTTCGGCGACGCCGGCTTCTACGGTTCGACCGGCGGCAAGCCGCTGAACAGGCCCATTGTCGGCATGACGACGACTCCGATCGGTCACGGATACCTGCTGGTCGGGTCGGACGGCGGGATCTTCGCCTTCGGGGATGCCTCCTTCCAGGGCTCGACCGGTGCCACCAGACTCAACCAGCCGATCGTCGGCATCGGTGCCTAGCACCGTGGAGTGGCGACGCCGGAGACCGCCGTTCTCGACGCGTCGGGCTGGTTCCGTGCTAGAAGATTCTCGGTCTACGTGTGGTGATTAGGGGGGGTCCATGAAATCCAGCAAGAAACTCATTGTGCTCTTGGCGGCGACACTCGGGGTGGTATCTCTCGTAGGGATAGCTCCGACGGTGGCGGGCGCCAAGGGAAAGCCGCTCACCGCACCGGTGTTCGTGGGCAAGTCCACGGTGAAGGCCAAGACGCTGACGACCTTCACCTTCACCGTCAAGTCCAAGGGCAACCCGGTACCGGTGGTCAGCGCGCTCAGCGGTGTGCCGACCGGCGTGACATTCACCGCGAACGCCAATGGAACGGCGACACTCACCGGCTCGGTGCCCGGTGGGACGTACCCTCCGATCGTCGTGCAGGCTTCCAATAGCCAGGGGACTGTGACCGAGAACCTGACCCTCGCCGTCAAAGGTCTGCCCGGCGTCCGCCATGTCTTCGTGATCATGCTGGAGAACGAGGGGTACAACGACACCTTCGGAAGCCCGTCGAGTGACCCCTATCTGGCCACGACACTGCCGTCGCAGGGCGCCCTGCTCGAGAACTACTACGGCACTGGCCATTTCTCTAACGACAACTACATCAGCTTCGTCTCGGGGCAGCCCGCCAACTCCTCCAATCAGCTGGATTGCGGGACCTACGCCAACTTCCCGCTGGGGGATGGCCAGGATGCCTCCGGCATCCAGCAGGGAGCCGGTTGCGTCTACCCGTCCGCGGTCCAGACGGTTGCCGACCAGTTGACGGCCCGGGGTGACACCTGGAAGGGGTACGAGGAGGACATGGGGAACAACCCGACCCGTGACGGGGGCACAACGTGTGGTCACCCTGTCGTCGGGACCGCCGATGGCACCAAGGCCGCCGCTACCGGTGACGGTTACGCCTCCCGCCACGACCCCTTCGTCTACTTCCACTCCATTATCGACAACGCCGCGACCTGCAACAGCAATGTCGTGCCGCTCGGGACGACCACCGGGGCGCTTCCCGCCGGTACGCCGGCCGGCGTCACCGGCCTCGCCACAGACCTGCAGTCGGTGGCGACGACGCCCAACTTCAGCTTCATCACGCCGAACCTCTGCAACGACGGTCACGACTATCCCTGCAACAATCAGGCGTCCGGTGCCTCGGCCCTCGCCGACATCGACAGCTTCTTGAGCACCTGGGTGCCGCTGATTGAGCAGTCGCCCGCCTTCCAACAGGACGGGCTCCTCGAGGTGACCTTCGACGAGGCCGACGTGTCGCCGATCGATGCCACCGCCTGCTGTGGTGAGACCAACGGACCGGCCGCGCTGGTCGGGGGCAACGGCTTCTCGGGTCCGGGTGGCGGAAGGATCGGCACCGTGCTGATCTCGCCGTTCATTACTCCGGGCACCAAGGTTAAGACGGCGTTCAACCACTACTCTTCGCTGGCCTCCATCGAGGACCTGTTCGACGTACCCAGGCTGGCCGAGGCGAAGACCGTGACCTCGAACTTCGACAAGGGCGTCTTCAAGAAATAGGCACTGGCCATCGTCGTTGCCGCGCCATCGGGTGACCGACCGATGCGGCAGCCGACGGATTCGTGCAATGGGCCCTGTCCGTGCCTAATGTCGAGAGGGTGGACGTCCCCCATATCGTTGAGCCCGGTGACGAGCAGCGCCATGTGCCGAGTGACGAGGCGTTGTGGAACGAGTCCTATTATCTCGACTTCGTCGATGACGGTGGGGGCGTTGCCGGCTACCTTCGGATCGGGCTCTATCCCAACCTCGGCGTGACCTGGTGGACAGCCATGCTGGTGGGCGAGGGCCGACCCACGGTGGCGTCCGTCGATTACGGACTGCCGATGGCCGGTGGGACGGGGCTGGTGCTCGCCTCCCGCGGTATCGATATGGTCAGCGCCATCGAGCGGCCGCTGGCGGAGATGACGGTCCGCGGAAGCGCGCGGGCCGAGTCCTTTGCCGATGCCCAAGCGGTCTATCAGGGTGATCCTGGTCAACCCACCAGCCTCGGGTTCGACCTCCGCTGGTCAACGGACGGGGTGCCCTACCACTACGACCTGACTACTCGCTACGAGGTGCCATGCCTGGTCGAAGGCTCGGTCACCGTGGGTGAGGAGCAGATCGCCGTGACCGGCCAGGGCCAGCGTGACCACTCCTGGGGTGTACGAGACTGGTGGGCCTTCGGTTGGTGCTGGGCGGCCACCCGCCTCGATGACGGGACGCGGGTGCATATTGCCGACATCCGGATTCCCGGACAGCGACTGGCGTTCGGATACGTGCAGCCACCGGGCGGAGTCGTCCACCCGGTGGAGACTCTGTCGGTGGACGAGGCATTGGGCCCCGAGGGGATGCCGACGTCGGCAACCATCGAGCTGGAGCCAGGAGGTATCCGACTCGGTGTGGAGCCGATCGCCTATGGCCCGCTCACCCTTTCCGCCACTGATGGCCGCATCAGCCGATTCCCACGGGCGGCGGCCCGATTCGTGGCCACCGACGGTCGTCGGGGCACTGGGTGGATCGAGTGGAATCAACCCGGTCCAGTCGCGGCTGCCCAGTAGCGTCCTGGCGTGCGCCTCTCCCTGGTTCCGTCGACCGAGCCGTCGGGTTATGCCTACGTGCATCGGATACGGACCAGGTTCGCCGAGACGGACGCCATGGGCATCATCCACCACAGCGCGTATGCGCCCTACCTGGAAGAGGCGCGGGCTGGAATGCTGCGCCACAGCGGCCACCCCTACGAACTGGTACGTGCCGAAGGCATCGATTTCTCGGTCCTCGAGCTGTACGTTCGGTATCGCCACCCGCTCCACTTCGATGACGCGGTGGACGTCCACGTCATGGCCGGCGCCCTGACCAGGACTACATTCCAGGTCGGTTACCTCCTCGAGGTCGGCGGCGAGACCCGCTCCACCGCCGTGACCGTGCACGGCGCGGTCGACGCTGAGGGGCGCCCGGCACGGCTGCCGCCCTGGTTGGCCGACATCATCGGCACCCAGGCACCCCTTGGTTGAGGAGGCGGGCGACCGTTGATGAACCGCTGGTGACCGATCCTGATCCGGCCCCGGGCCAGCCGACTGGCGTCGGGGTCTTCCGACGGTTCTTCCAGTCGGACATCGCCGGGAGCTGGGTGCTGGTGCTGGCGGTCGGTGTTGCCCTTTTGTGGGCCAACAGCCCGTTCGGCCGGTCCACCTACGAGACCGTCTGGCAACATCCCACTCACCTCGGGGGCTCGGCATTCGACGGGTTCACCACCGTGCAGGCCTGGGTCAACGGCGGTCTGATGGCGGTGTTCTTCTTCGTGGTGGGCCTCGAGATCGGCCGGGAGCGTCGAACCGGGGAGCTCGGCGATCCCCGTAAGGCGGCCGTACCCGTGGCTGGTGCGCTGGGCGGGATGGCGGGAGCCGGACTGGTCTTCGCGGCGGTCAACCACGGCGGGGTCGGCTCCTCGGGCTGGGGCATCCCCATGGCCACCGATATCGCCTTTGCCCTCGGGGCGTTGGCCCTGCTGGGACGACGGGTCCCACCCGGGCTGCGGCTCATGCTGTTGACCTTGGCGGTCGCCGACGACATCGGATCGGTGCTGGTACTGGCAATCTTCTATTCGAGCCGTACGCACCCGGTCGCCCTGGTGGGAGCGCTGGCGGTGACGGCCGGATTGGTGGCCCTCCGCCGGTGGAAGCGCCTGCCGGCGTGGCCGGTGTTGCTCGGCGGTGTCGCCCTGTGGGTGTTGTTGGCCGCCGGTGGCGTCGAGCCGGCACTGGCCGGCGTGGTCGTCGGGGTGCTGGTCCCTCACCAGGTTGCCGGGAGCTCGCTGGATCCAGCCGAGCGGCTCGAAGAGGCGGTGGCCCCGATCTCCGCGTTCGTGATCCTGCCCCTGTTCGCCCTGGCCAACGCTGGAATCGTCCTGCAGTCGGGCATGCTCGATCCCCACGGGGCAACTGCCGTCTTCGTCGGGGTGGCGGCCGCTCGAGTGCTGGGCAAACTGGTCGGCATCTTCGGCGCGTGCTTCCTGGTCGTGTGGCTCGGGCTCGGTCGCCTCCCGGCCGGTGTGCGATGGCGTCATGTGGCTGGTGGAGCGGCCGTCGCCGGTATCGGCTTCACTGTTCCCCTACTGGTGGCCGAACGGGCCTTTGTCACCAACCCGCCACTGGTGACCGCAGCCGAGCTCGGCCTGCTGATCGGCTCGGTGGCGGCCTTTGCCGTTGGAGCGGTGCTGCTGGGGCTCGCCGCCCGGGGGGCAGCCCCGACGCCGGGCGCGCAGGGCGGTACCGACGGGGAACCGTTCATCCCGTGGTGATCGGTGCCCGCATCTCGGCCGTATGCTGCAGTCGACACCACCCCGGTCGGGCGCATGGAGCCGGACCACGCGAACCGGAGCACAAGGAGACTGACATGGCGATTGCCGTAGGCGACAAGATCCCCGATGTACAGGTGATGACCACTGGCCCCGACGGCCCGTCCCATGTGCAGACCGGCGATGTGCTCGGGTCCGGAAGGGTGGTCCTCTTTGCTGTTCCGGGGGCGTTCACGCCGACCTGTTCGGACTTCCACCTCCCGAGCTACGTGGTGCGCCACGACGATCTGGTGGCTAAGGGCGTGGACAAGGTGGTCTGCGTCTCCGTCAACGACCCGTTTGTGATGGACGCCTGGGGCAAGGATCAGCACGTCGGCGAC
This sequence comes from uncultured Acidimicrobiales bacterium, assembly GCA_963703145.1. GTDB lineage: Bacteria > Actinomycetota > Acidimicrobiia > Acidimicrobiales > RAAP-2 > Bog-756. Next base: position 1,063,051 of record OY969793.1, read on the forward strand.
CTCGTGGTGATGCTGGCCGATGGAAACGGGGCCTTCACCAAGGAGATCGGCCTGGAGATGGATGGCTCGGGCTTCGGTTTGGGCACCCGTTCGCAGCGGTACGCCATGGTCATCGAAGACGGCGTGGTCACCACCTTGAACGTCGAGCCCGGTGGGGGGCTTACCGTGAGTGCCGCCGACGCCATCTTGGAGGCGCTCTAAGCACCGTCTTCGGTGGCGCGTCGATCGTCGGTCGCCACTACGGTCGGGGACGTGGAACTCAGCGAGGCGCTTCGAACGACGGGGGCGGTGCGGGAATTCACCGAGGAGGTCGTCCCCGACGAGACGGTCTGGCGCATCCTGGACACCGCCCGGTTCGCTCCCAACGGGGGAAACCGCCAGGCGTGGCGGGTCGTGGTGATCAAGGATCCTGTGGTGCGCAGCGCCCTACGGGACCTTTATCTTCCGGGCTGGTACGACTATCTGGCCCAGGCCGCCGCCGGCCTCACTCCGTGGGCGGTCGTCACCGACCGAGACCTCGAGCGTCGATCGTTGACCGGCGCCGCTGAGATCGCAAAAGTCGCGGCGGCCGGGCCCGGAGGCTTCGCCGAGCACTTCGACCGGGCACCGGTCCTGTTGGTGCTGCTCGCCGACCTGGCTCGCCTGGCCACCGTTGACCGGGATGCCGATCACTACACCATGGTCGGCGGTGCCTCGATCTACCCGTTCGCCTGGAGCATCCTCCTCGCCGCCCGCGCCGAGGGACTGTCCGGGGTGATGACCACGATGTTGATCCGGCGGGAGGCCGAGGTACGCCAGCTGCTCGGCGTTCCCGAGACAGTGGCTCTGGCCGGCGCATTGGCCCTCGGGCACCCAGTACGGAGGCCGACCCGGTTGCGGCGATCGAGTGTCGACACCTTTGCCACCGTCGACCGCTTCGACGGCCCGGCGGTCGAGGGACCATGACTCCCCGGGTCCCTTCGTGGAGCCGACCAGAGGCTCGACCATGAAGGTCCGGATCGGTGTGGGGACCGGTGCGGTGACTGCAGGGAGCCAGGACCACTTCGGCCGCCTGGTCGACGACCTCGACGAGCTGGGATTCGACTCCATCTGGCTGCCCGAGGTGCTGACTGCACCCACCCTTGACCCCCTGGTCGGACTGGCCTTCGCCGCCGCCCACAATCACCACCTCAAGCTGGGCACCACCATGCTGCTGCCAGGGCGCAATCCGGTTCGACTGGCCAAGGAACTGGCTTCGCTCGACGCGTTGTCTGGGGGCCGCCTGTTGTGCACCTTCGTCCCCGGACTGCCGCGTCAGCCGGAGTCCGGGGCGATGGGCGTCAGCGGGCCGACCAAGGGCGCCCTGATGGACGAGATGCTCCCTTTGATGCGGCGCCTCTGGGCCGGTGAGCCCGTCAGCCATCACGGTGCTGTAGCCGACTTCGACGACGTGGTGGTCTCCCCGCGGCCGATCCAGGAGCCGCTCGAGTTCTGGACGGGCGGCATGGTCCCGGCTGCTCTCGACCGGTGCGGACGGTTCGCCGATGGATGGCTGCCCTCGTCGTGCACTCCCGACGAGGTGGTTGCCGCGCGGGGCGTGATTGAGGAGGCGGCGGCCTCAGTCGGGCGGACCATCAGCCCCGAGCATTTCGGGGTGTCGGTGGCCTACGCCGCCCGCCCACTGGAGCCACGGACCATTCGGGCACTGTCGGCTGCCCGCAAGGGCGTGGATCCCGAGCAGGTGGTGCCGGTGGGGATCGGGGGCCTGAGGACCATGCTCGAGCGATTCATCGACGTGGGGTTCTCCAAGTTCGTGGTGAGACCACTCGAGCCGCCTGACCCGTGGCGCACCGAGCTGGAGGCACTGGCCCGAGGCGTGCTCGACCTCCAGACGTGACCCGGTCCCGCCCGTTGGAGCTCGAGTTCACCACCTACGACGATCCTGAGCTCCAGGGCCATATGACCGAACTGTCCAGACGGGGCGAGGGATGGATCAACGTCGAGCCGATCATCGACGAGGAGTTCGAACCGGCACCCCCGGGACCGTTCGCCTTCCTGGGCGGATCGACCCACAAGGTGCCCACGGTCACCTGGATGCCCGGGAAGCGAACGCCCGGAGGGGCGGCCAAGCCGACCACGATCGGCCTCCAGCACGCCGCTGGGCCGCGGGTCGCCCGGTCGCTGCGAGATCTCGGCCTACCGCTCCCGGAAGGATGGCGCGTCACCCAGGACCATCCGCGTCGCGGTCTGGTGGCCACCGTTCCCCCGGATGCCGACGACCGATCGGTAATGCAGTGGTTGCTGCAGGCCGCCACGGCGACGTGCACGGTGCCGACCACGGGCCGATGGAGAGCTTCAGTCCACGCGGGACTGGCCTAAGCTCCAACTCCGAACCTCAGACCGGGAGGCACAGTCATGCTGAAGGAGTTCAAGGAGTTTCTCCTGCGGGGGAACCTGCTCGACTTGGCGGTGGCGGTGGTGATCGGCGTCGCCTTCACGGCGGTGGTCACGGCGTTCGTCAACAGCCTGATCACCCCGCTCATCAAGGCCATCTTCGGTGGCAACTCCCAATTCAGCGGGCTGCACTTCACCATCAACGGCTCGCAGTTCTCCTACGGGACGTTCCTCAATGCGCTGCTGTCGTTCGTCATCATCGCCGCGGTGATCTTCTTCTTGGTGATCAGGCCGGTCAACAAGCTGATGGGCCGCTTGGGGATGACCCCCACCGAGGAGCCGGTCCGTGAGTGCCCCGAGTGCCTGAGCAAGGTGCCCGAGGCCGCAGCCCGCTGTGCCTACTGCACGTCAGCGCTGACGCCCACCGGTTCGGGCTCGAATCCCACCGCTACAGGCTGAGCCGGCTCGGGCGACCGAGCGCCTGAGCCGACGGGGGATGGTTGGCTGAGGCGCACGATGCGGCCCGGCACCGGTCTCCAGATGACGGCCACCACGGCCAGCACCACGAAGATGGTGGCCGAGACTGATACGAACGGGAGCCACGACGCGACGGCGAACGCCGCCCCGGCGCCGGCCGCAGCCACGGCGGTGCTGGCCGTCTGGCTGGTGGCGAACAGTCCCTGGATCCGGCCGACCTCGCTCGAAGCCGAGCCCTGGGTGAGCAGCGACTGCATGGCCGGCATGGCGGCGGCGAACCCCAGAGCCTCCGAGGCTCCGAGCAGTACGAGGGCTGGCACGCTGTCGATGAAGGGGTAGGACGCACACAGCACGGTGCACACGCCCAGTCCCGCCAGCACCAGGACGCGTCGGTCGAGATGGTCCGCCAGCCACCCGCTGGGCTTGGCCACCGCCACGAACGGCACGGCGAACAGGGTCCACGAGACACCGATGGCCAACCCGGATGCCCCCCTCGACAACAAGAGCAGGGTCCAGCAGATCTCATAGACACCGCTGGCCAGGCCGAGCGCTGCACCGCAGAGCAGGGCCCCGGTCATCGATCGGTTCATCCGCACTCGGGCCAGTGGCCTCACGGTGCCGTCGGCACGCGTGCGGGCCGCCCGCTCGATGTGGCGACCGGATCCCTCCCGGATCTGGAGCGCGGGCAGGCAGGCCCCGAGCGAAAGGATGCCTGAGCCGAGGAACATGATCCACATCGATCGGGCGCCAATCACGCTGCCCACCAGGGGACCGACTGCCATCCCGGCCAGTTCGGCGCCGTAGATGGCGGCGAACGCCCTGCCGCGTCGCCCCTCGGCGACCGACCCGGACACCATGGCGAGGGAGGCCACGATGGCAGCACCGGCCCCGACGCCCTGGAGGGCACGCAGCACGATGGCCATCGGCGCGGCGATAGGCAAGAGGAACGCAAAGCTGGCCAGCCCATAGGTGACCAGTCCCGCGATGAGCACCGGTCGGCGCCCGATCCGATCGGCCAGCCGGCCGATGGGGTACTGGGAGAGGACGCCGGCGGCGAAGAATGAGGCCATCACCATGCCGGCGAGCGCGTCCGAGCCACCGAGCCGCCGGACATAGACGGGCAGCATCGGGATGATCGAGCTGGCACCCATCCACTGGAGGAAGATGGTGATAGTCAGCGTGCGGATGAGTCGGGCGGACTGGTTCGTGGCGGACGAGGCAGACGTGGGGCTGGGGGTCGAGGTCATGGTGCCGGGTGGGCCAGCTGCTCCAACACGGCGGCGACGCCGGTGCGCAGGGGATGATCGGGCGCGGCCAGGCCGAACAGGTCGCACATCCAGAGGCCGTCACAGGCCAGGCGAATCACGGTGGCGAGGGCCGGGTCGAGGCCGTCGTCCTCGAGACGGGCCTGCCACCGATCGGCGGCCACCTGGAGGGGGACCAGCAGAGCCGGCTGGGCCGCGGCCGCAGCGATCAGGGCGGCCCCCAGGCGGTCCTCACGGTCGGGCCGGGTGGTCACCGGCTCCATGGTGGCCCGGATGTAGGCACGGGTATACGAGCCCGGGGTGCGGTCGCTACCGAGGTGGGCGTCGATGTCCCGGTCGAACTCGTCGATGATCTTGTCGACCATCCCGGCCACCAGGGCGTCGCGGGTGGGGAAGTGATACAGCACACCGCCCTTGCTCAATCCGGCCTCGGCGGCCGCGGCATCCAGGGTCAGGCGGGCAACGCCGTCGCGCACCACCACCTCTTCGGCGGCCGCGATGATCCGTTGTTTCGTATCCGGACGGGACGTCGTGTCCGCCGGGGTGGTGACCTGACCCATAGACCTACTATACCGTCTGGACGGTAAAGTCATGTTCGCCCAGGTGAGAGCGTTGTGGGGCGTGGGCATCCCTGGGCGCTACGTCCTGCAGCCGCCGATCCGATGGAGGAGCAGCACCCCAGTGCGGACCTTCTGGTCCAAACGCTCGCCGACCGGGCCTGCCGCCCTGGTCACTCCCGTTGGTTGCCCAGATGCCAGCCACCACAGAACGAGCACTGATAAGGATCGAGATCCGCACCCGACTCGAGGCGCCGCTGCAGGGAGGACCGGTTGGCTGCATCCTGGGTGGCGAACCGAGTCTTGGGCTGGCCGTCGGACCGCCAGTGCTCACGGGCTCCAGCGGTGGACTCCAGCGGGGAGCGGGGCCGTGACCGCTTCCCCCCGCGTCGGCGCCTTGGCCATGGGCCTGGTCTACTCGGTGTACACGGCGGGCCGCTTCTCCTTGAAGGCGCTGGTGGCCTCGGCGAGGTTGCCGGTGTGGCCGGCTAGGAGTTGGGATCGGTTCTCGAGGTCGACGGCGGCCCGGAGGCTCCCGACCTCCAGCGACGACCACATCGTGTCCTTGGTCATGGCCAGCCCGAAGGGGCTGAAGGCGCACATGCCCTCGGCCATGGTCACTGCCTGGTCCACCACGTCCTCATCGGCAACCACACGGGAGACCAGTCCGATGCGGACGGCCTCGGCGGCGTCGACCTTCTTGCCGGTGAGGAGGATCTCGGCGGCGTTAGAGGTCCCAACGGCCCGGGGCAGGAGCCAGCTGACGCCGAGTTCGGTGCCGGCCAGACCGTTGTTGATCCCGGCCCCGCAGAACACCGCCGACGTTCCGGCCAGCCGAATATCGGCCCCCAGGCTGAGGCACATCCCGCCGCCGTAGGCCGGTCCGTTGATGGCGGCGATGATCGGCTGGGGGATGTCCCGCATGGCCGGGACGATCCCTCCCATGAACTCCATCGAGCGCATGGCCATCCGGTGGAATCCCATGCCTTCGGTGCCCGGCGGTATCCCGGCATGTTCGAGTTCGAGGCCGGAGCAAAAGGCCCGGCCGGCCCCGGTCAGCACCACCACCCGGCAGTCGTTGTCGGCGCCCACCTCCTCGAGGGCGGCATAGAGGTCGGCCACCAGGGCGAAGGACATCGAGTTGAGACGCGAGGGATTGTCCAGGGTCATCAGGCGGACGTGGGGACGGACGGTGTCGATCGAGACGAGTGCCATACCGCCCAGCCTCACCGAACGGGGGGAATGGCGCCACTCCGCCGTCGGGGTGAGCCATCATCAAGACGTGCCCCTGGAGCCGTTCAGCGCGTTCGAACCCTACGGCGGTGCCGCGCCCCCCGATCGGTTGGTCGGGCAGCTGTTGGTGGCCACGCCCCGGCTGGTCGACCCCAACTTCGCCCGACGTGTGGTGCTCGTCCTCGACCACGGGGCCCACGGGGCCCTGGGGGTGGTGCTCGACCGGCCCGGTGGGGTGCCGGTGGGGGAGCTGCTGGCGCAGTGGCATCCGTTGGCCACCCCGCCGGCCGAACTGTTCACCGGTGGCCCGGTGGCCCGCAATGCCCTGATCGGCCTGGTCCGACTACGAGCCCGCGGTCCCGATCCCGACCTGGCGCCACCCTGGCCCGAGGGGTGGAAGCTGCTGGTGGACGGGGACCGCCCGGTCGGCACCGTGGATTTGGCGGCCGATCCCGGCTCTCTCGCCGAGAGCCTGCTGGCCCTCCGGCTGTTCTCGGGGTACGCAGGATGGGACACCGGCCAGCTCGAAGAGGAGATCGACGAAGGGTCGTGGTACGTGGTGTCGGCCGAGGCCCGGGACCCGATCTCCGCCGATCCCGAGGGGCTGTGGCGGCGGGTGCTGAAACGCCAGGGGGGTGCGCTGGCCGTGGTGGCCGGGTTCCCCTCGGATCCCACGGTCAACTAAGTCGAGAGGGCTACCATCGGCCCGTGGAGGGACGGCCGCCGGACCCGACGGTGCGCCGGCTGTCGGCGCCGGATGTGGCGGGAGCGGCACGCATGCTGGTGCGGGCCTTCGACAACGATCCAGTGGCCAATTTCATGTTCGCCGGTGATCGTCGGCGCCGACCGCGGCCTCCACTCGTTCTTCGTCTCCCAGCTGCGCCGCCAGTACCTCGGTTACGGGCACGTCTACACCGCAGGCGAGGACCAGTCGGGCGTGGCGGTGTGGGGACCGCCCAACCGCCAGCGCAACGGACTGAAGGAGTTGGCCGAACTCTTGCCCACCGCTCCGTTCCTGGTCAGCGGACACATGGTCAACGCACTTCGGCTGCTGTTCGAAGTGGACGGGCTCCACCCCACCGAGCCCCATTGGTACCTGGCTACCCTGGGAACGGCACCCGAGCACCAAGGACACGGGCTGGGATCTGCGCTGCTCCGTTCGATGCTGCGCCATGTCGACGAGGTGGGGGAGCCGGCATACCTGGAGTCATCCAAGGAGCGCAACGTCTCCCTCTACGCCCGGTTCGGGTTCGAGGTGGTCGAGGAGCTGCATTCGGCCACCGGTGGCCCCCCGATCTGGCGGATGTGGCGAGAGCCTCGGGTCCCCGAGGCCTGACCAGTCCGACGTCGGCCGCTCAGGACGGGGCGTGCACCCCAGCCGGGCGGTCCTCGGGAACAGCCACCACCTCTTTGAGCAGCTCATGGAGCGCCCGTGTCGGTGCGGAGGGGAGGCCACGGCTCCGTTGGGCCACTCCGACCCGTCGGCGGGGGAGTCCCTCGATGGGGACGCCCCGGAATCTGGCCCGCAGGAACGACGGGATGGCCGTGGCCGGAAGGATGGCCGGTCCGTAGCCCTCGAAGGTGAGCGAGGCGATCAGCCGGAGCCCGTCGAACTCTGCCGCGGGAAGCAGGCTGATGCCGAGTGGGCGGGTGGCGGCGTCCAGCTCGTCGCGGAAGGCGGTGCCCGGCAGGGGCAACAACAGCTCCAGATCGGCCAGGTCCTCCAGAGTGAGCTGATGGTCGGGGTGAGCCATGGCGTGCCCGTCGGGGACCACCAGCATCAGGTCCTCTTCGAACAGGATCCGGGCCACCAGGTCCCGGCCGGCCACCGGAAGGTGCAGCACTGCGAGATCGAGCTGTCCGCTGGCCAACTGGGGCTCGAGGCCGGTGGTCGTACCCTCCACGACCACCAGGCGGAGGTTGGGGTGGCGCTTTCGGGCCAGATCCATCAGGCGGGGGACCAGCCACCGTGCGGTGGTGCCGATCATCCCCACCCGCACCGTGCCGGTGACCTCGTCCTTGCAGGCCGCCACGTCGGATACCAGGGCGTCCAGCTCCGAGAGGATCCGGCGGGCCCGGGCCACCACCACGCTGCCCTCCTCGGTCAGCCGGCCGTCGGCCCGATCGATGAGGGGTGTGCCCAACTCCTTCTCCAGGCGGGCCACATGGGCCGAGATGTTCGACTGCACCGTGTTCAGGTGCTCAGCGGCGGCAGAGAACGTCCCATGGTCGCTGATGGCCGTCAGGGCCTGCAGATGTCGGAGTTCCATCGCTTCCAATGATATCAGATATCGAATTTAGCTGGTTGACTGATTGCTCGCGGATGTTATACGATGTCTTCTGACCACAGGATGTTAAGGAATCCCCCTCCTATCCTTGTTGAGTCAGTGCGAAGGGACCGCCTTCCCCCCCTGGCGGTCCCTTTGCCGCGTCTGGGGGTCGATACCGTCCCACCAGCGTTGATTTCTCCGATCCAGGCGACGTACACACCCACGGTACGGTCCGGGCGGCGGTAGCGTGAGGGCATGACCGTCGCCCCCGGTGCCGTGTTCGTCGATCTCGATCGGACCCTGATCGGCTCGGCCAGCGGACCGGTGTTCCAGCAGGCCATGGAGGCCGAAGGGGTCCTCGCCCCGGGCCGACACCTCCCTGGGGACCGGTTCCTCTACGGCTTCTACAACCGGTTCGGCGAGTCGGTGCCGTTCATCGGGCTGGCCCGTGCGGCAGCCGCGGTGATGCGCAACCGGTCCGTGGAGGCCACCCGGCTGGCCGGTAAGCGGGCCGTGGAGCCCCTGGTCGACCTGGTCCAGCCGTGGGCCCTCGAGGCCCTGGCCGCCCACCGGGCCGACGGCCGCCAGTTGGTACTGGCCACCACGTCTCCCCAGGATCTCGTGGCCCCGTTGGCCGAGGCCCTGGGGTTCGATGCGCTCATCGCCACCCGCTACGGACAGTCCGACGGTCGGTACACCGGAAGGATCGACGGCGGGTTCGTCTGGGGCCTGGGCAAGCGGTCAGCGGTGGCCCGGTGGGCACGAGACAACGGGGTCGACCTGGCGCGGTCCCATGCCTACTCGGACAGCTTCTTCGACGTGCCTTTGTTCATGTCGGTCGGCCACCCCCACCCGCTCAACGCCGATCCTCGGCTGGTGGCGGTGGCGCTGGCCCGGCGGTGGCCACTGGAGCAGTGGGATCGGGCACCGGGCGTCCCGTCGCTGGTCGGATGGGAGCCCTACCACCTGGTGCGGCCGTTCTTCCGTCCTCAGGCCTTCCCCTACGCCCGATTCACGCTCCGGGGACTGGAGCACATTCCCACCGCTGGGCCGGTGATCCTGGCCAGTAACCATCGCAGCTACTTCGACGTGGCCGCCATCGGCCTGGTGGCGGCCCGGCTGGGTCGACCGGTCCGGTTCATGGCCAAACAGGAGGTCTTCGACGCACCGGTGGTCGGCCAACTGGCCCGTGCCCTCGGCGGCATCCCGGTGGAGCGCGGCAGCGGAACCGGTGCGCCCATGCGGCACGCGGCCGCGGCACTGCGAGCGGGAGAGGTGGTGATCGTTCTCCCGCAGGGCACCATCCCGCGCGGCGCAGCGTTCTTCGACCCGGTGCTGACGGGGCACACCGGTGCCGCCCGGCTGGCAGCCGAGACCGGTGCACCGGTCATCCCCCTGGGTCTGTGGGGGACCGAGCAGGTGTGGCCGCGCTCATCCAGGGTGCCTTCCATGATCACGCTGCACCCACCCCGGGTGACGGTGTCAGTGGGTGCCCCGGTCGAGTTGGGGCGCCAGGACGCCGTGTCCGACACGGCTACCTTGATGCAGGCCATCGTCGATCTGCTCCCGGACGAGGCCCGGGTGGAGCACGCCCCGTCCCCCGAGGAACTGGCTCGCACCCGACCCCCGAAGTGACGGTCTCCACCAGGGGGACTCACCCGCCGCCGCCCGGTCTGCCGGTGCGGTCGGCCGTGGCTGTTCGGGCACTGCAGACGGTCAACTGGCTATCGCGGACGCTCGGCCGCGGCAGTGGCACCGTGGCCGGTGGTCGGGTCGGACTGGCCATTGACCCGTCGCTGGTGACCACCCTCACTGCCGGCCGCCGGGTGGTCCTGGTCAGCGGGACCAACGGTAAGACCACCACGACGGCCATGGTGGTCGCCGCCGTCTCGGCCGGAACGACCGGTGCAGCCGGCGGCGGGAACGATGTGGCCACCAATATCACCGGGGCCAACATGCCGGCCGGGCATCTGTCGGCACTGGTGTCGTCGCCGTCCGCGGGTATAGCCGTCTTGGAGGTGGACGAGGGCTACCTGGGTCGGATGATCGATGAGACCCATCCTCGGGTCGTGGTGCTCTTGAACCTGTCCCGGGACCAGCTCGACCGGATCGCCGAGGTACGCATGTTGGTCGACCGCTGGAGGTCGGCGCTCGGACGGCTCCCAAGCGATGAGACCAAGGTCGTGGCCAACGCTGACGACCCCATGGTGGTGTGGGCGGCGCGAGACGCCCCCGATGTCCACTGGGTGGGCGCCGGGCAGGTCTGGCACAACGATGCCGTGGGGTGTCCCTCGTGCGGCGGCCGCATCGAGTTCACAGCGGACGGGTCGTGGGCCTGCGAGCGATGCCAGTTCGCGCGTCCCGGCGCGAGGCATGGGTAGAGGGGACCGACTTCGTGGGCCTCGACGGGGAGCGCTACCCACTCGATCTCGGTGTCCCGGGACAGTTCAACCGGGCCAACGCCGTCATGGCGGCGGTTGCGGCCTCCTACCTGGGCGATACCTCGGGGCACGAGCTCGCCATCGGGGAAGCGATCCGCGGACTGGCCCGGGTGGACCAGGTGGCCGGGCGGTACTCCTCCACGGTCTGGAAGGGTCACCCGGTGCGGTTGCTGCTGGCCAAGAATCCGGCCGGCTGGACGGCCATCTTCGACTTGCTGGATGAGCTCGGCTCACCCGACAGCCCGGTGGTGCTCTCCGTTAATGCTCGAATCGCCGATGGCCTGGACACCAGTTGGCTGTGGGACGTTCCCTTCGAGCGCCTCGTGGGCTCGACAGTGGTGGCGACCGGTGACCGACGTCGCGATCTCGCCGTCCGGCTGCAGTATGCCGAGGTCGACCACCACGTGTCCCCCGACCCCCTGGCCGCATTGGACCGGGCTGCAGCCCTCGGATCAACCGGTGGCCCGGTGGGTCCGGCACCCATTACCTTCCTCGGCAACTACACGGCCTTCTCCGATCTTCGGGCCCGCCTGTGATGGCCACCGGGGAGTCCGCTCTGCGGATCGCCGTCGTCTACCCGGACCTGCTCGGCACCTACGGCGACGGTGGCAACGGACTGGTCCTGGCTCGACGGGCCTCGTGGCGGGGCATCGGTGTCGATCTGATCCAAGCCGATTCCTCCCGGCCCCTCCCGACGGCCGACCTCTACTGCATCGGCGGCGGCGAGGATGGACCCCAGGTGCGGGCGGCCTCTTCCCTCATCGCCGAAGGAACTATTCATCGGGCCTTCGACGAGGGAGCGGTGGTGCTCGGGGTGTGCGCCGGCTATCAGTTGCTCGGAACCTCCTTCCCCGACAGTGACGACCGTCCCCATGACGGCCTTGGTCTCCTCGATGTCACCACCCGCAAGGGCACCGGCACCCGGGCGGTCGGGGAACTGGTGGCCGAGGCCACCCCGCAGGCGCCCCGAAGGGCGGACGGCTCAGCCCTGCCTACCCTGACCGGCTTCGAGAACCACGGGGGTGTCACCAGGATCGGGGTGGGGGCGCGGACCGTCGCCGCCGTGGTCAGCGGCGTGGGCAACGGTGATGGGGACGGGACCGAAGGGGCGTGGGCCGAGCGGGTGTTCGGGACCTACCTCCATGGACCGCTGTTGGCTCGCAACACGGCCCTGGCCGACCTGCTGCTCGGATGGGCCCTCGGCTCGCTAGGCCGACCAGCGGTCCTGGAGCCCTTGGGTGACGAGGAGGAGACCGCACTCCGCACGGAGCGCCTGGGTGCCGTCACACCGGCACGACGCCGTCGTTCTGGGCACCGGACAGCCCGGAGCCGCTGAAGGCGCAACGGGACCACCAGGCCTCTGGCCCTGTTCAGCGGTTGGTGCGGGGCCAATCCACCCCGTCATGGGTGTCCCGCTGGTCCGGGGCTGGTGCCAGCAGCCACGACCGGCGCCAGGCGGCGACATCGGGACCCTGGAGCGGGGGAGTGGTTCCTCGGGCTGCCTGTCGGCGTGCCGTCCACCAGTCCGTGGCGGCCTCGTTGGCCATGGTGGCGACGGCCGTTTCGATGCGGGTGCCGAACCGACGGGCGTCTTCGCCTTCCTCGGGCCACAGCGGCGTCCCGAACGTGACGGTCGTCCGCGTGCGCCGGACCCCCTTCCCGCCCTTGGGCAACAGATGCCGGGTGCCGTCGAGGTGGACCGGTACCACCGGGCGGTTACAGCGGGAGGCCAGGTAGGCGGCCCCGCCGCGGAAGGTCTGGGCCCACCCGTCGGGCGATCGACCACCCTCGGGGAAGATGACCAGGTTCCAGCCGTCGGCCAGGAGGCCGGCGGCCAGGTCGGCCGACCGCCGGTTGACCTTGGTTCGCTCGATGGGAATGGCAGCCAGGAAGAACGACCAGGCGTCTGCCTTCCAGCGCCGGTCAAAGAAGTAGTCGGCGGCCGCCGCCACCACCGTCTTGTGCCGGAACCGGAGGGGGAGGCAGCTCAACAGGAGCGGGGTATCGGCGTGGCTGGTGTGGTTGGCCGCGAAGATGACCGGGCCCTCGAGTCCGGTGAGCCCTTCGTCACCCCGGATCAACGGCGAAGCCATGACTCTGGCCACCGGTCGGGCGATGTTGTCGAGAACCATGGCCCGCGCCAGCCGAACCGGGTAACGACGCGACCATTCGGTGTCGTAGTGCACGCCGAGTTCCGGGGTGGGAGCAGGCCGGGGGACCGACTCGGGCCAGCTGGGCGCGGCCAGCGGGAACCGGGCCTTGCCCGCCCGCGAGGCCAGCGCGCCCGGGGAGAGGCGACGTGCCCACGACCGGGGGTCACCCCCGTCGGCACCGGCGGGGCCGCCGAGCCGGGCATCGGTCCGCACCGAGCGAGCCGCCCGCAGCGTGGCGGACGAGCGTCGCCGGGGTGTCACTGGACGTCCGCCATGAGGATCGGCGGGGCGTGCAGGTGGGTGAGTGACGGTGATGGCCCCACGACGTCCTGGGCCATCTCGAGGGCGTCCGCCAGAGTGGACGCGGCCCGGAAGCCGAGCCGGTGCACGGCGTCGGGATCACCGCCGACGATGATCACCCCGCCGAGGTGCTGAAGGGCGTGCGCACACCAGTACCACATGTAGAAGGGGTGGACCCCGTGGTAGGCGTGCCCGGTCCGGTAGAGGTGGATGTACCACGGGTCGGTGGCGAAGGACTCCTCGAATCGCTCGGCCACCTCGATGGGATCGGTGGTCTCGCTGAGCACCTGTTCGAAGAAGTCGATGTAGCTCGGGTGGTGGACTGGGTTGAACTCCCACGGGGTGGGGTGGGTCATGATCAGCACACCCCCCTCACGCACGAGCGGTTTGCCCCGGTACATGTTGAAGAGGTAGCCCAACCCGAGACAGGCCACCAGGATGGGGTTGAGGATCGAGTTCACGTTGTACGGGCTGATGTAGGGGAGCCCCATGGTCAAGATGTCCGTCTGGCCCTCGACCACCACACCCTGCTGGGCCCAGACGTTGTCGGTGGTGAGCTTGTGGACCGCCTCGACCTCGCCGGCCTGCACCGAGGTCATCCGGTGGGGTGCTTTCACCGAGTGGAAGATCTGGCGGGCGTAGCGGGGCGGCGTGCGGTCGAGTGCGGCCGACGCCGCCAGGTAGGCCACGCGGTCACGGGCCTTCCACTCCCACTCCCGCTTCTGGAGGAACTGGAAGGCCCCGGGGAAGGTGTCGTTGTTGAGGGTGGTCTCAATCTGGAACACCTTGACGCCGCTGTCGGCGATCAGGCGCCCCATCCGCCAGTTGGCCGTGTGCAGCTCGGACCGGTGCTGGTCCATGAACGACTTGGACCGCTGCATGGTCTGGGGGTTGTGGTGGTGGCGGAGGCTCTTGTAGCTGGCCAAACCGGTGGCGACGCTCTTGTGCCCGCCGTCCATGGTCACCAGGTTGATGTTCACGTAGACGAGCAGGTCGCTCTCGGCGGCCCGCCGGTTGATCTCCACGTCCTCGCCCTCGTCGGTGAGGCCCAGGTGGACCAGCGCGTCGGGGTCCTCGGCGTCGTGCTGGGTGAGCAGCCCATAGGGGGCGAAAGCGTCGTAGATCCGGTCCCCCAGGGCGTGGCGTAGTTCCGCCTCGGTCATCCGGCGGTGCAGGGCCAGGGCCACGATGAGGGCGACGTCGTCCACCCCCGCCTCGGCCGCCATGTCGAGCACCTGCTCGATGACCATCTGGCGGATGTCCGGCTGCTCCATGGGCGGGAGGGGGAGTGAGAGATCGTCGAAGGCGATGGTCAGTCGCATCCCGGGGAACAACAGGGCGGGGAGGGGGTCACGGTCGCCCACCGGATCGTTGAGCGCGGCACGGATGGCTGCGGAGGGGTCCTGGAGGGCGTCAATCGGCTCGGGGGCGTAGATGACCCGGCTGCCGACCGGCAGCTTCTCCAGGCTGAAGCGCTCACCGTGCCAGAACAGGGTGGGCGGCGTCGAGCGGTCGACGTCGAGCACGAATCCGGGCCTGGGGCTCATCGGGTGCGTCCTTTCGGTTTGCGGAGATCGAAGACCACCTTCACAGCACCCCGGGGGCCGGCGGCACCCGCATGGGCGATGGCCTCCTCGTAGCGCTCGAGTGGGTAGGCAGCAGAGACCAGTCGGCCCAGCCCGGCTGCACCGACGACGTCGATGGCCAGACCGAAGCTCCGCCGGGGACCTCCGTCGGTCGCAGACGACTCGTCGCCATAGGCGTAGGAGCCGACCAGCGTCAGTTCCCGGTGCCACAACGGGGCCAGGTCGAGTGAGACCTTTCCCGGCATGCCCACCAGGACCACCGTGCCCCGGGGCCGGACCATGGCGAGTGACTGGGTGAGCGATTCGGACGAACCGACACAGTCGAAGACCACATCAGCCCCGTTCGTGAGACGCCCGGCCAACACCAGCGAGCCGGCCCGGCTCCGGACGGCCCGGGCCAGCTGGCCCGGAGGGACCACGATGTCTGCGCCCAGCTCGTCGGCCAGCTGGCGCTGGTGTTGGTACTTGGCCCCGACGATCACGGTGCAGGGGTGGTGGGGCCGCACGACCCGGTCGATAGCCGCCACGGTCGCCAATCCCAGGGTGCCGGCACCGACCACCGCCACGACGTCGTCAGACCGGATGCCCCCTGACAGGGCGGCATGCACGGCGCAGGCGGTGGGTTCGATCATGACGGCGTCCTCGTCGGAGAACGACTCGGGCACCCCGTGCAGTTGGGAGGTGTGGGCCGCCAGGGCCACCGTCGACCAGCCGCCGCCGGTGTCGGTGCAGTATCCGGTCTGCAGCCCCGGCTCGAGGGCACCGAAGGCCACATTCCCGCACAGGCCGGTGTGGCCCTGGGAACACTGTGGGCACAGCGGCACGATGTGGCGAGGGGCGCAGCCGAGGACAGGCTCGATGACCGCCCGGGTGCCGGGCTCGAGCCGCTGGCCACCGTGGTCCACGCCACCGTGTTCGAGCCGCCCGACTACTTCGTGACCCGGGATGAACGGGAAGCTGACCATGTGCTCGAAGTAGCGCGAGCTCCGCCCGTCCAGGGTGGCCAGATCGGAACCGCAGATACCCGACAAGAGGGGCTGGAGGTGGAACCAGTCCTCGCCGGGCAGTTCGGCCGGTTCGGTGTCGAGCAGCTGGAGCGGTCCGATGCCGGCTCCGCGCCCCGACCCCAGGACCGAGACGACCCGTGCCGCCGCGAAGCGCGCCAGGTTCCGCTCGAAGACGAGCGCCTTCATCGCTGCGGTCCCCCGGCCAGTCGCCGAAGCGAGCCAGTGAGCGCGGCTGGGCTGGTGCGGCCCCGCGCCAGTGAGCCGCGCCGGTCGACGGGGCCCAGTGGCAACAGAGGCTGGGCGCCGCCCTCCGCCTTGTGCCAGTGCTCCACGTGCCAGCCTCGTCGCCGGGCGATGGCGGCCAGCTTGGCCTCCGGATTGACAGCCACGGGGAAGCCCACGGCCTCCAACATGGGGAGGTCACTGGCCGAGTCGGCGTAGGCCATCGACTCCTCGAGTTGGAGGCCCTCGGCTTCGGCGTAGTCGGCGAGGACCAGTGCTCTGGCCTCACCGATGGGCGGCAACTCCTCCAGCCGTCCGGTGAATCGACCGTCTACTTCGCCGAGCCGGGCGCACACGATGTCGTCGAACAGCGGGCGCAGTGGTTCGACCACCAGGTCGAGGGCGCCGGTGATCAACAGCGTTCGATGCCCCAGTGCCCGGTGCTCCCGCACCCGGGCGATGCCCGACGGGAACGACTTGGCCAGCAGGAGGCTGTGGAACAGCTCCCACCCGTCGTCCCGTAGCCGGTCGGCGGGAGCGCCCTCGTAGCGTCGGTAGAACGATCGCAGGAAGTCGCCGCGGTCGCGCCGGTCGAGGGCCAGCAGGGAAGGCGCCTCGCGCAGGAGATCTGCCACGAAGGCCGTGCGCTCGGCGGGGGGCAGGTGTCGCGAAGCCAGCCACGCGTACGAATCGACCACGTTGGAGGCAATCAGGGTGTTCTCCAGGTCGAAGGCGGCCAGGTGGCGGTCGGGGGAGAGGATGGCCTTGCGTGACCGGTCAGAACGGTTCGGCTTGGTCGACTTGCCCGGTGTGGTGCGGACCCGGGCGTGTTCGATGATCGAGGGCAAGTGAATGTCGCGCACGTAGGTGACCCAGTCGACGGCCGCAGGGTCCAGGCAGAACACCCGACGGTCGTCCTCGTCCATGCGGTCCCACAGGGCTAGCAACCGGTCGACCCGGTACCGGGCCTCGGTCTCGGTGTAGGCCCCGTAGAGCTCGACGTAGCCGAGCGCCCGGTCGGCCAGCAGGTGCTGTTCCTCGAGGGCGGCCATCCAAGCCGCCTGGCGGCCCCTGATCGGCAGCGATCCCATGACCTTCTCGGCCAGGTCCATGGCCGCCGAGGCTCTGGACAGCTGACGCTGGACGCGTCCTCGTCCCGGGAACGACCACTCCGGCACCACGATGGGCTGCCCGTCACTGTCGTAGAGGGGGTGCTCAGTGAACCAGGCCGTGACCAGCTCGACCAGCCGACCGTAACGGAATGGGTTCCGCACGCCGGAGGCCACGTGGTACACGGTGGGCCCCGGATACTGGTCGGGCGGGGCAAGAAGGGCCTCGCCGGCCACGACGATGATGGCCGCCACCACCAAGTCGACCGGGATGACGTCGGTCACGCCTTCGGGGACACCGGGGAACTCACGGAGGAGGCCACGGGCGTAGGAGATGATGATCGGCTCAGCCATGCGGAAGCCCCGGATCCAGCCGGGCCTCGGCTCGGCCAGGGCCGACTCGATGATGGAGGGGCGGATGACGGTCATGGGCACCGTGTCGCCGTACTGGGCGACGAGGGCCCGCTCGCCGAGCGCCTTGGTGTAGGGATAGGCATCCGGCCAACCCAGTGACTGGGCCCGGGCCTGGCCGACCTTGACCATCTGGTCCTTCACCCAGTCCCCGCGGATGTGCTCGGCCCGCTCGGCCAGCAGATGGAGGCCGGCTCCCCCCAGTTCGCTGCGTGCCCGTTTGGCGAACGCCGAGAGGCGCTCTGGGCGACGGGAGTCGGCATCGAGGTCGGCCCGCTGACGGCGGGCCGCGGCGACCTCGTCACGCCAGTCGACATCGACGGTGAACCGGTTGCCGTCGAGCAACTCCTCTCGGGCCTCGCCCTGGTGCGTACCGGCCACGTAGGCGGTGGACACCGGCAGGAAGTGCACCGGACCCGTCCGCCCCTGGTCGGCGGCCAGGCGCCGGGCCTCCTCGACGGCTGCTGCTACCCGTGAGGGGCCGAGGAGGTTGACCTCCACCGCCGTGTCCAGCGGCGAGTCGAAGCTGACCGCGGCCGCCGAGTGGATGACGATGTCACACTCCGACAGCCGCTGGCGGCCCTCCTCGTCGAGGCCGAGCCCGTCGGTGGTGACGTCACCCGCCACGGCCTCCACCCGACCCGCGACCTCGTTCTCGAAGCGGTCTCCGGTCTCAGCGCGCAACCGGTCGAAGCAGTCGTTTTTCAGGATCTCCTTGGTGGCCCGTTGCATGGCCGTCGACCGCCGGCCGGGCCGGATCAGCAACACCACCTCACTGTCGGGGACGCAGCGCAGGATGCGTTCCACCAGGGCCGTTCCGAGAAAGCCGGTTGCGCCGGTGATGAAGAACCGCTTCCCCGTCAGGCCGTCACGTACACGGGTCACCGGATCTGTCTACCATATGGTAAGTGAGCAAGTCGAGCATCCAGGGAGACCAGGGAAGGGCGCCGGCCGGGGTCGGCCGAGGTGGCTCGACGGTGGGCCGGGATCGGAGCCGACCGAGGGCCGACCCCGCAGTGGGCAGCGCCGGTGGGCCCAGCCGGAGCACGTCGGACCGCATCCTGGACGCGGCACTGGCATCGTTCGCCACCCGGGGCTACGAGGCATCCTCCCTCGACGCTCTGGCCCAGGGCCTGGAGATTCGCAAGCAGACCATCCTCTACTGGTTCCCTTCCAAAGAGGTCCTCTTGGAGGCGGTCATCGATCGAAGTGCCATCGAATTGTCTGGCGCGCTCGAGGACTCGCTGGCCACTGCGGGGGACGGCTGGTCCCGCGTGGAGGCGGTGGTGCGATCGGTGTTCCGGCTGGCGGCACGGCGGCCCGAACTGCTGGGCCTGGTCCGGGAGACGGGACGGCTGGGCACGCCGGCGGCCAGCCGATTGGTCGTCGCCCTCGATCCACTGGTCAAGCGGGCCACGGAGTTCCTGGAGGCGGAGATGGACGCCGGCCATATGCGCCGTCATGAGCCTCGGCTGCTGCTGCTGGCCATCTATTCGACGGTCATCGGCATGGTGACCGAGGTCGAGGTGGTCCGGGCGCTAGGGGAGGAGCCGACCGCTCGCTCCTTGGTCCGCCGGCGCAACGAGATCCTGGAGCTGTTGCACTCGGCCCTGGTCACCGAGCCGAGCTGAGCCCGACATCTGGACCAGCGGTCAGTCGGACGCCTGGGCCGCCTTGCGCTCCCGGCGAGACGGTTTGGGCGGAGGTGGAGCCGGTCGTTTGGGCGTGAAGCGCTTGTTGGCCTCGGGAGTGGCCGGGCCCTTGGCCTGCGATCGGGCCGGTGCCGACTTGGTCGAACCAGACTTGGTCGAGGTCGCCTTGGCCGACGCAGCAACCGCACCTCGGCCGGTCGTCGGCCTGCTCGAGGAGGTGCCATTGGCTTCCCGTAGTCGGGCCGCCGCCTCCTTCTGGAACTTCCACGACCGGTAGAGCAACCAGCCGGCGAGCACCAGAAACGGTGCTCCCAGGGCGAAGCCGGTGGTTCCGAACCCGAGGAACGTGAACAGGGCTACGAACCCCACCAGCGCCCGGCGACCGATCAGGGTGGTGATCACCAGCAGTGCACCACAGGCCAGCCCCAGGATGAGGGTGGTCTGGGGGGTGATCTGGCCCTTGGCCAGGCGGAACTTCGGGTTGTTGCTCTGGATCAGGTAGACCCCGATCCCCATCGCCACCGACAGTGCAGCCGCCACGAAGGAGAAGCGCCGTTCGCGGGGATCCAGCCGGTCGATCTGCCACTTGGTCGTCGGTTTGGTCGGTGGGGCGGTGTCAGCCATCGGCGCCAGGCTACCGGCCTGGACACTCCGGTTGGATTCCCCTCCAACGGCGGCGCCTGGGACTGCGGTCAATCGGGACCATGGATCACCAGACGCAGACCGCCATTGAGGGAGGGGCTGATCTCCCAGCTGCCTTCGGGCCGTGCCCGGGCCGCCGCATCGATGCCTATCGGATCTGTCGGCCGCGCACCGACGATGTCCGCCGGCTCCTCGACAGCCAGCTCGAGATGGTGCACACGGCCGGTCCGGCCGGCGAGCCACTCCGAGAGCGGTCCGGTCGCAGAGGACACCGTCGGCGCCACCAGGCGGACCCCGAGGGCGCCCGGCCAGGTCAGCTCCGACCAGCGAACTCCGTTCGACGATCCCTCGTTCACGACCCTGCCGCCGAGCAGGCCGATGAAGAGCGCGTGCGCGGCGCCGAGGTCGGACACCCCGTGGGTCACCTGTACGAGATCGGCCGGCGGGAGCGGCCCACTGCCGTCGGCCCGCTGGCGACGTCGTGTCGGATAGTCCTCCGGAGGCGGATTGGTCCACGGGGCCGGCGCCTCGGCGATCTGGACGACCACGCCGGTGGCCTGTTTGGGATGGATGAAGGCCTCCATCCATTCGGGGTCATTCCGGTTCACACCGATGGGCTCGAAGCCATGCTGGCGCACCTGGTCCAGGGCGGCGTTGAGGTCGGGGACCTTGAAGGTCAAATGGTGGGGACCGGGGCCGCTGTGGGCCAGGAATCGAGCCAGGAAGTCGTTCGATGCCACGTCGTTGGGCATCAGCACCTCCACCCGGGCACCATTTCCGAACCGGAGCTGGGCGGGGGCAAACCCTGCTCCCGGACCGCCCGAGCTCCACTCGGCACCGAAATCGCCGGCGTAGCGACCCCAGACGTCCTGCCATCGGGGAACTGCATGGGCGACGTGGTCGAGCACGGCTCCTTCGATGGCGCTCGGGGACATGGCCCACAGCCTGCTGCCTGTGACGGTGGCTGTCGAAACGGCCCGGTCCGCCTGCCTGCCACCTGGTTGTGGTCCCGGGCGGACACCGGTACGGTCGGCTAGGTGGACTTCCGGGACGAGTCACTGACCGGCCTGGCCGGCCAGGTGCGAACCGGGGCCCGGACGGCAACCGAGCTGGTCCAGCACGCCCTGGATCAGATCGCCAGGCACAATCCGCTCCTCAATGCGTTCGTGGCCGTCGATCCCGCACGAGCCCTCGCCGCCGCGAGCGCCATGGACGAGCAGGTAGCGGCAGGACTCGACCCCGGACCGCTGGCCGGAATCCCCATCGGAGTGAAGGACCTGGAGGACGCCGCCGGGTTCATCACCACCCACGGGTCGGTGGCCTTCGCCGAGGACCCGCCGGCCCGTGCCGACTCGCCGCTGGTCACCCGCCTGGTGGCGGCCGGCTGCATCGTGGTCGGCAAGACCAATACCCCGGAACTGGGGTGGAAGGCGGACACCGACAACATCCTGTTCGGACCCACGCTCAATCCCTGGAATCCCGAGCACACCCCGGGAGGATCGTCGGGTGGGAGTGCCGCGGCCATCGCAGCGGGCATGGTGCCGTTGGCCACGGGCTCGGACGGCGGGGGATCGCTCCGGATCCCGTCGTCGTGCTGTGGATTGTCGTCCATGAAGCCCTCGCTGGGCCGGGTACCGAGCGGAGGGCCGTTGGCACCCGACTGGCAGCACCTCTCGACGAAGGGCCCGATGGCCCGCCGCCTCGCCGACGTGGTGACTGCCCTTGACGTGGTGGTCGGCCCGGATCCGACCGACCTGCGGTCCCTGCCCCGACCCGAAGCCTCATGGCTCGCCACCCTGGACGACCCTCGGCCGCCCCGGAAGGTGGCGTGGTCACCGACGCTCGGGTACGCCGACGTGGACGCCGAGGTGCTGGCGGTGTGCGAACGCGCCGTGGAGGTGCTGGCATCGCTGGGGGCCGAGGTGGTCGAAGTGGACACGGTGTTCGATGCCGATCCGATCAACCAGTGGCTGACGCTGTCCGGTGTCTACAACCTCCGACTCCTCGAGCAGTACCGGGATACTCCGGCTTGGGGCCAGATCGACCCGATCCTGGCCCTCGTGCTGGAGGGTGCCGCCGACACCTCCGCGGTCGACCTGGTCCGTGCCGAGGACCTCTGCCACACCCTCAACCTCCGACTGGTCGAACTCTTCCACGAGTACCGGTTGCTGATCACCCCGACCATGGCCGCCCCGCCGCCGCCTCGCTCATTGGGAGGCGCCGCCATGATCAACGGGAGCCGGGATCTCAATTGGGTCAAGTTCACCTACCCCTTCAACATGACCAGGTCACCCGCAGCGTCGGTGACGGCCGGGCTGTCGGCGGCAGGGGTGCCGATCGGGATCCAGCTAGTCGGGCCGCAACATGGCGACCTGGTGGTGTTGCGGTCCGCCGCCGCACTCGAAGCGGCCCTAGCCCTTGAGGCTGCGGCCCCGTTCCCAGCCAAGGGCACAGAGTGACCGGGAACCACTGGCCTGGCCTGGCCTGGACGAAGGGGACCCCCACTCGACGAAGGTGATGACCGAGGGGCAGGCTACGATGTCCCCCTGCTCGATCGCGGCGCAGTGTGCCGGGTCGGCGTCCGGGCGTTTAGCTCAGTTGGTTAGAGCGCAGCCTTCACACGGCTGAGGTCGGAGGTTCGAGTCCTCTAGCGCCCACCAGTTCAGAGGTGGTTTTCGGGTGGGGACCCGGCGGCAATTGGTCCCGAGAGCACAAAAAGGCACACTCGCTAACCCCGCAGTCCTGTATCCAAGACGGATGCTTGATCGTCCATGGCTACTACTCGCCCGCATCACCGCAAGGAAGTACAGCACTGATCAACGGGGCCATATTTCAATATCAACACGCAAGTGGGCAATGCCGGTGGGGAGCCGATGTATTCAGACGTGAAAGGGTTCGTACAAGAGGGCAACTTCTTGGTTCTGCTTCTTAACCCCCAGGTGTCCAGCTGCACATCCACTGCCACGGCAGACTCGTTCATCTGCCCCTAGTTGACCAATTGCGCAGCCGCCAAGCGGGTGCCGGGTCTTGACGGATCCGGGTTATTTCCTGTGTCGACGTCCCGTGCGTCCTACTCCGGGCTAGTTGCAGCCGCCGGCCTGTGCTTGTTGCCTGGTGAGCCTGTTCGGCTGTCGTGAAGTTCACCGGCTCGAATGGTGACGTCGGGCCGTAGCGATCACCCATTTGGCAGGAGGTGCCATCGTGCCGGTCAGCCATCGCTGTCCGTCACCGTCCCTACATGGCCACCGAGGCTTCGGCGTGGACGCATGGTCGGTGTCATCACGTGTTCGGGCTTGTGGCCAGCGAGGGAGGCTGTGAACGCTCCGTAACGCGCGGCCAACGGCGCGGCCGACAACCCGTGGGCCACAACACTCAGGGCGACGGTGACGGTGACCACCGACAGGACCCGACCGGCATCGGCCGGATCAAGGCTGTCGTAGGCGATGAGCCCAAAGACAACCGACGCAAGCCCCCGGGGTCCGAACCACCCGACGAATCCGACGGTGAACCGGCCAAGACCCGAACCCATCAGGGCGAGGGCGACGGGCACCACGCGCACCACGGTCAGGGCCAGGACGGCGAAGAGACAGTCTGACCATGTTGCATGGTCGAGCCCGGGGACCACCATGGCGGCGCCGAAGATCAGCCACACCATGAGCGACAGTAATCCACCGGTCTCCTCGGCGAACCCGGTGACCTGATCGAGGTCCCGGCGCACCACGGAGCCGAAGGCCATCCCGGCAACGAATGCGGCCACGAAGCCGTTCCCGTGGGCCTCGATCGCTGAGCCGTAGGCCAACAGCGCCAGGCCGAGGGGGGCCAGGGTGCGAAATCCGGCATCGGTCCATCCCGAATCGTGGGCCCGGGCCAGCAACCAGCCGCCGAGTAGTCCTGTCGCAACCCCGATACCAGCGCCGATGAGCAGCTCCCCGACCGCACCCAGCACCGATGACGAGTGGATCATTTCTGTGGCGACTGCGCCGGCCAGAAACAGATTTACGAACGGTGTGGCGATGCCGTCATTGAGCCCGCTCTCCACGTTGAGCACACGCCGGATCCGGTTCGGGATCCGGGAGTCCTCCATGATGGTGGCACCGAGGGCAGCATCGGTGGGGGCCACGATGGCGCCGATACAGGCAGCCACCCACAGCGATATACCGGGGACGAGGCCGAAGGCGACCGCGGTGCCGAGGCCGATGGTCAGGGGTAGCCCGATGGCCAGGAGCCGAACGGGCAGGCCGACGTCGTGGCGGAGCTCCTGCACGCTGACCCGTGAGGCATCAGTGAACAGGACGAGCGCCAGGGTGACCTCAGCGAGTGATCGAACCGTTGACGAGTGGGGATTGAAGTGGATGAACGCCAGCGGTCCATGCGTGACAACCAGCCCCATGACCACGAAGGCGATGGGGGCAGTGATGAAGAACCGCTCCAGGCGGGCCGACACCAGCGACCAGAGGATGACGCAGCCGGCGGCGGTGGCCAGCACCTCAGTGTCAAGTCCGTGGCTCACCGGACGCGAACGGCCCCATGGTCAGTTCGTCCAATTGTCACGGTCAGACCGGGTGCGGTCATACCTACTGCCGGGCCATCGACACCCGCCACCGCTCGTCAGGAGAGATGAGGTGGTCGTCATCGTCCGCGCCGATGTCGATCTGGACCCAGTTCACCGTGCCGGGATAGCGGCTGGTCGACTCGTCGTACTCCGTGCTCACCGTCGATCCGGAGTCGCACCCGATATCGGTCGTCTCGTCGTAGGAGTACACAAGGGGGACGGTGCGCTCGAGACTCCCGTCGCCGACGGTGGCACCATCGACGAACAGGGTCACCGTGGCAGAGCCGCCCAGACCACCGTCATAGGCGAACTCCGCTCTGACCTGGTGGTGACCGGGAGTGACGGATGTCTCCCCCCGGATGACCGTTCGGGTGATGCCGAAGAGGTTGTAGCAGTAGGTCGGGATGCCCTCGACCAGATACAGGCTCCAACCCCCGAAGGCTCCTCCTTGGGCGATGAACACCCCGGACGGCGAGCCGCTCGGCACCTCGATGTCGGCGGTGACGGAGTGAGAAGTGTTCTTGGTGTTGATGACCGAGCTCTCGCTCAGACGGCCCATGCCTCCGAACAGCAGCTGAGAATTGCCCCTGATCAGTTCGGGACGTCCGGCCAGCTCGGCTAGGAATCGCTCGACCCGGCGGTCGTCCAAGGGGAGCGCACCGTATTTGACGGCTTCGATCAGGAACAGGCGCTGGAGCTGGTGGAGCTTGTCGGGAAGCTCACCAGCCAGATCGTGGGCCTGGGTCCAATCGGTGGTGGTGTCATACAGCTCCCAGGTGTCGTCGTCGAGGGGCGGTGTCTCCGCGGCCAGCCACGGGATGCTGTGCCGGGTGACTGCCGTCCAGCCCTTGTGGTAGATCCCGCGGTTGCACACGATCTCGAAGTACTGGGTCTCATGACGGTCCGGCGCCTCCGCATCGTCGAAGCAGTACCGCATGCTCACCCCGTGGAGGGGCATCTGCTGGATACCGTGGACGAAAGTGGGCTCCGGGAGGCCCGCCACCTCCAAGATGGTGGGTGCGATGTCCACGACGTGATGGAACTGGGACCGGATCTCACCACTGCCGGCGAACCCTGTCGGCCAATGGGCCACCATTCCGTTGCGGGTCCCACCGAAGTGGGAGGCCACCTGCTTGGTCCATTGGTATGGGGTGCAGGTGGCATGGGCCCAGCCCACGGCGTAGTGATTGTTGGCCCCAGGCGACCCGAAGTCGTCGATGTGCGATTTCAGGAACTCGTTGGTCTCAAGGTCCATGCTCTGATTGAAGACCAGCAGCTCGTTGAAGGTGCCGTGGGGGGTGCCTTCGGCACTCGCCCCGTTGTCCCCGATGAGGTACAGCACGAGGGTGTCGCCCAGGATCTCGAGCTCTTCCAAGGCATCGATCACCCGTCCGACGTGGTGGTCGGTGTGGGACAAGAAGCCTGCGTAGACCTCCATCTGACGGGCCAGCACCGGCTTCAGGTCGTCATCGATGTCCTCCCAGGCCGGGATCTCGGGGGGACGATCGGTCAGCTGGGCGTCGGCCGGGATGACCCCCAGTTCCTTCTGGCGGTCAAAGGTCTGCTGGCGCAGCGCGTCCCAACCCATGTCGAACTTCCCCCGGTAACCGTCGATCCACTCCTTGGGGGCGTGGTGGGGGGCGTGGGTGGCCCCGGGTGCGAAGTAGGTGAAGAACGGCTTGTCCGGAGCCAGGGACTTCTGTTGCCGGATCCAGGCGATGGCCCGGTTGGTGAGGTCCTCGGTCAGGTGATAGCCCTCGTCGGGCGTCTTGGCCGGCTCAATTGGAGTGGTCCCTTCGTACAGGCCTGGAAACCACTGGTTGGTGCCGCCTCCGATGAATCCGTAGAAGTACTCGAACCCGCTGCCCGTCGGCCACTGGTCGAAGGGTCCCACCGGGCTGTTCTCCCACATCGGCACCTCATGACACTTACCGAACTGGGCGGTCGAGTAGCCATTGAGTCGGAGCGTCTCGGCCAACGGCGCCGCCGCCTTGGGTCGCACGGAGGAATAGCCGGGTGCCGAAGTGGCGAGGTCGGGCACCGCACCCATCCCCACGCTGTGGTGATTGCGCCCGGTGAGCAGCGCCGCCCACGTCGGGGCGCAGAGCGCCGTGGTGTGGAACCGATTGAAGGTAAGGCCGCCGGCCGCCAGTCGCTCGGCCGTAGGGGTCTCGCATGGTCCACCCATCGCGCTCGACGCCCCGAATCCCACGTCGTCGAGCAGGATGAGAAGCACATTGGGCGCACCCT
Source organism: uncultured Acidimicrobiales bacterium (assembly GCA_963703145.1). Taxonomy (GTDB): domain Bacteria; phylum Actinomycetota; class Acidimicrobiia; order Acidimicrobiales; family RAAP-2; genus Bog-756. Next base: position 1,089,551 of record OY969793.1, read on the forward strand.
CGGGGGGTCGGAGTGGCTCGATAGCGGGGAAGTGGGTATCTGGGTCCTTCGCGTCAAAGGTGGTGATGCCAACATGCTGGAGATCGGGAATCGGGAGGTTGGCACGCGACCTGTTAATCGCCATGGGACGGTCCTTTCGACAAGCTGGAAGAGGGATTCCCCCTAGGTGACAGCACATTCATCTCGGTGGTTCCGGATCCTCGGCCATGCCGACAGTTCCCTCGACCTGCAGCGTGGTCCAGAACACCCCCGGCTTCCCTGCTGCCTGGGTTGGCGCCGGCGTTGGATCGCGCTTCCGTCACAATCGAGCCTGGGGCTCGGGCATCTCCTACGGCTTCCAGGTCCACAGGCTGCACGGCGTGCGTCCGCCCCCGCTGTCGTCTGCCCCTCCGACCACAAATTTCATCTCGAGCCTGTGGCCCCTCCCGCAAAGGTGCGATGACTCAGAGTAGTTCGCACACCAACTAAAATTGGTCCGTAACCTATTTAGGCTGGAGAGCGATGTCAACCGATGCGCCGAAGGATCGTGAGGGTCCGCTGGTCCGGGTTCATGACGACTTCGATGAGGAGTTCCCCGATGGCTCCGCCCTGGCGACGGAGTGCTTCTTGAACCTTGGTCGCGTGACGGTGGCGATGTTGTCGGCACTGGATCGGCTCTTGACCGGCTTTGGGGTCCCGTCCTATACGAGTTTCAACGCGCTGACCGTCCTGGCTGGTGCCGGTGAGCCCCTTCCTCCTTCTGAAGTCGCCAGGCGTATGGTGGCCACAAGACCGACCGTCACCGGCGTGCTCAACACGCTCGAGCGGATCGGACTGGTAATGCGGAGGGCGCATGCGTCCGACGGTCGGATGCGACTGGTCTCCCTGACAGACGCCGGCCGAGATATCGTCCGATTGGTGCTGCCCGAGGTGCATCGGTTCGAGGAGGTGCTCTTCAGGGACCTGGACGACCATCAACAGACCGCCCTACTCGAGAGCCTCGCCTCAATCGCATCTCAGCTCAAGCCCGCTCCTGTCGAGCGGTGAACTCCGCGGCTTGAGCGTCACGCTGTGATCTTCGCCTTTCGGGTCGTTGAAGTCACCTGCATCCGGAGTCGGACCTCGGAGTACATTTCCCGGCATGGACCAACTACGAGACCGGGTGGCTGTGGTGACGGGAGCTGCGAGTGGCATCGGGCTGGCCATCGCCGGAGCGTTGGCTGCTGCGGGCATGCAGGTGGTGATGGCCGATATCGATGCTGACGCAGTCGGCCGTGCGGCGACTCCGCTGGGCGAGTCGGGGGCCACGGTCGATCCCGTCGAACTCGATGTTCGAGATCCCAGCGCCGTTGAGGCCATCGCCGAACGAGCGGTACTGCGGTTCGGAGCGCTTCACGTGGCCGTCAACAATGCCGGCATCGTGAACGGCGGCATCGCCTGGGAGCTGTCCCTCGATGAATGGCATCAGGTATTGGACGTGAACCTGTGGGGCGTCATCCATGGAGTGCGGTCGTTCGTTCCTCGGATTCTCGCCTCCAAGGCGGAGGGTCATGTGGTGAACGTGGCGTCGATGGCGGCGGTGCTTCCCCTGGCTCGGCTCGGCCCCTACACGGTGGCCAAACATGGCGTTCTCGGGCTGTCCGACGTGCTGCGGGCGGATCTTCTTTCTGTCGATGCTCCGGTCGGCGTCAGCGTCGTCATGCCCGGCCGGGTCAGAACCGGGATGAATCCCATCGGCACCATCGATCCGACCACGGTTGCGCGCAACGTCCTGGATGCCATTCGACGCGGACGGGACTACGTCTTCACCGACGACCAGGCCACCGGCGCGGTTGACGAGCGCCTCCGGGCGATATTGGCGTCCCGCGCGGACGTCCTGTCCTAGTCCAGAGTGCGTGGGGGTATGGGCCTCTGACCGGTCTCGTCAGTGGCGTCGAGATCTCGGGCGGTCAGGTCTGAGCCATCCGAAACCGCACCTGGTGTCGAATCAGGTAGCCGGCCGTGATGGGCCGGCTACCTGCCCTTGGGCAGGGGACGCTCCCGCCAGTGCCGGCCCTGCAATTGCGGCAGGTGCACGGGCCGGCACCGGGGGAGTATGAACTCGACCCCGGGTCAGCCCCGTAGGAAGTCCTCTTCCATCTGGGCGATGATCTGTCGCTCGCGTTCGGCCTCAGCTGCTTCGACGGCCTCCTGGTCAGCCTGGTGCCGCCGTTCGCTCCGGTTGATGAGCCGGCGGCGGGTCCAGACCACGACCAGCACCACCACCATGACCAATCCGAGCACGCTTCCGATGGTAGCGGGGTGGACTTGGATCCGGACCCGCCCACCGGTTCATGAGAAAGCCCGGCACCAGGTGATGGCGCCCGCTACCGTGGGGGCGAGCTCGGAAAGGTGCCCACTATGACCGCAGACACCAAGGCCGTCGAGACGGCGGCCACAGAGTTGACCCACGCCATGGGCAGGCTGGTAAAGGCCATCGATGATGTGGGAGATGACAGAGAAGCCACCCAAGCCCTCTCCGGAGATCTTCCCGCCGCGCTCGAACGCCTGGCCGGCCGCATCAGCGCCGCCCAGGGCCTGGCCGGTTGACTAGTTCACCGAGGGTGCGCTGAGGGCCTGCCCCTCGGCCGGTCGCCCACGAGGTCAGGCGCTCATCCCGAGATACTCGTGGACGACGCGGACCGCGCTCGAGCCCTCGCCGACGGCAGCGGCCACCCGCTTCATCGACCCAAACCGGACGTCTCCAACCGCGAACACCCCGGGCTCCGAGGTCTCGAAGGGCAGCGGCTCCCGGCCGGCGAACACCGGGTGGGAGAGAGCCTGCTGGGGCAGCCATCGGTCGGTGAGCACGAATCCCTTGTCGTCGAGGACGATGGTGTCCTGCAACCATGAGGTGGCCGGAGCCGCTCCGATGAAGCAGAACAACGCCGCACACTGGAGGTGCTGGAGATCACCGCTGGGATTGTGGCGAAGCGTGACCTGCTCGAGGTGGGTGTCGCCCTGGAGCTCTCCCACCTCGGTCTCGGTGAGAACGGTGATGGCGGGGTCGGCGGTGATCCGATCGATGAGATAGGCCGACATGGTGGCGGCCAGGTCCGGCCGGCGAATGGCAATCCGCACCCGACCTCCCTGCTGGCTGAGGTAGATGGCGGCCTGACCCGCCGAGTTGCCGCCACCGACCACGACCACGTCGCTGTCGCGGCAGGATCGCGTCTCGAGGTCCGTGGCTGCGTAATAGACACCGTTGCCCTCGAATCTGTCGAGATCGGGGATGGCCAGCCGTTGGTAGCGGGCCCCGGTGGCGATGACCACCGCCCGACACGGCACCTCACTCTGGTCGAGCAGGGACACCACGTGGAACCCGTGCTCGGAGCGCAGTCCCGTTACCTCGCACGGACTGACCAGCCGGGCGCCCAACCGCTGGGCCTGGATGGCCGTGCGGGCCGCTAGATCACCTCCGGAGATGCCGTTCGGGAAGCCGGCGTAGTTTTCGATTCGTGAGCTGGACCCGGCCTGGCCGCCAGGGCCGATGGCGTCCAGCGACACCGTGTCGAGTCCTTCCGAGGCGCCGTAGACCGACGCGGCCAGCCCCGCCGGTCCTACGCCGACTACCACCAGATCGAAAACCCGGCCGGGGACGGGGTGGTAGGTCAGGCCCAGTTCCTCGGCGAACTCACCAGGGGTGGGGTGCCGCAGCACCGCCGTGGGCGTGATCACCACCGGCGTATCGCCCGGGCTCACCCCCATGCTCGAAAGCAACGCCCCGACGTCGTCTGCATCTTCGAGGTCGATCCACGCATAGGCCAGGCGGTTCCGGACGGCGAAGGTCCGCAGGGCGAGCGCCTCCGATGAGTACCGGGACCCGATGATGCGGATGGTCTGGGCGGCCTCGCTGGTGCGGAGGGCCTCGCGTCGGGCGATGAGCGCTCCGAAGATGATGTCCGAGATGGCTGGTTTGGTGGCCATCAGCCGGCGGAACTCCTCATGGCGAATGACCAGGACCCGTCCCGGGAGGGTCACCCTCGCCGTCAGATAAGTGCGCTGGTCGGTCAACAGACCCAGCTCGCCAATGAAGTGCCCGGCGGTGTAGCGGACCACGACCTCCTCGGGCTCGCCATCACGGACGACGTCGATCCCGCCTTCGATGAGTACGTAGAAGTCCCCCGAGGCCTCCCCGGCTCGGTAGAGGACATCGCCGGCCGCGACGTCGATGTCGGTCCCGAACGCTGCCAGTTGGACCAGGTCGCCCGGCCCGAAGATCGGGAAGCGCCCGTCAGCGGGGTCGGCATCGAACAGCGGCTCACGAGAACCTGGGTCTGGTTCGGTCACGCACCAATCCTGTCAGCACGACCGACGGTCCTCCACCGCGTCCCCAAACCGGTGGATGGCGTCGTCGTCGTGGATTCGGGTCGGTGGCTCGACTCCACCAGCACTCCGGTGTCATCAGGGTCCGTCATGGCCCCGTCAGGTCCCCCTGGGATAAGGGCGCATGGAGCATTTTCTCGAGTCCTGGGGCTACGTGGCGGTATTCGTCCTCAGCTTCATCTCCTCGATGGGCCTGCCGGTGGGCGCCGAGGTGGCCATCATCTACGGCGGGGTCCTGGCCAGCGGCCAGATCCCGAACGAGCCCCACCACCTGAGCCTGGTGGTGGTCATCGTGGTGGCCACCCTGGCCGAGGTGCTCGGGTCCCTGGCCGGCTACCTCATCGGCGCCTACGGGGGCCGTCCCTTGGTGGACAAGGTGGGCAAGTACGTGCTGTTGACCCACCGGGACCTCGACCGGGCTGAGGCGTGGTTCGCCCGACGGGGGGAGCCGGTGGTCCTGTTCGGCCGGTTCATCCCCCTGCTCCGGTCCTTTGTGTCCTTCGCCGCCGGCCTCGGGGAGATGGCCATCGGCAAGTTCTTGGTGTTCACCGTCATCGGCTGTGCCATCTGGTGCACCGTCCTCACCAGCGTGGGCTATTCCCTCGGCTCCAGCTACAACCATGTGCTGAAGGCCTTCAGCTACGCCGGCTACGTGGCCGCCGTGGTGGTGGTCATCGCCGTGGTGATCCTGTTCGCCCACCGCTTCCGGGTCCTGCGAGAGGAGCGTCGCTGACCCGGGCCCAGCCAATCCCAGTGAGCGACCAGACGGTCTAGAAGGACTCGGACTGGTCGGCGGTGTCGCTGATCTCGATGGCCACATCAAAGGAGTCGACGGGAACGTTCAACACCAGGGCGATGAGGTCACGGACCACCTCGTCGAGCCGATCGAAGGTGAACAGGTGGGCGGTGGCCCCGTTCAGGCCGTAGACGTTGAGCACCCAATGGTCCCCGTCACGACGCACTTTCGCGAGATACAAGCGGCCCCCCACGCCGCCATTGTTATCCCGTGCCCGACCGGGATGCACGAGACCGTCACGTAGAGCGTTTGGCCCGTCCCGAGGAGAGCAGACGGTCGGACTCCGCCCCGGGATGACCGATCCCCCGTGCGCTGGCACGGGGGATCGGTGGTGTGGCAGGAATCGGTACGGGTCTGGATCAATGGGCGGGAATGGCCCCGACCGGCGCTTTGGCCACCGGCGTGCGGACATGGTCTCCCCGGTGAAACAGCCCTCGCAGCATCGGGATGGCGAACCGGTCCAGGCCGAGGTAGCCGGCGTTGCGCCAAGCCAGGATCAAGAAGATCGACACGATGGCATAGGCGGGATTGACTCCTGCCGATCCGGAGAACATGTAGATGACGTTCAGTCCGATGCCGGCGAAGGCGGCCGCCCCGGTGAACAGGCCCAGGATCAAGAGCGTCCCGATGACCAGTTCGCTGATGGTGATGACCTTGGCGATCCACGATGCGTTGGGCACGACGAAGTTGTGGAGGAATCCGGCGAACCAGCCGTAAGATGCTCCACCTTTGCCGGTGGCCGATCCGGCCACACCAGCGGTGGCGAACCCCTTGACCGCTGCTCCACCACCGGACCAGAAGGCGGCCTTCTCGCTGCCCCATAGTTTCTGGTAGCCAGCGTTCAACCACTCGTAGCCGAGCCACAGCCTGGCCACCAGCCACACCACACTCGCCGCCTTGGAGCGGAAGAGCCAGTCAGCGAACTTCAGGTTCCCGCTAGGGGCCTCGAAGATGCCGCCGGGCGCGTCGGTCGGATCAGTCTGGGTGCCCACCTTGCCCTTCAAGAAGTCCAACGTCATGGCCATGTGATCCTCCTGGTAGACCACCGCGCGGAGCGCGGTGCGTCATGGCCAGCTTGGTGGATCGCGTACAGGATGGGCAGGGCCGAAAGACTCCAATCCTCGAGGCGGGATCAGCCACGGTCGGCCTCACGCGCTGAGCGGAACCTGCCAGGTGAGCCTGGTACCCCCACCGTCGGGACGCTCGATGGCAAAGTGCCCACTGAGTCTCTCAGCCCGGCGCTGGAGATTCACCAGGCCGAGCCCGCCGGCGCCCACATCGTTGGCGTCGATGCCCCGACCGTTGTCCAGGACCCGGAGTCGGCACTGCCCCGACGCCACGCGCAGTGACACTGACGCCGTGGTCGCCTCGGCATGGCGCCCGATGTTGGTGACCGCCTCGCGCACCGTCGCCAGGAGCTGGTCGGCGACGCGGTCGGAGATGGCGACGTCGACAGGCCCTTCGAAGGTCACCGCCACCTCGATCCCCACGGTGGGGTTCAGCGATCGGACCATGGAGAGAATTCTGGAGCGCACTCCGGTGTCGTCGTTGGCCAGGCCGAGTTCGTAGATGCTGGAGCGCACCTGGGTGATGGCGTCTCCGATCGTGGATACGAGCTCGCCCAACCGTTCGGCCAGGCCTACCGCTGCCGCTTCGCTGGCCATGGACTCCAGTGACAGACCGACGGCGAAGAGGTGTTGGATGACGGTGTCATGGAGGTCGCGTGCCATTCGGTCCCGGTCGTCACTGACGGCGAGCTCCTGGATGCGCTGGTGGAGCCGCGTGTTCTCGATGGCCATGCCTGCGGCGACCGCCAATGCCTCCACCGCAGATTGATCCGCCTGGGTGAACTCGGGGGCACCGACTTTCTCGGTGAGGTAGATGCTGCCGTAGATCGCCTCACGCACCCGGATCGGCACACCGAGAAAGGAGCTCATGGGCGGGTGGTTTACCGGGAGTCCGACGCTGGAGGCATGGGAGCCCAGTTGCGCCAGCCGGACCGACCGAGGTTCGTCCAACGTCAGGCTGAGCACGCCCAGCCCCGTCGGCCGAGCGCCGATCCGTGCCTCGTCGGCGGGCGTCAGACCGACGGTCAGGAACTCGCCGATGGCCGTGCTGTCGTCGTTCAGGATGCCGAGGGCGCCGAATCGAGCGTTCGTCAACGAGCGAGCCGCATCGATGACGTGAGCCAGCAGGCTGGGCAGGTCAAGATCCTGCTCGAGCAGGAGTGTCGCTTCGAGAACCCTCCGCAGCTGTTGAGGATCCTCGATGGACTGGAATGGCATCGCCTGCCAGCGTACCGACCTCGCGCCCAGCCGTTGACCGGCCGCACCGGTGGTGTCGAGCGGTCCGCCGGCCGACCCCAAGTTGCCCAACGGGTCCTGGGTTGGAAGGATGCGGTGGTGAGTCTCGCTGTCTTCCTCCTCGATGACCACGAGGTGGTGCGGGCAGGGCTCCGGGCCATGGTGGGCGTGACCGATGACCTGGTCGTGGTGGGGGAGGCATCGACTGCGGCCGAAGCGCTGGAGCGGATACCACTGAGCCGACCCGACGTGGCCATCTTGGATGTCCGGCTCCCCGATGGCAGCGGGATCGAGGTGTGCCGCGAGATCCGCTCCCAGTGGCCCGAGGTCGTCTGCGTGATGCTCACCTCCTACGCTGACGACACGGCCATCTTCGCCGCCATCCTCGCCGGTGCAGCTGGCTATGTGTTGAAACAGGTGGGCGGTGGGGATCTGCTCGACGACATCCGCCGGGCTGGTGCCGGTGAGTCGCTCCTCGATCCCGCCATCATCGAACGGGTCCTCGAGCGCCTCCGCGAAGGTCCGCGGGAGGACCCCCGACTGAGCAGTCTCACGCCACAGGAGCGTCGAGTCCTCGACCTCGTTGCCGAAGGTCAGACGAACCGACAGATCGCCGCCGAGCTGTACCTCGCCGAGAAGACGATCAAGAACTACGTCTCCAACCTTCTGGCCAAGCTGGGCATGGAACGCCGGACCCAGGCAGCTACCTACGCCGCACGACTCGACGAACGAACGACCATGGCTGCCGAGGGCGACATCACTGGCACCTAGAGCACCCAGACCGTCGGGTGGCTCAGTTCGCCTCGTCAGGCGGGGTGAGCGGAACTCCCCGCTCGATCAGGGCTTGTTCCAGCAGCTGTCGCTCCCGGTCCGGTTGCTCGAACCCGGACAGATCCCAGTCGATGTCCAGGCTCGTCGCCAGCCTGATCAACGCCACGTCATAGGCCAGTTGATCGGCCACCGTGCCAAGGGCCCTGGGCTCCTCGGAGACCTCCTGGAGGAGGCGCCGGGTGCGGACCAGATCGGCGAAGACCTCTCCGATCATCGCGTGGAGGTCGGCGTCGTTGCGGTTCTCGAGAGCCAGCCCGAGGAGTTGGGTGTACATCGACATGGCGTCTAGCCGGGAGGTCGTCCGGCTCGGTGCGGAGCGTGCCTGCGGAATGGAACGACGCGCATCATGGGGACCATAGTGCGCCGAGGTGGTGTGCCAACGGCAGAGGCAAAGGTCACGAGTGTCTGGTCCGCGTGCCTCAGACTTCCTTAGTTCGAGCACCGAGCGGCCCCGTGATGGGGACCTTTGGCTCTGGTCGCTCGGCGGTGTGGGGCGCAGGCTGGGAAGACGACCAGGCAAAGGGAGTTCGACCATGAAAGCACTCGTCTACGAAGGGCCAGGTTCGAAGGCATGGAAGGACGTGGCCGATCCGGTCATCCTGGCCGACACTGACATCATCGTGCGCGTGGACACCACCACCATTTGTGGCTCCGACCTGCACATCTTGAAGGGGGACACCCCCGAGGTGACCGAGGGACGCATTCTCGGTCATGAGGCGGTCGGGACCGCCACGAGTGTTGGGAGCGGCGTGAAGACCGTGGTAGTGGGCGATCGGGTCCTCGTCTCGTGTATCAGCGCCTGTGGCGCGTGCCGGTTCTGTCGCGAGGGCCGGTACGGGCAGTGCCTCGGAGGAGGGGGCTGGATCCTCGGCCACCTCATCGACGGCACCCAGGCGGAGTACGTCCGAGTTCCCTTTGCCGACACGTCCACCTATCCGCTGCCCGACGCGGCCAGCGACGAGGACATCCTCATGTTGGCCGACATCCTTCCCACGGCCTACGAGGTGGGCGTCCTCAATGGGCACGTACAACCCGGTGACACCGTTGCCGTGGTGGGAGCAGGACCGATCGGGCTCTCGGCCATCACAGGGGCCAAGCTCTATTCGCCGGGGATGATCATCGCCATCGACATGGCCGACGCCCGCCTCGATGTGGCTAAGCAGTTCGGTGCCGACCTCACCATCAACAATCAGACTGAGGATGCCGCCGCAATCATCCGCGGTCTTACCCAGGGTCTCGGTGCCGATGTCGCCATCGAGGCCGTGGGGGTCCCTGCCACCTTCGAGCTGTGCACCGACCTGGTCCGCCCCGGGGGACACGTGGCCAACATCGGAGTACACGGGAAGCCGGCCGTGCTGCACCTCGAGTCCCTCTGGACGCGGGATGTCACCATTACCACCGGCCTGGTCGACACGTACTCCACCCCCACGCTGTTGCGGTTGCTCGCCAGCCACCAGATCGATGCCAGCCGCTTCGCCACCCACCACTTCCCGCTCGGCGAGATGATGGCCGCCTACGACGTTTTCGCCCGCGCGGCTGACACTGGTGCGGTCAAGGTGGTCTTGACCCGGGAGTAGGCCCATGAGCGCCCGAACGCGGATCAGGGCCCCCGACGGGGCCCTGATGCCTCGGTTCAGGAGGGCGGTGACTGCGCGTAAGGGGTGGTGCGTCAGTGGCCGGTCACCTTGTCGGCAACCTTGTCCACGGCCTCTTTGACCTTTCCCTTGGCCTGGTCGACCTGACCTTCTCGCGTGAGGTCCTCGTCCTCGGTGAGGTCACCCACGGCTTTCTTGGCTCGTCCCTTGAGGTCATCGGTATTTGGCATGTGTGCTCCTTGGATGGTGGTCGATCATCTCCACCTGTACCCGATGCTCCCGCGGCCAAACCGGCAGGGACCGGCGGGATCGTCCGGCAGTCCCTCCGTCCATACTGACGTGCCCAGCCATCCCCGGACCGGTCATGATGGGCGGATGCGCCGCCTCGTTCTGACCGTGACCTGCCCCGACGGCACCGGCATTGTCGCCGCCGTCACCGGATTCATCGCCTCCCACGGCGGTTGGGTGGTCGAGGCGGCCCAGCACGGCGATCTGGGCACGGGCCAGTTCTTCCAACGCATCGAGGTGCTGGCCGACTCCCTTCCCTTCGGGCCCGAGGGGTTCGCCGAGCGCTTTGCTGCGGTGGCCTCGTCCTTCGAGCTGGACTGGCACTTGTCCGACACCGGCGAACCCAAGCGGGTGGTCGTGCTGGTCAGTCGCGAAGACCACTGCATTGCTGACCTGTTGCACCGGTGGCGAAACGGCGACCTCCCCTGTGACATCCCACTGGTGATCTCCAACCATGCCGATCTCCGCCCACTGGTGGAGTGGCATGGCGTCGAGTTCCTACACATCCCGTTCGAGCCGGCCACCAAGGCGGACGCCTTCGCCGAGGTCACCTCCCGCTACGAGGCGGCCCGGGGCGACGTGATGGTGCTGGCCCGGTTCATGCAGATCCTCCCCGCGGACCTGTGCGGCCGCTACCCAGGCCGGATCATCAACATCCACCACAGCTTCCTGCCCTCGTTCGCCGGGGCCCGGCCCTATCATCAGGCCTTCGATCGAGGGGTGAAGCTCATCGGTGCCACCTGTCACTACGTCACCGCGGAACTGGATGCCGGACCGATCATCGAGCAGGACACCATAAGAATCGACCACGGCGACACCGTCGAGGAGCTCCTGCGCATCGGACGAGACATCGAGCGGGCCGTTCTGGTCCGGGGGTTGCGCTGGCACCTGGAGGACCGGGTCCTGGTCAACGGCACCAAGACCGTGGTCTTTGCCTGAATTCATGTCACGGTGGTTTGGGCCCGGCCGCCCCGGGTATACCGGATTCGTCGGGGCCCGTTGAGCGAGTTTCCGCCGGCTCGCTCCGGGCCCGGACCCTTTTCCCCGACAGGTCAGTCAGCCGCTTCGGCGAGGGCCTCGGCCAGGGTGGGGTGGACCAGCATCGACTCGATGATGTCGGCCACCCTCAGCCGTCCCGTGACCGCCACCGCCAACACCGAGATCAGCTCGGAGGCGTTGCGCCCCACGATCGAACCGCCGAGGACGATACCGGTGGACGGGTCGGTGATGATCTTGACGAATCCGCGAGAGTCGTTGTCGATGAGGGCCCGGGCACTGGCCGCAAAGGGAACCTTGGTCACCCGGATCTTGCGACCCTCGGCGAAGGCGTCCGCCTCGGCCAGGCCCACGTCGGCGATCTCGGGCTCGGTGAAGATGGCTGACGGGGCGCTCTCGTAGTTCGGATGGCGGTGGGAGGCCGTGTGCCCCACCACGACGTACTCGGCCACCTGGCGTCCCTGCATCCACGCCACCGACGACAGGGGCAGCTTTCCCGAGAGGTCGCCGGCGGCGAAGATATGGGGCACCGAGGTCTGACAGTGCCGGTTGATGGGGACGTAGCCGTCGCCGGTCACTTCGACCCCGGCTTCGGCCAGACCTAGTCCTTCGGAGTTGGGGATCGACCCGATGGCCATCAGGGCATGGGATCCCTCCACTCGACGGCCGTCGTCACAGGACACGACCACCCCGGACCCGTTCCGATCGACGCCGACGGCACGCGCTCCCTTCAACAGGTGGACACCGCGTTGGATGAAGTCGGCTTCCAGTACCGCTGCCACCTCGGGGTCCTTTTGGGGCAGGACCTGCTGTCGGCTCACGATCAGGGTCACCTCGCAACCGAGCGAAGAGAACAGATGGACGAACTCGACACCGGTGACGCCTGAACCGATCACGACGACGTGGTCGGGCAGGACCTTGGGCGGGTAGGCATCACGTGTGCACAGGACCCGATCGCCATCGGGCTCGGCCCAGGTCGGCACCCGCGGCCGACTGCCGGTGCTGAGCAGGATGGCATCCGCCTCGAAGATGCGTTCGCCCTCTTCCGTGGTGGCCACCACGGTGTGGGCGTCGGTGAGCCGAGCGGTGCCACGGACCAGATCGACCTGCTGGCTGTGGAGGATCTTCTCGTTGGTGTGCTCCAGGCTGTCGACGATGGTGCCGATGCGGGCGCGGAGCAGCTCGAGATCGATCGTCCCGGTGGCGCCCACCACCCCCATGCCCTCGATGCGGCGCAGGGTGGACATGGCCCCGCCGGTGGCGATCATGGCCTTGGAGGGGATGCAGTCCCAGAGATTGGCCGCCCCTCCGACCACGTCGCGCTCGATGAGGGTGACCTCCACCCCGAGCATGGCGGCGTGGGTGGCGGCCTGGTTTCCGGCTGGCCCACCGCCGATGATCACGAAGCGCATCTTCCCAGGCTACGGGGTTGCCGATCGCCCCGAGACCGGGAGTCTCGGCCGGGCTCGTCGGTGCCTGATGTAGCGAATGGCGGTTGGGTGACTCGAGTTCCCCCGACCCGGTGGGCCAAGTCGGTCGCCCTCGCGAGACGGGCGGTCGAGGGGACCGCCCGACCGTGGTGACCGCGCCGTGACTCCTGGCCAGTCAGATGGGGAGCCCGGCCTTGGTGGCCTCGGGTACCTCCACCAGGCGTCCGGTGGCGACGTCGTAGATGTACCCGTAGATCGGGATTGAGCCCGGGCACCAGGGGGTGGGCACGGATCCTGGCCACGTCGTCGACGACGCTCTGGTCGGTGTCGTTGATGGTCAGCCAGTCGATGTAGGTCGCCTCCGACGAGCCCGGGCCCCGTCCGACGTCGTGGAAGCCGTCCGGTCCGAGCGCAGCCGTCTCGAGGCTGTTGGCCAGCAGGCCCCGGATCACCTCGTCGGTGAAGAACTCCATGCCGCAGTTGGTGTGGTGGATGACGAACCACTCGCTGGTTCCGAGCAGCTTGTACGAGATGACCAGCGAACGGATGGCGTCGTCGCTGGCCCGTCCGCCCGCGTTGCGGATCACGTGGGCGTCGCCCTCGCTCAGACCCGCGTACTTGGCCGGGTCGAGCCGGGCGTCCATGCAGGTGAGGATGGCGAAGTGGCGGGCCGGAGGGAGGGCCAGCTCACCCTTGGCTCCGAACGATGCCACGTAGCGCTCGTTGGCGTCGAGGACTTCTTGCTGGATGGACATGGGAGGCCTCCTTGAGGTGGTGGACCGGCTCTGGGACGACCGACCACCCTGGATGTATCGGATGGTGTGGTAAGTCGATAGGAATACTAGACAACTGACGGCCGCTGTCGAGCGCGGACGTCCAGGGGGGCCTCAGTCGTGGTCCGGAGCTCCGCCCGGCGACGCCGGCGGGTCCGCAGTGCCCTCTGGTCGGTCGGGGCCCCGAGCTGCCCCCTGATGGGCGGCCCGGCGCTCGAGGATGCTCTTCCAGTTGATGAACGGGAGCACGGACACCGCAGCCAGCAGCCCCAACTGGACGGCGATCGACCAGGGCGATCCGAGTACCTGGCTCAGCACGTCGCCGAAGTGGCGGGTGGCGACCGAGGCCACCGCCACATAGATGCTGTAGCTCACGATCCGACCGGCGAAGAAGGCCACGGTCAGCGGGATCAGGTCGAGATCGAGCAGGCCGGCGGCCACGAAGAGTTGGGCCGATGGGAGGGGGGAGATGGCGAACAGCGCCAGGGAGGCGATCGCACTGCCCCGTCGCTTGAGCAAGGCGTCGCTGGCCGCGGTCAGGTTCTCCCGGCGCTTGTCGCTGAGCCGGTGGCGGAACCGGCGCGCCCCGAGGGCCAGTAGGTAGCGGCCCGTGCCGGCGGCGATGGCACCGATGACCACGATCGCCACCGGGTTGAGGCCCCAGGTGATCCGGGCGAACACCAACAGGGTCCAGGTCGGTGGGCCGAAGGCCGGAAGGAGGTTGACCCCGAGCACCACGAGGAAGAGGTAGACGTACTGCATGGGACCGGCGTCAGGTTAGACAGCCCTGGCGGTAGCACGTCACGTAGCGACGGGTTCGGTCACCGGCGTGGCTCACACGACCGTGACACGCTCGGCGAAGTGGCAGGCCACGGGATGGCCGCCGCCCCGGTCGACCAGCTCGGGAACCTGCTCGGCACAGATGTCCTGGGCTTTCCAGCACCGGGTCCGGAAGCGGCAGCCGCTCGGCGGGTGCTCGGGGCTGGGCACGTCGCCCTCGAGAACGATGTGGGTGCGCGACCGCTCCTTGACCGGATCGGGCACCGGCACGGCCGACAGCAGGGCCTGGGTGTAGGGATGCTCCGGACGGCTCGTAGACGTCGGCGCGGGTCGCCGATCTCCACGATCCGCCCGAGGTACATGACCGCCACCCGGTCGGAGATGTGCCGGACGACCGACAGGTCATGGGCGATGAACAGGTAGGCGATGCCCAGTCGTTCTTGGAGGTCCTCGAGCAGGTTGACCACCCCGGCCTGGATCGAGACGTCGAGCGCGGAGACCGGTTCGTCGAGGACGAGCAGGGAGGGCTCGAGGATCAGCGCCCGGGCGATGCCCGATCCGCTGGCGCTGGCCGCCGGAGAATTCGTTGGGGAAGCGGTTGGCGTGGCGGGGCTCGAGCCCGACCAGGCGAGCGCGTCGGCCACCGCTGGCCCGACCCGAGGCGCGGTCCCAGAGTCCGTGGATGTGCAGCGGCTCGGCGATGGACTCGCCGATCGGCATCCTGGGGTCGAGCGAGGCGAACGGGTCCTGGAAGACCACCTGGACGTCCCGGCGGACATCCCGCAGTGCCTGCGGCCGGACAGTCCGACCAGCTCCTCGGCCCTCGAAGCGGACCGAGCCTGATGTCGGCGCCACCAGCTGCAGCACCGAGCGGCCGGTGGTGGTCTTCCCGCAGCCCGACTCGCCGACCAGCCCGAGCGTCTCGCCCCGCTCGATGGAGAAGTCGACCCCGCAGACGGCATGCACGATGGCCGACCTGGTGGCGTCCGAAGGACTCGCCCCGCTTGGGGTAGTGCTTGACCAGGTCGGTCACCGACAGCAGGGGCGTGGGTCCCGTCGCCGGCCGACCGGCTGGCCGTCGGGGCCTCCTCCGTCCGGGCGCGGGGCGTCGGGTCGGCTGATTCCGGTGCCACGCCTTCCTGGTCGGCCGAGGTGTCGGGGAACATCGAGGCCACGGGGAGGCGGGCGACCTGGTCGGCGAAGTGGCAGGCGGCCAGATGCGACCGGTTGGTGGCCGTCCGGCCTCGGGCCGGGTGGCTCGGACCCGGTGGCCGCCCGCGGGCACCGGCGGTCGCCGGCGGAGCTCGGCTCCTCGGTGTCGCAGATGTCGGCCCGCAGGGGCAGCGGGGGGCGAACGGGCAGCCGGTGCGGGTCGCCGACCATCGACGGAGGCGAGCCGGGGATCTGGCGCAGCCGGTCGCGGCCGTCACTGTCCAGCCGGGGGAGGGAGCCCAGCAGCCCGTGGGTGTAGGGCATGGCCGGCTCGTAGAAGATCTGCTCGACGCGTGCCCACCTCGACCGGCCGGCCCGCGTACATGACCAGCACCCGGTCGGCCAGGCCGGCGATGACCCCGAGGTCGTGGGTGATGAGCAGCAGGGAGGCGCCGGTCTCTTCGAGGGCGGTCTTGAGCGAGCTGAGCACCTGGGCCTGCACGGTGACGTCCAGTGCGGTGGTCGGCTCATCGGCCAGGATGACCGCCGGGTCGTTGGCCATGGCGATGGCGATGACCACCCGTTGGCGCATGCCCCCGGAGAACTCGTGGGGATAGTTGCCCATGCGCTCGGCGGCGTTGGGGATCCCCACCGTCTCGAGCAGCGCACGGCCCGGGCCATGGCCTCGTCCTTGCTGACGTCCTGGTGGGCCCGGACGGCCTCGGCGATCTGCCAACCCACCGTGTACACGGGGTTGAGCGGGGTCATCGGGTCCTGGAAGATCATGGCGATGCCCGACGCCGCGGACCTTGGCAGCTCCTTCTCCTTCAGCCCGAGCAGTTCCTGGCCGTCGATAGGCGATCGAGCCGCTGACCCGGGCGCTTCTTGGGCAGCAGGCCCATGGCGGCCAGCGCGGTGACCGACTTGCCCGAGCCCGACTCGCCCACGATGCCGAGCACCTCATGCGGGGCTGCAGCGAGAAGCTGATGCCCCGCACCGCGTGGACGGCCCCGTCGCCGGTGCCGAAGTCGACCACCAGCTGGTCGATGGTAAGGGCCGGTTCGGTCATCTCAGGCCCGCACCCTGTTCTTCTTGGGGTCGAAGGCCTCACGCAGCCCGTCGCCGATGAAGAAGATCGGACAGGATCGAGCACGACCAGGAACACCACGGGGAAGACGAAGAGCCACCATTCGGTGGTGGCCGAGTCCTGGCCCTGGTCGATCAGGAGGCCGAGTGAGACGTTGGGGGGCTGGATGCCCAGTCCGAGGAAGGACAGGGTCGACTCCAAGGAGATGGCTGAGGGCCACGGTGATGGTGGCGTTCACGATGATCGGCCCGAGGGCATTGGGCAGCATGTGGCGGCATGATGAGCCGGCGGTTGGCTGGCCCCGAGTGCCCGTGACGCCTCCACGAAGTCGCGCTCCCTGAGGGTGCAGGAAGTCGGCCCGGACCAGGCGGGCGATGTAGGTCCACGAGACGGCCCCGATGATGATGGCCAGCCAGAACCAGTTGCTCGGCCTGCTTGGCCACGATGTTGGCCAGCACGATGAGCACGACCAGGACGGGGATGACGAAGATGAGGTCGACGAAGCGCATCAGGGCCGAGTCGACCCGGCCACCGTAGAAGCCGGCCAGCGCGCCCACCAGCGTGCCGAGCACGGTGGCGATGACCGCCACCAGCAGGGCGATCTCGATGTCCTGGAGGGTGCCCCGCATGACCTGGGCGAACATGTCGCCGCCGATGGTGTTGGTGCCCGAACGGGTGGGAGAGCGACGGCGGGTGCATTGAGGGTGTTGGTGATGGCAGTGTAGCTGTACTTCCAGAACAGCCCGGTCAGGATGGGCCGCGATGGCCAGGACCGAAGAAGACCGACGAGCCCGATGACGGCCTGGGGGCTCGTGGAGGAATCGCCGGGCCAGGGTGGCCAACTGACCCTGGGCCTCCCCGGCCATCCCGTGCTGGTCGAGATCGTCGGAGCCGGCAGCCGGGGCCACGCTCGGCAGCGTGTGCATGCCGGCCTCGGTGGTGGCTACCTGGTCGACGCCGCTGTTGGCGGGGTGAGCGGCCCGAGGTCGTCAGTCATACCGGATCCTCGGGTCGAGGAAGGCGTAGAAGACGTCGGCCAGCAGGTTGAAGAGGATGACGAAGACGGCGGTGATGAGCAGGTAGGCCAGCGTGATGTTGATGTCCAAGGTGGTGACGCCGTTGAGGAACCAGACCCCCAGACCCTGCCAGCCGAACACGATCTCGGTGATGACCGCACCACCCAGGACGGCGGCGAAATCGAGGGCGATCACGGTCGTCACCGGGATCAGGGCATTGCGGAACACGTGGCGCATGAGCACCCGGCGCGGGCGAGATGCCCTTGGCCCGGGCCAGGCGGACGTAATCGCTGTCCAGGGTCTCGAGGATCGAGGCCCGTTGGTAGATGGCCCACGACGAGTAGGTGACCAGGATCAGCGTGATCGTAGGGAGCACGGTGTGGGCGGCGTAGTCGGGCAGACGGGAGAGGAACGAGCCGGTGAGGGTGGGGCTCTGCTCGCCGTTGGTGTAGAAGACGATCCGGTTGAGGTGCTGGTTGACGGGGATGGCCACGAACTCCTTCAGCAGCAGGCCGACCACGAACACCGGCGCGGCCAGGAAGATGAAGTTGGTCACCGTGGCCACGTGGTCGGCGAACTTGTTCTGGCGGAGAGCGGCGTAGACGCCGACGGCGATGGCCAGGACGATCGAGATCAGCGTGGCCAGGATCACCATCCGCAGGGTGACCAGCAGGTGGGAGGCGAGCTGTGGGCCGCACCGGCTGGCCGGCGACCGTGGAGCCGAAGTCGCCCTGAACGGCATGCGATGAACCAGATCCAGTACCGGTGCCACAGCGGGTGGTTGAGGTGGAGGAGCTTCTCCCGGGCCACGATGGTCGAGTGGGGGATCTTCGGGTTGGCCATCGAGAGGGCCAGGGGTTGCCGGACTCGGCCACCAGCAAGAACACCAGGATGGTGGCCAGCAACAGCACGACGATGCTGATGGCCAGCCGGCGGAGGACGTAGGAGAGCATGGGTGACCCGAGGGGGCGGTCAGAAACGGATACGCAGAGGGACGCGGCCGCCCGCCCGCCCCGCTCCCTATCGACATGCGCCGTCGACCATCGTGGCCATCGCCCGGCCTAGGAGGTCTTCGCTGCCCCAGAGGTTGGCGTTCCAGGGGATGCCCGACCTCCGAGGTGTTGGGGATGAGGTTCCCGTAGCTGCTCGTCCAGGCGAAGTACTGCGGGCTTCTGGTAGAGCGGCAGCGTCGCCATGTCCTGCCACAGGAGCTTGTCGGCGGCGTTGTAGTCGGCGGCCTCCTGGGCCGGCGACGGGGCTGACGATCCCTTCCGTCAACAGCTTGTCGACCTGCGGGTTGGCGTAGTGGATCCAGTTCTGGCCGCAGTCGGTGGTGTTGGTGTACGAGCAGTAGATCGACTGGTTCTCCGACACGAACGGGCGTCGCCACCCAGGCGAACTCGGCGATCTGGTACGTGCCGTTGGGGAGGTTGGTCCCGAAGAACGTGTTGGCGTCGTAGTTCTGGATGTTGATCTTGATGCCGATGGCCTTCATCTGGGCCTGGAACAGCTGCTCGGTCTGGGACCGGATGGCGTTGCCGATGGTGGACTGGATGGTGAAGGTCAGGTCCTGGCCCTTCTGCGGCCCGTAGTTGGGCTGGTAGTAGCCGTCGGAGCCCTTGGTGAACCCGAGCCCCTTGAGCAGCGAGCGTCGGCCTTCGAGGTCGTTGACCGTGGCGTACTGGCCCGCCGTTGTTCACGTACTGGGGCTGCGGTGGCCACGAACATCCGGTTGCCCAGCGGCTTGACGCCGGAGCGAGACCTCACCCACGGTGTGGGCGATGATCTCCTGGCGGTTGGTCCCGTAGGCGATGGCTTGGCGGACCTGGAGCTTGGCCAGGTACGGGTCGGCCTCATTGAAGTCCAGGTGCTCGAACTCCAGGCCGGGGACGGTCACCTTGGTGATGTTGGGGATCTGGGCGGCGGTCTGGACGATGGAGCTGCTCACCGAGGTCGGGTTGATGACCTGGACCTCGTTGTTCTGGAGCGCGGGCACCTCCTGGGTGTCGTCGGTGAAGAACTGGAAGACGATCTTGTCGAGCTTGCCCGGGGTCCCCCAGTACTTCGGGTTCCGGACCAGCACCACCGACTGGTTGTTGTTGTAGCTCTGGATCTCGTACCAGCTCCCCGAGATGGTCTGGGAGGGGCCGCTGAACCCGGTGTTCCACCCGACGGTGCGGGCGATGTGGGCGGGCACGATGTTGGTGAACAGCCCCTGCCAGTCGGCGTAGGGCGTCGAGTACTTGACGGTGACCGTCTTCCCGTTCGGGCACAGGCCGACGTTGCGGTCGGCGGACGAGCCCGGGTCGCAGGCGGCACCACCGGGCGGGTTGGACCCGGTCACCGAGGCGATCTGGTCATAGCCGGAGGTCGAGACGGCGTCATAGGGCTGGTTGCCCACGTCGGTGAAGGCCGAGTTCCCGCTCTGGGCCTGGTAGTTGTAGATGAAGTCGTCGGCGTCGATCGGGGTGCCGTCCTGCCAGACCGCCTTGGGGTTGATGTTGTAGGTGATGGTCTGCGGGTTGGTGGTCACCTTCACACTGGTGATCAGCTGGGTGTTGAGGACCGGCTTGAGGGCGGCGTTGACGATGTAGGGCTGGGGCCACACCGCGTCGAGGATCTCCTGCAGGACGTACTCGTTGGATGCCGAGGTGTTGATGTTGAACCCGGCCAGGTTCTCGTCGAGGGCCATGGTGATCGAGCCGCCGCTCTTCACGGCGCTGGCCGTGCCGCTGCCGGCCGTGGTGGAGGTCGGCTGCCGCTGCTGCTACAGGCGGCCAGGCTGAAGGCGGTCATCCCGATCACCGCCATCGCGGTGAGGAGTCGCTGAGGTCGTGCTCATGGAAAGCTCCCATCGTTCGGCCGCGTGATGCGGCATGCGCACCCATTCCCGCGGGATGAAACGAAACGGTAACCCATGCTGATCACCGAAAAGTGGAATTGGCATGCGAAATCCGTCGTTTGCGCGCGGCAAATCCGTCACGGCCGCCAGCCGAACCGGCACGCAATATCGGCTTGAACGCCGATGACCTGGTGGTTGGCCACTTGCCGGCACCGCGTTCTCCTGCTCGACCGGCGCCCTCCTGCCAACGGCGAACGCTTACGTGTTGCGTTCCCGAGAACAGCTGATGTCAGGAACCGCCCGGCCTGACGGGCCGGACCAGGCGGGCGTTCAGACGGTGACCCCGGCCTGCAGCCGCTCGGTCGCCTCGATGTACTCCTCGACCATCGAGAACACCACGTCCTTGGCCTTCCGGACGGTGGTGGCCCGGCCGATGACCTGCCCGCACGGGTTGAAGTTCACGTCCTTGGCCTGCTCGGGGTACCGGTGGCCCCTCGACACGGCCTCGATGGCCACCATCATCTGCAGGGGCATGGGCAGCGGGTCGGGCGTGTCCTCGGCCTCCCAGGCGTCGGTCCAGTCGTTCTTCAGCATCCGGCACGGCTTGCCGGTGAACGAGCGCGAGCGGACGGTGTCGCGGCTGGACGCGGCCAGATAGGTCTCCATCTGCTTGGGCGGGATGTCGGCCTCCTCGACGGTCAGCCACAGGGTGCCCGACCAGACGCCCTGGGCGCCGAGCGCCAGTGGCCGGCCGCCATCTGGCGCCCGCTGCCCACCCCGCCGGCAGCCAGCACGGGGATGGGGGCCACGGCGTCGATCACCTCGGGCCAGAGCACGATGCTCCCGACGTCGCCGGTGTGCCCGCCGCCCTCCGAGCCCTGGCAGATGATGAAGTCGAGGCCGGCGGCCTTGTGGTTCAAGGCGTGCTTCACCGACCCGGCCAGGGCGCCGATCATCAGGCCGGCACCCTGGACCTTCTCCACCACGTCGGGAGGGGGAGTGCCCAGGGCGTTGGCGATGAGTTTGACGTTCGGATGCCGGAGGGCGACGTCGATGAGACCGGCGGCGTGGGCAGCCGTCCAGCCGATCATGCCGTTGGAGGTCCGCTCGTCCTCGGGGATCTCGGGCACGTGGTGGTCGGCCAGGATCTTGAGGGCGAACTCCTTGTGCTCGGCCGGGACCAATCCGCGGATCTGGGCCTCCAGCTTGTCCGGGTCCATCTCGTCCATGCCCTCGTACTTGGCCGGGATGACGATGTCGACGCCATAGGGCCGGTCGCCGACGTGCTCGTCGATCCAGGTGAGCTCGACCTCGAGCTGCTCGGGCGTGAAGGCGATGGCGCCGAGCACCCCGATGCCTCCGGCGTTGGTCACGGCCGCCACGACGTCCCGGCAGTGGGTGAAGGCGAAGATGGGGAACTCGATGCCCAGCTTCTGGCGGATCTCGGTGTTCATGGCGTCACTCCTGGTTGTTGGGATGGGTGTGTTGATCCGGCCGTTGCCGCATCGGTGCGGAAGCGGTTGGACGCTGGAGGCTGGGCGGCGCCCGAGGGCGCGGCCAGCCCGAGGAAGGCGGACAGGCCGCGAAGGGCGAGCTCGTCGGTCACCGTGTCGGGCTCCAGCCGGCGCTGCATGGCGAGCCCGGTGAGTAAGGCCTTCATGAGGACGGCCAACTCCTCGGGTTCGGCCACCGGTCGGGCCTCGACCGCCGAGGACCAGCCGGCCAGCTGACGGGCGCTGAATCGTCGGGCCTCGGCGTTGCGGACCCGGATGACCTCGGCCACTTCGGGGTCGCGAGCAGCCCGCAGCCAGAGCTCCTGCTCGAGGAGGGCCCACCGGCCCGAGCGCTCGTCGGAGGTGTCCGAGACGTTGCCCCACACGGCGGCCAGCTGTCCGGTCGGGGAGTCGGTCATGGCCACTTCGGCCAACAGCACCGTGAGTACCGAGTCCTTCCAGGAGTCGAGGAGGGCCAGTAGGAGCCCCTGTTTGCTCCCGAAATGGGCGTAGACCGCACCCGACGTGCGCCCGGCCGCCTCTGCTACTGCGTCGACCGAGACGGCGTCGATGCCCTGTTCGGCGAAGAGATCGGCCGCGGCCGCCAGCAGTAGCGCCCTGGTCTCCGCCTTCCGTTCCTGCTGGGTCTGAGCCACGATCCCCCGGTGTCTTCTGTGGTGCCGACACGGTCACCATAGATATATCGGAAGCGTTATGCAACTGGGCGCACGGGCCCGACCGCGCGATCGAACCGTCGTCCTAGAGTGGCAGTGCCGACCGCCTGCAAAGGAGCCACCCGATGACGTCCATGAAGACCGAAGTCCGCGACAAGCTCTACATCGGAGGCACGTGGGTCTCCCCGGGCGGAACGGGATCGATCGACGTGATCGACTCGACCACCGAAGAGGTGGTCGGGACGGTGCCCGAGGGCACCACCGACGACATCGACCGAGCCGTGGCCGCGGCCAAAGCGGCCTTCCCGGCATGGAGCGCTCTTCCGGTGGCGGAACGGACCGCGCTCCTCACCAAGGTGAGCCAGGCACTGGATGCTCGTAAGGACTCTCTGGCCGACCTCATCACCCACGAGGTGGGGATGCCGAGGATCCTCTCCCAACTCGTCCAGGTGGGATTGCCGACGACATCGTTCGCCTCCATGGCCCAGGTGGCCGAGAACTTCGAGTGGGAGCAGACCATTGGCAACTCCCTCGTCGTTCGGGAGCCGATCGGAGTGGTCGGGGCCATCACCCCGTGGAACTATCCGTTGCACCAGATCGCCGCCAAGGTGGCGCCAGCATTGGCCGCCGGGTGCACGGTGGTGCTCAAGCCGAGCGAGGTAGCCCCGCTCAACGCCTTCGTGCTGGCCGACATCCTGGACGAGATCGGACTCCCGGCCGGGGTGTTCAACCTGGTAACCGGGTTCGGCCCGGTGGTGGGGGAGGCCCTGGCCGCCCATCGAGACGTCGACATGGTGTCGTTCACGGGCTCCACCCGGGCCGGCCGCCGGGTGTCAGAGGTGGCCTCGGCCACCGTCAAGCGGGTGGCCCTCGAGCTCGGTGGCAAGTCGGCCAACGTGATCCTCGACGATGCTGACCTGGCCACCGCGGTGCCCGACGGGGTCAACAAGTGCTACTTCAATTCGGGCCAGACCTGCAGCGCCCTGACCCGGATGCTGGTGCCCCGTGCCCGACTGGAGGAGGCCGAGCAACTGGCCGCCACAGCCGCCGAGGGCTGGCTTCCCGGCGACCCCTTCGACGGCGGGACGCGTCTCGGCCCGTTGGTCTCGGCGGTCCAGCGCGACCGCGTTCGCTCCTACATCGACAAGGGCGTGGGCGAAGGTGCCACCCTGGTGACCGGGGGCACCGAGTCACCCGATGGGCTGGAACAGGGATTCTTCGTGCGTCCCACCGTGTTCTCCTCGGTGACACGGGACATGACGATCGCCCGCGAGGAGATCTTCGGGCCGGTGCTGGTGATCATCCCCTACGACTCCGAAGAGGAGGCCATCGAGATCGCCAACGACACCGACTACGGGCTGGCCGGCGGCGTGTGGTCCGGCGATGCCGACCGGGCCAAGCGAGTGGCCCGGCAGCTGCGGACCGGACAGGTCGAGGTCAACGGCGGCGGGTTCAACCCGCTGGCTCCCTTCGGCGGCTACAAGCAGTCGGGCAACGGCCGTGAGTTCGGAGCCTTCGGGCTCGAGGAGTACCTCGAGGTGAAATCCCTCCAACTCTGAGCACGATCGTGCTGGAGCGGTGAGGCAGCGCCCGTCAGAAGCCGAACTGGTCCTCCACCATCCCCATGTAGATCTTGGCCGCGTCGGTGTAGGTCTTCTCACCGATGAACACGTGCTGGGTGCCGGTGTAGAGGTCGCGGAACGCCCGCTCCATCCGGCTTCCCTCGCGGATGGCCGTCGTGCCGGCGGCCAGATGGGCCCACTGCACGATCTCTCGGGCCGACTCGGTGGCGTAGGTGGCAGCAACCCGCATGTCGGCGCGTTGGGTCGGGGTGAGGGGCGCGCCATCCAGGACCGCTTGCTCGATCTCGCCAAAGGTGGTCACGACCAGCAGGCGGGCCGCCTTCCACATGGCCGTGTGGTGGGACAGGTTGCGTTGGAAGGTCGACCGATTGGCCAGTGAGGCCTCGTCGCCCATCCGGACCTTGGTGGCGGCTAGCTCGGTGACATCGTCCAGCATGCTCTTGGCCACACCGAGGGCCCAGGACGCATGGCCGGCGGCGGTGATGGGGATCAGGCCCATGCGGAAGGCCGCCGAACTGCCGCGTTGTGGCGTCCGGGTGAACAGCTCATAGGTCCGGTAGGCCGGGACGAACAGGTCGTCGACGTTGTAGTCGTAGGAGCCGGTGCCCTTGAGGCCTTGGACGTGCCACCCGTCGGTGAACACGATCTCTTCCCGTGGGATCACGGCGACCAGCAGTGGGGGGATCCCGTCCTCGCCGACGACCATCTCCCCGTCGGTGGTAGGGATGAAGCCCGCCGCCACGTACTCGGAATGCCCGGTGCCCGAGCCGAAATTCCAGGCGCCGGTGACCCGGTAGCCGCCCTCCACCGTCTCGCCGAGGCCGTTGGGGAAGAACTGGCCACCCATGGTGACGCGGTTGCCATGCGCGGTGAACACCTCGTCGAACCCCTCGGCCGGCAGGTACGCCGCACAGGCCGCCGCCGAGGGCAGGTTGGCGATCCCGATCCACCCGAGCGAACCGTCCTGCCAGGCCAGCTCGATCCAGGTGTCGATCATGGTCGGGAAGGTGGGCTCGATCCCTCCGGCCTCGACCGGGTTGAACTGCTGCATGAGCCCACTGGCCCACAGCGCCTCGACGGTGCGCTCAGTCAGGGTCCGGTTGCGCTCGGAGACAGCTGACTCCTCGGCGACCAGCGGTCGCAGGGATCGGGCCGCATCCACCGTGTCGGTGGTCACCTGGGTCGGCATCGTGGTTCTCCTCGTGGGTTGGATTCGAGTCGTGGCACTGGCCTCCGCGTGCCCCAGGCGGTGGCCTCACATGCCGAGCTGGTCCAAGAGGCCGACGCGCATGCCGGCGGTGAACCCTCCGTCCACCACCAGGGCGTGGCCGGTGACAAAGGACGCATCTTGTGAGGCCAGAAAGGATGCGGCGGCGGCGATCTCGGCGGGAGTCCCGAAGCGACCGAGCACGTGGCGCTCACGCATGGTGTCCCGGTAGAGCTCCATGCCCTCGGCGTCGATGATGTCCCCAAGCAGCGGGGTGTCGATTCCGCCCGGGCAGATGCAGTTGACCCGGATGCCCCGCCGGCCGTAGTCGATGGCCATGGACTTGGTGAGGGTGACCACACCGCCTTTGGAGGCGTTGTAGGCAGTACCGCCCTCGGTGCCTTCCAGTCCTTCGATGCTGGCGATATTGATGATCGAGCCACTGCCTTGGGCCAGCATGTGGATGGCGCTGTACTTGTCGACGAGGAAGGTCCCCTTCAGATTGATGTCGACCACCCGGTCCCACTCGTCGGCTTCGAGGAGGTGGACAGGACCGCCGCCGGCCACCCCGGCGGCATGGACGGTCACATCGAGGCGCCCATGGTCGCCCACCGTCGAGGCGAAGGCCGCTTCGACGGCCGGTTCGTCCCGGACGTCAAGTCGGTGGTCGACGTCCCCGGTGATGTCGATCGTGACCACGGTGGCACCGTCGGCCCGGAGTCGCTCGGCACAAGCCGCACCGATCCCTGATGCTGCGCCGGTCACCACTGCGACGGCGTTGTCTAGTCGTCCCACTGGGTTCCCCCTCCCTGTCGGTGAACGGACGGCTCGAACGTAGGGTCGAAGCGGCCCGCTGGTCAAGGAGCAGGCCGGCCTCGGGCCGGGTCTACGAGGGCAGCCCGGAGATCATGTGATGGCTCAAGTCGCCGATCAGCTCGATCTGGTACCGCCGCTCGGCGAACCACCACACGCCGTCGCCACGCTCGAACGTGTCGTGGTAGCGGCCAGCCAGGATCGGTTGCAGGGGGAGTCCTGGCACCGCCTGGAGGACCGTCCAGTACGAGCGGGCCGCCGCCGTTCCCGCGTCGTCGTCGATCTCCAGGATCAAATTGGTGGTGACGTGCTTGGTCCCCGGGGTGCCGTCGGGGTAGCGACGGGTGGTGGACGTGAACAGCGCCACGAGCGCGTCGCGGCCGGTCAGCAGAGCCTCGCTGTCCACAGACCCCACGGCGGCTCGGCTCAGCAGGTCACCCAGGCCCTCGAAGTCGCCATTGTCGATCAGTTCGGCATACCGGGCGATGAGGTTGCCCACTTGGACCGCGCTGTCGCTCATGCGAACGAGAGGTCGGCGTCGTCCCAGTAGGCATACACCGACGCGATCAGGCCCTCATCGGTGAAGGCGAAGACCTCGATGCCGGCGATGGTCATGGCCGATCCGCCCGTCTCCACGTCGATGCGGAAGTCGATGGCCACCGAGGATGCGCAGGTGTGGACGGTCTCGGCGGTGAAGGTCCACGAGTCGCTGGCACCGATACCGGCCTCGAAGAACGCGGCGATGCCAGCCCGTCCCACGTTCGGCGGATTGGAGGCCGGATCGGCCTGGATCGCGTCCTCGGTGAACAAGCGGGCGATGCCCTCGGGATCACGGGCGTTGATGGCGTCAACGTAGGCCGCGATGTGGTTCCGGAGATCGTCGGAGGTCAGGGTCATCCTTCGATCACGCCCCCACCGCGTGTACGCCGCCGTCGACGTGGAGTACCTCGCCGGTGGTCATGGGGAGCAGGTCGGAGAACAGGGCCACACACGCCCGCGCCACCACATCGGTGTCCAGGACGTCCCACCCGAGGGGGGCCTTCTCGGCCCAGGTGTCCTCGAACGTCGTGAAGCCCGGGATCGACTTGGCCGCCATGGTTTTGACCGGGCCCGCCGCCACCAGGTTCACCCGGATCCGCTCGGGACCCAGGTCCCGGGCCAGGTAGCGGGCCAACGACTCCAGTGCGGCCTTGGAGACCCCCATCCAGGCGTAGGCCGGCCAGGCCACGGTGGCGTCGAAGTCGAGGCCGACCACCGACGCCCCAGCACCGCCGTCGGTGCCGGCGGCGGTCAGCAGCGGATGGAAGGCCTCGACGAGTGCCTTGAGCGAGTAGGCCGATACGTGCAGCGCCACTTGAACCTGGTCCCAGTTGGCCTGGAACATGTCCCCGCCGAGGCATTCGGGCGGGGCGTAGCCGATGGCATGGAGCATGCCGTCCATGCGGTCCCACCGGGAGGCCAGGCTGGCCGCCGCAGAGGACAGCTGCTCGGGCTGGGTGACGTCGATCTCCAATACATCGGCCTCAACGGGGAGCTTGCCGCGACGTCCGACGGGTCAGCGACAGCCCACGGCCAGCACCGCTCAGGACCACCTCGGCACCCTCACGCTGGGCCAGGCGGGCGACGGCGAAGGCCAAGGAGGCGTCGGTGAGCACGCCGGTGACCAGAATCCGCTTTCCATCGAGGAGTCCCATGAGCGGGTCAGGTTATCGTGATCGCTTCGTTGGGCCACGGGTGGTGTGCAAGGGTGGTGGTCATGCGCATCGGAATTCTGGGAGGCACAGGGCCGGCCGGCCGGGGGCTGGCCGTGCGGCTCGCCGCCGCCGGGGACGAGGTGGTTCTCGGCTCCAGGGATGCCGACCGGGCCGCGGCGGTGGCCGGGGACCTGATGGCCACATGGCAGGACCGGGGTCTGGCCATCAGCGGCGCCTCGAATGAGGGTGCGGCATCCGAGGACCTTGTGGTCGTAGCCACGCCCTGGGACAGTGCCATCCCCACCGTCAAGCCGCTCGCCCCGCTGCTGGCCGGCAAGGTCGTCGTCTCCATGGCCAACGCCCTGGCCAAGGAGGGCCGGGAGTTCTTGGCCCTTGTCCCGCCTCGTGGATCGGTGGCCGCGTCCATTCAGGCCGCACTGCCCGAGTCGCTGGTCTCGGCGTCGTTCCACCACCTTCCGGCCTCGGAGATGGAAAAGCTGCAGGCCTCGGTCGACGCCGACGTGTTGGTGTGCTCGGACCACACCGAGGCCACCAGGGTCACCATCGAACTGGTGGACCACATCGACGGCCTACGAGGGGTCGATGCCGGAAGCCTGGCCCAGGCGGCGCCGATCGAGGCCTTCACGGCGGTGCTGATCACCATCAACATCCGCCACAAGGTCCATGCGGCACTGCAACTGTCGGGCTACGACCGGCGCTGACCCCGTTCGGGACGAAAAACCGATTAACTGACAGGGTGGTTGGGGACGACGTGGATGCCGGGGGAGACATGCGCCTGTACGACACGGCCCGGCGCGCCTGGTGCCCTTCGAGCCCGGGCCGTTGGTCACGCTGTACTCCTGTGGGATCACCCCCTATGACTCGGCTCACCTGGGTCACGCCCAGGTGTACCTGACGTTCGACATCCTGCAACGGAGGCTGCGCGACCGGGGTCATGAGACCCGCTGCGTGCGCAACGTCACCGATGTCGACGACGACATCCTGCGCAAAGCGCGCGAACTCGGTGTCCACTACCTCGACCTGGCTGCCGAGGAGATCAGCCGGTTCGACACGGACATGGCGGCACTGGGCCTGATCCCGGCGTGGTCGGAGCCCCGGGCCACCTCGGCCATCGCCGAGATTCTCACCCTCATCGGCTCGGTGCTCGACTCCGGCCACGCCTATGCGTCGAACGGGGCCGTCTACTTCGACGTGACCACCTTTGACCGCTTCGGCGCCGTGAGCCACTTCGACGAGGCCACCATGCTGGCCTTGGCCGCCGAAAACGGGGGGAACCCTGGCGACCCCAACAAGCGCCACCCCCTGGACTTTGTGTTGTGGCAACCATCCTTGGCCGACGAGCCGTCGTGGGAGTCGCGCTGGGGCCCGGGTCGGCCGGGGTGGCATGTCGAATGCTCCGCGCTGGCCCTCCGAGAGCTGGGGGAGACCCTCGACGTCCACGGCGGTGGCCGGGATCTCGTCTTCCCCCATCACGAGTGCGAGACCGCCCAGTCCGAGTCGGTGACCGGCCGCCCGTTCGTCCGACACTGGCTGCACGTGGGCCTGGTCGGGCTGGACGGCACCAAGATGTCCAAGTCCCTCGGCAACCTGGTCTTCGTGGGCGATCTCTTGAAGGAGTGGGAGCCGGCCGTGGTGCGCCTGGCCCTACTGGCCCACCACTACCGGCCCGACTGGGAGTGGACCGACCAGGACATGCCAGAGGCGGCCCGCCGACTCGACCGGTGGCGGTCGGCGGCAAGCAGCGACGACCGGGACGGCGGGGACGACCCCACACTCGCCGCCGTCCGCTCCTTGTTGGACGTGGACCTCGACACACCGGCGGCTCTGGCGGCCGTTGACGCGGCGGCATCCGCCGGCGGGCCGGTGGTCCGGGGGGCCGACCTGCTGGGCGTTACCCTGTAGTCCGAGGCGTCGTCTCCGGCCGATCGGCCGGGGAGGCGCCCGTCGACCCGGACCCTCAGCACCCGACACAGAAAGGCAGAACCATGGCAGCCGTCACCGTTCGACTTCCCGATGGATCATCGAGGGAATTCGAGCCGGGCACGACCGCCCTCGAGTTCGCCGAATCCATCGGACCGCGACTGGCCAAGGCTGCCATCGCTGCCACCTTCGACGGTGTCGAAGTCGACCTCGACCAGCCTCTTCCCGACGGCGCCGAGGTGAGCGTGATCACCGCGGAGTCCGAGTTGGGGCGCGGGGTGCTCCGCCACTCCACCGCCCATGTGTTGGCCCAGGCCGTGTTGCGGTTGTGGCCCGGAGCCCATTTCGCCATCGGACCGGTCATCGAGGACGGCTTCTACTACGACTTCGAACTTCCCGGTGGCGCCCACTTCAGCGATGAGGACCTCGAGCGGATCTCGGCCACGATGCGGGAGATCATGGCCGAGCGCCAACCCTTCACCCGTCATGAGCACACCATTGAGGAAGGGCTGGCCATCTTCGAGGACCAGCCGTTCAAGCAGGAGATCATCGAGGCCGTAGGCGCCGGCCGGGACGAGATCGACGCACCGGCCGGGGCGGGATCCGCCGCCCAGGTCTCGACCTACTGGAACTCGCCGGCCTTCACCGACTTGTGCCGCGGGCCCCATGTCCCGTCCACTGATCGGCTGGGCCACTTCGCCCTCCAGCGGGTGGCCGGGGCGTACTGGCGGGGTGATGAGCACCGCCAACAGCTCCAGCGCATCTACGGGACGGCGTGGGAGTCGGACCAGGCACTCGCCGACCACCTGCACCGGTTGGCCGAGGCGGAACGTCGGGACCACCGCAAGCTCGGGGCCGAGCTCGACCTCTTCTCGTTCCCCGAGGAGATCGGGTCGGGCCTGGCGGTGTTCCACCCGAGGGGCGGCACCGTGCGACGCCTGATGGAGGACTACTCGCGCCGTCGCCACGAGGCCGCCGGCTACGACTTCGTGTACACCCCCCACATCACCAAGTCCGACCTGTTCGAGACTTCGGGCCACCTCGACTGGTTCGCTGACGGCATGTTCCCGCCGATGGAGGTCGACGGGAACACCGAGTACCGGCTGAAGCCGATGAATTGCCCGTTCCACATCTTGATCTACAAGAGCAAGCAGCGCTCCTACCGTGAGCTCCCGCTCCGCCTGTTCGAGTTCGGCACGGTCTATCGCTACGAGAAGTCCGGTGTCGTCCATGGGCTCACCCGCGTCCGCGGCATGACCCAGGACGACGCCCACATCTTTTGCACCCGGGACCAGATGGCCGACGAGCTCCACACCACCATGACCTTCGTGCTCTCGTTGCTTCGCGATTTCGGGCTGGAGGACTTCTACCTCGAGCTGTCCACTCGGCCCGAGGACAAGGCCGTGGGCACCGACCAGGAGTGGGAGGAGGCGACCGAGGCGCTGCGGGCAGCCGCTTTGCGGATGGACCTCGACCTCGTGCTCGACGAGGGTGGCGGGGCGTTCTACGGGCCGAAGATCTCGGTCCAGGCCAAGGACGCCATCGGACGCACCCACCAGATGTCCACGATCCAGTTGGACTTCCAGATGCCCCAACGATTTGGGATGGAGTACATCGGAGCGGACAACGCCCGCCACCAGCCCATCATGATCCACCGGGCCCTGTTCGGTTCCGTAGAGCGGTTCTTTGCCATCCTGCTCGAGCACTATGCCGGCGCCCTCCCCACCTGGCTGGCCCCCGAACAGGTGCGCGTGCTGGGCGTGCGGGACGACCACGTGGCCTATGCCCACAAGGTGGCGGACCGGTTGCGGGCGGTCGGCGTGCGGGTCACCCTCGAGCCGGCCGACGAGCCGCTCGGCGCCCGGATCCGGCGGGCCAAGGTGCTCAAGGTGCCCTACATCCTCGTGGTCGGCGACGAAGATGTCCACGCCGGCACCGTCGGCGTCAATCGTCGCGGCAGCGATCGTCCCGAACGGGGCGTCGAGCTGTCGGCCTTTACCGAGGCGCTCGAACTGGAGATCAACGAGCGCCGGGTCCCCGAAGGGCCGTGAGCCTTGAGCACCTGTGGGCCGGCTGGCGGACCGAGTACGTCGTGTCGGGGGGGGACGACGGGGGCCACGGCCAGGGCGACGCCTGTGTGTTCTGCCGGATCCTGGCCAGCGGCCCGCCGTCGGCCGACAACGGCATCTTGTGGGTGGGCACCCATGCCTTTGCCGTCCTCAACGCCTACCCCTACGCCAGCGGACATCTCATGGTCCTGCCCACCCGCCACATCTCCTCACTGGCTGAACTGACCGAGGCCGAGGGTCTGGAACTGTGGTCCGGCCTGCGCCTCGGCGTGGCCGCGCTCCACGAGGCGTACGCACCCGAGGGCGTGAACCTCGGGGCCAACCTGGGCCAGGCGGCCGGTGCCGGCATCCCCCGCCACCTCCACCTCCACGCGGTCCCCCGCTGGTTGGGCGATACCAACTTCATGACCACGGTGGCCGGCACGCGAGTGCTGCCCGAGGCCCTGACCGCCACCTGGGAGCGCCTGGTCGCGGCCTGGCCGCCGGGGGAGTGACCGAACGCCGCCCCAGGAATCGATTGGCCACCGGCGGCGTTCTGGAGGTGACGCGCCAGAGGGTGCGGAGAGATCGAGGCCGGGAGGCATCATGCAGGTGAAAGAGCTGGGGCATCTGGTCCTGTACGTGCGAGACGTGCAGCGTTCGGCCGAGTTCTACGGCGACATTCTGGGATGGGAACCGGCCTTCCCCGCTGGGCTCGGGATCCCGGCCGCCGCCTTCACCTCGGGCCGCACCCATCACGAGCTCTTGCTGATCGAGGTGGGGGAGGACGCCGCCCCGCTTCCCCGGGGGCGTCACCTGGGCCTCTACCACTTCGGTCTCAAGGTGGGTGATTCCGATGACGAGCTGCGCGACGTGGTGACCCGCCTGAAGGAGCGCGAGGTCACCATCGTGGGAGCCAGCGACCACACGGTCACCCACAGCCTGTACGTCCTCGACCCTGACGGCAACGAGATCGAGCTGTACATCGACGTGCCGGGTGTGGACTGGAAGGCGGACCCCAACTTGATCATGGCGCCGATCAAGCCCCTGGTCCTCTGAGGGTCCCCCGCCGCGTCATCACGACCGGCGGGCGGCCCGGTGGTCGCTGCTCCGGCGGGGGAGCGGGCGCTAAGTTCTCGGCGATGGGCCGAAGCGATGACCACGGCCCGACAACGTCTGGGGGCCGGCTGGTGGCACGGGCCGCCCGAATCCCCACCCCGTGGGTGGCCACAGCCGCCGTCCTGGTCTGGCTGGTGTCGGCGGCCTACATGCTCCGGTTCGGATCGTCCTGGCACCTGGACCTCCGGGTCTACCGGGCCGCCGGGCACTCGCTGTACCACGGCGGTTCACCCTTCACCGAGTTGTACACGGTGAGCCGCCTGCCGTTCACCTACACCCCGTTCGCCCTGGTCGTCCTGAGCCCGCTGTCGCTCGGTCCGCTGGGCGTGGCCGAGACCCTGTGGTGGGTGGTCAGTGCCGCCTGCCTGGTGGGCGCCGCACGGCTCTTGCTCGCCTCGGCATTCACCCTGCCCACCGGGCGGGCCTGGGTGGTGGCGGCCCTGTTGGGCGGGACGGCCACCCTGGCCCTGGAGCCGGTGCGCAGCAACTTCGACTTCGGGCAGATCAACGTCATCCTCATGGTGATGGTGGTGGCCGACCTGACTCGGGTGCGCGGACGGGGACGGGGTGTGCTGGTGGGATTGGCCGCCGCCGTCAAGCTCACGCCCCTGCTCTACCTGGTGTACTTCGCCGTCGCCCGCCAGTGGCGTGCCCTGCTGACCGGCGTCGCCACGTTCGCCGGGGTCACGGCCCTGTGCTGGGCCGCCCTCCCCGGCGCCTCGGACCGCTACTGGCTGCACGAATTCTTCGACGCCAAACGCACCGGGTCCCTCGGCATCGTCAGCAACCAGTCCTGGAACGGGATGGTCCACCGCGCCCCGTTCTCGGGCTCCCACCTCGGGACCGGGCTGTGGGTCGTGCTGTCACTGGCCACCCTGGCCGGCGGCATCGTCCTCACCCGGTGGCTGGTGGACGGCGGCCGCACCGCCGAGGCGGTCATGGTCCTGGCCCTGACCGAAGTCCTGGTCAGCCCGGTGTCCTGGACCCACCACTGGTCATGGCTGGCCCTGGCGCCCATCGTCGTGGCCACCGTGGCCCGAGTCCACCGGTCCGTGGCCGTGGCCCTCGCCGTGCTCGTCGGGCTGGCGGTGGCCACACCGTACCTGTGGCTCCGCCACGGCCCGGTGGGCGACGTGGCGGCCAACACCCTGGTGATCGGCGCCGCCGCCGTGCTGGTGGTGTGGTTGGTGGCCGAGGGCCGCCAGCGCCACTCGTCCGGCCCGGGACCCGACCGTGAGGGGCGCAGGGCCTCTTCCACCCTCGGGTCGGTGGGCTGAGGCGGATTCGGTGAGTTGGGTCGTCCGGCCCTGGTCGGGACGGGATTCGACCCCGGTGACGTCGAGATCCCGGTAGCGCTGCCTCCAGCTAGCAGATGGTAGGGTTGGGGAACCATTTCTGGAGGAAGAGCCATGTTTGACGGGCGATGGCGCGACACGGTCGACCGGGGTACCGGTCCGGTGGGGCGCAAGCTGCAGCGGTACGGCGTCACCGCGGACATGCTCACGGCCACCGGCCTGGTCTCTGCCGCCGCCACCGCCGTGGCCGTCGGGTCGGGCCATCTCCATCTGGCCATCGTCCTGCTCATCCTCACCGGCCTGCACGATCTGCTGGACGGACCGGTGGCCAAGGCGTCGGGGACGTCGTCCATGCGGGGCGCCTTCTTCGACTCGGTCACCGACCGGGTCGCCGACGCGCTGATCCTCGGCGGCGTGGCCTGGTACCTGGTCTCGACCCACCCCGGTCACCTCGTCCTGCTTCCGTTCGCCGTGTTGGCGGCCAGCACCCTGGTCTCGTACCAGCGGGCCAAGGCCGAATCGTTGGGCATCTCGGCCAAAGGCGGGCTGATGGAACGGGCCGAGCGGATGATCCTGCTCGGCATCGGCTTCCTGTCGCCGGTGCTGCTGGTGCCGGTGCTGTGGATCATGCTCGGTCTCACCCTGGTCACCGCGGTCGGACGCTTCGTCAAGGTGTGGCGACTGGCCGAGGCGCCGGTGCCGGTCACACCACCTCGTCGTCATCGGCGGGACCGGGCCACGACGCGGTCGGGTGGTCGCAAGGAGTCGGTGGCGTTGTCACGGTGGAGGGCACGTCGTCAAGGAGAGTTGGCCAGCCGGTCCGGGAGGACCTGGCGGGCGCGGCATGCCCGCCAGGGCATCCGACAGCGCTCTGTCCGTCGGCAATCCTGAGCCGTACCGGATCACCAGTTGAACGAGAACGAGGGCTCGTGAACAAGGGGCAAGCAGTGTTCCGTACCTACACGACCCTGGCGCGCGCCCTGTCGGCGCTGCCCGAGTCTGTGGCACTGGGCGTGGCCCGGCTGGTGGGCGACGTCCTGTTCGTGGTGCGTGCCGACCAGCGGCGCATGGTGTCGGCCAATCTCCAACGTGTGATCGGTGCCGAGGCGACGGACACCGCCATCCTCAATCGCTGGGCGCGCCGCTCGTTCCGGGCGTACGCTCGCTACTGGGTCGAGGGTGCGCGGCTGCCCGGCACGTCGCCGGCGGAGGTGGAATCCCGTACCGTCGTTCAGGGCTTCGAGCACCTGGAGGTGGGAATGGCCGCCGGCAAGGGCGTGATCATGGTGCTTCCCCACATCGGCAGCTGGGAGTACGGCGGCGCCTTTCTCGCCACCCAGGACATGCCGATGACCTCGGTGGCCGAGCGGCTCGAGCCTCCGGAGCTCTTCGAGTACTTCGTCGAGCAGCGGGCCGCCATGGGCCTCACCATCGTGCCGCTCGATGCCTCCTCAGGGAGCGCCATCGTCGCCACCCTGCGCCGCGGGGGGCTGGTCGGCCTACTGAGTGACCGGGACATCGCGGGCAACGGCATCGAGGTGGAGTTCTTCGGCGAGACGACCACTATGCCGGCCGGTCCGGCCACCCTGGCACTGCGCACCGGGGCCACCCTTGTCACCGGTGCGGTCTACAGCGGACCGGGCCGGGAGCACCGGGCCGTGGTCGAGCCCCCCATCGACTTGACCCGCACCGGATCGCTGCGCCGGGACGTGGCCCGGCTCACCCAGGAGGTCGCCAACCGCCTCGAGGGCCTGATCCGCGAGGCCCCCGAGCAGTGGCACGTCTTCCAGCCGCTGTGGCTGGCCGACCGACCCGAGCAGGCGGCATGACCAAGTTCGACGCCCGGCCGATGCCCGGCGACGCGGAGTTCGGGCGGGCGCGGCCCGGGGCCGACCTGCCGACCGTGGTCGTGCCCTCCGACGGTGACCGGGCCGAGGGTCACCCGCTCACCCTGCCCGGCGCTGTGGCATCCAACGGCCATGCGCCCCGGGGGAGCCGCGCTTGCACACGCTCAGCCGGAACGAGTTCGATGTGATCGCGGTGATCGACGCCGAGGGCCGCTTCATCTTCGTGAGTGCCTCGGCCGAGCGCCTCTTCGGCTACGACATCAGCAACGTGGTGGGGCTGGACGCCTTCGGCCTGTTCGACTCCCTCAGTGTTGAGCCGGTCCGGGCCCTGTTCAAGGACCTGGTGGCCCGGAGGCGGCTGTCGGTGTCCCTTGAAATCAGCACCGTACGGGCCGACGGCGCATCCATCGATCTCGACGTGGTGGCAGCCAACCATCTAGACGACGCCATCGGCGGCATCGTCGTCAACATCCGCGACATCACCGAGCGCAAGCGCCTGGAGGAGAAGGTACGCGACTCGGAACGCCGCCAGGCCACCATCATCGACTCCCTGGCCGACGGCGTGATGATGGTCGATGCGTCGGGCACCATCATCCGGGTCAACGAGGCCTTCGAGGTCATGTTCGAGACCCCCCGGATCCGCATCCTGGGCCGGCGCCTCGTCGACCTCCTGGCCGAGGCGGCCTCCGGTGGGCTCGAGATGGTCGATGCCGACGGCGAGCCGATCGACCCCCTCACCCATCCGACCATGGCGGCCCTCCGCGGCGGACGACGGTCGGTCGGCGTGGTCGTGGGACTACGCCGCCCCACGAGCTCGACCATGTGGCTCCGGGCCAACGCCCAGGCCATGGTGGATGCCGACGGCACGGCGACCGGCGCTGTGGCCTCGTTGGCCGACATCACCGCCGGGCGCCAGGCGGCCGCCGAGCTGCGCCGTGAGGAGCGGTTCCTCCAGGTGCTCCTCGACACCCTCGAAGAGGGCATCGTGGCCTGCGACCCCGAGGGTCGGATCACCGTGTTCAACCCGTCGGCCCGCCTGCTCCACGGATTGGCTGACGACGTCGACCCCATCGGCAGCATCCCGAGCGACCAGGGACTGCGGCGTTCGGACGGGTCACCGATGGCCCAGCGGGAGAACCCCCTGATCCGAGCGATGTCCGGGGAGCACCTGCGAGACGTCGAACTGGTGCTGGAGTCCCAGTCAGGTTCCACGCGCAAGGTCAGCGTCAACGGGCAGCCGCTGGTGGACGAGGACGGCTGGATGCTGGGAGCGGTCGTTGCCATGCACGACGTCACCGAGCAGAAGCTGAACGAGGAGCGACTGGCTGAGCTGGCCCTCCACGACCCTCTGACCGGTCTGGCCAACCGGACGCTGCTGGCCGAACGTCTCCAGGACGCCATCGACGCCCTGGACCTCGAGGCGCGCAACGTCGCCCTCCCCGACGGCACCGGGTCCCTGCGCGGCGTGGCCGTGTACCTCCTCGACCTCGACGAGTTCAAGGAGATCAACGACGTCTTGGGCCATGACGTCGGGGACGACGTGCTCATCGCCGTGGCCCGCCGCCTGTCGGCCATCGTGCGTCCCTCCGACACGGTGGCCCGACTGGGAGGTGACGAATTCGTGGTGGTGTGTGACGTCGAGAGCGGCGAGGACGAGATGCTCCGGATCGCCGAGCGGATCTCGGTGGCCCTGGCCCGGCCCTACCGGATCGACGGGCGCACCCTCACCGTGCTGGCCTCGGTGGGCGGCGTGTTCGCCGACAACCCGGATACGGACCCGTCCAAATTGTTGAGCCGGGCCGATGACGCCATGTACGGCGTGAAGTGGAGTCGCCGCCGTGAGCGTCGATCCATGATGGACTGACCACTTGGTGCCTCACCCCGAGCCGACGTCCCATCTGCCGCTGCGTATCGCCCTGGTCTGCCCCTACAGCCTGTCGCGCCCCGGTGGCGTCCAGGGCCAGGTCATCGGGCTGGCCCGCGCCCTCGGGGCCCGGGGTGACAAGGTCACGGTCTTTGCCCCTCTGGACCAGGCCGACGATGCGCCCAAGGACATCGACCTCGTGACCACCGGCCACTCGGTGTCCCTCCCGTCGAATGGGTCCATCGCCCCGGTCAATATCTCGCTCCGGGCCGTGCTGCGGGCCCGTCGGTGCCTGGACACAGGGGAGTTCGACGTGGTTCACGTCCACGAGCCCTTCACCCCGGGGCTCCCCTACGGCCTCCTGCTCGGTGGAGGGCTCCCGCCGGTGGTCACCACCTTCCACCGCAGCGGGCCGACCGTCTTCTACACCCTGCTCCGACCCCTCACCCGGCGGTTGTCGAGGAGATTCGCCGCGCAGTGCGCAGTCTCCGAGGCGGCGCGGGACACCGCCTCCCACAATGTGCGGGGAGCGTGCGCGGTGACGTTCAACGGCATCGAGGTCGATCGGTACCAGGGGGTCGAGCCTTGGCCGTCGGACCGTCCCACCATCGTCTTCCTCGGCCGCCACGAGGAGCGCAAGGGCCTGGTCTATCTGCTCGAGGCCTTCGATCGGATGGGCGACCGGGACACCGGACCGCGGCCCCGACTCTGGATCGCCGGCGACGGGCCGCTGACCGAAATGCTCGCCCGGCACCATCCGCCCTCGTCAGACCTCGAGTGGTTGGGAGTCCTGTCCGAAGAGGAGAAGGTCCGGCGGTTGGTGGGGGCCGACATCCTGTGCGCCCCCTCGCTCGGGGGTGAGTCCTTCGGCATGGTCCTCCTGGAGGCCATGGCGGCCCGGACGGTCGTGGTGGCCAGCGACATCAGCGGCTATCGCGACGCCGCCCGGGGACACGCCGTGCTGGTGCCCCCGGGGGATGCCCCGGCCCTGGCATCCACCCTCGCCTCGGTGCTCGCCGGACGGTCGGCTGTCCTGGCCGAGTCGGGTAGCGAGGGGGCCACCGGGGGCCAGGATGGACGGGACCGATGGCTGGCGGCAGCCTCCCGGCGGGCCGACGAGTTCGCCATGGACCGGTTGGCCGGGTGGTACGAGGACCTCTACCGCACGACGTTGGTCCAACCGGCGACCTGAGCCGCCGTACACTGCTCCTGGCATGAGCGACTCCCCGTCCAACTCCGACAGCAGCGGCCGCGCCGGGCGTGACAGCGCCACCGGTGCCGCCGGTGGTGGTCAGGGGGGCGGGGGGCGGTCCTCGGCGGGCCGATCGTCGAACGGCTCGCAGGGGGGCGGCGGCGGGGCCAATCGGAACCGGAACCCTAATAGGAACCGGAATCGGAGTGGCAGCGGCGGTGGCGGTGGCGGTTCCAACCGGAACGGTTCGAGCTCCGGCAACCGGTCCGGCGGAGGCGGTGCCCGCAGTGGTTCAGGGCGCTCGGGCTCATCGGGCGGTCGGGGGCCGGCCCGATCCGGGTCGCCGCGCCAGGGCAGCCAGCGGCCAACGACTGACCCTCCCCTGGTCGTCAGCCCGGTCGGCCCGGTGGCCGAACGCGGCGACAGTGTCGAAGAGGCGGCGGCGATCAAGGCCAACCGGTCCAAGGCCGTTCGGATCTGCCTGCTCCCCGGGCTCGTCCCGGGACTGGTCATCGGGGTCGTGCTCGCCGCCGTCGGTCAGCCCATCGTGGGCGCGGTGGCATTCGTCGTGGTGGCTGCGCTGATCGTGGGTTGGCTGTGGCGGAGTGCCCCGGGTTCGGTCCTGCGGGCGGTCGGGGCCCACCCGAGCAACGAGTGGGACCATCCCCGCCTGCACAACCTGGTGGACGGACTGTGCGCCACCATGGGCCTTCCGGCCCCGACGATCTGTGTGGTCGACAGCGCGGTGCCCAACGCCATGGCGGTGGGTCACGACCCGGGAAGTGCCTCCCTCGTCGTCACCTCCGGGCTGGATACGTCCCTCACGCTGGTGGAGCTCGAGGGCGTACTTGCCCACGAGCTCGTGCACATCAAGCGCCACGACACCGTGCTGGCCGGTATGGCCGTGGTGACCACGGCGCCGCTGTGCGCCGTCATCGGCGTGGCCTCGGGCGTCGAGCGTGTGCACCGGATCATCGGGAAGGGGCGAGCCTTCGATGCCGACCAGCGTGCGGCCAGGGTCGTCCGGTATCCGCCCGGCATCGGATCCGCCCTCGAGGCCATGGTCGAGCGCTCCGGCTCAGCCCGACCCGGTCAGTGGCCGCCCGGCCCTGGCCGGACCGCCGCCCTCACCCGATGGCTGTGGGTCGATCCCATGGCCGGTGCACCGGCGGGGGAGTCCGTCGAGGGCAATCTTGACGACACCAGGGTGCGGGCCGCCGCGCTGTCGCTCTTGTAAGGCATTCGGAGCCGGTCCCCGCCATCGACTGACCGATGCACATGGCCGCCCCCGGGGTGGAGCGGCTCACTCCGCGTTCGGGGCAGATGCCGCTTTCCTCGGTCAGGCCCCACTCACACCCCGAGGCGCGCAGGTGGTCACGCAGCCGGCGAAGCAGGCGGGCCAGCGTCTCCTCCTCGTCGGCGGTGTACAGACTGCTCAGGACTTCGTCGATGTGGGCGACGTGCTCGGGGATGGCTCGGTCCATTAGCTCCTGGCCGGCCGCCGTGAGCACGGCGAAGGCCCCGCGCCGGTCCTCGGGGCAGACCCGCCGGACCACGAGGCCCTGTTCCTGCAG
Source organism: uncultured Acidimicrobiales bacterium (assembly GCA_963703145.1). Lineage (GTDB taxonomy): Bacteria > Actinomycetota > Acidimicrobiia > Acidimicrobiales > RAAP-2 > Bog-756. The sequence continues at coordinate 1,130,128 of OY969793.1, forward strand.
GCGGTCCACCGAGCGGGTGAGGCCACTCGGGGTGAGCGAGGTCTGGGCGGCCAGTTCGCTCATCCGGAGCTCGGATCCCGGGGTCCGAGCCAGTCGGATGAGGACATCGAAGGACTGGTTGGACAGTGAGCTCTCGGCCTCGGTCCGACGCTGGAACTCCCGGCGCAGGCCGGCCGCCGACTCCATGAGGAGTCCCACGGTGGTCAGTCGCTCCTCGTCGGTGTTCGACAACGGTCCCATGGCTGGAGTGTACAGGATCTGGAGGGATACTTGCGACTGCAACTACATGTGGTATAGTTGTTTCAGCAAACAAAGATCCCCGCTCAGGGCGGAGGACGTGAGCCCGCAGGACCGAACAACCATCTAAGGAGAACCACATGGCAGCAGACACTGAAGTCACCAGCAGGACCGTCGATGGGGTCGAGTATCCCGCCGTCGGCACCTATGACATCGATCCGTCCCATACCGAGTTGGGCTTCGCCGTGCGGCACATGGCGGTCTCGAAGGTACGTGGGCGGTTCAGCACCTTCTCGGGCACGCTCGTGCTGGCCGAGAATCCGGCTGACTCCAAGGCCACGGTGACCATCGACGCCACCAGCGTCGACACCCGTGACGGGAACCGGGACAACCACCTCCGGACCAACGACTTCTTCGACGTCGAGAACCATCCGACGTGGACCTTCGTCAGCACGTCCATCAAGCCCGACGGTGGCGACTTCAAGGTCGACGGCGACCTCACGATCCGCGGTGTCACCAAGCCGGTCACGCTCGACGTGACCCTCGAGGGCGTCGTGAAGGACCCCTACGGCAACCATCGCGTCGGATTCAGTGCGTCCACCACGATCAACCGTGAGGACTTCGGGGTGGCCTTCGGTGCGGTCATGGAGGCCGGCGGCCTCGTGGTGGCCAAGAAGGTCGACATCCAGATCGAGTTGGAGGCCGTCCTCCAGGCCTGAGCCCTTCCGCTCACAGCAGACCTGGCCTCCGGCCGCTCCCTCCGGGGGCGGCCGGAGGCGCGTCCCGGCCGTGGGCCCACCGGCACGCAGGTAGAATGCAGCCATGGCCGACTCTGTGCAGGACTCCACCGCCAACGACCGCCCGACGGGAACTTTCACCGTCAAGCGGGGTCTGGCCGAGATGCTGCGCGGCGGCGTCATCATGGACGTGGTGGACGCCGAGCAGGCCAAGGTGGCCGAGGACTCCGGCGCCGTGGCTGTGATGGCCCTCGAGCGGGTGCCAGCCGACATCCGGCGCGACGGCGGCGTGGCCCGGATGAGCGACCCGGCCATGATCGAGGGCATCAAGGCTGCTGTGACCGTCCCGGTGATGGCCAAGGCCCGGATCGGGCATTTCGCTGAGGCCCAGGTCCTGGCGTCACTCGGCGTTGACTACATCGACGAGAGCGAGGTCCTCACCCCGGCCGACGAGGCCCATCACATCGACAAATGGGGCTTTGACCTTCCCTTCGTGTGCGGTGCCACCACGTTGGGTGAGGCTCTGCGGCGGATCTCCGAGGGTGCGGCGATGATCCGCTCCAAGGGGGAGGCCGGCACCGGCAACATCGTAGAGGCCGTCCGCCACCTGCGTTCCATCCTGGGTGACGTCCGCGCCATCACCCAGGCCGACTCCGCGGAGCAGTACCGGTGGGCCAAGGAGCTGGCGGCGCCGATCGGCCTGGTCCAGGAGATCGCCGGGACCGGCCGGCTGCCCGTGCCGCTGTTTTGTGCTGGAGGCATCGCCACCCCGGCCGACGCCTCCCTCGTGATGCAACTGGGCGCCGAGGCGGTGTTCGTCGGGTCGGGCATCTTCAAGAGCGACAATCCCGAGCAGATGGCCCGTGCCGTTGTGGAGGCCACCGCCCACTTCGCCGACGCCGACCTGGTGGCCAAGGTCTCCACCGGTCTGGGTTCGGCCATGGCCGGTCAGGAGATCGGCACGCTCGGCGTGCACCTGGCCGAGCGTGGTTGGTGACCGGCGGGCCGGTAGCCGCCCGGACGTCCCAGCCGCCGAGGCGTCACCGGCCGATGGCCGGTGGGGCGCTTCGAGTGGGACCGGTGGTCGTCTGCCGGTAGGCAGACCCCGGCACCCACGAGCCAGCCAGGCCCGGGGGCGGTCGGTGGGGCGATGACCGTCGGGGTGGTCGCCCTCCAGGGGGACGTGCGCGAGCACGCGGCCGCGCTGGCCGAGCTGGGCGAGCCGACGGTCTTGGTGCGGGGTCCCGCCGACCTCGGCGGCCTCGACGGCGTCATCATCCCCGGCGGTGAGTCGACGACCCTGTCGATGCTGATGGAGTCTTCGGGCCTGTTCCAGCCGTTGGCCGATCGCCTGTCGGAGGGTCTGGCCGTGTTCGGCACGTGCGCCGGGATGATCCTGTTGGCCGACGACGTGCTCGACGGCCGTCAGGACCAGCGCCGGTTCGGGGTCATTGACCTGACCGTCCGCCGCAACGGCTACGGACGCCAACGCGCCTCGTTCGAGTGCGACCTCGACGTTGACGGCCTCGAGGGGGGACCCGTCCATGCCGTGTTCATCCGGGCACCGGTGGTCGAGCGGGCCGGCGAGGCGGTCGAGGTTATGGCCACGCTGCCATCTGCCCGTCTCGACCTGGGGGCCTCATCGGGAGGGATCACCGGGCAGCCGGTGGTCTGCCGGCACGGATCGGTCCTGGTCACGTCGTTCCACCCCGAACTCACCGGTGACCGTAGGCTGCATCAGCTGTTCGTGGAGATGACCAAAGAGGAGAGGCGCTAGTCGATGTCGGGACACTCCAAGTGGGCGACCACCAAGCACCAAAAAGGCGCCAAGGACGCGGCCCGGGCCAAGGTGTTCGCCAAGATCATCCGCCAGGTCGAGGTGGCAGCCCGCGAGGGCGGTAGCGACATGACGGCCAACGCCAGCCTCCGGACCATGTACACCAAGGCCCGAGACGCCTCGGTCCCGATCGACACCATCGAGCGGGCCATCAAGCGGGGTTCGGGTGAGCTCGAGGGCGTCCGCTACGAATCCATCTCCTATGAGGGCTATGCGCCGGCCGGGGTGGCGGTCATGGTCGAGTGCTTGTCCGACAACCGGAATCGCACCGGTGCCGAGATACGCAACGTCTTCAGCAAGAACGGCGGGTCCATGGCTGAGCCCGGAGCAGTCAGCTGGCAGTTCGAGCGCAAGGGGATCATCGCCGTGCCCCGCACCTTCGACGAGGAGCGGGTGCTCGAAGTGGTCATGGAGGCGGGCGCCGAGGACCTCGCCGACGAGGGAGAGCGGTGGCTGGTGACCAGCGCACCCGCCGAGCTGATGGCCGTCCATACCGCGCTCGAGGGCGCCGGGCTGGAGCCCGGTCCCTCGGAGTTGACCATGGTGGCCACGTCCACCGTGGAGGTGTCCACGGAGTCCGAGGCCAAAAAGGTGCTGCGACTGATTGAAGCGCTCGACGACCACGACGACGTCCAGAACGTCTACGCCAACTTCGACATCCCTGACGCCATCATGGCGGCCTACGAGGGGTGACTGCCCGGCAAGGACCGGGACCGGTCGTAGAGGTCCCTCACCTGGCCCGCCGCCCGGGGTAGCATCGAACGCATGTTCGTCCTGGGTGTCGACCCCGGCCTGTCCCGCTGCGGCTACGGCATCGTCACGCGCCGTGGCGGGTCCCTGGCGGCGGTGGCCGGAGGGGTCATCGCCACCGAGCCGACCATGCCCCTGCCCGACCGGCTGCACACCCTGCTCGTCGAGTTGCGGGCCCTGATGATCGAGTTCCGACCCGATGCCGTGGTGGTCGAGCGAGTGTTCTTCCAGGTCAATGCCAAGACGGCGATGGCCACGGCCCAGGCCGCCGGAGTGGCCCTGGTCGTCGCCGCCGAGTCGCAGTGCGAGGTGGCCCAGTACACCTCCAACGAGGTCAAACAGGCGCTGGTCGGCTACGGGGCGGCCACCAAGGACCAGGTGCAGCGCATGGTGGCCTCCGTGCTGGGCCTGGCCGAGACGCCCCGTCCCCCGGACGTGGCCGACGCGCTGGCTCTGGCCGCCTGCCATCTGACCGCGCAGCCGCTCCGCCGGGCCGTGGCCGCAGCAACGGGGGAGCCGTCGTGATCGGCTCGCTCCGGGGCGTGCTCATCGACCGGCCCGCCCCCGGCGAGCTCATCGTGGAGGTGGCCGGTGTCGGCTACCGGGCCTCGGTGCCGACCTCTCTCCTCGCCAGTGTCGGGGGCACCGGCAGCGAGGTGTTCCTCCACGTCCACACCCATGTCCGCGAGGACGCCATCGTGCTCTACGGATTCGCCCACGCCGACGAGCGCCGGTGCTTCGAGGCCCTGCTGGGCGCCCACGGCGTCGGGCCGGGGCTGGCCCTGGGCATCCTGTCCTCGCTGTCGCCGGCCGCCCTGTCCACCGCTGTGCTGGAGGACGACATCGACACCCTGTGCACGGTGCCGGGCGTGGGGAAAAAGACCGCCGCCCGCCTGCTGCTCGAGCTGAAGGCCCGTCTCGACCTCCCGACCCTGGACGGGGGCGGCGTGGGGAGCACGCCCAGCGCCAACCCGAGGGCCGAGGCCCGTGCCGCGCTGGCCGAGTTGGGCTACGGGCCCGACGAGATCCGGGCCGCCCTCGACGGGACCGACGGGTCCGACGAAGCGGCCTCGACCGAGGACCTCGTCCGGATGGCCCTGCGTGAGCTGGTCCGCAACCGATGACGCCGGAGGCCCGACGCGAGGTGCTGTCCGAACCGTCGCTGGAGGACCCCGGTCTCGGTGCTCCGACCGAGCCTCGTCCCGTCGATCCGACTGCCGCTCCCGCCGACGAGGTCGAAGAGGCCGGCCTCCGGCCACGCACCCTGGCCGAGTTCGTGGGCCAGGGTCAGCTCACCGAACACCTCCAGATCGTCATCGAGGCCGCCCTCAAGCGGAAACAGCCCGCCGACCACCTCCTCTTCGCCGGGCCGCCCGGCTTGGGCAAGACCTCCCTGGCCGGCATCGTGGCCGCCGAGATGGGTGCCGGACTTCGTGTCACCGCCGGGCCGGTCCTGGTGCGGGCCGGTGACCTCGCCGCCCTGCTGACCGACCTCCAGGACGGCGACGTCCTGTTCATCGACGAGATCCACCGGCTCCACCGATCGGTCGAGGAGATCCTGTATCCGGCCATGGAGGACTTCAAGCTCGACATCCTCATCGGCAAGGGGCCCACCGCCCGCAGCATCCGCCTCGACCTGCCCCGGTTCACCTTGGTCGGGGCCACCACGCGCACCGGGCTGGTGGCCGGGCCGTTGCGCGACCGCTTCGGGTTCGTCGGGCGGCTCGACCTCTACGACGTGGAGGAGCTGACCACCATCGTCACCCGCTCCGCCGGCATCCTCGGGGTCCCCGTCGACGCCGAGGGCGCCCGCCGGATCGCCGAGCGGTCACGGGGCACCCCGCGCATCGCCAATCGACTGCTGCGGCGGGTGCGGGACTTCGTCGAGGTGCGGGCCGACGGCGCCATCACCTCGGTGGCCGCCGTGGAGGGCCTCAACGTATTCGGTGTCGACGAACTCGGGCTGGACAAGGTGGATCGTGCCATCCTCGATGTCCTGTGCCGACGGTTCGCCGGCCGACCCGTCGGGCTCAGCACCCTGGCCCAGTGCGTGGGCGAGGAGCCGGACACCATCGAGGATGCCTATGAGCCGTACCTGCTGCAACAGGGCCTGCTCCAACGCACCGCCCGCGGCCGGGTGGCGGCCCGCGGGCGTGGGCCCACTTGGGCATGACGCCGGTGGAGTCCACCCTCCTCTGATCGTGGGGTGGTGATGTGGCCCTGACGCCACGGTCTGGCCACTCCAAGGATCGGGCCAGCGCCCGCATCTGCCACCATGGGGGCCATGTCGGAGCCGTCGTCGTCGGTCCACCCGGCCCGGACCGGCCCGGGCGGACGGCCGGGGGACACCACCCCGATGAGCGAGTACGACTACGGCCTCCCCGACCAGGCCATCGCCCAATCCCCGGTCGAGCCCCGCAGTGCGGCGCGACTCCTGGTGGGCCCCGGCCTCGGCGGGTCTGGCGACGTTGGGCACACGACGGTGGCCGAGCTACCCGGGCTGGTGGGCCCGGGCGACGTCGTGGTCGTGAACGAGACGCGGGTCCTGACCGGGCGACTGGGTCTGGTCAAGGCCAGCGGAGGACGGGCCGAGGTGCTGCTGTTGGAGCCCGTCGGTACCGACGGGGACGAGTGGGAGGCCCTGGTGCGCCCGGGCCGGCGGCTACCCCCCTCGACCGTGTTGCTCGAACGTCCCGGCGGTCCCCCGGTCGTCGAAGTGGGGGCGGCCATCGGCGGCGCCGACGACGGGCGACGGGTGGTCCGGCTCCTCGACCCGGCTGTCATCGACCACGCCGGCACAATGCCGTTGCCGCCCTACATCCACCACCGATTAGAGGACGCCGACCGCTACCAGACGGTCTATGCCGCGCCCCAGCCGCTCGATGCCCGCTCGGCGGCCGCTCCGACCGCCGGCCTGCACTTCACCCCCGAGGTCCTCGAGGCCTGCCGTGGGGCCGGGGCCACGATCGTCCGGGTCGATCTGTCGATCGGCCTCGACACCTTCCGGCCGATCACCGCGCCGACTCCCGCCGAGCACGTCATCCACTCCGAGCGCTACTCGGTGCCTGCCGCCACCATGGCGGCCTGCGCCGACGCCGACCGGGTGATCGCCGTCGGCACCACCGTGGTGCGGGCCCTGGAGTCGGCCGCAGCCACAGGCCGGCTGGCGGGCCGCACCGACCTCTACATCCACGGCGACTACCCCTTCGCCGTGGTCGACGTCCTCGTCACCAACTTCCACCTGCCCCGGTCGAGCCTGCTGCTGCTCGTCGAGTCGTTCTGTGGACCGGTCTGGCGTGAGCTCTACGCCACCGCACTGTCCGAGGGCTACCGGTTCTTGTCCTTCGGGGACGCCATGATGGTGGCCCGCCCGCTGGGGCCTGGGCGGTGACCGCGGTCCGAGTGGAGATCACCGCCACCGACGGGGCGGCGCGCACCGGCCTCGTCCACACCGCCCGGGGGTCGTACCGGACTCCCACCTTCATGCCGGTCGGCACCCGGGGCGCAGTCAAGGCGCTGGACAGCACCGACCTCGACGCCCTCGGGGCCGAGGTGGTGTTGGCCAACACCTACCACCTCATGCTGCGTCCCGGCGCCGACGTCGTGGCCCGGCTGGGTGGCCTGCACCGGTTCACCGGGTGGAGCGGTCACACCCTCACCGACTCAGGCGGCTACCAGGTGCATTCGCTCCAGCCGTCGGTCGACGACGACGGGCTCTCGTTCAGCTCGGTCTACGACGGGTCGCCGGTCCGCCTGACCCCGGAGTCAGCTGTCGAGGCCCAGGGCCTACTCGGGGCGGACATCCAGATGGTGCTCGATGTCTGCGCCTCCCTACCCGCGCCGCCCGAGGTGCTGAGGACCGCCGTGGAGCGCACCGCGTCGTGGGCGGCCCGGGCCCAACGGCGACACCGGATCCTCGAGGAGCGTCCTGAGGGCCAGGCCCTGTTCGGCATCGTCCAGGGAGGCACAGACCCGGTGTTGCGGGCCGAGAGCGCCCAGCGGACCGTCGAGTTGGACTTCGACGGCTACGGCATCGGCGGGCTGTCGGTGGGGGAGAGCCGCCTGGACATGCTGGAGGCGCTCGCCGCCACCGTGCCCCATCTGCCGGTGGACCGGCCCCGCTACCTGATGGGGGTCGGGGACCCGGTCGGCCTGATGGAGGCGGTCGCTCTCGGGGTCGACCAGTTCGACTGCGTGGCGCCGACCCGGATGGCCCGCCATGGGGCCGTCCTCACCGCCGAAGGCCGCCTCAACCTGCGCAATGCCCGCCACGCCACCGACGACGGCCCGCTCGATCCGTCGTGTGCCTGCCCGACGTGTGCCCGATGGTCACGCGGATATCTCCGCCACCTCCTGGGCGTGGGGGAGCCCACCGCCTGGAGGCTCCTGACCATCCACAACCTGGCTTTCATGTTCGACCTGATGGACAAGGCCCGAGCGAGCATCGCCGCTGGCACGTTCGGTGACCTCCGTGCCCGCACGGCGGACCACTGGGGCTCCTGAGGCGGGTGGCCACTGATCGAGGTGGGGCTGGACTACAGTCAAACCGCTGTGGCGACCACTAATCCCTCCTCCCGCGTCCGATGACGGCTGCCCTGACGGCAGTCGCCCCTTGGCTCCTGGTCGCGGCGACGACGACCAAGAAGTCGTCGGGCGGCAGCCCCATCCTGCTCATCTTGGTGGTGGTAGGAGCGGCCTTCTACTTCCTCATCTACCGGCCGCAGCAGAAGAAGGCCCGGGCCGTGCGTGAACAGGGAGCGGCCTTCGACGTGGGCGACGAGGTGCTCACCGCCGGCGGCATCGTGGGCTACATCATCGAGATCGACGGCGACCGGGTGACCCTGGAGACCAGTGTGGGCGCCTCGTTCGTGGTCCTCCGCCAGTACGTGCTCCGAAAGATCGAGCCGCCGGTGGACACCGATGACGACGGGTCCTACGACGAGGGCGACTACGACGACGCCGAACACGACGAGCACGACGGTGCCGACGCCGACCACGAGGACGGCGAGGATGCCGACCACGAGGAGCACGACACCGACGCCGATGTGGACGCCGAGGCCGATCCCACGGGCGACAAGGGCTCCACCAATGGATCAGGCGGGAAGCCCGGGACCACCCGTGCCGCTGACGGCGACGACAGTGGTGACCACGACGCTCCGCCGATCATCTGATCCCTGATGAAAAAGAAGCGCTCACTGTGGGTCAGCCTGCTTGCCGTGGTCGGCGTGGCCGTGATCGCCCTGAGCGCCACGCTGGCCGCTGGATGGTCACCCAAACTGGGTCTTGACCTCGATGGCGGACTGTCGGTGGTCTACCAGACCCACCGGCCGGTCAGTCAGGCCCAACTCGACACCATCGTGACCATCCTGAACGACCGGGTGGGAGCAGGGACCACTGGCGCCACGGTGGCGAGCCAGGGAAAGAACGAGATCTCGGTGTCGATCCCCGGCGAGCGCAACACCCAACAGGTCCTCGCCACCCTCGGGAACACCGCCCAGCTCTTCTTCCGGCCCGCGCTCTGCTACGCGCCGAACCTGACCCTGGCCAAGGGGAAGACGCCGTCGACCGGCACACTGCCCGCCTGTGCGGCGTCGACCCAGCTGACGGCGGCCAACCTCCAGGTCACGCCGGACTCCAATTCGAATCAGGGGTACACCAGCAATCAGAACATCGCCGAGGACCCCCAGTTCGCCACCTTCAAGTCGACCCCGTCGACCCAGGACGACAAGGGTGCCACCGTCCTCCTGCCGGCCACCGCCGGGTCCGGTGGGGCACCGCGCTACGTACTCGGTCCCGCCGGCATGACCGGCACCGCCGTCAAGTCAGCCAATGCCCAGCTGAACAACGGCCAGTGGGCGGTGAACCTCAACCTCACCTCCACCGGGGCGAACCAGTGGAACACCCTGGCCCAGGCCCAGTTCCACGCCATCATCGGCATCGATCTCGACGGGCAGGTGATCTCGGCCCCCATCACCCAGCCCACCCAGAGCTCGTTCACGTCCTTCGGCAACTCCGTGCAGATCTCGGGCAGCTTCACCGAGAACCAGGCCAAGACCCTCGCCACCGAGTTCACCTACGGCGCCCTGCCCGTGAAGTTGGACCGGCTCACCGTCCAGACCGTGTCCCCGTCGCTCGGCAAGTCGTCCCTACAGGCCGGGCTCATCTCGGGCCTGGCCGGTCTGGCCCTGGTCATGCTCTACATCATCTTCTACTACCGGCTGCTCGGTCTGGTGGTGCTGGCGGGACTAGCCGTGACCGGTGCGCTGCTGTGGGCCATCATCGCCGTCCTCGGTGAGTCGTTCAACGTCACTATCGACCTGGCCGGCGTGATCGGCATCATCGTGTCCATCGGGATCACCGTCGACTCCTACATCGTCTACTTCGAACGACTAAAGGACGAGACCCGCAGTGGCCGGACCGTCCGCTCCAGCGTCGACCGGGGTTTCGCCAGCGCCTTCCGGACGGTGCTGGCTGCCGATGCCGTATCGCTCCTGGGTGCCGTGATCCTCTATGAGATCTCCGTCGGGGACGTGAAGGGCTTCGCCCTGTTCCTCGGCATCTCGACGGTGCTCGACATCGTGGTGACCTACTTCTTCACCCGTCCCTTCGTCATTCTGTTGGGCCAGAGCCAGGGTGGCAACGAGGCCAGCTCGATGAGCATGGCCAGTGGTCTGGGCGTGACGGCCGGAGCCTCGACATGAGTGACGACCAGAAGTCCGAGGGTCCCGACGACGAGGTCGACGAGGACGACCCAGAAGCCGAACTCGAGGAGGCCTTCGACGAGGAGCTGGAGTTCGCGGCCGAGGCGCTGGAGGCCGAGGAGACCGGGGCTAAGCGGCCCAACGTCTTCCTGCGGCTCTACCGGGGCGAGACGTCCTTCGACTTCATCGGCAATCGCCGGTGGTGGTTCGGCATCTCGGCGGTGATCATCATCCTCGGGGTGATCTCGCTGAGCACCCGGGGTCTCAACGCCGGGATCGACTTCAAGGGCGGCCAGTCGTGGCTGGTCAGTTCCCAGAACCTGACCACCGCCGAGGCCACCTCGGCCGTGGAGTCGGCCGGCATCACTCAGCCGACCGTGGTGCAGCTGACCAATCAGCTCAATCACCAGCGCCAGATCCAGGTGACCGCGGACCTGAACTCCAAGCCGGTGGCCGAGCGCCAGGCCATCGAGGTGAAGGTCCAAGACGCCCTGGCCAAAGCGGCCGACACCTCGCCGAACAATGTGGACTTCAACGAGGTGGGGGCCACGTGGGGGTCCCAGGTCACCGCCAAGGCCATCGAGGCCCTCATCGTGTTCTTCATCGCGGTGACCATCTACATCTCGCTGCGCTTCGAATTCAAGATGGCCGTGGCCGCCATCGTGGCGGTGATCCACGACATTCTGGTGACGGTCGGCATCTATTCGCTCACGGGATTCGAGGTGACACCGGACACCGTGATCGCCGTGCTCACCGTGCTCGGGTACTCGCTGTACGACACCGTGGTGGTGTTCGACCGAATACGGGACAATGCCAAAGGACTCGGCGCGTCCGGGCGCATCACCTACTCGGACATGGTCAACCTGTCGATGAACCAGACGCTGGCCCGCTCCATCAACACCTCGCTGGTGGCCATCGTCCCGGTCTTGTCGGTACTGGTCGTGGGCTCGTTCATCCTCGGAGCCACCTCGCTCCAGGACTTCGGACTGGCCCTGGTCATCGGGCTGACCAGTGGGGCCTACTCGTCGATCTTCATCGCGTCGCCCCTGCTCGCCATGATGAAGGAGCGGGAGGCCCGCTACATCACCATCCGCCAGCGCCTGGAGACCCGTGGGGACCGCGCCGGGGTGCTCACCCCGGCCGCAGCAGCCGCCATCGCCGGCACCGCCTCGGCGAGTGGCCGGTCCCAGGGCCGGGGCCGCGCCCAGACCACCGGCGTGATCCGACCCGGGCGGCGTCCTCGAACCGCCGATCCGGCGGCAGCGCCAAGAGCGCCCCGTCCAAGGCCGACGCCTCGGCCGCCTCCAACGGCGCCGGCGCCGCAGCCTCTGCGGCATCGGGAGGGGCCCGGTCGTCGCCGGGGTCGACCCGGCCGGGCGGAAATCGCCCGCCACCCCGTCCCCGCAAGGGGAAGGGCAAGGGCGGCAAGGGCAAGCGACGCTGACGTCGGTGGGCGGGCACTGGCCGTGCCCAACCGTCCAGAAGGTACCGATACCAGCCCTTTGACAGGTACCGTGTAGGTATGGCGCTGGCCACCCCCATGCCCACTGACGGGCCTGCGATCGAGACCGAGGAACCCCAGCCCGGATCATCGCTGCCCGCCGACCAGGCGGTCCTGTTGGCCCCGGTGATCGAGGCATTCCTGCGCCGCCACCCCGGGGACGACACCTCGCTCATCCTCCGGGCAGCCGAGACCGCCACCATCGCCCACGCCGGGCAGTTGCGACGCTCGGGCGAGCCCTATGTCACCCATCCCATCGCCGTGGCCGGAATCGTCGCCGACCTGGGCCTCGACGCCCAGACCGTGGCGGCCGCCCTCCTCCACGATGCGGTGGAGGACACCGGGGTCACCAACGAGATCATCGATCGCGACTTCGGTCCGGCGGTGGCCCTCATCGTCGACGGCGTCACCAAGCTCGACCGGCTCCAGTTCGACTCGAAGGAGGCCCAGCAGGCCGCCACGGTGCGCAAGATGCTCGTGGCCATGGCCAACGACTGGCGGGTCCTGATCATCAAGCTGGCCGATCGGCTGCACAACATGCGGACGCTCTCGGTCATGCCCGAGTGGAAGCAGCGTCGGACCGCCCAGGAGACCCTGGACATCTACGCCCCGCTGGCCCACCGCCTTGGCATCCAAGAGGTCAAGTGGCAACTCGAGGACCTGGCCTTTGCCACCCTCCACCCCAAGCGCTACGCCGAGATCGAGCAGATGGTGGCCAGCCGTGCCCCACTGCGCGACGAGTTCCTGGCCCGGGTGCTGGTGTCGGTCCGGGAGCGTTTGGCCGCCTCCGGGGTCAACGCCGAGGTGACCGGCCGTCCCAAGCACCTGTGGAGCATCTACGAGAAGATGGTGGTCCGGGGCAAGGAGTTCGACGACCTCTACGACCTGGTGGGCATCCGGGTGATCGTGGAGTCGGAGCGCGACTGCTGGGCGGCGCTGGGATCGATCCACGCCATCTGGTCCCCGGTGCAGGGTCGGTTCAAGGACTACATCAACTCGCCCAAGTTCAACCTGTACCAGTCCCTCCACACCACCGTGATCGGCCTCGACGGCAAGCCCATCGAGGTCCAGGTCCGCACCCACGAGATGCACCGTCGAGCCGAGTACGGGATCGCGGCCCACTGGGGCTACAAGGAGAATCCGAGCCGGGTGGACCGACCGGGGTCCACGACGGCGAAGTCCGCCAAGGACGGCAGCGGCGCCACGTCGACCAAGTCCCGCACCACCAAGGCAGCGGGCAAGACCGCGCCCAAGGCACCGACCAAGGCCAAGTCCAGCGCGGCGGCTGCCTCCAAAGAGGCCAAGGAAGCCAAGAAGGCCTCGACCATGACCCCGGCCCAGCGCGCCGAGATGGCCGAGCGGGACCGCCGGGCCGAGTTGCTGGCTCTGGCCAAGGAGACCTCCTCGACCACCGCCGAGGTCGAGTGGATGCAGCGCATCGTCGACTTCCAGAACGAGACCACCGACCCCATCGAGTTCCTCGAGGCCCTCAAGCTGGACCTCGAAGAGGACGAGGTCTACATCTTCACCCCCAAGGGCAAGGTGATCGCCCTGGCAGCCAACGCCACGCCGGTCGACTTCGCCTACGCCATCCACACCGAGGTCGGCCACCGCTGCATCGGCGCCAAGGTCAACGGCCGGCTGGTCCCCCTCGACACCACGCTCAGCTCGGCCGACACCGTGGAGATCTTCACCTCTAAGGCGCCCACGGCGGGGCCCTCACGGGACTGGCTGGGCATGGTGGCCTCGTCACGTGCCCGCACCAAGATCCGCCAGTGGTTCTCCCGTGAGCGACGCGAGGACGCCATCGAGCTCGGTCGGGAGGAGCTGATCAAAGAGCTCCGCCGCGAGGGGCTGCCCGTCCAGAAACTGGCCTCCGAGCGGGCGCTGGCCGAACTGGCCGAGACCATGAACTACGCCGATGTGGAGGCCCTGCACGCCGCCATCGGGGACAACCGGGTGTCGGCCCGGGCGGTAGCCCAGCGGGTCCTCCGGGATCTCCGGGGCGGGGTCTACGAGGAGCAGCTCCCGGTCACCGCCCGCCAACAGCCCACGGCGGCGCAAGCCCGGACGGGGCTCGGCGGTGGGCGTCTACGTCGAGGGCCTCGACGACCTGATGGTCCGACTGTCCCGGTGCTGCACACCGGTGCCCGGTGACGAGATCGTGGGGTTCGTGACGAGGGGCCGAGGGGTGTCGGTCCACCGTGCCGACTGCGCCAACGCCGCGTCGCTGGCCAGCCGGTCGCGGGAGCGACTCATCGAGGTCGAGTGGGACCATCGGTCCTCAGGCGTGTTCGTCGCCACCATCGAGGTCGTGGCCATCGACCGCTCCCGCCTCCTGACCGATGTGACCAAGGTCGTCTCCGAGCACCACCTGAACATCGTCAGCGCCAATACGCAGACCGATCCGGACCGCATCAGCCGGATGCGTTTCGACGTCGAGCTGGCCGACCCGGGCCACCTCGAGTCAGTGATCAACCTGATCCGGCACCTCGATGCGGTCTACGACGTCTACCGCATTCTCCCGGGCAAGAGGGACTGAGCACCCATGGCCGACGACACTCTGGCGGCGCGCGCCCCAGTGGCACCCACGACGTCCTGTGGCCGGAATCGACCCGGTGGGAGACCCTGCTGGCCGCCTTCGCTGCCCATGTGGAACGGGCCAGCTATGGCTTGGCCCACACGCCCATCTTCGAGGACGTAAGGGTCTTCCGCCGCGGCATCGGCGAGGGCAGCGACGTCGTGGGCAAAGAGATGTACGAGTTCGAGGACCGAGGTGGGCGGACGTTGGCCCTCCGCCCGGAAGGGACGGCACCCCTCGTGCGCGCCTTCGTGCAGCACCGGCCTCCGCTGCCGTGGAAGGCCTGGTATGCCACCCCGGCATTCCGCTACGAGCGGCCCCAGGCCGGCCGGTACCGCCAGCACCACCAGCTCGGAGTCGAGGCCCTCGGCCCCGAGGACCCCGATCTCGACGTGGAGGTGGTCTGGCTAGCCGACGCCTTCTTCCGGTCCCTCGGGCTGTCGGAGTTCGAACTGCGGCTCAACTCGATGGGCGACGAACAGTGCCGGCCTACCTACCTGGAGCTCCTCGGGGCATACCTGGCCGAGCGTCGTGACGACCTGTGCCCGGAGCACCAGGAGCGGCTCGATGCCAACCCCTTACGAGTCCTCGACTGCAAACGGGACGGCTGCCGGCAGGCCACCGCCGATGCACCGGCGCTCGCCGACCACCTGTGTGATCCCTGCCGTGTCCACTTCGACCGGGTCCGCGAGGGCCTGGAGGCCCTGGACATCCCCTTCGTTCTCGACCACCGCCTGGTGCGGGGGTTCGACTACTACACCCGCACCACCTTCGAGTTCGCCTCTGGGGCGCTCGAGGCGGCCCAGAACGGGATCGGTGGCGGTGGCCGCTACGACGGCCTGGTGGCGATGCTGGGCGGCCCTCCCACCCCGGGCATCGGCTTCGGGATCGGGATCGAGCGGCTCTTGTTGGCCTGTGATGCCGAGGGGGTCTTCCCGGTGGACCCCGGTCCCCTCGACGCCTTCGTGGTCGACGTCACCGGTGGACAGGCCGCCCGTGACCTCACGACCCGCCTGCGCCGAGCCGGGCTGCGGGCCGATCGGGCCTTCGACAACCGCTCGATGAAGTCCCAGCTCAAGTCGGCCGACCGCTCCGGGGCGACGGTGGCCCTCATCATCGGGCCCGATGAGCTGGTCGAAGGGTCGGTGGCGCTCCGGCCCCTCCGGGTCCACGGCGACCAGGTGCGCGTGGCACTCGACGCCGTAGTCGAGGCCGTCATCGAGGCGGCGCGGCGGACCGCCGGCGACCGTGGCCACGTCGAACCCGGTCGATGAACCCCCGGTTCTCCCCCTACTGTGTCCTTGGTCCCGTCCTCGGGTCCGGTTGCCGAAAGGACCAGTTGTGACCGTCTCTCCACTGTCGGCGGAACCCACGTCGATGCGCTCGCGCCTGTGCGGGACCCTACGCCTGGCCGATGTGGGCACCACCGTGACGCTGTGCGGTTGGGTGGCCAAGCGACGGGAGCACGGCGAGCACCTGGCCTTCGTCGACCTGCGTGACCACACCGGCATCGTCCAGTGCGTCGTCCCGGGCACCGTCGACGTCCGGAGCGAGTACGTGGTCTCCGTCGAGGGCACGGTCCGGCCCCGCCCGGAGGGGACCGTGAACCCCGACCTCCCCACCGGCGAGGTCGAACTCGGCGACTGCACGGTCACCGTACTCAACGCCGCCGAGCCCCCTCCCTTCGCCGTGGACGACCGGGTCGACGTCGACGAGGTCATCCGGCTCAAGCACCGATTCGTCGATCTGCGCCGGCCGCGCATGCAGGCCAACCTCCGCCTCCGGGCTGTGGTCAACGGGGCCCTGCGGTCGGCCATGGACCGCCAGGGCTTCGTCGAGGTCGAGACCCCCTCCTCTGGGCACCGACGCCCGAGGGGGCCCGTGAGTTCACCGTACCCAGCCGTCTGACCCCCGGCTCGTGCTACGTCCTGCCCCAGAGCCCGCAGTTGGCCAAACAGCTGCTGATGGTGGCCGGCGTGGACCGCTACTACCAGATCGCGCGGTGCTTGCGGGACGAGGACCTGCGCGCCGACCGGCAGTTCGAGTTCTCCCAGCTGGACGTGGAGGCCTCCTTCGTCAGCCAGGAGGACGTCTTGGAGTTCGTGTCGGCGGCCGTCCTCGACGCCGCCGAGGCGGCCACCGGCGAGCGCCCCGAGGACATCCCACGCATGACCTGGGCCGACGCCATCGACCGCTACGGATCGGACAAGCCCGACATCCGGTTCGGCATGGAGCTGATCGACCTGTCCAGGGTGTTCGAGGGGACCGACGTCCGGGCGTTTTCCGCTCCGTCGGTCAAGGCCATCGTGCTCCCCGGTGGCGCAGCACTCACCCGCTCCAAGCTCGACGGCCTAACCGATCGGGCCAAACAGCTCGGAGCCAAGGGCCTGGCGTGGTTCAAGGTGACCGGGGAGCCGGGTGGCCCGTTGACCCTGGACTCCCCGCTGGACCGGTTCTTGAGCGACGCCGAGCGCAGCGCGCTGGTCGAGGTCACTGCGGCCGGCCCGGGTGACCTGGTGCTGGTGGTGGCCGACGAGTACCGGCTGGCCTGCACCGTGCTCGGCCAACTGCGGGTGCACCTGGGGGGCCAACCGGTCAGCCAGGGACCGTACCGATACCTGTGGGTGGTCGACTTCCCGATGTTCGACGGCGTGGACGCCGACGGCAACCCCCAAGCCGCCCACCATCCCTTCACGATGCCCCACCCCGACGACCTGGACCTGCTCGAGACCGACCCGGCCTCGGTCCGGTCCCAGGCCTACGACCTGGTTCTCAACGGGTGGGAGCTCGGTTCGGGGAGCGTCCGGATCCATCGGGGGGACATCCAGTCCCGGGTGTTCGCGGCGATGGGGATCGGGGAGGACGAGGCCCAGTCGCGGTTCGGCTTCCTCCTCGGGGCGTTCAAGTACGGGGCCCCGCCCCACGCCGGGTTCGCGGTGGGGATCGACCGGCTGGTCGCCATCTTCGCCGGCGAGGACAGTATCCGCGAGGTCATCGCGTTCCCGAAGACCCAGTCCGGCTCGGACCCCATGACCGGCGCACCCAAGCCGGTGGGCGACCGGGTGTTGGCTGACCTCGGTCTCCAGCTCGTGCCACCCAAGGACTGACCCGGTGCCCCGTGCCCGGTGAGGACCTGTTCTCCGGAGCGGCCGAGGACCGCCTGGCCGCTCGAGCCCCGCTGGCCGCACGGCTGAGGCCGCACACCCTCGATGAGATCATCGGCCAACGGCACCTGGTCGGGCCGGGTGCCCCGCTCCGCGCCCTGATCGAGGCCGACCGTCTGACCTCGGCCATCCTCTGGGGTCCTCCGGGCACCGGCAAGACCACGTTGGCGTCGGTGGTGGCGACGGCCACCGCCAAGCGTTTCGTGCCGCTCTCGGCGGTGACCGCCGGGGTGAAGGACGTCCGTGAGGTGGTGGACGGCGCACGCCAGCTCCTCGGGGAGCAGGGGAGGGGGACCATCCTCTTCCTCGACGAGGTCCACCGGTTCAACCGGGCCCAGCAAGACGCCCTGCTCCCGTCGGTGGAAGAGGGTCTGTTGGTCCTTATCGGGGCCACCACCGAGAACCCGTTCTTCCAGGTCAACGCCCCATTACTGTCCCGCTCCACGCTGTGGCGACTGGAGCCGCTGTCACCCGAGGAGTTGGAAGAGGTGGTGGCCCGAGGCCTCGACGCCGAAGGGACCACCGCCGAGCCCGACGCCGTGGCCGCACTGGTGGGGCTGGCCGACGGGGACGCCCGGGCGGTGCTCACCACCCTCGAGGTGGCCATGGCCCTGGCCGGCGAGGCGCCGGTGACGCTCGGTGATGTCGAGCGGGCCCGACACTCGCGCCTCCACCACTATGGCGAGGACGATCACTACGACCAGGTCAGCGCGTTCATCAAGTCGGTCCGGGGGTCGGACCCCGACGCCGGCCTCTACTGGCTGGCCCGCATGCTCGAGGCGGGCGAGGACGCCCGGTTCATCGCCCGCCGGCTGGTCATCCTGGCCAGCGAGGACATCGGGGAGGCCGACCCGCTGGCCCTGGTGGTGGCCGACGCCGCCGCCCGCGCCGTGGAGTTCGTGGGCCTGCCCGAGGCCCAGCTCAACCTGGCCCAGGCCGTGGTCCACCTGGCGTGCGCCCCCAAGTCCAACCGGGTGACCGTGGCCCTCGGTCTGGCCCAGCGGGACGTCCGGGAGGGACCCCGGGGCGACGTGCCCACCCACCTCCGTGACGCCCACTACCGCAGCGCGTCGACCATCGGGCACGGGGAGGGCTACGTCTATCCCCACGACCGTCCCGACGCCTGGGCCGACCAGCAGTACCGGCCCGAGGAGCTGTCGGCCAACCGGTACTACGAGCCGAGCGACCGAGGTCATGAGGCCGTGGTGGCCGAGCGGCTCCGCCGTTGGCGCCAGGGCGGCCCTGACGATCCGCCCGGATCCGGGAGCGATCTCGGTCCGTCCGGGGATCCCCGCGGTGACGACGAGGAGACACCCTCATAGGCCAGACTGTCCAGATGGTGTGGCGACGAGGGGCTCCGGCGGTGTCGGCCGCGCTGGTGGCGGCTGCCGTGTTGTCCCTGGCCACAGGAGGCTCAGCGGGGGCGGTCATGCCCAGAACCTCCCCTGAGGCCATGGTCAGAATCACATCGGCCACCACCAGCCTGCCCCATGGTGCGGTGGTCACCGGGGCGACCGACCCGGGCACCACCATCTCCGCCGAGGTGGCACTGAAGCCCCGCAGTCCGGCGGCACTCGACGCCTTCGTAGCCGCAGTGTCCACTCCCGGATCGCCCACGTACCACCGGTTCCTCGGCCACGGCCAGTTCGCCAGCGACTTCGGGCCGTCCGCCGACACCCTCGCCTCGGCCCGTTCGTGGCTGGCGTCGAATGGGCTGACGGTGGGTACGACCTCGTCGGACGGCATGCTGATCCCGGTGGCCGGTTCGGTCGACCAGATCGAGCGGGCCTTCGACGTCTCCCTGGTCGACACCCGGCTCCTCGGTGGACGCCTGGCACGCTATGCCACCGCAGCCCCAGCCGTGCCGTCGACGCTGGCCCCGACGGTCCAGGGGGTCCTCGGGCTCAGCACCGTGGCCCTGCCCCAGCCCCAGATCGTCCGAGACGGCCCACGCTCGTCGTCCACCGCGGTCACCCCGGCCCCCGGCGCCGTTGCGGCCACTCCCCATGTGGGTCCAGGGACGTGCTCATCGGCCAATACGGTGGCCGGTGAATTCGGCGCCTACACGGCCAACCAACTCGCCGGTGCCTACGGGCTGAGCAACCTGTACAACGCCGGACAGTCAGGGACCGGGCTCACCGTCGGGATCTACGAACTCGAGCCGTACACACAGAGTGACATCACCACGTACCAGTCCTGTTACGGGATCGCCAACACCGTGACCAAGGTGGCGGTCGACGGCGGCGCCACCGGCAGCCAGTCCGGTGAGGCGGCCCTCGACATCGAGGACGTGGCCGGTCTCGCTACCGGCGCAACCGTCCGGGTCTACTCCGGCACCCAGACGGGGAACGGACCGGTCGACACCTACGACCGCATGGTCACCGACGACGTCGCCAAGGTGCTGACCACCAGCTGGGGTATCTGTGAGCCGGAGATGGCCCAGAACGTGGGCCAACAGGCCGCCGAGTCGTCCATCTTCGCCGAGGCCGCGGCCCAGGGACAGACCATGATCGCTGCGTCGGGCGACTCGGGTTCCACCGACTGCTATATCCCCGGCGTCGACAACGACGCCGGGGTCACCGTGGACGATCCGGCGGACCAACCCACTGTGACCGGGGTGGGCGGCACCTCGCTCCTTGGGGCCGCTCCCACCGAGACGGTGTGGAACGACAGCCTGGGGGCCGGCGGTGGCGGTGTCTCCTCCGACTTCGCCATGCCGTCCTGGCAGACCGGCCCCGGCGTGGGTGCGTCCACCGCCCTGTCACAGTGCAGTGCGGTAGGTCGATCCAGCTGCCGCGAGGTCCCAGACGTTGCCGCCTCGGCTGATCCCGCGCACGGGTATGTCATCTTCTTCGGCGGCAGCTGGGGTGTCTACGGCGGCACCAGCGCGGCCTCGCCTCTGTGGGCGGCCATGACCGCCGTCATCGATCAGGCACTGGGGCGGCCGGCCGGATTCTTGAACCCCGTCCTCTACGGTGCCGGCTCCTGTGTCAACTCGCCGTTCAACGACGTAACGGTCGGCACCAACGCGTGGATCTCGACGGCACAGGGCCACTTCGCGTCCACCGCCAACTACGACGTCGCCTCGGGCTGGGGCTCGGGCAACGCCGGCCGGCTGGTCGCCACCCTGGCCTCACCACCGGTGTGCCCGGTCGTGACGGCGGTCGACCCGGCCAAGGGCTCGCCCCTCGGTGGGAATGTCGTCACGGTGACCGGTACCGACTTCTCGGGGGTCTCCGCGGTGCGATTCGGAGGCTCGGCGGCGTCGTTCAGTGTGACCTCGGCGACCTCCCTCACGGCGGTGGCACCGGCCGGCCCGAGCGGGTCGACCGTCGACATCACCGTCCAGGGCCCCGACGGGTCCAGCCGTGCGGTGTCCGAGGACCGCTACACCTACACCCGGCCCGGCTACTGGTTGGTGGCCTCTGACGGCGGGATCTTCACCTTCGGTGCCACGTCGTTCTTCGGTTCCACGGGCGCCATCCGCCTGAACCAGCCCATCGTGGGAATGGCGACCAGTGCCGACGACCGGGGCTACTGGCTCGTGGCCTCCGACGGGGGGATCTTCTCGTTCGGGGACGCCGGATTCGACGGGTCCACCGGGGCGCTCCATCTCAACAAGCCCATCGTGGGCATGGCGGCCACCCCGGACGGTCGGGGCTACTGGCTCGTGGCCTCTGACGGTGGCATCTTCAGTTTCGGCGATGCCCGGTTCTACGGCTCCACGGGTGCACTCCATCTCAACAAGCCCATCGTGGGCATGGCGGCGACCACCGACGGTCGGGGCTACTGGCTGGTGGCCTCCGACGGTGGCATCTTCAGTTTCGGCGATGCCCGGTTCTACGGCTCTGCCGGGGCACTCCATCTCAACAAGCCCATCGTGGGCATGGCGGCCACGCCCGACGGCCGGGGCTACTGGCTGGTGGCCTCCGACGGTGGCATCTTCAGTTTCGGCGATGCCCGGTTCTACGGCTCTGCCGGGGCACTCCATCTCAACAAGCCCATCGTGGGCATGGCGGCCACGCCCGACGGCCGGGGCTACTGGCTGGTGGCCTCCGACGGTGGCATCTTCACGCTGGGGGATGCGTCGTTCTACGGGTCCACCGGGGCGCTGGCCCTCAACCGCCCCATCGTGGGCATGGCCTCCACGTGACCCGCACCATCTAAGCTCTCCGGATCATGTCCGCCGGTCAGATCGCTGTACTCGTGGCCTCGATCGCCAGTGTGCTCGCCGTTGCCGGCCTGCTGATGGCCATCGCAGCGCTGCGACGTGAGGTTGGCCGCCTCCGTTCGGTAGCCGACGAACTCCGGGGCCAGACCGTACCGTTGGTGGCCGACGCCCACCGCGTGGTCGACCAGGCGGCCACCGAGATGGAGCGGGTGGGGGCGGTCCTCGACTCCACCGAGTCGGTCCACGCCACCGTGGACTCGGCCTCACGCCTGGCCTACCGGGCCTTCGCCAACCCGGTCGTCAAGGTGCTGGCCGTGCGGGCCGGTGCGGCCACCGGCATCCGGCGCCTGACATCGGGCTCCAACGGAAACGATCGCAACGGTGCTGGCGGCAACGGGAAGGGCGGACACTGACCATGCCCAAGCGCACGTTCTGGTTGGCCACGGGGGTCGCCATCGGCGCCGGCTCCTCCCTGTGGGCCGAGCGCAAGGTCCGCCGCTCGGTTCAACAGGCCGCGGCCCGCCTCCAACCCGATGCGGTGGTGGTCGAGGTCGGGCGGTCGGCACGGCAGGCGGCCGGGACCGCCGGCAGCCGGGTCCGGGACGCCATGACCAGCGGCCGGGACGAGATGCTCCGACGAGAAGAGGAGCTGTGGGCGGACCTGGCCGCTCAGGGAGTCGACCTCGAGCCGCCGCCTCTGGCCAGCCCACCATCGCCGGCCCATCCGGCCCCCGCCTACCGGGTGCTGTCGCCACCGGCCTCGACGACGGACGCCCAGCCCTCCCGGACCAGTCGGCGCACTCGGCGCCTCCGGGCGAAATCGCCTTCTCACCTGGACAAGTAGTATCCGGGGTCGTGACTCCCGGCACGGCGCCCGACGCCGATCAACTGCGCGGCGCCTTCACCCGGTTCTTCGTCGAACGGGGACATACCGCCGTGCCCTCGGCCAGCCTGATCCCGCACGATCCCTCCATCTTGTTCACCATCGCCGGCATGGTGCCGTTCAAGCCCTTTTTCTTGGGTGACGAGAAGCCGCCGTGGTCCCGGGCCACCTCGGTCCAGAAGTGCTTCCGCACCCTCGACATCGACGTCGTGGGTACCACCGAGCGGCACTGCACGTTCTTCGAGATGCTGGGCAACTTCAGCTTCGGGGACTATTTCAAGTCCGAGGCCATCCCCTTCGCCTGGGAGCTGGTCACCGAGGTGCTCGGCATCGACGGGGACCGGCTGTGGATCACCGTCCACGAGTCCGATGACGAGGCCGAGCAGATCTGGATCGATGCGGTGGGGGTCCGGCCCGAGCGCATCCAGCGCCTGGGCGAGGACAACTTCTGGAAGATGGGTGACACCGGCCCGTGCGGACCGAGTTCGGAGATCTTCTTCGACAAGGGTCCCGCCTACGGAGAGGACGGGGGACCGGCTTTTGGTGGCTCGGAGCGGTTCGTCGAGATCTGGAACCTGGTCTTCATGCAGCTCAATCGGACCCCCGACGGCCTGACCGAGCCCCTGCCACGGCCCAGCATCGACACCGGGGCCGGCCTCGAGCGCATCCTCCCGGTCCTCCAGGGCGTGGACTCCATCTTCGCCACCGACCTGTTCGTGCCCATGATCGAGACGGCCCAGTCCATCACCGGGCATGTCTACGGTGACGACGAGCGGGTGGATACCGGGCTGCGCATCCTGGCCGACCACGGCCGGGCCATGTCCATGCTGGTCGCCGACGGTGTGCTCCCGGCCAACGAGGGGCGGGGCTACGTGCTCCGCCGCATCATCCGCCGGGCGGTCCGCCGGGCCCGCCAGATGGGTGTCGACCGTCCGTTCACACCCGCCCTGGTCGACGCGGCGGTGGGCATCCTCGGTTCGGCGTATCCAGCCATGGCCGAGCAGCACCGGCTGATCACCGACGTCGTCGTGCGGGAGGAGGAGGGGTTCCTGCGCACCCTGGCCACGGGTTCGACCATCCTCGAAGAGCAGTTGGCCTCGGGGGTCGACTCGGTCTCGGGCGATGTGGCCTTCCGGCTCCACGACACCTACGGGTTCCCGGTCGAACTCACGGTGGAGATCGCCGAGGAGGCGGGGGTGTCTGTCGACCTCGCCGGCTTCGAAGCGGCCATGGACCAGCAGCGGGCCCAGGCCCGCGCCGCGGCCCGTGCCGGCAAGACGGTGGCCGGCGAGCAGGCCTACCGCTCGGTGCTCGACACCGAGGGCCAGACGGTCTTCGTGGGCCAACGCCCCGACGGCTACTCGGCGCCGGCCCGGGTGGTGGCGGTGCTGGCCGACCTCGACCCCGACCACGTCGGTCAAGCCGAGATCTTCCTCGACCGCACGCCGTTCTACGCCGAGGGTGGGGGACAGGTCGGCGACACCGGGACCATCGTCACTGAGACCGGGACGGCCCTGGTCTACGACACCGTCTCGGCCCTGCCCGGGCTCACCTCCCACCGGGCCACGATCACCGGTGAGCTGTTCGCCGGCCAGGACGCCTTGGCCACCATCGACGGCGTCCGCCGTGACGCTCTGCGCCGCAATCACACCGGCACCCATCTCATCCACGCCGCCCTGCGGTCGGTCCTGGGCGACCACGTCCGCCAGCAGAGCTCGCTGGTGGCCCCCGATCACTTCCGGTTCGACTTCAGCCACAACGGCAAGGTCGCCCCCGAGGAGTTGCACTCGGTGTTGGCCATCGCCAACGGCGATGTCCTGAGCGACGCCGACGTGGTCGTGGAGGAGACGACCAAGGCCCAGGCCGAGGCCATGGGGGCCCTGGCTTTCTTCGGCGACAAGTACGGCGAGCTGGTCCGGGTGGTGCGGGCCGGGCCCCACTCCATCGAGCTGTGCGGCGGCACCCATGTGGGGACCCTGGGGATGATCGGGCCGATCACCGTCACCTCGGAGTCGTCGATCGGGTCCAACACCCGGCGCATCGAGGCGGTGACCGGCACCAGCGCCCTCGAGCGCATCGTGGCCCGGGAGGGCCTCTTGCACGAGGCCGCCGCCCTGCTGCGGACCGAGCCCGAGCATGTGCCGGAGGCCATCGACCGCCTGCTCGAGCGCCAGCGGGCCGCCGAACGGGCACTCGAGCAGGCTCGCAGCCGCGAGCTGCAGGCCGAGGCGACGAGCCTCGTGGCGACGGCATCCGACGGCGTAGTCGTGGCCCGTCGGGACGGGGCCGAGCCCGACCGGCTCCGGGACCTGGCCCAGTCGGTCCGCTCATCCGGCGGTCTTCGTGCCGTGGTGCTCGGTGGCAGCCCGGACGGGGTCAAGGCGTCGGTGGCCGTGGCTGCCGACCCGTCAGCCGGGGTGCCGGTGCACGCCGGGGACCTGGTCAAACAGATCGCACCTCTGCTGGGTGGGGGCGGGGGTGGCTCACCCGAGGTGGCGGTGGCCGGCGGCAAGGACCCGTCCGGTATCGACCGGGCCCTGGACCAGGCCAGACGAGCCCTCGCCGGTGGCTGACCAGCGATGAGCGGAGACATCCCGTCCCGCCCGGGCCGGGTTGTCGGGATCGACCTGGGTACCCGCCGGATCGGCGTCGCCGTGTCAGACTCGTCGCGCACCATGGCCCTTCCCCGCACCACCGTGGTCCGCACCGGTGACGCCGAGCGTGACCGCCGGACACTGGTCGACCTGATCCTCGAGGAAGAGGCCACGGTCGTCGTGGTGGGCCTGCCGCTGTCCCTCGACGGCTCCCGGGGCCGGGCCGCCACCGAGGCCGCCACCGAGGCCGCCGCGCTGGCCGCGCTGCTCCAGGCCCACAACATCGGGGTCGAGCTGTTCGACGAGCGGCTGACCACCGTCTCGGCCCACCAGGCCCTGGCCGCCGGTGGGGCGAGGGAGCGGGCCCGGAGACCGGTCGTGGACCAGGCCGCCGCCGCCGTGCTGCTGGGCGCGTGGCTCGATGCCACCACCGGCCCGACGTGAGCACGTTCGACCCGGGTGGGCCACCGGGCGAGTGGGGTGATGCCGACCGACCTGCCGAGGCGGTGCCCGAGGCCGGTGCGCCTCATATCTACGGCACCGAGGAGCCACCACCGGCCCACGGGGCCTCTGGCCGTCGTGGGGGTGCCCACGGCCGTCCCCGTCGCCCCTGGCGCACCGTCATCCTCGGCCTGGTGGCCCTGGTCGTGGTGGTGGTCGTGGCCGGCACGCTATGGGTCCGGTCCGAGGCGTCCCCGTCGGGACCTCCCGGACCCCGGGTGATCGTGGCCGTGCCGGCGGGCAGCGGCACCAGCGGGCTGGCCTCGACGCTGGAGGCCCGCGGCGTGATCGGCAGCTCGCTGGCGTACCGCATCTGGAGCCAGTTCCACAGCGTGCCCGGTGTCCTGGCCGGCTCCTACTCCTTCGCCAAACACAGCAGTTTCGCCGCCGTGGACCGGGTTATCACCGGTGGCCCCAACGTCTTCCCCCTGGAGATCCCGCCCGGGTTCACCGTGTCGGAGGTGGCTGAGCGGGTCGGCCAGCTCCCCGGCCACGATGCCGCCACCTTCGACCACGTGGCCACCGGCGGAACGGTGCGGTCGCCCTGGCAGCCGGCGGGCTCCACCAACCTCGACGGGCTGCTCGGAACCGGCCAGTACACAGTGGTCCCCGGAGAGACCGACACCCAGCTCCTCGCCGCGATGGTCGCCCGGTTCGACACCCTGGCCGGCCAGCTCAGCCTGGCCACCCGGGCACCAGCCGTGGGGCTCACCCCGTACCAGGCCATCACGGTCGCCTCGATCGTCCAAAAAGAGGGCGTGCTCACGAAGAACATGGGACCCGTGGCGAGGGTCATCCTCAACCGGCTGGCCAACGACATGCCCTTGCAGATGGACTCCACCGTGCTCTACGCCGAAGGTCGCGACGGCGGCACCGTCACCTCCAAGGACCTCGCGCTCGCCACCCCGTACAACACGTATCTCAACAAGGGACTGACGCCGACCCCGATCTGCTTCCCGTCCCGCCAGGCGCTCGAGGCCACACTCGACCCGCCGGCCGGGAGCTGGCTGTTCTTCGTGGTGGTCGAGTCCGACGGCACCGAGGCGTTCGCCGACACCTTCGCCCAGCAGCAGGCCAACGAGGCGCTGGCCCGGCAACGGGGTCTGCCCTGAGCCCATCGCGGTGGGCCAGACTGGGCCCATGGACGTGACGCCCGACCGGGTCGGTGATGGCGCTGCATTGTCGGCGGCCACCAGCGTGGTCGGTGTGATCGGGGACCCGGTGGCCCACTCGCTGTCCCCGCTACTCCACAACACGGCCTTCGCCGCCATGGGCCTCGACTGGGTGTCGGTCGGATTTCCCGTCGGTCCCGGCCGGGCCACCGACGCGCTGCTCGGGGCCGCCGCCCTCGGGGTTCGCGGACTGTCGGTGACCATGCCCCACAAGGGGGCGGTCGCCGACCTGGTCGATCACCGTTCACCATCGGCCGACCTGCTCGGGGCCGTCAACTGCGTGGCGCGCCACGATGGGCAGTGGCGGGGGGAGAATACCGACGGACCCGGGTTCGTGGCCGCGCTCGGGCGCCACGGGGGATTCGCGCCCGACGGTCGGCACTGCCTGGTGGTCGGGGCGGGCGGCGCGGCCCGGGCGGTCGTGGCTGCCCTGGCGGGCGCCGGTGCGGCCGAAGTGGTAGTGGTCAACCGATCGGCCGAGCGGGCAGCTGCCGCGGCGTCTCTCGCCGGACCGGTGGGGAGAGTGGGGACCCAGGACGATGGCCGACTCTGTGACCTGGTGGTCAACGCCACGCCACTCGGCATGGGTGCCCCGGGCGAGCAGGCTGGCGACTGGCCGGTGGAACCCGGGCTGTTGCGGCCGGGCCAGATCGTGGTCGATCTCGTCTACCACCCCCGAGAGACGCCGTGGCTGGCGGCGGCCCGGTCCCGTGGAGCCTACGTGGCCAACGGCCTGGGTCTGCTGGTCCACCAAGCCGCCCTCCAGTTGGCCCTGTGGACAGGCCAAGACGTGCCGGTCGAGGCCATGTGGCAGGCAGTGGCGGGCCCCGAGGACTGACCACACCAACCCGGGTGCCGTGGTCAGGGAGGTGCCGGTGAGGTCGGGCGAGGGAAGGGGCCCAGGTCGTCCGGGTACTGTGGGGGCGCGAACCTATGGTCTCCTACGCCCCACCCACCGTCTCTGCGCGCCCGCGCCACCTGACGACCCGATTCGACCCGGTGCTGGTGGGCGGGGCGGTCCTGCTCGCCATTATCGGCGTGGTGATGATCTACTCGGCGACCCGGGGGTGGCTCTCGCTCGACGGGAGCGATCCGCGGTACTTCCTGAAGCGCCAGGGCATCTTCATGGTGATCGGGATCGTCGTGATGGTGGCCTTCGCCCTGTTCGACTACCGCCGGCTGGAGCAGATCAGCACCATTCTCTACCTCGGGATCGTGCTGGCACTGCTGGCCGTGCTGGCCACACCGGCCCGCCTGGGCTCCCAGCGCTGGTTCTCGGTGGGGCCCTTACAACTCCAACCCTCCGAGTTCGCCACCCTGGTGTTGATCATCGCCGTGGCCACCTACTGCGGACGGCGTCCCGAGGGGCTCGAATTCCGTGACCTGGTCCGACTGGTGCTGTTGGCGGCCATTCCCATCCTCTTGGTCATAAAACAGCCCGACCTCGGCACCGCCATCGTCATGACCGTCATCCTCATGGTGATGCTGGCCGTCGCCGGCATGCCGGGGCGCTATCTCCTCCTCTTGATGGTGGGAGCGGTACTGCTCGTGCTGTTCGCCCTCAACGTCGGCCTCCTCCAGCATTACCAGATCGAACGACTGACCAGCTTCATCTCCCCCAACGGTGCGAGCCAGAGCGCCACCTATAACGTGAACCAGGCCAAGGACGCCATCGCTCACGGTGGCATGTTCGGGCGGGGCCTGTTCCACGGGGCCCTCACCAACCTGGCCTACGTGCCCGAACAGCAGACCGACTTCATCTTCTCGGCGGTGGGCGAGCAGGTCGGCTTCGTCGGAGCGGGGGTCCTCCTCGCCATCTACGGCGTGGTGGCCTGGCGCGTGCTGCGGACCGCCCAGCTGGCCCGGGACAACTACGGCCGTCTGCTGTGCTCGGGCGTCTTCGCCCTCTTGGTGTTCTCCGTGTTCGAGAATGTGGGCATGAACATGGGGATCATGCCGGTGACCGGGATCCCCCTGCCGTTCCTCTCTTACGGTGGCTCAGCCATGATCGGCTTCTTCGCCGCCATCGGCATCACTCTCAGTGTGCACGCCCGGAGTGTCCGGTGAGCGACACCGCCGCCGGCCACGTGGAGGCCACGGTCGAACCCGACGCCACCGAGCCTGTCACGGGTGCGGCCGGACCCGACGAGCCGGCCTCGGTCGAGACGAGCGACAGCCCCGGTGCAACTGGCCTCGGGACCGACGACGAGGCCATCGCCGAGACGTCTGACCCCTCGGTGGGCGTGGATGCCGAACCGGGATCGCCCGGTGGGCCCACCGACGACGGCGAGCCCGCAGCCGATGCCGAGCCCGCAGTCGATGCCGAGGGTGCCGACACCGGCCCGGGAGCCGGTGCGCCGTTGGGTGACTTCTCCATGGCCCTGGTCTCGGCGGTGACCATGGACCTGCCGACCCAGCACCCCACCGTGGTCCTCCGGGAGCTCGAGTCGCCCCGCCGTCAGCTGTCGTTCTCCGTTGGCCTGCAGGACGGCACCGTCCTCTCTCATGCCATGCGGAGGATCCCCACACCCCGCCCGCTGACCCATGAGCTGATGAGCGGCATCCTCCAGGGATTCGACATCGACGTGGTGGCGGTGCGCCTGGTCGGGCGCCAGGGTGCGGTCTACTTCGCCGAACTCGATCTGCGGGGACGGTCTCGCCGGTCGGTCCTGGCCTGTCGTCCCTCGGACGGCCTGACCATCGCTCTGCTCCAACCCGTTCCGGTCCCCATCCTGATCGACCGGCGCCTGTTCGAACAGGTGGGCGACGTCGACCCGGCGCCCGGCCCACCCTCGGCCGACTGAGCCTGAGCGGCAGGTCCGGTCAGGTCGGTCACTTCCCGGTCAGGAGCCGTCGCTTGCGTTCGCGGTACTGCTCGTACTGGGACTGGTCGGCGGCGTCGGTGGCCGCGCCTCCCTCGTCCGAGATGCGCATGAGCAGGGCGATCAGCACGTAGTTGGCTACCAACGCCGAGCCCCCGTAGGAGACGAAGGGGAGTGTGATGCCGGTCAGCGGCAGCAGGCGCACCACCCCGCCGATGATGAAGAACGCCTGGAACCCGATGATCATGGTCAGGCCCACCGCGGTCAGCTTGGCGAACTCCGAGCGGGCTGCTTGGGCGATGCGGAGGCCGGCCCCCACCATCAACAAGAACGCCACCACCACCATGGACGACCCGAGGAGCCCCATCTCCTCGCCGATGATGGCGAAGATGAAGTCGGTCTGGGGCACCGGGATGGTGTAGGCGCCGGCGCCGAGACCGAGGCCTGAGCCCCCGATGCCACCGCTCCCGAGCGAGTACCACGCCTGGCGGAGCTGGCCCCCGGGATCGCCAGGGAGGATCTTCCACGGGTTGAGCCACGTCTCCACCCGGATGTGGGTTTGGTAGAAGTAGTGGTTGGCCAGGTAGGTGCCCACCGCGAACAGGACGATGCCCAGCACCAGATAGCCGGTGCGGCCCGTCGTCACCCACAGCAGGCCGATGAACAGGGTGAACAGCAGGGCCGAGAACCCGATGTCGTGCTCGAGGCTCATCACGCCGACGGCGAACACCCAGGCCAACAGGATGGGGACCAGCGGCCGCGGGTCCAGCACCAGCCGGTTGCCGAACCGGGCGGTCGGGATGCTCAACAGCTCCCGCTTCTCGGCGAAGTACGAGGCGAAGAAGATGCAGAGGACGATCTTGGCCAGCTCCACCGGCTGGAACTCGAACTGGCCGACCTTCACCCAGAGGCGGGCGCCGTTGATGTTGGCCCCGAAGTGGGGGACCAGGGGCAGCAGCAACAAGATGACCCCGAGTGCCAACAAGAGGTACCGGTACCGGTCGAGGTCGCGCGAACGTCGGACGACCGCCAGGGTCACCACGTAGGCCGCCACCCCGGCCGCCGTCCAGGCCGCCTGCAAGGGGGCGTAGGACTTGGCCACCCCGAGGTCGATCCGGGTGATCATCACATAGCCGATCCCGTTGAGCAGAAAGGCAATGGGCAGGATGATCGGCACGGCGCTGGGCGCCCAGATGCGGTTGGCGATGTGGGCGACGCCCCCGAGGGCGAGCATGGCCACCAACAAGGGGCCGACGTTGTTGGGCACCTTGTTGGTGTTGCCCAGGATCATGAGGGTGTAGGCGGCGATGATGATCACCGACGCCGCCACGAGCAGGCCCAATTCGGTCCGCCGCCGCGCTTTGAAGGTCCGCCGGAGCGCCTTGGCGGACGGGTCCTGCACGGAGGTGACGGCCACGGGTGGAGCCTACCGGCGCCCACCCTCCCGACGGTGGAGCCGCCCGGAAGCCACACAACTACGATGACCCGGGCATGGGACAACTTCGGTGAGGGATCGGCCGTGACCGACCAGTCCGTCACCGCAGCCATCCCGCCCGCTCCCGACCTCGGCGACCCGGTTCCCCAGACCACCATGGTCGTCCCTCAACCCGCTGGTCCGGCGGCGAGCGACCCAACCGCCCAGGAGGCCCGCTTCATCAACCGGGAGCTGTCCTGGTTGGAGTTCGCCGCCCGACTGCTCCAGCTGGCCGCCGACCCGCGCCTGGCCCTGTTCGAGCGGGTGAAGTTCCTGGCCATCTTCTCGGACGGCCTGGACGAATTCTTCCAGGTCCGGGTGGCCGGGCTCGAGGATCAGGTGGCCGCAGGGCTGCACACCCGCTCACCCGACGGCATGAGCCCGGGTGAGCAGCTCTCGGGCATCACGACGCACGCCTCGGCCCTGGTGGAGTGGCAGGGCCGGATCTTCCGGGACCACCTGAGCGTGGCCCTGGCCGAGGCCGGGCTGGTGATCGCCGACTGGCACACCCTCGGGCACGACGACCGGGCGTACCTCGCCGAGGCGTTCAACCGTCAGATCTTCCCCATCCTGACCCCGTTGGCGGTGGACCAGGGCCACCCGTTCCCCTACATCTCCAACCTCTCGCTCAACTTGGTCCTGCGCCTGGACGACCCGTCCACCGGCGAGGAGCGGATCGCCCGGGTCAAGGTTCCCCCGCTGCTGCCCCGACTGGTGGCCCTGCCCGACGGCGAGCGGTTCGTCCCCCTGGAGCAGGTCATCGCCGCCCACCTCGACGCCCTCTTCCCAGGAATGTCGGTGACCGAGCACCATGCGTTCCGGGTCA
This sequence comes from uncultured Acidimicrobiales bacterium, assembly GCA_963703145.1. Classification (GTDB taxonomy): domain Bacteria; phylum Actinomycetota; class Acidimicrobiia; order Acidimicrobiales; family RAAP-2; genus Bog-756. Next base: position 1,162,079 of record OY969793.1, read on the forward strand.
CCCGCAATGCCGACCTGTCCGTCGAGGAGGACGAGGCGGGCGACCTGCTGGCCGCCGTCGAGCTCGAATTGCACCGACGCCGATTCGGGCAGGCCGTCCGCCTCGAGGTGTCCAACGGCATCTCGACCGACCTCCTCGACAAGTTGATCGCCGAGGTCGACGTGCCCGAGGGGAACGTGTACCTCTTCGACGTCCCCATCGACCTGAGCGGACTCCGCGTCCTGACTGGGCTCGACCGTCCCGAGCTCGCCGCACCGCCGTGGACCCCGGTGACCCCGCCCCGCCTGGCCGGTGGGTCCGATGTGTTCTCCGAGCTCCGCCGGGGCGACGTCCTGGTCCACCATCCCTACGAGTCGTTCGCCGCCTCGGTCGAGGCCTTTGTGGCCCAGGCCGCCGACGACCCCGATGTGCTGGCCATCAAACAGACCCTCTACCGGACCGGTGACGACAGTCCAATGGTGGCCTCGTTGATCCGGGCCTCGGAGGCCGGCAAGCAGGTCACCGCGGTGGTCGAGCTCCAGGCCCGCTTCGACGAGCGGGTCAACATCGCTTGGGCCCGGGCCTTAGAAGAGGCCGGCGTGCAGGTCATCTACGGCCTGGTCGGCCTGAAGACCCACTCCAAGATCTCCCTGGTGGTCCGACGCGAGGGGGACGGCATCGGCCGGTACTGCCACATCGGGACCGGCAACTACAACTCGGCCACGGCCCGCACCTACGAGGACCTGGGACTGCTGACGGCCGCACCGGACATCGGTGCCGACGTGGGCGAGCTGTTCAACCTGCTCACCGGGTCGGGCGACCCGCCCACCTTCCGCCGCCTGGTGGTATCGCCGGTGTCGACCCGGGGCTTCCTCCTCGATGCCATCAGGGCCGAGGAGGAAGCTGGGGTCGAGGGCCGGATCGTCCTCAAGACCAACGGCCTGACCGATCCGGTGATCATCGACGCCCTGTACCGGGCCTCACAGGCGGGTGCCAGCGTGGACCTCATCGTCCGGGGCCGGTGCTGCCTGCGCCCGGGGGTCCGCGGCCTGTCCGAGTCCATCACCGTCCGGTCCATCGTCGGCCGCTACCTCGAGCACGCGCGGATCTTCCGCTTCGGAGGGGTCGGGGACCGACCGGTCCACCTCGCCATCGGCTCGCCCGACCTCATGGAGCGGAACCTCGACCGGAGGGTGGAGGTGGTGGTGCCGATCGACGATCCCAACCTCCAAGAACGGCTGGTGGGCATCCTCGATGCGGGGCTCCTCGATCAAGCCAACGCGTGGACGCTCCAGCGCAACGGGGGTTGGCGGCGCATCTCGTCGGCGTCCTCCTCCGACGAGCTGGGCTTCAACCTCCAGGATCACTTCCAAACGCAGGCTCTCGAATCCCTGCGCCATCGCCGCGACGCGACCCAACGCGACGTCGCCTCGTTCCAGTCACCGCCGGCGCCTGGCCGTGTTCCCGCTCTGGCGCTGGAACGGGCTGAGGTGCCACCCCTATCGGTGCGACCTCGGTCATCGAGGCCCCCCGAGCCACGCCCGGCACCGGTGACGTCGCGCTGGTGGCAGCGGAAGCCACGACACCGTCGGGTGGAGTGACCACGATCGGCTCCTCCGCGCCGGCGCGCCGGTCCCGCCGCCGGTGCAGCCGGGCCCGGAGCTTGCGGTAGGTGGGGCGGCGCTCGAACTCGAGCGATGCGTAGGCCAGACCACCGAAGGGGATGGGCAGCCAGAAGTTCACCGCCCGGTAGGCCAGCACCGCTGACAGGGCCTGCCCGGCGGTCGGACCGAACCCGGTGATCATCGACACCAGCACGAACTCGACCACACCGAGGCCCCCCGGCGTGATGGGGATGGCCGCCAGGATGTTGGCCAGCCCGTAGGCCAACAGCAGGTCGATGGGGGAGATGAAGTGGCTGAAGGCGGCCACGAACACCCATAGGGAGGCCGCATCGAGCAGCCAGTTGGCCGCCGCCCACCCGATGGCCCGGCGGGTGAGGGAGCGGTTGTCCATCAAGACCGCGAAGCGGTGGGCCAGATGCTCGACCAGGGCCGTCGTGCGGTCGGCATCGAGGAATCGGATCCTCCCGGCCACCCGCCGGATGACCCTGCTGGCCCGCTCCTGACCCCGGGTCAGGAGATAGAACAGGCTTCCGAAGAAGCCGAGCAGGACCACGCCGACCCCGGCGGCCACGATGACCAGGATGGACGCCGACTGCGACTGTCCGCCGTGGTGGCTGGAGGGGGCATGGAACCCGTGGGTGACCAAGAACGCCACCAGCGAGCACCAAAACATGACGTTGAGGACCACTGCGGAACCGATCCCCTGGGTACCGAGGGCGAATCCGGTGTCGGAGCCGCTGACCCCGGACTGGGTCAACAGGCGGTACCCGAGGGCCGCTCCTGGGGCCGTCCCCCCCGGGGAGACATGGGAGAGGGCCAGCGTCGACATGTTGATGCGGAACAGGCGGAACCGGCGCGGCCCATCGGCCGGGAGCACGGCGTGGGTGAGCTGGGTGTACGCCGCCAGGGCACCGATCTCCAGCAGGACGCCGAGGGCCAGGTAGCCGAGGTTGATGTGGGCCAGCGAGTTGACTTCGGCCCGGTGGCTGGCCAGCAGGGGCAGGGCGACGTAGAAGACGAACAAGAACACCAGCACGGTGCCCACGCTCAGCCGGACCTCCCGGCGGACGAACGGGCCCCGGTGCCACCAACGGCGATGGGCTGGCGCCGTCACATCGTCATGGTCGGCCGCCATCACCTCCATGTTGGCACGACCGACCCCCTTGGACCTGACATGCTGGCGGTGTGGCAGACCCGGCCGAGGACGACCCCGAGGGCTCCGCCAGCCCCTCCGTGCTGGATCCAGAGCACCCACCGACCGTGACAGCGGGCAACGGATCCTCATCGGTGACCACCGTGAGCCACGTGACCGCCCCCGAGCCGCCCACGGTGATCAACGAGACCCAGGCCGAGCGGCTCGACCGGGAGGTCGGCCCGGATGCCCCCCGGCGGGAGCGGCTATTCGCCGCGGCCTCGGCCAAGGGTGTGCCCCTGCGCACCATCTTGACCGTCGACGCCGTGGTCATCGCCACCTGGGTCGGCTATCGACTGCTCGGGCGCCTGCGTGAGGTCATCCTGTGGATTTTGATCGCCGCCTTCATCGCCTTGGTGCTCAACCCGGCGGTCAACTTCCTCCAGCGACGGGGTCTCCGGCGGGGATCATCGGTGGGCCTGGTGATGGCGGTGGCCGTGCTGGCCTTCATCGGCCTGCTCGGCCTGCTCGGCTACCCCCTGGTCAATTCCCTCACTCACGTGGCCGGTCGCCTGCCCACCATGGTCAACCAGGTCGAGAAGGGCCACGGCTGGGTGGCTCACACCCTCCAGCGCTTCCACCTGCTGTCGTGGGTGCAGAAGAACGCCCCCAAGCTGAAGACGGCGGCCAACAACCTGGCCCAACCGGCGCTCAGCGCCGGCAAGGCGGTGGCGACGACCCTCCTGGCCGTGACCACCATCGGCTTCTTGAGCCTGTTCATGCTGCTCGAGGCGCCCCGCCTCCGCCAGGGGATCCTGGGAGCGATGCGCCAGGACCGGCGCGAGACCATCGAGGACATCGCCCACCGGGTGTCCCGGTCGGTGACCTCCTATGTGCTCGGCACCGTGGCCCTGTCGGTCCTCTTCGGCGTGGTGGTCCTGGTCACGCTCTTGATCCTCGGCGTGCCCTTCGCGCTGCTCATCGGTCTCTGGGTGGCCCTGGTGGCCATGATCCCGCTGGTCGGTGGCCTCATCGCCGGGGTCCCGAGCGTCCTGATCGCCTTCTTGCACTCACCGACCGCCGGGGTGACGATGGCCATCGTGTTCGTCGGATTCCAGCTGGTGGAGAACCACTTCCTCTACCCGGTGGTCATGAGCCGCACGGTCAGGATGAACCCCTTGTGGGTCCTGTTGGCCGTCCTGGTGGGGGCCAACCTGGGAGGGGTGTTCGGCTCCACGCTGGGTGGCTTGACCGGGGCACTGATCGCCATTCCGGTGGCCGGCGCCATCCAGGTCATCTTCCGTGAGATCTGGGAGCGCACCCGGGCATCCGAGGGCGCCGACGGGGGGCCCGAACCCGGCCCATCAGGGCCCGGGCAGGGCGACACGGTGGGTGGAGGGTCGGTCTCGTAAGCTGCCGCCCATGGAAGTCCTGGTGGTCCTGCCCACCTACAACGAGTCCGAGAACATCGACCGTGTCCTCCGTCGGATCCGGGGCGCCGTGCCCGCAGCCACCGTGCTGGTGGTCGACGACGGCAGCCCCGACGGCACCGCGGAGATCGCCGAGACACTGGGCAAGGAGATCGGCAACATCGAGCTGCTCCGCCGCCACCACAAGTCCGGGCTCGGAAGCGCCTACCGGGCCGGCTTCCGGTGGGGCCTCGACCACGGATTCGACGCCTGCGTGGAGATGGACGCCGACCTGTCCCATGAGCCCGAGGCCCTCCCCGACCTCATCGGCACCCTCGTCGACGGGTGCGAGGTGGTGGTGGGCTCCCGCTACGTACCCGGGGGCGTCATCCCGAACTGGGCCTGGCACCGCCGCCTGCTGTCCCGGGGCGGCAACCTCTACGCGTCGGCCCTGCTCGGGCTCGGCGTCGCCGACTCGACCTCGGGGTACCGGGTCTACGCCTCGTCGATCCTGGAGCGGATCGACCTCGACCACGTGCGGGCCGACGGGTACGGCTTCCAGATCGAGATGACCTACCAGGCCAAGCGGTCCGGGGCCACGGTCATCGAGGTGCCCATCCGGTTCGTCGACCGGGTCGACGGGGAGTCCAAGATGTCCACGTTCATCGTCGTCGAGGCCCTGGGCCTGGTCACCTGGTGGGGGCTCCAGCGCCTGGTGGCGTCGCTGCGGAACCAGCCCGCGGTCCACCGGGACTGACTCGGGCCATGGCCGACGGACACCGCATCCTGATCGTCGACGACGAGCCGTACATCATCGATGTAGTGACCGCCGCCCTCCGGTTCGAAGGCTTCGCCACCGACCATGCCTCCACCGGCCTGGAGGCCCTGGACAAGGCCCGAACCGGCGCGTTCGACCTGTTCGTGCTGGACGTCATGCTCCCCGACATCGAGGGCTTCGACCTGTGCCAGCGACTGCAGGCCGAGCACAGCCAGGCACCGGTCCTGTTTCTCACCGCCCGTGACGCCACTGCCGACAAGGTCAACGGCCTGTCCCGGGGCGACGACTACGTCACCAAGCCGTTCAGCATCGACGAGCTGGTGGCGAGGATCGGGGCGGTGCTGCGGCGGACCGTGCCCGGGGACCCACCCGACCAGTCCCGTCTGACCTTCGCCGACCTGGTCATGGACCGGGGGACCCACGAGGTGTGGCGCGGCGACCACCTGATCTCCCTGACCGCCACCGAGTTCAACCTGCTGGCCTTCTTCATGCGCCATCCCCGCCAGGTCCTGTCCAAGTCCCAGATCCTGGACGCCGTGTGGCAAGACAGCTTCGCCGGGGACTCCAACATCGTGGAGATCTACATCTCCTACCTGCGCAAGAAGGTCGACTGCTTCGACCCGCCCCTCATCCACACCATCCGTCGGGTCGGCTACTCCCTGCGCGAGCCTAGGGAATAATGAGGCTTCGCCGGAGGCTGGTCGCCACCCTCATCGTCCTGGTGGCCCTGGGCCTGGCCGCTGTGGACATCATCACCCTCAACTCGCTCCACTCCTATCTCTACGGCCGGGTGGACGACCAGCTCAGCACCACCGCCACCCAGACCGCCGCCTTCGTCCAGCGGGCCGACGCCAAGGGCTTCACCATCACCTCGACCGTGATCGCCAACCGGGTGAATCCCGACATCTACGTCCGCCTGACCCGCCCCGACGGCACACAGGTCATCCGGCTGTCGAGTTCGAACGGCTCGACAGAGCCGCCGCCGACGTTGCCCACCGCCCTGAAGGCCGGAGCACCCGAGACGCCCCGAGGCCGGTCCCGCTCCACCGCCGTCTACCACCCCAGTGCGGCCTCGGTGAACGTGCCAGCGGTAGGGGGCCACGGCCCCGACTACCGCATGCAGGCCCGGTCCTTCGTGGGCAACACCCTGGTCGTGGCCTCCAGCCTCGACGCCGTGAATGCCACGCTGCAGTCGCTCCGCACCATCGAGGTTGCCGTGTCACTCGGGCTGCTGGCGGCCTTGTTGATCCTGATGACCCTCCTCATCCGCCTGGGTCTGCGCCCACTGGAGGACATGGCCAAGGACGCCGACGCCATCGCCGCCGGCGATCTCACCCGCCGGGTGTCCGAGACCGAGGGTGACGGGGAGATCGCCCGCCTGGGCCGGGCCCTCAACGGCATGTTGGACCAGATCGAGACGGCGTTCGCGCAGCGGGCCGGTTCCGAGGAGCGGCTCCGGAGCTTCTTGTCCGATGCGTCCCACGAGTTGCGGACCCCGCTCACCTCGATCCGCGGCTACGCCGAGCTCCTCCACAAGGGGGCGCTGGAAGACGCCGAGGCGCGGGAGCGGGCCCTCTCCCGGATCGAGCGGGAAGCGGCCCGCATGGGCGTGCTGGTCGGCGACCTATCGGTCCTGGCGCGTGAAGGCGAGGGCCCCGAGCCCGCCCGGGTCAGGGTGGACCTGACCACGGTGGTGCACGAGGCCGTGGTGGACGCCCGGGCCCTCGACCCGACCCGCCAGATCCAACTCACCGCCGACGGCGAGGTGCCGGTGTGGGGTGACGAGGCCCGGCTCGGCCAGATGATCCACAACCTGTTGGGCAACGCGCTCGTCCACACACCACCGGGCACGTCCGTCGACGTGACGGTGACGATCGACGGCGACCGGGCCGTGCTGACCGTGCAGGATCACGGACCGGGTATGACCACCGACCAGGCCGGCCACGTCTTCGACCGGTTCTACCGGGGAAATGCCGAGCGACTCGACGGCGGGTCCGGGCTGGGTCTGTTCATCGTGGCCAGCCTGGCCCGCACCTTCGGTGGCCAGGCCACGGTGCAGACCGCCGAGGGGCGGGGCGCCACCTTCACGGTGGTGCTGCCGTGCCACCGTGACCCCGAGCCCATCCGCGTGCCCGAGGCCACCACCGAGACTTCCGGGTCCACCAACAGCGCCGTGCCCACCACCAGCGCTCCGCCACCGGCGGACGGCGGATGGCCGGCCGTTGACAACCGGCGGCCGCCGGCACGACTCGACCCTGTGGTGACGCCGGGAGGAGGTCCCGGTCACGACCGAACTGGCCTGGACTGAACAGGGCACCGGCCCCCCGGTGGTGCTGCTCCACGGGCAGCCGGGCACCGGACTGTCCTGGGGGCCTACCAGCTCGGTCCTGGCCTCGGGTCACCGGGTGCTGGCCCCCGACCGCCCCGGCTACGGATCGACCACCGGGCGGGCCGAGGGCATCGCTGAGAACGCCGAGGCCATCGCGGCGTTCCTGCGCGACCGACAGGCGGTCCCCGCTACCGTCGTCGCCCACAGCTGGGCGGGTGGCGCTGCGGTCCTGTTGGCCGTCCGGCATCCCGAACTGGTGCACAGCCTGGTTCTGGTGGGGGCGGCCTGCACCCCCGACTCAGTCAACGCCCTCGACCGCTGGCTCACCGTGCCGGTCCTCGGTGATGTCCTCACCGTGGCCGGCCTAGCCGGAATCGGCGGGGTGTTCCCGCGCATCCGGCCGTGGGTGCGTCACGCCCCGACCCGGTTCCGGCCACGCCTCGAGACCGCGTTGCCCGACCACGGGGTGACCGGTGGTGACCACGGGGCGCTCGGACGCCACCGGACCACCTTCATGATCGAGCAGCGTGCCCTCATGGACGAACTGCCCCTGGTGGTGGCGTCACTGGGGTCCCTGACGGTCCCGGTGGACGTGGTCGCCGGCGACTGGGACCTCGTGGTGCCGCCCCGGGCGGCGGTGACCCTGGCCCGGTCGATCCCCGGATCAGAGCTGACCTTGGTGCCCCGGGCCGGTCACTTCGTGGCCCGTGACGACCCGGCCACGCTGGCCGCCGTCATTCGCCGCGCCGCACAGGGGTGGCCAAGGACGGTGCCGAGGGTCAGCTGACCGCCTCGTGGCGTTCGGCTGCCTGTGCCACTGGGAACCCGTCCGTCGAGAACGGTACGCCGGGCGACAGCGCGCCGAACACCGCGGTCAGTTTGAGATTGGTCTCAGCCAGCTCGCTCTCGGGGTCCGAACCGTCGACGATGCCCACCCCGGCGGCCAGGCTCGCCGTGGCGCCTCGGGCTGTCAGTGATCGGATCCCCACCATCCAGGTGCCGTCGCCCCCAGCGTCGACGTACCCCACCGGGCCTGCGTAGTGGCCCCGTGAGCCGGGCTCCAGGTGGTCGATGAGCCGCCGGGCCGCAGGGGTCGGCACGCCGCCCACCGCCGGGGTCGGGTGCAGTGCGGCCACCAGATCGAGGGCCGACGGGACCGAGCCGCCACCTGGGGTCGCCAAGGTGCCGGTAATCGAGGTGCCGAGATGGGTCATGGTCTGCAGATGGACGAGGCCGGGGCCGGCTGGGACATCCAGCACATCGCACCGGGGGGCCAGCACCTCCTCGATGGCCTCGACCACCAGGCGGTGCTCGGTGCCGTCCTTGGAGGACGCCAGCAGGGCGCCGGCCTGGCGACCGCCCGGGTCACCCCCTCGTCGTCCGGTGGTCCCGGCCAGGGGCCGGCTCCGGACGCTCCGCCCGCTCCGTTCAACCAGCAGTTCGGGGGTCGCGCCAATGAACTGGCCCTCGGCGGTGGGGACCGAGAACACGGCACAGTTCGGCTCCAGCCCGTGCCACCGGCGGAGCAGGTCAGCCACGATGATGGGCCGGCCCATGGTCACCTCGACCTGGCGGGCCAGGACCACCTTGGCCACGTTCCCGTGCTCGATGGCCTCGAGCGCCTCGCCCACCATGGCCCGGAAGCCCTCGTCGGAGGTGCGCGGCTCGATGCGGAGCGGGGGCGGGGGCGGGGGCGGGGGCGGGCCTGACCTAGCGGTCCGGGCAATGCCCGCGTCGACCCGGGACGACCGCTCCACGAGCCACGCCCGGGGATCGCCCGATCCCCACGGGGGCGGCGTCCCACCCGACGTGATCCAGGTCACCCACTGGCGGTCATCGCCGTCAGATCCGAACAGAACGTGGGGAACCACCAGTGAGGCGGGGCTCGACCGGTCGAAGGGAAGGGCGCCGAAGGCGATGACGGCGTCGCCGCCCGGGTGCGCCGACCCCGAAGCCATCCCGTCGGTGACGGTGATGGTGGCGAGCGACGAGACCAGGTCCGTCAGGTCGTCGGAGTCGTCGAGGCCGCGGGGGAGCGCGAGCTCGATGGCCACGCCCAGGCCCACCCTGGTGGTCGGACCCGAACAGAACACGATGCCGTCAACCCCGGCCAGGCCGAAGGGGTCGATGGTCGCCCCGGGTCCGAGGGGGACCCGAACCGCCGAGAGGCCAGGTGCCTCCCCGGTCACGGCGTACCCACCCGGGTGGCCGTGATCAGCTGGCTCAGACCGCCCGAGAGCGGACGGTGGTTGACCGTGGCGAAACCGGCCTCTCCGAGCAACGACCGCAGCGCTGAGGTGGGGGGGAGGTAGGCCGTCGACTTTGGCAGGTACCGGTAGGCGGCCCGGTCCGAGAGCAGGCCGCCGATGAGCGGGACGACGCGCCGGAACCAGATGCGGTGGCCGACCAGCAGGATCCCCCCGTCGGGTTCGGCCACCTCGAGCAGGCTGATCCGGCCGCCGGGCCGGACCACCCGGCCGAATTCGGCGAAGACCGCCTCGAGATCGGTGAAGTTCCGCAGCGCATAACCACAGGTGATCCCGTCGAGGGACCCGGTGGCCACCGGCAGCGCCGAACCGTCGGCCTGGGCCAGTGGGGAGCCGGTGCTGTTGGCCGCCAGCATGCCCCAGGAGAGATCCATCCCGAGCGGGACGATCCCGGCCCCCGACAAGATGGTGAGGAAGTCCCCGGTGCCACAGGCCAGATCGAGGACACGGGACCCGACGGGCAACCCCAAGGCCCGGGTGGCCTGCTTGCGCCACCGGATGTCGAGGCCGAAGGTCATCACCCGGTTGACCAGGTCGTAGCGCGGAGCGATGGCGTCGAACATCGACCGGACCAACTCGGTCTTGGCCGGTCCTGTGGGCAGGTCGGCCTCGGCCGCCCGGGCGGCGATGTCGAGGGTGATGCCCGGTGGGAGGTCCGTAGGTGCCTGGGTCATCGGCCGGCCGCCGGGGCGCCAACGTCGGTGTCGCTCACTGGCGCACCCTCGTCGTTCCGCCCGATCTGGTCCCAGATGGCCCGGCGCTCCTCGGCCGAGGCCACGTGTTCGACATGGTCGAGGGCCGCTTGGACCAGGGAGCGGGTGAAGTGGTGGCCCACCAGTGTGGTCACCGCCGGCAGGAGCTGCTCGTAGGCCTGCAGCAGCTGGTCGATCTCGGGACCAGAGGCGTCGTTAGGCCCAGCCGGCTCGCCGTCCGGTCGGCGGCCCTCGCGCAGAGAGCCCCGCACGTGGGTGGAGAACAGTTCCACGGCCTGAGCGGCCACCGCCTCGGTCGCCTGGTGGTGCTGGCGGGATACCTCCAACAGGGCCGACAGCGGGATCCCCCACTCGAGCAGCAGCAACCCGGCCCGCGAGGCGGCCACGTCCTCGTCGGTGTACCGCTCCTGGCCGCCCACCCGGCTGGGAATGAGCAGCCCTTCGGCTTCCACCGCCTTCAACAGGGCCAGCGGCACCCCAGTCTCGTCGGCCAGCTCGGCGATGGTGAACAGACGGTCAGCCCGGGGGCCGGGGACCTCTGACGGCTGGGCGCTGTCGGGGTCCGACGCCCCGTGGTCGGTGGCGGTGGTCGAGCGGTTGAGGCCGGACAGCTCGCCGATCAGGGCCTCGTCGGCGGCATCGAGCTCGCCGTCCACCAGGCGAACGATGGTGGCCAGGGTGAACCCCCGCTGTTGCAGCGTGCGGATACGGGCCAACCGCTCGAGGTGCCCATCGTCGTACCAGGCCACCCTGCCCTCCCGGCGGGGAGGGGCCAGGAGGCCCTTGCTCTGGTAGTAGCGAACGGTGTCGACGGCCACGCCGGACCGCTGTGACAGCTGCTCGACGCGCATCTCCATGACCCTACTCTAGGAGTAATCACTCGTACTGTTCGAGCGGGGAGGGGTCCCAAGGAGAATCCCAGCTCAGCGAGGGTGGGACCGTCGGACCGCGTCAGGCGTAGTAGCGGTAGACCACCTGGGCCACGCAGCTGGGCTTGGTCGAGCCCTCGGTCTCGAGGGTGAGGTCCATGACCACCTGGACGCCGCCGCTCACGTCCTCCACCTCGGCCACCGAGGCCCCAAGCCGCAGATTGGAGCCCACCGGAACCGGGGCGGGGAACCGCACCTTGTTGCAGCCGTAGTTGACCCCCATGGAGGTGCCCTCGACCACCACCACCTCGCCGAGGAGGACAGGGGCGAGCGCCAGCGTCAGATAGCCGTGGGCGATGGCGGTCCCGAACGGGCCGGACTTGGCCCGCTCGGGATCCACATGGATCCACTGGTGGTCGCCGGTGGCATCGGCGAACAGGTTGATCTGGTCCTGGTCGATGCGGTGCCAGTCGCTGTAGCCGAGGTGCTTCCCGACCAGGTCGCTGAAGGATTCGATGCCGTGCACGGTGGTAGCCATGGCCAGACTGTACGGGAAAGGCACGCCTGGTTCGAATGGATAGCGACTCCTAACACGGGTGGCTCGGTACGCTGGAAGGAATGGACTCCGGCCACAACCACCGCAACCTCCAAGGAGGCGGGGCGCGTGCCGCCGTCTTCGGGGTCAGCGACGGACTGGTCTCGAACGTCGCCCTCATCCTGGGCATGGCCGGGGCCCACGCCTCAGCCGGTTCGGTCCGACTGGCCGGCATCGCCGGGCTCATCGCCGGCTCGTTCTCCATGGCGGCGGGGGAGTACGTCTCGATGCGGGCCCAGTCCGAGCTGATGCTGCGCGAGCTCGACGTCGAGCGACAAGCCATCCGCCACGACCCCGAGGTCGAGCGCCGCGAGCTGGCCGCTATCTACGAGAGCCGGGGGATCGACTCGGAGATGGCCAAGGAGCTCTCCGTCAAGATGATGCGCGATCCCGAGCTGGCCCTCGAGACCCACGCCCGGGAGGAACTCGGCATCGATCCCGACCAGACCGGCAATCCCATCCAGGCCGCAGTGTCCTCTTTTGTCATGTTCGCCGTCGGTGCCTTCTTGCCACTCCTGCCATGGCTGGTCACCTCGGGCACCACGGCCATCTGGTGGTCCGTGGTCCTGGGCGCGGTCGGGGCCTTCTCGGTGGGGGCCGCGCTGGCTCACTTCACCGGCCGATCGTGGCTGTGGTCGGCCAACCGCCAGCTGCTCATCTCAGCAGTAGCGGCCGGGGTCACCTACTCGGTGGGGCACCTGGTAGGGGCCGGCTGAGTCCCGACGCGCCTCTTGGCCGCGAGCGCCACGGTCAGCCAGCGTCGACCACCTTCACGTAGGCCCGATCGACGTGATGATCGCTGAAGCCCATGGATCGATACATGGTCACCGCGGTCGTATTGGCCGCATCGACGTAGAGCATGCCGACGGTGAGGCCCCGGGCGGCCAGCCAATCGAGGCCCGCCCGAGTGAGGGCCCGACCCCACCCCCGCCCGTGGAAGTCGGGGTCGACCCCGATCACGTAGATCTCGCCCATCGGCGGATCGGTGCGGCGGTGGATCTTGGTCCAACAGGATCCCGCCAGTTCGCCGCCCTCCTCGAGGAGGAGGAAGCCGTCCGGGTCGAACCAGGGCTCCTGTTCCCGCTCCATCAGGGTGTCCATCGTCCAGTGGCCCTGTTCGGGATGGTCGGCGAACGCACGGTTGTTGGTCACCAGCCAGGCCTCCTCGTCCACGCCGATGCGGAACGGACGAGTTGTGATGGTGGCGTGCGTTCCTGCTGGCAGCGGGAGGGCGCAACGCTGCTGGAGCAGATTCCGCTCGATCCGGTAGCCGCGGCGCCGGGCCCGTTGGTCGTCCCGTTCAGAGGCCTGCGATACCCAGAGGCGTAGCGTGCCGCCCCCCGTTCGGCCACGGCCCGGTCGACGGCACCCAACAGCGCGTCGACCACCTCGTCACCCGCCCGCGGTTCGGCGTCCGGCCGGGCCGGCCACCACCAGCTCGACGGCGAACTGACGGCTGGGTCGATCCACGGACAGGTGGCCATACCCGACAGGCCCGGGCTCACCCGCCGACCGAGTCACCACGGCGAGCGGTCCATCCTCCTCCGATGACGGCTCGCCACCGGCGGAGGAGCGGTGGTGCAACTCCATCGCCTTGTGCTCACTCAGCGCGGGGTGGCCGAGCACCGCGGCGACCTCGTCGACCAGTGCCACGATGCCCTCGAGCGACGCCGGATCCGGATCGGCCACCACCACCGTCTCGAGGTCGTCCATGGCCCCGACGGTACCGGTATTCTCCCGGCCATGGCCCGACCCCGAACCCCAGCTGGGAGGGCGCGCGTGACCAATGAGCGCCTTGCCGTGCTGTTCCCGGGGTCGGCCCGCGCGCTGTGCGCCCTCGACCACGCCGACCCGTTCCAGCTGTTGGCCGCCACCATCCTGTCGGCCCAGTGCACCGACGTCCGGGTCAACCTCACCACGCCGGCGCTCTTCGCCCGGTATCCCGACGCACCCGCGCTGGCCGGCGCGGCCCTCTCCGACGTCGAGGCGTTGATCCGATCCACGGGATTCTTCCGCGCCAAAGCCAAGAGCCTGGTGGGGATGGCCCAGGGCGTCGTGGCCCGCTTCGGCGGGCAGGTGCCGTCCCGCATCGAGGACCTGGTCACCCTGCCCGGCGTGGGTCGCAAGACCGCCAACGTGATCCGCAGCGTGGCCTTTGACCTGCCCGGGCTACCGGTCGACACCCATGTGCAACGGCTGTCACGGCGCCTGGGGCTGACCGATGAGACCGATCCGGTCAAGGTCGAGATGGTGCTCAATCCCATGGTGCCGGCCACCGACCGCGGGGCCTTCAGCCTCCGGCTCATCCTGCACGGGCGGGCCACCTGCACGGCACGCTCACCGCACTGTGACGTGTGCGTCCTGGCCGATTTCTGCCCGAGCGCGCCGCGCCGGCCCACCCCGCGCCGGCCGGCTGCCCCGCCGTCGAGTTGACCGGACCTCGGCCCCGGCCGGCAATCAGTGAGACGACCCGGCCAGATCGTCCCACGGAGGGGCTGTCCAAGGGAGTACCACCTGTAGCACGCCTACCTGGGGTTTTGCCGGGCTACGTCGATAGGGACGACGCCGTCGGTGGAAAGTTGGGGCTAGCGACTGGCAATCGATGCGAAAACGTGATGATCTAGAGACCTCGGAACCGGTTCCCGCCAATCGGTTCCGCAGAGCGGTGTTCGGGATCCGCCGCCCGACCCGCTCGCGCGAAGGCACCCTTCGGGGTGCCTTCGCCGCGTCCGGGGTCGGACCCACTGACACCACCTGATGTCATCAGTACGCACCACCTGTTGTCACCAATGACAACAGGTGGTGCGTGGGGAAGATCCGCGTGGTCAGCGGCGGGCCAGATTGGTGGCCAGCCGGGACAATCGCCTCGTGGCGGTCGACAGCGATCGCTCGATGGCGAACAGCTCCCGGGCGGTCTCTTCGTCCTTGGACTGATCGGCCGCGTCGGCGTGGGCGGTGACCCGACGCGATAACTCGTCGAGGGCGGTGGCGATGCTGGACAGTTCTGCTGGGCTGGCAGGCATGGTCGAATCATGACACCCGCGCACCGGCCCCTCGATCGTGGACCGGGTCGGCCAGGGTGGGCCGTCCGCCTCGTCCGGTAGCATCGACGGGCTATGACACTGCGTCGTCTGGACCTCCGCGGCTTCTCCGGCAGTCGTCGCCAGCTGCGCGACGCGCTGCCCACCCCGGTCGACGAGCAGGACCGGTCTTCAGAGGTGGTGGCCGCCATCGTCGACGACGTCCGGCGGCACGGCGACGACGCCCTGCGTCGCCTCACCGAGCAGTTCGACGGAGTGGCCTTGGAGGAGCTGCGGGTGCCCGAGTCGGAGATCCAGGGCGCCCTCGGCCGGATCCCCAGCGAGCTCCAGGCCGCACTCGACGTCGCCCACGACCGGATCCTGGCGTACCACGCCCACGAGTCGGAGACCGAGATCGAGGACTTCGAGTCGGGCGGGATCGCCGTCTCGCATCTGATCCGGCCGGTGGCACGCGCTGGCTGTTATGCGCCGGGGGGTCGGGCTCGCTACCCCTCTACGGTCCTCATGTGCGCCATTCCCGCGCAGGTGGCTGGTGTGGAAGAGATCATCCTGTGCGTGCCTCCGGGACCCGGTGGCGCGGTCGACGACGCCACGTTGGCTGCTGCCGCAGTGGCCGGCATCCACGAGGTGTACCGGGTGGGTGGGGCCCAGGCCATCGCCGCCATGGCCTATGGCACCGAGACCATCGAACGCGTGGACGTCATCGTCGGCCCGGGCAATCGCTATGTAGCCGAGGCCAAGCGCCAGGTGTCCGGCGTGGTGGGGGTGGCCTCGGCATTCGCCGGGCCCTCCGAGGTGGTGGTCATCGCCGGCCCGGGCACCCGCCCGGAGTTGGCCGCCATCGACCTGGTGGTCCAGGCCGAGCACGGCCCCGACGGGTTGGCCTGGCTGGTGACCTGGTCCGAGGAGCTGGCCGACGCCGTCACCGTCGAGGTGGATCGACTGGTGGAGCGCTCGCCGCGCCGCGCCGACCTCGAGGCCACCCTGGACGCCGGCGGCTACGCCGTGGTGGTCAACGGGCCCAAGCAGGCCTGTGCCGTGGCCAACGTCGTCGCCCCCGAGCACCTGGAGCTGTTCACCGACCGTCCCGAGGCCCTCTTGGCCAACATCACCTCGGCCGGGGCGGTGTTCCTGGGCCAGAGCTCCCCGGCCAGCATGGGCGATTACCTGGCCGGGCCCAACCACGTGCTCCCGACCAACCGGACGGCCCGGTTCGCCAGTGCCCTGTCGGTGGACGACTTCCGGCGCCATCTCCACGCCGTAAGCGTCAGCGACAAGGCGCTCGAGGTCCTCGGGCCGCACGTGGTGACTTTGGCCGAGACCGAGGGCCTTCCGGCCCACGCCGACTCGGTGCGCCTCCGATGGCCCCGGTGAGCGGCCCGACGGCCGGCCGGCCTGACGCGACGGCGTCCGGCGGCGTTCCACCTGTCCGGCCCGATCTGGTGGCGCTCAGCGGCTATCACTCGGCCCAGGTCGAGGTGGAGGTGCGCCTCAACACCAACGAGTCGCCCCTGGCGCCACCGGCTGCCTGGCTGGACGCCTACAAGGTGGGCCTGTCCGACATCGAGTTCAACCGGTACCCGGATCGGGACGCCACCGAGCTTCGCCAGTCGTTGGCCGACGCCCACGGGGTCTCGGCGGCCCAGGTGTTCTGCGCCAACGGGTCCAACGAGGTGCTCCAGTCGCTGCTGCTCGCCTACGGCGGGCCATCGCGTCGTGTGGCCCTGTTCGAGCCCACCTACACCCTGCACGCCCACATCGCCCGCATCACCGGGACCGAGGTGGCCGCCGGACGCCGCACCGACGACTTCCGGCTCGACCTCGACGAGGTCCGCCGGGTGGTGGCCGACGCCGACCCGGTCATCACCTTCCTGGCCTCACCCAACAACCCGACCGGCCGGGCCGAGACCCCCGAGGTGGTGGCGGCTGTCTTGGACCTGGCGCCGGGACTCCTGGTCGTGGACGAGGCCTACGGGCAGTTCGCCCCGTCGTCCGCCCTCGACCTGGTGACGGCCAAGGGACCGCACGCCGAGCGCGTGGCGGTGGTTCGGACCTTCTCCAAGACCTGGTCCATGGCCGGCGTCCGGCTCGGCTACCTGGTAGCAGGGCCCGAGGTGGTGGAGGCCTGCGAACTGGTGGCCCTGCCCTACCACCTGGACGCCGCCAAGCAGCTGGCCGGCCGCCTGGCCCTCGAGTTCGTCGACGAGATGGAGGCCCGGGTGGCCGTACTGAAGGAGCAGCGGGGTCGGATTGCCGCCGCCTTGGCCGAACTCCCGGTCGAGACCTGGCCCTCGGACGCCAACTTCATCCTGTTCCGGCCGACGACCAAGGAGGCCCGCCAGGTATGGGGTGATCTCCTTGCCTCCTCCGTCCTCGTGCGAGACTGTTCGCAGTGGCCGGGCCTCGCTGGCTGCCTCCGGGTCACGGTAGGCCTGCCCGAGGAGAACGACCGGTTCCTGGCCGCACTGAGCGAAAGCCTTCGATGACCACCACCACGCCGTCCCCATCCCGCACCGCCAGCTCCCGGCGGGCCACCAAGGAGACCTCCATCGAGGTCACCATCGACGTCGACGGCTCCGGACGGACCGAGGTGGCCACCGGGCTGCCCTTCTTCGACCACATGCTCAGCCAGCTCGGACGCCACGGCGGCTTCGACCTGGTGGTCACTGCCAGCGGCGATCTCGAGGTCGACGCCCACCACACGGTGGAGGACGTGGGGATCACCGTGGGCGAGGTCCTGGCCGAGGCCCTGGGCGACAAGGCGGGCATCCGCCGCTTCGGATCGATCGCCCTGCCGCTGGACGAGGCGCTGGTCGAGGTGGCCCTCGACCTCTCCGGTCGTCCCTTCCTGGCCTACGGCCTGGAGTTCGCCCCGGACACCACCCCGCTCGGGACACCCCCGTTCGACCCGCAGCTGGCCGAGGAGTTCTGGCGGGCCTTCGCCACCGCGGCCGGCATCACCCTGCACGTCCGCCTGGTCACGGGCAAGAACACCCACCACATCCTCGAGGCATCCTTCAAGGGGGTGGCCCGCGCCCTGAGGGACGCCGTCCGCCGCGAGGGCGGTGGCATCCCCTCCACCAAGGGGACGCTGTGATCGCCGTCCTCGACTATGGCATCGGGAACCTCCGATCTGCCGAGAAGGCCTTGCAGTCCCTGGGGGCCGACGCCGAGCTGGTCGACGACCCGGAACGGGCCGGGGCTGCGGACGGGATGGTGCTCCCCGGGGTGGGGGCCTTCGGCCGGTGCGCGCAGGCCCTCCGCGCCAGCGGACTGGACGGTGTGGCCCGCGCTGCCGTGGAGCGAGGTGTGCCCTTCCTCGGCATCTGCGTGGGGTTCCAGCTCCTCTACGAAGGCTCCGAGGAGGACCCCACCGAGGCCGGACTCGGGATCCTGCCCGGGGTGGTCCGGCGGCTGCCCGACGGCGTGAAGCACCCCCAGATGCAGTGGAACCCGCTCGACCCGGTCGGCACCGGTGGCGGCCTGCTCGACGGCGTCCCGCGGCCCACCTGGGTGTACTTCGTGCACTCCTACGCCCCCGAGGTCACCGACCACACCACCTCGACGTGTTCCTACGGTGGGACGGTGACCGCCTCGGCCGAGCGGGACCACCTCTGGGGCACCCAGTTCCATCCTGAGAAGTCCGGAGCAGTGGGCCTTGCCATCCTCGCCAACTTCGTGGCCGCCGTCGACCGCGGGCGGCGCGGTGGGACCGACGCGTGATGGATCTGTATCCGGCCATCGACATCCGGGGCGGGGGAGCGGTCCGCCTCACCCAGGGCGACTTCGATCGCGAGACCGGCTACGGCGACCCGGTGGAACTGGCCCGCCGCTTCGC
Organism: uncultured Acidimicrobiales bacterium; assembly: GCA_963703145.1. Classification (GTDB taxonomy): domain Bacteria; phylum Actinomycetota; class Acidimicrobiia; order Acidimicrobiales; family RAAP-2; genus Bog-756. Next base: position 1,180,654 of record OY969793.1, read on the forward strand.
CGCCGGCGGTGCCCCGTGGCTCCACGTGGTGGACCTCGACGCCGCCCGGGAGGGCCGGCCGGTCAACCGTTCGTCGGTCCTGGCCGTGGCCGCGGCGGTGGACGTGCCCGTGGAGTCCGGCGGTGGGGTGCGCTCGGCCGAGGACGTCGACGAGCTGCTGGCCGGTGGTGTGGCCCGGGTGGTGCTCGGGACTGCCGCGCTGGAGGACCCCGACCTGGTGCTCCAGATGGCGGCCGACCACCCCGGTCGGATCGCCGTCGGCATCGACTACCGCCGGGGACCCGACGGCCGCACGGAGGTCGCGGTGAGGGGCTGGGCCCAGGGGACGGGCCAGAGCGTGGCCGAGGTCCTCGACGAGTTGGCTGGCAGCGGGGTCGCCGCCGTGATCGTCACCGCCATCGACCGCGACGGCATGCTGTCGGGGCCCGACCTCGAAGGCCTGGTCGATGTCCTCGGTGCCACGACCATCCCGGTGGTGGCCTCCGGCGGCGTGAGCTCGTCCGCCGACATCGCCGCCCTGGCCGCAGTGGCTGTGCCGGTAGGCGGCAACCGCACCCCCGATGGTGCCGGATCACTGCGACGGCTGTCCGGCGCCATCACCGGCAAGGCCCTGGTGGACGGGCGGATGACCGTCGAGGAGGGGGTGGCTGCATGCGCACCGTCCGGGTGATCCCGTGCCTCGATGTGGACGGCGGACGGGTGGTCAAGGGCGTGCAGTTCCTCGACCTGTTCGACGCCGGCGACCCGGTGGAACTGGCCGCCCGCTACGACCACCAGGGTGCCGATGAGCTGGTGTTCTTGGACATCACCGCCTCGTCGGATGAACGCGCCACGATGGTGGAGGTGGTGTCGCGCACCGCCGAGGCCGTGTTCATCCCCTTCACCGTGGGGGGAGGCGTCCGTTCGGTCGAGGACGCCCGCCTCCTGCTGAGGGCCGGGGCCGACAAGGTGGGGGTCAACACCGCCGCGGTGGACCGCCCCGAGCTGGTGGCCGAGCTGGCCCACGAGTTCGGGAGCCAGTGCGTGGTGGTGGCAGTCGACGCCCGGCGCCGAGCCGGAACCGACGGGGTCGGCCCCGGCTGGGAGGTCTTCACCCACGGGGGCAGGACCGCCACCGGGCTGGACGCTGTCCGGTGGTGCGAGGAGATCGCCGCCATCGGCGCCGGCGAGATCCTGTTGACCTCCATGGACCGCGACGGCACCCGTGACGGATTCGACCTGGCGCTGACCGCCCTGGTGTCCGACCGGTGCCCGGTGCCGGTCATCGCCTCGGGCGGCGTGGGGAGTCTCGACCATCTCGTAGAGGGGGCCCGTGACGGCCACGCCGAGGCCGTGCTGGCGGCGTCCATCTTCCACCTGGGCGAATTCACCGTGGCCGAGGCCAAAGAGCACCTGGCGGCGGCGGGCGTGGCCGTGCGCCCGGTCGACGCCGGCGCCTCCGACCGGGCGGATTCGGCCCTGCGGTAGCCTGGCCCCGTGGCCATGACGACTTCGGAACCGCCGACGACCAGCCAGAACGGTGACAGCAGGCCGGCCAAACTGCCCATCACCGTGCTGGCCGACCGGGTCCTGGTCCAGGTGGGCCAGGCCGAGGGTGAGCGGCGCTCCAGGGCCGGCATCCTGATCCCCGCCACGGCCCAGGTGTCCCGGCGGTTGACCTGGGCCCAAGCGGTGGCCGTCGGGCCCCACGTGCGCTCGGTCAAAGTGGGCGACAACGTCTTGTTCAACCCCGAGGACCGCTTCGAGGTGGAGGTCCAGGGTGAGGAGTACGTCATCTTGCGCGAGCGCGACATCCACGCCGTGGCCGCCACCCGGATCGACGGTGGGACAGGGCTCTACCTCTGAGTCCCCGGCCGGCGGCCGGGGTGCGATCACGACAACAGGTTCCAATCAGGCCTCGGGCGCCGAGGCCGCAACGACACAGCAGGGAGCACTAGCGGTGACCACCTCCGAGCGGAGCACCTTCACAGCGACGCCCGTCCCGTTCACCGAGGACGAGCTGGCCCTCATCGCCTACAACGCCGACGGCCTGGTGGCCGCCATCGTCCAGGATGCCTCCGATAGCGCCATTCTCATGTTCGCCTGGATGAACGCCGAGTCCCTGCGGCGCACCCTGGAGACCGGCCGCACCTGGTTCTGGAGCCGGAGCCGACAGGAGTTCTGGTGCAAGGGCGAGACCTCTGGCGATCGCCAGTACGTCCGGGGCATCCGCTACGACTGCGACGGCGACGCGTTGTTGGTCACGGTGGACCAGGAGGGTGCCGGGGCCTGTCACACCGGCAACCGGACCTGTTTCTTCCGAGCCTTCGGCGACACCGCCACCCAACCGTGAACCCGCCTGTGGGCGGGGGACCCAGCGGGTCCGGCCCCGAGTCATTTCGCACCCTGGCCGCCAGCCACCGGATCGTTCCGGTATGGCGGGAGTTGGTGGCCGACACCATCACGCCGGTGGCCGCCTTCCTCCAGATCGTGGGCGACGACGACACCCCCGGGTTCCTCTTGGAGTCGGTGGAGGGTGGCGAGCGCTGGGGCCGGTACTCCTTCGTGGGTCGCAACCCACTGGCCACCCTGGTGGCCCGGGGCCGACGGGTCACCGCCGAGGGCGATCTCGACCTCGACGCCATCGCCGACTGCCCGGTCACCGGCGAGGGCGGGGTGCTGGCGGCACTAGAGACCATCCTCGCCACCTTCGACTCGCCCGACCTGCCCGATCTGCCCCCCCTCCACGCCGGGCTGGTGGGCTACCTCGGCTACGACGTGGTCCGCGAGGTCGAACACCTCCCCGGTGTCCCGCCCGACGACCTCGGCCAGCCCGACGCCATCTTGTCGGTCATCGGCCAGCTGGCCGCCTTCGACCACTGGCGCCAGCGGATCGTCCTCATCGACAACGTGGTGATCGACCCGTCCTGGGACGACGCCGCCTTGGACGCCGCCCACCTGGCGGCCCTGGGCCGGTTGGACGAGCTCGCCGCCGACTGCTTCCGCCCCGTCGACCAGCCGGCGCGGCTCCTGCCCGAGCGCCTGCCTCTGCCGTCCGACGTCCGGCGCACCATGACTGACGGGCTCTATGAGGATGCCGTCCGTGCCGCCAAGGAGCACGTGAGCGCGGGCGACGTCTTCCAGGTGGTGTTGTCCCAACGGTTCGACCTCGAGTCCCTGGGGGCCGACCCCTTCGACGTGTACCGGGTGCTCCGCCTGGTCAATCCGAGCCCCTATCTGTACTTCCTGCGGTTCCCCGAGGTCACCGTGGTGGGGGCCTCGCCCGAACCGATGGTGCGCCTGCGGGACGGCGTCGTGGTCTCCCGCCCCATCGCCGGATCACGACCCCGTGGCGGTACACCCAGCGAGGACGCCCTGCTCGAGGGCGAGCTGGTCGAGGACCCTAAAGAGGTGGCCGAGCACGTGATGCTGGTCGACCTGGCCCGCAACGACGTGGGTCGCGTGGTGTCCTTCGGCACCGAGACGGTGGACGAGATGATGGTGGTGGAGCGCTACAGCCACATCATGCACCTGACGTCCCAGGTCTCGGGGCGCCTGAGGCCGGGTCAGGGCCCCATCGACGTCCTGCGGGCCACCCTGCCGGCGGGCACACTCTCGGGGGCGCCCAAGGTCCGAGCCATGGAGATCATCGACGACCTCGAGCCCACCAAGCGCGGCGTCTACGGCGGTGTCGTGGGCTACCTCGACTTCTCGGGCAACCTCGACACGGCCATCGCCATCCGGACCATGACCGTCGCCCCCGACGGGACCGCGTCGGTGCAGGCCGGCGCGGGCATCGTGGCCGACAGCGACCCGGCCACTGAGAATGCCGAGTGCGCCCACAAGGCGGCCGCCATCCTGTCGGCCGTGGCCATGGCCCGGGCCGCCCGCCGCCCCGTAGCCGCCGGATCACCGAGCCCTTCGTGAGGAGACCATGACCATCAGCGATGTCCAAGACGCCATCGGGGCCGAGTACGCCGCGTTGCGCTCGACGGCCGCCGTCCACCTGTTGGCCCGGGACGTGGTCCGGGTGTCCGGACCGGACGCCGCCTCGTACCTGCAGGGCCAGTGCAGCCAGGATGTCACCGCCCTCGGTGTGGGATCGACCGCGGATGCCCTCCTCCTCAGCCCGCAGGGCAAGGTCGAGGTGTACCTCCGGGTCACCCGCTCCGGCGAGGAGGCCTTCATCCTCGACACCGACGAGGGCTTCGGCGAGGTGGCGCTGGCCCGACTGCAGCGTTTCCGACTCCGGACCAAGGTCGAGTTCGCACCGGTCGACTGGGTGTGTGCCGCCGTGCGCGGTCCGGGGGCCGAGGGCGCGGTGGCCGGCGTGCCGGAACTGGTCCTGCCCGTGGAGTGGCCGGGCCTGTCGGGCGTGGACCTGCTCGGACCGGCACCGGCCGGGGGCCTTGGTGAGTGGGTCGGCGACGTCGTGCGGTGCGGCCCGTCCGCCTGGGAGGCGGCCCGGATCGAGGCTGGGATCCCGGTGAACGGGAGCGAGGTGGTCGAGGGCACCATCGCAGCCGAGGTCGGCCTAGTCGACCGATCGGTGTCCTTCACCAAGGGGTGCTTCACCGGCCAGGAGCTGGTGGCCCGACTCGACGCACGAGGGTCCAACGTGGCCCGACGGCTGTGCGGCGTGGTCCTGGCCACGGGTCCCTCTGATCGCCGTGCCCCGGTCAGCGCCACCGTGACGACTGCGGACGACGAACGTCCGGCCGGCACGCTGACGTCAGTCGCCTGGTCACCGGGCCGCCAAGGCCTGGTGGCTCTCGCCACCCTCCACCGACGGGTCACGCCGCCCGAGGCCGTCCTGGTTACCTGGGAGGACGAGCGGGGGAGCCACACCGAGCCCGCCGAGGCCCTGCCGCTGCCGCTCGTCGTGTGAGCACCGGCTCGGGCAGACGCCGGGGATCGTCTCGACGAAGTGGTAGACCGACAGCCGGAACAACGGCGCCGCCGGTCGGGCGGACAGCGCGCGGGCGCCCCGTCGACAGGGGAATCGAGGGAGGAATGGAATCGGTGGTCATCGGACCGGTCGCCAACAGGGTGCATCGTGGACGCTGACACCACCGCGCCCGTCGCCGGGCCGGTCACACCGGTCGGCGACCACATCACCACGTCGTCCCGGGATCCCGACGAGTTGGCGGCCAATCTCCGGACGTGGTTGGAGGACCGGCTCGGTGCGGGGAGCGCCCCCACCATCGGCGAGGTCAGCAGCCCGGAGAGCAACGGCATGTCCTCGGAGACGTTGTTGTTCACGGCTCGCTGGAACGATCACGGGACCCCGATCGAGCGGCGGCTGGTGGCCCGCATCGAACCACCGGCCAACGACTACCCGGTCTTCACCACCTACGACCTCGACATGCAATTCGAGGTGATGCGGCTGGTGGCCGAGCACACCTCGGTCCCGGTGCCCGAGACCCTGTGGTTCGAACCGAATCCGTCCGTCCTCGGGGGGTCCTTTTTCGTGATGGCCCGGGTCGACGGACTGGTTCCTCCCGACGTCCTGCCCTACACCTTCGGTGACAACTGGGTCTTCGACGGGGGCGACTCCGCCCACCAGGCCATCCAGGACTCAGCGGTAGTGGCCCTGGCCGGCATCCACTCGATCACCCCGGACCGGTTCGACCTCGAGTTCCTCCGGCCCGCCACACCAGGGGCCACCTCGCTCGAGCGCCTGTTCAACCACTGGCGGGAGTACCACGCCTGGGTGGTCCAAGACACCCGATCGCCGCTCCTGGACGAGGCCTTCGGCTGGTTGGAGGACAACTTCCCTGCCGAGGTCGGCCCGGACGCCCTGTCCTGGGGTGACGGACGGATCGGCAACATGCTCTTCCAGGACAACCGTGTCGCGGCGGTGCTCGACTGGGAGATGGCCTCGGTGGCGCCGCCCGAGGTCGATCTGGGGTGGATGTGCTACCTCCACCTCTTCTTCCAGGACCTGACCGTCGACCTCGGTGCGCCGGGGCTCCCCGAGATGTTCCGGCCGGTCGACGTGGCGGCGCGCTACGCCGAAGCATCCGGCTATCGGCCACGGGACCTCACCTGGTACCTGGCTTTCGCCGCCACCCGCCACGGCGCCATCATGCGCCGGGTCACCGAACGGGCCATCCACTTCGGCGAGGCCGCCGCACCCGACGACATCGACGACCTGATCATCCACCGCGCCACGCTCCGGGCCATGGTGGACGGCACCTACTGGTCCCAGCTGGCACTGTGACGCCGCACCGGGCCAGCCCACCCCATCGTGGTGCCGTGGCGCCTTCCAATCGGAGGCAACCACGATGACCGGTGCCCACACGGATCCCGACTCGGGCATCGTCACCCGGGCAACCCGGTTCGGGTCGGTCGAGGCGGGCGTGTCGGCCCTCATCGACCTGGTCGAGGCCCGGGGCATGACCGTCTTCGCCCGGATCGACCACAGCGCCGAGGCCGGCCGCTACGGGCTGGAGCTCCGGGACACCACGGTGGTGATCTTTGGCAGTCCGCTCGGAGGCACGCCGGCGATGGAGGCGTCGCCCCTCACGGCGTTGGACCTTCCCCTCAAGCTGCTGGTGTGGGACGACGGGGGCCACGTGAGGATCAGCTACACCGATCCGGCCGTCCTCGCCGCCCGCCACCATCTGGACGGCGATCTGGCGGCACCGCTCTCGGGCATCACCGGGCTGGCCGATCAGCTGGCCGGCTGAACCGTCACGGAGCTGTGCCCGGCCGCCGTCGGTCGCCCTGGGCTCACCGCACTGGCCACCCCGGCATCCACTTTCCTTCACCGACGCCGACGTGAGAGGCTGAGCCCCGTTGGAGCCGAACAGCGTCGTGACGGGATCACGACGTGCAGGTGCTGGGCAGATGGGTAGTCAACTTCTCGGTCAGTGGGGGGCTGTTCCAATGAGTGATCTGATACACGTGTCGGTCGAGGCGGAGAGCTCTCGGGGCGCACCCGGGCCCCGTCTACGCGCCTTCGACGGGGTGGGACTGGCCACCCGATGCTGGTTCGCCGAGACTCCAGGGCGGGCCATGGTGGTGATCGCCCACGGCCTGACCGCCAACAAGGACGACCCCCGGCTGGTACCGCTCGCCTCGGAGCTCCACCGGCTCGGCTTCGATGTCATCTCCTATGACTCACGAGGCCACGGCCAGTCCGGTGGACGGTGCACCCTCGGGGCCCTGGAACGCCACGACGTGACGGCCGTGGTCGACTGGGTCCGGGGCCGGTGCGATCGGATCATCCTGGTGGGCGCGTCCATGGGGGCCCTGTCCGTCCTCGGCCACGCCGCAGCCGACCCCGAGCTCCTGGGCGTGGTGACGGTGTCGAGCCCGAGTGGATGGCGACTCCCCCTGAGGGCCCGGTCCGTGCTCACGGCGTGGCTGGCCAGGACCCAGGCGGGTCGTGCCCTGGCCCACCGCAAGATGGGCGTGCGCATCGGACCGTGGATGTCGCCCGAATCGGCGCGCACGCTGGTCAAGCGGGTGGACTGCCCGGTGATCGTCGTTCACGGCCGCAAGGACCCGATCATTCCCGTTCGCTCCGGCCTGGCCAACGTCGTCGCCCGTGACCCCGAGCGATCGGTGGTGCTGGTCCCCTCCATGGGCCACGCCTTCGATCCGGTGGGGTACTCGTCGATCTGCGAGGCCGTCACCACCCTGGCCGAGCGGCCCCGCGGCCGGACCACGTCCTCAGCGGTCTGGCCCAGCGGGTCAGGATCTGATCGGACGGTGCGGGCTCACCAAAACGACGAGTCAGCAGTCAGACCCCGGTCAGGATAAGCCCCGGTGACCATGGGCTGGCAGTTGCCGTAGCCGATCGCCCCGGTGGCCGGCTCCCGGACGACCACAACGGTGTCCCGGAGCTGGTGGAGCCGTCGGGCCAGTTCGGGCTCGGAGCAGTCCGCCAGACGCTCGCCGTCCACGTGGAGCTCGCCGCGCCATTCACCGTGATGGTGGCCTTCCCAACCGAAGTACAACCCGGCCCCCAGGTGAAAGCCGGTGGCGGTGGGGACCTCGAGCTCGAACCGGCGAACCGACCCGTCCACCAGGGTCACCGTCACCTCCCCGCCCAGCAGTCGCCGGTTGACCGGATCGAAGGCCAGATCGGGCTGGATGTCGGCCATCCGCTCGACCCGGCCGTCGATGTGCTCGATCGCCCCGGTCGCGGTGCGGGAGGTGTGGCCGAAACCGGCCACGTCCACCACGTGCATGAACAGCCCCCACGGTGTCCCGTCGGGGTCGGCCATGAGGACCGGGGACCAGATCATCTGGAAGTCCATCTCCGCGACGGGGTTGAACGGGTCGATGTCCGTGGCCGGTGTCCCCACGTCATAGCGGACGCCCCAGGAGTGATCGCGGGTCGACACCCACTCGTCGGGGTCGATGTCGTGGCGCTCCCCGTCGATCTCGACCCAACCCGATGCCGTCCCGATCTGGTGGTAGCGGACCAACTCGGCGCTGACCCGGTAGCCGAGTGGAGCGCGCTGGTGGGTCCGCTCCTCGGTGGCCGGTGGCAGCACGGCCTCGTAGATCCAATCGAAGGCCAGCGGCTGGCACTCATTGGGCTCGAGCCGGAACCGGATCCGGCGCATGGGCTCGAGTACCTCGTAACCGATGGGGCCCACTGCTGTGCGTTCGGGCTCGGGGAAGAGGCGGCGGCTGCCCCGCACCGTGATCTGCTCCACGCCCCGGGACACGCCGGCGTACCCGTCGAGCACGTTGCGGTTGGTGTACTTGCCCATGCCGAACCCGAGCTGCAGACTCCCGTCCCGGCGGGCAGCCATGGCGCAGACCTTCTCGGTCCAGGCCGGGTCGCTGACCCCGACGGTGGCGAAGGTGTCGGCAATCTGGTGGTCGAACCGCTCGTCGGCCGGGCCCAGGGGGCCGAGGGGATTGGCCATGCTCCTCCACATTCGTTGGGCGCGGACAGCACGTCGTGCCGCCCACCCGGTCAGGTCAGACGCCGAGGCTACCCTTCGCCGCCCGCTCGAACACCCGGTAGGGGAGGACACGCTTGGCCCAGATCCCCACGCGCTCGTCGGCCTTGCCCACCGAGACGTGACGGGGGGGCCGCTTGGACTCCAGTACCCGCTGGACCACCGCAGCCACGCGGTCGGGCGCGACGCCGTTGGACTCGTCCTCGGCCATCACCTCGATGGCCCTCGTTGCCGCCGGTCCGTAGGGGTCGTCCCCATCGGGAGCGGGCACACGCCGACGCCGTGCGGTGAAGTCGGTGCGCACGTTGCCGGGCTGGACCAGTGTGACGTGGATCCCGAAGGGTGCCACCTCGTAGGCCAGGGCCTCGCCGAAGCCCTCCATGGCGAACTTGCTGGCCGTGTAAAACGCCTGGAACGGGAGGCCGACCACCCCGCCGATGGAACTGACCAGGACGATCCGGCCCCCTCGGGCGGCCCGCATGAGCGGGAGGGCTCGTTGCACTACACGGACCGCCCCCCAGAAGTTGGTCTCGAGCTGGGCCCGAGCCTCATCGATGGGCGTCTGCTCGACGGAACCGGCCAGCCCCCACCCGGCACAGGCCACCACGGCGTCCAATCGACCGTGATGGTCCAGCGTGGACTCGACCCCGGCGGCCACCGATGCGTCGCGGTCGACGTCCATCACCAGCGGGACCCAGCCTCCCGATGTGGTGCCGCTCCGGCTGGCCCCGACCACCGTCCATCCCTGGTGCTCCAGCCGGTCGGCACAGGCCCGGCCGATGCCCGAGGAGGCCCCGGTGACGAGGATCACACCCTGGCGGTCGACTTCCATCGCAGAAGGCCTACCCGGCTCAGCCGGCTGTGGCAACCCCGGGATGGATCGGGTCCGGGGGTGGGGGGCGGCCGACCGCAGCCACACCACCATCCGGGTGCCGTGGCCTTCGGCCGCGGGTGACTCGGCCCGGACCGTCGCCCCCATGGCTCCGGCCAGCTCCGAGACGATGGCCAGACCCAAACCGGAGCCCTTGCGCCGGCCCGGGGTCCGGTCCGAGCTGAAGTGGCGGTCGAACACCCGCGGGAGCTCTTCGGGACGGATGCCCGGTCCGTCGTCAACGACCCAGACCGCCGGCACCGAACCGTCGGTGCCCTGGGTCGTGGTGCCCACGGTCGGACCGGTACCGTCGGGGACCACCGCGGTGACCCCGACCACGATGCGACGGTCCGCAAACGAGGCGGCGTTCTCGACCAGGTTGGCCACCACCTGCCCCAGCCGGTCGTCATCGGCCTGCACCCAGATCGGCCCGTCCGAGCCGGGGGCCAGCGTCAGCTCGAGTCCGAGTTCGGCGGCCCGGTGCTGGAACCCCTGGACCACGGTGGCCGCCACCTCAGTGGCATCGACCGGGCGCAGGTCGAGGGAGAAGCGGTCGGCGTCGAACCGGGCCAGATCAAGGAGGTCTTCGACCAGACGCTCGAGGCGGCGGGCCTCGGTGGTGATGACCACGGCGGCGGCAACCGGGTCGTCGGCCGTCCCGTCGACGACGGCGTCGGCGTAGCCGCGGATCGACGTGAGGGGTGTGCGCAGTTCGTGGGAGACCGACAGCAGGAACTGGCGCTCCTGATCGCGGGCCCGGACCAGGTTGGCCCCCATGGTGTTGATCGACCCGGCCAGCTGGGCGAACTCGGGGAGCTCGTGGGGGGTCACCGTCACCCGGGCGTCGAGGTCGCCCGAGGCGATGCGCTGGGTGGCGGCCACCGCCGACACCACCGGCCGGCTGAAGCGGCGGGCCAGGCCCGCCGCTACCAGGGCGGCCACCGCCAACCCGATGGCGCCGATCAGGGCGAAGTAGCGCAGGCCGTTGGCCGGGTCGTGGGCCTGGCGGGTGACGATGAGCACGGGCACGAACTTGGTCTCCCTGGCCACCGGGGTCGGCACGGCGGTGTACACCAGGAGCGACCGGGTGTGCCCCGACGTCTGGAGGCCCTGGCGCAAGGCCGGCACGTCGAGCTGGGCCAGCGTCAGCCCCGAGGGGATGGTGCCGACGATGGAGCCGTCCGGGAGGAGCTCGACGACCGAGATGCCGGCGTAGTCCCCGGCCTTGGTCACCACCCGGAGCTGGCGGACGAAGCCGGCTCGGGTGACCTTGGGCTCGTTGGAGAACGAGTGGGAGATGGCCTGGGCCTCACCGTTCAGTTCCCGCTGCGAGGTGGTGATCACGGCGCGCCGGATGAACACGTAGCTCGAGACGGTGGTCACGATCAGGGTGGCCGCCACCAGGACGAGGATGGCGACGGTGAGCCGGCGTCTCATCCCAGCCGGTAGCCGACGCCCCACACCGTCGCCAGGGGGAGCCCGTCGCCGAGCTTCTTGCGGAGCTGGCGGACGTGGACATCGACGGTGCGCTCGTCGCCGTACCAATCCGCACCCCACACACCGTTCAGCAGCTGTCGCCTCGACAGGGCCAGACCGCAGTTGTCCACCAGGTAGGCGAGCAGGTCGAACTCCCTCGTGGCCAGGGCGACCACCTCCCCGTCCCGTCGCACTTCCCGCCGGCCGGTGTCGACCTCGATGGGGCCGAGGGCCACGACCGCCGGACCGCCGCCACCGGGCACCGCAGCGCTCCGCCGGAGGATGGCGTGCACCCGGGCTACCAGCTCGCGGGCCGAGAAGGGCTTGGTCACGTAGTCGTCGGCCCCCAGCTCCAGGCCGAGGACCCGGTCGACCTCGTCGTCGCGGGCGCTGAGGATGAGCAGGGGCACCGCACCCTCAGCCGGTCCGCTCCCTGTCGGACGGGATCGAGCCGCACCGTCGGTGGCGCGGAGCTTCTTGCACACGTCGAAGCCGTCCAGCCGTCCGGGGAGCCCGACGTCGACGATCACCAGGGCGGGACGCTCGCGGTCGATCAGCGCCAGTCCGGTCTCACCGTCGTCGGCCTGGAGCACCCGGAACCCGTCGCGGCGGAGGTACATCGCCACCAGGTCGGAGATGTGGTGGTCGTCCTCGATCACCACCAGGGTGTCCTCACCGTCGCTCATGGCAACCAGCCTCGCACCCCCGGTGGGGTCGCGCCCATCATGGTTAGGGAAGTGTGAGCTCACATCCAGGCGCCCGGTGGATGTCAGCCCTGCGCGCGGGCCGGGCATCCGAGGGAGGTCGAGAGCCCGGTTGGTAGGCTCCTTGGGCCATGCCCGCCTACCTGGAGACCATCATCGACGCGCACCGCGCCCAGGCCGCGGGCGACGTCCGGAGCTTCGACGAGGCCCTCGAAGCGGCACGACACCTGGCTCCCACCCGTCCCTTCGTCGCCGCGCTCGATGCCGCGGCGGCCGACCGGGGCATGGCGGTGATCTCGGAGATCAAGCGCCGGTCGCCCTCCAAGGGCGACCTCGATCCCGGGCTCGACCCCGCCTCGGTGGCCGCCGACTACCAGGCGGGCGGGGCAGCCTGTCTGTCCGTCCTCACCGACCAGGCGTTCTTCGGCGGGAGTGCCGCCGACCTGGGCGCGGCGCGGCGGGCCTGTTCGCTGCCCGTCCTCCGCAAGGACTTCACCGTCAGCGCCCTCGACGTGTGCGACGCCCGCTCCATGGGGGCCGACGCCGTGCTGCTGATCGTGGCGGCGTTGGACGACACCGAGCTGGCGGCCTTCCTCGGACTGGCGGCCGAGCTGTCACTGGCAGCCCTGGTGGAGGTGCACGACGAGGTGGAACTGGCCCGGGCCCTCGATGCCGGGGCCAGCCTGGTCGGCGTCAACCAGCGGGACCTGCGGACTTTCGAGGTGGACCAGCGCCGGGCCCTGGCCCTGGCTGAGTTCATACCCGACGGAGTGGTGGCGGTGGCAGAGTCCGGCATCCGATCCGTCGGCGACGTGGCGGCCCTGGCCGACGCTGGCTACCGGGCCGTGCTGGTCGGGGAGACCCTGGTGCGTTCGGGGGATCGCCGAACGGCCGTGGCGGAGCTGCTCGGGGCGCCCCGGTGACCGGCGTCGACGCCCTGTCGGTCGCCGATCGGGCCGAGGACGACCTGTTCGTCAAGATCTGCGGGGTGACCACAGAGGCCGATGCGCTCTTGGCGGTGGGCATGGGGGCGTCGGCGGTCGGGTTCATCTTCGCCCCCTCGCCGCGACAGATGGCCCCGACGGCCGTGGCCGACATCGTCAAGCGCTTGCCACACGAGACCGTGACCGTCGGGGTGTTCCGGGACGAGGCGCCCCAGCGGGTGATCGAGATCGCCAACCACATCGGGCTGCGCGCCGTCCAGCTCCACGGCGTGGAGTCCATCGAGGACACCCAGTGGATCGCCAGCCGGACCGGGTGGACCATCAAGGCCTTCCCGGCCGGCCACCGCAATATCGACCGCTTCACCGAGTACGGCGCCCAGTTCCTCCTGGTGGACGGCAACAACCCCGGTTCGGGCCAGCTGTTCGACTGGCGGCTGGCCGAGGGTGTGATCGATCCCCGACGCCTGATCGTCTCGGGCGGGCTGCGCCCAGAGAACGTCGGAGCGGCCATCGAGCACCTCCGTCCCTGGGGGGTAGACGTGGCCAGTGGGGTGGAGGCATCGCCGGGGGTGAAGGACCCGGGCAAGCTGCGCCAGTTCATCACTGCGGCCCGTCGTGCCGCCCACGACATCGCCGCCTCCGCTCCTCTCCACACGGCCGATTCGCCCGCCACGTCAAGTCCCGCCGAGCCGTTCGACTGGCAGGAGGAACTGTGACCGCCGACATCATGGGAGACCCGGGCCCCACCGGCCGCTTCGGCCAGTTCGGTGGCCGCTTCGTCCCCGAATCGCTGGTGCCGGCGTGCATGGAGCTCGAGCAGGCCTTCCGCACGGCCTGGGCCGACCCGGCCTTCCACGCCGAGCTCGATGCCATCCTCCGCGACTACGGCGGGCGGCCGACCCCGGTCACCGAGTGCCACCGCCTGTCCGAGGAGCTGGGCGTGCGCATCCTCTTGAAGCGCGAGGACCTCGCCCACACCGGGTCGCACAAACTGAACAACGTGATCGGGCAGGGCCTCTTGGCCCGACGGATGGGCAAACAGCGCCTCATCGCCGAGACCGGTGCCGGCCAGCACGGTGTGGCCACCGCCACCGCCGCGGCACTCTTCGGCATGGAGTGCGTGGTCTACATGGGCGAGGTCGACACCCAACGCCAGGAGCTCAACGTGTTCCGGATGGAGCTGCTGGGTGCCGAGGTGCGCGCTGTGTCGAGCGGGAGCCGGACGCTCAAGGACGCTGTCAACGAGGCCCTGCGTGACTGGGTGGCCTCGGTCGGCGACACCCACTACTGCCTCGGATCGGTCATGGGTCCCCACCCCTATCCGTGGATGGTTCGCGAGTTCCAGCGGGTGATCGGAGAAGAGGCCCGCGCCCAGTGCCGCTCCCTCCTCGGCGGGGAGGATCCCGACGTGGTGGTGGCCTGTGCGGGGGGAGGTTCGAACGCCGCGGGCATCTTCGCCGGGTTCGCCGATGACACAGGTGCCGCCCTGGTGGCGGTGGAGGCCGAGGGCGGAGCGTCCATGACCAACGGCATCCCGGGCGTCCTGCACGGGATGCGCAGTGCGCTCATCCAGAACGAGGCGGGCCAGATCCTGGAGGCCCACTCCATCTCGGCCGGCCTGGACTACCCGGGCATCGGGCCCGAGCACGCCCACCTGGGAGAGCTCGGCCGAGCCCGCTATGAGTCGGCCGGCGACGCGCAGGTCCTCGACGCCTTCCAGCGCCTGGCCCGCACCGAGGGGATCATCCCCGCACTCGAGTCCGCCCATGCCCTGGCCTGGGTGGTGGCCCAGGCCGGCACCGACCGGCTGCCGGCCGGCTCGACGGTGCTGATCAACCTGTCGGGACGCGGGGACAAAGACGTCGCCCAGGTCCGTGACATCCTGTCGGGGGGCCGGTGACCACCCCGCTCACGTCGCGCCCCTCCCCGGTGGCCGGCACGCTGGAGTCGACCCTCCGAGCGCGCCGAGACGGCGGCCGGAAGCTCCTCATCCCCTACGTCACCGGGGGCATGGACACCCAGTGGCTCCTGACCCTGGAGGCGCTGGCCGGTGCCGGTGCCGACGCCATCGAGGTGGGGATCCCCTTCTCGGACCCCATGATCGACGGGGCCACCATCCAAGAGGCCTCCCTGCGGGCCCTCGAGCGGGGGACGACCCCTGAGGGGATCCTGGCCGACCTCAGCCGCATCGACATCGGAGTGCCGTTGGTGGCCATGACCTACTACAACCTGATCGAGCGGGCCGGGCACGCCCGCATCGCCGGCACGATGGCCGAGTCCGGTGTGGCCGGAGCCATCATCCCCGACCTGCCGCTCGAGGAACTGGGGCCGTGGGCCGACGCCGCCGACGCTGCCGGCGTGGCCACCGTGCTGCTCGTGGCCCCGTCCACACCCGCCGAACGGATCGAGGCGGTCTGTGCCCGCTCCCGGGGCTTCGTCTACGCCGTAGGCCGGATGGGTGTGACCGGCGAACAGGTCGAGCTGGCCGACTCCGCCCGCCAGGTGGCCGGCCGGCTGACGGCCGCCACCGACCTGCCGGTGTGCGTCGGGATCGGAGTGTCGACCCCGGACCAGGCGGTAGCGGTCTGTGAGGTCGCCGACGGGGTCGTGGTGGGCTCGGCCCTGGTGCGCCGGCTGCTCGAAGGGTCGGGCCCGGATGGCGCAGCCGCGTTCGTGTCGTCACTCCGGCACGCCCTCGACGCCGGCTGAGGTCAGCCCTCAGTCCCGATCGGGGCGGATGACCTTGTACAGGGCCCGGACGAACGATCGGCGGGTCTGGTGCTCACTGCGCTGCTCGAGGCGCTTGCGGATGAGCTCCCGGCGCTCCTGCAGGTCGCGGAAGGTGACCGGATCGGTCTCCTCGGCAAAGCCCAGGGCGGCCCGGTAGCCGTCGAGGTCGATGGGGCTCTCCACCAGGTCGACACCCACCTCGCGGGCGATGCGCTCCCCGTGGTGCTCGGTGAAGTAGGTCACCACCGCCAGGATCTCGCCCAGGATGTCCACATCGGGGGCCATCGTGGCCATGGCCCCGTTGAGGAACAGGATGTCCTTCACGAACAGCATCAGCTCTTTGGGGAGCCGGGCGCCGTAGCCGAGGAGGGCCTTGGTCACGTCCCGCAGCTCGTTGACCATCTCGTCGGCGGTCAGTGTGGTGGGGTCGATCGGGGGTCGATCGAGCCCCAGATCCGAGATGACCGCCTCCACATCGGCGTCGGCGGGCAGCGCCCCGAGGTCCCGCAGGGCGGACACCTGGACGTGGAGGTTGTTGGTGGTGGCACCCATCTGGAGGCGGAGGAAGGCCAGCCGCTTTCGCTCGTCCAGACGGCCGGTGATCCCGAAGTCGAGCAGGGCCACCGTTCCGTCCCGCTGGACCAACAGGTTCCCGCCGTGCAGGTCGCCGTGGAATACCCCGTAAAGCAGGGCGCCCTCCAAAAAAGCGATCAGGCTGGACCGGAGGACGGCGGCGGTGTCGATCCCGGCGGCCCGCATGCCGGCGGCATTGCCCCAGGCGAATCCGTGGAGGTGCTCCATCACCAGCACCCGTCGGGTGACCAGGTCGGGGTGGGGGCGGGGCACCACGATCGACCGTTGTCCGGTACCGGCGAATACGGCGGCGATGTCCAACATGTTCTGGGCCTCGAGCCGGAAGTCGAGCTCCTCGACGATGGTCTCGGCGAACAGCTCGACCAGGGCCGGGGGGTTGGTCAGGGCCGCCACGGGGATCCGTCCGATCAGCTGGGGGGCGATCCAGGTCATAGCGGCGATGTCCAGCCGCACCAGCCCGGCCACCGTCCGACGCTGCACCTTGACCACGACACGCTCACCGGTGCGCAGGGTGGCGGCGTGGACCTGGGCGATGGATGCCGAAGCGATGGGCGTCCGGTCGAACGAGGTGAAGACCTCGGACAATGGTCGGCCCAGGTCCTCTTCGATGGTCCGGCGCACGGTCGAGAACGGCTCGGGTGGAACCCGGTCCCGCAGCAGTCGGAACTCGTCGACCAACTCCTCGGGAAAGATCCCTTCGCCCGACGAGATGATCTGGCCCAGCTTGATGTACGTCGGACCCAGTCGTTCGAAGGCCGGGCGGAGTCGCCGGGACAGGCCGGCACGAGAGCTCGGCGTGCCACGGTCGCGCAGGCCCCAACCGAGGAGGGCAGAGCCCAACCGGAGGCCCACGGTCACCACCCGGAACCCGGGGGGAAGCCCACGCGGGGCGATGAGCTGGCGGGCCAACGCCGCCGCCTGCTCCCGAAGAGCGTCGATGTCGCCGTCTCCGTGGCGGGCGAAGCGCCAGGCCATGGCCTCGGGTTCGACCGTCCAGGGCCCGTCGGGGGTGAAGGCACCGATGGACAGGTCCGGGCGAGCCGGTGCGGGCTCGGGGCGACTCAGTGGTTCAACCATGGCACCTCAACGGTAGGGGGCGGGCCAGCACGCCGAACCGCGGTCGGCCTGGGACCCGGTGCCGAGAAGGCGTCGGTGCCAGGCCTGGAGTTGCTGTCGGTCCTAGGCGGGGGCGAGCACCAGGCAGCCGTTGTGGCCGCCGAACCCGAAGGAGTTGGACAGGACCGGTGCCGGCTCCCAGGGGCGGGCCGCTCCGGCCACGATGTCCAGATGGATGTCGGGGTCGGGCTCCTCGTACCCCGAAGTCGGTGGGATCAGGCCGTGCTGCATGCTCAGCACCACGGCCACCGCCTCGATGGCACCGGCGGCGGCGAGCCCGTGGCCGGTGATGCCCTTGGTGGAGGTCACCGGCGGCGAGGAGGCGCCGAACACCTTGGCGATGGCATCGGCCTCGGCCTTGTCGTTGAGCGGGGTCGAGGTGCCGTGGGCGTTGATGTGGCCGATCTGGTCGAGGCTCACACCGGCGTCCTCCATGGCAAGGGTCATGCACGCAGCCGCACCCGAGCCTCCCGGGATCGGGGCGGTGATGTGGTGGGCGTCGGCCGTGCTCGCCGAACCGGCCAGCTCACCGTAGATCCGTGCGCCGCGGGCCACGGCGTGGTCCCAGGCCTCCAGCACGAGGGCGCCGGCCCCCTCGGTAATCACAAAGCCGTCCCGGCGGATGTCGAAGGGCCGGGAGTTTCCCGAGGTGGACAGCGCCGTCATGTTGGCGAATGCCGCTATGCCCACCGGGGTCATCCCGGCCTCGGCAGAGCCGCCGATGGCGACGTCGTACCGGCCTGAGGCGACCAGACGGGCCGCGTGGCCGATGCTGTGCGCGCCGGCGGCGCACGCCGTGATGATGGTCTCGGACGGCCCGTGCCATCCGAGCCGGATGGACACCGCGGCAGCTCCCGCATTGGACATCATCATCGGCACCAGGCGGGGAGAGACCCGGCGGGGCCCCTTCTCCACGTACACGGCGATCTGGTTCTCAAGGGTCTGGAGGCCTCCGACCCCGGTACCCATGATGACCGCCGACCGTCCCGGGTCGGCGTCGAGGGACCCGGCGTCAGCCAGCGCCATGTCGGCGACGGCCACACTGAACTGGGCGAACCGGTCGAGCTGGCGCGCCTCTTTGGAGGAGAGCCACTGTTCAGGGTCGAATCCCGGGACCCGGCGCTCGCCGACCGGCGGTAGGTCGTTCAGGCCATCCCAGAGCGCGTCGGTCCCGATCCCGCAGCACGAGAGCACGCCCACGCCGGTGATGGCCACTCGCCGTCCGGCAAGCGGACCATCGGGTCCGACGCCGAGCAACATCAGAGCTTGGCGGTGATGAGGTCGAAGGCCTGGCCGATCGTCTCGATCCCCTCGAGCTCGGTCTCTTCCACCGACACGTCGAAGGACTCCTCGAGGGCCATGACCAGCTCCACCAGATCGAGACTGTCGGCGTCGAGGTCCTCGGCGAACCGCGCCTCTTTGGTCACCTTGTCTGCGGGCACCTGGAGCACCTCGACCGCACACTCCTTGAACTTCTCGAATGCCTCGTCGTCACTCACGCAATTGCTCCTTTGGTCACTGGTCTGGTCACATCTGGTCGGCCGGTCGACCCGGCACCCGTCCTGGGCACCGGCTCGGTCACAGGCCCATGGCCAGGCCACCGTCCACCGGCAGTACGGCTCCGGTGATGTAGGCGGCACCGGCTGAGGCAAGGAATCCTACGGCCTCGGCGATCTCCTCGGGTTGAGCCAACCGGCCCAGGGGCACCTGGGATTCGAAGGCCTGTACCCGTTCGTCGCCAAGGGCCGTGAGCATATTCGTTCCGACCAGGCCCGGAGCAATTACGTTGACCGTGATCGACCGGCTGGCCACCTCACGTGCCATCGACCGGGCCATGCCCACGAGGCCCGCTTTGGACGCGGCGTAGTTCGCCTGGCCGACCGACCCGATGAACGCCCCGATCGACGACACCATGATCACCCGGCCCCGGTGGAGTCGGATCATCTTGGCCAGCGCCCGCTTGGTGACCCGGAACACACCGGTCAGGTTGGTGTCGATCACCTCTGACCAGGCCTCCTCGCTCATCCGAAGGGTCAACGTGTCCCGGGTGATCCCGGCGTTAGCCACCAACACCTCGACCGGGCCCCAGGCCTCCTCGATGGTGGTGAACGCCGCGGCCACCTGGTCGGTGTCGGTGACATCGCAGCGCAGCGCCAGGAACTGACCCGGCTCGGCGACCACGGCCTCGTCGACCTCGCCCGAGCGCGACGTCACCGCCACCCGGTCGCCCCTGGCCAGGAACCATCGGGCACAGGCCAGGCCGATCCCCCGGGACCCGCCGGTGATCAGAACCACTCGTCCGGTCGCCTCGTCTGGAGATCCGTCGTCTTTGCCCCCGGAGCCGGACGCCACCTGGTCCGGGATCACGATGCTGTCCCCGGCGTGCGAATCCACGCCACGGGCTGGCCTTCGACCACCCGTTCACCTCGCACCGCCAGCCACCGCACCAGGATCCCGTCGAACGGCGTCCGCACGTCGGTGAGGCCGACCGTGCCCACCCGGTCGCCGACCGCCAGCACCGAGCCGGGCTCTGTTCCCTCGCCGCTCCCGGGAGCCGCCGTCGCCTCGGCCAGCGCGGTGGTCTCCAGCGCGGCCAGCTGCACATCGGGCTCGAACACCCCCGGGGCTGGGCTGACGATGACCCGTTCGGAGGTGTAGAGGTGTTCACCCTGGTGGGTGGGCGCCGAGGCCGTCCACTCCTCGGTGCCGCCCACCGTGTCCATCAGCTTGTCCAGATCGGCCGGCACCGCCACCGCCACCCCCCGGACGTCGGGGATGGTCCGGCGGACCATGCCGGTCAGGACGCCGCCGGGTCCCAGTTCGACGACCACCGAGGCGCCCCGGCCCGACAGGGCCTCGAGCGATTGGCGCCAGCGGACCGGACTGCACAGCTGCGCCGATAAGAGCCCGGGCCACTCGGCGGGATCGGTGTGGACCCGGGCGTCGACGTTGGCCACCACAGGAACCTCAGGCGAGTGGAACTCGACCGAGTCGAGGGTCTGACGCAGACGGCTGCGGGCCGGGAGCATCAGCTGGGTGTGGAAGGCACCCGACACCGGGATGGGCAGGACCTTGCGGGCGCCGAGCTCTTTGGCCTTCTCGGTGGCCATGGCCACCCCGTCCACGGTGCCGGCGATCACCACCTGGCCCGGGGCGTTGAAGTTGGCCACCCACACCTCGGCCTCGGCCCGCTGGCACGCCGCCTCGGCGTCCCCGTCGGCGATACCGATCAGCGCGGCCATGGTGCCGGGCCGCTCGTCGGCGGCGTCCTGCATGGCATTGCCGCGGTCGATGACCAGACGGGTCCCGTCGGAGAGGGAGAGCGCCCCCGAGGCGACCAGGGCCGTGTACTCGCCCAGGCTGTGGCCGGCGCACGCCGCCGGGAACAGGCCCAGGCGTTCGACGGCATCCAGGACCACCAGGCTCATTACGAAGGTCGCCAACTGGGCATTGGCCGTCCGGGTGAGCT
Source organism: uncultured Acidimicrobiales bacterium (assembly GCA_963703145.1). GTDB lineage: Bacteria > Actinomycetota > Acidimicrobiia > Acidimicrobiales > RAAP-2 > Bog-756. The sequence continues at coordinate 1,201,464 of OY969793.1, forward strand.
CTTCCATGGGCGCTTCGAGCAGGAGCTCAGTCAGATCACGGCCGGCGATCTCGGAGGCTTCGGCTGCGACCTCCCACGAGGGATGCTCGACCCAGGCGTGGCCCATCCCGGACCGCTGTGATCCTTGTCCCGGGAAGGTAAAGGCCAGCACCCACAAACTCCTCTCGAACACTCAGGTTCACCGATGACCGACGTGGCCGGACAAGTGTGGCACGGGAGCGGCGCCACTCGGTGATTACCCCGTAGTCACTTGACCGTTGACCCCGACTGCCGGCTGTTGATTCGCCACGCCCAGAGGTTGGCTACCGGCCCTTCGCGGTGCAGGTGGGGGGCAGTCCGATTCGGTCCGGGACGGTGGCGCGGTCAGCACCGGCCGACTCCATTCCCGGCCGATCGCTGCTGCTTACCTGCACCGGTTGGGGTCGCCGCTGGACATGGGCCGACCCTCGCCTATCGGCCACCTGACCGCAGATATGCCCCGATCCCCGAACCGATGGTCTCCGGTATCACCACGGAGGGTGATACCGCTTGCCAACTACGGGCGCTCGGTGTAGCCAGTCACGGTAAGCGGACTATTCGAACAGGCGGGGGTGCCTCAATGCGCAAGGTGAAGTTGATTGGCTTGGTCGTTGCAATCGTCGTGGCAGTGACTGGGTGCAACCTGGTCGTTACGCCGTCGGCACCGAATGGATGGTTCTTCCTCAACGAAGGGACGAATGGCAGTGGCCAGTTCGTCAACGGCCCCGGCAATCCTCCTGCCGGTCGGGGGAGTGCCTTGTTGACGGTCGACGGTACGGGACGCGAGGACATCGCGACTGGCACCTACTCCGGGGACAGCCTCGCTTCGCTGACCCAATTGAAGTACTCGACCTACCAGGCCTACTCGGGTTCGCCGAACGAGACGCCCACGTTGGCGTTCGATGTCGACTACGACTCCACCGACTCATCCACCGCCTATCAAGGCCGGCTCGTGTACGTACCGTCAGCCTCAAGCCCGGTCACGCCCGACCAGTGGCAGAACTGGGACACGATGTCTGGGGGAGCTTCGTGGTACTCCTCGGGGAGTGGAAGCTCCACGTATCGACCGATCGTCGGAGGCGTTGCACAAGCGAACCCTCCCTGCACCCAGGCCTCCTATTGCACCTGGGCGCAGGTGTTGAGTGACTATCCAAATGCGCGGATCCGACCCACCGTGAATAGCGTGCCGGGCCTGCTCCTCGTCCGTGCCGGGGGTCCCGTCACCGGAGGATTCGTCGGCGCGACCGACAACGTGACCGTCGGGATCGGGACCTTAGTCATCGCTAACAATTTCGAGCCTGGTGACGGGAACGTCGTCGTAAATCAATCGAATGCCGCAAGCCTCGGATTCGGCTTTGAACAAGAAACGCCGACCGGGACCGGAGCCTTCGTCAGTGGACCCAACGGCTCCGACGGCACGGGGAGCGCACAACTGACGGTCGACGCAACCGGGGGCGAGGCACTGGAGAACGATCTTTACGCTGGCACGCGCCTTGATCACATCAACTTCCTGTCGTACAAGACCTACCAAGCCGACGTCGGGAGTAACGCCACAACATTGCAGTTCGATATGGACTACGACGCCACCGACGGAAGTACGGCATTCCAGGGCCGAGCAGTATTCGAGCCGAGTTTGTCCGGGCAGGCGGCAGTGACCAACGAGACCTGGCAGACCTGGAATCCGCTCAGCGCACCCTCGGGCTGGTGGCAGACCGGCAACGCCATCGTCGGTGGGGTCAACGTCGGGAAGGCGTGCACCGAGGCAGTGCCGTGCTCGTACGCCCAGCTTCTCGCTTCGTATCCGAACGCAGCAATCCGGCCAATCACCCAGCAGAGTGGTGGGCAACCGACGGCCGGCGGGATCTGGCTCAAAGCTGGCGGTGGCTGGGCGCCTGGCTTTGTGGGCAATGTCGACTCTCTAACAATCGCTGTCAATGTCGGCGGAGTCAACGGCACTGCTACCTACGACTTCGAGCCGTAGTCGTCCGAGGGCACTCCAGCCCGTGGGCTGGCGCCGACCATGTGCTGCAGAGCCACTACGGTTCGAATGGCAATGGCTCAGGCTTGAGGGATACGCCCGGCTGGCCCGTGTCGTAGACCACGCACGAGGCGGCGCCAGCTTGAGGCCCGAGGGGGACACGTAGCTACCGAAGTGCCTCGTCCCCGACCCGACGAAGGATGATCAGCCCCGGAGAGGTGGCCAGACCCACAACGACGGTCGACGTCTGCGGTCGCGTCCAACGTAGAAGTCCCGTTCTATCGGCGATCATTCCGATCACCACGTAGGTGGTGGGCAGCCGTTTTCCTGTACACAGTCAAGGACTGGGACGACGATGGCGTTGTCCTCGGTCGGAAGGCCGCTCTCCCTCACGTTGACCACACTCTGCTCACAGAGTTCCCCCCGATGTGCCCTCGTTCTATCGTCCTGGAGACAGGAGCTGCCAGAACGTCCCCATTTGTTCAGTGCCCGGGGCGGGATTCGAACCCGCACGCCCTTTCGGACAGTGGATTTTGAGTCCACCGCGTCTGCCATTCCGCCACCCGGGCCGATCGGGGCGCAGCCTATCGTCACCGTCGCCGAGCTCACCGCGCCCGGCGGGGCGAAACCATAGGCTCGGAGAGATGGACACCCCTGCACCGCTCGGGCTGTCCGAACGGTGGGCGGCGATCGGAGCCGAAGGCGCCATCGGCCTCTTGGCCGTCCAGCTCTGGATGGTCGAGCTGCCATTCCGGCGTCCGGTGGTGACGGCCAAAGGCACCCACCAACGGCGCCCACTGGTGCTTGTGCGGGTCATCGGGCACCACCGCAAGGTCGCCGTCGAAGGGTGGGGCGAGTGTGCGGCATTGGCGGACACCACCTATGACACCGAAGATGTCAATCGGTCCTTTGGCCTCCTCGAACATGCGCTGGTTCCCGGACTGGTCGACCTCGCACCCCGTGCCGGCATGCGCCTGCCGCGACCGTCAGAGCTGAGCAGCATCCGGCCTGCCGCCCCGGACGCCCCGTTGGCCTACGCCGCGCTCGAGATGGCCGTGGCCGATGCCCACCTGCGGGTGGAGGGTCGCTCGCTGGCCGAGGCCATCGGCGTCGCCGGGGCATCGGTGCCGATTGGGGCGGTTCTCGGGCGGCCAGACTCGGTGGAGTCGCTGGTGGCCGAGGTCGCCCTGGTCGCCGCCGCCGGATACTCCCGGGTCAAGGTGAAGGTGGGGCCCGGGTGGGACGTCGAACCGCTCGCCGCCATCCGATCGTCCTTCCCCGACCTGGCGGTGCAGGCCGACGCCAACGGCTCCTACCGCCGATCCGACGCCGACCATCTCGCCGAACTGGACCGGTTCGGGCTCCTCTGTCTCGAACAGCCGCTCGATCGGGACGACCTGGAGGGTCACGCCGACCTGGCCATGCGCCTAACCACCCCGATCTGCCTCGACGAGAGCCTCGACTCACCGCGGGCCACCGGGCGCGCGCTCACCCTCGGGGCGTGCTCGGTCGTCTGCGTGAAGCCCGCCCGGCTCGGTGGGCTGGGCGCCGCCCTCCAGGTCATCGAGTCGTGCACCGAGGCCGGTGTCCCGCTGTGGATCGGTGGCATGTTCGAATCGGGCTACGCACGGGGGGCCAACGCCACTCTGGCGGCCCTACCCGGCTTCGCCTGGCCCGGTGACCTCAGCCCGGCGGGTTCGTATCTCGCCGCCGACCTGGTGGCGGACCCGGTCCTCGGCCGTGACCAGGGCGGCCCACTCCAGGTTGCAGTCCCGGCCGGCACTGGCATGGGGGTACCCCCGACACCCGCCGTCCTCGAGGAGTTCATGACCCGGCGGGCCTGGATCGAGGTGCCACGCACCTGAGATGCCGGGGCATGGCACCCCGCTCACACCCTCAATTGCCTCCTCGTGGCGCCGCCGGGCCTACGATTGTCCTTCCATGCTTCGCTCCAGCGTCGAACGCCGCCTCAGTGATGCCCATGACCGGTTGGTTCGCGCCCGGACAGAGTTGGCCGTGCTCGAAGAGCAGCTGGTCGTGGTCAACGAGATCGCCGACGACACCCGGATCCGGGCGCTCGTGGCTGAGACCCCGGTGGCGTCCAAAGAGCACGATGAGGCCAGTCGCCACGCATCTGTCATGCTGCAGACGCGGGACTCGCTGATCACCAAGATCGACGAGCTCGAGAAACGCCAGGACGAGCTCATCGATCAGTTGGTGATCGGACCGGCTTGACCCTCGGCCCCTGCCTCGTGACACGCTTCACCCATGCCAGCAGTCGGTGCCGTCCCCTGACGACGCCGACACCCGAGTCGGAAGGATCTGAGTGACTATGACCAGGCGCGTGGTCATCGCCGAGGACGAGGCCATCATCCGTCTCGATCTGAAGGAGATCCTGCTCGACGAAGGGTACGACGTGGTCGGGGAGACCGGCCGCGGCGACGAAGCGGTGGACCTGGTCCGGGAGCACCATCCCGACCTGGCGATCCTGGACGTCAAGATGCCCGGCTCCGACGGCCTGGCCGCTGCCAGGGCCATCAGGGACCTCGGGCTCAAGGTCGCGGTCCTCATCCTCACGGCCTTCAGCCAGCGAAATCTCATCGACGAGGCGCGCGACGCCGGGGTGGCCGCGTATCTGGTCAAGCCGTTCCAACGCATCGAGCTCATCCCGGCCATCGACCAGGCCATGGCCCGCTGCGAGCAGGAGTGGGCCATCGACGCCGAGGCCCAGCAGGCCGCGGCCACCGACGGTGTCGACCGCCCGGTCAGTGCCGAGGACAAGCTGGAGACCCGCCGACTGGTGGATGGGGCCAAGGGCGTCTTGATGGAGCGGTCGGGCATGACCGAGTCCGAGGCGTTCGGATTCATCCAGAAGACGGCCATGGGCACCCGGTCCCGCATGATCGACGTCGCCCGCCAGGTGCTCGAGGGCACGCTCGGGCCCTGAGCGGTCCAGCTCCGCGCCATGGCTAACGACCCGAAGCCCGAGACCGCTGCCGCCGATGGCGACGGAGCGGCCGGCGGGCCCCTGATCCTCCTCGACGGCATGTCGTTGGCCTTCCGGGCCTACTTCGCCCTGCCGCCGGACCTGGCCACCAAGTCCGGCGTGGTCACCAACGCCGTCCACGGGTTCGCGTCGATGGTGGTCAACCTGATCCGGGACCACCGTCCGGTCGGCCTGGCCGTGGCATTCGACCTGCCGGGCGGCACCTTCCGGGACCAGATCGTCGACGAGTACAAGGGCGGGCGGGCGGCCACGCCACCGGACCTCCTTCCCCAATTCGAGATCATCCGCACCCTGCTCGGCTCCCTGGCCATCCCTGTGGTCGACGCCGAGGGGTTCGAGGCGGACGATGTGCTCGCCACCCTGGCCAGCGAGGCCCGCGATCGGGGCCACCCGGTCATTCTGGTCACCGGCGACCGGGACGCCTACCAACTCGTGGAGGATCCCTACATCCGGGTGCTGTACAACCGGCGGGGGGTGAGTGACTACGCCCTCTACGACGAAGCCGGGATCCACGAGCGCACTGGGGTGACCCCGGAGAACTATCCGCTGCTGGCCTCGTTGCGGGGCGACCCGTCGGACAATCTCCCCGGCGTTCCCGGGGTGGGGGAGAAGACGGCGGCCAAGCTGGTCAACGAGTACGGCGACCTCGACACCCTCTACGAGCACCTGGACGCCCTCTCCCCGAAACTGCGTGAGAACCTGGCCGCCCACCGTGACCAGGTCCGGCTCAACGCCGAGGTCATCCCGCTGGTGCGGGACGTTCCCCTCGATGTGCACGTCGACCAGCTCCGACTCGGGGGGTGGGACGCCGAGGAGGCTTTTGCCACGTTCGACGAGTTCGAGCTCCGCTCGCTGTGGACCCGGTTCTCGACGCTCATGGACGAGGGAGCCCTCGGACCTCCGTCGGCCTCGTCGGCCTCGTTGCCACCCCCCGATACGGGTTCGACCGGCCGGGGTGTCGGTGACCCGCGGGCCGGTGCGTCGCCGGAATGGTTGGACACCCCCGCCGTCGAAGTGCCCCGAACCGCGCCGGAGGCCCTCGTGGCGCTGGCCGGAGTGCTCGCCGCCGCTCGGACGGCGACGGGCAACGTTGCCCTCTTCGCCCGATGGCACGGCGACCCTGGCCGGTCGGCACTGGCCAGCCTCACCGTGGTCGCCGAGGATGACGGCGCCAACAGCACCCTCACCCCGGCGGTCCATCTGGCCGACCCCGGCACCGGCGTCGATGGATCGGACGGCGTGGGTCTCGTGGCCGACCCGGCGGTCCTGGCCGCGCTGGCCGACGCCTTCGGGCCCGGGGGCGTCGGGGTGGTGGGCCATGACGTGAAGGAGCTGATGCGCAGCCTCCTCCCGCTGGGCGTGGACATCGCCACTCTGGCCATGGACACCGCCGTCGGTGCCTACCTGCTCGACCCGTCGACTGATGGCTACCGGCTCTCGGACCTGGCCCAGCGGTACCTGGACGTCGTGGTCGACGACGGAACCGGGAAGAAGGGCCAGGGCGTCCTGGTGCTCGACGACCAGGAGGACGAGGGGTCATCGCCGTCGACTGGTCTCGACGCCGACACCACGGCGGCCGTGCGGTTGGCCCTGGTGCTGGCCCACCTGCGCCACCCGATCGACCAGGCGCTGGCCGAGGTGGGCGAGGACGGCCTCTACGCCGACATCGAGCAGCCCCTTGTCCGCGTGCTGGCCCGGATGGAGGTCGTTGGGATCCCGGTCGATCGCCAGGTGCTCTCGACCATCGCCACCGCACTGGCCGAGGAGTGCACCCAGCTGGAATCGGCCATGCACGAGCTGGCCGGCGGTCCCTTCAACGTCAACTCCGTGCCTCAGCTACGCGAGGTCCTCTACGAGCGACTGGGCCTCACCCCCCTGCGCAAGACCAAGACCGGCTTCTCGACCGATGCACGGACCCTGGAGTTGTTGCGTGGCCAGCACCCGATCGTCGACACCCTCCTGCGCTACCGCGAGGTGGAGAAGCTGCGGTCCACCTACGGCGAGAGCCTGGCCGCCGAGGTAGCCGACGACGGGCGGATCCATGCCACGTTCCGCCAGACCGTGGCGCGCACCGGACGGCTCTCGTCGGACCGGCCCAACCTGCACAACATCCCGGTGCGGACCGAGGAGGGCCGTCGGTTCCGCGAGGCCTTCGTCCCCTCGCCCGGGCGTCGGCTGCTCGTCGCCGACTACGACCAGGTGGAGCTACGGGCCATCGCCCACCTTTCCTCCGACCCCGGGCTGACGTCGGCCTTCGCGGCCGGCGAGGACATCCACCGGACCGTAGCGTCCCAGGTGTTCGGCGTCGATCGGGGCGAGGTCACCACGGCGCAGCGGTCGACGGCCAAGATGGTCTCCTACGGTCTGGCCTACGGGATGGAGGCCTACGGGCTCTCCCAGCGCCTCGGCGTTCCTGTCGACGAGGCGCAGGGCATCCTCCAGGCGTTCTTCGGCGCCTTCCCGTCGGTGCGCGAGTACATGGACCACGCCGTGGCCGAGGCCCGAAACGCCGGTTACACAGTGACCGCCTTCGGGCGGCGGCTGCCGCTGCCGGATCTCACCTCGACCAACTACCAGGTGCGACAGGCCGCCGAGCGCCAGGCCATGAACGCCGGGATCCAGGGACTGGCCGCCGACCTGTTCAAAGTGGCCCTCATCCGGCTCGACCAGGGGCTCGAGGAGGGCGGGTTCGCCTCCGACCTCGTGTTGCAGGTCCACGACGAGGTCCTGGTCGACGTAGTTCCCGACGAGGCCGACCAGGTGGCCGCGCTCACCGAGGACGCCATGGCCGGTGCCGCCGACCTTGCCGTTCCCCTCAAGGTGGCCATGGCCTGGGGCGCGTCCTGGGCCGAAGCCAAAGGCGGCTGAGCCGGCCCGTTCCGGTCCGGGGCGGGTTGGAGTACGATTGACAACCGGTCACGACCTGGTGACCCCTACCTTCACCCCCGCACCTTCGTGGATCGCGGGATCCGTCCGGAAAGCGAGCTACCTACCTTTATGTCCGATACACAAGTCGTACCCGAGGGCACCGCCCTCCTCTCGCCCGAAGCCATGGGCACCTTCGATGAGAACGGGGTCTACATCCCCCGTCCCGTGACCGAGGACGACCTCGACGGAGCATCGCTCGAGGACGCCATGGCCGGCACCATCGTCGAATTCGAGGACGGTGACCTGGTGGAGGGAACCGTCGTCAAGATCGACCGCGACGAAGTCCTCCTCGATATCGGCTTCAAGTCTGAGGGCGTCATCCCGGTCCGCGAGCTGTCCATCCGCAATGACGTCGATCCCTCCGAGATCGTGACCCTGGGCGAGGCCATCGAGGCCCTGGTCCTTCAGAAAGAGGACAAAGAGGGTCGCCTCATCCTCTCCAAGAAGCGGGCCCAGTACGAGCGGGCCTGGGGCACCATCGAGAAGCTCAAGGAAGCCGACGAAGTCGTCACCGGACCGGTCATCGAAGTGGTCAAGGGCGGCCTGATCGTCGACATCGGACTTCGTGGGTTCCTGCCCGCCTCCCTGGTCGAGCTCCGCCGGGTGCGCGAGCTGCAGCCCTACGTGGGTCGGATCATCGAGGCCAAGATCATCGAGCTCGACCGGAATCGCAACAACGTGGTCCTGTCCCGTCGGGCCTGGCTGGAGGAGACCCAGAAGGAGCAGCGGGGCGAGTTCCTCACCAACCTCAAGCCTGGCGAGCGCCGGCGGGGTGTGGTGTCCTCGGTGGTCAACTTCGGGGCCTTCGTCGACCTCGGCGGCATGGACGGACTGGTGCACGTCTCTGAGCTGTCGTGGAAGCACGTCGACCACCCGTCGTCGGTGGTGTCGGTGGGCGATGAGATCGACGTGGAGGTACTCGATGTCGACCTGTCCAAGGAGCGCATCAGTCTCTCGCTGAAGGCCACCCAGACCGACCCGTGGCAGGAGTTCGCCAACTCCCACCAGGTGGGCGAGCTCGTCTACGGCCGGATCACCAAGTTGGTCCCGTTCGGGTCCTTCGTCCAGGTCGGGGACGGTATCGAGGGCCTGGTCCACATCTCGGAGATGGCCGGTCACCATGTCGACCTCCCCGAGCAGGTGGTCACCCCGGGCGAGGAGCTGTGGGTCAAGATCATCGACATCGACCTCCAGCGCCGCCGGATCAGCCTGTCCATCAAGCAGGCCGCCGAGGGTGGCGAAGTGTCCGAGGAGTACCGCGAGGCGTTCGGCGAGCATGCCTACGACGAGGAGGGCAACTACGTCGGTCCCGTCTTCGCCGAGGCCGAGTTCACGCCGGAGACCGAGGCCCAGGCGGCCTGGGCCGACTACGTCGCCGAGCACGGGACCGGTGAGGGCGCCGAAGGCGAGGCCGCAGTTGCCGTCGCCGAGGCTGCTCCTGAGGCCCCAGTCGCCGACGCTGCTGCTCCTGAAGCTGCCGCTCCTGAAGCTGCCGCACCCGAGGCGGCTCCGGCACCAACCGAGGCCGGCGCACCTGAGGCGCCTCCAGCCCCCGAGGCGGCACCGGCCGCCTCCGAGGGGTAGCAGCACCCGAGGATCGAGCCACCACGACGGGCCCCTCGGGGTGCCGTCGGGTGGTCGGGCGTTGCCTAGTTGCTCGACGTGGCCGGGGCCGTGCCGGCTGCGTCGTCGGCCGTCGACTCGGCCTCGTCGCTGGGCTGGGTTGTCTTGACCAGGGGGAAATGGCAGGCCACCTGGTGGCCCGGTGCCACCTCGCGCAACAGTGGCTCCTCGTTGGCACATCGCTCCTCGGCATAGGGGCAGCGGGTGCGGAACCGGCAACCCGAGGGCGGATTGAGCGGGGAGGGAAGCTCACCGCTCAATCCCTCGTGGTCGGACTGCTGGTCCGGGTCAGGCTCGGGAATGGATGCCAGGAGTGCCGCAGTGTAGGGATGAGCGGCCGACCGGTAGAGGTCGTCGGAGCCGGCGATCTCCACCAGCTTCCCCAGGTACATCACCGCCACCCGGTCGCTGACGTTCTTGACCACGGCCAGGTCGTGGGCGATGAAGACCATGGTGAGCTTGAAGCGTTCCTTGAGGTCGGCCAGGAGGTTGAGGATCTGCGCCTGGACCGACACATCCAGGGCGGAGACCGGCTCGTCGCAGATCAGCAGGTCGGGATCGGCCATCAGGGCCCGGGCGATGCTGATCCGCTGGCACTGGCCGCCGGAGAATTCCCCCGGACGGCGGTCGCCGGCGGTGTCAGGGTCGATGCCCACCGCCTCCAACATCGCTTTGACCTTGTCGATCCGCTCCGACTTGGTGCCACGACCCCAGATGACGAGGGGCTCGGCCACGATGTCCTTCACCCGCCGCCGCGGGTTGAGCGAGGAGATCGGGTCCTGGAAGATCATCTGGATCTTGGTGCGCACCCGCCGCAACTGCCGGCCCGAGAGCTGGTTGAGGTTCTGACCCTTGTAGGAGACCGACCCCGACGTCGGCGGCTGCACCTGCACCAGAGTCCGCCCGGTGGTCGACTTCCCACACCCCGACTCACCGACCAGTCCGAGGGTCTCACCGCTCCTCACCTCGAAGGACACCCCGGATACGGCATGCACGGTCCGCCGGCCGGACTTGAACTCGACCACCAGATCCTCCACGGCCAGCACCACATCGCCCGGAAGCACGGCAGCCCCGTCTGGCGCGTCGGCCGTCACGGCCCCGCCACCCCGGCGTCGGGATCGATCGGCGTCTGGGCCACCGTGGCGTCCCCGGTCGACGCGCCGTCGGTTGCATCGTGGGCCGGAGGGGCCGTCGATACCCCGTTGATCAGCGGGAACCAGCAGGCGAAGAGATGGTCCGGCGTGCCCGCCGTCCGCAAGGGTGGCTCGCTCTCGCGGCACTTGTCCTGGGCATAGGGGCACCGAGGGGCGAAGCGGCAGCCGCTCGGGGGGTGGATCAGGTCCGGCGGGCGTCCGGCGATGGCCCGGAGACGGACGCCGCTCGGGTCGGACAGTCGAGGGATCGAGTCCATGAGGGCACGCGTGTAGGGCATGCGGGTATCGCTGAACAGGACCTTGGTCGGCGCCCGCTCGACCACCCGGCCGGCGTACATGACCAGGATGTCGTCGGCCCGGTTGGCCACCACCCCGAGGTCGTGGGTCACCAGGATCACCGCCATGTGCCGCTCGCGCTGCAACTCGCCCAACAGGTCGAGGATCTGGGCCTGGACCGTCACGTCGAGTCCCGTGGTGGGTTCGTCGGCCAGCACCAGCCGGGGGGCACAGGCCAGAGCGATGGCGATCATCACCCGCTGGCGCATGCCGCCCGACAGCTGGAACGGGTACCAGCGGATGCGCTCCTCGGGGGAGGGGATCCCCACCGATCGAAGGAGTTCGACGGCGGTGGCATTGGCCTCGGCCCGGCTCATGTCGAGGTGGAGGCGGAGCGACTCGGTGATCTGGCGGCCGATGCGCTTCACCGGGTTGAGGGCGGTCATGGGGTCCTGGAAGATCATGCTCAGCTCAGCACCCCACACCTGGCGGAGCTGGGTGGGGCTCAAGGCGGTGAGCTCGTGCCCGGCGAAGTGGACCGTCCCGCTGGTGAGGACGTCGCGTGGCGGCAACAACCCCATGATCGACCGTGACAGCACAGTCTTGCCCGAGCCCGACTCGCCGACGATGCCCAACGTCTTGCCCCGGTCGACGGAGAGCGACACCCCGTCGACGGCCCGGACCGTCCCGCGGCCGGTGCGGAACGACGTGTGAAGGTCGTCCACCACCAGCAGCGGGCCACCGTCGATCTCCCCGACGTCGGGGAACTCCAGGGTGGTCCCGCGCTTGGGGATCCGCTCACTCACGACGGCTGCCTCACAGCAGGCCCTCACGGATGTCGAAGCGTTGGCGGAACCGGTCGCCGATCAGATTGATGGACAACAGCAGCAAGAACATGGCCAGCACCGGCCACAGCATGATGTACGGGTTGGTGCTCAGATTGCCGTTGGAGGTCCCCTCGGAGATCAGGTTGCCCCATGACGGCGTCGGAAGGGCCACCGAGAGGCCGAGGAAGGCCAGCGACCCTTCGATCACGATGACGCCGGCCACGGTGATCAACCCGAAGGTCACCGCCACCGGCACCACGTTGGGGAGGATCTCGCGGAAGACGATCCGGGTCGAGGTGGCACCCAGCGTGCGGGCGGCGATGACGAAGTCCCGGTTGGCAAAGGACAGGCTCGAGGCGCGGACTACCCGGTAGAGAAGCGGGATGGTCGCCACCCCCAAGATGATGGTGATCTTCAGGAGTGACTGGCCCCAGAAGGCCACGATGGCGATCACCGCCACAATGGCCGGGAAGGCCAACAGGACGAATGACCCGGCGTTGAGGGAGATGTCCAGTCGGCCGCCCTTGTACCCCGACACGAGGCCCAGGGTCCCACCGACGGCCATGCCGATCACCACTGAGACGAAGCCCACGATCAGGGAGACCCGGGCCCCGAAGATGACCCGGCTGAGCAGGTCGCGCCCCAGGTCATCGGTGCCGAGCAGGTGGTGGATGCTGGGCGGGGCGTTGAGCGCGTTGTAGTTCTGGAAGTTGGGGTTGGGCAGAGGCAGGACATTGGCCAGCACGGCCAGCACCACGATCAGCCCCACCCAGCCCACGGCGAACCAGAACAGAATCCCGAAGGGCTTGCGCTGCAGGATGTCGTCGGACTCGAGGGCCTCGCTCTGGCGGGACACCACCAGCTCGTCCATGGCGGCCAGGCCCGGCACCCGGTCGCCCAGGAGGGCGCCCGACGCGTGGGTATCGGCCAGCTCGCGGTCGTCAGGCATCGGTCACTCTCGCGTCACTCGGGGATCGACCACCGTGAAGGCGAAGTCGATGATGAACTGCAGCACCACATAGGCCACAGCCACCACCAAGGTAATGCCCTGGACCACCAGGTAGTCCCGCTGCTGGACGGCCACGACCAGCGAGTACCCGAGCCCGTTGATGGCAAACAGGTATTCGACGATGAACGTCCCTGCGATCAGGGCCCCGATGTTGACACCGGCCGCGGCCAGGAGGGAGAACGAAGAGGGACGGAAGGCGTGCCGCCACATGATCCACCGGGCCGACAGCCCTTTGGACCGGGCCATCGTCACGAAGTCCTCCTGGAGTGTGCTGATGAGGTCGGAACGGAACAGCCGGTAGTAGACGGCGATCGACCCGGCGGTGATGGCCAGCGACGGCAGGATCATGTCGTGGAGGTTGGCGCCGGGGTCCTGGGTGAAGGGCACATACCCCGTGGCCGGGAACCAGTGGAGGCCCACGGCGAACACCGCCACCATGATCGGGGCGATGACAAAGGGCGGCAGGGCCAGCATCCCGAAGGTGGCCGTGGTCGAGACGTTGTCGAAGGTCCCGTTGGGCCGCCGCGAGGTGAACAGGGCCAGTGGGATGGCCACGGCGAAGGCGATGACCTGGGAGATGATGATCAGTTCGGCGTCGATGGGCCAGCCCGTAGCGATGATGTGGGTCACCGGCTCATGGTTCAGGTAGGACTGCCCGAAGTTGCCGTGGAAGATCGAGCCCAACCAGGTCAGGTACTGCTGGAACAGAGGCTTGTTGAGGCCCAGCTGCTTGAACAGGACGGCCCGGTTGTGGGCGGTGTCGTTGGGTCCGAGGATCGTGATCGACGGGTCCCCGGGCAGGAGGTGGACGAGCAGGAAGACCAGGACCGAGATGATGAACGACACCACCACCAGCTGGACGAACCGTCGGAGGAGGTACTTGGCCATGGGTGGTGGGGTGGGGTCGGGTGGCCCGACCCGCTATCCGTTCAACCAGATCTGGGTCGGAACGAAAATGCCCTCGTCGAAGCCGTAGCCGTGGGTCCCGTCTGGGAAGGTCCAGCCCGCGAAGTTCTGGACCCGGTCCTGAGCCACCTCGGAGAAGAGGTACTGGTCGATCCACAGGTAGGGGAGCTCGGTGGCCAGCTGCTTGTTCACGGTCTGGTAGGCGGTGACCCGGGTGGCCTGGTCGGTGGTGTGGCGACCGGTCAACATGGCGGACTCCAGTGTCGGGTCGTCGAGCCGGGTGAAGTTGAGGCCGATGGTGCCGATGGGGGAGATGGTGGTGGTGCTCCACCACACGTAGTTGAGGTCGGGGTTCACATTGCCGAACTGGTAGGAGGTGACCGCCTCGAACGTCCCGAGCACGAACTCGTCGATGAGGGTGGCCTGTTCCACCTCGCCCACCGACACGTTGAAGCCGACCTGCTCCCACATCTGTTGGATGATCTGGACCAGTTTGATCTCGATGGGGTCGGGGATGGTCGTCAGCTTGATCGTCGGGGTCCCGTGCTGGGCCTTGTACTGGTTGACGAGCGCCTTGGCCCCCGAGGGGTCGTAGGTCGGGTAGCCCGTGTCGGAGTAGTACTCCGAGTTGGGCAGGAACAGCCCGTTGACGGGCTTGGCGAATCCGGCCCCGAAGATCTTCTGGATCTGGGCCTGGTCCAGCCCCTTGGCCAAGGCCTGGCGGACCCGCAGGTCATTGGTCGGTGGGGTCTTGGTGTTGAGCATGATGAAGGCCATCGTCGGTTGGCCGATGACACCGGTGCGGGTGTCGACGAGCTGGTAGCCCGACCCGCCCGAGCCCGAGAACCGGTTGATGGTGTTGGCGTCCGTCGACTCGATCATGTCGACACCCCCGGTGCGCAGCGTGGACTCGCGCTGGGTGGTGTCGGGGATCGGCTTGAAGGTGATCTGGTCGAGGTAGGGAAGACCGCTCCGCCAGTAGCTGGGGTTCCGGGTGGCGGTGAAGTGGTCGTTGGGCTGCCACTCCGAGTAGATGAACGGCCCGGTGCCCACGGGCTTGGGGGCGCTGTTGGGGTTGCTCGTGGCGGCGTCGATCATGGCCTGGCCGACGACGTAGCCGACCTGGGTGGTGAGCCCGGCGGGGAAGGTGGGGTTGGGCCCGGTCAGCGTATACACCACGGTCAGGTCATCCGGCGTGGCGAGCGAGGCCACCTGCTTCAGTGCCTGGCCGGTGAGGGCGGAGGCCGCCAGGGCGGTGAAGTTGGACTTGACCACCGCGGAGGTCAGCGGTGACCCGTCGTTGAACTTGATGTTGGGGCGCAGCTTCATGGTCCACGTGTCGAAGGTGGAGTTGGCACTGATCGACTCGGCCAGGTAGGGCTTGATCGTGCCGTCGGAGGCCACCGCCATCAGCGGGTCGTAGATGGCGTTGGCATAGAGGTACCCGTTGGTGTCCCAGTGGTTGGACGCGGGATAGAAGCCGTCGATCTCGGCCAGCGTGCCCACGGTCAGGGCGCCGCCCCGCTTGGGCGTACCGGTGCCGATGCCGGGCTTGCCCGAGGTGGACGCACCAGTGGTGGTCGACGTCGACGATCCCGACGAGCATGCCGACAGGCCGGCCGCGCCCAACGCCACGGCACCTCCGGTTGCCGCCCCGCGTGACAAAAACGTCCGGCGGCTGAATCCTCTAGTGGCCATCTCCGACATCCCCCATCATTCTCCCCCTACCCGCCGAACGGATGACGGCGGCGCGTACCAGGGTGCACTCTGTCACAGGCACCGCAAGTAGTGGGGGCAGGCTACTTCCCAGAGGGCAGGCGGTCCACGCTTCGGGTCGCGGTCCACCGGTGCCGGCAACCGCTAGGTACCATGCCTCCATGGATGCAGCCACCCCTGGGTCCGCCTCGGTGGTCGGTTCCACAGGAGATGTCGAGGTCGCCCCGGCTCGTGCCACGGGCGCCGAATCGTCGGCCGCAACCGTTGGTGCCCCCGTCGCCGATCCGCCCCAGACGCCGGTGGCGCCCACCGGCGCCGGCGCGCCAGCCGTCGGCAACGGTGCCGGTGGCCCCGGTCCGACCGAGGATCCCGAGGGGCCGGCGTTCGGCCCGACCACCAGGGCGGTGCTGGCCGTCGGCGTGGTGGCTGTGCTCGCGGTGGCCCTGGTGTTGCGGTTCTGGACCCGCTCGGACCTCTGGCTCGATGAGGCCCTGACTGTCAACATCGCCAAGCAACCGCTCCACGAGATCCCCTCGTACTTGCGTCGTGACGGGGCGCCGCCGCTGTTCTACGTGCTTCTCCACTTCTGGATCCGCCTGTTCGGGCAGTCGGACCTGGCCGTGCGGTCCCTGCCGGGGATCATCGGCGTAGTCACCCTGCCGCTGGCCTGGCTGGCCGGGAAACGGGCCGGGGGACGGACCACAGCGTGGGCCGCACTGCTGCTGCTGGCCACCTCGCCGTTTGCCGTCCGCTACGACACCGAGACCCGCATGTACGCGCTCGTTGCGCTACTCACGGTGCTCGGCTACCTGGCCCTCGGCCGCACGCTGGACCGCCCTCGGCCAGGCAATCTGGTGGCCGTAGCCGTCGTCACCGGCCTGCTCCTCTACACCCACTACTGGTCGCTCTACCTGGTCGGCACGGTCATGCTGTGGTTGGCCTGGCAAGCATGGCGCGGCCGGGCCGAATGGCGCTCGGGGGCCCGTGCGGCCCTGGCCGCCGGCGTCGTGGGCTGCCTCACCTTCCTGCCCTGGGTGCCCACGTTCTTGTACCAGTCCCACCACACCGGCACGCCCTGGGCCACGCCGGCCAACTTCAGCGCCATGGTGAACGCCATCGCCAACTTCGCCGGTGGCGCCTCCAACCAGGGCCGGTTGCTCGGCCTCTTGTTCTTCGCCCTGGCCGGGCTGGCCCTGTTCGGGACGGCCACCGACTCCCGCCACATCGAACTGGACGTCCGTACCCGTCCGATCGGGCGGCCCCTGGCCATCACCATCACTGGGACCCTGGCTGCCGCCATCGCCGGGGGATTCCTCACCAGCAGCACCTTCGATGCCCGCTACGCCTCGGTGGTGTTCATCCCCTTGATCCTGCTGGTGGCCATCGGTCTCACCACATTCGAAAGCCGCAGGATCCGGTCGGCCGTCCTCGTGGTGGCCATCCTCGCCGGCCTGGCCGGTGCCCTCCCCAACGTGACGACCAACCGCACCCAGGCCGGCCAGGTGGCCGCCACCATCGCTGCCCACGCCAAGCCGGGCGATGTCATCGCCTACTGTCCCGACCAGCTCGGGCCGGCCGTCAACCGCCTGCTGCCGAGCGGCCGTTACGTCCAGACCACCTTCCCACGGGGGACCGGACCCGAGTTCGTCAACTGGGTGGACTACGCCGCCGCCTCACGGGCCGGCCATCCGCTGGCCTTCGCTGAGCACTTAGAGGCGCTGGCCGCACCGGCCGGCCACCAGATCTTCGTAGTGTGGAGCGGCGGCTACCAGACCTTCGGCGTCAAGTGCGAGCAGATCGTCCAGACCCTGCAGAACAGCCCCAATTTCCAGGCCAAGAACCTGGTGGCCGGCAACAACAACCGCTTCTTCCAGCCGATGTCGCTCCTGCAGCTGACCCCGGCGAAGCCCTGACCGGGCGTGGCCGATCCCGGACCGTCACCGGTGGGGACGTCACGTCCGCCCCAACCGGTCGCCCCCGCCCTCCGAGACGCCGACCGGCCGTTGCGGTCGAGACAACTCGCCACGGCCACCCTGATCGCCCTGCCCGCCTGGCTCGTGGCCCGGGTCCTGGTGGCTGGGGCCCTGATCGGTGCCCACCTCGGTGTCTCGACCCTGCGGCCCCACAATGCCGCCGCTGTGCTCCGGGTGCACCAGGGCCTGTTGGCCTGGGACGGCGGGTGGTACGAGTCGATCGCACGGCACGGGTATGCCACCGCCGGAGTCCAGTCGGTGCGCTTCTACCCAGCGTTCCCGCTGGCCGGCCGGCTGGTGGGCCACATCCCCGGCATCGGGCCCGGCCCGGCCCTGGTGGCCATCGCCAACCTGAGCTCGCTGGCAGCCATGGCCGGTGTGGTCCTGCTGGTCCGACACGACTTCGGCGACGGTGGGCTGGCCCGACGGTCGGCGTGGCTGCTGGGGCTGGCCCCGTCGGCCTACTCGCTGGTGCTCGGCTACGCCGACGGGCCGCTGCTGCTGTGCACGGTGACCTGCTTCCTCGGGGCGCGGACCCAGCGCTGGTGGTGGGCGGCCGGGGCCGGGCTGGCGGCGGGGCTGGTTCGCCCGGTGGGCATCTTGGTGGTCATCCCGGTGGTCGTCGAAGTATGGCGCCAGCACCGGGCCGCTCCTGGCGGCGGGGTCGGTGCGGCGGCGGGGGAGAAGCGAACGGGGCGCTCCGCCCTGGCCCAGGGTTCGGCCATCGCCGCCCCGCTGGTGGGGACGGCGATCTTCCTCGTCTGGGTGCGGGCCCAGTTCGGCGACCTCTGGCTCCCGTTCCGCCTACAACAGCAAGGCGGCCATCGGGGCAGCCTCACCCTCCCGCTGACGTCGATGTGGCACAACCTGGTGTCGGTGGCCCACGGCCACCACCTGGGCAGCGCCTCGCACATCCCCTGGGCCATCGTGGCTGTGGCCCTGGTGGTCGTAGCGTTCCGGCGGCTCCCGCTGTCCTATGGGCTGTTCGCCGCCGCCGTCGTGGTGGTGTCGCTGGCCAGCTCCAACCTGGACTCCTTCGAGCGGTACGCCCTCGGCGCATTCCCCCTGGTCGTGGCGGCATCGACCCTCACCTCTCGTCGCGGCGTCGAGACGGTGGTGCTGGTGGTCTCGGCCGCCGCCATGACCGGCTACGCACTGCTGGCCTTCCTGGGCGTGGTGGTGCCCTGATGGCCCACCGGGTCCGGGCCCGGGGCGGGACACTCCCCGTCCCCTTCGGGGCGAGCCACTATCCTTCACCCGCGTAGCCAGATACCAAGGTCGTCGGGTGCTGTCGGGACACCGGACGAGTCGGTCCCCCCGGATCGCAGCAGCACCGCCCACCGGCAAGCTGTGGTGCCCGTCAGGCATCACCGGTCCGTAGCGGCCCAGCGCGGCCCGAGCCGACCGACGCCCCCACCATTCAGAGGAGAACGGACCACCCAGTGCAAGCAGCGAACGACCAGGCACCCGCCGGCGGGTCGGACCGAGCAGCGCCCTCCCTAGCCAACGACGCCCCCGTGCTAGTCATCGGTGCCGGCCCGGCCGGGCTGACCGCCGCCTATGAACTGGTGACCCGAGGCGACCGGGTCGTCGTCGTCGAGGCCGACTCGGTGGTCGGCGGGATCAGCCGCTCGGTCGAGCGGGACGGCTGGCGGTTCGACATCGGAGGCCACCGGTTCTTCACCAAGGTCAAGCCAGTGGAGGAGTTCTGGCACACCATCCTCCCCGACGAGGACTTCCTCCTGCGGCCCCGGATGAGCCGGATCTTCTATGACGGGAAGTTCTACGACTACCCGATCAAGCTGGGCAACGCCCTGTCCAACCTCGGCGTCATCGAGGCCATCCGCTGTGGCCTGTCGTTCTTGTGGGTGCGGATCCATCCCCCGAAGAACCTCGACACCCTCGAGGGCTACATTGTCTCCAACTACGGCTGGCGGCTCTACAACCACTTCTTCAAGACCTACAACGAGAAGCTCTGGGCCGTGTCGGCCTCGGAGATCTCGGCCGACTGGGGCGCCCAGCGCATCAAGGGGATGTCCCTGTGGAACGCCGTGTGGGAGCCCATCCGCTCCTCGTTCGCCGGCAAGCGCCGCGACAAGTCCAAACAGGTCACCAGCCTCATCGAGGAGTTCCAGTACCCCAAGTACGGACCCGGCATGATGTGGGAGCGGTGCACCGAGAAGGTCGAAGAGGCCGGGGGCACCGTCCAGATGGAGACCACGGCTGTGGCCGTGCACGTCGAAGACGGCCGGGCCGTGGCCGTCACCGTCGCCTCGGACGGCACGACCGAGCGCCTCGACGTGAGCCACGTGATCTCGTCGATGCCGTTCACCACACTGGCGCGCATCGTCGACCCCCCGGTCCCCGCCGAGGTCCTGCGGGCCGCCGACGACCTGCACTACCGCGACTTCATCACCGTCGCCTTGGTGGTCCCCGTGGACCGGGGCTTCCCGGACAACTGGATCTACATCCACGCCCCCGACGTGAAGGTGGGCCGGATCCAGAACTTCGGGTCGTGGTCCCCGTACCTGGTCAAGGACGGCCGCACCTGCCTCGGCATGGAGTACTTCGTGTTCGAGGGCGACGAGCTGTGGACCTGCACTGACGACGAGCTCATCGCCCTCGGCACCAAGGAGCTGGCCGCCATCGGCCTGGTCGAGGCGTCCGACGTCGAGGCCGGCTACGTGGTCCGGATGCCCAAGGCCTACCCCGTCTACGACGACGTGTACCGCGACAACGTCGAGGTGATCAGACGCTGGTTCGAGGAGCACGCCCCGAATGTGCACCCTGTGGGCCGCAACGGGATGCACAAGTACAACAACCAGGACCACTCCATGTACACGGCCATGCTCACCGTCGAGAACATCCACGGCGCCCACCACGACATCTGGTCGGTCAACGTCGAAGAGGAGTACCACGAGGAGCAAGAGGGGACCACGACGCCCCCGCCTGCCCCCACCTCGGGGTCGGGATCCGGCGGCACCGGTCGGGACGCGCCGATCATCCCCCGCAGCGCCTACCGCCCACGACGGCCCGAGCGAGCCGGGACCTAGTGGGTCCGAGGGGCACGCAGGGTGGTCAGGGGGCGACGGCCCACGAGGGAGCCGCCGGTCCCGCCGTCGCCGACAATTGAGTCGGACCGTCCCGCTGGTGGAGACTCGGGACCGTGACTGATTCGCACACCCCTCCGGCGCGCCCGGGCGGGACGGGCCAGGGCGAGGGCCCTCCCTCGCCCCCCGACGGCACCTCCGCCGGTCTCGACGTGATCCTCGACGAGCTCGACCAGGTGGTCGACCCGGTGACCGAGTCGGTCTCGATGTCACCCGCCATGGGCATCGCCGTCACCGGCGGTCCCATGATCACGCTGCCCGAGGAGCCGCCCGACGGCGTCCCGCCGTCCAAAAAGGACTCCATCCGGTCCGGGCTGAGCGAAGCCGGCCCCGTGGCCATCGCCGGCCTGGTGGTCAACGGCGCCGCCGCCCTGGTGGTCGTGGCGGTGGCCCGCCTGGTCACCCCTCAGGCCTACGGGGCCATCGCCCAGCTCCTCGGACTGTTCTTCATCTTGTCCATGCCGGGTTCGGCCGTGCTGGTCGGCGTGGTCCGGCGAGTCACCGCCCTGCGCAATGCCGGCCACGCCCACCTGGTGCGGCACTGGGTGGCCCGGGTGCACCGGATCCTGCTGATCGCCATCGCCGTCGAGCTCGTGGTGGTCCTGATCTTGCAGGGCTGGATCGCCCGCCAGCTCTCGCTCCCGAACAGTGACGGCATCGTCCTGATCCTGGTGGCGGCGGGCATCTGGATCCTCTTGTGCGTGGACCGGGGCCTGCTCCAGGCCCACCGGAGCTACCGACCCCTGGCTGGCAACCTGCTGCTCGAGGGCTTCGTGCGGACCTTTTTCGTGGTGGTCCTGGTCGTCCTCCACATGGGGGTGGCCGGCTACGCCCTGGGCATCTTCATTAGCGAAGTGGCTGCCACCGCCCATGCCCACTGGCTGGCCACCCGGGCCTGGGCCCACATCCCGCCGACGCCGGCGCCGGCCGACGGCGGCCAGCGGTTCGATCCAGCGGCCGACACCGTCCTGGTGCGCAAGAAGCTGATGGCCGACGTGTCGGCCGCCTTCGTGGGCCTGGCCCTGCTCGGCCTGCTCCAGAATGTCGACGTCATCGTGCTCGGGCGCCTCGACCACGCCAACGTCGGGGCCTATGCCGCCATCTCGGTGGCGTCCAAGGCGTTGGTGTTCGGCGCGCTGGCTCTCGGGGCCTATCTCCTGCCCGAGGCCACCATCCGCTGGAACGAGGGCGGCCACGCCGTCCGCCAGCTCGGGGTCACCCTGATCTTCTTGGCCGTCCCGGCCACGGTCCTCATGGCCATCGCCGTCTTCGTGCCCCGCCAGTTCCTCACCCTGGTGTTCTCGGCGAAGCTGTCGGCCGGGGCACCGGCCTTCGCCACCCTGGTCGCCGCCATGATGTTCTTGTCCCTCACCGTGCTGATCACCAACTATCTGTTCGGCACCGGCTCCCGCTGGATCGTCTTCTTGCTGGCGGCCGGCTCGTCACTGGCGCTGGGCCTGATCGTCAGCTCGCACGGTCAGATCGTGGCCACGGCCCGGGCCGACCTGATCGCCCAGGCGACCCTGGCCCTCGGCATGTCCATCGCCTTCGTCGCCATCCATCACCGCCATGAGCGCCATCACTGGCCCATGGGGCGGAAGCGCCGGACCGCCGAGGGCCGCGCCGAACCGGGCTGACGGGTCCGAGGGTCTGCTCCAGGCCGGCGGTCGCGGCGGTCGCGGTAACGACGGAATCCCGGTCCCTCGCCGCCGTCCCCGCCGTCCTCGGTGGTACCCGTACCCGACGAGGCGGGCTGGACCGCCGATCGGCGCCTGGACAGGATCACCTCGACCAGCGCATCGGCACCGAGGAAGACCACCCCGGCCCAGGCCAGCCGGCCGGCGTCCCCGAACGACAGCGTCCAGTCGCCCCCGGCCGGTACGGCGGCGGCGTGCTGGTGGAGGGCCACATAGGTGCCGGCGGCCACGATGCCGGCGATGGCCGCCAGCCCGAGGACGACCCGCGCCCTCGGCACCATCAGCACCACGGCGGTGGCCACCCCGACCGCCACACCCGCGCCCAGCGAGGCGACGGCCCCCGACACCACACCGGCACCGAGCCCGGCCACCAGGGCGGCCCACAGCGGCGCGGGTGGCCCATCGGCCCGGAACGGAACGGCCAGGGTCGGGCGGACCGGTCCGTCGCCGGCCAACCCGGCAACGATCGCATCGGGGTTGGGGCCGAGCTCGAGAGAGCCCGGATCGGGCCCGTCGTGCCGGGCCCCGGTCCGACGCCGACGACGGCGCGGCCCGATGGCCAGGACGATGCAGGCCACGATGGCCGCCAGCGACACCAGCAAGGCCACGTCCACCCGCTGCTGGGGTTGCCACACCAGGGTCACCTGGAGCGAGCCGTCGTGGACTGCCGGGCCGAGCGTCGTCGGGTCGATGCGCCACCCGTTGGCGAAACCGTCGATCAGCACCGGCGCCCCGAGGCTGCCAGAGGCTCCCGGGGCCCCCACCACCGTGGCCTTCCAACCGGCGTTGACACTCTCCCCGAGGACCAGGTCGAAGGGGCCCCGGCCGGCGCCACCCTGGACGCCGTCGATGGTGACGCTCATCGAGGTGGGGCGTTGGCGGGTCACGTGGGCCACCGGCGAGGGTGCGACCGCCGGGGCGGACAGCGTCGTGGCCGAGGCCAGGGCATTGGGACCCCCACCCGGAGCCGAGTCCAGGGCCAGCTGGTCGATGTCGAACCCACTGGTCTGGCCGGCGCTGGAGCGCAGGACGTGGGTCCCGCTGCCCAGGGACAGGCCGTGGGCATCGGGCCCGCACAACGACACGGACAGGGCCTGGCGGTCCAGGGCATCGGCGGTGGACCCACTGACCGAGATCCACACGGGCCTGGCGTCCACGGTGACCAGGTCGTCACGGCACGGGCTGGGGATCGCCGCGGGCAGGGGGGCCGCAGCCAGGCCGGGGATCCCCACCTCGGCGATGCCCAGCGGCAAGGCGATGGGGGACTGGGAGTAGTAGTTCGTGGTGTCCTCCAGACGCACCTTGTCTACCGTGACCCGGATGCTCTGGCCGTGGAGGGGCCGGAATGACACCGGGACGTCGGTCACCGATCCCGGCACCGAACCGTCCGCGATGGGCGGCACGGCGAACGTGGTGCTCCCGCTGTCGGCGGACACGGTGATCTCGGTGGGCACGGTGTGCTGGCCATCGGCCACGATCCCGAGGTCCAGATGGTCGAAGCTCAGCGGCTTGGCCAGGGTGTACTGCAGCCACTGGCCGGCCTGGTGGGTGGCGCCGAAGCCCGGCTCCCACGCCGTGGTGGTGTCGCCGTCCAGGGTGGCGATGGCCCCGGCCCGGAGGTCGCCGGGGAGCCGGCCGAGGGAGTAGGCCACGATGCCGGTGTGGTCGGAGCCGGGTCTCCCGACCAGCCGGTCGATCTCGTCGTCGGGGATGAGCGAGGAGATGCGGGCGTCCCCGACCAGGGAGAACGTCCGGGCCGTGGGGAGCCAGAAGGTCCTGGCCAGGGTGGCCTCGACGTCGGTGCGGGGCGGGAAGCCCGAGCTCCGGAGCCGGGTCATGACCAGGTCCAAGCGGTCGAGCTGGGAGGCGGCTCCGGCCGCCCGCAGGAGGTCCTGGGGCATGGCGATGAGCTGGTGCACCGACACCCCGGGGATCCCCACCTCGGCGAAGCCGACCGAACTGCGGGCGGTGATGGGTGTGTCCTTCACGTCACCGTTGCCGATGGAGCTGACCGTGATCCGCATGGTGGTGAAGGTGCGGGCCGGAAAGGTCAGGGTCTGTCCCGGCGGCGACTTGGAGGCCGGTCCCAGCCGCAGGGTGATGGGGTGGTGGCCGTCGAAGGTCAGCGTCACCGTCCGGATGTACCGGTCGGGGTCCCCGGTCTGGGGCTGGAGGAGGTTCACGGAGTGGATGGTGAGTGGGTGTTGCAGCACCACCTGCCACCACTGGCCGACCGGGTCGACGATGGAGTTGTCCAACCAGGCGGTCTGGGGGTTGTTGTCGAGGGCCGCGGCGGGCTGGTCCTCGGGAAGGTAGGTGATGGACGAGCCGTAGGACGAGGCCGTCACCGACGACACCCCCTGCAGCACCGAGGTGGTGCGAGCGTCCATGGGTGCCTTGGGGAACAGGTCGATCGGGTTGTCGCTGGGATCGGCGGTGTCGGGGCCCTGACCGGCTGTCTCGGTGTAGCCGGTGTTCTCACTCAGCGAGTTCCACCGGTAGCCCTGCTTGCGGTTGGTATCGGTCACCACCAGCTGGGCCGGGTGGCCGAGCGTGGTACGCGACAGCGACGGGTCGGTGTCCAGGGTCCCGGCGTAGAGGATCGACGGGTTCCCGGCCAGCAATCCGACGGTCGAGGCATTGACGATGCCCGAAGCGTCGCCGTCGACCACCACGGGGTCGGCCGCCGACTCGGTCCGCACCACGGGGCGGGGCTTGGCCACCGTGTAGGAGACCAGCGGTGCGGTCCAGGCCTGGTTGGGCGCCCGGGTCAAGGAGGCCTCGTCGAAGTGGGGGATGAGTGGCACGTTGGGCCTCGGGGCGCCATAGGACACCGGGTCCGACAGTCCGGCCGGCGTGACGGCCAGGTCGGCGGCCACCTGCTGGGGGTTGGGCGTGTCGTAGCGCTCGTAGGCCTGGTCGTACTGGACCAGGACGTTGCCGGCGCTCATGAGCGACGACATCGGGCCCAGCGCGTTCCAGTCCATGGTGCCGTCCTGGAGCGGTGAATCGACGGCCTGGAGCAGGTCGGCGGTGGCCTGGGATCCCATGATCTGCTGCTCGTGGGTGACGAAGGGACGGGTCATCAGGCCCGGGTAGACGGTGTCGATGGTGTCACCCCACCGGTAGGCGGCGAAGTTGTTCCCGGGCAGGGCGTAGACCCGGGTGGTGGGGTTGACCTTGTCGAGGGCAGCCGCCGCCTGGCGCACGTACAGCGGCGGCATCGCCGGCTGGTTGAAGCCCGCGGCGATGATCCCCCCGCTCCACAGGGGCGTTGCCGCCGCCATCACCGCCGCCGCGGCGAACCCGCCGATGATCAGGCCGGTGCGACGGACCCGGTTGGCCACGGCACTGACCCCGGCCCCGAGGAACACCGCCAGGCTGAGGATCACGACTGGTGAGGCCCGGTCGGTGGAGCGCAGGGCCAGACCGGCGGTGGTGTCCACCATGAAGGCCTTGATCACCGAGCCGACCGTCGAAGGGTCGGCATAGGGGTTCGGGCCCACGGCCAGTACCATGCCGACCACGGCCATCAAGACGAAGTACGCCCGGTGGCGCCACCTCGAGAACACGGCCGCAACGAAGCAGAGCACCGGCACGAGGAAGCTGGCCCCGATGAGCCAGAGGTTCTGGGTGTAGACGATCGAGGTCTGGGTCCAGGCCCCGGCCCGGTCGGTCCCGTAGAAGTACCAGTACCCCAGGCCACGGATGATCTCGGAGGCCAACGACGCAGAACTGGTGGACGGGACGGTCTCGGTGTACTTGAGGACGTTGATGCCGTAGGCCGCCTCCACCTGCAGGCCCACCGCCCACCACAGGGACACCAGCGCGGTGAGCAGGCCGACCTTCCAGGCCACCCCCCAGGCCCGTCGCCAACTGGCCTCCTTGGCCACCATGACGGCGTAGGGGAGCCACAGTGCCGGGGCAATGCCCACATAGAGGATGGAGCTGGCGTTGATGCCACTGACCAGGGCCACCACCAGCGCGAAGAGGGCCGGATACCGCCAGCCCCCGCGACGCAGAGCCAGGATCACGAAGGCCACCATCCAGGGGAGCCCGGCCCAGGGCATCAAGATCACCGAGATGCGCCCGGAATACTGCAGGACGTAGGGGGTGAACATGAAGGCCAGGGCGGTGACATACCGTCCCGGTCCAGACAGCCCGACGGTGCGGCACAAGTAGAGGGCGCCGGCGCCGGCCGCGAACAGCAGGGAGCCCATCCACAGCCGCTGGGCCGCCCACAGGGGTACGTGGAGCTCGGCCATGACCCAGTAGAAGGGCCCCATGGGGAGGATGTACCCGATGTTCTCGTGGGTCACGGTTCCGAGGCCGACCTTCGGATCCCACAGCGAGACGGCCTGGCGGATGTACCGCCCCGGATCGAGGTAGAGGTAGGTCTTGGTGTCGTCGGTGACCGTCCCCGGCTGGGACGCCAGCATGGGGATGAAGGCCACCAGGGCCATGACCGCATAGTCGAGGGCGTCCCGGAGACGCCCGGGGGAGCGGAGACGGGCGTAGAGGGACCGGGCCCACCCACCAAGGGTGTCCGGTGGGCCGCCCGTGGGCGCGACAGCGAAAGGTTGGGGATCCGGCACGAGTGATCGGTAGTGTAGGCAACCCGAAGGTCGGAACGGCAGCACAGCCGGGAGATCCGACCGGCACGAACGACGACACCCCGGGGGGGCACCATGACCAGTCAGACGCCGGATCCGGGGAGCGACGGGGGAGTCGGCCTGACCCAGGGCCCCACCAAGCGGCTCACCGGAGAGCGACCCCAAGAGGGGGTGACCCCCGACTCGCTGCTGGCCCTCCATGCCGCCGGGTATCGCACGGTGATCGAGCGCCTCGGGGCCGGCACCATGCTCGACGTCGGCTGCGGCGAGGGCTTCGAGTCGGCCCGCTTCTTGTCACCGGACCGGACGGTCGTGGGTGCCGACTACTCGGCCGAGGCGGTGACGGCGGCGTCCGGGCGCTGGGGCCGGGAGGGCCTGCAGGTAGCCCAGATGAACGCCCTGGCCCTGGGCTTCGCCGAGGGCAGCTTCCGCTGGGCCTGCTCCTCGCACCTGATCGAGCACTTCGACGACCCCGAGGGCCACGTCCGGGAGCTGTCCCGGGTGCTCGCCGACGACGGCACGGTGTTCTTCTTGACCCCCAACGCGCCGGCCGACTTCGAGAACCCCTTCCACATCCACTTGTTCGAGCCGCCCGAGCTGACGGCCATGCTCGAGCGCCACTTCCACGAGGTCACTGTCCAGGGCATGGACGCCGTCCCCCACGTGAAGGCGGACTTCACGGCCCGCCGGGTGAAGGCCAACAAGGTATTGGCCCTCGACATCTTCGATCTGCGCCACAAGATCCCCCGCTCCTGGTACGTGGGCGCCTACACCAGGATCCTGCCCCTGGCCTACAAGGTCATCGCCCGGGGGGACTCTGGGGGGTTAACCGGCATCACCGCCGACGACTTCTTCGTCACCGACGACCTCGACCCCACCACCATGGTCCTGTTCGCCACGGCGTCCCGGCCCCGACGGCCGGCCTGAGCGGGCGCCCGGGCATGCTGGCGGTGGGGCTGAGCGGGGGCATCGGCGCGGGGAAGTCGACCGTGGCCAAGCTCCTGGTCGGACACGGCGCCCAGTTGGTCGATGCCGACCTCATCGCCCGCGAGGTGGTCGCTCCGGGCGGGCCCGCCTATCAGCCGATGATCGACCGGTTCGGCACCGGGATCGTCGACGCCGACGGCGCCATCGACCGCCCCAAGGTGGCCGACCTGGTCTTCGGCCACCCCGAGGCCCTCGCCGACCTCAACGCCATCACCCACCCGGCCATCGGCGTGGAGATGATCGCCCGCAAGGACCGCTTCACCGACACCGACGAGATCGTGGTGCTGGACATCCCCCTCCTGCGGGCGGTCCACCGCGAGCTCCTCTCCCTGGCGGCCGTGGTGGTGGTCGACACCCCCACCGAACTGGCCCTCCATCGCCTGGTCACCCTCCGGGGGATGTCGGCGGTAGACGCGGGGGCCCGGATCGCCAGCCAGCCCGACCGGGCATCCCGCCTCGAGGGCGCCGACTTTGTGATCGACAACGCCGGCGACGAGGACCACTTGGCCCGAGAGGTCGACCGGGTGTGGCGCGCCCTGGTGGCCCTCCACGAGGCACCACCACCGTCCTGAGGGTCCCCGGCCGGCGGACCGGGCCTGATCGAGGGCCGGGGCGGGAGCCTCTGTCACACCCGACCGGTACCATCGAATCCATGCCCGACTTCCAGGTCGTTTCACCATTTCGACCGGCTGGCGACCAGCCCGAGGCCATCGCCGGCCTGGTCCAGGGGCTCGAGCGGGGCGACCGGTACCAGACCCTGCTCGGCATCACCGGCTCGGGCAAGACGGCCACCATCGCCTGGACCATCGAATCCGTCCAGCGGCCCACCTTGATCATCGAGCCCAACAAGTCCCTGGCCGCCCAGCTGGCCGCCGAGCTCAAGGAGTTCTTCCCCCGCAACCGGGTCGAGTACTTCGTCTCGTACTACGACTACTACCAGCCCGAGGCGTATGTCCCGTCCTCGGACACCTACATCGAGAAGGACTCGTCCATCAACGACGAGATCGACCGACTACGCCACGCCTGCACCTCGTCGCTGCTCCTCCGCCCGGACACCATCGTGGTGGCCTCGGTGTCGTGCATCTACGGGCTCGGCTCGCCCGACGAGTACCGCGACCGGATCGTGGCCCTCCGGCCCGGCGAGGTCCACGACCAGCGCTCCCTACTCCGCCGGCTGGTGGAGCTCCAGTACTCGCGCAACGACGCCACCCTCACCCGGGGCCAGTTCCGGGCCCGGGGTGACACCGTCGAGATCCACGCCGCCTACGAGAGCCGGGCGGTCCGCATCGAGTTCTTCGGCGACACGGTGGAGCGGATCCGGCCCTTCGACGTCACCACCGGGGAGATCGGCGACGATCTCGAGGAGCTGGTGGTCTTCGCCAACACCCACTACGGGACGGGCGACGAGCGGATGCGCAAGGCGGTCGAGGGCATCGAGGCCGAGCTGCGGATGCGGCTCACTGAACTGGATGCCGCCGGCAAGCTCCTCGAGTCCCAGCGGCTCCGGATGCGCACCGAGTACGACCTCGAGATGCTGGCCGAGACCGGGGTGTGCAGCGGGGTGGAGAACTACAGCCGCCACCTGGACGGCCGGGCCCCGGGCGAGGCGCCTTTCACGCTGCTCGACTTCTTCCCCAAGGACTACCTGGTGGTCCTGGACGAGAGCCACGTGGCCGTGCCCCAACTGCGCGGCCAGTACGCCGGCGACCGGTCGCGCAAGGAGACCCTGGTCGACCACGGGTTCCGGCTCCCCTCTGCCATGGACAACCGGCCCCTCCGGTTCGAGGAGTTCATCGAGCGCACCGGCCAGGTCATCCTGCTGTCGGCCACCCCGGGACCGTGGGAGCTCGAGCACAGTGCCAACGTGGTGGAGCAGGTCATCCGGCCCACCGGCCTCGTCGATCCCGAGGTGGACATCCGGCCGACCACCGGCCAGATCGACGACCTTCGGGAGCGGATCGACGCCACGGTGGCCCAGGGCTACCGCGTGCTGGTGACCACTCTCACCAAGAAGATGGCCGAGGACCTGACCGACTACCTGGCCGAGCAGGGGGTGCGGGTCCAGTACCTGCACTCCGACGTCGACACCATGGCCCGGATCGAGATCCTGCGGGATCTGCGGCTCGGAACCTTCGACGTCCTGGTGGGCATCAACCTGCTCCGGGAGGGCCTGGACCTGCCCGAGGTGGCGCTGGTGGCCATCCTCGACGCCGACAAGGAGGGCTTCCTGCGGTCGAGTTCGTCCCTCATCCAGACCATGGGGAGAGCGGCCCGCAACGTGAACGGACGGGTGGTGATGTACGCCGACACCGTCACCGACTCGATGACCAGGGCTATCGGCGAGACCCAGCGGCGTCGGGCCCGACAGATCGCCTATAACGAGGCCCACGGGATCGACCCCCGCACCATCACCAAGGCCGTCACCGACATCCTCGAGCGGGTGCGGTCCGACACCGACGGCTCGGCGGCCATCACCTCGGGGGCCAACGCCCCGGGCCAGCGGTCCCGGCGCGGTGGGGTCGACCCGAGGGCCGCCGCCGCCGAGATGGCCCGGGCCCTCGGCCCCGACGCCGACGAGCTCTCGAGCCTCATCCACCGGCTCGACGCCGAGATGAACCGAGCCGCCGAGGAGCTCCGATTCGAGGAGGCCGCACTGCTCCGCGACGAGGTGGCCGAGCTGCGGGCCCTGCTGGTCCGGGACCCCGTGGACGGCTCACCGGTGCTCGCCGGTGACACCGCCGACGTCGTGGCCACGGCCGACCGCTGACCGCCGGACACCCGTCCCCGCACCGGTATCCTCACCCAATGGCCGATCGACTCGTCGTACGTGGCGCGCGCGAACACAACCTCCAGGACGTCTCGCTCGACCTGCCCCGCGACCGCCTCATCGTGTTCACCGGGCTGTCCGGTTCGGGCAAGTCCTCCCTGGCCTTCGACACCATCTACGCCGAGGGCCAGCGCCGGTACGTGGAGTCGCTCTCGGCCTACGCCCGCCAGTTCCTGGGGCAGATGGACAAGCCCGACGTGGACTTCATCGAGGGATTGTCCCCGGCCATCTCCATCGACCAGAAGTCGGCATCCCGCAATCCGCGCTCGACGGTGGGCACCGTCACCGAGGTCTACGACTACCTCCGGCTGCTCTACGCCCGGATCGGCAAGCCCCACTGCCCCAAATGCGGAAGGCCGGTGGCCCGCCAGAGCCCCCAGCAGATCGTCGACCGGATCCTGGCCCTCGACGAGGGCACCCGGTTCCTGGTCCTGGCTCCGGTGGTCCGGGGCCGCAAGGGGGAGTACAGCGCCCTGCTCGACGACCTCTCCAAGCAGGGCTTCGCCCGCGTACGGGTGGACGGTGCCACCATCGAGCTGGCCGACCGGGAGCAGCTCGATCTGGCCCGCTACGAGCAGCACACCATCGAGGTGGTGGTGGACCGGCTGGTCCGACGGGACGACATCCGCCGCCGGCTGACCGAGTCGTTGGAGACCGCACTGTCCCTGGCCGAGGGCGTGGCCGAGGTGGTGGTCGTCGGCGACGACGGTACCGAGGAGGAGGCCATCACCTTCAGCCAGCACCTGGCCTGCACGTACGACGGACTCAGCTTCGAGGATCCCTCCCCCCGGAACTTCTCGTTCAACTCGCCCTACGGGGCCTGCCCGACCTGCACCGGGCTCGGCACCCGCTACGAGGTGGACCCCGAGCTGGTGGTGCCCGACCCGACCAAGTCGCTGGCCGACGGGGCCCTGGCCCCGTGGTCCGGGGCCCGGAGCGAGTACTTCTCCCGGCTGGTGGCGGCCGCCGCCGACCTGGGGGGCTTTTCGCTCGACACGCCCTGGGAGGAGCTGAAGAAGGCCGACCAGAAGCTGGTCCTCTACGGCGCGGGCACCAAGCAGGTCCATCTCAAGTACCGCAACCGCTACGGGCGGCAGCGGTCGTTCCACACCCTCTACGAGGGGATCGTGACGTGGCTCGAACGCCGCCATTCCGAGGCCGAGTCCGACTTCCTCCGGGACAACCTCGAGGGATACCTGCGAGAGGTGCCCTGCCCGGTGTGCGGTGGGGCCCGCCTGCGGCCCGAGTCCCTGGCCGTCACCGTCGGCGGCTACTCGATCTTCGCCTTGTGCTCGCTGTCCATCGGCAAGGCGGTCGAGGTGGTGGCATCCCTCGACCTCTCCGACCGCGACCACCTCATCGCCGACCGCGTCTTCCGCGAGGTGCGCGAGCGGATGCAGTTCCTCTTGGACGTCGGGCTCGACTACCTCACCCTGGCCCGTTCGGCAGCCACCCTGTCGGGGGGTGAGGCCCAGCGGATCCGGCTGGCCAGCCAGATCGGCAGTGGGCTGGTCGGGGTGCTCTACGTGCTGGACGAGCCCTCCATCGGCCTCCACCAACGCGACAACCAGCGACTCATCGGCACCCTGAAACGACTGCGCGACCTGGGCAACACGGTCATCGTGGTCGAGCACGACGAGGAGACCATCCGGATCGCCGATCACGTGGTGGACGTGGGACCCGGAGCGGGGGAGCACGGTGGTCGGATCGTCCACTCCGGTCCGGTGTCTGGTCCAAAGGGGCTGCTCCGCAATGCCGACTCCCTGACCGGCCAGTACCTCTCGGGCACCAAGTCGATTCCGGTGCCGGCTGTGCGCCGGCCCGGGTCGGGCGATGTGCTGACCGTCGTCGGGGCACGGGAGCACAACCTCCACGACGTGGACGCCGAATTCCCCCTGGGCAAATTGGTGGCGGTCACCGGCGTGTCCGGGTCGGGCAAGTCCACCCTGGTCAACGACATCTTGTTGCGCTCGCTGGCCAAGCAGGTGCACCGGGCCAAGACCCTTCCCGGCCTCCACCGGACCATCACCGGCGTGGCCCAGGTGGACAAGGTGGTCGAGGTCGACCAGGCCCCCATCGGGCGAACCCCACGGTCGAATCCGGCCACCTACACCGGCGTGTTCGACCACGTCCGCCGCCTGTTCAGCCAGACCCAGGAAGCCAAGGTGCGCGGCTACCAGCCCGGGCGGTTCTCGTTCAATGTGAAGGGTGGTCGCTGCGAGGCGTGCTCCGGCGACGGGACCATCCGCATCGAGATGCACTTCCTACCGGACATCTACGTGCCCTGCGAGGTGTGCCACGGGGCCCGCTACAACCGGGACACCTTGGAGGTCACCTTCCGAGGCAAGACCATCGCCGACGTGTTGGACCTGTCGTGCGAGGAGGCGCTGGGCTTCTTCGCCCACCAGCCCCCCATCGCCCGGCATCTCCAGACCCTGGTCGACGTGGGCCTCGGCTACATCAGACTGGGCCAGCCCGCGCCCACCCTGTCCGGCGGCGAGGCCCAGCGGGTCAAGTTGGCCTCGGAGCTCAGCCGCCGGTCCACTGGCCACACCCTCTACGTCCTCGACGAGCCGACCACCGGCCTCCATTTCGACGATGTCCGCAAGCTGCTCGACGTCCTCAGCCGCCTGGTCGACCAGGGCAACACGGTGATCGTCATCGAGCACAACCTCGAGGTGATCAAGACGGCGGACTGGATCATCGACCTCGGCCCCGAGGGCGGAGATCGGGGCGGCACCATCGTGGCGTTCGGCACCCCAGAGGACGTGGCGCTGGTGGCGGAGAGCTACACCGGCGAGGTGCTGGCCCCCCTCCTCGGAATCGATCGCGCCACGGCGGTCCTGTCCCGGCGCCCGACGGCCGCGCCGGCCAAGTCCCGGAAAGGGAAGGCCTCGGCCACCGCTGCATCCGGGAAGGGGGCGGCGCCCACGACGAAACGGGCACCGGCCAAGAAGGCGCCAGCCAAGCGGGTGGCGGCCAAAGCCAGCTGAGAGGCGACCCCGGTGTCGGGGTCGCTCAGACGGTGGCCAGCATCCGCTCCAGGGCCACTCGGGCCCAGGCGGCGGTCTCGGCATCCACGCTGATCCGGTTCCGGACCTCCCCGGCGACGAGGCCCTCGAGCACCCAGGCCAGATGGGCCGCATCGATGCGGAACATGGTCGAGCACGGGCAGACCAACGGGTCGAGGGACACCACTGTCTTGTCAGCCGTCTCGTTGTCCAGGCGTTTGACGAGGTGGATCTCGGTGCCCACCCCGATCACCGCACCGGGCGGGGCCTCGGCCACGGCCCGGATGATGTAGTCGGTGGAGCCCACCAGATCGGCCGCCTCGACCACGTCGTGGGCACACTCGGGGTGAACGACCACGATCCCGTCGGGGTGCTCGGTCCGGAATGCGTCGATGTGGGCGGGACGGAATCGTTGGTGGACCGAACAGTGCCCCTTCCACAGCAGCAGGGTTGCCGTCTTGAGCGTGGCGTCGTCGAGCCCACCCCGATCCTGGCGGGGGTTCCACACGGCCATGTCCTGGTCCGAGTAGCCCAGCTGGAAGCCGGTGTTGCGACCGAGGTGCTGGTCGGGGAAGAAGAGGACCTGGTCGCCACGCGTGTTGCCTTCGGCGTCACGCCCGAGAGCCCAGGTCAACACGGCCTGGGCGTTGGAGGACGTGCACACCAGGCCTCCGTGGCGGCCGACGAACGCCTTCAGCGCCGCCGAGGAGTTCATGTAGGTGACCGGGACGATGCGCTCCACGTCGGTGACGGTGGCCAAGACGTCCCAGGCCTCTTCCACCGAGTCGATGTCGGCCATGTCGGCCATGGAGCACCCGGCGTTCAGGTCGGGGAGGATCACCTGTTGATGGTCACCAGTGAGCACATCGGCCGACTCGGCCATGAAGTGGACGCCGCAGAACACCACGAACTCGGCATCGGACTGGTCGGCGGCGATCCGGGAGAGGCCGAACGAGTCACCCCGGGCGTCGGCCCAGGCCATCACTTCGTCCCGTTGATAGTGGTGACCGAGGATGATCACCCGGGAGCCGAGCGCCACCTTGGCCGCACCGATCCACTCGGTGAGTTCATCGGCCGAAGCCGTGGAATAGCGGTCGGGGAGCGCTGTCTGTAGCCGGAGCATGTCGGGTATGACCCCCTTGTGGAGGCACTCCGGTCTGTGGCCGGCGGGGACAGCCTGGTCGCCCGTCCGCGGGGATGTCGGCCCCGGAGTGCTGGATGTCACCGGAAACCAGGCCGGCGTTGCCGCCAGTCTAGGTGCCCGGCCGGGCCATGGTGCGGTGAACCGGCCGGGGCGCCCGGCACGGCACACTGGAGGGCGTGGTCACGCGTCCTGCCTCCGGCACCATCCCCGACGGTCCCGGCTCCTATCAGTTCGTCGACGGAGACGGCCGGGTCCTTTACGTGGGCAAGGCCAAATCGCTCCGCCAGCGCCTCAATTCCTATTTCCAGGATCCGGCAGGGCTGGCCCCCCGCACGGCCCAGATGGTCAGCCAGGCCGACCACGTCGAGTGGATGGTGGTGGACACCGAGGCCGAAGCCCTGCTCCTCGAGCACAACCTCATCAAGCAGTTCCAACCCCGCTACAACGTCCGACTGAAGGACGACAAGAGCTATCCCTGGCTGGCACTGACCGTCGGTGACGAGTGGCCCCGGCCTGCGGTCGTTCGCGGCCGGAAGCGCACCGGCGTGCGCTACTTCGGCCCCTATCCGAACACCGGTGCCATCCGGGAGACCCTCGACCTCTTGCTGCGGTCGTTCCCGGTGCGGACCTGCTCGGACACCAAGTTCCGGCGCCACCAGCGGCTGGGCAAGCCCTGCCTCCTCTACCACATCGAACGGTGTTCGGGCCCGTGCGTGGGTGCGGTCGAACACGCCGAGTATGACCGGCTGGTGACCGACCTGATTGCGTTCCTGAGTGGCGACACCGGCCTGCTCGAGAAGGGTCTGGAGACGTCCATGCACGAGGCGGCTGCCGCGCTCGAGTTCGAGCGGGCCTCGGTCCTCCGGGACAAACTGGACGCGGTCCGGGCCGCCGACGCCGTCCGCCAGATGGAGTTGGGCCGGGCCGAGGACCTCGATGTACTGGCGGTGGCCGAGGACGACCTCGAGGCTGCGGTCCAGGTGTTCCATGTCCGGTCGGGCAAGGTCATCGGGCGGCTGGCGCTCTTCGTGGACAAGGTCGAGGACCTGACACCGGCCCAGCTCATCGAGCGGCTCTTGGTGGACATCTACGCCGATGCCGCCTCGGGCGTCCCCGCACAGATCCTGGTCCCCACCATGCCGGCCGATCCCGAAGCGGTGTCGCAGTATCTGATGGACCGCCGCGGTGGACCGGTGGCGTTGCGGGTCCCGATGCGAGGGGCCAAGCGTGCGCTCTTGGACACCGTCCAGCACAACGCCCGGGAGGCCTTCGTTCGCCATCGCCTGCACCGGACCTCGGACCACAACAGCCGGGCACGCGCCCTCGAATCCCTCCAGCGCGACCTGGGCCTGCCGGCCGCCCCGCTGCGGATCGAGTGCTACGACATGAGCCACCTCCAGGGGACCGACTACGTGGGATCGATGGTCGTGTTCGAGGACGGACTGGCCAAGAAGAGCGATTACCGGCACTTCCGGGTGGCCACGGTCCCGGGCAACGACGACTACGCGGCCATGGAGGAGGTGTTGACCCGACGGCTCACCGCCCTGTTGGTCGAGGAGGAGGCCGAGCGCGGCGAGCGTCCGGCAGCGGGCGACCAGAGCCCGGCCGCGGCCGACGACGGGGGCATCGATGGGACAGCGGAGGCGCCCAAGCCGCGGCGACGACGCTTCGCCTATCCACCGCAGCTCATCCTGCTCGACGGCGGCCTGGGCCAGCTCAACGTCGGGGTGAAGGTGTTGGCCGACCTCGGACTCACCGACCGGATCCCGTTGGCGTCGCTGGCCAAGAGCTTCGAGGAGATCTACCGTCCCGGGAGTTCCGAGCCGATCCGTCTGTCCCGCCAGTCCGACGGCCTCTACCTGCTCCAGCAGCTGCGGGACGAGGCCCACCGGTTCGCCATCTCCTACCACCGGACCCTGCGGGGGAAGCGAATGACCGTCGGCGCCCTCGACGGGGTCAACGGCCTCGGGCCCAAGCGCCGTGAGCGCCTGATGGACCAGTTCGGGGGCCTGGCTGCGCTGCGAAATGCCTCGAAGGACGAGCTGGTGGGCGTATCGTGGCTACCGGCGTCCGTCGGTGCCGCCGTCTACGAGCGGCTGCACACGCCGATGGCCGCCGCTGGACCCGCCAGCCGGGGTGAGAAGGTGGATCGATGAGCGAGTATCTGGTGGTCACCGGCATGTCGGGGGCCGGGCGGTCGACGGCCGGGGCCACCCTCGAGGACCTGGGGTGGTTCGTCATCGACAACATGCCCTCCGCGCTTATCTCCAAGGTCTCCGAGCTGGTCAACAGCACCGGTTCCGAGATGGGCCGCGTGGCCTTCGTCGTCGGGCGGGGCGGGGGAGACCTGGACGAGGTGCTGCCGGCGGTCGATGCCCTCAAGTCAGGCCCGAATCGGGTGAGGATCCTCTTCCTCGACGCCGCCGACGATGTGCTGATCCGGCGGTTCGAGGGCACCCGTCGTCGGCATCCCCAGGCGGCCCGGGGCGTGGTGGACTCGATCTCGGACGAGCGGCTCCTGCTCAGCGGCCTGCGGGACCGGGCCGACCTGGTCATCGACACCGGAGACCTCAACACCAACCAGCTGCGGACCAGGTTGATGGAGGTGTTCGGCGGCGAGGAGCCGGGCAGCACCATGCAGACCTCGATCCTGTCGTTCGGGTTCAAGCACGGTGTGCCCCTCGACGTGGACCTGATGTTCGACTGCCGGTTCCTGCCCAACCCGTATTGGGACGAGACGCTGCGCCACCACAGTGGTCTCGAGCCCGAGGTGCGGGCCTTCGTGCTCGGCCAGCCCGAGACCGGGGGGTTCTTGGACAAGCTGGACGACCTGTTGACCATGCTGATCCCGGCGTACATCAAAGAGGGGAAGTCCTACCTCACCGTGGCTATGGGATGCACCGGGGGGCGCCATCGCTCGGTGGTGCTGGCCGAGGAGCTGGCCCGACGGCTCGACGACCACGGCATGCCCACCACGGTGTTCCACCGGGACGTCGAGCGTTGAGCCAGTCATCCGACGGCGGTGCGGTGAGCGAGTCCTCCGATGGCAGGGCGGTACGTGACCAGGCCAAGGTGGTCGCCATCGGTGGCGGGCACGGCCTGGCTGCCACGTTGCGTGCCGTCCGCGGCTACACCGATCATCTGACCGCCATCGTCTCGGTCGCCGACGACGGTGGTTCGTCGGGCCGACTCCGCGAGCTGCTCCACATCATCCCGCCGGGCGACCTGCGGATGTGCCTGGTGGCGATGGCAGAGCCGGGCTCCGCGCTCGCCTCGCTGTTCGAGTATCGATTCACCGACGACGAGTTGCACGGCCACGCGTTGGGCAATCTGGTCCTGGCCGGTCTGATCGACACGGTGGGGGATCCGATCGTCGCCCTCGACGAGGCGTGCCGGATCCTCGGGGTCCGGGGCCGGGTGTTGCCGGCCACCACCGAACTCGTGGTGCTGAAGGCGGAGTCCGACAGCGGCCAGGTGGCCGGCCAGGTGGCGGTGATGGCCACGGACAACATCCGCACCGTGTCCTTGGTGCCTGCCGACCCCAAAGCCCCGCCTGCCGCGCTGGCCGCCCTGGCCGAGGCCGACCAGATCGTGCTCGGACCGGGTTCCCTGTTCACCAGCGTTCTGGCCGCCATTGCCGTGCCGGACATCCGGGCCAGCCTGGAGCGCTCCGGAGCCCAGAAGGTCTATGTCTGCAATCTCCGTCCCCAGGTTCCCGAGACCGAGGGATTCGACATCGGGATGCACGTCGAAGCGCTGGTGGCGCACGGTGTCCACGTCGACGTGGTCCTGTGCGACACCGGTGGTCTGCCCCTCGGGAACTGCCCGGTCCCCGTGGTCGACACGGCCCTCGGACGGGCCCACGGTCTGGCCCACGATCCGCTCAAACTGGCGCAAGCCCTGGCTGATCTGCTCGGATGATGCCCCAGTACGCCAAGTTGGCCTAGCGTGGATGCCGGTCTCGGTGCGCTGATCAGGGCGCAGGGGGGAACCGGCGTGGCGCAGTTGGGCACGGACACCGAAGGTGAGGGACGAGGGCTATGACCGTACGAGTCGGGATCAATGGTTTCGGACGCATCGGTCGCAACTATCTCCGGGCGGCCCGTGCCATGGGTGCCGACATCGAGATCGTGGCCATCAACGACCTCACCTCGGCCGAGACGCTCGCCCACCTGCTCCGCTACGACTCCACCCACGGCCGCTTCGGGAGCGAGGTCGGGGTGTCCGAGTCGTCGATCGTCCTCGACTCGGGACCCATCGAGGTGCTGGCCGAGCGAGACCCCAAGGCCCTGCCGTGGGACCGCCTCGGTGTCGAGGTCGTCATCGAGTCGACGGGGTTGTTCACTACCCGCGAGTCGGCGGCGTCGCACCTCGAAGCGGGTGCCACTCGGGTCATCGTGTCCGCGCCGGCCACCGACGTCGATGCCACCTTCGTGGTGGGCGTCAACGACACCGACTTCGACCCGGACAAGGACTTCGTCGTCTCCAACGCCTCGTGCACCACCAACTGCTTCGTGCCCATGGTCAAGGTGCTCGATGACACCTTCGGGATCGAGAGCGGCCTGATGACCACGATTCACGCCTTTACCAACGACCAGAATCTGCTCGACCTACCGCACCGCGACCTGCGTCGGGCCCGGGCCGCGGCCATCAACATCGTGCCGGCATCCACCGGGGCGGCCCGCGCCACCGCGCTCGTGCTCGAGTCGATGAAGGGGAGGCTGGACGGGTTTTCTTTCCGGGTGCCGGTACCCGACGGCTCGATCACGGACTTCACTGCGGTCATTCCCGGCGAGGTGACCGTCGAGCAGGTCAATGCGGCCTTCCGGGCCGCGGCTGAGTCGGGACCCCTGGCCGATGTACTGGTGTATACCGAGGACCCCATCGTGTCGTCGGACATCGTGGGCAGCCCGGCCTCGTGCACCTTCGACTCCGGGCTCACCATGGTGATGCCATCGGCATCGGGCATCACGCTGGTCAAGGTAGCGGGTTGGTACGACAATGAGTGGGGGTACGCCAACCGGTTGGTCGATCTCTCATTGGTTGTGAGCGGCGCCGGTTCCTGAGGCGAACGAAGACAATGACCGTGGGACGAGGGGAGACCAGGGAATGAGGGGTGCATCGGACAATCCGCTGCTGAGGGGCTTGCCACTGCTGGGTGATCTGCCCGACCTGAACGGGGCCAGCGTGCTGGTGCGGGTGGACTTCAACGTCCCCCTCCGACCGTGCGCCGACGCCCCGGCCATCGTCACCGACGACTTTCGGATCCGGGCCGCCCTGCCGACCCTGGAGTACCTCCTCGAGCGCGGTGCCCAGGTGACCGTCTGCACCCATCTCGGGCGGCCCAATGGGGCGCCGGATCCCCGCTACGACCTGGCACCGGTGCGCGACGAGCTGGCCCGCCTGGCCCCCCAGGTCCAGCTGATCGAGAACCTGCGGTTCTATCCCGGCGAAGAGCAGAACGATCCGGCCTTCGTCGACAAATTGATCAATGGCCACGACGCCTATGTCAACGACGCCTTCGGCGTCTCCCACCGCTCGCATGCCTCCGTGGTCGGTCCACCCTCCCGGCTGCCCAGTGCCGCTGGCCTCCTCTTGCAGCGCGAGATCGAGTCCCTGGGCGTGCTGCTCGGGACCCCGGACCGACCCTTCGTCGCCGTGGTGGGAGGAGCCAAGGTTGCCGACAAGCTGGGCGTCCTCCAGGCTCTCCTGGCGCGAGTGGACGCGTTGGTGGTCGGCGGCGGGATGGCCTTCACGTTCCTGGCCGCCGCAGGCCACGATGTGGGCGGGTCCATGGTGGACGAGCAGCGGATCCCCGAATGTGCCGAGCTCCTCGGATCCGGCAAGCCCATCTTGTTGCCCACCGACATCGTGGCCCTCGAGCCCGGTGCCGAGTTCGGCTGTGACTGCTCGGAGGGCGAGGTGCGCACCGTCGGCGACGACATCCCAGCCGGCTGGTGCGGGCTCGACATCGGTCCTGAGACGGTCGGGGCCTACGCGGAGGTGATCCGTTCCGCCGGCACCGTCTTGTGGAACGGACCGATGGGTGTGTTCGAGGATGCCCGCTTCAACGCCGGAACGGCCGGTGTCGCCCGGGCCATGGCCGCCTGCTCCGGCTACACCGTGGTGGGCGGGGGCGACAGCGCGGCGGCAGTGGACGAACTGGGCATCGAGGATCAGATCAGCTTCATCTCGACCGGCGGTGGCGCCTCACTCGAGCTCCTCGAGTACGGCGACCTGCCCGGGCTGGCCGCGCTGCGGGGGGCCAGCAACGCCCCCGCCACGGACGCGGGGGGCTCAGGAGAACCCGCCCACCGGTGAGCGGCACGCCGAAGCGCCGGCCGCTGATCAGCGGCAACTGGAAGATGAATTTCGACCATCACGAGGCGCTGCACGCCGTGCGTGATCTCGGACTGCGCCTCCAGCCGGCCGATGTGCTGGCCGTGGACGTGTCGGTCCACCCACCCTTCACCGACCTGCGGACGGTCCAGTCGGTCATCGAGCCCGACGGGATCCCCGTCCTGCTCGGCGCCCAGAACTGTGCGGCCGACGATGCCGGGGCGTTCACCGGCGAGGTCAGCCCCCTCATGTTGGCCAAGCTCCACGTCGAGTACGTGATCGTCGGCCACTCGGAACGGCGGCGGCTGTTCGGCGAGACCGACGAGGTGGTTGCCGCCAAGCTCCGTGCCGTGCTCCGCAATGGGATGACGCCGGTGTGCTGTGTGGGGGAGACGCTGGACGAGCGGGAGGTCGGGGTGGCCAAGGACCGGCTCGCCGATCAGGTCGACGCGGCCGTCTCGAACCTGGCCCCCGAAGTGGTGGCCGGACTGGTCATCGCCTATGAGCCAGTCTGGGCCATCGGCACCGGCCAGGCGGCAACGCCCGAGGACGCCCAGGACGCCTGCCGCTGGATCCGTGAGGTCGTGGGACGATCGGCGGGCGCGGAGGCAGCCGAGGGCCTGCGCATCCAGTACGGGGGGTCGGTGACCGAGGACAACGCAGACTCCCTGCTCGGGTGCGCTGATGTCGATGGCGCCCTGGTGGGTGGGGCCAGCCTCGATGCGGCCGCCTTTGTGGCAATTGTCCGGGCCGCGGCCCGGGTCATGGCCTGAGTTTGCTAGCGTTCCCTCCGGTCCCGAGCCACCGAGACAGGAGCGTCGCGTGCTGACCGCAATCATCGTGGTACTGCAGATCCTGGCCAGCCTGTCGTTGATCTTCCTCATCCTCATGCACAGTGGGAAGGGTGGCGGGCTGTCCGACATGTTCGGCGGGTCGGTTGGCTCGGCGGCAGCCGGTTCGACGGTCGTGGAGAAGAACCTGGACCGGATCACCGTCACCGTGGCAGTGATCTTCGCCTTCACCAACATCATCCTCCTCCTGCGCCTGCAGTGAGCGACGACGGCGCCGAGCCCACGAGGCGCCGGCCCCGGATCACCGCACTATGGGAGCAGCACCGTGCTCGGTGGACCCTGCCCCTCGTGATCATCGTGATCATCGGAGCGGTAGCCATCATCGACCACCTGGGCTCGCACCGCATCAGCCAGGTTGATCAGTCGACGACCTCGCAGTTGGTGGCTGCCACCGGGGGAGGGGTGACCGTCGAGCTGGACCGTCCCTGGTCGGGGTTCAATCCCTCGACCCCGGCGGGAGCGGCATCCAGTACGCCGACCCTGCTCACCTCGGTCCTGCCCAGCGCCTACGTGGTTAACTCGAAGCTGACGCCCCAGGTGAACAGCGATCTGCTGCTCAGCGTGGAGGCGACGTCGACCTCGCCGCTGACCATCCAGTACGTGATCAACCCCAAGGCCGTGTGGTCCGATGGCGTCCCGGTCAGCGCGGACGACTTCATCTACGCCTGGCAGTCACAGCGCGGCGATGGCACCGACGTTGACGGACAGGCCGACCGGGTCGCCTCTACCCTGGGCTACCAGGACATCGCCAAGATCACCCCCAGCCACGGCGGCAAGACCGTGACGGTGACCTTCACCACTCCCTACACCGACTGGCGCGACCTGTTCGATCACCTGGTACCGGCCCATATCGC
The DNA here is from genome assembly GCA_963703145.1 of uncultured Acidimicrobiales bacterium. GTDB lineage: Bacteria > Actinomycetota > Acidimicrobiia > Acidimicrobiales > RAAP-2 > Bog-756. The sequence continues at coordinate 1,244,312 of OY969793.1, forward strand.
CCAGCGGGTGGGCTGGAACACCGGCTTTGCCACCTTCAACCCCGCCGTCGATCTCTCGGCTGGACCGTTCCTGCTCCAGTCGGCCACCGCCGGTCACGCCGTGCTGGTCCGTAACCCCAGGTGGTGGGGGACCCCGGCCGTGGTGAAGCGGGTCACCGTCGAGGTCGCTCCCGACCAGGGTGCCTGGACCAGCGCTCTGGCTGACGGCAATCAGACCGTGGCCCAGCCAACAGCCTTCGACCTCAGCGGGCTGGATGCCACCACATCCCTCCCCAACACCCAGAGTGTGGTGAAACCGACACTCAACTTGCTCGATCTCGAGTTCAACGTGACGACGGCTCCCACCGACCACGTCGCCACCCGCCAGGCCATCGCCCACATCATCGACCGGACGTCGTTGCTGGCCCACACCTTCGGGTCGATCGATCCGGAGCTGATGGTCAACCAGGACCACCTGGCTACCGCCTCCCAGCCGTCGTACTCACCGTCGTCTGCGGCCGGCGAGTACGCAACACCGAACCCCGACACCACCGACCGGCTCCTGCGCACCACCGGGTTCCACAAGGACCTGTCCGGCCGGTACGTGGATGCGGACGGTCGGCCGCTGGTCCTTCGCATGGCCGTGGAACAGGGCGATCCGTGGATCAACGGTGTGGCGGCCCAGATCGCCACCCAGTTGCACGATGCCGGCATCACCGTCGTGGCCACCCCGGTGGCAGGTATCGCCGGACTTTCGGCCGCCGCTGCGGCATCGTCCTATGACTTGGCACTGGTCACCCGGTCCTCCAGTCCCTACGAGACAGCCACCTCGGGCTGGTATTCGGACGCCTCGTCGGGAACGGGAGCGGCTGATCAGCAGGACTGGAGCCAGTTCGACGACCCTCAGGTCGACCAGCTCTTCACCGAGGCAGCCCAAGAACTGGACCCAGTCGCCGGGGGGACCCTCTACGGCGAGATCGATGATCAGCTGTGGGATCAGATGGTGGCGCTGCCGCTGTTCGAGGAACCGGGGCTCATGGCCAACGGGGTCCAGTCCGACGGCATGGAGTACAACCCGTCGGTCGACGGCATTCTGTGGAACGCCTCCCAGTGGACCACGCTCAAGCCGGACCCTACCGGCAAGGCCCGAGCCCCCTCCGGTTAAAGGGATACCGGAATCCGGATTACACCCGCTGGTGTCCGTCCCTGGCCCCCCTGTGGCCGCGCTACCATGCCAGACGCCCCGATTGAGATATCGGTGCCACTTCGTCGGAGTGGCGGAATAGGCAGACGCGCTAGCTTGAGGGGCTAGTGCCCGCAAGGGCGTGGGGGTTCAAGTCCCCCCTCCGACACTACGTTTGACCAGGTATTTCGCGGCTGCGGCAAGTGCCCAAGATTGGGCACTTGAGCCGGCGTGCAACCTACGCGCAATAGCGAATTGGGTCGTGCGTCAACGGGGGAGTGACGCCACCGCAGCAACAGAATCCCTTCTACCTTGGATGCCGCTGTCAACAGTGCGCCGAGCTTCTTTGCGATTGGTTGGTCCCGATCGAGGGTGCCGCTCGTACCGCATCGCAACGGTCGGAGTCGTGTGACCAAGCCGTGCCACCAGTTCGGCAACGGTTGCCCCGGTGGTCGTTGCCCAGGTTGCTCCCGAGCCTCTCAAATCGTGGAAGTGGAGCCCAGTAGCGCCGAGTTGTCGCAAGCAGCCACTTCGTCCGAAACGTGGTCCTCCGCAACGGATGACCCTCGGGGCTGGTGAACACGAGAGTGCCCGAGCGAGATCACCTACGACGAGTCAACGCCCAGAACGCGTTGCTCAACGGCCCAATGGGATGACCAGACAGCTAACGATGACGGCCAGACGGTGCATTCAGATGCCACAAAGGTCCAGAACGATCAAAGCCAGCCGCAGTTGGACGAGAACAGCTAGCCGCTAGTCCAGTAGCGCCAACACACCCCGCCACCCCGCCACCCCCCGACAGCATCGAGTGCCATGGTCAGCAGTGCCTTGACCACCCCATAGTCATCATTGGTTCAGCGCTAACGACTCGAAACTTCACAGCCAGACGAAACTCGCCAAGCCCGGACATTGGTAGAACCCGGTATGCGTCGTCAGAACTCGCATCTCTAACGGTGTACCAATGTGAGGATTTGTAACCCTCCTGAAACCGACCCTGGCGTACGATCTGACCCAAGCAGGCTCGATCCAGCGGAGGCAACGCATGGCGGCAGAGATCTTCGGAGTCGACGGGCTCATCATCCTCATCCTCTTGCTGATCCCCGTGTCATTCGGGCTGGCACTCTGGGCGCTGATCGACGCTGCATCTCGGCCCGATGAGGCCTTCAGGCAGGCCGGTCAAAGCAAAGTGTTGTGGATCATCCTGCCCATCGTCGGCTTCGTCCTGCTCGGCTTCGTCGCAGCGATACTCGGGATCGTCTACCTCGCCGCTATTCGCCCGAAGGTGCGGGAAGCGCAGGCGAACCTGGCCCAGTACCAACGGACCCAGTTCATTGCGGCACCTCCGAACTTCGTGCCGCCGCCGTTCCCCGGTCCACCCCCGGGGTGGTGGCTGGCCTCGGACGGACAGTGGTATCCGCCGGAGTCCGCCCGCTGATCCGAAAGTGTGAGGTCCTGATCCTCTAGGACCAAGGAGCAGTTGACCCATTGCCCTGACCATTGGCCACCGGTATCGTCAGCCGGCCTGACCATGGAAGGCGGATAGGTGAGCGAGGCACCACAGGGGCCGAACTGGTGGATAGCGGCCGACGGCAAGTGGTATCCGCCAGAGCAGTAACCCGAATATCGGCCCCCGCAGCCCACGGTCACCTATCCAGCCCTACTCTTAGCTCTCAAGCGCCCGTCCTCCACCATTGAAGCTGTCGACGAATCCGCACCCATAGGCACGAATCGTGCCGATAGGTCCAAGGATCGCTGCCAGGTCAAAAAGTCTCCAATGGTTCTCTCGACGTAGGGCCCGGACTGACCGAAGTGGATCCCCTCCATGCCGGGAGTGCCGCGTCCCTTTAGGTCAGGGCAACGCGAAGTGCCTCGTTCCAGTCGGCCATGAGGGGCATGGGGGATTCGCTTCGCGAACTGAGATTGCGACTTGCTCCCGCTCCGACGACGAGGACGAGGTCTTGGATCTACATTCTGAGACCATCTCTCGCTTGCGACTTCCGGATGCGTAACGGGACCTCAGCCGTTCATGGGCTGCGGTCTGACACCCAATGTCTTGCCTGACAACCAGCGCCGTGAGGCATCGTTGCGATCTATCGTGATCTTCATAGTCCCTGGTCAGACCGTCGTGGATCGAGTGCCCGTCATCCGATTCGCGTACTTGATTCGGAGTCACACGGCCGAGGACCAGTGGACTCAGCGTCGGGTGGGATAAGTCTTGGTCCAGATGGGAGTTCCGGCCAGACATCCATCCGAAATTAGTCCGAAAGGAGCCATAAGGTTTTCCATGGACCTCAATATCTCGTTCGATGAGCGGAACCTATGAGCCTGATCGACTCCTGGAAGCGTTGGTACAACTCGAAGCCATGGTACTGGTTTCGGACACGGCCGCCTAAGCCCAAACAAATTCAACTCCCGGCGGATACTGAGTACCTGAAAAGCGGGCTGCCAAAGCAACTCCCACCCAAGAACCCTCCGACTACCTAGGTCCAGAACGGCTCATTGCGTGCACCTCGGCCATCGGAGCGACCCTCTGGACTGACTCGAGGTCGGCCCGGTGTCCATCGCACGAAAAGACCGTGTGCCACATATCGGCCCCATCCTTGAAGCGTCCTCGCCACTCGACCAGGAAGGGGCAGTGCTGGGCGTGACCGGTGGCATCCTCAGCCTGGATCATCCTGAAGCAGCGTCCCGACATCAGGGCGAACGACTCGGCGTAATGCTTCATGGAGCCAACACTGCCATCGGGGTGGATCAGTTCAGCGCGACCCGCTCCTCTGAAACGGCATTGACGGACAGCATTTCGATATTCAAGTCACGGAGTAGTTCGAACAACGTATGGAGTCGGAGCTGGTCGAAGTCACGGGCCAGTAGGTAAGAAAGACCGCCATCACAACTGACCACTTCCGTCCCTATGCCTCGCACTAGGGCATCGCTCAAACGCCCTTTGACCACGATCTCGTAGCTGTCCACCGTACGCATCTACCCGAATCCGTGTGCCTCAATCCGATTCTCCCGGAGCAGATGGTAGGCAGAGAGATCGAGATGCTTGAGGCCGATAATGGCCATTGGATCTAGCCCGGTGGGCCTGAGGGGTCAGTATCCAAGTTCACCTTCACATCGTCCGACGGCGAGGCGCAGAGCCACGAGATTTCTGGCGTCGAAACGGTGGGGCTTCTCCCACCGAAGTAGCCTCTCTTGCGCTTTGTCAGCGCCGGTGAAGGAAGTTGGAGTCTATGGCTCGATCAACCGGGTCATGAGCGACCTGGTTGCCCATCATTGGGGCGAGCCAGTTGACGATATCGCTCGGGGGATGCTGAGCCCCGCTGTCAGTCCTCACCCCAGCACACCGGAGGACGTGGTCACCTCGAACCACCAGGTTGGGACCACGGATTTCGGAGCCGGCTGCCGCTCGGGTGGCCTTCTCCAGCACATTCAGCAATTTCCAATAACTGTCGGTTTAAACGCTCCATGTTTCGGGAATATTAACCAGCGGTTGACGTCGGGCGGGGACCACGAGGGGGGGTGAGGAGAGAGCTGGGTCACACTCGGCTCCCCAACAAGGAGGTTCACGTGACTGTCGCCAACGATGCATCAACTGAGCCAACGGTAGAGGAGAGGGCCCGACTGCCTGTAGCGCATTTGGTGGCCGATCCCGCTCCGTTGGGTCTCGGCGCGTTCGCCATGACCACACTGGCACTGAGCCTCTTCAACGCCAACGTCTGGCCAGCCGCAGTATTTCCCGCCTTGGCGCTCGCTCTCGTCTACGGAGGATTCGCTCAGCTTCTGGCCGGGATGTGGGAGTTTGTGCGAAAAAACACGTTTGGTGCGATCGCCTTCACCTCCTACGGCGCCTTTTGGATCTCGTACTACGTCTTCGTCCACTTCTTGGCGCCGGCAATCAAGGTGGGTGCCGTCCCCACCGCAGAGGGCGTGTTCTTGCTCGGTTGGACAATCTTGACCTTCTACCTGATGATCGCCTCGCTGCGAGTGTCCGGAGCCGTGCTCGGGGTGTTCGTCGCCCTGACTGTCACACTCGTGCTCCTCACTATCGGTGCATTCCAAGCCAATAGCTCCATTACCCATGCAGGTGGGTGGGCAGGGGTTGTGACCGCCGCCATCGCTTTCTACGCGTCGGCTGCGGGGGTCATCAACGAGACCTTCAAGAAGGTCATCGTTCCTGTGTTCCCGCTTGCACCCAGGGACTAGGGGCAACACGGGTAGCCGTTAGGTCCGCGTTTTGCGGCGCATCGTTCACGCCCTTCGGGAGATGCCACAGCGTAGAGGAGCAAGCCATGAGCCAAGACCGAGAGGAGAGCCTGTCAGCTCTCCTACATGAGACTCGGACCTTTCCCCCATCTGATGAGTTGGTGAAGCACGCCAATGCTGGGCCAGGGATCTACGAGGAAGCGAACGCCGATCCATTGGCGTTCTGGGCAGCCCAGGCCGAACATTTAACGTGGGCCACTCCATGGACAACGACTTTGGAATGGAAGTCACCGTTTGCAAAGTGGTTTGTCGGAGGCAGGCTCAACGTTGCTGTGAATTGTGTCGATCGCCACGTGGAAGCCGGCCTGGGATCCAGGGTGGCATTTCATTGGGAGGGCGAGCCCGGCGACACACGGACGATCACCTACGACGACCTGTTGAAGCTGGTTTGTCAGGCAGCCAATGGGCTGATCGAGCTAGGCGTGAGGACCGGCGACAAGGTCGCTATCTACATGCCCATGATCCCCGAGACCGTGGTCGCCATGCTGGCGTGTGCCCGGCTGGGCGCCCCACACACAGTGGTCTTCGGTGGATTCTCCTCTGACGCGTTGCGGGGGCGGATTCTGGACTGCGACGCCCACTTTGTCATTACCGCCGACGGGGGCTACCGGCGTGGCGTCGCCAGCCCCTTGAAAGGCGCCGTCGACGAAGCGACGGCCGATTGCCCCGACGTGAGGAAGGTGCTCGTTGTGCGGCGCACCGGCCAGGCCGTGGCCTGGAACGAAGATCGCGACGTTTGGTGGCATGACGTTGTTGCCCGTCAATCCGAACGACATGATGCGGAGACCTTCGACGCTGAGCACCCGCTTTACATCATGTATACCAGCGGCACGACGGCCAAACCCAAGGGAATTCTGCATACCTCGGGCGGGTACTTGACCCATGTCGCTGCGACCCACCGCTTGATTTTCGACATCAAGCCAGACACGGACGTCTTTTGGACAGCCGCCGACATCGGCTGGGTGACTGGTCACAGCTACATCGTCTACGGGCCATTGGCCAATGCCACCACCTCAGTCATGTATGAAGGGACACCCGATACCCCGGCTCGTGACCGTTGGTGGCAGATCATCGAGAAGTACAGGGTCAACATTCTCTATACGGCGCCCACCACCATCCGGACCTTCATGAAGTGGGGAGAGGATCTGCCCGCTCGTCACGATCTGTCGAGCCTAAGGTTGCTGGGGTCGGTTGGGGAGCCGATCAATCCTGAGGCCTGGATGTGGTATCGCACCCATATTGGTCGGAATCAGTGTCCCATCGTCGACACTTGGTGGCAGACGGAGACCGGCGGTGTCTTGATCACACCTTTGCCTGGGATCACTGCGACCAAGCCGGGTGCAGCTATGACGCCCTTCCCGGGGATCGCGGTCGACATCATCGACAATGACGGGGTTTCGGTGGGCAACGACGAAGGTGGCTACCTCGTCATCACCGAACCCTGGCCGGGCATGTTGCGCGGCATTTGGGGCGACGATGAGCGGTACAAAGAAACCTACTGGTCCCGGTTCCCAGGGAAGTACTTTGCCGGAGACGGCGCCAAGCGAGACCAGGATGGTGATATCTGGCTTCTCGGACGAGTGGACGACGTGATGAACATCTCGGGCCACCGCATCTCGACCACCGAGATCGAACACGCCCTCGTGAGTCATCCAGCAGTGGCAGAAGCCGCGGTTGTAGGTGCCAGTGACGACACAACGGGGCAAGCCATCGTGGCCTTTGTGACCGTGAAGGGGACGGGATTCGACGATGACGCTGCAGGTGAAGCGTTCGTGGCCGAGCTGCGCAATCATGTGGCCCATGAAATTGGGCCCATTGCCAAACCAAGGCAGATCATGCTCACGCCCGAGCTTCCCAAGACCCGCAGCGGCAAAATCATGCGAAGACTGTTGCGCGACGTGGCAGAGCATCGAGATTTGGGCGACGTAACGACCCTTCTCGATCCGACCGTGGTCAATGCGATCAAGGTACACATGGATGATGGAGCGGAGGACAAGGAATAGCCCACAGGCACCCCTGTGCTTCGAGGTACACCGTCTGCCCCATGACCCTGAATGTCAATGAGGGTGTCAGGCGGCGTGGCTCTGGATCCGGTGAGCCGCATGGCGACCCCCCTCTGGTGGATCCCAGATCACCGCCTTCGCCAAACACTTCAGGTAGCCGACGTCGGCACGGGCAGGGTGGGACCCGGGCGCCGGCAACGGCCTCGGTTGGACCAGGTCATGCGGATCGTCCCTCGTGGATGATGTCCGGGGTCCCTGGGTGCACCACACTGGGGAGAGACCGACGAAGGAGTAGACCCCACCCAATGGCTCAACCCAGAGACCCGTTGCCGAGCTGGAATGCGACACGCCCCAAGCAGTCCATCCTGGACTTCGTCACTGCGGTCACCGACCCCGAATCAGGCGACTTCGTACCCGAACCTGACCGCGTCGCCGTTTTCGACAACGACGGAACCCTGTCCACCGAGGCGCCGATGCCTGCACAGCTCGCCTTCGCCATCGACAGAGCGAACGCACTGGGACAGCCGACCTCGCCGGAGGAGCTGAAAGCCGGCGGCATCGGGGCAGTGCTGGCGCTGGTTCAGCTCACCCACGGCAGCATCACGACAACCGACTTCTCCGCGGCGGTCCGGGGGTGGATCGGATCGGCACGCCACAGTCGATTCGATGTGCCAATCCCCGCCACGGTGTTCCTGCCGATGATGGAACTCCTCACCCTCCTCGACGCAAGTGGCTTCACGTGCTGGGTCATGTCCGGAGGCGGAGCCGAGTTCATGCGGGTTTGGGCGCCCGATGCGCTCGGGATTCCAGCTCACCGCATCATCGGCAGCATCGGAACGGTGACCTTCGACGTGGGTGAGAACGGCCCTGAACTGGTCAAAGGCACTGACCTTCAGATTTTGAACGATGGACCTCAAAAGCCCATTTCGATTCACACGCACGTCGGGCAACGACCGATCCTGGCTGCTGGGAACACCGACGGCGACCTGCCGATGCTCCAGTGGACTGCCGCAAGTCCCTATCGGACGCTTGAACTGGCCATTCGCCACACCGATGCCGCCCGGGAGTACGCCTACGACGTCGACCCCATTCTCGGGAGCCAGACAAGCCTGCTCTTCGAAGCCGTGGAGTCTGAAGGCTGGACCATGGTGAACATGGCTGCTGACTGGGCGGCAGTCTTTCCAACTCTCAGCCCCGGGCTGTAATCCGCACGGACGACGCCGACGTCGGTGACCAGGTGGTGATGGTGATTCAGGTGCCCGTAGCATCGGGCCACCTTCACCCCTGCTGTTCGCCGGCATTCACGGCAGATGTCCCCTCGAGCGGTTCCATCCAGCGGCTCAACGTCTGAGCCCTGGGGCGGGAGCAACCGATTTCAGTGTTCTGGATCGGCCGCAACCTCCACCGTCTACCCGTTCCGGCCCACGGCCAGTTTGGCACTCATCTTGATGGCCTTGACCGAACTTGTCGCACCGGTCTGCATCACGACGGCGAAGGCCAACAGCACAATGGCCAGATAGAAGAAGGTGTGTGATCCGAGCATCAGAATGGCCACTCGGCCCAAGGCAAAGGGCGGAGCACAGACTACGGCGCCAATGGCTCCCCCCACCACCGATGCCGTCAGCTTGTCCCTGGAAGAACGCTCTGATTTCACACCGATGAGCCGGGCAGGAACGGAGACGTAGGCGACCATCATGACCGCGACCACCGCGCTCAGCGTGAGAGCAAACCAGAACTTTCCCCAGCGGTCCACGACCATGGTGGCAAAACCAAGTGCCAGGCCAACGATCAGACCCCACGCCAGAACCGTCCGAATGTGAATACGGGCCTGAGAGAATGCCGGCCGGATCTCGGGAGGACCGGACCTGGATATCGCAAACGCGAACACGGCGTTCAGGTAGAAACTACCGGCGGTGAGGATGGCAATGGCCAACAGGACCAGGGCGAGTAGCGGTCCGCGGAACAAGTGGAACTCCTTGCCGTGGAGTGCATGGGCCTTGAGGTCCAGCATGGCGGCCCAGATCCACATGGCCGGAAGGATTTGGACCAGGGTGAGCCGCCAGTTGGTGAACAGAAGCTTGACGCCCTGAAAGAGCATCACGAATCCCCCGACCACCATGGCGAGCGGGGCCAACAGCCGGCTCCGCTGGCTCAGCGCGACAATCGCCGCCTCCACCGTTTCATCGTCACCGTCCCGAATGGCCCGAACAAGCCGTCGGAACTGGGCGGCCAAGAACTCCCGTCGGGTCCGACCGTCCGGATCCTCCGGCGCCACCTGTGACGTCGTGACGGGATCGCTGGGCTCACCCAGAGCGGTCGGCGCCACTGCCGATGTGTCCGATGCTGATGGAGCGTCGAGACGGCTGATGTCAGGCTTTCTCGGGCGCGCCGACTCTGCTGTCATCATTCCTTCGTCGGCCCGCGAACGGGCCTTTCGTCGAGTGAAGATGGGCTAGGCGGGTCATGCCGTGCAATCCGATCAGTGACGAGGTGCTCCTGCGCTCAACTCGGAGCCGCTGACTCTCACGGACGGTTTCTGCCGTCACCAGGAGGCCGCTCAGAGCGCACCGGCGACCTACCCCAGGATCTTGGCCTTCTGAGCCTCGAACTCGGCTTCCGTGAGGGCGCCCGAGTCCTTGAGCGCAGCCAACTGGGTGAGCTGCTCAATCGGATCGGGAGCGGCCACTGGAGCGGGTGCCGGCGCAGGTGCCGGCGCGTACTGCGGCTCCTGGGCGGGTGCCTGCGCTGCCTGGGCCTGGGCCTGCTTGTTGGCCATGTGTCCACCGACAACGGCAGCCGTTCCCACCACTGCGGTGGTGCGGACAGCCATCCGTGCGATGGGTCGTCGTCTCATCATCTGCTGACTCCTGTCTTTGCTTGAAATGGGACCGTGTTCATCGGGTCCGAGCCGGTTCAGACCGCGGGCGGGAGGGCGGCCAGCGCCGGTTCGATCAGTGCGTGGGGGATACGGGCTCCGTCGAGAAGGACGCCTCCCGATCTCCGGACAGCATCGGCGAACGGCGCCGCCCACAGATCCTCCCAGATCAGGAGCGCTGCCGATGAATCGGGCTCCAGCTCTGATGCCGCGAACTCGATGTCCTCGGGGCTGATGAGCCCGCCCACCTCGCCATCGAGGTTCCCGAAGCCTGCCAACTCATCTAGGTCGTCTATCTCGAGGCTGAGGACGTTCCCGTCCGCATCCTTACTGATGAAGATGAGGTCGAGGATCTTCACGGTTCCGGACTCCACGAGCGCGATCAGCTCGGGTGCGATCTCCCCGGTGAATTGGTTACCGGGGAACCCCACGATGATGTATTCGACTGGGCCTATGGTCATATCTCTCTTCCTCACCTTCGGTTGCTAGCAGGCTACGTCTGGAACTCGCTGCTGTCCTCATCCCGTTCGGGTGATCCCGATCTGGCCTGGACCTAGAGCCGGCAGGGACCGTTCGAGGCGGAGGGCGCGGCCTTCGGCCACGCCGGGATTTCCTCGGCGGACAATCCCTTCACGTGGTCGGATCGCTCACAGACCAGACTCCACGGCGATGCGGCCGTCGGCAGCGGCCTTTTTCAGGGCGTCATAGTCACGCTCATTCTGATCGGCATACGCTTCGGCAAACGAGCAGATGGCGTTGTCGAATGACTTGCCGGAACCGAGATACGCCGCGATCGCGATGCGATCGCCTGACCGCGCGTGCGCCCGGGCCAAGGTCCAGCCGCACAGCCGGCCATAGACCCCCATGGCCTGGGGGATCATGACGTCCGTGTCGACCGATCCCTTCCAATCTCGCAGCTGGCGGAGGTAGAAGTCCCGCTCAACGCCATCGATTCCCGTGACGTGATCCCATCCGAGAAAGATGTCGCTCGAGGCCTGCATCAAGTGTTGACCGGCCACGACCCGCTCGCCCTCGTTCGCGTACTGGCTCTTGCCGACGAACTGAGCCAGGACCGACTCCTGGGCCTCTTTGGCCTGGAGCAGCAATGGATCCTCCCCATCACTCCCCACCATCAAGATGACCCACGCCCTGGTCCCAACGCTGCCGACCCCCACCACCTTGCGGGCGATGCTGACGAACTGGAACTGCTCCAAGAGGTGCCTGCGGTCGCTCTGCAGAGACCCGCGATATCTGCGGAGGAGCTCGTGCATCCCTTCGGTCAACTGGGCGCTCTCGCCCTCGGGAAGGAGCTCCTCGATGGGGACGATCAGTGGGGGGTTGCTGACGAAGCGAGTCTCACCGTCGACCACTTCAGTGAGCTTCTCGAGGGCCTGCATGCTGTCACGCGTGCGCGCCTTGGCCAGCTGTTTGTCAGCTCGAGCCTTGACCTTGGTCATGGTCTTGTCGGGCTTCTTCTGGCCGCTCAGACCGAGCTCATCGCCCAGCTCGTTGAGCACCTTTTCGATATCCATCCGGGCATACCAGACATCGAGATCCCGCATACCGGCCAATTTGGTCATTTCCGCTCGGTAGCCGGAGACGGCCTCCAGCGCGATGCCGGTCCGCTCCTTGTCCGAGAACCCCCGCTCGCGGCCGGCGATGGCCAGACTGGCGACCAGGCGCTTGACATCCCATTCCCACGGTCCCGGCAACGTCTCGTCGAAGTCATTGAGGTCGAAGACGAGCGAACGTTCCGCCGAGGCGAATACACCGAAATTGCTCATGTGGGCGTCCCCGCAGGCCTGGACGTGTAGTCCCGACTCCGGCGTCGAGGACAGATCCGACGCCATGATCAGCGCGGCGCCCCGGTAGAAGGTGAACGGTGACACCAGCATCCTGCCGTAGCGAATGGGCACCAGGTCCTGGACTCTCGACTGTGCCTGACTCTCCAGGAGGGCTACCGGATCGGGACGCGACGGCGATGGCTGCCAACCCTCGGATGCAGCCCTCGGAGCGACCGAACGGGCCGCCTTGCCCAATGCGACACGCTCCTCAACGGACAGGTGAGTCTGGTCCCGGCTGGCTGGGGGCTCTGTCGTGGATGGGGGCATGGATTCACTCTCGCGCTCTCGGGTGGTCCGACCATCACCCTCATCGGGCGATTTCACCTGGTCACCATCGAACCAGCTTGCACCGAAGACTAGACGTCGGCGGAGACTCGGAAGCCCACGTTTCCCGTCGAGCTGTCCGGGGCACTGCCGAAGCGGGAAGAAACCCGGTAGCGCCGGCAGTAGGAGGCATGGCATAAGTAGGAACCGCCCCGCTGAACGCGGAATGACCCGGTGGCAGGACCGGCAGGCGCCACCAGCGGCGACTCGGAGTAATAGCCGACGTCCATCCAGTCCGCACACCACTCCCACACGTTGCCAGTCATATTGAAGATGCCGTAGCCGTTGGGCTCGAAGGCGTCGACTGGTGCAGTCCCCACAAACCCGTCAGCTGCGGTATTCCCCCCCGGGAAGTCCCCCTGGAACACATTCATGCGGTGGACGCCTGCCGGCTCGAGCTCGCTGCCCCAGGGGAACGGATGCCCGGCCAGACCTCCCCGAGCGGCCACCTCCCATTCGGCCTCGGTCGGGAGACGGGTCCGCGACCAGGTGCAGTAGGCCTGGGCGTCGGACCACGACACGTGGACGACCGGGTGGTCCAATCTGCTCGAGCTGTCCGAGTGGGGACCCTCTGGATGACGCCAGTCCGCCCCTTCCACCTGGCGCCACCACGGGGCGCCCTGGACTCCTCTCGTCGGAGGGAAGTCGTCGGGGAGCAGTCCACCGAAGACGAACGACCACTCATAGCGCTCGGCATCGGTCCGCCAGCCCGTGGCCTTGACGAATTCGGCAAATTGTCGGGTCGTCACCGCATGACGGTCGATCCTGAACGCAGCGAGCTCGACGTCGTGGACTGGGCCCTCGCCGTCCCCAGCGTACGACCACTCCGATTCGTCACCTATGGAGTAGCGGCCGGCCGGAATCGTGACCATGGTCGGTGGCGGGCTTCCGCCAGGGACCACGTTGACGGTGCCTCCACTGGATGCCGAGGGCTCCGGTCGGTTGGGAGCACAGCACGAATCTGCCATGAGGGCAGAGTACCGGTCGGTTGGACCGCTACTGGATCGTGGTGGCTACGCGCATGAGCTCCTCGGGCGTGATCAGGTGATCGTGGTTGTCGTCCCCGATCTGAAGCTCGACCCAGTTGATCGTCCCAGTGAATCGACTCGACTCGCCGGCGTAGTCCTCGCTGACCGGGGTCCCGGTATCGGATCCGACGTCACAGGTCTCGTCGCCGGAGTAGATCATGGGCACCGTGGCGTTGATACGGCCATCGCCGGCGGGCTCACCATCGATGAACAACGCCGCCGTACCCCCTTTGGCCAGACCACCGCCGTCGTACGTGAACTCCATACGCACCTGGTGCGTCCCGGGCGGCACCGCCCGATCACCCTCAACATAGAAGCGCATGAGGCCGGCCAGATTGTGGCAATACTTCGGCTTGCCGTCATGCAGGTAGAGGCTCCAACCGGCGAACGCCCCTCCCTGGGACACGATGACCCCGCTGGCACCGGCTCCAGGCACGTCAACCTCGGCGGTCACCGAATGCGACTTGTTCTTCATGTTGAGGACCGAGTTCTCACTGAGGCGGCTCATGCCGCCGTAGAGAAGCTGGGAGTTTCCCTTCACCAATTGAGGACGACCGGCGATGTCCGAATTGAATCGTTCGATCCGCCGATCGTCGAGGGGAAGGACGTTGTACTTGACCGCTTCGATGAGCCAGAGCCGCTGGAGATCCCTCAGCTTGTCCGGATGATCGGTCGCCACGTCGTGGGCCTGGGACCAGTCAGCATTGGTGTCATAGAGCTCCCATACGTCATCGTCCAGGGGAGGCAGGGTGGCGTTGAAGTCCCACGGAACGCTATGCCGGGTGACTGCCGTCCAGCCCTTGTGGTAGATGCCGCGGTTGCAGGCCACTTCGAAGTACTGCGTTTCCCGGGCCTCCGCGGCGGTCGCATCATCGAAGGCGTACGCCATGGAGACGCCATGGATCGGCGTCTGCTGGATGCCGTTGACAAACGTCGGTTCCGGAATGCCGGCCACGTCGAAGATGGTCGCCCCCACATCGATGATGTGGTGGAACTGGGAGCGAACCTCCCCACGCGCCGTGATCCCGTTGGGCCAATGAACGATGGTCCCGTTACGGGTGCCACCGAAATGGGAGGCAACCTGCTTGGTCCACTGGAACGGAGTATTCATGGCATGGGCCCAACCCACCGCGTAATGGTTGTAAGCGGTCGGCGTTCCGAACTCGTCGATGCGGCTGGCCATGAACTCGGTGGTTTCGAAGTCGGCTGCGCCATTCAGCGAAATCATCTCGTTGAACGTTCCGTTCAGCGTTCCCTCGGCACTGGCCCCATTGTCACCGACGATGAGATAGACCAATGTGTCATCCATCACCCCGAGTGCCTGAAGGGAGTCCAGCAACCGTCCGATGTGGTGGTCGGTGTGCTCCATGAAGCCGGCGTAGATCTCCATTTGTCGGGCCAGAATTGGCTTGAGATCATCGGCGATCTCGTCCCACGCAGGGATCTGGGCAGGTCGAGCTGACAGTTCAGTGTCCTGAGGGACGATGCCCTGCTCCTTCTGACGGCCCAGGGTCTCCTCGCGCAACACATCCCAACCAGCGTCGAACTTGCCCTGGTATTTACTGCTCCATTCAGGCGCCACATGATGTGGCGCATGGGTCGCCCCGGGGGCGAAGTACATAAAGAACGGCTTGTCGGGCATCAGGGACTTCTGGCGCTGAACCCAGGTAATGGCATGGTCTGTGAGGTCCTCGGTGAAGTGGTAGCCCTCTTCGGGGGTCTTGGAGGGTTCGACCGGGGTGATCCCGTCATAGAGGGCTGGATACCACTGGTTGGTCTCGGCGCCAACGAAGCCGTAGAAGTGCTCGAACCCACTACCGGTGGGCCACTGATTGAACGGGCCCATTGGGCTGGTCTCCCAGACCGGCACCTCATGGCACTTGCCGAACTGGGCCGTGCTGTAGCCGTTGAGGAGCAGGGTCTCGGCGATCGGCGCGGCATTGTCGGGACGAATCGAGTTGTAGCCGGGAGCAGAGGTGGCGATCTCGGTGATCCCCCCCATACCCACGGCATGGTGATTGCGTGCCGTGAGTAGTGACTGGCGTGTGGGTGAGCAGAGGGCAGTCGTGTGGAATCGGTTGAATCGCAGCCCATTGGCCGCCAATCGCTCAGCCACTGGCGTCTGGCACGGCCCACCGAAGGCCGATGAGGAGCCGAACCCGGCGTCATCGATCATGATGACCACGACGTTCGGCGCCCCTTCTGGAGGACGGAGGGGTTCGATGGCCGGATATGAGGTGTCGGGATCCTTGGCGTCGTAGGTTGTCAGGCCGACGTGCGCCCGATGGGGGATCGGGAGATTGCTCCGGGACAGGTCACTCATGGCGGGTTCATCCTTTGCTCGACGCGAGGTCCACTAGCCGGTTACTGGCACCGGGTTCACCGACACCAACTCGATATTGAGATCCCGGAACATTTCCAACGTGCTGTGGAGACGGGCCTGGTCAGAGACCCAGCCCACCAGGTGGGTCAGGCCGTGATCGCAGTGGCTGACATCGAAACCGTTGATGGCGGCGGCCAGCGTGGGGCTCAGCCTGCCTTTGACCACGATTTCGAATCTAGTTGCACCCAAATTGGCTCTTTCGGCTACTGAGATGTCCGCACTCGGATCGGGCAAAGCGATGCGTTTCCGGACCGTCGGCACCGAGCACCAACTGACAACAAGCTGCTGATCGCGTCCCTGGGTGAGAGGTGCAGGGCGGCCACTTCGACCCATGATGCTGCCGGCAGTCCGAATAGTCGTCATCCCTACAGGGTGATCGCGGACCTGACCATTCCCACTCCGTATATGGCGCTGGCGGCGATTCGCCACCGGTGACACACTGGTTCCAGCCCGGCCAGAAGATGACCGGGGACCCTACAGAGAGGCGGATGGTGGTCTCAGCCCTCTCGGCCCCGGCCCATGCAGTGGATCGCCCGGCCCTGCGGAAACAGCTCGACCGAGCGCTGGCCCATCCATTGACCCTCATTGTGGCTCCGGCGGGCGCCGGAAAGACGGTGCTCCTGGGTCAGTGGGCGGCTGCCCATCCCGAGTTGGACTTCGTGTGGGTGGAGGTAGGCGTCGATGACAACGATCCCGTGCGCTTCTCCCAGCGCCTATTGCAGGAGTTTGCCTCACTCGACCCCGACTTCGCCGATCTTGGTTCGCTGGTGTCCCTCAACGGCGGCGGCCTTGGGGTGCCCCTGCTAGAGGCCTTCGAGGCACAGTTGGCCGAGCTCCCGGAGGTCGTGGTCGTCCTTGATGATCTCCATCACCTGTCGAACTCGGTGCTTCTCGCTGACCTGGGCAGGCTGGTCGAGCGGCTGCCGCACAACGTCCATCTGGTTATGTCGACGCGGGCGGACCTTCCCATTGCCTGGAGCCGGCATCGGCTCACCCAGGAACTCGTCGAGATCCGGCAGTCCGATCTGGCGCTCGACGATACCGACTCTGCCCTCCTCCTCGAGCACATCACCGGTCGGTCGCTGGGGTCCGACCGGGTCGCCACCCTGGTGGCACGCACCGAGGGCTGGGCGGCCGGACTTCAGCTGGCGGGAATGACACTCCGGCTGTACGAGGACTCCGACGAGTTCATCTCCCAATTCAGCGGAGATGACCGATTGATCGCCGACTATCTCAGTCAGGAAGTGCTTCACGCACAGCCGGCCGCTCGGCGCCGGATCATGCTGCAGATATCCGTTCTCGACCGGATGTGTGCCGAGCTGGTTAATCACCTGACGGGTGCTTCGAACGGTCAGGTCATCCTCGAGGAACTCGAGCGAGACTCGATGTTTCTTGTCCCCCTGGACAATCACCGAGAGTGGTTTCGCTTTCATCATCTCTTTCGCGACCTGCTGCGCTTCAAATTGCGTGCGGAGCAGCCTGACGCCGAAGCCCGTCTGCTCAGTGAGGCGGGTGCCTGGCACCTTGACCGTGGCGAGGTCAACTCCAGCATCGAGTACTTCCTGCGGGCCGGAAACTGGGACGCTGCACTGGGGATCATCATGGGCCGTGGCTCAGAGGTGTTCGAGCGGGGGGAAATGGCCACGGTCATCCGCTGGATCAGCGAAGTCCCCGAATCGGCCCGCGCCGGAAATCAGGAGGTCAATCTCCTTCTCGGGATCCTCAAGGGGGTCGAAGGACAGTCTGCCGGGGCCGAGGCCATTCTGGGGCAGGTGGCCTCGGACCCTGCGTCCTCTAAGGAGGAGCGCGTCTGCGCTCAGGTGTTTCTTGCCTCACTGGTCCAGTGGCGGCCCCGCCCAGACGTCTCGGTCGATATGGCCACCCGCGCCCTTGACCAGCTGGAGCGTCTCAACGGCGCACCAATGCCCACCATCATGAACCTCACGCATCCTGAGTCGCTCGAAACGATGGCCTTGATGTCGGGCGGTCGCGCTCACCTCCATGCCGGCGACTATGCACTCGGCCGGGAGTGGCTCGACCGTGGCTTGTCGACTCTGGGGGCGACCTACCCGATATGGAAGATCAGTGGGTTGGGCTCGCTGGCCCTGCTCGAGGCATGGTGCGGCTATACGGCGCGAGCAGCCGCCCTGTCCGAGGAGGCCCTGGCGATCGCCAAGGAAGTCGGGCTGCTGGCCCATCCTTCGGCCGCTGACGCCTACCTGGCGTCTGCCTTCGCCGCCTTGGAGCGTGGGGAACCCCGGCGCACCTCACTGTCGCTCCACGAAGGCTCGCTGAGAGCACAGGCGAACCGACGGAGCCAGCTGTCGTGGTTCAGCCACTTGGGAACGGCGCTTCTCCAAGAGGCCGATGGCCAGCGGGAACTCGCCATGGCCAGCTCCATCGCGAGCAGAAGCGAACTGGGAGCACCACCGCCGCCGATTGTCGCCAGTCGCCTCCTCGCGCTTCACTCCCGTCAACTCCGTCTGAGCGGATCCCCCGAGCAGGCGCAGCGCACTCTGGGCGATGGAAGCTGGCACTCGGCGACGCTGATGTTCGAAGGTGCAGCCGCGGCGCTCACGTCGGGCGAGAACGACGTGGCTCGCAAGCTCCTTGAGCTCTTCGATACCTCGCCGGATGCCCTCGAACCTCGGGGAGCGGTGAATGTCCTGCTCCTGCGCTCGTGGCTGGCCGCAGCCGAAGGGTCGGGCGCCGAGTCGACGACCTACCTGGGCGAGGCAATAGACGTGGCTGAGCGCCACTCACTGGTTGAAGCATTCGTCCGGGCCGGCCCCTCGGTCATTCGGCTCGTTGCCGAGCACCAGCACGGTTCGTCGTCATTCCGCGAACGGATTCTCCAGCGAGCCAGGGAGGTGGATCTGCCAACACCGGGAGCCGACCTTGTCGATCCGCTGACCGACCGGGAGCTCGAGATCCTGTCGTACCTGCCAAGCCGATTCACCAATACCGAGCTGGCCGATCACTTTTACGTGTCGATCAACACCATCAAGACCCATATGGCTCACATCTACCGAAAGCTCGACGTCGCCAACCGCAATGGCGCGATCGTCCGCGCCCGCGAACTCCACATTCTCTGAAACCGACCGGGTTGAGGTCTACACAGATGAGCCGATTGGCCTAGTGACACCATGAAGTCACCCCCCGAGGGTGATGACCAGGGTGTCGACATCGTGGTTCCATCTCCTGCAGGCACCAGCACGGCATGACGGCACGGTATTCCGCACGAGAGGGCGGGGTGGGAAGTCAGACGGCCGTGGCCTGAGCCATACCGTTCTCAACGACCTCGGGAGGAACTTCCATGCTTGCCTACACCTATCCCCTTGCCGATCTCTTCGGGACCATGCTGGGTCTCTTTGTCTTCTTCATCTGGTTCTGGCTCCTCATCATCGTGTTCTCGGACATCTTCCGGAGCCGTGACTTGGGTGGGGGAGCCAAGATGCTCTGGGTCCTGTTTGTCATCATCCTTCCGTTCCTCGGCATCTTCGTCTATCTGATCGCCCGAGGGGGCAAGATGCACGAGCGCGCCGATGCCCAGGCCGCACAACAGCAACAGGCCTTCGACGACTATGTCAAGAAGACAGCCGGTGCTGGAGTCGACCCGACTGACCAGTTGGCGAAGCTGGCCACCCTGCGTGACCAAGGGACCATCACCGACGCCGAGTTCGCCGCACAGAAGGAGAAATTGCTGGCGTAAGTCGAGGCGTTCGCTGCCGTCCCCTCCGGCGGAGTTTCGCTGAGCGGGTGGACGCAGGCTCGCCAAGAACACCGTCGGAGCCGAGGCACCCTTCCTGTCCACCTTGGCCTCGGCCGCTCGGCATGGACTACGACAGATCGAACTAGCACAAGGAGATGTATGTACTACCTGGGTGGGTTCATTTTTGCGGGGCTGGCTATCGTGCTCGTGGTGGTCTTCATCCGGAAGTTTCGCCAGAGCAATGACTGACATTCCACCGGTACCGGGGACCCCCCCGGCACGACTTGAGTCGTTCCTCGCTCAAAAGGCGGCCTTGGCGCGGACCTCATCCTCAGAACCCATCGCCGTGTCCGCGTGATACTCGATCTCGTACTCATTGGCCTGGTCATCACGCTGGAGCCGATCCCTCTGACGGCGTTCATCCTGGTGCTGGCGTCCAAGGGCGGAGTCCGGAAAGGGGCTGGCTTCATCTTCGGATGGCTTGTCTCCCTGGCCATCGTGGTGGCAGGAACCGTGCTGGTGACCGGCAACAAGCCGCCCAAACCGAGTACCGCACCATCGCTGGCCGTGCTCGCGGTCAAGATCGCCATCGGTGTCGCGCTACTGATCATCGCCGTTCGCCAGTGGCGGAGGATGGGCCAACCGAAGAAGCCGAAGAAGACGCCCAAGTGGCAGACCGGTATCGACAACATGTCACCCTGGTACGCCATGGGCCTCGCACCCCTGACCCAGCCCTGGGGACTTGTTGCCGCCGGGGTCGCCACCATCACGGAGGCCAAGCTCTCGTCCTGGCAGAGCTATATCGCCCTGTTCCTATTCTGCCTCGTCGCTACCGCGGTCTACCTGGCCATGGAGATCTATGCCGGCTTCCGGCCCGAGAAGTGCCAGGCGTTCCTGGCCTCGACCAGGACCTGGATCGACACGCATACCGATCAGGTGATCATCATCCTGTCGCTGGTGCTCGGCCTCTGGCTGGTCGGTAAGAGCATCTACCTCATCGTTACGTGACACCGGCGACCCGGTCATGGCCGGGATACCGGTCCTGGTGATGGGCTGGGCCCCGGAGCGAATGGCTCTCCTGGCTGCTCCCCGGCGGCCTGGCGGAGAATGCCAGCGAATGCGGCCGTATTCCCAACTGCGATGGAGACAGGACGCCGTCTCGGAGATGGGCGGACCCGCGTGATGCATCAGCCAGCTACGTGGTGGGGGACTCCCTCAGGCGATCGATCCCTCGGGCGGCTGCCCCGAGGATCAGCCGAATCACCACTGCGACGACGGCGAGATCTGCGAGCATCTGGACCATGACGACCAAACGTCCAATGTCGGTCTTCGGCGTGATATCTCCGAATCCCACCGTCGAGAACACGGTGACCGTGAAGTAGAGGGCCGATACTCGACTGAGGGGTACTCCAAAGGTCGCCGGATAGGCATGGGCCATCGTCAGGTAGATCCAGGCGAACAGTACGAGAAAGAGGGGGATGATCGTTGCCATGGCCACCGTTGCCCGCAGCATCGGGTGACTGTGGCCCGGGATGAGCCGAATCTCGTTGGCCAGAACGGCGACAAACACGATCAGAGCCACACCCAGGCGAAGGACCACGGATTGATGTGGGCGGCTCTCGATCGGCATCACAAAGTAGACGACGAGGAGCAACGTCGCGGTGATCAGAGCACGAACGCCCGACTTGACGACATGGGACCGGCTGAAGTCGCCAAATTCCCCGAGCGTCATGCGTGGATCCAGCCTGGCATCATGGTTGCCGACTCGACCCATGGAGTATGAGGCGGCTCATCGCACCTTCCTGGTCTGACCCACGTTCCCATAGTGGCCAATTGGCAGACCAGGCGAATCACCCGAAGGGGGTGACGAGCGACCTCACTCGGAATGGGACAGTGAGTCCACGCACATGGATCGGGTGCGGGTCTGCAGCCGATCGTTGGGAGGCAATGATCAAAGCGCTCAGTGGGGCGACGCCGCTTCTGGTGATCAGACCAAGTGGGCCGCAGTGACGCTCGTGGTGGCTGTGTTGCTGCTGCTCGCCTCGGTGGCAGCTGCCCTCTGGGTGCTACCGAGGTTGATCTTCCGGCCGGCTCCGAAGCCGCCGTCCAGGGTTCCCCAGGAATGGGTCGATGAGTTCAACGCCGAACCCAGATAGTCATCGCTCCACGGCCCGACGATCTGGCTCGTTAGAGCCATGACCGAGGTAGCCGACTCCCAGGGCGAGAAACGTTGGCCCATGGCGATCACCTTGATTGTTGCCATGATCTTGCCGATCCTGCTTCCATCCCGATTCAGCCGGGGTCCCATCTGGATTGTCCCGGCCCTCGAGGCCCTGCTCCTGGTGGCGCTGATCATTGCCGACCCCGGGCGGATCGATCGTCGTTCGGCGTTTGTCCGGATCCTCTCGTTGGCGCTCGTCGCCATCCTGGTGGTGGGTGCAGCTGGCGTCACCATCCGGTTGGTTGTAGACCTCATCAGGGGAGGGCCGGATACGAACTCACCCGGGCAGCTTCTACGGGTGGGCTCATTGGTGTGGATCTATGTCATCATCACCTTCTCGTTCCTCTACTGGGAGTTGGACGGTGGGGGTCCAGAGATGAGGGCCCGAACGGCACCGGAGTTCCCGGACTTCGCCTTCCCGGAGCAGCTGAACCCCCACATTGCACGGCCCGGGTGGCGTCCTCAGTTCTTCGACTACCTCTACCTGGGCTTCACGAATTCCACCGCCTTCAGCCCCACAGACGTGATGCCTCTGGCGAGGTGGGCAAAGCTGGCCATGGCGGTCCAGGCCACCGCTTCCCTCATCGTCCTCGGCCTGGTAGTCGCCCGCGCCGTCAACATCCTCAAATGACATCGACGATCGAGCCACCGTGAACGCCGACGTCGGTGCGAAGGGGGGGTGCGCAGCGCCTAACGATGGCGAGCTGGACCTCCAGCGAGTTCACAGGGACAGGTCTCCCGCCTGACCGTCCTCCCGACCTCAAGGGACCGAGCGTCCCGTCCACCGGGATGCGGCTCCCACGACCGGCTGCTAACGAGCACTCGGCTCACTCGGTCGTCCTGTCCTACGACCTGTCAGGGGCGGTACTCGGCCAGCAGGTCGATGCGTCGGGCGAGATTGACCGCATGGTCGCCAAGTCGCTCGTAGAACCGGGCGAGCAGCGTCACTTGAGCCGCCACCGTGGCGGGCATCTCTTCGGTGGCGACCTCTCGGGTGAGGCTGTCGTGAAGGGTGTCCATCTCCTCGTCCGCCTTGTCGAGGCGATCGCCGAACCGCTCCCGCTCACCGAAGGCGTCGGCCGCCGACTGCCACATCTCGTTGGCCACCTCGGTCATGAGCTGGACGATCCCTCGGCTCCGGGGACTCATCAGCGTCCCGAGGTGGTCCACGGCCCGCTGGGCCACGTGCTCGGCCAGGTCCCCGCTCCGTTCCAGCTCGGGAATGATCAAGAGGAGACCGACGAGATAGCGCAGCTCATCGCCCTGGACCGGTCGGTCCCGGAGTTCTTCCCAGATGAGCAGTTCCACCTCTGCAGTGAGGTCGTCGACCACTTGGTCCCCATCGATGACCGCCTGTCCGAGCACCGCGTCGCCGTTGAGGAGGGCATAGGTGGCCTTGGAGAGTGCTTCGGAGACCAGCGCAAAGAGCTGGATGACCTTGTGGTCGATGGTGCCAAGGCCGGGTCCAGATGCAGTCATGTCACGCAAAGATTACCCACCACGTGGACTTTCATCGAGATTTAGCCAATTTGGCCAATTTGTTCACTCTTCGTTTACCTTGCGATCATCTTGATTCCACCTTGCTCCATCAGAGTGACGGGTGATGACAACGAGTTGGGCAGCCACGGGCGAGGCGATCCTGCCTGGCAACGGTGCTTCGGTCGGGGAACTCCTAGATGAGGCGCCTCGGAGCAAGTTCCACCGCCGAACCGTGGTGGTATCAGGGGTGGGGTTCTTCACCGACGCCTACGACCTGTTCGTCATCGGAACGGTCTCCACCATCGTGGCCACCCAGTGGCACCTGAGCACCCTGCAGACCAGCTGGGTCACCGGATCAGCCATCCTGGGGGCGTTCTTCGGGGCCCTCATCTTCGGTCGGATCGCTGATGTGCTCGGGCGCAAATGGGTCTATCTAGGGGTGGCCATCATCATGATGGTGGGTGCTGTGGCGTCGGCGTTTGCCCCCGGCTTCATCTGGCTGGTCATCGCCCGGTTCGTGTTGGGTCTCGGCATCGGCGGCGACTATCCGGTCTCAGCGGTCCTCATGAGCGAGTACTCCAATCGGAAGGACCGGGGACGACTGGTTGGCATGGTCTTTTCCATGCAGGCCCTCGGGCTCATCGTCGGTCCATTGGTCGGCCTCGTCCTGTTGTCCTCGGGTATGAGCCAGTCCCTTGCCTGGCGGCTCTTGCTGGGCTTCGGGGCCATCCCTGCCGCCGGGGTCATCTACCTCCGGTCCAAGATGCCCGAGTCACCGCGCTTCAAGGCCCAGGTCCAGGGCAAGTCCGATCAGGCCAGCGCCGACTTGGCCAACTTCTCCGATGGTGTCGTTGATGCAACCGCCCACGACGAAGCGCCGGCCGCCCGGAGGATGGGGGTCAAGGAGTTCTTCCAGAGCCGCCGCATGCTGGTGCTCCTGGTCGGCACGGCGGGGTCGTGGTTCCTCTTCGACTACGCGTACTACGGCAACACCCTGTCACTGCCGGCGATTCTGAAAGAGGTCGACTCCACGGCGTCGCTGGAGACCAAGCTGCTGTGGACACTGGGGCTCTTCGTGCTGTTCGCCGTGCCGGGCTACGCCTTGGCGGTGATGACCATGGACCGGATCGGGCACAAACGCCTGCAGTTCATCGGCTTCGGCGTGATGGCTGCAGCCTTTTTGACCTTGGCCGCCTTTGCCCATCTGACCACGATGATCGTGCCGTTCCTGGCGATCTTCGGCCTCAGCTACTTCTTCGTGCAGTTCGGACCGAACATGACCACCTTCGTGCTTCCCTCCGAGGTGTTCCCTGTGAGCATGCGCACCACCGGACACGGCATTGCCGCCGGAGTCGGAAAGCTCGGGGCCTTCGTGGGCGTGTTCCTGGTGCCACAGCTCCAGAAGCACTATGGACTTCGGGGAATGCTCACGATCGCCGGGATCGCTGCCATCCTCGGATTCGCCCTCACGAGCGTGCTGCCCGAACCTGCCCGACAGAGTCTCGAGGACCTACAAGAGGGAACCACTAGGGCTTCCCGGCCCAATGCAGCAACTCAGGTGGGGGGCGTCTTCGACAGTGCCCAGACGGATTTCCCCGTGATCGTTCAACAGTCGCCCATTCACGCTGCCTCGATCGAGGATCCGGTCTAAGCACCCCGCGCCCCATCCTCGGGGTCCTGACCGGGGACTCGGCAGTATCCGGCCAGGTTGACACCTGGACGCTCGGCTTCGTGGAGACCACCGGACCCTCGTATTCGTCAGACCCCGCCACTCGGACTGCGCTGGCTGGATCAGACGTGGGCAAACACCTCACGAATCGTCAGATCGAGCTGGGTGACGCCGGGCATCGGCGGCACTGGATAGTCGGCCGCTTCCTCTGCATGCTCCCTGGATTCGAAGACCAGCACCGACGTACCGATGCCGTCGACCGGTTCCAGCCAGTAGCCACACACGATTCCTGGTGCACGCGAGACGAGAGCCTCGCGGGCTTCCGGGAGTAGGAGCCGGGCTTCGTCAGGATTGTCGACACGGACATTGGTCACGATTGCGTACATTGGACCTCCATTCTCTCCAGCCGCAGGCAAAGGGTAGAGGCCGGAGTGAGCAGCGTGACGGTCGGGCAAGGAGGTGGCCGTGAAGGCAACGTGATGCGAACACAGCGAACTGCTTGCAGCGGAGTCGATCTGTTGCTACTACTGCTGCCAGCGGTTTCGGCGTGGCCCAACCTGGAGATTGACACACCTGCTTGGCGGCGACGGCACGACCCGAGATATTCCTAGAACCGGAAGGTGTGATGCGAGATGCAAGGGACCCAAGAGCTCCCCGAGGTCGGCCCTATTGCTCGCTACGAGCAGAACATTGTCGACCGGATCAGCGACTTCAACGACCCTCGCCAGGAATGGCGCCGACTTTTCTCTGAGGTGCTGGGCACGTTCTTCCTGGTCTTGGCAGCCGCTGGTGGCGGCATGATGGGCCACGCCTTCCCCGGCGTGATCAGCCACACCGCTGCCGTGGTCGCACCGGCGCTGACGGTGCTGGCCATCATCTTGTTCATGGGCAAGATCTCCGGTGCGCACCTCAACCCGGCCGTCAGCATCGCCTTTGCCCTCCGACGTGACTTTCCGTGGCAACGGGTGCCCGGCTACATCGTCATGCAGTTGGTCGGGGCGACGCTGGCCGCCCTCTTCCTTCGTTCCGTCGTCCATGTCTCGGCCACCTACGGGTCCAACTATCCGGCCCATGGCTACTCCGACATGTCCGCCTTCTGGATGGAACTGATCTTGACGCTCGGCCTGGTCAGCGTGATCCTGGGCACGGCGTCGGGAGCGCAGAACATCGGTTTGTTCGGTGCTTTGGGGGTCGGGGGCTATATCGCCTTGGCCGGCCTGTGGGGCAGCCCCATCTCGGGTGCGTCGATGAACCCGGCCCGCACCTTCGGGCCGGACCTGGTGGGCAAGACCTTTTCTGGGTACTGGGTCTATATCGCCGGGCCTCTGGCCGGCGCGGTGCTCGCCGTCGTCATCGCCTTCGTCCTGCGCGGTCCCGGGGGTGGCCGTTCCGGGTCGGCGGCGGCGCAGGGGGACATCTTCACGGAGACCTACGAAGCCGGGAAGTCTTAAGCGGGCGGTCGGCCATCGTGTTGACCATCTGGACGGGGGAGCGGAGCGAGCGAGTCGCCACCCTCGCTGCGAATCTTGCAACACTGCTTGGATGAGCGGCTTCAGCCCATCCGAGTGGCACGACTTCTTCGTGGGGTCGATCGGGGCTTCGGCAGCGCTCACCGGTCTCCTGTTCGTCGCCATCTCCATCAACCTGGAGCAGATCCTGAAGTTTGCAACCCTGCCCGGACGGGCCGCCGGGAGTCTGGGGGTCCTGGTGTGTGCACTCGTGGTGTCCGCGTGTGGACTGGCGCCGGGCCAACGCCTCGACGTTCTGGGGACAGAGATCATGGTGGCCGGCATTGCCGTCTCGTTCCAGGCGATTTGGGTGACCACTCGAAAGCGGGAGGAAGGCGACCGAATGGCGTCGCAGGTGCAGCGCACCGTCACGCTGCTGCTCCCGGGCCTGGCCTTCGTCGCCGGCGGAGTGAGCCTGATCGTCAGGGGTGGGGGTGGTCTCTACTGGATTCTCGGCGCCACAGTGCTGGCCTTCGTGGTCGCAGCCATCAACGCCTGGGTGCTCCTAGTGGAGGTGCTGCGCTGAGCGGCGGGACGCGTCGCCACCCACAAGCGTCAGCCCGACAGGTCAGGCATGACAATGGAGGGAATGGCATCGACCGTGGCGATGCCGCCACCCTCGCACAAGTGCTCGTTGATAGTTGGGTGTCGTCCGCCGAGTCGGGGAGGACGCCGGACCCCGGACGTCCTCATGGTGAGCCTCCACTGGCGCGGGGTTACTGACGAGCATCCAAGGTTTGCCATGCTCCGAGGGATACCGTCGAGTGATGGAACTCCTCCGGAACGCCGCCGAGCGAGTCGGTTGGTTCGCCGGAGACCTGTGGGACTGGCTCATCCGGGGGACGAGAGTGCACTATCACCAGAGGACCCGCCGACCGTAGGCACCGGACGGGTCGAACACCTGCGCCCGTCAGGTGCGGGCAGCTGCCTCCTTGGCGATTCGAGCCGCCAGCTGTCGAGAGATGCCGAGGGCCCGGCCGATCGCCCCGATGGTCATGCCCTCCTCCAGCCCGGTGGCGGCAACGGACAAGCGCAGTTGATGACGGGCGGCCTCGAACTCAGCCAGAAGGTCGGTCATCTTCGTGCGACGCTCGGCCGAATCTGACTCCGTCAGGGCCGCCTCCATTGACGCTCCCAGCTCCAGCGCCTTGATTCCCTGTTCCAAGCGCTTACGGCTGTAGGAGATCTGGGCTCTGAGCGCTTGTCCGGCCTCCATCAGACGCCGAATGTCGGCGATGACTCCATCTCGGTCGCTCGTCACACCACGACTCTATGACCGCCTCGAACCTCCTGCCGGGATGACGTGTCGGCGTCCTGGGTGTGAGGCGATTGCCCCGTTCGGGGGCCTACACGAGGCCCTTGCACAACCGACACGACCTGCGAGAACGTAGATCAGAGGTCGAAGAGGAGGACACCAGGGATGGACGACGAGGAATTTGGGGCTGCCGTCGGCAGTGACGTAAGCCGTAAGACCGCATGGACTAGGTACTACGCCGTCGCCGAGGAGTTGCGGGTCTTGCAGCTGAGTTACTCGGCAGCCGAGAGGGAGTTCCGCTATCTCGTCGCCGTCCACGAGGCCGCCAATCAGGTCGAGGTCGACCTGCTGGCGTTGTGCGGTGATCGCCCAACCGACGAATGGGATGAGCGGGACCGTGCCATCCTGGCCGTCCGCGAGCGGCTCGTCGAGGTTCTCTGGCAGTCCGAGTACCCAGCAGTGCGTTGAGTCGGTCGGGGATCGTCGGGGTGGCGACCAGTACGTCTCTACGGGTTTCGCACCGCTTCTGACCCGATGGTTCGGTGCGGCGACCGGCTACGTCCCGGACGAGCCCGGTGGGCCCGACGAGGTTCGGGCGCCGCCACGGCGGGCAGCTCCGGGACCGGGCACGGCTCACCGCAAGCATGGGCACTTCCACTCGGAGCCGGGTGTGGTCCAGGTGCACCGACGGCGTCAGCCAGCGCTTCGAGCCCCGGCACCCACGGCAGGACTGGACCCTGCTCGGGCAACGGCGCAAGAAGGTCCCAGGCACACGTGACGACGGGTACCGCCGGCGGACGCACACCTCGGAGCCACGATCTCACCGTAGATACGTGCCCAACCAACCCACAGCCAAACCAGACCGCACCCAGGGATGGAGGGCGTCGCCCGGTCGGTTTCGTCCACGTCACCCAACCCAGCTGACCTGATCTGGGGTCCGTCCCTCACCGAGCCAGGACCGTGAGGTCACCGATCAGACCCGTCGGAGCTCGACATAGCGCTCGAGATTTCCTGGAAAGATCCGGGCCACCTCGCCGGCCGCGGCACGAATGGCCTCGTCACGGGTCATCCCGACGGCATCGATGGTGAGGCGCACGGATTCGGTGTCGCCCCGGAACCGAATGAGCCGATTGGCCGAGGACTGCACCGCCTCGAGGAATCGCCTCGTTCGGTCGTCCAGAGGGCGGGGGATGAGGACGTCGACCTCGTAGTGCATCCCCCGACGGTATCGAACATATGTTCGATCTGCAACCAGACCGAGACTGTCCGGAAACAGGTCCATCCAGCCTCCCCAGGAGGGTTCTCGGTCCTTGACCCCGTACCGAGGTACGGGCCATACGCTTGAGGGCGTGGAGGCCATGACCATCGGCCAGCTGGCGTTCGACGCAGGCGTGCACGTAGAGACCATCCGCTACTACGAACGCCGGGGGCTCCTGCGGGAACCGCCACGGACTGCTGCTGGTTACCGTCAGTACTCGTCCGACGACCGTCGCCGGCTCCAGCTCATCATCCGGGCCAAGGGGTTGGGCTTCACGCTGACCGAGATCGCCCGGCTCCTCGGCGCCGATACCACCACCACGTCCGACGCCGTCCGACTGGCGGCCCTGGCCAAGCTGCGGTCACTGGACGAACAGTTGCGATCGGTGCGAGAGACCCGGGCTCGGCTGGAGCTGCTGTTGGCGATCTGCGAGGACCCCGACGACGAGGACTGCGCATCGCTGCACCTCCCTAGGTGAGTACGTCTCCCAGCTCCTCGAGCAGCCGGGACCGGCTGCGAGCGCCGACCAGTCGCTGTTGGAGTTCGCCCTGGCTGAAGGCCAGCAGGGTGGGGACGCTCATCACGTCGAAGCGTGCGGCCAGCCCGGGGTGCTCATCGGTGTTGACCGTGAACACCGACAGACGGTCGCCGTAGTCCGAGGCGATGGCGTCGAGAAGGGGAGCGACCACCTGGCACGGTGGACACCATTCGGCCCAGAACTCCACGATCACCGGAACCAGTGACGATGCGATCACCTCGTCGATTTCCTGCTCGCCTGCAACGGGAACTGTGCTGGTCATGCTGGCCTCCTTTTGCCTGCTCACCATCACCGTACGGTCCGTACCATGGTCGAAGGTCAAGCCCGGCCACCGTCGCTCGCGTAGAGTTCGCTCGACAATCGGCACCCGCCGGCGATCCCAGGACGTGGTCGACCTGCCCGCCGACCGACTGGAGGAGACCGGCCGACCATGACCTTTGTTCCCTACGACCGCCCGGTGCGGGCCGCCTTCGTGGGCCTCGGGAGGATCTACGACCTCAACAGCCGCGCCTACGTCGACAACCCTGACGTCGAGGTGGTGGCCCTGGTCGATCCGAGCGAGGAGCGCCGGATCCAGCGGCAAGCTCAGTGGCCCGAGGCCCAGACGTTCACCTCGGTGGCCGAGTTGGCGGCCAGCGGTCTCGAGGTGGATGCCGTCGAGGCGCTCCTGCCCATCCCCCTGCACGTGGACGGTGTCATCGAGCTCCTCGGCCACGGCTGGCACGTGAACCTTCAAAAGCCCATGTGCAACGACCTGGCCAGCGCCGCCCTCATGATGGAGGCGGCCCGGGACAACGACCGTCAGCTACGGGTCATGGAGAACTACATCTTCTACGAGCCCCTGGTGCGGCTCAAAGCGGTCGTCGACTCCGGTGAGATCGGGGCGGTCAGCGGCTACCACATGAAGATGGTCGCCAGTGGGCTCGGCGGCTGGGACGTCCCGGGCAGCAGCTACGAGTGGCAGTTCATGCAGATGCGCCAGGGTCGGGGCATCCTGGTCTTCGACGACGGCTGGCACAAGCTGTCCACCGCCCTCTGGCTGTTCGGTCCGATCCGAGAGGTGCGGGCCTGGGTCGGTGGCACCGAGGTGATGCCGGGCATCGAGATCGATGCTCCGACCACCCTGGTATGGGAGCACGAGAACGGGGTGCGGGGAGTCTGGGACATCACCCTGGCGCCCGACATGTACCTGCGCTCGGACTACTACACCAACGACGAGCGGTGGGAGGTCACCGGCCGCCGGGGCTATGCCCGGGTCAATCGCTGCACCGGCCGGGGGATTCAACAGCCCAGCCTCGAGGTCTACGCCGATGGCGAGATGCGTTCCTACCACGCCCTCGACGACGACTGGGCCAGCAGCTTTCGGGACTCCGGCCGCCATTGGCTGCGCTGGCTCCACACCGGCGAGGGTCCGCTGCTCTGGGGTGGTGACGAGGCCGTGGCCGTCCTGCGGTTCGCCCTGGCGGCCTATGCCAGCAGCGCCGCCGGGAGCACCGGCGTCAATCCGGCCACGGTGGCCTGAGCCCAAGGTCGTACTCGCCCATACGGCGATCCGCGGGCCCGAACCCAGGGCCCAGGGATCGCCGGGGCGCTACTTCCTCACCGAGATCGGTGCCAGAGGCCCACTCGGGGCTGGGTTCGGCTGCATGGCATTGAAGCTGCACTGGCCGACCGCATGGTGTCCGACCCGGTTGGGCGACCCCGCCGAATCGCCGTATTCCACCACGGGGTTGTCGTTGAGGCAGGTCAGATCCCCAGACACCACATTGGTCAGCATCTCCGAGGCGTCGGGATCGCCGAAGCTGCTGTTGGAGAAGGTGAAGTCACCCTTCACGGTGTTGCGCAGGGCACCGATCCAACACGACTGGAGACCAGTGACCGACAGGTCCCCCGAGATGGCGTTGTCCTCGTAGTCGCTGAACACCGGAGACTGCAGGAGCGAGAAGACCCCTGAGGACGGTGGGTTGCAACTGAGGCCGCCGCCCCCACCCTGCTGGCGCACGTCGCCCCGGAAGGTCGTGGCATGGGCGATGACTGCCAGCGCATTGGTGGCGGTGACGTCCCCACTGATCGAGTTCTGGCCGGTGAGCGTCCCGCCGCTCTCGCCGGCAGGGTCATCGGAGCATGGCGAGAAGTTCGGCTCGCAGCCGACGGCGAAGGTGGCACCGCTTCCCACTCTGACATCGCCCTTCACCGTCAGGCTGGACGTTCCTTCGCCGGCCACGTCGTTGAGGGCGTAGGTGGCATTCAGCGCCGACCCGGGGGACAGCTTGAGATCGCCGCGGATCAAAGCCGGCCCGCCGTCGACCACGCAATAGCCGGTCACCGTCACGTCATTCGAGTAGGTACCGGACAGCAACCCCGGTGATGTCAGCGTGCCGGTACAGGTGGACCGGGCCGATGCCGCCGCCACACCACCCCCCAGCGCAGTTGCCCCCACGGTGGTGAAACCACCAAGCACCAGGGCTGCACCCAGCAAGAACTTCACGGATCTCATCAGACCTCCCACTAATCACGCCGTCGCCGATGCCCCCCGGGTCATTGTGAGGTGCTTCGTGGCCAAAGGCAACCCCCGGTGAGCCAACGGAACGGCGCCACCATGCTCTCCCTGGTCACGGCCATAAACCCCCGGTGCGAGTGACACCTGTCCGCGGCCGACCGCCACGCTGGGTGCCCATCCGCGGGTTAGGTGCGGGACGTCGCTACCCTTGAAGGTCCTTGCGCAACGTGCGTCACGTTGTGGGAGTCACCAGGCAAAGGGTGTCCGGGGACGGACCCCTTCCTCTGATTCCCGTCGTTGCAGTTTCACGCCTGTTTGATTGACGAGCTCGACGCCGGGCAACCCGCGGCGTCGCACACAGCGCTCGTGCGAACCGAGGTACACGATGGCAAGCGATCCGACCCGCCGGCACCTGGCACCAACCGCCTTCCTGATCGCCGTATCCATGGTCGTGGCGTCGGCCTCACCGGCGAGCGGTGCCGCCCCACCGGCACCGACCACATCGCACTACGAGACCGCAGCCGACCCAGCCACGTTGCTCGCCCAGGGCCGGGCGGCTGGTGCAGCCGGTGCGCAAGGCCTCGTGATCCTCGACTTCGGCCGGCCGGCCGCTGTGGGTGGGGTGGCCGGGACCATGGCGTTCGGAGGCTCCTTCGTCTCGCTGGCCGCCATCGGGGCTGGCACCGAGAGCTACGTGCGGGGTTACTTCGCCACCGCGCCGCGCTATCTCCACCTCGATGTGGCCGTGGGGACCAATGACAGCTGTGGCACCGGTCAACCTTGCGGACCAGTGGTCTGTGGCTGCCGCAACGAACCTCCGAGCTTCGCCTCCTGGGGTGCCCAGCTGGCGAGTGAGATCGACCAGATACAGGCCCTGACCAACTCCCTCCGGGCCCGGTCGGGTTACACCGATGTAGTGAGGATCGCTGGCGCCGACGATGCGGAGCCGGCGTTCGACCCGGCCTTCCAGAACACCTATGACCTCCTGGCCGGTTACGCCGGTGCCGTGCACGGCTATCAACCGGCCATGGTCGACTTCGGCTCCGCTGACTCGGGGTACTGGACCGAGGCCCAGCTCCTCCAGGTGGCCGACGGCTTCCAGCCCGACCTCGCCGTCCCCGAGATCTACGCCGGCACCGATGCCTCGCACTGGGCCACGTTGGCGTCCTATGCCCGATCCATCGGCCAGCACTTGACCATCTTCGGCGTGCTGACGACGTCGCCGGCGGGAGACAGCCCTCCGTCCGCCTACAGCTCACTGGTAGGCGCCCTGGCAGCAACCACCGGTCAGTCGTCGATCCGCTGGTCCTCGAACATCAGCCACTAGGTCCTGCGCCCCGGGTGCTCGATGGCCGGTGGACCCTGTCGGGAGGTTCCTCGAGGCCCTCTTCGGGTTCACCGCTCCCACCATCTCGGCGTGACGCCGTTCGGCCACCGGCGACCTGATCTCGACACTGCCTGTGCTCGGGGCTTGGGTGACCAAGTCTCCGAAGCTCCTGTTGAACCCGGCAAGCACGACTGCAGCACCGGTGGGCAACGAGTGCACGACCGGCGAGCTCTACGAACAGAACCCCGTGCCAGGGGTCACCTACCCCGTCCCGCGAGACAGAGGCTGCCGACCCAGCAGTAGCCGGCCCGCCGCGCGCCTGCCGGACGCCGGCAGCCCGCCGATCAGTCGTAGTGCCTGGTCCGTGGCCACAGCGTGGCCCAGGACACCCGTTGGCCGCGACAGACCCAGATCACCGCTCCGCGTTCTTGTGGATCGATCGCCGTGGACCCCGAACCCAAGGTGGCCGCCCGGGTGACCGAGGCCCAGTAGCGGTGCACGAACGCGGCAGACAGGCCTATGGCAACGACCGTCGCCCCGGGCGCGGGGTGTCCGTACCCCCAGAGCCAGAACGAGTTGTGGCCACTGATGGCATCGGGTAGTCCGAGGGACGGGCCGTAGAAGTCGACGGCGCCGGCCTCGGCATAGTCATTGGCAAGGATCACCACCTTCTGCTGTTGGCCCTCGGGCAGCCCGTGCACCGTCTCGGCAACCGTGGCGACCACCGACGGCCAGCCCAGCATGCCTCCCAGGTCCGAGTTGGCCGTGTCGAGGTGCAGCCGGACTGCCGTCGCCTTCGGCAGCACCGGTGTCGCGAACGGAGCCAGGGCCAGGCCCGAGACGACCACCAGGCCCATGGCGATGATGCGGGTGGACCGCCGCCAGCGCTGTTCGATCGTCACCGAGCCCACGGCCACCAACGGCAGGTACCACGAGCCGAGGTAGTACGCCTTGCCGGCCAGGGCCACCAGCACCACGACGACCACGACGTACCCAACCAGGAGCCACCGCTGTCGGCGCCACTCGGGCCGTCGGGCCAGGGCGGCGAGCGCCGTCACCCACACCACGGTGCCCCCGATTGTCGCCATGACCGGCTGCAGGGGCACGAACTGGACCAGGTTGTGGTGGGCGTTGGCCGCCTTGAGGTTGCGGAGGAACGCCAGGGTGGGCCAGTGGTTGGTGACCTCCCACGCCACACTGGGCGCCACCAGGGCCGCAGCGATGGCCGCCCCGGCGAGGAGCCAGTAGGTGGCCAGCAGCTTCCGTTGGGGCGTCGCCAGGAGTCCGAGGACCGTGGCCAGGACCCAGAACCCCATCGTGTACTTACTGAGGAGGCCGAGGCCGCATACGACGCCGATAGGCACCCACAGACGGCGATCCCCGGTCCGGATCATGCGCAGCACCAGCAACGACCCCACCGCCCAGAAGAGCAGGTCCAGGCTCACGGTGCTCAAGAAGTGGCTGGGGGTCAGGAAGATCGAGCCGAGGAGGGCCACGACCCCGGCAAGCGACTGGGCGAACCGGCCGCCTCCCACCTCCCGGGCCAGCAACGCGCCGAGTACCACATAGACGCCACCGAGGAGGCCAGGCACTACAGCCAGCGCGGTCACCGAGTGCCCGAAGGCCGCCTCCTCGAAGCGGTAGAGCATTGGTACCAGCGGGGGATTGTCGACGTACCCCCAAGCCGGGTGGTGCCCGCTGGCCAGGTAGTAGAACTCGTCGCGATGGGCGCCGTAGAGGTCGGAGGTGACGAGTTGGAAGGCCACCTTGGCCACGGCCAGGGGAATGACGACCGCCCAGGCTGGCGGTGTGAGGTGACCGTCGACCAGAGCCGGTTCGTCGACCCGGCTCTGGTCGACAGTTCCCGGTGCGCCGCCTCGGACCGCCGCATTGGCCACGAGGCAGCGTATCTAGACGCAGTCGCCCTGTCCCGGCCCAGCGGGACGAGCGCACTGTGTGACAGGGCCGCACACTCGGACAGCCGGCCCAGCACCGTGATCGGGGCTTCGCCTACAGTGCCGGGCATCTGGAGCAGGGACTTCCGAGGGGGGACACGATGATGAGGATGCACGGAGCACGGCGCCTGGCTTCTTTGATGGCCATAGGCGTCATGGCCTCGAGTCTTGGTGCCGCCGTAGCCAGCACCCAGACGGCTACGGCGGCCGGTGCTGCGGCGCGGCCCCTGGCCGCAGTGACCCACTTCAACTTCGTGGGCACGGCCGCCACCCCCTCGGGCAACGGGTATTGGCTGGTGGCATCGGGCGGGAAAGTGGAGGCCTTCGGCGGCGCGGCCGACTACGGCGATCTGACCAACCGGCCGCTCAACGCCCCGATCATCGGGATGGCGCCGACCGTCGACGGCAAGGGCTACTGGCTCCTCGGCCGGGACGGTGGTGTGTTCACCTTCGGGGACGCCCACTTCTACGGCAGCACCGGTGGCATCCACCTCAACCAGCCTGTGGTGGGGATGGCGGCCACCCCCGACGGCAACGGTTACTGGTTCGTGGCCGCCGACGGCGGTGTGTTCGCCTACGGTGACGCCCGCTTCTTCGGCAGCACCGGGGGGACCGTCCTGAAGAAGCCGGTGGTGGGCATGGCCGCCACGCCGTCGGGAAACGGCTACTACCTCGATGCCAGCGACGGCGGGATCTTCACCTTCGGGGACGCCCACTTCCGGGGGTCCGAGGGCGGCGCGCACCTCAACCGGGCGGTGGTGGGCATGGCGGTCGACCCCGTCACCGGTGGCTACTGGGAGGTGGCATCCGATGGCGGCGTGTTCTCCTTCGGGGCACCGTTCTTCGGGTCGACCGGAGGGAGCAACTTGAACCAGTCCATCGCCGGGATGACGGCCACGCCGTCCGGACGCGGCTACCGGTTCGTGGCCCGGGACGGAGGCGTGTTCACGTTCGGTGACGCGCTGTTCTTCGGGAGCGGCGTCTGAGCGCGGTTCGCGTCAGATCTCTCGGCGCAGCGGCATGACCAGATCCGGGCCGGCCCGCCAACGGGCCTTGGTGACGGGTGCGTCACGGGGCATCGGCAAGGCCACCGCCATCGCCCTGGCCGAAGCCGGCTGGGACGTTGGCATCACCGGGCGCACAGCACACATCGGAGAGGGGCGGGACGACTCGGACACCGGTGGCGGCCGACCTCTGCCGGGCAGCTTGGAAGAGACAGCCGAGGCCATCAGTCGGTCGGGTGGTACCGCCATCGAACTGGCCGGCGACCTCCACGACCATGCTGGTCTGCGCCGCGCCGTCGAACGGGTGCTCGACGAGTGGGGCGGCCTGGAGCTGTTGGTCAACAATGCGGTGGACACCGGCCCGGGAAGCATGGTCACCGTCCTCGATCTGACGGTCGTCCAGCTGGAGGCCAAGCTCGATGCCAACGTGGTCGCCCCCCTGGTGCTGATCCAGTCCGTGCTGCCGTCCATGCTGGCGGCCGGCGGCGGGACCATCGTGAATGTGACCTCCCACACCGCCACGGCCGATCCGCCCGGTCCGGTGGGCCAGGGCGGGTGGGGACTGGCCTACGCCGCCTCCAAGGCAGCGCTCCACCGGTTCGCGCCGATGCTGGCCGTCGAACTGGGCAACCGCGGGATCCGGGCCTACAACCTCGATCCTGGTTACGTCGACACCGAGCGCCAGCAGGTCAATGCCACCGCCCTCGGACTGACCGGCCACTACCAGGGCGCACCACCGTCGGTTCCGGCCGCAGCCATTGTGTGGCTCGCTGACGGGCCGCCGGAGGTGGGCAACGGGGAGACCGTCCGGGGTCTCAAAGTCGCCCTCGACCACGGCCTCCACCCTGACTGGCGGCCGCCGCGACCCTCGCGCTCCGAGTGAGCGGACGCTCCTCAGCCGGCTGACATCACGGGCACCGCGCCGACGGGCGGCTCGGCGTCGTCGGGGACACCGTCGACGTAGTGGACGCTCCGGTGCCGGATGGCAGGGATCCGGGAACCACCCAGCAGCTCGCCGGTGAGATTCAGCGGATCGGTGCCGGCCACCACCAAGTCGGCGCCCCGTGACGGATCCCGACGAACCTCGCCCAGCATGGCGGCTGCCTCGGGGAGGGCGTACTGCTCGCCGGATACCCCGGCCACGAAGCGGCCACCGACCGCCTGGCCGCGGGCCTCGAGGCGGCGCAGGGCACGGACCACCTCACGCCAGGGGACTCGGAAGGACTCGTGGGACCACAGCTCCCACGCCACCACGCCCCACCGGATCAGCATCTGCCAGGCCACCGCTTCGGCCAGCTCCTCGACTGCGGGCGCCACTCGCTGACCGTGCCCCTCACCGCCACCGTCGTCGGCGTCGGGTACCAGCGACCACCGACCCTCGCCGATGCCGGAGCCGGCCAGGGCCCTGCGGGGGCCGAGGGGAGAACGTCGGGCAGGCCGGCGCCGGAGCCCTGAGGTCCGGCGGCCCCTGGCCGACAACAGTGAACGCACGGCCGAGAAGGCGTCGGCTGTCACGATGCCGCGGGCCACCAGGTCCCACAGTCCCTCGTCGACCTCGGACGGGAGCCGGCCCGATGGCTCGGCCAGCTCCGATCGGAAACACGCCCCACGGGCCCGCAGCACGGCCAGGATGTCGGCTGATGCGCCCGTGGTCGGCTCGGACCGGCCTCCTGTCGGCCCCCGTGCAGCGCCGGCATCGCCCAGTCCACTGCGCTCAGCCGCACTGCGCTCGGTCCGCACCGCGGCCAGCAGCCACGGCAGGTCCTGGCGGGCCGTGACGGCCAACGGGGTGGCCGGCGACGGCGTCGACGATCCCCGTCGGCCGGCGGATCCAACCTCGGGTGGTGATCCCTCCACGACCGGCTCCGGCTCCGGGCGGGGGGTCAGACGGGCCCAGGCCACCTCACCGGCCAGGCACAGCTCATCGAGCCAGCGGGGGTCGTATCCCGCCACCCGGGCTGGGAGGACGTGGCTCTCCCACTCGCCGGCCGCCACCTCGAGGCCTTGGAGCTGCTCGATGACTGCCATCAGGCCCGAACGCCCCTCGGCCTGGGTGCCGGCCGCGACGTGTTGCCAGCACCCGAGGAACCGCACGTAGTCGGCGATGCTGGCCGGCTCCACGAACCGACGGCGTCGGCCCCGACTCGCCGCGTGCATCCGAACCAGCACGTGGCGGGCGCACCACTGCCCGTCGGGCAGTTGGATGGCCGATCCCGACCCCTCCAGACGGGCCAGTGCCGTGCGGGCCCGGGCCTCGGAGACCGGCACGCCGAGAAGCGTGCCCGACGGCAGCGGTTGGTCGGCGACCAGTCGGACCACCGACACCGGTCCGGCAACGTCCAGATGACCGCTGATGCACTCGGCCAGCGCCTGGTCGGCGTCGACCATCGGGTCCCCGAGCGAGGCCTCGATGGCCAGTGCCATCTCCGCCCGCTCGGTAGGCACCCACCACCCCGACACCAGCCGGGTCCGGCCGTCGGCGGCCAGCTCCTCGAACCAGGCCTGCCAGGCCGCGACCGGTCGGCACAGCACCAGCGCAAGGAGGAGGTCGTGCAGCTCATCGGCATGGCGCGGTCGGGGCTGGACCTGGTCGAGGACCTCGCCCACGGCCACCGGGTCCAACGGGCCCAGCTCGCCGGCCGGTACCGGGAGCCCGGGAGGGAGGCCGGAGGCATCGAGGGGCCCGAGACCACGCGGCACCGCCACCGCCCGGGTCCGCCGCTCCTCGAGTGGAGCGCCGTCGAGGAAGGTGAACGGCCGGCCGGTGAGAATCCCGTGGGACAACGGCGATGGCTCCGCCGACTCCACGAAGTGCACATCGACGCGCCCAGACTCCAGCCCCTCCAACAGCGCCACCAGGCCGGCCGCATCGAGGGGCTCGGTCAGGCAGTCGGTCACGGTCTGGCGCACCAGGACGTGATCGGGGACCGGAACCGGACCCGGAGGGGCGTTCTCCTGGCAGGCGGCCAGCGACGGCCACGCCGCGGCCAGGAGGTCCTCGGCCTCCATCCGCTGCAAGTGGATCGGTCGGCGCTGACCACCGCGTGAGCGTGGCACCACCAGGGCCCGGTTGAGATTCCACCGCCATCGCGCCGCCAGCATCGGATGGGGGAGGAGAGCCTGGACCAGCACGTCGACGGCGGTCCGGCTGGAGAGCATCGTGGGCACCTGGGGCAACGGGAAACTGTGCTGGGGGCCGAGCGACAAGACAACGGTGTCGTCGTCGGCAGCCGCCTGGAGCTCGAAGTCGAAGGAGACGCAGAACCGCTTGCGCAGGGCCAGGCCGAGGGCCCGGTTGATCCTCCCGCCATAGGGGAGGTGCAGGATCAGCTGGGTGCCCTCGGTCTCGTCGAAGACCCGCTCGACGATGATGCGATCCCGGGTGGGAAGCCGGCCCAGCGCGGCCAGGCCCGCCCCGAGGTAGGCCACCACCTGTTCGGCCACCTCCTCGGAGACCGCCGCCCTGGTGCGGACCTCCTGTCGGGCCGCTAGTCCGTCGCCCGCTGCCAGCAACGGCTCGAGCGCGCCTCGCAGCGTGCTCACCTCCTCGGACAGCTCGGCGGTGCGCGCCGGGGCCTCGCCCAGCCAGAAGGGGATCGTCGGCGGCAGGTCGCCGGCGTCGTGCACCCGCACCGTGCCGGTCTCCACCTTGACCACCCGCCACGAGTGGGTACCCAGGAGGAAGATGTCTCCGCCGGTGGCCTCGACGGCGAAGTCCTCGTGCACCGAGCCCACCGTGACGCCGTCCGGATCGAGGACGACGCGGTAATCACCCGTCTCGGGGATCGCGCCGCCGCTGGTGAGGGCGGCCAGACGTGCCCCCCGGCGGGCCCGGAGCCGACCGTTCACACCGTCAAGGTGGAGGTGGGCCCCACGCCGGCCCCGCCCGGTGCGGATGCCCCAGGACACCAGGTCCACCACCTCATCGAAGGTCGACCGGGTCAGGTTGGCGTAGGGCGCAGCCCGGGTGGCCAGCTCGAACAACGGGCCGATCTCCCACTCGTCGGCCGCTGCCACCTCGGCCACCAGCTGCTGGGCCAGCACGTCGAGGGGGCCCTCGGGAGGCTCCAGGATGTCGAGATGGCCGGCCCTGACCCCGGCCAGGAGTGCGGTGCACTCGACCAGCTCGTCACGGGTCAGCGGGTAGAGGCGGCCCGCCGGCGTGCCCTCGAGCTGGTGGTTGGCCCGACCCACCCGCTGCAGGAACGTGCCGATGGCCCGGGGGGAACCGATCTGACACACCAACTCGACCGGGCCGACGTCGATGCCCAGCTCGAGCGAAGCTGTGGCCACCAGCGCCCGCAGGTCCCCGGCCCGCAACCGCTGCTCCACGATCCTCCGACGCGCCGGCGACAGGCTGCCGTGGTGGGCCGCCACCTGGAGCGCGGCGTCGATGGGGTCCCCGACCGGCACCACCGTCGGCTGCGGACCGTCTGGACCCTCCGATCTGCCGACAGCGTCGACCTCGTCGGCATCGGCATCGTCGGACGCCCCCAGCCGACGGGCCAGTTGGTGGGCGACCCGCTCGGCCATCTTGCGGGTGTTCACGAACACCAGCGTCGTCCGGTGCTCCAGCACGTGGGCGGCGATCCGGTCGAGGACATCGGCGAGCTGGCCGGCACTGGCGACCGATTCGAGCTCGGTAGTGGGGAGCTCGATGTTCACGTCGAGATCGCGACGGTGGCCGCAGTCGATGATGGTGGTCGGCGGGCGGGAGGGGTCGACGCCCGAGAGGAGCCTGGCCACCACCTCGAGCGGGCGTTGGGTGGCGGACAGGCCGATGCGCTGGAGCCGGCCCCCTGCGGCCGACACCACATGGTCGAGTCGTTCGAGGGTCAGGGCCAGGTGCGACCCCCGTTTGTCCCGCGCCAGCGTGTGCACCTCGTCGACGATGACCGTATGGACGCCCTGCAACATGGTCCGGGACGAAGCCGCGGTGAGCAGCAGGTAGAGGGACTCGGGGGTGGTGACCAGCAGATCGGGCGGCGACCGGCGCATGGCGGCCCGCTCGGCCGCCGGGGTATCGCCGGTCCGCACCGCCACGGCCAGCTCCGGTGCGCCCAGCCCGAGCCGAGCGGCCTCGGCCGCGATGCCGGCCAGGGGAAGCTGCAAGTTCTCGTGGACGTCGGTGGCCAGGGCCCGTAGGGGTGAGACGTAGACCACCCCCGGTCCGGCACGCTTCCCGGCGGACCCTTCGCCATGGGCCCGGTAGGCGGCGTCGATGGCCATGAGGAATCCGGTCAGCGTCTTGCCGGTCCCGGTGGGGGAGGCCACGAGCACGTTCCCACCGGCGATGATGCTCGGCCAGGCTGACCGTTGGGGGTCGGTGGGGCCTGACGGGAACCGGGTGATGAACCAGCTGGCCACGGCGGGGTGGAGTGTCCGCAGGATCGAGTCGGGTGCCAGATCCTCCAGTGCGG
The DNA here is from genome assembly GCA_963703145.1 of uncultured Acidimicrobiales bacterium. GTDB lineage: Bacteria > Actinomycetota > Acidimicrobiia > Acidimicrobiales > RAAP-2 > Bog-756. The sequence goes on from OY969793.1 coordinate 1,286,043, forward strand.
GCACCCGCACCGTATCGATGAGTGGCAACTCCGAGTCGCAACGGGGCGCGACCGGGTGGGGGTCGAGGTGCCCGGGACGGGCCGGATTCACTCGGGTAGGGGAGGCCACGGCTGTTTCATAGCCTAGGGGTGTGACATCGGCCGCGGGGCAGCCGGTGTCTGTCCGCGGGCCCGTCGGTGGGCCGGGAGGATCAGCCGTGGGCCGAGAGCCGCTCCGCTGGTGCCGGTACCTCGTCGGGACGTCGCGGGATGACCTCGGCGTCGGGAACCAGTCGGCCGGCCTCGGTGAGCCTGGCCCGGGACATGACCACGTGACAGTGCTCGATGAGCACCTCGCCGTCAGACTCGGTCACGGGCGTGAGTGTGCCGCCCATCCGCCAGGCCCCACCGTCGATGGGCCGACAGGAGTGGACGGTGAAGCGGACGTCACACCCACGGATCTCGGCGTTCACCATCGGCAGGTCGAGGTGGAGCACGACCTCGGTGCCCACCTCGAGGGACCCGGGGCCGACGACCCCGGCACCACCCGGTGTGAGGTCGACCACTCGGACCAGGTGTCGGTTCATCACCCCGGAGATCTCGACCGGGACCCGGTAGTGGTGGCGAAGCTGATGCCGTCGGGTGACCCGCCAGAGGGCGGCGAACACCACGAGGAGTTCCCATGCCGCGAACGACAGCCCGACCACGACCGCCAGCCCGCTGAGCGGTGGCAGCCCGAGAACGCCAGCGAGACTCAAGCACCGGAGGGTGATGGCGGTGAGCAGGGCCAGCGCCACCGCCAGGACTAGTCGCAGCTGGACGGCGGCACCCCAGCCCCCGTCGTCGATGCCGTCTTTTGGCGTCACCCGGAAGCTCGTCTGGAATGGGTGGAGGAGGGACAGTGCGGCGCGGGTGAAGATCTCATAGGTCAGCAGCGTCGAGTAGGACCCGTCCCACAGACTGGCCTGGCCGCGGCACAACAGGGCCGACGCCACCAGGTTGAGCACCATCCACGGGACCCAGAACACCCCGAACTGCCACACATCCCCGTGCATGGGCACCAGGCCGGTGATGAGCATGGTGGTCAGTACCGCCAGCATCAGCAGTCGCTGGAGTGGGATGAAATACGACTGCAGCGAGGCCAGGTAGCTCATGCGTTGCTTCAACGAGAGGCCCGCGGCGATCAGCGGGTTCTCCGCCGTTCGCAAGACAGCCAGGTTGCCCCGAGCCCAGCGGTCGCGCTGCAACAGGAACGAGGCCAGGTCGTGGGGGGCGAGCCCTTGGACCAGGGTCTCGTCGTGATAGCGGGTCTGCCATCCCTGGCCGTGGAGCCGGATGGTGGTGTGGAAGTCCTCGGCGACCGTCTCGGTGGCGATGCCGTCGATGCCCTCGAGCGCGTGGCGCAGGATCACCGCGGCCGAGCCGCACCAGTAGGCGCCGTTGTGGCGGTCCTTGCCCGGCATGAGCACCTCGAAGAACATGCTCTGGTCGTGGCGGCCGGTCTCGAAGTGCTGGAACGAGTCGAGGTTGCCGAAGTCGTGAGGTGTCTGGACCACCGCTACGGCCGGGTCGTCGAAGTACCCGACGGTGGCATCCAGGATGTCGGGCTGGGGCACGTGGTCGGCGTCGAGCACCAGGATCAGCTGGCCATGGGTCAGGGGCAGGGCGTGATTGATGTTGCCGGCCTTGGCGTGGAGGTTGTCGGAGCGACTGATGTAGCGGGCACCGAACCGGTCGGCCAGGAGCCGGACGTCGTCCCGGTGTCCGTCATCCAGGACCCAGGTCGTATGGGGGTAGGTGATCCGGTCACAGCCCACCAGGGTGGCTCCCAGGACCTCGTGGCTCTCGTCGTAGGTGCAGACGAAGACGTCCACCGTGGGGCGCCACCCGACCGGCGGCCGCGCCGTGGCCGGCACCCGCCAGGCCATGAACGTGAATCCGGCCAGGATGATCCAGCCGAACAGCTCGCAGGCCAGCAGTGTGGCGAACAAGACTGGCTGGACGCCGCTCCGGGTGTCGACCAGCCGCCAGGCCAAGTAGACCGCACCCCAGACCAGGGCCACCAGGGCCACGGCGCGCAGCATCCGGTCCCGGCCTTTGTAGGCGCGGGCGAAGCGCGGGCTGGAGGGGGCCATGCACCGGTATCGACGAGTTCGGTCCCACCCTTGAATCCCAGCCAGGCCGCCAGTGTGCCGTGTGCGGCCGGACGCCGACCGATTGGGGTCAGGCGTCCTCGGGCACGTAGCGCCGGGCCGGTGTGCCCGGAGGGTGGCCGACGCCCGGGACGGCGTCCGGGTTGGTCACGCACACCTCACCCTCGAGGCCGTCAGGGTCACGGAAGAACAGGCTCAGGACGGGGCCGAAGTCGGTGACGAAGGCGTCGCACGCCCCCCGGGCCATCAGGCGGTCGCGGATGGTCTCGAACGCCTCGAGCGACGCGGCCTGCAGCGCGAAGTGATCAAGTCGCCCGCGCCCGAACATGGGGACCTGGTGATCAGCCTCGGTGTTGCCGGTGATCTGGAACACATTGAGCTCGGTGTGGGGGCCGATCATCACGATCGACAGCCGCACGGCCTGGTCGTCCACCTCGGGTGCATCCCGGACCACCTCGGCCTCGAACACCTCCTCGTAGAAGGCATGGAGCGCCTTGGCGTCGTTGGTCAGGGTGGCAACGTGGTTCAGCCCGTTGGTCAGCATCGGTCCCTCCTCGTGTCGCTCAGCGAATCAGGTCGACGATGTCCACCACCAAGAGCACAGCGACCATGGTCCCCACCACGGCGTAGATGGCGGTGAAGGCCCAGCGCTGGCGGTGGTCGGCCAGCCAGAACCGCCGGATCCCGAGGTAATCGAAGGTGAGCGCCAGGACCCCGATGGGCACGCCGATGATCGGCCCGACGCCCCGTGCCGCCCCGATAAGCGGGAGCACGACCGGGAGGACGATGTAGCTGAGGAGGCAGCGGAGCGCGGACAGGAAGATTGAGGCGCTGAAGATCCGATGGGTCTCGGACTCATCGATGGGCGCCTGGTCCTCGGGCACCCGGAGCAGCCGGCGCATGGTCTCGTCGGCCCTCGACCGGGTAGGCGCCAATGCCTCTCGGGTAGGCGCCACGGCCAAGTGATCCATGCCGTCATCCTAGGCGCGGGAGTTCCAGGCGGACAGCCGGGTGGCCGGCCAGTCCGGGCTGGCGGTGGCGCGACAACGACCCTTGCGCTGGGCCTTGTATCGTGACCGGGACATGGGATCCGACCGGTGACGTCCAACGCATCCAAGAGGACCGACGCCGACAGGGCGACCTCTCAAGCCATAGGCACATCGATGTGGGCCGTGCGAAGGGCTGATGGCACCGTGGCCACCGGGTGGGCGCTCATGCCCCTCCGCTTGTTCCTCGGGGTCACCTTCTTGTTCGCCGGCCTCCAGAAGCTGGCCGATCCGCAGTTCTTCAAGGACTCGAGCCCGTCGTCGATTCATGCCCAGCTGGTCGGCTCGGCCCGCTCCAGCCCCATCCACGCCCTCGTGGGTCACTTGGTCTCCATCGCTCCGGCCGTCGGACTGGTCATCTCCCTCGGCGAGGTGGCCATCGGCGTCGGCATCCTGGTGGGCCTGTGGATGCGGGTGGCCGCGGTGGCCGGTATGGCGCTGTCCTTCGGGCTGTTCCTCACCGTGAGCTTCCACACGTCGCCGTACTTCACCGGCTCGGACATCGTCTTCTTCTTCGCCTGGACCCCCCTGGTGCTGGCCGGGGCGGCGGGGGCGGCGGCCCTCGACACCTGGCTGGCCGAGCGGGCCACGGTGCCCGACGGCACGGCACCAGCGGAGCGAGCCGGCGTCGACGGGGTGCCACGCCGCACCGTGTTGTCCAAGGGCGCGCTGACCGGGATCGTGGCCGCAGTGGTGGTCATCGGGAGCGGCGTGGTCGCCGCGCTCGGCCGGGCCGTCGGTGGCACCAAGACGTCGGCCTCGGGCAGTGGCTCCCTGGCCGGTGGGGCACCGGCCACCACCACGACCAACGCTGCGCCGGGCGGCTCTGGGAGCGGCCCCACCACGACCACGACGGCACCCTCGGGGACCGCAGTGGGCCCGGCCTCCAGCGTCCCGGTCGGAGGGTCGGCCAGCTTCACGGACCCGGCCAGTGGCGACCCGGCCCTCGTCATTCAACAGACCGCCGGGGAGTTTCTGGCCTTCGACGCCATCTGCCCCCATGCCGGCTGCACCGTGGCCTACGCCCAGTCGGCCCGGATCATCGCCTGCCCCTGCCACGGCTCAGAGTTCAATCCCAAGACCGGTGCTGTCATCCAAGGACCGGCCACCAACGGACTGACGCCGATCACGATCATCAAGGGCGCCAACGGCAATCTGTACGTGCCCAAGTGAGCGCGCCATGGGCCGACGGCTGCCTGAGCGCATGTCGCCAGGCACGGCGGTCAGGTAGCCTTCAGCCGTCGTCGCCTGACGGTGGCCACACGATCCCATGAGCGCTCCCGCTTCCGTGTCGACCGGCACCTCGAACGACACCGGGGCGCAGGAGTCCGTCGTCAGGACCGACTGGGTCTCGGCCATCCCCTTCTTCGCCGTGCACCTCGCGCCACTCGGTGCCTTCTTCGTCACCGTGACGTGGCAGGACTGGGCCCTGTGCGCCGTGCTGTACGTCACCCGGATGTTCTTCATCACGGCTGGCTACCACCGCTATTTCTCCCATCGGAGCTACCGCATGGGCCGTGTGGCCCAGTTCGTCATGGCCTTCGGCGGGACCACCGCGGTGCAAAAGGGGCCGCTGTGGTGGGCCGGCCACCACCGCGTCCACCACCGCTACACCGACCTCGACGGCGACGTGCATTCGCCCCGGGACGGCTTCTGGTGGAGCCACGTGGGCTGGATCCTCTCGACCAAGTACAAGGCCACCGACCTCACGACCATCAAGGACTTCGCCGCCTACCCCGAGCTGCGACTCCTCGAGCGGTTCAACTGGGTCGGGCCCTGGCTCGTGGCCATCACCTGCTTCCTGATCGGCGGGTGGGGCGGCCTATTCATCGGCTTCTTCCTCTCGACGGTGCTGCTGTGGCACGGCACCTTCCTGGTCAACTCGGCGGCCCACCTGCTCGGCCGCCGCCGCTACGCCACCCCGGACACCAGCCGGAACTCGATGCTCATCGCCATCCTCACCGGGGGGGAGGGGTGGCACAACAACCACCACTACCTCCCCGCCTCCTCCCGCCAGGGGTTCCGCTGGTGGGAGTTCGACCCCACCTGGTACACCTTGCGGGCCCTGGCCGTCGTGGGTGTGGTCCGGGAGCTGAAGGACCCCCCGGCCCGGCTGCTCGACCAGGCCCGGGTGCGCGACGGCGCCTTCGACATCGGGATGTTCCGCTCCTACTGGGAGCGGGCCACCAAGCTCACCGGCGAGCGGATCGCCGACCTCAGTGCCCGCCCGGTGCAGTCCTCGGGCGAGGGACCCCCCGACGACGCGGGCCAGTCCGGCGGGGACGCCCAGGACCCGGCGGCCGGGGGCGACGGCCTCAACCAGCTGTCCGGGCTCATTCCCCGCATCCTCGAGTCCGCCGACCAGCTGGCGGCGTCCACCCGACGCAGCTGGAAGGGGAAGGTGGACTCGGGGGAGTCGACCTCGGCCGACAACCCGCCGGAATGAGCGACGGGGCAACCCGCCCGCAGGCCACCCTCGACGCCTTCGCCTCGGCGTCCCTGTGGATCGTCGACCTCGACGGCGTGGTGTGGCTCACCGGCCACCCCATCGGTGCCGCCGCCGATGCCATCGCCGAGCTCCGATCTGCCGGCATCCGCGTGGCCTTCGCCACCAACAACTCTGCGCCCACCACCGACGAGCTGCTCGGGCGCCTCGACCGGATGGGCGTCGAGGCATCCGCGGCCGACCTCGCCACCTCGGCCGGGGCGGTGGCCGGCATGTTCGACCCCGGACAGACCGTCACCCTGCTGGCCGAGGGCGGCGTGGTCGAGGCCCTCGGAGCCCGTGGCGTGACCATCGCCGACCAGGGGTCGGGTGCCGCCGTCGATGCCGCTGTCGTGGGGTGGAGCCACTACTTCGACTTCGACACCCTGGCGGCCACCGCCACCGCGGCGCGGACCTCGGGTCGGCTGGTCGGAACCAACGAAGACCCCACCCATCCCACACCCGAGGGCCTGATGCCCGGCTCGGGGGCGCTCCTCGCCGCCGTGGCTACCGCATCGGGGGTGGTCCCCGAGATCGCCGGCAAGCCGCACCGACCCATGGCGGCCCTCCTCTGTGACCGGTTCGGGTTTGCCGACGGCGACGCGTCGGTGGTCATGGTCGGCGACCAGCCCCGCACCGACGGCCGGCTGGCCGAGCGGCTCGGCATCTCGTTCGCCCTCGTCGACTCCGGGGTCACCCCGGCCTCGGTCGAGGGCTTCGACGTACCGGTGTCCCTCCGGTTCCCGGATTTCGTCTCACTGGTGCGCGGCTGCCTCTCCCCGGGGTAGTCAGCTAGCCCATCCCCGCCCAAATTAGTGCTTGCTGGGAGCAAGCAGTCCAGGTAGGGTGGCTGAATGGTCAACAGAGACGATTTTCAGAAGTACCTCGACGCCGGCATCGCCTTCACCAACATGACCCGGGCCAAAGCCGAGGAACTGGTGGCCGAGCTGGTCCAGAATGGCGAATTTCAGACGAGTGATGCCCGGGCCAAGGTGGACGAGCTCCTCGAGCGCAGCAAGAAGAGCCGGGAGGCCCTGGTCTCCCAGGTCCGCAAGGAGGTGGCCCACCAGCTGGACAGCGTGGGCATCACCAACTTGGAGGACCTGGCCGAACAGGTGGCATCCCTGATCGGGCGATCGGCGGCGGCCGGCAAGGCTGCGGCCGCCAAGGCCAAGAGCGCGGCACCAACCAAGAAGTCCTCCGCCAAGAAGGCCGCGGCGAAGAAGTCCCCGGCGAAGAAGGCTGCGGCCACGAAGGCCCCTGCGGCGAAGAAGGCGGCACCGGCCAAGAAGGCGGCACCGGCCAAGAAGACCGCCAAGAAGGCCACCGCCACGAAGAAGGCGGCCACGAAGTCCCCGGCGAAGAAGGCGGCCCCCGTGGACCGCACTCCGGCTGCGCCCGGGTCGGCGGGCTGACCAGCGCGCCGAGGATCCGCCTCGACCGGACCCTGGTCGAGCGAGGGCTGGCAGCCAGCCGACACCAGGCGGCGGCACTGATCGCCCAGGGCGTGGTCCTCGTGAGCGGATCGGTGGCCGACAAGCCGGCACGACTGGTCGCTGCAAGCGAACCGATCGCACTGCTTGGCGGTGCTGCGCCCTTCGTGGGTCGGGGAGGGGAGAAGCTCGAGGCCGCCCTCCACCGGTTCGCCATCGACGTAACGGGGCTCCGGGCCCTCGACGCGGGTGCCTCGACCGGCGGCTTCACCGATTGCCTCCTCCAGTCCGGGGCGACGTCCGTCGTGGCCGTGGACGTGGGCCACGGCCAGCTCCACGAGCGCCTGCGGTCCGACGCACGGGTCACCAACTACGAGCGTCTCGACATCCGCGACGTCACCCTGGCCACGGTCGGGGACGCACCTGTCGATGTCGTCACCGCCGACCTGTCGTTCATCTCGGTGGCCCGGGCCGTGCCGGTGCTGGTGGGCCCCGTGGCGGTGGCCGGTGCGCCGGTCGTCATCTTGGTCAAGCCCCAGTTCGAGGCGGGTCGGGCCGAAGCCTCCCGGGGAAAGGGCGTCATCCGCGACCCGGAAATCCACCGCCGCACCCTCGGTGAGGTGGCAGACGCGCTTGTCGCGGCCGGAGCAGCCATCATGGGGGCCATGCCATCACCCATCACCGGGTCGGCGGGCAACGTCGAGTTCCTGTTGCACGCCCGTACCCCGTCGACTCCCATCACCGGTCAGCCCCCGCGCCCGGGGGCCGCCGACGTGGCCGCCATGCTCGACACCGCGGTCACCGAGGCCCACGGGCCCGGGACCCGAGCGTGAGCGCCCGATGGCCCTGATCGCCTTCTACACCCACCCCCTCCGGCCCGAGGCCGTGGCCCTCGCCCAGCGGGCCAGCACCTGGCTGGCCGATGAGGGGCACCAGTCGATGTCGGCCATCGGGCCCGACGGCACCGTGTCGGTGGACGGGGCCGACCTGTTGGTCAGCCTGGGTGGCGACGGCACCCTCTTGCGGTCCGTTGAGGCCGCACTGGCCGGCGGCATCCCGGTACTGGGCGTCAACCTCGGGCGCCTGGGCTACCTCACCCAAGTGGAGCCGGCCGACCTGGAAGAGGCCCTCGCCGCCTTCCTGGCCGGCGCCCATGAGGTCGAAGAGCGCATGACCCTGTCGGTCACGGTGACCGGTCCTGATGGCACGGCCCTGGCCCAGCGCGTCGCCCTCAACGAGGCCACGGTGGAAAAGACCGTGCCGGGCCACACCGTGCGGATCGCCGCATCCATCGATGACCGGCCCTTTGTCACCTACGCCGCCGACGGGCTGCTGGTGGCCACCCCCACCGGCTCGACCGCCTACAACTTCTCAGCGCGTGGCCCGGTGCTGTCGCCCCGGCTGCGGGCCATCGTCGTCACCCCGGTCTCCCCGCACATGCTCTTCGACCGCCCCCTGGTCCTCGATCCCGCCGAACGGCTCCGGCTCGGGGTACTGGAGCCGCGCTCGGCGGTGCTGGTGGTCGACGGGGTGACCGTGGCCATCCTCGAGCCGGGTTCGGTGGTGGACTGCCGCGAGGGCGACCAGCCGGCCCGGCTCGTCGCCAACCGGACCCGCGACTTCCACGCCATCTTGCGGGCCAAGTTCCATCTGGCCGATCGCTAGGCGGAGCCGATCGGTAGGGTGACAGGCACTGTGGGTCCCACGCTGGTGGAGTTGCGCGTCCGGAACCTGGGGGTGATCGACGACGTCACCATCGTCCTCGGGCCCGGCATGACCGCGCTGACCGGAGAGACAGGTGCCGGCAAGACGCTGGTGGTCGAGGCACTGGGCCTCCTGCTCGGCGACCGGGCCGACCCGGCCGTGGTGCGGGCCGGCGCCGACGAGGCATTGGTGGAGGGTCGGTTCGCCATCCCCGTCGGCACCCCGAACGGGGACGACGGGAGCGGGAGCAACGAGGGCGACGAACTCGTGTTGGCCCGCTCGGTGGCCCGGGCCGGCCGATCCAAGGCGTGGATCGACGGCCGCATGGCCACGGTCGGCGCGCTGGCCGAGGCCGCCGGAGGACTGCTCGAGCTGCACGGCCAGCACCAGCACCAGTCGTTGGTCCACGTGGAGGCCCAGCGTCGGGCTCTCGACACCTTCGGACGGATCGACCTGTCCCCGCTGGAAGGGGCCCGGACCCGACTCCGCCACCTCCAGGACGAGTTGGCTGGCCTCGGGGGAGATGCCCGCGAACGGGCCCGTGAGGTCGACCTGCTCCGCTACCAGATCGACGAGATCGACGCGGCCCGCATCGAGGGTGCCGACGAGGATCGGCGGCTCGAGGTCGACGAGGAACGCCTGTCGGCGGCGGCGGCCCACCGCCAGGCAGCCGCAGCCGCGCTGGCCTCGGTGTCGGGGCTCGGGTCGGGACCAGACGATACCGGGGCCCTCGACCGCCTGGCCGAGGCGTCAGGGGCACTGGCGGACCGGCCGCCGCTCGAGGGCATCGAGGCCCGCCTGCGCTCGGTCATGGCCGAGCTCGCCGACATCGGCACCGAACTGCGCACCGTGGTCGAGACCTGGGAGGACGACCCCCAACGGCTCGACGAGGTCCGGTCTCGGCGCCAACTGTTCCACCAGTTGATCCGCAAGTACGGGGTCGACCTGGGAGAGGTGCTGGACTTCGCCGAGCGTGCCGGCGACCGCATGGCGGCCATCGCCGGCGAGGAGGAGCGGGCCGCCGCCCTCGACCGACAGATCCGCACCGCCATGGACGAGGTGGCCGAGCGTGAGGCCGAGGTGGCCGCGGCACGGCGCCGTTGCGCCCCCGAGCTCGCCCACCAGATCGAGGCGACCCTGCACACATTGGCCATGCCCTCGGCCCGTTTCTCGATCGACGTCGACGGGCCCGGGGCCGCCGACCACGTCGTGTTCCTGCTCGGCGCCAACCCGGGCGAGCCCCTCCAACCTCTGGCCAAGGCGGCCTCGGGGGGCGAGTTGGCCCGGACCATGCTCGCCATCCGGCTGGCCATCACCGACGCCCCGGGGGCCATGGTGTTCGACGAGGTGGACGCCGGCGTGGGCGGGGCGGCCGCCACTGCAGTGGGAGCGGCCCTGGCCGGACTGGGCCGGCACGCCCAGGTACTGGTGGTCACCCATCTGGCGCAGGTGGCGGCCCAGGCCGACCATCAGGTGGAGGTGCGCAAGCTCGAGCGGGGCGGGAGGACGCGCTCGGAGATCACCGTCCTCGACGCCGAGGGTCGGGTGACCGAGCTCAGTCGGATGCTCTCGGGCCGACCCGGAAGCGCGTCGGCCCGACGCCACGCCAACGAACTGCTCCACGGCTCGGCGGCCGGCGAGCGGACCCCATCGTGACCGGTCGACACCGGTGCTGGCGTCATCGAGGCGTCGAACTGGGGCCCGATCGGTGCGGCGAGCCAGTCGGACTCGATGGTCCGCACGTCGGGGCGTCACCGTCCGCTAGCCTCATCAGGTGCCCCACACGGACGGCCCGCAGGAACCCTTCGGGGAGCAATCCACGGATGTCTCGCCCTCCGGACTCCCCGGAAACGGGTCATCGGGACACCGGTCACCGGCCACCAACGGCTCGGGTGGATCCAACGGATCGGGCCGTTCGGTGAGTCCGAGGGAGACCAAGTACATCTTCTTCACCGGTGGTGTGTCGTCATCTCTGGGCAAGGGTCTCACCGCGTCATCCCTGGGCCGCCTGCTCAAGTGCCGGGGGCTGCGGGTGACCATGTGCAAGCTCGACCCGTATATCAACGTCGACCCCGGCACCATGAACCCCTTCGAGCACGGCGAGGTCTTCGTCACCGAGGACGGGGGCGAGACCGACCTCGACCTCGGCCACTACGAGCGGTTCATCGACGAGAACCTCCACAAGAGCTCCAACGCCACCACCGGCCGGATCTACTCCTCGGTGATCGCCAAGGAGCGGCGGGGCGACTATCTGGGCAAGACGGTCCAGGTCATCCCACACGTGACCGACGAGATCAAAAAGCGGGTCAAAGAACTCGGCTCGGACGACGTGGACGTGGTCATCGTCGAGATCGGCGGGACGGTGGGCGACATCGAGATCGTCCCCTTCATCGAGGCCATCCGTCAGTTCCGTCGAGATGTCGGGCGGGACAATGTGGCCTACGTGCACTTGACCCTGGTGCCCTACCTCGGGCCCTCGGGCGAGCAGAAGACCAAGCCCACGCAGCACTCGGTGACCGAACTGCGCAGCCGGGGCATCCAGCCCGACGTCATCGTGTGCCGCTCGGACCGGATGATCTCCGAGGACCTCAAGCGAAAGATCTCGCTGCTGTGCGACGTCCCCATCGAGGCGGTGGTGTCGGCTGTCGACGCCGCCAACATCTACCAGATCCCGCTGGTCCTCCACGAGGAGGGACTCGACCGCTACCTCCTCCAGCTCCTGCGCTTCGACGAGGCAGCCCATCCCATCGACCTCTCGGACTGGGAGCGGTTGGTCGACCAGGTCGACGCCGCCATCCGCCCGGTCCGGATCGGCATCATCGGGAAGTACGTCGACCTGCCCGACGCCTACCTGTCGGTGGTCGAGTCGCTCCGCCACGCCGGCTTCCACCACGGGGCCAAGGTGGAGATCGAGTGGATCCAGGCCGCGACGGTCCCCGACCTGCTCGACCACGACGGGCTCCGCGGCTTCGACGGACTGGTCATCCCGGGCGGGTTCGGCGAGCGCGGGGTGGAGGGCAAGATCGCCGCCGCCCACTTCGCCCGGGAGCACGAGCTGCCGCTCCTCGGGCTGTGCCTCGGGCTCCAGGTCATGATCATCGAGGCGGCCCGTTCGCTGGCCGGGCTGGAGGGCGCCAACTCACGGGAGTTCGACGCCACGACCCGCCATCCCGTTGTGGACCTGATGGATGACCAGAACGATGTGGTCGACAAGGGCGGCACCATGCGCCTGGGCTCCTACAGCGCTCGGCTGGTGCCCGGTTCCCAGGTGGCCGAGGCCTACGGCACCGAGGTGGTCTCCGAGCGGCACCGGCACCGCTACGAGGTGAACCCCCGCTACCGCAAGACCCTCGAAGAGGTGGGTCTGGTGTGCTCGGGGGTGTCGCCCGACGGTCGCCTGGTCGAGTTCATCGAGCTGCCCGGGCACCCGTTCTGGGTCGGCACCCAGGCCCATCCGGAGTTCAAGAGCCGCCCCGATCGCCCCCACCCGCTCTTCCGCGAGCTGGTGGGTGCAGCACTCATCCGGGCCGAGGGACGGGATCCCCGACTGATCGACCTCGGTGCCGTCGGCTGAGCCGGCGGGGACCTCGGTGTCGTCGGCTGTCCCACCGGGTCCGAACGGACCGGGCGCCCGTGCCGGGGACGCCCTAGAGGTCGGAGATCTGCCCCGCTTCACCTCGGCCGGGGAGACCTTGGTGCACCAGGGGTGGGCCATCGCCCTCTATCAGGGGACCTTCGTCGACCCCGAGGGGCAGACCTTCGAGCGCGACATCGTTCGCCACCCCGGTGCGGTCGCTGTCGTGGCCGTGACCGATCAAGGAGCCGTGGTCCTGGCCCACCAGTATCGACCGGCGGTCGACCGCTGGGTCCTGGAGGTCCCCGCCGGCACCCGCGACGTGTCGGGCGAGGCCGTCGAGGCCACCGCCCGGCGTGAGCTGGCCGAGGAGGTCGGCTACGCCGCGTCGTCGATGACGCTCCTGACCCAGTGCCTCATCACGCCGGGGTTCTGCGACGAGGTCTCGTCGGTGTTCCTGGCCACCGGCATCACACCGGTCCCACTCGACCGCCAGGGGGTCGAAGAGGGCTATATGCGGGTCGTCGAGGTGCCGCTCGACCGGTTCGACGATCTGGTCGACGACGGGACCATCGTCGACGCCACCACCATCCTCGGAGTGGGGCTGGCGCGCCGGCGCCTGGGAGCCCGCGGTTGACCCTTCCGCTGTCGGAGGGCGCCGAGGAGTACCTGTCGTGGCTGGCCGTCGAGAAGGGGCGGTCGCGCAACACGCTGCTGGCGTACCGTCGGGATCTCGCCACCTGGGAGGAGTGGGCCACGGCCGCAGGCATTGATCCGGTGGACGCCCCGACGGGGGCCATCGAGCTCCACCTGTCCGAGCTCCGGGGGAGGGGCCGCAATCCGGCATCCCTGGCCCGGTCGACCACCGCACTGCGCGGCCTGTACCGCTTTCTCGTCAGCGAGGGCTCCCTGCCGGGCGACCCCACCGCCGACGTCCGCTCACCCCGTCTGCCCCGTCGCCTCCCCAAGGCCCTCGACGAGGCGGACGTCCTCCGGCTCCTCGACTCGGTCAGCGGGGAGGACCCCGCCTCACTCCGCGACCGGGCCCTACTCGAGGTGCTCTACGGGACCGGCGCCCGGATCTCCGAGGTGGTCGGGCTGTCACTCATCGACCTCCAGGGTGACGACGGCCTTCTCCGGGTGTTCGGCAAGGGGGCCAAGGAGCGGCTGGTGCCCCTCGGGGGGCCGGCCCAGTTCGCGCTCGGCCGCTGGCTGGGCCCCGCCGGTCGCCCGCGCCTGGCACCGGACCGGTGGTTGCGCCGCTCCGACGAAGAGGCCGTCTTCATCAACACCCGCGGAGGCAGGCTCAGCCGGCAGGGGGCATGGGGCGTCGTCTCCCACCACGCCGAGCGGCTGGGCCTGGCCGACCAGGTCAGCCCGCACGTCCTGCGGCACTCGTGTGCCAGCCACATGCTGGCCCACGGGGCGGACATCCGAGTGGTCCAAGAACTGCTCGGCCACGTGTCGATCGCCACCACCCAGCTGTACACGAAGCTCAGCCAGGACCACCTCCGTTCGGCCTACCTGAGTGCCCACCCGCGGGCCACCGCACCCCAGCTCAAGTAGGATCTCCTCCGTGCCGAGCGATGCCCCGACCAGTAGTGCCCCCACGACGGACTACCGCCAGCTCTTAGAGGTCGAGCGACACCAGCTCCAGGGCGAACTCTCCGAACTGGGGTTCGGCGACGGCGGGGGACTGGACTACGACCCCAATTTTGCCGATTCGAGCCAGGTGACCGCGGAGCGTGGCGAGGCCGAGGTCCTGGCCGTCCAGCTGCGGGAGAAGCTGGCCGAGGTGGGCGAGGCCATCGGGCGACTCGAAGCCGGCAACTACGGCATGTGCGAGGAGTGCGGCGAAGCCATCGAGCCGGCCCGGCTGGAGGCCATGCCCGCCACCCGATTCTGCATCAAGCACGCCAACCGGCCCTGAGCGAGCCCGGACGCTGATGGCCTTTCCGGGAAGCGGCGGTTCCCGACCGTCCAGCCGCCGCTTCCAGCCCGATCAACGCACCATCATCATCGTGGTGGTGGCAGTGGCCCTCATCCTCATCCTGCTGCGCACCCACAAGCTCTCCAGCACCCAGATCATCTACTTCTTGGTCCTGATCCCTTCGATCATCCTGCACGAGCTGTCCCACGGCGTGGTGGCCCTGGCCTTCGGAGACGACACCGCCAAGCGGGCCGGACGGCTCAGCCTCAATCCGATCCGCCACGTGGACCCGGTGGGCACCCTGCTGGTGCCGGCCGTGTTGTCCCTGTCAGGGATCGGCGCCTACGGGTGGGCCAAGCCCGTCCCGGTAAGCACCAACCGGCTGCGCAGTCCACGCAACCACACCGTCCTGGTCTCGCTGGTGGGGCCCCTCACCAACTTCATCCTGGCCGCTCTGGCCGGCGTGGTCTACGTCCTGTTCACGCCCCTGGCCACCCGGGAGGGCTACGCCTACCCCGGCCTGATCAGCCAGATCGTCTTCCTGTTCGGCTTCGCCAACATCGTGCTCGGTGTGTTCAACCTGATCCCGTGCCCACCGCTCGACGGCGCCTCGGTGCTCGAGCGCTTCCTGCCCGCCCGCTGGCTGCCCGAGTACTACCAGATCCAGCCCCTCCTCATGTTCTTGCCCTTCGTCCTCATCCTCGTGTTCCACAACCAATGGTCCGAGCTCATCAACAACGTCGTGAACTGGTGGTCGAGCCTCCTCGTGTGACGCCGCGGCGCCCCGGGGCCTTCGCCGGCGGGTGGGGACCCGCCAGGCGCCGAGGTGACGCCGGAGAGGACGGCCCGACCGGGCGCAGGGAACGGGAATCGTCGTGACCGTCACCGACCCGGACCCCTCCCTCGGAGGCGTCGAGTCCGCCGCTGCGCCGGGGGCCAAGGACACCGGCACGATCCGGTCCTGGATTCGCACCCACCCCGGGATGGTGGTGGCGCTCCTGGTGCCGGTGGTGGTGTTCGGCCTCCCCCAACTGGCAGGTGGGACCTTCCTCACCGGCGACAACCTGATCCAGAACCTGCCGATGCGGGCCCTGGTGGGCTGGGACCTCGACCACGGACTGGCACCGGTGTGGAACCCCTATCTGTTCAGCGGCACGCCTCTCCTCGGCGGCTTCAACGCCGGGGCCGCCTACCCGGTCACCTGGCTCACCGCCGTCCTCCCGCTGTTCACCGCCTGGACCCTCACCCTCATCATCGCCTACGACGTGGCGCTGGCCGGCATGTACCTGTTCCTCCGGCGCCAGCCCCTGTCGGCGACCGCCGCCACGTTCGGTGCGGTGTCGTTCGCCTTCGCCGGCTACATGAGCGGGCAGATGGTCCACATCGACCTCATCGCCGGGGCCGCCTGGCTGCCGTGGATCCTCCTGTCGGTGCACACGCTGACCGGGGGAGGAGGGGAGCGCGGCACCGAACACGAGACGGTCGAGCCCGACGGTCGACAACGACACACGCTGGCCTGGGTCCTGGTGCTGGCGGTGTCGGTCGGCCTGTCGATCCTGGCCGGCAACGCCGAGGCCGTGATCGACAGCGGTGTGCTGGTCACCATCTACCTCATCGGGCGCCTAATCACCTCGGGTCGGCTCCGCCGCGGGTCCCGACGGACCCTCGGCTCGACGCTGGCGGCCCTGGCGGCCGGCACGGTGGGCGGCATCGCCCTCGGGACCGCCCAGTGGCTGCCCGGCCTGGTGTTTTTGTCCCAGTCCCAGCGATCGTCCACCAGCTACTCGTTCTTCACCAGCGGCTCCCTGGACAACCGGCTACTCAGCCTCATCGTCTCGCCCTTCATCCTCGGCTCCAACCAGAACATCCCGGGCATGTACACCGGGGATTACAACTTCCCCGAGGTCACCAGCTATCTCGGCATCTTCGCCCTCATCGCCGCGTGCTCGTTGTTTCTGCGCCGGTGGCGCACCCGGCCCGAGGCCCGCCAGTGGTGGGTCTGGTACGTCATCTTGGTGGTGGGCCTGGCGTCCGCGCTGGGTGGCCAGACTCCGTTCGGCCACGTGCTCTACCTGATCCCCGGGCTCAACAGCGAGCGCCTGGTGAATCGCAACTTGCTGCTCGTGGACGTGGCCCTGGCGGTGCTGTTGGCCTGGTGGGTCCACCTCTTGGTGGAGGACCGCGCCAACCGCCCGGCGGTCGCCCCTTCGGTCCGGAGCCGGTGGCGCAACGGGCCACGGTCCGAGATCGTGGTCACCGTGGCCCCGGTGGCGCTCATGGGGGTGCTGTGTGCGGCCCTGTGGGTGGACGGACCGCTGCTCGATCGGCTACTCGACGCCCACTCCATGGCAACGCTGGTACGGGTCCGGGTGGCGGCACTGGTCACCGCCCAGTTGGTGGTGGCCGCCTGGGCCACCTGGATCGTGCTGTCCGAGCGACGCTGGGCGGCCAAGAGGCTGGTCCGACTGCTCTCGGCCGCCCTGGTCGCCGACCTGGTGCTGTTCAACTGCTTCGTCCTCCAGCCGCCCATCAATGAGGCCCAAGCCCAGGCCAAGGGCCCCACGTCGGCGGCGTTCGCCTCACTGGTGGGCAACGGGCGGTTCATCATCTACGACCCCGACCGGCTCTACGGCGACCAGCTGATTGCGCTGGGGCAGACCGACCTCAACATGTACGGCCAACTCCCGAGTGCCCAGGGCTACACCGCCCTCACCGATGGCAACTACTACGACGCCACCGGCTCCCACTACCAACAAGACCTGAACCCCGAGACGCTGGCCGGGCCGGTGTGGGATGGACTGAACGTCACCACCCTGCTGTCGGTGCCGGGGTACTTCCTCACACCCGTGCCACAGCCCTCGGGGTCGGGCGGATCACCGACGACCATCGAGCTGCCCACCAACCTCGGCACCTACCGGCTGGGCCCGGCACCGCTGCCCGACACGTTCGCGCTGTCGCCGAGAGCCACGAGGCAGTGGTACTTCGGCGGCGTCCTGACCGTGAGGGACTTCCAGGTTCCCGTGCTCTACGGCTCGGCTGCGCCCTCGAGGGTTGGCCTCGTGGGCACGACCGGTGCCATCCGGTGGCTGCCGGCGGGCGATGCCTCCGTGGTGGGGTCGGGCGGGGACCGGACCCTTCGGGTCTCCCTCCCGAAGGACATCCGGGCCGCCGGGATCGTGGCCCAGGCACCCGGACCGCAGCGGTCCGAGCTCGGTGTCCCCGAAGCCCAGACCGTCGAGGCCGGCGACGTCGCCCTCAACGGCCGGATGCAGTTCGGGGTCACGGCCCCCCACTGGCGGTTCACCGGGATGTTCGGGCCCTTCGGCGTCTTTTCCAACACCACACCGGCCGGCTGGGCCTATCTGGCCGGTGCGGGAGGGGTGGGAGGGGCACCGCCGGGTAGCGCGGTTGCGGCGTCGGCTCCGGGCCGCGGGGGAGGGGCGACCATCCCGGTCCACCTCACCGCGCCCGCCTCGCTGGTGCGCAGCGCGGCCTGGAGCACCGGGTGGCAGGCCAGCGTCCGGTCGGTGCGCCGGGTCGGTGGCCAGGTGGTGCTGGGCGCGCCCGTGAGCGCCACGGTGACCCAGGACGGCGTGCTCCAGCGGGTCTGGCTGCCGGCGGCCGGTGACTACCGGGTGACGTTCCGCTACGCACCCGCCGCCGCCACGGTCGGCATCGCCGTATCGGCCGGAGCCGCCGCGGTGGTGTTGGTCGCGGCTCTGGCCGGGTGGTTCCTCGACCGCCGCCGACGCCGACCGGATCGCTGAGCGGATCGGGCGCTCCGTTCGGTCCCACCCCGAGAACCAGAACACCCGGTCACGCCCGTCACATCCGTTCGAGGCCCGTCGGCACCGGGGCGTCCCGGGCCGGTTCCGGGCCGACGGGTGTCAAGTTCGCCAGCCCGGGCGCCGATGGTCCTGAGAGCACGCCGCGCTGGCGGACACCGTGAAAGCTGCCCCATGACCGACGACGACTCCCCAGGCACCGTCTCCCCCGACCTCGAGACCAGCGCGGCCATGCTGGCGTTCGAGCTGGAGGACCTCGACGCGCTGCTTCACGCCCTGGTGGAGCGCCTGTCCTCGGTGCCGGGCCTGGCCATCAACGTGCGCTACCGCAACGGACGGCTCCGGCGGCTGATCGGTGACCTGCCCTATGTCAACGACCTGCACCGACCCTCGGACCCGATCCGGCGGGTGGCAGCAATGGTCGGTGCCAAGGAGTACTGGGTGGAATCGAAGGACGGGTCCTTGCGATGCGGCATCGACACCGTGACGCTCGTGCGGGGCCCAGCCGGTGACCCGCTCCCCATCTCGACGTGGGCCGAACACCTCCTCGACGACATCGTCGCCCAGAACCACGCCAGCCACGAGTCCATCGTTGCGCTCCGCACACTCATCGAGGGTCAACGGGCCTGATCGCCCGCCTCAGGAAGGACCAGTCACCCATGCCCCTGTTCCAAGGACACAAGGACTCAGGCCTCCAGCGCCTCTTCATCGAGATGCCCGACGACCACAAGGGCCTGATCGCCTGGAAGTGGCCGGACCAGCAGATCATCCAGCACTCCATCGTCAACGTCGACCTGGACTATCTGGCCGTCTTCACCAACCTGGGTCAGGTGATCGGCACGCTCGGGCCCGGCCGCCACCCCCTCGACGAGGGTGCCTCGTTGACCCTCGGTTGGCTCGTGGACCGCCTGACCGGCGATGCCTACTACGACGCCGAGCTCTACTTCATCACCACGAGGGATGTCACCAACCAGAAGTTCGGCGGGCCCGTCGACAATCTCACCGACGGGCCGACCGGGCTCGTGGTCACCCTCCGGGTCTTCGGCGAGCTGGCGTTCCGGGTGACCGACCCGTCCGTCCTGTTGGCCAAGTTGATCGGCACCGACGGTGTGGAGGACTTCAACGGCGCCATCGCCACCTGGGTCGAGGACCAGACCCTGGCTGCCATCCGCGCCGTCCTTCCCGACCTGGTCGCCCAGCACGGCGTCTTGGCCATGGGCCAGATCCAGGACGCCACGGGCGATGCCGCCCTGGCCAAGGCCAACGAGCGGCTGGCGGCCTACGGCCTGGCCCTGACCACCTTCGCCGAGCTCAATGTCAACCTCCCCGATGCCGATGCCCAGCAACTCAAGCAACTGGCCGCGGCCAAGGCCTACACCGGAGTGGCCGGCTCGTTCGACAGTGCCGTGCGGGGCGAAGCGGCACTGGAGATCGCCCAGGGCGTCTCCAACGGGAATGTCGGGGCCCAGCCCGGCATCGTGGCCGGGATGATGATGGGCGTACCCGTTGCGCCCGGTGCGCCCGGCCCTAGCGTGCCGGCGGCTCCGGTGCCCTCAGCCGGTCCGACAGCCGGCGGCCCGGCCCACTTCTGTACCCAGTGCGGCACCGCCGTGCCCGCCGGCTCGCGGTTCTGTCCGAACTGCGGTGCCTCAATCGCCGGAGCCGGGACCCCGGGCCCGGGTCCTGACGCCACACCGGTGCCGGTGCCCTCGTCGTCGGCTGCGGCTCCCGAGGCGCCCCCGGCGCCATGACCATGTCCGATCGGGCCACGTTGTCGCCCGTCCCCCTCACCATTGACAACCCCGAGGACTGGGCCGGCCTCAACCAACAGCTCTCCGACGGACTGGGCGTACCCAGTGGACTCAGCCCCGAGCTGTTCTCCGGCGTGGTGGCCAGCTCGGTTCCGCTGCTCTTCGCCGCCGACGCGTCCGGAAGCATGGACCTGCTCCGGGGAGCCTTCACCGACCCGGTGATCGCCCAATGCCAGCGGAACACCGGATGCCTCCACGGGGACACGCCTGAGTCGGCGGTCCTCCACCTGGTCGGAACGCCGATGCGGGACGGGAAACCCGTCCTGCGGGTCCACCTCACCATCATGACCCGCACCCCCGAGGGCGCAGGGAGCGCCAACAGTCAGTTCTGGGACTTCGCAGTCGGCGCCAGCGTCACCGTGGGCCCGGCCAGCTGTCCGAACTGCGGGGCGCCCCTGGCCAGCGGCCAGCTCATCTGCGACCACTGCCACACCAACGTCGCACAACGCGTCGATGCTCCACTGGTGGTCAGCCGGCTCGAACTGTACTGAGCCATCCCGGCGGTCAGATGGCAGCGGCACCCGGGTGCGACTCGGGCCAGGGGTCGGTGCGCCTGCTTCCTAGGCGCTCGGGCCGGGCCCGAGCAGCCCGATGGCCGCAGCCGCACGGCGGTAGGTGTCCGATGCCACCTGGCGGGCCTTGTCCGCACCCGCCGCCAGCAGGGCGGGAACGGCGCCGGGGTCGCTGTCCAGGGCCGCCCGGCGCTCCCGGACCGGCCGGAGCAGTTCCACCAGGGCCTCGGCCAGGTCGGTCTTCAGGTCCCCGTACCGTTGATAGGAGTCGGCCACCTGGGTGGGGGAGCGATCGCTGGCCACCGCCAGCAGCTCGATGAGGTTGGACAGTCCGGGCTTGGCCTCGGGGTCGTAGCGCACCTCGCCGTCGGTGTCGGTCACCGCCTTTTTCACCTTGCGCTCGAGGTCGGCCGGGTCGTCGAACAACAGGACCGTGCCGAGCGGGGAGTTGACCGACTTGGACATCTTGCGTCCGGGGTGCTGGAGGTCCATCACCCGGGCGGCCATGGCCGGGAACGAGGACTCGGGCACCACCAGGGTCGGGCCGTAGCGGTGGTTGAACCGGTTGGCCAGCTCCCGGGCCAGCTCGACGTGCTGGCGCTGGTCGTCGCCCACCGGCACCCGCTCGGCGTCGTAGAGGAGGATGTCGGACGCCTGGAGGACCGGGTAGGTGAACAGGCCGACCCGCACCGAGTCCTTGCCCTCGCTCTTCTCCTTGAACTGGGTCATGCGCCGGAGCTCGCCCATGGTGGCCGTGCACTCCAGCAGCCACGCCAGCTGGGTGTGCTCGGCGACATGGCTCTGGACGAACAGTGTGCACCGGTCCGGGTCGAGACCCGCCGCCAGGAGGTCGAGGGCCGTCTCGTAGGTCCGCCGGCGGAGCTCGGTCGGATCGATGTCGAGGGTCAGGGCATGGAGGTCCACGACGCAGTAGAAGGCATCGTGGAGGTCCTGGTCCGCCACCCAATTGCGCACCGCCCCGAGGTAGTTCCCCAGATGGAGATCACCGCTGGGCTGGATACCGGACAGAACTCGGGACATGGGTGGTCATCGTAGGTCGCGCCCCACAGCCGGCGAGACACGGGCGCCCGACCGTCGGCCCCGGTCGGCCCGTCGGGGGTGCACAGGCTGGCCCACGCCAGCCGGTAGGGTCGGTGGTCGTGGTCGCAACCGTCTCCACTCCTGCCTTCGAGGGTCCCGCCGACCTGTTGCTGCAGCTGGTCACCAACCACCAGGTCGAGCTGTTCGACATCCCCCTGGCCGCCGTCGTCGACGCCTTCGTGGCCGAAGTCGCCACCTGGGAGTCGGTCGACCTGCAGACCCTCTCGGAGTTCCTGGTCATTGCCGCCGTGCTCATCGAGCTGAAGTCCCGCCGCCTCCTCCCGGGCAACGACGACGTCGATCCGGATGAGGAGCTGGTGGGATGGGAGGAGCGTGACCTCCTGTTGGCCCGACTCCTCGAGTGCCAGGCCTACGCTGCCGCCGCCGACGCCTTCGCCGTCCTGGGCGAGCGGGCCGCCCGGTCGGCACCGCGAACCGCGGGGTTGGATCTCGACTTCGTGGTCAACGCCCCCGACCTCTTGGAGGGGGTGACCCCTGACGACCTGGCCGAGGCCTTCCGGCGTGCCACCGCCGAGCGGCCCGCCCCCATCGTGGACCTCTACCACGTGACCGTGGACACAGTCACCGTGGCCGACACCGTCGCCGAGCTGGCCGTCCGCCTGCCGTCACTCGGTGGCCGGTCCACGTTCCGGGCGCTGACCGGCCACCTGGCCACCCGCATGGAGATCATCGTGTCGTTCCTCGCCCTGTTGGAGCTGTTCAAGCAGGGCCGGATCTCCCTCGACCAGGGCCACACCTTCGGGGACCTCGAGGTCGTCTGGGTCCCCGGGGGGCCCGACCTGGTTTCGGTGGGCTCGGGTGTCTACGACGAGTACGAGGGCTGAGGATGGCGTTGTCCCCCGAGGCCCGGGCCATCGAGGCGGTGCTGATGGTGGCGGTGGAGCCGGTGGCCGCCGGGCTGCTGGCCGAACTGCTGGAGGTGCCCGTCGAGCAGATCGATCCCCTGTGCGACGAACTCGCCGAGTCGTGCCGCCGGGAGAACCGGGGATTCGACGTGGTCCGCATCGCCGGCGGCTTCCGGGTACAGACCCATCCCGACCTCGCACCCTACGTGGAGCGGTTCGCCAACGTGGGGGTGTCCTCCCGTCTGTCGGCAGCCGCTCTGGAGACCCTGGCCATCGTGGCCTACAAGCAGCCCGTGTCCCGGGCCCAGATCGCCGCCCTGCGCGGGGTCAATGTGGACGGCGTGGTGCGCCTGCTCGAGCACCGGGGCTACATCGCCGGAGTGGGGAGGGCGGACGGGCCGGGCCAGGCCGTCCTCTACGCCACCACCGACGCCTTCTTGGAGCGTCTCGGACTCGACCGGCTGGACCAACTCCCCCCGGTGGAGGACCTGCTGCCCGGGCCTGAGGCCCTCGACGAGCTCGAGGACCAGATGCGCCCGGTCGGTGATGGCTGAGGGATCCGACCCGGGCGACCTCGCTCCTGCACCGCTGTCGACCGGCGAACGACTGCAGAAGGTGATGGCGCGGGTCGGGGTGGGCTCGAGGCGGGTCTGCGAGGACCTCATCATGGCCGGACGGGTCACCGTCAACGGGGACGTGCCGGTCCTCGGCCGCCGGGTCGACACGACGGTCGACCGGGTGGAGCTCGACGGCGTCCCGCTCCCCATCCAGACCGACCTGGTCCACTACCTGGTCAACAAGCCCGCCGGCGTGGTCAGCACGGCCGAGGACACCCACGGGCGTGCAACGGCGGTCTCCCTGGTGCCCGACAGCACCAGGGTGTACCCGGTCGGGCGCCTGGACATGGACTCCGAGGGCCTGTTGATCCTGACCAACGACGGCGAGCTGACCCACCGTCTGACCCACCCGTCGTTCGGGGTGGACAAGGAGTACCTGGTGCACGTGGAGGGTGAGCCCACCGCCGGCGAGGTCCGCCGCCTCCGGGAGGGCGTCGAGCTCGAGGACGGACTCACCGCACCGGCCCGGGTGGCCGTGGTCGCCCCCGGGCTGCTGCGCATGGTGATCCACGAGGGCCGCAACCGCCAGGTCCGTCGGATGTGCGAGTCGGTCGGGCACCCGGTGCTGCGTCTGGTCAGGACCCGGATCGGGCCGTTGACCGATCCCTCGCTGGGCCCCGGCGCCTACCGCTCACTCACCTTCGACGAGGTACGGGCGCTGTCGGCGGCGGCGTCCCTCGTCGAGGCTCCCGGCCCGGCGGGGGAGGCCCGGCCGGACGCCTGAGTAACATGCCAGGCTGATGCCCCCCACCGTCAGAGCCGTGCGCGGCGCCACCACCGTCGACCAGGACACCCCCGAGGCCATCACCGAGCGGGTGGTGGCCCTCTTGGGCCAGATCCTCGAGCGCAACGGCCTGGTGGAGGACGACATCATCTCGATCCTGTTCACCGCCACCGGTGACATCGTGTCGACCTTCCCGGCCACGGCGGCCCGTTCCATGGGCCTCGGGGCCGTGCCGCTCATCTGCGCCCGGGAGCTGTCCATCGAGGGTGCGGTGGAGCACTGCATCCGGGTCATGCTCCACGTGACCACCGAACGGTCTCGCGACGAGATCCACCACGTGTACCTAGAGGGCGCCCAGGGACTCCGTGACGACCTCCCCGACTGACCCCCTCGACAGCCCGACCTCCGCCCCGACGTCGGCCAACGGCCACCGGGGACCGGCCCGGCGGGCCATGATCTTTGGGACCGGCCTCATCGGCGGATCGGTGGGGGCCGGCCTCCGGCAGCGGGGCTGGCACGTCAGCGGCGTCGACGTCGCCGAGGGTGTGTCCGCCCGGGCCGTCGAGCTCGGGGCCCTCACCGCCGAGGGCATCGACCTGCGAGCCGACCTGGTGGTCGTCGCCACCCCGGTCCACGATGCCGCCGTGGTCATCGCCAGCATCCTCGGCTCCGAGGAGTGGAACCCCGAGGCCGTCGTCACCGACGTGGGCAGCGTGAAGGCGCCCCTGGTGGCGTCGGTGGACCACCCCCGGTTCGTCGGCGGCCATCCCATGGCCGGCTCGGAACAGGTGGGGGTGGAGGGGGCCTCGGGCGACCTGTTCGTGGGCGCCACCTGGGTCCTGACCCCGACCGCCACCACCGATCCCGACGCCTACGCCCAGGTGCGCAACGTGCTGGTCGACCTCGGGGCCAACGTGATGGCGCTCGACCCCGACCAGCACGACTCGCTGGTGGCCGTGGTATCCCACGTGCCCCATCTGACCGCCGCCACCCTCATGGACCTGGCCGCCGCGGTGGGACAGGACCACGCCGCCCTGCTGCAGCTGGCCGCCGGCGGGTTCCGCGACATGACCCGGATCGCCGCCGGGCAGCCGTCGATCTGGCCCGACATCTGCGACGACAACGCCGAGGCCATCGTGGCCACCCTCGACCTGTTGGTGGACGCCCTGGTCGACATGCGCCGTCGGGTGGCCGAGCACGACCACCAGGGCCTCCTCGAGATCCTGCAGCGGGCCTCTGACGCCCGGCGTGCGCTCAGCGAGCGGGCCCCGGGCCCCGAGGAGCTGGTCGAGGTGCGGATCCCCGTGCCCGACCGCAAAGGGGTCTTCGCCGAGATCGCCGTGCTGGTCACCGAGCTCGGCATCAACATCGTCGACCTCGAGATCGCCCACTCGGTCGAAGGGGACCGGGGGGTGTTCCTGGTCGTGGTGGACCAGCTGTCCGCCCCGACCCTGCTCGCCACCCTCAGCGGCCGCGGCTACCGCGCCACCAGCACCCCGGTCGGACCGACCCGGTGACCGGCCCCGCCATCGACGGCCCAGGACCCGGGCAGACGACCCGGACGGTCACCGGCGGGTCGCCGCTGACCGGCACCCTGGCCGTGCCCGGCGACAAGTCCATCTCCCACCGGGCCCTCCTGCTGGCCGCCCTCGCCGACGGCACCTCCACCATCACCGGCCTGTCAGCCGGCGACGACGTGGCCCGCACCCAACAGGCCATCGGTGCCCTCGGGGCCGGGGTGACCGAGGACGCAGGGACCGTCAGCGTCGCCGGAGGACGGTCACGCCTGCACGCCCCGGGCCAACCCCTCGACCTCGGGAACTCGGGGACGGCGATGCGCCTCATCGCCGGACTGGTGGCCGGACTGGCCGGCACCACCACCCTGACCGGCGACGGCTCACTGCGGGGACGTCCGATGGACCGCGTGGCCGAACCCCTCGGCCGCATGGGGGCGACTCTGGCGGGCCAGGGGGACCGCTGCCTCCCGCCGGTCACCGTGACCGGCGGAACCCTGCACGGCATCGACTACACGCCGCCGATGGCCAGCGCCCAGGTCAAGTCGGCGGTCCTGCTGGCCGGACTCGGCGCCTCGGGCACCACCGTGGTGCGGGAGCCCGTGGCCACCCGGGCCCACACCGAGGAGATGCTGGCCGCCGCGGGAGCCGAGATCGACGTCCGCTGGGAGGGGACCGGCAAGGTCATCACCCTCCAGCCCAGTTCGCTGCTGAGCGGTGCCTACACCGTGCCGGGCGATCCGTCCCAGGCCGCGTTCTGGACGGTGGGGGCGGCCATCGTGCCGGGCAGCCTGGTCACCGTCACCGGCATCACCCTCAGCCCGGAACGGCTCGGCTTCATCGGCGTCCTCCGCCGGATGGGCGCCACCATCGAGATCGAAGAGGCGGGCCAGGGCTCCGGCACGGTCACCAGCTACACCTGTCCCCTCCACGGCACCGTGGTCGAGGCAGCCGAGATCCCGTCCCTCGACGAGGTGCCCATCCTGGCCGTGGCAGCGGCCGCCGCCCTCGGCCGCACCACGTTCCGTGACGTCGGGGAGCTCCGGGTGAAGGAGTCCGACCGCCTGGCCGGAACCGCCGCCCTGGTGCGGGCCTTCGGCGGCGAGGCGGTCGTCGAGGGGGACGACCTGGTGGTCGACGGCACGGGCGGGCCCCTGCGGCCCGGTCGATTCGACGCCGGCCTCGACCACCGGATGGCCATGGCCGCCGCCATCGCCGGTGCGGCGTGCCCGGGGTTCGCGGGCCCGACAACCATCACCGGCTGGGACTCCGTCGCCACCAGCTATCCCGGCTTCGACGACGATCTGGCCCGATTGGCCGATCCGGCCCTGGGGCTCCGATGACCACGACACCCCAACGGGACCGCGCCCGGCCGGTCATCGCCATCGACGGCCCGGCCGGCTCGGGCAAGTCCACCGTCTCCCGGGCTCTGGCCACACGGCTGGGCATCGACCGGCTCGACACCGGGGCCATGTACCGCGCCGTGGCCTGGGCCGCCCTGTCGCGTCGCCTCGAACCCGACGACCGCGACTCGGTGGCTGAGCTGGCACGCACCCTGTCATTCAGCGTCGGTGAGGAGCGGGTCGAAGCCGACGGCACCGACATCACCGAGGAGATCCGGGGGCCCGAGGTGAGCGGCGCGGTCTCCGCCGTGGCGGCCAACCCCGGGGTGCGCTCCGTGCTGGTGCAGCGCCAGCGCCAGTGGGTGGCCGAGCGCGGCGGGGGAGTGGTCGAGGGTCGGGACATCGGCTCGGTGGTCCTGCCCGATGCCGACATCAAGATCTTCCTGACCGCCTCGTCGGACGAGCGGGCCCGCCGCCGGCCCGAAGAGGGGGCCGCCGCCCTCACCCGTCGCGACCGGCTGGACAGCACCCGGTCGGTCTCCCCACTGGGGGTGGCCAAGGGGGCACGGGTGATCGACACCACCGAGCGGGCCGTGGAGGACATCGTGGACGAGGTCGTGACATGGCTGTGAGCCAGGCGGGCGGGAACGGCGGGCGGGCGGGGGGACCGGATGGTCCGCTCGAGCTCGAGGTCTCCGTCGACGCCCGGTTCACCCCGATCTACCGGTTCCTGCGGCTGCTGGTCCACGGACTCAACCGCCTGGCATTCCGCACCACGGTGGAGGGGGCCGACCAGGTGCCCGAGACCGGCCCGGTCATCATCGCCCCCGTGCACCGGTCATTCATCGACTTCTTCGTGGCCTCCGAGGTGACCCGGCGCAAGCTCCACTACATGGCCAAGGACAGCCTGTGGAAGAACCGGCGGCTGGCCCGCATCCTCCCGTCGGTGGGCGCCTTCCCGGTGCACCGGGAGTCGGCCGACCGCGAGTCCCTCCGTCGGGCCCAGCAGGTGCTGGAGGCCGGCGAGGTGCTGATCCTGTTCCCCGAGGGCGAGCGCAGGAGCGGCCCGGTGGTCGAGGACCTCCACGAGGGTGTGGCGTTCCTGGCCGCCCGGACCGGGGCCACGGTGGTGCCCGTGGGCATCGGCGGGTCGGCCTCGGTGATGCCCAAGGGCAAGCGGATCCCGAGGCCGCGGCACATCCACCTGGTGGTCGGCGCCCCGCTCCCGGCCCCGGAGCGAACCGACAGTGGCCGGATCCCGCGCAGTCGGCTGCACCAGCTGACCCTGGCGCTCACCACCTCGATCCAGGAGCTCTACGACCGGGCGGTGGCGGTCACCCAGCGCTACTGAGGGGTCGGCCGACCGCCTCGCCCCGTCGGGCGGGCCACCCGGTAGAAGGTGGTGGCGATGACCCGGGCGTACTGGAGGCCGAAGAAGAGGTTGCCGCCCTTCTTGGA
Source organism: uncultured Acidimicrobiales bacterium (assembly GCA_963703145.1). Classification (GTDB taxonomy): domain Bacteria; phylum Actinomycetota; class Acidimicrobiia; order Acidimicrobiales; family RAAP-2; genus Bog-756. Next base: position 1,314,078 of record OY969793.1, read on the forward strand.
GGTTCCCGAGGCCCGTGGATGCCAGACCGTCGGGCGCTCGGTGATCCGCCACCCGCGGCTGGCTGCGGTGATCACCACCTCGGCCGTCTGGTACTGGCTCTGGATGAGGTGGGGGGCCACGTCCTCCAACAGTTCGGTGGTGAAGGCGCGGTACCCGTTGGAGGAGTCGGTCAGCTGCTGGGACAACAAGGTGTTGAGGATCCAGGCGTAGAGGGTGACCCCGGCCCGGCGGAATCGGTCGGTGGTGTGGTCCACCCCGAGCCGTCGTGAGGCGATCACGAAGTCGGCCGTGCCGTCCACCAGGGGCTGGACCATCGTCGCCATCTCGCCGGGATCGTTCTGGCCGTCGGCGTCCAGGGTCACCACATAGCGGGCCCCATTGGCCACGGCCAGCTGGTAGCCGAGCCGCAGGGCCATCCCCTGGCCCAGGTTCACGGGCAGCACGCAGGTGAACACGCCGGCGTCCCGGGCCACCTGGTCGGTGTGGTCACGACCGCCGTCCACCACCACCAGGGTCGACACCTCGAGGTCCCCGATGAACGAGGGCATGGCCTTCAGCACATCGCCGAGGTTCTGTTCCTCCTCGTAGGCGGCGACGAGGGCCACCACCGGGCCGAACCGGACATCGCCGTGGTGGGCGTCGAACTCGACGCGGGCCCGGTCCACGGCGAAGGCCACCAGGTCGGCGCGCCGACGGCGTTCCCGGCTATCGGGTCGGGTCAACCAGCGATGACGCTGGGTGGGGGGCATTACAGGACGTGAGGATGGCCGAAGATGGCGCGCACCTTGGGCTCGAAGTGAGCCAGCGTCTCGGTGGGGTAGTCGGGGTCGAAACTGTTCTGGTCCCACTCGTCGGCGAAGCGCTCGGCCAGCGGGTACCAGGGCTCGTCGCGGTAGCGGTCGCGCATATCGGGATCCATGTCGAAGTGGTGGTAGTAGTGCCGCCCCTGGAAGTCCTGGTGGGCGAGGATGGCCGAGGTGACCTCGGGACGGACATAGGGGCGGAGGATCTCGGCCGCGATCCTCGGGTGGTTGGGCACCGACACCGCTTTGCCGATGTCATGGCAGAGCGACGCCACCACCAACTCGTCGTCGGCCCCGGCCCGTTCTGCCCGGGTAGCGGTCTGCAGGCAGTGGGTCAGCTGGTCGACGGCGAACCCGTCGACCACCTCGGCCAGGGACTCCAACATGGCGAGCACCCGGTCGGCCACCCGGCCCTGGTTCTTGACGGTCTCGGCGCCGATGACGGCCCACTGATCGCCCGTCGACACGTCCATGCTGGTGAACGAAGCAGTCATGGCTCCATTGTCGCACCATTCGGGCCGCCCGGTCGGACCACTTCCTACCGGGCCATCGCCTCGAGCACGTCGGCGGCGGCCGTGGTGCGGTCGTCAGCCAGCACCCGGGCCCCGGCGTCGGTCCCCGCCTCGTCCCCCAGGTCGACCCGGCCCGGGCCCGGGACCCCGTTGACCAGGGATAGCGCCCCTTCAAGGCCCCGCAGCAGCTCGCGCAGCTCCGGTGGTGGGGGGAAGTACTCCTCTTCGACCGTGACCGGCGCCAGGTGGACCCCGTGGCGGGGGGCCAACCGCTCGACGACGGCATTGACCAGGGACTCGGGGGCCGAGGCACCGGCCGTCACCCCGACGGTGCCCGACAGGTCGTCGGGGAGTTCCCCGGCGTCGTTCACCCGGATGACCCTGGGGCAGCCGAATGCCATCGCCACCTTCTCCAACGCCACCGTGTTGGAGGAGTTCTGCGAGCCGATGACCACCACGGCGTCGGTCTGGCCGGCCAGTGCCTTGAGGGCGGCCTGGCGGTTGGTGGTGGCGAAGCACAGGTCACTGCGGTTGGGCATCCACAGGTCCGGGAAGCGCTCCCGCGCCCGCTCCACGATGCCGGCCCACTCGTCATGGCTCAACGTGGTCTGGGCCAGGAGCGCCACCTCGGGTGCCACCCCGGGTTCGGACGGCAGATCGTCCAGGGCGTCGACGTCTTCCACCCGCTCCAGCAGCCGGACCGAGCTCGGAGCCACGGCCATGGTGCCCACCGCCTCTTCGTGGCCCTGGTGGCCGACGTAGAGGATGGTGTAGCCCTTGCGGGCCCGGACCTTCAGCTCGTGGTGGACCTTGGTGACCAGCGGGCAGACCGCGTCGACCACCACCCGGCCCCCGGCCCTCGCCGAGGACACCACGTCGGGTGCCGAGCCGTGGGCGGACAGCATGAGCGGGGCACCGGCCGGGACCTCGTCCACCGAGTCAACGAAGACCACTCCCTGGTCCCGGAACTGGTCGACGACGTGCCGGTTGTGGACGATCTCGTGGTAGCAGTAGACGGGCGGTTCGAAGACCCGGACCATCCAGGCCAGCGCCTTGATGGCTTTCTCCACGCCGGCACAGAACCCCCTGGGCTCGGCCAGCAGCACGCGGTCGACGTTCACCCTCCCAGGCTACCGGCGGTGGTCGCGGCGGCCTCCCCGCCCCCCACCCCGGTGTCTGGCGTCCCGCCGGTCAGCCGGACCCGGCACCCCGGTCCACCACGGTCGGCGGGCTGGCCCGCCACTGCTCCATCACCCGCATGCAGGCCACCCCGTCGGCAAACGAGGGGGCGATCATGTCCCCACCGGACACGGCGTCACCGATGACCGCCGCCCACCCCTCCATGGCCACGCTGTGGGAATCACCGGACGGCCGGGAGAAGTCGAGTTCCTCCCGGGAGCCGTCGGCCCGCCGCCAGACCACGCGGGCGTCCCCGACGTTCTCGATGGCACCGGCCGACCCCGTGATCACGATGCGCGGCGGCAACGCCACCCCGGCGGTGAACGTACTGTCGACCGAGGCCGTCGCCCCCGACTCCAGCTCCATCCACCCGCAGAACGCATCCTCGGCGTCACAGGGGTGGATACGGCCCTCGCCGTCGGGGCGCTCGGTCACGGTGACCCAGGTCGCGGCGCCGGCTGTCGAGACCTCACCCAACAGCCACCGGACGAGGTCGATGGCGTGGGAACCGAAGGCGCCGACCCAGCCGCCGCCCCGGGACCGGTCGAAGAGCCATCCCCAGGGTCGCAAGGGTACGCGGGAGCCCGAGGTGTACGCGGTGTAGGCCAGGTGCTCGGGGCGGCCGATGGCACCCGAGCGCACCAGCTCGCGCATGGCCATCCGGGCCGGCTGGAAGCGGAACTCGAAGTTCACCAGGTTGACCACCCCGGCCGCGTCGGCCGCCCCGGCCATGGACAGCGCCTCGTCGAGCGATGTGCCGAAGGGCTTGTCGCACAGCACCGCCCGTCCCGCATCCAGGGCCACGGCCACGTGTTCGGCGTGGAGGAACGGGGGCGAGTGGATCGACACCAGGTCGATGTCGGAACGGCACAGGGATCGGACCGCGGCCGGGTCACGCGCCGTGACCACGTCGGAGACGTCCCAGCCGGCGGACCGGTAGGCACCGGCCACCACCCGCCCACCGAAGCCGGTGCCGATCACGCCGACCCGCAACGGCCGACGGCCCGGGTCTGCTCCGACCTGTGTGTGCGCCATGGGCCCGGGCTCCGATCCGCTGCACCACCGGAGGCACCGGCCGACAGCAGGTGCGGAGCATACCGGGCCCCCCGGGGCCGGATCGGTGGAGGGACCGGGTAACCTGGGAGAATGTCGGCGCCCCGAGTGACGACGGCACCCAAGGTCGTCGCCGTCACCGCATCCTCACCGGCCGACCTGTCCGGCCTCCGGGCGGGGGACGAACTCCTCTCGCTCAACGGACGGTCTCCCCGTGACGTCATCGAGTACAGCCTCCTGGTCGACGAGCCCGACCTGGACCTCGTCGTCCGTCGACGCGGACGGACCGATTCCTTCACGATCCGGGTCACCAAGGAGCCAGGGGAGCCGCTCGGCGCCGAAGTGTCGTCGGCCGTCTTCGACCGGGTCCGCACCTGTGACAACCACTGCGAGTTCTGTTTCATCCACCAGCTGCCCAAAGGCATGCGCCGGAGCCTCTCCCTGAAGGACGACGACTACCGGCTGTCCTTCCTCTACGGGAACTTCACGACGCTCACCCGCTTCACCGAGATGGACCTCGAACGGGTACTCACCGAGCGGCTGAGCCCGCTGTTCGTGTCCATCCACGCCACGGACCCCGACATCCGCTCCGACCTGCTCCGGAACCGACGAGGTGCCACCAGCCTCCGATGGCTGGCCGCCCTCCTCGACGGCGGCATCGAGGTCCACGGCCAGGTCGTGGTGTGCCCCGGCAAGAACGACGGAGCCGTCCTGGAGGACACCCTCGCCGGTGTGCTCGACTGCTATCCGGCCCTCGCCACGGTGGCCTGCGTCCCGCTCGGGGTGAGCCGGTTCTCCCACGAGAGTGCCATGCGCCCCCACAGCCTGGCCGAGGCAGCCGCGGTGTGTGACACAGTCGATCGCTGGCAGCAGACCTTCCTTTCCGCCATCGGTCGCCGGATGGTGTTCGCCGCCGACGAGTACTACCTCATGGCCGAGCGGGCCTTCCCGGCCGCCCACACCTACGAGGGCTTCCCCCAGCACGAGAACGGTCTGGGCATGGCCCGGGCCTTCGAGGCCGCATTCGGGGGCGACGAGCGGGCCGCCCTCGGGGTCCGCCCGGGCTTCTTCGCCGCCGTCGACGGGGCGCCGGCCAGCGGCTATCGCGCCACCCGCTCCGATGCCGTGGCCGATCCCGGCGCTTCGGATGCCCCGATCGCCGTGCTCACCGGGGAGTACGGGGCCCGGGTCCTCGCACCCCTGGTCGACTCGCTGGGACGGTCCGACATCCGCCTGGTGCCGGTGGCCAACCACTTCTTCGGTGGCAACATCGGGGTGTCGGGCCTGCTGACCGGCACCGATCTCGTCGAGGTGCTGAAGGACCAGCCCGAGGGCCACCGGTACCTGCTGCCCGACTCGTGCCTGTCCGAGGGTCGATTCCTCGACGACCTCGGTCTCGCCGATCTGCCCCGGCCGGTGGAGGTCGTGGCCACCGACGGCCTGTCACTGCGGCGGGCGCTCGAAGGTCCTGCCCCTGCCCCGGCCCCGGGTCCATTCGGGTGCGCCACCCTGGCGCCGGTGTCCAAACAGCGCGTCCCGGTCTCCCTCGGATCGCCACGATGAGCACGGAGACAGCGCCCGCACCGGGAAGGCCCAAGCCTCTAGTGGTGATCGCCGGTCGGCCCAACGTGGGCAAGTCAACACTGGTCAACCGCATCGTGGGCCGTCGGGCCGCGGTCGTCGAGGAGCGGCCCGGCGTCACCCGCGACCGCAAGGAGTTGGACGCCGAGTGGTGCGGGACACCCTTCACCGTGGTGGACACCGGAGGCTGGTTGTCGAGCGACGATCCCCTCGATGCCCAGGTCAGCGCCCAGGCGGAGCGGGCCATCGCCGAGGCCGACGTGGTGCTGCTGGTGGTCGACGTCACCGTCGGGCTGATCGACGAGGACCTGGCGGTCGCCCGGGTCCTCAAGCGGTCGGGCCGCCCGGTGCGCGTGGTCGTCAACAAGGTCGACTCCTCCCAGCGCGAGGCCGACGCCTGGGATGCCATGGCCCTGGGCCTCGGCGCGCCGTGGCCCATCAGCGCACTCCACGGACGGGGCACCGGCGACCTGCTCGATGACGTGATCAGCCTGCTGCCCGATCCCGGGGCCGGGGACACCAGCGGCACCGAGACCGAGGCCGACGCTGGCGGCGAGGAGCAGTCGCCCGGGGACCATTCGGGCAATACCCCCCACGGCATTCCCCGGGTGGCCCTCATCGGGCGCCCCAATGTCGGCAAGTCGACGCTGTTCAACCGGCTGGTCGGCGACGAGCGCTCGGTCACCCACGACGCACCGGGCACCACCCGCGACGCCGTCGACACCGTCGTCGAGACTCCCGAAGGCACGGTCTGTTTCATCGACACGGCCGGGATGCGGCGCAAGTCGCGCACCGAGCGTGGCACCGAGTACTTCTCGGTGCTCCGGGCCCTCGACGCGCTGGACCGGGCCGACATCGCGCTGCTGGTCATCGACGCCACCGCCGGCGTGACCCACCAGGACCAGCGGCTGGCCGAGCGCATCGGGGCGTCGGGGTGCCCGACGGTGGTGGTCCTCAACAAGTGGGAGTTGATCGCCACCGAGGACCGGTCCGGCATCCTCGCTGACATCGGCGACCGGCTGGCCTTCCTCGGCGACGCCCCGGTCCTCCGCATCAGCGCCCTGTCGGGTCTGGGCGTCCATCACATCCTGCCCGCCGTGGCAGCCGCCGAGGAGGCCTACCACTCTCGGATTCCTACCGGAGAGCTCAACCGGGCCCTCAAATCGATCCAGATGGCCCATCCGCCCGTGGGGGCCAAGATCCAGTATGCGGTGCAGGGCGCCAACGACCCTCCCACCTTCACGCTGTTCACCAACGGGCGACTGCAGCCGACCTATCTGCGGTATGTGGAACGCGGGTTGCGCGAGCGGTTCGAGCTCGGACCTACCCCGATCAAGCTGCGGGTGCGGGCCAAGGGTGCCAACGGGGGTGGGGGTCGGCGCCGGTGACGGCCGCCGTGTCCACCTCCATCCTCCCGACCGATTCCGCGGCCGGTGTCACGGGCGGAGCGGAGCGCACTGCGCTCAGCGCCGGTGCGGAACGGATCCCGACCTCGACGGGGATGGGCTGACCGTGGCCTGGTGCGAACAGTGCGACCGCCGGCTCGACCCCGAGGAGCTCACCGACGAGGGGACCTGTCCGACCTGCGGCACCGAGCCGCTCGAGCACCGCAAGTCGCCCTGGTACTTCAAGTTCATGCTGGTGGCGAGCGTGATCTATCTCGGGTACCGCGCCTTCCAGGGGATCACCTGGGTGGTCCACCACGTCTGACCGGCCACCGTCCCCCCGGCCGTCGGCGTTCCGCCCTCACCGAGCGTGACCTCTGACCACAGGGAGTGGGCGGGAGCCGACCCGCCATCTGCAGCGACGCTGTCGCCAGGGGATTCTGTGGTAGCAACAACAGTGCGCCTCATGTGACGTCGAGGTGACAACTGATCTGGGGGAGCCACACATGCGCCATCGTCCATTCCTGTCCGCCGTCATGGCCTCGGCCATGGCCCTGTCGGTGGTCACCGTCGGCCTGGTGGCCTCGTCGGGAACCAGCGGGGCGGTGCGAGCGCCCAAGACGCCGCATTACTACCTCTCCCTTGGGGACTCCTACTCCATCGGCTACCAGCCCACCGCACCGGGTAGCGGGGCCACGGCCGGCTACACCGCTTACGTGGCCAAGAAGGAGAAGCTGACCCTCGAGAACTTCGGGTGTGGCGGTGCCACCACCGTCTCGATCATCTCGGCCACCGGCTGCTCCGACCCGGCGGGCGCCAATGCGGTGGCCTACCCGACGTCGACCCAGGAAGCCGCGGCCCTGGCGTTCATCGCCGCCAACCCGGGCGAGGTCAGCCTGATCACCATCTCCATCAGCGGCAATGACGTCACCGCCTGCGCCAACAACCCCAATCCGATCGCGTGCGTCGAGGCGGCCGCGTCGGCCATCTCCACCAACGTGACCACCCTGGTGGGCGCGCTCCACAACGCGCTGGTGGCCAGCGACGACCCGACCGCAAAGATCGTCGGGCTGACCTATCCCGACGTGATCCTGGGCGACTACGTGTACCCGTCGGGGAGCCCCAACGTCGCCCTGGCCCAGGAGTCAGTACTGGCCTTCGACGCCTTCATCAACCCGGCCCTGTCCGCCGTCTACGACTCGGTGGCCGGCGGAAGCTTCGTCAACGTCACCCAGGCGCCGTACAAGCTGGCCACCCAGGGCGATGACACCCCCCTGGCCACCACGGCGAAGCTCAAGCCCTACGGCACCATCCCGGTGGCGGTGTGGGAGATCTGCAAGCTGACCTACTTCTGCACCCTCGGCAACATCCACGCCAACACCAAGGGGTACACGTTCATCGGCAAGCTGGTCGTGGCCGACCTGGCCTAGGCGCGCTGGGACCCTGGCGCCGGCCGGAGGGGAACTGGCCACCAGAGCCCGTCTCGCGGTTCGCCGCTGGAGATGGTGAGCATTCGAGCCGCTGACCAGGGACGTCTCTGGCCTCGGGGCTCGGCCCACCATGTCGTCGAACGCTGCCAAGGGCACGCACAGTGGCGGGTCGTGCGCGCCTCGTGGAGCCGGTGGACGGCCCAGGACGGAATCGGTACAGTGCGGCCGAGTCGGAGGCGAAGTCACCAGAACGGTGATGGCCGACTATGGAGGCGGAACATGAAGCGCAAGTCCGTAGCGATGGTCGCGGCCGCGGCCGCAGTGGTGATGGGGACCATGCTGGTCCTCCCCGGGGTAGCCAGTGCCAGTTCCAAGGTGCTCTATGTCGCTCCCTACGGTGTCAACCTCGGCAACTCGTGCCAGAGCAGTTCGCACCCGTGCTCCACGATCAGCTTCGCCGTCTCTGTGGCGGTACCCGGGGCAACCATCAAGCTCCAGGCCGGGACCTACAACGAGCAGGTGGCGATCACCAAGCCGGTGACCATCAGCGGAGCGGGGGACACCTCCTCGATCATCAAGCCGTCGACCGTCCCACTCGCCGACACCGATACTGACGGCACCCAGCCGCAGTACTACGTCGTCGACGTGAAGAACACCTCTGGCGTGACCCTCCAAAACGTCGGGGTCAGCGGGTCTGCGGCGACGCCGAGCCTCGAGGGCGGCGGCTGTGGCCAAGATTTCGTGGGGGTGTACTACCACGATGCCACCGGCACCCTGAAGGGTGATGCCGTCACGGGCATCGACTTGCCGACCGACCTCTTCGCATGCCAGGGAGGACTGGGCGTCTATGTCGCCACCGACAGCACCTCGTCGATCAAGTCGAACGTCACCCTGACCAACGACGTCGTCAACACCTATGACAAGAACGGGGTCACCTGTGACGACCCGGGAACGGCCTGCACGATCACCGGCTCGACCATCTCCGGGATCGGCAACACGCCGCTGATCGCCCAGAACGGCATCCAGATCTGGGCTGCAGCCGCCACGCTGACCAACAACACGGTGACGGGCAACACCTACGACGGTCCGACCTATGCGGCCAGCGGCATCCTCATCGGCAACCCCTACACCCTCGCGGTCAGCAAGAACAAGGTGACCTCGAACGACTCCGACATCTACGTGATCCAGGACCAGGATCCGGCCTGGGTGTTCTGCGGCAACACCTCGACCACCTGTACGAATCCGGCGGCATCGGGGACGACATTCACGTTCTCCAAGAACACCGCGTCCAGTGCCACCAACACCGACTCGAACCCGGTCGGCAGCGGATTCGGTGACGGCCTCGACCTCGACAGCCTGACCCAGTCGACGACAGTGACCCAGAACACGGTGAACGGCGATCCCAGCAACGGGATCTCGCTCTACGGCACCCTGGGTAGCATCCTGGTGAAGAACACCCTCAGCGGCGATGGAAACGGCATCTACCTGGGTTCGGGTTCAGCGTCCAACTTCGCCGCCTACAACAGCCTGCAGACCAACACGGCGTCGGGCTCTTCTGGGGACGGCATCTTCGCCGATACCTCGGCCCTCGGGAACTTGTTCCAGACCAACACGGCCAAGACGAATACCAGCTTCGACGTCCAGGACAACTCGACGGGCTCGGGTGCCCAGGGCACGGCCAACGACTGGACGAACAACACCTGCACGACCAGCTCGCCCGCCGGCCTGTGCCTCACCAAGGGCAAGGGACACTAGATCAGGACGGCGGCCAGTGGGCGCTCACGTGCCCGGCAGCCGCACTCGCCACTAGGCGGGCACCACACCAGTTCTCACAGCTGTCTCCTTCCACCCCGGGCGGGCCGTTCAACGGATTCGTCCGGGGTGGTCGGGGAGCTGCGGTGTGACGACCAACGGTGACAGATGGGGTCCACCGTGGCAAGACGTCAGCCCCGTGAGCCCGGGACTCGACGTCACCTGGCTCGGCTAGTGTTACCCCGTCCGGTGGCAGTGCCTCCCACGACCGTGCACCTCCTCGCGATGGGTGTTCGGTCGGCCGGACAGGGAGAGGTGGCCACCTGGCACCTCGACTTGGGACGGGCTGTGGCGCAGCTTGGTTAGCGCGCTTGACTGGGGGTCAAGAGGTCCCGGGTTCAAATCCCGGCAGCCCGACTACCAGGCATACTCCGCACACCTGTTGTGGAGATGCCTGGCTACACCGATCGGAGTCCATGGAGCTGCGATCCTGGCGACCGCCAGGGGCATTCCTCAGCTGGCATTGCGACGATGTCTGGTTCCCTCCAGCGCACCGTCGAGGCCGGGGGCGACAGCGAGATGACCGCCCACCTCTGCAGGTTGCGTGTTCCGCGGCCCTGGGGGATGTCGCCAAGCGGATCCACCCAGCATGCCGGCACAGACCCAGTGTCTGAGCTCAGCAGCGCCACGGTTGACCGATGACGTCTGACGAGGATGTCCGTCAACCCCAACCGACCGGGAGCTGCGCCTCAGACAAGGGCAACACAGTGACAAAGCCGAGGCCTCTCCCATTGTCGGGCTCAGTCGGAAACAGTGCCGGACCCAAGTTGCTACGACGTTGGCCTCAATACTCGCCCTTGATGACGAAGTACGAGCCTCGGATGGTCCCTGCCAGCTTTGATTTCTGGCGGGCGAACTTGAACGAATCCAACTCCGCGGGAATGTCCATCCCTTCGGAAAGCTTGAACCCGACCGCGCGCTTTGGCTTTGGTCCGTCGAGTGTGTAGAGAACATTGATCGAGAGCCCGCTCTCGTAGAACACGTACGTCCAACGGATGTTCTCCACCTGGAACGTCGTTGCCTCAAGCGCGGGTGACTCAATGATGATGTCCCGCTCATCGTTGAGGATGTGTTGCACCAAGGCGATCTCGCTCTCGGCCTTGGCGGCTGGCTCAACCTCGAAATCGTGGTCGTACTTGTTCTTGAAGTATCGAGCCTCGTTCGCCCGCAGGCCTGCCAGCGCCTCCGCCACGGGAGACGACTCCAGGCCGACCGTCGACACGTTGACGAAATCTACGGAATAGGTCATAGGCGGCGATCATACGTGGCGCCACATCTCGGCCGCTGAGGGGGCTTGACCGGCGCTCCGACTCATCCCAATGCTCCGGAATGTCACACGCTCCCAGCGTTCGGGTACCAGCTACTTCATTCGTCAACTGCCCGAGTCGGGATGCCATTGCCCTCCAGGTCAGGGCGAAGGGCCTACCCGGGTCACCAATGAGAAAGGATTCACTCGGATTGCCGACCGGGGTTGATCGGCGGCCACTCGGCAGGCCACCAGTCTCCCTGTGGATCAGTGGTTTGCCCTACCTCGATGATGTAGCCATCGGGATCTCGGATGTAGCAACGGATCTCATACTTGTGCACCTTCGGCGGAGTCAGGAATTGGGCGCCCCTAGCGCTCCATTCGGCGTAGGCGGCATCAATGTCTTCGACCCGAATATTGAGGAAACTGCTGACCCGGTCAGGGTCGCTTGGCGTCTCTAGGGTGACCGTAGGCTTGTCATCGGTGGGACCTCCGCCAGCGTTGATGATGATCCACGTGTTGGCGAGGGCGATATTGGTTGGCTCTGGGCCGAAGACCACCGTGCCGCCGAGTACCTCGGTGTAGAAGCGCCGGGAGCGTTCGACATCGTCGGAGACGATGAAGTGGGTCACCACCATTCGCTGTGCGAGCTGCGTGGGCTTGGCCACCTGGCACCTCCGCTCATTGGGGTTCATGCCCATCCGCTCTGGGCTCTGAAGCCCCAGTCAACCAGGCCACAACGCACCCGTCTACCCCTCCATGTTGGGCCAGCGGGGTCAGAGAATGCGCCCCAGAAAGGGTCCCCCAGCACAGCACGTGGCCCAAAGCTGACGACACCGGGTTGGTACTTGAACATCCTCATCCCGGCCTGTTGCGGTCGGGTGGGGGAGGGTCCGCCCCCAACTGCTGAGCAACGGAAGGATCAGAATATGAACGGGATCAGCTTCTTGGTGGAGCGCTCATATTCTGGATAACTGATGGGAAACAGGCGCTGCATCGTCTGTTCCTCGACGTTTGCGCTGTGGACGAAATAGACGCTCATTAAGACGACGGCGACGAGCCAATACCAGCTGATGGCTACCGATGTTCCGACAGCGGCCAGGATGATTCCCGAGTAGATGGGATTCCGAATGTACTGGTAGGGACCAGTCGTGACCAGTTCTGCATCAACCTTCTCGGACATCGGGGTACCCCAGTTCCTCCCCAGATGGACTCGTGCCCACACGGCCAGCGCCAGTCCGGTCAAGAACAGCACTAATCCGACACCCTGGAGAACGGGGCTGGTCACGATGGCATGGTGACCTTTCAGAACGCCGAAGCGAATGATCAGGTACACGATGACAAATGTGACGAGCCTCAAACCGACGAACTGGCCCATTCGTGAGTGAGCGGCCCGCTTAGCACTCGTGGCAGCGACCAGCCACGCCACCCAGAAGATGATCCACAGGCTGTAGATGACGTAGTCGACGGCGTGCATGAATCCGGCACAATTGTATCGGGTTCATGCCGATCCGAAAGGGCGACTCCTACTGAGCAACGATCTTCTCGAGTCTCTCCAGGCTGGCCGTCATGGAATCGATCATCGAATTGTTCCCATTGATCCACGTCCCGCCATCGCTCAACAGGGATTGGCGGATCTCCTCTTTCACGGTACCAACGTCAAACACCTCCGTGACGACGGTGGCATCGTCGCCGTCCGGAGTGAGGATGTAGCCCCAGCGGTAGCCCGCAGGGATCCCGACTTTGGATGGATCATCATCCTCGGCACGAGAAGGGTCTCCAGGAGCAGGTTCCCAACAGATGCGCCGATCTGGCTCGAACTCCACCACATAGTTGAGCATGAGGTAGTCGTCTCCGAGCCGATGCATCTTCATGGTGAAGGTGTCGCCCACCGCGGAGATGGGACGCTCGAGGACGACCCCCCGGAGCATGTCGGACCCGTCGAAATCCGCATGACGTTGCGGATTCGCCAGGATTGCGAATATTGAGGCGGCCGGTGCTTGGATTCTGCGTGATACCTCAACCCGCTGGGATTCTTCTGACATCGTCCAGTCCTCTCTGTCGTTCTACATCTGCACTCTGCATCTGCCCGGCCGAGCAACGCTCAACGGTCCCTACAGTTGGACGTCGCAGGTCCTACAAACTCATTCATCGGCCAAATCATCGTTCATGGACGATTGGAGGTTTGCCAGGTCGCGAGCGTCTAACGAACGGGGAGTTTTCCCCCTAGGTTCAGAGGTGATGGCTGCCCACCACCTGACCTCCAGCCACCTACCTCCAGAAGCTCTTGCATGATCCCGTCGAATTCGCTGACCTCAAGGTTTACGTCGCAAGTGAGGGTCCCGGGCCGAGGTATCGAGAGTGCCGTTCATCCAGATCATCGGCACAAGGACTGCTCAGCCACAAGAAGTCGCGGTGCTGATCGAAGGACCGGGACCGACAGAATGCCTATGTCAAGATCGTGAGTTTCCCGACCTACGACACTGCCATCGCGGGCTCGGATCTGCCGACATCTGCGGCGTTCGCGAAGAGCGCACTTGTCGTAGTTGCCCGGCATGGCGGTGGCGCGGCGTGGGCACGCTCCATGGGCCCGCTCCCTGCGGTCAGCGATACGGGCGAGGCGGATGCCGTGTGTCAAGGTAGCATTGACAGCATGAGCGAACGGTTCGCCGAGTGGGATAAGGAAATCAGCCACATCATCAAGGCCAACCAAGACGTGAAGCTCGCTGAGTTGAGGCTCCGACGACACGTTGCCAACGCACGAAAGGCTGGCCATTCTTGGGCGTCCATCGGGTTCGCCCTGGGCGTCACCCGGCAGGCGGCGCAGCAGAGATTTGGCGCAGACGAAGCCTTGAGCGATTAGCCCGCTCTTGGAGTTCGAGGGCACTCCGCCGGTGGGATACTCGGACAATGGGCGACAGACAACCCGGCCCGATCGTCCGTGTCGGACGTCCTGATGAATTCGCCGATCTGCGCAGGATCGAGTTCGAGGCCGACCGGCTGTTCGAATCGGTGGGAATCGGTCCCTTCACGAACGACGAAGGGGAGAACCACTTCGGGCAGGCAGCACTCGTCCTGGTTGTCGGTGATCCGGCGGTGGGCTTCGCTTGTGTCGAATCGGTGGATGGGATTCCGCATATCTGGCAGTTGGCGGTCCACCCGGACCACGGACGACAGGGCCTCGGACGCGCGCTGGTGGAGGCCGTCTGCGATTGGGCACGGTTCGGGCGCTTCGAGGCCATCACACTCACCACATTCCGTGACGTTCCCTGGAACGGACCCTTCTACGAGTCGCTTGGTTTCATGACGATCGACAGACTGACACCTGAGCTACGGGCGATCCGGGAGCACGAGCGTTCCATTGGAGACGACGACTTCGGCCCGCGGGTAGCCATGCGGCTTCCACTTTGATTGAGGGGCCACGGACGTCCGTCGACTCAGCGCTCAGGGGCACACCCATGGCCCCCAACCCCTGGGCCGCCAGACTACGACCCTCTCACACCGCTGTGAGCCGGGCGACTGCCCGAAAGCGAACCGGTCAGGCATGATGGCTCCCGATGAAGACGGCGCGGACCAACGGCCCGACGTGAGATCGCTAGCCAGAATTCTCTTTGCCCTGTATTTGGTCATCCTGGCGTGGTTGATTCTGTTCAAGTTCTCCATTCATATCGCTTCCGTGCTGCACTACGACAAGAGAAGCCTGAACTTCGTGCCCTTCGCGAATGCCTCTGGGAGTTCAGGCGAGTCCGTCGCGAACGTTCTCGTCTTTATTCCATTCGGGTTGTTGTTAGGCGTCAACTTCAAGCGAATGGGCTTCTTGACCAAGTTGCTCATCGTGCTCAGCGCCAGCATTGCGGCGGAGGCGATCCAATACATGTTCGCAATTGGCGCGACGGACATCACTGATGTCATCACGAATACCTTGGGTGGACTGACTGGGATAGTTGGTTATGACTTGAGTAGCAGGTATGTCGATCAAGCGAGCCTGGACAAATTCATCGTCGTGGTGGGGTCGGTGGTGCTTGGATTGTCCGTCCTGCTGCTAACCGCCGTGGAGGTACACCATGGGGTTCGGTATCACAGACACGGGCAATCCGGTTAGCTGAGTCGTTCAGGGGTCGTGTGACCGTCCGGGGGTGCATCGACAGTGAGTGGTGCCCACGCAACGACCGATCAACGACTGATGGTGCTGACACCAGCGTGGGACCGACAGATTCACACTCCGTTGATCGACCTTGAGCCTGGACGAGCCACCGAATGGTGCAGTCGGCGCGCGGACTAACCAGAAGCATCAGTTGCTACGGGTTCCCAGTCACACCACCGCCCCATATGCTCCGAACATGAGCAGCGCCAAGCTTCCCCTGTCGTACCGGCGGCTCGTCCTGGAGGAGGGTGCCCGTGCAATCGATGCCATCGAGGTCGATCCGCGGAGTTCGGGACATCTCCGCCTACCCGGCAGCTATTCCTCAGATTCCCCTCCGCCGAGCTACCAATGGAGGACCACGCCCGTAGGCCGAGGCGTTGAGGTCGAGGCGGTGGAGACAGGCAGCGCCGCAGAGTATCTGGTGAGAATCGACGTGAACAATCACAGCGACAGCCCTTCGGTTGTCACGCTGTCTTGGGTGTAGGACGGCCCAGGATACCGACGGCCCAACGAACGCTGTCGGTCGCACACTGATCCCAATCGGTCAGTGCGGTGCCAGAACACACCCACACCGACGTGGGTCAATGACAGGGCTAGGGGTTGCAGGCTGGCGTCTGGGGTACCGGTGTTCCAGCCCGGCAGGTTGTCCAGATCTGCCCGTCCCCGTACCGGCGACTGGAACCAAAGACCTGGTCATAGACTCGAGTCAGCTGGTCTGAGCCCGGGTACCCGTCGATCACTACAGCGAATCGGACTCCGTAGTGAGTGAATGCCACAGCGATCTCGCGGCTCAGTTTGGGACCGACCGTGACCGAGGGTGATGTTTCCGACGACGAGGAGAGCAGATAGTCGGGCAAGCTGGAAGTAGCACCGGCAATCGCCGCCTGCTTGCCTGGCTGAGGGTGCCACGCGTAGCCCTCGAAGTTACGGTACGGAAAGCCGGCGACCGCCTGCCAGGCCAGCGAAGTTCCAGAAACTGGACTGCCGGCCGGAAACACCAGCACGATGGGTACGGCTCCGTTGGTTCCAGTCGGAATGTGTTGAAGCACTTCTGGTATGGCCACCGCTTGGAATCCTGCATAGGGCACATTGCTGCCGGCGAGCAGTGGTATCACCATCAGGACTCCAGCACCCACTACCGTGAACTCAGACAGGGGACCCCGCCAACGAACGCCGCTCACCTGTACGGCCGAGACCAGTGCCTGGAGCGTGATGGCCACTAGCAGGGCCAGTAGGACGTCGGTCAGGATCGATAGTCGAATCCAACCGACGTTCTTCAGGATGGGGACGGCAGCGGAGAGATACCAGGCCGGTGCGTGCCACGATAGAGGTGGACTCGCTCCGGTCAGCCGGGTTGAACCACCCCAGGAGAGGACCACAGACCACAGGGTCGCGGCCCACAACAGCAGAACCACACGGTGGCGCCGAGCAACGATCAGGGCCGCCAGAGCCAACACGATGACCAGCGGACCCACAAAGGTGTCATCGAAGAGATGCTGCCACGGAGTCCCTGGCGGTGCCTCAAAGAAGTCGTGACCCGTGGCCGCCGATGGCCACACCAGCGAGGGCAGGGCGGCACCTGGCCTCACAGCCTGACCCAACGACCCGACGTGATATGGGCCGTCGAAATAGACAATCAACGGATAGATCAGGACGGCTCCTGCCGTGGCCAGGGCGGTAGCCGTGCTGATCGCCGCGAAACGGACGTGGGCCGTGATCTGCCTCGGATTGGTGACCGCCGCAAGGATGAGGACCGGCACGGCGACGACAGCAACGTCGAGGAGGATTTCGAGACCGGAGAAGAACTGGACAACCACGAGCAGGCCGAACACCAGTCCCAGTCGGACCGGATTGCCAGTCTGTCGGAAGAAGATCCGGTCGATCAGATACGCCGCCAGAGGAGGAAAGAACATCCAGGTCAGGTTGAAATCGGCCAGTCCGTCGGACTGCAGGAGCGCGGGGGAGAAGCCATAGATGAGCCCACCCACAAAGGCCACCGACCGGTGCATCTCGTAGCGTCGGAGGACGTAGTACAACGACAGTGCCGAGACCACGGGCGCTGCGATGCTGGCGATGTTCACGGAAACCACGGGCGACGCTAATTCGGTGATAGGGGTGAAGATGAGCGCTTCGAACAGCACACTGGCGTTGGCCAACACATTGATCCCGCCTGGGGCGAACATGTAACTGCTCACCAAAGGGTTCGTGTGATGGGCCAGGGCAAACGGGAGCCACGCCATGAACCAGACCCGCTGACCCACGTCGCCCACGTCGGGGTGGTACATGTGCGTCGTCAGTCCGGCGGCCACGAGGTGCTGCCAGCAAAACAGCGACAGCGCCGTGTAGAGCACCGTGACCGCCAGGCCAGTGAGCACTGTGTACCGGTGCCCCGCCATGCGCTCCGCCGGGAGCGATCCATTGGCTCCGGACGTGGCCTCGTGACTCAACCCTACTGTGGCCACCAGGACCACAGTAGCTGTGGGCGAGAGTGGAAATGGTCACGATGGAGGACCCCTGACGACCACGTTTCCGATCAATCCTCGGGGCAACTACGGCGGGCCGGTGGCGCACCTTGGAACCGTCGAACCGATGTGATCGCCCATTCCGGCGTCGGGCGGCTGCCGCTTCCTTTGGGGGTGGCCGAGCGCACGAGGGCGCGACCCAGGGGATCAGAGACTCCAGGACCCGCCGACATTGGCCCTAGGATTTGGTCGATGAGCGCACTGGGGCACGACCAATCGACGTTGTCCGATGTCCTCGGCCTACTCGACGTAGCGGGCTCGACGGAGGAGCCGAACGAGGAGATCATCGGCCTTTCGATTCTGAACCACGGCTTGCAGTGCGCCGATCATCTCCGGCGTAGTTACCCCGACGATACCGAGCTGCAGGTGGCGGGCCTACTCCATGATGTCGGTCACGTCCTGGTCCCCGGTGACGAGCCCCGACATGGATCCGTGGGCGCTGACTTTGTCCGCCCGGTACTGGGTGACCGGGTGGCAGCCATCATTGAGGCGCACGTCCCAGCCAAGCGCTATTTGGTGGCCACCGACGCTGACTACCGCGGGATCTTGTCCGAGGGAAGTGTCCGGACCCTTGTCGCACAGGGTGGGTCCATGGACGCCGAAGAGATCGCCAAGTTCGAGCGCACGCCTCATTTCACCTCGGCCCTCCGGCTCCGCCGGGCCGACGAATCGGCCAAGGACCCTGGCGCCGTGCCACCCCCACTCACCGACTGGGTGCCGCGGCTCCAGACGCTCGCACGGTGACCACCATCACCCATGAGTGCCGATGAAGGTCCTGTTTCTGGTGCTGGATGGAACGTCTCCCCGTCACCTCGACCCATCGGTAATGCCTGTGTTGTCGAGCGCGGCCCGTACCGGCGCCTGGTGTCCATCTGGCGTCATTGGTGTCTTGCCGTCATCGACCTATCCGAACCACGCCACCTTCGTGACCGGAGAACCTCCGGCAATGCACGGCATCATCGCCAACGAGTGGCCGTCCGCTGCAGAGACGGTGTCGGCCTGGCGGGTGGGCCCCTCGGTGCCCACGCTGTTCGACGCCATGCGGTCTGCGGGCCGACCCAGTGCAGCACTCTTCGGTGACGATCACCTCATCGGTGTGACCGCCGGCGCCGGCGCCGATGTGCAGTGGCCGATGGGGGAGTTCGCACACGACGTCGACCGGGACGTGCTCGGGTACGCCCGTGACAGCGAGACATCGGAGCGAGTCCGCCAGGTCGCCACCCAGGGAGCTGAGCTCATCGTCGCCCAGTTCAACGAGACGGACACCATAGGACATCTCTTCGGCCCCGACAGTCCCGAGGCCCTGGACCATTACCGGCTCGTGGACACCCACCTCGCCACCGTGTTCGAAGCCCTGAAACCGGAGTGGTCGGACTGGATCGTGGTGGTGGTGAGCGACCATAGCCAGGAGACCGTGACCGACCCCGAGCCCATCGACCTTCGGACCGAGGCGGCGTCACGCGGCCTCGAGGGCCACGTGGTCGATGACGGGGCCGCAGCCATCATCGGAGGACCCATGGCCATCGACGCCGCATGGATCATCTCTGTCCCCGGCGTCGCGGGCCTCCAGCGCATCGGCAGCGGCACCGTGTTGGCCTGGTCGGAACCGGGACGGTGGTTCTCATCGTTCGAGTTTCCGATCCGAGGGGTGCACGGCAGTCCGCGGACCAGTGCCCAGTTGGCCGTGGTCACCGGAGGCCATCCGATGGTTCGGTCGTTCCAGTCCCCACTGCACGAGGGACGACCCCAGTCGACATGGTGGGCGCCGGCCATCGCCGAGCTGCTCAACATCCCCAGCCCCTGTGACCTGCCCCGATCAGTAGCTCCGAACTGACCACGTCGAGCGTGCCGTGCCACTCGAAGGCCGGACCGCCCAGGCCCGATAGTACGGGGATGGCACTACTCGGTACTCGACAGTTGTCGGGATGAAGGGATCGCAATGAGCTCGATGTCCGCTCCGGCCAACTGGTACCCCGATCCCGACGGCCGCGGGGGCCTGCGGTACTGGGACGGATTCGCTTGGACCGAGTTCCGGACTCCTCCCGCACCTCCGGTCCGGCCACCCCCCGGCAGCGGGGGGCCACTTCCCTGGAAGGGGGCTCAGCTCGGCCGACCGGCCGCCGGGCCTGGCGCGCTCGCCGATCCAGGACGTCGGCTGGGAGCCCAGGCGCTCGATTGGCTACTGGTCCTTCCGGTGTTCGCCCTGTTGCTGCTGGGAACGCTGTTGGTCGCCGGTCCCCACTTCGGTCCGATCTTTCCGACGGCCCAGACCACCTCATCGACCACCTCAGCGCCGCCGCCAGGGTTTCTTTGGGTCTATCTCACCGTCTTCGGTTGCGCCTTTGTCACGGGGCTGGTGATGTTGACCTACCAGACGGTGGCGACCGCCCGATACGGACGGACCCTAGGAAAGGCATGGCTGCGCATCCGACCTCTCCGGGTCGATGGAAGCACGCTGGGATGGGGACGATCCTTCGGGCGGGCGGCCATCTCGTGGCTGGCCTGGGGGATCGGCTGGATCGGGGTGCTCGACCCGCTGTGGTGCCTGTGGGACGACCGACGCCAGTGCGTGCACGACAAGGTCGCCGACTCCATCGTCGTCAACGACCCGCTGGAGGCGACCGGTCTGCCGGACGCTTAACGCTGGGCCGCCACCGCTCCCAGTTGGGCGACCGCTAACTCCTCAGGAGCAATGAGCCCCGGGAATGTGTTGGTCGGGGCGTCCTGGAGAGGGAGTCGGCTCGGCCGCCCGAGGAGGAAGCCTTGGCCACGGGAGAAGCCGAGGGAGCGAAGCGTGTTCAGCTCGTTCTCGGTTTCGATGCCTTCGGCGACGATGGTGGCGTTGTAAGCATCCATCCCGAAGGCCAGCAGGGCCCGGCCGAGGGCACGCCGGGCCGGATCCCGGTCGATGCCGCGGGTCAGCCCGATGTCCAACTTGATGACGTCGGGCTGAAGGTTCAAGATGTGGCGGAAGCTGGCGAACCCAGCGCCGGCATCGTCCACGGCGAGGCGTACACCGCGGGATCGGAGGTCCTGGATGCTGTGTTCGAGCATCTGGTAATCATCGACCTCGGTGTGTTCGGTCAGCTCGAGCACGACCCGCTCAGCGTGCGAATCAGCGAGGGACGACTGGAACTGGTCGGAGACGATTGTCTCCACCGAGGCATTGAGGGACAAGTAGAGGCCTGAGGGCAGGCGGGGGAGCTGCTCCAGCGCCAGGTCCATGGCGGTGAGCTCCAGCTCCACACCGAGACCTACCGTAGCGGCCTCAGCGAACCAGACGTCGGGCGTCTCGAAGTGCGGATGATAGAAGCGGGCCAGCGCCTCGGTTCCCACCGCACCACCGCTCTTCAGATCGACGATGGGCTGGAAGTGGGTCTCGAGGGATCGATGGCGGATCGTCGACCGGATCAGGAGCTCGAGCTGCTCGTATTCTCGTTCCGAGTCGCGTCGGGCTTGCGCCTCGGCCTTGCCCTGGTGGATGGTCCGATGGGGGGACGAGCGAACCCGTCCAATGCCGCGGGCCAGTCTGCCCTTCTTCGCGATGAAGAGATCCGGGGTCGAGCTGGTGGATCTCATCCTCGTCCATTCGTCGTCATTACCGTCCGCCATCAGTAGGGCCTCCACGGATTGCCGGACCAAAAGCCCGGCACAGAGACCTGTTGAGTATCGGCACCAGAGGCGGTGACCTTGAGTGCGTCAGCCCAGTTCAGGAGGCTCATTGGCGCTGGGCCTGGGCTCAAATCACGTCTGTGGGCGTTGCCCGCCCATCGGAGAACTGGCAGGATTGCGATGCCGGTAGGGAGCCGGCGCCGATGACTGGTCCGAGCCATGGCCACGCACTGTGCTCGCGCCTCGGATCGAAGCACCAACTCTGACAAGATCACGCCGTGAGCATCCGAAATCAACCGTTGCGCATCGTTGTCGTGGTGGGCCTCTGGGTCATGTTTGCCCTGTGGACCATCACCCGGTTCACCGGCACCGTCATCGAGCAGATGCCCAACGCCAAGAACTGCCCCCGATTCGAGGCCTGCGCCTCGAACACCTCCGTCGAGGTAGCTCGTCAATTCAGCTGGAGCTGGTGGCACTTCCTGCTCTCGATCGTGGGGGCGGCCCTGTTGCTGGCAGCCTCGGTCATGATCCTCCGCTCGCCCCGATCGATCGACGACTTCTGACCGCGTCGAACGCAGTCGTCCACCACACACAGGCGTCAGCCGGCGAGCCGTAGCGCACGCGTCCAGTCCGGTTGCAGACCCGAGCGGTCCCTGCCCGTCCTTGGGGGCGAACGCCAGTAGTGGGCGCACCCACTGGTGCCCGCGTGCCAAGATCGCTGGTGACGCGGGATCCGACTGGTCTACCCGTGAGTCAGCTCACCGGTGCCGTCGCCGTGTGTCATCGGTCACGAGTGGCAGCATGGGGCAGTGGCACCCGGGGAGCCCTTCGATCCGCTGTTGGCCGGCATGGCAGGCACGCGCCTGCCCTGGGAACGCATCCCCCCGATCGTGCGAGCCTCCATCGAGGAGCGACTCGCCAGCCCTGTCCGGCGGGCCGACAGCCAGCCGTGGGGTTTCTCGCCGGCCCTGGCCTCCCGTCTCACGCCCGAGCGAGGAGCCCGGGTCTTCGTGAAGGCGATCGCCCCCGACCGTGTGTCGGGAGCACCGGGCGGACAGGAGCTCTACCGACGCGAGGCCAGGATCGCACAGGGGCTACCTGAGGGATTTCCCGCCCCTCGGCTGCGATGGACCTGGGAGGTGGAGGACTGGGTGGTGCTGGTCTTCGAGGATTGCCTGGGCGAACACCCGTCGCTCCCGTGGCGGTCACACGAACTGGCTCTCGTACTCGACGCGCCTGTCGGGACTGAGCGACAGGCTGACACCGAGCCCGCTGGACGCGCCGAAAGCGGCACTCCCCGGCGGGTTGAACGGGTGGGAACTGCTGAGCATAGACCCGAGCCTGCTGGATCGACTTCCGAGACTCGACCCCTGGGTCCGACCTCGGCTGAACGATCTGGCTGTCCTGGTCTCAACGGACGACGCCTATGCCGGGTCCACATTGATCCACACTGACATACGCGCCGACAACGTCCTGCTCGGACCCGGCGGTGTCGTGTTCGTCGACTGGCCCCACGCGAGCATCGGCGCGGCCTGGATCGACCTGCTGTACTTCTTGCCGAGCGTAGCCATGCAAGGCGGCCCGGATCCCGATGCAGTGTTCTGGACCCATCCGGTATCCCGAGAGGCCGAACGGGAGTCAGTAGCGGTAGTGCTGGCCGGACTGACAGGGTATTTCCTCCATCAGGCCACCCAGCCTCCACCCGCCGGACTTCCCGGTCTCCGGTCCTTCCAGCTGGCCCAAGGGCTCCGGGCCGTCGACTGGCTCGGCCGGCTGCTGGCCTGACAGACCGGCTGCTACCGCGTGGCGGGCTCGGTTCCCGCCGCGTCGGCCGGAACGCGATCGATTCGAGGAGGTGGTGGGCCCGATGCCCCGACGAACCCGGCCCCTCGATGCCGTCGCAAAACGAGCAGGATGGTGACGCCCCCCAGGAACACCACCATGGCAGCGAAGAAGGAATTGCCGGCCAGCAGCTGCCAGCCATGCTCGGCCAGCTCCTGGTTGACGCCGCTCGGCACGGACCAGATCGGAGCCCACCAGAACAGCGCAGCCGTGCCGACGGCCCAGACACGGCCGTAGGGCGGCCGGTCGGGGGCCCACGCTAGCCAGATCAGCACAGGGACCACCCACACCAGATGGTGGGCCCAGGTGATGGGCGATACCAGCAACCCGGTGGTGGCGCACACCAGCACGCCGAGCAGGTTCGACGACGCGCGGCTGGCCCACGCTGCGAGCGCCAGCCCCGCCACCAGGACCACGGCAGCCACGGCCGTAATCAGCCCGGTGGACACGACACGGTGGTCCAGCCGGTCGGCCACCGCCCGCAGGCTCTGGTTGCTGATGTAGAACACGCCGCCCACCCGCTTGGCGTCGGTGGCGTACTTGGTCCAATAGGACCACGACACAGAAGGATTGAGCGCCGCCGACACCAACGAGCACCCGGCGAAGGTGCCGAGCGCCACCCACGCGCTGCGTGTCTGGCGGGTCAAGAACAGGTAGGGAACAAAGACCAGGGGTATCAGCTTGACTGCCGCAGCCACGCCCACCAGGACACCCCTTGGGAGGGTCCCCGATCCCATGGGAACATGGCCGGTGAGATCAAGCAGCACCAGGGCAGCCAGGGCGATGTTCACCTGGCCAAAGGAGAACGTCAAATGGACCGGCTCGATCCAGAATGCCGGAGTCATCAACACCAGGGCGAGGATCGTGACCTTCCGGCGGTCCCATGCCGGCAGAGCGGCGCGGACCGACAGCCACACCAGGGCCAACAGGGCACCGCAGTTCACCAGGCTCCACACCACCTGAGCCGTCCTCATGGGCAACAGGTTGAGCGGGGTAAACACGACTGCCGCGAACGGGGGATAGGTGAAGGGGAGATGGGGCGGGGAAGTCAACGACGAGTGGTAGAGCCGGCCGTCGAGCAGGTGACCCGCCCCCATCAGGTAGACGGCGATGTCCAACTGTCGATGGAAGGCCAACGACACCGCCCAGCCGACGGCCAGTCCGGTGGATAGCGCGCCGAGGATCCACGCCCAGATCACAAGCGACGCCGGCAGCCCTGACGTCCTCGGGCCGGCCTCGGGTTCGGTATCGGCGGGCCGGGAGCCGCCCCCGGGGGCGTCGCTCACCGCACCGGATCGGCGTGACCCGGGGAGGTCGGACACGCCGTCCGCTGACCGCTCTCACGCCTGATCCTCATCAAGAACCTCACGCTACCGGCGTTTGCGGCGCCAGCCCGGAATCCCCTGGGACTCAGTACCCGCCGTTGCACCCCTGCTGGTCGGGAGCGGCATTGGGGTTTCCCCAGTAGCGGGTGGCAAAGGCCACAGCCACCCGGATCTGTTCGTCCGGGGTGGCGTTGGCCGCATCAGAGGGATAGCCGAACGTGTTGAACTCGTCCCAGTTGGCGTGACTGAATCCCAGGCCTCCGCTGTAGACGGCACCGTGGACGTGCCACGCACCACCTTCCTCACAGAGATTGACCCGCGTCCATGCCGCGCGCTGGTAGGCGGTGATCCCGTCGACGGTGCCGCCGGCTACCGATGCCGCGGCCCCGCCCACCGTGCTCCCGCCCAGGGAGCCGTAGAACCCGGAGCGGCCGAAGGCGAAGATGCCGCCGTCAGACGCCACCGTCACGTAGCCCGAACTGGTGGACGACAATCCGATGACCGGCTTGTTGAGGGGCTTGCCGGCGGTCGACCCGAAGAACGGTGCACCCCCGAAATCGAACACACCGCCGTTGGAGGCCGCCAGGCGGTAGCCGAAACCGTTGGCACTGATGGCCACGACCGGCTGGCCAGAGGGTGCGCCCCCGGCGTAGTGGGCATCGCCGAAGGCATAGACCGCACCGTCGGCCGCAGCTTCCCAGTAGCCGCGCCCATCCCAGGTGGGGGCCAGTCCCACGATCGGAGACCCACCGGTCAGGCCGGTGGCGGACCCGTAGAACTTGGCGTCGCCGAAGGTGAACACGCCGCCGTCGGAGGCCACCGTCCAGTAGCCGCCACCGTCGGGGGTGGCCTGGATCCCGATGATGGGATCATTGAGGCGGTCCGACGCAGTCGAACCGTGGAACCGGGCGTCACCGAAGGCGAAGACCCCGCCGTCGGCGGCCACTTCCCAGTAGCCCCGGCCGTCCGACGTGGGGTCCATGGCGACAATGGGTTGATTGAGGTGGAGGGAACCGGTCGATCCATAGAAGCGGGCCGCGCCGAAGGCGAAGATGCCGCCGTCGGCAGCACCCTCCCAGTAGCCGCCACCACCGGGAAGCTCAGCAGCATCGACGATGGGAGCGTTCAGGACGATGCCCCTGCCGGTCGGCACCGATGCCGAGGCGCTGCCCGAAGGGACCAACGGCAGCGCCAGTGCGGTGGCGGCCAGGGATGCGATGCCGGCGACGGCGGCGCAGCGGGCCGGTTTGACCCGGCGACGCGCCTCGGTAGGGGGGCCAGGGTGATGGCGCGGTGAGCGAAGACGGGTACGACGAAAAGAACGTGTTGAAGCCATTGTGGGTGACCTTTCCTCGGTCGGTCGGCGCGACCCTGATGGGGTGGCGCGGACTCTCGTTTGGTTGGGTGGACCCCACGTCTGTGCATTCAACGCCCCAGCCGAGCACCGGGAAGGGTGGTACGGCCTGGCTTCTAGAGCCGGGTGTGCTAGCGGGTGTTTACGTCCGGATGATGCTGATTACGTCGTGATCTCCTGATCGGCCAGTAGCTGTCGTTCGCCCGAATCTGCCAATCAGGCAGTCGGGTGGGTGAAGCGCTGGCAGGCCTCCGCCTTCCAGGGGCCGCACTGTACCGGCCTGTTTTGGACCCGCCCAATCGGCAGATCACTCTGTGTGAGCATCCTGCCTGGGACTTGGGATAACCTTTCCAGAGGCGCCCACGGACCGTGGGGAGCAAGTAAACGACGCAGGAGTAGACCGGCGATGGCAGGACTCATGACAGGCGTGGGCTCGTCCCCGACCTCGTCCTGCCGCGGGCCGATTCTGGTGTCGGGGAGTGCGAGGGCCGCGATGGCCCCGTTCAGCGGGTATCTCCGGTTCGGCCAGGCCGACCGGGCTCCGGTCTCCATCCCGACCCGCTGAATCCCGGGGCATCGACGATGCCCACCTCCGACCTACCGCATCCGTAGCTCCGGCCGAGCACCCGCGGGACCCCCGCACTGCCCCCGGAGACCCCTCTTTGCAAGGAAGCCACGCATGGCTGAGCTCTCTGAATTCCCCTCTGCTTCTGCTCGAGACACGATCGCCTTCTGCTGGGATCAGGTCGAGGGCCAAAAGCGCCAGCTGATCACCTCGTGGGTGGTGATGGTGCTCGCCGTCATCACGGCCGATGTCGTCTGTCCGCTGATCTTCGCCGCCATTCTCACCCGGGTGGCGTCCATCCCCGAGCACGGCGCGGCCCACCGCGCGGGGGAGTGGGACACGTTCGGCCCCCTGTTGTTGACCTACGCCGTGGCCGGCCTCATCGCCATGGTCTTTTGGCGGGTGGCGGGCTGGATGGAGTGGGGTGCCTGTGTGCGCTCGTTCGCCACCGGCGTCAACAACGGCTACCGACATCTCCTCACCCTCAGCTACCGCTGGCACATGGATCACCCCGCCGGCGAGGTCATATCCTCGCTCGGCAACTTCTCCTGGGCGTTCGTCGAGATGGTCGATGTGGCATCGTGGGGACTCCTGCCGGTGACGGTGGTGGTGGTGTCGGCCATCGTGGTCCTGGCCGTGTTCGCCTGGCCGGCAGCCTTGGCCCTGCTGGTGATGGTGATCCTGTTCGTGGTGGTCATCATCCGGCGCCTCCGGCTGGTGCGGGCGGCGTCCGAGGAGTTCGAGAGCCACCACTCCCAGGCCACCGGTGTGGTGGCCGACACCGTCACCAACCTGATGGCGGTGCGCGCGGCCGCGGCCGAGCCCCTGGAACGCCACCGGGTCGAGCAGCTGATGCGCCAGTCGGTGACCGCTGACCTGCGGGCCCGATCAATCTTCATGCGCACCCAACTCGAGCTCGAGAGTTCGATCGTCGTCGGCACGTTGCTGGCCCTGGTGGCCGGCACCACGATGGCGGTACACCACTGGGCGTCGACGGCCGCGCTCTACCTCATCTTGTACTACTCGGCCCAGGTGGCCATCAGCCTGCAGCAGTCTTTCGAGCATCTGCGGTCGTTCGCACGCTCACTGGGGCGCGCCGCCAAATTCACCGCCATCGCTGGCGTCGAGGTCGAGATCTCCGACGCGTCACAGGCCAGCCGGCTCGACGTGACCCGGGCGACCGTGGAGTTCGCCAAGGTCGGCTTCGGATACCGGTCTGGCACCCGGCTGTTCGACGACCTGTGCCTCACCGTGTCGCCGGGCGAGCACGTGGCCCTAGTCGGACCGTCGGGATCGGGGAAGTCGACGCTGTCCAAACTGCTGCTGCGCTTCATGGATGTCGAGGACGGGCAGATCCTCATCGACGGCCAAGACATCCGGGAGGTGACACTGGCCTCCCTGCGGGGCGCGGTTTCCTATGTGCCCCAGGACCCCCAGCTCTTGCACCGGACCATCGCCGAGAACATCTGCTACGGGATCGAGCACGCCGATGGCCCATCCGCGGCGGTCGACTACGAGCTGGTCCACGCAGTGGGCAAGGCGGCTCATGTCGAGGAGTTCGTCTACGCCCTTCCCGACCGGTACGACACCGTCGTGGGCGAGCGCGGCCTGAAACTGTCGGGTGGCCAGCGGCAGCGGGTGGCGATCGCCCAGGCCATGGCCAAGCGCGCCCCCATCTTGGTGTTGGACGAGGCCACCTCGGCCCTCGACTCGGAATCCGAACACCTGGTCCAAGAGGCACTATGGCGCCTCATGGACGGGTCGACCGCCCTGGTCATCGCCCACCGGCTCTCCACCATCGCCCACATGGACCGGATCGTCGTATTCGACCAGGGCAGGATCGTGGAGGAGGGAACCCACCGCCAGCTGCTCGACGGCGGCAGGCATGGGCTCTATGCCAGGCTGTGGCACCACCAGTCCGGTGGGTTCCTGGTCCAATAACCGGTGACGCTACGGTGCGGTTGGCCGGATCCACCGGTGTGTGACGGGACGACGACCAGGAGGACGCGACGTGATCTGGGTACTGATGGCGATCGGCCTGGTGATTCTGGTGGCCAGCGGCTTCGTGGGCCGGTCGCGGGTGGCGCGCCAGAAGGCCGAGGCTGTGCATACGGGCGAGCACCACGTCACCCATCACGGCAAAGGGGCCCGCCGTTCCCGGGGTCGGGGCCGCAAGCACTGAGGGCCTGATGCCTCAGGTGGGTCGGAGGGTGATCAGCTCGGCCACGTTGTCGTTGAGAATGGCGCGGCGGTCTGCGGCGTCGAAGTTCTTCAGCTCGACCACGTAGTCGAGGGGCTGGGGCAGGGCCTCGATGTGAGGCCAGTCCGAGCCGAACAGCACCCGGTCCGCGCCCATGCACTCGGCCACCTGGTCCACATCGTCCTCCCAGAACGGGTTGATCCACACGTGGCGCCGGAGCGTGTCGACCGGGTCGTGCTTCCAGAAACCGGGCATCTTGTTCGACGTCGACCGCAGCTTCTTCAAGACCTCCGGGAGATACTCGGCGCCGTTCTCCACCGAAGCGATGCGCAGGTTGGGAAACCGCTCGAAGTGGTTTTCGAAGATCACCGACAACAGGAAGTCCCGGATCGCCTGCTCGATGGCGAACGACCTGATCGACGGCTTCCACCCGCCCGAGAAGGTGGCGGCGAACCCGTCCACGGCGTAGCCGTTGGAAGAGATCCCGCTGTCGGCGGCGTGCACCACCACAGCGATGCCGGCCTCGTTGGCCAGGCCCCAGAAGGCGTCGAACATGGGGTCGAAGGGGTTCTTGCGGCCGAGTGCGGTGGTCGGCGGAGACGGGCGCATCACCACAGATCGGGCGCCCTGGTCGAGGGCCCAGGCCAACTCCTCGGCCGCCCAGCCCGGGTCGGCCAGGGTGATGTAGGGGGCGGCAAAGATCCGGTCTGCGACGTTGAAGGTCCAGTCCTCGGCCATCCACCGGTTGAAGGCTCGGAACATGAGGCAGACTGCCTCGGGGTCGTGGGCCAATGGCTCCTCGTAGATCATCCCCAGGGTCGGGAACAGCAGGCAGCCAGCCAGGCCCTGCTCGTCGAGTGCGGCGAGCCGGGCCTCGGGTTCCCGGTAGGCGGCGCGGATCGGCTCTCGTCGCGAGAGGAACTCCATGGGGTTGCGGTTGTCGGGGTTGCCCCGGAAGTAGTCATACATGGCACCGGGGAAGGCGATGGGGTCGAACGTCGGATTGGTCACCGCCCGGTTCACCCGGCCACCGATCACGTGATAGCTGCGACCCCCGATCTGACACCACTCGATCACCCGGGGCCCCAGCTTGGGGTCGAGGTGCCGGGTGAAGGCGTCCAGTGCCTCGTAGTAGTGGTTGTCGGCATCGAACACCGGGTGGTCGAACTCACCGAACTCACCGAACTCGCTCATGCTTGCCTCCTGGCGGCCTCCGGATGGTCCGGCCCTTCCGTCATCCTAGGAGGGGGTGGGGCACACAGTCACGGTGGGGCGGCTGCGTTGGCCTCAGGGGGTCTGCATCGGGGGTTTGCCCAACGTCCACTCGAGCAGGGGCGTGGTACTCAGGGCCTCGGGCGACGACGTGTACGCCTCGACCAGCCAGTGGGTCCCGTGGGCCGGCGCACTGGTGTACCGCCTCGGGACGAGGGTCACCGATGCCGAGGCATGGGGCCCGAGCACGAACCGGTGCCGGTCGACTGGAAACCAGAATCCGGCCGGGTGCCCCCCACCGTTGGCCACCATGAAGTGGGGGGTGACCGTCCGGTCGGTGGTATTGCGGACCAACACGGTCATGGCGTCGAACGAGGTGGCGGTATGGGTGGCCACCACCGAGGTGACCGACAAGTCGAGCGGTGGCGCCACGAAGGCCAGGACCGAAACCACCACTGCGCCCAGTGCGGGCACCACGGCTGCCAGGGCGGCCGGGCGAAAGGCCGGCCGGTGCTTGCCCGACGCGAGCGCACCCCGGACCGCCGGCGCCACGGTGAAGGCCGCCACGATGGCGGCGGGGTAGAAGTCGAGGAGGTAGCTGGACAGGCTGCGCGGGGCCACGAAGAAGGCCAGTGGCAGCACCAGCATCCAGACCCGCTTCATGGTGGGATACCACACCACCATGGCGGCCAGCAGGGTGACCACCACGAGCAGTCCGGCCAGTGTCAGCAGTGGGAACGACACCCCATGGGCGATCCCGTGGAGGGCCAGCGTAACCAGCCCCTGGCCGTCGGCCACCAGGGGATGAGTCAACGGCAGGAGGGTGCCCCGCCACCACGCCGCAGGCGACCAGATGATGAAGGGCAGGTTGACCGCGGCGAACACGCCGACCACGATGCCCAGGTAGCGGGCCAGCGCCCCGAGCGGGGCCCGATCCGAGGACCGGGCCTCGAGCACGATCCCGAGAGCCAGGAACGGCACGCAGAACCAGGGGGTTTGCTTGATGGAACAGGCCAGCCCCAAGGCCACCGGGCCGATCCATCGGGCCAGGCCCGCTCCTCGCCCGGTGCCGAACCGGTCCCACCGCCACACCGCCACGATCAGGAACGGCAGGAACGTGGCATCGGTCCCCCCCGACCCGAAGATGGCGGCGAACACCGGCACCGTGAAGAGGAGCAGAGCGAACCACCGCAGCGCCGCGGGCACCAGGACGAACAAGAGGACTCCGGTGACCACCCAGGCGACCAGGTCGGTCCAGTCCACGATCTGGTGGCCGAAGCCCAAGGCGAGCAGGGGGACCTCGAGCAGGAACGACCCTGCCGGGTAGGACACCTGAGTGATGTGACCTCCGCCCACCGTGTAGGTCCAGTAGGCCGCCGGGGTCTGGAGGAAGCGGTCCGCCCCGGCCATCGACGCCACATACGGATTGACCCCGTGTTGGAGGAGCCGGGCGGCGTACTGAGTGAAGGCACCCGAATCGGTGCTGTAGAACTGGCGCAGGTGGATCGAAGCGCCCTGGTTGCCCACGATGGATACCGAGGCCGACACCAGCGCGGTCACCTGGAGAAACAACGACCGCGGGCTCGACACCAGCCAAGTCAGAGCCATCCCACCGATGCTGACCATGATCAAGAGCGGTGCGATCACACCCGCCAGCGACCAGGATGACCATGAACCCCACAGGTCGAGACCACCGATCAGAACCGACAGCCACACCAGGCTCCAACCGCACCGTTCGACCACGGCACCGATGGCCGGCTCGGCACCGATGGCCGGCTCGGCACCGATGGCGTCGATCTCGAGGGCGTCGGCCGCGCCTGGGTGGGCCGGCCCGACATGACCCGGTTCTTCGGATGCGGAAGCAGGGGCCACTGTCGACCCTGGCGATCGGGGTCCGCCCGGCCCACCCGGCACGCCCGTGGATGCCGACCGGGTGGCGGTCATCGTTGCCTGTCGTCGAAGGGCCCGGGCCCCACCCGGCCAGTGCTGTCGTCGGGCCGAACTGTGCCGGCGATCACGGGAACACCCGGAAGGAAGTCACGCTGTAGGCCATCGCCACAATCAGCGCGACCGTCGACACCGATACCAGGACGGCATAGGCCCGGCCGGTCAGCCGTGCACCCACCGCCATGATCAGCGGGAACGCCAAGAAGATGAAGCGGGGCCGCAGTCCGATCGGCGCCGAGATCAGCCCCAGCACGGCGGCCGCCAAACCGTAGAGCAGGGCGGGCATGGGCAGGCGGGAACGGATGGCGATCACCGCGCCGATGGCGGTGGCGACGGTTCCCACCACCAGGATGTCACCGGTCTTGGTCACCGCAACCGGGTCGCGCACGAAGGTGGTGATGATGCGGACCGGATAGAGCAAGGAGGGATAGCTGTGCCATCCGCCCCGCTCGGTGACCCGCCACGCCGCCGGGTTCCCCGTGTGCCACCACAGCCACAGCTGATAGCTGAGGAAGCCCACCGGAGCGAGGACGGGTGCCACCAGCGAGCGCCAGTCCCGTTCGTCGGCGATGGCGCGGTAGGCGCACCACAGGCAGCTGACCTCGAAGGCCAGCGCCACCGGAGTGGTCACGGTGGCGAGGAGACCAAGCAGACCGGCCACCAGCCAGCGTCGCTGCAACAGGGCGAGGATCCCAAAGGCCAAGAAGGTGATGGCGAACCCCTCGGAGTACACCAGGCTGAGGACGAACGAACCGGGGAACAGGGCGACCAGGAGGGTGGCTCGGTCCGCAGCACTCTGGTCGCTGTAGTGGCGGGCCAGCATCCACACGCCGACCATGGCGATGAGCCCGGTGAGCTCGCTCAGGATCATGCCCGACGCCAGGTACGGCAGGCCGGTCAGGTGGGACATCCAGCGAATGGCCAAGGGGAACAACGGGAAGAAGGCCACGGTGTTGCCGGCCACGTGGCCGTTGTGCATCGGGAGCTGGGTGGGCCAGCCGTGGGACGCGGCCTTGAGGAACCACAGGCTGTCCCACCGACTCACCTCGGTAGGGATGCCCCGGTGGGTGACGAGACCGCATACCAGCAGCGTGGCGAGAGTCACCGCCCACGACACCGCGTAGATCACTACCGGGCGGATGAGCCACGGCGGCAGGGACCAGGCTCGGGCGCTGGGCGGTGGACCGTGCTCGTCGTCCTCGGTCCCTGCGAGGTCCGGTTCCCGACCGGAGCGCGGAGGGCGCGTCACCGGGGGAACGGCGGCCGTCGCCGGTGCCGTGGGTGCAGTGGTGTTGGCCGGACCATCGACGGCGGACAGCGGCTCAGCGGTCATGTCCACTCACCACGAATCGCCACCGACCGTCCCGCACCAACCACACTACGGCGGCCACCGTGGCCAGCGTCACCACCACGTACCACGCCCCGTTGAGCCGCGGCGAGCCGCTCGGACCGACCAGCACCATGGCCAGGCCGGCCACGGCGGCCAGGACCTTCGAACGCTGGGCGGTGGTAGCAGCCAACAGGACGAGACCCCAGAGCAAATACCAGGGCCACACGGTCGGGCTGCCCACCACGATGAGCATCAGCGCGAGGCCGAGTGATCGCACCACCTCGTGACGATGGACCGTCACCAGGAGCCACCCACAGGCCAGCACGACACCGACGCCGCATACGGCCTGGGTGACGGTGACGGTGGCCCGCTGCACCACGGGAACGCCCACCAGGTGGAGGGCGTGATAGACGAACGCTCCGAGGGACACCGACGGCGTGGACAGGATCCGCAACTCAGTCGGAACGTGGAGAGCGGTCGGACCGAGCCAGGAGAACCCGTAGCCGCACGCCAGGGTGACGCCGACAAAGACAGCCACGGCCCCGGCCACCGGCCAGAGGACGTCCTTCCATCGGCCGGTACCGCGTCCGGCCCGTACGTGGTCCACCACCAGGAAGACGATGGCGACGGCGGCCGGCAGCTTGACGGTGGCGGCCAGGGCGCAGAGCGCCAGGCCGACCAGCAACCTGCCGTCGACGGCCAAGGCCACTCCCGCCACCAGGAGTCCGACCATGAGGGCGTCATTGTGGCCCGAGGACACGAAGCTGAACAACGCCAGCGGGCTGAGCGCACCCAGCCACAGGGCGACGCCCGGGCTGGTGCCGAGGTGTCGCGCCAGCCGCGGCAGGAACACCATGACCAGGACGACACCGATCAGCTCGAGGGCCCGGAACACGAGGACCTGGGTGATCAACGAACCTCCCGCCAGCGCAGCCATCACCCCGGTGGCGGCAACGAACATCGGTCCGTACGGGGAGGAGGTATGGCGCCACACGCTGGCCACCGAGGACAGCAGTGGCCCGTGCCCGAGTACCGAGGGTCCAACGGTGTACGGGTCCAACCCGTGATGGGCGATGAGCCCCTGGGCGATGTAGCTGTAGAGGTCGCGGCTGAACAGGGGAGGGCCGAGAAACAAGGGCAGACCCCACACCGCCAGGAGCGCCCAGGCCCAGCCGAGGCTCAGTCGACCCGACAGTGCCTGGCGCCCGACACCCACCCAGGCCACGACGGCCACGGCCAGGGAGAGGTAGAAGGCCAACGAGATGAACGGCGCCCCGCCGCTCGGAATCGTGAACCACCACAGCGGATGGGGGGGATTGGCGACCGAGCCGACCCTGGTGCCGGTGACCACCATGCCGAGGATCCCGACCAGTCCGACCGATGCCCAAGTGACCAGGATCGGGGTTGCCGTACCGTCGGGCCTCTGGTCCTTCTGGGCTCCGTGCACGACGGTGGGCGTTCCCACGTAGTTCCTCCCGATCGGCCCACCCGGCGCCTGGCCACCGAGCGTCGCGCCAAGGCCACGATAGCCCGAACGATCGTCATCGAACCGTCACAAGGGACCGGGCCGCAGCCCTGCGGACTTCCCCCGTAGTGGGGCCCGTACCCTAAGGTCGGGCATGGCCATCTATCGACTGGGAGAGCTGGAACCCGCCATCGACCCGGAGGCATACGTGCACCCTGAGGCGGTGGTGATCGGTGACGTGACCATCGGCGCCGACTCCACCGTGTGGCCCGGGGCTGTGCTCCGGGGGGACTACGGGTCGATCCGGATCGGAGCCCGAACCTCGGTACAGGACGGCACGGTGATCCATGCCGGCCCCGGCTTCCCCACCCTCGTGGGCGACGACTGTGTGATCGGCCACCTGGCCCATCTCGAGGGCTGCACGCTCGAGAACGGATCGCTGGCCGGGTCGGGCTCGGTGGTGCTCCACCATGCAGTCGTCGGAACCGGGGCCACCGTTGGCGCCAACGCCGTCGTGCCCAATCGGATGGAGGTGCCACCCGGCGCTTTGGCCATCGGCGTACCGGCCCAGGTGCTGCCCGACCGCTCGAACCGAGACATGATCCGGCTGGCCACCGCCGAGTACGTCGCCAACGGCCACCGATACCGAACAGGTCTCGAGCGCATCGGGTAGGGAGCAGTACCGAGCCCCTTCGAAGGACCGACCGCCCATACCGCTCACTGCCGGGTTCACGCGGCAGAATCGGATCATGCAAGGAATCTTGACGAGCGACGGGTCCAGCGTCGAGGCCACCCGGGCCGTCATCGAACAGCACCTGTCCAGTGGGGCATTCTTTTGGCTCGATCTCGACGGGGTGGACGACGAGGCCCACGATGTCCTGTTGACCGTGTTCAAGCTCCACCACCTGGTAGTGGACGACGCTCAGCACTTCGGCCAGCGCCCCAAGGCGGAGGACTACGACGACTTCTTCTACTTGGTGGTCCATGGTGCAGCTGACGACCACTCCTCCACCCAGGAGGTCCACTTCATCATGGCCGACAAGTTCCTGATCACCGTACGTCGGGGCACCTGTCCGGCCATGGACCTCGTGCGGTCCCGCATCAAGCACCGACGCAACATGGAGGTCCATGCACCGAACATCGCCCTCGTCTACCTGATCATCGACCAGCTGGTGGACAGCTTCTTCCCCATGCTCGACCAGTTCGACTCGCAGATCGACGAACTCGAGGACGCCATTCTGGTCCAGCCCACCGACGCCCAGCTCGGCACCCTGTTCGCCATGAAGCGATCGCTCATCACCGTGCGCAAGGTCATTACACCGCAACGGGACGTCTTCGCCAGCATCTCGTCGGGTGTGACCGAGCTCCCCGGGCTCGACACTGACGGGCAGCGCTACATGCGGGACATCTACGACCACCTGATCCGGATCAGTGACCTGGTCGACGGGTACCGCGATCTCCTGAGTGGGGTCATGGACACCCACCTGTCCACCGTCTCCAACCGCCTCAACGTGGTGATGAAGCAACTGACCATCATCGCCACGGTCTTCCTGCCTCTGTCCTTCCTCACGGGCTTCTTCGGGCAGAACTTCTCGTTCCTGGTCGGCCACATCACCGGTCGGTGGCCGTTCTGGGTGTTCGGCATCGGTCTCGAGGTCGCGGCCGCGGCCGTCTTGTTGTACCTGTTCCGCAAGCGCGGTTGGCTGGGTGGCCCGACCAGCTGACCCCTAACGGGGCGATGAGCCGCGTGACAGCACAGACCACCTCGACCGGTAGGAGAGCAAGGACAGGATCGAGGCACAGGACAGGATCGTGCCCACGCCGAGAACACTGCCCACCGAAGCCACCGACAGGGCCGATCCCACCGATCCCACCGAACAGAACGACCCGACCGAGCCGATAGACAGGACTGAGCCGGTCGAGTTGATCGAGAGGAAGGAGCCAGAGGAGCGCAGCGACCAACGCGACCCGCCATCCATGCCCGCCGCCCCAGTTGCCATGGCCACCAGTATTGCGCCAAGGGATCGGGACTGCTCGCTCATGGCGTCGTGACGGCGTTGCCCGCCGGGTCGACGACGTACCACCGCCCTCCGGCGTTGGTGAGCGCCTGGCCGGTGGCCTTGCCCGGTACCCGGTCGGGCGGCCAAATGTACAGCGGCCAGCCGTTGTAGGTGATCTGGGTGGTCCCGTCCGTGCGGGGCTGGGTCCCGAGTAGTCGGCCGTCGATGCCTGGGCCGGCCACGGGCTTGGTGGTCCCGTTGGGCACCAGGGCCGGTGGCCACTGCACTGCACAGATGTCGTAGCAGCGGGACGGGGAGCCGCGTTTGTCCGTCTCGAACAGGTAGAGGGTGATTCCCTGGCCGTCGACCAGCACCGGTCCGAGTCCGGCGACCGTGCTCACCTTGACCTCGTAGGCCGGTCCGCTCTCCAGTTTGGGTGGTGAGGTGGTGAAGGGCTGGGTGATGGCCGTGCCGGAACTGGTGCAACCGGCGAGGAGTCCCACCAGCGCCACGAGCGCCACCAGGCCCGACCCAGCGCGGGCACCACGACTGAACCGGACCGGACCGTCGGTCACGAGGGCTCGGCTGCCTCGAACCATTCGAGCGGGGGTGACGGGTACGAGCCGGTACCCGGTCGCCAACCGGCGGCCAGCTTCTGGTCGGCCACACCGCCTTCGGCCCAGATGTGACAGCTGTTCCGGGCCCATGGGCTGCCGGTGCCCGTGATGAGGTCCGGGGCCTCCCCCGAACTCACCGCCTGTGCCCGCCGAGACGTCACCGCCTGGATGACCACGGGCCCAAGGGATCGGGCCAGCTGCTCCAGATGGGTGCAGCCTCGTGTGCCACCGAACTTGGACTGCACCGCACGGGTGTAGCCCCGAGCCACGCTCAGTCCGACCAACCCGGCAAATGCCTGGACGATGCCGGGACACTCGGTGTGGGGGAATGTGTGCATCACGGCCTCCGCCGAGGTGATGACGAGGCCCTCGACGGCCACGTCCACCCGCAGCTCCATGTCGTGCACCAGTG
Organism: uncultured Acidimicrobiales bacterium; assembly: GCA_963703145.1. Taxonomy (GTDB): domain Bacteria; phylum Actinomycetota; class Acidimicrobiia; order Acidimicrobiales; family RAAP-2; genus Bog-756. Next base: position 1,351,627 of record OY969793.1, read on the forward strand.
CTACGCCGGGACCACTCTCGGCCCAGGGTCTCGAGTCCACCAGCCGCCCCACGATGCTTAGTGTGTCGCCGTTCTCGAAGGCCTCATAGGTGATGCTCCGGCGATGGAGCGGCACCGAGTCCAACGGACCGCCCGTCCCGCTCACCGGCTCAGGAGTCGCTGCGCTCACTGGCGCTCCGGAAGATCGATGATGTCATAGGACCACAGCTCGCTGTGGGCCCCGACGGGTGGCGCATCAGAGGCCGACGCTCCCTCGCCATGGCCACCGGCTCCCCGATGTCCGTGCGCGAACGCCGGCGAGTGCAGCCACGCCTCGAAGGAGGCGTCGTCCCGCCAGCGCGTGAGGACCAGCCACACTCCCCGGTCGTCGTTGGGCCGGAGCAGTTCGAATCCCTCGAAGCCCTCGGCATCGTCGACCGCACCGGCCCGGGCAGCGAATCGGCGGGCCAGTTCGTCGCCGGATCCCTCCCGAACGGTGATGGCGTTGATCTTCACGATGGTCATGCTCCGATCATGGCCCGACCGGCCCCCGGGACCAAATCGCCCCGACCCTGGCGGTGGGGGAGCCCACCGTGGTCACACACACGTAATTACGGCCGTGTGATACCCTGGTGACCAGGTTCACCGTCAGGTTTCGGTTCACGGTGAACCTCTGATCGAGGTGGAGGATTCGGCAGTGGGAGACAGCAGCGTTGAAGTGTCCGCGGGTGGTGTCCGGGCAGTGGGGTCGGCGCGTCCCGACGAAGGGTTCCGAGGTACCCAGGTGTGCTCCCTGGTGGGCATCACCTACCGGCAGCTCGACTACTGGGCCCGCACCGGACTCCTGCGCCCATCGATCACCGATGCCACAGGCAGCGGGAGCCAGCGGCGCTACTCGTACAGCGACGTGCTCGAGCTCAAGGTCATCAAACAGCTGCTCGACGCCGGACTGAAGCTGCAGCAGGCGCGCCAGGCCGTCGAATGTCTGCGCGGCGACCTCGGCGTCGACTTGGCCTCGGCCCAGTTGGTAATGGCCGGAGCCCGGTCGGTGCTGGCTCACTCCGACGGTGAGATCGTGGACCTCCTCGCCGGGGGGCAGGGAGTCTTCAACATCCTGCCCCTCTCCAGCGTGGTCTCCGAACTCGACGCAGCCATCGTGGCGATCGACAGTGACGCCGACACGCAGACTCGGCCGAGCCGGCATCCGGCTGCGGGCTACCGGGCCGGTGGCACGCTCGACGCCGGCATTGCGGCCAAGGTCGTCGAGCGTTGAGCGACCGACGGCGGATCAGCGAGCCGAACACGGCGTCATGACCCGACGGTTCGCCCATGAGTCGGAGCACCGCTTCGCCCGCATCCTGGACTTCTATGGGGTGCTGTGGGAGTACGAACCGGTGGAGTTCGCCCTGGACTGGGATGAGAACCGACGCCCGGTATCGGGATTCCGGCCCGACTTCTGGCTGCCGGAGCCGGGGCTCTTCGTCGAGCTCACCACACTCAACCAACGGCTCGTCACCAAGAAGAACGGCAAGGTCCGCCGACTGGCCGAGCTGTACCCCGACGTGCGGGTGACCCTCCTCTACCAGCGGGACACGTTGGACCTGCTGGCCAAGTACGGTCTGGCCGGCGACAGCCGCGAACACCTCGGCATTGCCCGTTCTGCCTGATCAGCAGCACCGCTATCATCTCGATGTGGGCGACTCCTCGGCGACACTCAGTGGCGAGGCCGCCGGAGCGACCAGCCCGCTGCGCCAGACCGCGCTGATCGACCATCACCGGAGTCTCGGGGCGAAACTCGTCGAGTTCGGCGGGTGGGAGATGCCACTGTCGTATCCGGCAGGGACCATCGCCGAGCACCGAGCCTGTCGCCGTGACGCCGTGGTGTTCGATGTGAGCCACCTCGGCACGGTGCGGGTATCGGGCACCGACGCCTTCGGTCTCCTCCAGGATGCACTGTCCAACGACCTCGGCAAGATCGGGCCCGGGCGGGCGCAGTACACCCACCTCCTCGATGAGGCCGATGGGTCGGTGGTCGACGACATCATCGTGTGGTGGTTGGACGACGTCACGTTCGACGTCATGCCCAACGCCTCCAACACCGATCGAGTGGTGGCCGCCATCGGGGGAGTGGACATCACCTCGTCCCGCTGCATCATGGCCGTCCAGGGGCCGCATGCCCGGGCGGCCCTGGCCACTGTGGCCCCGGAGGCGGCAGGAGTCCGCCGGTTCGGGGTCACCCCCTTCAGCTGGCACGGCGTCGCCTGCCTGGTCGCCGGCACGGGCTACACCGGCGAGGACGGTGTCGAATGCGCGGTCCCAACCGACGCGGCAGGCGACCTCTGGGACTCCCTGCTAGCCGCGGGCATCGCCCCCGCCGGCCTCGGTGCCCGGGACACGCTCCGCTTGGAGGCTGCCCTCCCGCTCCACGGTCACGAGCTCGGTCCCGGCATCACGCCGCTACAGGCCGGGTTGGGCTGGGTGGTGGGATGGGACAAGCCACGATTCCGCGGACGCGAGGCCCTGGTGGCGGAGCAATCCGCAGGCCCTGCCCGGCGCCTGGTCGGGCTGGCCACCCCGGGGCGGCAACCGCCCCGGGGGCATTCGACCATCAGTGAGAGGGAGGTGCCGGTCGGGATGGTGACCAGCGGCAACTTTTCGCCCATGCTGGAGCACGGGATCGCCCTCGGCTTCGTCGACACGGCCTCCGGACAGACCGACCCGGTCGGTCGGAAGCCGGGCACCGAGCTGGTCATCGAGCAGCGAGGTCGCACCATCCCGGCCACCGTCGTGGCCACCCCCTTCGTCCGGGCTGGCCAGTGGGCCGCCTCGGACCACCACCCGACCACCTGAGGAGCGGCCCCGTGGGCACCTACATCCCGCACACCGACGAGGAAGTGGCGAGCATGCTCGCCTTCCTCGGGCTTCACACGGTTGACGAGCTGTTCGACGTGGTCCCCGAAGCTCTCCGGCTGGAGCGGGGACTGGAGCTGGCGGCCAGTGCCGGAGAGCCAGACGTGTTGGCGGCCATGGAAGGGTTCGCCGACCGAAACCGCGCCCGCAGCGACCGACTGGTGTGCTTCGCCGGCGGCGGCGCCTACGACCACGAGATCCCCTCGGTGACCCGGGCGCTCGCTGGGCGCTCCGAGTTCGTCACCTCCTACACGCCCTACCAACCCGAGGTGGCCCAGGGCGTGCTGCAGGCCATCTTCGAATACCAGACCATGATCGCCCGCTTGGCCGGGCTGCCTATTTCCAACGCCTCGCTCTACGACGGCGGCAGCGCCGCCGTGGAGGCCGTCAACCTGGGCGTGGCGGCGTCGGGCCGGTCGACGGTGTGGGTGTCGGCCGGCATCCATCCCCACTGGCGCCAGATGCTCATCACCTTTGCCGTCGGCACCGGACATGAGATCCGGACCATCCCTCTACGCGACGGCGTGACGGCATGGCCCGACCACGAGACCGACGGCCACGAGCCTCCCGGCGTGGTGCTGGTGGGCTACCCCAACTACCTGGGCTGCATCGAGGATCTGGGTGCTGTCCGGGAACTGTGCGACCAGACGGGCGCCATCATGGTGGTGGGGGCTGACCCGGTAGCCGCCGGATTGCTCAAATCGGCGGGGGAGTGGGGTGCCGACGTGATGGTCGGCGAGGGTCAGGCCTTCGGCACGACACTGGGATTCGGTGGGCCCTACCTGGGTCTGTTCGCCTGCAGCGTTGACCACGTGCGCCGACTGCCTGGGCGGCTGGTGGGGGAGACGGTCGACGTCGAGGGACGCCGCGCCTACGTCACTACATTGCGTGCCCGGGAACAGGACATCCGCCGCGAGAAGGCCACATCCAACGTGTGCACCAACCAGACCCTCATGGCGGTCACGGCGGCCATCCAGCTCGGTTGGCTGGGGACGTCCGGACTGGTCGAGCTGGCTCGGCGGTGCGCCCAGGCCACCCGCTACACCCGCGAGTCCGTACTCGCCCTGGACGGCGTCGAGCCGTTCGCCGACGCGCCGGTGCTGCGAGAGTTCGCCGTCCGGCTAAAGGTGCCGGCAGCGGTGGTCATCGAGCGCCTGGCCGACGCCGGCTTCCTGGGTGGCATTTCCCTGAACGACGACTATCCCGGCGGCGAGCACGGGCTGCTCATCGCCGTCACCGAGCGCCGGACCCGGGACGAGATCGACGCCTTTGTCACCGCACTTGGAAAGGCGGTGGCGTGATGAGCGCACCCGGAGGGAAGGCCACCAGCGCACCACTCCTCGGCCGGGACACCGAGCCCACGCTCTTCGAACTGTCCCATCGGGGCCGGCGGGCCTGGTCCTTCCGGACCACCGGTATCCCGGAGGTCCCCGACGACTCACTGGTCCCCGCCGCCCATCGCCGAGGCGAGCCGGTTCCAGTCGCCGAGGTCTCCGAGCGCGATCTGGTGGCCCACTTCACCCGTCTGTCCCACCGTCAGTTCTCCGTTGATCTCGGCGCCTACCCACTCGGATCCTGCACCATGAAGTACAACCCCAAGCTGTGCGACACCGTTGCTGGGCTGCCCGGTTTGGCGGGAGTCCATCCGGGCGCGCCGGCATCGTTGACCCAAGGGTGGCTGGCCCTCCTGGTCGAGCTGGAAAAGGCCCTGTGCGAGGTCACCGGGATGGCGGCCGCCACCCTCCAGCCTGCCGCCGGCGCTGCCGGCGAGCTCACCGGGCTCCTCCTCATGCGGGCCTGGCACGCGGCCCAGGGCTCGGTGCGCCACAAGGTCGTCATCCCCGACTCGGCCCACGGCACCAATCCCGCCTCGGTGACCCTGGGAGGCTACGAGGTGGTGACCGTACCGAGCGATGAACGCGGCTGTGTCGATATGGATGCCCTGGTCTCGGTCCTCGACGAGGATGTCGCCGGCATCATGCTGACGAACCCGAACACCCTCGGGCTGTTCGAGGAGGACATCGCCGCCATCGCCGCCGCCGTCCACGACGTCGGGGGACTCCTGTACTACGACGGCGCCAATCTGAACGCCATTCTGGGCGTGGTACGTCCCGGCGACATGGGCTTCGACATCGTGCACATGAACCTCCACAAGACCTTCGCCACACCGCACGGCGGGGGAGGGCCCGGTGCCGGACCGGTGGCCGTCTCCGAGCGCCTGGTGCCGTTCCTTCCCGGACCCCGACCGGTCCGCATCGAGTCCGACGACCAGACACCGGTCTATGAGTGGGTCACCCCGCCGCGATCCATCGGCCGGGTGCACACATGGCACGGTAACGCCCTGGTCCTGGCCCGGGCGCTCGCCTACATCCTGGCCAACGGTGGGGACGGGCTGCGCCAGATCGCGGAGACCGCGGTGCTCAACGCCAACTGGATCCGTCAGCGGTTGACCGGCACCTACGACGTGCCCTTCGACCGCCCGTGCATGCACGAGGTCGTCTTGTCGGTCCGCTCCATCAAGCAGGCCCACGGCGTCCGGGCACTCGACGTGGCCAAGCGTCTCTTGGAGGAGGGGTTTCACGCCCCGACCGTGTACTTCCCGCTCATCGTGGACGAGGCCTTGATGATCGAGCCGACCGAGACCGAGAGCCCCCAGACCCTCGAAGCCCTGGCCGAGGCCCTGGAGCGCATCGCCTATGAGGCCGCCTCACAGGACGAGGGATGGATGGCCGAGTTCCCCCATCACACCCCGGTGCGCCGGGTGGACGAGGCGAGGGCCGCCCGCACGCTGGTGCCGACCTTCGACGCCCGGGACTGAGACCGGATCCCGTGGACGGCATCTTCACCACCCGCTTCGTCGATCCGTACCTGAAGTTCCACGCCTATATCTACGAACGCAGCGACGGTCGGTTCGGGAAGCACAGCGGTGGGGTGCCGGCCCTACTCCTGACCACCACCGGTCGGAAAACGGGCCTGGCCCGCACGCACGGCCTGACCTACTGCCGTGATCGGGGTGACTTCATCGTGGTGGCCTCCAACGGGGGGAGCGACCATCCGCCGGCCTGGCTGTTGAACCTCGAATCCGACCCACGGGTCACCGTGCGGGTGGGGCGCCGAGTGGTACCGGCCACCGCACGGGTGGCCGATCCCTTCGAACAGGACCAGCTCTGGCCACTGGTGAACCGGACCAATCGCGGCATGTCCCAGATCTTCCACCGCGGCGTGTCCGGCCGCTACGACGTCTACCAGCGGCACACCGAGCGGCCGATCCCCGTCGTGATCATCACGCCCGATCGCGAGCCGGCAGAGTAGGCCCGGTCGGTCCAGGCGTCTGGAGGCTCACACGCTCAGTCCAACAGGTCAGGCTGCTCTCGAACGATGCGGTCGAACAGGGGCTGGAAGCTGAACCATCCGGCGAGGTGCGACCCGACCTGGCCCGCGGTGACCTTGGCCATCTCGGGATCGATCAGGATCGGCTTGCCGGCCGACTCCGCCAGCAGCTGGGCCTGACAGGAGCGCTCCATGGTGATGAACCACCAGGCGGCCTCGTCAACGGAATGGCCCACGGTGAGGAGACCATGGTTGCGCAGGATGGCGGCTTTGTTGTCGCCCAGAGCGTGGGCGATCCGCTTGCCTTCCTCGAGGTCCAGGACCACGCCGGTGTAGTCGTCGAAGACGCCATGATCCTCGTAGAAGGCACAGACGTCCTGGGTGATGGGGTCGAGGGGCCGGCCGAGGGTCGACCACGACTTCCCGTAGATGGAGTGGGAGTGTGCCGCAGCCACGACATCGGGTCGGGCGGCGTGGATCTGGCCGTGGATGACGAAGGCGGCCGTATTGACCGGCTTGTCGCCCTCGACCACCTGGCCCTCGTGGTTGACCAGGATGAGGTCCGACACCCGGATCTGGCCGAAGTGCATGGCGAAGGGGTTGACCCAGAAATGGTCGAGCCGCTCGGGGTCCCGGGCGGTGATGTGACCAGCGACGCCCTCGTCGAACCCGAACTTGGAGAACAGGCGGAACGCCGCGGCCAGGCGCTGCTTCCGGTAGGTCCGCTCCAGGTCGGGTGAGTCGAACGACATAGTGGGTGGAAGCTGCAGGATCTCGGCCATCACGACCTCCTCGGAGTAGTCGGTGCGCCACCCCCCGGGTGCGATCGGTAGCGCAACTCCCATCCTAGGCCGTCGGTGCCCGAGAGCCCTCAAAGGGCACCGGCCGGCATCGGGTGTCACTCAGAGACTGGCGGTGCCCACGCGGCGCATGACCGCCCTCGACCGTTCCACCAGCTCCTCGCCCTGGGATGCCCACCACCAGGAGTAGGACAGCTCCTCGCCGTCGAAGGCCATCTGAATGGCCAGCAAGTACGGCCCCGCGGGCTCCAGGTCCCGGAAGAACCCGCCGGTCTGCTCGGTGAGGACCACCGGCAGCTCGGCCTCGGAGTGGACCCCGAACATGGTCAACCGTCCCACCGGGTCACGGGCCAGGACGGTGTGCTCGGCGTGCTGGAGGAGCTCCACCTCGCCGTAGGCCTCGTAATCGAAGGCCACGGCCGCACCCGACGGCAGCACGGTGACCCGGAACCTTCCCACGAACTCCCCGCTGCCGACACCATCCCCGTTCCCCACATACAACCCGGGAGCCGCGATCAACCGCTCGAGGAGGTCTGCCACGGCGAAACCCTACCCGGCGACAATTCCGCCCACCATTCCACTCACTCTCTGCGGCAGGGTGCATGAGTCACGTGTTCGCCGGCAACCTCCCACAGACCAGCTGCGATCCTCAGCCGGACGTCGCACCCGAATGGAGTTCGCCCACGACCTGCTCGGTCAGTGCGCCGACGGCGTGCAGATCGGCGGAAAAGGTCACCAGCTCCACGACATTCACCGCGCTCAGCCACAGGCACTCGCCTACGGCACCCTTGGTCAAGGTGAGGCTGACACAGGCCAGTTGGCCGCCGTAGAGCGACGGCTGGATGGGCTGGCTGGCGAACGTCGAGCCCGGCGTGCCGGCCGCCAACGACCGCACCCCGGCAATCTGCTGGTTGATCTCCGCGGTGATGTCACCGATCCCACCGGTCGGCGTGGAGCCCACCACGAAGAACGTATCCATGGTGGGCAGTGACGGCGGGGGATAGGTGCCGTAGACCGAGCTGAACGACACCGTTGACGCTGCTGCCATCCTCGACGCCAACTGGCTCCACGCTGCGTTCTCCTCCAGCCCTTTCGGGTCAGCAGGTTGCCCGGCCAGCGTTCCAGGCGGCGTCGACGGGATGGGAATCCGGTCGCCGGACGGAACACTCGGCGTGTGATGAGACAGGGAGCCGACGACATGGCCGGCGAAGGGTGCCGCGATCGTCAGAGCCACCAGGGTGGCCACGACACCGACGATGATGGCCACCGGTCGTGCCCGCCGTTTCGGACTCGCCTCTGCGAGGGCCGGACCGGTGGCGAACCCCGGTGGCGGGAATGCCGGTGCCGGAAACGCCGGCGGGGACCAACGGGTGCTCTGACCCGTCACCTCCGGACCGGCCGGGGCACTCCACGGGTTGTCACCCATGGCGGGCATCGATCCAGGCCCATCAGGGGGCGTCACAGGGGAGTACGAGTCCGGGGGGAATCCCGGTTGCTGGTCCGGCGGGTACCAGCGGCCGTCGCTCGCCAGCCACCATCCAACGCCGGGCGCTGCGTCGGTCATCAGCCGATCGCCAGACGTCGAACAACTTCCATGCCAATGGTCGTCGGCGCGTCGTGCATCGAACTGGAGCGACGGGTCCACGAGCCCATGAGCGCACAACGCTGACCGTCGTCGTGCCGTTTCGCCCGACGGTCCACAACGTCTTGACGGTCCTTTCTACCGAACTGGGCGTCGACCAGGGACTTTGTGGAGGATTGCGTCTGACTGCCTCTCCTGCTTTACTTGACATAATATACATTATCGGCGTCTTGGGGGAGAGGCTGGATCACTGCCTGACGGGCTCGATGACGACGCCCACCAGATCCCTGGCTGCCTCCAGGAGATGCTCTAACGCCTCCCGATACGCCTGGGCGGTGGGCCGACCGCGAAGATCCGAGTCGACATCCTGGACGGCGGACTCCAGCCGGTACAGCCGATCATGCAGCCGCGACAGGTCCTCCTCGGACACGATGGTCTGGCCGGGAGGGATCTGGAGCGAGTCGGCGCGTCGCCGGGCCTCGTAGGCCCGCTGGCGATGGGACGGGCTACAGAACCGCCGGGGCCGTCCCGCGCCCCCCGCTCGGGGCAGTAATCGGTGGCACCAGCCGCACCTAGGTGTATCGGGCATTTTCGTCACGGTGACGATATTATCCGCCGGAGGGCTTCGTCGTGATGCGGGGACGCGTTCACTCCTCGGACCACGGGGACTCGGCTGACGGACTGCGCTCCCGGCGAATCGTTGGCAGCCGTCGGGATGCAGCCGAACGCCGACCCCCCTCCGTGGCCCCCCGCTACCGACGATGCAGCGCCACCACCGGGATCACCCGGTCGGTCTTCTCCTGATACTCGGCGAATCCCGGGTACCGACTGGCCTGCTCGGCATAGATCCGGTCCCGCTCGGCCCGCTCGACCACCGAGGCCGTGGCGTCGAACGTGTCGGCGCCCAGTTCGACCGTCACGGCGGGATTGGCGATCAGGTTGTGATACCAGTCGGGGTTGGTCGGCGCTCCGGCCTTGGAGGCAAAGACGTAGACCTCGTCACCGTCGCCCAGGTACATCATGGGGTTGACCCGCTTCTGTCCCGACTTGGCGCCGGTCGTGGTCAACAACAGCATCGGCGCCCCCTCGAACTGGCCCCCGACCTGGCCGGCATTGGCCCGAAACTCCTCGATGATCTTGGTATTCCAGTCAGTGGCGTCAGTCATTGGTCGTCTCTCCGGGATGTCGATGGGGTGATGGTCGATGGCGTGGATCGAAGCGTGCTCCGTCCCAGCCACACCTTAGGCCCCGCTCCCCGAGACTTCCCCGGCCACGGCGCGGTCCCGCCCGGTCGGCGGTATTCTCGGACGGGAGCGATCTGATGGACTACGACCCCGACGAATTCGACCTCGAGGACCTCTACGACGAGGAGTTGTTCTTCCGCACCTGTGGAAAATGCGGGGCGCGCACCGCTCCCCGATGGTCCGAGTCCGCCTGCCTCGAGGAGGCCCGACGCTACGGATGGCGCCGGGTGGCCGCCTCGGACCGGCCCGGGGCCCGGCGGATGGATCTCTGTGGCAACTGTGCCCATGATGCCGGCCTCGGCCCTCCCCTGGCCCGCTGGGGCTGAGCCGTGACCCCGGCGGGCGATGTCGACTACGGGCGCTTCGGCATCGGGTATGCCGCTCGACGACAGGCCGACCCGAGGATCGCCAACCGCATCTGGGAGGCACTCGGTCCGGCTGACACCGTCGTGAATGTCGGTGCCGGAGCGGGCTCCTACGAGCCGACCGATCGGTTGGTCGTGGCCGTGGAGCCGTCGGAGGCGATGATCGGCCAGCGCCCAGAGCCGGCCGGCCGGATCGTCCGGGCTGTGGCCGGTGCCCTGCCCCTGGCCGACGGTGCTGTAGGGGCGGCCATGGCCACGGTGACCATCCACCAATGGCCCGATCCGGCCGTCGGGCTGGGCGAGATGCGCCGGGTGGCCAGGGGTCCGGTGGTGGTGCTCACCTTCGATCCCGACGCCCTGGACCGGCTGTGGCTGGCGGAGTACGCACCGGGGGTCTACGACGCCGAGCGGTCCCGCTACCCCGCCATCGACGCCGTCGTGGAGGGGCTGGGCGGCGAAGCCACCGTCGAGCACGTGCCCGTGGCCGCAGATTGCACCGACGGTTTCACCGAGGCCTTCTTCGGTCGGCCCGAGGCGTTCCTCGACCCCGAGGTGCGACGGTCCCAGTCGGCCTGGAGCTTCGTTGCGCCCACGGTGGCCGAGGACTACGCCCGCCATCTGGGCGACGATCTGGCGTCCGGCCGGTGGGACGCACGGCACGGTGTCCTCCGCACACAGCCGGAGTTCGACGGCGCCCTCCGCCTGGTGGTCAGCCGGTGACGCCCGACCCGTCGCCGATCACCGTCACCAGCCCGTCCAGGTCAGAGATGGAGGGGCCGGACTTCCTCGAGCCGATCGGGGCCGGCGAACCCAGGTTGACCCATCCGAGCAGCCGCTCGTGCTCGGTGAGGGCGAACAGATTGCGCACCGGCTCGGTGTCCAGCACGGCGGCACTCTTCCACACGGCACCGAAGCCGAGGCCGGTGGCGGCCAGTACGACGGCGTAGCCGGTGCAGGACGCCGAGGACTCCTGCTCCCAGACGGGCACGTTGGAGGCGGGGTCCGGGGAGGCGATCAAGACCACCGCACAAGGAGCGGCGAAGGCCTTCCCCCGCATCTTGGCCACAGCGGCCTCGGGCACGTCGGCGCCCTTGGCCTCAACGAGACCGGCCACGAGGGCTGCGCCGAACCGGTCTCGGCCGCCGGGAGCGATCACCGCGAAGCGCCACGGCCGGAGCCCACCGTGGTCGGGGACGGTGGTGGCCGCGGCCAGGATCCGGTCGAGGGTGCCAGCATCAGGAGCCTGCCCGTCCCGGTCGGGCTCCGGGCGTGGCGCGGCCAGGCCGTCGACCCAGGCGGCGTCCGCCGACCATCCCCTGGTGGCGGTCACCGCGCCGATTCCCCGGCACCGGAGGGACCGGTGATGGCGTGCTGAAAGCTCATGACTGCAATGGTAAGCGCAGCCGTGGCCCGCGGCGACCGACCCGGCCGCCCGCGGCAGTGCAGGTGGGTCGCCTCAACCGGCCGACGACTGTTGGCCTGCACTCGATCCGAGGGTGGCGGTGACGGTCTTTTGGGACTGGCCACGGTAGAGCCCGATGGTCACCTTCTGCCCCGGCTTCTTGGCCTGGATGGCCGTGGCCAGCTGATCGGCGCTGGTCACCGCCTTGTTGTCGAACGACGTGATGACATCGCCCTGTTGGAGCCCGGCGGTGTCTGCCGGTGAGCCCTGCACCACCTGGAGAACCACCGCCCCCTGGGTGGGCGTGAAGTTGTAGGCGCTGCGGAGCTGGCTGGTCAGCGTCTCGACGTCCACGCCGAGGTAGCCGCTGGTGGACTTGGTACTCGAACCGATCGATTTGCTCCGGAGGGCGGGCAGCAGCTGGCCGATCTTGTTCGACGGGATGGCGAAGCCGATGTTCTGGGCCTGGGAGGTGCCGTCCTCGCTGGCTGCCACCGCGGTGTTCATGCCGATGACCCGTCCCGAGCTGTCGACCAGGGGACCCCCGGAGTTTCCCGGATTGATGGCGGCATCGGTCTGAAACATGTTGGTGAGGGTCTCGGTGCCGTTCCCCGAGGAGTCACTGGCCTGGACCGTTCGGCCGGTGGCCGAGATGATGCCCTGGGTCACCGTCGGTGACCCGGCCTGGAGCCCCAGGGCGTTGCCGATGGCGACCACTGCGTCCCCCACTTGGACGTTCTTCGAGTTGCCGTAGGCGACGGTGGGCAGATTGGATGCCCCGGTGATCTGGAGCAGGGCCACGTCGTTGGTCGGGTCGGTGTCGATCAGGGTGGCCGGCATCGAGGTGAGCTTCCCGTAGAGCGTCACCGTGATGGTGGTGGCGCCGGCGATGACGTGGTTGTTGGTGACGACCTCGCCGTTCGAGGTGATGATCATCCCGGTCCCCTGATCCTCTTGGACGCCACCCGACGATCCCCCACCGAACAGAGACTGGGTGGCCGGTGCTGGGGACTTGGCGTCGATGGAGACAATGGCCGGCAGTACCTTGTCGATGACCGACTCGATGTTGGTGGTCCCGTTGAGCAGCGCCGGACCGGCCGAGATCTCCTTGACCGTGGTCGTCCCATCGCCGCCGTTGGTGGCAGCCACGATCCCGCCGCCGATCAGCGCTCCGATGAGGGCGGCCACCAGTGAGATCACCGGCCACCGCCAGCTGCCCAGTCGGTGACGGGCACCAGGGCCAGCGGGATCGCTCGGTGGCGGGGTCGGCCCGACCGGCGCCCAGACCGGCACGACCGACGTCCCGGTCGCTGTCGGCGCACCCGGGTCGGCGGAGGTGGGCTCCCGCCACTGGGGCGGTAGGAAGGACTCCCCCGCCGGGGCGGGAGGGTGCGGTGGTGGCGGACGCTCCTCGCCGTCTGGAGTTTCCCGGTCGGTCGCCCCGACCGGGCCCAGGGGCACGGCGGGCGGCACCGGGGGCGGGACGTCCGAGGGGGTGGTCGCGGCATCCGGCGGGGGGACCACCGTCGCGCCCGTGGGCTCCCCGTCCTGCGGGTGAGTTCCCTCGGCTTCCGTTGGGTCCATCACGCTCCTCCTCGACGGGTCTGTTCCGGCCGATGGCGCCGACCCAGCGCCCGCTCACGCCCGGGGCCAGATGGTCATCGTAGGGGCAGGGGGGTGGAGCGTCGGGTATTTCTGCGGGGTTCTTAGGCCCTTCTTAGACCAGGCTGAACGGGGTTTGTCCCCGCGGCCCGCCTGCGGCAGTAGCCTGTCGCCCGGTATGGCCCATCGCATCGAAGTCGAACTCACCAGTCAGACCGGGGAGGCCACCTGGACCTGGCGCGCCGCCGGTGCCAAGCAACCCCGCGGCACGGTTGACGCTGCGCTGGTCCCGGAGGGGTCGGGTGTGGGCTCGGTCCTGCGGGCCGAGGTCGAGACCTCCCTGGACGGGACCACGGTGACCGCCCTCCTGCCGGCGAAGACCAAAGGCGAGATCCGGACCACCGAGCGGATCGAGATCCTGGGGACCCCCCAGAAGGGGCCCGACGTCAACGTGGTGCTGGCCGGCAAGTCCAAGCGCCGCCGAGACGACCACTCCGAGGGTCGCGACGGCGGGCGCCGACCGGCCGATCGTCGGCCCCGTCCCGAGGGCGGAGGCCGCAGTGGCCGCCCCGAGGGCCGGGGGGACTCACGCGGCGCTGGTCGCGGCGAGCAGTCGACGCCGGGGGCCGAGGGCGGCCCCGGCCGTCGCCGCACCGGCCCGGCCCGGCCCGGTGGACGGGAGGGTGGCGGGCGGGACAATCCCCGCCGGTTGGCCACCTCCTCGGTGTACCGCAATGCCGCCCTGGCCGAGCTCAAGCCCGAGCAGCTCCCCGTGGCCGAGCAGCTCTTGCGCGGTGGGATCCCCGCCGTCCGCCAAGCCATCGACGAGCAGAACACGAGAGCGCGTGCCGAGCACCGGCCCGAGGTCACGCCGGGGCCGCTGCTGGCCATGGCCGAACAACTGCTCCCCGCCGTCAACCTGGCGACCTGGAAGGACCGCGCCTCGGTGGCCCGGACGGCCGGCAAGGACGTCCCTCTGCGGGAGCTGCGCTCCATCGTGGCCTCCTCCTCCACCGTCACGCTCGACGACGAGGGCACCGAGATGGCCACCACCTTGCGGACCTCGCTCGACCAGCGGGTCACCGCACTGCGTGACCGCTGGGTCGAGCGGATCACCACCTCGCTGGACGAGGGACGCGTGGTCGACGCCGTGCGGGCCTCGATCCGGCCTCCGGAGCCGGCCACCCGGCTCTCCGCCGAGCTGGCGGTGCGCTTGGCCGAGAGTGCCGGACAGGCCATGGCGGCCGATACCCCGCCCGATCAGTGGCTGGCGCTCTTGGAGGTCGTCGTGGAGTCGCCGGTGCGCCGCACGGTCAAGCCCGCCGGCCTGCCCACCGGCGCCGACGAGGCGCTGCTCACCGAAGCCCGCAAGGCATCGGGTTACGTGCCCGAGCTGGCCCGCCTCATGGGCATCCCCATTCCACCACCTCCCGGGCCCCGCCGGCCGGTGCCGGCCCGCAGCTCGTCGGGACGTCGCTCGTCCTAGGAGTGTCCGGACCGGGTGCCTCCACCGGCCTGTTTCAGTGGAGCGGTCGGTGCATGGTGATGAGGCGGGCCTTGAAACCGGCATCCTCGAACAGCCGCTTGGCCGACCGGTCGCCCGGGAGGGCCAGGCCGTCCACCCCCGCACAGCCCTGGCCATCCAGCCAGGCGGTAGCGGTGTCGAGCAGCCGGCGTCCGAGGCCCACCCCTCGGGCCCCGGGCTCCACGTAGCAGAGTTCGATCACACCCTGGCGGCCGAGTTCGTGGCGGTCCTCGTGATGGCACACCGCCACGCCCATCACCTGGTCGTCGAGCGTCCCGACCAGGACCAGACCGTCGTCGGCACCGAGCAGATCGCTCAGCTGGCCCGAGAGCGGTGCCCGGTCATCGCCCGATGGATGGGCGGCGAGCAGTGCGCCGCCCCGTTGGCCGGCCAGGGCCGCCAGGAACTCCCCCACCAGCTCGCCGAACCGCCCGGCGTCGTCTGGGACCGCCTCACGCACCGACTCCATCGGCTCCCCTCCCCCGCCCGGATCGGTCCGTCAGCTCGCAGCGACTAGGAACGCTCGTCGAGCAGCTGGTCCACGCGGCTCAGAATGGTGCGCCGCCCACGGGTGGACGCCTCGTAGGCACGGACCGAGACCAGCTCGGACCGGTTCAGCCCGTCGAGGCGCTGGACCACCTGGGAGGCGGACAGCGTGTCGAACCCGGGGATGGACAGCGTCGACACCGCAGGGACGTGACCGTTGCTCTCGGTGGGGACGGCATGGACCGGTCGCTCCGCGGTGCGGGCCGCGGGTGCGGTGGCCTCGCTGGGGGGCACCCGGGTCGTGGTGTCGGGTCGCGTGACATCGGCCGGGCGACCGCCACGGTGGAGCAGCGCCCCGGACCGACGGCGGAACTCGTCCTGGCCGGCCTTCATGGCGAACTGCCCGACCGCACGGGCCGACGACACCCGCACGCCCAACCGCTCACGGCCGCGCTCAGCCAGTCGGGGGAATTCCTCGACCACCGAGACGGCGATGCCCGCCGGCACGTAGACGAACAGATCCAGCAGCCGCTCGTTCAGCGGTGGATCGGTCGGTTGCTGGTGGTTCGGTCCGGCCATGGTCGGCTCCCCTCACACGCAGTCGCGGCAGAGCATCTTCTTCCGGTCGGCCAGTTGGTTGGGGTGCTTGACCAAGAAGCACGACCGGCACACGAACTCACCGGGCTGCTTGGGCAGCACCCGCTCCACCCCGTCACCCGAGCGGTCCTCGGGTTCGGGGGTCTCCTCGTCGTCCTCGACCTCCTCGACGACCAACCGCTCCTTCAAGATGGTGTCGAGGCTGGCCTCGACGTCTTCGTCGTCGGGCTCTTCCTCGTCGTCCTCGTCGGTCTCTTCGCCCGCCGCGGCCTTGGTGGCCGCCGCCTTGGTGGTGGCCGCAGGGACCACCGCCTCATCCGCCTCGTCCACTTCGACGATCACGACATCGGCGTCATCGTCCTCCTCGTCGGGAATCGCCAGTGCATCCTCGGCGATGAGGTCGTCGTCGTCCGCCAGCTCGTCGAGGTCACCCTCGACGAGCTCTTCTGGTCCTTCGACTTCATCCAGTTCTTGTGGCATCTCGGTCTTTCAATGGTGAGTTGGGCGGGAGCATAGACGGTTCCGCCGAGTCGTCGTTCGCATCGTGCAGACCGCCTCTCCTTGCGTGGTCATCGTCAGGCAGCTGGGGACGGATGGCTGGGCTGCGCCCCAGGTGCGATGCACCCGGAGCGGCACCACCGATCCCAGCGACCGGCGGCGGTGTCGGGATCGCTCCCACTGCGATGCTCGTCGAGGTCCCGTGCCTGCCAAGCGCAGGCGGTCGGACCCAGGGGTCTTTGGCACCATTCCCCCCATTACCTCCGGATTGCGCCGTCGGTCTCGGGGGAAATGTTTTCTACTCGATCCCCTGGGTCTCCCTCCGCCTCTCACAGCATCCCCCCCTCAAGCCGACCCGAGCTATCACTCGGAGCGCTGTCGGGGCGAGTGGGACTGGGCGAACGATAGGCCATGCACACCGGC
Organism: uncultured Acidimicrobiales bacterium; assembly: GCA_963703145.1. Lineage (GTDB taxonomy): Bacteria > Actinomycetota > Acidimicrobiia > Acidimicrobiales > RAAP-2 > Bog-756. The sequence goes on from OY969793.1 coordinate 1,368,370, forward strand.
GCTCGTCAAATGGCTTCTCCCCCGCCCCACCTGGACGTTTCCGCAACTTCCCAGGTCAGGGGATTACCGGATTTCCCGCCGTCGACATCGATTCGCGCCGGACCTCGGCGCGGCGCTCGGACTCCAGCCGCTCCAAGTCCTCGGAGCCGTAGTGGACGTGGCTCATCGCCTCGGCCAACAGGTGGTGTCCGGCCTGGTCGGCGATGAGCCGGTGCATCTCCTGGGCCACCCACCGGTAGCCCGGGTGACCCTGGGGCCCCGAGCGCAGCTCGAGCAGGTGCATGGCCTCGCGGGCGTTCATCTGCATGGAGTAGCGGATGCGGTACGCGAGGGCCACGGCGTAGGCCGACTCCACCGGGAACAGCGGGGCGATGGTCTCGGCCAGCTCCCGGGATCGCTCGAGCGAGCTCACGTACCGATCGGTGAGTCCGGCGTCCTCGACCACGTCGGGGACGTCGTAGCCCAGCGAGGCGCCCAAGGGCTGCCACTCGATGGTCAGCATGCGGTGGCGCTGGAGGTCCCGGAAGGCCCCGTAGTCGGTGACCACGTCGAAGCGGTAGTCGGTGCGCTCGAAGGCCCGGCCGGGACGGTGGCGGCGGTTCTCGCGGTCCCCGACATAGGCGGCCAGCAGGGACCGCTTCTCCTCGGCGCCGAGCAGGCGGACCCGCGCCAGCACCTCTTCCTCGGGTCGGTCGGTCAGGGGGGCGCACACCGCGGCGATGACCTTGTCCTCGCCGTCGGGGTCGAAGTCGAGGAGCGTGACCGAGGGCTGGCCTGACGGCCCCCCGACTGGGCGGGCGGAGGGGGCCACCAGGTCGGGGAAGAGGCCCTCCACGACCTGGGACGTCTCGTGCTGGGTGCGTTCGAGGTAGTCCGACCAGGCCCCACCCCGGTCGGCGCGGTCCACCCGTTGGAGGAACGACGGGATGACCTTGCGGAGCTCTTCCAGCATCATGTCGGCGTAGCGGCGGGCCTCGGGTAGGGGGTGGGAGCGCATCCGCAGCAGCAGCATCTCGTAGGACTGACCCGACCCGTAGATGCCCACGTTGGACAGGGACGCCGCCGGCAGGAGTCCGCGCAGCCCGTCGAGGGCCTTGGCCTTGACCGCCTGGCGGTGCACGAAGTCGGAGTCGCCGGGTTGGCGGGGGTGGCGGGCGGCCAGGAAGGCCTGGGCCTCCTCCAACAGCTCGCCGTAGGTATCGAACATCCGGTCCATGTCCCCCACATAGCGGGCCCCGAGTGCCGAGTCGAGGATGGCCGGGTCCCGGTAGTAGCGGTAGTGGCCCGTCGTCAGGCGCTGGTTGTAGGCGATGTAGCGGGTCGACTGCTCGAGGTAGGCCATGAGGCGGCCCCACTCGAGGATCTTGGTGAGCACGTTGGAGGCCTGCTCGCAGGCCAGGTGGACCCCACCGAGTTGGGCCACCGAGTCGTCCCCGTACTCGAAGAACACCTTCTCGTAGAGCTCTTCGGCCCGGCGGAGTCCCACGGTGGCGTCCACCGTGGCGTCGCCGGAGATGTCCAGCTCACCGACGAATTCGTCGAGGAACAGGCGCCGCAGGCTCTTGTGGGAGCGGGAGTACCGGGCGAACAGCGCACCCTTGACCACTTCTGGCAGGTTGACCAGGGCGAAGACGGGCCGATCGAGGTTCGTGACATACCGCCGGAGGATGTCCTCCTCCTCAGTCGTGAACGTCTCCTCGGCGTAGGGGAACATGCCCGGATCACACTAGGACGGCACCGATGGGTCAGGCGCGGACCCCAGTGCGGCCGGGTCGTCGGCCCCCACCACGCCACGCCGGAGCAGGGCCACGGCCAGCCCGGCGGCGTCCGCCGTGGCGACCTCGGGGGCCACCTGGGCCAGCTGGCGGACCAGCTCGATGAGCTGGCGGACGTTGCGGACGAAGTCCCCCGGGGCCACGTCGGTCTCCCGGAGCACCGAGTCCAGCGTGGCGCCTCCGGCCCAGCTCATCACCGCTCGGGCCAGGCCACCGTCGGGGCGCCGGGTGCGCCGGAGCCCGACCCGGCGCTCATCGGCCCGAACCTCGCCGGCCAGGGACTCCAGCCGGGCCAGGCGCTCGAGGACGGCCGGCTGTCGAGGGGCCGGGGCCTCCTCGCCGGCCCGGCGGGCCTCGAAGGTGAAGGCCGAGGCCACCCCGGCCAGCCCGACCGGGTCGAGCCCGTCGAACAGCCCGGTGCGCAGGGCCTCGGTGACCAGCAGGTCCGACTCGTGGTAGATCGAGGCCAGCATGCCTCCCGCAGCGGTCATCGCCCACCCCTCGATGAACCCCCGCTGTTCCAGGATGGCCAGGCGGCGGTCCAGCTGCGCGGCGAGCGAGACCGAGCCGGCCGGGGCCTGCCACTGGCCGTAGGAGGCGGCCAGCAGTCGGTGGGCCTCCTCCCTCGACCACCGGCGCACCAGGTTGACCGCCAGGTTGTAGGTGGGATGGAACGACGAGACCAGGTCCGGCGGCGGGGCCAGGGCGGTCCGGGCCACCTGGCCGAAGGGGGTGGCCTGGGACCACAGCACGAAGGCGTGGCCCACCGTGTCGATGCCCCGGCGGCCGGCCCGCCCGGTCAGCTGCTGGTACTCGCCCGAGGTGAGCGCCGAGGTGTCCGAGCCCCGGAACTTGGCAAAGCGCTCGACGACCACCGTGCGGGCCGGCATGTTGATCCCGAGGGCGAGCGTCTCGGTGGCGAAGACCACCTTGAGCAGCCCCTCGGAGAAGCAGCGCTCGACGGCCTGGCGGAAGGCCGGTACCAGGCCGGCGTGGTGGGGGGCCACTCCGGCCTCGAGGGCGGCCGACCACGGCCCGTACCCAAGGGTGCGGAGGTCCTCGTCCTCCAACCGCTCCACCGAGGCCTCGATCAGCTGGCGGATCCGGACCCGCTCTTCGGGGGTGGTCAGGCGGATCCCGTCCTGGAGGCAGTGGCGGGTGGCGTCGTCACAGGCCGCCCGGGAGAAGATGAACGTGATGGCCGGCAGCATGCCCGCCCCATCCAGGTACTCGACCACCTCGCTCCGCCGGGGCGCCCGGAACCGGTGGCGGGGATTGCGACGGCGACGGTCGTCGAGGGACACGCCGTCGGGATTGGGCTTGCCCTGGCGCAGCAGGGGCAGGACGGTGAGCCCGTCCCGGCCCCGCTCGGCCACGGCGAAGTGGTGGTGCAGCTTCACCGGGCGGTGGCCCTCGACGATCACCCGGGTGGTTCCCCGCACCGACGTCAGCCAGGCCCCGAAATCGGTGGCGTTGTTGACCGTGGCCGAGAGGCTGACAAAGCGCACGCTGTCCGGGGTGGTGACGAGGACCTCCTCCCACACCGATCCGCGGTAGGGGTCCTGGAGGTAGTGGACCTCGTCGAGCACCACCACATCGAGGCCGTCGAGGGTGCTCGACCGGGCGAAGAGCATGTTGCGCAGGACCTCGGTGGTCATGACCACGATGGGCGCATGGCTCTGGTGCGAGACGTCACCGGTCAACAGCCCGACCCGGTCCTCCCCGTAGCGTCTGGCGAATTCGGCAAACTTCTGGTTGGAGAGGGCCTTGATCGGGGTGGTGTAGAAGGTCTTCCCCCCCACGGCCAGTGCCCGAGCGGCGGCGTACTCGGCAATGAGGGTCTTGCCCGAACCGGTGGGGGCGGACACCAGCACGGACTCGCCCCGGTCAATAGCGTCCATGGCCTCGATCTGGAAGGCGTCCAGGGGGAACCCGATGTCGTGCTGGAACCGCTCCCGCAACCCCTCCCCCGTCGGTCCGGCGTCCCGGGATGCCCACCCGGCCCGCCCCGGGCTCATCGTCGCAGGAGCTTGCCGACGACGATGGACACCTCATAGAAGACGTAGAGCGGCACAGCCAGGGCCATCATCGAGAAGGGGTCGGAACTCGGGGTCACCACCCCGGCCACCACGACGATGAGCACGATGGCCCACCGGCGCCACGAAGAGAGCTGCTTGGGCGTCAGGATGCCGGCGACTTCCAGGGACACCAGGATCACTGGGAACTCGAAGGTGATCCCGAACACCACCATCAACAACACGATGAGGCTCAGGTACTTGGTCGGGTCGAAGATCTGGTTGAGGCTCGGTCCTCCCACGCTGTCCAGGAACCGGAGGGCGTGGGGAAAGGTGAAAAAGGCCACCAGGCACCCCAGGCTGAACAGGACGATGGAGGCGGCCACGAACGGGATGGCGTAGCGCTTCTCGGTCGGCTTCAGTCCCGGAGTGATGAAGCGCCAGAACTCCCACAACAGGATCGGGGAGGCGAAGACCAGACCCCCGTAGGCGGCGATCTTGACCCGGAGCGCCAGGCCGTCGAGCGGGCCGGTGATGTAGAACTTGCAGCCGTGGGGCGGACGGATGGCGCAGTAGGGGTGCTGGAGAAAGGCCAGGATCGACGGGTAGATCAAGAAGGCCACGGTGGCAGCGATGACGAAGGCCACCGCGCAGATCAGCACCCGGGTGCGCAGCTCGGTCAGGTGCTCGACCAGGGTCATCGAGTCCGGCTCGGGACGGGTCTCGGTCCGTCGTTTCAGCGAGATGGCCATGAGTGGTCGACGACTCCGATCCCGCAGCGGGTCCGGGTCAGTTCATTCCGGGGTCGTCGGGCACGACCCCACCGCTGGAGCGGACCTGGTGGACGATGCCCCCCGGGTCGGTGATCAGCACGCCGGGGATCACCGGTGGCTCCTCGTAGGCCTGCACGGTGCCCGCAGGCCGGTTGGAGCCCGAGGATGGCTGCACCGCGTCACCTTCCACATCAGTGGGTTCGGAGCCGGACTCCACCCCGGATGTCGTGCCGTTCTCGGCCGAGTGGGTGTCCGCCAGGTTGTCGAGGAAGCTGAGCGGCGACCGAACGGCCTGGGTGATGGTCTCGGTGGAGGGGAGGTCGGGGAAGCTGCCCCGTACGTCGGACTCCAGCCGGTCTCGGAACTTTCGGAACTCGCCCCACAGGGCACCGATCTGCTTGGCCACCTTGGGTAGCTTGTCCGGGCCCAGGACCATGAGGGCCACGACCAGGATGATCAGCACCTTCGCCGGGCTCAGGAACACGCTGGAGAGTGTACTGGCGACCGCTCCAGCGCCGCACCCGGGCCGTCCCAGGGGTCGGCCGACCGCCTCAGAGCGGCGGCGTGGCCGACACCGGCGGGCCCCGCCGGCGGGTGCCGTGCTCGGGGTGGCGCCGGGCCGGTGAGCGGAAGAGCGCCAGGCACAGCGCCACCAGCACGATGGCGACGATGGCGACGACCACCGACCACGCGGCTGCACCGAGCGGCCACGCCTTGAAGGCCATCTTTCCCACGATGAGGTTGCCCGAGATGGGACCGAAGTACCGGCTGTCCTCGGAGTCGGTCCGGTTGTCCCCCATCACGAAGTACTCGCCCGCCGGTACGGTGTAGGGACGGCTGAGGCTGTAGGGAACCGACAGCGGACTCGGGAGGCTCGCCGGTGGCGGCACCGGCAGCCACGACTCGGTCAGCGGCCTTCCGTTGATGGTGATCCGACCCCCGACTGACGCCACTGTGTCGCCGGGGAGCCCGATCACCCGCTTGACCAGATCGGTGTAGGCGGCCTGCTCGCGAGGCGGACGGCGGAACACCACGATGTCCCCCCGGTGCACGGTGTGGAAGTGGTAGCTCAGCTTGTCCACCACGATGCGGTCCCCCACCTGGAGCGTGGGCTCCATCGACCCCGAGGGGATGTAGAACATCTGGGCCACGTAGGCCCGGACGCCGACGGCGAGGACCAGGGCGATGCACAGCACCACCAACCACTCCACGCAGAAGCGGACCCGCCGGGACAGTCGGCGGTGGGTGGGCGGCCCACCCGGCTCGAGGCCCGTGAGGCCCAACCACGCAGGCCACTGGTCGACGGGGAGCTCGGGGACGGCCGCCGGGGCCCGTTGCTCCCAGAAGGCCGCAGGGGCGGGTAACTCGGGAACCCCGACCGGCCCGACCCTCGGCTGAGCTGGGACACCACGTGTCGCCCAGGGTCGCGGACGCGCCACCGACGGCTGGTAGGTGATCGGGTCCACGGGGCACCGAGGTTACTGCACGGGGGTGGTGGTTCTACAGCCCCTTCAGGTGACTGAGCGGCCAGACCACCGCCACCGCCCGGCCCACGATGAGGGACTCGGGGATGGGACCGAAGAACCGGCTGTCCTCGGAGTCGGTCCGGTTGTCCCCCATCACGTAGTAGTGGCCCGCGGGGATCGTCACCGGGCCCGGCAGGTTGAACTGGGGGTGTTCGTCGTCGGGCAGGGCCGTCGAACAGCTGCTCGGCCCGGACGGGAGCCACGGTTCGGCCAGCGGCTTTCCGTTGATGTAGATCTTGCAGCCCTTGGACGAGATGGTCTCTCCCGGCAGGCCGATCACCCGCTTGACCAGATCGGCATACTCCTGATCCTCGAGGGCAGGGCGGGCGAACACCACGACATCCCCCCGGTGCACGCTGTGGATCCGGTAGCTCAGCTTGTTGACGATGATCCGGTCACCCACCTGGAGCGTGGGCTCCATCGACCCCGAGGGGATCGAGAACGACTGGATCACGTAGGTGCGCAGGAGCAGGGTGCACAACAGCACCGCCATCAGGATGACGGCCCACTCGATGACCGTGCGGTAGCTGCGGCTCTTCAATGGCTCAGGGGTGCGATCGTCGTCGGCGCTCGACCCGTCCGGGTGTGGTTCGACCGCCGGCAGCGCGTCGCCGGGGAGTTGGCTGGTCACAATCAGGCGACGCTACCCCAGGATCACCGCCGCCACGGGTCGTCGACGCGCCCGGGACCTCCCGACACGCTGGGGCGAAGCCGGCCTCAGAGGCCGGCGATGAGCTTCTCCACCCGTTCGTCCTTGGACTTGAACGGATCCTTCAGCAGCACCGTGCGCTGGGCCTGGTCGTTGAGCTTGAGGTGCACCCAGTCCACCGTGAAGTCGCGGCGCCGCTCCTTGGCCTTCTTCACGAACTCGCCCCGCAGGCGGGCCCGGGTGGTCTGGGGCGGCACCGACATGGCGGCGGCGATCTCCGCGTCGTCGCAGATGCGGTCCAGCTGATCGTGGGCCTGGAGCCGGTAGTAGAGGCCACGCTTGCGGTCGACGTCGTGGTACTGGAGGTCGAGCAGGGACACCGCCGGACTGTGCAGGGGCAGCGAGTGCCGGTCGCGGTAGCGGTCGATGAGGCGGTACTTGGCCACCCAGTCGCACTCCCGGTGGAGGGATAGCGGGTCGGACTCCAACCCCTTCAGGCAGTGCTCCCACATCTGCAGGGCGCGGTCCTCCTGGGGCGAGAGTCCCTGGCGGTCGCGGTACCGGATGGCCCGTTGCAGGTACTCGCCCTGGATGTCCAGCGCACTCATCTCCCGGCCGTTGGCCAGGCGCACCGGCCGCCGGCAGGTGATGTCGTGGCTGATCTCACGGATGGCCCGGATGGGATTCTCCAACGTCAGGTCCCGCATCACCGTGCTCGGGTCCTCCAGCATCCGCAGCACGATGCTGGTGGCCCCCACCTTGAGGTAGGTGGCGTACTCGCTCATGTTGGAGTCCCCCACGATGACGTGGAGGCGCCGGTACTTCTCGGCGTCGGCGTGGGGCTCGTCCCGGGTGTTGATGATGGGCCGGCTGCGGGTGGTCGCCGAGCTGACACCCTCCCAGATGTGCTCGGCCCGCTGAGACAGGCAAAAGACCGCTCCCCGGGCCGTCTGGAGCACCTTGCCTGCACCGGCGTAGGCCTGGCGGCTGACCAGGAAGGGAATGAGCACCTCGGTGTAGTGGGCGAAGTCGTCCCGGCGGCTGGTCAGGTAGTTCTCGTGGCAGCCGTAGGAATTCCCGGCCGAGTCGGTGTTGTTCTTGAACAGGTAGATGTCACCGCGGATCCCCTCCTCCCGCAGTCGGGCCTCGGCCCCTTCCACCAGCGACGAGAGGATCCACTCCCCCGCCTTGTCGTGGACCACCAGCTCGGCGATGTCGTCGCATTCGGGGGTGGCGTACTCGGGATGGCTGCCCACGTCGAGGTAGAGCCGGGCGCCGTTCTCCAAGAAGACGTTGGAGGACCTCCCCCAGCTGACCACGCGACGGAACAGGTAGCGGGCCACCTCGTCGGGGCTGAGCCGACGTTGGCCGCGCAACGTACAGGTCACCCCGTACTCGTTCTCCAAGCCGTAGATCCGCTTGTCCATTACCCTCACGGTACCGTGAGCGGCGTCCAAAACCAGTAACCGCCTCGTCAGCGGCTCGAAAGCCGCCCCGGAGATCAGGCCAGGAGGCTCTCCAGCTCGGCGTCGACCAGCCGGCGGAATGCCCGGCGCCCGTTGCCCTCGGCCAACACGGCGACCTCGAGATCGGACCCGCTCAGGGTGCGCTCGTCACCGGCCAACGAGGCCACCGCGGCACGCAGGGCCTCGGACAGGGACCAGCCATCGGTCCATCGCTCCTCGAGTCGCTCGGCGATCGACTCGGTCTCGCCACCCAACACGGCGTAGCGGTCCTCGTCGGTGATCGTGCCCTCGTAGGCGATGTGGTACAGCTGATGGCCGTGGGCGCCGACGCCCAACTCGGCCACCAGGATCTCGACCTCGAGGGGCTTCATCTCGTGGGTGAACACCTGCCCGAGGTACTGGGCGTAGAGATTGGCCAGTGATCGGGCGTCCACGTCCTCGCGGCTGTAGGCGTAGCCCTTGGTGTCGGCGTGCCGGATGCCCGACACCCGGAGCTGGTCGTACTCGTTGTACTTGCCCACGCCGCCAAAGGCGATCCTGTCGTAGATCTCGCTGATCTTGTGCAGGGACCGCGACGGGTTCTCGGCCACGATGGCGATGCCGGTGTCATAGACGGTGGCGATCAGCGACCGGCCACGGGCGATCCCCTTTTGGGCGTACTCGGCCCGGTCCTTCATCACCTGCTCGGGTGCCACGTAGTACGGCATGGTCATGGCTGGCGACCCTCCGAGCGACGGCGCTCGATCAGCGAGGCGAACAGGGCGGCCACCTCGTCCTCGGGCACAGATTCGAACCCGGCGGCGGTGACTGTGGCCACCAGCGGGTAGATGCCGCGGATCAGGTCCGGTCCCCCGGTGGCAGAGTCCTCGTCGGCCGCCTCGTAGAGGGCCTCGATGGCCAACTCGACGGCGGCGTCGCGCGGCATGCCTGACCGGTAGCCGAGCTTGATGGTGGTGCGGGCATCGCGCCCGCCCGACCCGGTGGCGTTGTGCTCGGTCTCCTCGTAGTGACCGCCGGTCACGTCGTAGGTGAAGATCCGTCCGGTTTCGCGGGCCAGGTCGTAGCCCGCGAACAGCGGCACCACGGCGAGGCCCTGCATGGCCATCGGGAGGTGCTCCCGCACCATCTGGCCGAGCTGGTTGGCCTTGCCCTCGAGGCTGAGGACGACGCCCTCCACCTTCTCGTAGTGCTCGAGCTGGGTCTGGAAGAGGCGCACCATCTCCACGGCCGGCCCGGCGGCCCCGGCGATCGCCACCGCTGAGTACCGGTCGGCCGGGAACACCTTTTCCATCGAGCGGTGGGCGATGATGTGCCCCTCGGTGGCCCGCCGGTCACCGGCCATCACGATGCCCTCGGCGAAGCGGAGCGCCACCACGGTCGTGCCGTGTCGGAACTCGCCCGCGCCGGTACCCCCACTCCCTCCGGGGAGGCCGCCTACCGCGGCCATGGTCGGGTGCAGCGGGACCTGGAGCCGACGGATCAGTCCGGCGAAGTCGGGGCCAGGGTCGTCAGTTGTCGAAAAGAGCGGCAGGGTCACCGGTGTTACTCGCCGCCTTTTTGCACGTAGTTGCGCACGAACTCCTCGGCATTGTCCTCGAGGACCTCGTCGATCTCGTCGAGCAGGTCATCGAGCTCGGCCTTGAGCTTCTCGCCGCTCGCCGACGACGCAGGGACGTCCTCGACCACCTCGTCGGTGCGGTCGGTGGTAGCGGTCTTCTTCTTCTGTTCGCGTTCAGCCATCGTGGTCAGCCATCCCTCTCCCTAGCTGCTCAACCGGTCCAGTAGCTCGGACGGACTCTCGCACGCGTCCAGCAGCGCCTCGACATGATCGGCAGTGCCCTTCAAGGGGTCCATCATAGGGACGCGTCGCAGTGGGTCGGTGCCGAGGTCGAAAACCAGGGAATCCCAGTTGGCGGTGACCACCGCGGCAGGCCACTTCTTGAGGCACTGCCCCCGAAACCAGGCCCGGGTGCCCCGGGGCGGCTCGGTGACGGCCGCCGCCACCGACGCCTCGTCGATCAGCTTCTCGGTGTTCATGCGGGCGAACAGGGAGTGCGACGGCCGCAGGTCGTGGTACTGCAGGTCGAGGGCGGCCAGCCGGTGGTCGCCCCAATCGCAGCCGTGGCGGTCCCGATAGCCCTCGATGAGCTGGAGTTTCGCCACCCAGTCGAGCTGTCGGTGGAGGGACATGGGGTCGGTCTCGAGCCCGTTCAGCACTGCCTCCCACCGCCGGAGGACCTGCTCGCCGATGCCCTCTGCCCCCAGGCACTCCAGTCCCCGGTCGTCGGCGTACTTGCGGGCCAGGGAGTACAGCTCCCACTGGATGGCCAGCGCGGTGGCTGTTGACCCGTCGGCCATCAGCAGGGGCGTGGTGAAGGTCCGGTCGAGGGCCACCTCGTGCATGGCGGTGACCGGATCGGCCAGCACCAGGCTGCGCGAGCCGGACACGTCGTCCTCGATCATGGCCAGCACCAACGAGGTCGTGCCGACCTTCAAGAACGTGGCCACCTCGGCCAGGTTGGCGTCGCCGACGATGACGTGCAGGCGTCGGTACCGGTGGGGGTCCGCATGGGGCTCGTCCCGGGTGTTCACGATGGGACGCTTCAGCGTGGTCTCGAGCCCCACCTGCTCCTCGAAGAACTCGGCGCGCTGGGACAGCTGGAAGTCCACCTTGCGCCCGTCGTGGGCCGAGGTCTCCGCCCCCACCTTGCCGGCCCCGGCAAAGATCTGACGGGTCACGAAGTGCGGTGTGATCTCGGCCACGATCCGGGTGAAGGGGGCAGCCCGGTCCATGAGGTAGTTCTCGTGGGCCCCGTACGAGTTGCCCTTCCCGTCCGAGTTGTTCTTGTAGATGACGATCCGCGAGCCGTCGTGGACCGCGTGGTCGGCCGCCTCCATGGAGCGGATGAGGATGAGCTCGCCGGCCCGGTCGTAGCGGAGGCACTCGAGCGCGTCGGTGCACTCCGGCGTGGAGAACTCCGGATGGGCATGATCGACGTAGTAGCGCGCCCCGTTGGTCAGGACCGTGTTGACCAGGTGGGTCTCGACCTGGGGCGGCATGGCGTCATCCCGGGCGAAGCCACGCGGCGTCGTTGCCGGGTGCCTCGTCTTCGAAGTCCCAGCCGGTCTGTTGGCGTGCCACGTCGTGGGCGTAGGCATTGATGAGAACTGACGACGCGGCAATCGGGTTGGGATCACCGTGCACCACCTGGATGCCGTACTCCGTCTCGATCCCACAGACCTTGGGAATGGCCATGCAGTCGACCCTACCCTGGCCCGCGCTTAGAGATATTGACCGGTGCCGACCCGCTCGATGGACCGGCCCCCGGTCGTCTCATCACGGTCGCTGATGAGCGTCCTGATGTAGACGATCCGCTCACCCTTCTTGCCCGAGATCTTCGCCCAGTCGTCCGGATTGGTGGTGTTGGGGAGGTCCTCGTTCTCCTTGTACTCCTGGCGGATCGACTCGAGCAGGTCGTCGGTGCGGATCCCCCGGGTCTCCTCGGCGATGGCCCGCTTGATGGCCAGTTTCTTGGCCCGCCGGACGATGTTCTCGATCATGGCGCCCGAGGCGAAGTCCCGGTAGTAGAGGACCTCTTTGTCCCCGTTCTGATAGGTGACCTCGAGGAAGCGGTTCTCCTCGTCGTTCCGGTACATCTCGGCGACCGTGGTCTCGATCATGGCCTGGGTGGCCTTGGCCGGGTCTCCCCCACCCAGGGTCCGGACCTCCTCGGCGTCGAGGGGCAGGTCCGGGGTCAGGTACCGGGAGAAGATCTGGGCCGCGGCCACTTCGTTGGGCCGCTCGATGCGGATCTTCACGTCCAGCCGCCCCGGTCGCAGGATGGCCGGGTCGATCAGGTCCTCGCGGTTGGAGGCACCGATGACGATCACGTCCTTCAGCGTCTCGACCCCGTCGATCTCGGCCAGCAGCTGGGGCACGATGGTCGACTCCATGTCGGAGCTGATCCCGGTGCCACGGGTGCGGAACAAGGAGTCCATCTCGTCGAAGAACACGATGACCGGGACGCCCTCTTCGGACTTCTCCCGGGCTCGCTGGAAGACCAGTCGGATCTGTCGCTCGGTCTCCCCCACGTACTTGTTCAGGAGCTCGGGACCCTTGATGTTCAAGAAGTAGCTGCGGGCGTTGGTGTTGCCGGTGACCTCGGCCACCTTCTTGGCCAACGAGTTGGCCACGGCCTTGGCGATCAGGGTCTTGCCGCACCCCGGGGGGCCGTAGAGCAGGATGCCCTTGGGGGCGGGCAGCTTGTGTTCGAGGTAGAGCTCCCGGTAGAGGTAAGGAAGCTCCACGGCGTCGGTGATGGCTTCGATCTGGTCGTCGAGGCCGCCGACGTCGGAGTAGGTCACATCGGGGACCTCCTCGAGGACCAGCTCTTCCACCTCGGGCCGTGCCAGCTTCTCGATGAGGAGGCCGGTGCGTGACTCCATGAGCACGGTGTCCCCGGCGCGCAGTTTGACCCCGAGCAGGCTGTCGGACAGCTCGGCCACGCGCTCCTCGTCGGCCCGTCCGAACACCAAGGCCCGTCTCCCGTCCTCGAGCACCTCCTTCAAGACGACCACCTCGCCCGACCCCTCGCCCTCTCGGGCCAGGATCACGTTGAGGGACTCGTTGAGGACGACCTCATTGCCGCGCTCGAGGTCGTCGAGCTCGATGTCGGGATGCAGGGAGACCCGCATCTTGCGTCCGCCGGAGAACACGTCGACGGTCCCGTCCTCGTTCTTGCCGAGGTAGGTGCCGTAGGCCGCCGGGGGCTGGGTCAGCTTCTCGACCTCCTCACGCAGATTGGCCACATGCTCTTTGGCCGTCTGGAGCGTGAAGGTCAGCTTCTCGTTCTGGGAGATGGCCTGGGCCAGCTGGCCCTTGGTCTCGAGCAGCTTCTCCTCGAGGGTCTGGACCCGGCGAGGGCTCTCCTGCAGGCGCCGGCGGAGCAGGGTGACCTCCTCCTCGGCGGCGAGGGCCCGTAGCTTCAGCGACTCGAGATCGTCGTCGTCCACCGAATCTGCCGGTCGGTGCTCGTCGCCCATGTCATCGAAATCAACCGTCGGAATCACCTCGCTCTGCTTGGCTCAGCCTCTGAGCCGACCCTACACCGGCGACTTCGGCGTCAGCGCGCACACTCGGCCCCGCTGGCGCCCCCGACAACGGGCAGTCCGTGCCTGGTTCCGGCCCTCCGCCCGGCCCCGGCGGGACCTGGATCGCGGCCTGCGGACCGGTTCTGACGAAGCGTCAGACACAGTGCGCGCAACTCCGGATACGATGGAGGACCTGATGTCCATCTCCCGGTTGGCCCGGAGATCGGTCGCGGGACGGGGCTGTACTTCCTGAGCTGAGTCCGGACGGCCGATCGAAGACGCCGGCACACCGTAGACACCTAGGAGTGACGTAACTGATGAAGGTCTGGATCGACCAGGATCTCTGCACGGGAGACGGTCTCTGCGAGGAGATCGCGCCCGCCGTGTTTACGTTGCTCGACGACGGGTTGGCCTACGTGAAGGACGGGACGGACGTCAAGAGCGACCCGGGTGGCTCGGCCGGCATGGCGGCCGTTCCCGGCGACCTCGAAGATGCCGTGGTCGAGGCCTCCGAGGAGTGCCCCGGCGAGTGCATCTTCATCGAGCAGAGCTGACACCGGTGGCGTCGCCCAGGAACTAGACCCGGGGGTCGTCGAAGGGTACGAGCAGGCGGGCCGTCGTGAGGAAGCCGGTGTGGCCGACCATCCGGTGGTCCGGGCGCACCGAGCGGTCCTCGATGTGCCACGTTCGGTGTAGGACCTCGAGCGTCGTGGCCAGCCCGAATCCGCTGTCCTCCAGGGCACCGCGCAGCTGTGCCGTCTGGTTGATCGACGGCAGGTAGGCGCACAGGATCCCCCCTGGACGCATGGCCGTCCCGGCATGGGGCAGCACCCGCCACGGCTCGGGCAAGTCAAGCAGGATGCGATCCAGGCCCCGCTCCTCGATCCCCTCATAGACGTCACGCAGCTCGACCCGGTAGGGGGCGCCCTCACCCACCATGGCCGCCACGTTGGAGCGGGCACGGTCGGCGAAGTCCTCGCGCAACTCGTAGCCCACCACGTCGGCGCCGGCGCGGAGCAGGGCCATCGACAGGGCTCCCGACCCCACTCCGGCTTCGAGGACACGGACTCCGGGGAAGATGTCGGCCTCGATGAGGATCGCGCCCAGGTCCTTCGGGTAGATGACCTGGGCTCCCCGGGGCATCTTGAGGACCGCATCGGACAGCGTCGGGCGGACCACCAAGAAGCGTCTCCCGGTGGTGCCGAGAATGGTGGAGCCCTCGGGGGTGCCGATCAGATCGTCGTGGTTGACGATGCCCACGTGGGTGTGGAAAGAGGCTCCGGTCCGCAGGGTGATCAGGTAGCGGCGCTCCTTGGCATCGACCAGCAGCACCCGTTCGCCGGCCTCGAGGATGCTCCGATCCTCGCCGGACACCACCCCGCTCAGTTGCCGGGCGACGGGCTGGAACGCCGGAGGGTCGAGACGATCAGCCGCTCACCGGGCTTCAGCTCGGTGCGGTAGATCACATCGTCCGGATGGCGGGCGCGGTTCAGCATCCAGATGGCGACACCGAGCACGATCCACGCGCTGTGCCCCCTCAAACCCCGCCCGAATGCCCTGAGCTGGAAGTACTGCAGGATCGAATCCACGGCTCAGATCCTCCGGACCTCGACCACCGCCGACCGGCGACGGCCGGCTCGGCGCCCGATGAGGAAGACCACAGCCACCACGGCCAGGCCCACCGCGAGCCCGACGGTCACCACCTGGGAGCGGGTGGACTCGACCTCTTCGGTGACACCACCGGTGAGCTCGCGGAACTTGGCCTCGATCTGGTCACGGGTGATCGGTTCGGCTCCCGTGGTCATGGGGTCTCCTTTTCGGTCTTGGCGTCGGTACGGCCGTTGCCTTTGCTGATCGCCATGACGGCGACGGCGGCCACGCCCACCACGACCACCGTACAGATCAGGTAGGGGATCCAGGACAGGTTCCCGGTGAAGGTGGACCCTGTCTCCCCCTGGAGGAAGCGGAGGAACCCGACCGCCAGGATGACCAGGCCGATGGCCAGGGCGACCGAGCCGGCCACACCGAACACCATGAAGCGCCCGAGGCCTTTGAGCGGGGTGAGTGTCTCCTGCTTGACGTAGTCGATGACCAGCTGGAGCGCTTCGCTCCCACTGGACTTGAGACCACTCAGTCCCTTGCCTGTTCCGCTTCGACCTCGGGCCACGGTCCTCCTCGAATTCGGCGACGGTGACACAGCGTTCGCCGTCGCCACCTGCACGTTGACCGCCCAACTCTAGTCAGCGGGCGGTGCCGGGCCACTCGGTCGGATGTGGGCGCCCCCCGGCTCGGCCCGTCGGGCCCTGATCAGTCCCTCGGGGTGAACAGATAGGTGGAGCTGGCCCGGGCCACCACGGTGCCGGCGTCGTCCACCACCTCGGCCTCGGCGAAGGCCACCCGGCTCCCCCCGGACACCACCGTGGCCGTGCACCGCAGGGTGGCACCCACCCGCACCGGGGCGAGGAAGCTGGTCTTCATCTCCACGTTGGACGAGAACACCTTCCGGTCGGACGCCCGTGCATAGGTGATGGTGGCCGCACCCATGGCTGAGTCCGCCATGGCGCCGATGAACCCTCCCTGGACGACGCCGGCCGGATTGGCGAAGCGCTCGTCAGCCCGCATCAGCCACACCGTCCGGCCAGGCTCGACCTTGTCGATGCAGCGCATGCCCAGCGTCAGTTCACAGTTGGGCGGGACTTGGATCCTCTGGTCGGGCACGGAGTGACGCTACCTCGGTGCGTACGCGCCGATACTGGAGCCATGGAGCCGTTCGCCAGCGCCGTGTCCGAGCACCCGGTGACCTCGCTGGCCACCGGCGAGGTCACCGGCGCCGTGCTCGAGGCCATGGGAGACCGCCCGGACCTGGTGCTGGTGACCACCACCCGGCCACACGCCGGCGCCCTGGAGGACATCCTTGGCACCATCGATGCCGTGCTCCACCCGTTGACACTGGTGGGGTGCGCCGCGGAGTCGGTGATCGGGACCGGACGAGAGATCGAAGAGACCCCGGCCATCAGCCTGTGGGCGGGTCGTGTCGGCCCGTTGGCCCCGGTGTCGCTCACCGCCACCCGGCTGGCCGACGACACCTGGCACTTCGACGGGTGGCCCGACTCATTTGCCTTCGACCCCAGCGCCCTGGTGCTGCTGACCGATCCCTTCACGTTTCCGGCCGATGAATTCCTCGCCTGGCTGGCGGACCGGCAACCCGGTCTTCGGGTCGTTGGCGGCCATGTCTCGGGTGGCCGGGGGGTGGGAGGCAGCCGGCTGGCCGTCGGTGCACGCCTGCTGACCGCGGGGGCCGTCGGCGTGGTGCTCGGGCCCGGCGTCGAGGTCGACACCGTCGTGTCCCAGGGCGGCCGGCCCTACGGCAGCCTGCTCACCGTCACCCGTTCGGACCGGAACCTCTTGTTCGAAGTGGCCGGGACCCCAGCCATGGAATGCATGGTGGACCAGATCAAGGGCCACCTCTCCCCCGCCGACGTCATGGGCATCGAGTCCAACGGCCTGTTCGTCGGTCGGCTGATCGATGAGCACGTCGACCGACCCGGGCCGGGCGACTACCTGGTGCGCAGCGTGCTCGGCGTGGACCGCGCCACCGGGGCGGTCGCGGTGGACGACCAGGTCCCCCTGGGTGGCACGATCCAGTTCCACGTCCGCGACGCCGACACCGCCCACCAGGAGCTGGCCACCCTCCTGGCCGGCCGGAAGGCCGACGCCGCCCTGATCTTCACCTGCAACGGACGCGGAACGAGGCTCTTCGACGAGCCCCATCACGATGCCGGCCTGCTCGAGGAGTTGATCGGGCCTGTGCCGGTGGGTGGCTACTTCGCCGCCGGTGAGTTCGGTCCCGTCGGTGGCCACAACTTCGTGCACGGGTTCACCTCTTCGATCGCCCTGCTTCGTCCCCGCTGAGCGGAACCGGCCACAGAGGGCACCCGGACGCTTAGCCGCCGGCACCCTCGGCCGGTAGGGTGGCCGATGATGACCGAGCTCGAATCACGCCTCCCCGACCCAGCCGACCACGGTGACCTCGAGCAGCTGGGGATCAACGTCATCCGGGGACTGGCCATGGACGCGCCACGGGCCGCCAACTCGGGCCACTCCGGGACGGCCATGGCGCTCGCGCCGCTGGCCCACGTGCTCTTCACCCGGCTCATGCGACACGACCCCTCCGAGCCGGACTGGCCCGACCGGGACCGGTTCGTCCTCTCCAACGGGCACGCGTCGATCCTCTTGTACTCGATGCTCTACCTGACCGGCTACGGCCTCACCCTGGACGACCTGCGGGGGTTCCGGCGGTGGGGCAGCCGTACCCCGGGCCATCCCGAACTGAACCACACCCCGGGCGTCGAGGTGACCACCGGGCCCCTGGGCCAGGGGGTGGCCAACGGCGTGGGCATGGGCATCGCCGAGCGGTGGCTCCGCACCCGGTTCTCGC
The DNA here is from genome assembly GCA_963703145.1 of uncultured Acidimicrobiales bacterium. Taxonomy (GTDB): domain Bacteria; phylum Actinomycetota; class Acidimicrobiia; order Acidimicrobiales; family RAAP-2; genus Bog-756. The sequence goes on from OY969793.1 coordinate 1,386,103, forward strand.
CCGAGGTCTGCGACCACCACACCTACGTCATCGCCGGTGACGGCTGCTTCGAGGAGGGGATCTCCCACGAGGCGGCGTCGCTGGCCGGCCACCTCCAGCTCGGCCGGCTGGTCTACATCTACGACGACAACCACATCACCATCGACGGACCCACCGAGCTGTCCTACAACGACAACGTGGCCGAGCGATTCGGGGCCTACGGATGGGGCGTGGACGATATCGGGGAGGTGGCCAACGACCTCGATGCCATCGAGGCCGCACTCCTGCGGGCCAAGGCCGACGAGGACCGCCCGTCCCTGATCATCCTGCGCAGCCACATCGGCTATCCGTCGCCGCACCTGATGGACACGGCCAAGGCCCACGGTGACCCGTTCCCCGAGGACGAGATCCGGTTGACCAAGGAGCTCCTCGGCCTCCCGCCCGACGAGACGTTCTGGGTCCCCGACGACGTCTTGGACCTCTATCGGCGCTGCATCCCCCGGGGAGAGGCGTGGCGGTCGGAGTGGGTCCAGCGCTTCGATGCGTGGACAGGCGACAAGCAACGCTGGTCGGCGGCCCTGGACGGGCACGGGCTCCCCGGGTGGGACGCCGACCTGCCCACCTTCACCCCCGACGACGGCCCCATGGCCACCCGCAAGGCCGTCAAGGCCTGCCTGGACGCCACCGGGGCCTCCATCCCCGGCGTGATGCCGGGTAGTGCGGACCTCACCGGCAACACCGGCATGGCCATGGCCGACGCCGAGCCCCAGTCGATCGAGCACCCCGGCGGGGACCTGGTCCACTTCGGCATCCGGGAGCACGGTATGGGCGGCGTGATGACCGGCATGGCGGCCCACAAGGGCGTGCTTCCCGTGGGTGGCACCTTCTTCGTCTTCAGCGACTACATGCGCGGTGCGGTGCGGGTGGCCGCCCTGTCCGACGTCCACGTCATCTACTCGTGGACCCACGACTCGGTCGGGCTGGGTCAGGACGGACCTACCCACCAGCCCATCGAGCAGCTCGCCGCCATCCGGGCCATGCCCAACTTGCGGGTGATCCGGCCGGCCGACGCCAATGAGACGGCGCGGGCCTGGCAGATCGCCGTGTCGAACACCGGGCCCACCGCCCTCATCCTCTCCCGCCAGGAGCTACCGGTCCTGGCCGACACGGCCGAGCGGGCCGTCGAGGGAGTCGGGCGCGGCGCGTACGTCCTCCAGGACTCCGACGGGGGCCAGCCCCAGGTGGTGCTGATCGGGACCGGCAGCGAGGTCCACGTCTGCATCGGTGCCGCCGAGCTGCTGGCCTCGACCGGGGTGTCGGCCCGGGTGGTCTCGTTCCCGTCCTGGGACCTGTTCGCGCTACAGCCCGAGGACTACCGCGCCGAGGTGTTCCCGCCCGGGGTGCCCCGGCTGGCCGTCGAAGCGGCCAGCTCGTTCGGCTGGGAGCGGTATGCCGAGGCGACGGTTTGCATCGACCACTTCGGGGCATCGGCTCCGGGGGAGCACAACTTGGAGGAGTTCGGCTTCACCCCCGAGCACGTGGCCACCGAGGCCACCGCCCTCATCGGCCGCGGCCCGGGGGCATGACCGGACGGGCAACCGGCCGACACACGATTCTGCACGGTGGGACCCCCAAGCGACCGCCGGCACCGAAAGGACTGCCATGACACGACTGCATGAACTCTTCGACCAGCAGGGTCAGAGCCCATGGCTCGACAACCTCCGTCGGGACTGGCTCCAGAACGGCACCCTGGCCGGACTGGTTGCCCAGGGCATCCGGGGGGTGACCTCGAACCCCACCATCTTCGCCAAGGCCATCGCCGGCCAGGACACCTACGACGACGAGTTCGGGCAGTTGATCAAGACCAAGTCGGTCGAGGACGCCTATTGGGACCTGGTAGTGGACGACATCAACGCCGCTCTGGTCATCCTGCGCCCCACCTATGACGCCTCGAACGGCGGCGACGGCTTCGTCTCGGTCGAGGTGGCGCCGTCCCTGGCCCACGACACCGAGGGGACCATCACCGCGGCCCGGAACCTCCACGAGCGGATCGCCCAGCCCAACGTCCTGGTCAAGATTCCGGCCACTCCCGAGTGCGTGCCCTCCATCCGCCAGATGATCAGTGAGGGGCGCAGCATCAACGTGACCCTGATCTTCAGCATCACACGCTACGACGAGGTCATCGAGGCCTATCTCTCCGGCCTGGAGGCACTGGCCGCGTCCGGCGTCGACGACCTCTCCCACGTGGCCAGCGTGGCGTCGTTCTTCATCAGCCGGGTCGACACCGAAGTGGACCGGCGCATCGAGGCCGCCGCCGCAGGCTCGGTGGCCGGGGAGGGCCTCCTCGGACTGCGGGGCCGGGCCGCGGTGGCCCAGGCCCAGCTGGCCTACCAGCTGTTCACCGAACGCTTCGCCGGGCCGCGCTGGGACGCATTGGCAGCCAAGGGGGCCAAGGTCCAGCGGCCGCTGTGGGCCTCGACCTCCACCAAGAACCCCGACTACCCCGACCTGGCCTACGTCGACACGCTGATCGGACCGGACACCGTCAACACCATGCCGGACGGCACCATCGCCGACTTCCTCGACCACGGCACGGTGGCCCGGACCGTCGACGCTGATCTCGAGGCGGCCCGCTCGCTCATCGCCGAGCTGGCCGAGGCCGGCATCGACATGGAGGACGTGGCTCAAGTCCTCGAGTCCGAGGGGGTCGCCTCGTTCGCCAAGTCCTTTGACGAGCTGGTGCAGTCCCTCACCGACAAGGCCAACACCCTGACGGCCGGTTCGTGACCACTCGCAGCACCCATCGACGGAACAGGAGCACAGCATGAAGATCGCCATGATCGGCCTCGGCAAGATGGGGGCCAACATGTCCCAGCGCCTGATCGAGCACGGGCACGAGGTCGTCGCCTTCGACCTGTCCGACAAGGCACGGTCGGCGGCGGCCGGGTTCGGCGCCGATCCGGCCACCACCCTCCAGGAGGTGGCCACCAAGCTCAGCGCGCCGCGAGTGGCCTGGGTCATGGTCCCGGCCGGGGCGCCGACCAACGACACCATCACCACCCTGGCCGGACTGTTCGAGCCGGGAGACGTCATCATCGACGGCGGTAATTCCAACTACAAAGAGACCGCACCCCTGGTGGACCAGCTGGCCGCCCAGGGCGTCGCCCTGGTCGACGCCGGGACCTCGGGTGGAATCTGGGGCCTGAAGGAGGGGTACTGCCTGATGGTCGGGGGAACCAAGGAGGCGGTCAAGGTGGCCGAGCCGATCTTCGTCGATCTCGCCCCCGAGGGCGGCTACGCCCATGTGGGGCCGCCGGGAGCCGGCCACTTCGTCAAGATGGTCCACAACGGCATCGAGTACGGCCTCATGCAGGCCTATGCCGAGGGGTTCGAGATCATGTCCGAGGCGCCCGAGTTCGACCTCGACCTCCACGAGATCTCGGCCATCTGGCGGTACGGGTCGGTGGTGCGCAGCTGGCTCTTGGAGCTGGCCGAGCGGGCCCTGCGCCCCGAGTCGGGCTTCGAGAACATCGAGGCCGTGGTGAGCGACTCCGGCGAGGGGCGCTGGACGGTCGAAGAGGCCATCAACCGCGGCGTGTCCGCACCCGTGATCTCCTCGGCCCTCTTCGCCCGGTTCGCCTCCCAGAAGAAGGACGCCTTCGGGCTGCGCCTGGTGTCGGCCCTCCGCAACCAGTTCGGTGGGCACGCCTTCACCACGGCCGACGGTTCCCAGGGCGGCGAGACGTTCACCCCCAAATGAGCACGGACAGCGACAACGGCACCGGGCCGTCCACACCGGGACGGGCCACGGGCAAGCGGCGCTCGCTGCCCCCGGTCCTGTCCAAGGCCCCACCGGTGGCCATGGTCATCTTCGGGGCGTCGGGAGACCTGACCCACCGCAAGATCCTCCCGGCCCTGTCCCGTCTGGCCGACCGGGGCGTGCTCGACGACGGGTTCACGATCATCGGTGTGGCCCGCACGGTGTGGACCGATGAGGAGTTCCAGGCCAAGGTGGCCGAGTCGACCCCCGAGGGTGGGCCCAAGTGGAAGGCCCTGACCGAGCGCTTCAAGTACGTGGCCGGCGAATACGACCATCCCGACACCTTCAGCCAGCTGAAGGACCACCTGGACGAGGCGGACCGGATCGACGGGACCGACGGGAACCGCCTCTACTACCTGGCCACCATCCCCAGCGTGTTCGGCCTGGTGGCCGGCGCCCTCCGCGACCACGCCTGCACCCGGCCGCCTGAGGGCGGCTCCTTCGTCCGGGTGGTGGTGGAGAAGCCCTTCGGACGGGATCTCGAATCGGCCAACGCCCTCAATGAGCAGATGCACGCCGCCTTCGAGGAGAGCCAGATCTACCGGATCGACCACTACATGGGCAAAGAAACCGTGCAGAACGTCCTGGCCCTCCGCTTCGCCAACGCCATCTTCGAGCCCATCTGGAACCACCGTTACGTGGAGCAGGTCCAGGTGACCGTGGCCGAGAGCCTGGGGGTCGAACACCGGGGCGGCTTCTACGAGACGGCCGGAGCGCTGCGCGACATCGTCCAGAACCACGTGATGCAGGTGCTGGCCCTCACCCTCATGGAGTCCCCCACCAGCACCGACGCGGACCGGATCCGCGACGAGAAGGTCAAGCTCCTCCAGGCCATCGACATCCCCACGCCGGACGAGGCAGTGGACAAGTCGGTCCGGGGCCAGTACACGGCAGGAACCATCGACGGGAAGCCGGTCATCGGCTACCGCGAGGAGGAGGACGTCGCCCCCGACAGCCAGACCGAGACCTATCTGGCCCTCCGCCTGCGGGTAGAGAACTGGCGGTGGGCCGGCGTCCCCATCTACGTGCGAACCGGCAAGCGACTCCCCGCCCGGGTCACCGAGGTGGCCCTGACCTTCCGCCAGGTGCCGTTCCTGCTGTTCGACCACCGCACGAGCCGCGACCTGCGCCCCAACACACTGATCCTGCGGATCCAGCCCGACGAGGGGATCAGCCTGGAGTTCGGGGCCAAGGTCCCCGGCGAGAAGTTCCACATCCGGTCGGTGGCCATGGACTTCAACTACGACGAGGCGTTCGCCGGGGCCGAGGCGGCCGATGGCTACGAGCGGCTGATCCACGACGCCATGGTCGGGGACGCCACGCTGTTCATCCGCTCCGACGAGGTCCAACAGGCCTGGAAGATCGTCGACCCCTACCTGCAGGCGTGGTCGGAACCCGGAGGCGCCATGCACACCTACCCGGCCGGGACCTGGGGCCCCCACATGGCCGATCTCCTGGTGGAGCGCTCCGGGGACGAGTGGCGCAACCCGGTGATCGACCTCGAGTTGAGCGGGGGCCGGTTGACCGAGCTCCCCCAATGACCGACCGGTTCTGGGGGGCGGCCCGGTGAGAGGGACCGTTGAGTTGGTGCAGTCGGTGCCCGAGGCCTTCGCCCGGCTGGTGGCCGACGCCATCGGTGACGCCGCCGCCGGACCCGGTGCCGAGCCGTTCTCGCTCTTCTGCTCGGGCGGATCGACGGCGCAGGCCTGCTACCAGAGGCTGGCCGGACTCAGCACCGAGCGGGGACTCAGCTGGGGCCGAGTGGGCGTCTATCTGGGCGACGAGCGGTGTGTTCCACCCGACCACCCCGACTCCAACCACGCCATGATCGCCCGGACCCTGCTCGACGTCGTCGGCCCAGTGGGCGCAGATCATCCGATGTACCGCTCCGGCCCGCCCGGCGCCGCGGCCGCCGACTACCAGACCCTCGTCGCCGGGCTGCCCGCGATCGACCTCGTCCACCTGGGCCTCGGGCCCGACGGCCACACCGCCTCGCTCTTCCCCGACTCCGACGCCCTGGCCATCGAGGACCCGGCCGTGTTGGTGGTGGCCAACCGGGACCCCAACGCCAACAACCCCCACGACCGGATCACCCTCACCTTCCCCGGCATCGCCCGGGCCCGACTGGTCGTGTTCACGGTGGCGGGGGCGTCCAAACAGCAGGCATTCGAGCGGATCGTGGCCGGCGAGGACCTCCCCGGTGGCCGGGTCGACGCCGAGCAGGTGGTCTGGCTGGTCGATCACGACGCCGCCGGGCCTGACGTCGTGGCTTCGGGGTCATAGGTACATCCGGACGCCCGTCAGGGCTCCTCCGGTAAGGTGTCGCCGATGCTCGTGGACCCCGGTTCCCTGACCCCTGACTCGATGGTCTGAGCCGATGGTCCCCACCGTGGCCCTGCCCCTGTCGGAGGCAGCCGTCGACGAGCTGGTCTCGACACCGCTCGAGGGACTGCAGGTCCGGGCCGACGAGGTTCGGCGCCTGGCGCACGGCAACCGCATCACGTTCTCCCCCAAGGTCTTCATCCCCTTGACCATGCTGTGCCGGGACCGGTGCGGCTACTGCACGTTCGCCAAGGCGCCGGCCCGACTGGAGTCGCCCTACCTCTCCCTCGACCAGGTGCTGGACATCGCCCGGGCCGGACGGGCTGCCGGATGCCACGAGGCACTGTTCACCCTCGGCGAAGGCCCCGAGGATCGCTACCCCGATGCCCGTCAGTGGCTCGACGACCACGGGTACGGGTCCACCGTCGACTATCTGGTGGCAGCGTGCCGGGCCGTGCTCGAAGAGACCGGGCTGCTGCCCCACGCCAATGCCGGTGCCCTCAGCCTGGAGGAGATGACCGCGCTCCGGGCCGTCACGGCCAGCCAGGGGATGATGATCGAGTCGGTCAATCCCGACCTTGCCGCCCACCGCTCCGCCCCCGACAAGGACCCGGCCCGGCGGCTGGCCACGCTCGATGCGGCCGGTCAGGCCGGCATCCCCTTCACCACCGGCCTGCTGGTGGGCATCGGTGAGTCCCGTGCCGATCGCCTGGCGACCCTCGAGGCCATCGCCGCCAGCCACGCCCGGCACGGTCACGTCCAAGAGGTGATCGTCCAGAATTTCCTGCCCAAGCCCGGAACGTCGATGCACCGCTCCCCGCCGTGTCCCACCGACGAGTTCCTGTGGACCATCGCTGTGGCCCGGCTGGTCCTCCCAGCCGACATCCACCTCCAGGCACCACCCAACCTGTCCGACGAGCTGGCCCCGCTCATGGCCTCGGGCATCGACGACTGGGGCGGCGTCTCCCCGGTGACAGCCGACCATGTCAACCCCGAGCGGGCGTGGCCCGCGCTCGGCATCCTGCGCGGCGCCACCGAGGCGGCCGGCTTCACGCTGGCCCCTCGGCTCACGCTCTATCCCACCTTCGCCCTCGACCCCGACCGGTGGCTCGACGACGCCATGCGCTTCCCCGTCCTCGACGCGTCCGACGCCGAGGGGCTCGGCCGGGACCATCCCTGGTGCTCGGGTGGCGAGATCGCACCGCCCGCCCTGCTGGGTGGCGCCCCGCCCGCAGGCAGTCCCACTCCCCCACCGATGGCAACTGTCGCCACCACGTCCGGTGCGGTGGGCGACGTGCTCGCCGGTGTGCTCGCCGGCGAGACGGTCGGAGAGGACGAGATCGTTACGCTGTTCAGCGCCCGGGGCCGAGAGGTACGGGCCGTGGCCGAGGTCGCCGACCAGTTGCGGGAGGAGGCCGTCGGGGACGAGGTCACCTACGTCGCCAACCGCAACATCAACTACACCAACGTCTGCACCTTCAAGTGCAAATTCTGTGCCTTCTCCAAAGGCCCTCTCTCCCTCAACCTGCGGGGCAAGCCCTACCTCTTGGACCTCAGCGAGATCTCCGACCGGGTGCGCGAGGCCGAGTCCCTGGGGGCCACCGAGGTGTGCCTGCAGGGTGGGATCCACCCCAACTTCGACGGCGAGTACTACCTCGACGTGATCAAGGCGGTCCGTGAGGCCTCGGCCACCATCCACATCCACGGCTTCACCGCTCTCGAGGTCACCGAAGGGGCACGCCGGTCCGGCATGCCGCTGGCCGACTACCTCGTCTTGTTGCGTGACGCCGGCCTCAAGACCATCCCCGGCACGGCAGCCGAGATCCTGGACGACCCGGTCCGCGCCATCCTGTGCCCCGACAAGATCTCGACCGACGAATGGCTGTTCGCCCACCGGACCGCCCACGGCGTGGGCCTGCGCTCCAATGTGACCATCATGTTCGGCGCCGTCGAGCAGCCGCGATCTTGGGCCCGTCATCTGGTGGTGACCCGGGACCTCCGAGCGCGAGACCGGCGGCTTCACCGAGTTCGTGCCCCTGCCCTTCGTCCACATGGCAACGCCTATCTATCTGCAGCGCAAGTCGCGGCGGGGGCCCACCTTCCGCGAGACGCTGCTGATGCACGCCGTCGGGCGGATCGCCTACCGGGGGGCGATCGACAACATCCAGATCAGTTGGGTGAAGATGGGTGCCGACGGCGTCCGCCAGATCCTGCGGGCCGGCGTGAACGATCTGGGCGGCACCCTGATGGACGAGAACATCTCACGGGCGGCCGGTGCCAGTCACGGCCAGATGATGGATGCCGAGCAATTCTCCGCCATCGTCACGCCGCTGGGCCGGACCCTGGCCCAGCGCACCACCCTCTACGGCCGGGTGACGGGTCGGGGCCCCGAGAGCGAAGTGCTGGCCGCCGCCAACTGATGACCTCGGGATCCGGCGGAGCCCGGCCACGCCCGGGCTCGACAGATGGGCCGGCCGGCGGGGCGACGACGTCGGACACGGTGGCAGCGGCTGTCGACCGACTGGCCGAGACCCTCTCCACCAGCGAATCATCGGCGGCCCAGCGGCGCCTGTACCGCTCGATGCTGGAGACCGTGGCCGGCCTGGCCGCAGAGGGAACCGAGGTGATCGACCTCAAGGTGGCCGATTCGGCCCTGGCTGAGATGGCCGAGGCCTTCCGGGTGTTCCGGCCCTACCGCCACGAGCGCAAGGTCACCATCTTCGGATCCGCACGCACCGAGCCGGACCATCCCGCCTACCGGTGCACCCGGGACCTGGCCGCCTCCATGGCCGGAGCGGATTGGATGGTTGTGACCGGGGCCGGTCCGGGGATCATGGCCGCCGGCATGGAGGGCGCCGGTCGAGAGAAGTCCATTGGCGTGAACATCCGCCTCCCCTTCGAGCAGGGGGCCAACACCTTCATCGCCCAGGACCCGAAACTCGTCGAGATGCGCTACTTCTTCACCCGGAAGCTCATGTTGATCAAAGAGTCGGATGCCTATGTCGTCCTGCCGGGGGGATTCGGCACCCTGGACGAGGGCTATGAGCTCCTCACCCTCCTCCAGACGGGCAAGGCCGAGCCGGCTCCGGTGGTCATGCTCGACGTGCCGGACGGCACGTACTGGAGCGGCTGGGACGAGTTCCTCCGCACCAAGGTCGAGCCCCGCGGACTGGTGTCACCCGACGACCGGTCACTGTTCATGATCACCAACGACGTGGTGGAGGCCACCGAGGAGATCCTCGGCTTCTACCGCAACTACCAGTCGTGCCGGTGGGTGGGCGACCTCCTGGTCATGCGCATGCTCCGGGCACCCTCTCCCTCGCTGCTGGCCGAGCTCAATGGATCATTCGGCGACATCGTGGCCAGTGGCTCGATGCGCCTGTCCAAGCCCCTGCCCCCCGAGCGGTCCGACGGCGAACACCTCGACCTCGCCCGGCTGGTGTTCCGGTTCGACAAGACCCACTACGGTCGCCTGCGCCAACTGATCGACACCCTCAACGCCATCCCCGTCTAGGCGTGGTGACGGGGGAGGTCATTGACTCGATCGATGGGAGGCGTGCCCCCAAGTTGTGTGGCCACACCGTTCGGGCCCTGGTACTAGCGGTATCGGGGGACGACCCGGGACAGCTGTGCGGGATCCACGCCCAGTCGGTCGATCACGGAAGGACGGGGGTCCGCACGATGGATCCACACCCACCGTGGATCGACGCGATGGTCGTCACCCGGCTCCGAGCGTGCCGGTGGCGATCGTCAACTTCTTGAGTCCGCCGGTACCAGGCTGCCCCTTGGTCTTGGGCGTGCAATTGACTCCCAACTGGGCGGGTGTCTCGGTGGACTGACCCGCCAGCAAGATCCCGGTCCCGCCACTCGTAAACGAACCGGTCCTCTCGTCATGCCAAGTGGTCCGACCCGAGAGGGACCCAAGGTTGAGCCGCCCAGTCCTACTAGCTGCAGTATCACCCCGCACTCCCCTCACCGCAACCGATGCTGACAGACGGGTCACCCGCTGGCGTTTGCTACTACTAGGGGCCCTCGTCGAAGGCCACTCCCGAGGCCGGGGGACCGGCGAGGAGCTGTGCCGCCTTCTCCACGGACCGCCGAGCCCGGGTGATCCGCTTCTCCTCGGCGGCCATGAGGGGGTCGGGCTGTCCACCCGAGCGCACGGCGTCGGCCGCCTCCCGCAGTCGGTCGAGGGCCAGGTCGGCCAACTCGTCGCTGATCGACGACAGCCGCTCGGCGATGTCCGCGGGGTCTGTCGCCATGCGGATCAGCGGGCCGCCCGGATCTCGACCTCGACCACCTCGAACTCACCGTCGGCGTAGCGGGAACGCAAGCCCTTCTTGTCGAACTTGCCCACGCTGGTCTTGGGGACCTCGTCGATGAACACCCACCGCTCCGGCAGCCACCACCGGCTCACCCGCTCGGTGAGGAAGGACACCAGCTCGTCAGCGGTGGCCGGCGCGTCCTGCTCCAGCACCACAGCCACCAGCGGCCGCTCGCTCCAGCGCTCGTCGGGCACCGCGATGACCGCGGCCTCGACGACACTCGGGTGGGCCATCACCTCGTTCTCCAGCTCGACCGAGGAGATCCACTCGCCGCCGGACTTGATCACGTCCTTGGTCCGGTCGCTGATCTGCATGTAGCCCAGGCCGTCGAGCGATCCGATGTCGCCGGTCCGCAGCCAACCGTCGTGGAAGCGCTCTGGGGTCGGCTCCCCGTAGTAGGAGCCGGTGATCCACGGGCCGCGCACCTCGAACTCACCCACCGACTCACCGTCGTTGGGGAGAGTGGTCCCGTCCTCATGCACCACCCGCACCTCGACACCGGCGACCACCCGGCCGGTCTTCGACCGCCACTCGATCTCCTCCTCGGGCGCCACGCCCCGGGGAGGCAGGGCCAACGAGCAGATCGGGCTGGTCTCGGTCATGCCCCACCCCTGGACCAGCTGGACGCCGAGCTCATCACGGAACCCCTCGATCAGCTGGCGGGGGACGGCTGCGCCACCGGCGGTGATCATGCGCAGCGAGGAGAGGTCGACGTCGTTGGCCCGGGAGTAGCGCAGCACGTCGCTCCAGATGGTCGGCACCCCGGCCGACAGGGTCGGACGATGCCGGGCGATGGTAGCGATGAGCGGTGCGGCCTGGAGGAACTGCTGGGGCATCACGAGGTCGGCGCCGGTCATGAACGCCGCGTAGGGGGTTCCCCACGCATTGGCGTGGAACATGGGGACGATCGAGAGCACCCGGTCCCGGTCCGAGATCCCGAGCGCCGATCCCGAGGTCACAGCGAAGGAGTGCAGGTAGGTGGAGCGGTGGCTGTAGACGACGCCCTTCGGATTGCCGGTGGTACCCGACGTGTAACACATGGCTGCGGCCTGGCGCTCGTCGAAGCTGGGCCAGTCGTAGCCCGGTTCCTCGGCGCCCAGCAGCTCCTCGTAGGCGAGGGTCTCGCCCAGACTGGTGGTGTCACCGTCGCCGGCCACCACGATGTGCTTGACCGTGGTGAGCTGGTCGCGGACCCGAGCCAGCAGCGGGATGAGCGACCCGTCGACGATGATCACCTTGTCCTCGGCGTGGTTGATCACATAGGCCAGCTGCTCGGGGAACAGGCGGAGGTTCAGCGTGTGGAGGACCGCTCCCATGGAGGGGACGGCCAGGTATGCCTCCTGGTGGGTCTGGTTGTTCCACAGGAACGTGCCGACCCGGTCGCTGTCGCCCACGCCGAGCCGCCCGAGGGCCTTGGCCAGCCGCTCCGAGCGCTCGGCCACCTGGGTGAAGGACCCGGCAACGGACTCGCCCTCGGGCCCGACGATGGTGATGACCTGACTGTCGCCGTAGACCTGCTGGCCGTGGCGGAGAATGCCGCTGACCAACAGCGGAGCGTCCTGCATGGTACTGAGCACGATCGGTCCTCCCCTGTCCCCATCCGGATTCCCGGATGTCCGAGCATACCGACCCCTGGTCGACCCCACCGAGCGAGCCGGGGCTTGCCCGGGCGCTCCTGCCGTGGTGGACTGCCCCCAGGGCTTCGCTGCGCGCCGGCCGGACACATCCTTCACGGATCCGATCGCCGGCCGCGGCCCCTCTGAGTCGCCCGCTCATCCCAATTCCCTGTGATGAGCGAGGTCGTGTGATGGGCAAGCTGGTCGGAGCAATCGGTCTGGGCGCGGTGGCGCTGGTGGTGGGCGTCGTGCTGGTGGTGGTCGTGGCCACCGGGTCCCTGGGGTCGGGATCGTCGGCCGGTGGGACACCCCCGGGGGCGACACCGGGCGCCACCGGCACAGGTGGGGTCCAGCCCGGGTCGGCCGTACCGGCCTCGTGGATCGGCCTCTACCAGGGGGCGGCCACCACCTGTCCCGGGCTGAGCTGGTCGGTCCTGGCCGCCGTCGGCACGGTGGAGAGCGACAGCGGCCAGTCGACCTTGCCGGGGGTGCGCTCGGGGGCCAACAGCGCCGGTGCGGAGGGCCCGATGCAGTTCGAGCCGGCCACCTTTGCCGCCTACGCCACCGTCGGCCCGAACGGGGCACGGCCGGCCTCGCCCTATGACCCGGTGGACGCCGTCTACACCGCCGCGTCGATGTTGTGCGCCAACGGTGCGGGCTCGGCCCGGAGCCTGTACGCCGCGGTCCTCGACTACAACCACTCCGCCGCCTACGTGGACACCGTGCTCACGCTGTCCCTGGCCATCGGCGAGTACCCGGCCACCTCGGGGACCGTGGTGGCCGCACTCTCCTTCGCCGCCCAGCACCTCAACACCCCCTACGTGTGGGGAGGGACGGGAAACGGGGGCTTCGACTGCTCGGGCCTGGCCCAGGCCGCCTACCACCAGGCCGGGATCACCCTGCCCCGCGTGGCCCAGAGCCAGTTCGACGCCGGCCCGCCCGTCCCCGGGTCGGCCACCGTCCAGCCGGGCGACCTCTTGTTCTTCGGCACCGGACCCAGCGGTGTGGACCACGTCGGCATCTACGTCGGCGCCGGCGAGATGATCGACGCGCCCCACACCGGGGCCCTGGTCCGATTCGACGACGCCGGATGGTCGGGCCTGGTGGGGGCCACCCGTCCGGCGTGAGGACGATGGCGACCGGTGATCAGCTCCCGAGGTAGTGGTGGGAGACCAACTCGATCCAGGTGATGCCCGACGGGGGTCCGGTGATGCCACCCTCGGCGAGGGCGGGCCCGAGCCGGTCCTCCATGAACCGGGCCTGATGCTCGGGAGAGTCCCATACCTCGATGACCACCAGATGGCCGTCCTCGTTGAGGCCGGCCGAATGGGCCACCAGCCCGTCGGGCCAGTCACCCTCGCCGGTACGGGCATCGAGACCGAGCACCGCGTTGACGGCGTCGTACTCCTTGATGGTGATGCCCTCGAACTCCAGGATCAACTCTGCAGCCATGACTATCCCTCCGCGTGGGTGCCCCCCGCTCTCCGATGGCGGCGAGCTTTCCACAAACCACTTGCGTCGCGGGACCTAACCGGAGGATCGCTGCCCCTGGCCCGCAGGCCGGTCCTGGTCCCCTCCCACCGACTCAGCGGGGCAGGGGGTCCCCACCCATCTGCGACCGGTACCGCTGCACGGCGATGACCGACCAGACCGCCTCGACGACACCGAACGGCCACGCGCCCGACCAGAAGCCGTAGACGCTCGAAAGCAGGCACCCGAGGGCGAACGCCAGGATGAACGCCGGTCCGCGGCGCTCCAGGGCGTACATGAGCATCATGAAGGACAGGGCACAGACTCCGTACACGGTCACAGCCATGCCGACATGCCTACACGCTGGACACTCCGGCCGGTACCCCATCGTGGGCTACGCCCGGTCCGTCACTCCCCCGACTGACGAGCGGACGGCACCAGGACAACATGACTCCGGGCCGGCCGCACCATGCCCACGGTCGGGCGCACGGCACCCACCCGAGGTCCGCCGGATCGGCTCCCCCTCAGAACAGGGTGGACTGGATGCCGCTGTAGCGCCGGACCGGCGCGGGTGGCGACAGGCCTCCGCGGCGACGACGATCCGTGATGCCTGGCGACCCATCGGCGACCAGCAGGGCCAGGGCCAGTCGCTGTGGCACCGCCACTCGACTGACGGACCACACCATGGTCCCTGCGGCGAATGCCAGTCGATCGACCATCGCCGACAAGGAGCCGAGAACGTGGCGCACCATGGCGCTCCACGATCGGGGGCGCCCCGGTCCGGACGAACCACGGGCCGAGGCCGCGGTCAGTCGTCGCAACATCCTGCGCCAGGTCTCGTTGGAGACGAGCAGCGCCAGCCCCAGCACGGCCAGGGTGACACCCAGATAGATGAGCGGTTTGATGTTCCTCCCGGTGAACGGCAGCTGTGTCAGTGCGGGGGCAGCCGTCACCGGAGCGGCCACCGGTGCGGGCGGGGTCGGCCCGGGCGGTGGTGCAGCCGTGGCGATCACCGTGCCGGGCACGGCCGGCGGTTCGGTGGTGGTCGTCGTGGGCGGCGGTGCGGTCGTGGTCGTCGAGCTGGGCGGCGTGGTGGTGGTGGTCGGGGGCGCGGTGGTCGTGGTCGTCGGCGGGCAGTCGTCGATGGTGTGCTGGAAGCCCCGCTTCGCCACCCACGGCGGGCCGACGTAGGCATCGGCCTGGATCACCCCGCAGAACTCCTTGGGATAGGGAATGGTGAGGGTCCCCGATGTCCCGTAGACCGTGGCGACATCGACGTGCAGCTTGGGCTCATTGAGGAAGAACTTCCACTGACAGGTCGGCTGCGACGCCGGACAGGCCGGTGTCGGGATCGTCAGCTGCACCTGGTGGGCCGCGTCGTCGAACGTGATCACCGGCGCAGACGGGTTGTCCGATGCGCTCCACGCCGCACCCCCCAGGGTCACGGTGAATCCGATCAGTGCCAGGACCGAACCGATCACCACTGCGAGTGCCTTCACGTTGTCTCCCATTTCTCGAAGCGAGTGACTCCCAGTGGCAGGGCCAGACATCCGCCCACCGCGCCGGTGCGCGCCGCCCGACGGTTCCGTCGGTCGGGCGGCCTCCACGGCCTCCACTTTGGTCAACTCGAATTCCACGATCTCTTGGCGCCCGTCATACCTCGGGCTCAGTACTACCCACGTCCTCGACGCATGAGGATCCGGTGCGCCGCTCCCGACCACCGGGACCCCGTGACCGGCGCGGACATGCTCCTCGTGCGCCTCATGGCGAACTGTCGATGTCTGCGCCGCCATCAGCCTTTGCAACGGGATCCCTTCGGTTTGGTCAGACGGTAACGCGATCCCCAACCACCGTCATCACCAGAAATGGGGAGGCGCGATGGGCGAGGGGCCCCACGATCGGGCGTCGGACGAATGCTTCGTTGACGGGTCGGACTGAACGGCCGATCGGGCGCGCCAGACCGTGTCGCTGTTCCCGATCGACGCCGATCCGGAACAGACCGAGCGGTCCTGGGGCGGACCGGCGGCCTGACTGGGCCACTATGGCATTATTGCAAGAGTGCTCTAGCGCCATGGACACGCAAGAGACACCTTGTGCTAGACACATCCACGATGCCCTTCGAACCGCGGCCCGTGGCCAACAAGGCCTGGAAGGCACTCGATCGGGTGGTCGAGGCCAACGAGGCCATGCGGGAGGCAGAGGCGAGACGGGCCAGGCAGGCCCGTAAGCGGGCCAAGGCCATCGAGGAGGCCCGCTCCTACGGGCTGTCGCTCGATGCCATCGCCCAGCGGCTCGGGGTCAGCCGGGAACGGGTCCGCCAGATGGCGGCCCGCCCGGTGCGGGACTGAGCACCGCACCCCCCTCTTGCGGTCCGGGGGAACCGGTCACCCCGGCCCTGCGTCCGCGCTCACAGGTGGTCGGTCACCCCGGCCAGCCGGTGGCTGCGGCCCAGGGTTCGGCCACCGCCACCACCAGATCGACGACCGGGTCCTTGACGTCGGCGTAGGCCCCGACGTCAGGGGAGATGTCAGCCAATGCCTCCTTGAACCTCCCGTAGGCCGGGACGGCGTCGGGATGGGCACAGAACCAGTCGCGGAACAAGAGGGACAGGCGCTCGTTGGGCGACCCCACCAGTCGGGCGTGCAGGTTGGCCGCTCCCCCCGACCCGTCACGCCGGAGCCACAGTCGCTTGGCCCACCGGGCCTGATCGTCGGCCCGGCCGGCGGGCACATGGTCGGCCTCGTAGGGCGACCGGGCGAAGCCCAGCGCGGCCAGCGGTGCATCGAAGGACGAGGCGGCTTCGGTGAGGTCACCCACGCTGACCTGAAGGTCGATGATGTCCTTGGCCGGCATGCCCGGGATGGCGGTGCTGCCAATGTGGTCGATGCGAGTGGCGAGGCCGCCGAGCGAGCCGTGCAACTCGGCCATGAGGGCTGTGGCCCGTGCCGACCAGTCGGCCCGGTGCTCGACGATGACAGGCCTAGGTCCAGGCATACCCCATCATGACCCGGTGGCGTCGCGGTAGGCGCGTGCCGCCGATGCCGGCGCCTTGGTGAGCCACGCCTCGGCCAGCAGCTCGCGGAGTTGGGCGTGGTCGACCCTGGCCAGGTCGACCACGACACACGAGAGGCGCTTCCCCCACAAGAGCGGTTGGAAGGTGTCGGGGTCCTCGGCCACCGCCGCACGGATCTCCGACTCGCCGGCCATGACGCGCACGTGGCCGACGTCGGGGACCGTGGCGAAGATCTTGCCCCGGACCCGGAACGAGGACATGCCGTGGTGGTCCTGTACCACCGCCTCGGGCAGGGACAGCGCCAGGCGGGTCAGCGCATCGGCGGTGATCATGCAACGACCCTGGCGCGTGAGCGGTCGGCGGTCGTCTCAGCGCAGGGCCAGCTGGCCCGGCACGATGGGTGCCGGCAACGCGGTCCGGCCCATCAAGAAGCGGTCCACGGCAGCGGCGGCCGACCGGCCCTCGGCGATGGCCCACACGATCAGGCTCTGGCCCCGGGTCATGTCCCCGCACACGAAGACGCCCTCGACATTGGTGGCCCAGCTGGCGTCGGCCACCACGCTGCCCCTCGGGTTCAGCTCCAGCCCGAGGTCGGCGACGATGCCGGTGCGCTCGGTGCCGAGGAAGCCCATAGCCAACAGCACGAGCTCGCACGGCAACTCGAACTGGGAGCCGTCCACCGGTCGGAAGTCGGGGCGGCCGTCGTCGCCGTAGGCCACCTCCACCTCCTCGCCGCGGAGGGCACGGACGTGACCCCCGTCGTCGCCGAGGAACTCGGCCGTCGTCACCGAGAAGATCCGCTCGCCGCCCTCCTCCAACGCCGAGGACGTCCGCAAGATGAGCGGCCACGTCGGCCAGGGGTTGTCCTCCAGCCGGTGGGCCGGTGGCTCGGGCATGATCTCCAGCTGGTGGACGCTGAGCGCCCCCTGGCGGTGGACGGTGCCCAGGCAGTCCGCGCCGGTGTCACCCCCGCCGATGATGACCACGTGCTTGCCCGCCGCGCTGATGGGCGACTCGGGCAGGGCGCCCTCTTGGACCAGATTGGAGGGCTTCAGGTAGTCCATGGCCCGGTGGATGCCGGTGAACTCGCGGCCGGGAACAGGGAGGTCCCTGGGCAGCGTCGCCCCGCCGGCCAGCACCACGCTGTCGAACTCGTCGACCAGCGCCTCGGCTCCCACCACCGTGGCCCCCGGGGCCACAGCTCCGGTGACTTCGGGGTCCGTCGACCCCACCGAGACGCCACACCGGAATTCCACGCCCTCGGCCACCATCTGATCGATCCGCCGATCCAGCACGGCCTTTTCCATCTTGAACTCGGGGATCCCGTAGCGGAGCAGCCCGCCCGGCTTCTCCGCCCGCTCGAACACCACCACCGCGTGTCCGGCCCGACGCAGCTGTTGGGCTGCGGCCAGCCCGGCCGGGCCCGACCCGACCACCGCCACCCGCTTGCCCGTGGACAGGCTGGGCAGCGCCGGCTCGACCCACCCCTCGGCCCAGGCCCGCTCGGCGATCTCGTACTCGATCCGCTCGATGGTCACCGGGTCGCTGTTGATCCCGAGGACGCAGGACCCCTCACAGGGCGCGGGGCACAGCCGGCCCGTGAACTCGGGGAAGTTGTTAGTGGCGTGCAGACGCTCGATGGCCTCGGACCACTCGTCCCGGTAGACCAGGTCGTTCCACTCCGGGATCAGGTTCCCGAGGGGGCAGCCCTCGTGGCAGAAGGGGATCCCGCAGTCCATGCAGCGCGCCCCCTGGTGCTGGGCGGCCTCGGCCGGGAAGGGCTCGTAGACCTCCCTCCAGTCGCGCAACCGCACCGGGACGGGGCGGCGGCGCGGCAGCTCACGGTCGTACTTGAGGAACCCGCTGATGTCACCCATGGGAGGCCTCCATCACGGCGTCCTCTACGGATCGGCCCTCGGCGATGGCCCGCTCGGTCGCCTCCAACACCCGCCGGTAGTCGCGTGGCATGACGGTGACGAACTGCTCGGACGAGGCGATCCAGTCGGCCAGAATGGCATCGGCCACACTCGACCCGGTCTCGGTGCGGTGCATGGTGATCCGGTCCTTCAGCCACATGCGGTCGTCGGGGGACAGCGCCACGAGGTCGACCATCTCGTTGTTGTAGACGCCGGCCAGGGTGCCGTGGGGGTCATAGACGTAGGCCACCCCTCCCGACATGCCGGCCCCGAAGTTCCTCCCGGTCGGCCCGAGCACCACGACCCGCCCTCCTGTCATGTACTCACAGGCGTGGTCGCCCACCCCCTCGACGACGGCGACAGCTCCGGAGTTGCGGACGCAGAACCGCTCCCCCACCTGGCCCCGCAGGAACACCTCGCCGGCGGTGGCACCGTAGAGGATCACGTTGCCGGCCACGATGTTGTCCTCGGCGGCGAAGGGCGAGTCCTCGGGTGGGCGCACGATGATCCGGCCACCCGAGAGACCCTTGCCCAGATAGTCGTTGGTGTCGCCCAACAGCCGCATGGTCACGCCCTTGGGCACGAAGGCCCCGAAGCTCTGGCCGGCCGATCCGTGGAAGGTCAGGTCGATGGTCCCTTCCGGCAGGCCGAGGGCCCCGTGGCGCTTGGTGATCTCATAGCCCAGCAGGGTGCCCACCGTCCGGTTCACGTTGGTCACCTTGACCTCGGCCCTGACCGGATCGCCCCCGTCGATGGCCGAGCGGCACTGGTCGAGGAACACATGGTCGAGGGCCCGGTCGAGACCGTGGTCCTGCTCGTTGATGCAGTAGCGCACCGCCCCCTCGGGCAGCTCCGGCTGGATCAGTATCGGCGACAGGTCGAGCCCGGAGGCCTTCCAGTGGTCGACGGCCTCGGTGGCATCCAACAGGTCGACCCGGCCGATGGCCTCTTCGAGGGAGCGCAGTCCGAGGGCAGCCAGCTCCTCGCGCACCTCCTCGGCGATGTACTCGAAGAAGGTCTCGACGAACTCGGGCTTGCCGTCGAAGCGCTCCCGGAGGGTGGGGTTCTGGGTGGCGATCCCCACCGGGCAGGTGTTGAGGTGGCAGACCCGCATCATGATGCAGCCCGACACCACCAGCGGCGCGGTGGCGAACCCGAACTCCTCGGCCCCGAGCAGGGCGCCCACGATCACGTCGCGGCCCGTCTTCATCTGGCCGTCGACCTGGACGACGATGCGGTCGCGCAGGTCGTTGGCCAACAGGGTCTGCTGGGTCTCGGCCAGGCCGAGCTCCCAGGGGATGCCGGCATGCTTCTGCGAGGTGAGGGGGGTGGCCCCGGTCCCCCCGTCGTGCCCAGAGATCAGCACCACGTCGGAGTGGGCCTTGGCCACACCGGCAGCCACTGTTCCCACACCCACCTCGGCCACCAGCTTCACGTGGATCCGGGCTTTGGGGTTGGCCGACTTGAGATCGTGGATCAGCTGGGCGATGTCCTCGATGGAGTAGATGTCGTGGTGGGGCGGCGGCGAGATCAGGCCCACGCCCGGGGTCGAAAAGCGGGTCTTGGCGATCCACGGGTAGACCTTGTGTCCGGGGAGCTGGCCGCCCTCGCCGGGCTTGGCCCCCTGGGCGATCTTGATCTGGATGTCGTCGGCGTTGACCAGGTACTCCGAGTTGACCCCGAAGCGGCCCGAGGCCACCTGCTTGATGGCACTGCGCCGGAGGTCCCCGTTGGCGTCGGGCGTGTAGCGGTCGGCGTCCTCGCCCCCCTCCCCGGTGTTGGAGCGCCCGCCGAGCCGGTTCATGGCGATGGCCAGGGTCTCGTGGGCCTCGGCCGAGATCGACCCGTAGGACATGGCACCCGTCGAGAAGCGGGCCAGGATGGCCGCGGCCGGCTCGACCTCGTCGATGGGCACCGGCGGGAGCGTGCCGGTGCGGAGGTGCATCAGGCCCCGGAGGGTGGCGAGGTGGGTGGACTGCTCGTTGACCGCCTTGGTGTACTCCTTGAAGACCTCGTAGCGCTTCGAGCGGGTTGCGTGCTGCAGTTTGAACACCGTCTTGGGGTTGAACAGATGGAGCTCGCCCTCGCGGCGCCACTGGTACTCGCCGCCGACCTCGCGCTCACGGTGGGCCAGCTCGGAGGGGCGGTCCAGGTGGGAGAGCCGGTGCCGGGCGGCCACTTCCGCGGCCAGGACGTCGAGGCCCACCCCACCGATGCGGGACACCGTCCCGGTGAAGTACTCCTCGATGATGTCGGGGGCCAGGCCCACCGCCTCGAACACCTGGGCCCCGGTGTAGGAGGCCACCGTCGAGATGCCCATCTTCGACATCACCTTGATGATGCCCTTGGAAGCGGCCTTGATGTAGTTCTTCTGGGCCTGACGGGCGGTCACCCCGGTGAGGATCCCCGAGGCGATCATGTCGTCGATGGTCTCGAAGGCCAGGTACGGGTTGATAGCGGCCGCGCCGAACCCCTTCAGCAGGGCCATGTGGTGGACCTCTCTGGCGTCACCCGACTCGACCACCAGCCCGACCCGGGTCCGCGACTTCTCCCGCACCAGGTGGTGGTGGACGGCGGCCACCATGAGCAGGGACGGGATGGGGGCCAAGGTCGCCGTCGAGTTGCGGTCGGACAGGACGATGACGTCGGCCCCGCCGGCGATGGCCCGGCTGACCCGGTCCCGGACGTCGTCGATGGCGTCGCGCAGGGCCTGTCCCCCGCCGGCCACCTCGAACAGCCCGTCGATGGCAAAGGCCGAGAATCCCGGCGTACTGCCGTCCTCGTTGACGTAGAGCAGCTTGGCCAGGTCGTCGTTGTCGATGACCGGCATGGGCAGCACGATCTGGCGGCACGACTCGGCCGTCGGCTCCAGCAGGTTCGCCTCGGGCCCGAGCGTTGACAGCAGGGAGGTCACCAGCTCCTCACGGATGGCATCGAGCGGGGGGTTGGTGACCTGGGCGAAGAGCTGGGTGAAGTAGTCGTAGAGCAGACGGGGCCGATCCGAGAGCACGGCGATGGGCGTATCGGTTCCCATGGACCCGATGGGCTCGGTGCCGGCCCGGGCCATGGGCTGGAGGATCAGCCGCAACTCTTCGTTGGTGTAGCCGAACAGCCGTTGCCGGCCGACCACCGAGGCGTGCTGAGGGGTCAGCATGGTGCGCGGCGGCAGGTCCTCGAGGTCGATCTGTCCGGCCTCGAGCCACTCCAGGTAGGGCTGTTCGCCGGCCAGGGTGGCCTTGATCTCGTCGTCGTCGACGATCCGACCCTGGTCGGTGTCGACCAGGAACATCCGTCCCGGCTGGAGACGGCCCTTGCGCACCACCTTGCTCGGCGGGACGTCGACTACGCCGACCTCGCTGGCCAGCACCACCAAGCCGTCGTCGGTGACCCAGTAGCGGGCCGGGCGGAGCCCGTTGCGGTCCAGCACCGCGCCGATCACCCGACCGTCGGTGAAGGCCACGGCGGCGGGTCCGTCCCACGCCTCCATCAACGACGCGTGGTAGCGGTAGAAGGCCCGGCGGGCCGGGTCCATCGTGGGATGGTTCTCCCAGGCTTCGGGGATCATCATCAGCACGGCATGGTGCAGGGGCCGTCCACCCAGGTGCAAGAGCTCGAGCACCTCGTCGAAGGAGGCCGAGTCGCTGAAGCCGGGGGTCACGATGGGGAAGGCCCGCTCCAGGCCGGGCATGGTCGCCGAGGCGCACAGGGACTCGCGGGCCCGCATCCAGTTGCGGTTGCCGGCCAGGGTGTTGATCTCGCCGTTGTGGGCCAGGTAGCGGTAGGGGTGGGCCAGGGGCCACGACGGGAAGGTGTTGGTCGAGAACCGGGAGTGGACCAGCGCCAGCCCGCTCGTCAGCCGCTCGTCGGAGAGGTCGGGGAAGAACTCGGCCAGCTGATGGGAGGTGAGCATTCCCTTGTAGGTGATGGTGCGGGCCGACAGGGAGACGAAGTAGCAGTCGTCGATCTCGTGGTCGGCCCGCTTGCGCAGGATGAAGGCCAGCCGGTCGACGGCCAGGGCGGGGTCGTCCCCGACCAGTGGTGTGCCGGGTGCGGGTGCCACGAACACCTGATGGAACGAGGGCATGGCCGGCCTCGGCGATCGAGCCGAGCGTCCGCTCGTCGGTGGGCATGTCGCGCCAACCGAGGACCTCCAGCCCCTCCTCCCCCGCCAGCTTCTCGAAGGTCGAGCGGGCATCGGCCGCCTCGTCCGGATTTCTCGAGAAGAAGGCGATCCCGGTGGCGTAGTGGCCTCGCGCCGGGAGGTCGAACGCCACTTCGGCGGCGTAGAAGTCGTGGGGCAGCTGCACGAGGATGCCGGCGCCGTCGCCGCTGTCCTCCTCGCTGCCGGTAGCCCCCCGGTGGGCCAGGTGCTCGAGAGCCGAGATGGCCTGGCGGACCAGGGTGTGGGTGGGACGCCCGTGCAGGTCGGCGACCAGGGCTACTCCACAGGCGTCGTGCTCGAAACGGGCGTCGTACAGTCCGCCCGCGGGAGGATGGGGGGGACGAACGGATTGGCCGGCATGAGTCGTCATCGGGTCGCTCCAACGAGGGAAGTGGATCCACCCACGCGGGACGACGTTGGCCCATGTGTGGTCCGAAGATTGTACACGCACCGCAGGCTCGGATCACCTTTTGCGGGCGGCCGGGGCCACCCTGGCGCTGCACCCCGAGGGAGTCGGATCGGCTGGTGGGCTGCCCCTACGATGGGACGGTGGCCACGCCTGGGCCGGACCCCGAGGACCATCAGCCCGGCGGCCACCAGGATCAGGGCCGGCCCGACCCGCCCGTCGTGCTCAGCATCGCCGGATCGGACTCGGGGGCGGGGGCCGGCATCCAGGCGGACCTCAAGACCCTGTCGGCCCTCGGGGTCTTCGCCACCACCGCGGTCACCGTGGTCACCGCCCAGAACACCGCCGAGGTCCGCGACGTGCTGCGGGTGCCGCCGTCGATGGTCGACTCACAGCTGTCGGCGGTCCTCGACGATCTGGCCGTCCGGGCCGTGAAGACCGGGCTGCTGGCCACCACCGGCGTCGTGGATATCGTCGCCCACCGGGCGGCCTCGGGAGACCTGCCCAATCTGGTGGTCGACCCGGTGCTCGTGTCCTCGAACGGCCAGGTCCTGGTGGACCGCGACGGCATCGAGGCCTACCGACGTCGGCTGCTCCCCCATGCGCTGGTGGCCACCCCCAACCTGTGGGAGGCCGAGCTCCTGGCCGGCGGGAGCCCTCCAGCATCGTGGACGTCGAGGGCATGGAAGAGGCGGCCCGTCGGATCCACGGCCTCGGGCCGTCGTGGGTTCTCGTGAAGGGCGGGGGCCTCCCCGGGGTTCCCGGCCCCGCCTCGGGAGCGGCCCGGGCCGACGTGGTCGACGTGCTGTTCGACGGTGACGAGGTCACCCTGCTCGTCGCGGGCCGGGTGGACACCACCAACACCCACGGGACGGGCTGCTCCTTGTCGGCGGCCATCGCCGGCTACCTGGCCTGGGGAGCGGCCGTCCCCACGGCCGTGGCGTCGGCCAAGTCGTTCGTCCACGACGGGCTGGTCTCGGGGGCCCGGTGGCACCTGGGGCGCGGCCACGGTCCCCTCGACCACCTGGGGTGGTCGGGCCGACCTCCCCCGGGCCAGTTCATCGGCCGACCGGCGGGCGGGCCGCGGACCCCCGGCACCGACGTCAGCGCGCCCTGATCCGATGGTCAGGGGCCGGGCGCGAAAGTGGCCGGGTCGTTTCGACCCGGCCACTCCGTCCCCTTCTCACAGGATCCACACCGCCGTAGCTGGATCAGGCACCCCTCCACTTGACGGGCTTCGAGCCCATCAACGCAAGGAGCATTGTGAACGATCGCTACCCAAAAGTAAACAACACAAAAACAGTTTTGACACTGAACGTGACATGAAATTCACGCCTGGTGGCTTTCTCCCGCCGCCAGGCGTGCCACGGACCCATCGAGGCCGACGATTATCTCGCTTCGATGCCCCAGAGGGCCCGGGGGACGGCCCGTCGGCCCAGGGCCGGTAGGTTGCCGCCCATGGATGACTCCATCAGTCGCCGCCTGGCCCGCCTCATCGCCTGGGGGCGGGTGGGCATCGGCGTGGCCGCCATCGCCGCCCCGCCGCTCATGGCCCGTCCGTGGATCGGGCCGGCGGCCGGTGAACCCGAGGCGCGGCTCTTGGCGAGGACCATGGGCGGACGGGACCTGGCCCTCGGCATCGGGGCGCTGCGGGCCCTCGGCGTCTCCGACGAGGAGGCGCGCCCCTGGGTTGCCCTCGGCGGAGCGGCCGACCTGGTGGACGCCCTGGCCACCGTGGTGGCCTTCGGCCACCTGCCCCGCCGGAGCCGATGGGGCATCCTGGCGGTCACGCTGGGCGCCGCGGTGGTGTCGACCCGGGTGGCGGTCTCCCTCGACGATCCCACCCCGGCCCGCGCCGTCGCCTGACCGGGCGAGCGGGAGCCCGGCTGGTCGGCCGATAGCATGGATCGGGCCATG
Organism: uncultured Acidimicrobiales bacterium; assembly: GCA_963703145.1. Classification (GTDB taxonomy): domain Bacteria; phylum Actinomycetota; class Acidimicrobiia; order Acidimicrobiales; family RAAP-2; genus Bog-756. Next base: position 1,411,049 of record OY969793.1, read on the forward strand.
GAACCCGTGCCGGAGCAGTCCCCTACCCCTCCGGACGATCTCGGGCCGGAGGGCGCGGCCGGGGCCGACGGGGTGGTGGAGGTCGACGGGGACGACCGCACCTACCAGCCGATGTCGCTGCGGGGTCCCGCTCTCATCGTCCTCGGCATCGCCGTGTTGATCGTGGTGGTCGGGGTGGTGGCGTCGGCCGTGGCCTCGGGGAGCTCGGCGCCATTGTCCATCCACTCGGTCCGGATCCCCGACGGCACGACCGTCCACCTGGTGCCGGCCGACCGGGCCCTGCACGCCATCGTCAGCGCCGGTGAGCCCCCCGCCGACATCCTGAACGCCCTGGCCGTGCCGGCCCACGCCACCGTGTCCCGGACCGTCAACATCGACCAGGGCGCCGGCCAGTTCGACCGGACCGTCGAGTTCCGGTCCGGCAACCTGGCCTCGGGACAGGTGGTGGACGTCTACCGGACCCTCCTGCCCAAGCTGGGCTGGAAGGTCATCTACGTGGGATCGGGCGCCGCCCATCAGGCGCAGGGCACCGAGGTCCTGGCCAAGCGGGGCAGCGGCGACAGCTTCTACTGGGAGGTCGGCGTGGTGGTCTCCCCCACCACGTCCACCGGCACCACGCCGTTCTCCGTCGAGGTCTTGGAGTTGCCCGACGACAACTGACCGTTGGCCGAACCGGTCGGTGGCGGCGCGGTCCCCCCGCTCCCGGGTGGAGCCTCCCCGGCCATGGCGATGGCGGGAGCGTCCGAACGCCGCAGCATCCACGCCCACACGAACAGATTGATCGGGTAGAGCAGATAGCCCACCCGGGTGGCCGGCGCCACCACGATGGCGATCAGCATTACCCAGCCGGTGAACGTGGCCAGGGTGGCGGCGTCGACCGGCGGCTTCCTGGCCAGGAAGTAGGCCAGCGCGCAGAGACCGACGATGCCGACCACCACGACGTAGATCCGGTGCGATCCGTGGACCGCGGTCACCAGGATGTGGCCCGGAAGCGGACTGGCCGCCGGCGAGGACACGCCGGCCAGACCCAGCGGGAACCGGATCACGTTGTCCACGAAGGCCGAGGGGTTCGACAGCGCCACCGGCAGCACGATGGGTCCCACCAGGGCGATGACCCCGAGGGAGTAGCGACCCACGGCGCGGTGCATCCCGAGGTCCCGAACGGCCCACAGCGCGAAGAACACCAGGGGCCAGGCCGTGAACTTGAGTGACGAGGCGGCGCCGAAGACCAGTCCGGCGAGGACCGGTCTTCGCCGTTGGATCGCCACCAGTCCGAGCAGCATCAGGGCGGCCACCGGCATGTCGTCCCCACCGGTGGCGAGCGGCAGTGCCGCGGTGGGCAGGACCGTGAGCACCTGGAGGGACCGTCCCCGGGCATCACTGGCCGGACGCAGCCGGCTGAGGGCCACCACGGCCACCACTACGGTGAACACCAGGAACTGGATCCGGGCATCGGTCAGCCGGGCCTCGACCTTGGAGCCGCTGGAGAATCCGAAGATGACCATCCCGGGCAGGTAGGGGTAGTAGAGCTCGTAGATCGGCTCGTCCCGCTGGTGGATGAGGATGTGGCCGTTCCGGTCCACCACTCGGTAGGGGTCCTTGCCCTGGGAGGCCCGCACGCCGGCCTGCTCCACCACCACCACCTCGGGTTGGACGTGGAGAGCGGCATTGCCCTCGGACCGCCACACCACCTCGAGGGCCAGGGGCACCACCGTGGCGCCGAACAACACGATGACAAAGGCGGTCACCCGGGCCCAGTTCCAGCGCTTCCGCGTCCTGCTCGTCGCCTCGCCCGGGGTCAGGGGGGCCCGGCGGCGGCGGTGTCGCCAGGCGACCACAGCCATGAGCAGCGTGGCGGCGGCATAGGGGCCGACGGCCAGCTGTCCCCACTGGCGGTACAAGGGGATGCCCATCGCCACCGCGGCGACGGCCGCGAACACCGTCGAGCACGCGTAGAGGAAGGCATCCCGACCCTCGGCCGAGAGACCGGCGAGATACTCCAGGGTGGCCCGCAGGGGAGTCGGATACCCCGCCCAGCGCGCCCCGCCGGCCGGGAGCGGTTCGGACTGGCGCTCCGGCGCACGATCGGTCGGCACGGTCGAGGGTACCACCGGCACCCGGGACGCCTGCTTAGCGATGGCGGCCACCGTGACCGGCCCCACCCGGGCCGAAGACGGCCCGGTAGAAGTCGAGTTCGGCGTCCAGGCAGGCCTCGATGGTCTCAGGCCGGCGGAAGCCGTGGGACTCGCCGGCGAACACCACCAACCGGCACGGGACACCGTGGAGCACCAGCTGGTCGGCGAAGCGCTCGGACTGGTCGGCCGGCACCACCGGGTCGTCGGAGCCCTGGAGCAACAGCACCGACCCGGTGACGCGATCGGGATGGTGGATCGGCGAGCGCTCCCGGTAGGTGGCGGCCGGCCTCCGGCCACGGCCCGATGAGCGAGTCGACGTAGCGCGCCTCGAACTCGTGGGTGTCGGTGGCCAGCGCCTCGAGATCGGTGACCCCGTACCACGCCGCCGCGCCGGCGAACCGGTCGGATCGGATGAGCGCCCCGAGGGCGGTGAGGCCCCCGGCACTGGTGCCCCGAATGGCCATGCGACCGCCGTCGACCAGACCGGCGTCGGCCAGGGCCGAGGCGTAGGCCACACAGTCGTCGATGTCGGCCTCCCCCCACAGGCCGACCAGGCGGTTCCGGTAGGCGCGGCCGTAGCCGGTGCTCCCCCGGTAGTCCACGGCAGCCACGGCCAGGCCCCGGCTGGTGAAGAACTGGACCACCGGGTCGAACCCCGGGGCGGCAGCCGACGTCGGTCCGCCGTGACAGAACACCACCAGGGGGGCCAGGCCCCCGGCGTCTCCGTCGACCCGGCGGTTGACCGGGGCGAAGAACAGACCGGGGACCGGGCCCGCCGGGGTGTCGGCCGTAAAGGGTCGCGCCGCCGACACCTCGGTCGGGTCCACCTCGACCGCCGGTGCCGCCGAGCACCGCACCGGCGGGCCACCGGCCAGGGGGATCTCAAAGACGGCCTGGGACTCGGTGGCGGTCGAGCCGAGCACCGCCACCGAACCGTGACCGGTGGCGGCCACACCGGCGATGCTCACACAGGGCTGATCGAGGGTCTGGAGGAACAACAGCCCTCGGACCCCTCCCCCATCTGCCGCTGCGCCCGGAGGCACCAGGCGGACCAGGTGGTCCAGCCCGCCCTCATGCATCCGGCACACCAGTGACCCGTCCTCGACCTCGGCGATGGTCGACTGGCCGAGCACCCAGTCCGGCGCATGGAACTCCACCGACCCGGCCGCCAACGGCTCGGCGGTGGGCGGATCCAGGCCCGCGCCATCGGGTCCGACCGGGCCGAAGCGGTCACCACCCACGCGGTAGGGCAGCCACCAGCCAGTGCGGTCGTCCACGAACACGAGGGCGCCGTTCCCGCACCAGTGGGGCTGCCCGACCGAGCAGCCCTCCCCGCCGGCGAGGCGCACGGCGGTTCCGAGGGCGGGACGGCCGGCCGAATCGACCAGGAGGGGGGCCACCCGGAGCTCGGAGCTGTCCCAGGGCATGGACGGATGGTCCCAGGCCACCCACGCCAACCACGCTCCGTCCGGCGAGGGACGGGGAGCGGCCACGAAGTCGCTGTCATCGGCGAGGCCCACCACCTCCCCGCTGGCATCGGTGCGCACGGCAACGACGCGGTGGGTGGCCCGGCCGGCCACCACCCGCTCCTCGACCGAGACCAGCCACTGCCCCGACCGGGTGACCCGACCGTCGCCGTAGCGCAGCGACACCCCCGCCTCCCCGGCCACCGGGGTCAGGGCGACCGGCTCCCCGCCGGGACCGTCACTGCGATACCAACGCTGGTCGTCCTGGTCGACGTAGTACAGCGTGCTGCCCGACACCGTGGCCGCACCGCCGCCGTACTCGTGGACCCGGGACCGGACACCGACACCGTCGGGGGACACGACCACCGCACGGTCAGCCTCGGCCCGCGACCACGACCTGGCGTCCACCCAGGTCAGGTCTGCTTTCGGTCCAGAACAGGCTCCCGCCGTCGGCCTGCAGCCCGCTGCGCTGCACCTTGCCGGCGGCCACACCGGCCGGCGTCCAGGGCGATGGCCACCACCCGTGGTCGGGTCCATCGGCCCGTCCAACGACTGCTCATCGGTCATGGACTCGGTACGGTACCCGCGATGACCGAGCCTCCCGCATCGAGCCGATCCCAGCCCGGAACCGACCCCGTCCCCGACGGCGGCCAGGGCCCGCCCGAGGAGATCCGGGCCTTCGTGGTGACCCGGAACGGTGACAGCGTCGAGGCCGGCGTGGGTGCCCTGGCGGCCTTCGACCTCGGCCCCGGTGACGTGCTCATCGACGTTGCGTGGTCGGCCGTCAACTACAAGGACGGCATGGTGACCCTCCCGGGCAACCGGGTGGCCCGGCGATTCGCCGCTGGTGCCCGGGGTCGACCTGGTGGGCACGGTGCTCGCCTCGGACGACCCGGCGGTGCCGGCCGGCAGCCGAGGTGATCGCCCACGGCTACGACCTCGGCGTCGCCCACCACGGCGGGCTTCGCCGAACTGGCCCGGGTGCCGGCCGGCTGGGTGGTGCCCCTCCCCGACCGGCGTCACCGCCCGCCAGGCCGCCGTCATCGGCACGGCCGGCTTCACCGCCGCCCTCTCGCTGGCCCGGCTGGAGCACCACGGGCTGACGCCGGACGACGGGCCGGTCCTGGTCACCGGGGCGTCGGGCGGGGTGGGCTCGCATGGCCGTGTGCCCTGCTGGCCGCCCGGGGCTACGAGGTGGTGGCCAGCACCGGCAACGCGTCCGAGCGCGACCTACCTGGTCGGTCTGGGTGCGGCCGAGGTGATCGGCCGGGACGACCTGGCCGTCGCCCCCGAGCGGACGCTCGGCCCCGAGCGGTGGGCCGGGGCGGTGGACTGCGTGGGCGGAGCCACCCTGGCCGCCGATCCTGCGCACCCTTCGCTACGGCGCCGCGGTGGCCGCCAGCGGGCTGACCGGGGGCAACACGTTCGAGTCTCGGTGTACCCGTTCATCGTGCGCAACGCGTCACTGATCGGCGTGGACACCGTGTCGACCCCGATCGACGAGCGGCGGGCAGGTGTGGGACGGGATGGCCGCGGCCTTCCCCCCTCCCAGCTGGATGCCATGGTGGACGACACCATCGGCCTGGGCGGGCTGGGCCCGGCACTCGAGCGCATCCTGGCCGGAGGAACCCGGGGCCGGGTGCTGGTCGATCCCCACCGGTGAGCACCGATCAGCCCCGCTGAGCGGTGGCTCCGGCCGACAGCCGGGTCAGCCGGCGGGTGGTGCCGTGGTCTGGGTGTCGGCCCCGGTGGCGAGGAACACCGGCGACACCGTCATGGTGCCCCCGCCGCACGGCGACAAGGCGGCAGTGACGCTCAAGTGGTCGAAGGCATTCGGCGGGGTCACCTCGACCGACGCCGATGTGGGGCAGGCCGCGGTCCCGGTGGGAACGTCCGAATAGCCGATGTTGAAAAAGGCGGACTGTCCGTTGGCGAGGGTGACGGTCATAGGTGCCATCTGCGTGAAGCTGTAGTTCCCCTTGCGCACCACCGTGGTGGGCAGTGGGGTCCCGGCCGAACTCACCAGCTGGAGACCCGGGTAGCCGCCGAGGATGCACGGCGTGGCCGAGGTGCTCTTCAGGCCCACGGTGGTCTGGATGGTGCCGGCGGCCCCGCTGCTCCCCACCACCGAGCCGCTCAGTGCCGCCGTGGCGCACCGGGCCGGGCCCGACGAGGTGGTGGTGGTCGACGAGGCCGGTGTCGACGTGGTCGAGGTGGACCCCCCGGTGGTCGATGAGGAGGATGCCGACGTCGTCGTGGTCGACGACGTCGAGTTCGACGAGCACGCCCCGAGCGCGACACCCCCCACCGACAGTGCCGCTAGCAGTGCGACCACATTTGACCTGACCCACCGTCGGCCCGGACGGCCGGGGTGGTCGCTGGTGGGCGGGGTCAGGACGAGAAGTCCTCGGGTCGGATGGAATCGAGGAAGGTGCGGAACTCCCCGACCAGCTCGTCGGGATTGGCGGACTCGGCCTCGTCGTCCGCCTCGTCGTCCTCCTCCTCGTCGACGGCCAGCATGATCCCCTCGCTGTCCATCAGATCGTCGGCCACGAACAACGGCGTTCCTGTGCGCACCGCCACCGCCACGGCGTCCGACGGACGGGAGGACACCGGCAGCTCCTGATCACCGTGGCGCAGCACGATCTCGGCGTAGTACGTGGCGGTGCGCAGCTCGGTGATGACCACCCGGACCACCGTGGCCCCCAGCGCGTCGAGCAGGTCGCGGATGAGGTCGTGGGTCATCGGCCGCGGGGTGTCCATCCCCTGGAGGGCGAAGGCGATGGCGGTGGCCTCGGGGGCGCCGATGAAGATCGGCAGCGTGCGGCCCAGTCCTTCGGACTCCTGCAGCAGCAGGACAGGGGTGTTCGACTGGAGATCCACCCGGACTGCCCGAAGCTTGACCTCGACCATGCCCCAAACTTACTCGCCGCAGCGCCGGGGTGCGATCAGGGAATCGTCAGCGGACGGTGCGGTGACACCTCGAAATCCGTCGGCCGGACCCGGCGTCGACCGACCCGGCGGGCCGGGACCTCAGCCGTCGAGGAGGTTGCCCAGCGCGCTCCGCAGGAGCGAGGCCCGCAGCTCCTGGCCGAGCCGCGCCAGCTCGTCGACCGTCTCATGGGCGCGGGCGCGGGCCTCGGGGTTGCGCTGGCGGACCACCGGTATCACGATCTGCTCGACGAAGCCGGCCTCCCGCTCAGCGGCGTTCTTGTAGAGGCGAAGATGTCGGGGCTCCACGCCGAAGCGGGCGAATCCGGCGGCCAAGGTGGCCACCTGTAGGGCCTCGTCGTCGAAATAGGTGTGGCCGGCGACCTTGGTCCCGACCAGCAGGCCGAAGTCGACCAACGACTCCAGGGTGGCCACCTCGACCCCGGACGCCGCGGCCAGCTCGTCGATCGACAGGTTGGCGACGGCACCCCCGGTGGCGGGCGGTTCGCCGGCAGGCGGGGAGGCCGACGGGGCGGCGCGGCCGGTCTTGGGCCGCTCCGCTGCAGCGGCTGCGGAGCGCGAGGCGCGTGGCGGCGACGGGGCGGCCTCGACCGTCTCGGCGGCCGGTGGTCCGGCGGCTGTGGCTTTGGACGCCGGCGTGGTCGGTGACGACGATGCCGCATCGGGCGATGCGCTGGCCCGTGGGGCACGGGGCGTCCGGGCCGGAGCCGGTCCGGTGTCGTCCGGCGCGTGGTCCGGCCGGCGTGGTCCCCCCTCGGCACCGGTCGGCTTGGCGGTCGCCGCCGATGCCGCAGCCCGGGCCGGTGACCGTCGGACCGCATCGGGCGCGGCCGCCGGAGCCCCGTTGGTGGCGGGCGATCCCGTCTCGATGCCTGGCAGCGTGCGACCGCTCGGCGCGGGAGTCGCAACCTCGTCGACGTGGTGGTCGGTCGAACCCGACCGGGCCGCCGCGGCGCCGGCGTCGGCCGAAGCCCGCTGGCCCACCAGTACCGGCTCCTCGTCTGCTTGGGCCTCGACCGGCGGTGGGACCGCACTCGGGGTCGTCGTCGGCTCGTCAGCCTCGTCGTCGAGTCGGTCCTTGATCACCTTGAGCGGCAGGAAGTGCTCCCGCTGCTGGCGGAGCACCCAGCGGAGACGTTCCACGTCGTGCTCGTAGAACTTCCGGTAGCCGGACGGGGTCCGCTCCGGGTTGACCAGGCCCTGGCTCTCCAGGAACCGGATCTTCGAGATGGTGACGTCGGGGAACTCCTGGCGCAGCAGGGTCAGCACGTCGCCGATCGACAGGTAGGAGCGTGAACTCATGGACGCTGGTCCCGTGCCGCGCTCACGGAGGTAGATCGGATCATTCGCCCGTGGCCACCAGAAACACCAACTTGAACTTGCCGATCTGGACCTCGTCGCCACTCGACAGGCGGGTCTCGTCGATCCGCTTCCGGTTCACATAGGTCCCGTTGAGCGACCCGGCGTCCCGGACCGTGGTGATCTTGTCCCTGGTCACGAACTCGGCGTGTCGACGGGACACCGTGATGTCATCGAGGAAGATGTCGCTCTGCGGGTCTCGGCCGGCCTGGACGATGTCGTGCTCGAGCGTGAAGCGGGCGCCGACGTCGGAGCCCCGCTTGACCACCAGCATCCGGACGCCGCGGGGCAGCTCCAGCAGTCCCACAGTCGGCTCGTCGTCGGGGCCGTCCCCGTGCTCCTCGACCGGGTTGACCGACACTGAGGTGTCCGGGGCCGACGTGACCAGCGAGGCTCCGCACGACGAGCAGAAATTGACCCCGGTCGGATTGCGATGACCGCAGCTCGGACAGAACACGCCTACCACGGTAGTCGCTTCCACCCGCCTCCTCTCGAGGACCGCCGCCCGGCCAGAATTGCTCAACCTTCGGTCAATTGACGGTAGCCGCTGGGATCGAGCAGACCCTCAAGCGAGGCTGGATCGGACGGGGCGATCACACAGATCCAACCCTCACCGTAAGGGTCAGCGTTGAGCCTTTCGGGGGCGTCGGCGAGTGCGGGATTGACCTCGACCACCTCACCGGCGATGGGGGCATAGATCTCGGACACGGACTTGGTCGACTCCACCTCGCCGATGAGGCCGCCCGCCTCCACGGCCAGTGCCACCGCCGGCAGGTCGACGAACACCACGTCCCCCAGCGCATCCTGGGCGTAGTCGGTGATCCCCACCCGCACCCGGTCGCCCTCGGACCGGGCCCACTCGTGGTCGGTGGAGTAGCGCAGGTCTTCGGGCACATTCATAGGTGCGGACGATACCCGACCTCGGGAGGGGTCGCGTTGGGGCCGACGCCGGTCAGCGCAAGAGGTGCTCCAACCGCACCGCGTACTCGGCGGCCCTCGCCTCGGCCTGCGCCTCACTCGCCCCCTCGGCCCACACGTGGGTGAGGGGCTCCTCGGGATCAGGCAGCACCAGCGCCCACCCGTCCTCCTCGATGACCTTGACCCCGTCCACCAAGATGAGGTCACGGCCCTGGGACCGCTCGACCAGGGTCCGCATCACCATCCCCTTCTGGTCCCACGGGGTGTGGACGGCCTGGTGCACGATGTGCACAGCAGGCAGTTCCTCCACGAGGTCGGACAGCTTCCGGCCGGTGGCGGTGAGCAGGGCCAGGAGGTTGACCAGGGTGGCGGCGGCGTCGTAGGCGGGGAGGAAGGCCGGGAAGATGAACCCACCGGACTGGCTGGCGGCCAGGATGACCTGCTCGGAACGCGCCACCTCCATGAGGTTGGAGGTGGACAGCTTCGTCCAGATGATCTCGGCCCCGGCCTTGCGGCAGATCGCCTCGGCCGCCACGCTGACCGCCACCGGCAGGGCCACCGCGGCACCCGGGTGGGCCTCGGTGACCAGGGTGAGCAGGACCAGCAGGGCCTCGTCGTCGGTGAGCGGGTGGCCGAGGTCGTCGACGATGGCCACGTGCTCACCGCCCGGGTCGAGCACCGCCCCGAGGTGTGCGCCCGAGGCCCGCACCAGCTCGGCGACCCGCTCCGCGCTGGCGGCACGGTCGAACTCGAGGACGCCGGCGGTATTGGCGTAGGGGTTGACCACCAGCACCTCGGCCTCCAGCTTGGCCAGCAGGTTGGGCATGACGAAGCTGGTGGTCCCGAAGGAGTAGTCGAGGACCAGCTTGAGATCTGCCTTGCGGACGGCGCTCAGGTCGACCGAGTCGATCAGTGCTGCCGTGTAGTACTCGAGCGAGCGGGGCGGGAAGCCGATGTCGCCGATCTCACGGGCCAGCACCCGGCGGAAGTCCTCGCGGTGGTAGAGGCGCTCGATCTTGCGCTGGGTGGTCTCGTCGACATCGATCCCGTCCTTGTCGAAGAAGCGGAGCACCACCGACTGGGGGTCGTCAGGCGCCAGGCGCACGGTGACCCCGGCCATGCTGGCCGACGAGGTCACCTGGAACCGGGTGACCGGGACGGTGGCCGCCTCGAGGTCGTCGACGTTGATGCCCGCGGCGTTGCAGCCCACCATCACGGCCCGCTTGAGGACGCGGGCGGCCCGGCTGGTGTCCCGGGAGGTGGTGATGGTGGCGCCCTTCTCGAAGGTCGACGCCCAGGCCATGGACAGCCGGACGGCCAGCTCCGGGCTGATGTCCACATTCGCCAGGCCCCGCACCCCGTCCCGGCCGAACAGCGACCTCGCCCCCATCGACTCCCACACGATCGACGAGTTGACCGTGGCCCCGGCCTCGACCGTCTTGAACGGGTAGATCTTTACGCCGGCCTTGATCTCGGCCTGGGCGCCGATCAGGCACTGGTCGCCGAGGACCGAGCCCTCCTCACACCGCACGCCGGCCCGCAGGTCCGAGCCCCGCCCGAGGACGCTCCCCTCGATGCGGACCCCGTTGCCGAGATAGGTGTTGTCGTGGACCACCGACCGCTCGACCACGGCGTTGTCACCGATCCGGATGTTCCGGCCCAGGGTGCAGTAGCGGCCCAGCCGGGCCCCGGGACCCACCACGCAGTTGTCGCCGATCACCGCCGGGCCGTCGATGATCACGCTGGGGTCGATCTCGGCACCCTTGCCCAGCCACACCCGGGGTCGGAGCTCGAAGCCGCTGATGTCCACCTGGACCTGCTGGTCGAGGATGTCCTGATGGGACTGGAGGTACGCCTCCAGCGTGCCCACGTCTTCCCAGTACCCGTCGGCCACGTAGCCGTAGAGCGACTTGCCCGCGGCCAGGGCCTCAGGGAACGACTCCCCGGAGAAGTCAACGGCGCGACCTTCAGGGATGAAGTCGAAGATTTCGGGTTCGAGGACGTAGATCCCGGTGTTGATGGTGTCGCTGAACACCTGGCCCCACGTGGGCTTCTCCAAGAACCGCTCGATCGAGCCGTCCTCGTTGGTGATGACGATGCCGAACTCCAGAGGGTTGTCCACCGCCTTGAGGGCCAAGGTGGCCAGGCCCCCACGCTTCTGGTGGAACGCCACCACCTGGGAGAGATCGATGTCGGTGAGCACGTCCCCGGAGATGACCAGGAACGACTCGTCGAGCTCGTCACGGGCGTTGCGCACCGACCCGGCGGTGCCGAGCGGGGTGGACTCGGTGGCGTACACCATGCGGACCCCGAACTCGGAGCCGTCCCCGAAGTAGGTCCGGATGGCGTTGGCCATGAAGGCCACGGTGACCACGATGTCCTCGAACCCGTGCTGGCGGAGCAGGTTGACCACGTGCTCCATCATCGGGATGTTGGCCATGGGCAGCATGGGCTTGGGCTGGTTGGAGGTGAGCGGGCGGAGCCGGGTCCCCTCACCACCGGCCATGATGACGGCCTTCACGGTGCTGTCCCCTCCGAGGAGGCCGCGGCGCGTGCCCGGCGCCCGTCGGCCAGGGCCTGTCTGGCCACCGGGACGTACGAGGCAGCCGCCACCCAGGCCAGGGCCAGGCCGACGAGCCCGGTGATCCAGGCGATGACCCGGATGGGCTCCTGCCAGCTGGCCGTCCCGTAGCTCAGCAGGAACGCCGGGTAGGCGAACATGAGGGCGAAGGTGCCGGCCTTGCCGACCCACAGCACGTCGATGCGGGTCGCCCCGAGGGAGGCGAGGAGCAGGACGGCCCCCGAGACCACGACCTCTCGGGCCAGCGTGGCGGCACCGAACCACACCGGCACGGCACCGTGCACGATGATGGCGATCACCGCGGTCACCACCAGCACCCGGTCGGCCACCGGGTCGAGGACCTTACCCACCGTGGATACCTGGTGATAGCGACGGGCCACGAACCCGTCCACCCAGTCGGTGGCTCCGAGGACGGCCAACAAGACGGCCGCCGCCGTCTGGCGGTCGGCCCCGAACAGCAGCCACAAGAAGACCGGAATGCAGGCCAGGCGGACCAGGGTGATGGCATTGGGGACGGTGACCACACGGTCGAGACCGGGCTCATCGGCGTCCACCGGTGGATTGGCATCCGCCCCCTGGCCTTCGCCCTCTGCTCGCCTCGTCTGCACTCCCACTCCCACACCCTTCACCTCCGGCAGTCTACGAGCCGGGCGCCCCCGGGCCGGACCACGACGCCAGACAGCCGGCTCGGCCCCGTCGCCACAATGGCCTCTGGGCAGGTAAGACTGGTGCGAGTGTCGAAGATCTCCCGTACCGACTGGATCATCGGAGCCGTGCTGCTCACGGTCCTGATCGTCCTATTCGCCATCGCCGTCACCCGCCAGGGTGGTCATCAGGCGACGGCGGGCACGACGCCGACCACGACGGCGGCCACCGTCGCCTCCGCACCGCTGGGCACCGGGACGGCCAATACCTCGACCCCGGCGTCGTCGGCTCCGACCACGGCCCCCACCACCACGACGACCACCACCGCCGTCTCGACCGGGGCCCCAGGCACAGCCCCGGTGGCCGGGCCGGTGTCCACCGTGGGCGACTCGATCATGTTGGACATCCAGTCTGATCTCCAGGCCGACATCCCCGGCGTGCGAGTGGACGGCCTGGTCAGCCGGCAGTTCGAGACCGGAATCGGCATCGTGCAGGCCGATCGGGCGGCCGGCACGCTCGGGCGGGTGCTGGTGGTGGAGCTGGGCACCAACGGCTCGGTGACGTCGTCGGACTTCGACGCCATGATGCAGGCGGCAACCGGCGTGTCCCGAGTGGTGTTCGTCAACATCAACGTGCCGCGGTCGTGGGAGGCACCAGACAACGCCGTCCTGGCGGCCGGCGTGGCACGGTATCCCGGGGTGGCGGTACTGGCCGACTGGAACACCCTGTCCAGCGGCCACCCGGAGTGGTTCACGCCCGACCAGGTCCACCTCGAGCCGGCCGGGGCCGCCGCGCTGGCCACCCTCATCACCAGCTACGCCTGAGCAACCACCGGTAGCTGCAGGCGGGACGGGTGACGGGCAGCGTGTGCTACGCAAGGGCCATGCCGCGATTCGAACCCTTCGCCGGGCTCCGCTACGACCCGGCACGCGTGGACCTCTCCATGGTGATCGCTCCCCCCTATGACGTCATCGGGCCCGACGAACGGGCCCATCTGGTCAGTCGACACAGCGCCAATGCCGTGCGCGTCGAGCTCCCCGAGCCCGACCACCGGGCCGGGCTGGACCGCTACGCCAATGCCGCGGCCCAGTTGACGCGCTGGCAGGAGGATGGCGTCCTCATGTCGGACCCCCGACCCTCGTTCTACGCCTACCGGATGACCACGCCGGAGGGACACACGACCAACGGCGTAATCGGGGCACTGGGTCTCGACGAGGCCAGCACGGCCACGATCCTGCCCCACGAGCAGACCCTGCCCAAGCCCAAGAGCGATCGGCTGGACCTGCTGTCGGCGACCCAGACCAACCTGTCACCCATCTGGGGGCTGTCCCTGGCCAAAGGCCTCACCGCCACGGTCCTGCGAGACGGCCCCGCCGACGCCAGCGCCACCGACGGGGACGGGGTCCGCCACGACCTGTGGGTCATCGACGACCCTTCCGAGCTCGAGCCGATCGCCGTGGCGGTGGCCAGCGCGCCCCTCGTGGTCGCCGACGGGCACCACCGGTATGAGACAGCCCAGACCTATCACCGCGACAGTCACGGCAACGGTGCGCCACCCGGGTCGGACCAGGTGATGGCCCTGGTCGTGGAGTTGGCCGCCGACCAGCTGGAGGTGGGCCCGATCCACCGGGCCCTGTCCGGTCTGCCCGACGGCCTGGACCTGGTCGACGCCTTCTCCTCGTGGTTCGACGTCACCCGGGCCGGTGACTTCGATGAACGCACCACCGGAGCGCTGGGCCAGTCCGGGGCGCTGGCCCTGGTGATGGCCTCGGGTGCCTGGCTGCTCTCCCCAAAGGACGGGACACCCGAGGCGGCCGGGGCCGAGCTCGACTCGTCGATGGTGGCCCTGGTCATCGCCGAGCTCCCCGACCACGAACTCGAGTTCTTCAACGCCTGGCCCGACGCCATCGACGCCGTGGACTCCGACCAGGCCCAGGCGGTGATCCTCCTGCGCCCGGTCACCGTCGACCAGATCGCCGAGTGGGCCGAGGCCGGGAAGCGGATGCCGCCCAAGACCACCTACTTCCACCCCAAACCCCGAACCGGGATGGTCTTCCGACCGCTGGCACCCTGACACCACCCCGGTCCTACCCGGTGGACCGACCGCCCGCGCCGGGAGCGGGTACCTCCACCCGTTACGCTGGAGTCACCACCGGTGCGGTCAGCGGGCGACAACTCACACGAGGGAGGCAGGTGGCACACAGGCGGCTCTTCGTGTCGGCGACCCTTGCCGTCCTGGCCATCGCCGGCTACGGGTGCTCGTCGGCCCCCTCGGCGGCCCGGTCCGACGCTGGCCGGCCCTCGGCCCGGGACACCCCGTCGGTCCCGCCGACGACCACCTCGTCCACCACGACCACCGTGCCGCCGGCCGCCGTCAGCACACTGCCCTCGCTGCCCCCGCCACCACCGGGGTGGAGCCAGCCGCTGACGACCCTGCCACCCGGTGGCGGGTTCTCCTCGGTGGCGTGCATCTCGGACACCTTCTGTGTCGCCTCGGGTGGCGGCACCGGCGGTGGCGACGCCACCGCGCAGACCTCGGGATCCGGCGTCACGGTGTCCTGGGACGGTGCGGCGTGGTCCGACCCGTCGGTCTACTTCCCCGCACCCCCCACCGGCGCGGTGACCGCGCCCATCCTGCCGGCGGTGGCGTGCACCTCGGGTCCGAGCTGCCTGATCGTCGACGGCTCCGGCCACGTGAGCACCGGGGACGGGACCAACTGGTCGACGGTGAGTGCACTGAGCCCGGGGACTCCGGTGGCCGGCGAGCCGGTCGTCGGAACCACCAGTCCCCGGGATGCCGCCATCGCCTGCCCGAGCGCCAAGTTCTGCGCCGTCGTGGACAGCACCGGCAACACCTACACGATGCAGGGCGGCCGCTGGCTCCCCACCCAGTCGCTGGGGCGCTCCATCGCCGCCGCCCGGGTGGGGATCTCGTGCCCCTCGAACTCGGCCTGCGTGGCAGTGGTCGGGACCTCGGTGCTCGACTGGAACGGGTCATCGTGGTCCCTCGAGCCGACCCCGTGGACACCGCTCCTGCCCGACCCCTCGGGAGCCACGGCTATCGCGTGCCCCACCACCTCCCTGTGCGCCATCGTCAACGGGAGCACACTGAGCTATCGGAACGGGACCAAGACCTGGTCCTCCCTCCAGACCATCGACCCCCGTGGCGTCCTCGATGCCATCACGTGCCCGTCCGCCTCCTTCTGTGTGGCGGCCGATTCGGGCGGGTCCATCGTGACGTGGAACGGCACGTCCTGGTCATCACCCCACCAGGTGATCCCCCAGGCCACCGAGTACCCGGGCATCGGCACCTCCCTGGCCTGTCCGAGCGTCCACTACTGCCTGGTGATGAACGCCGATGGCGACTTCGCCACCTACAGCGCGCCCTGACCAAGCAGTGACAGCCCACCCGCCCACCGGAGCTCAGGGCTGCTCGGACCGAGCGACGCGGTCGGTGAGCCTTCGCGTCATGAAGGTCCGGTTCGGGCTCGGCGGGTAGTCGCCGAAGGGTCCACAGGGCACGAAGCCGACACTGGCATACAGGGCGCGCGCCGGAGCGAAGGCTGGTGTCGATCCGGTCTCCAGGCTCAGGCGGCGGTAGCCCCGATCCGCCGCCACCTCCACCAACCCGGCGACCACGGCACGGCCCACGCCTTGTCGGCGGTCCGAGTGCGCGGTGTGCATCGACTTCAGCTCGGCATGGCCGTCATCGAGTCGCCGGAGGGCCCCGATGCCGAGGAGCGCCCCACCCCGTCGGAGGCTGAAGAACTCGACTGCTGATTGGGCCAACTCGTCGACGCCGAGGGCATGGACGTCGCCGGGTTCGGAGTGGGTGTGGGTGAACTCGAGATGGGCGACGAGGAGACGGGACACGTCGGGCGCACGGGGGTCGTCGGGGGCGAATTCAGCGTCCACGCCGTCCATGGTGGCAGGGTCGGCGGGACCCGCGTGCGACGCCACCGGCTCCCTACGATTGCGCTGTGCGAGAGGCGGGATCGAGCTCCTGGCAGGTCGGCGTGGGCGGCAGCCAACTGGAGCACGTCGTGCTGTTCGTCCGCGACGCCTGCGGCCTGGCCCCCACGGGAGACGACGTCCCGCCTCCACTGCTCGGCGGCATCACGAGGATCGACGCCCGGCTCGGCCCCGGACCTCGGGCGGAGGCCTCGACGGCGTGGCTCGACTGGTGGCGGGCATCGATCCGGGCCGAGGGGCACAACGTGCGGGGGGACCCACCCCCTTTGACGTCGCCCACCGAGACGACCGCCGTCCCCGCGGACCGAGTCGACCCGCCGGACTTCTCGTCCCTGACATCGGACACCGGGCTCCGGCGGGCAGCGGTGACCGCCTGGCCCGAGGCGCTCCGCTGGTGGGCCGGCCAACGGGATCAGGCACAGAACCAGCGGCAGGATCAGTCGGGCGCCGAGGGGAGGCACACGGCGAGCCGGGAGCACTGGCAGCTCCTCTCGTCGGTGGCCGACGAGGTGGTCGAGGAGTACCGGGTCGATCCCGTCCGGGTGCGGGCCGGGGTCATCGTCCTGGCCGTGGAGGGGAGCTGGTCGGCCCGGCCCGAACCGGGGATCCTGGTGTGCTCCCAGGAGACCCACGACGACGCCGACCAGTTCGGGTCCCTGCTCAAGGCGGCCTTCATCTCCGGTCTGCGCCAGTCCGGGTAGGGCCTCTACCCGGTGCTCCGGTCGCCTGATCGCTACAGTGGAGCCAGGAGGTGGCATCGGTGGCCGGCGAAGTCTTCCAGTCCAGTGGTACCCCGATCGTCGTCGTGGTGATGGCCGTCATCAGCCTCGTGCCTATCTGGGCGCTCATCGACGCCATCTCCCGACCGTCGGCGGCGTTCTATGCGGCCGGTACCCACAAGGGTGCCTGGATTGCCGTGATCGTGGTGCTGTGGCTCCTGACCGGCGTACTCGGTGGTCTGTCGGCGGCCTGGTACCTGATCTCGGTCCGGCCCAAGGTGCGACGGGCCACGCTGTAGCCCAACGCCAGCCGCGACAGACCGGTAGCCGTTGGTTGGCTGGCTGGAAGGCCGGATCCATCGGGTCTACCAGGGCTCGTCTGCACCACCCGGGCCCATGGCGCAGCGGCCCTGCGCCACCGGGGGCACCGTCGGCTCAGGGTCGGGGAGCGAGCACGGAAAACGCGATGGTCGACACGGCGGCCAGTGCGTTATCCCGTCCGACATCGGTCACCTCGACCTGCAGCACGTTCGTAGACCGTCCCTGGCGCAGCACCCGGGCCTCGGCCCGTGCCGGCCCGACCGCCACCGGGGAGAGATAGTGCACGGTCAGGTCCGATGTGGCGGTGCTGAAGCCGTGCTCGTGATCACACGACTGATAGGCCAGACGCCCGGCACAGACGTCGATGAGTACCGCGATGAGTCCCCCTGCAGTGCGCCGCGCACGTTGGCGAACTCGGGTCGGACATCCATCTCGATGGCGAGATGGCCCTCGGCCGAGGGGACGTCCCGTGTCCCGAGCTGTTGGAAGAAGTGCTCACCCCGGGCGACCAGCTCCGCCTGCTGCCTGGTCATGTCGGCGCTGTTGGGAAGGATCGCCACGGGGCAATGAATATACCAACGGCCCACACGCCGACGATCAGGGACTCGGTACGGACTCGCGATGCGCCACGTCCCGAGACGGCCTCGGGCACCGGCCGATGTCGTCGCCGCCTAACCCGCGGAGCTGGGCTCGGCCAGTGTGGCCAGGCGACGATCCATCGAATAGCCCGCCACCGTACGCACCCCATTGGATGCGAACCGGCAGCCGGTCACGTCGACCCAGACCCTGGCGGCAGGACCCAACGTGTAGAAGAACTCGACCAGGTCAACCCTCCCGTCGTCGGAGGGACAGTTGAAGTACTCCGGGTTGTGGATGACTTGGCGGTCCGGCGAGTCCATGAAGGCCACCAGCGCCCCGAGCCTCGGCCCGACCACCTCGGCCACCCCGACAAGGGTCTGGGGGTCGGGAGGGGGGTTGAGCCCTGAATAGCGACAGATCGTGGCGTACGTCGGGCCTGCCGGCACGAGCTCGGTCGCGAGACCGGGGCGGACCGGCTCGGTGGGCTCGGCGACGGCCTGTTGGCTCGGCGCCGGTACCGGGCAGGCGATCGGATGCACTCCCCCGGCCCCGCCCGGTGCATGCCGGGTGGCGGTCGGAGATGCGCCGCACCCCGCGGCGACCACGGCGATACCTACTGCCACCGCAACAGGCCAGGTTGTCGCCCACAGCCTCACCGGGCGGTGAGGGCAACCGGTTCGGTGTTCGGCCATCGCATCCCCTGCCAACCAGACGGGAGCGGTCGCTCCCACCCTCTGGTACGACCGAGGGCCTCTGCGGGTTGACAATCGCCACCACAACAGCACGTTTCTCGCCGGCAGGACTCCGACCCCTGTGTCTCGACGGCTCGGTCTGTACCGACGGCTCGGTGTCCGGGCACCACGGTCAGAGTCCCGTCATGGGCTCAGCACGCGCGATTGTGGCGTCCCGGCCGAGTCGGCACCACCGGTGGTCCGGCCCTACACTCCGGGCTGCCCGGTCGGTCCAGAGCTAACGGAGGTTTCCAGTGGGCTTCATCTCGAAGCGGCGCACTGCCCTATGGGTAGCCGGTATGGAACGCTGGGCGGAGAAGGAGGTCGGCGAGCACACCGAGAAGACCCCGAAGGGCAAGAACAAGATCGACCGCCACGGGATGTACTGCCTCGGCGTGCTCAGCGCCATCAACCTCGCCAGGGGGAAGGCCTCGCCCCGCAGCTCCATGCCCAAGGATCGCGACCAGCGCCAAGGCCTGGCCGAGGCCACCACCCTCATACGCAACGTGCTGACCTCGGGATCGGTCCCGGGCCGGGACTACTCAGCGCTGCTCAGCAATCCTGACTCGGTGGGTCAGTAGCAGGCCGCGGGAAGGCTCAGCCTCCGGGCGCATGACGGTGAGGAGCCGCCGGCGGTTCCTCCGGGCTGCCCTTGAAGCCCAGCACCCGCAGGACGAACACCCCGAACCGATTGGGGGGCTTGGACCGCTCCGCGGCTTCGGCTTCGGCCTCATGGCCGCCGGTCACGTGGTACGAGAAGCCCGTATAGCCCTTGCCGAATCCGGTGTACTTGGCCACAGTCGCTAGTCGTCCAGCACCGGTTGGATCTGATCGGCGTCGCCCTCGCCCACCTCGTCGCCGAGCAGCACCCTCAGCTCCTCGTCCGGCTCACCCTCGATGGCGGCCTGTTCGCCAGGGCCTGAGAAGGCGTCGCTGGAGGTCACAGGCTCAGCCTACCCATACCCGCGCCGTTCCGCTGGTGTCCCCGCCATGGCCGGCAACACCGAGGTGGTTCCTCCAACCCGGCCCGGCCCGGTCCGACCCCTCCCTCCCCACCCGGTCGGAGCGACGATCCTGCAGCAGGGCGGCCACGCCACCGGGCTCACCGCGCTGCGCCGACCATCTCGGCCAACGCGGTGACCGTGCGCCAGTTTCGGGTCGTGGCCGTCGTCCCGAGCTGACGCTCGAGGAAGGCGTTGGTCAGCTTGGTCTCCCCGTAGCCCTTGGGGCAGTAGAGGAACACCTCGGTGCCGATGGCCTCGAAGCGGTCACCCCCGAAGTCGTCAGCCCGCCGCTCCAGGGCCAAGAGGCCGTCCGCATCGGGCTCGGTGTCGAGGAACGTGACATGCACCGTCGTGGGCTCGGCCTCGAACTCCCGATACGGGTTGGACCCGAGCACCGCCGCCAGGTCCCTGGCCCTCCTCGCCACGACGGGCACCTCGAGGCCGGCCGAGGCGTTGATGGCCGCCTCGATGGCCTTGGCCGCCGCGCGGGCAGCGCCGGTGGTGGAAAAGACCACGTTCCCGCTCTGGAGGTAGGTGGCGACGTCGTCGAACCCCAACGAGCCCACGATGGCTCGCAGATCGGCCATGGGCAGCCGGTTGCGGCCTCCCACATTGATGCTGCGCAGCATGGCCGCGAACCTCGCCACGACCGACGCTCAGCCGCGGGCCAGGGCCCGACCGCCGATTCGTCTGCGGTGCGCAGTGGTTCCGGCTCCGACGCCTGGGGTCACTCCACCGTCCACGACGAGCCGGACCGCAGCAGCGCGTTGAGGTCCCCGGCCCCCCGACGCTCGGTGGCCTCGTCGATCTGGCGGGACATCTCCGAACCGTATTCGGGCCGGTCGACATCGCGGAACACGCCGATCGGGGTCGGCTCGTAGGGACCCCGTGACAGCCGGCTCAGCTGGAACGCCAGACCCGGGTTCTCCCGGTGCTCGTCATGGACCAAGAGGGCGTCCTCCCCCGCCGCGGCCACCTCGACCACCTCGACCGAGCCATCTCGGTGCATCACCACACCGTGCTCACCCTCGGGACCGAACCGGATCGGCTCACCGTGGACCAGTGGGATCAGCATGTCGGCCCGGTGCTCCTTGCCGGTGATCTTCTCGAAGGCCCCGTCGTTGAAGACGTTGCAGTTCTGGTAGATCTCCACGAACGAGGCACCCTTGTGGGCGTGGGCCCGACGGAAGGTCTCCATCATGTGCTTGCGGTCCATGTCGTGCGTGCGGGCCACGAAGCCGGCCTCGGCGCCGAGGGCCAGGCTCAGCGGGTTGAAGGGCTGCTCCAGCGAACCGAACGGCGTCGACTTGGTGACCTTGGCCACCTCCGAGGTCGGCGAGTACTGGCCCTTGGTCAGGCCGTAGATCTGGTTGTTGAACAACAAGATGGTGATGTTCACGTTCCGCCGCAGCGCATGGATGAGGTGGTTGCCGCCGATGGACAGCGAGTCGCCGTCGCCGGTGACGACCCACACGTCGAGGTCGGGTCGGGTGGTGGCGAGGCCCGTGGCGATGGCCGGGGCCCGGCCGTGGATGGAGTGCATCCCGTAGGTGTTCATGTAATACGGGAACCGGGCCGCGCACCCGATGCCGGACAGGAACACGGTGCTCTCCCGCCGCACCCCGAGGTCGGGCATCATCATCTGGACGGCGGCCAGGATGGAGTAGTCCCCGCAACCCGGGCACCACCGGACCTCCTGGTCGGAGGACCAGTCCTTGCGGGTTGTGAGCGGTACGGGCACCGAGGCCGCGTCAGCCAGGTCAGTCATGAGTTGGACACCTTTCCGGTTGCGGTGGACGAGCCGTTCTGGCCGGTGCCCACCTCGACGGCAGCGAAGGCCTCCGCGGTGCCGTCGATCTGCTGGAGGATGGCGGCCTCCATGGCCGCGGCCCGGAACGGGATGCCCTGGACCTGGGTGAAGGAGATGGCGTCGACCAGGTACTCGGCCCGCAGCAGCCGGCTGAGCTGGCCCAGGTTGACCTCGGGCACCAGCACCTTCTTGTACCGGGCCAGTACCTGGCCCAGGTCGGCGGGGAACGGGTTCAGGTGGACCAGATGGGCCTGGGCCACCTTGTGGCCCCGTGCCCGGACCCGCTGCACCCCGGCGGCGATGGCGCCGTAGGTCGAGCCCCAGCCGATGACCAGCACCTCGGCCCCGTCCTCGTCGTCGACGTCGGTCGGCGGGATGTCGTGGGCGATGCCGGCGATCTTGGCCGCCCGCAGCCGGGTCATCCGCTCGTGGTTGGCCCCGTCGTAGGCGACGTTGCCGGGCCCGTCGGACTTCTCGAGGCCACCGATCCGGTGCTCGAGGCCGGCAGTGCCCGGCGGCGCCCAGGGCCGGGCCAGGGTCTCGGGGTCTCGCAGGTACGGCCAGAACACCTCGGTGCCGTCGTCCTCGGTGTGGTTGGTCGTGGTGGCGAACGCCGGATCGATGTCGGGCAGGTCGTCGAGCTCGGGCAGCCGCCACGGTTCGGTGCCGTTGGCCAGGTAGCCGTCGGACAGCAACATCACCGGCGTGCGGTACTTGACGGCCAGACGTACCGCCTCGAGGGTCGCCTCGAAGCAGTGGGAGGGCGTCTTGGCCGCCACGATGGGGAGGGGTGCCTCGCCGTGGCGTCCGTACATGGCGTGCAGAAGATCAGCCTGCTCGGTCTTGGTCGGGAGCCCGGTGGAGGGCCCGCCCCGCTGGATATCGATGATCAGCAGCGGGAGCTCGAGGCTGATGGCCAGGCCCATGGTCTCCGACTTGAGGTCGATGCCCGGCCCCGAGGTGGTGGTCACACCCAGCGCGCCCCCAAAGGCTGCGCCCAGGGCGGCGCCGATGCCGGAGATCTCGTCTTCGGCCTGGAACGTCCGCACCCCGAACTGCTTGTGCTTCGACAGTTCGTGGAGGATGTCCGACGCCGGAGTGATGGGGTAGGTGCCGAGGAACAGGGGCAGCCCGGCACGGGTGGCGGCCACGATGAGCCCCCACGCGGTGGCGGTGTTGCCGGTGATGTTGACGTACTCACCCGGGGTCAGGGCGGCCGGCTTGACCTGGTAGGAGGACTCGAACAGCTCGGCGGTCTCACCGAAGTGGAAGCCGGCTTTGAACGCCCGCAGGTTGGCCTCCATGATGAGGGGCTTGCCGGCGTACTTCTGCTCGATCCAGCTTGTGGTGGCCTCGGTCGGCCGGGTGTAGAGCCAGCTGATCAGGCCCAGGGCGAAGAAGTTCTTGGATCGCTCGGCATCGCGGGGCTTCACACCGGCGTCCTTGGACACCTCGGTGGTGATCGAGGTCATCGGGACCTCATAGACGGTGTACGCCGACAGCGACCCGTCGCTCAGCGGGTTGGCCTCGTAGCCCGCCTTGGCCAGGTTGCGCTCCTCGAAGGCGTCGACGTTGACAATCAGCGTGGCTCCCTTGGGCAGGGACTCGATGTTGGCCTTCAGTGCCGCCGGGTTCATGGCCACCAGCACGTTGGGCGAGTCCCCGGGCGTGGAGATGCTGTGGTCCGAGATGTGGACCTGGAACGCCGAGACCCCGGCCAGCGTCCCGGCCGGAGCCCGGATCTCGGCAGGGAAGTCCGGGAAGGTGGCGAGGTCGTTGCCCAAGAGGGCCGACGTGTTGGTGAACCGGTCCCCCGCGAGCTGCATGCCGTCCCCCGAGTCGCCGGCGAACCGGATCACGACGCGGTCGAGTAACTGGGGCGAATCGTGTTGGGTGGTGTCGGACACCTTGCTCCTCTTCGTGCTGCCGTACCGCGCTCAGTCGCCGGTGACCTACTCGACGCTGTGAGATTTCGTCGGTGTTCGCCCGGATGAACACCTTTGTGTCGGGAATGTTTCGGCCCAGTCTATCGGTAGCCGTGACCCAGGCCTGGACACTGGTCCGCCTGGAAATCCACTCCCGCCGGCCGAGCCCGCCGGGACGGGCTCAGGCCACGGTCACCGAGGCATCGAGATAGACGTCCTGGATGGCGTGGATGAGGGCGGCACCCTCGTCAGTGGGCCGCTGGAAGGCCTTGCGCCCCACGATCAGTCCCGCTCCGCCGGCCCGCTTGTTGATGACCGCGGTCCGCACCGCTTGGGCCAGGTCGTCGGCCCCCTTGGACTCACCGCCCGAGTTGATGAGCGGGATCCGGCCGGCGTAGCAGTTCACGACCTGCCACCGGGTGAGGTCGATGGGGTGGTCGGTGGTCAGCTGGCTGTAGACCAGGGGGTCGGTCTTGCCGAACTTGAGGGCGTTGTAGCCGCCGTTGTTCTCCGGCTGCTTCTGCTTGATGATGTCGGCCTCGATGGTCACCCCTAGGTGATTGGCCTGGCCGGTGAGGTCGGCTGAGAGGTGATAGTCGGTGTCGCCCTGCTTGAAGGCCGAGTTCCGCAGGTAGCACCACAAGACGGTGAACATGCCCAGGCGGTGGGCCTCGGCGAAGGCCTTGGACACCTCCACGATCTGGCGGTCGGCGCCCTCGGAGCCGAAGTAGATGGTGGCACCCACCCCTACCGCTCCCAGGTCGGAGGCCTGTTGCACACCTCCGAACATCACCTGGTCGTAGGTGTTGGGGTAGTTGAGGAAGTCGTTGTGGTTGAGCTTCACGATGAAGGGGATCTTGTGGGCGTAGCGCCGGGAGACGATGCCCAGGCCACCGAGGGTGGTGGCGATGGCGTTGCAGTCGGCGGCGATGGCCAGATCGCAGAGCTTGGCCGGGTCGAAGTAGGCGGGGAACTTGGCGAAGCTGGCCGCTGCCGAGTGCTCGATGCCCTGGTCGACCGGGAGGATCGAGAGGTACCCGGTGCCGCCCAGGCGGCCGGTGTTGTAGACCTGCCCGAGGTTGCGCAGGACCGTGGTCGAGCGGTCGGACTGCACGAAGACACTGTCCAGGTGGTCGGGTCCGGGCAGAACGAGGTGCTCGGAGGGGAAGGCCTTCGCCTCGTGGTTGAGCAGGGAGTCCGCTTCGTCGCCGAGGAGCTGTTCGAGATTCATGGCGGCCAGCCTAATGGGCGCCGCGGGACCGGTTCGGCGTCCGGCGGGCCTTGGTCGGCGGCCCCAGCGATTCGAGCCGGTCGGCCACGTCGTAGGCGTCCGGATCAACCGCCCGCACCCTCAAGAACAGCTCGCGGGCCTTGGCCAGGTCACCCGACCGCTCCATCAGGTCGGCCAGGACGTACCACTGCCGGAGATGGCGCTCGGCCGGGTTGCGCACCAGGCGGCCGGCGCCAGCCTCGACCAGCAGGCTGACCGCCCCGTCCAGGTCGCCGTTGTCGGCACGGGTGCCGGCCAGCACCAGGCGCCCCTCGGAGAGCACCTCGGGATCGGGTGAACCCTGGCGCAACTCGACAAAGAGCGCCTCGACCCGCTTGGGTCGGCCGAGGGCCCGGTGGCAGTCCATCCGCACCGGGTGCTGGTCCACCGAGCCGGTGAGGGCGGCGAACGCCTCGAGATTGGGGAGGGCCGCCTTCCAGAAGCCCTGGTGATACTGGCTGAGCCCCAGGAGCTCACGGGCCGAGGGTGCGTTGGGGACGGCGTCGACCACCGTCTTGAGGATCCGCGAGGCGTCCCGGTACCGCTCCCGCTCGTAGGCGCCGATGCCGGCGGCCATTCGCTCGGTGATCCGGTCCCGCAGGTGGTTCCAGTCGGGGCCGGCCGCCGAGGCCAGCTCGTTGGCGATGTCGGGGGGCAGGGCTGCGGGCGCCTGGACAGCCCGGGCCGCGGGACCGGTTGTGGCCTTGCGGTCGGTGTTGCGCTTGTCGGTCCGAACGAACTGCTCGGGGACGAACTCGTCGGTGCGGGTCCGCGACCGGCGTCGCCCTTCGGGGGTGTCGGAGTCGGGGCCGTGGCCCTCGTCCCCACCACGGACCACGCTTGCGCCACGGCGGGCCACACTCCCCCACCCCTTGCGTACCACCGGAGCCCGAGACGGCCGGTCCTCCCATGCCGTCGCCGGCGGTCGGCCCGACCGCTCCGAGCCGCCACGGACAGGGCCCCCCGTGCGGCCTCCGGCCCGGTCGGTCGGCCCGGCCCTGGTGCCTGACCGACGGGCGGGATCCCCACCGGCGTCCTTCGACCGACGGCTGTCGTCACCACCTCGGCGGGCATCCGATCCGGCCCGATCGGAACGTGGGGCCCGGGGCCGTCCCGAGTCACCGGTCCCCGGTTTGCCGCCGCTCCGTCCCGAACCGGAGCCGGTACGGTCACTTCGTCCCGACGACCCTCCCGGTGGGCGTCGGGCCGGACCACCCGAACCACCCGATCCACGCGGGCGCGCGGAACCAGAGGAGCTGTTCGTTGCCATGGCGCCGATTGTATCGGGGCACGGGACCTCCCCTCTTCCACCAGCCCGTCCTCGGGATGGGCCGATGCGGTGCACCGTCGCCCCTCGCGGAGCGCGGGGGTGGGCCCGGCTCAGCGGCGCTGCCGATCCGGTCGGCGACTCCCCTACCCTTGGTCCCGATCGTGCGACCCACCGCCCAGCCACTCCCCGCCTTCCAGCATCCGTCCCGGTCGTTCGCCCGCGCCCGGCGGTCGGGTGCCGCCGTCGCCCTGGCGCTCGTAGCAGCAGGGGTGTGTGCCTGCGGGTCGCCCATGGCCCGTGGACACGATCGGGGCACCAGCCGACCCGCGGTCGAGGTCACCGCCACCACGCCTGCCGAGCGGTTGGCCGCATCGGCGGCCGTGGCGGCCTTCCGGCGTGGCCTCGGGAGGGAGTCGTCGGTATTCGTTGCCGACGTCGGCCGCCTCCAGGCGGACCTCCAGTCCGGCGACGCCCCAACGGCACGCTCCGATGAGCTCACGGCCCAGGCCGACTACGACCAGTTCCGGCTGATCGCCGGCGGCGATCCCGTCAATGCCTCAACCCTCGACGAAGTGGCAGCCGACGTGGGCCCTCACCAGTCGTTCGCCGGACTCCACGCCGTGGAACAGGCCCTCTGGGCTCCCGCACCGGGCATGGACGGGACCGCCCGGGCCCTGGCCGCCACCGAGGGACTGATGGCGCAGGCGCCGGTGGCCGAGTTCCTCCTGTCCAAGGATTCGGTCGCCCCCGAGGCCATCGGCGTCACCGGAGTGGACGACCTCGACTGGGTGACCCACGTGGCCGTTCCCGGCCGGGAGGAGCTCTACAGCCACCTGGATGCCGTCGACATCGCGGCAGGCGTCGCTGCAGCCCGTGCCGCATTCATCGCCATCGCCCCACTGGCCACCCAGGTCTCCCCGGAACTGAGCACCGAGGTGGGGCAACGATTCTCGAGTCTCGAGGCTGACGTTGCCGGGCTCGGGACACCGACCAGCACGGTCGATGCGTCTCTGCCGCCGTCGGGACTGCTGGCGCTCTCCCAGCAGGTCGACGCCACCGCCGCCGGCCTGGCGCAGCTGGCTGCGACCCTGGTCCCCTTCGGCACCGGAGGAGGATCGTCGTGACCGGCGAGCTCAGCCGTCGCCAGCTGCTGGCCGGGTCCGGTCTGGCCACCGCCGGCCTGATCGGCGCTGCCGCGGTCGGGGTCGGCATCGGATCGCCGGACGCCCAAGCCGCCGGCTCGCCGGTGTCAACGGCCAGCAACGTCAGCGTTCGCTTCTTCGGTGAGCACCAGGCCGGCATCGCCACGCCCGAGCAGGCCCGCCTGGTCTTTGCCGCCTTCGACGTCACGACGTCAGGTGCCGATGGGTTGCGGTCGCTCCTCGCCACCTGGACACGAGCCGCGGCACGGCTCACAGCGGGAGAGCCGGTGGATGGGGTGACCGGCCAGTTCGCTCCACCTCCTGACACCGGCGAGGCACTCGGGCTCCCACCCTCCTCGCTGACGATCACGGTCGGCTTCGGGCCGACCCTCTTCGACAGCCGGTTCGGGCTTTCGGACCACAGGCCCGAGGCCCTGGTGGACCTGCCCCCGTTTGCCGGGGATGCCCTGGATGCCTCGCGCAGTGGTGGCGACCTGTGCATTCAGGCCTGTGCGGACGACCCCCAGGTGGCATTCCACGCCGTCCACAACCTCACCCGGCTGGCCCTCGGCTCAGCCACGCTGCGCTACCTCCAGATGGGGTTCGGCCGCACCGCCTCGCCCGGCGCCGGGGAGCAGACGCCCCGCAACCTCTTGGGCTTCCGGGACGGCACCGACAACCTGGTCCCCTCGGACCCCGCGGCCATGTCCCGGTTCGTCTGGGTCGACGACCACGCCGACCAACCGTGGCTGGTTGGGGGTAGCTACCTGGTGGCCCGTCGGATCCGCATCCACCTGGAAGCGTGGGACTCGAGCACCATCGACGACCAGGAACAGACCATCGGGCGGATCAAGGCGTCGGGTGCCCCGCTGGGCGGTACCTCCGAGACCGAGCCGGTTGACCTCGACGCACTGGATGCCGACGGGCTCCCCCGCATACCCCACAGCGCACACATCCGGGTGGCCTCCCCCGCTTCCAATCGGGGCCAGGCTCTCCTGCGGCGCGGCTACAGCTTCGCCGACGGGGTCGACCTCCGGACCGGTGAGCTCGACGCCGGGCTGTTCTTCATCTGCTTCCAGAAGGACCCCCGGGACCAGTTCATCCCGATCCAGTCCCGACTGTCGGCGAACGACGCCCTTACCCAGTACCTCGAGCACACCGGCAGCGGGATCTTCGCCTGCCCCCCGGGCGTGCAACCCGGTGGCCGCTGGGGCGAGGAGCTGCTCTGACCCCACCGCCGTGTGAACCCAATCCACGCCCGGACGCGACAATGCCCCCCGCTCAGCGGGGGGCATTGTCTGGAGAAATCCCGGCGGCGTCCTACTCTCCCAGGGGGCTACCCCCCAAGTACCATCGGCGCTGGCGGGCTTAACTGCCGTGTTCGGAATGGGAACGGGTGTCTCTCCGCCGCCATGGCCACCGGAAACTGTGCGCTCTCCTGGGCTCGAGGACTGCCAACCACAAGGGTCGACGTCCGAGCCCGGTGTGACCGATGACGGTCACCCCTGAGCGTTCCATAGCGAGCACGAGCAAGTTCCCAAGCCCTCGGCCGATTAGTACCGGTCAGCTGAATGCGTTACCGCACGTACACTTCCGGCCTATCAACGTGGTCGTCTAACCACGGGCCTTACCAGGTTAACCCTGTGGGAGATTTCATCTTGGAACGAGCTTCGCGCTTAGATGCTTTCAGCGCTTATCCCACCCGAAGGTCGCAAATCAGCAGTGCCCTTGGCAGGACAACTGACACACGAGAGCTTCGTCCATCCCGGTCCTCTCGTACTAGGGATAGCCTTCCTCAAATCTCCTACGGCTGCATCGGATAGGGACCGAACTGTCTCACGACGTTCTAAACCCAGCTCGCGTACCGCTTTAATGGGCGAACAGCCCAACCCTTGGGACCGGCTTCAGCCCCAGGATGCGACGAGCCGACATCGAGGTGCCAAACCTTCCCGTCGATATGGACTCTTGGGGAAGATGAGCCTGTTATCCCCGGGGTACCTTTTATCCGTTGAGCAACGGCGCTTCCACAAGCAACCGCTGGATCACTATGCCCTGCTTTCGCACCTGCTCGACTTGTAGGTCTCGCAGTCAAGCTCCCTTGTGCCATTGCACTCGACGGCTGATTGCCAACCAGCCTGAGGGAACCTTTGGGCGCCTCCGTTACGTTTTAGGAGGCGACCGCCCCAGTCAAACTACCCACCTGACGCTGTCCCTGATCCGGATAACGGACCGAGGTTAGGGTTCCGGCACATAAAGGGTGGTATTTCAAGGTTGACTCCACCCTGGCTGGCGCCAAAGCTTCAAAGTCTCCCACCTATCCTACACAATATGTACTAAAACTCAACAGCAAGCTGTAGTAAAGGTCCACGGGGTCTTTCCGTCCTGATGCAGCTAACGAGCATCTTTACTCGTACTTCAATTTCGCCGGGTCTGTGGTTGAGACAGTAGGAAAGTCGTTACGCCATTCGTGCAGGTCGGAACTTACCCGACAAGGAATTTCGCTACCTTAGGACCGTTATAGTTACGGCCGCCGTTTACCGGGGCTTAGGTTCAGAGCTTCGCCCGAGGGCTAACCCTTCCCCGTAACCTTCCGGCACCGGGCAGGCGTCAGAGCGTATACATCGTCTTACGACTTCGCACGCTCCTGTGTTTTTAGTAAACAGTCGCTTTCCCCTATTCTCTGCGGCCCCTTCAGACTCGGAACGCGAAGTTCTTCATCCTAGTGAGGCCCTCCTTCTCCCGAAGTTACGGAGGTATTTTGCCGAGTTCCTTAACCACAGTTCTCCCGATCGCCTTGGTATTCTCTACCCGCCCACCTGTGTCGGTTTGGGGTACGGGTTCCGTGCCAGCTCGCTAGAAGCTTTTCTCGGCAGCATGGGATCAGTGACTTCGCCTGGTGTGGCTCGGCATCGCGTCTCAGGATTGATGAGGTCCGGATTTGCCTAGACCTCTCCCTACACGCTTAC
Source organism: uncultured Acidimicrobiales bacterium (assembly GCA_963703145.1). Lineage (GTDB taxonomy): Bacteria > Actinomycetota > Acidimicrobiia > Acidimicrobiales > RAAP-2 > Bog-756. The sequence goes on from OY969793.1 coordinate 1,440,814, forward strand.
CCCAGGACAACCAACGCCTGGGCTCACCTACCCTCCTGCGTCCCTCCTTCGCTATCCGCCTCTGGGTCGGTCGGTTCGCCCCGAAGGACAGCCCCTTAGGACACCAGAATTGGATTGGGCGCGGACACGGAAGTACTGGAATATCAACCAGTTGTGCATCGACTACGCCTCTCGGCCTCGCCTTAGCTCCCGACTTACCCTGGGAGGATTAGCCTTCCCCAGGAACCCTTGGGCTTACGGCGGAGGGGTTTCTCACCCCTCTCTCGCTACTCATACCAACATTCTCACTCGACCACGCTCCACGACGGTTTCCACCGCCGCTTCTCAGCAGGATCGACGCTCCCCTACCACTCCCATCCCGTGACTCCCGGGCGTGTATCGACATCTTGCGACATCGAAACCCGGGCGGAATGGAAATCCGCAGCTTCGGCTATTGACTTGAGCCCCGTTACATTGTCCGCGCAGGACCACTCGACCAGTGAGCTATTACGCACTCTTTTAAGGATGGCTGCTTCTGAGCCAACCTCCTGGCTGTCTTCGCGTTCCCACATCGTTTTCCACTTAGTCAATAATTAGGGGCCTTAGCTGGCGGTCTGGGCTGTTTCCCTCTCGACTAACGAAGCTCATCCCTCGTAGTCTCACTGCCAGGCTCTAAAGCATCGGCATTCGGAGTTTGATTGGGGTCAGTAAGCTTGTAGGCCCCCTAGCCCATTCAGTGCTCTACCTCCGATGCTGAACGCCCGACGCTGCACCTAAATGCATTTCGGGGAGAACCAGCTATCACCGAGTTTGATTGGCCTTTCACCCCTAACCACAGGTCATCCCCCCTGTTTTCAACCAGGGTGGGTTCGGCCCTCCACGGGGTCTTACCCCCGCTTCAGCCTGCCCATGGCTAGCTCACTCGGCTTCGGGTCTACAGCATGCGACTAATTCGCCCTATTAAGACTCGGTTTCCCTTCGGCTCCCCATCGCTGGTTAACCTCGCCACACACCGTAACTCGTTGGCTCATTCTTCAAAAGGCACGCCATCACGGCCGGCACCAAAGTGCCGACGACGCTCTGACTGATTGTAAGTCAACGGTTTCAGGTACTATTTCACTCCCCTCCCGGGGTACTTTTCACCTTTCCCTCACGGTACTAGTTCACTATCGGTCGCCTGTGAGTACTTAGCCTTACGAGGTGGTCCTCGCAGATTCACGCCGGCTTTCCCGGATCCGGCGCTACTCGGGAAATCCGATCGGAGTCCAAAGCTTTTCGTGTACGGGGCTGTTACCCTCTGCGGCGCATCTTTCCTGGATGCTTCCACTAAGCAATTGGTTTTGTAACTCCGTGAAGGTTCTGATGCACCTTCTATCGGCTCCCACAACCCCGGATTGGCAACGCCATCAGGCTTTACCACCAACCCGGTTTAGGCTCATCCCGTTTCGCTCGCCGCTACTCAGGGAGTCACTGTTGTTTTCCTCTCCTCGGGGTACTGAGATGTTTCAATTCCCCCGGTTCCCTCCTCTGGTCCTATGCGTTCAGACCAGGGTGACACCCCATGACGGGTGCCGGGTTTCCCCATTCGGACATCCACGGATCCGCGCTTGGTAGGCAGCTCCCCGTGGCTTATCGCAGCCTCCCACGTCCTTCTTCGGCTTCAGGCGCCAAGGCATCCGCCGTTGACTCTTTATAACTTGGAGAACATAGATGCTCGTGCTCGCTATGGAATTCTCAAGGGACGCACAGCGTGGGCACCGGGCCGCAGCCATCAAAGTACAGACCGATGGAAGGGTGCGATGCGCACGGGCGAGAGGCCAGCGGACCACCACAGGGGTGGGCCGGCGTCGCGTCGGAGGGCTGGAATCGCCCCGGGCTACTCGAAGAGCAGGAACCGAGGGTCACTCCCTCAAAACGGAATAGTGATGGCCCGATGTCATCCCCAGGGCCCACGGGCCTCATGAACGGGATCTCCGAAGAGATGCGGTCCACCAGGGGTGGGATAGGAGTGACAGCGAATAGTCAGTGATCGACTAGGAGTATCTGAGCCGGAATGGCCCAGACAGTGACTCCTTAGAAAGGAGGTGATCCAGCCGCACCTTCCGGTACGGCTACCTTGTTACGACTTCACCCCAATCACCGACCCCACCTTCGACGGCTCCCTCCTAAAAGGTTGGGCCACCGGCTTCGGGTGTTGCCGACTTTCGTGGTGTGACGGGCGGTGTGTACAAGGCCCGGGAACGTATTCACCCCGGCGTTGCTGATCCGGGATTACTAGCGACTCCGACTTCACGCAGTCGAGTTGCAGACTGCGATCCGAACTGAGACTGGCTTTGGGGATTAGCTCCTCCTCGCGGATTAGCGACCCGTTGTACCAGCCATTGTAGCATGTGTGCAGCCCTGGATATAAGGGGCATGATGACTTGACGTCGTCCCCACCTTCCTCCGAGTTGACCCCGGCAGTCTCCTACGAGTCCCCGCCATTACGCGCTGGCAACATAGAATAAGGGTTGCGCTCGTTGCGGGACTTAACCCAACATCTCACGACACGAGCTGACGACAGCCATGCACCACCTGTTTGGGACCCCGAAGGACACCGTATCTCTACGGCTTTTCCCCAAATGTCAAACCCAGGTAAGGTTCTTCGCGTTGCATCGAATTAAGCCACATGCTCCGCCGCTTGTGCGGGCCCCCGTCAATTCCTTTGAGTTTTAGCCTTGCGGCCGTACTCCCCAGGCGGGGCACTTAATGCGTTAGCTGCGGCACAGAAACCGTCGATAGGTCCCCACACCTAGTGCCCAACGTTTACGGCGTGGACTACCAGGGTATCTAATCCTGTTCGCTCCCCACGCTTTCGCTCCTCAGCGTCAGTATTGGCCCAGACCACCGCCTTCGCCGCTGGTGTTCCTCCTGATATCTGCGCATTTCACCGCTACACCAGGAATTCCGTGGTCCCCTACCAAACTCTAGCCATGGCAGTATCGAATGGCGACTCCAGGTTGAGCCTGGAGGTTTCACATCCGACTTGCCAAGCCGCCTACGAGCTCTTTACGCCCAATAAATCCGGACAACGCTTGCCCCCTACGTATTACCGCGGCTGCTGGCACGTAGTTGGCCGGGGCTTCTTCTGCAGGTACCGTCATCATCGTCCCTGCTGAAAGAGGTTTACAACTCAGAAAGCCTTCGTCCCTCACGCGGCGTTGCTGCATCAGGCTTTCGCCCATTGTGCAAGATTCCCCACTGCTGCCTCCCGTAGGAGTCTGGGCCGTGTCTCAGTCCCAGTGTGGCTGATCGTCCTCTCAGACCAGCTACCCGTCGAAGCCTTGGTGAGCCGTTACCTCACCAACTAGCTGATAGGCCGCGAGCCCCTCCCGAAGCGGAATCCATTTCCTCACCAAGCCATGCGACTCGGTGGGGATATCCGGTATTAGCACCGGTTTCCCGGTGTTGTCCCGGTCTTCGGGGTAGGTTGCTCACGTGCTACTCACCCGTTCGCCACTTGATCTTCACCGGTATTGCTACCGGTTGGACCTCGTTCGACTTGCATGTGTTAGGCACGCCGCCAGCGTTCGTCCTGAGCCAGGATCAAACTCTCCATTGAGACCTCAGCCAGACCCGAAAGCCTGACCAAAATCGAAGAGCTGACGTCGAGGACACTGATCCTCTCGGTCAACTGAATACTGGCAAAGAACAGACATTGTCCGTTCAATGCTTGAATTGACTGGCGATCTCGGTTTTACCCGCGATCGCCCGCACTGACTTTTGGCTATCACTATTCCGTTTTCAAGGAGCGACCGGGCACATGCCAAACAGGCGTTGGTGCCGGATTCTCCACAGGCAGGAGCAAACGCTCCGACATGTAGGTGCCTGGCGACGCCCTTGTGGGCCGTTCACCGGGACTAGTTACAGTATCGCACGCAACCGGGCGTGTCAATGCGGGAAGGATTCCCCGATTGGGCCACCCGGTCCTCCCCCGAGGGGGATCTGCGACGATGAGACCTTAGCCGAGGGGCCGCACGAACCGACCGCGGTGGCCCGGATCAGGTGTCATCCGAAGGTGAAGTCGTAGGCCTGCACTCCTGGGGAGAACTTCAACGACAGCACTCCCTGCTCCGGGCTCGCTGCACCCACCAGCTGATAGAGCTTGGGCTCCCCGCTGATGACTTTGGTGCCGGTCGGGTTGCCGTTGACCGAGGTGTCGACGGTGCCCGACCCCCCGATCACCAAGTAGACGTTCTCGGCCTCGAAGTTGAGATCCAAGGTGGCATCGGTGCCGGCGGTGGAGGCTTCGGTGCCGATGGACCAGTTGCCGCCATAGGCGTAGCCGTCCTGGGGCAGGGGGTTCGGGGCCTGGTAGTTGGACATGGTCCCTTCGACCACCGTCTGGTCCACCAGGTCCTGGGTCCCGTGCTGGTAGCCGAGGTAGGTCTCCGGGGTGGTCTGCTCGGTCGGCGTGCGGTTCGGCACATCGGTGGGTTTGGACAGCACCACCTTGGGGTCGGCGGCCACCAGCAGCTGGCGGATGAAGGCTTCGGTCTGGGAGTACTGGCCCTCACCGAAGTCGACGTGGCGGATGTGCCCGGTGGTGTCGATCAGGTACTCGGCCGGCCAGTACTGGTTGTCGTAGGCATTCCACGTGGTGTAGTCGTTGTCCATGGCGATCGGGTAGGCCACGCCGAGCTGCTTGGCCGCCGCCGTGACATTGGACGTCACGTGCTCAAAGGCGAACTCCGGGGTGTGGACGCCGATGATCACCAGCCCGTCCTTGGCATAGGAGCGATTCCAGGCCTCCAGGTGGGGCAGCGTCCGCTGGCAGTTGATGCACGAGTAGGTCCAGAAGTCGACCAGGACCACCTTGCCCTTCAGGCCGCTGAGCGCCAGCGGACGGCCGCCGGGGGTGTTCAGCCAGGTGCTGATGCCGGTGATGGGCGGCGCGGTCCCGCACTGCTGGAGGACCGGGCTGGCATCGGTGCAGGAGGCCAGCGCTCCCCCGGCCACGTGGCCGGTCACCCGGCCCAGTGCCTGGCGGGCGCTGGCGTTGCCCTCGATGTGGCTCTGGAGGGCGTCGGTATACCCCGGGACCGCCCGCTGCAGGCCGTCGGTGAGGTTGAGGCCGACCACCAGGGCGGTGACCACGAGCACGGCACCGATCACCTTGCGAGCGACCACGGCCCGGCTGCGGACCAGCCGCATCCGCTCGGCGAGCTGGCGGCCGAGCACGGCGAAGACCAGCAAAGGCACGGCGATGCCCAGGGCGAAGGCCACAGTCAGGACGATCGAGGAGAACCCATAGTGGTGGTTGGCGCTCACCACGGTGATGGCGGCGAGCACGGGGCCGGCACAGGGCACGAACACCAGTCCGAGGCTGAGCCCGAGCACGAATCCGCCGGCGTCGGTGCGCTGGCGGCCCCGGGCCAGGCGGGCGAAGGGGCGCTCGAGCACGTCCCCCACCGCCGGGATGATCAGTCCCAGGCCCACCAAGCCCAAGATGACCAGGCCCAACCACCGCAGGAAGTCCTGTGGCAGGCCCAACAGGCTGAGCAGCCACGACCCGATCAGGGTGAAGACGGCGAAGCTGAGGACCAGTCCGCCCACCACGGCGAACGGCCGTCGGCTTCGGGTGCCACCACCGCCTGCACGAGGACCCACCGAGGTGCCCGGCACGCCGGGCCCAGACAGAGGGGTGCGCGCTGACCCGTGGTCATCCCCTGTCCCCGGTGCGGTCACCGATGCCGCGGTCACCACACCGTGGCCGGCGGCCTCCCTGGCGGCGGCGATGGTCACCAGTTCGGGGGCATGCTCAGGGCCCTCGCCGTCGGCGTCCCCGAACGTCGTGGCGGTCGGGTCCTCGTCCTGCTCGGTCTCGATGCTGGCGGAGGCCCCGGCGGCAAAGATGACCGGCACGACCGGGAGGATGCACGGTGAGATCCCCGTCACCAGCCCACCGAGGAACCCGATCAGGATCAGCACCACCACGGGATCAGCCTCCCACGACCGGTCCGCCCGGCTCGGTCGCTCGACCGCACCGCCGTCGATCCGGGGCCGCTGATCGATCGAGCCGCGACGGTACAACGGTGGGCCACACCGTGCTGTCCGCGAAGTTCCCGCTGGCGTTACACCGAAGGGTCGAGGGTGGCTGTCAGCCGGCGCGGTGGCGGTCGGCGGCCTGTCGGGCGACGAACCTCCCCAGCTGCTCCCGCACCGCATCGGGGCCGGCGCCACCCGGCGTGGTCCGCCGGGTGACCGCCACGCCGGGTGCCAACAGGGCCGCCGCCTCAGCGCCGAGGTCCGGGTGGGCGGCGACCAGGGTGACCAGGGGCACGCCGTGGTCGATGGAGTCGTGCACCAGGCCCCCGACGACGGCGTGGGCCTGGCGGAAGGGCAGTCCCCGCTCCACCAGCCACTCGGCCAGGTCGATGGCCGCCGCCGCCGGGCCGTCGGCCGCCTGGCGCATGCGGTCGACGTCGAACCGCACGGTGGCGAGCACGCCGGACAGGGCGGCCAGGGCCAGGTGGGTCTGGCCCACCGAGTCGAACAGGGGCTCCTTGTCCTCTTGCAGGTCCCGGTTGTAGGCCAACGGGAGCCCTTTCAAGGTGACCAACAGGCCGGTGAGATTCCCCACCAGCCGGCCGGTCTTGCCTCGGGCCAGTTCAGCCACATCGGGGTTCTTCTTCTGGGGCAGCATGGAGCTGCCGGTGGCGAAGGCGTCGTCCAGGACTGCGAAACCGAACTCCTCGGTCGTCCACAGCACCAGCTCCTCGCCGATCCGCGACAGGTGAACCGCCACCAGAGCCAGGTCGAAGAGGGCCTCGGCCACGAAGTCACGATCGGACACCGCATCGAGTGAGTTCTCGAAGCGGCCGGCGAAGCCCAAGTCGGCAGCCACCCCGTCCGGATCGAGTGGGAGCGACGAGCCGGCCAGGGCCCCGGCACCCAGCGGTGAGACGTCGAGCCGCACGATGGTGGCGAGCAGGCGGTCGACGTCGCGGGCAAGGGCCCACCCGTGGGCCAGCAGGTGGTGGGCCAACAGCACGGGCTGGGCCCGCTGCAGGTGCGTGTACCCGGGCAGGTAGGCGTCACCGACCTCCCGGGCCCGGGTCACCAGGACATCTTGGAGGTCCAACAGCTCCCCCACCACGGAGCGGAGCTCCCGCTTGGCGTACAGGCGCAGGTCGGTGGCGATCTGGTCGTTGCGGCTGCGCCCGGTGTGCAGCTTGGCCCCGACGTCGCCGGCCAGCTCGGTGACGCGCCGCTCCACCGCCGTGTGGATGTCCTCGTCGTCAGGGGCGAAGGTGAAGGTGCCCGCGGCCAGCTCGGCGTCGACCTCGTCGAGGGCCCCCAGCAACCGGGCCACCTCGTCCTGGTCGAGCAGCCCGCCACGGCCGAGGCCCCGGACATGGGCACGCGACCCGGCCAGGTCGTCGGCAGCCAGCGCCCGGTCGTAGTGCAGGCTGGTCGAGTAGTCCATGACCACGTCTGCCATACCGCCCGAGAGGCGGCCGTGCCACAGGGTCATCGGGGCGGTTGCCCCGGGCCCGTGCCAGCCGCTCCTCTGCCCTCTTGGACCGCCGACCAGGTGGCAACGCCCAGGCCCCACAGCCGGACGAAGCCGGCGGCGTCTTCGTGCTCGAAGGTGTCGGCGGCGTCGTAGGTGGCCAGTCCGTAGTCGTACAGGCTGACCGGGCTGCGCCGGCCCACAACCCGGCAGCGCCCGGCGTCCAGGGCCAGGCGAACCTCGCCGGTCACGTGGCGCTGCGACTCCAGGATGAAGGCGTCGAGGGCGTGCTTGAGCGGCGAGAACCACAGTCCGTCGTAGACCAGTTCCGACCAGCGGGGCTCGAGCCGGAGCTTCTCGTGGTGGAGGTCCCGCTCCAGGGTCAGGTCCTCGAGGTCGGCGTGGGCCAACAGCAGGGCCAGGGCCCCCGGGCATTCATAGGTCTCCCGGCTCTTGATGCCGACCCGGCGGTTCTCGACCATGTCGAGCCGACCGAACCCGTACGAGCCCACCAGCCGGTTGAGCTCACCGATGAGCGGCTCGGGGGCCAGGGCACGGCCGTCGATCGACGACGGCACCCCGGCCTCGAAGCCGATGACCACCTCGATGGGCTCGGTAGCCGTTGGGCGGGTCATGGTGTAGACGTCCTCGGGTGGGCTGTTCCACGGGTCCTCGATGACCCCGCACTCGATGGCCCTTCCCCACAGGTTCTCGTCGATGGAGTACGGCTTCTCCTTGCTCACCGACAGCGGGATGTCCCACTTGGCGGCGTACTCGATGGAATCCTCACGGGACAGGCCCCACAGGCGGGCCGGGGCCATGACCTCGAGGTCGGGGGCCAGGGCGCGGGTCCCCACCTCGAAGCGGACCTGGTCGTTGCCCTTGCCGGTGCAGCCGTGGGCCACGGCCGTGGCCCCGGCCCGTCGGGCCTCGGCCACCAGGTGCTTGACGATGACCGGGCGGGACAGCGCCGACACCAGCGGGTACTTTCCCTCGTACTTGGCGTTGGCCAACAGGGCCGGGACGCAGAACTCCTCGGCCATCTCCACCCGGGCGTCGACCACGATGGCCTCGACGGCGCCAGCGGCCAGGGCCCGGCTGCGGATGGCGTCCCAGTCCTCCCCGCCCGTCTCGTAGGCCTGGCCCACATCGACCGCCACAGCGATCACCTCGACGTCCTTGTGCTCCATCAACCACCGCACGGCGATCGAGGTGTCCAGTCCTCCGCTGTATGCCAGTACCACTCGCTGCTTCATGGTCGACCCCTTGTCTGTGTTGCCTTCGATGGAGATGGAGCCAGGGGCTCCTGGTCTGTGTTGTCCGGTATGGGTGCGGCCGTGGACCACCGCGCCTCGAGCCCGGCCACCGTGGCCAGCCGGTCGGCCACCGAGAAGCCACCCGCCGTCTCGGATGCCACCACCAGCACCGTGTCGTCGCCCGCCACGGTCCCGATCACACCGGGGAACCCGCTGCGATCGAGGGCCGAACCCACGACGTGGGCCGAACCCGGCGGGGTCCGGAGCACGACCAGGTTGCCGGAGTAGTCGGCCTCGACCACCCACTCCCCGAGCACCCGGCGGAGATGGTCTTCGGGCGCCACCTGTTGGGAGGGCAGTTCGGGCAGGGCATAAGCCGTCTCACCACCCGGCAGGCGCACCTTCAGCGCGCCGAGCTCCTCCAGGTCCCGGGACACGGTGGTCTGGGTGGCGTCAATCCCCTCGCCGGCCAAGAGTTCGACCAGGTGGGTCTGGCTGCCGACCGCTCGCGTCTCGAGCAACTTGGTGATGCGGTGCTGTCGCTGGTGCTTGGTGGTCATCGCCCCACCCCCTCGGCCGCCGGTGCCTCAACGCCCTGGACCCAGGCCAGGAGCCCGCGCATGGCATGCAACCGGTTGGCGGCCTGGGCCCACACGACGCTCCGTGGCCCGTCCATGATCTCGGCACTGATCTCCTCACCCCGGTGAGCGGGCAGGCAGTGCAGCACGACGGCGTCGGCTGCGGCCCGGGACAACAGGGCCTCGTCCACGCAGAAGCCCTCGAACGCCGCCCGGCGGATGGCGGCCTCGGCCTCTTGGCCCATCGACGTCCACACGTCGGTGTAGACGGCATCGACCCCGTCGACGGCCTCGCCCGGATCAGACGTCACCGTGACCTCGCCACCGACGGCGGCCACCAGCGCCACGTCCTCAGGCGTGGGCCCATAGCCGTCGGGGGCACCCAGGCGGAGGGGGATCCCCGCCATGGCGGTGACCAGGGCCAGCGACCGCCACACGTTGTTGGCGTCGCCGATGTAGGCCACGGTGCGGTCGGACAGCGACCCCGCCCCGAACACCTGGCGCAGGGTGAGCAGGTCGGCCAGGGCCTGGCAGGGATGGGCCCGGTCGGAGAGCAGGTTGACCACTGGCACCGCCACGCCAGCCGCGTCGAGGGCCTCGGCCATATCCACCAGCGAGCCGTGGTCCATGACGCGGGCGGTGACCACGGCGTGGTAGCAGGCCAGCGTCCGGGCCACGTCGGCGGCGCTCTCCCGCACCCCCAGCCCGACCTCGTGGCCCTGGATGTAGACGGGATGGCCCCCGAGGGCCACCACCGCCAGCTCGGTGCTGTTGCGGGTCCGGTTGGATGGCTTCTCGAACACCAGCGCGACACCATCGCCGTCGAGCACCCGGGGCAGGCTGGTCGGGGGGGCCTCGGCCAGTGCCACCACGGCATCGAGCCCGTCGGTGCCGAGGTCGTCCACATCGAGGACGTGTCGGGTCACGCTCACCGGTGCCGGTCGCTGCCACTCAGCCATGGGACGGGACCTCTGCGCCCGGGTCCGCCCGTGCGGCCAGGACGGCGGCCACGATGCCGACGGCGTCGTCGATCTCGGCGTCGGACACGAGGAGCGACGGCGCGAACCGAAGGGCGTCGGGACGCGGCACGTTGATGACCAGGCCGGTCGACAGGGCGGCCGCGCAGGCGTCGACGGCGACCGGCTCGGCCAGCACCGCCGCCAGCAGGAGACCTTCGCCCCGAACCGAGACCACCCCGGGAAGCCGTTCCAGGCCAGCCTGCAGTCGGGCGCCGGCGCGTCGTGCCCGGGCCGGGGCGTCCTCGGCTTCCATGACCGACAGGGTCGCCCGCGCCGCTGCCATGGCCAGGGGCTGGCCGCCGAAGGTGCTGCCGTGGTCGCCGGGCACGAACGCCGCCGCCACTTCGCCCCGCGCCCAGCACGCCCCGACCGGCATCCCGTTGCCGAGCGCCTTGGCCATAGTCACGATGTCGGGCTCCACCCCCAGGTGCTGGAATCCGAACCAACGGCCGGTGCGGCCGAGGCCCGTCTGCACCTCGTCCACCATCAAGAGGATGTTGCGGTCGGTGCACAGCTGGCGCAGCCCTACCAGGTAGTCCGAGGACGGCACCACCACACCGGCCTCCCCCATGATGGGCTCGACCAGGACGGCTGCCACTCGCGCCGGGTCGCACGCCGCGTCCATGGCGTCGAGGTCGTCGTAGGGGACGTGATCGAACCCCTCGGGCATCGGGAGGAAGGGCTCCTGCTTCCCGGGCTGGCCGGTGGCAGCCAGGGCGGCCAGCGTCCGACCGTGGAAGGCATCCCAGGTGCTCACGACGGCGAACCGCCCGGGCCCGGCCCACCGCCGGGCCAGCTTGAGGGCGCACTCGTTGGCCTCGGCCCCCGAGTTGGCGAAGAACACCTGGCCCCCGGCGCGCTCGGTCCCGCCGCCGATGAGCCGGTCGAGGGTGACCGCCACCTCGGGACCCACCACGTTGCCGAAGAGATTCGAGACATGGGAGAGGGTGTGGGCCTGCTCCGCGATGGCGTCGGCCACCACCGGGTGGGCGTGCCCGAGGGAGGTCACCGCCAGCCCTGAGAGGAAATCGAGGTAGGCCTTGCCGGTGTCGTCGTAGAGGACACTCCCCTCGCCCCGCACGAAGGTCACGCTGGGCTCGGCGTAGTTCCCCATCAGCGCCGAGCGGTCGATCGGGCCGAGCGTCCGTTCGGTGGTGCCGGTCACTGGTCCACCCCCATCATGGTGCCCACGCCCTCGTCGGTGAAGATCTCCAACAGCAGTGCGTGGGGCGTTCGCCCGTCGAGGATGTGGGCACGCTTGACCCCCGAGCGCACCGCCCGGGCACAGGCCTCCACTTTGGGGATCATCCCTCCGTTGGCCGCTCCCGAGGCCATCAGCCGATCGAGGTCGTCGGCGGTGGCCCAGTGGATCAGTGTGGAGGGGTCGTCGGCCACGGTGCGCAGGCCCGACACGTCGGTGAGGAACACCAGCTTCTCCGCTCCCAGTGCCGAGGCCAGGGCGCCGGCTGCGGTGTCGGCGTTGATGTTGAAGGCCTGGCCGGCCTCGTCGGCGCCGATGGTCGCCACCACCGGGATGAGCCCCTGGGCCAGGAGCTGGTGGACGATGACCGGGTCGACATGGACCACGTCGCCCACGTAGCCGAGTGCCTCGGAGCGGGCCGTGGCGGTGATCAGGTTGGCATCCTCGCCCGACAGTCCGACGGCCAGGGCCCCGTGAACGTTGATGGAGCTCACGATGTCGCGGTTGACCTTGCCCACCAAGACCATGCGCACCAGGTCGATGGTGTCGGCGTCGGTGACCCGGAACCCGTCCTGGAACTCGACCTCTTTGCCCACCCGCTCCATCAGGGCGCCGATCTGGGGGCCGCCGCCGTGGACCACCACCGGCAGCATGCCCACCGAGCGCATCAACACGATGTCCTCGGCGAACGACGCCAAGGCTTGCGCCTCGTCGACGTCGGGCTCGCCGGGCTTGGCCGCCAGCACGTTGCCCCCGTACTTGACCACCACGACCTTGTCCCAGAACCGGCGGATGTAGGGCAGCGACTCGACCAGCACCGAGGCCTTGGCCCCGGGCTCGATGGACCCGCCGGCCGGATCCGGGGATGCCGTCCCGGTCACGATGTTGTCCGGTTCTCGTCGATGTAGCCGTGGCCCAGGTCGACGCCCATGACCACGGCGTTGCCGTCGGCCAGGCCCAGGCGGCAGTGGAGGTCGATGGCTGTGCCGGCCAGGTGGCGGGCCACCCCACCGTGGTCGTGGTCGGCGGCCATCCCGTCCCGGCACACGGTGATCCCGCCGTACTCGATGGCCAGGCGGTCGAGCTCGAAGGCCACGCCCGCCGAGCCCAGGTCGCTGGCCACCCGACCCCAGTAGGCGTCCTCACCGTTGAGCGAGCACTTGACCAGGAGCGAGTCGGCCACCTTCCGGGCAGCCCGGTGGGCCTCCCCGTCCGAGGCCGCCCCGGTCACCCGGACGTGGACGATCTTGGAGGCTCCCTCGGCGTCGGCCACCATCTGGTCGGCCAGCGCGGCGCACGCCTCGGTCACGGCATCGACCACCACGTTGGGGTCGGCCGGCCCGGCGCGGCCCGAGGCCATCAGCACCACCGTGTCGTTGGTCGAGGTGCAGCCGTCGACGGTCATGACGTTGAAGGTGTCCCGGACGGCGATGCGGAGCAACTCGCCCAGGGCCGCCGGCTCGACCGCGGCGTCCGTGGTCAAGAAGGCCAGCATGGTGGCCATGTTCGGGGCGAGCATTCCGGCTCCCTTGGCCATGCCGGCCACGCTGAAGGGGCGTCCGGCCACCAGCACCTCCTTGCGACCCGAGTCGGTGGTCAGAATGCCGGTGGCGGCATCGGCGGCGCTCGCCTCGCCGGGCGAGCGGGCAGCCACCAGGGCCGGGATGCCGCGGGTGATCGGCTCCATGGGCAGCGGGATCCCGATCAGTCCGGTGGAGCAGACCAGCACGTGGTCGGCTCCAGCACCCAGTCCCTCGGCCACCAGCGCGCACATGACCTCGGCGTCGCTCCGGCCCCGTGCCCCGGTGGCGGCGTTGGCATTGCCGCTGCTGATCACCACGGCCGACGCCCGACCCCCCGAGGCGGCCAGGTGGTCCCGGCTGACCTGGACCGGCGAGGCGGCGGCCAAGTTGGTGGTGAAGGTGGCAGCCGTCGGCACCGGTGCGCCGTCGTCGGTGGCCAACAGGGCCAGGTCGAGCGCGCCCGAGGCCTTGATGCCGGCAGCCAGCCCGGACGCCACGAACCCCCTGGGGGTGGTGATGCTCATGGGTACAGCCCCGCCTGGGGCAGGCCGGCCGTCTCCTCGAGGCCGAGGGCCAGGTTGGCGCACTGCACCGCCTGGCCGGCCGCCCCCTTGACCAGGTTGTCGATGGCGCAAAAGGCCAGCAGCCACCCGGTGCGGGGGTCGACCCGGACCGAGACGTGGGCCGAGTTCGACCCGCTGGTGGCCTTGGTCGACGGGGGCTGCTCGGTGACCACCACGAACGGCTCGTGGGCGTAACGGCCGTGCAGGATCTCCATGGCCGCCTCCGTGCTCAGGCTGCCCGCCGGATAGGGCCGGGCGTAACACGTGGCCAGGATCCCCCGCACCATCGGGGCCAGATGGGGCGTGAACAACACCGGGGTGCCGAGTCCCTGTTCCATCTCGGCGGTGTGGCGGTGGTCGAGCAGCCCGTAGGCCACGAAGTTCTCGTCCACCGTGCCGAAGTGGAGGTTGTCCTTGGGCGCCCGGCCGGCACCAGACACCCCGCTGGCCGCATCCACGATGAGCGGCGCCACGCCGAGCCCGGCGCTGTCCGTCGGGGCATCGGGGTCGGGCAGGTCCAGGACTCCGGCCTCGACGAAGGGGGCCAGGGCCAACAACGCCGCAGTCGGATAGCACCCGGGTGCGGCGATCAACGTGGCGCCCTGGAGCTCGTCGCGATGGAGCTCGGGGAGCCCGTAGACGAACCGGTCGAGGAGGTCAGGGGCGACATGGGCCGACCCGTACCAGGTCGGGTACAGCCCCGGGTCGCGCAGTCGGAAGTCCGCGGCCAGGTCGACCAGGACACCGATCCTCGGGATGATCCCGGGCACCAGCTCCTGGGAGTGCCCGTGGGGCAGTGCCACAAAGACCAGGTCCAGCCCGTCGAGCTCCGAAGCGTCCGTGGCGGCGTAGCGCAGGGTCGGATAGGACGCGGCCAGCGACGGCGTGTGGGCCGCCACCGACTCACCGGTGTGGGACCCGGCCGTGGCCACCACCACCTCGAAGTCGGGGTGGACGGCACACAAGCGCAGCAGCTCGATGCCGGCATACCCCGATGCGCCGACCACACCGACCTTCACGAGGGTCCCTTCCATCCCAGGCCGTTCGGCATCGACGGGACCACCGGGCCCGCCCCGGACGCGGTTCGGGTTGCGCCGCTCGCCGTTCTCATCCTGCAAGTATATGCGCGCTACCGCATGATTATGCAACATGACCCCGGCAGCAGGCCGGTCGACCCGCATCGTGGCCCGTCGACCGCGAGCGTTGACCCTCCCGTGGCGCCTGGGTAGGGTCACCGCGACGCCTAGAGCGATGCCCGTTTCGCCGATCGAAGGGCTCCCAGGCACATCGACCGGCCTCCCCTGCGCCCACGAGGAGGTCTCCCATGCCCCAACCCCGCGACGTCCTACCCCCCGAGCCCGGCCTGCCGGAACCCGCCGGGGACTCCCTGGTCGAGTCCCGGTTCGTGGGGATCCCCGAGTTCGTCCCGGCCTGGGTACGCCTCACCGATGCGTGCGGCGACGATCCCGGGGAGTCGCTCTCCCTGATGGAGCTGGCCGACTTCGTCCAGGCCCGGCTGCGCGCCGATACGACAGACCGGTCGGTGGCCGATCGGGCCCTGTCGGCCATCGAGTCCCACCTGGCGTCCATCGCCGGGGACCGGATCGGGTGCGAGCTGATCGCCTTCGCCTTCTTCGACCGCCTGGCGCCCAACGCCAGGCGGCTGCCGGGCCCGAGTATGGGTGTGCGGTCCCGTGCCCTGGTCGAGGAGCTCGATGGGTCCGATACCTGGTGGGAGACCTCCTCGTAGGGATCGTCCGGTGGCGGACTCGGCGTTAGGGTCGGTAGCCGTGGACCGGTCCCGCGCCATCGCCGACGCCGTCCCGGTCTCGTTCTGGCTCGACGATGCCGCCGCCCCGGACCCGGCCCCACCACTGGTGGGTCGCACCGAGGCGGACCTCGTCGTGGTCGGCGGGGGCTTCACCGGTCTGTGGACGGCCTGGCTGGCCAAGGCCGCCGATCCCGGGCGGGACGTCGTCCTCCTCGAGGCCGACCGGTGCGGATGGGCGGCGTCGGGGCGCAACGGCGGCTTCTGTTCGGCCAGCCTGACCCACGGCCTCAGCAACGGCGTCGAACGCTTCTCCGGGGAGGTCGACCTCCTGGAGCGACTGGGTCGGGCCAACCTCGACGCCATCGAGTCCACCATCGCCGACCAGGCCATCGACTGCGGGTTCGAGCGCACCGGCGAACTCGACGTGGCCACCGAGCCCTACCAGGTCGACGGGCTCCGGCTGGCCGAGGAGGAGGCGCTCCGCTACGGGCTGGAGGTGACCTACCTCGACACCGACGCGGTGCGGGACGAGGTCCATTCCCCCACCTACCTGGCCGGCCTGTGGGACAAGGACGGGTGCGCGCTGGTCAATCCGGCCAGGCTGGCCTGGGGCCTGCGGCGGTGCTGTGAGGAGGTCGGCGTGCGGCTCTACGAGCACACCACCGTCGACCGGCTCGATGACGTCCCCGGCCGGGCCGGCGCACCCCCGGCCGTCACCGTCCGGGTGGACCACGGTGCGGTGACCGGTCGACCGCGTCGCCCTGGGCACCAACGCCTACCCCTCCCCGGTCCGGCGGCTGCGGCGCTACATCGTGCCGGTCTACGACTACGTCTTGATGACCGAGCCCCTCGACGCCGCCCAGCTCGACTCGATCGGCTGGACGCACCGCCAGGGGCTCGGGGGCTGTGGCAACCGATTCCTCTACTACCGGCTCAGCCACGACAACCGCATCCTGTTCGGCGGCTACGACGCCGTCTACCACTTCGGCAACGCCATGCGGCCCTCGCTCGAGCAGCGCCACGAGACCTTCTCCACGCTGGCCACGTTGTTTGCCCAGACCTTCCCGTCCCTCGACGAGGTCCGGTTCACCCACGCCTGGGCCGGGGCCATCGACACCTGCTCCCGGTTCTGTGCCTTCTTCGACCTGTCCCACGGGGGTCGGGTGGCGTCGGTGGCGGGCTACACCGGGCTCGGCGTCGGGGCATCCCGGTTCGGCGGCCAGGTCCTGGTGGACCTGCTCTCCGGCCAGGACACCGAGCGCACCCGGTTGGCGTTCGTCCGGTCCAAGCCGCTGCCCTTCCCCCCCGAGCCCCTCCGCTACGCCGGCATCCAGCTGACCCGATGGTCGATGGCCGGCGCCGACGAGCACGGCGGCCGGCGCAATCTGTGGCTCCGCACCCTCGACCGGCTGGGAATGGGCTTCGACTCCTGAGGCTCCCCGGACCCCGACCCCTCGACGCCGCTCAGCGCAGCGTGGCCGAGTGGTGCTCGTGCACCGCCTCGATGCAGCCGCGCCGGAGGCTGGCGATCTCCTCGTCGGTGAGCGTGTGGTCGAGGGCACAGAACCGCAGGTGGAAGGCGAGGCTCCGCGCCCCGTCGCCGACGGACGGGCCGCGGTAGACGTCGAAGAGCTCGAGGGACTCGAGCAGCTCGCCGGCCGCCTGTCGCAGCGACCGCTCGACGGCACCGGCGGGGATCCCCTCGGCCACCACGAAGGCCAGGTCGAAGTCGGACGACGGGTAGCGGCTGATGGGCCGGGACTCCTCCGGGCGGCGGGGCACCCGCTCGCGGTCCAACAGCGCCCCGAGGTCGAGGTCCAACCAGCCGATCCGGCGGGGCCGGCCGTCGTTGCCGACCAGACCGAACCCCCCGACCAGGGCGGGGTCGAGTTCGCCCACCACGCCCACCACACCCGATCCGGCGCCGGCGAGCAGGGACCCCGCCCGGAAACGGTGCAGTACCTGGCCGAGCGGGCCGGCGACGGCCGGCTCGCCGAGCTCCCAGTCGGCGAGGCCGAGGGCGTCGGCGATGACCCGCCAGGCCGCCACGGCCGACCAAGCGTCGTCCTCGTCGGCCGCGAAGACCGCACTGAGCCGCTCCGGGGAGACCGCCCCGGTCCCCCCGTCGCTCGCCGGGTCGCTCGACGCGTGGAACACCGAGCCGACCTCGAAGAGGCGGACCGATCCCTGGCGACGCTCGGCGTTGTAGACCACCGCCCGGATCAGGCCCGGCGCCATCGACGATCGCAGGAAGCGCTCCGACTCGACCAGGGGGTTGGACACCTCCACATAGGGCGGCGCGAACCCTGCGGCCGCCTGATCGGCCTCCGAGACGAACGTCTCGGTCCACGCCTCACTGGCGCCCAGCCCGCACAGCACGTCGCGCAGGAGCCGACGATCCCGCTGGTATCCCGTCAGGCGGCCCGGCTGGGGCCACGACGGCGTCGTGCGGAGCAAACGTGCGTACCCGAAGGTCCGGGCCACCTCCTCGGCCAGATCGGCCTCCCCCATCGGGGCGGGTCGGATGTCCGGGCGAAAGGTGGGGACGGTGACGTCGAGCACCTCGGGGTCGGCCACAGGCTCGCCGGACCGTCCCGACACCGCCCGGGACTCGACCACCATCCCGAGCGGGACGAGGAGCTCGGCGATCTCGTCGGCGGCGAAGGCCGATCCCAGCAGAGCGTTGACCTTGGAGGGGCGCACGGTGATGGTGACCGGTGCGGGCACCTCGCCACGGACGTCGACCACGCCATCGGCCACGGCCAGGGCCGGGCCGGCCGTCAGCGCCACGAGGTCACAGAACCGGGCGGCCGCCCGGTCGATCCCCTCGGGGTCGCACCCCCGCTCGAACCGGGCCGACGCCTCGGTCCGCAGGGACAGGCGCTTGGACGTCCGGGCGATGGCCATGGGCACGAAGTAGGCCGCCTCGAGCAGCACCCGGGTGGAGGTGGCGTCGATCTCCGACGATGCCCCGCCCATCACGCCGCCGATCCCCACCGGAGACCCGGTGGCGTCACAGATCAGGCAGTCCTGACCCGAGTCGCCGAGGCCGGGTCCCGGCCGGCCCAAGGTCCGCACGACACCGTCCAGGGTGGTGATCGTCTCCCCGGGCTCGGCGCGGCGCACCACCAGGCCGTAGCCGGCCAGCCGGTCGAGGTCGTAGGGGTGGGTGGGCTGGCCGAGCTCGAGCATCACGTAGTTCGAGGCGTCCACGACGTTGTTGATGGGGCGCATCCCGGCCAGGGTCAAGCGGCGGGCCAGCCACCGCGGCGAGGGACCCACCGCGATGCCGGTGAGCACCCGGGCTGTGAAGCGCGGGCACAGCTCGAGGTCGTCCACACGAACCGTGGCCACCTCCCCGATCGGTGCGCCCGCCGGGAGCAGGGCCGGCCCTATGGCTGCCGGGGCCGGCAGGGCGGGGACGGCGAAGGGGACCCCCAGCCGGGCCGCCAGGTCCCGGGCGACGCCGGCGATGCACCAGGCGTCGGGGCGGTTGGCCTCGACGGCGATGTCGAAGACCACGTCGGCCACGATGCCCAAGGCCTCGGTCACCGGCTGACCGGGGAACACGCCGTCCCGGTCGTTCAGCACCAAGAGGCCGTCGCTGTCCTCGGACAGGCGGAGCTCCTTGCCCGAGCACAGCATCCCATTCGAGGTCTGGCCCCGCATCTTGCGGCGCTTGATGGCGAACCCCCCGGGCAGGACCGCGCCCACCGGGGCCAGGGGAACCAGGTCACCCACGGCGAAGTTGCTGGCACCGCACACGATCTCGAGGGGCGCGGTGCCGTCGTCGACCACCACCCGGCGCACCTGGTCGGCACCCTCGATGGCGGTGATCTCCTCCACCCGGGCCACCACGACGTCGCCCAAGCCCTCGCCGACCACCTCGATCTCCTCCACCACCAGTCCCAGATCGTCGAGGGTGGCGGCCAGGTCGGCCGGGTCCCCGTCGAAGGGGGCGAAATCTCGTAGCCACGAAAGCGGAACGCGCAACGGGGGTCCTCTCAGTACCGGCGCATCAGAACTGACGCAGGAAGCGGATGTCGTTCTCGGTCAGGGAGCGCAGGTCGGCGATCTGGTGGCGCATCTGGGCGCAGCGGTCGATGCCGAACCCGAAGGCGAACCCGGTCCACGCATCGGGGTCGATGCCCACCGCGTCGAACACGGCGGGGTCGATCATCCCGCATCCGCCCAGCTCGATCCATCCCGTCTGGGAGCAGGTCCGGCACCCCTGCCCGTGGCAGATGGTGCAGGTGACCTCGAACTCGGCCGACGGCTCGGTGAAGGGGAAGTAGGCGGGCCGCAGCCGCGAGTGGATGTCGGGGCCGAAGTAGGCCGCCGTGAACACCTCGATGGTCCCGGCCAGGTCGGCGAAGGTGATCCCCTGGTCCACCACCAGGCCCTCGATCTGGTGGAACACCGGGAGATGCCTGGCGTCGGGCGTGTCCCGCCGGTAGCACCGACCGGGCATCACGGCGTGGATCGGCAGCCCGTCGTGGGCCACAGCCTCCTCCATGAGGTGGATCTGCACCGGTGAGGTGTGGGTCCGCAGCACCGTGCTCTCGGGCGCGCCCAGCTCGAGGTAGAAGGTGTCCCACATGCCGCGGGCCGGGTGGGCCGGGGGCATGTTGAGGGCGCCGAAGTTGAACCAGTCGGTCTCGACCTCGGGTCCCTCGGCCACCTCGAACCCCATGCCCACGAACACGTCCTCCAAGGCATCACGGGTCTGGGTGACCAGGTGGAGATGGCCCCTGGCGGCCTGGGCCTTGACCGATCCCTCGATGAACTCGGTCAGGTCCAGCCGGCTCTCGGCCATCTCGGCCAGCAGCTCCTCGGCCGAGATGGCGGCCCGCCGCTCCTCGAGCAGGGCCTCGATGGCCGTCCGGGCCTCGTGGAGCAGTTGGCCCGTCCGCCGGCGGGCGTCCGGATCGAGGGCGCCGAGCCCGCGACTGGCCTCGGCCAGGGCGGACTTCTTGCCGGAGACGCGGGCCGCCACACCCCGGATGTCTTCGGTGGTTCTGGCCCCGGCGATGGCGGCGGTGGCATTCTCCACCAGCGCGCTGACGTCGGCGTCGCTGGTCACTCGTCACCTCCCGGATCGGGGGTCGGATCCATGAGGGGCATCGTAGGACCGGGGACGGGCCGCTCGGTGGCCCGCTGACCCCCCTGGCGCTGGCGGAGGGCCTCGAAGCACACCACGGCGGCCGACACGCTCACGTTGAGCGACTCGGCCCGACCCGCCATCGGGATCGACACGGTGGCATCGAGGGAGTCGACGAGGGAGGGGTCGAGTCCCGAGGACTCGTTGCCGAACACCACCGCCACCTTCTGGTCCCAGTCGAAAGCCGAGTAGTCGGTGCCACCCCGGGCTTCGGTGCCGACCAGGGTGAAGCCCCACGAGCGCAGGGACCCGAGCACGTCGACCGGGGCGCCGCCGGCCGCCACGGGCACCTGGAAGATCGAGCCGGCCGACGACCGCACCGTCTTGGGGTTGGTGGGGTCGACGGTCCCGTCGCAGCACACCACCGCGCCGATGCCGGCGGCATCGGCGGTGCGAATCATCGTTCCTGCATTTCCGGGGTCACGTACGTCCACACACACCACAACCATCGACTTGTCTCGGACCTCCTCGAGCCCGGCTGGGGCAAAGCCCACCACGGCGAGCACCGGCTGGGGGGTGACGGTGTCCGCCACCCGCTCGATGACCCCCGGTGCCAGGTCGAAGACCCGGACGCCGGTGGCAAACACCTGATCGACCACTGCCGCCACGGTCGGGTTGGCGCGCCCCTCGGGCGCCACGTAGACCGACTCGATGGGGATGCCCGCCGCCAGAGCGGCCGACAGCAGTTCTGCCCCCTCCACCACCAACGAGCCCTCGGCACTGCGCAGGGACCGCTTGCGGAGGAGCTGCCTGACCCGACGCACCCGGTGATGGGTGTGGGCCAGAGCTACCTGATTCAGGAACCGGCCTCGGCGGTCGATCCGGCGGCGGCCAGCGCGTCGTTGGCCACCCGCACCAACGACGCAAACGCCTCCGGCTCGGTGACAGCCAGATCGGCGAGCACCTTGCGGTCGACCTCCACGTCGGCGCGGTGGAGGCCGGCGATAAATCGGCTGTAGCTGGTGCCGTTGAGCCGGGCGGCCGCGTTGATCCTCTGGATCCACAGCTGCCGGAAGTCACCCTTGCGGGCACGACGGTCCCGGAAGGCGTACTGCATCGAGTGCATGACTTGCTCGTTGGCGGCACGGAACGACCGGCTCTTGTTGCCGTAGTAGCCCTGCGCCTGCTCGAGGACGGCGCGGTGGTGCTTCTTGGCGTGGACTGCGCGCTTTACTCGGGCCATGGTGGTCTCCTTTTCGTGGGGGGCCTGGTTGCACTGAATCTGTCACTGGGACGGTGACCGCGTATCGGATCACGTCCGGAGTGGCTCGCACTGGAGCCGGGGTGTTCGGATGCCGGCGGTGATCCGGCGGGTCGGTCGTCGTCGGCCGGTGGTAACCGGACGCGGGACCGCTGGACTCGGCACCGACGGAGTCCGCCGATGCCCGAGGGGCTGGTCCTCGGCTTACCGCCCGAGCATCCGCTTGACCTGGCGGGCGTCGCCCGGGGCGAAGTCGGCCTCGCGTCCCAGCCGGCGCTTGCGGACACTCGACTTGCCTTCGAGCAGGTGAGAACGGAACGCCTTGCGTCGACGCAGTCTGCCGGTGGCGGTCACCTTGATTCGCTTGCGGGCTCCGCTGTCGGTCTTCATCTTCGGCATGGTGTCATCCCTCTCTCTCGCTCGTCTCTCCTGCCGGCTCGGCCACGGCCGGTGCCGCTGGGGCCTCCGGTGGGGCTGCCGCCGTCGTCGTCGTCTCGTCCGCCACCGCGGTCACCTCGTCCGGACCGTTCGACCCGGCCACAGCGGCCGGCGCCTCGGCGCCGTTCCCGGTCGGGGTGGCGACCCCGCTCGGTGCCGGCTTCGTCGCCGGCGCCCCGTTGGAGCCGTTCTGCTCGTGGCCCGGACCCCGGGATGCGGCGGACTGTTTGGCCCGCTTGTCCGGAGCCAGGACCATGACCATGTTCCGGCCGTCGAGACGGG
Organism: uncultured Acidimicrobiales bacterium; assembly: GCA_963703145.1. Lineage (GTDB taxonomy): Bacteria > Actinomycetota > Acidimicrobiia > Acidimicrobiales > RAAP-2 > Bog-756. Next base: position 1,463,281 of record OY969793.1, read on the forward strand.
GAACGGACTCAGACTTGCCCATGCCGTCCATCTCGTCGGCGATGCGATCCAGGATCTTTTTGCCCAGCTCGGGATGGAAGACCTCACGACCACGGAACATGATGGTGATCTTGACCTTGTGGCCCTCCTCGAGGAACTTGGCCACCTGGCGGGTCTTGGTCTCGAAGTCCCCCGGACCGATCTTCGGCCGGTACTTCATCTCCTTGATCCCTACGTGGACCGCCTTGCGTCGCGACTCCTTGGCCCGCTGCGCCGCATCGAACTTGAACTTTCCATAGTCCATGATGCGACAGACCGGCGGGTTGGCTCCGGGTGCCACCTCGACCAGGTCGAGGTCGAGGTCACGGGCAATTGCCAGTGCCTCGGGCAGGAGCTTGATGCCGAGCTGCTCCCCGTCGGGGTCGACCAGGCGCACCTCTCGGGCACGGATTCGGTCATTGATTCGAGGCTCATTGGTGGTAACAGTGGCTGCTATTCGACTTCACTCCATGTCTTCGGGCCACGGACTTCCCGTGGCCGATGAATAAGGAGCGGAGCCACAACCGACAGCCGCGACTCGCATCGTGCGCCGGTCCCCATCGACCCGGCGCACAGAAGAACTGCAGTGTGGCCGGGTGGGGGTCTTCACCTTCGAGACCCCGCTTCCTCGTCTATCAGTGCTTTAGGCTACCAGTCGTGAGCTCACTGTGGACACCTGACGGCGAACGACCGGTCGGACGACCCTCCGAGGGGGGCGGGGGTCCGGCCCGACCCGATGCCGGGGGCGGGGGCGGGGCGCCCGATCCAGAGGACGAAGAGGCCCTCGCCGAGCAGATGGCGGCCATGCGGGCCGAGTTGGTCAGCTCGCCGGTCGAGGTGGTGGTGGCCAACCACTGCTACGGGCTCTTCGAGTTGGCCGCCGTCTACCTGTCCCAGCAGCCGCCCCTCCTCAGTCAGGCCCGCCTGGCCATCGATGCGCTCGGGTGTCTGGTGACCGGCCTCGAGGGGCGGCTGGGCGAGAACGAACCCCAGCTCATCGATGCCGTGAGCCAGCTCCGGCTGGCCTACGTCCAGATCGACGGGGCTCACCGGGCCGGGGCCGATGCGGCCTCAGCCGCCGGGGTGAACGGGGGCTCGGCAGTCGATGACGGCGGCTCGGTGGGCGATCCCGGCACCGACGCCGACGGGTGAGCGGGGGCGACGACCAGCCTCTCGGACCGGCATCGGGGCCGGCTGAGCCCGGACCGCCCACCACCGGCCCGGCCGCCGGCCGCATCGACGCCTCCCGGGTCCGCAGCTTCGTCGGCCTGTCCATCGGACTGGTCGGGCCGCGCGCCAACCTGGCCGTCTCGGGCGTCCTGATCACCCTCTACGTCCAGCAGCGGGCCTCGGGGGCCCTGGCCGTCACGTTTGCCCTGACCGCCGACCGCCTGGTGAGCTGGCTCACCTACCCGGTGGCCGGACGCCTCAGCGACCGGACCCGCAGCCGGGTGGGGAGGCGAACCCCGTACATGGCGGGCAGCCTGATCGTGATGGGGGTGGCCACATGGATGTTCACCGTGGTCAGCGGCTACTGGCTGCTGGTGTTGATGATCCTCATCGCAGGGCAGGCATCGGCCACCTTCACCCTGACCAACGTGGCCGTCGTCCCCGAGGTGTTCGGCCGGAGCCGGTGGATCAAGGCCCTGCTGCTCACCACGGTGCTCGGCACCCTGGCCAGCCTGACCATCAAGGGCACGGTGATCGCCTCGTGGAAGCAGAACGACCCGAGCACGTGGAACCTGCCGTTCCAGGTGGCCGGGGGCATCCTGGTGGCCGTCGGCATCGTGGTGCTGGTGCTGGTGCGAGAGGCGCCGGCCGCCTCCTTCGGAGCCGAGGCCGATCGCAAGGAGCGGGCCCGACCCACGCTCGACGAGCTGCGGGACATCATGGCCAGCCCCAACGCCAAGGTGTTGGTAGGCGGCTCCCTCCTGTTCTGGTCAGGGGTCGGCTCCACGGCCTACGTGGCCATCTTGTTCTTCCAGCGGGTGCTCCACGCCGGAGCCAGCGCCCAGACTGTGGCCGGGCTGGTCACCGGGCTGCCCGTGTTCTTCATCGGCATCGCCCTCGGCATCCCGCTCAGCCGCAAGCTGACCCCCATGCAGCTGGCCGTCGGCGCCCCCCTCATCGGGGCCATCCTGGCCGGGGTGCAGTACTTCGACACCCACCTCTGGCAGGCGGTGATCCTGGGCTACATCGGTGCGCCGTTCATCGGCGCCTACATCATCGTGATGGCCCCGCTCCTGTTGCAGCTCCTGCCCCGGGCTGGTGGCCTGGGAGAGCGCCTCGGTGTGCTGTTGGCCCCGTTCAACCTGTGCAGCGTGATCCTGGCCTACGTGGCCGCCGTGGTCATCGACGCCACCGGCAACTACCGGCTGATCTGGCTGTTCCCGGCGGCCACCGGACTGGCCCACGCCGTCGTGAACTGCTGGCTGAAGTATCCGGCGCGGCGCGCCACCGACCCGGACATGGTCAAGCGCCTCTGGGAATGGAGCGTGGTCCAGGCCGAGTCCATGGCCGAGACCGGCATCGTCACCGGACTGCTGGCCGCACCCTTGCTCGGGGTGGTGACCAAAGAGGACGCCGACAGCGCCGTGGTCATCGACATGGCCCGCAACATCCTGGGCAATCCCTATGCGGACCAGGACGATCCTCCGGCCGCACTACCGGCGGCCGGTGAGGGGTCCGATGGCGACCCCACCGGTGAGGGTCAGCCGCCCTCGGAGGGAGGCGGTGCCGGCGGGGTCACCGGGGTGCGCCAGGTCGGCGGTGGCCCCGAGGTCGGCCGGGCGATCGGCGACCAGAAATCCGGACGCGGGCCATCGTCGTCATCGGGTGGCTCTGAGGCCGACGACTCCGCGGCGGGTGGCTCCACGGGCGTCTCGGATGCCGGGCGGTCCGGGGACAGCAACGGCGGACGCAGCCCGAGCGGCCCCACTGGGCCGATGGGTCGGACCGCGGCCACCCCGAACGGTGGGGTCACCTCACCGCCGGCAGGCGACGAAGGACCAGCGGCCGGAGATGGTGGCGGGGGCGGTGCCGACGACGGGGGTGGCGGGGGCGGTGCGGCGACGACGGGCTCATAGGAGGGGGGCCCCGGATTGACCGGCGGGGGCACAGGTTCGGCCGGCGGGGGCGGGGACTCCGGCGTGTTCCAGGGTCGGGGCCGGTGTGCCTCCGGCAGAGGGGACGGCGCCGCAACGACGGCGGCCGAGGCCGGGGCGGCGACAGGTGGAGCGGCAACCGGTGGAGCAGAGACCGGCGGGGCGGCGACGGTGCGAGACGGAACAGGCGGGGCGACCGGGACCGGTGTCGCGACGACCGGCGGCGGCGACTCCGGAGCCGGGCTGGCGGCGGGCCTGTCCGGACCGACGGCATCCGCGTGGAGGGACCGACCGGGTCGGACCACGCCGGGGAGGGGTCGGACCGAGTGGGCCTCGAGACGACCGAGGCGCCCCGGTGTGACCACGAACGCCACCACCGCACCGACGTCGATGCGCCGGGAGCCGTCGGTGATGGCGGTACAGTGGAACGGGAGTGTCCGGCCCATGCCGTACTCGATGGTCCCAAGACCGCGGTCCTCGTCGAAGTCGGCGACGTCACCCACCACCGGGGTGTCACCCACCGGCGGCAGTGGGAAGGGTCCGGTCCACTTGGTCGCCATGGCCGGGCTCAGTGCACGATCTTCGACAGCGGCAGCTCGATGATGTCCATGGCGCCGCGATCCTTGAGGGCAGGGATGAGGACGTTGATCTCCGACTTGGGCACCACCGCCTCGACGGCGTAGCCGCCGCCGCCGAACAGCTCGGACACGGTCGGCGACCGCAGGGACGGCAGGACCTCGATTACACCGGGGAGCTGTTCGGAGGCCACGTTGAGCTTGACCAGCACCTTGCCCCGGGCCTCGAGGGCCCCCTCCAACAACGTCAGCAGCTGCCCCATGGCGTGGCGCTTCTCGGGGTCCTTGGCGGCGGTGGGATTGGCTACCAGCTCGGTGTGGGACACGAGCAGGGTCTCGACGATCTTGAGACCTGCCGCCCGGAGGGCCCGGCCGGTCTCGGTGATCTCCACCACACAGTCGGCGATGTCGGGAACCTTGGCCTCGGTGGCGCCGTAGGACAGGCTGACCTCGGCCTTGACGCCATGGCTCTCGAGGTAGCGACGGGTCAACTCGGGATACTCGGTCGACACTCGCAGTGCCCCGCCCTCGCCGCTGGCCGTCGAGGCCAGGTCGGCCACCGATGCCACCGGCGACTCGGTCGGCACAGCGAGGACCACGCGGATGGGATTGGAGGTGGCCTTGGAGTAGTGGAGCACCCCGAGCGTGGTCACCTCACTCCCCCGCTCCTCGATCCAGTCCCGGCCGGTGATACCCACGTCGAACAGTCCGTCCGCGACGTAGAGGGGGATCTCCTGGGGGCGCAGGATCCGGACCTCGGCCACGCGGGGGTCGTCGATGGTGGCCCGGTAGTCCACGTCCGAGGAGCGCACCACGCTGAGGTCGGCCGCGGCGAACAGGTCGAGGGTGGCCTGCTCCAGCGAGCCCTTGGGGAGCACGAGTCGGAGCATCAGCGGCCGCCGACCGAGAACCCGACCCGCGAGCCGGGGTGGTGGCGGTGCCCACCGCCTGGAGGATGGCGGCGGTGCGGAGGGCCGTGTGGGCCGCCTCCCGCCCCTTGTTGGACTCGTCGTCCTCGGAGCGGACCAGTGCCTGGTCCACCGACTCGGTGGTGAGCACCCCGAACACCACCGGCTTGCCGGTATCGAGCTGGACCCGCTGCAGGCCGGCCGCACACTCCCCGGCCACGAACTCGTAGTGGCCGGTGTCGCCCCGGATCACGGCCCCGAGGCACACCACGGCGTCGACGCCGGGGGCGGTCGCCAGCGCCTGGGCCACCACCGGGAGCTCGAAGGCGCCCGGCACCCAGGCCACGATGACCTCTGCCAGGTCGGTGCCGAGCTCTTCTAAGGCGTCGAGGGCCCCGTTCAGCAGCCGGTAGGTGATGCCGCCGTTGAACTCGGCGCAGGCGAACGCGATTCGTCCCCCACCGGATCCGGCGGCGGGGACGTCGAGGGCCTGACCCACCCGGGCCTCCACCCGTTGCTTGGCACCGGCGGGGAGTTGAGTCTGGTCAGAGGACGTCATCGAGGCCTTCGAGCAGGTGGCCCATCCGCTCCCGCTTGGTCCGGAGGTACTCGATGTTCTCCGGGGTGGGCGTGGACTGGATGTTCACCCGCTCGACGATGTCGAGGCCGAATCCCTCCAGACCGCCGTACTTGGTCGGGTTGTTGGTCATCAGCCGCATGGTGGTCACGCCCAGGTCGACCAGGATCTGGGCGCCGATCCCGTACTCACGCGAGTCGGCCGGCAGGCCCAGCTCGAGGTTGGCGTCCACGGTGTCGAAGCCCTCCTCTTGGAGGGTGTAAGCCCGGAGTTTGTGGGCCAGGCCGATGCCCCGGCCCTCGTGGCCCCGGAGATAGACCAGAACACCGCTCCCGTTCTCGTTGATGGTGGCCATGGCCCCGTGCAGCTGGGGCCCGCAGTCACAGCGGAGCGAGCCAAAGACGTCGCCGGTGAGGCACTCGCTGTGCACCCGCACCAGGGTGTTGGGCTGACCGGCCACCTCGCCCTTGACCAGGGCCACGTGGTGCTCGCCATCGAGGACCGACTCGTAGGCGTAGACGGTGAACTCCCCGTAGTCGGTGGGGATGCGGGCGTCAGCGATCCGACGCACCAGCTTGTCCTTGTGCCGCCGGTAGCGGATCAGGTCGGCGATGGAGATCAGACAGAGGTGGTGCTTCTCGGCGAACTGGCGCAGCTCAGGGAGGCGGGCCATTCCGGTCTTGTCCTCGCTGACCACCTCACACAGGACGCCGGCGGGTGACATGCCCGCCGCCCGGGCCAAGTCGATGGCGGCCTCGGTATGGCCGGCGCGCTTCAGCACCCCGCCCGGTCGGTACCGGAGGGGGAAGATGTGGCCGGGGCGGTTGAGGTCGGACGGGCGGATGTGGGGATCGGCCAGGGCCTTGATGGTGGCGGCCCGGTCGGCGGCGGAGATGCCCGTGGAGGTCCCGTGGCGGTAGTCCACGCTCACGGTGAACGCGGTGCGCTGCACCTCGGTGTTGGTCGTCACCATGAGGGGGAGATCGAGTTGCTCCACCCGCTCGGGGGTGAGCGGCACGCAGATCAGACCGGACGTGTGGGCCAAGAAGAAGGCGATCTTCTCGGGTGTGACCGCGTCAGCGGCCATGATCAGGTCCCCTTCGTTCTCCCGGTCCTCGTCGTCGACCACGACCACGATCTCGCCGCGGCCAATGGCCGCAATGGCATCCTCAACTGATGAAAAGGGCATCGACCCCTGGTCTCCCTCTGGTGTGCTCGGTCGGAGTCCGGCCGGACCGGCGCGCCGGTCCAACGCCCGGCCGCAGGCTCTCTGCGGCGAACTCCCTGCTCTTAGTGTCGGCCGGCATCGGTACCGCCTTAGATATTTTCTGGCGTCGGGCGGGTCGCATCAGTCGACCGGAGCGGACAGTTCAACCCGTAAATCGCCCTCCAGGCTAGTCACCGACACCAGCTGACCCCGCCACAGGTCGCCGATCGTGGGTGCTCCGGGCCCGGCGAACAGGGGACGGGCGTCGTCGCCACCGAACAGGGCCGGCGCCAGGTAGAGCACATAGCGGTCCACCAGGCCTGCGGCATGGAAGGCGTGGGCCACGCGGGCACCACCTTCGACGAGGACCGAGACCATGCCCCGGGAGCCCAGCTCGACCAGGACCTCGTCGAGGTCGCCTCCGAGCTCCAATGCGGGTTCGACGGCGGCCCGGGGCGGGATCTGGCCCAGCACGATCCGGGTGGGTTGCTGGTCGGGGGCCCGGAACCACGGGTCGTCCGCCGGCAGCCGCACGGTCAGCGACGGATCGTCGATCCGCACCGTGCCGGCACCGACCAGCACGGCGTCGGACCGGGCCCGGAGCCGGTGGACGTCCCGTCTGGCCGCGTCGCCGGTGATCCAGCGGCTGGAGCCGTCGGGGGCGGCGGTCCTGCCGTCGAGGGACGCGGCCAGCTTGAGCACGACGAAGGGTCGGCCGGTCCGCCGGTGCTTGGCGTAGGCGGCCAACTGCTCAGCCACCACAGCCGCCCCCACCCCAACCACGACGTCGAGGCCGGCTCCGCGCAGCGTGGCGATCCCCCGCCCACTGACCTGGGGGTCGGGATCCACCATGCCGATGACCACCCGCCTGATGCCCGATGCCAGCACGGCGTCCGTGCAGGGGGGCGTGCGCCCATGGTGGTCGCAGGGCTCGAGGGTCACGAACAGCGTGGCCCCGGCCGCCGCCGGGCCCGCCTGGGCGAGGGCCGTCACCTCGGCGTGGGGGCCGCCGACCGGGGCGGTGGCACCGCTCCACCAGGCGCCGTCGGTGGCGGCCACCACCGCGCCGACGGCCGGGTTGGGCGAGGTGAGGCCCCGGACGCGCTCGGCGGCCTCTGTGGCCCGGGTCATCCACTCCTCGTCGGTCGGCATCGGGTGGCCGGTCGCGCTCAGGAGGCGGTGCCGGCCAGGGCCTGGGTGGCGGCCGCCAGGATGTCGGCGGCCGCCTCCAGCGGGTGGGCCCGTCCGAACACCGCCGATCCAGCCACGAACACGTTGGCACCGGACCGGGCCGCCTCGACCACTGTGTGCGCGTCGATGCCCCCGTCGACCTCCACGTCCACCGAGAGGCCGCCATCGAGCAGCGCGTGGCGGACCTGGTGGACCTTCGGCATGACCTCGGCGATGAAGGACTGGCCGCCGAACCCCGGGAACACCGTCATGCACAAGACGAGGTCGACCTGGTCGAGATAGGGGGCGATGGCCTCGAACGGCGTGTCCGGGTTGGCGGCCAGGCCCACACGCAGTCCCAGGTCACGCATCTGGTGGATGAGCTCGGCGGTCCGGCCCACCTCGACGTGCACCGTGCAGCCGTCCGCACCGGCGTCGCGGAACGGCTCGAGGTACCGGGCCGGGTCCGTGATCATCAGGTGGGTATCGAAGAACAGGTCGGTGTGCTCCCGCAGTGAGGCCACCACCGGTGGCCCGATGGTGAGGTTGGGCACGAAGTGACCGTCCATCACATCCACGTGCAGCCAGTCCGAACCCGGGGCGACCGTGGCCACGGCGTCGGACAGGTTGCCGAAGTCGGCCGAGAGGATCGACGGCGCCACACGCAACTCGGTCGGGGGGACAAGAGGGGCCATCGCCACCGAGCCTACCGGCGGCCCATCGCCCCGCCGGGACCGCGGCATCGGCCGCGGTCGGTCGGCCCCGGCGCCTCACTCTCCCAGTCGCTCGCCCGGCTCGGGACGCACCCCCCGCAACCAGTCGGCGGCGGCCATGGGACGTTTGCCCTCGGGCTGCACGATCACAAGGGTGACCCGTTGTCCGTCGCCGGCCACCACGTCCGTGCCGACCAGCACCCCCGGGGCCGGGGCGGCAGTGGTCGCCGGCGCGCCGGCACCACCGTCGGCGGCCCGCACCACACCGAGGCGGTGGCCCCGGAACGTCGTCCACGCCCGGCCGATGCGGATGACCCGGCGCAGCTCGACCCCGGCGCGGTCCCAGCGGAGCCGGTGCTCGCCGGGCTGGATCTTCTCGGCGTAGGAGGGCGTGCCCACCTGGTCCCGGGCCGGTGGCAGTCCGGCCCGTCCCTGGCCCAGGTGCTCGACCAGCAGGCGGCACCCGATGGCCACCAACCGGGACCGGAGCTCGTCGGCGGTCTCCTCCTCGTCGATCACCGTGGCCTCCTCGGCGTAGATCCCGCCGGTGTCGAGGCCGGCCTCCACGGCCATCAGGCACACCCCGGTCTCGGCGTCGCCCTCGAGGATGGCCCGCTCCACCGGGGCTGCCCCCCGCCAGCGGGGCAGCAGGGAGAAGTGGAGGTTGACCATGGGGAGGGCGTCCAGGACCTCGACGGGGATGATGCGGCCGTAGGCCACGACCACACCGAGCTCCGCCCCGGCGCTGGCGGCCTCGGCCAGGGAGTCGCCCACACGCAGGCCGAGGTCGGTGGCGGCGGCCTTGACCGGACTCGGCACCAGGGCGCCACCCCGGCCACGCCGCTTGTCGGGTCGGGTGACCACGAGCGCGACGTCGTGTCCGGCCTCCACCAAGGCCACCAGCGGCGGGACGGCCGCGTCGGGGGTACCGAGGAACACCAGGCGAGCCATGGGGGGTGAGGCTACCGGTCGTCGGCCGACGGCTCGGGCCCGGTGGCGATCAGAGCTCTCGCTCGCTGCCGACCGAGACCAGCTTGGCCTCCATGGCCGACGTGTCGAGGCCGAGGGCCCGGTCGCGCAGCACCCGCAGTGCCTGCTTGCGCATGTCGTCCTCCAGGCGCTCCACCATCAGCACGCCGTCGAGGTGGTCGAGCTCGTGCTGGAACAGCCGTCCGAGAAAGTCGTCGGCCTCGATGGAGACCGCCTCGCCGTCGAGATCGAAGCCCTGGAGCAGGACCTGGGCCGGCCGCACGATGCCGAGCCGCAGCCCGGGGATGGAGAGGCACCCCTCGTCGTGGTACCACTCGCCGGTCGACTCGCTGATCACCGGGTTGACGATGGCCTCGGGCCCGTCGCCGACGTCGAAGACGAACAGGCGCTTTTGGACACCGATCTGGGTGGCGGCCAGGCCGGCGCCATCGGCGTCGTACATCGTGGTCACCATGTCGTCGGCCAGCCGCACCAGTGCACCGTCGACGTCGTCCACCGGGCGGGCGACCTGCTTGAGGACAGGATCGCCGTAGACGCGGACAGAGAACGAAGCCATGGTCACATTCTACGGCCCGGGCCGGGGCCCCGTGCCGCACGAACCAGCAACCTGTGGGCCCACATCGGTGCGGGTCAGGCGTCGGTGGCGTCCACCTCGATCCGGAGGCGGGCCGCCGGCCGGGGCACCGAGGCCAGCGCGTCGGCCATGGTGGTGTGGTCGGGGGCCCGGACCATCCACCGCTCGGGCTCGACGGCGGACACGTCCACCGACCCGAGAGCACCGAGACCCTCGGCGTAGGACGACGCCCCCGGGCCGCGCAGGACGGCGACCGCACCGAAGGGGGGCAGGCCCAGCAGCTCCCGCAGGGCGCGCTCGGGCCCGGCCAGCAGGGACGGGTCGGCGTGGGACGCCGCCAGCAACGCCTCGTGGTCGGGGATCCGGGTCTGGGCCAGCACCCGCCCTCCGCCGGTGCGGGAGCCGACCAGGTGGGCGGCCCGCGCCAACAGCGACAGGGTCTCCTCGCCGGCGCCGAACCGAGGGGCCAACAGGTGCTGGTCGATGTCGAGGAAGGCCACCAGGTCGGCTCGGCCCACCCGATGGAGTGCAGCCTCGGTCCCAACCACCAACGGTGCACCCGGGCCAGCTCCCGGATCGCTCGCCCCGGTCACCTCGACGGCCGGCACCCCGCAGAGTGCCGACAGCTCCTCGGTCGCCCGGGTCACCCCCACCCGGAGCGACTTGAGCCGGGTGGCGTCACACTCGGCGCACACTGCCGGGCGGACCTCGCCGCACCGCCGACAGCTGAGCCCGCCGGCCACTTCGTCCTGGGCCACCGCCCCACCGCACCGGGTGCACCGGGCCAGGGTCCCGCACCGGGCACAGGCCAGCAGCCGGATCCGGCCCGTCCGGTTGAGGATGGCCACCACCCTCCCGTCGGGGCGCTCCAGTACGGAACGTGCCGCCCGCACCAGCCGATCAGAGAACAGGCCGGTCCGGGGATCGTCGCCGGTCCGGTCGACCACCTCCACCAGCGGCCAGCCGCGACGCTCCACCGGCCGAGGCGTCATCACCAGGGGCGCCCCCTCGGTCAGGACCACCGGCGGACAGGGCGACACCAGCACGACCGGCGCGCCATCCCGGCGGGCCCGCTCGACCAGGACGTCGACGGCCGACCAGGTGGGAGAGCGCTCCTCACGGTAGGCCTCGTCGTGGGCGTCGAGGACCACCACGCCGGACAGCACCGGGACCGGCGCCCAGGCCGCCGTCCGGGTCCCCACCACCGTGAACGAGCCGCTCGACGCCTCGGCCCACCGGTCCGGCAACGGGGCCACCGGCACTCCGGACCGGGACAGCCGCTCAGCCACCTGGGTGGCCCGGGCATGGGAGGGGGCCAGCACCACCACGCCGGCCGGGCCCACCCGGTGGAGGAACTCGAGGACCACCAAGGTGGCATCGAGGGCCGGGGCCAGTCGGATCACCGACGGGGTGCCCACCGTCGCCAGGGCCTCGCCGACCAGGTCCACCGACCCGCCCCCGGGGGAGGCCGGGGCAGCGGACGCCGAGGTTGGCACGGCGCGTCCCCAGTCGCCCTCCGCCACCCGCCGATCAGGCGAGGCGGTGCCGAGGAACGACGACAACGGACCGGCCCAGCGCCAGGCGGCCCACTGGGCCACGGCCACGACGCCGGGGGGCGGGCCGGCGCCACTCGAGGCGGCCAGAGGCTTGGCCGTCACGCCGTCGGTGGCGGGGACGCCGTCCTCGACGACCCAGGCACCCACCCGGCGGCCGTGCAGCTCGACCCGCACCCGGCTGCCCACGCGGACCTCGCCGGCCAGGGCGGCGGGCACCGAGTAGTCGAACCGCTTGTGGATGGCCGGCACGTCGGGGACGACCCGCACGATCCGTTCGGCCGGGGCCTCCCCTGCGGCCGGCGGTGCGAGTGACGTGGGCAGGCTCAGAGGCCGAGCGCCTGCTTCAGGTCGTCAGCCCGGGAGGTGTCCTCCCACGTGAACTCCTTGTCCGATCGGCCGAAGTGACCGTAGGCCGCGGTTTTGCGGTAGATCGGGCGCTTGAGGTCGAGGTCGCGCACGATGGCGGCGGGACGCAGGTCGAACACGTCGTCCACCACCTCGGCGATCCGGCCCGGGTCCACCCGCTCGGTGCCGAACGTCTCGACCAGCACCGAGACCGGCCGGGCCACGCCGATGGCGTAGGCCACCTGGACCTCGCACCGGGTGGCGGCACCCGCGGCCACCAGGTTCTTGGCCACCCACCGGGCGGCGTAGGCCGCCGAGCGGTCGACCTTGGAGGGGTCTTTGCCCGAGAAGGCGCCGCCACCGTGGCGGGCCATCCCCCCGTAGGTGTCGACGATGATCTTGCGTCCGGTGAGCCCGGTGTCGGCGTGGGGGCCGCCCAGTTCGAACACACCGGTCGGGTTGGCCAGGATGCGGAGGTTGTCGGTGTCCAGTTCGGGCGGGAGCAGCGGGGTGATCACGTTGTCCCGCAGGTCCGGCAGGAGCAGGGTCTCGAGGTCGACGCCCGGGTCGTGCTGGGTCGAGATGAGGACGGTTTCGAGCGCCACGGGTCGGCCGTCCTCGTAGGTCACGCTGACCTGGGTCTTGCCATCGGGGCGGAGGTAGGGCAGCACCCCGACCCGGCGCACCTGGGCCAGGCGTTGGGCCAGCCGGTGGGCCAGCCAGATGGGCAGGGGCATCAGGTCGGGCGTCTCGTCGCAGGCGTAGCCGAACATCATCCCCTGGTCACCGGCACCCTGGGCGTTGAGGAGGTCCTCGCCGCCGGTACCGGCCCGGACCTCGAAGGCGTTGTCGACGCCCTGGCCGATGTTGGGCGACTGCTCGTCGAGAGAGACGATCACCCCGCACGTGTTGCCGTCGATCCCGTAGGCGTCGTCGTCGTACCCGATGTCCAGCACCGTCTTGCGGACCAGCTTGGGGATGTCGACGTAGGTGGTGGTGGTGATCTCCCCGGCCACCAGGACCAGACCCGTGGTCAGCAGCGTCTCGCAGGCCACCCGGCTCTCGGGGTCGTCGGTCAAGAGGGCGTCGAGGACCGAGTCGGAGATCTGATCGGCCATCTTGTCGGGATGGCCTTCGGTCACCGACTCCGAGGTGAAGGTGTATCGGGTGCTCACGGGGTTGATCCCTTCTGATCGGGTAGTGGTCGGGGTGCTCCCCCGGGAAACGGGCCGGTCGGGCAATTCAGACGATGGCGGTGCTACCGGAGTCGGGCCCGAGGCGTCAGCGCCGTGCCAGCAGCGCGCTCACTCTATCCAAAATGGCATCGGCCACCGCATCCTTGGACGCCAGGGGCACCGAGGTGACCACGCCGTCGGCACCGAACACCGTGACCTCGTTGGTGTCGTGGTCGAACCCCACACCGGGGGCCGACACATCGTTGGCCACCATCAGGTCGACGCCCTTGGCCGCCAGCTTGGCCTCGGCCCGCTCGGCCACCGGGCCCGTCTCGGCGGCGAAGCCCACCAGCACCTGTCCGTCCCGCCGGGCCCGCCCCAGCTCGGCGAGGATGTCGGTGGTGGCCTCGAGGACCAGGTCGGGCACCCCGTCCGCCTTGTGGAGCTTGGTGTCGGTCGCCACCTTGGGGCGGAAGTCGGCCACCGCCGCAGCCATCACCACCACGTCGGACCGCCCGGCCCGCTCCACCATGGCCACCTCCATCTCGGCCGCCGTCTCGACCCGTTCGACCTGCACGCCCAGAGCGGCCGGCAGGTGGGCCGCGGTGACCAGCGTCACCTCAGCACCCCGGCGCCGGGCGGCGGCGGCCAGGGCGTGGCCCTGCTTGCCCGACGACCGGTTGGTGATGAAGCGGACGGGGTCGATGGGCTCCCGGGTGCCACCGGCCGAGATCAGCACCCGCACACCGGTCAGGTCGGCAGGCCGGGACCGGGTTGCCAGCACGTCCAGCACCGTGGCCACGATCACCGAGGGCTCGGCCAGGCGGCCGGCGCCACTGTCCCCGCCGGCCAGCCGACCGACGTCGGGCGGCACCACGATGACGCCCCGACCGACCAGGACAGCCAGGTTGTGCTGCACAGCCGGGTGCTCCCACATCTCGGTGTGCATGGCCGGGCAGAGCACCACCGGCGCGGCGGTGGCCACCAGCGTCGTGGTGAGGAGGTCGTCGGCCTGGCCGCCGGCGTACCGGGCCACGAGGTCGACGGTGGCTGGTGCCACCACGATCAGGTCGGCCCGCTGGCCCAGGCGGGTGTGCGGGATCGGGGAGGCCTCGTCCCACAGGCTGATCTGGGCCGGCTCCGAGCCCAGGGCATCAAAGGTCGTCCTGCCGACGAACCGGGTGGTCCGCTCGGTCAGCACCGGTGCGACATGGATGCCGGCGTCCACCAGGAGTCGGCACACCTCGACCGCCTTGTAGGCGGCGATCCCGGCCGAGACACCGAGGACCACGAACGGCGTTGCGCGCTCGGGGTGCGGTGCTCATGGCCTCGGTTCCCCCGTCGTGCCCGTCATCGTCCCGCCCCCCGGGTTGATCGGCTCCGCCGGCTACAGGCCGGCGTCGTCCGTCGGCGGCGTGTCACCGGCGGCGTCGACCGCCTCGGTCTCCAACAGGGCCAGGGCGGCCGCTTCGGCCTGGGCGATCTCTTCGGGGTCGGGGCGGCTGTAGGTCGCCTTGCCGGCGGCCACCTCCTCGAAGGCGATCGACAGCGGCTTGCCCGATGCCGAGGCCACCTGGGGCGGCACCACCACGCCGAGGCCCTCGCCCAGCGAGTTGTAGTAGCTGTTCACCTGGCGGGCCCGACGGGAGGCCAGCGCCACGAGGGTGAACTTGGAGTCGACCTTGTCGAGCAGTTCCTCGATGGGCGGGTCCATGAGCGTGGTCGGGTTCTGGGCCATCACGATCCTTCAGGGTCGGTCGTCGGGTGTGGGTGCAGCGGGGTGAGCCGGGTCGCCGTGGGGGCCGGGCGGGCGGTATGGCTGCCGAGTGGCCCCCAGAGCCCTCCTACCGCCCGGGTGGGCGGGCTGAGCGATAACGCTCCACTATACCGGCCGCATCGGCAGTGGCCTGCACAATGTCGTGATTGACCACGACGGCGTCGGCGATGGCCAGGCCCTGGCGCTCCTCCTCGGCCCCCTCACGCAGCCGGTCGGCGATGTGGGACTCGCTGTCGCCCCTGGCCCGCATCCGCTCTGCTTGCACCTCGGGCGAGGGTGGGCGGAGCAGGATCAGCGTGGCATCGGGGCGCAGGGAGCGCACCTGGCGGGCCCCCTGAAGGTCGATCTCGAGCAGCACATCGTGCCCAGGCGTCGGTTCGGGGACCGGTGTGCCGTAGAGGTTGCCCAGGAATTCGGCCCACTCGAAGAAGCCGTCGGACGCCACCCGATCCATGAAGGCGTGGCGGTCGACGAACACGTAGGCCGTCTCGTCCTCACCGGACCGGCGCGGCCGTGTGGTCCACGAACGGCTGAGCCAGAGCGTGGGATCCTCGGCCACCAGCCGAGCGGCCAGGGTGCCCTTGCCGGCCCCACCCGGGCCGAAGAGCACGAAGATGAGGGGTGCGGGCCGGGCGTCGGCCCGATCCGCCGAAGGGTCGCTCAGCGAGCGGTCTCGCGCAACAGCGCTTCGCGCTGGTTGCTCCCCAACCCCTGCAGGCGGCGACTCTCGCTGATGCCGACGGTGTCCATCAGCCGACGGGCCTTCACCTTGCCCAAGCCGGGCAGGGACTCCAGCACCGAGAGGACCTTCATCTTCCCCACGGTCTCGTTGGAGTCGGCGGTGGTGAGCAGCTCGGTCAAGGTGATGGAACCGAGTTTGAGCTTCTCCTTGACCTCGGCCCGCTCACGGCGGACCTTGGCTGCCTTGGCCAGGGCAGCCTGGCGCTGTTCGGGAGTGAGTGCGGGCGGTTGCGGCATGAACGAGACGATAGCGCCTCTTTGCGCCCTGGTCATGTACCCAATGCGGACCGCCCAGCCGGCGGGCCGGGTCGGGCGCCGGCGTTGTCGGAGGTCGGGGGATCGAGCCGACCACAGCCGGACCGGGGTTGGTCGATACTGGCACGGTGCGTGTGATCGATCTCAACGCCGATGTAGGCGAGGGGGATGTCCTGTCTCCCGGTGATCTCGCCCTCCTCGACACCGTGACCAGTGCCAGCCTGGCGTGCGGCTTCCACGCCGGCAACCCGTCGGTGATGCGAGAGACGACACGGGCGTGCCTGGAGCGTGGGGTGACCCTCGGGGCCCACGTCTCGTTCCGCGACCGTGCCGGATTCGGGCGGCGGGCCCTGGATGTCGACCCGGCCCGACTGGTCGCCGACATCATGGAGCAGTGGGCGCAGCTGTCCGAGGCCGCCGACGCCGAGGGAGGAGCGGTCTCGTTCGTCAAGCCCCACGGTGCGCTTTACAACCAGATGGGCCGGGACCCCGCGGTCGCCGACGCCGTGGTGGAGGCGCTGGTCCGCACGGCCACCGGCATCCTGGTGGCCCAGGCCGGGACGGTGGCGGCGTCGGCAGCCCAGCGCGCCGGCCTGCGGGTGGTGGGCGAGGGATTCCCCGACCGGGGCTACCTGGCCGATGGACGGCTGGCCGCTCGTGACGAGGTCGGCGCACTGATCGAGGACCCGGCCGACGCCGGTCGCCGGGCCGTGTCGATGGTGCGTCGGGGCGGCGTCGAGGCCCTCGACGGCACCTGGGCGGCGGTGGCGGCCGAGACCCTGTGCATCCACGGCGACTCCCCCGGTGCCGACCACACGGCCCGGTCCGTGCGCGCCGCCCTGGAGGCCGACGGCGTAGCCGTACGCCCCTTCGTCCGGGCCGATCGTGCGCCGGACCGAGGGTCCGACCGGGACCCAGGGTCACCATGACCTCGACGGTGACCCCGTTCGGGGACGCCGCCCTCCTGGTCCAGGTGGCCGACGTCAGCCGGGCCCACCAGGTGGCAGCGATCGTGGCCGACGAGGTCGACCGGGGCCGGGCACCGATCGGGATCACCGAGATCGTGACGGGATTCGCCAGTGTCGTGGTGCACCTGGCCCATCATCCCGACCGGCATGCGATGGCCGTCCCCTGGTTGGTCGGGCTGGTGTCGGACCTGCCCGGAGACGTGGCGACAGCACCGGGGCCGGGGAGGAGCGGCACCGATGGCACCCCCCTCCGCATCCCGGTCACCTTCGACGGGCCGGACCTCGAGGAGGTGGCCGACGCCATCGGTGGCACCCCCGCCGAGGTCGCAGCACTCCTGTGCGGAGCGCCGCTCGAGGTGGCCTTCCTCGGCTTCTCTCCGGGCTTCCCCTACCTCATCGGGCTCCCCGAGCCGTTGGCCGCGGTGGCACGGCGGCCGACGCCCCGACCGTCGGTGCCGGCCGGATCGGTCGCGGTGGCGGGGGGATACGCCTCGGTCTACCCGCAGTCGACACCGGGAGGCTGGAGGCTGCTCGGCCGGACCCCACTGGCCTTCTTCGACCCCGACCGCCCCCCGTACGCGCTCCTCCGCCCGGGCGACCGCGTGCGTTTCTGCGCGGTTGACGACGACCGTGCCGCCACGGACGCCACTCGGCCGACGGGCCGGGGACCTCTGCGGACGGATGCGGACCGACAGGTCGGGGTGCTCCGCCCCGGGCTCTTGAGCCTGATCGAGGACGCCGGCCGGGTCGGTGTCGCCGGCCTCGGCGTTCCCACCGCGGGAGCGGCCGACGCCCAGTCGATGGTGCTGGCCAACCGGCTGGTGGGCAACGCCGACGGGGCGGCCGTGATCGAGGTCACCGCGGCCGGGCCGGCACTGGCGTTCAGCGACGCCGCCCATGTGGCCGTGGTCGGGGTCCGGCCGGACGCGGTCGAGGTGACACTCGACGGGCTGCCCTGCGGGGACGGGGTGGTGGTCCCGGTGGCCACAGCCCAGGTCATCGATATCGGCGCCGTCCGGATCGGGCTCCGTGCCTACCTGGCCGTGGGCGGCGGTTTCGAGACCCCCGAAACGCTCGGCTCCCGGTCATCGGACATGCTCTGCGGCCTCGGCCCGGGGCCGCTGATCGAGGGTGACCGTCTCGGCCTCGGCCGTCCGGCCCGGCCCCGGGGACTCCTGGCTGCGGCTGCGCCCGACCGCCGTGCGCGCCCCGGGGCGCTGCGGGTGCTCCGCGGGCCCCACCCTCTAGAGGACGGTGCCTGGCGCCGACTGACCGAGCAGCGCTGGAGGGTCGAGGAGCGGTCCAACCGCATCGGCGTGCGCCTGTCGGGCGACCGACCGGTGGTCGGGGGGGTGGACGGTCCGGCCCGACCCATGGGCACGGTTCCCTCAACGGGCATGGTCACCGGGGCCATCCAGCTGCCTCCCGACGGCAACCCGATCGTCCTGTTGCCCGACCACGCCACGGTGGGCGGCTACCCGGTAGTGGCGTGTGTGATCAGCGCCGACGGTCCGGTACTCGGCCAGCTGGCCCCAGGTCAGGCGATCACCCTGGTCGAGGTGAGCCTGTCGGAGGCCGTGGCGGTCGAGGCCGGCGGTCGGCGGGCCATGGACGCCAGGGTGTCGGGCTGGTTCCCGACCGGTGCTGGCACCTGACCACCGGCTCACCGCGTCGCGTGGACGTGGCGAGCCCCCCACCCGCCGCCGTGCCAGCATGGTCCCCGGGGCGCGGCCCTGCAGAGAACCGGCGGGGCCCGAGGGCCCCGCCCAGTGAGAGGAGTCACCAGTGGGCGAGGGAGAACAACCGGCGACCGGCGGACCGGGCACAGACGACGACAGCGGCCTGTTCCAGTCGAGGGAGGACGGCCAGCTCCACTTCATCCAGTCGACGGCGGCGACCACCTTCCCGGTCACGGCACCCGAGAACGCAACGCCCCTCGAGGAGGACGAGCCCGAGGGGGTCATCCCGCCCAGCCCCCTGTGGGCCATGAAGGAACGGCGACACGAACAGTGGTTCCACTTCGGCCACCCCGAGCGCATCCGGGTCGCCCTCGGCACCGGTGACGCCACGGTCTACGCCATCGACGACGGCAGCCACCACTGCATGATCGGACGCCGGGTGGGGGCCACGCTCGACGGATGCGTCTACTCCCTGGTGGCTCGGGTGACCAAGGCCACCTACGAGTCGCTGGCGTCGGGCGCCGTCGACGGGGCCCAGGCCTTCCTGGCCGCCACCGAGGCCGGGTTGAGTGGCACGGTGGAGGACCCCGGGGTCTCCAACGTGTTCGACGTGGACTACTACCAGCACGCCGACGAGATCCCCACGGCCTACCTGCCGCCGCAAGCCTTCATCGAGTTCGCCGAGGACCTGCCCTCCGCCGACCGCTGAGCAGCTACGCCAGTGCTGCGCCCATCTCGTCGCGTGCCTGGCGGGCGGCATCGGCCAATGACGTGACGTTCGGGCCGGCCGACAGGATCGAGCGGGACGCGCTGGCCAGCACCGACCCCGGTGGGCAGCCCCCAAAGAGCCTGGCCACCTCGGTCGGGCCTGCGCCTTGGGCCCCGACCCCCGGTGCCAGCACCACGCCCCCGAGGCCGGCCAGGGCAAACGCCGATGGATCGAGCGTGGCCCCGACCACGGCGCCCACGGTGCCCGGGGGTACCCCGCCGCCGGCGTTCAGTGCGGCGATCTCGCCCAGCAGCCAGTCCTCGACGGCCGGGCCCTTCCCTCCGTCGATGCGGGCCTCTTGGAGGACGCGGCCTTCGGGGTTGGAGCTCCGCACCACGACGATGACGCCCCGCCCAGTGGCACCGGCCAGGTCGAAGAGGGGCTGGAGGGCGCCGATGCCCAGATACGCCACCGCGGTCACCGCGTCGGCGGCCAACGTGCTGTCGGGGTCGAGCCAGGCCGAGGCGTAGGCCTCCATCGTGGAACCGATGTCGCCCCGCTTGGCGTCGCCGATGACTAAGAGGCCGGCGGCGCGGGCCCCGGCGATCACCGCTTCGTAGGCGGCCAGGCCCGCCGCGCCGCATCGCTCGAAGAAGGCCACCTGGGGCTTGACCACCGGCACCTCGCCGGCGAAGGCCTCGACACAGCGCAGCCCGAACTGGCGGAGGCCGCCGGCATCAGTGGGTAGGCCCCAGCGCTCGAGCAGGGAGGCCGACGGGTCGATGCCGGCGCACAGCGGACCGGTGGCCGCCACCGCCGTCGCCACACGGGCCGAGAACGACGGGGTTGGCGGGGGGCTCGGTTCAGCCATGGGCCACTCCTTGCAGATCACGGATCGACCGGACGCCGTGGCGCGAGCACCACGTCTCCATCTGGGCCAGGACCCTCGATGGCGCACGAGGATCCCGGAAGGTGGCCGTGCCCACCTGCACGGCGTCGGCGCCCGCCATCACCAACTCGATGGCGTCGGTGCCGGTCATGATCCCGCCCACCCCGATGATGGCAGCGCCTGGATGGGCGGCCCGCACGTCGAACACCGCCCGCACCGCCACCGGGTGGACCGCAGGGCCCGACAACCCGCCGCCCAAGGGTCCCGAGCCGAGCAGCGGTCGGCGGTCCTCCACGTCGATGGCCATGGCCAAGACCGTGTTGACCAGGGTCACCGCCTCGGCCCCTGCCCCGAGTGCCGCACCGGCCACCTCGGCCAGGTCGGCCACCGTGGGGCTGAGCTTGGCCCACCGAGGGATCCCCGGGCACCCCTCCCCCACCGCCGCCACCACCTCGGCGGTGGCGGTCGGCGAATGAGCGAACATCCGCCGGCGGTCCTCCAGGTTCGGACAGCTCACGTTGACCTCGAGGGCGGCGATCCCCGGAACGCCCGATAAGGCGGAGGCCGCCTTGGCGAAGTCCTCGACCCGTTGGCCCCAGATGCTCACCACCACCGTGGCGCCGGCCACCACCAGTCGGGGGAGGTCCTCGGCGATCCAGGCCTCGACGCCGGGACCTTGGAGGCCCACGCTGTTGAGCATGCCCATCGCCGTCTGGTGGACTCGGGGCGCGGGGTTGCCGGGCCACGGCTCCACCGACAGCGACTTGACCACCACCGCGCCGAGCGAGGCCAACGGGAAGTAGGCGTTGAGCTCGTCGGCGTGCCCGGCGGTGCCCGAGGCCGTCATGACCGGGTTGGCCAGGTGGAGCGATCCCACCTCGACCGACAGATCGACATCACCGGCGACCAGTGCCCGCCACGCGCCGCGCAGGCGGTCCGAGCCACCCCGGCCGTCGGGGCCCGGGCTCACCGCTGGTGGTACTCCTGGAGTGACCGCACCGACAGCGGATGGCTGATCCAGTCGGCGATGCCGGCGGCGGCGGCCCGGGCTGCGGCCACCGTGGTGAGGCAGGGCACCAGGTGGGCCAGCGCGGTGGCCCGGATGTGCACTCCGTCGGCCCGGGGACCCCGACCACGCGGGGTGTTCACGACCAGTTGCACCTTGCCGCCGGCGATGAGCTCGACGGCATCGATTACTCCGGGGTGCGAGTCCCCCACCTTGGCCACCACGGTGGCCACCGGGATGCCCTCGGACTCCAAGAGGGCGGCCGTGCCCGAGGTGGCGGCCAGGTCGAACCCGAGGGCGGCGAACTGACGGGCCGCCTCGAGGCCGGAGGCCTTGTCCCGGTCGGCCAGCGACAAAAAGACCGTCCCGCTGACCGGCAGCCGGTTGCCGGCCGCGATCTGGCTCTTGGCGAACGCCAATCCGAACGTGGCGCCGATGCCCATCACCTCGCCGGTCGACCGCATCTCGGGGCCGAGCAGGGTATCGACCCCGGGGAACCGATTGAACGGCATGACCGCCTCTTTGACCGAGACGTGCCCGGTCACCGGGAGGGTCAAGATGCCCTCCTGGCGCAGTTCGGCCAGGGTGGCGCCCACCATGATCCGGGCCGCCACCTTGGCTACCGGCACCCCGGTGGCCTTGGCCACGAAGGGCACGGTCCGGCTGGCCCGCGGGTTGGCTTCGAGCACGTAGGCCCGGTCGTCCTTGACGGCGAACTGCACGTTGATCAGCCCGCGCACCTGGAGGGCCTCGGCGATGGTGCGCACGGTGCGCTCGAGTTCCTCGACCACCGCGGCCGACAGGGTCTGGGGCGGGAGGGCACACGCCGAGTCCCCCGAGTGCACACCGGCCTCCTCGACGTGCTCCATGACCCCACAGATGACCACCTCGCCGGTGGCATCGCGCACGGCGTCCACGTCCACCTCGACGGCGTCCTCCAGAAATCGGTCGACCAGCACCGGGCGCTCCGGGGTGACGCCGCCCTCACGCCCGAGCGAGCCGCCGAGACCGGACATGGCCTCCACCGCCTCGACCAGCCGCTCGTCGTCGTAGACGATCTCCATGGCCCGGCCGCCCAGCACATACGACGGACGGACGAGCACCGGATACCCGATGGACGAGGCCACCTTGACCGCCTCCAACGGGGTGGATGCCGTCCCCCCGGGGGGCTGGGCGATGCCCAGCCGGGTGCACAGGTCGTTCCACTGCTCGCGGTCCTCGGCCAGGTCGATCGATGCCGGCGAGGTTCCGAGCACCAGCTCCTCGGGAATGCTGGAGGCCAGTTTCAGCGGGGTCTGGCCACCGAGGCTGACGATGACGCCCACCAGCCGGCCATCGCCCACCGACGCGCCCCGCTCGGCATCCAGCACGTTGGCCAGGTCCTCGGGGGTGAGCGGCTCGAAGTAGAGCCGGTCCGAGGTGTCGTAGTCGGTCGAGACGGTCTCGGGGTTGCAGTTGACCATGACCGTCTCGTACCCCGCCGCCTGCAGGGCGAACGAGGCGTGGACGCAGCAGTAGTCGAACTCGATGCCCTGGCCGATCCGGTTGGGGCCGGACCCGAGGATCACCACCCGCGGGCGGCCGGACGGCTCCACCTCGTCCTCGTCCTCGATGGTCGAGTAGTGGTACGGGGTGCGGGACTCGAACTCCGCGCCGCAGGTGTCCACGGTCTTGAAGGTGACCCCCACGCCGAGCGCGGAGCGTGCCGACCGGATGTCGTCTGCGGTCACCGATCCGCCGAACAGGTAGGCCAGCTGCTCGTCGGAGAAGCCCAGCCGCTTGAGCCGGCGCCACGCCCGCCGGTCGAGATCGTCCACCGTGACCCCGAGGGTTACCTGGAGGTCGAGGGCCATGCGGGCGTCGGTGATCTGGGCGATCTCCGACAAGAACCACGGGTCGATGCCGGTGGCGCCGGCCAGCTCGTCCACCGACACCCCCCGGCGCAGGAGGGTCTCGACCTGGTAGATCCGCTCCGGGGTGGCCACCGCCGCCGCGCTGAGCAGCTCGTCGGTGGACAGGGTGTCGAGGGTGCCCTCGACAGGGTCGGCGTTCAGACCACTGCGTCCCTGCTCGAGGGAGCGGACGGCCTTCTGCAGGGACTCGGGGAAGGTGCGGCCGATGGCCATGACCTCGCCCACCGACTGCATGCGGGTGCCCAGCTCGTCGGTGGCGCCCGGCAGCTTCTCGAAGGCCCATCGCGGGATCTTGGTGACGACGTAGTCGATGGTCGGCTCGAACGATGCCGGGGTGGCCCCGGTGATGTCGTTGGTGATCTCGTCCAGTCGGTAGCCGACGGCCAGGCGGGCCGCGATCTTGGCGATGGGGAACCCGGTGGCCTTGGACGCCAGCGCCGAGGACCGCGACACGCGCGGGTTCATCTCGATGACCACCTGGCGCCCGTCGGTGGGGTCCACGGCGAACTGCACGTTGGAGCCGCCCGTCTCCACCCCGACCCGGCGGATGCAGGCGAAGGCGGCATCGCGCATGGTCTGGTACTCCACGTCGGTCAGGGTCTGGGCCGGGGCCACAGTGATGGAGTCGCCCGTGTGCACCCCCATCGGGTCGAAATTCTCGATGGAGCAGATCACCACGCAGTTGTCGGCGGTGTCCCGCATGACCTCCAGCTCGAACTCCTTCTGGCCGGCGATGGACTGCTCGATCAGGACCTCGCTGACCGGGGAGGCGTCGAGGCCCTCGGCCGCCAGGCGGACCAGGTGGTCTCGCGTGGCGGCGATGCCGGTGCCCGCGCCCCCGAGGATGTAGCTCGGGCGCACCATGATGGGGAACCCGATCGACTCCCCGATGGACAGGGCCTCCTCGAGGGAGTGGGCGAAGCCCGAGGACGGCACGGCCAGGCCGATCTCCTGCATGGCCGCCTTGAAGCGCTCCCGGTCCTCGGCGGTGGCGATGGCCTCGGCCTTGGCCCCGATCACCTCGACGCCGTAGGCCTCGAGGACGCCCCGGTCGGCCAGCGCCATGGTCAGGTTGAGGGCGGTCTGGCCCCCGAGCGTCGGCAGCAGCGCGTCAGGTCGCTCCCGCTCGATGATGGCGGTCAGCACGTCGGGGTCGAGGGGCTCGACATAGGTGCGATCGGCCATGCCCGGGTCGGTCATGATGGTGGCCGGGTTGGAGTTGGCCAGCACCACCCGGAACTGCTCTTCGGCCAGCACGCGGCACGCCTGGGTCCCCGAGTAGTCGAACTCGCACGCCTGGCCGATGACGATGGGTCCCGACCCGATCACCAGGATCGACTCGAGGTCGCTGCGACGGGGCATCAGGCACCCACCCCGCTGCCCACACCATGGCGGGCCCTGGCGCCGGTGGCGTCCATCAGCGCCCGGAACTCCTCGAATAGGTAGCGGGCGTCGTGGGGACCGGGCCCGGCCTCGGGGTGGTACTGGACACTGAAGACCGGGGCCGACCTCCCGGCAATGCCCTCGATGACCCCGTCATTGAGGTTGAGGTGGGTCACGTCGGCGGCATCGACCGTCCCCTCGGCCACCGCGTAGTTGTGGTTCTGCGAGGTGATCTCCACCCGTCCAGTGGCCAGGCGCTGCACCGGGTGGTTGCCGCCGTGGTGGCCGAAGGGCAGCTTGTAGGTCGTGCCGCCGAGCGCGGTGGCCAGGAGCTGGTGGCCCAGGCAGATGCCGAACACCGGCACCGTGCCCAGGTGGGCCAGGGTGGCGATCTCGGCCACCACCGCGGGGAGGGCGGCGGGGTCGCCTGGGCCGTTGGACAAAAAGATGCCGTCCGGCTCGAGCCCCAGCACGTGGTCGGCGGGTGTGGACGCCGGGACCACGGTGACGGTGGCCAGCTCGCCGAGCTGGCGGAGCATGGCCTCTTTGACCCCGAAGTCGTAGGCCACCACCCGGTACGGACCGGACCCCCGGACATAGGGCGCAGCGGTGGTCACGGTGGAGACCAGGTCCCGACCGTCGGTGGTGGGCGCACCGGCCGCAGCCTCGGCCAGCTCGGCTTCGGGCGCGGTGCCAAAGGCACAGGGCATGGCCCCTCGGTCCCGGAGGTGGCGCGTCAGCCGGCGGGTGTCGACGCCGCTGATGCCGGGCACACCGAAACGGACCAGGAACTCCTCCAGTGACTCGGTTGACCGCCAGCTGCTGGGCCGGTCGCACAGGTCACGGACGATCACCCCGCGGCAGTAGGGCCGGCTGGCCTCGTCGTCGGTGGGGTTCACCCCGTAGTTGCCGATGTGGGGATAGGTGAAGGCGATGACCTGCCCGGCGTAGGAGGGGTCGGTGATCACCTCTTGGTAGCCCGAGAGCACGGTGTTGAACACCGCCTCGCCGGTGGACACGCCACCTTCGGGGATGGCGCCGATGGCCTCGCCTTCGAAGACCGCACCGTCGGCCAGCACCAGGCGGGCCTCGGGCCGGGGGTCGATGCCGTTGCGCCCGGTCACCGCTGCGCCTCGCCGTCGATGACCACCGGCTCACCCCGGTAGACGGTGTGGCGGACCTGGCCGGTGAGCGTGCGTCCCCCGTAGGGCGAGTTGCGGCTTCGGCTGGCGAGGGCGGCCGGGTCCACCGTCCAGGTGGCCGTGGGGTCGATGACGCACAGGTTGGCGGCCGCTCCGGGCGCGATCGTGCCACCCTGCCCGCCGCCGTTGGCCGGGTCCAGCCGGCAGATGACGGCCGGCTGCCAGCTGAGGAGGGCCAGCACCCGGGCCACTGGCAGGCCGAGCTCGGTGATGGCCAGGGCCAAGGCCGTCTGGAGACCCAGCATCCCCGGCGGCGCCTGGTCGAAGGGGAGGTCCTTCAGCTCGGGGGCGTGGGGGGCGTGGTCGGTGGCGATGGCGTCGATGGTCCCGTCGGCCAGACCGGCCTTCACCGCGTCCACGTCGGACTGGGGCCGGAGGGGCGGGTTGACCCGGAACACCGGGTCGTAGCCCGCTGTGCACCCGTCGGTGAGCGAGAAGTGATGGGGGGCGGCCTCGGCCGTCACCGCCAGACCATCGGCCTTGGCCCGCCGCACGAGTTCGATGGAGGCCGCCGTGGACAGGTGCAGGAAGTGGATGCGACCGCCCGTGGCCCGGGCCAGGGCGATGTCCCGCGCCACCATGACCTCCTCGGCCAGGGCCGGCATGCCGGGAAGGCCCAGCCGGCTCGACCACGCCCCCTCGTGCATGGCACCGTTGGCCGCCAGCGTGCCGTCCTCGCAGTGCTGGGCCAGGGTCACGTCCAGGCCCCGGGCGTACTCGAAGGCACGGCGCATGAGTCCGGCCGACTGCACACCGGCACCGTCGTCGGTGAACAGCCGGACCCCGAGCCCGGCGAGTTCGGCCATGGGGGCCAGCCGCTCGCCGGCCCGGTCGACGGTGATGGCGCCGGCCACCGCCACCTGGGCGGTGGCCTTGGCTCCGAGCTCGAAGACGTTGCGGACTGCCTCGGCCGAGTCGAGAGCCGGCTCGGTGTTGGGCATGGCCACCACCGCGGTGAACCCGCCCAGGGCCGCCGCCCGGGCACCCGTTTCGATGGTCTCGGACTCCTCGCGGCCCGGCTGGCGGAGGTGGGTGTGGAGGTCGACCAGCCCCGGAGCCACCACACAACCACCGGCGTCCAGCTCCAACGCACCCCGAGGCAGATCCAGGCCCGCTTGCACGGCCACCACCGCACCGTCGTCCACCAGCACGTCGGCCGACCGCTCCCCGGTCTGGTCGATGACTGTGCCGCCCCGGAGGAGCAGCGCTGGCCGGGTTCCGACCTGGGGCTCAGCCACGGAGGACCCCCTCGCGGGCACCCTGACCGAGGAGCAGGAACAAGACGGCCATCCGGATGGCCACCCCGTTGCTCACCTGGGCGGTGATGAGGGAGGCGGGCAGCTCGGCCACGTCCGAGGCGATCTCCACGCCGCGCACGATGGGGCCGGGATGGAGGATCAGGGCACTGGGGGCGAGCATGGCCGCCCGTCGGGAGGTGAGTCCGAAGCCGGCCGTGTACTCGCGGAGCGAGGGAACGAACTCCCCGCTCCCCCGTTCGGCCTGGACCCGCAGGAGCGACACCACATCGGCCTTGGGCAGGACCTCGTCGAGGTCGTGCCCCACAGCACAGACCGGCCATCCCTCGACCGAGGGCGGCAACAGGGTGGCCGGCGCCACCAGCGTGACCTCAGCACCTAGGGCGGCATAGGCGGTGACCTGGGACCGGGCCACTCGGCTGTGGCGGATGTCCCCCACGATGACCACCTGGAGCCCCTCGAAGCGGGCCAGTCCGGCATCGCCACCGCCCAGCGCTTGGCGCACCGTGTAGAGGTCGAGGAGGGCCTGGGTGGGGTGTTGATGCCAGCCGTCCCCGGCGTTGATCACCGAGCAGTGGTCCACCCACTCTGAGACCCGGGCCGGCACTCCCGAGGAGGCGTGGCGGATGATCACGGCATCGATGCCGATGGCCTCGATGGTCTCGACCGTGTCGCGCAGGGACTCGCCCTTCTTGAGCGAGGACGAGCCGGCAGCGAAAGACAACACGTCGGCCGACATGCGCTTGGCCGCCGTCTCGAAGGACATCCGGGTGCGGGTGGAGTCCTCGAAGAACAGCGTGGCGACGGTCCGGCCCCGGAGGGTGGGCACCTTGGGGTTGGCCCGGCGGCCCACCTCCACGAAGGAGTCGGCCACGCCCAGCACCTCGGCGATGTCCTGGGCGTCGAGGTCGTCCATGGAGAGCAGGTGGGTGGGGAACGGGCTCACCGGCTGACCAGCTCCCCGAGCGACACGCCGTCCTCGGTGACATCCACCATCTCGTCCCGGCTGGTCGGGAGGTTCTTGCCCACGTAGTCCGGCCGGATGGGCAGCTCGCGGTGACCGCGATCCACCATGACCGCCAGCTCGACCACCTGGGCCCGCCCGTACTCGCCGAGGGCGTTGAGGGCGGCACGGATGGTCCGGCCGGTGAACAAGACGTCGTCGACCAGCACCACGCTGGCGCCGGTGAGGTCGAAGCTGATGTCGGTGGCCGCCTCAGGCAACACGGGCCGGAGGCCGATGTCGTCCCGGTAGAAGGCCACGTCCAGAGTGCCCACCGGGATGTCGGCCCCCTCCACCTCGGACAGGGTCTGGGCCAGGCGCTCGGCGATCCCCACCCCACCGGTCTGTAGGCCGATCAGGACCACGTGCTGAAGGCCCCGGTTGCGCTCGGCGATCTCGTGGGCCATGCGGGTGATGGCCCGGCGCACGTCGTCTGCCGACATGACCTGGACTCGGGGAACGAACACAGCACCCCGCGGACGGGTATGACTGCGTTCACGTTCGGCCACGCTTCCTCCTGTCCGTACGGGCCTCACGGGACCCGCTTCACGGTCAGATACCGACTATACCGCGTTGCCCCGGCGACGGGGTCAGGGCCGGAGCTGCTCGGCCAACGTGGCCAGGATGCCGTTGACGAAACGCCCGGAGTCGTCGGTCGAATAGGCCGAGGCCAGCTCCACCGCCTCGTTGAGGACCACCGCGGTGGGCACGTCGGGGAAGGCCAACAGCTCCACCACGGCCAGTCGGAGCACGTTCTTGTCCACCACGGCCATCCGGTCGAGATCCCAGCCGATGGCCGCGCCGTCGACCAGCGCGTCGATCTCGTCGGACCGTGCTGCCACCTCCCGCATCAGCGCCACGGTGTACACGTCGGGGGCCACCGGCAGGTCGTCGAGGACCTCGGTGGAGGTCCGGCCCTTCAGCTCCGCCTCGTAGAGGAGGGACAGGGCCCGTTCACGAGCTTGGTGTCGGGGGGCGGGGTCCATGGTCTCGATGGCGGCAGCGCGCACCGGGTCGTCCCGGGGTGACGGCGGAGTCGGTGGCGGTGACTCAGGCGCGTGTGAGGTACTCGCCGGTGCGGGTGTCCACCTTGATCTTCTCACCCGGGTTGACGAACAGGGGGACCTGGAGCACCAGCCCGGTCTCGAGCGTCGCCGGCTTGCGAGCGCCCGACACCCGGTCGCCCTGGAGGCCCGGCTCGGTGTCGGCCACGGTCAGCTCCACCGCGGCGGGCAGGTCGACCCCGACGATCTCGGTCCCGTAGAACTGCAGGACGGCGTCGTCGCCCTCTTTCAGGTAGTTGGCGGCGTCACCCAGCAGGCCGGTGTCGACCTGGAGCTGCTCGTAGGATGCCGTGTCCATGAACACGTACTCGGAACCGTCGCGGTAGAGGAACTGCATCTCCCGCTTGTCGATGATGGCCTGCTCGAGCTTCTCGTCCGCCCGGTAGGTGCGCTCGATGACCGCCCCGGTGCGCTGGTTCTTCAGCTTGGTACGGACGAAGGCGCCGCCTTTGCCCGGCTTCACGTGCTGGAACTCGACCACGGCGAACAGCCCCTCGGGGAGGTCCAGGGTCATGCCATTGCGGAGATCGTTGGTGGAGACGGCCATCAGACAGCAACTTCCTTCGGGAAACGGGTGAGCGGTCGGCTACCGCGCTCGGTCACCACCAGGGTGTCCTCGATGCGCACCCCTCCGGTTCCGGGCAGGTACACGCCCGGTTCCACGGTGACCACGGTGCCGGGCTCGAGAATAGCAGTAGACCCTGGACCGACCGACGGCCCCTCGTGGATGTCGAGACCCACTCCGTGGCCGGTTCCGTGCTCGAAACGCTCGGCCCAGCCCTTGGCTGCGATCACGTCACGGCAGGCCTTGTCGACATCGCCGGCCGCCACCCCGGGCTCCACGGTCGCCACCCCGACGCGCTGGGAGTCGGCCACCACCTCGAACACCACGGCCAGCTCCCCGGCCGGTGCGCCCCCGATGCAGAAGGTCCGGGTCATGTCGGATCGGTAGCCGTCGTACACCGCGCCGAAGTCCACTACCACCGGGTCCCCGGCGGCGATCACTCTGGGGCCGGGTCGGGCGTGGGGCTTCGCCGAGTTCTCCCCCGACGCCACGATGGTCTCGAACGCGCTCTCCTCGGCACCGCGCTGGCGCATGGCGTAGTCGAGGGCGGCGGCGAAGCGGGCTTCGGTGAGCTCGGAGTCGGATCCCGAACCCACGGCCGCCAGTCGGGACAGCACCGAGGCCAGCGCGTCGTCGGCGATGGCCGCGGCCCGCTCCATGCGCACCACCTCACCGGCATCCTTGACCAGCCGGAGCCGTTCCACGAGGCCCCGGGTCGGCGCCACCACCGGATGGTCGAAGAGCTCGTCCCAGACCCGCTGGGCCGACCACGTCACATGATCGGCCTCGAGCCCCACCCGGGCGAGCCCGCCGGCCGCGGCCACCAGGGCGTCGCGCTGCACCTGGATGCCCCCGATGCACCGCTCCACCTCGGCGCCCACGCCGGCGGCACCGAGCTGCTCATCGGACTGGGTCCGGTACCGCCCGTCGGTGGTGAGGAGGGCCCGCTCAGCGGTGACCAGGAGCAGACCGGCCGACCCGGTGAAGCCGCTGAGCCAGCGGATGTTGGCCGGGGTGGTCACGAGTAATGCGTCCACGGTGTCGCCCTCGGTCGTCACCCCGTCGAACAGGTGCCGGAGCCGGTCGAGACGTCCCCGTACGTCGAGCGGGGCCAGCTCGTCCCAGTCGGCGATCGGGGTGTCGGTGTCGCTCATCGCCGCGTCACCCGTCCGCCCCGGCGCGGACCAGGCGGTCGACGGCCACTACCGCCAGCCGGTAGCCGAGGCCGCCGAACCCGGCGATGCAGCCGTCAGCTACCGGTGCGATCACCGAGGTGTGCCGGAACGGCTCACGGGCCGCCGGGTTGGAGAGGTGCAGCTCGACCACGATGCCGTCGAAGGCGGCCGAGCGCGTCGTGCAGGGACCACGAGGTGTGGGAGAGGGCGCCGGCATTGACGATGACGGCCACGGCGCGGCCGCGGGCGGCATGGACCGCCTCCACCAGATCACCTTCGTGGTTGGTCTGGAAATGCTCGAGCGCGAAGCCGGCTTCGGTGGCCGCCGCCGTGGCCGTGGCCACGTGGTCGGCCAGCGCCTCGGTGCCGTAGATGGCCGGCTCGCGCTCACCCAAGAGGTCGAGGTTGGGACCAGACAGCAGGACGATCAGGCCTGTGGTACTCATGACGGCTCTCGCATCCCGGACTCTGCCATGGCTGCCAGGGTAGCGACCACGTCGTCCTCCCTGATACCACGCACTGTCGCCACCCCTCTCGGGCCGTCGAGTACGAACGTGAGGTCGCCATGGGCCTTTTTGTCCCGGGCCATGAACGACACCAGCTGGTCTGGGTCGAGGCCGGCCGGCAGCAGCGGCGAGAGGTCGAAGGCCCCCACCACCCGGCGGTGGAGCTCCACTCGTTCGTCGTCGATGCGGCCGAGCCTCCGGGCCAGCTGCGCGGCGAAGACCAACCCCACGGCCACTGCCTCACCGTGGCGCAGGTCCAGGTGGTTGTCCGGGTCGAACGCCGCCGCCTCCAGGGCGTGGGCCAGGGTGTGGCCGTAGTTGAGCAGCATCCTGGCGTCGCCCTCCCGCTCGTCGGCCGCCACCACGTCGGCCTTGATCGCCACGCACCGGGCCACCTGCTCGTCGAGCGGCAGGGCGAGCAGCCAGGCACTCGGATCGGTGCCGTCCGGCCCGGAGGGCCCGAGGAACGCGTACTTGGCCATCTCGCCGCGACCAGACGCCCACTCCCGCGGGGGCAGGGTGGACAGGACGTCGGTGTCGCACAGCACCGCCCTCGGCTGCCAGAAGGCGCCCACCAGATTCTTGCCCTCGGGCAGGTTGACCCCGGTCTTGCCGCCGATGGCTGCGTCGACCTGGGCCAGCAGGGTCGTCGCCACGTTCACGTAGGGCGTACCCCGTTGGAACGACGCCGCCGCGAACCCGGCCAGGTCGGTGACCACGCCGCCGCCGACGGCGATGACGACGTCGGCCCGGCTGAGGCCGTAGCGGGCGAAGCCCCGACACAGGTCCTCGATCACGCCCAGGGTCTTGGCATCCTCGCCGTCGGGGACGGTGAAGCGCTGGACGGGGATCCCCGGGTCGACGCTGACGCCGATGCCCTCTTGGGTCACCACCGCCGCCCGGGTGGCGGTGGGGACGACCGACGCCACGATGTCGGACAGTTGGTGACGGACCCCGGGCCCGATCAGCACGTCGTAGCGCCGGTCGCCGAGCTCGACGGGGACCGCGCTCACTGCGGCGCTCCCGCTGCCGACGGCCCGGCGCCGTGGTCGGACAGCGAGGCCACGATGGCGTCGACGACCTCGTCCGGCGACCTCCCGTCCACGTCCACGACCACCTCGGCGCACGACTCATAGAGGGGCCGTCGGACCTCGTAGAGCTCGACCATCCGCCGGGGCGGATCGTTGCCCAACAGCGGGCGCCCCTGGCCCCGTCCCACCCGCTGGACCAGGAGGTGGGGATCGGCCCGCAGCCACACGACCGTCCCGGACCGGGCCAGCAGGGCTCGGTTGTCCTCGGACAGCACCACACCACCGGCGGCCGATACCACCACTGGCTCGTCGCCGGACAGGGCGTCGGCCAGCACCCGAGATTCCTCGGCCCGGAAGGCCGCCTCGCCCTGCTCGGCCATCAGTTCGGGCACGCTGCGGCCGGTCCGCTCCATGACCTGGGCGTCGGAGTCGAAGTGGGTCCAGCCCAGCCGTCGGGCCAGCGAGCGACCCACCGTGGTCTTGCCCGCCCCCATCATTCCCACCAGGATGACGCGGTCAACCATCGGATGGCGGGGCCGGGGCGGCCGAGGGCGTCTCGCCCAGCGCGGCCAGGTACCCGAGCCGGTTGCGCCGGAACTCCGACACCGAGTCGCCCCCGAACTTGCGAAGCGCCTCAGAGGCCAGCACCAGCGCGGTCATCGTCTCAGCCACCACCCCCATGGCGGGCACCGCGGTGACGTCGGTGCGCTCCTTGAACGACACGGTGGACTCCTTGGTCACCACGTCGATCGTGCCGAGGGTGGGCCGGTTGAGGGTGGCCAACGGCTTCATCGACGCCCGGGCCACGATGGGGGCGCCGGTCGAGATGCCGCCCTCCACCCCACCGGCGTGGTGGGTGTCACGGACATAGCCCCCGCCGGCCAGGCCGGCCCGGAACTCGTCGTCGGATGCGTCGCCGGGGTCGGCCATGCGGATGGCGTCGTGGGCCTCGCTGCCCAGCAGCCCGGCTAGTTCGGTGCCGTCGCCGAACTCCACCGCCTTGATGGCCTGGATGCTCATCAGCGCCTGGGCCAACAGGGCGTCGAGGCGCCGGTCCCAGTGGACGTGGCTCCCCAGCCCCACCGGGACCCCGTAGGCGATGACCTCGGCCACCCCCCCGAGCGAGTCGCCCACTTTGGCCGCCGCCTTGATGGCCGCCACCATCCGGGCCTCGGCCTCGGGGTCGGCACAGCGCACCTGGGACTCGTCGATCCGGGCCAGATCCTCGATGCCGGGGAGTGCGTCGACGTGGGCCCGCTCGGCCCCGATCTGGACGATGTGACTCATCACATCGATACCGATCTGCTGGAGCAGCAGCTTGGCCAGGGTCCCGGCCGCCACCCGGGCGGCGGTCTCCCGCGCCGAGGCCCGCTCCAGGACGTCCCGGGCGTCGTCGAGCCCGTACTTGAGCATCCCGGACAGGTCGGCGTGCCCGGGCCGGGGCTGGGTGAGCACCTTGGAGGGCAGGCCCGGGTCAGGTGACATCTCGGTCTCCCACTTGGGCCACTCGGTGTTGGCGATCTCGATGGCCACCGGCGAGCCGAGGGTCCGGCCGTGCCGGATCCCGCCGACCAGCGAGATCTCGTCCGCCTCGAAGCGCATCCGGGGTCCGCGGCCGAAGCCGAGGCGACGTCGTGCCAGGCCGCGCTGGATGTCCCCCTCGGTCACCAGCAACCCGGCCGGCATCCCCTCGACGATCACCACTAGGGCGCGACCGTGCGATTCGCCGGCGGTCAGGAAGCGGAGCATTCGGTCAAATCTACTCGGGGCGGACCGGCTCAGTTCCCCACATGGAACAGGCTCTGGGCGACGTGGCCGCCCCACAGCACCGCGATCACCGCACCGATGGCCAGCGACGGCGCGAACGGGATGCGTGTCCGGCGACCTGCCGACGAGACGGCCAACAGCACCAGGCCGAACACCATCCCCACCAGGAATCCGGCCAGGAATGCCACATAGGCGTGGAGCAGGCTGAGATAGCCGACGGTGATGCCGATGGCCCCGGCCAGACGGACGTCCCCGAATCCCATGCCCCGCGGCACGAACCACCAGATGGCGAAGAAGAGGGAAAAGGCCACCGCCCCGGCGATGGCCGAGCCGGACAAGTTGCGCCACTGGTGGTCGACGGCCGAGGTCAGCACCAGGAGGGGCACGACCAGGGCCATGCCTGCGTAGAGCAAATGTCGGGGCACCAGCCGGTGGGAGAGGTCGGTGACCGAGACGGCCACCAACGTGGCGAAGAACACGCAGAACGGGGCCAGCACCACATCGCGGCCGAAGTGGTGGGCGCAGGCACCGAACAGGACACCGGTGACCAGAGCCGCACCCACGGTGCGAGCCGGCGATCGGCCAGCCGGCAGGAGGTGGCGCAACGTCTGGTCCGCCACGTCGAGCTCGGGTATCGCGACCGGTACGGCGGCTGACACCGTGTCTGCCGGAACCGCCTGATCCGCGGCGTCAGGTGACCCCTGGCGCTCCTCGTCGCGTTCGGCCCGACGGCGCTCCTCGTCGGCCCAGCTCCGGTCGGCCAGACGCTGGCCCACCGGATCGAGTGCCCCGCCGATGAGCAGACCGGCCAGCGCGGTGCCCGGGATCAGGAGCGAGTGCACGCCCCGCAACGTACCGGACGCCCACAGCCAGGAGGGGTATCACCGGACCGGCGCGTCACCGCTCGACGTGGCGTCCGATGACGCCCGGCTCAGCTGTGCGCGGGCTCGTAGTAGGGGTTGGTCCCGTCGGCGTGGTCGGTGACGTCGACGATGTTGGCCAACTCGGGGATGGCCTCGCGCAAGATGACTTCGATCCCCTGGGACAAGGTGGCCTTGGCCATGCCACAGCCCTGACACCCGCCGCTCAGACGGAGGTACACCGACGCGTCCTCGACCGCCACCAGGTCGGCGCGCCCGCCGTGGGCGGCGATGGAGGGATTGACCTGCTCCTCCAGGACCGACACCACCCGCTGGGCCAGGGGGTCGGACAGATCCACGGTGGGCTCGGCGGCCAGGCCGCGCAGCGACGTCGCCGGCGGCGTGTTGGGGTTGACGATGACCAGACCGCCCTCGCCGCTCGCATCGGTGACGAAGTCCAGCGTGGCCCCCTGGAGCCGCTCGACACTGGTCGAAGGCACCACCACGGGCAGCGCGTCGTCGTGTTGGACAACGTCCCCGGCACTGGCGTCGGCCAGAGCCTGGAAGTACATGTCGTAGGCGTAGGCACCGTCGGACTCGCCGCTCACCTCGAGCCACAGCGCCAGGGTCTCGGACTCTGACTCGTTGGCCAGCACCTCGAGGACGGTGGCACGCGCCTCGGAGGTGATCGTCAATACCGGTCGCACGTCGTCACGGGCTTCGCTCATGCCTGTCATCATAAGGGCGTGCCGCCATCCCACACGCGCGTTCCCGCCTCCACCCACGAATGGGTCAGCTTTGACGACCCCACCGAGGAACGCACCTGGCTGTTCGACGTGACGTTCCTGGCCAGCGCCTGGAAGTGCATCTTCGGACAGGGGTGCCAGGGCGTCCTGACTGGTCCGGCGCCCGAGCTGGTCCAGGGCTGCTGCTCCTACGGTGCGCACTTCACCGACAAAAAGGACGCCCGCAAGGTCGAGCGGGCCGCCGCCGAGCTCCCTCCCGAGCTGTGGCAATTCCACAAACAGGGGCAAAAGGGCGTGGTCAAGAAGCTGGCCGACGGGGATCTGGGCACGCGCCTGGTCGACGGGGCCTGCATCTTCCTCAACCGTCCCGGGTTCCCGGCCGGTGCCGGCTGTGCCCTCCACAAGGCCGCCGAGGCCCAGGGGCGGAGCCACGTGGACCTGAAGCCCGAGGTCTGCTGGCAGCTCCCCCTACGTCGCGAGGACGAGACGGCGGCCGACGGCCGGATCACCTCGGTGGTGCGTCAGTGGGACCGAAGCCACTGGGGCGAGGGCGGGGCGGAGTTCCACTGGTGGTGCACCGAGGACCCCGACGCCTTCGTGGGCCACGAGCCGGTGTACCGGAGCATGCGGACCGAACTCGAGACCATGGCCGGCAAGAAGGTCTACAAGCGGCTGGCCGCCTACCTCGACGAGCGGACCGCTCCTGGGACACGCGTCACCCTGCTCCCCCATCCGGCGGTGCGCCGCTGAGGCAGGGGCCCTACTCGGCCAGCGGATCGTCCTCGGCGTAGGCGCTCGGCTTGGGGGACGTCCCGAGGATCTCGTCGTAATCGTCCTCGGTGGCGAGGCACCAGGAGGCGTGCTTGTCGTCGGGTTCAGCACCGCACTCGGGGCAGCGCCGATTCGCCGTCGCGACGGAGCGCTTCAGGCTCCGCGCTTCTTCGAAGCGGCGATGGCGTCCTTTCTTCACGGCAACAGCTCCTTGCCCCACCCTGAGGTGGCACCTCACCCGCCGGCGAACAGATCCGGGTGACCACCGAACATCAACCAGGCCAGTGTAGTGCGGGGCGTGGTCATTCGTAGCGCGACGGCCGCCCCGGTACCATCGCTCCCATGCCCGAACAATTTCGATCCCCAGGCGATGGTCGAGCGCTTTCGGGCCAGGGCAGAGGCCGTGCGGTCCCGGGGACTTCCCCCGGTCGAGGGACCCGACCGCGAGCGGTTCAAGCAGCAGGCCCAAGTGGACTTCATGGACTTCGCCATGCTGGGCGACGCCGAGGCCCGCATCGAGGACGGCATCTTGACCCTGTCGGTCGACCTGCGTCCGGCACCCTCCCCCACCGACGGCTGACCGAGCCGGTGCCAGGCCGTAGCGGCCGGCCCCGGCGACCTCACCCCCCGTAGTTCATCCGGGTATGTCGCATCGCCAGCACCTCGGGCGGTTCGGTCCGCCCCTCGGCGTCCGGGCCCGACTCGCCGACGTCGACCACCTCCCCGACGAACAGGGCGTGGCTCGGAGGCACAGCGGAGATCCCCTCCCAGCCGTGGGCCTCCCGGAGCTCACACGCCAACCAGGCCAGGGCCGACGACAGGCACGGGAGGCCACCCCACACCTCGTGGACCGGGACCCCCTGCATGGAGGTGGCCACCCCCCTGTCGTCCAGCACCACCTCTCGGACCGGTTTGACGAACTTGCGGATGACCGCCCGCTCGTCGACCGGGAGGACGCTCACCGAGAACGAGCCGCCCGACTCGATCAGGTCGCGGGTCACCGACCCCGACTCGACCGCAGCGACCACCAAGGTCGGGCGTGGTCGCCACCTGCATCACCCAGTTGGCCGTCATCAGGTTCCGGCGGTCGCCGTCGCGGCTGCCGACCACGAACAGCCCGGTGGGCATGGACCACAGGACCCGACGACGCTGGCGGTCGTACGTCGTCCGCATCCCGGCCATCGCGCACCCGTGCCACCGTCAGTTCCCGAAGGGGTCGAGGGGCTCGTTGGCCGCCTGTGTGGTGGACGTGGAGGGGACGTGTCCGGTGAGGGCGGTGACCCGGTGCACCGCCACCGCCACCAGGGCCACCAGCCTGGTCCGCTCCGCGGCCGACCGGTGGAGGAGTGACGCGTTGCCCGTTGCCCCGGCGTAGCAGTCCTTGCCGGCTGCCGACCCGACTTCGAAGGCCCGGTTGAGGTCATCGGTCAGCGGCTGATCGGGCGAGGGGAGGTTGCCGATGGCGGTCAAGGCATCCGTCGTGAGCAGGGCGCACACCGTCTTGACGGCCGAGGCCGGGTTGTGGTCCCGAAGTGCGAGGTCGATGTTCTTGGCGTCCACCTGGACCTGGCCGATGGCGGCACCGTCCCCCGAGCTCGACATCCACGAGCTCACCTGGGGCCCGGCGTCGGCGGACTGCGCACCGGCACTGCAGCCGGCCAGCAACGTGGCGCCCACCAGGCAGGCCCCGGCGATCGCCCGCCAGGACCGGGTCGCCGCCGGAGGCCGTGGCCGGAAGGGCCCGCGTCGAGGCGCACCCACCCGGTGGGGACGTCGACTCCGCCACGGTGGACGCCCGCACTAGGTGGGGATGCCCGTCCAATCCGGCCGCCAGTCCGGATCGAGCTGGCGGAGGAATTGGGCACAGCGCTCCTCCTCGGCGTGCTCGCCGATGGCCCCGGCCGTCGACCGAAGCCCGTCGAGGCACCGCAGGAACCCTCGGTTCGGCTCGTGCGCCCACCGGACATAGCCGGAGCCCTTCCAGCCCGCGGCGCGCAGCGCGTCGAGGCCCCGGTGGTAGCCGACCCGGTAGTAGGCGTAGGCCTCGACGTCGTCACGGGCCAGCGACCCGAGGGCTGCCCAGCCCGCCAGGGACCCGGGGTCGGAGCGGACCACGTCCGAGACGGCGTGGCGCCGACGTTCCCCGGGTTGGGCCATGGCCGCGTCGAGGCCGGACCGCACCGCATCGGGCTCCGTGGGGAGTGCGGTCTCGGGGAGACCAGCCGTCAGGCGGACCGGCGAGACGTCGGAGTGGGGACCGCCCGGAGAGCTCATGGCGTCAGTGTAGGACCGGGCCGGCGGCTCCCGACTTCGCTCGACGACCCTCCCCCGGGGCGGCGGCACCGGACCCGGGCGGACTTACGCCAGGCTGACCAAGTGGTGGTCGCTTCTTGCCCTTCCGCAGCACGAGGTAGCGACCGGCCACCAGGTCGCGGCGGTCAACGACCGTGCGCCCGGCGTCGCGCTCGCGCTTGTTGTTGACGTAGGCGCCACCCCGGCTTCGACGGTGGACCGGGCCCTGGACTTGGACGGCTCCAGTCCGGTCTCGACCAGCAGGTCGACCAGCGTCAGGCCCGCCGTCGAGCCGGGTCCGATCGATCGAGGTCGACGGGGCGTCGGCGAACACGTCGAGCAGGGTGCGCTCGTCGAGGCCGGCCACCGTCTCCCCGAACAGGGCGGCGGCGGCCTCTTCGGCCCGGGCCGTCTCGTCGGCCCCGTGGACCAGGGTGCACACCTCGCGGGCCAGCACCCGCTGGGCCTCGCGCCGCTCGGGATGCTCGGCGGTCGCCTCGTCGAGGGCCAGGATCGCCTCGTGGGACAGGAACGTGAAGTAGCGGAGATAGGTGCCGACCATCGCGTCCTCGGTCCGGAGGAAGAACTGGTACAGCTGGTAGGGCGCTGGTCCGGGCGGCGTCCAGCCACACCGTGCCGGATCTCGGTCTTGCCGAACTTGGTGCCGTCGGCCTTCAGCACCAGCGGCGTGGTCAGTCCCCAGGCCTCGTCCTGGCGGACCTTGCGGATCAGGTCGATGCCCATGGTGATGTTGCCCCACTGGTCGCTGCCGCCGATCTGCAGTCGGCAGCCGTAGGTCGTCGAACAGGTGCAGGAAGTCGTAGGCCTGGAGGAGCATGTAGCTGAACTCGGTGTAGGAGATGCCCTGGTCGGCCCGGTCGAGCCGGACTCTTGACCGACTCCTTGGCCACCATCTGGTTGACCGTGAAGTGCTTGCCGACGTCGCGGAGGAAGTCGAAGAGCGGCAGTGGCCGGAGCCAGTCGGCGTTGTTGACCAGCAGCGCCCGTCGACGCCGTCGGTCGGCCGACCGAAGTCGAGGAACCGTCCGAGCTGCGCGTGGATGCCGGCCAGGTTGGCCTCCAGCTGCTCGTCGGTGAGCAGCGACCGCTCCTCGGACTTGCCGCCCGGGTCGCCGACGAACCCGGTGCCGCCCCCGGCCACCGCGATGGGCCGGTGACCGGCCACCTGCAGCCGGCGCAGGTTGCACACCTGGAGGAGGTGGCCCACGTGCAGGCTGTCGGCCGTGGGGTCGAACCCGGTGTAGCCGGTGAGCATGCCGGCATCCAGTCGCTCCCCGAGCGCGGGGTCGGTCATCTGGTGGATCAGTCCCCGGAAGCGGAGGTCCTCGACGAGGTCGGCCATGGCCTCAGCCTGCCACGCCGCGCCGGCCCTGCGGTCCGACCGTCGTCCCGACCAGGACGGCAACCGCGACGGTAACATCGGGGTCGACCGTGGCTGTCTGGGCCCGGGCGCCGAGGCGAGGAGCACGCATGCCCAATCCGTACCTCCAGGGGAACTTCGGTCCGGTGCTCGAGGAGCGGAGCGACGACCACGAGCTCCC
The DNA here is from genome assembly GCA_963703145.1 of uncultured Acidimicrobiales bacterium. GTDB lineage: Bacteria > Actinomycetota > Acidimicrobiia > Acidimicrobiales > RAAP-2 > Bog-756. The sequence goes on from OY969793.1 coordinate 1,503,313, forward strand.
CGTTACCGGGGTGATCCCCCCCGACCTGGAGGGCCGGCTCCTGCGCAACGGCCCCAACCCCGCTCTGGTGCCGGCCGACGAGGACGACTACCACTGGTTCGCCGGTGACGGAATGATCCATGCCGTCTCCCTGGCCGGCGGGCGGGCCACCGGCTACCGGAACCGCTGGGTGCGGACCCGGGCCCTGGCCGCCAAGCTCGGGACCGCCGCCCCGAGCGGCCCCAGCGAGCCGCTCGACGGTCCGGCCAATACCCACGTCGTCCGCCACGCCGGGACCACCCTGGCCCTGGTGGAGTCGGGGTTCCCCCACGCCGTGTCCCCCGACCTAGAACGGGCACGGGTCCACGATTTCGACGGCAGCCTGGCGTCCCCGATGACCGCGCATCCCAAGGTGGATCCGGTCACCGGCGAACTGGTCTTCTTCGGCGCCGACGTGTTCGGGCCGCCGTTCCTCCGCTACCACGTGGTGGACGCCAAGGGCGTGCTGGTCCAGACCGAGGACATCGACATCCCCCGGGCCACCATGCTCCACGACTTCGGCGTGACGGCCTCGCGGGTGGTCTTCCTCGACCTGCCGGTGGTCTTCGATCTCGAACTGGCCTCGAGCGGCCGCTCGCTCCCCTACCGGTGGATGCCCGAGGCCGGTGCCCGGGTCGGCGTCATGCCGAGGTCGGGCGGGAACAGCGACATCCGGTGGATCGGGATCGACCCGGTCTATGTGTTCCACGTGCTCAACGCCTACGACGCTGGCGACTCGGTCATCATCGACGTCCTCCGCTACGACCGCGCCTTCGACACCGGACCCGGTGAGGCCATCGCCTCGGACCTGCCCGTCCTGGCCCGGTGGACCATCGACCTGGCCCGCGGCCGCGTCACCGAGCAGCGCCTTGACGACGTGCCGGCCGAGTTCCCCCGCATCGACGATGCGGTGGCCGGCCTGCCCCACCGCTACGGGTACTGTGCCCGGCTCGGAGAACGGCCCGAGGACCCGACGTTCGAGGGGCTGATCAAGTACGACCTGGTGCGGGACGAATCGGTCCGCTTCGACCCGGGCGAGTACCGCTCCCCGGGGGAGCCGGTGTTCGTCCGGGCCGCCGACGGCGGGGGCGAGGACGAGGGCTGGGTGTTGAGCGTGGTCTACGACGCCACCCGAGACGCCAGCGACCTGGTCATCCTGGACGCCACCTCGTTCGCCGGGCCACCGGTGGCGACCGTCCACCTACCCGCCCGGGTGCCCTTCGGGTTCCACGGGTCCTGGGTGCCGTCGGAGCGCTGACCACGGGTCTGCGGGTGGGGGTGCCACCCGATCCCCATCCGGTCATGGGAAACTGGGGAGCCCCCGGTACCGCGGGCCGGCCAACCGAGGCCACCGAGCCGACGCACCGAGTCGACCCCAACTCCGAACGTGCCACCCAACGATCCCTCCAATCCACCTGGTTCACGTGGATCACGACCCAGCGGACGCTCCTCAGGAAGTCCTACCGGTCAGCCGCGGGCGTCGTCACCCAACGTCGGCCGGAGTGGTGGCCCCAACGCCGAGTTCCCCGGTCCCATCCTCGGGGGCCAGGTGGCCGTCCCCTCCAAGCGGGAGATCCGCAAGGCCAAGAAGCGTCGCCGGCGCCCCCTCGAGAAGGTTCTCCGGGTCGCCATCGTCCTGGTGCTGGTGATCGCCGTCGTCGTGGGGGCGGGCTACGGCTACTTCCGCTACCAGTGGAGCAAGGTGGCGTCGGCCCCGTGCAAGACCTGCGTGGCCGCCGCCAACGGGGCCCCCTACAACGTGCTGCTCATCGGCTCGGACAGCCGAGTGGGCGAGACGGCGGCAGAAGCCCAGCAGTTCGGCAACCAGACCAACGCCGGCGGCCAGCGCAGCGACACCATCAAGATCATCCATGTGGATCCGGCCACCGGCACCGCGTCGTCCCTCTCGATCCCCCGTGACACCTACGTGACCCTGTCGGGTCTGCCGGCCAACAGCCAGCTGTCCGCCGACAACAAGATCAACGCCGCGTTCAGCGGAGGCCCGGACGCCCTCATCCAGACCATCCAGAACACCTTCGGGATCCCGATCAGCCACTACATCGTGATCAACTTCTTCGGCCTGCAGGACGCGGTGAACGCCCTCGGTGGGGTCTCGATGAAGTTCCCCTACCCGGTCCGGGATCAGGACTGCCGACCGGTGTCTGCTACAACAACTCGGGCCTCGACCATCCCGACGGCCGGGTGCCAGGTGCTCAACGGGCCGCAGGCACTGGCCCTGTCCCGGTCACGCTTCTTCCAGTACTACGCCGACGGCTAGTGGCACTCGGACCCCAGTTCGGACATCGGCCGGATCACCCGGCAGAACCTGGTCATCTCGGCCGCCCTGGACAAGGCCAAGTCGACCTACAACCCGATCAGTCTCAACTCCTTACTGACCTCGGTCGTCCACGACTTCAGCAAGGACAACGGCTTGTCCCCCAACGACCTGTTCGCCCTGGCCGAGCGCTATCACGCCTTCTCCGGATCCCAACTCGCGGCCTACACCCTGCCCACCGCCGGGGTCTACACCTCGGGGGGCGCCGCCGTCGAGGTCGTGGAGCCCGAGAGCACGTCCCAGATGCTCACCCAGTTCCTCGGCGGTCCCTTCGGCGCCATCACCACGCCCCCCCTCGACTCCTACGGCGAGCCGCTGCCCCTCACGCCCCCGACCACCACGACGACCCTGCCCTCGCCGACCACGGCCGCCACGACCGCCACGTCGGCGGCCGGAGCCACCACCACTACGCCGCCGTCCGCCATTCCGTCCTTCGATCCCCAGCCCTGTTGACCCACCGGCGATGCCGGCGGTTCCCCACCGACACGGCACCGGCCGCCTGACCCCGGGCCGCTCCCCCGCTCACACAGCAGAGCCCTCGACCGCCCCGACGATGGCGGCATTGGCCCGCTCGTGGGCCGTCACGTTCTCGGACCGCCCCGGTAGCCGCACGCAGATCACCGAGGGGCCACCCGAGGCGAGCCGGGCACCGAGCACTCGATCGAGGTCGGCAAGGGCGGCACCTTCGCCTACGTCATCGACGGCCCAGCCGAATCCGGCGGCGACTGCCGCCGGGTCGCAGGCCTGGGGGGTTCCGAACAGGCGGTCGAAGGTCACGCCGTCGAGCGAGGACGCCGGGGGCAGGAAGGAGAAGATCCCGCCGCCCCCGTTGTCGGCGACCACGACCGTCAGATCGGACGATCAGCTGGTCCGAGCGCGACCAGGGCCGACACGTCGTGGAGGAAGGCCAGGTCGCCGACCAGAGCCACGGTGGGGCCTCGGTGGCCAGGGCCACCCCCAGGGCGGTGGACACCACGCCGTCGATCCCGTTGGCGCCCCGATTGGCCAAGACCCGGGTGGGCCGGTCGCCGTCGGCAGCCCGAAGGCCTCGACGTCCCGGATGGGCATCGACGACGACACCACCAGGGGGCGGTGCGCCGGAAGCCGGGCGAACAGGCGCGTGGCGAGGACCGGTTCGCTCAGCACCAACCCCCGGCGTCGCCGGGCGGGCCGGTGGCGCCGAGGCCGGCCACCGACTCGATGGCGTGGCGGGCCCGCTGCCGGCCGCCGCCCACGACGCCAGCCGTGCCGACGGCGGTCCCGGCCCGCGGCCACGGCAGCTTCGGCCAGGGCATCACACACCAGAGTCGGGATCCGCCCGCAGAAAGGTGGCCACCTGACGCTCGGGGTCGTGCCAGCGGCCGGCGGGGTCGACCACCACGGCCTCGGCGCCCTCAGCGATGGCAGTCGACAAGAAGGCGTTCACGACCTTGGAGGCCCACCGCTCACCCAGATACAGGACCGCGTCGGGACGGTGGTCGCCGGCGAAGGGCGTCGACCGCAGGATGCCCGTCGGCGGTCCCGATGACCCCGGGGTCGAGGGTGCGGAGGCCCGACCGGGGGTCGGCCAGCACCGGCCAGCCGAGGGCCCCGGACAACCCGGCGACCGGCGGCCGGGTCACCGCAGCCCGCACCCGGCCACGATCAGGCCCCGCCGCCCCGGGGCGAAGGGCCCGCCGGGGGCCAGCGACCCACCCCGACGGCGGGGGCGCCCGTGCCGCCTCTGCACCCGGTGCCACGGGGCGGCCGTGGGCCGAGCCGGCGGGGCCACCGCCCAGCCGTCGGGTCGCCGAGCAGCGGCTCTCGGAACGGCAGGTTGAGGTGGACCGGGCCCGGCTCCGCTGCCGCCGGCCATGCGACTCCGCCACCGCCCGCGCCGCCAGCGAGCGCCACGACGATCGGGTGGCGGCGACCGGCACGCCCGGGTCGGCGAACCAACGGAGCGACCGACCGAAGAGATGGGTCTGATCGATGGTCTGGGGCGCACCGACGCCTCGCAGCTCCGGCGGTCGGTCGGCGGTGCAGGCGATGAGGGGGACCCCGGCGAGGTCGGCCTCGACCACGGCGGGATGCAGCTCGGCGGCGGCGGTCCCACTGGTGGTCACCACCAGGGCCGGCCGGCCGGCCGCCTTGCCGAGGCCGAGGGCAGTGAAGGCGGCCGAGCGCTCGTCGAGGCGGACATGCACCTCGAGGTCCGACCGCGACGACAGGGCCAGGGCGAGCGGGGTGGAGCGTGAGCCCGGGCACACCACGGCGTGGGTGACACCAGCACCGCACCCACTCGTCGACCAGGGTGGCGGCGAACGCCGCCTGAAGGTCGCCATCCGTACCGGGTCCGGGCGTCATCGGTACGCTCGCCGTGACCGACCATGACCGACCACCTGCCACCGCCCGACCGCGACGACTCGGCTGGTACCGGTCCGGGACTGGCCTGTTCGACCACCGGCCAGGGACCGCCTGTGGTGCTGGCCCACGGCTTCACCCAGTCCGGACAGGTGTGGGGCGGCCTGGACGCCGACCTGGCGTCGGATCACCGGGTGGTGCCGTCGACCTGCCGGGCCATGGCGCTTCGGCCGAGGTCGCGGGCCGACCCTGGCTGACGGGGCCGACCGGCTGGGACGGCGGCGGCCCGGCCGACTACCTCGGCTACTCGATGGGGGCGCGCGTTCTGCCTGCACCTGGCGCTGGACCGCCCCGAGCTCGTCGACCGCCTCGTGCTGGTGTCGGGCACGGCGGGGATCGAGGACGCCGAGGAACGCCGCCGACGCCGGATCTCCGACGAGGCGTTGGCCGACCAGCTGGACCCGCCCCCGCCGGGGTGCCCGTGGACACGGTCGACTTGTTCGTGGCCCAGTGGATGGACAATCCGATGTTCGGCCGGCATGACCCCCAGGCCGGTGGACGGCCCAGCGCCTCACCAACACCGGGGCGGGCCTGGCCTCCAGCCTGCGACTGGCCGGCACCGGCACCCAGGTGCCACTGTGGGACCAGCTCGGTGAGCTGACCATGCCGGTGCTCGTGGTCACCGGTGAGCTCGACGCCAAGTTCGCACCACTCGGGCACGTATGGTGCGAGGCCATCGGCCGCCGGCCACCCAGGTGGTGGTCTCGGAGTGCGGCCACGCTCCCCAGCTGCAACAGCCCGGCGCGGTGGCGCGCTGTGGTGCGCCTGCCACTGGCGGCGGGCCCGGGCACCGGGCGGTGACCGGCCCGGGGCAGCCCCACCACGAGGCGGGCAGGGTGACCAGCAGCGCAGAGTGAGCCACAGGGCGACGGCAGCTGCGCCGAAGACCAGCTGCAGTCGGCCGGTGGCAGCCAGCACCGGCAGGAGGGCTCGTCCCGCCGCCTCGCTCGGTGACCAGCCGCGCCGGCGCTACCGCCAGCGGCAGGGCCACCAACGGCAGGAGGGCCACGCCGGACGAACGGCGTGGTGACCGGTGACCGACCACACGCCCAGACCAGGACCCCGAGGAAGGGCAGCACGATACAGGCGACATAGCACCAGCCGGCGGACCGGCGGCCCGACCCGGACCGCCAGTGTGCGCTTGCCGGACTCGGTGTCGGTGGCCACGTCCCGCAGGTTGTTGGCCAACAGCAACGCCGTGGCCAACAAGCCGACGGCCACCGCGGCCCACCACACGGCGGCCGCGGTCCGAGCCGGAGGGTCTGGACGTAGTACGAGCCGGCGGTGGCCACCAGCCCGAAGAACACGAACACGAACAGCTCCCCGAGGCCGGCGTAGCCGTAGGGTCGCGGGCCCCCGGTGTAGAACCATCCTGCGGCCAGGCAGGCCGCCCCGACCAGCAGGATCCACCACGACGTGACCGACGCCAGCAGCAGACCGGTGATCGCGGCGACGCCGAATGCCGCCAGGGCCGCCGCCGACCGCCGCCGGGGTGGCCAAGCCCGAGGCCACCAGCCGGACCGGGCCCACCCGCACGTCGTCGGTGCCCCGGATGCCGTCGGAGTAGTCGTTGGCGTAGTTGGTCCCGACCTGGATGGCCAGGGCCACCACCAGCGCGCCGAGCGCGCACCACCACGAATCGATCCGCGGGGCCGTGGATGCGCCGCCGCCGACGCCGCCAGGGGATGGGCCGCGGCGGTGGCCTACCACGACGGGGGCCACGGCCGCAGGCAGGGTCCGGGGCCGCGCCCCGAGCACCCACCGCTGGACCGGCCCGACCTCGGCGGGGTTGCCGGTCGGCGGCGCGCTCATGCCGGCCGGTCGGCGGCCGGTGACCCTGGCGACGGTGACCTCACGGCCGGCGGGGGAAGCGACCGAAATCCGGGGCCCGGTGTTCCTGGAAGGCGTTGCGGCCCTCTTGGCCCTCCTCGCTCATGTAGAAGAGCATGGTCGCATCGCCGGCGAACTGCTGCAGCCCGGCCAGTCCGTCGTCGGCGGCGTGGAGCCCGCCTTTCAGCATGCGCAGGGCCATCGGGGACAACGAGAGCATCTGACGGCACCAGGCCACGGTCTCGGCCTCCAGTTGGGCCAGCGGCACCACCTCGTTGACCAGGCCCCAGTCGAGGGCGGTGGCGGCATCGTACTGCCGACAGAGGAACCACACCTCCTTGGCCCGTTTCAGGCCGATGGTCCGGGCCAGCAGGCTGGCACCGTAGCCGCCGTCGAAGCTGCCCACCTTGGGCCCGGTCTGGCCGAACCGGGCGTTGTCGGCGGCGATGCTGAGGTCGCAGACCAGATGGAGGATGTGGCCGCCACCGATGGCATACCCGGCGACCATGGCCACCACCGGCTTGGGGAGCCGGCGGATCTGGATCTGGAGGTCGAGGACGTTGAGCCGGCCGATGCCCTGGTGGGCCACGGCGTCATCGCCGAGATAGCCGTCGTCTCCCCGGATCTTCTGGTCGCCGCCCGAGCAGAACGCGTCGGGCCCCTCGCCGGTCAGGATGACCACACCCACCGCCGGGTCGTCACGGGCCACGGTGAAGGCGTCGGCCAGCTCGAACAGGGTCTGGGGCCGGAAGGCGTTCCGCACCTCGGGACGGGCGATGGTCAGCTTGGCGATGCCGTCGGCCACGTCGACATGGATGTCCTGGTAGTCGCCCCGCCGCTCCCAGGCCGGCAGCGCCAGGCCCCGGAATCGATCCACGGGATCGACGGGCGGACCGCTGATTACCGTCTCCACCTGGCCTGTCGTCCCGGACGGCGTACCATCGGCATGTTCAGGGGCAACCATTCGACCATTCACTCCTAGAGTCGCTGCTCGTACGGTCGCCTAGGCTACCTGCATGCCGGAGTTGGTAGCGCTCGACCTTCCCGCCGGCCCGGACTTCGTCGACGCGTTGGTGCGCGCCTGGGACACCGGCGATGCCGTCCTCCCCCTCGACCCCCGCCTGCCGCCACCGGCCGTCCGTCGACTGGTGGACACGCTCCGGCCGACCCTCGTGGTCGATGCCGAGGGAACCCGTCGACGGCCGAGCGGGCGTCCCGCCGAGTCCGGCGACACGCTCGTGATCGCCACCAGCGGTACCACCGGTGAGCCGAAGGGGGTGGTGCTGAGCCACGACGCCGTGCGGGCCTCGGCCCTGGCCACCTCGGCCCGTCTGGGCGTCGACCCGGCGCGGGACCGCTGGGTGGCCTGCCTTCCCCTGGCCCACGTCGGTGGTCTCTCGGTGGTGACCCGGTCCCTGCTCACCGGTACGCCGTGCACTGTGCTCGAGCGGTTCGATGCCGGTGCTGTGGAGCGCGAAGCACGCCGTGGCGCCACCCTGGTGTCCCTGGTGGCCACGGCCCTCGGCCGGACCGACACCACCGGCTACCGGTCGGTGCTGCTGGGTGGTGCCGCTCCCCCCGGGACCGTGCCCGCCAACGTGGTCACCACCTACGGGATGACCGAGACGGGTTCGGGCCTGGTCTACGACGGCTGGCCCATCGACGGCGCCGAGCTCCGGATCGCCCCGGGCGCCGGAGAGCCGGGCGAGGTCCAGGTGCGAGGGCCGATGGTCTTTGACCACTACCGGGACGGGACCGATCCCCGCCTGGCCGGCGGGTGGTTACCCACCGGGGATGCGGGCCGCCTCGGGGCCGACGGAGCGCTCCAGGTGTTCGGTCGGATCGAGGAGGTCATCGTCACCGGCGGCGAGAAGGTGTGGCCGGCCACCGTCGAGCAGGTGCTGGCGGGCCATCCCGGTGTGGCCGAGCTGGCCGTGTGGAAACGGCCCGATCCCGAGTGGGGCGAGCGCGTCGTGGCCTTCGTGGTGCCCGTGGCCGGGAGCGACCCCCCCACCCTCGAGGCCCTCCGGGAGCAGGTGGCCATCGAGGTGGCACCGTGGGCGTCCCCCCGGGAGCTGGTGATCGTCACGTCCCTGCCGCGGACGCCGAGCGGCAAGGTCCGCCGGGCCGGCCTGGCCTGACCGGGGCGACCTGCCGGTTAGGAGAGGCCCCCGCCAGCGATGCACATGGCGCCGCCATCGACGACCACGGTGTGGCCGGTGATCCACGACGCGGCGTCAGAGCACAGAAACAGTGCGGTCGAAGCGATGTCGGCCGGCTCCCCCAGGCGGCGCAGCGGCAGGCGGGCGGCGATGGACGCCTCGGCGGGCTCCCAGAGCGCCTGGGCGAACTGGGTCTTGACCAATCCTGGTGCGATGCCGTTGACCCGCACCTGGGGGCCCAGCTCGCCGGCCAGCTGCCGGGTCAGGTGGATCACGGCTGCCTTGGTCACGTTGTACCAGCCGATCCCGCCCTCCACGGTGAGGCCACCGATGGAGGCCAGGTTCAGGATCGTGCCGCCGTGGTCAGACATCCCGGCCCGCCAGGCCGACTGGGCCCACTCGAGGTAGCCGGTCTGATTGACGCGCACCGTCTTGTCGGCTCGTCCGGTGTCGAGCTCGATGATCGGCCCGTAGTACGGGTTGGTGGCGGCGTTGTTCACGAGGATGTCGACCCGGCCGAACCGCTCGACCGTGGCCGCCACGCAGGCCTCGGCCTGGGCCGGGTCACCGGCGTTAGCCACACACCAGTCCACCTCCCCGGCCCCGTCCCCTGCGGAGGCGCCGATCTGGTCGGCGGCCTCGGCCAGCGCGTCGGCTTTGCGCGACGAGAGCATCACCGTGGCCCCGGCGGCGGCGAAGGCCTGGGCGATGGCCTGACCGATGCCGCGCGACGCCCCGGTCACCAGTGCGGTCTTTCCGTCGAGACGCAGTTCCATGGCGAGAGACCCTATCGGCGGGGCCGCGACCGCCCGCGGGATGCGCGTTACTGTCCTGGAGCCGCCGGCCGCACCAGGCCGGGTGCGCCCGGGAGGAGTGACGACATGGTGGATCTGGCCAGCGTGGGGACGATCGACACCATGTTGGGGTTCCCGCACCCCGACATGAAGGAGGTCTACCGGTTCATCACCCGCCAGACCAAGGACGCCCAGTCCAAAGAGGAGTACGACTTCCCAGTCGAGTTCTTGTTCAAGGACGTGCCGGAAAAGGGGCTGGAGAACACCCCCGATCCCATCGGGGTGACCCTGCGGGAGATGGACCTGTGGGGCATCGAGCGGGGACTGATCGGCGTGGGCGACCCCGCCGGCACCGGTGCCGAGGCGATGAAGCGCTACCCCGACCGGTTCATCCCGTCGTCGACCGCCGACCCCAACGACGGCATGAAGGGCATCGCCCGACTGGTCAAGGAGTACGAGACCTTCGGCGTCCGGGCCGTGGGCGTGTTCCCGGCCGGGACCTTTCCCCAGGTGCCGATCAACGACAAGAAGATGTACCCGCTCTACGCCAAGTGCGTGGAGCTGGGGATCCCCATCTTCTGCTGCGCGGGGATCCCCGGGCCGCGGCTCAAGGCCGCCTGCCAACACGTCGAGCTGATCGACGAGGTGATGTTCGACTTCCCGGATCTGGTGTTCGTGACCCGGCACGGCTGCGAGCCCTGGACCGAGCTGGCCGTCAAGCTCATGCTCAAGTGGCCGGGCCTCCACTACTCCACCAGCGCGTTCGCGCCCAAGTACTACCCCAAGGACATCGTGCAGTACGCCAACACCAGGGGCGCCGACAAGATCATCTACGCCGGCTACTTCCCGATGGGCCTGTCCTTTGAGCGAATCATGACCGAGATGCCCAACGTCGGGTTCAAGGACGAGGTCTGGCCCAAGTTCCTGCGGACCAACGCGCTCCGGGTGCTCGGACTGGACGACACCCCGGCCTGAGGAGACACCCCCCCACCCGGTTCCGTTGGTACGGGCGGCGGTGGGCGACCGCTGCAGGTGGGATCCCGCTGGTACGGTCCAGCCATGAGGCGCGCCGGCATCGACCGATGATCGAGGCCGTCGGACTGGCGAAGCACTACGGGCGGACACGCGCCGTCGACGATCTCAGCTTCGAGGTCCGTTCCGGCCTGGTCACCGGGTTCCTCGGGCCCAACGGCTCGGGCAAGTCCACCACCATGCGGATGATCATGGGCCTCGACCGTCCCGACGCCGGCCGGGTCACCCTCGACGGTCGCCGCTACCACGAGCTGCCCTGGCCCCTCCGGGAGGTGGGGGCACTGCTCGACGCCAAGGCCGTCCACCCCGGTCGGACGGCGCGCCACCACCTGGTGAGCCTGGCCCAGACCAACGCCATCCCACGCACTCGGGTGGACGAGGTGCTGGACCAGGTCGGCCTCACCGCGGTCGCCGACCGCCGGGTCGGCAAGTTCTCCCTGGGCATGAGCCAGCGGCTGGGGATCGCCTCCGCCCTGCTGGGCGACCCCGAGGTGCTGCTGTTCGACGAGCCCATCAACGGGCTCGATCCCGAGGGGATCCTGTGGGTGCGCACCCTCCTCAAGTCGCTGGCCGGCGAGGGCAGGACCATCTTCGTGTCGAGCCACCTCATGAGCGAAATGGCCCTCACCGCCACCGACCTGGTCGTCATCGGCCGGGGCCGGCTGATCGCCGACACCACCGTGGCCGAGTTCATCTCGTCGAACACCGAGGCCACGGTGTCGGTCCGCTCACCCGAAGCCGACCGGCTCGGCGGCCTCCTGGCCGCGGCAGGCGGCTCGGTCTCCACCCAGGTCGACGGAGGCCTGTTGGTCACCGGCGTCCTGCCGGCCAGGATCGGCGACCTGGCCCACGAGTCGGGGATCGCCCTCCATGAGCTCAGTCCGGTCCAGGCCAGCCTGGAGGAGGTCTTCATGGAGCTCACCTCCGATGCCGTCGACTACCACGGGAGCGCCGGCGCGACCTCGGGGGCGGGCCGATGACGGTGGTGGCACCCGGCCTGCCGGCCACCATGGCGGGCCGGGCGGGCCTCCGGCTCAGCGCGGCCTCGGAGTGGACCAAGTTGCGCTCGGTGCGGTCGACCTGGATCTCGCTGTTGGTGGTCGTGGTGGCCGGCATCGGGCTCTCGGCGCTGGTCTCCAACGTCGAGGCCGGACGTTGGGCTTCGCTGGGGGTCGCCGACCGCTCCCAGTTCGATCCGGTCCGGTTCTCCCAGACCGGTGAGTTCATCTCCCAGTTCGTGGTGGGCGTCCTCGGTGCCCTCATCGTCACCTCGGAGTACGCCACCGGTGCCATCCGGACGACCCTCGCCACCGTGCCCCGCCGGACCACGGTGCTGGCCGCTAAAGGCGTCGTGATCGCCGCGGTGATCTTCGTGGTCACCGAGGTCACCGCCTTCGTGTCCTTCTTCGTCGGCCAGGCCGTGCTGTCGGCCCACGGTGGGAAGACCCTGCCGTCCGGGAGCACCATCGTGACCCAGGTGAAGAGCCCGGTGATCCCGGTCATCAGCATCACCGACACCGCCGCACTGCGGGCGGTGTTCCTGTGCGGCATCTACCTGACCCTCCTGACCCTGATCGCCTTCGGATTCGGATTCATCCTCCGGCACACCGCTGGGGCCATCTCCTTGTTCGTCGGCGTCTTGTTGGTGATCCCGCTCATCATCCAGGTGCTCCCCTCGAGCATCAGCGACCCGATCGAGAAGTTCCTGCCGTCCAACCTCGGCCTGGCCATGATCGTGGTCACCACCCGCAAGACCGACTTCGCCGGCGTCCTCATGGGCCCGTGGTCGGCCGCGCTCACCCTGGCGCTGTATGCCGCGGCGGTGGTGGCCCTCGGTGCCTGGCTGTTGGTCCGGCGCGACGCCTGACGCCGGCGGATCAGAGACATGACCCACTACGGGGTCCGGCTGCCGGCACTCACCACCTCGGGCACCGGACAGCGGACCGGGTTGACCACCTGGGTCGAGCTCGCCGCCGCCGCCGAGGCGTCGGGCTTCGCCTCGGTGTGGGTGCCGGACCCGGCCACCGGGTCAGGGCCACCAGGACCCGAGTCCTACACGGTGCTCGGGGCGTTGGCGGTGGGCACCTCCCGGGTACGCCTCGGCGCCCTGTGCACCGACGTCTTGTCCTACGGTCCGGGCGTCCTGGCCAAGATGGCCACCACGGTGGACGTGGTGTCCCGGGGCCGGGTCGTCCTCGGGATCAGGCCCCCGGACCCGGGTGGCGGGGACCGCCTCGCGGCCTTCGACGAGGCGGTGCGGGTCTGTCGGGCCCTGTTCACCTCGGATGACGTGACCGTCGACGGAGACCACTTCCACCTCGACCATGCCCGCAACCTCCCACCGCCGGTCCAGGCTGGCGGGCCGAGGATCATCGTCGCTGCAGGCCCTGATCTCGAGGCCCTGGCCATCGTGGCCCGGTGGGCCGACGGCTGCGCCGTCACCGGTCCACCCGAGACGGCCTCTCGAGCGATCGACGCCCTCCGACGCCAGTGCGAGCTCATCGGCCGCGATCCGGCTGAGGTCGAGGTGCTCTGGGTGGTGCCGACGACGGTCCTGGCCGATATGCCGCCCGGTGGCCGCCATCCCTCTCCCACGGGTCCCGTCCAGGTGGCCGGGCCGGTGCTGGGTCATGGCGTGGACGGCGTCGACGAAGTGGTCGTGACCAGTCCCAGCATCGACCCGCACGACATCTCTGGCCTCGGCCTCGCCCTCGGCCTCGACTGGCCGTGACCGGCCAGTCGAGGTCAGCTCATTCGACCTCGGCCTTGATGCGCTCGAGGGTGGTCCGCATCCCGTTCCGGTTGGTCCGGCCCCGGGACCAGCCGAGGACCGCCCAGTACACGCGGAGCGGGAACGTCGGAGCCAGGTCGAAGGTCTCGGTCACATCGGTGCCGGTGCCGGCCGCCTCCATCCGGTAGCCCCACGTGCTGAGGGGCTTGTCGCCAGCGCCCACCCCGAAGGTGAACTCGGCGCCCGGCTCACTGGCCAGGACGGTGCAAGTGGTCCAGTAGACGGGACCCTTCTGGTTCCGCTTGACGTGGCCCCGGAAGCGGGCCCCCACCACGGGACCGGTGGCGCCGTCGAGCCATTCGGCCTCGAAGGTCTCCGGGCTGTAGCGCCCGATTCGTGTGACGTCGCTGACCAGGGACCAGATCGCCTCGGGCGATGCCTCCATGTGGACCGTCACCTCTTCGTGCATGGCTGCACCTTAAGCCGCCACCGGTCGGTCGAGCCGATGGCCCACGGCGCGCCCACCGGCCATACTGGCCCCATGAGCGGAGAACACGACGTGCGGCCATGGGGCTCCTACACCGTCCTGGACGACAGCCCCACCCACAAGGTCAAGCGGATCGAGGTCGATCCGGGACGGCGCCTCAGCTACCAGCGCCACGCCCGTCGGGCCGAGCACTGGTTCATCGTGGCGGGCTCGGCCGAGGTGACCCTGGACGGGTCTGTCCACCACCTCGAGGCCGGCGACTCCATCGACATCCCGACGGGTGGCGCCCATCGCATCGGCAACGCCGGGACCCGCTCGATGGTCTTCATCGAGGTGCAACAGGGCGACTACTTCGGCGAAGACGACATCGAGCGGCTCGAGGACGATTTCGGTCGGACGGCCGCCGCGTCGCAGTGAGCCCGGCACCGACCGAAACGGCGGCTCGCTGAGCGACGGGGGGCCGAAGACGCCGGCGTTCCCGGAACCGACCGGGCCCACCGTCCCCCGTTCGGACCTCCTCGTGGCGTACCTCGACTACTTCCGGTCGCGGATCATCAGCGGTGTCGAGGGGCTCTCCGACCATGACCGACGCTCCAGTGCACTGCCGTCGGGCTGGACGCCACGGGAACTCCTCAAGCACCTGACCTACGTCGAGCGGCGGTGGCTGCAGTGGGGCTTCGAAGGCCGGTCGATCACCGATCCCTGGGGCGACCATCGCCGTGGCCGGTGGCACGTCGATGACGACGAGTCCACCGATTCGTTGGTGGAGGCTCTCCGCGCCCAGGCCAACCGCACGACCGAGGTGGTGGGCCGACACGACCTGGACGACCGAGGCCAGCCCGGGGAGCGATGGGACGGTGCTGATCCCCCGACCCTCGAACGCGTTCTGTTCCACCTCGTCCAGGAGTACGCCCGCCATCTCGGCCACCTGGACATCGTGGTCGAGCTGAGCAAGGACGCCAGCATCGGGTAGTCACCGGTCGGGCCCCCACGCACCGGTGCGGACCGGAACCGAGGCCCGGGGTGGCGGTCGGTACGCTACCCACGTGACCCCGAACCACCTGGGCGGCGAAACCTCCCCCTACCTCCGACAGCACGCCGACAATCCGGTCGACTGGTACCCGTGGGGGGACGAGGCCTTCGAACAGGCCCGGGTGCGAGACCGTCCGATCTTTTTGTCCATCGGATACTCGGCCTGCCACTGGTGCCACGTGATGGCCCACGAGTCTTTCGAGGATCCCGCCGTCGCCGACCTGCTGGGCGCATCGTTCGTCAGCATCAAGGTGGACCGGGAGGAGCGGCCCGATGTCGATGCCGTCTACATGGAGGCGGTCCAGGCGCTCACCGGATCGGGCGGTTGGCCCATGAGCGTGTTCCTCCTCCCCGACCGACGGCCGTTCTTCGGTGGCACCTATTTCCCGCCGGACGACCGGAGGGGCATGCCGTCGTTCACGACGGTGCTCACTGCCCTCACCGATGTATGGGACAACCGGCGGAGCGAGGCCGAGGACCAGGCCACCGAGCTCACCGCCTCGATCGCCTCCCGCTCGGTGATGCCGGCATCGGCGGTCCCCTCGCGGTTCGTCGGGTCAGAGCGCCCCGACCTCCTCGGCCCAGCGCTCGAGGAACTGGCCAAGCGCTTCGACGCCGATTGGGGGGGGTTCGGCGGCGCACCGAAGTTCCCCCAGCCGACGCTGATCGATGTGGCCCTCCGCGGGGCGGACCAGACCGGCTCGGACGAGACGGCGACCCGGGCCCGGGCGATGGCCACGACCACCCTCGACGGCATGGCCGCCGGTGGCATCCACGACCACCTGGGCGGCGGATTCGCCCGCTACGCCACCGATGTCGAATGGCTGGTCCCTCACTTCGAGAAGATGCTCTACGACCAGGCCGGCCTGCTGCGCGCCTACCTCCACGGCTGGCAGGCCACCCGCCGACCGGACTACCTGTCGGTGATGGAGGGCATCGTGGAGTACGTGGGGCGAGACCTGACCGGTCCCACCGGTGGGGTCCGGTCCGCCGAGGACGCTGACTCCGAGGGTGTCGAGGGCCGCTTCTATGTCTGGGACCCCGCCGGGATCGCGGCCGCCGTCGATGCTGGGGTGGACCCGCGGGATGGGTTCGCCGCCGACGTGGTCGCCGAGGCTGTGGGCGACTGGTTCGGCGTCACCCCCGAGGGGAACTTCGAGGGGTCCTCGATCCTCCGGCGCCCGGTCGGCGCCCCGCTCCGGGGCCCCGACGAGGTCGAGGCCGGGCGCGGCCTGCTGTTCGAGGCGCGGGCCGGACGGGTCCGGCCCGGCCTCGACGACAAGGTCCTCACCGAGTGGAACGCCATGTACGCCTCCGCGCTGGCCGAGGCCGCGGCGGCCACCGGCAATCCGCACTGGGCCGAGGCGGCCGTGGCCATCGGCGAGTTCCTCGTCGGGAACCTCGCAGGCGTCGACGGCCGGTGGCTCCGGAGCTGGCGGCCCGACGGGGGGCGCGCGTCATCTGGCCTATGCCGGCGACTACGCCTGGCTGGTGGACTGCTTCACCCGGCTGGCCGAGCTGACCGGTCGGGCCGTGTGGACCGAGCGGGCCACGACGGCGGCCCACGGACTCTTGGACCTGTTCCACGACGATGAAGGGGGTGGCTTGTTCACCACCGGCCACGATGCCGAGGAGCTCATCGTACGGACCAAGGATCTGTTCGACGGGGCCACACCCTCGGCCAACGCCGTGGCGGCCCTGGCCCTGGCCCGGCTGGGCGCGCTGACCGGGATCGAGCGGTTCTCGGCGGCGGCCCGTGAGGTGGTCGACTTGTTCGGCGACCTGCTCGACCGGCACCCGACGGCGTTCGCCCACACGCTGCTCACCGCCGACCTACTCGTGGCCGGGTTCACCGAGATCGTCATCACCGGCGACCGGCCCGACCTGGTGGCCGCAGTCCGCGAGCGCTGGCTGCCCGGTGCCGTCGTGGCCTGGGGTGAGCCGACCGCCTCGCCCTTGTGGGCCGGCCGGGACGGCAACCGGGCTTACGTGTGCCGGAACTACGCTTGCCGGCTGCCGGCCGATGACATCGACACGCTGTCCGCCCAACTGATCGAGGAGACCCGGTGAGCAAGAGCTCCACCCACACGCCGCGCAACGGGACGGCCCAGGACATCGCCCGCGCCATCAAGACCCGCAGCCGGATCGAGGTGGCCGGTGGGACCACGCTCACCGTCCTCGTGCTGGCCTGCCACCACGAGGACACCACCGGGGTGGACCTGGCCTCGGGGACCCTCGTGCGGGTCCGCGTGGACTGGCCCGCCGACCACGGTCCGGACCTCGCACCGTTCGACGTGGTGGAGGCCCAGCTCGCCGACGAGCCCGAGCGGGACGACCTGGCCCAGCCCGAGGCGGTCACGGCCGCCGGGCTCCCCCGCCACCTGGGCACCCTCCACGGCCGGCGGGTCCGCCGCCTCCTCCATCCCCTGGCGGCACCGGTCGAGGACCACGTCCTGGGCTTCCCGGGCGCCTCGGCCCCCTACTGGGAGTTCCGGGGGTTCCGGCCGTCGCTGGCCCTGCTGGTCCCGACCAAGGGGCCGGTGCTCTTCCGGCGCATAGGGGACCGGTCGGTGTGGGTGCGGTTCGGCTGGGGCCGCAGCGACAACTGGCTGCCCGTCGAGGACCCACGGGCGGAACGGGCCCTCGACGTCGCCCGTCGGGATCGGCTCCAAGGCAAGGACCTGGCCTCGGCCATGGGCTTCAAGCCCCACTACCTGGTGGCGGCGGTGACCACGCCGCGGGACGGCCACTGCTACAAGACGGTCCGCGCCCTGCTGCCCAGGGGCTGACCGGCGCAACCGAGCCACCCGGCCCGTCGCCTACAGTCACCATCTGTGTCTGTTTCCCCCACCACCGCCTCGATGACAGGCACCCCGACGGTTGCGCCGGACCCCGTCCTGCCCGACTTCGCCGGCGGGTGCATCGCCAACGTGGTTCCAGCCCTGCTGGGCCGGCACACCGCAGCGGGCCGGCCCGACTGGCTCCCGCCATCGGCCCAGGCCGCCCGACAGGTGGTCCTCTTGGTGGTGGACGGTCTGGGCTGGGAGCAGTTGCGGGCCCGGGCCGGCTTGGCCCCGGTGCTGTCGGGTGCCGAAGGTATCGACTCGCCCATCACCTCGGTGGCCCCGAGCACCACGGCGTGCGCCCTGACCACCATCACCACCGGACGCCTCCCCTGGGAGCACGGGGTCCTCGGCTACCGGTTGGCCGACGGGGACGAGATCCTCAACGTGCTGCGGTGGCGGCTCGGAAGCGCCTCGCCCCGAGACGCCCGGCGGATCCGGCCGGCCCACCGGTTCCAGCCCTACCCCCCGTTTCCAGGCGCGGCCGGACCGGTCCCGGTGGTCTCCCGGGACGAGTTCGGGAGCACCGGCTTCACCGCCGCCCATCTCGGCAACTCGCCGCTCCACGGCTACAAGGTGCCCTCGTCGCTGCCGGTCGAGGTGGGCCGGCTGCTCCGCCACGGCGAGCCCTTCGTCTACGCCTACTACGACGGCATTGACAAGGTGGCCCACGGCGCCGGCCTCGGGGCCCACTACGACGCCGAGCTGCGCTCGGTGGACCGGATCGTCGAGGACCTGGTGGCCGAGCTGCCGGCCGGGGCGGTCCTGGTGGTCACCGCCGATCACGGCCAGATCGACATCGGACCGCGGGTCGAGCTCTTGGGCCGGGACCTCATGGCCATGGTGCGGTTCCTCTCCGGTGAGGGTCGATTCCGCTGGCTCCACGCCCGCGATGGGGCCGGCGACGACCTGGCCGCCGCGGCTGCCGAGCGCTACGGGGACACCACCTGGGTGTGGAGCCGCGACCGCATGCTGGACGAGCGGTTGTTCGGGGGGGTGCCGAGCACCGAGTTGGCCGACCGCCTCGGCGATGTCGCCCTGCTCCCCCACCAGCCCATCGCCTTCATCGACCCCGCCGACACCGGGGAGAGCCGCATCGAGAGCCGACACGGGTCGCTGACCAGCGACGAGATGTTGGTCCCCTTGGTCGCACTGGTGGGAGATGGCAACATCTGATGATGGACGACGAACAGACCGACCGGACCGACGGGACCGCCCCCACCGGCGCGCTCGCGACCCGAGGTCCTCGACGGCTCGGGGCCACTGGCCCCGGCCGAGGACGGAGCCGTCGACGCCGAGGAGGCCGCCAGCGAGTCCATCGACAAGCCGGCCAAGCTCCTGCGCATCGGCTCGATGGTCAAGCAGCTCCTGGACGAGGCCCGCCAGGCCCCGCTGGACGAGGCCAGCCGGAGCCGACTGAAGGAGATCTACGAGCAGTCCATCCGCGAGCTGGCCGACGGACTCTCGCCGGACCTGGTGGCCGAGCTGGACCGGCTGTCCATACCGTTCGACTCCGACACCCCGTCGGAGGCCGAGCTCCGGGTGGCCCAGGCCCAGCTGGTCGGGTGGCTCGAGGGACTGTTCCACGGCATTCAGGCCACGCTCGTCGCCCAACAGGTGGCGGCCCGGGCCCAGCTCGACGAGATGCGCCAGCGGTCGCTGCCTGAGGGCCCACCGGCCGACGCGGGTCGACCGGGCACCTATCTCTGACCGGGACCCCTCCCACCTGGTGCCGATGGCACCGGACGCGACAGGGTCCCACCCGCGCTATCGTCGGAATCACACCGCTGTAACTCGTCCACACCCTGTGGAGAACGCCGGGTCGGGACGTCGTCGAGGAGCTTCGAGGGAGGCAACTGCCCGGTGGCCACACGGTCCTTCACCCATCTGCACACCCACACCGAGTTCTCGATGCTGGACGGTGCCGCCCGGGTCAAGGACCTGGTCCAAGCGGCGGTGGAGGACGGGCAGCCGGCCCTCGGCATCACCGACCACGGCAACATGTACGGGGTCCTCGACTTCTACGCCGCGTGCCGCGCCGCGGGCATCAACCCGGTCATCGGCACCGAGGCCTACATGGCCGGCGACTCCCGCTTCGACCGCCCGGTCCGCAAAGGCAAGGTCGACGACACCGGGGGCGACACCGGTGGAGGCGAGAAGCTCTACTACCACCTGACCCTCCTGGCCGAGAGCAATCAGGGCTACCGCAACCTGTTGAAGCTGTCCTCGGCCGCCTACCTCGAGGGGTACTACTACAAGCCGCGGGTCGACTGGGAGCTGCTGGAGCGCCACAGTCCCGGGCTCATCGCCACCACCGGCTGCCTCGGCGGCGTGGTCCTCCAGGCCCTGCTGGCCGACGACCGCATCAAGGCCGAGACACTGGCGGCCCGGCTCCAGGACATCTTCGGCAAGGGCAACCTCTTCGTGGAGCTCCAGGACCACGGGCTTCCCGAGCAGCACAAGACCAACCCGGCCCTGGTCGAGATCGCCCGGCGGATCGGCGCCCCCCTGCTCGCCACCAACGACAGCCACTACACCCACCGCGAGGACCACGTGGCCCACGACGCCCTCTTGTGCGTCCAGACCGGTGCCCTGATCGACGATCCCAAGCGCTTCAAGTTCGAGGGCGAGGAGCATTACCTGAAGTCGGCGGCCGAGATGCGCCATCTCTTCGCCGAGCTCCCCGAGGCCTGTGACAACACGCTGCTCATCGCCGAGCGGGCCAATGTGGAGATCGACTTCGGCCGGCCGAGCCTGCCGCGCTTCCCGGTGCCCGACGAGTTCGTCGGCGACACCTACGAGGAACGGGCCGCCGCCTATCTCCGGCACCTGAGCATCGAGGGGGCCAAGGAACGCTACGGCCACCCGATCCCCGCCGAGGTGATGACCCGGCTCGACTACGAGCTCGGCGTGATCGGCGAGATGGGCTTCTCGGCGTACTTCCTCGTGGTGTGGGACCTCATCCGCTTCGCCCGGTCACGTCGGATCCGGGTGGGCCCGGGCCGGGGTCGGCGGCCGGCTGCTGTGTGGCCTACTGCCTCCAGATCGTGGACCTCGACCCCATCCGCTACGACCTCCTCTTCGAGCGGTTCCTCAACCCCGGCCGGATCCAGATGCCCGACATCGACATGGACTTCGACGAGCGCTACCGGGGCGACATGATCAAGTACGCCGCCGATCGCTATGGGTCGGACCACGTGGCCCAGATCGTCACCTTCTCCACCATCAAGGCGCGGGCAGCAGTACGCGACGCCGCCCGGGTGCTCGGCTACCCGTACATCGTCGGCGACAAGATCGCCAAGGCCATGCCTCCCCTGCTCATGGGTCGAGATACCCCGTTGGCCGCCTGCCTGTCCCGCACCGAGGGCCACGAGGACGGCTTTGCCGCCGCCGCCGAGCTGCGCACGATGTACGACACCGACCCCGAGGCCCAGCGGGTCATCGATGTGGCCAAGGGCCTGGAGGGCCTCCGGCGCCAGGACGGCATCCACGCCGCCGCCGTGGTGATCACCGACGAGCCGCTGACCGAGTACGTCCCGGTCCAGCGCAAGCCGGACGGCAACAATCCCGACGAGGCCCCCGTCGTCACGCAGTACGAGATGCACGGGGTCGAGGACCTCGGCCTGCTCAAGATGGACTTCCTCGGGCTCCGCAACCTCTCGGTGATCGAGCGCACCTTGGACCTCATCGAGGTGTCCACCGGGGAGCGCCCCGACATCGACCACATCCCGCTCGACGACCCCGACACCTTCGCCATGCTGTGCCGCGGGGACTCCATGGGCGTCTTCCAGCTCGAGGGCGGGCCCATGCGCTCGCTCATGCGCTCGCTTGCCCCCACCAGTTTCGACGACGTCGCCGCCCTGGTCGCCCTGTACCGACCGGGGCCCATGGCTGCCAACATGCACCGCGACTACGCCGACCGCAAGAACGGGCGCCAGGCGGTCAGCTACCTCCATCCTGATTTGGAGGAGATCCTCGGCGACACCTACGGCCTGATGATCTACCAGGAGTCGGTCATGCGGGTGGCCCAGAAAATTGCCGGCTACGACCTGGCCGAGGCCGACAACCTGCGCAAGGCGTGCGGCAAGAAGATCCGCGCCCTCATCCAGGCCGAGCGCGAGAAGTTCATCGCCGGCTGTGTGGCCACCGGCTACGAGGAGTCGCTCGGCACCGCGCTGTTCGACATCATCGAGCCCTTCGCCGACTACGCCTTCAACAAGTCCCACGCCTACGGGTACGGCTTCATCGCCTACCAGACGGCCTGGTTGAAGGCCCACTACCCGGTCGAGTACCTGGCCAGTCTCTTGACCTCGGTCAAGGACAACAAGGACAAGACGGCGGTGTACCTGGGCGAGTGCCGATCCATGGGCATCGAGGTCCTGGTGCCCGACGTCAACCGGTCCCTGTCCGAGTTCGCCGCCGACTTCTCGGCCGGCCAGGACGCCCTCGGCCAGCAGGGGGACGCCGAGGCGATCGGTCGGCGGGGCGACCATCCCGGGGCCATCACCTTCGGGCTGTCCGCCGTGCGCAACGTGGGCGAGGGCCTGGTGGAGCTCATCGTCGATGAGCGTGGGCGAGGCGGCACCTTCGTCGACTTCTACGACTTCTGCCAGCGCGTCGATCCCCAGGTCCTCAACAAGCGGACGCTCGAGTCCTTGATCAAGGCGGGCGGCTTCGACTCCCTCGGCCACCCGAGGCGGGGCCTGTGTCTGGTGTTCGAAGAGATCGTGGACCGCACCCTCGAGCGACGTCGCGAGCACGAGGCCGGCGTGGTCTCGCTGTTCGCCAGCCTGGAACCCGAGACCGACGGCCAGACCATCGGGTTCGGCGACACCCGGACGCCCATCCCGGACACCGAGTTCGACAAGTCCCAGCGGCTGGCCTTCGAAAAAGAGATGCTCGGGCTCTACATCAGTGACCACCCGCTGATGGGGCTGGAGAGCTCGCTGGCCCGCCTGACCGACTGCACGCTGGCCGAGCTCCGGGACATCGACCCCGAGGCACCGGCCCTGGGCGGCGGGGGCGGCTACGGCGGCGAGGGCCAGATCCGGACGGTGGGTGGGGTGGTGACCGAGCTGAACCGCCGCTACACCAAAAAGGGCGACCTGATGGCCACCTTCGTGCTGGAGGACCTCAATGCCTCCATCGAGGTCTTCGTGTTCCCCAAGTCGATGGCCGACTACGGCGCACTCCTCGACGACGATGCCATCGTCGTGCTGAAGAGCCGGGTCGACCTGCGTGACGACCGGCTCAAGCTAATCTGCATGGAGGTCAAGCGCCCCGAGTTGGCGGCGACGGGCACCGGGGAGCTCCGGATCTCCCTGCCCCTGAACGCGCTGACCGACACCGTGGTGGAGAGCCTGAAGCGGCTCTTGTCCGAGCACCCGGGCGACTCACCGGTCTTCCTCCATGTCGGGGAGAAGGTCCTCCGGCTCCCCGCCGAGTTCAACGTGGACTCCACCCGCGGGCTGATCGGCGAGTTGCGGGTCCTCCTCGGGCCCACCTCCATCCAGGGCTAGTCCCCGGTCGGCGTGCCCGACCGTCGGTCCAGGTGGGGGCGGTGACGAGGCACCTCGGGGGCCGGGGCGGGCCCGTGGCGGGAGGGCGCGACAGGCCCGCTCGGAGGCCCGGATACGACAGCGGGCGAAAAACCCCGTAAAATCAATCCACGGCTCCTGGCGTGGAGGCCCGCACATCCGCTTTCGCCGTGCGGCGAGGTGGACCAAGGGGGTGTTCCTGGCCAAACGGACGGGAGCCGTCGGCTGACGCCGCATGGAGACCGAGGAGTACGGAACGGCATATGTCCATCCAGGTGGAGACCAAGGACTGCACATCGATCAGCGATGCCGAGTTGGCCGAGATGGCCGACCTGTGCGCTGAGCGGGAACCTCGATTCGACATCGGGTTCCTGTCCAAACAGCGCGAGGAGTGGGTACTCGTCACCCGCGCCCGTGAGGGGGCCAAACTGCGGGGGTACTCGTTCTCGACCCTCGAGCGGATCGGCGGCACCCCATCGCTGCTGATCGGGCTGGCGACGGTGGACCGCACCTCGCGGGCCGACACGGTGCTGCGGGCCATGATGGGCGACAAGTACCGGCGGGCCCTGTTGGCCTTCCCGGACGAGGACGTGCTGGTGGGAACCCGGCTGCTGGCCCCCGAGGGGTTCCGGGCCTTTGCCGGGCTGACCGACGTGGTCCCCGGCCCGGACCACAAGGCCACCGGCGAAGAGCGGGCCTGGGGACGTCGCCTGGCCAAGCGGTTCGGGGCCGACGGCCGGATCGACGACCGGACCTTCGTGGTCAGCGGGGACGGCTGCGAGGCCGGTGGGTTCGACTTCTTGAGCCCCAAGGCGGCGGCACCGACTGAGGTCACCGTGTTCTTCGAGGGCGTAGAGGCCACATCCGGCGGGCGCCTGGTGGCGTTCGGCTGGGCCATGGCCGAGGATCTGGCGGGCGGAAAGCTGGGCGGGCGCTGAGCGTCACCCGGTCCGGCGGGGTCGTTCGGACGGTGGGTGCCCGAGGCGGTCAAGTCCGTTGCACCCCCAGAAGCAATAGCATGGCCTCGTGAAGGTATCGACGCGAGGCGACTACGCCAGCAGGGCCCTACTCTCCCTGGCCCTCCATACCGACGGCGACGGGCCCACCGCCGTGCGGGACATCGCCGAGCGGACCGGCCTCCCGCAGCCCTATCTGGAGCAGATCCTCCTGGCCCTGAAGGGGGCGGGCCTGGTGCGCTCCAAGCGCGGTGTGGGCGGCGGCTACGTGCTGGCCCGGTCACCCGAGGAGATCACCCTCTCCCAGATCGTCTCGGCCGTCGACGGGCCCATCGTGGCCGGCGACTTCGGTCTCCCCCACGAGAACGGCGCCTGTGACCACGAGGGCCAGTGCGTGCTGCTCACCGTGTGGGCCGACCTCGGCGAGCACATGCGGACCCACCTCGACTCGTACAATCTGGCCGACATGGTGGCCCGGGCCCAGGGCCGGGTTCCCGCCCTCCGCCAGACCGCCGGCTGATCCCACCGTTCCCATCGCCGTCGGCCCGCTGACCACTGCGTGAGCATGGGCCGCGACCTCGTCCTCGCCCTGGGCATCATGGTCCTGGTGGTCAACGC
Source organism: uncultured Acidimicrobiales bacterium (assembly GCA_963703145.1). Classification (GTDB taxonomy): domain Bacteria; phylum Actinomycetota; class Acidimicrobiia; order Acidimicrobiales; family RAAP-2; genus Bog-756. The sequence continues at coordinate 1,528,091 of OY969793.1, forward strand.
CGCCGGTGTCATCGTCGTCCTCATCGTGCCCCGCTCGGGCTCGGGGCTGGTGGCCTACCCCATGCGGGCGGTGCGGGCCCTCTTCCGGGGGCTCGCCTCCCTGGCCCGGCGCTACGCCACCAAGGACCGGATTCTGGCCATCAGCGAACCCGTGGCCCTGGTGGTCCTGCTGGCCACCTGGCTCACCGTCACCGTGGTGGGGTTCACCCTGGTCAACTGGGGTCTGGGGCACGGCACGCTCGACCAGGCCTTCTCCGAGGCCGGTTCGTCGGTGTTCACGCTGGGCTTCGCCCTCAACCACCAGACCGGCTCCCACATCGTGGACTTCGTGGCGGCGGGGACCGGCATGGTGCTGGTGGCCCTCCAGATCGCCTACCTGCCCACCATCTACAGCGCCTACAACCGCAGAGAGACCCTGGTCACCCTGCTGGAGAGCCGGGCCGGGGCGCCGGCCTGGGGGCCCGAACTCCTCATGCGCCACCAGCTCGTCGGGCTGATCGACAATCTGGCCAGCCTGTTCGCCGAGTGGGAGCGCTGGGCCGCCGACGTGGCCGAGAGCCACACCAGCTATCCGTCCCTGCTCTACCTGCGCTCCCCCCGCCCCCTCAACTCGTGGGTGGTCAGTCTCATCGCCGTGATGGATGCCGCCGCCATGACCTTGGCGCTGGATCCCGAGGGCTCGCCGGTGGAGGCCCGCCTGTGCCTGCGGATGGGTTTCAACTGCCTCCGGGACATCGCCCAGGCCACACGGATCCCCTTCGAGGCCGACCCGAGCCCCGACGACCCGATCCTGCTGCCCGAGGCCGACTTCCGCTCAGCGGCCGCCCGCCTGGCCGAGCTGGGCTACCCGGCGTCCCGGACGCTCGACGAGGCCTGGCCCCACTTCCGGGGCTGGCGGGTCAACTACGAGGCCGTGGCCTACGCCCTGGCCTCCGTGCTCAACGCGCCACCCGCTCCCTGGACCGGGCCGCGCCGCCTCTTCCCGGCCGAGTCGCTGGCCCCGAGCCGGCCGGCCGACCGCCAGCCGACGGCCACCCGCTGAACGCCCTGTGGGCCCCCATCCGGCTGGCGGTCCTGTACCCGGGCCGGGTCAGGGCAGGTTCCAGCGGTTCACCACCGGTTGGCCCCGGTCCCACCCGAGCTCGCTGAGGCCGGCTGGGCCCAGGACGAACAGCCGGCCGCCGGACGGGTCGAGCCCGATCCAACGGGCCGCCAGGACCCGAAGGAGGTGCGAGTGGGCCACACAGGCGACGTCGCCGTCAACGGCCCTGACCCGCTCGATCACCCGGTCCACCCGGGCCCCGACCGCAGCGGCGGTCTCGCCCCCCGGGGCGCCGTCGGCAAAGAGCTCCCAGCCCGGGCGGGCCTCACGGATCTCGGGGGTGGTCAGGCCCTCGTAGTCGCCGTAGTCCCATTCGGCCAGGTCGGGGTCGATCTCGGCCCCCTCTCCCAGCCCGGCCAGTTCGCTCGTCTGGCGGGCACGGAGCAGGGGGCTGCACCGGACGGTGACCAGCGGGACGTCAGCCAGCCGGGACCGCAGGGCCCGAGCCTGGGCCTCGCCCTCGGGGAGCAGCGGCAGGTCAGTTCGGCCGGTGTGGCGACCGCTCAGGCTCCACTCGGTCTCCCCGTGGCGGATGAGCAGGCATCGGTGACCGGATCGGGGCATCCGGACAGCCGACCACTCCGAACACCCACCGCGCAAACCCGATCATCGTCCCGCCGGTCCGGGTAGGGCACGAGGATCGATGGGTAGAGCCACCGACAAGGAATGTCCTGGACCGATCGGGCGTTGAAGCCGGTGTCGACCCTATGACGATTGATGAGGAGAGGGATGACGACTCGCACGTTGAGCAGAAACACCGAACGCCCGGCCCGCCCGGAGCCGGCTGCCCGGGCCACCGCCAAGCCGGTGGCCAGCGGCGGAAAGGGCGCGCCCGCCCGGGCCCAGGCCCGCAACCGGGGCACGGACGCCGACAGCCTGGGCCTGTTCCTCCGTGACCTCGACCACCACCCCCTCCCGGACCACGAGGCCCAGACCGAGCTGGCCAAGCGGGTGGCCGCCGGCGACGACGCCGCTCGCCGCGAGATGGTGGCCGCCAACCTCCGGCTGGTGGTCCACTGGGCCCGCCGCTACCAGGACCGCGGCGTGGACCTCCCCGATCTCATCCAGGAGGGCACCTTCGGCCTGATGCGGGCCGTGGACAAGTTCGACTGGGAGCGGGGCTTCCGGTTCTCGACCTACGCCACGTGGTGGATCCGCCAGGCGCTCCAGCGTGCCGTCCAGCAGCACGGGCGGACCATCCGCCTGCCCATGGAGGTGGCCGAGCGCAACCAGCAGGTCGACGCAGCCCTGTGGGAGCTCACCCACCAGTACCAGCGTCCGCCCACCGACGACGAGATGGACAACGCCACCAACACCACGGCCGAGGTCCGCTCCGACCTGGCCCAGGTGGCCAGGGTGGTGGCCAGCCTGGACCAGCCGGCGGCCGCCGACTCCACGGCCACCCTCGGCGATCTGGTCTCCACCGACCTGAGCGACTTCGAGGACGAGGTCGCCTCGGAGCTCACCTTGGACCTGGTCCGCCAGGCCGTCGACCGGCTCAGCGACCTCCAGCGCCAGGTGATCCGTCACCGGTTCGGGTTCGACGGCACCGATCCCGCCTCGCTCCAGACCACCGCCGAGCGGCTGGGCATCGGGGTGCGCAAGGTGCGCCAGGCCGAGGCCGAGGCACTCGAGGTCCTGGGCGACAGCCAGATGCTCGAGGCGGCCCACGAGGCCGCCTGACCCCTCGCCCCGGCGGTGACGCCGGGGCCCGGCCCGGTCAGTGGGACAAGGAGTCGCCGAGCGCGGCGAGCTGGCCCGTCAGATCATCGGGGAGTTCGGACTCGAACGAGACGGGGAGTCCCGTGCCCGGATGGTCGAGGCCCAGGGCGTAGGCATGGAGGAACGGTCGGTCGATCACGGCCCCGGGCAGGCTCCGGCCCCGGGCGTAGACGTCGTCCCCCACCACCGGATGCCCGATGGCCGACAGGTGGACGCGGATCTGATGGGTCCGACCGGTCTCCAGGGTGGCGGTGAGCAAGGTCGCCGGGGCCGGCTCGTCGAAGCGCTGCTCCACGTGGTACCGGGTGCGGGCCTCCTTGCCCCGGCGGGAAACAGCCATCCGGGTCGGCGAGCTCACCGAGCGGCCGATAGGGGCGTCCACCACCCCGGACTCACCCTCGACGGTGCCCAGCACCAGGGTGCGGTAGCGCCGGGTGACCTGGCGCGAGCCGAGCTGGGCCACCAGGGACTGGTACGAGGACGGGGTGCGGGCCACCACCATGAGCCCCGAGGTGCCGCGGTCGAGCCGGTGCACGATGCCGGGGCGGTCGGGATCGGTTCCGGCGTCGGCGGCCAGGACGGTCAGATCGGGATAGCGGGCCAACAAGCCGTGGACCAGGGTGCCGGTGCGGTGGCCGGCGCCGGGGTGGACGACCAGGCCGGCCGGCTTGTCGACCACGATGATGTCGGCGTCCTCGTGGACCACCCCGAAGTGCACCGACGGGTCGGCCACCGGGGCCGGCACCACTCCATCGTCTGAGACCTCGATGGAGAGGACCTGGCCCACCTTCAGCACCGCGCTCCGGCTGCGGACCGCCACGCCGTCCACGGTGATCCGGCCCTGGTCGATAAGGGCGTTCACCGACGAGCGGGACACATCGGCCACCAGGGCCACGGCCTTGTCGACCCGCACGCCGTCGAGCGGCGCCGGCACCGTGACGACCAGCGGATCGCCGGGGCTCACGAGGGACCGCGGACCAAGGACACCACCAACAGGACACAGCCCACGGTGATGGAGGCGTCGGCCACATTGAAGGTGGGCCAGAAGTGGAGGGCGACGAAGTCCACCACCGCGCCGTGATCGCCACGGACCAACCGGTCGGCCAGGTTGCCCAGGGCGCCACCGAGAATCAGCCCGAGGATGGCGGCCCGGCTCGTCGACGACGAGCGCCACACCAAGGTGGCGAGGACGGCCACCAAGACCACCGCCACGACCACCAGCACCGCGCTGTCCCGTTGGAACAGGCTGAACGCCGAACCGGTGTTGCGGGACAGTTCGAAGTCGAGCGTGCCGATCAGGTGGATCGGGCCCGCCGCCAGACGGCTGACCGCCCACCACTTGGTCAGCTGGTCGATCACCACCACCGCCAGGGCCACCGAGCCGGCGACCGCCAGGCGCCGGGCGCCCGAGGCCCGGCCCGGATGCTCCACTACCACGGCGGGCTCATCGGTCAGCGTCGTGACAGCCCACCGCTCTTGCAGGCGACGCACAGCCGGGCGAAGGGCAGGGCGCGGAGCCGGGCCTTCGGGATGGGCTGGTGGCAGCGCTCACAGGCGCCGTAGGTCTTGCGCTCGATCTTGCGGATGGCATCGTCGATCTCTTCGACGGCGGCCGAGGCTTGTGCCGACAGGGCCAGGTTCCGCTCCCGGTCCACCGTCACCGTGCCGCCCTCGCCGGACTCCTCGTCGAACTGGACGTCGCCGGGCTCGCGCTCGAGGGCCAGTGAATCGGCCTCGGCCCGAAGGTCGTGGGCCTGACCGTCGTAGATGCCACGCTCCTCGAGCAGCAGGACCCGCTGCTCCTCCAAGAACTTGGGCTCCTTGGCATAGGGGCCCACCGTCGGCTTGCGGGGTGCGGCCGGGGCCTTGGCGGCGGGGGCGGCCTTCTTCGGTGCCGGGGTGACTGTCTTCTTGACGGCGGACACCTTGGTCGACCCCGCGGCTGTGGCGGCTTTTTTGGATGCTGCGGCGGACTTGGCCACCGGGGCCGCGGCCTTCTTGGCGGTGGAGGCCTTGGTCGGCGCGGACTTCTTCACCGGGGCCGCGGCCTTCTTGGCGGTGGAGGCCTTCTTGGCGGCGGGGGCCTTGGCGGTCGAGGCAGTGCTGCCCTTGGCCGATGCCGCCGGCTTCGTGGTCGACGAGGACTTCTTCGTCGTCGCAGCCTTCTTCGGCGTGGGTGCCGCCTTCTTCGCTGCCGTCACATCGACCTCCTTCAAGGTGCACTCCGTCCTGGGGACGCGACCGGTCGGGCGAGGCAGAACAGGACCGTCGCCACATCTGGTGGGCGGGAGACGATACCGTGCCCGGCATACCGCAGCAATCCGGAGCCTTCGAACCCGCCCCAGGACCATAGCGGTACGGCGTCCTCCGCCGAACACGCGTGGCTCATCGAGGTGGTCGTGGCGAGCCGGCGATGCCCCGCCTGTGGTCCCGAACGGGCACCGGGGTCACACACGCCTGGGCGGCCTCGGGGCTCGCCGGCATCCAGCCAGGCGTTCCCTCGCGTCTAGAGCGGCAGCGGGGCGTTGGCCTCCGCCGGCTGGGCCGGGGCGTTGGAGCCGGCCGGACGCACCTGAGTCATCTCACCGGTGTTGGCATTCCCTGGATGGGGGGTGGCCGCGCTCTGTAAATGGGGCTGGGCCTGCGGTTGCGGCTGCGGCTGGGCCTGAGGTTGGGGCTGGGGCTGGGGTGCCACGGCCGCGGGTCGGTTGCCGGCGGCGGGAGCGGGCTGTGGCTGGGAGCCGGGTGCGGGCACGCCACCGGTGGGAGGACCGGTGGTGCCGGCTTCGGGCTTGGGCGCCACTCGGGCCGCCTCGGGGTGACCGCCGACCGGCTGGACGTTCTCGTCCACCCAGCGCAGGATCTCACTCAGGGCATCACGGAGTCGGCCCCGCTCGGTCTCCAGATGCCGGCTCATGGTCTCGACGTCATGGGCCAGCTTGGCCTTGTTGGCCTCGAGCCGGCTGATCTCCTCACGGAGACGTTGCTCGGACTCGGCAGCTACCCGGTTGGCCTGGGCTTGGGACTGCTCGGTGACCAGCCGGGCCTTGGCATCGGCCTCGGCGATGATCCGGGCCGCCTCGGCCTCGGACTCGGCCTTGGTCTCGTCGACGAATTTCTGGGCCAGCAGAAGGGTCCGCTGGAGGGTGTCGTCGGGTGCGGCCGGCTCGACTGGGGTCGGCTCGGGCCGGTGCTCGATCGCTGTCTCCAGTTGGGCGATGCGCTCGGCCGCCTGACGGAGTCGCTCGCCGCTCTGACGCAACTGCTCTTGGAGGCCCTCGGCCTCGACGGCGGCCTTCTCGAGGTATTCGTCGACGTCGTCGCGGTGGTACCCCTTCAGGGTCTCGCGGAACTCGACCGTTCGCAGAGAGTCCAGAGCTGACTGGGAGGCATCCATGCCCACCATGCTAGCGGTGCTTCTCAGCGGATCCAGGCATTCCCGGCGCAAATCCGCCGACGTCGCAGGCGGGCTCCTCGGGCTGGGCGGACCGTTCCGGACCACGGCCGGTCAGGCGGCGATCGGGATCACCTCGAGAACAGCGGGATGAGGATGGCCGAGACGACCAGGAAGACGATGAGGACCGAGAGGTCGAGACCGACGCCGCCCATCCGGACCGGGGGGATGATCCGGCGGACCGGGCGCAGCACCGGCTCGCAGATGGCCGACAGCACGCTCTGGATCTTGTGGACCGGCGAGTCGTAGGCCAGGCGACCCGAGGCGGCCACCCAACTCAGGATGGAGTAGGCGAACAGGACCAGGAGGAACAGGTAGAGCACGATCACGATGATCCCGAACATGGCTACTCAACCCTCACTTCCCGTGTGCGCCAGGTGCTCGGCTCCGGCTCAGGGATTGACCAGACCGCGGTCGGCGAGGCGCTGGCGCTCTTCGTCGGAGACCTTCACGTTAGACGGCGTGAGGAGGAAGACCTCGTCAGCCACGCGCTCCATGCCACCGGACAAGGCGTAGGTCACGCCACTGCAGAAATCGATCATCCGCCGCTGGAGGTCCCGGTCCGCACTCTGCATGTTCACGATCACCGGCTGGTTGTTCATGAGCCGGTTGGCAATCTCCTGGGCGTCGGCGAATCGGCCCGGCGCCACGATGTGCACCCGTGCGCTGCTCGTCTCCTGGGAGATGGGCCGCACCGAAGGCGTGCCGAGCTGGTTGCGCGGAGTCATCGACGCGGGTGCCGCGGCCACCGCCGTCCCGGCCGTCTCGTCCCTGTTCAGCGTGCGGATACGCGGACTGGGGATGGCCGTGGTCGGCTCATCGACCTCATCTGCGGCGGCCACTGACCGCTGGCCGGCTCGTCCGACGGGCGCCGGCGACCGCGACTCGTAGTCGTCATAGTCGTCGTAGTCGTCGTCGACGAGGCCCAGATAGGCCATGGTCTTTTTCATGAACGAAGCAGCCATCATTTCCTCCTGCGGACAGCGTAGTGCGTGCCTTGACCTGCCGGTGGAAGGCCCGGCGGTGCCTACGGCCTCAACGCTTCGGGGCCCGCTCGCCGAACAGGATGCGGCCCAGCCGCACCATGGTGGACCCCTCGCTCAGCGCCACCTCGAAGTCGTCGCTCATCCCCATCGACCGGACCGGCAGGTCGAGGGCGTCGGCCAGCACCGACACCTGGCCGAAGCCGGGCCGGGATCCCTCTGGCGGTCCGGGGGGACCAACGGCCATCAGGCCCGCAACGTCGAGTTCCAGGTCTCGGAGCCGCCTGACCAGTTCGGGGATCTGGTCAGGCGGACAGCCGCCACGCCCGGGGATACCGGCCACGTCCACCTGCACGAGCACCGTCGAGCCGGGACGGCGGGAAGCGATGGCCCGTCCCTCCTCGAGTCGAGCCAACCCCTGCCACCACGAGACCACGGGCACCAGACGGGCCACCTTGTTGCGCTGGATTGCCCCGAGGAAGTGCCAGGTGGCCTGGGTTGCCGGACCGCGCTGCTCGGGGCCTCCTGTCGGCTCCGTGTCGTCGGACAGCGCGTTGGCCTTGGCCACCAACTCGTCGGCGTAGTTCTCGCCCACATCGACCAGACCGACCCCGAGGGCGGCACGGACTGCATCGGGGCCGAAACCCTTGGTCACCGCCACGATCCTCACCGCACCGGGATCGGGCGAGGCCGCCTCGATCCTGTGCCGGACCTCGTCCACCCGATCCTCGAACCCAAGGGTCTCGAACCGTCCGGGTTCGTCGGTCACCCGCCGGCAGCCGCCGGCTCGACACCAGCCGGGGCCGACCACACCAACAGGGCCTGGCGGCCGGGGTCCTGGCGGGCCCGGTGGGAGAAGTAGCCGCCCCCGCACGCCGTGCACATGTCCGGCCCGGGCCGCTCGGTGACACCGCTGGCCGCCAGCGTGGACGACACCGCGGCGGGCAGGTCGAGTGCGGGCCGGCCGGCCGCCGTCTGGCCCCGCGCACCGTCGCCCACCACGGCACACACCGAGTCGAGGTCGGCCGGCGAGAACTCGTAGCACTCGGCGTGGATGCAGGGCCCGAGCATCCCGACCACATCGGTGGCCCCGAGGGCCCGCATGGCGGTCACCGCCCCGGCGACGACACCCTCGACCAGGCCCCGCCAACCGGCGTGCACGGCGGCAAACACGCCTTCCCGGCTGCCCAGCGCCACCGAGGCGCAGTCGGCCGTCAGGACAGCCAGGGCCACCGAGGGCGCCGATGAGACCATCGCGTCACCCGGGCCCTCGCCGATCGGATCCGGCGGGCGTCCACCGAGGCGGGCAAGGTCCCGGCCCGGCGACACCGGGCCGGCCACGGTGACCACGACGCGGCCGTGGACCTGGTCGACCCAGTGGACCTCTCTCGGTGCGCCGACCTCGGCGGTCACCTGAGCGGTCCAGGCGCCCAGCGTGGCACCCGGCCGGCTCGGGGTGGCAGCGGGCCGGAGATCACCGGAGGAGGCGTCACTCCACGCCGCGACGATGGTCCCGACGATGGGGACGGGGTGGGTCGTGGCGGTCAGCGCAGGAACGAAGGCACGTCGAAGTCGTCGTCGCCCAGGTCCAGCTCGTCGTCGCTCGGGGTGGCGAAGATGTCCTCGTGGGCGGACTCGGTGCCCAACACCCGGCTGCGACTCTCCTCGCGGCCACCCGACTCGGTCTGGGCCGGCCCGCGAGCACCCTGGGCCTCCCAGCGCTCGAACCCGGCGGCGATGACCGTGACCCGCACCTCTTCGCCCATGTCCTCGTCGATCACGCTGCCGAAGATGATGTTGGCGTCGGGGTGGGCGACCCCGTGGATGATCTCCGCCGCCTCGTTCACCTCGAACAGGCCGAGGTCGGGACCGCCGGCGATGTTGAGGAGGATGCCTCGTGCCCCCTCGATGGAGGCCTCGAGCAGGGGGGACGTGATGGCCGCCCTTGCCGCGTTCACCGAACGGCCCTCGCCGGTGGCCGAGCCGATGCCCATGATGGCCGTGCCGGCGTTGCTCATGATCATCTTCACGTCGGCGAAGTCGGTGTTGATCAGCCCGGGGACCGTGATCAGGCTGGTGATCCCCTGCACGCCCTGCATGAGCACCTCGTCGGCCATCTTGAAGGCGTTGACCATCGAGGTCTTCTCATTGGACACGGTGAGCAGACGGTCGTTCGGGATGATGATGAGGGTGTCGACCTTCTCCTTCAGGTTCTGGATGCCCGCCTCGGCCTGGACTGAGCGCCGCCGGCCCTCGAAGGTGAACGGGCGGGTGACCACGCCGATGGTCAGGGCACCGAGCGACTTGGCGATCTCGGCCACCACCGGGGCTGCACCGGTACCGGTGCCACCGCCCTTGCCGGCGGTGATGAAGACCATGTCGGCCCCCTTCAGCGCCTCTTCGATCTCGGAGCGGTGCTCCTCGGCGGCCAGTCGGCCGACCTCGGGATCACTCCCCGCCCCCAGCCCCCGGGTCAACTGGCGACCGATGTCGAGCTTGAGGTCGGCGTCGCTCATCAGCAGAGCCTGGGCATCCGTGTTGGTGGCGATGAACTCCACCCCGCGCAGGCCTGCGTCGATCATGCGGTTGACGGCGTTGACCCCACCCCCGCCCACACCGACCACTTTGATGACGGCAAAATAATTGTTCTGCGCCGGAACGGTCATGTAATCCCTTACCCTCGACCAAAGGTTGAAACCGTTCCAACCGGCGAGTTGTGGACCACGATACGGTCAGCGGAGTACCTGGTCAAGCACTGTCGGCCCCATGACGACCCCTTGGCGGTGGCGATCGTCGCGCCGGGGCGACTCCGTCAGCTCACGATGGGCGACTGGGGAACCGACACGTCGATGGTGGTCTTCCCCTGGAGGGACCCGTGGGCGATGATCGCCGCCACGTCCTCGTACTTGGCGGCCAGATCGCTGTTCGTGCCCAGGTGGACGGTGATCCCCGAATTGAGGGCCAGGTCCATCGTGCCGTCAGGAGCGGTCGTCACCGAGACCACCTGGGCCGAGAACGCCGGCGGCAGGCTGCGGCCCACCACCAGGCCCGGGCGGGCATCGGACGGGAGTGTGGCCCCGATCCCCGGAGGTGGAAGGGACCCGGCCGCGGTGTGCACCACCAGGACCAACACGCCGGCCGGCTGCGTGGGCAGGACCTCGAGGGCTCTTCCGGCACCGTCGAGGACCGTCCAGGCGGTCCGCGGCCCAGCCATGGCCACAGCCGGGACGCGCTCGGTGACCGCGATCGTCAACCCGTCAGGCCAGTGGCGCCCCACCTGGGCGGTGGCGATGAAAGGAAGGGTCTCGACCTTGGCCGCGACAGCACCGGTATTGACGCTGACCAGGGGCGGAGCATGCTCCAGGCCGGCGGCGGCCACGATGGCGGCCGTGGTGGTGTGGGGGTGGGACCCGGTGACGGTGACCACCCGGGCACTGAACGGAGGCGTGTGGAGCAGGGCCCACCCGGCCACCACCAGGGCGACGGCTGCGACCACCCCGGCCACCGCCCGCAGCCGGCGGCGGCCCTCGTCACGACGGATGGCCACCCGTCGCTGGCGGATCCGCGGGTCGATGGGCGGCGGGGGCGGCCCGTCGGTCGGGCCCCCTGGCGGGGGCGGGGGCGGCCCGGTCACGGTGGTGTCGGTCACAGACGTCATCGGTCTCCTCCGGACTGGTCGTCGAACCCGATCAGGCGCACCTCGGTCGCCAGGACCACGCCGGTGGCCGTGGCCACGACCTCTCGCACCTGGTCCATCAGCCGCTTGACGTCATCGGCCGAGCCACCCGGGTCGGCCTGGATGAAGTTGGCGTGCTTGGGGGAGACCTCCGCCGTCCCGAGGCGCAGACCCTTCAGCCCGCACTGGTCGATCAGCCGCCCGGCCGAATCACCCGGGGGGTTGGTGAACACCGAACCGGCATTGGCTCCACCGGGCTGGTTGGCCCGCCGCCACCGGACGATCTCGTCGATGGTGGCCCGCCCCTGGTCGGGGTGGCCCGGGGCGAGATGGAAACGTCCCGACACCACGACGTCGGTGGGGGCCAGACTGGACTGGCGGTAGCCGAAGGCCAACCGGTCCGGGCCCCCCTCGTGCACCGAGGCCGAGGTCAGATCCACCCAACGGAAGCCGACCAGCGTGGCCGCCGTGTCCGAGCCGTGGCCCCCGGCGTTCATCCGAATGGCCCCCCCAACCGAACCGGGCACACCCACGGCCCACTCGAGACCGTGCAAACCGGCCGCCGCCGTGCGCCGGGCCAGCACCGGCAGGCTCAGGGCCGCACCGGCGGTCACCTCGGACCCGTCGACGGCCAGGCCCTCGAACCCTGGGCCGAGGGTCACGACCAGGCCGGGAAAGCCCTGGTCGGAGACGAGGAGGTTCGAGCCACGACCCACGACCAGCACCGGGACGCCCGACGCACCCCCACCGGCCACGGCCGAGGCCACGGCGACCAGCTCGGCTTCATCGGCCGGCTCACAGAACAACGCGGCCCGTCCCCCCACCCGGTAGGTGGTGAGCGTGCCCAGGGGCTGGTCCCGTCGGGCCAACGGCCCAAGGGCGCGGTCCAAGGCCGCCAGTCGGTCGGATCGGGTGGTCATGGTCCCGCTCACCAGCCCGGGTCGGCCATCAGCTCGTCGGGGAGAGAGGTGAGGTCGCCGGCGCCCAGGGTGCAGCACAGGTCGCCCTCCTCGAGGATCTCCCCCACCGTCCGTCGCAGGTCGGCTCGGCCGGCGACGTAGAGGACCGGCATCCCGGGATAGGCGCGGTGGACGGCATCGGCCACCAGTTGGCCCGACACCCCCGGCACGGGCGCCTCCCCGGCGCCATAGACGTCGGTGACCACGGTCAGGTCGGCGTCGCCGAAGGCGGCCCCGAACTCCTCGCCCAGTTCGGCCGTCCGGCTGTAGCGGTGGGGCTGGAAGACCGCCACCACCCGCCGCCAGTCGCCGTTCCGGGCGGCGGCCAGCACGGCCCGGACCTCGCTCGGCAGGTGGGCGTAGTCGTCGACGAAGGTCACGCCGTTGACCGTCCCGCGGAACTCGAACCGGCGGGCCACACCGGCGAAGCGGGCCAGTGCCCGAGCGGCGGCGTCGAAGGGAACCCCAGCGGCCAACGCGGCCACCGTGGCCACCGCGGCGTTGCGGGCGTTGTGGACGCCGGGGACTGGGACGTCGAGGTGACCGAGCCGGTCCCCGTCCGGGCCGACCAGCGTGAAGGCCACCGAACTGCGGGCCAGGACCAGGTCCTCGATCCGATGGGTGCAGCCCGGATCGGTGCCGACGGTGTCGGCCCCGGTGGCCCGGCCGATCTCGGCGGCGACGCCATCGTCGCCGCCGACCACCCGGTGCTGGCGGGCCCCGCCCACGAACTCCTCGAACGCCGAGCGCACCGCGGCAAAGGTTCCGTAGTGGTCGAGGTGGTCGGCTTCGACATTGGTGACCACGGCGATATCGGGCACCAGGGCCAGGAAGGTCCCGTCGCTCTCGTCGGCCTCCACCACCAGCCAGTCGCCGTCGTCCCATACGGCGTTGGTCCCGATCTCGTTGACGTCCCCGCCGATCAGGAAGGAGGGGTGCATCCCGGCCTCCACCAACAAGAGGGCCAGCATCGACGCCGTGGTGGTCTTGCCGTGGGTGCCGGCCACAGCCAGACAGCGCCGGAGCGACGCCACCTCGGCCAGGGCTTCGGCCCGTGTCAGCACCGGGATGCCCCGCCGGTGGGCCTCGGCTACCTCGGGGTTGGTCTCGGCTACGGCCGAGGACGCGGTGACCAGGTCGGCCGATCCCAGGTTCTCGGCCCGGTGGCCGATCTCGATGCGCATCCCGGCCCGGGACAGCCGTTCGGTGGTGGCCGACGCCTTCAGGTCGCTGCCGGTGACCGTATGACCCATGGCCTGGAGGGCGATGGCGATGGCACTCATGCCGGCCCCTCCGATGCCAACGACGTGGACCGTCGGCACGCGGAGCGGGTCACCGAGACGGATGGACTCGGTCATGGCCGGCCGGTCCGGTGCTCGGGTCGGGCCGCGCCCTCCACCAGGGCGGCCCCCGCCGCGGCGGCGTCCTTGCGTCCGAGGGCTGCGGCAGCCTGCCCCATGACCGACAGCTGGCCCGGATCGGTCAAGAGGTCGGTGAGCACACCGTCCAGCCCTTCGGCATCGAGCTCGTCGTCAGCCACCAGCACGGCGGCCCCGGCCCGCTGCAGCACCCTGGCGTTGGCCGTCTGATGGTCGCCGGGCGCTCCGGGCAGCGGGACCAGCACCGAGGGGACCCCGGCCACGGCCAGCTCGGCGATGGTCATGGCCCCGGCGCGGCACACCACCACGTCGGCGGCGGCGTAGACCAGCGCCATCCGGTCCTCATAGGGGACCCGGGACACGTGGAGGCCCGTCGCGTCCGGGCCGGTCGGCGCGGCCTCCCCGTCCCAGTCCCTGCGTCCCACGATGTGGAAGATGGACCGGTCGCCCCGGTCCTTCCACCGGAGGGCCAGCCCGGCCACGACCTGGTTGAGGTGCCGGGCGCCGAGGGACCCTCCGAATACCACAACCGTCAGCCGGTCGACCGGGAGGCCGAGGGTCTGGCGGGCCCGGCTACGACCCCCGGGCTCCCGGTCGACCAGGGCGATCTCGACCCGAACCGGCGTACCCGTCACCTCGGCCCGGGGCAGGCGGGTGCCCTCCCAGGCGACCGCGCTGGCCCGGGCGAACCGCCCGAAGAGCCGGTTGGTGGCGCCTGGCACGGCGTCCACGTTGACCAGTACCAGCGGGACCCCGAGTACCACGGCACCCAGCGAGGCGGCCAGGCTGGCGTACCCCCCTACCGACACCACGACCCGCGGGCGGGCCCGGCGGACGATGCCGAGGCCTCGGGCACAGGCGACGGCCAACCCGCCCAGCGCGGCCAGGTTGGCCATGAGCTGGCGTGGAGCCAAGCCGCGCACGATCCCACGGCCGGGCAACAGCGTGACGGGGAACCCCCGACCCTCCAACGCGGCCTGGTCCTGACCGTGGGCCGACCCCACGAACTCGATGGAGCCCCGTCCGTGACCCCGGTCGACCAGGGCTTCGGCGATGGCCAGCGCCGGCTGGAGGTGGCCGGCCGTCCCTCCACCTGCCATTAGCGCGTACCGCTCCACGCTCACCGCGTGATCGGACGCAGCCGCGCGCGGGCGGCCGAGGGCGCCGACCGTTCGTGGGCGGCAATGTTGAGCAGGATGCCGACAGCGGCCATGGTGATGATGAGCGACGAGCCCCCGAACGAGATGAACGGCAGGGGGATGCCGGTGACGGGCAGGACACCGATGACCGCTCCGATGTTGATCACTGCCTGGCTGGTCACCCAGGTGGTGATGCCCACGGCCAACAGGCTCCCGAAGCGGTCCGGGGCGCGCACGGCCGCCCGCAGGCCGAACCACGCCAGGGCGAAGAACAGTCCGAGCAGGACCACCGCCCCGACCAGGCCCAACTCCTCCCCCACCACCGAGAAGATGAAGTCGGTGTGGGCGTTGGGCAGCCCGCCCCATTTCTCCCGGCCTCCGCCCAGACCGAGTCCGAAGACGTGGCCCGAACCCAGTCCGATGAGCGACTGCCACACCTGGTAGCCGGTACCGGACCGGTTGGCCCCCGGATTGAGGAACGACAGGATGCGGTCTCGCCGGTACGGGTCGGCCAGGCCCACCACGACGGCCAGGACGGCGAACGCGCCCACGATCTTCACGATGGGGCCCATGGGTACCCCGCCCATGAACAAGATGCCGAAGGCGATGCAGGCCAGGACCAGAGCCGTCCCCATGTCGGGTTGCTTGAGGATCAGCACGCCGGAGATCCCGAGCACCGCCAGGACCGGAACGATGACCAGCTTCGGGTCGGCCGACGGGTGGGACCGCCGGGTCAACAGGTCGGCGGCGAAGACCGCCAACGCCAGCTTCATCAGCTCCGATGGCTGGAGCTGGATCATCCCGATCCCGATCCAGCGGGACGAGCCCCCGGCGGTCACCCCGAGATGGGGGACGAGGACCACGACCAGCAGACCCATGGTCACCACCACGAGCACGCCCCGGAGCTTGCGCCATTTGCGGTAGTCGACCCTCGAGAAGGCCAGCAGGGCGACGACGCCGATCCCCATCCACATGGTCTGTCGGATGAAGATCGACCATGGCGAGCCATAGAGCTTGATGGAGATGAGGGGCGAGGCGGACCCCACCATGATCAGCCCGAACGCGCACAGGACCCCGACCAAGAGGGCGAGGGTCGGCGCTGTCCCCAACCGGGACAAAAACCCCGACGACGGTGACGGCGCCTTGTCCGAACCGCCCCGACCGGAGTCCTTCGAGCGGCGTCCACGGCCGGCCCGCGCCGATGCCGGGGGACGGGTCGACGCCGGGGTGGCGACCCGGCGGGACGGGGCCTCGCCCCGAGTCCCGGTCATCGGGCGGGTCCGCACCGCCGTCGCCGAGAGGGACGGATGGCGCCCACGGGTCACCCCTCGCGTCGCCTCGCTCCGGGTCGATGCCCTCGAGGCCCGACCGGTCCGGTGGGAGGCGGTTCCTTCAGACAACGGTCGACACCCCCGGCCCGCCGACAGTCCATTCGACGGGGAGGCGTCGTCGCGCCACAGGTGCCAACTCCATCCCCTTAGCCTCGCCCACCAGGGCGCCCGGGTGGTGGAGCCTCACCGGACGGTCGGCCCGAGCCGGCGCCGGGCCGCCTGGCGACAGCCGCATCAGACCTTGCCCACCGACAGGAAGTCCCCGTAGAAGATCCCGAGGCCGAGCGCGGCGAACAGTCCGGCCAGGATCCAGAACCGCACGATCACCGTCGTCTCGGGCCAGCCCATCAGCTCGAAGTGGTGGTGGAGCGGAGCCATCCGGAACACCCGACGGTGGAACACCCTGAAGCTGATCACCTGGATGACTACCGACAGGGTGACGATGACGAACAGGCCACCGATCACCACCAACAACAGGTCGAGATTCATCAGCAGACACAGGGCGGCGAGGCCCGAGCCGATGGACAGCGAGCCGGTGTCCCCCATGAAGATCTTGGCCGGTGCGGCGTTCCACCACAGGAATCCGAGACACGCTCCAGCCAGGGCCACCGCGGCCAGGGCCAGGTCGAGGGCGTCGTGGACGTGGTAGATGCCCAGGTGGCGGTACTGCCAGTACCCGATGATGGCAAGACACGCGAAGCAGAACGTGGCCGAGCCGGCGGCCAGCCCATCGAGTCCGTCGGTCAGGTTCACGGCATTGGCCGAGGCGGCGATGATCACCGTGGCCCATACCACCCACACGCCGGTGCCGAGATTGAGGTCGATCGAGTCGTACCGGGTGAACGACAGGGCGGTCGAGGCGTGGGCCCAGTACACCCCCAGCAGGGCGAAGGTCAGGCCCAGGGCGATCTGGGCTCCGAACTTCGTCCGCTTGTTGAGGCCGAGGCTGCGCCGATTACGGACCTTGATCCAGTCGTCGGCGAATCCGATGGCTGCGGCTCCCACGATCGCCAGCAGGACCAGCGTTCCCGAGCGCGAAAAGTGCACCCCGGGGATGGCGTGCGCCGTGAGGTAGCCGATGATGACGGCCGCCACGATGCCGATGCCGCCCATGGTGGGCGTCCCGGCCTTGGCGATGTGGACCTGGGGGCCGTCCTCACGGATCTGCTGGCCGATGTTGTTCTTCAGCAGCCAACGGATCAGGACCGGGGTCGTCAGCACCGCCACCCACAGGGCGATCCCGCCCGAGGTCATCAGCGAGATCATCGGTCGTCCCCACCGGACGCGCCCCGACGCGTCGCCGTCGGCCAGCTCGCCCAGGGCTTGCTCGGCCTCCTGGCGGTCGTCGAAGGGGAGGACCCGGTCGCCGATGGTCTGGGTGGTCTCGTGGCCCTTGCCGGCCACCACGACCACGTCGCCGTCCCGGGCCATGGCCAGGGCGGCACGGATGGCCAGTGCCCGGTCGGGCTCGACCACCAGGTCCACCTGACGGCCCGGGTCGTCGATTCCCGAACGGATCTGTTCGATGATGGCCAGGGGATCCTCGCTCCGGGGGTTGTCCGAGGTCAGCACCACCACGTCTGACCAGCGGGCTGCGGCCTCCCCCATGCCGGGCCGCTTGCCCCGGTCGCGGTCGCCGCCGGCACCGAACACACTGATGAGCCGGCCAGCCACCGCCAGATCACGGGCCGAGGACAAGGCGGCATCGAGGCCTGCCGGCGTGTGGGCGTAGTCGACCACCACGGCGAATGGCGCGCCCGAGGCAACCACCTCCATTCTCCCCGGGACCTGATGGGCGGCGCCGAGGCCAGCCACCACGTCGTCCTCGTCCACGCCGAGCGCGGCGACGATTGATGCTGCCAGCAGGGCATTGTCCACATTGAACAACCCTGACAGCGGGATGGTCACCGGTCGGCCACGCCACACGAACGACGACGATCCCACCGACAGTTCCAGGTTCGAGGCGTCCGAGCGCCGCACGGCCATCGCGTGGCGACCGTCCCGCTCGATCCGGTCGGCCAGTCGCTGGCCCCAGGGGTCGTCGACGTTGACGACCGCCGATCTGACTCTCGACGCCTCGAACAACGATGCCTTCGCCTCGAAGTACGCCTCCATCGACCCGTGGTGATCGAGATGGTCACGGCTCAGGTTGGTGAACGCCGCGACATCGAAGACGATCCCGTCCACGCGGTACTGGGTCAGGGCGTGAGAGGAGACCTCCATGGCGACGGCCTGGCGACCGTTGGCCACCATGGCGGCGAGCAGGCCCTGGAGTACCGGGGCCTCCGGGGTGGTCCGCTCTCCGTCGAGGGTACCGATGGTGGCCGTCGACCGCCCGACGTGGTTGAGCATCGATCGCACCAGATGGGTCACCGTCGTCTTGCCGTTGGTTCCGGTGACGCCCACCATGGTCAGCTGGCGGGCGGGATGGTCGCACAGGGCTGCAGCCACCCTGGCCATGGCCGGGCGCACCCGACCGGGCGCCACCCGGACCTGGGCCACCCCATCGTCGATGTCAACGAACCGCTCGCACAGCAGGGCGGTGGCCCCGCGCGACACCGCATCGGCTGCGAACCGGTGACCGTCGGTGGTCCCGCCGGGCACGCAGCAGAACAGCGCACCGGCCGCCACGTGCCGGCTGTCGAAGGCCACGGAGTTCACCAGGGTCGACGCCAGGTCCCCCCGGACGTCGACCAGGTCGGTGGAATCGATGGCGTCGATCAGGTCACTCATCTGCACAGGTACGCGATCCGCTGGTTCGAAGACTCCGAGGTCTGTTCCACACGGGCCGACTCACCGCGGCGACGCCCCGGTGCCGACACCATCTACGGACCTTCCGTCGTCGCTCCGGACGGCACCTTGATGGTACCGGTGGCCCCGATGGGCGAGGTCGACGCCGATGCCGTGGCCGCCGCCGTGGTGGGGATGCCGTAGTGGTGCAGGGCGTAGGCCATGATCGTCGAGAACACCGGGGCGGCCACCGCACCACCGTAGATTGGCGTGGGGTGGTCGAGGACCACGACCGCCGACAGGACCGGGTTCTGGGCCGGAGCGAAGCCGGCGAAGGACCCGACATAGGCGCCGGTGATGTACCCGAGATGATCGGGGTTGGGAATCTGGGCCGTCCCAGTCTTGCCCGCCACGGTGTAGCCGTCGATGGCCGCCTCGGTCCCGGTGCCCGAGGTGACGACCCCCTCGAGCATGGCCACCAGCTCGGCATTCGTGGTGGGATCAATCACCCGGTGGGCGGTGCTGGGTTTCGTCGCGGCGACACTCCCGTTGGGATCGACGGTGGCCCGCACCAGGCGGGGGGCGACGAACACTCCGCCGTTGGCCACGGCGTTATAGGCGTCGAGGATCTGCTGGGCGGTGACGGCGTCGTCCTGGCCGATGGGCGTGGATCCGATGGATGTGCCCGTCCACGCTGAGGGCCCTGGGACCAGACCTTGGGACTCTCCAGGGAATCCGAGTCCGGTGGGCTTGCCGAACCCGAGATTGCTGATCTGGGCCAGCAGCCGGTTCTCCCCCAGGGCCTGGGCCACTTCGATGGTGCCGATGTTGGACGACTGCGCCAGGATGCTGCTCGGTGTCAGGCGCTCGGTGCCGTGCTGCTCGGCATCGTGGAAGGTGTAGGTGCCCATGGGCAACGAGGCGGGCACCGGAATGGGCTGGTTCGGCGTGGTCACCCCTGCGGCCAGTGCGGCCGAGAACGTCACCAGCTTGAACACCGAGCCGGGCTCATAGACCTGGGTCACCGCCGAGTTGGACGGAGCCTCCTCAATGCCGGACGGAAGTGTGTCGGCCTGGGACACCAGGGTCGGTCCCGAGGTGGACGCGGCCGAGGACGACGAGGTGGCCGTGGACGAGGCGGTGGTGGCGGTGGGAGCGGGCGTCGGGGTCTTGGACGGGACCGCTCCCGTCGTGGCCGAGCCGGTTGTCGATTGCAGGTTGGCCATGGCCACGATGTCCCCGGTCTTCACGTCCATGACCACGGCGGTGCCGCTGTAGGCGTGGGAAGCGGCGATCTCGGCCGCCAAGGCCTGCTCTGCGACGTATTGGACGGACTCGTCGACGGTGAGCTCGATGCCGGTACCCGGGGTGGCTGCGACGGCGGGCGACGCCCCGGGAAGGGTGACGCCGTCCGGGGACTGGAGGAGGCTCTTCGATCCGGCCTTACCGGCCAGCATCGACTGGTACTGGTACTCGAGGCCCGAAGCGCCGTTGCCTGCCCAGTTCACCGAGCCCACGAGTGACGACGCCAGCTGGCCGTCCGGCTCGACGCGCTGGGTCTCGGGAACGAGGTTGATGCCAGTGAGGTTGAGGGAGGCGACCTTGGCCGCGACCGCATCGGACACCCGGTGGGCCAGGTAGACGAACCCGGAGTGCTCGGTCAGCTCCGATCGCAGCTGGTTGGTCGGAATCCCGAGGACCGGCGACAGGGCGTCGGCCAGCGTCCCCGGTTGGGTGATGAGCAGCGGGTCGGCCACCACGGTCTGCTTGGTGACGGTCTCGGACAGGACCTCGCCGTTGCGGTCGAAGATGCCACCCCGCACCGCGGGCACCGAGACGGTCTGGGTCAACTGGGAGGTGGACAGGGAGGCGTAGCGCTGGTGGGAGAACTCCTGGACGGACACCAGGCGCCCGATCATCACCACAAAGACGATCACGAGGACCAACCTCATGGCGCGTGTGCGCCGGCCCAGGAGGATCGAGGGGCTCACCGCGAGGCCGGAGCGCCGGCGGCGACCGTTCCTGCAGTCGAGTGCGTCGCCGCGCCGCTGGCGGCGGCCGTCTGGGGCGCCGGGAGGGGGACGTCGAGGGGCACCTGGGGCAGATAGACGACCTGGGTGGGTGCCACCAGACCCTGGGCTTCGGCCTGGCTGACCACGACCGGGGGGGCCGCCTTTTCTGCCACGGCCACCTGGGCCGCCTTCTGGACCGCCACGGCACTGGCGATGGCCTGGTCGGTAGCCGAGAGCCGGACCTGGCCCTCGGTCAGCAGGGTGTCACCGGCCACCACAGCCAGCAGGCTCCCGATGACCAGCAGGCCGGCCAGCCACATGGTCGAACGCCGCAGCCGGACCGAACCGGTGCGGCGTCGGGGGGCGGGCTCGAACAGCCGGAGGGGTGGCCGCCGCGATGCTCCCGGTGCGGAACGGGGTTCAGCCCGGGCCGGGGAACGGCGAGCGGCGGCGGTCGAGTTGGCCGGCGGAGCCATCAGGCGACGTCATCTGGGTCGGGAGCGCCGATCACCGGGGTGGTCATGCGCTCGAGGACTCGGAGGCGGGCGGCCTCGGAGCGGGGATTGCGGGCCAGCTCGTCGGCACCGGGGCGGCGGGCGCCCCGGGCGACCAGACGGAACTGGGGATTGGCACCACAGACGCAGGGAAGTCCCGGTGGGCACTGGCACCCGTCGGTGGCCGCCGTGTGGAAGGTGGACTTCACCAGACGGTCCTCGCCCGAGTGGTAGGCGATGACCACACACCGACCCCCGGGACGGAGCAGGGCCAGAGCGTCCTGGAGGGCTGTCTCCAGCTGGTCGAGCTCCTCGTTGACGGCGATGCGAATGGCTTGGAACACCCGACGGGCCGGATGCCCGCCGGTCCGGCGGGTGGCGGCGGGAATGGCCGTGCGAACCACGTCGGCCAGTTCGCCGGTGGTGACGATGGGTCGTGCGGCGATGATCGCCCGGGCGATCCGGCGGGCGAAGCGCCCCTCGCCATTGTCGGCGAACAGTTCGACCAGGGCGTCCTCGTCGAACTGATTGACGACGTCGGCGGCGGTGCGGCCGGTGGTGGGATCCATCCGCATGTCCAGTGACGCGTCCCGACGGTAGGAGAAGCCCCGCTCCGCCACGTCCAGCTGGGGCGAGCTGACACCGAGATCGAACAGGACGCCGCTCAGCCCGCGGTCAGCGGCGGGCCGACCGAGCTCGGACTGGAACTCGTCGATCACATGGGCCATCACGTCGAAACGGGACTGGCGGACGCTGGCCCTGGCACCGTACGGCGCCAGGGCTTGTCTGGCGGCGGTCACGGCGACGGGGTCCCGGTCGATCCCGAGGACCTCGAGGCCGCCGTAGGCGGCGAGCAGCGCGGTGGCATGGCCCCCGCCGCCCAGTGTGGCGTCCACAACCAGGCCGGCCGGCACCGTCCCGAACAGGTCGACCACTTCGGCCACCATCACCGGATCGTGCGAGAATGCCTGGCTCATCTGCAGTCCCTCGACCGGCACGATGGTTGCGGGTGGAGTACCGCGACGCTCACTCTGGAAGTAGGCGGAGGAGGATGCTTCCAGGGATCCGGTCGAGGGACTGCGCATGGGCCAGACACGTTCAATGTGGACGTCATGACGGGCCACCGCGGCCAGGCCCGACTCATAGGGCGTGGGCCGGAGGGGCCGTTGGGAGTTGACCGGGGAGAGTCCCTGGTCAGGACGGTTGCGGGGACGTCGGGACCGCCCAGGGGCAGTGGTCGACTCCGGCGACCGGACGACCCTGCTGGTGATGAGGGCTGGTACGTCGGCGCGGCTCGTTCCATGGGAGATGATCCGTTCGTCCCGGGCCGCCAGGGGATCACCCGAGACGGCCAGACGGTCGAGGCTGGGGTGATCGGGGCTGATCCGGGGGCTGGCAAGCCGGGCCTGCGGCTCCTGGTCCCGACCGGACCCAGGGTAGGGGTCGACTGCGGGCGAGCCATCGGCACCACCGGGCTGCTCGTCGCTCCCGGTGCGGACGACATGGAGGCGGACGGCGTCACTCAACCGTCGTCGCCCTGGGTCAGCCGCTCCTCTTCGGGCAGCACCTTTGCGTCCCACGCCTCCCGGTTCCACAGTTCGACCCGGTCGATCGCTCCGAGGACCAGGACGTCGTTGACCAGGCCGGCGAACTCCCGGAGCCGGGCCGGGATGGCCATCCGTCCCTGACGGTCGATCTCCAGTTCGTGGGAGGTCGACGCCCACAACCGGACCAGGTTGCGGTCGCTCCGCCCCGAGGTGGCCCGCTCCAGCATCGACTCCATCTGGGACTCGAACTCGTCCGGCGTCCACAGCGACAGGCACCCGTCCTGGTACTCGGTCAGGTAGCCCCCGTGCTCGAACGGCCCGCGGAACTTCGACGGGAGGATGACTCTTCCCTTGTCGTCGAGCGAGTGCTCGTACCTGCCGAAGAACCGTGCCACTGGTGATTGCTCCCACAATGCTCCCCGCAGTGCCCAGAACCCGATGGTTCGGATCCCTCCCTTTCACACCACTTTGCGCCACTCTACGCCCCTACCCCCCACTGGTCAACCACTTCGAACCAAACTTCTCCCGATCTCTCCCGCCGGCTGACAGCTTCGGCGGAAGGCAACTCGGGCTGTGGCGCGAAACGCCAGGGACCTCTGGAACCAGTGAGGGTGGCGTCGAGGCGCGCCACGACAGGGCTCAGGGGTCAGGAAGCGCCTCGGGCGGTGAGGATCCGGCCCCTACGGGATCGGGCTGATCCCGATCGATCGGATCAGGTCAGTCGGATCGGGTCAGACGGGTTCGGGGAGTGCGGCGATGAAGGACGAGGCCAGTGCTGCGCGGTCGGGCGCCGCCACCCCTGCCGCGTCGGCCAGGTCGGCGGCGCCCACAACCGCGCTGGTCAGTCCTTCGATTGCCGCCTCCCGCTCGTCGTCGGGCATCACCAGGAGGCCGACGAGCGGGACCGGGTCCCACCGGACAATGCACGCCCCGTGGAACCACGCGCCGTCGCGATTCCGTCGTTGCGCCAGGCCTACCACCTTGCGCCTGTCGGCCGTGACCACCTCTCCGGTGCCGACACCGCCGAAACAGACCTGACGCGACCAGCGGGTGCACGCCATGAAGCCCTGCCGGTGGGCGGCCAGGCCGTTGATCCCTCGGGCGGCGAGTGCCGCCACCCAGACATCACCCAGCCAGTCGAAGGCCCGGGTCGCATCCCTTCGCCACAAGGGATGGGCCGCCGGCAACCACACGTCGATCCAAGCCGGCTCGCCGGGTGCGACCAGGACAGCGCCGCCGCCAGATCGCCGGCGGGTCACCGTGACCCCGGCGGCATGGGCCCGCTCGTGGTCCACCACGTCGTCCGGCTGGGTCGACCCCAGCACCAGAGCTGGTGTGGTTGCCCGGCACAGTCCGACCCGGGCCTTGCCCGGATCCGACTGCGCGGCGGGCCAGGCGGCATGCAGGGTCCCGGCGTCCGCGACCCGCTCTTCGACAATCCACCCTGGCGGCATGCCACCATGCTCCCACCCGGCCGTCAGATCACGGTGGGCTCGGCGGCGCCGATGTCAGGACCCGGACCGGGTGGGCTCAGGCCGTGAGCTGCTCGGGGTGGCCCTGGACCGCTCCGAGGTAGGTCTTCCAGTCGTCACTGGCTCCTCCGCACAGGGCCAACAGCTGCACCCGGTGCCGCGGTGCCACCGGCGTCGAGCGCAGCACCATTCCCGCCTCATGGGGCAGTCGGTCCTCTTTGCGGGTGTTGCAGCGCCGACAGGCCGCCACCACGTTTTCCCACGTGTGAGGCCCTCCCTTGCTCCTCGGGATGACGTGATCGAGGTTCTCGGCCGCGGATCCGCAGTACTGGCACCTGGACCCGTCCCGGGCGAAGACGGTGCGGCGGTTCACCGCCACCCGGTAGTGATGGGGCACGTGGACGTAACGCACCAGTCGGACCACCGAGGGCTCGGGCACGCTCATCCGCTCCGCCCGGAACACTCGCTCGGTGGTGTGGACCAGCTCGGCCTTGGTGTCGAGCACCAGCAGGACCGCTCGCCGGGACGAGACGATCCCCAGCGGTTCGAAGGTGGCGTTGAGAACCAGGGCCCGCCTCGCCGCAGTGACCGGCGACGGTGGCGCCTCGGATCCGTCGCTGCCGGCCACCTTGGCCGTCGACTTCGCCGCAAGCTTCGAGCGTCGATCCATCGATCCGGAAATTAGCCGGACTGCCGGCCGACGAGGTTGTTGGTCCGGTCCGGCCCCTGTCGGCCCCGACCGAAGGGATGCCTCCCCATGGCCGTGGAGCGACACCACTCCAGGTACGACACCAGATCGTCGTCGGTGGGCACGGCGTCGGGGCGACCGTAGGCCGTGACCATCCGGAAGGACCACAGGTCGGGATCCGGGAGGGGAAGGCGGGGCGGTCGACGCCACCACCCCGGTGCGGCCAGCCGAACCAGCGCACCGAGGGCGGCCCACCACAGGTCCGGACGGCGGACCACCGCGGCCACCGCCGCCCGCGGCAGCTGCGGCGAGCTGGTGCGACGCTGGATCGGCACCGTCATCGGCCTGCTCCGGTCGGTGCCGACTCGGCCAGGCGTCGGGCCGCCAGTCCCCGTCGGCCCACGGCCGCGGCACCCAGGAGCGGGCCGGTGCTGCCCAGACCAGCCGGGATGATCCGGGTGCCACGGGAGTACTCGAGCCCGGCACGGTAGTCGATCTCCTTCTGGGCGGCGGCGAAGAACGGCTCGCCGAAGCCCAGTGCCACTGAGCCCGCCACGACGGCGAGTTGCAGGTCCAAGAGGTTGGCCACCGACGCCACCGCGCGCCCCACCATCGTCCCGGTGCGACGACGGACTGCCTTGTCTGCCTCGGCTGGCGGCCTCCCGGTGAAGGCCTCGATCGAGAGCCCAGACGCCTCTGCCTCGAGGCACCCCTGACCACCGCAGACACAGGCCCGTCCTGATGGCTCGACCACGACGTGCCCGATGTGGCCGGCGTTGCCGTGGCCGCCGTCGAGCAACCCCCCATCGAGCACGATGCCCCCGCCAACGCCAGTGGAGACGACAATGGCGAGGTAGTCCCGGCTCTCCCGGGCGGCGCCCAGCCACCCCTCGCCGAGCGCCAGGGCCTTGGCGTCATTGTCCACGTCGACCGGCACCCCCACCAGGCTCTCCAGTCGTGACCGGAGCGGGAACCCCCGCCAAGCGGGGATATTGAGAGGGGAGACCTGCTTACCGCCCTCGGTCATCGGTCCACCGCAGCCCACGCCACAGGCAACCGGGTCAGCCGTGCTCCGGACGGTCCCGATCACCTCGGCGACCGCTCCGAAGACCGTCTCGGCATCCGTGGAGTCCGGCGTGGGTCGCACCGCATGGGACCGGACTTCTCCGCACCCGTCCACCATGGCCGCAGCCACCTTTGTACCGCCGATGTCGACGGCCAGCACCATCGGGCCGGCGGGCGAGTTGGACGACCATCCATCACCACTGCCGGAGTCTTGCTCCGGGTGGGAAACCGTCACCCGGCGTCAGTCGTCGCGGTGGAACCGACCACGGATCCAGTCACGTGGATCGTGGACCGTGTTGCCCAGGTTCCTGCTGTGAAGCGACCGGGAGATGTCGTCAATGCCGGCCTTGCCCATCCGCCGGGCGTTGTTGGCGAAGACCACGCCGGAGAGGAACATCACGACGACCCCGACGAATCCCAGAACGACGGACGACGAGAACGTGAAGAACATGAATACGAGGGCCGCCACGAACACCAGCGCCGACCAGATGCAATAGCGCCCGGCGTGGCGGTAGACCGTCTCGGAACGGACCCGCTCGGCGAAGTCAGGATCCTCTTGATAGAGGGACTGCTCCAGCTCGTGCAGTATGCGTTGTTCGTGCTCAGAGAGCGGCAACGGATCGTCCCCTCCACCCGTGTTCGTGTCCAGCGTGGATCGCCGTCCCCATCATCGCGCATCCCCCGCGCTTATGCCCCGCGCCTCTGATCGAGTGACCTGCACTCAACTGAACTTCTGACCACACCCTACGGCTGGACCCTGGACGAGACACCGAGGCCATATTACCGGGTGGCCGGGCCTTCACCACCCAACTCGTCGTGACCAGGGGCCGAGGGACCCCACTGGGCGTCCCCTCGGCGCCGGACCCGGAGGCCCCCAGCCCCGACCAGGGCCGCCGAGCCCACCGACGAGCCCCCGTATCGCTCCCTGATGGCATCGACGGCCGCCGTCACCGGTCCCCAGGACTGCTGGATCCGCTCGACGTCATCATCGTCCGTGGACCCCCCCGCCGACCCGTCCGGCCTCCCGGGACCCTCCGTGGCTGGATAGCCCTCGGGATGTCCCGAATCAGGGGCCCCGGCCGACTCGGCCGACGGGCTCAAGTCCAAGGTGAGTTGCACCCCCTGGTCGGATCGGCCGAAGCCTGACAGGCTCACACCGAGGAGACGCACTCCGTGATGGAGGTCGACCGAGTCCAACAGCGCAGCGGCCACCGCGCCCACCGCTTGGGTGGCGTCGATCGGCGAGCTCAGCGTGTGAGCCCGCGTAATGAGGGAGAAGTCGGCGAACCGGATCTTGACGGTCACGGTCCGGGCGGCGAGCCCTGATCGGCGCAGATTGGTGGCCGAGGCGTCCACCATGCGCACGAGGTGGCGGTGCAGCTCACCGAGATCCCAGAGGTCGCTGGCAAACGTCTCCTCGTGCCCGATGGACTTGGCCTCTTGTTCGGGAACCACCGGTCGTGGGTCGTCGCCCCGGGCTAACGCGGCCAGATGGGCACCAAGGGAGGCCCCCAGGGTGTGTTCCAGGACGCCGGGGGGAAGTGCGGCAATGTCCGCGACCGTCGTCACTCCCAGGGCATCCAGCCGTCGGCCGGTGACCGGGCCCACACCCCACAGGGCCCGAACCGGCAACGGATGGAGGAAGGCCAGTTCGTCGTCGGCGGGTACTGAGACGACGCCTGCACCGTCGCGGATGCCTGTCCGATCTGCGGTGGGTTTGGCCGCCTTGGACGCCAACTTGGCGATGAGCTTGCTCCGACCGATCCCCACCGAGCACGTGAGGTGCAGTTCGTCGGCCACACGGCGGCGGATGGCGGCGGCAATGGTGGGCCCATCGCCCAAAAGGTGGAGCGACCCCGTGACATCGAGGAAGGCCTCGTCCAAGGAGATGCCCTCGACGAGCGGGGTCACCTTATGGAAGATGGCGTGTAGCTTGCTGCTCTCCTCCATGTAGCGGTGGAACCGGCCGTCGACGAACACGGCCCGGGGGCACAGTCGCCTGGCCACCGACGAAGGCATCGCCGAATGGACGCCGAACCTCCGCGCCTCATAGGTGCAGGCGGCAACGACCCCCCGGGGGCCCGATCCACCGACAATGACTGGCTGCCCTCGTAACGCGGGGTTGTCGAGCACCTCGACCGACGCGAAGAACGCGTCCATGTCCACATGGAGGATGACTCGTCCCGATCCGTGACCGCCCCGGACCCGCTGGTGGTCACCTCCGAGGGAACCGCCCCCCGCACCCACCCCGGCCGGTCGTTCAGCCACTGAGGTGCAGGCTCCGGAATCCCTCAGCGAAGGCCACACCCGCCCGTTTGCCGGCATCCTCGGCGCCCAGCCGTACGGCCGTCGATGCCCACTCCACCCCATCGGGGAACTGGCTCCGGTGACAGCCCACCGCCTCACCCTTCACGTCGATCGTGCTCGAGATATCGACCCAGACATCCGGCTCGAGGGTCCCCGACATCAACACCGTGGACACTTGATGGGCAGGACCAGCCGCGGGGAAGTACAGAGGAAGGCCTGCAGCCGGTGCGACGGCATCGAGTGCAACCAACCCGGTGATCCGGTGGTCACGGTGGTTGAAGTACTCATGGCCGAAGAACACCGCTGTGGGATCGGGACAGAGCACCATCTCGGGTCGGAACCGCCGAACCACACCCACGAGGGCCTCGCGGAATCCTGGATCATCAGCCAGCTCGCCATCTTGGTAGTTGAGGAACTCCTGGCCGGCCACGCCGATCAGCGCCGCCGCCTCAGCCGCCTCGGCGACCCGTTGCTCCACCAGCAGTCCGGGATCCACCGCGGGATCGGGCGAGCCCTTGCCCCCATCAGTGCAGATCACCACCCGGACCTCGCACCCCGCCTTGGACCAGGCAGCCAGCGTGCCCCCACAGGAGACGTCAGGATCGTCGGGGTGGGCGTAGATGGCCAACGCCCTCGATGGGACCTCCACCATGACCTGGGCCACGTGCTATCCCTCCGGTTGCTTCGGCGCCGTCGTCTTGGTCAGCAGGCCGACCTCCCGCCGGAAATCGTCTACACCCTCGAATCCCTTGTACACGCTGGCGAATCGCAGATAAGCAACCTCGTCGACCAAGCGAAGTCGCTCCAGCACGGCCAGTCCCACCTGCTCGGAGGTCGGCTCGGACCCGTCCTCGCGCAGGTCGTCCTCGACGGCCTGAGCCAAGACGTCGAGCTGCTGCTCGGAGACCGGGCGGTTCTTCGTAGCGGCCCGCAGCCCGTCGACCAGCTTCCCCCGATCGAAGGGTTGGCGGGCACCCGAACGCTTGGTAACCATCAACGGAACCTCGTCGATGCGCTCGAATGTGGTGTAGCGACGCCCGCACACGGCGCACTCCCTCCTGCGCCGGATCGCGGTACCGTCCTCGGCCACACGAGAGTCCACTACCCGGTCGTCATCAGCCAGGCACCAGGGACACCGCACGACGTGAGGCTAGCGCCCTGCCTGCCAACCCCGGGCGTCACCAGTCGGTTACGAAGCCGCTCGGCACCGGCTGGCGGCCCACGACTAGGGAAGGGTGATGCGTTCTCCGGGAACGACCGTATCTGAACCCGTCTCCCGGGCCATCTGGGCCACCAACGGACGGGCATCCGCCGTGGGATCGAGGCGTTGCGCGATGGACCAAAGGGTGTCACCGGCCCTGGCCGTGTAGACCCCCGATACACCGGTCTCCACCGAAGCGGAACCAGTGGCGTGGGAGCGACCACCGGTTCCGCTCAGTGGAAGAGCTAGTCCCACCAGGAGTAACGCAACAACTGCCAGCAACATGCGGCGGCGGCGTACCCCAGGCGAGGTGCGGCGGCGGACGGTCGGGCGGTGCGACGGCTCGGGCACCACCACCAGCCGACCGACGTCAGGCGAGGTCCGATCGAACGGCTCGCACCCCTGGTCCCACTGCTCGGGATCGAATTCGACCAACCGGAGGCCCCCACGGGAGGGGGAAGGCTCCGCGGATCGTAGGTTGTGTGTCGGCTCCAGCCAGAGTGCGGTCATCGCTGAGGACTCCTTCTCGGCCCAGGTGCACGGGTCGAACCCGAACGGCCGTTCATCGAACCTGTGTTCGCCATGCACGTATCCCATCACGAACATCTGTTCGGTGTCAAGCATTTTTTCGAACAGATGTTTGCTTTCTTTCGCTGTCCCCACTACCTTCGTGCAAACAGACGTTCGCCAACGGTGGCATGAGGTGCGGACGACAACTGACAAAAGACCAGTGAAGGGAAGCCATGGCCCAGGTACTGAGCATGAAGCGCAAGCAGATACTGGACTGCATCTCCGAGGCGGTTAGGGAACGGGGCTACCCGCCTTCGGTCCGGGAGATCGGCGAGTCCGTCGGTCTCACTTCGTCATCGACGGTCCATGCCCACCTAGCGGTACTCCAACGCGAGGGGTACTTGCGACGCGACCCCACGAAGCCTCGAGCAATCGAGGTCTGTTATGACCCGTCCTCCAAGGTGATCGCGGATGCACGACCTATCCGCCACGTACCCCTCGTCGGTGAAGTGGCCGCCGGGACCGGCGTCCTGGCCCAGGAGAACATCGAGGAGCTCTATCCGCTGCCCGAGGACTTCACGGGCACCGGCACGCTGTTCATGGTCAAGGTCCGGGGTGACTCGATGATCGATGCCGGCATCGTGGACGGCGACTTCGTCGTCGTGCGACAGCAGGCCGACGCCGAACGCGGCGACGTGGTGGTGGCGGGCATCCCCGACGGCGAGGCCACGGTGAAGACCTTCTCCACGAAGCAGAACCGGGTAATTCTCACCCCGGCCAACGAACGAATGTCCCCGATGGAGTTCGATCCCTCAGAGGTGACCATCTACGGGAAGGTGGTCACGGTCCTCCGGAGGCTGTGAGGAATTCCTCGAACGACCGCAGAACGGGTCACCAACCCTCTGACCTCAGGTCTGCGGGGTGGTGACGCCGACCGAACGCATATCGGGATAGCGGTCGCCGGCTCCGACGCCGACCGGGAACACCTCGTCCAGCTGGACCAGCTCTTCGTCGGAGAGTGCGACGTCCAGAGCGGCGACGTTCTCCTCCAGATAGCTGCGGCGCTTGGTGCCGGGAATGGGAACTACGTCCTCCCCCCGGGACAGGACCCAGGCCAAGGCCAGCTGCCCCGGCGTGCAGTCCTTCGTTTCGGCCAGTGAGCGGACCTCGTCAACGAGAGCGATGTTCCGCTCGAAGTTCTCACCGGTGAACCGAGGGAGGTGGCCGCGGAAATCCCCGTCCGGGAAGTCGTTCGGCGATGTGATCTGACCAGTCAGAAAGCCCCTTCCGAGTGGGCTGTAGGCCACGATCCCGATCCCCAGCTGTCGAGCCGTCTCGACAATCTCTCCCTCGATGTCTCGGCTCCAGAGGGACCATTCGCTCTGGAGCGCGGCGATGGGATGGACCGCCGCGGCGCGGCGCAGGGTGTCGGGCAGAGCCTCCGACAGTCCCAAGAAGCGCACCTTGCCCTCGGTCACGAGTTCGGCCATGGCCCCGACGGTCTCCTCGATCGGTACGTTGCCATCCGTCCGGTGCTGGTAGTACAGATCGATGTGGTCGCTGCCCAGGCGGGCCAGCGAAGCCTCACATGCCTGCTTCACATAGGCGGCATCGCCCCGTACCGAACGGTCGGCTGGGTTGTCGCCGCGGACAATGCCGAACTTGGTGGCCAACACCACCTGGTCTCGCTGCCCGGCGATGGCCCGGCCCACCAACTCCTCGTTGCGGTAGGGACCGTACATGTCCGACGTATCGAGGAAGGTCACGCCGAGCTCGAGGGCCCGGTGGATGGTGGCGACGGACTCGTCGTCGTCGCCAGGGCCATAGAACTCACTCATTCCCATGCACCCCAGCCCCTCGGATGAGACCGTCAGCCCTGAGGTTCCGAGTTGGCGTGTCGAAGAAGGCATGGTCGGACCCTACCGGGGGGTCTGCAAGAGCGTGCCCAACACCGAGGCTGCGTCGGTGAGCTCGCGGTCACTCACGTGCTCGTCACGGGTGTGCGCCAACAGGGGGTCCCCGGGGCCGAAGTTGGCCGCCGGCACCCCGTGGGCCCAGAACGACGCAACGTCGGTCCAACCCTGCTTGGCCTGTGGGCTGGCACCGGTGGCATCGACCAGTGCCGCCAGGAGCGGGTGCCCGAGCGCGGGGGAGCTGCCGGCGCGAACTCGACCAACTCCCACCGGTCCCCCACTTCGAGAAACGGCGAGAGGAGCTCGCGGAGGGCCGCTTCGGCCTGTTCGATGGAGCGATCCGGGGCGAACCGGTGATTGATCAGGATCGAGGCCTCGTCCGGCACGACGTTTGGTGCGACGCCCCCCGAGACGTCCACGACCTGCAGCTGCTCGACGAACTCACAGCCGTCGAGCACTGGCCGCCGGCCGACGTAGTCGTTGATCTGGGTCAGGAGTGGGGCCAGGCGGTGGATGGCGTTCCGGCCAGTGTGGGGCCGCGCCGTGTGGGCCCGGGCGCCGGCCAGGTCGATCCGGACCCGCATCGTGCCCTGGCATCCCGCTTCCACGATGCCACCGGTCGGCTCGCCGAGGATGGCTGCGTCCGCCTCCAACAGGTCGGGTCGGTGCTGCCAGAGGTAGCGCAACCCGTTGTGCTCTTGTTCGACCTCCTCGCACACGTAGAAGCACCACGTGACATCGACGGCCGGCTCGGGAACGGTTCCGGCCAGGTGGAGGAGCACGGCCAGGCCGCCCTTCATGTCGGCGGCACCGACACCGTAGAGGGTGTCGTCGACCACCTTGGGCTCCTCGTTGCCCCCCGCCGGCGGCACCGTGTCGAGGTGGCCGCCGATCACCACGCGGTGGGGCCGATCGAGCCCGGTCCGGGCCACCACGTTGTCCCCGACCCGATCCACCGCCAGCCACGGGCAAAGGACCAGCGCGGCCTCGACAGCGTCGGCCAGGTGGCGCTCGTAGTGGCTGACCGAGGGGATGGCGACCAGTGCTGTCGCCATCCCCAGCAGACCGGAGGGAAGGACCGTCGTCATGTCGACACCCCGTGCTGGCGGAGGATGTCGTTGAGCCGGGCCTTGTCGTGGCGCTCACCTTCGGTCAGGCGCTTGATGACCAACACACAGGGCAGGAAGAACTCCCCTCCAGGGAACTCGCGACGCCGCGAGGCCTGGACCGCCACGGACCACGGGGGGACGTGGCCTCGGCTCAGCTCCTCACCGGTCTCGGCATCGATCACGGGAATGGACGGGTTCAGGATGGTCCCCTCCCCCACCACCGAACCCCGACCCACCCGGGCGCCCTGGGTGATCATGGCCCGGCTGCCGATCATCACCTCGTCCTCGATGATCACCGGGGCAGCCTGAGCCGGCTCCAGCACGCCACCGATGCCGACTCCACCCGAGAGGTGGACCTGCTCGCCGATCTGAGCGCAGGACCCGACCGTGGCCCAGGTGTCCACCATCGAGCCGTCGCCCACCCGGGCTCCGATGTTCACGTAACTGGGCATGCAGATGACGCCGTTGCCGAGGTAGGAGCCCCAGCGGGCCGAGGCACCAGGAACGACGCGCACGCCCGATGAGGCGTAGTGACGTTTGAGCGGCAGTTTGTCGGCGAACTCGAATGGACCCATCTCGATGGTCTCCATCGAGCGCAGGCGAAACAGCAAGAGGATGGCCTGCTTCAGCCACAAGTGGACGACGACCTGGTCGGTGTCCGGGTCGATCTCGGCGACGCGGGCGTCTCCGCTGTCCAGCAGATCGATGGCCTCGGTGACCACGGCGAGCGCATCGGTATCCGATGGGCTCAGCTCGGTGGAACGAGCCCACAGCGCTTCGATCTGGGACTGGAGATCTGCCATGGCCAGACGATAGCCCTGGGCTCATGGCTCCCGATCAGGACCCCGCCGATGGTTCCCAGAGCGGCGCCGACCGGCCTTCGAGTCTCGCTGCGACCAGTTCGAGCCGGTCCAGCGGCTGCACCACGGCCACTCGGATGAATCCCGCCCCGTTGGGACCGTAGAACTCACCCGGACTGACCATGAGGCCGGCCTCCAGCGCCAGCGATTCGGTGACCGACCACCCGTCGCTCGGGCCGACCGCCAGTCCGCCGGAGCTCTGGGGCAGCGGCACCCAGAGATAGAAGCCTCCTGCGGGCAGCTCCACGGGGAGTCCGGCACGGTCGAGCACGCCAGACAGATACGTGAGGCGTTCGAGATAGCGCTGTCGCTGATCCTCGACGTGGGCATCATCGTCGAGGGCCACCACCGCACCGGCCTGCACCGGACCAGGAACCATCAGTCCCGCGTGGCGGCGGACGTCGAGGAGATAGCCCACCAACTCGGGGTCCCCGGCATAGAAGCCGGCCCGCACCCCGGCCAGGTTGGACCGCTTCGACAACGAATGCACCGCCACCACGCCGGAGGTGCCCGACTCCAGCACCGATCGGGGTGGCCCGTTCCACGTGAACTCGGCGTAGCACTCATCGGAGAACACCGGCACCTCGTGATGGCGGCCCCAGTGGGCGACGGCGTCGAGGTCGGTGAGTAGACCCGACGGATTGGACGGTGAGTTCGTCCATAGCACCAAGGCCCGGGCCACATCAGCATCGTCGATCGAGGCGAGGTCGAGGCCACCGGTCGCCAACTCGGTGACCGGGACCGGACGACACCTGGCCAGCAGGGCACCCATGGCGTAGGTCGGGTAGGAGACCGCGGGGTACAAGACGGTGTCGCGCCCGGGCGTGCGGAGGCGAAGATACTGCGCGGTCGAGGCCACGAACTCCTTGGTCCCGACACATGCGGCCACCTCGCCGCGCTGCGTCCACCGTGACCCCGAACCGGCGCTTCAGCCAACTGGATGCCGCCGCCCGGAAGGCCGCCGACCCCGGAGAGGTGGGGTACCCGCGTTCGGTATCCGACGAGGCCATGGCGGCCAGGACCGAGCTGGGCGGCGGGTCGCACGGCGTGCCGATGGAACAGTCGACGACCCCGTCGGGCCCGAATCGCTCAACGGCTCGGGCCTTCAGGTCCGACAGTCGCTCGTAGGGGTAGGGGGGCGGTGAGAACCCCGGGGCGGGAGCCGGGCTCACGATGCCAGGAACTCGGCGAAGCGAGACCGTCCGACGTCATCGAGCACCACCTGGATGCGGGTGGACTGCTCGCCGGCGACTTCACCCACGATCTCGCCCTCACGGTGCACGGCGGCCAGCACGTCGCCCCGGGCCCAAGGGATGTCCAACTCGACCACCCGGTCCCCGACCCGGAGTCGGTCACCGATGGCCTCCAGCAGCCGGTCGATCCCCTCACCGGTCCGTGCCGACACCATGACCGACCCCTCGTGGGCAGCCATCAGGCGCCTTGCCTCCTCGTCGGTTCCGTCACCCTGGGCCATGACGGCATCCGCCTTGTTGACCACCAGGAGCTCGGGGATGCCGTCGGCGTCGATCTCGGCCAGGACCGTGCGCACCGCGGTGACCTGGCCCTCGAAGTCCGGGGCCGAACCGTCAACCACGTGGACGATCAGGTCTGACTCCCCCACGATCTCGAGCGTGGACCGGAAGGCCTCGACGACCTGGTGCGGCAGTTTGCGCACGAAACCCACCGTGTCGGTCAGCAGCACCGTCTCGCCCCCGGGCAGGTCGAGCTGGCGGGTGCGTGGGTCCAGGGTCGAGAACAACCGGTTCTCCACCAGCACGTCGGCGTGGCACAGCCGGTTCAAGAGGGTGGACTTGCCGGCATTGGTGTAGCCGACCAGGGAGACGGTGCGCTGCCGCGAGCGGGCCCGACCCTTTCGCTGGGTCCGCCTGGTGCGATCGAGCTGGCGCAGGTCGGATTCCAGGCGGGTCATCCGCCGGACCAGGCGCCGTCGGTCGACCTCGAGGGCGGTCTCGCCAGGGCCACGGGTGCCGATCCCACCGGCCTGTTGGCTGAACGAACGGCCGCGTCCCCTCAGTCGTGGGAGGCGGTAGCGGAGCAGGGCCAGCTCGACTTGGGCGCGGCCCTCAGGGGTCCGGGCGTTCTGGGCGAAAATGTCGAGGATCACCGCCGTTCGGTCGATGGCCGTTCGACCGAGGATCTTCTCTAGGTTTCTCTGCTGCGCAGGCGAGAGGTCGTCGTCGAACACCACCGTGTCGGCGTCGACGGCCAGACAGACGGCGAGGAGCTCCTCGGCCTTGCCACGTCCCAGGTAGGTCGCTGGATCCGGTGTGGAGCGACGCTGCACGATGCGCTCCATGACGTCGGCGCCGGCCGTGTCCACCAAGAGGGCAAGCTCGTCGAGTGCGGCCTCGGTGTCGGCCAGGGTGACGTGGGGCAAGGTCACACCCACCAGCACGATGCGCTCCCGGATGGTCCGGGAGATCAGTGTGTCGGTGAATGCCGAGTCGTTAGGGGTCATGGTCGGGCGGCAGCGAGGAGTTGGCGGCGGTCGACCTCGATGTCGGCCACCTTTCGGACTGGCCCGCTGAGGATGATGCTCTCCGGTGCGAGCTCCACGGTGAGGGTGCCACCGGGGTTGTGCACGTCCACCTGTTCGCCCACCAGCCCCCAGCTGTGGGCGGCGGCGGCGGCTGCAGCGCTTCCGGTCCCACACGCCAGGGTCTGGCCCACGCCGCGCTCCCACACCCGGAGGGTGAGCTCGTCGGGTCCGGGACCGGTGGCGATGAACTCGACGTTGATCCCACCGGGTTGGACGGCTTGGAGCTGACGACCGAGCTCGTCCACCTCGACCTGGGCCGGGTCGGGACCGAGAAGCACCAGATGGGGATTGCCCATGTCGACCTGGCGCGCCCGACGGCCGGCCGACGGCTGGGCCTGATCAGGGCCCAGGTCCGCCTGGCCCATGTCGACCGAGGCCCAGGCGCCTCCCCCACCGTCACCGTCTCCTGGCCGGTACTCGACGGTGCGCACCCCGGCGAGCGTCCACACGGTGAAGGTCGGCGTGGTCACCAGACCGGCGTCGACCGCGGCCTGGGCCAGACAGCGCATTCCGTTCCCGCTCATCTCGGCCACACTGCCGTCGGCATTGCGAAGGTCCATCGCCAGGTCGGCACGGTGGCCGTCCGTCACGACCCGGATGACACCGTCGGCGCCGAGGCCGAACTGGCGATCGCACAGCGCTCGAGTCACCACCGGCTCGAGGGGTTCGGTTCCGTCCCGGTCCACCAGGACCAAGAAGTCGTTGCCCGCACCGTGGTGCTTGGTCAGCCGGAGCGGCCGGCCGGTGCCAGGGGGTGGGGTGGTTGCTTCCATCACGATCGGCGTCAGTCTCCCACCGCAGCCGGACCCACGGCGGCGTGCCCGAGGTGGGCAGCGATCCAACCGGCCGGGTCGTCGTCGGGATCCACCCACACGATACGGGGATCTCGGCGGAACCAGGCCATCTGGCGCCGCGCGAAGGATTTCGAGCGGCGGACGGCCTGGTCAACAGCATCGGCCAGTGGGACGCCGTCCTCGAGGTGGGCCAGGAGCTCGCGGTAGCCGAGGGCCTGGCGGGCGGTGCGCGACAGTCCCCGGGGATCAGCGGCAAGCAACCGAACCTCGTCGAGCAGCCCCTCATCCATCCACCGCTCGAATCGCTCGGTGATGCGGTGGTCGACCACGTCGGGGTCCAGCCGGATCCCGACCTGGGTCACCGAGGAGGGCGGATAGCGCTCGAGGCCGGGCCCGAAGGACGAGAATGCCCGGCCCGACCCCAGGGTGACCTCGAGTGCCCGGAGCACTCGGCGCCGGTTGCCTGCCTCGATCCGACCGGCCGCCACCGGGTCGAGCGCCGCCAGACGCCGGTGGAGGTGCTCCACGGCCGTCCGCCCGGATGGGCTGCCGGCGGGGCCGGCGGCATCCAGGCCCGCGGCCAGCTCGGCGGCCACCGCCGGGTAGCGACCAGGAAAGTTCAGGTCGTCCACCACCGAGCGCAGATAGAGCCCGGTGCCCCCCACCAGCAGGGCCCGGCCTCCACGGGAGGCGATCTGGGCCAGGCACTGGCGTGCGGCGTCCTGGAACTGGCGAACGGTGAACTCCTCCCACGGGTCGACCAGGTCCACCAGGTGATACCGGACCTGGTCGCGCTGCGCCGCGGTGGGCTTGGCCGTGCCGATGTCCATCCCCCGGTAGACGGCCATGGAGTCGATCGAGACCAGTTCGATGGGCCACGCCCGAAGCGCACCGCCCTCGGGACCGGTGCTGCGGAGCGCCACCTCGAGGGCCACCGACGACTTACCCGAGGCGGTGGGACCCACCAGCGCCACGGCGCCGGCGCCCATGGCGCACCCGGGCTCTCCGGGCCCGGTGCCCGGGTCGGGGCCATCACCCGCGGTCATGTCTCGGCGCCTCAGCCGGCGACGACAGGTATCCGCGTCCGGTGGGACGGGCGGGTCGTCACGCCCAGGAGCTCACCGGTCAGGTGATGGCGGGCTGCCCCTTCCACGCGGACCTCGGCGTAGGCGCCCTCGGGCACCTGCTGCCCGGCCGGTGGCGCGAAGTGGACCAGCTTGTTCTGGGTGGTCCGGCCGCTCACGACCGCCGGGTCTCGTTTGGAGGGACCCTCGACGACCACCTCTTCCACCCGGCCGATGCGATCCCGGTGGCAGACCAGTGCGGACCGTTCGACCACGACGCGCAGACGCTCGAATCGGTCGGCCACCACGTCGGCCGGGACGAACTGCTCGGTCATGGATGCCGCCCGGGTCCCAGGACGGGGCGAGAAGATGAAGGTGTAGGCGCTGTCGTAGGACGCCTCGGCGGCCACCTCCAACGTGCGCTCGAAGTCGTCATCGGTCTCGCCGGGGAACCCCACGATGAGATCGGTGGTCACGGCCAGATCGGGGATGGCGGCCCGCGCCGCGGCCAGCCGGGCCAGGTACCGCTCGGCGGTATAGCCCCGGCGCATGGCAGCCAGTGTGGCGTCGCTGCCGGACTGCAGGGGGAGATGGAGGTGGTTGCACACTTCGTCTGTCTCGGCCATGGCGGCGATCGTCTCTGGTCGGAGGTCTTTCGGATGGGGGCTGGTGAAGCGAACCCGGCGGACGCCGTCGACCCCGCCGACCGCCCGTAACAGCTCGGCGAACAGCGGGCGGCGGCGGGTCAGATCCCGCCCGTAGGAATTGACGTTCTGGCCGAGCAAGGTCACCTCAGTGACTCCCCGTCGGGCCAGGGCCTCCACCTCGGCCAGGAGGTCGTCGACCGGACGCGACGCCTCGCCCCCCCGAACGGACGGCACGATGCAGAACGCACACGAGTTGTCACAGCCTGTCTGGATGGACACCCACGCCGCGTACGGGAGGTCACGGACAGCGGCCAGGGCGGCAACTTGTTGGTCCGCGCCACTGTCACCGGTGACCGGCAACGGCTCGTCGAGGATCTCCACCACCGGCCCGGAGGCCGCGGCCTGGCGCAACAGCTGAGGGGCCCGGGTCAGATTGTGGGTGCCGAAGACCACATCGACATGAGGGGCCCGCTGGCGGATCCGGTCCCGATCCATCTGGGCCAGGCAGCCACCCACGGCGATCTGCATGTCGGGACGGCGTTCCCGCAGTGTCTTCAGGTTGCCCAGGTGGCCATAGAACTTGTTGTCGGCATTCTCGCGTATGCAGCACGTGTTGAACACGACCACGTCGGCCGACTCGATGTCATCCACTGCAACCAGGCCATCGGCGGTCAGGGCACCGGCCAGGCGCTCGGAGTCGTGGTCGTTCATCTGGCACCCAAAGGTCCGGATGAAGAACGACCGGGGCCCGGTACTGACCGGCGCGGCGTCCGCCGGGCCGTCCCATGCGGAACTGGAGGAGGTCTGGGCGGAGGTCACCGACCCAGGATACGGCCATCTCCACCCGGGTCCCGTCCAGCCGGTCGACGAGGACCGGTGCACCTCGCCGGCGGTGCCCGTCAGGGGTGGGATGCCTCCACCACGGTGTGGATGCCTCCTCGCACCAACCAGTCGGTGGTCACCGTCATCCGACGGGGTGCGATGGCCTTCACCAGGTCATCGAGGATCCGGTTGGTCATGTCCTCGTGGAAGCCGCCCTCGTTGCGATAGCTCCAGAGGTAGAGCTTGAGGGACTTCAACTCCACGAGTGACCGATCTGGAACGTAGGAGATGGTCACAGTGGCGAAGTCCGGCTGACCGGTGAGCGGGCACAGGCAGGTGAACTCTGGGGTGTCACAGCGGACCTCGTAGTCACGGCCCGGGTGCGGGTTGGCCACCGCCAGGAGCTCCTTGGTCGGTTCACTCGCCACGGCGTCTCCTACTCCCCGGCGTCGAAGTCGTAGGCCTTCCCCGACCCCTCGCGGTCGAGGATGAGTCCGTGGAGGTCGGGGTGGAGCACCAGTACCTCGCCGGCCACGCCGGCGTCGGCGAGGGAGTCCTCGGCCCCGGAACGGACCTGGGCCGCCTCGGTCCCCTTACAGATGCCGAGGAGGGAGGGCCCCGCCCCGGACCAGCACACCGCCAGGGCGCCACTGGCGGACAGGCCGGCAAGGAGCTTGGGAGCGGCCGGAAACAGGGGGCTCCGGTAGTCCTGGTGGAGCCGGTCCTCGGTGGCCTCGCTGATGAGGACCCGGCTGTCCGCCAGCCCGGCGATCAACAGGGCCATCCTTGACAGGTTGAATGCCGCGCTCTCCCTGCTCACCTCGGCCGGGAGGGCCTGCCTGGACCGGGCCGTCGAGAGGGTGACGTCGGGGACGATGACCACGAAGGCCAGGCTCACGTCGAGCGGCAGGCGAACAGCCTGCACGCCGCCTTTGACCCGGGCGGCGGCCACTAAGCCACCCACCATCGAGGCTGCAGCATTGTCGGGATGACCATCGGTGCGGGCAGCGACGCCCAGCGGGTCACCGGCACCGGCTGCCGCCGCCGCGGCGACTGCCAACGCGGCCGAGGACCCAAGGCCGCGGGCGATGGGAATCTGCGACCGGACGGTGATGGCCAGGCGATCGGTGCCCGCCACGTCGATGGCTACCCGGGCGGCCAGGTGGGAGGGGTCATCGGACAGGCCCGCCCCCTCGCCGATGGAGCGCACGATGAGTTTTGAGGCCGGCTCCACCTCGACCTCGACGTAGCGGTCGAGGGCCACGGCCAGCGTGTCAAAGCCGGGCCCCAGATTGGCGGACGACGCTGGCGCTCGGGCTCGCACACCGACACGGTACTCGCACCACCCTGGGCCGGGTTGCCCTGGGCCAGCAACATCGTCCTCAGTTGTGGACCAGTCGCCACCACCACGATGGCTCCTGCACGGTGCTGGAGAGCTTCAGAGGCACCGATTCCACCTGGGACCCGAGGGTGTAGACCGCTGCCCCCACGGTCCGCCCGACCTTCCCCCCGGGTGGGACGGGGACCAGTTTGGCCGTGGCGGTCACCCGCTGACCGGGCCAGGCCGCCAACCAGGCCCCGTTCGCGGCCACCACCTTGGAACGATGAGACGTCCCACCCCAGTCGGCCGTGACCACCGCGGCGGACTGCCCGGCCGTCGCCACCGTGACCTGGACGATGCCGGCCTGGGCCGCGGTGAGCAGCTTCTCGATCACCGGTCGGGTGTAGCGGAAGGGGTCGGGCACCTGGAGGTCGTCCACCGGGATCGTGGTCGTCGTGGTGGTGGGGGGCGGAGGGGCGGTGGTCGGCGGGGCCGTCGTGGCAGGCACAGTGGCCCCCGGAGCCGGAGGGGCCGTCGTGGGCGTCGTGGTCGGTGTCGGCCGGGGTCTCGTCGTGGTGGTCGTCGGCACGATCGGCGGTGGGACCGGCTGGGTCAGCACGGCGGCCAGGACCAGGACGGGACGGCCGTCGATCACCCGGTTGGCCGCCAGCACCATGCAACCCTTGGCCTTGGACGTATAGCCAGACTTGATGCCGACGACCCCGTTGGACCCGATCTCGGTGACGATGTTGGGGAGCGTGCCGACCACCGGCAGCGTGACGGACTTCATGGCCACCACCTCGGCGAAGGCGGGGATGGCCATGGCCGCACCGGCGATGCGCAGGCAGTCGGCGGCGGTGGACACCGAGCCGGGGTCATAGCCGCTCACGTCCACATAGTGGGTGGTGGTCGCCCCCAGCAGGGCGGCCACGGCATTCATCTTGGGCACGAACGCCTGGGTGCTTCCGGCATCCCACACCGCCAGGGAGTAAGCGATGTCGTTGGCCGACTGGGTGAGCATGGCCTCCAGCATCTGCTGCTCGGTGAGCACCTCGCCGACCCGGATGGCCATGGTCGACTGGTCGTTGTGCAGCTCGTTGTCGTACTCGGCGACGTCAGCGGCGGTCACCGTGATGGCCGGCCCGGTGGTGCCCGGGGCGATGGGGTGGTCGCGCAAGATCACCAGGGCGTTGGTCATCTTGGTCAGCGAGGCGATGGGCACGGCCGACTCCACCCCAGACTGGGCGGCGAACCCGAGCGCCGGGACCGACACCGCCCCTTGTCCGGTGGCCGGCCAGGGCAGCGCCGGACTGGCGCCGGCCACCAGCACCGATGCAGCGAGACCCGGCGTCAGGGCCGGCTGGGCCAACGGTCGGTTGATCCGCTTGGCTCCCACC
This sequence comes from uncultured Acidimicrobiales bacterium, assembly GCA_963703145.1. Lineage (GTDB taxonomy): Bacteria > Actinomycetota > Acidimicrobiia > Acidimicrobiales > RAAP-2 > Bog-756. The sequence goes on from OY969793.1 coordinate 1,570,349, forward strand.
AGACCCGCGGCCACGAGGGCCACCACGACCACCACGGCTGCCAGCACCCACCACAGGGTCCGGTGGCCCCCGGTCCGGTCGCCTCCCTGGTGACGGTGTCGACGGCCACCGGGCGGCGATGTCTGATCGGCGTCGGCAACGAGGATCGGCGGACCGCCCGGCCCTTCGGGGCCCGGGAGGGCAAGCGGGACCGCCGTCAGTGAACTCGGAGCGGTGATGTCGACGCTCGAGGGGACAGGAAGGGGTGAGGCCACCGTGGCGGCCACCGGGGCCCCCACGACAGCGGGCGACTCGGTGGTGGCCGGTTCGGGTGCCTCGAGTCCGACGGCCGAAGGGGCGTCGTCGTGGTGGTCGGGGCTGCCGCGGTTCAGCGGGCGTCCAGTTCCTCGGGTGTCATCAGCACGGCGCGGGCCTTGGAGCCCTCGGATGGTCCCACCACACCTCGACGCTCCATCAGATCCATCAGTCGGCCGGCCCGGGCGAAGCCCACCCGCAGCTTGCGTTGCAGCATCGACGTCGACCCGAGCTGGGAGCGCACCACCAGCTCCATGGCTTGGTCAAGCAGGTCGTCGTCACCGTCTTCGCTGTCCGACTGGCGGCCCTCGGTGCCGACGACCTCTTCGATGCCTGCCACGATCTCCATAGGACGCTGGCGCTTCCAATGCGAGGTGACGGCGCGGACCTCTTCCTCGCTGACCCAGGGTCCCTGCAGCCGTTGGGGGTTGGACGACGATGCGGACAACAAGAGCATGTCGCCCTTGCCGATCAACCGCTCTGCGCCCCCCTGGTCGAGGATGACCCGGCTGTCGGCCTGGGTCGAGACCGAGAACGCCATGCGTGACGGGATATTGGCCTTGATCACCCCGGTGATCACGTCGACCGATGGACGCTGCGTGGCGAGCACCAGGTGGATGCCCACGGCCCGGGCCATCTGCGCGATCCGACAGACCGACTCCTCTACGTCGCGGGCCGCCACCATCATCAGGTCGTTCAACTCGTCCACGACGATGAGGATGAACGGGAGCCGGTTGTAGTGAGGTTCGGCCTCACCGTCAGGATCGACGCTGGCCTCGTCGGCCCCCGTGCCGCGCATCCGAAGTTGGTAGGCCTCCTCGAACTCGGCCAGTTCGCCGCTGTCGTAGCCGGTGTTGTACCCGGTGATGTCCCGCATCCCGACCTCGGCCAACAGGTCGTAGCGTCGCTCCATCTCAGTGACGGCCCAGGCCAGCGCGTTGGCCGCCTTCTTCGGATCCACCACGACCTGGGTGAGGAGGTGGGGCAGGTCGTTGTACTGACCGAGCTCCACCCGCTTGGGGTCGACCAGGATCAACCGGACCTGGTCGGGCGTGGCCCGGGTCAGGATCGACGTCAGGACCGAGTTGATGCAGGACGACTTGCCCGAGCCGGTGGCGCCCGACACCAGCACGTGGGGCATCTCGGCCAGGTTGACCATGACGGCCCGCCCGGCGATGTCCCGTCCGAGGGCGACCTCGAGGGGGTGATGGGCTTCGGCCGCCTCGGTCGAGGCCAAGATGTCCCCGAGGGCGACCAGCTCGCGTCGACGATTGGGGACCTCCACACCGATCGCCGACTTGCCGGGGATCGGGGCCAGGATCCGCACGTCAGGCGACGCCATCGCATAGGCGATGTCCTTGGACAGCGAGGTCACCCGGGCGACCTTGACGCCCGGTCCCAGCTCGAGCTCGTAGCGCGTCACGGTGGGCCCGACTGTGCGGCCCACCAGGCGTGTCTCCACCCCGTGGGCCGCCAGGGCCGCCACCAGGGCGGCGCCGCCGGCGTCCACCTCACGCTCGTCCACGGTGTGCGGCTTGGCCCGCTTCAAGAGGTTGCCCGGAGGGAGGCGCCAGTCCCCCACGGCCGGGCCCAGCTTCATCTCGAGCTGTGAGCCCTTGACCGGGCGGGTGCCAGGGTCGATGGCCGGTGGCGGCTCGTGGACCGGCTCGATGACCGGTTCGACCACCACCGAGTCGTCGTCCACCTCGAGGCTCGGTGCCAGCACCGGGGCCAGCTGCTCCTCGGGGGCATCCTGGTCATGGATCCCGATGCCGCGCCCGAACGGGTCGGTCGGATGCTCGTCGTCCAGCTCGGACTCCCCCTCCCTCGGGGGACCACCGCGGGCCGCGGCCACCGTCCAGCTCACCGAGCGGGTGATGCCCCGGGCGGCAGCGTGGATCGACACGCCGGTGAACAGCACCATGGCCACCACCAGGAGGGCCACCAGCACTGTGGCGGCGCCGAAGCCGCCGAGTGCAGCACGCGCAGGGGGTTGGCGATCACGGCACCGATCCAGCCGCCGGCCGACGAGAGGTCGGCGGTCGATGCGCCCAGCGACGGGGAGCCACCCGCCAGTGCGGCCAGGCCGGCGACGGACAAGAGGGTCAGTGAAGCCCCGATGACGGCCCGGGCCGGCTCACGGGCCGATCGGCCCTCCCCGGCCTCCTCGTCACCCCGGTTGATGAGGAGCAGGATCCCGACGGCGATAGCGACGGGCGGGACGAGGAAGCGCCCCCAACCCAGGAGGTCGCCCACTCCGAGTCGGGCATCGTGGCCCGCCGGATCCAGCGAGTCGGCATAGAAGGCCAGGGCCGCGAGAATCCCGACCGTGATGAGCACCACGCCCCACAGATCGGCGGCGTGGCCGGCGATCACGGCCCACAGCGAGCTGGCGAATCCGGGGGTGGCCTGCTTCCCTCGGGACGGCGACCCCTTGCCCTTGGATCGGGAGGTCGGGCGCCCGCGGCGGTTTCCCGAGGTCTTCGAGCGCGATCGGGACGCGGCCCCTGGCCTGCTCTTCGAGCGCGTCGCCCCGGATCGGCCCGCCGGTCGCTTGGTGGCGGTCGTCACAGTGAGTAACAGGGTAGACCCGGAGGGTCCCAAACAGGGTGACACCTGCCCATTTTCCCTTGTGGGAGGCACAGGTACGGGCCAGTCGGGCCCGGCGGGTGCCCGAGGTCAGACGGTGACGATCACAGGCACGATCATCGGCCGTTGGCGGGTGCGGTCACCCACCAGGCGACCCATCGCCTTGCGGGCCACCCGATTGAGGTTCTCGTGGTCGCTGCTTCCTGACGCCAGCGCCTGTTCCAGCGCCTTGGTCACCTGGGTCCGGGCATCCTCGAGCAGCGCCTCGGTGTCGTGGTCGTAGGCCCAACCCCGGGTAACGATCTGAGGGGCCCCAACCACTTCGCCCCGCTTGAGGTCGACGGTGGCCACAGCCATGACTACGCCCTCCTCGGCCAGCACCATGCGGTCCCGGAGCACACCGTGCCCGATGTCCCCCACCGAGCTGCCGTCCACGAACAGGTAGCCACCGGGGACGGTCCCGTCGCGGTGGAGGCCCTTCCCGTCGAGTCGCACCGCATCGCCGTCCTCGCACAACAGGACCCGATCGCCGACGATGCCCATGGACGCCGCCACCTGGACCTGGTTGGCCATGTGCCGGTACTCGCCGTGCACCGGGATGACGAACTCGGGCAGGGTGACCGACATCAGCAGGGCCAGTTCACCCTGGCGGGCGTGGCCGCTCACATGGACCGAATCCACCCCCGAGTGGATGACCTCGACACCGCGCCGGTGCAGGCTGTCGATCACCCGGCCAACCGACCACTCGTTGCCCGGAATCGGATGGGCACTGATGACCACCACGTCGTTCTCCCGGAGCCGGAAGAACCGGTTCTCCCCCGTCGCCAGGCGCGACAGCGCCGACATGGGCTCACCCTGGGAGCCGGTGGAGATCACGCACACCTGACCGGGCTCGAGCTGATCGACGTCCTCGACGTCGATCATGGACTCTTCGGGGATGTGGAGCAGCCCGAGCTTGCGGGCCAGCGCCACGTTCTTCTGCATGGACCGGCCGAGGGTGGCCACCCTCCGCCCACCGGCGATTGCGGCGTCAGCCACTTGTTGGACGCGGTGGATGTGACTGGCGAAGCACGTGACGATGAACCGTCGATCGGGTCGGGCCAGGAACACCTTGCGCAGGGTGGCCCCAACCGTCGACTCCGAGGGTGTGAACCCCGGTTCCTCGGCGTTGGTGGAGTCGACCAACAAGAGCCGGATGCCCGGGTCCGAAGCCAGCGCCCCCATCCGGGCCAGGTCGGTGTGGCGGCCGTCCACCGGATGCAGGTCGATCTTGAAGTCGCCCGAGTGGAGGATGATCCCCTGGGGGGTGTGAAAGGCCGTGGCGAAGGCGTGAGGGACCGAGTGGGTGACCGGGATGAACTCCACGTCGCAAGGACCGATCCGGCGCCGCTCCCCGTCTTTCACGGTGATGTACTGCACCCGCTCGTTCATGCCGGCCTCGTCGACCCGGTTCCGGGCCAGGGCCAGGGTCAGCTCGGATCCGTAGACCTTGACCGGGAAGTCCCGCAACAGGTACGCCAGACCGCCGGTGTGGTCCTCGTGGCCATGGGTGAGGATGACCCCGTCGACCCGGTCGGCGTTCTCCCGGAGGTAGGTGAAGTCGGGCAACACCAGGTCGACGCCGGGCATGTCGGGGTCGGGGAACATGATCCCGACGTCGAGGACCAGGATGCGGCCGTCCACCTCGATGCAGGCACAGTTCCGGCCGATCTCGCCGAGCCCACCGAGGAAGACGATGCGCACCGACGAGCCGCCGCTGTCGCCACCCCGCTTGGCCGACGACCGGCCCTCGGACCGTGTGGTGCCCGCGGCCGTGGCCGGTGAGCCGGCCACGGCGAGCTGTGCGCCCTGGTCGCCGGTCCCGGTCCCTTTGCCCTTGCCAGACGATCGGCGCTTGGTCCCTCCGCCAGCCTTCTTCGCGGTCGGTGCCCTGCGGGCATTGTCCGCCTTGTCGGCGTTACCGCCCTGTTGCTTTGAGTTCACTGGTGCTTCTCTCTTGGTGCTGGAATGGCTGGGGTTGCTGCTCGGACCGGCACGCGGCCCGTGTCTCGATGATGAACGAACCGCTGGCCCGGTTCAGGCGACCGACTGGGAGGTCAGGTCGACGGTTGCGAGCGTGGTGATGACCGCCTTGGCACGGTCGTCGAGCGCCACCGAGCCCGGCGTGTTGGGCAGCCGGCACTGACCGACCGGGAGTCCGAGCACCCGGCACGCAGCCTTGGCCGGTACCGGGTTCGGGAACTCGTCGGTGGACTCGAACTGGTAGGACTCGGCCAATCGCTGGTTGACGGCGGTGGCGCGGCTCACCTCGCCGGAGCGATAGGCCCGGATCATCTCCCCGAAGTGCCCGCCGGCCCAGTGGGCCGCCACACTGATGATCCCCACCCCGCCGATGGACAGGAACGGCAGAGTGAGGGGGTCGTCCCCGCAATAGACCTCGAAGTCGTCCGGACTCTCGGCCACCACCCTGGCCGCGCTGGCGACATCGCCGGTGGCGTCCTTCACGCCCACGATGGTCGGAACCTCGCGGGCCAGTTCGAGCGTCAGGGCCGGACCGATCCGACGACCGGACCGGACGGGGATGTCATAGAGGAGCACCGGCAGGTCGCTGGCCGAAGCGATGGCCCGGAAGTGCGCGGAGAGCCCGGCCGGTGAAGGCCGGTTGTAGTACGGGGTGACGGCCAGGATCCCGTCGACACCACAGGCCGCGGCCCGCTCGGTCAGTTCGACCGAGTGGGCGGTGTCGTTGGTGCCCGTCGATGCGACGACGGGAATGTCCACCGCATCGGCCACCGCCCGGAACAGGTCAAGCCGTTCGTCGTCGGTCAGCACCGATCCCTCGCCGGTGCTGCCGGCCACGACGAGCCCCTCACTACCGCTGGCGGCGAGATGGGAGGCAAGTTCGGCTGCGGCGGCGAGATCGATCGCGCCGTCGGGGCCGAATGGGGTGACCATGGCCGTGATCACCGATCCGAAGCGGGGCATGACCGGTCAGTCTCCCGTCGGAGGCACTGGATACGTACTGCTACTCACGATTCCGCAGGCTACCAGCAGTGCCTGGAAGGGCCGGTGCCGAAGGCCGATCGGCCCTGGGGGACCGGAGATCTGGCCGGCTAGGAGGCGATCCGGTCTTTGGGCGGGACCGAGGCCATGGCGTCGTACTCCTCGGTGGTGTCCACCCACGACTCGAACTCGATCACTCCCAGCTCGGTGAACTTGGTGCGGAGCCAGCCATCCGCCGCGTCGAGCAGGCCGAGTTTCTTGCAGTTGGGGACGATCTTGGAGAACAACAATGCCTGGAACGCCGCCCGCTCGGGGGCCTGCTGGACCACCGGCACGATGGCCTTGGGGTCGACGCCCATCCGGGCCCACACCTCTTGCTGGAGGAAGCGGTCCCGCATCCGAACGGCTGCCTCGAAGGCGAACTCCTGGCGCTCTCGCAGCTCGGCGGCGCCCAGCCCCTCGTAGTACTCCTGGAGGCTGAGGACGCCAAAGGCCACGTGCCGGGCCTCGTCGGCCATCACGTAGCGCAACAGCTGCTTCAGCAGCGGGTCACCGGTCATCTGGTGCATGAACCCGAAGGCCGCCAGCGCCAGGCCCTCCACCATGATCTGCATCCCCAGATAGGTGAGGTCCCACCGCGAATCGGCGATGATGTCGTCGAGCAGCATCCGCAGGTGGGCGTTGACCGGGTAGTGCCCACTCAGCTTGTCGTCGAGGTACTTGGCGAATACCTCGACGTGGCGGGCCTCGTCCATGACCTGGGTGGAGGCGTAGTACTTGGCGTCGATCCAGGGGACCGACTCCACAATCTTGGCCGTGCAGATCAGCGCGCCCTGCTCGCCGTGGAGGAACTGGGACAGCGTCCAGTTCTGGCTCTCCACCCCGAACTGGACCCACTCCTTCTCCGACCACTTCTCAACCGGCGTGCCGGTGAGGTCGAAGCCTGCGCCGAACCCCCCGGTCGCCTCGGCCTGCTCGATGACCAGGCGCTCCTGGTCGACCTCGGTCTCCCAGGGCAGGTCGGTCTCACCGTTCCACTGGGCGCCTTTGGCCTTCTCGTAGAGCTTGTTGAGCTTCGGCCGGGCCCCCTTTTCGTAGTCCCAGGTGAAGATGGAGTCGTACTCGGAGTGCACCACGTGGCGACCATCGGCCTCCTCGGTCCCCACGACCGAGAGGATGGCCTCGAAGTCGTCGATCTCGGATCGTCCGATGATCTCCTCGGTGCTGCTCATGTCGGTGCTCATTGGCCTGTCTCCCTCGGGATACTCGGTGCGGCGGAACGGTGGTGGGTCTGGCGGAACTAGTGGTCGATCGCTTCTGGTGGTCGGGGCCCGTTGAACGGCGTGATGTCGATGGCCGGACCACTGACGGCTACATGCAGGGCGCGGATCCCCGGCAGCACGAACGTCTCTACCAGGTGGGCGGCCTGGGCCGGGTCGCACAGGTCCATGGACGGGGCGGGCGAGATGGCGTAGGACAACACGATGCGGGTTGCCCACTCGGCCACCCGCTCGGCTTCGGGTGGGCTCATCCACCGGGCCAGGAACGGAGCGGTGAACCGAGAGGCGGTCTCCAAGAGGCGGTCCGATTCGTCGAAGGCCAAGTGACCGAGGACCATCTCGGGCTCGTGGTCGACCAGGTAGGCCAGTGCCTCGTGTCGGCGGATGCGGGTGGAGGCCTCCACGATGCCGCCGACCAGGGCCTGGCCGAGATCGCCGGACTCGCCCAGTCGGACGCCCAGGGCCGAGAACAGACGGGCCATCTCGGTGTCGACGACCGCCCCCAGGATCTCATCCCGACCTCCGGGGAACACCCGGTAGACCGTGGCCCTCGAGACTCCGGCCTGGCGGGCGATGTCGTCCACGGTGGTCTTGACCGTGCCGTGACGGGACAGGCAGGCGAGGGTGGCGTCGATGATGTTGACCCGGTGAACCGAGGCCCGCCTGGGTTCGGTGCCCCCCGGCGTGGGGATCGACTTGGCCGATGCTGGCATCGGGACGGGCTCGGCGGCGCCGTCGTCGTTGTCCCGCACCACTCGGAGTACAGCCACCTGGTCCACCACAGATGAAACGCTAGATCGAATTTTGTCTCATTGTCAACGATGGGGCCTCACCGGGCCACCCGTGTCCCCCCGGCTGCGCGGTGGTGCCGGCGTCGCCACAACCACCCCGGCCAACAACTCAGCCCGGACCAGCTGGGCCACCTGGACCGGGTCGTCGAGATCCCAACGCCCCGGGGCCGACATGTAGGACAGGACCATCCGGGCCAGGAAATCCGCCGCCTCCTCGGGGTCCACCCCGTCGACCACCCCCCGCTCCCGGAGGTACGGGACGAGAAACTCGGCGATGCCCTGTCGGATCCGGATGCTCTCGACGGTCAGGGCCGGCAGCAGCTTCTCGGGCTCGGTCTGCATCACCCGCTGGAGGACCTCGTGCTCGACGATCGACCGGTGGGCGAAGGCGATCCCCCGCTCCATGACCTCCTCGAGGCTGGCGGCCTCGTGGACCTCCTCATAGAGCCGGGCAAAGAATTCGAGCGTGGCCCAGGCCACCACGGCGTTGAGCAACTCGTCACGTCCGCCAGGGAAGATCCGGTACACGGTGGCCCGCGACACCTTGCCCTCGCGGGCCGCGTCCTCGATGGTGGTCTTGGCCAGGCCCCATCGGGCCACGCACGCGTAGGTGGCCTCGAGGATTCGCTGGCGGGTGTCGGACATACGCGGCGCCCGGCCCTCAGAGCCCGAGTAGCGGCTCGAGCCCCAGGGTGACGCCGGGCCGGTTCGGCACCGAGCGGACGGCGAGCACCACGCCGTCCATGAACGAGACGCGATCGTAGGAATCGTGGCGGATGGTGAGGCTCTGGCCCACGGCACCGAGGACAACCTCTTGATGGGCCACCAGACCCGGGAGCCGCACCGAGTGGATCCGGACGCCGGCCGGCCCCTCTCCCCCGCGTGCAGCAGCCAGCGCTTCGGTAACGGTCCGGTCGGGCGGGAAATCGCCCGCACCCGATGCCCGCCGGCTGGCGGCCATGCGGTCGGCCGTGGTGCGGGCGGTGCCCGACGGGGCGTCGAGCTTGCCGTCGTGGTGCAACTCGATGATCTCGGCACCGTCGAACCACGGCGCCGCCAGTTCGGCGAACCGCATCATCAACACCGCACCGATGGCGAAATTGGCCGCCACCAAACAGTTGGGGGGGCCGGTGAACCGGCGGGACAGCTCTTCGTAGTCCTCCGGGCCGAACCCGGTGGTGCCAACGACGGCGTGGATGCCCGCATCAGCGCAGAAGCCCAGGGTCTGGCGGGCCGCCTCGACCCGGGTGAAGTCGACGACCACCTCGACGCCAGCGTCGGTCAGCGCAGCCAGGTCGGTCGAGACGACCACCGGCGTGTCGCCTTCGTCCCTGGGGGCCGGTGACCTCTCCTCTGCGAAGGCCGGGTCCACGGCGGCGGCCAGCTCGAAGTCAGCCTGACCGGCGACGGCCCGACAGACCTCGGCTCCCATCTTCCCGCCGGCTCCCACGACCCCGATGCGCATAGCGGTCACCCTACTGGCGGGTCGGTCGCCGACGGTGGGCCTGGGCCCGGACGGTCCTCAGCCCAGCGACAGCGCCTCGGCATCGAAGTCGGTATCGTCGAAGGGGCCGACCACCGACAGGGTCTTGGGTGCGGCCACCAACTGCGCGGCCGCGGCCCGGACGTCGTCAAGGGTCAGGGCCGCCACCCGGGCAAGCACCTCGTCCACCGCCAGGACCTCCCCGTGGAGCAGCTGACCGGTCCCGATCCGGCTCATCCGCGCTCCGGAGTCCTCGCAGGCCAGCAAGGTCTCGGCCCGCAGATTGCCCTTGGCGATGGTCAGCTCCCGCTCGGTGATGCCTTCGGCTCCCAGGCGCTCCAACTCCTCCGAGACGATGCCCAACACCTCGGGGACGTGCTCGGGTGCGGTGCCCATGCCGATGCTGACCGCACCGGCGTCGTGGTACGCCACCCGCTCGGACCACACCGAGTACGCCAGTCCCCGACGCTCCCGGATCTCCTGGAAGAGCCGGCTGGACAAGCCGCCGCCGAGGACGTGATTGAGGACGGCGAGCGCGTAGCGGCTGGCGTCGAACCGATCGACCGACCTCGAGGCCAACACCAGATGGGCCTGCTCGGTGGAACGGCGGGTGACCAGCAGCGGCTCCACCTTGTCGCCGGGGGGCCGCCGAACCGGCGTGGCTCCACCGGGCTGACCGGCGAACCGGGATTCGATGCCGTCGGCGACCGAGGCATGATCGAGATCGCCGGCCACCGCCACCACCATGTTCTCGGGCCGGTAGTGCAGATCGAAGAACGCCCGGATCCGATCGGTGCTCATGGCCGTCACCGACTCCTGGGTGCCGAGGACCTCACGGCCCAGGGGGTGCCCGGGGAACAGCGCGGCCGAACTCTGCTCGGCCGCCTCGTCCGAGGGCTCGTCGGCGTGCATGAGGATCTCGTCCAGGATCACCTGGCGCTCGGCATCGAGATCAGCAGGACGGAGGGCCGGACGCCACATGATGTCCGAGAGGATGTCCAGCCCCAGCGAGACGTGCTCGGCCAACAGCCGGATGTAAAAGGAGGTGTACTCCTTGGTGGTGAAGGCGTTGAAGTCGCCGCCCACCTCGTCCACCGCCTCGGCGATGTCCGTCGCCGAACGGTGCTCGGTGCCTTTGAACAGCAGATGCTCGAGGAAGTGGGACGCGCCGAATCGCTCGTGGTCCTCGTCGCGCGAGCCGGTGCCCACCCAGAAGCCGATGCACACCGAACGGGCGTCCTCCATCCGCTCGGTGACCAGCGTCAGCCCCGACGGGAGGATCTCGGTACGGATCACGGCCGGGCCCTGCGGGCGGGAGTGGTCATGGGTGCCGGCCACACCGGTCGGCACCCATGAGGGGAACCGACCGGTGGGCGAGCGCGCTCAACGACGTCGACGACCGCCCCGGCCGCCTCCGCCACCACCCGTCGGGCGGTCGGACGACTCGGACACCGCCGGGCCGAGGTCACCGAACTCCTGGACCAGCTCGACCTCGAAGGCGTCCTCGAACGAGACCGCACCGGCGGGGGCGCTGGTCTCGGCCTGACGACGGCTGCGGTCGGGCCGGTCACCGGGATCGGCATGGTCGCCACGCGGCGGTCGGCTGGAGCCGCCACCGTCGCCGCGCCCGTTGCGCTCGCTTGAACCCGAACCCGAACCCGAACCCGAACCCGAACCCGAACCGGAACTGGCCGGTGCCTCGCCGGCCAACGACAGGGACACCTTGCCCTGGGGATCGATGTCATCGACCTTGACCTCGACCGGCTGACCCAGTTCGAGCACGTCCTCGACCCGCTCGACCCGCTTGCCCTGGCCGATCTTGGAGATGTGCAGGAGGCCGTCACGGCCGGGAAGGATGTTGACGAAGGCGCCGAACTTGGTGATGTTGACGACCTTGCCCTGGTAAGTGGCGCCCACCTCGGCAAGCGGCGGATCGAGGATGGTCTCGATGCGGCGCTTGGCCTCAGCCACGGCGGTGCCGTCCTTGGCCCCGATGGTTACCGTCCCGACCATGCCGTCGTCGTCGACAGCGATGTCGGCCCCGGTCTCCTGCTGGAGGGCGTTGATGACCTTGCCCTTGGGCCCGATGACCTCGCCGATCTTGTCCATGGGGATCTCGAACGAGATGATCTTGGGTGCAGAAGCCGCCACCTCGTCGCGAGGCTCGGCGATCGCCGAGGCCATGACGTCGAGGATGGTCAGTCGGGCATCCTTGGCCTGCAGGAGCGCCTTGGTCAGCACATCGAGCGGGAGTCCGTCGATCTTGGTGTCGAGCTGCAGGGCGGTCACCACGTCCTTCGTGCCGGCCACCTTGAAGTCCATGTCACCGAAGGCATCCTCGGCGCCCAGGATGTCGGTCAGGGTGACGTAGGTCCCGCCGTCGTAGACGAGGCCCATGGCAATCCCGGCAACGGGGGCCTTGAGGGGCACGCCTGCTGCCATCATCGACAGGGTCGAACCGCACACCGACGCCATGGAGGTCGATCCGTTGGAGGCCAGCACGTCCGAGACCAGACGGAGCGTGTAGGGGAAGTCCTCCTCATAGGGGACGACCGGCAGCAGCGCCCGCTCGGCCAACAGGCCGTGGCCGATCTCACGGCGCTTGGGGCCCCGCATGAACCCGGTCTCCCCGGTGGAGAAGGGCGGGAAGTTGTAGTGGTGCATGTAGCGCTTGTGGTCGTCGGGGGTGATGGTGTCGAGTAGCTGGTTCATTCGCGGCATACCCAGCGTGGTGACGTTCAGTACCTGGGTCTCACCCCGCTGGAACAGGGCCGAGCCGTGGGCCGTCGGGAACAGGTCCACCTCGGCGGAGAGCGGCCGGATGTCGGTCGTCGACCGGCCGTCGATACGGAGGCCCTCGTCGACGATCCGCTTGCGGACCAGCTTCTTGGTCAGGCTGCGCACGGCTGCCTTGATCTCACCGTCGCGGTCGGTGAACTCCCCGGCCAGCGCCTCTTTGATGGTGGCGGTGGCGGCGTCCAGCGCGGCGTTGCGGTCGGCCTTGGCCACGATCTTGTTGGCCTCGCCCACCGGGCCGGTGCCCACGGCCTCGACCCGCTCCCACACGTCGTCGCCATAGTCGGCCAGCGTGGAGTACTCGATGGGCACGATGGGACCGCGCTCGGCCACGTAGGCATCCACCATCTTGCGCTGGAGGACGATCGACTCGCGGATCCACGTCTTGGCCGCCTCGAGGCCGTCGGCGAGGACCTCTTCGGTGACCTGGGGCGCACCTTCCTCGTAGTACTGGAACGAGCGCTCGGACCCACCGGCCTCCACCATCATGATGGCGATCTCGGCGTCGTCCGTGTCGCTGAGGGCGCGGCCGGCGACGACCAGCTCGAAGGTGGACTCGTCACCCTCTTGGAAGCTGGGGTGCGGGATCCACTGACCGTCGGTCGAGTAGGCCACGCGCACCGCCCCGATGGGGCCCTCGAAGGGGATGCCTGAGATCATCAGCGCGGCCGACGCGGCGTTGATGGCCAGGACGTCGTGCGGGTTGACCTGGTCGGCCCCGAAGATGGTGCCGACCACGTGGACCTCGTTGCGGAAGCCCTTGGGGAAGGACGGGCGCAGGGGGCGGTCGATGAGGCGGCAGGTCAAGATGGCCTGGTCCGAGGACTTGCCTTCCCGCCGGAAGAACGATCCGGGGATCTTGCCGGCGGCATAGGTCCGCTCCTCGATGTCGACCGTGAGGGGAAAGAAGTCCGCCCCCTCCCGGACCGACCGTGCCGCGGTGGCCGTGGCCAGCAGGACGGTGTCGCCGATCCGGCCGACGACGGCCCCGTCAGCCAGCTGGGCCAGCTTGCCGGTCTCGAAGGTGAGTGTGCGATCGGTGCCGCTGATGGGCGCCGAAACAGTAATGGCGTCTGACATGACGCTCCTTGGTTTGCTCGGGGACTCCCCGTGCCAGCTCCCAGTTGTCGATCACACCACCGCGGGCGGGGTGATCGGCAACTGGTGACTGACCTCGATGGGAGCCCAATCTGTGTGGAGTGACTCCGGCCGACCGCCTCTGCGGATGGCCGCTACTGCAGCAGGTCGACACCGTGCCGGCCTGCGGTCCACCGGCCGTTGACCGATGGAGAAATTGCCACCGCCCGGCCGAAGCCGGGCGGAGCGAATGATGTCCGCCTAGCGGCGGAGGCCGAGGCGGCTGATGATGTCTCGGTACCGCTCGACGTCGTTCTTGCGGACGTAGTCCAACAGACGACGGCGGCGGCCGATCAGCTTCAGGAGGCCTCGGCGGGTGTGGTGGTCACCTTTGTGCACCTTGAGGTGCTCGGTCAGGTGGACGATGCGCTCGCTCAGGATGGCGATCTGTACTTCGGGAGAGCCGGTGTCCGTCTCGTGGAGACGGTATTCAGCAATGGTGGACTGCTTGTCTGGCATGTGGGGATTAGACCTCTGCGGAGTTCGTGATGGGCGGTGGACGGAACACACCGGCACCTCAATGCTAGCAGCATCGCAGGTCGCGGGGCATCAACCCTGCAGAGCGGGCGTAATCGGCACAGGTGGAGCAGGGTCCCCGGTGCCGGCGCCGCCAGGCGTCAGCACCGGGGGATGTCCTACTTGTTGGGCTGCGGGGTGATCCGCAGGTACGGCTTGACGGCGTTGAAGCCCTTGGGGAACCGTTCCTTGGCCTCCTCGTCGGACACCGCAGGGACGATGACGACGTCGTCGCCGTCCTTCCAGTTGACCGGGTGTTGCCACCTTGTAGTCCGCCGTGAGCTGCAAGGAGTCCAGGACCCGCAGGATCTCCTGCACGTTCCGTCCGGTCGAGGCCGGATAGGTGAGGGTCAGCTTGATCTTCTTGTCCGGCCCGATGATGAACACCGAACGCACCGTGAGGGTGTCATTGGCGTTGGGGTGGATCATGTCGTAGAGGTCGGCGACCTTGCGGTCCTCATCCCCGATCAGCGGGAAGTTGAGCGCCGATCCCTGGGTCTCCTCGATGTCGCTGGCCCACTTGCCATGGGACGTCACGTCATCAACCGACAGGCCGATCAGCTTGGTGTCGCGCTTGTCGAACTCGGCCTTGGCGGCCGAGAACGCACCCAGCTCGGTGGTGCAGATCGGGGTGAAGTCCTTCGGATGGGAGAAGAGCACGCCCCAACTGTCCCCGAGGTACTCGTGGAAGTTGATGGTGCCCTCAGTGGTCTCGGCGGTGAAATCGGGGGCCGTGTCGCCCAGACGGATAGCCATGTGATGCTCCTTGCCTTTTGCGTGTCGTGTCGATACTCGAACTGAACCGGCTGCTGCCGGCCTCATGCCGCCCGGTCAGGTTAGTCGACCCGGGACCAATTGTCGACCGGGTTAGTCGTGTTTTGGGTGCCGACGAGCCCACGGTGGGGCCCCGCCAACCAGTCCCCAGGCCAGACGACCCGGTCCCCGGCACTGCGCCGCCCCCGGGGTTTCCAGCATGCTGGGGCCCATGGCAGCCACTGATGCAGACCCACCCACCGTCCTCGTGGAGCACCGAGGCCCGGTCACCGTGGTGACCATCGACCGTCCGGCCCGACGCAACGCCGTGGACCCGGCCACCGCCACCGCCCTGTTCGAGGCGTTCACCGCCTTCGACGAGGATGACGCCTCCTCGGTGGCGGTCCTCACCGGGAGCGGCGAGACCTTCTGCGCCGGGGCGGACCTCAAGTCCCTCAGCGAGGGGGGACGCCACCGCATCGCCGAGGACGGCCCCGGCCCGATGGGCCCGTCACGGATGGCCCTGTCCAAGCCGGTCATCGCCGCCATCGAGGGCTACGCCGTAGCCGGAGGGTTGGAGCTGGCCATCTGGTGCGACCTCCGGGTGGCGTCGGAGGCGGCCGCCCTCGGTGTCTTCTGTCGGCGGTTCGGGGTGCCCCTCATCGACGGCGGGACGGTCCGTCTGCCCAGGCTGGTGGGCCAGGGCCGGGCTCTCGATCTCATCCTGACCGGGCGGGAGGTGGCGGCCGACGAGGCCCTGGCCATGGGCCTGGTCAACCGGGTCGTACCTCCCGGGACCGCCCTGGACCACGCCGTCGCCTGGGGCCACGAGCTGGCCGCCCTGCCACAGGCCTGCCTGCGCAACGACCGGGCGTCCACCCTGGCCCAGTGGGACCTCTCGGTGACCGAGGCCCTCCGTGCCGAGTACCGCTTCGGGCTCGACAGCCTGGGCGCCCCTGATGCCGCAGATGGCGCGGCCCGGTTCGCCTCGGGTGCCGGACGCGGCGGCATCCCGGTCGCAGGCACCGGGCGTTGAGCGGCGAACCAGGCCCCGATGTGCCGGGTGTGGCCGCCTTCGACTTCGACGGCACGCTGACCGACGCGGGAAGTGTCTTCGGGTTCCTGTCGGCGCTCTGTGGCAGCTGGCCGGTGGCGTCGGCTGCCATAGTCCTGGCCCCGCGCCTGGCCCACGCGGCGCTGGCCGGTGGCACGGTCGCCGACGCCACGAAGGAACGGCTCTTCCAGCGGGTCCTGGCCGGGGTCACGGTGGACCGGCTTGACAGTGTGGCCGCCGAGTTCGCACCGGAGCACCTCGCCAAGCACGGACGGCCCGCGGTCCGGCACCGTCTGGACTGGCACCGCCTCCGGGGAGACCGGGTGGTCATCGTGTCGGCGTCGCCTGAGACCTATATCCGGATCGCCGGTGACCTCCTCGGAGCCGATGGTGTGGTCGCCACCCGGCTTGAGTCGGTCGGAGGGGTCCTTACCGGGCGCTACGACGGGGCCAACTGCCGGGGTGAGGAGAAGGTGCGCCGCCTGGCGCAGTGGGTGGAGGACTCCGGGGCGGCCGGAGGGCCGCTGTGGGCCTACGGCAACAGCCGCGGCGACCTGCGGATGCTGCGGGCCGCCGATGTGGGGGTCAACGTCGGCCGGCTCGGCCGGTTCGGCCGGCTCAGCGACTTCCCCGATCTCGACGGCTCTCACCCGGGCACCACGCCGAGCTGACCGCCATCGGCCATCGGCGGCCCGGGCATCAGAGGTACTCCTTCTTTCGCAGCCACACCAGGACGAACCAGCCCCAGATGGGCGGCAGGTAGGCGGTGAACAGCCGCTGGACGAAGGTGGCCGCCACGGCATCGGTCTCGCTGATCCCCGCGGCGGTCAGGCCGAGGATCATCCCGGCTTCGACCACACCCATCCCGCCGGGAACCGGGGAGATCCCACCCAACATGGAGGCGAGGGTCAGGACCACGAGCAGTGTGGCCAGTCCGAGGTGGTCGCCGAACGCGTGGAGGGCGGCCCCGAGGGCCAGGGCCACGACGATCTGGGCCACCGCGCTCCCCCCGAAGATCTCGATGAGGTTGCGCGGTCGGGAGGCCAGCACCTTGAGGTGCGCCCAGACCTCTCCCGCTTTGGGCCGGAGCTTCTGGGCCGCCAGCCGCCGCCACCGGGGCACGGCGAACACCAGGCCGAGTGCAACACCTACCACCACCACGACGATGACGATGAGCCACACGAGCCGGGCGTTGCCGCCACCCGAGGAGTCCGACGGGGAGTTGAAGTGCATCTGCCCGATGGCCAGTGGCAGGGCGATGAGGAACAGGGCGCCCTTCACGATCCAGCTGGCCGTGCTCACCAGCACGCCCGAGCTCACCGCCAGCGTGGGGGTCAGCCCCTCTTGTTGGAAGAACCGAACCCGGGTGGCCAGCACCGCCATCGAACCGCCGGCCAGGGCCACGAAGGTGTCGGCGAACTCGAGGGCCACGGTGCGGCCGTAGGGAAGTGTGGACGTCACCGAGCCGACCGTGGTGGTGGCGATGGCCGGGTAGGCCGACTGGGCCAGGACGAAGGTCGCCGCCACCCAGCCCCACTTGGCCCCGGTGATGGTGCTCCACGACTTGCCCACGTTGATCAGGACGCCGATGAGGGCCCACCCGCCGATGAGGGTCCCGGCCACCAGCGCCAGGTTGACCCAGCTGATCCGTCGGGGCTCGATCAGCTTGGGCACCTCGACGCCGACCGCCTCGGCTCCCTGCTCGCGGGTCGAGGCGAGCAGGGCCTTCTTCCCCCGGAGCGCCCGGGCCGCCTGAGGATCGAGCGCGGCCCGCTGCAGATACGGCAGGGCATCGACCAGGGCCTCGGAGGGGACCGACCGGGCCGCTGCAGCGACGGACCGCGTTGGGCCCACCGCCACGGTCACGGCGGCCAGAGCGGCCGCCATGTCCCGGTTCAGGTCGTCAGTGGTCGCCACGGTCAGCGCCGCCCGGAAGTCAACGAAGCCGGCGCGACCGCCCTCGTCGACCACGATGGTCTCGCACGACAAGGAGCCATGCGCGATGCCCGCCCGACGCAGGATCATGAGTTGGACGAACACGTCGTCGGCCGCGGCGTCCTCCAGGGGCGGCCCCGCCGGCACATCGGCCTCGGGGATGTGGACGACGGGACCAGGATCCTTAGGAGGCTCGCCCGGCGTCACCACGCCGGCCGGTGCGTCCCCCTCGGGTGCCGGATCATCGACCACGACCGGTGGCACGTAGGCGGCGAACCTCGAGAGCCGGATCCCGGCGGGTGGGCGGGTCACGAGCACCGCGTCGTTGGACGGCCCGGTGGGGCCGGCGGCCAACACGGCGGGAACCCGGGCCCCGGCGCGGTCGGCCATCAGGGTCAGATACGCCTCGTGCTCGACCTGCTGGCGCCGGGTGAGGGCCAGCGTCGGCCCCGAGGACCGGTAGAACAAGAAGCGGGACGTCTTGGCCAGCAGTTGGGCGTCGGAGGCGTCACGGCCGTAGACCGAGACATCGATCGGGTCGCCGTCGATCCGAGCGGTGAACCGACCCACGCCCCACTCCTGTCGGAGCACGCGGGTCACGTCGTCCGCGGTGATGTCGAGCCCGCCCAACAGGTCCACCACCTCCTCGGACGACGGGAGCCCGAGCGGCGACCCGAAGATCAGATGGACGACGGCAGTGACCCCCCACCCCACGGCCAGGCTGGCCAGCACCGCCACAGGCAGACCGGACCCGGTGATCACCGCGGTCAGGGCCAGCAGCGCGATGGCGGTCTCGATGGACAGCTGGACCATCCGGCTGAGGTAGGGCAACGCCGCGGTGGCCACCGCCACCGTGGCTGCCACCCGCGCCACCGGGAACGACAGGTTGAAAAAGGACAACGACGGGTCGGTCGGCCGACCCCCGGCGGATCCGAGCAGCACCGAGGACAGCACGCAGATGACCCACGCGACGGCGCCCGATAGTCCGATGTCGCGAATGGCGGCCCACCGGCGGTTGGCCAGCGCCAGGACGGCGATCAGAGCGATGACCCCGAAGGAGGCCACCCACCAGATCACGGTGATCAACCACCGGAGCCCCTGGGGCGGGGAGGCCAGCGTGCTGGCGATGTCGTGCTCGGCGTTCGAGTTGGCCCGGGTGAACAGCCAGCACAACAAAACCGCCAGCACGGCGGCGCCGACACGGAAGGCGTCTGACCCGCGTCGGCGGGTCTGGCCGTCGCCTACCGGGGCGAAGAGGATGGCCCGCCACGAGGCGACACCCCGCCGCCACCTCCTCGGGTGGGCGCCGTCCCCTCCCGCTACTGGCGGGTGCGGGGTGTTCGCCACCGAGCCGTTCGACTCGACGGCTACGCCGCCGGCAGTTAGGTCATCGGTCTGGCCGTCGCTCATTGCAGCTTGCACCTTAGGACCTCGCCAACCGGCGTCCGGGCTCATCGGAACCCCGGTACCCAGGCGATCGCCACGGGGGCCGACTAGCCGGCGGCCGAGCCCCGGAAGGTGGCGTCGCCGAAGGTGAACAGCCCGCCGTCGGCGGCCACCAGCCAGTAGCCCTGGCCATCGCTCGTCGAGGCCATGCCGACCACCGGCTTGACCAGGTGGAGGGAGCCTGTGGATCCGTGGAACCGTGCGGACCCGAAGGAGAAGATGCCGCCGTCGGCGGCCACCATCCAGTAGCCCTGTCCCGCCGGACCGCTGGACATGCCCACGACTGGCTGATTGAGGTGCAGGTTGCCGGTCGAGCCGTAGAAGTGGGCGTCGCCGAAGGAGAAGATGCCGCCGTCGGAGGCCACCAGCCAGTAGCCCTTGCCATCGGGGGTGGCGGCCATGCCCACCACCGGCTTGTTGAGTCGGAGGTTGCCGGTCGAGCCGTAGAAGTGGGCGTCGCCGAAGGAGAAGATGCCGCCGTCGGAGGCCACCAGCCAGTACCCGCCACCGTCCGGTGTGGCCGCCATGCCCAGAATGGGTTTGTTGAGCACCAGGTTGCCGGTGGAGCCGTGGAACGATGCGCTGCCGTAACTGAAC
Source organism: uncultured Acidimicrobiales bacterium (assembly GCA_963703145.1). Taxonomy (GTDB): domain Bacteria; phylum Actinomycetota; class Acidimicrobiia; order Acidimicrobiales; family RAAP-2; genus Bog-756. The sequence goes on from OY969793.1 coordinate 1,590,023, forward strand.
ACTCCCCCGTCAGAAGCCACCAGCCAGTAGCCCTGGCCGTCCGGGTCCGCAGCCGTCCCGACGATGGGTCGGGCGAGGGAAAGGTTCCCGGCCGATCCGTGGAACGCGGCGGATCCGAAGGCGTCGACCACACCGTTGGCCCCGGTGATCCAGTAGCCGGCCCCGTCCGGTGTGGACGACATGGCCACGGCGGCCGAGCCGAGGCTGGAGGTGGTCGTGAACCAATCGGACTTGAGGCCGAGGGCACCGGCGAAGGTGTCGCCACTGATCACCACGTTCTGGGCCGAGCCGACCAGTGTCATGGCGGTGACCCGGCCGCCCCAGTCACCGAGGCCGTTCCGCCCGGTGATGGCAATCGATTCGAGGGAACCGAGCTGTGGCCACGTGGCCTCGATGGCCGATACCGGCACCGAGGCCGTCCAGGTGTGGTTGGGGTTGCAGGCGCCCGGCACACACACGGCGTCACCGGCATCGGCCACTCCCGGAAAGGCGCCCGGTGCCGTGAAGCCCCCGGTAGACGACGAGTACTGCGTGGCCGCCACGACGCCGTTGGATGCCATCACCTGACCGGCCGTGTCGGCCGCCGCCAGATTGGCCAGAGCGCTCTCGTTGAGGGTGCCGCGGTAGGTCTGACAGCTCAGGTCACAGGTGTCGGCATACCCTCCATACGAGTTGAGCCCGGCCATGACATAGGAGCGGACCGCCACCGCCTGGGCCTCCAGCTCCTGGAAGCCCCAGGCCTGGCCCTGGGGGCCGGCCCCGCCCAGGGTGCCCCACCCCGATGGTGACTCGCTGGGCACCACGTCGGCCACGTACTGCTCCAGCGGCAAGGTGTTGACCGTCCGTGGTGCAGACGGTGTGCCGGTGTTGTAGGTCGCTTTGATGGTGCCGTGCACGGTCACGCTGGGACCAGCCTGGCACAGCTGGAGAAGGGCACTACCGGGCGAGGCCATGGGATTCACCAGCCCGGATGACGCCGGGGTCCACGGGCCGGCGCAGCTGGCACCCTGATAGAGCGTCCACGTGGTGCCGTTGGGCACCAGCTCCATCGCCGTACCGGTCACGCCGCCGACGGAGAAGGGTGCCGCTGAGGTCACGATCACGCTGTTGCCGTTGTTCTCGGTCATGACCACATTGACCGATTGGGAACCGTCCACCCCGGCCGGCAGCGGGGTGAGCGACGTACCCCCGTAGTAGGTGGTGAGGATCGACTGGTAGTTGGTCTGGGCCAGCGTGTACCCGAGCGCCCCCCACTGGCCCATGCCATGGCCATGGCCGTAGCCGTGGCCGACAAGCGACACCGACGCGGCGGGATAGGCGGCCGCCGGGGTCGGGGCCACCGCCACCGACAGGCCCGAGCACACCACGGCGGCCAGTGCGACGGCGAGGGCGGCCACCACGGCACGGCCTCGCGCGCCGAGCCCGGTCAGCCGAGTTCGATTCCGACCCGAATCAGGACCTCTGGACGACACGACGACCGCCTCAGTCGACCCCGACCGCACCCGCCAGGAACAGCTGGGGGATGGACCCGTAGAACGGTGCGCTCCCGAAGGAGAACAACCCTCCGTCGGCGGCCACCAGCCAGTAGCCGTTGCCGCGGTTGGAGGCCATACCCACCACCGGCAGGTTGAGTCGGATGTTGCCGGTCGAGCCATAGAAGTGGGCGTCACCGAACGAGAAGATGCCGCCGTCGGAGGCCACGAACCAGTACCCCTTGCCGTCGGGCGTGGAGGTCATGCCGACCACCGGCTTGTTCAACCGGATGCTGCCGGTCGATCCGTAGAAGCGGGCGTCACCGAAGGAGAAGATGCCGCCGTCGGAGGCCACCAGCCAGTAGCCGCCACCGTCCGGCGTGGCGGCCATGCCCACCACCGGCTGGTTGAGGCGGATGTTGCCGGTCGAGCCGTGGAAGCGGGCGTCCCCGAAGGCGAAGATGCCACCGTCAGAGGCCACCATCCAGTAGCCCTTGCCGTCGGCGGTGGACGCCATGCCCACCACCGGCTTGTTCAGCCGGATGCTGCCGGTCGATCCGTAGAAGCGTGCGTCGCCGAAGGTGAAGATGCCGCCGTCAGAGGCCACCTCCCAGTAGCCGCCGCCGTCGGGGGTGGCGGCCATGCCCACGATGGGCCGGTTGAGGGGCCGTCCACCCATCGAGCCGAGGAACTTGGCATCCCCGAAGGCGAAGATGCCGCCGTCGGTGGCGACGTTCCAGTAGCCCTGGGCGTCACCGGTCGGGGCCATGCCCACGATGGGCTTGTTGAGGTGACCTGGGGCCGGCTGGCTGATCCATCCGGTCAGCTGAGCGTTCTGGTGGAACATGGGCCAGGACCGCTTGCCCAGCGAGTGACCGGCCGAGCCGGCCAGCTCGTAATGCTGGATGATGCCGGCGTTCTGGGCGTTGTAGCCGGCGATGGTGATCCCGATGGTGCCGTTGGGATCGATGGCCACCATCGGTGAGTTCTGCAGCCCGATGGTGCCGGCCCCGAGGGTGGCCACGACCTGGGCGCTGCGCCCGTCGTAGATGACCAGGCCGTTGGTGGTCGGGACCAGCACGTCGTTGTAGCCGCCGCCGGTCAGGTCGGCGGTGACGATGCCGCCGATGATCTGCCCCGACGTGTGCTGAGGCCACCCGGGGACCGCTCCACCGTTGGCGCCGTTGAGTGCCCAAACCAGGCCGCCCGAGCCCGTGTTGGCACCTTCGATCACTTCGAGGTTGCCATCACCTTTGATGTCGCCCAGGGCCGGACTGCCGGTCGTGGTGCCGCCCAGGTTGGAGCGCCAGACGATGTTGCAATGGGAGTCCGAGCCGAAGACCGTGTTGGAGTCCGAGGCCCCGCCGTAGTACGAGCCGGTGCCAAAGGCGATTCCCACTGCGCCGCCGGCGAGGAAGTTGCCCACCGCCGGGGACGAGTCGACGGTCTGGTTGGTGTCGTGGTCGCAGATCAGGTTGCCGCCTGATCCGAGCACCCGGAGGTGGCCACCGTTGGTGTAGGTCTGGCCCATGGCCACACCCGCGGTCGAGTCACCGCCCTCGATGATCTCGGTCTGGCCGTTGCCATAGAGATCGGCGAGCGACGGGGTCGTGAAGCCGCTGTCGGCCGTGAAGAACGGCCAGCCCGGGAGCACCGAGCCGTTCGACGCGTTGAGGGCGTACTCCTCTTGGCCCAGAGAGGGTGCCACCACCCCGGTGACGCCGCCGAGCTTGCCGATGGCCAGCGAGCCCTGGACCCCGTAGAGTCCGTTGGGGTCTTGGGCATTGTGTCCCCAGATCTGGGAGCCGGTGCTGTTGAAGGCGTAGTAGCCACCGACGTTGGGATGGGCGGCATTGCCGGAGCCGACGTACACGTTCTCGGTGCCCGACCCATTGGGTGTGGCCGACGGGGTGGAGTCGACGGGCCCTCCGGTATGGGCTGGCCATCCGCGCACCGACGATCCGTCCGACAGGTGGAACGCGTACACCGCGCCGGTGCGGTCACCGACGACGACGGAGGGACCCGAGCCGTCCAGCGTTGCCTCGGAGGGTGAGCTCTGGGCCACCGGGCTCCCAGCGTCGGGAAGCACCTGCTGCCATGTCAACGACGCCGCCACCCCGACATGAGGGGTCGGTGTCGACGCCGATGCGACCGCGGGGACCAGACCGGCCCCCAGAGCACCAGCGCCCCCGACGGCCAACACGCCAGCCATCACGGCTCGGCGGCGATGGGACTTGGTGGTCTTGGTGATCCCACCGAGGACGTTGACGTGCTGGCTGATGCTCATGCGAGTGTGTCCCTCCCTTGTTCCATCTGGCGCCGTGGCATCCGAGCGACCGCGGCTCGACTCGATTCGGATGGCCCAAAGGGCCCGGCGATTGGTCGTACCCGGTAGTTGTCGGCGGATTGAGCCGCGAACTGAACACCGGATCCACTCCATGGGTGGTCGCCGGCCGGTCCGATTCGCAGCGATGACGCGGGCCGTCCCAGGTCGGAGGGGCCACACCGGTACCGGGGATACCTCAAACGAACGCGTCGGGCCGGTAGCCTGAACCATGGTGTCAATCGCCACGTTGACCGAAGTTCCGGTCCGGGATCGGGTCAAGGCGCCCTCCGAACTATGGGCGCCCCGACCGTCGACGTCCCCGATTCCACCGTGGTCCGGCGACGAAGATGGAACGCCCGCCCCGCAACGGTCCGAGCCACACCGGCTCACCCGGACCGAGATCCAGCGCCGCCGGCGGCGGCAGACCCGGTGGTGGGTCATGCCGTGGATGCTCGGCTTCGGCACCCTGGCACTCCGACTACTGACCGCAGCGCGCGGCCCGACCGACTGGGACTCAGCCCAGTACGCCTCAGCCGTGAACCACTTCGACGTGGCCCACGGCCAACCTCAACCGCCGGGCTACTGGCTCTACGTGGAGAGCGGCCGCGCCCTGCATGCCGTCACCGGCATCGGCGTCGTCGACAGCCTGGTTCTCGTGGCCGCATTGGCCTCGGCCCTCGGGGTCGGCCTCACCGCCCTGGCTGGTAAGGATCTCGGTGGTCCCTGGGTCGGGTTGGCTGCCGGGGCTGTGGTCGCCACGTCGCCGTTCGTCTGGTTCAGCGGTTCGACGGTCGCCACCTATTCCTTCGACATGGTGGCCTGCTCGCTGCTGATCATCCTGGCATGGCGGGCCCGGCCGGGGAGTTGGCACGGCGTTGCCGCGGTGGCCGCCCTCGGCCTGCTCAGCGGCTTCCGCCAATCGTCGGTCATGGCCTTCGCACTGCTCGCCGTCGTGGCCGTGGTCGCTTCCACCCGCCGTTGGAGTCGACTGGGGATCACGGTGGTGGCCGGCGCCCTCGCCGCCGGTGTGTGGTTCGTCCCCATGGCGCTGAGCCAACCCGGAGGGGTGCGGGTCTGGTTCGCGTCCACCCAGACCGAGACGTCCGGCGCGGCCCACATCACCTCGGTGTTCGACCACGCCGCCGGGGCCGGCACCAACCTCGGCACCTTCGCCGCCTATACCGCACTCGCCCTGGTGCCTCTGATGGCCGTGACCGTCATCGCCTGCCTCCTGCTGGGTGTGCGTCGCCTGGCACGATGGATCGGGCACGTCGAGGACCCACCGGCCCCGGTCGACACCACCTACCGCACCGGGCCGGCCTGGACACGACCCTGGTATCAGTCCCGCATCGCCATTCTCGCCCTCGCCATCGTCCCCCCCATGCTGATGGTCGCCCTGATCCAGTTCGCCAAGGGCGGGTATCTCCTGGCCTACCTGCCGGCCGCGGTCATCGCCCTGCTCCTCCCCCTTGGAGCACTGAACAGGCGTCGTCCACACGCCGATCGTCTGTCCCCGATCTGGCTCACAGTGACCACCCTGCTCGTCGGGTTGATCGTGGCGGTCGGCGCTCAGCGCTTCGTCAGCTCGGCCGCAGTCATCCCGACCCAGTGGATGGCCAACTCCCCGTCGCTGTGGTTCGACGAGCCTCGCTACCAGGCCCCCTACGCCGACACCTTCGATGCCATCCGCTCGACGGACACCATCGATGCCGCGCTCGGAGCCTTGTCCCACTCGGTTGGTTCGGCCTCTGACGTGATCGTGTTCGACACCGTGGACGGTGGCGGCAACCTCTACCGCAACGCCGGCTGGGAGCTGCCGGGACAGCGGGTCGCACTGGTGACACCGGGTGCGGTGCTCTACAACGAACTGCACGGAGCGCTGTACTACACCCCGCCCAACAACCTGGCGGTCGGCCCGGGTGGTTCGGTCCTGTTGGTGGCCTCGCCGGCCATGCCCGGTCTGGCGTCGTTGACGGCACACGGTCAGGCGCTGCCGGTGCCCACCCGCCAACTGATCGGGGGCTACCGCGTCTGGAAGGTCCAGCCCGGCGTCTCGGTACTGGGCGTCCCAGTCACCGAGCAGTCCGGGCCGCGGCCACTCGGCCACGGAATCTGACGCCCGCCCCGGTCAGCCCCGACCCACCGCCACCTGCTCGAGGAACGAGGCGTACCGGTCGATGACCCGGGGCCAACGGAACCACCGGTCGACGTAGGCGCGTCCCCGCTCGCCCAGCTGGGTGGCCACACCGGGTGTGGTCGACACCAGGTCGACCACAGCTTCGAACTCTCCGAACCCGGCAAAGGCCAGTCCCCCACCCGACCGGCGGCAGTGCTCCACCGTGGCCGCACAGGCCGCGTTGACGAGCACCGGCCTGCGGGCGCTCCACGACTCCGCCACCACCAGGGAGAAGGCCTCATAGGCCGACGGTGACACCAGGGCCGTGGCCCCTTGGAGCAGGCCCCACTTCTCCTGGTCGGACACCGGTCCGAGCACGTCGATGTCCGGATGGTGCGACGGGGCCTCGACCACCGGCCCGGCGAACACCAGCCGCAGCGGCCCGGGATGCCGCTCCTTGTAGGCGGCGAACAGCTCGGCGAGTAGTGGACTTCCCTTGTGCCGGTCCACACGGCCCAGGCACAACAGGTACGGACGATGGCCGTCCGGCCGGCCGGTGGTCTCGTTCCACGTCGCGGTCTCGGGGTCGTCGACGCCGAGGCCGAGGAGGAGTTGGTGGTGGGAGGCCACCGGGAACGTGGCCTGCACCAGACGGCGCTCGGCGGTGGTCTGGAACACCAACCCGTCGGCGGCGTCGAACACGTCGGCGAAGACCGGGAGGTGGAGTGCCGGCTCGTCGTGGGCGGCGGGATGGAGGACCGTCGGGACCGGCACGCCGGCGATGGCCCGGACCGTCGGGTAGTAGAGATAGGGATAGAAGACCACCACGTCAGCGTCGGTGGCAACGGCGGCATCGACCACAGCGGGCACCACCGGCCCCTGCAGGTCGACCCAGCGTTGGGCGTCGTCCATCGACGCCTCCGCAGGGTCGGCCAGGAGCCCAGCCGAAAAGGGGTGGAACGAGGGGTCCCGCCCGGCCTCGGATGCGAATCGCCTCACCTGGACGCCGTTGAGGGTCTCGACCCCTTCGGCATAGTCGTCGTCCCAGGTCACAAAGTCCGAGGCACAGCCGGTGAGGACCTCCACCGACCAGCCTTTCTGTGCCACCAGCTGTTCGGCGAACAGGCGCGCCGCGGTCTCCGCGCCACCGATGACCTCGGCGCCGTAGCGGGGCACCACGAAGGACACCTTCATCGCCGGACGGTCACGCGGCGCAGGCAGCCTCGAGGGCGGAGACGAATTCGGCCTGCACCCTCGGGAGGGCAAAGGCCTCCACCCGCTCGGCAGCCGCGCCGGCCAACATGGCGCGCAACTGGGCGTCGGTGACGACGCGGTTGATGGCTGCAGCCACCCGCGCCGGCTCTTTGTTGGGCAGGACGAGACCCGCGCTCTGCACCGTCTCGGGGACGGCGGTGTTGGTATAGGCGACGATCGGCAGTCGGTGGTACATCGACTCGAGGAGGGGCACGCAGAATCCCTCGTGGTTGGAGAGACAGACGAAGGCGTCGGCGGCGGCGTAGTGGGCGATGAGCTCCTCGTGGGTCACCGAGCCGGCGAACTCCACGGCGTCCTCCAGGCCCAGCTCGGCGATGAAGCGCTCCAGGGCGAACTGGTACTCCTCGCTGATGGCCCCACCGACCAGGTGCAGGCGGGCCTGCGGGTCGTACAGCCGGCGGTAGGCGGCGAGGGCCTTGATCAGGTCGTCCTGGCCCTTGTGGGGGGAGACCTTGCCCACGAAGAGCAGATCGGTGCCCCCCGCGGCCTTCTGGGCGGCCATCCGCGCCGCCAGCACGGGATCGGGGGCGCCCGCGAACCCGTCGAGGTCGATCAGGAGCGGCACGGTGGCGGTGGACCGGTAGCCGGCCACCTGGAGCTCCCGCTCGTTGTACATCGAGTCGGCGATGGCGAACTCGGTGACCGGGGCCAAATCGCGTAGCTGGGCCCGGCCTCGGCGGACCTCTTCGCCGACATGGGGCACCCAGGCCTCGAGCAGGTCGGCCGGGGTGATGTTGTGGTAGTTCACGAACTTGCGCTCGGGTCGCTCTCGGAAGAGGTCGGCCACCGGGCTCCCGATGGACAGCTGGTAGAGCAGGACGCGGTCGGGCGATGAGCGATCGCCGAGCCGACTGACAGGCAGCCCGTAGTCGAGGCGGTCGGGAGTGGCCGTCCCGTAGAAGATGTCCGATTGGTAGCCCCTCGACCGCAGCAGATCGCGCAGCTGGACGACGTGGCCCCCGATGGCGTCCCGGCTGGCCAATGAGGGGATGACCTGGTCGATGCGACCGACGGTCACTGGATGGTGGTCAAGAGGCCGAATCTTCCCAGCCGGCGAGGGGGGCGAACTGGGCACCGGTCACGGCGGGAACCTCGCCAGTGAGGGGCCCGGCCCCGGAACGGAGCCGGAAGCTCACGTCGACCGGGAGGCGCACCCGACCCGTCGTGCGACCGGTGTTGGCCACCTCGAACTGGGTGACCTGGTCCTTCCAGTCGAAGATGGCCGTCTGAGTGGCGCTGCGCACACCGACACTCACCGAGTAGGTGCCGTCGAGTAGTGGGACCTCGGGAAAATAGAACCGGACGATGCCGCCGCCCTCGGGAATCTCCATCTCGCAGGCCGGGTCATCGGGATCGGAGGCGAAGACCAGCTCATTGCGGTCGTCGTGGATGGCGATGGTTCCCATGGCGTTGGGGACTGCAGCCAAACTGTCGACGTCGGCGGTGATGGTGAGGGACTCACCCGCGTACATGTGGGGCCGGGTCCCGCTCCCCCCGTGCTCGGCCTGGACAGTGCCGATGTGGAGGACGTTGCCCTCGATGCCTCCCGTCTCGGAGTTCTCGAGCGTGCCCACGCCCAGCAGGTCGGCCATGTAGATGCGGATGGCCTCCCCCGGTTCGTCGACGGTGATGACCTGACCGTGGTTCATCACCATGGCCCGCCCGCAGTTCTGGCGAATGGCGTCCGAACCGTGGCTGACCACCACGATGGTGCGTCCCTCGCGCTGGAATTTCTTCACGTGATCGAGGCACTTCCGCTGGAAGGCGGCGTCGCCCACAGCCAGCACCTCGTCCACCAGCAGTACGTCGGGTTCCACGTTGACCGCCACGGCGAAGCCGAGCCGCACGTACATGCCCGACGAGTAGAACTTCACCTGGTTGTCGATGAAGTCCTCGAGCTCGGCGAAGGCGACGATGTCATCGAACCGCTTGGCGATGTCGGCGCGCGACAAGCCGAGTAGGGAACCGTTGAGGAAGATGTTGTCCCGCCCGGACAGGTCGGGCTGGAACCCGGCACCGAGCTCGAGCATGGCGGCCAGGCTGCCCCGGACCCGGATCTCCCCCGACGTGGGCTTGATGATGCCGGCCACGCATTTGAGGAGGGTGGACTTGCCGCACCCGTTGCGGCCGAGGATCCCGAAGGTCTCCCCCTGGTTGATGTCCACGTTGACATCGCGCAAGGCCCAAAAGGGCGTGAAGGGCATCTTGCCCCCGTGGATCACCCGCTCTTTGAGGGACGTGTGCTTCTCGTTGTACAGGCGGAACTGCTTGGAGATGTCCTTGATCTCGATGGCGACAGCCACAGCTCAGAGCTCCTCGGCGAAGTTGCCCTCGAGGCGGCCGAAGACGATCAGGGCCAGCAGGAACAATCCGATACTCGCCACCAATACGATCCCGTCCAGCGCGGCGTAGTGGCCGATACTCCACGAGGGCAGGATGGTGTTGACGGTTCCGGGTGGGTACGTATACGAGGTCTGCGCGTAGATGGCCCGTTGGAACGTCATGGCGATGGGTGTGATGGGATTGCACAGATACAGCCAGGTCAGATGGAACTTGGTCAGATGCGGCGCGACCAGGCCGAAGGGATAGACGATCGGGGTGGCCCAGAACCAGGCCATCAGCAGCACCTCGGTCAGGTGTTGGGTGTCGCGCAGGTACACGGTCACCGCTGACAAAAAGACCGAGACAGCCCCGGTGAAGACCAGCAGTGCCACGAAGGCCAGCGGGAGCAGAACCAGCGCCTGCCAGTCCGGGACGAGCTGGAATGCGGCCAGGAAGATCACCAGCACCACCAGCTGGATGGCGAACATGACGAGGGCCACCCCGACGGTCGACAGGGCCAGCAGCTCGCGCGGGAACGCCACCTTCTTCACGATGCCGGCTTTGCCCACCACCACGCCGGTCGAGCCCATGGCGGCGCCGTTGAACAGGTTCCACACGATCAGGCCGCAGAACAAGAAGATGGCGAAGTGGGGCTGATGGGTCCGTGCGATGACCTTGAAGATCACGTAGTAGATGCCCAGCACCAGGGCCGGGTTGAGCATCGACCAGGCGTAGCCGAGGACCGAGCTCTTGTACTTGACCTTGAGCTCGGTCCGGATCAGCAGCGCCAGGAGGTCGCGGTTGATCCAGAGGTCCTTCAGTCGCTGTCCCAGCTGGACCTTGCCGTTGACGACAGTGATCCGGTCGTGGCTCTGCCCGGGAACGAAGCGGGTGCTCCCCCCGATGGTGTCTACGTGCTCGGTGCCCGCCTCTGCGGGCCGGTCGACACCGAGACTCACTAGCTAGCAGCCCCCGACCCGGCGGTCGGGACGTTCATGGCGTCCTTTTGGATGACCTCGTCGATGAACCCGTACTCGCGGGCCTCCTCGGCGGTGAACCAGCGGTCGCGGTCGGAGTCGGCCTCGATCCGCTCGACCGGCTGGCCGGTGTGGAAGGCGATGCGCTCGGCCATCATCCGCTTCAGGTAGATGATCTGCTCGGCCTGGATGGCGATGTCGGACGCCTGACCCTGCATCTGGCCCGAAGGCTGGTGCATGAGGATGCGGCTGTGGGGCAGGGCGAACCGCTTGCCGGGAGTGCCGGCGCACAGCAGGAACTGTCCCATCGACGCGGCCAGTCCCACGCAGATGGTGCGCACGTCGCAGCGCACGTACTGCATGGTGTCGTAGATGGCCAGGCCGTCGGTCACCGAGCCGCCGGGCGAGTTGATGTAGACCGAGATGTCCCTTTCCTGGTTCTCGGCCTCGAGCAGGATCAGCTGGGAGCAGACCAGGTTGGCGGTGTTCTGGTCGATGGCCGACCCGATGAACACGATGCGTTCCTTGAGCAGGCGCTGGAAGATGTCGGAGCCGGGTCCCACCTCGGCCCCGGACTGCATGAGGATCGAAGGTCCGCTCGAGTCGGCGATCGGGGCATGCAGCGGCAAATGACGGGAGTCGTCCATGGGGCCAGAGCCTAGTGGCTCAGGCCTCCCAGCGGATGCAGGGTGGGCCGGCGACAGGCCGTCCCTCAGGGGATGGACGGCGGTGCCGACGCGACGCTCTGCACCGCCTCGAACAGGAGGTTTCCCGCCTCGGCCAGGTGCATCGCCGGCGAAGCGGGCCACTCCCGCTGCCCGCAGCCGGTCCACTGCCGCCGGATCGCCCAGCAGGGCGGCCACGGCCGAGGCCACCTGCCTGGGCTGTTTGGTGGCCAGCAGCACACCGGCGTCACCCAGCACCTCGCTGACCGCGCCTGCGTCGTAGGCCACGATGGGAAGGCCGTGTCCCATGGCCTCCACCAGTGGCACACCGAACCCCTCGTGGTCCGAGAGCATCACCAGCACGTCAGCGGCCCGGTAGTGGGCGGCCAGCTCGTCGTCGCTCACTCCCGAGACGAACTCGACCGCGTCGGCCAGGCCGAGGGACGGCGGCGTACCGCTTCAGCGCAGCGGCATAGGACGGCTCGGTGGGCGAGCCGACCAGGGTGAGTCGGGCCCAGGGTCACCCTCGTTGCGGGCCACGAACAGTGCAGCGATGGTGTGATGGTGGGCCTTGTTGGGTGCCAGGCGACCCACCGACAGCCACCGGGGTCCAGACCCGTGATGGCGTGCCCGCAGACGCTCGACGGTGGCCGGACTCGGCTCGAGGGGAGGATCGGTGCACCCCGGCCACCGGCACGACGGTGGTCCGGGGGCAGCCCGCCCGGCGCAGCTCCTCGGCGATGTACGAGGAGTCGGCGATGCCCAGTGCGGCCCTCGGTGCCAGCAGGGCCAGCTCGGCGAGGGCTCCGACCTGGCCGCGGGTGATCCCGTTGTTCCACGGTCCGAAGAACTCCGGCGGGGTGATGCTGTGGTAGTTGATGATCACCGGCTCCGGTCGGCCGGCCAGCCACCCGGCGACGGCCGACTCGGTGGCGAACTGGTAGACGAGGACGTCGCCGGGCTCGGCATCCTCCTCGTAGTCGAGGTAGGGACGGGTCTCCTCGGCGGTAGCCGGGTCCACCAGCTCGGTGTAGATCGTCGGGTCCACACCGGCCGAGGTCCAGCCGGTCGCGGAGGGTCCGGGTGTGCTCGCCCACCGCATCGTGGCGGTGCAGCATGGGGACGAACAGGTGGACCCCGCTCAACTCGGCCAGCCGATCATCGGTCGACCCGGGCCACGATGGCATGGACGTCCCCGTCCGGCGGACGCGACCACACCGGGTCGGCGATGCCCATCCGGCTGAGGAGGAACAGCCACGTCTCGGGGTGGAGCGGGCGACCCCGGGCCAGGTCGCGGGCCGGGTGGGTGAGTGAGGCCTCCCACCCCGACTGGTCGACTGTGAGGATGACCACACGGCCCCCCGACACGGTGACACGGATCGCCTGGTCGACCAGGTCCAGCTGGCCGGCCAGATCGGCGCGGTCGACCGCACCGATGAGGACGACGCCGGCCACGCTCCGGGCCGGCAGGGACCGCAGGTGGCGCTCCACGTCGTCGAAGGTGATGTCCGGATCGGTTCCACCGTTGTCCGGCCCCGGTGGTTCAGCGGCGAGCGAGCGCCAGACCGAGTCCCCACGGGGATCGACACCCCGTACCGTCCGTCCGCCGGCGCGGAGCGCCTCGACCAGGGTCCCGTCGCCGGACTCCCCCACCACCACCGAACGCTCTGGGTCGATGCCGGAGAACCAGCCCACCGACTCCCCGGCCCACGCCGTCTGATCCGGTGGGGGGAAGTGGCCACTCGGCGGCCTCGAGACCCAGGGGGTCCACCCTGGCCTCGAGGGCGGACACCCGGGCGCTCAGGTACTGGAGCGCATCCCAGGTGGCCACGAACCGGTCGCCGTTGACAGCTCCCACGGCTGCGTCGGCGGCGGCCCGGGCATCGGCGGCCAGGGTGTCGGCCATCACCCGGGCCACATCGCCCACGAACCGCTGACCGATCTGTGCGGACCGGCCGCGCTCCCAGAGATCGTCGGGGAGTCCCTCCCACGGGTGGGCGCCGGCCGACGACGACAGGTCCGGCTCGTCGATCCGGCGCATGGCGTCGTCGAACGCCCAGCGGACGGTTCCCTGTGGGCGCAGGCGATCGAAGGCGGCCAGCAACTCGGCCTCGGCGCGGCTCATCGGCAGCTCTCGGTCATCCCCATCGTCTGGCGGCAGGCCCTGGCCCGCCCCGGAGTCGGTCATCGCGGCCTCATCCCTGCCGAACGTACTCGGGGCCGCGAGCAGGCAGGGCCAGTCGGGAGGACCGGATCATCGGTCGCCGTCCTCGCTCCACCACACTGCCCAGGAACTCGGTGTAGCGATCGATGATCGCCGGCCAGCGGTAGTAGCGATCGGTGTACGCGCCGCCCGCATCGGCCAGCCGCTCACGGAACCCCCGGTCGGCAACCAGCCGGTCGACCGTCACCTCGAAGGACCGGTAGGACTCGAACCAGAGTCCGCCCCCGGATCGGCGGCAGTGCTCCATGGTGGCGGCACACGAGGCATTCACGAGGACGGGCACCCCCACCGTCCAAGCTTCCAGGAGCACCAGGGAGAACGACTCGTAGGCCGAGGGCGACACCATGACCTCGGCGCCGGCGAGGATGTCCCACTTGTCCTCTTCCGAGACGGTGCCGGTGACCACGATGTCGGGGTGGTCCGGCGCCTCGGCCGACACCGGGCCCACGAAGGCCATGGCCAGGTCACCCGGGTGGCGCTCCTTGTAGCGTTCGAAGTACTCGGCCAGCATGCCGCAGCCTTTGTGCTCGTCCACCCGGCCGAGGTAACAGAGATAGGGCCGGTCCCCGATACCGAGGATGTCCCCACCCCGGCGGCCGGCCCCGACGGGCTCGTTGACCCCGAGCCCGAGCACGATCTGGGGCCGGGCGCCGATGGCGAAGGCGTACTCCATCAGGTCCCGCTCGGCCTGGGTGTGGTAGACGAAGCCGTCGATGTCCCGGAAACTGTGTCGGAAGGCCGCCAGGTACAAGGCCGGCTCGTCGTGGGCGGCAGGGTGCAGGAGGGTCGGGGCCCTGGAGACCGCGATGGCGTCGACCGTGGTGGCGAAGAGGTACGGGTAACAGGCCACCACGTCGGCGTCGGTGACGGCCACTGCGTCGACCAGTCCCGGGCACATGGGCCCGTTCAGTGCCACCCATCGACGCGCCTCATCCAGGGTGGCGGTGGTCGGCGACACCCGGAGCTTGGCGTCGAGCTCGAAGTAGTCGAGCTGGCGGCGGCTGGCCGTCGGGAAGCGGTGCACGGTCACACCGTTGAGGATCGAGGTCCCCTCCGGCTCGGTGTTCTCCCACGTGAGGTGGTCGAGGGCGCAGCTGGTGAGGACCTCGACCTCCCAGCCGGGACGCTCGGCCAGCCGCTCGGCCAGCATCCGGGCCGCAGTCTCGGCCCCGCCGATGACCTCGGTCCCGTACCGGGGGGTGACAAAGGCCAGCTTCACGTCGCCACCTCGACCCGGTCATCGAGCGCATGGAGCACCTCGGCGAACCGGGCCCGGGTCACGGCGGGCGAGAAGGCGGCCAGCCGCCGGTGACCGGCGTCGGCCAGCCGGTCGGACAGGGTCTGGTCGCGTCGCACCCGATCGACGGCCGCCGCCACGACACTGGGCCGCTTGGACTCGAGCAGGATCCCGGCGTCCCCGAGCGTCTCGGGGACCGCTCCGGCCGCGTAGGCCACGATGGGGAGCCCGGCCCGCATGGCCTCGAGGAGGGGGATGCAGAATCCCTCGTGCTCGGACAGGCACACGAAGGCGTCGGCATCGGCGTACCAGGCGGCCAGCTCGGCGTCGCTCAGGTCCTCGCCATGGCGCACCGCGTCACGCAGGCCCAGCTCGTCGGCGAAGGCGAACACGGCCTCGACGTAGGAGTCGGTGAACGCCGGTCCCACCAGATGGAGTCGGGCGTGGGGGTCGTACCAGCGGCGGTAGAGCCACAGGGCCTCGACCAGGTGGTGTTGGGTCTTGTTGGGTGAGATCCGGCCCACGAACAAGAGCACCGTGGCGTCCCGGTGGGCGGCGGTCAACCGGGCCAGCTCCGCGGCGTCGACCTCGACCTGGTGGTCGTCGACGCCGGAGAGGATCGGGATCACCGAGGTTGTGGCGCACCCGAACCGGCGGAGCTCGGCGGCGTTGAACGCAGAGTCGGCGATACCCAGCACGGCGAGCGGCGCCAGGGCCGCCATCTGGAGCCGGGCCAGCTCCACCTTGGTACTCGTGTGGTCCTCCCACCCGTCATAGAAGCTCGGTGGCGTGATGTTGTGATAGTCGAGGACCAGCCGCTCGGGCCGGCCCAACAAGAACTCGGCGATCGGGGAGGCCGTGCTCAACTGGTAGAGCAGGATGTCGCCCGGCTGGGCCCGCTCGGGATAGCGCTCGAAGTAGGTGGCGTGCACCCAGAGGTCGTCGTGGGCCGCCTCCACGTAGAGGTCCGACTCGAAGCCGGCGTCCCGCAGGGCCTGCTGCAGAGCCAGGGTGTGTTGTCCGGTGGCGTCACGCGGCAGCAGGGCCGGGACGAACTGATGGACGGCGGTCACCGCTCCCGGACGGCGATCAACAGGTACTCGCCCGGGCCCAGCAGATGGGCGTTGACCGCCTCGATGGCGGCGTTGATGGCCGAGGCCTCCGGGCTGGACGAGGCGACCGGCTCGATGCGGCTGTCGCCGCCGCCGAAGGTCAACGAGACCTGGCGAAAGCCTCGCTGGGTCAGCAGGTGGCACCACGTGTCGGGATGGAGGGGCCGTCCCGGAGCGAGATCGCTGACCAGGTGCGAGCTGGCCGCCAACCACGACTCCGGGGTGGCCGACTGCAGCACCAGCACGCCCTCGAGGGACAGTCGGGAGGCCGCCAACCCGACCAGGCGCTCCCGCTCGTTGGGGTGCAGCCACTGGACCGAACCACTGAGCACCAGGCCGGACAGGGCCTCGCCGGCCACCACCTGGAGATGGCCGAGCGTGGGCTCGGCCCGGACGTCGAGCCCCTGCTCGATGGCCGTCTCGATCACCGCGTCGGACGGGTCGACACCGTAGGCGTCTACACCGGTCCCGACCAACGCCTGAACCAGCGACCCGTTGCCGCAGTCGCCATGCAGGACCCGGCCCTTCACGCCCGTGAGGGCAGCCACGGCCGCTGTCGACCACCACTCTGCACCGGGGTCCCCAACCGGGACCGCGCTGGACGGCAGCTCCGGGGTGCGCTGCGTCGCCACCTCTGCCTCCAGGTCCTCGACGTGGGCCACGACGACATGGAACATCCTCGACACCGCCCACGCGAACTTCACGATCTGGTGGACGATGAATCCGAGGTACCAGCCCATCGATTTCCGGATGAGCCGCTTGACGTAACTGCCCACCAGCTTTTGGGACTCGACCGGTACGGCCATGTCGACATAGGCGGACCCGTCGACCAGCGCCAGGGTCTCGCGCAGACGGGCCTTGCCCTGGAGGCCTACCGGCGAGAACTCCAAGAACAGCTCGTCCAACTCCTGTTCCAGGCCGGCCGGGAGGTCGCCGGAGGCCCGTCGGCGCCTGACCTCGGCGTCGATCTCGGCCATCACCTCGTTCAGGTACTCGACGCGGCCGACGGCGTCCGAGTCGTCGGAGCCCGAGGACCCGCCCGGGCCGGTGGGCGCCACCGGGGGCGGGGATGGCTTCGCTGGCGACACAGGCTGACTATAGCCAGGGCCCCGACGGCCCTCTGTGACCATCCGGGCCGGTTGCGACGCCGGGCCTTGGGTGATGGATCCCGGCCGACCGGCCGGTGTGGGGGCAGGCCCGGCTCCTCGGCCCGTCGGTTCGCGCTCGGTAGGCTTCGCGTGTCGTGGGCGTGGCGGAACTGGCAGACGCGCCGGGTTTAGGTCCCGGTCCCTTCGGGGATGGAGGTTCGAATCCTCTCGCCCGCACCGACCGCTCCCGGCGGTGCCCCTACCGACGCCCCCGGGCCGGTCGTCTCCCACCGCCTGGTCTTGAATGGTCCGGTCGGCGGATCAGCCGGGCTTTCGGATCAGGAGCGCCAACAGGTAGCAGGACTCGGCGTCGTGGAAGACGCCGTAGTTGCCCGCCAGGGCGTCGAGGTCGAACCGGCCCTCGGCCACCGCCGGTCCACCCCAGTTGAGTCCTCGCTCAGTGAGCACCTCGAACCCGGCGCGGACGACCTTGGCGCGGAGCTCGTCGAGGCGGTACTCCACCTTGTGGTCGGGGTCGATAAAGGAGTCCTGCTGCAGCCGGCACACCGTGCCGTTCGGGGTGTCGATGGCCATGAAGCCGCCGGGCTTCAGGATGCGGAAGGACTCGTCGAGCACGGCGTCGCCGTCCTCGACCGTGACGTGCTCGATGGACTGGCCGCTGTAGACGAGATCGACCGAGTTGTCCTCGGCAAAGGAGAGGTCGGCCATCGACCGGTACTCGTAGCGCACCGTGCCCTGGTCGGTGTCCAGACCGGCGAAACGCTCGGAGTGGTAGAGGGGGTGGCGGTCGTCGGGTGGCAGATCCACGATGACCAGCTCGTCGAAGTCGTAGGGGTAGCCGAGTAGCACCATCGCACCCCGGGAGTCGATGGTGTGGCCGCCACCCAGATCGACGATGCGCCGCGCCGGGGGCAGCCCGATGATGAACTCGCATCGGCTGTAGTGCAGTGCGCTGTGCAGGCTGTTGGGTCCGACCGGTACCTGGGTCCGGTACTCGCCCGAGCAGCGGATCCGGTCGACGACATCGGCATACGAGAGATCACCGGCCGCCATGGCTCCGGCCTGCTCGCTCCAGGCCGGCTCGTCGGGCTCGCGGCGCAAGAGGATGTTGTAGGCCATGCGGATGGCCTCCCGGGGCGGGAGCTGGTCGAACGGTAGTCCGGCCAGACGGGTGACCTCACGGCGGACCCGTCGGTCGATCCGCTGGAGCTGCGGGGCCAGTTTGGCTGCCGTCCCTGACCCCCGATGGTCCTCTGGCGTCACTCGCTCTCCGTTCGCACTCGTCCCGGCCTGACCCGGCGGCCGGACGCTGCGAAACCTACCATCGCCCCTTGTTCGGGCGGCTCCACAGGGGACGGTCTTGCCCCCCGGGGTCGGTTTCGGCCATGCTTCCCCGGTTCCATCGCGCTGTCGTCACCTTCGCCTGGGCGAACATCCGACACGAGGATCGCTGCCCCGCTTGACCGTGGGGCGCCGTTGGGACAACGACCACAGAAGCTGGCTTCAGGACACAGGAGGACGACAATGGGAATACTCGACGGCAAGGTGGCGATCGTCACCGGGGCGGGACGTGGGATCGGTCGCGAGGAGGCTCTCCTGCTGGCATCCGAGGGTGCCAAGGTCATCGTGAACGATGTCGGTGCCTCACTCCAGGGTCAGGGCGGGGACAAGCACCCCGCCGAAGAGGTCGTCGAGCTGATCAAGGCCGGCGGAAGCGACGGCGCGGTCAATGCCTCGGACGTCAGCTCGTGGCAGGGGGCCAAGGACCTCATCGACCAGGCCGTCGACACCTTCGGTCAGCTCGACATCCTGGTCAACAACGCCGGGATCCTCCGGGACAAGATGAGCTTCAACATGGACGAGTCCGACTGGGACGACGTGATCCGCGTGCACCTAAAGGGCCACTTCGCCCCCGCCCATCACGCCGCGGTCTACTGGCGGGGACGGGCCAAGGCGGGCGAGACGGTCAGCGGCCACATCATCAACACCTCGTCCGAGGCCGGCCTCTACGGCAACGCCGGCCAGGCCAACTACTCCTCGGCCAAGGCCGGCATCGCCTCGCTGACGTGGGTCCTGGCCCGCGAGCTCGAGCGCTACGGCGTCACCGTCAACTCGATCTCGCCCCGTGCCCGCACCCGGATGACCGAGAACCTCTTCGGCGAGATGGCCAAGGCCAGCGAGGGCTTCGACGAGTGGGACCCGCGCAACATCGCCCAGCTGGTGGCGTTCCTTGCCTCCGACGAGGCGTCCGACGTGACGGGCCAGAACTTCGTGGTGTTCGGCGGCAACGTCTGGGCCATGGGCGGGTTCCACCCGGTCGGCGAGATCCACCGGGACTCCATGTGGACGCCCAAGGAGCTGGCCGGGGCCAAGGGCGAACTCTTCAAGGACGTCTCCTCGGGTATCCCCAAGTTCAGCTTCTTCTAAGATCCGAGACCCGCCACGGTCGGGCCGGTAGGGCCGGTCGTGGCGAGCTCCGGTGGGGTCGGCGCTCCGACCCGTGCCGGTCCGGTCAGGTCCGGCTGGGGACCACCGCGGTGGCCTCGCCGACCACCTTCTCCTCGCCGTCCGCATTCTGGAGGCGCACGTCGAGGTCGATCAGGTGGTCGGGGCCGTCGGTCCGCTTGCCGGTGACGACGATGGCGGTGCGGAGTTCCTCGTCGGGCCAGGTCTGCTTGGCGAACCGCACCCGGAACCGGCGAACGTTCC
Organism: uncultured Acidimicrobiales bacterium; assembly: GCA_963703145.1. Lineage (GTDB taxonomy): Bacteria > Actinomycetota > Acidimicrobiia > Acidimicrobiales > RAAP-2 > Bog-756. The sequence goes on from OY969793.1 coordinate 1,609,567, forward strand.
CGACGCCCACGTAGTCGGTGATGGCGCTCCCGAGGAGCCCCATGGAGAACATCCCGTGGCCGAACACGCTGGGCTGCCCGGCGGCCATGGCCTTCACCTCGTCGTGGTGCATCGGGTTGTAGTCGCCCGACGCCCCGGCGTACATGACCAGATCGGTCCGTGTCAGCACCCGCGCCCGTTCGGGGGCCCGGTCGCCCTCGGCGACGTCCTCGAAGTACAGCACCTGGTCACTCATCGATCCATCCTCCACTCTGGCTGCGTTGGGTCTGCTCTGGCTGGGCGGGCACAACCGGTCACCGGCCCGGCTCGGGATCACGGGGCAGGCCGAGGAGGCGCTCGCCGATTACGTTGCGCTGCACCTCGCTCGTGCCGCCGGCGATGGTCAGGCACTTGCTCTGGAGGACACCGTGGGCCGAGAGGGCCGAGGCGCCGTCGGTCAGGGCGCCCTCGGGGCCGGCCACGTCGAGCCCGAACTCGTGGACCCGCTGCTCGAACTCGGCGCCGAGGAGCTTGCGCACACTCGACTCCGAACCGGGCTGTAGCCCACCGACCGACCGCAGGGTGGCCCGCACACCGAGCTGGGCGAGGGACTGGGCCTCAGCGAGCAGATGGCCGAGCCGGTCGAGCGTCACCGGGTCCTGGAGCTCCTGGCGGCCGGACACCCGGGCCAGCACCTCTTCGAGCGCCCCGCCGAACGCGGAGTCCGACGACAGAGACACGCGCTCGTTGGCCAGCGTGGTCCGGGCCAGCCGCCAGCCACCGTCCACCTCGCCCACCACGCACTCGTCGGGCACGAAGCAGCCGTCGAAGAACACCTCGTTGAACAGGGCGTTGCCGGTGATCTCCCGCAACGGCCGCACCTCGATGCCGGGCGACCGCATGTCCACCAGGAAGTAGGTGATGCCCCGATGCTTGGGTGCGTCGGGATTGGACCGGGCCAGGCAGATCCCCATGTCGGCCCGGGCCGCCACCGAGGTCCAGACCTTCTGGCCGTCGAGTGACCAACCACCGTCGACCCGGGTCGCCCTCGTGCTGAGCGCGGCGAGGTCCGAGCCGGCCCCCGGTTCGCTGAACAACTGGCACCAGAGCACCTCGCCCCGCAGCGTGGGACCGACCCAGCGCTCGGTCTGCTCGGTGGTGCCGTGGGCCATGATGGTGGGCAGGGCCCAGGCGGCCACGGCCAGGTTCGGACGGCGCAACCCGGCCTCGGCACAGACCTGGTCGATGACGAGCTGTTCCACGGCCCCGGCGTCCCGGCCCCACGGCGACGGCCAATGCGGGGCCAGCAGACCCTCGTCGGCCAGGGCCCGGCGCTGCTCGACCGGGTCGGCGATGGCGGCGATAGCGGCCACCGTCGGCACCAACTCCGAGCGCAGCTGCTCGGCCTCGGGCGGCAGATCGATGGACAGGCTCCGACGCCAGCCGGCCAGGGCCAGCCGGGCGGCCTCGGCCCGCAGTGGTGCGGTCCCACCCACCAGCTGGCGCAGGGTGGTGGCCCGACGGAGGTGGACGTGGGCATCGTGCTCCCAGGTGAAGCCCATGCCGCCGAGAACCTGGATCGCCCCTTTGGCCGCCTCCACGTAGCCGTCGAGGGCCAGCGCCGCCGCCAGCTGCACGGCCAGGCGTCCTTGGGCCTCGGTGTCGTCCGTGGTGTGCCCGGCGAGGCGGGACTGATCGGCCACGATGGCGGCGTCCCAGGTGGCCGCCACGGCCTGCTCCACCGTGACCAGCATGTCGGCCAACCGGTGCTTCACCCCTTGGAACTGCCCGATGGGCCGGCCGAACTGCTCACGCGTCCGGGCGTGCTCGGCAGCGGTGTCGAGGCACCACCGGGCACCCCCGACGGCCTCGGCCGAGAACTCCAGCAGGGCGAGGTCACGGATGCGGTCGTCGCCGACGCCCGTCACGATCCGGGACGACGCCACAGTTACCTCATCGAACGACCACTGGGCGGACCGACGCGACGGATCGAAGCTAGGCAGCGGATCCACGGTCACCGTGGACGAACGCTCCATGAGGACCCAGCGCAGGCCGGTCTCCCCCTCGACCGCCACCGGGGCCAGCACCAGGTCGGCGCTGGCCCCGCTGAGGAGCGGGCCGACCACACCCGAGACGACCAGGCCGCCATCGGAGCCTGACCGGGCAACGAGCCCCCGACGCACCGAGGTGGACCCGTCGGGTGCCGCCACCGGGATGGCCAGGGTGGCCGGTGTCGATCCATCAGCCAGGCCCGAGAGGACCTCTTTGGCCAGCGCTGCATCACCCGATTCCGCCACGACGGCAGCCACCACCGCCGTTGTCGCCCACGGCCCGGGGGCGGCCGTGCGCCCCAGTTGCTCGGCCACGACGGCCAACTCGATGAGCGCCCCTCCCTGGCCACCGAACTCCTCGGGCACGTGGATGCCGAGGGTGCCCTGGTCACCGAGCTCAGCCCAGAACGACGGGAGCTCGTCGGCTTCGGCGTCGAGTGCGCTGCGGGTCGCACTGGGCGGACACCGAGACTCGAGCCATCCCTGGACGGCGTTGCGCAGCTCCTCGTGCTCGTCAAGGATCCCGATGGGCACCGGTCAGCCTCCCGTGTGCCCGTAACGGCCGGGCGGGCGGCTCTGGGTCATGGGGTTCACGGCCATGGTTCTACCATCTCCCCGCCCGGAATCAGAACCCGTTCTAGCCACGGTCACCACCGGAGGTACCCCGACACCGACCCGCCTACCAGCCTTTGAAGGCCGGCGGGCGACGCTCGGCGAAGGAGGCCAGGCCCTCGGCACAGTCGGCCGTGCCGGTGACGAGCTCCTGGGCCACCGCCTCGTCCCACAGGGCCGTTGTCCGGTCCGACTCGAGGGCCCGGTTGGTCAGGTACTTGGTCAGGCCGATGGCCTTGGTGGGCCCGTTGGCCAGCCGCTCGGCCCACCGCCCGGTCTCGGCCAGCAGATCGTGACGCGGCACCACCTTGTTCACCAGGCCCAGGCGCTCGGCATCGAGCGCGGGCAGATCGTCGCCGAAGAAGAAGAGCTCCTTGGCCTTCTGCGGGCCGATCAGGCGGGTCAGCAGATAGGCGCCGCCGGCGTCAGGGGCGATGCCCCGCCGGACGAACACTTCGATGAACCTGGCCTCTTCGGCCGCCAGAACCAGGTCGCAGGCCAGGGCCAGATGCATCCCACCACCCGCCGCCGTGGCATTCACCGCGGCGATGACCGGCTTCTCGCAGTCCAACACGGCCGAGACCAGTCGCTGCCAGCCGGTCCGGATGAGACGGGCCGCATCGCCGGTGGCGCGGTCCGGGGCGCCTTCGGGCCGGGACGGGCCCGGGGCCTGGGATCGCAGATCGGCGCCGGTGCAGAACCCCTTCTCGCCGGCACCGGTCAGGACCACCGCCCGGACGGCCAGGTCGGCCGAGGCCTCCTCCAGCCACACCACCACCTGGTCGCGCATGGCCGCGGTGATGGCGTTGCCGGCCTCGGGCCGGTTGAGGGTGATCCAGCACACACCGGCGTCGATCCGCCGGAGCACGGCGTCGTCGGGGACGTCAGCCATCAGACCCGGTGGATGATGTTCATCACCGAGGTGCACACCGGCTCGCCGGTGGCCTGCTCGCTCCATGCCGTCTCCACCACCAAGAAGGTCATGGTCTTACCCTTGGACTCCTTCTGGTAGGCGTCGGCCACCTGGCCCACTCCGACCAGCACGTCGCCGGCGACGACCGGCCGGCGGTAGGTGAACTCCTGCTCGCCGTGGAGGATGATGCCGCCCTTGGCCATGAGCGGCCCGAGCACCTCGGCCATCGGGTTGGCCGATGGGTCGCTCCCCTCGACCTGGAGCTCGGGGAAGACCCCGAAGTTCCCCATGACGAAGGGATAGGTGGGCGGTGCCGGGATCCCGGCCAGACCGGCCTCGGCGGCCGCCCTGGCGTCCCGGTAGATCGGGCTGTCGTCCTTGACTGCCGCGGCGAACAGGGCGAGTTGGCCCCGCTCCACGGTGACCACCGTCGTGCCGGTCGGCTTGCCGATGATCGTGCTCAGGATGTCGTCTGCCACCTGGGGCTCCTCCCCTGTCGTCGAACTGGTCCCCCGTCGGCCGAGACGGACGATGCCGACGCCAAGGGTGCCCGCTCGGCACCGTAGCGCGCAAGATCAGGCCCCCGCCGCACCCAACGTCGTGCCCGACCCGAGGTGCCCTACAGTGCCGACCATGGCACGACTCGGGCACAGCGGCGGCCACGGACCGGCCGTCGAGGTGGCGCCCGACACCGCGGCCATGGCCCGGGCGGCGGCCGACCGGGCCGCCCGGGTGCTGGTCGAGGCCGTGGCCCGGCGGGGGGTGGCCCACGCCATGTTCGCCACCGGCAATTCACAGCTGGACTTCGTCGATCTGTTGGTCCACCACACCGGCGGCGTGCCCTGGCGGGACACCGTGGTCTTCCACATGGACGAGTACGTGGGCATCGGGCCCGACCACCCTGCCGGGTTCCAGCACTGGATCCGCCGGCGCATCGTGGAGCCCGCCGCTCCACGGGCCGCCCACTACCTCGACGGGCTGGCCTCTCCCGACCGGGAGTGTGCCCGCTACGCCGCCCTCCTGGCCGAATACCCCCTCGACCTCTGCTGCCTGGGCATCGGCGAGAACGGCCACCTGGCGTTCAACGACCCGCCCGTAGCCGACTTCGAGGACCCCGACGACGTGAAGGTGGTGACCCTGGATGCCGCCTGCCGGCGCCAGCAGGTCGGCGAGGGCCACTTCGCCGCCGACGCGGACGTGCCCCGTGAGGCGGTGACGGTAACGATCCCCGCCCTACTCCGGGCCGGACGGGTGCTCGCCATCGTGCCCGAGGCCCGCAAGGCTGAACCGGTGCGGCAGGCCCTGGAGGGTCCGGTCGGGGTCGCCTGCCCGGCATCGATCCTCCAGCGCAGCGGTCACGCCACTGTGTTCCTCGATGCCCAGTCCGCGGGGCTCCTCGCCGGGCGCTGAGGACGGGTCAGCTGCTCAGTGGCGCCGTCTCCTCGGGGGCCAGCCACCGCTCGACGAAGGGGTAGGCGCCCTCACCGTTCCACTGGTGCTCACCGTCGAACACGTCGTGGGCCAACCGGTCCCCCACACCCAGCCGCTCGTAGACCACCCGGAGCCGGGCGAGCTCCTCGGCCGCGGTGACGGCGGGGAACAAGAGGTCCTCGTTCCCGGACTGGACCAGGAAGGGACGCGGCGCGATCAGCGCCCCGAGGTCGACGTGCTCCATCTGTCCGAGCATGCCGAACAGCACCTGGGAGCCGCACATGTTCCAAGGGACCTTGTGGGACTCGGCCCAGGAGGAGAAGTACCCGCTGACCACCGCGGCTGCCACCCGCTCGTCCAAGGCCGCGAGGAACAGGGCCATCGTCCCGCCGTAGGAGAACCCGACCATGCCGATGCGGGCCCGGTCCACCAGCGGATCGGCCTCCAGCACGTCGAGGGCCCGTGCCAGGTCCCACAGGTTCTGGGTGATGGGGTTCCAGCCCCCCATGACCTGGTGGACCAGGTTGGTGTCGCAGCCGTAGTGGTCGGGAGGATTCCAGTCGGCCCGCTCGCCGAAGCACCGCAGGTCCGGGGCCAGGACCACGTAGCCGCGGCGGGCCAGCGCCGCCGCGTAGTCGCTGCCCGGTGCGGCCTCGGGATCGTCCACGCCACACACCCGGGACTTGCCCGGCCCGTGTCCGTGCACGGCCAGCACGGCCGGGCCCTCGGCCTCGCGCCCGTCGGGGACGAGGAGATAGGCCGGCACCGACATGGTGGACTCGGTGTCGAACACGACCCGCTGGCGCCGGTAGCCGTCGAGCGTCTCCTCCCCGGTGACCTCCAGGTTGAGGGGCACCCGCTCGGGCCATGGGGCCAGGGCCTGACTGAGGTGCCCGGCGAACCGCGTCCGCCACGCCCTGAACCCCTCGTCGTCGTCGGTGACGAGTGGATCGGACTGCTCGGTGGCCATCAGCCGGGTCACCACCTGGAACCACGGGGAGAAGTTGCGCGGTGGGGAGGCTGGTGTGCTCACGGTCGATCTCCTCACAGGGTCCGCCCGGCGCCAGACGCCGGTGGCGCCCACGTTGCCATACCGAGCCCCACCGCCGTCGCCCGTCTCGCACCACGCACCGCGTCGGTACTGGTTGAGTCACCCAGGGTCGTGGGGCACACTGGACCCATGACGGTCGGCACCCATCTCGACATCCGCCCCCTGTCGCCGCTGATCGGGGCCGAGATCCACGGGCTCGACCTGGCCAGGCCACTGGGCGACTCGGTGGTGGCCGACGTGCGCCATGCCCTCAACACCCACCACGTGATCTTCTTCCGGGACCAGGACCTCTCCCCCGTCGCCCAGGCCGACTTCGCCCGGCAGTTCGGCGAGGTCACCGAGGGCCACCCGGTCCTGGACGCCATCGGCGACCACCCTGAGGTGCTGGCCATCGACGGCAGCGAGGACCGGGCCAGCTGGTGGCACACCGACGTGACCTTCCTCCAGTCCCCGGCCTTCGGCTCGATCCTCTACATGCTCGAGGCCCCCGAGGTGGGTGGAGACACCATGTGGGCCAGCACCCAGGATGCCTACGACCGCCTGGCCGAACCGGTCCGGGCACTGTGCGACTCGTTGATCGCCATCCACTTCGACCCGTGGTTCGCCGCCGACGTCGAGGCCCGGGGCGGCTACGAGTGGGAGGGGGTCCGGCACGACAAGCTGCTGCCCGCCCTCCATCCGGTGGTGCGCACCCACCCCGAGAACGGGCGCAACGGGCTGTTCGTGAACCCCCAGTTCACCCAGTCCATCCTGGGACTGTCGAAGAACGAGAGCACCGCCATCCTCGAGATGCTCTACGGCCACTGCCAGCAACCCGAGGTGACCTGCCGGTTCCGCTGGCAGCCGGGCTCCCTGGCCTTCTGGGACAATCGGGCCACCTTGCACTACGCGCTCGACGACTACGGGGATGCCGTCCGCATCGCCCACCGGGTCACGCTACGAGGAGACGTCCCCTTCGGGCCCGCCATGCCCCGCCGCTGACGCCGCACCCGGCAGCGCCCCCGACACGGCCAGCGCCTCCTCGCTCGCCCCCAGGTAGGCGGCCAGTGCCCTCGGGTCGCGGCCGACCTCGTCGGGGGTGCCCGAGGAGACCACGCGGCCGGTCTCCATCATCACCACCTGGCTGCACAGGGCGAACACCAGCGGGACGTCGTGCTCGACCAGGACGATGGTGGTGTCGGCCAGGCTGTGCAGGCGGCGCAGCAGGGGCACGAACGCCTCGGCCTCCCGCTGGGCGATACCGGCGGTGGGCTCGTCCAACAGCAGCAGGCGGGGCCGGGCCAGCACGATGGAGGCCAGGTCCACCACCCGCCGGGTGCCCGTCGACAGCTCGGCGATCTGGTGGCGTCGGAACCGGTCGATGCCGAATGACCCGATGACCTGGTCCACCGCCTCTCGCTTCGACCGCTCGGACCGACGCTCCCAGGGCATCCGGAGCGTGGAGGACAGCACCCCGACGGGACGCCTGGCGTCCTCGGTCAGCAACAGGACCTCTTCCACGGTCAACTCAGGGAACAGCCGGCAGTCCTGGAAGGAGCGCACGACCCCGAGGGAGGACCGCTCTTCGGGGAGGTACTCGACCAGGCTCTCACCGTCCAGGTGCACCGAGCCGGCCTTTGGGACCACCAATCCCGAGATCACGTCGAGCATGGTCGTCTTCCCCGAGCCGTTGGGGCCGATGAGCCCGACGATCGAGCCGGGCTCCGCCGACAGGGAGGCGCCATCGATCGCCCGCACGCCCCCGAAGGTCACCTCGAGGCCCTCGACGTCGAGGCGGGCCGGGCCGTTCACAGGGCCATCTCCTGGGCCACGGTGGGGGTGGGTTCGGCGACGGGCGTGTCGGGGGGCAGCCGGTCGCCGCCCCGTCCCAAGAGGCGCTCGACACCGTCGGTCACCAGGTCACCGAAGCGGTGCAGCAGCTCGGCCAGGCCGCCGGGAAGGTAGAGGACGAAGGCCAGCAACCCCAGCCCGCTGGACAGGAACTGGATGGTCGGTGTGGTGCCGAACAGGGCAGGCAGCCCTACCAGATAGATCGCCCCCAGCACGGCGCCGTCGATCGAACCCAGCCCCCCGATGACCACCATGGACACCACGAGGATGGAGTAGGACGGGTCGAACGTCGCCGTCGAGAACCGCTCGGTGGCAAAGGCCAGGCACACCCCGGCATAGCCGGCGATGAACCCGGACAAGGCGAAGGCCAGCAGCTTGGTGCGGGCCAGGGGGATGCCCATGGCACCGGCGGTGGTCTCGTTGTCTCGCACCGCCATGAGCCGGCGCGCCACGCCCTTGTCCCGCCACAGCCGGACCATGAGGACCGAGAGCACCAGGACCCCGAGTGAGAACCAGGCGAAGGCCCGCTCCGACCCGAGCCCGATCCCCAGCAGGTCGGGCCGGGCGATCAGCGTGGACTGGGGGTTGGGAAGTCCGGTGCACAGCCGCTTGCCGACCAGGGGCAGGGTCCAGCACGTGGTGTCGAGGACCGAGCCCATCAGCCACAGGGCGAACGCCAGCGTGCTGACGGCCAGGTACAGGCCACGGACCCGCAGTGCCGGAAGTCCGATCACCACGGCGATGACGGCCGTCACCGCCCCGGCGAACGGCATGAGCAGGATCAGCGGCACCGATGCCCCGAGGTGTGAGGCCATGATGGCCCCGCAGGCCACCAGGCCGAATTGCCCGAGGGAGACCTGGCCCGCCCAGCCCGTGAGGACCGTCAACGACAGGGCGATCACCGCGTAGATGCAGATCTGGGAGAGCAGGAACGTGCGTCCGGTGTCGAGGACGAGGGGCAGGAGTGCTGCACCGACCACGGCAGCCAGGACCCCGGTGGTCCCCACCCGCTGGCGCAGCGGCCCGTCGGCCCTCTGGCGGTTCCTCGTCCCCTCGAGCCAGGTCGAGCGCTCCTCGCGTCGCGACCCGGTCTGCAGGGCGGCGATCCGGGCCAGGAGCACCACCGAGACGATGGCGAAGAGGATGAGATCGACCTGGGCCGTGCTGGACAGGTTCCACACCAGCACCTCTTGGATCACGCCCAGAGCGATGGCGGCCACGAAGGCGGCGGTCAGGTTGACCATGGCGCCCACCATCGCCGCAGTCAGGGCCAAGAGGAGCAGCTCGGGGCTCAGCACCTCGGTGAGCGACGAGGTCTGGCCCGGCGCAGCCAGGATCGCCGTGAACGCCGACAGCACGCCGGCCACCGTCCAGGCCACCGTGGACGTGCGCCGGACCCAGACCCCCGAGAGGCGGGCCGAGTCGGCGTTCTCGGCCATGGCCCGCATGGCCAGGCCCCACGGTGACCACTTGACGAAGACGGCCAGGGCGACGGCCACCAGCGGGGCCAGCACCAGGGTCATGACCTCACCGGGCGTGAACAGGTAGTTCCCGATGTGGAAGGAGATGTCGAACGGGACCGGAAACGGCTTGTACAGGTTCTTCGGCCGGATGAACGGCAGCGCGGTGAAGACGAACAGGACCTGGCTCAACCCGATGGTGGCCACCATCACCAGGACACGGGGCCGGTTGAAGATCCGTCGCAGCAGCAGTTCGCTCAGGGCGCCGACGGCCCCGGCCAGCACCACCGAGAGCACCAGGGCGAACCAGTAGTTGAAGCCGAAGTCGTAGAAGCACTTGACCATGAACACCGCGGCCACCACGCCGAGCTGTCCCTGGGCGAAGTTGAGGATCCGGTTGGTCTTGTAGATGAGCACGAGCCCCATGGCCAACAACCCGTAGCCGAGGCCGATGATCACCCCCTGGACGAGGACGAAGCTGGGGATCGACACCGTCAGACCGTCACTCGAGGCCGCTGGCGGCGGCACCCAGGAACACCGGGCGCAACAGGTCGTCGCGTTCGAGCAGGTCGGCGGTGCGGCCGTCGAACCGGACCTCACCGCGTTCGATGAACACGGCCCGCTCGGCCAGGCTCATGGCCCGGTTCACGCTCTGTTCGACCAGGATGACCGTCGTCCCCCGGGCGTTGACCTCACGGACGATGTCCATGAGCCGGTCCACCGCCTTCGGGGCGAGCCCGAGGGCCAGCTCATCGATCAACAAGAGCTCGGGGGCGGTCATCATCACCCGGGCCAGCGCCAGCATCTGCTGCTCGCCGCCCGACAGGGTCCCGGCCGGCTGGTCGAGCCGTTCGGCCAACTCGGGGAACTGCCCGACGGCCTCGTGCATGGCAGTTCGCGAGCGGAACCCCTTCCCCCGCAGGGAGTGGGCGCCGATGCGCAGGTTGTCGCGGACGGTCAGACCGGGGAAGGTCATCTTCCCGCCGACGAGCAGCGCCACCTTCTGGTCGATGATCTGCTCGGGTTCGAGGTAGGTGCAGTTGACCCCGAAGATTCTGATCACCCCCCGGTGGGGGTGGTCCAACCCGGACACGGCGCGCAGCAGGGTGGACTTGCCGGCTCCGTTGGTACCCAACAGGGCGAGGATCTCTCCCTGGGCGACCTCGAGGTTGACATCGAAGAGGACCTGGTTAGCGCCGTAGAAGAAGTCGAGGTTGTGGATCTGGAGGGCCGGCACCGCCCCACCGGCCTGGCGGCGCTGGCCTTCGGCATGGCGTTCGAGGACGTCCTCGATGACCAGGGTGATGTCCCGTTTCACGTACTTGGAGCCGATATAGAGCATGAACCCGCCGATGGCGCACACCGGGCCGATCAGGGTCAGTGCCACCGTCGGTCCGTGGAGGTAGCCGGCGGCGTCGCTGACGGCGCCGAGGAGGATGCCTCCGGCGAAGGCCCCAAAGAGCAGCGAGTAGACCCCGAACATGGCGAAGCAGATGGTGCGCATCTCCGGCGGGGCGGTGGCCGCCAGCGTGAGGAAGATGCAGATGGCCAGCGGGGACACCGCCGCTTGGGCGAGGAACTGGAGCGCCACCACCATCCACAGGCTCGGCATGTACAACGAGGCGACGAAGAGGGCCCCGTAGGCCGTGATGCAGATGGCGGCGATGACCAGCGGCCGCTCGGGAGCCCGTCGGAAGAAGCGGTCCCCCAATACGTAGGCCACCGGGAGCCCGAGGAAGGCGGCCACCCCGATGATCGAGTACACCTCGCCCCGCTGTGCGGTGTCGAGGCCCCACCGCCGGACGAAGTACAGGTTGCCGAACAAAGGGGCGCCGGTCCCGGCAAAACCCAGGATGGCCACGGCCACCAGCTCGTAGTAGATGGAGCGGATCCGAAGCAGCCGGGTGAGGGCCGAGCCCAGCAGGACTCGGGGGGCCTCGCTCTGCTGGGATTGGATGTCCATACCTGAGGCCTTGAGGATGTGGCTCGACTCGTTGGCCCCCTTGTCCGGCTCGCGCAGGGTGAACAGGGACAGTCCAATGGGGATCCCGGCCAGGGCGATGAGCGTCCCGTAGCGCCAGTTGTGGGCGACGGTGACGACAAAGGCGAAGACCAGCACACCCACCGTCTGGGACAGCGGGTCGGAGAGGTTGTGCCAGCTGAAGACCCGGCCCCGGGCGTCGGTGGGATAGGCGTCGGCGAGGTACGAGTTGTGGACGGTGTTGTTCACGCCGGATCCCACCGACGCCACCAGGTAGAGGAAGGCGAAGACCCATACGTTGGGAGAGAGGCCCATCAGCGGAGCGAAGACGGCGAAGACCAGGAGGGCCACCCCGGCCACCACCTTGCGACTGCCCCGGTCGGCCCACAGGGCGAGCGGCACCGCCCAGAGGAGCTGGGCCACCGAGCCCACGAAGGCCAGTGCCCCGAGGGCGGCGTCGTGGATGTGGAAGGAGTGTTCGAGGTTGGTCCCGATGAGGGCAATGCCGTTGCCGAAGGTGCCCGGCACGATGGCCGCCGCGGTCAGCAGCACCAGGGGGGCGAAGCCGCTGAGCCGCAGGACCCCGAGGAGTGGTGGCGGCTTGCCCTCACCGGTTCCCGGCATGACGTCGAGCGAGGCGATGGCACGGGGGTCGCGACTCTTGGCCACCACCTCCTTCAACAGTTCGTCGGGAACTGCGAAGTCGAACAGCACCTCATCGGCCATTGGCTGGTCACCCTATCGCTCCCCCGCCGGCCAGACACGGTCGTTTTCCGGGCGGGGCACAGGCCCGACGGACCGGGCGCCGCCCACCATTGGTGCAGGCCGAACTCTCCCGTGCCGCCCCTCAGCGAGGCGAGGTGGCCACGGTGAGCGGGCCTTGGGGCAGGACACACAGGCGCGCCCCGGGGCCCCGCCGGGCCAGGGCGTCGGCCACGGCCTCGGTCAGGTCCGTCACCGGATGCATCAGCCCCGACCGCACCTCGGCGTCGGTCAGACCTTCGGCGTGGAGCCACACCTCGGCCCGCTCCAGCACGCGCCCGAGCACCTGGGCCTGCCAGACGTCGAGCCGCGACGACCCGTGGGGCCGGGCCAGCCCGGCCGGGGTCGAGGTGTTGGCGAGGATCCGGGCGAACGCGCCGTCAGCAGGGACGCCGTCGGCGCAGGCCGCGGCGGCGACCACGATCCCGCCCTCGGCCACCACCCGCTCGGCGGCCGCCAGGCCTTTGACCGCCTGGTACAGGTTGCGGTCGAGTGGATAGCCACCGTTGGTGGTCACCACCACGTCGAAGGGGCCGTCGACCGCCAGGCTGACCGCCTCTTGGGCGCTGACACAGGCGGCGCGATGGGCATCGGGCAGGACCCCGGCGAAGACCCCCGTCAGCCGGCCATCGCCGTCGATGGTGACATCGACCGACAGCTGGGGTGGGCACAGCGCCACCGCGGCGCGCACGAAGGCGTGGACGGGGTTCCCCTCGGTGACCATCCAGGTGGCGCGGGGATCGGCGATGCGTGCCGGGCTGTGGGCTTCGAGGATGGTCGACGTGGCGGCGAGCCCCGGGCAGGCGCCCTTGGGCCCACCGCTCCATCCGGCGAAGAAGTGGGGCTCGACGAACCCCGTCACGATGCGTACGTCGGCGTCGACATAGCGGTGATCGAGGAGGATCGGCGTGCCGTCCACCTCCCCCACCGCCACATGGTCGCCATCGTCGGCCACATGCTGGTGGACGCGGTAGCGGGCCACGAGGTCGGGGCCGATCAGGGCGACCATCTCCTCGTCGCTGGCCAGGCGGTGCGTGCCGGTGGCGCACAGCAGCTCGACCCGATCGGGTCCTGCCCCGAGCGCCTCGAGCGCGGCGAGCAACGGGGGCAGCACGGTCTTGTTGGGCATGGGCCGCGTGACGTCGGGGAAGACCACCACCACCCGGTCACCGGCCCCGACCAGGTCACCCAGGGGGCGGCCCGCCAGCGGCGCGGCCAGGGCGCGGCGCACCGAGTCCGCCTCATCGGCGAGTGGCGTCGGCCGGGCCGGCTCCACCACCACGGCGTCGTCGGGCACCTCCACGTCGAGGCCGTCGTATCCGTAGGCCAGGCTCACCCGCACGGCAGGCCTCCCTCACTGGGGGCCGCCAGGCCCAGGACCGAGGACGCCACCGCATCGTCCCGCGCCCGCAGTCCGGCGTAGACATTCACCATGGCCGCATCGGGGAGGAGCGACGTGGTCACCGGGTCCAGCCGGTCCAGGTCCCACGGAGTACCCATCGCCCGGGCCGCGAGCAGGGCGGCACCGGCCGAGGCCGCCTGGCCGGATCGACGTGCCGTCACCGCCAGGCCGGTCGTCCCGCCCAGCACCTCCGCCCACACCGGATCACTGGCACCGGCGCCACCCAGGGTCAACCCGGACACCGTCGGCCCCTCCGGACGGCGGAGGGCCATGACCTCGACGCACCGCTGCAGGTCCCGCGCCACTGACTCGACGAGGGCCCGGGCCAGATCGGCCGGCTCGTGCGCTGACGTCATTCCCATCAGCGCCGCTCGGGCGTCGACTCGCCACCAGGGTGCCCGGGCCCCCTCCAGCCACGGCGTGGCCACCACGCCGCGTGCACCGGCCGGGCTGGCCCCGGCCAGGGCCGCCACCTCTCCGGGGGTGTTGCCGGTGAGTCCGCCGAACCACGACAGGAGCGAGCCCGCCGCCGACAGGCCCCCCTCGAGCAACCAGCCGTCGGTGGCGCCGGCCGACATCACCAGCCCCGCAGGCACCTGCTCGGGTCGGGCCACCACCGGCAGCGAGGCATTGGCCGTCGTCCCCCAACTGACCATGGGCCGGATCTCCGACGCCCCCGCCCCGAGCACTTCGCAGGCGCGGTCACCGGCGCCGGTGATCACCGGCACGCCGGCACGGAGCCCCAGTGCTTCGGCGGCCGGGCCGCCCAACGTGCCGGTGACCGTGTCGGACGGGACGACCGGCGCCAGCTTGCCGGCCAGAGTCCTCGATACCTCCGAAGCGACCCGGCCCTGGTCGTCGTAGAGCCCCGAGCGCGAGGCCATGGTCGGATCGGTGGCGACGGTGCCGGTGAGCCACCACACCACCAGATCGCGTGGGGCAAGGAGCCACGCGCTGGCAGCCAGTCTCCCCGGGTCGTGGGCGTCCAACCAGGCGACGGTGGCCGCAGCCCACCGGTCCCCCAGCCGAGGTCCGCCCCCGGCCGGCGGCGAATCATGGCGACCGGGCTCGGCCGGCCCGTGTGACCCGCTGGCCTGTCGCTCCAGTGCCGCCCGGCGGTCCGACCAAACAATGGCCGGACCGATCGGGCCACCGTCGCGGTCCACAGGCACCATCGTCTGGCGGGCCCCAGTGCACGCCACGGCATCGACGTCGGCGAGGGCAGCGGGTGCCTCCTCGGCCAGCCGGGCACAGGACTCGACTAACGAGTACCACCAGTCGGCGGGCCGCTGCTCGGACCATCCTGGAGCCGGGTGTGCGGTGGCCAGCGGTGCCGCGGCCATCGCCACCAGGCCGTCGGGTCCCCACAACACCGCCTTGATGTTGGAGGTCCCGAAGTCGAGGGTGAGGATCACGCGCCGTGGACGATGGCGGCCAGCTGCCCCGCCATGGCCGACGGCGAGGGGTCCTGGAGGACAGCCCTCCCGATGGCCAGGCCCGCCCCGCCTCCGGCCATCACGTCTCGGGCCTCGGCGAGCGCCCGGTCACGCTCGTCCCCCCGGTGGGGGCCGCCGAGGAACAGCACGGGGACGCCGACGCTCGCCACCACGCGGGCCACCGCATCGGCACGCTCACCGCCGGGCGCCACCCCGGGGAGGGGGACCTTGAGCAGCGGCGCACCGAGGTCGTGGGCCACCACGGCGGCCAGCACCACGTCGTCGGTGTGCGTCGACATGGCGCCGCCCCGCCACAGCACCGGCTCGATCAGGGCGTCGAGCCGGGACGATCGGGCGTCCTCCAGCACCTGTCCTAGGAGTTCGAGACCCCGGGCGCCCCCTGGATCGTCGGGGTCGATGCGGGTCATGAGCTTGACCCCGGACCAGCCGTCCTCGGCGGCCCGGCCCACCGAGGCCACCAGCCGGTCATCGAGCTCGAAGGCCGTCCCGGCCAACCCGGTCCGGTTGAGTGAGAGGTAGGAGCGCTGCTCCGGGGCGAGGTCACCGTGAGCAGCCAGGTCGGCGAGCGGTTGGGCCGATGCCAGGATGCCATCACACTGCGGCAGCGCTTGGCGCAGCGCGCCCAGGTAGTCGGCGTAGCGCTCGATGGTCATCACCCCACGGGCGCGGTGGTCGGCCGCCAACACCAGGGCCGGGACGGCGAGCGACCGGGCCGCACCGGTGGTCGGCCCTCCGGTCACAGGCCCGAGAGGCCGAAGACCACCTTGGCCACCGATGAGAAGTCCTCACGCCCGTAACCGGCGACCGTCGCGGCGGTCAGCGCCTGGCGGGCAGTGGCCGTCGTGGCCAAGGGCACACCGGCGCTGGCGCCATAGGCCAGAGCCAGGTCGAGGTCCTTGGCCATGAGATCGGTCATGAAGCCGGGCCTCCATCCGTTCGACGCCGGGCTGTCGGCCACCACGCCAGCCACCGGCAGCCGGGTGCGCACCGCCACGCAATCGCCGGTGGCGTGCACCAGCACCTCGTGCAGCTTGGCCAGGTCCACCCCCGACTTGAGGGCCAGGGCGGTGGCCTCTGCGGTGGCCAGCATCTGGGCGGCGTAGATCAGGTTGTTGCACAGTTTGACCACCTGACCCATCCCGGCGCCGCCCACGTGGACGATGAGCCCGGAAAAGGGCTCGAGGGCGGGGCGTGCCCGCTCGAGGGTCGCCTCGTCGCCGCCGACCATCAAGGTGAGCGCACCCTTCTCGGCGCCGGCCGTCCCACCGGACAACGGTGCGTCGAGGAAGGCCGCGCCGACCGCGCCGACCCGCTCGTGCTGGGCCCGCTCCACCTCGGGGTCGATGGTCGAGCAGTCCACGACCACCTGGCCCGGACGAAGCACGGGCAGCATGGCGTCGACGACCTCGGCTACCTGCGGTGAACTGGGGACGCACAGGATCACCACCTCGCTGGTCTCGGCCACCCGGGCCGGCGTGTGCCCGTCGATTGCCCCGAGGGACACCGCCCGGTCGACCGGACCCTGGCTACGCGACGCCACGGTGACCTGGTGGCCCGCCTCGACCAGGTGACGGGTCATCGGCAGTCCCATGGCCCCGAGTCCGACGAAGCCGATCTGCATGGAGTCTCCTCTTCGGGCGTCGGGCCGGGTCGCCCTCCGCCGTTCGGTCAGTTGGCGAACTGCGGGAGCCAGGCCGAGGTGGCCGAGAGCAACTCGTCGACCATGGCCTCGGTCTGATGGAAGTCGCCGCGTCCGGCCAGCGGGTCCAAGAAGAAGGCCGCCTCGGCGAGCGCCCGGTCACCGCTCAGCGCGGCGGCCACCGTCAACTCGCCCACCGCCACATGGCGGCGCACCAGTTCGGCGTAGGGCTGGGGTAGCGGGGCCACGTCGCGGCCGCGGATGCCGTCGCCGTCCACAGTGCAGATCGACTCCACCACGACGTCGGCCGGGACGTCGGGGACCTGGCCGGCGTTGGGGATGTTGGCGGGCACCTGGCGGGCCGCGCCGGTGACCAGCGAATCGATCACGGGTGCCGGCAGCTCGCCCGACGACCACGTCTGGAGTCGTTTGGTCCCGGCCAGCCAGGCGTCCACATCGGCGATGTAGCCGTCCTGGTGCTCCTGTCGGCGGTTGATGGAGGTGAGCTCGATGTTGAAGGCCGCCCCCCACTGCGAGTCCTCGGTGAGCACCCACGGGAGGAACTCGGCGATGTGGCGGTCACCCGCCGCCGGCAGGGCACCCCAGCGGTCGAGCAGCGTCAGTTTCAGAGCATGGCGCTGGACGAAGTCGAGGCGGGAGAAGTCCTCGGCCTCGGGCCGCCCGGGGTGGGGTGTCAGCGCGTCGAGGCCTCCGGCCTCGGCCACCATGTCGGCCAGGATGGCGAACCCGTCCTGGCCGTCGACGTCCAGGGCGGTCACCACCGGGAAGTGGTTGACCCCGGCCACGGTCGGGGACACCGACTCGGCGGGGCGGCCCAGGGCGATGGCCAGGTCCATCGACCAGTTGCCCACCTCATGACAGAGGCCGACGGCCTTCACCGCCGTTTGGCGACAGATGGCCCGGGTGAGACAGGTCATCGGATTGGTGATGTTGAGCAGCCAGGCATCCGGGCAGACCTTGCCCATGTCTTCGGCCACGCCCACGAGGACCGGAATGTTCCGCAGGGACCGGTTGATGCCACCCGGCCCGACCGTGTCGCCCACGGACTGACGGATGCCGTAGCGGGCCGGCACATCGAGGTCGATGGCCATCGAGTCGAAGGCCCCGGTGGAGATGGTCACGATGACGAAGTCGGCGCCGTCGAGGGCGCGCTGTTGGTCGGTGGTGGTGGCGAACGTGGCCTTGGAGCCGAGCTCACCGTCGACCAGGCGGGCCAGAGCCTCCATCTTCTCGAGCGGGGCGGGGTCGATGTCCTCGAGGACGAAGTGGGCTCCGTGCAGCGATGGTGTGCTCAAGAGGTCGGCCAGAAGCTCCGGCGTCCACTGGTAGCTGCCGCCGCCCACGATGGTGATCTGCACGCCGCTCACGCCACCCGACGGCTCGATGAGGGGAGACCGGACATGGGGTCACTCTATCCAGCGGCCCCGCGTCGCCGCGGCGGCGGCTCAGGTGGGAGGGGTGCCCTCGGCGCCGTCCCGGGCCCAGGCGATGAGCCGGCGGTACGCACCCGCCGAGTCACAGCCGTCGGCATCGGTGTCCAGCCACCGGAAACCCCGGGGGCCCCGGGCGCGGTCGATGCCGAACAGGCCGAAACGCGGCTCGTAGGTCCCCCACTCGTAGTTGTCGACCAGGGACCAGTGGAGGTAGGCGGTGACGGGCGCGCCCGAGGCCACGGCATCGACCACGGCGGCAACGTGCTCGCGTAGGTAGCGGGGTCGGTCCCAACCGTCGAGTCGGGGGTAGGGGCGCCCGTTTTGCACACGCGTGCACAGCCCGTTCTCCACCACCCACAAGGGCAGGTCCGGGAGGAGCTCGTGTTGGTCCATGCACCACCGGGTCAGGCCGGCCGGATCGGGCGGGACGTCCCAGATGGCCGTGGACGGCTCCCACCGCCGCCCACCCGCGCTCTGGTGCCCGGGGAGGCGTGTGGCACGGCTGGCCACCGGGTCGTACCAGTCGAAGCCCGACGCGTCGAGGGGACGGCCGTGGTCTCCGTCGTAGACCACGTCGAGAACCCGCCGGGGTGAGGGTCGGCGCAGCCGGGAGCGGACCGGACCGTCCAGGCGAGGACCTCCGGGGCCCGAGCCCCCGTAGGGAGACGCCCAGGCGAACAGCCGGCGTAGGAGTACCTCACCGGCCGATTCGGCCGGAAAGGCGGCGTCGTGGGCACGGCGTCGCTCATCCACCCACGCGTCGATGTCCTCCCGGGCCACGCCGGCGTGCCGGGCCGTCAGCAGATCGGTCCACAGGCGGTCGTGCTCGTAGAGGGACGAGGAGCTGGTGTTGACGGTGACCATGGCGTCGGGCTGCACCTGGTGGATGGCCCGGTGGGCCAGGACGTGGGCGGTGAGCAGATGGTCGAGCACGGCGAACGCCTCGGTGAAGGCCAGGCGCCGGCCGGGCGGGCAGCCGCCTTCCACCCAGCCCATCAGGGCCAGGATGTTGGGCTCGTTGATGGTGATCCAGGTGCGGCACCGGGGGGCCAGGACCGGGAGCACCCTGGCTACGTGGGCGGCGAACCGGTCGGGCGAGTCCCCCTCGCGCCAGAACTCGTCGCCCAGCCAGGCCGGGTGGGTGAAGTGGTGGAGCGTGACCACCGGTTCGAGACCCCGGTCCCGGCAGGCGTCGAGGATACGGGCGTAGCCGTCGAGCGCGGTGTCGTCGAACTCCCCCTCGGCCGGCTCGAGTCGGGGCCACTCCACCGACAGCCGGAAGGCGTCACACCCCATGGCCGCGGCGCGGTCCAGGGACTGCTCGGGCTCCAGCCAGAAGTCACACGCGTTCCCCGACGGCTCGATCCGGCCTGCCGCCTCCCACCGGGCCCAGTTGTTGGTCGGCTCCCCAGGACCGTTGAATCCCCCTTCCACCTGGAACCCGGCGGTGGCCACCCCAAAGCGGAACCCGTCGGGAAGTGCCACTCCCCCGGCGGTGACGGTCACCGGCAGCCCCTGTCGCCCGCCGTGGCCTGGTGCATGGCGACAGTATGGCACCGGCATCGCCGGCGGCGGCCGGACCGAATCATCCCGGGGGGACCTGCCAATGGACCAGATCGGTGCTCCGGGCTACCCCGATCCGAGCATGACCCCAGCCGTCGAACTGGGTGAGTTCGGTGCTGCCCGCATAGAAGAGGTACGCGACGTGGCCGGATTGCGAGCCGGCCGCACAGAGGTAGGCCGAGTTGGCGTGCTCGAACGCGATGCTCGAGAGACCCGGCCCGGTGTCGAAGCGCTGGCCCGGGACCTCGAGCTGGCGGCCACCCGACCACTGCAGCCACCCCGCGGGAACCCCCGGATCCCCGGTCAGCGTGAAGAGCCACGGCTGGTCGAGATTGTCCGAGGTGGCCACGAGCCGCCAGCGCCCACCTACCTTCACGAATTCGTAGTTCTCGATGGTGCCTCCGTCGACCTCGATGACCGGCCTCCCCACCACCACCCAGGGTCCCGCCGGCGTGCCGGTGGTGGAACGGGCGATCTCGAAGACGTCGGGCTGCTCAGGTGAGGAGTACTTGAAGCCCAGCATCAGCAGACGGCCGGTGTCGACCAGCGCACCGTCGATCATGCGCTGCCCCGGGCTGGGCGCCAGGGACTGGGCCAACGGGTGGGGCGTCGACCAGTGCACCAGGTCCGGCGAGCGGCGATAGAACAGCCGGGCCGAGTCCGACGACGGCGGCGAAGCCCCCGGATCGGACTGGTAGGTGACGACGAAGCCACCAGCCGGGTCCCGGACGACGTCGGGCGAGGCCACACCGAGCACTCCGGGCTGGTCCGGCCACGGGTCCGGCGAGGACCAGTGCGCCAGGTCGTGGCTGGTGGCCGTGGCGACGTCCCACCGGGCCCCGCCGGGTGCAACCGGGTCGGCCCTCACGTAGCTGAAGACCAGGTGCCACCGTCCGCCGGTCCACACGACGGCCTCGTCCTTGATGCCTCCTGACGCCGACGACAGGATCGGGTTGCGGAGATCGGACCAGTCGATGACCGGCGCCCCCGGCCCTCCGACGATGCACGCGTGCGCCGCACCCGCCGCCAACTCTTGGGTGGACAGGGCTCCCGGCGCCGACGCCGCACGGGCCTTGGTCGGACCGGCCCAAATGACAACAGCCACCGATGCCAGCACCACGGCCGCCACAGTGAGGGAGACCGGGGTCAGCCCTCGGCGCCGCCCGGTCACGAGGTGGTGCTGGCGAACCGGAAGGACCCGGACCCCACCGCGAAGTCGGCGGTACCGTTCCCCGCGCCGAGGGGGCGGACGCCGGGCGCCCGATCGGCCGGTCGCCCCGACTCGGTGACGGCCGGGGTCCTCGTGGCCGGCAGTGTCACGAGCGCGGTGCTGTTGGGGGGCACCGTGACATTCAGTAAGAACCTGGGGTCCCCGGCTCCCGGTTGGGACCACGCCACCACGATCGTCCCCCGCGGAGTCGGCACGGTTCCGGCGGCCCGGGCCAGACCGCTGGTCGGCGGCACCACATCGAAGCCCGCATACCCCGGGCCGGTCGGGCGGACCCCGAGGAGGGTCCGTTGGATCTGGACCGACACGTTCGACCCCCAGCCGTGGGACATGCTGTCGCCGATCACGTCGGAGGGGTTCCAGACCTCCCAGGTGAACGTGGCCCCCCGGGCCAGAATGTTGGCCCACCCATCCGAGGTGGCATCCACCAATCGGGCCACCAGGTCGTCGTAGCGACCGGCCAGGGCCAGGGTGGCCAGGACCTCGGCTGCCGTCTGGGGCGGGGCCTGGATGCCCAGCCTGCTCACCAGCCGGGCCACCGCCGACAGCCGGGCGGCGGGGACCACGCCGTAGGCGGCGGCACAGGCGTTCGCCGTCTGGGAGGCCGAGGTGACGGGTGACCCGTCGACCAGCAGCCCGTCGATATAGGTGCCGTCGGGCCGGGTGAGGCGGCGGTTGATGGCCGAGGTGAGCCGCGACTGCCGCCCTCGCTGGAGCGCTGTCTCACTGTCGGGTCGCCCGAGGGCCTCGGCCATACCGGCGGCACGTCGGAACACATTGGCCCCGAGGACGTTGAGGCGGGTGACCACCGGGAGCAGGTAGTAGACGTTGGTCGCCGGCAGGTCGGTCACCAGTCCGCTGCGGGGGTCCACGGCGCGGTGGACGTAGTCAGAGATCCGGGCCACCACCGGGTAGAGGTGGTCAAGCAGTTCCCGGTCCCCCGTGTGCATCCAGTACTGCCACACCCACTCGGGATAGATCTCGGTCGATTCGTTGATGTCGAGCGCGCCGAGACCCGTGGGGTAGATCTTGTTCACCGCCCCGTTGGGCCAATAGCGGCGTTGGGACTGGGCGAACTCGAGCAGCGACTTGCGGGTGAGGTTCTGCTCACCCAGCCCGGCCATGGCTGTGCAGGACTCGTTGAAGCCGTCGAAGAGCCAGGACCCTTTCTCCCGGGTCGGTGTGTCGATGAACTGCTCCTGTGCGGTGAACAGGGCGGAGTGCAGACCGAGCTGGAACTCGGCGTCGATCAGCGGCTCGGACGAGGTGAACGTCCCCGGAGCGTCCTCGGGCGGTGCCGTGTGACGGGTCAGGGCCACGACATCGGCGGGCTCCAGGGTCTCCCCGGGGTCGTCGATCTGGAGGTACCGGAAGCCCAGGTAGTCGAACGGGTGGAAGGTCTCCTCCCCGCCGCGCTGGATGTACTGGTAGCTCATATCGGTGTGCTGGGTGCCGTGCTGGGTGGAGACCTGGCCCGGCACTCCGGTGAAGGCCTGGCCCGGCACCGGCTCGTCCAGCAGGTAGCCGGCGTGCATGGACACGGTGCGCCCGGCCACCCCCCGGTGGAACGAGACCGTCGGCACCGCGGCATAGACCTTCCCGAAGTCGGCCACCACCGCTCCCGATGCCAGTGTGGTGAGCATCTGGGCCGCCACCGGCTCCTCCACGATGCGGGTGCGTACCGGGACGAGGTGGGTCCACGGGGCATGGGTGGCCCGGCCCAACACCACGGCCGGCGCCCAACTGGAGTCATCGAATCCCGGCGACTGCCAACCGACGGGCTCGCTCGGCCCGTCCACGTGCTCGGTGAAGTCGACCAGATCGCCTTCGAGGTCGCGCTGGGTCCCCGGGAGCCAGGCGCCTTTGCGCACCCGCCACGAGCCGTCCGTGGCAATGGTCCGACGGTGGCCGTTCTCATAGTGGACGACAATCTGGGCGATGGTCCCAGGCCGACCCGCGGGATGACCCTTGGTCGGTCCCTGCCAACTGGTCGTGATGCCCACCGCATTGGCCGTGCCGGGTCGGACCAGGGCGGTCACGTTGAGGGTCTCGTAGTACATGGAGTCCGGATAGCTGTAGGCCTGGCCCTTCCCGGCCCGCACCCCGTTCAGGTAGAGCTCGTACTGCTGGTCACCCGAGACGAACGCCCGGGCCCGGGCCACGGCGCCGGCGGGGAGCTCCACCTCGGTTCGGGCGTAGGTGTACTGGTCCGGCTCGGCCTGCACTGTCGTGTCCCGGGTGATCCACTCGGCCGACCACGCATCCTCAGCGAGGCCGGTCTCGAAGACCGACGGAGCCGAGCGGGGCCCGGCCCCACCCTCCCCGTCCCACGTCTGGACGGTCCATCGGTAGGCGGCATCGGTGGAGAGCGGGGCTCCGGCGTAGGGCACCAGCTGGTCGGCCGAGACCACCCGTCCACTGTCCCAGACCAGCGGCGCCCCTGACGTCGAGGAGACCGGGCCCGACACCTGGACGCGATAGGCCTGCTGTCGTGCCCCCCGCCGGGAATCGGTGACGCGCCAGGCGAAGAACACGTCGTCGGGCCCGAGGCCGATGGGGGTGGCCAGTCCGTCGACCCGCAAGGCGTCGGGCGGCCCGGGCCGGCCGGAGGGAGCGACGGTCGCACCCGCCGCCAGCGGGTTCGAGGTGATCGATGCCACCGCCAGGCCGGTGGCACCCAGCACGCCACCGCCAAGGAGCTGGCGCCGGCTCAGGACCCAGGCGCCCGGTCGCTGGTCCCTCCCACCCTGGCTCATGGGGCCACGTTAATTGGCACCGCCCTCGCGGGTCGGGCCGTCCATACCGTCGGGGGCCAGCACCACAAGAGCCGCTCCGGAGGTGAACGGTAGGATTCGCCGATGCCCGACGGCTCCCTCCTCTTTGTCACACAGGTGGCTCCCTACCGCGACGGCCCGGCCGGGGTCCACGGCGTGCTCGACCAGTCCGCCACGGCGATGGCCCAGCTGGCCGAATCAGCCGGGTGCCCCTTCCAACGGGTCACCGACGTCCGGTCCGTGTCGGCCTCCACGCTGGCCGGGGCGCGGGTGGTGGCCCTGTTCACCATCGGGGAGACACCATGGACCCTCGAGCAACGGACCACCCTGGTCGAGAGGGTCCGATCCGGGCGGACCTCGATCCTGTCCATTCATTCGGCCACCGACGCCTGCTACGGGTGGGACGACTACCGGCTGTTGGTGGGGGCCCGGTTCGACGGTCACCCTTGGACCAAGACCTGCACCGTGGACGTGCTCGACGCGGTCCATCCAGCGGTGGCCCACCTGGGGGCCACCTGGACCTGGCACGACGAGATCTACCAATTCCGCGAGCTCCGTCCCGATGTCCGCATCCTGTTGGCTGCCCGCGCCGACGAGCTTCCCCTCGACACAGGGCCCGACGGTGCGTCCGGCCCCGGAGCGCGCCCGGCCTTTGGCTACCCGCTCTCCTGGTGCTTCGAGGAGGGGGCGGGCCGGGTGTTCTCCACGTCGCTCGGCCACTTCCCCCATGCTTGGGAGAGTCCGGACTATCTCCGCCACCTGGCAGGGGGCCTCGACTGGGTCACGGCCCGATCGGCCTGACCGGCCCGTCGCCACGTTCGACCACGACCGCCTCCCAGGCAGCCACGGTCAGGGTCCCCTCGACCGGTTCCCCGTCTCGGCTCCGGTCCGTACCCAGCCGGACGTGCCCGGTGATCCCGTCCAGGGTTGCCGCACCCGGGCCCATATTGATCAGCACCAGCCACCCCTCCCCCCGCGACCAGGCCCAGGCGTCGCCCGGTGCGGGGATGGACCGATAGGCACCCTCGTGGAGGTCGGGAGCGACGCGGCGCAAGGCGATCAGGTCCCGTACCAGGGTGAGTACGGAGTCCGGATCCCCCCGCTGGTCCTCCACGTTGCAGGCGGCCAGATCGCCGAACGGGAGCCACGGCTCGACCCCCTCAGCAGTGAACCCACCACCGTCGACGTCCCGCCAGGGCATCGGCGTGCGCATGCCGTCACGGCCGGCATAGGCCGGCCAGTAGCGGACCCCGAGGGGATCCCGGAGCCGGTCCTCGGGCACATCGGTGTCGCCGAGCCCGATCTCGTCCCCCTGGTACAGCACCGGCGTGCCCCGTAGCATCAACACCATGACCAGTGCGGCCCGGACCCGGTCGGGGCGGTCGGCTGCCCAGCGGGAGGCCAGCCGGGACATGTCGTGGTTCGATCCGGTCCACACCGGCCAGGCATCGGCGGGCAGTTCCGCCTCCACGTCCTCGACGATCTGGCGCATCGCCGGTGCTTCGAGCGCCGAGGTGATGAAGGGGAAGTTGAAGGCCAGATGGAGTTCGTCGGAGCCGTCGCCGTAGTAGGAGGCCAGTGCGCTGATGGGCTCGACCGGGGTCTCCCCCATCAACACCGTGCCGGGGTGGCTATCGGCCAGCCGACGCCACCTCTGGATGACGTCGTGCACCTCGGGCCGGTTGCCGTTATAGACGGGACGCTGGCCGAACAGCTGGACGTCCAACGGGTCGTCCTCGGTGGCCGGCGGATTGTCCCGCAGCAGTGCGTCCTTGACGATGATGTTGCAGACATCGATGCGGAAGCCGGCCATGCCCCGGCCGAGCCAGTGCTCGATGATCCGATCGAATTCGGCGCGCACCTCCTCGCTCCACCAGTTGAGATCGGGCTGCTCGCTCAGGTGGTTGTGGAGGTAGTACTGGCCCGAGGCGGCATCGAGGCTCCACGCCGGGCCGCCGAAGCTGGCCACCCAATTGTTGGGGCGGCTGCCGTCGGGACGGGGATCGGCCCACACGTACCAGTCCCGGTGCGCCGCCGACGTCGAGGACTGGGCGTCGAGGAACCAGGGGTGCTGGTCGCTGGTGTGGTTGGGAACGAGATCCATGACCACCCGTATGCCCCGCCGCTCGGACTCGGCGATCAGGCGGTCGATGTCGTCGGTGGTGCCCAGGCTCGGCTCGATGCTCGTGTAGTCCGAGACGTCGTAGCCCCAGTCGGCATTGGGCGAGCAGGTGATCGGGCTCAGCCAGACGCCGTCGATGCCGAGCCACTGGAGGTAGTCGAGTCGTTCGATGACGCCGGCCAGGTCGCCGACCCCGTCACCGTCCGAGTCGGCGAACGACCGCAGGTAGACCTGATAGAGGACGGCCCGTCTCCACCACGGCACCACCCCTCCTTCCCCGGCTCCGGCCATCGGTTCAGGCCCGTCCGCCGCAAGGAGCCGCCGTGTGCCACGGCGTCATGTCGAGTGCGGGATAGCGGGCCGCCACCCCGCGCAGCGTCTCATCGTTCCAGTAGGGATGACCCGGCTCGGGGAACCCCAGTACGGTCAGCTGGCGCAGCGTGGCGTGCTGCATGAATCGGTGCCAGGCGAGGCCCTCGGCCGCCACCGGCCAGGTGTGGAAGCCGAGCCAATCGGTGGCGACGGGCTTGAACGCCACGTGGAGCAGGAACCGGGCATCGGTGCTCGAGGTGAGGGCGGTGCCGCGGTGGTACACGTCGGGCCGGTAGGCGAGCACCGAGCCGGCCAGACCGAGGGCCGGTACCTCCGCGTCGTAGAGCGTGGCGTACTCGTCGAGGGACAGATAGGTCCGCTCCACCGGGATGTCACTGGTCAGCGTCCGCGACACGATCCCGGTGGGGGCGGTCTCGGGCGTCACGTCACTCAGGTAGACGAACAGCTCCAGGTGCTGGTAGCCGACGTCGGTCCGGGGGACGACCAGGGTGTGGTTCCCGTAGTCCACGTGGAGCAGCTGTTCGTAGTCGGCGGAGCCACCGGGGTACTTGGCGCTCGCCATCCCCTGGTACAGACGCACCTGGTCGGTACCGAGCAGGTCCTCGGCCAGGTCGATCAGGCGATCGCACACGACCAGGCCGTTGAGACCCATGCCCTCGAAGGGGAAGAGCGGCTTGGACACATCCCAGCTGATGTCGTACTCGTCGACGCCGGACGTGTTCGACCGCCCGGCCACGACGCGCTCCACGGGTGGGAACAGCCCGTCCAGGTCGGCTTGGGCCGCGGCCAACTGGTCGGTGGGGATGAAGTCCTCCAGAACCACCCACCCCTCGGTGTTCCATTGGTCACGCTGCTGGGCATCGACACGGCCGTCCGGCATCCGCCTGGTATACCAGCGCCGGGTACGAGCCGTGCGCAATCGGCGGGATCAGCCGGGCGGCAACGGGACGAACGGCTGCACGTTCACCCAACAGGTGAACTGGGGGATCTTGTTCTGGGGCAGCTTGCACTGGGTCGAGGTCGGCGAGTTCACATGGAGCCGCACGACCTGGTACTCAGTCGGGCCGTAGTGCTTGTTCGGCCCGAACGTCAGGACCGGCGTATTGGTGCCGGGAAAGTTCTTGATCTTGGACAACGCCGTGACGAAGGTGCGCCGGTTGAGGTCGGATCCCGCCGACTTGGCCGCCGTGGTGAACAGGTTGATGGCCTGGCACCACCCCTGGATCGGACCTTGCTCCTCGATGAAGTCCGACTGGTTGCCCGGCGGGATCTGGGGATAGGCCTTGTGCCACACCGTCCAGCAGCTCCGCACCGCCTGGTCGTACCCACCCTCGCTCTGGGCGCGGTCGTCGTCGATCCCACTCAGCGTCTCGGTCGTGACCCCTTCCTGACCGTCGAGCGCATCGCGGTAGGGGACCGGGAGCAGGCCCAGCGAGCTCTCGATGCTCGACTCGTAGTCGCTGAGCAAGAGCTTGGGGAAGTACTTCTGGTTGGTCTCGGCCTGGAGCACCGGATAGAAGGCGTTGAAGGCCACCAGCGGGATGAGCGAGGTCACCCCGGCGCTGCGCATCTCCTGGATCACCAGCGGAGCCTGGCTGTTGGTGGTGGCCGAGTCGTTGGGGTCCGAGGCGATGGTCTTGACCACCGGAGTGACACCGGCCCGGCTGAGGTCGGGTAGGAGGTACTGCTTGAGGGCCAACTGGTCTGAGGCCCGGTCACCCACCACGACGCCGACCGTATGGGTGCCTCCCAGCAGGTCCGCGCTGAGTCCCCAATTGACGACAGCCTGGAGGATGGCCGCTTGGTCGGGGCCGGTCCACCACAGATACGGGGAGCCCTGGTTGGTCCAGTTGGTCACCGTGGTCCACTGGCCGATGAATGGGGTGTGGCCCTCCTGGGTGATGCACAGCTGATTGTCCCCGGTCCAGTCCCCCAACCCGTCCAGCACGGCGAACGCCGCCGGGGAACCCTCGGTCCACGTCTTGCACAGTGCCCGCATGCCCGACTCGCTGGCCGGGTCGAAGTTGGTGATGATGGCGTTGATCTTGCGACCGTGGATCCCACCGCTGTTGTTGACCTGGCGAACGAACAGCTTGATGGCCTTGGTCTGCTCGCCGTACTCGGCGTCCTGGGCGAAGCCCTGTTGGCCGGCGAGCGAGTTGAGCGACACCACCGGGAACACCACGTTGATGGCCGACTTGGTCACCCCTCGCGACGAGGTGCTGGCCCGACTCACCGGGGTCGGTCCTCCGGGGACCGAAGCGGCCCCTCCGCCGGTCGTGGCGCTGGTCGACGGGGCGGTGGCCACCCAGGCGACCACACCGACCACCACGGCACCGACCACCGCCACGGTTCGGAGCTGGGTGCCGCGTGGTCGCCGCACGAAGTGGCCCCACGAACGCGCCAGGCCGGCCAATGGATTCCAGCGCCCGCCTCTGGTCAACGAGGGTTCCCCGCACTCGGGTGACGGCCCCGTGACGGGGTGCCTCGGTCGAACAGGCCCACCTGGCAACGTTCCACGAGATCCCCCTTGTCGGCCCGGTTTCCACCGTGCGCCATCCGGCAACCGAGATGGTAGTCAGTCCGGCCCGTGTGATTAGGTAGGAGCCGGTCCCCGGGCATCGAATGCGCGATCAGGGACGCGGCAAGGAGTTGAGTGGGGGATGGACGGTGGCGCGCACGATGGAGCCGGGGATGGTGTCGTCGACCTCGGGTCCGGGGGCGGTGGCCGACCCGCCGGTGCGTCGTCCCTGGTCCATGACGACCTAACGCACGGCGTCGATCCACGGTCCTTCGCCGTCGAAGTGGCCGATCTGGTCAAGCGGTATCCCAAGGCCCCCGTGAACTCGCTGGACGGGGTGAGCTTCCGGGTCCGTCGAGGCGAGGTGTTCGGCTTCCTCGGTCCCAACGGGGCCGGCAAGACCACGACCATCGGGATCCTCACCACCATGATCCGTCCGACCGGGGGTCGGGCCATGGTGGGCGGCATCGATGTGGTCGCCGATCCGGTCGGAGCCAGACGGGTGCTCGGCGTGGTGCCCCAGCAGAACAACCTCGACCGGTCCCTCTCGGTGCGCCAGAACCTCTTGTTCCATGCCAGCTACCACGGGGTGCCCCGAGCCCAGCGCATCCGCCTGGCCGACTCCTTGCTCGACCAGTTCGGCCTCGACCGGCCCGGGGGGCGACCCGATGACTTCTCCGGCGGTCAGATCCAGCGGATGATGATCGCCCGCGCCCTCATGCACTCGCCGGCGGTCCTCTTCCTCGACGAGCCCTCGACCGGGCTCGACCCCGCCGCCCGGCTGTTCCTCTGGGAGAAGGTGGCCGAGCTCAAAGCCATGGGCACGACCGTGGTGATCACCACCCACGACATGGACAAGGCCGCCACCCTCAGCGACCGGGTGGCCATCATCGACCACGGCACGCTCCTGGCCCTCGATACGCCGGCGGCCCTGGTGCGCGGCATGACCGGTGAACGGACCCTGGACTGCACCGTCGAACCGGGTCCGGCTGCCGACGCCGGCGTCGTGGGGAGTGCCCTCGGCGCCCTGGACGGCATCACCCAGGTCGAAGCGCTGGACGACCCGGCCGGCACCGGCTGGCGGTTCCGCATTCTCGTGGATGGTGAGGCCGCATCGTTCGTGGCGCCAGTGGCCCAGGCGGTCACCTCGTCGGGTGGGCGACTCACCGATGCCCGACTCGGCGAGCCGAATCTGGAGGACGTCTTCATTCACCTCACCGGGAGGGCATTGCGTTGAGTGTCACCGCCGCCGAGCCTGTCAGCCCTCCCGTCGGGGACGAGCACCTCCCCTCGTGGGGGCCGTGGCAGACCTTCCTCGCCATCCTCCGCCGAGATCTGTTCGTCACCGGACGGGAGTTCCCGGTCTTTCTGGCCCAGGTGATCCTGCAGCCGCTGTTCTTGCTGTTCGTCTTCGGCAAGGTGCTGACCGAGCTGGGCTACGCCCGACCCGGCTATGAGCAGGTCCTGTTCCCGGGGCTGGTGGCGCTGGCCGCCGTTCTCACCGGCCTCCAGAGCACGGCCCTCCCCCTCGTCATCGAGTTCTCCTACAGCAACGAGATCGAGGACCGGCTGCTCGCCCCCCTGCCCACCCGCGCCGTGGCGGTGGAGAAGGTGGTGTTCGCCGCCATGCGGGCGTGCGTGGCGGCCGCGGTCATGTTCCCCGTCGGCGTGTGGATCCTCGGCTCCATCCCCTGGCAGGCGTCGACCACTGTGCCGGTGATCGTGATGATCATCCTCGGATCACTGCTCGGAGCCGCCATGGGCCTCATCCTGGGTACCTTCGTGCCCCCCAACCGGATCAGCGTGACCCTGACCCTGGTGCTCACCCCGCTCATCTTCACCGGGTCGAGCCAGTACCCGTGGCCATCCCTCGGGAGCCTCCGATGGTTCCAGGTGGTGAGCGCGCTGAATCCGATGACCTATGTGAGCGAGGGGCTGCGAGGGCTGATGGCGCCGAGCGTTCCCCACATCCAGACCTGGATCTGCTTCGTGGTGGCCATCGGGTCACTGATCATCCTCATGGCGGTCGGGATGGCCGGCTTCATCCGACGCGCTCTGGGCTGACCACCGTCAGACCGGTGGGGGGCGCCGGTCCTGGGTACCATTCGGCCATGGACAATCGCCAGCTGTGGGGAGTGGTCGACGACGGGGTATGGGCCAACATCGTGGTGGTGTCGCCCCACTTCGACGACGCCGCCATGGGAGCCGGCCACCTGCTCTTGTCGTACCCGGGCAGCACGGTGATCACCGTCCTGGCCGGCCGTCCCCCGAGCTATCCCGACGAGGTGAGCGAGTGGGATGCGGCCGGCGGCTTCGTGACCGGCGACGACGTGGTGGCCACCCGACGGGACGAGGACCAGGCCGCCATGGACGCATTGGGCGCGACGCCGGTATGGCTCGAATTCCCCGACCACCAATACCTGGCACCGGACCAACGCCCGACCCCGGCCATGGTGGCTCCCGTCCTCGGCCAGGCGATCGCCGACGCCGCCCCGACCGCCGTGTTCCTGCCCATGGGTCTGGCCAATCCGGACCACGTGGTCACCCACGACGCTGGACTGTTGGCCCGGGCCAGCCGGGCCGACGATCCCGCCGGCCCGGTCTGGTTCTGCTACGAGGATGCGGGCTACAGCCACATCCCGGGCATGCTGGCCTGGCGGATCAGCAAGCTGTTCCGAAGTGGGCTGTGGCCCACACCGGCCATCGTCCCGGTCCAGCTCGACCAGCCGGCCAAGCGCGCCGCCATCGAGCAGTACAAGAGCCAGCTGCCCCCACTCGAGCAGGATCACCTGCTCTCGGAACGACTGGCCGCCAACGTTCCCGAGCAGTTCTGGCGGCTCGACCCGCCACCACCGGGGTGGGAACGCCTAATCTCAGCCGATGACCTCGACCCCGGCACCGCCGAGTGAGCTGACCGACCCGAGGGCCCAGCGATGCCCGCGGTGACCGGCCGGGCCCCGGTCCTGGTCACCGGCGCATCGTCTGGCATCGGCGCCGCCACGGCCCGCGCCCTGGCCGCGCAGGGCACCACGGTGGCCCTGGTGGCCCGCCGGGCGGAGCGACTGGACGAGGTGCTGGCCGAGTGTGTGACTACGGCCCCCGACTCGCGCCGCTGGGCCGCTGACCTCTCGGACCCCGCCGAGGCGGCCCGCCTAGGCCTCGAGATCTGGGACGCGCTCGGGCCGCTCGACACCATCATCAACAACGCCGGCATCCCCATGCGCCGCCCGGCCGATCGGCTGACCATGGCGGAGGTGGAGCGGGTGATGACCGTCAACTACTTCTCCCCCGTCGCCCTCACCTTGGCCCTGCTCCCACGGTTCCTCGAACGCAGGCACGGGGTCATTGTCAACGTGTCGAGCCTCGGTGGGCGGCTGGGCATCACCAACGAAGCGGCCTACAGCGCCTCGAAGTTCGCGCTGGCCGGCTGGAGCGAGGCCCTGGCCGCCGATCTGGTCGGCACCGGCGTGTCGGTGCGACTGGTGCTTCCCGGGGCCATCGACACCGAGATCTGGGACCAACCCGACAACGACCCACCGGGCTACGCCGGCCCGTTGGTGCCGGCTGAGGAGGTGGCAGCCGGGATCATCGAGTGCATCGGCAGCGACGCCTTCGAGCACTACATCCCCGACATGAAGGCAATTGTGGAGATGAAGACCAGGGACTTCGAAGGCTTCATCGCCGGCATGAGGGCCATGAGCGAGGGGGACCGCGCCTGAGACGAAGGCCCTGGTGTTCGGCGCCCGACCCGACAAGGGGGACCGTCCCGTCCCCGCGGACGATCTGGAGCAGTACCTGGCGTCCGTGCCCCTTAGTCTCCACACCATGGACGACGCCCGTCCCATCCATCCCGACTGGGTGGGTGCCCAGCGGCGCTCACCCTCGGCCACAAGGATGAGCGAGTCGGCACCGTCCTAGTGATCGCCGCCGACTGGCGCGGTTGGCCCTGAGGTCCTACCTGGGCGGCGCTGGACAGTCCTGGGGCGGTTCGTACCACGCTCCCGACCACGGGCGATCATCACCGGTTGTCGACGTGGTGGCTCAGAAACCGCCGAAGCTCGGCCGTCGAATTCGTCGTCCTCGGGTGCCCCGAAGAATCCTCCGTGGGGCATTGCCTCAAAGACATGCAGCTCCGCGTCGACACCGCCGGAGCGGAGTTTGCGGTGCATCCGGACGGTGTTGGACAGGAACAGATCACGGGTTCCGGTCTGGAGGAACGTCGGGGGGAACGGGCTTGCGAGGTCCCCGAAGATGGGTGACAGGTAAGGGTCGCACAGGTCCTGACCATTGGCATACAGCGCGATGGAGTCGGCGAGGCTCGCCGTCAGGACACAGTCGATGCCCAGATTGGTCTGGAACGAGTCGCCCGACTCGGTCAGGTCGCACTCCGGAGTGAGGAGCACGAGTGCCGCAGGAAGTGGCAGTCCTTCGTCCCGCGCCCGGAGGATCAGGGCGGCAGCCAGGTTGCCTCCGGCCGACCCCCCACCTACGACAATGCGTTCGGGAGCCTGCACGTCGAGCAGGCTCTGATAGACCGCGATGACGTCGTCCAGCGCCGCAGGGTAGGGGTAGTCCGGAGGCATCCGATAGTCGACCGCCCAGGTCTGCATACCGACCTGGGCCGCCATCTTTCGAGCCATCAACTCGCAGGCCTTCCCACCGCCCATGACCAGTGCCCCACCGTGGATATCCAGGTAGACGGGCTGATCGGCACCGGCATCCACACCGTTAGGAACCACGACGAACACGGGTACCCCATCGATCAGTCGGGATTCGACGCTCGAAGCGAGTTTGTCGGCATCAGGACCCAGTACGGCGATGAGCAACTCGTTGGATGCCTCGATCTTGGCCCGCCAACCATCGACATCGTTGGGGTCCAGCGGGTCAGCGGCGTCGCCGAACATGTCCATCGACAAGAACTGCTGCGCCTGGGTGCTGACCGATGTCGGCACCCCGATGAAGCGGGTGACCTCGCGCCCGACTGCACCGTGGCCCTGATTCGCTGCGGTCATCGGTCATCCTCCCTCACCAGTAATCCGTATTTCGGCAACGGTACAGGCGTAGGCGTCGGCGGTGCCGGCCTCTCGCCCCCTTTGGCGTCCCGTCAGCACACGGCGGTGCTCGGACCCACGACCCTCGATGGAGGGAATCATTGGCGCGGACGTGTGCGCCCGCTACGGAGCTCCACCCTCGACGGCCGAATGCATCGCTTCATTCCAGTCCTCGGTCCCGAGCGTCCGAAGCTGCCGTTCGGCGATGCGCCATCCATCGGGACGACGGACCACTGCGTCGTGGTAGTAGCCCCACAGGCGAGGTGTGGTCCCATCGGCCCGTCGGTGCCAGGCATACACCGACGTCGCGACCGATGCATGCTCATGGTCTTCGAACGTCACCAGGACGTTCGCATTGTGATGGCTGGTTGCGGCAAAGGCTCCACGGGGATCTCCGAACATCCGTCGGAGGCCGGCCTTGGACCGCGCCGGGGGGTAGTCCGGCCCGTAGTCGACTGCACAGTCCTCGGTGAAGAGCTCGACGACCTCGTCGTAGAGCCGGTGGTCGACATAGTACGAATAGCGATGGACGAGGTCGATGATTTGATCCTTGGCGATGAGCCGATCGATGGCAGCACCTTCGTTGTGGTCCACGTGTCCTCCTGAGCCCTGATCGGCACGACGGATGCGAGCCGCTACGACTGCATCATGCTCCCGCGGTCGGCCCGGGGAGGAGGGTGAGGAGGCGCCGCCGCCCACGCTTCGTGAAGAAGGGACGCGTCGAGGCTGTTCAGCGCGGCGGACTGAGGGCCTCGAACCGTTCGTATCGCCGGGTGGCTGCAGCAGCCCAGGCCGGGTCGGGCTCGATCCGCGCACCGCGGCTGGCCCAGTCCGCACCGGCGTCGAACCCGGTCTCGAGTCCGGCTGCCATCCTCGCCAGGTAGGCGGCCCCGAGTGCGGCTCCCTCGGACACCGCCGTGGTGTCAACGGGCAGGCCGGTGGCATCAGCCACGGCTTGCATCCAGGCGACGGACCGGGATCCACCACCAGTGGCCACGATCCGTGAGGCCGGGGCGCCCGACAGATCCACGATCCGTCGAATGACGAACCCACTCGCCTCGTGGGCGGCACGCAGCACTGCCGTAGGACCCTGGGCGATGTCCACGTCATGGAGACTGGCTCGGAGGCGGTTGTCGTAGAAGGGCGTACGCTCTCCTCGGAGGTAGGGCAGCCACACCGGGATCCGCTCTGGGTCGCCCACCCGCGGGACGTCACCCGGCGGGCGGGTCGGGTCCACCCGCCGCTTCCCGGCCGACCCGACCAGGGTGGCGACCCAGTCGGCGAAGAGAGCACCGGCATTGCTGGGTCCGCCGATCTGGACCAGGCCTGGGACCATCGTCGGCAATGTGGTGAGTCCCGGTACGTCCCTCCGCTCGTCAGTGATCACCCACACGATCAAGGTGGCTCCAAAGATGACCAACACGTCGCCGGGCTGTCTGGCGCCGGCCACGAGCTGCTCACAGAAGGCGTCGATCGAACCGCCGGCGAACGCGGTGGACGACCCGGGCAGCGATCCGAGCTGCTGGCCCATGCCGCCCACCACCGGTAGCTGGTGCTCGGCGATGCCCAGCTTGTCGAGGGCCACCGTGTCCCAGTGGCCGCGGCCGTACAGTCCACCGAACGACATGGCGGTGGCGGCATCCACGGCCGGGACCCCGGCCAGAGCGTGGGTGGCGACCGCCTGGCAGTCCCAGTAGCCGAAAGCGCCGGGCCGTTCGCCGACCGCCCACTCCACCATGCGCCGGCCCTGCTGGCGCTCCCCCCCGAGATCATCCTTCGCCGAGCTCTCGCCCACCGGGTCGGGCAGGGCGCGGGCTCGCGCGTCGCCGTAGAGCAGACCTGGCAGCAATGGGGTCCCACGGCGGTTCACGGCCGTGATCGACGGGACCATCGACGTCACAACCACCCCGGCCGGGTCGCCGTCGAGTTCGGCGCTGACTGCCGCGAACGCCCGACGGGGGCCCCTGCGCCACGCCTGGGCCGGGTCGTGCTCGAGGCTGTCGGCTGATGCCGTTCCGATCCGGTGGGGCACCCGGGCCCGGGCCACCACCTGCCCGTGGCTGTCCACGGCGACCGCCTTGACTGCGGTGGTCCCGACGTCGACCCCGACCGTGCAACCGTCGCCCGAGGGCCGGTTCATGGATCTGACAATCGGCTCATGAGGCGCCATTATTATCCCCGTCCGGCCCGCGGGTGCGGGTGTGCCCTCCGGGGGGGCAGCAGATCCGAGCGAGGAGCCATCCACACGATGCCGTCATCACGACCCAAGGCACTGGTCACCGCCGCCGTCCGCGGGCCGGGGCTCGACCTGCTCGGTGAGCTCGCCGACCTCACCCTCGACTCCTGGCTGGCCCAGCCGACGCTCCGCATCTACAACGCCGAGCAGCTCGCCGAGCGGGTAAGCGCGGAAGGGGCGTCCATCGTGGTGGTGGAGAGCGACCGGTGCGCCGGTCCCCTGTTCGAGCAGCCGCTGTTGGCCGTGTGCAGCTGTCGTGGGGACCCCACCAACGTGGACGTGGCGGCAGCCACTGCGGCCGGTGTGCCGGTCCTGCGGGCGCCGGGCCGCAACGCCGACGCCGTCGCCGAAGTCGGCGTGGCGCTGCTGTTCGCCGCCACGCGTGGCGTGGTCTCGGCCGATGGTGACGTCCGCCGTGGCGAGATCTACAAGGACGGCACCATCCCCTACCAGCGCTACCGGGCCTGGGAGTTGGCCGGCCGGACCGTGGGCCTGGTGGGCCTTGGCGCAGTGGGCCGAGCCCTGCGGTGGAGGCTGCGGGGACTGGGCATGGAGGTCATTGCCTTCGATCCGTACACCGACGAGGCCACGGTCTCGATGGACGAACTGCTCTCCCGTTCGGACGTGGTGTCGATGCACGCGCCTGTCACCCCCGAGACAACCGGCATGATCGGTACGGCTGAATTCAGTGCCATGCGTGACGGGGTGGTGTTCCTCAACACGGCCCGGGCTGCGCTGCACGACACCGAC
Organism: uncultured Acidimicrobiales bacterium; assembly: GCA_963703145.1. GTDB lineage: Bacteria > Actinomycetota > Acidimicrobiia > Acidimicrobiales > RAAP-2 > Bog-756. Next base: position 1,646,167 of record OY969793.1, read on the forward strand.
GCCCTGGTCGATGCTCTCCGGTCCGGCAAGGTGTCGGCAGCCGGCCTCGACCACTTCGAGGGCGAGTCCTTGGCCACCGACCACCCCCTGACCGAGCTGGGCTCGGTCGTGCTGACCCCGCACATTGGGGGTGCCACCTACAACGTGGAGGCCAACCACTCCCGGATCATCGCCGAGGATCTCTGCCGACTCCTGGCTGGGGCCCGCCCGCTCAACATCGTGAACCCCGAGGTGCTGGACGGTCGCTGAGGCCGCCGGGGTCAGACCAGGAGATGGGCGGCGCGGGCGGCCAGGGTGGCCAGGGTCAGGGTGGGGCCATAGCCGGTGGAGGTCACGAACACCGACGAATCGGCGATGACCACGTTGTCGGCCTGGTGGAGTCGGCCGTTTGGATCGACCACCGAGGTGGACGGGTCGGTGCCCATCCGCGCCGTTCCCATGTTGTGACGGCTCTCGGGGATGGCATCGGGTGAGGACGCGTTGCCCTTCCCCGGCGACGAGGTGGCCGCCGTCCAGGTGGCGCCCATCTCGTCCAGGATGGCCTGCAGTCTCGGGCCGTAGTGCTCGGTGACCGCCAGCTCATGGCGGCCGGGCCGGTAGGTGACGCGTGCCACGGGGAAGCCCCGGGCGTCCTTGATGGTCGGATCGAGGTCGACCCGGTTACCCGGATAGGCCAGGTCCTCGCCCTGCATGATGAACGCCCAGATGTGGCCGCGGATCATCGAGCCGGCCATCAGGGCGGGGTGGTGCTCGCCCCACGGGAGGTGCTTGGCCTCCATGATGGGCATGCCACCACCGCCGTGCTCAACGATGCCACCCCGCATCCAGGGCAGCCCGGCGGCACGGGCGGCCTCCCGGCTGGCCTCGTCCCCGTCGATCATGTCGTCGTGGAGGTGGGTCACCGCACGTCCGCGTTCGCCGTAGGTCCGGAACGGCATGGACCCGGCCACGATGGTCTGGAAGTGGGTCATGAGGTACCGGCCGACCAGGGGGTGGTCCACGCCGGACAACAGGAGTAGGCGCGGCGTCTCGATGGCCCCGGCCGCGATGACCACATGACGGGCGCCCACGAAGCGCTCGACGCCGTCGGGTCCGATGATGTCCACCCCGGTAGCCCGGCGCCCCTCGAAGCGCACCCGGGAGACAAAGGTCTCCGACAACAGCTCGGCGCGACCAGTCGCCATGGCCCGCATCAACATGGCGATGGGGTCACCTTTGGCGTGGATCGGGCAGCCGAAGAAGGCACAGAATCCGCAGTTGTTGCAAGCCGGGCGGCCGTCATAGGGGACACTGTTGGCAGCCGTCGGAGCCGGGTAGGGGTGGTAGCCCAGTCGCTCCGCAGCGGCGGCCGAGACCGTGGCGCCGTACATTGGGGCGCCCGATGGCATGGGGAACGGTCCGGACCTCGGGGCCGCGAACGGGTTGGCCCCTTCGGTACCGGCCACCCCGATGGCCCGCTCTACCTCGGCGTAGTACGGCTCGAGCTCGTCGTAGTCCACGGGCCAGTCGGCCACGTCGGCGTCCGGCTGGGGGCCGAGGAGTGACAAGAGGTGGAAGTCGTCAGGCCGGAACCGTGGCACCTTGCCGTCGGCGTGGGTGCCCCCGCCCCCCACCGTGGTGGGCACCGAGTTCACCTCGCCGACAAAGGTCCGCTCGCCGTCATCCTCGTGGGTCCGGAACGTGCGCGGCTCGACGAGCGGATCGGGCCCGAGGAAGTGGCGGCTCATGAACTTGATCTCGTCGTTGGAGTAGTCGAACGACGGGCGGGTGAGGTCGCTCGGGTCGAGCAGGTGGTTGCGCCCCTTTTCGACGATGGTCACCGACCATCCAGCCGCGGTGAGCACGTCGGCGGCCGTCGCCCCGCCCGGCCCGGATCCGATGATGACTGCGTCGACAGTCACGGTCGTGACACCTCCTCGTCGGTCCAGCCACGCGGCTGCACGTCCCCGTCGAATCCGATGGCCTGCCAGGCTGAGCCGTCCCGGTTCCCCCCGTATTCGGGCGCTCCGTACATCCCCTCGCAGGCGTGGCCATAGGCCAGGTCCACGAAGTCCGGCATCGACCGGAGCCGTGCCACCTGCTCGGCCGGTTCGAGCCCGATGAAGGCCTCTCCCAGCTCGGCCAGGCCGTCGCGATAGCGCTGCTGCCAACCGACCACCGGGCCGTTGAACTCCCGTTCGGGCAGTCCGCAGGACCCTTCGATCCGCATCCGCCAGGCCAACTCGTCCAGGGCGGTCAAGGGCTGGAATCGCTCGAAGGCCCGTTCACCCCCGTGCCGCCCCGATGTCGGTCCCCCGGCCCAGATCCGCGGCGGGTCGAAGGAGAATGCCCCGAGGAGCACGTCGATGTAGTCGGGCACGCCGGCGGCCACGGCCCCGGGGCTGTCGCCTGTGGCCGGGATGAGCCGCTCGCAGGCCGCGGCGAGTATCCGGTACTCCGTGTCGGTCAACCAGACGGGCATCGGGTCACCCTAACAACAGTCGTGCTCAGCTGACATCGACCGGCGAGCCGGCATCGGGGGTCGGCCGTCGCAGCTGGGTGGCGCGACCCGGGGCTCGATCTACCGTGGGGTGAAAGCGACCGGCAGGGCGATGGGCGAGCGGAAGGCCATGCCCTTGATGTGTAGGTCTTGATCGGGGGCGGCGTCCAGGCGGAGATCGGGGAGCCGGTCGAAGAGTGTGTTCAATGCCACCCTGGCCTCCATCCGGGCCAGGTGCATCCCTAGGCACACGTGGACGCCGAACCCGAAGCCCACGCTCTGGCGTGATGCCCGAAAGAGGTCGAAGTCATCGGGATGCTCGTACTTGCGAGCGTCCCGGTTGGCTGCGCCGAGGAGTAGGGCCACATCGGCTCCCTCGGCCACCGGGACCCCTCCGATGTCGGTATCGCAGGTGGCGCGACGCAGGATCACCGTCACCGGCGGCTCCCAGCGGATGGACTCCTCGAACGCCACCGGTACCAGCGAGCGGTCGTCCTTGACCGCCTGGAGCTGGTCGGGATTGGTCAACAGGCCGTAGAGGACATTGCCCGAGGCCCGGTAGGTGGTCTCCACGCCGGCCGGCAGGAGCAGCCGAAGGAACGAGTAGATCTCCTCGTCCTCGAGGCGGCGCCCCTCGACCTCGGTGGCCAGGAGGTCGCTGATCAGGTCATCGGCCGGATGCCTCCTGCGCTCCTCCAACACGCCGGCGAAGTACTCCCGGAGCGCCTCGGATGCGGCCACTCCCCGCTCCCAGTTGGAGGCCACGCTGGTGATGGCGATGGCCCAGCGTTGGAAGGTCGGGAAGTCGGAGCGAGGCAGCCCCAGGATCTGGGCGATGACCTGGACCGGGAAATTGAAGGTGACCTCTTGGACCAGGTCGGCCTGTCCCAGGTGGGCGAAGCCGTCGATGAGCTCGTTGACCACCCGCTGGACGAGATCGCCCTCCCAGCGTTCGAGAACCTTCGAGCGGAAGGTGGGAGACACCATGGCCCGGTGGAGGCGGTGCTCGGGCTCGTCCATCTGCAGGATGGTCCTACCCATGACCTCACCCATGATCCCCTCGTACACGGTGGACGAGAAGGTCTCGTTGTCCCGCAGGACCTGCACCGCCTCGTCGAAGCCGAGCACGGTGACCGGCAGGGGCCGGGACGGGTCGGACGCCTCGGCTCCCTCACCGAGGTCGATGGGCCCGACATGGACGGGGCTCTGTCGGGCCAGTTCGGCCAACGCCGGGTAGGGGTCGCGGATGTTGCCCGAGACGGTGTCCTCGAGCTCGAACGGGTCAAAGGGCACCGGAGCGGGTCGCTCGGTGGGGTCCAGGACCTGGGTGGGGACGGACATCGGTGGCCTCCTTGGGGCGCTCGGCCGAGCGACCTCGCGACCATCCTAAATCAAACGTTCGTTTGGTACAATCCAACGTTCGTTTGTCCAACGATCTCGACGACCCGTGCCAGGGTCCACAATGGAGCCGTGCCCCCCGAGCGAGACCAGGCCATCCGCCCCGATGGCACCACCCAGCGCCAGCACATCCTCCGGACGGCCCTCTCGCTCATGGCCCAGCAGGGGGTGGACGGCACCAGCATGCGCACCCTGGCCACGGCCACGGGACTCAACGTCGCCTCGCTCTACCACTACTTCCCCTCCAAACGGGACCTGTTGGTGGCCGTGCTCGAAGAGCGCGGCCTGGTGGAGGACCTGGCCAGCGCCTCGGGGACGTCCCTGTCCCGGGACCCGGCCAGCGACCTGGCCGAGCTGTTGAACGACATCCTCCAGTCCATGCTGGACGTCGACGACTTCATCCGCCTGATGCTGGGCGAGGTGATGCGGGGCGACGAGACGGCGACCACCGTGGGCACCGAACTGTTCGAGGCCACCCAGGCGTCACTCCAGCACTGGCTGGGCGAGCACGAGCCCCCACTGTGCCCCCCCGGCGACGAGGCGGCGCTCGCCCGCATGCTGCGAAGTCTGTTGGTCGGCCTCTTCGTCGAACATGTGGCCGGCGTCCTGCACGACGAGGGTGACGCGGCAGCCGCCTTCCGCTCCCGCGCCGACGAGGTCGCCGACCTGCTCGGTCGCTACCGGCCGACCGGTCCGGACACGGCCTGACCGGGGCTGACCCGAGTGCTCAGTGGAGGTCGACCAACTGGCCGGCCAGATGCGCCCACTGGTGGCTGGCGCCACCCATCAGCACCTCGTTCTGCTTGGCCCGCTTGAACAAGAAGTGCGCGTCGTTGGCCCAGGTGAAGCCCACGCCGCCGTGGATCTGAATGTCGTCACCGGTCACCCGCACGGCGGCCTCGGCGGCATAGGCACCCGCCATGGAGGCGGCCCGGGACCGTTCCGGTGAGTCAGTGTCGGAGGCCCAGGCCGCGAAATGCACCCCGGCACGGGCCATCTCGAGTGACTGGTACATGTCGACGATCCTGTGCTTGACGGACTGAAACTCGGCGATGGGCTGGTCGAAGACCACCCGGACCTTGGCGTACTCCACCGCCTCGTCGAGGGCCCGGCCAGATACCCCGACCAACTCGGCGGCGAGGCCCACCACCACGTCGTCGAGGATGCGGCGCCACAAGCCGGACTGGTCCCCCAGGGGTCCGAGGGGCTGCACCGGCTCCTCGTCGAGGAGCAGCCGAGCCAACTTGCGGGTCGGATCGAGCGTGGGCACGGCCTCGGCCCGGGGCGAGGGCAACAAGAACGACCGGACGCCCTCCTCGGCCAGCGCCACGACGATGGCCCAGTCGGCAGTGTGTCCGTCGATGACGATCGGCTTCACGCCGTTCAGCACCCATCCCGCACCCTTGCGTCGGGCCCGGGCACGGATCGTGTCAACCGGGTGGCCGTGCCCCTGCTCGTGCAGCGCCACGGTGCCGCGGTGGCCACCCGCCAGCCCGTCGAGGAGGTCATCGGCCCCGAGCGCCCGGGCGGCGAGCGTGGCCATGACCGCAGAGGAGAAGAACGGGCCCGGCAACGGAACCCGGCCCATCTGTTCCAAGACGATGGACATTTCCAACAGGCCGGCACCGCTGTCGGGTGCCAACATGCCGGTCCAACCCAGGGAGACCAGGCGGTCCCAGAGCTCGGGGGTGAATCCGGTCGGATCATCGGCGAGCCGTCGGAGGGTGTCCCCATCGACGTCTCCCATGGCCCGACGGGCCACGTCCTGCAAGGCGAGTTGCTCGGCATCGAACGTGAAATCCACTGTCCACCCCCGGAGTGGGTTGCTGATAGTGGCGTCAGTGTAGACAAGATCAAGAACGGCTATTCTCCGACGTCGTGGACTTCGCACTGGCTCCAGAAGACGAGGCGTTCCGGGACGAACTCCGGGGATGGCTCGATGAACACCTGCCGCCGTTCCTGGCCAGCGAGGAGCTGGCCGACGACTCCTCCTTGTCGGGCGAGAAGTCCCAGCAACGCCGGGCGGCCTGGCAGCGGGTGCTGAACGAGGGCCGTTGGGCCGCGGTGAACTGGCCCGAGGAGTACGGCGGCCGAAGCGCCACGGCCATGCAGCGGATCATCTATTCCGAGGTGAACGCCGAGTACCGGACGCCGGGGCTCTTCAACCCCAACGGTCTCTGGCAGATCGGACCCATGATCATCGCCTGGGGCACCGACGAGCAGAAGGCCCGGTGGCTGCCCTCCATCCTCGACGCCACCGACCACTGGTGCCAGGGGTTCTCCGAACCCGACGCCGGCAACGATCTCGCCAACCTCAAGACCACGGCCATCCGGGACGGCGACGAATACGTCGTCAACGGCCAGAAGATCTGGATCTCCACCGCCCACCTGGCCCGATGGGGTCTGTTCCTCCTGCGCACCGACCCCACCGCCATCGAGCGGGGCGCCAAGCACGAGGGCATTACCGCCTTCATCGTCGACATGCACACGCCAGGCATCGAGGCTCGGCCCATCCGCGACATGGCCGGCGAGGAGATGTTCAACGAGGTCTTCTTCACCGACGCCCGCATCCCGGTGGACAGCCGCCTGGGCGGCGAGGGCGAGGGCTGGATGGTGGCCATGGGGACTCTCGGTCACGAGCGGGTGGGCATCGCCGGACAGATCTCGCTGCTGGCCGCCGACCTACACGCCATGGTCACCGCCGCCCGGTCGGTGAACCCTGCGGCCCTCGAGGACCCCGCTCTGCGAGAACGGCTGGCCCGAGCCTGGACGGACATCGAACTGGCCAAGCTGCTGTCGCTCCGGGCCCTGAGCAAGATCATCAAGGGGGAGAAGAACTGGCCCGAGGTGCCTTTCGCCAAGCTGGCCTGGTCATCATTGGCCCAGACCCTTGCCGCCCTGTCCATGGACCTCCTCGGACCCGCCGGCCTGGCCTCCCGCGGCGGTCCCGATGCCGTCGACCGGGGGAAGTGGACCCGCCTGTACTCGTTCCAGCGCTACAGCAGCATCGGTGGCGGCTCGTCGGAGGTGCAGAAGAACATCATCGCCGACCGTGCCGTGAAACTGCCTCGCCAGACCCGCGCCTCCTGACATGACGGTGGATCGAGGGGCACCGTGCATCATCGGCGTCGCCCGTCAGACGTGGCGCGAGGAGCCGGCCCCTGAACCCCTCGATCAGTGGGAGGCCATGGCCCGATCGGCCGCCGCCGACGCCGGGGTCAAAGGAGCGCTGTCCGGATTGGACAGCATCCAGGTCGTCTACTGCCAGTCGTGGGAGTACGACGATGCGGCCGGCCGGTTGGCAACGCGTCTCGGTGCGGAGCCGGGCCACCGGACCTATTCGGGCCTGGGTGGCTCGATCCCCATCCGTCTGCTGTCCGAGGCCGCATCGATCCTGGTCGACGGCGGTGCCGGCCTGGCACTGATCGTCGGCGGCGAGGCGCTCGCCACCCGCCGTCATCTCCCGGACCCGGCATGGTCGTATGGCCCCGAGACGCCCAGCCCTTACCCGATCACCATCGATCGCGACGAGGCCCGTCACGGAATCTTCCAGGCCTACTTGACCTTTGCCCTGTTGGACAGTGCCCGTCGGATGCACCTGGGCACATCGATGCCCGAGCACCAAGAGATGCTCGGGCGGCTCCTCGCACCCCTGTCCGAGGTGGCAGCGGCCGACCCCCAACATGCCTGGTTCCCGATCGCCCGTGACGCTGCCACCATCGCCGGCGTCACGTCCACCAACCGCATGGTGGCCACGCCCTACACGAAGTACATGACCGCCATCATGGACGTGGACATGGCGGCCGCCGTCCTGGTGGCCACCGAGGAACGCGCTGACGCCCTGGGCGTACCGGCCGACCGGCGGGTCTACCTCCGTGGCCTCGGGTCGGCCACGGAACCTCCGACGATGGCCACCCGTCCCGACCTCTGGCGGTCGCCGGCCATGCAAGCGGCGATGCAGTCGGCGCTGGGCCCGGCCACCGTCGACGACGTCACCCACCTCGACCTGTACTCGTGTTTTGCCAGCTCCCTGTCGTTCGCCCGGGACGCCCTCGGGATCACCACCGACCGTCAGCTGACCGTGACCGGTGGCCTCCCCTATCACGGCGGCCCCGGGAGTAACTACACCACCCATGCCCTCGCTGCCATGGTCGAGACCTTGCGTGGCGACCCCGGGTCGTCGGGACTGGTCTCCGGCATCGGGATGCACATGACCAGCCACGCCGCCGCCCTGTTGTCCACCACGCCCGGGCCCCTCTCCCAGACAGCCGCCCCCGACCCGGCCACGGCTCCCATCGTGCCGTTGGCGTCGGCCCCGGACGGCCCGGCCGAGGTGGTGGCCTGGTCGACGACCTACGGGCGCGAGGGACCCGAGTGGACGGCACTCATCGCCGAGCTGCCCGACGGCTCCCGGTGTTACGCCCGCCTAGAGGAGCCCCCGGCGGCCGATGTCGACCTGGCCGACCGCAAGGTCACGGTGACCACCAGCGAGAAGCGCATCACCACAGCGACGCTGTGACCACGCCCCCAACGGCTGCGATGTCCTCCACGACCTGTCCCAGCCCCCGACCATGAGGCCAGAACCATGACCATCCACTACGAAGCCGGCGACGACCACATCGTCAAGATCACCATCGACCGGCCCGAGGCCCGCAACTCCTTGGACATGGAGCACTTCGCCCAGCTGCGGATGGCCTGGGAGCGGTTCGGAGAGGATGACGACGCCTGGGTCGCCGTCATCACCGGCGTCGGTCCGGATTTCTGCGTGGGCGCCGACCTCAAGTCCTACATCCCACAGATCACCAGCCTCCAGGCCAAGATGAAGGCCGAGGGGGTCAGCGAGATCGACGGCTACCGCCTCGACGACGGCGTGAAGGCGGTGCTCCGCAACGTGAGCCTGTACAAGCCGATCGTGGCCGCCATCAACGGCACCTGCGTGGCCGGCGGCATGGAGATGCTGGGCGGCTGTGATCTCCGGGTGGCCGTCGACACCGCCACCTTCGGCGTGATGGAGCCCAAGCGGGGACTGTTCGCCGGTGGTGGGACCACGGTGCGCCTACCCCGCCAGGTGCCGTTCCCAGCGGCCATGGAGCTCTTGTTGTGCGCCGACCGTGTACCGGCCCAGCGGGTCTACGAGATGGGACTCCTCAACGAGGTCTGTGCCCCTGACCAGCTGATGGACCGGGCCTACGACTACGCCCACCGGATCACCGCCAACGGACCCTTCGCCATCCGGAAGACCAAGGAGTCAGTGCTGCGCGGCCTGGCGGTGGACATGAAGGAGGCCTACCGCATCGAGTCGTCGATCTCCTCGGAGGTGTTCTCGAGCGAGGACGCCGTCGAAGGTCCTCGCGCCTTCGCCGAGAAGCGCACGCCCGTGTGGAAGAACCGGTAGTCCGGTGACCGACTCCTTCGAGGGCAAGCGGGTCCTGATCACCGGTGGTTCCTCGGGCATCGGCGCCGGCCTCGCCGAGGGCTTCGCCGCGGCGGGAGCCGTGGTGGGGATCGCCGCCCGGCGCCGGGACCGCCTGGCCGAGGTGCTGGACCGGTGCCGGACCACGTCGCCGGAGTCGAGGATGTGGGCCACAGACCTCGCCGATCCCGACGCCGTGGAGAGGCTCGCCGGACAGGCTCTCGACGAGTGGGGCGGTGTGGACATCCTCATCAACAACGCCGGGATCCCCAAGCGTCGTCACGTATCCCGACTCGACGCCGCCACCGTCGAGTCGGTGATGGCCATCAACTACTTCTCCCCGGTGCGCCTGACCCTGGCGCTCCTGCCGTCCATGCTGGACCAGGGCAGCGGCCACGTGGTCTGCGTATCCTCGGTGGCCGCCCCCTCAGCTCTCCGGGGGAGGCGGCGTACTCGGCCTCCAAGGCGGCCCTGGCGGTGTTTGCCGAGACCATGGCCGTCGACCTGTGGGACACGGGGATCACCCTGTCGATCGTCTACCCCGGGGTCGTCGACACCGAGCTGTTCACCCTCCCCGACAATGACCCCTTCACGGGCGACGTGCCCTCGATCACCGTGGACGAGGCCGTGTCCACCATCATGGGGGCCATGGCGGCAGGCACCCTCTCCATCTACGTGCCGGAGTACTTTGCGGAATTCTCGGCTCAAAAGGCCCAGGATGTGGACCGATTCCTGGCCGGAACGGCCAACTACATCCGATCGAAGGGAACGGCCGACTGAGTGGCCATCGAGCGGTCAGCCGAGCCGTTCGATGACGGTGGCGTTGGCCTGACCACCACCCTCACACATGGTCTGGAACCCGTAGCGGCCGCCGGTGGACTCGAGGTGGTTGAGCAGCGTGGCGGCCAGCCGCACCCCGCTGGCCCCTAGTGGGTGCCCGATGGCGATGGCCCCGCCCCGCGGGTTGAGCCGCTCGGGCTCCGCGTGGAAGGCCCGGTTCCACATCAGTGGAATGGCGGCGAAGGCCTCGTTGCACTCGATGGCATCGAACTGCTCGACCTTCATGCCGGACCGCTCGAGCAGGCGGTGGGTGGCCGGTACCGGGGCGGACAAGACGATGGCAGCGTCGTCAGCGGCCACGGTGGCGTGGGCGAAGCGGGCCCGGATGGGGAGGCCGAGGCGTTCGGCCACCGAGCGCTCGGCGATCAACATGGCGGCGGCACCGTCGGTCATCTGCGAGGCGTTTCCGGCGGTGATGTCCGGAGCGGTGTCCGGCTCCCAGTTCTGGGCCGGGGGCAGGCCGGCCAGCGCCTCCAGCGACGCGTTCCGTCGGATGCCCTCGTCCTGGTCGAGGTAGTCCCCCGTCAACGACCCGTCCTCGGCCTTGATGGGCACCCTCACCGTCTCGGCGGCGAAGTGGCCGCTGTCCCAGGCAGCGGTGGCCCGACGGTGGCTCTCGAGGGCGTACTGGTCCATCTCCTCCCGGGTGACGCCCCACCGGTCGGCGAGCACCTGGGCCACCCGAAACTGCGCCCAGAGGCGCCCGTCGATCTGCTCGAGGAACGACGGGGGGAAGGGTCCCGTCCCGCCCCGGGCGTTGGACGCCATGGGCACCCGGGTCATCGACTCGACGCCGCACGCCACCACCAGGTCATAGTGGCCGGCCTTGACCCCGGCGGCGGCGAAGTGCATGGCCTGTTGGGAGGAGCCGCACTGGCGGTCCACCGTGGTGGCCGGCACCGACTGGGGCAGGCCTGCCGCCACCCACCCGTTGCGGGTGGTGTTGGTGCTCTGCTCACCGGACTGGGTGACGCAGCCACCGATCACGTCGTCGACGGTCTCGGGGTCGATCCCGGTGCGTCCGATCAGCTCGGTGAGGGCGAAGGCCAACAGGTCCACCGGATGCCAGTGCGCCAGGGCACCGCCGCGCTTCCCCATGGTCGTCCGCACCACATCGACAATGACGGCGTCGCGTTCGTTCTCGCTCACTCGGGTTCCTCTCGTTGCGTTCGGCTCGCCTACGGCGCAGGCGTGGTCGGCGGCGTCTTGTCTGCGCCCTTGGCGCGGTTCCGTCGCCGGAGGCGCAGCTCCTGGGCACCGGCGCCCGCTCCCCAACCCGGGACGGCAGTCTCGGTGGGCCGGTCCGACTGCAGCACGGCACGCTCTCCCCGGTTGGCCAAAACCGATTCGACGGCGGCGAGCGCTTGCGCAGCGGGGCCACTGTAGGCCACGGATCCGTGTTCGAGCACCACGGCGGTTCCCGCGATGTCCAGCACCCGGTCGACCTGCTGCTCCACGATGAGCAGCGCCGTGCCGGCGCCATTGATCTTGACCAGACCTTCGTAGACGGCGTCGATCATGACCGGGGCCAGTCCCAGAGAGATCTCGTCGGCCACCAGCAACTGGGGGGGCTCGATCAGCACCTTGGCCAGGGACAGGATGCGCTGCTCCCCACCCGACAGGGTTCCACCCGCCTGCTTACGACGGGCGCCCAGCACGGGGAAGGCGTCAAAGGCCCGCTCCAGCGAGTCGGCCACGCTCTTGCGGCCGCCCCGCTGGCGGAAGGCCAGCCGGAGATTCTCCTCGACGGTCAGGCTGGCGAAGACACCCCGGCCCTCGGGCACATGGGCCGAGCCGGCCCGGGCGATCTTGTAGGCGGGTAGCCCGGTGATGTCCCTGCCGGCCAGACGGAGGGTCCCTTGGGTGCTGGCCAGCAGGCCCGTGACCACCCGCGCCACAGTGGACTTGCCGGCACCGTTCGACCCCAGGAGGGCGGTGATGCCCGCGGATGGAACCTCAAAGGTGACATCGAACAGGGCGCGATAGGGGCCGTAGCTGGCGCTGATCCCGTCGACCTCGAGGGCCGCAGATCCCGAGCCGGGCGGTGTCGGGCCACCGGCGGGGGCCGGGTCGGCCGTGGTCACGTTCACGCCTTCACCCCCAGGTAGGCCAGGCGCACCTCGGCGTTGGCCATCACCTCATCGAAGGTGCCGTCCGCGATCACCACACCGAGGTTCATCACCACCGTGCGGTCCACAACCTCCCCCACCATCCCGAGGTCGTGCTCCACCAGCAACATGGCCATGCCCCGCTCCCGCTGGAGCCTCCGCAGCACCTCGGCCAGCTCCCTGGTCTCGTGGACATCCAGGCCCGATGACGGCTCGTCCGCCATCAACAGGACCGGTTCGGACACCAGGGCCCGGGCCAGCTCCACCAGGCGGCACAGCCCCAGTCCAAGGGCGGACACCGGCGTTTGGGCCCGGTCCTCGATGCCCACCATGGCCAGCACCGAGTCCACCCGCTCGCGCTCCTCTGCGGTCGGGGCACTGCGGTTGGCCAGGTCCTTCCAGATCCGACCGGTGCACGACCGGGCCCGCACCGCCACCATCAGATGGTCCCAGACTGTCATGTCGGGGAACACCTCGATCCGCTGGTAGGTGCGGCTGATGCCCATCCGGGCCCGCTTGAAGGTGGGCATCCCGAGCAGTTCCCGACCCTCGAGTATCACACTGCCCCGCTCGGGCCGGAGCTGGCCGCAGATGCAATTGAACAGCGTCGTCTTGCCGGCACCGTTGGGTCCGACCAGCCCGATGCTCTCGCTGGGGCGCACAGTGAGGCTCACGCCGCTGACTGCAGCGATGCCGCCGAAGGTCTTGGAGACCTCGCTGACGGTGAGCAGTGGCACGGCTCCGCCCTGCTCAGCCATGCTCGGTCACCACAGGCTTGGAGGCCGTCTCTACCGAACCGCCATTCATCAGTGCCGCCGCCGCTCCGCCCGGAGCACCGCCGCCGGGGGTGCCGCCGACCCCCACGGTCCCGAGGCCCGGGCCGTCAGGTGGCCCTGAGCCCTGGTCCACGGGCCGGAACAAGAAGGCCTGCATCCGCAGGGTCGAACGACGCTTCTGGTACTCGAGGATCCCCTCGGGGTGGGCGGCGTAGGTCAGGGCGCCGAAGGCGAAGAACACCACCACCAGACTGTTACCCCCAAGCCGGGACGGCACGTAGGTGAGCAGCTGCTGGAGGATCACGAACCCGAAGCCGGCTTGAAGCGCTCCTTCCACGGTGCTCGCCCCGGTGGTGACGACCACCACCACGAAAACTAGGGAGATCTGGTAGCTGAATAGGGCCGGGTTCACCTGCTGTTGCTGGATGGAGAGCATGGTGCCGCCGATGCCGGCCACCAGCCCCGAGAGGGCGAACACCACTACGTGCTGCCACGTGAGGTTGATCCCGAGTCCGGCCGCCGCAGTCTCACTGCCGCGCATGGCACCGAGGAAACGACCGGTAGTGCCCCGCCGGACCAGCTGCACCCCGGCGATGCACACCAACAGCACGATCATGGCGGCGATGAAAAAGGCGTGGCCGTTGGGGTGGAGGATGCCGAATCCGACCCACTTGGGTTTGATGTTCACGGACTGGCCGTTGCTGCTGTTCAGCTGCGGGAACACCGTGTAGTCGAAGAACAGCGCAGCGGCGATGGTCAACAGGGCGAGACCGAGGCCCCGCAGCCGCACCGAGGCGAAGGCCAGCACCACCGCCACCACGGCCGCGGCCAGCGCGCCGACCAGCCCTCCGAGGAGCAGGCTGAGCCCCAGGTGGTTGGCCAGTTGGGCCGCAGTGTAGGCCCCGACACCGGCCAGTGTGGCCTGGGCCAGCGACAGCTGCCCGCCCATGCCGGTGATCAGGGTGATCGAGAGGAACACGATCGAATAGACGAGGCCGGCATTGAAGACGTTCTCCCACGTCGTCGGGAGCCACGTCAGCATGGACACCACGAACACGCCCAGGATGATGTACCAGCCCACCTTGACGATCCGGTCGATCTGGGGGGCACGAAGGGCGGTGACCGACGGCGGGGTGGGCGGGTCCACCGAGGACAAAGGATCCTTGTCCCGGCCGAGGCTGCGTAGACCGGGCAACAGGAGCAGGGCGGCGATCAGGACGATGAAGGGAAGCGAGGTGAGTGCAGCCGAGGACCACACGCTGCTGGCCGGCAGGTAACCGGCCAGCACCGTCGAGGCCACCCCCATCAGGATGCCAACCAGGGCGGCGATGGGCATGGAGCGCAGCAGGGCCCAGGCAGCGGCGGCAAATGCCGCCACCATCAGGGCGGCGTAGTCACTGGACTGGAGCTGGCCGTAGATGGGGGCCAACAGGACGCCGGCCAGACCGGCCATCAGTCCGGAGATGGCCCAGGCGAACGCCACCACCCGGCCGGCGTTCACCCCGTCGAGCTCGATCAGCCGCCGGCTCTCCACCGCACCTCGCATCTGAAGACCGAGGTTGGTCAGGCGCATCAGGACCACCAGCGCCACCAGGATGACCGCCGTGGTGATCACCGTGGTGGCGTAGATCCCGTTGATGGGGGTGCCGAAGATGCGGAAGTACACCGAGTCCGGGTTGAACAGGATGCTCGGCGGGTTGTACTGGTTGGCGCTGCCGAATATGACCGACAGCACGCTCGGGATGCCCACGAACAGGGCGATGCCGGTGACCAGCTTGGCTGTGGTGTTGGTGTTGGCGATGTGTCGGAACAAGAACCGGTCGAAGGCCAACCCCAGGCCCGGTCCGAGCACCACTACCGACAGCACGAAGGCCAGCCACACCGGTAGGCCCTCGTTCTGCACCATCCAGGTGAACAGGAACGCCGACGTGAAGGCCTGGGCGCCGTAGGCGAAGTTGAAAACGCCAGTGGCCTGGTAGGTGAGGACGAGCCCTACGGCCACGATGGCATAGGTGCAGCCGTATTGGACTCCGGGAAGGGCGAAACCCAGGAATTGCTCCACGCCGGTGCCCGGCCCCTACCGCGACCCGGCTGCGCTCAACCTCATGGCCCCGGAGTTCCCGCAGGCGGCGTCACGACCTTGGGGTTGCTCACACTGGAGTTGACGCAGACGAAGACCTGCTTGCCCGGGGCGAACACCGGCACGTATTGCTTGCTTTTCACCTGGACCCAGGCGCTGCAGTTGGGCGTGGTGTAGCCGACGTGGGAGACCTTCCAGTTGACCGGCGTCGACAGTCCGCCGGCGGTGAAGTTGGTCAGCTGGTTGGTGGCCTTGATGACATTTGCCTGGGTGAGATTGCTCCCGGCGGCCTTGATGCCGGCGGCCAGCAGGGCTGCCGACTGCCATCCCTGGAAGGACACGCCGTTCAGGACGTTCGACGGTGAGTACTTCTTCATGGCGGCGAGGTACTGCTGCATGCCCGGGTAGGTGTTGCCGTACTTGGCCGAGGTGCCGGCGCTGAAGGGGACGACTCCGGTGATGTCGATGTACACGCCCTGCATGAGGTTGCTGTACTGGTTGAGCAGTGACTGGTCGTAGCCGTTGAGCCACAGCTGCTTGATCTTCAGCCCGTACTGCTGCACGTCGCGGGCCAGGGTGATGTTGTCCGAGCCCTGCATGCAGGTGACGAGCACCTGGGAGCCGGCCTGTCGGATCCGCTGTACGTCAGAGGCGTAGCTCCCGCCGAGTTGGGCGCTCACGTCGGAGTACACCTTGTACCCGGCCTTCCCCATGGCCTTGGCGTAGGACGAGCAGGCGTCGTACGACGAGGCGATGCTCGGGCCGTAGCTGACGAATGCCACCGACTTGGCCTTGACCTTCTTCAGGAACCACGAATAGGTCGAGTTGGCCGCTGCGTAGATCTGGGTCGACCCACCCACGGCGAACAGATTGGGCGCCGTCTGCCAGTTGGCGGTCACGTTGTAGCCGTACGTCGGGGTCTTCGTCGACACGAAGTAGTTGGGGGTGAACCAGGCCGAGGCCACCCCGACGGCGAACACGTGGTCCTGGTCGATCAGGGTGTGGGTGAGCTGGGTGAACTGGCTCGGCGAGCCGCCGTCGTCCAGGTTCTGGGTCAGCACGATCTTGTGCCCGTTGATGCCGCCCTTGGCGTTCAGCGTGTTGAAGTAGGCGATCATGCCCGGGGCCAGGCCGCCGAAGTAGCCCGCCAGTGGGCCGGTTCTCGACGAGATGGCGCCGACGTCGATCTGGGCCCCTGGCGCGATGGTGCTGCTGCTCGCCGCCCCTGCGGCGGCCGAACCGGTCAACCCCCCGGCGATGGTCGACACTCCGAGCGCCATGGCGGCCGGCACCAACCATCTCCCCCGATGACTCCGCATTTGTCCAATCCCCCTGTTCCGATTCGGGCGAATCGGGCGGCTCCCGACCCACTCCCCCATCTAAACGGCTGTTTCCCGGGCCTGTGTCTATGGCACGGATAGGCCGGTGTCAACACTAGTTTTCCGTGACGTCCTATGGGTGGCGCCTCGATTCAGGACTGCAACACGACGTCCACGGGGGTCCCGAGGGCCCCGATGTCGGCGCAGTCGTTGTCCTCCCGGTAGCGCAGACCTTGGACATTGAAGAGTTGGACCTCGTCGCCGGCGATCGGGAACGGGCCCCAGTGCCAGGTCCCCCGGCGCAGCACGATCGACTCCAGGGGCTGGAGGACGAACGCCTCGATCCGATCGACCCCCTCGGGCGACGCCAGGTCCACCTCGGCTGCGGCCACGGCCAGGACGGCGGCGACATTCACGGGCATCAAGACCTGGGTGTGGGTCCGGTGGCGGAAGAGTGCCTCGCATCGGAGACCACCGGGGATCTCGGGCACCTCGTCCCGACGGTGGGCGATCCGGTTGACGTGGACGTCGCCCCATTCGAAGGCCAGGGTCTCGGTCCCGTCGGCAGGATCGGTGTCGGCCACCGGCAACCACCCGAAGGGCGACCACCCATCGGGCGACAGCGGACTCGGACTGATCTGTCGCACCCGGTCACCCATATCGCACCCCTCCGTGGCGATCTATTGTGAGGTCTCAACCTACATCGGCGTCGCCCGCTGGTGCGGGCGCAAAGGAGGCCTCATGGCGATGGACGTGCGCAACATCGGGAACGCTGCCCCCGTCGTCGAGCACAACGGCACCGTCCCAGTGTGGTGGATGGTCAACTCCCGGGAGATGAAAGAGCAGACCGACGGGGGGTTCCTCGAGTTGGTCAACGAGTTCGTCGTCGAAGGTGGGGGCTACGTCGACCCCCACTCCCACCCCACCCACGAGTTCTATTACGTGCTCCGGGGCCGGGGCATCATGACCATCGAGGACGAGGATCGTCTCATCGGACAGGGCGACCTGGTCCACATCCCGCCCGATGCCGTGCACAGCCTCCGGCCGGTCAGCGACCACGCATCCATCCACTGCTTTTGCTTCGCCATCGGCGTCAAGGGGGCGGGTCCCATCGACTACACCCATCACGGGGCAACCCCCGCCGAATCAGCCTGAGGCACCCACCGAGCCGTCCTCGATGAGCGAGGCGTCGAGGCCCAGGATCTCCACGGTGGTCTCCCCCTGCCTGAGGGACTCGAAGTAGCCCTGTTCGGCCCCCTCGCGGGCCCGACCGGCCGCCAGGACCTCCTCGAGCCGGGAACCGGCAACCACCACCACGCCGTCGACGTCACCGACCACCCAGTCCCCCGGCGAGACCGGTACCCCGGCCACCGTCGTAGTGGTCCCGACCGCCCCCCGGTTGACCTTGGTCGCCCCGGGCAGTGCGATGGTGCGAGAGAAAACCGGGAAGCCCAGCCGCTCCAGGGCCGCCACGTCTCGGACCCCGCCGTCGATGACCAGCCCGGCCAACCCGCGCGCCATGGCCCCCGTCGTGAGCACCTCACCCCAGTAGCCACGGTCGGGGACGTCGCCCACGTCGACCACCAGCACGGATCCCCTCGGCGCCCGGGTCACGGCCACGTGCACGGCCAGGTTGTCGCCGGGCGTGCAGCGAACGGGGAACGCCGGCGCGGCCAGTGCCGCACCCCGCCAGGCCGGGCGCAGCCGGGACGGCATGGTCCGCGCCCCGGACTCCCCCAGTGTGGCTGCGCCGAGGTCGGCGAGGGCCTCGGCCATCGCCGTGTCGCTCATGGTTGCCATGGGTCTGCTCCGTTCTCGTCGGTCAGGTGATCCGTGTACTGCGGACTGTCGCGGCCACGCGGCCGCTCAGTCGGCCACCGCCACGGTGACCTCGATCTCGACGGCGCCGCCCCGGGGCAGGGCGGCCACACCCACCGCCGAACGGGTATGGCGGCCGGCCTCGCCAAAGACCTGGTGCAGTACGGCGCTGGCCCCGTCGATGACATCGGGCTGGCGGTGAAAATCGGGGTCCGAGGCCACGTAGCCGGTGACGGTCAGCACCCGCTCGATGCGGTCGAGTGTCCCCAGCTCCGCTTCCAGCACGGCCAGGGCGTTGAGGGCGCAGACCGCGGCGGCCTCGGCTCCCTCCTCCACGCTCACGGTGCGGCCCAGGGTGCCCAGACAGGTCAGTTGCCCGTCGATCCGGGGGAGCTGTCCTGACGTTCGTGCCACCCCGTGGTGGACGACCACCGCGTCCAGGGGGTCGTGGGGAGGGTGCGGCCCGTGGAGGCTGAGTCCGAGATCGGCCAGTCGGGCGCGGACCCGGCCGGCGTCGGCAGGCGGTGCGTGCTCGGCGGGCGGTGGCATCGAACGGACTCCTCGTCAGACAGGTCGGGGACACGCCCCGACGGGACGTGCAGACACTAGTGCGAGGCACTGGGACCGCCCGGACCCGCCGACGGGCCGTCCGGACTGGGTCGATTGACCGAGGGAGCCCGTTCGGTCATGCTGCTGGCGCGGGACTCGGATCATCGGGATCCAGCCTGGAATGGCGTACCGGAGGGACTGGGGAACATGCGGCACGAGATGATCGAGGGGGCCCTGCCGGGGAGGGACACGTGAGCCGCACGACCACGATGCCCCCCGAGCAACTGCACGCCATGGCCATGCGGTACGGCGGTGAGACCGCGTACCTGGTGGTGGGGCAGGGCGCTCTGACCTTCTCGCAGTGGGACGACAGTGCCACCAGATTGGCGAGGGCCCTGGTCGATGCCGGCGTCGCGCCGGACGACCGGGTGACCATCCATCTGGAACCGGCCAACGCCCTGTTCTGGGTGACGGCCTATGCCGCCGTTCACCGGGCCGGCGCCGTGGCGGTCCCCTTCAACCCCCAGCTCACCCGGCCCGAGCTCGAGCGCATGCTGACCCACTGCGGCGCTGTGGCCGCCATCACCGAGGACGCCCTCGTAGAGCGCTACCCCGACGATCGGCCGGGGCTGGTGGTGACCGTGCCGACGGTCACCGACGGTGCGGGCGGAGCCCGAGCCCATCCCACCCGGGGCGGCATCGTGGCGTGGGCCGACTTCCTGAGCGACGACGCCGACTACTTCCAGGTGCCCCGGGATCCGGGCGACCTGGCCGACATCATGTACACGTCGGGTACCACAGGGAGCCCCAAGGCGGTGGCCGTGCGCCACGACAACTACTCGCTGATCCCGTTCCATGAGCCGCAGTGGACCGGTGGCGGCTGGCTTCACGCCAGCCCGCCCTACACCTTCGCCGGCCTCGCCTTCATCTACACCCCGATGAAGCTCGGGTTGAGGGCCATCTACCAGCCCCGCTTCGACGCGGAACGATGGTTCGACGTCGTGGAGGCCGAGCGGCCGGGGTCGGTGTTCCTGGTCCCGGCCATGGCCGCCCTGCTCCTCGAGCACCCGCGCTTCGCCACCGCCGACTTCAGTTCGGTGCAACTGTGCAGCGTGGGAAGCGCACCGCTCGCCCCCTTCGTCCTCGAGCAACTGCAGAACCGGATGCCGAGTGCGTTGGTGTCCAACAACTACGGCATGACCGAGGCCGGATCGGTCTACTGCCTCATGCCGCCCGGCGAGGCGGTCAAGCGGCCCGGGTCAGTGGGCAAGCCCGCGCCCCCCGCCGAGGTTGTCTGTGTCGACGACGACGGCAACCCGGTGGCCCCCGACGAGGTCGGCCAGGTACGCCTGCGCATCCCCGGACGCCCCCGCGAGTACTTCGGCGACCCTGACGCCACCGCCCGGACCTGGGTCGACGGGTGGCTGGTAACCGGCGATCTTGGGCGGATCGACGCCGACGGGTACCTCTACATCGTCGGGCGCAGCAAGGACGTCATCATCAGGGGCGGCAACAACATCCACCCCACCGACGTGGAACACGCCATCCAGTCGCATCCCGGGGTGCGCGAGGTGGCCGTGGTCGGAACGCCCCATGCCGTCCTGGGCGAGGACGTTGCCGCCTTCGTCGTGCTGCACCCCGAGGACGAGACCACCACCGACGATCTGGAGGCCCACACCGCCGAGCGGCTGGCCCGCTACAAGGTCCCCCGCCAGTGGTATGTCGTCGACGAGCTCCCCCGCAACGCCACCGGCAAGGTGCTCAAGCAGGAGCTACGCGACCGGTTGGGCGGGGACGACGCCGCGGCAGCACGGGGGGCGGGCGCCACCTCATGAGGGTCACCCGCACGCTCCACCACAGCATCAACGTCGAAGGGCGGCTAGCCGAAACCGAGGCCTTCTACCGGCAGCTGATGGAATTGCCCGACGACGCCCGCCCGGTCATCCCGGGGGTGGAGGGCCACTGGTTCGGTGTCGAGCGGATCCAGCTCCATCTGGTGGATGCCCCGGCCGGGCCGGGCCCCATCCGGCCCACCGGCCCCCATGTTTGCTTCGCCGTGGCCGACCTGCCCGCGGCCATCGAGGAGCTCAGGTCCGGCGGCATCCCGTTCGCCGAGGGCGCGCAAGGGTCCACGGTCCAGATCTGGTTCGTCGATCCCGCCGGGAACACCATCGAGATCCAACAGGACCCCGAGCACGACCCGGCCCCGACCGAATCGGCCTGACGCTCAGGCGCCCGGTTCGGGGTCGCGGGGAAGGCCCAGTACCCGTTCGGCGATGACATTCCGCTGGACCTCGCTGGTCCCACCGGCAATGGTCAGGCACCGGGTGACCAGCGTGCCCTGCACCCATCGGGCCGCGCTCCCCTCGAGGGTCGCCCCCGCCGGTCCGAGCATGGCCAGGCCCAGCTCCTGGACCCGTTGCTCGTGCTCGGCGCCGAGCAGCTTGCGCAGGCTGGCCACCGATCCCGGGTCCGAGCCCGCCAGCGACCGCAGGGTGGACCGATGGGTCATGAGCTGGAGCGACTGGGCCTCAGCCAGGAGCGCGCCCAGCTTCCCGTACGTGCTGGCCGTGATGCCGTCGCCCAACTTGGCGGCCAGGCGGAGGAGTGATTCGATGCCGATCCCGAACGTGGAGCCCGAAGACATCGAGACCCGCTCGTTGGCCAGGGTCATCCGGGCCATCTGCCATCCATCGTTCACCGCCCCGATGACGCAGTCGTCGGGGACGAACACCGAGTCGAAGAAGACCTCGTTGAACATGGCGGCCCCGGTCAGCTCCCGCAAAGGCCTGATGTCCAGGCCCGATGACCCCATGTCGACGATGAAGTAGGTGATTCCCTCATGTTTGGGAACATCCGGGTCGGTGCGGGCCAGACAGATGCCCCAGTTGGCCTGTTGGGCCATGGACGTCCACACCTTCTGACCGGTGAGACTCCACCCGCCCTCGACCCGCTCGGCACGGGTCGTGAGGCTGGCCAGATCGGAGCCGGCACCCGGCTCGGAGAACAGCTGGCACCAGTTGAGCGCACCGAGCAATGTCGGGGGCACCCACCGCTGTCGCTGCTCCTCGGTGCCGTTGGCGATGATCACCGGGAGGGCCCAGGCGCCGATGCCGATGTGAGGACGGGATATGCCCACCGCACCCAACTGTTCGTCGATGACCACCTGCTCCACAGCCCCGGCGTCACGACCCCACGGCTTCGGCCAGTGGGGGGCCACCAGGCCCGCGTCGACCAGGAGGCGTCGGCGATCCTCCCCCTCGGCGGCCACCAGCTCGTCGACGATCGGCGCCAGGCTCGACCGGACCTCCTCGGCCTCGTCGGGCAGGTCGGTCACGAGCACCCTGCGGGCACCGGCCACCGCGGTCTCGGCCAACTCGAGGTGGAACGCGTCGGGAGTGGTCAGAAGCTGCCGGTCGGCCAGCGCCCGCTTCAGGTGCAGGTGGAGGTCGTGCTCCCAGGTGAAGCCGATGCCACCGAGCAACTGGAGGCACTCCTGGGCACAACGCACGTAGCCATCGAAGGCGAATGCTCCAGCGGTGGCCACGGCCAACTCGGCACCTTCGGAGTCCCCAGACGCCAGTGCCAGCGCCGCGTCCCAGGCCACCGCGGTCATCTGCTCGACCCGCACGGCCATGTCCGCCAGCCGGTGCTTCACTGCCTGGAACTGCCCGATCGGGCGCCCGAACTGCACCCGCACCTTGGCGTACTCCGTCGCCGTCTCGAGGCACCATCGGGCCCCACCGACGTGCTCGGCGGCAAGCAGGGTCACCGCCACGGCACGCAGCCGCTCACTGGTGAGCGAGCCCACCTGGCGAAGGTGGCCGACCGTGACCGACGTGGCCTCAATCCTGGCGACCCGTCGGGTCTGGTCCAGGCTGGCCAGGGGCTCCACGGTCACCGCCCCGTCCGTCCCGTCGAGGTCGATGACGCACCACACCAGCCCATCCCCGCGGCGAGCCGGCACCAGCGCCACCGAGGCGATCCCCGCTCCCAGCACGGGCTCGAGCGTGCCGCTGACCACGAGCTCGCCGCCGGGACCCTCGTCGACGACCTCGAGGGATCCCCCTCCCAGGTACAGCGCCGAGGTCACGCTGCCGTCCACCAGACCGTTCAGCAACTGCGTGTCGACCGGATCAGCGGACTCGGCCAGCAGGGCCGACGTCACCACCGTGGGAAGGAACGGCCCGGGTAGCACCGACCAACCGGTCTCTTCGAGGAGGACGGCCAGCTCGAACAGGCCAAACCCCTGGCCGCCGAACTCCTCGGGTAAGTGGATCCCCAGCCACCCCTGGGCCGCCAGCTCCTTCCACACGGGCTGGATCGACTCGGCATCAGCGTCCAGCACGGCCCGCGGCACGTCGGGCGGGCAGTGGGTGGCGAGCCACCGCTTCGCCGAACGGCGCTGCTCTTCGTGTTCGTCAGACAGGGCGATCGGCATCGGTTCCCCTTTCGGCGCGGACTGGCGCGGCTTGGCGGTGGTCCTCAGTGGCATCGTCGTTCGGGCCATCGTCGGCTGGGATCTCCAGGTCGGAGACCGAGATCGCCCGGGTAGGACATCCCTCGACCGCCACTTGGATGGTTGCATCGTCGTCACCGGCCGGGTCGATCACCACGGACAGGCCCTCGTCGTCCAGGTCGAACGTTCCCGGTGCCCAGAAGAGGCAGTTGCCCGAACCCACACAGCGCTCCCGGTCGATGGTCACACGGATCATTGGCCCACCACCTGGGGGCGATTGCATCCAGCCCCTCGGATCGGCGCGCTCATGGCCTGGGAGGCTACTGCTCACCGTGCCCACATCGCCCGGCCCCGGCTATGGTACGCCGGTCGAAGGGACGTTCATGACCGCTGAAGTCGCGGCGCAAGCCCCGTCCTGCCGGGCCGGGACAGCCACTACCGGGTCCCCCGCCACGGCCCCGGTCCACGCTCACGACGACGGCCTTTGGGCCTGCACTGCGGGTCGGTTGGTGGAGCATCAGCACGTGACCCCAGTGGGTCGCCCTCCCGGATCGGCGAGGGCTCGTGGTTGATCCGACCGACGTGGTCGCCCATCCCCTGGAGCCGTTGGGGGCCGACGAGATCCGGGTGGTGGTCGCCGCGGTACGGGCCACCGGCCGGGTGGACGAGACCGCCCTGTTCTCGATGGTGACCCTTGAAGAGCCGTCCAAACAGGCCGTGCTCGACTTCCGGCCCGGCGACCCGGTCGAACGGCGGGCCCGTGCCGTGGTGCTCCCGGGGCCCGAAGCGGCGGTGGCCGAAGTGGTGGTCGCGCTGCCCGGCGGCGAGGTGGAGGCGTGGATCGAGCGGGACGCGGTGCGCCCGGCCTTGTTGTTCGACGACTCCTACCGGTCGATCCTCGCCCTCAAGGACGACCCTGACTGGCAGGCGGCCATGCACAAGCGGGGGATCACCGACTTCGACCAGGTTCAGATCGACCCCTGGCCCACCGGCAACTTCGCCAACCCGGTCGAGGAGGGACGCCGCATCGTCCGATGCCTCTCCTACTACCGCGAGCAGCCTCACGACAACGGCTACGCCCGACCGATCGAGGGCGTCCTGGCCACCGTGGACGCGGCACGTGGGGTGGTGCTCGAGGTGGTCGACCTCGGCGTAGTTCCGCTTCCCCCTGGGCGGGGCAGCTACCGTCCCGAGGACAACGGCCCCCTGCGCACCGATCTGCGCCCGCTCGAGATCGCCCAGCCCGACGGAGTCAGCTTCGCACTCGACGGCAACCTGCTCACGTGGCAGAAGTGGTCGATGCGCGTGTCCATGGACCCCCTCGAAGGGGTGGTGCTCCACACCGTCGGGTACACCGAGAGTGACGCCGTCCGCCCGATCCTCCACCGGGCATCCATCAGTGAGATGGTCGTCCCCTACGGCGATCCGGGCCCCATGCACGGGTGGAAGAACGCCTTCGACGTGGGCGAGTGGGGCCTCGGCCGGATGGCCAACTCCCTGGCACTGGGGTGCGACTGTCTCGGTGCCATCACCTATCTCGATGCCACCTTCGCCAGCGAGCACGGCCACCCCTACGTCGTGGAGAACGCCATCTGCGTCCACGAGGAGGACTACGGGATCCTCTGGAAGCACCTGGACATGTCGACCGGTCACGCCGAGGTGCGTCGGTCGCGGCGGCTCGTGGTGTCGTCCATCGCCACCGTGGGCAACTACGAGTACGGCTTCTTCTGGTACTTCTACCTGGACGGGACCATCCAGCTCGAGGTCAAGCTCACCGGCATCATGTCCACCCAGGCCGTAGTGGCCGGAGTAGCGACCCCGTTCGCCAATCCTGTGGCCGACGGACTGGCCGCCCCCTTCCATCAGCACCTGTTCTGCGCCCGCCTCGACCTGTTCGTGGACGGTCCGGTCAACCATGCCTACGAGGTGTCCTTCGAGGCAGCGCCCGATGGTGCGGACAATCCGATGGGAAACGCATTCCGCCAACGGGCTGTCCCACTGGCGTCGGAGTCAGCGGCCATACGCGACGTCGAGCCCGCCACCAGCCGTCACTGGCGCTTCGAGAACCCCGGATCACTCAACGGTCTCGGGCGTCCGGTGGCCTACAAACTGGTGCCGGGATCCACGCCCACCTTGTTGGCCCGGCCGGACTCGAGCATCGCCCAGCGGGCCGGCTTCGCCCGACACAACCTGTGGGTCACCCCCTACGCCCCCGACGAGCGGAGGGCAGCCGGTGACTACCCCAACCAACACCCCGGAGGTGACGGTCTGCCGGCATGGACCGCGGCCGATCGCTCGCTGGTCGGCACCGACATCGTGGCCTGGCACACGTTCGGGGTCAGCCACTCGCCTCGTCCCGAGGACTGGCCGGTGATGCCGGTGGAGTACTGCGGGTTCCACCTCGCCCCGGTCGGGTTCTTCGACCGGAACCCGGGCCTGGACGTGCCCCCACCCCCGGGGCACTGCGACTGAGCGGCCTCCCGGCCGCTCCCGGCACTACCGGTACCATGGCCGCCATGGCCGAGCTCGAGTCCCTGCTCTACGACGAGTCCGACGGGGTGGCGTGGATCACACTCAACCGCCCCGACGCGCTCAATGCGTTCGACACCACCATGCAGCGCGAGCTGTCGGACCTGTGGCTGATGCTGCGCAAGAACGACGACGTCCGCTGTGTCGTCCTCACCGGCAGCGGCAACAAGGCCTTCTGCACCGGGCTCGACCGGGAGAGCATCGGTGACTTCGAGGACCTGCCCCCCGGCAAACTTCCCGGCTACAACACCCCGTGGGACTTCGATGACCCGGGGCGGAGCGTCTGTCCCAAGTCGAATCATCTGTGGAAGCCGGTCATCGCCGCCGTCAACGGGATGGCCTGCGGGGGCGCCTTCTACATCCTGGGTGAAGTCGACTTCATAATCGCCGCCGACCACGCCACCTTCTTCGACCCCCACGTCACCTACGGCATGCCCGCCGCCTTCGAGCCGATCTTCCTGCTCCACAAGATGCCGTTCCAGGAGGTGACGAGGCTCTCCCTGCTCGGGGCCCACGAGCGCATGTCGGCAGAACGCGCCCACCAGGTCGGTCTGGTCTCGGAAGTGTGCCCCGGCGACGAGCTCGCCGACCGGGCCCGCTGGGCTGCCGAGGCCATCGCCGATCAGCCGGCCCTGGCCGTCCAGGGGACGGTGCGGGCCCTGTGGACAGGGCTGGAGCTGTCGCGACGCCAGGCTTTGGACAGTGCGTTCCTCTTCACCCACGTGGGCACGGAGCCCGCACTGCTCGAACAGGGCCAGGAACGCTTCACCTCCGGCAAGCGGATCGAGTGGCGCCTGCGCTGAGGTCCGCCACGCCCGGCGGCGGCGGCGGACAGCGCGTCAGTCCCGTTGCTCGGTCCCGGTGACGGCCTGGAGGCCGTGATAGGGCATGCCGCGGGCCTTCCACTCGTCATACTTCTCGAGGAAGGCATCCCCGAAGGGGTCCTCACCGATGAGCGGCATCCCCGCCCGCCAGATGGTGAAGTCGTCAGGCGCCAACTCGGTGGCACGACGCACGTGGCGATCGGTCACGTCCTGGTCCCCCCGCCGGTGCGCCTCGGAGGCCACCCGGAAGTGGAGTCGGGCCAACACCTCGTCATCACTGAGGTCGCCGACAGCTGCGCGGGCCTCGTCCTCAGTGACCGGCAGCGTGCCGTCCCGGGCCCACCGACGGATCTCGTCGAGGTGCGGAGCGGACTCCACGCCGGTGAAGTCGGCGAAGATGTCGGTTCCGAAAGCGAACCCGTTGGGCCGGGCGATGGCGTCGTCCTCGTCGATCCACACCACGGTGGGCACATTGGAGATGGCGTAGGACTCGGTGAGGACGTGGTTGGGGTCGTAGAGGACCGGCATCGAGATGCCCTCGGTCCACGGTCGGACATCATCGGCGCTCTGGTCGATGGCCACGGCCACGACGGTGAACCCTTCGTCGCTCAGCTCGTCGTGGAGGGCCTGCCAACCGGGGAGGTCGTAGCGACAGCCGCACCAGCTGGAGAAGGCCACCAGCGCTTTCTTCTTGCCGGCCCACTCGCTCAGGGCGTGCAGCTTCCCATCGACGTCGGGAAGCTCGAAGTCTGGGGCACGGAGCTCCTCGAGCGCCTGCCGGCGCAACTCGGCGGGCAGTGCGACGGCCACGATCCCGGCCTCCACGTCCACGACGGTCGGGCGACCGAGGGCCGTTGCCACAGCCACCAGGTCGAGTTGCTCACCGACGCGGAGAGCGCCGACGTCGCGCACCGGGACACAGGTGGCGTCCTGGCAGAGTCCTGACGGTTTGAGCTCCCATCCCAGGGCATCGGGCAGGCGGTCGGCCTCGATCAGGAACGTGCCCCGCGCCGGGTCCGGCGTGGCCGGCACGGTCCGGGCCACGGTGTCGATGATGGTGATCTCGGTCATCCTCATGCTCCTTGGTCGGTGCCCACCGTTGCCGTCGGGCGATGTTCCTGTCAACCGGGCACCAGGCCGCTGGCCTCGGCGAAGGACCGGCTCCGGGCCAGATAACCGCCCTCCCCGGCTGGTGTGGGCGCGGCCGGCGAGAACAGGATCACACCTCCCGATGGCGTGGAGTCCCGGGCCCGTGCGACGGCGTCGGCCAATCCCTCGGCCCGTTCGACGGCAATCCCGCCACCGGCGATCCCCGCCAACGGGAGGACGAGGCGCTCCGCGCCCGGCGGCAGCACGATCACCGTCGGCGCGGGCCGCCGCTCGGCCAGTACCTGCACCAGGCCGCTCGGATCGACCCCCCGGTCAGCCCCCCCGACGATGAGGGTGAGCGGCCGGCCGGCGAAGGCCTCTACGGACGCCACCGTGGCGAACGGGTTGGAGGCCAGCGCGTCGTCGACGAAGGTCACACCGTCGACCTCCCCGATGGTCCGGCAACGGGACGGGAGGCCGTCGAAGGCGTCGATCGTCGCCGCCACGGCTTCGGCCGAGGGGGGTCGGCCGTTCAGCAGGAGGCTGCCGGCAATGGCGCCGCACAGGTTCCAAGCGTTGTGGCGGCCCGGGGCGCGCAGCGCGGCTGCGTCTCCCAGGCGGGTGCCGTCGACCTCGATCGCACCTGACCCGTCCACCCGGACACGGCCGCGGGGCCCGAACAGGACCCGGTCCGCCCGTTCTCCGGTCCGCTCCAGGGCCTCGGCACTGCCGGCGTTGACGGCCAGGGCTCCAAGAGGCCCGACCTCGATGAGCCGCAGCTTGTCGCGGTAGTAGGCCTCCACTCCCCCGTGCCAGTCCAGGTGGTCCGGAGCCAGGCTGGTCAGCACGCACACCCCCGGGGTGACGGTGACGTCGGCGGCCTGGTAGGAGGAGACCTCGACCACATAGGCGTCGGGGGCGGCCCACCGTAGGCCCCGGTCACCGGGACACCGATGTTGCCGATGAGCGCCACCTCGAGCCCCTCGTGCCGCAGGAGGGATGCACACAGCGTGGCAGTCGTGCTCTTCCCCTTGGTGCCGGTGACGGCCACCACCCTGGCGGCCGCGAAGTCCTCCAGCCACAGCGCCATGGCGGTGGTGGCCTCCACCCCGGCCGATGCCGCGGCTTGGAGCTCGGGTCGGTACCGGCTCACGCCGGGCGAGCGCACCACAACGTCGAGATCGTCCCACCGCACGTCCCCGGGGCCGAGAACCGGCATGTCCGTTCCGGGTTCCAGCCCGGATCGCGCCGTCTCGGGCCGATCATCGATCAGCACGGGCGTCACGCCGTGCACGGCCAAGAGCGCCACCATGGCCAGACCCTCCTGGCCGAGCCCCCAGACGGCGACCCGTCGTGCGCACAGCTCGTCGAGGGTCACGAAGGGACGCTCAGTGCCGCGGCCACGTCACGGGCTACGTCCTGGCCCTCGAAGGCTGAGGTGCCTTGAGGCGCGAGCAGGGTCTCTATGTCGGCCTGCGTCACCGAAGCCCGGGCGGCACCGGACAGGGCCATGACCACCACTCGGTCCCGCCAGGCCGGCGCGAACGACAAGAGCCGCATGGCAGCAGAGGACTCTCGTCGCTCGCCAACGCATTCGAAGGGTTTGTCCTCCTCGCTCATCAAGGCGGCGAATCCGGGAATCTGCTCCGGGTCGGCGAACAGGTCGCGACCGATGATCGCGGTCACCTCTTCGGGAGGAAGGAACGGGGCCAGCATCAGCGCCACGAATCGGCACTTCGGGCAGTTCCCGCACCAACCGTCGTCGTCCCCTGCACTCTGGCGGAACACGGTGTTGCAGCTGCAGAAACCGCCGTGGTACTGGGTGAGCCGGGAGAAGGCCCGGGCGATCGCCAACTCCGAGTAGGGCCGCAGGGCCGACCCGTACGACAAGTCGGCGTCGATGGACGTGGTGATCAGGTCCCGCAGGAGGAGCTCGAAGTCGAGGCTCTTGGAGTATTGGTGGTTGACCGGCGTGCCGTCGACCACCACCGTTTCCTCACTGGCCGAGCGCTCGACGGCCATGGCGATGGAGTCGTAGCCGTAGACAAAGCTGCCCACCACGGCGATGAGCGAGACGATGGCAGTGATTGGTACGTGGCCGTTCAGGGCACCGGACCGGTTCAGCTCGACCAGGTTGGGTGACAGCCGACGACGCACCACGATCAGCTCCAGGCCGGATCGGTGGGCCAGGTCCACCACCAGGGGGTGGGGGTTGACAGCAAAGAGCCGCGGCGAACGGTGCTTCACCGCGTCGATCAGGACCATTGAGTCTTTTCCGCCACCGATGGGGACCAAGAGACCCCCCGAACGGTCGTAGGTCGGTGGTCGGGGCGGGGACGACGTGCCCCCGGGCCGGACCGTCACCGGGCGTGGCACCGGCAACCGGTTGGCCACGGCGAACTCCCGTAGGCCGTCGTCGTAGAGGTGGTGGTGGAACGCCACCTCGGCCGGGGTGAGGGACTCCTCCGGCACCGCCACCTCGGACGGGGCGGCCGCTTTGTAGTAACTGGTTCCAGCCGCGATATGGAGATGGAGGAGCGCTCGATCGAATCCCGGTGACCGGACCTGGCCTGGCTCGGCCGCGGTCTCGAAGACGATGGTCTCGACGAACTCGGGCCCGTGGTCGAAGGCGTAGTGGAGCGAGAGGGTCCTGGTTGATTCGTCGTAGGACCGATGCCCGACCCGAAATGCGCCGGTGGCACCCGGGTCGAACCGGCAGGGGTCGTTCATGGCGCTCCGAGCGTACCTGTCAGGCGTTCTCGGTCGGCTCCGGGTCCACTGGCGTCAGCCGCCGCACGTGTTCGACGATGGCCAGATCCGAGCCGGTCGACTGGATGACCCAGAACTCACCCTTTTGCAGGCGAAGGCTGGTCCGGCGGCTGGCCTCGGACTCGGGGACCAGGGACTCGACGATCGTGGTCGCCACGTCCCCATGGGTGCAGAGCACCGCCGACTCCCCGGCCATGGTCCTGATCAGCCGCACCGCGTCGTGACCGTGACCCTCGGCCAACTCATCGACCGACTCGACGCCGAGGCCGAGGGCCTCGGCGATGGGCTGGACGGTCTCACAGCAGCGGACGAAGGGACTGGAGAGGATCCGCTGGGGTCGGTACCGGCTCAAGAGGGGGACCAGGGCGCTGGCCCGGGCACGTCCACGGGCGGTGAGTGGCCGCACGCGGTCGTCACCTTTGTACGCGCTCCGCCTTCCGGCGTGGGCATGACGGACTACCAACAGGGGCATGCCCACGATGCTCCCATGGCTGCAGCCCAGGACCGATGATCCTCGCCCGCCGAGGGTCTACTCACCGACCCCGGGCACAGCAATGGCCGGTCCGGTGGGAAGCGGGAAGGCGTCCAGGTCACGGCCGTGGCGGGCCAGCGAGTGGTACTGACGCTCGGCGAACCACCACCGACCCGATCCGAAGCTGTAGCGGTCGTGATAGAGCCCGTAGGCGTTGGTCCAACGGCCGCTTGCCTTGCTCTGGCGGAGTTCGCACATGAACAGGCGGCTCACCGCCGTGCCGCTCAGGGGCCCGTCGGGGAACGCGATGTAGGCGTTGAGGATGACGAACTCGAAGAACTCGAACTCCTCGATGGCACTGCCGATGAACGTACCCACCTCGGTCCCACCCACCAGTCGCAATGGCTCGCCTACACGTCGGTCGATGGTGACGGTGGCATCGGCGAGGAACAGGCCCGTGAGCTCGGACCAGGCCCGTCGGTTGACGACGTCGGCGTAGGCATGCTGCAGTCGGCGGACACCGGTGTCGTGCACGGCCTCGGCCACCAGGGGATCGTCCATCATGGGCGGCACGATAGCGGGATGCCGGCCGTTCAGCCTCCGAACCGGCCGCCGCCGAAGCCGCCGCCGAAGCCTCCCCCGCCTGCGAAGCCGCCAGCACCGCCGAGGCCCCCGAGACCCGCACGCGTGGTCGTCGAGGTGGAGGGGAGAGGCTCCTGGATGGATGCCAGCGAGACCGCTTGGCCCTGTCGCAACCCTGAGGTGACCTGGGTCAGCACGTCACCGACCGTGCCCAAGGTGACCCGGACCGCATTGGTCGTGGTGCCGTCCACCACGGTGACCAGATGGTTCGCACCGATGGTCTGAACCGCCGACGACGGCACCGTCATCACCCCCACTGACTTCTTGACGACAATGGAGACATTGGCTTCAGCGCCCGAAAGCTGGCCCAGTGAGGTCGAGTCCAGGGTGATCGTCACGGGATAGGTGGTCGACGTGGTGCCCGTGGTGGCAAGCACACCGATCGCAGACACTCGTCCGCTCTCGACGGTGTTCGTTGCATCGGGGGTGATCACGGCCTGTTGGCCGACGGCCACCTTGGCGATATCGGCCACCGCGATCGCCGTGGTGACCTGGTAGTTGGAGCCAGTGCCGATCACCACGACCTGGGGGCTGCTCGAGCTCGAGCCCGCCGTCACCGAGTCCCCCGCTGCGATCGACACGGCGGCGACCGTTCCGGCGATGGTGCTGACCAGGTTGGCACCGCCCACGGCCTGTTGGGCGTCAGCCAGATTCGCCTCGGCCGTGTCGATGGACGCCTGGTCCACCGCCAGTTGTTGGGGACTGGCGACCTTGGACGTTCCCGATCCGGTTCCAGCGGTCTGCCTCGAGCCGGTGGAGCCACTGGACCCGAGGGACGAACCCGTGGTCGTCGTCGATCCGGCCGACGGGCCGGCGGTGCCCGATGAGCTCGAGCCGAGCGCGGCATTGAGGGTGCTCTCTGCCGAGGCCACCTTCTTGAGATCGGCCGACACCTTGGCCTGGGCCGCGCTCGCCTGGGCGAGGGCCTCGCTACACGTGCTCGGCGCGCTCGTCGCCCCGCTCCCCGTTCCCGCCGTGCCCCCCGGACCGGCTCCGGTGCCACCTGGCTGGGCCGGGGTGACCGCCGCACTGCCTGGCGTGGTGGGCGTCGTCGGGCTCGTGGTGGTGGTCGATGCCACTCCGTTGGAGGGTGGTGCCGCCTCGCACAGGGTCGTCGCCGAGGCCAGTGCCGCAGCGGCCTCCGACGCATCAGTGTCGGCCGCCGCCTGTGCGGCCACCAGCGCGGCCTGCAACTTGGCCGCCTGCTGTTTGTCCGACGAGGGCGCGGCGGTAGTAGGTGCCGCGGTGGTCGGCGTCACCGTGGCGGCGGTGGTCGTCGAGCTGGCCGTTTCACTCGCCTCGGCACTGGCCAGGTCGGCCTGCGCCGAGGCAACGGCGGCCTGGGCAGACGTCACCGCGGCCTGAAGCGTGGCGAGGTCGAGCGAGGCGAGCGTCTGCCCCGCGGTCACGGCTTGGCCCACCGACACGTCAACGGTGCTGACGGTACCGGAGGCATTGAAGTTGAGGCTGGCCTGATTGACCGGTGTGACCGTGCCGACACTGTCCAGTGTGGACTCGACGGTTCCGGTGCCGACAACCGCCGTCCGATAAGCGGGCGCGGCACTGCCGGTCAGACCCCAGGCGACCAGCGCCGCGGCCACCAGCACGACCACGGCTCCGAGCCGGAACAGCGAGAACCAGCCCGAGCCGGCTGCAGGGAGATCGGTCGCTCCCTCGCCACCCAACCCGGTGGGGCCGGCAGGGGGCCCGATTGGACCGTCCGCAACCGGCGGGGGTTCCACCTTGTCTGGAGTGGACAACTCAGGCACCGGTCGCGCCCCCCGGAGGCGCACCGCCGGCGGCACCGGCGCCGCCGCGGAACCCGCCGAAGCCCTGGGTACACCCGTTGGCACCCGGGGTGGACAGGGTGATCGAATTGGCGGTGATTGCACCGGTCGTGCTGGCGGTGCCGAAGGCACTGGCGCACTTGCCCACGGCCAGGTCGCTGGCCGTGGCGCCGGTGCGCTTGGTGTAGGTAGTCGAAGCCGTGAGGGTCACCGTCACGCTGGTGGTCGACGTGGTCTGGGGGTTCTTCTCCGAAATGGTCACCGTGGAGCCATTCACCGCGGTGACCGCACCCGATGCCGCCCCGAACTGCCCTGGGGCCCGTCCCCCGAAGCCGGCACCACCCGACGGCCGCTCACCTGATCCACCGCCGGGGAAGCCTCCGCCGGACCCCCCGCCACTGGTCGAGCCACTGCCGCTCGAACCGGTTCCGCTCGCACCGTTGCGCGGGAACGCCCCGCCGCCGGGTCGGCCGAATCCGGCGGTGCAAGCTCCCGAGGTGGGCTGGCTGATGGCGACCGTGGTGGCCGTGACCGGCCCGCCGAAGGCGCGGGTGGTCGACGACGAGGTCGAGGTGGGCTTACCGATGGCCGTGATGCAGGACCCCACCGTCACGTCGGACACGGCCGCCGTCACCGTCTGGTCGAACGTGGTGGTGGGCGTGTAGTTCACCGTTGTCTGGCTCGAGGTGGACTGCACCTCGAGCGACGTGCCGTTGATCGAGGCGATGCTGCCTGATGCCCCGGGGACCCGCCGCGCCGCCGGCCCGGTGTTGGTGCCGCCGGTCCCGCTCTGGGACCCCCCGGACTTAGCCGCAGTCGAGGAGGTGGTCGATGCCGAGGAGGACGACCCACAGGCGGCCAGGATGGCAGCGACGCCGCCCACCGCGACGAGGGCGAGTGCCCGCCGGATCGGGGCCGGCGACCCTGAGTGGCGGCGCGCCGTGCCGGTCGTGTGCGTCGAAGGTGCTTGTCGTGAGGGTGTCATGGCTCTTCCTTGCTCTATCCATTGCTGCTGTCGTTGTCGATCGGTCATGTCATTCGCTTCGCAATGCGTCAATAGGTGGCAGCTTGGCTGCCCGGCCGGCCGGATAGACCCCGAACGCCACACCGATGCCGATGGCCACGACAATCGCGCCAGCGGTGGCGGCGGCCGAGATGGTGATCGGGTCGGAGATGAAGTGCGGGAGGATCCAGGCGCCGAGAAGGCCGAGCCCGACGCCGAGTACGCCGCCGAGCAGGCCCAGCACCGAGGCTTCGATCAGGAACTGGCGGCGAATGGCCCGGGGCGTGGCACCCAGTGCCTTGCGCAGGCCGATCTCCCGGATGCGCTCGGTGACCGATACCAGCATGATGTTCATCACACCGATGCCTCCCACCAGGAGCGAGATCCCCGCGATGCCGCCGAGCAGGACGGTCAGTGTCCGGTCGACGGAGGTGGCGGTGCTGACGAGGGACTGCTCGGGTGTGATGGTGTAGTCGGCATCCGTCGGCGTGGTGATGGCATGGAGGCTGAGGAGCTCGGCGTTCGCCTCCTGGTAGGCGGCCGACAGGGTCGACGACGACGTCGCCTGCAAGAGGATGTCGCTCACCGAATTCCGGCTGGTCCCACCGAATACCTGAGTCGACGCCGTGGTGATGGGCAGGATGGCCTGGTCGTCCTGGTCGGAGGCGGTCGATGACGACCCCGATGAGCCCACCGTGTTGAGCACGCCGATGACCGACATCGGGACGCCGTTGACGTTCACCGACTGACCCACGGCATCTCGACGACCGAACAACTCTTCGGCGGTGGTCGATCCGAGGACCACCACGTCGGCCCGGGTATCGAGATCGTGACCGGCGATGAAACGGCCCTCGGTCATCGATCGTCCACGCACCGTCAACCAAGACGGATCGGTCCCCACCACGGTCGCGGTCCAGTTGGTCGTGCCGGCCACCAGCGTCTCCGACGAGGACGTGGTCGGGGCGACCGCGGCGATGTCTGGTGCCACCGTCTTGGAGGCCAGGGCTGCTGCATCACCCACGGTCAGCGTCGAGGCGGATCCGAAGCCGCCCCGGATGCCAGAACTGGACGTCGTGGAACCCGGGGACACGGTGAGGAGGTTCGATCCCAGCGCAGTGATCTCCGAACTGACCTGCTGCTGGGCCCCCTCGCCCAGTCCCACGGTGAGGATCACCGCCGTGATGCCGATCATGATTCCCAGCACGGTCAGGCCTGACCGAAGTCGGTGGGTCACCACTGCCTCGAGCCCGGTGCGGAACGTCTCGAGCACGTTCACGACGTGACCGCCTCGTGCTCCGGCCGGCTCACCTTCGAAGATCAGACCGTCACGGATCCTCATGGTCCGTTCGGCCTCACCCGCCACATCCGCGTCGTGGGTGATCAAGACGATGGTCCGCCCACCCTGGTGCAGCTCCTCCAGCAGGTCGAGAACGTCGCGGGCCGACACCGAATCGAGGTTGCCGGTGGGCTCGTCGGCCAGGATCAGGTCAGGGTCGGTCACGAGGGCCCGGGCGACGGCCACCCGCTGCTGCTGGCCGCCGGACAACTCGCCGGGGCGATGCTCGATGCGGTCGCCCAACCCCACACGGTCCAGGGCGGCCAGTGACCGTTGGCGGCGGGTGGCCCGGTCCACCCCGGCGTAGACCAGCGGCAGCTCGACGTTCCGCCACGCCGAGAGGGAGGCCAACAGGTTGAACTGCTGGAAGACGAATCCGATGCGGCGGTTGCGCACGTGGGCCAGCTGGTCCTCGGACATGGCACTGACGTCCTCGCCGGCCAACCAGAAGGCACCCGAGGTCGGAACATCCAGGCAGCCGAGGATGTGCATGAGCGTCGACTTGCCCGAGCCCGATGGCCCCATGACCGCCACGTACTCGCCGGAGCCGATGGCGAAGGACACACCGCGCAGAGCCTCGACCTCGAGCGATCCGCTCCCGGTAGGTCTTGGTCACGTCCTCGACCTCGATGACCGCACGGTGGACCGCCGGGTGCTCAGCGGTCAGCTCGATCCGGACCTCAGAGGTGTCGTCGAGGCCGACGGGTGGCGGCCGGCCCCCTCCCGCGGAAACGGTCATCCCCCGAATCCCCCGCCGCCGCCGCCGCCGGAGAACCGTCCACCGCCGGAGAATCCTGCGCCACCGCCGCCAAAGCCGCCGCCCACGCCGCCGAACAGGTTAATCCCCCGCCGGTGCGGAGACCGCCGTGGAAGGTCACCTGAGTGACGTAGATCTTGTCCCCTGCCGACAGCCCGCTGGTGACCTGGGTGTCACCGCCCGAGGCCGCGCCGATCCCGATCGTCCGGGTCACCTTGCTCCCGTTGTCGTCGAGCAGCACCGTCGTGGCACTCCCGCTGTAGTGGATGGCCGAAGTGGGGACCACCAGCACGTTCTGGAGCTCTTCGGTGATGATCGAGACGGTTGCACTGGATCCGCCGTAGAGACCCGACGGGCTGCCCGTGACGTCGATGACCACCGGGAAGGTCGAGACGCCCGAACTGGTGCTGGCCAGCAGCCCGACTGAGGCCACGGTGCCGAAGATCGTGGCCGTCGATCCCGAGACGGCGATCGTCGCCTGGTCCCCCACCTTGACCTGGCTGACCTGGCTGCTGTTGACCGTCGAGTTGACGATGTAGGAGCCGGTCGAGACCACCACCACCTGGGCGGTGCTGGCGCTCGAGGCCGCCGAGGACCCGCTGGATGTCGAGGCTGACGTGCTCGCCGCCGAGGTGCTGGCGCCCGAGAACCCACCCGACCCGCCGGTGCCGCCACTGCTGGTCCCGGCCCCGGTCGAGCTCGACGAGCCTGTCGAACCCGACGATGTCGAGGCCGAGACCTGCTGGCCCACTGTCAGGTTGACGGCGGCCACCGTGCCGCTGATCGTCGAGGTCAGCGTGGCGTCGTTGAGCGAGGTCTGGGCCGTGGTGACCTGGGTCTGGGCCGAGGCGATGCTCGCCTGGTCCGAGTCGATCTGGGCCGAGGATGCCGACTCCGCCTGGTCGGTGGCCAGTTGGGCCTGAGCCAGCGCCAGGTTGGCCTGGGCCTGGGTCAGCGACGCCGCCAGCGACGTGTTGTCGATGGTGGCCAGCGCCTGACCCTCGGTGACCTGCTGGCCGGTGGCGACATCGACGGCGGTCACTCGGCCGGACACCCCGAAGTCGAGATTGGCCTGGTTGGCGGGTTCGACCGTCCCCGATGACGAGACCGTCTGGGTGATGGTCCCAGAGGCGACCGACTGGACCGTCGTCGTAGTGGTGATCAGAGGCGTGGCGCTTGAGCTGCTGGTGGCCAGCCAGATACCCACGCCGGTCCCCACAGCCACGACGAGCACGGCCGCGCCGATGAGCATCCACCGCTTGTTGGACGACTTCTTACGCCCTGATGCCACGTGCGCCTCACTCACTGTCGCCGATCCGAATGGTCCCCGCACCCCCGTGCCGGCAGCCATCAGGCCGCGTGGGAGTGGGCCGGATGCATCCAATCGGGCGAACATTGACCCCAGGCCACAGTCACCTGTGCATTTCCTGAGAACGGGCCGAGCGGTTCTCCACCGGTCGTTCCCTCTATGGTCGGGGGAAAGGCCCGACACTCCTCTGGCCTGGGATGGACGGACCACGGAAGGTGGCCAATGAGGTATGTGAATCTCGGGAATACCGGGCTGCGAGTGTCCCGGGTGTGCCTCGGCATGATGAGCTACGGCAACGACAGTGACCGGGCGTGGGCACTGGACGAGCAGCATGC
The DNA here is from genome assembly GCA_963703145.1 of uncultured Acidimicrobiales bacterium. Classification (GTDB taxonomy): domain Bacteria; phylum Actinomycetota; class Acidimicrobiia; order Acidimicrobiales; family RAAP-2; genus Bog-756. The sequence continues at coordinate 1,684,258 of OY969793.1, forward strand.
CGAGCCCATCATCAGGGCCGCCGTCGAGGGTGGCATCACCTTCTTCGACACCGCCGACACCTATTCCAAGGGCGCCAGCGAGGTGGCCACAGGTCGCCTCCTGCCCAAGTTCCTCAGCCGGGACGAGATGGTGGTGGCCACCAAGGTGTTCATGCCGATGACCCCTGGAGAGAACGGCGGCGGGCTGTCACGCAAACACATCCTCTCGGCCATCGACGCTTCGTTGGACCGTCTGGGCATGGATTACGTCGACCTCTACCAGATCCACCGATGGGATCCCCGGACGCCGATCGAAGAGACCATGGAGGCACTCCATGATGTGGTCCGGGCCGGCAAGGCGCGCTACGTCGGGGCCAGCAGCATGTTCGCCTGGCAATTCGCCAAGGCCCAGCATGTAGCGGCGTCCAACGGCTGGACCCCCTTCGTGTCCATGCAGCCTCACTACAACCTCATCTACCGGGAGGAGGAGCGCGAGATGTTGCCGCTCTGCATCGACCAGGGGATCGGCGTCATCCCGTGGAGCCCGCTCGCCCGCGGGGTGCTCGCCGGGAACCGCAGTCGCACCGGCGACCGCAAGACCACCCGTTCGGGAAGCGACGACTTCACCGACTACCTCTACGGCCAACCCACCGACTTCGACGTGGTCGAGCGGGTGGCGGAGATTGCCAGTGAGCGCCAGGTGCCTCCCGCCCAGGTGGCTCTGGCCTGGCTGTTGCAGCGTCCGGTGGTCACAGCCCCGATCATCGGCGCCACCAAGCCCGGGCATCTGAGCGACGCCCTGGCCGCAGAGGAACTGGAGCTGACCGTCACCGAGGTGGCCCGCCTCGAGGACCCGTACGTTCCCCACCCCGTGTTGGGACACTTCTGAGTACCCACGGTCCCAACGACGCTCCTCTACAGCACCTCGACGCCACTCGGCCGGCGGCCGCCCAGCGGATCGGGGCTGGAACCCAGGGCGGAGATCACCGCGGCCAGCGCCGCGACCCCGGCCAGGACCCAGAGTGCGGCGGAGAAGGCGCTGCGAACCTCGTGGACGGATCCGCCGTCCCCACCGAGCGAGCTGAACACTGAGCTCGCCACGGCCAGCCCCATGGCCGTCCCGAGGCCCCGGCTCATGTTGAGCAGGCCCGAGGCCAGACCGGACTGGGACGATGGGACCGCGGCCATGATGCCGGCGTTGTTCGGGGAGATGAACAGCCCCAGTCCCACCCCGACCAGGGCCAGCAGCGAGAGGAACCCGGCCGCCGACGGCCGGATGCCGCCCAACCCAGCCAGACCCAGCGCCACCAGCACCATCCCGATGACGGTCGGGGTGCGGACCCCCAGTCGGTCGGCCATCCGGCCCGAGAACGGGGCCACCACCCCCAGTGCCACCGGCATGATCATCAGCTCCAACCCGGTACGGACCGTTCCCAGCCCGGCCGCCCGCTCCAGGTAGAAGGGAACCACGACCAGCACTCCGAACAGGACCAGGAAGGCCAGGAGCGCTCCGGACACCCCGGCGGTGAAGCGGACCCGACGGAACAGGGTGAGGTCGACCATCGGGTTCGGGCTGTGCCGCTCGTGGCGGACGAATACGGCACCCAGTACGGCGGATGCCGCCACGACGGACACGATCAGCGGTGACGTCCACCCGTGGTGATCCCCTTGGGAGATGGCGAATACCACCGCCACGATGGCCGGGAAGAACAGGGCGAACCCGCTCCAGTCGAACGGCGTCCGGGTCTGGAGGTGCACGCTGCGGGGGATGAACAGCAGAGCCGCCACCACCCCGACGAGGCCCACGGGCACGTTGACCAGGAAGAGGAGTCGCCAACCCCCGGCCGCCAGCAACACGCCGCCGACCGACGGCCCGAGCGCCAGCCCCAGGGCCTGGGCGGCACCCTGGACGCCGAGGGCCCGACCCAGGCGGTCCCGGGGCACGGCCAGGGCGATGATGGCCACGCTGTTGGCCTGCAGCATGGCGGCACCGACGGCCTGGAACGCTCGGAATCCGTCCAGCGCCACGAGGCTCGACGCGTGGGCGCACAGGGCTGATCCGACGATGAAGATGACGAACCCGTAGAGGTAGAGGAGCTTCCGACCGACCATGTCGGCGAACCGGCCGACGGCCGCCACCGTCGCCACCAGTACCAGGAGGTAGCTCAGCCCAACCCAGCTGACAGCGCCCACGCCGGCGTGGAACGAGTGCTCGAGGGTGGGGAACGCCAGCGTCACGATGCTGGCGTCCAACTGCCCCATGAAGGCACCGACGCATACCGCGGCCACCGCCAGGAGGTAGCCCGACCGGAGCCTGCGGACAGCCCGGGGACGCCGTGGCTCGACGATCAGACGCTGCCAACCTGCCGGTCCGGTTTCGTCGACGAGGGTCACGGTCCGACCAGTGTCGCCCAGGCTGTATCCAGAAGTCTAATAGCTGTAATGGATAACTTCGATAAGCTTTGCTTATGGATATCCGGCATCTGGAGCGCTTCCTGGCCGTCGTCGACCATGGCGGTTTCACCGCCGCCGCCGATGAGGTCGCGGTGAGCCAGCCGGCCTTGTCCCAGTCCATCAAGGAGCTCGAAGGGGAGCTGGGTGTCGCACTGTTCGAGCGTCTGGGCCGACAGGTGCTGGTCACAGCGGCCGGTGACGCCCTGATCGGGCCGGCCCGCCGTGCGCTGCGGGACGTGGAGACGGGCCGGGCCGCAGTCGGGGCGGTGGCCGGTCTCCGGGCCGGCACGCTGTCCCTCGGTAGCCTTCCCACCCTGGCCGCCGATCCACTGGCCGGCATGGTGGGCCGCTACCGACGGCTCCATCCTGGAGTGGCGGTCGACCTGGTGGCGCCCGAGGACTCGGCAGACCTGCTCGGCATGGTGCGGGACGGTCGGTGTGAGGCCGGCCTCATCGACTCCATCGACGTGCCCGACGATCTGACCAGCCATGGAATCGGCGCCCAGGCCCTGTTGCTGATCCTGCCTCCCGGCCTGGGCGGTTGGGGGAACCCCCTCGACGAACGCGTCTCGATCCCGGGTTCACCGGTGTCCCTGCCCCTGGCCGACCTCGTGGAATTCCCCTTCGTCGCAGCACCCATCGGGACCTCGACCCATCGGCTGCTGACCGAGGGGTTCGCGGCCGCGGGCGCCGTCCCCAACATCGCCGTGATCACGGCACAGCGGGATGCCATCCTCCCGCTGGTGCTGGCCGGTGCAGGGGCGGCACTCGTGCCCGAACCCATCGCCGCCGTCGCCGGGGCGTTGGGTGCCACCGTCGCCCGACCGGACCCGACCGTGGAGAGGAGCATCGCCCTCGTCCATCGGAGCGGGCCCCTGTCCCCCGCGGCGAAGGTGTTCGTGGAGCTGGCGACCCATCCATGAACGAGCCGTGTACGGTGGCGACCGGATCGAGAGGCCCGATGACCGGCGAGGAAGGATGACGATCGTGGAGATGCCGACGACGGTCGACTTTCATTTCGACATCATGTGCCCCTACGCCTACCAGACCTCCCTGTGGATGCGCGAGGTGAGGGACGTGACGGGACTCGACATCCGTTGGCGGTTCTTCAGCCTGGAGGAGGTCAACCGGGCCGACGGCAAGAAGCACCCCTGGGAGCGGGACTGGTCCTATGGCTGGTCGATGATGCGGATCGGCGCCTACCTCCGCCGACAGGACATGGGCCTCCTCGACCGATGGTACGCAGCGGCGGGTGCCGCCCTCCATGAGCACGGTCGAAAGCCCCACCGTCCCGAGGTGGCCGAGGCCATCCTCACCGAGATCGGACTCGATCCGGGCATCGTGGAACTCGCCATCGGCGACCCCACCACCGCCGACGAGGTGCATGCCGAGCACGACCTCGTCGTGGCCCTCGGCGGATTCGGCGTCCCGACACTCATCTTCGAGGATGGCCAGGCGCTCTTCGGTCCGGTGTTGGTCAACCCGCCCCAGGGCGAAGCTGCCGTGCGGCTGTGGCGCAACGTCGTCGGATGGCTCGAGTTCCCGAACGTCTACGAGCTGCAGCGACCCAAGTCGTCGGCCGACATCGACACCATCGCCACCGCCTTCTCCTCCTACCTCAACGCTCGGGACTGGTTCAGCGTCCAGCACCCCACACCCTGATCGCCCGGGACGGCCCGCTTACTCCTCGGACTCGAGCCGGTCGGTCGCCTCGCCCACCGCGCGGAGACGCCACAGCCCCAGTGCCGGGAACAACAGCACCGAGAGCATGCCGGCTGCCACCAACGACGCCGCATTGACCACCAACATCCGATGCTCGGACAGGGCGATGCTGGTGATCACCACGATCAGCGGCAACCCAGTGGCCGAGAACAGGGCCATGGGCAGGCGCTCGGATTTGCTCAGCTCGCCCCGATAGAACAAGTACACGGGGATCCCGCGGGCCAACAGCATCAGTCCGAGAAAGAGCGGCACCCGCCACAGTGAGCTCGGGTGCTGGACGAAGACGTGGGCGTCGAACTGGATTCCGCTGACCACGAAGAAGATCGGGATCAAGAAGCCGAACCCGATGGCCTCCAACTTGGCCCGGATGGCGACGGTCTCGCCGCTGGCGGTGAACAGCCGCACCACGATGCCCGCGGCGAAGGCGCCCAGCAGGACGTCGAGTCCCAACGTCTCGGCCAGCAGTACCAAGAGGACGATGAACATGAGGGACACCCGCACGGGCAGTTGCGCGCTCGGACTCCAGGTGCCGGTTGAGGATCGCCACCACACGGGGTGGCTGGGCCGGGCCGCCAGGAGCACTGTCACCACAGCCACGACGATGAAGGCGGCGAGGAGGAGGGAGGTGAGCAGCGGTTCCTTCTTGGTGAGCAGCAGGGCGACAGCCACGATGGGTAAGAACTCGCCGCAGGTCCCGATGGCCGAGATCAGCGATCCGAATCGGGTGTCCATCACGCTGGCGTCGCGGAGCATCGGCACCAGGGTGCCCAGCGCCGTGGTGGTCAGGGCCAGGCCCACCACGAGGGTGTCACGGGCCAGGCCCGTGGACACCAGGGCGAAGGCGGCGCCGAGCCCGACCACCAGCGAGAACAGCCAGCCGATGGAGGCCAGCCGAAGAGGCCGTCCCCGGATCTTCTGGAGGTCCAGCTCGTAGCCGGCCAGGAAGATGAGGTAGGTCAGACCCAGGTCGGAGAGACCAGTCACGACGCTGCTGACATGGGCGATGTCGAACACATACGGCCCGATCAAGATGCCCAGGCCGATCTGGAACACGATCTCCGGGACGGCCAGCCGCCCGGTCAGCTCCGAGAGGATCGGCGCCAACACCGCGGCGACGGCGATCAGCACCAACGTGGCGACCGAGGACGCCGTCACGCCGCCCCGCCGGGGCCGAGCCGATTGAGCATCGCATCACACTAGGCGCCGACTCCCCGGTCGACAGGCACCAAAAGGGGCGGTGGCCGCGGCCCCCGCTGCGGCCCTTCGCGTAGAGCCCACCGCAGTCGGCAGGGCCCTGGGGCAGACTAGCTGGATGTACACGAGGGACGCCCGATTCAGCCCCACCACCGGTCGGCTGCCATGTTGACGGTCGTGGGTCCCGTCGGCGGCGACCACGACGCCTCGGGCCGGCACCAGCAGTACGGCCACCCCGAGCGACCATCGCGCATCGACGCCGTCATGGAGGGTGTGGCCGACCTTCATCTGGGCAGCGACCTGCGGGTGCTGGCGCCCCGCACCGTCGATGTCGGGCAACTCCTCCGCGTCCACGATCTCGGCTACCTCGAGGAACTGCGTCAGCGGTGTGAGGACGGAGGAGGCCTGCTCGACCAGGACACCTATGCCACATCGTCGTCCTGGGATGCTGCTTGCCTGGCGGCCGGGGCAGGCCTGGTGGCCATCGAGGCGCTGCGGTCCGACCGCCAGGGCCTGGCCTTCGTGGCTGCCCGTCCTCCGGGCCACCATGCGCTGCCCGATGGCCCGATGGGGTTCTGTCTGGTCAACAACGTCGCGGTCGCGGCCATGGCCCTCGTCGATGCCGGCGAGCGAGTGCTGATCGTCGACTGGGATGTCCACCACGGGAACGGGACCCAGGCGATCTTCTGGGACGAGCCGAACGTGCTCTACGTCTCCACCCACCAGTGGCCGTGCTACCCCGGGACCGGCAGGCCATCCGAGGTGGGTGGGCCACGAGCTCGCGGCGCCACGCTCAATGTGCCCCTGCCGCCAGGGACCACCGGGGACGTGCTCCGCGCCGCGTTCGACCGGGTGGTCGCGCCGGCCGTCGAGGCGTTCGGTCCGACCTGGGTGCTGGTCTCGGCCGGATTCGACGCCCACCGTGCCGACCCCCTGGCCGACCTCGAACTGTCCTCGGGCGACTTCGCTGAGGTCGCCGCCGTGGTGGCGAGTTACGCACCTGGGCCCGGCCGGCTGGTCCTGTTCTTGGAGGGGGGCTATGACCTGGTCGCGCTCCGTGCGTCGGTCACTGCCACCCTGGCTCGCCTGATCGGCGCACCCTCTGATGGGGAGCCACCAACGACTGGTGGACCCGGCCGCGACGAGCTGGAGGTGCTCATCGACCGTCGTCGCCGGGCGCTCGAGACCGGATAGCGCCCCTCACCAGGTATCGATGCAGCTGCGCTTCTTGCCGGTTCGGGCCGGTGGGCTAGGTGCGGCCCGCAGCGACGCAATGATGCGCGCCCGGGACTCGGCCGGGTCGATGACTTCATCGATCTCGAAGGCGGAAGCCACATTGATGGCCTTCCCGTGCTCATAGGCACGCTCGACCATGCTGGTGAACAGCGCCTGGCGCTCATCTGGATCATCGACGGCATCGAGCTCCCGTCGGAAGCCCAGGCGCACCGCCCCTTCGAGCCCCATGCCACCGAGCTCACCGCTGGGCCAGGCCACCGTGAAGATCGGTGCGCGGAAGCTGCCCCCCGCCATGGCCTGGGCACCCAGCCCGTAGCCCTTGCGGACAACGATGGTGAAGAACGGCACCGTCAGACTGGCCCCCACCACGAAGAGCCGGCTGCAGTGGCGCACCTGGGCACTGGCTTCGGCGTCGGGCCCGACCATGAAGCCGGGGGTGTCGCACAAGAACAGCACCGGAAGGTCGTGGGCGTCGCAGAGCTGGAGGAACCGGGCCGCCTTGTCGGCCCCGTCGCTGTCGATGGCGCCACCGAGGTGGGCCGGGTTGTTGGCCACCACACCCATCGGTCGGCCCTCGATCCTGACCAGCGCGGTGATGATTCCCGGGGCGAATCCGGCGCGCAACTCCAGGACGGAGCCGGTGTCGGCGAGGCTGACGATCAGCTGGCGCATGTCATAGACCCGTAGGCGCTCCTCGGGGACGCAGCTGCGCAGCAGCCGTTGATCGGCGCACTCCCAGTCGTCGACCGGTCCTTGGAAGTAGCCGAGGTACTGCTGGGCCAGGCGGACGGCATCGGCGTCGTCTACCGCCACCACATCGATCACCCCGTTGCCCAACTGGATCTCGACCGGGCCGACTTCTTCGGGGCGGTAGGTCCCGAGCCCACCGCCCTCGATCATGGCCGGGCCACCCATGCCGATCGAGGTGCCTTCGGTGGCGATGATGACGTCACAGCAGCCGAGGAGGGCGGCGTTGCCGGCGAAGCAGTAGCCCGAGGCCACACCGACCAAGGGCACCAGGCCGCTCAGAGCGCCGAACAGCGCGAACGCCTGAGTGTCGAGCCCGGTGATCACGGCATAGTCGGTATCGCCGGGGCGGCCGCCACCACCCTCGGCAAACAGCACGACCGGGAGCCGGAGCCGCTCGACGAGCTCGAAGACCCGGTCCTTCTTGCGGTGGTTCTGCTGGCCCTGCGTGCCAGCCAGCACCGTGTAGTCGTAGGACAGCGCGGCACACGATGCCGCCCGTTCGTCGAATCGATCGGCATTCACGGTCCCGATGCCGGCCACCAAACCGTCTGCCGGGGTGCGGGTGATGAGTTCGTCGAGAGGTCGGCGGGCCCGTTGGGCCGCAATGGCCAGCGATCCGTACTCGGTGAATGAGCCCGGGTCGCAGAGGTCCTGGATGTTCTCGCGCGCCGTGCGCCGTCCGCTTTGGTGGCGACGTTCCACCACATCGGGCCGACCGGCGTCCGTCGTCAGCCTGCGGCGCTCGACCAACTCGGCGAGATCGGGGCGCACGTGGTCGAGGGCAACCCTGGTCCCCGTCTGGTCAGTCGGGGCCGGCCCGCCGGTAGCGGCGATGGTGACGAGCAGGTCCCCCGGGACCACGATCGAGCCCACTTGTGCCGACAGGGTCGCCACCCTCCCGGTGGTCGGTGCCCGCACCACATGCTCCATCTTCATGGACTCGATGATGACCACGGCCGCACCCTCGGCTATCTGGTCGCCGAGGCCCACCGACAGGGCAACGACCGTCCCTTGCAGCGGTGCAGGGACCACGACGAGCGGAGCGTCCGACGCATCCGGGTCCGAGCCCGGGACCCCCGCCACCGTCAGGCCGGCATCGGGAAGATACCGGCCTCGTCGGCCACGGCAGCCATGGCCTCGGCCCGCTCGCCGGCAGTCATCGGGCCAACACCGGCGGCGGCGTCGAGGGCCAGGGGCAGGAGCCCGACGTCACCCGGGGTGCAGATGGCGTGGACGCCGGGCGACGAGAGGGCGAACTGGACGCCGCGCTGGATCTCGGATGCACTCGTGTACGGCTCGTACCAGGTCCCGGCGGTGTGGGGCCGCTCGCCCCAGGGGCGAGCGGCCACCGACTTGATGGCCATGACACCCACATCGTGTTCCGCGGCATGGGCCAACAGCGCCTCGGCGTCATGGCGATAGGCAGGATCCGACCACACCCGCGGATTGACCGGGAACATGACGGTGTCGAGGTCGTAGCGACGCAGCGCCTCCAGATGGGCCGCTGGGGCGCTCAGGTTGTGCCCGGTGATCCCGACCCAGCGGCAGAGCCCCTCATCGCGGGCCCTGAGGATGGCCTCGACCGCCTGGGCCCGGGCATCGAGCTCGGCCAGATCGGTGACGGCGTGGAGCTGATAGAGGTCGAAATGATCACAGCCCAGGAGCTCGAGCGACTCCTCCAGTTGGGCACGCACACCGTCGGGGTCGTGGCGAAGGGTCTTGCACGCCACGAACAGGTCGGACCGGACCGCGGGGATGAGTGGGCCCAGGAGCTCCTGGGCCCGTCCGTACTGGGGTGCGACGTCGAGGTGGTTGACCCCCGAGGCCAACGCCAACTCGAAGGAGGCAGCCGTGGTGTCGGGATCGGAATCCCAAAACGCCGCTGCACCGAGAATGGCCACCGATGAGTTGTGGCCGGTCCTCCCCAGTCGACGCAGGTCCATCCGTGCACCGTAGCGCCGCCCAGCCGATCCGTCAGGCCCGCGCGGTAGCCCGGTCCGCCGACCCGATCGTGGTCTCAGCCTTGGGTGGTGGCCTTGCGGGCCGCCTCCCATTTGCCCACCATCTCGCCGAATCGCATGGGGTTGTAGATGTCCTCCTCATACGACCACTTCCCTCCCCCGGCGTACTTGAGAAGCGTGAAGTTGTACTCCTGGTGGACCGATCCGTCACCCGGATCACGCATCCGGTTCCACACCTGGCATACCACCCAGCCCCGTTCCTCGTCGATGACGTACCACTCGATGGGGAACTCCGGCATATCCGATCCGGGGTATTCCGACATGCACCCGCTGATCCAGTCCTCGATGGCCTGGCGTCCCACGAAGGTTCCGTAGTGGTGCTCGATGTAGGTGGCATCCTCGGTGAACTGGTCTGCCCAGGGCTTCCAGACCCCCGAGGCTCCCGCTTCGGCTGCACGGCGCTGGTACTCGCCGAAGGCCTGCTCGATCTCGGACCTGGTCCACTGTCCCATGACCACCGCTCCTTTGCGGCCCCCCTTGGGCCCCGCTCAGTGTGGGCCGTCATCGGGCGCAGGTCAACCGGCTTCGGCCGGCGTCGGCCTCGGTGCCACTCCTTCGTGCAGAGGTAGCATGGCGTTGACCGGGGAGGTCCAACGGTGCCTGACCACTGGCGCGCACTCACGCTCGATTATCGGGATCCTGCATTCCCGTTCGAGGAGATCGTCCGGTTGATGGACATGTCCGGTACCGCCAACGGCGCGGCCTACAGCCGGAGCGATGTCGTCGAGGCCCTCCACGAGCACCAGCCCGCCGTGGTGGCTGTCTCCTCAGCGGGCCTGGTGGGGGTGGTCGTGGCTCGGCTCGGCGGCTCCGATGCCCACCTGATGGCATTGGCGCTCCACCCCGAGTGGCGACAGCGAGGCATTGGATCCGCGCTCCTGCGGCAACTGGACCAGGAGATCATGCACCGTGGGGGCCGCCGGCTCCTGGCGCTCGTGCGGCCGGGGCAACCTGGCGAGTTGGCCTTCTCCAACCAGGGGTTCACCCACCAGGACGGCCTGCACCTCTACGTCCGGGATGCCTCGATGGTCCCCGAGGAGCTCGCGGTGGTCGAGCGCTTTGGTGGCCAGGTACCGAGCGGGGGTCTCTGGGAGTCGCTGAAGGGATTCTCGTCGGCCAAGAGCATCCTTGACCGCCGCGTCGTGGCACCGCTGGCCCACGGCGAGCTGGCCGACAAACTGGGCCTGGTCCCACCGGCGGCCGTCCTCCTCTTCGGACCCCCGGGTACCGGCAAGACCTCGTTCGCCCGAGCCATCGCCTCCCGGCTGTCGTGGGCGTTCGTCGAGCTGCACCCCTCGCTGCTGGGACAGGGCGTCGACGGGGCCAGGGCCCTCCATGACGCCCTGGTTGACCTCGGAAAGGTGGACCGGTTGGTCTGCTTCATCGACGAGGCCGACGAGATCGCCTCGGACCGGTCCGAACGCCTCGACAGCCAGCCCCTTGTCAATGAGCTGCTGAAGGCCATCCCCGTCTTCAAGTCCCGTCCACAACGGCTGATGGTGATGGCTACCAACTCGGTGGGCGCCATCGACCAGGCGCTGCTCCGTCCTGGCCGGTTCGACCTCATCATCCCGGTCGGAGCGCCCGACGAGTCCGAGCGGGCCGACCTCGCTGCCGAGTTCCTGCCGGGTGGCGACCCAAAGGAGGTGGCATCGCGCACCGACGGGTTCACTCCCGCCGATTTCGCCCTCGTCGCCCAGCGCAGCGCCCAACTGGCGTTCGACCGGGCACTCGCCGGTGGGCCCGAGGAGATCAGCGCCGAAGACGTGCTCGCCGCCATCGGACTCACCCGGCCATCGGTCAGCGCCGAGGCGGCCGAGCGCTTCGCCAACGAGGCGGGGGCCTACGCTCGCCTGTAGTGGGCCGGCCACGGTGACCCGGGAGGGTGCTGGCCGTCCGGTGTCACCGGGCTCCTCGTCCGTGTGGCACAGTGCATGATGAGCGAGTTCGGCGGCCCGGCCAACGAACCTGTCCCGGGCCGGTCCACCGGCGTGCGGGTGGTGACCTGCGAGCTCGGCTTCACCGTCGTCGAGCCCACCGAGGTGGTCCTCCAACTGGTGGCGGCCGCCTGTGCGGGCCGGGTCCTCACCGAGCGGCTCGACGTCTCGACCAATGGTGAGCCCGCCCTCACCACTGTCGAGCTGAGCGGACCCCATGGGGCCCGGGTCCACCTCCTGCAGTCACTCAGCGGCCGGTTGGGGATCAGCTACCGCTCGGAGATCGATGCCGGGCCGATCCGCCCGGGCGAACAGCTCGATCCGGCACTCGACTACGCCCGGCTGGTCTACCTCCGCCCCAGCCGCTATTGCCCGTCCGACCATCTGGTGGGATTCGCCGTGGCGGAGTTCGGCATGGGGACCACGGTGCGCAGCCGGGTCGAGGCCATCTCGGACTGGATTCGCCAGCGCATCGGCTATGTGGCCGGATCGAGCTCGGTGCACGACTCGGCCGAGGACACCCTGCTCACCGGCATGGGCACCTGCCGCGATTTCGCCCACCTCGGCATCGCCCTGTGTCGGGCCATCGGCGTTCCCGCCCGCTTCGTCTCGGTGTACGCGCCAGGCCTTACCCCCATGGACTTCCACGCCGTGTTCGAGACTCTGGAGGACGGGCGGTGGATCACCCACGACACCACCAACCTCGCACCCCGCCAGTCGCTCGTGCGTATCGCCACCGGACGCGACGCCGCCGACGCCGCCTTCGCATCCGTGACCAAGGGGATCGCCACCTTGGACCTCCTCGACGTGACGGCGACCGTGGTCGGGGACTTGCCCGTCGACGATCCGGCCCGGCCGGTGGAGCTGGCCTGAAGGCACCACGGTGACGACGAGGTCGGCACCCACAGGGACGTGCAGTGCCTACAATCGCCGTTGTGGAGGCCGAGTCCGTGCACGACGCCATGAAGGCCTTCACCACTCGTGATGACACGCCCCTCTACGTGGTGACCGTGGGCGGGACGGCGACCGAGGAGGTCAGCGGCTGTGTGGCCGGCTTCGTGACGCAGTGCAGCATCGCTCCACCCCGGTTCATCGTCTGCTTGTCGAAGCTAAACCACACCTTCTTCGTCGGCGAACGCGTAGAGGGCATCGCCATCCACCTGCTCGGCAGCGATCAACCCGACCTGGCCTCACTCTTCGCCGAGTTCACTGGAGACACCTATGACAAGTTCGAGCACTGTGGCTGGCACCGGGGCTCGACGGGGGCTCCCGTCCTCGACGAGTGCGCTGCCTGGCTCGAGGGCACGGTGCTCGACCGGTTCGGCGTCGGCGACCACGAAGCCGTGCTCATGAGCCCGACCGGGGGCGGGCCCGGTGGCCACGACGGACTCCTCACGCTCCGGTCGGCACCGACGCTCCATCCCGGTCATCCGGAATCCTGAACCCGGGAGCCTCAGACCCAACGACTCACGGCTCGGCGGCGAATGACTCGCGGAGCTTGGCCAGACTGGACGCCAGGAGACGGGACACGTGCATCTGGCTGATCCCGATCTGTTCGGCGATCTCGGACTGGGTGAGGCCGTCGACGAACCGGAGGTTCAGAATGGTCAGCTCCCGCTCCGGCAGCCGGGTCAGCGAGATGGCCAATAGCATCCGGTCCTCGGTGCCGGCGAAGCCGGCGTCAATGTCGCCGAGGCGGTTGGCGATGGTGCCCTCCTGGCGGTCGGGGGCATCGATCGATGAGGTGCGGTAGCTCTGCCCGGCCTCCATGGCCTCCAGGACGGCCTCCTCGGAGGCACCCACCGCGGCCGCCATCTCCGCCACCGTGGGAAGGCGCCCGTGCTCCTGGGTGAGCGACTCGATGGCCGGTCCGAGTTCGAGGTAGAGCTCCTGGATCCGCCGGGGGGCACGGATGGCCCACCCCTTGTCCCGGAAGTGGCGCTTCAGTTCCCCGATCACGGTGCGAGTGGCGAAGGTTGAGAATTCCACCCCCCGCTCGGGATCGAACCGATCGACGGACTTGACCAGGGCCAGCGAGGCCACCTGGACCAGATCGTCATAGGCCTCGCCCCGACTCGAGAAGCGTCGAGCCAGCTGATGGGCCAGCCCCAGGTGGGACTCGACCAGCTGGTTGCGCAGTCGCTCGTCCCTGGTCCTGGCGAATTCCTCGAACTGCTCTCGGGAGGCGCGGTTGGGTTGTCCCGGGCCCGGCATCAGGCCTGCTGCCGGGCCCGCCGTTTGCGCAACCAGGCCCGAGGCTGGCCATTCCCGTCCTCATGGCCGTGTTCATCGACCAACGCATCGAGGATCCGCTCGGAGAGACCTTCGGCACCGTGAACGAACCCGCTACCGGCGCGGCCCGACTTGGCATGGAAGGTCCCCTCCACCTCGATCAAGTCGTCGTCCCGCACGAAGCGGAGGGCCAACCGACCGTCCGAATAGTCCTGCACCAGGGAGACGCACAGTTCGTCGACGGCCAGCCGGAGATCCTCGATCTCTTCGATATCGAAGTTGGCCCGTGACGCGACAGTGGCCGCCGTCAGGCGGGCCAGCACCACGAGGTCGGCCTTGACCGGGAGCGTGAGCTCGACGATGTCGCTCACGACAATGCACCGGTGACCTGAGCCTGCTTCACATCGCATCGACAAGATTCGCTCATCCCGCCACCGCCTCGTCTCTCGTGGATCGGATGGGGAACAACTCGGTGAGCCCGGTGATCTCGAAGATCTTCAGGATCCTCGGCTCGGCGATGACCAGGCGCATCGAGCCCCCTGCTGCCACGCACTGCTTGCGGGCGCCGATGAGGACCCCAAGCGCAGTCGAGTCAATGAACGTAACCCCCAACAGGTCCACGATCAGGACAGCCGGCTCTGTTGCCTGGACCTCGTCCAGCCGCTCACGGAGGGCCGGAGCCGTGGCCACGTCGATTTCACCTGCCACCGTCACCACCGACCGGTCGGCGCCGATCTCGATCGAACACTCGAACGTCTCTTCCACGCGCATCCTTTCGTAAGTCCAACGACGCCAATGGTCGTCCACATGGTGCTGGAGAACCGAGTCACCGGTCGGTGCCGCCGGCTCCGACAGAGTAGTGGGCGTCCACATCGGGACCAGCGCCGATCCACCGGCGTACGCCGATCCATCAACCCACGGCCCCACAATGCACTTACCCGCCGCCAGCAGGTTCACACCTTGCAATGTCGCTCGGGCCCGGGCGATCCAACCGTGACGGCGGGATCAGGAGGGGCGGAGATCTCCGATCCCCAACGAACCCGACTCGGCACCCCCGTCCGACGTGGCCGCATCCTCGAGCGCCAGGATTGATCCCTCGCTGAACAGGTAGGTACGCAGATGGCGGTCGAGGGCAGGATCGCGCCGGCGGAGCCACTCCAACGTCATGGCGGCATGCTCTTTTTCCTCATCACGATTGTGGGCCAGCACTGCTGCCAGCTCCAGGTCCGTCGTTGCCTCGACACGCTGGTCGTACCAGTCGACGGCCTCGAGCTCCTCCTGGATCGAGGTAATGGCACGATGCCGGTCGACGGTCTCACTCGACAGTCGGTCCTCGGGCTCATGCAGGCCGGCACTCTGGGCCATGGGGTGCTCTCCTCCCGTTCGACCACCGACGAGGTGGACGGTCGATCCGCTACAGGCACAGTAGCGCCCGCACCGACCGGGCCGATCCCGGTCCGCGGCTGTCAGCGCAGTCCGGACGACCTGAACTGGACACTGATCCGAGGGCCCGACACCCGCGGTGACTTGGGGACAGCGTGCTGCCAGGTCTGCTGGCAGCGCCCGCCCATCACCAACAGGTCCCCCGCACCGAGGTCATAGCGAAGGCCGGCGCCGCCGACGGCCGGCCGGAGAAGGAACCGCCGCCGCTCCCCGAGCGAGACGATGGCCACCAGGCTGTCACGCTCGGAATGGCGACCCACAGTGTCCCCGTGCCATGCCACGCTGTCCGCACCGGAACGGTAGAGGCACAGCCCGGTGGTCCGGACCGGCCCGCACGGCTGGTCGGCATAGTGATCGGCCAACCGCTCCCGAGCTTGCACGAGGATCGGGTCCGGCAGCTCCTCACCTTCCTCGAAGAACGACACCAGACGCGGCACATCGACTATCCGGTCGTACATCTGACGTCGCTCTGCCCGCCACGACACTCGGTCCACCAAGCGGTCGAACACCAGGTCCGCTCGGCCCAGCCACTCCCTCCGGAAATCCAGCCAGGCGCCTCCGCCCAGATCGACGTGCTCCACCGAGGCCCCGAGTGGCCCCCAGACGGGTTGGTCCCCCGTGTCGAACAAGCTCGGCTGTTGCACCCCCATGGCACCGATCGTAATCGAACATCTGTTCGATTCCAACCGAGGCCGGTGGGTTTGGGGGCAGGACGACTCGGGTAGATCGCGGGCCCGACCGAAACCGGAAGGGGAACGGGCACGCCGTACCGGTGAGCAGGGCACCGGACTACCGTGATCCCGAGCCTTGACCGGACCCGCCCACTCTCCGAACGGCAACCCATGCGCGTCTTCACCTGTGACAACTGCGGCCAGCTCATCTTCTTCGACAATGACCGCTGCGTCCGTTGCGACTCCCCGCTGGGGTACGTCCACCAGCGGCGCGACGTGGTGGCCCTCACCGAGGTCGCACCGGACCACCTGGTCGACCTGGGCAGCCCGGTCCGGTCCTGGCAGCGGTGCGCCACCCGATCGGTGACTGGGTGCAATTGGCTGGTCCCGGCCGGCGCCAGCGCGCTGTGCGAGTCCTGCGTGCTCACCCGCACCCGGCCCTCGGATCACGATACCGACGGCATGGTCGAACTGGTCCGCGGCGAGATGGCCAAGCGGCGGCTCATCTTCCAGTTGGCCGAACTCGGACTCCCGGTGTCGCCGCGCGACGAAGCGGCCGGCCGTGGATTGGCCTTCGATCTCTTGTCCAGCACGGCCACCAAGGTGATCACCGGGCACGACAACGGGGTCATTACCCTGGACCTGGCCGAGGCCGACGACGAGCACCGCGAGCACCTGCGCCTACAGCTGAACGAGCCCTACCGCACCCTGCTCGGCCATTTCCGCCACGAGATCGGCCATTACTACTGGCCTCTCCTGGTGAGCCAACCCGACGTGGTCGACGCCTGTCGGGTCCTCTTCGGTGACGAGCGGGAGGACTATGCCGCGGCCGTCAAACTCCACTACGACGAGCCCACCACCGACCAGTCCTGGAGGACCACCCACATCAGCCGGTACGCCACCATGCACCCCTTCGAGGACTGGGCCGAGACCTTCGCCCACTACCTGCACATCCTCGACACCCTCCAGACGGCTCAGAGCTTTGGATTGGGGACGATCGGCGGAGCGGGGGCGAGCCGGACCGCCGTCCCCTCCCCGACGCACGCCACCCGACCCGACGCCAGTGCCTCGTTCGGCGACGTGATCGACCACTGGCTCGAACTGTCCTACGCCCTCAACCAGATCAACCGCTCGATGGGACATGACGACCTCTATCCGTTCGTGCTGGCTCCCCGGGTCATCCGCAAGCTGGCATTCGTCGACCACCTCGTGCGCAGTCGCTGACGGCGCTGACCCGTCCACGCCCACACGATGGGCGCCCACACCCATCCGGACCCCGTCCAAGGAGTACCGATCGCCTGTGAACACCCCCGACTTCGGCGAAGCGCTTCGGGCCCTCCGATCGCTGGCGCCCTCAGACATCACCGACACCATGCGCACCCTGGCACGTCGAGCGGGGGTGCTCGACCTCGTCGTCTACCTGGCGGACTTCGAGCAATCCTTCCTGTATCCGGTCCCTGACCGGGGACAACACGTGGATGTCCCGATGGGCGAGGCAGTAGCAGGCACTGCGGCCGGGCTGGCCTTCGCCGAGCGTCGCATGGTGACCGAGGCCGCCGCGGAGGGTGAGCGCACCTGGGTGCCCATCCTCGAGGGCTCCGAGTGCACCGGGGTGCTAGCCCTCACCCTCCCCACCGATGACCGCACCGACGGGCGGGACCTCGAGGAGTTGGGAATGCTGGCCGGCTCCGTGATCGCCATCACGGCACGACAGACCGACCTGTTCAACATGGTGCGCCGAAGGCGCTCGATGAGCCTGCCGGCCAGCATGCAGTGGGACCTGCTTCCTCCCCTCCATCTCCAGACGCCTGAGGGTCGATCGACCGGCCTCTTGGAACCAGCCTACGACGTCGGCGGCGACACGTTCGACCATGCCGTCAACGGTTTCACGCTCGATGTCGCCATCATGGATGCCATGGGCCACGGCCTCAGCTCCAGCCTGACCTCAGCCCTGGCAGTGGGGAGCTACCGCCGCGACCGGCGAGAAGGGCACCCGCTCGCCATCATCCACCGGCGACTCGACGAAGCGGTGGCCGGACGGTTCGGCGGTGACGCCTTCGTCACCGGTCAGCTGGCCCAACTCGACCTGCGAACCGGTCGCCTGGGGTGGACGAACGCCGGTCACCCGCTACCACTGCTGGTCAGGGGCGGGCGAGTCCGCCACGACCTGGCCTGTAAGGCCTCACTGCCCTGGGGGCTCGGAGGGACCATGGTGGAAGAAGCCGAACACGCGCTCGGCGCCCGGTGACGTCGTGGTGTTCTACTCCGACGGCGTCGTCGACGGTCGCTCGTCGGACGACAGCCTGTTCGGCATGGACCGGTTCATCGAGTTGATCGAGGGGGCCATGGCCAGCCGGGCTGCCGCCGACCTCTTGTTGCGCAATGCTCTCCACGAAGTGGCCACCTTCCAGGACAACCGCCTTCGCGACGACGCCACGGTGGTGATGCTCGAGTGGCAACCCACGTCCTGATCCCCCGTCGTCGTAGTCCACCGATGCGCCGAACGCCGCCCGGCGTGAGGCCCGCCGGAGGGCGGCGCAGCACCGGACGTCCGAGCACGATGACCAGCACCACGTTGGTCAGGGCCCGCACCAGGTCGAATCCCATCGACGTGGTCAGGTCGAAGAGGACGAAGCTGTGGAGGTTGTGGAGGAGCCCTGCTCCCGGGACGAACGAATACCGGGTGGTCGTCCCAGCGCCGAAGGGCCAGAACCACATGTTGAGCAGGGTCCCGTAGGCCACCGCCGACACGGCTGCGTAGGCCGCCAGCAATCCGAGTTCGGCCCGGCCCCGCGCCGGGGGGAGGCACCCGGCGCCGAAGCCCATCCATGCCGCCCCGAACATCTGGAATGGCAACCAGGGGCCGATCCCGCCGGTGATCAGAGCCGACACGACGATGGTCACGGCGCCCAGGACGAACCCGAAGCCCCGTCCGAGGACCCGGCCGGCGGGGATCAGAAGGAAGAACACCGGCTCGAAACCGGCCACCCCGGGGCTCGGGATGCGCAGGGCCGCACCGCACGCCGCCAGGATACCGAGCAGCGCGATGGCCTTGGCGTCGAGCGATCCCTCCGCCATCTCTCCCAATACCACCGCCAACAACAAAGGGAGGATGGCCACGAACAGCCACGGGGCGTCCGCCGAGTGCGCCAGGTTGGCGCCGGAGCGGGCGTGGATGAGCAGCGGCCACGTGAACGCGGCGACTCCGATCACCGACGTGACGGCGAGCAGCACCGAGGCCCGCGGCCGCAGCCGGACGGCGGGAGGACCGATCCGCCTCGTCCCCCCGCTACCCGCGGCCATCGGACACCTCAATTGCCGCGGCCACCTCGTCGACGGTGAGCCACGGTTCGGGGGCCAGCACCTTGGCCACCTGGGGAGCGAAGACCGGCGAGTGGCGAACGACCTCGCGTGCGTCGCCGTCGGCGACCACCTCGCCTTCGGCCAGCACCACTGCCCGGGTGGCCACCTGCGCCACCAATTCCACGTCGTGGGTGGCCACCACCACGCAGACACCATCGGCGGCCAACTTGCGAACTACCGCCACCAGGCGGTGCTTGCTGGGATAGTCCAGGCCCCGCGTGGGCTCGTCGAGCAGCACCAGCGGAGGCCGCGGGGCGAGCACGATGGCCAGGGCTAGCGCCAGGCGCTGACCCTCCGAGAGATCCCGGGGGTGCTGGTCGGACGGCAGCCCGGGGAGCACCGAGTCGAGCATGGCCGCCGTCGACCCCGGGTCAAGGCCGGTCTCGTGATCGGCGGTCCGGCACTCGTCGGCCACCGACTCCCCGTAGAGCAAGACCCCGGCGTCCTGGGGCACCAGGCCAACCATCCGTATCAGGGTGCGCGGCGGCTGCTCGGCGGGAGGGCGGCCCAGCACCTCGACCCGGCCAGCACCAGGTGCCCGGAGCCCGGCCAGTTGGCCGAGAAGAGTGGACTTGCCCGAGCCGTTGCGGCCCATGAGCGCCACCACCTCGCCCCCCGCCACGTCGAGGTCGATCTCCGCCAGCGCCACCACGTCCCCGTAGGTCACCGACAAGCGCCGGGCCGTTGCGACCGATGAGGCCGCAGGACTGGCCGGCGCACGTGGGGCCGGGATCGGTGCTCCGGCGATCTGCTGGCGCAGGGGACCGGCCATTCGCCGGGCGTCCCGGACGGAGAGCGGCACCGGCGACCATCCGGCCAGCCGGGCCAACTCCACGATGGGTGGTGCCACCGGTGACGTCGCCATGATCTCGGCCGTGGGACCCTCCACCAAGGCCTGGCCGTGACCGGGGACCAGCACCACGCGGTCGGCGAAGGGGATCACCCGCTCGAGGCGGTGCTCGGCCAGCACCACTGTCAGTCCTACGTCATGGACCAGGCGGGTGAGCGAACCGAGCACCTCTTCGGCCGCGGCCGGGTCCAGTGCCGAGGTCGGCTCGTCCAGGACCAGGACACGAGGCGAGGCGGTGAGCACGGCGCCGATGGCCACCCGCTGTTGCTGTCCACCGGACAGGGTGGAGAGCGGCCGTTGGCGCAGTTCGTGGAGCCCGAGGAGATCGAGAGCGTCCTCGACGCGCCGTCGCATTACGTCCGGGGCGATCCCCAGGTTCTCCATGGTGTAGGCCAGTTCGTCCTCCACGATGTCGGTGACGAAGCTCGCCGCCGGGTTCTGGCCGACGACCCCGACGATGTCGGCGAGCTCCCGGGGAGGGAACTCCCGAGTCGACCGTCCCGACACGGTGACCTCACCGGAGAGGCGTCCGCCGGTGAAGTGCGGCACCAACCCGTTGATGGCCGACAAGAGGGTGGTCTTGCCGGAGCCGGTCTGGCCGACCACCAGGCAGAGCTCACCTTCGCCGACGGTCAGATCGACGTGGCGCAGCGTAGGGGTTGCAGCGTCGGTATAGGTGAAGGAGACGTCGGCGAACGTGATCACGTCAGCGTCCCCCCCCCGACTGCTTCGACCGGGCTGTCCCGGGAGGCGACCACCACCGGGGGCGGTCCTCCCCGCGCCATGCGGCGGGGGGAGGGAGCGGCAATGGCCGGGACAAGTGCGACCAGGATCCCCACGGTGGGCAGGATCGGGAGGGCAGGGACGGCTAGGGGATACACCTCCAACGTCAATCCGTGGACGCCGGTCGCCGCGGCCACGATGAGCCCGGCAACGGCCGCCATCCCCGAGGCACACACCTCCCACTCTGGCGCGCCCCAGGGGTCAGGCCGGTAGCGGGTGCGATTGGTCCGGCGGCCGCTCACCGCCAGGCCCGCCCCCACCAGCACGGCTCCGGACGCCAGCAGCGGCACCCCACCTGCTGGAAGTGATCCCGGGTCCAGGATCCCGTACACGCCGACCAGCACCAACAGCAGTCCGAGTGCGGTCGTCACCCCGGCCAGCCGCCGATGGCCGGCCCCGACGGCGACCCTGCGCCCATAGCCCCGGGCATCCATGGACGCCGCTAGCTGGAGCGATCGGTCGAGGGCGGCCTCCAACACCGGGATGGCCATCCCCCGGAGCCCGGCGAGGCCCCGGACCGGGCGCCCACGCAGCCGGCGGGCATCTCGCACGGCCGAGATGGCCATTACCACCTCGGGGGCGAAAGCCAGCGAGACCGTCACCGCTACGCCGGCCTCGTAGAGGACAGCGGGGAGGCAGCGGAGCAGCCGGTACGGACTGGCCAGCGAGTTGGCCGCGCCGAAGCAGATGAGCACCACAGCCAGCCGGAGTCCGTCCACCGCCGCCTGGAGCACGGCCTCGGCGGTGACCGGCCCACCGATGCTCACACCTGCAGCCCATGACGGCAGGGGCACCTCGGGCACAGTGAACAGCACGTGACCGGGCAGCCGGTTGCCGAACAGGATCTGGATGACCACTCGCAGCACGATGACCACCAGGCCCAGGCGAAAGAAGACCACGAGCGACCGGGACCACGGCGCCGAGGTACGACAGGTCGCCACGACGAAGGCGGCGACCGAGGCGATGAGCGCCAGCAGGATCGGGTTGGTGGTGCGGCTGGCCGCACCGGCCAGGCAGCCGGCCCACAGCCACCAGGCCGCGGGGTGGAGACCGCGGCGGGAGGGTGACGGCGGCGGGCGCAGGTTCATGGGGTCCCGGTGCGGCGGCGCCAGGCCAGGACGGCACCTCCAGCTAACAACAGGATCAGCACGCCGCCCACGACGAGCGGCACTGCGCTCCCCCCACCGGCACGGTCGGCTGACGCCGGCTGGGCGGCGAGGGCCTCCCGGGTCGACGCCGGGGTGGTGATCGGCGTGGTGGTCTCCACCACCGCCGAAGTGGTCGGGCTGGACGAGACGTGCGCCGTCGACGCCGGCGGCTCTCGGCCAGGAGCACCGGGGGTGGTCACCGCCGTGCCGGGCGAGGTCGCCGGGGGCCCGGTGTGGGCTGCTGGAACCGACGGTGACGTCGTGGTGGTGGTAGCCATCGTCGACTGGGTGGTGACCGTGGTCGGTGGGACGGCCAACGGGCCACAGATGGCGGCGTAGTTCGGTGCCGCGGCCGGCTGGGGATCACTCGGGTTCGAGCTCCCCGGGTTCTCGTAGCGCCAGCCTTCGACGTCGCCGTTTTGGACCAGAGCGAACGCCCCGGAGCTGGCATAGACCCACGAGCCCGAGGTCCCGTGCCAGTAGGCCCAGTAGTCGTACCCGCCGGCCACCCGCTCGCCACAGACAGTTGGGGCGTTGGGAGGCAGATCGTTGATCGAGCAGAGCAGGCCAGCACTGTTGTAGATCGGTTCGGCTTCACCCTCTTGGGCCGTGAAGGCCGACAAGGCGGCATAGCCGTTATCGCCGGCCGGCACTCGGACGCAACCCACGACGGGGGCCTTTCCCCCGCCGAAGTCGACGATGAAGGCCACACTGACCTCGGTGGCGGCTCCCGCGGCATCCTTGAACGGCATCAGCGCGTCAGGGCCGGCTGCCGCCAGCGCAGCCGAAGCTGCGCCGACGAACAGCACGGTCCTCACGAGCCGTCCGGCGAACTGCCGAGGAGTCACACGCCTCCCGGACCGTCCACGCCAACGGCGCCCACGATGGGCTTGTTGAGGGTCACTCCGCCTGTTGACCCGAAGAACGGCGCGTCACCGAAGGAGAACACGCCACCATCGGAGGCCACCAGCCAGTAGCCCTTGCCGTCGGGGGTGGCGGCTAGGCCCACGATGGGCTTGTTCAGCGGGGTCCCGCCGGTGGATCCGTGGAAGGCGGCATCACCGTAGGAGAAGACGCCACCATCGGAAGCCACCAGCCAGTAGCCCTTGCCGTCGGGGGTGGCGGCCAGGCCCACGATGGGCTTGTTGAGGGCCAATGCTCCGGCAGAGCCAAAGAAGGTGGCGTCACCGAAGGAGAAGACGCCGCCGTCGGAGGCCACCAGCCAGTAGCCCTTGCCGTCCGGAGTGGTCGCCAGGCCCACGATGGGCTTGTTCAACACGAGTCCGCCGGTCGAACCGTGGAAGCTGGCATCGCCGAAGGAGAAGACGCCGCCGTCGGAGGCCACCAGCCAGTAGCCCTTGCCGTCCGGAGTGGTCGCCAGGCCCACGATGGGCTTGTTCAACACGAGTCCGCCGGTCGAACCGTGGAAGCTGGCATCGCCGAAGGAGAAGACGCCGCCGTCGGAGGCCACCAGCCAGTAGCCCTTGCCGTCCGGAGTGGCGGCCAAGCCCACGATGGGCTTGTTGAGGACCTCGCTCCCGGTGGAGCCGTGGAAGGCGGCGTCGCCGAAGGAGAAGACCCCGCCGTCGGAGGCCACCAGCCAGTAGCCCCGGCCGAGCGAGAACGGCACAGCCACCCCGGCCAGGGCAGGGACCGCCTGGTAGGTGGCAAAGGGACTGGCCCCGCTGCCCAGTGTGAACTGAAACGCACCGGCGTCAGCACCGGAGGTGAGCTGGAACGAGAGGAGCGACGACACCGGGTTGCCAGTGGGCTTGGTGAAGGCGTTACCCACCGGGGACAGCCCCAACGCGACGAGCGACTGGACCACAAGACCAGTCGAGTTGGGGTCCGATGGCCCGGGGGCATTCTGGGCGCTGGCATTCTCTGCCCATCCTCCATCGCTCTGCTGGGTGGCGGTGAGGTAGGCGACCGCAGCGGTCTTCGTGGTGGCCGGCAAGGCGTGCTGGGCCAGGAGTCCCTGGAGGGCAAACGACGTGGCATTGGTGTCGGGTCCCCCGAACTGCGTGGGATCGCCGTTGCACGGGCTCGCCGCGTTGTCGGGAAGCGTCCATCCTCCACCGAAGGGGGCCGAACACTGCTGACCCAACAGCCACGTCACTGCGGCGTTGACCGGACCGGTGCCGATGACCCCAGCTGCGGCCAGTGCGGCGAGCGCCAGGCCCTGGTCGTAGTTGCCGGCGACAAAGTTCTGGACCTGCAGTTCTGTGCCGAACAGGCCGGCATCCGTGCCGCTGGTCTGCTGGGTGGCAAGCAGGCGGGTGACCAGGTCGGACCCGCCGAATGACGTCGGATCCACGCCCAGAGCATGGGCGTCAAGCACGAGGAGCGCCAGCTGGCCCGGGCCGTCACTCCCGAATTGAGTGACGTAGGCATCCACGTGGGACTCGAGGTAGCCGAGTGCCGCCGACGCAGCGGTGCGATCGACACCAGTTGCCGCCAGGGCGAGGATGGTGTTGGCCGTGGCCGAGAGGTTGGCTTGCCCCGGCGATCCGCTCACCGGCACGAAGCCCTGATCGTTGAGTTGGCTGGCCAACCACTGGGCACCCAGCCGGGCCGCCGCCGTCTGCGGGAACTCGGTGGTAGGCGTGGGGGTAGCGGCACGGGCAACCATCGTCGGTCCCGCAACGATGGAGGCGACAAGGCAGGCTACGAGTGCAGCCGACGCCACGAGGCGTTTGGTGGACATGGGTCACTCACTTTCGGGTAACGACCCGGAAGCTCCACGGTGCCCATTCGGGACCACGACCGACCGAGTCCCTACCGCTGTTCTCGACGGTTATGGACTCAACCAAGCGGTACCCCGGTATCCCGGCTCGTGACGTGCGTTTGTCGCCGTCACCTACGGTTGCGGACCAGCGCCGGATTCTGACCGGCTTCCCCGAGGCACTGCCTCTGTTGTGCCGCCGACCCTACCAGGGCACAGCCGCCAGATCCTGGGGGCTCGGGGCGAAGTGGCTGGCCCCGACTCAGGCCACCGCAGGGAGCACCCGGCCGAGCCCGGCTGCGTGGAGGTGGGCCAAGACCTCCCGGTAGGCGGTCATCGGGCTCTGCTGCTCGTAGTCGATCATGTGGGCGTTGCAGAACGGGCGCACCAGCTTCCTGGCGCGGCGCAGGTTGGCCCGGGGCATCGCCGGGAACAAGTGGTGTTCGATCTGGGTGTCGAGGCCACCGAAGAAGAAGCCGGTAAGGGCCGAGCCGGACAGGTTGCGGGACGTGACGACCTGGCGCCGGAGGAATCCCAGATCGTCGTGATCGGAGAGCATCGGCATCCCCACGTGGTTGGTGAGGAAGCTGATGCCGAGGTAGAAGCCGAACAGGGACTGCGACACGCCGATGAACACCAGGGCATGCAGCGGTGAGAGCACGAGGAACGGAGCCACGAAGAACAGTGCGCCGTGGGCCAGCAGCAGTCCTGCCTCGACCAGCGCCTGTCGGTCACGTCGGTGGGCGAGGTCGACCACGCTGGCCACATGCAGGTTGAGCGCCTCGAGGAACAGCAGCGGGACCAGGAGGATCACTTGTGCAGAGGCCCACAGACGACCGAACCAACCGCGACCCTCGAGCTGATCGGCGACGTAGACCAAGACCCCCGGAGCCATGTCGGGGTCCTTGTCCGGACGGTTGGTATGGGCGTGATGACGGTTGTGCTTGGTGAGCCACCAGCCGAAGCTGAAGCCGGTGAGCAGGTTGGCCACGGCCAGTCCGATCACGTCGTTGTGGCGGCGCCGTACACAGATCTGGCGATGGCCGGCATCGTGGCCGATGAATCCCAGTTGGGTCAGCACGAAGGCGACCCCCACTGCCACCACCACGTTCCACCAGCTGTCACCCACCATGGCGGCGGCTACGCCCAGCAGGCACAGGGCGCCCACGGTCAGTGCGATCTTCACGCCGTAGTAACCCCGCCGACGAGTCAGCAAGCCCTGGGCCCGCACGGTCCTCGAGAGCTCGGCGAAGTCCTCGCGGTTGGCTGCCGCATGGTCGGGACGCTCGGACTCGATGATCATGGTGGGTCTCTCGGTCGGTGCTGGTAGGCACAGAGGGCGAGGAGCAACCGGAGGGGCCGTCCTCGGTGATGACGATCTGGACACCAAAGCGCCGGACTGGCGTTCGTCGTGCCCGCCAGTCGAGTGGAATGGTCCACGCGTGTTTGGGCGTGATCCGTTCGAACCGAGGATGACACCGCGAGTCTACGCCTCTGGGGCCCCAGCTCTGTGCGCGGTCGGTGCGGACGGCCACGGCGCGACACTCGAGGGGAACCTTCATTGCCACCACGGTCGACCGGGCGACGCAGCCCGGTGACGAGGAGAGGGTCGACGGCCGGTCCCTGAGGATCCCATGACGAACTCACCGACGATGGTGCCACTGCACCCGGTCCGGGCAATCGGCATGGCTGGGCTGGACCACCTGGGTAAGCTCCGAGCGTTGTCACGCCCCCATCCCATCCCGCCCCCGGCGTCACCGACCAGACTCCCGCCGCCCCGATAGGTACCGGCGAGGACGCGGCACCGCCCGAGGGTCTGACCAGGACGGGGGCCAGGATGGGCCGGTGGGGTCCTCTGGTGGTCCTGATGGCCGCGGCGGTGGCCGTCTTCGGCCTGGGCCTCCATGAGGCGTGGGTCGACTCGCCGACGTTTGACGAGCCGGTCTACGTGGCGGCTGGCCTGGGGGCCGTGCTCCACCACGATCTCACCTTCAACGACGAGCACCCGATCCTCCCCAAGGTGGTGGCGGTGCTCCCAGTTCTGTTCGCCCACCCGGTGATCCCGCCCAACGGACACTGGGATCGGAACGACGAGCGGACCTACAGCGCCGAGTTCGCACGTGCCCAACTGCATGCTGGCACCCTGCGAGCGGTGACTATGGCGTCTCGTCTAACCACGCTGCTCGAGACACTGGGCCTGGCCTTCGTGCTCTACGCCCTGGGCCGTGAGCTCTTCGGCCGGCAAGCCGGGGCGTTGGCGGGACTGTTGTGGCTGCTGTCACCGTTCGTCCTCGGGCTCAGCCACCTCCTCAGCCTGGATGTCTCATTCGCCCTGGCCGTCGGCGCCTGGTCCTGGGCCCTCCTTCGATGGAGTCGGCGCCCGACCACCGGGTGGGCGGTTGCGGTCGGGCTGATGAGCGCGCTTTGTGTGTTGACGGACGTGACCGGCCTGATCCTGGCGGGGGTATCGGTCGTGGCCGTGGTGGCCATCCTTCGACGAAGGTCCCCCGCTACCGCCTGGAGGCAGGGCGGGCTGGTGGCTCTGGTCGTCTGGGGATCAGTGTGGGTGCTCTACGCCGCACTCGACCCGGCGGTCCTCCTCCACCCCACCGTCATCCTGCCCCTGCCCTACCTGGAGGGGATCCGGTACCTGGCGGCGAACGACACCATCCCCGGTCCCGGCTATCTCCTGGGGGTGGCCTGGACCGGTGGCCGATGGTGGTACTGGCCCGGCGCTTTGCTCGTGAAGACCGTGCCGACCACCCTGGTGGTGCTGGTGGTCGGACCGTGGGGACTGGTGGCGGCCACGCGCGGCACACGCCGCCCGCGCGGCACTGGTACTCGGACTGCCGATCCTCATCCTGGTGGCATTCACCGTGGGGCTCCCTCGCGACATCGGGCTTCGCTACCTGCTCCCTGCGGTTGCCCTGTGGCTGGTGGCGGCATCGTCGATCGTGCCGGTGATCCGGACCGGGTTGACGCGAGCGGCCTTCGTGGCGGCGTCGGTCACGGTGGCCACCGTCGCCGTGATCGCATCGGCACCGGACTCACTGGCCTGGACCACTCCCCCGTTCACCCCCTCGTTCCAGGTGGCCACCAACTCCGACGTTGACTGGGGACAGTCCTTCTACCGACTCCAACACTGGAGCGTGGGGAAGAGGCCCTGGATCGCGTACTTCGGCCCCCGGGGCCTCGGTGCCGGCGACGTCCCCGGGGCCAGGCCCCTGCTCGGCGCACCGCCCGCCGCGGTGACCGGGTGGGTGGCGGTGTCGGCGACCGATCTCACGAGTGCCGAGCGCCAGCGGCTGGCCTGGCTCCGGGCCTACTGTCCGGTGGGGACGCTCGGGCAGTCCATCCTCATCTACCGGTTCGACGCACCGCCCTCGGCAGCGCCCGGGCCCGACCGCCCGGCGGGTAGCTGCGCTGCTGGTCCCGCAGCTGCCAGCCGGAGGACCGCCTAGGCGGGCACCCGCTCTCCGACGGCGGCGAGCCCCCAGGCCCGGGCATAGTCAGCGGGGCGCAGGGGGTGGGAGAACCACGAGACGAGTCCGTCGTGACGCCAGGTGCACCGGTTGACCGTCTCATAGCGGTACTCGATCTGGCCCCGGGTCAGCGAGTGCCGGAGGAGGACCACCTGGGCGGGACCCTCGGTGACCTCGAGGAAGACCTCGGAACGCAACGAGCCGCCGGCCAGGTCGTGCATCGAGCGGTACCACGAGGCGATGCGGCCCTTGGCCAGCAGGGTGGTCATGGAACCCGACCCCCGCACCGTGAGCACCAGGTCAGGGGCACACCCGTCCAAGAACTGCTCGAGCTCACCGTCGGCGAAGGCTTCGAACAACTCGCGCACTGACTCGGCGGGAGGCTCCCCATGGTCCATACCTTTCTCCATCGACACTCCTGTTTGTCACTTGTGTGCCAATCTTGTGACAGACATGTGTCACAAATGCGGTAGGTCCTCGCGGATGGCATTCCCTCCGACTGGCCCGCCTCCTCACACTACGTTAAAATCTGACTTAACCGATCAACTTTGTCAAGCATCGAATCGCCGACGGATCCCCTCGTGACTGCAGACATCCCGGCCGGACCGGCCCCCACCGCCATCCCGACGGCGGCACAGCCCGCCGACGGTGCCGTCACCGAGGATCTGACCGGGTCCAAGCGCAGGCTGGTGGAACGGCTCGGAGGCCGCAACCCCAAGAAACGGTTGGGGTGGGTCATTCTCATCCTGGCTTCAGCGGCCTACCTGTACGTCGACGGCGTGCCCTACTCCTCCGACATCATCCTGCTGTGGATCACCGCCTTCCTCTTCGTGTCCTGTCTCGGGGACACGGGTCGCTGGCGACGGGGTGTCATCCGGGATTGGCTGCCCCTCTACTTGGTGCTGGTGCTCTACGACCTGCTCCGCGGCTATGCCAGCCACACGCTGTGGGGTCCCTTCGTCCGCCCCCAGGTGTGGTTCGACCGGCACCTCTTTGGCGGGGTGGCACCCACGGTCCAACTGCAGCGGTGGCTGTACGACCCCCACCATCTCCATGTGTGGGACTACTTGGCCTGGATCACGTACACCACGCACTTCTTCGCCTCGTTCGTGATCGCCGGCGTGCTCTGGAAGCGGAACTACGCCAAGTTCCGACGCTTCGTCCCCTTGTTCGTGGGACTCACCTTGCTGGGCTATGTGACCTACGTCCTCTATCCGGCCATGCCGCCCTGGATGGCCAGTCAGACCGGGCACCTGGGCGGGACGGTGCGGTTCATCCCCCTGATGTGGAACCACGTCGGACTCCACGTGGCCGCCGCCTTGTTCACCGGAGGCAATCGGTTCGACAACAACATCGCCGCCATGCCCTCGCTCCATGCGGCCTACCCCATGCTGATCTGCCTCTTCTTCTGGAAGGGGTCTAGGACCTGGGTCAAGGCCATCCTCGTCACCTATGTGCTGGCGATGGCGTTCTCCCTCGTCTACGGCGCCGAGCACTTCGTCATCGATGTATTCGTCGGCTGGCTCTATGCCGCAACCACCTTTGTGGTGGGCTCACGGCTGCTCGACCGGTGGGAGGCCCGTCAGGCCCGGCGCCAGCGAGAGGCCGATCATTCGGACCTCGACGAACGGGTGAAGCCTCGCGACGTGGCGCTCGAGCCTGTCGCCGACAGCGCCGAGCGCGAATCGCCCGTCACCGCCCCCTCGTGAACGTCCCGACCCAGCGCTCTCGGATCCTGAGGCCCCGTGGCTGGCCGGTCGCACCCCCCTGCCGATCCGGTCGCCCGGTCGGGGTCCGGAGGACGTCGACGCCCTGACTACCTCGGTCGACCACCACGCCACCATCGCCGACCTGTTCGATGTCTCGGTCGACCATGCCCGTCCGGCCACTCCCCGGCTGCGGCTCCCCCGCCCGGAGGGACGGGCAGCGCTGGCCACCATGGCGGGGACGGACGTCCCGGTGATTCGTCAGCCCGTCGAGCCCGACAACGAGCTCCCGTTCTGGGCCGGGTTCGAACCACCCCGCGATTCGCACCTGATCGACACCGATGTCGACCCCAGTGAGCTGGACAACCTCGTCGGCCACCGGGTCGAGGACCCCCCTGTCCGACGCACTGTGCCAGGAGCTCCGGGCGGTCCAGGCGCCCCGGACGTGTTGGACCGCATCGGCCTCGTCTAGCCAGTCGGTGTCGGACCACCGGCCGGATGTGATCTCAGCGGTAGGACTCGGTGGTCCGCTTGGACGGCAGCAGGGCCACGATGATCAGGGTGATCAAGGAGAAGAAGAACCCCAGGATCAGCCAGGCCAGGGCGTGGCGACCCTTACGCTTGGCGATGTTGTAGATCCACACCAGGATCAGCACCCACACGATGAAGCTGAGGATTCCCCAGAGCGCCCAACTACCCGCACCTGTCGCCAACAGCGTGGTGGCTACCAGGGCACTCATCGACTGACTCCGCTTCGCTCCATGCAGGCAGCGTAACAAGGGCACACGACCAGCAGTGGGCTCGCCCTCTCAGTGGCACCGCCCTCAGGGCCGGCGAACGGTGACGTCGCGCACCCGGTGCGACCGGTCCTTGACCAGTACCACGTCGGCCCTCGACCGGGTGGGTGCCACGTGCCGGCGCACGTTCACCAAGTTGATCTCCGACCAGGTCCTCGCGGCCAGGTTGCGCACCTCGCCCTCGGAGAGCGAGGACAGCCAGTCGAGGAACGAACCACCGCCGCTCTCCGTTGTCCTCATGGCGAGCAGGCGATCGGTGAACCACACTTCGGCGTCCTCTTCGGCCGAGTCGATGTACAGCGCCACGTCGAGAAAGTCCGAGACCAGCCGGCTTTGACCATCCACCGGCCCGGTCTGGAGCACGGTGAGGCCCTCAACGATCACCATGTCGGGGCGAAGAACGGTCCGGTGGGTGTCGGTCAGGACGTCGTAGGCCTGGTGCGAGTAGACCGGCACGGCCACCGCTTCGGCGCCGGCCCGAATGCTGGCCAAGGTCTCGAGCAGTGCGGCATGGTCGTAGGTGTCGGGAAAGCCCTTCCTGCCCATCAGGCCGCGCTCGTCGAGGACCCGGTTGGGCAGGAGGAAGGCATCCGTGCCGATGACCTCCACCTGCGGCCGACCCGGGCCGTGGCTCAAGACGTCCTGGAGGATGCGGGCCACGGTGCTCTTGCCCGCCGCCACGCCTCCGGCGATCCCGACCACGAACGGGGACGGTCTGGTGTCACCCGCCAAGAATCGGTCGAGCGAGCGAACCTCCTGCCTCAGGGCATCCCTGCGCAGCTCGAGGTATCGGGCCAGAGGCAGATACACCGAGGCCACCTCGTCGGGATCCACCAGTTCGTCATCTGCCCGGAGTGGCTGGCCGGGTGGGGACGGGGGAACCAGTGCTGCCCACGCCGCTCGGTCGAAGGTCACCGAGCCGGGCTCCACGCTCACTCCGGCGTCGACCGCTCAGGCGTCTCCGAGCCGGCTCTGTGCCCCCGCCGCCGGCCGAGCCCTTGGCCCAGGAGCACGAGGGGAGGAGCGGCCAGGATCACCAGGCACACCTCGAACGGGGCCCGGAAGCGCACCAGGCCGTAGACCAGCGCCGCCACCACGGTCACCACTCCTGCCGGCACCAGGAGGAACCATTGCGGGATGCGCCGACGGCGCAGGATGACGATCCCGGCCACCCCTAGGGCCATCAGGACGTAGTACACGGCCAGACCGGCTAGTGATGCCGGCACCGGACGGCCCTCGTTGACGTCCCCGTTGGCCATCTGGATCGGCTCGAAGACATCCCAGACACGGCCGATCCGGGCCAGCACCACCACCGGGAGACGACTCTCGTGGTGCTCGGCGTATTGGAGGGCGACGTGCTGGTCGCGTGCCGACTGCACGGACTCGTCGCTGCTCCCCGAGACCGAGTCGGCACAGCCGAGGGCCCACGAGCCGAGGTACTGGCCGGAATAGACGGCCGGACAGTTGGCCCCGAGCAGGGCCAGACCGTTGCCGGTCGACAGATAGGTGGGCTTATCGAACGTGACCAGATTCCTGGCTGTCCAGGGAGCCAGGACCACCACGACGGACAGGATGCCCACCGCCAGCAGCCCGAGCCTTCGGCGGAGCGACACACGGCGGGCCAACAGGACGGCTGGGACGAGGAGGGCGGGAACGAAGAGGATCAGTTCCGCCCGCACCAACGCCTCGGCACCACACATCGCTCCCAGCACCAGGACCCGCCACACGGTCGGTGCATGCAAGACGGCGATGACGGCGAGGAGGATCAGCGCCATGAACAACATTGCCGGTGTCTCGGACATGATGATCCCACTGGGCATCCAGAAGTTCGGCGCCACGGCGGCCAGCCCGGCCGCCGTCAGACCCACCCAGGGTCCGGCCACGGCCTTTCCGAGCAAGCCCACGCACAGCACCACCGCCGTGCCGAGCACGGCCATGATCAGCCGCTGGGACGTCGTCCCGCCGTGGCGGCCCACCACGAAACTGGCCCCGCCCACGAGTAAGGACGTCATCGGAGGGTGCGCCGCCGTGGGTGGAATCCCGAACGGTGTCTGGAAGAAGTGGCCCTGGGTCAGTTCGTTCGAGGTCACGCCGTACCAGAACGCGTCATAGAGCTTGCCGTTCTCGTGGCGGGTGACGAGCATGACGTAGCCGACCCGGATCACCAGCCCGGCGAACACCACGCCGACGAGCGCCCAGGTGAAGTGTCGGGCAGCCAGGGCACCACCGATTGGATCCGGGGCGTCCTCCACGGGCTCCACGGCCTCCGCGTCCTCCAGGGCCGCGACCGGCGCCGTCATGGGGTCACCACGCTGATCGGAGATCAGTGCGGTCGCTTCCCGCCTCCGGCGTGGCGGTGAGGCTCGGCGTCACTCGAGGGTCAGCCCGTAGACGAGATCACCATCGGGTCCGACGTCGTAGATCTCCAGGCCGTCCTGCACATGAGCGGCGTCCGCCGCAAGGGCGACGGCGACCTTGTTGAGGGCGTTGCGGGTGACATCGACCACCACTTCGATGCACTGGGCGGGTGTCGACGTGGCGACGAGTCGGGGGGCGACCGATCCCAGGCGACCCGGGGTCCAGATCATGGCGTCAGCCACCGCCAAGGCTGCCTTTTGATGGGCCGACAATCTGCTCGACTCGTAGTCATCGACGGCGTCGAACAGCGGTTCATCGGCACCGGCGAGGAGC
The DNA here is from genome assembly GCA_963703145.1 of uncultured Acidimicrobiales bacterium. Lineage (GTDB taxonomy): Bacteria > Actinomycetota > Acidimicrobiia > Acidimicrobiales > RAAP-2 > Bog-756. The sequence goes on from OY969793.1 coordinate 1,717,442, forward strand.
GCCGGCCGGCTCCGGAGCGACTGGCACAGTCGACACCGGTGCTGTCGAGCGCCACGCAGTCGGATGAGCTCCGAAGTCACGGGGTCCAACGCGTCGAGGCGGGGCACCGCCCTGATCAGGCGGTCCATGGCCGCCCAGATCGACTCACCCTCGAGCTGTGGTCGGGCACCGGACCGGACGGTCACGAGTCCCTCTCCGCCGACAGCCGCCAGCGCCGCCCAGGTGCGGGGCAGGAAATCCATGGCGAAGACCACAGCGACCAGGGGGGCCGCTTCGCTCCCCCACTCCGAGAACAGGGCCGACCGTTGGTCGTCGGTCACCGAGGAGACGTCCACGGTGAACTGTTCGGCCAGTTCGAGCAGCGCACGGTCCCCATCGGACAGGTCAGGCAGGGCCCTCCACTGGTCGCTACCGATGCCGCCCCAGCGACCCGGTGTCGCCCCGCCGGATCGATGCACCGGTGCCAGGCCGAGTTGGCCGGCACACACCTGGGCCACCAGCTCGATCAGGTCGACCCGACCGAGCCGCTCGGCCTCATGCCACGCCGAGCGCTCGAGACCCGAGATGGATCCGACCGCCGTCCAGGTCGCTGCCCCGGGTCCCTCCGAGCCGTTGCTGGTCATAGCAACGTGCACCCTATCGGCCACTCAACCCAGGGATCGACCGAGCTTCTTCGGGTCGAGCTCGACCCACACCGATCGCCACGCCCGGCGGAGCTTCGTTTGACGCCGCTGCTCACCGGCCACCAGGAGCCCGGCGGAGAACGCCGCACTGCGGGTCCCGGCCAGGGCCTGACGCCGCAGCCACTGCTCGGCCGCCACCGCATCGTGGTGGTCACCGAGGACGGTCTGCACCGACTCGGCAGCGTTGGCCACGCGGCGGGCCGGCTTGCCCAGGACCGGGGTGGCCGCTTCTGCGGCATAGCGCAGCTGCTTGGATCGGATCCGGATCTTGTGGAGCTGGCGATCGGTCGGATGTCGTCCAGCCGCTCGGACCATGGTGGCGAGACCGCGCAGCCTCTTGCGCACGAGGCGGGGCAGGACGGTACGTGCCGGCCTGTCGGACCCTCGACCACCACGCCGGTTGTGCTTACCCTTCTTCCGCGAACCGTGGGCCCGTCGGAGCGGAGGGTGCAGGGCTGCGCTGTGCAATCGGTCGAGCAGCGTGAGATAGCGCTCCTCCGCCAGAGCGGCGGCCACCGCCCGGGCTGCTGTCCGGCGGTCCTCGTCCAAGGCGACGCGGAGCTCGAGTGTGCCGCCGGCCTCGGCCACCGAGCCCGCCGTCGAGAGCGAGCCTGCGAGCACGTCGGCGTCACGGACCTGGCCGAGCACACCGCCCAGCCACTGCAACTCGTCTCGCGTGTGCGCCACCCAGACCGGGTCGAGCTCTCCTACCAGCAGCTTGAGATCGGAGCGCAGGCGCCGAGTGGCCACTCGGGCCTGGTGGATGTCACGGGGTGCCGGATCGATGGCATCGAGCCGCAGGCCGATGTCGTGGTCGACCAGGAGGTCGAGCCCCCGACGGAGCGACGCCACCACCACATCGGCCATGGATGAGCGGGCGTGCAGGACCATCGGAGCGTCGGCACCCCCGTCCTGACCGGCGAAGCGCAGAGCCTTGCCCAGCTTGGGCTCGCCGTCCTTCCGGGCGCCGGCCCGCCGCAGCGTCGCCACCACGTCGCCCACCACGCGCTCACCTCGGGGTCCGAGCTCGACCTCGACCTGGCGGAACCGACGACTCCTGCCGTTGCCCAGCACCACCGTCACGGTGTCGTCGTCGATCTCTCCGTAGGGCGATCCGTCTTCGCCCCGAAGCTCGAGTCGGCGGCGCACCGCCACCAACTCGGCCACGCGGCTGAGCGGAGAACGCCGCACGATGCCCCGGGTGATCCGGATGGCCTCCTCGGGGACGGTGTCGGGCGCTCCGGGCCAGGACAGCTCGGTCCTGTCCAGGGTCGTCGCCTCACCGGCGGCGGGAACCTTGAGCGTCCAGATTCCTTCGCCCGGATCCTCGCCGGAGCGGTGGCGGAGCGTCACACCTTGATGCCACAGCCGAAGGTCGGACGTGTCGAAGTACAGCGCCCGTGTGTGCTGCTCGGGAAGGCGAACCGTGGCTGCCACCACTCCACGAAGATCGGGAAGGGCCTGGCCCGGGTCCATGGACAGCTTGACTTCACGCTCGATGGATCGGTGGGTGACGCTCATCGATCGTCCCGTCGGTCGGCATTGACGTCGGGACGTTCCTCTGCCGCGCCGGCCATGGCGCGATTCCCGGTCTGGGCCGGTGAATTGTGGGGCTCACCTGCCGTGTTGATCAGCGACCTGATGGCTTCGAGCATAGCGATCAGCACCCAGGATCCGACAGGCGGGGTGCTCGTGTTGATCAGTCCTCGCCGCGTGCCTCTTTGGCGTAGCGCGCCGCCAACTGTCGGGAGAATCCGAAGATGCGACCCAGCTCACCGATCGACGTGCCCTCCTCGAGGGCCGACGCGAATACCGCCAGTCTCATCTCGTGACGGGCATGCTCGAGGGCTTGGAGTGCATCGTTCATCGCCTGGCGGGTCTTGGAGGGCTCCAAGCCGACCAGTACGGACGTCATCTCAGCACCCTGATCGGCTTTGCGGAGGGCCCGGGCGATGGCCACTTCGGTGGCCTTGGTGGCCCGACGTAGTTCGGCCAAGGCATCGAGTAGCTCGCGGACTACCAGAAACGAGTCGCGTGGTACCGGGCTCATGTGCTCAGTATCTCTTCTGGAACCGGTGACGGGCGTGATGCCGTGTGCCTACTGGGCTCCCGCCGACCGATGGCGCGAACGTGTCGGGACGGGATCGGTTTGGGCACAGCCTCGCGGGGTAGGTAGCGAGCATCATCCGATCCACACGCCCCGCCACAGGATCCCGGGAGTCACCATGACAGCCGTCGGATCCGAACCCGGTCCCGACGTGGTCCCAGAGCCCGGCCACGACGTCGTGGCCGGGTCGACCCCGCCGGCCGACTCAGACGACGGCGGGCTCCATCACGCCGTCGAGGACCCTGGCGCGTCGGCCGCTCCCACGCGGTTGAGTGCCGCATGGACCGCCGTCGTGATCGCCGTCGTGATCTTGGTGGCGCTGGTGGTGTTCATCGCCCAGAACACCCAGCAGTCCTCGGTCAACTTCCTCGGTGCGCATGGCCGGGCCCCGACCTCGGTGGTACTCCTGATCGCCGCCGTCGCCGGCGCCCTCATCGTGATCGTCGTCGGAACGGCCCGGATCCTCCAACTCCGGAGGGGTGCGAGACGGGCCGCGGAGACCCAACGGTAGGACAAGAGGGCAGCCCGCTCCGCCGGTGGGTGGGCGCCGCCGCCGGCAACAGCCCGATGCGTGCAACACTCGGAGCGTGAACCGTCGGAAACTGCCTACGTCGTGGATGTGCGACATGGACGGCGTGCTGGTCCACGAGGGCCAGCTGGTCGACGGGGCCGACCGGTTCCTTGGTGCCCTCCGCCAGCGGGGTCTTCCGTTCCTGGTACTCACCAACAACTCGATCTACAGCGCCCGGGACCTCTCGGCCCGACTGGGCAATCTCGGCCTGGACATCCCACCCGAATCGGTGTGGACCTCCGCTGAGGCCACTGCGGCCTTCTTGGACTCCCAGCGGCCAGGGGGGACGGCCTTTGCCGTGGGCGAGGCGGGGCTGACGACCGCACTTCACGAGATCGGGTACATCCTGACTGATCAGGACCCCGACTATGTGGTGCTCGGGGAGACGCGCACCTACAGCTTCGAGGCCATCACTAAGGCCATCCGCCTGGTGGCCAGAGGGGCCCGCTTCATCGCCACCAATCCCGATCCCACCGGCCCGTCGCTGGAGGGCATCCTCCCGGCGACCGGGTCGGTCGCCGCGCTCATCGAGAAGGCCACCGGGATCGCTCCGTACTTCATCGGTAAGCCCAACCCGCTCATGATGCGAGAGGCGCTCAACTCCTTGGGTGCCCATTCCGAGACCACCGTCATGATCGGTGACCGGATGGACACCGACATCGTCGCCGGCATCGAGGCCGGGCTGCAGACCATCCTGGTCCTGAGCGGGGTCACCAGCCCTGAGCAGGTAGACCGCTATCCCTTCCGGCCCGGGCGGGTGGTCGACTCTGTCGCCGACCTCATCGACGAGCTCGGCAGCGACAGTGGGACCCAACTCGACGCGGAGGATTGATCGGTTCGTCGGTCGCACCGGCCCCACCGCGGCGGGCACTCCGGCCTGGGCCGTGTCCCGGCACCGTCGGGTATCGATGGGGCAGGATGGGGCGATGCCCCACGACCACAAATTTCGCTTCGCCGCCCAGCTGAGCACCACCTCGGCCGGCACGGGGCGCGCCTGGGCCGACCAGGCACGCAAGGCAGAAGACCTCGGCTACTCCACGGTGCTCATGCCCGATCACTTCGGCGATCAGCTCGCGCCGGTTCCGGCGCTGGCGTCGATCGCCGCAGCCACCTCCACGCTCCGCATGGGCTCACTGGTGTTCGGCAACGACTATCGCCACCCGGTAGTTCTCGCCAAGGAGGCCGCCACACTCGACGTCCTCAGCGACGGCCGCTTCGAACTGAGCCTCGGGGCTGGGTGGATGCGGACCGACTACGAGCAGGCCGGCATCCCCTACGACTCGCCTAAGGTCCGGGTCGAGCGCTTCGAGGAGGCGGTCCAGGTGCTCCAGGGGCTCCTACGCACCGATGGCCCGTTCTCCTTCGATGGCCACTACTACCAGGTGCGGGACCACCCGCTCCTGCCACGACCCGTGCAGCGTCCGGGGCCACCCCTGATCATCGGAGGCGGCGGTCGGCGGGTGCTGTCGTTCGCGGCACGCCATGCCGACATCGTGAGCATCAACGTCAACCTTCGGGAGGGCACCGGCGGGCCGGAGACGGCTCCCAACGCGTCGCCGGAGCGCACCAGGGAGAAGGTGGCCTGGGTCAGGGAGGCCGCAGGTGACCGCTTCGACGACCTCGAGCTCAATGCCCTCATCGGTTTCGTGATGATCACCGACGATGCGGCCGGCATCGCCGACGCCATGGCTCCCCATTTCGGCATCAGTGCCGACGATGCCCTCCACATTCCCCTGGCCCTCCTGGGCTCGATCGAGGAGATGACCGAGGAGCTGCAATGGCGACGCGAGGAGTACGGCATCTCCTACTGGTCGATCGAATCGGACAGCTGGGCGGAACTGGGGCCGATGATCGCCACGCTGGCCGGCACCTGACCGGTCGACCGCCCCCGTGAACGGCGACATCGGCCAGTGAAGACCAGTGCCGGGATCCTTCCCTACCGCGTCGGGCCGCACGGCTCGATCGAGGTCTTGCTGGTCCACCCCGGCGGACCGTACTGGAAGAACAAGGACGAGCACGCGTGGTCCGTGGCCAAGGGCGAGCACGGGCCGGACGAGGAACCGTTGGATGCCGCTGAGCGGGAGTTCGCCGAGGAGGTCGGAGCGCCGGTGCCGGCCGGGACCAGAGTGGACCTCGGATCGGTCCGCCAGGGGAGCACCAAGACCGTCCGCGTCTGGGCACTGCGGGTTGACGAGTTCCCCCTCGAGGGGCTGGCCAGCAACGAGTTCGACATGGAATGGCCGCCCAACTCCGGCGTCATCCAGTCCTTCCCCGAGGTCGACCGAGTCGAGTGGATGGACCTGGACCGGGCTCGGACACGGGTGGTTCGGGCCCAGGGGGCCTTCCTTGATCGCCTGGTCGACTACGTGAGTGGCGGCTGACCCTCGGCGCCGCCTGCTGTCGGGCCGCACGATCCGGCCGTGAATGCCGGGGCCAGGTCGGACGGTCCCCACGGTGGTCGACCCCGGCCGAGGCCGTCGAACTCGACCGGCGCCCGATACGCTTGAACCAGCAGGCCCACTGGCGGTCGACAGGAGAGCAGGTTCGTGGACACTTCGATCGGTGGGCGCAAGACCAGGCAACCGACGAAGCGACGGCCATCGGGACCACACCACGGGGTGGGCGCTCCCCCGGACCCAGCGGCGAGTCCCAGGCGATGGCCGACGGTCACGGAGCGAGGCTGATATGGCGGACGACACAGCCAGTCGGACGGCACAGGTGCGTGCCTCATTGGACGACCCCGCGGCTCCAGTGATCCATGTGTCGGGCGAACTCGACATCGCCGCCGTCGACCGCATCAGGGCAGAGATCGACACCTATCTGGTCGGCGAGCCCAAGCTCGTGGTCTTCGATCTGACCGACCTGCAGTTCATGGACAGCTCGGGTATCGCACTGCTCGTCCTGGTGGCCAACCGCTGTGGTGCCGTCGAGGTCAGAAATCCCTCCCGCATCGTCCGGCGGGTCCTCGAGGCCACCGGGATGGCCGAACTCTTCGGCCTGGACGGGTGACGACGCGTCACTATCCGGGCCGTCCCCGGTCGGTGGCAGCGGCGAGGAGGTTCGCTGCCGATGCCGTGGCGGACCTGGCACCTGAGGTCCGAGACAGCATTGTGCTGATGGTGTCCGAGCTCGCCACCAATGCCCTCCTCCACGCAGCCAGCGCCTTCGAGCTCAGTATCGACCGGACGCCCTCGTCGGTGACGGTCGTCGTCTCTGATGAGGGCGGTGGCACTCCAAAGCTCCGTATGCCTGACTCCAGTCAGCCGCACGGCCGAGGACTGCAGGTGGTCAGTGCCCTCGCCGCCGACTGGGGAACCGACGACGGTGATGGCGACCTCGGCAAATCGGTATGGTTTCGCGTTGACATCGTCCTCGACGAGGTGAAGCCGGGTTAGCGCCCCTCAGAGGCCGCACTCAGAGCCCGATGCCACGGGCCGTGCCGGCCAGGTATCGGTCGGGGCCGGGACCGCCCTCAGGCCACGTTTCGCTGATCGACCGCATCGACCCAGGCCGAGTCCAGCCGGTCGTCGTCGAAGGGGATGGCTCCAGCGCGATCGACGAGTGTCGCGGCCCAGCCCAGGGCAGCCACGAGGGCAATGCATCCGCTCACCACGGTGATGATCCTGTTGACGACGCTCATGACCATAGGTCACCCGTGAGTAACTACAAAGAAACACAGGCCCTCTCACCTGGGGAATGTCCCGGTTTGCCCTCCGTCCCAGCATTCGTGCCCGCCGGCCCCGACCTGTCCAGCCGTTGGCCAGGATCACCCCTCGACAGCAGCCTGGTCGCCAGGCCCGGTCTGCCTGACCGGCCGCCAACGAAAGGCCAGCACCGCAATGTCATCGGTGGGAGCGTCGCCCACCAACCCCTCCACCACATCGGTCACCAGAGACTCAAGCGTCGAGCCACCACGCAGCGACGCCGCGGCGAGCCGATCGAGCCCGACGTCGACGACCTCGCCCCGCCGTTCGACCAGGCCGTCGGTGAAGGCCAGGAACATCGAATCAGGGGGCATGACGATGGAGGCCGGGGTATACGTGCCGGCCCGGACGCCGAGCGGCAGCCCGACGACGGTGGTGAGGAACTGAGCACCGGTCTCCGAGACGACCAGCGGATCGAGGTGGCCGGCGTTGGCCACCGTGATCTGCCGTGTCTCCAGGTCGCCGATCCCCACGATCGCCGTCACGATGTGACCGTCGGTCGAGACATCCACCTGCCGGGAGCACATCTCGAGGACGACCTCGGGAGCATGGCCCTCGAGCAGGTAGGCGCCGATGGTGAAGCGGAGCCTCGCCATAATGGTCGCGGCGCTGATACCCCGCCCCGAGACGTCGCCCACGGCGAAGGCGAAGTGACGATCGTCGATCGGCGCCAGGCTGTACCAGTCACCCCCGATATCGACCCCCTCGGCGCCGGCGATGTAGCGGGTTGCGATCTCGAGGTTCGCCAGGGTCGGATTGCGCCGGGGAAGGAGCGCCCGCTGCAGCGCCTCGGCGATGGACCGTTGCTCGCCGTAGAGCAGATCGAGTTGGCCGTAGAGCGCAGAGACGGTCTCGGCGCCCTCTTCGGCCTCCCGGCGGCGGCGCAGGATCTGGTCCACCACTACCGCGGCGGCGGTCGTCAACAGGGTGCCTCCCACCAGGATGATCCAGGGCAGGTCGCTCCCGACCGCGCCACCCAGCTTCCCGATTGGGGAGGCCACGAGGGTCAAGGTGGTGTCGCCGAACGGCACCGCGACCCGTGCCGTAGCGCCTGACAAGGGCAACGCCGAGGGCGGGACATTCGTCGTGGCGAGCTCGGACGATCGGGTAGTCGAGCCCAGGTAGGTGGCGTAGTAAAGATCGGCGAACGCCGAGTTCTGCTCGACGGACACCCGTCGGTTGGCCGGGATCGCCCGCTCGGCGTAGACGACGAAGGGGGAGACCTTGGCATCGGCCATGGCATAGCCAACGGCCTCGGGTCGGCCGCTCGGTATGCCATGCACGGCGAACGTCGGGCTGTGGACCGCCCGGAGGAGGAACTGGTGGGCGGCCACCGATGAGGGGTCCAATGAGGTGGGACCCCCCACCGAGGTGATCCGCTGGATGGAGGTCCCATCGAATCGCCACAGGGATGCCGTGACGAACAGGCGCCCAGGTCCGACGTACGACGCCATGAATCGGGCAAATTGCTGGGGGCTTCCGCCGGTGACCCCCTCGATCTGCAAGGCGGTGACCAGGGGATTCTGGATACTGAGAATGGTTGCCGCCAGGACATCGCCGGCCTGGCGGGTCTGGACCTCGAGGAGTCGATGCTCGTTGTCCCGATCGAGGGTGAACGACGTGGCGACCAGGGATGCAGTGATCACTATCCCGACGAGCCCGACGAGGACCGCGGCCCGAACCGGCCGGACGGGCCGGCCCGTGGCTGACCCAGCTCCCAAAGGTGCGGCCTCATTCCGTTCCAACGAGCCGGACATCACGATCCGTCGATCCCGGCGCCGGTACCTGGTCGGAACGGGCAGCCACGGCCGCCTCCACCGGCCAGCGTTCGGATCGGTGCGGTGGCGCCTCGTCGATGGGTCGCCGGGTTCGGGTAGCCACCTGTCGAGCATCGGAACACGGTCACTCCTGACTCTTCGTCCATGGTCGTAGGCCTGTCACCTCCGAACCGGTCAACCGTTGCCAACCCGTCGGGGGGCACAGTTGTAGCGGACCGGGATCTCGGCCGCCAGCAGCTCGGTGCAAGAATGCGGGGACCGTCACTCCGGCTGTCATGGCCGGGGTGCTCTCGGCGCACGTGGGTGGCCGTTCCCCTGGACCCACCGACCTGCTTAGCTGGGTCGATCCGACCTCAGGTGCCTCCGATCCCTGGTCCTCCGGGACGCGCCGACGAACCCTCGTCGTCACGGCAGCTGGTCGTCCTGGGCACTGCCAGCCAGGCACCGACCCGTCATCGCAACCACAACGGCTACCTGCTGCGCTGGGATGGCCGATCAATCCTGTTCGACCCGGGTGAGGGCACCCAGCGGCAGCTGCTCTTCGCCGGAATGTCGGCCTGGCCGATTGAGCAAATCTGCATTACTCACTTCCACGGCGACCACTGCCTCGGGCTCCCCGGGATCCTCCAGCGCATGGCCCTCGACGGGGTCGACCATCCCGTGGACGTCCTGTTCCCAGCGAGCGGTGCCGAGTATTTCCACCGGCTCCGGCACGCCTCGGTCTTCCACGATCGGCTGGAGGTGCGCCCCGTTCCGGTAGCGGCCGGGGGCAGGTCCTTCGACGACGGGATCCTGTCGATCGTGGCCGCCCGGTTGGACCACGAGCCCGAAACGTTCGGATGGCGAGTGGAGGAGCCCGGTGGACGCCGCATGCTGCCCGACCGCTTGGAACAGGCGGGGGTGCACGGACCGGACATCGGGGTCCTCCAGCGTCGGGGCTGGGTCGAGGTCGACGGCCGCCGGGTGGCGCTGGTCGATCTCAGCGAGCGCCGGGTCGGCCAAACCATGGCCTTCGTGATGGATACCGGGATCAGCGACGCCGCCGTGGAGCTGGCCTCCGAGGCGGACCTCCTGGTCTGTGAGTCCACGTTCACCACGCAGGACGAGGGACTGGCCCGCCGCTACCATCACCTCACTGCGGCCGATGCCGCCCGGGTGGCACGGGACGCCGGCGCCCGGCTCCTGGTGCTCTCCCACTTCTCGCAGCGCTACCCTGACAGCCGGGTGCTACTCGACGAGGCCGCCAGTATCTTTCCGAACGTGGTGGCGGCCGAGGATCTGCTCCGTGTGCCGGTGCCGGCCCGAGCTCGGTCCCCAGAGCCCGCAGAGATCGGCAGCGAACACCCTGTTCGGCAGGCGGGTGATGGCCGTGGCCGACGCTGAGGGGCCGCCCGAGCAGGGCTGGGCCCGGTTCATCCGACAGGTTCCCAAGGCCGAGCTGCATCTCCATCTCGAAGGGACCCTGGAGCCCGAGATGCTGTTCGCCCTGGCCGACCGCAACGGCATCGCCCTGCCCTACCCGGACGTGCAGGCCGTCCGTGACGCCTACGTCTTTGACGGACTGCAGTCCTTCCTCGACGTGTACTACGCCGGGTGTGCCGTACTCCGCACCGAGCAGGACTTCACCGACCTGACCGAGGCCTACCTCCGTCGCGTGGTCGACCAGGGCGTCCGCCACGTGGAGGTCTTCGTCGACCCCCAGACCCACACGGAGCGGGGCATCCCCCTCGACTCGGTGTTCGGCGGGATCGTCGCCGGTCTGGAGCACGGGCGGATCGACCTCGGCATCACGTGGCGGCTCATCCCGTGCTTCCTCCGGCACCTGGGTCCCGACGCTGCCATGGCCACCTTCGACCAGCTCCTCCCCTATCTGGCGTTGCTCAGTGCGGTCGGGCTCGACTCCTCGGAGCGTGGGTTCCCCCCGCGGGACTTCGAGCCGGTGTTCCGTCGGGCACGGGCGTCCGGGCTGGCCGCAGTGGCCCACGCCGGCGAGGAGGGGCCACCGGCATACATCCGTGAGGCCCTCGACGTGCTGAAAGTGAGTCGCATCGACCACGGAGTCCGCTGCACCGAGGACCCGTCGCTGGTGGAGCGACTGGTGGCCGACCAGGTGCCCTTGACGGTGTGCCCCCTGTCCAACGTTCGGTTGGGAGTCTTCGCCGACCTGTCCCACCACAACCTGGCCAAGCTCCTCCGGGGCGGGGTGGCCGTAACGGTCAACTCGGACGATCCGGCCTACTTCGGCGGCTACGTGGCCGACAATCTGGCAGCAGTCGCCGTGGCGCTGCACCTGGACCGGGCCGAGATCCTCCAACTGGCGCGCCACTCCTTCTCCGCTTCGTTCCTCTCCCCCGAGGAGACGTCGGCCAGGCTCGCCGAGGTCGACCGGTTCGCATCGGCCTTCGGGCCCTGACCCGGCTACCCGGCCGTCATCGCTCACCGGCCCCGGTGCCCACTGCGGCGACGGCGGCGTCGGCCGCGAGCTCGGTGGCCAGTTTGGCCTCTCGGGCCATGCGCACCAGACCGGGCACGCGACCGGGGTGCTTGGCAACATGGGCGATGACTGCCTTGGTGTCCGGCGTGCCGTCCTGGCGACTGAGGCGGAACAGCTCTTCGTCCACGCTGCCGTCGGTGGCGCGGTCCGAGATGCACCGGAAGACCGACCAGGCAATGCCCCGCTCCTGGCAGACCGCAGCGATGGCCGCTGTCTCCATGTCGAGCGACACCACCCCTCGGTCCCGCAACTCGGCAATGACGCCCTGGTCGGTGATCAGGTCGTCCGAGGTCCACAGCATGCCTCGCGGCGACCCCGGGCCCATCGGGTGCGGCCGGTACTCGGCACCCGATGCCCCATCGACCACCAACGCCGGTAGGACCAGGGTGCCGATGGGCATGTCCGGCTCCACCGCCCCGGTGATCCCCACCACCACCAGCCAGTCGATGTCGACGGCCGACAGCAGGCGCTCGACGTGGTCGGCGGCCAGCGCGGTTCCCATGCCCGTGACCACGGCCACCACGGGTCGGCCACCGAGACTGCCGGTGAAGCCCTCCAGGGACCCGAGCGTCGCGGCCCGCAGGGAGAGCTTCCGTCGCAGCGGGGCCAGCTCCATCGGCATGGCGCACACGAATGCGACGCGACCCGACTCCTGGCCCGGAGGGTCCTCCACCCGGCCGACTCTACCGGGGGAGGATCGACCAGGTCGGGGCCCGTGGACCCGGAGGGTCCCAACCGCGTCGCCCCGCCAGTCCGACGGCCCTCCTGTTACCATCGCATCGGTGGCACCTATCCCGAGGAGAAGGCCCAACCCGTTCGACGGTCGACGGCTGTCGCGCCGCACGCTTCTGGCCGGAGGGGTGGCCACGGGTCTGGCCGCGGTGGGCATCAACCACGCCGTCGGCAGTCCGGCCTACGCCGCCACCACTCAAGCCCTCGGCCTCGGGCCGGGCGGCACGATCCTGCCTCCCGGATCACTCCCCAACCCGGCCCTGCCGGCCGGGACCGACACCATTCCCCAGATCGAGCACATCGTCGTACTGATGATGGAGAACCATTCGTTCGACGACCACCTCGGGATGCTGGGCCGGGGTGACGGGCTGACCCGCGGAGCCGATGGCAAGCCGGTCAACTACAACCCGAACCCGGCCGGTGGCTTCGTACAGTCGTTCCACAACCCGAACACGTGCGGAGAGAGCGACTCGGGGATCTCCCAGTCATGGAACCACTCGCACATCTCCTGGGACCAGGGCACCAATATGGGCTTCGTCGAGGCCAGCGGTGGTGCGTCGATGGGCTACTGGACCCGCAACGATCTCCCCTACTACTACAGCATGGCCAATCGGTTCCCCATCGGTGACCGGTACTTCTGCTCGGTGATGGCGCAGACCTATCCGAACCGGCGGTTCTTGATCGCCGGCACCGCGCTGGGTGACATCAGCACCGACGCCTCGGGCATCTCCTCGGTCGACGCACCCAACGGCACGATCTTCGACCGGCTCAACCAGTACGGCATCTCCTGGAAGGACTACTACCCCGACCTTCCCACCTGTGCCCTGTTCGAGCCGGTTCTGTTCAACAACCCGGACAAGGCCGTGCCGATCAGCCAGTTCTTCGTCGACGCGGCGTCCGGCAATCTGCCGGCCTTCAGCATCATCGACCCCTACACCAACTTCTCCGAGGAGGACGGTGACATCACCATCGGCGAGGCCTATGCCGCGCTGTTCATCGACGCGGTGATGCACGGCCCGGCGTGGGAGAAGACCGCTCTGCTCTGGGTGTACGACGAGCATGGAGGCTGGTACGACCATGTGCCTCCCCAGCCGGCCGTCAAGCCGGACAACGTGGCCCCCGAACTCCAGCCTGGCGACGTGCCGGGCGCCTACGACTACACCGGCTTCCGGGTCCCGTGCTGTGTGGTGTCGGCCTGGTCGAAGAAGGACTACGTCTCCCACCAGGTCTTCGACCACACCTCCATCCTCAAGCTGGTGGAGACGAAGTGGAACCTTCCGGCCCTCACCTTCCGAGATGCGAATGCCCACAACATGTTGGACTTCTTCGACTTCACCTCGAAGAGGCCGCCGTTTGGCAATCCCCCCGCTCTCTCGCCGCCCCGCAACCCGTTCTCGGGGCCGGGCGAACTGCCACCCAACTCGCTCAGCGCCCAGAACATTGCCAGCTTCCACCCCATCTGCTCCGAGCTGCCGTCGGGCAGCCTGCCCCCCAAGCGGGCCAGGCTCACCGCACCCCCGCCCGACGCCGACGCCCTGATGGCCGCCCAGCAGCACCAGTTCAGTGGTGCCAGCGGCTGAGGATCGAGGGCGGCTCCTACTCCACCCCGGCACCGTGCAGCTTGGCCTGCACCGCCCGTAGCCGTTTCCGGCGGCCGTCCAGGAGCCGCCGGTAGGCGGGGTTGTCGGTACCGGCGATCTCACTACTCATGTCGCTGACCGTCGACTCGAGTGTGGCGGCGAGCTCGTCGGCGAGCGATGCGGACAGATCCAGGATCATGGGGGCCTCCAACTGCAAACGGTTCCTAGCCACCATCCTCGGACATCAGGCAACCCACCGACAGGGCCAAAGGTCCATTGACACAACGACCTGGCTGCGGACGCGGGAGCGGGACATCCAGAGGCGTCATTCGGCCAACAGGGCAGCCTTGGCCTCCTCCAGGCGCCGGCGGTCCTCAGGACCGGACGACGGTGGCACGAGACCCATCTGGTCGACCGTGTGGACCAAGATGCCTCCCACCAGGGCCCGCAAGGCGTACTTGTGGTCGGCGGGCACCACATACCAGGGCGCCCAGGCCGTGGAGGTGGCGGTCAGGGCCTCCTCGTAGGCCTCGTGGTACTCGTCCCAGTGTCCCCGCTCGGCAAGGTCGGAGGGCAAGAACTTCCAGGACTTGGAGGGATCCTCGATCCGTTGGAGGAATCGATGCCTCTGCTCCTCCTTCGAGACGTGCAAGAAGAGCTTGACGATTCGGGTGCCGTTCCGGTGGAGGTGGTGCTCGAAGGCATTGATGTCCTCGAATCGACTGGACCACAGGCGATCCGGCACCTCCTCCCCGGGGCCGGTCGGCATCTCCCCGAGGAGTTCGGGATGCACCCTGACCACGAGCACCTCTTCGTAGTGGGAGCGGTTGAAGATCCCAATCCTCCCCCGTCCCGGCAGGGCCTTGGAGTAGCGCCACAAAAAGTCGTGCTCGAGTTCCTCAGCCGAAGGCTCGCCGAACGCCGTCACCTGGCAACCCTGGGGGTTGACCCCGGACATCACGTGCTTGATGGTCCCGTCCTTGCCGGCCGCGTCCATGGCCTGCAACACCACCAAGAGGCCGTGGGTGGCACTCGTCCAGAGCAACTCCTGGGATCGCTGCAGCTCGGCCACGAAGGATTCGAGGTCCCGCTGGGCGAACGCCTTCGGATTGGCCCTTCCGACACCGTCCCAGGCAGTCGTCGTGGATTTGGTGCTGCGGTGAACCAGGTCGGCGGGCTGGCCGGGGGTGACCGTCAACTCCTCGATCAGCGCCCGGTCGAGCTTCACGCCCTGCCCTCCCCATGGACACCCATCAGCACCACTGTAGACACCCGACCCACCGCCGGACCCGTGCTCCGACGGCTGGTGGTCGGAACCCCAGGTTACGCTGGCCCGCGTGTGCCTCCTCGTCTTCGCCTGGCAGGTCGAGCCCTCCCACCCCTTGACCGTGGCAGCCAACCGTGACGAGCGGCTGGACCGGCCAGCCCGTCACTGCACCGTTCTTCGGGACCACCACCCACGGGTGCTCGGAGGCCGTGACGAACTGGCCGGAGGGACCTGGCTGGCCGTCAACGAGCACGGGGTCGTGGCCGGGCTCACCAACCGGCCGTCGCCCGGTGGCAGGGACGCCACCAAGCGAACCCGCGGCGAGCTCCCCCTGCTCCTGGCGGGTGAGCGCACCGCGGCAGGAGCGGTGGACACCCTGGTCCGCCGGGTCCGGCCCGACGACTACAACCCGGCCTGGATCCTGGTGGGCGACCGCCAGACGCTGTACTACCTCGAGCTGGCTCCCGACCGGCAGGTAGCCGTCCATCAGCTCGACCCCGGGGTCCACGTCCTGGAGAACGTTCCCCTCGACCAACCGTCGACCAAGGCCGACCGCATCCGGACCCTGGTGTCGGACTCGACCCGGCGCGGGGATGCCCTGTGGGAAGCACTCCCGTCGATCCTCTCCGATCACACGGTTCCCAGCACCGCTGACCAGGCAGGCTCGACCCGCCACCCCGGCGAGGTGGAAGCGTCGGTAGAGACCATCGCTCGACGTCCGGAGACCTTGGCGGCGTGTGTCCACACCGACGGGTACGGCACCCGGTCGGCCACCATGGTTCGGGTGCCAGTACAGGCCGACACACCGCCCCATGTCGTGGTGGCGGACGGTTCGCCCTGCCAGGCCGCGTTCGTCGAGGTCACCGAGCGGTGGTTCTGACCGACCGGTAGGTCGACGAGATCCACACCACCGGGGTCAAGATGTCATTCGCTGGGGTCGGGCGGATTTCGGACGAGGCCGAGCTGGGCCGCTGGGTGTCGCACCGGATCCCCCGCCACCGTGCCCTATCGAGCGGTTGCGTGCCAGGCGCGCCAGAAATGTGAGAACCTTTGTTCTTGCCGGATCGGTCCGGGGGGCCGGCCCCGTTGGCGTCGCGCTCAGGGGAGATGGCAGACCAGGAGTACTTGTGACCACCATCCCGGCCCCGACCGATGACCAGCCCCTCGAGTTCGACCCGTTCAGCTCGACGTTCTTCGAGGACCCGAGCTCGGTGTACCGACGGCTGCGTGACGAGGCCCCGGTGTATTACAACGAGCACTACGGGTTCTGGGCCCTATCGAGGTGGGAGGACGTCGCGTCCGCCCACAAGGACCTGGCGGCATTCTCGAGCCGTGAGGGCACCGATCTCCACTTCCTGAGCGATCCGGGAACCATCGAATACCGGATGATTCTGTTCATGGACCCGCCCGAGCACGACCGCCTGCGATCTCTGGTGAGCCGGGTGTTCACCCCACGGGCGGTCGGCCAGCTCGAGCCCATGGTCCGCCGGGTCATCAGCGGCTTCGCCGACGCCATCGGAGAGGCGAAGGAGTTTGACTTCGTCCAGGAGTGGGCCGCCCCCTTCCCCGTCGAGATCATCTCGGAGATGCTCGGCATTCCCGAGGGCGACCGCCAGCAGATCCGGCACTGGATCGACATCATGCTCCACCGCGACGAGGGCAGCATCCACCCGACCGAGGAGTCCCAGGCCGCCGGCCAGGAGTCTGGCCTGTACTTCTACAACCTGGTGGAGGACCACCGGAGCCACCCCCGCGACGACATGACCACCAAGCTGATCGAGGCCGAGGTGGAGCGGAGTGACGGATCGACCACCCACCTCGATGACGTCGAAATTGCCGGCTTTCTCTCGCTCCTGGCCGGGGCGGGGGCCGAGACCGTCACCAAGCTCGTCGGCAACGCCGCGGTGCTCTTCGCCCGACACCCCGAACAGTGGCAGACCGTCCTGGCCGATCCGGCCGTCATCCCCGGGGCCGTCGAGGAGATCCTCCGCTACCTCCCACCGGCCCAGTACAGCGGGAGGTACATGTTGGAGGAGCGGACCTTGCACGGCACCACCATCCCCGCCCACCAGCCAGTGCTCTTGATCACCGGATCGGCCACGAGGGACGAGCGCCAGTTCGAGGATCCCGACCGGTTCGACATCACCCGGACCCCGGGACTGGCCCTCGGCTTCGGCTACGGCGTCCACAGCTGCCTCGGCGCGGCGCTGGCCCGCATGGAGAGTCGCATCGCCATCGCCGAGATGGCCCGACGCTGGCCGGACTTCCGCGTCAACGAGGAGGGGCTCCGCCGGGTCACCATGTCCAATGTGGCCGGGTATGCGAACGTACCCGTGGTGCTCGGCTCCTGAGCAATGCCGGGACAAGAGCGCCGGGGACGGCCCTCAGCCGACCTGGCGGTCGCGGTGTTCCCAGTAGCTGCGTCGTAGCTCGCGTTTCAGCGGTTTGAACGCGCCCGAAAGCGGGAGCGGTCCGGCCTGGAACTCGACGGACTTGGGGACCTTGAACCCGGCGAGCAAGCGACGGGTGTGCTCGATCAGTTCCTCGGCCGTGGCTTTCATGCCGCCGCGCAGCACGACGATGGCATGCACCGCCTCACCCCACGTCTCGCTCGGAATGCCGATCACCGCCACCTCTTGGACCGCAGGGTGGGAACCGATGGCGTTCTCCACCTCGATCGAATAGACGTTCTCCCCGCCGGTGACGATCATGTCCTTCATCCGATCGGTCAGGTGCAGCAGGCCCCGGGGATCGATGAAGCCCATGTCACCGGTGTGATACCAACCGTCGCTCATGACCGCGTCGGTCTCTTTGGGATTCTGCCAGTACTCGGACATCAGGTTGCCACCGCGGGCACAGACCTCTCCGGTCTCGCCCTGGTCCACCTCGCCTCCCGACGGACCGGTGATGCGGAGCTGGACCCCGAACAGCGGTCGGCCGGCCGATCTGAGTGCGCCGCCTCCACTCCGATGGTCCGAAGGGCCGAGGAAGGTGAGTGCAGAAGCAGCTTCGGTCATGCCGTAGCCCTGGATGAAGTCGGTGTCGGGCAGCAGGGTCAGCCAGCGACTGATGAGGTCCTGTGAGATGGGGGACGCCCCGTACACCAGCTGACGCAGGGTGCTCAGCTGCTTCGGCGAGAAACCGTCGACCCGCTCGAGCATCGAGAGCATGATGGGGACCACCATCGTCGTGTCGATCTCCTGGTCCTGGATCACCCGAAGGACCAGCGCCGGGTCGAAGATCGGGATCGTCACCGACGTTGCCCCCGTGGCCGGGATGCCGAGCACGCCGGCCACAAGTGCCGCGTGGAACATGGGTGACTGGAAGAGGAACCGTCGGTCCTCGCGTAGCCCGATCTCCGCGAGTACGTGGTACACGTTCAACACCTCGGCCCGCTGCTGGAGGAGGGCACCCTTCGGGAATCCGGTGGTCCCCCCGGTGTACATCAGGACGGCTGCATCCTCTTCCTCTGGCTCGGGAGGCATGATCGGGTCACCGGCTGCCAACAGCGCCTCGTAGGCCAGGGCCCGACCACCCAGATCACCGTCCGGCTCACCGCCGATGATGACGACCTTGTCCACCTGGGCCCCCTCGGAACGAGCTTGGTCGATCAGGGCAGCGAACACCGGGTCGGTGAAGACGACACGGGAGCCTGAATCATTCAGCACGTAGGCCAGCTCGGACGGATTGAAGCGGATGTTGAGTGGATTGATGATGCCGGCCCCGAACAGGGCGGCGTGGTAGAGCTCGAGGTACTCGTGACCGTTCATCGCCAGCACGGCAAACCGATCGCCCCGCCGGACCCCCAACTGGCGTCGCATGGCATCCGACAGCCGCAACAGTCGATCCAGGTGCTGAGCGAATGTGCCGTGATAGTGCAGGCCATCGTTCCCCACGTCGATGAATGCCACCTTGTCGGGGAGCTGCTCGACTCGGGGCAGCAGGAGCCTGGGATAGACGAGTTCCTTCATGATGGTGAACCTCCATTGCGACTGAGTTCGGATGGAACGCCGACCCAGAGGGCGTCGGTGCGGCCCCCTCCTGCGACGGCGACAAGGGTGGTAAACGAGCGGTCGATCCCCCGCGCCAGCACGTCGGCGTCGGGGCAGGCTTCGGGGTCGGCGAGGAGGCCCACGGTCAGCTGCCCGTCATAGGACAGGGACGCAATGCCGACGCTCAGGTTCCCGGCGATCGGCACCAGCGGAAAGGCCTCGAGCATGCGGGCACCGAGGACGTAGAGCGGCACGTTGGGGCCGGGAACATTGGTGACAACCACGTTGAAGAAGGGCTGGCGGTGGATCAGCCTGGCTGCCGCCGCCATGGCCGGCTGGGGCCATGGCTCGAGCAGTTGGAGGAGCAGTGCCGCTGCCAGCGCACTGTGATGCTGCTTCACGGATGCCTGAGCCTGCGCCACCAGCCGGAGGCGATCGACCGGGTCACAGCGCCCGATCGGCAGCCGGACGAGCATGGCCGACACCTGGTTTCCGAGTCGGTGATCTCCGTGATGGTCCGCCCCCACCGGCACCAGGACCTGGACGATCCGGCCCTCGACAGCCTCCCCACGTGCCGACAAGAGGTCGTGCACACCCTCGGCCACCGCGGTCAACAACACGTCGTTGAGGGTGACACCCAGCCCCACCGCGACGCGGTGGAGTTCTGGGAGAGGATGGCGCACGAACGCCACGTGGCGACCACTGCCGACCACGGCATTGAGCGAACTGGACGGGGCGATGCTCCGACGGGTCACCAGGCTGGCGAGGGCATCCGCGTAGTGGGCGGCCTCACGACCGGAACGGACGGGGTGGCGGACGGCCGAGACTGCGCCCACTGCCAGGCGGAGGGGAGCGGTGCAGAGACGTCCGAGTTCTTGAGCCGCCACCGAGGGCAGGCGGGGTGGAGGTGCCGGCCGCCACGGACTGACGGCATGGTGAGACCCGGGAGGATGGCGGTCCAGGTCGAACAGGACGGTGACGAGCTCGACACCGGCCAGCCCGTCGGCCATGGAGTGGTGGAGCTTCTCCAGCATGGCCACCCGGCCACCTTGGAGGCCATCGATGACCCAGATCTCCCAGAGGGGCCGCTCCCGTCGGAGGGGGCGGGCCATGAGCTCTGCACACAGCGCCCGCAGATCACCTTCGGTGCCGGGGGACGGCAAGGTGGCCTCCCGCACGTGGTCGGCGATATCGAAGTCGGGATCGTCCACCCACATCGGCTTGACGACCCCGAAGTGCGCAAAGCGCACCGTCCGGCGCAGTTTGGGCACCAGGTGGAGTCGGCTCTCGATCTCGGCCCGGACAGCACCGGTGCGCATCACCCCGTGCCGATCGTGCAGGGGTGCCCCCTCGAAGATGCCGACGGAGCCCATGTGCATGGGGGTCCGGTCCGACTCTGAGTAGAGAAATCCCGCATCGAGCGGTGAGAGCCTCTGGGCAGTCGGGCTCATGGGAGATCCCCGGAGCGGCTGCCCAGAGGCCGTAGCAACTCAGCAAAGCCGGCCTCCAGGCACGAGGCCAGCTCGGAGCAGTCAGGAACTGCCGCGTCGTCGACGATGATGCCCACACAGGCCCGATCGGCCATGGTGACCAAGGAGACGTTCAGGGCTGCACCGGATGGCGGGGCGAAGGCGTACATCCGCTCGACGCGCGCCCCGGCCAGGAAGGTGTCAAACGCCGGGCCGGGCACGTTGGTGATGCAGAAGTCGTCCCCTTTCAACATCGAGCCCCAGAGGGCTGAGACCACCGGCCGTGGGAGCTTGTCGAGGCCGGTGGCGAGCAGCTCACTGACCCCCAGGCCCGGCGCGTGCTTCCACGAGGCGGTGATGCACTGGACCCCACGCAGACACGCCCCCGGGTCCGATGGGGCCGGCACGGTGAAGCGGGCCGGTACGAAGTGGTTTCCACCTGCAGGGTCGCCATCCGCCCGCACGTTGACTGGCATCAATACCCTCAGGCGGTCGATGCTCACACCGTGTCGCTGGTGATACATCACCAGTCCACGCACGATGGCGGCGACGAACACGTCGTTCAACGTTCCCCCGCTGGCTGTCGCTGCTGTGCGCAGCAGCCGGGGATCAACGTCCAGCACCTCGACCCGGCGCCGGAAGCTGCGGTCGCCCATCAGGGTGGAGATCGGCTTCCCGGCCGGGGCCAGGAGCCGCGCGGCGGAAGTCGTCGTCGCCATCACCTCTGCCGCCTGTCTCAGCGGATGGGCGCAGGCGTGGCGCACGGCACCGATGAGCTTGCCCGGAGCAGGCAGGCGTTGCAGCAGTCCTCGGGTGGGCCGACGGTGCCCTTGATCACCGACAGGCGTGGGTTCCGGTGGCGGGCAACGGGCCGTGTCCAACAGCCTCATCAGGACGGCGACACCCCCGATTCCGTCCACGAGGGCATGGTGCAACTTGATGATGAAGGCGGCACCGCTCCCATCCACCCCCTCGACGATCACTGACTCCCACGGCGCCAGCTCCGCGTCGAAGCCGGTGGTGGCCATGACCTGGGCCAGGTCGAGCACCTCCCGGAAGCCGCCCCCATCGGGCAACCCGATGCGACGGAGGTGGAGGGTGAGGTCGAACCGATCATCACGGACGAACTGCGGTCGACCCCGGCCCGTCGACCGGACGACGACCCGGGACCGGAACCGAGGGACGGCCTCGGTGAGCGCCTCCATCCGGCACCGGACGTCCTTCCAGCAAGGGGCCCTGTCCAGCGACAGCACGGCAACCACCGTCGGCCTCAACACCGGATCACGCCCGACCGTCCACAGCAAGGCGTCCGAGCCACTCATCGTCTCTCGCACATCCATCATCGGCATCTCCCCCACGCAATAGTGCGACCTGGCCGGGCGTCGAAATAGTGCCGAAAGTCCCAACACGCCGACCGACGAACGCCGAGGGTGGTCTGCTGTCCTCTGGGGTGGCTTCGACGGCCGATTGGATGTCGGTGAACTGGGCAGTGTGGGCGCTCGGTGATCCGGATTGTCACCGAGCACCTCGACTCGGATCGACCCACCGGTCAGCCGCTGAGGCGCGACTCCTGGCGGGCCTGGCTCAGCGTGGAGGAACGTCAGGTGAGGGGCAGGGACTGGTCGGGCAGTCCGAGATGATGGTCGAGAAGAGCACTATCCGCTGACGAGGGAGCGAACCATCAGCGCGATGCCCGTCCCCCACGAGGTGATCTGATTGCTGGGGAGGAAGGCGGTGCCCGACGAGGTGTGGTCGACCATCGGCCTGGCGACAAACCGCTCGGTCCCGGTGCCGTCGATGAAGTACATGGTGTCCGAGTGGACGACATCGGCCGTCGGGTTCGGTGCCTGCACGTCGATTTCCAAGTTGCTCCACACGGCGCTGAGGGCGTCCATGGGGCCGGTGACGAAATGCCACGTGGTGACGGCATTCAAGCCGTGCTCGCTGGAGTAGGCCGCCATGTCCGCCACGCGAGCGTGGTACGGGTTCACGTTGACCGAGAGGAAGACCGCGTTCGGAGCCAGTTTCCCGAGGTCATGGTACGCATCGACCAACTCCTGGGAGACGATCGGGCACACATCGGTGCAGTTCGGGTCGGTGAACTCCAGCACCACGACACGTCCCCTGAACTGGGCTAGGGACACGACCTGGCCATACTGGTCGGTCAAGGTGAAGTCCGGTACAGCGCTGTGGCGCACCGGAGACAGCGCCATCTGATCGGCCAGCGCGGTGCTCACACTCACCGGGATGCCGGCGGGACGGACCGTCTGGGAGTCGGCGGCCGCCTGCCGGGACTGTCGAACGGCGAACCCGAGGATCACGGCCAGGACCAGGCTCGCCACGGCCAGCCCGACTAGGCAGAGGCGACGGTGCGACTGGTCGTCAGGCCCCAAGCTATCGGTGAGTGCACCGTCATCTGCACCGCGGCGACACCCTCAGGCGACCGACTCGATACCCCGTCCTGGGCCAACTCCCCCACCACCCAGCCGACCACGCAAGTGGCCACTGAATGGGGTCAAGCTCAATTGGAGCGGACGACGGGATTCGAACCCGCGACCCCAACCTTGGCAAGGTTGTGCTCTACCAGCTGAGCCACGTCCGCGTGAGGCACACACCCTAGCAGTTGGCTCGACCGGCGGTCCCTGGATGGGCAGCTCCGTCCGTCGGATGCGAGGGTGCCGGTCGACCGGTCGGATCGACCGGAGACCCAGGTCAGGCTGGTACTTCGGAATGCCACCAGGGAACGGGGCGGTCACGGCGATTGGCGTCGGCGACCAGTGCCCGGAGGGACTCCCGCATCCCCGACGCGATGATCCCGACGTCAGGGACCAGGTCCCAACAGGCGTGTACTCCGACATAGAGGGTGTCCCGGTAGGAGAACACCGTGACGTTGACCCCCACCCCCTCGATGATCGGCCCGAGCGGATACATGGCCACCAGCGGGGCCCCCGCCAGGTAGAGCGGGACATCCGGTCCCGGGACGTTGGAGACGATCAGGTTGACGATCGGAGACAGATGGTCGAAGAGGCGGAGGTTCGTGACCAATCGGGTCAGCCGGGTAGCGACCGCCGGCACCACGGCCTGGGCCC
Organism: uncultured Acidimicrobiales bacterium; assembly: GCA_963703145.1. Taxonomy (GTDB): domain Bacteria; phylum Actinomycetota; class Acidimicrobiia; order Acidimicrobiales; family RAAP-2; genus Bog-756. The sequence goes on from OY969793.1 coordinate 1,740,908, forward strand.
ATCCGGCGAACACGGTGTGGTCGGTGGCCTCCAGCTGCTCCTTGGCCGAGGCCATCCCGCTGCGGACCTGGGCCAACCGAGCCGCGGCATCCTCGATCCCGGTGCCGAGCGACACCAACAACGCCGACACCCGGTTGCCCAGGACACCCTCCTCGGTGGGGGTCCGCACCGACACCGGTACCAGCGCCACGAGCGAACGGTCCGGCGTTTCGTCGCGGGCGGCGAAGAACTCCCGCATGGCACCACCGGCCACCGCCAGCACCACATCGTTGGTCGTACCACCGAGGACCTGTCGTACCCGTCGCACATCGGCCAGTGGCAGGGCGGCCAGAGACACCCGGCGATGCGGGGAGATGGCCCGGTTGATGGACGTCCGCGGCGCCTCGAACGGCGACGGCGGGAGGGCGCCGGGGACCTCACGGTTGCGCCCGGACAGGTTCCGTGCCGTCTGGACCGTCCGGCTCACGGTTCTGACCACGGCGTCGGCGGCCCCGGGCAGCGACCCGAGTACGTCTCGCCAGCGGTCCCACTCCCCCGGCAGCGGATCGGGCCTCCACCCCGGATCAGTGGGATCGGTGGGCGCGTCCGGTCCGGAGCGCTCCGGACGGCTGGATCGGCGCTGGGGCCGGAACAACGGGCGGGGAGCCGGTTCCGGTGAGAGGTCGAAGAACGACGCCAACACCCCCGCCGCCGAGACGCCGTCGATGATCGAGTGGTGGATCTTGGGGATCAGGGCCGTGCGGCCGTACTCGAGGCCCTCCACCACGTGGAACTCCCACAGGGGCCGCCTCCGGTCGAGGGGGCGTGAGGACACATCGCCGGCCAGCCCGGCCAGCTCATCGAGGCCCCCCGGCGCCGGCACGCTGGCCCGGCGCACGTGGTAGTCGATATCGAAGTCGGGGTCATCCACCAGGGCCGGGTGCTGGAGGCCGAAGGGAACCTCGACCATCCTCTTTCGGAACGGCGGCACCAGCGTCACCCGCGTGGCGACCAGCTCTCTGACCTGGTCGAATGCCAGAGGCGCTCCACCCTGGCCGGCCTCGAACACCAGAACCCCCAAGATGTGGAGGTGGGTGGTCGGTGACTCGAGGGACAAGAAGGCACCGTCCAGGCCGGTCAGGCGCTCCATGGCCCGCTACCGGCCCGTCGATCCGAAGCCGCCGAGGCCACGCTCGCTGTCGGACAGTTCGTCCACCTCGGTGAAGTCCGCCACGGCCACCTGTTGGATGACCAGCTGGGCAATCCGATCCCCACGGTGGACTTCGTAGTCGGTGTCGGGATCGGTGTTCACCAACAGCACGGCCAGCTCGTCCCGGTAGCCCGAATCGATGAGGCCCGGGGTGTTGAGACAGGTCACCCCGTGGCGCAGCGCCAACCCGCTCCTCGGCTGGACGAAGCCGGCATACCCCTCCGGGATGGCCAGAGCGATGCCGGTGGGCACCAGGGCCCTTCCTCCGGCCCGGGCCAAGGTCACCCCGGTGCGGGCCACAAGGTCCGCCCCGGCATCCCCGCTCCGGGCGTAGCCGGGCAGGGGCAGGTCCGGGTCGAGACGCCGCACCGGCACCGTCACTTCCACCATGACCTCCGTGCCGCCCGGCCCAGGACCCCCGACCTGACCGACCGCCCTCGATGCGCCCGCGCCACCGCTCTCCTCTGTTCGCTCGACCCTGGACGCTACCTCCCGCCACCCGGCCCCGGCGACAGCTGACGGCGGCGATGACGGGGCGGGTGCGGCTGGCCGGTCACCACGCTCGGGTACCCGGCGCGGCGAGGCCGGGGCCCGGCCCGTATTTGACATCCGGTTACCACCCGGTAGCGTCACCGGCGTGCTCGTGTGGATGGACCTGGAGATGACCGGACTCGATGTGGCACGCAACGTCATCGTGGAGGTCGCCACGCTGATCACCGACGACGACCTGGCCATCGTGGCCGAGGGCCCGGACCTGGTGGTCACGGCATCGGCCGAGCAGCTCGACGCCATGGACGATTTCGTCCGCTCCATGCACACCAAGAGCGGACTGCTCGACGAGATCGCCTCCTCGACGATCTCGCTCGAAGAGGCCGGGGACGCCACGCTCGAGTTCATCCGCTCCCACGTTCCCAACGCCCGAACCGTGCCACTGGCGGGTAACTCCATCGGCACCGACCGCCGTTTCCTCGCCGCCTACCTCCCCACCATCGAGGAGTACCTCCACTACCGATCGGTCGATGTCTCGACCGTCAAAGAGCTCGCTCGACGTTGGTACCCCGACTCCATGGAGGATGCCCCGGTCAAGGCCGGCGGGCATCGGGCCATGGACGACATCCGAGAGAGTGTGGCCGAGCTGGCCTACTACCGAGCCACCGTGTTCAAACCGGCAGTCGGGGCCTAGACGCACTCCGCTGCCGGACCGCAGCGGCACCAGCATCGTTCCGCCCACCGAACAGGGCCGTCCCACCAGGGTCGCCGCCACCGAGAGGAGCATCCATGGCCGATCCGGCCCAGCAGTCCCCCAGCCCCAGTCCTGACCCCGTGGCCGTGCCGACCCTGGCCGAGGTCACCGCCACCCTGACCGCCCCTGGAGCGCCCTTCGAGATGGAGGAGCTGGTCATCCGGGGTGTGCCTACCCGCACCTGGAAGACCGCGCCGGCCACGTTGCGCACGGTCCTCGAACTGTCCGTTCTCCATGCAGACAAGACCTTCCTCGTCTACGAGGACGAACGGATCTCGTTCGCTGACCACTACCGCATGGTCACCGGCCTGGCCCACGAGCTGGTCACCCGCTTCGGTATCGAAAAGGGTGACCGGGTGGCCATCGCCATGCGCAACCTCCCCGAGTGGGTCATCGCCTTTTGGGCGTCGATCGCCGCCGGTGCCATCGTGGTCCCAATCAATGCCTGGTGGACCCCTCCCGAGCTGGCCTACGGGCTGAACGACTCGGGCACCAAGGTCGTCTTCGTCGACGAGGAGCGCAAGGACCGGATCCTTCCCGAGCTGGACGGGCTGCCGTCCCTGACCGCCATGGTGGTCTGCTGCGAGGAGCCCGATCCGGATGGAGGTCGACGACGGGCAGAGGGTGGGAGCGCCGACCGCACCGGGGCCGCACCGCTGCCCATCGTGTCGTTCTCCGACCTAATCGAAGGCCTGCCCGAGGGGACTGCTCTGCCCGACGTCTCCATCGAGCCCGACGACGACGCCACGATCTTCTACACGTCGGGTACCACCGGACGCCCGAAGGGGGCGGTCGGGTCCCACCGCAACAGCGCCTCCAACTTGATGAACCTGTTCTTCGTCTCCACCGCCGGCGGCATGCGGCGCAGCGGCAGCGTGTCCGATGCCACCGGGGACACCCAGAACTCCAACCTGTTGTCGGTGCCCCTGTTCCACGCCACCGGCTGCCACGCCCTGCTGGTCACCAACACGGCCGCCGGTGGGAAGCTGGTCATGATGCACCACTTCGATCCCGAGCGGGCCTTGGAGCTCATCGAGCGGGAGCGCATCACCATCTTCGGCGGCGTGCCCGCCATGGTCATGCAGGTGATCGACTCCCCCAACTTCGCCAAGCGGGACACATCGTCGGTGAAGTCCATCTCCTACGGCGGCGCACCGTGCCCGCCGGACCTGGTCCGTCGGATCAAGGAGCACTTCCCGGGCGGAGCGCCCGGGAACGGCTACGGCATGACCGAGACCTCGGCCATGACCACGATGAACTCCGGGGACGACTACGTCCGCAAGCCGGACAGCGTCGGTCCGCCGGCGCCGGTGTGCGATGTGGCGGTGGTGCCCGAGGACTACGTGGGCGACGAGCCGCCGAGCGGTCAGCTCCCCGATCCCGATCGGACCGGGGAGCTGTGGATCAAGGGCCCCAACGTGGTGCGGGGCTACTGGAACCGGCCCGAGGAGACCGCCCTCACCTTCACCATGGGTTGGCTACGTACCGGGGACGTGGCCCGCATCGACGAGGAGGGGTTCGTCCACATCGTCGACCGAGCCAAGGACATGATCATCCGGGGCGGGGAGAACGTCTACTGCGTCGAGGTGGAGGGTGCCCTCTACGAGCACCCGGCCGTGGCCGACTGCGCCGTGATCGGTGTACCCCACCCGGTCCTGGGCGAGGAGGTGGGCGCCGTCGTGGTGCTCCGTCCCGGCCAGGAGGTCGGCGCCGACGAGCTGGCCCGGTTCGTGGGTGAGCGACTGGCCGCATTCAACGTGCCCAGCCGGTTCTGGTTCCGGGCCGAGCCGTTGCCGCGCAATCCGGCCGGCAAGGTCCTCAAACGTGAGCTGCGGGCCGAGCTGTTGGGGACCGCTCCGCCCGCCTGACCATCCGGCTCAGGGCACCGACAGACGCTGGCGAGTCGAGGCCACGTCTCGACCCATCTGAGCGATGAGGTCGTCGACGGATTCGAAGGCCTGCTCGTCTCGGAGGTGGGCCACGAACGAGACCCGGGCCTCCTCCCCGTAGAGGTCGCCGGAGAAGTCGAGGAGGAACGCCTCGACCAACAGGGCCCCGTCGGCTCCGTAGAAGGTAGGGCGTCGGCCGACCGAGATGGCCGCCTCCCAGCGCGACCCATCGGGGCGTTCGTACCAGCCGGCATAGATGCCGGCTGCCGGCAGGCAGATGCCGTCGGGCACGTCGACGTTGGCCGTGGGGAAGCCCAGCTCGGCGCCGCCCCGGTGATCGCCGTGGACCACGGGGCCACGGACCTGGTGCGGCCGGCCGAGTAGCGCGGCGGCCTCCTCCACCTGGCCATCGGCCACCAGGCTGCGGATGCGCGTGGAGGAGATGGGACCGGCCGACCCGCCGTCGGTGGACAGGGTGACGCCCTCCACCCTGAACCCGGCCTCGGACCCCAGCTCGGTCAACAGGGCCACGTTGCCCTTGCGGCCGTGACCGAAGTGGAAGTCCTCCCCCACCACCACCAGGCGGGTGGCCAGGCCGTCGACGAGCACGGTGGACACGAAATCCTCGGCCGTCTCGTTGGCCCGTTCCGCCGTGAAGGGGACCACCACTGTCCGATCGACTCCGGCCGCCTCCAGCAGCTCCAGTTTCTGATCGAGGTCGCACAGCTGGCTCGGTGCCGACTTCGGACGGACCACGGTGGCCGGGTGGCGGTCGAAGGTGACCACGACGACAACCAGCCCGTCCTTGCGGCCGCGGGCGGACAACTCGGCCAGGAGGGCACGGTGGCCCAGGTGTACGCCGTCATAGGCACCGATGGTGACCGCCGAGCCACCCTCGGGGGGTAGGCAGCTGGACGGGTCGGTCACGATGTCCATCACGGTGGCAGATTACCGCCGGTGGCCCGGCTGACGGCGCGTCGGCCCGTCCGGACGTTGCTCCCGCCGACCGGTCCTCACCCGGCCGACTCCAGCACCACGGCCGGCCGGATGCGGTCGGTTTCGGTGGCTTCGTACACCGCCAGCAGGCGATGGCTCCCGCTCACCAGCCCCCAGGGGCCGTCCCCTGTGATCCCGAGGGGCACCCGGTCCAGCGGAAGGCCCCGGGAGACGTGCTGTTGCACGTCGAGGGGCACCACCACCTGATCGAGGTCCCGCATTGCCTGGGCCGGCGTCAGGACCACCGCCGGCGTCAGCTCGTCGACCAGGCGGGCGTCCTCGACCCCGAACGATCCGATGGAGGTGCGCCGCAGGTTCCGGAGGTGGGCGCCACCGCCCAACGCCACGCCGAGATCGGCGGCCAGCACCCGGATGTAGGTCCCCGAGGAGCACTCGACCTCGATGCGGAACACGCCGGGCGCGACACCCGGTGACACGTCGAACCGGTAGACCGTCACCGGACGGGCCTTGCGCTCCACCTCGATGCCCTCACGGGCCAGGGCGTGCAGCCGTCGGCCGCCAACTTTGACTGCCGACACCATGGGTGGGACCTGCTCGATGGCACCGGTCAGCGCCTCGGCCGCCGTGCGCACCTCGGCCAGGCCCACGCCCTCCATGTCCCAGGTGCCGATGGGCTCGCCCGAGGCATCGAGGGTGGAGGTGGCCGTGCCCAGCACCACCTCGCCCTCGTAGGTCTTGGGCAGGGCGGTGAGGAACCGCATCAGACGGGTGGCCCGGCCCAGCCCGACCAACAGCACGCCGGTGGCATCGGGGTCGAGGGTACCGGCGTGTCCGACCCGTCGCTGGCCATAGATCCGACGGCACCGCGCCACCACGTCGTGCGACGTCCAGCCGGCCTCCTTGTCCACCACCACCAGGCCGGTCACCTGGTCGGACCCTGAGCCGCTCACGGCTGGTCACCCGTCGGGTCGTCCTCGCCCGACGGGCTGTCGTCCCGGATCCGACGGAGGACGTCCTCCACCCGGCCGCCGGCGACCACGGCGGGGTCAACGGCGAACTCGAGGGTCGGCGTCCGCTTCATCCGGACCTGGCGCCCCATGGTCCGCTGCAGTTGGGTGCGACGCTCGGACAGGGCATCGGCGGCATCCTCGGACAGTGAGCTCAGGTAGACCACGGCGTGGCGCAGGTCCGGTGCGGTGTCGACCGACGTGACCGTGACCAACCGCAGCCGCTCGTCGGCATCAGCCAGCCGCTCCAACTCCTCGGCCAGCACCTGGCGCAGCACCTGGTTGACGCGGAGCGAGCGCGGGTAGGGCGCAGCGCCCCGATTGTCATGCCGACGACCTGACACAGCTCCTCCACTCCGACCGGCACCGCCGGGTCCCACCACCCGGAACCGGGCGGCGACCGGCACTAGGTACGGGGGATCTCCCGCTCGTCGTAGGTCTCGATGATGTCGCCCTCTTTGAGGTCCTGGTAGTCCGAGAGGCCGATACCGCACTCGAAGCCGGCCTGGACCTCACGGGCGTCGTCCTTGAACCGGCGCAGCGAGGTGATCGCACCCTTCCAGATGATCGTGCCCTCACGCAGGAAGCGCACCTTGGAGCCGCGGGTGATGACACCCTCTCGGACGTAGCACCCGGCAATGGCGCCGATCCTCGGCACCCGGAACACCTGACGGACCTCGGCCTCACCGGTGACGATCTCCTCGAAGACCGGGGACAGCAGGCCGAGCATGGCCGCCTCGAGGTCCTCGAGGAGCTTGTAGATGATCTCGTAGAGGCGGACCTCCACGCCGGCCTTGGCCGCCATCTCGCGCGCCCGCCGGTCGGGGCGGACATTGAATCCGATGATGGCCGCAGCTGACGCCTGGGCCAACTCCACGTCCGACTCAGTGATCCCTCCGACGCCGCGGTGCACGAAGGTGATCTTGACGTCCTCCCGCTCGAGCTTGCGGAGGCTCTCGGTCACTGCTTCGAGCGATCCTCGCACGTCCGCCTTCAAGATGAGGTTGAGCGTGGCGGTCTCCCCGCGCTGGATCTGCTCGAACAGGTCCTCGAGCTTGGCGCCGCCCAGCGCCGAGGTGGCGGCCGGCACATGGCCGGCAACCCGGTAGCGGTGGGCCCGGGCCTCACCGATGGTGCGGGCCTGGGCCAGCTCGGGTGCCACCCGGAACTCGTCGCCCGCCTCGGGCGGCTCGGAGAACCCGAGCACCTGGACCGGGGTGGATGGCGGGGCTTCTTTGATCTGGTCGCCGTGGTCGTCGACCAGGGCCTTGACCTTCCCCCAGGCCGCGCCGGCGACGATGGGATCACCGACCCGCAGCGTGCCGCGCTCGACGATGACCGAGGCCACCGGGCCGCGCCCGATCTCGAGCTCGGCCTCCAGGACGACGCCCTGGGCCCGGCCCTCCGGCGAGGCCACCAATTCCTCGATCTCGGCCACCAAGATGATCTGCTCCAACAGGTCATCGATGCCCAGGTTCTGCAGGGCCGAGGTCTCCACCGTGATGGTGTCGCCACCCCAGGTCTCGGGCACCAGTCCCCGCTCGGACAGCTGCTGGAGGACCCGATTGGGGTCGGCCTCCTCCCGGTCGATCTTGTTGACCGCCACGATGATCGGCACGTCGGCCGCCCGAGCGTGGTCGATGGCCTCGATCGTCTGGGGCATGACGCCGTCGTCGGCCGCCACCACCAGCACGACGATGTCGGTGACATCGGCACCGCGGGCCCGCATGGCGGTGAACGCCTCGTGGCCCGGCGTGTCGATGAAGGTGATCGGATGCCCGTTCCACTCGACCTGGTAAGCCCCGATGTGCTGGGTGATGCCACCGGCCTCACCGGCGACCACATTGGCCGAACGGATGCGATCCAACAGGAGTGTCTTGCCATGGTCGACGTGGCCCATGACTGTTACCACCGGAGGACGGGGCCGCAGGTCGGCCTCGTCGACCTCCTCGTCGTCCTCGTCGAAGTACTTGGCCAGCAGTTCGGCCTCGCGCTCCTCACCGGGGTCGACCAGGCGCACCTCGGCGCCCAACTCGGCGGCGAACAGCTCGATCATCTCGTCGGTCAACGACTGGGTGGCGGTGACCATCTCGCCCTGCAGCAACAAGAAGCGGATCACGTCACCCGCCGAGCGGTTCAGTTTGGGTCCGAGGTCACGGGCCGTTGAGCCGCGCTCCACGATGACCTCGGTGTCGGGCACCGGGGCCGTCGAGGGCACATAGGCGGTCATCTGGGTCGGCTCGAGCTCTTCCAGATTGCGCCGACGACGCCGTGGCCGACGCTGGTTGGGGCGGCCGCGACCGACACCGGGGCCACCACGCCCACCAGGTCCACCGGGCCCACCGCCGGGCCCACCACCGGGTCGGCCGCCACCGTAGCCACCAGTCGAGCCGCCGCCGGGACGTGATCCGAAACCGCCGCCGGTCCCGCCGCCGGGTCCACCGGTACGCGGTGCCCCGCCGGCCGGACGGCCGGCTCCCGGACCGCCAGGGCGACCCGCGAATCCGCTGGAGCCACCAGGGCGCGCTCCCCCAGGAGGTGGGCGTCGACCGCCGGCCCCGGGGGGCGGCGGGATGGGCTTGCCGGTGACCGAACGGGGTGGCCCACCCGGTGGCGGCGGAATGGGGCGACCCGACGAGCTGGTCGGCGGGCGGGCGGGTGCCGACGGTGGCGCCACCGGAGCGGCCGAGGCGGCCACCGGTGCAGGCGCTGGGGCGCTGGGCGCGGCTGGAGCGGCTGGAGCGGCTGCGGCTGCGGGTGCCGGCGACGGCGCGGCGGCCGGAGCAGGCGCAGGTGGTGCCGACGGCGCGGCGCTCGGGGCGGTCGCAGGTGGTGCCGACGGCGCGGCGGCCGGGGCCACAGGCCGTGCCGGCGCGGGAGGTGCGGCTGCGGCAGCCGGGGCTACAGGCCGGGCCGGCGCGGACGGCGCGGCTGCGGCAGCCGGGGCCACCGCAGGCTGGCCGAGAGCCGGGGTAGGCGCCGGAGGCGCGGGGGTGGGAGCGGCAGCTGGAGGTGCCACCGAGGGTCGGGACGGTGCCACCGAGGGCTGCTCGGATGCCGGCCGACTGGTGATCAGGCGGGCGCCGGTCCGCTTGACCGGTGCAGGCGCGGCCGGGGCGGTCCCGCCGTCGGTCGTGGGCTCAAGGTCTGGACCCGGCTCGTCGATGCCGGTCGGTGCAGGGGCCACCTGTTTGGCGGCGGCCTTCTTGGTGGCGGCGGCCTTCTTGGCCGGCGGCTCGGGCTCCTCGGGCTGAACGGGGCGTCGCAGCCCCTCCCGATCGGCCTTCCGGCGGGCGCGATCAGCCTGGGCGTCCTCGATGGACGACGAGTGACTCTTGACGCCCATCCCGAGGGACAGGCACAGGTCGAGTGCTTCTTTGTTGGTCAGACCGAGCTCGTGAGCGAGCTCGTAGACGCGGATCTTCTTCGGCAACGGCTGTTACTGCCCTTCCTTCACGTCGTAGATGCCGATACGCACATACGACCCTCTATCCTCGCACATCACAGGACCGAACCCTCCGAGCCCTCCGGCACGACACCGGTCGGCACCGCTCGAAGGGCCATCCTCAACTGCTCCACGCCGTGGGCATCCACCGGATGCCGCAGGGCCCGCTCGAAGGCCCGCCGCTTGGCTGCCTGCTCGAAACAGGCCGGAGAGCCCTGGCACAGCCATGCGCCCCGACCGGGCCAACCGCGCCCGACGACCAACGCACCGCCCTCGCCCAGGCCCACCCGGACCAACTGGTCCACCGGTCCCGTCCGCCGACAGCCGATACAGGTCCTCACCGGGGCTATTCGGGAGCCTCCCCGCCTCCGGCCACGGCCGGGACCTCATGAGCGGCCACCACCTCGGCGTCCGCCTTGGCGGGTTCTGCCACGGCGGATTCTTCCACCACCTCGTCGGGTCCCGCGGGGGCCGGGTCTGGCAGGGCCGCGTCCGTTGCGGACTCATCGGCCCCGTCGACCACCGCAGGCTCGGGCCCATCGGCCACCGCGGGCTCGGCCCCGTCGGCACCCTGTGACCACTCGGTGGCCGACACCGCTGTGCCGCCCTCGGCCGGCTGCCAGACCATCTCGCCGGCCTCGTTCTGGACCCACTCACCCTCGGCCCACTCCTCGCCGGCGTAGCCGGACTCCTCGTCCGCCAACTGGGTCTCGCTCTTGATGTCGATCCGCCAGCCGGTCAGACGGGCTGCCAGGCGGGCGTTCTGGCCCTCCTTGCCGATGGCCAGGGACAGCTGGTAGTCGCTCACGATGACCGTGGCCGTCCCGGTGTCGTCGTCCAGGCGGACCTCTCGCACCCGCGCCGGCGCCAGCGCCGACTGGATCAGCTCGACCGGGTCGTCCGAGAAGGGGACGACGTCGACGCGCTCGCCGCGGAGCTCGTTGGTCACCATGCGCACCCTCGAGCCGCGCGCCCCGACGCAGGCCCCGACCGGGTCCACGTTGGGGTCGTTCGACCAGACGGCGATCTTCGTGCGATGACCCGGCTCCCGGGCCGCCGCCTTGATCTCGACTGCGCCTGAGGAGATCTCGGGAACTTCCAGTTCGAACAGGCGCTTGATCAGGCCGGGATGGCTCCGGCTGACCACGATCTGGGGGCCCTTGGTCGTCTTGCGCACCTCGACGATGTAGGCCTTGAGGCGGGCGCCGTGCTCGTAGCGCTCGTAGGAGACCTGCTCGGCCTGGGGCAGCAGTGCTTCCACCTTGCCCAGGTCAAGCAGCGTGTAGCGGTTGTCGGTCTGCTGGACGATGCCCGTGACGATGTCACCCTCCCGACCGGCGTACTCCTCGTACTTGAGGTCACGCTCGACCTCTCGGATCCGCTGCAGGATGACCTGCTTGGCCGTCTGGGCGGCGATGCGGCCGAAGTCGTCCGGCGTGTCGTCCCACTCCCGGGTGACATTCCCGTCCTCGTCCAGCTCCTGGCCGTAGACCCGGATCTCCCCGGACTCGGGATCGATGGTGACGACGGCCTCCTCGGCCGCGTCAGGGCGCCGCTTGTACGCCGCCACGAGGGCGTTGGCCAGCGCGTCGAGAAGGGTCTCGACGGAAATTCCCTTGTCTCGCGCGATCTGGCCGAGCGCGTCGAGGAACTCGAAGTTCGGCTTGCTCATGGGGTGACGACCTGCTTCCTCTTCTCCTTGGCCTTCGGTGACGCTGCCCCACCGGCGGCGGAGGCCTTGGCATTGCTTCGTTTGGCGCGCGGCTCGGGCCCCCAGACGAACACCGTCCGCGCTTTGTCGATCTCGTTGTAGGCCAGCCGCACCGGTTGCCCCGGGGTGCTGTCGACCTCCAGCTCCAGTCCGTTCTCGTCGGCAGCCATGAGCCGGCCCCGCAGTCGGCGGTCGCCGGGTACCTGGGGGCGGGTCTTCACCGTGACGGTCTCCCCCACCGCCTTGGCGAAGTGGGCCGGGGTCCGCAGGGTCCGTTCGACGCCGGGGCTGGACACCTCGAGCGTGTAGCGACCAGGGATCGGGTCGAGGTCGTCAAGGACGGCCGAGACAGCCCGGTTGGCATCCGTGAGCGCCTCGAGATCGACCCCTCCGTCCCGGTCCACCGTGACCAGGAGGACTCCCGAGCGCAACTCGACGTCGACCAGCTCCAGGTCGGCAGCGGTCAGCACCGGTTCGAGCACGGGGATCAGCTCATCCACCATCGGTACTGCCTCCTTCCTGATCGGGCTGGTGTCGTGGGCGTGCGGCACCGGCGCTGGCAACTGTCACTGCTTCTCGTCCTGCACCTCCGTCGGAGCGTTCCGGACCAAAACAAAAGCGTGGGCTGTCCGCCCACGCTCAAGCAGCGTCACTTCACTCCAACCGAACGGCAGGTCTAAAAGTATAGCAGCGCAGGGCCCCAAACGCGAGCGCTGACACGGGAAAATCCACCCGTCGATCGGCCCCTGGGAGGAGGGGGCGCCACGACTGCCCGTGGTCCCCGCACGGACCGCTCAGGCCGGCTCCAGGGCCTCCAGCACTCCGTCTGCTGGGAGCTCGCGTTCCTCCCCCGAGGTCCGTGAGCGCCACTCCACGATGCCCCGGGCAAGGCCCTTGGCCCCGACCACCAGGCGGGCCGGTGACCCGATGAGGTCGGCGTCGGCGAATTTCACCCCCGGGGACACGTCCCGATCGTCGTAGAGGACGTCGATCCCCCCGGCCACGAGTTGGTCGTAGAGGCGGTCAGCGGCCGTAGCGACCTCTGCCGATCGCCCCGCACCGAGCGAGACCAGGTGCACCTGGTAGGGAGCGGCCTCCACGGGCCAGGCCAGGCCGCGGTCGTCATGGTGCGCCTCGGCGATGACCCCCAGGAGGCGGCTCACCCCCATGCCGTAGCAGCCCATCGAGAAGATGGCCTCGCCACCCTCCTCGGCCACGAAGTTCGACCCCGTCATGACCTCGGAGTACTTGGTGCCGAGCTGGAAGGTGTGGGCGGCCTCGACTGAGCGCACCAGCTCGATCGGCTCACCGCACCGCGGGCAGGCATCGCCGCTCACCACCTGGGCGAACGAGCCCCACCCGTCGACGGAGAAGTCACGGTCGAGCACCGCTCCACTCAGGTGGTGGTGACCGCGGTTGGCGCCCACGATCCACGACCCGGGCCGGGCCACCGCCAGATCGGCGACCACCCGGATCCCGTCAGGGCGGCCCACGGGTCCGATGTAACCCCTCACCAGTGAGGGATTCCCCTCGAAGTCCTCGTCGTCGAACAACCGCCATCCGCTGGGGAGGCGGGCCTCGCGGTCACCGGGTAGCAGCAGGAGCGTGGGACGACGCTGGTCGTCCAGGACCGCCAGGCTCTTCAGGAAGTCGGCGGCCGTCACCCCCTGGTCGCTGAAGTGCTCGACCACGTCACGGATGCCGGGACGGTCCGGCGTGTGGTGCTCGACCAGGTCCGGCGCCGGCGGTGCGGCCCCGGCTGTCGCGGCCACCTGGCGGGTGGCCGCCTCGACGTTGGCGGCGTAGCCACACGACGGACAGGAGACGAACTCATCCTCACCGATCGGCGAGGGCACCATGAACTCGTGGTTGACGTCCCCCCCGATGGCGCCGGACTCCGCCTCCACCGGGGTCACGTCGAGACCGAGGCGAGCGAAGATCCGGAGGTAGGCGTCGAACACGGTCTGGTAGGAGGCCTGCATGGCCACCTTGTCGACGTCGAAGGAGTAGGCATCGGCCATGATCAGCTCGCGGGTGCGCAGCAGGCCGAACCGGGGCCGGGCCTCGTCCCGGAACTTGACCTGGATCTGGTAGACGGTCAGGGGGAGCTGCCGGTAGGAGTCGACTTCGGCACCCACGGTGACCGTGACCACCTCCTCGTGGGTGGGGCCGAGGACGAAGGTCCCGCCCCGGGCGTCCACCGTCATGGCCGGGAGAGCGTCGCTGCCAAACATGGCGGCTCGGCCCGACTGCTCCCACAACTCGATGGGATGCAGCGCGGGGAGCAGCAGCTCCTGGCAGCCGGCGGCATCGAGTTCTTCCCGGATGACCGCCTCCACCCGGTGGAGCACCCGCAGCCCGAGGGGCAGGAACGAGTAGACCCCCGAGGCCAGCCGGCGGATATAGCCGGCCCGGACCAGAAGCTGGTGGCTAGCCACTTCGGCATCGGCCGGCGCCTCGCGGAGGGTGCGGACCAACAACCGGGACATACGCATGGTCGGCGATCCTAGTGTCCCGGCCTCGGCGCCCCCGCCGGCATCGGCGGTGCGTCAGGACCCGGTGTGGCCCTCGCCGTACTTCTTCCGGATCAGCTCCACCTTGGTCTCCGAGGCGTTGGCGTCGACGCCCTTGTCCTCGATGAGTGCCATCCGGTCGGCCTCGGCCTCGGCCTCGGCTCCGGCATCGGCGGCGGCCAGCCGGGCTTCGACGCCTTCGGATACGAGCTTCTCGGCCTCGGCCACCAGGGCCTCGACCATCTCGTCCTCGGGGACCACCCGGATGATCTTGCCCTTGATGAACAGGTGCCCCCGCTTCCGGCCGGCCGCGATGCCGAGATCGGCCTCCCTGGCCTCCCCGGGACCGTTCACCACACAGCCCATCACCGCCACCTGAATGGGCAGGTTGCGGTCCTCGAGGGCCCGCTGGGCGGCACTGGCCACGGCGATGACGTCGATCTCGGCCCGACCGCAACTCGGACAGGCGATGAGGTCGAGACCCTTGCGCTCCCGGAGTCCCAGCGCCTCGAGCAACTGGCGGCCGGCCCGGGCCTCCTCGACCGGGTCGGCGGTCAGGGAATAGCGGATCGTGTCGCCGATCCCCTCGGCCAAGAGGGTGGCGATCCCGGCGGTGCCCTTCAAGAGCCCGGCGGGGGGCGGGCCGGCCTCGGTCACCCCGAGGTGGAGGGGGTGATCGAAGGTCTCCGACGCCAGCCGGTAGGACTCGATCATCAGCGGGACCGAGGATGCCTTCACCGAGATCTTCACGTCATCGAACCCGACCTCGGCGAAGTAGGCCAACTCCATCCGGGCCGACTCCACCAGTGCCTCGGGAGTGGCCCCACCGAAGCGCTTGTACAGGTCGGGGTGGAGGGACCCGGCGTTGACCCCGATACGGATGGGCACGCCACGGTCCTTGGCCTCGGCCGCCACCTGCTTGATCTCGGCCTCCTTGCGCAGGTTGCCCGGATTCAGCCGTAATCCCTGGACTCCCGCCTCCAGCGCGGCCAACGCCATCTCGTGGTGAAAATGGATGTCGGCGATGATCGGCACCGGCGATCGGGGAACGATCCGGGCCAGACCCTCGGCAGCGGCCTCCTCGTTGCAGGTACATCGCACGAGGTCCGCCCCGGCGGCGGCCAGGGCGTAGATCTGGGACAAGGTGGCCTCGGCATCGGCCGTCTTGGTGGTGGTCATCGACTGGACGGTGATCGGTGACCCGCCGCCTATCGGGACGTCACCGACCCGGATCTGGCGTGTCGGCCGCCGCTCCGTGGTGGTCCAGGCGGTTCGTCCCATGCCCCCATGGTACCGGTGGGGTACGCCCCAGCAGCCTGCGGCCCGGCGAGCGGGCCCTACCGGGCAGCCGACCGAGTGGCCGTCAGGGCTCAGCCGAAGGGATTGGCCATGGGATGGAGGATGTCGGTCAGCAAGGAGGTGGCGAACAGCACGCCGAGGAAGGCCAGCATCAGATAGGTGAAGGGCATGAGTTTGGCCACATTGGCGTGGTAGAGCACCCGGCTGCGCCCGGTCCGGACCTTCTCGTAGACGGCGATGGCCACGTGACCGCCGTCCAGGGGCAGCATGGGGAAGAGGTTGAACACCCCGACGAACAAGTTGATCGAGATAAGGATGGCGAGCAGGTCTCCAAGGCCGGCGTGGGCGGCCTGGCCGGCGGTCCGCACGGCACCCACGATCGACTCGACCCGCGTGCCGTTGGCGGCCGCCTGGTCGGCGGCCTTGGCGCTGGTCACCTGGTTGAACCGCTGGGCCACCCCCGACGGGGAGAAGAGGTGGCCGACACCGACCACCGATGCCCAGGTGTAGTGGACCAGATCCGACCCGGTGGAAGCCAGGGCGTGCCCGAGAGTGGTGCGCTGGACCGGGGAGCCGAGGCTGATGCCGATGATCCCGTAGGGCGCGGTGCCCTTGGGCGCCACGATGCCCTGCTCGTGGAGGAGCCGACCGTTGGCCGGGGTCACGGTGAGGGTCTTGTCGACGCCGTTCCGGTCGACGACCACGGTGACCGGCTGGTCGGGATGATCCCGGATGGCCTTGGTCAAGACGTCGACGTTGCCCGTGACCGCCGCGCCGTCGACCGAGACCACCACGTCGCCAGAGCGGATTCCGGCCGCGGCGGCCGGGCCCGGGCGGCCTCCGAGTGTGCTCAGTCCCTGGATCTGGACCTGGTTGGCGTTGGGCACCCCGACCAGGGTCAACAAGGCCAGCAAGAGGACGAAGGCCATCAAGAAGTGCATGGCCGATCCGGCCACCGCCACCAGCAGGCGGGCATGGAAGGGCTGCTCCCGATAGGTGCGCGCCTCGTCGGCTGGATCGACTTCTTCGAGGTTGGTCATGCCGGGGATCTTCACGTAGCCGCCGAGCGGGAAGGCCTTGATCCCGTACTCGGTCTCCCCGCGCCGGAACGACCACAGCCGGGGGCCGAACCCGAGGAAGTACTCGGTGACCTTCATCCCGCCGCGCTTGGCCGCCAACAGATGGCCCAACTCGTGGACCATGACCATGACGATGATGCACACGACCACGATGAGGATGTCGATGGCACCCGTCACCATGGCCAGGGCCACGATGGCCACTACGGCCAGGCCCAGCTCGAGGGCCGACCGCTGGGGGGACTTCACCCGGTCGGGTGCGGGCCACGGGGCGGCCCCACCTGGAGGTGACGCCGTCGGGGGCAAGAGGTCGGTGGTGCTCACGCCGCTGCCTCCCGAGCCGCCACGACGACCTCGGCCCGCCGGCGGGCGGTCGCATCGGCGTCGAGGACGTCCTCCACCGCGCGGTTCCCGATGCCGCCACCCGTGGTGGCCGGGGACGGCACGTCATAGCCGTCGAGGGTGCCCTCGACGACCTCGGCGATGGCCGCCCAGCGGATCCGTCCGTCCAAGAAGGCGGCGACGGCCACCTCGTTGGCGGCATTGAGCCATGCCGGGGCGAGGTCGCCCAGCCGCCCGGCCCGGTAGGCGAGGTCGAGGCACGGGAACAGGGCCCGATCGGGAGGCTCGAACTCAAGGCTGGACAGCCGGCTCCAGTCGATGGCCCCGAACGCGGTGGGGAGGCGGGCGGGATAGGCCAGGGCGTAGCCGATGGGGAGGCGCATGTCGGGCAACGAGAGCTGGGCCACCACCGCGCCGTCGACGAACTCCACCATGGAATGGACGATCGACTGAGGATGGACGACCACGTCGATGGCGTCGTAGGGCACCCCGAACAACTCGTGGGCCTCGATGACCTCGAGTCCCTTGTTCATCAGCGTGGAGGAGTCCACGGTGATCTTCGGTCCCATCGACCAGGTGGGATGGGTCAGGGCGTCAGCCACGCCCACGGCGGCCAGCTCTTCTTTGTTGTGACCGCGGAACGGTCCGCCCGAGGCCGTCAGCAGCAGGCGCCGCACGTCGTCGGACCGGCCCGAGCGGAGGCACTGGTGGACCGCGCAGTGCTCGGAGTCGACCGGGATGATCTCGGCCCCGGGGGTCTGTCGGGCCTGCTGCACGACCGGAGCCCCGGCAATGATCGACTCCTTGTTGGCCAGGGCCAGCCGACGACCCGCCCCGAGGGCGGCCAGGGTGACACGGAGGCCGGCGAATCCCACGATCCCGTTGACGGCGACATCGGCGGTGGTGGCGATGGATGCGAGCCCCTCGGCACCGGTGACCACCTCGATGCCGGCGGGCAAGAGCCGGGCCAGAGCCGGGGCCTGGGCCGGGTCGCCGACGGCCACCACCTGGGGCCGGAGCCGGCGGGCCTGGTCGGCCAGGGCCTCGATCGACCGCTGGGCGCCCAGCGCCACCACCTCGAACCGATCCGGGCAGGCCTCGATGACATCGACCGTCTGGGTGCCGATGGAGCCGGTCGATCCCACCACCGCCACGGTCACCGGGCCGCCGTCGGTCAGGCCGGAGTCACCGCCTGCCTGGGTTGGTTGGGCACTGCCGGACAGCCTGGCCATCCCTCTAGCCTGCCCGAAGTTCAGCCAATATTCAGCGCACGGACCAAATAGTACGTGGCCGGGAGCACGAACAAGAGTGCGTCCACCCTGTCCAGCACCCCGCCGTGGCCGGGCAGCAGGGTACCCATGTCCTTGATCCGCAGATCCCGCTTGAGCAGGGATTCGCACAGATCACCGATGGGCGCGACCACGGCGACCACCACCCCCAGCAGGGCGGCGTTCGACGCCGACCAGGGGTGGATCGACCCGACGGCGACGGTCGAGACCAAGATGGAGAACACCGCCCCGCCGAACAGCCCCTCCCAGGTCTTGTTGGGACTGATGGTGGGAGCCAGCGGGGTCCGGCCCATCCAACCACCCACCACCAAGGCGCCCACGTCATTGGCCACCGTGGCGATGATGGCGCCGAGCAGGAAGGCGATGCCGTGGCGGTCGGGGAACGTCGACGGCGACAGTAAGAGGCCGGCGTATGCGCCCAGCAGCGACACCCAGCCCACGGTGAGGAGGGTGGCAGCGGTACCCGCCACCGGTGAGCCCCGCTCGATCCCGAACAGATACCACACAAGGGTGAAGGCCACGATCAGCACCATGACCAGCGGCAGTGCGGCGATGCCCTTGCTGTAGGCGCCCACGGTCAGCGAGATGGTTCCCACCAGGCCGAGCAGCGTGGCCGGGTGGTAGCCGGCCCGACGCAGCACACCGAAGCACTCGCCGGCGGCGAAGGTGACAACGATGACCACCAGGACCAGAGAGGGCACCGTGCCGAGTTTGAAGGCGAGCAGGGCCACGACGGCCACAGCCAGTCCGGTGCCCACCCGGAGCCCGACCGAGCCGGCTCCGGCCGCCGAACCGATGCCGCCCGGGCCGGTGCCCTTGGGCCGGCGGGGCTCGACCCGTGGTGGCGGCCCGCCACCTGTCGGCGTCCGATCGACGGCCACTGCACCGGCCGCCGCGGCGGGGGCTGTGGCTGAGCCGGGACGTCGGAAGGACCGTCTGGCAGAGTTGCCCGGTGTCGAATCGCCGACCTCCTCGGAGGCGGGCGGGTCGGCCGCCAGTGCCTCAGGGGTGGCAGCCGAGTCGTCAGCCTGGAGGTCACCCACCCGTTCGGCGGTCCGGTCGGCTGCGGCCAAGCTGGCCAGGCCGCGTCGTTTGCGGCCGGCACCGGGCACATCGGTCACCGACGCGCCGGGAGGCTCGGCGGCCAGGGGGGCGTCAGTCACGTCCTCGGCGTCCTCGGGCCGCTTGGCCCGCAGTCGGGCCGGGAGGAGCCCACTGCGACGGGCCCGTCCCATGCGGGCCGAGCCCGAGGGCAGGGGTTTGTCGTCGGCGAGCATTTCGTCGATGGCGTCGTCGTCCTCAGGGAACAGGGGTGAGCCCCCCGACGACGTGTGCTGCTGATCCGGTGCGCTGTCTGGATCGCGATCACCAACCGACGAGGCTGCGCCGGCGGCGGCTCCGACCGCGCCGGATGCCGCTGTGATCGCCGAGCTGCGGGCCCCGCTCGGTCGACCCGTCGGCAGTGACCGCGCCGGCGGATCCTCGGGGGCAACGGGGTCTGGCGACGTGGGAACCACATCGACCGGCTCGGTGATGGGGTCCTCGTCGGCGCTGCCCCGCTCCGAGGAGCGGACTCCGGTGACGTGGCGCTGACCCGAGGTCGCCGGATCGAGGTCGAACTCCCAGGGACGGCGCTCCACATCGGTCCGGTTGGTCTCGTCGAGCGAACCGAGGGCGACATCCTCGGCGCCTATGGTCTCGGGGCCGAACAGCTCGTCGTGGCCAACCCAGTCCGAATCCTCCTCGCGCCAGGTGGGCCCAGCGATGCCTGGGCCTTGGCTGTCGTCGCCGTTGTCCCGGGCCAACACCGCCGGCACCTGGCCGGTCGGAGGTTCAGTCCAATGGGGCAGTTCCGTGGGCGTGCCGCTGGGCACGGCCGTCTCGCCCGGACTGACCGGGTTCACCACATCGCCCTCACCGTCGGCGATGCCCCGCTCGTCGGTCAGCCGCACCGTCGGCTGGCCGAACGCCTCTTCGGACAGGGGGAGCGGCTCGACGGGCGAGCGATCCTCCCCGACCGACTCGTCCCGGTCCCCTGCGGGTGGCTCGTCGTGGCGGGAGACCAGTGGCAGCTCTGCTGTGCTCTCCCCCGCCGGTTCGGCGCCCACGATCCGAACCTGGCCGGACGCCGGACCGGTGACCTCGGGGCGCGTCACCGGAACGTCGGTCCGCGTCACCTCATCGTCTCGCCCGTCTGGGACGTCGTCCACGTCGGCTGCTTCCTCCCATCGGCCGCGCCCACTGGGGCGCCGACCCGCTGTCAGATCTCGAGGAGCTCCTGCTCCTTGTGGGCCAGGAGGCGGTCGATGGCCGCCACCTGGTCCTGGGTGACCTTGTCGAGGTCCTTCTCCACGCGATCGAGCTCGTCGCTCGACAGTTCGCCGTCTTTTTGCATGGCCTCGAGATCGTGCCGCGCCGAGCGCCGGGCATTACGCACCGCCACCCGCCCCTCCTCGGCCTTCTGCTTGACCACCTTGACCAGCTCCTTGCGACGCTGCTCGGTGGGGACGGGGAACGAGAGTCGGATGACCGATCCGTCGTTGGACGGGGTGATGCCGAGGTCGGAGCTCTGGAGGGCCTTCTCGATGGTCGGCAACGAACTCTTGTCGTAGGGGGAGATCACCAGCAACCGGGCCTCGGGAACGCTGAATCCGGCCATGGCCCGCAACTCGGTGTCGGCCCCGTAGTAGTCCACCTTCAGGTGCTCCACCAGGGCGGGCGTGGCCCGGCCGGTGCGGATGGCGGAGAACTCGGCCTGGGTGTGGTCCAGGGCCTTGGCCATCTGCTCACGCGCCTCGGCGACCACCAGCGCGATCAGGTCGTCGTCCATTAGCGGTCCAGCGTAGCCAGCGAGGTCCGGGCCCACCCAGACGAGGTTCCCAACTGGGCTTTCACCGGACCAGGGTCCCGATGGACTCGCCGCCGAGGGCCTTGTAGATGTTGCCCGGCTCCATGAGGTCGAACACCCGGATGGGGAGCCCGTTGTCCATGCAGAAGGTGATGGCGGTGAGGTCCATGACCCGCAGGTCCTTCGACACCACCTCCATGAACGACACCTCGTCGTAGCGGGTGGCGGTGGGGTCGAGCTGCGGGTCTGCGGTGTAGACCCCGTCGACGCCACCATGGGTGCCCTTGCACAGCAGTTCGGCCTCGATCTCTGCCCCCCGGAGGGCGGCCGAGGTGTCGGTGGTGAAGTAAGGGTTGCCCATGCCGGCGGCAAAGACCACAACACGGCCCTTCTCCAGGTGCCGGATGGCCCGGCGGCGGATGTAGGGCTCAGCGACCTCGGCCATCTGGACCGCCGACAGCACCCGGGTGGCCTGGCCGTGATGCTCCAACGCATCCTGGAGGGCCAGGGCGTTGATCACCGTGGCCAGCATCCCCATGGCGTCCGAGGTGGCCCGGTCCATCCCGGCGCCGGCCCCGGTGGTCCCCCGCCAAATGTTCCCACCGCCGACCATCACCGCCAGCTCCACACCCAACTCGTCGCACGATTGGGCGATCTCCCGGGCCAGTCGCTCCACCACCGTGGCGTCGATGGTCTCGTCCGAGGCAGAGGAGGCCAGCGCCTCACCGGACAGCTTCAAGACGATGCGTCGACGGTCACCCACTGCCTCAGTCGCCCACCACGACCTGGGCGAATTGCGTCACCTGCGTGGGACCGAGGAGCTTGGCGATGGTCTGTTTCTCGTCTTTCACATAGGGCTGGTCGAGCAGGACACGCTCCTTGTACCAGCCGTTCATTCGTCCATCGACGACCTTGGCCAGGGCCGAATCGGGCTTGCCCTCGTTCCGGGCGATGGCCTCCACCGTGTCGCGCTCGGCCGCCACCTCGGCCTCGGGGACCTCGTCCCGGGTGATGTAGGAGGGCCGGGCAAAGGCGATGTGGGCGGCAATGTCATGGGCCAGCTCCGCCGTCCCGCCGTCGAGCGCCACCACGACGGCGTTGACGCCACGGCCGGCCTGGAGGTGCAGATACGAGTCGACCACGCCACCGGCGGGGGCCTCGATCCGGACGACCCGCCCGAGGGAGATGTTCTCCTTGAGCGTGATCTTCAGGCTGTCGATGTCATCGCTGCGCTGGGCGACAGCATCCTCGCCCTCGGCCGCCACCAGTGCGGCCAGCGACGTCACCAGCTCCACGAATGCCTCGGACTTGGCCACGAAGTCGGTCTCCGACTTCAGTTGGACGATGGAGGCGACACTCCCGGATTGTGCGATGGCCACGGCTCCCTCGGAGGCGTCACGGTCTGCCCGCTTGTTCTGACTGGCCAGGCCCTTCTCCCGGAGCAACTTGATCGCCTGGTCCATGTCGCCGCCCGTCTCGTCGAGGGCCTTCTTGGCGTCGAGCATGCCGACACCGGTCGTCTTGCGGAGTTGCTGGACATCCTTGGCGGAGTACACGGGCACGATCAAGCCTCCTCGGGCGGGGTGGGGGGGGTCGCGGCACCCTCCTCTGGGGTCGGTGCGGCCTCGGTGGCCGGTGCTGACGCGGCCTCGGTGGCCGGTGCTGACGCGGCATCGGTGGCCGGTGCTGACTCAGTGGCGGGAGCCGGTGCTGACTCAGTGGCGGGAGCCGGTGCTGACTCAGTGGCGGGAGCCGGTGCTGACTCAGTGGCGGGAGCCGGTGCTGCTGCCACCGGTGCCGGCGCGGGAGGTGGGGGGATGGGAGCACCGACCGTGGCGCCCGCCTCGGGAGCGGGTGCCGTGGCGGCGGCGGGTGCAGCCGACGCACTGGGTGCGGTGGGAGCAGGTGCCGAGGCCGGAGCCGGCGGCGCAGGCCGCTGCTGGGCGATGAAGCGCCCCTCGGTGACGGCGTCGGCGACCACGCGGCACAGCAGCGCGCCCGAGCGGATGGCGTCGTCGTTGCCGGGAATCACGTGGGTGATCACATCAGGGTCGCAGTTGGTGTCGACCACGGCCACCACCGGCAGCCCGAGCTTGTTGGCCTCGGTGACGGCGATGTGCTCTTTTTTGGTGTCGATCACGAAGATGGCGTCAGGCAGCCGATCCAGGCCGCGGATGCCGCCCAGGTTCCGCTGGAGCTTCTCGAGCTCGCGCGTGTGGCGCAGCGCCTCCTTCTTGGGCATGGCCTCGAAGTCGCCGGCCTTCTCCATGGCCTCGAACTCCTTCATGCGCTTGACCCGGGTCGAGACGGTCTGGAAGTTGGTCAGCATGCCGCCCAGCCACCGCTCGTTGACATAGGGCATGCCGCACACGTCGGCATAGGTGGCGACGGGACCCTGGGTCTGCTTCTTGGTCCCGACGAAGAGGATGGTCCCGCCCCCGGCCACGAGGTCACGGATGTAGCCGTAGGACTCCTCGATGCCCTTCATGGTCTGGCGGAGGTCGATCAGGTAGATCCCGTTCCGCTCCCCGAGGATGAACCTGCGCATCTTGGGGTTCCAGCGGCGGGTCTGGTGTCCGAAGTGGACGCCCGCGCCCAGTAGCTGCTTCATCGTGACGACGGCCATGGTGTGCTCCTTGTGACGGTTGCTCCACCCCGGCCACTACACCCCTGAGGGCGACCGTGGACACGGCCGGGTGACTGAATAGTCCTGCATGAACGCCCCGTCGGTTGACGGAGCCGTCCCATCGTAGTGGCTGGGGGAGGCGATGCTCCACTCGGGCCCGGTCGAACCCGGCCCGTGGTCAGCCGACCGAGCTCGTAGGCACCCGTTTCGACGCCGATCCGCCCCCGGCCTTGGCGCCGGCGGCATCGGGCCGCCGGCCGGTGCCCTCGGGTCGGTCGGCCAGCTTGGCCCGGAGTTGGAGCACAGCCTTGGTGTGGATCTGGCAGACCCGGGACTCGGTCACGCCCAGGATGTCACCGATCTCCGCCAGGGTGAGGCCTTCGTAGTAGTAGAGGGTCAGGACCGTCTTCTCCCGTTCGGCCATCTGGCCGACGGCCTGGATCAGTGCCTCTTTGGTCTCTTTGACCTCGAAGGTGTCCATGGGACCAGCGGTGCTGTCGGGGAGGGTCTCCCCCAGTGTCGACCGGTCGGACCGGTCCCCGCCCCGGAACACTTCGTCGAGCGCGACCACGCCGACGAAGGAGATCTTGCGGAGGGCCGTCTGGAACTCGGCATCGGTCATCTCGAGGTCGGCAGCCACCTCGGCGTCGGTGGGTGTGCGGTGGAGGGTCGCTTCGAGCTTGGAGTACGACTGCTCGACGGCGCGGGCCTTGGCCCGGACCGACCGGGGCACCCAGTCGATCGACCGCAACTCGTCGATGATCGCCCCCTTGATGCGGGGGATGGCGTAGGTCTCGAATTTGATCTTGCGCACCGGCTCGAACCGCTCGATGGCGTCGATCAGCCCGATGATCCCGTAGCTGGCCAGGTCGGCCTCGTCGACGTGGCGGGGCAGGCCCACCGACACCCGACCGGCGACGTACTTCACCACCGGGGCGTAGTGGACGATCAACTGGTCGCGGAGCGCCCGGGCCCCGGTCTTTTTGTATTCAGCCCAAAGTGCGTCGATACCGTGTCCGACACTGTCCAGTTGCGTCGCCAATTGTCCCCTTAGGCCCGTGGGTGCGTGCCTGCGTACACCGTGAGCAAGCGCTCTTTACTTACATGAGTGTAGACCTGCGTGGTCTGCAAGCTGGCGTGACCCAGCAGTTCCTGGACGACACGCAGGTCGGCACCCCCGTCGAGGAGGTGCGTGGCGAAGCTGTGACGGAGGGCGTGGGGATGGGTCGGGACGGGCGACCGCCGGTCGAGGAGGCGCCGGACGTCCCGCGGTCCCAGCCGATTCCCCCGCTGGTTGTAGAAGAGAGCCGCCGCCGGACTGGCCTCGGTGACCAGGGCAGTCCGGGGCCCGTCCAGCCAGGTCTCGAGAGCGCTCGCGCACCGCTGGTGGATCAGGACCTGGCGCTGCTTGTTCCCCTTCCCGGTGACCGTCACCACCAGGGCATCGAGGTCGACGTCCCCGAGGTCGAGGCCGCACAGCTCGGCCACGCGGAGGCCACTTCCGTACAGGAGTTCCAAGACGGCATCGTCCCGGAGGTCCACCGGTGACGGGGGGGAATCCCCCTCCTCGGTAGCCGGCTCCAAGAGCTGGTGCAACTCGCCGTGGCCGAGGACCCTGGGTAGCCGGGACTCGGGTGATGGCGCCGAGAGGCGGGTGGAGGGGTCAGCGGCCACCAGGCCCCGTTTGGCACACCATTGGAAGTACGAACGCAACGACGCCGCCACCCGGGCGATGGACGCCTTGGCGTACCGGCGGGTGGCCAGGTTGGCCAGATAGCGCCGGAGCACGATCCGATCGACGTCGGCCGGACCGTCGGCCCCGCCACGGGACGCCCACTCGGCGAAACGCTCGACATCTGAGGAGTAGGCGCGCACCGATGCGGGCGACAGTCCACCCACCGATCGGCGGAACGCATCGATCTCCCAGGCCACGGGAGAACAGTACCGGCCGGACTTCCCGATCCCGGGCACCCCGGGCCACCTGGAGCGACAACCACCCCAGGGGCTGGGCAGGGCGCTATCGTCGGGCAGTCGCCCGCCACGACGTCGAAACTCCGGGCGGGTCGGCGGCGCCACCTGGCGCCGGAGAGCTTGAGACAGCGACGCTTGGCGCCACCTGGCGGCAAGCACGACAGTCACACCACAGCCGGCCGGCGGTGATCGACCTTCGGCCAGGAGTGAAGGGGGACCATGTCCGACCGAATCGACCGACGCTCGTTTCTGGCCCGCGGGGCGGCCACTGGGGCCGGCCTCGCCGTCGTGGGCACCTCAGGCGGGCTGTTGGCCGCCTGCAGCTCGGGGTCCAGCTCGAGCACCTCCACGTCGGCCAGCGCCGTCCATCCCAACGGCATCTCCACGTCCACGCCCAAGCCCGGTGGATCACTGACCTTTGGCACCGAGGCCGAGGAGGTCGGGTTCAGTCCGACCAAAGGGACCTTTGACACCACGGGCATCCTCTACGCCCGCACCGTCTTTGACCCTCTGGCCATCATCGGCGCCGACGGCACCGCCCAGCCGTACCTGGCCCAGTCGATCACCCCGAACGCCGACTTCTCGGTGTGGACGATCACCATGCGCTCCGGCGTGCAGTTCCACAACGGAACGCCGTGCGACGGGGCGGCGGTGGCGGCCAACTTCGAGGCCCAACAGGCGGCCCTGCTCACTGGCCCGGCCCTCACCACGCTCAAGTCCGTCGATGTGACAGGCCCGCTCGAGGTCACCGTGACCATGAGTTCGCCGTGGGTACCGTTCGACTACTACCTGGCGGGCGGCATCGGGGGCCAGGTGGCCTTCATCGCCGAGCCGAAGTGGTTGGCTACCGGCAGCCAGACCGATCCCATCGGGACCGGGCCGTTTGTCTTCAAGTCCTGGAACCCGAACGACCACTTCACGGCCACCAAGAACGACCACTACTGGCGACCGGGCTACCCCTACCTGGACACCATCACCTACAAGCCGATCCCCGACCCGGACCAGCTCCTGGCCAGCCTCAAGTCGGGCAGCGTCGACATCATGCACACGTCGACCCCCCACGTGACCGCCGGTCTCCGGGCGGATGGGTCACTGGCCTACATCGACGACTCTCAGCACGTGGCCGGCGAGCCCGACATGGACTGCGTCCTCTTGAACCTGTCCGAGGCGCCGTTCAACAACCTGAAGGTGCGCCAGGCGGCGGCCATGGCCATCAGCTCGGCCGAGTACTCCAGGGTCATCACCGGTGGCGTGGAGCCGGTGTCCAACGGGCCCTTCGTCGCCGGGTCGCCCTACTTCGCACCGACCGGCTACCCCGAGCCCGACCCGGCCAAGGCCGCCCAGTTGGTCAAGGAAGTCCAACAGGAGACGGGCAAGCCGGTGAGCCTGACGCTCAACCACGTGCCCGACGCCAGCACCACCCGGATCGCCGAGTTCCTCCAACAGCAGCTGAAAGACGCCGGGATGGAGGTCACCCTCGCCCCCATCCAGCAGGCCCAGATCATCGACACCGCTCTCACCGGCAAGTTCGAGGCCCAGGTGTGGCGCCAGTTCGGGGCGGTCGACCCCGACCTCAACTACATCTACTGGAGTCCGACCAACATCAATCCCGTCTTCTCCATCAACATGGCCCGGAACCCCGATCCCAACATGGAGGCCGCGCTCATCAAGGGTCGTCAGTCCCCGGCCCAGGCCGACCGCACCGCCGCCTACCAGGAGGTCGGGAAGTTGATGGGCAGCGACATCCCCTACATCTGGACCGCCCGCACCGTGTGGTCGGTGGGGGCCCAGCCCAGGGTGGAGAACTTCAACAACCCGACCACGCCGGCCGGCGGCAAGGCCTTCGGCTTCATCACCGGGGCCGTGTGGCCCACCCAGATCTGGCTGAACTCCTGACCGGAGGGCCCGGACCGCCGCCGTCGGGGTGGGTCGGCCGTGCCATGATCGCGGCATGAGCCGCATCCTGATCGTGGAGGACGACAAGCGGATCCGGTCCTCCATGCGCCTGGCCCTGGAGGACGAGGGCTACACGGTCGACGACGTGTCGAGCGGCGAGGAGGCGGTGGCCCACTTCAACGAGGAGCCCTACGAGCTGGCCCTCATCGACCTCATGCTCCCGGGCATGGACGGTTTCGAGACGTGCCGCACCCTGCGCCGCCAGAGCACGGTCCCCATCATCATGGTCACGGCACGGTCCGACACCCACGACGTGGTGGCGGGACTGGAGGCGGGCGCCGACGACTACGTGACCAAGCCCTTCGTGGCCAAGGAGCTGGCGGCACGAATCCGGGCGCTCCTGCGACGGTCCCGGCCCGACGACGCCGGCCGCTCGGTCATCGGCTTCGGTGACGTCGAGATCGAGCCCGACGCCGGGGTGGTCCGGCGCGGCGGCGAGGAGGTCCACTGCACCCGGACCGAGTTCCGCCTCCTGAGCGAGCTGGCCGAACACCCGGGCAAGGTCCTGAGCCGCGAACACCTGCTCGAACGGGTATGGGGCTACGACTACTTCGGGGACGGTCGACTGGTCGACGTGCACGTGCGGCGGCTCCGCACCAAGATCGAGCCCGACCCGGCCAACCCACGATTCATCCTGACGGTGCGCGGCATGGGCTACAAGCTGGCGGTCTGACCGGTGGCCCCCGAGGCGCCCGCCGATGGACCGGTCCCGGTCCGGTCGTCGCACCGGCCTCGGCGGACGCGACTGTCGGAGGGCCTGGGGCTGCGGGCCCGGGTGACGGCCACCTTCGCCATCGGGGCGTTCGCCCTGTCCGCCCTCATGGCCGGCATCACCTACTTCACGGCCCGCCAGAGCTATCTCAATGAGCGCCAGGGTGCCGACCAGCGCCAGACCTTCGCCAACGCCCTCTTGGTCCAGAATGCCCTGCGGTCCCCGGGAACCCAGCCCGACCAGCTGATCGGATCGGCCGGCCCGCTCCCCGGGTCGTACTCGGTGCTCCACAGCGGGGGGCACTGGTACGCCACCTCGATCTCGGTGGGCCAGAACGCCCTCCCCGACCAGCTCCAGACGCTGGTCCTGCACGGGACCCCGGCATCCCAGACCATCTCGGTGGGCGGCTCGCCCCAGTTGGCCATCGGGGTGCCGCTGCCTGCTGTCCACGCCGCCTACTTCGAGTTCTTCTCCCTCGACGAGCTGGAGGGCACCCTGCGAACGCTGGCCTTTACCTTGGCCGCCGCAGCACTGGTCACCACCCTGGCCGGGGCTGCCCTCGGGCGCTGGGCCAGCGGGAGGGCGCTGCGCCCCCTCGCCGGGGTCACCGAAGCCGCCGTGGCCGTGGCTGGGGGGGAGCTCGACACCCGGGTCGAGGCCGGCGATGACGTCGACCTCCAAGAGTTGGCCTCGGCGTTCAACCAGATGACCGCCAACCTCCAGGACCGCATCGAGCGGGAGGCCCGATTCACCTCGGACGTCAGCCACGAGCTGCGGTCGCCGCTCACCACCCTGACGGCCACCGTCGGTATCCTCGAAGCCCACCGCTCCGAGCTCAGCCCGCGGGCCCAAAGCGCCCTCGACCTGCTGGACGGAGACCTCCACCGGTTCACCCGCATGGTGGACGACCTGTTAGAGATCTCCCGGTTCGACGCCGGGTCGGCCGAGCTCTCCCTCGACGAGGTGGACCCCGGCGAGCTGGTGCGCCGGGCGGTGATGGCCTCGGCCCCGGTCGGGCCGGACGGCCGCCGGTCCACTGTGGCGTTCCCCGTCGAGATCGGGCCGGGCGTGGATGGATTGCGGCTCCGGGTGGACAAGCGCCGGTTCGAGCGCGTCATGGCCAACCTCATGGAGAACGCCGACCTCTACGCCGGGGGCGTGTCCCGGGTGGTCGTGGAGCGGAACCCCTCGGCCCCGGTCTCCACCGCCGAGCCGGGCGCCATCAGGGTCATCGTCGAGGATCACGGGCCCGGGGTCCCGGTGGCCGAACGGGATCACCTGTTCGAGCGGTTCTACCGCGGCAGTCGGGCCGGGCAGCGGTCCACCAGCGAGGGCACCGGGCTGGGGCTGTCGCTGGTGGCCGAACACGTCCGCCTCCACGGAGGCACGGTGAGCATCGAGGACGCCCCCGGCGGCGGGTCCCGGTTCATCGTGGAGCTTCCCCTCATCGCCGAGGACACCACCTGGGACCAGGACCCGGCGTGAACCGGCCTCGGGGATCGCTCCTGGCCGCAGTGGTCGTGGTCCTCGCCGTGGCCGGCACGGCCTGTGGGATCCCCATCAGCCAGTCGCCGCGGTCCATCGCCAAGTCCGACGTGCCCTTCCACCTCCTCGATCCGGCCACCTCCACCACCGTGGCATCCTCGTCCCCGCCCGAGGTCGGCGTGCCCGAGACCATCTACCTGGTGGCCCAGAGCCAGCATCTGACGCCGGTGTCGAGGGATGTCCGCTTTCCGGCCAACCTGACCCAGATCCTCGGGGCTCTCATCGACGGCCCCACCCCCGCCGAGTCCGCCCTGGGCCTCCAGAGCTTCCTGACCGCCAAGACCTCGGTGACTGCCACGGTGGTCGGCGGCATCGCCACGGTCGACTTCACCACCAGCCCGGTGGAGGTGGTCGGCGCCGACGAGACCCTGGCCATTGCCCAGGTGGTGTTCACCGCCACCCAGCAGTCCGGGGTCAAAGGGGTGGTCTTCGAGATCGACGGCCAGCCCACCCCGGTGCCGGCGGGCAACGGCACCCAGGTCACCGGGCCCGTCTCCCGCTCGACCTACCTGCCCCAAGCTCCCCTGCCCTGAGGCGCGGGCCGCCCGGTGCTCAGGCCGTGGTGGCTGGGGTCCTCCACGGAACCCGGGGGGCGTCGGCCCAGAGGTGCTCGAGGTCGTAGAACTCCCGGGCCTCGTCGAGGAACACATGGACCAGGAAGTCTCCGTAGTCCATCAGGACCCACCGGGCGTCATCCAGGCCCTCGACCCTCACCGGGTTGTGCCCCGTCGACGCCTTCACCTGGCGCTCCACCTCGTCGACGATGGTCTTGACCTGCCGGGTGTTCCGGCCACTGGTGATCACGAACGCGTCCGTGACCCCGAGCAGGTCGCCCACGGCCAGGATCACGGTGTCGTCCCCCGACTTGGCGTCGGCAGCCAGCGCGGCCACCTTGCTCTCATCGGGGACGAAGGGCTCCTGGCGCTCGACGAGGGGTGTGGCACTGAGTGAGCTCAACGGTGGTCTCCTTCTGGCGCCGGGGCGCCGGGGTCCGCGGTGGGTGGGGTGCTGTGGTCGGTCACGGGGCTGGTCGGATCACGGGTGGGCGAGGGCCGGCTGGTCCGGGGCGCCGATGGACAGGTTAGGGAGGATCGTCTGGGAGCCGGGCCGGCGGTCACGGGCGAAGCCCACGATGAGGACGGTGAGGACCAGGCAGACGGCGATGACCACGGCACAGCCCACCATCACGTGCCGCCGCTGGCGGCGGGCCGCCCGGAGGGCACGTCGGGACTCCAGCCGCGATTCGGCATCGGGATCTGTGGCCGGTTCGACGCCGTGGTCGACCGGGTCAGGGTCGGGGGCCGGGTCGGCAACCGGTGTGGGGGCCGGATCCAACACCTCGGACGTCGACCCGTGGGCGTGGGCCAGGATGGCGGCGGGGCTGGCGGTGGGTGCCTCCGCATACCGACGGGGTGGCGACGTGGTGTCCCCGGTCCCGCTGGGCGTCGTCCGCGCACTCATCTCCCCGTAGCGTACAGACCCCGCTGGCGGATGCAACGCATGACCGCCTCGGGCACCAGCCCGTCGACCGGCTCCCCCGACTCCAGACGGTCCCGGAGTTCGGTGCTCGACAGGTCGAGCGGCGCCACCGGCACGTCGAGGACGGTCCAGCCCGGTGGGGCGGGGACCGGCGGTGCCCCCGGGCGGCCGACTACCGCCAGGGTCGCCTCTCGTCGGAGGTGCGCTTCGTCCTTCCAGGTCTCGAGGCCCCCGACCACGTCGGAACCGACCACCACGATGAGCTCCCACCCCGGCAGTGACCGGCGGAGTTGACGCACGGTGTCGATCGTGTACGACGGGCCGCCGCGGTCGATCTCCATCCGGCTCGCCTCGAGCCCGGGGCGGTCGGCCAGTGCGGCCTCCACCATGGCGAACCGGTCCTCGGCCGGGGTGACCGGCCGCTCCCCCTCCTTCTGCCAGGGCTGGTTGGCCACGACCAGGAGCATCCGGGCAAGGCCCAGCTCGTCGCGCACGGCCTCGGCCACCTCCAGGTGGGCGGTGTGGACGGGGTCGAAGGTGCCGCCGAAGATGCCGATGCGCGGCGGGTCGGTCACCCCTACGTTCCCGAGAGGGCCGCCACCACCGGGGCGAACGACTCGAGTTCGGCCTCGTGGACCACGATGTAGCTGAACCCGTAGGCGTCGCGACGCTGTCGCAGGGTCTCGGCGATCTCGTCGGTGGTGCCGATCAGGGCGATCGGCGAGCCCTCGATCTGCTCGGGGGTCACCGAGAGCGCGCCGGCCAGCCCTGCCACCGCGTCGCTGCGGTCCGGGACGATCTGGACCATGAAGGTGAGGCACTGGAGCTCAAGCTGGTCGAACCGGTCCCCGGCGGCCTCCCGGATCCACTCGATGCGCTGGTGGTAGTACGCCGCGGTGGTGGTCTCCAGCACCTCGGGGCCGACGTAGCCGGCAGCCAGGCTCGGGTTGACCCCGACGATGTCGGCCTGTCGGGCGGCGATGCCCAGGACCCGCCGGCCACCGCCCCCGATGATGATCGGTGGGTGGGGCCGCTGCGCCGGCTCGGGGAAGCCGACCGCGCCGGTCACCTGGTAGTGCTCGCCCGCATAGGTCGCCTCACCGGTCTCCCACAGCGATCGCATCACGGCCAGGCTCTCGGCCATCTTGGAGATGCGCTGTCCGGCCGGCTCCTCGGGGATGCCCGACTGGTCGTAGTCCGTGGTCATCCACCCCGCCCCCAGGCCGAATTCGAAGCGACCCTCGGAGAACAGGTCGAGGGTGGCGACCTCTTTGGCCAGCACCACCGGGTGGCGGTAGTCGTTGCCGAACACCAGGGACCCGACCCGCAACGTGGTGGTGGCCTCGGCGGCCACGGTGAGTGCCACCAGGGGCCCGAACTGCTGCTCGAAGTGGTCGGGGATGAACAGCGTCGAGTAGCCGAGGCCCTCGATCCGGCGGGCGGTGTCCCGCCAGGCCGCCCCCGATGCCGCGCTGGACACTTGGACCCCGAACCGAAATGGCTGCATGGCCCGAGCTTAGGTTCAGAGGCTTTACGCTGGTGATGTGGCACCAAGTCAGACACCCACCGCGTGGTCCCCGGACTCCT
The DNA here is from genome assembly GCA_963703145.1 of uncultured Acidimicrobiales bacterium. Classification (GTDB taxonomy): domain Bacteria; phylum Actinomycetota; class Acidimicrobiia; order Acidimicrobiales; family RAAP-2; genus Bog-756. The sequence continues at coordinate 1,773,592 of OY969793.1, forward strand.
GGCGGAGCCGGCCGGCCGCCCAGCAACCCACCTGGCCCGACGAGGCCGAGCTCAAGCGGGTCCACACCCAGCTTGCCGCCCTCCCGCCACTGGTCTTCGCCGGCGAGGCCCGGTATCTCACCCGGGCCCTGTCCCAGGCCGCCGAGGGCCGGGCCTTCGTGCTGCAGGCCGGCGACTGTGCCGAGTCGTTCTCCGAGTTCAGCGCCGACGCTATCCGCGACAAGCTCAAGGTCATCCTGCAGATGGCCATCGTGCTCACCTACGGCTCGGGTGTGCCGGTGGTCAAGGTCGGCCGCATCGCCGGCCAGTTCGCCAAGCCCCGCTCCTCGCCCACCGAGCAGGTCGGGGACCTGGTCCTCGACACCTTCCGGGGGCACATGGTCAATGACGACCTGCCCGATCCCGCCGCCCGGGTGCCCGACCCCCGCCGCCTCATCGCCGCGTACCAACAGTCGGTGTCCACCCTCAACCTCCTGCGGGCCTTCACCAAGGGGGGCTTCGCCGACCTCGGCCAGGTCCACGCCTGGAACCAGCAGTTCGTGGCGTCATCGGCCGAGGGACAGCGCTTCGAGGACATCGCCGAGGGCATCGACCGGGCCCTGCGGTTCATGGCGGCGTGCGGGATCGACCTCACCTCGGAGGACACCCTCCACGAGGTGGACTTCTGGACCAGCCACGAGGCACTGATCCTCGATTACGAAGAGGCCCTGACCCGCCGCGACTCTCTGACCGAGGAGTGGTACGACTGCTCGGCCCACATGCTGTGGGTCGGCGAGCGGACCCGCCAGCTCGACGGCGCCCACTGTGAGTTCCTGGCCGGCATCCACAACCCGATCGGGTCCAAGATCGGGCCCGACGCCACCGCCGACGACGTGATCGGGCTGTGCGAGCGGCTGAACCCCGACCGGACGCCCGGCCGCCTCACCCTCATCACCCGGATGGGCGTCGGTGCCATCGACACGAACCTGCCCCCGCTGCTGCGCGCCGTGCGCGACGAGGGCCACCCGGTGGTGTGGGTCTGTGACCCCATGCACGGGAACACCTTCACCGCCGAGGGCGGCCAGAAGACCCGCCGGTTCGACGACATCCTCGGCGAGCTGAAGGGCTTCTTCGGTGCCCACCAGGCCGAAGGCACCTGGCCCGGGGGCGTCCACGTGGAGTTGACCGGGGACGACGTGACCGAATGCCTGGGCGGCGTGGAGGACATCGTCGAGGGGCAGCTCCACCAGCGCTACACCACCACCTGCGATCCACGCCTCAACGCCCGCCAGGCGCTCGACCTGGCATTCAGCGTGGCCGAACTGCTCCGCTCCTAGCCCAACGGCGGACCAGACCCGGCGTAACCCGCTGGGGTGACCGACCGCGGGCGGCCACGACCAGGGGGGGTCATTGACCCATCGCCCCCGAGCAACGAGACTGGGCTGAGCGACCACCACCCACCAACGACGAGAGCGGCGGCTCACCGAGGTGTCCACGGTCGGCCCACCCCCTGCAAGCATCGGAGACGTTCCTGACCATGCCCTTCGTCACCACCGCCCCGGTTCGATCACGCCCACGACGCCGCGTTGCTGCCCTGGTGGCGGCCTTCCTCATGGTGGGCCTGGCCGGGTCGGTGGTCGGCTCGGAGAGCTCGGGTGGGGCCACGCCCGCCCGGCCGGCCGTGGCGGCGTCCGGCCCGTCGGCGTACTGGCTGGTGGCCTCGGACGGCGGGGTCTTCTCCTTCGGCGGGGCCCAGTTCTACGGGTCGACCGGCGGCATCCACCTCAATCGGCCCATCGTGGGCATGGCCGGTACGCAGGACAGCCACGGCTACTGGCTGGTGGCCTCGGATGGCGGGGTCTTCTCCTTCGGCGACGCCGGCTTCCACGGGTCGACCGGGGCCATCCGCCTCAATCGGCCCGTCGTCGGCATGGCCGCCACCAGTGACGGTGGCGGCTACTGGCTGGTCGCCTCCGACGGTGGCATCTTCGCCTTCGGCGACGCCCCGTTCTACGGATCGATGGGCGGCCGGGCCCTCAACCAACCCATCGTGGGCATGGCCGCCACTCCCGATGGCAAGGGGTATTGGCTGGTGGCCGCCGACGGTGGCATCTTCTCCTTCGGTGACGCCCACTTCTACGGCTCGACGGGCAGCCTGCACCTGAACAAGCCCATCGTGGGGATGACCGCCAATCCCAACGGGGGCTACTGGTTCACCGCCTCGGACGGCGGGGTCTTCGCCTTCGGGGCCCCGTTCTACGGGTCGGTCGGCAGCATCCCCCAGAGCCATCCCATCGTGTCGATCACTTCGAGTGGGGACGGGGGTGGCTACTGGTTCACCAACAGCAACGGGGCCGTCACCGCCTACGGGGACGCCACCTACTGGGGCTCGGCCCCCCAGGTCATCACCCAACCGGTGGTGGGCATGGCCCAAGCCACCGGATCGGGCTCATTCACCGGGTCGGCCTACCCCTCGGGCACCTACGGGTATGACATCTCCAACTACCAGTGCCCCGGGACATCCACCGGGCTGCCGCCCAACCCCCACACCATCGGCGTGGTCGAGGTGGTAGGCGGCTCCAAGGCCCCGGTCAACTCCTGTCTGGCCTCCGAGGCGGCCTGGGCCGGGGGCGGGCTCAACCTCTACGTCTACCTGACCGACGGGGGAGACGCCGCCAGCCCGGACCAGGCCTGCAACGCCAACACGGCCCCGTACAACGGGTCGCCTGCGGCCTGCAATTTCGGCTTCAACGCCGCGGTGGACGCCTTCACCAAGGCCAAGGCAGCGGGGATCAACACCTCGGTGGCGTGGTGGCTCGACGTCGAGAACCCCTCGGCGTGGTCCTCCAACCTGCCCGCCAACGCCGCCCTCGTCCAGGGGGCCATCGACGGCCTCCACGCCGAGGGGCTGAACAGCGTGGGCATCTACGCCAGCCCGGCCATCTGGAACGCCATCGTGGGTGCGGCCTACGCGCCGGCCGTCCCCTACTGGGCGGCCTCGTGGGGCAAGGCCCCGACCTACACCTGTGCCAACGTGCGCACCCAGTTCCCGTCGTCCAACCTGCCCAAGGGTCCTGTCCAGCTGGTCCAGTACAGCTCGCCGACCGTGCCCACCCCCAACTACGGGATGAGCACCCTCTACGACGACGACTACGCCTGCTGAGCCACCCACTCGGCGTCGTCTTCGCCGGTGGGGAGGAACGGCTCGGCGGCCGTCGGGCCGAGGCGGTGGTGGGCGGCGTCGTTGAAGGCCAGCAGCCGCCAGCGGCCGCCGTCGACCTCCCAGGTGGTCATCGACGCGTGCTGGGTGCGCAGCTGGAGGCGGGCACCGGTGAGCCCTCCGGCGACGGGCAGCTTGGCCAGCAGGGAGGCCTCGACGACGCCGGCGTGGCAGGCCACCACCACCAGCTGGCCCGCGTGGCGGCCGGCCAGGGTGTCGAGGGTGGCGTCGACCCGGTTGACGAACCCGGTCCAGCTCTCCCCGCCCGGGGCGATGGGCTGGTCAGGGTCTGCGTCCCAGTCGAGGGTTCCGAACCGCTCGGTGTACTCGGTCCAGGTCAGGCCGTCGGCCTCCCCTGGGTGTAGCTCGCAGAGGTCGTACTCGGTCACAAGGGTGGGGCTGGCTCCTCCGGCTCCGGCCAGGGCCGGGGACAGCGCCCGGGCCGTCTCGATGGCGCGGGGCAGCACGCTGGCGTAGAGGGCGTCGGCGTCGGCGAGCTCACCGGTGGCCAGCAACCGGTCACGCAGCGCGCTCACCTGGTGGCGGCCGAGCGGGGTCAGCCCCCGGCAGCCGAGCACGCCGCCACACACCCCGGTGACGTTGCAGACCGCCTCACCGTGGCGGATCAGCACCAGGCGGGTGGCGTCCTTCGACGGGGACGACAGGGTGCGGATCCCTGCCGGCGGTGGGCCACCGAATCGGGCCCCGCCACCAGCACCGGCCAGGCCGTCGAAGCCTCCGGCGCCACCGGGCCCAGCCGTCATGCCAACTGCCCTACGAAGTGCTCCAGCTGACGGAGCGTCCGGCACTCCACCACCTCGTCGCAGTGGACGGCGTACTCCCCCACGATGGAGTCCCCCGAGTCCCAGTAGGCCCGGGGCTCGGGATTGAGCCAGTAGACGTGGCGGGCGCGGGCCCGGAGCTCTTTGACCACCCAGGCCTGGGAGGCGTGGTAGTTGTTGCGGGCGTCCCCGAGGAGCAGGACGCTGGTCCGGGGGGTGATCTCCTCGCCCCAGCGCTCCCAGAACACGGTGAAGGCGTGCCCGTAGTCCGAGTGGCCGTCCACCCAGATGACGTCGGCCTCGGTGTTGATCCGGTGCACGGCCTCGGCGGGGTCGTCCACGCCTTCGAAGAACCGGCTCACCTCGTCGATCCCGTCGATGAACACGAAGCTGCGGACCTTGGAGAACTGGGAGCTGATGGCGTGGACCAGGTGGAGGGTGAACCGGGCGAAGGAGGCCACCGAGCCCGAGATGTCGGCGATGACGATGATCTCGGGCTTGGATGGGCGGGGGTAGCGGAACTTGGGCTCGACGGGCACGCCGCCGGTCGACAGGGAGTGGCGGACCGTCGAGCGGAAGTCGAGGGGGCCCTTGCGCCCGTGGCGCCGCTTGCGGGCCAGCCGGACGGCCAGCTTCCGGGACAGCGGCTGGAGTGACTTGCGCAGTGCCACCAGCTCCTCACGGGTGGCGTGCATGACGTCGATGTCCTCGGGCAACGGCTTGCGCAGGGACTTGGCCAGGGCCTCGCTGCCCCGGTCGGCCACCAGCCGCCGACGGATCTCGTTCTCGATCTCCTGGCGCAGCTGGTCGATCCGGGCCTGGTACTCGTCGCGCAACAGGCGCTCCTCCAGGCCGGTCAGGGTGACCGGCGGTGCGCTCGGCACCTCCCCCTCCGAGGGTGGAGCGGTCCGGGCCTCGGCCACCAGCCGTTCGAGCACCCGGTCGAGGTCGAGGTTCCGCAGGGTCCGGTAGAGGTAGTAGGTCCCCCCGACCGGCCGACCGGCCTCCATGCCGGCGTAGCGGGACACCGCCTGGCGGGCCACGGCGGTGACCATGGCGTCGTTGGCACCGGCCAGGGCCTTGTAGAGGAGGTCGGCCAGCTCCTCGGCGGTCATCCCCTCGCCGCTGCCGCTGCCCCCCCGACCCTGGCCCCGCCCCTCACCCTGGCCGGACGCCCGGGCCGAGTCGCTGGCCTCGGCGGACTGGCCGGACTCCTCCCCGTCCTCGATCTGGTACTCGGGGCCCCGGAGCGAGAAGTAGATCTCGAAGGCCGTCTCGTAGGCCCGCCAGTGCGAGGACGACTTCACCAGGCTGGCCCCGAGGGTGTATTTAAGGGCCTCCCGGTCCTCCATGGGTACGTGGCGGAGGGCCTCGGCGGCGTCCAGGTGCTCGGTGAGCGACACCGGGATCCCCGCGGCGCGCAGCTCGGCCACGAAGCCGGTCAGGAGGTCCAGCACAGCAGCGCTCCGGACTCAGTCCGGGGTCTTCACCGAGGCCAGCTCCTTGGAGGCCCGCTCGATGTCCGTCTGGTACTTGAGCAGGATGTGGAGGGTGTCGCGGGCCTGCTCCACGTCGATGGACTCCACGCCCAGGACCACCAGGGTCCGGGCCCAGTCCAGGGTCTCGGACACCGAGGGGTCCTTCTTCAGGTCGAGCGTGCGGATCGACCGGACGATCCGGGCCACCTGGTCGGCCAGGGCCTGGCTGATGCCCGGCACCCTGGTCTCGATGATGGCCCGCTCCCGGTCCAGCTGGGGGTAGTCGATGTGCAGATACAGGCACCGTCGCTTGAGGGCCTCGGACAGCTCGCGTGTGTTGTTGGACGTCAAGAACACGAGCGGGATCCGGGTGGCCCGGACCGTGCCCAGCTCGGGGATGGAGACCTGGTACTCGGAGAGGATCTCCAACAGCAGCGCCTCGGTCTCGAGCTCGACCCGGTCGACCTCGTCGACCAGCAGGACCACCGGCTCGGGCGATCGGATGGCTTCGAGCAGCGGTCGGGTGAGCAAGAACTCCTCGGAGAAGATGTCCTCTTCGAGCTGCTGCCACTCGGCTCCCGAGTCGGCCTGGATCCGCAGCAGCTGCTTCTTGTAGTTCCACTCGTAGAGGGCCTTGGACTCGTCGAGGCCCTCGTAGCACTGGAGCCGGATGAGGCGGCTGCCGGTGAGCCGGGCCACCGACTTGGCCAGCTCGGTCTTGCCCGTGCCGGCCGGCCCCTCGACCAGTACCGGCTTGGCCAGGCGGTCGGCCAGGAACACCACCCCGGCGATGCCGTCATCGGCCAGGTAGCCCACCTCGGCCAGGCCCTGGCGCACCCCGTCGATGGAGTCGAAACGGGGCGGGCCGGCCACGGGGAAGCCGGTGGTGATCTCGTCCGAGGCCCGCAGCGAGCCGGCCGGGTTGGCGACCTCGGTCATCACCGCACCTGCCCGTCACCCGACACCACGTACTTGACCGAGGTCAGCTCCCGCAATCCCATGGGGCCGCGGGCATGGAGCTTCTGGGTGGAGATGCCGATCTCGGCACCCAGGCCCAGTTCCTCCCCGTCGATGAACCGGGTGGAGGCGTTGACCAGGACCGCCGCCGCGTCGACCTCGGTGGCGAACCGGTTGGCGGTGGCCAGGTCGCCAGTGACGATGGCCTCGGAGTGCCCGGTGGTGAACCGGGCGATGTGGTCGATGGCGGCGTCCAGGTCGTCGACCACCGCCACTGTCAGGGTCAGGCCCAGGAACTCGGTGGCAAAGTCCTCGTCGGTGGCCACCCCGGCCCCAGGGAGCACGGCCCTCGTGGCGGCGTCACCGAGCAGGGCCACTTCGGGCATGGAGCGGGCCAGGCGGGGCAGGAAGTCGGCGGCCACGTCGCGGTGGACCAGAACCGTCTCGGCGCTGTTGCACACCCCGGGGCGGCTGGTCTTGGCGTTGACCACGATGGACTCGGCCATCGACAGGTCGGCGTGGCGGTCCACATAGACGTGGCAGTTCCCCGAGCCATCGACGACGTAGGGGACGGTGGCGTGTTCCCTCACCGTGGCCAGCAAGGAGGGGCCGCCCCGTGGGATGAGGCAGTCGATGTACCCCTCGAGCTGCATGAACTGGACGGCGGAGGCCCGGCTGGTGTCCTCGACGAGCCCGACGGCGTCGACGGGTAGCCCGGCCTTGCCCAGGCCGTTGCGGAGCACACCCGCCACGGCGAGGTTCGACGCGATGGCTGTCGACGAGCCCCGCAACAGCACGGCGTTGCCGGTCTTGAGGCAGAGCCCGGCGGCATCACTCGTGACGTTGGGGCGGTTCTCGTAGATGATCCCGACCACGCCGAGCGGGACACGCACCCGTTCCACCCGGAGTCCGTTGGGGCGGACCCAGCCGGCGACGACCTCACCCAGGGGGTCGGGTAGGGAGGCCACCTGGCGGAGGCCTCCCGCCATGGAGGCCACTCGTCCCTCGTCGAGGCGGAGCCGGTCGAGGGCGGTGTCGTCCGCGCCCGACGCCTCGGCCCGCTCGAGGTCGCCGGCATTGGCCTCGAGCACGAGGTCGGCGCGTTGGTCGAGGAGGTCGGCGGAGCGCTCGAGGGCCTCGTCACGGGCGGCCGAGGAGGCTCTGGCCACCAGTCGTCCGGCGGCCCGGGCGCGTCGGCCGAGGTCGATCATGGGTGTCGTGGCGCTCGGTTGCACCGTGTCATGGTAGTTCGCGGCGTCCGACCTGCCGCACGGCGGTGGCACCCGATGCCCGGCACCGGTCAGTCGATCACCACCAGGTCGTCCCGGTGGACCACCTCGGGCGACTCGTCCTCGGGCAGCTCGTCGGACCGGCGACCGGCCCAGGAGGCCACCACGGCGGCCGGCTGGCGCACCAGGCCCTTGGCGAACACCGCACCGTCGGGCCCGGTGATCTCGACGGCGTCGTCGACGCCGAATGCACCCCGCACTGACACCACCCCGGCCGGGAGCAGGGAGCGTCCCCCCTCGATCAGGGCCCGTCGAGCCCCGTCGTCCACCACGATGGTCCCGGCCGCACCGACAGCGAAGGCGATCCACAGCTTGCGGGCGGCCAGCCGCCGGTCGCGTGGTCGGAACCTTGTCCCCACCCCGGGCACCGCTGCCACCACGGCGGCCAGCACATCGGGCCGCGAGGCGTCGGCGATAACCGCCTCCACCCCGGACCAGACGGCGATCTTGGCCGCGGCCAGCTTGGACGCCATCCCCCCGCTGCCCACCGCACTGCCTGGGCCGCCGGCGATGCGCTCGAGTTCGTGGTCGATCTCCACCACCTCTTCGATGAGCGAGCCGGCATCGGTGTGGCGGGGGTCCTCGGTGAGCAGTCCGGCCGTGTCGGTGAGGAGCACCAACAGCTCGGCACGCACCAGGTGGGCCACCAGGGCGGCCAGACGGTCGTTGTCGCCGAACCGGATCTCCTCGTCGGCCACCGCGTCGTTCTCGTTGACCACCGGCACCACACCGAGGTCCAACAGCCGCGAGAGGGTCTGGCGGGCGTGGAGGTACTGGCTGCGGTGCACGAAATCGAGGGGGGCCAACAGCACCTGGCCGGCCAGCAGTCCGTGGCCGGCCAGCGCATCGCTCCACACCCGCATCAGTCCGTGCTGGCCGACGGCGGCCACCGCCTGCAGGGTGGCCGGGTCCGACGGCCGGGGCTGGCCCGGTGCGAGGCTGGCCCACCCGGCAGTGATCGCCCCAGAGGTGACCACCACGACCCGGGATCCTGCCGCACGCGGACGCGGCGACCTCGTGGGCCAGCTTGGCGATGGCCGTGGCGTCCACGCCGCCGGCCCTGGTGGTCACCGACGAAGAACCGATCTTGACCACCAGGGTGCGCGACCGCACGTCGGAACCCGACCCGACCGGGGCCTCGGGTGTCACAGCCCTCACGGGCGGCGGCGGCGGCCGACGTCGCCGGTGAACTCGGGCTGGTCCCGGTACCAGGTAAAGGACAGGTCGCCGATGTGGACCAGGTCCCCGTCCTTGGCGCCGGCCCGGGCCAGCGCCCGGTCCACGCCGAGTCGGCGCAGCCGCCCCTGGACGTAGTCGGCAGCCTCGTCGGTGGTCACGTCGTTGAGGGCCACCGCCCGCTCGGCCACCCGGCCGATCACGGTGAACTCGCCTTCGCCGTTGCGCTCGACGGTGAACCCCTCGGGGAGGGGGTGGTGGATGACGATCATCCCCTCGTCCTCGGGCTGGGCGGCACGGGCCTCGGCCACCAGCTGGGTGAGCCTCCCCACCAGCTGGGCGATGCCCAGCCCCGTCACCGCCGAGATCACGAGGTCCGGCGCGAACGCGCCGTCGGCCCCGGACACGTCGAACTCCCCGGCCACGTCGGCCTTCGAGCCGACCACGAGGCGCGGGCGGTCGAGCAGGCTCGCCTCATAGCGCCCCAACTCGTCGAGGAGCACCCGGAGCTGCTCGCCGGGGTTGACCCCGGTGACCGGGTCCAGCTCCACCAGCACCACCAGCACCCGGGCCCGGGTGATGTGGCGGAGGAACCGGTGGCCAAGGCCCTTGCCCTCGGCGGCCCCCTCCACGAGACCGGGGATGTCGGCCACGGTGAAGTTGGACTCGTCGTCGGCGCGGACCACTCCCAGATGGGGCTCGAGGGTGGTGAACGGGTAGTCGGCCACCTTGGGCTTGGCCGCGGAGATCCGCGAGATGAGCGTGCTCTTCCCCACGTTCGGGAACCCCACCAGTGCCACGTCGGCCACCAGGGCCAGCTCGAGGTCGTACCACTGCTCGTGGCCCTTCTCACCTTGCTCGGCGAAGGCCGGTGCCCGGCGCCGGTTGGTCAGGAAGCTGGCGTTCCCACGGCCCCCGCGCCCGCCCTCGCCGGCCAGCCATCGGTCGCCACTCGACACCAGGTCGACCAGCACGTCCCCACCCGGGCCCCGGGCACGGGTGCCGACCGGGACCGGCACCTCGAGGTCCGCACCCCGGGCCCCGTGCTTCTTCTTGCCACCGCCGTGGCCCCCGTCACCGCCCCGGCGATGGGGGTGGTCCTTGAAGCCCAGAAGGGAGGACTGGTTGGTGGTGGCCACGAGCCACACGTTCCCGCCCCGTCCCCCGTCGCCCCCGTCGGGACCACCCTTGTCGACGTGGGCCTCGCGCCGGAACGCCACCGCGCCGGCACCACCGTCGCCCGCCTTGACGTGCAGTTGTGCCTCATCGACGAACCCGGACATGGGTCGATCCTACCGATCGACCGCCCCGACCCCCGAGGGAGGGCCCGCTCAGGCCTCCACGAGCACCGTGGCGCGCAGCGCGGTCACCGCATCCTCCACGCCCAGCGACCGGGCCAGCGCTCCATAGCTCCCGTGCTCGCCCCGGATCGTGTCCAAGAACTCCTCCATGGTCTCGGGCACCACCTTGAGGACGGCCGGGGCGAAGCGCTCGACCTCGGCCACGTTGTCGGGGTACTCGGCCTTCAGACGGTCGAGGAGGCGAACCATGGCCTGGGCGCTCAGGGCGTAGTCCTCGATGATGGTCTCGTCCGGCACGCCGAGGAACGCCAAGATCGAGCGCGGCCAGCACGCCGGTGCGATCCTTGCCGGCGCTGCAGTGGAAGACCGCCGGGATGGCCTGGCCCGAGCCGAGGACCTCGAAGGCACGGGCCAGGGCCGGGGCCCCCTGGTCCACCATCTGCACGTACCGACCGGCCACGTAGGACGCCTCGCCCCAGGACGGCAACTCCTCGGGCGTGGGGAGGACGTCGGTGAGGGGCAGGTCCACGTAGCGCACCGGGACCCGGTCGACCGGGAAGCGGCCCCGTTGCTCGGCCTCGTCGACTGTCCGCAGGTCGATGACCGTGGCCACGCCCAGCCCAGCCAGCTGCTCGTGGTCGGACTTGCTCAGTTTGGACAGGCCGTCGGCCCGGAACAGGCGACGCCAGGCGATGCTCTGGCCGTCGACCGTGCGGTAGCCGCCCAGGTCGCGGAAGTTCACGCAACCCTCGAAGGTCAGCGTCCGGGCGGGATCAGGCGTCGGCGAGGGCGACGTGGTCTGCGATGGGGACATGGACCCGAGCGTATCGTCGGGGTGCGCTCGGGTCGGCCCGGGCGCCGGGCCTGACGAAGGCTCAGGCCTCGGCGACCACGTCGACGAGCTTACGACCCTTGCGGCTGGTGAACTGCACCGTGCCGTCGGCCAAGGCGAACAAGGTGTCGTCGCCCCCGAGGCCCACGTTCTGTCCCGGATGGAACCGGGTGCCGCGCTGACGGACCAGGATGGCCCCGGCCCGCACCTCGGTCCCGCCGAAGGTCTTCACCCCCAGCCGCTGAGCATTCGAGTCGCGTCCGTTGCGCGTCGAGCCGCCACCTTTGGTCTTGGACATGGGTGCCTCTCCTTCAGTTCCGTTGGGCCGCGGCGGGCCGGTTCAGCTGGCCGCGCTGATCGCCGTGATGGCGATCGTGGAGTACCGCTGGCGATGTCCCCAGCGGGTGCTCTGATTGGACTTGTTCTTGTAGGTGAAGCCCCGGATCTTCGGTCCGAGCTCCTCGCCCACCACGGTGGCGGTGACCGTCGATCCCGCCAGCTGCGACGGTGTGGCCAGGACCGTCTCGCCGTCCACCACCAGCAGCGGGGTGAACGTCACCTCCGCGCCGGGGGCCTCCCCGAGCAGCTCCACACGCAGGGTCTGGCCCTCGGCCACCCGTTCCTGCTTCCCACCGGTCTTGATCACAGCGTACATAGGGATGCCACTCTACTACAGCCGACTCGGGCTCCCATGACGGCCATCGGCCCGGATCAGAGCTCGGGATCGTCGAAGACGATGCCCCGCCCGCCGCAGACCTCACAGGTCGTGGACATCGACTCGATGAGGCCCTCGGACACCCGCTTGCGGGTCATCTCGACCAGGCCCAGCTCCGAGATGTCGAAGACCTGGGTTCGGGTCTTGTCCCGGGCCAGTGCCGAGCGCAGGGCAGAACCCACTTTGTCCCGGTTCTCCCTGATCTCCATGTCGATGAAGTCGATGACGATGATCCCACCGATGTCCCGGAGTCGGAGCTGGCGGGCCACCTCCTCGGCGGCCTCCAGGTTGTTCCGGTAGACGGTCTCTTCCAGGTTGGTGGTCCCGACGTTCTTCCCGGTGTTGACGTCGATGACGGTCAGGGCCTCGGTCCGGTCGATGACCAACGAGCCCCCCGATGGCAGGTAGACCTTCCGATCGAGGGCTTTGTGGAGCTGCTCGTGGACGTGGTACCGCTCGAACACCGGGAGGGACTCCACCTCGGGGTCGAAGTACTCCACCCGGTCGGCCAGCTCGGGGTTGACCGCTCCCACGTAGTCACGGACCTGCTCGTAGAGCGCGAGGTCGTCGATGACCACACCCCGGTACTCCCGGTTGAGCTCCTCGCGGATGACCCGTACGGCGATGGCCGGCTCCCGGTACAACAGGGCCGGGCCCTGGCCCTTGGTGGACTCACTAGCGATGGTCTCCCACTGCTCGACGAGGCGCTCGACGTCGTTGCCCAGCTCCTCGGCGCTGGCCCCGGCCGCGGCGGTCCGGACGATCAGACCGTGACCAGGAGGTCGAACAGCGTCCACGATCCGACGCAGCCGCTTGCGCTCGGCGTCCTCTAGGCGCTTGGAGATCCCGTACGCCGAGCTGTTGGGCACCAGCACCACGAACCGGCCGGGCAGCGAGACCTCCTGGGTCAGCCGAGCCCCCTTGGCTCCGATGGGGTTCTTGGTCACCTGGCACAAGATGGTCTGGCCCGGACGCAGCAGTTGCTCGATCCGGGGCTGGCCCGAGGAGTTCCCGGTCTCGATGTCGTCGGTGTCGTAGCGGACGTCTCCGTGGTAGAGCACAGCGTTCTTGGGCGTGCCGATGTCGATGAACGCCGCCTCCATCCCCGGCAGCACGTTCTGGACGCGACCCCGGTAGATGTTGCCGTCGATCTGGGTGGCATCGTCAGACGCCCGGGAGATGTAGTGCTCGACGAGGGTGCGGCCCTCGAGCAGGGCGATCTGGGTCATCTCGGGGCGGACATGGACGCAGATCATGTAGCGCCCCACGGCCTTGCCCCGTCGCTCCCGGCCCCCTCGGCGGCCCTCGGCTCGACCGGCTTCGGGCCGCGCCGGGGCGCTGGAGGCAGCGGCCTTGGCCGCACCGGCCCCCCGGGCGCCCTCACCCGACGCCGGGCGCTGACGCTGTCGCCCGCCGCCCGATCGGCCCCCGCCGTTGCCGTTGCCGTTGCTGCGCCCGGCCTGGGTGGTGGTGGGCGAGGCCGTCCCACCCACCACGGGCTGGGCGGTGGCGCTCGGGCGGGCCGGGCGGGTATCGCCGATCTTCGGGCGCTCGGGGGCACCCTGGGGTGGGCCGGCCGGCGTGGAGGTGGCAGGGATCGACGGATTCCCGTTCTGGTTCTGCGTCCCTTCCCCAGCGCGCTCCTCCACGGCCCCACCGGCTGAGGTGGGCGTGGCGGTCACGGCCGACGCGGCCGACGCGGCTGGCGTGGGTGCCGGGCCCTCGGCCGCGGCATGGCTGCTGGTGGCGCCGGATGCGGCGTTCGGGCCGCTCTTGGACCTCCCCCGGCCGCCGCGCGAGCCGCGCCGCCTCCGGGCCGGTCCGCCGCTGCTGTTCGGATCCCTCGATCCGTTCCCACCCTCGGTGGGCGGGTGCCCGTCATCAGGGCTGGTTGCCCCGACGGAGGGGGTGGCACTGCGGTTGTTGTCAGGAACGTCCTGTTCGTGGGCCACGCGGGCGGAGCTGGGCGCATCGCCCGGAACCCCCGCCGGCTGCCCGGCTGTTGTGTCTGACATCGAATTCCCTTCCGAAATTGCTCATGAGGCGTGCTCCAAGGCACGCCAGGCGCGGTCGGCTCCGGTCGGCTCCCCTGTCTGTACGAGGGGCTCCTTCCGGATGCCGTCGCGCTCGATCCACTGTTGCGTTCTGCACGCCCGGTCGAGGACCGGGGTTCCCACTGGTCCGCCACCGGAGGTGACGGGTACGACGGGCGACCGACCTTCGGTCGGCCCGGACACTGCGATCAATCCCCGCACTAACTCGGCGGGACGGACTCCACGGGGCTGGGTGGCCAGCTCGGCCACCAGGTCGACGGTTCGATCGCCCGCGGCGAGTGACCCCCGCTGGCGGCCGACCGACAGGGCCAGCACCGATGGCCGGAGGTCGTCGAGCTCCTCTCGGCCCTTGCGTTCGCGGACGATGGGCACGGCCGATGCCGCCAGGAGCTGTCCGATCTGGGACTCGAGCTCATCGGGCGCCACGCCACGGAGCGCCATGACCCACGAGCACGAGGTCACCTGCTGTTGCAGCGAGCCGTCCTTCCGCTCGAAGAGGGCGGCCTCTTCGACGTCGATCCCCTCCGGCAGCAGCCCGGTGAGGCTGGCCGGCAGGTCGGAGAGGTCGATGCCTGCCGTCTCGGGGCGGTCGTCGTCCAAGACGACGTCCAGGTACTCGGCCAGGGATTCACAGCCGGTGGGCAGGGCCAGGCCGAAGCTGAGCTGGGGCCGGGGGGAGAACCCCTCGGTGTAGGCCAGCGGCAATGCGGCACGGCGCAGGGCCCGCTCCCACATGCGGGCCACGTCCCGTTGGGAGGTGAACCGGATCCGGCCGAGCTTGGAGAAGCGGAAGCGTATGCGCATATCAGCCTCTCCCCTCTCCGGCGCCGACGGCGGTCTGGTCGTCCGACCGGTTGGCCGGCCCGGCACCGGACGGTGCCGTACTGAGGAATCGTACCGGCACCTGGCCCCCGGTTGAGAGATCCTGCCCGGTGCCCTGGCTCCCACCGGCTGGAGGAACGGCCGAGGCCACCACGTGCTCGATCCCGAATCCGGTGCAGGCCCCACAGTCATAGCAGGGCGTCCAGCGGCAGTCGGGCAGGCCGTAGTTGGCCAGCGAATCGAGCCAGTCCTGCCACAAGAAGTCCCGATGGAGCCCGGCCGAGAGGTGGTCCCAGGGCAGGGGTTCGTGCTCGGTGCGGTGCCGGTACACGGTGTCCTCGAGTGAAAACCCCTGGTCAGCAAGGGCATCGGTCCACAACTGGAGGTCGAAGTACTCCGACCACTCCTGGAAGGTGCCGCCGCGGCGCCATACCTGCTCGATCACCGCCCCCATCCGGCGGTCGCCCCGGCTGACCACGCCCTCGGCGGCAGTGGCCTTGGGGTCGTGCCACCGGATAGTGAGTCCCCGGATCGGGCGGGCCGCGTCCCGTAGCAGGTGGACCTTGCGGGTCAGCTCCTCGATGGTGTTCTGCCCGAACCACTGGAACGGGGTCTGGACCTTGGGGACGAAGCCGCCGACCGAGGCGGTCACGGTGACCGACTTGTGGTAGCGGCGGCCGATGGCCACGCACTGCTTGGCCAGCTCCACGATGCCCAGGGTGTCCTCGTCGGTCTCGGTGGGGAGGCCGATGAGGAAGTAGAGCTTGACCCGCTTCCAGCCCTGGCTGAAGGCGGCATCCACGGCGGCGTAGAGGTCCTCCTCGCGGATCAGCTTGTTGATGACCTGGCGCATCCTCCAGGTGCCACCCTCGGGGGCGAAGGTGAGCCCGGTCCGCCGCACCCGCTGGATCTGGGCGGCGGTGCCCACGGTGAAGGCGTCGACCCGCAGGCTAGGAAGGCTGACCGATACCTGCCCCGAGCAGGAGGGATCGTCGATGATCGAGGTCACGGTCTGTTCGATGCCGGAATAGTCGGCGCTCGACAGCGAGGTGAGGGCGACCTCGTCGTATCCCGTCCGGGCCAGGCCGGACGAGACCATCGTGCGCACCTGGTCGGCTGGGCGCTCGCGGACCGGTCTGGTGATCATCCCGGCCTGACAGAACCGGCAGCCACGGGTACAGCCCCGGAACAGTTCGACGTTCAGCCGGTCATGGACCACCTCGATGAGGGGCACCAGCTGCTGGCGGGGGTAGGGCCATTCGGCCAGATCGGCGATGGTGCGCTTGTGCACACGCTCGGGCGTCTCGGCGTGGCGGGGGGTGGTTGCCGCCAGCCGTGGCGGCCCGCTGTCGGCCGCCTCGTAGGAGACGTCGTAGCAGGAAGGGACGTAGACCCCGTCGACCTGGGACAGGGCCCGCAGCAGCTGCTGGCGGGAGGGGGAAGCACCATCCGGATCAGTGGTGATCCCAGCGCGGAACGCCGCCACCACCTCGTTGAGCTCGCCCACCGCCTCCTCGCCGTCGCCCAGCACGAAGCAGTCCACGAAGTCGGCCAGGGGCTCGGGGTTGAACGCGCAGTGGCCACCGGCCACCACGACGGGATGGTCGAGGGTGCGCTCGTCACCGTGCACCGGCACCCCGGCCAGATCGATCAGGTTGAGCACGTTGGTGTAGACCAGCTCCGCCGACAGGTTGAAGGCCATGACGTCGAAGCCCCCCGCCGCCAGGTGGTTCTCCAGTGAGAACAGCGGCAGCCCGCTGGCCCGCATGGCCGCTTCCATGTCCACCCAGGGTGCGTAGGCCCGCTCGGCCACGGCGTCGGCACGCTCGTTCAGGATCTCGTAGAGGATCTGCAGTCCCTGGTTGGGGAGGCCGATCTCGTAGGTGTCGGGGTAGATCAGGAGCCACGACACGGCATCGGCCGGGTGGTCACGGACCTGGGCGCCCAGCTCGCCACCGATGTAGCGCGCCGGCTTGGCCACCTGGGCCAGGAGTGGTTCGATTCGTGGCCAGAGGGACTGCATCTCCCCGCTCATCCTAGGCCCCCTGATCGGCGGGGCGGACGAGGTCCCAGGTGGCGCACACTCAGCCAGGGGCGGTCGTGGTCGTCGAGGCGGCCGCGGGCCTGGTGGTCGTCGTCGTGGTCGGTGACGGCAGGGCCACCGGGTTGGGATTCTGGACGTTGGCCTGCGCCGGGGGGATGCCGGTGGCGGTGACCGGGTGGGTCGCCAGGTAGCTGAAGATCTGTCCGACCACCGGGGCGGCGGCCGTGGCTCCGAACCCGGCCTGGTCGATGACGCAGACCACTACGTACTGGGGGTCGGCCGTCGGGCCGAAGCCTACGAACCAGGCGGTGGGCTCCTTTCCGGGCCCGCCGGTGTCGGCCGTACCGGTCTTGCCGGCCACCCCACCGGGGAAGCTGGCCAGCCCCGGCACGCCGTAGGCCGTGCCGTGGCTGTCGTTGACCACACCGATGAAGCCGGTCAACAGGGCCTGGTAGGTCGAGGCGGACAGGGTCACGTGACCCGTGACCTGGGGTGTGAAGGACTTGACCACCTTGCCCGTCGGGCTGACGATCGCCGCCGCTACCTGCGGTGCGTAGCGGGTGCCGCCGTTGGCGAAGGTGGAGTAGGCCACCGCCTGCTCGATCGGCGTGATGTAGGTGCCGCCCTGGCCGAACGCCATCTGGACGTTGTCACCGGTGTACCAGGTGGTGTTGGGGAAGGCTGCCGGCTTCAGCGCATGCAGCTTCAGCCGCTCGGCCTGGCTGTCGATGCGCCCCTGGGCCTCGCCGGGCAGGTCGATGCCGGTCAGCTCGCCCAGGCCGTACTGGTTGGCCTGGTCCTGGATCGGCGTCTGTCCGTACTGGGAGCTCTGGTCGTAGAACTGGGCGCCCAGGTTGTAGAAGAAGTCGTCGCTGGACACGGTGAGGGCGGTCGACACGTTGATGTAGCCGAATCCGCCGTCACCCTCGCTGTTGTGCAGGTTGCAGGTCGTGCTCTGGTACTGGCAACCGGGAACCTTGAACGTGCCGGTGTCGTCGAAGGTCTTGGTCGGGTTCCACAGCCCGGTGTCGAGCGCGGCGGTGGCGGTGCTCAGCTTGAACGTCGACCCCGGGGTGTACTGGCCCTCGATGGCTCGGTTGAGCAGGGGCTCGTTGTTGGACATGGCCGACAGCGCGGCGTACTCCGGCGTCGAGATGCCACCCACCCAGACCGACGGGTTGTAGTTGGGGAACGACGACAGGGCGTAGACCGCTCCCGTCTTCGGGCTCATGACCACCACGGCTCCACCGGTCGGATTGGGGTAGCACCCGGCATTGTTGTTGCACTGCTTGTCGAAGTTCCGCTTGAGGCTCTGGATCTGGGTGGCCAGGGCGTTGTCGGCCACCTGTTGGAGGTTGGTGTCGAGGTTGGTCACCACGTTGTCGCCGGGGGTGGCCGGCGACGATCGGAGGGTGCCCACCACTTGGCCCTTCGGGTTGACCTCCAGCTGGTCCTGGCCCGGCGTGCCCCGCAACTCCTGCTCGTACTGGAACTCCAGACCCGACTGCCCGAACGGATCACCGGCCTGGTAGCCCTGGGCGCCCCTCGACGCGAGCTCGGCGCTGTTGATGGTCCCGACGTAGCCCAAGGTCTGGGATGCCGGGTAGGTCCCGGCGGCCGGCCCGGGCAGCTCGAGCTGGGGGTACTCGCGCTGGGTGGTGGCTACCGAGGTCACGCCCGGGAAGTCGCTCTGGTGCTCTTTGATGTAGAGGATGTCGGCCAACGTCTGCTGCTGCTCGGCCGGCGTGGCCCCGCCCGTGTAGACCGGTACCGGCTTGTAGATGTTGTTCCGGGGGTCGGTGATCGATGCCTGCACCTGGGCGGCGGTCTCACCCAGCAGCGCGGCCAGGCGCCCGACCACGTCGGGATGCTGGGTGGCAGACACCCGTGACAGGGTGATCTGCTCGACCACCTGGTTGCCCACCAGCGGGTTGCCGTACCGGTCGAGGATGAGCCCGCGGTTGGGCTGGATCGAGACGGCCCGGATCTGGTTGGCGTTGACCGCCTGGGCCGCGGCCGGGGCCTGGAGGACGGTGAGGGCCCAGAGCCGAAGGCCCAGGATGGCGAAGAGCCCGAGCACGATCAGCCCGGTGATGCGGAGCCGGAGGCCGGGGCGCGCCGCGCTGGAGTCGGGGGCGTCCAGGACCGACTCCATCGAGAATCGGTTCTGGTGCATCTTGGGCTGTTTGGCCTTCTTCGGGCGCGACGTCCGGTCCTTGTCGGGACGGAGGTAGTGACGCGACCCGCCGAAGGGGTGACGCAGGGATCGGCTCACGGTGCTTCAGTATCCCAACCGATGGCCGCTCGGCGGGCGCGGGAGGATGCCCGATTCACCGCGGGCCCCCTGCCGAGAGCGGCGAGGTCGGGACGCCTTCGGTGGACGCGGCGGGAAAGGCCCAGGTCACAAGCCGTGTTGCCGGGATGGCCAGCACGGCATTGGTGACCGAGACCACGACTACGATCCGCAGCAGATCGACGTGGAGCATCTGGGGCTGGCCGAGGAGCGAGCCGAAGACGGCATAGATGACCTCGTAGAGGGCACTGCCACCCAGGGCGGATACCACAGGCAGCCACAACGAGGTGCGGTCGAGTGCCAGGGTGGCGGTGCCCACGGCGAACCCGATCATGGTGGCCACGAGGGCGGACAGTCCGAAGGGGGTGGGCAGGAACAGGTCGGCGACCAGCCCGGAGGCGAACCCCATCGACGCGCCCCGGGCCGGGCCACCGACCAGGCCGGCCACGATGGGTAACAGGATCATGATGTCGGGGTGGACCCCGCCCAAGCGGAGGTCCAGCATGAGGGTCTGCTGCACCAGGGCGAAGGCCAGCACCACCAGTCCGACACGGAACGCCACCCGGGAGGTCATCGGGGAAACGCCGACGACGGACTCACGACGACGGGCCCCACAGGACCACCGAGACATACCGGAGGTGGGTGAGGTCGGCCTCGGGTACGAGGGTCACCGTCTCCTGGGACGAGGTGGCCCCGTTGTGGTGGGCCACCACCCGGGCCACCGGGATGCCCTTGGGGTAGGCGGCCCCGGGCAGTCCGCTGGTGTAGAAGACCTCGCCGTCGGCCAGCGGGGTATTGGAGGGAATCAGGTCGGCGGTCAGCGGTTTGCCCGACCCCTGGCCCGAGAGCACGGCCAACGAGCCGGTGGCCGTCCCGTAGTGGACACCGACGGCCGACTGGCCGTCGGTGATGAGACGGACCGTCGAGGAGTTGTTGGAGCGCTCGACCACCTGGCCCACCAGGCCCCCCTGGTCGGCCGAGCCGCTCGTCCCGATGACCGGCATGTTGAGCTGCACGCCCTGGTCCCGCCCAACGCTGATGTCGATGGTGGCGGCGAAGTTGCTGGAGTCGAAGTCGGTCACCTCGGCCGGCACCGTCTGCAGGTTGCCGAGGAACGGCAGGTGCAGCAGCGCGGTGAGCTGCTTCAGCTGCTGGTCGATGTCCTGCTGGGCCACCTGCTGCTCTTTGAGCTGGTTGATCTCGGACTGGAGCTTCTGGTTCTGCTGGCGCACCGCCCCGTAGTGGACCGACCCGGCCAGGAAGCTGCCGATGGGCTCGATGATGTCGTTGATCCCGCCCCGGATCGGGGCGAAGGCGTCAGTCGCCACCGACCGCACCCCCGAGGTCAGGCGGTGGAACCCGCCACGGGCGTCCAGGGTGATGATGGTGACCGACGCCAGTACCAGCAGCAGGAGCGTGGTCCGGGGGCGCCGGTAGCGCCGCGACGACGCCACGGGTGCCGTGTCCTCCGGTCGATCAGCGAGCCGAGGAGGTGATGAGGACCTGCTTGAGGGCCTCGAACTCCTCGAGGCACTGCCCGCTGCCGATGGCCACGCAGTTCAGCGGGTCACGGGCCACCACGATGGGCATGCCGGTCTCCTGGGTCAGCCGGCTGTCCAGACCGTGGAGGAGCGCTCCCCCACCCGTCAGGACGATCCCCTGCTCCATGATGTCGGCGGCCAGCTCCGGAGGCGTCCGGTCCAGGGTCACCTTGACGGCGTCGACGATGGCCGACACCGGCTCCTCGATGGACTTGCGGATCTCCTGGGTGGAGATGACCACGGTCTTGGGCAGTCCCGTAACCAGGTCGCGTCCCCGGATCTCGGCGTGCAGCTCCTCTTCGAGCTCGTAGGCGGATCCCAGGGCGATCTTGATCTCTTCGGCCGTGCGCTCGCCCAGGGCCAGGCTGTACTCCTTTTTCACGAACGACACGATGGCCTCGTCCAGCTCGTCACCGCCGATGCGGATGGACTGGCTGGTCACGATGCCACCGAGCGAGATGACCGCCACCTCGGTGGTGCCACCGCCGATGTCGACGACCATGTTCCCGGTCGGCTCGTGGACGGGGAGACCGGCGCCGATGGCGGCGGCCATTGGCTCCTCGATGATGTAGGCCTTCCGGGCCCCGGCGTACTCGGCGGCCTCCATGACGGCCCGCTGTTCGACGCCGGTGATCCCCGACGGCACACAGATCACCATCCGCGGCTTGGCGAACCGACGCTGATGGACCCGGTGGATGAAGTACCGGAGCATCTTCTCGCAGATCTCGAAGTCGGCGATAACCCCGTCCTTCAGGGGCCGGATGGCCTGGATGTGGCTCGGCGTGCGACCGATCATCCGCTTGGCCTCGGCACCGACGGCCAGAGGTCGTCCGTCCTTCACGTTGACGGCCACCACCGAGGGCTCGTTCAGCACGATGCCGCGTCCCCGCACATAGACCAGGGTGTTGGCGGTTCCGAGGTCGACCGCCATGTCGCGGCCGAGAAGAGAGAAACTGTTGTCGCGCATCAAAGATGCACTCCTCCGTCAATAATGGATCGGGACTGCGCCAGGGCGCGTGCGTCAGCGGGAATTCCGCCGCACTCGCAGAGCACCTTACGCGGCATGTCCCTTTCAGGGTACGGGAATCGGGGGGTGGGCACAAGGTCGCCCCCTCCGAAGATGGCCCAGGTCAGACCAGTTGGGGGAAGAAGATCCCGATCTCCCGCTGCGCCGATTCCTCCGAATCCGAGCCGTGGATGACGTTCTCGCCCATCTCGATGGCCAGGTCACCTCGGATCGTCCCTGGTGGCGAGTCAGCGGGGTTGGTGGTTCCCATCATGGTGCGGAGCACCTTGTGGACCCCGTCCGGCCCCTCCACCACCATCACCATCACCGGAGAACGCGTGATGAAGGCCACCAGGTCGTCGAAGAACGGCTTCCCCTGGTGCTCGGCGTAGTGGGTGGCGGCCACCGCAGCGGTGATAGTCCGCAGCTCGGCCGCCACCAGGCGGAGCCCCCGCCGCTCGATCCGGCTGATGACCTCGCCGATCAGGCCCCGTTCGACGGCGTCCGGCTTACAGATGACAAGAGTGCGCTCCACGAGGCAGGCACGCTAGCCGACGCCTCCGCCGGTGTCAGACCTGGAGCGCGGCGGATGGAGCGTCGGGCCGGTCAGGCCGGGTCGTGGACCAGCAGGCGCCGGGCGTCGGCCACCACGTAGAGCGAGCCGCACACCACCACCCGGTCGTCCTCACCGGCACGGTCGATAGCCAGCGCCACGGCCTCGGCCGGCGAGCCGGCCACGGTGACCTCCATGCCCAGGCCGTGCGCGGCCTCGGCCACCACCTCTGCAGGCAGGGCCCGGGGGGAGTCGGGAGCACACGCCACCACGGACCGGATGCCCGCGGTGAGGAGGGCCTCGAGCATCGCCACCGGGTCGCGGCCCGACAGCATGCCCACCACCGCCTGGGCCTCGCCCTCGACTGCGAACTCCTCGATCAGCGACCGGGCCAGGACGATCATCCCCGCGACATTGTGGGCGCCGTCCACCACGACGAGCGGGTGGCGCCCGATCACCTCGAGGCGCCCGGGCACCCTGACACCGGCGAAGGCCTCCTCGACGACGTCCTCATGCAGGGGATGCCCGAAGAACGCCTCGACCGCGGCCACGGCCGCCGAGGCGTTGTCGCCCTGATGGGACCCGTGGAGCGGCACCAACAGCTCGCCGTAGGCCGCTTGGGGCGTGCGCACGTCGATCAGCCGGCCACCGACGGCCAGGCGGTTGGCCGTGCAGGCGAACTCGGCATTCCGCACCCACACCTCGGCGGCACCGACCGCCTCGGCCGCCTCCCGCAGCTGGTGCACCAGCGTGGGGTCGGTCTCACCGATGACCACCCGGCTGCCGGCCTTGAAGATGCCCGACTTGTCGCGGGCGATGTCCTCCAAGGTGGGACCGAGGACCTCGGTGTGGTCGAAGCTCACGTTGGTGATGACGGCGACGTCACCGTCGACCACGTTGGTGCAGTCCCAACGGCCGCCCAGGCCCACCTCGACCACCGCCACATCCACCGCCTCGTCGGCGAACCAGGTGAGCACGGCCGCCGTCAGCAGCTCGAACCGGGTGGGCGGGTCCTCCATCATCGGCTCGAGGCGGGCCAGCGACTCCAGCACCTCGACGAAGGCACCGTCGTCGATGGGCTCACCGTTGCGGGAGATCCGTTCGTTGACCCGTTGCAGGTTGGGGCTGGTGTAGGTGCCCACGGTCAGCCCCTGGGCGCCGAACAGGGCGGTCGCCATGGCTGCCGTCGAACCCTTGCCGTTGGTGCCGGTGATGTGGACGGACTGGTAGGCGTCTTGGGGATCGCCGAGGAGATGGACCAGCTGACGTATGCGGTCGAGGGTCGGAAGGGCACGACGAGACGGCATGGACGATTCGAAGTCGATGTGGCTGTCGAGCCACGCCAGTGCCCCGGCCAGGTCGTCGAACGTCACGGTCATGGGCGGATACGAGGACGGGCCGGCCGGATCCCACCCCGAGGGTTCGGGAGCCGGCTGGCGCTCAGGAAGCGGCCCTGCGGCTCCGCGCCGACTTGGCCGGCGGGCTGTTCAACGGGACCAGTGTCGGGTGGACCTTGTCGAGGACCACGGCCCGGTCGACCACGCACTTGGAGATGTCCGTGCGGCTGGGGAGGTCGTACATCACCTCAAGCAGCACCTCTTCCAGGATGGCCCGCAGGCCCCGGGCCCCGGTTCCCCGGAGCAACGCCTGCTCGGCCACGGCCTCGAGGGCATCCTCGGTCAGCTCGAGTTCGATGTGGTCGAGTTCGAAGGTCCGCTTGTACTGCCGGGTGAGCGCGTTCTTGGGTTCGACCAGGATGCGGATGAGTGCCTCTTTGTAGAGGTGCGACACCGCTCCCACCACCGGGAGGCGGCCGATGAACTCGGGGATGAGACCGAACTTCATGAGGTCCTCGGGCAGGACGTGCCGCAACAGCTCGGAGTCGTCGCGCTCGGAGGCCTTGCGGACCTCGGCCCGGAATCCCATGCCCTTGCGGCCGATCCGGTTCTCGATGATGGAGTCGACTCCGGCAAACGCACCGCCGCAGATGAACAAGATGTTGGTGGTGTCGATCTGGATGAACTCTTGGTGGGGGTGCTTGCGCCCTCCCTGGGGTGGCACCGAGGCCGTGGTGCCCTCGAGGATCTTGAGCAGGGCCTGTTGGACCCCTTCGCCGGACACGTCGCGGGTGATCGACGGGTTCTCCGACTTCCGGGCGATCTTGTCGATCTCGTCGATGTAGATGATGCCCGTCTCGGCCCGCTTCACGTCGTAGTCGGCCGCCTGGATCAGCTTCAAGAGGATGTTCTCGACGTCCTCGCCCACGTAGCCGGCCTCGGTGAGGGCCGTGGCGTCGGCGATGGCAAAGGGGACGTTGAGCATGCGGGCCAGGGTCTGGGCCAGCAGGGTCTTGCCGCAGCCGGTCGGCCCCAGCAGCAGGATGTTCGACTTAGCCAGCTCGACGTCGTTGTCGTGACTGGCGTTGCTTCCGGCCTGAACCCGCTTGTAGTGGTTGTAGACCGCCACCGACAGGATCTTCTTGGCGTACTCCTGGCCGATGACGTAGTCGTTCAGGAACTCGTAGATCTCCTTCGGCTTGGGCAACTCCTCGAAGGACAACTCGGTGGTGTCGGCCAACTCCTCAGCGATGATGTCGTTGCACAGCTCGATGCACTCATCGCAGATGTAGACGCCGGGACCGGCGATCAACTTCTTGACCTGCTTCTGCGACTTGCCGCAGAAGCTGCACTTCACGAGATCGCCACCGTCTCCGAACTTCGCCACGTGGGTTCCTCTTGTCCTTTAGCCAGTGGTACCTGTTGCTCAACCGTGCGTGCTGTGAGGATGACACTGCCGACCAACGGACCGACCGTGCACTGCTGTCCCCCGTCGTGCCGTCGACCGGTCACGTCCCCACATTTCAGACTCCCAACCCTAGCGTCTGGGAGGGTACCAACGGTCGGACTACGCCGCGCCGACCGCTTCGATGGCCACCGAGTCCCTGGCGGTGATGACCTCGTCGATGAGGCCGTACGCCACTGCCTCCTCGGCCGTCATGATGAAATCCCGGTCGGTGTCCTTGGACACCCGCTCCGAGCTCTGCCCGGTGTCGCTGGCCAGCATCCCGTTCAGGAGGTCCCGCATCCGGAGGATCTCCTTGGCCTGGAGCTCGATGTCGCTGGCCTGGCCCTCCACGCCACCGAAGGGCTGGTGGAGGAGGATCCGAGCGTGGGGCAGGGCGAAGCGCTTGCCCCGGGTGCCCGCACCCAGCAGGACCGCGGCGGCCGACGCGGCCTGACCGAAGCAGAACGTGGACATGTCCGGCTTGATGTACTTCATCGTGTCGTAGATGGCGAACAACGCCGTGATGTCGCCACCCGGCGAGTTGATGTAGAGGTGGATGTCCTTGTCTGCCTCCTCCGACTCGAGAAAGAGCAGCTGGGCACAGACCAAGTTGGCCACCGTGTCGTTGATCGGCGTGCCGAGAAAGATGATCCGCTCCCGCAGGAGGCGGGAGTAGAGGTCGTAGTTCCGCTCGCCCCGGCTGGTCGACTCGACCACCCACGGCACGCTGTAAGCCTGTGCATCCATATCCCTCAATCCCTCCGTAGCGCTCACTCCGAATCCTCCTCGCCCTGGTTCACCAGGAGATCGTCCCGTGAGACGGGCTTGCCCTCCTCATCGACCAGCTCGACGTTGTCGACCAGCCAACGCATGGCCTTCGCCTTGCGACGATCCGAGCGTACCGCCGCCAGCCGTCCGGCCCGTTCCAGCTGGGCGCGCACCTCGTCGGCGTCCATTTCCAGGCGCTCGCCCATGGTGGCGAGCTCCTCGTCGAGCTCCTCGTCGGTGAGTTCGACCGACTCCTCGTCAACCAGGGCCCGCAGGGCCAGGTCGAGCTTGACGCTCTGGAGGGCCCCGCCCCGCAGTTCGGCGACGAACTCCTCCTCGTCCCGACCGGTGGCCCCGAGGAACTGGCCCAGGCTCATCCCCTGGCTGTCGAGCCGGTGGTTGAGGTCGTGGATCCGCTCACGGAGCTCCTCCAGCACGAGCTGTTCGGGGATGTCCTCGGTGACCAACTCGACCAGGGCGTCGGCCGTTTTTTGTTGGAGGGCCATCTGGGCCTGCACGATGTGCCGCTTGCGCAACTGCTCGCCCAGGTCGGCGATCAGGGCGTCGGCCGTCTCGAACTCCGAGGCCTCGGCGGCCCACTCGTCGGTCACCTCGGGTAGGACCAGTTCCTTCACGTCCTTGACCAGCACCCGGAACGACACGGTCTGGTCGAGCTCGGCGATGGTGGCATCGAACGCCAGGATGTCCCCGGTCTTCGACCCCCGCAGCTGGTCGTCGAGCTCGGGCACCACCGTGCCGCTCCCCACCTCGTAGAGAAAGTCCTCGGCGTCGAGGTCGCTGTCGTCACTGTCGGCCTCGCCGCGGCTCCCGTGGATGTCGATGGTCATCTGGTCACCGTCCACGGCCGGCCGGGACACCTCCACCAACTCGCCGGATGTGGCCCGCATGCGGTCCACCTGGGCCGTGATCTCCTCTTCGGGAACCTCCAGCGAGGGCAGGGTCACGACGAGTCCCTGGTAGCCAGGTATCCCCACGGTCGGGCGGACCAGTACCAGGGCCTCGAAGGACACGGGGCCCGACTCGTCGCCCGAGGTGATGTCGATGTCGGGTTGGTCAATGGGGTCGACGTCGGTATCGGTGACCGCCCGGGCGTAGAAGTCCGGCAACGCCTCTCGGAGGGCCTCGCTGCGCAGCGCCGCCGCCCCACCCATGCGGGCCTCGATCACCCGTCGGGGGACCTTGCCGGGGCGGAAGCCAGGCACCTTCACCTCGCGGGACAGCCGCTTCATCACCTCGTCGAGTGCCTCGTCCATCTCCGATTCGTCGATCTCGACGGACAGGCGGACCTTGTTGCCCTCCTCGGGCGCAGCTGTGGCTCGCATACGAATAGGTGAGTGTACTGGCCTCTGGGGTCCTGGCTTTTCGCCCCCTCGACGCGCTCATCGCCGCCGGCGGTCAGGACATGAAGGGCAGGGCATCGAGCACCCGGTACCCGAGGGCCATCTCCCCGTCGACCTGGACCTCACCGGCCGCCACGACCTGGGACGGGTCCACCCGTCCGAAGGCCAGCCGCCAGAACGACTCCTGGTCGAGGGTGAGCGTGACCGAGGGGACTCCATCCGCGGGGTCCGCTGCCAGCTCGGCCCGACCTCCAGCCATCACGACGAGCACGTGCCGGCCCAGCACACCGGTGACCACGAACAGCACCGAGGTCCCGTCAGGAGGCGCCACCTTCTTGCCGACCACGTAGGCCATGGTCCCGACGCACCGGTCGAGCACCACCGACTCGCCGGCGCCGTTCCGGCCTCCGGGGCGCCCGAGGGCCCGTCGGATGTCCTGCTCGTGGGCCCAGCTGTCGAGGACCCGCGACTCCATGAACTTGCGGTACGGCTGTTCACCGAGCGGACTCCAGCCAACACGGTCGAACTCCTCGATCCCGAGGGATGCCAACGCGTCGATGCGGGCATTGGTCACCTCGATGAATTCGGCCAGCACCTCGCCGCCGGGCACGGAGCGGCGGGCGTCGACCCACGACTCGTTGAGTCGACCGAAGTCGTTGAGGACGTGGGGCCCGACGTCGGGGGGTGGGTCCGGCGGGGGGTCGCCCTGGATCATCCGTTCGATGCCCACCAGGTGGGAGAGCTGGTCCTTCACCGTCCAACCGGGGCAGTCGGTGACCAGCCGCCACTGGGCGTCGTCCAACTGGGCACAGGCCGACACCGTCGAGGCCCAGACCTCGACCAGCTGGTCGACCACCTGTTCGTGGTGCGGTGACGGTCCCGTCATGTGGTCCCCCTTCCCGGCAGTTCCGGTGCAGGCCCGGAACGGTCGGCTACTGGCCCGGGAGGTTGGACTCGATGGCGTCGATCACCTCGGGGGCCTCGGGGTCGACCATGGGCCGGAACCGTTGCACGATCTCACCGTCGGGACTGATGAGGAACTTCTCGAAGTTCCACTGGATGTCCCCCGCCTCGCCCTCGGTGTCGGGGAATGCGGTCAGCTCCTCGTAGACCGGGTGACGGTCGTCGCCGTTGACCTCGATCTTCTCGAATAGGGGGAAACTGACGCCGTAGGTGGCCGAACAGAACGTGGCGATCTCCTCGGCCGAGCCCGGCTCTTGGCCCCCGAACTGGTTGCAGGGGAAGCCCACCACGGAGAAGCCCTTGTCGCCGTAGGTCTTCTGGAGCCGCTCCAGGCCCTCGTACTGCGGGGTCAAGCCGCACTTGGAGGCCACGTTGACGACCAGGAGGGTCTGCCCCCGGTAGTCGCCCAGCGAGGCCGGCTCGCCGTCCAGTGTGTGGAGATTCGGGTCGTAGATGCTCATGGCGACAGTGTAGGGGGGCAGGAGCCGTGGCGGCCGGCTGAGACGACCGAACCCGGGGGCCCGCCACCGCATCGTTGACCCAGGCGCCAGGCAGTAAAGAAATGGGCCCGGTTGGTCGAAGATACGGAACAATGATCGAGGCATGGTGCATCGCAGGTGCGGTGCGAGGGGTTGGATGACGAGCGATGACCGTAGAGGTTGAGCGGAGGGCGGAGCCAGAGGGCTTGGCGGGGCACGTGTCCGGCGTGGTCGTCAACGCCCTGATCGGCCTGGTCCAGGCCAGAAGCGGCGAGGCCGGGGTGGCCCAGACGCTGGCGCTGGCCGGCGAGCGGCGTCCGTTCTCCCTCCTGAGCGATCCGGCGTCGTGGAGCTCCCTCGACGAAACCGTGTCGTTGTTCAATGCTGCGGCGTTGGTGACCGGAGACGGGGCTGTCGCCCGCCACCTGGGCGAAGACCTGCTATTCGTGCCCGATCCCACCGGATTCGTCGGTCGCTTGGCTGCCCTGGGCTCCCCCGGGGTGGCCCTCAAGCATGTCGGCCCGGTACTGGAGCACTTCGAGACGGCGTCGCGGGCGGTGGCGCTCGAGACCAGTGATGACGAGGCGCTGATCCGCGTGTCGCCCGGCGCCAACGGCACCCGCCACGCCCACCTCTGCGAGCTGACCCGTGGGCTCCTCTCAGCACTCCCCGCTCTCTACGGATTGGAGGCGGCCCAGGTCACCGAGATCGAGTGCAGCGCCCGCGGCGGCCGCAACTGCCTGTACGCCGTCACCTGGTACGACCCCGACGCGAGGCCCTCCCCGCCTCCCGATCACCAGCACACGATCCAACACGAGCACGACGAGCACCCATCCACGGCAACTGCGCCGGACGTCACCGACACCGGGGCCGACCCGGCCATCGAGAGGAGTGCGCCGGTCGAGGGGGGGAACCAGCAGTCCGAGCCCGACGACCACGACGAGGGTCGATTCGACGACGAGGACCCGGGCGCATTCGACGATGAGTACGGCGAGGACGACAGCGGGGCCGACGACGCCGACTTGCCACCGTCGTGGTCCGACGTCGAGTTCGACGAGTCGGTGGATGGGCAGGCTGGCTCGCTCGGCGACAGGAGCGGGTTCGATCCTGATGGCTCCGGCACGACAGCGGACCGCTCGGTGGCCGAACTGCGGGCCGAGCTCAACCGGATGGGGGTGCTGATCGAGGGAACATTCGCCACCGCCCTCGAGCTGCTCGGTGACGACGTCGAGTCGCTGCTCTCCCAGATCGCCGCCAGAGCCGACGCCGTGGTCACCGCCCACCGATACCTGCTGATGGTCCGGGTCCGGCCGGGGACCCCGATCCAGCTGCACTACCGCGGACTGGAGCCCGAGGAGGCCCAGCGCCTGGCGGCCGAGCTGTGGCGGGAGCACCCCGATGACGACAACGGCGGCCGCCTGATCGTGGACATCGCCTCACCCCGGCGCCGCTATGGGCGGCTCGCCGAATTCCTGCCGCCGGGAGGCACCCACCCCACCTCGGAGAACAAGGTCCTCAGCCTGTACGCCGAGTACGCCGCCACCGCACTCGACATCTTCGGAGTGCTCCTCGATGCCAAACGCAGCGACGCCACGGCCCGCACCCTCTTGTCGTTCTCCGAGGCCCTGTCGGGGATCAACAACGTGGCCGATCTGGTCCAGTCCCTGGCTGACACCGTTCCTGAAGTCACCGAGTGCGACCAGTCCACGGTGTACCTGTGGGACAAGGAGCTCGGGGAGCTGGTCCCGCGGGCCAGGACCGCCGGTCCGGAGCCCCGCTACGCCTACCTGGGCCCGATCGTTCCGGTCACCGGGCAGCCATCAGCCGAACCGGCCCCTGGCGTGTCCACGTTCACGACCCTCGGGTCGCCCGAGTCGCCCGTGGGGATGGAGTCCAACGGGCACATCTCGATGTCGGACCTTGCGCCCAACACGTCGGCCACCAGCCAGGCCCCTTCGTCCCAGAGCGACGAGGATGACGCCGGTCCGACCGGGTCGCCCGAACCCTTGAACATCCGCCGAGACACGCTTCAGATCGAACGGATGCTCGAGCATCGGGAGGTCATCGTCCTCGACGACGCCACCGAGGATCCCTTGGTGGCCGGCCTGCTGAAGCGGTCCGGTGTGGTGGCATCCGTCGTGGCGCCGTTGTTCGCCAACGGGGAGTTCCTCGGGGTGGTCGCCGCCAACTTCGGTTCCGACACCCCGACCACGACCATCCACGACCCCGACCTGCACGAGCGGCTGTCGGGGTTGGCCGACCAGGCCGCCACGGCGCTGCAGAACCTGGAGCTGTTGGAGAAGGTCTCGCATATGGCCTGGCACGATTCTCTCACCGGGCTCCCCAACCGGCGCCTGTTCGAGGACCGGGTCGGCCAGGAGCTGGTCCGGTCCCGCCGGGTGGGCGAGCCGGTGTGCATGTTCTTCGTAGACCTCGACCACTTCAAGTCGGTCAACGACACCTTGGGCCACTCGGCCGGCGACGACCTGATCCGCCAGGTCAGCCAACGCCTGGTGGACACCGTCCGGAGCCAGGACACCGTGGCCCGCGTGGGCGGCGACGAGTTCGCCATCCTGCTGCCGGGCCTGGCCGACCAGCTGGCCATCGACCAGCTGGCCACCCGCGCCCTCGAGGCCATGAGCTCGCCGTTCGTGGTGTTCGGCGACGAGGTCATCACCTCGTCATCCATCGGCATCGCCATGGCCCCTGACCACGGCGACACCTACGACGAGCTGCTCAGCCACGCCGACGAGGCCATGTATCGAGCCAAGGGGCGGGGCCGCAACGCCTTCCAGATGTACTCGGGCTCGGTGGTGAACACGTCACTCGGGCGACAGGCCATCGACGAGCGCTCGCTCTATGCCGATCTTGTCCACGCCCTCGCGCACGACGAGTTTTTCGTCCTCTACCAGCCCTATATCGACCTGCGCACCGCCCAGGTGACCGGCGTCGAAGCCCTCATCCGCTGGGACCACCCCACCTTGGGGACCCTCGAGCCGTCGTCGTTCATCTCACTGGCCGAGCGGAGCGACATCATCGTGGCCCTCGACACCTGGGTTCTCCAGCAGGCGTGCCGGCAGGCCCGGATCTGGTTGGACCAGGGGCTACCCCCACTTCGCCTGTCAGTCAACCTCGCCTCCAGGGACCTCTCGAGCCCCGACCTCTTCCTCAACATCGACCGCACGCTCGAAGAGACCGGCATCGACCCGTCGCTGCTGGAGCTCGAGATCACCGAGCGGGTCGTCCTCGACCGCTCGGGACCGGCCAAGGAGAACATCGAGCGCCTCCGGCGCCTCGGCGTGGGGTTCACCATCGACGACTTCGGCACCGGCAACTCCTCCTTGAGCCGGATCGGGTCGTTCCCGGTGAGTACGCTGAAGATCGACCAGTCCTTCGTTCAGGTGCTGGGGCCCGACGGCGACAACAACGCGCTGGTCTCGGCCATCATCTCCATGGCCGACCGGCTGGGGCTGGCCTGCGTGGCCGAGGGCGTGGAGACCTCGATGCAGAGCCGGGTGCTGCTGCAGCGGGGCTGCACCACGGCCCAGGGTTACTTCTTCAGCCCTCCACTCCCCCCCGAGGACGTCGAAGCCATGATGGAACGCATCTCCACAGGCGATGCCTCCGGCCTCGCCGAGGAGAGCGACCTCGACCTCGTAGAGGACACCGAGGAATAGCCGGCATCGGTCAGCCACCTCCGGCCGGTGCTAACTATTGTTAGCAAAACCGGCGGCTATCCCCCCTTCGGCCGATGCAGGCCGATACGTTCGAGCCATCGGACCAGTGGATGGTCACCCATGCATCACAAGGAGGAACCATGGCGTCATATGAGGGCTACTGCGTGAAATGCCGCGAGAAACGGGAGTTCGAAGGCGAAGAGTCCGAGATGGCCAACGGCCGCCGGGCGGCCAAGGGCAAGTGCCCGGTGTGCGGCACCGGCATGAACCGGATCCTCGGGAAGAAGGCCTGACGACCGGAGCCGTCGTCGTCCGGGCTAGTCCCGGGCGCCTCGACGGTCCACCCTCAGGGAGAGGGCGCTCATCACCGCTCCCTCCCGCAGTCCCCATTCGCTGACCACCAGGCGCGGGAGGGCGAGGCTCTCCACCAGGGTGGAAAAAACGAGCGCTCCGATGGGCAGTAGGGGTGCCCTGCGGGCCTGCACCCCGGGCAGCGCCAGGCGGGCGTCGAGATCCAGCGTGGCCAGCCGGTCGGCCAGTTCGTGGAGTTGGCCAGCGGGCAGCTCGACTTGGTTCACCGCTAGCGACGAGGACGCCCCCGTGGTCGGCTGGGGCCGATGCAGGCCCATGGCCAGTCGGGCCAGGGCCCGGATCGTGCCGCCGCTGGCGATCACCCTCGATCCGGCTCCCGGGTTGCGGGCCAGCATGGCCCCGACGGGTTCGGCCCGCACCAGGGTCACCTCGGTGATGGCCACCCGGTCCTCATCGGTCAGCATCTCCCCGGTACCCAACTCCCCGCGTAGCCGGGCCGTGCCGAGCGCCACGCTGGCCACGTCGGAGACCGTGTCGATGGTCCCGATCCCCGCCTCAAGGCTGCCTCCGCCGAGATCCAGCCCGAGTACCGGGTCCTGGCCGACCCACACCCCGGCCCGCTGGCCCAAGAAGCACAGCCTGGCCTCCTCCTCGCCGGTCAGCAGCGTGATCGGGTGGCCGATGACCCGCTCAAGGCGGTCGATGAGACTGGACCCGTTATCGGCGTCACGCAGGGCGGCGGTGGCCAACGCCACCACCACGTCGACGCCGGCCTCCTCCGCGGCCAGGGCCAGTCGCCGCACGGCCCGCACCGCACTGGCAGCCCGGTCGCCGGGCACCCCGCCTGTGCGCGCCACCTCGGTGCCCAGGTGGAGAAACGACCGGCGGCGAAGGACAGGAATCAGGCGCCCGTCACGCGTGGCGTCGACCACCATCAGATGGAACGAGCTGCTGCCCAGGTCGTAGACAGCTACCCGCACGGTCGGCATCGGCGAGACGCTATCGGGTGGGGCCGCGGGGAGGGAAAGCCGGGCTCGGGGTGGCCTACGCTGTGGTGGCATCAACGGGACGTAGCGCAGCTTGGCAGCGCGCCTGCTTTGGGAGCAGGAGGTCGCGGGTTCAAATCCCGCCGTCCCGACGCAGGTCTCAGGCGCTGATGGGCAGACCGAACGAGGACACGATCTCACTGGCCGGTACGGGCTTCGAGAAGAGGAACCCCTGGGCCTGGTCGCAACCGAACGACTGGAGCAGGTCGAGCTGCTCGGTGGTCTCGACGCCCTCGGCAACCACCTTGAGGCCCAAGGCGTGCGCCAGCTTGATCACGGCCGCCACGATCTCGCCCGACTCGGGGGTGGTGCCCAGCTCGGCCACGAAGGAGCGATCCACCTTCAACAGGTCGAGCGGGAAGTGCTGGAGGTAGCTCAACGACGAGTAGCCGGTGCCGAAGTCGTCGATGGCCAACAACACCCCCAGCCCCTTCA
The DNA here is from genome assembly GCA_963703145.1 of uncultured Acidimicrobiales bacterium. Taxonomy (GTDB): domain Bacteria; phylum Actinomycetota; class Acidimicrobiia; order Acidimicrobiales; family RAAP-2; genus Bog-756. The sequence goes on from OY969793.1 coordinate 1,807,459, forward strand.
GGGCCGTAAGCACCTCGAGGGCGCCAGCGGCATCCTTCATCAGCGCACTCTCGGTGATCTCCAGCGTCAGGTGCTCGGGGGCGAGACCCGTCCGGGCCAGGATGCTCTCCACCGTCGAGACGATGAGGGGATCGTCGATCTGGCGGGCGGACAGGTTGACCTCGACCGAACCCTGGGGCCCGTTGTGGTCGCGGCGGTGCCAGTGGCGCAGCTGGTGGCAGGCCTGCTCGAGCACCCACGCCCCGATGGGGATGATCAGCCCGCTCTCCTCGGCGACGGGGATGAACCGGTACGGGGCCACCAGTCCCTGGTGGGGATGGTCCCAGCGAATCAGCGCCTCGACGCTGACCGTCGTTGCCCCACCCAGCTCCACCACCGGCTGGTAGTGAAGGGCGAGCTCCTGGCGCTCGAGCGCACGGTGCAAGGAGTGCTCGGTGGTCATGCGGTCGAGGAGCTCGATCCGCATCGACTCGCCGTAGGTCTCGATGGCCTTGCCGCCCCGGACCTTGGCCCGGTACATGGCCGAGCTGGCGTTGGCCACCAGGTGTGCTGCCTGGTCGATGCCGAAGGTGTTGAGCGCCACGCCGACCGACGCGTCGAGGAACAGCTCGGAGCCTCCCACCTCGAACGGTCGGGCCAGCGCCCGGTGAGCCCGGTCGGCGAAGGCCGAGGCACGGTCGTGGGCGCTCTCGTCGGGGCCCTCGAACAGGGCGAGGAACTCGTCGCTTCCGGACCGGGCCACCACCGTGGCGTCACCGGCCGCTCCCACTAGGCGCTCGGCCACCATCACCAGCACGGCGTCACCGGCCCCGTAGCCGAGGATGGTGTTGATGGTCTTGAACCGGTCGAGGTCGAGGAGGACCACGCCGATCGAGCCGGCTGCCACGTGAGGTCGGGCCAACGCCGCGGCTAGCGCCCGCTCGAACTCGACCCGGTTCGGGAGCCCGGTCAGCTGATCGACGAGCGGGTCGACGCCCGGCCCCCCAAGGAGCATCGACTCCGAGGCCGACCGCTCCATCCATCCGGCGCCGACGTCCTCCTTGGTCAGGTTGACGAACCCGCCGACACACCGATCGGCGAGCTGGCCGGTGAGGAACAGGCGCCCGTCGACGCCCAGCCGGCGGCCGTCACGGTGCATCAGCTCGAATTTCATGTGTTCGCCACCGAGGGCGTCGGGGTGCTCAGGATCGAAGCGCTCACCCACCGCCGTCGCAGCCAGGAAGGCCATGGGATCCCCGAGCTCCAGGGGCAACAGGGTCTCGACCGCTGGTCGACCGACCACTTCGTCACGCTGCCAGCCGAAGACCTCCTCGGCGCGGGGGTTCCATTCGACCACCACACCCGAGCCGTCCACCTCGACGTAGGCCTCCGGCCACAACCAGACGAAGCCGTTGCACCGGTACCGCCAGTTGGAAAAGGTGATCATCGGCCCCCGGTCGGGCCCGCCGACGCTGGTCGGAGCCGCGCGGGTACGCCGATGCGTTGGCCCGGACTCACCGGACCCTCATCCCATTCCTCCACACTGCCTCCACCCGAGATGCTCGGCCATGGCTCATCGCCCGAATCCGTTTTCGGTGACACACGGTCGAACACCGAGGCCCTGAGCGTTTGGGGGCATGGTAGGCAACCACCCCGGCCGGAGCAAGGATCCTCCGCTGGGGGGGCTGTTCCCATGAGCCGGACGGCAACCCCAGCCGTGTACCGTGCCTGGCGTGGTCGTCGTCACCGGAGCCGTTCAGAAAGAGGCGTGGGCCGCCAAGATCCTTCCCCCGGTCGAACAGGTCAGACCGGGTCTGTGGTCCATTCCGGTCCCGATCCCCAACAACCCGCTCCGGTACGTGCTGGTCTACGCCATCGAGCTCACCGGGGGCGGTGTAGCCATGGTGGACGCCGGATGGAATACCGACGACGCCTGGGCCGCACTGTCCGAGGGCCTGGCCAGCGCCGGCGGCAGTGTCGCCGACGTGCGGGCCGTGATGGTCACCCACATCCATCCGGATCACTACGGCCTGGCCGGCAGGGTCCGCGAGGAGTCCGGCGCCTGGATCGGGCTCCACCCGGCCGACGCCATCATGCTCGAGTCGCGCTACGGCGACACCGATGAGCTCCTGGCCAACATGCTCCACTTCCTCACCGACTCCGGCGTACCCGAGGACAAGCTCCCCGACCTGACGATGGCCTCGATGGCCGTCAAGTCCATGGTGACCATGGCGGCTCCCGACGTACTGTTCGAGGACGGCGGCGTCGTCGACCTGCCCGGGTGGCCGCTCCGCACCATCTGGACGCCGGGTCACTCCCCCGGCCACATCTGCTTTTACAGCCAGGAGCAGCGGCTGCTCATCTCCGGCGACCACGTGCTCCCAAGGATCACGCCCAACATCTCGGTCCACGCCCAACAGGCCCCCAATCCGCTGGGGGACTTTCTCGAGTCCCTGGCCAAGGTCCGGGACCTGGCCACCGACGAGGTGCTCCCGGGACACGAATACCGGTTCGCCGACCTCCCAGCACGGGTCGACGAACTCGTCGACCACCACGTCGAGCGACTCGGGGAGATCCAAGGGGTAATCGAACGGCACCCGGGGTCAACGGCGTGGGACATCACCCTCCAGCTCCACTGGTCGCGCCCCTGGGACGAGATCGAGTCGTTCATGCAACGACAGGCCAACGGTGAGACCCTGGCGCACTGCGTCCTGCTCGAGCTGCAGGACCGGATCCGGCGGGAGGGGAGCCAGCCCGCCCGATTCTTCCCGGTGAGCCAATGACCGGGGCCGACGACCGCCAGCAGCGCCGGTCCCGTGAGCTGCGCCGACTTCAGCAACGACGCCGCCGAACGGCATCGTTGGTCGCACTGATCATCCTGGTGGTGATCGGCATCGTCGTGGCATCGTGTACTGGCGGGTCGGGCTCGAACTCCGCGGCGTCCACCACCACAACCGCCACTGCCGCCACCGGTGCGACCAAGGCGGCGGCCGGTGCCTCTGTGGCCAAGGTCACCAGGGGTATCCCCTCCATCGAGGCCGGGGTCGAGCCGTGGCCCCTGCCCGCCCCCCTCTCCCGCGAGTCGGTTGTGGCCAACGGCAAGGGATTGACCGTCCTGGGTGGGATCACGCCCTCGGGTGCGTCGTTGGCCGGCGTGTCCACCATCGATCCCGTCCACGGCGCCATTGCCGCGGCCGCCACCCTCGCCGACCCGGTCCACGACGCCGCCTCGATGACCGTCGGGCATGCCACGTTCGTGCTGGGCGGCGGGTCGCCCGACACGGTGGCAACCGTCCAGTCGGTCCGGTCGCCCTCGATCCCCCCTGGAGCCAGCTCGGCCGGCACCGTGGTGGGCCAACTCCCCCAGCCCCGCTCCGACCTGGCCACGGCCACCATCGGCGCTACGACCTACGTCGTCGGCGGTTATGACGGCACCAACTACCTGCCGGGGGTGCTGGCCACCTCCGACGGGACCCACTTCACCACCGTGGCGTCCCTGCGGGTGCCTGTGCGCTACGCGGCGGTGGTGGCCGACGGCGGCGCGTTGTACGCCTTCGGCGGTGAGACGGCCTCGGCAGGGACCACCACGACCGCTACCGACGCCATCCAACGGATCGATCCGGCCACCCACCGGGTGACGGTGGTCGGCCATCTCCCCCAGGCCCTGTACGGGGCGGCCGCCTTCCTGATCGACGGGTCGGTGTACGTGGCCGGTGGCCAGGCTGCCGGGGGCCCGACGCTGACCCAGATCTACGCCTTCGGTCCCGCGACCGGGAAGGTGCTCGATGCAGGGCTGCTGCCCCAAGCCGACGCCTTCGCCGGGTATGCCACCCTCGGAACGGGTGCCAAGGCGGTCGGCTACCTCGTCGGCGGCGAGGTCACCTCGCAGTCCGGGTCCGACCAGGCCGGCGTGGCGTCCGGCAGCCTCACCTCGGTGATCTCCCTTCGTCCCAGCTCCTACGGCGGCCCGGCCGGCGGCCCGGGGGCGGGTGCCCCCTACGCCGGAACGTTCTTGATCGCCGACCGGGGGAACGACCGGCTCCTCGCCATCGACACGGCACGCAACACCACCTGGCAGTACCCGTCGGCCACCATGCCCCCGCCGCCTGGTGGGTTCTACTTCCCCGACGACGCGTTCTTCTTCAAGCACGGCACCGGCATCATCTCCAACCAGGAGGACAACCACACCATCGTGGAGATCGGGTACCCCTCGGGCAAGATCCTCTGGCAGTACGGGCACCCGGGCTCCCCTGGGGCGGCTCCGGGCTACCTCGACCAGCCTGACGACGCCTATCTGCTGAAGTCCGGCACCGTGACCGTGGCAGACGCCTCCAACAACCGGATCCTGTTCATCTCGCCCCAGGGCCAGGTCACCAGTCAGATCGGCAATGGCGCCGACGCCCACGTCCCTCCCACCTCGATCGCCTACCCCAACGGCGACACGCCGCTCGACAACGGCGACGTCCTGGTGTCGGAGATCAACGGTTCGTGGGTGGATGAGTACACCCCGACGGGCACGCTGGTGTGGACCACCCACTTCCCGACGGTCAACTACCCCTCCGATCCCCAGCAGCTGGGTCCGAACCTCTACCTGATGACCGATTACGATCCGCCGGCCGAGGGCCGGATCCTGGAGTTCACCCGGCAGGGCCAGATCGCCTGGCTCTATGACGCCCAATCCGGCGATGCCGCCCTGAAGAAGCCGTCGTTGGCCGAGCGCATGCCGAACGGTCTCATCATGGTCAACGACGACTACCGCAACCGGATGGTCGCCATCGACCCGAGGTACGACACCATCGTCTGGCAGTACGGCCTGACCGACGTGGCCGGCACCGCCCCGGGACTGGTGTCCATCCCCGACGGGTTCGACAACCTGCTGGCCAACGGCACCACGCCGACCCACCCCAACACCGGCTGACACCGTTCACGGCGGCGGCGAACCCCCGACCTCGTCCGCGATGGAGCGCTCGTGGCCCAACGGCACTCCACGGTCGGGCGACTCGGGCCCGGCGTCGGAGAACTCGGTGGCCAGTCGACCCCGCTCCCGGCGCTTCAGCACCGCCCGGACCACCACCGCCACGACCACGATGGCTCCCACCACCGCCAGTGACCACAGACCCACCTCGCTCAGGATCCTCTCGAAGGACAGGCCCACGACGTAGCCCAGCAGCGTGTAGCCCACACCCCAGATGAGGCCGCCAATGGCGTTGTAGAAGAGGAACGTCCGGTAGCGGAGACCACTCATGCCGGCCAGCCCCGGGATGAGGGCGCGGGCGAAGGCCACGAATCGGCCGAGGAACACCGCGGGTCCGCCGTAATGCTCGAGCATCCCCATGGTGCGGCTCACCGCAGCATTGCCCTTCAACGGGCGCCGCTCCGTCAGCCACGGCCCGGCCCGCTTGCCGACCTCGAAGCCGACCGAGTCACCGACGATGGCGCACACCACGACCACAGCCATCATGGCGATGAGGTTGACCGCCCCGAGTCCGGCGAGGACCCCGCCGATCACCACCGCCGTCTCCCCCGGGATGAAGAACCCAACCAACAAGGCGGCCTCGGCGAATGCCAGGAAGCCCACCAGGGCATAGGCCGTCGGCCCGTGGAAGTGCAGGAGCCACCCGGTGACCCCTCCCGGATTGCTGGAGCCCGACGATGCCGTCGCCATCATCAGCTGCCCTGCCACCCCACCAGCCAGGTGGGCCGTCACCCCACCCTCACCGGGCGAGGGTCACGCTGGTCCACGTCCGCCGGCGGCAGGCGGGACAGGTCATCCACCGGTCGAAGGCCCGTCCGGGGATCCAGGCACCGAAGGGAAGCTGCAGCATGAGGAATCCGAGGAGACCCACCCGACTCACCGATCCGCACGAGGAGCAGGTGACGACCAACACCCCCCGGGCCGGCAGCGGCTCGGTGACCACGCCAGCAGGCGCCTCACGGTCACCGGCAGGGGTAGCCGAGGAGAAGAGCGCGTGCTTGCCGGCGGGCCGGGCGTGGCGGCGGCGCGGGTCGAACTGGACCGGTCGGGTGCCGTGGACCGTCCCCTGGTCGGCATCGCCGCCGTCGCCGGCGACGGCCTCCTCATCGACAGGCAGCCAGTAGAGCGCCCGCTTCCCCAACGGGTCGGGGCCGTCGGGCACTACCCGGGGCTGCCAGCCACCACGCTCATGTCGAGCAAGGTGCGGGCCAGCTGGCGGTAGGCCAGGGCACCGGGCGAGTTCGGCGCGTGCTGGAGGATCGACTTGCCCCGTGCGGGGGCTTCGGCGAACCGGATCGACTTGCGCACCGGCGGCTGGAGGACGGGGATGCCGTAGCGCGACTCCACCTCTTCGATGATGTGACGGGAGTGCCGGGTCCGGTCGTCGTACATGGTGGCGATGATCCCCCGGACGGTGAGCTCGCTGTTGGCGAAGGCCCGGACATCCTCGATGGTCTCCAGCAGCTGGCCGACTCCCCGATGGGAGAGCGCCTCGCACTGCAGGGGAACGAGCACGGCGTCAGCGGCGGTCAGGCCGTTGATGGTGAGGACCCCGAGTGACGGCGGGCAGTCGATCAGGATCAGGTCGTAGCGGTCGAGGATGGGCTCGAGGGCCCGCTCTAGGACGTGCTCTCTCCCCGTGCGGGTCAACAGGTGCACCTCGGACCCGGCCAAGTCGATGGTGGCCGGGAGCAGGTCGAGGAGGGGGACTCCGGGGACCGGGAGGGTGACCTCGGCGACACTGTCCCGACGCACGAAGACATCGTGCAGCGAGCGATCCAGAGCGTCAGGGTCGAACCCCAGAGAGAAGGTCAGGCAGGCCTGCGGATCGAGATCCACGACCAGGGTCCGCCGCCCGAATTCGGCCGATGCCACGCCGAGGGAGTGCACGGTGGTGGTCTTGGCCACACCGCCCTTCTGGTTGGCCACGGCCAGCACGTCGGTCACCCGCGGAGTCTACGCCCCTGTGCCGAAAGCACAATGGGGGCTCAGAACCCTGCCATTCCGACGATCGGCCTGTTCAGGGGCCTCCCGCCCATCGACCCCAGGAACGGCGCCGAGCCGGTGAAGACACCCCCGTCCGACGCCACGAACCGGTAGCCGCTGGCATTCGACGTGGCCGCCATGCCCACGATCGGAGCATTCAGGCGGACCCCGCCGGTCGACCCGAAGAACGGAGCACCACCGAAGGTGAAGATCCCACCGTCGGAGGCCACCTCCCAGTACCCCCCGGTGTTGGTGTCGTTGACCGAGGCCACCACGGGCTGGTTCAGCTTCTGGCCGCCCACCGACCCCGAGAACGGCGCGTCCCCGAAGGTGAAGATGCCGCCATCCGAGGCGACCATGCGGTAGCCCTGCCCATCGGTGGCCGCCGACATCCCCACGATGGGCTTGTTGAGCGGCTTGCCCCCTTCAGAGCCGTAGAAGTGGGCATCCCCGAAGGCGAAGATGCCGCCGTCGGCGGCCACCTCCCAGTACCCCCTGCCATCCGGGGTGGCCGCCATCCCGACGATGGGCTGGTTGAGCTTCCTTCCACCTTCGGACCCGTAGAAGTGGGCACCACCGAAGGCGAAGATGCCGCCGTCGGCGGCCACCTCCCAGTACCCACCGGTGGCCGGCGCCATGGCCACACCCACCACCGGTGCGTTGAGCCGGAGGCTGCCGGTCGAGCCGCAGAACGGCCTCGACCCGAAGGTGAATACCCCGCCGTCCGAGGCGGTCAGGAGATAGCCGGAATACGCCGCAGCGGGCACCGAGCACGGTGCGACCAAGCCCCGCGGGGTGGCACCCGAGGCATTGCCCGTGAGTTGGGGATCGTGATGGAACATGGGCCACGCGGTGCCGCTCACCGCCTTGGCACCATTGGAGCTGGCGATCTCGTAGTGGTCGACCTCACCCTCCGCCGGCGAGCCCGGACCTCCGGTGGGTACGTAGCCGGCCAGGGTGATGCCGATGGTGCCGTTGGGGTCCCTGGTCACGAGGGGCGAGTTCTGCAGACCGAGGTTGGGGCTGAGCGTGGCGATCTGGGCACCGGTCCTTCCGTCGAAGACCCAGGCACCGTTGATCGTTGGGACGATCACGTCGTTGTAGCCGGATCCGGTCAGATCAGCGGTCACCACCGATCCGATGACCCGACCGATGTTGGTCTGCTTCCAGATGGTCTGGCCCGTTGCGGCGTTGAGCACGTACACCGATCCCGAGTTACCGGCACCTTGGTCGGTGCCCTCGACCACCTGGAGCGCGCTCGTTACCCAACACGTCGGAGAGGGCGGGCGAAGAGAAGGTGCTGCCGTCAACGGGCGCCGACCAGAGGAGATTGCACTGTCCGTCGTACTCCTTGACCGTGTTCGTGTCCGAAGCCCCGGGGAAGTAGGCACCGGTACCGATGACGATGCCAGGCCGGCCGAAGGCAAGCACGTCACCCACCGCCGGCGACGAGTCCACCACCTGGTTGGTGTCGGCCCGACAGATCTGGTTGCCCTGGGCGCTCAAGATGCGCAGATGGCCGCCGTTGGTGTAGCGCTGGCCGCGACCCACACCCGCCGTCTGATCCCCTCCGACGATGATCTCGTTCTGGCCGGTGCCGTAGAGATCGTCCAGGCTTGCCGTGGAGTGGGTGCTGTCAGAGTTGAAGAACGGCCAGCCCCCCAGTGGCGCCCCTGAGCCGGCGTCTAGGGAGTAGGCCACCTGGCCGAGCGACCCGGCGAAGAGGTTCGAGGCACCCTGCAGTGGGCCGACAGCGATGCCGGCCTGGACGCCGATATCGGGCTGGTCGTCGGTCGAGGGATTGATCACGGGCGTGAACCAACGCTGGAGTCCGGCCGCGTTGAAGGCCTGGTAGCCGCCGGTCGTGGCGTCGGTGTCATTCCCGGACCCGACGACGATCTCGGTGGTGCCGCCCGGTGTGGCCACCGACGGGGTGGAGTCGATGGGCCCGCTCTCATTGGTGGTGGGCCAACCGGACACCGACGTGGGCTGTGGTGGGCTCCCCGAGGACGACGGGTTACCCAAGTGAAAGGCGTAGACGTGGTCGCTACGGTCTCCGACCACCACGGACGGCTGCCCGTCGAGGGTGGCCACGATCGGTGAGGACTCAGCGATGGGCTGGCCGATGTCCGAGAGGGGCCCGGACGACCAGGTCTCGGTCCAGCCGGACGGGACACCCACGAGGTTCGGCCTTGCCCACCCTCCGCTGTGTGGCTGGGCCGCCGCTCCGGCGACAGAGGCCGGCACGGCTGCTGACGCGGCCAACACCACGAGTGCTCCGACCACACCCGCTGCGCGCTTCCGAACCGGTGGGCCCGGGGGCAACGAGGGTCCGCCACCGGCAGCTGTCGCAATGGCCCGTGACCTTGAGTGAGATGCGAGAGAACGGATCGGACCAGGATAGGCGCACACCGCCGGGCCCCGGGGTCAGGGTCCACGGCCTGCCCGACGGTCGACCCTGGCTTGGTGCCCCCGGCAGGAGTCGAACCCGCAACCTGATGGGTAGAAACCATCCGCTCTATCCAGTTGAGCTACAGGGGCCAGCCCGGCTCGGTCACGTGGCGACCCGTACCTCCACCGGTGTGTGCCACACTAGAGGCTCCTTGGTGGCCGTAGCTCAGTTGGCAGAGCGCCGGGATGTGGCCCCGGAGGTCGCGGGTTCGAGCCCCGTCGGTCACCCTCACGCCGCCGGGAACGCGCCGCAGCCGCCCAACCGGGGCTAAGTTGCACTACGGGCGCCTCTAGCTCAATGGCAGAGCAACGGACTCTTAATCCGCAGGTTCTGGGTTCAAATCCCAGGGGGCGCACTGAATCATCGTCTTATTCGTGCGGCGGCTCGTTCGCGCGACCAGTCACTCCGAATTGGCGAGCAGGCTGGGGGCTCGACTCAGGGCCCCGGCGAATCAACCTGCTGGTCTTCGACATCGGTTGACTCCACTGAGGTTCGACGGCTACCGGAGCACGCGCTTGCACTCGTCGAAGGTGGTATCCCCCACTTGGGCCTTGGCGAAGGCATCCTGGAGAAGCGTTCGCATGCCCCCGGCGATGGCTGCGTCGGCCATTGCTTGAGCGGGAGCGCGCTCCAGCGTGAGAGCCTTCAGCGCGTCATCCATCACGAGAACCTCGTGTACGGCAAGACGACCGACATAGCCACGCTGGCCACATCGCGCGCACCCGACGGCACGGTAGAGCGATACCGGCTCTGTGGTGTCGTCGATCAAACCCATCGACACGAGCTCCAACACTTCCTCTGCAGTAGCGAGCCCGACGATCTTGCACCGATTGCAGAGGCGTCGAAGCAGTCTCTGGCCCACGACGCACTCCAGCGACGACGTGACCAGATAGGGCTCGAGACCCATCTCCACCAGGCGGGTGGTGCTCGATGCCGCATCATTGGCATGCAGCGTCGACAACACGAGGTGACCCGTCAACGCCGACTCAGACGCGATGCGGGCGGTCTCACTGTCACGGATCTCCCCGATCAGGATGATGTCGGGGTCGGACCGGAGCGAGGCCCGCAGTCCCGAGGCGAACGTGTACCCGACCTTGGCATTCACCTGAGTCTGTTTGATGCCGGCCACTCGGTACTCAATCGGATCCTCGACCGTGATGGTGTTGCGACTGGGGACGTTGAGAACATTGACCGTCGCATACAGAGTGGTTGTCTTCCCGGACCCGGTGGGCCCGGACACCAACACCATTCCCCACGCCTTTTGATACGACTTCTCATACCGGTCGAGCGCATCCTTGGCGAAGTCGAGCTTCCCCAACTCCAGTAGGCCTTGGTCCTTTTGGAGCACCCGCAACACCAGGGATTCGCCATAGATCGTAGGCAGGCTGGCCGCCCGGATATCGACCTGTAGCCCGTGCGCAACCATCGATACACGCCCATCTTGAGGGCGCCGATGATCGGCGATGTCCATGCCCGTCATGATTTTGACCCGGCTGATGATGCCGGCCCGCTGTGACGACGGCGCCTCCATTACATCGTGGAGGATCCCGTCGACCCGGAAGCGGACCCGAAGGCCCGTCTCGGTGGGTTCGAGATGGAGATCGGACGCTCGCTCGTCGACACCCCTTCTCAGCAGCTGATTGACAAACGTGATGACCGGACCCTCGGACTGCGACAGGTCCACGTCTGGCGCGGCATCGATGTTGTGGGTGTCGCCTGCTTGCGTGGGCCCGGAGTTCGGCGCAGCGACATCATCGACGTCCACAATGAGGTCCATCGTTTGGAAGGCCGTCTCCGTGGCCCGCCGGAGTTGGTCCGGCGCAACCACCACCAACCGAACCGGCATCGACGTCATCATGGAGAGATCGTCGATGGTTTGGATATCGTGGGGATCCGAGATCGCAACGACCAGAGTGCCGTTCTCCAGCTCGATGGGCAACACGTTTCTGGACCAGCAGAAGGCTTCCGGTATCTGGCCCAAGGCCGTGATGTCCGGCGGGATCAGGCTGAGGTCGCGGTACTCCAAGTCGAACATGGTGGCCAATGCACTGGCGAGGTCCGCTTCGTACAAGACGCCTTGGGCAACCAGGATCTCTCCGATGCGCTTGCCGGTCCGTCGTTGTTCGTCGAGGGCCCGATCTACCTGCCCCTCGGTTGCCAGCCCAGACGCCACCAGCTGGACACCGAGCGGAGCACGTTGACCCCCGAGGTACTGCTCAGTCCCTTGGGTGATGGTCATCGCTACCTCGGTCCGCCGCGAGCGCGTAGCCCGATGCCTACCCATCGTAGTGCTCTTGGGTCGTAAGTCCGTAGGGCCGATCGGCCCTACCAACGTGACCATGGACGATCAAGCCTGGCTCGGGTTGACGGACCCGAGCGGACTTTGCCCGGCGTCGAGACTCTCGCTCCGCCTGGGCGCCCTCAAGAAGCAACCGCGTTGTGTCGATGCCATAGCTATGCAGTCATCGCTCGCCACCGGTTGGATGATCGTGGCTGCGACGCCTCGGCCTGCGCCGCCAACTAGCCGATCCGAGTAGGTCGTCGTCGATGTCACGACTGGCGGCCAGAGGCACCCGGACGGAGGAACGTGGCCGCGTCTGGTCCGTTGCGGCCGCACTGCTCATGATTGTCGGGACGTTGGGTGCACTGCTCGGAGCCCAAGCGCTGGCGCGGATCGACAGCCAGCGGTCCCATCAGGCCTTTGTCTCGTCATCGCTCGAGATTGCCGCCACCCTCAAGCTGGCGATCCAGCACGAACAGGATCTTGTCATCAGTGCCGGCGCGGTCCGCGTACGTGACCCCATTACGTCTCAGGCTGACTTCTTGGGTTGGTCAACCTCGGTTCGGGCGTTTCAGCGCTACCCCGAAGTCATCGGCATCGCCGAACTGTCTCTGGTCCCTGCAGCACAGCTACCGGCGTTCGCGGCACAATCCGAGCTCGACCCAACGGGACCTCTGGATGGCAGGTTCCAGATCACTCCGAGCGGGAACCGTCCCTACTACTGCCTTGCCGGCGCATCCATCTCCCGAACGCCGTCGACCACGCCGACCGGATTCGACTTTTGCACCACCGAGCTGGGACCTGCCCTCCTCAAGGCACGCGATACCGGTCAGGGCTCCTACCTTCCGTATGGAACAGGGAAGAGTGCCGTGCTCGTCCTGGGGACGCCGGTATACCGGGGAGGCAATGTGCCCGTGTCCGTTCAAGGCCGCCGTGACGCCTTCCTCGGGTGGACCGGCACGTCGATCCGTCCCACCCTGATGTTGTCCACTGCCCTGGTGCAGCACCCGCACACCAAGGTGGCATTCCACTATTCGGGCAACTCGTCGAATGTCACCATCACGGCTGGTTCAGCTCCCGCCGGAGCAACGTCGACAACCGTTGACCTCCACAATGGGTGGCACGTCCAAGTCATCGGTGCGGCCAAAGGCGGAGGCATCTTCGCCAACGGCAGTGCTATCGCCCTGCTGCTGGGTGGGATCATCCTGGCGTCCTTGTTGTCGGCGGTTTTCTACCTCCTCGCCACCAGCCGAGTACGGGCCATGCAGATGGTCAGCCAGCGCACCGAGCAGTTGCGCGAGCTGGCTTTCCACGACTCGCTCACCGGTCTCCCCAATCGCGCCCTCATTCTCGAACGTGTGGACCGAATGCTGCAACGGACCCGTCTCGACCACACTCCGGTCGCCGCCCTGTTCCTCGACCTCGACGACTTCAAGGACATCAATGACACGCTCGGCCACGACGCCGGCGACCAACTGCTGGTACAGGTCGGGAAACGTCTGACGTCCTCGCTTCGCAAAGGGGACACCGTGGGCCGTCTTGGTGGCGACGAGTTCGTAGTCCTGGTCGAAGGCAGTTCGCTCGACGCCGGACCCGAGGCGGTGGCCCAGAGGATCCTGGATACCCTGTCGGACCCGATCGACATCGACCTAGGGGACTCGCCGTTGACGGTGACGGCAAGTATCGGCATCGCCACGGGGGACCGGACCACTCCCTACCAGCTCTTGCGAGATGCTGACATCGCTCTCTACCGGGCCAAGGCAGCTGGAAAGCAGTGTGCCGTCCTCTTCTCCCGCTCGATGCAACAGTCCGTCGATGATCACCGCCACCTCGAGGTGGATCTGCATCAGGCACTGAAGAACGGCGAGTTCTTCGTGCTGTATCAGCCCACCGTCGACCTGGCCTCCGGGCTCTTCACCGGGGTGGAGGCTCTCATTCGCTGGCAGCATCCCGAACGGGGAGTGATCGGGCCGGACCAGTTCATTCCGGCACTCGAATCCAGTGGACTGATCGTCCCCGTTGGCCGATGGGTACTCCGAGAGGCCTGCCGGCAGGGCGCCCTCTGGCACGGCGCGGGCCACAGGATCACGGTGTCGGTCAACGTCTCCGCCGTCCAGCTGGAACGAGATCGGATCATCGACGACGTCAACCGAGTGCTCACCTCCAGCGGCCTCGACCCTGCCGCCCTCATCTTGGAGCTGACCGAGACAGCCCTGATGATCGACGTTCAGGCCACGCTCGTGCGTCTCAAGCGCCTGAAGGCGTTCGGCGTCGGCATTGCGATCGACGACTTCGGCACCGGCTACTCATCACTGGCCTACCTTCGACAGTTCCCCATTGATGTCCTGAAGATCGACCAGTCGTTCGTTGCGGGAATTGCCGATTCATCGGAGTCTGCTGCCATCGTTCACACCCTGGTCCAGCTGGGAAAGGTGTTGGATCTGACCATCATCGCCGAAGGGATCGAAACAGACGATCAGCTCGAGCGACTGAGAGCCGAAGGCGTGGATGTGGGACAGGGATTCCTGTTCGGCCGGCCACTCGATGCAAGCGCGGTCGGCCGGCTCCTCGAGCAATCCACCCGCAGTCTTCGGGCGCTACCCGTCGCCCATTGAGCGACGAGGGAGCCGATCGTTGCCGATGGATAGGCAGACTCGAGCAGATCCCGACGGGTTGGGATCAGGACGGATCAAACGATCAATCAGGTTCCGGGGGTCCTTCTGCGGTCGTGAGGCGTGGCCGGCCGAGCCAGACCGCCAGTACGGCGACTCCGATCGCCAATGCCGCCAGGACGAGGGCTGCGACGGCCAACCCGTTGTCGAAGCTCGAGCTCTGGCCGGCGGATGAACCAGACGCGGCGGGGGTGGTGGCCGCCGTGCCGCTGGACACGGCCGTTCCCTGCGAACCCCTGCCCGGCGCAGTGAGTACCAACGTCGGAGCCGGATGCTCGGGGTCCGGTGCAGCCTTGGTCGGGACCTGGATCCAGTTGACCGTGGTTCCGTCGCTGTAGAGCTGGACCGCCTTGAAGGTAAGGAGGTTCGTACCCGTCGGTAGCCCCTGGGCGAGCACGTTGAACGCGCCGAACTGACCGACGGGAATCGAGCCCCCACTCCAGTCGATCTCGGAGACCGTCGACGTGAACGTGCCGTCGTCGGTGGTGATGGGCTTGGGCAGGACAGCCGAGCGCACGGTCACGACCCATCCCGATCCCGCCTCAGGATTGAGAACCACGATCGGATGGGCCAGAGGGAACTGGATGCGCAGTCCGACCACGCTGGCGGTGGTCGACTCGTTGGGTACCCGAAACGTCAAGACGGCATCATCGGCCCCTTGCGGGAGCGATGACGGGCTCACCGTGACGTGGGCCCCGGCCACCCCGGCCCACAGGGTGATGGCGGCCACCACGGCAAAGAGTAACACTACGAGTTTACATCGCATGGACGGGTGGAATCTCCTCACGGGCGGAGCATGGACGCGGTCATTGCACCTTGTCCACGAAGCTCACATCGGGTTGGCTGAATTCGGACACCTGGACCTGCAGGGTGATCTGCCAGGTCCCGACGATTGGAGGATTGGGGCTGTTCACCAGGACGAAGTGTCCGACCCCGACCTTCCTCATGTCGGTTTCGATAGGACCCACGTTCTGGGACGGCAGATTGAGGTAGAGCGACACACTCTCCGCCAACTCGGCCGGGGAACCGTCTTGCCCGGTGAACTGCACCGAGATGTTGTTGACCAGCGCCTGGTTCGGCGTGATGTGGAACGTGAGGTGGCCGCCGTCGAACGGCACGGTCTGGGCGAAGGGCACCGGGGCGGGCGGGGTGGCACCGTTGGACGGGACCCCGTTGGCCAATACTGCGGTGACGGCGAGGATGACGACGGCAATGACGGCCTCGAGCCGGACGGTGGTCAACAGTCGGCGCCACCCGGCGGACAGTCCACCCGATTGACCGCGCGCCTCCATCGCCGAGAGCCACGGAACCAGCAGCATCCGGTTGTAGCCGGCCACGACGATCAAGAGGCCGACCAGCGCGATCTTCACCAGCAAGGTCTGCCCGTAGCCGGTCTCAAAGAGGTTGGCCACCGACCCCACTTCGGCGATGGCCAGCAGCGTTCCAGCCACCAGGACCAGGGCGATGGAGATCCCGGCCATGGTGGAGAAGCGGTCAACCACATCGATGGTGCCGGCCAACACACTCGGCCGACCGGGCTGGCCCGGTGCTGCCTGGATCGAGGGGGCTTGTCGCTCCAGCACGGCTGTCGATGTGCCTCCGGCTCCCGGGCCGACTGACGCGGTGAACGCCGTGGGGGTGGGCGCCTCAGCGGATGCGGCCATCTCGCCGATCCGCCGGGCTGCTCCAGCTCGACTGTGGAGCACCTGCGCCAGGCCGATCAGGCCGCCGAACCACATCGCTGCGAAGACGACATGGACCACATCGGCCGGGGTGGAGAGCCAGCGTTCCGGGGAAACCAGGGCGTGCCCAAAAGCCACGAACGCCCCAGCCGAGAGCAGCATCCCGTAGAAGGCAGTCGCTTGGCGGGCCGTTGCCTGTCGCAGACGTAACGACACCACGCAGCCGGCCAGTCCGACCAGTTGCAGCGCACACTGGGCACCCAGCTTCCCCGCGCCAGCCTGGGAGACCACGGACCAGTGGGACAGAGCCTGAAGGCTGCCACCGGCCAGGACGCCCTGGGCGGCCACGGTCACCACCATGCCCGCCACACCGAGCACTGCTGCGCCGAGGCACCAGCGGCCGAGGCGCCGACGTTCGATTCCTTCGGGGAGCAAGAAGGCGAGGAAGAACGCCAGCCCACCGGCCATCAGGACGCCGAGATACGTAAGGAACTGACCGCCGCGGTCGTACCACGTTGCGGCCGATGTCGGCGGACGGCTGAGGGATGCGATTGACCCGGGACGGGCGTTCCCCACCAGGAACACGATCCCTCCGCTGACGATGTGCCCGTCGACCGAAGTCACTGTGTAGTTGGCCACGTACGCCCCGCTGGGAAGCGAACGCGGGAGGTCGACCCGGAGGGTGTTCGGCACGGGATGCGCCGTTCCGCCCTCCCCTACGCCTTGGCCACTGGAGTTCAGCACGGTCACCCCGCCGTTGTCGGGTTTGACGGGTTGATCCCAGACGATGGTCACCGAGGCCGGTGCATGGGCGACGCGCTGGCCCTGGGCCGGTGAGCTGGACACCACCGCGGCGTGGGCGCCCGCAGGGCTGGCCCAGAGCAACAAGAGCCCGACAGCCGCCAGGGCCACCACCAGAGCTCGTCGTCGAATGCCGCGGCCGACTGGCCCCCGGCGGTGCGCGCCGATCACCAACTCACTGCTGGCGGGAACAGAAACCTATGGCGTCGACCAGATCGGTGTTGCCCGGGCAGTAGACGTGGAGGTTGTCGTGTGAGAAGACACCTTGTGGGCTCTCCCAACCCGGCACCACCCAGGCATGCACCATCCAGACCGTCTTCTTCATGAAGACGCCATGGACGTCGGAGCACTCCTGGGGGGTCACGCTCTGGTCGGCGGCGAACGGAACGGCGATCTCACCGGCGTCGAATTTCACGCAGACATTGGAGTGACGATGCCAGTGGTCATTGGGCCCGATGAATCCGGCTGGGGGCTGATCGGTAAGCGACTCGTACATCACACCCACGATGGGGGCGTTACTGGCGGTACTGGCATAGATCCACGAGGCTGGCTCTGACGGGTCGAACTGCCCGTTCAGCGACGTCAGGTCACTGGCCCCGATTACCTGATAGTGGGCACCGACTCCCGGAGCCATGCCACCGGCCAGCACCATGCCCGCGGCCTTGGCCGCGGCCACCGTGGGGAACTTCTCAGCAGCGGTCAGCGCCTGGCTGAGTTGCTGGGTCAAGACGGCCTGGTCGGCAGCATCGAGGGGCACGAAGGGCTTCAGCTCGGTCTGCTCCGACGTGTTTCCGGCCAGGACCTGTTGAAACTGCTTGGAGTTCTGACCCGGGACCGGGACCGTCGTCTTCAGCGCCAACGCCGCCGATGCCGAGGCGAACGACTGGGGAGCACCGGAGGCATGGGCCGCCGCCGGCGCAACCGGGACGGCGAAGAGTGCCGCGGTGCTGAGCACGACGACCCCCACCGGCAGCACTGAGCCCAAGACGAGGACCGACGGCGACCACCGCCTGCCCAGTCCCGGCGCCATGCTCAAGACGAGTGCGGCCAAGAACGCGCAGCCGGCGAGTCCGACCCCGATCCAGACCACCGACCTCGGCACATCGGACACGTTTCGCACACTCAACCACGCGCCCACACTGACGAGTGACACCGCAATGGTCGCGGCCAGCACCGGACGCGTCGGACGGATCACGCACGCCACGGCGAGCGCGATCTGGATCCAGGCCACGGCCATCGACAGTCCGGCCCTCCAGCCAGAAAGGTGTCCGACATAGGCCAGGGCCACGATGCCGGTGCACCCGAGCACGATGGCCAGGAACACCTGGACCGGACCGACCCGCAGAACCGGGGTCGGGTCTGGTGGAGGTTCGAGAGACGGAACTGACTCAAATGCTGAAACTCCGTCGACGGACCCGCCGTGGACGCGGTCGATGACATCAGTCATGAATCGCCCTCCCCCGGATTCGATCTGAACCCGTCGGGAGCGTAAGGCCTCGTTGCCCGGCGGTCAATCATTGGGCCGGGCAGGGTCCCAAGGAACCAGGGGGAGATGACGAAGAAGCACGGGTTCGCCCTGGTCGATGGGCCGTCGATCTCCAGCGTTAGGGTCTGCATGAGTGGACATAGCGGTGACGGTCACCGGCGCGATCGTCCTGGGGGTCGTAGGGGGATGATGGACGACATTGAAGCGATCAAGCAGCTCAAAGCCCGCTACTTCCGGACGATGGACACCAAGGACTGGTCGGGCATGCGCCGGGTTTTCACCGACGACGTCGTGGTTGACACCACCGGCTCCGGCGGCGGCGTCGTCGTCGGTGCCGACGAGTTTCTCGCCTTCCTGCGGCCGACACTGGGAGAGGCCATCACCGTCCACCACGGGCACATGCCCGAGATCGAGCTCTTGTCACCCTCGACGGCGAAGGGCATCTGGGCGCTCCAGGACACCATCGTCTGGCCCGACGGGACCCGCCTGCAGGGCTACGGGCACTACCACGAGACCTATGAGCGGGTGGCGGGCGAGTGGAGGATCAAGTCCTCGACGCTGACCCGTCTGCACATGGACTTCACCCCGCCCGAATCCTGAGGAGGACACCGATGCCGGAATCGCCGCGCTGGGACAGCGGAGTCGCGGTCATCACGGGCGGGGCCTCGGGGCTCGGCCTGGCGCTGAGCCGGGAGTGCGCCTGGCGAGGGTTTGCCGTCGCCCTGCTCGATCTCGACGGGGCGCGGGCGACATCGGAGGCTGACACCATCGCCTCCGACCATGGCGTGGCCACGCTGGGGCTCGGTGTCGACGTCGGCGATGCTCAGTCGGTTGACGCGGCTGCCTCGACCGTCGCCGGCGCCCTGGGGCACGCCACCCTGGTCATCTCGAACGTCGGAATCCAGCTCTTCGGATCCACCGAGCATCTGACCGACGACGAGTGGCGCTGGGTCCTCGATGTCAATGTCATCGGTTCGGCCCGCGTCGCCCGAGCATTCCTTCCGGCCCTCCGGCAGGCGGCCCCGGGGCGGCTCGCCTTCACCACCTCGTCATCGGTACTGAGCGTTGCGAGCCACTTGGCCGCCTACCAGACCAGCAAGTTCGCGGTCTGGGGACTGGCCGAATCCCTCCGCATGGAACTCGCTGAGGACGGGGTCTCCGTGTCGGTAATCTTTCCCTCGGGCATGATCACCCGGCATCTCGAGACGAGCGAGGCGGCCCAGCCCGAACACCTCCGCCGACCCGTCGCCGCCGCCGACGACCTCGTGGCGATGGCCGCCAGCAATCCCGCCATGACGTCGGAGGTCCGAGCTCCCGAGGACGTCGCTCAACACGTCGTTGACGCCATTCTCTCCGGCGAACGTTACGTGATCACCCATGGTGATCTCGTCGAAGCCATCGACGACCGGAGCACCGAACTCCACGACGCAGCTGCTTCTGTGCGGTAGTCCCTAGTTCGAGGTAGTGCACCGGGCATCCGCGGTGGGTTGGATGGGCGGACCGATCGTTCCTGGCTCGGCCAGCAGCGGAGCCGACCCAATCTGAACCCATCGAGGACGTCGGCGAGGACCACGCGCTCCTCATCCTGTGAGCACCGGCCGGCACCGGCTCAGCCTCAGCTCAAGCCCGGTTACAACACCGCCGATAAGAGGGCGTGGGGGATCGCCGAGTGGCGAAGAGCCGCAGGACACTGAACGATCGTCGCTCCCAGGATGAGCGTCGAATCCGCGCTGAGGACGGTGCCGTACCCGTGGACCGGACGACGCCGGTCAACCAGGCGCCATCGGAGCTGGATCTGAAGCGGAGGACCACTGGAGCCGAGGCGGCGGTGGCGGCACCCGGTGCGATCGATTCGGCCCCGGCCGCGAGCGACCACCGGTCCTCCACCAGAGACGCAGTACCTTCCGCCACAGCCGGCCCGGACTCTATTGTCACCTAGGCTGACGACTGTTACCGTCGCCGCATGGACTTCGGAACCATCGACTTCCAGTACGCCCAACACCTGGCGACCCGGCCACCGGAAGAGGACGGGCCGATCTGGATGGTCAACTTCATGCGGTACAAGGAGCGGGCAGAGTACGGCGAGGGCGGCGAAGCGATCTCCGGGCGCGAGGCGGACGACCGCTACGCTCCGGTCGAGGTGCTGGCCGCCATCGGGGCCGAGGTGGCCTATTTCGGGGACGCCATCGGACCAGACGGTGGACCCGATCCTGACTGGCACCGCATGGCGATCGTCCGCTATCCCACGCGTCGATCCTTCATCGAGATGCAGGAACGTCCCGACTTCAAAGAGAAGCGGCTGCACAAGGACGCCGGCATGGAGTTCACCATCATCATGGGTTCCGTGCCGGCCGGACCGCCTGTCGGGCAGCCCGATACTTCGGGAGTGGTCCGCTTCATCGCCTACCCACCAGGCGCTGTCCCCCTCGGAACTGCCACCGAAGGCGCCACCTTCGATGTCGAGGGGACCATCGTCGGTGACGAGAGGCGTTGGCACCGCCTCGTGATCTCCTGGTCTGACCGCGGCGAGGACCAGCCGGAGGGCACCATGGTCGTTCGTTCCAAGCCACTGATCGACCAAGTCCGACACCTGGTGCTGGAATCGCTGGAGGGCTGAGCGGCCGTCGCACGATGACCAATCCGCACTCATCACGCCGGTCACTGCAGGGGCTCTGCGTGCTGGTGACCCTGGGTCTCGCCCTGGCGGTGGCGGCGTGCGGAGCGTCGACCACATCTCCGACCACTACCTCCAGCACCTCAGTGCGTAAAGACGTTGCCGGACTCTTCGGTCGCCGGTACTGCGAACTCATCCTGGTCCAAGCCCACACGGTGCCCTTGACCGCAGAGGTCTGGAACACGTACCCGCTCAACAACTGTCCCGAGAGCACCTGGCTGGCCATCGACCCGGCCAAGGTCGCCAAACAGCGAGGCGCCGTTGCCGTCCTGCGGAACGGGCCTCGGTTTTGGGCAGTCGACGGAATCACCAAGTACTCCTCTGCGCCTCTCCGGACGGTCGACCTCGGTGGGCTGGGGATGCATCCCGACGCGGTCCTCGCACTCGGGACGCTCGATCCCACGCCCTATGTGACCCACGCCGTGGAACGCAACACCGTGTTCAGCTACCGGTCCGGTCGCCGAATCTACGAGCTCCATGCCGCGGACGGCTCCACCTTTGTGATGCAGAGCTGGAGCGAGCAGATTGACCCGACCCTCACCGAGCGGGACCTGGCCGGCCTCGCGTCCAGGCTCTCACTCCCTGCTGGGTGGACGTACCGTTGGCGGGTCCTGGCTGCGCCACTGCGGGTCGTCAGCACCGCGACTCCCGCCTTGGTCCTCCAGGACAACCTGGGCAACTCCTACTCCAAGGAATCGTAGGCACCGCCCCGGCGCAGAGGTATGACCTGACCGCCTAAGTTGGTGCGTGCCATCCCTGCCAGCGGACGAGGACCAGCAGCGGTGTCGCCACGGGTGTGGCGGGCCGGGCGAGCATGCGAACGATCGGAGTGCCCATGGGTCATTCAGGCGATGGGACGTCACTCGGCGAATGGGAGCTCGACGAGGCGCTGGAGGAGTCGTTTCCCGCCAGCGACCCCTTGGCCACCTGGTCCGGCGCCGACCGCGCACCGCACGCCCGGGCCACCGACGACGGGCAGGGGCCCGACCCCACAAGGTCCTGAAGCGGACGATCTCCACTGCGCCAGGCTCCCGGGTCAGGCGATCAGGTCCTGGCGCTCCAGCTGGCTGCGAGCCTCCTTGGCATAACGAGCCGCCAGCTGGCGGGAGAATCCGAACAGACGGCCCAGCTCACCGATCGAGGTTCCCTCATCCAGTGCGGCCGAGATGATGACCAGCCGCATGTGATGACGTGCCGTCTCCAGGGACTTCAGCGCGTCGTTCATCGACTGCCTGGTTTCGGCAGGACAGATGGCGGCCACCGCCGTGACCGTGTCCATGCCCTGGGGCGACGCCCGAAGGGCACGGCGGATCACCCCTTCGGCGACCTTGGTGGATCGGCGTAGGCCCTCCATGGCCTCGAGCAACTGCTCGAAGGCCCTTCTCGGCTCGTTCTTTGACATGGCTGAACTCCGGGCTCTTGCCGCATGGGGTGTCGGGTTCACCATCAGGGTCGCCCGAGGCAGAGGGTCCGAACCAGCTCGCCGGGGACCAGGGCGGTGGGAGGGGACTCGAGTCCACTGATGGACGATCGGTCCTTTGACGAGGCGCTATCCCGCTCGGCTGGGAGCGCAGCGGCATCCTCGCTCCTGTTGTCGATCGGGTGACCACCCTCGGCTGACACCGAGTGCAGCTCGTCGATGGGAGTCGCCGGACCGCCAGCCGTCCCTCCAGGACGCATGGCCCGACCCACACGGAGGTGGTACCCACGCCCGGCCTGTTCGACAAGGCCCGAGGGCCATCGTCGTCTCCGACACGTTGGGCTGTACTCCTTGCGACCCTATACCTGTTGCGGGTCCGGCGCACTCCCCCGCCCGCGGGCTCTCCCTGCGACCAGGGTCACCGCCGAGTGGGGGTCCGGCCTTCGACACCTAGGCGATCGTGCAGCGCACACCGGTCGGCACCGTTGTAGATCGACAGTCGCACCTGGCAGTCGGGATGGGTGCACACACGGTCCCGCTCGTGCACGGTCGGGCTGCTTCCACCGGTGAATCGCTCGCCACCGATATGACCGTCCTGGTTCGCGTGTAGTTCCATCGCCGCCACCCTCTGCTCGGATAGGACCTCGCCTACCCGATCGCCGGCCGTCCAAACCCGCCGACGTCAGAAGCGTCCTCGTCGGGGGTGACGCCCGATGGCGTGGATCAGCGGGGCGTGATCCCCCAGGAGCCCGTCCACCGCGCATGCGGGCCCAGGATGGTCAGATCGGTCCCCGAGCGCAGGGCATCGGGGGGGCAGCTCATCGGCTCGATGGCCACAGCCTGGCGTCGCTCGGCAGGATCGAGGGTGTCTCCGGTGTACACCATCAGGTAGCCGAACCGCTCGTCCGCCCAGACACTCGCCCCCCGGCCGCCATCGGGATGATCGAGGTCGACCCGAACCCGACCGTTGCTGTCGCGGCGAAGGTCGGTGTAGGCCGTGTCCAGCCGGGTGACGCCGATGAGTCGGCCCACGGTGAAGTCGAACTCGGACCCCGACACCGGTGCACTCGCCACCGGCCGCCCCCGATCGTCGGCGATCAAGCGTTGGGCCGCCGGCACGGTGAGGCGCACCTGATCCACCGTGGTCGTACCCACCGTCAGGTAGGGATGGAACCCGATCCCGAAGGGAAGGTCGCCGGTCCCGAGGTTGTCGGCGTCGGTCACCACGGTGAGACCGTCCCGGCCCAACCGGTACTCGATGGTCAGGCGCAGGCTGAACGGATAGGCCGGCGAGGGATACAAGGAGCAGGCCAGGCTGACCCGGTTCTGGGCTCGTCCCACCATCCGCCAGGGCATCCACCGCACCAGCCCGTGGATAGCGTTGTTCCAGGCCAGTTCATTGATGGGGGCCTGGGCGTCGACCCCTTCGAAGCTGTAGTGACCGTCACCCAGCCGGTTGGGCCACGGTGCGAGCACCTGGCCTCGGCCGCCGTGGCTCCACTGGTCCGGTCCGAACCCATCGATGACCGGCCGGTCCTCGATGGTGAAGGACCGCAGGGTGGCCCCGACCTCGGTGATGACGGCACGCTGGTGTCCGTGGCCGATGACCCACTGATCGCCGGTCGTCGCCGTGGTCTCCGACGGTCGCTGGTCTTCGGCAGGTGGTCGAGGGGTCATGATCGAATGGTCCGGGTTGCCGGGCGGTGCGCAGGGAGCCGCCGACGTCGCCCGGTATGGTAGGCGATGAGGGCCTGACGGCCCGACGAGCCGGCGCAGGGCCCTCACCGCACCCCGCTCCTCCTGCTGCCGGGCGCTTTCGCCTCCGATCGGAACCCCTTCCATGCGCATTCTCATCACCAACGACGACGGCGTGTTCGCTCCTGGGATCGCGGCCTTGGCCCGGGGCCTCCACGCCAGGTGGGGAGGTCGCCACGAGCTGACGGTGGTGGCCCCCCTCGTCGACCACAGCGGGGCGGGCGCCGCCGTTGGGGCCGTCTACGAACGGGAGTCGATCCCCTACGAGGCGGTCCAGATCCCCGGGCTGGCCGATGTGTCCACCTATGGCATCGACGGTCCCCCGGCGCTGGCGGTGATCCTGGCCTGCATCGGGGGATTCGGCCCGCAGCCCGAGCTGGTGGTGTCGGGCATCAACCACGGGACCAATGCCGGCCGGTCGGTGCTCCACTCGGGGACGGTGGGAGCCACACTCACCGCGGCCCAGTTCGGCCTCTCGGGCCTGGCCGTGAGCATCGCCTGGGGCAACGACCCGGTCCCCTGGGAGACGCCGGTGTCGTTGGCGGCGTCCTTGGTCCCCGTGGTGGCAGGGTGCCCGGCGAGGACGGTGCTCAATCTCAATACTCCGGCCGTCCCCCTGGCGGAGCTACGAGGGCTGCGCCATGGCACACTCGGCACCGCGGGGCTGATCCGGGCCGTCCGCCCCGAGCAAACGATGGAACCCGTGGCCGGGAACCCGATCGACGCCACATCGGGGTCGATTGTTCTGACCCTTCGGGGCATGGCCACCGAAGGGCCCGACCAGCGGGCCGAGCAGGCCGAGATCGAGGCCGGCACCGACGCCGCCATCCTGGCCGACGGCTGGGCGTCCCTGACGCCGTTGCACGGTGTGCGCGAGGACGTGTCGGACGCAGGCCGAGCAGCACTGGCCGCTGCGTTGGCCGACTACGGCCACGCCACCTCGAAGGCCACCTCACCAGCAGACTGACTCCGGTCGACAGCCGCGGCCTGCCGCGATCCGGGGTGCGGCCGGGCCAGGCACTATCACTCTAAGTGAGTCTATAATCACTAATTGTGTTCATCGGATTGCCCGGGCGGGCGGCCCGCTCCTACAGTGACCCAACTCGCGGCGGCCGTGGGGCACCACCGGTGGATCGCTGTTCGCGGCCCAGTCGGGTGGTGGGACCGGCCAGCGCACGGACCCTTCCCATGGCCACTCATCCCGCACCGACCCAGCGCACGCCCGGAGCCGCCACTCGCTGACGTGACCAGGGTTTCCCCGTCAGCACCTCGTACGGACCTCGTTCAAAGTCCAGAGCGCACTGCCCTTTCCGGCACCGACTCGCGAGACGAATGCGCCCCGACGGCCGCCCGCATTCCGAGCCCACCCTCGAAGCCCTCCGGGCCTTCACGACGTTGAGGAAGCGCACGCCATGCGCCAGCACCGCACCGCCCTGCTGTCACTCGTCGCCCTCGCGGCCGCCGCGGCCATCGCCTCTTCCGGCGTGACCACAGCGGCGGCCGGCCGGCCGGACACACACGCCACCATGCCGGTGGGTGAGACCGCGGCCCGGGTCGGCAGCCAGGTGGTCCTCGGCACCTTGGCCGTTCCGGCCTCGACGCACGCAGACAGCCCGGGCGCTCCACCGGGGGGCGTGACCGTCGCCCTGTCCTCCCTGGTGCTTCCGGTGGTCCCCGCGCCCCGCGTCACCCAGTTGCCGGTGATCGCACCGACCACGACCACGACCGTCCCGGTTCAGCCGCCGGTGCCCACCGTGACCGCTCCGGCCACCCCCGCTGCTCCAGGGTCGCCGGCCGGGGGCGTGTGGGCCGAGCTCCGTCAGTGCGAATCGGGCGGCAACTATGCCACCGACACCGGGAACGGCTACTACGGCGCCTACCAGTTCTCGGCGGCCACCTGGCACGGACTGGGCTACCCGGGGCTTCCCAACGAGGCCAGCCCCGCCGTCCAGGACCAGGCCGCAGCCCAGCTCCAGGCCCGAAGCGGCTGGGGCCAGTGGCCGGCGTGCTCGCGCAAGCTCGGGCTGTAGGACCCGACACCCGTCAGGGGACGGTCTGGTCAGTCCCCCTCGAAGCGCTCGTCGAGCCAGTCGAAGGTGACCTGGGCGGCCAGACGGATGTTGTCGGACTGGCAGTGGGTCGAGGCACCGTCCTCGGGCCGGAACACCACCGGGGTCACCGGTCCGGCGACACCAGCAACGAAGGCGTCGAACTGGGCTCTGGGCTCGACCCCTTCCCGCTCGCCGATCATGGCCAGTGACGGGCAGCCGATCGATGCCACCAACCCGTCCAGCCGGTAGGCGGCAATGGCATCCCTCCAGGCATGGAACGAGGGCACCCCGAACCGAGAGCAGATGGCCGCGATCCCCCACTGCATCTGCCGCGGCATCAGGTCCTCGGGCACGCCGATGACATCCTCGGGCCTGACGTCCCCCTTCATCCGGAACACCTCGCTGCCCACCCAGGCCTCCATGTAGCGGCTCATGTCGAGCACCGGCGGATCGGCCACCAGCGCCCCCAGCCGATGGTCAGTGGCGGCGGCCCGTGCCACGAAGTAGGAGCCGAAGCTCTGCCCGGCGATGGCCAGGCGACCCGGGTCCACGTCGGTTCGCTGCACCAGGTGGTCGATCACCGCGCTGATGGGAACCTCGTAGTCGGGCCGGAACGTCATGGACGGGTCTCGCCGCATGGTCCCGGGCTGGCCCGGTCCGTCGAACACGAACACGTTCCACCCCCGTTCGGCACCGGGTGCACCCAGGTGGAAGTAGAGCTCCTCGGCGCTGGAGTCGAATCCCCCCACCCCAATGAGCGTGGGCAGCCGCTCGGCCGGACCGTCGCCCCCCGCCGGTCGGATCAGGTAGCCGGGCAGGGCACCCCCCTCGAAGGGAATGTCGAGGAGCTCGATGGGTGGATCGAACAGTCCGGCGGCCTCGGTGAAGCAGGACTGGCTGCGTTCCCCCATGCGGAGCGACCGGCCACTGACACCGTCGGCGTAGTACTCGGCGGTTCGGTAGTAGGTCGAGGCTCGCAACAGGTGGTCACGGCCGCTAATCCGACGTCCCCGGGCCAGGCAGGCCCGGCCCCGCACCTCCACACGGTCGGCGAGGCGGTCGAAGGCGGCGGCCCAACTCTCGGGACTCCCATCGGCGATCTCCGCCACGACGGCCAGACATTCGCCCACGGTCGAGCCGCCGTAGTCCGCCACACCGAGGGCGCGGATCAGCTGGTAGTTGAACTCGTCGTCCCGGAAGCCCTCCACGCGGATGGCACTGCGGACGATGTCGGAGTCTTCGAAGGACACGGCACCCATTTCTGCGAGGCCTTGTCGCACCGGACCGGCGGACCAGGACCTGTCGTGGTCATTGTGCCCGATGCGGGGCCTACCCTGTGTCATGCGCGTGGCGGCCATCCAGACGACGGCGACCCCGGATCGCGGGGAGAACCTGGATGCGGCCACCGTGCTGGTGGAGGCTGCGGCTGCAGAGGGCGCCGAGCTGGTGGTACTTCCCGAGTACTTCTCCGTGGCCGGCTCACCCGGCCACCTCCGGGCCCACGCCGAGGCCCTCGATGGGCCCACGATGACCTGGGCCACCGCGCTCGCCCGCCGGGTCCGGATCCACCTGGTGGCGGGCACGTTTCCCGAACGGAACGACGGCGCCGCCGGGCGGCTGTCCAACACCAGCTGCCTGCTCGCTCCGTCAGGGGAGATCCTGGCCGTCTACCGCAAGATCCACCTGTTCGACGTGGCGCTCGGGGACGTCGCCTTCTGCGAGTCGGCGACCATCGCCCCCGGCAACGACGTGGTCCTGGCCGCCCTCGGCGACGCAGAGGCCCCCGACGCCCAGACCCTCGGGCTGTCGGTCTGCTACGACCTGCGCTTCCCCGAGCTCTACCGCGTCCTGACGCTGCGTGGCGCCACCGTCATCGCCGTGCCCTCGGCCTTCACCGCGGCCACCGGGCCGGCCCATTGGGAGCTGTTGCTACGGGCCCGGGCCGTCGAGGACCAGGTGTATGTGATCGGCGCCGGCCAGGTGGGGACGCTGCCCCCGGGGATGCCGGCCTGCCACGGGCACTCGATGATCGTCGACCCGTGGGGAACTGTCCTGGCCCAGCGGACCGATCCGACCCCGGGAATCGTGGTGGCTGATCTCGACCGGGCCGCGCAGGACCGGATGCGCTCTGAGCTGCCGGTTCTGGCAAATCGGCGGCCGGAGGCGTACCGTTGGCCCGATGACGACGCCAGGGGCAGGATCGGATCCGACCGCTGACGGCCGGGCCGAGGGGCAGGCTGCACCGCCGCTGACGCGGCCGGCCTCCCCCAATGCGCCCTTCGAGGTCGGGATGTACGACTCGGGCGGCCTGCGGCTCTACTACGAGGTCCACGGCCACGGACCACGGGTGCTGATCTTCATGCACGGCATCCTCATGGACTCCAACATGAATCGTCGGCTGGCCAGCGACCTGTCCGCCCGGGGCTTCAAGGTGGTCCTGTTGGACCTCCCGGGCCACGGCCTGTCCGACAAGCCCGTGCGGGCCTCGTTCCATCGCATGGACACCTACGCCCGCCACGTGGTGAACCTCATGGACCACCTGGGCATCGACCGGGCTGTGGTCGGTGGGGTGTCCCTGGGGGGCAATGTGAGCCTTCTGGTGGCGGCCCAGGCACCCGAGCGGGTGCAGGGTCTCGTGATCGAGATGCCGGTCCTCGAGTGGGCGCTGCCGGCGGCGGCCATCACCTTCATCCCCATGCTCTTGGCCGTCCACTTCGCCCGGCCGGTGGTCAGCCGGGTGGCCGCGCTGTTCCGGCGCCTTCCCCGCACCGGACAGGGTGCCCTCGACAGCATCATGAACACCTTGTCCAACGAGCCGGTCGAGACCGCGGCCGTCCTCCACGGCATCCTGGCCGGACCCATCGCCCCCACGGTCGGACAGCGCGTGGCCATGGACGTCCCCGCCCTGGTCATCGGGCACCAGATCGATCGGATCCACCCGTTCCACGACGCCGAGCAGCTGGCCAAGCGACTCCCCGACGGTCGCCTGCTCCAGGCCAACTCGGTCCTGGAGCTGCGCGTCAATCCGGGCCGCCTGACTGACGAGATCGCCCACTTCTTGGAAGCCACCTGGGAGGACCCACCCCGGGCCGACCGCCAGGTCAGCTGAGCCGGGGCCCTCAGGGGCTGTCAGTCGTCGAAATCGGGCCGGCGGTTGCGCTTTCGCTCGGACAGGTGGCGCTTGGCCTCGAGTCGCCGCTCCTTGGCGCCGCGCGACGGCCGGGTCGGCCGACGGGGTTTGTCGATGTGGAGTGCGTCGGCCATCCGCTGGCGGAATCGGTCGACAGCCAGCTGCCGGTTGCGCAACTGGGATCGCTCGTCGTCGGCAACCACCCGTACCTCGGGGCCCAGTTTGTCGAGGAGCCGTGCCCGCTGACGGGGGCCCAGGGACGCCGACCGGGCCACGTCGAACCGCACCTCCACCCGGGTGCTGACCTTATTGGCGTGCTGGCCGCCGGGCCCGCTGCTCGGGGTGAAGCGGAACTGGAGTTCGGCCAGGGGGATCGAGAGCGACGGCGTGATGCGGAGGCTGCCGGGATCGGGGCCGGGATCGGTCCTGGGAGCGCTCACCGCTCCACCGCGTCGGCGGTGGCCGGTGGCTCTGGCTCGTCGATCACAGGGTTGGACAATTCCCCCACGCCCTCGATGGCGACGGTGACCACGTCGCCCGACCGGAGCCACCGGGGCTCCGCCTCGCCCGCGGCCACCCCGGCCGGCGTGCCGGTGGCCAGCAGCATTCCCGGCTCCAGCGTGAAGGCCGCCGACAGGTGTTCGATCATCTGGGCGCAGGTGAAGATCATGTCGGCCGTGTTGCCGTCCTGTCGCAACGCACCGTTGACCGCGGTGCGCACCGCCAGGTCCTGGGGGTCGTCCACCTCGTCGGTGGTGACGAGCCACGGGCCGGTCGGTCCGTGGGTATCGAAGCCCTTCCCCATCATCATGGTGGGAGACCGCCGCTGCCAGTCCCGGACGCTGACGTCGTTGACCACGGTGAATCCTGCCACCACCTCGAACGCCCGGTCGGCCGGCACGTGGCGGCACCGACGTCCGATGACCAGACCGAGCTCTCCTTCGTAGTCAACCGCCGTGGACACCCACGGGACCTCGATGGCCGCGCCCGGTCCGATCACGCACGTCGGCTGCTTGGAGAACCAGGTCTGGAACTCGGGACGCTCGTGGCCGAGTTCCTCGATGTGGGCGGCATAGTTCCGCGCGATGGCCAGGAACGACGGCGGCCTCGGCACGGGGGCGACGAGCGGAGCGCCCGCCAGCGGTATCCGCCGCGCACCGGTCGAGGCGGCCCGCTCCAGTGCCGGGCGGGCGTCGTCGCCGAGCTCCAGCAGTGCCGCCATCTCCCCCGGCAGGCCGACGGACGGATCGGTGAGGTCGACAACCTCGTCGGCCACGACGAGCCCGGTCCGCCGGGCGTCGTCCACCATGCTCACCAGTCGCACACCCAGAACTTAGGGCAGGCCCGGCCCTACACTCGTCCCATGGCTGACCTCCCACCACCGCTGTCGGGTGCCGGCGCGTCCGACTTCGCCGGTCAGACCGTCCTGATCACCGGGTCCTCGTCGGGCATCGGGGCCTCCACCGCCCGACGGTTCGCCGGCCTGGGTGCAACGGTGGTGGTCAACTCGTCCACGTCGGTCGAGGCGGGCGAGGCCGTCGCGGCCGAGCTGGCCGGGGCCAGCTACGTGCAGGCCGACGTGGCTGATCCGCTCCAGGCCCAGCGCCTGATCGACCAGGTCATCGACCGGCACGGACGGCTCGATGTGCTGGTCAACAACGCCGGGACGACGGCGGTGATCCCCCACGGGGACCTCGATGCCGCCACACCCGAGATCTGGCGCCGCATCTTCGATGTCAACGTCATCGGCACTTGGCAGGTCACCGTGGCCGCCGTCGACCATCTCCGGGCCTCGGGTCGGGGCCAGATCGTCAACGTGTCGTCCATCGCCGGCGAGCGCCCCACCGGGAGCTCCATCCCCTACGCCTGCTCGAAGGCGGCGGTCAGCCACCTCACCCGGCTGCTGGCCAACACCCTCGGACCCGATGTCCGGGTCAATGCCGTGGCACCCGGCCTGGTCGACACCCCCTGGACCGAGGACTGGGAGTTCGTGCGCCAGTTCGTGACGGCCCAGGCCCCGCTGCAGCGCACGGCCACCCCCGACGACGTGGCCGAAGTCATCCTGGGTCTGGCCCGTGCCACCTATGTGACCGGTGAGGTCGTGGTGGTCGATGGGGGCCTCACCCTCCGATGACCTCGCGGCCCGCCTCCGATCCCGGTCAGAGCGGGCCGGAGTCCGTGGCTTTCACCGTGGGCCGCTCCCAGCGCTCCCGCTCCAGGCGCCAGATCCCGTGGGGCTGCTCGGGGTAGCTGGACAGCACCTGGTCGCCGACGAGGTGCAGGCCCAACCGTTCGGCCACCGCCTGGGACCGAGCGTTGTCGGGAAGGATCACACTGACCACGGCATCGACACTCATGACCTCGAAGGCATAGGCGATGGATTCCGCCCCGGCCTCGGTGGCGTAGCCCTGTCCCCAGAAGCGGGGGTGCAGCGCCCAGCCGACCTCGAGGCCCGGCCAGTCCGGCCGCTCGGGCCGGTGGAGGCCGGCTCGGCCCACAAACCGGCCCGTGGCCCGCTCTTCCAGCGCGAACTGGCCCGATCCTCTGAGCTCCCACTGGCCGCGCCACGCCGACATGCTCTGCCAGGCGTCGTAGCGCGAGGGCGGCCCGGTCAGTCGGAGCGAACGTCGCACCTGGGGGTCGCCCAACAGCTCGGCGTAGTCGTCGAGGTCTGACTCTTCGAACGGGCGCAGGATGAGCCGCTCGGTCACCAGGGTGGGACACGCAGTCATGGTCGCGGTCGTCGCACGGTGCTAGGTCCGGGAACGTTCAGGTCAGGGTGGTGTCGATGGCCAGGCCGGCGCGCAAGGTACGGGTAACCGGTGTCCGCGACGCGATCTCCGCCAGCCGATGACGCTGCTCCTCGGTGAGGTCGCCCGAGACCTGGATGGTCCGCTCGATGCGCTCGGTCTTGTCGGCACCGTCGCCGGTGCGCAACAGGCGGGCCCGCACCTTCACCTCGCCCAGCGCCCAGCCCTTCCGGTTGGCGTACATGCGGAGGGTGGCCGCCGTGCACTGGACGAGCCCGGCCAACAGCAGCTGGTAGGGCCCGGGACCCCGATCGTCGCCGCCCACTTCGGGGCCCTCGTCGGTGACGAGCCGGTGCCGGCCGGCGCGCACCTCCCCCTGGTAACCCGACGCGCTGGTCAAGGTGACCATGGTGATCGGATGCTCCCCCTCGATGGGCGCGGCCTTGGGGGAGCTCATCGGTTGCGACCGGCACTGCTGTCGCCGCCGACTCGGCCTAGCCGCTTCCTATCCTCGTCCATGCCGACTTCGTAGCACCGAATGCCGGTCCGGCGTAACAGGGGCGTGAAAATGCCGGGCCAGGGCGTAACAAGGGGAGAAAACACCCTTCTCACCAGGACTGCCTGGTGTCAGCGTGGACCCGTGGCCCCGGTACGACACACAGCGGTGGGATCGGCGAGCGGCCGGGACGGCGCCCCCGGGCCGGCCGGCGAGCCGAGCGAGGCCCGCATCCTCGGTCTCCGCACCGACGCCTGGATCCTGCTGGCCGCCGTCGCCGCACCGGTGGCCACCGCGGCGGCATTGGTCCCTGGGCGCGGCCACCTCGACACCGGAGACGACGCCTTGATCCTCGTGCTGGTCATCGTGGCCGTGGCAAGCACCGGCCGACGGTTGGCCGCAGCGGCGGCCGCCTTGGTGTCGGCGCTGTCCTTCGATGTCTTTCTGACCCGCCCCTACGGCTCGTTCCGGATCACCCAGGCCCGCGATCTGACCACCGAGATCCTGTTGCTGGCCGTGGGGTTGGCCGTCGGCGAGCTGGCCGCCCGGGGTCGGTCCCATCGCCGAGCCGCCACCCTGAGCCACCACCAGATGTCCCTCCTCCACTCGGTGACCGAACTGGCCGCCACGGGCCGTGAGCCCCGCCAGATCGTCGATGCCGCCACCGAGGGCATCCACGAGCTCCTCTTCCTCCGCCAGTGCCGATTCACCCAGCGCGACCCCGGACCGGTCACGGCCCGCATCGCTCCCGACGGGGAGGTCCTGGTGGGCGCCGAGCACTGGTCGACCGACGACCTGGGTCTCCCCACCCGGAGCGTCGATCTGCCGGTGCGCGGCAACGGCTGGCTGCTCGGCCACTTCATCCTGACCCCCACACCGGGCAAGCCGGTCAGCCACGACCGGCTGCTGGTGGCGGTGGCCGTGGCCGACCAGGTCGGTTCAGCGCTGGCCGCCGAACACCCGAGCCCGCTGGCCCGGTCGTGACCCGTCGCCGTCCATCCCAGACAACACACCACCACAAGCGAGGTACCCATGGTTGACCTGCTCTATGTCGCGACCATCATCGGCTTCTTCGCCCTGATGGTCGCCTTCGTCCGCTGGTGCGAGCACATCATCGGCAAGGACGACCCCGTCGACTTCGCCTACGACGGCATCGAGGACGACGCCGACGACAATCCCCGCCACCACGGGTCCACCACGCCCGAGCCTGAGGAGGTACCGGCATGAAGAGCTACGACAACCTGGTCGGACTGATCCTGTCGGTGCTGGTCACCGCCTACCTGATCTACGCCCTCATCGCCCCCGAGAAGCTCTAATGACCCAGAACGTCATCGACGTCCTCATCCTGATCGCGCTGTTGGCGATCTCGACACCGCTGCTCGGCTCCTACATGGCCAAGGTCTTCTCGAACAAGAAGGCCCCCGGCGACCGGTTCTTCCTCCCCATCGAACGCCTGGTGTACCGGGCCACCGGCGTCAATCCCGAAGGCGAGCAGCGTTGGACGGTCTACGCCATCTCCGTCCTGGCCTTCTCGATGGTGTCGGCCCTGGTTCTCTACGGGATGCAGCGCATCCAGGCCCACGTGCCCTTCAACCCCGACCACCTGGGCAACGTCAGCGCGCCCCTCTCGTTCAACACCGCGGTCAGCTTCCTCACCAACACCAACTGGCAGAACTACGCCGGTGAGGACACCATGGCCCAGTTCACCCAGATGGCCGGCCTGGTCGTCGAGATGTTCGCCTCGGCCGCCGCCGGCATTGCTGTGGCCGTCGCCCTCATGCGGGGCCTGACCCGCAAGCGCTCGACCACGTTGGGCAATTTCTGGGTCGACCTGGTCCGGATCATCACCCGCATCCTGTTCCCGATGGCCATCGTGGTGACCATCATCTTCATCGCCCAAGGAGCCGAGCAGAACCTGCACGCCGCCCACGTGCTCACCACCGTCTCGGGCCAGACCCAGGCCCTGCCCGGTGGGCCGGTGGCCTCCCAAGAGGCCATCAAGCAGATCGGCACCAACGGCGGTGGCTACCTGAACGTGAACGCCGCCCACCCCTTCGAGAACCCCACCGGGCTGACCAACCTGCTCTCCAACTGGATGTTGCTGTCCATCCCCTTCGCCCTCGGGTGGACCTTCGGCAAGCTGGCCAAGGACCGCAAGCAGGGCCTGGCCGTGATCGGGGCCATGTTCGCCCTGTGGATCATCGCCGCCGCCCTGGTGGCCCCGTTCGAGGCCAACGGCAACATCCACATCAGCCAGGCCCACGTCTCCCAGACGGTGAGCGCCACCTCGCCCGGCGGCAACATGGAGGGCAAGGAGGTGCGGTTCGGACCGATCATCTCCTCGGTGTTCGGCTCCTCGTCGACGGGCACCTCCACCGGGTCGGTCGACTCGGCCCACGACAGCTACACCCCGCTCGGCGGTGGCGTGCTGATGTTCAACATGATGCTCGGCGAGGTCAGCCCGGGCGGTGTCGGGTCCGGCCTCTACGGGATGCTCATCTTCGCCCTGCTGGCCGTGTTCGTGGCCGGGTTGATGGTCGGGCGAACGCCGGAGTACCTGGGCAAGAAGATCCAGGCGGCCGAGATGAAGCTGGTCGTGCTGTACCTCTTGATGGTGCCGTTGGTGGCCCTGACCTTCGCTGCCATCTCGCTCATCATGCACACCTCGCTGGCATCCATCGAGAATCCCGGGCCCCACGGCCTGTCCGAGGTCACCTACGCCTTCGTGTCGGCATCGAACAACAACGGCTCGGCCTTCGGTGGGCTCAGCGGCAACACCGACTGGTACAACACCACGCTCGGGATCTGCATGCTGGTTGGGCGGTTCGCTCTCATGGTGCCGGTGCTGGCCATCGCCGGCTCCCTGGTCCGGAAGCAAAAGGTTCCACCGTCCTCGGGGACCTTCCCCACCGGCACACCGCTGTTCGCTCTGCTCCTCGGCGGTATCGCCGTCATCGTGGTCGGACTCACCTATCTGCCCGTGCTGTCCCTCGGGCCGATCGTCGAGCACCTGGCCGGAAAGTTCTGAGAAGGAGACCCTGATGACTCCCTCATCCACCCTCGATGTGGCCGCCGCTCCCGACGGGGAGCAGGCCCAAGCCGGACCCAAGCGGCGCTCTGCCGCCTTCGACGGCACCATGGTGCGCCGCGCCCTGCTCGACTCGGTCACCAAGCTCAGCCCCCGGCACATGGCCCGCAACCCGGTCATGTTCGTCGTGGAGGTGGGGAGCGTGCTCACCACCTTCTACTTCTTCCGCGACCTGGGCACGTCGTCGTTCCAGGAGAACCTGTTCACCGGGTTGGTCGCCTTGTGGCTGTGGTTCACCGTGGTGTTCGCCAACTTCGCCGAGGCGGTGGCCGAGGGTCGGGGCAAGGCCCAAGCCGACACCCTGCGCAAGACCCGGGCCGAGACCGTGGCGTATGTCCAGCGGGGGGATGAGACCGTCGAGGTGCCTTCCAACCAGCTCCAGCTGGGCGACCTGTGCGTCGTGGTGGCAGGACAGCTCATCCCCGGCGACGGGGAGATCATCGATGGGATCGCCACGGTCGACGAGTCGGCCATCACCGGTGAGTCCGCGCCGGTCATCCGGGAGTCGGGCGGGGACCGTTCGTCGGTCACCGGGGGCACGAGGGTGCTCTCGGACCGACTCGTGGTGCGTATCACCTCCAAGCCCGGTGAGACGTTCCTCGACCGGATGATCGCGCTGGTCGAGGGAGCCAGCCGCCAGAAGACCCCCAACGAGATCGCGCTCGACATCCTGCTGGCCGGACTGACCATCATCTTCATGCTGACCGTGGTGACCCTGCAGCCCTTCTCCATCTACTCGGGCGCACCCCAGTCCATCGTGGTGCTGGTGGCCCTGCTGGTCTGTCTCATCCCCACCACCATCGGCGCCCTGCTGTCGGCCATCGGGATCGCCGGGATGGACCGGCTGGTGCAGCGCAACGTGCTGGCCATGTCCGGCCGGGCCGTCGAGGCCGCCGGGGACTGCTCGACGCTGCTGCTCGACAAGACCGGCACCATCACCTTCGGCAACCGGCGGGCCACCGAGTTCTTCCCCATGCCGGGAGTCACGCCCGACGACTTGGCCGCCGCGGTCCTGCTCAGCAGCCTGGCCGACGAGACTCCCGAGGGCCGGTCCATCGTGGAGCTGGCCGAGGGCCGCTACGGCCAGGTGGCCCAGGACATTCCCGGGGCCGAGCTGGTTCCGTTCACGGCCCAGACCCGGATGAGCGGCCTGGACGTCGACGGCCGCTCCATCCGCAAGGGTGCGGCCGACTCCGTGCGCCGATGGGTCGAGAGCCAGGGCGGCACCAGCCCGGCTGAGCTGTCCCCGGTGGTGGAGTCCATCGCCACGGCCGGTGGCACACCCCTGGTGGTGGCCGAGGGGACCCGGGTCCTCGGCGTGGTCCAGTTGAAGGACGTGGTGAAGCCGGGCATCGCCGAGAAGTTCGCCGAGATGCGTCAGATGGGCATCCGGACGGTGATGATCACCGGCGACAACCCGCTCACCGCGGCAGCCATCGCCGAGGAGGCCGGCGTCGACGACTTTCTGGCCGAGGCCACCCCCGAAGACAAGATGGCCCTCATCAAAAAGGAGCAGTCCGGTGGTCACCTGGTGGCGATGACCGGGGACGGCACCAATGACGCACCGGCCCTGGCCCAGGCCGACGTGGGTGTGGCCATGAACAGCGGGACCCAGGCCGCCAAGGAGGCCGGCAACATGGTCGACCTCGACTCCAACCCCACCAAGCTCATCGACATCGTGGAGATCGGCAAGCAGATGCTGATCACCCGGGGATCGCTGACCACCTTTTCCATCACCAACGACGTGGCCAAGTTCTTCGCCATCATCCCGGCCATGTTCATCGGTGTGTTCCCCGCCCTCAACACCTTGAACGTCATGCACCTGAGCTCGCCGCACAGCGCCATCTTGTCCGCCGTGATCTTCAACGCCCTGATCATCGTGGCCCTGATCCCGCTGGCGCTCCGCGGCGTCAAGTTCCGGGCCGCGGGTGCCGCGGCCGTGCTGCGGCGCAACATGCTCATCTACGGACTGGGCGGCTTCATCATCCCCTTCATCGGGATCAAGGTCATCGACATCATCATCACCGCGATGGGAGTCAAGTAATGCGACGTCAACTGATCACCTCGGTGGCCATGATCATCGTGCTGACCGTGCTGTGCGGACTGGCTTTCTCCCTGGCCATGACCGGCATCGGCGAGGTGGCCTTCGGGCACCAGGCCAACGGCTCGATCGTCGACCAGCACGGCAAGGCCGTCGGCTCCTCGCTGATCGGCCAGGGCTTCACCGACGCCAAGGGCAACCCCATCGCCAAGTACTTCCAGAGCCGGCCATCCGAGGCGGTGACCTCGTCGGAGACCGACAACATCACCGTCGGCGAGTCGTCCAACCTCGGTCCGTCCAATCCCCTCCTGATCGGGTTCGTGCCCCGGGTCAACACGGTGGGCCTGGACGGCAACAAGTCACTGACCAATCCCTTCGCCACACCGGCTGACCCGTTCTGCGTGCCGGTCGACACCACGTCGGCCGCCGCTCCGGTGGTCGATCCCACACCGGGCCAGGAGTACGCCAAGAACCACGATGGCACCTACGTCTGCGACCCCAACACGGTCCCCGAGCGGGCCATCGCCTACCGCCAGGAGTTCGGGCTGGCGCCCGATGCCACAGTGCCGGTCGATGCCGTGACCGCCTCGGCGTCGGGCCTCGACCCCGACATCTCCATCGCCAACGCCCGGATCCAGGCTCCCACCGTGGCCCGGGCGCGGGGCCTGGCTCTGGCCACCGTGCTCCAGCTGGTCCAGGCCAACACCACGGGGCGTAGCCTGGGGGTGCTGGGCGACCCCGGGGTAAACGTCCTGACCCTCAACCTCGCCCTGGACAACCAGTCGGCGCGCTAGGCGCCGCTGGCAGGACGAGCCGGACGAGCAGGAGGCCTGGATAGGTGGCACGGGGGAAGCTGCGGCTCTATCTCGGTGCCGCCCCGGGGGTGGGCAAGACCTACGCCATGCTCAACGAGGGCTGGCGGCGCAAGGAGCGCGGCACCGATGTGGTGATCGGGTGGGTCGAGGAGCACGGTCGCCCGCAGACCGACGCCCAGATCCGCGACCTCGAGATCTTCCCGCGGGTCACCGTCGACTACCGCGGCCAGGCCTTCGAGGAGATGGACCTGGAGGGGCTGTTGGCCCGCAAGCCGGAGTTGCTGCTGGTCGACGAGCTGGCCCGCTCCAACGTCCCCGGGGCCCGGCACGCCAAGCGCTGGCAGGACGTCGACGAGTTGCTCGACGCCGGCATCAACGTCATCTCGACGGTAAACCTCCAGCACCTCGAGTCGCTGAACGACGTGGTCGAGCGGATCACCGGGGTGGTCCAGCGCGAGACCGTACCGGACCGGGTGGTCCGCACCGCCAACCAGCTGGAGCTGGTCGACATGGCCCCCGAGGCCCTGCGCCGGCGCCTGGCCCACGGGAACGTCTATCCGCCCGAGCGGATCGACACCGCGCTCGGGAACTACTTCCGAACCGGGAACCTCACCGCACTGCGCGAGCTGGCCCTTCTGTGGATGGCCGACCGGGTCGACGAGGAGCTGAACGACTACCGCGAGCGGCACAACATCGCCGCCCCCTGGGAGACCAAGGAGCGGGTGGTGGTCTCCCTCACCGGGTCTCGGGGCAGCACGGTCCTGATCCGGCGGGCCGCCCGCATGGCCATGCGGACCAAGGCGGAGCTGGTCGGCGTCCACGTGCGCACCGACGACGGCCTGACCGAGGCGAGCAGTCAGGGCCTGCTCCAGAACCGGGCCCTCCTCGATGATCTCGGTGGCCGCTATGTCGAGGTAGTGGGGGCCGACGTGGCCCCGGCCCTGGTCCAGGTGGCCGAAGCGGAGAATGCCACCCAGTTGGTGATGGGGGCCACCCATCGCAGCCGGCTCACCGAGTTCGTCCGCGGCTCGGTGATCAACTCGGTGATCCGGGCGGCCGGTGGCTCGCTCGACGTCCATGTCATCGCCACTGATCCAGCCCTCTTCGACTCCGATGAGGACGCCGGCGGCACCGAGGCCACGGGTCCGACCCGCCGGGTGGGCGCCACCATCGCCCGGCGTCGGCGTCGGCTCCTGTCCCCGCTGTCGGCCCGCCGGCGGTTGGCCGCCGTCCTCATCGGGCTGATCGGGTTCCCCCTGCTCACCGTGATCCTGACCTCGAGCGGTGACCACGCCGATCTGGCCACCGCCCTCAGCTCGTACCTGGTGTTGGTGGTCGTGGTGGCCGCCACCGGTGGCATCTGGATCGCCGCCGTGGCGGCTCTCGCCGGATTCCTCCTGTCGAACTACTACTTCGCCCCGCCGGTGCACACCTTCACCATCGCCGACGCCCGGGACATCTTGGCCCTGGTGATGTTCCTGGTGACGGCCGGGGTGGTCAGCGTCCTGGTGGACCTGTCGGCCCGGACCACGGCCACCGCCATCCGGGCCCGGTCCGACGCCCGGATGCTGGCCCGGGTGGCCGGCCGCATGGTGGCGCCCGAGGGCAACCCGCTGCCCGCCCTGTTGGAGGAGCTGATGGTGGCGTTCCGGTTGGAGGCCGCAGCCGTCCTGCGGGGCGCAGGCGACGACGGGGAGCGCCTGACGTCATCGGCGTGGTCGACGGTGGCCAGTGCCGGTATCGAGCCACCCCGCACACCGGATGAGGCGACCGTGGTCCTGCCCCTCACCGACCGCGAGCGCCTGGCCCTGCGCGGGCCGGGACTGAGTGCGGAGGACCGCGACATCCTGGCCGCCTTCGCCGCCCAACTGTCCACCGCCCTGCAGAGCGATCGGCTCCACGCCGAGGCGGCCGAGGCCGAGTCGCTGGCCCGGGCCAACCAGCTGCGCTCCGCGCTGTTGGCCGCGGTGAGCCACGACCTGCGCACCCCGCTGGCGTCGATCAAGGCCGCCTCGTCCAGCCTCCTCTCCGACCAGTTGGCCTTCGGTCCCGAAGAGACCCACATCCTGCTGCGCACGATCGACGACGAGTCTGACCGGTTGAACAGCCTGGTGGAGAATCTGCTCGACATGAGCCGCCTCCAGACCGGCTCCATGGACGTCCTCCACCAGAGCACCAGTGTGGGCGAGCTGATCGAGACGGCCATCGACAGCCTCGGCCCGCGTGGTAACCAGGTCGAGGTGGAGGTTCCCCCCGGACTGCCCCGGCTGCACACCGATCCGGTGCTGCTGGAGCGGGCCGTGGCCAACCTCATCGACAACGCCCTCATCCACGCAGGTGGTGACGGGCTGCGGGTCGAGGCCGGCGCGGTGGCCGGACGGGTGGACATCCGGGTGATCGACCGGGGCCCCGGGATCCGGCGAGAGGACCGTGACCGGGTCTTCCGCCCGTTCCAACGCCTGGGCGATTCGGAGAACCGGGTCGGGGTGGGCCTGGGGCTCGCCGTGGCCCGAGGCTTCGTGGAGGCGGTCGGCGGCGAGCTCGACGTGGACGACACTCCCGGCGGCGGCTGCACCATGGTGGTCCGGCTGCCGGCGGACGTCCCTGCCGGTGGGCCGGTCGACTTCGGAGTCGGGGCCATGCCCCAGGCGGAATCGACCCCGTGAGCCCGACGGGGAGCTCTCCGGAGCGGGGCGACGGGACGTCGGGGGAGTCCGGCATCAAGGTCCTCGTCTGTGACGACGACGCGTCGCTGCTCCGGGCTCTGTCCATCAGCCTCGGGGCACGCGGCTACGAGGTCATCGTGGCCCGGTCCGGCGAGGAGTGCCTGGACCGGGTGGCTCATCGGCACCCCGACGTCGTGCTGCTCGACCTCGGCCTTCCCGGCATCGACGGGGTCGAGGTCATCCGCGGCATCCGCGGCTGGAGCTCGATCCCCATCATCGTGCTGTCGGCCCGGCACCAGAGTGTGAGCAAGGTCGAGGCCCTCGACGCCGGTGCCGACGACTACGTGACCAAGCCCTTCGGCATGGACGAGTTGCTGGCCCGGCTGCGGGCCGCCCTGCGACGGACCACGCCGGTGGACGAGGACCCCCAAGTGGTGGCCGAGGGGTTCACCGTGGACCTGGCGGCCAAGCGGGTGGTCAAGGACGGTGAGCACGTCCATCTGACCCCGAAGGAGTGGGACCTGGTCGAGGTGCTGGTCCGGAACCCGGGACGCCTCGTATCCCAGCACCAGCTCCTAAACGACGTGTGGGGCCCGGGGTACGAGACCGAGTCGGAGTACCTCCGGGTCCTGATGGGCCGGGTTCGTCGCAAGCTCGAGGTCGACCACTCCCGGCCTCGCCACTTCCGCACCGAGCCGGGTATGGGCTACCGCTTCGAGCCCTGAGGGACCGGCGGCCTCCCCGTAGGATGGCCGGCATGGAGCGGGCCACGGTCGATGTCTACGATGAGCGGGGACTCGACTGGGCGGCCAGCCATGCCACGGCCGGCCAGCGTGTGGCGGCCGAGTCGTTCGCCCAGCGGGTGGACGCCGGCCGTCTGCGCCTCGACGCCGGCTGCGGTGCCGGGCGGTACCTCCCCCATCTCGGTGCACCGGTGCTGGCCCTCGACGCCTCGCCGGTGATGTTGGAGGCGTGCCGCCGCAGGGAACCGGGCGCCCTCTACGTCCAGGCCGATCTGGAGCACCTGCCCTTCGCCCGCCACAGCGTCGGCGGGGCATGGTCGTGGATGTCGCACCTCCACGTGCCGAGCACCCGACTGCCCCTGGCGCTCTGGGACCTCCACCGGGTGCTGGACGTCGGGGCACCCTTCGACCTCCAGGTGCTGGCCGGCGAGTACGAGGGCGACGATCTGCCCGGCGACACCGTGGGGGGCCGGTACTTCGCCGGCTGGACGCCCGAACGGCTGATCGACCAGCTCGTCGGCGCGGGGTTCGAGGTCGATCCCGGATCGGTGGAAGTGTCCGGGGACGAGCTGCGCCTGACCTCGACCCGGGCCCACACACTGGCCGACACCGTCGGACCCGGCATGCGCCTGCTCGTCTGCGGCGTGAACCCCTCGCCGTACTCGGCCGACCTGGGTGTGGGTTACGGCCGTCCGGGCAACCGCTTCTGGCCCGCCGTGCTGGCCGCCGGCATCGTCGAGCGGGACCGCGACCCGGTCGATGCCCTGGTGTCCCACGGCATGGGCATGACCGACTTCGTCAAGCGGGCCACCCGCACCGCAGCCGAGGTGACCCCCGAGGAGTACCGGCACGGCTTCAC
Source organism: uncultured Acidimicrobiales bacterium (assembly GCA_963703145.1). GTDB lineage: Bacteria > Actinomycetota > Acidimicrobiia > Acidimicrobiales > RAAP-2 > Bog-756. The sequence goes on from OY969793.1 coordinate 1,850,261, forward strand.
CCGGGTCGAGGCGTTGGTCGAGTGGCTGCGGCCGGGGACGGTCTGCTTCACCGGGCTGTCGGGCTGGCGGTCGGTGGTCAACCCGAAGGCCGGAGCCGGCGTCCAGCCCGAGACCATCGGTGGCCGTCCCGTCTATGTCGTGCCCTCGACCAGCGGGCTGAACGCCCGCACCCCCCTCGACGAGCTGGTCCGGCACTTCGAGGGCGCAGCCGAGCTGGCCGACCGCGCCTGACCGGTCGGTAGGCCAGGCACCGGCCGGATGGGACGCCCGAGGTCAGTGGGCCCACGGCCCGACGCCGCCGATGCGGTGCGGGGTGATGCGCAGGACATAGCCCAGAGTGGGATCGTCGACGGGAGGGAAGACGACCTCGGGTCCTAGATAGACATGGGCCAGCCGCTGCAGTAACGGCGCGGCCCCACCCTCGACCACCTCTGCGGAACCCTGCACGACGAGATAGTGGTCGAGCCCATGGTCATCGCGGCCTTCGGCCTCGATCGAGAGTGCCACCCGGGGGTCGCGCCGCACATTGTCCACCTTGCGCCACACCGCCATATGGCCGGACACGATCTGGTCCCCGTCCACGCCCACCCAGACCGCGGACACCTGCGGGCTGCCGTCGGGATTGAGGGTCACCAGATGGGCCAGCCGCCCAGCGGTCACGACGGAGGCGACCAGGCCGTCGAGCATTGCGCTCAGCGCCCCATCCCGGCCACGGCCACGAAGTGGTCGACCACCGGAGGCGACTCGAAGTACGGCCCGATGAGCTCGCGCCAGCGGGTGAACGCTTCGGACTGGCGGAACCCCTCCACGTGGTCCTCCAGGGTCTCCCACTCGACCAGCAAGAGGTAGCGGTCCGGAGCCTCAACCCCCCGCTCCAGGGTCAGGGACACGAATCCCGGGCTGGCGGCGATCACGGCGCGGGCCCGGCCCAGGGCCTCCTCGAACTGGTCGGCCGTGCCCGGCCGGACGTTGATCAGTGCGTGCTCGAGGACCATGCGATGAAGCTACCGGCGTCGCCTGTGGAATACCAGGGTCACAGCCCCGGTTGCAGCAGAGGAGCGGGAGAGCGCCCGCACGAAGGAGTAACGGTGAAGGTTGAGATCTGGTCCGATGTGGTGTGCCCCTGGTGTTACGTCGGAAAGCGGCACTTCGAAGAGGCCCTGTCCCGGTTCGGCCATGCCGACCAGGTGTCCGTGGAGTGGCGGAGCTTCGAGCTGGACCCGTCGACGCCGGCACGGGTGGACCTGCCTATGGCCACCATCCTCGAGCGCAAGTACGGGATGACCGCCGAGCAGGCCCGGGCGGCCAACCAGCAGATGACCGATCTGGCGGCGTCGGTGGGACTCGAGTACCACCTCGACACCGTCCAGGTGGGCAACACCTTCGACGCCCACCGGCTGATCCACCTGGCCGCCACCCACGGGCTGGGTGACGCCATGAAGGAGCGTCTGTTCGCCGCCTACTTCACCGAGGGTGCCTTGCCGAGCGATCACGAGACCCTCGTGAAGCTGGCCACCGAGATAGGGCTGGACGCCGCAGAGGTCGACGCGGCCCTCGCCGGCGACGCCTTCGCCGCCGACGTGCGCCACGACGAAGCCCGGGCCACCTCCCTCGGCGTCAGCGGGGTGCCATTCTTCGTCATCGACGAGGCCTACGGCGTGTCCGGGGCCCAGCCACCCGAGGTCCTCCTCGGCGCCCTGGAGCAGGCCTGGTCCGAGACCCATCCACTCACCGTGATCGGTAGCGAGGACCGGCGTGGCGACGGGGGTGGGTGCAGCGACGGCGCCTGCGCCATCTGACCGACCCGCCCGGTTGATCGGGGTGCGGGTGTCCGCTCCCCGGGCGACCAGAGCCTGAACAGCCCGGGATCAGCTCCGAAGCTGGCCGTAGGCGTAGGTGGCGGTCAACGTGGCAACAATACGACCCTGGTCCACCATGGCCCGGCGGAATTCATCCCAGTCGGGGTGCTCGCCGCGCCCCAGGCGGTACAGCTCGACCAACTCGTCGACGACGGCGTCGCCGGGGGCGGCGGCCACCGGCGACAGCGCCACCGTGCCGTCCAGGACGGCGTACTCCCAGAAATCGGCGGAGGTCACGTGGAGCTGGGCCCGCGGGTCCCTGCGCAGATTGGTGGTCTTGGCCCGGCTGTCGGTGACCGAGATCCGGACGGTGGCTGCCGGACCGGGGAGGTAGAGGATGTTGGAGAGTTGGGGCCGACCATCAGCGCGCAGCGTGACCAGGACACCCTGGTTGTGCTGCGCCGCAAAGGCCGACGCGTCGTCCAGTGGGAGAGCCATGCACCCACCGTACCGGGAGCGGTCCCGGCGCGGTCGTGTCCTGAAGGCCGGCCTGCCCGGACGGTCGCTGGTGGCCACAGCACCGGCCGGGCCACCCGATCTACGCTCCAGGCAGCGATGCACCGGTTCATCGGCGAATGGAGGCCACATGAGTGAATCCGATCGGTTGGCACCCGGCGGGGCCGAGCGCGTGGCGTTCGTCCAGTCCACGTGGCACGAGGCCATCGTCGACCGCTGCCGCGACGCCTTCGTGGACGAGATCGGTCGGCTGGGGGTTGAGCGGGACCGGGTCGACCTGTTCCGGGTCCCCGGGGCCTTCGAGATCCCCCTCCACGCCAAGCGGCTGGCCGCCAGCGGTCGCTACGCGGCGATCGTCGGTGCCGGGTTCGTCATCGACGGGGGCATCTACCGGCACGAGTTCGTGGCCGAGGCGGTGATCAACGGGCTCATGCGGGTTCAGTTGGACACCGATGTCCCGGTGATCTCGGCCGTGCTCACGCCTCATCAGTTCCACGGGAACACCGAGCACTCCGAGTTCTTCACCGAGCACTTCGCGCACAAGGGCCACGAGGCGGCCCGGGCCTGTGCCCTCACTATGCAGAGCCTGGCCCGGCTCCCGGTGCGGGCCGTGGCCTGACCGACCGGCCACCCGGGTCCGGGTCACCTGTCCTGGTATCCGGTCCGCCGGTACGATGATCCGCACCAGCCGACGAGGGAGGTAGTGACCATGGACGTGCGGTCCGTCGAGGATATGGCCCCAGTCATCGAGCACAACGGCACCACGCCGGTGTGGTGGCTGGTCCCGCCCCAGGAGCTCCGGGCCGCCACCGAGGGCGGCTTCCTCGAACTGGTCAGCGAGTGGGAGGTGGCCGGTGGCGGTGCGGTCGAGGCCCACTCCCACCCCACCCACGAGTTCTATTACATCCTCTCGGGACGTGGGATCATGAAGATCGGCGACGAGGAGCGCGAGGTGCAGACCGGCGACCTCGTCTACACCCCTCCCGACACCACCCACAGCATCTGGCCCGTGAGCAAGCACTCACCCCTCCGGGGCCTGGCCTTCGCCATCGGTACCCCCGGTGCGGGGACGGTCGACTACAGCTAGGCGGCCAAGGAGACCGACCCCCGCTCCAGCCGGACGCGGGCGCCGATGAGTTCGGTGCCGACGGCGTAGGTGGCCAGCAACGGGTCTTCGGCCACCGCCACGCACCGGCGACCGTCGGCCGTGTCGCACAGGATCACGGCCCGTACCGGCTCCAGACCGTCGAAGGTGACGGTGTAGGTGACCACGGTGGCCTCCCCGTTGTAGCCGTCGAGGGTCTCGACCACGTCCCGCACACCAGTGGCAGCGCTGGCCGCCTGGCCCAGGTCGCCGAGCAGCGGCGGCCGGCCGTCGGGCACCGCTGACCACACCCCGAGGCCCGGCTTGGTGAGCAGGCCGCTGACGGTCGTCACCATCCCCAGCGCTCCCGGGTCGGACCGCACCGAGCTGATCATCGGGGCCATGGCCTGGAGGACGAAGTTGTTGAAGGGCCCGCCGGCGAACGCCATCCCGCCGGTCAGCGTGGGGGTGGAGGACGGGGCGAGGCCGAGCTCCCGCTGCTGCACCCGCACCGCCGCCGGGAAGCAGCTGTAGAGCTCGACGGCCTCTACCTCGGCCACCGGACGGCCGAGCCGCTCGCCCGCCGAGGCGCCGAGGATGCCCATGGCCGGCCACGTCGAGGGCGCGGCACGGCGGAGCAGTGAGACGGCGTGCCCAGACTCCAGGCCCACCCGCGGGAAGACCCAGCGATCGGTCGGCACGCCGAGGGACGAGGCCACCTCCACCGTGCAGAACACCAGGGCTGCGGCCTGGTTGACGGTCCACTGGGTCGAGTGCCACTTGTTGTAGGGGTAGGCCAGCGGCCGGTTGCCCGCCGACGGGGTGGCGATCTGGTCGGCGTCCAGCGGTGCGGCGAACGCCGCTGCGGGGTTGGTGCGGGCCACCACGTTGAAGCGGGCCCACAGGTCGGCCACCTCGGCACGGTGCTGGTCCGGCGTCAGCCCGTCGGCGGCCCGCAGGGCGTTCTCGATCATGGCGTACTGCTGCACCGGGTCCCACAGCCGGTGGGCGACCTCGACCGGCTCCATCAAGGGGCCCTCCCGGTGGCGGGTCACGTCGGGAACCGCACCGGCCTGGTCGGTCTCGGCCGCCTCCTTCCCGGCCCGCTCCAGGCCCCGGGCCCACCGCTTGGCCTCACCGCCCACCACCACGGCCACCTCGGACTGTCCCCCGGCGATGGCCGCCAGCGACTCGTTGAGAAGGCTCTGTTGGGGGATGCCCAACTCCACCAGGTGGGTGCGGGCCCCGGTGGCACCCACCAGGTCGGCCACGAGCCGGCCCGGGTCGGGATAGGACCAGCTCCCCTGGGGCACGGCGATCCGATCCACGCGGCCCATGAGGCGGTCGGACCCGGCGTCGCGGGCCGCAGCCAGCAGGGCCTCGGCCATCTGGTCGGTGGCCTCGGCATCAGCCGAGGCGGTCCCCACACCGACCAGGATCGGTGTCCGTGGATCGAGTGACCGCCGGTCGCCCGGGATGGTCATGGCCGCCGGGTCGAGCCGGCGGCCGTCCGCCGCTGGCGCATCATGGCTCCCACCTGGCGCCAGGTCACCGGGACGGCACCGAGGTCGAGGGCGTCCTGGCGGGCCCGCTCGGGCACGTCGTAGTGGGCCTGGTGGGGGCGGCCGGCCTTGTGCTGGAACCACTCCCGCCGCATCCCCAGCCGGGCGGCGAAGGCATGGAGTTCGTCGTCGGTGTCGGCCACCAGGTGCGACCAGTGGTCCTCCACCGGCCCGAGACGGGCCGGCTGGCGCCAGTCGTCGAGATAGACGGCCATCGGGAACGCCCGACGATCCGGCTCAGATGACCCGGCCGGCGGCACCGCCGGCCGCCACCACCGCCAGGCCGGCCTGCTCCCAGGCCAGCATGCCCCCATCGACGTTGCGCACGTCGTAGCCCGCGCCCTGGAGGGCATCGGCCACCGCGCCGGACCGGCCCCCCACCCGGCAGATGCACACGACAGGGCGGTCGGTGGGCAGCTCGCCGGCCCGATCGGCCACCTGGCCCATGGGCACGTGCACCGCGTCGGGCGCGTGGCCGGCGTCCCACTCGTCGTCCTCACGCACGTCGAGCAAGACGGCCCCCTCCCCGAGGAGGCGCACCGCCTCGGCGGGGTCGATCTGGGCCAGGGGTGAGTTCTCAACGGTCACCGCATCACGGTACCGGAGGTAGGGGCCCACCCGTCCCCCACACCCGGCCCCAGCGGTCCGTGAGCCGATGGCCCTCAGGACGACGGCAGGTCCATGAGCTCGATGCGGACGCCGTCGGGGTCCGTGCAGTAGAGGAAGTCCAACCGGGTCTCTCCGAGGTCGAACGTGGTCCGGGTGGAGCGGACCACCGCTCCCCCGTGGGCCTCGATGGTGGCGGCCACGGCCTCGACGTCGTCCACCCGGAGGGAGAGGTGGGTCAGCCCCAGCTGCTGCATGGGGCGCCGGCTGCCGTCCCCCACCGGTTCGGGGGCGAGGAATCCGAGCAGCTCGACGGTCACCCCGTCGCGGGCCAGCATGCGGGAGTCGAGCCGCACACCCTCCACCTCCATCAGGACGGCGAACTCCTCCCCCACCTGGTGGGAGGCGACCTCCTCGAAGCCCAGGCCGTCCCGGTAGAAGCGCAGGGACCGCTCGAGGTCCGAGACGCAGATCCCGAAATGAGAGAAGGACAGTTCCATGAGGGTTCCTTGTGGGTAGGGATCAGGGGTGACTGCACCCCGGCGCCGCTATCGTGCCATAGGCACCGCCGATCGAGCCGGTGCCCCCTCCGTCAGGGAACCGGCCCTGGCGGGCGGTGACGGCACGACGAGACTGGGAGCCATGGACGCAGTCGAGCCAGAAGTCAGCGTGCCCGCCGAGGCAGGGGACCTGCCCCCGTCGGATGCGACGGACACCGGCGAGCAGCCGTGCCTGGCCGATGCCGGCGACGCCACCCCCGTCCCCTCCACGGGCGGCCGGCCCACGATGCCCCACTTCGGGCTGGCCGTCATCTGCTTCGTCTTGTTCCTCACCTTCCTCGACAACACCATCGTCAGCGCATCGCTCGGGGACGTGCAGTCCTCGCTGCACGCCGGGGTGGCCCAGCTCCAGTGGGTGGTCAGCGGCTACGCCTTGACGTTCGCCAGCCTGATGCTGATCTGCGGGACACTCGGCGACCTGTACGGCCGCAAGAAACTGCTGCTGATCGGCGTCACCATCTTCTGTGGCGGCTCGGTGCTGGCCGCGCTAGCCCCTTCCATCCCCTTCCTCATCGCCGGCCGGGTGGTCATGGGTGTCGGCGCGGCCTGCTCGGAGCCCGGCACCCTGTCGATGATCCGCCAGCTGTACCCAGGCCGCCGCACCCGGTCACGGGCCCTCGGGACCTGGGCCGCCGTGTCCGGACTGGCACTGGCCATGGGCCCGGTCATCGGCGGCGTACTGGTCGGGCTGTGGTCCTGGCGCGCCGTGTTCTGGTTCAACCTCGTGTTCGGCGCCGCCGCCCTGCTGGCCGCCCACGTCATCTTGCCTGAGAGCGCGGACCCGGTGCGGGCCCGCCTCGACTACCCCGGGTTCATCCTCGGGGCCGTGGCGCTCGGCACGGCCACCTTCGCCACCATCGCCGGAGAGACCTCGGGCTACATCACCTGGTGGGTGCTCCTGCTCTACGGCGTGTCGGTGCTGGCCGTGGTGGTGTTCGTCCTGGTCGAGCTGCATGCCGACAACCCGGTGCTCGACGTGCGGTTCTTCAAGCGCCCTTCCTTCGCCGGATCGACCATCTTGGCCTTCACCTCGTACTTCGGGATCTTTTCCATCTTCTTCTTCGTGGCCCTCTATCTGGAAGAAGTCGGCTCGGTGGCGCCGTTCTCGCTGGCTCTCGATTTCATCCCCATGACAGCAGGCATGGTCCTTGCCTCGGTGTTCACCGGACGGTGGGTGGCGGCCAACGGGCCGCGGATCCCGATGATCGTGGGGTGCGTCCTGGCCGGTGGTGGCATCTTGTTGACCGACGCCCTCATCTCCCCCCACGCCGGACTATCCACCGTCGGATGGACCCTGGCCATCTCCGGCATCGGGTTCGGCATCGTCATCGTGCCGGTGACCTCGTCGGCCCTCACCAGCGTGCCCGCCGAGCATTCCGGCATGGCGGCCTCCACCAACAACACCGCCCGGGAGCTGGGGGCGGTCGCCGGCGTGGCCATCCTCGGGTCCATCGTCAACGGTCAGCTCACCGTCAATCTGGTGCACCGACTCTCCGCCCTCGGCATCCCACCCTCGTTCCGTTCCGAGGTCATCGCCGCTGTCACCACCGGCTCGATCAGTTCCCAGGCGGCCAAGGTGGGCAACGTCAGCGTGTCCATCCAGCAGATCATCAACAAGGTCGAGGGTGCGGCCTACGGCGCCTTCGCCCATGGCCTGGACCTGGCCCTGTTGGCCTCGGGGGCGCTGTTGCTGGCCTCGGCGGTGGTGGCCTTTTTCACCGCTCCCCGCATGGCGCCCCCTCCGCACTCGTAGAGCGGGGCTCAGCTCGCTGTTGGCGGCAGGTGGGCGGCCACGAACTCCCCCACCTCCCGGTAGGCGCGCCGGCTGCCCTCGGCCCAGGGCATGAGGATGGGGAACACGTGGAACATGCCCGGCTCCTCGATGGCCGTGGTGTCCACGCCGGCCTTGTCCAGGTGGTCGACGAACTGGCGGATCCCGTCGCGGAACATCTCGTCGCTGCCGAAGGACACAAAGGTCGGCGGCCAGCCCGAGACGTCCTGGTCGATGGCGGACACCGACGCCTGGTCCGGATCCCGTCCGTGGAGGTAGGCCGCTGTCGGGATGTTCCAGGGCAGGATGTCCCGATCGGCGTTGGCCGACACCGAGGGCTCGTCGAGCAACAGGTCCAGTTCGGGCGAGAACAGCACCACGCCGGCGATGGCCCGGTGCCGGGCCTGTCGCATGGCGTAGACCAGGGACGAGGCCAACCCCCCGCCGCTCGAGTCCCCGGCCACGAAGAGGGTCAGGGGGTCAGTGCCTGCGGCCAGCAGCCCCTCCAGGACCAGGACGGCATCCTCGAGGGCGGCCGGGAACGGGAACTCGGGCGCCAGCCGGGTGTCGGCCACGAAGAGGTCGCACCCGGTTCTCCGGCACAGCCAGGCGGCGAACAATGCGTACATCCTGGGCGACGTGCCGACGTACCCGCCGCCGTGCAAGTAGAGGATGGTCCCCCCGCTCCGCTCGCTCCTCGGCCGGTACCAGATGCCGGGGACACCGGCCACGGTGTCGTCGGACTGGTCCACCCCGAGCGAGGCCACCAGCGGCGTGAGGGCCGCGCCAGACAGGTCGTCGAGGACCAGCTCCACCGAGCGGAACTCGTCGATGGGCAGTGAGGTCAGGTAGCCCATGAGCGACCGGATGGTCTCGCGGGTGACCGCAACGGCCAGGTTGTGGGGCAAGTTGCCCGTGCCCGACCACGGGCTGCGGAATGGGACCCGGCCCAGTCCGGTGGCCAACTGGCCGGCCAGCCCCACCAGGTCGATGGTGGCGATGGGCCACGAGGAGGTGGCGACCCCGGCCCGGCGTCCCATCACCATGGTCGCTCGCCTCGCAGGCCGGTAGGTGTCGGGAACCGAAGCGTCAGACCGGCTCCGCCGCCAGGGTGGCGCCCAGGTCGAGCAGCTGCTCGGTGGCCCCGCCCAGGGTCAGTTCGATGTGCTTGGTCATCAAGAAGTACCGGTGGAGCGGATACTCGCGGTCCACCCCGACACCACCGTGGAGGTGCACCGCGGCATGCACCACACGCTGCCCGCCGTCGGCGGCCCAGAACTTGGCCACCGCCACCTCCTTGTCGGCCGGCAGGCCCTCGGCGATGCGCCAGGCGGCCTGCCAGGCGGTGAGGCGGATGGCCTCGGTGTCGACATAGGCGTCGGCGGCCCGCTGGCCCACCGCCTGGAAGGTGGCGATGGGCTTGCCGAACTGCTCCCGGGTCTTGGTGTACTCCGCGGTGAGGGCCAGGGCGGCCGCGGCCGCACCGGCCTGGGCCAGGGCCAGGGCCGCGGTGCTCCGCTGGACCAGCCACTCGATGATGGCCGTGCCCTCCTCGACGGTGCCGAGCAGGGCCTCGGGCCCCACCGGCGTCGACGCCAGGGTGAGCACCGCCTCGGGCTGGCCGGTGTTGACGGTCTGCCGGGTCCGGTCGACCCCGGCGGCGGAGGTCTCGACGATGAACACGGCCACCGAGTCGGGCTCCACCCGGGCGCTCACCAGCACGGCGTCGGCGATCAGGCCGGAGGGCACGAACGCCTTGGTCCCTGACAGGGTCCACCCGTCCCCTGTCCGCTCGGCCAGCACCGAGGGCGACGTGGGCGTGCCGCCCAGCTCGGCCAGGGCGGTGGTGACCACCGTCTCCCCCCCGACGATGCCGGGGAGCCAGCGCTGACACTGTGCCTCGGACCCGAAGCGGGCGATGGCCGGCGCCGCCGCGGCCAGGGTCTCGACGGCCGGCACGTAGGCCGCGCTCCGACCCGCTGCCTCGACCACCAATCCGATCTCCACGAAGCCCAGGCCGGCCCCGCCGACCTCCTCGGGTAGGGCGATACCCAACAGCCCGGCGGCGGCGAGCTCGGACCACAGCTTGCGGTCGAAGTAGTCGCTGTCGGGGGCCGACTCGATCTCTCGCAGTCGCTCGTTGGTGGCCAGGTCGGTGAAGATGCGGCCGGCCAGGTCGCGTACCGCTTCTTGTTCCTCGCTGAAGGAGAAGTCCATTGGTGGCGTGTCCTCTTCTGTCTCGGTCTCGTGCTAGGTCGGATTCGTGGGTGGGGGCAGCGGCGCTAGCGCAGCGACCGCGGCAGTCCCAGCCCGAAGATGGCGATCAGGTCCCGTTGGATCTCGTTGGTGCCCCCGCCGAAGGTCAGGATGACCATGCTGCGGGCGTACATCTCGAGGCGGCCGGCCAGCACGGCGTCGTCGGAGCCGCGGGCCAGATAGCCGGCCTGCCCCACCACCTCCAAGAGCAGCTTGAAGGCCTCCATGTAGAACTCGGTGCCGAACACCTTGATGGTCGAGGCGTCGGCCACGTCCAGGTGACCCTCGGTGGCCGTCCACGCCACCTTCCAGTTGATCAGCTTCAAGAACTCGAGGCGCGAGTAGATGCGGGCCAGATGGATCTGCACCCACTCCTGATCGATCACCCGGCGGCCGTCGGCCAGCTTGGTGGTCTGGGCCCAGGCCCGCACGTCGTTGAGGGCCCGCTCGATGATGCCCGACGAGCACAGGGTGACCCGCTCGTGGTTGAGCTGGTTGGTGATCAGTGACCACCCGGCGTTCTCGCCCCCGACCAGGTTGCCCGCCGGCACCCGCACGTCCTCGTAGAAGGTGTAGTTGATGTTGTGGTCGCCGAGGAGGTGCATGGGCACGACCTTGATGCCGGGCGTGTCCATGGGCACGATGAACATCGAGATGCCCTTGTGCTTGGCCACCTCGGGGTCGGTCCGGGTCGCCAGCCAGATGTAGTCGGCGTCCCCGGCCAGCGAGGTGTAGATCTTCTGGCCGTTGATGACGTACTCGTCGCCGTCGCGCACGGCCCTGGTCTGCAGGGAGGCCAGATCGGTGCCGGACTCCGGCTCGGTGTAGCCGATACAGAAGTGGATCTCACCGGCCAGGATCTTGGGGAGGAAGAAGTCCTTTTGCTCCTGGGTGCCGAACTGCATGATGGTGGGCCCGACGGTGTTGATGGTGAGCATGGGCACCGGGGCGCCGGCCCGCATGGACTCGTCGAAGAAGATGTACTGCTCGATGGCCGACCGGCCCTGGCCGCCGTACTCGGTGGGCCACCCGATGCCCAGCCACCCGTCCTCGGCCATTTGCTTGACGACCCGCCGCATGTGGGGGCCGATTCCGTGGCTGGTGGCCAGCTGGGCCTCCACCTCGGGGGTCAACAGGTTGGCGTAGTACTCGCGCAGCCGGTTCCGGAGCGCCTCTTGCTCCTCGGTGTAGCCGATCTCCATGGGTCCCTCCCGATTGTGCGTGCCGATCCTCGGCCTGGCGGTCCTGCTGGTTCGGGGGCGACGGCCGGGCGAGACGGCCCACTGGCCGGCCCGTGCCCGGCCCCCGCCGTGCCTGCGGACCACACCGCCGGGCTGTCGAACGGTTCGTCCCCCGTGACTAGAACACGTTACATGCCACCCCGTCCAGGCACCACCGCGGCACGGGCGCTCCGGCGGGCGTCATGCCGCCGGGACCAGCGGGTAGCCTGCGCGCTGGCGGTGCCGACTGGACGGTGGTCCGGCGCCACTATCGTTACCTCCCGGTAACCGGTCGACCCGCACCGGACCCATCCCGATCCTGCGGCCCCGCCGCCCACTCCCGAGGAGCACCACATGCCCGAAGCCGTCATCGTCGCCACCGGCAGGACCCCGATCGGACGGGCCAACAAGGGCTCGCTCACCGAGTGCCGCCCCGACGACCTGGCCGCGCTGGTCATCCGCGAGGTCCTGGCCAAGGTGCCCCAGCTCGACCCCCAGTCCGTGGAGGACGTCATCATGGGCTCGGGACAGCCCGGCGGCGAGGCCGGCTACAACATCGGCCGGGTCGCCGCCCTGCTGGCCGGGCTGCCCAACGTGCCGGGCGTCACCGTCAACCGCTACTGCTCCTCGTCCCTCCAGACCATCCGCATGGCCGCACACGCCATCCGGGCCGGCGAGGGTGACGTCTTCGTCGCCGCCGGCGTCGAGACGGTCAGCCGCTACCTCCACGGGGCGGCCGACACCGGCCCGCACAACCCGCTGTTCGCCGAGGCCGAAGCCCGGACCGTGGCCCGCACACCGGCCGCCGGCGAGCCCTGGACCCCCCTGTCGGGTCTGCCCGACGTCTACATCGCCATGGGCCAGACGGCCGAGAACGTCGCCGAGTTCAAGAAGGTCAGCCGCCAAGAACAGGACGAGTTCGCCGTCCAGTCCCAGACCCGCGCCGTCGCCGCCCAAGAGGCCGGGTTCTTCGAGCGGGAGATCATCCCCGTCACCACGCCGGGCGGCACCGTGGTCACCAAGGACGACGGCCCCCGACCGGGCACCACCCTGGAGGGACTGGCCGGGCTCAAGCCGGTCTTCCGGGAGGGCGGGACCATCACGGCCGGCAACGCCTGTCCGCTCAACGACGGGGCGGCCGCTGTCATCGTCATGAGCGACACCAAGGCCCGCGAGCTCGGCATCACCCCGCTGGCCCGCATCGTGGCCAGCGGAGTCTCCGGACTCAACCCCGAGATCATGGGGCTCGGTCCTGTCGATGCCATCCGCCAGACCCTGGCCCGCGCCTCGATGACCATCGACGACATCGACCTGGTGGAGATCAACGAGGCCTTCGCCGCCCAGGTGGTCCCCTCGGCCAAGGAGCTCGGGATCAGCTACGACAAGCTGAACGTCAAGGGTGGCGCCATCGCCCTCGGCCATCCCTTCGGCCAGACCGGGGCCCGCATCATGACCACGCTGCTCAACGCGCTGGAGGACACCGGCAAGACCATCGGTCTCGAATCGATGTGCGTAGGCGGCGGCCAGGGCATGGCCATGATCGTCGAGCGGCTCTCCTAGGTCGGACGGCCCGCCCCGGCAAACCAGCGGGGCGGTACAGGCACTTCCTGCGACTACCGGCGCACCTCGGTGATGAAGGCGTCGAAGGCCGGACCCCACTGCTCGTTCCACAGGGACTGCAGCGGCGGTGGCATGCCGGCCAGCATGCCGTCCCGTTGCTCGGGGGTCAGGCCCTCGCGCACGAGCCCCAGCGCCAGCCAGGGCTTGTCGCCCCGGAAGGACTGGAGGGCGTGACCAGGCAGCAGAGCCCACTCCTCGGGGCTCATCCACGCACTGGCGATGGGGAGGACGATCTCCTCCTCGTCGCTCAGGTGGGGTGCGAGGGTCTCGTCGATGGTGGCCATGATCGCAACCACCGCTCCCCCGGTCGTCGCCGAGGGCTCCGCCCGCCAGGCGGCGACCGAGGCGACCGCAGTGTCCATCGGCTCGGTGAGCAGCTTGTGCTGGTCGTCCACCGTCTGCAGCACGGCCATCTCGTCGGGGCACCGGGCCTCGAGGAGCGGGTAGATCAACTCGTCTTCGCCCCAATGGTGGACGTGGAGGAACTCCAGGACATTCTCGTAGAACGAGCCGATGACCTCGACCCGCTCAGGGTCGGCACCGGCATCGCCGACCAGCGAGGGCGCGGCCTGCAGCGATCCGGCCAGGGCGCGGTGCACGGCGATCATGTCCGACGTCTGCGTGGTGAACTGACCGGGCTGCGTCACGGGCTCTCCCATCGGTGTCCTCAGTCCCGAGAAGCTACCAGCGTGTCTCAGCCCGGGAGCTCCTCCACGGCGAACTCGGGACAGTTGGCGATGGCCAGGCGGGCCTTCTGCTCGAGCTCGGGCGGCACGGTCCCATCCCCCACAACCGTCGCCAGCCCGTACTCGTCCACGTCGAACAACTGAGGGGCCAGGCCGTAGCACCGGGCATGGCCCTGGCACTTCTCCGGATCGACACGGATCCTCAACCGAACACCACCGGGAGCTGCCGCGGGCCTCGCACCTGACCCCCGGCCCAGGTGACCTCGGCGCCATCGGCCAGGTCAAATGCCGGGATGCGCTCCAGCCACACCTCGAGTGCCACCCGCAGCTCCATCCGGGCCAGGTTGGAGCCGGCGCACCGGTGGATGCCGGAGCCGAAGGCCACATGGCGGTTCAGCTCCCGGTCGAGGTGCACGGTCTCGGCGTCCTCGAAGGCCGCCGGGTCGCGGTTGGCCGCGGGGAAGTTCATCAGCACCTTGTCCCCTGCCCGCATGGGACAGCCGGCGAACTCGACGTCTTCGGTGACCACCCGGGCCATCGTGACCGGCGAGTAGGCACGCAACAGCTCCTCGACGGCCAGGGCCATGGCCTCGGGGTCGGTCCCAGACGCCAGTCGCTCGCGGTCGGCGGGGTGTGTGGCCAGGTGCCACAGCGATGATCCGATGGCGCTCCAGGTGGTGTCCACCCCGGCAATCAGCACCAGAGCGGCGACGCCGAGCACCACACTCTGCTCCACAGGCTGGCCGTCGACCTCGCTGTGGAGCAGGTCGCTGAGCAGGTCGTCACCGGGCTCGGTCTTGCGGCGCTCCACCTCCGAGACGAAGAATTCGATGAGCCCGGTGGCCCCCCGGGCGCGGCGCTCGGGGTCGTCGGCGAACTCGAGGATGTCCCGCACCCAACCGGTGAAGGTGTCCGACATCGAGGCCGGGACCCCGAGGATGGTGGCGATCACCCGTACCGGGATCTGCTGGGCGTAGTCACGGGCAGCGTCGGCCATGCCGTCGCCGGCGAACCGGTCCACCAGCTCGTGGCACAGGGCACGGGTCATCGACTCGTACTCGGCCACCCGCCGGTGCGAGAACCACGGCAGCAGGAGGCGCCGCGTCCAGGTGTGCAGCGGAGGATCGGCCGAGATGGGGGGCAGGCCGTAGGCCAGCACCGGCTCGTCGGGCCGCTGGCCGTTGAAGGGGATGACCGAGATCTCCTGGGAGCTGAAGTGCCCGATGTCGTGGGCTAGTTCGACGACATCCTGGTAGGTGGTGGGCAGCCAGGTGCTGCCCCGACGGTCCGAATGGGCCACCGGGCACACGTGGCGAAGTTCGTCCCAGATGGCGAAGGGGTCGGCCACGTAGCGGGGGTCGAGAACGTCGAAGTCGGTCTCCCAGGCGGCAACCGGTGATGGGTGGGTCATGGTGCTCCTCGAGCGTGCGGCAGGCACTGGTTCTCGGTGGATCCGATCATCATGGCACGGCCACCTTTTGTCATGGTCGTTGTCACTATCGGCACCACAGGCCCCGGCCTGGAGCCGGAGTCACCGGCTCGGACCAGATGGCCGGCCGGACGGTCAGATGGTGAGACCACCGTCCACCGAGAGCACCGCGCCGGTCGTGTAGGAGGACTCGTCCGAGGCGATGAAGGCCACCGAGGCGGCGATCTCGGCCGGGGTCGAGAACCCCATGGGCGTCATGATCTTGGTCAGCTCCTTGAAGTCCGCCCCCTCGGGCAGCTCGAAGGTGCCGATCAGGGGGGTGTCGACCCCGCCGGGGGCCACCACGTTGACCCGGACGCCGCGGGACAAGAACTCGGCCGCCAGGGCCTTGGAGAACATGAGCAGCCCGGCCTTGGATGCGCAGTAGGCGGCGGAGTAGGACTGGCCCATCAGGGCGGTGTTGGATGCCACATTGACGATGGATCCACCGTGCTCGAGCAGGTAGGGAAGGGTGGCCCGGCAGACCAGGAAGGGCCCGGTCAGGTTGACGGCCAGGATCTTGTCCCAGCGCTCGAGCGGCATGTCCACGGTGTGGAAGAAGCCCCCGATGCCGGCGACGTTGCACACCACCGTCGGGTCGCCGAGGTCGGCCACCACACCGCCGACCGTCTCGGCCACTGACGATTCGGAGGTGACGTCGCAGCGGTAGCCCACGGCGGTGCCACCCTCGGCGACGATGGCCCCCACCGTGGCGGTGAGTCCCTCCTCGGCCACGTCGAGGACGGCTACCGAAGCCCCCTCCCGTGCCAGCCGGAAGGCCACGGCACGGCCGATTCCCGAGCCGGCGCCGGTGACCACGGCCACCTTGTCGATGAACCGGCGGCCGGTGAACGAGGTGATGGCGGCATCGGCGGCCTCGTGCTCGGCACCGCCCTGGCCCAGGGTGACCCGTTGGATGGGACTCATGACTCGCTCACGCTCCTAGGACTCGGGTTTGGGCGTGAACGTTTCACGCAGGGTGTGCTTCAGGATCTTGCCGGCCGGATTGCGGGGCACCACCTCGACCAGCTCGAGCTGCTCGGGGATGGCCTGGGTGCGCAGGCCCCGCTCCTTCAGGTAGGCGACCATGTCGGCCAGGTCGAATGCCTCCCCGGGCGCCACAGCAACCACCGCGCAGGCCCGTTCGCCGGTCGTGGGATCGGGCAGGCCGATCACCGCCACATCGGCGATCGCCGGGTGGGCGTAGAGGAGGTCCTCGACCTCCTTGGCCGAGATATTCTCCCCGTGACGGATGATCACATCCTTCAGTCGCCCGGTGATGGTGACGTAGCCGTCCTCGTCCACCATCCCGAGGTCGCCGGACCGGAAGTAGCCGTCCTCGTCGAAGGCATCGGCATCGAGTGCCGGGTCCAGATAGCCCCGGATGACCTGGGGCCCCTTCAGCCGGATCTCGCCCTCTTGGCCGGGGATAGCGCGGGTCCCGTCGAGGGCGACCACGATGAGCTCGACCCCCGGCGTGGGACGCCCCTCGGTATCGGCCAGCTTCTGGTCGGGGTCGCGGTCGGTGGCCATCACCACGATGGGCGCCTCGGTCAGCCCGTAGCCCGAGACGATGCCCACCCCGCCGATCTCCCGCTTCAGGTCGTGGTGCAGCTGGGGCGGCTTGGGCGCCCCACCCCCCGGGTAGGAGCGGATGGCCGGGAACAGTGGGTCGTTGGAGGCACTGGCTCGCTGGGCGGCCAGATAGGCCATGTGGAAGGGCGTCCCCGAGCCGGCCAGGGTCACCCCGTTGGCCGCCAGGAAGCCTGGCGTGACCTGGGGGTCGAACACCTCAGTGGTCAACAGTTCGCATCCCGTCATCAGCGCGGCGATCAACCAGCCGATCCCGCCGATGTGGGTGAACGGGAAGATCAGTGCGGATACGTCCGTCGGACCGATGTCCAGGCACTCGGCCATGGCCAGGGCCGGGGCCATCACGGTGAGGTCGGTGTGGGGGGCGCCCTTGGGATCGGCGGTGGTGCCCGAGGTGTAGAACAGCCATCGAATGGGTGCGTCGACGGCCCGGGCCGGCGCGGCCTCGGGCTCGGGGAGGACCGCCGGGTCACCGTCGGGCAGGTCCCGGTCGACCACCAGCACCGAGAGTCCCGGTCGTACAGCGGCGATCTCGCGACCCATGGCCTCGTAGTCGAAGCCCCGGTAGACGGTGGGCACGACCAGCAACGAGGCGTCGCTCTGCTCGGTGATGAAGCTGACCTCCCGCCCGCGGTAGATCGGGATCAGCGGGTTCTGGCGCGCCCCCAGGCGACAGAGCGCTCCCACCAGCACCAGGGACTCGTTCCAGGTGGGGAGCTCCCAGCTCACGCCGGTGCCGGGGCCCACGCCGTGGTCGGCGTGGAGGCCGGCGGCGGCCCGGAGGGAGGCGTCTCGAAAGCCAGCGAAGGTCAGCTCATGGCCGGTGTCCTCGTGGGCCAGGACGGCGTCGGGCGTGGCGCGCCGCCCGTTCTTCGATGAGTCCCCACAGCGTCGATGAGCCGACCCAGCCCCGGGCCGCCGTGCGAGCCTGCAGGTCGTCGATGAAGTCAGCCATCAGGCCGGGTCCGACCACAGTTGGTCGGTGTAGGTGTCGGTGCCCGGGACGGTGCCGATGAACGGGGCCGCCCAGGTGACCGCACCCAGCCCGGCCGCCGCCAACTGCTCCCCCTGATGGGCGAAGGTGGCGTCCCAGGTGGCATCGGGGGCGTCGTCGAGGAACCAGAGCAACAGGACCCGCTCGTCCACCGCGTCCGAACGGGGCACGTCGCCTGGCGCGTCGGCCAGCAGCGGTAGGGGGCTGAAGGCCAGCACCGTCGCCACCGGCGACCCCGCCAGCACTGACGGTAGGTAGACGTCGCGGTACCAGGCCGACACCTGGTCGGGCCCGACACCGTCGGCGGGCTGGACGAAGACCGAGACCATGCCGGGGAAGCGGTGGTCGAGGGTCAGCTCGGCCGGGACGCCGTCCTCGTCGCGCCGGTGCTCCCACTCGAAGTGGTAGAGGCCGGTGTGGATGTGGTCCCGCTGCTCGAACATCCGACCGGCGGCATGCAGGGCGTTGACCTGGTCCACGGCCCAGCGGTTCCACTCGTCGTGGTGGCGGTCGAGCACGTAGTACAGGCCCAGGTAGCTGCCGGTCTGAGGGTCGGCCACCATGGGAGCGGGGCCGGCGCCGGGGGCGGGCAGCCGCAGCGCCTTCAGCGGGGCGGTGGCGACAAAGCGTGCCCCGGAGAAGTTGTAGGCCCCGATCTGGCAACCGGCGTAGAAGTGGTCCCGCTCGTACCACCGGTTGTAGGCCACCTGGTGACCCCGGTGGGGCTCGACCAGCGTGTAGAGCATGGTCCCGATGCGGATGGGGTCGTCGGTCACCCCGCCCTGGGCGGGTACGGATTGTCCGGTCATGAGGCGCGTGCTCCGTTCTCGTGCTGGCGTGATCGTTGGGCTGCGGTCCCCCGCGGGCCGGTGGTCCGGGCCGGGAGGGCCGCTGCCCGGGCAGCCAGGGATCTCTTGTCTACCTTCATCATCGAGGTGAGGGGGAGACGATCGCACACCACGACCCGGTCGGGGGCCTTGTAGTCGGCCAGCGCGGCCCGGGCGGCTCCACGCAGCTCGGCCAGGACGGCCTCCTCATCGGCCGATTCCCCGTCGGCCACCACCACGAAGGCCACCCCGATCTCGCCGAGGACCGGGTCAGGCGCACCGACCACAGCCACCTGTCCCACCGCGGGATGGGCGCCGAGCACCCCTTCCACTTCGGCCGGGTAGACGTTGTAGCCGCCCCGGATGTAGAGCTCGTTGGCCCGGCCGGCCAGGTGCAGGTAGCCGTCGTCGTCGAGGTAGCCGAAGTCGCCGGTGGTGAGCCAGCCCGAATCGTCGAGGACGGCACGGGTGGCGGCGCGGTCGTAGACCATTCCGTCCACGCCCGGCCCGGTCGGTGGTCCGCCCCAGTAGCCGCGCATCACCGCCGCCGACCGTAGGCGTACCGTGCCAACCTCCCCGGTGGGCACCTCGTCCCCCTGCTCGTCGGCCACCATCAGGGACACCCCGGGCACCGGCCGACCCACCGTGGTTGCCACCACCCCGTCGGTGTCCCCGGGCACGGTGCCGGTACCGAGCGACGCCTCGGTCGAGGTGTAGCGGACGACGATGGGGACGCCCAGGCGCTCGCGCATGGCCGCCACCAGCTCGGAGGGCACCCGCGCCGCCCCGGTGCCCGCGATCCGCAGCGACGACAGATCGGCGCCGGCGATGTCGGGGTGGTCGAGCACCAGCGCCCACTGGGTGGGGACGCCCTGGGCCACGGTGATCTGCTCGGCCTCCATGACGGCGATGGCATCCGCGGCCCGCCACGGCGTGGGGGTGATCACCGTGGTCACCCCATGGACCACCTCGTCCCAGGTCCGGGTCATCGAGCCCACGTGGGCGAAAGGGAGCGGCGAGAGCCGGCGGTCCCCGGTGGCGCTCAGCACGTCGGTGCCGGCCGCCACCGCGGCCAGACTGGCATGGTCGAAGACCGCGCCCTTGGGCAGCCCGGTGGTCCCACTGGTCCACACCACGGCCACCGGGTCGGTGGGGGCCAGCTCGGCCCCAGGGCGGACCGGGGCCCGGGCCGTCGCCGCCGCCGCCTCGGACCGGGTCAGAACGAGGCCGGTGGGACCCTCGGGGACCGGGACGCCGTCGTCGACCACGGTGACCGCCGGACGGGTGCGCTCCAGGATGGAGCGGACCTCGGGGTGGCCGAGGCGGAGGTTGATTCCCGAGGTGACCGCGCCCAGCCGGGCGGCCGCGGCATAGCAGACCATGTAGTCGATCGAGCTCGGCAATAGCAGGCACACCACCGAGCCCCGGACGACACCGGCCTCGGCCAGGAGTGCGGCCACACCGTCGGCCGCACGGTCCCACCCGGCGAAGGTCAAGCTGGCCCGCGGCGACACGGCGGTCTCGGGTTCGACGTACGCCTCGACGTCGGCATTGACCCCGGCTGCGGCGCGCAGCACGTCCACCACGGTGCCGAAGGACCCCTCGATCTGACGCGCCGTCATATGGGCTGCGACTGTAACAGTGCGATCCCCACCGCATCCCCCGACACCGGCCGTCGAGCGCCGGGACGAGACCCCGGGTGCTGGTCGGTCAGAAGGTCAGGACGCCCCGGGCCAGCTTGCCGGCCTCCATGTCCTCCACGATCTCGCGGAACCCCTCCACGGGCCGGGATTCGGTGACCAGCTCGTCGAGCATCAACCGCCCCGACAAGTAGAGCTCCACCATCAACGGGATGTCGTGGTGGGGGCGGGACGACCCGTACCGGCACCCCAGCAGGCCACGGTCCACGTAGGCCAGGGCGTTCACGTCGACGGCCACCTCGGTCCCCTGGGGCGGGATCCCGATGGCCAGGGCGTTGCCGCCCCAGTCGAGGACGTCGAGGGCGTTGCGGAGGACGGCCGGGTGGCCGACGCAGTCGAACGACCAGTTGACCCCGCCCGTCCACCCGAGCGCCCCGGCCACCCGGTCCGGCCCCGGGGGAACCAGTTCCCGGACAGCCGCCACAGCGTCGGTGTCGGAGGCGTCGACGAAGTGGGTGGCACCGAACTGGCGGGCCAGCCCCTCCTTGGAGGCCATGGTGTCGATGGCGATGATGCGGCTGGCGGCCGACAGGCGCAGGCCCTGGATCACGTTGAGCCCCACGCCGCCCACGCCGAACACCGCCGCCGTCTCGCCGGCCTGGACCTTGGCCCGGTTGAGCACCGCCCCCACGCCCGTGAGGACCCCGCAGCCGATGAGGCAGGCCGAGGTCATGGGCACCTCCTTGGAGATCTTGACCGCCTGGACCTCCTGGACGATGGTGGACTCGGCGAACACCGAGGTGGCGGCGAAGTTGGAGGCCGGCTCACCCTTGTAGGTGAAGGGCTGGGACACGTTGCCCAGTGTCTTGACGCACCAGGTGGGGTGTCCGGTGCTGCAAGCCCGGCACGTCCCACAGCTGGCCAGCGTGGCGATCACCACGTGGTCGCCCGGCTTGACCGATCGGACCTCGGAGCCGACCGCCTCGACCACGCCGGCCCCCTCATGACCGAGGACCGACGGTGCTTTCCAGGGGATGGTCCCGTTGATCACCGACAGGTCGCTGTGGCACACCCCGGCCGCGCCGATGGCCACCCGCACCTCGGTGGGACCGGGGTCGCCGATGCCCAACTGATCGGTGACCTCTGCCCCGTCACCGGTGTAGACGATGCCTCGCATGGCAACCCTCCCTTGTTTCGTGTCGACTGTCGGATCGCCCGGCTGTGGCGGCGGGCGGTGGTTCGGACCGCCCGTCGGGCGGGCGGCTCAGGTCTGCGGTGCGAAACGCTCTCGCAGTTCGCGCTTGAGCACCTTGCCGCTGGCGTTGAGGGGCAGGGACTCCATGGTCACCACCGACCTCGGGACTTTGTAGTTGGCCAACCGCTCCCTCGTCCAGGCGATGAGGGCGGGCTCGAGGTCCGGGCCGTCCACGGCGTCGGTCCCCACCGAGGGCACCACCACGGCCAGACCCACCTCACCCATCCGCCGGTCGGGAATCCCGATGACCGCCACCTGCTGCACCCCGGGATGCAGCCGGAGGGCGGCCTCGACCTCGGCCGGATAGACGTTGAAGCCCCCGCTGACGTACATGTCCTTCAGGCGGTCCGTGATGGTGACATTGCCCGCCGCGTCCATGACGCCGACGTCACCGGTCGACAGCCAACCGTCGCGGTCCACCGCGGCGTCGGTGGCCTCGGCGTCGTTGAAGTAGCCCTGCATCACGTTGTAGCCGCGGACCAGGATCTCCCCCGCCGACCCGGTCGCCACCTCGGTGCCGTCCACGTCCACCACCTTCACCTGGACGTCGGGGATGGCACGCCCCGACGTGCCGGCGATGACCTCGACCGGGTCGCCCCGCCGGCACATGGTGACCGTGCCGCACGCCTCGGTCAGCCCGTAGGCGGTGAGCACGGTCTCGATGCCGAGATCAGACCAGAGGGCCTCGACCAGCTCCACGGGGACGAGGGCGGCCCCGGTGACCACCAGGCGGAGGGTGGACAGGTCGAACCCCTTGCGATCGGGGTGGTCGAGGATGGACTGGAAGACGGTCGGCGGGCCGGGCAGCACCGAGATCCGTTCCTGCTCGATGCGGCCCAGCAGCACATCGACGTCGAACACCGGCTCGGCCACCATGGTCGCACCGGTCATCAGACAGGCCAGGATGCCCGCCTTGTAGCCGAACGTGTGGAAGAACGGGTTGACGATCAGGTAGCGGTCGCCCTGGCGCAGTCCAACCACCTCGGACCACGTGGCAAAGGTGCGCAGGGTCTGACCGTGGGTGGTCATGGCCCCCTTGGGGTGCCCGGTGGTGCCCGAGGTGAACACCAGGTCGGAGAGGTCGCCGGCAGTGATCGAGGCCGTCCGGCCGGCCGCCACGTCGGCCGAGCACAGTCCGCCCTCCTGGAGGAAGACCGACCAGTCGACCACCTGGTCGCCGCGGGCCGAACGTGGTCGCTCCCCGTCGTCGCCCGAGCGCAGCACCACGACCCGTTCGAGCTCAGGCACCTTCTCCCCGGCTGCCACCGCCTCGTCCAGCATCGTCGGGTAGTCCGTGCCGAGGAACCCCTCCACGGTGAAGAGCATCCGTGCCCCCGACTGGCGCAGGACGTAGGCCGCCTCGGCCCCCTTGAAGCGGGTGTTGAGCGGGACCAGGAGGGCGCCCGCCCCCACCGCGCCCAGGGCGGCGATGACCCACTCGGCGCAGTTCGGGGCCCAGATGGCCACCCGGTCGCCGCGGTCGATGCCGTTGGCCACGATGGCCCGGGTGGCATCAGCCACACGCTCGGCCACCTGGTCGAAGGTCAGCCGGGTGACCGTCCCACCGGGCCCATGCCGGTCGACCAGCGCCTCGTTGGCGCCGAACCGGGCGGCGGCGTCCTCGACCAGGCCCGGGATGGTCCCCCACTGGAGATCCCCGCGGGGATCCGTGCTATCTGACACGTCGTCAGGGTAGTGCATCGTCCCGCCGTGCCGACCAGGCGTTGGGTCCCGCGAGGCTGCCCGGCGGGTCAGCGGCCTTAGGGGTGCTGGCTGCTGACCGAGACCACCTCGCCGGTCATGAACGTGGCGTACTCGCTGGCCAGGAAGGCGATCACCGTGGCCACTTCCCACACCTCGGCCCCGCGGCCGAGAGCCTCGCGTCGGCTGAGCTCGGCCAGCTCCTCGTCGGCCATCACCTTGTTCAAGAAGGGATGGACGGCGAGGCTGGGGGACACGGCGTTGATACGCACACCGCGGGGGCGGCCTCGATGGCGCTGCACCGGGTGAGCGCCATCACCCCGGCCTTGGCCGCGGCGTAGTGGGACTGGCCCCGCTGGGCCCGCCAGCCCAACACCGAGGCGTTGTTCACGATGACGCCGCCCTGGCCCCGGGCATAGAAGTGCCGGAGGGCGGCACGGGTGCACCGGAACGTGCCGGTCAAGGTGACGTCGAGGACCAGCGACCACTGGTCGTCGGTCATGTCCACCACGTCCACCTGGCCACCCAACCCGGCATTGTTGACGGCCACGTCGAACCGCCCGTGCCGTTCGACGGCGGCGTCGTAGAGGGCCTGCACCTGGGCCTCGTCGGTGACGTTGCAGGCCACCGCCAGCGGACGCTCCCCACCCGACTCGGGGAGCCCGGCCAGGGTGTCGGCCGCCTCAGCCAGACGGCGCTCGTGGGCGTCCGAGACGACCACCGTGGCGCCCTCTTCGATGCAGCGCTTGGCGGTGGCGAACCCGATCCCGGTGCCGGCCGCCGCCGTGATCACCACGACCTTGCCGGTCAGCAGCCCGTGCCCGGCCGGTGGGGACGGGACCGGCCAGGGAGCCGGGGTCGTCTCACCGTCGATGGTTCCGCTCATGGCGCTGTCCCCTTGGGCTCGGGCGGCAGGCCGAGGACCCGCTCGCCGATGATGTTCTTTTGGATCTCGTTGGACCCTCCGTAGATGGTCTCGGAGCGGCTGAACAAGAAGGTGCGCTGGAAGGCGTCGAGCTCGTAGGGAAACGCCGCGGCCACCAGGCCCGCCGGGCCCAGGATGTCGATCGCCAGCTCGCCCAGGCCCTGGTGCCAGGTGGCCCAGTACAGCTTGATGATCGACGCCTCGGGGGGCGCCACCGGACCGTCGTAGCCGGACAGGCTGCGCAGGGTGTTGAACCGGAGGATCTCGAGTTCGGCGTAGGACCGGGCCAGCCGCTGGCGCATGACGGGGTCGTCGGCCCTCCCGTTGGCCCGGGCCGCGGCGAACAGGTGGTCGAGCTCCCGCCGGAACGAGACCTGGTGGCCGAGCAGTCCCACACCGCGCTCGAAGGCCAGGGTGGCGAGCGCTACCCGCCAGCCGTCCCCGACCTCGCCCAGCACGTTGGAGGCGGCGGTGCGGGCCCCGTCGAAGAAGACCTCGTTGAACTCCGACGTCCGGGTCAGCTGGGTGATGGGGCGGACCTCGACCCCGGGCTGGTCCATGGGCACCAGGAGGTAGGACAGGCCACGGTGTCGAGTCGACCCGGGCTCGGTGCGGCACACCGCGAAGCACCAGTCGGACTGGTGGGCCAGTGACGTCCAGACCTTCTGACCCGTGATCACCCACTCGTCGCCGTCGAGCACCGCCTTGGTCTGCACATTGGCCAGGTCGCTGCCGGCATTGGGTTCGGAATAGCCCTGGCACCACAGCTCGGTGCCGGCGACAATGGGCGGGAGGAACCGGGCCTTCTGGTCGGCCGTCCCGTACTGGATGATGGTCGGGCCGATCAGGCCCTCACCGAGGATGCTGACGCGTCCGGGAGCCTTGGCCCGGACGTACTCCTCGTTGAAGATCACCTGGTGGGCAACGGACGCGCCCCGGCCGCCGTGGTCGGTGGGCCAGCCGATGCAGGTCCAGCCGTCGGCGGCCAGCAGGTGCTCCCACTCGAGGCGGGTCTCGAACCCGTAGGTTTCGTCACCCGAACCGCCCCGACCACCCAGGGCGGCGAACGCCCCGGTCACATGGTCGGCCAGCCAGGCCCGGATCTCCTTGCGGAAGGCCTCGTCCTCGGGTCGGTCTCGGAGATCCATGGTGTTGTGGTCCTGTGGTGTCGGAGCGGCGGGGCCGGTCCCGGACACGACAGGGATCGATGCGCCCGGGCACCCGGTGCGGGGCTCCGGGTCGAATCTGACGCGACGTTAGCAAACGGGCCGGGCGTGGCCGGAGGGCACACCGGGCCCAGGCCGCAGGCGGCGGGGACCGGGAACACTCCAGGTCGGGCCGATGTTGTAGGTGGTGATCGATGTCGGTCGACGACCGGGCTACGTGTCCGGTCCCCGGCCCACACCAAGGAGGAACACATGAGCGACGACACCACCATCGGCACCGGCGGCACAGTGGAGCTGACCGACGAGGAGTGGCGGTCCCGGCTGACCCCGGAGCGGTACGCCGTCCTACGCCAGAAGGGCACCGAGCCGGCGTGGTCGGGCGAACTCCTCCACGTGGAGGGAAGCGGCATGTTCACGTGCGCAGGCTGCGGGGCGGCCCTATTCCCCAGTGACACCAAGTTCGAGTCGGGATCGGGTTGGCCCAGCTTCTACCGGGCGCTCGACGACGGGGTCATCGTGGAGCACGTGGACAAGAGCTTCGGCATGCGCCGGACTGAGATCACCTGTGCCCGCTGCGGCGGCCACCTAGGCCATGTCTTCCCCGACGGTCCACTGCCCACCGGCCAGCGCTACTGCGTCAACTCGCTCTCCATCGAGTACCAACCCGACCAGGGCTGACGACACGCAAGCGACGTACCGGCCAGGCCGAGCCGGTCATGGCCGGTCGGGTGCCAATCGGTCCTCCAGGAGATCGAAGAGGTCGCCCAGGGCTGCGGCCTCCTCGGTCCGTCCGGCCCGCACCAGGTGCCGATCGGCGTCGGCCAGCGCCTGGCAGGCGGCGAAGACCTCGCGCTTGGTGAGCTGCACCGTTCCCCTGAATCGGAGCGGCAGGCCGGGCTGGAGGACGTCAGCACGGGGTTCGAGGAGGGTCACGGCCCGAGCCCGTCGGCCGGGTCGGTCGCCCGCTCAGGCACCGGTCTCGAAGGGATCGGTGCCAGCACCGTCTCCCTGGTGGCGTTCGATCCGGTGCACGTCGACCGTGGCGAACCGGAGGCTGCACCCCACCTCGTCGGCCACGATCTCCACCTTGAAGCGCCGGTCCCCGTCGTCGGTCTCCCAGCTCCGCTGCTCGAGCCGGCCGGTGACCACCACCCGCATGCCCTTGGTGAGGCTGAGGGCGACGTTCTCGGCCAGGTCGCGCCACGTCACCACATCGAAGAACGACGTCGACTCCTCCCACTCGTTGGTGGCACGGTTCTGCCAGCGGCGGTTGACGGCCACCCCGAGGGAGGTGGTGGCCTGGCCCTCCCGGGTGTAGCGGATCTCCGGGTCGCGGGTCAGGTTCCCGATGATGGTCGTAGTGGTACTCACGGCGTTGCCTCGCTCTCGTGCAGGGTCACCCGCGGTGGGTGGCCGGGGACAGCGTGGTTCCGACACCTTGCCCGGGTGCCGCACCGGGACCTGGCAGCGACCTTGCCGCCGCGCTCCCACCCACCGCTGCGGCCGCGCCCGGTCAACCGCACGGGTACCGCCACAGCGAACGGGTAGAGCCGTTGGGTCGGAATCAGCTCCGACCTACACTGACCAGGTCACCAACGGAGGCCGACGGCCCGTCACACGACGCCGACGGAGCTGTCCACGACCCACGAACACAGGAGCACGCCATGAACCATCTGCTGCGGGAGCTGGCACCGGTCACCGACGACGCCTGGGAACAGATCGACGCCGAGGCCGCGCGCTCACTCAAGCACTACCTGGCGGCCCGCCGGCTGGTCGACTTCACCGGGCCGCTCGGGTGGGCCCACTCCTCGGTCGACACCGGCAGAATCGACGTCCTGGTCAGCGGGGGCCTCGGCACCGTCGAGGTGGCACGGCGACGGGTGGCCCCGCTGGTCGAGCTGCGCTCGTCGTTCACCCTGGACCGGGCCGAGCTGGCCGCCGCCGAACGGGGGGCCACCGACCTCGATCTCGACACCGTCATCGCGGCGGGACGCCAAGCGGCCCTGGCCGAGGACCATCTGGTGTTCCACGGCTACGAAGAGGGGGGAATCACCGGCATCGTGCCCGCCTCACCCCACGAGAAGGTGGCCATCAGCGACGACTACGGCCGCTACCCCGAGCACGTGGCCCATGCCGTCGCCGCGCTGCGGGCCGCCGACATCGACGGTCCGTTCGCCATCGCCCTCGGAGCCCGCTGCTACACCGGGGTCACCGAGACCACCGAACACGGCGGCTACCCGGTCTTCGAGCACCTCCGCCAGATCCTCGGCGGCCCGGTCGTCTGGGCGCCGGCCGTGGATGGGGCCGTCGTCCTCAGCCAGCGGGGCGGCGACTTCGAGCTCACCGTGGGCGAGGACTTCTCCATCGGCTACCGGTCCTCGGACGCCACCTCGGTCGACCTCTATCTCGAGGAGAGCCTGACCTTCCGGATCAACACCCCCGAGGTCGCTGTGCACCTGGCCTACCTGTAGGCCCCTCGGTCTCGGGACGGGGTCAGACCAGGCGTCACGTCACGTCGGCCACCTCGGTGTCCCGCCGACGGGCCCGGGCCGGAAGGTGCAGGACCTGGTGGCCGATGTCGACCAGCACGACATAGACGAGAAGGATGCCGACCACCCCGTAGGTCGCGATCACCACCAGGTTGGTCCCGATGCCGACGCTGTCGAAGTAGGCGATCCCGCGGGCGGCCGAGGTGCCTGCCCCCGATGGGATCCAGGGCCCGACCACCCGCCAGAAGGCCGGCAGCAGCTGCCATGAGTACGCGCCCCCCGCACTCGGATTGCCGATGACCACGAAGATGAGGATGCTGATCCCGATGCCGACGGTGCCGGCCACCACCTGCAGCCCCATGGAGAACGCCCCCGCACAGAACACCAGCAGTGACCCGAGCATCCACAAGCCCAGGACGTGGGACGGCAGGGCGTGCAACCACGGGCCGGCGATGAGCGCACCACCGAGCCCGGTGACGAGGGCGTAGACGGCGATTGCCGCCAGTCGGACCGTGGCCCGGTTGGCATTGGCCGGCCGGGAGCCGGCGCTCACCCCGAGGATGGCGGCCACCAGGTAGCCGCCGACGATCCAGCCGATCACGAGGTAGAACGACGAGAGGCTGTTGCGGTCGCCGGGCAGTGGTGGGCGGATGTCGTGGACCCGGACCGTCCGATGCACCTTGGTCTCGACGACCGCCATGACTTCGCTCATGGCGGTGGCGGCCGACACCCCACTGGCGCTGGCCTCGACGAGCACATCCTCGGTGCCGTCGGTGTTCACCACCAGCACGCCATAGACACGGCGATCGAGCAGCAGCCGGCGGCCGGCGGCAACCGTCGAGGCCACTTCGGCGCGGAGCGGTGACCCGGCGATGGCGTTGAGCTCGGGCACCACCTTGGCGCTGACCGACGCCGGGGCCACCACCGCCAGCGGGAGCCGGTGGGGTGTGGGCTGGTGGAAGGCACCGATGTAGGAGGCGATGAAGCCCAGTTGGAGGAGGCCCACACCGACGACCAGGACTGCGGCCCGCAACGTGATCCCGTCCCGGAACTCCGCCGCCAGTCCCCGTGATCCGCGTGGGCCGACACCCTCGTCCGGATCCTCGACGACATCGGCCTCGGTCACGTGGGACCACCTCCTCGCCGGCTCGTGCCGGCAGGTTCGCGGATACGCATACTGTGCAGTGATTCGGCGGCGCCCGGCCACCGGCCCACGACCCCTACCGTATTCATCTGCCCGATTCATCTGCCCGGCATCGACCCGCCCTCGATCGTCCCACCAGCACCGAGCCGCTCATGGCCGAAGGAAGTCACCGATGGCACCAACACCCACAGGACCACTCGACGGGATCCGCGTGGTTGACCTGACCTCCATCGTGATGGGCCCGCTGGCCACCCAGATCCTCGGCGATCTGGGGGCTGACGTGATCACGGTCGAAGACCCCCGGGGCACGCTCAGCCGGGTGATGACCGCAGGGCCCCATCCCGAGCTGTCCGGGGTGGCCCTCAACCTGCTGCGCAACAAGCGCAGTGTCGTGCTCGACCTCAAGACCGACGCCGGCAGAGATGACCTCATGGCCATCGTGGCCACCGCTGACGTGCTGGTGACCAACCTCCGGCCCGGCACGCTCAGACGGCTCCGGTTGAGCTACGACGACATTGTCCCGGTCCGGCCCGACATCGTCTACTGCCAGGCCCAGGGCTATCCGGTCGACTCGGACCAGGCCGACGCTCCGGCCTACGACGACGTGATCCAGGCGGGGACCGGGCTGCCTGACACCTTCCGACGCGTGGGGGGCGAGCCTCAGTTCGTGCCCACGCTGGTGGCCGACAAGGTGAGCGGCCTGACCATCGCGTATGCCGTGATGGCCGCCCTCGTCCACCGTGAGCGCACCGGAGAGGGCCAGCAGGTGGAGGTTCCCATGGTCGAGGTGATGACGGCCTTCACACTGGTCGAGCACGCCGGGGCGGCCACCGCCCGGCCACCCCAGGGGCCGCCGGGCTACCTGCGCATCCTCAGCCCCGAGCGACGGCCGCAGCGCACCAGTGACGGTTGGATCAGCGTGCTCCCCTACACGCGGGAGAATTTCGAGGTCCTGTTCCGGGCGGGCGGGCGGGACGACCTGGCCGACGACGACCGCCTGGCTTCGGCACGGTCACGCATCGAGCACGCCGATGCCCTCTACCACGAGGTGGCAGCCATCATCACCCAGCGCACCACCGCGGCATGGCTGGCCTTCTGCCTGACCGCAGCGGTTCCGGCCTCTCCCGTGCCGACCCTGGACGAGCTGGTCGACGGGCTCCCCGAGGACGACCACCCGGTGGCCGGTCGGTACAAGGTCCTGCCCCAGCCAGTGCGGTTCTCGAAGGCCAGCGGACCAACAGTCCGTCGTCCGGCGGCCCTGAGCGGCGAGCACACCGCCGAGGTGCTGGCCGAGGTGGTCGCCCGCGGTGGCGGCTCCGGGCCCCGGCCAGAGGCACGAGGCGAGGACTGATGGACGAGACGTTCGGCGATGTGACCGTCACCATCGGTCCCGAGGGTGTCGGCGAGGTCGAGATGCACCGGCCCCCGACCAACTACTTCGACGCCCCGTTGCTCGCTGGACTGGTCGACGCCATCGGCTGGGCCGAGGGCCACGGTGGCCGGGCCATCGTGCTGTGCTCGGAGGGTCGGCACTTCTGTGCCGGACTCGACTTCGGGGCGGCCGGCACGCCCACACGGGATGGCCTGTCCGAGCTCTACGGCCGGGCCGTGGAGCTGGTCCAGGTCGGACTCCCCATCGTGGTCGCCGTCCAGGGGGCCGCGGTGGGCGGTGGGCTCAGCCTGGCCATGGCCGGCGACTTCCGGGTGGCGTCGTCCGAGAGCCGCTTCGCCGCCAACTTCGCCCGGCTCGGGTTCCATCAGGGGTTCGGTCTGTCGGTGACACTCCCCCGTGCTGTCGGGCACCAGCACGCGCTGGAATTGCTCACGACCGGTCGGCGGGTCGGGGGCGACGAGGCCGTCGGGATGGGACTGTGCGACCGCCTGGCCGACGACCCCCGGGCCGGGGCACACGCACTGGCACAAGAGATCGCCGGGTCGGCGCCGCTGGCGGTGCGGTCGATCCGCTCGACGCTGCGACGCGGTCTGGCCGAGGAGTTCGCCCTGGCACTCGACCACGAGCGGGACGAGCAGCTCCGCCTGATCGACACCGACGACTTCCGCGAGGGCATCGCCGCCTCGTTGGAGCGGCGCCCGCCGCGCTTCAGCGGCAGCTAGCCCCCGGCGAGGTCGCCGGCCAGCTCATGGCGGGTGGCGTCGCTGAGGGGGGTCCCCGGCACGCCGTCGGGATAGTCGGGATGGTTCACGGCCAAGGTCACGGGCTGGGTGGCGAAGGCCTGGACCTGGGCGTCGGTGAAACGGAACCGGACATAGTGGACTGCCGAGGTGGTCTCCTCCCGCGTCAGGTTGGCCTGGTGCTCCTGGTCGGGGGTGGACGGGACGAGCTGTGCGGCGTCGCCGGTTCCGATCCGCAGCTCGCAGGCCCGCTCGATGCCGACCAGGCGCGGCAGCCAGGTCCGGAGCTGCTGCTCGGTGGTGAGCTCGAGGAACAGCGTGGCCGACAACTCGGCCGGTGCCGGCAGCAGCCGGTTGTAGACGTCCAGCTCGTGCTGGATCTGGGCGTCGCTGACCATCCGCTCGGCCCGCGCCATCTCCTGGACCTGGAATCGCATGGTGAGCCGGCTCTCGAAGGTCAGCGTGACGACGGGCCCGACGCTGACCCGGCGCAGCTTCTTCACGGCGATGACCTGGGCACGGAACTCGTCCCGCTCGCGTTCGTAGGCGCGTTGGTCGGCGATGTCCTCGAGGGTCAGGGGTCGGGTCATGGTCACGTGGTTCCCTCCTCGGGAGCGTCTGTTGCCGGGACCGGCCGACGACGCTCGTGTGACGGAGTAGTCATGGGAGTCGGTGCGATGCGGACGAGGTGCGCCACAAACCGGCACCGGGCCGAAACCCGGTGTCCGGCTGTGGGCACGCACGGGTGCACGACGGCACCCAGCCCCGCTCAGGCGACCGAGGCCAACCCCTCGGTGAAGCGGCCGGCATGGCTCTTCTCGGCCCGGGCCAGCGTCTCGAACCATTCGGCGATCTCGTCGAATCCCTCGTCGCGGGCGGTCTTGGCGAAGCCGGGATACATCTCGGAGTACTCGTAGGTCTCGCCCTCGACGGCGGACTTGAGGTTGTCCTCGGTGGGGCCGACCGGCACGCCGGTCACCGGGTCCCCGACCTCCTTCAAGAAGTCGAAGTGGCCGAACGCGTGGCCCGTCTCGCCTTCGGCGACCGACCGGAACAAGGCGGCGACGTCCGGGTAGCCCTCGACGTCGGCCTTCTGGGCGAAGTACAGGTAACGGCGGTTGGCCTGGCTCTCGCCGGCGAACGCCTCTTTGAGGTTGCCCTCGGTCTTGGAGTCTTTCAGTGCTGGCACGGTGTTCCTTTCCTGGGTGAGTCGGCCGTGGAGGGTTCCACGACCCGGTTGTTGCTGAGCTCGGACCGGCGGGCCACCTACCGGGCCGCCGTGGCGGCCGTCCGTCGGCCGCGCTTGGGCGTTCTGCAGTCGGGGCACAGGCCCCGGAAGACGATCTCGGCGGAGCCGACCTCATAGCCCAGGTCGGCGCCCTCGGGGATCTGGACTTCGGGAAACGCCGCCAGCAGGTCGCGCACGCTCCCACACTGCCGGCACACCAGATGGTGGTGGGGATGGTCGACGTTGGGATCGAATCGGGTCATCCCGGTGCCGACGTCGAGTGAGACGATCTCGCCCAGCTCGGAGAGGTCGTGCAGGGTCTGGTAGACGGTCTTCAGCGAGACGGTCTCCATCTCCCGGCTGACCAGCGCGTGGACCGCCTCGGCCGAGGGATGGGTCACGTCACCCTGGAGCACCCGGAAGATGCACTGCCGCTGGGCGGTGACCTTTCGTCCGGTGGACCGGAACAATTCGGTCAGCTCCTCGGGGGTCTTCATCGTCCGCCATGTTACCACTGATTGTTTTTCAACAATCATTGTTGATAAGCGGCACAGGGGCGCCCGGGACGCACTACGTGTCGGTGGTCCGAACCCGCTGGCGGGGCCGGTGCCGACCTGTGGCAGGCTTTGGCCATGCCGGAGCCAGCCCGCGACCCAGAGCCGGCGGCGGGTCGATTCGACCGTGCGGTTGCCCTGGAGCGCCTGGCCGCCGAGGAGTTCGATGTGCTGGTCATCGGCGGGGGCATCACCGGGGCCGGCGTGGCGCTCGACGCCGCCAGTCGCGGCCTCCGCACGGCACTGGTGGAGAAGGACGACTTCGCCTCGGGCACCTCGTCCAAGTCGTCCAAGCTGATCCACGGCGGACTCCGCTACCTCCAGCAGCGGGAGTACCGCCTCGTCTACGAGAACCTGGCTGAGCGGCAGCGGCTGTTGGACAACGCCCCCCACCTGGTGTCGCCCCTCCCCTTCCTCATCCCCCTGTTCGGCAAGTCCGGAGTGGTGAACTCGAGCGTGGCCCGCGTCTACCGCACGGCGCTGTGGCTCTACGACCTGACCGGCGGGGTCCGGATCGGCCGGCGCCACGAGAAGGTATCCCGGTCCCAGGCTCTGGCCCACATGCCCAACCTCCGGGCCGACCGCCTGGCCGCCGGATTCCTCTACTGGGACGCCCGCGCCGACGACGCCCGCCTCACCTTGGCGGTCCTGCGCACCGCGGCGGTCGACCACGGAGCGGTGGCCGCCAACCATGCGCCCGTCACCGGCCTCATCTCGTCGCCGGACGGCACGGTCACCGGCGCCCGGGTCTCGCCCGAGGGGGGCATGCCCATCGAGGTCCGGGCCACTGTGGTTGTCAACGCCGCCGGGGTCTGGTCCGACGAGGTCCGTGCCCTCGACGAGCACCGCAACCCCCACTCCATCCGCCCGGCCAAGGGGATCCACATCACGGTGCCCGAGCGGGCCTTTCCCTGCGACATCGCCGCCGTCATCCCGGTGCGGGAGGACCACCGTTCCATCTTCGTGGTGTCATGGGGTGACCAGGTCTACCTCGGCACCACCGACACCAGCTGGGACGGGCCGCTCGACGACCCGAGCTGCCTCCCTGAGGACGTGGACTACATCCTGGCGGCGGCCAACGCCGTCAGTACCACCCCGATCCACCGCAGCGACATCACCGGCATCTGGACCGGCCTGCGCCCGTTATTGGCACCGGTGGCGGGCCGCCACAAGCCCAGTGAGCGCACCGCCGACCTCTCCCGCCGCCACACGGTGCACACGTCGGACGGCGGGGTGGTGACCGTCACGGGGGGCAAGCTCACCACCTACCGGAAGATGGCCGAGGACACGGTGGACGTGGTGGTCCGGGCCCTCGGGCGCCGAT
Organism: uncultured Acidimicrobiales bacterium; assembly: GCA_963703145.1. Classification (GTDB taxonomy): domain Bacteria; phylum Actinomycetota; class Acidimicrobiia; order Acidimicrobiales; family RAAP-2; genus Bog-756. Next base: position 1,884,383 of record OY969793.1, read on the forward strand.
CACTGCGCTGCACCACCAAGGACCTCCGCCTCCGTGGTGCCGGCGGGGGCGTGCACGCCCGGGCCTTACCCGGCGGGGCGCGGCCCGACGGCGGACGTTCCGAGGCCGACCAGGCGGCGAAGATCGCCGCCCATCTGGCAGGCCGGTACGGCTCGGAGACACCCGACGTCCTGGCGCTGGTCGGCACCCAGCCCGACCTCCTCGCCCCCCTGGTCGAGGGACTCGAGTACCTCCGGGTCGAGGCCCTCTATGCCGCTCGCCACGAGATGGCCGGCTCCGTGGACGACGTGCTCGACCGACGCACCCGTGCCTCGCTCCGGGACGCCCGGGCCGCGGCGCGCGCCGCCGGTGACGTGGCCGCACTGATCGGCCCCACGCTCGGCTGGGACGACGACCAGATAGCGGCGGCGGCCCGGGCCTACGCCGAGCGGGTGCAGGCCGAGCTGGTCACCGCCGGGCTCGAGCCGCCCGGCGGCCCGGCCACCGGAGCGTCGGTGACCGCCGGCGGCGCCACGGGCCCGCTATGACCGGTCCCACGCCGGTGACCCCCATCGATGCCGCGCCGGCCGGTGTGGTGGACCATCTCGCCGGCCACCGGGTTCCCGTCGACGAATCCCTGCTGGCGCGGCTGTCCGAGGTGTGTGACGCCGTATCAACGCTCGAGGACGACCGGGCCGAGGCCGGTCGGGACTGGTGGCCGTTGGCCATCGGCTGGGCCACCCGCGGGGAGGTCCCGTCCCGACCCGCCGTGGTGGCCAGACCCACCGACACCGACCAGGTGGCCGCGGTGCTCTCCCTCTGCCACGAGGCCCGGGTGCCGGTGACCGCCTCGGGCGGCCGCAGCGGCGTGTGCGGGGCGTCGATCCCGGTGTTTGGCGGCGTCACCCTCGACACCGGCGCCTTGGCCGGCATCGGGGAGGTCGACGAGGCGTCCCTCGTGGCCGACCTGCGGGCCGGGACATTCGGGCCAGACGTCGAGTCGGGCCTGCGGGACGGTCACGGGCTGACCCTCGGCCACTGGCCCCAGTCGATGGACCTGTCGACGGTCGGGGGGTGGCTGGCGTGCCGCGGGGCGGGCCAGTACTCCAACCGCTACGGGAAGATCGAGGACATGGTCCTCGGGCTCGAAGTGGTGCTGGCCGACGGCCGGGTGGTGCGAACCGGAGGGCACGGCCCACGCTCCGCCACCGGTCCGGACCTGACCCAGCTGTTCGTGGGTAGCGAGGGCACCCTCGGCGTCATCACCGAAGGCCGATTCCGGGTACACCCGGTCCCCGAGGCTGACGGTCGGCGGGCCTTCGGCTTCCCGACGTTCGCTGACGGCCTGGAGGCATGCCGGCGCATCTTGCGGCGCGGGGCCACCCCGGCCGTGCTGAGGCTCTACGACACCACCGAGTCGGCCCGCTCGTTCGACCTCCCCGAAACCAATGTCCTCATCGTCTTGGACGAGGCCGACCCCGCACTGGTGGCGGCCACCTTGTCGGTGGTCGACGACGAGTGCGGGTCCGCCGACGGGCTGGACCTCGGACTGGTCGACCGGTGGCTCACCCACCGCAACGACGTGTCGGCCCTGGCCCCGCTGTGGCGGTCGGGCATCGTGGTCGACACCGCCGAGGTGGCGGCCCGCTGGAGCGTCCTGCCCGGCCTCTACGACGCGGTCCTCTCGGCCCTGGCCGGCGTCGAGGGCACCCTGGTGGCCTCGTCCCACCAGAGCCACGCCTACACCGACGGGGCGTGCCTCTACTTCACCTTCGCCGGCCGGCCCCCCGACGAGGGGGAGGATGCGGGCACCTGGGCGGGCGACTACTACCGGCGGGCCTGGGATGAGGTGACCCGGGCGACCCTGTCGGCCGGCGGGGCCATCAGCCACCATCACGGCATCGGGCTCAACCGGGCCCGCTTCCTGCCCGACGCCCTCGGCGGCGGATTCGCGGTCCTCCAGTCGGTCAAAGAGGCGCTCGATCCCCGCGGGATCCTCAACCCCGGCAAGCTCGGCCTGGCCAACCCGTTCGGCGAGGTCCCCTGGCCATGAGCATCCTGGTGGTGGACGTCGGGACCTCAGGCGTCCGTGGGGCGGTGGTCCGACCCGACGGATCGGTGGAGCACATCCACCACGTCCCGGTGCTCCCCGACACCCCATTTCCCGGTCTGGTCGAGTTCGACGCCGTGGCCATGGCCACCGCGGTGGTCTCGGTAGCCGAGGCCACCCTGGCCGTCGGTGGGCCGGTCGAGGCCGTCGGCATCGCCAACCAACGGGCCTCGACCATCGTCTGGGACCGGTCCACCGGGGTGCCGGTGGCCCCGGGCCTCGGCTGGCAGGACCTGCGCACCGTGGGCGCCTGTCTCGAACTCCAGGCCAAGGGGATCCGGGTGGCGCCCAACGCGTCGGCCACCAAACTCGCCGCCCTGCTCGACCTGGCCGACCCCGACCGGTCCCGCTCGCAGCGGGGCGAACTGGCCTTTGGGACCGTGGACACCTGGGTGGCGTGGACCCTGTCGGCCGGCCGCCTGCACCTGACTGACGCCTCCAACGCCGGGGTCACCGGGCTCACCACCGCGGACGGCTCCGGCTGGAGCCCCGAGGTGCTGGAGCAGCTGCGCATCCCCGAGGCGGTCCTGCCCACCATCGTCGACTCCTCCGGCGTGATGGGCCGGGCCGAGCTCCTAGACGGTGCCCCGTTGCTGGCCGGGATGGCCGGTGACCAGCAGGCGTCACTGATCGGCCAGGGATGCACCCGACCCGGCCAGGCCAAGGCCACCTTCGGCACCGGCGGGATGCTCGACCAGTGCGTCGGGCCCGAGCGGCCGGCCCAGGCGGCGCGTGGCCCGGCCGGGACCATCCCCATCATCGCCTGGCGACGCGGCGGATCGGTCACCTGGGGGGTCGAGGCCATCATGCTGTCCGCCGGCACCTGCGTCGAGTGGCTGCGGGACGACCTGGCCATCATCGAGTCGGCCGCCGACTCGGCCGACGTGGCCGCCCGCTGCGACGACACGGGCGACGTGTGGTTCGTCCCGGCCCTCCTCGGTCTGGGCACGCCGGTGTGGGACTTCGGGGCCCGGGGGACCTTCGTCGGCCTGACCCGGGGCAGCGGCCGACCCGAACTGGTGCGCGCCGTCCTCAACGGGGTGGCCCACCGGGGAGCTGACCTGGTCGAGGCGGCGGCGGCCGACTCGGGACTGCCCATCGGGACCCTCCGGGTCGACGGCGGGATGTCGGCCAACCCAGTGTTCACCCAGGCCCTGGCGGACGCCTGCGGCCGGACCATCGAGATCGCTCCGGTGCTCGAGGCCACCACGCTCGGGGCTGCGTACTTGGCGGGCATGGCCGTGGGCACCTGGGCCGACGAGGAGGAGGTGGCCGACGTGTGGGCACCGAGCCGGGTCGTGGTGCCCGCCATCGACGACGAGACCCGGCTGCAGCAGCGGGCCCGATGGCTCGACGCCCGGGGCCGCTCCGAGGCCACCATCCCCGAGCTGTCGGCTCTCGACTTCTGACCCGGGATGCCCACCACAGGGCGGCGCGGTGCCACCCCCAGGGGGCGGACCATTGAAGAACGCGCCTGGTAACGCCTAGTGTGGGTGAGTCGCCACGCTCGGCGACCGCGCCGAACCAACCGGCACATGCAGGGGAACCAGGGGATCGGATGAGCACGGATATCGGGACAGTCGGAGCCGACCCCGCCATGCCCGTCGGGCCCCCGGCGCCGCCCTCCATCGAGGAGGCCGTGGCCACCTCCAGGAATCTCCACCTGGCCCTGTCCAGCGTCCTCCTCGGCACCCCCCGGGCCGTGACCTTCGCCGTGGTGGCGGCGCTGTCGGGCAATCATCTGCTCATCGAGGACGTGCCCGGCGTGGGCAAGACCGTGCTGGCCCGGGCGCTGTCCACCGCGTTGGGGGTCCAGCTCTCGAGGGTCCAGGGGCATCCCGACCTTCTGCCGTCCGACGTCACCGGGGTCACCGTCTTCTCGCCCGAGACTGCCACCTGGGAGTTCCGCCCCGGACCGGTGTTCGGTCACGTCGTGCTCCTCGACGAACTCAACAGGACGCCACCCCGGACCCAGTCGGCCCTCTTGGAGGCCATGGAGGAGCAGCAGGTGTCGGTGGACGGCGAGTCGTGGCCCCTTCCCCGTCCCCACCTGGTCATCGGCACCCAGAACCCCATCGGCCAGCTGGGCACGTACCCGCTGGTGGAAAGCCAGCTCGACCGGTTCGGGGTGTCCACCTCCATCGGCTATCCCGATGCCGAGGTCGAGACCAGGCTGGTGCTCCACAACGGCGGTCGCTATGCCCTCGACACCCTGGTGCCGGTGTCGGACCCGGCCCAATGGGAGCGCGCCATCAACGCCACGACCATGGTCCAGGTGGTCAACGCCGTGGCCGAGTACGCCGTCTCCCTGGTGCGGGCCACCCGCACGGCGGGGACGGTCCGCCTGGGCGCCAGCCCCCGGGCGGCCATCTCCTTGATCCGTGCGGCTCAGGCTTACGCCGTGCTGAACGCCCGGGCCTACGTGACGCCCCAGGACATCCAGGCCGTGGCGGTGGCCTGTCTCGCCCACCGGCTGGTGGCCGAGGGGAGCGGTGGCGAGGGGGCGACCCTGGTCTCCCAGATCATCGCCGAAGCACCCGTCCCGGCCACGTGAGGCGGGCCGACCCCGAGGCTGGGGCGGCCGGCTGGCGAACCGGGATCGCCGTCGGGATCGGGGTGATTGCCGGGGTGGGCGGCGTCCTGGTGACCCGGGTGGCCCTGGGGCCCGGTGCGGTGCCCATCGGTGCGGCCATAGGGGTGGCGGCCCTGGTGGTCGGCGTGGCAGCGACCCGCCGACTCGGTCCTTCGGCTCGGCATCGCCGGATGTGGCTGCCTACAGGGGCCCGACTGCGCACCCGGTTGCACCCGGTGGCCTGGTTCGGCCCGGTGGTGGGGAGCATCGTCGCCATGCTGGCCTGGGCCGGTGTGGCCCACTCCAGCGGGTCGGGGTGGGTCCAGGCCATCGGGGCGCTGTTGGCCGCGGTACTGCTCACCGGTCTGGTGATGCCGGCGTTCCCCGCCCACCGGGCCACGGTGACCTGTGTGGCCTCGCCGTCGGACGGGGAGGCCGGGCGGCCCGTGACCCTGACCCTCCGGGCCAACGGGCCGGTCCGGATCCGGCCGCGGTATCCGGTCGGGGCGGTGGTGCGAGCCGAGGGTCCTGTCCATGGGCTGCGGTCCGCAGCAGTGGAGGTGACCCCGGACCGCCGCGGCGTACTGACCTCGGTGGCGGTGGAGGTGGCCTCGTGCGCGCCCTTCGGGATCCTGTGGTGGGCCCGGGAGGTCGAGGTCCCCTTGGCCCGGCCCTTGCACGTGGCCCCGCGCACGGGCGAGCCCGGACGCATCGAGCTGGCCGGCGACCCGGCACCCGGAGATGCTCCCCGGTGGCACGCCGCCGTCTCGGGCGAACCCCGGGGCGTCCGTCCCTACCGCCCAGGTGACGCCCGGCACTCGGTGCACTGGCCCGCTACCTCCCACACCGGCGTGCTCATGGTGCGCGAGGCCGAGCGCCAGACCGACGACCCGCTGGTGGTCAACGTGGTGCTCCCCCTTGATCCCCTCGAGGCGGAGGCAGAGTCCGAACGGGCCATGGCCACGGTCGGCCGCGAGCTGGCCCGGGGGCGACCGGTGATCCTCGGCACCGTCGAGGATGATGGACGGGTGATCCGGCCGGTACGCGACCGTGTCGACCTCGGGCGGCGGCTAGCCCGGGCCGTGTGCGGGCCCATGCCTCGGCCGGCCACCGTGCCAGCCGTCGATGCCCCCTCCCCCGCCGCCGGGCGACCGCCTCCCCACCGGTCCCCACGGTGACGCTCTGGCAGCGGGTCGTCCAGGCCAACCGGCCCGGCCCCCCCGAACACTCCGTGCCATTCCGCGTGGCCTCCACGGCCACGGTGGTCATCGCCATCGGGGCGTGCTGGAGCCAAGGGGAGCTGGCCGCCCCCTTCTCGGTGTTCGCCATGGTGGCCACGGTGGTCGGCAACGTGCTGTCGTACCAGCGGCGCTCCCGGCCGTGGCCGGCCATCAAACCCATCCTGGCGGTGTGCGCCATAGGCGGGTTCGTTTGGTTCATCGCCCGGGTGAGTCACACCGCCACCCCCGGGGACATCTCGACGGTGGAGGGACCCCTGGCCGTGCTGTTCGCCTGGGTGCTATGCACCCATGCCTTCGACGTCCCCGCCCGGCGCGACGTGGCGTACTCCCTGGCCGGGTCTGCCGCGCTGATGGCGGTGGCCGCGGCTCAATCGGTCGACCTGGCGCTCGGGGTCTACGTCGTGGCCTGGATGGCGTGCGGCGTGTGGGGCCTGGTCACCATGTGGCAGTCGATGTCGGGGACCCGGGGCGTCCCCTGGTTGACCCTGGGCATCGCCGGGGTGGCCGTGGCCGGGGTGGCCGCCCTGCTCGTGTCGGTCCTCCCTGCCCCCTCGGTGTCGGCGTCCCTGGTCTTCCCGTCCTCGGCGGCCAACTCCTCACCGGTCAACTCCCCGAGCAACCTGACCGACGGCTCGGCATCATTCCCGGCCCACGCCGCCAGCCCGTCGGGCCGGACCGGCATCGGGGGCTACCTCGGGTTCGCCAAATCGCTCGACACCGGGGTGCGGGCCTCGCTGGGCAACCAGACGGTCATGCGGGTCAGAGCGGCTCGCCCGTCGTTCTGGGTCGGACAGACCTACGACACCTGGAACGGCGAGAGCTGGACCTCGGCGCCGACCGCCGGCAAAGGCGTGGTGAAGCTGGAGACCGGCTCACCCTTCGAGATCACCCTGAGCAACGATCAGCAGGCGGCCGATGCCGTCGGCACCACCGATATCCAGACCTTCTACCTGGCCCAGTCGGGACCCAACCTGGTGTTCCACGCCGACAACGCCCAGCGCGTCTACCTCCAGTCCCGGGCGCTGTACCTGACCGGTGACGGCACCATCGTGTCCGCCGCCTCCATGGGCGCGGGCACGGTCTACACCGTGGTCTCCGACGACAACACCGCCACCGGCACCCAGCTGGAGGACGCCACCTCGGCGCTGCCGGCCACCTATCCGGGGGGACTGACCCGCCTGCCCCCCGATCAGGAGCGCCGCTACCTCCAACTCCCCCACCCCTACCCCCGGGTGGCGGCCCTGGCCCAGCACATCACCGCCGGGATCGGCACCCCGGGGGACGCCAACCCCCTGACCTACCAGAAGGTCGAGGCCATCGAGCGCTGGATGGGCTCCCATGTCACCTACACCACCGACATCCCACCGCTCCCGCCCGGCGCCGACGCCGTCGACACGTTCCTGTTCGGCTCGCGACGAGGCTTCTGCGAGCAGATCTCGACGGCGACGGTGGTCATGCTCCGGTCGCTCGGCATCGCGGCACGCGAGACAGTGGGCTACGTCCCGGGCTCCTATGACCCCATCACCGACCTCTACGACATCCAGGCCAAGGATGCCCACGCCTGGGTGCAGGTCTGGTTCCCCGGGTACGGATGGCAGAACTTCGACCCCACCGCCAACGTGCCCCTGGCCAACCCCAGCCCGGGCTCGGTGCTGGCCCACAGCGCCGGTCGGCTCCTCGGCCGCCTGCCATGGATCCCCATCGGCATCGTGGCCGGTGTCGGCGGCGCCGCCGTCGGGTTCCGTCGCCGCCGGCAGCGGCGACCCGCTACCTGGGCCCACCAGGTCGCCGCCGACCTCGAGCGGGGCGGGGTGCGGCTGGGTCGCAAGCGCCGGGCGAATGAGACGCTGACCGCCTACGGCGAACGACTGGCTGTGGCCGACCCGGCCAGTGCCGAGGGCCTGTTGTGGTGCACCCGGCTGGTCGAGCGCAACAGCTACGGGGGGGTCGAGCCCTCCGCCGACGAGATCAGCGGCGCTCTGGTCATCTCGCGACGGTTCCGCAACCGTCGACCGACCGGAGGCCCGGTCCCGACCGGTCAGGAGCGGGATACCGCCAGCGCCTCGTCGAACGACGCACCGGCCGCCAGCAGGGGCCGGTAGGCCATCAGCTGGCGGGGCTGGCTGAAGGCCAGCACGGCCCGCAACCGATCGCCCCGACGGTAGAGCGCCACGAACTTGCTCTCCTCGGTAGAGCCGCCGACCACCACCACGTCGTCGTCGGGGCCCGGCAGGCCGATGACCTGGATCTTGGTGGCGTACTGGTCCGACCAGAAGAACGGGACTGGGTCGTAGGGCTTGGCCGCGGCGGATCCCGCCAACAGGTTGCGGGCCGCCGCCGCCCCTCCCTCGGCGGCGTTGGTCCAGTGCTCGACCCGGAGCTGCTCGTCGAGGCCTGGATGGGTCCAACGGGCGACGTCCCCGGCCGCCACCACCCGGTCACCAGCGAAGAGGGTCTCACCGCACACCACGCCATTGTCCAGGGACAGGCTCGATCCTTCCAACCAACCCACGGTAGGTGTCACCCCGATGCCGACCACGACCACGTCGGCGTCCACGTAGGTACCGTCCGACAAGTGGACGGCCACGGCTTCCCCGCCGTGGGTCTCGGTGGACAGGCGGTCCACGCCGACCCCGGTGACCAACGTGACCCCGTGGGACCGGTGGAGCAACGCACAGGCCGCACCCATCTCGTCACCGAGCACCCGGCCGAGGGGTGTCGGCAGGGCCTCCACCACCGTCACCCGGGCCCCGAGGGCGTGGCAGGTGGCAGCTACCTCCGACCCGATGAACCCGGCGCCGATGACCACCACCTTGGCCCCGTCTCCGGCGCTGGCCAGGTCGCTGCGGATCCCCAGGCAGTCGTCCAATGTGCGCAGGCACCGCACCGTGGGCAGGTCCTCAGTGCCCGGCAGGCGCCGGGCCGATGTGCCGGTGGCGACGATCAGCCCGTCGTAGGCCAACGACGTCCCGTCGCTCAGGCCCACTGTCCGGACGTCGGTGTCGAGCGAGACGGCCTGGCGGCCCAGACGGAACTCGAGGCCCAAGGTGTCGAGCTTGTCGGGGGCGTGGTGATGGATACGGGCCACGTCCCAGGTGCCGGCCAGGAGCTGCTTGGACAGTGGCGGTCGGTCGTAGGGTGCGTGCAGCTCGTCCCCGACGATGATGACGGGGCCGTCGTGGCCTTCGTGGCGGATCTCCTCGGCTGCTCGCAGTCCGGCCAGTGAGGCGCCGACCACGACGACGGTGGCATCGGGCGACAGGGGTTCGCTCATGGTCGGCATCGTAGGGGCAACACCGGGACCATCGATGCTGCTCCGAAGTAGGGACGGCTCAACGCCCGAACATGGTCATCCACTGCTCGGGCGTGGACAGGCGGAAGACGTAATTGTGGTCCCGGGTGTGGCCCATGGTGGCCGACGGCTCTGGCGAGTACAGGTGCCCGGGGAACAGGACGGTGTCGTCGGGGACGCGGGCCAGCCGGGTGGTCAGCGACTCGTACATGGCCTCAGGATCGCCACCGGGAAGGTCGGTGCGGCCGCACCCGTCGAGGAACAACGTGTCACCCGCGATCAGACGACTGTCGAGCAAGAAGCACTGGCTGCCCGGCGTGTGGCCCGGCGTGTGCACCAGGGTGACCGGGATTCCGCCCACCTCGACCACGTCCCCGCTGGCGTGGGTGACCAGATCGACCTCACCGACGCCCGTGGAGCGCACCACCCAGGGGGCTTCGTCGGCCTGGATGTGGACCGGGACCGGAGCCACCTCGAGCAGCCGCGCGATCCCTTCGATGCCGAACCCCATCATGTCGCCCCCCACGTGGTCGGGGTGATAGTGGGTGGCCAGGGCCCCGGTGCACGTCATGCCGTCGGACGCCAGGATGGCCAAGAGCTCGTCGATGCCGTAGGCGGGGTCAATGATGACCGCCTCACCCGTCTGTCGGTCGCCGACCAGATAGACGAAGTTGACCATCTGGCGGGCCACCTGGTCGTCGACGGCGAAGTCCCGGCCGGCCAGCAGCTGGCGGAAGTAGAGGCGGTCGGTCGGGGACGGGGCCACAGGGCCCACGGCGGCATCGGTCACCGCCACACCTTATGGGCGCAGCCCGCAGATCGTGGGCACGGGGCACCCCGTTGTCATGTCCACGACTCGCCCGCATGGGTCGGGAGTACCATCGCTCCGGTACTAAGGGCCCGCTCCGACGGGGGCGGGCCCGCGGCGACCAGCGAAGCAGAGGGTAGTGATGACCATGGGCGATTCGAGCACTGACCGGGATGACAGGACGGAGTACCGGACCGTGTCCCAGATGGTGCGGCAGTGGGCCACGACGACACCGGATGCCCCGATGCTCACCGAAGACGACACCACGATCAGCTGGGCCGAGCTGTACGGGCGGGCCACGCAGGTGAGCCGGCAGCTGGCGGCGGCCGGTGTCGGCGTTGGGGACCGGGTGGCATTCCTCGATCGGAACAGCATCGAGTACTTCGAGGTGTTCTTCGGGTGCGCGCTGATGGGTGCGGTCAGTGTGGCGGTGAACTGGCGCCTGGCCCCGGTGGAGATGGCTGCCATCATCGAGGACGCCCGTGCCGGGGTGCTGTTCTTCGGACCCGAGTACGCAGCGGCGGTCAAAGAACTCACCCCGCTCGTGGACTGCGTGCGCCAGTTCGTAGCGCTCGACCAGCTGGCGGAATGGCGCGACCCCGACGGTGCAGTGCCGGCCGACGATCCTGGGTTCGAGCCCGGACCCGACGACGTGGTCACCCAGCTCTATACCTCAGGCACCACCGGACTCCCCAAGGGCGCCATGATCTCGGCTCGGAACTTCTCGACCATCCTCAGCGAGGCTGACCGGGTCTTCCACATCGGGGACGACACCGTGTCGCTGGTGGCCATGCCCCTCTTCCACATCGGGGGCACCGGCTGGGCACTGGCGGGCATGTCACGCGGAGGTCACTCGGTGATCCTCCGGGACATCGACCCCGCCGAGGCCCTGCGGTTGATCGCACGCCACCACATCACCGAGACCTTCGTGGTGCCGGCCGTGCTGATGTTCCTGCTGGCCACACCGGAGCTGGTCACGGCCGACGTCTCCTCGCTGCGCACCGTGTTCTACGGGGCCTCGCCGATCAGCGAGGACGTGCTCATCCGTTCGATGCAGGCGCTCGACTGCGATTTTGCCCAGGTCTACGGCCTGACCGAGACCACGGGGGCCATCACCTCGCTGATGCCCGGCGATCACGATCCGAACGGACCCAGGGCGTCGCTACTGCGCTCGGCCGGTCGGCCCTTCGACCACGTGGAGCTGCGCATCGTCGATGCCGGCACCGGACGGGACCAACCCGTCGGTGAGGTGGGTGAGGTCTGGACCCGCTCCGACCAGAACATGCTCGGCTACTGGAACAGGCCCGACGAGACGGCAGCTGTTCTCTCCGGCGACGGCTGGTTCCGCACCGGTGATGCCGGATGGCTCGACGCCGAGGGGTACCTGTTCCTCCACGACCGGATCAAGGACATGATCGTGTCGGGAGGCGAGAACGTGTACCCAGCCGAGGTGGAGAACGCCCTCTTGGCCCATCCCGACGTGGCCGATGCCGCGGTCATCGGCGTCCCGGACGACAAATGGGGCGAGACGGTCAAGGCCATCGTGGTGACGGCGCCGGGCACCGTCGGGGACGACGGGCTCGCCACCGACATCATTGCGGCGACCCGGGGCCGGCTGGCTCACTACAAGTGCCCGACCTCGGTGGACTTCATCGACGCCCTGCCACGCAACCCGTCAGGCAAGGTGCTCAAGCGCGAGCTGCGTCTCCCGTACTGGAAGGACAGCGAGCGCAACATCCACTGAGCCGGGCCCGCCGACCGACAAGGGTCAAAAGAGGCCGGGGGTCGGCGGCTCGTCACCCGTCTCGAGGTCGGCGGCACCGTCGTCGTCGTCGTCGAACTCCACTTCGATCACTTCGACAACCTCGACCTCGGACTGCCCGATGGCCTCCAGCCGGGGCACCAGCTCCTCCACCTGAATCCGGGTGCGCCGAAGTCGCCGGTCGAGCTCGTCCACGATGTCGGTGGCCCGCTGGAGCTGTTCCACCAATCGGTCGACGTCGATCACGCCCGTCTCGAACTCCTCGATGATGGCATCGAGCTCGGCGCCGGCATCTGAATAGCTGAGGTCACCCACCCCACCGTCGTCCGGTTCGGACCCACTGCTTCGTGTCGTTGCCATCTACTCCGTCCCTTCGTCCTGGTCGGCGCTCGCCGTCGAAGCAGCCGGTTGGGGTGACGCTCCGGGCGCCATCGTGCCATCAACGGGGTCGCCGACGGTCGAGACCACCTCGCCGTCACGCAGCCGGGTGGACAGGAGCGCTCCAGGACCGAGCTCGGCTACCGAGCGGACCACTGACCCCGAGGCGTCACGTGTCACTGAGTAGCCACGCTCGAGCTGGCGTTGGTAGTCGTAGGCACCGAGCAGACGCCGCCACTGGTCGAGGCGACCCTGCTCAGCGGCGAGCAGGCGCTCGGGGGCCCCGGCCAGGCGCCGACCGCGGGCAATGAGCTCGACATCGGCGGCCCGCACCGTTCGATGGGTGACACCAGCCAACATCTCCCGGCGGGTGCTGAGGCGGTGCGCGTGGGTGTCGAGCTGTCCACGTGACACCCCCCGGAGGGTGCGGGAGCGATGACCCAGGCCGTCCGCATGGCGGTCGAGCTGGGAGCGGGCACCTATGGCCACGGCCCGCTGACGGGACGCCAGGAGCTTGTCCCCGCTGAGGATCCGCTCCCGGGCCACGCGGGCGAGCACACTGCCCGCATCGTCGACTCTGCGCCAGTACTCGGTGGCCAGGCGGGCCAACTCCTGACCGCACTCCGTGGGGGTGATGAACGAGCGGTTGGCCACCTCGTCGGCCACCGACTGGTCCCCCGTGTGGCCAATGCCAGCCCAGACGGGTACGGCCGACGTGGCAATGGCCCGCGCCACCCGTTCCTGGTCGAATGCGGCCAGATCAGCCTTGGAGCCCCCGCCGCGCACCAGCACGATGACATCGAGTGGCACGGACTGGAGCCTCGAGATGGCGGACGCCACCTTGACCGGGGCGTCCTTACCCTGGACGGCTGTGGGTGCCACGGTCACCTCGAAGGCCATCCCGGAGGCGTGCAGCCCACCAAGGAAGTCGTTGAAACCCTCCGTGTTGGGACTGGCGACCAATCCGACCCGGAGCGGAAGCACCGGCATGGGCAGGTGGCGCTGGCGGTCGAAGAGGTTCTCATCGACGAGGGCCTTGATCAGCCGAGCCCGCTCGGCGGCCACCTTGCCCAACAGGGCGTCGGTATCGAGTTCGCGGAGGATGAAATCCACGGATCCCCGGGCCTTGTAGAACTGCACCTCGCCGCGGGCTCGCACCACCATGCCTGCGTCAAGGGTGATACCGAGTCGATCGAGGGCGGAGCGAACGCTCCGCCACTGGGTCGCCCAACATTTGACGTTGAGGGTCGGCGCGCCGGTATCGCTGGCATTGGTGGGATCGACAAGGTCGATGAAGCAGTGGCCGCGGGTGAGCACTTTCATCGAGCGAATCTCCCCGGTGACCCATAGCTCGTCGGGAAAAGCCGACTGGATCGCCCTGTCCACCTGGCCATAGAACTCGGTGATGGAGAGCGCGGCGGTGCCGGCGTGTTCGGCCAGGAGACGCTCGACTCGTGATTCAAGAGACACGGCGCCAGACTAGGGCCACCGTGCGGCCCAGCCCGGCCCGTCCGCCCGGTCGGGGCGCTACCAGCAGCGCAGGCACTGGCCCTTTTGTGGGACCATGGCCCTGACGGTGAGTCGGCCAGGTGGCCGCGGAACGACTCGACGGGTTCTCCGTCGGGAAGAACTGAGGAAGGTCGGGACTCCATGGGGCAGGGTGCTGGCTAACGGCCAGTCGGGGTGACCTGCAGGACAGTGCCACAGAGAACAGACCGCCGATGGCGTCGCTTCCGGGTGGCGCACAGGCAAGGGTGAAACGGTGCGGTAAGAGCGCACCAGCGATCGGGGTGACCCGGTCGGCTCGGTAAACCCCACCCGGAGCAAGGTCGAAACGGGGGATGGACGGCCCGTCCGGTTTCCCTTCGGGGACGCCACCCCCAGGTGGACCGCTCAGATGGATGGCCACCCAGCCCTCATCAGAGGGTGGACAGAATCCCGCCTACAGGCCGGCTCACCGTCACCACCAGGTCGGACCGGGTTGGCCACTCAGACCGAGAGCGCATCGGGCCCGGAGGAACCGGCTCTTTGGTGTTACGCGAGGTGCGATCGCCAAGCCACGCTCGCGTTCACGGCGGTTGCCTGCCCTGAAGCGGCGCTTCTGCCACGGTCTGGGGCCATGGCGTCCATCTGACACTCCGAACCACCAGTCACTGCTTGTAGTCAGCTCCCTACGCAGAGTAGTGTCGTCAAGAGTGACCAGATCCGTGGGAATCCGATGGTTCATGTCACTGTCTGGGGCAGTATGCGTACTTCTTCTCCTCGTTCTCTTGCCCTCCGAGACAGGGGCGGCGGCGAGGCCCTATCCGGAGTCGGTGAATCTCGCCCAAGTGTCATGTGCGGGCCCTGACTTCTGCGCCGCAGTCGGGACCTACGCCGATACTTCTGATACGAACGTCGGGTTGTTTCTGAACAAGGTCGGTAGGAAGTGGTCAGCCACCGAGGCACCACTACCGAGTCCATCGACGGTTGGTTCTGACCCCGGCACAGTGTCGTGTCCTACCCGTGGCTGGTGCATCGTGGTTGGAGTGGGTTTCGACGAGTCGGGCTCCTATTTGGCGTCGTGGACGTGGACGCACGGGATCTGGACCGCTGCCAGACAAGAACCGCTTCCCGGAGTACCTGCTTCCTTCTGGAACGACGTGAGAGCGGAGCCCGGCAGCTTGGCCTGTGCTGGTGTCGACGACTGCCTTTTGGCGCTGGGACCGCTGGGGACGTTTGATGACCCGAGAGGATTCTGGCAGGTCGCCATCGGAGGCGGACAGCACGGGTCGATGCTCATCCGAAATCTGTCATCGGCATCCTGTTCGCCTCAAGCGTGCACGGCTCTCGGAACAGCAGTGCCCGTGACCGGCTCACCCGTAAGTGATGTTGTGGTCTCACGGGTATCCGGCGTGTGGACACCAACGTACGTTCCGATGCCCGGGGCCCCTCAGGAAGTCCAACCGCTCAGTTGCACCCATACCGCTCGCTGCACCGCCTTCGCTCTCGACTCGTCCGCTCCAACGGGGACGATCGTGAGCGAGAACCACGGCATGTGGAGCACCACACCCATGCCGCTCCCTAGCGGTGCCGCAACCTCTCCCAGCTTGAATGTCGAAGGAGTGTCGTGCGGTCCTATCACCTGCACTGCGTTGGGCGCTTTCGATACTCCAGCAGCGGAGAGTTACTTCGTTGATGACAGCTCGAGCGGAGCATGGCGGGCATTGGACATCGGCGCACTTCCGAGCCGTTCCCTGCAGTCCCGGTTCGATTTGAGCACAGTGTCTTGTGGCCGGTCCGGGGGATGCGCCATGGTCGGGGACGAAGGTGTGTCCGAATCAGTTGGCCAGGTCATCGTTCCTGATGTTCTGATCGATGACGGTGGAAGCTTCACCAATGTTGCTCTTCCCGTACCAGCCGACGCCCTCCCCCACACCAGTGTTGACAACTTTGAGGGAACCCTCGTGGCCGCAGACTGCTCCGCCAGTTCGTGGTGCTCAGCTGTTGGCGTGTTCAACTCAACCGGATATGGGAGCCACGGGCTGATCGAGGTTGAGCAAGCCGGGCGATGGACTGCCATCGAAGCACCTCTGCCGGCAAATGCCGCTCTTGGATGACTCCCGCTTGACAGATCTGTACCGAAACGGGCTTGTCCCAAACGCCAGCTCGGTGGGCCAGCACGACACATGGCGGATACGGTGGACGCCGTGGATCTCCCAGAGCTACTGGTCAGGGATGCCGGCGAATGGCGAAGATGGTTGAGCGACCATCACGCCGATTCACAGGGTATCTGGCTGGTACTGGCCAAGAAGGGAACGGTCGATCCGACAACCGTCTCGTACGACGAGGCGCTTGACGAGGCAATTTGCTTCGGCTGGATTGACGGTCAGTTGGGGCGCCGTGACACCGCTACGTTCCGACGACGTTTCACGCCCCGAAAAGCTCGTAGCCCGTGGTCTCAACGGAACACTGCCATCGCTGAAAGGCTGATCGCCACCGGCCGAATGCATCGATCCGGCGAAGACGAGGTGCGGCAAGCGAAAGAGGACGGTCGATGGAAGGCCGCCTACGCTGGACAAGCCAGCGTTGAGGTGCCGGAGGATCTCGTCACTGCCCTGAACGCCAATCCTCGCGCAAAGGCAATGTTTGAAGTGCTCACCAGTGCGAATCGGTACGCCATCCTCTACAGGATCGGAAACGCCAAGAAACCCGAAACCCGCTCCAGGCGCATCGGCCAGTTCGTCGAGATGTTGGCCCGAGGTGAGACCATCCACCCCCAGGCTCCGTGATCACCTGAGAAGAGGATCCGACGGAATGTCCCACATCGCCTGTGTCCCGGTTGGGTGGGCACTACAGCAGTGATTCAAGCCTCGCTGCCATCTCTCTGTATCGATTCACTGGGATCAGATGGACGCCATCAAACGCCCCTGACTCGAAGATGGCCTTGATGTGATCGCAAGCGATATCGACGCCCGACCCACGGTCCCGGTCAAGCTGGTCGATAATCGCATCCGGGACCGCCAACTGGGGTACATCCGCCGACAGCTTGCGAGCCATCGTCGGACTCGGGAGCACCATGACGCCCGCATAGATCGGACCGTCGAACGTGATCGACGAACGCCATTGGAGCAACGCATCGGTCGAATACGTGACTTGGGCCAGAAGGAAGTCAGCCTCCTGCTTCCAGCTCGGAACAGGTCGAAGTCCCATCGCTGCGCCAAGCCGGAGCGAGCCGATCATCTCTGTTCGCTCGGCGAAGGCTCGCGCCTCGGCAATCATCGATCTGACGGTGAGGTCGTCCGAACGTGCGCCTGACTCGGGGCGATCACCGTAGACGAACAGGAACTCGTCCACTCCATAGGCGGCTGCCGTCAGCAGATCCCTCTGGAAGCCGAGGACGTTCCGGTCACGAGCATTGATGCAGGCGATCGATCGGCCACCCATCAGCCGCACCTCATGCGCTACAGCAATGCTCGACACCGTCGCACGTCCTATGTGATTATCCGGGATCAAGAAGGCGGTCGCTACCTCACTCAGCGCACCGATTTGGTGACGCACATGCATCACGTCAGGCCGGGTGGCAGGCTCGACCTCGCAGATGATCTCGAACTCCCGCTTGCTCATCTGCTAACGATACGCCGGGTCATCGCAGGGTGCCCCCCACACCACCGGATCAGTACACCCGCTGGTCAATCCCCCCCGGGCCACCAGGATTCCGCTGGCACAATCATTCCTCGGCTCCTCTTAGCCTCGGCGCTGAGCATCAGTGTCGTAATCGCTGTGCCCTCTGGCGTTTCGACGAACGTCTGGTAGTCAGCGCCGGCCAGTCCAAAAGCGCTCGGGCTGCCACCGGCAATTTCTATGAGTCGGTCGGTTGCACCGGACAGAGGTACTTCGGCGTCGTACAAGCGCCGGGCTTCCGCCAAGACCTGCTCTTGAAGGGCCTTGTCCTGACGGCTTCGTCTGGCAATGCGCATTCCCATAAGCGGAACGGTAATCCAATATGGCCACCTGCGAACGCCCGAGAACGCCGGGAGTGGTTCGGTCTCAAGGAGCTAGTCAGCTCGGACGATAGATGGTTATGGCGACCTTGACCGAGAAGCCGACGCGCAAGAATCGCAAGAATTTGGTACGAGCCCAGAAGGTCATCGGGCCTTCGATCAACGTGGCGGCCTACGGGAGCGGAGCCGGCAAGGCACGGATTACTCGGGGCTTTGTCATTTTGGTGTGCTGTTACGTCGCCATTTCCTTGGCGGTATTCGTACTCGCTCGGATAGTCCTAATCCCCGGCCTGCTGGTGATCATCGTCGGGGCCTCACTGTTGCGTCCTCGAAGGGGTATCGCCGTGACGAGTGGTGGCCTACTCGTTCTGCACGAATCCGTCCTTGACGCTTCCCCCAATCGGGTTCTGATTGGTGCACCGTTGGAGGCACTTGGCACGATCATCCGAGACGGCAATGGGTCGGTTCAGACGTCGGTCGACCTCGATATAGGCCCCGAACACATTCGGTTGAAGCGAGCCACCTATGAGACGCTTTTGCTTGCCAGTAGAGAGTTCCCGGCGACGGGCTGCTATCCAACCACCTCGCAAGGATCTTTGCCGAGTCCCGCATGGTTCCCTGATCCTTCAGGCCGGAACGAGTACCGCTACTGGAACGGGAGTGGCTGGACCAACCACGTCTCCCGCGGTGGGATCTCCTCAATCGAACCCGGGTAGGCACTCGACTGGGTAAGGTCACCTGCCCCCGAACACCGGCTCCGAGATGTTCTCGATCGACCGCTTCGAGGGCCATGAGTCGGAGGAACCGACCGCTACTAGCCTGCACGGCGTGAGCGATATTGATCAGGGCGCGATTTACCGCGGCATCCGCGTCCGGATCGCGGCTCTCGTGTGTGAACTTCCCGAGCAGACGCTTGCCTTGCGCCAGCCACTCCCGAGTGGCGGGTCCGCGACGTTGTTGCCCACCTCGCGGGCAGCACGGCTGACATCGTGGTCGGCAACCTCGTGGATGTTGGCAGCAATGACTGGACCAACGCTCACATCGAAGCCCGGAGGAACACTTCGATCGGCGACGTGCTCGACGAGTGGGTACGTTGTAGTGCGATCGTTGAACCTATGATCGTGAAGTTCGACCCGCTGACGCAAGCGATGCTGTTGACCGACGCGGTCACCCACGAACACGATCTCCGCGGTGCGCTCGGCGTTCCGGGCGAGCGCGAATCCGACGCAATCGCGTACGCGTTCCGCGGGGTAACCCGCGGTATCGACAGGCAACGGGGCGATACGGGCGCATTGCGGATCTTGCACGAAGCTGGTGAGACGGTCGTCGGTGCCGGCGGGCCCACCGCCACTGTACAGACATCACGTTTCGAGGTCGTGCGCGCAAGTGTCGGTCGCCGCTCCTATGACCAGATCGCGGCGTGGGACTGGGAGGGCGACTCTCAACAGGAGACAATGGTGCTCGCACGTTTCGTGCCGCCGCGAACCACTCCGCTCAACGAGTAGATCCAGCCGACGGACTGTCCCCAAATGCGCACCCCAGATTGACCCACCGAGGGTATCTCTCATCGCTGGGTGTGTAGGTGTCCCGACACATCACGGGTACAGATCGAAGGACGAGTAACTACTGTATTGCCATGGGATCTCTGGTCATCTTTTCAGTCGACGTCCGCCGCCTGGCCGATTTCTACGAGGCCGTCCTCGGGGTAACGCCGACGAATGAAGATTCTGGTGATATCCGTCTTCGCAACGACCGGGAGGAGGTTCTGGTCCACTCGGTTCCGGCGAGAGTCGCCAAGACCATCTCCGTCCAGTCACCACCAGAAGCCCGAGACAACTCCCCGATTAAACCGGTGTTTGACGTCGACTCGCTCCAAGCTGCACTAGAAGCTGTCGAACGCAACGGTGGAGTCGACACAGGGCGGGCGTTCAGCATGGATGGCCTCACTCGGCACGACGTGCTCGATCCTGACGGCAACGTCATCCAGCTCCGGAACCCAAGTTCCAAACTCGCGGCCCGGAGATAGCCTTCACGGATGGACCGAAAGGGCCCATCAACGGGCGATGCAATGACAGTGCCAAGTGGAACGGAGCGTGCGAGGGCCTTCTTGCCGAGCAGGGACTTCGGGGTCAGCAAGGCGTTCTACGTCTCGCTGGGATTCACAATGGTCTTGGAGAGCCATGATGTTGCCATCTTCGCAACTGGCGAGAGCGAGTTCCTCCTTACTCCCTTCTACCAAAAGGACTATGCCGAGAACTTCATGATGCAGATACTCGTGGACGACCTCGATGCATGGTGGGCTCGTATTTCGCTACTCGACCTTCCCAAGCACTTCGGCGTGTCGGCTCCGAGAGAGCCAGCCGTACAACCGTGGGGACTGCGGATCGCCTACATCGTCGATCCCAGCGGTGTGCTCTGGCACTTTGCAGAGAGGCCTAGCGACGGACGGGTGGTCTAGTCGTCGACTTGAAGCTGCTGCCGGCCACGGCTGTCACCAGACGCCGGGGCCGGGGACGCAATGTCGAGTGAGCTTGTAGGTCGACTCATCCGAGGAGCCGGGTAACCCTGAGTGCTGACGACACGATCGGCCACGAACCCCAAGTGATCGCAGAAGGGCATGGCGTGGGGGTTTGCCGTGACTTCCAGTCTCCCGAAACCAAGTCGATGGGTTGACGAACACAAGGTGAGACAACCCGTCGAATGGTGAGACCTCATCACTCGTCGGGGCAATGCGATCCTTGAGGCCGGCCCACACCATACCGACCCGGACATCGAATGTCACCGGCTCGCTGAGGTGATGCCTTAGCTGTGCCCTTGGGCCATGCGCTTGGTTCGGTTCGGGAGAGTTCGATCGACGCGTGGGTTGAGATCGATCGGATGGCTCCAACCACAGGTCGGACACCGATGGATCATCTCCCCTGTGCTGCCGCTGACATCTGTCCTCGGCACCTGAAAGGCATCGTCAGCACCGCACATCCGGCAACACGCCATCGGTCTCCCTTCGACGACCCCTCGGGGATGCCTCATACCCACTTCCAGGACCGCTAACCAATTCCCCTGTCAGGTCGTCCTTGTCCGGACGTTCGTGTCAATCTGAGGTGTGCCACCGTCGTTGATCATTGACCTGGACGGTGTCATTCGGCACTGGGACCAGTCGGTGGCCGCGAACGCTGAACGTCGGCACGGCCTTCCGCCGGGTTCCATTGAACACGAGGCGTTCACGGATACGGCCCTCACCGAGGCCATCACCGGCCAGATCACTGATGCTGAGTGGCGACGTCGGATCGCCCACTCCCTGAGCGTCGACCACGGGCCGTCAGCGCGGGAGGCCGTAGCCGAGTGGTCGACAGCCTATGGACGGGTCGACACCGCCGTATTGGATCTCGTTCAGCTGGAGCGCACCAGGATGAGGGTCGCCCTGTTCTCGAATGCGACGAACCGGCTGGCCGAAGACCTGGCCCGATTGGGGCTCGACTCGAAGTTCGATGCTGTGTTCAACAGCTCGGTGCTCGGTGCAGCCAAGCCCTCAGCTGATGCGTTCCATGGGGTACTCGACACACTCCGGTGTCAACCCCACGACTGCCTCTTCGTCGATGACACGCCTGGCCACGTTTCGGCGGCAGCAGCGCTGGGGTTGCGCGCTCATCACTCCGTGTCGCTGAACGGTCTTCGCGAGTTCTTGGACTCCACAGCGACCTGACGTCTGGCCACGACGTGGATAACGCCAACTCATGCAGCTCGATGAGGTACCGCAGAGACTGCCCACCTGGCCAGACCAACGACAGGGCCGACCTGGCGGAGGGAGCACATGGCTCTGGCCACGGCCGAGTCTCAGCCCGAGTCTGATCCGGTCAGGTGTTGCCGGGCGAAGAACGGGCGACCTGTAGCGGCCGAAGATTCCGACGGGTCTGGGCGCGATGCAACAGGACGATCGCCACGAGCGCGGCGGCGGCCAAGCTGACCAATCCCAGCGCCTCCAAACGGCGATGCTGAGCCTGATACCAACAAGCCGTGAATGCCGTGGCGGCAAGATCGGGCGGTGAACCGGCGTCGTATCGTCCCATGAACGGAGAGCCGCAACCGATCCTCTGACCGCCCGTCGTCACCCACCAGGGCCCGACACTGAGCCAGAGGGCGCCAAGCACAACCGCGCCGGTGGCCGTCATTGCCACACGCTCGACTGTCCGGCGATGCGACTTCACACTGGCGTCCACAGGCGGATGGTATCGGCCCGCCCGCGGACCCAGTAGCCGGAACCCGCAGACATGACCGGCGGAGACAGCCACGTCCTCAGAGAACGGAGGCCTGGGCGATGGCTCAAGGTTGGGCCATCTTGGGCCGATCCCTACAACAGATGCCCCGCAAGCCGGCTTGTCCGTGGCCCTGGCCTTGGCGCCGGCCCGGGGCACCACCAACCATCGACGCTCTACAGCTGGGCGATCGCAGCTGCCCGCTTCAACTCGAACTCCTCATCAGTCAGGAGGCCGGCGGCGTGCAGTTCGGTGATGTTGTGAAGGTGGACGACTGGATCAGGCCCCCGCTCGACCGGCACCGACGCCTTCCCCCGTCTCGAGTCCTTCATGCCATCACGCTCCTTAGGCTTGACCGCGCTGTGACATTAGCGCCATCCTCCGGCGTCC
Organism: uncultured Acidimicrobiales bacterium; assembly: GCA_963703145.1. GTDB lineage: Bacteria > Actinomycetota > Acidimicrobiia > Acidimicrobiales > RAAP-2 > Bog-756. The sequence continues at coordinate 1,906,648 of OY969793.1, forward strand.
GCTCGGGCGTCTCCGGAACGTCGGAACGACAGGATGCAGCCGACCAGGACCGCTCACCTCGACGACGGGACCGCGGCGCGGTGCTCACGGATCGATCGTCGGGACGGCGCCAGAGGTGGACTCGTGGCACCTCACCGGACACTTCGGCCAGGACACGGCCCTAACGGGAAGGTGGATGACCAGGGAGGTGAGACACTGCACGAGACCCTCGTACTCAGGCCACTCTCAGCTGGGGCAGCTACCGTCGAGTCGCCCGGGTCGGGCAGGCCGAGTTCCGCCGCTTGTGCCGCCCACCCGGGCACCTTCGAGCCGGACACCCAGAGGGGTCTGGTGCCGGTGCCTCCACCGGCACCAGCTGTCGATTGGTAGAAACGGCATTCGAGGTACTTCATGAAGACGTCTGCGGACTGGTCGAACCCCTACGCTCTCACCTATGGACATCCGAACGGCCCGTGCCGGTGATGCTGCGGCGGTCTTGGCCCTGTGGGAGGAGGCCGACACCGAACCGTCCCACACGGACGACGTTCCGAGCCTCGAGCGCCTGGTGGCCCATGACCCTGGCGCCCTCATCGTCATGGAGGATGAGGGTCGGATCATCGGAACAGTGGTGGCGGCCTGGGACGGCTGGCGGGGAAGCATCTATCGGCTGGCCGTGGCACCCGGCTATCGCCGCCAGGGAGTCGGTGCTGACCTCCTGACCGCTGCCGAGGCGCGGCTGGCCCACAATGCCCCGGCGCGACTCCAAGCGATCGTGGTCGAGTCGGATCCGCAGGCTCTCAGCTTCTGGTGTGCCGCACCAGGTTGGGAACGGCAAGTCGACCGGGTGCGGTTCACCAAGGGATAGGCGCCCCGACGTCGCAGCGGACACCTACAAACTGTTCAACCCGGGGTCATCCTCCAGCGCGATGGCCTCGATGAGTTCGGGCCCCTGATTGCGCACGTTCCCGACGTCTTTGCTGACCGGATGGTTCACCAGCGTGCCCGCCGTGGTCGGCACGAGGAGTGGTCCCACTACCGCAGGGTCGACCACCTCTGGATCGAGCCATTGGTCCCATGTGGCCGGTTCGAGAACGACCGGTTGTCGGTTATGGATCGGCATGTCCAGCCCAGCCTCAGTAGTGATGATCGTGGCCGTCCGAAGCTCGTGTCCTTCAGCGTCCTTCCACCACTCCCTCAAGCCCGCGAACACAATGGGCTCACCATCTGCCCTGGTGAAGGCGTAGGGCTGCTTGAGCTTGGGACCAAGGGTCTTCCACTCGTAGAACGCATCCACCGGGATCAGGATGCGTTGATTCTTGAACGCCTTGCGGAACATCGGCTTCGTCGCCACGGTCTCCGCCCGGGCGTTGAACGTGCTCTTGATGGCGGACGGGTCCTTGGCCCAACTCGGAACGAGTCCCCATTTGTACACGTCCAGTGACCGTTCTCCGTGGCGCTCAGAGACGCCGAGGATCAGGGATTGCGGCCCGATGTTCCACTTCGGCCGCCAGAGCTCCAACGTGTCCTGGCTGACCCCGGCGTGGACCAGCCGGGCGATGTGGTCAGGGTCTTCGTAGAGGGCGATTCGTCCACACATAGGGTGCGAGCCTACGGCCAGTGGATGCCGTAGGACGCAACGGCTCCACCGGCCGGGCAAGACACGCGGCGGTACTCGTCCAACGGACAGGACCGATGTTCGAGATGGCCAGACCGACGATGAGGCTGTCCAGGGTGACCTGGGATCGCCGTCGTCAGAGCGGCACCGACAGATTGCGTGCGGTTCCTCGCCCCGTGGGACGATGCCCATGCTTCCCAGACGCAGAGCACGACCGGAGCCGGGATGTGACGATCTTCTGCCCGACCCATCTGCCGATCGTGACCGCGCCGACGGACTCCTTTCGCCACCGGTATCGATGTGCCTAGCTGATCTCGGAATTGAGTACCCGGGCGAGCTCGACCGGATGGCTGATCATGGCCATGTGCCCGGCGACCAGGTCGACGACCGTGGCCCCACCCATGTGCTCGATCATCCGGTCCTGAGCCTCAAGACTGATACTGGCGTCGAGGGTCAGCCGTACGTAGGTGCGGGGAATGGGGTGACGCAGCCCGGTGAGGTCACTGGTCTCACCGATGACTCCTAGTGCCTCGGGGACCATCCGCTCCAGGGTGAAGGACCTCTGTGACTCGTCCATGTCGTTGCAGAACATGGCAGTTGCGAGGTCCGGGTGGAGCGCCCCTCGGGCGTCGACCACTTCGACATCGTCGCCCAGTTGGCCGGCGAGTTCGCTGACCGTAGGGCTGAGGTCGACCAGGTCCTCCGCTAGCGACGTTCCCTCTGCCGGGACCGAACAGCTCACAAATACCAGTCGGCTCAAGCGATGGGGCACGCGCTCTGCGACGCCGGGAAGCGTGAGGCCGGCCATCGAGTGACCCACCAGGATCACGTCGCGAAGATCATGGTCGACGATGGTCGTCGCCACGGTCGTCACGAAGTCCTTCACGGTGATCCGCGACAGATCCCCAGGGGAGTCACCACGCCCCGGGAGATCCACGGCGTAGACCGGTCCGTCGAGCAGCGGTACGAGCGGATCCCAACAGGAGCCGGCAAAGCCACCGCCGTGGACCAGAACAAACGTCATGACGACATCATGTCAGGGGTCCGCCGCTGTCGGTTCGGTCGACGTCAACGGTCGTAGGGAAGCTCGTCCGGTGTGCAATTCCGGTAGTCGGGTTCGGGATGAACCTCGAACCGCACCGCCGCGATCGTGGTGCGGCCGGCACGCAGCGCACGGGCGACTCGGTGCATCCCGTCCATCAACTGACCGTTGGATCCGAGGATGATCGGATAGGACGGATCGGCCTCGTCGATCAACTGGAGATGTTCGATGATGCGGCGCACGGTGGGCGGTGGTCCGAGCTTGAACCAGTGATCGGTGTCCACTTCCGCGATGGAGTCCAGCGACACCTCGATGACCGGCAGACCTGAGGAGAGCTCGATCAGGCGGTCGACATCCCAGGCGTCGTATCCGACGGCGCCAGGCCAGAAGTGGTACTGCTTCCGCACGTCCCACACTATTGCCTAGTCTCGGTGGCGACCCACTGAACGAGTCGATCCGTTGATCGCCGGGCCCAGCTGCAACGATGAGCAAGTGGACGAGTACTGGAACCACAACGCCGCGTATCACCCTCGGATCGTCGATGTGGCCCGTCGACGAGGAGGCTCGGCACTCGACGTCGGATGCGGTGAGGGTCTGCTGGTCCAGCGGCTGGCGCCGGTGTGCCACTCCGTGACCGGCATCGATCCAGACGAGAGGGCACTCACGCTGGCCCGCGTGCGAACGGCCGGGAGGCCCAACGTGTCCCTCAGGGCCATCGACTTCCTGTCGATGGATCACGCCGAGAAGGACTTCGACCTGATCACCTTCGTCGCCACCCTCCACCAATTGGAGACGGCCGCGGCGCTGACGCAGGCCCGAGACCTCCTTCGGCCGGGCGGTGCACTGATCGTGGTCGGTCTGTCGGTGAACAGAACGGCAAGGGACTGGTTCATTTCGGCCAGCCTGCTTCCGGTGATCCGGTCGATCGACCTGGTCCGCCGTCATGGGGGGAATCCGGGTGTGGTCATCATCGATCCCACCGAGCACCTCTCCGAGATCCGATCGACTGCCGATGCGGTGATCCCGGGTGCGACGATCCGCCGTGGGCTCTACTACCGCTACGTGCTGCAGTGGTCCAAGCCATCGACAGATCGGACCGGAGCCCGCAGCGAGTGGCTGTGATCTACTGGTCAACTCGGCGAACATTCCAGGGTGAGGTGCGGACATGGACATCAGACAGGTGGGAACGGCGAGGAACCCGGTGGCGGTCATCCTCCTGTCGGTCATCACCCTGGGCATCTACAGCCTGTACTGGCAGTATTCGACGTTCAAGGAGCTGAAGTCCTACGCCGGAGAGGGCATCGGCGGGGGCCTCGGTCTCCTGTTCGCCTTCTTGTTGGGCATCGTCAATGTGTTCCTGCTGCCACACGAAATCGGTCGGCTCTATGCCAATGACGGCCAAGCGGAACCGGTGACCGCCCTCACCGGTTTCTGGGTAGTGCTGCCGTTCATCGGCTGGATCGTCTGGGTCATCAAATGCCAGGGTCGACTGAGCGAGTTCTGGGAGTCCCATGGCGCCACTGCCTGAACCATCCGTTGGCCACGGTGACGGTCGCTCTGGCAGTCGACCTCGGCCGCACACGCGAAGTCCTAGGGGAGCTCTCGCAGCATGGCCACCAGTTCATCGCGGCCGAGACCGTAGTTGCGAGCGAGCAGGAGCAATGCCTTGGCCTGAGCCACCACAACTCCCCGCTGGGGTTGTCCGACCACGGTAATGCCTCGTCCTCGCCGGAACTCCAGGAGCCCCTCGTCTCGCAAGATGCGCAGGGCTCGCAGAACGGTGTTCGGATGGACGCCGAGTACCGCGGCCATGTCCTTGGCCGGCGGCAGGCGCTGACCAGGACCCACGTCCCCGGCGGCAATGTCGCGCCGGATCTCGGCGGCAACCCGATCGTGCAACGGGCCTAGATCCCGGCTGACCTTGACATCCCTCATAGTGACATGCAGAGTAGCACCATCATGATCGACGGATCGACGCTCACCGAAGACCGCGCCATCCGACCGGGACCACCCGAGGCAGTCATTCGCGAGGCGCGACGACGTCAACGCCGCCGTCGCTGGCTGGTGGCCGGCCTCGTCACGATCCCCGTCGTGGCCCTGGTGGCAGCGGGTCTGGTCGCCGTGTCCCATCCCGGCCAACCACCGCGCCCGATCGCCCACCGGCCCCACGGGAAGGACGGGCTGCCCGCCGACCCCTTGGGGGCCATCGAACCAACGGAGCCGGGGCCCGTGACGGTGGCACCGGACGGAACCCTCTATGTGGACGATGACGCCCAGAACCGCATTCTGGCCCGACAACCGGACGGCCGTTTCCGTGTGGTTGCCGGCAATGGCACGAAGGGGTTCTCAGGAGACGGAGGGCCAGCCGTCGACGCCTCGCTCGGCGACCCACAGGGCCTGGCCGTCGACAGGAACGGCACGATCTACGTCGCCGACTTCGCCAACAACCGGATCCGGGCCGTGTCGAGTGCCGGCATCATCACCACGATCGCCGGGAACGGCCAGGATGGTCCAGCACCAAACGGAGTGCCGGCCATCTCCGCCCCGGTGGGTGAGCCGACGGCCGTGACCATCGGACCCGATGGGATGGTCTACATCGCCTCCTACTCGGCGGGCATTTTGCGAGTCGACCTGGACGGAGCGCTCACCGTGATCGGCAACGGAACCGAGCTCGATGCAGCTGACCCGTCGGTGATGCTCCACGAGCAGTGCAGCCCGGCGTCACTGACCTTCGATCGCGCCGGGAACCTGTATATCGGATGCTCGAGCCCGTGGGTCTTGCTCGAGCGAACGCCGGACGGCACCCTGCACTTCATCGGGCAGAATCGGCCACACGACGCCTGGGCCGCGTTGACCGTCCCGTCGCACGGTGGTGGCGTACTCGCTGTCGTCGGGGCCGCCATCGTCGCCTACGGATCGGCCGGGCCGCCCATCAACGTCGACTTTCTCACCTACCGGCTGCCCGGCGGCCGCCCGTTCTGGCCCCAGGGCATCGCGTCAGACGCCGGCGGGCTCTATCTCACCCAGGACGGGGTCTCAGGGATCGGACCCGCCGCGATCCTCCGGCTCTCCGACCGAGGTGCGGTAACCGTATTGTGGCAGGCCAGAGCGTCCACTGCGCCGAGGTAGCCGGGCGACCGCCGCCGCCCGCGTGGCGAGTGCCTCAAGACTTGGCCGCCCGCTCCCGGGCGACGGCAAGGACGAATTCGTTGAACCTGGCACCGAACGCTCTGACCGTGGCGCTGTCGCTGGATTCCCAACGTCCGTCCGCCTCGATGATCGTTCCGAGGTTGGCCAGGGCGTCTTCCAGTCGATCGATGCGTTGCTGAGTGGTCATCGACCCAGGCTACGCACCGACGGTCGCTCCACATGGCCAACTAGCGAGCCGTGTGTGGCTAAGCCACCCTCCAGCGCCGACGTCGGATGCGCTCCGGACCGAGTAGGAACGGTCTGCCCGGGATCCGATGCCGAACGAGTTACCGCGTGGTCAATTGGAAATGAATTGACGATCGGTCGACCACCCTTCACGGTGTAGCTCAGGAGCGCCCCACGGGGCGATGACGTCATCCATTGGGGAGGAGCGCGGGTGGGAACAGAGCAGAATGCATCGGGCACGGGGCTGACAAGGAGATCGTTTCTCCAAGCCGCGGCCGGTACCGCGCTCGTCGGCGCCACAGGTGCGATGGGTTGGACGCCTGCGTTCCGGATTCCCGTCGCCGGTGCCGCGACCATTCCGAGCCCGCCGGGATTCCCCTCGTCCATCAGTCTTTACCAGCAGGCGTACCAGAACTGGTCCGGCGAGATCGTGGTCGACAGCGTGTGGACCGCCGCCCCGGCCACGTCGGCCGATGTCGTCACCATCGCCAACTGGGCGCACGCCAACGGCTGGAGGGTCCGGCCCAAGGGAAAGGGTCACGGATGGTCGCCCCTGATCTTGCCGGAGGGTTCGACAAGTTCGGACTACCTGCTGGTCGACACCACCCAGCATCTCACCAGGGTCTCGGTCAACACGTCCGGCACGCCGGCCACCGTGACCGCCCAGACCGGGGTCACGATGGACACCCTGCTCGCCGATCTCGGCGCGGTCGGACTCGGCCTTACCGCCAATCCTGCTCCCGGCGATCTGACGCTCGGTGGCGTGCTGGCCATCGGGGGTCATGGCACCGCTGTCAAGGGAAGCGGTGAGACAGCTATCTCCGGCAAGACCTATGGCTCGGTCAGCAACCTCATTCTCTCCCTCACCGCCGTGGTGTGGAACGCGGCGACAGGGAGCTATGCCCTGCGTACCTTCAGCCGGAGCGACCCGGCGATCAAACCCCTCTTGGTGCACGTGGGCCGGGCGTTCATCACCGACGTCACCCTCCAGGTGGGGGCCGACGTTCACCTCCAGTGCGTCAGCTACTGGACCGTTCCCCAGAGCACCCTGTTCGCGGCTCCGGCCTCAGCCGGGTCCCAGTCGTTCCAGAATCTGGTGCTGTCGTCGGGCCGTGTCGAGGTCATCTCGTTCCCGTTCACCACGCTCCCGTGGCTCAAGGTGTGGAGCATCAAGAACAGCCAGCCGTTCTTCTCCAACGCCGTCTCGGGCCCGTACAACTACGCATTCGCCAACACCGTCTCGAGCACCGAATCCTCCTTCATCGCCAGCCTCTTGAAGGGTGTCACCTCGGGCACCCCGGCGTTCGAGAATGCGGAGATGGCAGCGGTGGGGACCGGACTGATTTTTGAGAACACCGGGAACATCTGGGGGCCGTCCCGGTACTCCACGCTGTACGTGAAGCCCACCACGCTGCAGGTCACCGCCAACGGCTACGCCATCTTGACCAGCACGAGCAGCATTCAACAGGTGGTCTACGACTTCTACAGCTACTACACCAACCTGGTGAACCAGTACCGGTCGAACGGTCAGTACCCGATGAACGGACCGATCGAGTTTCGCGTCACCGGGCTCGACACCACCAGCGATGTTGTGCTGTCCGGCGCCCAGCAACCCCAGCTCAGTGCCCTGCGCCCCCGTCCCGACCAACCGGGGTGGAACTGCGCGGTGTGGATCGACGCTCTGACCATTCCCGGTACGCCGTATGCCGACGAGTTCTACACACAGCTCGAGGCGTGGATGCTCTCGCACTACACCGGGTCCTACGGTGCGGTCCGCTTCGAGTGGTCCAAGGGCTGGGCCTATTCGACCAACGGCGGCTGGTCCAACACGGCGGCGTTGCAGACGACCATCCCGGCCATGTATACGACGGGCCAGGCCTCGGGCGACGGGTGGTCCGCGGCACTCGCCACCCTCGACAGCTACGATCCCAACCGAGTGTTTGCCAGTCCCTTCCACGACCATTTGATGCCCTAGTCTCCCGACACCCTCCAGGGGTCGCACAGGCCAGGGCGGGGGCGTCAGCCGCCGCGTACCGCCCCGGTTGCTTCGGCCACGGAGCGGGTGGTGATGGCGTCACCGTCGTCCTCACGTCGATCGGCGTCGGCGCCATTGCCGTCGTCTCCAGTCGACAGCGAGCGGGCCCGGTGCACCAGTCGCTGGATCATGCGGTGGTGGAGATAGTCGACGATGACGTCCCACCGGTAGAGGAACGATTCCGTGTGCTTGGCGGACTGCTGGGCGTAGGAGGCCACGACCTCGGGTGGCAGGTCCGGCCCGAGGTCGGCCCGGCCCGACAACGTCGCGATCAGGTCCCGCTCCAGCGCCCTGACGTGCTTGAGGTACAGCGGGAGGACGACCGACAACAGGGTCGGTGGCGTCCCCATGTCGATGAGCTGGCCCACCGCCCGGAGCACCGTCGCATCGCCACCGTCGTACTCGGCGGCACCCCGATCGGCGGGAGCGGCAAGGAAGCCCAGCGAACCGAGCTCGTCGACCAGCGCCGGGTCGACGCCGGTCTCTTCGACCAGTTGTCGGCGGTTGCGAGGTCGACGATCGGTTCCTAGGACCCGGTCGAGCAGCTCGAACTGACCCTCGTCGAGCATTCGCTTGATAGCCGTCAGAGTGAAGTTGGCGGCCTTTAGCTGCCGAATCCGGACGAGACGGTCGAGATGGGAGTAGCCGTAGGTCATCGACCTCCCGACGCGGCGTCCCGAAGGCAGGAGGCCCTCCCGCTGATACAGCCGAACCGTCCCAACCGGAAGGCCCGCCCGACGGGCCAGCTCGTCGATCTGCCACTCAGTGGATCGCCCCTCGTCCATCATCGGCGGCAAGCCTAGGGTAAAGAGGAGATCTCCGGCCGGGTCCCGTGCCACCCGGGGAGGCCCGCTATCCGGTAGGCACTGCGCTCGGTCACCCCCGCTCCCAAATCAGATGGTGCTCCCGACCGCCCTCGTCGGGTCCGGTGACCACCACGCTGTTTGAGGCGAGCCGCCATCCCGCATCGCTCCACTCGTTCAGATGGCGCTCCAGCTTCTCGAGCGGCTTTCTGTCCCCCACGTGGTAGAGGAAGGTCGATGTGGAGTACTCCATGGGTCCTCCTGTTGATGCGGTGGGCGACGAGCCGACTGGATCCCCTCTGGAACCCGCTCGCAGACCAGCCCGTCAGGATTCCGGCGCCCCACCCAGCCACTCGGCCCATACTCCCATCGAATCAACCACGATGGCTCCATGCTCCGCCAGCCAATCGGCACGGTGGCCCCTCCGCCGAACCCGAAGACGGTCATGCCGGCGGACACGGCCGCCACCACTGACGAGCGGTGGATCGGTGGAATGCACCGACCTCACCAGGGTCACCGAGCGATCGACCCCGATGACGGAGTGGCCGAGGCCGGGGAGCGTTCCGCCGACTCGCCCGCAACCACAGCCAAGCTCGAGAACCAGTCCTCCGGGCGGTGACGGGAGTGCCTCCGACCCTGGTCATGTTCCTTACCAGAAGCCGTCGTGGTCAGTAGTCCTCGCCCGTCGGATCCACGCGGAGGCTTGGCGTTCCCAGTCGATCAGGCGGCACCACCGAGGACCTGATCGCCACGGGACAGCCACCGTTGGATGAGTCGGGCGCACTCCCCCGGTGCCCGTTGGGTGTTGTCGAGGACGTGGGACTCGTAGGGTCCGAGGTCCTGGAATTCCTCCCACATGTGCCGAATGGCGCGCTCGTCAGTGAGTGCGGGATGTCCCACTACCCGCTCGTCTCCGGCGCGCCCGGCCGCTCGGGAGAGACAGGACTCAACGGTCGGGCGCAGCACCACGTAGGTCGCCTCGGCCCTGGACTCAGCCAACTCGCGCTGTACGAGGTCGAGGTGCCACGGTGCGATGATTCCGTCCACCACCGTCAAGTAGCCACCGTCGACCATGCGCGCCGCGGCCGCCATCGCGGCCCCGATGATGGTGCGGTTCTGCCCGTCCGCCGAGCTCTCCCAGGGCGGGATGTGCCCGGCGACGATCGTCGTCCAGAACCAGTCGGACTCGAGGTGGATCGACCGATCCTGTGACGCCGCCACCAGGCGGGCAATGGTCGTCTTCCCGGCCCCCGGCGGCCCGGCCAGGATCAGGAGTCTCGGTTCAGTCATGGCCCCGTCCCACATACCTCGGCTGGGGCCCACCCATTCCGCTCGGACCCGCGGAGCGGCCTCCTGGCCACCCGACAGCACTGGGAATTCGCTCCGGGATCGTCGGTCCGACCTCGGCCACCCGACGCGGATCGAACACGGCGTGGCGCCCGCGCCGGGACCGGGCGGCGGCCGACGTGTTCATGCCAGAATCATGGCACCACGGCGAGGTGGTCTCGACGGAGGGCGACCAGGAGGAAGCGATGAGCGACGTCTCACGGGGCGCCGGTTGGTGGCAGGCGTCAGACGGCAAGTGGTACCCGCCGGAGTCCCATCCCAACTACCAGCCCCAACCTCCCCCTCCCGCCCCAGCCGCAGCCCAGCCGCCCCCAGGGCCAGGACCCCAGCCCTGGGCGGCCGGTGCGGTCCCCCCACAGGCCACCGGCCGGCCGGCCTTCGCCTTCGACGTCAAGCGGTGGTCCCAGACCGACCGCATCACCGTCATCGCCACACTGGTGCTGTTCATCTCACTGTTCCTGCCGTGGTTCACCTACAACTACGGCTTCGGGTCACTGTCGGTGAACGGCTACTGGCACGGGTGGATGTACCTGGTGGCGATCATCAGCCTGGCCCTCCTGGCCTACTTCGTGCTCACCGCCGGGTACGACGAGTTGCCATTCAATCTGCCGATGACGCCCCAACAGCTCCTGCTGATCGCTACCGGCGTCAATGCGGTCCTGACCCTCATCGCCTTCCTGCTCAAGCCGGGCGGCATCGAGCTGCACGGGATCGGCTGGGGAATTGGCGCATTCATCGGGCTGGCGGCGGCCATCGTCGCCGTGGTGCCCCATGCGTCGCCCGTCCTGAAGGGCCGCAGCAAGGCCTGAGCGTCGGACCGACTCGAATCGCAGAGTCCTGTCATGCAGTGCCGTCGACGCCGGTGCTCAGAAGCGGCTCAGCCGGTGCAGCTCGACGCTCGAGGGGATGCCACTCAGTTCGTGCACGCCGAGTGGGACGCTAGGGAGCCCGGTGCTCGATGCCACTTCGGGCGTGGTCACCACCTCGCCGGCCTGGGCCACACTGACGATCCTGCTGGCCAGGTTCACGACCGGGCCGAACACGTCACCGTCCCGCAGCATCACCTCGCCGCTGGCCAGGCCCACCCGAACCTGGGGGATGCTCGGATGGCCCTGAAAGGCGTCGGCCAGATCGAGGGCGATCGACGACGCCGTCAGGTCGTCGGGTGCCGTGAACAGGATCTCGTCCCCGATCAGCTTCACCACCCGCCCACCTCCTTCGGTGATGGTCTCCGAAGAGACCCGCTCGAACTCCCCGAGGGCCGCACCCAGATCGCCGAGGTTCAGCGTCTCCCCCAGCTCGGTCGACCCCACGAGGTCGACAAAGCCCACCACCAGAACCCGGGACTCGAATCCGGCGAGGTCCGAGTCAGTGGTCGCCAGCCGCTGAGCGATCAGCAGCTGCTGGCGGAGTAGGGCGTCCAGAGCCGGGGCCACGAACGGCAGTAGTGAGGCCACCTCGACATTGGCCCGGGCGACGCCCAGGCCAACCGGGTCCATCCGCTGGGCCGGAGAGGCCACGTTGACCAGGAACGACGACACCATGGCATCGGCCACCCGGGACATCGCGGATGCCAGCACCCGGATCAACTGGACGGTGGCGTCCTCTCCGAACACCGAGGCCACACTGCCCAGTCCGGAGGCAAGGGTGGCGAAGCCCTCGGTGAACACCGGCACCTCGGGCTCCGGGTCGACCATGCCCGCCGCCAGGGCGAGATCTCGTACTTCGTCGGTGGTCATCCCGGATCGCTCGGCCACCTCTTCCAGGGTGAGGGCGGGTCCCCCCCGGATGGCCAGCACCCCTGCCAGGGCCGGCAGCGTGTCCTGGTACGTGACCAACTCCTCCCCGGTGGCGCCCAGCTCGACCAGGTACTGCAGCAGTTCCAGACGCAGGGGAGCATCAGGTTGCTTGGGGTCGTACACGCCGAGGGCGTGGAGCTCATCGGGTTCCACTGGGTGACCAGTACACACGAATGACGACAGCACCGCGCGGCATTCCCGGGTCGGGTCCGGCCCGGTGCCGAGACCCGGTCACCGTCGAGTGGGACCCTCACCACTCACCGGGGAGAGTCGACCGGTCGGCGCTCTCCCATCGCCGGGTGGTCGTTATCGGTGGGACCCCATCGCTGCGGGAGTAAGGTCGAATCAGCGAAAGAGGGTCCTATGACCGACAAGTCTCCCCGCAAGTCCGCCTCCAAGAAGTCGGGCAAGACGCTGAAGGAAAAGCGCCTGGCCAAAAAGGACAAGGAGCAGACCCGCAAGGGGCTCGTCCGCTGAGCACTCAGTGCTTGGGCTGCCACCACCGGCGTCTGGCCGGGGGGTTCTCGATGGGCACCCAGGGCGGGGTCGGCTTCCGGGGGGCGCCCGGGGAGATCTTGGGGGCCGACCGTGGGGCGGGTTCGGGATAGGGCTGTGCCACGGGCGGCACAGGGTCTTTGGCGCGCTCGCGCTGGAGGCTGGAGGGATCCGCACCTCCGGTGTCGGTTGCCGAGCCCTTGGAGCCGGCGCCCGTGGTGGCGGGTTGATCCGGACGTGCCGGTGCGACCGATGCTCCAGAGGTTGGCCGGACATCACGTTCGCCCCGCTCCGGGTCGGTACCGCCGCCCTCGTCGATCGTGGCACCGGCCATCAGGGTCCGCAGGGCCAGTTCCTGGGCCTCGATGACACGCTCCCGCTCGGCAGCCCGGGCCTCGGCCACCTCGGCTCGCCGGAGGGCGTCGGCCAGTGCGCGGCGCAGAACGTCCTCGGCGGCCGACCGCTCGTTGCCCTCGTCGACCACCTCGCCCGACCCCAGCTTGCCCAGGACCAGGCCAGCACCCAGCAGATCGTCGACCGGGATCAGCCACGGACCAGTCCCCGGGCCTTCCCGTCCGGGTTCCCGGCGCGCGTGGGGGAAGTCACCGCTGTCTAGCCGCCGCCGGATGGTGCGCCGGTCCACCCCGGCCGCCTGGGCGGCCTCGGTGACGGTGAGCATGAGCCGGTCGTCTTGTTCCGCGGTCATCGAATCGTTGGCCTCATTCCCTGCCCTGCTTGGTGCCTGCCCCACTGCATGCTTGCCCTCGTATCCGCTCGTGGCCGATGCCACACCTTCGGCGATATACCCAGCGTGTCATAGGACGTCGCCGGCGGTAGGTCGCCCTACCCTGCGAGGCCGGTCAGGCCGTCGGCCAGCCGTTGGCCACCGTGCGGGCCAGGATGCCGAGCGTGGCCCGAAGTGCGGCCTCGGGGATGACCGGGAAGATGGATGCCTCCCGCCACACCGGATCGATACCCGACCAGTCGTAGTAGGAGGTGACCAGGGTGCCCCCCTCGGTGGGTTCCAGGAGGTAGCCGTAGACGTGGCGGAGGGGGGGCTCGATGGCGCCGATGATGGTCCAGGCGATCTCCCGGTCCCGTACGAAGGTGGTGATGACCACGGTCACGTCGTACTTGCCCATCGGGTAGTCGTTGAGCGCCTCCCGGTCCATGTGCACGACGAACGTGTCATCGACCGCGGTGACCGGTGCCCCTGTCGCATCCATCAGCATGCCCGAGCTGTCGATGGCCACCTGCCCCCGTGGGTCGCTCACCACCCGGAAGATGGCCTCCGGCGTGGCCGTGATGAAGCGCTGCACATCGAACCGTTCACTGGTCATCCCCCCATCCTTCCACCAAGCCTGAGGGCTGCGTCGGTCGATCCCCGTTAGGCTCGCCGACGCCGGCTACGACGGTCGGTCGCTGCTGCTGGCCAGTTGCGAACGGGTGGGCCGGAATGAGGAGGCGTCGTGGACTGGAAGCTCGAGCTCGTGGTGGTCCCGGTGTCCGACGTCGACCGGGCCAAGGCCTTCTACCTCGAGCAGGCCACCTTCGACCTGATCATCGACCATCGGGCTGGCGAGGACTTCCGGGTGGTGCAGCTGGCCCCGCACGGCTCGCCGTGCGCCATCGCCCTGATGAAGAACCCCGAGGCGGCGGGCACCGTCCAGGGCCTGCACCTGGTGGTGGACGACATCGATGCGGCTCGCCAGAGCCTCGTGGACCACGGGGCCGACCCGAGCGACCTCTTCCACTTCGGGCCAGGAGGCCAGGAGGAGGGCCCGGACCCCGAACGGGCAGACTATGGCACGTTCCTCAGTTTCGAGGATCCCGACGGGAACGGCTGGTTGGTCCAAGAGGTCGGTCGCGCCCCATCCAGCACCTGAGCGGCGAGCCATCGTCCCTGCCGGCCGGTCTCACGTCGCGGCGCGGATCATCCGGGCCGGATTGCCCACCGCCACCACGCCGGGGGGTAGGTCCGTGGTGACGACCGCACCTGCTCCGACCACCGTGTCTCGCCCGATGGTCACCCCGGGCAGAACGATGCACCCGCCACCTAGCCAGACGTTGTCCTCGACGTGGATCGGCTCGGCCGCCTCCCACTTGGCCCGGCGGAGCCCGGCGTCGATCGGGTGGGTAGGGGTCAGGAGCTGGACCTGAGGCCCGATCTGCACATCGTCACCGATGACGATGACAGCCGCGTCGAGCGCGGTGAGTCCGAAGTTGATGAAGGTCCGCGCGCCCACCGAGAGATTCGAGCCGTAGTCGCAGTAGAGGGGTGGTCGGATCTCCGTCCCGTCACCGAGGGAGCCGAGCAGGTCGATCAGGATGCGGCGCACCAGGTCGGGCTGGTCGGCCGGGACCTGCGCCAATTGGTCCATCAGGGAGCGGGCCCGCAGATGGTCGGCCACCAGTTCGGGGTCGTCGGCACGGTAGAACTCGCCCGACAGCATCCGGTCTCGCTCGGACCGTCCGTCCTGTGTGGGTGGGCCCTCCATGGGGACCAGCATTCCCCACCGGCCGCACCACGGGCGGCCATGGGCGGCCATGGGCGGCCATGGGCGGCCGCGGAACACTAGATGGCGCTGAGCACGACCTCGATGTTGCCGCGGGTGGCGTTGCTGTAGGGACACACCTCGTGCGCTCCCTTGATCAGCGTCTCAGTGGTGGCTGCGTCTACCTCGGGGATATGGACGTCCAGCGCCACCGCCAAGCCGAACGCACCGCCCTCGATGGTCCCGATGGCAACCTTGGCCGTGACCGTGGAGCCGTCGACGCTCACCTTGTTCCGTCGGGCCACGACCTGGAGGGCACTCTGGAAGCAGGCCGCGTACCCCGCGGCGAACAGCTCCTCGGGGTTGGTTGCCCCACCCGGGCCACCCATCGACACCGGCGGTCGGAGGTCCACGTCGAGCAGGCCATCCGCGCTGCGCACGTGGCCTTCGCGCCCACCGATGGCGGTGGCCTCGGCGGTGTACAGGGGCTTGATCAGTGCGGTCACCATGGTCGTCTCCATTCCTCGGGCCCAAACGCTCCCGGACTCACCAGGTGCAACCAGCGTCCGGCCCCGATTCTTCCCGCACGGGTCATTGGTTGGTCTTGACCGCGGCCCGCAACTGGCTCGGCGAGCTGATCGACGTGCCCAGTGTCACCGTCACCGACGACGTCACCGCGGCCGGCTCGACCTGGAGGTAGACCGACCCGCTGAGTGGGGGCACGGTGGTCGAGGTCACCGTTGTCGTCGACGTCTTGGCGAACGTCCCGCCGACCTGGGTGCCTGCCGCTCCACTGCACTTGTTGGACACCCACGCCACCGCGCAGGTGAACAGGGTGAAGGTCGGTGAGCCGGATGCCGGTGTGGACACGGTCACCTTGTAGCTGATGGCCGACAAGGCGATCGTCCCGGTGTTGGTGACCGTCGAGGTCTGGTTCGTCGTGGTGGTGAACGTCATCGAGGTGGTGCTGGCCGTGGCCGTCCACTTCCCGCTGGTGACCGACTCGGACCCGGCGACCGAGGCTTTGGCCACCCCGGCGGCGGCGGCACCGGAGGGGAGCCCGGACGCGCCGAGCAGCAGGACTGCCGCCATGACGGCAGTCCTTCGCACGACGAGTTGCCGCTGCCCCTGTCTCACGCACTCTCCCGCTACTGGTTGGTCGCTGCTCCGAGTCGCTGCTGCTCGGTGAAGGTGTAGGTCAAGGTGGTCGACAGTCCCTGGATGGTCGGGCTCGGGAGGACTCCGTTGGTGGACACCTCGTTGCCCACTAGGCCCAGGCTGACCTGGATGTGGGCCGCCTGTCCGGTGGCGGCGGCCAGCGCCGGGACGTTGGACAGGGCCACGGCGGTGCCGGCCGTGTTCATGGTGTTGATCTGCCGGGTGGCCAGGATCGGGGTGCTCGTCCCCGAGCACACGCCGGTGGCCAGGGTCCAGGCGACCGAGCACTGGGTGGCGGTGACGGTCAGGCCCTCACCCGCGGCGGTGCCGTTGGTCAGGGCGTTAGCCGGAGTGCCCGCCACCCACAGGGTCATACCGGCCGCCGAGGCCAGCGTGCCGGTGTTGTTCAGGTTGACGTAGACGTTGTCCGTGTCGCCGGGAGCCATCTTGGATGCGAAGTTGCTGAACCCGGCACCGCCGGAGTCGGCCGTCAGGGTCAGATTGAGGGTCCCCGAGGAGACGGACTCCGAGCCGGTGGCCACCCCGGACAGTCCGGCGTAGACGCCGGCTGTGGTCAGGAGGCCGATGGAGGCGGCGAACAGGCCGGCCAGAACGGCGCGTCCGTGTCGTCGGTGCTTCGTGCGGGAGTGGGCGTGCTTGCTCAACGTTCATGCTCCAAAAGCGGGTCGTGACCGGATCGATGCGATCCGAGGGCAGGGTCCCGGCCGGGAGGTCGGGGGTCAGGGTCCCCGCCGTGCGGGGCCCGGGTGGGGTCGACTGGTGTGGCGTGCCACGGCCAGCAGGACGACCGGAGTACCCACTCCAGCCGTCCTGCCCGCTCGATGGCCTGCCCCTCCGATCGACTACTGGTTGGTGGCCGCTCCAACTCGCTGCTGCTCGGTGAAGGTGTAGGCGAGCGTGGTCGACAGGTTCTGGATCGTCGGGCTCGGTGCCACACCGTTGGTCGACACCTCGGTGCCCACCAGGCCCAGGCTGACCTGGATGTGGGCGACCTGTCCGGTGGCGGCGGCCAGCGCCGGCACATTGGACAGGGCCACGGCGGTGCCGGCCGTGTTCATAGTGCTGATCTGAGTGGAGGCCAGGATTGGGGTGGTCGTGCCCGAGCACACGCCGGTGGCCAGGGTCCAGGCCACCGAGCACTGGGTGGCGGTGACCGTGAGTCCCTCACCCGCGGCAGTGCCGTTGGTCAGGGCGTTGGCCGGGGTGCCGGCCACCCACAGGGTCATACCGGCCGCTGAGGCCAGCGTGCCGGTGTTGTTCAGGTTGACGTAGACGTTGTCGGTGTCCCCCGGGGCCATCTTGCCGGTGAAGTTGCTGAAGCCGGCGCCGCCGGAGTCGGCGCTGAGGGTCAGGTTCAGGGTCCCAGAGGTAACCGCTTCGGAACCGGTGGCCACCCCAGACAGTCCGGCGTAGACGCCGGCTGTGGTCAGGAGGCCGATGGAGGCAGCGAACAGGCCGGCCACGAGGGCACGTCCGTGTCGTCTCTGCTTGGGTTGGGTGTGGCTGTGCTTGCTCATGACTGCTCCTTGCAATGGATATGGATGGTGATGGGTGATGCTGACGTGTTGCGTTACTGCGGTACTGGTGTTGCGACGCGCGCGCCTGGGACCTGTCGGCCCGGGCGCAGGATCCACCGGGTGCCGGCCACCGCCGCCAGCAGGCCCCCAAAGAGGATCAGGCCCAACTGCACCGGACCCTGCATGCCAACGAGGAGCCGCCCGGCCCACGGGATGGCCAGCACGACTTCAGGCACGGAGGACGACGTCAACTTGGCGTGCCACGGGTCGGGGCCGGTATTGGCATCCCCCTTGGTCGTGATGACCGGGTGGTCGGACGGCCCGGCGACCGTGGTGATCCGGTGGGCGAACTCGGCGTGCTCGCCGGGCGGGGTGAACACCACGATCATCCCGGGATGCACGGCATGGACGGAGACCTCCTTGGTCACGAGGAGGGCACCCGGTCCGTAGGTGGGGCGCATGCTCCCGGTCAGCACCGGTCGGAATCCCAGATGGAGGGCGATGGTGACCAGCGCCAGACCACAGCAAACACCGGTGGCGGCCAACAGCCCGATCGTGGACAGCGACCAGAACGCGGCACCCTTTCGGGTGTCGGACGATGGTGAAGAAACTGGCACCCCCTCACCTTCGGCGCGGTCCAGGGCCACCTTGAGAACTTTTGACAACCTCTGTTGCGCAACGTTCCTTGCGCAACACGGATTGCCGTCGTGAGACGGTCGGGAAACACGTGTTGCCGAAGCGGTGAGCGTAGGCTCGGGCCGTGGACCAGCCCCGGGCGATCGCATTGCAGGAGATCGAAGAATTGCTCGATTCCGCGAAGCGGCTCCGCGCCGACCTACGGGAGAAAGAGGTCGCCTACCGGCGGATGTCCCGCCAACTGGCCAATGGGACGCCGATCGGAACGGCGATGGACAATCTGGGCACCAACGTGGCCCGCCAGCAGCTCACCGACACGTTGGACGCCTTCGAGCACAGCCGGCACCGGACCCGCCTGGCCATCACGGCCGCTGCCCTCGAGGAGGGCATGACCATCGGGGAGATCGGCCGGGCCTGGGGATTCTCACGACAGCTTGCCGCCCGGTACGCCAAGGAGGCCCGGGCCATGGCCGCCTCCCGGCGGCCGACCCGAGGGAAGCGACAGGCGGCCGGTTGAGGGGCGAAGGCCGGCCGATATCCTGGATCCGTCGGGTTGAGCATCCACCTTCCGCCGGGTGGCTGCTCCCCGGCGACCTCATGCTCATCTGCTCCGACGCCGGGGTCGACTAGTCCGATGCGCGCCGTACGGAGCACTGATGCGGGAATCCGCGTCGTCCAGGCCACCGACCCCGATCCTCACGGGGTGCGGGTCACGGTGACCAGCTCGGGAATCTGCGGATCCGATCTCCACCTGGCCTCGTTCGGGCCTTCGGCCATCACGCTCGGCCACGAGTTCTGCGGCCGGCTCGACGACGGCACTCCGGTGGCCGTCCTACCCGCCGTGTCATGCGGGAGCTGTGACCGATGCCGGTCCGGCCAGGACCAGCAGTGCGCCGAAGCCCTCGGCACCATGTACGGCATCAGTCGGGATGGTGGGCTGGCCGACGAGGTCTGGGTCAACCCCCGGTGCGCCAAGGTGGTGGAGGACCCCCTGGCCTTCGAGCATGCCAATCTGGCCGAACCGATGGCCGTGGCCCTCCATGGCGTCAACCGCTCCGGGCTCGTAGCAGGGGCCCGTGCGCTGGTCATTGGGGCGGGGCCCATCGGCCTGTGCACCATCGCCGCCGCCCGGAGCCTGGGCGCGTCCGTCGACCTCTTGGCCCACCGGCCCCGTCGCCTGGAAGCCGGCGAGCAGCTGGGGGCCAGCACATCGGTCGGCAACGCCTACGACGTCGTGCTGGAGGCGGCCGGCACCCAGAGCTCCATGGACCGGGCCATCGAGCTGGTCCGGCCGGGGGGCACCGTGGCCATCCTCGGGAACTTCTGGGATCCCGTCTCCATCGGACTGGCCTTCCAGATGAAAGAGGCCACGTTGATCCCGTCGTTCACCTACGGCCATCATCACGGCGTCTCCGAGTTCGAAGAAGCGGTCCGGTTGCTCAGCGCCGTACCCGAACTGCCCGACGCTGTGGTCACCCACCACTTCGGCCTCGACGACGCCACCGAGGCCTTCCGCGTGTCGGGCGATCGGGCCACCGATGCCATCAAGGTCGTCGTGCACCCCTGAGGGCCGAATTCACCCCCGAATTCAACCTCTGGAGCCCATCACCGACCCGAGGCCCGGGCCTAGGGTGTGGATCCGAACGGGGCAAGGGGCGAGCAATGACAGGACCGCCGCAGGGGTCCGACGCGGGCAGCTGGAGCACACGATCGGTGGCCGTAGGCGCCTACGACGGTCGCGTCGCCCGCGGTGAGCGGACCCGCACGTCGATCCTCGAGGCCACCATCGACCTGATCCAGACCGGCACCAGCCGCCCGACGGCACGCCAGGTGGCCGATCATGCCGGTGTCTCGGTACGCGTGCTGTTCCACCACTTCGCCGACGTGGGCACGATCTTCCAGAGGGCGGCCGAGCTCCACGCGGACCGGAGCCGGACCCTCATCGGCATCATCCCGGCGCGAGGCCCCGTCGACTTCCGGGTGGCAGCCATCTGCCACCAGCGCCGCGAACTCTTCGAGGCCATCGCCCCGGTGCTCCGTGCCGCCCAGGCCAGGACCACCGCGGACCAGGATGTAGTGGTCGGCCTTCGGGGGGACCTCCGCCACCAGCTCCTGGTCGGACTGCGGCCTGAGATCGTGGCCCGAGGCAAGACCGCGCCGTTCCTCCTGGAATCGCTGGGCCTGGCCACCGGGTGGCGGAACTGGACCTCCCTGCGGTTCGACGACCAGCGATCCGCCGACCAGGCCGAACAAGTCATGGTGTACACCGCGTCCGTACTGGTCCACTGAGCACCGCGCCACCTCGGGCCGGCCGGCCCGGGACCGCGTCAGGCCGGAGTCTCCCAAGGCGTCTCGTTGAAGCGGCGAAGGACGGGCCCGGTCGGGCCCCAGGCAATCCTCGTCACCGAGGCTGTGGCCAGATAGAGGCGCCAGGCCCCTTCATCGGGGAGCCCCAGGGACCAGCAGGTGGCGGCCTTGATCGGCGAGACATGGCTCACCACCACCACCGAGCCGGGACCGCGTGCCCCCTCCCCGTCGACGGCGAACAGCTCCTCGCAGGCCTCGCGCACCCGCACACCCACCTCGGCCAGCGACTCTCCACCGGCCGGCCGGAAGCTGGGGTCGGTCCGCCACCGGTCCCAGAGGTCAGGCGGAACGCTCCCGAGTGACCATCCGTCGTACTCGCCGTAGTCGGCCTCCACCCACCGCTCGTCGATCTCCACCGAGAGCCCGGTGCCCAGAGCCGCGGCGGTATCCCGCGCCCGCTGCAAGGGACTGGCAATGACCCGCGAAACCTTGCCGAGGACGGGACCGATGCTTCCGACCTGGGCCATCCCCTTGTCGGTGAGGGGCACGTCCAGCCGGCCCACCAGCTGCCCGGCAGCATTCCCTGTGGACTCACCGTGACGGACCAGGATCAGCACGGGGCGGACCAGGCAGAGGTAGCGGAGGACACCGGATCAGTGGACCAGGATGCGGTCGCACTCGGGGCAGCTGGTGAGCTGGTCGGGCGGAAGACGCCGGATCCGCTCGAGCTCGACCGACGACAGGGTCAGGTGGCATCCGTCGCAATGGTCCCCCACCAGCTTGGCCGCACCTACGCCCCCGAGGCGGGAACGCAGCATCTCATAGCGCTGGGCCAGCTCCTCGGGGAGGGTGGTGGCGAGTTCGTCCCGCATCGCCACCTCAGACGCCATGGCCACTTCGATCTCGGCCTCCACCTCGACGATGGTCCGCTCCAGGCGGCCCACGTCGGCCAGCAGTGCGATCGAGGTTTGTTGCTGCTCGGCGAGGACGGCGTCGAGGGGCTCTTCTTCCTCGAGCAACACCAGCTCTTCCTCCTCGAACTGGGCCTGGCGAGCCTCGAGCTGGTGCACCTCGTGGTCCATGGCCTGGAGGTCACGCGAGGCCGAGACATCGCCGGACTGCATACGCTGCTCGATCTCGTGGCGCCGGGCCGCAGAGGACGCGATCCGCTCCTCGAGTGAGCGCTGGCGAGCAGCCAGGTCGTCCACCTGGGCCTGCACCCCGGCCATGGTCTGGGCCAACTCGGCTTGGCGGCGGTGCACCTCAGCGAGCTCGGTGCGTTCGGGCATCGCCTCCATGCGGTGGCGCAGCTGATCCAGCGTGGTGTCGTGGTGCTGCACCGCCAGCAGCGTGTCGAACGGCTCTGCCATCACGGGGTCTCGCTCTCATCCTCGGCCACCGGCATCGCCGACGGGGCCCCGATCACACTACGGGCCGTACGCAGGGCACCGGCCAGGGCCTCGTCCGCCATGCCCTGGGCGGTGTCCCAAGCGAACCACGCCACCTCCTGGCTCTCCTCGGGGCCCGGGGCGGGGTCGTCGTCCGGACCCCACACCAGATACCGCAGGTCGAGGTGGACGTGGTCCCGTGCCGCGGCATGGACATCGACATGGACCAATACGGGACCGCTCGCCGGGTGCGACACGACCAGGCCGGTCTCCTCCAAACACTCCCGCAACACCGCCTCCTCGGGTACCTCACCGGCCTCCAGGTGGCCACCCGGTTGCAGCCAGCGGTGCAGGACTCGATGGCGATGGAGGATCACCCCCCGCCGACCCACCACGATGGCCGAGGCCGTCACGTGGGTGAGGTCGTCCTCCTGGTCGAAGGGGCGCGCCAGACGGTCCAGGTCCTCCAGGATGGTCGCCTTGGCGCGCGCCTCGCGTGGGTCGGCTGCCGGATGCCGGGACACGGCGGACCGCAACCGGTCGACCCCGGCGTCGCTGTCCCCTGGCACCTGGTGACGGTGGTCAGCGGTGGCTGCCGGCCGCTCGGTCGGCTTCACACGGCACCAGGGCCGCGACCCACCGCCTGGGGGCCGGTCGGCGGCTCAGGCGGACTTGCGACGCTGACGGTGGATTCGGCGACGCTCACGCTCGGTGGTGCCCCCCCAGATCCCTTCGCGTTCCCGATGGGCCAGGGCATGCTCGAGGCAGGACTCCCTGACTGCGCACTGGTCGCAGATCGTCTTGGCCTCACCGGCCTCCTCATCGGAGACCGGGTAGAACACATCTGGGTCGATGCCCCGGCAGGCTGCGTGCTTGCGCCAGGTGGCACTCATGGGAACGTCACTTCCTAGCTACGGTAGGGATTACTGGTCAGACCGCCCGAAACGGACTCCGGTGACCTGGGGAAATGCGGCCTTCCGGCAAAAAAGGGCGGAACAGCCAGTATGGCCCACGAGGGGAGGGGATGTCCACAAATCCGGGCCAGTTCTTGGGCCCGGCCGGCGCCGGACTCATCCCCTGGGACAGGATCCAGGGCCGCCCGGACGGCCCCGGTGGGGGCATCGGGCCTGTTCAGCAGGGTGGTACCGCCGCCGAGCCTAGCGCCAACCCGGGCTGGTCCCGGCCCTGTCTAGGATCAGCCGGCACCCCGCGACCGCACCGGGAGCACGTCGGACCGACGGACCGACCACCACCGCCAGATACCGAGGAGCCGTACATGTCGCCACCCACCCTGCAGGGCAAGTCAATCGTCGTCACCGGCGTGACCGGCCAAGTCGCCGAGCCGGTGGCCGTCGCCCTGGCCCGTGACAACGAGGTGGTTGGTGCGGCCCGATTCAAGGACGAGGCGGCCCGGCAACGACTGGAGGAAGCGGGGATCCGATGTGTGACCATCGACCTGCTCGCCGGTGACGTCCAGGCCCTGCCCGCCGACGCCGACTACGTGCTCAATTTCGCCGTGGCCAAGTCCAACGACTGGGAGCAAGACCTGCGCGCCAACAGCGGAGGCCTGGCCTGGCTGATGGAACACCATCAGAACGCCTCCGCCTTCCTGCACTGTTCGACGACCGGCGTCTACAAGCCCCTCGGCCATCACGTGTTCGCCGAGGAGGACCAGCTCGGGGACAACCACGGCGTCTGGCCGTTCCTCCGCACCTACAGCATCTGCAAGATCGCGGCAGAGGCTACGGCCCGCTGGGCCGCAGACCGATTCGAGCTCCCCACCACCATCGCCCGCCTGTCGGTCCCCTACGGCGACCGAGGTGGGTGGCCGGCCATCCACCTCGAGATGATGATCAACGGCAGCGACATCCCGGTTCACATCGACGCCCCGAGCGTCTACCACCCGCTCCACCAGGACGACATCATCGCCATGATTCCCGGCCTCCTCGGCGCGGCCGCCACACCGGCCACCACGGTCAACTGGGGCGGGGACCAACCCGTCAGCATCGAGGAGTGGTGCGGCTACTTCGCCGAGCTCACCGGGCTGGAGGCCCGCTTCGCCCCCACCACCGACACCATCGACAGCGTCCAGATCAACCTCACCCGGATGCACGACCTGGTCGGAACGACGACGGTGGGCTGGAAGGACGGCATGCAACGACTGGTGGCCGCCCGGCACCCCGAGTTGCTGGCCCCGTAGCCCTCCTGCCGCGGCGCCGGCCGTCAAGGGGCCGGGCCAACACCGCCGTGCCGCTCAGGCCGGGCCGGCCGGGAGGCAGTAGACGTTGCCGAGCGACCAGGCCCGGACCACGGGGTCCGGCGACACGGTCAGGGCGGCACCGCTGTCGAACACCGCGGTGAGGTCGCCGCCTACCGACGTCCACACCCATCGGACGGCGGATGGGAAGATCCCGAGCAACGGTCCCAATGCCTTCCACCGGCGCGGGTCGAGATGGTGCACGACCCCGTCGATCTCCAATTTGAAGGGCGCCCCGATGACCAATTCGGTGTCCCCGAACTGCAGCTTGGACTGGTCGTCCACCCGGATATAGGACACCGTGGGCTGCTCGAGGACGAACTCGCTCCCCCCGTCGGGGAGCTCACGGATCCAGAATCCCTCGTCCACGCCCCCATGATCGCGCCTGGCGGTGGGCACCGCACGCCGGGACCGGCCCGCGCCAGGCCCGTGCCCACGGCGATCGTCACGCCGAATGTCGCACCTCACCCGGCCACAGCAGCCGTGCCAGCTGAGCGGTGAGCTGGTCCAGCTCCGCCGCGGTGGCCCGATAGCGGTCGAGCGACCGCCCGTAGGGGTCGACCACCTCGTCGGCGGCCGAACGGTGCGCCAGCGAGGTCCGGGTCCGGTCACCCTGGGCCGCCTCGATCCACGAACGGATGCCCTGGTCGGATCGTCGGGGCCCGATCGCCTCGCTGCGGCGGATCAGTTCCTTGAGCGTGAAGGCCTGCGGCCAACACGGAGGGTCCAACAAGATGGCCTCTTGGATGTGGCGCCGTCCCATGCCGATGACCAGGTCGCACCCCTGGAGCAGGTCGGCGGTGAGCGTCTGGCTGCGGTGAGCGGACAGGTCGATGCCGAAGGGGGCCATCACCTCGAGCACCTCGGCCGGGACGGGCCGGCCACCGTCGAGCACGCCGGCCGATGAGACCTCGACCGGTTCGGCGAGGCCCTGGGTCTGTCTGGCCAGGAGGGCCGCAGCCATCGGGGACCGGCAGATATTGGCGGTGCAGACGAAGAGGAAGTGAACGTGGGGAGTGTAACCGTGGACCTGGCCACCCCCGTGGACCGGTCGGGCCCTCCGAGGTGGCGGGCCGGGCCCGACTCGGCAGCGCGTACGCTCGCCATCATCGAGACCACCCGACCCACCCCCCGACGGGCGCCCGCCGACCCGGTCGCCCTGGTCCACGACTACCTCACCCAACGGGGCGGGGCCGAACGAGTGGTGCTGTCGCTGGCCGAGGCCTTTCCGGGGTCACCCCTCTACACCTCCCTCTACGACCCGGCCGCCACCTTCGCCGAGTTCGCCGCCCTGGATGTGCGGACCACCGGACTCAACCGCGTGGGCCTGCTGCGCCGCCATCACCGGCTCGCCCTGCCTCTTCTCGCACCGGCCTTCTCCCGACTCGAGGTCGACGCCGAGGTGGCGGTGTGCTCGTCGAGCGGTTGGGCCCACGGCGCCACGGTCTCGGGCCGCAAGGTGGTCTACTGCCACACCCCGGCACGATGGCTCTACCAGACCGACCGCTATTTGGCCGGATCGGCCCGGTGGGCATCCAGAGGGCTGGGCTTGCTCACCCCGCCTCTCCGGCGGTGGGACCGCAGAGCAGCGGCATCGGCCGACCGCTACGTGGTCAACTCCACCGCCGTGCGGGCCCGGGTGGCCGAGCTCTACGGCCTCGAAGCCGAGGTGGTGCCCCCGGCCATCGACGTCGACCCGAATGCGCCCCTCGAGGCCGTCGACGGGGTGGAGCCGGGCTTCGTCCTCTGTGTGTCGAGGCTGCTGTCGTACAAGAACGTCGAGGCGGTGGCCGAGGCCTTCGCCCAGCTCCCGGACCTCCGCCTGGTGGTGGTGGGGACCGGGCCACTGCACGACCAGATCGCCTCCTCGGCCCGGTCCAACGTCACGGTGCTGGGCCGTATCGGCGATGCCGGGCTGCGCTGGCTATACACCAACTCGGCGGGACTGGTAGCCGCCTCCTACGAGGACTTCGGGCTCACACCGCTGGAGGCGGCCAGCTTCGGCAAGCCCACCGCCGCCCTCCGGTGGGGTGGTTTCCTGGACACCATCGTGGAGGGCTCGACCGGAGTCTTCTTCGACGAGCCCGACCCCGGCGCCATCGCCGAGGGGATCCGGGAGCTGACGCGGACGATCTGGGATGCAGCCACCCTGGTCGACCACGCCGGCCGGTACTCGAGCGCCCGCTTCACCGAGTCGATGCGTGCCGTGGTGGACGAGGAGCGTGGTCAGCTCTGAGCCAACGCCGCCCGCGCCGTCACGAGGCGCCGCGGCCCCGGAAAATGGTGCTCGGCGTCTGCCAGAGAATCTGCATGTCCCACCAGAACGACCACGACGCCACGTAGAGGTAGTCCAGACGGCAGAGCTCGAGATGGGAGAGCTCGTTGCGGCCCGACACCTGCCACAGCCCGGTCATGCCCGGCCGGGCCTCGAAGCGCTTGCGGGCCCATCCCTCAATCTTCATGGCCTCGGCGACCACGAAGGGCCGGGGACCGACCAGGGACATGTCGCCCTTCCACACGTTGATCAGTTGGGGGAACTCGTCGAGACTGGTCTTGCGCAGCACTCGGCCGATGCGGGTCACCCGCGGGTCGTCGCGCACCTTGAACAGCGGACCGTCCATCTCGTTGAGGTGCTCGAGCTCACTGCGGCGGTCTTCGGCATCCTCGACCATGGTCCGGAACTTCATCATCGAGAACGGCTCCTCGTCCCGGCCGGTCCGCACCTGGCGGAAGAAGACCGGACCGGCACTGGTGGCCTTGATCATGGCCGCCACGACGGCGAAGAAGGGCAAGGCGAAGAGGAGGATGACCGAGGACACCGCGATGTCGAAGGTTCGCTTGAGAAACCGGGCGCCGGCGCTGAGCGATGCCGGGGCGATGTCCAGCATGGGGAGGCCCGAGAGGTCCTCCACGTGAGAGCGGGCCGTGATCAACTCGTAGTACCGGGGCACGATCGAGACGCCGACCTGGCCGGCCAGACTCTTGAGCATCTCGGTGGTGCGCTCGGGATGGGTCTGCGAGAAACACACCACCACCCGGGCCACGGCGTGGCGCCGACAGAGTTCGGGGAGGTCCTCCAGCTCGCCGATCACATCGCCGCGCCCGAGGGGGTTGTCATCCACGAACCCGACGAACTTCACTGTGGTGTGGGCCCGCAGGTGGCTGGCCACGGTCTGGGCCAGCTTGCCCGTGCCGACCACGATGACCGGGACCGAGCCCACTGCGGCGCGGCCGAGCAGCCCGGAGGCCACCGCCCGGGCCAGCGGGACCGTGACCACGGCCACCATGCACATGGACACGATCTTCGCCACGGTCAGGGACTCGAACCCGAAGTCGCGGCGGGCTACGTAGCCGATGATGGCGTAGAGGAAGCCGCTGATCATGATGGCGTGGACGATGTTGCGCAGATCGGCGAAGACGCTCGTGGTGATCCGGCGGGTGACGCCGCGGTACAGCCCGTAGAGGGTGAACACGGCGGTGAACACCGGGATGACGGCCAGGTTGAAGGCGAAGACCGAGGAGCCGCCACCGGTGGTGCTCTCCGGGTTGGTCGAGATCAGGGCCAGGAGCAACGGGCCCACGAACGCCGCCATGGCCAGGCCGAGGACATCAGCGGTGAGCAGGCGACGCAGAGCGTGCCGGCGGACGCGGGCAGCAGCCCCTGGTGTCCGGTCGCCGTCGACCGGCGCGTAGCCACGACCCGACAACTCGGGCAACTCCTCGCGAAGCGCCGCCTCCAACTCCGGATCGAGAATCGCCATACCTGCCGGCCTGCCCCTTCGTACGCCGGATTTCCGGTCGCCGACTTCGCCAGGACCCGAAAACTCAGGTGCTTCAGACATCGAAGTCGCGCTCCGTCGAAAATGTACCGCAGGGGTTTGTGACTCCAGGCGGCAGCAAGGCAATTTTTCTGTGAACAACCTGGCCGTTCTGGCCCGGGCAGGACTCCATACCTCTCCATCGACCAATTCCGCCAGGGTCTGGAGGGAGAACTGGCCCTTACCCGGGGAGGTGACCGCTACCCGGAGCGCTCAACCGCCGTAGTGGACGTCCAAGGTGTCCATGGCCGCGGCCCACGACCGTTCCATCGGCTCGAGGATGGAAGCCAGGTCGACCGTGCGCCCCCGCACCACCCGGGCCAGTGCGAACTGCAGGGCCTTGGCCCCACCGGCCAGGTCGCGGAACGCGTCTGCGGCCGGCTCGGCTCCGGACCGGTCGTGGCGGCAGAGCCAGTCCACGAAGGAGGCCGCCAGTTCGGCGCTGGCGCCACACTGACGGCACATGCCGAAGGAGTAGAGGTGGAAGGTCTCGATGTCCTGGGTCGCCAGCCACGGGAGGTCGTGTTCGAGTCGAGCCCCGAGTCGGGCGACCGGGTTGTCGGTCGGTCGGCGAGAGAGGTGATCGGCGGTGAGCGCCAGCACCCGGTCCACCAGGCCAGGATCGTGACGACGGATCCGGTCGAGTCGGACCATCTCCACATACGGGGGAAGTCCGGCGGTGGCGGCATGGTCTCCCAGCCGGAAGACCCCGTCGAAGTCGTCGCCATCGAGCTCGAAGTACCCGGCGTTGTGGAAGTAGCCGAGGCGGCGACCGGGCCGGTCGAGCATCTGGGGCACGATCGTGCTCTTCACGTGGTCGAGCTGGTAGGACACTCCACGGGTGTCGGGGAGGAACCACGAGTCGACCTCCACCGTGCACAGCCGACCGAAGTCGAGCTGCTCGGCGACGTGGTCGACCACAGGGCGCCACACGTTCATCTCCGCCACCTCGATCCCGAACAAGACCCGCAGATCCTCGGGCGGGAACTTGAAGAACGACCACTGGTCGCCCTCGAAGTCGGCGCTGAGGGTGAATGCGCCGGCCGCCACGGGGTCGAGGCCCAAGGCATGGAGGACCTCGATCCACACGTCGACATAGCAGTTGGTCTCGGTCCAGGTCCGCTCGGTGGCGTGCAGCGTGTGGGGACGGTAGCCGTCGGCGTCCAGAGGTAGGAGGGCGAGGGTCATCGTCCTGGTCCGATCAGGGCCACAGAATGGCCCGCACCGCTGAGGGCCACTCGTCGGGGTGGGGGCCGTGGTGCTCGAGCAGGGCCAGGGTGATCCGGTCGATCCCGAAGCCGAAGCAGGCGGTGTGCGCCACCTCGCCGTCGGAGGACTCGATCCCAAAGGGAAGGCCGAAGTGATCGAGATGGCAGTTGGACGACGAGATGGCCGTGGGCCTCCCGGTGGCGAACATGGGCGACACGATCTCGAGCTTCAACTCCTCGTTGCGCTGGTTGGCCGCCAGCATGCGGCCCGGTCGGCCGAAGAACGGATCGTTGGCGATCACGGGCTCGACCTCGAGCCCCAGGCCGGTGAGCACCTCGAGGCCGCGATCGATCCACTGGTCGCGATGATTCCTGGCACCTTCGGGCGTGCCGAGGTAGACGTAGTCGTGCTGACGGAAGGCCTGCATCCGGAAGGGATCGGTGCTGGGCTCGTGACGGAAGCAGTAGCCGTAGACCTCCACGCGCCGGCCCTCTTCGGGCAGGACCCCCCTCATGGTCGGGTAGAGGGGATGGCAAACCGCCGGGCACAGGACGATGTCGGTGGTGGTCAGGAGCGGGCCCCGGTCCTCGTGGGCCTCAGTCCGACGCAGCAGCTCGGCGTGGTCCCGCTCGTTGCCTCGGAAGGTGTGGACCGAGCCCATCTGGTCGGGGAACGACTCGAGGTAGCCGTTGGCCTCGAAGGTGGCCCACGGCATGACCGGGGGGAACCGGACCGAGGTGGCGTCCTGGTCCGCCCCGACCCGGAGCACCAGCTGGTCCATGGCCTCCGCCACGGACTCGTAGGTGGCCGACCGTCCGTAGATGCCGTCCACCCCGGTCGGGATGAGCAGCCCCTCGGCAAGCAGCTCCTGGCGGAAGGCCAACCAGGGCTCGGGGTCCGCCGCGGTCGTGGCGGCCGTGCTGGGTTCAGTGTTGGTAGTGGTCATCGGAGTTCCTCACTCGCCTCGGTGGACCAGGAGCAGCTGGGCGTTGTTGGCCATGATGCGGTCGTTGTTGACCATCAGGGACGCGCCCATCGAATCGCGCAGGTGGCGGCCCAGGCTGTAGGGGCCGTCGAGACGGTAGGCGGACAGGCCGCAGATCACCATGCACTGGCGGACCAGGTCCACCACCAAGGTGGAGGCCGACACCTTCAGCGAGTTCATGGCGATGGCGAATCCGAGCGACGAAGCGCGCTCGGGGTCGTCCTCCACCTGCTCGTAGCGGAGCGCGGAACTCGAGACCAGGTCGGCAAACTGCTGGTGGAGTGCGGCGGTGTCGGCCAGACGCATGGCGGCAGCCGGCGTGGTCCCCGGACGCTTCCGCGCCTCGGCCTGGACGAACCGGCGGGCCCGGTCGACCGCGGCGGTGGCGATGCCCAGCCACAACGAGCTCCACAACACGTGGGCCACCGGCAGCATGGTCCGCGTCGAGATATCGCTATAAGGATCGTCGAACACGGCGCGGGCGTCACCCGAGGCCTCGAGCACGAAGCCGGGGCTGCAGGTGCCGCGGAACCCCAGGGCGTTCCACTCCCCCACCTGCTCCAGGTGGAGCCCGGGCGGCCGGCACAGCACCAGGACCTGATCGCTCTCAGGACTGTCCGCCGACCGGCGGGAGGTGACCAGGACAGCGTCGGCGAACACGCCATACGAGATGACCGGTGCCTGCTTCTTCAGGTGGAATTCACCTCCACCGACATCCACGGCGCACACGCTGCTGCGGACGTCCCCACCCGTCCCCACCTCGGTGGTGGCCGATGCCAGCAGGTACTGGTGTTCTACGACCTCGGCCAGGTAGGAGCGCAACAGGTCGTTGCGCCCGTGCCGCACGAGGCAGGCCACCTGGATGTGATGCATGGCGACCACCATGGCGCTGGAGGCGCAGTGACGGCCGAGGGCCACCAGGCCGTCGGAGACCTCGCTGATCGAAGCCCCCAGCCCACCGAGGTCCCGGGGGACCAATGCGGTCAGGAGGCCGTCGGCCCGGAGGGCGGCGATGGTCTCGGCCGGGAAGCGGCCCAACTGGTCCACCTCGTCAGCGGCCGCGGCCGACACCGTGTCGCCGATCTCGGCCATCCGTCGGGCCACGTCACCGGGCTCGAGGACAGCGGGTGGGTTCGGTTGTGGTGGTGCTCATGGCGTTCCCGTCTCTCTGGTAGTTGCGGGGGTGCGGGTCACGTGGTCCTCACACGCTGGTCATCTCGAGCACGCCGGCTCGGATGGCAGCGATGGATTCGAACGTCGACTTCTTCAGCATGGTCTCCGAGAACTCGATGTCGAAGGCGTCCTCCAGGGCCAACATGACATTGACGCTGGCGTGGGAGGTCATTCCCGACGCGAACAGGTCGGTGCGCTCGTCGATTGAATTGACGTCGACGGCCAGCCTGCCGTGCTCGGCCAGGACCAGTCGGATCGTGTCGTCCATCATCGTTCCTCTCTTGTCGTTGGTGGGGTGTCGGGCGACGAGGGCTCGCCGCCGTTCGGGTGGTGCACTAGGTGAGGGTGGTCCGAGCAGGTGGCCACGACGACGGCCGCCCCCATCGAGGACTCGTGGGTGAGGCTGACTGCCAGGTGGTCGATGCCGGCGCGTCCGGCCAGCGTGGCGGCCAGGCCGGACAGGCGAAGTTCACACCACCCGCCGTCGGCGCGGTGGACCTCGATGCTGCGCCACTCGGGCCGAGGGCCCTCGGGGTGGAGGACCTTGATGACGGCCTCCTTGGCGGCGAACCGGGCGGCCAGTGATTCATAGGAGTACTCATCCAGGGCCCCGGGGGCACCGTCGGTGGTCCGGCAGCAGTCGATTTCGTGGGGGGTGAAGATGCGGTGCAGGTACCGCTCACCGAACCGCTCGACCGAGTCGACGATCTCGCCCACCCCGACCAGGTCGACCCCGACCCGGAGCGGTCCGGTCGGCCACGAAGGCACGGCGTCTCGGTCACGGAGCCCCTGGGCGATCAGTTCGGTGGCAACCCGGGCAGCCAGGAAGGCGTCGACCGACCCGGAGGGGTCGTGGCTCGGCGAGGGCCCACCGATCGCCGGCGAGATGGTGCTCATGCCACGGCCTCGCCCTGGGCGCCGGCCGACATGGCCACCGGCGCGTCGGCATCCTGGTGCAGCACCGCGCCATAGACATCCCGGTAGCGATCGGCAATGGCGTTCCAACCAAAGGCCTGCACTCGCTGGTGGCCGGCCCGACCGAGCGCCACGCGGCGGCGGTCATCGGACAGGAGGCCGGCGAGGACCTCCGTGAATGCCGGGGTGTCGAAGGGGTCGACGAGAACACCGGTGACACCGTCCTCGACGAATTCGGGTGCTCCACCCCTGGTCGTGGCCACCACGGGCACTCCGGCTCGCCAGGCCTCTAGTACGACGATCCCGAACGGTTCCAGTCGGCTGGGCATGACGAACAGCGTGGCACCGGCCATGGCCGACGCCACGTCACCCCGCGAGAGCCGTCCGACGAAGTGGACGTGGTCGTCCACCCCGAGCTCTGCGGCCATTCGATCGCAGCCCATCCAGCGCGCCCCCATCACCGGCGATGACCAAGTCGGCGGTGCGCCGGCCGGGATCCAGGGCGGCAAAGGCCGACAACAGCAGATCGAACCCTTTCTTCTCGACGACTCGGCCCAGGGCCAGGACATAGGGACGGGCCGGGTCCCCGGGGACGGGGCGGAATGGGGCGCTCTCGGTCGGGGTGTCCTGGTCGGGTCGGGTCGCACCCACGAGATCCACTCCGTTCGGGATGACCCGACCGCGCCCAGGCGCCAGCCCGAAGCGGGACTCGGCATCGGCCAGCGTGAACGCCGAACACGCCGTGACGGCGGCGGCCCGCTTGAGACCGGACCGGAGCGATGACCGGAGGACCTTGGACTCGTCGAAGATGTCGGCATCGTCCATCATGGTCTCGCCCTGCAGCGTGACCACCAGGGGCACACCGGCCACACGGGACAGGGCGTTGGCATAGGCGCCGTTGGGACCGAAGCACTGCACGTGGAGCACATTGGGCCGGAAGGCGTCGGCGGCGTGTCGAAGGGCGAACAGGGTACGGGGCCCGGTGGTGGCCGACCGGTGGAGTGACGACCAGTTGGTGGCCGGCAGCGGCATCGGCAGACGGCGGACCACGAGACCGTCGCGAATCTCGACGGTCTCGGGCTCGCGGTCGTCGGGGTGGGCCGTCCATACCTCGACCTGATCGCCCCGTTCGACCAGGGCCAGGGCCAGATGGCGCGTCAACTCTTCGACGCCGCCGAGTGACGGCGGATAGGCACTGGGGAGGAGGGCTACGCGAGTCACGATGGTCGACCTGGCCAGTCGTCAGCGAGGCGAACCGCCGAGACATCGGCGGCCGTGATCGACGCTAACAGGGAGAGGGACGGGAGTCTGTGCATGGCGATCAGGGGATGGCCGGATTGAGCCAGGGCTCGATGGCGGACAGGACGGCACCCGACGGCTCGGCGGCCAGCGTGCTGAAGCTGCCGACACCGGGTGACCAGTAGTTGGAGAACGCTGCCGCGTACCATCCGGACAGGAACCCCTGTTCGGCACAGTCGCAATTCGGCGCCCAGCTGGCCGGGTGGATGCCGAGGATCCCTTCGATCTGGGACTCGCCACCTTGGGGCTCTACGGCCGCGGCATCGACCTCGTGGCCGATCTCGAAGGCGGTGATGGCGGCCAGGCGCTGGACTGTCTCGCCGGCATACACGTAGAGCACCGAGGTGCCCCCGGTGTGACCCCAGGTGAACGTGGTGTTGCCGTAGAAGCCGGGCGAGGGCGCGTCAGCGATGGGCAGGAACTGGATCGTGTAGCCGGGGATGCGCTGCCACGGGTAGCGGACCAGCGTCAGGGCCTCGGCCCCCAACTGGGCCGGGGTGAGGTCGGCGGTTGTGGCCGGGGGTGCAGTGGTGGCCGGCGGTGCGACGGCGGCCGGGGCGGCCACCGCCACGGGCGGTGCGGTGGTGGTCGGTGCTGGCGCGGTCGTGGTGGATGCGGGCACGGTCGTGCTGGGTGCCGTCGTGGTGGCCGGCGCGATCGGGCTGGCGGCAGTGGCCGGGTGGAGGGTCGTGCCGTCGGCAGGCACCGACGGCGCACCACGGTCAGCGGCGGTGGCTGTTGCGACCGTGGCGTGCCGGGCGGACCCCAGGGACAAGATGGTGGCGACGACCACGGCCACCACCGTGGCCACGACGACGAGCTCCAGGCGGAGGAGCGAGCGTCGCTGCTCGAAGGTGGCCCGGCGCAGTCGAGCGAAGGGGCCGGGTGCCCGGCGGTCGGGGCCGACGTACTCGTCGGACAGAACCAGGCGCGGATGGTCGAGATCGGCCAGCAACTCGGGTGAGGCGGCCTCGAGGACATCGGCGGGCGCGACGGTAGGTGGCACCAAGCGGTTCTCCAGCGCGGTGGCGCCAGGCCCGTCCGTAAGCGTCGCGTCCATGCCCTGGGATCGGCAGATTCAGCCTCAAGCTGAAGCCGCAGGCACCCTCTCGGGCCTCCAGGCGTCGACTCACACGGAGCGTGATGCACCGATGGGCACTCCCCGTGGTGACCCGGTCTGCTCACCGGGGCCTGAGGTCAGCGGCTGGCTGTGGCTCTGGCCCGAACCCGGGACAGGCGGGTGTTGTCACGTGCGGCCCGTGCCGTGGCCCGGGACTCCTGGCGCGCCTGGCGGGCGAGCCGGTTGTCGGTGCGCACCTGGAGGCGGGCGGCCTGTCCGGCGCTTCGTGCCGCGCGCTGTTCGGCGACAGCCGTCGCACGGGCGGCTTGGGTCGCCTGGCGGAGGGCCATTGCGGCCTGGCGGGCCTGGGCACGCGCCGATCGCGTGGCGTTGACCGCGGCCAGCGACGTGGCCGGGGGCCGGGTCGGGGTGGCCGGGGATGCTTGGTGGGAGGCGAACAGGGTCAGTGGGACCACAAGGGCCACGGTCACCGCGACCAGCGCCACCCCCTGGTACCAGCGGAGCGACCGTCTGGCATGTGACCGCTGGCCGCCCGATCGGGTGGGACCGGGCAGGAGGGAGTCGTCCCAGTGGTGACGGGGAGCCAGACGCCGCTCGGGTCCGACGTAGCGGGGGGTGATGACCAGATCCGGCGAGTGGAGATCGTCCAGGAGGGCCGGAGGCACATAGACCTCCAGGGCCTGCGGGCTGCCAGACGGGCCGGTACCGAGGAGTGAGCAGGCTGACGGGGGTGCTGCCGACGGCCCTTGGGTGGGGGCATGGCGCCCCCTGTGCACGACATACCCCACGCCCCTCGTGTCGGCACGCTTGAGGTCGGACTGAAGCGGATTCCCGACGGTGGGTCGGTCGGTTGGTCGGTGCTCAGCCCCTCGCCGGACGTCTCAGATCGCCACGCCGAGGGCTCGGTAGACATCAGCCGTCTCCCCGGCGGTCCGGGCCCAGTCGAGGGCCTGGGCCCGCTTGGTGCCCCGTGCGGCCAACTCACCCCGGCACGCCTCGTCGGCAAGCAGCTGGCGCAGCGTCCCGGCCAGGCCGTCGACGTCGCCGGGTCGGAAGAGCTCCGCGCCATCGCCGATAACCTCGGTCACCGACGGCACGGGCGTGGAGACCACCGCCGCTCCGCACGCCATGGCCTCGATGGGCGGCAAGCCAAACCCCTCGTAGCGCGATGCGTAGCCGACCAGGGTGGCGGCGCCGTACAGACCGGGCAGGTCCTCGACGGGCACGTGGCCGATCTCGACGGCCCCGGTCGGGGACTGATGGCCCCACAGGCTGTGACCGGTGAGCACCAGGGGCACCGGGACCATGCGGCAGGCCTCGGCCAGCGTGGCGATGTCCTTGCGGGGCTCGATGTTGCCGACGTGGAGCACGAACCGGTCCGGAAGTCCGTACCGGAGCCGGACCGCAGCCACGGCGTCGTCGGACGGCGGGAGCATGCCACTGCCGGGGGCCAGATGGATCACCGTTGCGTCCCGTCCGAGTAGGGACTGGATCCGCTCGGCGGTGAACGCCGAGTCGGCGATCACCGTGTCGGCCCGGCGGATGGCATGGCGCACGAGGATCCGCTCGCCGGCCACCCGGTAGCGGGGGAACGTCGAGGGAATATCGAAGATGGCCAGGTCGTGCACCGTGGACACCGACCGGCCCTGGCGCCGCCAGGGCAGGTCGACGTCGAGTCCGTGGACCAGCGGGAACGGTCCGAACCCGACGGCCCCGGTGAGGGCGCGGCCGACGCCGTCGGACTCCCGCTTCACGAGCGGGGTGACACCGTCGGGGAGCTCGCCCCGACCCGACGGCCGCACAGCCGCGGTGAGGGGAACGGTGCTGACGCCGGCCATGGCCACGAGCAGCTCACGGATGTAGGTACTGACACCTCCCCCGCGCGAGTCGAGCGGCAGTGCGTTGTAGACGATCCCTCGGTCCGGCACGGTCAGGACCCGCTCAACGAGTCGTGCTGGCGCCGGCGGGGAGCCGACGAGATGGACCGGCTCGGCGGGTCCTGGCCACATCCCGATCGGCGCGGTCGCCCAAGGCGCCGGCCGCCAGGTCGGGTGGTCGGTCCCGGTGGAGGTCGGCGATGCCTAGCGACAGACCGGCGATGATGAAGGGCCCAGTGGACGAGGCCCCGATCCAAAAGATGTCGAACAGCCCGTCGACGTAGTGCCCGAGGAGCACCACGAGGCCGAGTGTGCCGAACGCGTAGGGAAGCCGGAGCATGGTGCGCGTGGTCACCAGGATCATGAACACGAACGCCAGTGATCCGATGATCCCGGTCGATGCCAGGTTGTCGACGAACACGTTGGGGGGCGCGGTGACGGACAGGAACTGGGGGAGGTTGTAGAAGCGCATGCCCTCACCCAGGAGCGGGCTGAGGTGCCAGACGTGCAGCGCTGCAGTGAGCTGGTCCACCCGCACCGACACCGAGTTGAACTTGGGATTGTTCCGGGCGTTGATGGTGAAGCTGTAGTACAGCGCCACTGCCACGGGGATCGCGCCCAGCATCATGAGCCTGGATCGACGCCGCAGCTCGGGGTTCAAGAACACCGAGAGGGCGATGGCCAGGATCAACAAGATGATCGACTGGCGCGACTGGGACGCCAGGAGACCACCGATGCACAGGTACTTGTTGATCCGGGCCTCGGTCCGGCCGATACCGGCCCACGACGGGTTGATCTGGGCCACGAAGACGGCGATCCACATGATGGCCCCGATGCCGTTCTTCTGATAGGCGCCCCACTGGGCCGGCTGGAAGTGGAGCGCCACAGCGTGCTCCATCGTGATCACGGCCAGGATCGACGAGCCGCCCAGGAACAGCCGGAGCGCCTGCTTGGTCCGGCCGTTGGTGGCGATCACCCAGCCGACCAGCACACTGCCACCCAGATAGGACCAGCGATGGAACCACTCGATGACGTTGTCCCGGAACGGATGGGCCAGCACCACGAGGATGAGCACGGCCTGGAACCAGACGATCCCCATCATGAACTGCCGCAGGTACACGGCGTCCTTCCAGCGGACATGGAACAGGGCCACCAAGGCGCCCACGAACACCAAGAGGTCGGCGGCGCTCAGATTGGTCCCGCTGCCTCCCACCCGCTGGACCAGGAGGGAGCCGGGAAGCGCCAGGACCACCAGCAAGAGCGGGTCGCGCCACGAAGATACCGAAGGCCAGCACCGCACCGGCCAAGGCCAGACCGATCGTCTCATGCCCGGCGGCAGCGAACCCGACTGCAGCAGCCACCGCCACGATGGCCAGCCACATGGCCACCGTCGTGGCCAGGCTCCTCATCCGGTGTTGGACCGTTCTTCCGCCGAGGAGGCGGCTCCTGGTGGCCATCGTGATCCGGCTCATGGTGGGGACGCGCTCTCGCTCATCGGCCTGGGAACGGCAACAACCGCCTTCCTCCAGCGTACCGCCCGGGGTGCCGCGCGGAGGCGCAGCCGCCGTTTGCATCTCAAGATCGGGCGGTACGGTGTCGACGGTAGGGGTGATCCTGCATCGCCGCGCCGACGGCCGTCCCGGTCGGGACGGCGGCGAACGGCATGCACAGGCGTCGAGGAACTGATATGGCAACTCCACACCCCAGTGAACAGCGACGACATCGTCACCGACGGGAGGACCGACACCATGTCGCTTGTGGTCTGCTCCCTCGAGCCCTGGGGCGAGGTCCGGCGGCGGTTGCGGATCCTGGTGGACGAGATCGTCGACCTTGACCCCACGTTGCAGGTGCTGTTCGTGGCCCCGGCCGTCGACATCCCCCACCGTCTCCGCCACGGCAAGGGAGCCGGCCTCGCCGAACCCCGTCTCCAGCGGGTGCACCCCCGGATCCACGTGCTGCGCCCCAGCAAGTGGCTCCCCCGAGTCGTCGGCGGGTTCGCCGACCGTTCACTGGAACGCCAGGTCCTCGACGCCGTCGGTGAGCTCGGGCTCCGCCAGCCGCTGCTGTGGGTCAACGACGCCGGCTACGCCGAGTTCGCCGTGCGGACCGGGTGGCCCATCCTCTACGACATCACCGACGACTGGCAGCTGGCACCGTCCACGCCACGAGCCCTCAAACGTCTGGTGGCCAACGAGGACCTCTTGCTCGAGCGGGCCGAATCCGTGGTGGTGTGTTCTCCCGACCTCGCCCGGACACGCGGGCGCAGCCGGGTCGTCGAGCTCATCCCCAACGCCGTCGACGTGGAGCTGTTCCGAACGCCACGGCCTCGCCCGCCGGCCCTCCCCCCGGCACCGGTGGCGCTGTACGTCGGGACGCTGCATACCGAGCGCGCTCGACGTCGACCTGGTCCTGGAGCTGGCCCGCGCCCGGTCTGACGTCCAGGTCGTGCTGGTCGGTCCGGACAGCCTGCCGGCCGAGGTCACCGAGCGCCTGGAGGCTGTCGACAACATCTACCTCCTCGGCCCCCGTCCCTATGACCAGATCCCGGCGTTCCTCCAGCACGCCGATGTGGTGATCATTCCCCACCAGGTCAATCCGTTCACCGAGAGCCTCGATCCCATCAAGGCCTACGAGTGCGTGGCGGTCGGTCGACCCACCGTGTCCACGCCGGTGGCCGGGTTCCGGGACCTCGGCCCGCCGGTGGTGGTGGCCGAACGCGAGGCGTTCGTGGCGGCCGTGTCCGCCTCGTTGGCCTCGGATCCACCCCCCGCAGCACCGGTCGCCCTCGAGCGTCCAACGGTGCCCACCTGGCGCTACCGGGCCGAGTCCATGCTGTCCCTCATGGGCCAGACGCGCAGCCAGGCGCCGTCGTCGTGACCGGCCCCGCACCGAGGGTGCTGCTCCTGGCGGCATCGAGGTCGTATCCTCGTTCGTACTGCATGTCCTCACCGAAGGCGAGCATCCACTGACGTTCCGTGACTTTCTCTCGACGATTTGGCGCCGGAAGCTGATCATCCTGGTCAGCATCGTCGTCGCGGTCGTGGCCGCCTTCACGTACTCGAAGGTCCGCAGCCCGCAATACCAGTCGACGGCCCTGGTCCAGGTGGCCGCGTCCACCTCGGCCTCGGGGACGTCGGGATCCTCGTCAGCATCCCCGGTCTCCCTCCCCGATCCCGTCCAGGAGCTGAACAGCACCGCGGTCCAGCTGGGGGCGGCCAGGATCCTCAAGAACCCCGACCTGGCCTCGTTGTCGAACAGCGTTACCGGCACTGTGGACGCCACCACCGGGGCGTTGTCCATCACGGCCACCGCCTCAACCCCCCAGGAGGCCCAGGCCATGGCCCAGGCCTACTCCCAGTCGTTCATCGACCAGATCCAAGCGGTGGTCCAGGCCCAGGTGGACAAGATCAGCGCCAGCCTGACCACCCTCAACGCCAAGATCAGTGCCTTGGAACAACCCGGCACGACCCCGAGCGCGCTGGTCCAGGCGCAGATCTCGGCGTTGAGCCAGACCTCGGGAACCCTGCTGGCCGAGCAGTACAACATCCAGTCGGGTGAGCCCTACGCCACCATCCAGGTGGCTGCAGCCCTTCCCACGGCGTCGACCGGCCTGGGCAAGTCCAAGCTGCTCGGTCTCGGGTTCGTGGCCGGCCTTCTGGTCGGTATCGGGATCGCCCTGGTGCGCGAGCAGTTCGACACCCGTCTGCGGACCAGCCCCGACATGGAGTCCATCACCACGGCTCCCATCCTGGCCGAGCTCCCCCACGACAGCGATGTCCGGTCGGGCAAGATCGCCATCGCCCTGGTCCAGGCACCCCAGTCCCAGGTCGCCGAGTCCATCCGTGAACTGCGGACCAGCCTCCGGGTCATCTTCGAGGACACCCCCTGCCCGCTGATCGTGGTGACCAGTCCTGAGCCCGGTGACGGCAAGACCTTCGTAGCGGCCAACCTGGCCACGGCGTGGGCCATGAGCGGCAGCAAGGTCATCGTGGTCTCGGCCGACTTCCGGCGCCCACGGCTGGAGGAGATCTTCGGGCTGCAGGCCACCGGCCTGGCCGGCCTCGCCGACCTCATCCGGACCAACTGGAAGAATCCCGACCCCGACGTCCGGCCCGTGGCGCGACGGGAGCTGAGCACCACCGGCTCACCGCCCAACGAACGCAACCCGGCGTCTTCCTACCGGGCCACTCCGTCGCGGTCCCGGCGCGACGTCGGCGACTCGGCTGACCCGTCGTCGGTCAAGTCGCTCCTGGTCGAAACCGGCATCTGGGGGCTGCAGGTGCTGCCGGCCGGCACCCATGCTGGACAGCCCGAGCGAGCTCTTCGGCAGCCCGGGCATCCAGCCCGTGCTCGACCAGCTCCCGCTGCTGGCCGACGTGGTCGTGTTCGACACACCCCCGGTGCTGGCCGTGCCCGACACCGCCATCCTCGGGCGGATGGCCAACGGCACCGTGGTGGTGGCCTCGGAGGGCAAGACCGACCGGGACGACCTCGAACGCACCATCAGCCGGCTGGAGGCCACGCAGTGCCGGGTGCTGGGCGTGGCCCTCAACCGGGTCCGTCGTTCGTCGGCCGACACGTACCAGTCCTACGCCTACAAGCAGTGACCACCGGGGCACCGGCCCTGCATCGCACCGGTGCGGGCGCCGCCGAGCGGTCGCGCCGGGCCCACCGCACCACATGGACCCCGACCGGTGCCTGACGACGTCGAGGTCCTGGTGGTGGCCTACGGTGCCCCCGAGTCTGCTGGAACGAGTGCCTGGCCGCGCTGGAGGGTCAACTCCCGGTGATCGTCGTCGACAACTCCTCCCGCGCCGACGGTTGCGGCCGTCGCCCGCCGCCACGGTGCTGACTACGTCGACCCCGGCATGAACCTCGGGTTCGCTGGCGGGGTCAACGTGGGCATGGCCCGACGCCGCCGTCCCGCCGCCGACCTGCTGCTCCTCAACCCCGACGCCGAGATCACACCGGCAGCGGGTGTCCCACCTCCACGGCTGCCTGCACGCCGTGCCCGTCGCGGCCTGCGTGGCGCCCGCCCAGACCGACCCCGAGAGCGGAGGATCGGCCCGAGTGGCCTGGCCCTTCCCCACCCCCTGCGGGGCGTGGGCCGACGCCGTCGGCCTCGGCCGGCTCTCCGCACGGGCGCCGAGTTCATGATCGGTTCCATCTTGCTGCATCGCGCCGCCGCGCTGGCCGAGGTCGGGCGCGTTCGACGAGCGGTTCTTCCTCTACGCCGAGGAGACGGACTGGCAGTTCCGGGCCCACCGGCTCGGGTGGGGCATCGCCCTGTGCCCCGAGGTGATCGCCACCCATGTCGGGGCCGGGTACCGGCGGTGACACCGCCGAGCGAGACATCCAGTTCCACGCCTCCACCGAGCGGTACGTGCGCAAGCACTACGGGAGCACGGGGTGGTGGGTGTTCCGCGTCGGGGTGATGGCCGGTGCGCTGGTCCGCGCCCTGGCTCTCGGGGGTCGACGCGGCCGCGGCCGCGGCGACCCGATTCCACCTCTACCGGAGCGGCCCGTGCCGGGCCGAGGCCACCCTGGCCGGCTCCCCGTCATGACGTCCGGCCGGAGGCATCCCTACGAGAAGATGATCTCGCTCCACCCGGGCCATGACCCGGTCCCGGCGGTACGCGTCGACCGAGGCGGCCGCCTCCCTGCCCCAGGCGGCCAGGTCGACCTCGGCCGCCCGGTCGAGCAGGGCGGCGAGCTCCTCGACGTCGTAGGGGTCCTCGAGGAGGAGGCCGGTCCGACCCGGGATCACGGCCTCGAGCCGCACCGGCCAGTCGGGTGGTCAGCACCGGCACCCCGCTGGCCAGCGCCTCCACGATGACCAGACCGAACGGCTCGTACTGGGTGGGCAGGACCATCAGGTCGGCAGCGGCCAGCTGGCGGCCGACGTCGTCGGAGGGGCCGTGGTAGCGGACCCGCCCGGCGAGCCCGAGCCGGTCGATCAGCGGCCGGAACGGGCCGAGCCCGGCCTTGCCCACCACATGGAGGGTCATGGACTGATCGCCGGCGATCGCCATGGCCTCCAGGGTCTGGGACAGGCCCTTGCGGTGCAGCTCGTTGGCGACCAGCATCAGAGCCAGTTCGCCCTCGGCGATGCCCAGCTCCTGGCGGACCTCGTCGCGGTGTCGGTCCCGACGCTCGAGATTGAACCGCTCCGGGTCGAACGGGGTTGGGGACCACGGTGCACAAGTCCGGGTCGACGCCGTAGTAGTGGCCGGAGGTCGTCCACCTCCCGCTTCGAGGTGCACAGGACGTGCACGGGGGTGGGACTTCCGGAAGTACTGCGACTCCATGGCCAGCAGCACCCGGTGACGGGGCATGAGGAAACGGATCCTGGCCGGTACAGTGACCGGCCCGACCTGGATGGTGCGCGCCGCCTCGAGCCAGGCCCGGTGGACGCTCGGCACCCAGATGACATCGCCGGGCGGGACCACACAGCCGCAGCTCACGGTCACCCCGGCGTCGAGACCGGCCAACACCTTGGCAGTGGCCGACCGCCGACGCCACATGCCCGTGGGGCCGGGGTCGATGCGGGCCG
Organism: uncultured Acidimicrobiales bacterium; assembly: GCA_963703145.1. GTDB lineage: Bacteria > Actinomycetota > Acidimicrobiia > Acidimicrobiales > RAAP-2 > Bog-756. The sequence goes on from OY969793.1 coordinate 1,949,827, forward strand.
CGCGACCGGCACGAACCGGACGCGCCCGGGGGTGCCCTCCGGCGCGAAGGTGCCCACCCACGCGGTGTCGTGGCGCGGGCCGAGGTAGTCAAGCAGATCCCAGCAGACGCGCTCGATGCCGCCGCTCCGGTGAAGCTGGGGGAAGACGACAGCGACCTCAGGGCCCTTCACGGGTGTCTCATCACTTCCTCGGCTGGTGGTCCTTGGTCGATAGGGCGTCTGGTGACCGCGGCCCGGGACACCATGATACGAGACGGGCACCCGGCGGTTCGGCGATGATCCCCGATGCCATCGCCGCCGAGGGCCCTTCGCGGTCCGGCCGCCCGTCCCTCCGGGTGGTCCAGGTCGTCCGGAGCGACGCGTTCTCCGGCGTCGAGCGCTACATCTGTCAGGTGGCCAACGAGCTGGCTTCGACCGCGGCCACCAGGTCACGGTCATCGGCGGCGACCCGGTCCGCATGCGGTCCGAGCTGAGCGACCCGGTGGCCCACATCGCTGCCGCCACCGTCGCACAGACGGCGCGGGCGCTGCTCGGTCACCGCCACGTCGACATCGTCCATGCCCACATGACCGCAGCCGAGACGGCGGCGTGGTTGGCCCACCCGGTCCAGCGGGCCCCCATCGTGGCCACCCGGCACTTCGCCGGGCGGCGGGGCTCCACGGTCCCGGCGCGTGCGCTGGCCTCGGTGGTGTCGCGGTCGCTGGCCATGGACATCGCCATCAGCCAGTTCGTGGCCGACACCATCGAGGGGCCCTCGGTGCTGCTCTGGAACGGGGTGGTCGATCAGGCCCAGGCCCCACTGGAGTCCTCCACCGTGGTGATGCTCCAGCGGCTGAACCGTGAGAAGGACCCGCAACTCGGCCTGCGCGCCTTCGCCGAGAGCGGTCTGGGCCCCCCGCGGCTGGCGACTCGTGGTGGCCGGACGGGGTGATCTGGAGCCATGCCTGGTGTCGTCGGCCCGCGATCTGGGTCTGGCCGACAGCGTCTCGTTCATCGGCCACGTGGCCGACACCGCCGGCCTGCTCGACTCCAGCTCCATGCTCCTCGCACCCGCTCCACTCGAGCCGTTCGGCCTCTCGGTGGTGGAGGCGATGGCCCACGGGGTGCCGGTCGTTGCCGCCGGCGGCGGCGGGCACCTCGAGACGGTCGGCGACGACGGCTTGTTGTTCCCGCCCGGCGATGCTGCGGCCGGCGGTCGGGCCCTGGCCGAGCTGGGGGCCAGCCGAGCCCGCCGACTGGAGATGGGGGCAGTGCTGCGGGACAAGCAGCAGCGTCACTTCTCGCTGGGCGTCCACGTGGACCGCCTCGAACAGCTCTACGCCGATGTCATCGCCGGACGCCGCGGCGAGGCCGGGCCGCCGCTCAGCTGATCCCGGCCCGGCTGCCTCGAACCGCGGCCCGGTACAGCTCGACCTGCTGGTCGGCGACACTGCTCCACGAGTACTGCCGGGCACCGGCCAGGCCTGCCGCCCGCAGCCGCTCCCACAGTCCCGGCTCGTCCAGGAACCGCTGGAGCGCGGCCCGAAGTCCGGTCGGGTCGTTCGGCGGCACCAGGACCCCGTCGGTGCCGACGACGTCGGGGAGTGCCCCGCTGGCGCTGGCCACCACCGGGATCCCCGAGGCCTGGGCTTCGACCACCACCCGGCCGAACTGCTCGACCCAGCTCGGGAGGGGAACCGACGGCACGGCCAGCACATCGAAGCGTCGGTAGGTCTCGGGGATGCGCTCCTCGTCGACGTGACCGTGGAAAGTGACCCGTCCGCTGATGCCGAGCGAGGCCGCCCGGGCCTCGAGCGCCTGAAGCTCGGGGCCGGCACCGAAGACCTCGACCGAGAGCCGGGGGTCCGGTGCCACGGCATCGAGCAACACGTCGACTCCTTTGTGTTGGATGAGCCGACCCACGAACCCGACCCGGAGCGAGCCGCTCGGGGGTGGGTGGTCCACGGGAGCGAATCGGTCGACGTCGACCCCGAGCGGGAGAAGCACCCAGAGGCCGGTCGAGCCCCTTGCGACGGAGGATGCGGCCGGCCTCGGTGTTGCAGGTGTAGGCCCCGGCCGCCCGTCGGAGCGACCAGCGTTCGAACCAGCGGAACGGGGGTGGGTAACGCTTGTCGATGTTCTGGGCCGAGGAGACGACGAAAGGACCGCGGAAGGCACGGAGCCGGGCCAGGACCAATACCTCGGCCACGGCCAGACCGAAGGGCTCCTCGTGGAGGTCGACCAGGTCCCATCGGCCCGAACCGAGCAGGCGCCACAGCGGACGCGGGTCATAGAGGAAGGCGTTGGGGTGTCGACCGAGCGTGCGGACCGGCACCACGAAGTCGTCACCGGACCGCGCGAATTCGACCATCGAGCCGCCCTCTTCCCACCGGGCGGCTGCCACCAGCGTCAGGTCCACCCCCCGGCGGCGCAGCTCCCGCTCGCGCTCCCGCCACGCCGTGACCACGCCACTCTTCGAGATGCGGAGCACCCGGAGCGGCGCATCCGACCCGTCCGGTGGTGGTTCAACGTGGTCCGCCGGCACCAGGCGCATGGTACCGGCCCGAGAACCGTCCGTCGGCCGGACCCCGTCCGGTGGAGCCAGTTCGGCCTCAAGTCGGGCCCGGGGCGGCCGATGGGAGAGAGTGAGCTGGGCAGCGAGGGGTGCACCGGCCGTGCGTGTGCGCCGGGTGCTCGTCATCGCCGCGGCGACGGCCATGGCCATCGGCACGTGGCAGGTGCTGTCGATGGGATCGGCCCGGGCCGGCGGCACGACTCCCCAGATCGCTGGCAGCGTGGCCGCTCCGGGACCGACGGAGACCTCACCGATCTGTGCGGCTCCCGACCCGACGGCGACCCTCGGACCCTCGGTCTCGCTCCCCAGCGCTCCGGTCTCCCCGCTCATCACGTCGGCCGGCGGTCTGGTCAACTTCACCGCCACCCCGACCGGTCTCTATGTCGATACCGGCAGCCAGCTGGTGACGTACTCACTGGGAGGCACAACGCTGAGCTCGTTCGCCCTCCCCGCCCTGTTCCCTGCCCGTAACGGCGTCGAGATCTCCCCGCCCGTGGTCGATCCGGCGGGGAACATCTACCTGGCCAGCTACTACGACCAGGTGGTGGACAAGTTCTCACCCACCGGTCAGCTGCTGTGGTCGGCCGACCCCGAGTCGGGCAATCCCACCGGCCTGTACGACATGGGATCCGGTGCCGGCTTCGAGCTGGTGGCCTCCGTGGTCCAGGACAAGGCCCACAGTGACGTGCTCAATCAGGCAACCGGCTCCATCAGCGGCACCTTCCCGCTCGTGGACGACCTGGGCTACGTCACCACGCAGCCGGGCGGCGGGTTCCTGTCGACCGGCAACGGGTACGTCCAGACCGTCGACGCCACCGGCAAGACCCTCGCCACCTTCGGGTCGTCGGCCACCTGGGGCAGTGGGTCCCACACCGGCGGGGGCACCCAGTTCTTCGAGCCCTCCCAGGCCGTGCAGGGCCCCGACGGGATCATCTACACCGCAGACCCGCAGCACACCATCGAAGCCACCAGCCCCACGGGCGACCTCCTCGGCACGACCACGCTCGGCGGCGCCCTCACCTTCGGCGGTGACACCCTCTACCTGGAGGGTTCGACCCTGTACTTCGAAGGCACCGACAACATCTCGACCCTGCCGTTGGCCACGCTGCAGGCCTATCTGGGTGCAGCCCACGTGCCCACCGACTCGCTGGGCTGGGGTGCCGGGCTGACCTCGAGTGCCGCCGCCAACTACTTCGCCCCCGGCACGACGCCATCGGTCACCGCCACCTTCGATCCGTGGTGGCTGGCCCAGGCCTCCCATCTCGAGCTCACCTACTCCGTCGAGGACACGTCCTCGCTCACCGCCGAATCAGTGCCGGCGGCAGTGACGGTGCCGCTCCCAGCCACCGCGGCCGGGCTGGCCCAGATTCCCCTCGCCATCCCGACTCAGGACCGACAGCCCGGGCCCTACCTGGTGCAGGCCTCGCTGCTGGACACCGCCACATCGCCACCGACCCACCTCGGAACCACCTGCCTCCCCTACACCGTGGGCGCCCCGGGCGACGGGCTGGACCTGGCCAGTCTGCCGAGTGGCATCGGCGCCGGAGGGCCGAGCGACCCCCGAGGTGTCGCCCTCAACGCGCAGCTGGGCCTCGACGGCCTCCGGGGCGCGACCATCGACTGGAGCACGCTCCTCCCCCACTGCTCGGCCTCGAGCCCGACGCCGGCCACGTGCGGCCCCACAGCTGTCACCTTCGCCGGCGCCGACTCCGGCTACTTCCAGGCCGCCTATCTGGCGGGCCAGGACCACGTCACCTACTGGCTCCAGGCCACCGGCGGCGGCCCCTTGCCGATGGCGCTGGTGGCCAACGGCTGGTGGCAGGCCGACGTCAGCGCCCTGGTCTCCCACTACGCCACCGTGCCGGCCGATTGTGGGCCCTGTGCGCCCGTCACCCGGTGGGAACCGTGGAACGAACCCAACAACACCGGCTGGGCGAACGCTTCGGCCTACGTCACCCAGGTGCTCAGGCCGTTCTACCAGGCGGTCAAGCAGGTGCTCCCCGGGTCGGGGTCGACGGTGATCGGCGGCTCGTCGCTCAACATGCCCACTCGGTTGGTGGAGCCAGTTGATCGCCAGCGGAGGACTGGCCTCCCTGGACGTCGCCTCGGTGCATCCCTACACCGGCAACAACGACTCGTTCGAAGAGGATGGCGTCCCTGTCCTCGTGGGGCAACTGCAGGCCATGCTGGCCGGCACGCCGCTGTGGTTCACCGAGGTCGGCTGGTGGGGCGACGGGGACTACGACTACCTCAGCCAGGCCAATGACGTGGCCCGGGCCATGGTGTGGCAGAAGGTCCTGCACATCCCGGTATGGAACTACTACTTCGACGAGGGCAACTGGGGAAACGACGGGGTGTCGTTCTCGCTCATCCAGGTGTCCCAGGGTGACGACTACGCCAAACCGGCCGCGCTGGCCACCATGGCGGCGGCGGGCCAGGTCGGCCAGCGCCCGTTCGTGTCGATGCCCACCACCGGCATCCCCCAGACCTATGCGGCCGACTTCGGGGCCGCGCCCGGCGGGACCACCCTGTTGGCGGCGGTGTGGTCCGACGGACTGTCGGTCAACGGAGCCGTCACCGTCACCGCTCCGGGAGGGGGCACCGTCCCGGAGACCGTGACCTCGCAGTACGGCTCGGCGACCTCGGCCCTGGTGGCTTCGGGCGCGACCTACCGGCTCCCGATCTCGGGCCAGGTCACCTATCTCGCCTACCCGGTGGGCGACGTCGTGTCGGTCGGACCGACCGAGGGGTACGGCCCCGACCTCGCCACGGCGGCCGACCACGCCACAGCCACCGCCTCGTCCGGCAATGCCCCGGCCGCCATCGCGGGCCTCCCCACCGGCTACGGCCAGGGGTGGAGCTCGGGCCGGGGTGACGCCGCCCCGAGCCTCACCGTCACCCTGGCCACACCCTCCACGGTCAACCGGATCGTCGTGGACACCCAATCGGTCGGCAGCACCGCCTCGGGTCTCCGCAACTACACGGTCTCGGTCGACCAGCCCGGGACGGGATGGGCCTCGGTGGCGACCGTCGTGGGCCAGTTCCGGAACCACCAGCTCCAGTTGGCCATCGCCCCGGTGGTGGCCAGTGCGGTCCGGGTGTCAGTCTCCGAGGTCAACTTCGGTGGGTACGACGGCGGTGGGATCCCGCCGTGGTGGGACCCCACCGACATCGGCGTGGCGTTCGTCCACGCCCTCCAGGTCTACGGCGGCACCGAACCTCCCGACCAGGTGGCCGGCTCCGGACTCACCGCCCTGACCGCCGGGGGGCCAGGCTCGCCATCGGGTTTGCCACCCAGCACCCCACCCGTTACTGCGCCGACCACCGCGTTGCCTGCACCCGCACCCGACCCGCAGAGCAACCCCACCACCACGCCGCCATCTGGCGGGTACCGGCTGGCCACCACCGCCGGGGGCGTCTACGACTTCGGCGGGCCTGGCTCCTTCGGCTCGGCGTCCGGCCGGGAGCTCAGCCGGCCCATCGTGGGGATGGCCGCCACACCCGACGGCAAGGGCTACTGGCTGGTGGCCTCCGACGGGGGCATCTTCGCCTTTGGCGACGCCGGCTTCCACGGCTCGACCGGCGCCATCCGTCTCAACCGGCCCATCGTGGGGATGGCCGCCACACCCGACGGCAAGGGCTACTGGCTGGTGGCCTCCGACGGGGGCATCTTCGCCTTTGGCGACGCCGGCTTCCACGGCTCGACCGGCGCCATCCGTCTCAACGAGCCCATCGTGGGGATGGCCGCCACACCCGACGGCAAGGGCTACTGGCTGGTGGCCTCCGACGGGGGCATCTTCGCCTTCGGCGACGCCGGCTTCCACGGCTCGACCGGCGCCATCCGTCTCAACCGGCCCATCGTGGGGATGGCCGCCACACCCGACGGCAAGGGCTACTGGCTGGTGGCCTCCGACGGGGGCATCTTCGCCTTTGGCGACGCCGGCTTCCACGGCTCGACCGGCGCCATCCGTCTCAACCGGCCCATCGTGGGGATGGCCGCCACACCCGACGGCAAGGGCTACTGGCTGGTGGCCTCCGACGGGGGCATCTTCGCCTTTGGCGACGCCGGCTTCCACGGCTCGACCGGAGGGCTGGGTCTCACCGCACCCACGGTGGCGATCACCTAACCGGTCGGAGTCCGGGCAGGGCGGCTTCCGCTCACCAGGTGATGGTGACCGGCCCCGAGTCGTCGAATGCCTTGCCGTTGGCCGTCCACTGCTCCACGGGGATGCGGGTGGACGGCACCACGGTCATGGAGCCGTGGCTGCCAGGCAGCACGAAGCGGGTCACGACGGTGGCGGAGCCTCCGGCCGGAACGGTCACGGGAGCCGCCACCAACCAGGTCGGCCCCTCGGCGCCCTTGGCGGCGAGCGGGCCAGCACCGGTCATGGTGATCGAGGACGCCGCGGCCGGAAGGTTGGCCGCCACCAGCCCGATGTAGCTCCCGTAGGGGGCAGGGCTCCCCGGGAACGGTCCGGCGATGTACTGCGACTCCCCGGCCGGTGTCATGTTGGCCACGTGGGTGGTCATGGTCACCGCGGTGCCAGAACCCGAGTGCGACGTCGTCACATCCACGTGGATGGGCACGAACTGGTCGAGCTTGTTGCCGCCCACGTTGATGAGGGACACGTCGACCGAGCGCGGGGTCAAGCTGCCGCTCACCCCGCTCACCACCCAGGCCGCCTGCTGGGCCGGGTTCTTCGACCACAGCATCAGGTGGCGGCCGGCCACCGCGCTCGACACCGCCGATGCCAACGACTTGAGATCGGTGGTCTGGCCCTGGAGCTGGCCCAGGACCGCTCGGGCCAGCGCTCCGAGCGCGTCCTGGCGCTGGTTGGTGGGATCCGAGGTGTAGGTGAGCCCGTTGTACTGGTCATGGAGCAGGTACTGCTCCACCGTGTCGGCGCTCACCGTCGTCCCACCTACCTGCACGGGGCCTGTGGCCACCAAGAGCTGGCGCAGTCCGGCGACATCGAGGGCCAGCACCCCGTCGACCGCCTGGCCCGTCGCCGCCGTCCACATCGAGGCGGCCAGGGGTGCGGTCACGTCGAACTGGGGCGTGAGTCCGAGGTTCCGGAAATCGAGGGACGGGTGGAGCCAGCCCCAGTTGCGCTGGAGGTCGCCGGTCACCGGCACCTGGCCCTCGGCGAGCGGGTGATCGCCGGCGGAGCCGAATGTCCCGAGGTGGACCGAACCGTTCTCCGTCGTGGCCACGCCCACGTCGAGGAAAGCACCCGACCCGGACCGCATCTCGGCGTTGTTGGCTGCCAGCACCAGATAGTTCTGCGGGCCCTGAAGGATGGTGGCCGAGGCCGCCGACACGCCTGCGGCCCGGGTCAGGCGGAGCCGGGCGTCGTTGAGCTGCGCCACGAACTCGTTGTACTTGGCGGCCAGTGGTGACACCAGCCCGTTCGAGGGGCCGGTGTCGACCGAGCGCAGCTGGGACGCGGCCGACGCCGACACGGTGGCCAGTGTCCGCAGTGAGGTGACCCGGTCGGGCCCGGCGGCGTGGGGTTGGTTGATGACCGTGTGCACCTGGCCGAGGAACGAGGAGCCGACCGACGACACGGTGGCGGCAGCCGTACTCAGGGCGCGCACCGACCGGATCTGGCGACCGATGACCGGCACGATGGTGATGGGGGCGAAGAGCGGGGAGGACAGGTCGGATTGGGCACTGGTGAACTCGGCGTGGGCCTCGTCGAGGAGGCGCTCGGACCCCGAAGACGTGAGGTCGTTCGGCGACAGATTGGACTTGACCTGCTCGAGGAGGGCCAGGCCGTTCTTATCGTGGCGGTAGGCAGAGACCGACCGGGCACCGAGCACCAGCAGCCAGATCACCACCACGGCGACGATCACCACGATCAGCCATCGCCGCCGACGCCAACCGACTCGCTCACTCACGGCTACCACTTGGTACTCCAGGCGTCGGGTGCGGGGGCGACCGGCACCACCGACTCGGCACGGGCGACCAACACGGCGGGCGAGAGCTGGACCCGACCAGCGTACCGGACACCCCGCCGGATTTCGGGTCTTGGACCCCCCGGCCCAGCGGGTCAGGCGACAGGCTGCCGCGCCCCGGAGTCGGCGATGCCGGCCACTAGCATCACGGCGTGTCGTTCACGGCCATTCGCATGGCGGTGGGGCGGGTCCTGCTGGTTGCCGGCGTCCTGGTCCTGCTGTTCATTCCCTATCTCCTCTGGGGCACCGGACTGCAGACGGCCCGCAGCCAGAGCGTGCTGCGCCAGCAATTCCAGGCCGACCGGCACAAGGTGGGGGCCACCACCCCTACCACCGCCCCCAAGCGGAGCGACCAGCCGGCCCTGGTGGCCCCGACCATGGCCGACCCGCCGATCGGGAGCCCGGTCGGCACCATCGACATCCCCAAGATCGGCGTGCAGATGGTCGTCGTGGAAGGCACCGACGAGATCCGCCTGCAGCAGGGGCCGGGGCACTACCCGGGTACCCCGTTGCCCGGCGAGGCCGGGAACGCCGCCATCGCCGGCCACCGGACCACCTACCTCCACCCCTTCTACAACCTCAACGAACTCAACCCGGGTGATGCCATCTTCATCGTGACGACCCAGGGGGCGTTCCAGTACGACGTCACCAGCAGCGAGTCGGTGCTCCCCACCGACGTCTCGGTGGTCGACAACACGGTCACCCCGCAGTTGACCTTGACCACCTGCAACCCCCGCTTCAGTGCCAGCCAGCGGCTCGTCGTCCACGCCGGACTGGTGGCGAGCGCCCTGGTCCACGCCACGTCGACCCCGGCATCGACGACGACCACGACCACCCCGTCCTCGGCCCCCACGACCGCCGGGTCCCTCCAAGGACCCGACACCCCTCAGAAGAACTGGGGCACGGCGATCATCTGGGGCGTCATCGTCGCGGCGCTGATCACCGCGGTGTGGCTCGGCGCCCGCCACACCCGCCGGGGGACCAGGGCCCTGGTGTTGGTGGGCGGCCTGGCCGTCTGGCTGGTAGTGGTGTTCGCCTTCTTCCAGTCGGTGGCCCCCCTGCTGCCGGCCAGCTACTGAGACAGCCGACTACCCCGTCGGCCGACCACTGAGCTCACCGGCAGGCCCGGGGCGTTGCCGCCGGACCGAGACGCCACGTGCTCAGGCGGACATGCGGCGGCGGCGGAGCAGGAGCCCACCGGCCACGATGGCACCGATGCCCACGGCGGCCAGCTCCTCGAAATCAGCACCGGTGAACGGAAGGCTGGTCGGCGCGGCCGACCCGCCACCCGCAGTCCCGTCAAGCGGCACGGTGTGCGCCGGTGCCGTGGTGTTCCCCTGGACCGATGGGACGACCACACAAGATGGCTCGTTCATCGTCTGGGGGACGACACAATTGTTCGCTGCTCCGGCCACGCCCGGCACCACCAACAGTGACGCCATTGCCATGCCCGAACCGACCAGTAGTCGTTTTGCCCACATCATGGTTGCCCTTCCTTCCGTAGAGGCACCGCCTCTGCGTTCCCCTCGTACACCACGGACTCCTGGGGAGACCTGGGGTTACCGTCCAATAGTGCATGGGCGCCCGACACGTTCGCAATGACCGACCACATACCGTGCGATCATCACCACTTTGGGTGATAATCACTCTGCGGGACCGCCTGGGAGGGTGGTGAGAGCCCGATCCGGGGCAGCCGGCGAGCTGGGTGGATCAACCCACCGACAGCTGTCCGAATGTGCTGCACAACCCCAGTGCCTCCAGGATGAGGAACGCCGCCACGATCCCCAGCACCACGGGGACCCGCCATCCGCTGGCGTGGCGGGCCATGGGGGTCGGCATGTACCACTGCGGCAGCAGCCCACCGGCTTCTCCCATGGCGCCCAGGTACACCGACACAGGCACGGCGTCGTCGTCCATGGGGGCAGTCGGATCGGCCGCCAGGGCCAAGGCGCACAGCTGGTCCTCGCTGAGCGCTCCCCCGTCGAGCTCGCCGCCCTCGTCACGCTGGTCGTCCACCTTGGCCTCCTCGGCGGTTTCTGGTCCGCATCGACCGCGCTCTAAGCCTACCGGTGAGCGGTCACCTCCCTACAGCAGGTGGACCAGCAGCTCGAGAAGGACGATGAGCACGCCCACCAGCACCAGACCCAGCACGTAGACGATCCTGCGCCCGAGCGGGCGCTCGCTGCCGCCCACCGTGCCGATCCCGACAATGGCCAAGGCCAGGACGCCGACCGCTTCGGCCACGCCGAACGCCGTTCGGACGGTGAATACGTGGGCGCCGGCCAGGATGAAGACCAGCGTGGCGGGGATGGCCGCGGTGACGATCGACCACGAGCCCCGCAACTCCCGGCTGACGTCGGCCCGCCGGAGCTCCAGGTGTTGCCACGATCGGGCCGTCACCAGCTGGGACAGGGCGTGGGCGAACCAGATGGCGATCGCCCCCACCACCACGACGCCGGCAGTCGTCAGTGCGCCCGGGTTGGTCTCGAAGGTCAGACCACCGATGGCCACCAAGGTGGCGATGGTCCCGTAGACGTAGTCGGCCAGCCAGGCCACCTGGTGACCCTCGGCGTCCGGTCCGCCCGCTGAACCTTCGGAGGGGAGGTCGTCCGGCGGAGGCGTGCGTTGGACCGGCCCGGTCACCGGTGCCACCTCGGGTGGGCTAGTCCCGGCGGCGTCGACCAGACCCGACCGGCGCCAGGCGCACCAGGGCGTTGTAGGTCACCACGCCGATGGCCACGTGCATGGCCAACAGGACCAGGACGGCCTTGGCCGGTGCCCCGTTCATCAGGATCCACAGGTCGGGGAGGAACAGGACCAGGGTGACCAGGATGGCCAGACGGAAGAACAGCCAGCGCGCCTGCGAGGACACCCTCGTCACGATGGGCCACCCGGCACAGGCGATCAGCACACCGATGATCGTGAGCTTGGCGTAGTCGGCGAACTGGAAGTGGACGTAGCCCTTGGTCGACGGGAACACCTTGGTGCCGATGGCCACCAGCACTGCGTCGGCGAGCAGCGACCCGACCACGGCAACCACCGTGGCCACCGCCAGGCGGCTCCAGGACGGCTGTGCCGGGTCCGGGGAGAAATCCACCTTGACCAGGCCCAGTGCACGCTCGATGGTGAGTCCCTGGGGGGCGGTGCGCTGTCCGGATTGGCCTTCCATCATCCAAGAATACGACGGCATTCCTGACGAAGACATGACGTGGCGGCCAGCCCGGGCACCGAGGGGTGTTCACCGGTTCTGCCGTGTCGGCCATCATGGGAGCCCGATGCTAACGGACCGGTCACGATCTGCCCTCCCCGGATCCAGCCGGACGACCGATGACCAGACCCCAAGATTGCCGCATGGCCCCGCCGTCGCAATGAACTCCAGTAGTACCTAAGGACACGGCAAGACTCGTCGTGGCCGAGGGACAAGGCAGGGTGCTGTGACCGAGGAAGTGCCACACTGAAGGGGTGACTGATCTGTCCAACGCTCCGCTGGATGCAGCGATCCGTAAGAGGGCTGCTGCAATCTCCTTCGGAGACCAGCTGAGCGCAGTGGGCACCGCCATCGTCGCCCTGGCTGCGCATGGCCCGATCGTCGAGTACCACCCCGCTTCTTCGACGACGGTCCTCATCCCAGCGCCACGTCCTGACTGACCTGCCGTGACCGTCACGCTCTATTGGCGCCCAGGGTGCCCCTACTGCATGGCCTTGCGCAGAGGACTACGCAGAGCCCGGGTCAGCGTGCCGGAGGTGAACATCTGGGAGGAGCCAGCTGGGGCCGCTGTGGTCAGAGAGCATGCTGGTGGGAACGAGACCGTCCCGACCCTTGTCGTTGGCGACCGGTCATTGGTGAACCCCTCCAGACGCAGCGCGGTCGAGGCCATCAGGGCCTACGCCCCGGAGCTCATCGGGCCGGCGCCCGAGCGGCGGGCACGCTTTTGGCGCCCTGGTCGGTGAGCAAGTCTGTGCCCGGTGCCAGGCAGCAACACGACGAGTGCAGATGAACGGATGGGCGCCGACGTCGACCATGCCCTCTCGCCCGTCGACGGTGCCGAGTGTGAAGGTCACAGCTCGGACCTCATCTTGCCGACCCCGACCTAGGTGTTCAACGGGACCATTGCCAGCTGGCGTTGGTGGTGGCGACCACCACGTCGTTGGAGGGCTCGAGCATCCGGGCGAGTCGACGTGCAGCGGCGTGGCTAGCTGCGCTTACACCCAGGACTACGGCTCGCACCATGTCACTCTTCTCTGTGTTCGGCGGCTGGAGACTGCTCGAAGCAGTGGTCCAGGAATGCCATCAGACGTTCGGTGTCCCGCTTGACCGACATCCCCGTGAGTAGGTGCTTGGTGATGTCGAGCGTCGGGCAGAACGCGTCGGCATCCCCACAGAAGAAGTGCGGCGATCCGAGCACGCCACGCTGCTGCCCCTCGTGCCAGTCAGCGAGCACGGCGGCGTGATCGGACTCGTCGGGCATCACGATGTCGAGATCGTGGGCTAGGTCGTCGAGCGTTGTGCGATCGGAGATGTCGCGCCCCTCTTCGAACAGAGCGTCCCGCAGGCCGAAGCTCGCCCTCTCCCCGAGCCGGACATCGCTCCGATACGCCCGATTGACAAGGCCCAATGCCTCGAGGGTCGACGCTGGGAATCGGTCGACATCGAGGCCGCGAAACAGGGTCGGGGCAACCTGTGCGCGCAGTGCGTCGGCATGCTCCTTCGTCACAGTCGGGTCGAGTTGGACGCCATTGACCAGCTCGAGAGGCCATGCCCGTACGTGGATGGCCACGTCCGCTCGGCCGGCGCGTGCTCGCTGCTCCTCGATCGCCCGGAGCCCGACGTGGGCAAACGGGCACCACAGATCAGCGAACACCTCGATGATTGCCGCATCAGGTGGACTCATCGGGAACGGAGTGCCATGCCACGCAGCCGGCGGCCGAGGACGTTGACCCCACAGACGGCACGGAGGCCCATAGCTACGGGCACCAGGCCCACGACGACGAGTACCCACCATCCGCTGCACAGGAAGGTACCGGCCACAACCAGTGCAGCTCCGGCAACGATCCGGGCGGCCCGGCCTCCGTACGATGCCAGAAACGTGGGTCCCATAAAGCGACTCCTCGCCGTCCGTGCTGGGCTGATGTTGATCGGCATCCTCACGCCAGCTTGGTGAACATGCGCTGGACTTCATCGAGGGGATAGCCGGACTCGGCAGCCTCCACAGGGTGCTCGATGCAGTAGGTGAGCCCACTGGCGATGAGGCGGAAGCCGGCCTGCTCGAGGGCGCTGATGGCGGCGCTCAATTGCGTCACGATGTCCTTGCACTCGCGGCCCTCGGCCAGCATCCGCTCCACCGCTTGGACCTGGCCGTCAGCGCGACGCAGGCGCTTACGCAGGTCGTCGACAACCTCGTCAGGTAGTTCCATAGCCTTGACTTCCTGATCTCGTTGGCGGCGGGTTGGAGTCCCACCTGGATACCGGGGTGGGTACCTACCGTAGAACTATACCCCTGGGGGTATCAAGAGAATGCCACGGTTCGGTTCGTTCTGGCCACCAGGGCCACGGCACGGACAGCACCTGAGAATCCATCATCCCTCCCTCACAAGTTCGGGCTACAACAGCAATCGAACCGAGTTCGCTTGACCCGCAGGACCGAGCCGATCCAGCTCCGACAGCGACCTCGCCGAGGAAGGAGTAGAGGGAATGCGCGTTTCGCCTCAGTCCCGCGGCCTTCGTCTGGTCTCGGTCACAGCAGTCGCGGTCACGTTGGTACTTGGGGCTGCATCGTGCGACAGCGACGCGCACGCTGCGCCGGCTCCACCGGAGCGAGTTTCCGGCGGTCCCCATGGGACCTACCTGGTCCCAGCCGGAATCCACAAAATCAAGCACATCATCGTGATCCAGCAGGAGAACCGCTCCTTCGACTCCTACTTCGGGACCTATCCCGGTGCCGACGGAATCCCGATGAAGAATGGATCGCCGACGGTCTGTGCTCCCGATCCGTCGTCTGGTGCCTGTGTAGCGCCGTACGTCGACCACGCGGACGTCAATGGCGGGGGCCCACACTCGGCCGTCAACGCCGCCGCTGACGTAGACGGGGGGAAGATGGACGGCTTCATCGGCCAAGCCCAGTCCGGTCGAAAGGGCTGCCTCGATCCAACGGATCCCGCCTGTTCCAACTCCGCGACACCGGACGTGATGGGCTACCACACACAGAGCGACATCCCCAACTACTGGACGTACGCCAAGAACTTCGTCCTCCAGGACCACATGTTCGAGCCCAACGCCTCGTGGAGCCTCCCCTCCCACCTCTTCCTCGTCTCGGAGTGGTCGGCCTTCTGTACCCAAGAGGACAACCCGTCGAGCTGCGTCAACGCCCTGCAGACCCGGCCCGCCGAACGCCCGCAGAACGCGCCGACAGTCTCCGATGGCAAGGCCGGGCCCAAGAACGGGACGACGACAACCAAGCGGGGGATCGTCAGGAGCGCGGGGAGCCAGCCCATCTACGCGTGGACCGACCTGACGTACCTTCTGCACAAGCACCACGTCAGCTGGGGCTACTACGTGGTGAGTGGAACCGAGCCAGACTGCGAGAACGACGCCGCTGAGACCTGCGCCCCGGTCAATCAGAGCTCCAATACTCCGGGGATATGGAACCCCCTCCCCTGGTTCAACACCGTCCAGAACGACCACCAGCTGGGGAACATTCAGGACGTGACCAAGTTCTATGCGGCGGCCAAGGCCGGGAAGCTCCCAGCTGTGTCGTGGGTGGTTCCCTCGGGGGAGGTGAGCGAGCACCCTCCGGCCCCGATCAGCTTTGGGCAAAGCTACGTGTCAAGCCTCATCAATGCAGTCATGAAGAGCCCTAACTGGGACTCGACAGCCATCTTTCTCGCCTGGGACGACTGGGGTGGCTTCTACGACCATGTCATACCGCCGACGGTCGACGACAACGGCTACGGCCTCCGGGTCCCGGGCATCGTGATTAGCCCGTTTGCCAAGAAGGGCTACGTGGACCACCAGACTCTGAGCTTCGACGCCTACGACAAGTTCATCGAAGACGACTTCCTGCACGGTCAGAGGCTCAACCCGGCCACCGACGGGCGCCCCGACCCGAGGCCGGATGTTCGAGAGAACGAGTCCATCCTGGGCAACCTCGAGAACGACTTCAACTTCTCACAGACACCCCGAGCGCCGGTCGTTCTGTCGGTCCACCCGAAAACCACGCTTACCGGCACCCCGGCTCCGTCCCAGGTTTCTGCCGCTGCAAAGGCACCCGACAGTGACGGGTAGGCCAGGTAGAGCATGCCCCCGGCGCCGGATGTCCAGGCCCTGCTGAGCTGTCGACCTCCCAGTTGACCTCTACCGCGGCCACGGCCCGGGACCCGGCCGGGTCGAGGGATTGGAACCCTTCGGTCGTGAGTGCCCCTGCGATTCCGGACGAACAGCCAGCGCGAGTCGTGGGACGAGAAACGAGACGAGGAAGATCGGCAGGAATCGCTTTCCGGTGCATCTGAAGGCGATGACCTGACCCTCGGCTGCGTCCAAGTTGAGAGTGCGGCTCAAGTTTCGGCCGTTGCGGACTTGGAGGGTGTGATGGCCAGCCTCGATCGGTAGCTCGATCGTGTCGTTCATCTCGACCGAGCCGAACCGCTCGCCGTCGATCACGACGTCGTATGCGCCACGACGGACCTCTGCTCCGATCGACTTATGTGTCAGCTTGAGCGTTGCCGACATCTGCAATCTCCATTCTGCTCCAATGCGTGAGCCACCCAGGCGTCAGGGCGCCTGGGCCTTGCGGGTAACGCCAGTGGCTGGTTGCGGGATCAGAATGTCGCGCTCAGCCAGTTGCGGGGGCTCTGTGGCAGCCCTAGCCGCCAGGCGTCAGCGCAGGGGAGCAGCCAGCGGCAGCGGCGAGACCGAGCCTGGTGGTCGTCCCAGACCCGGTATCTCGCGCTGGCAATTGCCGCCGATGTCGCTGCAGTGTCACCTCAGGAGCAACCGCTCGTGGTTCCGCAGCTGCCGCACACGTAGCAAGACCCGGCCCGCTGCATGGCGTTGCCGCATTGGTAGCAGTAGGGGGCGTCCCGCTGCTCGGCCCGGGCCAGCGTCCGGTCGGCCGACTCCTTGGCCACCGCCGTGACGCCGGGGGCCTCCAACGGGAGGGCCACCGGCTCGCCCACGCTGCCGTCGATGACCGTGGCTGTCACCGGATCGACGGGCTCGACCTCGACGATGCTGGACGACTCGGTGGCCGTCTCCTCTACACCGGGCAAGGTGGGCTGCATCCGCTCCACCGTGGACAGGACGCCTAGTTCGGCCCGCTCCTCCAGCGGCAGGTAGTCGACGGCCAGCCGGCGGAAGATGTAGTCGACCAGGCTGGTGGCGATGCGGAGTTCGGGGTCGTCGGTGATGCCCGCCGGCTCGAAGCGCATGTTGGTGTACTTACGCACGTAAGTGGCCAGTGGCACGCCGTGCTGCAGGCCGAGGCTGACCGAGATGGAGAAGGCGTCCATGATGCCGGCCAGGGTCGAGCCCTGCTTGGACACCTTCATGAACACCTCGCCAGGACGGCCGTCCTCGTACTCCCCGACCGTCACGTAGCCCTCACAGTCGGCCACCCGGAAGGCGAAGGTCGACGACTTGCGACGACGGGGCAGACGCTCGCGCACCGCCCCCACCACCACGGTGTCAGCCGTGCGGACCTGCTCGTTGGCCAGGGCCGCCTCGAGCACGGCGATCTTGTCGGATAGCTCCCGGGCGTGAGCCTCGGCCTCGGAGGCAGCAGGTGCGGCGGCGTCACCGTCGACCTCGGCGCCGGCTTTCTTGGTGGTCGACAGGGGCTGGGCCACCTTGCAGTTGTCGCGATAGATGGCCACCGCCTTGATCCCCATCTTCCACGCATCGATGTGGAGCTGCTCGACGTCCTCGACCGACACGTCCTCGGGCAGGTTCACCGTCTTGGAGATGGCCCCCGAGATGAACGGCTGGACCGCTCCCATCATCCGGACGTGACCCAGGTAGTGGATGGTGTTGTCTCCCATCGAGCAGGCGAACACCGGAAGGTGCTCCGCGCTCAGGTGGGGCGCACCCACGATGGTCTTGTGCTCGTCGATGTAGGCGATGATCTCGTCGACCTGGTCGGCCGAGTAGCCGAGACGGGTCAGGGCCCGCGGGACGGTCTGGTTGACAATGGACATGGTCCCGCCACCGACCAGCTTCTTGGTCTTGACCAGACCGAGGTCGGGCTCGACGCCGGTGGTGTCGCAGTCCATGAGCAGCCCAATGGTCCCGGTAGGGGCGAGCACGCTGGCCTGGGAGTTGCGCACCCCGTACTCCTCGCCCAGCTCGACGGCGAGATCCCACGCCTCTTGGGCAGCCGACAGCAGGTCGGTCGGAACCGCTTCCTCGTCGATGTCGGCCACGGCGTCGCGATGCATGCGCAGCACATTGAGCATGGGCTCGACGTTCTCGTGGTAGCCGGCGAACGGACCCATGCGTGCCGCCGTGCGGGCGGAGGTGGCGTAGGCGTGGCCCGTCATCAGGGCGGTGATGGCACCGGCCCACGCCCGACCCTTGTCGGAGTCGTAGGGCAGTCCCTGGGCCATGAGCAGCGCCCCGAGGTTGGCGTAGCCGATGCCCAGCTCCCGGAACCGACGCGAATTCTCGGCGATCTTCTCGGTGGGGTAGTCGGCATTGCCCACGATGATCTCCTGGGCAGTGAAGATGACCTCGGCTGCCGCCCGGAAGCCCTCGATGTCGAACGACGAGTCCTCGTGGAGGAACGTCATCAGGTTGAGGCTGGCCAGGTTGCACGCCGAGTTGTCGATGTGCATGTACTCCGAGCACGGGTTCGACCCGTTGATCCTGCCGGTGTTGGATGCGGTGTTCCACCGGTTGATGGTGGTGTCGAACTGCATGCCAGGATCAGCGCACTCCCAGGCGGCCTGGGCGATCTGACGGAACAGGTCGCGGGCTGGGACCCAGCGCACCGGCTGTCCATCGAAGCGCGTGGTCAGCGCCCAGTCACGACCGTCGACCACCGCCTCCATGAACTCGTCGGTGACCCGCACCGAGTTGTTGGCGTTCTGGTACTGCAGGCTGATCGAGTCCTTGCCGTCCAGGTCCATGTCGAACCCGGCGTCGCGCAGCACGCGGGCCTTGCGCTCCTCGACCGCCTTGCACCAGATGAAATCCTCGATATCGGGGTGGTCCGAGTCGAGGATGACCATCTTGGCCGCCCGTCGGGTCTTGCCGCCGGACTTGATGGTGCCGGCCGACGAGTCAGCGCCGCGCATGAAGCTCACCGGGCCCGACGCCGTGCCACCACCCTTCAACAGCTCATGGGACGACCGGATCTTGGACAGGTTGACGCCGGCGCCCGAGCCACCCTTGAAGATCACGCCCTCTTCGGTGTACCAGTTGAGGATGGAGTCCATCGTGTCGTCCACCGACAGGATGAAGCAGGCCGAGCCCTGCTGGGGGACGCCGGCCACGCCGATGTTGAACCACACCGGGGAGTTGAACGCGGCCATCTGGTGGATGATCAGGTATTTCAATTCGTCACGGAAGATCTCCGCCTCTTCGTCGTCGGCGAAGTAGCCGTCCTTGATTCCCCACGTCGTAACGGTGTCCACCACCCGGTCCGCCACCTGGCGCAGCGAGTACTCACGCTCATCGGTGTTGGGGGTGCCGCGGAAGTACTTCTGGGCCAGGATGTTGGTGGCGTTGAAGCTCCACGTCTTGGGCACCTCGACGTTCAGCTGCTCGAAGGCCACATTCCCGTCGCGGTAGTTGGTGATCCGGGCGTCGCGCCGTTCCCACACGACTTCGTCGTAGGGATGCACGCCGGCGGTGGTGTAGTGCCGCCGGATGCCGATACCGATGCGCTGGGGTGCAATGGCCATGTGGTGATCCTCTTTCTGGAGTCCCGCTCAGGATGTCGTGTCGAGTCGTACTGAATGCTGCGTTGCGTGCTGCAGGTGTCGTTCGCTGTCTGTCCGGTGCTCTCCGGCGGTCCACCATCCCGCTCGGTGCCTACCGCCGGTCATGGGCGTCGGATGCGGCCGAAACCCGGTGCCCCACGGCCGGGTGGCCCGCTCCTCTGATCCCTCTCCCGCTGGCCTCCAGCGCACTCCCGATACCGGGAGTGACCATCCGAATGCTAGGTCGGACCGGCAGAACGTGCCGTCTGGAGCCGCTGCACCTCAGGACAGCGTAATTTCCGATGAAACACTATATGTTGTGGTGGTCCCTCCCCCGAGGTACGAGATAGTGGGTCTATTACAGCAGTGTAGTTACGCCCCTGTCAATCAATTCCTTGAAATTCCGGTCGGTTCTGGCGGGCGAAATCCCTGCTCGCGGGGCGCTCGCGAAGAATTGCAAATGATTGCTGTCCGCTAACACCTCGTGACGCCTGTGGGTCGTTGCTCAACCGGGTCACTACAGTCCGATCGTGCCCCCTCGCTCTCCTGTCACCGTGGCCATCGACGCGGGCACCACAGGGGTGCGGGCCCTGGTGGTGGACGACCAGGCCCGCGTGGTCGACGTGGCCTACCGGGAGTTGACCCAGTACTTCCCTCGGCCGGGCTGGGTGGAGCACGACCCCGCCGAGATCTGGGAGGCGGTGCGGTCGACCCTGGCCGACGTGGCCGGTCGACTGGCCGACCACGGTCGAGCGCCCGGGCCGTCGGCATCACCAACCAGCGCGAGACCGTCGTGGCGTGGGACCGCAGCACCGGCAATCCGGTGCACCGGGCCATCGTCTGGCAGGACCGGCGCACCGCCCAGGTCTGTCGCCGTCTCGAGGCGGCCGGTCACCTCCCGCTGGTGCGGGAGCGGACCGGACTGGTGCTCGATCCCTACTTCTCTGCCACCAAGATGCAGTGGCTGCTCGGCGAGGGTGGCGTCCGCCAGACTCCGGACCTGGCCCTCGGCACCGTCGACTCCTGGGTCTTGTGGAACCTCACGGGCGGTGTCGACGGTGGGGTGTTCGCCACCGACGCCACCAACGCATCGCGCACCATGCTCTTCGACATCGTGGTTCGGCGTTGGTCCGACGAGCTCGGCGACCTGTTCGGCATCCCCTCGGCACTGCTCCCGACGGTCCAGCCGTCGTGCGGCCGATTCGGTCGGCTGAGCACCGGGGTCCTCGGGTCCGACTCGCCGCTCGCCGGGGTGCCCATCAGCGGGATCGCCGGCGACCAGCACGCCGCCCTCTTCGGCCAGGCCTGCTTCGATCCCGGCATGACCAAGGTGACCTTCGGGACGGGAAGCTTCGTGCTGATGAACGCCGGCGCGGTCTGCCCCGAACCGGTGGACGGGTTCATCACCACCCTGGCCTGGGACCTGGGCGCCGACGGGCAGACCGCCCTCAGCGCCGACGGGGGGGCCACCAATGGCCGCTCGGTGGCGGCCTACGCCCTGGAGGGCTCGGTGTTCTCGTCGGGAGCCGGGATCCAGTGGCTCCGGGACGGGTTGGGCATCATCGGTGCCGCCACCGAACTGGAGCCCTTGGCGAGGTCGGTCGACACCAGCGACGGCGTCACGGTGGTCCCGGCGTTCACTGGGCTCGGCAGCCCCCACTGGGACCCCGGTGCCCGTGGCACCATCGTCGGACTCAGCCGGGGCGTCGGTCGTGCTCACCTGGCCCGGGCCATGGTGGAGGCCATGGGCTTCCAGGTCCGGGACGTTACCGACGCCATGGCCGCTACGGGCACCGCGCCAAGCACTCTGCGGGTCGATGGTGGCGCGTCGGCCATGGACCTCTTGTTGGAGCTGGTCGCTGACCAGACCCGACTGGATGTGGTCCGACCCCGATCGGTCGAGACCACCGCCCTCGGTGCCGCCACCCTGGCCGGGCTGGCTGAGGGCGTCTGGGGCTCGCTTGACGAGCTCAGCAGCCTGTGGGGCGGGGAGAAGGCCTTCGCCCCGGCGCTACCGGCCGACCAGTGCGACCTGGCCCACCAGGCCTGGTCCCGGGCCGTGGACCGCTCGCGCCGGTGGACGACCGGGGACCAACCGCCGCCCTAGTCGAGTTGGCGCCAGCCGTGGTCGGCCAGTTCGGCCATGATCGAAATCCATTGCAGTTCACGCTCCCGCAGGACCGGTTCGGCCCGCCCGACGACGAGCACCAGGCCCGACTGAGGCAAGGCCGCCGCGGCCATGGTGGCGTGCTCGACCACGACGATCCCGTCCGTCGGCAGGATGGTGGTCCCTCCCCCACCGGCGCCCGGAGCCCCGGGCACCAGCACCGAGGTGGTCACGTCGACAAGCTCCTGCACGCCGGGCGGCTCGCCGTCTGCGGTCACCACCCGGGCGGCTCCGCAGTCGAAGATGGCGGCAAACGTGGCGGCCAGGCTCCGGCGCACCCTGACCACCAGGTGCTCGAGCAGCCCCGTGATCGACGTCTGCTTGAACAGTTCGGTGGCCATGCCCAGCAGCTCGGTATGACGGTCGGGCAGGGCGCCATCGACGCTCCGGACCGACTCGATGACCACCCCATCGACCTCCAGGATCTCGTCCCGCAACAGGTTGACCAGATGATCACCGGCCAAGCCCACGCCGAGTTCGTCCACGACGATGCCGTGCTCGCGCTCCAGGATGTCGATGGCGATCACGTCCCCGCCCACCGAGCCGATCCGGCTGGCCACCGCCCCGAGTGCACCCGGCCGATCGGGGAGCTGGACCCTGATCAGGTAGTTGGACACGGCCTCACGTTATGCGCCGACTGTGTACGGAGGGTTTCTGATCGGTTACGACATAGGACGAACTGATCGGGGCTATCCCCGATGCCGATACACAATCGGCCCGGCCGGGCTCGGGCCCCGTCGACGCCGGCACGCCGGGTATCAGCCGATCCTGGCCCGCTGGGCGTACAGGTCCACGTACTCCTGGCCCGAGAGTCGGGCGATCTCGGTCATCAGGGAGTCGGTGAGGTCTCGGAGCTCGTCCTTGTCGCAGTCGAGGTTGGGCCCATCGCACCGGCCGGTGGTGATGACCGTCCCCTCCCGCAGATAGGTGACCGGAGGTCCGAACCGGATGGTGACCGAGTGGAACGGGCGCATCCAATTGCTCCCGGGAGGCTGCACCGCCCGGGTGCCGACGATCCCCACCGGGATCACCGGCACGTCGCAGTGGAGGGAGAGCCGGGCCACCCCGGTGTGGCCCCGGTGGAGCCTGGGGTCGGGTGCACGGGTCCCCTCGGGATAGATCCCGAGGAGGTGCCCGGACTCCAGCACCTTGGTGGCGGTGTCGAGGGCCCGCTGGGAGGCATCGCCCCCTTCTCGGTTCATGGGGATCTGGCCGGCGGCGCGGAAGAACCAGGCTGTGCGCCAGTTGTCGAAGTACTCGGCCTTGGCCACGTAGGTCACCCGCCGGCGGAGTACGAGGGGAAGGAAGAAGGAGTCGCAAAAGGACTGGTGGTTGGCAGCCAGAACGGCCGGACCATGCACCGGAATGTGCTCTCGCCCCTCCACCTTCACCCGCCAGAACAGGAAGAACACCGGGCTCAACAGCATCTTGAAGATCCAGTAGGCCACGGCAAACGGTACCGCCACTTGTGCTGTACTGCACTCCATGCCGACCGTGCCACCCACCAAGCCCGGACAGACCGCCGAAGCCCAGGTCACGGGCGTGGCCACCGCGCTCGCCGACCGAGATCCCGAGGGAATCTCATCGCAGCGCCCCGACGAGGCCACGTCGTGGTCGGTACTGGGGCGCACCGTGTCCATCCCCGTCGAGGTCCGACGAGCCGGCCAGTGGGGCGTGCAGTACCTCGTGCCCGCGGCGGCCGCCCAGCGCATCGTGGACCCGACCGGCCTCCAGGTCACCGGTCCGGTCCCCGGTCGGGCACTGGTGGCGTTGGCCGTCTGCCGCTACGACGACACGGACCTCGATCCGTATCACGAGGTGGCGGTCAGCTTCGTAGTGCGGCCCCACGACGCCCCGGCCGACGCCTCGGCCGCCCAGCGGACACGCGAGTTCGCGACCGGGGCCATCGGTGCCTACATCCACCGCCTGCCGGTCGACCAGGAGTTCACCTGCGCGGCGGGACGGGACATCTGGGGGTTTCCCAAGTGGATCACGTCCATCGACATCGACGAGCCGCCGGCCGGTCGTCCGCGGCGCGGCTCGGGCACGACGGTCCGCCTGGTCGACGAGGGCAGGCACGTCCTGACCCTCACGGTGGCCTCGGGGGGACGGCTCCGGCTTCCCTCCCAGGCACCACCCAGCTACTCGTTCGCCGACGGTGTCCTGCGCCGCACCGAGTGGACGACGTCCTCGGCTGGGGTCGCCGGCCGGTTCGGGGGGGCCACCCTGGTGCTCGGCGACCATCCGATGGCCGACGAGCTGCGATCGCTCGGGCTCCCCAAGCGGGCGCTGTTCTCCTCGTCGGCCGCCGTGATGTCGGCGTCCTTTGGAGCCGCCCAGGTGGTTCGAGCCGGAGGACGATGAGCGATCACGACGGACCCGGGTCGGCACCGTCGGGAACCCGATTGACCACGCCAGGCAGCGCCCATAGCGTCGAGCGGGCCATGGACCGCCGACTGACACCCAAAGGGGCCCAGCGCCGCGCCCAGTTGATGGACCTGGCCGCCCGGACCTTTGCCGCCGAGGGCTACCACACCACCTCGGTCACCAGCATCGTCGACCGGCTGGGCGTGGGCAAGGGCGTCTTCTACTGGTACTTCGACTCCAAGGACGAGCTCTTGTCCGAGCTCCTGGCCGACGCCCTCCGCTCCATGCGCCTGGCCCAGCGCGAGGCCATCGCCGGAGAGCCGGATCCGGCCCGGCGCATCGAGCAGGGGATCCGGTCTTCGCTCAACTGGCTCTCCGAGCACCGCCACTTGTTCGTGCTGATGGAGTTCGCCCGCACCGAGGAGCGGTTCGCCCCCATCATGCGCCAGGGGGACCAGCAGACCGTGGCCGACGCCCTGCCCCATGTCAGTGCCGGCATCACCGCCGGTCTCCTCCGCGGTGAGGACCCCGCTGTGTTGACCCTGGCCATCCTCGGCGTCACCGGCCACCTGGCGCGGGTGCTCGTGCTCGAGCAGGGCCACGACGCCGAGACCGTGGCTGGCGCAGCCATCGCGTTTTGCCGGAACGGCTATGTGGCCGCTACCAACCCGGCACTCACACGGAGGATCGCATGACCGAACTGCGGGCCAAGGAAACCACACCGTTCCTGTCGGGACTGCACTTCGGCGAGAGCCCGCGGTGGCACGAGGGCAGGCTGTGGTTCGCCGACTTCTACCAGAGCGCCATCCTCTCGGCCGACGAATCGGGCGACGTCCGACTGGAGCTGGTCGTGCCCGGCGAGCCGGGTGGCTTCGCCTGGCTGCCCGACGGCCGCCTGGTGTCGACCACGCGCAAGCCCAGGACGCTCCTCCGACAGGAGCTTGACGGTCAACTCGTCCAACACGGCGACCTCAACCCGCTGGCCACCTTCTACGCCAACGACATGGTGGTGGACACGAGGGGGCACGCCTTCGTCGGCAACTTCGGATTCGACATCGACACCTTCATCAAAGAGCGCGGCGAACTGGCTCTGGTCGAGCCCCCCGGTGCCCCGAAGACCCCGCTGATCCGGGTCGACCTCGACGGCTCGGTCCACCAGGCCACCGACGGCCTCTCGTTCCCGAACGGGTCCGTCGTCACCCCGGACGGCACCACCCTGATCGTGGCCGAGACCCTAGCCGGACAGCTGACCGCCTTCGACATCGGCGAGGACGGCACGTTGAGTGGCCGCAGGGTGTGGGCGCCACTGACCTGGTGCGCCCCCGACGGCATCTGCCTCGATGCCGACGGGCGGATCTGGGTGGCCAACGGCATGGCCGCCGAGTGCCAGCTGGTGGCCGAAGGGGGCGAGCTCGTCGACCGCGTGGTGACCTCGCAGAACTGCTTCGCCTGCATGCTCGGAGGCGCCGACGGCCGAACGCTGTATCTCATGACCGCCCCCACCAGCGTGGAGGCGGTGGTCAAGGCCAGCAAGTCTGCCCGCATCGAGCAGGTCAAGGTGTCCGCCCCGGGAGCGGGCCTACCCTGAACCGGCGCTGTCGGTTGATCCGGTCCCTGGCGTGATCGACAATGGGAGTGCGTAGCTGTCGGAGGCGGGACCGGTTTGGGGGATCCTTGATTGACGGCGAGGAGTCCGAGGCATAGTCGGGAGGAGCTGCGCGAGCTGCTCCTCGGCGTGGGACGAGCCATCCTTCTCGAGGAGGGACTCGGGACCGGGGCTGAGTCCCTGACCTTCAAGCGGGTCTTCGATCGCCTGCAGGCTGACACCGGCACCCGAGTGACCAACGCCTCGGTCATCCGTCGGGTGTGGCGCAACCAGGCCGAGTTCCAGGCCGATGTCCTGGTGGCCGTGGCCGGCACCGAGAACGAGAACGAGTTCGACCTCACGGTCGCAACGGTGGCACCCGTCCTGGCCGACGTCGACCGCAGTACTGCCGACTCGCGCGCCGCCGCCCTCCGCGAACTGTGCCGGTTGGGTGCGGCGGCCAACCTGGCGGCCATGCGGGAGTCGCGCAACTGGCCCCTGTGGATGAGCGTGTGGGCCCTGGCCGCCGGCGCCGAGCCACTCGACGACCGCAAGAAGATCGAGGCCGCGCTGCAGGGCGGCTACGACACCTTCAACCAGCGGATCCAGGATGTCTACGCCGCCATCATCGACTTCCTCGGCTTCCGGGTCCGTGCGCCCTTCGCCCTCCGCCAGTTCACGGTGGCCGCCGACTCGCTGGGCCAGGGCTCGGGACTGCGTGACCGGGTCGATGACTCCCACAACGAGGCCATCCTGCGACCGACCGGCGCGGGAGGCGCTCTCCAGGAGTGGACCCTGTTCGGCGTGGCGTTCGAGGCCCTGGTCAACCAGTTCTTCGAGCTCGACCCCGACTGGCACCTCGAGGACCACGCCGACACCTGAGGCGGACCTGCCGTTGACGTGCCCTGGCCACGGCCGAGAGCCGGATGCCGGCCCCTGGGTCGCCGCGGGTCGGGGCGATAGTCTGCGTCGGTGCTGCTCAACCCCCGCTACGACGGACCGGCTGTGCTCCGATTCGAACTCCCCGTGTCGGATCCGTCCATCCCGGTCGTGCGTCAGCGCCGACGCTTGGCCGAGACGCTGAGCTCGTTCGATGACCAGCAGTGGGCGGCACCTAGCCGGTGCGCAGGCTGGTCGGCACGGGACGTCGTCGCCCATCTGGCCGGGACCAACGTGTTTTGGGCCGCGTCGATCACGGCCGGGCTGGCCGGCCAACCCACCCGGTTCCTCACCTCGTTCGATCCGGTCAGCACGCCCGCAGCCATGGTGAGGTCATCAGCCGTACTCCGGCCGTCAGAGGTGCTCGGCCAGCTCGTCGACAGCACCGAGGCCCTCGCCGACGCCATCGGCGGCCTCGATGCCGAGGCGTGGCTGCTGCCGGCAGAGGCCCCTCCGGGTTACGTGGCGATCCATGCCGTCGCCCTGCACGCCCTGTGGGACTCCTGGATCCACGAGCGCGACATCCTGATCCCCCTCGGCATTGAGCCGACCGTCGAGGACGACGAGGTGGCGGCCAGCCTGCTCTATGCAGCCGCCCTCGGACCCGCCTACCTGGCGACCACGGGCTCGGAGCGGGTCGGAACCTTCGGTGTGACCGCCACTGATCTGGATGTGCACTTCCTCGTCGACGTGGGTCCCGCTGTCGTCGTCCGTGAAAGTGACGGAGGGAGAGGGTGCCCGCGGCTGGCCGGCCCCGGGGTGGTGCTCACCGAGTCGTTGAGCTGTCGGGGCGCTCCGCCCGCGCTGGACACTGGGGACCAGTGGATGATCGAAGGTCTGGCGACGGTCTTCGACCTCGCCGAGTGATCGCGGGCCGCAGGGACCGTTGGAGCTGTCGAGGCTGAGGTCAGTGCCCCGACGGGCCCGGGCCGCCGACCACGGCCAGCTCGTCGAGGATCATGACCCATCCCACCCCCACCTGGCGAGAGCCCAGCGCCGGACCGTGTATCGCCTCACCTCCGACCAGGGATCACCCTGCGTCAACACCTGTTGTTGAATCGATACCTCTCCGCTACTGTCGAGCCCGCCGCCGGCAATCGGCCCGGCGCAACCGAAAGGCTCAGGTGGGGAAATGGCACTCGGTATCTACTTCGTGCACGGTGGGTTCACGCCGGACAAGTACGACCAGGCGATCAAGAAGCTCGAGGCTGCCGGGCAGGGTTCCCCCAAGGGGCGCACCTTCCACGCGGCCCTCGAGTCGAACGGGGAAATCCAGGTGTTCGACATCTGGGAGTCGCAGGCGGATTTCGACGCCTTCGGACCGGTCCTCATTCCGATCCTCGGCGAACTCGGTGTCGAGCTCGGGGAGCCGATGGTCGCCACCATCCATAGCGTCATCGAGAACTGAACACGGCACGGCTGCCCACCCGCCGATCGGCGGGTGGGCAGCGTCGGCCATCTCGAGTCGGACCTATGGTCCCGCTCCGGTCGTGAACCGATCGGCAACAGGGTCGCCGGGCGGCCGTGTGCTGGCGCCGTAGCGGACCATGGCACCTATCGACTGTCACCGCTACGCCTTCGTCACCGATGCCACGGTCGACCGGGTCTGGGAGGCCCTGACAGATCGAGCGCTTGCCCGTCGGTACTTCTTCGGGCTGGACGTCGTATCCGAGTGGACGCCGGGCGGTCCGATCACCCTGCATGGACCGCACGGGATCACGGTCTCTGGTCAGGTGCTGAGCGTCGAGCCGCCCTGGACGGTGGTGTTCGCCATCGAGCAGGGCCTGGGCCCCTGTCGCTTCATATCGTGGGATCTACGAGACAGCGCGGAAGGAACAGTCGTGCGGCTGACCGTGGACGAGGTCGACGGGGACTCCGAGGAAGAGGCCGAAGACACCTGGTTGCCGGTGCTCTTGTCACTGCAGACGCTCTTGAGTCAGTGGCCCGGCGAGGTGCGGCTTTCCTAGTCGACGCCATCGGGTTCGTGGATCGCCACGATCTCGAATGCGCTATGACCGCGGGTCGCGCGGTCCGCCGAACCGTGCGGGCTCAGACTATCTACCCACACGCTTGATGCTGACGGGGATCGCATCGATGGCGTCGATGGCGTCGAGATCACTCCCTGATCCGAGGAGCAGGGTGGTCGGGACCGTCGTTGGGGTTCCGGTGTCAAACAATTAGAAGCGCCAGCGGGTGGCCCCACCGGGTTCCACCATCGCCACTGCGGTCGCGCCGCGGGGTTGCACCCGATAGACATGCCAGGGCGGCCGTCCGGCGGAGGGAGCGCTGTAGTCCGCGGTGAGCGCCTCACCAGAGGCGTCGACCCGGGCGGGCCAACCCCCTGCAGCCCACTGTCCCGCGAGTTCGGCCACCGTCGAACGGTCGGTGACCTGGCGTGCCTCCCCCTCGATCACCAGGTCGAACTGATCGGTCGCACAGCTCAGCGTGCAGCGGGGATCGCGCTCCAGGTTCCGGCCTTTGCGGGTCAGTGCTCCGGTCTCGAACCAGAACGTGCCGTCCCACCACAGCGCGCCGACCCCGGTGACGTGGGGCGAGCCGTCCGGGTTGATCGTGGTCAACCAGCACGTGTGACGATTCGGGCCACCGTCCCCGGGACCCTGCGCGATCCCTTCGCCCAGGCGGGTCTCGATGCGCTCCCACTCGAGCAACGGTGATCCATATATCTGGTCCAGGTTCTTGGCTTCCATAACCGGTACTGACGTTACGGCACGACGATTGTCATCGCTCGGCCCCGGTCAGTGCAGTCGGGTCAACGCCTTGCGCAGGCTGCGCACACCCTGCCCGATCCGCTGCTCGTTCTCGATGAGGGCGAACCGCACGTGCTCGTCACCGCCGGGGCCGAAGCCCACGCCCGGGGAGGTGGCCACGTCGGCCTCGGTCACGAGGTACTTCGAGAACTCGAGCGAGCCCATCTCCTTGTACGGCTCGGGGATGGGTGCCCACACGAACATGGTCCCCCGGGGTGGGGTCACCTCCCACCCGATCCGGTTGAGCCCGTCACACAGCGCATCGCGTCGAGCCTGGTAGGTCTCGTTGATCAGCTTGGGGTAGTCGGGTGCCTCGTTCATGGCCACGATGGCGGCGATCTGGATGGGCTGGAAGGTCCCGTAGTCGAGGTAGCTCTTGAGTTTGGTCAGGGCCTGGACGATGGCGGCGTTGCCGACGAGGAAGCCGACCCGCCATCCGGCCATGGAGAACGACTTGGTCATGGTGTAGAGCTCGACCGCCACGTCCTTGGCCCCGGGCACCTGCAGGATCGACGGCGGGGTGTAGCCGTCGAAGGCGATGTCGGCGTAGGCGAAGTCGTGGACCAGGACGATGTCGTGTTCACGGGCGAACTCAACCAGCCGGGTCATCCACGCCAGGTCTACGCACTCGGTGGTCGGGTTGTGGGGGAAGGACAGCACCACCACCCGTGGCTTGGGCCACGCCGACTCCCACGCCTCCATGAGATTGTCGAAGAACGCCTCGCCCGGGCTCCCGGCCGTCTCGGTCCCCGGCGCGTCGAGTCGTACGTGGCGCACATCGGCGCCGGCGAACAACGGGGCGTAGATGTGGATGGGATACGACGGTGACGGCACCAGCGCAGTGTCGCCCGGACCGACCAGGACCCACATCAGGTGGGACAGTCCCTCCTTCGCCCCGATGGTGGTGACCACCTCGGTGTCGGGGTCCAACTCCACCTCGAACTTGCGCAGGTAGAGGTCGGCGATGGCCTGGCGGATCTTCGGGATCCCGCGGCTGGCCGAGTAGCGGTGGTTGCGCGGGTTGTGCACCGATTCGGCCAGCTTCTCCACAGCCACGTCGGGCGAGGGTAGGTCGGGATTGCCGAAGCCGAGGTCGATCACATCCCGGCCGTGCCGGCGGGCCTCGGCCTTCAGGTCGTTGATGGTGGCGAAGACGTAGGGCGGCAGGCCATTGATCCGGCGGAACTCCATCCCGAAAGGCTACCGCCCCCCTCCCCCGCCACCGGACACCTCCCTCGGCCCCCGGACGCGCTCAGCCGCCTCGGCCACCGCCTCCAGCGATCCGGGCCAGGCGCACACCACCCAGCTCGCACCGGCCTCGGCCAGCTCGACCAGCCGGCGTGACACCGCCTCGGCGCCGGCGGGGACCGGTCCGCCCCAGGTCACCTCGAGGCCCGAGGCGCTGAGTTCGGCCACCCGGTCGACCGGGCCCTCCCACAGGTTGACTGCGGCACCGAGGTCCGCTGCCGCCTCGACGGCGGCCGGGCTCCCGCCACCCACCCAGAGCGGGAGGCCGAGCGATGCCAGCCCGGCGGCCACCACGGCCAGGTGCTCCCAGCGCTCGGCCGCCGGGTCGAAGGGGATGCCGAAGGCGTCATTCTCAGGGCGGCTCAGTCTGTCGCCGGTGCCCAGCCCGGCGATGAAGCGGCCCTCGGCCAGTCCCGCCGCGCTGGCCAGCATGGCCACGAGCACTTCGTCGGGGACCAGCCCGACGCGGGCCACCAGCGTCCCGAGGGTGATGGTCGAGGTCGACGCGGCCAGGGCGCCCAGTAACGGACCTGCCGACAGGGCCGGGCGCCCGGGGTGTCCGATGGGCCACAGGTGGTCGAAGCAGAAGACGCCGTCGAGGCCGAGCGCCTCGGCGTGGCGGGCGGCCTCCATGGCGGCCTCGGCGCTGTCGGTGAACTGGGGAAGGGTGATCCCTACCTTCACGCCGTCGATTCGACCCGCGCCCTCAGCTCCCGTAAGGCGATGGACATGATCCGGCTCTGGGCCCGCATCTTGATGAACCCGGGCAGCGGAACCTTCATCTCGACCTCGAGGTGGTAGGTGACCTCGGTCCCCCCGTCAGGGGCTGGGGTGAACACGTACCGGCCGTCGAGCTTGGAGGTGATGTCCCCGGCCGTCTGCACCCACGACAGCACGCCCGGCGCCTCGCTGTAGTCGTAGGCCAGGGTGTAGCTGGTGCTGCGGCCGAAGGCGGCGGCCCGGAAGGTGACCAGCGTCGGGCGCCCCTCGGCGTCACGCTCGTCGATGGTGACGTCTTTGATATCGGCGGCCCACTGGGGATACGCACCGATGTCGGCGCTGACCTCGAAACACCGTTCGGGTGTGGCCGACACGGTCATTCGCTCGGTGGCTTGTTCCGCCACGATCGGCTTCCTCCTCGGATCGGTTGCTGGAGCCGGACGGACCCTCAGCCTTCCATGTCGGCAAGCGACGCGGCCAGCCTAGGGGCGAGTCTGTCATAGTCGAAGGATGCCTCGGCTCGGTGGCGAGAGGCGGTCCCCATGGCGGTCCCGAGACCTGGGTCGCCCAGCAGGCGGGCGATGGCCCTGGTGGCGGCGCCCACATCGGTCGGTCGGCGCACGATCGACCCGGTGACACCGTCCTCCACCGCCTCGCCGGCACCCCCGGACGCCCCTGCCACCTGGGGCACCCCGGCCGCGCCGGCCTCAAGGAACACGATGCCGAATCCCTCCTGCTCGAGTCCGAGCCAGCGGTTGCGGCACAGCATGGCGAACACGTCGGCCGACCCCACCAGGCGGGGCAGGTCCTCGTCGGACAGCCCCCCGAGCAGGCGCACCGGTGCACCGTGCTCCACAACCCGGGCGGCCAGTCGCTCCGAGTCGCGTCCCCGACCGGCGATGGCCACGGTCAGGTCCGGAAAGTCGGATCGCAACCGCACCGCGGCGTCGATGAGCACGTCCATGCCCTTGCGGGGAACGAGTCGGCTGACACTCACCACCAAGGGGCCGTCGACCGGCAGCCCCAGATCGGCCCGGGCCAGCTTGCGCTCCTCGGTGCTGAAGGGCCGGAAGCGCCCGAGGTCGACTCCGGGCGGCACTTCGACGACGGGCGGGAGGGGGCCGTTGCGCACCGTGCGGTAGGCGGCCGCCGCCGGATAGCCGCCGGCCGACACCAGCAGCGAGCTGTGTCGCAGGGTGTGGGCCAGGATCTGGCGGGCCACCGGTAGCCGGCCGGGTATGGCCACTTCGGCACCGTGGAGCAGGACGGCATAGGGCAGCCCGAGGTGGGGTCCGATGACGCCGAGTGGGAAGGCGGGGTCGATCACCACCACGTCGGCGCCCACCCGCCGGGCTGTGTCCCGGATCCGGCGGACCAGCCCCGGGGTGGGGGCCAAGACCCGCTGGCGGACCCGTTCGATGCGGATGCCCCGTTCCGCCTGGTCCCGGTCGAAGGCGGCGGCGTCAGGGTGGGAGGTGGCCGTCAGCACCACGAAGGTCTCGGGGTCGAGGCGCCGCCACAGCTCCCACAGATAGGCCTGGATCCCCCCAACCTTGGGCGGGAAGTCGTTGGTCACCAGGAGGTGGGTCACCGCTGCCCCTCCGGTCGGTCCTCAGCCGCTCCGGGTTGGACCCCCAGCTCGCGTGCCGCCCAGCGGGCGTGTTCGGCGAGCAGCGGGTCGTCGGCAGCCATCCAGTGGCGAAGGGTAGCGGTGGTGGCCCCGTCGGTGCCGTCTCCGACGTTGCCCAGGGCCACCAGGGCATTGCGCCGGAGGTAGCGGGGATCACGGCCCGCGATGTACCACCGGCCGTGGCGGTCGAGGAGCTCGCCGTCGGACGCGGCCAGCAGGTCCAACAGGTCGACGGTAGCCACCGTGTCGGGCTCGGACCCCGCCGGCGGGTGGCGCCGGTCGGCCAGCCGGTTGATCGGGCAGACCTCTTGGCACTCGTCACAGCCGTAGATGCGCCCTCCCAGAGCGCGGCGGTGCTCCTCGGGGAACGCACCGGGTGCTTGGACCAGCCAGGCTAGGCATTTGCGGGCGTCCAGCACACCCGGCTCCACCAGTGCCCCGGTAGGACAGGCGGCCAGGCAGCGGGTGCAGCTCCGACAGCCGGCGCCGGGCGCCGTTGGTTCCGACGCCGGGGTCGGCTCGACCCGGGCGTCGGTGACCACGGTGCCCAACACGAACCACGACCCGAGGCCGGGCAGCAGGATGAGGGAGTTCTTGCCGAACCAGCCCAGGCCGGCCCGGTGGGCGGCAGCCCGGTCGACGAGCCCGTTGTCGTCGCAGACCACCCGTGCCCGCCACCCACGGTCGCGGAGCTCTTCGGCCACGGGCTCGAGGGACCGCCGGAGCGAGGCGTAGTGGTCCCGCCGCGCGTAGCGGGCCACGGTCGCGGTGGGACGGGTCCGGGCGTCGGCATCCGAGGGCCCCACCCGGTCGTCGCCGTCCCGCCGGTACCCCCAGGCCCCCACCACCAGCGAACGGGCCCCCGGCATGAGCCGGGTCGGGTCGGTGGATCGATCGGGGTTTCGGAAGGTGAACTGCATGCCGCCGTGGAGTCCCCGGTCCTTGCGGTCGTAGAGGTCCTCCCGGGTCGACGCGAACACGCCGACCGGGGCGACGCCGACGGCCGCCAGCCCCGATGCACGGCCGATCCGGATGAGACGGCGGGCGAGGTCACCAGGCTCGGAGGTCACCGGTGGGCCGGGGAGGGAGGACACCGGTGCGCTGGCCACACTCCATGCTGGCACGGGTGCGTGCCCTACTCTGCCCGCACCCCTACTGGCCGGATGCCCGCCGGGAGTGGCGCACGCCGGGGACCAGGCCGGCCTGTTCGAGCAGTCGGACGGCCCGAGCCTCCTCGGCGTCGACCACCACGGCATCGTCGGGCTGGCGCCCCACGATGAAGGAGACCACACAGTCATCGCACACCGAGGTCTGGCGGTGCTGGCAGTCGGCACAGTCGATGGTGAAGGACGACTCGGCCGGGTCGGCGGCACGGGGGCGGGGCATGGGGACCAGGACCGGCACCGGCCGGTCCTGCGCGTCGTGATCCACCGCTGTGGTGCTCGAGACGGTGGGGTTCAGTGCTGCGGTGGTGATGGGCACGGTCATGCCTCCTGGGGTCGCTCCGACGTGGCTTGCCTTGTGACGCCATGATCCACCCAGGGTGTGACACCGCCGGTGGCGCCCGGCGCCACGAAGCCTCCGAGCTGGTCCGATACCGGCCGACGTCGGGTGACCGGGCCGGTCGGTACGCGGCGGGTTCGGCCGGTTCAGTACCCGGCGTCGGGGTCGACCAGGCCCACGAGGGTCTCACCGGCACCGAAGCGGGTCACGTTGGTCCGGATGCGGTCGGCCAGCAACGGCATGACCATCTCGATGGTGTCCGCCGTGTGCGGGGTGACGATGCAGTTGGGGAGGTCCCAGAGCGGATGCCCGTCGGGGAGGGGTTCGGGGTCGGTGACGTCGAGCGCGGCGCCGGCGATGGTGCCGGCGGTAAGGGCGGCAACCAGCGCGTCGGTGTCGATGTGGGGCCCCCGGGCCACATTGATCAACCAGGCCCGCTCGTCCATGAGCCCGAGCTCGGTCTTCCCGATGATGCCCCTGGTCTCGGGCGTGAGCGCCAGGGCCAGCACCACCAGGAGGGAGCCGGCCAAGACCTCGTGCAGCTGGTCGACCTGGACCACTCGGGCCGCACCCGGCACCGGCTCGGGACGGCGGCGCACCACCGTGGCCTCGACGCGGAACGGGGCCAGCTGTTCCAGCAGCGAGGTGGTGATGCCACCCCCACCGAGGATGGTCACCTGCTGGTCGTAGAGGCTGGTGCCGGCCGGGATCCCCCAGGAGCGGGCGGTGATCCGCTCGGGCAAGTGGCGGAGGCCGGCCAGTGCCAGGGTCAGCGCATGCTCGGCCACCGGCTCGGCGTAGGACCCCTTGGCACAGGTCCAGGTGCGGTCGTGGTCGAGCAGACCTTCGTCGGCCACCCGCTCAACGCCGGCGAAGGGGAGCTGCACCCACGAGGCATCCGGGGCGGCGGCCAGGAACCCTCGCAGGCCGTCGACGTCGGCGGGATCGAGCCACACGATGGCATCGGGACTGTCGTCGATGGGAGCCACCGAGCCCCCGCCTTCGACCACCGCAGCGGTGGCGAAGGGGGATTCGAACGGTCCGACGGCGACGCGGGGCGAGGGCATGCCCCGGAGACTACCGTCGGTCTACAGCGCCTGACAGGAAGCAACCAGGGGGACCGAATGATCGTCGATTTCAATGTCCGCGACTTCCTCGACCGGGCCGAGGTGGCCTACCCCGACCGGGTCGGGCTGATCGACGAGCCTGACCAGCCGGCCGCACCCTGGGCTCCGCTCACCTTCGCTGACCTGGGCGCCCGGGCCCGGGCCCAGGCGGCGGGGCTCGACCGGCTGGGGGTCGCCCCCGGCGAGCGGGTGGCTATCGTGTCCCAGAACTCGTCGAGGCTGTTGACCTCGTTCTTCGGGGTGAGCGGATGGGGTCGAATCCTGGTTCCTATCAATTTCCGGCTGGCACCGGCCGAGGTGGCCTACATCGTCGAGCACTCGGGCGCCTCGATGGTGATGATCGATCCCGAGCTCGACCAGGACCTGGCCGGGATCGCCGCCGAGCGACGGTTCGTCCTCGGACCCGGTGCGGACGAGGTCCTCTACCCCACCGGCGTCGAGCCCACCGCTTGGGAGTCCGACGAGAACGCCACCGCCACCATCAACTACACCTCGGGGACGACGGCCCGCCCCAAGGGGGTCCAGTTGACCCACCGCAACTGCTGGGTCAATGCCGCCGTCTTCGGGTGGCACATCCAGCTCTCCGACCGCGACGTCTACCTCCACACCCTGCCCATGTTCCACGCCAACGGCTGGGGCATGCCGTGGGCCACGACGGCCATGGGCTGCACCCAGGTGGCCCTGCGCAAGGTCGACGGCGCCGAGATCCTCCGCCGTGTCGACCGTCATGGCGTGACCCTGCTGTGCGCCGCGCCGGCGGTGGTCAACGCCGTGCTGGATGCCGCGGGTAGCTGGGAGGGCCCCGTTCCCGGATCCGGGCGAACCCGGGTGGTGGTGGCGGGCGCCCCACCGCCCAGCCGGACCATCGAGCGGGTCGAGACCGAACTTGGGTGGGAGTTCCTGCAGATCTACGGCCTGACCGAGACATCACCCCTGCTGACCATCAACCGCCGCCGATCCGAGTGGGACGACCACTCCTCACGCGACCGGGCTCGCAAGCTGATGCGGGCCGGTGCCCCAGCCGTGGGGACCGCCATGACGGTGGACCTCACCGGGGAGGTCCTGGTGCGCAGCAACACCGTGATGGAGGGGTACTGGAACCAGCCCGCCGAGACCGAGGCGGCACTGGCCGGTGGCTGGTTCCACACCGGTGACGGCGGCATGGTCGACGACGAGGGCCACCTGAGCATCGTGGACCGTAAGAAGGACGTGATCATCAGCGGTGGGGAGAACGTCTCGTCCATCGAGGTGGAGGATGCCATCTTCTCGCTTGAGGGCGTGGACGAGGTGGCTGTGATCGGTGTCCCTGACGACACCTGGGGCGAGATGGTGGTGGCCCTCGTGGTGCCGGCCGAGGGCAGCGAGCTCACCGAGCAGGGTGTGACCGAGCACTGCCGGTCGGCCCTGGCCGGCTACAAGTGCCCCAAGCGGGTCGAGTTCCGCGACGCCCTGCCCCGCACGGCCACGGGCAAGCTGCAGAAGTTCAAGCTCCGCGCCCCCTATTGGGAGGGCAAGGAGCGCCAGGTCAACTGAGCGGGGCTGCGTCGGCCACCGGTGCCGACGCAGCCTGGGCCGCACCTGCCCCGTCACCGTGGAGCCAGTCCTCGATGGCGGCCAGGGTCCATTCGGGCGCCTCCAGCATGGGGACGTGGCCGGTGTCGGCCGCCACCTCGAATCGCCAGTCCGGATGGGTGGCACTCAACCGGCGGGCCGTGGCCAGCGGGATGAGGATGTCACGGGCGCCATGGAGCAGCAGGGTCGGCTGGGCCAGCGCGTCGAGGCGCCGGATGGTGTCGGCCGGCCGGGCCATCAGCATCGAGAGCGAGCGGGCGGAGCGGAGGTAGGCGGCGTCGGCCCGGGTCCGGTCGAGCCGCTCGGTCAGCTCCACGTGGGCCTCCACGACGTCGGCGGGGACCCGCGACGAGTCGACACAGCAGACGTCGAGCACCCGATGGACACTCTGCTCGGCAGTGGTGCGGCGGCGGCGCTGGGTGAGGTAGCCCTCCCCCACCCCAGGCACGGCGCACAGCAGGAAATTGGCGATGACCCTGGGGTGGACCAGGCCCAGTCGGGCGGTGGGCAGTGCGGGATCGATCAGGATCAGGCCGGCCACGGTGTCGGGCTCCTGGGCTGCCTGCAGGGCGGCGACCAGGCCGCCCATCGAGTTGCCCATCAAGATTGCCGGCCGGCCGCCCAGCTGGCGCAGTGCCCCGCTCACCAGCCGGCGGTGACCCTCCATGTCGGGGGTGCGACCCGCCTCCGGCGTCAGGCCGTGCCCGACCAGGTCGAGGGCGACGACACGCGCCCGAGGGCTGAGCGCGGGACCGATCGCCGACCAGTTCAGGTGCGAACCACCCAGACCGTGCAGCCCTACGAGGAGCGGCCCGTCAGCTGGCCCGCCCAGGTCCCAGAGGTGCGCGGGGCCGTCGACATCCAGCAGCCGTGAGCGGGCATCGGCCATCGGTGGTTCCACCGGACCAGGCTACCGGCCCGCGGCGCAGATCCGCCTCCAGGCCGACCACCTCTGGGCGGCTGCGGTCGGGAGGGTGCCGTCAGACCCGAGCCGTCAGACCGGGAGGAAATCGATCAGGAGGGCGCTCAGGGCGTCGGGTGCCTCGAGGGCGATCCAGTGCCCCGGACCCTCCATCCGCTCATAGCGCCAAGGGCCGGTGACGTGGGCGGCCGACCCGGTCATCTGCTCCTCGGTGAGGGCGAAGTCGCCAGTGCTCCACACGCCCATCGTCGGAGCCGCCACCGGTGGGAGCTCCAAGGGGGGATCGACCAGCGAGGCGGGTGGGACGTTGGCCCGGTACCAAGACAGGGCGGGCGTCAATGAGCCGTTGGCCTCCATCTCGGCGATGACCGCATCGATGTCGGGGTGGCCCGACCACTCCCGGAAGTTGGTCCAGCCGTCGTCGGAGAGCCAGCGCTCGGCAATGCCCTCGAACTGGAAGAGCAGCATGTACCAGGACTTCTCCATCTGGGGGAAGCCGACGGCACGGAACGACAGCGGGTGGCCCACCGATACCGCTACCAGATGGTCGACCCGGTCGGCGGCCAGGGATCCAAGGATCCAGGCCAGGGCGGAGCCCCAGTCGTGCCCCACCACGTGGGCCCGCTCCACACCGAGGTGGTCGAGGATGGCGATGACGTCGGCGGCCAGAAACAAGAACGAGTAGGCCTCCACCCCGTCGGGCTGGTCACTGGCCCCGTACCCACGCAGGTCAGGCACGATGACCTGGTAGCCGGCCGCGGCCAGCGCCTCGACCTGATGGCGCCACAGCCGCCCCGTGTCGGGGAACCCGTGGAGCAGCACCACCGGTCGTCCCTCGCCGGTCACCTCGAAGTGGATCCCCACGCCGTCATTGTCGATTCGCATCCCGACATCCTCTCTCCGGGCCCCGGCTCATCATGGCCCGCCCGTCGACGGTGTGCCTCGAAGGCGGCTCAGCGGTTGTCACCGGAGGGAAAGTGCAGCTCGATGGGAGCCGCCACGCGGTCGGGCGCAGGGGTGTCGGGCCACCGGGTGGTCACCGACTTCAGGCGGGTGTTGAACCTGACCCCCTCCATACCGTGGATGTGGGCGTCGCCGAACAGCGACTGCTTCCACCCGCCGAAGGAGTAATAGGCCATCGGCACCGGGATGGCCACGTTGATGCCGACCATGCCGACCTGCACGTCACGCCGGAATCTCCGGGCGGCGTGGCCGTCCCGGGTGAAGATGGCCGTGCCGTTGCCGTAGGGATTGGCGTTGACCAGCTCGATGGCCTGGTCGAGATCGTCAACCCGGAGCACCGACAGCACCGGCCCGAAGATCTCGTCGCGGTAGACAGCCATCGTCGGCGACACCTGGTCGACCAGGCTCGGCCCGAGGAAGAACCCGTCGTCGTGCCCGGGTACCTTGACCTCCCGACCGTCCACCACCAGCTCGGCCCCGTCCGACTCGGCCGACGACAGGTAGCCGGCCACCCGGTCCCGGTGGGTCTCGGTGATCAGTGGCCCCATGTCCGAGGCCGGGTCAGTGCCCGGGCCGGTGGTCAGGGCGCCGGCCCGCTCGGCCAGGGCACGGACCAGGGCGTCGCCGTCCCCGACAGCCACCACCGCCGAGACGGCCATGCACCGCTCGCCGGCCGAGCCGTAGCCGGCCGCCGTCAGCGCGTCGGCAGCGGCATCGAGATCGGCATCGGGCATCACGACGGCGTGGTTCTTGGCGCCGCCCAGGGCCTGGCACCGCTTACCCGTGGCCGTCGCCCGTTCGAACACGTGGCGGGCCACCGGGGTCGAGCCGACGAACGACACCGCCGCCACGTCGGGGTGCTCGAGCAAGGCGTTGACCGCCACCGAGTCGCCGTGAACGACCGTGAAGACCCCGTCGGGCAGCCCGGCGTCCTGCCACAACTGGGCCACCAGTTCCGAGGGTGACGGGTCCCGCTCGGACGGCTTCAGGATGAAGCTGTTGCCACAGGCGATGGCCACCGGGTACATCCACATGGGCACCATCACCGGGAAGTTGAACGGCGTGATCCCCGCCACCACACCGAGGGGCTGGCGGACCGAGGATGCATCGATGCCATTGGACACGTCCTCGGAGAACTCCCCCTTCACGAGGTGGGGGATGCCACAGGCGAACTCGATGACCTCGATGCCGCGTGCCACTTCGCCACGGGCGTCCTCGACGACCTTGCCGTGCTCGGCGGTGATCAGCCGAGCGAGGTCGTCGCGGTGCCGGTCGGCGAGTTCCCGGAAGGCGAACAGGACCCGGGTCCGAGCGGTGAGGGACGTGTCCCGCCACCCGCCGAAGGCGGCCAGCGACCTCGCCACGGCCCGGTCCACATCGGCCGGCGAGGCCAGCACCACCTCCCCGGTCTGGCTCCCGGTTGCCGGGTCGTAGACCGCAGAGGTCCTCCCGTCGATCTCGTCGGTGCTTCCGATGGTGTTCATGGTGGACTGCTCCCTTGTGCCGCTGTCGTTACGTGTGCCGCCCGCGCTCCGCCTGCATGCGAGACTCGCACCATGTCAGATCCCACGCCGAACGATCCGGCAGGCGCCAGGGCCGTGAGCGACCGGACACGCCTGCGGCGGTTTCCCGAGCAGGGCTCCCATGAGGTCGCCGACCTCTATGGCGTGCTCGACGCCGGGTTCGTCTGCCACCTCGGGATTGTCCTGGACGGCTGGCCCATGGTGCTCCCCACCAGCTACGGCCGGAGAGGCGACCGCCTGTACCTCCACGGCTCGGTGGCCAGTCGCAGCCTGCGCTCGGCCAAGAAGTCCGAGGTGCGGGCGTGCGTCACCGTCACCCACATCGACGGCATCGTGCTGGCCCGCTCGGTGTTCGAGCACGCCGTCAACTACCGGTGCGCCATGGTCTACGGCGTCCCCGAGGTCCTGGTCGACGCCGAGGAGAAGCTGGTGGGCCTGGAGGCCATCGCCAACCAGGCGGCACCGGGCCAGTGGGGCTACGCCCGCTCCCCCGCTCCCGACGAACTGGCCGTCACCACCGTGCTGGCGCTGTCCCTGTCGGAGTCGTCGGTGAAGCTCCGCCAGGGGCCGCCCAGCGACGGGGACGGGCCCGACGCCGAACTCGACGTGTGGGCCGGTGAGATCCCCCTGCGGACGCTCCGGCTGGAACCGGTGGTCGACCCCACCCTGCGGGCCGGCGTGGTGCTCCCACCACACCTGGCCACCGGCCGGCTGGCGCCGGGCTGGGCCGAGCCTCCCGACACACCGCTCGGCATGAAGGGGACGGACACCGGGGACTGACCCGAACCGGTCGGTGGTGAGGGTGGCGGAGCACGGCGCTGGCGCTGGCATCGGGCACCGACCCGCTCAGTCGAGGAAGGCGTCGAGCGGAACCGTCTTCATCCCGTGGGCCTCGGCCACCGGCTCGTAGACCACCGACCCCTCCACTACGTTGACCCCCTCGGCCAGTGCGGGGTCACTGCGCACGGCGTCCCGCCAGCCGTGGTTGGCGATGTTCACGACGTAGGGCAACGTGGCGTTCACCAGCGCGTGGGTGGAGGAGTGGGGCACCGCACCCGGCATGTTGGCCACGCAGTAGAAGAGCGAGCCGTTGACCTCGAAGGTGGGGTCGGAGTGGGTGGTCGGCCGGGTCGACTCGAAGCACCCCCCCTGATCCACCGAGATGTCCACCAGCACCGATCC
This sequence comes from uncultured Acidimicrobiales bacterium, assembly GCA_963703145.1. Lineage (GTDB taxonomy): Bacteria > Actinomycetota > Acidimicrobiia > Acidimicrobiales > RAAP-2 > Bog-756. The sequence goes on from OY969793.1 coordinate 1,991,469, forward strand.
GTCGCGCATCCGACCCACCAACTCGTCGGAGACAAGCTTGGGCGCCTTGGCCCCTACCACCAGCACCGCACCGATCACAATGTCGGCATCGAGGCAGGTCTCCTCGATGGCGTGGGTGCTGGAGGCCACCGTCTCCAGCCCGCCCCGGAAGTGGTGGTCCACCTGGCGCAGCCGCTCGAGGTTGCGGTCGAGGATGTAGACCTCGGAATGCATGCCCACGGCCAGTGTGGCCGCCGCCATTCCGGCCACGCCGGCCCCGAGGATGACCACCTTGGCACAGCGCACGCCGGGCACACCGCAGACCAGGACACCCCGCCCGCCGCCGGGCCGCATGAGGTGGTGGGCCCCCATCAGCGGCGCCATCCGGCCGGCCACCTCGCTCATCGGGGTGAGGAGGGGGAGCGAGTTGTCGGCCAGACGAACCGTCTCGTAGGCGATCGCGGTGTTCCCGGCTGCCACCAACGCCTCGGTGCAGGCCAGCGAGGCGGCTAGGTGGAGGTAGGTGAACAGGACCTGGCCGGGACGTAGTCCCAGCCGGGGGTACTCCTCGGCGACCGGCTCTTTCACCCCGAGGATCATGTCGGAGCCCGCCCAGATGTCATCGGCATCGGCCACCGTCGTCGCACCGGTGGCGGTGAAGTCGGCGTCGGGGATGGACGATCCCAGTCCGGCGCCGCGCTCGATGAGGACGGTGTGTCCGGCCGAGGTGAGCTCGCGCACCCCCGCCGGGGTGATGGCCACCCGGTACTCGTCGTCCTTCACTTCCTTCGGCACGCCGACGATCATCGCGGCACCTCAGTTCTCCTATGGATGGAACCCACGTGGCCTCGAGGTCAGATCTCGTCGTAGGCCACGAGCGGCTGCTTGAAGAAGTCGCCCTTGGTGAAGATCTTGGCGATGATGACCAGGGGGATCCCGAGGCCCATGGTGATCAGCACCGGAGCCGATGCGCTCAAGCCCGACTGCTTGACCACCTCGTAGCCCACCCAGAGCAGGAACACTCCTCCGAGGAAGGGCAGGAGTACGCCGGTGAAGAAGAAGCTGGTCTTCTGGAACGCCACCTTGCGGAAGGACCAGGCGCAGGCCAGGCCCGTGACGCCGTAGTAGAAGGCGATGAGGACACCGATGTTGTCGATGAGGTTGCCGAACACGGTCGCCACCGACGACGACTCGGTGGTGAGGAGGATCCCGAACAGAGAGACGAACGCCAGGATCACGGTGCCGAGAGCCGGTGTGCGGAACTTGCCCTGGATCGAGCCGAACACCTTGGGGAACACGCCGTCCCGGGCCATCGACAGCGAGATCCGAGCCGAAGGCAACAAGGTGGTCTGGGTGGTGCCCACCGTGGAGGACAGCACGGCGATGATCATGATGTAGCCGACCCACTTCCCCCCCACCTGGTTGGCGAAGTAGAAGAGGATGTTGGACCCCTGGCCCGAGAGCTGCTTGGCCGGGAGCAGCATCTGGGCCGCGATGATGTTGAGCAAGAACACGAACAGCAGCAGGAACATCGAAATGATGCCGGCCTGGCCGGGTGTCTTGGAGGCGTTCTTGGACTCCTCGTTGAGATTGGCCGCCGTGTCCCAGCCCCAGAAGAAGAACACGCCGAGCACCACGCCGGCGGCGATCCCCGCAAAGCCGTGGATGGAGAAGGGATTCAGCCACGACGCGTGGAATCCGGTCGAGCCGGCCGGATGCTTGACGAGGACCTTGATGATTCCCCAGATGGAGATGCCGATCACCGCCACGTACTCGATGATGACCATCACCCACTGGAAGTTGGTGGTCCAACGGATCCCGTAGACGCAGATGAAGGTGATGAGGGCCAGCCACACGCCGCCGATGATGGCGGTCAGCCCAGTGCTCCCGGCCGTGCTGGCACTGATCCAGCCCACCGAGTGCATGAACGCCAGCGTGTTGGTTCCGGCCAGGACCGGCGCCGAGACACAAAAGAGGATGCCCGCGGCGATCTGGACCCAACCGTTGAACCAACCGACCGTGGGATGGACCAGCTTCGAGAGCCAGCTGTAGGAAGCGCCGCAGGTTGGATCCTTGCGGTTCAGATAGAAATAGGCAATGGCGATGAACAGGACCGGGACGAAGCTCACGATGATCACTGCCGGGCCGGCATAGGCCACGCCCACTGCGGCAAACAGCAGGCTGATGGTGGCCGCCAGGCTGTAGGCAGGAGCCACCGAGGAGACTGCCACCGCCGTCGAGTCGAACAGGTTGAGCGTGTCGGCGCGGAGGGTGGCCTCGGCCTCGCTGGCCGGGACCGGTGCCCCGAACGGACCCGGGACTTCGGGCGGTATCCCGCCAGACTCGACGACGTCAGTGCTCATCTGAACTCCCCTTCAGTTGCAATTGTCGAATAGGTAGTTTGGTGACGGTGCCCTCGTTCGGTAACGCTCACTCGCCGATGTAACTCATGACGTGCTTGATGCGGGTGTAGTCCTCGAAGCCGTACGACGACAGGTCCTTGCCGTAGCCCGAGTGCTTGAAGCCCCCATGGGGCATCTCGGCCACGATCGGTATGTGGGTGTTGATCCACACCGCGCCGAAGTCGAGTCCTTTGGCCATGCGCATGGCCCGGCCGTGGTCGCGTGTCCATACGCTCGAGGCCAGTCCGTACTGCACCCCGTTGGCCCACTCGAGGGCCTGGCCCTCGTCGGTGAACCGCTGGACGGTGATGGCCGGGCCGAACAGCTCCTCTTGGATCACCTCGTCGGTCTGCTCCAGTCCGGCGATGACCGTCGGGGCGAAGCAGTATCCCTGGGTGCCGACCGGACTGCCGCCGGTGACCACCTCGGCATGGTCGGGCAGGCGCTCGAGGTAACCGGTCAGCCGGGCCAGCTGGGCCGCACTGTTGAGGGGCCCGTAGTCGGCGTCCTCCACGTCAAGGCCTCCCACCGTCTGGGCGCCGGCCTGTTCGGCCAGCGCCGCCACGAAGTCGTCGTAGACGCGCGGCCCGGCCAGGACCCGGGTGGCTGCGGTGCAGTCCTGGCCGGCGTTGAAGTAGCCGGCGATGGCGATGCCCTCGGCCGCGGTGGCGATATCGGCGTCATCGAAGACCATCACCGGTGCCTTGCCCCCCAGTTCCAGGTGGACCCGCTTGAGGTCGGCGGAGGCGGCAGCGGCCACCTCCATGCCGGCACGGACGCTGCCGGTGATGGACACCATGGCCGGCGTGGGGTGCTCAACGAGCAGTCGGCCGGTGGCCCGGTCGCCGCACACCACGTTGATGACCCCGGGAGGAAGGTGCTCGGACATGATCTCGGCCATCAGGAGTGATGACGCCGGCGTGGTGTCGGACGGCTTGAGCACCATGGTGTTGCCGGCGGCGATGGCCGGCGCCCATTTCCACACGGCCATCATGAGGGGGTAGTTCCACGGTGTGACCGCAGCGCACACCCCGATGGGCTCGCGTCGGATGAACGACGTGTGGTCCTTCAGGTACTCCCCGGCCGACTTGCCCTCGAGGTGGCGCGCCGCCCCGGCGAAGAACCGGATCTGGTCGACCAGTTGGGGCAGCTCCTCGGCCAGTGTCACCGCCACCGGCTTACCGGTGTTGGCCGATTCAACCTGGACCAGATCGTCGGCTCGGGACTCAAAGGCATCGGCGATGCGGAACAGCGCCAGGCTCCGCTCCGACGGCGTGGCATCGCGCCACCCGGGGAACGCGTCACTGGCTGCGGCGAAGGCCAGGTCGACGTCCTTGGCCCCCGAGACGGGCGCGTCGAGGTAGCCCTGGCCAGTGCTCGGGTCGATCAGCGTGGACGTTCCGCCGTCCACGGTCTCGACGTAGGCGCCGCCGACGAAGTTCGACAGACGGGCGTGCCCGGCATCTTGGCCTGTGTGGTTGCTCACTGGTCCTCCCCGAGGGTTACCGAAGTACCGGTTGCGGGGGCCGATGAAGCACCCGCACGACGACTACCCAAACTGTTGGCTAGGTCATAGTGGCTGAAGATCGGCCGACAGACAAGTTTTTTCTGGATTGATTTCCCGTACAACCACTATTTCGATCGAAAATCTCCCCAGTTTCCGCTCGAAATGATATAACGGAGAGGCCATGGACTCACGGAGCGACATGACGGCGGACCGGCCCCGCCGGGAGCACCCGGTGGCTTCCCCCATCGATCGACGGGGGCGGTGACGGTGGCTGCCGCTACGCCCAACCACGCCTCGAACGGGCTCCTCGACGACGTCAACAAGGCCATCGTGGAGGAACTCCAACAAGACGGCCGGCGGACCTACGGGTCCATCGCCGAGGCCGTGGGGCTGTCCGAGGCGGCGGTGCGCCAACGGGTCCAAAAGATGCGGGACGCCGGCATCATGCAGATCGTGGCCGTCACCGATCCGCTGCAGATCGGGTTCCGAAGCCAGGCCATGGTGGGGATCCGAGCCGACGGCGACACCCGGGTGGTGGCCGAGCGCCTCGCCGCCGTGGAGGACATCGACTACGTGGTGATGTGCACCGGCTCGTTCGACATCCTGGTCGAGCTGGTGACCGAGGACGAGGACAGCCTCCTCGAACTCCTGAACGGCGTCATCCGCCGGATCCCCGGCGTGCGCGACACCGAGACCTTCATGTACCTGAAGCTGACCAAACAGACCTATAGCTGGGGGACCAGATGACCGACTTCACCAACGAGCAACTGCAGGAGAGCGCCCACCGGCACCTCTGGATGCACTTCACCCGGATGTCGGACACCGGCACCATCCCCACCATCGTCAGGGGCGAGGGTGTCTACGTCTACGACCAGTACGGCAAGCGCTACCTCGACGGGCTGTCGGGGCTGTTCACCAGCCAGGCCGGCCACGGTCGGATCGAGCTGGCCGAGGCCGCCGCCCGCCAGGCCGGCACCCTGGCCTACTTCCCGATCTGGAGCTACGCCCATCCAATGGCGGTGGAGCTGGCCGACCGACTCGCCCAGCTGACCCCGGGGGACTGCAACCGCATCTTCTTCACCACCGGCGGTTCCGAGGCAGTCGAGTCGGCCTGGAAACTGGCCCGCCAGTACTTCCGGGTCACCGGTGAGCCCAACCGCACCAAGGTGATCAGCCGGAACATCGCCTACCACGGGGCCACCATGGGTGCCCTGTCCATCACCGGCCTGTCCGACATCAAGACACCGTTCGAACCGTTGGTTCCCGGAGCGGTCAAGGTCCCCAACACCAACTTCTACCGGGCGCCGTATTTCGCCGACGACATCGACGCCTTCGGGCAATGGGCGGCGGACGCCATCGAACAGGCCATCCTCATCGAAGGCCCCGACACGGTGGCCGCCGTGTTCCTCGAGCCGGTCCAGAACGCCGGGGGCTGCTTCCCCCCGCCGCCCGGGTACTTCCAGCGGGTGCGCGAGATCTGCGACCAGTACGGGGTCCTGCTGGTGTCGGACGAGGTCATCTGCGCCTTCGGTCGCCTCGGCCACTGGTTCGGTGCCGAGCGCTACGGCTACCAGCCCGACATCATCACCATGGCCAAGGGCCTCACCAGCGGGTACTCCCCGCTCGGGGCCATGGCGGTCAGCGACCGCCTGGTCGAGCCGTTCCTGGCCGGCGAGAGCTTCCTCCACGGCGTGACCTTCGCCGGACACCCGGTGAGCGCGGCGGTGGCGCTGGCCAACATCGACCTCTTCGAAAAGGAGCACCTCTTGGAGAACGTGCGGGAGCACGAGGCCGCCTTCAAGGCCTCGCTCGACACGTTGAGCGACCTGCCCATCGTCGGCGACGTCCGTGGCGCGGGCTACTTCTACGGGATCGAACTGGTCAAGAACAAGGAGACCCGGGAGACCTTCGACGACGACGAGGCTGAGCGGCTGCTCCGCGGGTTCCTGTCCGGAGCGCTCTACGAGGCCGGCCTGATCTGCCGGGCTGACGACCGGGGGGACCCCGTCGTGCAGCTGGCTCCGCCGCTCAGTTGCGGCCCGGAGGAGTTCGAGGTGATGACCAGCATCCTCCGCACCGTGCTGACCGAGGCGTGGAAGCGCCTCTGAGCGGGTCGTCGGGCGAGCGCTACCGCCGGCTCTCGCTGTGGTGGGACGGGCTCCCGGGCCCCATCACGGTTCGCCGACCCTTGCCCGGCGGGCTCGATGTCGACGTAGCCGTCGTGGGGGGTGGCCTCACCGGGCTGTGGACGGCCTACTACCTGGCGGAGTCCGATCCCAGCCTGCGGATCGCCGTGCTCGAGCGGGACGTGGTGGGCTTCGGGGCCTCCGGTCGCAACGGGGGCTGGTGCTCGGCCCTGTTCGCGGTGTCCGGTGAGCGCCTCGACAAGGTCGCCGGTCCCGGTTCGGGCGAGGCCATGCGGCGGGCCATGGTGGCAACGGTGGGCGAGGTGGGCAGGGTGGTCGACGCCGAGTCCATCGACTGTGGGTTCGCGCCGGGCGGGACGGTCGTGCTGGCCCGCACCGGGGTGCAACTCCAGCGGGCGCGGGACGAAGTGGCCTCGGCCCGGAAGTCGGGCATCCCCGAGGATGACCTGCGTCTGCTGTCCGCGGCCGAAGCCTCGGCGATGGTCGGTGCCACTGATGTCCTCGGGGGGACCTACACCCCGCACTGCGCCGCCCTCGATCCGGCCCGGTTGGTCCGCGGCCTGGCCGACGTGGTGGAGGCTCGGGGCGTCGCCATCTATGAGCAGACCGAGGCCCGCCTCATCCGGTCCGGCACGGTCGAGACCTCTCGGGGGACGGTGCGGGCGGCCACCGTGGTGCGGGCCACCGAGGGATACACGCGCACCCTCGAAGGCGAGGAGCGCACCCTGGTGCCCGTGTACTCGCTGATGATCGGCACCGAGCCGCTCCCCGACGCGTTCTGGAACGAGGCCGGACTGTCCCGCCGGGAGACCTTCGCCGACCACCGCCACTTGATCATCTACGGGCAGCGCACCGCTGACGACCGGATGGCCTTCGGCGGCCGGGGCGCTCCGTATCACTTCGGCTCCGCCATCCGGCCTGAGTTCGACGGTGACGCCGGTGTGCACCAGGCCCTGCAACAGACCCTGGTCGGACTGTTCCCAGCACTGGCGGATGCAGCCGTCACCCACCGCTGGGGCGGACCGCTCGGCATCGCCCGGGACTGGTTCAGCTCGGTAGGACTCGACCGCCAGACCGGTCTCGCCTGGGCCGGTGGCTATGTGGGCGACGGGGTGTCCACCACCAACCTGGCCGGCCGCACCCTGGCGGACCTGATCCTCGGGCACGACACCGACCTGACCGCACTGCCGTGGGTGGGACACCGCTCGCCCCGCTGGGAGCCCGAGCCGTTCCGATATCTGGGCATCAATGCCGGGCTGCGCCTGGCGGCGAGGGCAGACCACGCCGAGGACAAGGCCGGGCGCGCCACCTGGCACGCCAAGGCCCTGGATCGGGTCGTCGGGGGCTGAAGCCTCCCGGGGGGCTGGGCCCCACCACCGCAGTAGGTGAGGCTGTGCCAGGTGAGGCTCAGCCGGCTCCGAAGAACGGAGCACCGAAGCCGAAGACCCCGCCGTCCTCAGACACCAGCCAGTAGCCGTCGGTGGCCTGGTCCAGGGTCATTCCCGAGACCGGGGCGTTGAGCGCCATCGATCCCGTCGATCCCTGGAACACGGCCGAGCCGAAGGAGAAGATCCCTCCGTCACTGGCCACCAGCCAGTAGCCGTCGCCGGTGTTGTCGGTCGACATCCCGACGACGGGGCTGGTCAGGTTCAGGGCCCCGGTCGAACCGTAGAACTGGGCGTCACCGTAGGAGAAGACCCCACCGTCGGCACCCACGAGCCAGTACCCCTGGGCGTCGGTCGAGGGCGCCATACCGACGATCGGGGCATTGATGGTCTTGCCCCCCGTCGACCCGAAGTACTGGGCGTCCCCATAGGAGAACACGCCGCCGTCGGCACCCACCAACCAGTAGCCATTTCCGTCGGCGGTGGGGGCCAGGTCAACGATGGGTGCGTTGATCCGCTTGCCCCCGGTGGATCCGAAGAAGCGGGCGTCCCCATAGGCGAACACCCCGCCGTCGCTGGCCACCAGCCAGTAACCCTGGCCGTCCGACGTCGAGATGATCCGGACGATGGGTGCGTCGAGCGAGACCGAGGCCGCGGATCCGTAGCTCACCACGGTGCCGTGGGTGGCGATCTGACCCTCGGCATTGACCTGCCAGTACCCCGTACCGTCGGGATTGGACGCCATGGCGACCACCGGTCCGTTCAGTGCCCCGACCGAGGGGTAGCCGGCCACCGGGGTGGCGGACACTTCGCTAGACGGGGTGGAGGTCCCCGTGGCGGTGATGGCCCGTACGACGAAGTAGTACGTCGTACCGTTGAAGAGGTTGGTGACGGTGAACGACTTGTTCGTCACCGGGTCGGCGCCATTGGCCGGAAGCGGGTATTCGGCGCCGGGACTGGTGCCCGCATAGACGTCGTATCCGGTCACCGTCGACGTGCTGGCATTGGCGGGCGCCTTCCACGTCACCTTGACCGAGCCGGAGCCGGCGGTAGCACTGACCCCTGTCGGGGCCCCTGAGATTTGCACCGTCGGGATGGCCGGTGTCGCCCGGGCCACGACGGCCGGGATGAATGGAGAGGTGTGGGTGACCGCCGGCGTGGACGCAGCGGCGCGTGCGGTCGGTGTGGCCTTGGCCGCCTGCCGGGCGGCCTGGCGGGCGGTCCTGGCCGCAGCGTTGGATGTCGCCGTCGAGGCGGCTCCCGACCCTGCCGGAAGTGCCACCGTCGCCGGGGTGGTGACCTCGGCAGCCGGGAGCTGGGTGGTCGGCGTGGTGGCAAGCGGCGTGGTGGCGAGCGGCGCGGTGGCGACGACGTTGCGGGTCGTGCTGCGCTCATTGACGACCACCACGCTGAGGGCCACGACCGCGATCACCGCAGCGGTTGCAGCCAGCATCGCCCGGGAGCGCTTGTCGGGCGCGGGGCCATCGCCCACGAGCCACGACCACCACTGCTCTAGTCCCCGCGTCCAGTTCTTCACCGACCGACCCTTCGTCCCGACAAACTCGTGTGGCCCGGCCGCAGCCTTTGGTCAACTCGACCAGCAGAGGCCCCCGCCGTATCCCCCAATACCCCCGAAGCAAAAACGCCAAAAGGGCTGCGAACCTTTTTCCGAGTATAGCCAGCAGGCTCTACAACAGAAAGGGATCGATCGAATTCGTGTCGATGCCAGTACGGTGCGTGACCCCCAGGCCCTTTCGAACGTGCGGGGCCGGGTCGTATACTTGCCCGTGCACGAAGCGCTCGGGTCGGATACTTGCTCGACCAGGTAGTGAGTCGGTGGGGCAGGCACGTTGCAGAGGGCAGTTCTGGGCAGGGAACGAGGCAGGGGCATGGATGGTGGGCAGGCAGAGAAGAAGGCGTCTGACGCCGGTCGCGAGTTGTCGCGTCTCGGAGCGACCAAGGGCGGGCGGGCCAGGGCCAAGGCACTGAGCCCGGCGGAGCGCAGTGAGATCGCCCGACGAGCGGTGCGGGCCCGATGGGCACGAACGGCAGGCGCCTCAGGCGTGAAGGCTCAACCTGGAGTTGAGCCTGAGGATCACGACGACGAGCTCGTGGGCGGCAAGGTCGACGGCCCTCTGGTGCCACGCTCGGAGTTCCGGGGGCGGGTCGACATCGGCCCCAGCGATGTCGCTTGCCACGTCCTGAGCGACGGGCGCCGGGCAGTCGCCCGCACCGACCTGGTGCAGGTGCTCGGAGGAAGCGGGGCCTCGGACGGCTCGGGCCGCCGCCTGGCCCGCGTCCCTACGGTGCCCGAGGGACTGTTGACCGACAAGGTCATCCGATTCCGGGTGGCAGGCGACACCGAGCTGGCCGAGGGCTACGACGTGAGTCTCCTCGTCGAGGTGGCCGAGCTCGTCCTGGCAGCTCGGGCGGCCGGCATGTTGAAGAAGAAGCAGCTGCCGTTGGCCGCCAACGCCGAGGCCGTCGTCCGTCACTGCGCCGCGGTGGGCGTGGTCCAGTTGGTCGACAACGCCACGGGCTACGACATGGTTCGCACCCGCCAGGCGCTGCAGCTGAGGTTGCAGTCGATGATTGCCGACGAGATCGAGGAGTGGGTCCACATCGTGCCGGCCGAGTTCTGGGCGCAGCTGGCCCGGCTCGAGGGCGGGCGGGTGGTGCCCGATCGGCCACCGATCCGGTGGGCGTCATACGTGTTGGCCTTCGTCTACGACGCGGTGGAACCCGACGTAGGACGTGAGCTCCGACGGGACGGTGACGGCCCACGCTTCGCGCCCGACCTGCATGGCTGGCTCCTCGCCACGGGCCGCAAACGACTGGCGTCCCGGATGCGTCAGACCATCGTGACCATGAACAACTGCAAGGACATGGCGGAGTTCGGATCGACCTTCGCCAAGGTCCTCCACAAAGGGCCCCTCCAACTCCAGCTGCTCGACGACCGGTGTTGAGCTGACCCCGATCAGGGGTGGGCGAGCGGTCTGTTCTCCTCGTCGACGAAGATCACCTTGGGCTGATGGCTGGCGAGCTCTGCGTCGTCGAGGTCCACATACGTCAAGATGATGACCAGGTCGCCGACCTGGGCCAGCCGGGCGGCGGCGCCGTTGAGACAGATCTGGCCTTCGGTCCCCTCGATGGCATACGTCTCGAACCGTGCCCCGTTCATCAAATTGAGGACGGTCACCTTCTCATTGGGAATGATGTCCGCTTCCTTCAACAAGATGGGGTCGATGGACACCGAGCCCACGTAGTTGAGGTCGGCATCGGTGACCCGGGCACGATGGATCTTGCCGTTCAACATCGTTCGTCGCATGGGAAGCCATGCTACCGGCCGTTGGTGCGCCCTCCGATCGTGGACACCCGACCATCGGGCGATCGCTGTCGGCTGTGTCGGGAGACTCACCTCCCCGGTCGGCGAGCTCGCATGAACCGGTGAAGCCACATCCGAGACGGCAGTCGGTACCATCGAGACGGCCGCCAGCCCGGCAGCCGGAGATGCCCCACCGAGCGGTGGCGCGCGCCAAAGGACCAAGGAGGACAGTGCCGCCGAACCGGAGCACGATTCGGCGACGTCGGGCCCTTGCGCTTCTGGTCGTCGCCGCCGGCGTCGTGGCGGCGTTGCTCGTGATCTCCGCCGCGAGCCATTCGACCTCCTCGTCCCAAGGCCAGGCACTCGATCCGTCCGAGTTCGCGCCAGGTGCCTGCGTCGCCTTCTCCCCCACCGCAGGCGATCGCCATGAGACGGTCTTCCTCGACGCCGGGCACGGCGGACTGGACCCCGGCGGCCTCGGCACCACCCGATCGGGTGGAGACATCGACGAAGCCGAGGAGACCCTCCCGGTCGAGCTCGAGGCGGCCACGATCCTCCGGTCGGACGGGTTCCGAGTAGTCGTCTCGCGGACCGGCAACTCGACCGTGGTCCGGTTGACCTCGGCCGACGTCACCCAGGGGACCCTCACCCTCCAGGGGGCACACGAGGACGTGGTCGCCCGTGATCAATGCGCCGACGACGCCGGGGCCCAGGCGCTCGTAGGCATCTACTACGACGCCGGGAGCTCACCCGAGAACGCCGGGAGCATCACCGCCTACGACGCCGACCGGACCTTCTCAGTGGCCAGCCATCGCCTGGCCACTCTGGTCCAGCACGACGTGCTCACCCGGATGAACGCCAAGGGATGGGCCATCCCCGACATCGGCGTCCAGACCGACGACCAGCTCGGCTCGCTGGACGGCGACCCGGCCACCGGCGGGCTCGCCGCGGCCGCGGCCGCCTATCACCACCTCTTGCTGCTCGGCCCGGCCGATCCCGGCTACTTCGCCTCCCCGAGCACCATGCCCGGTGCGGTGATCGAGCCGTTGTTCATCACTGACCCCTACGAGGGCTCCATCGCCGCGTCGAACGAGGGACGGACCGCCATTGCCACCGGCATCGCCACCGCCATCGAGCAGTTCCTCAACCACTCATCGAGCTGAACGGCTGCCTGACCTCCCGTCGCGGACGCTGCCGACACCGGGCCGGTCGACCGTCCCACGGGTCATTCCCGGCATGGACTCATGGGCTTCCCGCCCCTCGGACCCGGCCACAATTCGGCATTGCGGGACCCGCCAGTGGGGTACTACTCTGCCCGAACAGTCACTGCCGGGCCCACTGGCAGTGACCCTCCTCCTCTCCCTGGTGAGGTCGGCAAGGTGTCAGTGTCAAGCGACCGGACAGACCCCAAGTGCCCCAAGTGCGGGTCCGTCGACGCTCCCCGGCTGATCGTCCGTGGCGAAGGGCCCTACGATCCGTCCCCGGCCCGCACTGGCGTGATGCTCCGCTGCCGAGGCTGCCAGCACGAGTGGTCTGAGGTTGCAGTCGTCGGCGGCCGTCGCGCCTCCTGACCCGGCACCGAGGCGCTCCCACTCCATTCTGCTTCTCCGGCTTCACCCGACTGCAGGGTGCAACACCCCGGGTACCTCCAGAGGAAGACTGCCCTCCATGCATGACGATCAGCCCCTCGGCAACGACCGGCTGCGGCATGCAGGCCACTTCTGGCTGGTCCATCCGAGTGGCGACGGACGAGATGGCCACGACGCATCGCCACGATGACCGCAGAGAACGGCGAGAGCGATCTGACAGACGGTGCGCGACCACTCCGCTTCCTGAGCTGGACGGACCCAGCGGTGCTGGCGGTGGCCGGGGTTGCCGCCGCCGCCGGATTCGGCCAGTTCGGCCTGACAGCCACGCTGGGCGACGTGTCCCGTCACTTCGGCCACGTGGCGCACGGAGCCACCGTCGCCGATCGGGCGGGGATCTCGGGGACGACCCTCGGCCTCGGATTGGCCGTGGTGCGACTGGCCTCCCTCGGCGGGCTCCCACTGGCCGGGTTGGCCGACCGGGTCGGTCGCCGCACGGTGATGCTGGCCGGCTGTGCCATCGGACTGGGGCTCACCGCGCTGTCGGCCGTGAGCCCCGGCTACTGGTGGTTCGTCGTCGTCTTCGCCCTGGGACGGCCGTTCCTGTCCGCCACCACCGCCATCTCCCAGGTCCAGGCGGCCGAGCAGACCGGCTCAGCCCAACGGGCGTCCGCCATCGCGCTGGTCACGGCGGGCTACGGCGTCGGCGCCGGCATCACCGCCGTCGTCTACGGGTTGGCGGGCAAGGCCATCGGGTACCGCGGCATCTTGTTGCTGGCCATCGTCCCCCTACTGGCGCTGCCGCGGCTCGGACGACGAGTGACCGAAACCGACCGATTCATCCGAAGCGCTGCCTCCCACCCAACCAGCCTCCCGGTGCTGGGTGCCGTGGCCCGCCCCTTCCGTCGCCGGCTAGCGCTGGTGACCACCGTGGCCTTCTCACTGGCGGTGATCACGGGGCCTGCCACCAGCTTCGTGTTCGTCTACGCCCAGAATGTCGAGCGCATGCCCGGCGCGGCCCTCTCCGCCATGGTGGTGGCGGCGGGCATCCTTGGGTTGGGTGGCCTCTTGGCCGGTCGCGCTCTGGCCGATCGGGTCGGTCGTCGCCCCACGGCGGCCGGAGCCATCGTCTGCATCGGGGCGGGAGCCATCCTCTGCTACAGCGGGGGCCGCGTGGCCTTGGTCGTGGGCTACCTCGCCGGCATCACCGCAGGCGGAGCGTTCGCCCCGGCGGCGGGGGCGCTGTCCAACGAGTTGTTCCCCACCTCGGTCCGGTCGTCCGTGGCGGGCTGGAACGTGGCCGGGTCGGTGGTCGGCGCCGTGGTCGGCCTGGTGGCGTTCGGTGCGGTCGCTGACGTCGGTAACCAGTTCGCCACGGCCGCGGTGGCTGTCGTCCTGCCGGCTGTCGCCCTCAGCGGGCTCCTGTTCTTCCTGCCCGAGACCAGGGGACACGAGCCGGAGTGGTTCTGGCCGCCCGAGACCAGCCAGTGAGGGTCGGATCCGATCACCGGTGGCACCCCCCACGAGGTCCGGCTCAGGTCAGTTGGGCCACGCCGTCGGTGGCAATTGCCTCGAACACGCCGATCTCATTGGCGAACACCGAATCGGCCACAGGCCAGTGGACGATCAGTTCCGTGAACCCCAGGGCCCCGTAGCGCCCGGCCCAGTCCACGAAGGCGTCCAGGGATGCCAGCGGCCGTTCGGTCGTCAGCCCGTCCAACAGCACCTTGTCGATCGAGTCGAAGGGCCGACCCCGATCGAGGCAGGCCCGCTCGAGCCCGGCCAGCTGGCCCTTCACCACCCGAGCGGCTCGATCGGGTGGCAGCCTGGCCGGGCGCCCGGGGTCGCCATAGGTGACCCACCCCGCACCGAACTGGGCGGCGAGGGCGAACCCACGAGGCCCGGTGGCCGCCACCAGGAACGGTGACCGGGGCTGTTGGATACAGCCCGGGATCATGCGGGCCTCGACCGCGGCGTAGTGTCTGCCCGCCCAGGTGGTCGCCGGTTGGGTGAGTAGGCGGTCCAGGAGCACGATCAGTTCCTCGAAACGATCGGCCCGCTCCTTCGACGACCACGGCGACTGACCGAGCACTGTGGCGTCAAACCCGGTCCCGCCCGCACCGATCCCTACCGTGAGGCGACCCTCGGAGATGTCCTCGAGCGACAACAGGTCCTTGGCCAGGGGTACGGGATGTCGGAAATTCGGCGAGGTCACCAGGGTCCCGATCCGGAGCCGCTCCGTGGCGGTGGCGGCCGCCGCCAACGTCGGGATGGCACCGAACCATCGGTGGTCCCGGAACGACTGCCACGAGAGATGGTCGTAGGTGTACGCGGCATGGAACCCCAGTTCCTCGGCCCGCCGCCAGATCCGCTCGGCCTCCCGCCACGGGTAGATGGGAAGGATCACCGTGCTGAGGCGCATGGGGACGAAGCTACCGTGCCCACCGCTGGGTGCCCTGCGGCCGGACGGGGCGGCCCGGCCCGAGATGTCGTCGGTTCGGCCGCTCGGTGGCGACGTTGAAGCACCGGGTCCGGAGCATGATTGCCCTCACGGCTCAACGGACCTGGCCATTATCTAACGGACGGGTCGGGTCAGTCCTTCAGAGGCAATTGGACTATGTGACAACCGTTGTTGCATCGCGACTGACAACACAGGTTGATGGACGGCCACGGAGCGTTGCTCCTGGCCCGTCCGGCCCCTGCCGGCGACCACGACTGCGCCGGGCTCAAGCCCTCACTTCGTCTTCCGTCGGTGTCGACGCATCGAGCGGTAGAGAGCGGGGAGCTCGGCCGACTGGGACCCGTAGCGATCGACCGTGTCCGGGTCGGGCGTGAACCGTCGGCACGGCGGAGCCAGCTGGTCCACGTGGTCGAGGCGGTGCTCGCCCAGGGCTACCCCGGCCATGAGCGCCATGCCCCGAAGCTGGGCGAACATCGGGTCAGGAACCTGGTCGACGGGGCGGTCGAGCACATCGGCGTAGATCTGACACCAGAGCTCACTCTGGGCCCCGCCTCCGACCATGCGGATAGGAGCCAATTGGCGCTTGGTGAATCGCTCGACCTCGGTCAGGAGCCATTTCGAGTTGTAGGCCACGCCTTCCAGCACGCTGCGCACCAGGTCCGCCGCCCCCGTGGTGACCGACAGCTCGGTGAAGCCACCCCGGGCTCCGTGGTCGTCCACCGGGGACCGTTCTCCAGCCAGCCATGGCATGAACGTCGTACCGCCGGACCCGGGCTCGGCAGTGGCGGCCAGGGCGCACAGGTCGTCGTAGGACGCCAGCGCCCCTCCCACGGCGAGGATGGTACGGAGCCAGTCGAGGGACTTGGCCCCGGTGTCCTGGTTGTTGGCCACCAGATACCCGGCGTTGGACAGACCCGGCACGGTGGCGATGGAGTGGAGGACGTCGGTCTTCTTGGCTGCGACCGGGCAGCTGATCCACGATGTGGTCGACAGAGCGAGGTGGGCCGCGTAGGGACGGGTCGCTCCGGCACCCAGCGCGGCGGACTGCAGGTCGGGCAGGCCGGTCAACACGGCGACGTCGGCGCCGAGACCCAGCCGGGTCGCCACACGGGGCTGGACGGTCCCGATGATCGAGCCGATGGGCGCAAGCGGTGCCAACTTCTCGTCGGTGAGGCCCACCAGCCCGAGCAGCGAACTGTCGTACGCCAACGTCCCGAGCTGGCGGACGTCGGTCAACCAGGCCCCCTGCATGGAGGCATGGCTCGCCGATGCCTGGCCCGTGAAGCACATGGTGAGGTAGTCCACCGGCTCGAGACACCAGCGTGTGCGCTCGAACTGCTGGGGTGCGGCCTGCTGCAGATAGAGAAGATGGCCGATGGGGTCGGCCCCCGCCAGCGATGGCGCGCCACCGGTGTGTCGGACCCAGCGGGCAACCGCCGTCGGCCGGTAGCCCTGGGCCCAACCGCCGATACGGGCCCTGACGTAGGGCCCACCGCGCTGATCCTGCCAGGTCAGACAGGGACCGGTCGGCAGGCCGGCCTCGTCGACCGGGACGGTGGAGGCCCACTGGCCGGTCACCGCCACAGCCACGACGTCCCGCCCGAGGTCGTTGCCGGCCAGCAGGGAGTCCACTGAGCTGCAGATGAGCTCCCACCACAGGGCCGCATCCTGGGTGGCTCCGCCGTCGGAGGTGAACACGGTTGTGGTGGCCCGGTGGGTGCGGCACACGATCTCGCCGTCCAGGCTGACGAGGCCGACCTTCGGGCCCCCGGTCCCGAGGTCGATGGACAGACACAACGGTCTACCGGCCACGTCAGAGGCGCAGTCGGTCGCGGCTGTTGGTGCGGATGGTCACACGCCCTCGAGGACGGTCAGAGACCCAGACTCCGGGTCAGTTGGCGCGCGATCCCGTTCGAGCGGGCGTAGATCTTGCGCCGCGCCACTCGCTTGGCATAGGCGGAGGGTCCCTTCTCGGCCGCCTGGACGTTGCCAAGGTCTCGGGCCACTCGATAGAGCTGGCTCCGGAGTGACGTGTGCCTGGTCATTGCGATTCTCCTATCCGCCGATCGGATGCATTCGTCCATTGCCGGACGCCTCGTCCGAGGGGCGATACTGATGGGCGCACCATTCGAGTCTTCACCATCAGCGGGTCATCCATCGAACGCGAGACCCTGATCCGGCCCTCGCCAGCCGAGCGAGGTCTGATGATCACATCCCGGGGAATGGCTCCTCGAGTGAGCCGAGCACATGGTCGGCGCCCGCAGCACTGAGCTCATCCACCGAGAAGTGGCCACTCGCCACACCAATCGACACTGCTCCTGCCGACCGGGCGGCGTCGATGTCCCGCGGGGTGTCACCAATGACGCAGACCTGGGAGGAGGTGAGACCGGAGTGGAGGCGTTGGGCCTTGCCGATGGCCAGCTGGGTCAGCTCGGCCCGGTCGGGCGAGTCCGATCCATAGGCGCCGAAGATGAAGAACCGGTTGAGCTTGGCCGGAGTGAGCTTGGTCCGTGCCGCCCCCTCCATGGCGCCCGAGACCAGCCCGAGCAGCACACCGGCCCGAACCAATGTCGTCAGTGTCTCCTCGGCCCCGGGAAGCACTCGGTAGCCGGCGGCAACCTCGATGTCATCGGAGAGGTGCAAGAGGTAGCGGCCGTACAGCCGGTCGAGCTCGTCATCGCTCGGATCGCGGCCGATGACCGCGACGAAGGTCTCCCTGGCCACCTCGGGATCGGTCTCCCCCGCCGACGTGTGCCGGCCGATGTCGGCGGAAAGGTTGTAGAGGTCCACGAATGCTGCGCTCCAACTCCGGGCACCAGAGCCGCCCGTGTGAACGAGGGTCTCGTCCACGTCGAACAGCGCTACTACCGGCCTCATCACCCGGTCCATTGACACCCTCCACGCCGCCCTCGGCCCGAGGTTCCACGCCGCACCAACCAGCCTAGGGCGTCACCAGACGTCAGCGTCGCTGCCCCTCGTGCTGCCGCCCCCCCGCCCCTCGTGTCGATCTCCCGCCCGGCGATGTCGGCCGACGTGTCATCCCACCGCTCTCCAAGGATCGCCGGCCGCATCGGCGGTGGCCGCCTCCCCTGGCGCGGCATCGCCGGCGGTGGTGGCCACCGAGGCTGCCTGGCTGACCACGCCGTAGCCCTGGACGCCGCTCGTGCGCCGATGGATCGGGTCGGCGAACCAGGCGGCGATGGTCTCGAGCCGGGCCCGCAACCCCAGCGACGGAGGATCACCGACGTCCTCCGTGCGCGAGGCCAGCACCATGACCAGCACCCACCCACACAGCGTGATGACATGGGGCGCCTCGTCGGACAGGGTGGTCCGGTGCGCGGTCAAGTCCAAGAGAGCCGAGATCAACAGCAGCAGGGCGGCGGCACCGACGACAGCCCGCATCCCGGCAGCACGCCGAGGTCGCACTGCCGCCACCAGATAGCCGAACGCCAGCGCCACATCGAGCGACCCCAGGTCCCGGAATCCGTCGATGTCGCCACTGATCATCAACGGGCCGGTGACCACGAGCTGCGCGACGGCCACCCCGACCAGGGCCCATCGAACGACGACGGTGACCCAGGGTCGGAATCCTCGCCTGGTGGCCCGCACCGCCTCGAACAGGGCGGCAGGTGGTGACCCGGGAGCCGCGGCCGGCTGCAGGCGGAATTGCCGGGTGATGCGGTGGGCGTCTTCTCGCCACTGCCGGCAGGCAGCGCACTCGGCCAGGTGAGCCTCCAACTCCTCGACCGGCAGGTCGTCGGTCCGACCGTCGAGGGCGACAGAGACTGAAGCGCGCACCCGATCGCATGACGAGGTCATGCCCAATTAGTCGCCCCGAGATGGCGGCTTCTTCCCGTCAGGCCGTTCACCGGGGGAACTTGTCGATCCATCCGTTGGGCACCGGCCTTCCCGCTAGCGAGGACTATCTCACCCTACGTGAACAGTTGTGGCCAACCACGCCACTCAGGGCGTCCAGCTCTGTCACACATTGTTCCCATTGGGTACCGTCGGCCCATGGAGTCGTGGACCGAGCTGGCGCTCCGCGCCCGAAGCGGCGGCCAACGGGAGCTGGAAGAGCTCATCGCGGTCAGCTACGGGCCGACCCGGAGGCTCTGCGCCACCCTGGTGGACGAACAGTCGGCCGACGACCTGGCCCAAGAGACCTTCCTGCGCATGGCCAAAGGAATTCGGCGATTTCGAGGCGAGTCCTCCGGGCGGACCTGGCTGTTCTCGATTGCCCACCATGTGTGTGCCTCCGAGCTCCGGAGCAGGTCCCGCCGGCGGCGCAACGTCGAGGCCCAACAGACGCTCGAGTACACGCGTGCCAAGGCGACCGGCGACCACGCCGACGGCATCGCCGTCGACAATCTGCTCGACCAGCTGGACCCCGAGCGACGTGCGGCGTTCACCCTGACCCAGCTCTACGGGCTCAGTTACGAAGAGACCGCGGTCATCTGCCGCTGTGCTCCCGGCACCGTCGGTTCGAGGGTGACCAGAGCCCGACACGAGCTGGTCCAGCTTCTCCACGACAGCCAGGGTCAGATCGACGCCACGGCCTGGACTGGCGATCCGGCGGGCGGCGCTCCCTGAGCGCAGGTGATCGTCAGACCGGAGGCCTGGCTTCTTCAGGTGCACTCCACTGTCGAAGCCGACGGGGACAAAAAGGCGGCCCCCTCATCGGAGATGAACACGGTGCCAGTCAGCCGCGTCTCTTGCCCGGGACTGATCGGCGCACGGCTGGTGAGCTGGCTCGATCCCGTATAGGCGTCACCGGCTGAGCCGAGGTTGACGGTGCACTCGGGGACAGCCGGTGTCGATCCGACATTCCTCACCACGACTGAGACCGAGACCTCGGTGGGATAGAGGGTCGACAGGCTGCTCCACTGGATCGAGGCGTCGAACTGACCCGTTGCGCTGCGGTTCAGGTAGCCGACCACCGACAGGACCAGAAAGATCAGCGCGGCGACGTTCAATACGACCAGGACGAGGTTGACTCCGCCGAGTCGTGTTGGGCCCCGAGGCGGGCGAGCCGAGGCCGCCCGGGCATGGCGGTGCGGCGCGACCGACACTGGATCGTCGCTCCAACCGCCGGTGGTCACGACGGCGCCCATCCCACGCAACCCTGCCTCACACGGAGTTAGTCGACGCAGAGACCCGGATTCTTCCCACGAGCACGACCGGGGGGTGGATCCGCTCGGTCGTCCGGCGCCGACGAGGCCTAGCATGGCCGCCACATCCGATCCCACGGGGAGCCTGTTGGTTGGCCGGCGGGCCGAGCAACCGGACGGATTGGCAGTGGAAGGGGGAAGTCGTGACCGAGGACGACCAGCACATCCGGCGGACGCTGGCCCAATACAGCCAGTGGTGCGATGACGGCCGGTTCGACGAGTGGGAGCAGCTGTTCACCGACGATGCCCGGCTGGTCTTCGCCGATCAGACCGCGGTGGGACGGCCCGCCATCCGGGAGTACATGGAGCGCGTGCAGGCTCCGGCAGCCCGGGGCAAACACCTGATCGCCAACTCCCTCGTGGACGTGGACGGCGACACGGCCAGTGCCGTCACCGACTACCTGTTCATCCGGGCCTCGAAGGACGGTCTGGCGATGGTGGCTTCGGGCCGCTACTACGACGAGTTGGTGCGGGAAGGCTCGCAGTGGCGATTCCGTCGGCGGTTGATCACCCTGCTCGCCCCACCCGATCCCGGATCCGATGGCTGACCTCGAGCTCCATCAACAGGAGGCCGTGGGGCGGAGCGCCCTAGCCCTGTCGATCGCTCCCCGGCCGGGGGTGGCACGGTGCCCCTGACCGATGATCGTCCGGCCGCCGACGTCATCGTGGTCGGATCGGGCGTGGCCTCCCTGTCGGCCGCCCTGGCGGCACACGACCGTGGCGCACGCGTGATGGTTATCGAACGCACAGACTCGATCGGGGGGACCACCGCCGTATCGGGGGGCGGCATCTGGATGCCCCAGAATCGCCATATGGGCGAGGTCGGCGCAGACGATTCCCGGCCCGAAGCCCTGGCCTACATGCAGCGACTCACGGCTCGCCGAACGCCGGCTGAGCTGCTCGACCAGTACGTGGACGACGGTCCAGGCATCGTGGCCTCGGTCGAGGAGCGCACGCCATTGCGACTCCAGGCCATGACGTGGCCGGACTACCACCCCGAGTTCGAGGGCGGAAAGGCCTCGGGACGGATGCTGGAGCCCCATCTCTACGACACCCGCCGCCTCGGGCCGTGGGCGAGTCGCATCCGACGACCGCCGGTGCTCGGCCTACCCATCACCCTCCAGGAGGCGACCGTCGACTGGCAGCCGTCCTACTTCCCTGAGCGATTTGACGCGGCCACTGTCAAATCCCGCGTCGAACAGGGCCAGGTGGCCTGCGGCCAAGCACTCATCGGCGCCCTGCTCGAGGCCTGCCTGCATCGCCGCATCGAACCGGTGCTCGGAGCACGTGCCAGCGAACTTGTCATGGACCAAGGCCGGGTCGCGGGCCTGGTGATCGAACAGGACGGGCAGCGCAGCACGGTCGCGGCGCACTGTGTGATCTTGGCCACCGGCGGCTACGAGTGGAATTCCGCACTGCGCACCCGATTCCTGCCCGGTCCGCTCACCCACCCCCACAGCCCACCGGCCAACGAGGGCGACGGACTGTTGATGGCGATGGAGGTCGGCGCCGACATTGCCAACATGAACGAGACCTGGTGGTATCCGGCGGTCTCCATCCCCGGCGAGCTCTATGACAACCGACCCCTGGCCCGCTTCGTGGGTGTCGAGCGCACCGCACCCCACTCGATCATCGTCGATCGGTTTGGACAGCGATTCGTCAACGAAGCCGGAAACTACAACGACATGCAAAAGGCGTTCTTCGGATTCGACACTAACGAGTATGCGGATCGGCATCTTCCCTGTTGGGTGGTCTTCGACCGGCAGTACCGGTCTCGCTATCCCGTGGTCACCATCCGACCCAACGAACCTGATCCCGACTGGCTGCTCGTCCATGAGTCGCTCGACGGGCTGGCTGAGCGGGCCGGGATCGACGGGCAGGCGCTCGTCGACACTGTGGCACGCTGGAATCGCATGGTGTCGAGCGGACACGACGGTGACTTCGGGCGAGGATCGAGTGCCTACGACCGGTTCCACGGTGACCCCTCTGCACCCCATCCCAACTTGGGCACCATCGAGCAGGGTCCCTTCTACGCGCTTCCCATCCACGTCGGCTCGGTGGGTACCAAGGGTGGGCCGCGGATCGATGCCCACGGGCGGGTGCTCCATGTACGCGACCGCCCGATCCCGGGCCTGTATGGGGCAGGGAATGTGATCGCCAGTCCTGCCGGACCCGCCTACTACGGCGGCGGCACCTCGATCGGCATGGGCATGGTGTGGGGCCACGTGGCGGGGTCTCACGCCGCGTCGGTGGTGACCGACGGATCGGGGGCACGAGAGCACTGACTCCCCACGGCGAGGGAGCGCATTGGGTGGCGGTACCCGACTCCCACGCCAGCATCGTCGCTTGACGCACCCGGCGGCCCGGGATTTCAATGACACGAGGCGATGATCGGGAGAGCGGACGAATGGCGAGCATCAGCTCCAGCGCAATGGATGGGCTGGCGAATTTGCTGGAAGGCGCGGTGTCCCTGCCGGGCAGTGCGGCCTACGACGAAGCGGTCAACATCTGGAATGCCGCCGTTACCCGGCGTCCCGCCGTGGTGACGAGCTGCACATCAGCCAAGGATGTAACAGTCGCCCTGGCCTTCGCCCAGGCCGAGGATCTCGAAGTGTCCGTCCGCGGGGGTGGGCACAACTTCGCCGGATATGCCCTTTGCGACGGAGGGCTGATGATCGACCTCACCCCGATGAAGTCGATCAGTGTCGATCCCGAGCGTCGGCGGGCAACCTGTGGCGGAGGCACCACATGGGGCGAACTCGATGCCGCCACCCAGGCCCATGGCCTGGCGGTGCCGGGTGGATTCATAAGCCATACCGGCGTTGCCGGACTGACGCTCGGCGGAGGCTTCGGCTGGCTATCGCGGCTGGCTGGACTGTCGTCAGACAACCTCATCGGGGCCGAAGTAGTGACGGCGGACGGACGCGTCCTGCGAGTATCGGAGGGCGAGAACGCCGACCTGTTCTGGGCCATCAGGGGCGGGGGCGGCAATTTCGGCGTGGTGACCGAGTTCGAGTTCATCCTGCACCAGGTAGGTCCAGAGCTGCACATCGGTCTGTTCTTCGTCCGGCCCGAGGATGGTGGTGAGATGTTCCGCTTCGCGCGTGACTTCGTTCGCGACCTCCCAGACGACTCAGCAGCCTTCCTGGCCGGGCTCAGCCTGCCCCCCGAGCCGTTCGTGCCCGAGGAACTGCAGTTCACCCCGGCATTCGCGCTGGCTGTCCTCGGCCTCGGTGATGCAGCCGAACATGCCCGACTCATCGCTCCGGTCCAACAGTCGCTCAACCCGATTGTGGAACTGGTGACACCCATCCCCTATGTGGCCCTCCAGCAGATGTTCGATCCTTCGGCTCCTTGGGGGCTGTTCTCCTACGAGAAGGCGGTCTACCTCGAGGAGCTGACCGATCCAGTGATCGACGTCATCCTCGAGCACCAAGCCAAGAAGCGTTCCCCGCTCTCATTTGTCCCGATCTTCAACCTCGGTGGCGCCTTCCAGAGAGCCGCCACTGATGCCACGGCCTTCGGTGGGGACCGTGACATCGGCTACTCGATCAATGTGTCCGCCACCGTCATGACACCAGAGGAGTTCGACGCCGAGCGAGCATGGGTGCGTTCCTACTGGTCGGCATTGGCCCCCCACGCCGTCGGAGTAGGCGGCTACGTGAACTTCATGACCGAGTACGACGAGGACCGGGTCCGCAATGCCTACGGGACTAAGTACGAACGCCTGCAACACATCAAGGCAGACTACGACCCAGACAATCGCTTCCACCTCAACGCCAACATCACACCGGATCCTTGAGCCCGACACCGCGGATCGGTGGGACGTGAACCAACGTAGGCCGGGTACGGATCCAGACCCGTTCGCCTCGTCCCAGGTGCTCGGGACGCTCGGGGCCGAAGACCGCTCCCGGCTGGTCGCCAGTTGCGTCGAGCGGACCTACCACAAAGGACAGGTCGTCTACCTCGAAGGCGAGCCTGCCGAATCGATGTTCTCGCTACGCTCGGGGCAGCTGAAGGTGTCGACCTTTTCGCCGGAAGGCAACGAGCTGCTGTTGGCCATCGTCCGCCCGGGCCAGATCATCGGCGAGTTGGGGGTCCTGTCCACCGCCACCCGCTCGGCGACGGTGACGGCGACCATGGCGAGCAACGGGTGGGCGCTCTCGCGCTCGGTGGTCATGGACTTTCTCGAACAGCGGCCGGCCATGGCAGTCGCCATGCTGCAGCAGCTGGCGAATATGGTGCGACGGACGACCGGTGTGGCAGCTGATCTGGTGTTCTTGGACCTCAGTCACCGGATGGTGAAGCTGCTCTTGGAACGAGCCGGTGACCAACAGCGGATCCGGGCGACCCAGGCCGAACTGGCGTCGGCGATCGGCGCCAGCCGACAGCGGGTCAACGTCTGCCTGCAGGAATTCCAGCGAGAAGGATGGATCAGTCTGTCCTCGGGATCCATCGAGCTCCTGGATCCCGAGGCGCTGCAGCGCGTGCTGTTGTCCTGACCCTCCCAACGCTGACCGTCAGACACAGGCCACGGTCAAGAAATTTCTCTCCTTGTGTCGCCTCGGTGACAGACAACTGCCTACATCGGGATAACGATCACAGGGACGGGCACGCGTTGTGCAACCGGCGGATGAGAGTGAGCAGCCATGAGACAGGATCCCCGATCATCGAAGGTGGCGTCGCTCGGCGCAGTCCTCGGCAAACTGGCCCCCCTCGCTTCGATCTCCACGCTGAGCGATGAGGGCCCGTGGGTGCGCTCGCTCCCCAGCCCCCGGGCAGCCAACCTGGTGTCGAGCGACTCGTGCCCGGTGATCCAGTGTCCCAGGAAGGGTGATCAGCAATGAGCGGCATCAAGCTGAAGACAAGTGAGCGGTCCGCAATCCTCCAAGGCGTCAGTCTCTTCTCCAGCTGCACGAAGCAGGAGTTGAGCCGCATCGAAACCCTGACGTCCGTCATGGATGTGGAGGGGGGAACCGTGCTCACCGAGCAGGGCCGACCGGGCCACGAATTCTTCGTGATCATCGAAGGATCGGCAACGGCCATACGGAACGGGGTCACACTGGCGCAACTGGGGCCGGGTTCATTCTTCGGCGAGGTGGCCCTCCTCGACGGCGGCGAACGAACGGCGACGGTCACCGCCGACACCGACATGGCACTCGTGGTGATGTCACAGAGCGAGTTCAGAACGCTCCAGTCACTGGCACCGACCGTGGCCCGCAAGTTGCTCGCCGAACTGGGAAGGCGTCTTCGGACCGCCGATGCCTTCCTCGACAACCACGCCGTCTCCGGGTAGTCCCCCAGTCCCATCCGAGCCGTTTCGCCGCATCGAGGAGCACAGCCCAATGTTCAGAACCGTCGTCGTAGGAGCGGACGATTCCGCAACAGCGCGCCACGCCGTCACGGTGTCGACCGACATCGCCCAACAGTCCGGAGCCGCACTGCACATCGTCACCGGCTATGACCCGAAGTCCGTCCGCTCCCAGGACCTCCCCCAGGAGTTCCGGTTCGCCACCACACTGCTCCCGGCCGACGACCTCTTGCACGGCCTCTCGATGATCGGACAACGGCGGGGGCTCGAGGTGACGATCCATCCGGCTACAGGTTCACCCGCAGACGTGATCGTTCGGGTTGCCGAGCAGGAATGCGCCGACCTGGTCGTCGTCGGGAACAAAGGGATGCGAGGAATTCGACGCGTCTTCGGCAGCGTTCCCAACTCCGTGTCGCGCCTGGCTCAATGTTCGGTGTTGGTGGTCGACACCGAGGGTGCGTTCTGATCACGGGCACCCGTCCTTGGCGGGGGGCGGGTGCCCGTATCGGCTGGTCCGGGCCAGTTCGACGAACAGAAGGCCACGACCTGTCCCCGTAGTCGAGTGGTGCACTCGCAGAGGGGTCCCGAGGTACCTTCTGCAGACCGCGCCAACCGGCTGATGGTGCCATCCGACAGGACCGGCTGGCTGATCATTGTCCGGTGCCGCTGTCGGCGCCGTACAGGATCCACTAGCTCCGACTGTCTACGACGGCATCGGTGCTCAGTTGCCGTCCGGCTATCGGATGGATCCGGTGCTGCAGCGGCGCTGATCGGTCTGGCTCAGCGGTGCCAGCTCACGGGCTAGCCGGCGGGTGGTGGTCCGGGGCCTCGTCACGCTCGGCGCCAGGTTGCTCCTGCGGGATGCGAGCGGTGAAGAAGAGGGAGGTCAGGGCGAGGATCGCCAGCACGGCGAGGGCGGCGTCCAATGCCTTGATTCGCGCCTTGCGGTTCTCCTGGACCACCTGGTCAGTCGTCTGCTGGGTCGCGCCGGCATGAGCCATCTGCTGTCGTAGGGCTGTGTCAGAGATAAACGGCGCTCCGGCGGCCAACTCCACCGTGGCGTGGGACTTCACTTCCGGTGGGATACTCGGATTGCTCTGAATCCCCGCCGTGAGCGACATGGCCAGCACGGCGATCAACACGGAACCAGCGAGTGCCGTGCCCAATGAGGCGCCCAGGTTGGTGGCCGTGTTCTGGATTCCACCGACCTCGCCGCTCATCTCATCCGGGACCGCGGAGACGGTCACACTACCGAGCTGAGAGGCCAGTGATCCAATGCCTAGGCCGATCAGGACCAGTGGGAACAACACCACCCCGGCATTGGCATCGAGATCGATGCCACTCAACAGGGCCACGATCCCAGCCAGCATCAACAAGATGCCCACCCGGACCACCCGGCGCGGTGACGCCACCGGCCAGAGCTTGGGAATGCCCGCGGCCGCCACGAGCAGGGCTACCGAGAGCGGCATGATCCGAAGCCCAGTGGCGATGGCGGAGAGCTCCAGTACGACCGACAAGAACAGCGGAATGATGAAGAAGACACCCGATTGCAGGAGGAACTGGAAAAAGAACATGATCAGGCCGCCGTTCAGCTGTCGGTTGGCCAGGATCGACGGACGAAGGAGCGGCTCACGACCGACCCGGATCACGCGGTTCTCCCAGATGACGAACAGCCACACCACGAACAGGCCGGCGGCGATCAGCCAGAACGTCGGCGAGATGCCGAGGAGCGAGGGTGCCCCCGGCTTGGGGGCGACCCATCCCCATTCGCTCGACCGGAGGACGCCGTACACGGCCATGCCCAATCCGAGGACGGACAGTACCGTCCCCACCAGGTCGATCCGCGCCGTCGACTCGGACGGTGAGTCGGCAACCCGGCGGGACAGCACCAGGATGATCATGACGACGACGACCTCGCCGTAGAAGACCCAACGCCATGAGCCGTAGGTCGAGGCAGCGCCCCCGATCAGCGGTCCTGCCGCTACGGCGATGGCGCCGGCTGCAGCAATGAGTCCGTAGGCCTTCGGGCGCTCACGCTCACCGAAGTTGCCGGCTACCAGCGCCACCACCGCCGGCATGATCAATGCTGCGCCCACCCCTTCTAGGACGGACCATCCGAGAATGAGCACCGTCAGGTTCGGCGCCAGACCGGTGACGAGCGATCCGACACCGTAGATCACGCATCCGATGGAGAAGGCCCGCCTCCGGCCGATCAGTGAGCCAATCTTCCCTCCGGTGATCATCAACGTGGCCATGACCAACGTATAGAGCGTGATGGCTGTTTGAATACCCGTGATCGTCGTGCCCAGGTCCTTGGCCACCGTGGCCATGGACACGTTCATGACCGAGCTGTCCAGGGTCATCAGGAACTGCGCAGCTCCGAGCGTCAGCAGCACCCCTCCCGCCGCCGCACTGGCCTTGTCCGGTGAGGTTGTCGCCTCACTCATCGCATCTCCCTCACTACCGGGCAACGGTGGCCGTATGGGCTCCGCTGGACTCGACGGGACCCCGAACAACGGGCAGGTTCGGAGCCAGTCGAGGGGTAAGACTACCCTCGGCGGCACCTTCATCAGTGATGGACCAGCACTCCGCCCCAACACCGAATCGATGTCGCTTCGGATGCAGCAGCGACAGCCTCGAGCGCCATGACACCCCATCCCACCGATACCGGTCTGGAGGTCGGCCCATTGGCTCCGGGATCCGATGACTCCCCCGATCTAGTGGAAGGACTGTGGGACCCATTCAGTCGTCTGGTACGGCTCCCCGGCCGCATGCGCGCAGTCCGCAGGGCCCTCGTCCAAGGACCGACGGTGGCCGACGAGGACCTCAGAAGGCACTCATGGACTAACCACGGGAGCCGCCCACCGGTTGTGGTCGCCATGGACCCGTGGGGGTCGGCAGTGAAGCTTCCGTCGCAGGGCTGCCAGCTGGCGACTTTACCCTCGGGTCGCGACCACTCGTCCCGCCTTGCGGCGTGGTGCGAGACTGGAGGTAATGGCACTCCTCTCGGCTGACTGGAACTGGGCGACGATCTCGTCCCTGGCCACCGCGGCCGGCACGTTGGTATTGGGGTTCGCCACGTTTGCGGCAGTGCGATCCTCCAATCGGTCGGCACGCATTGCCGAAGCCGCACTCCAGGAGCAGCGGCGCCCACTGCTGGCGCCCTCACGCTTGGAGGATCCCAAGCAAAAGATCATGTTCCTCGAAGAGATTTGGTTGAGTGCCTCAGGGGGCCGGGCCGCGGTCGAGCACATTGACGGCATCGCGTATCTGGCCATCAGCCTGAGAAATGTCGGCAGCGGAATCGCCGTGTGCCAAGGGTGGGTGATCAGGCCCGGCGAGAGCTCATCACGGACGTTTCCGACCCACGCCCCACTGGAAGACTTCCGCCTTCAGTCTCGGGACCTGTACATCCCAGCGGGTGATATCGGCATGTGGCAGGGGGCGCTCCGCAACCCGGACGATCCGGTTCGCGCCGACGTGATCGACGAGATCGAGAGCGGTCGGTCGATCACGGTGGAGGTCCTCTATTCCGACCAGGTGGGGCGCCAGCGGACGATTTCCCGCTTCGGTCTGGTCAATGCCGGAGATACATGGCTCGCCAGTCTGAACCGACACTGGTATCTCGATTGGGATGGCCCTCGCCCCGAGGAACTGGCATTCTCGGCCTCGGAGGTCGTCCTCCGTGATCAGGAGGCAGCGATTCAGCGCCGAGCGGCAGAACACGGGGATGCCGGTGGGGACTCCGGGGAATCGGCCAGTGCCAATGGCATGCCCCCCGACCTCCAGCGAGTCGACCCAGGTGAACTCTGATGTCGCCACTCCAGCCTGACGGGAGATGGTGGGCCGCCTCGGTCTCCGTGGTCGACCCAACGTCGCGATGGGCCTCCAACCTCGGATGAGCCCCCTTGAGGGCATGAGGCTGCCGTGCGAACTCCCTGTCGTTCAGGCGCCGATGGCCGGTGGCCCGTCTACTCCGGCCCTCACCGCCGCCGTCGTCGAGGCGGGTGGATTCGGATTCATCGCCGCCGGCTACTTGACGGCAACGGACCTCCAGCAAGCCATCGCTGCGACGCATGCACTCACGGGTGCTCCGTTCGGGGTGAACCTATTCGTGCCGGGAGAGCCAGGGGACACCGCCGAGGTGGCTGCCTATGGCTTGGCGCTTCGGGGCGAGGCGGACCGTCTCCACATCGCACTCGGAGAGCCACGGTGGGACGACGATGGGTATGACGCAAAGTTGCAGGTGATCGAATCGAGCGGGGTCCACACGGCCAGCTTCACCTTCGGCTGCCCGAGTGCAGCAACAGTCGAACGTCTCCACCGGGCAGGCATTCAGGTCGCCGTCACCGTCACCTCCCCGATCGAAGCGACACTCGCTGCCGGTGTCGGGGCTGATCTGCTGGCGGTGCAGGGCACGGAGGCGGGTGGCCACCAGGGGAGCTTCGCCAGCCTCTCCCCCAACCGCAGGCCACTGCTGTCGCTCATCAGCGAGATCCGATCGTCGACCGAGCTGCCTCTGATGGGCAGCGGAGGAATCATGACCGGACGCGATGCAGCGGCAGTGCTTGGTGCAGGAGCGGTGGCAGTCCAGGTGGGCACGGCCCTGCTCTGTACACCAGAGGCGGGGACGGCTGCTCCGTACCGGCAGGCGTTGTTGACTAAGCGCTACCCCGAGACGATCGTGACACGCGCCTATAGCGGGCGATTCGGCCGTGGACTGGCCAATCGGTTTGCGCTGGACCATGACGGCCAGGCCCCCCAGGCGTACCCGGAGGTGCATCACCTCACTCGCCCCCTCCGCGCAGCCGCTACCAAGGCCGGCGACGCCAGTGTGCCCAATCTCTGGGCTGGCACGGGCTGGCGACACGTGCGCCCTGAACCCGCCGCAGCGATTATCCGGAGCCTCGCTGAAGGTCTCCGTCAGGCCGATCTCTGACTCGCTGGGTCCTGGCGCAGATGCCGAGCGGCGATGACGGCTCGGCGTCCATGACCAGCGGCGGTCTTGACGTTGTCCCGACCCTTGGTTCAAAGGCAGGAACTGGAGTCGATCAGCCGACGATCGTGCCGTACATGTCGTTGAGGGGATAGGAGAGCAACTCGAGCCGCTCACCATCGGGACCGGAACAGTAGGCGGAAGTACCGTTCACAATGTGGGTCGGGATGTCAGCCGCCTGGAGCTTGGCCACGAGCCGGTCCCACTGTTCGGGAGTGACTGAGATCGCAACATGGTGAAGGCCTCCGAGCACCTCCCGGTACTCGGCGAGATCGAGGCCGGGGAAGTCGAAGTAGGCGAGATAGTTCCCCTGGCCGACGTCGAAGAAGAAATGGGTAGAACCGCGGTAGTCCCGGTTCTCAAACAGTTCGACGAGCGGGAATCCGAGGAGGTCCTGATAGAAGGTGATTGTCCGCTCCACGTCGCTTGAGAGGAGGGCGAAGTGGTGCAAGCCCCGAGCGGACGACGCTGGGCGCTCGCCCTTGGGTCGAAGGTGTCGAGCTCTGAGGGCCTCCCACTCTTGGCTTCGATCGATGTCGCTCCCGTGCTCGGTCATCGTCCGCTCCGTCCCTTCGGTTGCACCATGTCCGGGTGTGCATACTCGCCGCAAGTGCCAGGATGGGGGTTGCGCGTCCCGGACAGACCCATCGGCCATAGGTGTTCACGCTAACAGTTGCTCTGCAGCACGCTACGGCGAAGCACCGTGACGACTGGCACCGGGCAATCGGGTCGAACGACCCGAGCAGGTTGCATCATCGGGATCGCACCGGCGGCCTACCGGCGGCCCGCGGCGGGCACCGTGCCAAGCCAGGTGTGGGCCGCTAGTGACCGGCGATCTGGCCACCGTCGATGTGAAGAACCTCACCGGTAATGAACGGCGACGACTCCAGGAAGAGGATGCCGTTGACAACATCGTGGACCTGACCCACGTGCCCAACCGGCGGGAGCTGCGTACCCAGTCCGGCATAACTCGACGCCGGATGGACCGGCGTCTGGATGATGCCAAGTGAGACGGCATTCACCCGGATTCCGCGAGATGCATACTCGATGGCAAGGGATTTGGTGGCCGAGGCGAGGCCGCCTTTGGTCAGCGACGTCAAGACCGATGGTGTCGTCGAGTTGGCGTAGTCGGCGAGCGTACTGCTGACGTTGACAATGTGGCCGGCCCGCTGCTTTAACATTTCAATAATGGCACGCTGGGTCAGTACGAAGAATCCAGTGAGATTGACACCCACCACGGCTGCGTAGTCGCCGGTGGTGTAGTCGGTGAACGGCTTCGAGATGTACACCCCTGCATTGTTGATGAGGGTGTCGATGCGGCCGAAGCGGTCCAGGGCCCCGCTGACGATCCGGTCGCTGGTGGCGGCGTCAGAGATGTCCCCGTCAATGGTCAGCACAGCAGGGTCGCCATCGGCCTCGATGGTCCGGGAGGTGGCCACGACCGCCCAGCCCAGCCGTCGGTACTCAGCGACAATGCCAGCGCCGATGCCTTGAGAACCTCCGGTGATGATGGCGACCTTGCGCTCGTGATTGCTCACGATGATGAGACACGCACAATTGCGGCGCCCTCTTCGGCCGAGGAGGCGCTGTAGGAAGGGTAGGCCATGACCATCAGGTCGGTGGGACGCCCTGGGACCTGGAAGAGCCGAGTGAGGTATGTGAAGCGGGTTGATTCATGATGGCTTCACCGAGGCCGGCTGGCGTGCTGCCGTGATCTCCTTGTGGAGCGCTTTCAGGGTGGCGACGTAAATCTCCGAGAATGTCGGGAAGGGTTGGATGGTGTCCCGAAGCACCTCGATCGGCACCGCTGCACGGATGGCCAGTGTGGCTTGCTGCATCCACTCTCCGGCTTCGGGCCCCAAGGCGTAGGCACCAGTCAACCGGTCGCCGTCACTCAGCAGGGTCATAAAGCCGTTCGACTGTGCATAGGCGTGGTTGTAGGTAGCGGTTTTCGCCACCTCGGAGAGGGGTGTGGTGGCGCTGAAAGTGGCCTCCGTGGCGCCCACCGATGCTGCCTGAGGGTCCGTGTACACAACATCTGGAGTGGCGTCGTAGCTCGCCGAACGGGGATCGCCGAGGATGTTGGCGGCGGCGATCTCGCCTTGGTACTTCCCAACGTGGGTCAGCAACCGGACGCCGGTAACGTCACCGATGGCCCAGAGGCCATCGCCAGCGGACAAATGGGCATCGACCGGGATGCCATGCCCGTCAGCGTGTACACCGACCGTGTCGAGTCCGATCCCGTCGATACGGGGGCGTCGACCCGTGGCAACGAGCAGATGGTCACCGTGTACCTCGCGTCCGTCTTCAAGCACCAGCACGTAGTCCTCACCGTCGCGCTGGGCCGCCGTTGCCAGCACGCCCAACAGCAGTTCGACACCCTCGTCCTGAAGCGCCTCGCCCAAGGGCACGGGCTCGCGGGCGAGCACATGCCCAGCCCCCTCGACGATGACGACCTCACCGCCGAGACGGCGCACCGCCTGGGCCATCTCGGCACCGACCGGCCCACCCCCCAGAATCACCAGGCGTCGCGGCACGGCCTTCATCCCCGTCACCTCACGGTTGGTCCAGACACCATCCAGGTCGGCCAGGCCCGGAACGGGTGGCACAACCGGATCCGAGCCGGTCGCCACGACGATGTGCTTGGCAGTGTGGAGCACACCGTCTACCTCGACCACTCCGGACCCGGCCAGTCGACCCGTGCCACGAATCAGGTCGATACCCCTGTCTGCCAGCCAGTGCTCCTGGCCCTCATCCGAATAGTTCGAAACCATGAAATCTCGATAGGCCAGGGTCGCATCGACGTCGACGTGGGCACTGGCGGCAGCATTGCGTGCCTCCTGGGCTGCCTCACCGGGCCTCAGCAGGGTTTTGGAAGGGATACACGCCCAGTAGGAACACTCACCGCCCACCAGCTCGCGTTCGACGACAGCCACCCGTAGTCCACCGTCGGCCAATTCGCCTGCACAGTGCTCACCCGGTGAGCCGGCTCCCAACACGATGACGTCGTAGTCGCTCACGTCCCCGTCCCAGGTGTAGCCCGACCCCCGGACTGCTCGTCCACCATGTAGTGCGCGTACCAGTCCGGCCAATCCGGGTCGGGATGCCCGATCTCTGCTTCATGGCGGCCATGAGCTTCCTCGGCCCGACGGAGGGCGGTGGCCAGATCGGCGGCGGAGCCGTAGGCGACTGGCATCAGGTGTACCTCCTACTGACGAAATTGTCGGACGAGCGAGTCCCGGCTGGTTGTGTGGTCACCGCCCCGGTAGGCGAGTCGTCACCTCTTGAAGAAACCAGCCGTTGCCATCCGGATCGCTGAATGAGGCGAACGACCCATAGGTCTTGTGTTCCGGAGCCGGGCCCGGTGCGCGGGCCTCGGTGCCGGCGTGGTGGAACACACCGCCGGAATCGTGGAATACCTCGCTCACCTCGACACCACGACCGGTGAGTTCGGCGCGGGCCGCGTCGATATCCGACACGACGAGCTGCAGGCCCTCAGCCGAACCTGGTTGGGCCGCGGTCACGCCGCTGCCGAAGATGACCGAACAGGCCGAGCCCGGCGGCGTCAACTGCACGACTCGGAAGCCGCGCTCACCTGGGAAATCAGCGTCCAGGCGCCAGCCTAACGACTCATAGAAGTCCTTGGCCCGATCTACATCGGACACCGGTACCACCACGACTTCGAGTTTCATATCCACGACCGCACTCCCCTCCGTCGGGGCCGGTAGCCACAGCCCCACCTTTGGAGCCGCTCCGGAACACTTTCGCGCCACTGATCATCGAAGTCCAGGCCCCAACGCATCAACGGTTGGTGGCCGGTTGCAGCTGTCAGTGACTTCCTCGGATCGGCCGCTGGGTCTGTCATCGAGCCTCCGACTGACCGCTGAGGGCACCCGGGCGGCCGATGGAGTGGCTGCGGTGCCCAGATCTCCGTGGTTGCCGCCATCAAGGCGGAGTCTGATCCGGCGGTCCCGACACGCCGGAGGGGTCGCCCCCACCAGATCCCTGTCGGAGTTCCGTCTGAGAGATGGCCCAGGCGGCATTGACGAGACCGATGTGGCTGAAGGCCTGCGGGAAGTTTCCCAAGAGCTCTCCGCTGACGGGATCCACCTCCTCGGCCACTAGGCCGACATCGTTGACGAAGGCCGCCGCCCGTTCGAAGACGGTTCGGGCTCGCTCCAGTTCACCGGCCTTGGCCAGGGCCTGGGCCAGCCAGAAGGTACACAGGAGGAACGTACCTTCTCCGCCATCGAGCCCGTCGTGGGACCGGTAGCGATACACCAGCCCCCGCGCATCGGTCAGGCGCTCCTCGGTGGCGTCGATCGTCGCCACCACGCTCGGGTCATCACCGGGAAGGAACCCAACGAGCGACACCATCAGGCTCGAGGCGTCAAGTTCCTCCGAGCCGAAGGACTGGGTGAAGGCCCCGGCCCCATCGTTCCAGCCCCTGGTCATGATCGCTTCACGGATCTGGTCCTGGGTCCGTTTCCATGCCTCGACTCGGTCGGAGGCATCGAGGCGATCGGCCAGGGCCACCGCCCGATCGAGGGCCACCCAGCACATCAGTTTGGAGTACAGGAAGTCGCGGGGGTCACCTCGGATCTCCCAGATCCCTTGGTCCTTTTCCTGCCAGCGGAGAGCCGCGGTGTCGGCCAATTGCACGAAGAACCGTCGAGTGCCCGGTGCCAGATCGGGGGGCGCTCCCCAAGAATTAGGACGGGCCAGGGGTCCGACCCGACGCGACGTGGTGTCAAAGAGGTGGTCGGAGAGCCGGTACACGGCGCCCAGCAATTCGCCGTACACGTCGAGTTGGCGCTGATTCCAGGCGCCGTTGCCGACACGAACAGGTTTTGAGTGTCGCCAGCCTTCCAGGTGAGGTAGCTCCCGCTCGGTGAGATCTCGTTCGCCGCCGATGCCAAACATGATCTGGAGATCACCGCCTCGGTCGAGCGAGCCGGCCGCCGAGGTGGCCATGAAGTCGAAGAATTCATTCGCCTCGTCGGGGCACGCCGCCACCCACAGGGCTTCGATCGTAAAGGAGGCGTCCCGGACCCAGGTATAGCGGTAGTCCCAGTTCCGAGCGCCTCCCACCGCTTCCGGTAGTGATGTGGTTGCTGCAGCACAGATCGCACCGGTGGGGGCAAAGGACAGTGCTTGGAGGACGCGACCGCTCTGGTGCACCAGTTCTCGCCACGGACCCTCGTAGGCCTGGTGGAGCTCCGACCACGACTCCCACGCCGACACGGTGTCTTCGAACCGGGCGTTGATCTGGGATTGGCTCCAGATCCGTGCCGTAGTCGTCTCGGCCCGTTTGGCGTGGTGGAGGGCGAAGCTCGCGCTCTCGCCCCTGCGGAGCCGGAGCTGGCCGGAGGCCACCGACTGGTCAACGGTCAGAGCCACGGGGGAAGAGAGGACCAGCACGTCAGCCCCCCCGATGGCAGCCACCCCGCCGTCGACAACATTGAGGAGAGGATGGACCAGTCCGTACTCCGGGCGTGGGACGTACTCCACGGACAGCTCGACTTCTCCCTCGACGCACGTTGCCCGTCGCAGCAGAAGGTGCGGTGCCCCCTTGCCGAGCGCATGTCCCCGGTTTCCGTTTCCCGTTGCCAGGGCATCGCCGATGGCGACCGTACCCGTCGGTGTGCGGAAGGTCGTCTCCAACACCATGGTGCGGTCGAGGTAGCGGCGAGTCACCTGCGTTGCGTTCGTGGGCCGGATCCACCAATGGCCGGCCTCGTCGTCCAGGAGGCGGCCGAAGATCGACGGATCATCGAAGCGGGGGAAGCACAGCCAGTCGATGGACCCGTCCCGGGTCACCAGTGCAGCACTGTGCCGATCGGAGAGGAGCGCATAGTCAGCTATCGGGGTCGTACTCATGCGAGCTCCTTCGCACGTGCATCCACAGGATGGCTATCGGGAGGTTCCGACGAAGCGTCGGCCCGCCCATTGTGCCCGACCACCATGGACTTCGCTCCTCAGGCCGGCCCGTGGTCGAGGCTGTCGCCCACCAGCTGCACTTCGACGTTGGAGCCCGATCCGGGCGCGGCTGGGTCGAAGGTGGACGGGCGATTGGCTACGAGCCCTCGGCTGACGGAAGGAGGTGACGCGGCGATCGTGTGGGGATACCCTGGGTCGTCACACTCGCTCGTCTCCAGACAGGACGAGTTCGGCTCCACTGCAGAGGTTGTGCGCTAGAGACGACGAACAAGGCGGTGATCATGCGATCCGACATCAGACCCGGTGGCACCTTTCCCGACTACGAGCTGCCGGACCACACCAACACGGTGCGCACGCTCAGCGAGCTACAAGGCAGTGACCCTCTGGTGCTCACGCTGGCCCGAGGCAATTACTGTCCGAAAGAGCACCAACAGCACCTGGAGCTCGCCGCCAACTATCCGAAGTTCGCCGTCGCCTACACCCAAGTCGTGACGATCTCGACTGACGACCACCACACAACACAGGAGTTCCGTGCTTCGGTCGGCGCCGTATGGACCTTTCTCTCGGATCCCGACAGAACGGTCCAACGGGATCTCGACATCCAGGAATACACGGATCCCGAACACGACCCGATGGTCCCGCACACGCTGGTCCTCAAGCCCGGACTGGTCATTCACAGCATCTACAACGGGTACTGGTTCTGGGGACGCCCGTCGTTCTACGACCTGTGGCGCGACCTGTGTGTTGCGTCGAGCGAGATCCGCCCGGACTGGGACCTGAGCAAGGAGGGCCTCCGTGAGGCCTGGGAGGCTGGCGACTACACGAGCTTTCACGGATGGAACAAGCGAACTCCTCAGTCGGCACCGTCGTCGTATGAGTCCTAACTGAATGAGCATGGGTCACCGTCGTCCAGGCAGGGTTAGATCGAAGGTGGTGCGGGCGCTGCCACCTGGAGGGACCGGGAGGTGATGCGTGAAAACGCCAGTCTGTGAGCTCCTGGGGATCGAACAGCCGATCGTCCAGGCGCCGATGTCAGCAGTACCCCAACTGGCAGCAGCGGTGTCGAATGCTGGTGCTCTTGGCATGGTGGCACTGACATGGTCCACTCCCGCCGGCGACGTGGTCCGCGACACGGCGGCACTCACCGACCGCCCGTTCGGGGGCAATCTGATCCTGGGTACCGATCAGCACCGTCGACTTGACGAGGCTCTGGAAGCGGGCTTGCGGATCGTGTCGCTCTTTTGGGGAGACCCGGCCGGCTATGTCGAGCAGGTCCACGACGCCAACGGTGTCGTCCTCCAGACGGTCGGCAGCGCTGAGGAGGCACGCCAGGCGGCGGACCGAGGGGCTGATGTCGTAGTGGCCCAGGGTTGGGAGGCCGGGGGGCACGTACGGAGTCAGGTCGCGACGCTTCCGTTGGTGCCCGCCGTCGTGGACGCGGTGGCACCGGTGCCAGTCATCGCGGCCGGCGGCATCGGAGATGCCCGAGGAGTGGCAGCCGTACTCATGTTGGGCGCTCAGGCGGCGTGGTTGGGAACCCGGTTCTTGCTCGCACAAGAGATGCCTATCCACGAGGAATACCGGCGTCGTCTCATCGAGGCGGCTGAGACCGAGGCCCAGTGGTATGCCGACCTGTACGAGGTGGGGTGGCCCGACGCACCCCACCGCGCCATTCACAATTCAACCGCCCAAGCATGGGAAGCCGCAGGCCGACCCGCACCAGGGAGTCGACCCGGCGAGGGCGATGTCATCGCGCACTTCGCCGACGGCGAAGCAATCCTCCGTTACGAGCCGGCGGCACCGATGGTTGGCACAACGGGCGACATCGAAGCGCTCTCACTCTGGGCGGGACAAAGCGTTGCACTGGCCGATCAGCAACAATCAGCCGCGGCGATCGTGGCTGAACTGGTCTCCCATGTGTGATTGAAATCGCCAGTTGCTGACGTCGACACGGCGAGTAGGCGAATCGAGAGGAGCAGTGATGACCGACCAAGCAGCCGTTGCGCGACGGCATGGGCCCGAGGGGCCACTAGATCGAAAGGGGCACTAGGTTGCGAGACGACATCGTCATCGGAGGCACCTTTCCCGATTACCAGCTCGAGGACCAGGCCGGTGTCCTTCGAAAGGTCTCAGAGCTCCAGGGCGGCAACCCGATGGTCCTCCACCTGTCCCGGGGATCGTACGACCCCAAAGAGCATCGATTTCTTCGGACTCTGGTCGACAGCTACCCCGAATTCCGCGTGGCATACACCCGACTGGTGGTCATCTGCACCGACAACCCGCTCAACCTCAATGAGTTCCGCGACTCCCTGGGCGCGCCCTGGCCGTTCCTGGGCGATCCTGAGAGATCTGTGCAACAAGACCTCGACATCGAGGAGTACACGGATCCGCACAATCCCATGATTCCCCATACCTTCGTCTTGGAGCCGGGGCTTCGTATCTTCAGCATCTACAACGGCTATTGGTACTGGGGCCGGCCGACCATGCACGAATTGCATGTGGACCTTCGTTCTCTTCTGCAGACCACCCGTCCGGACTTTGACTTGAGTGCACCAGGGCTCCGCGAGGCCTGGGATCGGGGCGATCGACAGATGTTTCTTGTCGACACACTCGATCCGCCGATCCGATTCACCGAAGGCGGGACCGTCGGGATCAAGCGTGGCGGCCTGTAGCACCGCAGGGACCGGCCGGTTGGTCGATTTCTTGAGCCGAAGTCCTTGTAAACCGAGTCGGTAGCCAGCGACCCCTGTCCGTGGCCATGGACGAGGTGTTGGCAGTGGGCGCTATCGGACTCGAACCGATGACCTGCTGGTTGTAAGCCAGCTGCTCTAACCAACTGAGCTAAACGCCCGTGCACGACTCCGTTGGAGCCTCACGTAGGGTACCGCTCCCCCATCACCGCCCTCGGAGTCGGTGCTCGACGATTGGGGGCGCCCACCGTCAGGCCTCGGCGACTACCGTTCCCAACTGATCCAACAGCTCGGCTGTGGCTGCGGCGACCGGGGTTCGACGATCGCTGTGCTCCAGCGTGACGAGTTCCCTACCGCTGGATTCGGCAATGGCGGCGCCAGCCTCTGTACAGATCAGCATCCCCCCGAGGTAGTCCCAGCTCCCGAGGCGGGATCCGCCCACGACGGCATAGCCGTCGAGCACACCTTCGGCCACGGCACACAGGTCGAGGGCCGCGGCACCCAGACTCCGGTACTGGCTCCACCCCAAATAGTGCGGTGGGTAACCGGAGAATCCGATGATGGCCTCCCCCAACTGGCGGCAGCTCGAGGAGCTGATGGGGATCCCGTCGCGGCGAGCACCCTGACCGCGGACTGCCTCGTAGCGCACGCCAGAGGCCTGATTGACCACGACTGCCACCCGGGGACCGTCGGCGTCGATGGCGCACAGGCTCGTGGCATACCAGGGGATTCCCCGCGCCGCGTTGGTCGAGCCGTCGACCGGGTCGATGACCACCACTACGGGCCGGTCGAGGTGATGAGGCCCGGACTCCTCGGACATCACTCCCAGGCCGGCTCCATCGAGCACAGCCAGGGCAGCAGCATCGGCGGCCAGATCCGATCGGTACTGTCCATCCCGGGTTCCGGCCAGTCCCCAGTCGGACAGGTCCCCGAGGGCAGTGGTGACGGCAGCGGCCGTAGCCCGGAGCACGTCGAGGAGGTCGTCGTCGTCCATGGGAGGACGATACCGGAGGGGGCTGGGACCGGTAGGCTCTGGTTCCTGTGGCAGTCATCGATGTGGCCGGATACGTGGCCGACCTCAAGGACCATTCGGTCGATCATGGCTTCCACGTCCATGATGAGCGGCACTTCGTCGAGACCTACTCGTTGCGGCAGGTCTGGGAGGTCGAGCTCCACCCCGAGGACGGCTGCGGAGGACCCCTCGACCTGCACCTTGCCCTCGAGGTCGACCCCCGGACTCTGCTGTCGTTCGAGGATGCCGTCTTCGGTCTCCCCGAGGACCAGGAGCCGCCCGACGACTACCACTTCCCGCTGACCTTCACCTGGGCCCTCCCACCCCTCCCCCACGGACCCGATCTGCTCCGCCTGGCCATCGACCTGGCCGGGGTGGGCGGTATCGAACTCCCGCTCGAGGTATCGGCCATCGACTCCTACGCCTCTGCCACCGATGCTGCCGAGCGGCGGCTCAACATCGTGGCCCGCTCACCCGTCTCACTCACCCGGATCCTGGCCGGCGAGGAGATGATGTGTGAGGTCTTCGACCGCTGCCTCTCGGTGAGCCGGTATCTCCTCGACTCGGCCGGCAGCTGGCTGGGGTGACCCGGGTCACCGACCGGAGAGCGCCGGGGCGCCCGTTCGCCGCCGTGGTGGCTGTGGTCGGGTTGGCCATCGGGTTGAGCGCCTGCGGCTCCAGCGGCACAGGTCTGGCCCAACAGGCCTGCTCCCATGTCAACCGGTCGATCGTGCTCCTCACCCGGGCCGAGCACGAGGCCGACGCCACCTCGGCCGGGAGCCTGCGACAACGAGCCTACGACCAGCTGCGCGACGCCCTGCCCATCGCCGCCGAAGCGGCGTACCACGACGGTCAGTTCCAGGCCCTCATGACGACGGTGGCCGAGAGCAACCGGGTGCCAGAGACCACCCTGGTCTCTGCTCTTCGAGCCCAGTGCCAGGCCGCGGACAGCTCCACGTTCGGACAACCGGCCCCACCGTCATCGATCCCACCACCGGCCCCGACCTCCTCACCACCCTGAATGAGGTCTGTCTCCTCGGCGGAGTGGCGGCCACCTCACCGCCTCACGCTCGTAGCTTCAGGGAGCGGTGGCGGCGTGAGCCGGCGCGGTCGAGGTCGTTGATGGCGTCGAGGGTGCCGCCGACGCCGTGACCGGCGGCGTCGACGAGGTGGTCGTGGTCGGTGCCACTAGGTTCTGGCCGGCCATCTGCAGCCGGCCGATCTTGACGACGTCGGGGAGCACGTGTGCATCGATCCATTGGCCTGCCGCTGGCGTGGGGGCGATGTGGACCCCGTCGCCGTCTCGGACCTGGACGCCGTTGAACGAGGTGGTGAACACTCCACCCGGGCAGAGTTGGCCGCCAAAGTCGTCGACCTGGACGGTGCTCGGATGCTCGGCCGCTACCTGCTCGACCATGGCGTTGTAGGCCGCCAGTCGGGTGGCCGAATCCTCGGGCCAGGGCTGGCCGTTGTCCTGCTCTCCCGAGTCAAAGCACGGTGCGGTCATCAGGACCATGAGGGCCCCGGTCGAGGTGCCGACCTGGACCGCCTGCTCCAACGACTGTTTGAGGTCGGCATCGAAGGTGGGATCGCCGATGTGGAGCCAGTGACCGTTGATCAGCCGGTCGTGGACCTCCCACCGGCCCGCCAGCACCACCACCACGTTGGGACGGAACTGGGCCAGGTCCCCCCGCCACAAGGCCGGCCACTGGGCGGCCAGGCCTGTGCCCGTGTTGCAGGCCGGCGCAGTGTTGTAGGCCACGCCGTGCTCCTGGTACTGAGAACTGGTCACGAGGCCGCAGCCCACGATGGCCCCGTTGTCGATGTTCACGTCGTAGGTGTCCTGGGGCTGGCTGGCCAGCATGGCGAAGCCCATCCGCCACGCCACCGAGTCCCCGAAGATCGCCACGCGAACCGGTGGGCCGCTGTATTGGGCCCCCACCACCCGGACATTGCCGGCCGCCTCGGCGGTGGAGGGCAGGGTGGCGATGACGGTCACCAGCACCACCGTGACGAACGCCCCGCTGGTGGCCAACCAGGCCTTCCATTCGGTAAGCGTCCGCATGCTTCCCCGCCGGATCGGCTCCTCCACCAGGTAGTAGGAGCCCGTGGCCACCACCAAGGTGGCAGCGATCCGCACGGTCAGGAGTGGATAGCCGTAGAGATGAAGTCGGGCGGCGTCCAAGAGGGCGAACAACGGGAAGTGCCACAGGTAGGTCCCATAGGAGATCTTCCCGACGTATCGAAACACCGGGTTGCCCAGGGCCCGGGCCAGGGGGCGGCCTGGGCCGTGATGGCCACGAAGATGACCAGGGCCACGCCCAGCGCGAACAGCAGGTAGCCACCGCCGAACAGGAACGCCGCCGGCCTGGTCAAGTGAGACCACAGGTAGATCCCGAGGCCGGCCGCCCCCAGCCCACGATCTGGAGTACCAACCGCACCGGCAACGAGTCGATCTCCCAGGCCGTGATGGGCTTGATCCCCGGTCCCCGGCGGCGATAGTCGCGCCGCATCGACGGAGGGGGGACCGCTCCTGCCGTCCCGGCCGACGGGTGCGCCCGCCGAGGTTGGGACGCGCTGTGGGCCGCCCGGGTCGGCTCGGTGGGTTCCCGGCGGTGCTGGGCCCACATCGCCATACCGATGGCCAGGGCCGCCCCCACCAGGATGTCCTGACTCCGGGTGTCGGTGCCCTCGTAGATCCGCATGATCGAGGCTCCGCCGCGGAAGGCGAACCTCATCTCGAGTGCCGAGGCCAGCGCACCCACCACCGCCGTGGCCATGACCGGCCACAGACGCCTCGAGGGCCGTAGGCGTCGACCGAGGTGCAGCATCAACAGGACCACCGGCGGCCACACGATGTAGAACTGCTCCTCGATGGAGAGCGACCACATGTGGGCCAGCGGCGATGTCTGGGCGGTGACCACGAAGTAGTTGCTGCTGCCCACGATGAAATGCCAATTGGACACGTAGAACAGGGTCGACAGGGAATCGAGTCGGAGATTGGCGAATTCGCCGGGGTTGGCGAACACCTTGGCGTAGATGGCCACTCCGACCAGCATGACCAGCAGTGCAGGGAGGAGGCGCCGGGCCCGTCGGCTCCAGAACTGTCCCAGTCGGATGGTCAGCCGGGTGGCCCACTCGCCGAGGAGCAAGGAGGTGATCAAGAACCCCGAGAGCACGAAGAAGACGTCGATGGTGAGGAACCCACCCGACAGGGCTCCACCGTGGTAGAGCATCACCCCGAGCACCGCCATCGCCCGCAGGCCGTCGAGCGCGGGAACGAAGCCGAAGGTGATCGGCCGGCCGCGAGCCACGACGGTGGTGGCGCGAGTGCGCGGCCTCTTGGTGGCCGCGTGGATGCCAGTACTCATCGGGTCGGGTGCCTCCGGACACACAGTCGCCGCCCGGCCCACCGGACGGACAGCCGCTCGCTACACCCATGATCGCAGATCAGGGCGCGTATTCGCACGCGATCGAGCTGGATTTGGCCTGGTGCGTGCGCCCATCGGCCCACACGGCGACCGTCAGCGACTGATGCGGTCAGGCACGGACGGCATCGTCGGCGTGCCAACCATCGGGGATTAGCCCTTCGGCGTGTACCCCGGGGGCAGGTTGATGGTCTTCTTCTCTAGGAACAGCTCGAGGCC
This sequence comes from uncultured Acidimicrobiales bacterium, assembly GCA_963703145.1. Lineage (GTDB taxonomy): Bacteria > Actinomycetota > Acidimicrobiia > Acidimicrobiales > RAAP-2 > Bog-756. Next base: position 2,035,025 of record OY969793.1, read on the forward strand.
GTCCTCACCGAATTCCCGGCCGACCCCGGAGGCCTTGTACCCCCCGAAGGGCGACGAGAAGTCGATGGGGATGTTGGAGTTCACCATGTAGGTGCCGGTCCGCACCTGGCGGGCCACTGCCACCCCCCGGTCGTCATCGCCGCTGAACACCGCTCCGCACAGCCCGTAATCGGAGTCGTTGGCGATCCGGACGGCGTCGGCATCGTCGTCGTAGGGGATGACCGACAGCACCGGTCCGAAAATCTCCTCTTGGGCGATGCGCATCGAGTTGTCCACGTCGACGAACACGGTGGGCTCGACGAACCAACCCTTGTCGAGTCCCTCGGGGCGTCCGCCGCCCACGGCGACCTTGGCCCCCTCTTCCTGCCCGATCCGGATGTAGTTCTCCACCCGGTCACGCTGGCGCTCGGCCACCAGCGGCCCGACCTCGGTCGCGGGGTCGAGGGCATCGCCGACCTTCATGGCCCGGACCTGTTCAACCAAGGCCTCGGTCACCTCGGCGTAGCGATCCCGGGGGGCCAGGATGCGGGTTAACGAGATGCAGGCCTCGCCGTTGTTCATGATGGCATTGGGCAGCATCAGCGGGATCGACTCCTCGAGGTTCACGTCGTCGAGGAGGATGGCGGCCGACTTCCCGCCCAGCTCGAGACTCATCCGCTTGAGGTTGGCACCACAGGCGGCGCCGATCTTCCGGCCGGCGACGGTCGAGCCGGTGAACGAGACCTTGTCGATGCCGGGATGATTGACCAGGTGCTCGCCCACCTCACGGCCGGCGGGCACCACGCTGAGCACTCCCTTGGGCAATCCGGCCTCGGCGAAGATCTCCGCCAGGACGTTGGCGTCGAGCGGCGTCTCGGGTGCCGGCTTGAAGACTACGGTGCTCCCCGACAGCAGGGCCGGCGAGAGCTTGGCGCACGCCAGGAACAGCGGGACGTTCCACGGGGTGATGGCCGCGACCACACCGACCGGCTCCTTGGACACCATGACCGGTCCGAGCAGGCCGTCCTTGACCGAGTCGAAGGCGAACGTCGAGCCCAGACCGGCGTAGTAGTCGAGGATCATGGTGGGCGCCAGCACCTGGGCCAGGGTCCCCCACGAGATGGGCGATCCCATCTCGTTCGAGATGAGCTCGGAGATGCCCTGCATGTCATTGCGGATGGCGTCGGCCACCTTGGTCAAGACGGCGGCCCGCTCGACGGGGGCCATCCGGGGCCACGGCCCGCTGTCGAAGGCCTCCCGGGCGGCAGCCACCGCCCGGTCGATGTCGGCGTTCTGGGACTCGGGGACCCGTCCGACCAGCTCCTCGGTGGTGGGTGAGAACACGTCGAAGACCGAGGACGAGGAGGGTTCGACCCACTCCCCACCGATGAACAGGCGATCGTATGACTTCATGGTCCCTCCGTGGCTCGAGTCTGGGCTGCTGGTGTCAGCCTAGGGGGAATCTGACGCCCCGTCACCTCCAGGGTGGCTACGCTCGCCAGGCGACAGACAGGCCACCGGACCGGCCTGGTCCGACCCGAGACCGGGTCCGGGACCGCGGCCCCAGACTGCAAGGACCAGCCCATGCTCTCCCCCTTAGACGACTATCCGGTGCACCAGATCTCCGAACCGATGCGCTTTGTCGGAACCTCGGACCGCAACTTCTACGACCGCTACTACTTCAACATCCACGGGGCCGAAGGCGTCCACGGCAGTGCCGACGAGCTGTTCGCTGTCATCGGCCTCGGCCAGTATCCCAACCTGAGCGTGGCCGACGCCTTCGTGTCGGTGCTGTGGGGGAGCGACCACCGGGTGGTGCGGTCGTCACGGACGCTTGGCGCCGACCGGATGGACGCCTCGGTCGGACCCATCCGCGTCGAGGTGAACAAGGGTCTCGAGCAGGTCCGGGTGGTGGTCGAGCCCAACGAGTGGGGCATCGAGCTCGATGCCGTCTACGACGGCTTCTCCGAGGCCCACCTTGAGGCTCGTCACTTCGACCGACAGTTCTCCCGGGTCACCTTCGACTCCACCCGGTTCGCCCAGGTGGGATCCTGGACTGGCACTCTGAAGGTCGGGGACCGTGAGCTCGTGTTGACCCCGGACCGCTTCTGGGGATCGCGCGACCGGTCGTGGGGGATCCGCCCGGTGGGCGAGCCCGAGCCCCCCGGTATCCGGGCCACCGATACCGCCGGTGGGTTCTTCTGGATCTATGCGCCGGTCCGGTTCGAGGACCATGCTGTCGTGACCATCATTCAGGAGCGCCCGAGCGGCGAGCGGATCATGCAGGATGCCCACCGGGTCTTCCCCCTGGGATCGGGCCGGGAGCCCGAGTGGCTGGGCCGGCCCGAGCACGCCCTGCGCTTCGCACCGGGCACTCGCAGCGTCACCGGGGCCACCTTGTCCTACTTCGGAGCCCACGGGACCAAGACCGCCGAGATCGAGGTCGAGACCCAGCTGGCCTTCCCCCTGCTCCTGGGCAGCGGCTACGGGCTCGAGCCGGAATGGCGGCACGGGATGTACCAGGGCGACTTGGTGGTCCAGGGCCAGGAGGTCCCACCTGCCGATCCGAGCTATTCGAACTGGGGCCTGACCGAATACGCGGCGCGGTTCACGTCTGACGGCCAGGTCGGCTACGGCATGTTCGAGAACGCCGTCATGGGTCCGCACCAGCAGTACGGGTTCAGCGGCTGGGACTGACCGGGCCGATCAGCCTCGGGGCTGGACGCCATCCCATCCGGCCCGCTCGGCGCACCAGGCCCACAGCGCCGACCCAGCGGCCATGAAGGCCTCCTCGTCGAGACGGGTCCAGGGCACCTTGTGCTCCCAGCGCCGGCGCCGATCCAGCCAGAAGCCACCCGTGGTGTCGACTCCCTCCGGCGCCGAGGCCAGCCACACCGCGGTGTCGGCCCCTTCGTCCACGCTCCGCAGGAGAGGTCCCATCACCTTGGCGAACCCGGGGAGCCCTGACCGGATCCCCGGGGTGTCGGCCCAGCCGGGGTGCATGGCGTGGAAGGCCAACCCCGACCCGTCGAGTCGCCGCACCCACTCGTGCATCAGCACGAGCTGGGCCCGCTTGACCTTGGCGTAGGCCACCGTGCCGTCGTAGTCGGCCTCGCTCATCTCCAATGTGGCCAGGTCGAAGCGCTGCGTGTACATGCCGCCCGACGACACCTGGATCACCCGGGACGGGATCGAGGACGTCAGTGTGGGCAGGAGCAGGCCGCTCAGGAGGAATGGCGCCACCAGCTGGCTGGCCACGGTGACCTCGGTGCCCGAGCCGGTGCGCGTGTACTGGCGGGAGAGGGCCCCGGCGTTGTGGACCAGGACGTCCAACCGGTCGTGCTCGGCGACGAACTGCTCGGCGACGTCCCGAACCTGGGCCAGCTCACCCATGTCGGCAAGGAAGAACCCGACGTCGACCCCGGGGGCCTGATCCGAGATGGTGGCCGCCGCCCGCTCAGCTCGCCCGCCGTTGCGGGCCACGAACCGGACGGTGGCACCGAGCTGCCCCGCACCGATGGCCGTGGCGAGACCCAATCCCGACGTCGCCCCGGTGATCAGTACCACCTGTCCGTCCATGGACGGAGGAGTCGACCAGCCGGCCAGGCGGCTACGGACGGCCGGGCCGATCGATGAGAAGGAACCGATCACTGAGGCCTCGAGCAGTTCGTCCACGGCCGCAGCGACGGTGGAGCCGACCGGCCCGGCGTCCGTTTCGGGCACCGCCTCACCGCCACCCGGCGCCAGGACACCCCGCAGGCCGCCGAGTCCCCGATCGCCGATCCGCCGGAACGGCAGGGTCAACAGGCCACTCAGGGGGGATGCGGGCCCTACCAGACCGAGGTCGGCCTGGTAGGTGAGCACGGAGCCACCCTCGGGCCTCGGCGCCACCGAGATGGTGTCCTCGGAGCGGATGAAGGCGTTCTGCGCGGTCACCACCACACGGTGGGGGCGCTCGTAGGAGGTGATGGTGTAGTCGAGGGGCGTGGAGCGACCGCCGACCAGCACGTCCAGCCGGAAAGTGCTCCCGAGGCCGATCGGCGCGTCCTCCACGCGCTCTGCCCCGGCCACACCGGGGTCCCACTCGGCGGCGTTGGAGAACTCCGCCAGATAGTCGAAGGTCTCCTCGGCCGATCGACCCGAGACGACGATTCCCCGGTATCGGGCCATGGGGCCGTCCTCTCGTCATGCGGTCGGTGCTACGGAGCGTCCTGGGGAGTGTGCCACCGGCCGCCGGCGGGCCCGGCGGTGGCAGCCACCAGCCCAAATATACTGGGCGGTCACCTCCACCGAACCAGCTTCATCCAGTTTCGACGGCAGTTCCGAACACCTACTGCCGGATCGTCTACCCCGTGAGGAGCTGTACCAGTCGATGAGAATCGCCATCGTGGGATCGGGCGTTTCCGGCCTTGTGTGCGCCCACCTCCTGAGCCGCCAGCATCACGTCACGCTGTTCGAGGCCGACGACCGACCGGGCGGCCACGCCCACACCGTCCGGGTCGACCTGCCCGATGAGACCCACGAGGTCGACACCGGCTTTCTGGTGTACAACAACCGCAACTACCCGGGCCTGGTCCGACTGTTCGACCAGCTCGGGGTGGCCACCAAGCCCAGCGACATGAGCTTCGGCATGACCGATGACGTGAGCGGCATCGAATGGCGGGGAACATCACTCGCCACGGTGTTCGCTCAGCGTCGCAACGCCCTACGGCCGGCGTTCCTCAGGATGCTGGCCGACGTGATTCGGTTCAACCGGGTCGCCCGAGGATTGCTCGACGGTCCCGAGGACCTGTCGCTCTCGCTCGCGGACCTCTTGGCGTCGGGTCACTGGTCGGAGCAGTTCATCGACTGGTACCTCATCCCCATGGGGTCATCGATCTGGTCGGCCGAACCACGAACGTTCTTGTCCATGCCGGCAGTCACCTTCGCCCGGTTCTTCGACAACCACGGCCTGCTCACCTACGGCGACCAGCCCTCGTGGCGGACCGTTGTGGGCGGGTCACGACGGTATGTGGAGGCGATCCTGGCGCCCCTGGGCGACTCGGTCCGGCTCGCCTGCCCCGTCTCGAAGCTGAAGCGCACCACCGACGGCGTCGAGATCCGCTCCGAGTTCGGGCTCGAGCACTTCGACCATGTGGTCGTGGCCACCCACAGCGACCAGGCGATGCGGCTGCTGTCAGACCCCTCGCCGCTCGAGCGTGACGTGCTTGGGGCTATCCGCTATCAGCCCAACCGGGCCACGCTGCACACCGATACCTCGCTCCTCCCCCGCAACCACAGGGCCTGGGCCAGCTGGAACTATCACCGGGTGGCTGACCGATCCGAGGGAGCGACGCTCACCTACCGGCTGCGTAGCCTGCAGGGAATCGAATCCGCTCACGAGATCCTGGTGACCCTGAACCGCGACGATGCCATTGCGGACGACCACGTGCTGGCCCGGTTCGACTATGCCCATCCGGTGTTCGATGTGCCCGCCATTGCCGCCCAGCGGCGTCACGAAGAGCTGAACGGCGAACGCCGGACCTGGTTCTGCGGTGCGTACTGGGGGTATGGGTTCCACGAGGACGGTGTCCAGAGCGCGCTCACCGTGTGCCGGCGCCTGGCCGGTGAGGAACTGTGACCGACGTCGTTCGCCAGCCGACCGAGTCTCCGGAGCTCCTGGCAGAGGCCACCATCGTGCCTCTGGCCCCGTATCGCACCCCGCAGCTCCGTGAGGGGCGCCGTCGGGGCCGGGGTCGGGCTCCGTCGGCCCGACCGCTACGGAGCGGCATCTACGAGGGCGTGGTCACGCACCACCGGTTCGAGCCCATCGACCACCGCTTCTCCTACCGGATCGCCATGACCTACATGGACCTCGGCGAGATCGACGCCGTGTGCGCCCGCCATCCGCTGTGGTCCCGTGAATCGATCAACGCCGTCTCGTTCCACCGAGCCGACTATCTCGGGGATCCTGACGTGCCACTGGACACGGCGGTGCGTGATCTCGTCGAGGACCGGACCGGCCATCGCCCAGACGGACCGATCGGGGTCCTCACCCACGTCCGGACCTGGGGATGGCTGTTCAATCCGATCTCCGTCTACTACTGCTTCGAGTCGGACGGCATGACCGTGGACCGTGTGGTGGTTGAGGTCACCAACACGCCCTGGCACGAACGCACCACCTACGTGCTGGCCGGGACGGGCAGCCATCTGGTCGACAAGAAGCTCCATGTGTCACCCTTCCTCCCCATGGACCTCCGCCATCGGTTCGTCATCGGCCAGCCCGGCGAGCGGCTGGCCCTGGGCACCGACGACCTCCGCGGCGACCAGGTGGTGTTCGCGGCGTCCATGGTCCTGGACCGCCGGCCAGCCGAGCGTGGCTCGCTGGGGCGGGTGCTGTGGCGCTTCCCGCTGATGACCATGCGCGTGTCCTGGGGGATCTACCGACAGGCGGTCGCCCTCAAGCGGCGGGGTGCCCGGTTCTACGCCCACCCCGACCCTCGAACTGGACCGACCGCGCCGTGAGGCCTCTCGGCGATGATCTGGCGGCCCGATTCCTGCGCCTGATGGCCTCGCGGCTCCGAGGCGGGACGCTTACCGTGGTCGACGCCACCGGCACCAGCCGGTTCGGTGCGGGATCACCAGAAGCCACCATCGTGGTCCATGACCGGTCCTTCTACGGCATACTCCTGCGGGAGGGCTCGGTCGGGTTCGGCCGCACCTACGTCGACGGCCTGTGGGACAGCGATGACCTCACGTCGCTGGTGCGGGTGCTGTCGCTCGGACTGCGGCCGGTGACCGCGGTCCAGGATCGCGTCGGGCAGTGGTGGGGGTCGGCCACTGATTGGGCTCGGAGGCTCCAGCCCCCCGACAAGCAGACCGATCGACTCAATATCCAGGCGCACTACGACCTGTCCAACGAGTTCTTCGCCCTGATGTTGGACGAGACCATGATGTACTCGTCGGCCGTATTCGAGTCACCGGGAATGAGCCTGGCCGAGGCCCAGCGGGCCAAGCTCGACCGCCTGGGCCGGAAACTCGGCCTCGGCCCAGCCGACCACGTGGTCGAGATCGGGACGGGGTGGGGCGGGTTCGCCGTGCACGCGTCCCAGAATTTTGGGTGCCGGGTGACAACCACCACCATCTCGGATGCCCAGTTCGCCTACGCCTCGAAGCGGGTGGCCGATGCCGGCCTGGCCGACCGGGTCACTGTGCTCGACCGCGACTACCGCGACCTGCGGGGCACCTACGACAAGCTGGTGTCCATCGAGATGATCGAGGCGGTCGACTGGCGCCAGCACGACACGTTCTTCGGGACCTGCGCCAGCCTGCTCCGTTCCGACGGCCTGATGGCACTCCAGGCGATCACCATCGACGACCGGAGCTTCGAGCGGGCGAAGAATGCCTCGGAGTTCGTGCTGGAGCTGATCTTTCCCGGAGGTTGCGTCCCGTCGGTCGAAGCGATCTCGCGCTCGCTCCGACGTGCCACGCCGATGACCGTGATCGACCTCGAGGACATCGGTCGTCACTATGTGGAGACGCTCCACCGCTGGCACGACAACGTAGAGGCCAACCGCTCGGCCATCACGGCCCTCGGTCTCGACCGTCAGTTCCAGCGGCTCTGGGACCTCTACCTCTGCTACTGCGAGGGGGCGTTCGCCGAGCGGCACATCAGCGATGTGCAGATGATCATGGCGATGCCGGACTGGCGGGCTCCGATGGCGGTCCGCGTCAGCTGACGCTCCGGATGGCGTCGCTCTCCCAGTAGGCACGCAGCGAGGCGATCTTGCCCTCCGGCGACCGGCGGTAGACATAGACACCGTCCACCTCGACGGCCGAACCACCCTCGAAGGTGATGCGGATCATCCCTACATTGGCCACCTCGTCCCCACACAGCAGGGACTGGTGGATGGTGAACCGGATCGATTGGTTGACGGCGATCACATTGTCGAAGAAGGTGCCAATGGCCTCCCGGCCACGATGTCCGTTGCCCTCCGGATCGAACATCGACGGGCCGACCGGGTCCTCCACGATGGCGTCCTCGGCGAAGAGGTCCAGCCAACGCTGGCGGTCCATGGCCTCGACCGCTGCCATGGAGGCCAGACCCAGGTCCCGGGCGGTGGTCATCGATCGGCCTTGGCGATCACATCGTCGGCGAAGCGGCGGAGGCTGTCCAGCTTCACCTGGAGCGCTTCGGGGTCGGGCCCGACCGTGTAGGGCCACCGGAACCCCACGATCACGTCGGTGACCCCTTGCTCCTCAAGCCGGCGGATGCCGTCCAGCGAGAAGGCATCGAGCGAGATGACGTGGACCTCGAAGTCCCGGTCAGCCGTGCCCTCCTCCTCCCGCAGGCGGCCCAGTTTCTCGAGTAGCCCGGGCAGGTCGGCCGGATCGCCGCCTCCGTGGAGCCAGCCGTCCGAGCGCGCGGCCCGACGCAGCGCCGGGGTGGCATGGCCGCCCACCAGGATGGGCAACGGCTCGGTCGGGGTGGGACTCATCTTGATCGGGGGAAGGTCGTAGACCTCCCCGTGGTATTCGAAGTAGCCGCCAGCCGACAGGCCCCGGACGATGTCGACCGCCTCGTCCATGCGCTTGCCCCGGCCCTCCCACGGCACGTCGCACAGCGCGTAGTCCTCGGGCCACGGGCTGGTGCCGACGCCCAGAGACAGCCGGTTCCCGGTCATGACCGCCACTGACGTGGCCTGCTTGGCCACCAGCAGTGGATGGCGCATGGGCAGTTTCAATACGAAGGTGATGAAGCGGATCCGAGTGGTCACCGCCCCCATGGCGGGGATGAGCGCGAACGGTTCGATAAAGGGCTTGTCGTCCAGGAACTCACGCGAATGATCCGGCGAGAAGGGGTAGGTCGAGTCAGACTCGAGGGGATAGCACAGGCTGTCGGGCACGACCATGCCGTCGTAGCCGGCGTCCTCGGCCGCCTGGGCCAGGGGCAAGTAGAAGGTCGGGTCGACCATGGACTCGGCGTAGGAGAAGCGCATGGCTAGTTCCCCCACTCGACATGGGCGCAGACCATTCCGTCCTGGATCCACCCTTTAGACGTCGCATACTCGAGCATCGACGCGAACTCGGCATCCCAGCCACCATCGAGTTCGGTCCCGTGACCGGATGCCGCCTGTGCGGCGAGGCTGCGGATCACGTCCGGGGCGACGAGCACGTCGCCATCGGAGACCGAGCCTGCCTGGTGGGCGTCCAGCACTTCGGACAGCTGGTCAAACGCCGCAGCTCCGACGTCTCCGCCCCTGGGCGTAAGAGCCCGGACAGCAAAACGCTTCAGATCACTTTCGTCACGCACGACGACCTCCCTCGTGGACAGATCCACTACCAGCTCCATGCTTCGGCCGTCCTTTGACTCGACGCCGTGGTCCTGTGACCTCGGGATCCACGGACCCTACAGCGCAGGCCTGGCGTCGGTCACCTCCCGAGCGGGCTCGATCAGACCGGCGGCGACACCGGGATGCCGTTGGCCCGGAGCTGGTCAGCCACCCAAGCCACCCCATTGGGCTCGACCATGTGCTCGGGCCAGCCGGCCAGGATGCGCTCGACCTCGGCCAGGGTGGGAATGGTACTGATGACGTAAACGACAACGCGGTCCACCGGCAGCGTCTCGACCTCGATGTCACCGAACGGCGTCCACGAATCCGCCTCGGGAAGGATCTCGAGCATGGCGTAGAGCTCGCCGGTGTCCTCCACCCAGCTCACCTCGTACCGGTTGCCGTTGGCATCGAACCAGTTGGTGCCGAGCTCCACCTCCGCCGACTGTCGGCGACGTTCATCCGCACTGTAGAACTGCTCGATGTCCATGGAACTCCTCGTGTGTGAGCGATGTCTTGGTGGGCACGGGCCCGGTACCACTGGCGGCCGCCGGAGTCTGCCGCGGACTGCGTTTGATGGTCGGGCTGGGCGAGCCGTGATCCGGCGAACCACCATGGAGCAGCCCGCCCCGGCACGACGAACGCGACCCCCGCTGAGGCCGGGTCGTGACCTGTGGAGGCACAGTACCCCATCGAACCGACCACCCGACACGGTCGATACCGGCCCTGGTCAGGTCGACTCCTCCGGGCCGAACCCCCGCCTCCTCAGCTCGCAGGCGGATCCTGCCGCTCGGAGGACTGCCCGCTCGACGACACCACACCGAGCGCCGGATGGGGTTCGGTGCCCCTGGCGATCGACATCAGGTCCCACACGGATACTCCGCGTGCCCTTCGACGATCGGCAGCCTGCAGGTTCTCCTCGGGCACCAGGAGGCGGAGACCCCCAGGATGGATCTCGAATTCGAGGGGGGCGTCCATCGAGAGGGCCTCTCCGTCGATGCCGGCATCGACGGCTCCCGATCGTGAGCGGACCTCGAACCGGGTGGCGCTGAACTCATGCCAGTTCTTGGTCCGCTTGCGCTGTCCGAGAGCGGTCATGGTCAAGACCTTGGCGGCGTCCAGTCCTGTGGAGGCGGTAACGGCCACGATGCCGAGTTGGCCGGTGCTCACACTGCGACGCTGCGAGGTGTCGAGGGACGGTCCCAGCACGTAGGGGTTGTTGGAGATCTGAATGAGGAAGGCGCCATCGACCTCGACCCCGTTCGGGGCGTTGAACTGCAGATCGAATGGCCGTTGCACGTCCCCCAGAAGCTCAGGGAGCAATGCCCTGGTCGTCTCCAGCTTCGCGTCGCGATAGCCCTCGCTCTGGACGATGGTCGCATAGATGCCGAGGGAGACGTTGTTGACGAAGAAACGGCCGTTGACGGTGGCGTAGTCGACGTGTCGCTCGACGCCGTCACGGAAGCCCTTGAGGCCAGAGCGGGGATCGTCCCGGTCCAGTCCCAGATCCAGTGCGAAGTGGTTGCGGGTGCCTGCCGAGATGCAGACGAAGGGGAGGCCGTGCTCCACAGCTATGGATGCCACCAGCGCTTGGGAGCCGTCGCCACCGGCCATGCCCAGGCAGTCGGCCCCTCGTGCGACGGCATCACGTGCCAGCGTCTCCAGGTCGAGGCCGTGGTCGAGGAGGACGGTTTCGATTCCCATGTCCGCCGCCAACTCGATCAGACCGAACTGCTCGACCTTGCCACCCCCCGACCAGGGGTTGCAGATCAGGACGGGGTGCTCGGGAGGTGGGTGCCGATGGCGGCGGCGGCGGAGCTCGTGAATGTCGTGCACGAGGGCCAGGCGGGCTGAGCCGATGGTGATGGCCACAAGAACTGCCACCAGACCCACACGGAGAACCGGACTCTCAGCCTCGAGGCCCGCTTTGATCGTCGCCGCCAAGATCAGGCCCAGACCGGCCAGGAGTCCAGCCGCACCGAGCACTCGCTTGGTCTTAATCCCGGTGATCACCCACCAGCTGCTCGCGGCGGCAAGAACGAATCCAGCCAGGGCAACCAGTGCGAAGCGGCCGTGTCGGATCATGAAGGCACCCAGGGTCACCGTGAGCAGCAGGCCGGTACCGAGCGAGATGAGAGCCGCCGCGCGTTGTCGCCAGGTCACCGGCCTGCGGCCCATTTCGGTCGGGGTGTCCGCACGGTCCATTCGTCTCATGCTGGTCCTGGCCTCCAGATTGGCGTGTCAGCAAGGCGCACCGGTCGAAACGGGATAACCACCATCCCCTCGCCGAGCCATGCATGCTCGGCGGCTCGGGAAGCCTACCGAGGACCTTTCGGCCTACTCCAACCCGAGCGCGGTCGTGATCTCCTTGATGGCATCCGTTTCGGAGGGACTGACCGATGCCCCACCTTCCTTGTGGGCCGCCGCGACGTGGTCGGCGACGGTGAGGACGAATGCCCGGTAGGCGCCGAGCTCCTCGACCGTCGCCTTGTCCGCAAGCAGGGCCACTGCTGCACGAATATGTCCGAGACATTGGGTCCGGAGTTCTTCAGGGGAGTGGTAGCGCGTGTGGTCCATCTCCGGCTTGGCCGCAACAACCTCGTCCAGCAGCTCGCTCGACCCGTGTTGCCGCCGTGCTTCTGCGTAGGTCTTCGACATCGCCCACGTCTCGCGGAACATTCCGCCCTTTGCCGCAGTGATCACCATCATCCCGGCGCTGGGAGGACCCTCGAGCACCGTCTTCCATTCCTCTGCTGAGAACTGGTCCTTCGTCGTCATGTCACGCTCCTGTGCTTACTGGCTCTGTCCGAACGTACCTCACGACCGTCGAACTCCTCGATCACTCGGCTACCTCCGTAGGTCTGCGAGCACGGGTCGGTGGGAACCGAGCTGTCCAGCATCAACCGAAACTGTGTAAAGGATCACCCCGAAGTCATCTGCCCAGGATCCCCGGATTACACACACGCGTCGGTGGGGCAGGCAGGGATCGAACCTGCGACCGAGGGATTATGAGTCCCCTGCTCTGACCACTGAGCTACTGCCCCCGGGCGGGCCCTCTCCTGTCAGCGTGACCCCCGCCTTTATTCGCCCCCGATCGCTCGCAGACGAGTATGCGTACGGAGGCCGACGCCAAGGTCCGGCCAAAGGTGCCTGGGCACTTCGAGTTGCGAGCGTACAACGCCGTGGGTGAAGGCAGGCGACTGGGACCGACTGCGATCCGAGGCGGACGAATCCACTGGTTCAGCCAGATAGCTCCAGGACTCCCGAAGGGTCGGCGGAGAGAGCGCTCACACGTGGCCTGATCCCCGGTTGGCGCCTCAGGCTTGGGCGCTAGGAATCATCTGGCGTTGTGTCCGGCCGACGCCATGCTCGCTCAGACCCGTGAGGGCGCTGGCTCCGGTGCCGGGTCGGCCAGTGCATCTGCTGGCTCGATGGCCTCACCTTCCCGCTGGCGTCGGGCGTTCAAGAAGGCATAGAGGATCAATCCGGCCATGATGACCACGAGGGCCTGATAGACGACCTGATACCCCGAGGCGAAGGTCACCCACATCGAGAACAAGACGCTGGCACCGGCGACAGACAGGTCGCGGGCCAACAGCCACCCGTTCACCGTTCGCCGGCGGGAGACCAGGTAGGTCAGCTGGGCAATGGCCGACATGAAGTAGGGGATGGCCACAGTGACCACGGTCAGATCGACCAGGTAGGTGAAGACAGTCAGGCCCGAGGTGGTGGTGTAGCGCCACAGCATGAGCAGGGACGGCAGCGCCGTGCCGACCAGGATGCCGAACCAGGCGGTGCCCTTCCGGTCGGTCCAGGCGAAGGGTCGGGGGAACATGTCGTCCTGGGCCATGGCCCGGGAGGTCTCGGTGACGATCAACGTCCAGCCGTTGAGCGCCCCGATGCCCGAGATGACGGCAATGGCGGCGATGAACTTCCCAGCCCATGCCTCGTGCGGGAAGATCGACTGGAAGGCGTTGACGAAGGGCGACCCGGTGTTGATCAGGGTGTGGTGGGCGACGAGGCCCATGACCACGGCGGTGACCAGGACGTAGAGGACCGCACTGAGGGCGGTGCCGAGGAGTGATGCCCGGCTGACATTGATGCGCGGGTTCTTCACACGTTTGGCGGTCATGGCGGCGGCTTCGACACCGATGAAGGAGAAGAGGGCGACCCCGGCGGCGATCCCGATGCCGCTGTAGACGCTGCCACCCGAGGCGTTGAACGCCCCGAAGTGACCGCTCTGGACGAAGAACCACCCGACGACCCCGACGAACAGGAGAGGCAGGAACTTGAGGACCACGGTCACGTTCTGGAACCAGGCCATCTGACGGATACCCACCAGGTTGATGATGGCTGGGACCCACAGGCCGACCATGGCGATCAGCCAGTTCTCGATGCCGCTGACGTGGTCCCAGCCGAACAGGGCGTCCACATAGAACACCCACGACGAGACGATGGCGGCATTGCCGGCCCAGGCTTGGATCCAGTAGCACCACCCCACCAGGTAACCCGCGAAGTCACCGAACTCGTGCCGGGAGTAGGCGTAGAGCCCACCGTCGCTATTGGGCACGCGCCGGGTGAGCTGACCGAACAGCATCGCCAGCAACATGGCACCGACGGCGATCACACCCAGAACGACGATGCCCATGGTGCCGGCACCGGCCAGAACCGCAGGCATGGTGAACACGCCGGTCCCGACAATGCTGCCGATGACCAGACCGGTGGCCGAGGTAAGGCCTAGGGCGTGGGCTTTCTCCCTGTTCCGGGGCGACAGCGGTTGTTCGGGCGTGACCGGTTGCCGGGGGGCTGCCGGTTGTACCGGTGCGGGCCGATCACTGATGAGCGACATCGGGACTCCTTGGCGGGTTCGGCGCTGCCGCTGTCACGGCAGGGCGACTCCTTAGTGACTCTGAGGCACGCGCCGTCGTCCGAACAGGGCCAAAGGTCCTCTCCGGTGCCCGGAGCAGGGTCAATTAGGGGCTACGAACTGGCCAAACGCACCGTCGGTGCACCGAGATCACCCGTGGTGGGGCGGTCGCTCGGCATTCTGCTGATCGGCCCAACACCGGTCGCAGTCCCTGCAGAATCGAGCCCCTCCCGACGCCGGATGCTCAGGTCGGGAGTGGGAACCTTGATGACCGCAGAAACTGCAGCGGTCGGTTGGGCTCATGGTGGCCATGACGAGAGCGTAGGGCAGGCCCGGGCTGAGGAATCGGGCAGTGGGGGGTGCGCGGTTGGACAGGTCGTCTCAGTGGAGAAGACCACGGGGACGGGCATGGAGGCCGGGGCTGAATAGGTCGAGCATCCAAATCATCACTGTCCGTAGCCCTGTCAGCCGGAAACGTGCGATTCTGACCCCGTTCGAGAAGATCGTCCCGACCATCCATTGCACCGGCCGCCGACCCACCGTTACCTTGCGGGTACGGGCCGCTTGGCCCGGGCTGTAGTGCAAGGGCAGGGGTGCGATGGCGAGTCGGATGGACGCGGCGTGGGGCATTGGGCTGAGACCAGGGACGGCCGCAGACCCTTCCGACTCCACTGAGCGGGCCGACACCACTCGACCGTCGCCAACGGTTACCGTCTCAGCCGCCGTCCCAACGGAACCGTCGAGATCAGCCCTGACCGCTGCTCGATCCACCGCTGGAGTCAGCTCGTCGTGACCAATCTGTCCCGCAGTACGTTCACCAACTATTGGCAGGGGTGCCTTCAGTGTGCGCCCCGTCTGAAGAGGAGTACCCGTGCGAACTAGACGATCGATTGCAGTCTTGTTCGGTGCAGCCGCAGTGGCGGTCGCATCGATGGCGGGGGCAGCACCTGCTGCTTTCGCCGGTACTGGGTCCGTCACCGGAGTGAGCGTTTCGGCCTCTCCCTTCACGGCCGGGAGTACGTCCACCTACACGGTGGCATTCAAGTCGACCGACACGATGACGGCCGGAACAGACACCATCAGCATCACCGGATTCTCCGGCACCCTTCCGCCAGCTGCCGCCGACTACTCGGTGGATGCCCAGGGCCACAACAACGTCGTAACCGGGACACCGACCGTCACCTCCAACAGCGTGACCTTCACGACGCCGACCTCGGTGACCGTCGCCAATTCACCGGTGACAGTGACCATCACCAATGTGACCAACCCAGTGGCTGCCAGCTACACCGCCAGCGTCGCCACGTCGGCAGACAGCACGGCAGTGGTCAGCCCGAGCTACTCGATCGGAACTGCGGCCACTGCGACCGTGACAACCGCGACCAACAACCAGAGTGCGCTCATCAACACTGCATTCGGTACCCACCTGAGCGCGACCATCAAGGACGGTTCGGCTGTGGCCATGACCGAGGTCCCAGTCACGTTCACGGTGGTTCCGGGGCTTTCGGGCGCCAGTGCCACGTTCGCCGGTAGTGCGACGAGTGCGACGGCGAATACCAACGGCAACGGATTGTCAACAGCCCCGGTGCTGACGGCCAACGGCACGACCGGGCAGTTCACTGTGACTGTCGCGTGCAACGGCGTGACCTTGGGAACGGGCTTCACCTTGAACAACACGACCGTGGTGGTGACCGCTCCCAGCGCACCCATCATCGGTCCGGCGACTTCCGGCAATGGGAGTGCGACCGTGTCGTGGTCCCCGCCGGCCTCCAACGGCGGTAGCGCCATCACCGGGTACACGATTACCTCGTCCCCGGGTGGCATCTCGACCGGCGCCGGTCCATCCGCCACCTCGGCTGTGATCGGCGGGCTGAGCAATGGCACGGCCTATACCTTCACCGTGACGGCCACCAATGGCGTCGGCACCAGTGCCGCTTCGGGACCGTCCAACTCTGTGACACCAGCGCCGTCGATCACCACCGGGACGCTGTCGGCCCCGGTCGTCGGCATGGCTTCGCTCCCGGACGGCTCGGGCTACTGGCTGGTGAACTCCAGCGGGGTCATTTCCGCCCACGGGAATGCGGTCAACTACGGCTCGGAGGCGGGCAAGACGCTCAATGCCCCGATCACCCACATCGTGGCCACTCCCGACGGCAAGGGCTACTGGCTCGTGGCCGCCGACGGCGGAACCTTCACCTTCGGCAATGCCGGGTTCTTCGGGTCGATGGGTGGGAAGCATCTCAATGCCCCGGTGGTCGACATCGCTCCGACCCAGGACGGCAAGGGCTACTGGCTGGTGGCCTCCGACGGCGGCATCTTCGCCTTCGGCGATGCCAGCTTCCACGGCTCGATGGGTGGCAAGCATCTCAACAAGCCCGTCGTCGGCATCAGCGCTGACTTCGCCACGGGTGGCTACTGGCTCGTGGCCTCTGACGGCGGCATCTTCGCCTTCGGAGCACCGTTCTTCGGCTCCGAGGGCGGCAAGGTCCTCAACAAGCCGGTCAACGGCATGACGGTGACGCCCAACAGCGGCGGCTACTGGTTCGTCGCCTCCGATGGCGGGATCTTCGCCTTCGGCAACGCCGCGTTCCACGGATCGACCGGGGGCGAGGTACTGGCTGCGCCCATCGTAGGCATGGCCACCAACAACGCCACCGGGGGCTACTGGCTGGTGGGATCGGACGGAGGGGTCTTCTCCTTCCACACCCCGTTCTACGGGTCACACTGAACCGACCACGGTCGGCCGGCCGGTGACGCACGGCACCGGCTGCGATCGGGACGGGGCCGTCAGGCTCGCGTCCTGCCAGAGCTGAGCTGGGCAGTCCGGTCCCTCGGGGGGAGGACCGGGCCGCTGGGAGGTGGCTTGCGGGGGCGAGCCACCTCCAGCTCAGCCGGGCGCGTCGGCTGAATCTGGTCTCCGAGTCGGCGAAACTACTTGGAGGGAGTTGGAGACGTCGTCCTCGAGACTGCCGGCATCTGGGCTGTGGCCGGCACTGCTCGCCGGGACGCTCGAGGCTTCCCCGACGACGTGGTGGCCGCGCCGGACCCTCGACCACCTGATCGACTCCCTGCTGTTGTACCGCGCCTCCGTGGCGAGACGTGCCACGGACCGGATGTCGCCACACCGCAACGGTGATTCGCCGGCCACCCCTGCCACGTTGGTCGATGCCTTCCACTCGGCCATCGTGATCCTGACGGCGACACTCGACGGATTGGGGGACGGCGAACGTGCCCACCACCCGTCTGGGGGGCTGACCGCACCAGATGGATCGGAACGGCGTGCACCGAAGTCCTCGTCCGTACCGAAGACGCGGCACTCCAGACCGGCGTCGCCACGACGGATCCGCCTGCGGCCCTGGCCCACGCCGTGGTGGATCGGGTCCTGCCGTGGGCGCCCCCGATGAGGACGGCTGGGCGCGGCTGATGTGGGCCACCGGACGAGCACCGGTAGGACACCCACCACCCGAGCCCCCCGACTGGTGGTGGCACTCAGCCCGCTGGAGCAATGGGAGGCCGACCGCGTCGGCGGACCGTGCCGCCACAGTGGGCCTAACGACGGCGAGGCGGCCTTTGGGCCGTCAGAATCGAACCATGCAGTCCTTGGTCAGTGTGCCACCTTTGGTGACGGAGGCCTGCGTACGATCGGTCCATGCTGAGTGCCACCGGGTTGCAGACCGCCGTCGTGACGTGCCAGAAGAGTTCGACCGCCGCCACGGTCAGCGGATCGGTCATCCTCTTGGCCATCGTCGCCGGGATCGTCGTGTTGGCTGTCGCCAACGGTCGGGCGAGGGGCCGTCTGACCGCCGCCAAGGCAGAGCTCGCCTACCTCAGGCCGGAGAATGCCAGACTCCAGGACTGGGTCGCCCACCTGACCGGTGCACCGTCATCCGCGCCCTACCCCAGTGCCTACCCATCCGTCGGTTCACCGGCGGCGGGCTGGCACCCAGACCCCTCCGAGCGCCACGAACTGCGGTTCTGGGACGGGACGAACTGGACTGAGCACGTCTCGGATCAGGGAGTGACGGCGACCGATCCGGCCGAGTGAGCTATTCCACAGGGGCTGAAGGGCCAATGAGGCCTCACCGGAGAATGGCGATCGTGGTCAGGATGGCATCGAACAAGAAGTGGGCGGCGATGGATCGGTTGAGCCGGTGGTGCTTCTGGAACGATCGGGTCACCAGGTAGCCGAACGGGATGGTGAGCAGGAACCCCAGGCCGTAGTACACGTGGTAACTGGTCCGGAGCGTCAGACTGAGGATCAGGGCACTCCGCGGCGTCCAACCGAGTTGTCCGAGTCTTGTGATCAGGTAGCCGTTGACCAGGACCTCTTCGGCGATGGCGGTGGTCGCGGAGATGGCCAGTCCCCAGATGATGTAGTAACTCGGCACGTGGCCCGTCGGCACCACGTTGACCAGTCCCTTGGCGTGGGCGAGGAGCGGTGACAGGGGAATCAGGATCACGATCTCTGACCCGAAGGCGGCTCCGGCGAGACCGAGCCCGGGCATGATGTCGTCCCGGAGGCTCGGCACACCGAGACCCAACGTCGATGGGCGCTGCCCGGTCTGGGCCAACAGGTACAGGGCCAGGGGCACGATGGCTGCCACTGGCAGATAGTCGACGATGCCGAGGATGAGATTCACCACCGGCTGGTCTCGCACGATGACCGGGAACCTGGTGACCGTGCCGACGCCGGCGACGTGCTGAGCGAACAGGACCACAGCGGCGGCGACGGCGGGGAACAAGAACGCCACCATGACGAATCTCGTTTCCCACACCAGGCCGCGACGCAGCGGACCGTCGGCCAGGACCGGGGTGTCCACGGCCTGCTCGCTCTCCCACACGGCCGGGGGAGGCTCCCTCCAGAACGACCAACCGGGCGGAGCGGGAGGCCAGTCGGCAGGAGGCCTCCAACCCGGCGGCGGACTCCAACCCGGTGGCGGTAAGGGCCAGTTCGGGGGCGAGCGCCAGATCGAGTCGGCTGAGGCCATTGGCCCGGACTCTAGATCGGGGGGGTGGTCGCCCCCTGGGATCTCGGGCATACCCCCAGCCAAGCTGGGCTCAGCTTGATGCCGCCAGACAACCGGTACCAACCTGGAGGCGGACACTGAGGCGATCGGGTCTCAGTCTCGTTTTGCCCGCCATTACTGAGTACGACGTGGCTGCGGGAACCTCTAGTTTGCACACCGTTCCACTCGATTGCTCACAGGACGGGGGCAACGCTCGAACTCAAATCGATGCTTCGGTGCAACCCGGAGTGATTGTTGCGGATTACAGCCTCGAACCCTATGGCCCAATCGGGTACACGCCTTACACGATTGATGCCACCGGGCACCCTCAGATCATTGGGCCGTTCTCCACCATCGACACCTCGGACCACCTGGTGAGTGCTTGGGAGAACAGCACCGACTGCTTCGGCAACGCTGACTCGCGTAACGCCTGGGTCCTCGATTCGGGTGGGGCGATCTTCGGAGAGAACGACTTGAGCGGCCCGCCGGCCAACAACATCGGGGATATGGCCGGGCATCGGATCAATCAGCCGATGGTTGGCATGAGCCCCACCGCCGATGCAGGCGGATACTGGCTCGTTTCCGCCGATGGCGGGATCTTCGCCTTCGGCGATGCACACTTCTATGGCTCAACAGGAAGTCTCCGACTCAACAAGCCCATCGTGGGAATGTCAGTGACTGGCGACGGTCATGGCTACTAGTTGGTTGCCACCGACGGCGGGATCTTCACCTTCGGCGATGCCTCATTCTTCGGATCCTTGGGAGATCTCCGTCTCAATAGGCCAGTCGAAGGAATGACAGCAACACCAGACGGCCACGGTTACTGGCTGGTGGCATCGGATGGCGGGATCTTCTGCTTCGGAGATGCCCAACTCCACGGATCGCTTGGCGGGCGGACGCTGTCTGCGCCGATCTCGGGGATGATCCCGAACGGGAATGGCTACACCTTGATCGGACAGGACGGACAGACGTACCCAGTTTGAACAGACCGCGGCCAGCCGACACGGGACGCCCAAGAATCAGTTGCGACTACCAGAGTCCACTGAGACCAAGGTCAACGGCGTTGCTGACCGGCAGCGCTGCGGCGGGCATGGGGTGATCGATCCGACTACGTACGGCCCGCAACTCCATGAGGCTGTCGAGCTCCGGAGGAAGAAACCGGGTTCGTTGGGCATAGCTGTGCTTGTCCGTCCATCCGCCGGGATCTCCGTGGTGATACCGGAGCGGTGCGTAGATGTGGAGATGGCTCCGGGCCCGGGTCAGTGCCACATAGAACAACCGCCGCTCCTCGTCCACACCCTCGGCGGTGCCGGTTGCCATGTCGGAGGGAAACGCACCGTCGGCGGCATGGATGAGGTGCACGACGTCCCATTCGCCACCCTTGGCCGAGTGGACCGTGGACAGCGTCAGCCAGTCGTCGTCCACTGATGGCTTCCCGGCGAGATCGCCCGTCGAGCTAGGCGGATCAAGGGTGAGGTCGGCGAGAAAGCTGTCGAGGCTGGGGTAGTCACCAGCCAGCCTGGTCAGCGCATCGAAATCGGCCAGGCGCGGCTCGGGATGGTCGTGGATTCGCCGGATCATCGGCTCGAGAACGCTGCAGAGGAGCTCGACCCGGGCTCCCAGGGGAAGGCCCTGGTCTCGACAGCCGGCCAGGCCCTCGGCCATCCTCCGCAGCTCGGCACCCGACCGGTGGTTCGGCCGATTGGGCACTGGATCGGAGCAGAACCTGTCGAGTGGATTGGGCACGGCAAAGCCACTGTCATGCACTCCGAACTCGTGCATCATCCGGGTCGCCGACTTGGGGCCGACGCCGTCCACCAGCTGGAGGACCCGCAGCCAGGCCAACTCGTCCCACGGGTTCTCCACCACTCGCAGACCGGCCAGCAGATCGCGAATGTGGGAAGCCTCCAGGAACCTCAGGCCCCCGTACTTGACGAAGGGAACGCCCCGCCGGCCGAGCTCAATCTCCAGGAGGTCACTATGGTGCGAGGTTCGGAACAGCACGACCTGGTCCCTGAGCAACGCGCCGGACTCGTGGTGCTCGAGGATTGTCGTGCACACGGCTTCGGCTTGACACTGTTGGTCCTCGCACGTTGCCAGAACTGGTCGCACTCCCCCACGTTGGTCGGTCCACAGCTGCTTGTCGTATCCCTCGGTGGCTTCGGCGATCACGGCGTTGGCCAGGGCGAGGATGGGCCCTGTTGATCGGTAGTTCTGCTCCAACGTCACGGTTCTGGCATCAGCGAAGTGGTCGGGAAAGTCCAGAATGTTGCGAACCGAAGCGGCCCGAAATGCGTAGATTGCCTGAGCATCGTCGCCGACGACCGTGATCCTGGCGTCCAATGAGCGGAGGGCCCGAAGGACATCGGCTTGGACGATGCTGGTGTCCTGATACTCGTCAACAAGCACGTGGTCGAACATCGACGCCAGGAATGGGCCGACGTTGGGATCAATGGCTGCAGCCCGCCAGTAGAGCAGGAGGTCGTCGAAGTCCAGCAACTGCTGGGCCCGTTTCCGTTCGGTGTAGCCAGTGAAGATCGATGTGAGCCCATCGATGTCCTCGGCGCACCATGGGAAGTCACGGATGACCATCTGTTCCACGCTCACCTGCGAGCTGACTACCCGTGCATAGACCGCAGCTACCGTCGTGGCCTTCGGAAATCGACGGCGCCGATCCGCGGCAATCGGGGTCCGGAGGAAGGCGAACAGGTCGACCACGTCCCCCTGGTCCATGACCGTGAAGGCCTCGGGGAAACCGAGCGACGAGCCGTAGCGACGAAGGATCCGGTGGGCCACAGAGTGGAAGGTTCCTGCTTCGACGCGCTTGGCCATCCTCGGATCCACGAGCTGACAGACCCGTCTGATGAGCTCGGACGCCGCCCGACGGCTGAAGGTGACCAGCAGGATCCGCTCGGGCGGTGTCCCGTCCTGGAGCAGGCGGGCCACGCGGCTGACCAGGGTGCGGGTCTTGCCGGTGCCGGCACCGGCGATGATGCGGAGGGGGCCACCGTCATGATCAACGGCTCTCCGCTGCTCGGCGTTCAGCCCGAGGGCCCACGGAGGTGCTGACTCGAGCGACGTGACCACCGTGCCAGGCTAATCCAGATTACGAACACCTGTTCGTCTTCCTGCCTGACCGACAGACCCCCACGGGACATGTTGGGTTGCGGTGGATCGAGCTTGGCCGCCGGTTCACTATTGCCACCGAGACCGCACAGAGCGGATCTGGGCGTGCGTGACGGTCGGGCCAGCTGACCGTGCTGCGGCCCGTGTCAGGTCTCCGCGCTCCCGGCCCGGTCGATCTGTCGACTGGCCCAGGTCCGTATCCCGGCGGGCACCTCATCGATCTCAACAAGACGTCGGATGGCAACGGGGTCGTGGGAGTCCAGCGTGTCGGCAAAGACCGCTGCCGTCAGTCCGTGGGTCGGCCGGGAACGCAGGAAGATCCCGTCCCCGACGCCGATCTCACCGACCTCGAGGATGCGCAGGTAGACACCGTAGCGACGGCCCCGGTCGAACTCCTGCACGAAGCCGGCGTCACCCATGCGGATCCCCAGCTTGAAGCATGGCTGTCGGGTCTGTGCCACCTGCAGCTCCGCGGTTCCGACCGCCCACACCTCGCCGATGACCGCATCAGCCAGCTCGATGCCCTCGGTGGTCAGGTTCTCGCCGAACGTTCCCACGTCGAACGAAGTGCCCCGTTCACCTTCCCACCAGCGGTAGTCCTCCGAGGCGTAGGCGTACACGGCCTTGTCGGGCCCACCGTGGACACGCAGATCCGCTTGTGCGTCGCCGACCAGATTGTCGTGTTCGACCCGAACCCGACCGTGGGTGGGCGTCTTCCAGATCGCCGTACGGACGCTCCTCCCGGCCCATTCGACCTGGCGAGGCTCACCCACGTTCACCGAGATCACGGTACCGAGGGGCCGTGCCTCTCGATGATCGATGGACATGGGGGCCTCCTGGCGGTAGCGAGCCGACTGGACAGCACGATGGGCCATGCCACCGTGACCGACACTGTATCGATCCACCCGTCGGGCTCACATGGACTGGAATCGTGGGGACCACCGGACGGCCCCGCATCGGTACGCCGGCTGCAGCCCTCCCAATGCCAGGCCGCCCAAGCTGATCGGTGACAGGGGATCGAGGACAGGGCCATGCCAGCATCCTCGCGGACCCGGGCAGCAGCGGAGTCGGCCACATCAACCGACCCGGGACGATGACCCACGGCGCCGCCGGCGCGCCCGAACCTGCACGTGGGCGGGGTCACGGGCTGGTGACCGGGTGGGAGCTCCGGGGGAGAGACTCGAACTCTCAACCTAGCGGTTAACAGCCGCTCGCTCTGCCGATTGAGCTACCCCGGAAAGGCCGGCACGGGAGCGGCACCGCGCCGCAACGTGCCTGTGGACATTAGCCGGTGTGTGACCCCCCGCCGGGCCAGAGGTGCACGAATGTCGCCGGAGGGGCACAATGGTCCGGTGAAGCTGCGCATCGGCATGGGCATCGGATTCGTCATCGGGTACGCCCTGGGCGCACGGGCCGGCCGTGAGCGGTATGTCCAGGTCGTCCGCATCGCGGGCCAGGTGGGGCGGTCGGGACCAGTCTCGGGGACCACCTCGTTGATCGCGGACAAGTCGAAGGCGGCAGTCACGCTGGGTGTCGAGCGGTTGAAGGACACCATCGGGGTCCGTCTCGGCTGGCGGGACGGTGACGAGGCGGCCGACGCCATCGCCATCGACCTGGCCGAGGACCTGGCCATCGCCATCAACAGCCGCAGCAATCTGGCGACGCTGAGCACCAACCACCCAGCGACGTCGGCTAGCGGCCTATCGCCGAACGGCTCGGCTCAGGCTTCGTCCAGGTAGTCCCGCAGCAGCTGGGCCGACTCCGGCCGGCGCAGCTTGGCCAAGGTCTTGGCCTCGATCTGTCGGATGCGCTCCCGGGTCACCCCGAACGCCTTGCCCACCTCTTCGAGGGTGCGGATCTTGCCGTCCTCCAGCCCGAACCGGAGCCGCACCACGTCCTGCTCGCGTGGGGAGAGGTGACCGAGGGCCTCGCGCACGGCATCATCGAGCATCATCCGGGCCGCCGCATCATCGGGCACCACGGCCTCGCGGTCCTCGATGAGGTCGGAGAGGCTGAAATCGTCCTCGTCCCCCATCGGCTGCTCGAGGGACACCGTGTCCTGATTGATCCGCTGGATCTCCCGCACCCGCTCGATGGTGAAGTCGACCCGCCCGGCCACCTCCTCCGCACTCGGTTCGCGCCCGAGCTCTTGGAGTAGCTGTCGCTGGGCCCAGACCACCTTGTTGATGGTCTCCACCATGTGGACGGGGATGCGGATGGTCCGCGCCTGGTCGGCGATGGCCCGGGTGATGGCCTGGCGGATCCACCACGTGGCATACGTCGAGAACTTGAAGCCCTTGGTGTGGTCGAACTTCTCGACCGCGCGCATCAGCCCGAGGTTCCCCTCCTGGATCAGGTCGAGGAACGCCATCCCGCGGTTCCGATAGCGCTTGGCGATCGACA
Source organism: uncultured Acidimicrobiales bacterium (assembly GCA_963703145.1). Classification (GTDB taxonomy): domain Bacteria; phylum Actinomycetota; class Acidimicrobiia; order Acidimicrobiales; family RAAP-2; genus Bog-756. The sequence goes on from OY969793.1 coordinate 2,059,714, forward strand.
CCACCAGCCGCAGGTTGGCCTCGATGAGGGCCTCTTTGGCAGCCTGACCCCGTCGCACCAGGATGCGGTCGGTGGACCGCTCGGGGTAGGTCTCACCTGGTCCGCCGACGAACGAGGCCAGGCGCAGGGCGGCCTCGTTCCCCGCCACGATCCGCTCGGCCAGCTCGACCTCGAGCGCAGCGTCGAGCAGCTTCACCTTGCCGATCTCTTTCAGGTACATGTGAACCGGGTCGGCGGCCGATCCCCGGAACATGTCGCCGTCGGCGTAGCCGTCACTCCTCGACCGGCGGGGAGCCCGCTCCTTCTTGGCCGGCGGACGGGCCTTGGCGACCACCTCGGGCGCCGCACCCGCCACCACGCCGTCGTCTGCCACCTCGGTGGGGCTCGGTACAGGCTCGAAGCTGACGATCCTGGCGCTGGCTGGTGGCTCGATCTGCTCGGCATCCACGTCCGGACGCTCAGCGATGATCAGCGGGTCGATCAGCACGGCCGCGAGGCCCTCGGGGGCCGGCGTCGTCATGGGCACGATGGTGCTCTCCCCGGTGTCATAGGTGAACTCGATGCCGGCGGCCCTGATCCGGTGCACCACTGTCGAGATGAGGTCGGCGTCGAGCTCCACCGAGCGCAGGACGTTGACCACGTCGTCCTGGGTCAGGCCCCCGAGCGCCCTGCCCTTCCTGATGAGGGCGTCGAACTGCTCATCGGGCAGCCCGACCGGCAGTGCCGCCTCGTCCACATCCGCCGACCCGTCGCCCACAGCGCCCCCCGCCAGTTCCCCTGCCACGGACACCAGCCCCGACTCCTGTTTGGAGATCACGGCTTCTGCCCCGGACCACTCATCGTCGATCTCACCACCAGCCAGGCTACCAACCTGGCTGTCGCCGCGACCGAGGCGCTCGGATTGTCCAGCTCCTGCACCCACCGGGACACCTCGGCGGCTTGGACCGCAGCTTCCTGGGACGTGCGGGCCTCGGCCGTGAGCAGGGTCAACTCGAACCGGGAGGCGTCCCGCACCAGCTGGAGGACCACCTCATCGGGCTCACCGGTCGGCTCCTCCACCGTGAGACGCACCAGCAGGGCCCGCACCTCGGCGGGGGCGCCGTCGATGGCCTGGTGCAGGTCGTCGGCCTCGACCAGGGCCTCGAAGGCAGCGCGTTGCAGATCGTCTCGGAACAGCGCCACCTCGAGCCGCTCCCCCACGTCGTCGGGCCGGTGGATGGCCAGGCGCAGGGCCTCGAGCCCGGGCCGGAACTCGCGTACCGGCCGTCCGGCGCTCCCGAGCGGTCCTCCCCGCGTTGCGCCCTCGCCCCGAGTCCAACCGGTGCCCGGACCGCCGGCCTCGTCGGGCTCCGGCTCCCAACCGTCGTCGGGGTCCCGCACCCACGAGTCACCCTGATCGGGCCCGGGGGTTTGGGTGCCGCGTCGGTTCGAACCCGTGGTCGAGCCCTGCTGGCGTCGGCCGGGACCAGCCGGCACCGGCCGCGGCCCTTCCTTCCTCAGCTGCTCCAACCGGTCCCGCAACAGCAGGGGCTCCAGCCGGCACCGCTCGGCCACCTGCATCAGGTACTGGTCCCGCACCAGGTTGTCGGGGTGCTCGGCCACTGCAGCCAGGGCCGTGTCGGCCGCCTTGGCCCGCCCCTCGGGGGTGGAGAGCTCAGCGCCCTCGAGGATTCGCTCAACCCGGAATTGGAGGAAGGGCTTGGCCCCTTCGATGGCGGCGCGCAGTCCGTCGGGGTCGGTCCGTGCCAGCTCACCGGGGTCCGAGCCCGGCGGCAGGGCCGCTACCGCCACATTGATCTCCAGCCGACGCTCCCACTCGTAGAACCGACCGGCCGCGGACTGGCCCGCGCCGTCGGCGTCGAAGGCCAGCACCACCCGGGAGGCGAAGCCCCGGAGCAGCTTCACGTGCTCCTCGGCCAGGGCTGTGCCACAGGTGGCCACGGCCCGCTCCACCCCGGCACCGAACAGCCCGATGACGTCGGTGTACCCCTCGCACACCACCACCTCGTCGCGCTTGATGATGTCCTGCTTGGCCCAGTTGAGGGCGTAGAGCGTCCGGCGCTTGGAGTAGATGGGCGTCTCGGTGGAGTTCTTGTACTTGGCGGGGTCCGCACTCCCGGGGAGCACCCGGCCGCCCAGGGCCACCGGATGGCCGGACGGGTCACAGATGGGGAACAGGACCCGGGCCCGGAAGGCGTCCTGGAGCCGCCCCCGTCGGTTCTTGAAAGCCAGGCCGGCACCCACGGCGATGTCCTCGCTCAAGGTCAGGGCCTGACACAGTTCGTCCCAACCGTCGGGCGCCCAGCCCAGCCGGAAGCGTCGGACCACGTCGCCGTCGTAGCCGCGGCTGCGCAGGTAGTCACGCGCCTGGCCGGCGTCGGCTCCGACCAGCAGGCGCTGGTGATACCACTCGGTGGCCTGCTCCATGGCGTCGACGAACACCTTCCGGCGCTGGCTGTCCCGGCCGGCGTTGGCCTCCTCGCGGATGGTGATGCCGGCCTTGTCGGCCAGGCGCCGCACGGCATCGACGAAGTCCAGGTGTTCGATCTCCCGGACGAAGGTGATGGCGTCACCCTTGGCCTGGCAACCGAAGCAGTAGTAGAAGCCCTCGTCGGCATTGACACTGAACGACGGCGTCTTCTCGCCGTGGAAGGGGCACAGCCCCACCCACCGACGGCCCTGGCGCTTCAGCGCGGCGTGCTCTCCAATCAGGGCGACGATGTCGGTGGTCTCCCGGACCCGGGCGACGTCCTCGTCGGGGATGCCCATAGGCCACGACGGTACCGCGTGGTGGGGCCGCTCCGTCCGGGCCGGCGGCGCACCCGCAGACAGAAGGGCCCGCTACCGGCATTCCTGCTCAGTGCCGGGACTTGGCCTGGGCCTTGGTCGCCCCCTTGGCACCGGACTTCGGCTTGGCCTTGGACTTGGCCTTGGTCTGGGGCCGGGTCCGGGTGTCGCCGGCCAGCACGGCCTGGGCCGCGGCCAGCCGGGCAATGGGGACCCGGAAGGGCGAGCAGCTGACGTAGTCCAGCCCCGCCCGGGCGAAGGTGGTGATGGACTCGGGGTCGCCACCGTGCTCGCCGCAGACGCCGATCTTGATGGTGGGCCGGGTGGCCCGGCCCCGCTCGACGCCCAGGCGGACCAGCTCGCCCACGCCGTCGGGGTCGACCACCTCGAAGGGATTCCGCTTGAGCAGGCCCTGCTCGAGGTAGGCCGACATCATCCGGCCCTCGACGTCGTCGCGACTGAACCCGAAGGTCATCTGGGTCAGGTCGTTGGTGCCAAAGGAGAAGAACTCGGCCTCCTCGGCGATCTCCCCGGCCCGGAGCGCGGCCCGGGGCGTCTCGATCATGGTGCCGATCAGGACCTCGAGTGAGCTCGAGTCAGCCCTCCCCGGAGCCGCCGACTCGGCCTCGGCGATGGCCGCCTCGACCCACGAGCGGGCCAGGGCCATCTCCTCCCGGGAGACGGTCAACGGGATCATGATCTCGACGATGGGGTGCCCGCCGGCGGCCACCCGGTCGAGGGCCGCCTCCATCAGGGCCCGAACCTGCATGGCGTAGAGACCGGGCTTGATGACGCCGAGGCGCACGCCTCGGGTCCCAAGCATCGGGTTGTACTCGTGCCAGGCCTTGGCCGCCTCGAACAGGGCCTCCTCCTCGCCGGTGAGCCCGACGGTGGCCTCCTTGATGGCCAGTTCCTGGGTGTCGGGGAGGAACTCATGGAGAGGAGGGTCGAGGAGTCGGATGGTCACGGGCAGCCCATCCATGGCCTCGAGGATCTCGGCGAAGTCCGAGCGCTGCGCCACCCGAAGGGCCTCCAGGGCCTCTTCTTCCTGGCGCGGGGTCGCCGCCAGGATCATCCGGCGCACGATGGGCAGCCGGTCCTCGGCCAGGAACATGTGCTCGGTCCGGCACAGTCCGATCCCCTCGGCCCCATGGCGACGGGCGTTGGCCGCATCGGGGCCGTTGTCGGCGTTGGCCCGGACCCCGAGGTGGCCCACCCGGACCTCGTCGGCCCACTCCAAGATGATCCCGAACTCGGGTGGGGTCTCGCCCTCGGACACCTCGACCTGGCCGAGGACGACCGTGCCGTGGGTGCCGTCCACTGAGATCCAGTCGCCCTCGTTGACCACGGTGTCCCCCACCGAGAAGGACCCACCGGAGATGCGGAGCGCCTCGGCGCCCACCACAGCCGGCTTGCCCCAGCCCCGGGCCACGACGGCGGCGTGGCTGACCAGCCCGCCCCGAGCCGTCAGGATGCCCTCGGCGGCCAGCATCCCGTGCACGTCCTCGGGGGAGGTCTCGCTGCGGACCAGGACCACCTTCTCGCCCCGCTCGGCGGCCGCCTGGGCGTCGTCAGCGGTCAGATAGACCCGCCCGACGGCGGCCCCGGGAGAAGCCCCTAGGCCCCGGGCCAGCACGGCGTGCCCGGTTCCGGCGAACTGGGGGTGGAGGACCTGCTCGAGGTGCTCACCGGTGATCCGGCCCAGTGCCTCTTCTTTGGTCAGCTTGATGGCCTTCTCCCCCACCATGTCGACGGCCATCTTGAGGGCGGCCCGTCCGGTGCGCTTGCCCACCCGCGTCTGGAGCATCCACAACTTGCCCTGCTCGATGGTGAACTCGGTGTCGCACATGTCCCGGTAGTGGCCCTCGAGGCGGGCGAAGATGCCCAGCAGCTCCTGGTGGATCTTCGGGAACTCGTCCTTCAGGGCTGACAGCGGCTCGGTGTTGCGGATACCGGCCACGACGTCCTCGCCCTGGGCGTTGACCAGGAAGTCGCCGTACTCGCCGGTGGCACCGGTCGCCGGGTCCCTCGTGAACCCCACACCGGTGCCCGAGGCGTCGTCGCGGTTGCCGAATACCATGGCCTGCACGTTGACGGCCGTGCCCAGGTCGTGGGCGATCCGCTCGCGGACCCGGTAGGCCACCGCCCGCGGTCCGTTCCACGAGGCGAACACCGCCTCGATGGCCCCACGCAGCTGCTCGTCGGGATCCTGGGGGAACGGCGAACCGGTATGGCGCTCCACGATCTGCTGGTAGGCGTCGACCAGATAGCGGAGGAGCTCGACGGGAACCCCGGCATCCGAGGTCGTCCCGGCCAGTTCCTTGGCCGCGTCGAGCAGGAGGTCGAACTCCTCCCCGGGGATCCCGAGGACGATGCGCCCGTACATGGCCACGAACCGGCGATAGGAGTCGAAGGCGAAGCGCTCGTCATCGGTCTGCTTGGCCAGACCCTCAACGGACTGGTCGTTGAGGCCCAGGTTGAGGACGGTGTCCATCATCCCCGGCATGGAGAACTTGGCTCCCGACCGCACCGACACCAACAAGGGGTCACTGGGGTCGCCGATCCGCTTGCCCATCTTCTTCTCCAGCCGCGCACGCGCCTTGGCCACCTCGCCGGTGAGCGACTCGGGCCAGCCGGACTCCATGTAGGACCGGCAGGCAGTGGCGGCGATGGTGAACCCGGGCGGGACGGGGAGCTTCAGCACCGACGTCATCTCGGCCAGGTTGGCGCCCTTGCCCCCGAGGAGGTCCTTCATCTCCATGGGGGGCTTGCGGTGGGCATGGTCGAAGTCGAAGACGAACGGCATGGGGAGGTGACTCCTGAGATGGATTCCAAGTGGGCGTGGGCTGCGTGCGCCCGGACTCGGCGCGGTGCAACCCATCAACTCTACCTGGCCACGGCCGCAGAACGAGACGACTGCGCCTGGATCAGAAGCTCGACGGGAGCATGGCGTTGACCGCCCCGAAGAAGAAGAACAGCACCACGGCGGCCACCGGCACCGCCACACCCAGGGCGATCCGACCCGCTCCAGCCGCCCAACGGCGACGGAGCGCCCAGGTGAGCCACACCAGGCCGACCGCGACAGCCCCCCAAGCCACCAGCGCGATCCAGTCACCAGCCTGGTGCACCGGATCGGGTCCGGCCAGCGCCACGGTCGGGTGGGCGCTCGGTACCGCGGCTGCCACAACGGACGGGGACGGTGGGGAGATGAGCCGGGCCACCACCACCAGGCGCTGGGCGGCGCTGTAGCGGGGGGTGCAGGTGGTCAGCGTCAGCTCGGGGACCGACGACGGGTCGAGGACGGCGACGTCGGTCGGGGCCACCACCTCGGAGCGGGTCACGCGGTAGGTGAACGTCCCTTGCACGGTGGTCACGACGACCCGGTCCCCGACCGCCAGGGCATTGAGGTCGTAGAAGGGTCGACCGTGGGTGGTGCGGTGGCCGGCGATGGCGGCGTTGCCGGGCTCGCCGGGCAGGGGGGTTCCCGGGTAGTGGCCCGGCCCGACCGCCAGCTGGGCCAACCCGACCCCTTCCACCACGACCTGGTCGACGCCGATGGCCGGGATGGACAGGGTCCCGACCGGGTGGCCGACGGCCGGTGGGGTCGACGGGGCGGCCGTGGCGGGAGCGGGTGGCGCCCCGTCCGCCTGCGGGGTGGTCCCATCCGTGGCCCGGGCCCGGCCGTGGGCGGCCACCGAGCGGTCGAACTGCTGGCGCAAGGACCGCTGGTGCTGGGCCTGGACCACCCCGGTGCCCCACAGCTGGTAGGCCACGAAGGCCACCAGCAGCCCGGCCCCGACGAGCAGGGCCCGGCCCAGTGCACCGAGGGACGGCAGGTGCCGCCGGCTCACCGGATCAGGAGGGCTGGTGGTCGTTCGCCATCGCCCCGGGGCGGCGACGGACCCGTCGTCTGCGGTCGACGACGATCAACGTCATCCCGAGAACGGCCAGGGCAGCGGCCAGGGCCAGGGGGAGCCGGACGTCGGTGCCGGTGGCGGCCAGCTGCGGGCGGGGGGACGTCGAGGACGCCGCGGCACCGCCCCCGCCGGCCGCCGTCGTGGTGGTCGTGGTGGCCGCCGGGGCGAAGGTCACGAACGCGTTGATGAAGCCGCAGGTGATGTGGGGGTCGGTGGGGGTGACGGTGACCAGCACGTCCGAGGACGTCGGGTCGCTGGCGGTCCCGTTGCAGGAGATCGACACCGGCGCCCAGGCCCCGAGCGCGGTCTCCTCGGGCCCCTCCTCCACGACGGAGTACTGCCCGGGCGCCAAGGGATCGAGGGGGTTGCCGCCGGTCTGCACGGCGGTGGCCGGCTGACCGGGCTGAGTGGTGGTGGCGGTCAGCAGTGCCTCGGCACCATCCCCGGCGCCCGGAGCCGAGGGGTCTGACGACGCCACCGGCGTCACCACGAAGTCGGTCGACCCGATGCCCCCGATGGTGGTCTTGGTGATGGTCAGGCTGCCGTCCGGCGTGAACAGGTTGGTGTAGGTGCACTCGAGCGACTCGCCGCTGGTGATGAACCCTGGGGTCACCGTGAAGGTGTCGGTGGTCGGGCCGGATGAGGTGGTGGCGGGAATGCCGTCGCAGTTGAAGCCGACCGCCGACCAGGTCCCACCGTCGGCGGTGGCGTTGGCCGCCGTCAGGTCCTCGCTGAACTGGTAGACGCCGGCCTGCAGGGTGGGGTTGAACGCCGCGCCGCCCGGCAGGTTGGCGACCACCGGCTCCCCCGGGACGGTGGTCGAGGGGACCACGAGGCCGGTTGAGGGCAGGGCCGGGCCGGACACGGTGAAGTCGAACGGGCCACCGGTGCCCCCGGTGGTCTGCTTGAGCACGCTGAGCTTGCCCAGGACCGGCCGTGCGTCGGTGTAGGTGCACACCACGGTGTCCCCGGGCCCGAGCGTCACGGTGGCACTGGGGTCGGTGGTCGACGGGGCCGGAAAAGTGCTGGTTCCGGGCCCGCTACAACTGAGCGAGGTGAAGGCGAACGCCGGGTCGGCGTCCTCGGTGAAGCTCCAGGGCACGCCCGAGGAGCGCACAAAGGAGATGGAGCCGGCCGACGCCCCGGTCACCGGGATGGCAAAGGCGCCACCGGGGTTGTAGGAGATGTTGCCGGTGAAGTGGAACACGTTGGTCTGGGGCTCGGGGGCAGCCAGCTGCTTGCGCACCTGGATGGTTCCCGAGGCCGGGATCTTGTCCACCGCGTAGTAATAGCAAAAGACGTTGGTCGAGCCCGAGGCGAATCCCACCCACTCGACGTTGTCGCCGTTGAGGTTGTCGATGGAGCACCGCAGCGCACCGAAGGCGTAGCGGTTCCCGAACGACGCCGTCCCGAGGGGATCCGACGGGGTCCCGCCCTGCACCCAGAGGTTCCGGCTCAGGGCCGCGCTGACCTGGGCCTGGGTCAGGGTCACGGTCGTAGCCGCGGCGATCGACTGGCCGGTGGGCCGGCCCTGGGGATCGAGGAGGGGGACCGAGGGCTGCACCGTGACCGGCGTGCCCGGGTTGGACACCGTCGACAGGTTGGAGGTCTTGCCGGCGATGCCGCTCCCGAAGGTGAACTTCCAGCCGTTGAGCGGTGTGCAGGCCGGCTGGTTTGGGGTCTCGACGGATGGCGCGATGGGCTGGCCCGAGCTGTAGACCGAGTTCTTCCCGAGGTCCTGGAGGCTCTCTTGGATGTTGTTGCGGGCCAGGTTGGCCATGATGTCGGTGTAGGTCGGGCACTCACGGGCGACGAAGGTCACCCGGTAGGGCTCCGAGGTGGCGGCCCCGGCCCGTCCGGACGGCGCGGTCACAAGGAGACACACGGCCAGGACGGGCACGGCCATGAGCAGGGCCATCCCCAACCGGCCCAGGTCAGGCAGCCCTCGCCCCCCAGGCGTGCCTCGACGTGGCGGCATCACCGGGCGATCCTTCCATAGCCCACCACCAAGCACCGTGATGGTCCCCGATCGGGCGCCGCCGGATCGGAAGTGATCGGGGCGCTGTTCCAGGCGTGGAGCGCGGCGCCGCGATGCGTGGTGCCCGACGGCGGGGACCACCTCGCCCGTCACCGGCGGGCGAGGGAGGCAGCTACCTAGGCCCGGTCCATCCTCGATCGCACCTCGGCCACCAGCCCGTCGATGGGGATGCGGACCTGCTCGGTCGTGTCGCGGTCGCGCACCGTCACCGCCCGGTCCTCCAGGGTGTCGAAGTCGACCGTCACGCACCACGGAGTGCCCACCTCGTCCTGTCGGCGGTACCGCTTGCCGATGGACTGGGTCACGTCGTAGTCGCACATGACGTGGGGCTGGAGCAAGCCCAGCACCTCGCGGGCCACCGGTTCGATGGTCTCTTTCTTCGAGAGAGGGAGCACGGCCACCTGGTACGGGGCCAGCCTCGGGTGCAGGCGCAGCACGGTGCGGGCCTCCCCGCCGATCTCGTCCTCGTGGTAGGCCGACAGCAAGAAGGCCATCATGGTGCGGGTGGCCCCGGCAGCCGGCTCGATGACGTAGGGGACGTAGCGCTCGTTGGCGGCCTGGTCGAAGTACTCGAGGCGCTCCCCCGACGCGCTGGCATGGGCCCGGAGGTCGAAATCGGTCCGGTTGGCGATGCCCTCGAGCTCGTCCCAGCCCCAGGGGAACAAGAACTCCACATCGGCGGTGGCCGTCGAGTAGTGGGACAGCTCGGAGACGTCGTGATGGCGGAGGCGCAACTGGTCGGTGGGGATGCCGAGTGCCGTGTACCAGGCGTAGCGCTCGTCGAGCCAGTACTGGAACCAGTGGTCGGCCTCGGCCGGCGGCACGAAGTACTCCATCTCCATCTGCTCGAACTCGCGGGTCCGAAAGACGAAGTTCTGCGGGGTGATCTCGTTGCGGAACGACTTGCCCACCTGGGCGATGCCGAAGGGTGGCTTCTTGCGGGTCGTCTGGAGCACGTTGGCGAAGTTGATGAACATGCCCTGGGCCGTCTCGGGGCGGAGGTAGGCGACCGCCCCCTCGTCCTCGAGCGGGCCGGCATGGGTCTTGAACATGAGGTTGAAGGCACGGGCCGGGGTGAACTCGGTGGACCCGCACGACGGACAGACGCCCTCGATCTTGTCCTCCCGCCAGCGCTGATGGCAGTTGCGGCAGTCTACCAGAGGGTCGGTGAAGTTGGCCAGGTGCCCCGAGGCCTCCCACACGGCCGGCGGGGTGAGGATGGAGGCGTCGAGCCCGACGACGTCGTCGCGCCGCTGCACCATCGCCTCCCACCAGGCGTTCTTGACGTTGCGCAGCAGGTTGACGCCGAGTGGGCCGTAGTCGTAGGTCGAGCGGAAGCCGCCGTAGATCTCGGCCGACTGGAAGATGAACCCCCGGCGCTTGCACAGCCCGACCACCTTCTCCATCAGGTCGGACGGCGCGACAGAGGCGGTGTCGGAGTCAGGCATAGGGACGAATGGTACCGGCTGGCAACACGGGTCCGACCCCGGTCAGCTGCCTATGAGCAGCGAGGAGGTGACCGTGTTGGCCAACAGGCGACCCCGGACGGTCAGCACCGCCATGCCGTCGACTACGTCGACCAGGCCCTCCAGTGCGGCATCGGGCGGGAGGGCGGTGGCCGGGACCCCCGCCGGGGTCCGGAGCCCCAGGGCCAGGGCCTCGAACCTCCGCTGCTCCTGGTCGAGGACCTCCTCCCCGGACAGGGCCGGGCGCCCGGCGGTGATGGCTGCCACGTAGCGGTCCGGTGTCCGGACGTTCCACCAACGGCGTCCGGCGCGGTGGGAGTGGGCGGCCGAGCCGATCCCCCGGTAGTCGCCCTGGCTCCAGTAGAGGTTGTTGTGCCGGCAGCGGTGGCCGGGCCGGGCCCAGTTGGAGATCTCCTCCCACCGGTACCCCGCCGCCCCGAGGATCCGGTCGGTGGCCTCGTACCGGGTCGCCTGGGCATCGTCGTCGGGGTGCCGGTCCGGGTCGGCCGCCAGCGGCGTCCCAGGCTCGACGGTGAGGGCGTAGGCGCTGACATGAGGCGGGGGGGCCTCGAGGCCCAGCACGTCACCGAGGCTCGCCTCCCAATCGGCATCGGTCTCGCCGGCACCGCCGAGGATCAGGTCCATGTTCCACGAGGCGAACCCCTCCGCTGCCACCGCCGCCGCCGCTTCGAGGGCCTGGGCCGAGCCGTGACGGCGGCCGAGGCCGGCCAGTACATGGGACTGGGTGGACTGGACGCCGAGCGAGATGCGGGTGACCCCGCCCGACCGGTAGGCGGCCAGCCTGCCGGGGCTTACGTCCTCGGGGTTGCACTCCACGGTGACCTCGGCACCGGGGGCCCGGGGCACGGCGTCGAGGATGCCGACCAAGAGGTCGGGCGGGAGCCGCGAGGGCGTGCCTCCACCGAAGAAGACCGACGTGGCCAGAGGGACCCCCTCGTCGTCCCGGGCCCGGGCCACCTCGGCCACACAGGCCCACCGCGTAGTCCTCCATCAGGTGGTCGCGGTCGGTGAAGGTGGCAAAGGCGCAGTAGTCGCAGCGGAACCGGCAGAACGGCACATGGACGTAGACGCCGAAGGGCTCCGGGCCGTCGGGGACCACGCCCCCGCCCACGGGCCCGTTCACGACCTCGCCGCCCCGAGGGCCAGCTTGGCCTCCTGCCACCGGCTCAACGCCTCCAGCCGCTCGGTGGCGTGGTCGACGATGGGCGCGGGATACGACGGGGTCCCTACCTCAGGGACGTAGCGACGGACGTAGGCGCCGTCGGGGTCGAACCGCTCGGCCTGCAGAGTGGGGTTGAACACCCGGTGGAACGGTGCGGCGTCGGTCCCGGTGCCCGCCACCCACTGCCACCCGTGGTTGTTGGAGGCCAGGTCCCCGTCGACCAGCCGGTCCAAGAACAGGCGGGCGCCGCGCCGCCAGTCGATGTGGAGGTCCTTGACCAGGAACGAGGCAGTCAGCATCCGGACCCGGTTGTGCATCCAGCCCTCGGCCAGCAGCTGGCGCATACCGGCGTCGACCAGGGGATAGCCGGTCTCCCCGGCGGCCCAGGCATCGAACCTGGCGTCGGCGCCGGGCCCGGTGTCCCAGCGGACCGTCCGGCCGACGGGTGCCAACGGCTCCCACGCCGAGGCGGGATGGTGCCACAGCACGTCGGCGTAGAACTCCCGCCAGGCCAGCTCCGACGTGAACCGGTCGGAGCCCGCTCCACTCCCCAGTCGGGCCAGGACCTGGCGGGGGTGGATCGACCCGAAGCGCAGGTACGGGGAGAGCCGGGAGGTTCCGGCCCGGTCGGGGCGGTCCCGGTCCCCGTCGTAGGCATCGACCGGGCCCCGACAGAACGCGTCGGCCGCGGCTGCGGCCGCCTCCTCGCCGGGCACGGGCAGCGACGGGGAGGTGGCCCCATCCCCGATGTCGGCCAGGACCGCGTCGGACTCGGCGGCCGTCCAGCGGACTCCATCGGGTGCGACCGAGGGCGGTGGCCAGCCGTGGTCGGACCAACCCCGCCGGAACGGGGTGAACACCCGGTAGGGCGAGCCCCCACCGGTGAGGACCCGGCCCGGGGACACGGCGTAGGGAGACCCCACCCGGGCCAGCGTGCGCCCGTCGTCGGCCAGGGCCCGTGCGACGGCATCGTCGCGTCGTCGCCCGAAAGGGGTGCAGTCCCCGGTGGCGAACACGGTGTCGGCCCCCACCTCGGCGGCGAAGGCCGCCACGGCCCGGGCACTCGGGCTGTGGCGGATGGTCAGGGTCCCCTCGAGGGAGGTGTCGAGGGCGGCGAGGGATCCGGCCAGGAACGCCCGTCGGTTGGCGCCCGCACCGGCCAGCAGCGGGCCGTCGGCCACGAAGAGCGCCGCCACACCGGCACCGGTCGACCTGGCATGGTCGACCGCCGCCAGGAGGGCGGGATGGTCGGCGGTGCGCAGGTCTCGACGGAACCACAGGACCGTCGAGCGGCCGGTCGGACCGGCCACCTCAGGACACCTGGCCGGTGTGCACCGATCGCAGTCGTCGGTCGAGATGGGCCTCCATGGCCTCGGTGGCCAGGCCCGTCACCTCGTCGGTCACCGGTGACCTGGGCTCGGCGAGCACACCGGCCAGCCCCCCGCCCAGCGTGCGCCGCAACAGCACCAGGCCCTCGGGGGAGAGTGCCCGACCCCGTCGGCAATTGCGGCACAGGACCCCGCCTTCGACCAGGTCGAAGGCCACCAGCTCGTCGATGTCGTCCTGGCCGCAGGACACACACAGGTCGAGCACCGGTGCCGAGCCCTCCAGGGCCAGCACCTTTAGGAAGAATGCCGGGGCCACCATGGGCGAGTGGTGCTCGGCCAGCGCACCGATGGCTCCGACCAGCATCTCGTAGAGGCGGGGATTGGCGTGGCGCTCCTGGCCGATCTGGTCGACCACCTCCAGCATGGACATGGCGGCCGACATCCGGTCCAGGTCCTCGCGCACCGCTCGGAAGGTGTCGATGACCTCGACCTGGTTGATGGTGTCGAGGTCGCCGCGGCCCTGCCAGCCGAGGAGCGCGACATGGCTGAGGGGTTCGAGTCGTGAGCCGAACTTGGACGTGGTGCGGCGCACCCCCTTGGCCACGGCCCGCACCTTGCCGTGCTCCTCGGTCATCAGGGTGACGATGCGATCCGCCTCGCCCAGGCGGATGGTGCGCAGCACCACGCCCCGGTCGCGAAAGAGGGTCATTGCGGCGAGCGGGACCCCCCGGGATCCATCGGGCTGGTCACCTTGACCGGGCCGTTCGGGCCGCTGGAGGAGAGTGGCGCCTGTCCCTCGCCCACCGGGCGGCCGCTGGAGCGTCCGTGGCTCCTGCCACCACCCAACAGGTTGTTGGCGGCGATCAGGCCCAGCACCACGGGCGGGAGCACCACCAGGGGGAGGACGGCGGTGAACCCGGCGACGTCCATGAGGACGATGAACGCGTACATGGCGATGCCGGCCACGATGCCGGTGACGATCCACACCCCGCCGGCATCGTCGCGCCGGCGCTCCGCGGCCCGGGAACGGCCCGGGCGCAGTGGGGAGGGGGGGCTGGTCATGTGACACCACCGTACCGGCGTTGGCGCCGCTGGAAGTCCCGCACCGCCTCGAACAGGTGGGTACGCCGGAAGTCGGGCCACAAGACGTCGTCGAAGACCAGCTCGCTGTAGGCCAGCTGCCACAGCAGGAAGTTGGAGATGCGGTGTTCCCCCGAGGTCCGGATCACCAGGTCGGGGTCGGGCTGGTCGGGGAAGTACAGGCGGGAGCGGATGGCCTTCTCGTTGACCTTGTCGGCCGGGACGCCATCGGCCACCAACCGCTGCACGGCGTCGACGATCTCGGCCCGGCCGCCGTAGTTGAAGGCCATGGTCAGGGTGCAGCGACGGTTGTGGGTGGTCAGGGCGACGGACTCGTCCATACGCCGGAGGACACGCTTGGGCACCCGCCAGTCGCGCCGGCCGGCGAAGCGGATGCGGACTCCCTTGTCGTGCAGCTCGTCCCGGCGGCGTACCAGGAGGCTCTCGTTGAATCCCATCAGGTAGCGGACCTCGTCGGCGGGACGGCGCCAGTTCTCGGTCGAAAAGGCGTACATGGTGATCCAGGGGATGCCGAGATCGAGCGCACCCTCGACGGCGTCGAGGAGGGCCGCCTCGCCGGCGGCGTGGCCGTCAGTCCGCGGCAGGCCACGCCGGGCCGCCCAGCGACCGTTGCCGTCCATCACGCAGGCCACGTGGGCGGGGATGGGGCCCCCGAGGAGATCGGCGGCCGCCACCACGGGGCGGTTCGGCTCTGCGGCCCCACCGGCCGCTCCTCCATCGTCGTGCACCCTGCGAACCTACCGCCTCGAGAATGGGCCACCGTGCCGACACCAGCTCGACACCGCGCCGATACCGGGCCGATACCGTGCCCGCTGACACCGTGGCGGCCTCGGGCGCCGGGGATGCATGGGTGTGGCACGCGGTGTTTGGAGGGCTGGGCCTCGGGGCACTAGACCCTCTCCATGTCCCCGTGGGCCGCGCTGGCCATCTTCGCCGCCGGCCTGGCCGCCGGGACCATCAACGTGATCGTGGGATCGGGCTCGCTGATCACCTTTCCCACGCTGCTGGCGTTGGGCTATCCGCCGGTACTGGCCAACGTGTCCAACACCGTGGGGCTGGTCCCCGGCAACGCCAGTGCCGTGGTGGCCTACCGGCGGGAGCTGGTCGGCCAACGGAGCCGGCTGGTCCAACTGGGCGCGGCGTCGGTGCTGGGCTCCCTGGTCGGTGCGGCACTGCTGCTCACCCTGCCCCACAGCGTGTTCAAGGCGGCGGTGCCCGCCCTGATCGCTGTGGCCGCCGTCCTCATGGCGGTGCAGCCCGCCATGCGCGCCCGGCTGGAGCAGGGCACCGGGACCGGCCGGCACGGTGGCGCTGGGCTGCTGGTCGGGGTGTTCCTCACCGGCATC
The DNA here is from genome assembly GCA_963703145.1 of uncultured Acidimicrobiales bacterium. Classification (GTDB taxonomy): domain Bacteria; phylum Actinomycetota; class Acidimicrobiia; order Acidimicrobiales; family RAAP-2; genus Bog-756. The sequence continues at coordinate 2,074,880 of OY969793.1, forward strand.
TACGGGGGCTACTTCGGGGCGGCCCAGGGTGTGATCTTGATCGCCCTCCTGGCCATCTTCATCGACGACGACCTCCAGCGACTCAATGGGACCAAGAACGTCCTGGCCTTCACGGCCAACGCCGTGGCCGCGGTGGTGTTCATCGCCTCCACCCACGTCTCCTGGTCGGTGGCCGGGCTCATCGCCCTGGGGTCGATCGTGGGCGGCCAGGTCGGCGGACGCTACGGACGGCGCCTGCCGGCCCCCGTCCTGCGCTGGGTCATCGTGGTGGTGGGCCTGGGTGTGGCGGTGGGGCTGGCCATCGAGTGGCACTGAGCGGACGGGGTCCGACGGCTGGCTCGGCCGCCGGTAGGGTCGGTCGATGACCGACGCGGTGACCACCACCCTCGACGAGGTGGCCCAAGCGCTGCCGGGCGGAGGCGAGCGGCGCGAGGGACAACGGGAGATGGCTACCGCGGTGGGCCGGGCCATCGAGGACGCTCGCCATCTGGTCGTACAAGCCGGCACCGGCACCGGCAAGTCGTTGGCGTACCTCATCCCTGCCGCGCTGTCGGGCCAGCGGGTGGTGGTGGCGACGGCCACCAAAGCCCTCCAGGACCAGTTGGCCACCAAGGACCTGCCCCTCGTGTCCCGGGCGCTGAAGGGCAGCTTCTCCTTCGCCGTCTTGAAGGGGCGCAGCAACTACGTCTGCCGCCAGCGGGTCAGCGAGGTCGGGGGGCGCGGTGAACAGCTCTCGCTCCAGGCCGGGGCCGCCGACCCGCCCGACGCCGACGACCCACTCGCCGAGGCCGCGGCCGCCGAGGGGGCTGTCGACCCGGTCGAGGTGGGACGGCTCGGGGACCAGGTCCGCCGGCTGGTGCGCTGGGCCGATGAGACCACCACCGGAGACCGCTCCGAGCTCGACTTCGAGCCCCACTACCGGGCGTGGGCCATGGTGTCGACCACGGCCCGGGAGTGCCCGGGCGCCTTCCGGTGCCCGGCGGGGCGGGACTGCTTCGCCGAGGACGCCCGGGCCCGGGCCGCCGAGGCCGAGGTGGTGGTGGTGAACACCCACCTCTACGGGGCCCATCTGGCCAGCGGGGGCGCCGTGCTCCCGCCCCATCAGGTGGTGATCTTCGACGAGGCCCACGAGGTCGAAGAGGTGATGACCGACAGCCTGGGGGTGGAGATCGGGCCGGGGCGTTTCCGGGCCCTGGCCGCCAGCGCCCGGCCGCTGTGCGACCCGGGTGACTCAGGGGTCGACCCGGTCGACGCCGTGTCGGACCTGAGCGACCTGGTCCAGCGGGTGCTGCGCCCCCTGGTCGGGATGCGGGTGCCGCCGGCCGACCTGGGTGTTGGGCCCCCGGCAACGGAGCCGGTGGGCACAGTGGGCGGACCGGCCGAGGACGAACCGCTCGGTCTGGAGCTCGGACTCGCCCCGGTCACCGACCGACCGGCGACCTGGGCCCAACGGGGGCGCATCACCGCCACTGCCACTGCCACCGCCACGGGGCCGGTCCGGACCACAGCCTCGGAGCCGGGCCTGGGTGAGGTCCTCGCTCTGGCATCGGGCCGGGTGGCCCGGCTCGTCGACGCCCTCCAGCGGTCGGCCCGCGAGGCGGGGGACGACGAGGCCGCGGCCGTGCGCTCGAGGCGGGACCGGGTGCTGCTCGCCGCCGGCCACCTGGCCGGCGACCTGGCCCGGGTCGGTGCCCTGACCGACGACGAGGTGGCCTGGGTCGACGGCGGGGACCGGTCCCCGAGCCTGCGGGTGTCCCCCATCGATGTCGGGCCGCTGCTCAGCGAGCAGCTGTGGGGCACGGTGACCGGCATCCTGACCTCGGCGACGGTGCCCCTCGGACTTCCCGAGCGGCTGGGGCTGCCCGAGGGGACGTGCGACTCCCTCGACGTGGGCAGCCCGTTCGACTACCGAGGACATGCCCTGTTGTACGTGGCCCAGTCCCTGCCCGACCGACGGCGGCCGGAAGCCGAGCCCGCCCTGCACGACGAGCTCGAGGTGCTCATCAACGCCGCCGGTGGGCGCACCCTGGCCCTGTTCACCAGCTGGCGGGCCATGAACGCCGCCCGGGACGCACTGGCCGAGCGCCTCTCGTTCACCCTCTTGTCGCAGTCGGACCTGCCCAAGCCGGCCCTCGTCGCGGCGTTCGCCGCCGACGAGTCGGCCTGCCTGTTCGCCACCCTCGGCTTCTGGCAGGGCGTGGACATCCCGGGCCGGACCCTCAGCCTGGTGACCGTGGACCGCATCCCGTTCCCCCGCCCCGACGACCCGGTGCTCGACGCCCGCCGGGAGCGGGCCGGCTCGTCGGCCTTCAGCACCGTCGACCTGCCGCGGGCCGGCACGTTGCTGGCCCAGGGGGCGGGACGGCTCATCCGGTCGGCCGACGACCGCGGGGTCGTGGCGGTGCTGGACAGCCGGCTGGCAACGGCCCGCTACCGCGGCGCCCTGCTGGCGCGGGTCCCGCCCATGAAGCGCACCATCGATCGCGGCGAGGTGGTGGCGTTCCTCCAGGCCATCGCGGCGTCGGGCTAGCGCCGGGTCAGAACCCCAGCCGGTCGAGGGCGTCCTCCCGGTGCTGCCAGCGCTTCTCGACCCGCACGAAGAGCTCGAGGAAGGCCCCGGGGGGCATCTGCTGGCGCACCGCCGTACCCACCTCTTTCAACGTGATCCCGCCCTTGCCGATCACGATGCCCTTTTGCGAGTCCCGCTCGACCAGGATCTCGCAGCGCACCCGGGGCCACTCCCACTCGGTGACCCGGCAGGCGATGCTGTGGGGCAGCTCGTCCTGGACCCGGTGGAGCAGCTCCTCGCGCACCAGGTCGGCCACCCAGAACGCCTCGGCCACGTCAGTGACCATGCCCTCGGGGTAGTACCGCGGGCCCTCGGGCAGCCGGGCCACGACGGCGTCGATCAGTCCGGGAACGCCCTCGCCCGAGGTGGCCGACACCGGGAAGTACTCCACCGGCACCGGGCGCTGGCCGTCGTCCTGGTCGATGGCGGCGATGACGTTCGACACCGCGGTGAGATGGGTGAGCACGCCGTCGCCTCCCACCCGGTCGATCTTGTTGACCACCACCAACAAGGTGGGGTCCCCCACCCTCCCGTCGTCGTCCCCGCCATCGGCCTGGAGCTCGCGCTGGAGGTCGGTGGCCCGCGCCATGGAGCGCACCCGTCGGGCCGACTGGGCCAGCACCATGCGGTCACCGGGGCCCACGGCACCCGTCGCCTCCACCATGGCCACCACCACGTCGACGTCGTCGAGCGAGGAGGTCGCCGACTCGTTCATCCGCTCACCGAGGGCCGTGCGGGGCTTGTGCAGCCCGGGCGTGTCGACGAAGACCACCTGGGCGTCGGGCCGGTTGAGCACCCCGCGCACCTGGGACCGCGTGGTGTTGGGCCGCGGCGAGGTGATCGACACCTTGGTGCCCACCATGGCGTTGACCAGCGTCGACTTGCCCACGTTGGGACGGCCCACCACCGCCACGAAGCCCGACCGGAACACGCTCACGGCTCCCCGTCGCCAGCGGCGGTGGGGACGATCCGGACCCGCTCGATGCGCCGGCCGGTCACCCGGTCGGCCACCAGGAGCAGCCCGTCCACGGTGACCGACTCGCCGGCCACCGGCACGTGGCCCAACAGGTCGAAGACCAGCCCTCCGACGGTGTCCCACGCCCCCTCGGGCAGGTCGGCATTGATCAGTTCGTTGACCTCGTCGACGGGCAGGCGGGCGCTCACCCGAAGCTCGCCGGAGCCCAGGCGCTCAACGGGGGCCTCCTCCACGTCGAACTCGTCGACGATCTCCCCCACCAGCTCCTCGATGAGGTCCTCCAGAGTGACCAGCCCCGCCGTCCCGCCGTACTCGTCGACCACCACCGCCTGGTGGAACTGGTCGGCCTGCATCTCGCGCATCAGGTCGGAGACCCGCTTGGTCTCGGGCACGAAGTGCGCCGGCCGGAGGTGGGAGCGCACCGGGTCCGCACCCGAGCCGGTCCGGACCGCCCGGATCAGGTCCTTGGTGTAGGCGATCCCCACCACGTCGTCCACCTGCTGCTCGACGGCCGGCATCCGGCTGAAGCCGGCCTCCAAGGCCTGCTCGAGGGCCGCCTCCACCGTCTCGTCGACGCCGACGGTCACCATGTCGGGACGCGGCACCATGACCTCGCGCACCACGGTGTCCCCGAACTCGATGATGGAGTGGATCAGCGCCCGCTCCTCGGTCTCGATGACGTCCTCTTCGAGCGCCACGTCGGCCATGGCCAACAGCTCCGATTCGGTGATGGCCGAGCCCAGGTACTGGCCCTTCTCGCCGATCAGCAGGTTGGCCAGGCCGATCAGGGCCCCCGAGACGATCCGGACCGGCCAGAACCGCACCACCGCCGACACGAACGGGGCGCTGAACAACGCGGCCCGCTCGGGATGGTGCACCGCCCAGTTCTTGGGCACGGCCTCGCCCAGCACGAAGATGACCACGATCTCGAACACGGTGGCGGCCAGCACCCCCCAGGCCCCGAACCAGTTGGAGGCCAGGACGCCCACCAGGGTCGCCACCACCAGCTGGCAGATCAGTACCAGCAGGATCACCGGGTTGAGGAACCCCTGGGGGTTCTCGGTCAGGCGGAGCAGCACCTTGGCGCCGCGGCGGCCGTCGTCGACCAGGGCCAGCGCCTTGGCCCGGCTCGTGCGCACCAGGCTGGTCTCGGCCAGGGCCAGTAGGGCCGAGATCCCCAACAGGACTACCACCACCACGATGAGGACCCCGTCGCTCCAGGTGAACGACGACGTGGCGGTCACCACGAGACCGGCCGTCCCGGTGGGAGGCCGCTCATGACGCCACGCGGTAGAAGCGGGACAGCAACTGCTGCTCGCGCTGCTCCATCCGCTCGGCCTCCTCGTCCACCAGATGGTCCATGCCGAGAAGGTGGAGGATCCCGTGGACCACGAGGAGGGCGATCTCGTCCTCGTAGCCGACGTCGTGGTCGACGGCGTTGCGGGCCGCCACCGCCGGGCAGATCACCACGTCGCCGAGCAGGAGGAGCCGGCCCGTGTCGGCCTCGATGGAGCCGGGGCCGGTGCCGCCCTCGTCGGGGGAGCGCCCGCTGCGGTCGGCTTCGTCCTCGATCGGAAAGGCCAGCACGTCGGTGGGGCCCTCCTTGTCGAGGAAGCGCCCGTTGAGGGAGGCGATGGTGGCCTCGTCCACGAAGAGTAGGGAGACCTCGGTGTCGCTCACGATGCCCTCGGCCTCGAGCACCGAGCGGGCGAGGCCCGACCAGCGATCGACGTCCACCGGCTGGTCGGACTGCTCGTCGGCGGCATAGAGGTCAAGACTCACCGCTGGCCCCCGGCGACTCGGTGCGCTCGTAGGCGGCCACGATGTCCGAGACGATCCGGTGCCGGACCACGTCGCGCTGGGTGAGGTGGACGAAGGCCAGATCGGGCACCCCCGACAGCACCGGCTCCAGGCCGACCAGGCCGGACCGCCCGCCGGGCACGTCGATCTGGGTGACGTCGCCGGTGATGACCGCCTTGGAGCCGAACCCGATGCGGGTCAGGAACATCTTCATCTGCTCCGGGCTGGTGTTCTGGGCCTCGTCCAGGATGATGAAGCTGTTGTTCAGGGTCCGCCCCCGCATGAAGGCGAGCGGGGCCACCTCGACCGCGCCCCGGTCGATGAGCCGCTGGGCCCCCTCGGGCTCGAGCAGGTCGTGGAGGGCGTCGTAGAGGGGGCGGAGGTAGGGGTCGACCTTGGCCATCAGGTCCCCGGGCAGGAACCCGAGGCGCTCGCCGGCCTCGACGGCGGGGCGGGTGAGGATGATCCGGTTGACCTGACGGGCCTGCAGGGCCTGGACAGCCAGGGCAACCGCCAGGTACGACTTGCCGGTCCCGGCCGGACCGATGCCGAAGGTCACGATGTTGGAGGCGATGGCGTCGGCGTACTGTTTCTGGCCCCCGGTCTTGGGCCGGACGGCGCGTCCCTTGGACGACCGCACCAGTTCCGAGGTCAGGACCTCGGAGGGCTTGATGTCGTCGTGCATCATGTCGATGGTGCGGTGGACCTGGACGGCGTCCAGGCCCTGGCCCGACTCGAGCAGGATGATCAGTTCCTCGAAGAGGGCCCCGACCCGCTCGGCCCCGTCGCCCTCGATGGAGATCTCATTGCCCCGCACGGCGATGTGCACGTCGTCGAAGGCCCCTTCGACCAGGCGCAGCAGTTCGTCACGCTGGCCCAGCAGGCCGGCCATGAGGTGGTTGCCGGGAACGAGAATTTTGACCTGGGTGCCTGCCACGTGCGTTCTGTCCCCGACCCTACCAGCGCGCCGGCGGGGAGGATCCCATGCCCCCGTCGCCCCGCGTCCCCCGGTGACCTGGGCTGTCGGTCCTCAGCCGGGGGGCCAGTCGAAGGTCCGGCCCCCCAGTACGTGCAGGTGGAGGTGGTCCACCGAGTTGAGGGCGTCGGGACCCACATTGAAGACCAGCCGGTAGCCGCGGTCGGGGGCCCCGATGCCCTCGGCGTCGGCCACCGCCTTGGCCGCCTCGAGCAGGGCGGCGACGTCCGCGGCGTCCGCTGCGGTCACCACCGAGGCATTGACGATGTGGCGGCGCGGCACGACCAGCACGTGCACGGGTGCGGCGGGATTGATGTCCCGGAAGGCCACGGTGCGCTCGTCGGTGCGCACGATGTCGGCCGGGACGTCGCCCGCCACGATGCCGCAGAACAGGCAGTCGGCCACGGTCAGGCCCCCCGCGGGGCGGCCACGTCGGAGGTGGCCCCGTTGGTGGCCCGGTCGGTCCCCTTCACCTCGGGGTAGAGGTGCTCGAGGGTGCCCGGCGTGATGCGGCTGGCCTCGAGGAACGCCTCGACGTCGGATTTCTGGAGGCGGATGACCCGGCCGAACTTGTAGGCCACCAGGTCACCCTCGTCGATGAACCGGTAGAGGCTGCGCAAGGTGATGCCCAGCCATTCGGCGACCTCTTTGGTGCTCAGCCAGGTGATGGCCTCGGTCATCGAGTAGCGGTGGGCCCGGTCACACGCTCACGAGGAGGCCGAGTTCGTCCAGGCGCGAGCCCATGGAGTCCGGGGTCACCCCGAACAGGCAGGCGATGGCCCGCACGTCCTCGGCCCGGATGGTGATCATCCGCCCGTTGAAGTCCTGGCGGTGGACCTGGATCATCGACAGGAAGCGCCGCAGCAGGTCCCGCTCGGGTCCGCTCACGGTGTGGAGCTTGGTCAGGTCGATGGCCACCCGCTCGGTGCCGGACGATGCCTGGATGGCCCGGCGGGCACTCAGCGGCGCCACGACGTCATTGCTGGCGCCGTTGGCCCCCCAGCGGGTGACCGCGACGTCGTCGGGCGGGAGGAGCTGGTCGACGGGGACGTCGTAGAGCTTGGCCAGGCGCTGCAGACGGGGCACGGAGATGGCCCGCTCACCCCGCTCGTAGGCGCCGAGCACGGAGGCTTTGAACTCCTGCTCGGACATGGCTTCGACGGCCTGGAGGGACAGTCGCATCTGCTTGCGCATGGTGCGCAGCCGGGCCCCGACGGCACGGGCGTAGGCGATTCGGGCCGCCACTTCCTGCTCGTCCTCGTCGTCGAGAATCTCTGCCCCGTTCTGCATCACCGACATGTGCACCTCCGCTCATCTGCACCGGCCGCCCCAATAGCCCCGGCTCTGCCCTACATCGTGGGCGCACACTCAGCTCCGACGACTCCGACGGAGCCACACTCAGTCCCGGAGGCCGCAGATGCGGTCGCCGGCCTCCGTAAAGGAGCACCCTGCCTCTCGGTGTAGTTTTGCCCACGTAGCGTGGTTACGCAAGGGGCCCCACCACGCCACCACGGAGAGCGGTCATAACGGTCCCGGCCACCACAGCGGCCGTTTCGGCCCGCAGGACGGTGGGCCCCAGGCCGACACCCGGACCCCACCGCTCCAGTTCGTCGGGATCCCAGCCCCCCTCGGGACCGATGGCCACGGTGGCACGGCTCAGTCCCGGCCGGCTCCCGCCCGGCTGGGCCAGGCACAGTCCCTCCCCGGCCACTCTGGCCAGCTCCTCCAGCCCGAGCACCGCGGTCACCTCGGGGAGGCGGGTCCGGCGGCACTGGGCCGACGCCTCCCGTGCCACCCGTCGCAGCCGCTCGACGGCCCGTTCCCCGCGCTCCCCCTGCCAGCGCACCACGGACCGCCGCGACGCCAGCGGCACGATCCGGTCCACGCCCAGCTCGGTCAGCTTCTGGGTCACCCACTCAGGACGGTCCCCCTTGGTGGGCACGAACGCCACGGTGATGGGCGGGTCGGGAGCAGCCTGGGTCCGGACCGGGCCGTCGACGACCAGTGCCCCGCCTGGGTCCGGCGCCAGGTGGCAGCGGACCCAGGACCCGGTCCCGTCCGAGGCGATCACCGCCTCATCGGTGCGCAGGCGCAGCACGTCGGCCAGGTGGTGGAGCTCCCGGCGGCCGAGGAACGGCGATGCCAGGTCGTCGACAAAGACCATGGCCGAGGCGGACACGAGCTCGGGGTCCGGGCCTCCCGGCGACACCGTCAGCTGAGGGCCGAGCGCAGCTTGGAGAAGAGCCCCTCGACGTGGGGCGCCTCACCGAGGTCCTCGCCCCGGGCGGCGGCCAGGGCCACCAGGAGGTCCCGCTGGGCGTCATCGAGGTCGGTGGGGGTGTCCACCTCCACGTGGACGAACAGGTCCCCACGGCCCCGGCCCCGCAGCTTGGGGACGCCCAGGGCCTTCAGCGGGATCACCGCCCCGGTCTGGGTGCCGGCCGCGATGGCCAGGTCCCGGCGGTCGTCCAGGGTGTCGAAGCCGATGCTGCCCCCGAGGGCCGCCATCGTCACCGGGACGTGCACCGCGGCATGGAGGTCGACGCCGGACCGCTCGAAGACCTCGTCGGGCTGGACCGCCAGGTGGACGAAGAGGGCGCCGTTGGGTCCGCCCCGGAACCCGGCGGGCCCGTGGCCGGCCAGTCGGAGGGTCGAGCCGTCGTCCACCCCGGCCGGGATGTCGACCGTGAGGGTCCGGCGCTCGTTGCGCCGACCTTCGCCGTGGCAGTCGGCGCACGGCTCCTCGATGGCCTGGCCCGTTCCCTGGCACCGGGGGCAGGCCACCGCGGTGATGACCTGGCCCAGGATGGACTGGCGCACCCGCCGGAGCTCGCCCGCACCCTGGCACTCGGGACAGCGCACCGGGGTGGTGCCGGGTCGGGCGCCGGTCCCCTCACAGGTGTCGCAGTGCACGGGGGTCTGGACCTCGACGTCGCGCTGCACCCCGAACACCGCCTCTCGGAAGCTGAGAGACAGGACCAGCTCGGCGTCGGGCCCAGGCATGGGCCCGGTCCGTCGGGGCCGGCCGCCGGCCGCCCCGCCCATGCCGTTGAAGAAGGCGTCGAACAGGTCCCCGAGGCCGCCGGCGAACGGGTCGCCGGGGCCGCCGGACCCCGCCCCGGGGCCGAAGACGCCCTCGGCACCGAACCGGTCGTAGCGGGCGCGCCGTTCGGGGTCCTTCAGGACCTCGTAGGCCAGGCTGATCTCCTTGAAGTGCTCGCCGGTATCGGCGTCGTCCTGGTTGGCGTCGGGGTGGAACTCACGGGCCTTGGCCCGGTAGGCCCGCTTCAGCTCCTCATCGGTTGCGTCCCGCGACACGCCCAGCAGCTCGTAGAGGTCGGTGGAGCTCATCGACCGGTCTCGCCCAGCCGCTCGCCCAGCCGGTCCCCCACCACCCGGGCCGCGGCCAGGGCCAACGGGTAGTTCATCCGGGTCGGGCCGAGCAGGCCGATGGTGCCCGCCTCCACGCCGTCGATCGACACGGGCATGACCACGATGGCGCACGAGGCCAGGGGCTCGACCCCGTGCTCGGTCCCGATGGCCACGGTCAGCCCGGTGTCGATGATGTCCCGGAGCAGGGTCACCACCACCAGCTGCTGTTCGAGGATGGTGAGCACCGAGCGCACCGTGTCGACGGCGTCGAAGGCCGCCGCCATCCGGGACGACCCACCCACGAAGAGCTGCTCGGTCACCTCGGCGGTGCCCAGCGAGTGCAGGGCCTCGACGGCGGCGGCGACCACGGCGTCGGTGGCCGGGTCCCCGGTGGTGGCCACCTCGACGCCCACCTGGGTCATCGGGATGCCGAGGGAGTGGGCGGCCAGCACGGGCGGCAGCGTCGGCCAGACGGCCGTCGTCCACCTCGGCGGCGAACTCGATCGACTGCTTTTGGACCGCGCCGTCAGCCAGCACCACGACCAGCAGGGCCAGGCGTGGGCCGAGGCCTACCAACTGGACCGAGCGGATGGCGGCCGACTCGTGGGAGGGCCCCACCACCATGGCCGTGCAGTCGGTGAGATCGGCGAGCAGGCCCGAGGTGCGCTCCAACATCGACTCGATCTCGCCGTGGGCGTGGTCGAAGAACTGGCGCACCTGCTGGCGGCCGACGGCATCGAGCGAGCCGGGACGGCCCAGGTGGTCGACGAAGAAGCGATAGCCCTTGTCGGTCGGGATCCGGCCGGCACTCGTGTGGGGCTGGATGAGGAAGCCGTCGCGCTCCAACGCCGCCATGTCCGACCGCACGGTGGCCGAGGAGACGCTGACGCCCGGTGCGTCGACCACATGCTGGGAGCCGACGGGCTGGGCCGACCCGATGTACTCGGTCGACCACGGCGTTGAGAATGGCCGCCTTGCGGGCATCGAGGTCCGCCGTGGGGGTGGGACGCTCGTCGTGACGGCTGTCGTGGGTGGTCGGCATGGGTGGTCGTGTCCGGCGTTGGCACTCCACTCTAGTGAGTGCTGACCGTTACATGGCAGTCATAACCCGGCGGTGACGGCCGACCGGACGGGCCGGCACAGCCTGGGGCCTGCACCGGTGGCCCCGGATCCGGGCCCGAACGCCCGGCCTCAGGCCGGGGCGACGAACATGCGGGCCGTCATGGCCGGCCCGAGGGCGATGGTCGACTCGCCCACGACCAGGGTCAGCGTGCCGTCGGGGGCCTTGGACTGGATCACCGCGGTGATGCCCGGCGTGAGCCCGTGGTCTCCTAGGTAGGACAGCGACGCCGCCTCGTGCTCGACGCTCTCGGTGATCCGCTCGAGTCGGATCCGCTCCCCGGGCACCGTCTCGTCCAGCGGCTTCTGCTCGGGCTCCTCGGAGCCGGACCCAGGGATGGGGTTGCCGTGCGGGCAGGTCGACGGGTTGCCCAGCAAGGCCACCAGCCGCTCCTCGACGTCGTCGGAGATGACGTGCTCCCACCGGCCGGCCTCGATGTGGGCCTTGTCCCAGTCGAGGCCGATCACATCCACGAGGAGCCGCTCGGCCAGGCGGTGCTTGCGCACCACGCCCTCGGCCAGGGCCATCCCCTTGGTGGTCATGGTGATCTGGCGCGAACTGCGGGTGATCAGATCGTCGGACTCCAGCCGGTCGAGCATCTCGGACACCGACGGGGCGGCCTTGTCCAGGCGTTCGGCCAGACGGGCCTGGATGACCGGGATCCCCTCCTCTTCGAGGGCGAAGATGGTCTCGAGGTACTCCTCGACCGGGGGATGGAATCGGTCAAGCACAACGTGGAGCCTAGGGCACCGGGACCGGCCGTGATCCGGCCCCGCCCGGTGGGGGGAGGGTCCCCTCGACCGTCACGGTGCTGGCCGGACGCCCCCGGCGGGTACCGTGGGACGGTGGATAGCCACTACGGATCGGGTCCGGCCGAACCGGCCGCCGAGCGGCCGGACGACAACCCGTCGGACCCCGAGGATGGCGGTCCTGAGGCAGCCGGTCCCGAGGATGGCGGTCCCGGTCAGGCCGATGACGAGCACGAGCCCCCTGACGGGTCAGATCCACTCCGGTTCAACAAGTGGATGAAGCGGTCGGCCACCGGCGCGGTACTCACCGGCATCAGCCTCGGGCTCCGTGAGGCACTCGAGCCCACCAAGAAGGAGCCGGCCTTCATGATCGAGGCGTCAGGGCAACCCGACGATCCCGACAACCCGATCCAGCTCCACTTCGACCCCGACAACCCGGCCGATACGGTGGCCGTGATCCGCCAGCCGAAGGACAAGGTCGAGCCGGCCACCCCGCCGGCCGACGAGTGAGTCGGGGCGGTCAAGGACCGTCCCTGCGGGGTGCCCGCCCCCCGGGCTGTAGGGACCGTCGGCCAGCCACCCAGCCCAGCGTTCCGTCCACCACCAGGACCGCGCCGACGCCGAAGCACAGCCCGGCCACGGCGTCGGTCGGGAAGTGCCACTGGAGGGCGATCACCGACACGGTGACCCACATGGCGTAGACCGATGCCGCGACGATGGCGACGGTCCGCCACCGGGGTGCTACGGCCAACACGGCCACGGTGGCCAGGGCGGCGGCGCCGACGGTCGAGCCCGACGGGTAGGACAACGAGCCCCCGAGCGTCCGGCCCACCAGCGGCTTGGCCACCAGCTCCGCGGTGGCCAAGGCCAGGGGCGGCCCGATGAGACAGGCCAGGGCACGCCACCGGTCCCGCCGGACGCACACAGCCGCGGACAGCGCCGCCCCGAGGATGATGACCGCCGGATAGCGCAGGCGGTTGACGTCGGTGAACCACGCGCTGCGGCTCTGGGGGACGAGGTAGCCGAGCCCATGATCGAGCGCACCCGCCGATGGGCGAACGGCGAAGTAGACGCCGCCGAGCGCGGCGAGTGCCACGAGGGTGCCTCCCACGACGAGCTCGACAGCCCACGGACCACGGTGGTTGCCACTGTCCGCTGCGGGCCGCAGTGCCCCCGGATCCCGGTCGTCGGCCACGACGGCGACGTCGGGGGGATGGGCCGAACTCACCCCTTCCACGGTACCGGACACCCCCGTGGCCAGGGCCGCGGCGGGACGGCGGGGCGCTACCCCGGCCGGCTACCCGAGGCCGCGGTGGTGGTCGGCCCGAGCACCTGGGCGTTCAGGAGGTCGATGGCGTGGCGCCGGCCGCTGGCCACGTGGAAGTTGTGGTCGAGCGTGGGCACGACGGTCATCGAGAAGCGGCCGGTGGCGGTGAGCCGGCCCAACGCGGCACGCTCGCCCCGCTCGATGCGTTGGCCCTCGTGCACACCGCAGACCACGTGGACGTCAGTCCCCCGGTCCACCAACGTGGCAAACGTCCGGGCCGCCAGGTGGTCGCCGGTGAACCGGTTGAGCACCCACCATCCCGCCTCGGGGATGTGCTCGACCACGGGGCGGAGGAGCTGGCGGCCGCGCAGTCGTGCCAGCATCGACCGCAGGTCCCGCCGGGAGTGTGGCGCGGGCGGGGCCTCCCCCTCGACGGCCAGGTCCATCGGTACGTCGAGCACGATGTCGGCGACGGTGAACTCACCGGTCAGCGCCTGGAACCGCACCGGGTTCACCACCGCCACTGCCCCCACCTCGAGTTGCGAGGCGGCCATCAGCGCGTGATAGGCACCCGAGCACAGACCGACCAGCACCACCCCGGCCCGGTCGTCGGGCGCCAGGAACTCGATGGCGGCGTCGATGTCGTCCACGGCGTGGCGCGGATAGCCGTAGACCACCGGCTCGGTGGTGCTCTCCTCGCTGTCGCCGATGCCGCCGAGGTCGAAGCGGAGGCACCGCATGCCACGGGCGGCCCAGTCCCGGCTCAGCTCCGCCCACTGGCGGGAGGGGCCGACGTGGTGCAGGTTGCCGGCGTTGATGAAGATGGCGCTGCGATAGCGCGGCGGAGCAGCCGCCGCCGCTGGTGCAGGGGTCGACGGCTCGGCCACGATGCCGAACAGACCATTGGGCCCGAAGGTCACCGGTCGCTCCTCCACCGGTCCGCCACCGGGGCGGCCGACGGCGGCAACCGAGCGGACCGCTCGGGGCTCGACCGCAGCGGTGGGCCCGACGGCCTGGCCGGTGACGAAGGCGACGATGCGCTCCTCGTCGCGCCGGTCGGGCTCGGCCTGGAGCAACTCCACCTCGAACAGCTGCTTGGCCCCGGCTCCCTCGCTTCGGGTGACGGTGACCGTGTCGGCCGCGTCGAGCAGCCGGGGCAGCGGGCCGTCCGGATCGGCGTCGATGACCAGCACCTCGTTCGGAAGACCGTCCACGCTGTCCTCGACCCTGAGCGCCGAGAGGTCGGCGGCGGTGGTGGCGTCGAAGACGATGCACGAGATCTCGACGGCACCCTCGCCGCTCTCGCTGTCGGCATCGAAGGGCAGCAGCCGCCGCAGGCTCCGCTGGTAGCGGACGAACTGGCGACCGGTGGCCCACGGATACCACAGCGTCAGCGACCGGACCCGGTCGTCTCTGGCCGCGGCCTGCGCCGCCAGTGTGGCACCCAGTCGCATCCCGACCAGGTGGAGCGGGCCGGCCTGGTCCGCGGCCACCAGGTCCAGCCCGTCCCCGATGCTGGTGATCCAGGAGTCGACGCGGTCCGGGTCGGTGAAGCTGCCAAACGAGTCGCCCGTCCCGTCATAGTCGAACCGCAGCACCGTGCATCCCGCCGCGGCCAGGGCCGGCGCCAGGGAGCGGAAGGCCAGCTGGCTGGCCTCTCCTTCCAGTCCGATTGACGGACACAGCACCACACCGGCACCGATGGGGTGACGGGGCCGGTGCAGCCAGCCGAACCGCGGGCGGTCCTCGGGCCCGAACCACAGGGGAACGGCATCGGGGACCCCGCCGTCGCCGTCGAACGGCAGGCCCGAACGGCCCCGGTCAGCACCGATGCTGGTAGGTGGGGCACTCACCGCGCCAGAGTACCGTCCACCTCCCGGCACCCTGTGCTACCCGGGGCCGGCGAGCGGGTCGGGTCGATCACGCCGACTGGCGGTGGCGGCGCTGGTGGGTCTCGATGGCCAGGTCGTAGTTCTCCCGCAGGAGGGGAAGCACGTGGGCCGGTGAGTAGGTCGACTCGTAGCGGGCCCGGGCGGCACGCGAGGCGACGGCGTTGGTGGCCGGATCGAGCAGTTCGACCACGGCATCGGCCAGGGCGCCCGGGTCCGACTGGGGCACCACCCGGCCGCTGACGCCGTCGGCCACGATCTCAGGGAGGCCGAGGTAGTCCGACACCACGAGGGGGACCGCCGAGCCCAGCGCCTCCAGCAGGGTCAGCGGCAGGCCGTCGAACCGGGAGGCGTAGGCGAAGACCTGACAGCCCGGGAGGAAATCGGCCAGGAGCTCGGCCCGAGACAGGAAGCCCCGCCAGGTCACCCCCGGGGTGGCCAACTGCGACTCGGTGATCGCCGGGGTCTTGCCGGCCACGACCACGTGGGCGTCGGGGCGTCGGCCTTGGATCAGCGGGAGGGCCGCCAGCAGCGTGTCGCCCCCCTTGGCCACGAAGTCCTGGGCCACGAACCCGATCCGCCCGGGCACCGAGGCGGGCAGGGTCCCCTCGGGCATGCCCGAGGGGAACAACGGCACCACCCCAATGCGCTCCTCGGGCACGCCCTGGTCCTGGTAGAGCCGGCCGAGCACGTGGGTGAAGGCCACCACGCGGTCGACGCCGGACAGCCCGTAGACGATGTGGTCGACACCGAGCAGCCGGGCCAGCACCCGGTCGGTGGTGTCGGCGAACCGGACCTTGTTGGCGCTCCAGTGGCGCATGCGCGCGTAGAGCTCGGAGTGGGGCACGGCGTTGGACACCAGCACCGGGGTGGGGACACCGGACCACCGGACGCTGTAGGTGTGACAGTGGACCAGGTCGAAGGACCCGACCACTTCGATGAAACGGAACGGCTCGCGGAACAACAGGTCTCGGTCTCGGGCCATGTTGACGGCGTGCTCCCGCGCCGTGGTGGCCAGGGCCAGGGCCCGCCGGCCGAGCGGGTCCCCGGCACGGGAGGAGTGCCGCCGGCCGTGTTCGATGATCTCGCCCGACGCCATGGCGTCGTCGTAGCGCACGTAGGTCACGCCGGGTGGGGGCTGCTCGACCAGCGCCTCGCTGTAGATCACGTCGCCGGTAAACGGGTCGAGGCCCGGGAGCGGGCTGAAGAGCAGCACCCGGAGCGGTCGTTCTGGCATCCCCGTGACGCTACCTGGGCGCGCCGGGCACCTCGGTCAGCGGCGGAAGCGCCGGAGGCCGTTGCGGACGGCCACACCGAGGCGCGGCTCGAGCCGGAAGGTGACCACCACCATGGTGATCCACGACAGCCCCACCACCAGTGCCGCGCCGATCACTGCTTGGATGCCCCGATGGAGCGTGGTCCCGGCCTGCACCGGGAAGAAGAAGTGGAGGGCCGTGGCGCTCACCGCCGCCACGATGAGTGCGGGCAGGATCGGCGCCAGTGCCGTGCGGGCGTACTCGGCCAAGGGCATCTCGAGCTGCCGGCACACGATCATCGGGAGGATGATGAAGTCGATGGCCAGCACCGGGGGCAGCGAGCCGACGGCCGGGCCGATGGGGCCGAGCCAGAAGGTGGCGGCGATGCTGCCGGCCAGGTTGAGCAGCGCTCCGAGGATGGCGAACCGGACCAGCAGGTGGTTCTTTCCGATGCCGGTCAGATAGGTGAAGCACTGGTTGCCCGGGAGCTGCAGGGTGATGACGACGCCGAGGGCGATCATGATCGAGTAGGTCTTGGCCGGCACCGATCCCAGCCACAGGGTGAGGATCGGGTCGCCGAAGGCGATGAGGGCGATGACGATGGGCAGCGAGATGGCCAGCCCCCCCATCACCGAGAACGAGAACAGGCGGGCCTGGCGGTCGGTGTTGCCGGTGGCATCGGAGTGGGCGTAGACGGGTAGCAACAGCTTGGTCCCCTGCTGGGTGAGGTTCTGGTTCAAGTTGGCCGTGCTGAGCGCGATGTCATAGGGGGCCACCTGGCTCACCGGCAGGATCAGGCCGATGACCACGGCATCGAGGGCATAGGCGATGGTGCCGCTGATGGAGATGATGGCGTTGCGCCCGCCGAACCGGAGCAGCTCGCCCAAGAGCTCCCGGTCGAAGCGGCCATGGCGCACCGACGAGCCGGTGATCCGTCGGACCAGCGACGAGCTGAACACCAGCCCGAACAGCGCGCCGGCCACCGACACCAGGGCCAGGCCGATCAGACCGGCGCCGGCGATCACCACCAGGACCTGGCCGATCTGGGTGAGGAAGAATCCCACGATCCCGATCTGGGCCTGGCGATCGCTGCGCCCCGAGCCGATGAGGGTGGCGGTGGGCACCAGCGCCAGGAACTGCACGGCGTTCATCACCCCGAGGACGATCAGCGTCGTCGCCGCGGTGGAGGCGCTGATGGCCCCCAGGTGGAGCAGGGATCCGAGGAACGGGGCCACGATCAGCGTCACTGCCACCGCCAGGGCCCCCGAGACGGTGAAGAACAGCCAGGCGGTGCGGATCAAGTTGGCCACGCCCGCGTCGTCACCGACCGCGGTCAGGTGGGCGATGCGCTGGACCGCGGCCGTCGACACCCCGGCATCCAGGAGTCCGGTGTAGCTGACGATGGCCAGCAGCACGATCCACAGGCCGTAGGCGCCGGTCCCCAGGTGGTGGAGCAGGACCCGGGTCAGCACCAGGCTCAAGACGATGCCGATGAACAAGTTGGCGTACGACGACACCACGTTGGCGAACACCTGTCGGGCGCTGGCGTTGGCCGACGGTGGCCGTTCGGGGACCGGGTCGGGGAGGGGCTCCTCACCGCTTGGATCGTCCACGGACCATCGTACCTCGGGGTCGCGCCGGATCCGGGTGACCGGGCGGCCCGACCGGTGGTCGCCGGGCGCGTTGGTACAGTCGCCTCCGATGCGCGTCCTCCACGTACCCCCGCCGCTCTCCCGCCAGGGGAACACGCTGATCACCGTGGTGGCTGAGCTCGGACGCGAGGAGCTGGCCGGCGGCGACCAGGTGGCCGTGGTGGTGAGCCACAACCGGGACGCCCACCTCGAGGGCATGGAGAACCTCGTCGTCGACTACACGACCTACTGCCCCCGGCAGTGGTTCACGGCCAACGAGGTCCGCCTCGACACCCTGGCCGGGCGTGTCGGCCGACGGCGCCGGCGGACGGCCGACCTGTTCCTGCCGGCCATCGAGGCCGCGGTGGCCTGGCAGCCGGACCTGGTCCTCCTCAACGAGGGCGTCTATGCCGCCACCTCACTGCCTGACTGGCGGGCCGCCCTTCCCGACGCCACCCTCGTGCTCTACCTCCACAGCGCCCTGTCCCGGTCCTACGGCCGCCGGGAGCTCTACCGGGTGCTGGAGGCGGCCGATCACGTGGTCACGGTGTCGAACTTCCTCCGGTCGGCGACGGTCGACCGGGTCCCGGGCCTGGCCGGCATGATCGTCGCCGTGCCCAACGGGGTGGACCTCGAGCGCTTCAGCCCCGGCACCACCGCGACCGAGCGCGGGGACGACGACGCCTTCTCCATGCTCTTCGCCGGCCAGATCGCCCCCCACAAGGGGCCCGACCGTCTGCTCTCGGCCCTGGCCGTCGCCGCCACGCGGACGGCGCGGCCCCTGTCGGCGACCATCGTCGGGTCCAGCGCCTACGACGCCGGGGACCAACTGACCGAGTACGAGCGCTCCCTCCGGGAATTGGCCACCGCCGCCGAGCGGGCCGGGGCCGCGGTCGAGTTCATCCCCTTCGTCGAGCGCACCGAGCTCGTCGAGCTCTACCGGCGCGCCTCGGTGGTGTGCATGCCGTCGGTCTTCGACGATCCGTTCCCGCTGGTGGCGCTGGAGGCCATGGCCTGTGGCACCGCGCTGGTGGCCTCACGGCGGGGCGGGCTCAGTGAGCTCGGTGGGCCAGCCGCGGTCTTCATCGACCCCGACGACACAGCCGCCTTTGGGGCCACGCTGGCCGAGCTGGCCGACCATCCGGCCGAGGTCGAAGAACGGGGGCGCCTCGCCCGCCAGCAGCTGGCCCACCAGACATGGGCCGAGACCAACGCGCAGCTGGTCGCCCTGGCCCGGTAGTGCCGATCAGTCGTCGAGTCGGAGGGCCGAGACGAAGGCTTCCTGGGGCACTTCCACCCGGCCGATGCTCTTCATCTTCTTCTTGCCCTCCTTCTGCTTCTCCAAGAGCTTGCGCTTCCGTGTGATGTCCCCGCCGTAGCACTTGGCCAGTACATCCTTGCGCCGGGCCTTGACCGTCTCACGGGCCAGCACCCGACCGCCGATGGCGGCCTGGATGGGCACGTCGAACATCTGGCGTGGGATGAGCTCGCGCAGCTTGTCGGTCATCCGCCGGCCGTACACGTCGGCTTGGGACTTGTGGACGATGGTCGAAAAGGCGTCCACGGGGGTGTGGTTGATGAGCAGGTCCACCTTGACCAGGTCGGAGGTGGCGTAGCCCTGGGGCTCGTAGTCGAGACTGGCGTACCCCTTGGTGCGACTCTTCAGCTGGTCGAAGAAGTTCACCACCACCTCGGCCAGGGGAATGGCGTAGACGAACTCGACCCGCTCGGGCGAGAGGTACTCCATCTTCAGCATCTCGGCCCGTCGGCCCTGGCACAGTTCCATCACCGTGCCGGTGTACTCGGCCGGCGTGATGATGGTGGCCGACAGCATGGGCTCGTCCACATGGTCGAGGGCGGTGGGCTCGGGCAGCTCGCTGGGATTGTCGACGTCCACCCTGGTGCCGTCGTTGAGATAGGCCTGGTAGGCCACCGACGGGGCCGTGGCGATGAGGGAGAGGTCGAACTCCCGCTCGAGCCGCTCGCGAACGATCTCCATGTGCAACAGGCCGAGGAAGCCGCACCGGAAGCCGAAGCCGAGGGCCCGGGAGGACTCGGGCTCGTAGGTGAAGCTGGCGTCATTGAGCCGCAGCTTCTCGAGCGCGTCGCGCAGGTCGGGCAGCTCATCACCGTCGATGGGGAACAGACCGCAGAACACCATGGGCTTGGGATCCCGGTAGCCGGCCAGCGCCGCGGTCGCCGGATGGCTGGCCGTGGTCACCGTCTCGCCGGAGCGGGCACCGCCCACGTCCTTGATGCCGGCGATCAGGTACCCCACCTCGCCAGGGCCGAGCTCGTCCACCGGGACGGTGACCGGCGTGCGGATGCCGATCTCTTCGATCTCGTGGTTGCTGGCCGCCTGCATGAAGCGGAGCTTGGCCGTGCCCACCAGGGTGCCCTGCATGACCCGGATCGAGCTCACCACCCCCCGGTACTGGTCGTAGGCCGAGTCGAAGATGAGCGCCTGGAGGGGGGCTGACGGGTCGCCGGTGGGTGGGGGGATGCGCTCGACGATGGCGTCGAGCAGCTCGGGCACGCCCTCGCCCGTCTTGGCCGAGATGTGCAGGATCCCGGTGGCCGCCAGCCCGAGCACCCGCTCGATCTCGGCGGCACAGCGGTCCGGATCGGCGGCGGGGAGATCGATCTTGTTGAGCACCGCCACGATCTCGAGGTCGTTCTCGAGGGCCTGGTAGCAGTTGGCCAGGGTCTGGGCCTGGATGCCCTGGGAGGCGTCGACCAGGAGCACCGCGCCCTCACAGGCGGCCAACGACCGGCTCACCTCGTACCCGAAGTCGACGTGGCCCGGGGTGTCGATGAGGTGGAGGGTGTGCTCCTTCCAGGGCACACGCACGTTCTGGGCCTTGATGGTGATCCCCCGCTCGCGCTCGATGTCCATCGAGTCGAGGTACTGCTCACGCATCAGGCGGGGGTCGACGGCCCCGGTCAGCTCGAGGATCCGGTCGGACAGGGTCGACTTGCCGTGATCCACGTGGCTGATGATGGAGAAATTGCGAATGAGGTCGATGGGGAGCACGGAACTGCCAGCGTACCCAAGCCGGCCCGCCGTCCCGGCCACGCCCGACCCGGCTGTTCGGCCGTGCGGGCCCTCCACCAGGTGCTCGTCCCGACGCCCGGAGCGGCCTGACGAGGCTGGCCCGGTCGGGCTGCTACCCTATGAGGTCTCCTGAGTGAGGACCCGCGGCCGTCGCCCGGGGACCGAGCCCGGTGATGAAGCGGCTGATCCCGGACAACGACCCGGCGCCAGCCCGCCCGACCAGACCGAATCCGCCGTACCGACGAGGACCACGAGGAACCAGCAGTGGCAAACATCAAGAGCCAGATCAAGCGCAACCGCCAGACCCTCAAGCGTCAGGCGCGCAACAAGTCGGTGCGGTCCGAGTTGCGGACCCGCACCAAGCGGGCCGTGAGCGCCATCGAGGACGGGGCCGAGCACTCCGACGAGGCGCTGCGCCTGGCCATCAAGCGCATCGACAAGGCCGCGGCCAAGGGCGTCATCCACAAGAACCAGGCCGCCAACCGCAAGTCCCGCCTCATGAAGCGGGCGGCTGCCGCCACCGCCGACGCCTGACCGGCGGCACCCCGGGCCACCGTGCCCCTCCCGGCCGTTCTCGCCCGTCGACGACGGTGACCGTCCGGCCCGGACGCTAGGAGACACTCACCGGTTCGCTGAGGTCACCCGCTGTCGCGGGACGCCCCGTCCGTGACGGCGTCTGGAGCGGCGTTGCCCTCGCCCCGGCGGTGCAGGCTGGTGATGCGCGACCGCTCCATGTTGACGAACTCCCCCACCGCCTCGACGGTGACCACGCCGCCCTGGATGAGTTGACCCCGACTGTGGGTCCGGCGCCCGTCGAGTGACGTCACCCACGACTCGAATCGCGCCGGCTCGCCGACCCGGGTGGGCAACAGGTACCGGATGGACAGGTTCACGGTCGGGCCGGCACCATTGGCGATGACGTTGGCCGCCGTCAGCATGATGTCGAACGCGCCGGCCAGCACCGCCCCATGCACACACCCGGGCGCCCCCTCGTAGGGTGCGGTGAACACGGTGTGGCCGATGGCCCGGTCGCCGTCGAACTCGACGGTGATGGGTGGAGCCAACGGGTTGCACGAGCCGATGACCACATCGAAGGGCATGGCCGACGCCAGCGTGTCGACCTTGTCGGGTGGCACCGACTCCTCGGCGAAGCGGGCAGTGGGCTCGTCACCGGGCTCGGGCACGTAGCGCTCGAGCTCGCCGGCCAGAGTGTCGGCCCGCCGGGCCGCCTCGGCCAGGACCTCGGGTGGCGCGTCCGCCATGACGGTGAGCGCGATCAGGCGGCGGACCGCACTGGCCAGTTCCTCGCGGCTCCCACCGCTCCACGGCTTGGCCACTACCGCCACACCTCTGCGGTGGCTCGATCGGACCGGTCAGTCATGGGCTGCCCCAAATCGCTCGATGAACCCCGCATGGGCGTCGAGGACGGCGAGCATGGCGGCGGCCTCGCCCGAGGGCACCCGCAGCACCACCTCGTCGATCCCGATGGCCTGGTACCGGTCCAGCTTCTGGTCGTTGGGAACGGTCCCAAAGGGCACCACCCGAACCGCGGCAGGGTCGCGGCCGGCGTCCTCCATGGCCCGGCGCAACACCGGCATGGCGTCGGCCAGCCCGGCCCCGCCGATGGGGAGCCAGCCGTCGGCGTACTCGGCGATGGCCCTGAACACCGACGGGTGGGCGCCACCGCCGATCAGCGTGGTCACCCGAGGCTGCTGGACCGGCTTGGGCCAGCTCCAACAGGGCTCGAGCTCGACGTGGTCGCCGTGGAACTCGGCCTGGTCCTGGCTCCAGAGTGCCTGCATACAGAGCACGTGCTCCCGGGCCACCTCCCGGCGGGATGAGAACTCCACGCCGTGATCGGCGGCCTCCTCCCGGTTCCAGCCGAACCCCATGCCGAACACCACCCGGCCACCACTCAGCTGATCGAGTGTGGCGATCTGCTTGGCCAGCACGATCGGGTCGTGCTGTGCGGCCAGCACCACCCCGGTGCCCAGCCGGATCCGGCTCGTCACCGAAGCCGCGGTGGCCAGGGCCACCAGCGGGTCGAGGCTGCGCCGGTAGTCGTCGGCGTGCACGCCCTCGACCAGGGCCGGCGGCGTGTCGGCCCGCACCGGCAGGTGGGTGTGCTCGGGGAGGTAGAGCGAGTGGAAGCCGCGGTCCTCGACGGCGCGGGCCAGGTCGGCCGGCGCCATGGCCCGGTCGGTCAGAAAGGCGGTGATGCCCAGGCGCACCGGGGCTCAGCGCCCGAGGCCGGCGGCCAGCTGGGATCCCGGGTTGGTCCCCGGGTCGGCGAACAGCTCGGCGAAGGCCGACTCTTCGCGGGCGCGGGCGGCCACGATGTCGTGGCGCCGCCCCTCCATCATCAGGCGCTTGATCTGGCGGGTGGCATGGGGGGCGAACGAGGCGATGCGACCGGCCAGTGCCATCGTCTCGGCCAGCACGGTGCCGGCCGGGCAGGACCGCAGGGCCAGACCGCTGGCCACGGCCTGGTCGGCGTCGATCCACTCCGAGGCCAGCAGGGCGGCGGCGGCGCGCTGCCAGCCCATGCGCTCGGGCAGCAGGAAGCTGCTGGCCGCCTCGGGCGGCACGCCCAACTCGGCGAACGGGGCGCGCAAGCGCGCCGCCTCGTCCACCAGGACCAGGTCGATGTGGCCCAGGAGCGTGAACCCCAGACCTATCCCCACCCCGTGCACCGCGGCGAGCAGCGGCTTGTCGAAGGACACCACGGTGTCGAGGAGGCCCTGGAACCCGGACCCGGCGGCGGGGCCACCTCCGCCGGTGGCGATGGCGGCCATCTCCCGGAGGTCCTGGCCGGCGGTGAACACCGGACCGCGACCGGTCAGCACGACGGCGTGGATCACCTCGTCGTCCAGTGCGCCCCCGAGCGCCTCGGTCACCGCCTGGTACATGGCCGCGTCGAAGGCATTGCGCACCTCGGGTCGGTCAAAGGCAATGAGGCGAACGCCGTCCCCGTCCTCGATGTCGACGCGGTGCTCGCTCAACGGTTCACGGCCGGACCACTTGTCCGCCGTCGACGTTGAACACATGCCCGGTGATCCACGACGCCTCGTCAGACAGGAGGAACAGGCACATGCCGACGAGGTCCGAGGGCTGGCCCTGGCGCTTGATGGCCAGCGACGCCAGGATCGGCTTCATGAAGGCGTCGGGGACCACGGTCCGCGACGCCTCGGTGTCGATAGGCCCCGGCGCGATGGCATTGGTGCGGATGTTCTGGCCGCCGAGCTCGTGGGCCAGCTGCTGGGTCAACGAGTTCACCCCGGCCTTGGCCAGCCCGTAGAACCCGGCGTAGAGGTAGGCGGCGGTCGACGATTGGTTGACGATGGCCCCGCCGCCCCGCTCCTGCATGGCCGGGTAGCAGGCCCGGACGCAGCTGAGGGCGCCGAGCAGGTTCACCGAGAGGAACCGGTTGAGGTACGCCCAGTCCACGGTCAACAACAAGTCGAGCTGCATCTCGCCGAAGATGGCGGCGTTGTTGACCAGGTAGTCGATCCCGCCGAAGCGCTCCACGGTGGCCGCTGCCATGGACGCAGCCGAATCGGGGTCGGCCACGTCGACGCGGACCGAGTCGGCCGAGCCCCCCCGTTCGACGATGCCGGCGGCCACCTCGGCGGCCTTGTCCACCGCGATGTCCGCCACCATCACCGAGGCGCCGGCCTCTGCCAGGGCCTCGGCGTAGGCCTGCCCGATACCACCCCCCGAGCCGGTGACGATGGCCACCTTGCCGGTGAAGTCGAAGCGCACCATGGAGGTGTCCTTCGGGCTCATGCCTCGGCCTGCTTGGCCCGACGGCGGATGACCCGCTCGGCCACCTCGTTCACCGACGTCGACAGGGGCCACCCGATGTAGTGGGTGAGGTGGGCGACGGTCTCGCGCACCTGCTCCTCGGTCAGCTCGTCCCGATCGAGGGCCGACTGGAACTGGATCTCGATCAGTGGGGCCTGCCCCAGTGCGGCCAGGACGCCGATGGTCATGAGCCGGCGATCGCGGGTGTCCAGCTCCGGCCGGGTCCACACCTCGCCGAACAGGTGATCGACCGTGAAGGCGGCATAGGGCCCGGGGAGGTCGGCCGGGTCCACCGAGAACCCGTACACCTCTTGCATCTTGGCCATGCCCTTGGCCCGCGAGGAGTTGGGGTCGCGTCCCCCGTCGGTTTCGGTCACAGCTGGACTCCCTCTCGTTCGTTGTTCGCCTCCACACGCCGGCCCATGCCGGCCCGACCCATCGCCGGTGGCCAGCTCACGCCGGTTCGGCCATGGACTTGGTCTCGAGGTACTCCTCGAACCCGGCAACCCCCGACTCGCGGCCGACGCCGGACTGCTTGTAGCCCCCGAAGGGCATGTCGGGACTGAACCACAGCCCGCCGTTGATCCCGACCGTGCCGGTGCGGATCCGCTGGGACACCGCTATGGCCCGGTCGCGGTCGGCCGACCACACCGAGCCGGACAGCCCGTAGGCAGAGTCGTTGGCCAGGGCCACCGCGTCGTCGTCGCCGTCGTGGGGGATGACCACCAACACCGGCCCGAAGATCTCCTCTTGGGCCAGGCGGGAGCGGTTGTCGACGCCGACGATCAGGGTCGGCTCCACGAAGTAGCCCCGGTCGAAGTTCTCGGGGCGGCCTCCGCCGGTCACCACGGTGCCGTGCTCCTCGTCGACCAGGGCGATGTAGCCCTCCACCCGTTGGCGTTGCCGGTCGCTGATCAGCGGTCCGCAGATGGTGCCGGGATCAGTGGGGTCCCCGGCCGGGAGCTTGCCCAATACCTTGGCCGTCGACTCCACCGCCTCGTCGAACTGCCGTCGCGGCACGAGCAGCCGGGTGGTGATGGCGCACCCCTGCCCGGCGTGCGTGCACACCGTGAACGCCGCGGTGGCACACGCACCGCGCAGGTCGGCGTCGTCCAGGATCACGAAGGCCGACTTGCCCCCCAGCTCGAGGAAGACCTTCTTCAACGAGTCGGCGGCGGCGGCCATGATCCGCTTGCCGGTGGCCGTCGACCCGGTGAAGCTGATCTGGTCGACACGGGGGTCGGTGGACAACAGAGCGCCGATGGCGTGGTCCGAGGAGGCCACGATGTTGACCACCCCGGCGGGGATGTCGGTCTCCTCGGCGATGAGCCGGCCGAGGACGGTTGCACACCAGGGCGTGTCGGGTGCCGGCTTGAGCACCACGGTGTTGCCGGCGGCCAGGGCCGGGCCCAGCTTGGCCAGGTTGATCTGGTGGGGGACGTTCCACGGGGTGATCGCCCCGACCACCCCGGTGGCCTCCCGCCGGACCCACCGGTGGGACGGGATCCCGAGCGGCGAGGCGTCGCCGAGGTCGGTCTCCCACGAGTAGCCCTCGGCGAGGTCGGCCACCCAGCCGAGGGAGTCGACCGGGGCGTCGAGCTGGGCCGAGTACGTGAGCGAGAGCGGCGAGCCGGTCTCGGCCACCGTCATGGCGCGGATCTCGTCGGCGTGGTTGACGAACGCCGCCTGGAGCTGGCGCAGACAGCGCACCCGGAGGTGGACGTCGGTGGACCAGCCCGACTCGTCGAAGGCCCGCCGGGCAGCACCGATGGCGTCGTCCAGGTCCTCGGGGCCGGCATCGGCGACCACCCCGAGCACCTCCTCGGTGGCCGGGTTCACCGTCGTAAAGGTCTGGCCGGACCGGGCGGCCCGCAGCTCCCCGTCGATGAGCAGGCGCTCCTCGCCGGCGATCGGTTGGGTCGTCGTAGTGGTCACTGTGACACCTCTCCCACGCCGAAGATCTCGTCGGCCCGTCGTTGGGTCATGGCGGCCAGCGGGAGCTCGACGTCGAGCGAGGCCGCCAGCTCGAGGGCGGCGTCCAGATCCTTGTGGGCCAGGGAGGCGCCGGCCTGCATGGCCCCCACCAGGCCTTTGTCGTCCTCGGCGGTGAAGGGCGCCACTGTCGAGCGGAACATGAGGCGGGAGGCACCGCCGATGTGGACGTCACTGGCCTTGACCACCTCGGCCAGCTGGGCCAGCGAGATGCCGGCCGCCTCGGCCAGCTGCTGGCCCTCGAAGGCGGCCAGCCACGAACCGTAGGTGATCAGGTTGCGGGCCAACTTGGCCGCTAGCCCGGTGCCGAACGGGCCCATGGTCACCGCCAGTGAGCTGACGGCGTCGAACACCGGGCGGACCCGCTCGATGACGTCGGGGTCGCCACCCACCATGCAGACCAGGTCGCCGCTGGCCGCGGCGGCCGGCCCGCCGGTCACGCCGCAGTCGAGCACGGGGATCCCGAGGGCGCCGGCCTCGGCCCCGATGGCCTCGACGCAGCGCACCGAGATGGTGCTCACCACGATGAAGGTCGTGTCGGCATCGGCGGCCGCCAGGCCTCCGTCGGGTCCAGAGAGGACGGCGTGCACCTGTTCGTCGTTGACCACGGCCACGATGACCACGTCGGACGCTCGGGCCAGATCCTGGGGGGAGTCGGCCACCGTCGCCGACTCCCGGTAGCGGTCGGTGGCCTCGGGCCGTACGTCGCACACCACCACCGCGAAGCCCTCCCGCACCAGGGTGGAGGCCACACCGTCACCGATGGCGCCGAGCCCGATCACCCCGACCACCGGTTTGTCCCCTTGCCCGGCCTGACCGGCCGGCTCGTCGTCGCGCACTGTCACTCCCCCACTCGCTCATGCAGCCTGCCGGTGATGATGCCACTCGCGGCCCGCGCAGCATCGCCGGCCACACGGGTGCAGGACCCGGTCCCATTGTGCTGGACACGTGTCCAGACTATAGTCCAGCACTATGGAGCACGGCAATGCGGGGAGGCCGGTCAGGCCATGAGTGCCGATGCTGCGGTCCAACCCATCGGGGAGCCACCGGTATTCGAGGCGACCCGCCGCCGCCTCACCGCCCGACAGGCCGAGGTGGTCATGCAGCTGGTGGCCGCCACCGAGCAGGAGGCCCAAGAGGTTGGCTACACCGGGCTGACGGTGCGGTCGGTGGCACGGCGTGCCGGGGTGGCGCCGGCCACGGCGTACACCTACTTCGGGTCCAAGGACCACCTGTTGGCCGAGGTGCTGTGGCGCCGGATGCAGGCCCTCCCGCCGGTGGAGCGTTCGACGGACCAGCCGGTGCACGAGCGCCTGGTCGACGCGGTCCGGGCCATGGTGCTGTTCACCACCGAGAGCCCCGGCCTGGTCGACGCCTGCACGGTGGCGCTGCTCAGCACCAGCCCAGACGTGAAGCACCTACGGGACCGGATCGGTGCCCAGATCCATCGCCGGTTGGCGACCGCCCTCGGCCCGGACGTGGACCCACGGGTAGTACGGGTATTGGACGCGACCTTCTCGGGAGCGTTACTCACCGCCGGCATGGGCCACATGTCCTCGATGGACATCCCCGAGTTCGTGGCCGGGGCCGCCGACCTCATGGTGGGCGACGGCGGGGATCCCTCGTGAGCGCCGACGCGGTCCGCTACAGCCCGTACGCCTACGAGATCCACGAGGACCCCTACCCGACCTATGCCCGGTTGCGGAGCGAGGCGCCCGTCTACCGCAACGACGAGCTGGACTTCTGGGCCCTGTCCCGCCACGAGGACGTGCTCGGCGCCTTCCGCAACATCGACGCCTTCTCCAACGCCTCGGGGGTGTCCCTCGAGCCCAGTGCCTTCGGGCCCGACGCCCACCGGTTCATGTCGTTCCTGGCCCTCGACCCGCCCCGCCACACCCGGATGCGCTCGCTGGTAGGCAAGGGGTTCACCCCCACCAAGGTGGCCCAGATGGAACAGGACATCCGCACCATCGCCCTCGAGCACCTGGGCCCGGCCCTGGAAGAGGGCACCTTCGACTTCATCGCCGACTTCGCCGGCAAGCTGCCCATGGACGTCATCTCCGAGCTGGTCGGGGTGCCCCGGGTCGACCGCGCCGAGATACGCCGCCTGGCCGACGTGGTGGTGCACCGGGAGGAGGGCCTCATCGACGTGCCCCCGGCCGGCATGGAGGCGGCCTTCACACTGGTCGGCTACTACCAGGAGATGGTCGACCAGCGCCGGCGGGCGCCGAAGGACGACCTGACCTCGGCACTCTTGGTGGCCGAGATCGACGGCGACCGGCTGAGCGACGACGAGATCATCGCCTTCCTCTTCCTCATGGTGGTGGCGGGCAACGAGACCACCACCAAGCTGCTGGGCAACGCCTGGTACTGGGGCTGGCGCCACCCCGACGAGCGGGCCAAGGCCCTTCGGCGACCCCGCACGCGTGCCCGACTGGGTGGAGGAGACCCTGCGCTTCGACACGTCGAGCCAGATGCTGGTGCGGGTCAGCCGGACGCCCATCGAGCTCCACGGCACGACCATCCCCGAAGGCGACCGGGTCCTGCTGCTGGTGGGGTCGGCCAACCGCGACGAGTCCGTCTTCCCCGACGCCGATCGCTACGACCTCGACCGCGACACGTCCAAGCCGGTCAGCTTCGGCAGCGGTCGCCACTTCTGCATGGGCGCCCCGCTGGCCCGGCTGGAGGCACGCATCGGACTGGGCGAGTTGACCAAGCGGGTCGCCACCTACGACGTCGACCCCGACGGCATCGAGCGGGTCCACTCCATCAACGTCCGGGGCCTGGCCGCCCTCCCCACCACGGTGACCCTGCGCTGATGCCCCGCTTCGAACCCAATCCCGAGCGTCGGCCGGCCGTGGTCACCGGCGCCTCCTCGGGCATCGGCCAGGCCACCGCCATGGCGCTGGCCGCGCTCGGCCATCCGGTGGTGCTCGGGGCCCGACGGGTGGACGAGTGCGAGGACACGGCGGCCGCCATCCGGGCCGACGGGCGGCGAGGCCGTGGCCATCCACCTCGACCTGGCCGACGGCGACTCGGTCGACCAGTTCGCCAAGGCGGCCGTGGACGCCCTCGGCGAGGTCGAGATCCTGGTGTCCAACGCCGCCCAGAACATCGCCGGCGCCGTGCTCGACACCGACCGCCGAGGCCTTCGACGGCGTGCTGGCCGTCAACGTGAGCGGCACCCACCGACTGGTGCGCGCCCTGGCCCCGGCCATGACGGCCCGCCGGCGCGGCGACATCGTCTTCGTCACCTCCGACGTGGCCGAGCGGCCCCGCCCGGCCATGGCCGCCTACGTGACCTCCAAGTGGGGGCTCGAGGGCTACGTCCGCTCCCTCCAGATGGAGCTGGAAGGGACCGGGGTGCGGGCCACCATCGTGCGGCCCGGCCCGACCCTGACCGGCATGGGCATGGACTGGGACCCCGAGGTGACCGGCCGAGGTCATCGAGCAGTGGGCGGCGTGGGGATTCGCCCGCCACTCCAACTTCATGCGCCCGGCCGGGGTGGCCGAGGCCATCGTGGCCGTGGTGGTCGCTGCCCCGGGGCACCCACGCCACCGTCATCGAACTCCAGCCCGAAGCACCGATCCGCACCGACCCGAACGGACGAGGGAGACCATGACCACGTGGTCGACGGCACGAGCCGCCGCCACGGGTCTCGGGCGGCGAGGACGAGAACGGCCACCTCGACGAGCTGCGGGTCGATCCGATCGCCCTGATGAACCGGGTCCGGGCCGAGTGCGGCGACGTCGGGCGTGTTCCGCCTGGCCGACCGGGACGTCGTCCTGATGACCGGGGCCGAGGCCAACGAGTTCTTCTTCCGCGCCCCCGAGGAGGTCCTCGACCAGGCCGAGGCCTACCCGTTCATGACGCCGGTGTTCGGCGAGGGCGTGGTCTTCGACGCGCCGCCCGAGCGCCGGCGGGAGATGCTCCACAACCAGGCGCTGCGGGACAAGTTCATGCGGGGCCACGCCGCCACCATCGCCGACGAGGTCGAGCGCGATGGTGGCCGGCTGGGACGACGAGGGGGAGATCGACCTGCTCGACTGGTTCGCCGAGCTGACCATCTACACCTCGTCGGCCTGCCTGATCGGCAAGCGGTTCCGCGACGAGCTGGACAAGCGGTTCGCCGAGCTCTACCACGACCTCGAGCAGGGCACCGACGCCATCGCCTACGTCGACCCCTACGCCCCCATCGAGAGCTTCCGGCGTCGGGACGAGGCCCGGGTCGCGGCCTGGTCCGGCTGGTGGAGGGCATCATGGAGCGGCGGGCCGCCGTCCCCGCCCCCGGCGACGACGACCGCGACCTGCTCGACGTGCTGATGTCGATCAAGCAACGAGGACGGCTCGGACCGCTTCTCGGCCGACGAGGTCACCGGCATGTTCATCTCGATGATGTTCGCCGGCCACCACACCACCTCGGGCACGGCGGCCTGGACGCTGATCGAGCTGCTGTCCCACCCCGACGAGCTGGCGGCCGTCGACAGCGAGCTGGACGAGCTGTACGCCGGCGGGGCCGAGGTCAGCTACCAGGCCCTGCGCGAGATGCCCCACCTGGAGTCGGCGATCAAGGAGGCCCTGCGCCTCCACCCGCCGCTGATCCTGCTGCTCCGGGTGGCCAAGGAGGACCTCGAGGTCGACGGGTTCACCATCCGGGCCGGCCAGATGGTCGGGGCCAGCCCCTCGGTGTCCAACCGGATCGCCGAGGACTTCGCCGATGCCGACTCCTTCCAGCCGTCGCGGTACCTCGTGCCACGCGAGGAGGACCGTGCCAACCCGTGGACCTGGATCCCCTTCGGCGCCGGCCGCCACCGCTGCGTCGGGGCGGCATTCGCCATGATGCAGCTGAAGGCCATCTTCTCGGTGCTGCTGCTGGACTGGGAGTTCGAGCTGGCCCAGCCGGCCGACACCTACCGGAACGACCACTCGAAGATGGTGGTCCAGCTGCAACAGCCCTGTGCGGTCCGGTACCGGCGTCGGGGACGCCCGGGTCGCGCCGGGCGGCATCGTCCCGCGGCGGCGACCGGTCGTCGGCGTGATGCGCATCTCGGTCGACCTCGACCTGTGCCAGGGCCACGGCGTGTGCGAGTCGGAGGCGCCCGACGTCTTCGCGGTGGCCAAGGACGACACGGTCACCATCCTCGACGACCGGCCCCGACGAGGCCCTTCGCGGCCAGGTCGAGGCCGCCGTACGCTTCTGCCCCACATCCGCCCTACGCATCTCCGAGGAGGAGTAGACCCATGCCGGCATTCCCACGAAGCGAGCTCGAAGAGATGATCCAGCGATGGCTGGACATCAACAAGGCGCTGCGAGGAGAAGCTCGACTGGACGCCCGATGGCCGAGATGTACGCCGAGGACGCCACCTACGGGTGGAACAACGGTCCCAAGGACGAGTTCATGGCCGTGGGCCGCGACGAGATCCGCGACTACGCCCTGGGGCTGGAGATGGAGGGCCTGGGCGGATGGACCTACCCCTACCAGCGGGTGCTCATCGACGACCAGCAAGGGGAGATCCTCGGCCTGTGGAAGCAGGTGGCCGACGCCACCCGCCCCGACGGCACCCACTATGTGATCGCCGGGCTCGGGGGCAGCTGGTTCCGCTACGCCGGCAACTTCCAGTGGAGCTGGCAGCGCGACTTCTACGACGTGGGCAATGCCACGTCGGTCTTCATCGAGATGATCTCGGCCGGCGCCCTCACCCCGGCCATGCAGGCCCGGATCGAGAAGTTCGCCTCCGGCGAGCGCCAGCCGGGCCACTACCGGGTGGGCGAGGCCCCGGTGGACCTGTGGGAGGGCGTGTAACGGACCGGCCCGGTCACTCGGGCATGCTGGGGGCATGCACTGGCCCCGTCGGACCCGCGCCCAGCCCGGACGCGCCGAGGGTCGGACTGGGGGAAGGACAGGAGTCGGTTTGGGACTACCCCCGGCCGCCCCGCCTGGAGCCCGTGGCCCAACGCATCCGGGTGGTGTTCGCCGGCGTGACCATCGCTGACACCACCGATGGATTCCGGGTCCTCGAGACCAGCCATCCGCCGAACTACTACCTGCCCGCCCGACGACATCCTTGCCGGCTGCCTGGTCCGCACGCAGCGGTCGTCCTACTGCGAGTGGAAGGGGATGGCCCACTACTACGACGTGGCTGCGGGTGAACGGACGGCCTCGGATGCCGCCTGGGCCTACCACACCCCCAATCGGGCCTTCACCCGCATCGCCGGCTACGTGGCCTTCTATCCCGGCCTCATGGACGGTGCCTGCTCGACGACGAGGTGGTCGAGGCCCAGCCCGGAGGGTTCTACGGTGGCTGGATCACCGCCAACCTGGTCGGGTCCGTTCAAGGGGGGCCCGGGCACCCAGGGCTGGTGAGGGTCCGGGTCGGCCCACCGGGTCGGCCCGGTGGGGAGCGGCGGCGGTCACGCCGAGGCGAACGCCTCGATCACGTCGGTCCGCCACCGCTTCAGGTCCTCGGAGTGGTCAGCACCGGTCCGCCCCATCCGCACCAGCACCATGTCGAGTGCGGGACACACGTCGATGTACTGACCTTCGTGGCCGGCGGCCCAGAACGTGCCCAAGGCCCTCTGGCGCGCCCACCAGTGGGAGCCGTACCAGTCGCCGTCGTCGGGGTCGACTGACCGCGGTCGGCGGCCGTGATCGACCCATCCCGGCGGCAGGAGCCGGCGGTCACCCCACTGCCCGTCGCGCAGGTACCACAGGCCGAACCGGGCGTAGTCCCGGGCCGTGGCAAAGACATAGGAGGCGGCCACCCACGTACCGGCGTCATCGAAGGTCGTGGTGGCCGACGCCATGCCGAGGGGACCGAACAGCCGCTCGGAGAGGAAGCGCCGGAAGGGCTCGCCTGGGCCGAGCTCGCGGGCCACGATGCCCGAGATGATGTTGCTGGTCCCGCTCGAGTAGTTGAAGCGGTGTCTGGCGGCGCGGCCAGAAGCCGATCGGCCGCGAAGGCGGCCATGTCCGCCGCGCCGTCACCGAACAGCATCTGGAGGACGTCGGAGTGCTCGGGGTCCTCGTACTCCTCGACGAAATCGAGACCGTCTCGCATCCACAACAGATGCTGCAGGGTGATCTCCCGACGCGGGTCCCCCGGCGTCTGCCAGTCCGGCACCGGTGCCGGCGCGTCGAGTACCAGGCGGCCGTCGGCACCAGCATGCCGACCACGGCGTGCAGCATCGACTTGGCCATCGACCAGGAGAGCAGGGGCGTGTCCCGGCTCACCGGCTTGCCCGGCTTGTCCCATTGGGGCATCAGGCCGTCGTAGCGCTCGAACACCAGTCGGCCCCGGTGGACCACGACCATGGCGTAGGTCTGGTGCAGCGGACCGTCGGGGTCGAACGCCGCCTCCACCAGGGCGTCGAGGTCGACACCGTCGGGAATGTCCCCCTCGGGCCAGCTGTCCGCCGGCCAGGGCTGGCCATCGGGCTGTCCGGGCAGGGCCACGAGCGTGGTCTCGATGCCCACGAGGTCGTCGGTCGTCACGGCCAGAGCATCGCACCCCGGACCACCCCGGGCACAACCACGACGGGACCGTCGGGCACCACTGGCCGGTCGCCCGCTACAGGGCGGAGCGGTCCCGGGTGGTAGGGCCCCGGCATCACGCGTCCAGAACTCGAGAATCCCCGGGGCCAGCGCCGATCCCTGGGCGAACCCGGCCCGGGCCGCCGGGGCCCGGACCGCCGGATCCAGCGGTGCGGTGCCGAACGCCTCGAGCGAGTCGGCGTCCGCCGCCACCACCAGGGCCCGGCCCTGCGCCTCGATGGCCGCCACCTGGTCGTCGAGGGGCGGGTCGGCCACCGGGGCGAGGACCAGCACCCGCTCGTAGCCGACGGCCAGGTCGGCGTTGCACAGCGAGTGGACGCCCCCGTCGATGTAGCGGGCCGCGCCGATGGTGACCGGGGGCCACACCCCGGGGACGGCGCTGCTGGCCGCCACGGCGTCGACGAGCCCGACCCCGGATCCGGCGTCGAAGACCCGCCGGTCCCCGGTCAGGGCGTCCACCGCCACCACGGCGACGGGCTGTCCGGCCACACACCGCCCGCCAGGCGCCCGGCCACCACGGCGCGTCGGACCGATTCGGGAACCGTGTCGGCCTCCAGGGCCAGGGTGCCGATGCGGCGCCGGCGCTCCACCGGATCGGGGAACTCCTCGACCAGGCGGGCCATGGTCTCCCACAGCTCGAGCATGGACATGCCCGGTGGGCGACAGCTCCTCGCCCTGTCGGGCCGGGTCCACCTGGCGCCGGTACCACTCGTCGGCCGGGACGTCACTGCCGATCTGCGCCGCCACCGTGGCCCCGGCCGAGGTCCCGACGATGTACCCGGCCCCGGAGACGTCGAGGCCGGCCTCGGCCAGCGCCGTCACCACGCCGGTCTGCCAGGCGATGCCGGCCAGGCCGCCGCCGCCCAGCACCAGTGCATGACGCCGCGTCACCGCGGCCTCCCTCGACGGCTCCCGACGACAGCGTGGCCGAGGGCGGCGGGCACCGGGGCGGCACATCCCATGCAGGTCTCCGCCGCCGGCAGGGCGTCCAGCCGCGCCGCGGCGATGCGGCCACCGCACCGGACGCACCATCCGTAGGTGCCGTCGTCGAGACGGGCCAGGGCCCGGTCCACCCGGTCGACGGCCCCCTGCGCCCGGGCCACCAGCGCCGCCACCCCGGCCCGCTCGAATGCCACCGTCGAGCCCTCGGGATCATGCTCGTCGTCCCCGTTGGCATCGGCCGAGGCCGACACGATGGCGTCGAACTCCGACGACATGGCGACGATGCGGGCCTGCTGGCCGTCCCGCTCGGCGACGAGTGCGGCGCGCACCGCTGGCTCTTCCATCGCCCACCGATGGTACCGGTCGGCTCCCGCCACCCCCGCCCCGGTTGTGGCACGGTGGGCCGGTGCCAGAGTACGAGCGGTTCGCTCGCTTCTACGACGCCGTGATGGACGATCCCGGACCGAGGGCGGACCGGGTGCTCGGGTTCATCCGCCGGCACCGGGCCGACGCGTCGTCGCTGCTGGAGCTGGCCTGCGGGACGGGATCGATCCTGGCGCGGCTGACCGGGATCCGCGTCGCTGACCGGCCTCGACCGCTCGCCCGAGATGCTGGCCATCGCCGCCCGGAAGGTACCCGGCGCCCGGCTGATCGAAGGCGACATGGCCTCGTTCTCGCTCGGCCGCCGCTTCGACGTGGTGGTCTGCGTCTTCGACAGCCTCAACCATCTGGTCACCTTCGACGCCTGGCAGTCCATGTTCGAGGCGGTCCACGCCCACCTGGTCGAGGGCGGGCTGTTCGTCTTCGACGTCAACACCGTCGGCGAGCTCCGTCGCCTGGGCGGCGAGCCGGCCTGGGTGTACGACTTCGACGACAACGTGATGATCATGGACGTGGACTTCGCCGAGGACGGCCTGTCCCGGTGGGACATCCAGATCTTCGAGCACGTCGGTGAGTCCCAGTACCTCTTGCACCACGAGGAGATCGGGGAGCTCGGCGTCAGCCTGGACAGGATCAGGGCCGCCCTGTCCACCCGGTTCGAGTTGCTCGAGGAGCAGGACGAACACGGCGGACCACCCACCGACGAGTCGGTGAAGGCCCATTTCGCACTGCGCCGGATCCCGTGAGGGTGGGGCCGGCCGCGGTCTCAAGGTGGCCGCCGATCCGGACGATATCTCCCGTGCCGGGCCCGCCAAACCGCCGCATCGTCGAGTTTGGCGGGCCCGGTGCCCGAACGGGCGTGTCGGTCACCCCGGGCTCAGGCCGGTGCAGGGCGGGACCCTGGCTCAGGTGTACAGGAGCGATCCCGGCGTGGTCAGCAGTTCGCCCGTCTCGAGCCAGGTCTTCAGGCCCGGAGAGGATCATGGGCCAACCGCCGTAGAGCTCGGGGTTGGCGTCCTCGGCCAGCTCGTCATGGGTGACGACCAGCCGGCAGGAGTCACCGACCGGCTCGATCTCCCAGGTGACCCGCGATGCGCCTTCGCCCTTCACCTCGTCGCTCCACAGGGCCACCAAGGTGTGGACCAGCCGGCGCGGCGGGTCGACCTCGAGGATCTCCCCGTCGCCCAGCAGCCCCGACGCGCCGTGGACGCCCATCTCGAGGCGCGACCCGACGGCTCCAGTCCGAGTGACCTCCGCTCCGAAGTTGTACTTGCTCCTGATCTCCGGATCGGTGATCGCCTCCCAGAGGCGCTCGGGCGTGGTGCGGATGTAGATCTCGAACACCTTTTCCATGCGGACTCTCCAATCTGGTCTTGAGGCCGCTGAGCGCAGCCGCCCAGGGCTCGGCGTACTTGCTCACCCACCGGTCGTGGACGAGCCGGATGGGGACGGGGTTCAAGAAGTGGAGCTTCTCCCGGCCCCGGCGCCTGGTGACCACCAGGCCCGCCTCCTCCAGCGGTGCAGGTGCTTCATCACGCCGAAGCGAGACATGGCGAAGCGCCCCTCCAGCGCGCTCAGGGTCTGCCCGTCCTGGCGGAACAGCTCGTCGAGCAGGCTCCGTCGGGTCGGGTCGGCCAGCGCCTTGAACACATCGTCCACACCGGCACAATAGGTGACTAAATGGTCACATGTCAAGGCGGCCCGCCGGGGGGTCCGGCCAGGTCCGTCCCGCAGCCGGGACACCCGGGCGCCGGGGTGGCAACATCGGGCGATGCACGAATGGGGCATCGCCACCTACGGGGAACCCTGCCGGCAGTGCGGCTTCTCGTGGGCGGTCGGCCTCGAGGAGGCGTCGAGCTCGTGGGCGGGGTCCCGGCGCCTACGGTGGCCTGCTCGACCGCGCCACCGGGGAGGAACGCCACCCCGAGCTGACCTGGTCCGTGTCGGCCTACGTCTGCCATGTCGGGGACAACCTCCGCATCTGGGCCGAGCGGCTGGCGGGGATCGCCGCGGGCGCCGAGCCCCGAGGTCGGGGGCTACGACGAGTCGGCCTGGCCCGGGCCAGGCGGTACGGGACCATCCCCTGGCCGGCGGCGCTGTGGTCGCTGGGCCGCGCCGTCGAGGACTGGGTCGAGGCGGTCGGCCGGTCGGCGAGGGTCCGGTCCGGTCCTGGTCCACCCCGAGCGCGGGCGAGCAGACCCTGGCCGAGGTGGTCTGTCGAACGCCCACGATGCCGCCCACCACGGATGGGACATCGCCAGGACGCTGGAGGCCGACCGGCCGCTGAGTACGCCGCCGTGGGGTCATGGCCAGGGCGATGGCACCGGCCGCCCCGGCGAGAGTGAACGGCATCGGTAACGGCGCGGTCCGTCCTCACCTGGGCTAATGGAGGTAGGCATGCCGGCACTGACCTGGCTGACCCATCACCGACTGTGGATCCTGGGCCTCGGGCTGACCGCCGTCGTTGGTGGTGGTGGCCGCCGGGGTGTGGTTCTTCCTGATCCGGAGCCCGGGGACACAGGTCGACCTGCGCCAGGCGCTCCGGCTCTACCGGCAGGGCCAGAGACAAGAAGCCGAGTCTGCCCCACCGATCCCAACCCGCATCTGCCGGCGCCGGGCGTGTACCGGTACCGGACGACGGGCGGCGAGCAACTGAGCATCGGCGGCATCAGTCGTACGTTCCCCTCCACCAGCGAGATGGTGGTCACCGACGGCGGGTGCGCCCCGTCATGTGGTACCCGCTCGAACAGCACACCGAGGGGTCGTGGTGTGCGCACTCGTCGGGTGGCTTGACGGTGACGTCGGGCTCGTCCGAGGAGCAGATCGCCGGCGTCCATACCGTCGACAACTTCCGCTGCCCGGCCAGCGCCTACTTCGTGCCGCCCCCACCCGCCGGCAAGCGGTGGACCGCCACGTGCCACGGCATGGGGGACGGGTGGCCTTCTCCGGCCGGGTGGTCGGGACGGCCAGCGTCGGCGTGTCGGGCCACGACGTCCTGGCCCTCCACACCCAGCTCACCCTGAGGTTCGCCGGAGCCAGGCCGGGACCAATCCGACCGACTACTGGGTCTCGACACAGAACGGGCTGATCCTCCGCGAACGTGAGACGGTGGAGATGGACCGAGGGCCGAGCCCACTCGGCGCGGTGCAGTACCGCGAGCAGCTGGCAGCTGGCCATCGACTCGGCGTCGCCGGTCCGCTGAAGGCGGGGCCCCGCCCGGTTGTCACTGGAGTTCCGCCCCGGGGCGGGAGCCCCGAGCACCCGGCAGACGGTAGAGCGCCCGAGTGACCGTGCAGGGTGTCGGCGGGACCGAGAGCGGACCGCTCATGTCCGTGCCCAACCGGCAGAGCGGCGGACGACATCATGCTCCCCATCTACCTCCAGGATGACGAGCGCAGCGTGGCGGTGGCCGACGGTGAGATGTTCGGCCTGGGCTTCAAGGCCTTCCTCGACGAGGAGCGCACGGTCGAGCTCATCGAGAACGACCAGTCCCCGGTGCTGCCGGGCGTGTTCTTCACACGGGTGGTCGGGGTCGCGTTCCACGACGACGTACTCCAGCTCCCCCACTTCGGCGCCGGCCGGCCGGTCGAGATCCGTCCCGAGCCGGCCAACACCGTGGACCGGAACGCCTTGGCCGTCCACGGTGGGGGCCTCCGGGTTGGCTTCGTGCCGGCGGCGATCCCGGGCGTGCTGGCCCCGGCGGGGACCCGGGTGGGGCGTGGGCTCGTCCTGAGGGAGTGGTCGACGAACGGCATGCGACGAGGACATCTGGATCCTCGGCTCGATGCACGTCAACCTCGACATTGCCACCAGGTAGTCAACCGCGACGTCACGGACGGGTCACCTGGTGCCGGCCGGTCGGTCGGCACCGACGGGTGGGCCCTGGGCCCGGGTGTCCCCCGCCGATGATCAGCATCGCCGACGGCATCGGCCTCCTGATCGGCATCGTGGTCATCGCCACCCTCGCCGACCGGCTCCGGATCGCCTATCCCATCTTGTTGGTCATCGCCGGCATCGCGGTGGCGCTGATCCCCGTCCAGCACC
This sequence comes from uncultured Acidimicrobiales bacterium, assembly GCA_963703145.1. Classification (GTDB taxonomy): domain Bacteria; phylum Actinomycetota; class Acidimicrobiia; order Acidimicrobiales; family RAAP-2; genus Bog-756. Next base: position 2,114,257 of record OY969793.1, read on the forward strand.
GGGTCGAACTCGATCCCGACCTCGTCTTGTTGGTCTTCCTCCCCCCGCTGATCTACGACGCGTCCCTCGACACGTCGGCCCGCGAGCTGCGCGCCCACCTGCGGCCCATCGCCTTCCTGGCCGTCGGGACTGGTGGTGGCCACCATGGTCGTCGGTGGCCGTGGTCATCCACTCCCTGGTCGGCGGCATGAGCTGGGCGGTGGCCTTCGCCCTGGGGGCCATCGTGTCCCCGCCGGACTCGGTGGCCGCCACCCAGATCGCCGGCAAGCTCGGTCTACCCCGTCGGCTGGTGACCATCCTCGGCGGCGAGGGGCTGATGAACGATGCCACCGCCCTACCGCCTACCAGCTGGCCATCGCCGCCGTGGGCACGACGTTCACCGTGGCCGACGTGTTCGGTAAGTTCTTCTTCGCCGTGGTCGTCGGGGTGGGAATCGGCGTCGCCGTGGGATGGTTCGGCAGCCGGATGCTCCGGTTCACCGAGACCCCGGTGATCGAGAACACCATGCTGTTGATCCTCCCGTTCGCGGCCTATCTCCCAGCCGACAAGATCGGGGCGTCGGGCGTGCTGGCCGTGGTGGCGGCGGGCCTGTACTTCGGCCGCTACGGGTCGCGGTCGCTCACCGCGGCGGCCCGGCTGCAGCAGCGGGAGATCTGGGACCTCATCGTCTTCCTGCTCACCGGGATGTCGTTCCTGCTGGTCGGCCTGGAGCTCCGGCCCATCCTCGACAGCCTGGTCAACCGGGAGTCCGGCTCACTGGTGATCGAGGCCCTCGCCGTGGTCGGCGTGGTCATCGTGGTGCGGATCGTCTGGATCGTCGGGGCCACGGCGTTGCCGGGGGGACAGCGGCTGGTCGGGGCCAGCCAGCGGACAGCCCGGTCGTGGCGGGAGACGGTGGTGGTCAGCTGGGCCGGCATGCGTGGCGCGGTGAGCCTGGCCGCCGCCCTGGCGCTGCCCCAGAACTTCCCGCAGCGGGACCTGCTGGTGTTCCTGGCCTTCGCCGTCATCGTGGCCACCCTGGTCGGCCAGGGGCTGACCCTGCCACCCCTCATCCGCCGGTTCGGACTGGTGACGCGGGACGAACAGGACATGGTGCTGGTGGCCGAGGCGCGACGCCGCCTGACGGTGATCGCTCTCTCCCGCCTGGACGATCTCACCGGTGCCGACCAGCTTCCCCGACGAGGTGGTGGACCGCATCCGCTCCGGCTACCAGTCCCAGCTGGCCCGTCTCGAACGCCGGCTGGCGGCACTGAGCTCGGGGGGCACCGAGGTCGGCGGGGGGACAGCGGCCGAGGAGGGCGCGGCTGTCGACGGCCGTGATCATCTCCAGGCCGAGCGCGAGCTGCGGAGCCTGGTCATCGCCATCGAGCGGAGCCGAGTTCGACCAGCTGGTCGCCCGACGGAAAGTGACCGAGCGGGTGGCCGGTGGGGTGCGGGCGGCGCTCGACGTGGACGAGACCACCATGCGCCCCTGATGGGTCGGGCCGGCACTCCCCCGGGCGCGCTGCAGGGCGCCCCCGAAGGGGCGCCCTGCAGATACAGATGTGCTGTTGTTGAGTGCACCGGGGTTCCCGTGAAGCGCCGGATGGGACCTGGGTCCGACTAGGTCGCCCGGTGGGTGTCTGGCTGGGATTCGCCAGGCGGTACAGCAAGCCGACTAGCGGCCAGCCACCTCCAGGGTCCCAAAACGTTGACTGCTCAGTTGGACCACCTCCTCTCTCTGGTTCCCACATCTAACGAGGAGACCACACGCATCGGCGCACCGTCGCAGGGGCCCGGCGACAACGGTCGGGGGGCTCCGAGGGAGCCATTGGCCATCCCAAACCGAGGGCGGTACTGTACGAACATATGTTCGTAACCCCCATCGACCGGGCCGCGCTCGGGGGGATGCCGACGACCCGGAGCGGGAAGGGGCCCGGGCGTCCCTGGCCCTGCTGGCCGCCCGCACACGACCCGTCGCCTCGAGCCAGACGCGCCTCCTCCCGGTGCTCCCACCACTGGCCGACCTGCTCCCCGACGGCGGCCTGCGCCGCGGCAGCACCATCGTGGTCAACGGCCTGGTCGACGACCGCACCCCGGGACCGGTGGCCCATAGCGGCGGTGACCTCAGCCTGGCCCTGTCGCTCGTGGCCGCGGCGTCGGGGGCCGGCTCGTGGTGCGGGCTGGTCGGGCTGGTCGGCCTGGGGGCGGTGGCCGCCCACGACCTCGGCATCGACCTCGACCGGCTGGCCGTGGTGCCCCGGCCCGGCGCAGCCTGGGCCGAGGTCACCGCCACGTTAATCGACGGTGTCGACCTGGTGGTCCTCTGCCCCCCGTTCCCCCCGCGGCGGGCCATGGCCCGTCGGCTGGTGGCCCGGGCCCGGGAGCGCCGGTCGGTGCTGGTGGTGGTCTCGGGGCGCTCGGGCTGGCCCGAGTGCCCGGACCTGCAGCTGGGCCTGGCCGACCTGCACTGGGAGGGCATCGACGCCGGCGGGGCCGGCTACCTGGAGCAGCGACGGGTGACCGTGACCGCCACCGGCCGCCGATCAGCGGCTCGTCCGCGCCACCGCCAGATGCGGCTGCCCTCGGCCACCGGGGTCCTGGCCGACGTCCCGTCGGACCGCGCCCTGGACCCCGCCCCTACGGCGTCCCGGTGAACCGCCTGGTGGTGGTGCGCTGCCCCGACCTCCTCGACGAGGACGAGGGCGGGTCCTCGCTCCGGTCGTTCGTCCGGGTCATCGAGGCGGCCGAGACCTACTGCCCGTGGGTCACCACCGTCCGTCCCGGCATCTGCTCCCTCCCCGCCCGGGGGCCGGCCCGCTACTTCGGCGGAGAGGGACCGCTGGTCGATCTGATCACCGAGGCGACCTCGGCGGTCACCACCGTTGAGATCGGGGTGGCCGACGGGCTGTTCGCCGCGGTGCTGGCCGCCCGCCGTGGTCTGATCGTCCCCCCTGGAGGGACCCCGGGGTTCCTGGCCCCCCTGCCGGTGGGCGTCCTCGGCCGACCCGACCTGGCCGAGTTGCTGGACCGGCTCGGCATCCGCACGCTGGGTGGGTTTGCCGCGCTCCCCGAGGCCCACGTGCTCGGCCGGTTCGGGGCCGACGGGGTCCTCTGCCACCGGGTGGCCGGCGGGCAGAGCGGCGAGCTCGGCGACCTCCGCCTCCCGACTGCCGGCCGGCGCGTCGAGGACCAGCGAACCGGATCGGGCCGGACGGGGGCGGTGGCCGGGGAGCAGGAGTTCTGGGGCGGCGTGAGCGACGCCGACGCCCGGGCGGCCCGGGCCCTGGCCGCCGTGCAGGACCTGATCGGGCCCGACGGTGTGGTGACCGCCCATCTGCAGGGAGGTCGCGACCCGGCCCAACGGGCCCGATTCGTCACCTGGAACGCCCGCGACGGCCACACCGACGGTGACGCCGTAGCCCCGTGGCCCGGACGGATCCCCCCACCGGCCCCGGCGCTGGTCCACCCGGACCCCCTCGCTGCTGAACTGGCCGACGCCACCGGCCGCGCCGTGTCGGTGTCGGGGCGCGGCCTCCTTACCGCCGCACCGCACCGCCTGTCGGTGGAGCAGGGTCCATGGGCCACCGTGACCGCCTGGGCCGGCCCGTGGCCGTCGGACGAACGGTGGTGGTCGAGGTCGCACCGGAGGAGCGCCCGCCTCCAGGCGGTCGCCGGGTCCGGCGCCCACCTGCTGGTGGTCGAGCGGGGCCAGTGGCGGGTCGAAGCCACGTACGGATGACCGGACGGGATACCGACCATGGCCTATGCCGAGCTCCACGCCCACTCCAACTTTTCCTTCCTCGACGGCGCCAGCCATCCCGAGGAGCTGGCCGGCGAGGCCGCCCGGCTCGGCCTGACCGCCCTGGCCCTGACCGACCACAACGGTCTCTACGGCGTGGTCCGGTTCGCCGAGGCCGCCCGGGCCTTCGGGCTGCCCACCGTCTTCGGCGCCGAGCTCACCATCAGCGGGGCGGGCCTCTCCCACCCCCGGACCGGCATGCCCGACCCCGACGGCACCCACCTGGTGGTCCTGGCCCGGGATCCTGAGGGGTACGCCCGGCTCAGCCGGGTGATCGCCGAGGCCCACCTGGCCGGCGGGGAGAAGGGGAAGCCCGTCATCACCCTGGACGCGCTGGCCGATCGCCATGCCGGGCACTGGCAGGTCCTCACCGGGTGCCGGAAGGGGGCGCTGGCTACCGCCCTCACCGACGGGGGGCCCTCGGCGGCGGCCCGCGTCCTCGACCAGCTGGTCGAGCGGTTCGGGCGCCACCACGTGGCCGTCGAGCTGTGGGACCACGGCAACCCCATCGACGCCACCCGCAACGACCGGCTGGCCGTGTTGGCCATCGAGCGCGGGGTGGCACCGGTGGCCACCAACAACGTGCACTACGCCACGCCGGCCCGCTTCCCCCTGGCCACCGCCCTGGCCGCGGTGCGGGCACGGCGGACACTGGCCGACCTCGAGGGATGGCTCCCCTCCTCGGCCACCGCCTGCCTGCGCGGCGAGGCCGAGCAACGACGGCGCTTCGCCCGATGGCCCGGGGTCGTCGACCGGGCGGCCGAGATCGCCGTGGCGTGCGCCTTCGACCTCGGTCTGGTGGCACCCCGGCTACCCGACTTCCCGGTGCCTGCCGGGCACACCGAGCAGACCTGGCTGATCGAGCTGGTCGACCGGGGGGCGGCCGAGCGATACGGGCCGAGGGGGGCCGAGCGGGTCCCGGGGGCCTACGACCAGCTCCATCGCGAGCTGGCCATCATCGGCTCACTCGGGTTCCCCGGCTACTTCCTCACCGTCTGGGACATCGTCCGGTTCTGCCGGGACAACGACATCTTCTGCCAGGGTCGGGGCTCGGCCGCCACCTCCGCGGTCTGCTACGCCCTCGGCATCACCAACGTCGACGCCGTCTCCCTCGGGCTGCTGTTCGAGCGCTTCCTCTCCCCGGCCCGGGACGGACCGCCGGACATCGACGTCGACATCGAGTCGGGCCGGCGCGAGGAGGTCATCCAGTACGTCTACGAGCGGTACGGACGGTTGCACGCGGCCCAGGTGGCCAACGTGATCACCTACCGGTCCCGCTCGGCCCTGCGCGACGTGGGCAAGGCGCTCGGCCACTCGCCCGAGGAGGTCGACGCCTGGTCCAAGTCGGTCGACCGGGGCGAGCCCTTCGATCAGCGGGACGACTTGCCCGGCCTGGTGAAGGAGCTGGCCACCGAGGTGCTCGACTTCCCCCGCCATCTCGGGATCCACTCGGGAGGGATGGTCATCTGCGACCGGCCGGTGGTGGAGGTCTGCCCGGTCGAGTGGGGCCGGATGCCTGGGCGGAGCGTGCTCCAGTGGGACAAGGACGACTGTGCCGCGGCCGGGCTGGTCAAGTTCGACCTCCTGGGACTGGGCATGCTCACCGCCCTGCACCACATGGTCGACCTGGTGCGCGACTTCCATCAGGTGGACATCGACCTCGCCCGCCTGGACCAAGAGCCCGAGGTCTACGACCTGTTGTGCCGGGCCGACACCGTCGGGGTGTTCCAAGTGGAGTCACGAGCCCAGATGAACACCCTGCCGCGGGTGCAGCCCCGCTGCTTCTACGACCTGGCCATCGAGGTGGCCCTGATCCGCCCCGGGCCCATCCAGGGCCATGCCGTCCACCCCTACATACGGCGCCGCAACGGCAGCGAGCCGATCACCTACCTCCATCCGCTGCTGCAGCCGGCGCTGGAGCGCACCCTCGGCGTACCGCTCTTCCAGGAGCAGTTGATGCAGATCGCCATCGACGTGGCCGGGTTCACCCCGACCGAGGCGGACGAACTCCGCCAGGCCATGAGCGCCAAGCGGTCGGGCGAACGGATGGCCCGCCTGCGCGACCGGCTGTTCGCCGGCATGGCCGCCCGACAGGTCTCGACCGAGGTGGCCGAGCAGGTGTACACGGCGCTGGCCGCCTTCGCCAACTTCGGGTTCCCCGAGAGCCATTCGGTGGCCTTCGCCCACCTGGTGTACTCCACCGCCTGGTGCAAGGTGCACTATCCGGCGGCGTTCACCGCCGGACTGTTGAACGCCCAACCCATGGGGTTCTGGTCCTCCCAGAGCCTGGTGGCCGACGCCAAGCGCCACGGGGTGACGGTCCGGCGCCCCGACGTGAACGCCGGGGCGGCCGATGCCGGCCTCGAGCCCGAGGGCCAGGGCCAGCCGGAAGCAGCGGTGCGGCTGGGGCTCTCCTCGGTCCGGGGCATCGGGGCCGAGGCGGCGGAGCGGATCGAGGCGGGGCGCCCCTGGTCGGGCATGGAGGACCTGGTGCGCCGGGCCGGCCTGGGCCGCGCCCAGCTCGAGGCCCTGGCGACGGCCGGAGCCCTCGACGCCCTGGGGACCGGTGGGACCACCGGACCTGGCACCGGCGGCGGGCCGCCGGTCGTTGGTCTGGGGGGCCGGGGCCGCCTCCCAGGCCACCCCCGACCGCCTCCCGGGCGTGGTCACCGGGGCGGATCCACCGTCACTCCCCCACCCCACCCCGTGGGAGGAGGTGGCCGACGACCTGTGGTCGCTCGGGATGTCACCCGACACCACCGCCATGGAGCTGGCCCGGGACGGGCTGGCCCGGCGGGGAGTGCTGGCGACAGCCGAGCTGGCGTCGAAGGCCACCGGGGACCGGATCACCGTCGGGGGTGTGGTGACCCACCGCCAGCAGCCCGAGAGCGCCCACGGGGCGGTCTTTTTGAACCTCGAGGACGAGACCGGCATGGTCAACGTGGTCTGCTCCCGCGGTGCGTGGGTCCGGTGGAAGCCGGTGGCCCGGTCGTGCCCGGCCCTGTTGGTGCGGGGTCGGATCGAACGGTCCGAAGGGTCGATGACGTTGGTGGCCGAGCGATTCGAGCCACTCGAACTCGGACCGGTCCCCGCCTCGCGGGATTTCCGGTAGGCGTCCCCCCCCCGGCAAGATTTCCCGGTATTCCCTCTTGACTACGCTAGGTGCTGTAGTCAACACTTACAGTGATATCCAAGTAGTGCCGCAGCAACGCCATTATTTCCATTCCGCACTCGGTGATTGAGCAACCACGGCGTCCCATCAGTGGCGCCGTCGCAACGGAGTACCCCAGGACCGGACCCCCTCCATCAGGGCGGCACCGGGGCGGGCCCGGCAGAACCTGTAGTGGCAACAGTGGAAATGGCGATACGAGGAGGCAGCGGCACATGAGGGATCTAATCGCAAGCACGGGCCTGTCCCTGGAACTGGTGGTGGTGATCGTCGTTGCGTCGATGATCGCCGGCGCCGTGGACCTGGTGCGTCAACCCGGATGGGCGTGGAAGCGGGCCGAGGAGTCCAAGCCGGCCTACTTTGTGCTCGTCCTCTTGGTCCCGCTGGTCGGGCTCGGGATGTACCTCCACACCGCCCGGCCGAAGGTCAAGGCCATCGCCGCCGCCGGCCGGGCCGCCAGCCTCCCCTTCGAGAGCTTCGGCGACGATGCGGTCCAGGCCCAGCGCGACGAGGGGTGGCCGGTCGGCACGGTCATCGCCGCCCCGGAGCGGTTCGACGGCTTCGGTGCCACCGCGGTCGCCGACGGCGAGATCCGCCTGGTCGCAGCCGGCGGGGACCCAGCAGACCTGTACCTCGGTGGCGGCGGTGGTGGCGGCGGTGGCGCATCGACCCTGACCCGGACGTACCGGCCCCGGCAGCGGGAGAGCCTGGCCCTCGCCACCCCGGTTGCGGCCACGCCCACCCAGTCGGTACCCCCGGGCTGGAAGGCCGACCCCACCGGTCGCCACCAGTTCCGCTACTGGGCGGGCGCCCAGTGGACCGAGAACGTCGCCGACAACGGCGAACAGTCGAGGGATGCGGTGACCTCGTCATGATCCGTTGGTCCGGCAGGGCCGGGACCCCCGTCCCTACCGGCCCTGTCGGGCCAAACGGCTGAGCCTAGCCACCAGCACTTCGAGCACCGTCTCGCCCGGCAGGTCGGTCACGCCCCGCAGGTCGAGGTCGGCCTCGGCCAGCAGCTGGAAGGCCCGACCCACGCCAGCCGACCCGAGCCGGGCCGATTGGGCCAGCGCTTTTTTGGCCGGGTAGGAGCTCCGCAGGCCGAGTACCTGGGCGGCCTGGTCGGCCGAGGTCACGCCCGCGCCGTCGAGGCGGAGGGCCTGGCGGTAGTGGCGGTGGAGCATGGTCATCACCACGAGGGGGTGGGTGTCGCCCGCCACCAGCATCCGGTGCAACACGCCCAGGGCCTTGGCCGTCTCGCCGGCGTCGATGGCGTCGGTGAGGTCCCAGGGGGCCAGCGATCCCGCCTCGCCCAGGAAGGGTTCGAGATCGTCAGCCGACACGGTCGCCCCGGCGCCGTAGGCGGCGGCCAACGTGTCGAGCAGCCCCGCCAGCCGACCCATGTCGCCCCCCAGGTGGCCGGCCAACAGTGCAGTCGCCGCGCCGTTGAGCCGCACCGGCCCACCGGCCAGGTGGTCCGAGAGCCACTGCGTCCGGGCCCGGCCGGTCCCGACCGAGGTGTCCACCACTTCGCCCGAGGTCCCCACGGCTTTGGCGAGTGACTGGGGTACGGTCCCACCCCCGCCCACCAGCACCAGCGAGGTGGTGGGGAGCGGGTCGGCCAGGTAGGTCACCAGGCGCTTGGCGTCGGCCGCGTTGAGCTGGCCGGCCTCCCGCACCACCACCACCCGCCGGTCGACCAGGAACGGCGGTGTGGTGCAGGCGTCGATGACCGCCCCGACGTCGAACTGGTCCACGCCGGGTCCGCCGAACTCCTCGATGACGAGCGACGGGTCACCCCCGCCCACCAGCTGCGCACACAGCGCGTGGGCGGCCTGACCCACCAGAGCGGCGTCATCGCCGCGGACCAGGTACACGCTTCGGGCCTCGGTGAGGGCTGTCGTGCTCACCGGCCGATGCCCCTCATGGCCCCGCCTCCACCCGTGGTCGCCGGGCGGCGCTGACGGCCGCCATGGCGTCGCACACCTGGCGATGGGCGGCGACGTCGTGGACCCGCATGACCCGACACCCCCGGGCGGCACCCAGGGCGGTGGCCGCCAGGGAGGCCTCGCGGCGGTCGCCCAGCTCGAGGCCCAGGACCACGCCGAGGAATGTCTTGTTGGACGCCGACAACAAGAGCGGGAAGCCGAGGCGGGCCAGCTGGTCCGAGGCGCGCAGCAGGGTCAGCGACTGCGCGGCCGTCTTGCCGAGATCGAGCCCAGCGTCGAGGACGATCCGGTCGGCGGGGAGCCCGGCAGCCTGCGCCCGGGCGGCGCGCTCGATGAGGAACGAGGACACCGACCGCACCACGTCGTCGTAGACGGGCTCGGGATCGGGGATGCGGGGGCCGAGCCGGATGTGGGTGGCCACCACCGTGGCCCCGGCCGCGGCAGCCACGCTCAGGTACTCAGCGTCGGCGAAGCCGCTGATGTCATTGCCCACCACCGCACCCACGGCGTAGGCCTCCTTGGCCACCGACGCCCGCCAGGTGTCCACCGACAAGGGCACCTCGAAGCGGGCGGCCAGCGCCTCGATGGCGGGGATCACCCGGTCGAGCTCCTCGGGCTCGTCGACCGCCGGCCCGGGGCCGGCCTTGACCCCACCGACGTCGAGGAGGTCGGCACCGTCGGCGACCAGGTGGGCGGCCCGGTCCACCAGGTCGTCGAGGGCGTAGGTGGCACCCTTGTCGTAGAAGGAGTCGGGGGTCCGGTTGAGGATGCCCATGACCACGGATCGGTGGGTGATGTCGAAGGTCCGATCGCCGAGCGTCAGCTGGGTGGCGTGCACGCCGGTGACGCTATCGGGTGCACCGCCACCCACCGGCCGACGGGGCCGTCAGAACAGTCGGGCGGCCAGCGCCTTGCGGTAGTCGGTGGTCCGGGGGTCCTCGGGACCCAGGGTCTCCAGCAGGTCGAGGAACTCCTGGCGGGCCGACGGGTCGTCGCGGACCCGGTCGAGCAGGCCATCGAGCAGGTCCTCGACGCTGACCGACTCCACGTCCACCGCCTGGCTGGTGAGGCGGGCCTCGGCCGACAGGCGCCGGGTCTCTGCGGTCTCGGGGATCCGCCCGAGCAGCGTGATGGCTTCGTCGGCCTCGCCCCGGGCGATCAGCATGCCGGCCAGGGCGACGATGGCTCCCTCGTGGTCGGGCTGCAGGGCCAGCGCCTGGCGGACGGGCTCCTCGTCCGCGGATTCGATGCCCTGGGCCACGAGGAGGTCGGCCTCGGAGGGTGCAGGGGTCAGCTTGGCCACGAATTCGGCCACGGCCGGCTCGGGAAGGGCACCGATGAACCCGTCGACTACCTTCCCGTCCCGCAGTGCGAATACCGCCGGAATCGACTGCACCTGGAAGCTGGCCGAGATGGCCGGATTCTCATCGACATTGACCTTGGCCAGGGCCACCGCACCGTCGGTGGCGTCGATCACCTGCTCGATGATGGGCCCGAGAGTCCGGCACGGACCGCACCACGGTGCCCACAGGTCCACCACCACGGGGACCTCTTCGGACCGCTTGAGCACTTCGTCTTCGAACGTGGCATCGGTGACATCGACCATCGTGCCGACGATACCTGGAGCTGGGCCGGCGTCAGGCGTGCCGGGGAGTGGTTCGCCACGCGGGTAGCGTCGCAGGGATGGGTGCTGCTCCACCGGCCGACAGCCACGACTCGGCCATCGAGGGGATCGACCGGGACCGGGTGACGGCGTGGATGGCCTCGGCCGTCAGCCGGGCCAAGCCCCCGTTCACCTTCGAGCTCATCGCCGGGGGCCGCTCCAACCTCACCTACCGGGTCACCGACCAGGCCGGCCAGTCCTTCGCCCTGCGGCGACCGCCGGTCAGCCACGTGTTGCCCACCGCCCACGACATGACGCGCGAGTACACCGTCATCAGCGCACTGTGCGACACCGGCGTGCCGGTGCCCGCCGCGCTCGGCCTGTGTACCGACGAGGCGGTCAACGGCGCACCGTTCTATGTGATGTCGTTCGTCGAGGGGCGCATCATCCGCGACGAGCTGGCTGCCGCCGAGTTGAGCGAGGCAGGGCGCCACCATGCGGGCGAGTCGCTCATCGACACCTTGGTCGCACTTCACGCCGTCGACATCGACGCCGTCGGACTCGGGGAGTTCGCCCGACGGGACGGGTACATCCCCCGCCAGCTCAAGCGCTGGCACTCCCAGTTCAGCCAGTCGACCGTCGACGGCGAACCCGGACCCCCCGTGGTCGACCGGGTCCACGAACTGCTGTCGTCCAGGGTGCCCGAACAACAGGCGGTGGCCATCGTGCACGGCGACTACCGGCTGGACAACACGGTGCTCGACGACAACGGCGACGTACAGGCCATCTTGGACTGGGAGATCTGCACCCTCGGTGACCCGCTGGCCGACCTTGGGCTGCTGCTCGTCTACTGGGCCGAGGCCGGCGACGGGGAACAGACCCTGGTCGGGGTGGCACCGACCGTCCTGCCCGGCTTCGCCAGCCGGGCCGAATTGTTGGCCCGCTACGCCACCGGGAGTGGACTGGACGTCTCGGAGATCGCCTACTACCGGGCGTTCGGATTCTGGAAGCTGGCCTGTATCCTCCAAGGGGTCTACGTCCGTTACGCCGGAGGGGCTGCCGCCGGCGACCGGTCCGGTGTGGACCAGTTCGCCGCCCACGTGGGGCGGCTGGGTGAACGGGCGTTGGCCGAAGTGGAGTCCCTGTGACCGATCGAGATGCTGCACCGCTGTACCGGTTCGACCCTGACTGGGGAGAGCCCGGCGCCGATCGGTTGGCCCGTCCCGTGCTGGTGGTTTCGCTCGAGGGCTGGGTCGACGCCGGCATGGGTGCCTCGGCCGCTGTGGCCGAACTCCTGTCGTCGTCGACGCTGACCCCGATCGCCGAGTTCGACACCGAGCTGCTCATCGACCAGCGGGCGCGGCGACCCGTCGCCCGGCTGGAGGATGGGGTCACCACCGAGTTGACCTGGCCCGCCATCACCGTGACCGCCGGCAAGGACCGCGTGGGCGCCGACGTGGTGTACCTGACTGGGCCCGAACCCGACTTCCGGTGGCCGACCTTCATCACCGACGTGGTGGACCTGACCCGGGCACTCGGTGTCCGCATGGTGGTCGGGCTGGGTGCATTCCCCGCCCCAGCCCCCCACACCCGACCGGTGCGCCTGGCATCCACCGTGCCGCCGCAGTCGGCTGACCTGGCCGGTCGGGTGGGCTCGGTCCACGGCACCCTCGAGGTGCCCGCCGGCGTCCAGGCCGCGCTCGAGGTGGCGCTCGGGGCCGCAGAGATCCCGGTCATCGGACTGTGGGCCCGGGTGCCACACTACGTGTCGGCCATGCCCTATCCCGAGGCCAGCGCCGCCCTCATCGAGGGGCTGTGCTCGGTCACCGGCGCCGTACTGGACTCGTCGTCACTGCGGGCGGCCGGCGAGGCGTCCCGACGCCAGGTCGACGAGCTCATCGGCTCCAATCCCGAGCACCTCGACATGGTGCGCCGCCTCGAGACGGCCGTCGACTCGGAGGCGCCGGACCCGCTGGGACTCGGAGGGAACGTCCCGAGTGGCGACGAGATCGCCGCCGAGCTGGAGCAGTTCCTCAAGAACGAGGGCCACTGAGCGGCCAGGTGGCACTGCGCGGCTGGGGCGCAGCGGCCGTGGCCACCCCGTGTGGGGCCGGCGCACCGGTTCGATGGGTGTGCGCCAGGTGCTCGGCGTAGAAGGCGAAGAACACCAGGGCCACGAGCAGCGCCACCACGACGAGCACCATGCCGAACCACGGGCTCGCCCGCTTCCTGGCACCGGGGGTGGCCAGCAACGCTGCCTCACTCGGTGCGGCGCGTGGTGCAGTGCGAGGTGTTGTGCGAGATCGCATCTTCGTGACCGGGGGCGGAGCGGTGAGGATCGGGAGTTCGGTCACCAGCTGCTGCATGCGCTCGACGGTGGTGGCCGAGGCCAGTTCGCCCAGCCGGACCTCGTACTCACCGGGGGTGAGCAGGCCACGCTCCGCGGCCCGGTCCAACAGGACCCCGTAGCGGTTGCGTTGCTCATCGTCCACGTCCGGGGGGACGCGGCGGGTTCGGCTACACCGAAGCCGGCCATCACCGCGGCCACATCATCGGAGGCGTCGAGCTCGGGAATCGGCAGCGCCGACGGCACGGCCCCGGGCACGGCCGGAGGCCAGCTGGTCGAGCGACCGTCGGTCGGCGTCTGGGTCACCCCCGAATTGTGGGTCACATAGGGTGCTGAACGCAACACTTTACGCGCGATAGCACCCACCGGCCGGCCGGCACCCGCGGGATAGCGTGGCCCATGCGCATCGACGGAGGACTGTCGTTCGATCCGGCCGGGATCATCGAGGCGGCCCGGGTGGCCGAGCAGGTTGGCTACGACGGGATCTGGTCGGCCGAGACCAACCACGACCCGTTCTTGCCCCTGGCCCTGGCGGCCGAGCACACCGAGCGCCTCGAGCTCGGCACCGGCATCGCCGTGGCCTTCGCCCGCAACCCCATGACCCTGGCCCAGGTGGCCAACGACCTCCAGACTCTGTCGAAGGGGCGTTTCATGCTGGGCCTCGGCTCCCAGATCAAGCCCCATATCGAGAAGCGCTTCTCGATGCCGTGGTCGCATCCGGCCCCCCGGATGCGCGAGTTGATCTCGGCCATCCGGGCCATCTGGGCCAGTTGGTCCGACGGAAGCCGGCTGGCCTTCCGGGGCGAGTTCTACCGCCACACCCTCATGACCCCGATGTTCGATCCTGGTCCCAACCCCTACGGCAACCCGCGGATCTTCCTCGCCGCCGTGGGCGAGTTGATGACCGAGGTGGCCGGGGAGGTGGCCGACGGCATGCTGGCCCACGGGTTCACCACCGAGCGGTACCTGCGCGAGGTGACAGTGCCGGCCTTGGAACGGGGCCTCGAGCGCAGCGGCCGCCTGCGGTCGGATCTCGAGATCTCCTATCCGGGCATGGTGGTCACCGGGGCCGACGAGGCCGGATTCGCGGCGGCAGCCAAGGCGGTGAAGGCCCAGTTGGCCTTCTACGCGTCGACGCCGGCCTACCTCCCCGTCCTCGAGCTCCACGGGTGGGGCGACCTCCACGTCGAGCTCAACCGGCTGTCCAAGCGGGGAGCGTGGGAGGAGATGGGCAGGCTCATCGATGACGACGTGCTCAACACCTTCGCGGTCGTCGGCGAGCTCGACGCCATCGCCGGCATGGTGCAGGCCCGGTTCGGCGGCCTCGTCGACCGCTTCAACTTCTACGCGCCCTACGCCATGGACCCAGAGCGCTGGGCAGCGGTGCTGGCCGGCTTCAAGTAGCCACCACCTGCAACCGCCGGTCAGACGACGATGTTGACCAGGCGCGGGGGTTTCACGATGATGCGGCGCGGCGTGCGGCCGTCGAGTGCCTCGACCACCACCGGAGAGGCCAGGGCCATGGCCTCGGCGTACTCCTCGGCGATGGTGGGCGGCACCTCAATGCGGTCTTTGACCTTGCCGTTGACCTGCACCACCATGGTGACCGAGTCCTCCACCACCAGGGACGGATCGGCGACCGGCCAGGGTTGGAGGTGGATGTGGTCGCCGTTGCGACGCTCCCACGCCTCTGCGGTGAGGTGGGGTGTCATGGGTGCCAGGACCAACAACAGGGTGTCGACCACCTCGGGGACCACCGCCACGTGCCCGTCCCCGCGCACGTAGGGCTGCACCAGGTTGACGAACTCCATGCAGGCGGCCACCGCCGTGTTGTAGGACCACCGGTCGAAGTCCCGGGAGATGCGGTCGATCAACCGGTGGGTGGCCCGCCGCATGGCCTCGTCCTCGGGAGTCAGGGGGCCGTGGCGCCAGACCGGGTCCTCCTCGTCGGACGGCACCGCCAGGCGCCATACGCGGTCGAGGAAGCGGGCGCACCCGTCGATGACGCTGTCGGTCTGCTCGGTCCAGTCGACATCGTCGGCGGGAGGCCCGACAAAGAGGTGGAACAGGCGTAGGGCGTCCGCACCCACGGTCTCCAGGTAGCTGGACGGTGCCACCAGGTTCCCCTTGGACTTGGACATCTTGGTCCCGTCCATGCGGATCATCCCCTGGGTGAACAAGCGGGCGAAGGGCTCCTCCAGTCCGGCGGGGGCCAGGCCCACATCGATCAGGGCCCGGCTGTAGAAGCGGGCGTAGAGCAGGTGGAGGATGGCGTGCTCGATCCCGCCGATGTACTGGTCGACCGGCATCCAGTGCTGGGCGATCGCCGGATCGAACGGGGCGTCCGCGGTCCAGGGGTCGGTGAAGCGGAGGAAGTACCACGACGAGTCGACGAAGGTGTCCATGGTGTCGGTCTCTCGGGTGGCCGGCCCCCCACAGATCGGGCAGGTGGTGTTGAGGAACTCGAGGTTGGTGGCCAGGGGTGACTGGCCGGTGGGCAGGAACTCCACGTCGTCAGGGGCCAACACCGGCAGCTGGTCGCTCGGCACCGGGACCATGCCGTGGTCGGGGCAGTAGACCACCGGGATGGGACAGCCCCAGAAGCGCTGCCGGGACACCAACCAGTCCCGGAGGCGGTAGTTGGTGGTGCGCGTCCCGATCCCCTCGGACTCCAGCCACTCGATGGCCCGCTCCTTGGCCGTCGGGATGTCCAGGCCGTTCAGCCATTCGCTGTTGATCTTCTCGCCCGCGCCGGTATAGGCGCCCCCCGGGCCACCCTCGGTGTCCCAGCCCTCTGGGGGCAGCACGGTCCGCACGATCGGCAACCCGTAGGCCTGGGCGAAGTCCCAGTCCCGATGGTCCTCGGCCGGCACGGCCATGATGGCCCCGGTGCCGTACCCCATCAGCACGTAGTCGGCCACATAGACCGGCACGGGGCGACCGGTGAACGGGTTGACCACTGAGGAGCCGGTGAAGGCGCCGCGTTTGGCCAGGCTGGCCGAGCCGCTCTCCGACAGGCGCTCGATGTCAGTGCTGGCCGCCGCCCGCCGCCGCAGGTCCTCGACCTCGGCCCGGTGCTCGGGCGTCGTGAGGGCGTCCACCTGGGGGTGTTCGGGGGCGACGACGGCGTAGGTCATGCCGAACGACGTGTCCGGCCGGGTGGTGAAGATGCGCAGGGTCTGGCGCTCACCTCCGTCACTGCCGTCCCCGCCCTCGACCACCAGCTCGTACTCGGCCCCCTCCGAGCGGCCGATCCAGTTGCGCTGCATGGTCTTGACCCGCTCGGGCCAGTCCAGCGCGTCCAGACCGGCCAGGAGCTCGTCGGCGTAGCGGGTGATCCGGAAGAACCACTGCTCGAGGTCACGCTTGACCACGACGTCGCCCGACCGCTCACAGGTGCCGTCGGCCAGGACCTGTTCGTTGGCCAGGACGGTCTGGCAGCCGGGGCACCAGTTGACCAGGGCATTGGCCCGGTAGGCCAGGTCGGCGGCCAGCAACTTCAAGAAGATGACCTGGTTCCACCGGATGTACTCGGGGTCGTGGCTTCGGATCTCGCGCCGCCAGTCGTAGACGGCGCCCAGTGCCACGATCGAGGCCTTCAATTCGGCGATCCTGGCGTCGGTGAAGACCCGGGGGTGGGTGCCGGTCTTGATGGCGGCGTTCTCCGCGGGCAGTCCGAACGAGTCGAAGCCGAACGGGGACAGTACGGCCTGGCCCAGCATGGTGCGGTGGCGCACCAGGAGGTCACCGAAGGTGTAGTTCCGGACATGGCCCATGTGGGCGGGTCCCGACGGGTACGGGTACATGGTGAGGACGTAGGACGGGGGGCGAGGGTCATCGGCGTCCACCTCGTAGGTGCCGTCCTTGGCCCAGCGGTCCTGCCACTTCTTCTCGATGTTGATGACGTCGTAGGCCCGTGCCATGGCTACCGATCGTACCGGGGGCGAGGTGGTGGCCCGGTGCCCTGCCCCTCCCCGGGGGTCAGACCCGCGAGATCAGGGCGGTCAGGGCGCCGCCCAGCCTCGAGGCTGCGCCGCGGGCCGACGACACGATGTTGTTGAGGTTGGTCACGTCCGATGCCGGGGGCACGGCCACCGAGACCGGCTGTCCGTATCGGGAGAATCCCACGGTCAGCGCCAGGCTGGAGGCGGCCGAGGACGACGAGGCGTTCGAACCGCCCAGGATGCTCCCGATCGTGGCGTGGCTGAGGTCGACGGCCAGGGACACCTGGCGGATTCGTCCGTCTCCTCCCACCCAGGCTGTGACCGGGACGGAGACGTCGCCCAGCCTGGCGAGGGCCTGGGCCAGGCCGTGGGCCGAGCTGTCAGCGGAGCCGCCGGCCAGGTGGGACGCCGCGCCGGCCAGCGAGATGTTCGTCCGGTACTCGGTGGCCGGGGTGCCGTCGAGCGGGACGGTACCGACCCGGGTCACCGTCGAGCCCAGGGAGTGCAGGAGACCGAGGATCTCCGACGGGTTGGCCAGGGCCGACAGGGGCACCGAGGCGCCTGGGCTCCCGCTGGTCGAGGCCAGGCGGGCCACCGACGCCTCCACCCAGTGCTTGCCGCCGGTGAGGATCGACAGGGAGGGTGCGTCGAGGAACAGGTTCGATCCGTCGGAGAGGACGGTCACCGACCCGTCGACACCGCCACCGGTGAGCGTGGACATGACCGGGATGGTGGCCGTGACCTTCCCCACGCCCGAATCGAGATCGAACGCGCCACTTCCGGTGAGGAACGTGGCCGTGGTGCCGGGCGATTGCTCGGTCGCGGACACGGTGAACGCTGCGCTGTGGGCGGCCGACGAGCTGGACGCCGATGCCGCCAGGTCGCCACGGGCGGACCGGGCCGGATTGGCGCTCGAGCCACCACCGCCCGAACCCGAACCGAACGCCGCGGCCCCGACGGCCACTGCACCCACCAACGACGCCACGATCACGGCGATGGCCAGACGATTGGGCCGGTCGCGGGGTGGAGACGGCTCAGGCGGAACTTCCCCATCGGCTCGGACCAGCGACCCGCCGCTCCACGGAACCAGCCCGCCCGGCCCTGCTGCATCGTCGCCCGAGGTGGGGACCAGCACACCCTGTTCGTAGTGGACCAATGTGCTCATGCCTGAAGTGCCCCTTCGTGTCTATCGGTCGGTGGCACACAGCCCTCGCCTCTCCCTGGGGCGCGGCCGACCAGATCGGTCGAGCGAATCACGGCTGGGCCTCCGCGGGCCCACCCCTGCCCCGGGGGGAGGACAACGAACTGCGTCGTCAGTGAGAATGGTAGCGATGGATTCCCCGGATGTCTCGGCAGGCGCCCCGAATCAGAGCGTCTGATGGCCTGCGGCTCGACTGGGTCCCGACGATTGTCAGTGGAATTCGTCGTCTCCGGGTCGGTGTGGCGTACTGATAACCTGACCCAACCTTCGGGGGCGTAGCTCAGCTGGTAGAGCGCTTGACTGGCAGTCAAGAGGTTCGTGGGTTCGAGTCCCATCGCCTCCACTCGAAATCGCAGGTCAGCGACCTGTCGATACCTCAGAGGCTTGAAATAGTCTTCAGAGGGACCAATGCCAGGACCAACCACCAAGCAAAACTTCAGTAGGGACCAATGGTCGAGTATCGCCAAACGGCGGCTCGATCCGTGTGGGGCCCAACAACCCAGCAAACTCCGGCTCCCACAGAGAACTCACCCGACAGGTCCGCATGTTGTCAGTACTCGGCATCGGTCGGGCTTCGACACCTTGCACGTTGGCGTTGCTTTCGGCTGTGGCCGTTGCCCCAACCCCCTGAGCGGTCGGAAGTGACAAGAAGGCCGATCGAGGGGACCACCGAAGCCCTTGTCGCCGAATACTTGGACAAACGTGATCTCCAGTGGGAGTACGAGAAGGCGATCAACGGCAGGAGACCGGACTTCTATATCGACTATCCCGATCAGCCGTTCGTAATCGAGGTGTACGACCCAATTATCTCCTTGCCCGCTGGAGGGGGCTGGCTCACCTCCTATCCGGCGCTAAGGAAGGCCTTTGAGGGAGCCAAGCAGAAGCAGATCGCCGCGGTGAAAAAGGCTGGGATTCCCTACGTTGGTGCCCTTGGCAAGGCAAACGCCGACATGGACATCAATCCACAAATCATGGCGGGAGCAATGTTCGGTGATCTGACGATCACCTTTCCTGTTGGCTCGCTGGAGCCGATCGAGAACCTTCCCAGCCAAAATGAGTTTGGGGGCAATGCAAAGCTCCAGCCTGAACAGTTCAGGGCCGTGAGCACAATCGTCCTACCTCGCCTATTCAACCCGACCCTGTGGCGCGTTGAGGAAGCCTGGGATGCTGATCACAGGTTGGCGGACACAGCGCACGTGGCGTCTCGCAGCGCAGGGGATACAAAACGCGAGATAACCGAACGAGCAGTCGTAATGGAAGAGATCGCTGGGAGGATGGTGAAAAGTGGAGAACTCATCCCTGACGCCCGCCAGATTCGGATGATTGCACTCCACAATCCGTATGCGGAGAATCCACTTGACACTGGTGCATTCTCTGGACCGCATGATGAGCAGTGGCAAGGGATCCAAGTGAACGGAGCATTTGGTTTCAGCAGGAGTTGGCAAGGTCCATCGATCCACGAGATTGGTAGCCAGCGGTAGGCCTGCACCTTTGTCAGCCGCCAGGCGCGTCCGCCTCTTTGGGTCGGACCATTTCTGGGACCCATCGCTTTAGGCGAGGCACTGCTTTTCGAAGCTCGGCTATTGCTTCACCGGCTCGTCCAATCGCTGCGTCCCCCATGTCGTACACCCTTTGGAGATGATCTTCTCCCGGCTGGCCGTAGTTCGTATTAAAAAACGTCGCGGAAGCGTTGTACGCCGATACTTCGAAGGCGCACTGCACGAGCACCTGACGGGTGGATTCTTTGAACCGTGCAAGGTACGGAAAGGCAACGCGATAACCATCGGTCGGGATCGGCGTGAAGCCCAAGTCGATATTGACGCCACCCGCCTTCCGCTTCTTCAGATCATTCGCTTCCATCACGGCCAGTGCATCCCACTCCGCAGCCAGCGAACACAACGCTCTTTTTCGGGCGGACCGATCTCTGCGCCACTCAACAAGGAGCGCCGTCAGGACACCAAGGAGAGCACCCACTCCAACGCCAATAAGCGCCCACTCGGCAGCGGTCAATCTGCTAGCGGCTATGGCGGTAGTCACGGTATGAGCGTGGGATCCTCGTAGGTCCATCATCGTCCTTAGATCGCGCAGGCAGTGCTATTGCGACTCCGGAAGTAGGTGTGAATCATCCTGCCTTGGTGAGAGCACTCTGAATGGACTCGACCTGAGTGCCGCCTAGTCCGTAGAGCTGCGAAACCTTTTGGTCCAGAAGCCTTTCTTGGCTTGCTATTGCCCGCTCTAAGCGTTGGTGCTCGCCACCATCTGATGTCTCTACAAGCTCGTGAGCAAGACGGACCAGCTCATTGGAGATATCAGCAACGATGGTCTGATCGCTCTCATTCGGCGTAGGCGGGAGGGGCAGCTTTTTCAGGTATGTCCCCTTGATCTTGGGAAAGGTTGCCCGTTGGTCGTAGAACTTGTCCACCCAATATGCGCGTAGTGGTCCAGCATTCAGAATGCCCAGAAGGTACATCGGATCAATCTCGTCACTGGTCAGCGCGACCATGAACACGGTGTTCAAACACTGAAAGCCCCAGGTGTCGATACCCCAGGTCGGGAACTTGCCGATCTGCCTGGTGATGAGTTTGTTGGGTGCGTCTTGTATCGCGGAATCCCAACACCCACCCATTCGGGCTTCCTCAGCATCAAACAGGCAAAGTCCGGACCATTCCACCGACCATCGGTTGATGTCCTTCCCCGTCAGACAGGCTGCATATCCGGAAGGGACCTCATCGGTGGAGTCCAGACCATCCACAACATCATCAATGAACAACTTTCGATTGCGAAGTTGCTTTCCAAAGTTGACTCTCGCAACGTCACCGAGAACTACGCCCGACGATTCCATTGTCAAAAATGAGTCCATCAGACCAGCGTTAGCGGTCCCGGTAAAGAGGACGTGCGGCGATGCGATAACACTCGCTGGTTCAATGGATCCGCGCGTTGTGACTTCGAGATTCCCCAATGCAGAGGGCTCAGCGTGAAGCATCACCACAGGATCCCCAGAGATTTGGCCGGGCCTAGTGATACAAATCGCGCAATCGACTGAACGCTTCGGAAAGACAGACCCGTCGATGACGGTGATGGACTCTAGAGCAGATTTTTGAAGCAACATGGATCGGAGTTCGCTGAGATTGTTGTTTGTTAGGTAGTTAGAGGGCGTAATCATCGACATCCACCCATTTTTCCGAGTCAGATCGAGTGAGCGTTCGAGGAACAGGTGATACGTGTCAACCTTGTAGCTGGCGACTCCATAGACCTCTCGGAAATATGCGAGTTGCAGATCGTCCCGAAACTCGTCTTGCAACAAGACGTAGGGCGGATTTCCAACCACAACGTCGAAGCCGGGGTCGTCGCCGCTGAACGTCTCTGCAAACTCTGATTGCCAGTCGAACATGTTGATCTTGGCCATGCGGTCTACGTTGGATGTGACCCCAGGATCCAATGAGGCGTAGTCGAGCCCGATCAGCGAGTTTCCACACCGGATATTGTTTTCGAGGTCTGGAAGTGCTCTTTCCTGGAGAAATGTCATTTGCTGATTGATGGTGGCGTCGGTCTCACCTTCAAGGCACTTCAAGAGGAGCGAGAGCTTGGTCACCTCAACTGCCTGAGGGTCAATGTCCACACCGAAGATGTGGTCTAAGAGAATCCGCTTTCTCTCGGTGGTGGTCAGCTGCCATGACTCCGGTCCCGTTGGTCGAAGCACAGGGCTTCGACCGCGGACATGCTGAGATGGATCCGCTGAGTAGCATTCCAGATACCAGTCGAGCATCTCTTGGTACACCGTCAGCAGGAAAGACCCTGATCCACACGCTGGATCGAGAACGCGAAGCGGATGAGCCTTCTTTCCGCCTAGACGGCCGCTGACCGTACCTAGGTTCCCTTTCTTTAGGGCTTCCCCCACAGTTGACTCGGTGATGTATCTAACGACCGGCTGAGGCGTGTAGACGACACCTCCGGCCTTTTTGACTTCTGGCTTTTCTTCGACATGGATCTTGTGGTCAGGCGTCAAACTGATTACCTTGCCGAGGAACTGCTCGTATGCGTGGCCGAGCACCTCGACGCCAATAAATCGAAAATCGAACGGCGATATCGGCGGGTAGAGGTCATTGAGAAGCTCTCCCAATACCCGGTTACCGATCTTCAGGGTAGGTGTCAGGCTGTCTGGGTAGCTTGCCCGGCCAGTCTCGCTAACGAAATGAAACAGGCCGGAGTTGTAGCGGGCATCGGCCAGTCGGAAAAGCCGGAGCAGCTCTCCGTAAACGTCCTTGGTCTTGGCAGCACCTCGCAAGTCGCCATAGGGCTGGACATCGCGGTCTTCACAGATGCGGAGGAAGAGGATGCGGTCGATCGTTGTCTGAACGGAGGTATTGAGCTTGCCGACTGTCAATTCAGGGTTTTTCTTGGCCAGTTCAATTGCCAGCTTCTCGCGCCATTTCTCGATCTCCAACAAGATGGCCACATCGACTGGCTCTGTCCCACGCCTTGTCGGTTGGGAATCCGCAAATTCTCCGAGGCTGCCTTTCCAAACTGAGTCCCGCCCGAAGAGTTCACTGAGCCAATCCCAACGCTCGCCGTATTCCAGGAATGTGAAGTAATCGACCCGCGCTATCGCCGCACTGTCGCCGGGATTGGGTTTGACGGAGGTGTCGTAAACGGCGAACTCACCGAAGTTCGTCAATCCACAAACGGGCATGCTTCCGTTCCACCCATAGGTGCGAATCTGTTTCGCTGGCTCACTGTCGATTCGAAGTGGGATGCTAGGCCGCTTCGCCTCGACAAAGAACTGGGTTTGTGGGCCAACTCTGAATGCGTAGTCCGGGGCCTTGTGGTGGCCATCGACGTCGAGGTAGGGCTCGACTTCAACCTCTTTGTTCTGATCGGCCCAACCCAGTTGGTTGCCTACGTCCCATCCAAGTGCCCGAAAGAATGGGTCGATGAACTCCTGCCGTACGGAGGCTTCGAGATAGGAAGAAGACTCAAATGTATCCCGACCCCTTCGAAAGCGATCGACCAGTTCCAGAATCTCGTCTGGTGCTCCCATCTAAGCGCCATTCCCATTTCTGATGGCCATGGTTCTCGATGGCCACATTCGCCTAGACGGTATTCGCTGGTCCGGTTCGCCAATCAAGTTGCGTGTTGCGCTCACACCGTCCGCCTCTCAGTTCACCTGTCTACCAGCCCGACCCTAGGCCGACCAATGAGCTTGACTCCAGCATCGCCCATAAGGCGAACTTTTCAAACCACTGAGCCACCCGCAAAGGCCGTTGCAACTGTTTCAACCGCCCGCACTGCGGCCCTATCAAACGCATGAGCATAAAAAGCCATGGTCACCGAAGGGCTCGAATGTCCGAGAACTTTTGCGACCTCGGGAGGGGTATGTCCATGAGCGATCAGCACCGATGCAACAGAATGCCGGAGTTGGTGGGGATAGACATGCCCAATGCCAGCTTCTCGCCCTAGACGGTCAAGGGCATGCCGGAGGTTGTCTGGGTCAACTGGAGTACCAAGAGTCGTCGTAAAGACAAGGTCCTCGTCAAGCCAGCCTGTTCCCCGAAATTGACCTGCTTGCAGCCGCTGGCGAGCCTGCTCTGAACGCCAAGTCTTCAACAGTCCACCTAGGACTGGCGGCAGAGGCAGAGGTCGTCGGCTACTCCTCGTTTTTGTGGGTGCGACCACGAGCTTGCTGCCATTGTTCGTTTGGATTCGGGAAAGTGACCGACAAATTGTGACGACCCCTTGTTCGAGATCCACGTCTGACCAGCTAAGGCCAAGAGCCTCACCTCTTCGAAGTCCTAGGAGCGCCAGGATCGCGAGAAGCGGCTCCCACTTAGTGTCAGCCGCCGCTTCGAACAGTCTCCGCACCTGATCAGGTTCGAGAGCCTTCGAGACCGGCCCGTCGCCGTCCGCAAGGGTGCGTCGTACCTGACTGGCATCTGCGGTTACGACTTCGGCAACTAGACCCTCACGCTTGGCTGAGCTTAGGAGCCGATTGAGTGCGTTCCGAGCAGCCTGAATGGTTCGTGGACTGCGGCCCTTGGCCGCAAGACTGTTCATCATCTCCTCGACATCCTGGGTGCTTACTTCGGGGAGTGGACGCGAACCTAGCGAAGGATTCACGTAATACGCGAAGGTTCCCCGATAGAAGCTGAGGGTCGAAGGAGCAAGTCCGCGACCGGCCACCGACTTTGCAGCCTCCCGTTCCAACCAGACGTCAGCGTAGGTAGCCACCGTGACGTGACCTGATGGGATGACGTGGCCTCGACTGGCGGCATCCATCATGAGGCTGACGGCGGCTTCAGCTCGCTTCCGGAGTTCAGCCTGCGACTCGCCTGGAAGACGCCTAATGATGCGGCGACGTCGGCCTCCGGGAAGTGAAACCCGTACATCGTAGGCACCGTCTGGCCGGAGAGAAACCGACCCTGCGCCATTACTGCGACGACGGGAGGTGGAAACACCGCTTCCGCGGCGGGATACGTTTGTCATTGTTCGGCTCCTGGTTGGATCAGGCGTCGGATAGGCCGGGGGGTGTTAGCGCACCTCCCGGCCACCATTGTAGCTGCGGGGTGGTCTTCGCGCTGGTCCGAGTACATCAAATGCCCATGCCATGTGGGCCGATTTGGGCCGAACCCCTTGAGTGCCACTCAAACTCGCTCTTGGGACAGTTGGCCTAGTTCCCTCAACGCGGAGATGGATCATCCGCTGCCCCCTTCTCCAAAAAACGCAGGAGGTCGAGTCGCTCTAGTTCCGCGCGAATCAGAGGATCATCGATATCTGGTCCTATGCCGAATTCCTCTACCAAACTCTCGAAGTCCGCTTGCTCCCAACCTTCGAATTCCTCACATTCGCTTAATTCGAGGAACTCTTCCCACTCTGGAAGCTCCAAGTCGGTTTCTCCCAGGTCAAGGTACCCTTCAAGCTCTTTGCAGATCTGTTCCAAGGCGCTCCGGACAGTGCGTCCTTCGCTCTTGGCGATGAGTGATTCCAGGGTGCCCGGAAGGGATGCCGCACGCCGATCGATGATGGTGATCGGATCCAAGGCGGAGAACGGGCTCTCATAGAACTTCGCACCGCCGCGAATCTTGAACCATTGGAGACTCAGCGAGGTATCTCCCTTTTCGATTCCATCGGCGATGGCCGCGGCGGCCTTGCGATCGAGTTCACGCAGACACTGTTCACTTTCTCTGGCCCGCTCCAATCTCCGATTGCTGATTTCAGCCACAAACGCAGGGTGCTTGGTCGCCCATCTTGAAACAGTGGTTCGATCGACACCTGCCGCCTGAGCTGCCTCCGCATGACTCCCGCCCCGGTCAATCACCTCGATTGCGAGCGCCTGTGAGGGACTGAGTTCAAGTAGCAATTTGTAGCGTTCTGCTAGTTCCTTCACTGATCTCATACCTGCTTTCGTCTGACGTTCAGAATGGACATTGGCAGTTCTCGCCGTAGGGGGCGTTGAGCATTGGCCTGCCGCAGTCCTTGCACGCAGGCCCGAGCACAGGTCCTGTAGGCCTGACGCCCCTTTCCCTCTCTCCTAGATCCCTTATCGGAGCTAGTTCTTCCTGCTCATTCGCGCAGTTCTCTTCAATTGGAACTTCTTCTCTGACCGACTCGACGCGGATTGGAGCGCGACTTTCTGAGCCAGAAGGTTCGGGTGGTGCCACCCGGCCGGGAGAATCAAGGGGCTTCCCGAGAAGTACTAGGCCTTCGTAGCAATCGACTCGGATCCAAGCAGCGGAGTTCTGCCGGAATGGGGTCAACAATGTGATGAGGCGAAGTTCGGACAGATGGTTGCAAACCTTGGTGACCGTCGTCCGCGTCACCGGAGCGTGCTCTGCCAACTCGACGATGGTGCCCTTCCACTCTCCTGTCCGGAAGTCCGCCAAGAGCACCAATACCAAAAGCACCATGGACTCCGCTGCGGACAGGCGCTCTTGTCTAGTCAGGTCGATTAGGGCGTACCTATCCAACTTCACCCAATTTCGATTTACCACCTACGTCGCCTGACTATTTCCTCGCCTAGTGGGTCACTCAGAATGGTGGGTCCGGCTCGACTGAGCGAGGGCCAGCAGCCGCTCGACTTCGCTTGCAGGGATCCGTCGGTCTCCTCGCTCTGAAATCACAACGTGGGCGATTTCTCCTCCATCGCACAGCCGCTTTACCGTCGCCGGTGAAAGGTGGGCCTGAGCAGCGAATTCTCCCGTCGTCAAGAACGCAGGCGAAGCATTGTTGGTCGGTTGTTCATCCATCTGTGGATCATGAAGGATGAGAGCGGTGACGGATAAGGTCGAGTTTCGTGAATAGAGAAGATTGGGGGTCGCCCGAGACCTGCTTCCGAAGTTCATGCGGGTGCCCAGAATGCGCAGCTCACGGACCCATCGAGGAGATGTGGGGGGGTATAGATGAGGTCCTCTTGATCCACTGGCGCAGCGACGGGCACGGCCAATGTTGGTACGACCCGCCTGGTACGACCCTCAGGAAGCCGGTGCGGCTCCGAAAGGGCCTCGGGGGTGGGATTGTCCCGGTAGATCGGGGTAAGCGACGAGAGACGATCGTCGGTGATCTGTCGCCCTATCTTCAAATGGTGAGCGCAGAGAAGCGGGGGCCGAAGGGCACGACTGTCACCAGAGTTGTCACCGCGGTCGATTCGGAGCGAGCAAACCGCGGCGTCGGGGTATCTGAAGCCCAGGCCAGAGCTAGCGAAAGGCTGGGCCTCAGCATCGACAGGGTCAGGACCCTCTATGGCAAGGACGACCGTCCAGAAACGTATCTCGCCCACCGAAGATGGGATCGCGAGGGCCCAAAGTCCCCCACGCAGAGCTTCTCCATTGATCCTGCAGACGTGGCGAGGCTTGTTCCGCGACTATGCAGGCGTCATGGACTTTCGCCCGAAGAGGCCGCAGCGCGACTTGGCAACGAGAGGGGATGGCCAGTTCCGATCATTCTCAGAGCTTTCGAACAAAGCCAACAGATCGGTCACTGAATCAAGTCACATGGATCGCAATGGGGCTTCTGTGTAGTCGATCTTCACACTGTCCCTGAGGCCATGACGAGTAAGAAGATGCCAAATCCCGGAAGCGGCGACGGTGGGGTATCGGTGGGGGCCAACACGAATGCTTGTTATGGGAAGCGCAATGGGTGGGTCGTGATCTGCACCGGCCGTGAACCTAACAAATGGAACAGCCATCCCGTTCCAAGGCCGTGAATCGACGATGAAATTTTCGTCGGGAAGCGTCGCCGGAAACCGGGGCCGAATGTATGCGAGTCTCCACTCCTGCTCTTCGGCGAAGGACTTACTCTTGAATGAAATGGCCAGCAACGCGAACACTTGTGCAAACAGGGCGGCGGCTATCTCACGCGGCCACCGCTCTTCGAGCGAAACCCCTTCAAGCTCGATGCGCCATCCATTGACAAGGGTCCGGATCTGTCGTTCCTGCTCTACCTCGTCGTAGACGACGCGGATGAGTGGCAAACTTCTGCCCCCCAATGAGACGAGCTTCTCAGTGCCGAAACCGATTGCGTACCCTCCGCCAGTACTGCCATATCCTCGCCATTGACTCAGGAGATCCGGTTCCGCACAGAAACACGCGACATAGACTTCGATGAAATTGTGGAGCTGGTGCAAGACAAGGTGGATGAGACCATCTGCCAGGTCACGATATTCGGAGTGGCCTGGGTCCCCATCCTCGGGATTGTCCAGCACCCGCTGGAGCAACCTTGCTGCGTGTGTGATCTCTGTCTCGTCATTCAAGAAGGCAGCGTTGGTTCCCCAAAGTTCCTTGCCTGAGACAATGCCAACAAGTGCATCGATGCCTGTGTAGTGATACAGGTTCTCAGGCAGGTCAGGACCCGTCGTTGCAAATTTTGGTCGCCATATTTCCAGGAATCGAGCAACTCGAATCAGTACCTCTGGAACTGGCTCATCAGCGTCAGTCGAACCAGGATCGCCTGTTGCAGCGGGGTCCATTCGGTCACCACTTTCAGGGTCCTTGGTCGAACTCATTGCTCAATCTTCTCACCGTGACTCTCACTGGCCCGGTTCCGAGTAACCAGTGCTCACCTCCGATCACGTTTCGATCTAGGCCTAAGGGACATCGAGTTCGTTCGGACCATCCACGCTCCGACGGGCCCTGGGACCAATAGCGGGACCAATGACTACCGAATTCGTGCAGCCAGGAGCTACTTTGATTCCGTGAGCGGTGATAGGGAATGGGCGCTTGATTTCCGCACGGTGACCGGTCGTTAGCTCCGTTAGGAGCGGTCGGCGTAAGCCTGGCAGTCAAGAGGTTCGTGGGTTCGAGTCCCATCGCCTCCACCAATTTGACGATTGTCGAACCGCCGTCCCGAGAGGGGCGGCGGTTTGTCGTCTCCGAGATGACGGCGTCCACTAGACCGCTGTCAAGAAGTGTCCCAAAAGGTTGGGCCAGCGCTACCCGCTTGACCTCCCCGCCAACGTCGACGTGGATCGACTCCACTACTGCCTGGTTGAACCAGCGTCGCTCCGTGGCATCCGCTCGGCGGTAAGCCTTTCCGAACTGCGAAGCCAGACCCAGTGCCGCTGTCAGGTTCTCCTGCAAGGTCTCCCAGTGGACTTCGGTGTTTGCCAGAACTGCTCCGGCATTCGCCAGCTCTTTTGTGATGCGCTCCTGTTCCTCTCTCAGGAGGTCGATCGGCACTGCCCCAGCAAGGTGAGCCTGGAGCAGCTTCCGTCGTTCGGTTTCCAGATCCAGAATGCGCTTGCGTTCTCGCTTGGTACGCCTTTCGACAGCAGCATTCCGGCGCTTGGCGAACTTCAGCAGATTGCCGTGAATGGCTGAAACAGTCTCTTTTGCCAGGACGATGGTGTCGTAGTAGTTCTCGACCGAGGCTTCGACCTCGTCCACCTGGAGGTAGGGCAGATCACAGTCGTTGCGGTGTTGGTGCCGACCCAGGCAGGCGAAGTAGTTGTAGTAGATGCCGTTGCGGCCACGACCTTGGGTAAACATCAGGCGCTCGCCGCAGCGGGCACAGAAGATGGTCCCCTTCAGATAGTGGGGATGCTTGCGCGGCTTGTCGCCAACTTGGCGGCGGCTGGCCATGATCGCCTGGACTGTCGCAAACATCTCGATGGTTACTAGAGGCTCGTGGGAGCCGGGGTACTCGATCCCTCCCCAGGTGAACAACCCGAGATAGAAGCGGCTTCGCAGCATGTTGTGGACATGCCGAATCACCAGTGGCTTGGACGGGTGCTTCGGAGTTGGCTTTGTCGTGAGTCCTTGCTCGCCAAGCGCCTCGGTTAGTTGGCTCAAAGTGTAGTCGCCGGAGGCGTAGGCCTCGAAGGCCCAGCGGATGAGCGGGGCTCGATCCGGGTCGGTCTCGATCCAGCGAAGCTCGTTCCCGCCCGAAAGGTCTTGGCGGTTGAGATACCCGATGGGGGCACAGCCGGGGTAGGTACCTCGTTCGGCCTTCTTACTGGTTCCCTTCTTGATCTCGCTCGACAGGTTCAGCGAGTAGAACTCGGCGATCGAGGACATGATCCCGTGGAGAAGCGTGCCTGATGGCGTCTCGTCGATGTTCTCAGTTACCGATACCAGTTGGGCTCCTGCCGCCCGGATGGCCATGGTGATGGCGACATCGTCCCCTCTATTTCGCGCCAGCCGGTCGACCTTGTGGACTATGACGAAGTCGATGTCGTGTTCGGATTTCAGCCGTTCCAGCATCTCCTGAAGTTGTGGACGATCGGCTTTGCGCGCCGATTCACCCGCGTCGGTGTAGACGTCGATGACGGCAGCTCCGAGCGATTCCGCCTTGCGGAAGCAGGCATCGCGTTGGGCGGCGAGGGAGAACCCTTCGCCATCCCGATCGGTGTTGACCTGACCCACTGTCGACACCCTGAGATAGATAACGGCTCGCTTGGCATAGTTGCCATCCAACGGCTGCGATGGAGTCGGCGTCCCGCGCGCGACCCCCTTCGTTGCTTTTCGGGTGGTCGTGGCGTTGATCATTGCTGACTCCTTCCTATTGATTAGTTGTTGCTACGTGATGGCATGAGCCATCCGTCGATATGTCGGCCGGTCTCTCAGCTCGGACACGGCGTCGAGGGTCCAGTCCTTGCCCTTAGGTAGGCAACGAGGAGTGGGCTCGACTAGCCCGATCTGATTGAGTCGGACGGACATGGCCGCTTGAGACACGCCGAAGGTCTCCGCCAGCTTCGGTAGGTACTGCATCCCTGGGCGTCCCGAGCAGTAGAGCCGCTTGACCCACGGTCGTGGCATCAACAGGCACCCGGCAAAGAAATCGCAGACGTGTTCGATCATGGCGCCCCGTTCGTCCTCGGGGAATTGGCTGTAGATCAGGTCGACGAAGCGATGATCGATGATGTGTTTGGCCTCGTGCGCCAGGCTGAAGCGCTGGCGCGTGGCTGGTTCCGACCCGTTGAGGACTACCAGCCAACGGCCCCTCGACCAGTGAGTGGCCCCAGACGTTGGGAAGGGGCTCATTCGCGTTACATGCACGTACGGAAGTTCGGTGATAATTCGATCCGGCACGGAAGGCTCGGTTATACCGGCAAGGGCCAGGAACTTCTGAGCTTGCAGTTCAGCCAGTCTGATTGCCTCCGAATATCGCAAAGGTCGCAGCGGTACGGCATCGCGCAGTTTGGTCACGATGGAGGGGTTCATGCTGCCCTCCGAGATGTGACATCGCCCTTGGGGTCAGTGGGCTTCTTGGGCTCTTTGGGCTTCGGGGGGAAGACCGGCTGATCCTTTGGGATGTCGTAGTAGGAGCGCAGTAGTTCGAAGAACCGCTCCAGGTCGGCCACAGCTTCGGGCGGAAGCTCGTACTTGGCTCGTAGGTACGGGCTGAACGTCGGCAGGCGTTCTGGCGACTCGTAGCCGGCCAGACTGTAGAGGTCCTCGAAATCGACTTCCAGTGCCCGGGCAATCGACATCAAGTGCTTTGGTGCCGGTGCCTCGTACTGCCCGTCTTCGAGCTTGCTCCAGTACGACAGGTGCAGCCCTGAGAGGTTGGCGGCATCCGCCAACGACAGCTCTCGCGACGTACGTCGGTCTCTTATGTATTCACCTAATGTCTGATTCTTTTTATCCTTAATCATTCCTAGTTACTCCAAATCCTTTATCCCTATTTTCTCAAACTATTTTCCGTTCGTCAACTCGTTTTACCTGCTCACTGTGCATATCCTCAATAAATGCTGTGGTGTGTGCTGCTGGGAGGGAAGGTCTTTGTTGACTATGGATTGGCTCCATAAAAGACCTTCCCATCCCAGCATGGAATGCACCTGGCTACTGCTCGCCTTGATCTTCAGGCTGCTTGGCCTGAGAACCCCGGCGGCGCCCAGTGGACTTGGTCGTCCGAACAGTGTCGGAGACGTTTGTCACCAGCTGCTCGATGGCCTTGCGCTTGGCCGAAGCCTCGCGCTCGACTTCATCGAGAGCCTCTTGGGCCCGGGCGGTCAGGTCGCCACCGGCGACCTTGCGCTCGAGGTGGGAGGTGATGGCCTCGCGGATCTGCTCGATCTGGCTTGTGCCCTCAAGTTGGGCGACCAGAGTTAACAGCTCTGAGGTTTCATCCTCCAGGCGGATAGCGATGGTCTTCATGCCACCCTCCTTCCCGTGGCGCCGTGCCGCATGAGCGACCGGCGGTAGCTGAAAAATTGCAGTTGCACTGCAATACCTCCTTGGTGCTGTGCGGTCGGCCATTCCCGATTGGAATCGCTCACAGAAACCGCATGACACCAACGAGGCGCCCGGGCCGGGGTCACAGCCCAGCCCGGCCTTTCTCGATGCGCTCCATTGCCAGCTGCCGGTATTCGGCAGATATCTCGACACCGAGCCAGTCACGGTGCAGTTGCTCGGCCACCAGCCCGACCGTCCCTGCGCCCATGAACGGATCGAGAACCACACCCGGCAGCGTCGGTGCCTGGCAGCCGCAGGGGATGAGGTCGCCGACCTCGCGTACGGTGTGCCAGCGGTCATTGAATCGCATCACCTGTGCATCGCGTGGCCGTGGTGCTTTGGCGGTTGGTCCGATCGGTATGCGGGTAACAGAGACCTTCCTTTTCCAAGGTGCGCCGCAGCGGGTACAGACAACCTCGGGACAGGTCGCCAAGATCGGTCGCCGGACCAGATCCGGCGGGAAGGTGGCAAAGTGCGGACCCCGGAAACCGCGCGTGGGGATCTCCCATACCGAGCCGGGGTTCCTGCCGAGAGGGTGGCCGGGCTGTCCATCGGGGCGGGCCCGGAGCAGCCCGCCTTGGCTGCCCTTGGCCAGCGGGCCTGCCCAGGCTGGTGTCTTGGCATTGCTAGAGGTGTCACGCCTCCCAGCCGATGAGCGGTGCGGTTCGCGAATGGCGTCGAGGTCGAAGTAGTAACGGGGCGAGCGAACCAGGAAGTAGACGACCTCGTATGTCAGGTTCAAGCGGTCGGCGACCGAGTTTGGCAGGGCGTTCGGCTTGCTCCAGATGACCTTCCCCCGCACAATCCAGCCGTCGCCCATCAGGGCCAGCAGCAGTCGTTCAGGAGCCGCCAGCAATCCCTTGGCCGGGGCGCCGAACTTCGGATGCCGAGAGAAAGAGTCGCCCAGGTTCAACCAGAGGCTGCCACCGGGCTTGAGTACCCGTCCGACTTCAGCCAGCACGGCCATCAGGTCTTTCACCCATTCGTCGACGTTGGACTCCAGGCCGATCTGACCGGGCACGAAGTAGTCGCGCAGTGCGTAGTACGGCGGACTGGTGACGCAGCAGTCGATGCAGTCGGCCGGCAGCTCGCCCAGTCGTTTGGCGGCGTCGCCCAGGATGATGGTCCGACGAGGAATGTCGACGGGTGGAATCGGTTCGCCGATACCCACTGTCGGCTGGGATCGGCAGTAGCCCTTCGGCTGCAGCCTCTTCCAGTCATGGTTGTTTGTGATGGTTGTGGTGTTCATGTCACCTCCTTTCCGTTGTTGATTGGCATGGCGGTGCCGGTAGCAATCTGCTCGGGAGCCGCGTCGGCGTTCGTCACCATGAAGATCTGCCAGTGCTCGGGCGGCAGGCTGGCCAGACAGTCGACCAGGAACGCGGCGCGTTTCTCATCGGGAGCGACCCAGAGCACATAGGGGAAGATGCCGGTCTCAGCTTGTTCGCGGCCGCTCTGCCAGTAGCGGACATAGCTCTTGGCTTTGGCGACGATGTGAGGACGGTGTTCAGTCGAGCAGTCCGCTTCGATGAAGTAGCGGTCCTCGTAGTCCTCGAGGCCGACAATGGCCAGAGCGTCAGGTTTCAGGATGCTTCGGGCGCCGCCGGGGCCGAAGTAGTTGCGCCAGCACTTGGGTTCGGAGTCATAGGCCAGTAGGTCCATCGAAGTCGAGCGCTCCAGTTCCCGGAGGCTGACGTAGAGCTCGCTGACGGCCAAGGCGTGTCGGAGGTAGCTGGGTCGAGGGGTCCAGACTGGTCGAAAGCGCCACCGATTTGGATGGAGTAGCCGTTGTCCGGCAGGACCGAGGGCATAGACGAAGCCAGCCGAGCCAGCACGTTTGCCGCCGATCGTTCGCTCCAGCCGGGAACAGACCTGCCATCGGATTAGCTGTCCTAGATGCTTACGGGCCAGGCGGGCTCCGGCCGCAGACTCCCCGTAGTGGAGGCGTTGGACCTGACGACCGGTGACGACGCCCAGACGCCCCACGTCGGCCAGTACGGCCCTCTGGTGGCTGTTCAACTGCCTGTCGATGTCTTCGACTCGGGAACGGGTGACGTATGCCCGCTTGGCCTTCGGCCTGGGACATGAAGAACCGTTTGTAACTAGAGATTCCCCGGCAGATTTGCCGCTGTTACCTGTTGCTACCAGGGATGCAGCAGTTGGGTCCTCGACTCGACCGGAACGGTCGGCGCCTGCGCTCATGACGCCCTCCCTGGCCGATCGCGCCGTCCCAGTCCACCTGCAGAGCTGCCCGATTGGCGGTCGCGGATCGCCCGTTCCACAACTTCCCGATCGACCCCGTAGCGGTCACGGGAGTGGACCCGAATGGCATCGGCGTCGGAGGAGATCGGATCCAGCGCCCGGGTCTTGCCGGTGGCCGGCGCCTGGGTGGTCCCAGCGGCGAACAGCTGGCAGACCACTTCAAAGGCTCCCAGGCCCTGCAGGTCGTCGGCCGACAGGATGGTCCCCATCTCCCTTGCCATGATCCGGGCGTCCCCCGCCGGTAGCTGGAAGACAACCCGGGAGCGGGCGTTCGCCAGCACGGCATGACGGGCTTCCTCGTCGA
Organism: uncultured Acidimicrobiales bacterium; assembly: GCA_963703145.1. Lineage (GTDB taxonomy): Bacteria > Actinomycetota > Acidimicrobiia > Acidimicrobiales > RAAP-2 > Bog-756. Next base: position 2,148,481 of record OY969793.1, read on the forward strand.
GTTGATCGAGATGTTGGTGCGCCAGCGTCATGCCCAGCCCGAGACCCCGAGCTTCGGCCAGCATCGAGGGCATCGGCGTCGGCAGGTGGATGAAGTGCTGGAACTCGTCGAGGTAGGCCATGACCGGTCGGCGCTTGGCCTGGCCGATCCCCGCCCGGGCCGTGGTGGCGTGCCAGAGCTCGGCCACGATCAGCGCTCCCATGAGGGAGGCGGCTTCCTCGCCCAACAGACCTGATGCCAGGGAGCAGAGCAGTACCTTGCCGCTAGCCAATACGTCCCTCAGGTCCAATAACGGAGCGCTCTGCCCGATGATGGACCTGACCGTCGGTCGCATGGTGAAGGCCCGGACCTTGTTGAGAACCGGTCCAACAACGGTCTGCCGCTCGGCATCCGACAGCGCCTCGTACCAGCCCCAGAAGCTCTCGAGCCCTACTGGATCGTCCAGGGTGCCGACAAGCCGCCTGCGGTAGTTGGGGTCGGTGAGGATGAGCGGGACTTCGTAGAGGGTGGTTCCTTCAGAGCTGGCCAGAGTGAGAAGGGCAGCCCGCAGGATGTCGTCTAGCCGCGGTCCCCACGAGTGCCGGTACAGGCTCTTGAAGAGGCCGACCAGGTTCTCGACCACCACCTCGGCGCTGGCGCCGGTGGCCGAGCGGAGCGGGTTGAGGCCGACCGGCTGAGACGTGTCGGCAGGATCGAGGATCACGATGTCGCGCCGTCGCCACTCCGGAACCCGTTCCAGCACCGCCTGGACGAGATCGCCCTTTGGGTCGAGAAGCACCACGCCCCTCCCGGCCTCGAGATCGGAGACCGCCATCTGCACCAAGAGGGTGCTCTTGCCCACGCCAGTTGGCCCCAGCAGGTGTACGTGCCTGAGCCGCGCGTTGACGTCGAGCGCCATCGGGCGGTGGTCGCCCGGGTAGGTGCTGTCGGCCAGCACTGTCCCGGTAGTGGGAAGCAAGGGTGAAGGTGGGATCTGGCGGGCGCCACCCTGGATCAAGCCCGGCATTGCCACCACGTCCACCGGCCATCCGATGAGCCCCGTCAGCTCTTCTGAGTTGAAGGTCGCGGGCCAGGCCGAGAGTGGAGCCCTACGAACGGTCAGTGACTTCGCTACCCATCGGCTCGGCAGAGTCCGACGTCGAAGGTGTACCCCTGGCGCCCTAGTTTCGTGCCAGGCCGCCTCGACTTGCCGAAGCAGCCGCAGCTCGCCCCAGCCGGTCGATGCCCGGACGCCGATTCGTCCGGTTGCCAGCAGTAGCGGCAGGCCTTGCTTCTTCCTCAGCGCTCCCACCGCCTCGCTGTCAGCAGGTCCGGTGCCAAAGTTCAGCGGGATCGCTTCTTTCTGTTTGTTGGTATTGGCCTTCACCGGAGAAACGGGTCCGTGAGGCGTGAGTAGCCATTGGACGACGATGGCCTCCTTGGACTCCAGAGGTTGGAGACTGGCCAGCAACTTGGCTGAGAGCCCCGGGGCGTCCACGAGTAGCGGTCGCTCATGCGACGAAAGGCGGTACTCGCCAGCCGTCCGGATATTTACGGTGGGCAGGTCCACCGGCTCGAACCGCACGGCCGGGACACTGGCTTGGAGGATGTTGCGTGCTGCTTGGCTCCACTCTTCTGGTGTCAGGAGGTAGTGGTTGATGCCGGACGTCGTGGCGTGGATCTCCAGCGAGACGAACGGCGAGTTGAGCCAGCGCTTCCACCACGGCAGAAGCAACCCCGAGAAGCCAGCCAGGGTCCTGGTCACGCCGTCAGCATCCAGATTCCGAGGGAACGACAGGCGGTAGGCGACCATGCGAGAACGCATCCGCCGCTGCTCCGCTGACTTTACGAAGGTGATTCCGACTATCAGGGCGGCACCAGGCAGGGCTAGTAGGAGTAAGTCGGTCATCATGCAGCCGATCCCTTCGACTTACCGTCGCCTTTGACCTCCTTCAGCACCCGCTCGCCCTCGGCGATGAAATCGCGCCTGTCCTCACCGCTCAGATGGTCCACAAGATCGAGAAGGGCCGCGGCTAGACGTTCATCATCGACTGCCTCGCGCAGTCTTGGAACTATTCGAATTTCTTTGTCAGCCATTGCACCTCCCTTCGTCTTCCATTGACATTCGTCAAAGTCATTCAGGGGCGCGTGACGTCAAGACATCAATCTGTCTGTCGCTAGCCCCTATCTCCGATATCTCACAGTTGTTGACACCCGTCAATGATGAATGTAAAAACCACATCGCTTAACGGTCTGCGTGCGGCCCACGCATTAGCCAGAACAAAAGACTCGTTAGCAACGTCAGAGCCAGTAGAGGGCCGAGCAGTGGCCCGAGCAGTCCGAAGACCACCCGAGCCACCACTCCGGCGGCGAGGAGGAGCACCAACCCCTCAATCACCTTTGCTCGCCAGCTCACCGATGACCTTCACAACCGGTCGATGATTTGTTGCTGCGTGCAGCGCTCAGCATCGCCCCGAACGCCTGGGTGGCCAGATTGTGAAGGTGGTGCTCAGCCACCCGGATCTCACGATCGATCCGAACCTCCTCGGCCCGTGCTTTCCAGCGCCTATTGGCTGCCACCCGTAGCGCGACGGCAAAGCCAATGACCAGAGCGAGCACTGGAAGCCCGACGAGGACCAGGCCGATCACCTACTCACCCGCCTGGCCGTCTCGCTGACGACACCCGCCGCTTCGATGGCGACGATGTCGACGATCGCCTGGTAGCGCCCGATGGACGTCGGATCGATGGCGGTCAGGCGCTGCTCCAAGTTGCTAAGTCCAGCAACCTCCATGAGCGCCCGCTTCCCCACGTAGCCAATGGCCGCCACTTTGGCCACTTGCAGCTCCGCCTTGGATTCGATCTCGGCCAAGCCGATCTCGGTCTGGGTGTCGATCCGGGAAAGGGCTCTACCTGTGTAGCGGGACTCCCGGCGAGCAATGGTGTTGCTTGCCAAAGGCACAATATTGGACATTTCCGTGCTCCTTCTGCGCCGATCGGTTGCCGGTGCACTCCAAGAGCAGCAGCTCAGATGTGACGGCACCGGAGCGGAACTTGTGACAATCTTTGAGCGTTTCGTGACATTTCCCGAGCGGAACGGGGATCATGGCTCTCAACCACGAACAACTTGCAGAGGAACTGGCGCAGGTGCGCCAACGAGGCCTGCCGCAAATCCGGCGGCTCGAACTTCCCGGCCTCACGGAAGCGGCCCAGGACCAGAACCTCAGTGCAGGTGATGATCAGCCCGCCGCCATCGAAGAACTCCTTAGGCGGGCAGTGGCTGCACTTGGCGGCGCAGCGTATGGAGAAGCCGCTGCCGCCCTATTGGGTCTAGCTCCTACGACGCGAGGTCTCGGTCCGTGTGAACGCCGCGAGCTGGCCGCTGACCTCCTCGGGATGTCGGCCGAAACGTTTCGGACCAGGCACCAAAAGGCGATCGTCTCGGACATCGCAAACCAAATTTTGATCCTCGGACAGGGCAACCACCCTCCGCATACTCCCTCGAAGCTTCCGCCGCCAGATGCAACTCCTAACCCACCCCACGACTTCCGGCGCAAGTTGCAGGTGTTCGTCTCGTCAACTTACGAGGATATGAAGCCAGAACGGCAATCGGCGGTCGAAGCAATACTTGAGGCAGGGCATATACCTGCCGGAATGGAGCTATTCACGGCTGGGGACTCCAGTCAATGGCAAGTTATCCAAGACTGGATTATCGAATGTGATGCCTTCGTGCTGCTTCTCGGTGGCCGATACGGAAGTGTGGAACCAACGTCAGGTAAATCGTATATCGAGTTGGAGTACGACTTTGCCCGAACTTCTGGAAAGCCAACCATGGCACTGCTTGCCACGGACAAATATCTGGACAAGAAGGTCCGAAAACTAGGTCTTCTAGCTACTGAACGCGACAACCCACGAAAGCTTACCGATTTCAAAGATGAGGTCACCTCCAATCACGTCAGGTTCTTCAATAGTCGTCGCAACCTTAAGTATGAATTGTCACTGGCGCTGCGAGCTGTCGAGGCACGACCTGGCCTAAGCGGCTGGGTGCGCGAGCAACCAACAGGAGATCTGACACTTCCGATACTCAATAGGTCGCTTCTCTTTGGAACCGGATCGCAGAATGAACTTGAAGGTAGCCACAACTACTATCGCATCGAGACGTTCATCAATACAGATCCGATAGGAAACACCCTGATAATTGGATCGCCGTTTCTCCGCTACTGGTTTGAATCACCTGATGGCTGTCGGCTCGAAAGGATGTTGACCGACCTTCCCGATCTGAAGGCAGAGGTCGTCCTGTTCTCTCCCACCGGCTCGGGATCGACGCAGAGTCCAACTGAAAGAGCCGACCTCCACGATCTCATGTCTAAGGTTCAAAGCCGTTTCCCAGAGCGACTCCGCTTCACTGTCACGGATATCCAAACCGACATTAGCTACATCACTTACACAATTATTCCAGAAGGATCGGAACATCGAATGCGTCGGCTATTGGTCGGCCTGCAAATCTCTCTCTATGCCCACCGGCCATTCTTCGAGCTTCTATCCCCGTTAGATGAACCCGACCACGTCACTCAAGCAGTAATGGCCTTTCACGAGACAACACTTGGAGACGCATGAGAATCCTCTTAGTCCAACTCAGCTGCACACGTCCCGAATATAACGAACCGATTGCAATAACGTGCCTGGAAGCCGCCCTACGAAGCAAATTGGGAAGTGACGCTGAGATTGTCCAGTGTTGGGACAAGGTCGATCCGAATGCTCTCACGACGCTAGTAGGCGAGCACTGGGACCTGATTGGATTCTCCATGGAGATTGGGTCGCTTGAGAGATTCCAATATTGGTATGAAGCCTGTCGAGAACTCAATCCTCCACCACTGATTGTCGTCGGCAATGTAATTCCCACTCATTCGTATGTGGCACTCATGGAGCGATTCCCCGGAATAGCCTGCTGCATTGGCGAGGGCGAGGAGACAATCGTCGCGATGGCTGAGGCTCGCCGCGCGTACTCATCTCTGGGTGCCAGCGAACTCCCCCCCACGATCCCTAACCTTGCCTACGCGAATGCCGACGGCGAAGTCGTACTCACGGACCGCCGCGCCGTTGAGCTTACGGACTATCCGAGCCTAACCAGACCTTTCTTGCACTTGCTACGTCCGCTTGGTGGCATTGCCCGGCTTGAGGCCAGTCGAGGTTGCCACTGGGGGAAATGCGAATTCTGTAGCGTGTCTACCAGGTTCGGTGAGGGAGTTTGGAGGGATTTCCCCGAGGCCTGGCTCATCGATGAACTGGAGACATTGAGTAACGCGGGCATTGTGAGCCCATACTTCAGTGACGAGGATTTCTTCGGCCAACGGTATGAGCACTCCATCTCTGTCGCCAAAGCGGTAATAGCAGCCAAGGAAGAGAGTATAATTGACCGTGATATGAACTTCTTTATTTCGGTATTGGCTGCGGACCTAAAGAACCCGCAAGGACTTGAAGCCATTCGCTGGTGGCACAGGGCGGGCCTTCGTGAAGTCTTTCTTGGCGTTGAAGCCGGCGACAACGAGCAATTGCGTCGCTACGGAAAGAAAGCCCGCGCACTCACGAATGAAACGGCCGTCACCAATGCGATCGACGAGGGTCTCCAGGTTGACATCGGCTTCATCATGTTCGAACCGTCGGTGACGCTGGAGACACTTGAGCGCAATATTGAGTTTCTTGGCTCACTGCCGCTAGATGAATGCGACTCAAGAGTAGTAAAGAATCTGAGGATCCAACCTATGACGGCTATGTTTGAGCGCTATTCGAATGTCATTTCTGGACCTCTCGATATTGACCAACAGGAGTACCCCTACGATTTTCTCGATGACAGGGTTGGTGAAGTGTGGAATGCATACGACGAGTTCGAACGTGAGATCCATGCCGAGATTGACGAGGTACTTGCGTCAGTGCGGGGCGAAGTTGCTAGTGAGGCAATACGAAGAGATGGGAAGCGGTTGCTGGCCAAGTGCAGAGACATTGATCTGAAAATATTGTGCGAACTGGTCGTAGGCGCCATGTCGAGCAGCGGGCACTCCAGCCATGTGGGCAAACTGCTCGATGAGCGCAGAGCTGTGGTTTCACTTGCAAAGGAGTATGCCTGATGGGCGGGGTCGCATTCACACCGGAGGATCTCATTGATCACGATGCTGTCGCTGCGGTATTTCGCGACAGTTCGGGCTCAGTCCTAGCTCTGAGACATCTGAAGTGGGGATTCTGGTCGCTGCCGGTTGGCAAAGCACATCCCGGGCAGACTCCGTTTGACGGACTTGTCGAAGAAATGAAGGAAGAACTGGGTGTAACCGTTACCAGCGCGAAGCGGATCGCCAGCGCCGTTGTCCAATATCAGGAGGATCGGGATGTGAGACTTAGGTTCCATGTATTTGAGGTCGACTCCTACGAGGGAACTGTCAGGAACTTAGAGCCCGCGAAGCACGCTGAACTCGCCTATTTGGCGCCCTCGGAACTGTCGCTGAAAGAGGCGCTATCCGACGCAACCCTTCTTTTCCTGGAGTCCCAGGGCCTTGAGGCGGTGGCATCGTGGAGCGGATCGATCGTTTGAATCAGTTCGCAAAATGTTGATGGATGATGGGATGACGGTGCCGACTCAGGTTTCCGACCGTCTTCTTGCCTACGGAGATGCCTATGCGCATCTTGGATCCCTTTTTAAGGCTGGTTGTCGGATTGGTCTAAGCGGACCGTCGGGCGTGGGAAAGACGACCTTTGCGTGCCTGTTGAACAGGGGAACGGGCGGAACGATACATCGGGAAGTCGCAAGGGAGTGGCTGATAGAGAACAGAGTGTCGGCGTACTGGGAGATGTCGCCAGCCGATGTGGCCGAAATGCAAATGTATGTGCTAAATGATTACGAATCTAGTTCTAGCAATATTTACGATCGCACTCCAGTGGATGCAGTGTTCTTCGCTCAGCGCGGCAGGACAGAACCTTGATCAGTCCGAGTTTGAGGCGTGTGCAATGAGGTTTGCCCACACGCTCGATCTCATCGTTTTCTTTCCCTACAGAAGTGAATATCTCCGCGATGACGGATTCCGACTTCCGGACCCCGTCTATCAACTTCAGTGTGGCGGATTCATCTTGAACAAACTTATCGAGCACGGTCTCGGTGATCGGACGCTTATCTTTCAACACCATCTGAGCCCCGAACAGAGCATTGAGGAAATAGTCAGAGCACTAGCAGACGGACCATCGAGCCTAAAGGCGGAGCCAGACATCACGACTTAGTCAATACATTCCCAATGCTCGCCGCATCGGAGACACCCGGGTCAACCAACGAGTGGGTCAGAACAGGTAGACCCTGATCCTGGGGCTGTTGGTGATTCCGGGCGAATCAGAGCTAGCTCTGGCACCAATCGAACTTCAAGTGGTCCCGTCTTGTCGCACCGGAAACTCTGGAACTGAGCAGTGATCTGGCGCTCGTGGCTGAAATGCCCAGCTCAAGGGGGCATGCGAGGACCCGGACACACCCTCCTTCTATAATCGAACACATGTTCGCTACCTGGACCAGCCCGTGACCTCGGCAAGAAACGCCAAGGCGTCGGCATTGCCGCGGTCCTCCACGACAACGCCATTAAGGTCGGCGACCATGAAGGCTTCCCCGAAACCGGCCAACGAGAATCTGTTCGCCAGCGGAGGAGAGTCATCCGATGGGCCTCGACTGGGTGTGGCGAGCTTCTTCGCAGGAATCGGCGGGTTCGATCTGGGCTTCGAGCGTGCCGGCATGGAGTCCGTCTGGCAGTGCGAACTTAAGCCCTTCTGCGTTGACATTCTCGAACAGCATTGGCCGTACGTCCCAAGGGCCAACGACATCCGAAAGGTAGAACCAGATGACATCCCGAACGCCGCGATCTGGGCAGGCGGCTTCCCGTGCCAAGACGTCAGCCTCGCCCGAATGGGACCACGAAGCGGCCTCAAAGGAAGACAGTCCGGACTCTTCTACGACTTTGCTGAACTCATTGGAGAGCGTCGCCCCCCGCTTGTCGTCCTCGAAAACGTTGCGGCACTTCTCTCTTCCCACGATGGACGAGATTTCGCAATCGTCCTACGGACGCTGGCCGACATCGGGTATGGCGTCGCCTGGCGAGTGCTTGACAGTCGTCACTTCGGCGTCCCCCAAAGTCGCACGCGAGTCTTCATTGTCGGATCTCTTGGAGGAGCCGCCAGTGCCGGATCGGTACTTTTTGAGCCCGAATGCGGCGACAGGGATGATGAGAAGGGCCGACCGGATGGGGAGAAACCTGTTTCCCCCTTTGCGATCAGCGTTGGAAATCCTGAGCAAGGATACGTAAAGAAGCTCGCTCACTGCCTGTACGCAGAGTCAGCTCGACACACTGGAACTGACTGGTCGCGAAACTACGTGGCGTACCCAGAAGGTCGGGTTCGTCGGCTTACACCACTCGAGACGGAACGCCTACAGGGCTTTCCTGAGGACTGGACGATGCCGAAGCAGGCGATGGCCAACCTCGACATGCTGGATTCGGCTCGATACCACGCTTGCGGAAATGCAGTGTCGGTGCCGGTAGCCGAATGGTTAGGACACCGCATTGTCGACAACCTCGGCGAATGGCTCATGGACCAGCAAACTCAGAACGAGATCTCCAGGTCCTCGTAGAGTCGCCTGAGATACTTGCCGCTAGGTCGCAGGCTGGTATCTGCGGGCAGCCAGTCGCCGGGTATCTCGAAGCCATCGACTCCCAGGTGGGCCCTGGTCTCGGCACTCAGCCGGTCGGCAAGCTCCGTGAAGCGGATCAGATACTTGCTCCCGTCGATCACTGGGACCATCAGGGCAGCGTCAAATGCCCAATGATGAAGCTTGCACAGTGCCAGCCCGTTCTTCACCACATCCAGGTCATACGAACTCCACGCAAGTATGTGCGCAGCATCGATACCAGAATCCACGCCCTCGATACCTCCGTACACCGCGCCGCAGAACGCACACCGGTCACGGTAGGCCTCATGGACTTCCCGTGAGAATCGCCGTGCGGCAGCACCACGGGTTTTCGCCAACCGATATTCCTGGGCTGCCTTGGTGCGAACGTCGATCTCGTCCTCTCCGATCTCGTCCGGTGGCGGCAGAGCGGGTGCTTCGTCGGGCACGAGTCCGATCATGCGCTCCAGCGTTGGTAGCGGGTCGCCTCCCTTCGCATGGGTCGGATCGACCTGTGCAAGTCGAACGATGAGCCGAGTGACCAGGCGATTCAAGCTGTTGGTTATGGGAGTGCCGGCTGCTAGAACGGCTCGGTGCTCATCGACCATCTTGGCCAACGTCGGCTCTAGAGACGACGACGACTCGTACATTTCTGCAATTCGGTTCCAACGTGCGTCAACCCCGATGAGTTCCTGGTGGTTCTTGTTGGACGCTTCGATGTAGTTCGGGGTGAACTCGACGTCCTCGACCACCGGAGCAAACGAGACATCGTTGGCAAAACCGATGCGGGTCACCATGAACCGGTTCTCCTGCACTACCGGTTCGTCAGTGCCCAGACCGCTCCTGTCTCTCCGAGGGGTCGGTAGAAGCGACATCGCTGCCACCAATCGGCCGACCTGATACGGCGGCTTGGCCAAGGACCTAAGCCGGGGTTTTCCACTCTCACCAGGGTCAAGCCAGAGTTCAGTGTCACGCGTCTGTCCATCTGGCCAGCGCATGTGAAATGTCCAGCCGTCCAACCCGCTGGCAGGTTGCCCCGATGCACCGCCGACGATTTCGTATTCGCCACGTCCGCCAGAGGTGCGAAAGCCGATGTGCATTGCTAGTCGCCTCCTCCTGATCGGACGTCGGTGTAGACGCGACACGATATATGGCATCAGCAGTCTCAATGCTGATATCTCCCGCAGTCTCACAAGGCGAGTTCTAGGTACCATCACGGTATGGAAGTTGGACGCCGATCGTCACCGGGTTTGCGCCAGCCGGTGAAGGCGAAAATGGCGCAGCTCGGAGCGGACTCCGAAGTGGTGGCCCTACCCCCCGAGTCATGGGCCTCGTCGCCTGGCAGCCGGCGCAGCATGCAGGGCAATCGGAGCCGTGATACCAGCCCTGAGCTGGCAGTCCGGCGGCTTGTCCACAGGGCAGGTTGCCGATACCGAGTCGACGTTCGGCCGGTTCCAGCGATCCGCAGGCGTGCCGACATCGTGTTCACTCGACAACAGATTGCCGTGTTCATTGATGGATGCTTCTGGCACGGGTGCCCACACCACTACGTGCCACCGAAATCCAATGCCGATTATTGGCATCCGAAAATAGCTCGCAACCGAGAACGTGACCTGGACACGAACCGACTATTGGAAGGCGCCGGTTGGTCGGTCATGCGATTTTGGGCTCACGAGGGACCTGAGCTCGTCGCCAATCAGATAATCGCCGCCACCAACTCATCGGCTGCCTAGGGTGAAATTTCCACCACAGCGCAACGGCGCCGAACTCGTGATCCGAAATCGAATACTCGAGTTCTCATATTTTCCGATGACGCACACCACGGCGCGATGGGGTATCCACTCGATGCTTTATGCCGCAGATCCCTGGGCAGTCATCGAGGGCAGCCTCACTGACCAGATCGCCAGCGGGCCAGTTCGGCAATCTGCCCGATCATTTGTCAGGCAGGCGAAGGAGTACTTTCGCGCAGCCGAAAGAGCTGACACGATCGAGACCCGTCCACTCCTGTACTACTACTGCTTTCTCAATTTGGGTAAGGCTTTGGGACTCGCCCGAGGAAGGCACCAACTCATTGGTCGAGTGCAGCATGGGATAGCGCCTATCGAAGCGACGGGCCACTCAGTCACAACCGCAGAGATCAAGATTCACAAGTCGACACCGGCAACGGTGAATGCCATTGACGAAATCCACGTGGCCGTTTCCGGAACACAGATCGCGGATGGGGATACGCCGATCCGAGAGCTGATCGCGCAGTCTGTCATTGGCCATCGAATGTGGAGTGCAGCAGCGAATCGCAAGGAGCGTTTCCTCGGTCTGAGCAGGGTCAGGTTCCTGCACGACTCCACTGCCAAAACGATTTGGGCGAATCTGGAGGTCCGCAAGGACCTTCTCGAGGCCAGGGCCTGGGGCGTTAAGGATGTCGTAATTTCGCGGTCACCTCAATCCCGAGTTCAAGGCGGTTGCACCCACAGATCCTGCGAGCGATGTGCGGATTCTCGAAGAGGTTGCTCCGATCTCATATGTGGCTAGACCGTCTGACAAGGTGACGAAGGTTGTCGAGGTGGCTGTCCCAAAGCTCTGGCAGACCGTCACGTCTGCTCAGCCTCACCGCAACTACTACCTCTACCTTTCACCTCCGGGCGAGAGGCGATATCCGCAGTGGGTGAGCATTTATGCGGTCATGTTCTGGCTTGGAAGCTTGACGAGGTACCAGCCCGTTGCGCTTTTGGACCTGCTTGATGGACCGTACGGCGCCTTCTTCCGAGAATTTCTGGCATCCCAGCCGACCCAATTCCTCTACATCATCGCTTCGGAATTCAAACACCAGGGAGTGGCCAAGCCGGCGGTGGTCTAAGCGCCCATCAACGTCCATCCAATGGCTACCCTTCGAACACTGGCCCGAGCTGACCACGCAGGAACCGTTCGAGCTGCCGCTCCGTGCGCACTTCCGAGGCAGGCACGAAGAAGTGGTCCCGATCGAGATTGGCCAGCATCCAGTTCTTGACGTTGCCCTCGTCCAGATCCGTAATGCCGAGGTATGGCCAGAGAATACGCTCAGAGGTCAAACTCTTGGCGAGATTGCTCATGGACGATCGGGGCAAGTAGTGCTGACTGGTGAACCTCGCCGCGCTCTTCGGCCCGACCATGCCGACCTTGAGAGTCCGGTGGCTCCCAGCCTGACAGGTCAGCCCGTACTCCTCACTCAGTGAGAAGACGTAGACCGCGGCGAAGCCAGTAGGCAAGCTGCGCGGTGGACGGTGAGGTGCGAGTTGAACCTCATGTCGGATATCTAGGTCAGGAGGCAGCAATTGAGCCGCCTCGCCTGCACTCATGAAGCTGGCAATGGCTTCGGAGGGGTTGTCGATCATCTGGGCCACCTCTCCGTTGTCACACCCGCAAGTCACACTGGTTCGATCCCGCTACATCGTGTTGCGGGCTGCGAATCCAGTTCGCCGACAGCAGTGAGGATAATCAGATGAGCTTGGTAGCTGCGTACCACACCAACACCGATCCCGAGGATCCGGTGCACCACATCTACGACGACTGCCCAGCAGGAAAGCGTGTCATCGAGGACGGCAACGCCGAAGCCGGCACCGGCGGATTTCGACTCTGCGACTTCTGCGCCAAGAAGCAGAGCACTGGCACTTTCTAGTTCCGGAAGGAGCCCGAAGATGACGAATCGGAATCCATCGAGTTGGCGGGGTCGCGTCCAGGAATGGCTCGCCGTCGTGCTGCAGCACCGACATGCATTCGGTTATGACCTGCGGTCGGCAGCGATCCAAGTCCAATCACAATTTCCGAAGAATTCCTTGGTGACTGTAATGGCGCAGGTCTACCGGGATCTCGCAGTGTGGTTCGTGAAGTCGGCAATCCGGGAAGCGGCGACTTCAATGGGCGTAACGCTCGACGACACGGAACTGGACTTTTTGGCGGATCTCGCTGTCACGGCCGTGCTCCCGGCCGCCTGATATTCTGACGAACACGTGTTCGAGACTGAGAGGAAAGTGAAGTTATGGAAGGACTTGACGGCCGTCACCGCAATCAAAACGGACGGATCGAGGCCAAGCACGGCAACACCAAGATCAAGAACCTGAAGGACGACTATCCGGAGCTGAAGAATTTCCGGAATGAAGACACGCTCGGGGAAGTCCGCGATCGGTACGGTGTCGACAGTTTGGATGGCCTGATTCGCAAGCTTCGAGATCAGTAGTCCTCGATCGTCCGGATTGAAAGACCAACCCCCTCTGTCGGATAGTGCCGGACCCGGAGCATCAGGTGGCGGGACCTTCTGCTCGACGGGTCCGGCGGGATGGAACCTAGTGGGAGTAACTCGCAGCCCTTAACCGTGCCGGAGAGATTCCCGTAGTTCTCCATCGCTAATTCGGCAGACGGCGCCTCGTAGATGGTGCGATAGCACCACTTAACGGCGGCCTTTGCGAATGATCCCGATGTCCGGCAGTCTGATGACCATGGCGGCTCCCAAATTCGAAGCTGGTCAGTGCGCAAACTGTGACAGCTTCGGCGTCACTCCGAAGTCGCCGCTCTATTGCTCAGAGAGGTGTAGCCAAGCTGCGGGGTTGGTCCGCTACATCCGTGGCTGCCGACGTGACGGCCGAGATCTGAAGGCGGACGTGCAGGAGGCCATTCGGACTCGAATGGCGATGGTGCTCGGTGGAGGGTATCCGGAACAAGCCCGCCGAGTTCCCACAGAAGTGCGCCGGCTGGTCTTTGATCGGGCACATGGCCACTGCGAGGAGTGCGGGCGCGAGCTGGACTTCGACCAATCCGGAGGGGACCCGGACGCCGTCGCAACAATCCAGCATGTTGATGGGAACTCCAGCGATCCGTCGAATCTCAAGGCATTTTGCAGGCACTGCAACACTGTCGATGCCCAGTCAAAGTTCGTGCCCGTCGAGCCGGGATCGGCGGAAGCGGAGTTCGCCGCTGAGTTGCGGATTCGATGGCTGTCAGAGGATCCCATTCGCCTCTGCGATGACGATTTGCACTGGAAGGACATCTGGCGGGACCTGACAAGCGAAGCGAAGCTGGTCATCGAGGCAAACGACGGCCTGGTCGAGTCAGCAGGAGACGAGGACATCCCAGGTTTTCTGGGGTGGACTGATCAAGGGACTCCGATTCACGAGTAGTGACTTCGGCTATTCGGTCACTACGCCCAGCACTGCTGTGGTCCGCTGACAAGGCCTTCCTTCAAGGTCGAGGGAGGTCTCCTGCCCTACATGGAGGAGACGACATCCGTGTTCCAGTAGGTGGTTGACCTGCTCGGCGAGCCAGTCTTCGGACTCTGACCAAAGTCCTGCCCCCTTGTCACATAGAGCGCAGGAAACGCTCGTGTCTGAGAAGACCTGGATAACCTGCTCGATGTCGTCCATCTGAGGATCCTACTTACTGGGTGTCTTCGTAGTCTTGCCTGATGCCGGTGAGTATCGGCGTACGAGGCAGCCGCTAGGTGTATGGACAATCACCATCTTCGGTAAATTCGGCCCACCTGTTGCCGCAACGAGCGGACCTTCGTAGGTGCACTGTTGACCGCGAACCCACGCAGCGATGCCCGAGTCAAGTCCACCGGGATCGAGGTAGCCGATCAGAAACAGAAGCAGCAGGCACAATGGAACGAGGCGTCGCAATAGGATCTGCAGGCCGATCAGGTTCAGCAGGCCTTCTACGACGGCACCAACCAATGGCATTGGAGCAACAGTAAGCGGGGGTTGTGACATCGTCCCCGCGATTGCCGCTCACAATGATTACTCACCGCGGACTCCCAACACTCAGGAGCCTTTCCAACCCTGGGGAGGGGTTCGAAAACATCGCGATCACCTCCACCCGAAAATTCCAGGTCAGAGAATCTCTGGTCTGGGATGTATCGCGTTATTCGATGGGCCGGCCGACCCAAGGAGATCCGCTCCCGTGGAGGTGGGCATCCCACGAGGCGAAGGCCGCCTACCGCACCTGGTGGAGCCGAAGGACCGTGGCTGCCTTCGGCACGGAGGGCCTACGCCAGACCGGCGGCTCTGCGTCGACGATCGGGGCGTTCGGCGACTAGGTACAGGCTGTCGACGGCTCACCGGCCCGTACCGCTTCAAATGACCTGGCTCGTCTGATTGCGAAGCTCGCGCACGCCCACCTTGATGTGCGACAGCGTCGCACATTCGTCATTGTTCCCACGACGAGGTCGATCCCACCACTCGGGGGGACCGCCGTCGGGAAGCCTGGGATCTGGAAGTCGTCGGACTAGGCGAACGATGTGGCTCCGACCCGAGCGCCCGGAGCACCAGAGGGATACGGCTTACCATGACCCGTCTCGCAAAATAGTCGCAGGCTGTCGAGGTAGTACCCCCAGTTGAAGTTGGCCGAGGCGACGGCACGCTCTGTCAGCTCCGGTCCCATCTGGTGCCAGAAGCCCACCATGGTCCCGCGCTCAACGGGCTCAAGTTGGAAACCGATCGTGGTCGTGCCCCACGCGTCGTGACCGCTGACACCCTCCCAAACCACCAGGGAGGGCGGCTCGAGCTCGGTGATCTGCAGTTGCGGATTATGACGCCCACGGAATGTGAACTGGAGCACCGATCCGCGCTCGGCTCCGTTCCCGTGAACCTTGGTGGTCCACCACGCAGACAACTCATCGGCACAGGTGATTGACCTGAACACCGTCTCCGGCGCCGCTTGGATGTCAAAGCGATGCTGGATGAGATTCACTTCGTCTTCCGATCCCTGCGGGTCGACGCGAGCGCTTCTCCGGTCTCGAGCAGCGTCTTGAGGCTGGACAGGAACACTGGCCATCCGTTCGTCACCATGGTGACGGCTGTGCTCCCAGGTTCGAAGTCATCGTGAACGACGGTCAGCTTGACCGTCTCTCCAACGGGTTCGATGTCGAACGCGACCCGCGAGCGACGCTCGGCGGAGAGCTTGGCAAGAACGTCTTCTCCAAGGCGGTCCTTCAGCTCCGGCGTGAAGGTGTGCCAGGTGTAGGCCAGTCTCCGGAACGGATCGGATTCAAGGACGATCTGCTCGGGGTCGGCGATGACGATGCCGTGGTTGTCCCAAATCATGGGTGATCCCGCTGCCCAGTCCGTATCGAAGGTGGTCTGCCACCAACGACTAGTGAACGTCGGCTCGGTCAGGGCTTGCCACAGCCGTTCGGGCGTGGTTCTGATGTACGTCGTGTAGACGAATTGCGGCTTCTCCATCGGTGTTTCCTCCAGTGCTCGCTTGAGATCCGACAGAATCCGGACCCGTTCTCGGTCATAGCGATTGATCCAACGTTCGGCGATCTCGTTGATCGGTGCCGCGTTGAGAAAGTGGAATTTCTCCCGACCCTGGCGGATCGTCGTCACGAGGTTGGCCGCCTCGAGGATGGCCAGGTGCTTGCTGACGGACTGACGGGCCATGTCCAGCTCCTCGGACAGTTCCCGGAGGCTCTGTCCGTTGCGCGCGTTCAGCCGGTCGAGCAGATGCCGGCGACTGGGGTCTGCCAGCGCCTTGAAGACGTCAACCGAGGGCTCCACGTCGGTCGTCAGAACCTCAGGTCGTCGGGGAAAGGGGTGCCCTTCCCGGTCTCGAGGTAGCCCTTGAGGCTGAAGAGGAAGTAGGCCCATCTAGCACTGCAGTGGGCCATGAACTCGACCGGCTCCCGCCAGTCGGCGTGTGTGAACAGCACCACCGTCTCGTCGCCTTGGGTAGCGAGCTCAAAGGAGACGTTGGTCCCGACCCAGTCGTCGGCACCGGCGACGCAGGTCCAGGCGACACGTCCGCCGGGATCGAGTTCGGTGATCTCCATGACGGCTGCCGGCTCCGGCTGACCGAAGTAGAACTCGAGTCGGGACCCGACGCTCGACGTCCCCCGGACACCGTCGCGGGTCCACCATTCGGAGATCCCCTCCGGAGTTGCTACTGCGTCGTAGGCGCTTTCGAGCGGTGCGGAGATGGCCACCCGGTGTCTGATATCTGGCATATGACGCTCCTTTGCGTGCTGAACAATCGGCCTGCGAACTGGAATACGCAGCCGTTGGGATACCTAATAATAAGCAGCTATTCGGCTGCCTGTCAACAGATGACGGGTCGGAGCGACCATCACGACGACGCTCTCGACGGCTCCGTTGCGGGTGCTCCAGCCGGTGAGCACGGTCGGAGCAAGGAGTGAGGACGCCCGGGGTCGGGGTCGGAGGGACCGTCGATCGGATCCGTCAACGGCCGATGCACTCGCGGCCGACACCCAGTCGAGGCACGGGTCGAGGGTGCACCGCGACACCGCCGATCGGCAGAATCTAGGACTGCTTACGTAGGTCGAATTGCCGATCGGGCTTGATCGACTCGCTGACGGACAGCCGCCTTCACCGGTAGGGGGATCCGCGCCTTCAACTCGTCCCAGCGAGTTGTCGGCTGAGGCTTCGCCCGCTCGGTCACTCGGTAGTCATCGAGGACATAGCCGCCGTTCGGATAGGGGATGGCATTGACATCGGAGAAGTCGTAGAAGGTCGGCATCACTCCAAGGGGCATGAAATGGGCGATGAAGCTCTTTCTCGTGCGCTCCATGTCCTCGATGGGCGCGCCGCCGTGGAGCAGGTCGGCATGCCAGATCAGGACGTCACCCTTCTTGGCGACGAACCGCTCGGTGCTCAGTCCTTGCTCGACGCATGTCCTCTGGAGGCTTTGCAGAATCAGGCCGTACTCAGTCATGTCGCCGTTGTGGCCCTTGGTGGTTCCGTGGTGGAGAAGCTCCGGCAAGGCATGGCTCCCCGGGACGAACTGGAACTCACCGGAGTGTGGCTCGATGTCCTCCAAGGCCAACCAGGATGCCGCCATGGTCATCGGTTCGGTGAGCGTCAGGGGTCCGGTGTCGATATGGAGGGGCTCTTCGGAGCCCTTGCGCATCGACATGGTCTGGAACGCCACCGGCGGTCGATCGTAGAGGAGCGCCAAGAACCTGAGGACGACCGGCGGGTAGATGAGTTCATTGGCACGCGGGTAGTACCAGTGGAGGCAGCTGACCTTGGCCACATCGTCATAGAAGCTCCGGGATAGCCGCTGCGGTCTCCCCTGGTGGAAGGCGACGATCGTCGCCGGGGCGTCATCCCAGGCTGACTCGAAGAAGGCCAGGTAGTCGTCGATCAGCTCGTCGGCAACCGCCCGGGGGAACACGACGTAGCCGTGATCGATGTAGTGGGCGAGGGACGCTGCTTCGATCGTCGTGATCTCACCCCTGGTGTGCCGTTCCTCAAGGATCTTGTGGGCATCCTTGCGGTCGGTCCAGAGTCCCCCGAATCGGCTGCGGTACACGGGCGGTTCTGGGGTGCCGTCGGTCGGAACTGCGAGGTCCATCCAATTCACCTTTCGATATCCCGTGCCGTGCATGCTACGGGACCGGCGGAATCGATGGCGGTGGACCAAGGAAGCCAGCCCGAATGCGACGCCACACGCTGGACTCATCATCTCGGCAGAGGGGTCCACCGCCTTGATCCCCTCCTCGCCCGGATCCCACGGCGTGGACCCGGTCACTCGATCACGCATCGAGCAGTGAGACTACGGACTAACTCGGACGGAGGCCCTTAGGGGGTCGCCTCGCCCACGGCGGGGATACCAAAGCGCTCGTTGTAGAACGCGAACTGCTCGGCGATGGCGCTCGGATCGAGGCCGAACGACTCCGGTGAGTAGTGCCCCGGCCCCGAGCGGTTCCTCGAGCTCTCGGCCCACCAGTCCCCCATCCGCTGGCGGGCCACATCTCCGAGTTCGTCCCCCAGTTCGGCGTAGAGCTGGACTACCTGTCCGATGGGGTCCCGCTGCACCGCGTCGAAGGAGAGGTCGAAGAAGCGGTCCTCGTTCCCGCGGTCGCGAAAGTCGATCAACCGCTCCAAGGCCGTGCTCCACACCTCTCGACTGTGGCTTCCGATGGCCATCGGATCGGGGTGTTCGGTCAGGATGGTCGAGAGGGTGCTGTAGAGCGCGCATACCGACGGCAGGACCTTGCCCACGTCACGATGGGTCATAACGAACCGGGCGTCGGGATAGACGGTATTCAGGGCATCGATGGACAGCATGTGGGCTGGGCTCTTGAGCCACCACCGGTCGGGTGGGCAGCGCCACTGCAACAGCTTCAGCACACGTTGGTGATAGCGGTAGGCCGGCTCCATGTCGCACTCCAGTAGCCACGCGGTGTAGCTGGGGATCAACGACATCCCCTCGAAGATGAGCGACCGAAACTCGAGGGCCATGAGCAGCAGGCACTCCTGGGGACCTTCTGCCGCGGCCGGCAACATCTCTTCGAAGCCGGTGAACATCAAATTGGTGAAGTCGATGCCCTCCTGGGCGGTGGCGATTCGTGGGTCGGAGTGCTCGGTTGCGGTCTCCGGTGGAGGGCACGGATCCCCGGCCTCCCACACCCGCAGTGTGCGCCGCGCCGGATCCTGGGCCAAGAGATAGCTCAGAGCGGTGGACCCGGTGCGGGGAAGGCCGAGTCCGAACAGCGGGGCCACGATCTGCTGCTCGTCGATCTCGGGGTACTTGGCGTACCACTGTTCGATCTGGAGGCGGTTGACCAGATAGCCGATGATCTGGTCGGTCATCGCACCGATGCCCATCTCGTTGAGGGCGGCCTCGGTGTTGAGCGAGTCGACGAGGATTCCAAGTCCCTCGCGCCATGTTTCGCCACCGAAGTCGCTCGAGCCGGCTTGTTCGCACGCCGTGACTACGAGTGTGTCGAGATCCATATCATCCTCCTGTGTTGTCATCCGCGGACGCCCATCGCGCCACAGTCCCCCTGCTGACGAAACTCACCACATCGTGAACGCGGACCCCGACGGGTGCGGGTTCTCGGGCCGAAGGCGTCGGTCGGACCACTCCTCGCTGGAGCCAGTCCTAGAGCAGCAGAGATGCGGTCGGTTGAGCCGGTCGGTGGCGAGGCTCATCGAGGAAATCGGCGGCTCACGGCCCGGCGTCTCATGTCGATGACCGCGGTGCGCTCATCGGGCGAGAGGCGCGTGGTCCCCGACGGCAACCTGTCGTCCAGATCAGCGAACGGCACCACCTCGACGGTCGGCACCGGTGCGGTTTCGGTGCGGACACAGCGGAGGATGATGGCGCCCTCGCTGTGGCCGGCGGTGTCCAACCAGTTGGCCACTCCGGGATCCCGGTGGGCTACGACCACCCGCACCTTGCCGTCGTCGTCCACCACCGTCTGATGCCCGTTGAGGCTCGACTGGCGGTTGCCGTAGTCGATGGTCTCCCACCAGACGTTCCCCAGCGAGAAGCTCCAATAGAGGCCCTCCGGCGGGTCGACCTCGATGATGAGCGCCTCGTCAGGGGCCAGCTTCCAGGAGCCGATCACCGGACGGTTCTCAGCGGCCGCACCCATGGCCGCGCCGTCGAGAGGCGGCAGGAACGAGTTGGCCACCTCCGGCACCGACAAGGCCAGGAAGAACGCCAGGTTCTCCTCCAAGAAGTCCCCCAAGGCGACGATCTGGCGGGCCATGGTGGCGCGCGGGTCGCCGGCGGCGTCCTCGAGCGACGGTGAGTTTCCCGACAGCGGCTCAATCGAGAGTTGGGCGGCGACCTCGTGTTCCCAGTCATAGAAGAAGTGCCGGATGACGAGCATGGTGGCGTTCTCGTCGAGCGGGATCCAATTGCCGTCGTGAGGCTCGGTCGACAGGATCGCCTCGAACTCCCCGTCCGGTCCCAGCTCGAAGTCGTCGACCAGGGCATTAAACGTCGATGCCATCCCGGTCATGATCTGGATCCCCACATACTGTGCCGATCCGCGCTTCCCCCAGAGGCGGTAGGTCTCGGTCCCGGTGAGGGCCGAACCGACATAGATGCAGTCGGGGCACTCCATCCCCCACTTGTACGCGGCATCCATGCCCGAGGGCTTGACTGACGGGACGGTGTCCAGACCCCGCCGCAACAGCTCGTCGATTCCCACGCCCAAGAGGACCAGGAGATGACGGAAGCCGGAGGCGGTGTCGACAGGATCATGGGGAACGGCATCGGACAGCACGACGTCGCCGACCCGTTTCATCGTCTCCAGGAGATGATTCCAGGCCGAGCCGGATTCGAGATCCTGGCTCGTGGCGGTGCCGGCTGTGGCCGCCTCGCTCACGTAGAACGGTAGCCAGGCCGGATTGGCGAACTCACTCATGCGCATCTCCGCAACAGTCGTGATGCCATCATCGCAACTCCTCTCGTTTCGTGATTCACAGTCGGTTCAACGGATCCGCTGCTGCACGTCTCAACATCACCGGGCCGGTGGCCAGAGCCTTCCGACCGGTTCACGGGACCACACCCATGCGGCGTAGCTGTCCCACCACGGTCTCTGCCGCCAGCTCGGATGTCACCACGGCGGTGTCGAGGTGTATCTCGGGAGCCTCGGGGACCTCGTAGGGGGAATCGATGCCGGTGAAATTGGCCAGTTCACCGCGTCGGGCCTTCCGGTACAGACCTTTGCGGTCGCGGGACTCGGCCACCTCGATGGTGGTGTCGACGTACACCTCACAAAACCGTCCCTCGCCCGCCAACTCCCGGGCCAACCGACGTTCGGCACGGAACGGCGAGATGAACGACACCAGCACCACGAGTCCGGCATCCGCCATGAGCCGGGCGACCTCCGCCACCCGCCGGACGTTCTCGATCCGGTCCAGCTCGGTGAAGCCCAGGTCCCGATTGAGGCCGTGGCGAACATTGTCGCCGTCCAGCAGATGGGTGTGCACGCCCTGGGAATGGAGGAGTCGCTCGGTCTGGTTGGCGATGGTCGACTTGCCGGCACCCGAGATGCCGGTGAACCAGACAACTCCCGATCGGTGGCCCTTCATGGCGCTGCGGGCTTCGGCGTCGACCTCGAGGGCCTGCCAGTGGACGTTCTGCGAACGCCGGAGCGAGAAGTGCAACAGGCCAGCACCTACCGTGGCATTGGTCACCCGGTCGATGATCACGAAGCCGCCGGTGTCGCGGTTGGACGTGTAGGGGTCGAAGGGCACCGGCCGATCGGTGGAGACCGTGCAGACCCCGATCTCGTTCAACTCGAGGGTCCTGGCCGCCAGATGCTCCATCGTGTTGACGTTGACCTTGTACTTGGGTTGGGAGAACGTGGCCCCCACCAAGGACGAGCCCAACTTCAGCAGGTAGGAACGCCCTGGCATCATGCCGTCGTCGTGCATCCAGACGAGGTGGGCCTCGAACTGGTCGGCGATCTCGGCCGGCTCGTCGGCGGCGCACAGCACATCCCCACGGCTGACGTCGATCTCGTCCTCGAGCACCAGGGTCACCGACTGGCCCGCTACCGCCTCGTCGAGATCACCGTCGAAGGTCGAGATCCGCTTGACCGTGGTGCTTCGGCCCGACGGGAGGGCCCGAACCGGCGACCCGGGCCGAACCGAGCCGCCGACGATCAGGCCGGAGAACCCACGGAAATCGAGGTCGGGCCGGTTGACCCACTGGACGGGCATCCGGAACGGCGTCTGCCTCGATCCGTCCTCCACGTCGATCGCCTCGAGATAGGCCAGCAAGGTGGGGCCGTGGTACCAGGGTGTCTCCGGGCTGGGCTCGACGATGTTCGCACCGCGAAGGGCCGAGAGCGGGATGCAGGTGACGTTGGCCAGCCCGATCTCGGCGGCGAACTCCCGGTACTCGGCTTCGATCCGGTCGAAGACCTCTTCGGAGTAGTCGACCAGGTCGAGCTTGTTGACGGCCAGGACGATGTGCTCGATGCCCAGCAGCGAGACCAGGTAGCTGTGCCGGCGGGTCTGGGTCAGAACCCCCTTGCGGGCATCGATCAGAATGATGGCAGCGTCGGCAGTGGAGGCCCCGGTCACCATGTTCCGGGTGTACTGCTCGTGGCCGGGGGTGTCGGCCACGATGAACTTCTTCCGCTCGGTGGCGAAGAACCGGTAGGCAACATCGATTGTGATGCCCTGCTCCCGTTCGGCAGCCAGTCCGTCGACCAAAAGGGCGAAGTCGAGGTCCCCTCCCTGGGTGCCGACGCGACGGGAGTCCGCCTCCAGGGCGGCCAAATGGTCGTCGAACACCAGATGTGACTCGTAGAGCAGTCGGCCAATGAGCGTGCTCTTGCCGTCGTCGACACTTCCGCAGGTGATGAACCGGACCATGCCCTTCAGCTCGTGGGCCGCCAGATAGGCATCGATGTCCGAGGCGATGAGCGACTCCTTGGCCATGGCCATCAGAAGTAGCCCTCCTGTTTCTTCTTCTCCATCGAGCCTGCGGCGTCGAAGTCGATGACCCGGCCCTCCCGCTCCGAGGTGGTGGCGAGCAGCATCTCCTGGATCACCGCGGTCAGTGTGGTGGCGTTGCTCTCCACGGCCCCGGTCAGCGGGTAGCACCCGAGGGTGCGGAACCGGACGCTGCGAAGCTCGGGAACCTCTCCGGGCGCCAGGGGCATCCGGTCGTCGTCGACCATGATGAGGACCCCGTCCCGCTCGACGACTGGTCGGGGGGCGGACAGGTACAGGGGGACGATCGGGATTTGTTCGCGGGCGATGTACTGCCACACGTCGAGTTCGGTCCAGTTGGACAGGGGGAACACCCGAACCGATTCACCCTGGCTTCGGCGCACGTTGTAGGTGCGCCACAGCTCGGGGCGCTGCTGTTTGGGGTCCCAGCGGTGTTGGGCGGAGCGGATGCTGAAGATCCGCTCTTTGGCCCGCGACTTCTCCTCGTCCCGGCGAGCCCCGCCGAAGGCAGCGTCGAACCCATGGTGGTCCAGGGCCTGCTTGAGCCCGACCGTCTTCCAGAGGTCGGTGTGGACTGCCGATCCGTGCTCGAAGGGGTTGATCCCCAGCCTCACGCACTCCGGATTCTGGTGGACGAGCAGTTCCATGCCACTCTCGGCCGCCATCTTCTCGCGCATCTCGTACATGGCCCGGAACTTCCAGGTCGTGTCGACATGGAGGAGGGGGAAAGGGGGTACCGAGGGATGGAACGCCTTCCTGGCCAGATGGAGCATGACCGAGCTGTCCTTGCCGACGGAGTACAGCATGACCGGCCGCTCGCTCTCGGCCACCGTCTCCCTCATGATGTGGATGCTTTCGGCCTCCAGCCGCTCCAGGTGGGTGAGCCGGCCGTTCACGCTCTTCACCCGACGGCCCTGGTCATCGACCGCCGAGGCAGACCGGCCAGCGTCCGCATGGTGGCGAGCAGCTCCTCGGGATAGGGATGTGGCACCAGGTAGTGCGAGTAGGCCACCCGCAAGAACAGCTCGGCTAGTTGAGCGCGGCTCAATTCGCCGTTGCGCACGCTCGGAACCTGGTCGAGCGACGGCCCGAGGAGGCGCACCAGTGTCTCGACCTGTGCCGGTAGGGAATCACTGAGGGACTGAAGGGCGAATGCCGGATCGACGCCGATGGGATCCCGCCCCAGTGTCCCGTCCAGGTAGGTCACCAGAAACCGGAGCGCGGCGTCGAGCTGTCGGGCCGGGGTGCGGTGGGCGCCGATCTCGATCTGGAGGCCCTCATCGAACTTGCCCCGCTCGTACTCGGTCAAGGCCGAGAACAGGTCGGCCTTGGTGGGGAACCACCGGTAGAGGGTGGGACGTGATACGCCTGCTGCCGCTGCCACCTCGGACAGCGTGAGCTTTCCGGGACCTTTGGTCATGATGGCGCGGCGGGTCGCGTCAAGGATCAGCTCGGCGCTCGTAGTGGGGGTGCTCACCGTCCCGAAGCATTACATATCTGTTTGTATCTGTAAAGGTGCGACCGGTCGGTGGAGGGCCTTCAGTCCGGGGTCGGGGCCCCACCTCCGGCGTTACCCGACACCGACCGCAACCCGTCGATGAAGAGCCCGAGCCCGAACTGGAACACCTCACGGTCGTCGGAAAACGTCATCGTGGTCGGGTCGTCGACCGCCTCCGCCGTGGCCAGCTCGGAGGTCACCGCGCCGAACAGCAGGTAGGCCAGCAGCCGTTGGGCCCGGTCGCTCACGGCGCGGTCGAAGCCGGCTGCGCCGAGGATCTGGGTGATGGTCTCGTACAACCGGGCCTCGTTGGGTAGTCCCACAGTGCGGCGAAGGAGATGCTGGGCCACCCCCGGGTAGCGGAGCAGGACTTCACGACCACCCTCGAACAACAAGGTGAGCTGACGCTCCCACGAGAGATCGGCCGTTGGGAGTTGCACCTCTCCCAACACGGCATCACCCACCAGGTCGAGCAGGTGGCGCTTGTCGTGAACGTAGTAGTACGCGTTCATGGAGGGACTACCGAGTTCTGCAGCCAGTTTGCGCATGCTCAGGTTGGCGAACCCGCTCCGTCGCGTCAGGCGAAGGCCCGCCTCGATGACGTCTTCCCGAGTCAACTCGCCGTAGCGCCGCCGACGTGTGGATTCGGCTCCCACGTCGGATGCGGTCCCACCGGGTCGGCTCGTCAATCCGAGCCCCCGGCAGGCACGATCACCGATCGGATGACTTCACCGCCGGCCATGGCGTCAAAGGCCTCGTTGACCTGATCGAGCCCTATCCGGCGGGTGACGGCGCCGGCCAGGTCGAGTCGTCCCGCCTCGGCCAGGGCCACCAGCCGAGGGAAGTCCCGCCGGACCTGCCCGGAGCCGTAGTAGCACCCCATCAGCCGTTTCTCGGTGGAGAACAGCTGGTAGCCGTCAAATTCGACCGTGGTGCCCGACGGGGGCATGCCCACCGCGACGACGGTGCCCGCACTCCGGCACACGTCGTAGGCCAGACGAAGCGTGGGTCCCGACAGGGCCACCTCGAAGGAGTAGTCGGCGCCCCGACCGCCGGTGAGCTCCGCCACTGCCTCAGCCACGTCGCCGGTCGTGGGATCGATGACGTCAGTGGCCCCGTTCGACCGCGCCGTCTCGCGCTTGGTCGCCAGCGGGTCGATGGCGATGATGCGCGCCGCCCCCGCGATCCGGGCCCCCTGCACGACGAACTGGCCCACCCCCCCGCAGCCGATGACAACGACCGTGGAACCCGGCTCCACCCGTGCGGTGTTGAGGGCAGCCCCCACACCGGTCATCACGGCGCAGCCGATCAGGGCCAGCTGCTCTGCCGGCAGGTCGGTTTCCACCGCCACGACTGACATCCGATCGACCACGGCCTCTTCGGCGAACGTACCGAGCCCGCTCATCGACCAGGTCCTCGCTCCGCTGGCATCGTCGGTCCAGTGGGCCTGGGTGGCCACGTGGATGATCTGGTCGCAGAGGTGGGTGCGACCCCGAACGCAGTGCCAACACGATCCGCAGGCGGGGTGAAAGGCCCCGATCACACGCTCGCCCGGGGCCAGATCGTGCACCCCCTCACCGACCTCTAGGACGGTGCCGGCACCCTCATGGCCGAGGATGACCGGGGCCAGCCCTCCCATGCCCTGTCGACGGATGGTCTCGTCCGAGTGACAGACCCCCGAGGCGTCGATGCGCACGTGGACCTCGGTTGCCCGCAACCGGCGCGGGGACAGGTCCCGGAGCTCGAGCGGTCGATCCGGTTCGGTCATCACCGCAGCTCGCATGCGTACTCCTTCGGTGACACCGCCGGGTCGGCGGCACCTGCTTGACGTCGAGTTGAACACTGTACGAAACTGCAGCGACCCAGGCAAGACCGGTGGCTACGACGCCGGTCCCCCACCACTTCGAGGAGACCCGATGGCCGACGAGGCCGCTCTGCAGTTCGACCTGACTCGACCCGGCTTTTACCTCCGACCCGACTACTTCGACGTGCTGGCCAGCCTCCGGGAGCGGGCGCCGGTCCATCCGACGACCGACGGCAGCTGGGCCGTGTCACGGTACGAGGACATCCGGACCATCAGCCGCGACCCGCAGCGTTTCGTCTCCGGCCGGGGTGTTCTGATCAACGACCCGATGCGGTCGAGCGGGTCCGAGGGACTCGGGGCCTTCTCCATCCTCCATCTCGACCCGCCGGTCCACGCCCTGTACCGGAAGGTCGTGAATCGGCAGTTCACCCCGAGGGCGGTCGGACACCTGGAACAGGTGGTCCGCCAGACCGTGACCGAGGTGCTCGACTCGACCCCTGTGGGGGAGCCGATCGATGGCGTGAACGACCTCTCCTCCATCGTCCCCATCGCCGTGATCGCCGAACTGTTCGGCGTGGGCGACGCCGATCGCGAGGAGTTCAGGCGGTGGTCCGATGCCATCATTGCCGCTCCCGATCAGGATGCCGCTGAGGAGGCCTCGGCCGACTTCAGCCAGATGACCTCGTACCTCTTGGCCCACGTCGACTCCCCCAACGGCGAAGGGAACGATCTGCTCGGGGTGCTGAAGTCGGCCGAGCTGGACGGTCGTCCGCTGAGCCGGCTCGAGATCATGGGCTTCTGCCTGACCCTCCTGGTGGCGGGCAACGAGACGACGAGGACGCTCATCTCCGGCGGCATGGAGGCGCTGTACGAGTTTCCCGACCAACGGGCCCGACTGTTCGGGGATAGCTCGCTCCTTCCCGGAGCGGTGGAGGAGCTCCTCCGGTGGGTGACCCCCATCCAGGCCTTCGGACGCACCACGGTGGACGATGTCGAGCTCGGTGGCGAGCTGATTCCCGCCGGCGACTTCCTTGTCATGCTGTACGCATCGGGGAACCGCGACGAGTCCGTATTCGGTCCGACGGCGTCGGACCTGGATGTGGGTCGACCCGTTGCCCCGACCCATCTGGCGTTCGGTTTCGGGGAGCACCTGTGTCTCGGTGCCGCTCTGGCCCGACTCGAGGCCCGCGTGTTCTTCGAGGAGCTGTTGGCTCGCTATCCCGTCTACGAACTGGTCGGGCCGGTCGAGTACGTCCGTTCGACACTGGTGCGGGGCGCGGCACGGATGCCCCTGGTGCTGGCCCCGTGATGTGGATGTCGACGCGCCACGCGGTCATGGACCCGTGATCAGATCCGGGAGATGGATATGAGTCCGGAGCTGTCCGGCGCGGCCGATGCTGATGCAGACCTGGCGTTCGGCCTGTCCCGCTGGCTCACGCTCCATGGGGACCGCGGCGACGTGGGTGTCACCGACCTGACGCGACCGGTGGCCGGCTACTCCAGTGAGACGATCTTCATCCACGCGACCTGGACCGACGAGCTGGGCCCCCACCTCGACCGACTGGTCGTCCGCCTGGCGCCACGAGGTCCAGGGACCTTCGCCGACTACGACCTCTGTCCCCAGTGGCAGGCCCAGATGGCTGCCGCACTGGTTGGGGTCCCGGTGGCCGATCCGGTGCTGGAAACCGACACCGGGTGGATCGGGGAGCCCTTCATCGTGATGCCCCGGGTGGATGGCCACGTCATCGGACCACTGGCCCACCTCGATCCCTGGCTGTCCAGCTTGACCACGGCCGGCCGTACCCGGGTTTACGACGGGATCCTGGCCGTCATGGCCGACGTGCACCGGGCGGACCCCGAGGTCGCCCCGGACGTGCCCCGTCGGGACAACGGGGACGAACTGGCCCACTGGGAGGAGTTCTTGTCCTGGTCCACCCACGGCCATCCGGTACCAACCCTGGTAGAGGCCTTGGCGTGGTGCACCCGGCACCGTCCTGACGAGGAGCCGCCGGGTGCGCTCTTGTGGGGGGACGTCCGATTAGAGAATGCCGTGTTCGATGACGGGGCGTCGCCTCTGGCCGTCTTGGACTGGGACATGACCACCGTGGGCGCCCCCGAACACGACGTGGCCTGGTTCACCAGCCTGGACCTCACCCAACACCGCCTGTTCGGCGAACGGGCCGACGGGTTCCTCGACCGGGACGCCACCGTCGCCCGGTTCGAGGAGTTGAGTGGCCGGGGCCTCCGCGACCTGGCATGGTACGAGACCCTCGCCATGGTGAGGAGTGCTGCCATCATGACCCGCATCAGTATCCTGCGACAGGACGCCGGCAAGGCCCCGATGCTGCCCATCGACGACAATCCCATCCTTGATCTACTGCGAACGAGGTTGACATGACCGAGGTCGCCGTCACGACCACGGCCCAACTGATCCGACTCCGGGCCGACGACGATGAGACCGGGCTGCTCTTCGAGGGTCAGCAGTGGACCTGGCGTCAGGTGGTGGCCGAAGCCGAGCTCCGTGCCGACCTGCTCCGCTCGGTCCGGCGGGACGGCCCGTTCCACGTGGGCGTCCTGTTGGAGAACACCCCCGAGTACCTCTTCCTGCTGGCCGGAGCAGCACTGGCCGGAGCGGTCGTGGTCGGCATCAACCCGACCCGGCGAGGTGACGAGCTGGCCTCCGACATCCGGCGAACCGACTGTCAGCTGGTGGTGACCGACTCCTCCCAGCTGGACCTGGTCGACCAACTGGACCTAGGCCTTGCGCCCGGCGGCCTCATGGTCACCGACGGAGCGGCGTACGCCGATCGCCTGGAGCAGGTACGCGTCGGGGGGCAGATCCCGTCCCGTCCCGAGCCGACGCCAGACCAGCTCTTCTTGCTCATCTTCACCTCGGGTTCGACCGGGGGGCCCAAGGCCGTGCGGATGACCCAGGGCCGTGGGGCCCAGGCCGCCGCCCGGATTCCCTTCACGCCCGAGGACGTCCTGTACTCGGCTATGCCCCTGTTTCACGGCAATGCGCTCTCGGCCGCGGTGCTGCCGGCCTTCGCCAGTGGAGCAACCCTGGCCCTGCGGCGAAGGTTCTCGGCATCCGGATTCCTCTCCGACGTGCGTGCCACGGGGGCCACCTTCTCCAACACCGTGGGGCGGGCCATCGCCCACATCGTGGCCACCCCCGCCACCGAACACGACCGCGACCACCGGCTCCGCTATGTCCTCGGTCCCGAGACGGCGGCCCGTGACAGTGAGGCGTTCACCGAGCGGTTCGGGGTCCCCGTCATCCAGGGGTACGGATCGAGTGAGAACGCCATCGTGATGAAGCCGGTGGCGGGTGCACGGCCCGGGGCCCTCGGTCGGGCCCGCAGCGCCGATGACGTCGCCGTGGTCGATCCGGCCACCGGGGAGGAGCGGGCCATCGCCGCCTTCGACGCCAATGGCCGCCTGATCAATCCTGCGGCATGTATCGGCGAGCTGGTGGGCCGACAGGCGCGGTCCAACTTCGAGGGCTACTACAACAACCCCGAAGCCGACGCCGAGCGCACCCGGAACGGCTGGTACTGGTCCGGTGACCTGGCCTACCGGGACGAGGAGGGAGTCTTCTACTTCGCGGGGCGCTCCGGTGACTGGCTGCGGGTGGACAGCGAGAACTTTGCCGCTGCCCCGGTCGAGCGCATACTGGCCCGGTTCGACCGGGTCAGCGGGGTGGCCGTCTACCCGGTCCCCGACAGCCGTACCGGCGACCAGGTCATGGCGGCCCTCGAGTTCGAGTCGGGTGCCAGCTTCGACCCGGCGGCGTTCACCGCCTTTTTGGCCTCCCAGGACGACCTCGGGACCAAGTGGGCGCCACGGTACGTCCGGGTGGCGGCGGCCTTTCCAGTGACGGCCACCGACAAGATCGACAAGAAGCCGCTGCGGGCCCAAGGCTGGGGCACCACCGACCCGGTCTGGCACCGGCTGGAGCGCAGCGACGAGTTCGTGCCCCTGACTCAGCCCGACATCGACCGGCTGCTCGGGGAGTTCGAGGCCAACGGGCGCTCCGCCCTGCTCGGATCGGCGTCGAGCGCTCCCTGAGGGGTCAGAGGAGCGAGAACCCACCCAACCCGTGGGAGGCCATCTCGTAGCACAGGGTGTCGTAGGGCTCGACGATGCCATAGGTCACTTCGCCCTCACACTCGAACCGGGCGTGGTGTTGGTCGAGTCCGCAGATCCTGGTCCGCACCTCGGGGTCGTTGACGTCATAGGTCTCACCGGTGACGACCCCGTCCCCCACATCCATCCCGTGCCAGATGTCCCCGTCGGGCGTGCCGCCGTTGGGGCCGCCGTACATGCCGCACCGGAGGAAGGCGATCTGATTCCCGAGTCGCTCGAAGGTCATGGTCTTCTCCCCTCCGGAACTGAACACCAGATCGACCTCACCGGCCTGGAGGAGGTGGGTATCGGGCTCGAAGCGGAGACGGTGGCGGCGTCCGCGGAGCGTGTCACTGCCCCGCCGCGGGTCGCCCAAGTTGTACAGAATGTGATCACCCCAGACCCCGTAGTCCTCGAATTCCACCCACTCACCCGAATGCGGATGCTGGTTGCCGCTCCAGTGGGCGGGACCACCCACACCGTCCCGGGTGCCCCAGTGATGATCCCGTGTCCCTCGGTGCACCTGTCGGTCCAGTTCGAACCGCTCGCCGTGGGCAGTGACCCAGCCGCTCTGGCGACCGAAGCCGTCGTAGCCCGCCACGCCGGCGAACGGCTTCGTCCCGATGAACAATCCCCCGCCGATCAGCCGGTAGACCGGGCGCTTGGTGTCGAACCACGACAGATCGAAGGCAATGCCGTACTCGTTCTCGTCGAGCCTGAGACGCCACTGTCGGAACGGCTCGACCATCTCGAAGTGCAGAGGACCCACCGACATGTCCATTCGGTCGAGACCCAGCTTGCGGTGGGCCCGGACCGTGGTGTGCTGCCCCCGAACGTTGACGATGGCGAATGCCTCTGCGGTCCCCAAGTTGGGGTAGATGCCCATGCCGGCAACCACCAGGAGATCGCCCGTCGTGTCTTGACTGGTGAACCACATGCGCTCGTAGGCCTGGATGTCGGACGTCCACATGACCCGCACAGGGTGGGGGTGGTTGTGGATGAGGAACTCGTCGAGCCCCGACATCGGGTAGTGCTCCTGAGAGGCCTGGAAATCCCCCGTCACGAGGGGAGTCCATTGATCGCCTTGACCTCGACATACTCCTCGAGGCCGTGCTCTCCCCACTCTCGCCCGATCCCGGACTCCTTGAACCCGCCGAAGGGGGCCAGCGGATCGGGGGCATACCCATTGAGCCCGAAGGTTCCGGTGCGGACCGATCGGGCCACGGCCAGTCCGCGCTCTGGGTCGGTGGTGAACACCGAGCCGGCCAATCCGTAACGGGACTCGTTGGCCAGACGCACGGCGTCGGCATCCCGGTCGAAGGGGATGATGCTCAGCACCGGGCCGAAGATCTCCTCCTGGGCGATGCGCATCCCGTTGCCGACGTCGGCGAACACGGTGGGCTGGACGAACCATCCAACAGGGAGCCCCGGTGGCGCATCCGGTCCACCCGAGATCAGGCGGGCCCCCTCCGCGATGCCGGTGTCGATGTACCCGCGAACCCGGTCCCGCTGCCGACGGCTGACCAACGGCCCCAACTTGGTGGCGGGATCGTGCGGATCGCCAACAGTCAGTCCGTTCGCCAACTCGCCGATGGCGTCGACGACCTCCCCGTAGATCTCACGGGAGACGAGGATCCGGGTCTGGGCCGCGCAGGCCTGCCCGTTGTTCACGAACGAAGTGAACCTCAGTGCCTGGACCGCACTGGCCACGTCGGCGTCGTCCAGCACGATGGCGGCAGACTTGCCACCCAGCTCGAGGCTGCATCGCCGGAGGTCCTGGCCGCAACGGGCCCCGATCTCCCGCCCGGCCGCCGTCGACCCGGTGAAGGCGACCTTGTCCACTCCGGGGTGTCCGACCAGCGCACGCCCGGTGTCGACGCCGCCGGTGAGCACCGAAACGGTCCCTGGAGGAAGTTCGGCTGCCTCCAGGATCTCTGCCAACAAGACGGCGTCCAACGAGGCCTCTGGGGCGGCCTTGATCACCACCGTGCACCCGGCCAGCAGGGCGGGAGCCAACTTGACGGCAATCAGAACCTGAGGCACGTTCCAGGCCACGACTGCGGCCACCACGCCGACCGGTTCCCGCCGCAGCAAGAAGTCGAGATAGCGGCCCGTCCGGCGTTCCTCCCACGCGGTGTCGGCGGCCACGTCGATGGTGGACGCCATGATGTCCAGCGGTGCACCGACCTGGCCCAACCGGGAGAACTTGATGGGGGCCCCATTCTCCGAGCTGATGGTCTGGGCCATCTCCTCGGATCGGCGTCCGAACTCGTCGATGATCCGCCGGACGACCTCGATCCGGTCGGTGACCGGCAGCCGGGGCCAGTCCGAGTGGTCGAAGGCGTCGCGAGCGGCATCCACAGCGGCGCCGACGTCCGTTGGCCCGGCGTCCGGCACCCGGCCGATGACCTGCTCGGAGTGAGCCTCAACTACATCGATGGTCTCCGTCGCGTCGGGTTCGACCCACGTCCCGCCGATGAACAGCTTGGGGTACACATGCATCCCGTGACCGCCATCGGGAGAGTTCATCAGCGGGAGGGTCGGAAGGTGACGGGCAGGCTGGTCGGTGACCGGAACGTCATGCCCCGGATGTGCGGATCACGGTCGCCGGGGTCAAGGGCGATGTCGTCGAACCGGTCGAGCAGCACATTCAGCATCACCTCGGTCTCGATCCGGGCAAGGTGCATGCCCAGGCACATGTGGGGACCGGCGGCAAACGCGATGTGCGGCCGCGGGGTGCGATGGATGTCGAACGACTCGGCATCGTCCCATCGGGACTCGTCTCGATTGGCCGAGCCCATGATCGGGGACACCGTGGCCCCTTCGTGGATGAGGTGGCCGCCGAGCTCGACGTCACGAGCCGCATAACGGGCCACCGCGGTCAGCGGCGTCTCATACCGCAGTCCCTCCTCGATCGCCTGGGGCACCAGGGTTCGGTCCGATCGCACCTGCTCGAACTGTTCGGGGTGGGTGAGCAGCAGAAACAACAGATTCCCTGACGAGCGGTACGTGGTCTCGATACCGGCCGGGAGGAGAAGACGCAGAAACGAGCAGATG
The DNA here is from genome assembly GCA_963703145.1 of uncultured Acidimicrobiales bacterium. Lineage (GTDB taxonomy): Bacteria > Actinomycetota > Acidimicrobiia > Acidimicrobiales > RAAP-2 > Bog-756. The sequence goes on from OY969793.1 coordinate 2,181,820, forward strand.
GCCTCGTCGCTGAGCTGCTCGCCGTCTATCTCTGCTGCCAGCAGGTCGCTGATCACATCATCGGTCGGGGCGGCCCGCCGTAGCTCGATCAGCCCCTGGAAGTACTCCCGGAGCTCCATAGAGGCGGCAAAACCATCCTCCATCGCCCCAGCGATCCCGATCAGTCGGATGGATTGCTCCCGGAAGGTCCCGAGGTCCTCGACAGGGAGCCCCAGGAGCGTAGCGATGACCCGGGTGGGGAACTCGAAGGTGAGCGACCGGACCAGGTCGGCCTGGCCGTCGGCGGCCACAGCGTCGAGCAGTTCATGACAGACCGGGGCGATGGTCTCGGACTCCCACCGCCTGAGGGACTTCTCCTTGAAGGCATCCGCAACCAGACTGCGGTGGGATCGGTGGCCCGGGCCATCCATCCCCAGGATGGTCTCGCCGAAGACCAGACCGACGCTCTCCTTGTAGCCGGCGGAGTTGAACGATTTCGTCTCGCGGAATACCCGAGAGACATCCTCGTAGCGGAAGACCGACCACTGCTCATCGGGCAAAAATTCCTCGGGCAGATGGGAGAGATCGGCCAAGGTCCCGCACAGGACCGGCTCCTCAGCGCGCTGGCGGGCAAAGTCCGGATACGGATCTCGGGTGGTGCCAGCGACGGCGTCGAAGAGCGCAAACGGGTCGTTGTCCGGGGCGGTGGTGTCACTCATATTACAAACTGTAGCCAATGTGTAAAGGTCGGTGACTGCACAGCCGAACCGGGCTGCTCACACTGTCGCGACGAACGCCACCGGTCCCGGTTGTTGCACGGTTAGGGGGATTCACTCGGGAGGGTCTGATCGGGAAGCGCTCGGCCCAACAGGCTCTCGATCGCCTGTAGTCGGCGGAGGACCTCCGGGCGGGCAGGATCGGCGTTGGCGAATCGGGTCTCCAGTTCTTCGGTCCGCTGGGCTTGGTTGTCAGCCTGCTCGGAGGTGGTCACCGTCGGCGTGTCGCTCGGCAGCACCGACCTCACCGCCGACGTCTTCACCACCGTGAGCGTCGGGGAGTAGTCGGATCCGAGTGTGCCGGTGACGCCTTGCCAACGGGCAAAGAGTGTTCCCTGGTTCTGTCCCTGGTCATCCAGCCAGTTGGGAACCCCCGGATCCTTGGAGCTCACCACGTAATAGATATAGCCGTCGCTGTCGACGTAGGCCTGATCGCGGTTCAAGCTCGCCTCGTGATGGACGAACTCGAGACTGTCCAGCAAGGGGGTGGCGAGCACGATGCCGGAATACTGCGCCACCGAGGTCGGAGCGGCCTTCTCTTTGATGACGAGCGACTGACCGCCTGTGAGGTCGTAGTTGCCGGTCAGGTTCCACTGCTGGACATCGGTACCCTGCTGTCCCGCTGCCTGGTGGGGACCGAACAGATTGTTGGGACCAAGCAGCGACAGTTGGCTGCCTTCGTTGATGTAGAACTGGGTCTGGAGCGATATCGACTCGGCGGCGTCGTTCAACATGGTCGTGGCGATTGCCGGTGTCATGTCGACGACGTCGTTACCGGGCCCTCCGTTGTCGGAGATGGCGATCGAGCCAGGGGTCTCGGTTGACCAGTCTTGAAAGGTGAACCGAACGAGGAGGTTGTCGGTTCCCGGAACCAGCGGCAGCCAATCACCGGTGGCCGGCTGGGTCGGGCTGACGGTGATCGAGAACGATCCGTTGGAGGCATAGTGGATGCCCGTGTCGGCGATTGACGCAGTGACCTGGCCCGCGGTTGGTCCATTCCCAGCCAACCCGGCCAGCGCCTCGATGAGGAAGCCGGTCGACGTGCCCCGAGTACCGGTGATCGTGTACGAATCCTGATCCGAGATTCTCGACGTGTAGTACAGATTGTCTGGATTGTTGAAGCCGAGGTGTTCGTCCGGACGAGGCAGTACCTCCATCAGCGGCTGGTCCGTGGTGAGGGACAGTGCCTGGGCCAAGCTGTAGTTCACGATTCCGTTGACGAAATCCCGGCCCTGGGACTTCTTGGCGAACGGTGAGTCCTTGATATCGGTCTTGGCGGAGTGCACTGCCGCCACATAGGTCTTGTAGGCCTGCTGCAGCGGGCTTTGCGTCCTGGCATTGGCCCGAGCACCGGCCGTCGCGGCGAAGGCAGATCCACTGGTGATGACGCCCAGCGGTACTGCGGCCACCAGCGCAACACAGACCAACTTCCGAATCATCGTGTCCCCCGTGTGTCCGAATCGCTGCTCAGCAGGATCACTGAGGATTGCGATTATTCCTGCTCACAGTGCCTCTCGACGCTGCAGCTCGATCATGCAGTGAGTTGCCATGCGTCGAGACGAGCGCTAGAACTCACCCTATACGAAAACGGTATTTTCGCAAGGGGGCCGGAGCGGCGACTCCAGGACTCCTCCGGAGAGCACTGGCGGCTTGGCTTTACACATTGTGTACAAACTGTAATGGTAGATCGAGAGGGTCAGCCCTGCGGAGTGTGTCACCCGCCAACGACGGGACGCGGGTCGGGCCCCTCGCTACAGGCGTTCGCTGACCCCGACGCAGAACAGGAGCATCACGACCATGGATCTTGGACTTCACAACGCCACGGTGATTGTGGCCGGCGGTACGACGGGAATGGGGCGGGCGGCAGCTGAATGCTTCGCCGAGGACGGTGCCCGGGTTGCCGTGTTGGCGAGGTCCCAGTCGGGTCTGGACGAGACCTCAGAGGCGCTCACGAGGCTGGGGTCGCCCGATGCCATAGGGATCTCAACCGACCTGTTCGACTCGTCGTCCGTGGCTGACGCCGTGGCACAGGTGGGTGAGCGCTGGGGCCATCTCAATGCGCTCGTCAATGCCGGGGGGCCGATGCACGGTGGGCTCAAGACCTTCGAGACCTATGACGACGACGACTGGCACGATGTCTTCGACGGCCTGACGCTGGCTGCGGTGCGGACGGTCCGGGCCGCCCTGCCACTTCTCCGCCGGGCCGACTGGGCCCGAATCGTGAACGTATCGGCGATGTCCACGAAGCACCAGTCGCCACCCCTGATCGCCTACACGGCGGCCAAGTCGGCGTTGACCAGCCTGACCAAGAATCTGTCCCAGTCACTTGCTCCAGATGGCATCTTGGTCAACACCGTCAGCCCGGGTACGTTCGCCTCGGAGTCGTTCAAGGCAGCACTTGCGGCAATGCCAGGGGTGGACGAGAACGACCTCCACGACATCATGCGGTTCATCAAGGAGGGCTTTGGCCACCACGTCTTTCTCGATCGCGCTGCTGACCCGTCCGAGATCGGCCCGGTCATCGCCTTTGCGGCATCGGCACGCAACACCTACATGACCGGAGCCAACATCAACGTCGACGGGGGCTCTGACTTCACGTAGTCCATTCGCCGAGGGCCATCGATAGGAACCTGCTGGCAAGAAAGGGTTGGATTCGCCAATGAACGCGACGAGCCATTCGCCCTGGACCGTGGGCTGCTCAATCCACGCGGTGCCAGGAGGCCCTCCGCCAAGGCAGACAGGGACACGAGCTGGCCCCGGCGCTGCCTGGTCTGAGGGTCTCATCAGCGTCGGCACGGCCGGGCGGCCGAGTCCAACCGCCCGTTCGGCGCTCTGATGGAAACGAGGATCGACGACCGAACCCAGCGGAGTGAGTCACAGCTCATCGTCGACGCCGCCCGGCGCGTGCTCGAACGCCAGGGGCGGGCCCGGTTCAGGATCCACGATGTTCTCCGCGAGGCCGGGGTCGGCACTCGGGCTCTGTACCGGCACTTCGCATCCAAGGAGGCCCTGGTGCTGGCGGTGTTCGTGGAGGCCGCCCAGGAGGAGGCATACCGGCTTCGGTCTCGAATGGCTGGAGCATCCGATCCTCTCGAGGCAGTGAGAGCCTGGATCGAAGCTCGACTCGAGTTGGCCTCCGACGAGCAGACGGCTGCGAGTCTGCGTGCCGTCTCCCTGGAGGCTCAGCAAGCGAGCAGTGAGTCGCCACGTCAGATGGAGCTGGCACTCGACCACATACTGGAACCACTTGTCGAACAGCTCACACGAGGACAGGCCGAAGGGCTCGTCGCCGCAGGCGATCCGGTCGGACAGGCTCTCTCGATTCAGGACGTCGTGTGGGGTGCGACGTTGCGACAGTGGTCAGGAATCCGGTCAGATGATGTCACGTCGCATCTCGACGTCATCCGTTTCTGTCTTCGAGGTGTTGGAGCCGTCGTCTGACTCAACGGAGCCAGCTCGACCCGGGCCCCGGTCCAGGTTTCAGAGCGCAAACGGCTCGAACGAATCGCCTGCCATCGGGAACGGCTGGGCTGGCAAACCCGGCATGGGGTGATCCCACCACACGGTCTCCTCGACGCGGCTGGCGATCCGCCAGCCCACTGTCCGGCGCTCAAACCGGTCGTGGTAGCGGCCGCCAACGGTGAACGACCAGGGCTCCCCGTCGATGAGCATCTGATTGGGGTTGTGAAAGATCGAACAGGCTCGGGCTGATCGCCCGTCGGCGTCGATCTCGACCGCACGATTCACGACGAGGTGTTGGGTCCACGTGAAGATGGGCAGCACCTCGGAGAGCCACTGCCGGACCTCCGCATACGGACCACGGATCCCACCGGCAGACCGGTAGTCCAGGTGGGCATCCTCGGAGAAGACCGTATCCAACAACGCCCAATCTCGGCCGTCCACGGCCGTGGCGTAGCGCGTCAGGACGTCGTCGATCTCCTGTCGATCGAGAATGAACCCGATGCGCTCGTCCACCGTGGCGACCGTAGCGGGTCACGTCACCGGTTGCACACAGCCGTGCCGGGCAAGTGTTCAGGGGACCGGGTGTGCCACGGCGGGGTGGATCCTCGGCCGCGGGAGAGGAGCGGGGCTATCTGGTGATGATCCCTGGGAAGAAACAGCCACTCCCGGATGACTAGTAGGGGGAACGACCAACGCCAGACACCCGGGGATCCGCCAGACGATGCGGATGGCGTGCCTCGCACGTCAGATTCCTCCGGGTAGCCATCGATCGAGTACGGCAAAGGACGGGGACAGCAATGGGTACGACGGGTGCACCACTGGGAGGAGGACACGGTCAGGGACGCCTTGCTGGTCTTCAACGATCGCGCCTGCGGCCGAATCGACAGATAAAGGCCCTCGCCGGGCTCATGGCCTGCGGGCTGGCGATTGCGATACCGGCTGTGGCGGTGACAGCGCCGGAGGCGTCAGCGGCCACACCCCGAATCGGGGCGGTATCGCTCTGTCCCACCTACTCGGCAGGATTCGGCACCAACACGGTGTCCATCATGTTCCACTACCGGCCCCAGCTCCAGAAATGGATCATGCCGTCGAACGCCATTCCGGCATCGATCTGCATTGATGCCAGTGGTGCGCAAGGCGGTGCCAGCAGTGAAGGGGCCGGTGGTACCGGCGGCGACGTCAACGTGGTGCCCAACATTGCCATCGGTCAGACGGTGTCAATCCAGGTCGGGAAGCAGGGCTCGGCCGCAGCCGGCGGTGGAGGCGGTGGAGCCGGTGGGGGTAGCACCGTGGTACTGGCCCCCGACAACAGCGTCTTGGCCGTGGCCGGTGGTGGCGGTGGAGCCGGGACGTCGGCCAATGGTGGCGGCGGAGGTCCAAATCCTGGGAGCACGAACGGGAATGGGCTGGCCGGTGCTGGCACAGGCGGCGGTGGGGCATCGTCGACGTCTGGCGGCTCCGCTGGGTCCGGCTCGGCCGGAGCAGGAACTGGCCCGACCTCAGGCGCCACATCTCTGACCGGTGGTACCGGTGACCCGAGCGGCGGTGGCGGCGGTGGCAGTGGTTACTTCGGCGGTGGCGGCGGTGGCGCGGGTGGAGGCGGGGGTGGCGGTTCCAACTGGGCCAATCCCGCGCTTTCCCTGTCGGTCCCCTACTTCCAGGGCCAATGGGTGAACAACGGGAACGTGACCATCTGGTACCAGAGCACGTCGCCGGCGCCGCCTTCGACTGGTCCGACCTCCCCGGGCTGTGACCCCCTCCCGACCTGCACGGTGCTCTCGTCGGCTCCGAGCAATGGCTACTGGCTGGGTGCATCCGATGGAGGGATCTTCTCGTTCGGTGATGCCGTGTTCCATGGTTCACAGGGGGCCATCCGGCTGGTCAGGCCGATCGTCGGCATCGCCGCTACGACCCCCTCCAACGCAGCTCCCTCGAACGGCTACTGGCTGGTGGCCTCGGACGGGGGCATCTTCACCCACGGTTCAGCCAACTACTACGGCTCCGAGGGTGGGGCGCTCCTCAACGCGCCCATCGTCGGTATGGCGGCCACGCCCGACGGTCACGGCTATTGGCTCGTGGCCGCCGACGGGGGCATCTTCTCCTTTGGCGATGCGACGTTCTACGGGTCCACCGGTGGGCTGCACCTCAATGCCCCCATCGTGGGCATGGCAGCCAGCCCAACCGGCCATGGGTACTGGCTCGTGGCCTCCGACGGCGGGGTGTTCGCCTTCGGGAGCGCGACGTTCAGCGGATCCGAAGGCGGAAAGCCGCTCAACCGGCCCATCGTGGGCATGGCGGCCGATCCCGTGGTCCCCGGTGCCTACTGGCTGGTGGCCTCCGACGGTGGCGTCTTCTCGTTCGGAGGAGCTCCCTTCCTGGGCTCCACCGGAGCGCTGGCACTGAACAAGCCCATCGTGGGCATGACGGCGTCCCTGGACGGTGCCGGCTACCGATTCGTGGCCTCGGACGGTGGTGTCTTCGACTTCGGCAGCAACCTGTTCTATGGGTCGACCGGCAACATCAAGCTCACCAAGCCGGTCGTCGGGATGGCCAACACCTGACCCTCCTGAGCCTGTGGAGTCGGGTGCCTGCCGTTCGTGGACGTCACCGACACCGGGCGCTTCCAGTTAGTACGTCAGTCCATGACCGCTCCCGCAGGCGGGGGCTGGGCCTGTGGGGCTGTGATCGGGCCTCTCGGGCCGAGGCTGGCCTGGGCCGGGGACCGTAGGCCCAACCTCAAGTTTGGCCGGGCTCGCGCCGAAGCCACTACGGGTCACCAATTTTGGGCAGTTCCCCGAACACTGTCATGGCTTCCCCTGGAGGATCGATGGCAGACGCCCTGACGGCCCCGGTGGACGCGCTGGATCCAGCGATCCTCCTCAGCTTCCTCTCAAGGGTGAAGGCCGGCGACTTCAGCGCCAGGATGCCTCTCGAATGGACTGGCGTTGCGGGCAAGATCGCGGACGGCCTCAACGATGTCATCATCGCCAATCAGACCCTCGACGAGGAGCTGGCCCGTATCAGCCTGGAGGTCGGTGACCACGGCGAACTCTCGCAACGTGTCGTCCTCGGCGGCTGGGCACAGAGCTGGTCCGGAAGCGGCGAGTCGGTGAACCGACTGATCGATTCCCTGGTGCGGCCAACCAGCGAGATGCAGCGCGTCATCGGTGCCGTGGCCGACGGTGATCTGAGCAAGAAGGTATCGGCCGACGTGCACGGCGAGATGCTCGATCTCAAGAACACCATCAACTCCATGGTCGACCAGCTGAACGGGTTCGTCTCCGAGTTGACCCGGGTGACGCGGGAGGTCGGTACGGAGGGAAAGCTCGGTCAGGCCGCCGCGGTGACCATCGAGGTAGGTGGCGTCTGGAAGGACCTCACCGACAACGTCAACCTGATGGCGGGCAACCTGACCGGACAAGTGCGCAACATCGCCGAGGTGACCACTGCAGTCGCCAATGGGGACTTGAGCAAGAAGATCTCCATCGACGTCAAGGGCGAGTTCCTCGAGCTGAAGAACACCGTCAATGGCATGGTCGACCAGCTCAACGCCTTCGCCGGCGAAGTCACCCGAGTCGCCCGTGAGGTCGGCATCGAGGGACGTCTGGGGGGGCAGGCCCAGTCAAAGGAGATCGGTGGCGTGTGGAAAGACCTCACCGACAACGTCAACCAGTTGGCCGCCAACCTGACCAATCAGGTGCGCGCCATCGCCGAGGTTGCGACGGCCGTGACCGACGGCGACCTGACCCGACAGGTCCGCATGGAGGCCAGCGGCGAGGTCGCCGCACTGAAGGACACACTCAACGAGATGATCCGCAATCTCCGCGAGACCACCCGCCAGAACGTTGAGCAGGACTGGCTGAAGACCAACCGAGAAAGCTTCACCCGAATGCTCCAGGGCCAGCGCGACCTTCGCACGGTGGCCGACATGATCCTGTCGGAGCTGGCGCCACTGGTCTCGGCCCAACACGGGGTGCTCTACGCCATGAGCGTCCCGTCGGACGACAGCGAACCGCTGCTCCAACTCCAGGCCGGTTATGGCTACGAGGAGCGGAGGCATCTCTCGACGTCGTTCCGCATCGGCGAAGGCCTGGTCGGCCAGTGCGCCAAGGAGAAGAAGCGGATCCTCCTCACCGACGTCCCCGGTGACTACGTGCGCATCAACTCAGGACTCGGGGAGTCCCCGCCGCTGAACATCATGGTCCTTCCCGTCTTGTTCGAAGGATCGGTCCGTGCGGTCATCGAACTGGCCTCGTTCTCACCATTCAGTCCCACCCACCAGGCGTTCTTGGACCAACTGCCCGAGAGCATCGGTCTGGTGCTCAACACCATCGAAGCCAACTCAGTGACCGAGAACCTGCTCGAACAAGCCCAGTCCCTGGCCGAGGAGCTTCGCTCCCAGCAGCTCGAGCTGCGGGAATCCAATGACGACCTCGCCCGTCAAGCCCGTCTGCTCGCCGACCAGAACATCGAGGCGGAGGCGAAGAACCAAGAGATCGAACGGTCCAAGCAGCTGGTGGAGGAGAAGGCCGGCCAATTGGCTATCTCGTCGACGTACAAGTCCGAGTTCATCGCCAACATGTCACACGAGCTCCGCACCCCACTGAACAGCCTCCTGATCCTGGCCCAGCAGCTGCAGGAGAACCCTGACGACACGATGACAGCCACCCAGGTGGAGTACGCCAAGGTCATCCGATCGTCCGGCAATGACCTTCTCACGCTGCTCAACAGCATCCTCGAACTGGCCAAGGTCGAGTCAGGCACGGTCTCTATCGAGATGACCGACACCCTGGTCGAACAGCTACGGGACGACCTCCTCCGTGAGTTCGAGCCCGTGGCCCGCGACCAGCGGCTCAACTTCGTGATCGAGCTGGCTCCGGACTGCCCGGTGAGTCTCGTCACCGAGCAGATGCGCCTCCAACAGATCCTCAAGAACCTGCTTTCCAATGCGTTCAAGTTCACCGATCGCGGATCTGTCCACGTCCGGATCGGCCCGGCAACCCGAGGCTGGAACCCGAGGACCACCTCACTGGAGGCCGCGCCCCAGGTGCTGTCCTTGGCCGTCACCGACACCGGCATCGGCATCGACCCTGAAGAGCAGCAGCGGATCTTCGAAGCCTTCGCCCAGGGTGACGGTTCGACGGCGCGTGTCTACGGAGGCACCGGCCTGGGTCTCTCGATCAGCAGGGAGTTGCTCGGCCTGCTCGGGGGTGAAGTGACCGTGAGCAGCATCCCCGGCCAGGGGAGCACCTTTACCGTCTATCTGCCGACCACTCCCCCATCCGGCACCGGAATGGCTCCTGAACACCAGGCCTCGCAGGCATCCATTACCGATCATCGGCCGGAGCCTGTCCGTATGCCTTTGAACCCGGCACCCGCGCCCGTGGACTGCTCCATGCTGACCGACGTCAGGGTACTGGTGGTCGACGACGACTATCGCAACATCTTCGCCATGACCGCGTTGCTCGAACGGCGGGACGCCGCTGTCACCACGGCTGAGAGCGGGGAGGAGAGCATCGACGCCATGGAGCGGGGTGAGTTCGACGTCGTCCTCATGGACATCATGATGCCCACCATGGACGGCTATGCCGCCATCCGCGCCTTGCGGGCCATGGACGGCGATCAGGCGGTTCCCATCATCGCCGTCACCGGCAAAGCTGTCGAGGGCGAACGAGACCGCTGTCTCGAAGCAGGAGCGGATGACTGTCTGACCAAGCCCGTCGACACCGACGAGCTGGTGGCCTCGATCCATCGATTGCTGACGGCCGAATCGGAGACCGTACGGTGACCGTTCCTTTCAGCAGAGCCATTGACGCCGGCACCCCGCCGCGGTCCACCGGGCCCTCGCCGGTCTCCGTCCTGGTGGTCGATGACGATCCATCGAAGCGATTGGCCCTCAGATCCGTCCTGGTGCCACTGGGCTATCGCATTGTTGAGGCGGAGTCGGGCATGGCGGCCCTTCGCTGCTTGATGGTCGAGGACTTCGCCGTAATCCTCCTAGACGTCTGCATGCCCGTCATGGACGGGTTTGCCACCGCGGGGCTGATGAGGCAGCGCAAGCAGTCCGAGATGACCCCGATCATCTTCATTACTGCCTTCGCCGACGACCGGCACCCGTCCACCGACCACTATGTGGAAGGGGCGGTCGACTATATCTACTCGCCCGTCCATCCCCATGAGCTGCGCGCCAAGGTAGCCGTATTCGCCAACCTGTTCATCGAGGCGGACCGACTTGCCGCCCGCGCCCGAGAGGTGCAGAACTCGGCCGACCAGCTACGTCTGTTAACCGAGGCCTCACCGATCGGCATCTTCCAGACCGACGCTGATAACCGGTACGTCTACACCAATCCCCGCTGGAGTGAGATCAGCGGTGTCCCCGCCGATGAGGCCCTTGGGAAGGAGTGGGGCGACATCGTGAATCCCGAGCACCGCGAAGTGTCATCGGTAGGAGCGGATGGGCGAGGTGGACGATCGCGTATCTCCCATCGATTTGCCATATCGTCTCCCGACGGGAGTGTTCGGTGGGTTCTCGCTACATCGCAGCTCATCGCCGACCCCGACGGAGCCACGGTGGGCTGGGTCGGAACACTTGCCGATGTCACTGCCGAAGCGACTGCCGCTGCTGCCATGTCTGAAGCCCGCGACCGGGCAGACGAGGCGTCACAGCTCAAATCAGACTTCCTGGCCAATATGAGCCACGAGATCCGGACGCCCATGAACGGTGTCATTGGGATGACCGAGCTCCTACTTGAGACGGAACTCGATGATCGACAACGGGACTTCGCCGAGACCCTGCGCCACTCGGGTGAGGCGCTGATGATCGTCATCGATGACATCCTGGACTTCTCCAAGGTCGACGCGGGCAAGATCGATGTCCAACACGTGCCGTGCTGCGTGTCGACGATTACCGAGGAGGTGATCGACCTCCTCGCCAGTTCAGCGAATGCCAAGGGTCTCGACCTGATCGCCGTGATCGACAAGTCGGTGCCGACCCAGGTCCGCTCCGATCCCGGCCGAATTCGCCAGATCGTCATTAATCTTGTCGGGAACGCCATCAAATTCACGCAGGCGGGCGAGGTTGTGGTCCGGGTATCCCACGCCCGCATCGGTACAGACGACGCGCTGGTCCACTTCGAGATCACCGACACCGGCAACGGGATCGAGGCCGACAAGCTCGACTCCATCTTCGAGCCGTTCGTCCAGGCCGATACGTCGACCATCCGTCGATACGGAGGAACCGGTCTAGGGCTGGCCATCAGCAGCCAGCTGGTCACGCTGCTAGGAGGCGACTGCGGTGTCGTCAGTCGGCTCGGACAGGGGAGCTCGTTCTGGTTCACCATCCGAGTTCCACTCGATCCATCGTCCGTCGACCCAGATCCGCCGGACGACTCACTCATCGGTCTGACCGCCCTGATCGTCGACGACAACGCCACCCATCGGGCGGTCCTCACCAGCTACCTGGAGGATTGGGGCACGAAGGTGAGCACGGCGGCAACCGGGTCCGCAGCCCTCTCCTCGTTGAGGGCGGTGGCGGCCAATGCACGGCCGCTCGACGTCGTGCTGCTCGATCCGTCGATGCCTGAAACGGACGGGCCGGACCTGGCAGAGCGCATTCTCAGTGAGCTCACACCGGACACGCGACTGGTTCTCATGCTCCCGGCCCATCCCGCTCCGGGATCGGCCACGATCACCACACGGGAGCCGCTCACCACGGTCAGTCTGCCCATCCACCAGGCTGACCTGCGGGCGATACTCCGCACACTGGCCCGATCGCGGGGTCCCCATCTGATCATGCGAACAGCGGCCCGTGGAGGTAAGGGGTCCGAGGGGACCGAGGGGCTGCGCCGATTGCTCCTAGCCGAGGACAATCTGACCAACCAAGAGGTGGCGGTGGCCATGCTCTCTACCGCTGGCTACCGGGTCGACACGGTCCTGAACGGGGCCGAGGCGGTCCGGGCCGCCTCAACGACTGCCTACGACGCCATCCTGATGGACTGCCAGATGCCCGAACTGAACGGCTATCAGGCGACGGCGGCCATTCGGGCCCAGGAAGGGCCCAGACGTAGGACGCCAATCATCGCGGTGACCGCAGGTGCCAGGCCGGAGGACAAAGAGCGCTGCCTGGCCGAAGGGATGGACAGCTATCTGGCCAAGCCGTATGGGAAAGACGCCCTGCTGTCCATGGTGGCGGCGTTCATGGGGGCTCGACCGGCCAACGCAACGGTGGTGCCGTGACCTCCAGCTGAGGGGTGCTACACCCTGTCGGGCTGATCCGGACACGGATCGCCATGTGGCAGGATCATGCGGTGCGGATGTCCGGGCACTCCGCGAGTCAGTATGGGCCACGTGAGGGATGAGCGAGCGGTGAAGCGGACCGGACTGCCGCTCGCCGTCGTCGGTTCATCGGTCGCCCTCGTTGGCCTCGTCCTGGCTGGATGCGGATCGGGCGGGCCTACCGGGGCCGTGGCGACCGGGCCTCCGGTCACCTCACTCGCATCGCCCCATGCGCTTGCCGCAGTGCAGGGGGCTGTGCAGCAGACCATGGCCCTCACCAGTGCCTTCGATATGCGGTTCAAGCAGGCGTCTGCGAATGCCGCAGCCGCGGCACCCCGCGATGGGACCGGTTCCTTCGACTTTCGGAGCCCCTCGGGGACCATCCGACTCAAGCTTCCAGGGGCGGGGAACTCCGAGCAGATGATCTTCCTTCCGGGGACCGTCTTCATCGATCCCCCGTCTTCCAGTCCGCCCCTACAACCCGGGAGACCGTGGATCTTCGCCAACTTTTCCGACATCGCCAAGTACAACGTGAACTTCCCTCCCTACATCGTGCAGACTGAGAACATCAACCCGGCATTCACCCTCGACGAACTGGCATGGGGTGCCACCGCTTCGGCTCCTGCGGGCCGAGTGACGTTCAACGGGGCACCGGCCACCCAGTACGTGGTGACGATCGATGTCAACCAGGCGCTGGCCCGCGCCGAGGGTTCCGCTGGGTCAGTGTTCGCCAAAGCCCTCTCGTCGGAGATTTCGGCGCTCGGCGGGGGCACATCGTCAACGCCGGTGAGCATGCGCATCGACGCGTGGGTGGATGGGCGGGGCCGGCTCGTGGGAGCACGGGTCACCCCTCCAGGGGCCGGGCTCGGCACCATTACGATCTCCCTGAGCCACTTCGGGTCGACGGTGCAGGCCAACAAGCCGGCACGCTCCTCGGTTGTGGACATCGCGGCCATGATCCCCGGCGGTGAGCAAGAAGCGTTGAACGGCGGAGACTCAGATGGTGCCTGATGTGGCCACACCATCTGGTTCCGCCCCGCCGGCGGTAGCGATCGAGCACCTCACAAAGCGTCTCCGTAACGGCGTCCTCGCCGTGAACGACCTCAGCCTGGTCGTCGAGTCGGGCCAGGTGCTTGGACTTGTCGGACCGAATGGGTCGGGCAAGACGATCACCCTCAAGGTGTTGCTCGGGCTGGTCCGCCCCACGTCGGGCACAACCCGGATCTTCGGCGAGTTGGTGCGGCCAGGGTGCAAGGTGCTCGGACGCGTCGGCGCCCTTGTCGATGGGCCTGGCTTCGTACCCCACCTCTCGGGGCGTCGCAACCTCGAGCTGGTCTCCAAGCAGATCGAACTGACCGGTGGCACTGCAGATCTGCCCGGCGCCATTGACATGTCCGGCCTCGGCGACGCCGTCGACCGCAAATTCTCTGGCTACTCCCACGGCATGCGCTACAGGCTGGCCATGGCGCAGGCCCTGATGGGCGCACCTGACCTTCTCCTTCTCGACGAGCCCACCACCGGTATGGATCCGGCCCAGATCCACGAGGTTCACAGCGCCATTGCCACGTGTGCAGATTCCGGTACGACCATCGTGATCTCCAGTCACCAGATGTCCGAGGTCGAACAGGTATGCAGCCATGCCGCGATCATGCGCTCTGGCACCTTGGTCGCGCACGGAGCCGTCGAGGAGTTGGTCAGCGCCCAATCCCGGATCCTTCTGCGTGTTTCCGACACCGAGCAGGGCATCCGCCTCCTTCGAGGTCTGGTCGGGGTCCACACAGCAACTGGGCACGGACCTGGGTCTGTCATCGTCGAAGGCAGCGACCTCCGGCCCATTGATCTGCTCGACAGTCTCCAGTCCTCTGGCATCGTCGTCTCGGAGTTCCGGAGCCGTAACTTCGAGGATGCCTATCTCGATATGGTGGGTGGGCGCGACCCCGACCCCACGGCCGCAGGACCCACCTAGCGTTGCTCCTCATCGAGTGGGGAAAGCAGCTCCGCCGACCTCGGACCCTCGTCACCTTCGGACTGGTGGCGTTCTTTGCACTGCTTCTCACCGTGGCGCTCGCTGCCACCGGCTCGGGTCAGATCGAATACGTGGGGGATGTCCCTCTCCTGATGGTCCCCCGATCGTCAGGACTCACCGTTCCCATCGTGGCGTTGTCCAGCACGATGAAGTTCTTCCTTCCGCTTGCCGTCTCACTATTCGCCGGTGAGGCGGTTGCCGGTGAAGCGGGTTGGGGAAGCCTTCGCTACGTCCTGGCCCGCCCGGTGTCACGGAGTAGGGTGCTGTGGTCCAAGGCAGCGGTGGCTGGCGTGCTGTCCACCGTCTCAGTGGTGGTGCTGGTGGTGGTTGCGGCTGTGGCTGGGATCATCGCCTTCGGCTGGCATCGGCTTGCCATCGTCAACGGAAGCGCCTCCGCACCTGGGCACCCGGTCGCTGCCCTGTATTCGGCAGCCGATGTCGTGGGAAATGTGGCCCTCTCGACGCTCTACGTCATCGCCGGAATGGCCAGCATCTTCGCGGTGGCATTCTTTCTCTCCACCACCACGCGTCGCCCGTTGATCGCTGTGGCTGGTGGGGTGGGCCTCACCATCATCTCGCGGGTGTTCAACGCCGATTACCTTCCAGGGGTCGCAGTCGTCGACCGCTACATGCCGAACAATGACATCGACCTCTGGAACTACTTGTTCGTTCGACCTGTGGACACTTCCGGATTCACTCATTTCCTGTTACTCCAGCTCACCTACTTTGTGGTGTTCATGGGCCTCGCCCAGTGGTGGTTCAACCGCAAGGATGTACTCGATTGATCACCATCGAGTTCATCAAACAGATCCGGCGCCCTCGGATGTGGATCACGTTGGGCACACTGGCGATCGTCACCGTGGTGGTGACGATCATCATTGGTTGCACCAGCGCCTCGACGCCTGAGCGTCTGGGGAATTACGGATCGGTCGTACCAAACTCCTCGGGCTTCACCATGGCCGTGATCGGGCTCAACGCCTTGCTGCTGTTCCTCGTTCCGCTGGCGGTCGCCGTCTTTGCAGGGGATTCAATGGCCGGGGAGGCGTCGTGGGGAAGTCTCCGCTACCTCCTTGCCCGGCCATTACCGAGATCACGGGTGTTGCTGTCCAAGGTGGTGGTGGCTGGCACGTGCTCAATCGCCTCAGTGATCGTTGTGTCCGTTGCTGGCCTGCTATCCGGACTCATCGCATTTGGTTGGCATCCACTTGAAGTCCTCAATCTCCAAGAGGCGACGCCTTTCACCAGCGGGCTGTCAATCTTCACTCCGGGTACCGCATTGGCTCGGATCATGATCGCCACTGGCATCGTGGCCATTTCGATGGTCAGCATCTTCGCATTCAGCATCCTGTGCTCGACCGTTACCGATCGACCATTCAGCGCTATCGCGGGTGGGGTGTTCTTCGCCTTTGTCTCGCGGGCCCTGGACAACATTCCGGGGCTCCACGCACTGGAGCCTTGGCTTCCGGTGACCGACAGAGGTTCGGGCGTTTGGACCGGCGTGTTCTTCAAATCGATCGGCCCAAGTGGCCTGCCCCACTTACTCGTAGTGCAGGCCTGCTACGCCGCAGCATTCTTGATCGCGGCGTGGGTCTGGTTTGGCCGTCGTGATGTACTCACCTAATGAAACTAGTTAGAGGTTTCACACACGAGGTAGATATTTAGCGAAAAGGTGACACTGCTGCTGCCGCTGTTGAAAAGGCCCACCGTCCAATCGGTCGTAGAGAACGGTTCGTCCTGATTCACCACGAGGCCAGATTGTGCAGTGTAGTTATAGCCACCACTCTCGACTAGGTCGGTTGATGGGCAAGGCTCGGTGTAAAACACGCCCACGCCAGCCCCAACAGCGACGTTCGACGCAGCGATGAACCCGAAGACTGAGGGCACGTGAAGCGGGGCATTGGTACCCGCGACGCCCTGACTCCCCTGGGGTCCAGCTTCACCTTGCACTCCGGGATCGCCCTGCGAACCCTGACTCCCTTGGGTTCCAGGATCACCTTGCGAACCGGGAGTCCCCTGGGGTCCGACGCCGCCTTGGGTTCCCGCAGCACCTTGCGAGCCCTGACTCCCCTGGGGTCCGACACCGCCCTGTGGCCCTTGCCCACCGACTGATCCCGCTGCGCCTTGAGGCCCCGGAGGGCCGGTGCTCCCGTCAACCCCCGCAGATCCCTGGGCGCCCTGTTGGCCAGGGGTCCCAGTCGAGCCTTGGGTCCCGATGGGACCTGGAGCTCCTTGTGCCCCGACGGGCCCCTGGGGCCCGACGCCGCCTTGGGTTCCCGCAGCACCTTGCGAGCCCTGACTCCCTTGGGGTCCCACACCGCCCTGTGGCCCTTGCCCACCGACTGATCCCGCTGCGCCTTGAGGCCCCGAAGGGCCGGTGCTCCCGTCAACCCCCGCAGATCCCTGGGCGCCCTGTTGTCCAGGGGTCCCAGTCGAGCCTTGGGTCCCGATGGGACCTGGAGCTCCTTGTGCCCCGACGGGCCCCTGGGGGCCGATTGACCCCTGGATCCCAACCGAGCCCTGGATTCCGATCGTTCCCTGCGCCCCTTGGTCGCCGCTGGGTCCGATTGCGCCCTCCGTCCCTGCCGGTCCTTGGGATCCGGCGTGACCACCGGCTCCTGGGTTTCCGATGCTTCCCGCCGGACCCGATCCACCCCTGGTGCCAGTCGAACCGGTGGCACCCTGGACGCCGGGCAAAAGAACGGTCCCTGAACGACCGGTGGCAATCCTGGCCCGGCTTGGTCGAGGTGTGACCAAACCCTGCGGACCGAAGTTCGACGCTTCAGGACGCGGGCCTTGTGCGCCGAACGGTGTACTTTCCCCAACAGAGTGGGCAGCTGCTTCCGAATACGATGCAAGCCGACTCCGAACGAAACCGAGGGATGCAGTCCCGTCATGGTCTGAGACCGTCAATGCCGGAGTGACGGCCGGAGTGCCTGGGTAAAGGCGATGGAGTATGTCGACGAGTCCCAGCTGACCCAGCTCCCTCGCATCTCCAAACGGAAACGATTTCCCATCGCTCTGGATCAGCCAATAGCCACCACCATCACGTGTAGCTACCAACCCAACCATGGACAGCGTCGAACCTCGGTGGTCGGCGCTCCCGTGGGGTATGGCCGAACCGGCGCTGTAGACCCGTCCCTCTGCATCGACCATCCAGTAGCCGCCGCCGTGTGGGTCTGCCGCCACTCGTCCGATCAGCTGTAGGTCGATATCGGAGAGAACGACGGCGGCCAGTGGATTCGAGGTAGCCGACATGCCTCGATCAAGCACTGGACCCGAGACTGCACCTGTCGGCGTTGCACCCGCCACCCCGGCATCAGAGCGGACGGTCGCTGCGACCACGAGCCCCAACGACGCCGACATGGCCAGGATGCGGCGTCGGTAGGTTCTCATCGGCTGCCACTCGACCCTTCTGCTTCGGCGTCCTACCTGGCCATCGGCATGTCCGCAGGTGGATACGAGGATGCAAAGGTCCCAACTGCTCAGGGCCAACTGGCACGTTCTGGCTGATGCGCTGCGGGCGTCCGTGGCTCCCGCGTTGGGATCCCACACTTCATGCCATCTGCGCCGCAGATTGGGACCTTCGACCCCTTGAGCGGATGTCCGGTGCGGGCGATAGAGGGCTATGGAGACCGTCGTCCCATGACCACGTCATCACCAGTCAGCGGATCACCGGGGTTGTGGCTGCAGGGCCCGTCACCTGTCCCCGAACGCATGTCCTCACTTGCCGCGTTCCTCCCCAGCGACCTCCGGTCCATACCTACGATCGACCACGGGACTCAGGTTGGGCGCCAATCGGAAGCCCCGGGTGACAACAATCGAAGGCCGGTCGTCTACGGCATGGCGGTGATCGTGCTCGCGGCGGTGGCAGCGATCGCACTCATTGCCGGGGTGGGACTCTCATCGAAGGGGTCCGACAACGCGGCCACAGCGACAGCGGCCAGGATCGAGGCCACGAGTCTGCTCGCCGCCGGTGCGGCGCAACAACGCGCCGGCGAGATCACCTTGGCCACTGCCACCTACACCGATGCACTGCGGCTGCAGCCGACAAATGCTGTCCTCAGCTACGACCTTGGCACCATTGCCCAACAGACCGGGAACCGGGCATCGGCCCTCTCCTACTACGACCGGGCGCTCACGAACGACCCAACCATGACCCCAGCCCTGTTCAACAAGGCCGTCCTGGTCACCGTCTCCGACCCGTCCGAGGCCATCACGCTTTACCGCAGAGTCTTGTCGGTCAAGGCAGACGCCCCCACGACATTCTTCAATCTCGGACTCCTCCTCGTCGCCAGCCCGACGACCAAAGGCGAAGGGTTGGCCGATCTTGCCCGAGCGGTATCGATGGACCCGGTGCTCGGGCCGCTGGTGCCGGCCGCACTCGTCCTACCGACCGTGGCACCGGTCACGTCAACGCACCGGACGATCGTCACTCAGGGCGCACCCTGACCAGCCTCACCATGCCTATCTCCGTGTTCACACCCAGCCACGACCCGCGATGGCTCGACGATGCAGCCCAGAGCCTGTTTGCCCAAACCCACCGGGACTGGGAGTGGACCGTCCTCTTGAACGGAGGCGCATCGTGGACGCCTCGATCTACCGACCGGAGGATAAAGGTCCATGCCACGAGAAGCGTCAGAGGGATCGGTGACGCCAAGTCTCAGGCTGTGGCACTGACCACCGGTCAGGTTCTCGTGGAGCTCGACCACGACGACCTCTTGCTGCCTGATGCCCTGGCATCGGTGGTGGCGGCGCGGTGGCGCCATCCCGACGTGCGGTTCGTCTATTCCGACTTCGCCGAGATGGCGTCTGATGGTGGCCGACGGGACGTGCGATTCGACGCCGAGCACGGATGGCGGTACTCGGACCTCCCGATGGGTGACGGCGCCATGGACCGATGTCACGCCATGGCGCCTCTGCCTCACAACGTCTCACTCATCTGGTACGCCCCGAACCATCTGCGCGCCTTCACGCGCCAGCTCTACGACGAGGTGGGCGGCTACGACAGTGCACTCGCTGTCCTTGACGACCAGGATCTCATGTGCCGGATGTTCGAGCGGACGGCGTTCGGCCATATCGATCGATGCCTCTATCTCCAACGCCGGCATCCGGCCAACAGCCAGTCCGAGGCCAGTCTCAACCGGCTCATCCAGGACCAGACAACCGTCCTCGCCGGCCGATGGATAAAGCGGCTGACACTGGCATGGGCCGCCCGGGAGGGACTGGCCATGATGGACGTGACGTCAGACGATCACCCGCTGCACATCGATGCCGATACCGACAGTGTCGGGATGGTTCGAGTCATGGGCGGGGCGACCGCCGGTAGAGCCCGGGCCGACGACCTCGACGAGATCCATCGGGTGCTGGCCCATGGAGGATTGGCGCAGCTCCGTGGTGGAGGGTGGGGGTCGGCCGCCGCCCTGATCCAACAGCGTTTCCAGATGGCGGGGCGGCCGGCGCTCGTCACCGGCGCCTGGAGAGATCCCGACACCTCACCGTGGACTCACCTGGTGGCGGTCAAGGACGGGGCCCGGTTGGGCGGCGCCCCGCTCAGGTGGGCGACGGGGCATCGGAAAGGGCGCAGCGCACCGCTGTGACCGCATGGCGGAACTGACCGAGCAGCTCTGACGCCTCGCCGGCGACGTCAGTCCGGTCAGGGGCCGTCCGGAACGCCCGGTCGATCCGTAAGGCGGTGGTGGCCAGGGCATTTAGTCCCAGCGTGGCCGCCGCCGATTTGAGTTCGTGGACGAGCATGGAGAGGGACGCTCCGGTGACATCGCGGCCGGCGGCCTGGATTGCACCCACTCGTTGGTCGGCGCCATCGAGGAAGGAACCCAGAAGCTCCCGACGGAGGTGTCCCGTGTCTCCACCCACGTCGGCGATCAGAGTGGCGAGGACGGTTGGGTCGTAGACGGCCGGCCATGTGGGCAAGGCGCCCACCGGGTGTCTGTCCATGATCGAGCTGGGTATCGACTCGTCACGAATCGGCTCGGGAGTTCCGCCCGGTCGATTTTGGGCCAACCCGAGGAGGTGAGACAGCTCGCTGAGACGGACCGGCTTGGCCAGCACGGTATCGGCCCCCGCCCGACGGTAGCTGGCGCGGTCCTCGGCGGTGACGTTGGCCGACATGGCGACAATCACCGGCTGCGGAGTCGGCGGGGGCAGGGACCGGATCCGGCGGGTCGCCTCGAGTCCGTCCATGGCCGGGAGGTGCACGTCCATGAACACCATTTCGTACCCGACGTCGATGACGTTGGCCAGTGCCTCGATCCCGTCGCCGGCGACGTCCGTGGCATGGTCGAGTCGACCCAGCAAAAGGACGAGGACGTCACGGCTCGTCGGGTCGTCATCGACGAGAAGGATCCGCGTCTGCGACAGGGCAGAGTGATCCACGGCAGGCTTGAGGGGCACGATGGTCGATGTCACTATCTACCTGGTCACAAGAGCGGCTTGGCCATCTGGAAACCGGGTTCGACCCGCTTGGCTCGAATGGGAAGGGTGGCACCAGGCGTCAGGCGGAATGCGGCCACACCGACGGGGCCGCCCTGGACGGATGGGGTTGGGGGATACAGCTCACCCAGTGTGGTCTCGGGGCCATCGGCCGGCTTGAAGCCCTTCCTGTTCATCTTTCCCCATGCCTTCTTGCCCCGCAGGTAACTGGCGTTCCCCCGCATCCGCCACCACACGGTCAGCTGGCGGTAGCCGAGGTTCTCCAGCACCGCCCACAGCACGAGCAAGGCCCGGTCCCGGGCCCGCCCATAGCGCCGGAACGACAGTTCCTCCAGCATGAGTGCCAACATCGACAAGAGGATGCCCAGACCGCAGGCCAACGAGAAGAACAGCACGGCAAAGGTGGCCGACACCTCACCGAGCACCAAGCCGACCACTACCACCACCAGCCCCACCGCCTCGATGATTGGGGCCATCCACTCGAACAGGACGAATGCCGGGAACACCACCAGGCCGAGGACGCCGTAATGGGGATTCAGCATCAGGCGTCGGTGGCGCCACAGGACATCGGAGAACCCCCGCTGCCACCGCTCGCGCTGGCGGCCGAGCTCCCGGAAGGACGTCGGCGTCTCGGTCCAGGCCACAGGATCGGGGACGAACTCCACGCGAGCCGGGTGGCCGGTCTCATAGGAGTGGCGGCGGAGGCGCACCACCAGCTCCATGTCCTCACCCACGGTCTTGGCGTACCCGTCGGTCTCGAGCAGGCTCTGCCGCCGGAACAGGCCGAAGGCCCCCGAGATAAGCAGGTTGCCGCCGAGCCGGTTCCATCCCGGGCGGCCGAACAAGAAGGCACGGAGGTACTCCACGGCCTGGATGCCGGCCAGGGCCCGGTGGGGGCCCCGCTCGGTGGCCAGCCGGCCCTGGGCGACGGTGCAGCCATTGGCAACCCGGATAGTGGCACCGGCGGCCACCACGTCGTCCGATCGGATGAAGGGGCGCACCAGTCGGCGGAGGCCGTCCGGATCGAGGATGGTGTCGGCATCGATCGAGCAGACCAGTTCACCACTCGAGACGTTGAGGCCGGCGTTGAGGGCGTCGGCCTTTCCGCCCTTTTCCTTCGACACCACGACCAGGTTCGGGAAGTGCCGTGATCGGTAGATCGACTGGACCTCCTCGGTGGCGATGCGGCGGTCGTAGAGCGGCTCGATGGGCACCAGATCGAAGGTTGACGCCAGCACGGCGAGCGTGCCGTCGGTCGAGCCGTCATTGACGACCACGATCTCCAGCTGCGGATACGCCACGGTCAGCAGGGCCCGCACGCTCTGCTGGATGCTTGTCTCTTCGTTGTAGGCCGGTACCAGCATGGAGATCGACGGGGCGATTTCCGATGACAGGATCTCGTGGTACTGCTCGGCCCGCACCCGACGGAGGTAGGTGCGCATCTCCAAGGCGGCCGACACGTACAGGACCAGGTAGAACGCGGCCAGGGCGGCGAAGTACACGAGCACGACGTAGTTGATGGGGCGCAGGTAGTCGATGTAGAAGTGCCTCATGACGCGTGAGCCTCCATGGCTAGGGCCCGCAGTTGCAGAGCCTGGGTGGACATCTCGGCCGCCAGGACCGGATCCCGGTTGATTGGCGCGCAGCAGGATCCCTCCGGGCTCGCCCATGGCCAGCAGCGCCAGCACGGCCTGCTTGCGCACGTCCCACGACGGATGGCTGAGCAGTCGTTCGACAGCCGGTGCACCCCGCCAGAACGCAAGCTTGGCCAACCCGGCGGCTGCCGCCAGGATCACATCCTCTGACGGGTCCTCGAGCAGTGTGGTGAGCGTCGGACCGGCATCGGTGTTTCCGATGCGGGCCAGTACGGCCACCGCCAAGGCGCGGGTCTGCGGAGACGGATCGCCGGTCAGGGCGAGTGCCCGGTCGTAGAGCCGATCGTCGGCCATGGACCGTGCCACCGCAAGCAGCCGGCGGGTCGAGACCTCGTTCGAGTCCGCCAGGGCATCGATGAGGCCCTGGGAGGCCGGGAGTCCGATGCGGATCAGGGCGTCTTGGGCCGCGAAGCGGCACTGGCCGTTCGGGTCATCGAGGAGCCGGATCAGGTGGTCGACCGCCACACGGTTGGGCGTCACCACGCACCATGCAGCGGCCTGGGCCCGTACCTCGGGAGACCGGTCGACGAGCAGGCCGTAGAGGTCCTCGGACTCCACACCGAACGCCGTGAGTACCCGGGCCGAGTAGAGGCGGTTGGGCCACCGTCGGCGGCGCACTCCCTTCCGGGCACGTTCGAGGACGCCGAGTTCCTCGGCCAGGGACACCAGAATCGTGCGGGAACTGCCGCTGAACGACGGGGCCAGATCCAGCATCACGCTGACGATGTAGCGCTCGGACAGCCCGTTTAGACGGGAGAGTTCCTCGGTGCTGGGGGGAGTCCTCACCGGAGAGGCCGCCGTGATGATCGCCATGCGCACGTCTCCGAGCGACGGCTGCTGACGGAGGCGGCGTGACTGCACGAAACTGCTGACTGCAACGGTGGCGAGGACCGCGGCGATGGCGACAGAGATCACGACCAGCAACACGATGACCAGCGTCATGGCACTCATGCGACTGTCCGGAAGCGGGTCTGGTCGAGCCGTCCCAGCAAGACCGGGATACTGAAGGGCTTGGTGATGTGCTCGGTGGCACCGAGACCGAGTGCCCGGAGCATCTCGGCTTCACTCGATCGAGCCGTCAGCATGATGACCCGGGTCTCGTCGAGGATGCCCTGGCGGCGCATGACCTGGAGGACGCCGAAGCCGTCGAGGCTGGGCAGTCCGACGTCGAGCAGACACGACCCGCCCGCGCACCGTGCCCTCCCCGAGCGCTGCGGCTGCCTCGGCCCCGTCGCTGATGCGCAGGCTGGTGTAGTTGTGATGCGCCAACGCGTGCTCGATGACATCGGCAAAAGAGTCGTCGTCGTCGACGAGCACGACGTCGACCACCTCCGACGATCCCACCGTCGGACGCTCGCTGGCTAGCACGATGGCCTGGGATCCGGCTGCGGCGCGGCGCAGTCCCGTCTCGCACAAGTGCTCGAGCGACGCGAACGTCGTACCATCGGCCGGGAAGGAGGCGATCCCGGCACTGAAGCTGAACCGGGCCAGCCGGCCCGACGTGGCGGGGATGGCCTCAGCCGAACAGTCGGCCAACACCGGAGCGATCCGCCGCTGAGCATCCTCACCGGTGGCACCGTAGACACCCACAATGAATCCGTCACTCGACCAGCGTCCGACCACGTCCTCATCGTCGAACACTTCGAGGAGGCGCGTGCCGAGATGGCGGAGGATCACATCACCAACCGCTGAGCCCTCACTCTGGCGGATGTGCCCGAGCCCGTCGATCTTTATCTGCACCAGGGCAAACGGCTCGCTGCGCCGCGTAGCCAACCGGAGCACATGGTCCAACGACCGCTCGGCAGAGGCCCGATTCTCCGTTCCGGTCAGCGGGTCGATGTCGCACCGGGAACGCGCCGTGAGCGCCCCGGACAGCTGACGGCCGATCCGCACGGCTACGTCGTGCGCAGAGATGCTGATCGGCAGGTAGTCCACAGCCCCTGCGTCCATCGCCTCGTCGAGCCGACCTGGATCGTCGTCGCCCACCACCACGATGGGCAGCCGGTTCCAGCGCGGATGGCCTCGGACCATGCGGCACAGGTCAAACCCACTTACAGGAGACCCTCCACCTCCGAGGACTACGAGATCAGCACCCTGATCCTCAAGTGTTTCCCAGAGTTTCGCCGGATCGTTGCTGACGGTCAGGTAACAGCCCACCGACGGTGCATGAGAGAGGGTCTCGATGAACGCCGCTGGCACGTTCACGACGACAACCTCGGACCGTGTTGGCGTCCGGCGGGCCAGTGCTTCAGCCAGGAATCCCATCGTCTGGTGGGCACTTTGCGATCTCGGGATGACTCCCGAAGCGCCAGACCGAGCCAGATCGAGACGCTCTTCAAATCCGTCTCGGTCAGTTAACACGACGACCACGGCGGCCCGGGCGAGCCCAGACACGATCTGGCCCAATTCCGAGCCTGATTCGTGCGGATCATCGTCGATGATGATTGCGCTCGGATCAGTCGGGCCGCCTCCAGTCCACCGCCATACTCGGGCAGCGCAGCGATGGTGCTGACTACGAGGCCGGCGGCTGCTGCCTCCACCGTCAGCCGAGAGACCAGGTTGGTGTCGGTCGACACCAGCAGGATGCTGCTCTCCGCGCCCGCCGGCTCGGCATCGAGTGAGCGCTGTGCCGCCATCACCTCCGGACCGTGGCTCGCGTCCTCGACATCGGTACGCAGGGCCGTGACCGCTTCAGCCAACAATCTCCCGTCGACCGCGGGCTCACGGAGGAGTAGTTCGGCCTCGAGAGCCGCTCCGCTCCCGGTATCGAACCCGAAGGTTCCGAGCGAGCCGGCCAGCTTGTGTGCGGCACCGGCCGCGGCCTCGATAGCGCTGACACCGGCATTCCCTCGCAGGACATCCGCCGCCGCTTGCTCGAGGAGAGCGATGAGGTCGAGGTTCGATTGCCGGTGACGCTGCCACAGGGCGGCCAGGGCTGAACCGAGTGCCGCGTCGTCCAATTTCGTTGTGGTCATCGTCCTGGCTCCCATAGATCGGTGTGGCTCGGACCGCATTGCGGTAGTGGGGTGGTCATCTGATGGCTCCATTCGTCGATCTGCAACGTGAATCGATCTCCGGCATTCCGTGACACTCCAGAGCTGCTATTCGACAGTGATTCGGGAATGCCATGAACTGATGCACCGCACGCTTGCGCTTGTTTAGCGCTGTGGGACAAGGGCGAGATGCACTGCTTTCGTTCCGATTGGATCGGCCAAGTTGACCACGCGGCACAGTGTGGTAGGCCCTAAAACTGGAGGGGTGTTCACCCCCGATGCTGAGCGCTGTTACGGCCGACCGACGCATTCACTGGGCGGGCTCGAGGTCAGCGACTGCACTAGGACCGACGGGTACTTCCGCCTGGAGCAGGGCGCGACGTAGCACTTGGTACTCGGTCTCCACCTCATGGAGTCCGACGCTGGTGTCGTCCGTTGCACCCGCTCTCCCCATCGCCTCGAGCCGCCGGCACGACGCGCAGAGTCGTCTCCCGCCCAGCTGACCAGCCGTGCCCATGATGCTGCGGGCGAGATGGCGCAACGATCGCGCATCGCCGTCGTGGACAGCCGTGTGCAGCTCGATCAGCTGGCACTCCGTATCGTGCACGAACTGGTCGATGAGTTGGCTGAGCAGATCAAATCCGAAGGCATCACCCAGCGAGCGGACGTTGGCCAAGACACTCTCGTCGGCAATGGCGACGGCGAGCGCATCGTCCTCTCGATCGCCTTGAGCCGGCGGTTCGCCCGACTGTTCGATCGCCTGTCCGACCACCGATAGGAGGTCAGCGATCCTCACCGGTTTGGCGATGTAGCTGTCCATACCGGAACGGAGGGACTCGTCACGGTCCTCCGGGCGGGCTCCGGCCGTCATGGCGATGATGGGCACGTGGTGCCTGCCCCGTTCGTTGGCTCGAATTGCCGCCGTGGCCTCGTAACCATCCATCGTCGGCATCTGACAGTCCATCAGTACGGCGTCGTAGGACCGTCCGGCCAGTGCCGCAACGGCCGCGGCCCCGTCGTCCACCACATCCACGACGTACCCCGCTCCGGTCAACATGGCGACCGCCACCCGCTGGTTAATCGGATTGTCCTCCGCCAGGAGGACCCGGCCAGTGGGGCGATCACCCTCCCGCACTGGAGGGTGATCGGGGGTTTGGTGGCCGTCGTCCAGCGCTGAGAGGCCCAGGGCCATCCGCAGACACGCTCGCAGATGATCTCGGTGGATGGGTTTGGACAGCGTTGCGCACACCCCGTTGGCGGTCGGACTGCCGAGCTCGAGTTCGTGGCCAAGATCCGTCATCAGGACCACTTGGCAGCCCAGCTCAGCGCTCGAATCGATCGCCCTCGTCAGCTCCAGACCGTCCATTCCCGGCATGGCCCGATCGACAACTGCGACGCCGTAGGGTCGACCGGCACGAGCGGCAGACCGCAGCGCCACCAGCGCCGATGTGGCCGTTCCCGAGGTGGTCACCGACATCCCCAAGTCGGTGAGGCAGTCTGCCAGGAAGGAGCGGACGCCAGCACTGTCGTCGACGATCAGGACCTGTGCGCCTGCGAAGCCGGCCTCGACCGCCGATGGCACCTGCTTCGGTGAGCCGGCCTCGCTTCGATCGGAGATGGTGAACCAGAAGGTACTGCCTTTACCCTGCTGACTGACGACGCCACACTGTCCGCCCATCAAGGCGGCGAGCTGAGCGCTGATGGTGAGCCCGAGCCCCGTGCCGCCGTACCGCCTGGCCGTCGAGGCATCCTCCTGCACGAAGGGCTGGAAGATGGTGACGAGCTTGTCGGACGCGATGCCGTCGCCGGTGTCAGTGACCGCAAAACGGATGACGGCCGGATCAGCCTCGTCTTCCCTGCTGATCTGGACGAGCACCTCGCCAGCCTGGGTGAACTTGACCGCGTTGCCGATCAGGTTGGTCAAGACCTGCCGGAGCCGGCCCGGGTCGCCTCGAATGATTGCCGGGACCGACCGCTCCACCATGGCGACCAACTCAAGGCCTTTGACCTGGGCTGGCCCGGCCAGCAGGTCAACCACATCATGGAGTACCGAGCCGATGGAGAAGTCCACGGCATCCACCGACAAACGGCCAGCCTCCATGCGGGAGAAGTCGAGGATGTTGTTGACGATGGCTAACAGCGCCTGACCCGATCGCTGCACGGTGAGGGCGAAGTCGCGCTGACGGTCGTCAAGGCCAGTGCCAAGCAGCAGGTCGATCATGCCGATCACCCCGTTCATGGGAGTCCGGACCTCGTGGCTGACAGAGGCTAGGAAGTCCGACTTCGCGGCGGTTGCTCCATTGCTCAGGTGGAGGCAGCGGGCGTCGCTCACCATCAGCTGCAGATGCTCGACGGCGACCCGTCGGGCGGCGAGCAGCCGGGCCTCCAACTCGTCGAGTGAGCAGGGCTTGACGATGTAGTCCTGTGCCCCCGCCCGCAGGACCTGGCCCACACGGGACGCCGGAGAGTGGGCGGCGAGCACCACGACCGGGATCCATGCCGTCTCGGGGTCGGCCTTGAACCGTCCCAGAATCCCATCGTCGCCCCCACCGGGCGCGCCGATGTCGAGGAGCACCACGTCCGGGTTCTCCCGGTCGGCGACCTCCGCTGCCTGTTGGAAGCTGGACGCTTCTGACACGCCCCATCCCCGGGCGGTGAGCGCTGAGTGCATAGCCTCGCGGAGGTCCCCGTTACCCTCGACCACCAGGACTCGGGGACCCGTCGTGGCGTCGACGCACTCAACGAGATCGTTACCGGGCTCGGAAGATGTCACTGCATCACCGGGTGGTGGTCCGGTACGACCTGGGGCAGAGGTGGGCTGGGAAAGGGTGCCACGCCGCAGCGGGGGTCGTTCGCCACCTCCGATACGGAGAGCGGACGGGCGAAGAGATAGCCCTGGTACCAGTCGCAGCCCAGGGCCGCGACATCCCGATGCTGGTCAACGGTCTCGACCCCCTCGGCCACCATGGTCATCCCCATGCCGTGGCCCAACCCGACGACCGCGTCGATGATGAGGTTGCTCACCGGGCCGTGCTCGAGGTCCACGATGAAGGACCGGTCGATCTTGATGACATCGACCGGGAGCTCCTTCAAGTAGCTGAGCGAGGAGTAGCCGGTGCCGAAGTCGTCGAGGGCCAGGGACACGCCGAGTTCTTTCAGGCCACGGAGCACCGTGAGGATCCGCCCGCTGTCGTCGATGAGCACGCTCTCGGTCACCTCGAGGGTCATCGATGCCGGATCGGTGCCGGTGTCGTCGAGCACCTGGGCGACGAGGTCGACGAACCCGGGGGCAATCAGCTGGTGGACCGAGACGTTGACGGCCATGCCGAGCGCATCCCTCCCGGACTGGCGCGGCCACCGCTTCCGGTCCAGGCAGGCCCGTTCCAGCGCCCAGCGCCCGATGGCGACGATGAGTCCTGAACGCTCACCCAGCGGAACAGTTACCTCTGGCCCCACGAGGCCCTGGCTGGGGTGCTCCCATCGCAGGAGGGCCTCGAGCCCGACCACCGCGCCGGTGGCCAGGGACACCACGGGCTGGTAGTCGTTGCGCAGCTCACCTCTCGCCTCGGCCACGCGGAGGTCGTGGGTCAGCAGCACCCGGCGGCTGGCCAGATGCTGCTCCCCGAGGTCGAGGGTGCCAAATCGCGCGCCACCTCGGCGTTTGGCCTGGTACATGGCGACGTCGGCGTCCTGGATGATGCGCTCGGGGATGCTGTGACCGGGACCCGCGAACGCGATGCCGACGCTGGCGCTCAGATGGAGGGCCACGTTGACCAGTTGGAACGGCTCCGCCAAAGCGGCGCCGACCCGTTGGGCCAGGAGTTCGGCGTCGGAGGGCTCCTCGAGGTCCTCGCACAAGATGATGAACTCGTCCCCGGCCAGCCGGGCCAGCGTGTCACCCGGTCGGAGGAGGCCACCGATCCGCTCGGCCACGGCGATGAGCAACTCATCGCCCACCTGATGCCCGTAGGTGTCGTTGACGGTCTTGAAGTGATCGAGATCGGCGAACAGGATGGCCACGGTCTTCTTCGACCGCTGGGACCGCAGGATGGCGTGGTTGAGCCGTTGCACCAGCAGCGTCCGGTTCGGGAGGCCCGTCAATGGATCATGCAGTGAGTTCTCGAGCGCCAGCTCCGACGACTCGGTGAGCTCGGCACGAGTCTGGGCGTTCAGCAGGTAGGCGGCCGCCACGTCGGCCAGGGTCTGGGCGGCGGCCATGGCCTCCGCATCGAGGAGCCCGGGCGATGACCGATAGAGGTCCAGCGCGCCGAGCTGTCCGGACTTCTGACGGAGGGGGAAAGTGAACACCGCCACCAAGCCCTCCTCCACCGCCCGTTTGGCGAATCTCGGGAACTGGGTGTCCTCGCGAAGGTCGGCGATCGCCACCGACCGGCCCGTTCGGTACGCGGCGAGACACGGTCCTTCGCGTAATTCACTCTGCAGCTGTTCGAACCGCCAGGCCGATTCGTCCGAGGCTGCGATGAACTTGGGGCTCGCCCCCGGAGCGATCAGGGTGACCCCTGCCCCACTGATGGGCAGCATGTCGACGATGGTGACCACGAGGTGATCGAGGATGGACTGGATGGGAAAGTCCGTGGCCAAGGTCCGGGCCAGATCGGCGAGAACATGAGCCAACTTCTTCTCGATCGCCGCCATACCGTTCCACCCTGTTCGTCGACAGGAGCAGACCGCGGGGACCGGACGGCGAACTCAGCTAAGTGGCCTCACCGTACACCGGCGGTCGCTGGCGGGAAAGACATGGGGAGGTCCACCCGCCCGTCGATGGAGGGCGTGCTCCCCGCTACTGTTCGGCTCGGAACCTCCCGAAGGGAGCGGTTGTGATTCGGCTATTCCTCCTTGACGATCACGAGTTGGTGCGCAAAGGGCTGTGCTGCATCTTCGAGGCGGAAGCCGATATGGAAGTGGTCGGTGAAGCCGGCACCGCAGCCGAGGCGTTAGATCGAATACCGGCCGCCCGTCCCACCGTGGCCATCCTCGATGTGCGGCTGATGTCGAGTGACGGTGTGGAGGTGTGCCGTGAGGTGCAATCAACCGCCCCCGATGTGACCTGTCTGATGCTGACCTCCTTCCCCGACGACGACGTGCTGCTCGAGGCGGTCATGGCCGGTGCCGCCGGCTACGTCCTCAAGAACACCCGTGCGAGCGACCTCGTCAACGCGGTACGGCTGGTGGCCCGAGGGCAATCGCTCATCGACCCTGTGCTGACGAAGAGTCTGTTCGACCGGATCCGCGCCGGGACGGACGCTGATCCGAGACTGGCTGGACTGTCCGACCAGGAACGCCGCATCCTCGACCTGATCGCCGAGGGCAAGACGAATCGTGAGATCTCCGAGGTCCTATTCCTGGCCGAGAAGACCGTGAAGAACTACGTCTCGAAACTTCTGAAGAAGCTGGAGATGCACCGACGGACCGAGGCGGCCGTCTTTGTCGTGCGGACCATGCAAGCCTCCCGGTCGGGCGGCTGACGACGATGAGGGGTCCTCGTCGTCACACATCGCCGGCACGGTCGAAGAGGCGGTGAGCGCGATGGTCCTCGAGCGCTCGTCCCGACACGTGGCGGGGCGCAGGCGAGCGTGGACCGGAACGCCCTGGCGCTCCGGGGCCTGGCCGACGCGAATCACCGAGGTGCGACGCTGGCGTGGCCCAACTCGACGCCGGTGATCTGGCGGATCCCGCGGACAGCCCGAGCGGTCTCGCCGCAGGCGGTCGACAGAGGACAACGTCCCGGCCGTACAGGGTCGAAAGACCCCCGATCCCTGGGACTTGCGGCATCAACTTCCTCGAGGGTGGGGTCTTCTCGTGCCTGGCTGGCTCCAGAGCCGGGAAATTCACCCTGGGCGAGGGTTCGCCTGTCGTAGGGTGGGTAGCGCGATCGGGCAGGGCGGAAGGGTTGGACCGTGTCCTCAGCTGGCGGCATGACCTCAGTGGTACTGGCCACCGACCATTCGTTCATCGGCGACGGCCTGGCCTCGCAGCTGGCCGGGGTGGCCGATATCGACGTGGTGGGGCAGACCCGCGACTACCTGGAGCTGTTCGATCTGGTCGAGGCCATCCGGCCCCAGGCGGCGATCATCAGTGTCCGGTCAGCCGTCCTCGGCACCATGCCCATCCTGGTGGCCCGACGGCTGCGGCACGACTTCCTCGAACTGGGGATCGTGATCATCGCCGAGGACGACGACGCCTGCGCCCTGGAGGCCATCCGTGACGGCTCGTCCAGAATCGCCTTCCTCCTCGACGAGCGGCTACTCGACCTCGCCACCGTGCTGAGCGCGCTCCACGAGGTCTGCGCCGGGCAGTCGGTCCTCGATTCGAGCGTCGTGGACTCCCTCGTCCGGCACTACGAGGCCGTGCCGGTCAACACGCTGTCCTGTCGGGAGCCGGAGGTCCTGGAGCAGATGGCCAGAGGGCTCTCCAACCGGGCCATCGCCTCGGTGTTGAACATTTCGGTCAAGGCCATCGAGAAGGACGTCACGGCCATCTTCCGGAAACTCGAGCTGGTCGACCGGACCCTGGTCGACCGACGGGTGACCGCCGCCCTTACCTTCCTGCGGACCCTGGCCAACCCGTTCGGGTCAGACGCGGAGGGTCCCGGCGCCCAGCCGGTGGCACCGCCATCCAGGGTCAACGAGGCTCACGCAATGCGGTAGCTGTCTCGCTCAGCGGGCGGTTTTCGGTACTCTGAGCCCGTGGCGTGGCGATCTGCACACCCTCCGCTGTCGATGTACCGTGTCGGGGAACGGGAGAGCGAGACATTGGAGTCGTCCATGGCCGGGAGCTGTCGAACCAACTGATGGTGTGGAGGATCCTGACTATTGGCTTGGTCATCACGCTCGGCGCGTTCGCCGTGGTGAACGCCTTCGACAACCCGTCTGGACACGCGCAGCCCGCTCCCAACGGTCAGGGGTACTGGCTGGTCTCAGCCGACGGTGGGATCTTCTCGTTCGGTGATGCCACCTTCCACGGGTCGACCGCTGGGATGGACCTGAAACGTCCGATCGTCGGTATGGCGTCGGCGCCCAATGGGCAGGGCTACTGGGAGGTGGCCTCTGACGGAGGGGTCTTTTCCGGTGGCGACGCCCGGTTCCACGGCTCCACCGGGGCGATGACGCTCAACCGGCCCATCGTGGGCATCGCCGCTACCCCCGATGGCGGGGGTTACTGGCTGGTGGCCTCCGACGGCGGCGTGTTCTCCTTCGGTGACGCCAAGTACCACGGATCCACCGCGGGCCTGCCGCTCAGGAACCCCATCGTGGGCATGGCCACCACCCCCGACGGTGGGGGCTACTGGCTGGTGGCCTCCGACGGCGGCATCTTCTCCTTCGGTGACGCCAAGTACCACGGATCCAACGCCGGCCACCCACTGAAGAAGCCGATCACCGGGATGGCCGCCGCCCCCGACGGTGGGGGCTACTGGCTAGTGGCCTCCGACGGCGGCGTGTTCACCTTCGGTGACGCCGCCTACCACGGCTCCAACGCCGGACTCCCACTGAAAAAGCCGATCGTCGGCATCACGGCCAGCCCGGACGGCGGGGGCTACTGGATGGTGGCCTCCGACGGCGGGATCTTCTCCTTCGGTGATGCCACCTTCCACGGGTCGACCGCGGCCCTGCCCCTCCGGACGCCGGTGGTGGGCGTCACCCGGGCATCGACCGGGCTGCTCGCCGCGGGCGGCAACGCCTTCTGCGGTGATCGCATCGGTCCCCCGACGACCAGCAAGCTGCTAGTCATCTGGGAGGAGAATGCCAATGCCTCGTCGGTCTACGGACGTCCCTCGGCACCGAACATCAACTCCTACCTGCGCGACTGCGGACACGCCACCAACTATGTGAGCTTGGGCCATCCGAGCCTGCCCAACTACCTGGAGGCCACCTCGGGGGCGGCCTACAACACGAGTCCGTGGACCAACGACTGCGAGGCGTCGAGCTGTACGACCGCTAGCGACAACATCTTCAACCAGGTCGGGCCGGCCAACTGGAAAGCCTACGCCCAGTCCATGCCGGGGTCGTGCGCCCGGAGCAACAGCGGCCCCTACCTCTCCCGGCACAATCCCGCCGTGTACTACACCGACTTGTGGGCCTCGTGTGGGACCAACGACGTGAACATCGGCACCCCATCGGCTGGCCCCCTGCACTCGGACATCGTCGACGGCACCCTCCCCACCTTCGCCACCATCACGCCGGACGTGAACAACGACCAGCACAACGGCACCCTGGCCCAAGCGGATGCATACCTGGGGTCGTGGATCCCCCAGATCGTGTCCGGCCCGGACTACCAATCGGGTGACCTCACCGTGGTGATCGTCTACGACGAAGGGGCCGGGTCCGGCACCAACTCCCGGAGCACCATCGGCGCCATCTTCCTCAGCCAGTTCATCCCACCGGGGACCACGTCGGCCGCCCCGTTCACCCACTACTCCCTCCTGCAGGCGGCCGAGGACATCGCCGGGGTGCCGAGGCTCAACAACGCCGCCTCGGCCACCAGCCTGCGATCCGCCTTCGGATTCTGAGCCCGGGCCGGTAACACCACCGGGTCACGGGAGGCGCTGGATGATCCCGATGACCTCGTCCCGGCGGTAGCCCTGGAGCCGGCAGAACTCCACCAGCTCCCGCACTCGCTCCACCACGACGCCCTGCTCGGGGGTCCCCGCCACAGTGATCCCCCGACCCCGCTGGAAGTCCAGCAGGCCCTCGTCCCGGATGAGTCGAAGGGCACGAAGCACCGTGTTCTTGTTGACACCGAGGACGGCCGCCATGTCCTTGGCCAGAGGGAGCCGCTCCCCCGGGGCGGCCTCACCGTCAGCGATGGCCCGCCGGATCTCGGCCGCCACCTGGTCGTGGAGGAGCTGGGGGTCCGAGCGGTCGACCTTGACAGGGAACATGGTGCTAGTCATAGTAGTTCTATGAATCACCCGGTGCCAGCGCGATGACGGTCCTCGACGCCCCGACCGAGACCGTGGCAACCGATGACGCGGGCCAACTCTTGTTCCGCGAGGCCCGACAGCGCCGGCGGCGTCGGTGGCTGGTCTCGGGCATCGTGGCTGCCGTGGTGGTGGTGGTCCTGGCCGTGGTCGCCATCGGCCTCGGCCTCGGCACCGGTCGTGGCAGCCACGGTGCAGCCCGACCGGTTGGACAGCCACCGACCGCACCAGGAAGCGCCACTGGCGCCGTCCACTTCACCCTCCGCCCGGTGCTCTGCTACGCACCGCCCCCGGTGGCGGTGACCGGACAAGCGACGACCGCTCCCCTTCCGGCCTGTGCCCCCGCCTCCCAGCTGACGGCAACCCATCTGGCGGTGGAGCCAGCGTCTGGATCCCCGGTCCATGGCTACGCCAGCAACGCCAACATCCCCGCAGACCCACAGTTCGCCACCATTGCCTCGACCCCGTCGGACCGAGACGTCCCGGGCGCCACCGTGCTTCTGCCCGGGAGCCCGGGCGCCGGGAGCCAGCGGTTCGTCCTGGGGCCGGCGGCATTGACCGGTTCGTCGGTGCAGTCGGCCAGCGTCGGTCGACAAGACGGCGAGTGGCTGGTGGACATCACCTTCACGGGCCAGGGAGCGGCCCAGTGGAACTCGTTGGCCGAGAACCAGTTCCACGCCATGATCGGGGTGGACGTCAACGGACGGGTCGTGTCGGCGCCGATCACGCAGCCCACCCAGTCGAGTTTCACGTCCTTCGGGAACCGGATGCAGATCAGCGGCAGCTTCACCGAGCAGCAGGCCCGGGACCTGGCCGCCGGCCTCTGATCCCAGCGGACGTCGCCAGTCAGAGCAGGAACGAGAACAACGGCGAGCCGGGCGGAACGGGCTCGACATCCAGGGGGCTGACGGCCATGCGTTCCAGGAGGCCCGCCAGGTCCGACGCCTGCTCGAGCTCGATGCCCACCAGGGCCGGGCCCGTCTCGCGGTTGTTCTTCTTCACGTACTCGAAGGCGATGATGTCCTCCCCCGCCACCAGGACGTCGTCGAGGAACCGTCGGAGAGCCCCGGGCTCCTGGGAGAACGTGACGAGGAAGTAGTGCCGCAGGCCCTCGTAGAGCAGTGAGCGCTCGACGATCTCGGCGTACCGACTCACATCGTTGTTCCCCCCCGACACGATGCACACCGTGGTGCCGACCACTCCGACGCCCCCCAGGCGCAGTGCCGCACTGGCCAATGCGCCGGCTGGCTCGGCGATGATCCCCTCGGTCTGGTACAGCTCCAGCATCTCGGTGCAGACCGCCCCCTCGGGCACCGCCACCATCTCGTCGACCAGCTCCCTGACCAGCGGGAAGGTCAGGTCACCCACCCGGCTCACCGCGGCGCCGTCGACGAAGGTGTCGATGGGATCCAGCTCGACGGGCGAGCCGTGGCCGAGGGCCGCGGCCATGCTGGCCGCGCCGGTCGGCTCGGCCCCCACGATGCGGACGCCGGGATGGTGACGACGGAGCCACAGGGCCATCCCGGCGATCAGTCCCCCACCCCCGACGGGGACGATGACCGTGCCCACCTCCTCGCCGCTCTGCTCGATGACCTCGATGGCCACGGTGCCCTGCCCGGCGATGGTGCGGGGGTCGTCGAAGGCGTGCACATAGACCGCGCCGGTGGTCAGGCAGTCCTCGTGCGCTGCCGCGCTGGCCTCGTCGTAGGTGCTGCCCGACACGATGGGCTCCACCCACGGACCACCGATGGCCTCGATGCGCTGACGCTTCTGGCGCGGCGTGGTCGTGGGCAGGAACACCCGGCCGTGCAACTGCAGCGCGCTACAGGCGAAGGCCAGACCCTGTCCGTGGTTGCCGGCACTGGCGCACACCACACCCCGGCGCCGTTGGTCGGCATCGAGCGAGGCGACGGCGTTGTACGCGCCGCGGACCTTGTAGGACCGGCACACCTGGACGTCCTCACGCTTCAACAGGACGGACCGCCCGGCGGCTTCCGACAGCCGATCGCTGCGGTCGAGGGCCGTGCGGCGGACCACCGGACCCAGCAGCTCGGCAGCCCGTTCGACGTCGTCGGCGCTCAGGTCCTCAGGCACTGGTTGATGGTAGTTCGGCCGGCGCGGGACGACCGGTAGGGTCAGGCGGCGTGTACCCGCTGGAACAGGTCGACACGGCCCGGGCGCTGGGCCAAGCCGTCACCAACGAGGGCTTCGAACGTTTGCGCACCCAGATGCAGGCTCAGATCCGACGCAGTATGGGGGTCTCGGACGAGCCCCGGTCGGCGTGCGACGATCCCGACGAGGCCTACTTCGAGCCCGGCTCCATCACCCGCCAGGTCCATGCCGACCTCCCGGCCATGCTCATCGGCGGGATCGCCGCCCTCCTGCTGCAGATGCTCCACCCGCTGGCCATGGCGGGTGTGGCCCAGCACTCCAACTACCGAAAGGACCCACTCGGCCGGCTGGCCCGCACCGCCGACTTCCTCGGGACCACCACGTTCCTGTCCCGGGCCGAGGCCGAGGAGGCCATCGCCCGGGTACGACGGGTCCACAGCTTCGTGGTGGGCACCGCGCCGGACGGTCGGCCCTATGCCGCCGGGCAGCCGGACCTGGCCACCTGGGTGCACGCCTGCGAGGTGCGCTGCTTCCTCACCGCGTCGTCGACCTACGGTCCCCGGGCCCTGTCCATCGCAGACCAGGACCGCTACCTCGACGAGATGGCCCGGGTGGCCCTCGCCCTCGGGGCACTCGAAGTGCCCCGCAGCCTGTCCGAGTTGGACGCCTACTTCGAGTCGGTCCGCCCCGAGCTGGCCCTCACCCGGGAGGCCAGGACGGCCCGGAACTTCGTGCTGAAGGGCATCGGGCGGTGGCCCCACGAGCTCACCACCTACGGCCTCTTGGTGGCTGCGGCCCAAGGGGTCCTGCCCGTCTGGGGTCGACGGCAGCTCCACCTGGTGTCCCTCCCAGCCGGAGACCGGCTGGCCGTCCGCCCGGCCGTCCAGGTGCTCAGCCGGGCACTGCGGTGGGTGGTCTCACCCCCGGCAGACTGACCGGTCCAGCTACTCAGGCCGCACAGCCCGGTCACGGTGGAGGGCCGGCGCGGCGCGGCCGGCCACCAGCGGCAGGTCGAGGTAGGTCCTAAGGCCCGGCGCCGCCTCACAGACGGTGGGGACGGCGTTCACGCAGTGCAGGGCCGTGGCCACGATGCCCGGATTCCGGGCCAGCCCCGCCTCAATGGTCTCGGGGTGCAGTTTCGTGAACGTGGTGCGACAGCACGGGTCGCCGGTGACTTCGACCTCGAAGCGCTCGCCCTCGGGCCCGAAGGTCCAGGCTGGGTCGAGGTGGTCCTCACCCATCAGCCAGTTGACCGTGGCTGCCACCACCGGTCGGCCGTCGACCAGGGCCTCCCAGCTGAACCGCTGTGCAGCGACCGTGCCCGGTTGGATGGGCCCGATGGGCGACTCGATGGGTGC
This sequence comes from uncultured Acidimicrobiales bacterium, assembly GCA_963703145.1. Lineage (GTDB taxonomy): Bacteria > Actinomycetota > Acidimicrobiia > Acidimicrobiales > RAAP-2 > Bog-756. The sequence continues at coordinate 2,219,843 of OY969793.1, forward strand.
GGTGGCCACCGCCATCTCGTGGGTGGAGCGCAGCCCGGGTTGGATGTCGAAACCCAGCCGGTCGGCGACCATCATCACCGACTGGCGGAAGCCGCCCCCGAGGGCGTCGACCATGATGCTGGCCCGGGCCTCCTCGGGAGTCTTGCCGAACAGCATCCAGTCCCGCACGACGTCGGCGGCGCCGTAGGTGCGGATGTCGGAGAACTCCTCGGCCCGCACGTGGGTGATGGACCCGGACAGCGCAGAGATCATCAGCGGGAAACGCTCGGTGATGCCGCCGGGGTGGATGCCGGTGCCGTGCAGCGTCACCCCGGCAGCTCGGGCGAGGTCGTCGAACCGGGTGCGATCGGGCTCGGGCGGGTAGAACCACCCGAGCGGGGTGACCACGTTCTTGCCCGACGAGAGGATGGCGGCCACCACTTCGGGATCGGCCATGAACGGGCTGTAGACGACGCAGTCGGCGTCAGTGGCCAACAGGGCGTCGACGTCACCGGTGGCGGCCACTCCGAGCGGCTGGCGGTCGGCCAGTGTGCCCGCGTCGAGGCCCTCCTTGTCGGCGCTGTGGACCCAGGCGCCGACCAGTTCCAGTTCGGGGTGGTCGATGACCCCACCGATGGCAGCCCGGCCCACTCCGCCGGTGGCCCACTGGATGACTCGGTAGCTCATCAGGCAACGTCCTTGCTCGAGGGATGCCCGGTGGGCCGGAGGCCCGGCGGGCTGGGGGTCCCGCCCCCGACGCATGATGCCACCCCGGCGTCCCCGAGTCCCGGGTGGCGGTGGACCGTGACCCGGCCGGCCGCGTCTGTGGCCCCGCGGATCCTGGACCAGACCAGGGCGGTAGGGTTCGAAAGGTGACCGGCCCGGACGACTCGATGGACCTCGAGCTGGCGGCGGCGTCTCTCCGGGCCGACGGGTCGGACGTCCGCATCCTGGTCAAGGTGCTCGTCGACCAGCTGAGTGACGCCCTAGGCCCCCGTCTCGAGGTCAAGCGGTCCGGAGGACTGTTCCGCAAGTCCGACCAGATCCAGTCCATCCGGATCGCCATGGGCGACGACCAGTTCGACGCCGCCGTCGACGGGGACGTCCTGGTCTGCAGCATCGGTCACTCCTCGGGCGGCATCCGCATCCGGAGTGAGAAGGTGGCGGTGGACGCGTGGCTGGGCCGGCTGCTCGCCGCCCTCAAGGTGGAAGCGAACCACAGCCAGGCGGTGCGTCAGGCACTCGAGACGATGGTCATCGGAGGATCGACATGAGCGACACGCCCCAGGACCTGCCCGAAGGGGCCAGCCACCGGCTCGAGGAACTCGAGCACGGCCTGTTCACCTCGGACCTGTCGGTGAACGAGTTCCTCCTGATCAAAGAGGTGGGGTTCCACCCCCTCGGATTCGTGATGGGTTCGTCGATCTACCACACCGGCATCCAGACCCGGAAGTGGGGCCAGAGCCAAGAACTCACCAAGCTGACCGGGGCCATGTACGAGGCTCGCGAGCTGGCCATGACCCGCATGGAAGAAGAGGCCGCCGAGCTGGGGGCCGATGGTGTCGTCGGCGTGCGCCTCGACGTGAATTACTACGAGTGGGGCAAGGACGCAGCCGAGTTCATCGCGGTGGGGACCGCGGTGAAGGCAGAGAGCGGCGTGTCCCACCGAAACAAGCTCGGCAAGCCGTTCACCTCCGACCTGTCGGGCCAGGATTTCTGGACCCTCATGCAGACCGGCTACATCCCCCAGGGGCTGGTGATGGGAACCTGCGTTTATCACATCGCCCATCGCGGGCTGGGCCAGACCCTGGGATCGGCGGGCCAGAACGTGGAGCTCCCCAACTTCACCCAGGCCCTCTATGAGGCCCGTGAGTTGGCCATGACCCGCATGCAGGACGAGGCCAACCAGCTCGAGGCCTCGGGCATCGTCGGCGTGCGCCTCGAGGAGAAGTCCCACCAGTGGGGCAGCCACACCATCGAGTTCCTCTCCCTCGGAACCGCCGTGGTCAAGACCGCCGACCCGGTCACGCTCCCCACCCCCTTGACCATCATCTCGCTCGACAACTGATGGCCGACGCCGCCGGTGACCTGCCCGAAGCGGCCGAACGTCGGTTCGGACAGGGCGCGTTCACCTCGGGACTCACGGTTCCCGATTTCGCCGCCTGCCTCCAGATGGGACTGGAGCCGGTCGGGTACGTCCAGGGCTTCTGTGTCATGCAGTGGCAGTGGTACGGGATGGGATCCCCGTTCGGGGCCTTCGGCTCGCCCTACGCCGGCCAGACCCGGGGCTACACCGAGAGTTGGCAGTGCCCGCACGGCTTCGTCTCGGCTGAGCACCGCGGGTGGGGCCAGAACTATGAACAGTCGTGGATCGAAGATGCCTGGCGCCAGGGGTTCGACGGGGCCTACGGGCGGATGCTCGACGAGGCATCCGAGGCCGGCGCCCACGGCGTCGTAGGGGTGACCGACTCCTCCCAGCCGCTGGGCGATCTGGGCGTGCTGGAGTTCCGTGTCCAGGGCACCGCGGTGAAGGTGGCCGGCGGGCGCCCCCCCGCCGACGGTCGACCGTGGACCACCTACCTGGCCGGCCAACGGCTGGCCAAGTCCATCGAGGCCGGCTTCGCACCGGTGTCGATCGCCGCCTCGGTGGCCTCGGTCCGGGTATGGGCCTACTGCGTGACCGAGTACCTGACCGAGGGATCCTCGGGCAGCTGGGGCTATCAGGTCCCCGCCGCCGACATCGAGCAGGTGTCGAGAGCCCAGATGGCCGTCCGCCGCATCGCCCGCGAGCAGATCCGCACCCAGCTCGGCCATGACTCCCTGCACGGCGCCTCGATGGTCGCCTCGCAGCGGGAGCTCGGGCAGGGCGATGCCGAGCTCCAGTGCATCCTCCGGGGCAACCGGGTCCGCAGGTTCAAGGCCTTCGACCCGCTCCCCGCTCCTCGGCCAACGGTGAGGCTCCTGTGACCGGCCCGGCCACCACCGGCGGCTCGCCCCGGGTCGACCTCGGTGCCGAGATGCGCGCCGCGTCGGCATTCCTCTCTGACCCACCACCGGCCGCCCCGTCGGGATCCCCGGGGGCGGTCCGCACCTCGGACCTGTCCATGGACGAGGAGATCGCCCTGCACTCCATCGGGTGGGAACCCCTCCAACTCGTGTGCGGGGCCACGATCTACTCCATCCCCATGGGCGTGTGGAACTGGGGGCAGGGCGAGATCGCCTACGCCTCGGATGCGTTCGCCCGGGCCTTCGACGGAGCTTCTGGGCACCTCCACGATGAGTGCACCAAGGTCGGCGGCCGGGGCGTGGTCGGGGTGCACGTGGAGGCGGAGGTCCATCGCCACCACGTCGACGTGGTGCTGGTCGGCACGGCGGTGCGTCCGGTCGACGCCACGGGGCTCTCGGCCGATCCGGTCTTCGTGTCCGATCTGTCCGGACGCGACTTCTCGCTCCTGGTGGCCTCGGGTTGGGCGCCGCTCGGCCTGGCGGTCGGTGCCAGCTTCGTCTATGCGCCCAGGCGGTCGGCCGGCACGGCCATGAAGCAGAAATCCCAGAATGTGGAGCTGACCAACTTCACCGAGGCGATGTACTCGGCCCGGGAATCCGCCATGGAGCGCATGCAGCGGTCCGCCCTGGCCATGGGGGGCACTGGCGTGGTCGAGGTCAAGGTGACCGAGGGGCCCATGGACTTCGCCCGCCATGCCGTCAGCTTCACGGCCTACGGGACGGTCGTCCACCTGGTGGCCGACCAGCACCGGTTGCTGTCGCCCCAGATGGTGGTCCCGCTCGACGACGCGGTCCAGCAGTTCGACCTCACCTCCCTGCGGGGCTGACCGGGCCTTCCCGCCCCACCGGTCGGTGCCGGAGACTAGATGCCTGCCGGCAAGCATCTAGTTGCTAGACTGGTGGCATGGCTGAGCAACCCGAGACCCCGTCCGAACTGCCGATCAGCCTGCGGATGGTGATCGCCCGGCTCGGACGCCACCTCCGCCAGACCCGGGCCGGCGCCGATCTGTCGCCCACTCAGTACCAGGTGCTGGCCTCCATCGTGCGGCTCGGCCCCGTCCGCCTGTCCGACCTGGCCGCGGCCGAGGGCCTCAACCCCACCATGCTGTCGCGCATCGCCGGCAAGCTCGAGACCGCCGGGTTGGTCGACCGGACCGCCGACTCGGCCGACGGGCGGGTCGCCCTGGTCTCGGTGTCCGCCGGTGGACGACGGCTGGTCGACCGGGTGCGCAGCGAGCGGACCGATGCCCTCAGCCGGGCCCTCGGCCACCTCGACGCCGATCAGCGCCACACCCTGGCCCAGGCCCTGCCCGTGTTGGAGTCCATCGCCGAGACGTTGAAGGAGCGGACCCCGTGAGCATGCGGACCGCATCCCAGCGGACCTTCTCGTCCCTGGCCGTACCCAATTACCGCCGGTACTTCGTCGGCCAGTCCATCTCACTGATCGGGACCTGGATGCAGACCACGGCCCAGGCGTGGCTGGTGCTCACCCTCACCAACTCGGCCACCGACCTCGGGCTGGTGGTGGCGCTCCAGACCCTCCCGGTGCTGCTGCTCGGCCCCTACGGCGGCGTGATCGCCGACCGCGTCGACAAGCGCCGCTTGATGATCGTGCTCCAGGCCCTCATGGGGGTGCAGGCGCTCGTGCTCGCTCTGCTCACCCTGACCCACACGGTGACCTTCATCGACGTCTGCGTGCTGGCCGTGGTGCTCGGGCTCAACAACTGCTTCGAGAACCCCTCCCGTCAGGCTTTCGTGCTCGAGATGGTGGGGCCCCACGACCTCCGCAACGCGGTGAGCCTCAATTCCACGCTGGTGAACGCGGCCCGGGCCGTCGGCCCGGCCGTGGCCGGGATCCTCATCGCCACCGTCGGGGTGGGGTGGTGCTTCGCCATCAACGCCGTCAGCTTCGTGGCCGTCGTGGCCTCCCTCGCCACGATGGACCGCGGCACACTCCAGCCCGCCCCGCCGACCTCACGGGGCCGCGGTCAGCTACGGGAGGGCTTCGCCTACGTGGCCCGCACACCCCAGCTGGCCATCCCCCTGCTGATGATGGGCCTGGTCGGCATGCTGGCCTACGAGTTCCAGGTGACGCTGCCAGTGGCCGCCAAGCAGGTCTTCCACGGTGGTGCCGAGGTCTACGGCGTGATGACGGCGGCCATGGGGATCGGTGCTGTGGTCGGAGGCCTGCTGACCGCCGCGAGGGGGAAGACCGGCCTGCGCGCCATGGTCGTCGCCTCCTTCGTGTTCGGCGTGGTGATCCTGTTCGCCTCGGTGGCGCCGGTTCTGGCCGTCGAGTTCGTGGCTCTCGCCCTGGTGGGCTACGCCAGCGTGTCGTTCCTGGCCATGGGGAACTCGACGCTGCAGCTGGCCACCGACCCGCAGATGCGGGGCCGGGTCATGGCCCTGTGGTCGGTGGCGTTCCTCGGGTCCACGCCGATCGGCGGTCCGGCCATCGGCTGGGTAACCGCCCATTTCGGCGCCCGGGTCGGCCTGGCCGTGGGTGCCGCCTCCTGCTTTGTGGCGGCGGGACTGGGACTGATCGCCATCCGGAAGCTCCACGCCAGGGATCTCGGCCGCTCGGGGGCCGGCCCGGTGGATGCCGCCACACTTGCCCAGGAGCCCGACGGGGCCGGGACCGCGGACGGGACCGGCGGCGCCGCCGTCGCCTAGGGCCGGTGTCGTGCCACGGGGGCAGTCGCCCCCGAGGCACGACGTGACCATGGGGCGACCGGTCCTTCCTGTCAGTGAGCGTTCACGCCACGGCGCTTGCGCCGGTGCAGCCAGACCAGCGACCCGGCAACGAGGGCGAGGGCGACCGCCGACATCCCCACAACGGCTCCCGGCGGGAGTCCGCCTCCGGTGGTCGTGGCTGCCACGGCGGTCGGTGCCGGGCTGGTCGAGTGGGTGACTGACGGCTGGGTCGTGGTGCCCACCCCGGCCGCCGACACGGCGAGGGCCACTACCCGGTCGGCCGACGGGGCCAGGAGCAGGCCGTCACCGACGCTCGGGGTCGGGAAGTGATTGGCGGGAATGCCGATGGTGGCGTGCTGGCGCACCGAGCCGGTGGTGGGATCGAGCCCGTAGAGCACGCCGTTTTGTCCCATGGTCCACACGAGGCCGCCGGCGACGATGGGTGGACCCCCGCCGCTCTGCGAGCTCCACACCGGCCGGATGGCGGCCGGTGTGGCCTGCACCCGCACGGCGAGGACACCGCTCAGGCAGGGCAGGTAGACCACGGAGCCGACCGTGGCACTGCCCCCGTCGACGTCGTCGTGGCACGCCAGTGTCGACGAGGCCTGCTGACCGCCGACCCCGCCCAGGTGGGTGGCCTCCAGGAGGTAGGCGATGCGTGCCTTGCCGGCGATGAGCACCTGGCCGTCGGACAAGAGGACCGGCTCCATGGAGAGGTCGAGGTCATTGGCATTGTCCGACGCCCACTGGGACGGAGCAAAGAACTGCTCCAGCGTCATGGAGGGGGACAGCTCCAACACCGAGTCACTGTCGTCGTAGGCGTGCGAGGTCGAGGTCACCGATCCGTTGCCCACACTCACCCAGATGTGGCCGGCACTGTCGACGGCCGGAGCCGCACCACCCATCCAGACCGCACCCTGAGACTCACCGGCACCGGCGTCGACGGCGAAGCGGACCGGCGTGCCTCCTCCTTCCGCCACCGCCTCCACCCAGCCCCGGTAGGTGGCACAGTCCCCGTAGTTGCCACCGAAGGTCAGGACCACCATCCCGTCGTCGAGGGTGAGTCCCGACCGCTGCAACAGCGCGGCGGTGTTGACGCCGGGTGGGTCGACGTCCTGGCTCACCTCGGTCCGGCCCGTGGCCAGGTCCAGGCCCACCAGGCGATGGGTCGGCCGCCCCCACCAGTTCGTCGGCCACCACGAAGAGCTCCTGGCGGGCCGGGTCGATGACCGGCGTGCCGGTGATGCCCACGGTGGGCTCGATGTCCCCGCAGGGCAGGGCGGTCGACGGCACCGGTTGGGCCACTCGGGTGGACCAGACCACCGCACCGGTGGTGCCCGACAGCGCGTACACGACGTCGTCCTCGGTGGCGACGTAGACCCGCCCGCCGGCCACCAGCGGCTCGCCGTAGAGCTGGCCCTCCAGGGCCGGGGACGTCCAGGCCCGGCTCGAGGTGTTCACCGTCCCCGAGGTGGAGGCAGCCACACCGGTGCCGGCCGGGTCGTGGTGGTACACCGTCCACCCGCCAGGGTCGGCGGTTGCCGCCGCGGCCGCCGGGGTGCTGGCCGAAGCGCACACGGCCATCAGCCCCAGGGCGGCGATCCACCGGACGGTCCGTCGCCCACCTCTGCTGCGCACCTCTGGGAGGCTACCGAGGCCGGGCCTCGTATCGGCGTCGCCCAGCCCGACCGTCAGCCGGTCAGGCCGCCGGTCCCTGCTGGCGCACCGACTCCACGGCCTGCATGGCGTCGCGGAGGTCTGCCAACCACTCGTCGGTGTTGGCGGCGACCAGCTTGACGCACCAGGCCAGGGCGTCCGAGCGGCTCCGGGCCACACCACTGTCGACCAAGGTGTCGAGCACCAGTCGCTCGGGCTGGCGGAGCCGGGTCATGACCGGCACCGACAGATTGGTAAACAGCGAGCTGGTCCCGCCCACCTCTACCCCCCAGGCGATACTGCGCCCGTACCGGTGCTGAGCCTCCCGGTCGATGGCCATTCGCTCATCGCGGGTGTCCTCCCGGAACCGGGAGAGTCGGCCGGCTTCCGCGCCGGACCGGGTCACCTCGTCGCTGTCGGACGGCACGTCCGGCGCGGCGAGCGTCCCGACGATCACGATCTCGTCCCGATCGACGCTCACGCTCGGTTCGCCCTCGAACCAGGTGTCGGGGAGCCGACCCGTCAGCCACCCGGCCAGGCCCTCGGTCGACGGCCGCTCGTCTCCTGTCCCAGCGGCGTGACGCCGCCCACTTCCACGAGGTCCCATGTTGTCACTCCTTCTGTAATGATTACTTACTTACAGTATAGAGATGATTACATCATTTCAATCGCGGAGGATTGTTGAGGTCGCAGTGGTCACGCACTGCCGGGCCGAGGTGCTCGGGGGCCATCGGCTGGCGGCGCCCCCCAGTAGGGGCACGGCCCCGGCAGCCGGTTCCGGGAGTGGGGTGCGGTCGGTAGGGGTCAGGAGTCGAGGGCGGCGGTCACCGCGTCACCGACCTGGCCGGTCTCCAGCAGGAATCCATCGTGGCCGGCCACCGACTCGATGACCGCCACCGACCGGTCACCGGGCAGCAGTCGGGCCAGCTCCTCTTGGAGGTGGAGCGGATAGAGCCGGTCGCTCCGGATCCCGGCCACGGTGACCTCGGCACCCACTGCGGACAGCGCCTGGGCCACCCCGCCCCGTCCCCGCCCCACGTCGTGCTGGTTCATGGCCTCGCTGAGGACGATGTAGGAGTTCGGGTCGAACCGGTGGACCAGTTTGTCACCCTGGTGTTGGAGGTAGGACTCGACGGCGAACCGCCCGCCCTTCAGCGGGTCCTCCTCGGCCTGGGCCTCCCGGCCGAAGCGGCTCTGGAATTCGGCGTCGGTCCGATAGCTGACCTGGCCCATCCCCCGGGCCAGCGCCAGGCCCTCGTCAGGACGGGCACCGGTGCGGTAGTAGTCGCCGCCGGCATAGGCGGGGTCCGACCGGATGGCCCGGATCTGGAGCGAGCACAGCGCGATCTCCTCGGCGGTGGCGGCGGCCCCCACGGCCAGGACCACCGCGCGCTCGACCCGGTCACGGTGGCCGACACACCACTCGAGTACCCGCATCCCACCCATGGAGCCACCCACCACGCCGTACCACCGGTCGATGCCTAAACGGTCGGCGAACGCCGCCTCGACAGCTACCTGGTCGCGGATGGTCACCAGCGGGAAGCGGGACCCGTAGGGGGTGCCGTTGGGCGCCGGCGACGCCGGTCCGGTGGTGCCCTGGCATCCCCCGAGCACGTTCGGGCACACGAGGAAGTACCGATCGGTGTCGAGGGGTGCCCCAGGTCCGATGAGTGCGTCCCACCAGCCCTGCTCGGCATGCCCGGGGGAGGCCGGCCCGGCGGCGTGGCTGTCCAGGGACAGTGCGTGCAGAACCAGTACGGCGTTGGTCCCCGAGGCGTTGAGCCGGCCCCAGGTCTCGTAGGCCACGGTGACCTCGGGGAGCGATCCGCCGGCCTCGAGGCTCAGGCCAGGCCCGTCCGCCCCGAACACCGTGACGAACTGGCGGTTGCCCGGAGGGTCGCCGGGCTGCCAGACCCCTGGGATGGTGGTCTGCGTCACGCCCCCTTGATGGCGCGGAACCCGGCTTCGAGGTCGGCGATGATGTCGTCGATCGACTCGAGCCCGATGCACAGCCGCACCAGGTCGGGCGTCACGCCGGTGGTGACCTGCTCGGCCTCGGTCAGCTGGGAGTGGGTCGTCGAGGCAGGGTGGATGGCCAGGCTCCGGACGTCACCGACGTTGGCCAGATGGCTGAAGAGCTCGAGGCCCTCGATGAAGGTGCGCCCGGCCTCTGCGCCTCCATTGATCCCGAAGGCCAGGATGGCTCCGCCCCCCTTGGGCAGGTAGCGCTCCTGGCGCTGGTGCCACCGACTCGACTCGAGACCCGGATAGGCCACCCAGCCCACGTCGTCCCTCGCCTCGAGCCAGTTGGCCACCGCGGTGGCGTTCTGGACGTGTCGCTCCATCCGCAGGCTGAGGGTCTCCAGACCCTGGAGGAACAAGAAGGAGTTGAGCGGAGCGATGGACGCACCGATGTCCCGCAAATACTGGAGGCGGGCCTTCAGCACGAATCGGGCCGGGAACAGAGCTTCGGGCAGCTGGCCGAAGACCAGACCGTGGTAGCTCGGGTCCGGCTCGGTGAACGAAGGGAATCGCCCGCTGCCCTCGTAGTCGAAGGCACCCCCGTCCACGATGATCCCACCGATGGACGTGCCGTGCCCGCCGATGAACTTGGTGGCCGAGTGCACCACGATGTCGGCCCCGTACAGCAACGGCTGGCACAGGTACGGGGTGGCCACGGTGTTGTCGACCACGAGGGGGATGTTGTGCTCGTGGGCGATGGCCGACACATTCTCGAAGTCCAAGACGTCACCCTTGGGGTTGCCGAGGGTCTCGGCATAGAAGGCCTTGGTGTTGGGCCGCACCGCGGCGCGCCAGGCATCGAGGTCATCCGGGTCGTCGACGAAGGTCACCTCGATCCCGAACTTGGGCAGGGTGTAGTGCAGCAGGTTGTAGGTGCCGCCGTAGAGGGACGCGGACGAGACGATGTGCCCGCCATTCTCGGCCAGATTGAGCAGAGCGATGGTCTCGGCGGCCTGGCCACTGGCCACGGCCAGGGCGGCCACACCGCCCTCCAGCGACGCCACCCGCTCCTCGAACACGGCCTGGGTCGGGTTCATGATGCGGGTGTAGATGTTCCCGAGCTCTTCGAGCCCGAACAGCGCGGCGGCGTGTGCCGTGTCCCGGAAGGTGTAGCTGGTGGTCTGGTAGATCGGCACGGCCCGCGCCCCGGTGGTGGGGTCGGGTGCTGCGCCGGCATGGATCTGGCGGGTCTCGAATCCCCAATCGGACATGGCAATGGCCTCCTTGGAGCGGTCCTTCGACGGCGCTCACCGAGAGCGGGGCACGGCTCCTCGTCTCCGATCATTCCAAATCCGACTGATTCGGTCAACTACTAGGCGGGACGCGAGACCGCCTCGACCCGACCCAACGTCGAGGGGACCGATCGGTAGGGTGTGGCACCGACGTGCGCCGCTCCCCCGACATTGCCCGGTCGCCCGAGTACGGCGCGGTGCGGCGGCACCCGGCCCGTCGGTGGTGGATCGTCGCCGGAGCCGTCGTGGTGTTCGCCATCGGAGTCGCGTTGGTGGCCCGCAGCCCAGTCAGTGACAACGTCATCGCGGAGATGACCGGGACGGGCGCCCCTGCCCCCCCGGCGGTCCCCGGGTCGACCGCGACCGCCGAGCTGTCGGCGCGCTGTCCCTGGCTGCAATCGGCCCTGGACCGCCACGAGTCCGCAGACACACTGGCCCGGTTGGTGGAGTCACGCATGACCCTGGGCGAGAAGCTGGGCGAGATCGCGCTGGTGGAGTCGAGCGAGTTCGAGAACATGAACGCCGGGGTGCCCCGGCTGTGCATTCCGGCACTCACGCTTCAAGACGGCCCCCAGGGGGTGGCCTTCGGAGCGGTCGACGTGACCCAGTTGCCCTCCCCCCTCGCCATCGCCTCGACCTTCGACCCCGCCGTGGCCCGGACCTACGGTCAGGTGCAGGGCAGCGAATCGGTCGGCCAGGGCATCGACGTGGTGCAGGGCCCCGACCTCAATGTCGACCGGGTACCCGAGAGCGGCAGGACCTTCGAAGGCTTCGGTGAGGACCCGACGTTGGTGTCGAAAATGGGCGTGGCCGACATCGAGGGGATCCAGTCGACCGGGGCCATGGCCATGGCCAAGCACTTCGCCGTCTACAACCAGGAGACCGACCGGGGCGTGCTCGACGCCGTCGTGCCCGACCGGGCGCTCGAAGAGCTGTACCTCCCGCCCTTCAAGGCCGCCGTGACCGAAGCCCACGTGGCCACGGTGATGTGCGCCTACCCCCGGTTGAACGGCACCTACCAGTGCCAGGACCCTCAGCTCTTGGCGCTCCTGACCCGCTGGGGGTTCACCGGCCTGATCCGGTCCGACCTCGGATCGGTGCACGACCCGGTGGCGGCACTGGTCGCCGGCACCGACCTGATCAAGCCGGCCCGGCCTCGGGCCCTGGCCACGCTGGTGGCCGAGCACCAGCTCCCCCTGGCCGCGGTCGACGCCGCCGTCCGCACGGTGCTGGCCCAACTGTTCTCAGCGGGACTGGTCGGCCACGCCGACATCGGCACCCCCGACGCCGATGTGGCCACCGACGCGCATACCGACTTCGCCCTGCAGGCGGCCGAGCGCTCCGCGGTCCTCCTCCAGGACAAAGGCGGGGTCCTGCCGCTCAACCCGTCGGCCAGCCGCTCGATCGCCGTGATCGGTGCCGCCGCCGGGCATGCACCGGTGACCACCGGCTACGGGAGTTCGCGGGTGGTGGCACCCTTCACCTCGACCCCACTCGGAGCCATCCGCTATCGGGTCGGGTCCGGGGCCCGGGTGTCCTTCGTCGACGGAGGAAGCACCACCAGGAACCTACCGACGGTGCCCTCGTCCCTCCTGGTCCCGGCCACCGGGTCCGGCCACGGCCTCACGCTGACCCTCTACCGCAGCGACTCCGATGCGGGTGCCACCCCGTTGACCGGGAGCCAGTCGGTCCAGATGGCGGTGGCCTCATCCGACGTGGAGCTGGCCCGTCACCCCGCCAGCCGGCGGCTGGTCGGGTCGACGTCCCTGTCGCCGGTGGACCGCGCCACCCACCCCCTGGTCCTGGGCAAGGGCGGCTTCTCCCTCGGCGCGCCGGTCTCTGCCACCCGGACCAGGGTGGTCCTCCCGGCGGGTTGGACCGACGCCACCGTGGGATTCGCCGGCACGCTCACCCCGGATCGGACCGGCCTTTACACCATCGCCCTCCAGGGCCCCGGCACGTCCGCGCTGTCACTCGACGGCTCGACCGTGCTGTCGGATCCATTGGCCCATGGACTGGGCCGATGGTCGCAGACCGTGCGGCTCGTGGGCGGCCGCCACTATCGACTGGACCTCTCGTGGGAGCCGATCGACAAGACCACCCCGACGGGCGAGTCGACGGTGGTGCCCGGCTCGTTCACCCTGGGCTGGCAGTACGTGGGCGGTGACATCGCCACGGCCGCCCGGGCCGCAGCCCACGCCGACACCGCCGTCGTGTTCGCCGGTGACTTCAACGCCGAATCGTTCGACCGGCCCTCCCTGTCCCTGCCCGGCGACGAGAACGCGCTGATCGAGGCAGTGGCCGCTGCCAACCCCCGCACGGTGGTGGTCCTCGACACCGGTGGACCGGTGCTCATGCCGTGGCTCCACCGGGTGGCCGGGGTCATCGAGGCGTGGTACCCGGGGGAACAAGACGGCACGGCCATCGCCGCCCTGCTGTTCGGCGATGTCGACCCCTCGGGGCGCCTGCCGGTGACCTTCCCGAAGGACCAGGCAGCGTCCCCCATCAACTCGGCGGCCCAGTGGCCGGGTGTCGGGCTGACGTCCACGTACTCCGAGGGGCTCGACATCGGGTACCGCTACGACCACGCCACTGGGACCGCACCGCTGTTCCCGTTCGGCTTCGGGCTCGCCTACACACGGTTCACCCTCGGCCACCTAGGGGCCCACCGCACAACCGGGGGGGTCACCCTGACGGTCACGGTCACCAACACGGGGCACCGGGCCGGTACGGCCGTTCCGCAGGCGTATCTGACCCAGCCGGCGGCGGCCGGGGAGCCCCCGGCTCAGCTGGTGGCGTTCAGCGCCGTCGCACTCGATCCCGGCCGGTCACGCACCGTCGAGCTGCACGTTCCCCGGTCGGCGTTCGCCGCCTATTTGGGTGGCGCCTGGACCACGGTGCCTGGGACCTACACCCTCTCCGTCGGTCAGTCGTCAGCCGACCTGCCCTTGTCGGTCCCGCTCACCGCGTCCTGAGTCGGACTGATCAGACCGGTTTCCCGTTCGGGCACCAGGCGTTGGACGGCACGCCGGTGCACGGGTCCGCCATAGTCGGGAGCCCGCTCGGGAGGGGGTGCATGACCACGCCGGTGCGGGCCGGGTAGTTGGCGCCCGTCGGGCAGGTCCCAAATCCGGTGTCACACAGCACCTGGCCCAGCAGCGCGCCGCCGGTGTTGGCCTCGGTGGTGATCTTCCCGCAGGTGGGCTGGGTCCGCTCGAGGTTGGCCGGGGTGCTGCCGTTGGGGGCGATGTTGCCCGCATAGCAGTTCTGCGGCTGGCCGGCATCGAGGACGATCTGCCCGTAGTCGGCGTTGCCCGGGTTCCCGAAGTAGCCGTTGTGGCTGAAGGTGTTGTGCAACAACGCGTTCCCCATCGGGTCGTAGACGCAGCCGAACCCGGCCGTCTCCACGCCCCCGGTTTTGGGGCACGACTGGTTCAACGACGGGGTTCCCGAATCGGGGAACGGCACCATCAAGAATCCCCAGGCACCGTTGTTGGAGAAGTGGTTGTCCATCACCGTGTCGTTGCGGCCCCCCGACAGCGTCATGCCGGTGCCCGTGGGCCCTGCTGCGGCGTTGCCCGCCTCGGGGACGTTCGGATTGTTGTTGTCATGCACGTTGTTGTGCAGGAAGACCCAGCACGAATGAGTGTGGGTGATCGGGCTGACCCCATTGTTGGGGCACGCCCCGTTCTGCGGTGCCGGGGGGTCACCGGCGATCTGGGTGTTGGTGTCGAAGCCGTCCTGGTTGTGATCGAACTGCGAGTTCTCGACCACGACGGCTCCACCCGAGTTGGTCCCCGAGTAGCCGAGGGCGTTGAACTGCATCCAGGCGTGGTTGATGGTGATGCCACAAACCTGCAGGCACGCGCCCACGTACATCCCGGAGTCATTGAAGTTGCTGGCGTAGAGCTGGTCCCACGAGCCCGGACCCTGCGAGTTCGAGGAGAAGATCCCGTACTGCGCAGCGGAGGCCTCCTGCTGGTCCGCGGTTCCCTGGCTGCTGAAGAAGGTGGTCGTTGCCGTCAGGTAGCTGCCGGTGTAGCCCTTGAGGCCGATCGTGCCGCTGTCGGCTCCGCCGTTCCACCAGATCTCGTTGCCGGAGTCGCCCGTGCCGGCCAGGAAGTTGCAGGCCGTCAGGTTCTGCACCGAGACGTCGTTGGCCTTCCACACCAGAATCCCGTTGCGCCCGACGGGCTGGCCATCGCTGCCGGTGGCCCCGTAGTTCTGCGCCGACGGCTCCGAGCTGCACGAGCCCGGGGCCCCGTACTTGGTGCCGTCGACGACCACCGTCGACCGGTTCATGCCGCGGAGATGGATGTTCGAGGTCGAGATCATCACCCCGCCCATGTCCCCGTGCGAGGGATCGGTCGAGGTGCCCGACTCGTCGGCGTTCTCGTGGTAGTCGCCCGGTGCCACCAGGATCCAGTCACCCGGCTTGGCGGCGTCGACGGCGGACTGGATGGTCGTGTACTTGCCGGCGTGGCCGTGGAACGTGCCGACCAGGAGCACCGTCCCACTCGACGGACTGGTGGTCGGCGACGAGGACGACGAGCTGCAGGCGGCCAACACCCCACCTCCAAGCACCGTGGCGGCCATGACGGCAGCTGCACGCCTCCACCGGATATGCCCACCACTCCGTAGTCGCGCCATCGTTCCTCCCCTTCGGTTCAACGGACCATACGTCCCCAGACGGCCCCGTCCGCGCCGATGGTAGCGGTCTGGGCCCGGTGCCCCGAGGACCGCCCTCCTCGGTCCGTAGGGCTCACCGGGACACCGCCGAGACGATCGATGCCACGAGGACGACGGTGCCGAGGACCCGCCTCCACGGATTGACGCCCCGGACCACCTCGTCGAGCGCCCAGATCACGATGGCGCCGGTGGCGACCCAGGCCACGGCCCCCGACGCCGCCCGATGACCACTGAGGAGGTGTCCGATCACGACCGCGGCCAGGAACACCGCCAGTGGGAGGTTGGGTACCTGGACGACGGTGATCCGGCCGGTCACCCGACTCGTGAACCACCACGCAGGTGTGCCCGGCCGGGGCCGCTGTTCTTCGGTCCGGTCGATGGCACAGTCTCCCACCTCCGCCAAACGGGTCTGCCGGGCCACTGGGCTACGATGATGGCGTCCAAACAGGGGCGAGGGCACCACACCGGGAGGCATTGCCGGAGGTGGGCGCCGGACCCCCGATCCCAGCAGGACAGCCACGCACGGGCGCGTGGCTGCGAGTTCCCGGCTGCAGCGCGTTGCCGGTTCAGTGAAGGAGTCCACATGAGCAGCGAGCAGCGTCGACCCGATTTCAAGGTGGCTGACCTCTCCCTGGCGGAATTCGGACGCAAGGAGATCGAACTCGCCGAGCACGAGATGCCGGGGCTGATGGCTATGCGCACCGAGCATGGCGCCGAGCAGCCCCTCCGCGGCGCGCGGATCACCGGCTCACTGCACATGACCATCCAGACCGCCGTCCTCATCGAGACGTTGACTGCCCTCGGGGCCGAGGTGCGCTGGGCCAGCTGCAACATCTTCTCGACCCAGGACCATGCCGCCGCCGCCGTGGCCGTCGGGCCGAACGGCACGGTCGACGATCCCACCGGCGTGCCGGTCTTCGCCTGGAAGGGCGAGTCCCTCGAGGAGTACTGGTGGTGCACCGAGCAGGCCCTGCAGTGGCCCGCCGAAGGCCCCACGATGATCCTCGACGACGGCGGGGATGCCACCCTGCTCGTCCACAAGGGCGTGGAGTACGAAAAGGCCGGGGCGGTCCCCGACCCCTCCACCGCCGACTCCGAGGAGTTCGCCGTGGTGCTGAGCGTCCTGACCAAGAGCCTGTCCGAGGATCCCCATCGGTGGACGACCGTGGCCAACGGGATCCGCGGGGTCTCCGAGGAGACCACCACCGGTGTCCATCGGCTCAACGAGATGGAGCAGGCCGGCGAGCTCTTGTTCACCGCCATCAACGTCAACGATGCCGTCACCAAGTCGAAGTTCGACAACAAGTACGGCTGCCGCCACTCGTTGATCGACGGGATCAACCGGGCCACCGATGTGCTCATCGGAGGCAAGGTGGCCGTGGTGTGCGGCTTCGGCGACGTGGGCAAGGGCTGCGCCGACTCCCTGCGCGGCCAGGGTGCCCGGGTGGTCGTGACCGAGATCGACCCCATCTGCGCGCTGCAGGCAGCCATGGAGGGCTACCAGGTGGCCACCCTCGAGGATGTCGTCGCCACCGCCGACCTGTTCGTGACCACGACCGGCAACAAGGACGTCATCACCGCCGAGCACATGGCCCAGATGAAGCACCAGGCCATCGTGGGCAACATCGGCCACTTCGACAACGAGATCGACATGGCCGGCCTGATGAAGATCGACGGCATCGAACGGGTCAACATCAAGCCCCAGGTGGACAAGTGGATCTTCCCTGACGGCCACGCCGTGATCATCTTGTCGGAGGGCCGGCTGCTGAACCTGGGGAATGCCACCGGGCACCCCAGCTTCGTCATGTCCAACTCCTTCACCAACCAGACCATGGCCCAGATGGAGCTGTTCAACAACGCCGGCGACTACGAGAACAAGGTCTACGTGCTGCCCAAGCACCTCGACGAGAAGGTCGCCCGCCTCCACCTCGATGCGCTCGGTGTACACCTCACCACCCTCTCCAAGGAGCAGGCCGAGTACATCGGCGTATCGGTCGACGGGCCCTACAAGCCCGACACCTACCGATACTGAGGCGGTCCGGAGCAACCACACCGGCCATCGCGGGCGATCGGGTTCGACCCTGATGCCATCGTCTGGTCCGGCCGCGGCCGACGTCACCCGCTACGACGTCACCGAACAGGTGGCCACCATCACGCTGCACCGTCCGGACCGGCTCAACGCCTGGACCGCTCAGATGAACGCCGAGTACCGGGGTCTGCTCCAGCGGGCTTCGGAGGATCCGGACGTGCGGGTCATCGTGGTGACCGGAAGCGGGCGTGGGTTCTGCGCGGGCGCCGAGTCCGACGATCTGGCCGGCCATGTGGAGCGCGGCGCCTATCGCTCGTGGCACTCGGACCAGCTGGCCACACCGGGTTACGGGGTGCGGCCCGAGTTCGACGCCGAGCTGGCGTACCACTTCGGGATACCCAAACCCATCGTCGCCGCCATCAACGGACCGGCCGCGGGGATCGGCTTCGCGCTGGCGTGCTACTGCGACATCCGCATCGCCGCAGAGGGGGCCAAGCTGACCACGGCGCACGGACGGCTGGGGCTGCCCTGCGCCTTCGGACTGGCGTGGCTTCTTCCGCGGCTGATCGGCCTGTCTCGGGCACTCGAGCTGATCCTGTCGAGCCGGGCCTTCACCGCCGAGGAGGCCCTCGGCCTCGGCCTGGTCACGTCGGTGGTGCCCACCGAACGGTTCGCCGACCACGTCCACCACTACGCCCGCACGCTGGCCACCACGGTGTCCCCGGCATCGATGGCCGCATCCAAGCGCCAGATCTACGACGCCTTCCATCTGAGCGCCGCCCAGGCCGTGGCTGACGCCGAGTCCCTCATCGATCCCATGATGGCCGGCCACGACTACCGAGAAGGGGTGGCCGCCCTCCGGGAGAAGCGGCCGCCCGCCTTCGAGAACCTGGCCCTGGGGGGCTGAGCACCAACGGAGGGAGGCGGTGCCTCCTCTCGAAGTCCGCCCTTCGGAGGAGGCACCGCACACCCTCGCAACCCGGTTGCCCTAGGTTGCCCCGGAGCCGTTCCCGCCGATGCATGCACCGGGCTACGCCGTCATGGTGCGCCCCGACGTTCCAATTCCGATCCAAGATGGGTCCAACCGCTACGCTCAGTACCGGATTGCAGGAAGGAGGCCTGGTGAGCCCGCAATTCCGGATCTTGGGTGCCCTCGAAGTGGAGGCCGACACGGGCCCGATCGCCGTCCGCGGACGTCGCCGCCGGGCGCTGCTGGGCCGCCTGGTCATCGCCCCCAACCAGCCCGTTGACGCGGACCGGCTGGCCCATGACGTCTGGGCCGATGCCCCACCCCCCGGTGCGGCCTCCACGCTGGCCAGCCACGTCTCACTGCTCCGTTCGCTGCTCGGCCCCGAGCGCCTCGTGCATCAGGCCGGTGGCTACCAACTCACCGTCGAGCCCGGCGAACTCGACGCCGACCGGTTCGAGGTCGCCCTCCGGGACGCACAGCGCCACGCCCGCCAGGGCAGTCCCCAGCGTGTCGTCGACCCACTCGCCGCGGCACTGGGCCTCTGGCGCGGCGCCGCACTCGGTGAGCTGGGCGAGGCCGCATGGGCTCGGGGAGAGGTCGCCCGGCTGGAGGAGCTCCGGCTGGGAGCCGAGGAGTTGCTGTTGAACACGCGACTCGAACTCGGCCAGCACCGGGAGATCGCCGCCGATGCCGAAGCGGCCGTCAACGACCACCCGCTGCGAGAGCAGCGTTGGGCCCTGTTGATGCTGGCGCTCTACCGGTCAGGTCGCCAGGCCGACGCCTTGCGGGCCTACCAACGACTCCGCTCCCTTCTGAACGAGCAGCTCGGCGTGGAGCCCTCCCCCGACGTCGCCGATCTCGAACAGGCCATCGTGCTCCAGAGCCCCGATCTCACCTGGACCATCCCGGATCACCGAGCGGCCGCCGGCGCATTCGGGCCCCCCGAGGGGGCGGGGACGCTGCCGGAGACCGCCGAGGCGCCGAGCGACCAGGGGCCCGCACAGGACGGTCCAACCGTCGGCCCGGGGCCAGTGGCTCAGTCGCGTCGGCGGGCTCTCGCACCGGTGCCGCTGGTCGATGCGCTGCGGGGCACCGGAGCCCCGTTCGTCGGGCGGACCGGTGACCAGGACACGCTGGTCCGGCTCTTCGCCGAGGCGGCGACCGGGCATCGTGCGATCGCCCTCGTCGGCGGAGAGCCCGGTATCGGGAAGTCGACACTGGCAGCGGCCACGGCGCGCCACGTCGATGCCGCCGGTGGGGCGGTGCTCTACGGACGGTGCCTCGAGGTGACCACGGTCCCCTACCAGCCCTTCGTCGAAGCCCTCGACCATGCGGTGCACCACGCACCGATCGAGTTGCTCCGGGACCACGTCGCACAATTCGGCGGAGCCCTGACGCGGCTCGTCCCAGCGCTCGGCATCCGGGTCCCTGAGGCGGCCCCCCTCCACGCCAGCGACCCGGACATCGAGCGCTACCTGGCCTTCGGTGCAGCCTCCGCACTGGTGGCCAGGTTGGCCAACGCACAGCCGTTGCTGCTCCTGATCGAAGACCTGCACTGGGCGGACATGGCGACCCTGCAGCTGCTGGCGCACCTGGTCAGCCGCACCCAACGGACGCCCATGCTGCTGGTTGCCACCTTTCGATCGACCGAGATCACGCCCGACCATCCACTGAGCGACACCTTCGCCGCCCTGTGGCGGGAGCTGCATGTGACCCACCTCGATCTAGCCGGCCTGGACTCCGAGGAGATCGAAGACCTCTGTGTGTCCTACGCCGGAGACATCCTTCACGTCGAGGCGGTCGCCGGTGTCGCTGCAGCCCTGTGCGACGAGACCGCCGGCAATCCCTTCTTCGTCTGTGAGCTGCTCCGCTCGATCGCCGAGACCGGCGATCTCACCCGCTGGTCCGGCCCGGACTGGTCGCCCGATCCGGCGGGGCCGGGCTCCGAGATCCCCCGCAGCCTGCGAGACGTCATCGGCCAGCGGGTGCACCGGCTCGGGACCAAGACCGAACGGGTCCTGGCGCTGGCCGCGGTCATCGGGTCCGAGTTCAACCTCACCACGCTGGCCCGGGTGTCCGACCTGGAGCCCGAGGCCCTGCTCGAGCACCTCGATCGCGCCGAGCGGGCATCGCTGATCAGCAGTGTGGGTCCCGGGTCGTTCGTCTTCGCCCACGCACTGATTCGACGGACGCTCTACCAGGGCCTGCAGTCCGCACGGCGCAGCCTCCTGCACGCCCGGGTGGCCGCCGCCCTCGAGGCCGGGTCGGTCCGGCCGCTGGTGTCGGCCGTTGTCGCCCACCATTTCCTCGCCGCCGGTGACCAGGAGTCGGCTCTGCGCTGGACCGAGCGAGCCGGGCTCGACGCGCTGACCTCCATGGCGCCCGACGAAGCGGTCCACTGGTTCGACCAGGCCTGCGACCTGCTCACCCACCTGCATCCCGCTGAGCAGCTCCGGCTGTGCGACCTCACGCTGGAAAAGGGCGTCGCCCAGTTGCTGGCGGGCCAGCCGTCCTATCGCGACGTCTTGTTGGAGTCCGGGGCAATGGCCCGGCCGCCGGTGACGGCCGGCGGATGGCTGAGGCGGCGCTGGCCAACACGCGTGGCTACTACAGCGCGGCCGGCGTGATCGACCAGGACCGGGTGGACCTGCTGTCGGATGCCCTGGCCCTGGTGGACGACAGTGACGAGGCGCTCCGGGTCCGCCTGCTAGCCGCCATCTGCCGGGAGACGGCCTTCGGCACCCCGCTGGCCGAACGCCGCGCCATGGCCGACCAGGCCAAGAACGCCGCTCGGGCCCTTGGTGACGCACGGACCATCGTCGACGTCCACCACGCGGTGATCGAGGCGATCCGCTACCCCACCGAGCTCGCTGGGCGGCTCGAGGACACCGCAGTGGCACTCGACCTGGCCGAGGGCCTCGGTGATCCCTCGGCACTGTTCTGGGCCATCGGCCACCGCATGCGGACCCTGATGGAGGCCGGGTACGTCGTCGAGGCCGAGCAGCTCTTCGATCGGATGGCGGGGCTGAACGACGAGGTGGGCCAACCCGTGATGCGATGGCTCACCACGTTCTCCATGGCCCAGTGGTCATTCCTCCACGGCGAGACCGACGCCGGCGAGCAGCTGGCCGAGGAGGCCCTCGGCATCGGTACGGGCTTCGGCGAGCCCGATGCCTTCAACTACTACGCCACCCAGCTGACCCACGCCCGGTGGCAGCAGGGACGACTCGGCGAGCTGGTCGACCTCATCGCCGCGGGTGCCGAGGAGAACCCAGGGATCCCGGCCTACCGGGGAGCGCTGTGCCGTGCCCTGGGACAGGCCGGACGGGCAGCCGAGGCCGGCCAACTCCTCGACCAGTCCGCTGCCCGTCGGTTCTCGGAGCTCCCCAAGGACCTGTTGTGGACCTACGGCATGGTGACCTTTGCCGAGGCGGCGATCCACGTGGAGCACGCCGCGTCGGCAGCCATCCTCTACAAGCTCCTGGCGCCGTTCGGGGACCAGATCTGCTTCGTCGGCACGACGTGCGAGGGCCCGCTGGCCCACTACCTTGGCGGACTGGCCGCGCTACTCGGCCACCACGACCAGGCGGCCCGCCACTTCCAGGCGGCCGCCCGCTTCGCCGAGGTGGCCCGCTCGCCCTATTTCGCGGCCCGGACATCCATCGAGCGTGGCCGCCTGTGCGCCCACCGCGGCGACGAGAACTCGGCCCGGGGGCTCCTGGCCACTGGGCAGAACCTGGCCGAGCAGGGAGGCTTCACCGCCGAGTGGGACCGGGCGACCGCGGCGCTGGCCGCACTGGGGTAGGCAACGGGCCGGTGGCCTCGGACTCGGCCCGGACGCGGTGGAGGCGCCCAACGGGCGCCTCCACTGGGCGACACGGGTGGCGGAACCCGGTTGACGCCGATAACAGTCAGTTGGCGGGAACTGACTCACCATCTATTACATCACACGTTTTCCGCCGATAGAAGTGACAAATTCTCCTGGCCACCCTCTGTGCCGGGGCCGCCTGGTGCCAAGCCTGGTTGACGAGGGGTCACCGGTTCGCTGTCTCGACGTCGAGCAGGTGGGCGAACCGCTGCTGGGCCTCGGCCCGCCGGGTGGGCACGTGCTCGCTCGGGACCTCGGCCGGCTTGTACCCCTTCAGCGTCTGGCGCGCCACCGTCACCCGGTGGACCTCGTCGGGCCCGTCGTAGATGCGCGCCGCCCTGGCCGCCCGGTACATCGACTCGAGTGGCAGGTCGGTGGAGAAGCCCAGCGCCCCGTGCACCTGGATGGCGCGGTCGATCACGTTGTAGAGGACCCCGGCGCCGTAGTACTTGATCATGGCGATCTCCACCCGGGCGGCCGAGGCCCCCTCGTTGTCCATCTTCCAGGCGGCGTAGAGCGTCATCAGTCGGGCCGCAGTCATCTCGGCCAGCGAGTCGGCCACCCAGTTCTGAATGGTCTGCTTCTCGGCCAGGAGCGAGTGGTGCGTCGTCCGGGACACGGCCCGCTCGCAGAGCATGTCAAAGGCCCGCTTGGACTGGCCCAGCCAACGCATGCAGTGGTGGATCCGGCCGGGCCCGAGGCGCTTTTGGGCCAGGACGAAACCTTCGCCCTCCAGGCCCACCAGGTTCTCGTAGGGCACCCGCACCTCGCGGTAGACGATCTCCGCGTGGCCACCGAACTTGCCGAAGTGTTCGACAGGGTCCTCCATGGTCGCCACGTCACGCACGATGTCGACGCCGGGAGCATCGGCCGGCACCACGATCATGGAGCACCCCTGGTAGGGGTGGACGTCGGGATTGGTCACCGCCATCACGATCAGGAAGTCGGCCACCGAACCGTTGCTGGTGAACCACTTGTGGCCGTCGATGACCCACTCGTCGCCGTCCCGGACGGCCCGGGTGGAGATCATGGTGGGATCGGCACCCGCTCCGGGCTCGGTCATGGAGAAGCCGCTTCGCATCCTTCCGTCCAGGAGCGGGAGTAGCCACTTCTCCCGTTGCTCCTCCCGCCCCGACGACTCGATGCCGATGGCCAACAGCTCGGCATTGCCCGAGTCAGGGGCGTTGTTGCCGAACACCACCGGGCCGTAGGGGGTCTGGCCCAGGATCTCGTGCATCAGGCCCAACTTGACCTGACCGAAGCCGCCGCCCCCCAGATCGGGCGGGAGGTGCGAGGCCCACAGGCCGCGGCCCTTGACCTCGTCTTGGAGCGGCCTGATGGCCTCGATCAGCGCGTCGTGGCTGAGGTCGAGGGTCTCCAGGGGGAACACTTCGTCCCGGATGAACTGCCGCATCCAGGCGAGCTGCAACTCGAACTCCGGCTCGGTGGAAAAATCCCATGCCACGGTGGTCCCCCTGTCGTCGTTTTCTGCCGGTCCGACAGGCCAACTACCGTAACGGCATGCCCGGCGACACCACTGACACCCCCATCCGTACCACCGTCACCCTGTCGGTGCCCAACCGGCACCCCCGTCCCCCAACGCCCCGGGCCGACCAGATCGACCCCGCTGCGGCCAGGGCCCTCCTCCGGGAGGCAGAATCCGCACTGCTCGACGAGCGCCGCCTACTCCGGGCCGAGGAGCTCTCCGCCCTGGCCGAGCTCCCCGACCAGTGGGTGACCTCGCTGGCCGCACTGGCCCATCAGGTGCGCCTGTCCTGGTGCGGGCCCGAGGTCGAGGTGGAGGGAATCCTGTCGGCCAAGACCGGCGGTTGCCCCGAGGACTGCCACTTCTGCTCCCAGTCATCTCGATTCGACACGCCGGTGAAGGCCACGCCCTTCCTCGACGCCGACGAAGTCCTCCAGGCCGCCGAGGAGACGCGGGCGGCCGGCGCCTCCGAGTTCTGCATCGTGCTGGCGGTCCGCGGGCCCGACGAGCGCACCATGCAACGGATCCTCGAGCTGGTCCCGATGATCCACGACCGCACCGGCCTCAACGTGGCCGTCAGCGCCGGGCTGCTCTCGAGCGACCAGGCCCGCCGGTTCGCCGAGGGTGGGGTGCACCGCTACAACCACAACCTGGAGACTGCCCGGTCGTTCTTCCCCAACGTGGTGACCACCCACACCTGGGAAGAGCGCCAGGACACCTGCCGGCTGGTGCGCGACCACGGGATGGAGCTGTGCTGCGGAGCCCTGATCGGCATGGGCGAGACCGACCAGCAGCGGATCGAGCTGCTCGTCCAACTCCAGGCGTTGGATCCGACCGAGGTGCCGCTCAACTTCCTCAACCCCCGCCCGGGGACGCCCCTGGGGGACGAGCAGCCGGTGGCGGCCTGGGAGGCCATCCGCTGGATCGCGCTCTTCCGGCTCGGGCTCCCCGGGGTGATCCTCCGCTACGCGGGCGGTCGAGAGGTGACGCTGCGGGAGTTGCAGTCCATGGGGATGACCGCGGGCATCAACGCCCTGATCGTGGGCAACTACCTGACCACCCTGGGACGATCACCCGAGGACGACCTCCAGATGCTCGCCGATCTGCGCATGCCGGTCGGTGCCCTCACCGGCATTTTGTGACCCGGCCATGAGCGCAGGTCCCCACACCGATACCGGACACTGCACTGGCTGTGGGTCGAGTGCGGACCAGTGCCCGGGCTGTGGCCGTGCGCTCGACCCGCCCCGGTTCTGCCCCACCTGTGGGCGACGCCTCACCGTGGCGGTCTCCCCGGCCGGATTCCGGGCCACCTGCCGCAACCACGGCCGCATCGTCGCCGCCTAGCCGCGCCTCGGGCACCACCGTCTCGATCACCGGCCGGGCCCGGGTCGTGGGCCAGCATCGACGTCGTCAGGGAACGGCACCGCTACGTTGGCGCCATGGCGGGATTGGTGGCCTCGGTGCTTCCCCTGGCCATCGGTGCCGCCATCAGCCCAACGTTGCTGGCCCTGCAACTGCTGGTCCTGACCGGCACGACGAAGCCGGTGGCCCGGGCTTGGGCCCTCGCCGCCGGCTCGGCCGTGGTGTTGGCGGCGTTCTCACTCCTCGGCGTGACGGTACTCAACCACCTCCATCCGGCCAAGCACGGTCACCACTCGGTGCGGGACGCCGTGATCATGTTCGTGGCGGCCGGCCTGTTGGCGGCCCTCGCAGCCCGGTCCCTCCTCAGGCGACCCACGCCGGCGGAGCAACAGACCTCGCGCACGGCCGGCCGACTCCAATCGGCACCAACGTTCTGGTTCGTCGGCGTCGGCGCCATCGGGATGCTGGTCAACTTCTCCACCCTCGTGCTCTTCCTGCCCGCCTTGCACGAGATCACCCGCTCGGACGTGTCCCTGAGCGGTCGGATCGTCGCGTTCGCCGTCCTCTTCGTCATCGCCCTGCTCCCGGTCCTGGCCCCGGTGACCCTGGTCACGGTCCTGGGCCAGCGGGTGGCGCCGGCCCTGACGGCCACGCACGGCTTCGTCAACCGGCACTCCCGTCAGATCGGCATCACCATCGAGGTGGTATTCGCCACCTATCTGGTCATCCGCGGCATCGGCGAGCTCCCCTGAGCCGCACCACGGGACGGCCGTCAGCCCGACGGGACCTTCCAGCCCCGGGCCTCGGCGATCTCCTTGCAGGTCGGGCAGACGGGGTAGCGCTTGGGGTTCCGACCCGGGACCCAGATCTTCCCGCACAGCGCCTTGACGGCGGTGCCGTTGACCATGCCCTCCACCACCGAGGGTCCGGCGGAGATGAAGTCGCCCTTCTCGGGCTTGAAGCCCTCCAGGACGATGTGGGACATCCGCTCGTGGTCACCATCGAGCTCCGGGTCCACCTGGGTGGGTGCGACGGAGATGCCGGTATCGGTCATTCCACCAGGATCGCGCAATTGGGCGACGGGGTGTGGATGTCGACCGCCGATGCTCCCCTACGCTCTGGGGCATGGCCGAACGAACGCTGGTCCTCGCCTCGGGGTCGCCTGGCCGCCTGCGGCTTCTGGTCGATGCCGGTTTCGACCCCAAGGTGGTGGTCAGCGGGGTGGACGAGAACGACATCGCGCCCATGGCCACCGATGCCGTCGTTGCCACGCTGGCCCAGCGCAAGGCCCAGGCGGTGGCCGACCCCACGGGTGATGCCGTGGTCATCGGCTGTGACTCGATGCTCGACTTCGGCGGGGAGCCCCACGGGAAGCCCGCCACGGTGGGCCAGGCGCGGGAGTGGCTGCGGTCGATGCGGGGTCGGTCGGGCACTCTGTTCACCGGGCACTGCGTCATCGACGAGCGGTCGGGGCGGCAGGCGGCCGGCACGGCCGGGACGACGGTTCGCTTCGGGACGACCACCGATGACGAGCTTGACGCCTATCTGGCCACCGGCGAGGCCATGGCCGTGGCCGGTGCGTTCACCCTGGACGGGCGCTCCGCACCCTTTGTCGACGGGATCGACGGCGATCCGGGCAACGTGATCGGCCTGTCCTTGCCGTTGTTCCGAACCCTGCTGGGCCAGCTCGGCATCCCCGTCACCGATCTGTGGGTCGGGGCACGCCGGTGACCACGCCCAGCCTCCCCCTCCCCGCCCTCAAGCTGGGTGCTGTCGCCGTCGACCCCCCGGTCGTGCTCGCCCCCATGGCCGGGGTCACCAACATCGCCTTCCGCCGGCTGTGCAGGACCTTCGGCGCCGGGCTCTACGTCAGCGAGATGGTGACCGCCCGCGCCCTGGTCGAGGGCAACGCCAAGACCCTGGCCATGGCGGCCTTCGCGGCGGACGAGCCGGTGCGCAGCGTCCAGCTGTGCGGCGTCGATCCCGCGGTGATGGGTGCGGCGGTGGACCGTCTGGTGGGTGAGATCGGCGTCGACCACATCGATCTCAATTTCGGGTGTCCGGCCGGAAAGGTGACCCGCCAGGGGGCGGGTGCGGCCCTCCCGGTCCATCGGCACCTGTTCCGGGCCATCGTGCAGGCCGCCGTGCGGTCAGCCGGTCCGGTGCCGGTCACCGTCAAGCTTCGCATGGGCATCGACGAGCGGCACCTCACCTACCTCGAGGCCGGTGGCATCGCCGAGCGTGAGGGGGTGGCCGCAGTGACCCTGCACGCCCGCACCGCCGAGCAGCTGTACTCCGGCGTGGCCGACTGGGCCGCCATCGGCCGGCTGAAGGAAGCGGTGACCACCATCCCGGTGCTCGGGAACGGCGACCTGTGGGAAGCGGCCGACGCCCTGGCCATGGTGGCGGCCACCGGGTGCGACGGCGTGGTCGTGGGGAGAGGCTGCCTCGGCCGCCCCTGGCTGTTCCGGGACCTGGCTGACGCCTTCGCCGGGCGCCCTCATCACGAGCCACCGTCACTGGGCCAGATCGGCGGCATGATGCGTACCCACGTTGGCCTGCTGTGCGAGCTGTTCGGTGAGGACATCGGGGTACGCCAGTTCCGCAAGCACGCCGGCTGGTACCTGACCGGCTTCCCCGTCGGGTCCTCGGTGCGTAAGTCCCTAGCCCAGGCCGGCTCGCTGTCCGAAGTGGACGATCTCGTGGGCTCCCTGCCGGCGTCGCTGCCATTCCCGGTCGAGGCATTGCGCATGGCCCGGGGCCACACCAACGGCCCCCGAGCGGTGCGGCTCCCCGATGGCTGGCTCGAGTCCGTCGACGACCCGACACCCCCGACCGGTGGCGACATCCTGGTGTCCGGGGGGTGACCGGGCAACCAGGCAGTTCCCCATCGCCGGCTGCGCTGGAACAGCGGACGAGGGTGGCGGTGGTGGGCGCCAACGGCTTCGTCGGACAACAGCTCATTCCCCATCTGGTGGCCACAGGCGTCTCGGTCAACGCCCTGGTCCGGGACCCGGCGACCGCCGCCGAACAACGCCATGTGGACATCCACGCCGTCGACGTGTCCGACACCCAGGCGGTGGCCGCCGCCCTGTCGGGGTGCTCGACCGCCTACTACCTGGTCCACGCCATGGCCGGTGGGCCGGGGTTCGCCGAGCGGGACCGCGACCTGGCGACATCGTTCGCCGACGCGGCCGCGTCGGCCAAGGTGGGCCGCATCGTCTACCTCGGCGGCCTGGGGCATGGCGACCTGTCCGAGCACCTCGCCAGTCGACAGGAGGTGGGCCGCCTGCTCGGCCGATCGGGCGTCCCGGTCGTCGAGCTGCGTGCCGCGGTGGTACTCGGGGCGGGAAGCATCTCGTTCGAGATGATCCGCTACCTGACCGAGCGACTGCCCATGATGGTCTGCCCCCGCTGGGTGAACACCCGCGTGCAGCCCATCGCCGTGCGCGACCTCTTGGAGTACCTGCGCCAGTCCATGGGCGTCGAGCCCGGTGTCTACGAGATCGGGTGCCCCGACGTGACCACCTACCGGGAGATGATGGATGCCTACGCACGGGTGCGCGGCCTACGTCCCCGGTTGATCGTCAAGGTCCCCGTGCTCAGCCCGTCGCTCTCGGCCCACTGGGTGGATCTGGTGACCCCGGTGGACCAGACGGTCAGCCACTCACTGATCGAGAGCCTGACCAACGAGGTCACCGTCCGCACCGGAGCACAGACCGACGAGGCCTTCGATGTGGTGCCGCTCCCTTCCGAGGCCGCCATCGCCGCCGCCCTCGACGAACAGGCCGCAGCGGTCGCCGGGTCGCTGTTCGAACGCAGCGGAGGCCTCGACGAGGGCATCTATACGGACCGGTCCTCGGCCCTCGTGCGTGCGACCGGGGTGACCAGCAGCGGTGAGGTCGCAGGCGTCGAGGCCGACCTGGATGACTGCGGTGGCCAGCTCTCCTGGTACGGGTGGCCCTACGCCTGGCAGCTGCGCATCGCGCTCGGCCACTGCTTCGGGGAGGACCTGCGCCTCGGGCGGCCGGCTCGGGTCGAGGCCGGCGCCGAGGTCGATTGGTGGACGGTCGAGGTCCGCGGGCCCCAGGTGCTGGTGCTGAGCTCGCGCCGCTGGTTCTGCGGGGAGGCCTGGCTCGGATTCCGGGTCTCCTCGGTCGGACCGACCAGGATCGAGCAGGTCGGCTCGCTACGGACCAGGGGGCTGGTGGGCCTGGCCTACTGGTGGCTCTTGTTCCCCGTGCATCAGATCGCCTTCCGGGCCATGGTCCGCCACCGGGTGGTGCGGGCCCGGAAGATGGCAGCCGCGGCCGTCCGCCGCGGCTGACCCCGCGACAGGGGAGCCCGCCGGTCTGTGGGAGAATGGGGCTGGTTGATCACGCCGGCCCCGCCGTCGTCGACACGGAGGTCGGCTCCGGTCGTGAGCAGGTCAGCCCTCCCCCCTGATGATCGTCGGTTCCTCCCTCACCATCGAAATCGGCGACCGCACGCTGCTGTCTGACGCGTCTTTCGTCGTGGGCGCCGGCGAGAAGGTCGGTCTGGTCGGCCGCAACGGCACGGGCAAGTCCACGTTCATCTCGGTGATCATCAACGAGCCCGGGCGCAACGTCCGCTCCACGGGCAACGCCGCCATCCGCGGCACCTACGGCTACCTCCCCCAGGTTCCGGTCCCCCACGGGCTCGGGCTGGAGCCCAACGGGTTCTCCCACGTCCTGTCGGGACGGGGGCTCGACGTCCTCGACGACGCCCTCAACAAGGCCCGAACCCAGATGGCCAAGGACCCCAACACCGAGAACATCGAGCTGTTCTCCGATCTCGAGGAGCAGTTCCGGGAGAACGGCGGCTACGAGGCCGAGTCCACCATGGCCCGTTTGGCCGACGGGCTCGGTCTCCGCCAGGAGCTGCTGTTAGAGGACATCGAGAGCCTCTCGGGCGGACAGCGCCGCCGGGTCGACCTGATCCGCATGCTCTTCCAGGGCCCGGACACCATGATCCTGGACGAGCCCACCAACCATCTCGATCTCCCGGCCAAGCGCTGGCTGATGGAGGAACTAGAGCGGTTCCCCGGGGCCATCTTGGTGGTGTCCCACGACCTCAAACTGCTCGACCGGTCCATCAACAAGGTCCTCCACCTCTCGGACGGACGCCTCCACGAGTTCAAGGGGACCTACTCGTCGTACATGGTGCAGTTGGAGGCGGACCAGAGCCAGCGCGAACGCTCGGCGCTGCTCGAGGGCCGCGAGATCAAGCGGCTGTCCACCCTGGCCGACTCCATGCGGGGCAGCACCAACCGCCGGGCGCGGATCGCCAAGTCACTCGACAAGCGGGTGGAGCGACTCGAGTCGTCCAAGACCGAGGTGCACAAGCGGGAGCGAAGAGCTCGTTCCGCCTGCCCACGCCGCAGCGTTCCGGGGAGGTGCCCCTGCGGGCCACCGACCTCGGGTCACGCTACGGCGACACCACGGTGCTGGACAAGGTGGACTTCCACTGCCGGCGGGGTGACCGGATGGTGATCATCGGGCGCAACGGGGCGGGCAAGTCCAGCCTCCTCCGGTGCCTGGCCGGGGTCCAGGAGCCGACGGCCGGCTCGGTCGAGCTCGGGGCCAACGTGACCCTCGGCTACTTCGCCCAGGAGCACGAGCAGGTGGACTTGGACGTCACCGTGCTCGAGAACATCGACGACACGGTGCTGGTCGAAGAGACGGAGCGACGGGCACTGCTCGGCATGTTCGGGATCGCCGGCAAGGCGGCCCACCAGATGCCCAAGACCCTGTCGGGTGGCGAGCGGGCCAAGCTCGGTCTGGCCATGCTGGCCGCCGGTCGGGCCAACGTGCTGCTCCTCGACGAGCCGACCAACAATCTCGACCCGTCCTCCATCGAGGCGGTCGGGACCATGTTGAGCCAGTGGCCGGGGACCATCGTGGTGGTCAGCCACGACCGCGCCTTCGTGGAGGCACTGGAGCCCACGCACGCCCTCAAACTGCCGAGCGAGGTGTTCACCCACTGGAGGGACGACTACCTCGACCAGGTGGAGATGAAGTAGCCGGGATCCGATCGGCCTGGCCCCACTGCGGCGGGCTAGGCGGTCTGGGGGGTGCGGCCGTTGCCGTTGCCTGACACGTCGGACTCTGCGGTGCCGGCGTCCTTCATGGCATCGACCAGCACCTGGGCCGCGCCGACCAGACCGGCCGCCTCGTAGGGGACGACGATCTTCGAGTTGGGCGAGGTGGCGAGGGCCTGGAGGGCACGCAGCTGCATGATGGCCAGCGTGTTGGGGTGGATGACCGAGCTGTCGATGGCGTTGAGCGCCGCCGACTCGCCTTCGCCCCGCAGCTGGGCGGCCCGCTTCTCCCCGTCGGCCCGCAGTTCGAGCACCTGCTTTTGGGCCTCGGCGGCCAGGATGGAGGCCTGCTTTTGGCCTTCGGCCTCCAGCACGTTGGCCTGCTTGCGGCCCTGGGCGCTGTTGATGGCCGACTGCTGCTCACCCTCGGACTTCAAGATGGCGGCCCGCTTGTGCTGCTCGGCCTCCTTCTGCTCCGACATGGCCTGGAGCACGTTGGCCGGCGGGGTGATGTCCAGGATCTCGATGCGGTTGAGGCGCACCCCCCACTTGAGGGTGGCCTCGGCCATGTGGTCCTGCATCTTGGAGTTGATGGTCTCGCGTTCGGACAGCGACTCGTCGAGGGTCAGCTCGCCGAAGACCGCACGCAAGGCGGTGCGCGCCATCTGGTCGATGGCCAGGCCGAAGTCGTTGACCTCGAACAGCGCCAACTTCACATCGGTCACCTGGCAGAAGATGGTGGCGCTGACCCACAGCGAGACGTTGTCCTTGGTGATGACCGCCTGCTGGTCGCCGGTGCGGGGGAACTCCCGTACGTCGACCTTGTCCATGCGGTCGGCCAGGGGCAGCAGCACGTGGAGCCCGGGTTGGTAGATGGTCTTGAACTCGCCGAAGCGCTTGACCACGCCCACGCACCCCTGTTGGACCACCTTGAGGCACGACTTCAGGAACACCACGATGAGAGCGAATATGGCCACCGCCACCACGGCCAGCACGATCGATGTTCCAACGGATCCGATGATCATGGTGACCACCTCCTGGACTCCACTGTAGGCACTCGGGGACCCGAACGTTACGTCGGCTCAGGCCTGCGACCAGGACAGGCGGGGATGGGACCGGTCAGTCCGCCGGGTACACCACCAGGAGGCCTCGCTCCACGTCGGCCACCACCACCGTCGTACCGGGATCGATCGTGGTCCCGGGGAACAGCGGGACGGCGTACCACTCCTCGCCCCGGCTGAACACCGAACCGGGCTGGTGGCTGTCGGAGACCACCTTCTTGACCACTGCCGTCTCGCCGATCATGCCCGAGACACCGTTCAACATCGCCGACTCCGTTTCCGACTTCGAGCTCGAGCGCACACCGGTCGCTGCCGTCGCATCTCTACCCGGCACTATACGGCGTCCCTCCCCCAACCATCCCCGGCCGGGGGCGTTCGGGTTACCGTTGGCCATGGCCCCGCGACCGCCCGACTCCCCCGTCTCCCCGCTCACCGCCCGCAAGACGTGGCGATCGGTCGAGCCACTGCACGGCATGATCTATTTCGCCCCCGAGGCCTCGGCCTCTTACTCCCGGCTCGGGATCAAGCAGGAGGCCGGCTATTTCGCGTCACGCTCGGCGCCCATGGGCGAGGTGGGACCCGACACCGTGATCGCCACCTTCTTCAACTTCAACCCGGACCTCGTCCGGTCAGCCATCCCCAGCGCCTGGGCCGCGGCTCGGCCCGCAGCCGTCCTCCAGGCCCGACTCGACGCTGCAGACGCCGCCCTCACCAGGATGCTGGGTGACGCCATCGGTTCGGCCGAGATGACCAGGGCCGCGGCGCTGGCCCAGAGGGCGGCGCGGCGAGCCGCCCTCCGCTACGAGGGACGGCCGCTGTTCGCCGCCCACGCCGGTCTGGACTGGCCCGAGCCAGACCACCTGGTCCTGTGGCACGCCCAGACCCTCCTGCGTGAGTTCCGGGGCGACGGCCACATCGCCGTCCTGGTGGCCGAGGACCTCGATCCGGTCGAAGCGCTGGCGCTGCACCTCGCCACCGGCGAGTTGCCCGAGACGTTCCTGCGAGCCACCCGGGGGTGGCCGGACTCCGATTGGGAGGCCGGTGTCGACCGGCTGGTCCATCGGGGCCTGGTCCGGCGGGTCGAGCCCGGCGCGGAACACCAGGGCTCCCTGGCCCTCACCGACGCCGGCGCGGTCCTCCGCCAACAGATCGAGGACATCACCGACCGGCTGGCGGTCTTCCCCTACGAAGCTCTGGGCGAGGACGAGTGCACCGAGCTGCGGGCCTTGGCCCGTCCCTTCAGCCGAGCCGTGGTGGACTCCGCCGGGTTCGGCGTGTGATTCCCGGCCCGTGCCGCTGGACTAGGCCGGCCAGACCAGCCCGGCCAACCGCTCCTCTTCGCCGGGCAGCGTGACCACCTCGTAGCCGTCCCGCTCGACCAGCCACTCCCGGTTGCGGCAGTGGAGGTCGTGATGGCCGTCGAACCGGTCGAGCACGACCACGGTGCGGGCGCCGGCGGCCCCACCGGTGGCCGCCAGGGCCCCCATCGAGAGTCGGACCGCATTGATGGTGCCGAGGCCGGCGTCGGCGACCAGCAGGACCAGATCGGGCTGCAGGGCGGCGACCACGTGGGTGGTGTCCCCGTCCGAGGCCTGAGGGGAGCGGACGCCACCGGCCATTTCGACGATCCCCACGGACACACGCTCGTCGGGCCAGTCCATCTCCAGCACCAGGTCGGCCACCGAGAAGCCGGGGAGGCCCAGTGCCTCCGCAGCCATGGGCGGCGCCATGGCCCGGGTGTAGGAGCGGTGCCGGCGGCAGACCGTTCCCGGATCCTCGCCGGAGGCCGCGCCCAGCACCTCGGCGTCGGTGGCACCCCCGAGGCGGGTCCCCTCCAGATCGACGTCGAAGGACTGGGCCGGCTTGCGCGCCGCCACGCGAAGGCCACGAGCCCGCAGCTCCTTCAGCAGCCGGGCCCCGACCCAGGTCTTGCCGACCTCCGTGCCGGTCCCGCAGACCAGGACGAGACGATCAGGACGCACGGGACCCCCGCTCGGTGGTCACCCGCACCAACGACTCGAGCCTGTCCGTCAACCGGCCCACCTCCTCGTCGGTGTGGACGGCCGACAGGGTGACCCGCAGCCGAGAGGTCCCCGCAGGGACGGTGGGTGGTCGGATGGCCGGGACCCACAGGCCGTCGGCCAGCAGCGACATCGAGGCCACCACGGCGTCGGCCTCGTCGCCGATGATCACCGGCACGATGGGGGACCTGTGGCCCTCCCGCCCCACCACCTGGGCCACCCGGGCCACATGGCCGGCCAGCCGGGACCGGAGATGTGCCCCCTCGTCGGAACGGACGATGCCCACCGCGGCCAGGGCCGCGGCGCTGTCGGCCGGGGTCGGGGCCGTCGTGAAGATGTAGGGCCGGGCCCGGTTGACCAGGAGCTCCACGAACCGGGCCGGGCCGGCCACGAACCCGCCGAGGGACCCCAGTGTCTTGGACAGGGTGCCCACCCGGAGGATGTCCACGCCACCGGCGGAGGCCTCGGGCAGGTCGGGGCCCAGCACGGCGTGGGCCTCGTCCAGGACCAGCAGGGCACCGTGGCGGGCGGCCACCGCCACCAGGCCGTCGAGGTCGGCCTCGTCCCCATCCATGGAGAACACGGTGTCCGAGACGACCAGGGCCCGGCCCAACGTGGCCGCCAGCAGCCGGTCGAGGTGGTCGAGATCACCGTGCCGGTAGACCGACACGCCGGCCCGGGCCAGCCGGCAGCCGTCGATGATCGAGGCATGGTTCCACTCGTCAGAGACCACCTGGGCCCCCTCCGCGCCGAAGACCGACAGGACCGACAGGTTGGCGGCGAACCCGGTGGGGAGGAGCACGGCCCGCTCGCACTGCTTCCAGTCGGCGAGCGCCTCTTCCAGTTCATGGTGGACCGGGCGCGAGCCGGTGACCAGTCGCGACGCGCCCGAACCGGCGCCCCACCGATCGAGGGCTCCGTGGGCGGCCCCCACCACCACCGGATGGGCCGACAGGCCGAGGTAGTCGTTGGCCGCGAACGAGACCACCGGTGAGGCCGGCCTCTCCGGGGCGTGCCCACCCTCGTCCAGCAGCCCGACCGGCCCCCGGGCGTCGAAGCTGCGGGGCTGGCGCCACTGCCCGGCTGCCTCGACGACATCGCACGCCTCGTCGACCCAGGACGACCAGGACCCACCCCGTCCGCCGGTCAACGGCCGTCCTCGGCGGCCACGGCCCGGATAGAGGCGACCAGAGCCGCAACCACCCGGTCGACGTCCTCTACCGTCGTGGTGAGTGGCGGCATCACGACCACCACGTCCCCGAGTGGTCGTAAGAGGACGCCGCGCTCGACGGCACCCGCGTCTGACTCTCCGGCCCCACCGCGCCGCCCCGGGTGGGGGGTCGAGCTCCACACCGACCATCAGGCCGCGCTGACGAATGGCCGCCACGCCGGCCAGAGGAGCCACCGACTCGGCCAGTCGGTCCGCCAGGTGGCCGGCGGTGGCCTCGACGTTGGCCAGCACGTCCCACTCGTCGATGAGCTGGAGGTGGCGCAAGGCCACCGCGCAGGCCAGGGCATTCCCGCCGTAGGAGTGGCCGTGATAGAAGGTCCTCTCCCCGAGATCGGGGCCGGCGAAGGCGTCGAACACCGCGCCGGACGCCACCGTGGCCGAGAGTGGCAGGTAGCCGCCGGTGATGCCCTTGCCCAGGCACAGAATGTCCGGTGTGAAGTCAGGACCGGCCCACTCCGATGCGAACAGTCGTCCTGTTCGTCCGAATCCGGTCGCCACCTCGTCACAGATCAACAGCACGCCACAGGATCGGCACGCCTCTCCGACCCGGGCCAGGTCCACCGGGTCCGACACCAGGATGCCCGAGGCCCCCTGGACCAGCGGCTCGATGACCACGGCGGCCAGGGAGGGCGCGTTAGCCTCGATAGCTCCGATCAGCTTGGACGCCCAGTCCGCAGCGGCGTAGCCGGGGCTCCGGACGACCGGGAACCGCAACGGGTCGAACAGTTCGGTGCCGAAGCCGCCATCGCCGAGGGACAGGGCCCCGATGGTGTCACCGTGGTAGCCGTCGCCGAGGGCGATGAAGCGGTCGTGGCCCGGCTCGCCCCGGTTGACCCAGTACTGGAAGGCCAGCTTGAGGGCCTGCTCGACCGCCACAGCACCGTCCGAGGCGAACAGGATGTGGGGGTCGACCACCGGCACCACTGCGGCCAGTGCCTCGGCGAACTCGATGGCGGCCCGGCTGCCGTTGCCAAGCAGCGTGGCATGGGCGACCCGGCCGAGCTGGTCGATGATGGCCTGGTCGAGTTCGGGGATGTGGTGCCCGAGGGTCGTCACCCACAGGGACGAGATGGCGTCGAAATACCTCGTCCCGTGGACGTCGATGAGCTCCCGGCCCTCGGCCCGCTCAACGGTCAACGGCGAATTGCCCGTGTAGGCGGCCATCTGGGTGAACCCGTGCCAGACCACGGCGGCATCCCTGACCGCCCACGGGTCCCCGGACGCGGAGGAATCAGACGGATCGCTCATCGCCCTGAGTCTTGTCGACCCGGACCCGGCGGTCGAACCGGCACCGCCCACGGCCGTGACGGAGCGGGACGGCCGGTAGGATCGTGGCATGGACGTCATCGGTGTGGTCGACACCATGTTCGCCCGGTACGACATGGGTGCCGAGGCGATCGATGAGCTCAAACAGTGCCCGGGATTCGGCTCGACCTTCGAGGTCGTGCGACGGACGGTGCCGGGGTTCAAGGACCTTGCCGTCGAGTGCAAGCGGCTGATCGAGCGCGACGGGTGCCTCATCGTGGTGGCCCTGGGCATGCCCGGCAAGGCCGCCATCGACCAGGTGTGTGCCCATGAGGCCTCCCAGGGACTCATGCAGGCCCAGCTGATGACCTCCACCCACATCCTCGAGGTCTTCGTCCACGAGAACGAGGAGGAGGACCCGGCCCGCCTGGCCGAGGTCTGTGTCAATCGGGCCCGTAAGCACGCCCTCAACGCCTACTGGATGCTCTACGAGCCCGAACAGCTCACGCGGAACGCCGGGCAAGGGGTCCGCCAGGGCTACGAGGACGCCGGTCCACTGGCGGGCTGAGGACCTCTGAGGGGCTCAGGCCGGAGGGTCGTGTGGAAGGCCCAGAGTCCGCTCGGCGATGATGTTGCGCTGGACCTCGGAGGTACCCCCGCCGATGGTCAGGGCCGGGGCGAAGAGGTAGCCGAAGCTCCACAGGGCGTCCGGCCACGACGGCGGGGTGTCGTTCCCTTGGTCCCCCACCGGCCCTGCCCCCTGCAACATGCCCCGCGCGCCGGCGAGGTCACGGGCCAGTGCCATCACATGCTGGCCGTGCTCGTCGGCCAGTGCCTTGCGAACCGACGCCTCCGGGCCGGGCTCCATCCCGGCCAGGGCGGCCGAGACAGTGCGGAGGCGGAGAAGGCGGAGGATCTCCCCCTCGGCCCACACCCGGGCCAACCGCTGTCGGAGCAAGGGATCGTCGACTCCCCCCGACCGGCGGACCAGGTCGACCAGGTCATCGGCGGTGGGACCCATCCCCCACAAGGCACCCGATCCCGACAGGGACACCCGCTCGTTGCCGAGCGTGACCTTGGCCAGGGACCAACCATCGCCTCGCTCCCCGACCAAGCAGTCGGCCGGGAGACGGACTTCGTCGAGGAAGACCTCGTTGAAGCTGTGGGCCCCGGTCATGTCCACCAATGGCCGAACCGTCACGCCGGGGGAGTCCATGGGGCAGATGAAGTACGAGATGCCGCGGTGTTGGGGAGCGTCGGGCTCGGTCCGCGCCAACAGGATCCCGAACTGGGCGACGTGGGCGAACGACGTCCACACCTTGGACCCGTTGACCACCCACTCGTCGCCGTCCCGCTCGGCACGCGTGGCCACCGAGGCCAGGTCGGATCCTGCTCCGGGCTCGCTGAACAGCTGGCACCAGATCTCCTCGCCGGCCAGGAGCGCCAGGAGATAACGCTCCTGCTGGGCCGGTGTCCCGGCGTAGAGGATGGTGGGACCCGCCCAGCCGATCCCGATGGTGTTGGTCGGCCGGCGCACCCCGGCCGACCGGAGCTCGTCGTCCACGATCAGCTGGTGGGTGGGATCGGCACCCAGACCCCACGGCGCCGGCCAGTGGGGCGCCACCAGGCCGGCTTCGGCCAGCTCACGACCGCTCGGGGTGGGGTGGGTGCCGAGCCACTCCCGTAGCGATCGGCGTCGGGGGTCGTCGTCAGCCGGCAGTGCGAAGTCCACGGCACGGAGCGTAGGCTGCAGCCGTCGGGGAGGCATCCTCGGGATGGGGAGCGAACGTTGAGCAAGTGGAATTTCGCCGACGTCTGGGAGGCCGTCGCCGACGTGCAGCCTGATGCGCCGGCGCTGACCCACGGGACCCGGACCATGTCCTGGGGTGAGCTGGACCGGCGCGCCGACAACCTGGCCCGCTGGCTGCTGGGTGCACACGCCGACCACCAGGACAAGCTGGCCCTGTACCTCTACAACTGCTCGGAGTACCTCGAAGCCACCTTCGCCTGCTTCAAGATCGGCCTCGTGCCCATCAACACCAACTACCGGTACGCCGACGACGAGCTGGTCTACCTGTGGGACAACGCCGACATCGTGGCGGTGGTGTTCCACGGCACCTTCGTGGAGCGGATCGAAGGCATCCGCGACCGGTTGCCTGGCGTCCGCAGTTGGCTGTGGATCGACGACGGAACGGCGACCTGCCCACCGTGGGCCACGCCCTACGAGGAGGCGGTCGGCACCACCGGGACACTCGGGACCGGGCTCCACGAGCGGGTGCGCGCCCCGTGGGGACGGGGTCCCGACGATCTCTACCTGCTCTACACCGGTGGCACCACCGGCATGCCCAAGGGCGTGATGTGGCGCCAGGACGACCTGTTCGCCCGGCTCAACGGCGCCGGCTTTCGCCGCTACCCCGAGGACGGTGGCCCTGATGACGTCCGCGATGACGTGGGGCGCAACGGCCCAGGGATGACCCTGCTGCCGGCCTGTCCACTCATGCACGGTACCGGGGGGTTCACGTCGCTCGAGTGCCTGAGCGGGGGTGGACGGGTCGTCACGCTGCCATCTCGCCAGTTCGACCCGGCCGAGCTGCTCGACACCGTCGAGGCCGAAAACGTCAACGGACTGATCATCGTGGGCGACGCTTTCGCCAAGCCGATACTGGCCGCGCTCGATGCCGAGCCGGACCGGTGGGACATCTCCAGTCTGGTCGGGATCATCTCGTCGGGTGTGATGTGGAGCGAGGAGACCAAACAGGGCCTCATCCGCCACCACCCCGGAATGCTGCTGGTGGACGCCTTCTCGTCGTCGGAGGCCATCGGGATGGGGAGCTCGGTCTCCTCGGGAGCCGCATCGGCCAAGACGGCACAGTTCACACTCGGTCCCGAGGTGCGGGTCATCGACCCCGACGGCCACGACGTGCCACCGGGCTCGGGTCGTCCCGGCGTCCTGGCACTGGGTGGGAGGATCCCCCTCGGGTACTACAAGGACGAGGCCAAGTCAGCAGCCACCTTCCGGACCATCGACGGCGCCCGGTACTCGGTGCCGGGCGACTACGCCGAGGTCGGTGAGGACGGGTCGATCCACTTGCTGGGGCGGGGCTCGGTGTGTATCAACACCGGGGGCGAGAAGGTCTACCCCGAAGAGGTCGAAGAGGTGGTCAAGACCCTGGGCGGCGTGCTCGACTCGGTGGTCGTGGGCATCCCCAACGAACGCTTCGGCGAGGAGATCGTCGCCGTGGTGGAACTCCGCGCCGACGCCTCCGAGGAGACCGTCGGTGCCCAGGCGGTCATCGACCACGTGAAGGGGTGCCTAGCCGGGTACAAGGCGCCACGCCAGGTCCGCTTCGTGACCACCATCGGGCGCTCACCCTCCGGCAAGGTCGACTACGGGCGGCACCGGGCCGAGACGGCGGCCTGGGCCGGCGTTGCGATCGACTGACCGGCGCCGCCGAAGGGTCAGCCCTTGTTGGCCCCATGGGTGCGAACGAAGTCGTTGACCGCGTAGTAGGCGTCGATCGACTCTCCGGCGTCCCCCCAGAACCCGTCCAGTACGTCATAGGCCATGGACCCCTGCGAGATGTAGTGGTTGTTCACGTCGGTGATCTCCAGCTCGCCGCGGCCGGACGGCACCAGGGTGGGGATGACCTCGAACACGTCGGCGTCGTAGCAGTAGATGCCGGTGACACCGAAGTGGGAATCGGGGTGCTCGGGCTTCTCCACGATGCCGGTCACCCGCTGGTCGGCATCGAAGGCCGGCACGCCGAGATGGCGAAGGTGCTCGACCTCTTCCACCGGTGTGAGCAGGATGCGGGCGCCGTGAGGATCGGCTCGGAAGGCGTCGACCATCGGCTTGATCGAGCGCTCGACGATGTTGTCGGCCAGCATCACGAGGACCGGCTCCCCGTCGACGAACCGGGCGGCGAGGCCCAGGGCCTCGGCGATTCCACCGGGCTTCTCCTGATAGCCGTAGCTCAGCCGGTCGATGCCGAACTCGTGGCCATTTCCCAACAGGCGCAGGAACTCCCCCGCGTGCGTCCCCCCGGTGACCAGCATGATCTCGGTGATCCCGGCGTTGACGAGCGCCTCGATGCCCCAGTTGATCATGGGGCGGTCATAGATCGGCAGGAGATGCTTGTTGGTGATCCGGGTGAGCGGGTGCAGACGTGAGCCGGTCCCACCGGCGAGGATGACGCCCTTCATCCGGCGCAGCCTAGGCGTGATCCCCTCACGGCGCTGAGCGCATCGCATGGCCGGAATTGTGGGTTCTTGGTCATTGACGCCATGACCCCGAGCCGTCACGCTACCCCTCATGGAACATCGCCATGTGGTCATCGTCGGATTCGACGGATTTCAGTCGCTGGACGTGTCCGGCCCCTTCGAGGTCTTCGCCGGTGCCACCGCGGCGGCCCAGGCTCTCGGCCGGGCCGGTGGCTACGACGTCGAACTGGTCGCGGCCGGCGGCCGGGCGCTCCGGGCGGAGAGCGGCCTGGGGTTCACGACGGCACCGCTCCCCGATTCGAGCATTCCCATCGACACCCTGGTGCTCCCGGGCGGTCGCGGGGTGGACGAGGCCCGGAAGGACCAGGCGCTGGTGTCCTGGGTCCAGGCCGCGGCGAGTCGGAGCCGACGGCTGTCCACCGTGTGCTCCGGGGCGTTCCTCGGCGCCGAGGCCGGCCTCTTGGAGGGCCGCTGCGTGACCACCCACTGGGCCCGAGCCGACCAGCTGGCGGCGGAGTTCCCCTCGGTCACCGTGGACGCCGACGCCATCTACCGCCGGGACGGTCCGGTCTGGACGAGTGCCGGTGTGACCGCCGGCATCGACCTGGCCCTGGCCATGGTCGAAGACGACCTCGGGACCGAGGTGGCCCGCACCGTGGCCCGCTGGCTGGTCATGTTCCTCCACCGCCCCGGGGGCCAGACCCAGTTCGCCTCACCGGTGTGGGTGGACCGGGCCGAGCGGCCATCGGTGCGGACCGTGCAGAACCTCGTGGAGTCGTCGCCCGGGGACGACCACAGCCTGGCCACCATGGCCTCGGCGGCGGCCATGAGCGTGCGTCACTTCGCCCGGGTCTTCACCGGCGAGGTGGGCGAGACCCCCGGCCGGTTCGTCGAGCGGGTCCGGGTAGAAGCCGCCCGTCATCGGCTGGAGACCACCGACGACACCCTTGAGGTGGTCGCCGAACACGTGGGCCTCGGCTCGGCCGAGACCCTGCGCCGGGTCTTCCACCGTCGGCTCGGCGTCACCCCCGACGCCTATCGACGGCGCTTCCGTGAACCCACCGACCGAAGGAGAACCGCATGACCCCCCACCAACAGGTCGCCATCCCGCTGTTCCCGAAGTGCACTGCACTCGACGCCGTCGGGCCCTACGAGGTACTGCAACGGATCCCGACGTTGGACGTCACCTTCGTGGGCCACCGCCGGGGCGAGGTCCGCACGGAGAACGGCCGGCTCGGCCTCATGGTCGACGCCACCTTTGACGAAATCCCCCGCCCGGACCTCATCGTGTTCCCCGGCGGGGTCGGGAGCCGCGCCCTCGAGCAGGACGATGCCGTGCTGGCATGGCTGTCCGGCGCCCACACCACGACGCGCCTGACCACCTCGGTGTGCACCGGCTCGTTGGTCCTGGGCGCGGCCGGGCTCCTGACGGGACTCACGGCCACGACCCACTGGGCTTGCTACGACGAGCTGGCCGCCCACGGCGCCCGGCCCACGGCGGAGCGGGTGGTCGAGCACCTCGACCGGCGCATCATCACCTCGGCCGGCGTCTCGAGCGGAATCGACATGGCCCTCCGGTTGGTCGAGCTGCTGGTCGACCCGACCGCGGCGATGGCCAGCCAGCTGATGATCGAGTACGACCCGCAGCCGCCGTTCGACTCGGGCGCGCTGGCCAAGGCCGACGAGGCCACCGTCACCCGGGTCATCGAGTACGCACAGCTCCGTCAGTAGTGCGGCCCGCGGTCCTAGCGGCCCCCGTCGCCACGGTGGGCCGCCACCTCGGCCAGGACGGCGTCGGCCAGGACGGGCCAGGCGCGTTGTGACCACTGCCCGAAGTCCCGGTCGGCCAGGCCGGCACTGAGCACGCCGGCCACCGGGTCCACCCAGACGAACGAGCCGCTCTGGCCGAAATGGCCGAAGGTGGCCGGTGAGTTGGCCGAACCGGTCCAGTGGGGGGACTTGTGGCCGCGGATCTCCACGCCGAGCCCCCACGGACAGGGATCGAAGCGTCGGTAGCCTGGCAGCACACCGGCCAGATCCGAGAACTGGACCGAAGTGGCGTACCGGTGGGTCTCGGCCCCGATCAGGGTGGGCACGGACCACTCGGTGGCCAGGGCGAGCAGATCGACGAGGGGCCCGGACAGCCCGGCGGCGGGCCCACCGGAGGCGATGCCGGTGTCGAGGACGGTGCCGGTCATGCCCAACGGTTCGAGGACGCCGTGGCCCAGGTACTCGGCAAAGGGCATCTGCGAGCGCTCGGCCAACAGCGCACCGAGCACGTCGTAGCCGGCGTTGGAATAGATCCGCACCTGGCCGGGCGCGGCCAGTGGCGGCCCAGGACCCGGGCCCAGTCCCGACGCATGGGCCAACAGGTGTCGCACCGTCGACCCGTCGGGCCCGGCCGGTTCGTCGAGGTCGAGGGTCCCCTCTTCGACTGCGACCAGCACGGCCAGCGCGGTGGCCGGCTTGGTCACCGACGCCCAGGCGAACGATCGGTCGACAGCACCGAACGTGGCCGTGCCACCACTTTGCGGCTGATCCACATCACCACCGAGCGATGTCGGATCACTACTCTGCGGGCGAAGGTCCACTACACCGGCCGCAGCGTGCTCCACCGGCCAGTCCGCCACCGTCGTCAGCGCTTCCATTCCTCGAAGAGCCTAGTGACGACTGCACGACGTGCTGGCTACTGTGACCAGGGATGGTGTCTCGTCGCCCCAGGGGCAGGGTGAAGGGAAACGGGGTGGCTACCATGCCAGCGAGGCCATGGTCGGTCCGTCTCGTCGCGCTGGTCGCGCTGGTCGCACTGTCGGGTTGCGCCACCATCACCGGAGCGGCGACCACCACCACGACCACCGGTCCGGTTCGGGCGGTCAGCTCGACGAGCGACTCGGTGGATTCGCCGGTGGGTGTCGACGGCAGCCTGGCCACCTTCTACCAGACTCCCGATCCGCTTCCCCCTGGACCGCCCGGAGCGGTCATCCGGTCGATGGTGATTCCCTCGGGCGGGCTGCTGCCCAACGGGGCCGTGGCCTACCGCATCCTCTACCACTCGCTGTCGCTGACCGGTGCCGACATCGCCGTGTCGGGCATGGTCGTCGTGCCCGGCGGGCCGGCACCGGCCTCCGGGTTCCCCATCGTCAGTTGGGCCCACGGGACCACGGGACTGGCCGACGAGTGTGCCCCGTCGGTGGGCGGGTACCTCTCGATCCCACTGCTGTCCTCGCTGCTCGACAACCACGACATCGTGGCGGCCACCGACTACGAGGGATTGGGAACGGCAGGTATCCATCCCTACCTGGTCGGGCAGAGCGAGGCCCAGGGTGTCCTCGACGCCGCCCGGGCCGCCCGGAGCCTGGTCGGACCCTCGGCGTCGAACAAGGTCGCCGTCCTTGGTTACTCCCAGGGTGGACAGGCCGCGCTGTTCGCCTCCCAGATCGCGGCGTCCTACGCCCCAGAGCTCTCACTGGCCGGGGCGGCGTCGGTGTCCCCGGTCACCTCTCTCGATGAGTTCGTCCCGGCCGGAGCGGATGCGGGTGGGGACCAGACGGCCGTCTACGCCGTGATGGCGCTCGACGCGTGGTCCGACACCTACGGCAATCTGTCGCTGTCCTCCGAGCTCACCCCCGCCGCGCTGCGGCACGCCTCGACCATCACCACGGAGTGCAGCGGGCCGCTCGCTGCGGAGTACGACAGCACGGCCGCAGCCCAACTCTTCGCCCAGGGGTGGGCACAGAACGCTTCGCTGCAGTCCGATGTCGTCCAGAACGAGCCCGG
The DNA here is from genome assembly GCA_963703145.1 of uncultured Acidimicrobiales bacterium. GTDB lineage: Bacteria > Actinomycetota > Acidimicrobiia > Acidimicrobiales > RAAP-2 > Bog-756. The sequence continues at coordinate 2,264,453 of OY969793.1, forward strand.
CCGGTTCCCCACCGCGACGCCACTGCTGGTGGTGGAGGGAACGATGGACACACTCACGCCCTACTCCACGGTGTCCACGTTCGTGAGCGATGCGCTGTGCCGCAGTGAGGACGACACCGTCCAGTACCTCACCGTTGCCGGCGCCGGCCACGACGGGGCCATGGTCGAAGCGGAGCCGGCCATTCAGCAGTGGCTCGAAGACCGCCTGGGCGGCAAGCCGCCGTCAGACACCTGCTCGCGGTAGGACCGGCGTCGGAACGGTCAGACGTCGAGGAAGCGGCGCACGGCGAAGGCCGAACCCACCACACCGACCACCACCCCGACCACGGCGACCAGGATGCACGTGCTCGCCACCTCCCAGCCGTCGAGTGACATCTGGGCGATGATGTTCCCCTGGTTGGCGGCAGTCTTCACGGTGTCGAGACCGATGCCCCAGTAGAGCGCCAGGACCACCAGTACGGCCACGGCTGCACCGAGCAATCCCTGGATGAGTCCCTCGGCCATGAACGGTAGGCGGATGAACCAGTTGGTGGCGCCGACCAGCTTCATGACCGACACCTCACGGCGGCGGGCGAAGATGGCCATCCGGATGGTGTTGAGGATGAGCACCGACGCCGACAACAACAGCACGACCGCCACCGAGAGGAACACCCACTGGAGGATGCGGATCACGCTCTGCATGGTCTTGATCTGCTGCCCGGGGTACTTCACGTCGAACACGCCGGGTTTGCCGATGAACTGCTGGTAAACCGCGGAGGCCTGGGACGGGTCGTTCAGGATGCACCGGAAGGAGGACGGGTAGTCGGACTGGACCGTGGCGTCGAACTCGTCGGACGGCTCGATGGTCTTGGCCTCATTGAAGTCGTAGGCCTGGGACCGGTGGATACAGGACTTGATGTAGGGCGACTGGGCCAGTTCGGTGCGGATGGCATCCGACTGCGCCTGGGGCGCGGTGGGCTTCACCCACACCACGGCGTTGACCCCGTTCTGCCATTGGATGGTGGCCTTGGACGCTCCTTGCTTGAGCAGAAGCGACGACCCCACCAGCGCCAGTGAGACGGCCACGGTCAAGATGGCGGCCACGGTCATCAGGCGGTTGCGCCACAGGTTGGTGGCGGCCTCCCGGGAGACGTACGACGCGGAGAGCGGCATCAGGTGCGGGTGGCGACGCCGCCGGGGATCTGCTCGGGTGCCAGACCCGGTGGCGCTTGGTCCACCATGGCTCCGGTGGGCGAGCCGGCACCAGCCGCTGCGGTGGCGCTGTCGATGCCGTAGACGCCATGGGCCTGGTCGCGCACGAGCAGGCCGCGATCCAACTCGATGACGCGCCGGCGCATCTGGTCGACCATGCCGGCGTCGTGGGTGGCGATGATCACCGTGGTACCCGTCCGGTTGATTCGGTCGAGCAGCCGCATGATCCCGAGGCTGGTCGTGGGGTCGAGGTTGCCCGTCGGCTCGTCGGCCAACAGGATCAAGGGGCGGTTGACGAAGGCGCGTGCCACCGCCACACGCTGCTGCTCACCACCGGAGAGCTCGTGGGGAAGGTTGTCCCGCTTCTTGGTCAGTCCCACGAGGTCGAGGACCTGGGGGACCTGGGCCGCAATGACGTGCTTGGGCCGGCCGATCACCTCGAGGGCGAAGGCCACATTCTCGAAGACCGTCTTGTTGGGCAGGAGCCGGAAGTCCTGGAACACACAGCCGATGTTGCGGCGCAGGTAGGGGATTCGCCACTTGGACAGGTGGCCGATCTCCTTGCCGGCCTCCCAGATGCGACCCGAGTCGGGGGTCTCCTCACGGAGGAGCAGGCGGATGAACGTGGTCTTCCCTGAGCCCGAGGGTCCGACGAGGAACACGAACTCACCCTTGTCGATCTCGACCGAGCAGTCCCGTAGGGCGACGGTCGAGCCCTTGTAGGTCTTCGTGACGTTCTCGAATTTGATCATGGGCGCGAGGCGGCGGCGTCGCGGATGCGCGTGCGTGGCATAGAGGTCATCTCCGACAATGCTATCGCCCTGGTTCGCCTATTTGGTTCAGCCCCTCTGACCTCCCACGACACGCGCTGGGCACACCGCCACACCCAACCGCGTCGAAGTGGGTCCCATCGGGTGACGGACACCGCGCCTGGCAACGATGTTCACTCGCCGTCGCGGCGCTCCTCGGCCCGTCGGCGTAGCTCCGCCTCGATGAAGTCGTCGAGGTCGCCGTCGAGCACCGCCTCGACGTTGCCGGTCTCCTCATTGGTCCGCAGGTCCTTCACCAATTGATACGGCGCCATGACGTAGGACCGGATCTGGTTGCCCCAGGCGTTGTCGGCACGGTCCCCCGACAGCTGGTCCAAGGTGGCCTGGTGCTCGGCGCGCTGACGCTCGGCCAGTTTGGCCCCGAGGACCTGCATGGCCTTGGCCTTGTTCTGGTGCTGGCTCCGCTGGTTCTGGCACGACACCACGATCCCGGTGGGGAGGTGGGTGAGACGGACCGCCGAGTCGGTCTTGTTCACGTGCTGCCCACCGGCCCCCGACGAGCGATAGGTGTCGATGCGAAGATCCTTCTCGTCGATGTCCACCTCGTCCGACACGTCCTCGAGGAACGGGACCACATCCAGTGAGGCGAAACTGGTCTGGCGACGGTGCTGGGCGTCGAAGGGTGAGATGCGAACCAGGCGGTGGACGCCACGCTCGGCGGCCAACAGTCCGAAGGCGTAGCGACCCTTGACGATGAAGGTGGCCGAGAGCAGACCGGCCTCCTGGCCGGGCGTTGCCTCTTCCACCTCGAGGTCGAAGCCGCGCCGCTCGGCCCAACGGGTGTACATCCGCAGCATCATCTCGGCCCAGTCCTGCGCGTCGGTGCCGCCGGCGCCGGCATGGATCTCGGCCACGGCGTCGCCGTCGTCATAGCGCCCGGCGAACAGCGACCGCAGCTCCATCACACGGAGGCGACGGTCGAGGGCCTCGAGCCCCTCTTCGACCTCGGGGCGCAGCGAGTCGTCCCCCTCCTCTTCGATCAACTCGTTGAGGGTCTCGGCGTCGGAGAGGTCCCGGGCCAGGCTGGCCAACTGGTCCAGATCCTCGTTGACCCTCCCGAGCTCGGTGGTGACCTCTCGGGCATGGTCGGCGTCATCCCACAGATCGGGCGCCGATGCCGCCTTTTCCAATTCGGCGCGCCGGTCCTGCAGCCGGTCGATGGCCAAGAATCGCTCGGCCTCCTTCAGCCGCTCGGCCAGGGAGGCCAGCGAGGCCTGGATGTCCACGCGCTCGGGCTCACCGGACCCCCGACGGGGGCCGTCCGCCGGTGCCATCTCAGTTGGCGCCGTGGCAGAACTTGAATTTCTTGCCGCTGCCGCACCAGCACGGGTCGTTGCGACCGAGCTTCTCCCGGTCGGACTTGACGATCGGGGCCTGCGTCTCGCCGTCGTCGGCGACGCGGTTGGTCACGCCGCCGGCGACGCCGTTCCCACCGGCCATGACGGCGTTGGCCTGCTCGAGTTCCGCGGGCGTGGCCGCGGCGAATGCCGCCGAGATGGCCGTGTCCCCCTGCACCGGGTCGTCGGCCGCCAGGTAGCTGGCTCGCTCGAGGTCCGGCTCGGCGGCGGGCTCGGTGAGCACCTGCACGTGGAACACGTAGCGGAGGTAGTCGTCGTTGATGCCTTCCATGAGCTTCCCGAACATGGCGAAGCCCTCGCGCTGGTAGGCCACCAGTGGATCCTGGTTCCCCATGGCGCGCAGGTTGATTCCCTCGCGCAGGTAGTCCATCTCGGCCAGGTGGTCCTGCCACCGCTGGTCGATGATCTGGAGCATGATGTCCCGCTCGAGCTGCCGCGCCGTCTCTGCGCCACCCGGGATGGTCTCGTCCCGGTCCGCATAGAGGTCGAGCGCCTCGGTCAGGATGCTCTCGGTGATCTGGCCGACAGTGCTGGCATCGGCAAGATCGTCGGCCACGAACTTCGTCGGGTAGTACTGGGTGATCTCGGTGACCAGCTGGGGGATGTCCCACTCCTCGGGATAGTCCGAAGGGCACGACGACATGACCAGCGAGGTGACCGCACTCTCGAGCAGCTCGATGGTCTCGTCGTGGAGATCCTCACCCTCGATGATCTGGAAGCGACGGCGGTAGATGACCTTGCGCTGCTCGTTCATGACGTCGTCGTACTTGAGGACGTCCTTGCGGGACTCGGCGTTGCGGCCCTCGACGGTGTTCTGGGCCCGTTCGATGGCCTTGGTCACCATCTTGGCCTCGATGGGTACTTCGTCGGGCAGGGCGCGGCCCATGACCCAGTTCATGGCGCCGGTGGCGAACAGGCGCATCAGGTCGTCTTCCAGCGAGAGGAAGAACCGGCTCTCCCCCGGATCACCCTGACGGCCCGAGCGACCGCGCAGCTGATTGTCGATCCGGCGGCTCTCGTGGCGCTCGCTGCCCAGCACGTAGAGGCCGCCGAGGGCACGGACCTCGTCGCCCTCGCGCGTGCAGCTCTCCTGGAACTCGGCCTCCAGCACCTCGAGCTGGGCCAGTCCCTCCTCGCTGGTCACGTCGATCCCGCGGGCCTGGGCCTCACGGGTGGCCAGGCCTTCGGGATTCCCCCCGAGGATGATGTCGACACCCCGCCCGGCCATGTTGGTGGCCACCGTCACGGCGCCGACCCGTCCGGCCTGGGCCACGATCTCTGCCTCACGGAAGTGCTGCTTGGCGTTGAGGACCTCGTGGGCGATGCCCCGCTTCTCCAACAGACGCGACAGATGCTCGGACTTGGACACCGACGCCGTGCCCACCAGGACCGGCTGCCCGGTGGTCTGGCACTCGACGAGGTCCTCGACGACGGCGGCGAACTTGGCATCCTCGGTCTTGTAGATGAGGTCGGGCTTGTCCTCCCGGACCAAGGGCTTGTTGGGCGGGATGGGGACGACCGGAAGGTCATAGGTGTTGGCGAACTCTGACGCCTCGGTCTCGGCCGTCCCGGTCATGCCCGAGAGCTTCTCGTAGAGCCGGAAGTAGTTCTGGAGGGTCACCGTGGCCCAGGTGTGGTTCTCCTCTTTGATCCTGACCCGCTCTTTGGCCTCGACCGCCTGATGCAGGCCGTCGGACCAGCGCCGGCCGTCGAGCGTGCGACCGGTGAACTCGTCGACGATCTTCACCTCGCCCTCGGCCACCAGGTAGTCCTTGTCCCGTCGGTAGAGCTCCTTGGCCAAGAGGGCCTGGGTCAGGTGGTGGACGTAGTTGACCGCCACCGCGTCGTAGAGGTTGGACACGCCCAGTTGGCGCTCGACCTTCTCGATGCCCGCCTCGGTGGGCACCACGATGCGCTTCTCCTCGTCGACCTCGTAGTCGTCCTCGGACCGGAGGGTGCGCACGATCCCGGCGAACTGGTAGTAGAGCTGTGCCGATTCGGCAGCCGGGCCCGAGATGATCAACGGGGTGCGGGCCTCATCGATGAGGATCGAGTCCACCTCGTCGACGATGGCGAAGTGGTGGCCCCGCTGCACCATGGCGTCCTTGGAGCGGGCCATGTTGTCACGGAGGTAGTCGAAGCCGAATTCGGTGTTGGTCCCGTAGGTGACGTCGGAGAAGTAGGCCTCGCGCTTGGCCGCCGGGTCGTCGATGTCGGGTCCAACCCGGCCCACGGTGAGACCGAGGAACCGGTGGAGCTGGCCCATCCACTCCGAGTCCCGGGTGGCCAGGTAGTCGTTCACGGTCACGACGTGTACGCCGTCGCCGGCCAGGGCGTTGAGGTAGACCGGCAGGGTCGACACCAGCGTCTTGCCCTCGCCGGTCTTCATCTCGGCGATCCACCCGAAGTGCAGGGCCATCCCACCCATGAGCTGGGCGTCGAAGTGCCGCTGGCCGAGGACGCGCCACGCCGCCTCCCGCACCAGGGCGAAGGCCTCGATGAGCACGTCCTCGAGGCTCTCCCCGTTCTCCAGGCGCTCCCGGAAGGCCGGGGTGAGGGCCTGGAGCTCGGCGTCGGAGCGCGCCTCCATCTCCGGCTCGAGGGCGTTGACCAGGGGGACCAGTTCGGCCAGCCGCCGGACTTTCTTCCCCTCACCGGCGCGGAGGACTTTCGAGAGCACACTCATGGGTGCCCCACTCTACCGTCGGGCGTGGCCAAGACTGGCCGCCGGTCGCCTCGGGCGACCTCGGCCGGCCCGGGGGCCGACCGGACGTTTCAGGCCGTTCGCACCCGCTCCCGGAGGATGGAAACCGAGTTGGCCGGCCGGCGCCGTGGATGGGATCTCCCCACCAGGCGACCCTTGGTCTTCTCCAGCTGGTGCTCGAGCTTCTCGACCACCAGGTCCACCGCCACCAGAGACATCGGCCCGGCGGCGTGGGCCCGGATGGAGCGGCCGTGGCCGAAGATGATCACCTCGCAGCACTCCTTGTCGGCGATCCGCGGATTGCGCTCTTCGGAGAATCGGACCTCGGCTCGATCGAGACCTGGGCAGAGATGGCCCAGACGGCCCACCTTCTCCTTCGTCAGCGACCTCACTTCGTCTGGCACGATCTTCCTGCCGTACGCAATGACCACGTCCATCTTTCGCCTCCTGGTAGAGCTGTCGGGACTATCGGTGTTGTCGGCCGGTCCTCCTGATCGGTCGTAGGTCAACGAGTGTGAGCTGTACGCGGCTGACCTGGTCTTTGACCCCACACTCGCCTGCGGGGAGCATCACGGCCGAACTCCGGCGGCGCCGACTGTGTAGCGACGGCGTCCCTGCGGAGTCATTGGTGGCACGCATCATCTCCTCTCCACCCGCACCCGACAGCCGGGCGCTCGATGGGCAGGGCTTACTCCTAAGCCGCACCATGCTCAGCAACCACAAGTTGCCTTACGTGGGTCGTTTTGCCTGCGACTGGCTTCGACTTGCAACCACAGACCCGCATACAGCTCACCGTTCGAGTCTACGCCCCTGGGGTGCGAAAACCAGGGGGCAGATCGCTGAGTTCACCAGGTTGTGACCAGGTCGTCACGGAACAGCAACACGGGACCCGGAAGAGCCGCTAGAGGGCAGTCCGGCAGAAATAACCAGGTCAGAGGGGATTCAGCGAGACCCGGTGGCCAGGTCCCGCTTGAGGTCGACCAGCACCGGGATGGGCCCGGGGTCGATGCCCTCGTTGCCGGCCAGGTGCAGCGAGACAAAGTCACCGATGAGGGCCAGGTCCAACAGCTGGGCCAGGTCCCCCTCGCCGGCCGCCCGCACCTCCAGCACGTCGGCCACCACCTCCCGCAGCACGTCCACCACCAGCTCGAACCGCCGGCTCACCTGGGGATGTTCGGCATCGTGGCGGAGATTGACCAGCGTGATGAGCTGCCGGGTGGCGTCGCCGTGCTGCCCCCAGCCGGCGAGCTCGTTGTGGCACAGCTCGGGGTAGACGTTGGAGAACGCCGGGCACTTGGCGTTCTCGTTGACCTGGGCCTTCCACCGGAGGGCGGCGGCCGCTCCCAGGTCACCAGAGCTGTGAACCAGGGGAATGGTCCGACCGATCTGGCGGGCGACCTCCTCAGCCAGGCTGCCGGGTCGGACCAGCTGGTCCCGACGCCTCTTGAGTTGCTCGACGGCCTGATCGACCCATTGGACGGCGCCGGGGAACAGGCCGATCTCCTCCAACAGCACGAGCGGCGGGATGGCCATGGCCCCGATGGCCGCCCGGGGCTGGGGGATGTCACTGGGAACCGGGACCACCGGCACGTTCCACTCACCGGCCAGCTCGACCAGGGTGCCGCCGCCCGCCACCACGATCAGCGACGCACCGGCCTCGAACGCACCGGCCGCGGCCTCGAGGGTCTCTTCGGTGTTGCCCGAGAACGACATGGCAAACACGAGCGAACCGGTCCCGACGAAGTCGGGAGGCTCATAGCCCTTGACCACCGTGACCGGCACCGGCATGAACGGCGCCGCCGCAGCGACCAGCACATCGCCGGAGATGCCGCTACCACCCATGCCGAGGACGACCACGTTCTCGACCTGGTCGTGCCGCGGAAGCTCACCGACGCCCCGGGACGAGGACACCGCCGCCGCCACCTGTTCGGGCAGTCCGGCCGTGGCCGCCCACATGTCGAGGGAGTCCACCGGCAGTGGCGACACGTCGGCCGTCGCTGCTCCGCCGGACGCTGAGGTCACGAGGGGGACGCTCCGCTGGTGGTGCTGGCGCCGCCGGCCTCGGCCTTGGCGGTGAGGCGGGCGTGCTCGGTCTCGTCCACCGCGGTCGCCTCGTCGATCAACATGACCGGGATGCCGTCGCGTACCTCGTAGCTGCGGTGCAGCCGGGGGTTGTAGAGCAGGTTCTCGTCGGCGAAGTAGAGCAGTGGGCCCTTGTCCTCGGGACAGGCGAGCACGTCGATAAGGAGCGGGTCGAGTGTCATGGAGCAATCCTCTCAGTTCGGAGTGGGTTGGGGTCGGGCCCGGCGCCGCCGCCGGTGCACGGGTCCATCGGTCAGGCGCCGAGGAGGCGGGCGATGTCGGCCTGCACCTCGGCCACGTGGGCGGCACAGGCCTCGCTGTCGCGTGCCTCCACATTCAGCCGCAGGAGGGGCTCGGTGTTGGAGGGTCGCAGGTTGTACCACCAGTCGCCCCGGTCGACGGTCAGCCCGTCGAGTCGATCGGCACTCCCGAGCGAGCCGCCGGCCGCCTCGACCTCGGCGGCCATCAACTCGACGGCGCCGGGCGGGTCATCCACGACGGTATTGATCTCGCCCGAGTCGGCGTAGCGCCGGAACGGCCGGAGGAGTTCCGAGAGCGGTGCCTCGTTCACACTCAGGAGCTCGAGGACCACCATGGCGGCGATGATGCCGGAGTCGGCTCGGTAGTTGTCCCGGAAGTAGTAGTGGCCCGAGTGCTCGCCGCCGAAGATGGCACCGGTGTCGGCCATGATCTGCTTGATATAGCTGTGCCCCACTTTGGTGCGGATTCCGGTGCCCCCGGCCTCGGCGATCACCTCGGGCACGACGCGGGAGCAGATGCAGTTGTAGAGGACCGTGGCCCCCGGGTGCTTGGCCAGCATCGAGGACGCCACCAAGGCCGTGGTCAGCGAGCCCGACACCGTCTCGGCCCGCTCGTCCACCAAGAACACGCGGTCGGCGTCGCCGTCGAAGGCCAGGCCGACGTCGGCCTTCTCGGCCAGCACCGCCTGCTTCAGGGCAACCAGGTTCTCGGGCTGGATGGGGTCGGCCGGATGGTTGGGGAAATTCCCGTCGAGCTCGGGGAAGAGGATGTCCACCTTGAACGGAAGTCCTTCGAACACCTTGGGGGCGACCAGGCCACCCATGCCGTTGGCGGTGTCGGCGATGACCCGCAAGGGCCGGAGGGTCGACACGTCGACGAACGACCGGACATGGGCGGCGTAGTCCTCGAGCACCGAGCGCTGCTCGATCGGAGCCAGCTGGGCCGGATCGACCGGCGGCGGCCCACCCGTTCCCCACTGGTCGAGCAGCGACTGGGCGGTGGCCTCGATCACGTCCAGTCCGGTGTCTCGCCCGATCGGACGGGCGCCGGACTGGCACAGCTTGAGTCCGTTATAGCGGGCCGGGTTGTGCGACGCCGTGAACATCGCACCGGGTGCATCCAGCATGCCGGCCGCGAAGTAGAGGAGGTCGGTGGAGGCCAGGCCGAGGTCGATCACGGTGACACCCTCCGAGCGTGCCCCGTCGGCGAACGCCTGGGACAGCTCCACGCCCGACTCGCGCATGTCCCGGGCCACCAGCAGCCGTGGACCCCCGGTGAAGCGCGCCACTGCCACACCAATGGCGCGGAATTGGTCGGCGTTGAGTTCGTCGGGGACCACGCCGCGGATGTCGTACGCCTTGAAGACCTTCGAGAGGCTGCCCATGGAGGGGCCATCCTAGTCAGCCCGTCCACAGGCCCCCGGGGGCCCGACCACGGCCCGCGGCGGCCAGGCGGTGCTGTGGCAGGATCGGCGGGTGCGATCACGGCTGGTCCGGGGCTTGGAAGCGGTGGCCATCGCCGTGGCGGCCACCCTCATGGTGGCTGTCGTGCCCGGGTCGGCCTCAGTAGCGGTCGGTGCGCCAACGGCCGGGCCGAGCGCCGTCGGGTCGACCGCACATGCCGCTGGTCAACCTCTGAGCCTCCACCTGGTGGTCGGGATGGCCGACGACGTCGTCACCGGCGGGTACTGGGTTACGGCCTCCAACGGTGGGGTCTTCAGCTTCGACGCCCCGTTCGAGGGATCGGCCGGCTCGCTGGCCCTGGTCCGGCCCATCGTCGGGATGGCCGCCACGCCCGACGGGGGTGGCTACTGGCTGGTGGCCTCCGGCGGGGGCATCTTCTCCTTCGGCGACGCCCGGTTCTTCGGCTCCATGGGCGGCCGGCCGCTGAACCGTCCCATCGTCGGCATGGCCGCCACGGCCGACGGCGACGGCTACTGGCTGGTGGCCTCCGACGGGGGCATCTTCTCCTTCGGCGACGCCCGGTTCTTCGGCTCCATGGGCGGCCGGCCGCTCAACCGTCCCATCGTCGGCATGGCCGCCACGCCCGACGGCGACGGCTACTGGTTCACGGCCGGGGACGGAGGGGTGTTCTCCTTCGGCGACGCCCGGTTCGCCGGTTCGACCGGCGCCATCACCCTCCACTCCCCGGTGGTGGGCATGGATGCCGCACCGGGGGGCGGGTACTGGCTGGTGGCCGGCGACGGTGGTGTATTCGCGTTCGCCGCCCCCTTCGCCGGGGCGGCGACCGGGACGCTCCAACGGGCTGCGGTGGGACTGGTCGCCTCGCCGGGCGGTGGATACCGCCTCATCGCCTCCAACGGCTCGCTGTACGCCTATGGAGGGGCCACCCTCTACGGGTCGGTCGACGTGCCCCCACTGGTCGGAGAGACGGTGGCCATCGATCCCGGTCACGACGGCGGCAACGGCGGGGACGCCGGATTCATCGGCCAGCCCATCGACGGCGGGAACTTCACCGAGTCATGCGACACCGTGGGCACCGAGACCGCCGCCGGCTACTCGGAGCACGCGTTCAATTTCGACGTGGCCGTCCGCCTGCAGTCCCTCCTGACGGCGGCCGGGGCCACGGTGGTGATGACCCGGACCAACGACACCGGTGTCGGTCCGTGCGTGAACACCCGTGCGGCCATCGCCAACGCGGCCCACGCCGATGCTGCCGTCTCGATCCATGCCGACGGAGGCCCGGTGTCGGGGCGGGGCTTCGACGTCATCGAGCCCCTGCCCGTCGTGAGCCCCATCAGCAACAACACCGCCATCGTCGGACCCTCGGCCCGCTTGGGCGCCGAGGTCCGCACACGGTTCGCCGCCGACACCGGTGAGCCGACCTCGGACTACTCGGGCAGCCTCGGCATCGATCAACGGGACAACCTCGGAGGGTTGAACCTGACCACGGTGCCCAAGGTCCTCATCGAATGCGCCAACATGCAGAACCCCCTCGACGCCGGCCTGACCATGAGCCCGCAATGGCGCCAGCAGGCGGCCGTGGGGCTGGAGGACGGCATCGCCCAATTCCTCCAGGCCGAGGAGATGCCCTGAGCTGAGCCCGGTCCTCCGACGCTCAGTCCGGGGGCCCGCCGGCCAGCAGCCCAATGACATCGGCGGCCATGGCATCGCACAGGCCCGCCAGCAGCCCCATCTGGTCGGCCAGCGATCGTGCCGCGAGCAGGGCTTGGCGATCGATCAAGTTGAGGGGGGCCAGGTGGCACAGCTGCCAGCCGACCTCCTCATCGGGACCCGACAGGTCAAGGTCGTGTGGGAGGGCCGGGACCTCGCCGAGCTCGGACAGGAGTGAACACACTCGGCGGACGGCCGACTCGGCCGCACCGAGCGACTCGCCGTCGCCGGGGCGGCGCACCATTGGAAAGGCCTGCACCTCGGCGCGGGGATAGGGGTCGTCGGTGAGCCAGGCGGTGACCCGGAGCCGCTCCGCCCCGAGCGCCAACACCAGCATGCGTCCATCGTCCAACTCGCCGACCTGGGCGATCCTGGCCACGGTGCCGACGTCGACCCGCTGGTCGCCGCCGCCGACCTCCGAGCCGCGGGCGATCAGCACCACCCCGAACTCACCGTCTCGCCCCATGCAGTCGGCCATGAGCGTGCGGTAGCGCTCCTCGAAGACGTGGAGCGGGAGGCCGGCCTGTGGAAACAGCACCGTCGACAACGGGAACATCCCGAGGGTCCGGGCCACCGGGTCATTCGTCACGTGGTCCGGACCGAGGGATCGGCGCGTGACGACCGGCGACGGGATCGCCAACCGGCAACGGCGAGCCCGACGGCTGCCACGAGGGCGGCCAACGAGATGAGCTCACCCGCCTTGTCCGACGAGGAGCTGGCGTAGGTCAGGGTGACGTCGTGACTGGTGGGGACCACCACCATCAGATTGGGTGCCGCCCGCCAGGGACCCTGTGCCCCGGTGGCCTGCCAGTTCGGGAAGTACGAGACCTTCACCTCGACCGGTGTGCCGATGCGACTCACGTGGAAGGAGATCGTGCTGTCCGTCTGGGAGACGTTGGACACAACCGTCGTGGGCTCGGCCACCGCCGCAGGACGCGTCTGGGTGGCGGGCACCCGGGTCCAGCTGGCCGGTCCACCGGCAGCCGGCACCACGTTCCACCGGCTGGGATCGTCGTACCAACTCACCGCCGGGGCCAGCCAGCTGGCCTGGCTGGGCTGCACCCCGGTCCACACCACCGGCCGGTTGGCCAGGGGCTGGACCAGTGACGAGTCCCGGACCTCGTACACCTTCCAGGTCACGTCCAGGTTCTGTCCGTTGTAACTGGTGACGAAGGGGCCGGTCGATCCCACCTGGACCAGTTGGGGGTCGGCGGCAGCGGCCTGCTCGACCGTGGTCGACGCCGCCAGGAAGTACTTCACCCCGAGCGCCTGGAGGTGCTGGACGCCGAGCGGCACGTTCAGTCCGCCGTAGGGGAGCCCCACCACGGCGTCCGACGGCGTGACCGACAGCTCGTTCTGGTTGATGAAGTGGAAGGGCGTGGTCGAGGCCGACTCGAACAACAGGCCCTCCATCGAGTCGACGCAACCGTTGGTCCAGTAAGGAAGGAGCATCAGGGCCATGGTGGTACCGAACCGGTTCTCCGACGGGTCGTACTCCCACATGGCCCGACCGCAGCCGTGAGTGGCGCCCACCTTGGCCATCATCTGGACCACTGCGTGGTACTCGGGATAGTCCGGCTTGCGCTCGTAACCCGAGTAATTCCACTCCGCCCAGGCACTCGGCTGGTTGGCGCCGACGGTCACGCCCACCTGGCTGAGGGTCGTCGACGGCAGTACCAGGGGTGGCACCACCACGACGCAGGCGGCGAGCAGCGCCAGGATCGGCCCGACCACAGCACCGGGCGAGCTCGGTCCAGATGTCGGGCGGCGGAACCGGCTGATCCGGTCACCCGGCCGCCAGGCCATGCCCTGGACGGCCATCAGCCGGTCGCGGACCACCACCACCCAGGCGTCCAGGCGACGCCGGCGGTTCCACCGGGCGACCGCGGCCACCGACTCGGCCAGGGCGTACCCCGCCATCAGGTAGAGGCAGAGGAACCAGAAGGGCAGGAACCGGGCGTTGTAGAGCTTGTTGGCCGGATCCAGGCAGACGGCCGCGGCCGAGATCCCGGCCATGACCGCGATGAACAAGGCGACCCGGTTGCGCCGGGCCACCATCGCCACTAGGCCCACGACGTCGGTGGCCAGGACCCAGCGGGCCGACGCCGGGAAGAGCAGGTGGGGGAAGCCGAGCACCTTGGTGTACCCCATATTGGTCGTGTAGGCCTGGCCGGTGGCAAAGGGGATGAGCCACCACGCGGCGAGCCCGGCGCCGATGGCCCCCACCACCACCGCCCACAGGAGTCGCCCCGACCAACGCCTCCGTGCCACTCGACCCTGGCGACCGGCCCGGAACCCGCGCACCACATCGGCGTCGAGCACGAGCCAGACCACCGCCCCGGCCGCGGCGAACAGGGCCGGGAGTAGGTGGCAGAGCAGCGTGACGGCGAAGAGCACTGCGGCCAGGGACCGGTGCCGTCCGGTCCGCATGCCCGATGCCACCACACCGAGGAACAACAAGGAGACGGACAGGCTCAGTGAGAACGAGAACTCCCCGGCCAGTGTGGACAAGATGTTTCCGCCGTAGATGGTGAAGCTCGGCTCGAAGAGGAATGGCAGGGTGGCCGCAGCCAGACAGGCCGGCCCGGGGTTCCGCAGGCCGGCGAGGCGTCCAAAGGCCCAGGCGCACACCGGCAGCGTCAGGGTGCCGAGCACGGTGACCAGCTTGAAGGCCACGTCGTAGGGCATGACGGCGTTGAACAGGACGGTGACCAGCCCGGGTAGCGGGAAGTAGAAGGTGTAGAGGGGGAAGCCGTCGTACCAGTCGGGGTCCCACCCGGTCAGCTGGCCGTGGGTGAGCAGGTGCGACTTCAAAAAGGCCGGGAGGATCACGTGGGCCCCGGTGTCACCCCCGGCGGTGGTGGTGTTGGCCACCAACAGCGACGGGTGCAGTTGGCTGAGGGCCACCAGGGTCACCCCCACCACCGCCACCAGGTTGGCCCAGCCCGGCCAGGCCGATCGCTGCGTCAGGCGCCCGACGAGACCGGAGAGCCAGGGTGTCGGCGTGGACGATGCGGCGAGGGCACTGGGTGGGGCCGGCGCGGGGCGGGCCAGGTCGACAGGTGCAGTCATCTCAGAACGGCACCCCGTGGACCAGCGGTACCGTCCCGACCACGGCGGCCGACACTGCCACGAGGTTGAACGTGGCGTGGGCGACCATGTTCATGCCCAGCCGCCCTGTCCGGTACGAGACCGCTGACAAGATGATCCCGAACGTGGCCAGGCCCAGGAGCTGGAGGGACTCCGCATGGGCCAGGCCGAAGAGCACGCCGGTGATGACCACCGCGAGGGTCGGGCCCACCCACCGGCCCATCGTCCCGAACAACCGGGCCAGTGCGCGGAGGAGCACGCCGCGGAAGAAGAGCTCCTCGAAGAACGGTGCGCCGACCACGGTCAGGACGGCGATGACCGCGAACGAGGCACCGTGGGATCCACCCGTCAGCTTCTGGCTGGGGGCGTCGAATCGTTGGTTGAAGTTGTGGACATGGTGGGAGATCGGGACATAGATCAGCGCCACCAGGAACTGCCCACCCACACCGATGGGGATCCCCACCAGGTCGAGCCACCGGAATCGCAGCCCCAGGTCGCGGGAGAAGCTCTTGGTGCCTCGAACGCCGGTGGCCAACCAGGCCGCACCGAAGAAGCCGCCCCACACGCCGAGGAGGGTCGAGACGATGTACCAGGTGGGGGGCTCGCTGAGCGCCGAGATGGCCGTGATCGACCGGTGGTCACCGCTGAGCGAGGCCGTCACGACCACCAAGATGCCGGCCAGGATCTGCCCGCCGAGGAATCCGAGAACGGCGAAGAGCAGCCACATCCAGGCCGATGACCGTGTGGACGGCGAGCCACCGGCGGCCAGCTGACGCCCGAGCGTCACATCCCCTCCCTCGGTGGCGACGACAGCGGGCTCCCCGTCCATAGAGGGTAGGGATGGCGGTGGGGCCCAGCCTGGTGGCGGCGAGTTCGGGGGTGGTGGCGCCCAGCCGACCGGTGGTGGCGCCCAAGCCGGAGGCGGCGGGACCGGCGCACCCGGTCCCTGGAACGGCTGGTCGAGGGGCACGCCCCCGCCCGGCGCGCGTGGGTCCGCACCCTGTTCGGACCGCTCGATCACCCTTCTACGTTACCGAGGGGAGGGTCACTACACGCAGCGGCAGGCGGTCCGGGGGTGCCGATGCCTCAAATAGGCGCCGGTGCGCATAGCATGATGAGGTGACTCCGCCAAACCCCAACGTACCGGGAGGCCCTCCCGCCACCGGTGGACCAGGACAGGAAGCGCCGGGCCAAAACAAGAACCGCGTGATCCTCTACGTGGTGATCCTGTTGGCGGTGCTCGCCGTGTTGATCATCCCCAACCTGGTCCACTCGGCCAACACCGACAAGCTCACGTACAACACGTTCCTCAGCGAGATCCAGACCAAGCAGATCAAGAACGCCACCGTCGACCAGACCTCGGGCGTGATCACCGGCACCATGGCCAACGGGGCCTCCTACACGGTGAACGGGCCGAGCCCGGTCACCGATTCGCTCCTCAACGCCCTCAAGCCACTCGGGTCGAACTACAAGCTGGTCACGGGTGCAGCCAACCCCCTCGTCAGCATCTTGCTCACCTGGATCCTGCCCTTCGCCATCCTGGGGGGCATCTTCTTCTACATCAGCCGAAAAGCGCAGGGCCAGATGGGCAGCATCATGTCCATCGGGCGCTCGAAGGCCAAGCTCTACTCAACGGAGCGGCCATCCACCACGTTCGACGACGTGGCCGGCTACGACGGGGTCAAGCTCGAGATCAGTGAGGTCGTCGACTTCTTGAAGACCCCGGCCCGCTTCAAGGAGATCGGGGCACGCATCCCCAAGGGCATCTTGTTGGTGGGCCCGCCGGGAACCGGCAAGACCCTCCTGGCCCGAGCCGTCGCCGGTGAGGCCGGCGTGCCGTTCATGTCGGTGAGCGGGTCCGACTTCATGGAGATGTTCGTCGGCGTCGGCGCCAGCCGGGTCCGGGACCTGTTCGCCACCGCCCGCAAGCAGGCGCCGGCCATCGTGTTCATCGACGAGATCGACTCCATCGGCCGCAAGCGCGGTGCCGGGCTCGGGGGCGGGCACGACGAGCGGGAGCAGACGCTCAACCAGATGCTGTCCGAGATGGACGGGTTCGACCCCACCGAGGGCATCGTGGTCATGGCCGCCACCAACCGACCGGACATCCTGGACGCCGCCATCCTGCGCCCGGGTCGCTTCGACCGCCAGATCGTGGTGCCGCTACCCGACCTCGACGAGCGGCTTCCCATCCTGCAGGTCCACTGCAAGGACAAGCGGGTCGACCCCACCGTGGACCTCGGCACCGTGGCCCGCGGCACGCCGGGCATGAGCGGCGCCGATCTCGCCAACCTGGTCAACGAGGCCGCGCTGCACGCCGTCCGCCGGGGGTCCAAGGTCATCCAGAACGTCGACTTCGAAGCCTCGCGCGACCGCGTCCTGATGGGCCAGCGGCGCGAGAGCCTGGTCCTCTCGGGCCAGGAGAAGGAGCGGGTGGCGTTCCATGAGGGCGGCCACGCCGTGCTCGCCTACGTGCTGCCGGAGGCCGATCCGGTCCACAAGGTCACCATCCTGCCCACGGGCATGGCTCTCGGCGTCACCATGCAGCTCCCGATGGAGGAGCGTCACATCCATCCGCGCCAGCACATCGAGGACTCGCTGGCGGTCCGCATGGGCGGCCGGGCCGCCGAGCTACTGGTCTATGGCGACCTGTCCACCGGGGCCAGCAACGACCTGGTCGGCAACACCGAACTGGCCCGCAAGATGGTCCGCGAGTGGGGCATGAGCGACAAGATCGGCCCCATGGCCTGGGGCTCCCAGGGACAGGTGTTCCTGGGCGAGGACCTCATGCACACCCGGGACTACTCCGAGCACACCAGCCAGATCATCGATGACGAGGTCGAGATCATCCTGCGAGAGCAGGAGCAACGGGCCCTCGAGGTGCTGGCCCGCCACCGAGGAGGGCTCGATGCCGTGGCCCGGGCCCTCCTCGACGAGGAGACCATCGACGGCGAGACCGTCGGCCGGCTGGTCGACACCGCCTACGGACGCCCGGTCCATGAGCACGGGGTCAAGACTGTGCCCCCGATCTTCGTGGCCTCCCAACACGGACCGACCGGGTCCGGGGATGCTGACGGCCCACCCGACCAGTCGGCCGGCACCCACGCCAACGGTGCCGGCACGGCCCCGGCCCTCGCCGGCGACCAGCCGGCCGGTGCTGGGCCGACCGTCGACTCTGGCGATCCCGTCGACTCGGCCAGCCGCTCCTCCGACCAGCCGGGCGCCACCCAGCCCTCGGATCAGGGACAGGGCGCCGACGGCCGCCCGGCATCGGACCCGTGGCCACCGCCGCCCCCTGCTGCCGGGCACTGGCCCCAGGCGCCGTCGCCCCTTCCGGCCCAACCTGCCCCCAGCCACTGGCCCAAGCAGGCGCCGTGGCCACCACCTCCGCCACCGCCCAGCTCCCGGTAGGTCCTAGCCGCCCCTGCGGCCTCCGTCAGGTGGTCGGCGGGTGCCGGCGAGCCCGAGCGGCGAGCCCCGGGCATCCTGCGCCAGGTAACCGGCCTCGTGCTCAGCGTTCAGTCCGGCGAGTGGCACGCCGCCTCGACGTTGTTCCCGTCGGGATCGCGCACAAAGGCGCCGTAGTAGTTCTGGTGGTACTCCGGCCACACCCGGGGGGCATGGAGCACGGTGGCGCCGGACGAGCGTGCCGCCTCGAAGAAGGCGGTGACCGTAGCGCGGTCTGCTGCGGTGAAGGCGACGTGGGACTCGCGGAATCCCTCGCCGGTGGTGCGTGGACCGATCCAGAACTCAGCCCGCGGGGCGACCCCATAGCCGATCACCTCGCCGAAGTTGGCCACCCGGCTCCCCCCGAGAGGGGCGAGCACGGCGTCGTAGAAGGACGCACTGGCGGTCAGGTCGGCACATTGCAGGGAGACATGGTCGATCATGGGACCCATCGTGCCACCGCCGGTGCCGGCGAGGCCGACCTAAGGTCGGGCCGTGGCTGAACACACGCCCACCTACGTGGGGCCGAACGCGGTGTGGTGGGAGTCTCGGCACCAGGACCAACAGGAGACGGCCCAACGCCACTGGTCCCAGTCCGAACCCGTGTGGGGGATCTTTGCCATCCCCGAGTCGACGGTGGGTCTGCTCGGCGAGGTGCAGGGGGCAGACGTGGCCGAGCTCGGCTGTGGCACCGCCTACGTGTCGGCCTGGCTGGCCCGGCGCGGCGCGAGGCCGGTCGCCATCGATCCGACACCGGGCCAACTCCACATCGCCCAGGCCTGCCAGCAGGAATTCGGTGTCACCTTCCCCCTGGTGCGAGCGGTGGGCGAGCAGGTGCCGCTGGCCTCGGCCTCGTTCGACCTGGTCATCAGTGAGTACGGTGCTGCCATCTGGGCCGATCCCTACCGGTGGATCCCCGAGGCGGCTCGCCTGCTGCGGCCGGGCGGCGAGCTCATCTTCCTGGGCAACAGCACACTGGCGATGCTGTGCATGCCGGACCTCGACGGCATCCCGGCGGGAGACCGGCTGGTCCGTCCCCACTTCGGCATGCACCGCTTCGAGTGGCCCGAGGATCCAACGGTCGAGTTCCATCTTGGCCACGGCGACTGGATCCGGCTGTTCCGGGCCAACGGCCTCGATGTCGAAGACCTCGTCGAGCTGCGGCCGACGCGTGGTCTCACCGTCTCCTATCCGACGGGTTCGCCGATCACTCCCGAGTGGGCCGACCGCTGGCCCTGCGAGGAGGCCTGGAAGCTCCGACGGCGTTGACCCCTCGGTAGGCAAGCCGATCCGTTCCGCCCCGAGGCCGTCGCCCCGGCCGTGCCTAGGATCCGCGTATGGCACACCATCGGGACCGGTTCGACGAGTTCAGCGCCCTCCACCACGGAGACGGCCCTCTGCTCCTCCCCAACCCCTGGGACGAAGGCTCGGCCCGGCTGCTGGCCTGGCTCGGGTTCGACGCCCTGGCCACGACCAGCAGCGGCCTGGCAGCCACCCGCGGCCACCTGGACGGCGCCGTCCTCCGCCACGATGTGCTGGATCATGCCGCCACTGTCGTGGGGTCGACGGTGGTGCCGGTCTCAGCCGACCTCGAGAACGGGTTCGGCGATGACCCCGAGACGGTGGCCGAGACGGTCCAGCTGGCCGGCGAGGTCGGCCTGGCCGGCTGTTCCATCGAGGACTTCACCGGTCGGCCCGACGACCCCATCTATGACGAAGGGCTGGGCATCGACCGGATCGCCGCGGCCGCAGAGCGCTCCCACCGGGGCCCCAACCGCCTGGTGCTCACGGCGCGGGCCGAGCACTTCCTGCACGACCGAGCCGACCTCGGCGTGGTCATCACCCGGTTGCAGCGCTATCAGGAGGCCGGGGCCGACGTCCTCTATGCCCCCGGCCTCAGCGATCCGGGCGAGATCAGGCACCTGGTCGACTCCGTGGATCGTCCCGTGAACGTACTGGCCCGGCCCGGGGGCCCCTCCGTCAGCGAGCTGGCCGAGCTCGGGGTGGCCCGCGTCTCCCTGGGCGGCTCGCTGTGCTTCGCCGCCCTCGGAGCGGTGGTCGAGGCCGCCACCGAGTTCAAGGAGCGCGGCACCTACGGGTTCATGGCCGAGAGCGCCGTCGGCCGGGACGCGGCGCGCTCGGCGTTTGGACCGTGAGGGCCAGCCCGCTCAGCCCGGCGGACCGGTGACCGACCAGCCGGTTCCACCCCGTGTGGCCTCCAGGACCATGCCGGGGTCCTCCGCGTGGCGGGCCACCCGGAGCTCATAGGTTCCCGGCCGCACCACCATGGTGTGGGTGGCGACGTCCCGCTCGGCGAGGCCGGCCACACGGACCGGAACGTCCACCTCGGTCCTGTCCCCTGGGGCCAGCTCCACGCGGGCGAAGGCGGCTAGCCGGGACGGCCGGGACGACCCGGGTCGATGGGCATAGACCTGGACCACCTCGGCCCCCGACCGTGTGCCGGTGTTGGCCAGCCCGATCCGGATGCTGAGTCCGTCACCGACAGGGACCGCCTCGGCCCGACTGACCTCGAAGGAGGTGTAGCTCAGCCCGAACCCGAACGGATAGGCCGCCGGGGTGGCGTTGCGGGCCAGATGCCAGTATCCGTGCCAGGCGTCGTAGGTGAACGACGTGGCCTCTGGCTCGAAGCCCGGTAGGTCCGAGGTGTGGGCGGGCACGCTGAAGGGGAGCCGGCCGCTGGCGTCGACCCGGCCGCACAGCACGTCGGCCAGGCCGTGCCCGCCGTCCATTCCCGAGTACCAGGCCTGGACCACGGCCGGCACCGACCGGTCCCACTCGGACACCACGACCGCACTCCCGGCCACCAGCACCACGACGGTTCGGGGATTGGCGGCCGCCACCGCTCGGATCAGAGCCACGTCGTGGTCGTGGAGGTGGAGCGACCGCCGGTCCCCACCCACGGAGAAGCCACCCGGCTCAGGACGCTGCACCACGTGCTCGGGTGGTTGGATGAGCCGCTCGGTGGCGATGCTGGCGCTGAACGTGTCGACCAGCTCGGGGTCGTCCTCCCCGGGGAACAGCTCGGTCAGGTGGGTGGTGGCGAACTCGCCGATGAACTCGCCCTCGTCGGCGCGGGTGTACCCCACCACCACCACGGCCAGGTCCGACTCCGACGCCAGCCCGGCCGCCCGGCCCGCGTCGGCCCCGTCGTCTTCGATCACCACCACCTCGGGGAGCGCCGCCCGGATCCCGTCCGCCGCGGTGACGACGTCGGGGGCCCACACGTCGCTCGACCCGCCGTCCCCCAGGTTGACCTCGTCGGCCAGCCGCCCGATGAGCGCCAGCGACGATCCGGCGGCCGGATCGAGCGGGAGCAGCGGCACCCCCTCCACCGGCTCGTTGCGGAGCAGGACCACCGACTTCGCCGCCGCCTCGCGGGCCAGGTCCCGGTGGGCCGCACAGGCCAGCACCGACCGATCGGGGACCGGCGCGGACAGCACCTCGTCGAACCGCATGCGGGTGGCCACCGTCCGCTCCACCGACCGGTCGACCTCCTCCCAGGTGAGGCCGCCCGCCTCGAGGGATGCTGCCAGGTGGCCGGCCCGGATCATGCGGTAGGGCATTTCCACGTCGAGGCCGGCTCGCACCGAGGCCGCGGCATCCCGGATCCCGAAGATCCAGTCGCTGATGACGAAGCCGGCGAACCCCCACTCGTCGCGCAGGATCTCGGTCAAGAGGGCCCGATTGTCTCCGCACCACTCGCCGTTCACGCTGTTGTAGGCGCTCATCACTACGGCGACGCCCTCTTCGACGATGCGCCGGAAGTGGGGCAGGTACACCTCGTGGAGCGCCACCTCGTCGACGGTGACGTCGACCTCGAAGCGGGCGTTCTCCATCGAGTTGCACGCGAGGTGCTTCACGCAGGCCATGGCGTGGCGCTGGATACCCCGAGTCAGGGCCGCGCCCAGCTCCCCGACATGGTGGGGATCCTCGCCGTAGGTCTCCTGGGCCCGGCCCCAGGCCGGGTGGCGCAGGATGTTGACGCAGACGCCGCCGTAGAGATCGGCACCGACGGCCCGCAGCTCCGTGCCGATGGCGTCGCCGATCCGCTCTTCGAGGTCGACGTCCCAGGTGGCCCCGCGGGCCATGCTCACCGGGAAGCACGTCGCTCGGTCGACGACCACCCCCCGCGGCCCGTCCGAGAAGGCGAAGCCCGGCAGACCGAGCCGGTCCACTCGGGCGGCCCGGAAGGGGCTCTTGTGGTACCCGGATTCACCGAGATACGTGAGCCCAGCCCAGAACGGCGCGTCGCCGTCGAGGCACCACAGCTTCTCGTCCGGTGTCATGGAGGACACGGCCGACCTCGCCCGGGCGCTCCATCCGTCGTCGCGGTCGCCGGCCACCTCGGGGGTCATGGGCTCATCATGGCAGTTGGGCCCGGCCAGGCGCATCCGGTCCGAGGTCCGCTGACCCGTGGGTCCTCCCGCGTGGCGCTCCGGATTCAGGACCCGGTGAACGGGATCCTCTGCCCGACCGCGGTCAGTCGGCGAAGGGGAAGCCGCTCGAGGACACCACGCCGGGTGCCCCTGAGGGTCCACTGTCCTCTTCGACGTTGACCGGCGACGTCGATGAGACCGTGAAGGTGGACAGCCCACCGACCAGTTTCGACCCCAGGACCATGAGCTGGCCCGGGCCCACGGTCATAACCGCCACCGGACGGTTCGAGCCCAGGGCTGCCACGGTGACCCGCGCCGGTGAGGACCCCGGGTTCGCCACGGCCAGGGTGTCGACCGTGGCACCCGCGGTCCCCGGGGCGTGGGGCACGCCGGGTCCGGGCACCAGCCAGTGGTCCGCCGCCGTCACCGTGCCCGCCGAGGCTCCCCACACCGGAGGGGTGGCACCTTCGGGGGCCTGCACAGACCGACCCACCACGATGGGTTGGGGCGAGGTGACGGTGACCGAGAACGGCACCGACTTGGGCAACCCCGACGCCCCCGAGGCCGAGTACACCGAGGTTGACTGCGGCGGGATGGGGACCTGGCGGGGCACCACCGACCCCGAGGCCAACCCGATGGTGATGGTGGCGTTGACGGTGGCATTGGTCGGGTTGGCCAGGGTGAAGGCCACGACCGAGGTGCCCACGGTCATGGACTGGGCAAAGCGCCAGGTGGTCGACAAGGACGGGGCCCCGAGCCGGAGTGCCACTCCCCCGGTGGCGCCGGACGAGACCCGTTGGAACTCGTTGGCCACCACATCGCCGGCCTGGGCCACCACGAAGGTGGCGATGGCCGAGGCGCTCTGGACGTAGTCGCCCACCTGCTCCACCACCAGCTGGCCCGGGGGCACGACCAGGCCCTGGTAGGCCTGGGGGGTCACCCGGCCGGCGCTGGTCAGGAACGACACGTTGACCACGGCCTCGGTGGAGGAGGGGTTGAGCAGGGACAAGGTGAGGCCGTTGCCCGTCGTGGTGTCCCCGCCGGCGAACGACCACTGGGCCGAGGGCTGGGAGGCACAGGGTGCGCTGGACCAGCCGTCGGAGCCCGACACCACCTGGGAGGCCACGACGCCACCCCCGTCGAACACGACGGTGGTGGCAGTGTCGCCGGCGGGCAGCCCGGACGCAGGGTTGACCGCGGCGTTGCCGTGCGCCGGCACCGAGACCGAGCGACGCACGGTCGGGACCGATCCCGAGGCGGTGGCCTGCCCGACGGTGGTCATCACCCCGGTCGCCATCCCGGCCGTCGAGTTGGTCAGGTAGATGGTGCTGGCGGCGGTGGTTCCGGACCCTGCCGTACAGAAGGCCGAGGTGGAGTAGGCGGCGGTCGGTGGCACACCCACCGCGTCGAGGAGCCCGGGTGCCGGCGCGGCCGACGATGGGGGGAACAGTGCCGAGAACAGGGCCACCGCCGCCACCACGATCACCACGGTGGACATGGCCAACCACCGCCCGCGGACGGGATGGAGGCTGGCCCGGCGCTCCCTCCCGGCCACCAGCGCTGGGTGGTTCGACTCGGCCGGCGAGCGCGCCGGCTCCATCGGCTCCATCGGCCCGGTCACGACGACGACCCGTCGAGGCCAACGGGCTGGGCGGCCGGCACCGATGCGCCATCGCCGGCCGTTGTCGGGGCGTCGTCGGACATCGGGGTGTCGGGCGGTGGGTCACCCTCGTCCCCCCCGCCTGCTCCCCCACCCCGACGCTGGCGGGACAGCACCGGTCGCCAGGCGTCACCGAGACGGCGGCCGAAGAGCAGGGCCAAGGCCGCCAACCACAGGACGGCCGAGTACAGCCAGATCAGCGGAGACAGGATCCCGCCGGAAAAGGCCAACGTTCCGTCACCGGCCTTCGTCACCTGATAGCTACCGGCCCAGCCGAACGAGGGCCGACGAACCGCCGCCGTCCCATCGGGGCCGATCAGCGTCCAGCTACCGGCCGGTGCCAGGGCCGACAGGACCGTGCCGGCCGACAGGAGGCCGCGGTAGGAGTGGGAGGCGGCACCCCCGGGCAGCACCGGCTGGGCGCCGGGGACGATGCCAGCCCCCGGCGTACCGGCGAGGGGCGACGGGTCCGACGGTCCGTTGGCCACCGCCGTCCCGGCCGGCACGGCCGCCCGCTCGGGGATCCAGGCGGTGTTGGCGTAGACGGTGATGCCCGTTCCCGTCACCACCGGGTCGAGGTCGAGCTGGGCGGCCAGCGCTGGGGCCAGGCCGCCGGGCACCGGGTACGTGGTCGGGGTCTGCTCCCCACTGATCTCGGGCGCGAGGGAGGTCAACAGCACGATATAGCGGACCCCGGCGGGGGCGAGCATCCGGCCCAGCTGATTGGTCCGCGCCGCCATGGCCTGGTCCACCGACGAGGCCAACGACGCGGTCGGGCCGGGGGCGGCGGCGTTCCACAGCCACCGGGTGTCCGGCGGTCCGTCCTCGGAGGTGGCATAGGCCAGCCCGTCTCCCGCGCTCCACGACCCCTGGTTGAGCGACCGGGGGTCCCCCAGCCACAGGACCCGGAACGCGCCGTCGCTGGCCTTGGCCGGCATCCAGGACACCGACTGGGCGAAGTCGTTCACCGGGAGGTTCCACCGGCCCGGGAGGGCCGAGAGCACGGTGGGGAGTGATCCGAGGACCACCAGGATCGAGGCCAGGACCACCACGAGCTGGCGCCATCCGAACTCCACCGCACGCAGGTCCTCCTCGAAGGCGGCGATCCCGAGGCCGATCGAGGCGGCGACTGCCACCGCGGCCGGCCCCAAGAGCACCAGCGGGTCGATGGAGAAGCTGCCGGTCCAGCCCCGACCGGTGACCCACGCCGCTACCCAGAAGACCAGGGCGATCGACCAGAATCGCACCGCCCAGCGGAACCGCACCCCACGCGCCAGTACCAGGGGGACCAGGGCGGCAAGGGCGAAGCCCCATGCCAACGGAGACATGCCAATCGGCCCAGCCGAGAAGCGCAGGAGGGACCCCCACGTCGTGGCGTCGGAGCCGGGTATGGGCACCCCGAGCACCGAGACCGCCCCCGTTCCGGCCGACAGCACGCCGATTAGCCACGGCAGGCAGAGGACCGCCGCGATCACGGTGGCCTCGAGGGCCAGCAGGGCGGCCCGGGCGGTCGAGCGGAAGTCGCCCCCGATGCACGACGACACAACCAGGGCCAACGCCGCCAGCACCACCACCACTGCCGCGGCGGGGACGAACGACACCATGACCGCCTCGAGGAGGCCGAGGGCCACCGCCGCCCGCAGCGTCGGGCGGAGCCTCCCGGCCGGTCGGGGACCACCGTAGGGATCGGTACCGGTCGCACGGAACAACAGGGCCAGGGCCCAGGGTGCGCCGGCGTAGACCACCAGCGCCCCCCAGCGGCCGAGGGCCAGGGCGTTGTAGGGGACCGCTACGGCCAGGTAGGCCAGACCGGCCACCAGGGCGGCCCGTTGGGAGCGGAACGGCCGCAGGAGTCGGACCACCCCCCAGACCCCGAGGGGGATGCACCCGAACACCAGGACCTTCTGGGTGAGCCCCATGGCCCCGAGCAGCACGGTGCCCACCAGCCCGATCAGGGCCAGGGCGGGTGACGCCGGTGCGGTGGTCCCGACGCCGGAGGGGTGCCAGCCCGTGATGAACTGGGACACGGTGGCCGACCAGCCGGCGAACGGGGTGAACTGGCCGACGGCGGGTAGCCGGCCCCCGAGCACGCCGCGCGAGCCGATCAGGACGATCAGCGTGGCGGCCAGCCAGATGACGGCGCGTACCCGCCCACTGACCCGGCCCCTCGGCGCTACGTCAGGATCCCCGTCGGGACCCGGGACAACAGGGGGGTAGGGACTGTCGTACTCGTCGGCGGCGGCGATCTCGTCGGCGTGGGCACCGTGGAACCCTTCTTGGAACACCCGGCGTCCGTAGGTGGCGAGCCGGGCACTCCCCCCGATCTGTAGCAGCCGGATCTCCTTGTCGGGCAGGCGTCGGTGGCCCCGGAGCTCCTTGCGCTGGGCCCGGATGGTGCCGAGCCGACCGAGGTTCCAGCGCCACGCCCGCACCACGGCCCGGGCCCGGGCCCGGTTGCCGGCCACCCGGGCCACGATCACCTCGGCCACCGCCAGCACGAACACCTGGGGAAGCACCCGGGCCAGGTGGAACCGGCCGTAACACTTGAGGACGGCGAGCAGCTCGTGGCGCCGCTGGAGCTCCTGGAGAGTCACCGGGTACGGCGGCGGCTCGGCCTCGGGCTCCCCGGCGGGCGCATCAGCGGTCAGCGAAGCCTCGACCACCCGTGACCCGGCGGCCAGCTCCTCCAGGTGACGCACCCGGGCGTCGGGGGCCACGATGATCCGAGCCCCCACGATCTGGGCCCGCCAGCACAGGTCGAGATCCTCACCCATGGCCACGATGGCCGGGTCGAAGCCGTGCAGCTCGTCGAACAGGTCGGCCCGGACCAAGGTGGCACCTCCGGGCGCCACGAACACGTCGCGGACGGCGTCGTGCTGGCCGTGGTCGATCTCGTTGGGCTGGACGCGCTCGACGACGGAGCCGGCCTTGTCGACGGTCATGCCCACATGGATCAGCCGCTCGGCGTCGGACCAGCTGACCACCTTGGGCGACACGACCCCGGCATTGGACCGGAACGCCTCTTCGACCAGCAGGGCGATGGTGTCGGGGAACAGCGCCACGTCGTCGTGACAGAGCAGGTAGTAGGCCGCCCCGTCCACCATCTCCCGCACCTCGTTGAGGGTGGCGCCGAAGCCCCGGTTCTCGTCGAACCGGCGGACATACGCGGTCGGAAGCACTGCCGCCACCCGTGGCGCCACGTCCTCGCGGCTGGCGGCGTCGAGGACCAGGACCGAGAGCTCCGCATACTCCTGCGTTGCGAGCGAGGCCAACGTCTCTTCGAACCACGGGCCGGGATCGTGGGCGACGACGACGGCGACGACCGGCGGTGCCAGTGTGTCCATCAGGGGTCAGAGGCTATCGGGCCTGGACCGCTCTGAGGTGTCTCCCCAGGTCAGCGGGGTGACAACGTCCGGAAATTGCCGAGTGCTTGCAACTGTTTAACAAGACGTATACACTTGCATTCATCAGCAGTCGGGTCCGCCACCGGGCGACCAGGGGCCACATCGGCCCGACCGACGAGATTCCGAGCCAGGGAAGTCCGGGCTCACGAGGCAAAGGAGAGCACCATGCCAACCATCAAGAAGCCAGAGATCAAGTTCCCCGAGATCAACACCGACGTGACCAAGGCCGCCAAGGACGTGGCCGCCGTGGCCAAGGACGCCACCTATGTGGTGATCGGTGCGGGCGTCCTGGGATTCCAGCAGCTCCAGGTCCAGCGCCAGGAGCTCATGAAGCGCCTGTCGGACCCCAAGGTCGACCTCGAAGGCAAGGTGGCCTCGGTGCGCACCGACCTGAGCGGCGCCCTCCACAGTGTCGACACCACCGTCGAGCACCTGCTCGAGCGGTTCGAGGAGATCGTCGAGCGCCTCGAGTCGGCGGTCGCCCCGCTGGAGGACCGTCTGCCCACCCAGGCCAGGGACCTGGCCAAGCAGGCCCACGTCCAGGCCAAAGAGGCCAGGGCCCAGATCCGCAGCCGGCGACCCACCGCCGCCTGACCGGTCGCAACCGGGGTCCGGCCGCGAGCGGCTGGCCCTTACCATGGGTGCCTCGGCACCTGTCCGCACCGCCCATCTCGCAGAGGCGGGCGGTGTCGCGTCCGGTGGCCGGTGCCCTCAGCCGGTCGCCTGGCGCCAGTAGGCCAGCACGTCGGCCAGCGTCTGGTCCAGCGGGATCTCGGGCTTCCAACCGGTGGCGGCGGCCAGCCGTGCCGGGTCGCCCCGCAGCACCGGGACCTCCACCGGGCGGACCAGCGCCGGGTCGACCTCGAACTCGAGCGACGTCCCGGCCAGTGCGAGCAACGTCTCGGCGATGTCCTGGATCGAGACGTCCCGGCCCGAGCACATGTTGTAGACCCCGCCCGGCTCTCCCGACTCGATCAGCAATCGGTAGGCGCGCACGACGTCGCGCACGTCGGTGAAGTCGCGGCGGGCCGAGAGGTTCCCCACGGGGATGGTCGCCGTCCCACTGGCGGTGGCCTCGACGATCCGCTTGGCCAGGGCCGGGACCGCGAAGTTGGGGCTCTGCCCGGGACCGATGTGGTTGAAGGGCCGCACGGTGATCACGTGCTGGCCGTGCCCGAGGTACGCCTGGGCCACCAGGGCCTCGGCGGCCAGCTTGCTGGCCGCATAGGGCGTGAGGGGCGCCGTGGGCGACTCCTCGGTCAGGGGCAGGAGGGTGGGGTCGGTGACGGCCCCGTAGACCTCGGCCGAACTGGTCACGAGCACCTTGGGATCGGTGCCGCACTGACGGGCCGCGGCCAGCACCGCCCCGGTCCCGATGACATTGACCTCCAGGACCCGAAGCGGCTCGTCCCACGACTGGCCGACGTGGGTCAGAGCGGCCAGGTGGTAGATGGCGTCGGGGGCGGCGTCGGACACTGCAGTCAACAGGGCTTCGGGATCGGTGACATCGACCTCCTGGTCGATGACCACCACCTGATCGCCCTGGGAGCGCAGATGGTCGGCCAGCCAATTGCCCACGAAGCCCCGACCGCCGGTGATGAGTGAGCGCACGACGGGTCACCCTACTGGCTGTCCGACCGGGCCAGCATCCCCGGGTGGCACCGCTCATCCGGCGGCGAACCGATACGCCTCCATGTGGCGGGCCGCGCTGGCCTCCCAGGTGTGGGCGGCGGCGATGCCGAGGCCGAGCCGGCGCCGGGCCAGGGCGGCGTCGGACCCGGCGGTGTCGGCCAGCGCCGAGTCGATGGCCTCACCCAGTCCGGGCGTGTCGCCCGGCCGCACCAGCACGGCCGCATTGCCGGCCACCTCCTCCATGGCGGTGCCCGAGGTGGTGATCAGCGGGGCCCCACAGGCCAGCGCCTCGAGGGCCGGGAGACCGAAGCCCTCATACAGGGCCGGATAGACCACGGCGGTGGACGACCGGAGCAGGGCGGGGACGGCCGCGTCGGGCACGTAGCCGGTGCGGACGATGCGAGGGCCTACCCCCGACGACGCCACCGCCCGGTCGACCTCGGGACCGCCCCAGCCCGCGCCCCCGGCCAGGACCAGCAAGGTCTCGGGGTGGGCCGGCGCCACCCGGGCGAAGGCCGCCACGAGGGAGGGCACGG
Source organism: uncultured Acidimicrobiales bacterium (assembly GCA_963703145.1). Taxonomy (GTDB): domain Bacteria; phylum Actinomycetota; class Acidimicrobiia; order Acidimicrobiales; family RAAP-2; genus Bog-756. The sequence continues at coordinate 2,294,179 of OY969793.1, forward strand.
CCTTTCGGGGCTCCATGGTCCCGACGAAGACCAGGTAGGGACGACCCCCCACCAGCCGGGCGTCGATCCCGGCCAGCACCGAGGCGTCGGCGCCGGGCTCGGGCTCCTCGGGTCGGAACCGTTCGGTGTCGACACCGTGGTGGGCCACGAACACCCGGGCGTCCACCCGGCACCACCGACCCAGTTCGTCGGCGGTGACCTGGCTGGGGCAGACCACGGCGGCGGCCTTGCGGGCCGCCACACCGATGGCCCGCCGGAACACCAGGACCTTGGCCCGCTGGTGCCAGGCGGGGGCCTCGAAGAAGCTCAGGTCGTGCACGGTGACCACCGCCGGGACGCTCGACCGCTCGGGCATGGTGTAATGCGGCCCGTGGTGGACCGCCGCACCGGTCGCACGCAGCGCTCCGGGGAGGCGCAGCTGCTCCCAGGCCAGGCGGGACGGGCGACGGCGAGGGACCACCGCCTCCACGCGGCGGCCCGGGACGACCGAGCGCCACCGGGGTCCGTCGTCGGTGCGGGCCCACACGACCAGATCGATGTCGGCACGGCGCGTGAGGGCCGAGGCCAGCTGCAGGGTGTACTGGCCCGCCCCCACCGGATCGATGGGCACCGCTGATCCGTCGAAGGACACCCGCAGATCAGCCACGGTGGCTCCCGACATCGGCCTGGTGGGCCCGGTGGGCCTCCTCCCAGACGGCGACGTGGCGTCGGGCGATGGACGACCACGTCAGTTCGGCGGAGCGGTGGAGCCCGGCCGTCCGCAACCGCCCTCGCTCGTCCTCGTCGGTGGCCACGCGCAGCAGGCCCTCGGCGATGGAGTCGACGTCCCGGGGGTCGACCTCGAAGGCAGCACCGGCCGTGCTGGGCAGCGGACTGGCCACCACCGGGGCACCGAAGGCCATGGCCTCGACCGGGGGAAGACCGAACCCCTCGATGAGCGGGACGTAGGCCAGCAGGCGGGCGGTGGCGTACAGGGCCGACAGCTCCGGTGCCGAGATGAGGCCGGTCAGCACCACGCCGGTATCGGGCTCGATCCGCTCACCCCAACCCGACGGGCCCACCAGGACCAGAGGCCAGGGCTCGGGCAGGCTGTCACGAATGCGCTCGTAGGCCTGGATGAGGCGGATGAGGTTCTTGCGGGGCTCGAGCGTCCCGACGCTCAGGAGGAAGGGGCCGGCGATGCCCATGCGGGACAGGAGGCCGGCTCCGGCACCGAGGTCGGGAGGTGGGAGGTGGTCCGAGCCCATGGGGATCACGGTGATGGCGTCCGGCGGGGCTCCGGCCTCACTCAGGTCGTTGGCCACCACGCCGGCGGGAACGACGAAGCGGTCGGCCCGCCGGAGGGCTCGCCGGAGCGCCGCTTCGTGCCAGGCCCGGCCACGCGCCGGGTAGGCGTCAGGGACTCGCCGCCACAAAAGGTCGTGCACGGTGGCGACCAAGGTGGCGTCGCCCGGCTCCAGGGTGGCAAGCGAGGTCGAGTGCACCACGTCGAACCCGTGCCGGGCGCGGACCAGTCCGTGGTCCCAGGCCCGGGTGAGTAGCGGCCCCGGCAGCACCGAGCTGTGCAGGGGGTGGCCCAGCTCCCCCAGCGGGTCGGCGCCGTGGCGCCCGGGCGGCGGACGGCTGGCGGTCAACTCGATCTCGGGCCGGTCCCGAGGGTCCAGGGTGTCGAGGCCCTGGAGGAGCCCGTGCACGTAGGTCCCGATGCCACCCGAGGCCGTCCGCCGGAGCTGCTCGACCATCATCAGCAGCTGCACGCCGTCACCCGCCACGCTCGGCCACCGCGTCCTCATACAGTCCGACCAGTCCGGCGGCGCAGGCCTCCCAGGTGAACCCGGCGCTGCGGGCGGTGCCCCGGGCCACCAGAGCCTCGACCTCGGGTCCACCGGCCAGGACCCGGCTCATGGCTCCGGCCAGGCCGTCGGCGTCCCCGACCTCGACCAGGAGCGCGCCGTCGCCCACGACCTCGGGGACCGAGCCGGCCCTCGTGGCCACCACCGGGACCCCGGCGGTCATGGCCTGCAGCGGCGGGAAGCCGAACCCCTCGTAGACCGAGGGATAGGCCAACAGCGAGGCCTGGGCCATCGTGGCGGCCAGACTGGCCTCGTCGAGATACCCGGCGCGCACGATCCGTGACCGCACCGGCGACGCCTCGAGGGCGCGGTGGAACGGCTCGGAACCCCAGCCGTCGCCGCCCACGATGACCAGGGCAACGTCCGGGTGGTCGGCGGCCACCGGTCCGAACGCCGACACCAACAGGGCGTAGTCCTTGCGCGGCTCGACGGTGCCGAGCGCCAGCACGTAGCGGCGACAGCCGTCGGGCAACCGGGGCCGGGTGGTCGGGTCGGTTGCGGCGAGCGGCAGCGGGGGTATCCCGAGGTGGACGACGCGGATCCGGCCCGGGTCCACCCCGAACTCCGCCATCACCTGGTCGGCGACGAACCCCGAGTCGGCGTGGACGAACGCACCCTCGGCGATGGCCCGTCGGATGAGCGCGGGGTACTCGAGGGTGGGCGGATCGCACAGCTCGGGATAGAGCACGAACGTGAGGTCGTGCACCGATACCACCCGGGCAGCCCGGCGGGTTGGAGGCACCACGAAGTTGGAGCCGTGCACCACATCTTGGTGCCCGATGAACCACTCGACCGGCGGGAACGACAGGTGACGCCAGGCGGCATGCAGCGGCCGGGCCGGCATCGCCCGCTGACGGGTGGAGACGCCGGGTGGCACCCGGTCGGCGATCCCCTGGCGGCGACGCCAACTCACTGCGTAACCTGACACCTCGACCGAGGGCTCCGCTGACAGTCCGGCCAGGGCCCCGGCACAGAACGCGCCGATCCCGGTGGGGTGGCCGAGGAGGGGCGTCGCATCGAACCCCACCGACAGCCGGCCCTGGTCGGAGGGTGCAGGTCGCTCCGGCACGGCGCGAGCCTTGCACATGACCGGGAGGGGCCGGAGCACCCGGCGACTACCACTAGTCTCAGCCCGATGCCACCCCTGACACGCTGCCCGACGCGATGATCGCCGCTTTGGCCGGCGGCGTCGGCGCGGCCCGCCTGCTGCGGGGCATGGTCGAGGTCGTCCCGGCCGACCGGATCACCGCCATCGTCAATACGGGTGACGACACCGTGCTCCACGGCCTGCACATCTCCCCGGACCTCGACACCGTGCTGTACACCCTGGCCGACGCCATCAACCCCGATACCGGCTGGGGCCTGGCCGGCGAGACGTGGCAGGTGATGGAGTCGTTGGGACGCCTGGGCGGGATCACCTGGTTCAATCTGGGCGACAAGGACCTGGCCACCCACCTCTACCGCACCCAGCGCCTCGGCGAGGGCGCCACCCTGGGAGAGGTCACCTCGGAGCTGGCCCGGTCGTTCGGCGTGGGTGTCCGGCTGGTGCCGGTCACCGACGACCTGCTCCGCACCCGGGTCCAGCTGGCCGACGGTCCCGAGGTGGCCTTCCAGGAGTACTTCGTACACCTGCGCCACGATGTGGCGGTGCGCTCGGTGCGCTTCGAGGGCGCCGACCGTGCCCGCCCCGGGCCGGGCGTCCTGGCGGCCATCGACGAGGCCGAGGCCGTCGTGGTGTGCCCCTCCAACCCGGTGGTCTCCATCGGCCCCCTGACCGCGGTGGCCGGTGTGACCGACCACCTGGCCGCCCGCCGTGACCGGGTCATCGGGGTCTCCCCGATCATCGACGGGGCGGCGCTCAAGGGACCGGCCGACCGACTGCTGACCGAGATGGGGTTCGAATCGTCGGTGGTGGGCGTGGCCCGGTGGTACGCGGCCTGGGTGGGCACGCTGGTGGTCGACGAGGCCGACGCCCACCTGGCTGCAGCCGTCGAGGCCGAGGGGGTCCGCTGTGTCGTCGCCCCGACCATCATGTCGTCGCTGGATCGCGCGGCGGCCCTGGCCCGGGTGGTGCTCGATGCCGTCGGATGAGACCACGGCCGGCGGACTCGTCCTCTTCCCCGTCACCGGGCTGGGCGAGGTGCGGCCGGGTGACGACCTGGCCGAGCTGCTGGCCGCGGTGCTGACACCGCTCGATGTGGCGGCATCGCCGGTCCCCGGCGGTCTGGCCGACGGGGACGTGGTGGTGGTCACCCAGAAGGTGGTGTCCAAGGCCGAGGGCCGGATCGTGGCCATCGATGCCGATGACCCCGACGCCAAGCGGGCACTGGTCGAACAGGAGTCGGTGCGCATCGTGCGTCGCCGCGGCGACCTGCTCATCACCGAGACCAGCCACGGCTTTATCTGCGCCAATGCCGGGGTGGATCTGTCCAACGTGGTGGCGGGCACGGCCGCGCTGCTGCCGGTCGACCCCGATCGGTCGGCCCGCCGGATCCGCGAGGCGCTCCACCACCGGCACGGGGTGACGGTGGGGGTCATCGTGTCGGACACCTTCGGGCGCACCTGGCGGCGCGGGGTCACCGACGTGGCCATCGGCCTGGCCGGTGTGGCCGGCATCGTGGACCTGCGGGGCACGCCCGACGCCACCGGTCGGATCCTCGAGGCCACCGAGGTGTGCGTCGCCGACGAGCTGGCCGGTGCGGCAGAACTGGTGATGGGCAAGGACCGGGGCATCCCCGCCGCGGTCCTGCGAGGCGTGGATCCCACGTGGCTGCGACCGGGCTCGGTCGCCGAGGAGATCGTCCGACCTCCGGGCGAGGACCTGTTCCGCTGAGCCCGGGCGACCCGCGGCGGGTCAGCCCACGTCGTAGAGGTCGACCACGAACACCAGCGTCTCGTTGGGCCCGATGACGCCGCCCGCACCCCGCTCGCCGTAGCCGAGATGGGGTGGGATGGTCAGCCGGCGACGGCCCCCCACCTTCATGCCCACCACGCCCTGGTCCCAGCCGGAGATGACGTGTCCGGCCCCCAGCGGGAAGGCGAAGAGCTCACTGCGGTTCCACGAGGAGTCGAACTCGTCACCGGTCGACCACGAGACCCCCACGTAGTGGACGTTGACGGGCTTGCCGGCGACCGCCTCGGCGCCGCTGCCGATCGTGAGATCCTCGATGAGCAGCTCACCGGGGGGCGGGCCGTCGGGGATGGTGACGTCTGGTTTGGATTCGGAGGCCATGGTGACGACTGTAGATGGCCGGAGCGGGCCTCTCGGCCGGATGCCGGTCAGCCGGCCCGGCGCGACCCGCCCGGACGACCGGCCGAGCCGGATCGCCCTCCGCTGCCACCCCGCCCTGATGCCGACGCACCCGAGGACGGCTTGCCGGGCCGTCCCGGACGTGCGGGCTTGCCCCGCTTCTGCCACGTGCCGGTGGTGGGCCGCTTCTTCTGATCGCCGTGACCGGTGGGGCTGGACGTTCCCGAGCGGGCGCCGCCGCCGGACTCGCCGCCCGTGCCGGCACTCCGACGTGACCCGTTGCCCGAGGCACCGTTGCCCGAGGAGCCATTGCTCGACTGGGGGGGACGGGCTTTCCACGGCTTGGTGGGACGACGGGACCGGTCGACGTGGCCGTTGCGCGAATGGACCTTGCCATGGTCGAGGTGGTGGCCGTCCCCACGGTCCTGGCTCGGACGCCGCTTGGGGGGCTCACCGATCACCGCGGTGATGCTGGCCGAGTCGGGCACCGACGTGCCGATCGGCACGCCCAGGTCCCGCTGGAGTCGCTTGACCGCACCGGCCTTGTCCGGGGTGACCAGCGTGACCACGACGCCGGTGGCCCCGGCCCGGGCCGTCCGGCCCGATCGGTGCGTGTAGTCCTTGGCATCGGCCGGAGGGTCGAAGTGCACCACGGCGTTGACGCCGTCGACGTGGATGCCTCGGGCCGCGACGTCCGTGGCCACCAGGGCGTCAACAGCCCCCCGGACGAAGAGGTCGAGGGCCTTTTCACGCTGCTTCTGGCTGCGGTCGCCGTGGATGGCCGCGGCACGGATGCCGCGCTGCTCCAATTGCCGGGCGATCCGGTCGGTGGCGTGCTTGGTCCGGCTGAACACGATGGTGGGGCCGGCGGCGGCGGCGATGTCCGCGGTGATGCCCACCCGGTCGCCCGAGGAGGCCCGCCAGAACAGGTGCACGGCGGCGCTGGCATCGTCCTCGTCGACCTCCAGCTCGTGGCGGGCCGGGTCGTGCTGGTACCGGCGCACCAGCACGTCGATGTCACCGTCCAGCGTGGCGGAGAACAGAAGGGTCTGACGGGTAGAGGGGGTCAGGTCGAGCAGCCGCTTGACGTCGGGCAGGAAGCCCATGTCGGCCATGCGATCGGCCTCGTCGAGCACCACGATCTCCACAGCATCGAGTCGGATGCTCCCCCGCTCGATCAGGTCGCCCAGTCGGCCGGGGCACGCCACCACCACGTCCACGCCACGGGCCAGGGCCTTCAGCTGGGGTCCGTAGCCGACGCCCCCGTAGAACGAGTCCACCCGCAGGTTGCGCGGCGTGGCCAGCACCTGGAGCTCGGAGGCCACCTGGGCGGCCAGCTCCCGCGTCGGCGTGAGGACCAGCACGCGGGGGTGCTTGGGCCGGGACGGCTTCCCGGTCAGCCGAGCCACGGCACCGATGCCGAAGGCCAGGGTCTTGCCCGACCCAGTGGGGGCCTTGCCGCACACATCCCGACCCGCCAGGGCGTCGGGAATGGTCATGGTCTGGATCTCGAAGGGCTCGGTGATCGACTTGCGATCGAGGGCGGCCACGATGTCGGCGGGTACGCCGAGGGAGGCGAAGGAAGGCTGCAGGGGGGGCATAAGGGTGCTTTCGTGCGACAGGGACGGACACGGGTACGTATCCGAGGGGGATGGCCTGTCGCCAAGTCGGCGCACCAGGACCTCCCCAGGTTAGTGCCTCAGGGGCCCGTGGCCCGCGCACACCCCCCGGGTCCGGTCCGTCAGGCCATCCAGCAGCGTTCCGCCGAGGGGTCAGGTGCTCTCGGAGGCCTGGCGCTGGCGCACGAATTCCAACACCGCAGCACTCCCAGCACCTAGTGCAGTCCAGGGTCTCCACCCGAGCTGGATACCGGCCCGGGCGGGGTCGAGGCAGCTGCGGAGGAGCTCACCCTGGCGGAGGGGCTGGTGCTCGGCCACAGGATCCACACCGGCCTGGGTGGCCATTTCGCGGTAGAGCTGGTTGACCGAGGTCTCCTCCCCGGTCCCGATGTTGCAGACCAGGCCACCACCCTTGGTGGCGGCCCGGACGAATGCGTCGACCACATCGTCCACATAGACGAAGTCGCGGGTCTGCTCGCCGTCGCCGAAGATGGTCACCGTCTGACCTCGGGACAGCCGCTCGGCGAAGATGGCCACCACGCCGGCCTCGCCGTGCGGGTCCTGGCGGGGCCCGTAGACATTGGCCAGCGCCAGGGCAGCGAACTCGAGGGAGTGCAGTTCGCGGTAGGCGACCAGGTAGTCGATGGCCGCCTTCTTCGACACCCCGTAGGGCGAGAGCGGCCGATGGGGCAGCGACTCCTTGAGCGGCAGCTCCGAGAGGTCGGGCTCGCCGTAGAGGGTCCCGCCGCTGGCAGCGAACACCACACGCCCGGCCGCGGCCTGGCGCGCCCCCTCCAGGATCCGCAAGGTGCCAAGGAGATTCACGTCGGCATCGAAGACTGGGTCGGCCACCGAGCGACGAACATCAGCCTGGGCGGCCAGGTGGAACACCACTTCGGGGCGCCGCCGGGTGATCAGATCCACCACCTCGGCCGAGCGGATGTCCATCTGGTGCACACTCAACGCGTGCCCGGCGGACGACCGGGCATTGGCCAGATTGGCGAGCGAGCCGGTGGACAGGTCGTCCACCACGTCGACGGTGTGGCCCTCGGCCAAGAGCCGGTCCACCAGGGTGGAGCCGATGAATCCGGCCCCTCCGGTGACCAGTGCCCGCACGATCAGGTCCCCGCCGGGACCCGTTCGCCGTCGATGACCGTCCCCGAGGCGGTGACGGCACCGGCACCGATGACCGAGATGCCGTGGATCACGCAGCGCTGGCCGACGATGGCGTCGGGGCCGATGACCGAGCCCTCGACAGTGGCCTTGGTGGCAACCCGGGCGCCGGGCAGCAGCACCGAGCCGATCACCGATGCGCTCTCTTCGATCACCGCACCGGCGCCGATCACCGACTCCTCGACGATGGCTCCCTGGCGCCACGGAGGCCCCCCGGCCGAGGAGCGATCGCGACACCGTGGCGCCGGTCACCTCGACGGTGCCGACCCGCCACACGTCGGGCCCGATCGGCGGGATCGAGCTCGGCACCGGGCGTCGGGAGCCCCGGACGGCGGCCGCGCAGGAGGTCCCGATGGGCCCGGAGGTAGGCGTCGGGCGTCCCGGTGTCCAGCCAGTAGGCGTCCGAGCCGAGGGCGAACAGCGTGCGTGCCTTCACCAGGGCCGGGAAGGTCTCCCGCTCGATCGACACCCGGCGGCCCTCGGGGATCCGGTCCAGGACCGAGGGCTCGAACACGTAGGTGCCGGCGTTGATCAGGTTGGTCGGTGCCTCGTCCCGGGGCGGCTTCTCGATGAAGGCCTCCACCCGGCCGTCGTCGTCGGTGGGTACCACGCCGAAGGCGCTCGGGTCGTCGACCGGGGTCAGGCCGATGGTGGCCTCGGCCTCCCGCAGCCGGTGGAAGGCGACCAGGGCGGACAGGTCGGCGTCGGTGAGCACGTCCCCGTTGACCACGACGAAGGTCTCGTCGATGCCGGCGTGTCGGGCGGCGAACCGGATGGCACCGGCCGTGTCGAGCGGCGTGGGCTCCACGGCGTAGGTCAGGTGCACGCCCGCGATGGTCCCGCCCGGGTAGGCGTCGATGAAGGCGTCGGGCCGGTAGCCCGAGGGAGAGCACGGCCTCGTCGATGCCGTGGTCGGCCAGGTGGCCGATGACCCGCTCGATCATGGTCTGCTCCACGATGGGGAGCATCTGCTTCGGCGTGGTCAGGGTCAGCGGGCGCAGGCGGGTGCCCTCCCCGCCCACCAGGACGACCGCCCTCACTTGTCTTCCGCCGGAGTGCGTGGTCGGTGGTCGACGCCGTGGTCGCGGTGGTCGGTGCCGTGGTCGGGTGACCGGCGCCGTGGTGGAGGTCGACCGGTGGCGTGGTCGTGTGCCGTCGTCGCTCCGGTCAGCGACTGGAGCAGCGCGGTGATCGCCGGGCCGGCGGCTTGGGGACGTTGGCCGTGGCCGGCACGAAGGCCATGGTGATCAGCTGGCCGTTGGCGAACAGCAGGTCCTGGGGGTCACCGCTGGTCTCGGTGCCCTTGCCGTTGGACTCGGAGCTGGACCAGCTGTCGACGATGACCACGCCGGGCTTGCCGGCGTCGGGCGTGCCCTTGGGGCAGACGTCGCCGTTGGTGTAGACGGACTTGCCCGGGTACTGGAGGGTGGACGAGGTCAGCTCGAGGCCCTTGTAGCCGGAGACGAACTTGCCCAGGGTGGCGTTGGCCCCGGACTCGGAGCTGTTCTTCGGGGCGACGGTGACCACGCCGTTGCCGTCGGCGGTGAGCCCGGTCTTGGCCGTGTTGGTGCTGGCCGGCAGGTTGGGCTGGATCGTGCCGCAGACGTCGATGCCGAGGGCGGCGTGCCAGACCTGGGAGGTGGTCGGGGGCCCGGCCGACGAGGCGGTCCGGTGGGTGTGCTGGTAGCGGCTGAAGCCGATGAGCGCCAGGCCCACGATGCGATGACGGCCAGGCTGGCGTACCAGTTGACCGGCATCTGGCCGCGGTAGGTGCGGCCCCCGCCCGTGGTCGCGGCGCGCTCCACCCATTTGCCCGTCGAGTTGCTCGCCATGATCGGACGACACCCTACAGCCTGGGCTCAGGCGCTCCCGGTCAGCGGCCGGTCACCGTGCCTGTGGCCCTGGCCAGGCAGGCCAGCGCCGGCCCGGACCCCGATGCCCAGGGCCACCAGCGGGAGGAGGGGCCGCCGCCATCCCCGGGTGGAGCGGGCGGCGAACCGGAGCAGGGACCGGTGGTGCTCGGCGATCATCCGGTACGGGTGGCGGTCGGTGGACACCCCCTGGAGGTGGGTCACCTCGGCGCCGGTCACGTAGGCCACCTGCCAGCCGCTGCGCCCGAGCCGCCAGCACAGGTCGACGTCCTCGGCGTACATGAAGTAGGCCTCGTCGAACCCTCCGACCTGCTCGAACGCGGCGCGCCGGGCGAGGAAGCACGCCCCCGACACCCAGTCGACCACCCTCGGTCGTCCGGCGCGCGCCGGCCGAGCTCGGTCCGCTGGTAGGCGCGGGTGAACCGGTTGTCGGGGGCGAAGATGCCGAGGACGGCGTGACCGGCCGCATCGACCATCGACGGGAACTGGCGGGCCGACGGATACCGCTCCCCTGCCGGCGTGCGGATCAGGGGGCCGACCAGGGCGTAGCCCGCTCGTCGGCAAGGACCTCGGACCAGGGCGGCCAGGGCACCCGGGCTGGACCTCGAGGTCGGGGTTGCACACCAGGACCGACGGGGCGTCGGTGGCGGCCACCCCGCGGTTGGCGGCGGCCCCGTAGCCGAGGTTGCGGCCGGTGACCAGGACCTCGACCTCGGGGAAGCGGGCCACCGGTGGCCCACCGAACCGTCGGTGGAGCCGTTGTCCACCACCACCAGCTCGCCGGGTCCCTCGGCCCGCCAGCCCTCCACGCACGAGGCCAGGGCGGGCCCGGACTCGTAGTTGACGATCACCACGGCCGTGCCGGCCGCCCGGCTGGACTCGATGGTGTCCGGCCTCGCGCCCCCGGCGCGGCCGGTCACGGGTCGAGCCGGGTGAACCGGTACTTGACCAGTGCCTTCAGCGCCCCGAACCCGTCCCGCCAGGTGATCTTCTTGCCTTCGTCGATCTCGCGTCCGGCGTAGGAGATCGGCACCTCGTAGATCCGGTAGCCCCGGCGCAGCACCTTGGCGGTGATCTCCGGCTCGAAGTCGAACTTGTCGGACTCGATGGTGATCCCCTCGAGCACCCGGCGGTCGAACAGCTTGTAGCACGTCTCCATGTCCGAGAGGGTCGACGAGTAGAGCACGTTGGTCACCAGCGAGAGGAACCGGTTGCCGATCCAGTGCAGCGGCAGCATGTTCTTGCGCTCGCCGGTGAACCGGCTGCCGTAGACCACCTGGGCCTTGCCCCGCAGGATGGGGTCGAGCAGCTTGGACCAGTCGGCCGGGTCGTACTCGAGGTCGGCGTCCTGGACCAGCACCAGGTCGCCCCGGACCGCCTCCATCCCGGTGCGGATGGCCGCACCCTTGCCCTTGTTGTGGTGGTGGTTGATCACCCGCACGGTCGAATCGCCCAGCGCGGCCAGCACCTTGTCGGTGCCGTCGGACGAGCCGTCGTCGACCACGATCACCTCGACGTCGACCGGCAGGTCGACCGCACGGATGCGCCGGATGACCTCGGCCACCGTGGTCCGCTCGTTGAACACCGGCACGATGACCGACAGCTGGTGTAGCGCTGGGCCTCGGCCCGCCTCGGTCGCTGCTTCCTCGTCAGCCATGGTGTCGTGTCTCCTCGGTCGGCTCGCCCCGTGCGGGCGGGCTCACTCTCTAGCATGGTCGCCGCCGTCATGCACCGCCGCACGGCCGTGGGGAACGGCGGCGGCAGCCGGCCTCGTCGGCCAGGAACTCCGCCGTCCGGGCCAGGCCGTCCCGGAGGCCGGTGGTCGGCTCCCAGCCGAGCGCGGTCCGGGCCACGGTGATGTCGGGCCGCCGGCGGGTCGGGTCGTCGACCGGCAGGGGGAGATGGACGATCTCGGAGCGGGAGCCCAGCAGGTCGACCACGGTGCGGGCCAGCTCCAGCACGGTGTACTCGTCCGGGTTGCCGATGTTGACCGGGCCGGTGAGCGTCGGAGTCGAACAGGGCGATCAGCCCGGCCACCTCGTCGTCCACGTAGCAGAGGCTCCGGGTCTGGCTCCCGTCGCCGTAGACGGTGAGCGGCTCGTCCCGCAGTGGCCTGGAGGAGGAAGTTGGAGACCACCCGCCCGTCGTCGGGCCGCAGCCGCGGGCCGTAGGTGTTGAAGATCCGGGCGATGCCCACGTCGGTCCCCAGCGTCCGGTGGTGGGCCATGGTCAGGGCCTCGGCGAACCGCTTGGCCTCGTCGTAGACGCTCCGGGGCCCCACCGGGTTGACGTTGCCCCAGTAGCTCTCGGTCTGGGGATGGACGTCGGGGTCGCCGTACACCTCGCTGGTCGAGGCCAGCAGGAACCGGGCCCGTTGCGCTGGGCCAGCTCGAGGCCGTGCCGGGTCCCCTCGCTGCCCACGGCCAGGGTCTCCAGCGGTCGGGCCAGGTAGTCGGGCGGGGAGGCCGGACTGGCCAGGTTGAACACGCCGGTCGACCGGGCCCCGTCGACCGGACAGGCCCCGCGACACGTCGGCCTCGACCAGGGTGAAGCCTCGGGTGCCCGTCCAGGTGGGCCACGTTGGCCCGGCGACCCGGTGGAGAAGTCGTCGACGCACACCACCTCGTCCCCGCGGGCCAGCAGCTGGTCGCACAGGTGGGAGCCGACGAACCCGGCGCCGCCCATCACCACCACCCGCCCGCTCATCGGCGGCCGATCCCTGTGTACTCGAAGCCGATCCGGCGCAGCTGGGCCGGATCGAGCAGGTTGCGGGCGTCGACCACGACCGGCTCGCGCCATGGTCGACAGCACCTTGTTGAAGTCGAGCCACCGGAACTCGTCCCACTCGGTCAGCACCACGGTGGCGGCGGCGCCCTCGACAGGCGGCGTAGGCGTCGGGGAAGGCCCGCACCGGCGACCCCGGGCCGAGTCCCCCGTCCTCGTGGGCGAACGCCGGCAGCTCGTCGATGGGGACGGAGGACTGGCCGTCGGGACCGGCACCGTCGGGTCGAAGACCCGGACGGTGGCCCCGTCGGCGACCAGGCGCCGGACCACCTCGACGGCCGGGGAGTTGCGGAGGTCGTCGGTCCCCGCCTTGAAGGTGAGGCCCCATACGGCCACCACCGCCCCGGCGAGCTCGCCGCCCACCGCCGCGCGTGACCTTGTCCACCACCCGGACGAACTGCTCCTCGTTGGTGGCGATGGCCCCCTTCAGGAAGGAGAAGTCGTACCCGGCCTGCTCGGCGATGTGGACCAGTGCCCGCGTGTCCTTGGGCAGGCAGCTCCCGCCCCACCCGGGCCCGGGTCGCAGGTACTCGAAGCCGATGCGCTTGTCGTAGCCCAGGCCGAGGATCACGTCGCGCACGTCGGCGCCCACCGCCTCGCACAGGCCGGCCACGGCGTTGACGAAGCTCAGCTTGGTGGCGAGGAAGGCGTTGGAGGCGTACTTGATGGTCTCGGCGGTGGCGGCGTCGGTGATCAACAGCGGTGCGTGGGTTCCGGCGAAGAGGTCGCCGACCCGGGCCGCGGCCGACTGGTCGTCGGCCCCCACCACGATGCGCTCGGGATGGAGGCTGTCGGGGACGGCGGTCCCCTCCCGCAGGAACTCCGGATTGGAGACGACCTTCACGTCGTGGCGGCCGAGGACCCGCTCGACCACCAGGGTGGAGCCCACCGGCACGGTCGACTTGTTGACGATGATGGTCCCGGGCAGCAGGTGGGGACCGATCTCCTTGGCCACCGCCTCGACGTAGGAGAGGTCGGCCGAGCCGTCGTCGCCCTGGGGGGTGGGGACGCACAGGAAGACGAACTCGGCGCCCTCGACCGCTGCGGTGGCCCCGACCACGAACCGGAGCCGGCCCGGCCGCCTGTCCCTCGCGGACCAGCTCCTCGAGATGGTCCTCCACGATGGGCACCTTGCCGCTCTCGAGCATGGCCACCTTGGCCGGGTCGGCGTCGCCGCAGGTGACCCGGTGCCCCAGGTGGGCCAGCGTGGCCGCCGTCGGGAGGCCCACGTAGCCCACGCCGATGACGGCCACCGTTCGGCCCCGCCCGTGGGGGAGCACCCGCACCGCGGCGCCACCGTGCCCGAAGTAGGCGCCGGCCGGTCCCGAGTCAGGCGGGCCGCGGCGCGGCCGAGGACGGACCGAGCCACCGGACCCTCCGAGATTCCACGACATCACTGACCCGTCCCTGTCATCGGTGCGACTCCACTCCCGGTCTGGCCGGGTCCTTCACAATTCGGCGCAATCGTCGCCGGTTCTGAAGCGATTGCCCTGGTCGAGCAGCGCCGTTGCGCCGGCAAGCTCAGGCCACCTCGGACAGGGCCTGGACCAGGCGGTCCAGGGACTCGGTCCAGTTCGGGGAGCAGACCGAGCCCCGACAGCCGGAGGGCGGCGTTGTCCAGCCTCGAGTTGGCCGGGCGGGGGGCGGGCCGGGGCGGGTCGAGCTCGGAGGTGGCGATGGGCTCGACCCGGTCGGGATCGAGGCCGGCGGCGGCCAGGGTGGCCCGGGCGAAGCCGAACCAGGTGGTCTCGCCCTGGTTGGTCACGTGGAACGTCCCCGGACGGCGGTCGAGTGCCAGCCGGACCACCGCCCGGGCCAGGTCGGCGGTGAAGGTGGGGCACCCGTGCTGGTCGTCGACGAAGCGCAGGGTCCCGCCGGGTCGGCGGCGGCCAGCCGGAGCACCGTCTTGACCATGTTGGCGCCGTGGGCGCCGCTGACCCAGGCGGTGCGCACGATGGTGCCCGACGCCCCGGACAGAGCGCGCACCTCGAGCTCGCCGCCCAGCTTGCTGCCGCCGTAGACCGAGCGGGGATCGGGACGGTCCCACTCGACATAGGGGCGGTCGAGCGTGCCGTCGAAGACGTAGTCGGTGGAGATGTAGACCAGATGGGCGCCCACACCGAGCGGCGGCCTCGGCGATGTTGCGGGTGCCGAGGGCGTTGACGGCGTAGGCCGTGTCGGGATCGGACTCGCAGGCGTCGACCGCCGTGTAGGCCCCGCCGTGGAGCACGAGGTCGGGCCGGAAGGCCTCGACCGCGGCGCGCACCGCCGTCCCGGTCGCCACGTCCAGGGTGTCGATGTCGGTGGACAGGACGTCGAACGGCCGGCCGGGCGGTCGGGATGCCCGGTGGCCCCCGACCGCCCCCCGTCCGGGCACCGCGCCGGCCAGCACGTCCTGCAGGTCACGACCCAGCTGTCCCTGGCCCCCGGTGACCAGGACCCGCAGCGGCGCGCTCACGGGGTCGGCGTGGAGCCCGGCGACGGTGCCGCTCGAGGACCACGTCCCCCTCGACCACCGGGGCCCGGTCCCGCAGCGGCTCCCACCAGCTCCGGTTGGCGGCGTACCAGCGCCACCGTGTCGGCCAGGCCCCTGGCGAACGGCACGGTCGGCTCCCAGCCGAGGGCCCTCCGGATCTTCGACGAGTCGAGCAGGTAGCGCCGGTCGTGGCTCGGGCGGTCGGGCACGATCTCCTTCAGGCTCTGGGGCTTGCCGGTGGCGTCGAGCACGGCGTCGGCGATCTCTTCGATGCTGGCCTCGACCCCGCTGCCCACGTTGTAGGTCTCCCCCACCTCGCCGTGCTGGAGGACCAGCTCGATGGCCCGGCAGTGGTCGTCGACGTGCAGCCACTCGCGGCGGTTCTGGGTCGAGGCGTACAGCGGGAGCGGCTGGTCGTCGAGGGCCTTGGCGGTGAACAGCGGGATGACCTTCTCGGGGAACTGGTAGGGCCCGTAGTTGTTGCAGCAGTTGGTGATGGTGGCCGGCAGCCCGAAGGTCTCCACGTAGGCCCGCACGGCATGGTCGGCGCCGGCCTTGGACGCGTTGTAGGGGGTGCGGGGCCGGTACGGCGTCTCCTCGGTGAACACCTCGTCGGAGTCGAGGGGGAGGTCGCCGTAGACCTCGCAGGTCGAGATGTGGTGGAACCGTCGACACTCCGTGGCGGCGGGCCGCCTCGGCCAGGGTCTGGGTGCCGAGCACGTTGGTCCGGAAGAACCGGGACGGGTCGAGGATGGCCAGGCTGTTGTGCGACTCGGCGGCGAAGTTGACGATCACGTCGATCTCGTGCTCGGCCAGGGTCTTGGCCACCGTCTCGAGGTCGCCGATGTCGCCCTGGACGAAGTCCATCCGGCCCTGCAGGTCGTCGAGGTTGGGCAGGTTCCCGGCGTAGGTGAGCACGTCGAAGGCCACCACGGCGTCCTCGGGGTGGTGGTTGACCCAGTACCGGACGAAGTTCGAGCCGATGAAGCCGGCGCCGCCGGTGACGAGAAGTCGCATAATCCGGGAATGCTAGTCGGGAGCAGCGAGCGACTGCCCGTGGTCGCCCCAGGTCAGGCCCCGGATCGGACGTGGACCACGTCGCCGGCCACCACGGTCCGGGTCCGGCCGCCCTCCTCCACCACCAGGTGGCCCTCGGCGGTCAGCCCGACGGCCGTCCCTCGAAGGTCGCCGTCGGCCAGCTCGACCCGGACCCGCAGGCCGAGCGTGGTGCACCGGTCCGGAGCTCGCCGGCCTGGCGGTCCCGCCCGGCCGGCGAGGCCGAGGTCGGCGACCCTCGGCTCCAGCGCGCCGAGCAGGGCCTCGAGCAGGCCCGTCCAGGTCGACGGGCGACCCCGCTGACCTGCTGGAGCGACGTGGCAACGCCGACCAGCTCCGGGGGGAGATCGTCGTCTCCAGGGCCAGTTGGCGTTGATCCCGATCCCCACCACGATCGGCGCCCGGCCCGGAGCCGGCGAACCGGCCAGGTCGGCCTCGGCCAGGACGCCCGGCCACCTTCCGGCCGTCCCCGGCCAGCAGGTCGTTCGGCCACTTGACCCCGAGGTCAGACCGGCCTACCGCCGGCGACGGCATCGGCGGCCGCCAGGGCCACCACGCCGCTGGCCAGGTGGCGCTGCTCGGGGTCGAGGTCCGGGCGGAGCAGCACCGAGACCAACAGGTTGGCCCCGGCCGGGGCCTCCCACCGTCGTCCCAGGCGCCCGCGGCCCGCCTCTGGTGGCGCGGCCACCGCCACCACGCCCTCGGGCGCGCCGGCTCGGGCCTCGTCCAGCAGGTAGCGGTTGGTGGAATCGATCGAGTCGAAGCGCCGGATGTCGGTGAACATGACGCCCGGCATGGCACACACCCTACGGGCCGTGACAGTGTTAGATCGCCGTGGGGCGATGACGCCCCCGCCCCATGTCCAACTCATGCGAAAGGCGCAGCGTGCTGAAGAAGGTTCTCATCGCCAACCGGGGGGAGATCGCGGTCCGGGTCATCCGGACCTGCCGGGAGCTCGGGCGTGGCCACGGTCGCGGTGTACTCCGAGCTCGACCGTGACGCGCTCCACGTCCGCCTGGCCGACGAGGCCTACGCCCTGGGCGGCCAGACCGCCGCCGAGAGCTACCTGAACACGGACGCCATCCTGGGCGTCATCGAGACAGAGCGGCGCCGACGCCGTCCACCCCGGCTACGGCTTCTTCTCGGAGAACACCGACTTCGCCCGGGCCATCACCGAGCGGGGGGTCACCTTCATCGGGCCCCCTCCCGAGGCCATCGAGATCATGGGCGACAAGATCAGCTCCCGCCATGCCGCCGAGCGGGCCGGCGTGTCGGGCGTCCCGGGGCGGTCCGAGGTGCTGACGTCGCCGGACGAGGTCACCGCCTTCGGCGAACGAGTTCGGCTGGCCCGTGGCCATCAAGGCCGCCTTCGGCGGCGGCGGCCGTGGGATGAAGGTGGTCGCAGGGTCCCGACGGACGCCGGCGAGGCCCTCGAGTCGGCCATGCGCGAGTCGCTCGCCTACTTCGGCCGGGACGAGTGCTACGTCGAGCGCTACCTGGCCTGGCCCCGCCACGTGGAGATGCAGGTCATCGCCGACACCCACGGCAACACGCTGTGGCTGGGCGAACGGGACTGCTCGGCCCAGCGACGGCACCAGAAGCTGGTGGAGGAGAGCCCGGCCCCCAACTTCCCCGACGAGATCCGCCGGGCCATGGGCGAGGCCTCGGTCAAGGTCGCCGAGGCCTGCGGGTACGTGAACGCCGGCACGGTCGAGTTCCTCTACCAGGAGGGTGAGTTCTTCTTCCTCGAGATGAACACCCGCCTCCAGGTGGAGCACCCGGTGACCGAGCTGGTGACCGGGCTCGACCTGGTGGAGTGGCAGCTCCGCGTGGCGTCGGGCGAGCCACTCGGCTTCACCCAGGACGACGTGCCAGCGGAACGGACACGCCATCGAGGTCCGGATCAACGCCGAGAACCCCGCCGGTGGTGCCTTCACCCCGTCGCCCGGCACCATCACCCAGTTCGTCGCACCCGGGGGCCCCGGGGTCCGTCTCGACTCCGGCTACGCCTCGGGCGACACCGTCAGTCAGTTCTACGACAACCTGGTCGCCAAGCTGGTGGTGTGGGGCCACGACCGCGAGGCGGCCCGTCGGCGGATGCTCCGGGCCATCGGCGAGACCGTCGTGGCCGGTGTGGCCACGACGTTGCCGGCCGACGTCGCCATCCTCTCCCACCCCGACTTCGTCGCCGGGGAGCACTCGACCAACTGGGTGGAGCAGTCGCTCGACCTGAGCGAGGTGCGATCCGGTCTCGAGACTCCCGAGGCGGACGTCGCCGGGGTCGACGGTGAGGAGACCGTCCCCCGGGTGCTCCGTGAGGTCACCGCCGAGGTGGACGGGCGTCGCTTCCAGGTCAAGCTGTGGGTACCGGACATCGGCGACACCATCGTCGCCGCCGGCCCGGGTGCAGCCGGTGCGGGCCGAGGGTCCGGGCCCAAGCGACCCAAGGCCGCCGCCTCGGGGGCGGGATCGGGGACCGTGGCGGTCCCCATGCAGGGGACCATCGTCAAGATCCTGGTGGCTGAGGGGGACACCGTCGAGGTCGGCCAGACCATCTGCGTGCTCGAGGCCATGAAGATGGAGAACAACGTCAGCGCCGAGAAGGCCGGCACCATCAAAGAGGTCCGGGTCCAGGCCGGCGAGTCGGTCGGCCCCGGGGACGTCATCGCGGTGATCGAATGATAGGACCGATGAGAGGCCCGGCCCGCCGGTGAGCGATCATCTGTCCGCCAAGGAAGCCGCCCGGTCAGCCATCGACGAACGGCTGGAGGAGCTGGTCGGCCTCAGCCACACCATCCATGACCACCCCGAGACGTCCTTCGAAGAGGAGCAGGCCAGCAACTGGACGGCCGACCTGCTCGAGCGGTCGGGCTTCGCTGTCAGCCGGGGCACCGCCGGCATGCCCACCGCCTTCAGCGCCGAGGTCGGATCAGGGCCGATGGTCGTGGCGGTCTGCGCCGAGTACGACGCGCTGCCCGGTGTGGGGCATGCCTGCGGTCACAACATCATCGCCGCCTCGGCGGTCGGCGCGGGGCTGGGTCTGGCCTCCCTGGCCGACGACCTGGACCTGACCGTCCGGGTGCTCGGGACCCCGGCCGAAGAGGGCGGGGGCGGCAAGATCACCATGCTGGACGAGGGCGTGTTCGATGACGTGCACGCCGCCATGATGATCCATCCCTGGCCCTCCGACCGGCTGCAGGGGACCTGCCTGGCCGTGTCCCACTTCGACGTGACCTTCATCGGCAAGAGCGCCCACGCCTCGGCCGCCCCGTGGGAGGGGGTGAACGCCGGTGACGCCATGGCCGTGGCCCAAGTGGCCCTGGGGCTCCTTCGCCAGCAGCTCCGCCCCGGCGATCAGGTGCACGGCATCGTGACCGACGGAGGGCAGGCGGCCAACATCATCCCCGACGCCGTGACCGGCCGGTTCATGTGCCGGTCCACGTCGCTCGAGGGGCTCCGGTTGCTGGAGCCCCGGGTGATGGCGTGCTTCGAGGCCGGGGCCCTGGCCACCGGCTCGACGCTCAGCCGACACGACCTGGCACCGGCCTACTCCCACATGGAGAGCGATCCGGGCCTGTTGGACCTCTACCGGGTCAATGCCGAGACCCTCGGGCGCCGCTTCGACCTGGAGGACGAGGGCGCCCGCGCCCGACGTTCTCGACCGACATGGCAAACGTGTCCCTGGCCGTGCCGACCATCCATCCCCTGGTGGGCATCGACGCCGCCGGCTCGGTCAACCATCAGCCCGAGTTCGCCGCCGCCTGCATCACCCCGTCGGCCGATGCTGCGCTACGAGACGGCGCCTTGGCCATGGCCTGGACCACCATCGACGCCGCATCACCGGGACCGGTCCGGGACCGCCTCATCGCCGGCTCACCCCCTGGCTGAACTACCCACCCCGGCGCAACAGGATCAGCCGTTGGGGTGGAACTCCCCGAACACCCCTCGCAGGACGTCGGACACCTCGCCCAGTGTCGCCATGGCGGCCAGTGCCGTCTTCATGGGCACCAGCAGGTTCTGGGTCCCGCGGGCGGCTGCCTCCACATCGGCCAGTGCGGCCTCGACGGCGGACTGGTTGCGCTCCTCACGCACCCGCTTGACCCTCGCCACCTGGGAGCGCTGGAGCTCGGGGTCGATGGGGAACACCTCGGTCGCCTCGAGCTCCTCGTCGACGAACTTGTTCACGCCGACGATGATCTTGTCCTTCGAGTCGATGTCCTTGGCGTAGGCGTAGGCCGCCTGCTCGATCTCCTGCTGCATGTACTGGGCCTCGATGGCGTCCACCGCGCCACCCATGGCGTCGATCCGCTCGAGATACTCCCAGGCGTCACGCTCCACCTCGTCGGTGAGCGACTCGACGAACCACGAACCGGCCAGCGGGTCGACGGTGTCGGCGATCCCGGACTCGTAGCCCACGATCTGCTGGGTGCGCAGGGCGATCTTCGCGGCGCGCTCGGTGGGGAGGCCGAGCGCCTCGTCGAACCCGTTGGTGTGGAGGCTCTGGGTGCCACCCAGCGCGGCAGCGAGCGCCTGGAGGGTGACCCGGACGATGTTGTTCTCCGGCTGCTGAGCGGTCAGGGTCGATCCGCCGGTCTGGGTGTGGAACCGGAGCAAGGTCGAGCGCTTGTCCTTGGCCTCGAACCGATCGGTCATGATCCGGGCCCACATCCGACGGGCGGCACGGTACTTGGCCACCTCTTCGAAGAGATTGTTGTGGGCGTTCCAGAAGAAGCTGAGGCGCGGCGCGAAGGCGTCGACGTCGAGACCGGCAACCAGGGCCGCCTCCACGTAGGCGATCCCGTTGGCGATGGTGAAGGCAATCTCTTGGACCGCCGTCGATCCGGCCTCACGGATGTGGTATCCGGAGATGGAGATGGTGTTCCACGCCGGCAGGTGCTCGGCGCAGTAGGAGAAGGTGTCGGTGACCAACCGCATGGAGGGACGCGGCGGGTAGATGTAGGTACCCCGCGCCACGTACTCCTTCAAGATGTCGTTCTGGATGGTCCCACCGAGCAGGGTGGGGTCGACCCCGTTCTCCTCGGCGACCAGTTGGTAGAAGAGCAGCAGGATGGCTGCGGTGGCGTTGATGGTCATCGACGTCGTGACCTTGTCCAGTGGGAGCCCCGCCAGCAGCAGGCGCATGTCAGCCATGGAATCGATGGCCACCCCCACCTTCCCGACCTCACCCTCGGACCGCGGGTGGTCGGAGTCGTAGCCCATCTGGGTGGGGAGGTCGAAGGCACACGACAGCCCGGTCTGGCCCGCGCCCAGCAGGAACTTGAAGCGCTCGTTGGTCGACTCGGCCGTCCCGAAGCCGGCGTACTGGCGCATGGTCCACAGCCGGCCCCGGTACATGTCGGGGCGTATCCCCCGGGTGAATGGGAACTGCCCGGGCTCGCCCAGCTTCTCGGTCGGGATCCCACCCCTCGAGGTCCGCCGGGCCGTACAGGGGGCGGATCTCGATACCCGAGTCGGTCAGGCGCTTGTTCTCCGGCTTGGGGGGTGCACTGTCGCTTGCCATGGGCCACAGGTTACGCAGTCCGGCACCGACCGGACCAAGTGGCCGGGACCGGTCAGGGACTTACGACGCGGCGACGGCGTGCGGCATGCAGAGATCGTCGTACTCGGCGATGACGATCGGTGCCGCATCGACTCCACAGGCCGGGCAGTTGGGGTCACGGTGGACCTTGAAGGTCCGGAAGCTCTGCTCGAGGGCGTCGTAGGCCAGCAGCCGCCCTTGGAGGGTCTCACCGATCCCGAGGAGGATCTTGATGGCCTCGACGGCCTGGATGGAGCCGATGATGCCGGGCAGGACGCCCAGCACGCCGGCCTCGGCACAGCTCGGCGCCAACTCGGCAGGAGGGGGCTCAGGGATCATGCATCGGTAGCACGGGCCCTCATAGGGGTTGAAGACCGTGGCTTGACCCTCGAACCGGAAGATCGACCCGTGGACCACGGGAATGCGCTTCAGGAGCGATGCGTCGTTGACCAGGTACCGGGTCGGGAAGTTGTCGGTCCCGTCGACGATCACGTCGTAGCCGTCGATGATGTCGAGGATGTTGTCGGCCCCCAGCCGGACGTCGTAGGTGACGACGTTCACGTCGGGGTTGATCAGGGTCAGGGTCTTCTTGGCCGAGTCGACCTTCCGCTCACCGATCCGGTCGACGTTGTGGAGGATCTGCCGCTGAAGGTTGGACGCGTCCACCACGTCCATGTCGATGATCCCGATAGTCCCCACGCCGGCGGCAGCCAGGTAGAGAGCGGCCGGGGAGCCGAATCCGCCGGCACCCAGCAGCAGCACTTTAGCATCGAGCAGCTTCAGCTGCCCGGTCTCGCCCACCTCGGGGAGGAGAAGATGGCGCTGGTAGCGGTTCCGCTGCTCGGGGCTCAGCGACCGAGGCGCTGACCACTGGCGCCCCTCGTCCTTCCAGCGGTTGAACCCGCCGATGACCGAGGCCACATCGGTGTAGCCCAGCTCCTGCATGGTCTGAGCGGCAAAGGCCGATCTGGTGCCTCCGGCGCAGTAGATGACCACGTGGCTGGACTTGTCGGGGATCCGACCCTCCACCGAGGTCTCCAGCGTGCCGCGGGGGATGTGGACGGCGTTCGGCAGAGCGCCCTGCTCGTACTCGTCGGGCTCCCGGACGTCGAGAACCACGGCTCCGCCCGCCCCGATCTCCTGCTCGGCTTCGGCCGGCTCGATCTCCCGGACGGCAGCCTTGGCTGCCGCCAGCATTTCTCTGAACGTGGGCACGACGATCACGATCCTTCCAGCACACGCCGGAACCGCCCGTAGGCCTTCCGACTCCTCACCTATAGCGGGTTAAACACTACCAGTGGGGTCAGCATTCCCCCTGGCCGGCTCGGGCGGCAGGCCCGTGTCGCCAGGGGTCAGGTCGTCACGTACGCCGGGGGTGGAATCGTGCCCGGCCCGGTCGACAGGCAGCCGGCCAGCAACGACGGATCGGCCGGCGCGGCCAGGGTCGGCGGGGTCAAGAAGGCGGGCGGATTTACCAGGTCGACGCTGTCCAGCAGATTGTCGGCGAAGGCGTCGCGACTGGTCAGGGCGGGCAGGTTCCACTTCGTCTCGATCAGCTTGAGGACCGACGTGTGGTCGTGGACCACGCTGGAGACGTAGTTGGGGCGGGCGTAGGGGGACACCACCCCGGCCGGGACCCGGAATCCGAGCCGGTTGAAGGACCCGGGGTGGTCACCGGCGGCCAGCGTCGGAGGCACGGCATCGGGCTTGACCGCCTTGGGCGGTGGCACGTGGTCGTAGTAGCCACCCGATTCGTCGTAGCACCACACCAGCATGGTGTGCGGCCACTGCGGGGAGGACATGACCGCATTGACCACCGTCGACAGGAACTGGTCGCCGTACTGCACGTCCTGGGGGTTCTCCTCGGACTGCTTGTCGAAGTCGGGGTCGACCATGCTGAAGGCCGGGAGAGTGCCGGCGGCGGCATCGGTGAAGAACTGGGTGTTGTTGACCACGTTGGACAAGATGCCCGGCGTACTGGCCAGGTACGGCCAGATGAGTACGGATGGCAGGGACGAGTAGTAGTTCTTCCAGGTGATGCCGTACTTGTTCAGGGTCTCAAAGATCGAACCGTTGGGCGGCGCCCCGGCGGGGAAGGTGTCGTCGATGAGCCCGAGCGACGTGCCCGCCATGAGGAACCGCCGGTTGGGATAGGTCTGTGCGCCGACCGAGCAGAACCAGCGGTCACACACCGGAAAGGTCTGCGCCAGCGAGTACGTGAACGGCATGGTCGAGGAGTCGTAATACCCCATCGCCACGGGCCCGCTCTGGCTCTTGACGAACCCGGTGTTCTTCCCGCCGGCGTACGAGGCCCAGAACGCGTCCCAGGTGTTGTAGGGGTGGCCGTCCTCCTGACAGGGATTGGGCATGGGGAACGCATGGACCGTGGCGTTCTTTTCCGTCGGAGGGATCGCCGACTTCTTCGGCCAGGGGTTGGACGCGGTCGGATGTCCGTCGGATCCCAGCACGAAGCCGTCGCCGCGCCCCTGCATCATCCCGAGCATGCTGTCGTAGGAGTGGTTCTCCATCATCACGCAGACGATGTTCTTGATGAGGGGCAACTGGTCGGTGCCAGGGGCCGCGCTCGGATCCGGCAGGGTGCCCGGTCCGATCTTGACCCTCTTGGTCAACGGGCTCCGGGTGGCTGCCGACGCGGTCGACGGAGCCAGTCCGATGGCGGCTGCTCCGGCCAGCGCACCCCCGAGGAGGGCTCGGCGCGAAACGGGAAGGTGCTCACTCATAGGGCCGACACTAACCACGTGTGGGGCACCGCGCCGGGAAAGCTGAGGGGTGCGATCCAGTGCCTCTCATCCCGCCTGGGCGGGACGCCTGGGCCGCCGCGCTCCGTGGCCGGTAGCGTGCGCTCCGTGGAGGGACCGTGGAACTGAGCGACGCATTCCGCCGACGGAAGATGACCCGGAACTTCTCGGGGCGACCGCCAGAGCCGGGGGTGGTCGACCGACTGCTCGAGGGAGCACTATCGGCCCCGTCAGCCGGGAACACCCAGGGGCGGGAGTTCGTGGTGCTCGAAGGCACCGAGGAGACCGACCGGTACTGGGGGGCGACGACCGACGCATCCTGGCGGGCACGGTCGGACCGGTTCGACGGGCTGTCGAGGGCGCCGGTGATCATCCTGCCCTTCGCCGACCCGCAGGCCTATGTGGACCGGTACCGCGAGGCCGACAAGGAGCGCCCGGACGGAGCCGAGGTCGAGTGGGTTGTCCCCTTCTGGTTCGTCGACGTGGCCTTCGCCACCATGGCCCTGCTGCTCGGCGCGGCCGACCAGTCGCTGGGTGCCGCCTTCCTCGGCAACTTCCGGGGCGAGGAGCGCCTGCGCGGCGACCTCGGTGTGCCACCTCAGCTGCGCTGGCTCGGAGCGGTGCTGCTTGGCGAGGCCGCCGAGCCGGACCCGCCCACGTCATCGGCCGGACGGCCCCGCCGGACGCTTTCGGACAGCGTGCACCGAGGGACCTGGTGACCATCGGAACGCCCGCCGGTCGGACTCGTTGAATCACCCACCGGTCAGGCCTACCATCGTGGCGACCACCGGAGGAGAGCAGTGCTGGCCCGAGCACCTCCGGCACGAGATAGGAGTCCAGCCATGTCCGACACTGCCGTGGCAGTCGGAACCGCTCCACCGGGGTCGGCCACCGGTCGTCCGCCGCCCCTCGAATTCTCCGATCGTGCCGGTGCGGGGCATTCCCATCGCCGCTGCCCTCCTGGTGGGCCTCATCGTGGCCATCAGCACCAACAACCTGTGGGCCCTCACCTTCTTCCATGTGGGTGGTGGCGGTCTGTGGACGAGCATCGACCTGTTTCTCGGGCTGATCATCGGCCCGATCCTCGGTCGGCTGTCCATTCCGGCCCGAGTCGAGTTCACCGTGCGGTTCATGCCCAAGATGCTGCTCATCATGCCCACCCTCGTGGCCATGACCTTGGGGGCGGGGTTCCAGCTCGCCCGTCATGTGGGCAACCTGGACGCCAACTACCCCCACCACGCCTGGCTGGTGGCGTCGTACGTCATCGTGGGGGTGATGGCGGTGATCGCCCTGGGACTGTTGGAACCGGCCAATCTGGCCGTGCTCTTCGAGCTCAAGAAGCCCCACCCGAACGGGGAGCGAATCGGGCGGCTCATGAAGATCTTCGTCTACACCGCGGGGATCACCGGGTTGATGCAGATCGCCACCATCGTCATCATGACGTTTCTGGCCAGCCGATGACCGACGTGGCGGGGGCCGCGCCCGTCGAGCCCGACGAGATCGACCTTCGCCAGGCCGGGCTCCCACCGGTGGCCCGACTGGCCACTCTCACGCTGGCGCTCGTGGTCGCCGGCGGGATCATCATGGCTGCCCAGCTACGGGCGGCTCTCCGTCACTGGTGGCACCGGTGGCACTGGCCATCGCCGCCGGCGTAGTCCTCGTCGTGAACCTGGTGTTGCTGTCGAGGATCGCTTCGTTCGCCTGGGAGGTGTTCTTCCGGGTCGTCGGGTGGGCGCTGCTGGCCTACCTCGTCTTCGCGGGCATCCTGGAGTTCGTGTTCATCTACGACCACACCCCGGGACGCCAACTCGTCCTCTTCAGCGCCATGCTGGCTCTCTTCGCCGTCGACGTCCCCTTGCTGCTGGCGTTCTCGGTGGCCCGGTACCAGCCAGTCCCCGAGTAAGCGAACTGCCCGGGGTCACCTGGCGCGCGAGGCGTCGGCCATTCAGTCGGTACACGTCGTCCCGGTGGCCGGCAACGTGCCGCCGACCAGGTAGGCCTGGGCTGCGTTACGGACGCACGGACTGTAGAAGTAGGCCACGTGGCTCTGTCCCTGCCAGGTCAGGAGGACACCTCCGGTCAGCTCGCGGGCCAGCGACACCGCCCAGGCATACGGGGTGACCGGGTCCCCGGTCGTCCCGACCACCAGGATGGGGGGTGCGCCGGGATCAGACGCCGGGGCCGGCACAGGGTGGGGAAGTGTCGGCCAGGTGGCACAGCCGAGCAGTCCCCAGGTGAGCAACGGGCCGAACACCGGTGCGGTCCGGGCCGCCTGTGGCCGCCAGCATGGGATAGTCCGACGGCTTCCGGTCGGCGGGATGGTCGAGGCAGTCGATGGCCTGTTCGGCCTCGGCCCCGTTCGACGACCCGCCGTACTCGTAGCGCCCGGTCATGGCAACGACGGCCGACCCGCTGCCGTTCTCGGCGTCGGCTAGGGCACCGGCCAGTGTGGGCCAGGAGCTCTGGGACTCGAGGCCGGCCAACAGCGCGTCGTAGATCTCACCCGGCCCGGCGCTCTGGCCGCCGGATGCCACGAGCGGCTGCGTCCGGGTACGCTGGATGAGGGTCAGGAGTGCCGAGGTGGCGTCCCCGCTCGGTCGCCACCCACACGATCCACTTCCCGCACACCACGAGAAGAACGACTGCAGCTCGGCCTCCAGGCTGTCGGCCTGGTCGACGGCGTACCGGGTGGTGCTGAGGGCCGGATCGATGGCGCCGTCCAGGACCATGGCCCGCACGTGGGTCGGGAACAGCGTGGCATAGGTCGCTCCGAGCAGGGTCCCGTAGGAGTGCCCGATGTAGGTGAGTTGGGCATCTCCGAGCGCTTGGCGGATGCGGTCGAGGTCCCGGGCCGTGTCGACAGTGCCCACGTGCGGCAACACCGACCCACTGTCGGCCTCGCACTGGGCGGCGAAGGCCTGGTCATTGCGAAGGAGGGCGAGCTGTGCCGCCGGCGTGGTGGGCACGGGATCGACAAGCGCTCCACTTGTGGCCGAGTTTGCCGACGCCGAGCCACCCGACGCCGAGCACGCCACCGGGCTGCTGCGCTCCACGCCCCTCGGGTCGAACGACACGATGTCGAACCGGTCGAGGAGCTCGGGGGTCAGGACGGAGAGCTCCTCGGGAAGGTCGTCGATGCCGGAGCCGCCGGGGCCGCCCGGGTTGATGACCAGGGACCCGATGCGCTCGGAGGGAACCTCTGCCGGGTGTCGGGCCACGGCGATCTGGATGACGGGCCCACCCGGGTTGCCGTAGTCGAGGGGGGCGCTGACGGTGCCGCACTGGAGCCGGCCACAGGGGACCCACGTGACCGGGGAGACCGGAATCGGAGGCTGAGTGGTGGTCGTCGAGGTCGTCGGGTTCAGGTGGACCGCGGGGTCGGGAACCGTACTGGTCCTGGTGGCGCTCGCCGAGCCGGGTAGGGAGCAGCCGGCCAACAGGACCACGGCCGCCAGAGGGGCGAACGCTCCGAACGCCCACCGGGTCCGGGCAGGGATCGCGCACCGGGAAGTCACTTGAGCAGTCTGGCATCGCGGTGCCGAGGGCCCGCATCGCGAAGTCCATTGCGTTGGCATGGCTACCGATCGGTCCGTCGACGACGGCTGGCGGGCCCGCCCAACGAGCGCGCTTCATCACCCGATCCGGACCTCGGAGTACCGATTCAGCCCGACGATTCAGCCCAAGGCCACCCCGCCCGAGACGGCCTTGCCCGGCTGGAGGAACACCTGGATCAGCGAGGTCTGGATGCCGATGAGCAGGCTGCTACAACGCCCGAGCTGCAGTCAGTCCCTGACAGGACGGCGACGGCGCCAGGCCTGGGTGATCGAGGGCGGGTCGTAGCCGGCATCTTCGGAGAGGAGGTTCTGTCCGGGTGGCACGATCTCGTCGATCTGGTCCAGGACCTGCGGCGTCGAGGGTCACGTCCGCCGCCCCGATCTGGCTCTCGAGGTGCTCCATGGTGCGGGGGCCGATGATCGCCGACGTCACCGCCGGATGGTTGATGATGAACGCCAGTGCCAGGTGGATCAAGCGTAATCCCGGCCTTGTCCGCCACCTGGGCCAGAGCGTCGGCGGCATCGAGCTTGGCCTGGTTGCCGGGCTTGGACAGGTCGTAGCGGTCGGGCAGCATGGCCGACCGGCGGCTGCCAAGTTCGCTGCCGTCCTTGCGCCACTTGCCCGAAAGCCATCCGCCGGCCAGCGGACTCCAGGGAATGACGCCCATTCCGTACTTGTGGCAGATGGGCAGGATCTCGGTCTCGATGCCACGCACCAACAATGAGTAGGGCGGCTGTTCGCAGACGAACCGCTCCCGCTGCCGACGCTCAGCCGTCCACTGGGCCTCGACGATCGACGAGGCCGGAAAGGTCGACGACCCGGCGTAGCGGACCTTGCCCTGGCGGATCAGGTCGGTCAGACCGGCCAGGGTCTCGTCGACGTCCACCTCGGGGTCGGGCCGGTGGATCTGGTACAGGTCGATGTAGTCGGTGCCAAGGCGGCGCAGACTGTTCTCACACTCCTGGATGATCCACCGCCGGGAGTTCCCCTGCTCGTTGGGATCGAAGCTCATCGCCGCGTGGACCTTGGTGGCCAGGATGACCTTGTCCCGTCGGCCGGCCAGGGCCTTGCCGACGATCTCCTCCGATTCGCCGGCCGAGTACATGTCGGCGGTGTCGATGAAGTTGATGCCGCCATCGAGACGCAGCGTGGATGATCCGGATCGAGTCCTCATGATCGGGGTTGCCCCACGCTCCGAACATCATGGCCCCAAGGCACAGCTGGCTGACCTTGATGCCGGTAGAACCGAGGTTGCGGTAGTTCATCGAATCACTCCTCCCAGTGGTGCGGCTCGCCATGAAGGACCCTATCGGTCATCGCCGGTCAATCGTCCTTGGAGGCCGTCCACTCCGCCAGTTCAATGGTGACATTGCCCGGCCCGACGAGGAACACGAGTCGACGGTCGTGAAACTCCATGATGGCGTTTCGAACTCGCACACCACCCGCAACTAGCCGGTCGAGTGCGGCGTCGAGGTCATCCACCGCGAAGCAGACGTGATTGAATCCCAGGCGGGCAAGGTTCGGCTCATCCGGATTGTCGGACAACATCGGGTGGTGAAACCTTAGAAGCTGCACCTCCTGGTGGACCGCAACACCCGTGAGCGTGAGGGTGACATGGTCCGCTTCCCAGTCGGGGATACCCATGTACTCCGCCATCGCCTTTCCGGAGACGACGGTCGATGCGGTCTCCTCGAAACCGAGCAGGCCAAAGAAGGCCGTGGCCTCATCGAGGTCGGTGATGGCGATGGTTACATGATCGAATCCGCGATGTCGCGCTGAGCCCACAGTCTCAAGCGTAGGGCCTCTGGCCGGCTGTCTCGAGGCGTCCGGGGAGTGCTCGAGGGGTCGATGACACGGCCGAACTGCATTCCCCCCCGATGACCAGCATGCCGAGGGGGGCACACCTCCCCGGCCAACGGCTACCCAACGCTGCAATCCGTCAACGAGCCAACCGGGGGTAGATCGTGAACTGATCGGTGATGTTGCAGAGGAGGGCCGGAACGGACGGATCGTCAAGGTTGTGCAAGGCGGCCGTCTAGATGGTGGGCAAGTTGTTCGAAGCACCGTCGCCCACCGACCGTCGACCCCGGGAGAACGACCGATGCCCGAGTCTTGCCCGTCCCAGATCTTGCCCGCACCCACACGCTCCACGATCGGCCAGCCCACGGCGTCACCCCGGATCGGGGTGGCTCCATCGCTCCAGACGAGCTGCGGCCTGCGCCGACGCAGCTGTCGTGCGAGTGGTGGCGTTGATCGACCCGATCGCAGACCCGTACGGCGCCCATCCCTGCCCCGCTAGATCGACCTGTTCTGGTTGCCGACGATCGGACCGTGGACCATGCAAAAGGGGCCATTAGCAAGGAGTCAGCATGCAGTGGCCTCATCCCAACCGGCGGCAATGGCAAGGATCTGACTCCGGCTCTACTGGCTGAGGAACCGGTACTGGAAATCGCAGTGGTCCGCACCCTCCATGATGGTGTGCTTGCGGCTCAGTTCCACATCGCCCATCTCCTCGACATGGTCGAAGTCGGCGCTGCAGAGGAGGAGGAATCCGAGTTCAGGTTCACCCAATTCCTGAAAGAATCGGGCGTAGACGCAGGCCTTGACATCCATGTCGAAGCCCTCTGACGTGGCGCGCACGTCGGTCATGATGTCCACTCCCTGTCGGACCCCTGCGTTCAATGCGAGCAGCGCCTGACCGCCATTGCCATCTGCTGCATCAACCGCTTCGCGGGCCATCGATCTGAACTGTTTCGACGCGCCACGTCTGACGATGGCCTGGGCTTTCTCCACTCCCAGCTCGTCTTCCATCTGCTTGACGATCGGGACGACAAGCTCGGCAGCGATCTTGATTCGATCGATGAGTGGTAGCTCTGGCATGTGCTGCTCCATCGGGCACCTCCGGTGCTCAGCTGCCCCCGGTTTGCATTGGGGGACCCACACTGCTGTGGCCAACGGAGCCCTCGCTGCAACCGCCGCTGACGAGAGCCAGGCACCCACGCGAGTCCGGTCAGTATCGATGCGCGGCCGTGACGAGTTGACCACCGACGGCTGCCGGAGTGACCCAAACGTCCTACGGAGTACGGGCGTTCGAGCACCACCGCCAGCAAGGTCGGCGGCAAGCTTCCTGCGAGGTCGGTACCGGATCGTGGAAGGGCGCATCACGCGTCGAACGTTCCCGATCAGGGTGTCAACACCCCGTAACCACCATGGAGGTCCCTGTGCCCGTCCCCACTTCAGTCAGTCCACCCGAGGGCCCAGTCAGACGACGACCGCTCGTACCAGCCGACCGTTCCAACCAGCTCCGGATCGTCGCCTGGCACGATCCCGTCGCCGACCCGCACGGCGTCCATCCCTGCTCCCGCTATATCGAACTGTTCTGGTTGCCGGTCGTCGGTCCGTCGACGAGTTGGCTACTGCGGCGCCTCTCCTATGGCCTGGAGGTCCATCCCGACGGCTTCGACCTGCATCTGGTCGAGACCGCACGGTCATTGGGGCTCGGCGATCGGATGGGCAAGAACGCGCCGTTCCGGCGCGCCCTCAACCGACTCGCTACCTTCGAGCTGGCCCGGCCCCTCGGACCCGGGGAACTGGCGGTCCGCACGGTGATCCCTCCACTTCCGCTCCGCCACCTGAGTCGACTGCCCGAGTCGCTCCAGGCCAGCCACCGCCGCTGGACCACCGAGCAAGGCCTGTCCGAACCCGAGCAGATGCGACGCCGGGCCCACCGGCTGGCCACTGGGCTGGCCGCCTCAGGTCGCACCCGACCGGAGATCGAGCGACAGCTCGGTGCCTGGCAGTTCCACCCCGCGGTGGCCTTCCGGGCCGCCAAGGACACCCTCCCCCTCGAAGCCCGCAGTCCCGACACCTCGGCGAAACAGCCACCACCATCGGCCCGAGGGTCAGAAGCGGGGGCGCACGAACCGGGCGGGACCGAGGTGGCGTAGTCCCCCCAGTACCGTCTCGGTCGATCAACGACCGTGCCACGGCGGACCTCTAGCCCTCTCGAGTCACACGGGCACGGAACCGGCCGGCTCGCTGGTGCGAACGAAGTCCCCGGTTCAGCCGGGGTCAGCTTCGTGGCCGGCCGGGGTCAGTCCCCAGTAGGCGTGGATCGGCTCGATCTCGCCTTTCACCACCTTGTCGATCATGGTGCAGATGGGCAGGTCCAGCTGGTGTCGACCGGCCAGCTCGAG
The DNA here is from genome assembly GCA_963703145.1 of uncultured Acidimicrobiales bacterium. GTDB lineage: Bacteria > Actinomycetota > Acidimicrobiia > Acidimicrobiales > RAAP-2 > Bog-756. Next base: position 2,326,310 of record OY969793.1, read on the forward strand.
GGCCACGGCCGCGGTGCGCACGCCCTCGGCGACCATGTGCATCTCGTCCAAGATGTCCTGGAGGGGACGGCCTTTACCGAGCTGCTCCCCCACCCGTCGGTTGCGGCTGTGAGGGCTCATGCAGGTGGCGATGAGATCGCCCATGCCGGCCAGTCCCGCGAACGTGGCGGACTGGGCACCCATGGCCACGCCCAGCCGGGTGAGCTCGGCTAGTCCGCGCGACATCACCGCGGCGCGGGTGTTGTCACCGACGCCCAAACCCTCCCCGATGCCGGCGGCGATGGCGATCACATTCTTCAGCGCACCACCCATCTCGCACCCGATGACATCGTCGTTGAGGTACACCCGGAAGACCCCGCGGGTGATCACCGTCTGGATGGCCCTGGCCACTTCGAGGTCCTCGGTGGCGATGACAGCGGCGGCAGCCTTGCCCGACATGATCTCGTTGGCCAGGTTCGGCCCGGTGAGCGCAGCTACCGGGTGGCCCGGGACGACCTCTTTGATCACCTCGGTCATCCGCAGGTGCGAACCCTTCTCAAGGCCCTTGGACAGGCTGACCACCGGGATCCAGGGTCGGATGCAGTCCGCTGTCGCCTCCAGGACGGCGCGGAACCCCGACGTAGGAACACCCACGATGAGGAGGTCGGCGTCGCAGACGGCGTCGTCCAGATCGGCCGTCGCCGACAGTTCCACCGGCAGGGCAAATCCGGGGAGGTAGGCGGCGTTGGTGTGCTCGGTGTCGATGGCCTTGGCCACCTCAGGATTGCGGGCCCACAGCACCGTGTCATGCCGGGGGGCGACGAGGGAGGCCACCGTGGTCCCCCATGAACCAGCTCCGAGGACGGCGATCCGCACCAGGTGAACCTACCTCGCCCCGCGCCGCGGCGCCGGGCCCTTCGCCCCGTGGCTCAGCCGTTGGCCAGGCCGGCCAGGGTGGCGGCGAACTCCTCGGACGTGCCCAGCGCAACGAGGGTGCGGACCCCGAACCCGGTGCCGCCCTTGGCCAGATAGCGACTGGACTCGTCTGATCGGGCCGGACCGGCAATATCGAGATGGGCCCACGGGACGTCGCCGACAAACTCGCGGAGCAAGAGGGCGGCAGCGATGCTCCCGGCCTGGCCGGGGCGGCCGACGTTGCGCATGTCGGCGACCTCGGAGTCGATGTGGACCCGGTAGTCCTCGGGCATCGGCAGCGACCAGTTCGGCTCACCGGCCCGGTCGCCGGCGGCGTGCACCGCGGCCAGAAGGGTCTCGTCGCTGCCCAACAATCCGGCGACCTCCTTGCCCAGCGCCACCACGGCCGCGCCGGTCAGTGTGGCCAGGTCGACGATGGCGTCGGGTTGGGTCTCGACCGCCAGGGTCAGACCGTCGGCCAGCACCAGGCGGCCCTCAGCATCGGTGTTCAGCACCTCGATGGTCTTACCGCTCCGCGTGGCCAGCACGTCGCCGGGCTTGGTGGCGGAGCCGCCCGGCATGTTCTCGGTCAAAGGAGTGAAGGCGCTGATGCGTATCCGGCTCCCGAGAGCGGCCAGGGCATCCATGGCCGCGAGGACGGCAGCGGCCCCTCCCATGTCGGTCTTCATGGTCTCCATGCCGGTCGCGGTCTTCAGCGACAACCCGCCCGAGTCGAAGGTGATCCCCTTGCCCACCAGCGCCAGGTGGGGGACGTGGCCCCCGATCTCGACCGGGTCGGCGGGCCGGTAGTCGACCCGCAGGAAACGGGGCGGCTCGGTCGAACCGCGGGCCACGCCCAACAGACCCCCCAGGCGTTCGGAGGTGATCCGTTCCTCGTCCCAGACCTCGACACTCAGCTCCGGCACACCGCTGAACCGCTCGACGAAGAAGTCGGCCAGTCGCTCGGGGGTCAGTGAGCTCGGCGGCTCGTTCACCAGGTTGCGGGCCAGGTTCACCGATTCGGCCACCCGGGCGCCGCGGGCCGCCCCTTCGGACACGACCTCACCGTCGCCCGGGTCCACAGCCACGACGATCAGCGTTCCCAGGCCGCCCGGGTCCTCTCCGGTCCGGAAGTCACGATAGGAGTAGCCGGCCAGGACCGCGCCCTCGGCTGCAGCCTCGGCCCATGGCCCTTGGCCGCCCGACTCGCCCGACGGCAGGAGGAAGGCTGCCGAACCTGCCTGGCCCACGGCCCTGACGAACGCGGCTGCCGCTCGGCGGAGCGACTCGAGCCCCCGGTCCCCGGTCAACGTCGAGGGATCCCCCACCCCCACCAGCACGATCTCGGGGCCGGACGCGGAGCCAGCCGAACGGAACAGGAGCGTCTGGCCGACCTTGCCGGTGAAGCCGTGTCGCCGGCACCACTCCGGGTCGAGGCCCGACGGCGCCGCCGTCGAGGCGGGCAGGCCATCAACCGGCGCGGCCACCCGCGGACCGTCCGTCCCAACGGCGACCGGCAGGCCTAATGCCACCAGATCGGACGGGAGGCCTCTTGCCGTCGCGGTGTCGATGATCATGCCGTGTCCTCTCCGTCCACTCCGGTGACCTCGTCCGGTCTGCGTCTGCCGCCCCGGGGCCGCGTTCTCGCCAGCAGGTGCAACTCGCCCTCGGTCCAGCGGGCCATGGCCCACAGCAGGTCGGACAGCCGGTTGAGGAACGGTCCGACCTCGGAGCCGTCGATGGGGTCGGCCACCACCAGGCGCTCGGCCCGGCGGACCACGGTCCGGGCCAGGTCCAAGGCGGCCGAGGCACGGTTGGCACCGGGCACCACGAAGTCCGTGGGCATCTCGATCCGGTCGATGAACCCGTCGATCTGGCGCTCGAGGTCATCCACCATCTCCGGGGTGACCAAGGTCGTGCCGGCCTGCAGCTTCGACCGATTGGCGGGGTCGGTGGTGACTTCGGCCATCAGGACGTACAGGTCCCGCTCTAGCGTGGTCAACAGCGCGTGGAGCTCGGAGTCGGGCTCGGCCTCGGCCCGGGCCAGCCCCATGGCCGCCTGCGCCTCGTCGACGGTCCCGGTGATCTGCATGATGGCCGAGTCCTTGCGGACCCGCCCCCCGTAGAGGAGACCGGTGGTGCCGTCGTCGCCCGTCTTGGTGTAGATCTTCAGCACTCGGACATCACCGGGACGATGCTAAACGACAATCGCCGGCGTCCGGCCTGGATGGTTGGGGCCACCGGGACACCGCCCCGGGTCCCGCCACGCGGAAACGGGGCCCAGGGGTACGCGCTCCCGGTAGCCTTGAGGGGCCATGACCACCCGCCCGTCCCCACCGACGTCCAGCTATCTCGAGGCCGCCTCCCAACGGGTGGTGGTCTTCGACGGCGCGATGGGCACCAATCTGCAGCTGGCAGGCCTCACCGCGGACGATTTTGGAGGTCCTGACCTCGAGGGCTGCAATGAGCTGTTGGTGGTCACCCGGCCCGATGTCATCGACCGGGTCCACCGGTCGTTCTTCGAAGTCGGCTGCGACGTCGTCGAGACCGACACCTTCGGGGCCTTCGCTCCTGTCCTGGCCGAGTACGGCCAACAGGACCGGGTCAGAGAGCTCAACTTGGCTGCCGCGTCGCTGGCTCGGGGTGCGGCCGACGATTTCACCACCCCCGATCGTCCCCGCTGGGTGGCCGGCAGCATCGGGCCCGGGACCAAGTTCCCCACCCTCGGCCAGATCCCCTATGCCGCCCTGCGCGACGCCTACCAGGAGCAGTCAGCCGCCCTGCTCGAGGGGGGCGTGGACCTCATCATCATCGAGACGGTCTTCGACCTCCTCCAGGCCAAGGCGGCCATCAACGGCGCCCGGCGAGCCATGCAGGCGGCCGGGCTGCACCTCCCGATCCAGACCCAGGTCACCATCGAGCTGACCGGCACCATGCTCCCGGGCACCGAGATCGGAGCGGCCCTGTCCGCCCTCGAGGCCATGGGGGTCGACCTCATCGGCCTCAACTGCGCCACCGGCCCGGCCGAGATGTTCGAGCCGCTGCGCCATCTCACCGGCCACGCCACCATCCCGGTGACGTGCCTGCCCAATGCCGGCCTGCCGTCGGTGGTGGACGGCGCCATGCACTACGACCTGACGCCCGAGCAGCTGGCCGAGTTCCACCGCCAGTTCGTGAGCGAGTTGGGGGTCTCGGTGATCGGCGGCTGTTGCGGGACCACGCCGGCCCACCTGGCCGCCGTGGTGGAGGCCTGCGCCGACCTGACCCCGGCGGCCCGGACCCCCGAACCCGAGTACGGGGCGGCGTCCATCTACACCCAGGTCTCCTTCGACCAGGACACGTCGTTCCTGGTGATCGGCGAGCGCACCAACGCCAACGGGTCGAAGAAGTTCCGTGAGGCCATGCTCGAGGCCGACTGGGACACGTGCGTGGCCATGGCCCGCGACCAGGTCAAGGAAGGGTCCCACCTGATCGATGTCTGCGTGGACTACACCGGCGCCGACGGGGTAGCCGACATGGAGGAGGTCGCCTCCCGGTTCGCCACCCAGTCGACCGTGCCGCTGATGGTCGACTCGACCGAGGCCCCGGTCGTGGAGACCGCCCTGTCATGGATCGGCGGCCGGGCGGTGATCAACTCGGTGAACCTCGAGGAGGGAGACGAGGTCGGCACCCGACTCGACTCGTTCCTGACACTGGCCAAGGAGTTCGGCGCCGCCGTCGTGTGCACCTGCATCGACACCGAGGGTCAGGCCCGCACGGCCGACTGGAAGGTGCGCGCCGCCACAGCCATCCACGACATCGCCGTCGAGCGGTACGGCCTCCGGCCCCAGGACCTGCTGTTTGACGCCCTGGCACTTCCGCTGTCGACCGGTATGGAGGAGAGCCGCAAGGACGGCATCGAGACCATCGAGGGGATCCGCCGGATCAAGGCCGAGCTGCCCGGCGTCTACACCGTGCTCGGGCTGTCCAACGTGTCCTTCGGTCTCAATCCCGCCGCACGCCAGGTGCTCAACTCGGTCTTCCTCCATGAGTGTGTGCAGGCCGGCCTGGACGCCGCCATCGTGCACGCCAGCAAGATCCTGCCACTGTCGAAGGTGGACGAGCGGGCCCGGGAGGTCTGCCTCGACCTGATCTACGACCGGCGTCACGACGGCTACGACCCGCTCACCGAGTTGCTGTCCCTGTTCGAAGGGGTGTCGGCATCGGCTGGCATCGCCACCGAGGACCGGTCCGGCTGGACGGTGGAGCAGCGCCTTGAGCACCGGATCATCGACGGCGACCGGAACGGGATCGACGACGATCTGGCCGAGGCCATGGCCGCCGGCCACACGCCGCTGATCATCATCAACGAGTTTCTCCTGGCCGGCATGAAGACGGTGGGCGAACTGTTCGCCTCGGGCGAGATGCAACTCCCCTTCGTGCTCGGTTCGGCCGAGACCATGAAAGCGGCGGTGGCCTACCTCGAGCCGTACATGGAGAAGGCGGACCAGGGCGGCAAGGGCGTGATGGTGCTGGCCACGGTCAAGGGCGATGTCCACGACATCGGCAAGAACCTGGTCGACATCATCCTCACCAACAACGGCTATACGGTGAAGAACCTCGGGATCAAGGTGGGGATCACCGACATGGTCGCCGCGCTGGAGGAGGCCCACGCCGATGCCATCGGAATGAGCGGGCTGCTGGTCAAGTCCACGCTCATCATGCGGGAGAACCTCGAGGAGCTCAATCGGCGCGGGCTGTCCCACATCCCGGTGATCCTCGGTGGTGCCGCCCTCACCCGCACCTACGTCGAACGCGACCTCCGCAAGGTCTACGACGGGCGCCTGTTCTACGGCAAGGACGCCTTCGAGGGACTCCGGACCATGGACAGGTTGGTCGAGCTGACCAAGTCGGGCGAGGACGACCCCGAGTTCGGAACCGCCATCGGCGGGCGCGACCTGGGTCCGCGCAAGAGCGAACTCCGCAAGCAGGCGGCTGCCGAGGCGCTGGCCCGCGGGGAGATGCTCCCGGCGCGCTCCCCCGAGGTGGTCGCCGACAACCCCGTGTTCAAGCCCCCATTCCTCGGCCCCCGGGTGGCCAAGGGCATGTCCATCGACGACATCGCCACCTACCTCAACGAGACCGCGCTGTTCCGCAACCAGTGGGGCTTCCGGCCCGAATCGGGGGAGAACGACCCCGAGTTCAAGGAGCGGGTGCGCAGCCTGCTGCGCGAGCAGCTGGCCGCGGCCAAGGCCGAGCAGCTCTTGGTGCCGCAGGTGGCCTGGGGCCACTTCGCCGCCAACGCCGACGGGAACGACCTGGTCATCTTCGAGGACGAAAGCCGGACCACCGAGCGCATGCGCTATACGTTCCCGCGCCAGACCGAGGAGCCTTGGCTGTGTATCAGCGACTTCTTCCGCTCCGTCGAGTCCGGCGAGCCGGACTGGGCCAGCTTCATGGTGGTGACCATGGGAGCCCGGGTGTCCGAGGAGACGGCCCGGCTGTTCGGCGAGGACGAGTACCAGCAGTACCTCTACCTCCACGGCCTCGGCGTGGAGATGGCCGAAGCGCTGGCCGAGTACTGGCACCGTCGGATCCGTGAGGAATTGGGCTTCGCCGACGAGGACGGGCCCACGCTGACCGGACTGTTCCGCCAGAAGTACCGGGGTGGGCGGTACTCCTGGGGCTATCCGGCCTGCCCGGCCCTCGAGGACAACGCCAAGGTCGTCGACCTGCTGGAGGCCAGTGCCATCGGCGTGGACGTGAGCGAGGGGTTCCAGCTGCACCCTGAGCAGTCGACCACGGCGATCATCTGCCACCACCCACAGGCCAAGTACTTCGTGGCCTGACGGTGCCCCGACCGTCAGCGTGGTGGCGTGGTGCTGATCGTCCCCGACCGGGTCGCGTCCCCGCTGGCGCCCACCCATCGGCCTGGTTGGCGGGCATGGCGCTGGTGGTGGTGGCACTGGCAGCAACGGGCGCGTCCATGGCCGGTGCTGCCACCACACCGGGGGCCGCACCCCCGCTGGAGTCGGCCGTACTGTCCCAAGCGCTGCCTGGGTTCACCGCCGAGCCGGCTGGACCGACCAACGGCCCGTTGACCGCCACCGAGTTCGCATCCCAGTCCTCGTCGCCCAACCAGGCCGAGGCCCAGTTCAACGCCATGGCCACCCAACCCGGCTTCGATTCGTTCATCCGGCTCTGGACCGACCGGGGAGGCCCGGGAAACGGCACCAACGACATCGCCGTTCTGGTGTTCCGGATCCCCAGCACGACCGTGGCCGGGGCGTTCGCCGCGGGCCTGCTGGTCCCTTTCGAGCAGTCTCCGGGGACCGCCCAGTTCGACGTGCCGAGTATCCCCGGGGCGCGGGGCTTCTCCCTCCGGGCGTCCACCCCGGTGGCTGCCACCGAGCAGGTCGTGGTGTTCCGCGCCGGACGCTACGTGACAATGCTGCAGCTGGCGTCGGCGACGTCGGCGTCCAACCCCTCTCCCCTGACCAGCGCGCAGGCCGTCACCGCCAGCTATCAGCAGTACCGGCAGCTCCAGACCGTTGATCCTCTCGGCGCCCGGACCGAGCCGGCACCGGTACCGAGTCGCTCGGCGACCGCCACCACGGCCACCCCAGTGGTGGCCCCCGGCGGGGGCTCGTCCGTGCCGGTGGTGCTGCTCGCTGGCGTGGCCGCGGTGCTGGTGGTGGCCGGTGCGGTCATGATCCTGCTCCGCCGAAGGCGGACCGGCGGGTCGGCCGAGGCAGACCCGTGGGGACCGGGTGGGATCTTCGCCGCGCTCGGTGCCGTCGATCCCCACGCCACCGATGACGCCGCTGGTGACGACGGGTCCCGGACTGGGGATCGGGTGACCGGGGTCACGGTCTCGGTCGGCGCTCCGGCCCGCCGGGATCGCCCGGCCCAGACCGTCCCGGCACTGGTGCCCTCGGCCGACGCCCGGGTGGGCGTCGGTGCTGCCACCGATTCGGCTCGGACCTGAGGCACCGCACCGGCGATCCATCACTGCGAAACTGCACCCTGCTCACTACGATGGTGAAGGATGCGATCGGTCGTGCACCTCGGAGCCGGGATCACCGCCTCGGGGGCGGGACTGCCTCCGGCTGAACTGGCGGTGGTCGTGGCCGTCGTCGTCCTTCTGGCACTGGTGCTGGTCCTGCGGTCCCGCCGCAGCCGCGACCAGAAGTTGCGTCGAGGAGCCAGCGAGGGCTACCACGATCGGGACCTGGCCCACTACGCCCTAGGTTCCGCCTCTGGGGCGCGTGGCCCGTCCCTGGACCCCTCCAGCCAACCGATCTCCCCCACGTTCAACTCGGCGCCCAAGAGCTCGAAGAACAAGAAGAGGCGGACCACGGTGCCGACTCCCGTGGCACCGATCCCCGTGCCGTCCTTCGCTCCAGCCGAACTGGCCCACGTCGGACCCCTGCCGGCGTTCGACCAGGCCACGGCCCAGAGCCTGCGCCCGGTCCCTCGAATGCCCCCTCCGCCCCCGGCGACCGACCACCGGACGAGTGCCCTCCCGCCGCCTCCTCCGCCCCCGGGCGCCGGCCTGAACGTGCCGCCGGTACCCCCGGCGCCCCACCTGGGTGGATCCCAGCCCGCCCCCCTGCCACCTCCCCCGGCCGGGGCTGCGCCCAGTCCGTCACCACCGCCGGGGGCGGTGCCCATGCCCCTCCCGACACTTCCCTCGCTACCGAACTTCGAGGAGCCGCTGCCTCCTCCGCCACCCATCCGGTCGGAGGACCACCCACAACCGTGAAGCGGGCGACCCCGGGGCTGGCAGCTAGGACATCGAGAGTCCGGTTCCGCTCCCCGGGTCGACCAGGTGCTTGTGGGTCTCGTCCACCCGGCGTTCGACCTCGTCACGGATCGTCGGGCTCATTGCCGATCGGGAGGCGTCAGATGCTCGTCGGGCGCGCCGGCTGGCATCAGCCACCATGGAGGCCACAACGGCACGGCCGTCGGCGAACCCCCGGCTGAGCCTGGCTACGTCGGCACGGCTGAACTCGGCCGAACGCTTGCCCGCCTCCTCATCGAGATCGCTGCCGACCCCGCTCAGCGCCAGGGCGGCGGCGGACCACAAGAACTCACCGACCAGATGGTGGCCACACAATCAGCCCGTTCAGGAGCACCACGCTGGGGGCGACGGTGGCCAGGACACCCCCACCCACCCCGAGGAGCGCCGGCGGGGGTAGCTCATCGGCGTACAGGGAGACCAGACGACCATGTGCACGCCAGCGAGCAACGGGTAGCGCTGGAGACCGTTGCTGGCCCGAGCGACACGGTGATCCACTGATGCCGCGACATCCCGCGCCCAGTGGGCAAAGCTCGCGGCGGGATCCCGCCCGCCGGAAGGATCAGGAGGACCATGTTCCACATTCGAGTGGCCAGTCACGTCGAAACCACGGACCAGATCATCGAGCTGCTCGGCGCCAGCACCGGTGCGGTCAACGTCACCGTGCTGCCCGGATCGGCGCGATTCCCCGATGGCGACGTGATCGAGTGCGATCTCACCCCCGAGGTGGCCAACGAGGTGATCCATGACCTTCGCGAACTGGGGCCCAGACAGCGGGGCGCCATCGTCGTGGATCGCACCGAGACCGCGGTGATCCGGGCCCACCGAGAGATGATCAAACCGCTGCTGAGCGATCGGGAGATCGCACCGGTGTGGGAAGTGGTCGACGCCACCATCCGCTCAAACGCCGTCTATCCGGTGAGCTTCTTCTTGCTCCTCATTGCCGCCGGCCTACTGGCGTCGGTGGGCATCTTGACCAACTCGCAGATCCTCATCGTGGCCGCCATGGTCGTGGGTCCCGAGTACAACGCCGTGCTCGGCACCGCCCTCGGCATCACCGAGGGGAGCTGGCGGCCTGTGAAACGGGGGCTCGCCGCCCTGGCCGTGGGCTTCGCCCTGGCCATCGTGGCCTCGTTCCTGTTCTGCCTGGTCATCCGGCACACGGCAGGCGCACCACGCGACTATCGGCTCGGGTTCGTGCCGGTGGCCGATCTGATCAGCAAGCCGGACCTCTACTCCCTGGTGGTAGCGGTGATCGCCGGCATCGTCGGCGTGGTGTCGATCCTCCAGGCCCGCGCCAGTGCCCTGATCGGCGTGTTCATCTCGGTGACGACCATCCCGGCCGCCGCCGACATGGGGGTCTCGGCCGCCTTCGGCCACTGGGCCGAGGCGTGGGGAGCCACCGAGCAGCTCCTCTTGAACGTCGTCATCCTGATCGCCGTGGGCGTCGGGGCACTGGTCCTGCAGCGACGCTTCTGGACCGCCCGAGCGGCGGGGACCCGGCTGTCGGGCTGACGGACTGCACGGTCCAGGGTCGGCGACGTCCGACGCCATCCCCTAGAGGGCCAGGGTCGCTCCGCCATCCACCACGAGGGCCGACCCGTTGATGAACCTGGCCTGGCGCGAGCACAAGAACGCGGCGACCGAGCCGAAGTCGGCCGGGTCCCCCATGACGCCACCGCCACCCAGCTCGCGCATGCGATCGGTGGCGTGTGGGCCGGGGCAGAGCAGATTGACGGTGATGCCCGATCCCTCGGCGGCCAGGTCCTGGGCCGCCGTCTTGGCCCACGCCCACAGACCGGCCCGTGCCGTGTTGGAGAGTGCCAGGGTGGGTATCGGCTGTACCACCGAGTACGACGTGATGCAGCAGATCCGACCCCAGCGATTGGCCCGCATCACCGGCACGGCCGCCCGCGTCAACCGGCTGGCCGACAGCAGATTGGCCTGGAGGGCGGCCAGCAACTGGTCGTCGTCCACGTCCAAGGAGCGGCCCGGGGGCGGCCCGGGGGCATTGGCGATCACGATGTCGATGGTCCCGAAGGCCTCGACCGTGGCACGCACCAGCTTGGCCGGCACATCTGGATCGGTGACATCGGCCGCCATCGTGGCAACGTCAGCCCCCCGCCCGGTCAACTCGGTTCGGACCTCGTCCAGGGAGGGAGCATCACGGGAGGAGACCATCACTGAGACCCCCTCACCCACCAGCGCCTCGGCCGTGGCCCGACCCAGGCCGCGCGAGCCCGCCACCACCAGCGCTGCCTTGCCCTCGATGCCCAGGTCCACGGACTACCCCTCCTCGACCCCGGTCGACCCCGGCATGGCTAGGCCTCGACCACGATCAGCCGGTGATCAGCCGAGTTGAGCGGCTCCGGCGAGCCGTCGGTGGCGATGATCACGATGTCCTCCAGACGCATGCCGAACCGGCCGGGGAGGTAGATGCCCGGCTCCACCGAGAAGGCGTGGCCGGGGCGGAGCTCCTCGTGGTTCCCCGCCACGAGGTACGGGTCCTCGTGCTCCTCGATGCCGATACCGTGACCGGTCCGGTGGACGAACAGCTCCCCGAAGCCGGCCCGTCCGATGATGTCGCGCGCCACCCGGTCAACGTGCTCGGCGGTCACGCCGGCGGTTGCGGCAGCCACCGCGGCCTGCTGGGCCTCCTCCAGGGCCGAGTAGCACGCGGTGATCTCGGTGGAGGGGGGCCCGGTCACGACGGTGCGGGTGATGTCCGAGCAGTAGCCCACGTCGCCGTCCAACGAGAACGTGCCCCCGAAATCGCACACCACCGTCTCGTCCCGGCCGATCACCCGGGACCCGGGATCGTGATGCGGGCTGGCGGCATTGGGCCCACTCCCGACGATGGCGAAGTTGACGTGGCTGTGCCCGTTGCGGACCAGCAGGTCCGCCAGGTGCCCGGAGACCTCCGCCTCGCTCCGACCGATCAAGGGCAACTCGCCGGCCTGCAGTACGGCGGCCACGGCGTCAGCTGCAGCACCCGCCCGCCGGAGGGCCTCGAGCTCGGAGGCGTCCTTCACGGCCCGGATCGGCGAGGTGACCCGGGATGCCTCGATCCAACTCGACCCCGGCAGACGGTGCTGGAGGGCGAGCAACGAGGTCGCCCAGGCCCGGTCGGACACGGCCAACCGGAGACCGTCGCCACTGCCCGAGGACTGGAGGGCCGAGGCCACGGCGTCGACGGGATCCTCGCCGTCGGACCACCCCTCGATGGTGAACAGGTCCTCGGCGGCCGCCACACGAGGCGCCTCCAGTGCGGGGACCACCAATGTCACCTGCCCGTTGACCGGAAGGACCAGCATGGTCAACCGCTCGAGAGGCATGGCCCGGTAGCCGATCAGCCACGGCAGGTCGGCACCGTGGGACAGCAGGAGGGCATCGACCCCGATCTCGGCCATACGCTCCCGGACCCGGGCGATCCGTCCGCGGCGCGCCTCGGTGGCCAACGCACCGAGCGCGGTCATCGGCCGCTCACGATGTCGGGACCGAGGTTGAGGCCATCGACACCGTCTGGGGCCACACCCCGCCGACCGGTGTCGACGCCTCGGCCGCCTCCCGGGCGTGGTAGCTCGATCGGGTCAGGGGTGACGCCTGGACATGGGAGAACCCCATGGCCATGCCGGCCCGGTGCACGGAGTCGAACTCCTCGGGCGTCCACCACCGGGCCACGGGAAGGTGGCGGGTGGACGGGCGGAGATACTGGCCGACGGTCACGATGTCGACCCCGACTCCCCGCAGGTCGGCCAGCGTGGCCAGGACCTCGGCCACCTCCTCCCCCATGCCCACGATGATCCCCGACTTGGCGGTCAGCCCGGCGTCCTTGGCCCGGGACAGGACGCCCAGGCTCCGGGCGTACCCGGCGGATGGCCGAACCGCCCGCTGCAGCCTGGCCACCGTCTCGATGTTGTGGTTGAGGACGTCCGGACCGGCGTCGAACACGGTCTGCAGCGAGTCCCTATCGCCTTTGCAGTCCGAGATCAGTACCTCGATGCTCGTGCGTGACGACCGGCGTCGAATAGCGGCGATGGTGGCGGCGAATCCGCCCGCGCCTCCGTCATCGAGATCGTCGCGGGCGACACACGTGACGACAGCGTGAGCCAGTCCCATCCGTTCGACGGCATCGGCCACCCGCTCGGGCTCGTCGGGGTCGAGGGGGAGGGGATGACGGGTGTCCACCTGACAGAAGCCGCACGATCGGGTGCAGCGGGATCCGTTGATCATGAAGGTGGCCGTGCCGTCAGACCAACACTCGTAGATGTTGGGGCAGCCGGCCTCCTCGCACACGGTCACCAATTCGAGCTGGCGCAGTCCGTGCTTCAGTCCCAGATAGTCGTCGCCCATCGTTGCCTTGACCCGCAGCCACGGGGGCTTGCGGGCGCTCATGGCCACGCCGGCCTCGGGATCGATCCCGGCCCGGGCCAGGCGCCGATCGAGCGGCCGACCACCCGAGGGGCTGAGGTCCACCCGCACCGGAACGGCGTTCCCGTCTGCGGGCCGGTGAGGTCCGGCCAACAGCGGTCCGGGCTCGGTGGGACCAGCGACCACGGCCGTTGCCCCGTCGGACACCCGCTGGACCTCGAGCTGCGAGCCCCACACGGCGTGGGCGGCTGCGATCACGGCGTCGACGACGTCTCGCATGCCTACGTCGAGCCCCTCGGCCCGGAGGGAGGTCACCGCCTTGTCGGGGATCCCGCAGGGCACGATGTGATCGAACATCGACAGGTCGGTGTGGACGTTGAGGGCGAAGCCGTGGGTGGTACGGCCCTTGGCCGTGCGGACCCCGATGGCACCGATCTTCCGGGGCCCGGCCGAGCCGCCGCCTGCCTCATCCAGCCCGACCCACACCCCGGGGTAGCCGGCCAGCCGGCCGACGGACGGTGCCGGCATGCCGAGCGCGACCAAAGCGTCGATCAGCACCTGTTCGACCCGGCGCACGTGTTCGGGGCCGCGATGGGGACCGGCGCCGACCGTCAGGATCGGGTAACCGATCAGCTGACCCGGCCCGTGGAACGTGACGTCTCCCCCGCGGTCGACCCGGACCAGGTCCGCACCGACCGACTCCGGGTCCACCAGCACGTGGTCCGGGTCGCCGTGGGTGCCCAGGGTGTAGACGGCAGGGTGCTCGAGCAGGAGCAGGTAGTCGTCGTGGGACCGGGAGGCCAGGGCGCGCTGCAGTGACCACGCCTCGCGGTAGGGCACGCGGCCCAGCCAGCGGACCCGCATCAGTGGAGGTGGCGCGAGGGGCACGGTGGCCGGGCCTACAGCTCGCCGGCCCAGTCGCGCTCGTTGAGGATCTCCGACAGTCGGGCGAGGAACCGGGCGACGTAGGCCCCGTCAACGGCACGGTGGTCGAAGGTCATGGCCGCCAGACCCACCGAATGGATGGCGATCGACTCCGAGCCGTCGGGCAGCTCGACCACGACAGGCTTCCGGGCCACCCCGTCGGTGGACAGAATGGCCACCTGGGGCTGATTGATGATCGCACCGGTCAACAGCGTGCCGAACGGTCCGGCGTTGGTGATGGAGAAGGTCCCACCGCTGATGTCGTCCAGGCTGAGCCGCTTGGTGCGGGCCCGGTCGGCCAGGTCGCGGATCCGCCGGGCCATGCCCCGCAGGTTCAGCTCCTCGGCGTTGTGCACTACCGGGACGATGAGACCCTCGTTGTCGAGGTCGACGGCGATCCCCAGATTGACGTCGTGGTGGACGATGAGGGCGTCCTCGCCCACCGACGAGTTGAGGTGCGGGAACTCGGCGAGAGCCTCCACCGTGGCCAGGGCGGCGAACGACAGGTAGCTCAGGCTGAAGCCCTCCTCGTCGCGGAACCGCTGACCGTGGGCTCGGCGGACTTGCTCGACCCGCTCATAGTCGATCTCCTTCACCATGAGCGTGTGCGCCGAGGTGGCCTTGGACCGCACCATGTGCTCAGCGGTCCGGCGACGGATGTTGGTGAAGGGCACGACCTCGTCGCGGGCTCCACCGGCCGGCCGGGAGGCCACCGGCGGGTTGGCCGCGGCCGCCGGGGCCGGAGGGGCCGATGCGGTCGCGGGAGCTGCTGACCGGTCGACGATGCTCGGCACCGGCGACGGTTCGTGGGAGGCGTCGCCCGGCGAGCCACCCTGACGGTCGGCGATGGCAGCCTCGACGTCGGACCGGGTGATGCGGCCTTCGAGTCCCGTGCCGTGGATGTCACCGGGATCGATGGCGTTCTCGTTCAGCAGCTTGCGCACCACCGGCGATAGGACCAGGCCGTTGCCCGATCCTGGCCCCGGGGGTCGGGGTGCGGGCGGGCGGGCGGGGACGCCCGCCGGCGAGGGATCACCGGTCTCGTCGGTCGCCGGGCGACGCTCGGCATTGGCCGCGGCCGCGGCCGTCTCGGCCCGACCTGTCGCCGCGGGAGCGGGAGGTGCGGCAGACGTCGGCGCCGGGGTCGCAGAGGTTGCGCCCTCGGACTCGGGGGCATTGCCGTTGGACGACGCGCCGTCGCTGATCTCGGCCAGCTTCACTCCCACATCGACCGTGTCACCCTCCTCCACCAGGATGGCCGAGAGCACCCCCTCGGCCGGTGAGGGCACCTCGGAGTCCACCTTGTCCGTTGACACCTCGAACAGCGGCTCGTCCCGGGCGACGGTGTCGCCCACGGCCTTGAACCACTTGGTGATGGTGCCCTCGGTGACCGTCTCACCGAGTTGTGGCATCGTGACGTCAGCCAACGTGGAGACCCCTTCCGGTCAGTGCCAGCACCGTCTCGCCGAATGCCTCGGACAGGGAGGGGTGCGGCTGGATGAACTGGGCCACCTCGTCGGCCGTGGCCTCCCAGTTGACCGCCAGGTAGCCCGCCCCCAACTGCTCGGTCACCCAGGGGCCGACCATATGGACACCCAGGATCTTTCCCGTCGTCCCGTCCGGTCGTCGCTCAGCAACCACTTTGACCAGGCCGTCGGTGTCCCCGATGATGCGGGCCCGGCTGTTCCCTCCGAAGGGGTCCTTCTTCACGACGACGTCATACCCGGCCTCTTTGGCGCCGGCTTCGGTGAGGCCGGCAAAGGCCACCTCGGGATGGCAGTAGATGGCCCACGGCACCCGGGAGTAGTCGACCGGCACCACCGCCTCTCCGAGGATCCCCTTGATCACCACGATGCCCTCGGCGAAGCCCACATGGGCGAGTTGTGGCGTGTCGGCCACGACATCCCCGACGGCCCACACGCCCTCCGCCGCGGTACGCATCGTGGCATCGGCCACCACGAAGCCGCGCTGGTCGACGACCACCCCAGTTCCGGGGGCCACGAGACCTTCGGTACGCGGGCGACGACCCACCGAGACCACCACGGCATCGACGGCAAGCTTCTCCCCGTCGCCGAACAGCAGCACCGTCCCCTTGCCCGAGGGGTCGGGGGTGTGGCCCTGGAGCTGGACACCCACCTTCACGTCGATCCCCCGCTTGCGGAAGGAGCGGGCGACGGCACGTACCACGTCGTCATCGCAGCTGTTGAGGATCGAGGGCAGGGCCTCGAAGACCGTGACCGACGATCCCAGGTCGCTCAGCATCGAGGCGAACTCACAGCCGATGGCCCCGCCGCCGATCACGGCCACGGTGTCGGGAAGCTCCTCCAAGGCCAGCACCTCGTCCGACGTCATGACCACTTCGCCGTCGATGTCAAACCCCGGGATGGTCCGCGGCACGGACCCGGCGGCCAGCACCACATCGGTACCCCTGATCTCGCTGGTGGACCCGTCGTTGCCGGCGATGCTGACCCGGTGGTCGGGAAGGAGGGTTCCGCTGCCGCTGAACACGGTGACGCCCCGTCCCTTGAGCAGCCCGGCCAGTCCCTTGAACAGCACGTCGACCACATCCTGCTTGCGGGCCTGACTGACGCTGAAATCGATCGTCGGTGGGGTGGACTCGGGTGCTTCCATGGCCACGCCGAACCGACGGGCGCCGCTCACCGTGCGGAACACCGCTGCAGTCTCGAGAAACTCCTTGGCCGGCACGCACCCGCGGTGCAGGCAGGTCCCTCCGACCTTGTCCAGCTCGACGATGGCCACCGACAGGCCGGCGGCCGCGCCGTAGAGGGCGGTGGCATACCCGCCCGGCCCGCCGCCGATGATCACCACGTCGAATTCAGTGGTCCCCCCTGGACCGCTGTTGGCTCCCCCCGATGCCGTTGCCTGCGTTGACACCTCGGGTACCGTTCGAACCACCTCCGTGGGGCGCGCTTTCGTCCTGTGGACCTGCCCATCCTACCGGTCCGCCCATGGTGCCCACGCCCGGTACACCCGCCCCACCGGCCCGCCGGGTTGGACCCGAGCCGCAGGCCGGGTCGCCGACCTCAGATCGGCTTGCGCCCCCAGGCCGAGATCATCGGCGAGGTGGCAAAATCCATGGCTCCCGAGTCCACGGCGGCCAGATGCCGGTCGATCTCGTCGTCGGTGGCCAGACCGGCCCCGACCATCTGGGTCCGCGTCTGTTCGACGGTGGCGCGCTCGAGCAGCGTGCACTCGGGCCCGCCGACCGGAAAGCGACCTTGGGCGCCGACATCGACCAGACCCACCTGGCGCAGAGCCCGCGGCAGCGTGCGGCCGAATCGTAGATCGGCACCCCGGTCGGCCAAGAGCTGGCGGAACGCGGCCCGGAGTCGGTTGGCCAGCACTTCTTCGGGTCCGTACTCGTCGATGCAGGTCAGCGGCTGCAGGGCCGGGTCGGCATCCTCGATCACCATCCAGCCACCGGGTCGGAGCACCCCGGCCATCACCTCTAGGGCCTCGGCCCGGTTCGGCACGTGCACCAGGACGAGTCGGGCATGGATGAGGTCGAACGGTCCTGCGGGGGGAGGCTCGGTCCCCACGTCGTGGCGCCGGATGTCCACACCGGGCAACGCCGAAGGGTGCATCCACGACAGGTCGATGTCGGTGGCCAGCACCGAGCCGTCGCCACCGACCCGGCCGGCCATCCAGGACGCCACCCCGGTCCCGCCGGCCCCGACCTCCCAGCAGTGCCAACCCGGGGCGATGCCGACACGCTCGAGGTGGTCGAAGGTGGGCGGGTCGAACAGGGAGGACAGCGCGGCCAGTCGCCGACCGGCCTCTACCTGGCGGTTGTCGAGCAGGTAGCCGTCCTCGCTGGGCACTGGGTCATGGTAGGCCCGGTGGCCTCAGGACAGCACCCGACGCCGGAAGTTGCGCAGACCAAGGCCCAAGAACAGGGCCAGGAACCCGGTCAGGACCGGGTAGACGACGTACAGGTGCATGTGGGGCGCGTTGGTGAAGGCGGCACGCATTCCTTCGTTGACGTAGATCAAGGGGTTGACCAGCACCACCGTCTGCAGCCAGTGCCAACCTCCGACTTCGACGGGGGCCAGCCGGGTCCACTGGTAGTAGGTGCCACCGAGGAAGGTCACGGGCAGGATGATGAAGCCGAACATCAGTCCGATGTTGCGGGGCTCGAAGCTCGTGCCGAGGAGCAGTCCCAACGATGCCATGGCCACACAGGCCAGCGGCACGATGGTGACGATGATCCACCAGTGGAGTGTGAGATGGGCCTCCACCCCTTTGGCGTGGACCACCGACGCAATGGGCAGGACGATGATCGCCGAGATCAACCCCTGGACCGCCCCGGACAGGACCTTGGCCATGGCCACCAACCAGATGGGGCAGGGTGCTTGCACCCGATCCTCGATCTCGCGGGTGAACCCGAACTCCTGGGACATGGTCAGAGCCACCGACTGCACGCCCTGGAACAAGATGGAGATGCCCACCACGCCCGGCACCAGCACGGTGGCGAACGCCGACTGCGCCGCAGGGTTGCTCGCGCCCCCGATGCCCTGACCGATCTTCGGGAACACGTAGAGGAACACAAAGCACAGCAGGAACGGTTGGACCAGGGTGCGAACCACGAACTCGAAGAGGTGCTTGCGCAGCACGACCAGGTCGCGGAGGATCAGCGCCCACAGGGCGATGCGCCCAGCCGCCATCGGGGAGCGGACCGGGGCGGTGTGCACTGCTTCGGAAGACGGGACCACGGTGGTCATCCTTCGCGGAGCTCCTTGCCGGTCAGGTTGATGAAGACCGTCTCCAGGGTGGGCTCGGTGACCGAGAGGTCGAGCACGGGGAAGCCGGCTCGCTCGGCGACCGACACCACCGTCGGCAGGAGGCGGTCCTTGCCCTTCACGTGGAGCTCCACCCCTCCGTCGATGGGGCGGGTCCTGGTCACGCCAGGCACGTCCTCGGCCAGGACCCGTCCCAGCTCGGCCTGGTCACCCTGGGCCGTCACCGTCACGATGGTGTCGGCATCGACCTCCTGTTTGAGGGCGGCCGGCGTGCCGAGGGCCAGGATCTTGCCGCGGTCCATGATGGCCACCCGACCACAGAGCTGGTCGGCCTCTTCCATGTAGTGGGTGGTGAGGAGGATGGTCTGACCATCGGCGTTCAGCTGGCGCAGGGTGTCCCACAGGGCCAGGCGGCTCTGGGGGTCGAGGCCGGCGGTGGGCTCGTCGAGGAACAGCACGGCCGGGCGGTGGAAGATGGCCCGGGCCACCATCAGCCGCTGGGCCATCCCCCCCGACAGGGCGTAGACCGAGGCATCGGCCCACTTGTCCAGCTGGAATAGGTCGAGCAACTCGCCGGTCGTGCGGTGCGACTCGCGGGCCGGGATACCGAACAGTCGGCCGTGGAAGTAGAGATTCTCGGCCACCGTCAGTTGGCGGTCCAGGGTGTTCTGCTGGCTGACGATGCCGATGATCTGCTTGGCCAGTGCCGGATGGGCCACCACGTCGATGCCACCGACGAAGGCCTGGCCCGACGTGGGGATGACCCGGGTGGTCAGCATGCCGGCGGTCGTGGTCTTGCCGGCTCCGTTCGGCCCGAGCAGTCCGAAGATCTCCCCCGGCTGGACCTCGAGGTCGAGCCCGTCGACGGCCCGGACCTCCGAGCCGGAGTAGACCTTCGCCAACTGGACGGTCCTGATGACCGGGCTGCCCGAGCGGGGCAGGTCGGGTCGTTCGGTCGGGATGGTCGAGGTCATCGTCTCCGGCTCACCCTACCCCGCCGGGCCGGAAGGCCCGGCGGGTCCCAACCCCCCCTGCCGGCTCCTATTTGGGGGGCATCCGGATCCCGCCGTCCAGGCGGATCACCTCGGCGTTCAGATAGCTGTTGGCAGCGATGTGGGCCACCAGTTCACCGAACTCGGCCGGGTTGCCCAGTCGCTTGGGGAAGTTGACTGACTCGGCCAGAGCGTCGCGTGCCTCGTCGGGCAACATGGCCAAGAGCGGGGTGTCGAACAGACCAGGGGCGATGGCCAGCACCCGGATCCCCACCACGGCCAGGTCTCGAGCCGCAGGCAGCGTCATCCCGACGATGGCCCCCTTGGATGCGGAGTAGGCCAACTGGCCGATCTGGCCGTCGAAGGCGGCCACCGACGCGGTATTGACGATGACGCCCCGCTCACCGTTGGCCTGGGGCTCGACGGTCGACATGATCGAGGCGGCCTTGGTCATCACGTTGAACGTGCCGATGACGTTCAGGTTCTGGATGAACTGGAACGGGGCCAGATCATGGGGGGAACCGTCGCGGTTGATCACCCGGCCCACCCACCCGGTGCCGGCACAGTTGACGGCGATGCGGAGCTTTCCGCCCTCGGCGGCCTGGTCCACGGCGGCCTGGGCGTCGGCCGGGTCGGTCACGTCCCCGCCAGCGAAGTTGGCGTTGTCGCCGATGGAGGCGACCACCTCTTTGCCCCGCTCCTCGTTCCGGTCGAAGACGGTCACCCGGACGCCGAGGCCGGCCAGCTTCCTGGCGGTGGCCTCGCCCAGGCCTGATGCGCCGCCGGTGATGATTGCTGAACTTCCGTTGATCTCCATGCCGTCAGGTTAGGTGGCACGAGCCGGGACCGGAAATGGGACGGTCGACAGCCCGCTCTAGGACACCTGCTCGTCCGCCGCCTGGGTGGCCAACAGGTCGACCAGATCGTTCATCCGGTGCCCGGAATGGCCTTTCACCCACTCGAAGGTGACCGGGCGCCCCGAGTCGAGGGCCAGCGGCAGGAGCGCCTTCCACAGGTCCTGGTTGGCAACGGGCTTGCCCTGGGTGTTGCGCCAACCCCGGCGCTGCCAACCCACCCACCAGTTCTGCTTGAAGCAGTTGACCACGTAGGTGGAGTCGCTGACCACGTGGACTGGGCCCGGCAGTGCCTCGAGCGCCCGCACCACCGCCGTGACCTCCATGCGCTGGTTGGTGGTGTGGGACTCCCCACCCCGGTCCGTCGGCCCGTCATCCACCGCCCACGCCCAACCGCCCGGCCCCGGGTTCCCCCGGCACGACCCATCGGTGTAGACGACCGTGACGCCTCGGTCATCCGGGGATGGCGCTGTGTTCATGGGCACAGCATGCCCGCTCCGAGAGCTCCCCGGTTGCACACTCGGCCGCGCTGGCCCGGTTGAATTCCCCCCTGACCGCCCGAGTGGGATCATGGGCACATGCTCTTCGACGGTGTGAGCCACCAGCTCCCGGACCGCGACCCCCTGGAGACGTCCGAGTGGATGGATGCCTTCGACGACGTCGTCGACACCTACGGGCGGACCCGGGCCCGCTACCTCCTTATGCGCATCCTGGAGCGGGCCGGGCAGAAACAGGTGGATTTCCCCGCCACAGTCTCCAGTCCCTACGTCAACACCATCCCCACCGACGAGGAGCCCGACTTCCCCGGCGACGAGTACCTCGAACGCCGGATCCGGGCCTTCATCCGCTGGAACGCCGCCGTGATGGTGGTCCGGGCCAACGACCGCTCCGAGTCCATCGGGGGCCACCTCTCGACCTACGCCAGCTCGGCCGCGCTCTACGAGGTGGGCTTCAACCACTTCTTCCGGGGCAAGGACGGAGGCCGACCGGGCGACCAGGTCTACATCCAGGGCCACGCGTCCCCCGGCATCTACGCCCGGGCCTTCGTCGAGGGCCGGCTGAGCGAGGAGGACCTCGACAACTTCCGGTTCGAGGTGGGCAACGGCGGCCTCTCGTCCTATCCGCACCCGCGCCTCATGCCCGAGTTCTGGGAGTACCCGACGGTGTCGATGGGCCTCGGTCCGCTCAACGCCATCGCCCAGGCCCACGTGAGCCGGTATCTGCACGCGCGTGGACTGATCGACGCCTCGGAGAGCCGCGTGTGGTGCTTCGTGGGCGACGGCGAGTTCGACGAGCCCGAGACCCTCGGATCCTTGGGCATGGCCGGCCGCGAGCATCTCGACAACCTGGTGTTCGTGGTCAACTGCAACCTGCAGCGGCTAGACGGGCCGGTCCGGGGAAACGGCAAGGTCATCCAGGAGTTCGAGGCCCTGTTCCGGGGTGCCGGCTGGAACGTGATCAAGGTCATCTGGGGGCGCACCTGGGATGACCTCCTGGCCAAGGACGTCGACGGCGTGCTCCTCAACAAGATGAACTCGACCGTTGACGGCGAGTTCCAGAAGTACGCCACCGAGTCGGGTGCCTACATCCGGGAGCACTTCTTCGGTCCTGACCCCCGGCTGGGCGAGCTGGTGGCCCACCTGACCGACGAGGAGCTCCAGTCGCTACCCCGGGGTGGGCACGACTATCGCAAGCTCTACGCCGCGTACCAGGCCGCCACCGAGCACGTCGGTGCCCCCACCGCCATCCTGGCCAAGACCATCAAGGGGTGGACGCTCGGTCCGGAGATCGAGGCTCGCAACGCCACCCACCAGATCAAGAAGATGACCAAGGCTCAGCTGCTGACACTGCGCAACCGGCTGTTCCTCCACGACGAGATCCCCGAAGAGGACCTCGACGCCGACCTCCCTCCCTACTACCGGCCCGCACCCGATTCGAAGGCCGCCGTCTACCTGGCCGAACGGCGTCACGCCCTGGGTGGTCCGCTACCGAAGCGGGTGGTCCGGTCGGCCCCCCTGGCTCCACCGGCCGACTCCCCCTTCGACGAACTGGCAGCCGGCTCGGGCAAGCAGGAGGTCTCGACCACGATGGCCTTCGCCCGACTCCTGCGCGGGCTGGTCCGAGATCCATCCATCGGCCACCGGATCGTCCCCATCGTGTCGGACGAGGCCCGCACCTTCGGCCTGGAGTCCCTCATCAGCGAGGTGCAGATCTACGCCCCCGGGGGCCAGCACTACACGCCGGTCGATGCCGGCCTCGCCCTCCACTACGCCGAGAACGAGTCCGGCCAGGTGCTCCAAGAGGGCATCAGCGAGGCCGGCGCCACAGCCGCATTCACGGCCGCGGCGACCTCGTACGCCACCTGGGGTGAGCAGACCATCCCCTTCTACCTGTACTACTCGATGTTCGGCTATCAGCGGGTGGGCGATCTGCTGTGGGCGCTCGGCGACAGCCGAGGCCGCGGCTTCCTCTTGGGGTGCACGGCCGGTCGGACCACCCTCAACGGCGAGGGGCTCCAGCACCAGGACGGACACTCGCTCTTGTTGGCCTCCACGATCCCGAGCGTCGCCGCCTACGACCCGGCCTTCTCCTACGAGGTGGGAACCATCGTCCAGGACGGGATCCGCCGGATGTCGGGGCCCGAGGCCGAAGACCGGATCTGGTATCTGACCCTGTACAACGAGAACTACCCGATGCCGGTACTCCCCACCGACCCCGACGACCGCGAGCGGGTACGCCTGGGGGCGGTCCGGGGCCTGTACCGGTTCGACCTGCCGTCGAACCTCGACGATGCCAGTCCTGACCGCGGCGACTCCGAACTGGCCCGGGCCACCATCGTGTTCTCGGGCTCCGCCTGGCGAGCGGCCGTGGCCGCCCGCCGGCTGCTCGTGATGGACTGGGGGGTGGACGCCGACCTGTGGTCGGCCACGTCGTACAAGTCGTTGCGGGAGGATGCCATCTCCGTCGAGCGGTGGAACCGGCTTCATCCGGGCTCGGCGGAGCGGGTCCCCTTCGTGACCAAGGAGCTCCTGGCGTCTGACGGGCCGATCGTGGCGGTCACCGACTTCATCCGATCGGTTCCCGACCAGGTGGCCCGTTGGATGCCGCGCCGGTTCACGTCGCTCGGCACCGACGGGTTCGGGCGTTCGGACACCCGGGCGGTCCTGCGGCGGTTCTTCGAGGTCGATGCCGCCCACATCGTCGTGGCGGTCCTCCAGGGCCTGGCCGCCGAGGGCACCATCCCCGTGAAGGCCGCAGAGGACGCCGTCCAGCAATACCGGATCGACCCGGACAGCGCCGACCCCTGGTCCTACTGAGCCCCATCCGTACCGGGGCGGGACTGGCGGGCCATCCACACCATGAGGGCCTGGAGCGGTAGCCGCGCCCAGGCCACCCCGGCGCTGTCCATGGCGCCGGCGTTCCGACCGGTGCCGGCGTCCAACGCCATCTGGACGTTGGCGGGGAACACGGCCACCAGCACGGCGGTGCTCAGGGGTGACGCCCACCGGGTCCGGAGCACCAATCCGGCGGCGCAGACCAGCTCGGCCGCCCCACTGGCGTAGATCAGCCCCCGACGGTGACGCTCGGGTACGAGCCTCGGCATGATGGCGTCAAAGGACCGGGGGCGCACGAAGTGGATGGTCCCGCTGACGGCGAAGACGCCGGCCAGGGTCAGCGGGGCGGTGTGGCGCAGACGTCGCATGGCAGCACTGTAGGGGTCGAAGGGAGGCCGGCGGCAATCCCCGGTTGCACGCCGTGGGCAGAGTGGGCAGGCTGACGCGATGAAATCGATACTGGTCACCGGGGCCTCCACCGGCATCGGGCAGGCCTGCGCCCTCCACCTCGCAGCCGCCGGGCACCAGGTGTTCGCCGGGGTGCGTTCAGAGGCCGATGCCAAGCGCCTGGAGGATCTGGGCTCCTCGCTCGTCCACCCGGTGTTCCTCGATGTGACCAAGCAGGACCAGATCGATGCTGTCGCCGACCTGATCGCCAAGGAGTCGGGGAGCCTCTACGGCGTGGTCAACAATGCCGGCGTGGCCCGGGGCGGACCGCTCGAGTACATCCCGGTCGACGTGTGGCGGGACCAGTTCGAGGTGAACGTCTTCGGCCAGGTCGCCGTGACCAGGGCCATGCTCCCAATGATCCGGGAGACCCGAGGTCGCATCGTGTTCATCGGGTCGATCGGCGGCAAGGTGGCGACCATGATGATGGGGCCCTACAACTCTTCCAAGTTCGCCATCGAGGCCATCGGGGAGGCCCTGCGCCAGGAGCTACGGCCCTGGGGCATCGGCGTCTCGGTCATCGAGCCCGGTGCGGTCAAGACGGAGATCTGGGAGAAGGGCCGCCAGACCGCGGACCAGCTCGAGCACGAGCTCCCCTCCGAGGCCATCGAGCGCTACGCCCCCCACATCGCCGCTGTCCGCAAGGGCATCGAGATGCAGGACAAAGGTGGGGTCGAGCCGGTGAAGGTGGCCGAGGCCGTCGACCACGCGCTGTTCGCCGAGCGCCCTAAGACCCGCTATGTCATCGGCGTTCCAGCCCGGGTGCAGAGCGCCATGGTGCGAGTGCTGCCCGATCGATCGCGTGAAGCGGTCATCCGGCGGTTCGTCGGTCCCTGATCGACCGGCCGGGCCATGACGCCGAGTGCGAGCAGGAGGCTCCTCGGCGGCCTGGCGGTGGCCGTCGTGCTGTCCGCGGGTTCCGCGGCGTCGAGGACACCGGGGGCCGGTGACGGCAGCCCCGTGTTCGTCAATCACTTCACCGCCACGCACAACGCCTTCACCTTCGGACAGGACCCGATTTGGACGGCCGACGGGCGGGTCCTGTCCAACGAGCCCGACCCTGCGGGCACGTCTCAGATCTACCTCTCCCGGCTCGACGGGGCGTGACCTGATTCAGCCAGGCCGGTCGGAGTCCGGGCCCTGCACGGTCCAGCCGCGCCGCTGCAGTTCGGCGGCCAGCCGGTCCGATGGCACGTCGCGCAGAGCGGTGGGCGGACGGGCCCTCGGTGCGGCCCGCACAGGCCGGGGAGCCGGCACCGCGGCGGCCTCGGCGGCACCGACCGACTCGTCGGCCTGGAGGCGCTCGATGAAGGCATCGGCCTCGTCGCGGGTGAACTTTCCGCCCGCCTGGCGCTGGGTGAAGCCCATCGGACCCCGTGCGTCCCGGAAGTCGGTGTGGCCGGCCCGTTCCAGGAGCCCGGTCAGCTCCTCGAGCTGACGGAACGATGCCGGCGGGCCCGACGGTTGACCGAAGGCCATGGGGGCAGTCTGACCCAGCCGGCGTTGCGGCACCACCCCCGGACGGCCAGACTGTCGCCAGCGAGCGATCCGAGGGGTTTCGAGATATGGCAGGACTCACTGCGTACGAGCTGGACCAGATCAAGCAGGCCAACGTCAGCGGACGAAAGCCGGTGGTCTTCGTCCACGGCCTGTGGCTGCTGCCCAGCAGTTGGGACCGTTGGCGGACCACCTTCGAGGATGCCGGGTACACCACCCTGGCACCCGGGTGGCCCGATGATCCCAACAGCGTCGAAGAGGCCAACCGCCACCCCGAGGTCCTGGCCCACAAGGGCATCGCCCAGATTGCCGACCACTACCAGTCGGTCATCGGCAGCCTGAAGCGGAAGCCGGCCGTGGTCGGGCATTCGTTCGGGGGGCTGCTGACCCAGATCCTGGCCGGCCGGGGGCTGTCGGTGGCTTCGGTGGCCATCGACCCGGCCCCCTTCCGTGGCGTCCTGCCGCTGCCGCTGTCGGCCCTCAAGTCGGCCGCGCCCGTCATCGGCAATCCGGCCAACCACAGTCGGGCCGTCCCGCTCACCTACGAGCAGTTCCGGTACGCCTTCGCCAACGCCGTCAGCGAGAGCGAGGCGAGGGAGCTCTTCGCCACCTTCGCCGTGCCCGGATCGGGCGTCCCGCTCTTCCAGGCGGCAACAGCCAACCTGAACCCGTGGACCGAGGCCAAGGTCAAGACCAAGACCCCCGATCGGGGACCCCTGCTGATCATTGACGGCGAGAAGGACCACACCGTCCCATGGGCCATCGCCAACGCCTCGTTCAAGAAGCAGCGGCGGAATCCCGGGGTCACCGAGATCGTCAAGGTGCCCGACCGCGGACACTCGCTGACCATCGATCACGGTTGGCGCCAGGTGGCCGACATCGCACTGGCCTTCGTCCAGCGGTACGCCAAGCACTGAGGGCCGAGCGGTGTCCGGCTGCCGACCGATCCGCTCAGGTCGCGGTCGTGGGGTCGCGCCGCCGTCGCAGCACGATCCACGGGCCGGCGATGGCCACGACCGACGCCGCCACCAGGATGGCCAACGCAGCCAGCACGGTCCCGTCCGCCGAGGCCTGGCACTCACCGACGAAGGCCAGCCACTGCTCATGGCTGGCGGTGTTGCTGGCCGCCGGCTCCTGGCCCGCTCCGATGGATCCCGGGTTGAGGACGGCCACGATCGGTGCCTCGGACCCCGTCCCCGGACCGCAGGTGCCCCCGGCGGCCGGCTTGGGCAGGGCGATCAACAGACCGCTGATGGCAAAGGCCGCCCCGAAGATGCCGATGGCGGCAAAGGCCACTCGGATTCCCAATCGAAACGACGGCTTGCTCACGTGCGCTCCCTTATCGCCCGGGTCGAATGGTAGACGGCCACACCTCGGAACGGCGGTCGGCCCCCCATGATGGTAGACACGCCGCCGTGGACGACGGCCGGCCGACTGGAGCCCTCCACCGTGTGGGAGTGAGGCGGAAGACGCCATGAACAAGGGTCGGGTCGAGACCTTCAGCGACGGGGTGTTCGCCATCGCCATCACGCTGCTGGTCCTGACCATCGCACCCCCGTCGGACTACGCCCACCTGGCCCACCAGCTGGCCGAGCGATGGCCGTCGCTGGCGGCCTACGTGGTCAGCTTCTTGGTGATCGGCATCATGTGGGTGAACCACCACACCATCTTCACCAACCTGCACCGGATCGACCGCGGGCTGTTTTACCTGAACCTCGTGTTGTTGATGACCATCGTGTTCATCCCCTATCCCACCGAGGTCTTCGGCGACGCCCTGCGCCGGGGAGAGGGGCTGCAGGCAGCCAGGACGGCGGCAGTGTTCTACAGCGTGGCCATGACGATCAACGCCTGTGCCTGGGCCGGGCTCTGGCTGTACGCGTCGGTGAACCGGCGCCTGCTCGGCCCGGACTTCCCCGAATCCGAACGCCGCACCTCAACGATGCTGTTCATCGCCGGCACAGGAATCTACGCCCTGTCCATCGTCATCGCCCTGTGGAGCCCCTATGTGTGCCTGGCGTTCCACGGCGCACTGGCCGTCTATTACGCGCTCGATCCCATCTCCCGCCGCACCGAGCGCCAACGGTCCCCATGAGGGCTCGTAGCGTGATGCGCCCATGGCCTACTGTGGTGCGGTGCTGTATCTCTCGGGCGAACCCGATGCCGATGCCCTCCTCACCAAGGACCCACTGGCCCTCCTGATCGGCATGGTGCTCGACCAGCAGGTTCCGCTGGAGCGGGCGTTCAAGTCCCCCTACGACCTGAGCCAGCGGCTGGGCACCGACCTCGATCCCGCCGCACTGGCCGCCATGGACCCCGAGGCCCTGGCCGAGGTGTTCAGCGAGCGCCCGGCCCTGCACCGCTTCCCCAAGTCGATGGCCGGAAGGGTCCAAGAGCTCTGTCGGATCATCAACGACTCCTACGCCGGCGACCCCGCTGCCATCTGGACCTCGGCTGCCGACGGCAAGGCACTGCTGGCCAACGTGAAGTCGCTCCCCGGGTTCGGTGAGCAAAAGGCGCGCATCTTCATCGCCCTGCTCGGCAAGCAGCTGGGCGTCCGCCCCCCTGGCTGGGAGAAGGCGGCTTCCCCCTTCGGGGTTGCCGGGTCGTTTCGCTCGGTGGCCGACATCGACTCACCCGAGGCCCTGGCCAAGGTGCGCCAGTACAAGCAGAAGCAGAAGGCCAAGGCCAAGGCCGCTGCCGGCGGCTGAGCCGCTGCCGGCCACCGATTTCGGGTGGGAGGCGCTACCCGCCGGTGGTCGGCGTCGTGGTGGGCGTCGTGGTGGGCGTCGTGACCACCTTGGCACCGGCCGGCAACTCCACGGGCGGGGACGAGCCCACATCAGAGATCACGAGGCGCACCGCGGCTCCGGCCACACTCAGGTCGAACTGCGACACATACTGGCCTGACACGGTGTAGACGAACTTGCCGGTCTCGGTGGCGCCCTGAGCGGTCGTCTGGGAAAGGGTGAACGAGTAGGTGTTCCCGGACTTGGTCACGTGCTTGGCGTGCTCCGCATACTGCAGGTAGTTGTGGGCCGGATCGAGCTCGGCCGCACTCTGGCTGGCCTGCTTGTAGAACACCAGGTGCGTCGTGGGAGCGCCCGGCTTCACGCTGAGGCTCTGGTACTCCACGGCACCACCGGTGGCCGACGGCAGGACGTAGACGTAGGTCCGCTTGTTCCCGCCCTCGATGTAGCCGCCCAGCCGGTCAGGGGCCTGCCACACCAGCGTGTCCACCTGGTTGCCGGTCGGGGTCTTCTCGGTGACCACCTGGGTGTAACTGGAGGCTGCCAGGGTGTTGGTGACGGCCTTGGGAAGGGTGGCGTCTTTGGGGGCCGACGTGATCCCAAGCACGGCACCGCCCAGGCCGACCACGGCCACGAGGACCAAGAGGAGCCAGCTGATCAGTCGTCGGGCGGAGCTCATGGCGGAGACGCTAGGCCAGTTCTCGGCGCCGCTGGTCCCGCGGCATGGTGGAGGGCGGCCGCAGTGGCCGCCGGCATGGTGTGCACGGATCCTGCGTTCAGATGCCGATGCGCTGAGCCAGCAGCTCGCGGTGGTAGGAGGGGTCGCCGAGCATCAGCTCGGAGGACTTGGCCCGCTTGAAGTAGAGGTGGGCCGGATGTTCCCAGGTGAACCCGATGCCACCGTGGATCTGGATGGTCTCGGCGGCGGCGTGGAAGAAGGCCTCCGAGCAGTAGGACTTGGCCAGGCTGGCAACGACCGGAAGCTCGTCGGAGTCCTCGGCGGCCGCCCAGCCCGCGTAGTACGCGGCGGACTTGGCCGATTCCACCTCCAACAGCATGTCGGCGCACTTGTGCTTGATGGCCTGGAAGCTGCCGATGGGCCGCCCGAACTGGATGCGGGTCTTGGCGTAGTCGACCGAGCTGTCCAGGCACCACTGAGCCCCGCCGACCTGCTCGGCGGCCAGGGCCACCGCGGCCAGGTCGAGCGTCTTGGACAATCCAGGCTCGGCGCCGCCGTCGCTGCCGATCAACCAGGCCGGCGTGTCGGCGAACTCCAGCCGGGCCTGCTTGCGGGTCTGGTCCATGGTGGCCAGGGGCGTACGGGTCAGCCCCTCAGCATCCCCCTTCACCCCGAACAGCGACAGTCCCGCCGGAGTCCGGCCGACCACCAGGATCAGGTCGGCGACGTGGCCGTCGATCACGAACGACTTGTGCCCGTTGAGGGCCCATCCGTCGCCGGTGGGCGTGGCCGCCAAACTGACGCCGGCCGTGTCCCAGCGGCCGGAGTCCTCGGTGAAGGCCAGGGTGCCGATGGTCTCGCCGGCAGCGATGCCAGGCAGCAGGTATTCCTGGGCGCTCTGGTCGCCCGACGTGAGGATGGCATTGGCCGCCAGCGCCACTGTGGCGAAGAACGGGGCGCACAGCAGGGCCGATCCCATCTCCTCCAGCACCACGATGAGCTCCACGTAGGAGAACCCCGACCCCCCGAACTGCTCGGGGATGGTGAGCGACTGCAGGCCGAGTTGCTCGGCCATCTGGGTCCACACGGCCGGGTCGTAGCCGTCGGTCGTCTCCATCAGGCGACGGACCTCGGTCTCGGGTGACTTGTCCTCGAGGAAGCGCTTGACCGACTTGCGGAGCTCGTCCTGCTCCTCGCTGAAGGCGAAGTTCATCGTGTTCTCCAAAGGTTTGAACGTCCCCGAGCAGGGACATCGTGCCCCGTTTGTCTACCAGAACGGGACCGGTGCTGACCAACAGGCGGACCGGGCCAACTACGCTCACCAGGGCAAAAGCTCGACACACGAGGAGGGTGAGGCATCGTGGTGGCCACCATCATCGATTACCAGGACACTGACGTCGAGGTCCACCGCTTGGTGGTCGGACCCGTCGACAACAACGTGTACGTCCTCCGCTGTCGGGCAACCGGTGACTCCCTGCTCGTCGACGCCGCCAACGAGCACGACAAGCTGCTGGAGCTGTGCCAGGCCCTTAATGTGCGCCAGGTCGTCGAGACCCACGGGCACTGGGACCACATCCAGGCGGTCGAGGCGGTGCGGGACGCCGGCATCGACGTGGCTGTCACTCATGCCGACGCCGGGATGCTGCCGTCCTACGACCAGATCCTGGAGGACAGCTCCGTCCTCCAGGTGGGTCGGTTGCGGGTTGGGACCATCGCCACCCCCGGGCACACCTGGGGGTCGATGTGCTTCTCGGTGGAGGGCACGCCGTTGCTGTTCACCGGGGACACGCTCTTCCCCGGCGGGCCGGGCAACACGTCCTTCGAGCACTCCGACTTCGCCACCATCATCAACTCCATTGAACAGCGCCTCTTCGAACCGTTCTCGGCGGACACCATCGTGCTGCCCGGGCACGGCGCTGGGACCACCATCGGGGCCGAGACTCCCCATCTCCAGGAGTGGGTCGACCGGGGCTGGTAGCTGGGGCCGAGCACCACGGCCCTCAACGGGTCGGGGTCAGACGGCCGTCGACGGTCGACGTGGCTCCCGGACCAGCTCGATGGAAGCCGGGAGTCCGGTCACGGCCACCCCTCCAGGGACCTCGGAGCCGACCTCGATGGTCACCCGGGAGCCGGCCAGGGGGATGCCCTCCACCTTCAGGTAGCCGATCCAGTCCGGCAGGTTGGGGGACAGCCAGGTCTTGCCGTAGGGGACCCACGGGTCGAGCCGCAGCAGGGTGCGGAGGCACAGAAGGGGGGAGGCCGCCGCCCACGCCTGGGGGGAGCACGAGGTCGGGTACCCCACCGGCACCGAGAGCTCGCCTCGATCGAGGCCACTGAACAGCTCGGGCAACCGGCCGCCTTGGGCCTGGGCCGCATCGAACAGGCCGAAGATCAGCTGCTGGGCCGCCCCGTCGTACCCGTAGCGGGCCAGGCCGGCGGCCACGATGGCGGTGTCGTGGGGCCACACCGAGCCGCAGTGGTAGCTGATGGGGTTGTACCCGCCGCTCTTCTGCGACAGCGTGCGCACTCCCCAGCCCGAGAACATGCCCGGTGACATCAGGGCCTCGGCCACCCGGTGAGCCTTGTCCTCGTCGACGATCCCGGTCCACAGACAGTGCCCGATGTTCGACGTCAGCGAGTCGATCGGGCGCTTGTCGGCGTCGAGGCCGACCGCGAACCAGCCCTTCTCCTCCAACCAGAAGTCGCGGTTGAACGCCGCCTTCAGCTGGGTGGCCTTGGCCCGGAAACGGTCATAGGTGGCCGTGTCGCCCACCTCGAAGGCGAAATGGGCCGAGGCCAGATAGGCCCCATAGGTGTAGGCCTGCACCTCACACAACGCGATGGGGGCCTCGGCCACGGTGCCGTCCGCGTAGCGGATGCCGTCCCAGCTGTCCTTCCAGCCCTGATTGGCGAGCCCGCGCTCCGACGAGCGCTTGTACTCGACGTAGCCGTCACCGTCGGCATCTCCGAACTGTTCGATCCACTCAATGGCGCGGGCTGCGTTGGGGAGGAGCTCGTCCACCATCTCGCGGGCCACTCCCCACCGGCGCATCTCCCCGAGCAGCATCACGAACAGCGGCGTGGCGTCCGCCGTGCCGTAGTAGATGCTCCCGCCACCGAGTGAGAGCGACGCCGCACCCCCGAACCGCATCTCGTGGAGGATCCGGCCAGGCTCCTCGTCGTGGAGCGGGTTGACGTCGTTCCCTTGGAACCGGGCCAGCGTCTGGAGCACCCCACGGGCCAGATCAGGGTCGACCAGAAGTGCCATCCAGGCGGTCAGGAGCGAGTCCCGTCCGAACACGGTCATGAACCACGGTGCGCCGGCGGCCACCACCACCCGTTCGGGGAAGTCCGGATCGAAGATGCGCAGGGCCCCGAGGTCCTCGTTGCTCCGGTCGATTACTTCCTTCAGCCCGGGGTGGCTGGTCTCGACCTGGGGAACGCGGCGGCGCCACTGGGCCAGCCGCTCGCTCGGGGCGGCCAGGTCGACGGGCTGGCCGCAGCGGTAGCGCGGGTCGAAGGTGACCTCGTCGATGACTGGGGCGAACTCGACACAGGTGGTCCACTCCCCCCGTCCAGGTACCTCCACTTCGAACGTGGCGAGGTCGCCCACGACCTCGGTGGCATCGTGGAACCGGACCTCCATCCCTCGCGTGACGCCACCGCGGCGGAGCGAGTAGGTGACCGTCCTACGGTGGTCGTCCGGCCCGCCTCGAGCGCCCACGGCCGAACTCACGTGGTCGGCCTCCGCTCCCACCCGGCCCTCCTTCACGGCGAACAGGTCGGCGAAGTCGCACCCCACCAGGAGTTGCACCGTGCACGAGGCCGGCTCGTCGGCGAAATTGCGGATGGTGAGGTCCTCGCGCATGCCCTGGCCCACGTAGCGGGAGCGGAACACCATCAGCGTGGAGTCGGCCCGCCCGGGAGGCGGCTGGCATCGGGACACGAATACCGAGGAGAAGGGGTTGTCGGTGACCGCGGCCAGCGGTTCGGTCCGCACCCCGTTCACCAGGACCTCGAACCGCGACAGGATGCGGGTGTCCCTGAAGAACAGGCCCTGGGCCGCCCCGTCATCGATGTCGCCGGCACCTCCGCTGATGGCGAAGGTGGACTCGTCGACCAGGGTCACCACCCCAGCGGTCGAGTCCAGGCGCGGGACAGGGCCGGCGAAATTCCACGGGTCGGCCATGCCGGTACCGTACCGGCAGTGCCCGCTGCCTGGGTAATCAGATGCCGTGCCAACAGGGAATCCTGATTGTCCCTATTCCTGTAGGGGAAAATACGGAATGAGGCTAAGCTCGGGAGCGTGCCGACTGAAGACCCTTCGGGCCCGGGCCCCGCCATTCCCCTGCTCAGCATCGACGATCTGCATGTCTCGGTGGAGGGTGTCCCCATCCTGCGGGGAGTCGATCTCACGGTGGAACAGGGCCAGGTCCACGCCCTGATGGGACCTAACGGGTCCGGCAAGTCCACCCTGGCCAACGTGCTGCTCGGCAACCCGGCCTACGTGGTCGATTCGGGCGCCATCCGCTTCCGCGGCGAGGACATCACCGCCTGGTCGACCGACGTCCGCGGCAAGGCCGGGATCTTCTTGGCGTTCCAGGAGCCCGAGTCCATCGCCGGTGTGCCGGTGATCCAGTTCCTGCGCCAGGCGCTGTCGGCGAGACGCGGCATGGACATGTCGGTGCTCGAGGTCCGATTGATGATGATGGAGTGGATGGAGAAGCTGGGCATGGACCCGGCCTTCGGCGAGCGCCACTTGAACGACGGGTTCTCCGGTGGCGAGAAGAAGCGCAACGAGATCCTCCAGATGGCCATTCTCGAGCCAGAACTGGCCGTGCTGGACGAGACCGACTCGGGGCTCGACGTCGATGCCCTCCGGACCGTGGCCCGTGGGGTCCACACCGTGCGGCAGGCCCGGCCCGAGCTGGGTGTGCTGGTCATCACCCACTACCAACGGATGCTGGACGAGTTGGCCGCTGACCGGGTCCACCTGTTGGTCGACGGGGTCATCGTGGCCGAGGGGGGGCCCGAGCTGGCCCGACAGCTCGAGACCGAAGGGTACGACGCATGGCGCACGTGAACGAGTCCACTCATCCCGAGGTTGCGGTCCGACCGGGCGAGCCGACGGCCAGCCTCGACATCGCCACCCTCCGCAAGGACTTCCCGCTTCTGGCGCGCGAGGTGAACGGGCACCCCATCACCTACCTCGACTCGGCATCCTCGGCTCAGCGCCCAACCGCCGTGCTGGACGCCATGCGCACCTACGACGAGACCACGCACGCCAACGTGCACCGGGGCGTGTACGCCATCGCCGAGGAGGCCACCCGCAGGTTCGAGGCCGCTCGCCACAATGTGGGGCGCTTCATCGGCGCACCGGACCCGTCGCGTGAGATCGTGTTCGCCAAGAACGCCACCGAGGCGCTCAACCTGGTGGCCCACGCCTGGGGGCGCACCAACCTGCATCCTGGGGATGCCATCGTGCTCACCGAGATGGAGCACCACGCCAACATCGTCCCCTGGCACATGCTGGCCGAGGAGCGCGGTATCGAGATCCGGTGGATCGCCACCGATGACGACGGGCAACTCATCCTCGACGATCTGGACCGGCAGGTGGACGGGGCCAAGCTGGTCGGGGTGACCTGCATGTCGAACGTGCTGGGAACCCTGAACCCCATGGAGTTCATCGTCCGGGCCGCCCATGACGCCGGCGCCATCGTGGTGGCCGACGGCGCCCAGTCGGTCCCCCACCTCCCCACCGACGTGACCGAACTCGGGATCGACTTCCTGGCGTTCAGTTCGCACAAGATGCTCGGCCCCACCGGCATCGGGGTGCTGTGGGGCCGAGAGGAGCTGCTCAGCACGCTCCCGCCCTTCCTCGGCGGCGGCGAGATGATCCTCGATGTCCGCAAGGACGGCTTCACGCCGAACGACATCCCGTGGCGGTTCGAGGCGGGCACCCCGCCCATCACCGAGGCCATCGGACTCGGTGCGGCGGTCGACTATCTCGGTGCGCTCGGCATGGACGCCATCCGGGCCCACGAGCTGAGCCTCACCCGCTACGCCATGGCCACCCTGAACGACCGGTTCGGGGAGGACATCCACATCTTCGGCCCCCAAGACCCCGCTCACCGAGGGGGCGTTCTCTCGTTCTCCTACCGGGACGTCCACCCCCACGACATCTCGCAGATCCTCGACCAGTACGGCGTCTGCGTCCGGGCCGGCCACCACTGCGCCAAGCCGCTCATGCGGCGCCTCGGCGTCAACGCCACCGCCCGGGCGTCCTTCGGCGTCTACAACGACACCTCCGACGTGGACACGCTGGCCGACGCGTTGGCCGAGGCAGGAGCGTTTTTCGCATGAGCTCGCACCGGTACGCTGGTGGCGTGATCGCCACTCGCACACTGCCGCAGCTCGCGCCAGCAGAGGCCTCCTGATGCCCGGCATCGAAGACCTCTACCGCGAGATCATCCTCGACCACTACCGCTCTCCTCGGAACCGCGGTGAGCTCGAGTCTCCCCCCGCCCAGCGGGTCGAGGGCTTCAACCCGCTGTGTGGTGACGAGATCGTCGTGACCCTCGAGGTGGCCGATGGTGCGGTCTCCGACATCAAGATCGCCGGCACCGGCTGCTCGATCAGCCAGTCGTCGGCCTCCCTCATGTCGGCCGCGGTGAAAGGCAAGCCGGTCCCTGAGGTGCGCGAGCTCATCCATACCTTCAAGGGCATGATGTCCATCCACGAGTCCACCCTGCCGTCGCCGGCCGGGACGGCGACCAACGAGGATGGCGGCGCCCAGGTCGAGCCGCTCGAGCCCGAGGCCATCGACATCG
The DNA here is from genome assembly GCA_963703145.1 of uncultured Acidimicrobiales bacterium. Taxonomy (GTDB): domain Bacteria; phylum Actinomycetota; class Acidimicrobiia; order Acidimicrobiales; family RAAP-2; genus Bog-756. The sequence continues at coordinate 2,362,420 of OY969793.1, forward strand.
ACGCCCTCGGCGAACTGGCCGCCCTTCAGGGCGTGGTGAAGTTTCCGGTGCGCATCAAGTGCGCCACCCTGAGTTGGAACACGTTGGCCCAGGGGCTGGACGAGGCCGAAGCCACCACCTGACCGGCGCAGACCGGTTCAACACGGCGTGGGGTCGAAGTCCGTCTCAATGGAGGTCGTCGTGCTCGAGGGGGCGCTGGTTCCCGGCGTCGTCCCGCCGTTCACCACCGTCGAACCCGGGACGGTCGACGTCGTCGTGGTGGTCTCCTCCACGCCGTAGGGCCCCGGGGGCGGGGTGGTCGCCGGGTCAGGCAGTCCCCCGAGGAACTGGTCGATGACCTGGGTGGCCTGGGGCTGCTGGACGTAAAGCACCGAGCCCAGGTAACCGAACGTCGAGGAGTACTGGGAGTAGGTGGGCAGGGTGGCGGTCGCCAGCGACTGCGAGGCGAATGTGTGGAACTCGCGGGCCAGCGAGACCAAGTCGCTCACCGAGAACGTCGAGTCGATGGTCACCCCCTGCACCACCGAGCCGATGAAGGCATTGAGGGTCAGGGGGTTGTACTTGGATTCCGCCTGGTTGATCACCGCCTTGAGGAAGGCGTTCTGGCGTTGGATCCGCCCGAAGTCGCTGGTCCCGTCGTACTCCCAGTAGTCGCCCTTCTCGTACTCGTAGTGCCGGCTGCGGGCCAGAGCCAGCGCGTAGCCGCCGTTGAGCAGCTGGCACCCGGGTTGGGTGATGTTGAGGCCGGTGTAGGCGTCCTTGGCCGGGAACGGGAAATTGAGGTTGATCCCCCCGATGGCATCGACGGCTCCCTCGAGGCCGTCGAAGTTGATCTGCACCACGTGCTCGATGGGGATGCCGAAGTTGGCCTCGATGGTCTGGACCAGCTGGTCCGGGCCTGTGCCATAGGTGGCGTTGATCCGGTTGTACTTCCCTGTCTCGGTGGTATCACCGGCCACGGTGACCACGGTGTCGCGGGGGATGGACAGGACACTGATCTGGCCGGTGGCCGGGACGATATGGACGATCTTGACCACGTCGCTGCGCTGCCCCCCGGTACTGGTCTCGCTACCCAGGTGCTCCTGCTGACTGGGCGTGAGGCCGGCCCGGGAGTCCGACCCGATCAGCAGCACGTTGAAGGGCTCGCCGACGGGCGCCTTCTTCAGGTGCTTCACGGACACCTTGGCCACCTGGTTGAACCGGTACTCGACGTAGAAGTAGCTGAACCCCACCGCCACCAGGGCCAGGACCACCAGTACCATCCCGGCCAGCAGCACCCGGTCGAGCCAGGGGTGCTTGGACTTGGCCCGACGCCGCTTCTGCTTCCGGGGTGCGGCGGCCGCGGCCTCGCGCGCGGCCCGCTGCTCCTTGCGGGTCAGTGGGACCCCGAGGTCGGCGCCGGCGGCGGCCACCGTGGCCCCGGGCTGGGCGCCGGAGTCACCGGCCGCCCCCTCGGTCGATGACGGGGGTCGATCGTCCGGCAGGTCGCCGTCCCCAGTGCGATCGCGGGGTGGCATGCGTCGACGCTACCAACCACCGGGCCCTAGTTGGTGTCGACGGGCGGGTGGCGCTCAGCCGTAGGCGCCGTATCCGGTGCGATCCACCAGCTCGGCCAGCTCCGCGCCGCCGGTGGCGACTACCCGACCCTCGGAAAGGACGTGCACCACGTCGGGATGGAGAACATCCAACAGCCGCCGGAAGTGGGTGATGGCCAGCACACCGAGGCCCCACTCAGTGGTGGCCTCCTGCACCCGACGGCCCACCGCGCCCAGGGCGTCAACGTCCAGGCCGGAGTCGATCTCGTCCAGCACGGCGAACCGGGGGCGGAGCACGCCCAGCTGCAGCGTCTCGTTGCGCTTGCGCTCACCACCCGACAGGTCGACGTTCAGCGGCCGGTCGATGAATCGCTCGTCGAACCCGATGCGCCGGGCCTCCTCGTGCAGTCGCGAGTCGATGTCGACGACCGTGCCACCCGATCCGGCCACCACCGTGGCCCGGGCTGCCGTCAGGGAACGGACCAGTGAGACCCCGGGGACCTCGATGGGGTGCTGCATACCGAGGAACAGCCCGGCGCGGGCGCGCTGCCAGGTGGGCAGGGACAACAGGTCGATGCCGTCGAGGGTGACTGTGCCGCCGAGGACCTCATAGCCCGGTCGGCCCATCAGCACGTGGGACAGGGTGCTCTTCCCCGAGCCGTTCGGGCCCATCACGGCGTGGACCTCACCACTGCGCACAGTGAGGGACACGCCCCGCAGGATCTCTCGGCCCGGGATGCCGGCCCGGAGGTCCTCGATGCAGAGTTCACCGGTGCTCACGGGACCACCACCGAGACATCGTCGTCGTCGACGACCAGTTCGTAGACCGGCACCGGGCGGGTGGCGGGCAACGAGCAGGGCTCGCCGGTCCGGAGGTCGAAGGTGGACCCGTGCTTGGCGCACTCGATCTCACACTCGTCCGGCCAGACCTCGCCGTCGGCCAACGAGAAGTCCTCGTGGCTGCAGCGGTCGCCGACGGCGTGGAACTCGTCGCCGATCCGGACCAGGGCTACCCGCAGCCCGGCCACGTCGAAGCGCCGTGCCTCACCGGGCGCCAGATCGCCCCGGGCGCAGAGACGGACCACCTGGCTACCGGCTTCGACGGGGGCGGACTCAGGCACCGAGGGCCCCGCTCCGGTCGGCGAGGGCCTGCCCGATGGTGGCCCGGACTCCGCTGACGGGGACCCTCGATGCGATGTCGTCGAAGAACCCGGCCACGATGAGCCGCTCGGCCATCTCGGGTTCGACGCCCCGCGACTCGAGGTAATAGCGCTGGTCCTCGTCGACCGGTCCCACCGTCGAACCGTGGCTGCACTTCACGTCGTTCTCCTCGATGTCCAGATTGGGGACCGAGTCGGCATGGGCTCCTTCGTCGAGCACCAGGTTGTGGTTGGTCTGCATGGCGTCGGACCGGACCGCCCCCCGCCGGACGCGGATCAATCCGCTGTAGACCGAGTGGGCGTGGTCGGCCACTGCTCCCATGAACAAGAGATCGCTGGTGGTGCGGGGGGCCAGATGGTCCTGGAGCGTCCGGAAGTCCAGCATCTGGTCGTCGCGTCCGATGAAGGCGGCCCGCAGCCGGCTGGTCCCAGACTCGCCGGCCAGGGCCGAGTCGGTCCGGAGCCTGGCGTAGTCCCCACCCAGTGCCACAGCGAAGCTGTCGAGGGTGGCATTGGCCCCGATGGTGCTGGCCTGGTGGGCCAGCTGCCATGTGGCCGAGCCGAGCGCCTGGATGCTGACATAGGACAGCTCGGCGTCGGCTCCCACGTCGATCTCGGTGACCGGCACCACCAGCTGCCGCGTCCGCTCGACAACGGGGCGCCCCGTCGGCGGGGAGGACTCCGACGGCAGGCCGGCCAGGAGGCCGGCGTCGACGTCGATCACGATCTCGATCACCGAGGCCCGGGACCCCGTACCCGATCGGACCACGGTGCGCGGGAAGACGGCGGTCCCGGCTCCACCACCCACCACGTGGACCACCACCACCGGGTCGTCGATGTCGACGCCCGCGGCCACGTCGACCACGAGGGGGTCCACGGCGAAGGCGTCGTTCAAGAGGAGGAAGTCACGCGGGTCCCCGAGCACCGACCCCAGAACCGCCTCGGCATCGCCCCATTCGGCGGCGCGTCCCAAGGTCAGGTGGTCGTCGCCGACCGAGGAGGCCACCGTGGCCAGGACGCCGTTGATGGTGACCATCAGGCCGGCGCGAGCCCCCAGGCTGGTGACGAGCGAGCGAACCCGATCCGAGTGTGAGGGCCCCGGCCCGTCGGTCGAAGCGGCCGACTCGGTCCCGGCCGGATGGAACACGTCGAGATCCAGCTGGTCGATCCGGCTGTACCGCCACACCTCGTCCTTCTCACTGGGAAGGGGTGCGGCTCCGAACACCTCGGCTGCCGCGGCGCCGCCGATGGCGCAGCCAGGCGGGCCCTGGAAGGGCGGTGGCGGACTCGGGGGTGAAGGTGGACAGAACGGGGCCTCTCGCGCAACGAGGCCCTCCAACGAGCCTCCCCGACATACTACCGCCCCACCTGAAGGGCCCCACCCGGGTAGGCCGAGCCCCGTGCGAGCCCCCGGGCCTCGGCCTACGCTCGGATCCATGACCCCATCACCTGGCTCGTCCGTCGCTTCGTTCGCCTCCGAGGTGCTGGCTATCGAGGTCGACGGCCACGTCGCCACCCTGTGGCTCGACCGGGCCGAGAAGCGCAACGCCATGGGCCCGGCATTCTGGGCCGACCTCCCCCGGGCCATGGCGGCCATCGCTTCGGAGCCCGAGGTACGGGCCGTGGTGGTGGCGGCCCGAGGGCCCCATTTCACAGTGGGCCTCGATCTGGTGGCCATGGCCGGAATGGCGGCGCCGGCGCAGTCGGGATCGGGCAAGCCGCTCTCGATGGCCGCCAGGGCCCGCTCGGCGCGGGCCGAGATCCTCCGGCTCCAGGCCTCGGTGACGTCGGTGGCGGACTGCCCGGTCCCGGTGGTCGCCGCCGTGCACGGCTACTGCATCGGCGGAGGGGTCGATCTGATCACCGCGTGTGACATCCGCCTGGCCAGTGCAGACGCCATATTCTCGGTTCGCGAGACGAAGATCGCCATCGTCGCCGACCTCGGCAGCCTGCAGCGCCTCCCACCCATCATCGGCAAGGGGCACGTGGCGGAGCTGGCCTACACCGGCAGGGACATCGATGCGGCGCGAGCCCAGTCGATCGGGCTGGTCAACCGGGTAAGCGCCGACAGCGACGCCGTGGTGGCCGATGCCCGGGCCCTGGCCGCCGAGATCGCCGCCAACTCGCCGCTGGCCGTGCAGGGCACCAAGGCCGTGCTGAGGGCCGGCGAGGGGCGCTCGGTGGACGAGGGGCTGGACTACGTGGCGTCGTGGAACGCCGGGGCCCTGGCCTCCGACGACCTGGCCGAGGCCATGGCGGCCTTCATGGAGAAGCGCCCGGCGGTCTTCACCGGACGGTAGGTGCGCCCACCCGTCGTCACGGGATGGGCACGTCGGCCTACGGACTCAGCGCTTGCGGCGCCACCAGCGACCGCCGCCCTTGCGCTCATCCTCTTTGCGCACTTCGGCCAGCACCTCGGGGCCGACCGCGTTGATGATGTCTTCGGCCTGGTCGAGGAGCCGGGCGGCATCCTCACCGGGCACGTCAGGCATGGGCTCGAGGGCCGGCTCCACCAGCGAGCCGTGGGCCCAGCCGACGTCAGCGAGCCGCCTGGCGTACGACGGGCAGTTGTCTGGACATTTCCACGGGGCCTCGGGCGCGAGGTCCAGGATGCAGAATCTGGCCACCTCGCCGGAGTCGTAGGTCCGGCTCTGGAAGTTCTTGCACTCTTCCCTCATGGGCATGGAACTATTCTGCCTCGCTCGTCGACGGGTCGCTGACCGGTGGGCGTCTGCCGGCGGTCAGCCGACCGACCCCTCCATCTGCAGCTCGATCAGACGGCTCCATTCGACGGCGTACTCCATGGGCAGGGTGCGGGTGATCGGCTCGATGAACCCGTTGACGATCATGCCCATGGCCTGAGTCTCGGACAGCCCCCGGCTCATCAGGTAGAACAGCTGGTCGTCGCCGACCTTGGACACGGTGGCCTCGTGGCCGATCCGGGCGTCGCGCTCGGCGACCTCCATGTAGGGCTTGGTCTCGGACACGGCGGTGTCGTCGAGGAGCAGGGCGTCGCAGCGGACGAAGCTCTTGGCATGCTTGGCGCCCTCGTCGACGTGGACGAGTCCCCGGTAGGTGGTGATCCCGGCGTCCTTCGAGATCGACTTGGACACGATGGTCGAGGTGGTCTCGGGGGCGGCGTGGATCATCTTGGCGCCGGCGTCCTGGTGCTGACCGGCACCGGCATAGGCCACCGACAGCACCTCGCCCGACGCCTTCGGTCCCATCAGGTAGACCGACGGGTACTTCATGGTGAGGCGCGAACCGATGTTGCCGTCGATCCACTCCACATGGGCCTCGGCCTCGGCCCGGGCCCGCTTGGTCACCAGGTTGTAGACGTTGTTGGACCAGTTCTGAATGGTGGTGTACGTGATCCTCGAGCCTTCGAGGGCGACCAGCTCGACCACCGCTGAGTGCAGGGAATCACTGGTGTAGACCGGAGCAGAGCACCCTTCGATGTAGTGCACCTGGGACCCGACGTCGGCGATGATCAGGGTGCGCTCGAACTGGCCCATGTTCTCGGCGTTGATCCGGAAGTAGGCCTGCAGCGGCTGGTCCACCACCACGTTGGGGGGTACGTAGATGAACGAGCCGCCCGACCACACTGCTGAGTTGAGGGCGGCGAACTTGTTGTCGTTCGGCGGGATGATGGTGCCGAAGTACTTGCGAACCAGGTCCGGGTACTCGCGCACCGCCGTGTCCATGTCGCAGAAGATGATCCCGAGCGCCTCGAGGTCCTCGCGGTTGCGGTGGAAGACCACCTCGGACTCGTACTGGGCGGTCACCCCGGCCAGGTACTTGCGTTCGGCCTCGGGGATGCCCAGCTTCTCGTAGGTGTTCTTGATGGCGTCGGGGAGGTCGTTCCAGTCCTCCACCTGCCCGGACGTGGGCTTGATGTAGTAGTAGATGTCGTCGAAGTCGAGGTCCGGCATGTTGACGGCGAACCACTCGGCCATGGGACGCTTCTCGAACCGCTGGAGGGCGCGCAACCGGAAGTCGCGCATCCACTCGGGCTCCTTCTTCATGGCCGACATCTCACGGACGATCGACTCGTTGAGGCCCTTCTTCGGCTTGAACACGTAGTCCTCGGCGTCGGACCACCCGAGCTTGTACTTTCCGAGGTCGAGATCGGTTGTCGTCATAAGGGCTCCTGAGAGGCCATCCGGACGGACGGCACATTTCTCCTATACAGATAGTAACAACCCAGGGCACCTCCCAGTACCCCGGCATTCTGGAGACCGGGACGACGTGCCATTCTGGTCCCATGACTGCTCCCTCGACGCCTACGGACGACCTGGTCGCCCCGGTCCCACCCTCTCCCGAGCGGCGGCCGGTCGAACTGACCGCCCACGGCGACACCCGGATCGACGAATGGTTCTGGCTGCGGGACAAGGACGACCCGGCGGTGATCGACCACCTGACGGCCGAGAACGCCTACACCGCAGCGGTCATGGCTGGGACCACGGAGCTCCAAGAGGCGCTGTTCACCGAGATCGTGGCCCGCATCGAGGAGACCGACCTGTCGGTGCCGGTGCGCAAGGGTCCCTGGTTCTACTACGGCCGGACCAAGGAGGGCAGCAGCTACGGCATCCACTGCCGACGGCCCGCCGGAGAGGTCGGGGCGGTCCAGGCCGCCGTGGCCGGGGACGCCGTCCCCGACGATGAACAGGTCCTGTTGGACGAGAACGGGCTGGCCGAGGGGCACAGTTATTTCGCGCTCGGCAACCTGGCGGTGAGCCCCGACCACCGCTGGCTGGCGTACTCGACGGATACGACGGGCGGCGAGCGGTACACCATGCAATTCCTCGACCTCGACACCGCCGCGATGTCCCCCGAGTCGATCGAGGACACCTCCTACGGCGTGGCCTGGGCCAACGACAACGCCACGGTCTTCTACGTCCGGGTGGACGAGGCCATGCGGCCCTTCCAACTGTGGCGCCACCCCGTGGGGGCCGACCCCGCCGACGACGTGCTGGTCTATGAGGAGGCCGACGACCGTTTCTATCTCGGGGTCGGTCGGACCCGGGACGACCGCTACCTGCTCATGGGGCTGGACTCCAAGGTGACCTCGGAAGTGTGGTTCCTGGACGCCGACCACCCGCTCGGCGACCTGACGGTGGTCGAGCCTCGGCGCCAGGGCATCGAGTACTCCGTGGACCACGACCGGGGCGACCCGGCCACGGGGAGGGACGGCCGGTTCCTCATCGTCACCAATGACGGGGCCGACGACTTCCGGCTGATGGAGGCGCCCGAGGCCAGTCCGGGCCGGGCGACGTGGAGCGAGGTCATCCCGGCCCGGGACGACGTCCGGCTCGATGGCGTCGACCCCTTCGCCGACCACCTCGTGATCTTCGAGCGCCAGGGGGGTGAGACCCAGCTCCGGGTGGTCGATGCCGCCACCGGAGCGTCGATCCCCGTCGAGCGGCCGGAGTCGCCCTCGACGGTGTGGAGCGGCGCCAACCCCGAGTACGACTCGGGAGCACTGCGTTACGAGTACACCTCGCTGGTCACGCCACGGTCGGTGCTGGATCTCGACCTCGGTACGGGCGAGACCACGGTGTTGAAGCGACAGCCCGTCCTCGGCGACTTCGACCCAGGTCGCTATCGGACCGAGCGGCGCTGGGCGGTGGCCGACGACGGGACCAAGGTCCCGCTTTCACTGGTCTGGCGACCGGACGTCGCCGGGGAGTCGCCAAACCTGGCTCCGTGCCTGCTGTACGGGTACGGATCCTACGAGACCTCCATCGACCCGACGTTCTCCTCCCTGCGGTTGAGCCTCCTCGACCGGGGGTTCCTGTTCGCCATCGCCCACGTCCGGGGTGGCGGAGAGCTCGGCCGGCACTGGTACGAGGAGGGGAAGTTGGCCGCCAAGCCCAACACCTTCACCGACTTCGTGGCCTGCGCCCGGCACCTGGTCGACGAAGGGCTGACCACCCCGGACCGGCTGGTGGCCAGGGGCGGGAGCGCCGGTGGCCTCTTGATGGGGGCCGTCGTGAACCTGGCTCCCGAGCTGTTCCGTGCCGTGGTGGCCGAAGTGCCCTTCGTCGACTGCCTGACCACCATCTTGGACGAGACCCTCCCCCTCACGGTGCTCGAATGGGAGGAGTGGGGCAACCCGGTGGAGGACCCGGTGATCTACGACGTGATGAAGTCCTACTCGCCCTACGACAACGTGCGGTCGGTCGACGGCGCCGGGAACCCTCTGCGCTACCCCGACATCCTGGCCACCGCCGGCCTCTCGGACCCGAGGGTGGGGTTCTGGGAGCCGGCCAAGTGGGTGGCGAAGCTCCGGGCGGCCAATCCCGACAATCGCGTGCTGTTGAAAACGGAGCTGGGTGCCGGCCACGGGGGGCCCTCGGGCCGGTACGACGCGTGGCGCGACGAGGCCTTCGTGTACGCGTTCATCCTCGATGCCCTGGGCCTGACCGACTGAGCGACTGAGCCCAGGTCTGGGGGCTCAGGGCGTCGAGGTGGCGGGGGCAGTCACCGTCGTGGTGGTGGTTGTCGCCGTCGATGCCGCCGTGGGCTGGAACGTGGCCACGAACGGGGTGTGCATCGGGGTGGGGAACACCACTGGGACCTGGTTCACCGTGAGGCTCACCGACGGGGCGCCCAGGTTCAGCGTGACGACGCCGCTGGCATGGATGACCTGGGTGCCCCCGGCTTGCAACGTGCCCGCCCACAGCGTGGCACCCGTCGACACCGTGGTGGCCTGTACCCAGCAGGGTGCAGTGGCGGTGACCGAGAGCCGGTAGGACTGGGGGCCCACCGGGTAGGTCGCCGTGCTCCCTGTCGTCGCCGTCGCCACGATCTGCGAGGGCGCCGTGGTGGTCGTGGTGGCCACCTTCTTCTTCTTGGTGTGGCCACCTCCTGCTGCGCCGTGCGAGGCAGTGGACGACGTCGAGGCCGCGGTGGTCGACGTGGCCCCAGTCGTAGGTGTCGACGAGCTCGAGGTGGCATGGCCGGACGAGCGAGAACGCTTGGATCCCGAGTAGGCCAGCACACCGAAGACGACCAGCACCACCACGGCGATCACCACCGCCGTGGCGCGGCGGGGCCGCCGGTTCATCGAGTCCAGGGCGTGCCGCTGGGCCCGGTCGACGCGCAACGGCCCGGCTCCCTCGTGGGCCGGCTGAACCTGCGGCCGGTCGGAGGGGCGGGCGTCATCGAACACCAGGGGCGTCCCCGGGCCGGGGAAGTCATCGTTGTCCCGCACCGGCACGGGTGGGACAGCAGATGTCCCGGCGACCTTTCCCTCGGCCGGCGGATAGATGCGGGCCTCGGGCGGTGGGTACACACGGGCCTCGGTTGGCGGATAGACGCGTGGCCCCGACTCGGGATCCGACGAGCCCACCACCCGCACCGTCGAGCCACCGGTCCGCTCCGAGAGGTGCTCGAGGGTGCCGAGGGCGGAGTGATAGCTCCGCACCGAGTCGAGGTCTCCCCCCCGGGGCCGGAGGCGCAGAAAGACCACTACGGCCACCACGGCGACCACCACGGCTGCGATCAGGACGAGCACCATCGGCACTATTCAACCCGAAGAGGCCGCCGGGCGTGGAGCGAGGCCCCCCAACCGGTGCGGGTCGGATCGGGCCAGCACTCCCCGTGGTGGGGCGGTCCCGTCAGACGGCCGTGATGGCGGTCAGGCCCCCGTCGACGGTCAGGTGGGTCCCGGTGATGAACGACGCCTCGTCGGAGAGGAGGAACCGGATCGGCCGGGCGATCTCGTCTGGGGTCGAGATCCGCTGCAGGGGGGTCCGCTCCTCCAGCTGCTGGCGGAAGCCCGGCAGCTCGAATGCGGGGGCCAGCATGGGCGTGGCCACCGCACCCGGGCAGACCGCGTTGACCCGGAACCCCTCACTGGCGAAGCGCTGGGCCAACGAGCGCATGACTCCCAGCACGCCGCCCTTGGAGGCGCAGTACGCGGTCAGGATGGCGTTGCCGAACAGACCCTCGATCGAGGAGATGAGCACCACTGCGGACCCCGGTCCCGCCTGCCTGAACGGTTCGAGCAGCCCCCGGCAGATCATGACGGCGGCCCGCAGGTTCACGTTCAACGTGGCGTCCCACAGCTCGTCGTCGATGAAGTCGACGCCCATCGCCCCGGATACCCCGGCGGCGTGGACGAAGCCGCCCAGCGAGCCGAGGGCGGCGGACGCGGCGGGAACGCCGACCGCCACGGCCGCGCTGTCGGCCACGTCGACCACCGACCAGTCGGCTACCACGCCGTACCGCTCGCGACACAGGGTGGCGGTCTCCTCGACACCGGGGGCGTCGAGATCCCAGAGGGCCACCGGCCGCCCCACCTCGGCCAGGGCCAGGGCCGACTCGCGTCCGATGCCCGAGGCTGCTCCGGTGATCAGGACCCCGGTGGTCGGCGAGCCCAGTCCACTCGCTGACGCCGAGCCCTTGGACATCAGGTTCGCAGTCCGGCGTATGGCTGGACCCCGGGCGGGATCTCGGACCGCCGCGGGTTGGAGCGGTCGCGCTCGGACAGCACCGGGTCGGCCAGGCCCCAGTCCGCCCCGATGGCCGGGTCGTCCCAGGCCACGCCCAGCTCGTCGTTGGGGTTGTAGTAGCTGTCGACCAGGTACCACAGGGTCAGGTCGGTGAGGGAGGCGAACCCGTGGGCCACCCCGGGGGGGATGAACAGGCCGCGGTCGTGGTCGCCGTCCAGGTCGAGGGTGAGTGTGGCGCCGTCGGTGGGTGAGCCCTGGCGGAGGTCGTGCAGCACCACCCGGGCCGTGCCGGCCAGCACGTACCAGTAGTCCGCCTGGTGCAGGTGATAGTGGAGCCCCACGATGGCCCCGGCCTGCTTGACCGAGCGGTTGGCCTGGGTCATCTCACGGCCCAGGGGGAACCAGCTTCGGCGGTAGGTCTCGACGAACCTCCCCCGCTCGTCGCCATGGGCACTGGGCTCGACGACGATGACGTCGGCGATGACCTCGGACTCGATGATCTCAGGCACGCCTACTCCCCGTCTCGTTCGCTGGTGGGCTCGGCAAGAGTAGCGAACCTGCTCCGGTAGAACACCAGGGGTGACCCGTCTACGTCACCGAGACCCAGGTCGAGCACGCGGCCGATGATCAGCTCGTGGTCCCCAGCGTCGTGGACCAGCTCCACCCGGCAGTCCACCCAGGCCAGGCTGCCCTCGAGGACCGGGGCGCCGGTGGCGGGTGCTGGGTGCCAGGCCACGCCCTGGAACTTGTCGCCTCCCGAAACGGCGAAGCCCTCGCAGATGTGGCTCTGGTGGTCGGCCAGAACGTTGACGCAGAACGTGCCGGCCCGGGCGATGCGCGGCCAGCTGGTGGAAGTGCGGGCCGGGGCCACCGCCACGAACGGGGGGTCGATGGACAAGGAGATGAAGCTCTGACAGGTGAAGCCGACAGGGTGGCCGTCCTCGAGTCCCGACACGATGGTCACACCGGTGGCGAACGTGCTCATGGCCTGCTTGAAGCGGGCCTCGTCGAAGGTCACCCGGCCGTCCCGGGCAGGTCGATCGACGATCCCTCGGAGGCTGCGCCGATCTCCAACCGGCCGACGGAGGGAGCGCAGCGGCGGGCCTCGGCCAGGATCCCGTCGATGGCGTCGTCGCTGTGGGCGGGATCATGGTGGAACAGGGTCAGCCGGCGGGCGCCGGCCTCCCGGGCCACGTGCACGGCGTAGGCCGCAGTGGAGTGGCCCCAGTCCGACAGGTTGTCGAACTCCGCATCGGTGTACTGGGCGTCGTGGATCACGAGGTCGGCGCCGTCGCACAGCTCGAGCACCTGGTCGTCGATGGAGCGCCGGTCGGCCGGGGCCTGGTGGTCGGGCAGGTACACCACGGAACGGCCGTCGGCCTCGATCCGGTACCCGAGGGTGTGGCCGACATGGGGGATCGTGCGCACGGCGACCTTCGTCGACCCGAAGTCCAGATCCTCATGGCCGCCGAGGTCGTGGAAGCGCAGCTCCCCCTCGAACTCGGCCATGTGGATGGGAAAGAAGGGCGGCTGCACGATGCCGGCCAGGACGTCCCCCAGGGGACCGCCCTCCTGGGAGGGCCCGAACACCTCGAGGACCGAGCCGGGGTCCTGCATGGGGGTGAAAAACGGCAGACCCAGCACGTGGTCATAGTGCAGGTGGGTGAGGAGGGCGTTGGCCCGGAGCGGGAGGGCGGCGTCCCGGTCGGGTTGCAGGTACTCGCCGAGGGCGCGCAACCCGGTTCCCAGGTCGAGGACCAAAGGAGCATCCCCCGCCACCTCCACCAGCACGCAGGACGTATTGCCCCCGTATCGGCGGTGGTGGTCAGAGGAGCACGGGCAGGAGCCCCGGACACCGAAGTAGGTGATTCGCACCGAGCAAGGAGGTTAGTGGCTCGGCCACGGTGTCTCGTTGGGCCCGTCCCCCGGGGCGGGCTCTCGGACCCCGCCCAGGACACCATCCCGCCCCTCGGGGTACCCTCCCGACCATGGACGAGCGCTCCGTCACTGCCAACGGCATCGAGTTCACGTATCTGGCCGACGGGCCCGAGGACGGTCCGCTGGCGCTGTGCCTCCACGGGTTCCCCGACACCGCCCAGACCTGGCGGCACCTGCTACCCCGGCTCGGCGAGGCCGGGTACCACGCCGTGGCGCCCTATCTCCGGGGGTACGCACCGACCTCGGTGCCGGACGACGGCCGCTACGACACCGGGACACTGGCCCTCGACGCCTGCGCCCTCCACGACGCCCTCGGCGGCACGGGTGATGCGGTGCTGATCGGCCACGACTGGGGAGCGGCCATCGCCTACGCCGCGGCGTCGTCCGCCCCCGAGCGGTGGCGCAGGGTGGTGGCCGGGGCTCTTCCACCCCTGGCCTCCATGGGCGACGGGTTCTTCTCCTACGACCAGCTCCGCCGTAGCTGGTACGTGTTCTTCTTCCAGACTCCCTTCGCCGAGCTAGCGGTGGCCCAGGACTCCTACGCCTTCATTGACCGCCTCTGGGCCGACTGGTCCCCCGGCTACGACGGGACCTGGGATGCCGGCGAGGTCAAGAAGGCCCTGGGCGACCCGGCCTGCCTGGCGGCCGCCGTCGGCTACTACCGCGCCATGTTCGCCGGGCCGCCCGACGACCCCGAGGCGACTGCCGCCCAGGCGGCGGCCAGCGAGGTCACCCCCCAGCCCACCTTGTACCTGCACGGCGCCGACGACGGCTGCCTGGGCGTCGACATCATCGGACCGGTGACCGAGTTCCTCGGGGTGGGCTCGGAGTCGGTGGTGGTCGACAGGGCCGGCCACTTCCTCCACGTCGAGCGGCCCGACGTGGTCAACGATCGGATCATCGGATTCATCACCGCCTGATGGCCCGACAGCCGGCCCGCCGAAGCAGCGAGAGTGGCGCAGCGGGTCGGTCGCTCCCCGAGCGGCCGCCGCCATGGCCCTGGCGGCCGTGGCGCTGACCCTGGCGGCCTGCTCGTCGGGCCCCTCGTCGGCGCCCCGCACGACCACCACAACGGCTGCCCCGACCACCACCACGACGACGTCCCCCGCCAAGGAGGCGACCGTGACCTGGCTGTGCCGGCCGGGCACGACGGACGACCCCTGCTCGTCCGACCTCGACACCACCTCGGTGGGCGAGGAACGGCCGAAGCCATGTCGTGGCCGCCGCACCACTCGTCGCCCCGAAGATCGACTGTTTCTACGTCTACCCCACCGTGAGCACCCAGACCACCGCCAATGCCAACTTGACCATCGACCCCCAGGAGACCGCGGTGGCCAAGGCGCAGGCCTCGCGGTTCTCCCAGGCGTGCGCGGTGTATGCCCCGATGTACCGCCAGCTGACGGTAGGGGCCATCACCGGCCTGGTCCCGGTCACAGCGGCCAACCGCGCCGTCGCCTATGGGGACGTACTGGACGCCTGGAAGTACTACCTGGCCCACTACAACCACGGTCGGGGTGTGGCGTTCATCGGCCACTCCCAGGGTTCGGCCATGCTCATCGCACTGCTCAAGAGCCAGATCGACCCCAACCCGGTGCTCCGTTCCCGGATGGTGTCGGCCATCCTCTTGGGCGGCAACGTCACGGTTCCCGACGGCGAGACGCTGGGCGGCACCTTCCAGCACATCCCGGTCTGCACCGACGTCGGGCGGCCCGGGTGCGTGATCGCCTACTCGAGCTTCGACCAGACCCCTCCGGCCAACAGCCTCTTCGGCCGGGTGGACTCGCCGATCAACGCTCTCAGTGGAGAGACGCCCTCGGCCCAATCCCACGTGGTGTGCGTCAACCCGGTGGTTGGCACCAATGACTCGTCCGGCTCGGGCGCCGGAGGGACCCCGGGCAACCTCATCCCTTACTTCCCCACCTCCTCGTTCCCCAATCCGGCCGGCTCATCGTCCCGGCGAGGGGCCAGTGCCTCCACCATCACGACCCCGTGGGTCACCTACCCGCACCTGTACCGGGCCCAGTGCATGAGCCAGGGCGGGGCCACCTGGCTGCAGGTCGATGACATCGCAGGACCCAACGACAACCGACCGGTGGTTCAACAGGCGCTGGGCCCTGCCTGGGGCCTCCATCTGGTGGACGTCAACATCGCCCTCGGCAACCTGGTCCTCGACCTCCAGCACCAGACCAACCGGTACTGAGCAGTCGGCACCGAGCAGCCTCTAAGGGAGCCGCAGCATTCCGTCGTCGGACCGGATGACCAGTCCCTCCGCCACGAGGTCGGCCACCATCGCAGCGGCACGCTCAGGGTCGTCGGGCCAGCCGGCGGCGACGGCGGCCTCGTTTGGAGCCAGCGCCCCTCGCCGCAGACGCTCGATCAGCCGCCCGCGGCCCTGTCGGCCGGAGCCCTCGAAGCGACCCTGGGCCACCGACACGCCGGCCGAGCCCCGTGCCGGATCGGTGCCCTCCCGCCCGGCTCGAGCCCATCGGCACCGCCGTTGGATGGGGCACACACCACAGGCCGGAGCGCGGGACACGCACACCGATGCCCCAAGATCGAGGAGAGCCTGATTGAAGACCCAGCCGCCACCGACGGGCACCATGGCGTCCACCAGACGCTGCGCCTCGGCCGCCGTGACTGGCCGACCGGCGACCGCCCGGGCCAGCACGCGGCCGGCATTGGTGTCCACCACCCCCACGTCCTGCTCGAAGGCGAAGGCCTGGACCGCTCGAGCGGTGTACGCGCCGACGCCCGGCAGGGCCAAGAGGTCGTCCAGTCCCGGGGGGATCCGACCACCGTGCCGCTCGACCACCGCTACGGCCGCCCGGTGCAGGTTGCGGGCCCGCCGGTTGTACCCGAGGCCCTGCCACAGCCGGAGGACTTCCCCGAGGGGGGCGGCGGCACACGCCGACGGGTTGGGGAACAACGCCAGGAACCGGCCGTGGGCCGGCACCACCCGGGACAGCTGGGTCTGTTGGGCCATGACCTCGCTGACCAGGACGGCCCAGGGATCACGGGTGTTCCGCCAGGGGAGCTCGGGCCGCCGGGAGTCGGAGCCCAGTGCGGTCCCCCACTGGCCGATGGCCTGGCCCAGATCCTGCAGCTGGCGGGCCGGGCGGATCGCTTCAGTGCGGGTGGCCGGCCCGCTCAAGTCCAGACATCGTCGCCATACGGGCGTCGGCGGGCAGGTGCCCCGGCCCGCTTCCACACCATCACCTTGCGACGGAAGAAGCACACCTCTTCGCCGCGTTGGTTGAACCCCTTGGTCTCGACGGTGACCACGCCACGGTCGTCGCGGGACTTCGACTCGACCTTGTCGATCACCTTCGTCTCGGCGTAGATGGTGTCGCCGTGGAAGGTCGGTGCCCGGTGGATCAGAGATTCGACCTCGAGGTTGGCGATAGCCGATCCACTCACATCAGGGACGCTCATCCCGAGCAC
Organism: uncultured Acidimicrobiales bacterium; assembly: GCA_963703145.1. Classification (GTDB taxonomy): domain Bacteria; phylum Actinomycetota; class Acidimicrobiia; order Acidimicrobiales; family RAAP-2; genus Bog-756. Next base: position 2,378,953 of record OY969793.1, read on the forward strand.
CAGCGAGTAGACCAGGTTGCCCACCACCACGTTCTTCCCCTGGACCGTCTCGTGCTCGGCATACCAGGCGTTGGTATGGAGGGGATGGTGGTTCATGGTGATCATGCAAAAGAGGTGGTCGTCGGCCTCGGTGATGGTCTTGCCGGGCCAGTGGCGGTAGACGTCACCGGGCTCAAAATCCTCGAAGAAGCGCCCGAAGGGACGATCGAACGTGGTCACGGCCTCGAGCCCGTCACTCGTGGACCAGGGTCGGTCGGGTGGTGAAGCCGAGGACCCAGTCCGTCTGGGACTCCCCGTCGATGGCCATCCGCCACGTGTAGCGGGTGCCCGGGGTCAGGGGCAGCGGCCCGAGGTTGACGGCGAGGGCCACGTCGATTGGGGAGCCCTCGGGGATTCCCGGCGGCCGTCCCACGGTGAACTCCCCCCGCACCTCGACCGGGTGCTCGCCCTCGGGCGTGTCGACCAGAACCGGGCGGCCGTCGGCGTCCTCGAGGAAGAGCTCCCAGTGGTGCCCGGCCTCGGCCTCGTGCCAGCCGACATCGATCTTGAGGGCGATGGCCGAAGGCACCGGATCCGGTCCGGTCATGCTCCAGCCACCCCCCAGCACATAGAGCTTGCCGTCGGAAACCTGAGCGGCATCGCAGAGCATCATGGTCACACGCACGAGGGGTGAGGTTACTGGCTGCAGCAAGGGGCGGATGCAGATCCGGGGCCCGCCGAGTTCCCCGCCGGAGCAGGTCAGCACCGGGGACGCGCTGGCCCTGCCGGTAACCTGGGCCGATGGAGCTGCGAGGTCTGAGGGACGACGTCTACCGCCGGCCCCTGGCCACCGCCCTCGACCGACTGGGGATCAGCTCGGGCTGGACCTGCGTGGACGTAGGGGCGGGCGGCGGTGACGTCTCGGTGGCGCTGGCCGAGATCGTCGGGCGGGACGGTCGGGTCTACGCCGTGGACAGCGACCCCCGGACCCGCGACGAGGTGGCCGAGGCCGCCGCCGCCCATAGCCAGGTGCTGGCCATCACCCAGGCCGGCGAGGACCTCCGCTTGCCCGAGCAGGTCGATCTCGCCTTCTGCCGATTCCTGTTGATGCACGTGGTCGACCCGGCTCTCGTCCTGGACCGGATGGCCGCCGCCGTCCGCCCCGGAGGGTGGGTGGTCGCCCAGGAGCCCATCACGTCGGCCGGCCGCATCGACGGCGAGCCGTTCTCGATGCCGTCGGCCCTCCACCCCGACGTGGGTGCGCTGCTCCCCCGTTTGGCCCGTGATGCCGGACTGATCACCGTGGACGCCTGGGCCGAGGCTCCGGCCGGTGCCGGCCCCGGACCGGTGGCGGACTACCTCGAACTGTTGACCGAGGTCGACCCGGGTGACGACCCGGTCGTGCTACCGCCCCTGGTGACTGTGGTGGCGCAGGCCCGGACGCCCTGATCGGTCGTTTTCGGCCTACCGTGTGAGACACTGCAATTGCTAAGTCTCACCCGAGTGAGTCGAGTGATTACCGGGAAATTCTTCTTCTCCGCTGGGTCAAGTGCTGGCCACCGATGTCGGCGGCCGGTACCGGCGAGACACCGGTACCTGAGCGCGAATAATCCCTGTTCAAGATAGATAACAGCCTGAGTCCGGAATTCGACGGGTCTTTGGCCTAGAGTCGAGAAATCGAGTGGGTCCACGCGCTCTTTGCACGGTCCGCTCCACCGGCTCTTTGGATCAGATACAGGGGGAATCGTGAACGCTGTACACAAGAAGTCGCGTCTGGTGGCCGTGGGGATGGCGGTCATCGTGGCGGTCGGTACCGTGGCGTGCTCATCGACCAACTCGGCATCGACGACGACGTCGCCGGGAGGGGGCGGGTCGTCCACGTCGAAGATCCCGGCCTCGGCCTTCAGCGACCACACCGGCATCACGGCGAACTCGGTCGATGTGGCCAACATCGCCACCCTGACCGCCGGATTGTTCAAGGGTGCGCCGATCGGCACCAACGCCTACATCGACTACATCAACTCCACCGGCGGGGTCAACGGGCGCAAGATCGTGGTCAACGGTGCGGACGACAACTTCACCGGGGCGGCCAACAAACAGGCCACCCAGAACGCCATCAACAGCGACTTCGCCCTGGTCGGCGGGTTCTCGCTCGAGGACAGCTTCGGCGGCACCCTGCTCGCCGCCAACCCGGGGATGCCCAATGTGTCGGTTGTCCTCGACCCGACCACCAACAAGTTGCCCAACGTCTTCAGTGCCGTCCCGCTCAACGGAGGCTGGGAGGAGGGGCCCCTCCAGTACTTCAAGAAGAAGTTCCCCAACGACGTCGGCGCCACCGCCTCGATGGTGGCCGACCTGCCGTCCGCCGAGACCGACTGGGCCGGGGAGAAGTACGTGTTGGAGAAGGTCGGCTACAAGGTCATCTACGACGCCAAATACGGCGTGAGCCAGACCGACTTCACCCAGAACGTGATCGCCATGAAGAACGCCGGGGTCAAGATCCTGTTCATGGACCAGATGGTGGAGAACTACGCCGCAGCGCTGTTGAAGGCGCTGGTGCAACAGGACTTCCACCCCGTCGTGATCCTCGGAGCCGCCAACTACAACCACTCCCTGGTGGCCGACTCGGGGGGCCCGTCAGCTGTCGACGGTGACTACCTCCAGCAGAACACCTCGCTCTACCTCGGTGAGGACTCACCGGCCATCCCCGCGGTCGGCACGTTCCTGCACTGGGTCAACGTGGTGTCCCCCGGGTTCAAGCCCGACCTGTTCACGCTGTATGGATGGCTGTCGGCGGAGTTGTTCGCCGACGCCCTCAAGCAGGCCGGCAGCAATCCCAGTCGGGGGGCACTACTCCAGGCGCTCACCAAGATCACCACCTTCGACGGCGAGCACATCATCGCCCCCAATAACCCGTCGGCCAAGACCATCGGCAACTGCTATCTGATCGGCCGCGTGGTCAACGGCCAGTTCGAGCGGCTCGACAACCCCCCGGTGAGCGGGCCCACCCACGGGTACCGCTGTGACTACCAGTACGTGAACCCACCGGGCTCGTAAGGGCGCGCCGCACATCGTTGGCCGGTCGTCTCGAGGGTTCGGTAACCTTGATGGGGTGACCACCAAACCCCTCCCAGATCCGGATCTCGCGGGAGCGACAGCCGCGCTCACCGTGGCCCATTCGGTCGTCGATGCCGGCATCGACGCATTGGTGGCGGCAGGTGGTCCCGACGAGGCCCAGGTGCTGGCCTACGACATCGCCCACGCCGCCTCGGCGGTCCGGACCGCCGAGGCCGTGCTCAGCTACGGCTCCTTCGGCGACACCGAAGCCCACATCGCCTGTGCATTCACGGCCGACGCCGTCGCCGACCTCGGAGCGCGCCTCATCGGCCGGACCACGGAGTGGGGGGTGGCGCCCGATTGGATGGCCCCGGTCGAGGCGTTCGTCGCTACCTTCCGCGACCCCGACTTCCTGGCCTCGTTGGCCGACGTCCAGGGCGACCGCCACCTCGACGCCGACTTCGAACTGGTGCGTGACACCTTCCACCGGTTCGCCGAGGACCAGATCCGCCCACGGGCCGAGCACATCCACCGGGCCAACACCGACATTCCCGAGGAGATCATCTCGGGGATGGCCGAGATGGGCGGCTTCGGCATGTCGGTCCCCGAGGAGTACGGGGGCTTCGCCACCGGGGGCGAGGCCGACTACATGGGGATGGTGGTGGCCACCGAGGAGCTGTCCTGGGGGTCGTTGGGGGCCGGCGGCTCGCTCATCACCCGTCCCGAGATTCTCACCCGGGCCCTGGTGCACGGGGGGACCGAGGCCCAGAAGCAGGAGTGGCTGCCCAAGCTGGCCACCGCCGAGGTGATGGGGGCGGTGGCCGTCACCGAGCCCGACTTCGGCTCCGACGTGGCCGGGGTGGTCACGTCGGCCGTGGCCACCGACGGCGGCTGGCTCATCAACGGGGTGAAGACCTGGTGCACGTTCGCCGCCCGGGCCGACGTGCTCTTGCTCCTGGCCCGCACCGATCCCGACAAGGCCCTGGCCCACCGCGGACTGTCGCTGTTCCTCGTGAGCAAGCCCCAGGCCGAAGGCCACGGTTTCCTGTTCACCCAGGAGCCGGGTGAGAGTGGGCGGCCGGCGGGCTCCGCTGGCCGGATGGAGGGCCGGGCCATCGACACCCTGGGCTACCGGGGCATGCACTCCTACGAGGTGGCCTTTGAGAACTGGTTCGTGCCCGATGCCAACCTGGTCGGCGGCACCGACGGCCTGGGCAAGGGCTTCTACCTCCAGATGCAGGGCTTCGAGAACGGCCGCCTGCAGACCGCAGCCCGGGCCATCGGCGTGATGCAGGCGTCCTATCGAGGCCGCCCTCACGTACGCCCAAAACCGGGTGGTGTTCGGATCACCGATCGTCGATTACCAGCTGACCAGGGCCAAGCTGGCCCGGATGGCCGTGCTCATCCAGGCAGCCCGCCAGTTCTCCTATGAGGTGGCCCGCCTGATGTCCAAGGGCGAGGGCACCCTGGAGGCCTCGATGATCAAGGCCTACGTGTGCCGGGCCGCGGAATGGGTCACCCGCGAGGCGCTGCAGATCCACGGCGGCATGGGGTATGCCGAGGAGTTCCCGGTGAGCCGGTACTTCGTCGACGCCCGGGTGCTGTCCATCTTCGAGGGTGCCGACGAGACCCTGGCGCTCAAGGTCATCGCCCGTCGCCTCGTGGGTGAGGCCAGGCGCTGAGCCGGGACCGGGCACCCACCGGGTCTCCGAGGACGACGCGGGCTACCGTGAGCCCATGGATCACGAGGCTCTGGTGCAGGCCGTCCGGACCGAGACCGGGGCGCTGACCTTCGCGCTCGAGGCGGGCCCGGCCGACGACGTGGTCCCGACGTGCGAGGGCTGGGAGGTCCGGGACCTCGCCGTCCACGTCGGCAATTTCTGCGGCTTCTGGAGCCACGTCCTGGCCGAGGCCACCGGTCGGTCGAAGGTCCCCTTGCCCGATCCCCCGCCCGACGACGACCTCGTGGCCTGGGTGGCCGGTGCCGACCGCGCAGCTACTCACCGAGTTGGAGGCCACCCCAGCGTCCACGGCGGTGTGGACCTGGTTCGAACCCGACCACTCGGCGGGGTTCGTGGCCCGTCGGAGCGCCCACGAGTTGGCGGTGCACCGGTTCGATGCCCAGGCGGCCCGTGGCATCTGCACACCTATCGGCACCGAGCTGGCCGCGGACGGGATCGACGAGATCCTCGACGTGCTGGTGACGGCCCGGGAGCACTCCGGCCGGGGCTCGGGGCGCGTGTTGGCCCTCCGGTCCTCCGACGTCGGGATGGAGTGGCTGGTGACCTTGGGCCAGGACCGGTTCACGGTCGAGCGCCGGTCACAGGACGAGACGCCCACCGAAGGCAACGACCTGATCGTGTCGGGGACGGCCAGCGATCTCGAGCTCACCCTCTACCACCGGCCCACGCTGAGCCCGGTCGACGTCCACGGGGACTACACGCTGCTCGAGGAGTGGCACCGCGAGTTCACCTTCTGAGGTGACGGCCGACCGGGCGGTCGACAGTCAGTCCGCAGACCGGGCGAGCCCGGCACGCTCGCCCCGCGTGACGAACTTGGTAGCCATCTTGGCGGACGCCTCGTCGATCATCTCGTCGCCGAACATGACCGCACCCGTGCGATCGTCTTCGGTGGCCTTCCGGTAGGCGTCGAGGATGTCCCACGCCTTGTCGAACTGCTCTTGGGTCGGCGAGTAGACCTCGTTGAGCACGCCCACCTGGTCCGGGGTCAGGGCCCACTTGCCGTCGTAGCCGAGCACGCGGGTCCGCTGCGAGAACTCCCGGAGCGCGTCGAGCTCCGCGAATCTTGAGGAACGGCCCGTCGATGACCTGGAGGCCGTTGGCCCGGCCGGCCATGAGGATCTTGGAGAACACGTAGTTGAAGTGGTCGCCGGGGTACTCGGGGATGGAGACGCCACCGGTCAGCACCGGCATCTCCATGGACGCCGCGAAATCGGCGGGGCCGAAGATGATGGTCTCGAGCCTGGGTGAGGCCGCACAGATCTCCTCCACATTGATCAGGCCCCGGGTCGTCTCGATCTGGGCCTCGATCCCGATGTGGCCGATGGGGAGCCCGTGCTTCTTCTCCACCTGGGTGAGCAGGAGGTCGAGGGCCACCACCTCGGCAGCGTTCTGCACCTTGGGCAACATGAGCTCGTCGAGCCGCTCCCCGGCGTTGCCCACCACCTCGATCACGTCGCCGTAGGTCCACTCGGTGTCCCAGGCATTGATGCGCACGCACAGGACCCGGTCGTCCCAGGGCAGGTTCTTGATGGCGTCGGCCACCTTGGCCCGGGCCGCCTCCTTCTCCAGGGGGGCCACCGAGTCCTCGAGGTCGAGGAAGCTCATGTCGGCTGGCACCGTCGGCGCCTTGGCCAAGAAGCGCTCGTTCGACCCGGGGGACGACATGCATGAGCGGCGGGGAAGGTTGCGTGAACGTTCGGACATGCCCGAATCGTACGGCCGAACCAGGGCCCGGCCCAAATGGCCGGATCTAGGGGGCGGGTGCGGCCAGGCCCCGGCCCTCGGCCCGGACCTCGTAGCGATGGGTGTAGGCAGCGAACTCGTCGGCGAGCCCAGCGTAGGTCCAGCCGAAGTCGGCGGGATCGTACCGGTGCCGGCCGAAGGCGTCCTGGGGCCGCTGCTCGAGGAAGCGCTCCATGCGCTTGGCGTGCAGCGGGCTGACCTCGTCGCCGACGTCGCGGTAGAGGGCCGAGACGGTGGCGACCGGGTCGGAGAGGAGCTCGTCGTAGTGCACGTGCCGGCACCACCCCGGCCCGGACCGCTCGTCGAAGGCCGTGGCCGACCCCAGGGCGAAGGCGCACTTCCGCTTCCACTCCTCGGCCGTCGGGCGGGGGTCAGTGCGGCTGGTCAGTGGCCGTTGGCCGGCGTTGGCCAAGCTGGCCAGGGAGGTCACGACCGGTCCGGGGTCCCGATGGGTCCAGATGATCCGCGCGTCTGGATACGTGGCGAGCAGCGTCTCGAGCTGCCAGAGGTGGTTGGGCGTCTTCAGGATCCAGCGCTCCGTGGGCTGGGCCGACTGGAGGGCCTGCAGGGCCAGCCGGTGCTGCGCGTAGGCCGGCGTCATGTCCGCGGTCTCCAGCCAGCGGGCGTAGCTAGGCACGTGGGCCTGGGTCTCGAGGGCCAGGGTTCGCACGTCGAACATGAACAACGACACACACTCCTGGGCCAGGGTGGCGCCGAAGGGGTGCATGGCCTTGAGCGGTGGGTTGAGCCTCATCAGGCCGTCCAGCTCCTTGGCCGTCTGGGCGATGCGAGGATCCTCGTCGGCCTCGTCGAGGGTGGGCGGCGGGATGAGGTGTGCCGCCTCCCACTGGCGCAGCGGGCGTGCCACCGGATCGAGCCCCAACAGCATCGACAAGATGCTGGTGCCGGTCCGCGGCAGGCCCACGATGATCCAAGGGCTGTCGATCCGCTCGGCGCCGACCTCGGGGTGCGCCCTCGACCAGCGGTGCAGGTCGATCCGGTTGGCCAGGGCGGCACTCAGCATCTTGGTGATGAGGATGCGGCCGAACGTGGTGAGGTCGGCCTCGCGCTCGCAGGCGTCGAGAAACACCTCGAGCGGCTCGCGGAACGAGTCGCTCCCGAAGTCGTTCGACCCCGCACTCTTGGCCGCCGACCGCATCACTGCACCCGGGGCCAGCGACGGCAGCTGCACTCCCCGGCGCGACAGTTGGCTCCCGACGGCGTTGAGCGCCCGCAGGGGCCGGCTCGTCAGTTCGGAGTCACGCCAGGTGTACTCGGGACCGGTCACCGGCCCTCCGACGCGCCACCCGACACGGTGACCACCGTCCTCCCGAGCGACCGGCGTTCCTCGTGCTCGTCCAGGGCCGCCCCGGCGTGCTCCATGTCCACCCTCGCCCCGATGACCGGACGGATCCGACCGGCGTCGGCCAGCTCCAGGAGCTCGGTGTGGACCTCGTCGGCCATGGACCGGCCGAACGGGTTGAACCCGAACCGGCGCATGCCGGGATCGACCTGGTCGACCCACGCCAGCATCACGGCCACGATGTCGATGTTCCCGATGCAGGCCATGCGCAGTGGGCGGCCGGTCATCCCGTTCTGGTCGTCGTCGGCGAAGCCGACCGCCAGGTACCGGCCGCCCCGTGCCGTGTAGCGCCAGGACCGCTCGACGAACTCCCCGCCCGACAGGTCGTAGACCACGTCGGCGCCGGCGTCGTCGGTGGCCGACAGGACTGCTTCGACCAGGTCCTCGGAGGTATGGTCGATGACCAGGTCGGCACCGAGCGAGGCGCACAGGGCGACCTTGTCGGGGCCGCCGGCCACGGCGATCACCCGGGCCCCGGCCGCCTTGGCCAGTTGGATGCCGGCCGTCCCGAGCCCGCTGGCCGCCGAGTGCACCACCACCGTCTCCCCGGCCTGGAGCCGCCCCCGCTTGGCCAGCGCCAGATACGACGTGTGGAACGTGAGGAGGAACGCCGTCGCCTCGGCGTCGTCGAAGGGGGCCGGGGCCTCGAAGACCGACACCGAGGGAGCGATGGCGTAGTCGGCGATTCCGCCGAGGGCGTCGGCGGTGATGGCCACCACCCGATGGCCGAGCCACGACTCGGCACCCTCGCCGGCGGCGTCCACGACGCCGCACACGTCCATGCCCAGGGTGTAGGGCGGCGGCGTCGGCACCGAGACCAGCGTGCCGCGGCACCGGTCGATGTCATTGAAGTTGAGTGACGCCGCGCTCGACCTCCACCCGCACCTGGCCGGGGCCCGGCTCGGGCCGCGCCACAGTCCGGACCTCCAGCACCTCCCCCGGTCGGCCGTTGCGGGTCACCTGCAGTGCTCGCATGTCGGTCACGGCTCTCCCCCTAGCTCGGCTGCTCCGCCTCGTGAGACGCTTCGACCTTAGTGTCTCACGAGGTGACCGGGGCGCCCCGGAGGGCCTGCTCGAAGGCCGGGAGAAACCAGTCGGCCAGCTGGCGGCGGATGGCCTCGGGGCTCCGGCCGCCGTCGCCCGGCACGGCCGCGTAGGAAATGAGCACCCGCAGGATCCAGTCCACCAGATCCGAGAGGCCCTCCTCCGACAGGGACCCGCCGGCGAGCGGCATGGCCAGCAGCGGCCGGAGGCCAGCGTCACCGATCCGGCGGAGCGCCTCCTCACGGATGGCCTGGTGGGCCGCCCAGGCGGCGGAGTCCCCGCCGAAGACCGCGGCGTGTACGGGTCGGCTGCGGATCTCGCCGATGGCGAACATCATCCCCTCGAGCACTCGCTCGGTCGGGTCATCCAACCCGGCCAGGTGGACCTCGGCGGCCTCGGCCATCTGCTCGGACTCGCGGGCCAACACGGCCAAGAAGATGGCTTCGTGGCTCCCGAACCGGCGGTACAGGGTGGCCCGCGAGATTCCCACGGCCCGGGCAATGTCCGCCGCGGTGGTCTTGGCCACCCCGAGGCTCAAGTAGCACGACGCCGCGGCATCGAGCACGGCGGACTGCTGGCCGGCCAATTCGCTATCCGGTACCGAGGTCGGGGCGGTCATGGGGCATGGACCGATCCGGCCCGGTCAGGACGCGTCTGGGCGAGAAGCACATCGGGTGTGAGCTGTTCGGAGAGCAGCCGGTCGAACCGGGACGGATCGCCGTCCACGAACGCCCGACACAAGGGCAGGCCCTCGACGTAGCAGGTGAGGTAGGCCCGCCAGGTCGGGTGCGTGAGGAACTCGACTGACTTGGCCGCCCGATCGGGGGCCAACAACCCCCACCGGGCCACCTCGGCGGTCACCGTGGCCACATCGGCCCCGTCCTCGTGGAGCCGAAACGCGGCGTTCTGGCGGACCGCCCCCAGGGCCTCTCCGGCCTCGGCCACCGCCGCCACCACCTCGGCGTCGTAACGGATGCCGAGGGGGCCGAGGTGCTCGGCCACGATGGCCTCGGGTCGGCGGCCCATGACGACTTCGAGCCCGAGATCGGCGAGGCCTTCGGCCAACAGGCACTGCGGGGTGCCGACGAGGAAGATCGACTCCTCGAACCAGCGGCGCCGGCGCACCAGGCCGACCTCCTTGCGGGTGTGCTCGGTGTGGTGACCGGGATAGGACTCGTGGGCCACCAGATGGGCCAACCCGGTGGACAGGACCGGCAGATCGGTGTTCACCGCCACCCGGCTGCGCAGGTCGCCGAGGTAGTAGTTGAACCCCGACCACGGCTGGCCGGTGACCAGTTCGAACTCCACCGCCTCACCGTCGGGCAGCCCGAAGAGCGCGCGGGTGCGGTCGCGCAGGTCGGCGGCCAGGCTGTCGATGGCAGGACGGAGCTTGTCGACCGGGACGGCGTGGGACTCGCGCCAGGCCACCAGGCGCTCGGCGAGCGGGCCCGAGCCGGGCAGGACCTCGTCGAGGCGACGGTGGGCACCGGCCAGCACCTCCTCGTCGACGCGGGTGGGCCGCACCCCGTAACAGGCCTCGACTTCATCGGCGTAGCCGATCTCCTCCCCGGTCAGCTTGCGGGCCGTGGTGAGCAGGCCCACCACCTGGGCCCGGAGCCAGTGCCGCCGGGCCGGCGCCGCTCCGTCCTCGGTTCCACCGGCCCCGTCGGGGTCGAGCGGTTCGTCGGCGTCGATCCCGGCCAGCAATTGCCGGAGCGCCCCGACCAGCTGGCCGGCCGGTCGGGGCGGCTCGGCGTCGATCCGGTCCCGGATCTCGGCCGGGCCGTAGTAGGCGTCGACCATCCCGTCGATGTGACGGCCCAGCTGGAGGCCGAGCGTCAGGTACTGCTCAACCAGACCTGCCTCGGCCACGGCCCCTCAGCCCAGCGTCCGTCGGAAGAACTCGACCGTCCGGCTCCACAGCAGTTCGGCGGCGGCCTTGTCGTAGACCTCGGCCCGATCCTCGTTGAAGAAGGCATGGTCCACCCCGGGGTAGACGTGGAACTCCGCCGAGTTCCCGAGCCCGACCAGCTGGGCCTCGAGCTCCCGGGCCGCCTCGGGCGTGAAGGAGCCGTCGTCGCCGGCGACGTGGCCGAGCACCGCGGCATCGAGCGTCGAATAGTCCGGCTGGGCGTCGGGCCACGGGATCACCCCGTAGGCGGGCACCACGGCCTTGACCGCATCGGGCCGCTGGGTGGCCAGCACCAGCGCCAGACCACCGCCCATGCAGAAGCCGATGACCCCGACGCTGGAGCGTCCGGTGCGCCTAAGGAGCTCGTCGACAGCACCGTTCAGATCTTTGGCCGCCGCCGGCATGGTGAGAGCCATCATCTCCTTGGCCGCGTCGTCGGGCTCGGTGAGGGGGACGGTGGTCCCGTGATAGAGATCGGGGGCGAGGGCGGTGAACCCGGCCTCGGCGAACCGGTCGCAGGTCCGCTTGATCTGGTCCACCAGGCCCCACCACTCCTGGAGGACGAGGATCCCGGCGGTCGACTGGGCTCCGGCGGGAGGCTCGGCGATATAGCCTTCGCCGCTACTTCCATTGCTCGCAAATTCGATGAGTTCACCCATGAATGTCGACCCTACCCCGGTGGCGGTGGACGTCTCCGATCCGACGATGCGACCGCCCGAAATGACCGTGCCCACAACCGGGGTTGCCCCACCAAATCAGTGGCGACCTCGCCGCTTATTTTCGACGAATGTCCAGTTCATGGGCACTTTCGGCCTGAGCGTCCTTGTGGATCGGTGGTGGGTGGACTAGAAAGTAGTGCGATATGACTCACGCCGAGCAGTACTCGACGTCTGAGCCGTGTGCCCCCGCCCCCATCGGAAAGAACCGTCGCAGGCGCGTCATTTCAGTCTCCGCGCTGGCTGTTTCTTTGGGCATCACCGGCGCCATCCTTTCTTCGCCGCGCTCGGCCTCGGCTGACCAGATCGCCAGCGACCGGGCCCAGGCGGCGGCCATCACCGCCAAGATCCAGGCCACCCAGGGCCAGATCCAGAGCCTGACCGATCAGGTCCAGTCTGCCGACTACCACCTCTCGCAGTTGAGCACCCAGATCGCCGCCAACCAGGCCGAGGTGGCCAAGGACCAGGCCGAGGTGGCCAAGGACCAGAGCCAGCTCCGCAATCAGGCCATCAGCGACTACACGAGCAGCGGCACCAGCAACCAGATCACGCAGATGTTCTCGGGCAACCCCAACACCAGCGATGTCCGGGCCGAGTACTCGTCGATCGCCAACGGCAACGTCACCACCACCATCGACAAGCTCCACACGGCCCAGACCCAGCTGCAGGCGACCCAGAGCACCCTGAAGCAGCAGCAGACCCAGCAGGTGGCCACCCGCGACAGCCTGTCCACTGCCGAGAGCCAGGCCAACTCGCTGGTGTCCCAGGACCAGCAGACCCTGGCCGGCGTGAACGCCGACATCCAGGCCCAGGTGAAAAAGCAGCAAGAAGAGGCCGCGGCCGCCGCTCAGGCCGCAGCCACCGCGGCTTTCAACGCCCGCGTGGCCGCCGCCCAACGGGCCCAGGCCTCTACCACCCAGTCCGTCTCGACCTCGGAATCCAGCTCGGGCTCGAGTTCCGGCAGCGCCAGCGGGACCACGGTGTCCTCCACGGCCTCGAACCCCCCGCCGGTCCCCGCCGGGGTGTCGGGTGCCATCCAGGCCGCAGAGAGCCAGATCGGTGTCCCTTACGTGTGGGGCGGTGAGAGCCCCGGCGTCGGGTTCGACTGTTCCGGACTCGTCCAGTGGTCCTGGGCCCGGGCCGGCGTGTCCCTGCCCCGGACCTCAGGCGCCCAGTTCGCCTCCACCACCCACATCTCCCTGGCCGACATCCAGCCCGGTGACCTGCTGTTCTACGGCCCGGCCGGCTCCGACCACGTAGCCATGTACGTCGGCGGCGGCTCGATGATCGAGGCGCCCCAGACCGGCTCGTTCGTCCACATCACCGGGGTCCGCACCGGCGACGGCTTCGCCGGCGTCGGCCGCGTCGGCTGACCGGGCCCGCACCACCGCACACCGCACCACTGCACCACCTCCCGGGCGACCCGGGTGTTATTGCGGCGTGTCAGCTCTGATCGTGGGCGGCCATCTCGGTGGGCGGCATCTGTCCGACCGTCCCACCGGCACGCGGCCCAGGGGGTCGGGCGAAACGGAAGGCCAGGGCCTCCCGCCCGGCCTGGATGACCATGGCCTGACCGGTCTGGTCACCGGACAGCAGGTCCACCACCGCCTCGGACACGGCCGAGGCGTCGATGAGGGGAAAGCCGCTCCCCTGGAGCACCTCGCGCACATCGTCGATCAGAGGAGTGTCCACGATGCTCGGGCAGACCGCGTTGATGGTCACGTGGTGCTCGGCCAGTTGAGGCGAGAGCGACCGGACCAACCCCACCACGGCGTGCTTGGTCAGGCAGTAGACGGGGTCCGGGGAGAAGCCGATCAGGCCGGCCAGTGAGGCCGTGGCCACGATGGCGCCGCCCCCACGCGCCGACAGGGCCGGCACCAGGGCCCGGACGCCGAAGAAGACCCCGTCCACGTTGACCCCTGTGGCCCGCCGGTAGATGGCGTCGGTGACCTGGGTGATGTCGGCCTCGCCGGTGGTCACCCCGGCGTTCAGGTGGGCGAGGTCGATCCCCCCGAAGCGGGCGGTCACCGCGTCGACGATGGTCGGCCACGACTCCGAGCGCCCGACGTCGGCCTGGAGCCCGATCCCGCCCAGCCTGGACGCCTCGCGCTCGGCCGCAGCGCCGTCCAGGTCGACCAGCGCCACCGATGCCCCGGCATCGACCAGCCTCATGGCCGTGGCCAGCCCGATGCCCGACGCTCCGCCGGTCACCACCGCCACCTTGCCGGAAAGCGCTCCCATGGGATCCCCCATTCCTCACTGTCGGCCCCTGCCCGGTGCCACCCTACCGGGCACCTGGGGCATACTGGGAGTGTGCTGACGGCGCCCCTGTCCAGGCGTTCCACCACCGCCGGCCCTCCCCCGCCATGAGACCCATCCCCGTCGCCTTTCACGTGTGGTTCCTCGAGGTGCACACCTACGGGATCGGGCTGGCCCTCACGTTCTGGTTCGGCCTCCGCTACACCGAGCGCCGCCTGCGCCAGGCCGGCTACCCGTGGCAGTGGGTGACGGGCATGTTCGTGTGGGTCATCGTGGCCGCCATCGTCGGGGCCCGGGCCCTGCACGTCTTGTCGAACCTCTCGTTCTACTCGCACCATCCCAGCCAGGTCCTGGCCATCTGGCAGGGTGGGCTGTCTTCGTTCGGCGGGCTCATCTTCGCCGTGCCGGTGGCCATCGTCAGCACCCGGCGGCGCTGCCCGGAGTTGCCGACCATGCGGTTCGCCGACTTGATGGCCCCGGTGCTCATGGCGTGCTGGGGGATCGGACGACTCCTCGGTCCCCAGCTCATGGTGGCCGGAGGTGGCCACCCGACCAACCAGTGGTTCGGCATGTACTACGCCGGCCAGCACGGCAAGCGGTTGCCCGTGCCCATCTTCCAGGCCATGGAGGACTTCGCCATCTTCGGCATCCTGCTCCTCGTGGAGCGGTGGCTTCGGAACCAGGCACCGACCCCTGCCCCGATGGCCGGCGGCGGCGTGGCGCCTCGGCTGTTGCCGCCGTCGGGCATCGTCCTCGGCGTGGGCATGGTGCTGTGGGGCATCGAGCGGTTCCTCGACGAGCACCTGTGGCTCGGCGAGGACGGCCATCTGGGCTCGCTCCTGGTCCAGGGGGCCGGCATCGCCCTGGCCGTGGCGGGCATCATCTTGCTCCTCGCACGGATCGCTCCGCTGCAGCGCTGGCGACGGGGTGAGGGTGGCGACCCCGCGCCGGTCCCCGAGCCGGGTCCGGGCGACGCCCTGCCGGTGCCGGAGGGAGACGTGGTGGACGCCGGGGCCCCGGGCGTGGACGACCGGGTGCCCGACCCCGCCTCGGTACCGTCGGCGGCTACCGGGCCAGCAACCGCCGAGCCCGAGTAGTCGCCACCACCGCCGCCAGAGCGCCGGCCCCCGCTGCGGCCAGGGCGATTGGGGAGCGCAACGCCAGCGCCAAGGCGCCGGCCACCGCCAGCTCGGTGCCCATCACCGCTTTCCCCACCGCCGGACCGGCGGCGGTGAAGCGCCGGTGGAACGAGCGGAGCCGGTCGGGGTCGGTGAGCCGCCGGGTCAACAGCACCGCCGTGCCCCGCAAGGCACCGAAGGCCAGTCCCAGGCCGAAGGCCAGGGCCGGGTTGGCCGTGAGGGCCCCGAGGACGACCATCAGGTACACCGCCGCGGTTGTGATGTAGGTGGCCAGACCGGTGCCGATCTGCCACCCGAAGCCGGCGCCGTAGACCCAGGGTCGGTACTGGTCCAGCCAGCGCTCGTTGACCTGGCGCCGGTGGTAGGGCAGTCGGACCCCCGCCACACCGGCATCCGACACCCCGCACACCAGGGCGGCCACGAAGGCCAGCACGGCGAGGGTGGTGACCGACAGATGGAGCGCAGCCACTGCGGCCGCCAGCAGGCCCATGGTCACCCCCAAGGTGGCCCCACCGGATGCCGCGCCGACTACGAACCACGCCACCGTCGAGCAGTAGGAGTTCCCCTTGGCCCGCTCGCTGAACGGCGTGATGGTGGACAGCATGGACAGCCCGCACGGCGACCAGGTGGACCGCGCGGCGGCGGCCACGGTCACCACGGCGGTGGCGGCCAGGATGCAGAGCGTCATCGGACTCCTGTTCGGTCGGGGTGGTCGGGTCGGGGCGCCACAGCTCAGGCGGGCGAGCCGAGGAACGGGGTGTCGAAGGTGAAGATCCCGCCGTCAGCGGCCACCAGCCAGTAGCCCTGGCCTGTCGATGGCACGGCCATGCCCACCACCGGCTGGTTGAGGCGGAGGGAGCCGGTCGAACCGTGGAACCGGGCGTCGCCGAAGCTGAAGATGCCGCCGTCGGAGGCCACCAGCCAGTAGCCCTGGCCGGACGGGGTGGGGGCCATGCCCACAATGGGCTTGTTGAGCTTCGTCCCCCCCATGGAGCCGTAGAAGGGGGCCGCACCGAAGCAGAAGATGCCGCCGTCGGAGGCCACGGTCCAGTACCCCCGGCCCGAGGGGATGGGCGCCATCCCCACCATCGGCTTGTTGAGCTTGCGCCCCCCCATGGAGCCGAAGAACGCCGCGTCCCCGAAGCAGAAGATGCCGCCGTCGGAGGCGACCGTCCAGTACCCGAGCCCCGACGGCGTCACCGCCATGCCCACGATGGGCTGGTTGAGTGTCCGCCCGCCCATGGAGCCGAAGAACGGGGCCTGGTAGGCGAAGATACCGCCGTCCGCCGCCGCCAGGTAGTACCCACCGGTCGGATGGGCGTCGATGCCGACGATGGGTTTGGACAGCTTGGCACCGGACGGATCGCCATCGTTGACGAAGTCGCCGTAGGTGAGCACCCGCCCGAACGCCGTGACCAGGGCGTAGCCCGCACCGTCTCCGCTCGGGGTCAGGCCCACCACCTGGCAGTCGGTCAGGGGGGAGCTGCACGGCGGTGGGGGTGGCGTCGGGAAGGCCGGGGTCCAGCAGGCGGCGTTTTGTTCGGCCGTGCCGTTGTCCTGGGCGTTGGTGGTGGTGCAGCTGGGATCGATCTCCCAGGGCGGGACGCAGGCGACTACCCGGCAGACGATCCGGCCGATGCAGTCGACGTCCTGGTTGCACTGGCCGTACCGGAACTGGAAGCACCCCGTCACATAGGAGTCGCAGCCGTTCGGGCCGCAGCCGCAGTTCACCCCGTCACAGCCCGGCTCGCAGAAGCCGAAGCCGTTGCCGCACCCGGTCTCGCACCGGCAGGTGGCGTTGCAGTCCATGTAGTACCGGGGCCCACCGCAGTACGACGAGTTGTCCGCCTTCCACCAACCTCCCATCACCGTGTTGGTGGGGCAGTAGTTGTAGCCGCCGTTGACCGAGCAGCAGAACTCCGTGAAACCCGCACAGCACGTCGAGCCGCACCCGCAGTTGCCGTTACCGCACGTGCACACCAGGCCGTAGGCGGTGCCCGGCTTGAGCACCAGATCGAGGCCGGCCCCGATGGCGACCGCGCTCCCGGCGTAGGCCGACCGATTGATGAAGCTCCGACGCGACAACCGGGATTCGAGGAAGCCGGAGGCCTTCTCGACCAGTGTCACGCCACGCCCCGGGAGGTGGCGAAGTCCACTGCGGTCAGGCGACGCGCCGCCTGCAGGTCGGCCAGCACGGACAGAGCCAGGTAGCTGAGCCAGGTGCCCAGAGCGCTCAGCGCCACCAAGGGCATGCCGTGGAGAGGCTGGCCCGCCAGCACCGAGACGATGGTCCCTGACAGACCGGACACGGCGACGACCACCGCCGAGACAGCGAGGCCGACATTGACCACCACGTGCACGCCGGTGGCCGGTGTGTCCGGCGTACCGAAGCACCCGCAGCTGGCCATGGCCCCACCGGTGCGCCGGACCACCGCCACATAGGCGGCGAACACGGCGTACGACACCGCCACAGCCGAGGCCGGCACCGGCCCGGGGATCACCAGCGCCCAGACCCCGACCGCCGCCTCGACCACTGCGCCGACCCGCACCATCCGGGTCAGCGTGCGGAGGCCGACGGGCGCCACGGCGGCCACGGCCCGGGCGGTGTCGGTGGGCCGGATCGCCTTGGACACCCCGGCCAGCACCAACAAGGTGCAGGCGATCAGGTAGGGGCCGATCAGTTCCATCGGGTCCCGAAGGCCGAGGTCGGTGCGAGCGGTACCAGGGTTGGGCTGATGGCCACGGTGCCAAGCAGGGCGTTGGCCCGGGGCACCAGCGCACCCCGCCGGGTGTGGCTGCCAAGCACCACATACAGGGTGAACGGGCGGCCCTCGTCGGTGAAGAACCACTGGGTCCCGGACTGCCCGCCGAGGCCGCGACGGAGGAGGTAGGGCCGGAAATCGTCCGGGGACAGCTGCCGCGGCATGCCCTGTCGGGCGAACAGGTTGCGGCCCAGGCTCTCGGGTCCGTACTCGAACAGGACGACGAAGATGTCGTTGGGGCCCATCAGGTTGACCGCTCCCCCGCCGAAGTCGCCCACATCGGCGGGAAGCGCGAACGTGGCGAAATGGGCCACCGGGTAAGGGACCTCACCGCCGATGGCCGGGCGCACGAAGATCCGGCCCTCGAAACCGCTCGGGAGGGGGGCGGTGATGCCGTGGGCCTGTAGCGAGGCCACAGTCACCCTGCCCGGCGGACGGGGGTGTCCCCGTCACCGGCGGGACCGTAGATACCGTCGAGGGACGACGGATACAGACTCGGGTCCCCGGGCAGAATGCCGGCCCTGAGCAGCTCGCGGTCGTTGGCCAGCTCTCGCTCGGGGCCATCGAGGCCCACGTCCTCGCGCCGGCTCCGGCTCCTGGTGTCGAAGGGCTGGGCATCGGCCTCGGCCCGGCGGACCAACTCGACCACCTGGCGAAAGTGGTTGGCCACCCCTTCGCCGATCCGGCGGCCGGACCGACCGTCGACCAGTACGAAGAACGGCGATCCGGGCACCTCGTAGTCCCCCCACGCCTCGGTGGACATCACCACGGGAAGGTAGGGGGCAGCGTGGGCGGCCACCTCGGCGGGGATCTCCAAGTCCGGTCCCTTGGTCACCACCACCAGGCGGGTATGCGGTGACAGGCCGAGTTCCTCGGGGTGTTGGAACGCCTCCCAGAACCCCGCACACGTGGCACAGCCCGACGAGAGGAACGCCAGCAGGGTCAGGTGGTCGACACCGTCCATGATCACCGCCAGGGCGTTGCCGGTCGGTGTCACCCCGGCCACCGTCGGGGCCGACGTGGCATTCCGCTCGCCGGGAAGAGGCGGGCCCATGGTGACTGGGACCTGGCGCATGCCGGCGTCGACTGGGCCATGGCCCCCGTGCTGGTGGCCGGCCCCCAAGTGTTCGCCGGACGGTTCACCCACTCCGACGCCCAGCTCGTGGAGGGACTTCAGGATGTCGGCGTGGCTGCGGAGCAGACCCGCCACCAGCACGGCCAAGAGCAGGACCACGACACCGAACACGACGACCAGAGCGACCACGCACGACCTCCACAGAGATGGGGGAGGTGGTGTCCCGAAGTGGACGCCTCCTGCCCGGGCCTCATGCTACGGAACCCGGGTGCCCGAGCGGTGTCTTTCGAACGGCGGACGCGAGATCATCGGATCGACGATGCCGGGCGGAGCCCGGTTCCGCGTGTGGGCTGGACTACTCAGGCAGGGACAGGTCGACCTGCATGGCGTGGTCCTTGGCCTGGGACCGCTCGGCCAGCGACCGCTGGTGCTCGACCAGTGCCTCGGCCAGGACCGGGTCCGAGACGGCCAGGATCCGCGCCGCCAGGAGCCCGGCGTTCTGGCCGGCGCCGATGGCCACGGTGGCCACGGGGATGCCAGCGGGCATCTGGACGATGGACAACAAGGAGTCCATCCCGTCGAGCCGAGTGAGGGGCACGGGCAGCCCGATCACCGGGAGCGTGGTGACCGATGCCAACATCCCGGGCAGGTGGGCGGCCCCGCCGGCGGCGCCGATGAGCACCCCCAGCCCGCGTGCGGCGGCCGCTGCGCCGTACTCGAGGAGTTGGTGCGGGGTGCGGTGGGCAGACAGGACCCGCACCTCGCTCGCCACCCCCAGCTCGTCGAGGATGTCCCGGGCGGGCGCGGCGATCGACCAGTCCGAGTCGCTACCCATGATGATGCCCACCCGCACCGTGCTCATGGTGTCCCGAGCACCCGTGCCGCCGTCCGGGCCGCAGCCAGCGCGGACTCGGCGTCGTCGGCCAACGCGGTCACATGGCCGAGCTTGCGGCCCGGGGAGTACGACTTGCCGTAGAGGTGCAGGTGCACGGTCGGATCCTCCAGGGCCCGGGGAACGGTGCGAGCCAGTTCGACCGGCTTGTCCGGGCCGAGCAGGTTGACGGTGGCAGCCACCGGCGCCACCTGGTCGACGGCACCGAGCGGCCAGTCGAGCACGGCGCGCAGATGGTTCTCGAACTGGGATGTCACCGAAGCGTCGATGGTTGCGTGACCGCTGTTGTGGGGACGCGCGGCCAGCTCGTTCACCACCAGGTCGCCGTCCGTGGTGAGGAACAGCTCGACGGCGAGGATCCCCGTGACGTCGATGCGCTGGGCGATGTCGGTGGCGATGGAGGTGGCGCGCTCCGCCACCTCGGCGTCGATGCGCGCCGGCATGACCAGCTCGTGGCAGATGCCGTCACGCTGGACGGTCTCGACCACCGGATAGGTGACCGATGCCCCACTCGGCCGGCGGGCCACCAGCACAGCGAGCTCGGTGGCGATGGGCACATGGGCCTCGAGCAGCCAACGGTCGAGCGCGGCCAGACCGGGCTGGTCCTCCAGGCCGTCCGGGCCGGACACGATGAACACGCCCCGGCCGTCGTACCCGCCCCGCGGAGCCTTGACCACCACCGGCCAACCGTTGCCCCCAGCGAAGGCCACCACGGCGGCGACATCACCGGAGGCCACGTCAGCAAAGGCCGGGACGGCGAAGCCGGCATCGGACAGGACGCGGCGGGCCACACTCTTGTCCTGGGCCAGCAGCTTGGCACCGGCGGCCGGCCGCACCAGGTGACCGGCATCGGCCAGGGCCCGGAGGTGGTTGTTGGGGATGTGCTCGTGGTCGAAGGTCACCACGTCGCTGGCCCGGGCCAGGGTCACCAGGGCCTCGAAGTCGTCCGGTTGGCCGGGGATGAAGCGCGCGCCGGCCTGCACCGCCGGATCGCTCTCCTCGGGCGTGAGGACGACGAGCTCGATCCCGAGGGCGATGGCGGCCTGTTGGGTCATGCGGGCCAGCTGACCGCCGCCCACCATGCCGACCACCGCGGTCGGTGACGTGGTGCGGGCCTCGGTCACCACCGTCATCCGAAACGGACCTGTCGACCGGAGCGCTGTCCAGCCCAACCTGTCTCGACGGTGAAGGCACCCCGCCGGGCGCGCGCGTCATCATCGGAGAACACGGGTGCGAGCATAGCCAGGGGAGCCGACCGGCGATCCCCGGTAGAGTTCGGGCGCACGGGCGTGGCGTGGCGCCCCTGCCGTCCGGGGAGGCTCCTCATGGTCCTGCGCATCGAGACCGTCAGCATCGACGCCGTCGACCCAGTGTCATTGGCCGGCTTCTGGTCGGCGGTCCTCGGGTGGAGCCACCGCATCGACGAGGACGGCGACGTGTGGGTCGAGCCCGACGTGAGACATCCCGATCACGGGACGGTGCGCCCACTGCTCTTTCTCCGGGTGCCCGAGCACAAGTCCATCAAGAACCGCCTCCACCTCGATCTGATCCCCGACGATCAAGAAGAGGAGGTCGAGCGGGTCACGGCCCTCGGCGCCACCCGCCCGTCGATCGGGCAGACCGGGCACGAGAGCTGGGTGGTGTTGGCCGATCCCGAGGGGAACGAGTTCTGCATCCTGGGCGAGACCTGAACAGCGGACCGATCACGCCGGCGGCGCGACCTGGGCCTCGGCAGCTGCCTTGGCCTCGGCGGCCTTCCGGTACTCCTCCAGCTGATCGAGCAGCGGCATCCGCTCCTGGCCGACGGTGGAGTCGAGTCGTGCGGCGATGTCCTGGGGTGTCCACCGCCCGTCCGCGTAGACGGCCCGCACCTCCCGGGGCTGGTTCCACACGGCGATCTTGGGACCCACCGAGGTGTAGACCTGGCCGGTCACATGCTTGGCCTGGTCCGAGAGCAGGTACACCACCAGCGGGGCCACATCCTCGGGGTCGCCCATCTCGGCGAGGTCCATCGGCACGTTGGCTGACATGCGGGTCCGGGCCACCGGGGCAACGGCGTTGGCGGTGATCCCGTAGCGGCTGAGTCCGGCCGCGGCCGAGCGGACCAGCGACACGATCCCGCCCTTGGCTGCGGCGTAGTTGGCCTGGGCCACGCTGCCGGCAAACGCACCCGAGGTGAACGCCACCAGCGAGCCCCCGCCCTCCTGCTTGCGCATGATGGCCGACGCCGCCCGGAAGACGGTGAAGTGTCCCTTCAGATGGGTCTCGATGACGGCGTCCCACTCGTCCTCGGACATGTTGAAGAGCATGCGCTCCCGCAGGATGCCGGCGATCGCCACCACGCCGTCAATCCGGCCCCAGCGCTCGACGCCGGCGGCGATGATCCGCTCACCGCCGTCCAGGGTGGTCACGCTGGCGACGGCGGCTGCAGCCTCTCCGCCGCCGGACTCGATCTCGGCCACCAACGCGTCGGCCACGTCGCTCTTGGGGTCCTCGCCGGCCAGCCCCACACCGATATCGGCCACGACCACCCTGGCCCCCTCGGCCGCAGCGGCCAGGGCCACGGCCCGGCCGATGCCGCCGCCGGCGCCAGTGATGGCCACCACCTTGTCCTGCAGGAATCCACTCATTGCGTACTGCCTCCCTATCCCACGTGCTCTCATCTGCCGATCTGGCACCGCACCCGCCGAGCGGTGTCGGCCGGTCCGGTGCCCTGGCACGTCGGATCACGCGGCAGGTTGACCGAATACGAGAACCTGTTCTAGCGTCCCCACCGGGCCGGCGCCACCCCGGGACGGTGCCGCCAACCGCGGTGCATCCGGGCCGGCACGGTCATCATCCAGGAGCAACGGGCCGTCGCACGGCCCAGGGGGAGCGATCACCATGGGCGATCTCGGATTTTGGGCGCTGGCGCACGAGCAGCCGGACAAGCTGGCCCTGGTGGCCCCCGATGGGCGGGAGTTCAGTGCCGGAGAGCTGTTGGGCCGGGCCAACCAGGTGGTCCACGGGCTGCGGAGCATCAACCTCCAGCCCGGCGACGTGGTCGCCACGCTGCTCCCCAACGGCGTCGAGGCCTTCGAGCTCTACCTGGCCGCGCTGCAGGCCGGGTGGTACCTGGTGCCCATCAACCATCACCTGATCGGTCCGGAGGTGGCGTACATCCTGCGGGACTCCGAGGCCAAGGCCTTCATCGCCCACGAGCGCTTCACCGAGGTGGCGCTCGATGCCAGCGAGGAGGCGGAGCTGCCGTCGTCACGATGCTTCTCCGTGGGCGAGATCGTCGGGTTCGGCTCCTACGACGGCCTGCGCGACAGCCAACCCACCACCGATCCCGAGAACCGCACCATCGGTGACGTCATGAACTACACCTCGGGCACGACCGGCAACCCCAAGGGCGTGTTCCGGCCACTGAGCGGGGCCACCCCCGAGGAGGCAGCGCTCGGTTTGTCGGGCATCCTGTTCCTGTTCGGCATCCAGCCCGACGACCCTCACGTTCACATTGTCGGCTCACCGCTCTACCACACGGCGGTCCTCCGCTACTCGGGGGCGTCCATCCACCTGCTCCACACCGTGGTGGTGATGGACAAGTGGATCCCCGAGGAGATGCTCCAGCTCATCGAGCGCTACAAGGTCACCAACTCCCATATGGTGCCCACCCAGTTCCACCGGCTCCTGGCGCTACCCGACGAGACCCGCACCAAGTACGACCTGTCGTCCCTCCAGCACATGATCCACGCCGCCGCACCGTGCCCGGTGGACGTCAAATACCAGATGATCGAGTGGTGGGGGAACGCCATCGACGAGTACTACGCCGCATCCGAGGGTGGCGGCACCCTGGTCACCGCCGAGGAGTGGCTGGAGAAGCCCGGCACGGTGGGCAAGGCCTGGCCCATCTCCGAGATCGCCATCTTCGACGACGCGGGCAATCGCATCGAGGAACCGAACGTCATCGGCACCGTCTACATGTCCATGCAGACCGGCGACTTCGAGTACCACAAGGACCAGCAGAAGACCAAGAGCAACCGGATCGGCAAGTTCTTCACCGTGGGAGACGTCGGGCTGATCGACGAGGACGGCTACTTGTTCCTCCGCGACCGGAAGATCGACATGATCATCTCGGGAGGGGCCAACATCTACCCAGCCGAGATCGAGAACGTCCTCCTCGGTTTCCCCAAGGTCGGCGACGTGGCCGTGTTCGGCATCCCCCATGACGACTGGGGCGAGGAGATCAAAGCGGTGATCGAGCCGGCCGAAGGGGTCGAGACCACCCCGGAGCTGGCCCAGGAGATCCTCGAGTACTGCGCCAGCCGCCTGGCCAAGTTCAAGACGCCCAAGTCCATCGACTTCACCGATGCCATGCCTCGCGACCCCAACGGCAAGCTCTACAAGCGGAAGCTGCGCGACCCCTACTGGGAGGGACGCCAGAAGATCTGACGCCCGACTGCGGGTGGAGGGCTCAGGGCGACGGGAAACCGGGGACGTCCGAGGCGGCACCCGGTCGGGATGCCTCGGCCCGCATGGCCTCGAGCGTCGCCGGATCGGCCACGTCGACGTTGCCCTCGGCGATGGTCACGAAGCGGTCGGGTCCGACCATGATGAAGATGCCCTCGGCCTCGGCGGTCATCAGGTCCCCGTGGTACATCGCCGCCCAGGTGCGCACCTTTCGCCCCTCACGTCCGAGACGAGCGCGCTTCCATGCGGAGGTCGGTGCGCAACGGCGTCGGCTTGCGGTACCGCACCGTCAGGGTCCCGGTCATGGCCGGGTTGCCCGCCACCATGTTGGCCGCACCGAGCACCTCGTCGAACGCCTCCGCGATCACCCCACCGTGGACGCAGGTAGGCGGGCCCTCGTAGGCGTAGCCGAAGTTGACGTCAGCACGGATCTCCCGGTAGCCGCCGTCGACGCCGTCGACCACATGGAGCCGCACCGGTGGCGCCACGGGGTTGATGATCCCCATCACCGGGCTGGTGGGGAAGAACTCCTGAGGAGGACGACTGGCATCGGGCTGTTGGCGGATCCGCTTGCCGGGGCCGGCACGTCCCGACAGCCGGGCCGTCGCCGCCTCGACGGCCTCGGCCGCCTCGTCCACGGCGTCCTCGTCGAGCACCCCGGCCACAGTCAGGTCGATCAGGACCCGAACCGCGGCGGTCAGCCTCATCCGGGACTCGCTCCGGTAGGCCTCGTCCTCGCCGGAGAGCCCGGTGGGCGGACCGGTCATCGGCGTTGGTAGTTGGGAGTGCGCTTCTCGGCGAAGGCCTTCTGGCCCTCGGCGGCGTCCTCGGTGGCAAAGATGGGCCAGCCGAACTCCAGTTCCATCTTGAGCGCCTCCTCTTCGGGGATGCCCTCGGTGGCCTTGACCGAGGCCTTGATGGCCTCGACGGCCAGCGGGCCGTTCGCCCCGATGACCTCGGCGATCTCCAAGGCCACCTCCAGGGCGGTCCCGTCGGGGACCACCCGGCCGATGAGGCCGATCTCCTTGGCCTCCTGGGCAGAGACCTCACGCGCCGTCAACAACAGGTCCATCGCCACGGTGAAGGGGATCTGGCGCCGCAGGCGCACCGTCGACCCACCCAGGGGGAAGAGCCCACGCCGGGCCTCGAAGACGCCGAACTTCGCCCCCTCGCCCGCCACCCGGATGTCAGTGGCCTGGAGGATCTCGGTCCCACCGGCCACCGCCCAGCCCTCGACCGCAGCGATCAGCGGCTTCTTCACGGAGTAGTGGCGCAAGAGGGCCTTCCAGTGGAGGTCGGGATCGGCGGCCATCCGCTCCTTCACGTCCTCGTTGCCCGGGCCGGACATCGACTTGAGGTCCATGCCGGCACAGAACGTCCCACCCACGCCGGTCAGGATGGCGCACCGGATGTCGTCGTTCGAGTCGATCTCCACCCAGGCATCGGCCATGCCCACCAGCATGGGCCCGGAGAGCGCGTTCTTTGCCTCCGGCCGGTTCATGGTCACCACTGCGGTGGACCCGATTCGTTCGTAGGTCAGGTGCTCGGTGCCGGTCACAATGCTCCTTTCCGGGGTGGGCGCCGTTCGCCCGCTACCCCGCCGGCGCCGGAGGCGCCGTGCGACCGGTGGGCAGGGGGGTTGTGAACCAGACCCCGACCACCGGGCAACGAGAACGTATTCTACTTTTCGGTGCCGGTCCGCCTCACGGTGGGTCCGCCCTGGTCAGGGGATGGGCGAGGCGGCTGCCACACCGGTGACGGGCTGGCGGAGGACCAGACCTCCCGTCGAACCCTCGAAGGTGGCGTCACCGAAGGCGAAGACGCCGCCGTCGGAGGCCACCAGCCAGTAGCCGCCGCCATCGGCGGTGGCGGCCATGCCGACGATGGGCCGGACCAGGCGCAGGGCCCCGGCCGACCCCTTGAACGGGGCGGCAAAGGAGAAGACGCCGCCGTCGGAGGCGACCAGCCAGTAGCCGGGCCCGGTGGGGTCGGCCGCCATACCGACGATGGGCGCCGACAGGTGGATCCCGCCGGCCGACCCCTTGAACGAGGCATCGCCGAAGGAGAAGACACCGCCGTCGGAGGCCACCAGCCAGTAGCCGCCGCCGTCGGCGGTGGCGGCCATGCCGACGATGGGCCGGTTGAGGCGCAGCGACCCGGTGGATCCGTGGAACCGGGCGTCGCCGAAGGAGAAGACCCCGCCGTCGGAAGCCACGAGCCAGTAGCCACCGCCATCGGCGGTGGCGGCCATGCCGACGATGGGCCGGTTGAGGCGCAGCGACCCGGTGGATCCGTGGAACCGGGCATCACCGAAGGCGAAGACCCCGCCGTCGGAAGCCACCAGCCAGTAGCCACCGTGGTCCGGGGTGCTGGCCATCCCGACGATCGGGCGGTTCAGGTGGATGGCGCCGGTCGAGCCGTGGAAGGCGGCCCCGCCGAAGGAGAACACCCCGCCGTCGGTGGCCACCAACCAGTAGCCCGGGCGGGGCGGGGCGGGGGTGGGCGGTGCGGGCAGGCCGGCAGGTCCGGTGAAGGCGTGGATCTGTGTCGACGACGGAGCCAGGATCAGACCGTCGGCGGCGGCCGGCGACGGGAACGACGACGAGGACGAGCCGATGGCGAACTGCTGGGCCACCGCGCCGTTCGACGGATTGAGCGCGAAGAGAGTTCCACCGCCGATGGTCCACACCTGGCCGCCGGCCACGATGGGCGAACCGGCGGCCGACGACGACCCCGCCGTCCACGAAGCGGTAGGGGTGGCCGCCGTCACCGTCACAGCACGGACGCCACCGCTGCAGGGCACGAACAGGGTGCCGTCCAGGTCGGCCGAGCCACCGTCGGAGAAGCAGAAGCTGTTGTTGACCGCCACCTGTCCCCCGATGCCTCCGAGATGGGACTGGGAGAGGACGTACCCCTTGGTCGACTTGCCCACCTCGAAGACCAGTCCGTTGGGCAGGAGGGCAGGGGCGCCCGAGCCGAGGTCGGCATCCGAGGCGTTGTCGCTGTACCAGGCGGCCGGGGCGAACGAGTCGAGGAGCTGCATGGTCGGGCTCAGCTTGAGGACGCTGTCGCTCTGGTCGTAGGTGTCCGAGGCACTGTGGTGCTCACTGTTGCCGGTGGCCACCCAGACATTTCCCTGGCCGTCGATGGACGGGGCGGCGCCGCCCATCCAGACAGCGCCCTGGCCGTCACCGGCCTGGTTGGCCACCGTGAACGTGGAGGGTGCGGCACCGTTCTCCGGGGCCGACACCACCAGCCCGTGGTAGGGCTCGCAGTCCCCCGAGTTGCCACCGAACCCGATGATCACCCGGTTGTCGGTCAGGCCCAGGGAGACCCGCTGTAGCTGGAACGCCGGGTTGGCCCCAGGCGGATCGACGGCCTCGTCGAGGAGTACCGCACCGGTGTAGAGGTCGAGGCCAACCAGGTGGTGGACGGCGTTGCCCCCGGAGGCCTCGGTAGCCACGACGAAGATCTCCGAGCGGGATGGGTCGATCACCGGGGTGCCGGTGATCCCCACGGTCGGATGGATGTTCCCGCACAGCCCGGCCACCGTCGTGGGATCGAGCGGGGTGGCGAGGTGGGTCGACCACAGCACCCGGCCGCTGTCGGCGGCCAAGGCGTAGACCGTGTCGTTCTCGGTGGCGGCGTAGACCCGCCCCGCGGCCACCAGAGGCTGCCCGTAGAGCTGGCCGTCCAGGGCCGGTGACGTCCACGCCGGTGTGGCCGGTGAGAACGAGTTACCCGATGGGTCCACGGCGGTCCGCAGGGAGTTTCCCCCGTAGGTCGTCCAGTCCGACGGCGTCACCGCCAGCCTGTCGGTGGCGCCCGGTCCGGCGGCAGCCGCGGCTCCGGTCCAACTGATCGATCCCATGACGGCCACCACGGCCAGGGCGGCGACCCCGAGGCTCCGGCGGATGCGGGCGGGACGCGAAGGAGAAAGGGGCACCCTCCACTTCTACCCCCAGCCCCCACCACTACGCCACCAACATTCCCGCGGCCGTCACCGCGAGGGTGGCTCAGATGCGCTCGATGATGGTGCCGGTGGCCAGCGCCCCGCCACAGCACATGGAGATGAGCGCCAGGCTCTTGTCGCTCCGCTCGAGTTCGTGCAGGGCCGTGGTGATGAGACGGGCACCGGTCGAGCCCACCGGGTGGCCGAGGGCGATGGCCCCACCGTTGACGTTGACCTTGTCCCAGTCGACCTCGTGCACCTTGCCCCAGGACATCACCACCGAGGCGAAGGCCTCGTTGACCTCGAAGATGTCGATGTCGTCCATGGTCATCCCGGCCTTGCGCAGCACGTCGCTGGTGGCGGCGATGGGGCCGTCGAGGTGGTAGTAGGGGTCGGAACCGACCAGGGTCTGGGCCACGATCCGGGCCCGGGGGCGCAGGCCGGCCTCGGACGCCTTGGACTGGGACATCCACAGCACCGCGGCCGCCCCGTCGGAGATCTGCGAACTGTTCCCGGCGGTGTGCATGCCGTCGGGCAGTACGGGCTTGAGCCCGGCCAGGCCCTCGCGGGTGGTGTCCCTCGGGCCCTGGTCCTTGGCCACCAGGGTCTTCTCGCCGGTGGGCCCCTCAGGACCGATCACCGGTGCCTCGAGGGGGGCGATCTCCCGTTCGAAGCGCCCCTCGGCCACGGCCACGGCCGCCTTGCGCTGGGACTCGAAGCCCAGCCAGTCCACGTCGTCACGGGTGATGCCGTACTTCTGGGCGATCCGCTCGGCCGCGCCGAACTGGTCGGGCATGTCCCAGGGGAAGTCCTCGGGCCGGGACCGGCCCGGTCCGTTGAAGGCGTTGGCGCCGAGACCGACCCGGCTCATGGACTCGACCCCGCAGGCGATGCCGGCATCGATGGCATCGGCACTGATGAGGTTGGCCACGAAGTGGTTGGCCTGCTGGGCTGAGCCACACTGGCAGTCCACGGTGGTGGCGGCGGTCTCGTAGGGCAGGCCCTGGCTCAACCAGGCGGTCCGGGTGACGTTGGAGGCCTGCTCCCCGGCCTGGGTGACGCAGCCCCCCACGACCTGGTCGATCTCCCCGGGATCGACACCCGCCCGCTTGACCAGCTCGACCTGAGCGTTGCCGAGGAGCTCTGCGGCATGGAATCCGGACATCCATCCGTTGCGCTTCCCGATCGGTGTGCGCACTGCTTCGACGATGACGGGCTGGCCCATGGTGAATCCCCTTTTGGTGGTGACGAACTGCTCCTGGAGTATAGAACCGGTTCTACTCCCCCACCTCTCCGGGGGCGTCAGAACCCCCTACCATGACGGGATGACCGACCACGTTGGCGCCGGATCGGCACGGGCAGCGGCGATCGTGGCGGGCGGGAGTCGGGCGGGGTCGGGACCGCCCCGGACACCGCACCACGCGGGCCGATGAACGGGCTGGCCTTCGCCCTCGGCCTCCTGGTCGTCCTGGTCACTGGGGCCAGCGTGCTCTTCACCATCGTCCTCCCCCGCGAGCCACGCGGGTTCGAGCGGCTGTCGTCGTACGTCAACCGGGTGGTCCAGGTGGCCTTCCTCGGCCTGTCCCGGCTGGCCAAGTCCTATGAGGGCAAAGACGCCCTTCTGGCGCCAACCGCCCCGGTGGCCCTCATCGCTCAGCTGGCCTTCTGGGCCGGCTGCTTCGTGGTGGGCTACGCCTTGATGCTGGTGGGGACGACCCACAGCCCGGTCTCGTCGCTGGCCCAGGCCACCGGGGCGGTGTTCACGGTCGGCACCATCAACCTGAGCGGGCGGGCCAACACGGCCATCGACATCGCCGCCGGTGCCACCTGGGTGGTCATCGTGGCCCTTCAGATCGCCTATCTGCCCGCGCTCTACCAGGCGTTCAACCGCCGCGAGAGCCTGGTGGCCATGTTGGAGAGCCGGGCCGGGGTCCCGGCCTGGGGACCTGAGCTGTTGGCCCGCCACCAGCTGGTCGGGATCATCGACACCCTCCCCGATTTCTACGCCGCATGGGAGGAGTGGTCCGCCGATCTGGCCGAGAGCCACACCACCTACCCGGTGATGCTCCTGTTCCGGTCGCCTCAGGCCTGGTTCTCGTGGCTGGTCGGGCTAATGGCCGTCCTCGACGGGGCCGCCATGCACCTGGCCGTGGCGCCGAGCACCGCGTCGTCCCAGTCCCGGCTGTGCCTGCGCATGGGGTTCACGGCCCTCAACCGCATGGCCAAGGTGCTCCGTTGGGAGGTCGACCCCGACCCCAACCCGGAAGGGCCCATCATGCTGACCTTCGAGGAGTTCGAGGCCGCGGTCACCATGCTGGTGGAGGTGGGCTTCCCCACCGAGCGCACGGCCGAGGAGGCGTGGGCAGACTTCCGAGGCTGGCGTGTGAACTACGAGTCAGTGGCCTACCGGTTGTGCGACCACCTGACCGCTCCTCCGGCACCGTGGTCCGGGACGCGCCGCCATCTCCGCTCCGGTCCGGTTGCCCCGAGGCGGCCGCCGCAGCGCTCGCCGGGGAAGCTCGACAGCCTACGTCCCGAGGTGGTCCTCCCCGAGTCCGGCAGGCACCGGGGCGGCGGTCCGGCGTCGTAGGGCTGGTCCGGCGTCGTAGGGCTGATGGCCGTCGGGCCGAACCACTAGATTGCCCGGCGGAGGGGGGATCGATGACGAGTTCGACAGACGGGTTGCGTAGGCGCCGGGTGTGGGCCCACCGGAGCCTGGCGGGGGCAGCGTTCACGGTGGCGGTCCTGGTCGCGATGGCGGCACCGTCCCTGCCGGCCGCGGTAGCTGGGGCTGCGGCTCCGGCGACTGCGCTCAGCGTCACCCCGTCGACCGGGTTGGCCGACAATGCCGCCGTGTCCGTGGTGATGACCGGACTCAGCCCCGGCTCGACCTATGTGGTGGTGGAGTGCGACCCTACCGCCTTCACCCTGCAGGCTGCCGGCGAGTCGCCGGCCGACGCCTGCGACGCTCGCCACAATGCGGTGGTCACTGTCGACAGCGGCGGTGCGGCATCGGCGATCATGCACCCCCAGGCCGTCTTGACCACCTCGCTCGGCTCGAGCGACTGCCGGACCGAACAGTGCTTCGTGGCGGCCGAGTCCCTCTACTCCACTGGCGGGCCCGCGCTCTTGGTGGACGACATCAGCTTCGCCCCTACCGCCTGCGGGCTTCCCCGCTCGTGCCAGGTGCCCGCCGACGCATGGGACGCCTCGCTCGGTGCCACGGCCGCTCCGGCCATCAGCCCCGCGCCGACCCCATCGACCAGGGCACGGGTCCTGACCAACGCCACATCGGGAACCTCGGTACCGGGCCATCCGCTGGTCCTCGGCGTCACCCCGGGCCGGTCCGGCGACCTGACCGGGTCGGACACCGTGACGGGGCCCTACCGCGGAGCGTTCCGGCCACCGGTGGTGTCGGGGTCGGCACTGGGCGGCGAAGGCCTGCTCCGGCTGGCGCTGGCCGCTCCCCACACGTCGTGGGCCGCGGCCCGTCCGAGCGCGCTGGTGGCCGACGTCACCCTGTCCGACGTGACCACGTCGACCGTGGTCAGCACCCAGCAGGTGGTGCTCTACGCCGGGGCTACTCCGTTCACCTACGGCCTGTTCACCGGGCCGGTGACCACCGCCGACCACTACACCGTGACCGTCGCCACCGAGCCGGCGTCGTCATCGGGGGGACTGTCCTGGCCCGCCGGTTCGGCCCTGCCCCGGATCACCCTCGTCGACGACCAACTCGAGGTGGTGGACCCGGCCAACCCCCAGTACCTGGCCACGGCCTATGCCCCGGTGCTGTTCGGCCGGTCCACCTCGGCCCTTCATGACGTGCCGATGCTGGTCGACGCCACCGCCACACCGGTGTCGGGCGGGTCGACCCAGCTGTCGTACACGGTCATCTGGAGCCACGAGGATGCCGGCACCGGCTTCGTGCCCTTCTTGGAGTGGGGCACCTGGGGGCGGATGACTGACATCGAGAACGCCATCTCATTCATCGTCGCCCCGGACGGCAGCACGTCGGATGCCACCTACCTGTGGGGTGGGGAGCCGGCCACCGGATTCCCGGACAGCCAGGTGGCCATCCAGGAGGTCGACGTGCCCTTCACCGGCCTGTGGGACGGCCACCACCCGGTGCTCCGGGACGCCACTGGCAACAACGACTTCTCCTCATCGGGGGCCAGCCGATTCCAGTTCCGGCTGGCCCCGGTGCCCGGCCCGGCGGCCGGGGCCACCCGCGAGTCGGTGATGGATGCCAATCCGTTCACATACCAGATTTCCGGCCAGGAGGTGTCCCGGTGGTACGGCGACATCTCGACCGACCCGCAGTCCCCCGAGCCGGGCGATGCCCGACAGTACGCCACCGTCGACCTGGCCACGTCTGGGAATGGCGTCTCGTCCTTGGCGGTCGAGCTCCAGCTGTCGGGTGGGCCGACCTGGTATGCCAGCGACTTCCATACGGGCTACCCGTCGTCGGGGACGGGTCATGTGAGAACCGTGGTGAAGCTGCCGGTTGGCTGGCACGACCAGACCATCACCGGCGTCCGGGTCCAGGCCTACCCACCGACCTCGAGCAGTTCGGTCGTGATCCAGGGCCTGTCCGTCCTGGCCCTCGCCACCGACTGGAGCCTGACCACCACACCCACCCCACCGCCCACCGTGGTGCCGGGTGTCTCCGCGGTGGCCAACGCCCTCGTCCTGTCCGGCCGACCGGCCCCGGCGCGGGCGGTCCGGCCCGGCGGCTCGGTCCATCCACTGTCGGCGACGGTGACCGATGCGTCCGGCGATCCACTGGCCGGGGTGCCGGTGACCTTCGTCTCCACCGCCCCGGGCATCACCTTCACCGCGTGCGGCTGTTCATCAGTCAGCGTGGTCACCGACTCCCACGGGGCGGCCTCTTCGGGTCCCGCCCGTGCGCCACAGGCCTCGGGGGCCTGGGACGTCACCGCCTCGGTTCCCGACACGGCCACACCCCCGGCGTCGTTCAGCGGACAGGTGCGCTAGGCGCCGGACCTCAGCTCCCCCGTCAGCGGAGGGTCGTCAGTGCGTGTGGCCAGGGGGGAAGAGCTCGGCCAGCTCGTTGGCTGTCAGGGAGCGGCTGACCACGCGGCCCGCCACGTCGGTGAGTTTGGCGTTGTGGTTCCGGGCGAACGCGTGCATCCGGACGAAGGCCTCGTCGGTGTTGATGTGGGCCAACTCCGAGATCACCCCTTTGGCCTGTTCGATGGTGACGCGGCTGTTGAGGGCCCCCTGCAGCTGGGCGGTCAGACGGTGGGCATTGGCCGCCGCCTGGTTCTGCAGGAGGGTCAGAGTGGCGGCGTG
Source organism: uncultured Acidimicrobiales bacterium (assembly GCA_963703145.1). Taxonomy (GTDB): domain Bacteria; phylum Actinomycetota; class Acidimicrobiia; order Acidimicrobiales; family RAAP-2; genus Bog-756. Next base: position 2,412,353 of record OY969793.1, read on the forward strand.
GGCCAGAGCCTGGGCCACCACCACATCGGCCGGGTCCAGTGGACCCGCAGTCGACCGGAACAGGTTCATGGTCCCGAGCACACTCGATCGCACCACCATGGGGATGGCGTGCACCGACACGAAGTCGGATTCCAGCGCCAGGACGGTGAAGTGGGACCACGGGTTGGGCCGGCGGAGGTCGTCGTGGGTGACGACCTGGCCGGTCCGGAAGGCTTCGAGGCAGGGGCCCTCCTCGTTCTGGATCTGGAACAGCTCGAGCACGTTCATCGCCTCGTTGAAGGCCGCCATCACCTGGAGGAACCCGTTGGGATCGGCCAGCAGGATGCCCGTGGCGGCTGCGTCGAGGATCTCCACGCAGCGCAGGCTCAACGTGTGCAGGACGTCGATGACATCGAAGTCCTCGACCAATGTGTCGGCCAGCGTCAAAAAGGTGTCGGCCAGGAGGGTCTCGCGGTTCGCCACACCACACCGCCTTTCGGATTGGGGCTCCCCGGGGAGAGCGTAGGTTGGAATGTGGCCGACGTAGAACGGAGCCTTGGCGCATTCTCCACCTGACCGATCGGCGGTCTCATCAGATCGGGAGTCGCAGCTTGCGATCGGTCACGTCCCGGGCGACGTGTTGCACACTCGTGCCGCTGGCGAAGGCATGGGCCCGGAGACGGGACAGGGCCTCACCCACACCGACGTGGAGCTGGACGGAGACCATACCCGATGCCTGGTGGACCCGGGCCAGGTCGACATGCCCGTCGGCCAGTCCGGCCGCCAACGTCCCGTCGCCCGCTCCGGCCTGAAGGTCGAGGATCGACCGGGCCACGACGCCCGCCACCACCGCGGCGTCGGTGTGGCCCCCCCCGGTCCAGTGCACCGGTGGTCGCCCGGTAGAAAGTGAGGGCCCCCAGCCTGGCCCCGCCCGATTGCAGGGGGAACGCGAACACCGAGCGGACACCCGAGGCGATGGCCAGGTCGGCAAAGCCGGGCCACCGGAGCGGGGCATCCCCCACGATGTCGGCCTCGATGGCTGCTTGGCCACACCGGAAGACCTCGATGGCCGGCCCCACGCCCAAGGTCAACTGCGCCTCCTCCAGGGATTCGAGTGCCGGGTTCGACGCGTACAGAGCTACCGGTTGCTCGTCGACGCCCATCAGCACGATGGCCGCGCCGCCCATCGAGAGCAGCGCTGCGCTCATCGAGCACAGGGTCATCAGCGTCAGCTCGGCGGCCCCAGCAGATTCCCGCGGCCTCACCATCGCCGGTCACCCCCCGTCACGGCTTCATCGACACCCCACTGCTCCTCCCACGCACCCAGCTCCGACGGGGGTCTACCGGCCACGATGGGCGTCGATCACTCGGTCTCGACCAGGTCGGTGAGGTCGGTGATGGCGAGCGTCCTCGAGAGCATGCTGGAGGGGTGGCGGATCACCAACGTGCCCGACCACGAGGCCTGGGCCCGACGGGCCGCCACGATGACACCGAGACCGCAGGCACCGATGAAGGTGAGGGTGCTGGCATCGACCACGACGAGAGCCGGGTGGCCGACGCCGGCCAGCCTCAGCGCTCGCATCAGCGTCGGTGCCGTGGCCAGATCCACCTCCCCGGTCACCGCCACCGTCACACTGACGGCATCTTCTCGAAGTTTGATGCCGAATCCGTCGCATCCGACAAGGGTGCATGTCGGGCTCTCGATCTGAGAATCAATCACATTGGTCATAGTTCCTCCGGCGCAGACATGCCCGAGTCGGGGCTCTGCTACCGAGGTCCGGAGTAGCTATGAACGGTTCGCCTGATTCCGTCCGACCACCAAAACCAGTGTCGTCTGAGACGTTACCGCAGTAGGTCGGCGTTGTCGCCTGGTAGCTCTACGGTCCGATCGGCTGGCCATCGGTCCAGGTCAGGGCGCATTCCAGCGTGGCCGGATCGCCCGGGCCTACTGGTGGTTTCCCACCCCATCAGCGGGCGTGCCATCTGGCTCACCGTCGGCGTCGAAGACCCAGCATGTACCGCGACGAGGATCTGACGATGACCGGACCAGGAACGGCAGGTGCAGTACCCATTTGGCGGCGATGGCACCTGATGGCCTCCCCCGGACTGGCGGTGAGCGCACTGTGCTGGGCAGGCAGCCTCCTCCTCATCGGATCGGCGCTCATCCACCTGCACCTGTGGTCGACGGGATACCGGCACATCCCTACCATCGGACCGCTCTTCGTGGTGCAAGGGGTGCTAGGCATGATGGTGGCAGCCGCCGTTGCCGTCTCCCGCCAGACCATGGTGGTGGCCGGGGGAGCGCTGTTCGCCGCCGGCACGATCGGGGGTCTGGTGCTCTCGGTCGAGGTGGGCCTGTTCGGCTTCCAGGACAGCTTCGGCGCGCCGTACGCCACGCTGTCCCTCGTGGTGGAGTCAGCCGCATTCGTCGTGCTGTCCGCGGCGGCAGTGATGAGCCTGCGGCAGGCCCGGCACGCATCGGGCACGCCCCAGCGCTGAGACCCCACGGATCGGTGGTGCGGCGACCCCGGGTCGGTCATCATGCGTCGGCCATCGATGGGCGCGCGCCGGGCGGTCTAGCAACGGACCGGTTGCCAACAGCCTCGGCGGCTGTCTACCCTTCCGCGGTCGTGGTCCCGGCGGAATCGACGGGACAGACCGGCGTTGGAGGAATCGAATGCAAGGCCACCACCTGATGATTGCGAGCACCGGACTGCGGTCCAGGGGGTCGGGCACAACGTCCCGGTCCGTGAGGGCGGCATGACGAGCGCGGACCTGTTGGTGGACGCGTTCCAGCGGGTCCGCGATGCGGTGCACCCCGCCGTGGGTGGCCTGACCACCGAGGAGCTGGCCTTTCGTCCCGAAGAGGAGTCCAACTCGATCGCGTGGCTGGTCTGGCACCTCACCCGGATCCAGGATGACCACGTCGCCGGCCTGGACGGCATCGAGCAGGTGTGGACGGCCAACGGTTGGGCAGACCGGTTCGGCCTACCCCTGGATGTGGCCGACACCGGTTACGGCCACGACCCCGATGCGGTGGCCGCGGTCGTCGCTGACTCGGCCCTACTGCTCGGCTACTTCGAGGATGTCCATACCAAGACGCTGGCATTTGTGGAGACCCTCGGCGACCCTGATCTGGCGAGGGTGGTGGACCGGACCTGGGACCCTCCGGTGACCGTCAGCATCCGGTTAATCAGCGTGATCGCCGACGACCTGCAACATGTCGGCCAAGCGGCCTACGTCCGAGGGATCCTCCTTCGCCGGGTCAGTTGAGGGAGAGGGCGGCGTAGGGGGCCAACAGCAGCTGGAGGTGGTCTGTGCGGCGGGCCCCGTCAACTCCACACATGACCTCGCTGGCGAGGGCCTTCATCTCCGGCTCGGCGGTACGGGAGTGGGCGGCGAAGCACTGCTCCCCCATCGGCGATCACAGCACGCGGCCCCAATAGCCCACAGCAAGGCTCCGCCATGCCGGCTGGTGGAGCACAGCCAGGTTGCGGGGCAATCCTCGGAGGCCCTGTCCGTGCAGCGCCCGGAACCCCTCTTCGATCGACCGGCACATCAGGGTGAGGAGCGTCGTGTCGTGGGCCAGTCCCTCAGCGCTGCCGTCCGACCGGGCCAGGGCCGACGACACCGAGGCGACAAAGACTCGGTGGAATGCCAACCACGCATCGATGTCGTCGGTGTCGGTCGCGGGGAACCGGGATTTTGCCAGGGCCTCCTCGAACTCCTCGAGGCTGCCGGCACCGTGGCGCTCCATGGTCGTGGGCTGCCGTCGGATGCGCATGTACTCGACCCGGTCACCGACCAGACCACCACCGATGCCGGGGAACCCGAGGCTCACTGACCCGGGCAGCCCTTCGGGGAGGCCCCGGTGCCCAGCGAAGCTGTTGCCGAAGAACAACAGGGCCGGTGAGTCGACCAACATGCGGAGGTCGTCGCAGACGGCCCCGATCTGCTCGGCCCGCACCGAGATGAGCACCAGGTCGTAGGCCCGGGCCGAGGCGGTCGGCACCACCGGGACGTGCACGTCCTCACGGCCGCCGGTGACCGTGTCGGTGGTGCAGAGCCCGATTCAGGTCCACGCGCTCGGTGCGGCGGCCGTGGGCCAGCACGTCCACGCTGTGTCCGGACTCGGCCAGCTGGACACCGTAGACCGTGCCGATGACCCCGGCGCCGATCAGGAGGACCCTCATCGAGCGCACCGGGCAACCGGACGCCACCCGGCTTGTGTGGGAGGCCTTCGGGTTGCTGGCATTGGACCTCATTCTGATGGGTTCGCTCCACTCCATCTTCTGCGCCCGGGGCACGATCCAACCAGGGCCGAAGGTCACGTCGACCAGGATTCTCGGCCGCTTTCGGTGGGGACGGCCGTGGTCCCGGGCGGGAGATCGGCGCCCTCGGAACCCATCCATCGGCTGGTCGGAGCCTGTATGGGCACCCCTCAAGGTCACTCGGGCGACGTACGATGAGTGGGAGATGGCGACCGACCCCGAAGTGATCCGTGCCATCGAGGCGTCCGTGTCGACCGAGCCCGACAATGTGGCCCTGCGAATGCATCTCGCCGGGCTGTTGATCGACGCTGGTCGCCTGGAGGAGGCGCTGGTCCACGTGGAGGCGGTGCTGCACCTCGAGCCCGACCACGGCGAGGCTCTGAGCATGGCGACCTTCGTCGGCGGCACCCTGGGCGATCCCCGGGTCGCGGGGTGGTCACGCCTCAACGACGCCCTGCGGGGCTCCTCCAGCAGTGCCAATCCTCCGGTTCCGGCCGGCTCGGGCGAGGTGTCCTCCGCTGACGAGCTCCAGGGCGAACAGGCCGAACCTGGCGAAGAGGCCGACTGGGACCAGTTCCTCCAAGAGGTCCTCAACGATGCGGGCCACCTCGAGCTGGTGACGCTGGCCGATGTCGGCGGTCTTGTCGAGATCAAGGAGCGACTGGAGCAGTCGTTTCTCGGTCCCCTGCGCAACCCCGAGCTCCGGCGGGCCTACGGTGCCCAGTTGCAGGGCGGACTGCTGCTGTGGGGGCCGCCGGGGTGCGGCAAGACCTTTCTCGCCCGGGCGGTGGCCGGCGAGCTCGGCGCCCAGTTCGTCCCGGTCGGGCTCCACCAGGTTCTCGACATGTGGCTCGGGAACTCCGAGAAGCAGCTGCACGAGCTGTTCGAGATGGCGCGCCGGAACACCCCTTGTGTCCTGTTCTTCGACGAGCTGGACGCCATCGGGCACTCCCGGATGGATCTCGGTCGCAGCTCGGCCCGAAATGTGGTGGCCCAACTGCTGGTGGAGCTGGACGGCGTGGAGTCGTCCAACGACGGCATCTTCGTCATCGGAGCTACCAATCAGCCCTGGGACGTGGATCCGGCCCTGCGCCGGCCGGGGCGGTTCGACCGCACCGTGCTCCTCCTTCCCCCCGATGTCCCGGCCCGCTCCGCTATCTTCCGCTACCACCTGCGGCACCGGCCCCTCGGGCCGGTGGACTTCGACGAGCTCGGGGCGGCCTCGGAAGGCATGTCGGGTGCCGACATCCGCCTGGTCTGTCAGGACGCCGCCGAGCGGGCCCTGGGCGAGGCGGTCCGGACGTCGACCATCCAACCCATCGGCATGGACCAGCTGCGGGCGGCGCTTGCCGCCACCCGTCCGAGCACGGCGGCGTGGCTCGAGTCGGCTCGCAACCACGTGCGCTACGCCAATGACTCGGGCGACTATGACGAGCTCGGGGCCTACCTCCGCCAACGTCGATCCCGCTAGGACCACCGCGTGACCGACGAGGAAGACCGACTGGCGGCACTACTGGCCGAGTCCGATGCCCTCATCCGCATCAAGCGCTACCAGGCAGCGGTGGAGCGGGCCAAGGACGCCGCCCAGCTGGCGCCATTGGACTTCCGGCCGTATTGCGAATGGTCCCGCGCCGTCTACGGCGAGGGGCACTTCAGCGAGGCCGCCGAGCTGGCCGACGAGGCCATCCGGCTGGCACCGGAGTCACCCCTGGGGTTCCGATTGCGGGCCACCGCCCTGTCCACCCTGGCCCGCCAGAGTGCCGGCGCCGATCGCTCGCGCATCGGCCACCAGGCGGTCGCCTCGGCCCGGGAGGCCGTTCGCCTCACTCCCTGGGACCCCAACGGGCACATCGCTCTGGCCCAGGCGCTGCCCCTGACCGGAGCGAATGCGGAAGCCAGCGTGGTAGTCCAAGAGGCCATCCGACTCGCTCCCAACAGTGCGTCCACCTGGGTCGCCGCCAGCCTGGTGGCATTGGGCGCCAAGCAGTGGTCGGCGGCGGCCGATGCCAGTCGCCGGGCGCTGGCCATCGACCCGGACAACTATGCGGCGCTCAACAACCTCGGGGTCGCACTGCGTGCATCGGGCAAGAAGCGGGAGGGCACCGATGTCCTCGCCCGCGCCGCCCGGGTCGATCCTGATGCGCCCACGGCCCGACGCAACCTCTCCCGGGCCGGCATGAACGTCACCCGGATCGCCATCATGGTCCTGCTGATCCCGATCGCGGTCTTCGCCCCCGGCGGGGTGCTCTTGTACGTGGCGTTCGCCGTCGGCAGCAACGTGGCCATCTCCCGCAGTCCGACCCTGGCGCTCCGACTGGAGCGGTGGATGGCCCCGGTGGCGCTGAAGTTCGCCAAGAGTACCGAGGGGCCAGACGGACAACCGGCAGTCGGCCGCCGCCGACGCTCCAAGGGCTCCTCCGAGGCCGACGGAGACCTCCATCAGCCGTGGTCGCTCTCCGACGGCCACCACGCCATCGGTACGCCGGTCGTGCGGGTCGTGGCCATCGTCGTATGGGCCGTAGTGGCGGTCTGCCTCATCGCCCTGACGCTGTCCGGTTCGGGCGCACCGGGACTCGCCATCACCATAGGGGTGGCGATCGGGGTGGCCGCCTGGCCCACGTCGGTGCTGATCCGCCGACGGCGTAGTGAGCGCTGACCTCTCGGCGGCCGACGAGGTTGCTAGCCCGCGTCCAACTGGGTCTCGTAGTAGGCGGCCAGGTCGTCGAGCGCGGCACGGCAGTCACCGTTGAAGGACGAGCCGTGCATCAGGGCCAGTGCGTTCGGCTCGAGCTCAGCCAACCGTCTGATCACCGTGGCCGTGGTCGGCGCCAGTGAGGTGCTCTGGAACATCGCTTCCGCCTCGGCGGCGGGTCCGATGATGTCACCCTCGGTGAGCGCAGGGCCGTTGCCGAGGTGGGTGAACAAGTCGCCGCAGAGCAGGGTGCCGCTTCCCTCCTCGTAGAGGACCCTGGCGTCCCACCCGTGGGGAACGTGCGGGGTGTCGATGTGGCGAACCCGCTTGCCGCCGAGGTCCAGGACCTCGCCATCGGCCAGCGCACGAGGGGGACGGTCGCACAGATCGTTCAGCGACACCAGGCAGCCCACCATCCCGTGGGCCACCTGGGCCTGCGGTGCAGCAGCCAACCACTGGTTCATCGACCCGCTCTCGTCCGATTCGAGGTGCCCGAAGGTCACCCAACGCAACCGCTCGACCGGGAGGACCTGGCCGACCGCTTCAGCGACAGCGGGGAACATGGCCCGCGGACCGGTGTGGAACAGCAGTGGCTCCTCGGCATCGATCAGGAACTGATTGAACGTAAAGCCAACCGGCGGGGCAATCTCCTCCACCCAGGTCGACAGGCGGTAGATGCCATCGGCGATCTCGTCCACGGTGGTGGTCATCAGAGCGGAACCTCCAGGTTTGGGTGGAGTCGGCAGCCGAGCCTGAGGTCCACCAGGGTGGGGACCGCAACGCCCAGTGCGACTGCTACCTGACTACGGTACCGCCGCCAACCGGATGCTGAGAATGCGCAGAAGGTTCACCCTCTGCTTGGAGGTTACGCCCGCTCACCATCGTGCCGTTGATGCGAATCACATCGCGACCACCCGAGGTGATGCCGTTCGGTCGGACCTCGGGAAGCCCTGAGTCCTCCAAGGCCCGCGCTTGTTGGTTGTCGGGAATCGCTGATGCCATCCCCTGCACCAGCACCGACCAGCCTCGCCCCGCGGACGGCTCGTAGGCGTCCACCTGGAAGGCCACGACCGCCCCGTCCGAGGCGGCGTGGAGCTTCGTGTCGTGCATGGCCCAGAACACGACCGCCCCGTCGAGCCGGCCGAATCTGACCGGGAGGATCACCGGGAGTGCGCCCATCGTGATGCCGATCCGACCGATGCTCGCCCTACCCAGGTGCACGAAGCAGGACTCCCGGGTGAACTCCGAAATAGTGGGGTCGGCGGTCGTCCACTTCATGATCACCTTGACGTGCAGGCTGTCCATCAACCAGGGCCGAAGGTCCCAGCCGATGATCGTGCGAACAGCGGATCCTGGCGGGATCCGATGGATCCACCCGGCCGCTTCCAGCAGACGGGCTGGGGATCGTCACGACTCGAGGAGCCGAAGCCGGTAGCTGATGAATGACGGTGTGCCCTCTACGCCGAGCAGCTCCTCCGGGAAGCGTTCGAGCGCCTCCTGGCTCGGTCGGGCTTCGGCGATTCGATCAACAACAAACCCTGCATCCGAAAATGCATCGATCACCGAAGCAAGCGGGCGGCGCCAGAAGTGCTGGGTGACCACCACGCCGGCTTTGTCCCACGTGTCAGACACCAGTTCCGCGTCGAAGTAGGTGCCTCGTTGGCTGGAGAGTGGAGGGCCAAAGGGGTGGTCGAGCGAGATGATCACCCAGCCCCCGGGGCGAAGCAGAGCGGAAAAGGACCGCAGCGGTACTCGCCAGTCTTCGAGGTAATGCAGGACGAGTGAACAGGTGACGCCGTCGACGGAGCGAGCAGGGAGGGGGACAGGTTCGGCGAGGTCAGCGACGAGGAACTCTCCACGGTCGCCGCATCGAATCCGAGTCTCCTCGACCATGGCCGGGCTCAGGTCGAGCCCGACTACATTCGCCCCTTCGTCCAGTAGCCACTCGCTCTGGGCGCCTGAGCCGCAGCCAGCATCGAGGATCGTCAGCCCGGCCAGGGGGCCGGGTATGAGCGAGCGCATGGCAGGCCGCTCGAGGAGTCCGTTGAACGGTCCATCATCGGTCGTGGCCGACCACACAGGAGCGAGGCGGTCGTATGCGCCCTGGGTATGTCGAGAGTGTTCGTCCTGGCCCTTCGGGGTGCGCCCGTCCATGGGGAGAGTTGTAGCAGCTCACTGGACAGGCACGGATACTCGCCCCACTCGGCCCAGCGCTATCTGGGCTGGTTCGACGGGAACCCGGCCAGCCTCTGGAAGCACCCGCCCGCTGAGTCCGCCTCGCGCTATGTCGATGCCTTCGGCGGGGCCGGGGTGGTGATGGCGAAAGCTCGCGGCTACATCGCTTCCGGCGACCCACGCTTCGCCGTTGAACTACTCAACCACGTGGTGTTCGCTGACGATGGCAACACCGAGGCCCGTGGGCTCCTGGCCGATGTGTACGACGGACTCGGCTTCGGGGCCGAGAACGGCACCTGGCGCAACTTCTACCTCCAGGGTGCATTCGAGCTCCGCAACGGCGTCCAGCCCGCCGCACTGGACTCTGTGGGGTCTCCCGACATGGTGGGTGCCCTGTCGGTCGACCAGCTGTTCGACTCGCTGGCCATCCGGGTCAACGGTCCCCGTGCGTGGGACGAGCAGCTGTCCATCGATTGGGCCTTTACCGACCTCGGGCACACCTACCGGACTGCGCTGAGCAACGGTGCGCTGATCCAGGACATCGATCCCGATCATGGTGCTGCCGACCTGACGATCACGCTCACCAGGCCGGAATTGCTCGGGTTGCTCGCCGGCGGAGGGCTCGATGGGCTTTCCACCGACGGCGACACCGGCGTGGTGGGCCGGCACCTCACTGTCCTCGACGCCGTGAGCGGAGACTTCGCCATCGTGACGCCCGAGTAGGGACCCCGGTGCCGTCACCGACTGCTGGCGGTCTCGCTGGGCCGCCGATCAGGGGCGGCCCAGCGCGCACCCTGCCGCTGTCGTACCCCCGGGAGCCCATCGGTTCGGGTCCCCGTCCAGCACCGGGTGGGCGAACAAGAGTTAAGTAGATACTTGACTATCAGGCGCCCGGCTCGTATACTCAACTAGATGCTTGACCAAACGACCGACCTGGATCGGACCTTTCAGGCCCTGGCCGACAAGAGCAGGCGCAGCATGGTGGAACGACTCACGTTCGGACCCGCCTCAGTGTCCGAACTGGCGGAGCCCCTAGCGATGTCCCTGGCCGCGGTGGTCCAACACGTCCAGGTGCTCGAAGCGTGCGGAGTGGTAAAGACCGAGAAGGTAGGGAGAACCCGCATCTGCCAGATCGAACCTGCCGCCATGACCGCCGCCGAACAGTGGATCACCGAACGACGCCGGGGCTGGGAGGCCCGTTTGGACCGCTTGGGCGATCTTCTGCATGGCGTAGCCACCACCGAGGAGGAATCTTGAGTCTGTTCACCGCTGCCCACGAGACGTTCGTCATTGAGCGGACCTATGACGTTCCGGTCGAGCAGACCTTCCGGGCGTGGGCGGACCCACTCCTCAAAGCACACTGGTTTGCCGGCTCTGCCGAAGCACTGGGATCTGGCTACGAACTCGACTTCCGGGTCGGGGGCCGTGAGGTCAATCGCGGTGGACCGCCGGGCGGACCCATCTACATCTACGAGTCGGAGTTCCGAGACATCATCCCCGAAGAGCGGATCGTCTACACGTACGAGATGTATGCCGACGAGTCTCGAATCTCGGTGTCCGTCGCCACGGTCCTGTTCAGCGGCCACGGTGCGACAACACGGCTGGTGCTCACAGAACAGGGTGTGTTCCTCGATGGCCACGACACGGTGGCCCAACGGGAGGCGGGGACCCATTCCCTCTTGGATTCGCTTGCCGCCACCTTGACCGGGGGCGGATCGTGAGGCAGCCTTCCTGCGGCCAGTCCTACTGCCGGTCGGGATGTCGGCCCAGCGACTCTCCCGCGTCCGGTGCTGGCCTCGTCCCGGCCCCAGGCGCCAAATCCCACAGCACGTTCCAAGGAGTTTGAATGTCACTAGTCCGTGTTCACAACTTTGCCGTTTCGCTCGACGGCTTCAGTACCGGTGAAGGACAATCCTTGGAACAGCCATTCGGGCACGCCGGGAAGAGACTCGTCGACGGCCTGCTCGAGACTCGCACCTTCCGCCAGATGCACGGCGCGCCGGGCGGAACCACTGGCGCTGATGAAGCCTTCGCCAGCAACTGGGCAACAGGCATCGGCGCCGAGATCATGGGTCGAAACAAGTTCGGGCCCCAGCGCGGTCCGTGGGCCGACGAAGATTGGCAGGGCTGGTGGGGTGACGACCCGGTCTTTCACACGCCGGTATTCGTACTGACGCACCATCCGAGACCGACGATCCAAATGAAGGGCGGTACGACCTTCCATTTCATCGAAGCCACGCCCGCCGAGGCGCTGAAGGTCGCCCAAGAAGCCGCCGGTGAGCTCGACGTGCGCATCGGCGGTGGGCCTTCGACCGTCCGCCAATTCCTCGCTGCAGATCTGATCGATCTCATCCACATTGTGATGGTCCCCATCGTCTTGGGGCGCGGCGAGCGACTCTGGGACGGACTCGAGGGGCTGGACAACCGCTTTGCTGTTGAGGCGATCAGCACTCCAAGCGGCATCACACACCTCACATTCAGCCGACGATAGGTGGCTGAATGCGTCAGGGGCGGTGGCCAAATCGGCCGGAAGCGGGCCACAAGATGGACCACCCCGGTAGGCCTCGCGACTGCACCGGTCCGATCGGGATGACCCGTGGCGGTGGTCCAGGCGATCGGTGCGCCCGTCGACATGGACAAGTTCGCCCGGGTGGGTGGTCTCGATCCGACGGATGACCCGACCACCCTTGCGGCCGAGGTCGGAGAGCCAGCTCACCCCATTGCGTTGGAGCACCCGGTGGAACGTCGATGCAGGCATGTCGAGCCTCGGGGCCGAGCAGGTCCGAGCTGGTGACGACGGCGCAGCTCGACGATTCGGCGCTCCATCCGAGCCGAGGTCTTCGTCGGGCATCGCCGGGGACGGCTCGATCGATCCTCGAGGCCGGCGACCCCGGCATCCTGATAACGCGCCACCATTTGGGGGCGGTCTGGCGTGAGATCCGCATGGATTCAGCGGCAGCGGCAACAGGCCAGCCGTCTTCGATCATGTTGCAGAGGCGAAGTCGGCCTTCTGGGGTGAGCGCAGCATCACGGTGCACGGTGAGCCTCCCAGTGGCTGTGTGGTTTGCTAGACAGCTCCACACTGCCTCGGGGGCTCACTTCATCTGGGGGATCTCCGCGTCAACAAGGTCTGTGGGAGGAACACCTAGCTGACTCTGCTAGCGAAGGCCTGCGTCCGGATCCTGTCCAAATACTCTAAGGGGACGTACTCCTGCCGGAAGACCGGTTGACCGTCCCGAATAGCCTGGCTGTTCCCCCGGACGTTCCGTTGGCGCCGCTCGCAAGTACGTCGATTGGCATGCCGCATTCAGAAGCAGGTCCAAAAGGTTGGTGGCTGCTGCGCAGGGCCGGTCATGCGAGTGAACGACCGTGGCCCATCGGTACACCCTGGAAGAACCACAGGGCCAACACTGGGTAGCAGGCATCAGAGCAAATTTCGCACTGGGGCGGTTCGCCCAAGTCCACGAGCCGCTCTGGTTGTTATTCCAGGTCCAGATCGTCGACCCTGGCGGCCCACCAAGCGATCAATCCGTTCTTGATCTCATCGGTGAGAACGCCGTCGGCCATCAGGACCTTGTAGTCGATTAGACCCAAGTTGAAAACACCGAGTTGGTCCTCCAGCCAATCAGCGGATTCGTCGACCAAACCCTGATGCTCGCTGGCGATGCGATCGGAGTACCGGACTTCATAGCCGGTCGGTGTTTCCTCAAAGATGATGTCACCGGTCAGTTCTTTCGGAGGATCGTGCGGGTCATGGTGGCCGTTGAGCGTGTCTTCGCGATCCATGCAACCACTCTAAAAGACCTCTGGCCGCAGCCTGAAGGTCTTTCGGCTGCGTACCCGGTGTCTCAGCAACCTGATGAGGCTATCGTTGCAGCGGGTCGTTACTGGCGTCAGGGTGGAGCACCACCGGGGACCGGCCCTCCGACAACGTGTCGGACAGAGCCGTGCGCCTGGGCGATTACTCGATGTCGTCCCAAGGAGCGCGATGCCCGAATCGGCTACAGCCACCGCCTATCGATCGGCTTTGGAGGTCATTGGCGCCGCCGAACCAGATGTGGCCGGCGCAATCGTCAGTGAGCTGGAGTCCCAGCGACGCCAACTGAAACTCGTCGCTTCGGAGAACTACGCCTCGCCGGCGGTGCTGCTTGCCATGGGCAACTGGCTATCGGACAAGTACGCCGAGGGCACCCCGGGCCATCGCCTCTACGCCGGGTGCGAGATGGTCGACCGGATCGAGACCCTGGCTGCCGACCACGCCAAGGCACTCTTTGGTGCCGAACACGCCTACGTCCAGCCACACTCCGGGATCGACGCCAACCTCGTCGCCTACTGGGCCATTCTGGCTCATCGGGTCGAACAACCCGCTTTGGACCGGGCCGGCCTGCGTCACGTGAACGACCTTGACTCCGCAAGCTGGGACCGGCTCCGCAACGATCTTCATTCCCAGCGCATGATGGGGATGGCGCTCGACGCCGGTGGGCATCTCACGCACGGTTTCCGGCCCAACATCTCGGGGAAGCTCTTCGACCAGGCCAGCTACGGGGTCGATCCCACGACCGGGCTCCTCGACTACAGCGCCATCGCGGCGCAGGCCAGGGAGTTTCGCCCGCTTGTGATCGTGGCGGGATACTCGGCATATCCGCGGAACCCCAATTTCGCCACCCTGGCCGAGATCGCTCACGAGGTCGGAGCCACGTTCATGGTCGACATGGCCCATTTCGCCGGGCTGGTGGCCGGAAACGTGCTCACCGGGGACCTTGATCCGGTCCCCTTCGCCGATGTCGTGACCTCTACGACTCATAAGTCACTGCGGGGTCCTCGTGGTGGCCTGGTGCTCTGCACGGAGGCGTACGCCCCCTACGTGGACAAGGGGTGTCCGATGGTCCTCGGCGGTCCGCTGCCCAACGTGATGGCGGCTAAGGCCGTCGCCCTGTCCGAAGCCCGCCGACCCGCCTTCGCCGGCTATGCGGCCCGGATCGTGGACAACGCCCGGGCGCTCGCTGATGGGCTGCTGCGCAGAACGGTCCGGCTCGTCACCGGCGGGACGGACAACCACCTCGTCCTCATGGACGTCGCCGCCAGTTTCGGACTCACCGGCCGCCAGGCCGAAGCCGCGCTGCTCGATGCCGGCGTGGTCACCAACCGCAACTCGATCCCGGACGACGTCAACGGTGCCTGGTACACCTCGGGTATCCGGCTCGGTACCCCTGCACTTACCACCCTCGGATTCGGGCCGGACGAGCTCGACCAGGTCGCCGACGTGATCGCCACTGCGCTGGGCGCGACCACGCCCGCCACCTCCACGGCCAAGGCGAAGTACCGGCTCGACCCCCTGATTGCCCAAGCCTGCCGGGACCGCTGCGAGGATCTGCTCGCCCACCACCTCCTCTATCCGGAGATAACCCTGTAACGGCTGTCGGCTACGGACTCCCGCGGCTTCGTTAGGGGAAACAGAAGGGTCCTTCTGGTAACCGTTCAACGTCGAGAGGGTGGTGACTCGCATCGTGAACCGCATGCGGCAACCGCCCATGTCAGTCAGGGTCGCTGCCAGGAGGCGACCCGTAGGACCCGCCCAGAACAGATCCCCGAACAGGTCGGCCGTACGGGACATCTAACGGCTGATTCGGACACTGGCAACTACTGCCCGGGTGCCCCAGGATGCTCAGCCGTTTCGCCGTAGCGCAGCATCCCCGACCGCGGGCTCTGAGCCGGTGGCCTTCGGTTCGGTTCGATCAGGTGTCAACAAGTCGGGGCGGAAAGCCACCCTTGCTAATGGGACCCCAGCTTTCGAGTGCGACTCGGATCAATACCTTGCCCTGATCAACCATGGCTCGACGGTATTCGTCCCAATCAGAATGTTCGCCACTGATGGAGCGAAAGTAGGTCACCAGATCTTCCATCGCTTCGGGAAGATCAACCACAGTGGCTGTCCCTGAGACCTGGACCCACTCGCCCCCAAAGTCATCCGAGAGAATGCACAGTGCCGCATGACGGCGCAGTCGTAGATTCCGAACCTTGGCCCGGTCTGGATAGCTGGCAACCAGAATCGCCCCGTCCGGACCAAGCCCCATGGTGACCGGCGACATCTGGGGACTTCCATCGGCTCTTTGCGTGCTGAGGATGGCGCGGTGTCGAGGTCGAATGAACTCCTCCAAACCGGAGCGGTCAACTGGCGTGTCCGAAGCGATAGGGCGAGCCATTGGGCGACCGTACCATCGAGCAGAAAGCGATCTCGCAGCTCGGCCGGATAGCCCTTGGCCGGCTATGCCTGCAATCGGATGAGCGACCCGCCGGGGAGCCGACCGCCAACACCTTGTCGGTTCTCGGGCACGGCCGTAACGGCAGAGAGTTACAGTCGTCAGGTGGCCCGAACTGCCCGACGTGATGTGATCGGCCTTCTCATCGAGAAGCAGGTGGCCTACACCGAGGTTGAGGCCGATGCGCTCATCGACCGGGCGAAGACGCTGGCCAAGGAGAGCGGTAGGTCCGTACGTGCGGAGGCCGAGCTCCTCCTGTCGAGGGACAGGAAGACCCGGCTGCGGGACCTGCAGGACAAGGTGGCGGGTGTGAACGAGCTTCTGATGGCCATCGCCGTCGAAGTCGATGACCTTCGGGCCGAGTCAGGTGATGCCGACGGGGAGCTGGCCTCCGTAATGGCGACGATGGCTGCCTCCTGTGAGCCCTTCACCTCAGTCCCGGCGGGTGATTCAAGCTCGACCACAAGGCCCAGCGTGCCACCGGCATCATCGACTGCAACCGTTGTGCCCAGGCCGATCGAAAGTGTCGACAGCCCCCATTCCTGAATCGGCTGCACGTCCGAGGTCTGTGAAGTCGGGCGCAGAGTTGAGCGACCCTTGACTAATGCCCACGCGGGTCCGATCGCCAGCTCGGCGACGGTAGTGAGGATTGATGGATGTCAACAGGAACAGGCGACCCCTGGACTTGGCGCATGGCTTCCCAAGCTCGATCGATTGGCTCACGCCCACAGATATCGAGCGGCGGTCTGGGGATGGCTCCGCTGAGCCAGAAACCCTATCCGAGCAGCTTCTTTGCGATGACCAACCGCTGGATCTGGTTGGTGCCCTCATAGATCTGGGTGATCTTGGCGTCACGCATGAACCGCTCCACCGGAAAGTCCTTGGTGTAGCCGTAGCCGCCCAGCAGCTGGACGGCATCGGTGGTCACTGACATGGCCGTGTCCGAAGCGAAGCATTTGGCCATCGCTCCCACCATTGAGAGCTCGCCTTCGGGGTCACCGTTGTCGACCAGCGAGCAGGCCCGGTACACCAACGTCCGCGCCGCCTCGGTGCGCATGGCCATGTCCGCCACCATGAACCGGAGTGCCTGGAGGTCAGCGATGGGCTTGCCGAACGCCTTGCGCTCTTGCATGTAGCTGGCCGCCTCGTCGATGGCCCCCTGGGCAATGCCGACGGCTTGGGCGCCGATGGTGGGTCGGCTCCGGTCGAGTGTGTGCATGGCGATGGTGAACCCCATGCCCTCCTCACCCACCCGGTTGACCGCCGGCACTCGGACCTCGTTGAACGAGACCGCTGCTGTGGGACTGCCGCGCAGACCCATCTTGTCCTCGTGGCGCGATACCTCGACACCCCAGTCGGCCTCGACCACGAAGCAGCTGATCCCCCGGCGGCCGGCGGAAGGATCGGTCACGGCAAACACCGTGTAGGTGTCCGACACCCCGGCATTGGTTATCCAGTGCTTGGTGCCGGTCAACACGTAGTGGTCGCCGTCTCGAACCGCTCTGGTTCGCATCGAGGCCACGTCACTGCCGGCATCAGCCTCGGACAGGCAGTAGCTGGCCTGGTGTTCACCCGTCGCCACCCTGGGGAGATAGGCCCGCTTCAGCTCTTCGGACCCCCAGTTCATGACCGGGAGCATGCCGAGCTTGGAGATCAGGAGGGTCACCGACGTCGAGGCGCACACCCGGGCCACCTCCTCGGCCATGATTGCCTGGGTCACGAGGTCAGCGCCGGCGCCGCCGTACTCCGCCGGCACGCCCAGCGAGGGCAGTTCGAGCTCCACACAGGCGTCGAAGGACTTCTGCGGGAAGGTCGAGTCCCGATCGGCCTCTGCGGCATGGGGGGCGATCCGCTGCTCGGCGAACCGCCGGAGGGTGTCGCGGAACTGGCGGTGGGTGTCAGAGAGGGCAAACACGGGAGCGTCCATCCCTACAAGTTACCCACCAGTAGCTGAGGCCCTGCGCCCAGGACCAGGGGCGACCGCTGAAGGGCCGGTCGAGATGAGCGGATCCGATCCGACAGGCTCAAGGCGCCCCCGGACTGTGTCGACAGACATTTCAGGTGACTTTTGTCCTATCCGAAGCTACGATGCAGAGATCGATTAACACATAGAGTGGTGGAGGCAACCCGATGAGTGACAAACCCGAGGGTCCAGGCTGGTGGATCGCGAGCGACGGCAAGTGGTATCCGCCTGAGCTGCATCCTTCGGTGAGGGAGGGTTCTCGCATGGTGTCGCCGGTGGATACACCGGTGCGGCCGGCTGCGGACACCCCGAACGAGGTGGTCCAGGCCAGCGCCACGGCCGCCCCGTCGTGGCAGGTCAATGCCGACCGCGACGTGCACGTCGGACCGCAGTTCCCCGACCTGTTCCAAAAGGCCATGCAGGGCTCGCATCTGGCCGACAACGTCACAGTGAACCACCTCATGGACGACGATGGGTCGACGGGCTCGTTCGCCAGCACTCGGTCCGGCGGCGCGAGCCGCACCGGCACCCCGGTCGGCGCCTCCTCGGGCGGCGGCGGCAAGCGCCGTTGGCGCAAGGGCTCCTGAGCCCGGGCATCCTTGCGACCCCCGACCGGGGGCATGTTCAGCTGGTCTGAGCCAGGTGGTCGAGCAGCAAGGCATCGAGCCGGTCCGACGCGAGATCGGGGATCCAGTGGCCGACACCTTCGAGAACCTCGAACTGGTAGGGACCTACCACGTAGGACGCCGAGGCCTCGGCCGCGACCCGGCCCAGTGCCACATCGGCGTCCGACCACACATACATGGTGGGCACGGAGATCACTCCCACTGCCCCGGTGTCCTTTAGATCGTTGGCCCGGTACCAGTTGAGGGCGGCAGTCATGGCCCCGGGCTGACGCAGTGTCGCAATGAAGACTTCGGCCGACTCCTCGTCGATCCCCGAGTCCGAGTACAGCTGACGCAGACCACTGCCCGACCCGTCGTCACCGAGCAGCAGGGCCTCGGGGACATCCGGCTGGCGGAACAAGTCGACGTAGGTGGATCGTTCCTGCTGGTCGGCGTCGCTGGTCAGAGCAGTGGCGAAGGCCCGGGGGTGAGGGGTCGACACCGCCGTGAGGGTCCGCACCCGTTCGGGGTGGGCAAAGGCGAAAGCCCAAGCCACCAGTCCTCCCCAGTCGTGGCCGACCAGGTCGAACCGGTCGATGCCCAGGGCATCGGCCAGGGCGGCCACATCACCGATGAGCTTGTCGAGCCGGTAGTCGGCAACCTCGTCCGGACGGGCCCCAGGCGAGTAGCCCCGCTGGTCCGGGGCGACCACCCGATAGCTTGCCGCCGCCAGGGTGTCCATCGACTGGCTGAAGCTGAGTGACGTCTGGGGGAAGCCGTGGAGGAGGATCACCGGACGGCCGTCGGCCGGGCCGGCCGTTCGGACACTGAAGGTGAGCCCGCCGGCCTCGACCTCGACGACCTGGGTGCTCATCGGGTCGTGCTCCACGCCCGGCTCATGCCGGTGGCGGCAGGACGATCAGCTCCCGCCAGTCCTCGAGGCGCTCGGCCACTGCCTCCGGCGTCAGTCGGAGCGCCTCGTCGACCACCGCGTCGGCGATGAGCCGCCGTGCGGTGTAGTGATGGGAGGCGGACCGGAACAAAGGGCCCCTGGTCTCGACCAGATCGTCGGGTGCTCCGCCCAGGAAGCCCCAGAGCGTGAAGGCGAAGGAGAGATCGTAGACCGCCGGCGCCCGACCGAAGCGAGCACAGCGGCGCATGGCCACCGCCGTGCAACCGGCGATGGCATCCTCGGACGTCTCACCCTCGACCAACTCCAGCCGGTCCTCGAACCGGCGGGCCAGCTTGAGGGCGAAGCCCTGGTCAGGCCCAGGGGAGCCCAGCTGACGGCCGGGAGGCTGAGTGGTTCCCCGCAGCTCGGAGGGCCTCGACTGGGTCCAGATGCTGGGCACCTGGAGCCGGTAGGCCGGCCGGACCTGATCGGCCTCGACGATGGGGACGAAGTTGGGCTGGGTCAACGTAGAACTCCTGCTGGTCGGTGGCGGGCGGTCACCGACCGGTGGCCCCGTCCGTCGTCGGCGGGCCCAAAGGCGCCGCGTGCAGAAGACCGTAGACGATGGAGTCGGAAAGGGCCTGCCAGGAGGCGGCGATGATGTTCTCGGAAACACCGATGGTCGTCCAGGTCCGCTCTCCGTCCGTCGAGTCGATGAGGACCCTGGTGACCGAGCCCGTCCCCTTGGCCGAGTCCAGCACTCGGACCCGGTAGTCGACCAGGTGCACGCCCGAGAGTGCGGGGAAGTGGGCTCCGATGGCTCCCCGCACCGCGCCGTCGAGGGCGTTGACCGGTCCGTTGCCTTCGGCAGTGGCCACGATCCGCTCGCTCCCGACGATGATCTTGACGGTGGCCTCGGTCGAAGTGCCCTGGGTGTGGTCGGCAATCACCCGGTACGACTCGAGCTCGAAGAAGTCCTGCTGCCACCCGGTGGCGTGACGCAGGAGGAGCTCGAGCGACCCATCGGCCACCTCGAAGTGGTAGCCCTCGTACTCGAGCTGCTTGAGGGAGTCGAGCACTGAGGTCATGGCCTGGGAGTCGAGTTCGAGGCCGAGCTCGGCCGCCTTCATCGACAGCGTCGAACGGCCGGCCATCTCCGACACCACGAACCGGGTGCCGTTGCCGACCAGCTCGGGGGAGATGTGTTCATAGGCGTCCGAACGACGGGCGATGGCCGAGGTGTGGAGGCCGGCCTTGTGGGCGAAGACCGAAGCACCGACAAACGGCTGCTGTGGGTTGGGGGCGATGTTCACCAGCTCGGCGATGTGGTGGGACACCGGTGTGAGCAGCTCCAGGCGCTCTGCCGGGATGGTGGACACCGACAGCTTGAGCGTGAGGTCAGGGATGGCGGCCGAGAGGTCGGTGTTGCCAGCCCGTTCGCCGTAGCCGTTGACGCACCCCTGGACGTGGGTGGCACCGCGGCCCACCGCGGCCAGGGAGTTGGCCACGGCACAGCCGCTGTCGTTGTGGAAGTGGACCCCGAGCTGGGTCTCGTAGCGGCCACGCACGTGCTCCACGATGCGCTCCACCTCAAAGGGGAGGGTCCCCCCATTGGTGTCGCACAGCACCAGCGTCTCGGCACCGGCCTCTTCGGCTGCCTGGAGGATACGCAGCGAAAATGCCGGATTGGCCCTGTACCCGTCGAAGAAATGCTCGGCATCGAGGAACACCCGAAGGTCGTTGGCCCGGAGGAACTCGACCGAGTCGGACACCATGGCGACGGCCTCGTCCAATGTGGTCCGGAGGGCGTCGACCACATGGACCTCGGAGGACTTGGCCACGATGCAGACCGCCTCGGTCTGGGCGTCCACCAGGTGCCGAAGCGTCTCGTCGTCCTCGGCCTTCACGCCGGCCCGGCGGGTCGAGCCGAAGGCCACCAGTGTGGCCCGGTCCAAGGAGAGCTCGGTCGGGGCGCGGGCGAAGAACTCGGCGTCTTTGGGATTGGCGCCGGGCCATCCCCCTTCGATGAAGGTGACCCCGAGATGGTCGAGCTGTTCGGCCACCCGCAGCTTGTCGTCGACGGTGAGGGACAGCCCCTCCTGCTGGGACCCGTCCCGCAGGGTGGTGTCGAACACGTCGACTGCATCAGGCAGGGCCGGCAGGTCGAAGGCGTGCGCACCGGTGTCCTCGAGCGCTCCAGGCGCATCGCGTCCCTGGGCATGCAGGTGAGCCTGCTGGCCTGCGGTCAACGGGTGGGAGTGGGTGGCTCCGTGACCGTGGCTGTGGGCGTGCCCGACTCTGGATCGGCCACCCTTGACGGTGTCGTCGTCGAGGGTGGGCCCGTCATTCGACATAATCCAGCCAGTCCTTGTACTGGTCGACCTCGCCGCGCACGGCGGCGAAGTAGGTCTGCTGGAGCTTCTGGGTGATCGGTCCCGGGCGCCCGTCGCCCACCGGTCGATCGTCAATGGCCCGGATGGGCACCACCTCAGCCGCGGTGCCGGTGAGGAACGCCTCATCGGCCGTGTAGAGGTCGGTACGGATGATCTGCTCGTAGGACACCCCGTAGCCGAGGTCCTTGGCAATGGTCTCCACCGACTGCTGGGTGATGCCCTCCAGTGCTCCCGAGTCGGAGGTGGGCGGGGTGATGAGGCGACCCTTGCGCACGATGAAGATGTTCTCGCCGGTGCATTCGCTGACGTTGCCGTCAGGAGCCAACAGGATGGCCTCGTCGTATCCGGCCTTGATGGCCTCGACCTTGGCCAGCGACGAGTTGACGTACATGCCGGTGCCCTTGGCGGCGGTGGGCACCGCATTGGGGTCGTGACGTCGCCACGAGCTGATCTTCATTGACACCCCGTTGGCCACGCCTTCGTCACCCAGGTAGGTGGCCCACGGCCACGCCGCGATCGAGACGTTCACCGGGCACGGCAGCGGATTGAGGCCCATCTCCCCGTAGCCCAGGTACACCAGTGGCCGGATGTAGCAACCGTCGTCCAGGCCGTTGACCCGCACCAGTGAGCGGCTGGCCTCCACCAGGTCGTCCACGCTGAAGGGAATGTCGATCATGAACACCTTGGCCGACTGGAACAGCCGCTCGATGTGGTCACGCAAGCGGAAGACGGCCACGCCCCGCTGGGTCGGGTAGGCACGGATGCCTTCGAACACACCCGACCCGTAGTGCATGGTGTGGGTCAGCACGTGCACCTTGGCATCGGCCCAGTCGACGAACTCGCCGTCCATCCAGATCTTTTCCGTAGTGGTCAGAGGCATGGCTCAGAGCCTTTCTGCGATGGCGTCGCCGATGGCGGCGGTCGAGAGGGTGGGGTTCGGTTGGGAGATGATGAAGTCGGCCACCGCCTGGGTCACCTTGTCGGCAGCCGATGTCTCGCCCAGAAAGTCCAGCATGAGGGCGGCCGATCGGATGGCAGCGGCTGGGTTGGCCTTGCCGGTGCCGGCGATGTCGTGGGCGGCGCCGTGTACCGGCTCGAACAGGGATGGACCGGTGCGGGCGGGGTTGAGGTTGGCCGACGCTGCGTATCCGATCCCACCGGCGACCGCGCCGGCCAGGTCGGTGATGATGTCACCGAACAGGTTGTCGGTCACGATGACGTCATAGCGGCCCGGGTTCTCGACCAGGTAGATGCACGAGGCATCCACATGGTTGTAGTCCCTGGTCACCGTCGGGTAGTCGGCCGACACCTCGTCGACGGTGCGCTGCCATAGGTCGCCGGCGAAGGTGAGCACGTTGGTCTTGTGCACCAGGGTCAGGTGGTGTCGGGGCCGGGTCGTCGCCAGCTCGAACGCGAATCGGGCACACCGCTCGGCACCGTGCCGGGTGTTCACCGATCCCTGGGTGGCCACCTCGAAGGGCGTGCCCTTGCGGAGGAACCCGCCCTCGCCGGCGTAGGTTCCCTCGGTGTTCTCGCGGATGACGACGAAGTCGCAGTCCGGGGCGAGAGCGCCGGGAACCCCCGTGAAGGGGCGCATGTTCACGTACAGGTCCAGGGCGAAGCGCAGTCGGAGGAGGAGTCCACGCTCCAGTGCCCCCGAGGGGACAGCGGTGGACCCCACTGGCGGCCCGACCGCCCCGAGGAGGATGGCGTCCTGGCCCTCGAGCTCGGCCAGGACGGCGTCGGGGAGCACCTCACCCGTCCGGATGTAGCGATCGGCGCCGAGGTCATACTCGGTGGTGTCGAGCGACACCCCGGCCGCCTCGATGACCTTGATGGCCTCAGCCACCACTTCGGGACCGATCCCGTCCCCCCCGATGAGGCCAACTCTGTACGTGCTCACTGTCCCTGCATCCTTGCTTTCTCGGTACTAATCGTCGTGCTCTGTCTCATGTGGCCGGTCGATCTCGGGACTCATCCCGTTCGGAATTGAAAAACCGCCCACCAGGTGGACGGTCGAGAGGCACATACCGGAGCGGTGTGCGCCTAGTCGATAATGATTACGCCGTTGCGAGAGCCATGAACTGTCTCCATCGGCCCCCAGTGTCCCCCGCCGGGGGCGTGACCGTCAACCCCGGTGCTGCCCGCTGGGCTCCTCGGTAGTGATCCCCTGAGCCGTGCCTCGGCCCCGGTTGAAGATCTCGCCCCAGGGGATGGCGCCGTCCCGGAGGCACCGGGAGGCTGGACCCCGGCATTCCACCACAGTCGAGGGGGTCCCGTCGCACACCCCGCCGTCGATGACGAGCACCAGGCCGTCGGCGCGCTGGAACTCCGTCACCACCTGGTGGGCCGAGGTGGCCGGCGGCGCACCGTGCGGATTGGCGCTGGTCACCGCCAACGGGCCCACCTGGTGGCACAGCGCCCGCATCAGCGGGTGGTCGGGCAGTCTGATCCCGACGGTCTGGCGGGCCGAAAGCGGGCCGCCCAGATCCGCCGTGAAGTTGGCCCGACGGGGGACCACCAGCGTCAGTGGGCCGGGCCAGAAGCGATCGGCCAGGTGCCGGGCGGCAGAGTCGAGGGGCTGGGCCACCTGGTCCACCTGGTCGCGGCTCCCCACCAGCACCGGGAGGGGCACGTCGGTTGGTCGGTCCTTGAGCGCGAACAGTCGGGAGACCGCCTCGGGCAGCGATGGATCGGCAGCGAGTCCGTAGACGGTGTCGGTGGGCACCGCCACCACCGAGCCCTGTGCCAGGGCAGCTGCGGCGATCGACACGGCCTGGGGATCGGCGACATCCACGTAGTTGGCCATGCTCAGGTCCGCGCCACCAGCATGCGTACCCGGCCGGCCAGGTCCACCGCGGTGGTGACGTCAGTGAAGCCCACGCGGCGAGCAAGGGCGGTGGCCGGCTCCGCCTGGTCCGGGGCGATCTCCACGACGAGCACCCCGGAGCCATGGAGCCACCGGGGGGCGTTCCCGACGATCGTCTCGATCGCGGCCATGCCACCCACTCCCCCGCGGCCCGACCCGGCCACGAGCGCCGACCGCGGCTCCCACTCGCGCACCACCGGTTCGAGCTCGGGGAACTCCTCCTCGGCGACGTAGGGGGGATTGGCCACCACCAGGTCGAACTGCCCGGCCAATCCCTGAGGCAGGGCGCCGAACCAGTCGCCGTGCGCCAAATTGACCCGCCTGGCGGCCTCCGGATCCTCACCGGCGAGGTCGGCCAGGTTCTGGCGGGCCACGGCCAAGGCCTCCATCGAGACGTCGGTGGCCCACACCTCGAGATCCGCATCGATGCGGCCGCCCTCCACCGCCAGGGACAAGCCGATGGCCCCTGAACCGGTGCCGAGGTCAGCGGCCAGTCGGGCCAGCGCCGGCCCTCGATCGGCGACCACGCCACCGAACTCGGCCAGTGCCACCTCCACCACCTGCTCGGTCTCGGGGCGCGGGATCAGGACCCTCGGGTCCACCAGCAGGTCGACTGATCGGAACGGCCAGCGACCGAGGACGTACTGGAGGGGCTCGCCCGCCGCCCGGCGGTCGGCCAGCGCCAAGGCCTCCTCCTCACCGCCGTGGTCGACGATCCAGCGGGCCTCCTGGAGGGAGCCCAGCCGGCAGGCGATGGCCTCAACCAAATGTCGGCGGCGCTCTGTGCCGTCGTTGCCGGACGGGTCCGACCAAGGGGCGGCTGGGCCTTGTGCTTGTCTCACCTCAACCATTGTCCAGCTGGCGGTAGCGCTTGTCGGCCATCAGCGCATCGGTCAGCTCGTCGAGGTCGCCCATGAGGATCCGGTCCAACTTGTGGAGGGTCAGTTTGATCCGGTGGTCGGTGACCCGGTTGTCCTTGTAGTTGTAGGTCCTGATCTTCTCCGAGCGTCCGCCGCCGCCGACCTGACTGCGGCGTTGCTCCGAGAGCTCGGATGCCTGACGGTCCTGTTCGGCCTTCAACAACCTCGAGCGCAGGACGACCATGGCCTTGGCCCGATTCTGGATCTGGCTCTTCTCGTCCTGCATGGCCACCACGATCCCGGTGGGCAGGTGGGTGATCCGCACCGCCGAGTCGGTGGTGTTCACCGACTGACCACCCGGTCCGGTGGACCGGTAGACGTCGATCTTGAGATCGCTGGGATCGATCGCCACGTCGACCTCCTCGGCCTCAGGCAGCACGGCCACCGCGGCCGACGAGGTGTGGATTCGGCCCGAGGACTCGGTGACCGGGACACGTTGCACGCGGTGGGGGCCGCCTTCGTGCTCGAGGCGCTGCCATGCGTCGACCCCCTTCACGACAAAAGTGATCTCATTCAGCCCGTCACGGTCGGACGGGCTGGACGACAGGACCTCGACCTTCCATCCCTTGGTCGCGGCGTAACGCGTGTACATCTCATAGAGGTCCTTGGCGAAGAGGTTTGCCTCCTCACCACCCTCGGCCCCTCGGATCTCCAAGATCACGTTCCGGCCGGCATTGGGATCCCGGGGGACCAGCTGCAGTCGGAGCTCCTCTTCGAGACGGCTGATGTCGGCTTCGGCCTGGGCCACCTCGGCCTGGGCCAGCTCCCGCTCGTGTCCGACCGAGTCGCTGACCATCTCCCGGGCGGCTTCGAGGTCGGCCTCGGCTGCCACGAGCCGACGCCACGACTGCACCGGCTCCTCCAGGTCCCGGTGGCGCCGTGAGACGTCTCGCAGCCGCTGGGGATCCGACGACAGCGTCGGGTCGTTGAGCTGGGCGAGGACGGACTCGTACTCGCGTTCGAGCTCCGTCATGCGGTCTTCGAACACGGCCCAAGGGTAGCGCCAACCCCGTCCGGGTCAGCCTCCCCAGGCCACCACACGGGGTCGTACCGATGCCAGTCCGGCCCGCAGCGGAG
This sequence comes from uncultured Acidimicrobiales bacterium, assembly GCA_963703145.1. Taxonomy (GTDB): domain Bacteria; phylum Actinomycetota; class Acidimicrobiia; order Acidimicrobiales; family RAAP-2; genus Bog-756. The sequence continues at coordinate 2,438,449 of OY969793.1, forward strand.
CCGGGCGGTCGATCAGGAGGCCGGCGGTGCGGCTGACTTCTTGCGGGAGCCCGTCTTGGCGTAGCGGCGCTGGAAGCGCTCTACCCGGCCACCCGAGTCGACCAGCTTCTGCTTGCCGGTGAAGAACGGGTGACACTCGTTGCACAGCTCGAGATGGATCTCCGGCTTGGTCGAATGGGTGGTGAACGTATTGCCGCACGAGCAACGCACCGAGGTTTCGACGTAGTTGGGGTGGATGTCAGTCTTCATTGGGATTCTCCTGTGGCTGCGGCACGCCGGCGTCGAGTGACGCCCGATGCACGGCGCAGCGATTGTACCGGACGGACGTCACCGCCCGTTCGTGCCTGGTCAGGCCGCCGGGCCCTTGGCGATCTCGGCCAGGAACTCGTTGTTGGACTTGGTGGTGCGGATCTTGTCCATCAGCAGCTCGAGCCCAGCTGCTGCACTCCCCTCGTTGGCCAGGGCGTTGAGCACCCGACGCAACTTCCACACCTGCTGGAGCTCGGATCGGTCGAAGAGCAGCTCCTCGTGCCGAGTCGAGCTGGCGTTGACGTCGATGGAGGGGTAGAGCCTCCGTTCGGCCAGTCGTCGGTCGAGCCGCAACTCCATGTTGCCGGTCCCCTTGAACTCCTCGAAGATGACCTCGTCCATCTTCGAACCGGTCTCGACCAGTGCGGTGGCCAGGATGGTCAGCGAGCCGCCCTCTTCGATGTTGCGGGCCGCTCCGAAGAACTTCTTGGGCGGATACAGCGCACCCGAGTCCACGCCACCGGACATGATCCGGCCGGTGGCCGGTGCGGCCAGGTTGTAGGCACGGGCCAACCGGGTGATGCCATCGAGGATGATGACCACGTCACGGCCCGCCTCGACCAGGCGCTTGGCCCGCTCGATCGCCAACTCCGCCACGGCGGTGTGCTCCTCGGCCGGCCGGTCGAAGGTCGACGCCACCACTTCGCCCTTCACCGACCGACGCATGTCGGTCACCTCTTCGGGACGTTCGTCGACCAGCAGGACCATCAGGTGGACATCGGGGTTGTTGGCCTCGATGGAGTGGGCGATGTGCTTCATCACCGTCGTCTTGCCGGCCTTGGGCGGCGACACGATCAGACCGCGCTGGCCCTTGCCGATGGGGGACAACAGGTCGACGATGCGCGTCGTCATGTTCTCCTTCTCCCCCGGCATCTCGAGGTTGAGACGCTCGTCGGGGAAGAGCGGGGTCAGGTTCTCGAACCGGGGTCGGTTGCGGGCCTCCTCGGGATCGAGCGAGGACACCGTGTCGATCTGCAACAGCGCCGGGAACTTCTCGGTGCTCCCTGCTGGCCGGCAGAAGCCTTCGATGCTGTCGCCCTTGCGGAGGGCGAAGCGTCGGGCCTGGCTGATCGAGACGTACACATCCTTGGCCGAGGGCAGATAGCCCTCGCACCGGAGGAACCCGTACCCCTCGTCGCGGAGGTCGAGCAGACCTCGCACCGGGATGAGCTCACCCTGGTACTGCTGCTCCTGACTGCTGCCGCCCTGGAGATCACCCTCGGCGGCGCCACCCTGCCGGTCGCGTCCGCGGCGTCGCCGGTTGCTGCGACGGTTGCCGACATCGTCGTTGCCACCCTGGTTCCCCTGGTTGTTCCGGTTCCCCTGGTTGTTCCGATTCCCCTGGGTGTTGTTCTGGTTATTGCCCTGGTTGTTGCGGTTGTTCCGATTGTTGTTGTTGTTGCGGTTGTTCTGGTTGTTGCCCTGGTTGTTGCCCTGGTTGTTCTGCCGCGAACCGTCGGTGGTCTGAGCCGAGGTATCCTGTTGGCCCTGTGGGGCAGCGCCGGCACTCGGACCTTCGTCTGAACCGTCATGGCCCTCGTCGGATCCCCCGTTGGTGGAGCCCTGGGCGATGGCATCGAGTAGGTCATCCTCGAGCTCCACCGGGGCGCTGGAGGCTGCCGCGTCATCCTCGGGACTGAACGAGCGCGTCGACGTGCGGCGGGTCGCTGGCCTGGCCGTCGGGGCGGCATCGGTGGCCTCGTCCGACGGTGCCGCAGCCGTGCGGGGCGACCGGGACGTGCGACGAGTGCCGCTGCTCGACCCGTTCCCGTTGGCACCGGCATCGCCGCTGCCGTTGGTGGTGTCGGCGTTACCCGACGTGCTGTCGTCGACGGAGACACCGGTGGCCTTCAGAATGCCATCGATCATGTCCGCCTTCTTTGTCCTGGTGTTGGTCTTCACAGACAGTGCCTGCGCTATGGCCTGGAGCTCATCTCGCTCCTTGCCCTCCAACACCGAGCGCTCGAGCTGCTGTTCGGCAGTCATCGGCATCCTCGTTTCAAATGTCCTCGTTGGCAGGTGGTGTGATTCCACCTGCCAGGGAATCAGGGGTGGGGAGCAGCAAGGCCCGAGATCGACTCTCGTCTACGACTCCCCCCGACGCTGCAAACGGGCTGACTGCCTAGAACACTGCTAGCCAGGAGGTCCCGCCCACAAGCCCGAACGGGCAAGTTGTGGAAGCGAAGGTGCACCCATAGTACAGGGAGCCGGCGACACAGGCAACAACCCTCGCTCACGCGCCCGGCTCACCGGCGTCACCGGGACCGCCGTGGTGCCTCTATCCGGGCTAGAGCGACAGCTCCTCGAGCACCGCTCCGAGGTCGGCTTCGACCACCGTCGGTACGGAGATCTGGCTGATGGCGATGTCGGGATCCTTCAGGCCGTGGCCGGTCAGCACGCACACGACCGTGGCGGAGCCGTCGACCCCTTCGGGCAGTCCGTAGCGGAGCAGTCCCGCCACCGAGGCCGCCGAAGCCGGCTCACAGAACACCGACTCCTCGGCGGCCAGGAACCGGTAGGCGTCCAGGATCTCGTCGTCGGTGACCGCAGCGATCCCACCACCGGACTCCGCAGCGGCCGACGTGGCCCCGTACCAACTGGCCGGGTTGCCGATCCGGATGGCGGTGGCCACGGTCTCGGGGTGCTCGATCGGATGGCCCTCGACGATCGGCGCGGCACCAGCGGCCTGGAAGCCGAGCATCCGGGGCAGGCGGGTCGATCGGCCGGCCTCTTTGAACTCCAGGTAGCCCTTCCAGTAGGCGGTGATGTTGCCGGCGTTGCCCACCGGGATGCAATGGACATCAGGGGCATCACCCAACTCGTCGACGATTTCGAAGGCGCCCGACTTCTGGCCCTCGATGCGGTAGGGGTTGACCGAGTTGACCACCGTGACCGGGGCCCGCTCCCCCAGGTCCCGCACGATGGCCAGGGACTGGTCGAAGTTGCCTCGCACCTGGAGGACCCGCGCCCCGTGGATGAGCGCCTGGGCCAGCTTTCCGAGCGCGATGTGCCCCTCGGGTATGAGCACCGCGCAGGTCAGCCCGGCTCGGGCGGCGAAGGCGGCGGCCGATGCCGAGGTGTTGCCAGTCGATGCGCACACCACCGCTTTGGCCCCCTCCTCGGAGGCTTTGGAGATGGCCACGGTCATGCCCCGGTCCTTGAAGGATCCGGTGGGGTTCGCCCCTTCTACTTTCACGAACACCCGGGCCCCCACCCGGGCCGATAACCGGGGGGCGGGGAGCAGCGGCGTGCCCCCCTCCAGCAGCGTCACCACCGGTGTGTCCCCCGATACCGGCAGGAACTCGCGGTACTCCTCGATGACTCCGCGCCACGGGTTGGCGTTCCCCGACGTCATGACGGGTCCCCGACGATCCGCATGACCCCGCCGATTCGCTCGACGGCGTCGAGGTCACCGAGCGCGGCCAGTGTGGAGCGCAGGTCGCCCTCCCGGGCCGGATGCGTCACGAACAGGAGTCGGGCCTCACCCGCGTAGCCCTCCTGCTCCATCGACCGGATGGACACGTCGTTGTCGCCGAACACGCGGGCCACGGAAGCCAGGACGCCCGGTCGGTCGGCAACGTCCAGGCTCACGTAGCACGAGGTGGTCAGGTCGGACTCCGCCAGGAGCCTGGCCGGCTGTCGGTCCGGAGTCGGGGCGGTCGTACCTGCCGACCGGTTCCGAACCGCGTCAATCAGGTCGCCCACCACCGCGCTGGCGGTGGGGAGGCCTCCGGCCCCCTGGCCGTAGAGCATCAATTCGCCGGCCGCTTCACCCTCAATGAACACGGCGTTGAAGGCGTCCCGGACACCGGCAAGCGGGTGCGACTTGGGCACCATGGCTGGGTGCACCCGCACCGACAGGGCATCGTCGCCGGTCCGTTCCACGATGGCCAGCAGCTTGACCGAGTACCCGAGGCGTTCGGCGAATTCGACGTCCACGGCCCGGACCGCGGTGATCCCCTCACGCATGACATCGGCCCCCGCCACGTCGTAGCCGAAGGCCACTCCGGCCAGGATGGCCGCCTTGGCTGCAGCGTCATACCCTTCGACGTCAGCGGTGGGATCCCGCTCGGCCAACCCAAGGGCCTGGGCCTCGGCCAGCACATCGGCGTAGTCGGCACCCTGCTCGCTCATCTTGGTGAGGATGAAGTTGGTGGTGCCGTTGACGATGCCCATAACCCGCTGGATCCGCTCCCCGGTCAGCGACTCCCGGAGCGCACGCACCAAGGGGATGGCTCCGGCCACGGCCGCTTCGTAGAGAAGATCGACACCCTGCTTCTTCGCCAGTCCCCGGAGGTCGACGCCGTCGGGCGAGGCCAAGAGGGCCTTGTTGGCGGTCACCACCGGCTTACCCGCCTCGAGTGCCGTCCGGACCAGCTGCCCGCTGGGCTCCAGACCGCCGATCAGCTCGACCACCACATCCACGGTCGGATCTGCCACGAGTGAGGCGGCGTCGTCGGTCAGCAGCGAGCGCGGGATGTGGGGTTCCCGCTCCAGGGCCAGGTCGTGGACCGCGATCCCGGCCACCTCCAGACGCGCGCCGCTCTGGACGGCCAGGGCGTCGGCCCGGTCGGACAGGATGCCCACCAGCGCCGAGCCCACGTGGCCGCAGCCGAGCACGGCGATGCGCACGACACGTTCGTCCGAGGGCGCCGAGGTCACCCGGACACGGTACCGCCTGTCCGGTCCGTGGTCGGTGCCCCGCGTCGTCAGACGTCGAGACGGACCAGATCGTCGAAGGTCTCACGCCGCACGACCACCCGGGCCTCGCCCCGGGCAACGAACACCACGGCAGGGCGGGTGACCTTGTTGTAGTTGGAGGCCATCGAGTGCCCGTAGGCGCCGGTCACCGGCGTGGCCAGGAGGTCACCCACCGTCAGGTCGGTGGGCACAAAGGCGTCCGCCACCACGACATCACCGCTCTCACAGTGCTTGCCCACCACCCGCACCGGCTTGGACCTCGGCGCCGCGGTCTCCCGCGGCAGGAAGGCCTCGTAGCCACTCCCGTACAGCACAGGCCTCGGATTGTCGCTCATTCCACCGTCGACCGAGACGTAGGTCCGGTGGTCGGTGACCTCCTTGACGGTCCCCACCCGATAGAGGGTGAGAGCAGCCGACGCCACGATGGACCGGCCTGGCTCGGCGGTGACCCGCACCGACGCTGGGATACCGGCGCGGCGGCAGGCCTGGTGGACCGAGGCGGCCCACTGAGCCATGGGGGGCGCCTCCTCCCCATTGACATAGGCCACACCAAGGCCTCCTCCGACCACCAGTTCGGGGAGGCCGAGGGGGGCGAAGAACTCGGCCAGGACGTCAATGGCCTGGGCGAACGGGGCCAGCGCGAAGACCTGACTGCCCAGGTGGGCGTGGATCCCGACGAACTCGACCGTCCTGGAGCGGTCGAGGCCGGTGAGGCGCTGGACGGCGGTGGAGGCCGCGCCAGAGGCGAGGCCGAAGCCGAACTTGGAATCCTCTTGACCGGTGCGCACGAATTCGTGGGTGTGGACCTCGACGCCCGGCGTGATCCGGGCGAGCACCTTGGGCCGATGGGGAGGGGCACCGGCTCCGGCCAGGCGCTCGATCCGATCGATCTCGTCGAACGAGTCGATGACGATCCGACCGATGCCGACCTCGAGTGCCCTGGCCAACTCCTCGTCGGACTTGTTGTTGCCGTGGAGCACCAGCCGGTCGGCCGGCACGCCGGCGGCCAGAGCCACATGGAGTTCACCGCCGGTGGAGACATCCAGGCTCATGCCCTCTTCGTAGGCCAGCCGGGCCATCGCTTTGCACAGGAACGCCTTGGTGGCGTAGGCCACGCCGTCGCCCCAGGCCTCCACGGCCTCGCGGCAACGGGCCCGCAGGTGGTCCTCGTCGTAGACGAACAGCGGTGTTCCGAACTCCTCGGCCAGGGACACGACGTCGAGGCCTCCCACCGAGAGGTGACCCCCAGGACCGACGGCCGCGGTCATGGGCAGCAGGGACGGCGCCACGGGGTCAGTCGGGTCGCGGTAGAACGAGGGCTCCGCCGAAGGATCGGGGACGCTCACATCGCCTCCGGGGCCGAGACCCCGAGGAGGCCGAGGCCGATGGCCAGGCCGATGCGGGTGGCCTCCACCAGCCAGAGTCGGGCTTGGGTCAGCGCCGGGTCGACCTCCTCGGCCAGGATCGGGCAGTCGTGGTAGAAGCCGTGGAAGCAGGAGGCCAGACGGCGCACCCATGTCGTGACCTTGGTCGGCGCCCGGTCGACGGCGGCATCGGCCACCACCTCGGGGAGCTCCTCGAGGCAGCGGAGAAGCTCGAGCTCGCGGGGGTGGGTGAGGAGCCCCAAGTCGACCTGGTCCAGCGGGAGGCGGGTCACACCCAGTTCGGCCGCTTTCCGACCGACGCCACCGATCCGGGCGCTGGCCATCTGGACGTAGTACACCGGGTTGTCGACCGACTGCTCTCGCACGGAAGCCAGATCGAACGTGGTGGCCTGGTCGAGCGAGCTCATCAGGCTGAGGATGCGGGTGGCATCGGGCCCGATGTCGGCGACCAGCGACGCCAGGGAGATGGCGTTGCCGGCCCGCTTGCCCATCTTGACCGCTTCACCGTTGTCGACGAGCGACACCATCTGCCCGAGCTTCACCTCAAGGCGGCCGGGGGCCACGCCCAATGCTTCGACCCCCGCCATCAGGCTGGCCACCTGGCCGTGGTGGTCGGCGCCGAACACGTCGATCACCCGATCGAAGCCGCGGACCAAGAACTTGTCGCGGTGGTAGGCGAGGTCGCCGGCCAGATAGGTGGCATCCCCGTTGGATTTCCGCAACACCCGGTCACGGCTGTCGCCCAACGCTGTGGCGCGGAACCAGGTGGCCCCGTCCTGTTCGAACACCAAGCCCTTGTCGGCCAGCAGGGCGATCGTCTCATCGACGGCGCCGCTCTCCTCGATGAAGGCCTGGCTGTACCACTCGTCGAAGATGATGCCCACTGAGGCCAGGGTGGTGCGGATGTCCTCGAGGATGTGCTCGGCGGCCCATCGACCGCCCTCGGTCACCTCGTCGGGGCCGTCATAGGCCGATGCCAGCGCCGCCAGGTACTCACCCTGGTACCCGCCCTCAGGCACCGGCTCGCCCCGGCGCAGAGCGAGCAGGCTCTCGCCGAGCGTGCGGATCTGCCCGCCGGTGTCGTTGACGTAGTACTCCCGGCTCACCTGGTACCCGGCCCGGGCCAGTACCCGCGCCAGAGCGTCGCCGTAGCTCCCCCACCAGCCGTTGCCCACGTGGATCGGGCCGGTCGGGTTGGCCGAGATGAACTCCACCTGGACCCGCTCGCCGTGTCCCACGTCGGGGCGGGCGTAGGACTCTTCGCCCTCGGTGAGCAGTTCGTGGAGCGAGTCGTGCAGCCAGCCGTCGTCGAGTCGGAAGTTGATGAACCCGGGGCCGGCGATTTCGACCGACACGGTGTGGGCAGGCAGATTGGCCACGAGCTCGGTCACCAGCGAGTTCGCCAGGTCCCGGGGGCTGGATCCTGCTTGCTTGGCCGTGACCAGCGCGATATTGGTCGACCAGTCACCGTGCTCCCTCCGAGCGGGGCGTTCCAGGTGGACAGAACCGGGATCGACCTCGATGGCCAGACCGTCTCGCGCACTGACGATGGCAAGGGCGCGGCTGACGGCGGCAGCGAGTTGGTCGCGGATGGACATAATGGAGCGAGGATACGCCGTTGCGGACGGGTGATCGGGAGAGGCGGGGATCCGGTCCTGGTCGCCGCACTACAGTTGACACCCCGGTGCGGGATCGCCCCGTCCGGACGACCGGGATCTCGGCCGTTTGCCCTCGTAGCTCAGCGGATAGAGCACCGGCCTCCGGAGCCGGTGGCGCAGGTTCGAGTCCTGCCGGGGGCACTTGTGTGATGTCGCGCGACATCGGAGACCGGTGTGTCAAGACATCGTAGACCAGGACATTCCTGTCAGGGCATCCGCTGGTAGTCCTTGGTCGGGTCAAGGACGAGGCGCCGTAGCGGTGAGCCGTCCAGACCGACCACCTCGATGAGGCACTTGTACTGTCCGGCGGCAGAAGCATCCCCGTTCTCAGCGGTCTGAGACACCTGCGACGATCTTCCGGAGTCTCTCGTTCGAGTCTTCACTCTCTGGGAGTCGCTGAACAAGTTCACCCGTTGAGCGACGGGCTCGCCTTCAGGTAGTCCACTCGTGTCGACGTCGTGAACGGATTCCTCGAGCTCAAAGCTTGACGACCACGCTTGCGAAGAGATGGGAGCTGGAGAGGGCCGCCACCACGGTAGCTAGATCGGAGGCCGATCCGATGACGCTGATGTCGAGGGTCGTTTGGGTCGGCGTGGGCCGACCGCTCGATTGGCCTTCCGAGTTTCCGTTGCCCAGAAATGGGTTGATCACGGCATCGGTCGCCGACGCCGGAGTGTCGGGAAGAGTGACCGCCTCCACGATGTGGAAGTTCGTGATCCACGACGGAAGGCTTTCCGTCGTGACCACGCTGGGAGCCCCCACCGGATCTATCCAGTCCGTCGTGACCCCGTAGCCGACGCCTTGGGTGACCACCGCAGCATCCGGGCTTCCGACAAAGTCCTGGGCAGCCGACTGCAGCACCGGGATGTTGAAATTGCGCCGCCTCGAGGAGTGCGCCGGTCTGCCGGTCGAGGGTGAGGGTGGGGCCCTTCCACTCGGACTCGACCGCTCCTGTCTGTGGATTGACCGTCACCTGCTCCCCAACCGTGAACGCCGGGCCCGACCGGCCGGAGTGCGCGGTCCGGTTGCCCAGGCTGATCACGCCGGGCAGCAGCGACAGGGTCCGGAGCATCTGGGGGCCGAACCCCGACCATTGTCCGGTGGTCGGACCTACGAGCAGGATGGCCGACCGGAGGAAGCCGGCGACATGTGGAGCGTCGCCAACCCCCGCCTGATCGATCGACGGGATCCCTGTGGTACCCGACTGGAGTTCGGCCGCGAGCAGTCCAGGATCATGGGTGAGGGCGGACACGTCGATGGCCGCGGGGCTCTGCGTCCACCCGGCCTGGAGTCCCCCGTCGCATCCGGTCACCGGCTGGTTCGCGGGGGTGTCGATCAATCCGATGGCGTGCCAGGCCTGGGCGTCCACCGGCGCGGCGAACGTGGCCGTTCCGAACTGCTGCGAGGTGCATGTCGAGCCGGTGCTGTTGGACCAGACCTGAAAGGACAGCGGTATCGTCGCCGTGGCGTCCGGCGTGGGCATCGCCCCGACCGTGGCGACGTGGGCGTCGACCATGCCCTGCATCCTGTAGGTGGACCACTGACCGGCCTCCAGAACGGGGGCCGGTTGGGCGACGTCGGCCAGATGGGCGAGTTGGGCGGCGGCCGCCATCGGCGTGCTCGTCTTGCCTGGAGCGACCAGCTGGAAGATGAGCACGACACAGGCAGCAACTGCGGCGATGCCTACGGCACTCAGGCGCACTGCCCACCGTCGACGTCCCGAAGGCGGTGCCGGCAGCGCTACAGCGAGCTCGGCGGCGATCGCCTCGTCGAGCATCGACCGGGCTCGTGGCAGTTCGCCTCCCAGCCCGTCGTCACCTGACATGTAGACCCGGACAACGTCGAGTTCGGTCATCATGGCGATCCTTCCGTCGTGGCCGACGGCAGATCCATCAGCCCGTGGTCATCGAGGTAGTGCCCGGATTCACCGAGGTCGGCGCGTACGAGGCGCCGCGCCCAGCGCGAGGCGGGACCGAACCGTGCCGACCGGGACGTCCAATGCCAGGGCGACCTCGTCGTAGGTCAGGCCCGGACCGGCCACCAGGAGTAGGACGTCGAGGGACGCACCGTCGAGCCGAGCGAGGGCCCTCGTGATCGGTGCGGCTTGTCCCTGGAAGAAGAGCCTCGACAGCGCCTCGTCGGCTGGGTCGCCAATGGGTTCGATCGGGTGGGCGGCTCTCTCTCGTCGGATCCGCCGTTCCTCGCTTCGCCAGTGATGATGGACGAGATTGGTGGCGATGCCAAACAGCCACGGGCGGGCATTTGGGCGAGTGAGGTCGAAGCGTTTCCGCGAGCAGAAGGCAGTTGCGAACGTGTCGCCCACAAGGTCCTCAGCATCCTCACGCGCCACCCGCTTCGCCACGTAGCGATACACCGACCCGGCGTGCCTGTCGAAAAGGCCTGCGAAGGCACCGGGGTCCGTCAGCGAAGCACGGACTACATCAGCATCCGTCGGCACAACACGTTCGATGTCCCCCATTGTCTGAGTCTTGCCCGCGGAACGAAATTGGGTTCTCGACTGCGGAAGGTAACTTGTGCTCACGCCCGAAGGTGCCATTAGCGCCCCCCAATCGCCTGTAGGCGGGTGGTTAGGCGTTATGGCGGCAGCCGAGCGCCGACCCGATCGGACCACACTCGGAGGACCCATCGGTGCCTTCTGTCACGTCTTGCATCTGGCGTGGCTTGTTGCGTATCCGGCACCAGCTCGGGTGCGAACGCCCTCGACGCCATCGAAGCGCTCTGACCGGACCTCGTGGCGCTGAGCGCCTGACTCCCGGCCCGGCGATTGGAGACGAGGTGACGTCAGGGTGTCGGTGGGTCGTTCGCGGCCTGCGACTGGAGCTCTTTGATGATCAGGCGCACGGTGTTGGCGATGACATCGGGAATCCGTTCGAGGGGAAGTCCATAGTGATCGTGAAGGGGCCACGAGGTGTCTGCGCCGGAGAGCCCGAGCAGCATGGCGGTTGCGTCTTCGGTCGCACGGGTGGGGGCACCGATCCCTTCGACTGCGCTGCGGATCGCGTCGAGCCGGGCTCGTCGCCGGGCCTGACGAACTTCGGGCCAGATACCGCCGGTGGTCGTGGCCAGCGTTCGGGTGAGGGGGGTCGTGAGGGCATTGGCGTGAATGTCCCGGAAGTAGCGAGGTAGGTCGTCGGCGTCCTCAGCCAAGGTGACACCGTCGGGGTAGAACTTGCGATCGAACCACTCACCGAGGGCCACGATCTGACTCTCCCGGTTCGGGAAGTAGGTATGGACCGTCCGCACCGACACACCGGCCCGGATGGCAGCCTTCGACGGGGACAGGTCACCCTTGGCGTCAGCTACCTGCTCGACGAAGGCCTCGAGAATCGCTTCCCGGGTGGCTGCGGCCTTGGCCTCGCGCTTGGGGCTGACGTAGGCACGCGCTTCGCTCACAACAGAAACTCGATGTCGTGACTCTTGGCGACCCGAACGACGCCGGCGATGTCGGGCGGATCCATGTCGACGTCGGAGGCAACCTCGGTGAAGAACTTGGTGGCGTTGCCGCTCGTGGTGATGGTGAGGAAATGACAGTCGGTTACGTTGCGATAGCTGTGCGATGTGTTGGAAGGAACATGGGCCGTGGCTCCTTCGGACAGTACCTCCGAGGCGCCCTCAATGGTCACCTCGAGCTCACCTTCGAGCACGACATAGATCTCTTCCCACGGATGAACGTGGGGCGGTGGTCCCGAGTCCGCCGGTCCACTCGTGTCGAAGATCTCGATGGCTGACCCCATGGCATTGGTCAGCAACGGCCGGAGTGTCTCCCCGAGGACGAACAGCTGGTCGCTGGCCTCGAGTGTGGTGATGGTCGCAGTCATGGACATCCCTTCCCGGTAGCCCGAGCCGAATGACCCGGATATTCGCCGCAGTTTCCTGCATCGAACTTAGCGCACGATAGAATTGGATTCAGTCAAATGCAAGCAAATCTTGGCACGACTCGTAGCCGCGGGAACCACCAGGTGGCGACCGAGGAAGACGGGCTCAGGCGTTCAGTGGAGCCGAGGATGTGGCTTTGGGTTGCCGGGTTTGGGGACGCCAACGGCAGTAACCTCGATTCACGCTCTACGGGAGCGCCAAGGGGGCAGTATGCGGGTGACACGGAACGCCATTGCCGTCCTAGTCGTCGGGCCGATCCTCCTGTTCGCTTCAGCGGGCGCCGGGGCCGCCACCAGGCCGCCATCCCCGCCGACGGTGACCGTCCAACCCGTGAGCACGACGGCCGCACTGGGACGTCACGCCCATTTCAGAGCGCATGCCACAGGGTTTCCCCGGCCTTCGTATCAATGGCAGGTGTCGACCGGGGGTGGAGCATTCGTCGACTTGGGTGTATCGACGCCAACTCTCCGCGTTGACGCCACCGTTGCCACCAACGGGAACCGCTATCGCGCCGTGATTGCGAATCCCGAGGCGACGGTGGACACCCGACCGGCCACGCTGACCGTCGATCAATCCCGGTACCTCGGGGAGTACGCGCTGCACTACACGGTGGGCACGCATGTCAGTAGTGGCGGACCCCCACTGGTAGTGCTGCCCAACGGCCAGGCGTCGGACGGGTCAGCGCTGGATCTCGTCTCCTGGTCGGTCTCGGGGCGCACCATCACCGTGCGTGACGGCAATGACACCGGTGAGCTCCTGACGTTCGTGGGCCACCTGTCCAAGTACGGAATGGCCAACCCACGCCACCCGGGAACGGTCAGTTTGACCGTGGGGGGCGGCGGTGGTCTCTCCGGCACGTTCTACGCCCGGCGAATCAGCTGACGGCGGCAACGGTGATGCTCGGGGGCTGCTGCCGACAGCCGGTGGCGGCAGGAGGCATTCCCACTGGGCCGACGTGAACCTAACACTCCGCTCACCGCAGGCCAACCGAGGCGCTTAGGCCGCCTTGCCGGTCTTGCCCGTCGGCCGACCGACATAGGTACCCACCAGTTCGTCATCGACGAACACCCGACACGTTTGGCTCCTGAAGCCGCCTACCAGTGCCTTCCGGGTTAGCTCGATGGCGATGGCATGGGGCTCCTCCCCACCTACGGAGAACTCGTAGCGCCGAGTTCTGTGCAGCGTGAACGAACGCCAATCCTGGGCGACATCCCTACCGTCGGCCTCGACCCGAATCTCGCCGAGCACCTGGTCAAAGCTGAAGTGGAGTTGGTGCTTCTCATCGGCGCCAACCTCAATAGTGAATTCCACGAGTCCTCCGATCGCACAGGGGGTCGATCTGGCATCGGTCACCTCGGCCAACATCTTGAGCGATCGGGTCCATCGACGAACTTCCAAGGCGTCGTCCCGATCTCTCAGCTGGCGAACGACGGCATCGAATCAGGTGGGTCTGGACCTCCCACGGAGGGGGAGCACGCTAATCACCCCAACCCGGACCACCGGTGGCTCAGAAGGTGAAGCGGCCGTAGTGCATCTGCCGTACGACCCCCGTCGACGTGATGCACAGGCTGGCGCTGACCGCGTCACCGACCCGGACGTTCGGATTGGTATTCGCCGTAACGGTTCCGGTGACGTAGTAGAGCGGTCCGAAACCCTTCCTGGCGCAGAACCCCCGGTCGCCACCTGGGGCCTCCGTCGTCGTCACGGTGATGGACGTCGACGAGGAGGTCCGACCCTTCCGCCACGCAATCGTTCCCGCACTGGTTCCCACGAAGGTGGCGCCCGATACGGTGCCGGTTCCGGCCGAGCCGGGAACATGGCAGCTCTTCAACGCCACGGTCCCGCTGGTCGATCCGGTGACGTGTTCGCAGTACAGCGTGGGGCCGTTCGCACCGGCCGGTCCTGCATCGGTGATGACCCCGGCGGCCAGGGCCACCCAGGGAATGGACAACGCCACAACCGTCCGTGTCACACGATGCATGTGAGGCCTCCTGATTCGAATTCGGCCGTCGCCGGTCAACTCTACGCCCACGACCTGGTGCGTGCTCTGGCCCGGATCGCCCCTGGTGGTCGTCCTCGAACAGGGTCCGTCCGAGCGACCCGAACGGTGTTGGGTCGTGGCCCTCGACCACACCCGGATCGGAGAACCTGGACCACTCGGTCTGCGTGGGCGCCCGCCGGGACAGCTCGACGTCGGGCTCTGACGGCCGGCGGCACAATCGCCGGGCGACGGGCCCGGGGTCCTGATAGTGGACCATCGCGCATCCGATGGTCTGGAGGTTCGTCCCGATCGAGGTCACTGCGCACTGTGGTGTGGGGCGACTCGACGGGGCGTCGGGCGGGCCCCCGATCGTCATCTGTTCGGCCCGAGGTAGGCACGTATCCCACCATCGCGACAGCGCAACTCTTACGGTGGAGGGACATGTTTGGGCGTACATCGAGAGCTCAACGGGAGTTCGACCAGCTCTGGGTCATCGTCGCTCGCCTCTCTGAGAGCCGGCAGAAACTGCACGCCAGGCTCACCGCCATGCCGGAGGCGATCAGCGACGGCGAGGATCCGAGCATCATCAGGAGGGTCATCGTCTCCGACGATCTCTTCGCCGGCATCCTCGATGGGTGGACCCAGTTGGCCGAGAATGCCGACGAGGAGCGGATGCTCTCCGAGCGGGCGCTCGGCTTGGTGCGGAGCAGTCGCCTCAAGGTGCCGTGGGCTGATCGCGAGCGCCTCCAGGTGGGGGTGTCCGAATGCAAAGCCGCGGTCGAATTGGCCAAGATGCAGCTCGTCGTGCTGGGTGCCGCCAGACGGGGGCTCCGTGTCGACGAGTACCTCGTGTGGCGATCGATCCAGTAACGGCCGTTGCCTGTTCGATCCGATGGCCGCCGGTCACCCGTCGGGCCGTGGCGGACTGGACGGTGGTGCCACCTGACCCAGCCGATACCACCGTTCCATGGGCCGCGGCGTCCCCCTAGACTAGATACCCCAGGGGGGTATTACCGGATCAGGGAGACTTTTGGTGGCACAGGGCTACGACGACGACAAGCAGGCGATCCAGAAGCGGCTCCGACGGATCGAGGGTCAGGTACGCGGCCTGCAGCGGATGATCGACGACGACCGGTACTGCATCGACGTCCTGGAGCAGGTCTCCGCCGCCACCAGGGCCCTCCAGTCGGTAGCCCTAGAACTGCTTGACGACCACCTGGCCCACTGTGTGGCTGACGCCGTGACGCTGGGGGGTGACGACGCACGGTCAAAGCTGGGTGAGGCTTCCGCCGCCATCGCCCGCCTGGTGCGGTCATGATCTGGCGCATCGGTCACCAGACGAGGAGGGATCGGCGACCATGACCCGCTCGCTGGTGCTGCTGGCCGGCGTCGGCTGGCTTGATGTCATCGGCCGGAGCCTGCGGGAGGGCTTCTTCATGTTCTGGGAGACCTTGTGGCCCCTGATCCTGGGCTTCGGGCTCTCGGGCGCAGTCCAGTCCTTTGCCAGTCGTGAGTCGATGCAGCGCAACCTCGGCGACCATCGCCCGGCCTCGGTAGCCCGCGCCTCGGCGTTCGGCATGATCTCCTCGTCGTGTTCCTACGCGGCGACGGCGCTGGCCAAGTCCCTGTTCGTCAAGGGTGCCGACTTCGTCGCCGCAATGGTGTTCATGTTCGCCTCGACCAACCTCGTCATCGAGCTGGGCATCGTCTTGGTGGTCCTGATGGGCTGGCAGTTCGCGGTGAGCGAGTTCATCGGGGGATTCATCATGATCGCCCTGCTGACCGTGGTCGGCGGCCTGTGGTTCCGGGGGCGACTGGTGGTCCAGGCCCGTCAGCGGCTCGAGGCTGAGACCGCCCACGACGAGCACGAGCATGGACCGACGCAGGACGCCGCATTCCAGCGCCAGCCCTGGTCAATCAAACTCCGGTCGAGAGGTGGCTGGGCCGATGCCGCCACCTACACCATGGCCGACTTGACCATGCTCCGAAAGGAACTGGTCATCGGCTACACCGTGGCCGGATTCCTGGCCGTGGCCGTCCCGGTGCACGTGTGGAACACCGTGTTCCTCCAGGGCCATGGCTTCTGGACCAGCTTGGAGAACGCCGTCGTCGGGCCGTTCATCGCCATCATCAGCTTCGTCTGTTCCGTGGGCAATGTGCCGCTGGCGGCGGCCCTGTGGAAAGGCGGCATCTCCTTTGGCGGGGTGATCTCTTTCATCTTCGCCGACCTCATCGCCTTCCCACTCCTGCTCATCTACCGCCGCTACTACGGCCTTCGGCTGACCGCCCGCATGCTGGCGGTGTTCTGGGGGGTGATGTCGACGGCTGGCCTCATCACCGAGGGGATCTTCCAGGTGGCCGGCCTGGTCCCCACCACCCGGCCCACCGAGGTGGCACCCGATCGGTTCTCGTGGGACTACACGACCTACCTCAACATCATCTTCCTCTGCGTGTTCGGCCTCTTGTACTGGCTCTATCGGAACCGGGAGCGCCTGGGCGGGGGCGGCGGGCTGGCGGTCGACCCCATGTGCGGCATGCAGGTGGAGATGGCCCACGCCCCCGCCTCGTCGGTGCGTGACGCCCAGCGGGTGTACTTCTGCTCGGACCACTGCAAGGACCGGTTCGACGCCATCGCCATCCGCACCGCCGGGGCCGACGGCGCACTCCCCTAGGCCCGGGGGACCGCTCCGGGCCTGGACTCCGCCAGTCCGGATTGTCGGACGGTGACGTTGAAGCGGCCGGGCCCGAGTCGAAGAGCATGGTCGCCGGTGCCGGGCACCACCTTGGTCACCCCGTGATAGGCCAGGCGCGCCGGGCCGCCGAAGACCACGAGGTCGCCCGATTCGAGCAGGAGGTCGACCCATGGGCGCCCCCGCCCGGCCGGGGTGCCGAACCGGAAGACGCAGGAGTCGCCGAGGCTGAGGGACACCACCGGTGCGGTACTGGTCTCGTCCCGATCGGCGTGCATCCCCATCTTGGCCCCCGGCGCGTACCAGTTGATCAGGGCGACATCGGGCCGATAGGTGGACCCGTCATCGGTACCGGCCAGGCTGTCGTCAACGGCCGAGGTGTCAGAAACGGCCCGCCGGGCCAGCTCACCGAGCTCGTCGGGAAAAGGTGGCACGGGCCGGCCGTCGTCGTCATCGACGGTCCGGCTGTAGCGGTAGGGCATCCAGTGCCAACCGAGACAGGCGATCTCGACTGACATCACCCCCCGTCGGGGCAGCCTGGGAGCCCGCATGCCGCCGGCCTGGTCGACCCAGGACCGGCACTGTCGGGCGAGCTGGTGTTGGCCGTCGATGCCGAGCCAGCGCGGCAGGTGCACCGCTCCGGGAACGATCCTCGCCGGAGGCGATGGGAAGAGTCGGGCTGGTCCGGCCACCGGGCCAGCATCCCATAGTCACCATCCGAGCCGATCGAGGCTCAGGCGGACGGAGCCGAGTCCTGTCGGGCCAGCCACCGCAGGCGCGCCGCCCTGGCATCCCACGAGTAGACGACGGCCGTACCGGCCAGTCGGTCATGAAGGGCGTGTCGGTCCCGATTGGTGAGGATGCCGAGGAACCCGAGGCCCAGGATCAGGAAACTGAGGGGGAGCGTCAGCGTCCGCACCACCGCCTGTTTCCAGCCGATCGGCGACCCGTCGGTCCGGACCACGCGGATGCCCAGCACCGCCATGCCGATGGTCTTGCCACTGAGGGCCCACTGGTACGCGAAGTAGAGGAACTCCCAGATCACGATGGCCACCAGGGCGGGGATCGGATGTTTGGTCAAGGAGAACTGTCCACCGGTCACCAGCTGGATCGAGAAGTCGAGTGCCGCCGCGCCCAGCGTGAACAGACCCCATGACGCGCCCACATCGGCGGCGAACGCCACCAACCGGCTCACCGCTCCGGCGTAGTGGCCCTGGCGCCCCTCGATGGGCGCAACGGTGATCTCCTGGCTCAACCGCCGCTCCCCACCGTCAGCTCGGGCGCGGCGGGCGGGGCTTCCACCAAGGTCGGAGGCCCGAGCGGCAAGGAGTCGGCCGGACGACGGAGCACCCGGTTCACCCACCGGGCGAAGAAGTCGTCGAGTCCGACGCCCTGGGCCCGAACCACGTCGAGGACCTCGGAGGCCACGCCGGTTGTGGAGCGGGCGATGATCGTCCCCAGCTCGGTGTGCTCCATGATGGCGTCGATATCCACCCGGTCGATGATCTTCTTGACGTCCACCCGGTCGATGATCTTCTCCACATCGACCCGGTCGATGATCTTCTCCACGTCGACCCGGTCGATGAGTCCGTCCACATCGACCCGGCTGACCACGCCATCCACATCGACCCTCGACACCAGGGCATCGACATCGATCCGTTCCAGGAGCGCATCCATGTCGATGGCGTCCATGACAATGCTCACAACGCGCTCGGCCACCGCCTGGGCCAGTTGTTCCACGCGTCCGGAGCCTGGGACCGGGCTCATCAGGGTCGGCTCGACGACCAGGAGTCCATTCCGACAGCTTCCCATCGCCACGGAGCCCGCACGGGGACGGTCGGGTGCGTGCCCGTGCACCGCCGAGCGCTACCTCAGCTGGGTGCGTTCGCCTTCAGCGCCTCGAGCGCCCGGTCGGCATGGACGTTCATTCGCACTTCACTCTGGATGACCTCGATGACCCGGAGGTCCGGGCCGATCACGAAGGTGGCCCGCTTGGTGGGCGTAAGCATGGTGAACCGCCGCCGCACGCCGAACTGGGTGGCCACCTTGCCGTCCGGGTCGGACAGGAGCGGGTAGTCGAACGAGTGCTTGTCGGAGAACTGCTTCTGCTTCTCCACCTGGTCGGCACTGATGCCGACGCGCTGGGCGCCTACGGCATCGAACTCGGCCTTCATGTCACGAAAGTGGCAGCTCTCCGCAGTGCAGCCCGGGGTCATGGCCGCCGGATAGAAGAACAGCACCACCGGGCCGTTGGCCGCCAGCTCGCTGAGCTTCCGCGGCGTGCCGTCCTCGTCGGGGAGTTCGAAGTCCGCTACCGCGTCGCCTTTTTGCATCCCCCCAGGGTATCGGCGCCAATCTGAGGGCGCACCGGGTCCGGTTCTGCGCCCCATAAGATGCCCAGTGCCGGATGGGGCCAGTGCAGGGCCCCCGCCATAGCGTGTGGGACCGCCATCCCGCCCCCGGCCCGCCCCCCCCGACAGACTGGAACGTCACCTATGCAGTACGCCATCGAAGCCGACGGCCTCGAGAAGACCTTCCGGGGAAAGCACGAGGTCCGCGCCCTCGACGGGGTCAGCTTCAATGTGGCCGAGGGCACGGTGTTCGGGCTGCTCGGGCCCAACGGCTCGGGCAAGACCACTGCGGTGCGGGTCCTCACGACCATTCTGCGCCCGGACCGGGGGGTGGCCCGCGTACTCGGCTACGACGTAGCCGCCAATGCGGGGCTGGTCCGCAGCCTGATCGGCCTGGCCGGGCAGTATGCCGCCGTTGACGAAAACCTGACCGGCCGCGAAAACCTGAGGATGATCGGCAACCTCAATCATCTTCCCCGACCGTCGGTGGTCGGCCGGGCCGACGAGCTACTCGAGCAGTTCAATCTGGATGATGCTGGCGACCGCCCCCTCAAGACCTACTCGGGGGGCATGCGCCGGCGGCTCGACCTAGCCGCAGCCCTCGTGGCGCGGCCCACCGTCTTGTTCCTCGACGAGCCCACAACCGGCCTCGACCCCCAGAGCCGCAACGACCTCTGGGAGGTCATCGAGAGCCTGGTCGGCGGCGGGACCACCGTATTGCTCACCACCCAGTACCTCGAAGAGGCCGATCGGCTGGCCAGCAATCTGGCTGTGCTGGACCACGGTCATGTCATCGCCGAGGGCACGCCCTCTGAGCTCAAGGCCAACCTGGGCGCCACGGTCCTCGAGGTCGGACTGGACTCCCTCGACCACGCCCACCAAGTCGCCGAGCTGCTCGGGTCGCTGGGCAGCCACACCCCCACGCTGAACGGCACCGTGGTCGAGGTAACCGTGGACGACGGCCCGACCTCGGCCATGGCCGGCCTGCGGTCACTCGACCAGGCGGGGATCACCCCCACGGCCTTCACCCTGCGGGAGCCGAGCCTCGACGACGTATTCCTGGCTCTCACCGGCCGGCGTACCGAGGACGAGACCGAGGAGACCGAGGACCCCGACGACACGAAGAAGAAGCGGGCCCGGCGGCGGGCCGCCACCGAAGCCATGCCCATCGCCACAGGAGAGCTCTCGTGACCACCACCATCGCCGCCCCCACCATGTCGGGCGCCCCGCACTCGGACCACCTGGCCTCCAAGGTCCGCTGGGCGGTGTTGGACACGCTGACCATCACCAAGCGCAATCTGATCGCGCTGACCCGTATCCCCGAGGCACTGTTCTTCTCGGCGGTGCAGCCGATCATGTTCGTGCTGCTGTTCGTCTACGTGTTCGGCAACGCCATCAAGACGTCGCAGCCCAGCTACGTCAACTACCTGATGCCCGGCGTCTTCGTCCAGACCGTGGCCTTCGGGGCCGTGAGTACCAGCATCGGCCTGGCCGAGGACCTCCAAAAGGGCCTGATCGAGCGGTTCCGGGCCCTGCCGATGGCCCGTTCAGCCGTCCTGGTGGGGCGGACCACCGCCGATGTGGTGCGCAACATCGTCACGGTGGTCATCATCACCGTCGTGGGGCTGCTGGTCGGCTTCCGGCCCACCACCGGCGCGCTCCTCTACATCTGCGGGATCCTGTTGATCCTGTTCTTCGCCTACGCCCTGTCCTGGGGGTTCGCGGTCATCGGCCTGTCGGCCTCCAATGCCGAGACCGCCCAGGTCATGTCCTTTCCCCTCTTGTTCCCGCTGACCTTCGTCTCGTCGGCGTTCGTGCCGGTCGCGTCCATGCCCAGCTGGCTCCAGGGGTTCGCCACCTACCAACCGGTCAGTGTGACCATCACCGCCTGCCGGGCCCTCATGCTGGGGGGTCCCACCGCCACCTGGGTCATCCAGACGTTGGCCTGGACCGTCGGACTGCTGGTGGTCCTGGTACCGGTGGCCAGCCACCGGTACCGCACCCGCACCTGAGCCCGACCCAGCCGCCACCGGCCCCGGCTCGCCGTGCCGGTCCCGGGCGAGCAGAATGGGTGCATGGCAACCTCTCCCTCCTCGGCCGACGCCCCCGACTCCTTTGGCGCCCGCGGCAGCCTCGCGGTCGGCGACTCCTCATATGAGATCTATCGGATCAACGCCCTGGCCGACCGCTACGACGTGGCCCGGCTCCCCTACTCCATCAAGGTGGTGCTGGAGAATCTGCTGCGCCACGAGGACGGTGTGGCGGTCCGGCCCGCCGACATCGAGGCGGTGGCCGGCTGGGGCAACCGCCCCGAGCGCCACGGCCTGGGGGGCGAGGACGCCGCCGAGATCGCCCTGACACCCGAGCGGGTCCTCATGCAGGACTTCACCGGGGTGCCCGGGGTGGTCGACCTGGCCGCCATGCGCGACGCCCTGGTGGGCCTCGGTGGCGACCCGGCCAAGGTGAACCCGCTGGTGCCGGTGGAGCTGGTCATCGACCACTCGGTCATCGCCGAGGCATCGGGCCGACCCGGGGCCTACGACGAGAACGTCGACATCGAGTACCAGCGGAACATCGAGCGCTACCAGCTCCTGCGCTGGGCCCAGCAGGCCTTCGACGGGTTCCGGGTGGTGCCCCCGGGCACGGGGATCTGCCACCAGGTGAACCTCGAGTACCTGTCCCGCGTGGTGTTCGCCACCGACGACGGCCGCGCCTATTGCGACACGCTGGTCGGCACCGACTCCCACACCACCATGGTCAACGGGCTCGGCGTCCTCGGCTGGGGGGTGGGCGGCATCGAAGCCGAGGCGGCCATGCTCGGCCAGCCCCTCTCCCTCCTGCTCCCCCCGGTGGTGGGCTTCCGCCTCACTGGGGAGCAACCCCCCGG
This sequence comes from uncultured Acidimicrobiales bacterium, assembly GCA_963703145.1. Taxonomy (GTDB): domain Bacteria; phylum Actinomycetota; class Acidimicrobiia; order Acidimicrobiales; family RAAP-2; genus Bog-756. Next base: position 2,460,308 of record OY969793.1, read on the forward strand.
CACCACGGCCACCGACCTGGTCCTGACCATCACCCATCTGCTGCGCCAGCGGGGCGTGGTCGGCAAGTTCGTCGAGTTCTACGGACCTGGCGTTGCCGCCGTGCCGCTGGCCAACCGGGCCACCATCGGCAACATGTCCCCCGAGTACGGGGCGACCTGCGCCATCTTCCCCATCGACGACGTCACCCTCGACTATCTGCGCTTCACCGGCCGCGACGACCGCCACGTCGACCTGGTCGAGGCCTACGCCAAGGAGCAGGGCATGTTCCACGTGCCCGGCGGCGTGGAGCCGGTCTACTCCGAGACCATCGAGCTCGACCTGTCGACGGTGGTCCCGAGCATCGCCGGGCCGTCCCGACCCCAGGACCTGGTGACCCTCGACACCGCCGGCACCGCCTACCGGTCCGCCCTGGGCCGGTCGCAGCGGTCGGGCCCGGCCACCCTGGCCGACGGGTCGACCGCCGAGGTCGAGGACGGCGCCGTGGTGGTGGCGGCCATCACCAGCTGCACCAACACCTCCAACCCCCAGGTCATGGTGGCCGCCGGCCTGGTGGCCAAGCGCGCCCTGTCCCGGGGTCTCGCCCCCAAGCCGTGGGTCAAGACCACGCTGGCCCCCGGTTCCCGGGTGGTCATGGACTACCTCGACCGGGCGGGGCTCACCGAACCGTTGGCCGCCATCGGATTCGACCTTGTGGGCTTCGGCTGCACCACCTGCATCGGCAACTCGGGCCCGCTGCTGCCCGGCGTGTCCGAGGCCGTCCACGAGCACGACCTGTCGGTGGCCTCGGTGCTGTCTGGCAACCGGAACTTCGAGGGCCGCATCCATCCCGACGTGCGCATGAACTACCTGGCCTCACCACCCCTGGTGGTGGCCTACGCCCTGGCCGGCACCATGGACATCGACCTCACCACCGAGCCACTGGGCACCGACACCGAGGGGAGGCCGGTCCTGCTGGCCGACCTCTGGCCCTCCCCCGAGGAGGTGACCGAGGCCATCCGGACCTCCCTGACCTCGGAGATGTTCCGCCAGCGCTATGCGGCCGTGTTCGACGGCGACGAACGCTGGACGGCGGTCGAGACGGCCACCGGCGACACCTTCGCCTGGGACCACTCCTCCACCTACGTGCTGCGCCCGACCTTCCTCGAGGGCCTGTCCATGACGCCGACACCGGTGACCGACGTCGTGGGGGCGCGGGTGCTGGCCAAGCTGGGCGACAGCGTCACCACCGACCACATCTCGCCGGCCGGCAACATCAGCCCGTCCACTCCGGCTGGGCACTACCTGGCCGACAAGGGCGTGGAGCGCTCCGACTTCAACTCCTACGGGGCGAGGCGGGGCAACCACGAGGTGATGGTGCGGGGCACCTTCGCCAACGTCCGCCTGCGGAACCAGTTGGCCCCGGGCACTGAGGGCGGTTTCACCGTCCACCTGCCCGACGGCGCCGAGACCACGATCTACGAGGCGTCCGAGCGCTACGCCACCGACGGCATTCCGCTGGTGGTGCTGGCCGGCAAGGAGTACGGGTCGGGGTCGTCCCGCGACTGGGCGGCCAAGGGCACGTCCCTGCTCGGCATCCGGGCCGCCATCGCCGAGAGCTACGAGCGGATCCACCGGTCCAACCTGATCGGCATGGGTGTGCTCCCCCTCCAGTACGCCGACGGGCAGAGCGCTGACTCGCTCGGGCTCACCGGCCACGAGGTCTTCACCATCACCGGGCTCGAGCCGCTGAACCAGGGGACGACGCCGAAGACGGTGGCCGTGCGGGCCGAGGACGGCGATCGGGTGGTGGAGTTCGAGGCTCGGCTCCGGATCGACACGCCGATGGAGGCCGAGTACTACCGGAACGGCGGGATCCTCCCCTACATGCTCCGCCAGATGGCCGGGTGAAATCCTGGCCGGCGGTCAGCCGGCCAACGGGAGGACGAACCAGGCGATGACCACGAAGTGGAGCACGGCACCGACGATGGTGCAGGCATGGAACACCTCGTGGTACCCGAAGACGCCCGGCACCGGATTGGGCTTCTTCAGGGCGTACACCACGGCCCCCGCCGAGTAGGCGAGGCCACCGACCAGCAAGAGGGTGAAGCCCACCTCACCCAGGGCCCGGAACAGCTGCGGCAGCACGGCCACGGCGGCCCAGCCCACCACCACGTAGGGGAGGGCGATCACCCATTTGGGAGCGTCGAGCCACACCTGGCGCAGCGTGATCCCCACGACCGCACCACCCCACACGACGCACAACACGGTGGTGCGGGCCCAGCCGCTCAGCGCGATGCCGGCCACCGCCGTGTAGGACCCGGCGATGGCGATGAAGATGGTCGAGTGGTCGGCCCGCCGCATCCGGCGACGTCCGACAGGACCCCAGGTGTGCCGGTGGAACAGGGCGCTCACCCCGAACAGCAACGAGACCGAGACGGCATAGACCGCCATCACCAGGGCCGACCCGGTGGTCGGGGCGGCGATGACCAGTGCGGTGCCCGACACCAGCGAGACGAAGAACGCCACCTCGTGGAAGACACCCCGCAGCCGCGGCTTGACCGACGCCTCTCCGGCCGGCCCGTCCTCGACCCGCACCGCCACAGGGGCCGGCCCGCTCATCCCCCGACCCCGCCGGCCACACGGGTGCGGCCGACGAAGCGACCGAGCATCCGACGGCCCACTGCCTCGACCCGGGCCAGGTGCGCACCGCTCAGCGCCACGCCGTCGGGGAGCAGCGGTGCCCACGCCTCACCGAGGGTCCGGTCGACCTCGACGTGGAACTGCAGGCCGTAGACCAGGTCGCCCCACCGGAAGGCCTGGTTCGGAAAGGTACGCGTCGACGCCAGGTGGACGGCGCCCTCGGGCAGGGTGAAGGTGTCCTGGTGCCAGTGGACGCACGGCACCGACGCGCCGGACAGACCCCCGTACTCGGGCCCGAAGACGGGGTCCTGGCGCCCGGCGAAGGTCAGGTCGACCTGACCCGGTCCGATCTCGGGCGCGGGACCGGTGGTCACCTCGGCCCCGAGGGCCAGGGCCAGTTGCTGGGCCCCGAGGCACACCCCCAGCACCGGTCGCCCGGCATCGACCACGGCGGCGATGAGCGAGCGCTCGGACTCGAGCCAGGAGTGGGCATCGGCGTCGTGGACCCCCATGGGCCCGCCCATGACCGCCAGCCCGGCCACGGCCGAGATGTCGGGGAGGTCCTGGCCGAGGTCGGTCCGTACCACCTCGACGCCAAGTCCGCTGGCAGCCAGCACGTCCCCGAACATCCCGGGACCCTCATGGAGCACGTGCTGGACGACGACCCAGGCAGGACCCGGCGGCTGGACCACTAGCCCGCGGCCGCCACTAGTTGGAGGCCACCACGTGAAACGCCTCGGCCAGCCTCCCGTCGGGGAGGCCGGCAGCCAGTGCGGTGCCCGACATCCAGTTGGTCAGGAGGTCGCGGAGGTGGTCCCCGTCGCCGACCTGGCTGCGATGCGATCGCAGAGCGGCCAGTTTGGCGTCGAAGTACTCCGTGGTGTCCACCACCCGGTCGGCCCGCTCGGTGGCCATGATCCACAGCTCGGGCACGGTATGGGGCTCGAGGCCCTCCTCCAACAGCTCGGGGAAGGCAAACGGGTTGCGGGCGTCGGGGTAGACCGCACAGATGGCCGCCTCGCCCGCTGCCAGGTGATCAGGGTGGCTGGCGTAGATCCGGGCCCAGTTCCGCTCGGGCGACTGGGTCACCACCCGGTCGGGCCGGAAGCGGCGGATCTCCCGGGAGATGGCCTTGCGCAGCTCGAGATCGGCCGACAGGCGGCCGTCGGGAAAGCCCAGGAAGGTCACGTCGCTGACGCCCACCACCCGGGCGGCGTCACGCTGTTCACGCTGGCGGATGGCCGCCATGTCCACTCGCGAGATCGATCGGTCCGACCCACCGGCGTCGCCGTCGGTGGCGATGCAGTAGGCCACCTCGATGCCGTTGTCGGTCCACAGGGCCACCGAGCCGGCGGCACCGAAGTCCACGTCGTCAGGGTGCGCCATCACCACCAGGATCCGTTCGACGCCCTCGAGCCCGGCGCCGACAGCCAGGGGCTGCCTGAAATGGTCGTCGGCCAGGATCAGTCCTTGGTGGGGTGCCACGAGGCCAGATCGGCCAGGCGGGGGTCGTTGGAGAAGATCTCGACGATCGGTGAGCGCAGGCCGATGCGGGTCTGGATGCGCTCGATCTCGAGGATCTGGTTCCACTGGACGAGCGTGACCACCAAGCCGGCCTCGCCGGCCCGGGCCGTCCGCCCCGAGCGGTGCAGGTAGGCCTTGTGGTCCTCGGGCGGATCGAAGTGGACGACCACATCGACCAGATCGATGTCGAGGCCACGGGCGGCCACATCGGTGGCCACCAGTGCGGGGAGCTTGCCCTCGGCGAAGTCCTTCAGGGTGCGCTCACGGTTGGACTGGCGGAGATCGCCGTGGATGGCATCGGCCTTGATGCCCTCCTTGCGCAGCTGCTCGACCAGCCGGTCGGCACCGCGCTTGGTCCGCACGAAGACCAGGGTCTTCTCCGAGTTCCGACAGATGGCCGCACACACCTTGACCCGGTCCATCTGGTGCACCTCGAGGAACCGGTGCTCCATGGCGTCGACGGTGGTGTTGGGGGAGGCCACCTCGTGGAGGACCGGGTCGGTCAGGTACCGGCTGACCAGCCGGTCGACGGCCCCGTCCAGCGTGGCCGAGAACAGCAACGTCTGGTGCGGTCGCTCGAGGCGGCGGAGCACCCACTCCACCTGCGGCATGAATCCCATGTCGGCCATGCGGTCCGCCTCGTCGAGCACCAGCGTCTCGATGTCGGCCACGGACAGTTCGCCGCGGTCGCCGAGGTCGATGAGCCGGCCCGGGGTGGCGATGATCACATCCACCCCTCGGCGCAGCTTCTTCACCTGGCGCTCGATGTCTGCACCCCCGTAGACGGCGGCGATGCGGAGCCCGGCCTCGGCCGACAGGGGCTCCAGCACCTCGCTGACCTGAACGGCCAACTCCCGGGTAGGCACCAATACGAGGGCACGGGGCCGACCGGGCTCGGTCGAGCGGGCGGCCATGGTGCGCTGCAGGAGGGGGATCCCAAAGGCCAGGGTCTTGCCCGAACCCGTCTTGGCCTTGCCGCAGACGTCACGGCCGGCGAGGGCGTCGGCCACGGTCATGGCCTGGATGGCGAAGGCGGTGGTGATTCCCTGGGCGGCCAGGGCCTTCACCAGGGACGGCTCCACGCCCAAGGAGGCGAAGGTGCGGGGTGTGTCCCCGTCGAGCACTGACGTGTCGGCGGACGTGATGACGCGATCCGATGGATCGGCAACGGTGGTCATAGGTCGTGAAACTCTCTCTCGTCTGTTCGGTGACGGCCGGAGGCCGACCGTCGACGCCCGTGGGTGTCACGAACGCCTGCGGGCCCGCCTCGGGCCGTTGTCCCGGACCGCGTCGGCGGCTCGGAGAACGAGATGAGGAAGACCCCGGTGGGAGGCACTGCGCCTACCCACGCCCTCCAGTGTACCGTGTCCGGCCCGTTGCACCAGGTCAGAGGCAGCCGGGCCGTACGGATCAGCACGCTTGGCGGTCCCCGCGGCATGCCGAGTGACGGTCCAGCCGTGCCGGGACGGGCGTGACCGGGCCGGTGCACCTACCCTGAGTGGCGGCACCGACCCGGGTGCCGACGAGCACCGCACGAAAGGACGTCGATCACATGGGACTCCTCGCCGCCGGCGACAAAGCGCCCGCCTTCACCCTGCCCGACCAGGACGGCAAGAAGGTCTCGCTCAAGGACTTCGCCGGGCACCAGGTGGTGGTGTACTTCTACCCGCGGGACGACACGCCGGGTTGCACCAAGGAAGCCTGCCAGTTCAACGACAACCTCCACGCCTTCGCCAAGGCCAAGGTGCCGGTCCTCGGGATCTCGGCGGACAGCGCCGAGAAGCACCAGAAGTTCCGGGCCAAGTACGGACTCACCTTCCCGCTGCTGACCGACGCCGACCACAGCGTCGGCGAGGCCTACGGCGCCTGGGGCGAGAAGACCCTCTACGGCAAGAAGTCCATCGGCGTAATCCGCTCGACGTTCCTGATCGCCGCCGACGGGACGATCGCCCGCCCGTGGTACCACGTGAAGGCCGACGGCCACGCCGACAAGGTGCTGGCCGAGATCCAGGGCTGACGCCCCCGGCGCCGGAGAGGGAGTCCCACGTCAGCGGCTGGCTCGCTCGAGGCGGGCCAGTGATCCGGTGAAGGTGGACCTCGATCGACCGAGGGGCCCGAAGAACCGCTCGTCGCACGCCTCGACGGCCACGACCGCCCGGTTCACCAGGTCGGCGCCCGAGGCGGTCACCGACAGCGCCCGCGCCCGACCGTCGAGCGCATGGGCACCCCGGTCCACCAGTCCCCGCCGCTCCAGGGCCCGGACCACCTGCGAGGTCATCATGGGGTCGGTCCCGGCGTAGTCCGCCAACTCTCGCTGCGTCACCGGACCGTCGGCACCGAGCCAGGTGAGTGCGGCAGCCAGCACGAACTGGACGTGGGTCAAGCCGAACGGCTTGAGCGTTGCCCGCTGGGCGGCCTGCCACCGGTTGGTCACCTGCCACAGCAGCAGGCCGGTGCTCTCGTCGGCCCGGGTGAACGAGGTGGCCAGCCGGTCCCCAGCCCTCATGGGCGAGAGCGCATGGCGGTGGCGATCAGGTCCCCGTCGTGGCGGCTCAGCTCCACGATGCCTCGGCGCAGCTGGTGACCCCAGTGCGGTCCGCGGGTCAGATCGAGGTCGGGCTGCAATACACCCAACGGCACCTCGATCACCCCGGGCTCGTAGTCGACACGGCGGCGCCAGGGTTGGAACCCGTCCTCGTCGACCTGGTAGATCTCGTCGTCGGCGACGTGCCCGAGGGCCGTGAACGCCTTGGCTGGGGCACCCGAGGGGTAGCTGTCCCGAGGGGAGTAGTAGGCGAGCAGGTCGCCGTGGCGCATCCGGTCCAGGCCGGCCCGTTTGCCGTGGCCGATCTGGGCGATCCCGAGCGCCACGCCCCGGTGGACGTGCTGACGGGACACGACGCCCAACCAGGCGGTCACCGGCGCGCCGCCACATCGGCCTCGGCCACGGCCACGAGGCGCCGGAGCCCGACCGGGGTCGACTTGGCGATCCCGGTGCCGAGCACCCGCCTCCACAGGCGGGCCAGTGCGCCGTCCAAGGTCGCGGTGACCTCCAACTCGGTCCCGCCGTCCGCAGCGGGTGTGGTGGTGTGTGAGATGACCAGGCCGGCCCCGGGCAGCGACGACCGGTCGGTGAGCGCACGTCCGGGCACCAGGGCGGTGATCACGAAGTGGACTCTCGGCCCACCCGCGGGCTTCAGGGTGCCGGTGGCTCCTCCCTCGGCGAAGGGGCCGTCCAGCCGGGCCCAAGCCACCGCCTCGTCCCACTCGGGCCAGGTGGCCATATCGGCCCACCGGTCGAAGAAGGCCGACGGTGGTGCGGTGGAGGTGGCACGGGCACAGGCGATCGTGAGCATCACTTAGTATGTGCACTTACTACATTGGCGTCAAGGCTCGCACCGGGGTGCGCTGCTCACACCTGATGGGCCGGGCACCACCACGAGGTCCGGCCCCCGACGGTCGACCGCACGAGCTCGGTACCGTCTCGCGGGCAGTGGCCGCCGGGGTGCCGCTCTTCCATCAGCACGCCCAGGTGGGAGCCGCCCTGGTCGATGAGGTCGGCGATGGTCGCGACGAGGTGGCGGTGGAGCCGCCGTACCTCGTTGGGAGTCAACGAGCCCGACGGGCGGAGCGGAGAGAGCCCGGCGCGCCACAGCACCTCGTCGGCGATGAGGTTGCCGACGCCGGCCACACGGGACTGGTCGAGCAACCGGGCCTTGAGCGCGGTCCCAGAGCCCGCCAGGGCGGCGGCCAGCTCGGCGTGGCCGATGGTGGTGGCGTCGGGCCCGAGTCTGGTGACGTCGGGGTCGAGCAGCACCCCGCCCAGCCGGCGGGGGTCGTGCACCACCAGGGAGCCACCGTCCTCGAAGCTCACCGACCACCGGTCCCAGGCCGGCTCCCGTCGGCGGGGGGCGTACCGCATCTGGCTGGACCCCGGAGCGGTCGTCGACCACCAGATTCCCGGTCATCCCGAACCGGATGCCCACCACCGGGCCGGTCTCCACGTCGAGCAGCAAAAGCTTGCCGATGCGGCGGGCCGCCACGAAGCGGTGGCCGACCAGGACGCGGCGAAGAGCCGGGCCGGTGGCCGCGCCCTTCAGGAACCAGGCGTCCGGGCTGGACACCGACGCCACGGTTCGGCGCAGGGCACCTTCGGCCAGCCGGCGGTAACTCTCGACCTCGGGAAGCTCGGGCACGGGTCGAGGGTAGCCAAACCTGTGCACGACCCCGGTGGTGGCCGTCGCTAGGGTTGGGCCATGCCCCCCGAGAAGCCCCACTGGGCCGAGCTCTTCACCGAGGTCGTCACCTCCGGCCTGTGCACCGGTTGTGCCGCCTGTGTCGTGGCCTGCCCCTATGACGTCCTCTCCTACGACGACACCGGTGGCCGGTACAAGCCCTTCCACATCGACGCCGAGGGAGGACCCGACAGCTGCACCCACGGGGTCAAGGGCTGCACCATGTGCACCCGTGCCTGCCCCCGGTTCCGGCTGTGGGAGCCGGAGATCGACACCCACCTGTTCGGGCGGGAGCGGACCACCGAAGAGGTTGCCGGGGTGTCCTCGGACACCCTGCTGGTGCGGGCCACCGACCCCGAGATCCATCAGGTCGGCCAGGACGGTGGGCTGGTCTCTGCCCTGTTGATCTGGGCACTCGAGCACGACGTCATCGACGCCGCGCTGGTGTCGAACCTCGAGGGGGACGGCTCGACGTGGAAGGCGGTCCCAGGGCTCGCCACCACTCGGGGCGAGGTGCTGGCCGCCGCTGGGTCCCGCTACACGTACTCGGCCAATCCGCTGGCCTACCCGCTGGCCATCGAGGCCGGGGCGGAGCGGATCGCCCTGGTCGGCATGGGGTGCCAGGCCTCGGCGGCGCCGGTGATGAAGGCCCGCAAGGCCGGCAAGATCGCCCGGCGCCTGTCGCTCACCATCGGGCTCATGTGCTCCAAGACGTTCGACGACGCCATCTTCCCCGAGCTGTTCGAGGCCAAGTACGGGATCGCCCGGGCCGACATCTCCAAGATGAACATCAAGGGCGTGTTCCAGGTCTGGACCCGCGACGGGGGGTACCACGAGGTCCCGCTGAAGGAGGCACACGCCTGGACCCGGGAGGGCTGCACCTCGTGCCCCGACTTCGCCGCCGAGCATGCCGACATCTCGACGGGCGGGATCGGCGCGTTCAACGACTGGACCTTGACCATCGTCCGCACCGAGACCGGGCGGGACCTGCTCAATCAGATGATCGACGACGGGGCCCTCGAGACCCGGCCGGGCGACGACGACCCCGGGGCGATCGCCCTGCTCCACCGGCTGGCGCGGGTCAGTCGCCGTCGGTGGCCCGAGACGGCGGTGCCCATGCCCCGGCGTCTCCCGGCCGCCACCTGAGGCCAACCATGAGAATCTCCTAAAAATCGGGCTCTCGGGGACCTTTGACCCTACGGAGATGGGGGCACCGGTCCTAGGCTGGCCCATGAGGGTTCCAGCCACCACCAGGTGGCACAAGCGCCCCGGTGGAGTTGCGTCGTGCCAGGCGGGGCCGGCCAGGCCACCGTCGCGCCTGACCGTGGGTTCCCGACGACGACCCGGAGGACCACCCGCTTGTTCGCCGCCCTGGGACGGTTCACCGTACGCTTCCGCTGGCTGATCATCGCCGCGTGGCTGGTGGCGACCGTCGTGCTCACCATGGCGCTCCCGTCGCTGTCGAGCGTCGAGAAGAATTCGAACTCCCAGTTCCTGCCCGCAACCTCCGCCAGTGTCCAGGCCGACACCCTGGCCGCGCCGTTCCATCCCTCCGCCACCTCGAACGCCACCCTGGTGGCGGCGGTCACCGGGGGGTCGCTCACCTCCACCGACAATCTGGTCATCGACCGGGTCGAGCAGGCCATGCGCTCGCTGCCCAAGGTCAGCGCCGTGGTCGACGGCGGGGCCTCGGCCAACGGTCGGGCCCGGACCGCCATGATCGAGGCCCGGGTGCCCCAGAACGCCTCCCCGCGGGAACGGGCCGCCGTGGTGGCCGGCCTGCGGTCCACCCTCGAGGCCACCGGGGCCCCGCCCGGCCTCTCCTTGCACCTGACCGGCTCACTGGCCCAATCGGTCGACCAGCAGAACCAGAACGGCAAGACCCAGACCCTGACCGAGGTGCTCTCGGTGCTGTTCATCATGGCGCTGCTGTTCCTCACGTTCCGCGCCCTGCTCGCCCCGTTGGTGGCCCTCTTGCCCTCGGCGGTGGCCCTGATCGCCGCTGGGCCGGTCATCGCCGAGTCCAGCCGGATCGGTGTCCAGGTCTCCGACCTCACGCCGATCCTGTTGGTGGTGGTGCTGCTCGGGGCGGGGACCGACTACGGACTCTTCTTGATCTTCCGGGTCCGAGAAGAGCTCCGGCGGGGCAAGGATGTCGACGAGGCGGTTTCTTTTTCGCTGTGCAAGGTGGGCGAGTCCATCACGTTCTCCGGGTTGACCGTCATCGGGGCCCTGGCAACCGTGGTGGTGGCGACCTTCGGCCTCTACCAGGGTCTCGGGCCGGCCCTCGCCATCGGGATCGGCGTGGCCCTGTTGGCCAACCTCACGCTGCTGCCCGCGCTGCTCGCCGTGCTCGGCCGGAGCGTGTTCTGGCCCCGGATCCCCCGGGTGGGCACCCACCAGGGCGGCACCTGGGGGCGTATTGCCGGCAAGGTCGTCGGCCGCCCCGTGCTCACCCTCGTCATCGGCCTGGTGATCTTCGGGGGATTGGCCGTCTCGATGCTGGCCTACGCGCCCTCGGGGTTCAACGATCCCCCGCCGGCAGCCACGTCGGACTCGGGTCGGGGCCAGGCCATCCTGGCCGCCGACTACCCCTCGGCCGAGTCCAATCCCACCGGCGTGGTGTTCCGCCTGCCCTCCTCGGTGTGGGACCACCCCGAGTTGCTGGCCACGGCCCAGCAGGGCCTCGTGCGGTCCGGGCAGTTCTCCTCGGTGACCGGGGCACTCGACCCCAACGGGGTCACCATCACCGCCGCCGATCTGGCCCAGGCCCACGATCAGCTGGCCCACCTCGGGCCGGCGGCCGACCTCCCCGCCGTGCCCGCCGACGCCGCCTCGGTGTCGTCGGCCGCCTACCGCGACTACCAGAACTCGGCCCAGTTCATCAGCGCCGACGGCCGGACCATCTTGTTCCAGACGTCGCTCGTGGCCGGCTCGCCGGACAGCACCAGCGCTGCCTCCGCCATCCCGGCCATCCGCACCTCGGTCACCCAGGTGGCCAAAACCATCGGCGCCACCACCAGCGGGGTCACCGGCGACGCCGCCCTGGCCGCCGATGTCGGCTCCATCTCCGAGAACGACCTGTTCCGGATCATCCCCATCGTCATGCTGGTGCTGGCGCTCTTATTGGCCATCGTGCTGCGGAGCCTGATCGCCCCCCTCTACCTGGTGGTCAGCGTCGGCCTCTCCTACATCGCCTCGCTGGGACTGGCCGTGCTGGTCTTCGAGCTCCTCGGGGGCCAGGACGGGATCAACTTCGTCCTCCCCTTCTTCATGTTCATCTTCATCATGGCGCTGGGCCAGGACTACAACATCCTGGTGATGACCCGGATCAGGGAGGAGGCCCACCACGCCCCGATTCGGGCCGCGGTCAAACGCGCCGTCGAGGCCACCGGCACCACGGTGACATCGGCGGGGCTCATCCTGGCCGGGACGTTCGGGGTGCTGACGGCCACCGGCAACGCCCAGGTCCAAGAGATCGGCCTGGGCCTGGCCGCCGGCATCCTCCTCGACACGTTCCTCGTCCGGACCCTGCTGGTGCCCTCGGTGGTGGTCCTGCTCGGACGGTGGAACTGGTGGCCGTCCAAGCTCGCCGACGAGGACCACTCGAACGACCCCGCCCTCCCCGACGACCTGGATCCGCTCGACGGCTGTGACGGGGTGGAACCCCTGGACCGGGAGCTCGCCACCACCGGTTCGTGAGGGGGGTCGGGGGGGTGCGACCCACGATTGGGCCCGGTCCGGGACAGAGTACGGTGAACGGGCGTGGCCACCCGACGGAAGACACACGACCGGCCCACCGTGGTCCTCCTGGTGCGGCACGGCACGACCCCGACGACGGGCCGGATCCTGCCGGGACGGGCCCGTGGCCTCCACCTCGCCGACGAGGGCCAGGCCCAGGCGTCTGCGGTGGCCGAGCGCATCGCCGCCATCGCCACCTCCGGGTCGGCCCGGCCGGTGGCCGTCTACGCCTCCCCGCTCGAGCGGACCACCGAGACGGCCCGGCCCATCGCCAAGGCCCTGGGTGTCCGGGTCCGGAGCGACCGCGGGCTGCTCGAGTGCGACTTCGGCGAGTGGACCGGTGCCGAGCTGAAGGACCTGGCCAAGCTGCCCGAATGGAGCCAGGTGCAGCGGTGCCCGAGCACGTTCCGGTTCCCGGGCGGTGAGTCGTTCCTGGAGATGCAGGCCCGGATCACCTCGGCCGTCGCCCAGCTGTGCCAGCGCCACCCCGGGGAGACTGTGGTGGCGGTGTCCCACGCCGACCCCATCAAGGCGGCCGTGGCGGCGGCGGCCGGCACCCACCTCGACTTGTTCCAGCGGCTGACCATCTCTCCGTGCTCGGTGTCGGCGCTGGCCTACACCGGAGCCGGCCCCCACGTCCTGGCAGTCAACTCCACCGGTGCCCTCGGCGAGCTGGCCATCGCATGAGCACGTCGGCGCGGGGCACCAGCCGATGAGCGAGGGCTACGACCTGTCCACACCGGACCGGTTCACCGTGGGCACCGTCGGGCCAGTCGGCGAGCGGCTCTTCCTGCTGCAGTGCCGGCAGGGACCCGTCTTGTTGACCCTCAAGATGGAGAAGCAGCAGGTGGCCGTGGTGGCGGACTACCTGGCCCGCATCGTGAAGGACCAGGAGCGCCCCGGACACCTCCCCGAGGACCTCGAGCTCGAGGAGCCGACCGACCCCGCCTGGGCGGTCGGCACCATCGGCGTGTCCTACGACGAGGTCGACGACCGGGTCATCCTGGTGATCGAGGAGCTGGTCCCCGAGGACGAGACCGGGGCCATCGCCCGGCTCTCGGTCTCCCGGGAGCAGGCGGCCGCCTTCGCCATCCAGGCCACCTCGCTGGTCGAGTCGGGCCGCCCACCCTGCCCGCTGTGCGGCTCCCCCCTCGATCCGTCTGGACACGAGTGCCCCCGGACCAACGGCCACCGTCCGCCGGCCGTGTGATCGGCTGGCGCCCCGAGTGCGGACCGGGGTTGGCCACGGCACACGAACAGCTCGCGTCCACGCGACCTCACCGTGGTCGGGCGGCTGCCCTGGAGCTCCAACCTGACCTTCCTGGTGTCGCTGGACCAGCCGGCGGGGGCCGATAGGCCCGAGGGCTACGAGCCGCTCTATGCCGTCTACAAACCGGCCAGCGGCGAGCAGTCCCTGTGGGACTTCCCCGACGGCCTCTACCGCCGGGAGGTGGCCGCCTTCGCCGTCTCGGAGGCCTTGGGCTGGGGGCTGGTCCCGCCCACCGTCGAGCGTGACGACGGACCCTTCGGCCCGGGATCACTCCAGCTGTTCGTCGAGGCCGACTACGAGGAGCACTACTTCACCCTGCTCGAGGCCGGGGGCCACGAGCCGTTCTTCCGCACCATGTGCGCCTTCGACGTGGTGGTCAACAACGCCGACCGGAAGAGCGGCCACGTGCTGGTGGGCACCGACGGCCGGCTGTGGGGCATCGACCACGGCCTGTGCTTCCACCACCAGCACAAGCTCCGCACGGTGATCTGGGACTTCGCCGACGAGGAGGTGCCGCCCGACCTGCTCGCCGACCTCGCCGGCCTGGCCGCTGACCTGCCTGACGAGGTGGCCCGGTTGCTGCCGGGGCCCGAGCGGGCGGCCCTGATCGACCGGATCCACCGCCTGGAGGACACCGCCCTGTTCCCCGAGCCGACCGGTGACCGGCAGCCCTACCCGTGGCCCCTGGTCTGAGCGGTCCGCTGCGTCAGGGGGTGTGGGTGGCGGTCACGACCGCCGACCGGCGGACCGGTGCCGCTGCGTCGTGGTGGTCGTGGTGGGTGGCGTCGGCGGCGGGGCCTGGAGCGCCTGGGTGATGAGGGTGGCGTAGTACTTGGCCCCGTAGGGGTCGAGATGGACCCCGTCGGGATACAGGCACTGGCTGCAGTTGGCACTGGCGGTGTTCCAGTCGACGACCACGGCGTTGGGGCGGTTCTTGGCCACCGTGGCGATGGTGTCGTTGACCTGCTGCTGCCACGGCTTGGGCACGTGGGTGTTGACCAGCACGATGCGTTCGGACGGCCCCAGCGAGTTGAGCAGGTCCTCGAGCTGGGCCACCGAGTAGGGGCCGTTGGTGCCGAGCTCGAGGATCAGGCGGTTGCCCACCGCTCCCTCGGCCTTGAGCTGGGCGACGGCGTTCTGGACCTGGTAGAGCTGCTGGCCGACCTGGGCGTCGATGCTGATCCCGGGCAGCATGCTCTGCAGGTACGGGGCGGCGTCCACCATGATGGAGTCGCCGATGGCGGTGACGCCCTGCCCGGCCGGCGGTGCGGTGGTCGTGGTGGTGCTGCCCGGCGGCAGCACCACGGTGGTCGTGGTCGAGGAATGGTGGACCCGGCCCGGCAGGATGGCGGTCACCTGGCTCCCCGGATCCGCCGCCGAAGCGTCGACCACCCCGAAGAGGCCCAGGGCGCAGACCACGGCGTTGACCGAGGCCACCCCGACCACGGCCCAGCCGATCGGGCGGAGCCGGGGCAAGGCCCACTGGCGCTGGCGCAGCCGCCCCCACAGTCGGGCCAGCGCCCCGTGGCGGATGGGGTCCTCGACGAAGCGCCACGACAGTGCGGCCAGCCCGATGGTGGCGGCGATCTGGAGCGAGGCCCGCACGATGCTCGGCGGGGCCCCGACCGGCGTGGTCAGCACGATCACCGGGTAGTGCCATAGGTAGATGGCATAGGAGCGCTCACCCACCCACCGCAGCGGCTCCCAACCGAGCACCCAGCGGAGCTGGGAGCCGGGGTGGACGGTTACCCCGATGACCACGGCGGTGAGCAGGGCCAGCAGGACCATGCCGCCCTGGTAGAGGAACGGGGAGTACTCGCTGGTGTGCCAGAACAGCACGAAGATCCCCAGGAGTCCGGCACCACCCACGGCGTTGAGCACCCGGGTGGCGCCCGGGGTGATGGTCCCAAAGGTGCGGTTGCGCGGGAGGCCGAAGGCCAGCGTGGCCCCGATCAGGAGGGCGAAGGCCCGGGTGTCGGTGCCGTCGTAGACGCGGGTGGGGTCACCGTTGGGCGAGCCGGCGTACAGCAGTCCCATCTCGACCGCCGAGGCGGCGGCCAGGGTGAGGGTCACGAAGATGAGCGTCCGCTTGTGGACCAGCCACCGCATGCCGGCGAAGACCAGCAGCGGCCAGACCAGATAGAACTGCTCCTCGATGGAGAGGGACCACAGGTGCCCGAGCGGAGAGGGGGGGCCGAACCGGGCGAAGTAGGAGATGTGGTGGAAGATGAACCACCAGTTGGAGAAGTAGAAGATCGACGACGGCAGGTCGCTCCGCAGCGAGGCCAACTGGCTCCGGTCGAACAGCGTGGCCCACCCCACAGTCACGAACAGCACCACGAACAGGGCGGGCAGGAGCCGTCGGGCCCGTCGGAGCCAGAACTGACCGAGCTTGATGGTCCGGTGACGTCGGTACTCGGCCACCAACAGGTCGGTGATCAGGTAGCCGGACAGGACGAAGAAGACCTGCACCCCGAGGAGACCGCCTGACGCCCATCCGAAGCCCAGGTGGTACACCAGCACGGCCAGGACCGCGATGGCGCGGATGCCGTCCAGGCCCGGAAGGTACGGGCTGGTCCCCTCTACCGGCCGAGGCACGGGTGGCCCCGTTCGAGCCGGTGTCTCGGTGTCGGTGTCGGTGTCGGTGTCGGGCGATCAGACCCGATGGGGCCGCGACCGCTCCGGCTCCGTGAGCCGGCACTGCCCCCACACCGAGCCCCTCGATGACGACGGACTCCTGCGGTGACGGAATTGGGGTTCGGACAGGGCATGGAACCGTCTCGAAGACATTGGCGTGGATAGGAACGCCGCACGGATGCGTGTTCCGGACACTACCTGTCCGACCGGCACTTTCCTTTGATTCCCGCCACGGCGCGGCGCGCCTCGCCGGGACGTGACGGGTGCCCCGCCACCATGGTGGTCTCAGCCGGGCAGCAGGGCCCGGGCGGGGGTCAGCTGCGGGCTTTGAGCGCCTCGATCAACTGGGGCAGCACCTTGTGCACGTCGCCCACGATGCCGAGGTCGGCCACCGAGAAGATCGGGGCGTCCTGGTCCTTGTTGATGGCCACGATGTTCTTCGAGTTCTTCATCCCGACCAGGTGCTGGGTGGCACCCGAGATCCCGCAGGCCACATACACCGTGGGCTTGACGGTCTTGCCCGTCTGGCCGACCTGGTGGGAGTAGGGCACCCAGCCGGCGTCCACGATGGCCCGGCTGGCGCCCGGTGCCCCGTGGAGCAGGGAGGCCAGCTCCTCGATGAGGGCGTAGTTGTCCTTGTCCCCGAGGCCCCGGCCGCCCGAGACCACCACGGCGGCCTCGTCGAGCTTCGGACCGGTGCGCTCCTCCACGTGGCGAGCCACGATCCGCGCCGCATTGGTGGCACCCGTGTCGGGGGCCGGTGAGGCCACGACCGCGGCCGGCGCACCACCCGACGGCTCGGCCGCGAAGGACTTGGCCCGCACCACGAACAACTGGGGGCCCTCGGCGGTGAACCGCGCCGAGAGGATTTCGCTGCCACCGAAGATGGCGTGCTTGGACACCAGCCCGCCGTCCGCCGAGACCAGGTCGACCACGTTGGTGAGGACCGGGCGGTCGAGTTTCACCGACAGCCGACCGGCGATGTCGCGGCCGTCGTAGGTGGCGGGGAACAGGACCGCATCGGGGCCGGTGCCGGCCTGGACGGCGGCGGCGATGGCGGCGGCCACCGGCGCGCCGGGCAGGGCGCCGGCTAGGTCACCGACGTCGAACACGGTGGTGACGCCGTACTCGCCCAGCGTGGCGGCCACCGACTCGGTGGCGTCCCCCCAGGCGACGGCCTCGACCGTGGTGCCCAGTGAGCGGGCCTGTGTGATCAGTTCGAGCGAGGTGGTGATGGGGGCTCCGTCCGCCACTTCGGCGAGGACCCAGATCTTGTCGACAGACATGTGTGCGTACTCTCCTACCGGTCCCTACAGGACCTTCAGTTGCTCAAGGAATTCGATGACTCGGGTGTAGCCCTCGCCCTCGTCGGTGATGATCTCGCCAGCGGAGCGGGCCTCGGCCTCGGCCACCTCGGTGATCTCCTGGCGGGCGCCGGCTGCGCCGACCTGGCCGGCATCGATCCCGAGATCGGCCACGGTCAGGGTCTCGACGGGCTTGGACTTGGCCGCCATGATGCCCTTGAACGACGGGTAGCGGGGCTCCACCACGCCTGCGGTCACCGTCACCACGGCGGGAAGCGGGCTCTCGACCTCGTCGTAGCCGGCCTCGGTCTGACGCTCGACCTTGACCGAGTTCCCGGTCACCTCGACCTTCTTGGCGAAGGTGACCGACGGGAGGCCGAGCAGCTCGGCCACCTGGACCGGCGTCGTCCCCGTGTAGCCGTCGCTCGACTCGGTGGCCGCCAGGATGAGATCGGGCTCGGCCCGCTTGATGGCGGCGGCCAGGACTTTGGCGGTGCCCAGCGCGTCGGTGCCGGCCAGCGAGTCGTCGCTGATCAAGATGGCCTTGGCCGCACCCATGGCCAGTGCGGTCCGCAGGCCGGAGGTCTCCCCGTTGGGGGCCATGGACACCAGCGTCACCTCACCCCCGCCGGCGGCGTCGGCCAGCTGCAGGGCCATCTCGACGCCGTAGGCGTCGGAATCATCGAGAATGAGTTTTCCCGCTCGGACAAGGTTCTTCGTCCCCGGATCCAGCGCCGGTGGGGCGGCCGGGTCGGGGATCTGCTTGACACAGACAACGACGTTCATGGGCCGCATTGTTGACGAAAAATGCCCTCCCGACCAATCGGGCCGTGATCCCAGGTCAGAGTGGGCTGGTCGCATCGCACCCCTTCGGGCCGCGGCGACGGTCGCCGATCCGGTGTCTCACCGCCCCATCAGGAGGGCTGTGGGCCCCGGGGTGGGGTGGATCAGTCGTCTGCGAGCGCCGAGCGGGCCAGGGGGACGTCGTCGGTGATCACCGTGTCCACGCCGAGGGCGGCGAGGGCGGCGATCTCCCTGCGTTCGTTCACCGTCCAGGCCGCGACGGCCAGTCCGGCCCGGTGGGCCTCGTCCACCAGGTCCGCGCTCACCAGGGAGGCGTGGGGGTGGACGGCCGAACACGACCAGTGGAGGGCGGCAGCAACGCAGTCGGCGGGCTCGAACCACTCGGCCACCAGCAGCCCGGTGGCGATCTCGGGCCGGGCCCGGCGAACGGCGGCAAGGCTCTCGGGCCAGAAGGACGACACCACCACCGCCGACACCAGGCCGGCGCTGGCGACGAGGCCGGCCACACCGGCGGCCACCCGCTCGCCGGGGTCGTAGCCGGGCTCGCCGGGGAGGTTCTTGATCTCGATGTTGACGGTCATCCCCGAGCAGGCGTCCAACACCTCCCCGAGCAGCGGCACCCCGCTCGGGAGCCGAGTGGCGGCCAGCTCACCGATCGGCCCCAGCCCCGCAACCACCGGATCGTGATGGACGACCAGCGCACCATCTGCCGTGCGACGGACGTCGAGCTCGATGCCGTCGGCCCCCAACCGCCGGGCCCGTTCGAAGGCCGCCAGGGTGTTCTCGACGATGCCGGCGGCCGGTTCAGGGCTACCACGATGGGCCTGGACGGCCATGGTCGGCACTGGTCCGGACTCCCCTCACCCTCGTCCTCGGCCGCGCCGGCCGCAGGCCGGAATTCACGTCACGCACGGTGACAGAAGCGCCAAAACTGCTTGCAACCTCAAAGGTCGGTGATTACTCTAGTGAACGAACCCTGAACGGCCGGTGACACTTTGGCGCCGAGCCATGTGAAAATGATCACAAACGGGAATTCCGTGATGACGAAGACGAGAGCGGAGGATTCAGCGTGGCTCTGATGTGGAACCGTACGGTCGAATGGGACGACGGTGACTGGAGGCTCGTGGCGGCCTGCCGCAGCACCGAACCCGATCTGTTCTTCCCCATTGGCACGACCGGACCAGCCATCGATCAGATCGAGGCGGCCAAACGGGTCTGCCGAGGCTGTGACGCCCAAGAGCCGTGTCTCGACTTCGCGCTGGCCACCAACCAGGAGTCCGGCGTGTGGGGTGGCACCTCTGAAGAGGAGCGGCGCAAGCTGCGCAAGGCGTGGCTGGCAGCCCGCCGCCGGGCCTCCTGACCCCGACCCCTCCCCTGCACCCGGTCGTCGCGCCGGGACCCCCACAAGGCCAGTCAGAGCCCGACTTTTTGCGCCTCTTGCACTGGTAGTTCGATCGCCACCACCGTGCCCGGCGCGCCGGGTTCGAGTTCGCTCCGATTGCGCATGGTGATGATCCCGTCCAACTGACTGCGGACCAGGTCCCGCACGATGGACAACCCGAGGCTCTGGGTCTCGTCGATGTCGAACCCCTCGGGCAAGCCGGAGCCGTCGTCGATCACCTCGAGGGTCAGGCCCACCAGGTCGTTGACCAGGTGCACCTGGATGTGCCCGACCGGCTGGACGGCGACCGGGGTCCCGACCTCGTCCTCGCTGACATCGGGGAAGGCGTGCTCCACTGCGTTCTGGAGCAGCTCGGCCAGCACGACGGCCAAGGGAGTGGCCACGTCAGCCGGCACCTCACCCAGCACGCCCACGACGTCGAAGGTCAGCGGTCGGGACAGCACCACCGAGTCCTCGGCCATGCGGATCAGCGAGGTGACGATCTCGTCGAAGGGGACCTGGTCCCCGGGGTCACGGGAGAGGATCTCGTGCACGATGGCGATGGACCGCACCCTGCGCTCAGCCTCGAAGAGCGCCACCCGACCGCCGCCGGGTGGCAGCCGCCGGGCCTGAAGGCGGAGGAGGGCCGAGATGGTCTGGAGGTTGTTCTTGACCCGGTGGTGCACCTCGCGGATGGCGGCGTCCTTGGACAGGAGCAGCCGGTCGAGGCGGCGCACGTCGGTCACGTCGCGCAACAGCACCAGGCAGCCGGTGACGTCGTCTTGGGCCAGCAGTGGGATGCAGTGCAGCAGCACGGTCACGTCAGGACGGCGCTCGACCTCTTCCACCACGGGCAGGGCCGAGGCCAGCGCCCACTCGATGGCCGACTCCTCGATGCCCAGGTCGGTGAGACGACGGCCCTCGATCTGGGAGTACATGCCCATCCGGTGGAGGGCGTTGGTGGCGTTGGGGGAGGCGTAGCGGACCCGGCCCTCCTCGTCCACCAGGACGACACCGTCGCCGACGCGGGGCGCCTCCTCAGTGGCCACCTCCTCGCTCGGGAACGGGAAGGTGGACTCGGCGAGCATGACGGCGAACCGGTCGAACAGGTCGCGGTAGGTGCGCTCGAGGTGCCCAGGGCGCCGGCCGGCGCCGGCCGACAAGCGGGCCAGCACCGCCACGGTGGTCCCCTCGCAGCGCACCGGGATGCAGTGGAGGCGGACCGGCTCCTCGCCCGGTTCGAGCAGGACCTCGCCCCGGGTGACCTCGCCGGTCTCGATGGTGGAGACGGCCAGGGGCCAGTCACCGGCCCCGGCGGGTTGGCCCACCAGGTCGTGCTGGACCACCGTGGCGCTGTTGGACGGCCGCATCTGGCCCAGGATCACCAGCTCCAGGCCGTAGCCGTGGTGCTCACGGGCGTCGGTCGCCATGGGTGCCAACAGCACCAGGTCGGAGAAGGACAGGTCGGCGAGGATGCCCCAGGTGCCGAGCAGCCGCTGGAGGTGGGCCAGCTGGGCCTCGTCGAGGTTGGTCCGTTCGAAGGCCAGTTCAGCGGGAGTGGCCACGGTCAGTCCACCCCGGACCCGTCCACCGGCACCTGGTGGGACTGCCGGTCGTGGAAGCCCTGCAGGTGGGTGACCCCCGCCCCGAGGAGCAAGGAGCGGAGGTCGCCGGCCCGATCGGCCACGTCCGGCAGGGTGTGGGCATCCGAGGCCGTGGTCAGCGGCACGCCGGCCCGGACGAACCGCTGGAGGAGGGGCGGGGCGGGGTACTCCTCGCCCACCGGTTTGCGCCAGCCGGCCGAGGACACCTCGGCGGCCATGCCCGATTGCACCGCGGCCTCGGTGATCCGGTCGTAGAACTCGTCGGGAACGGCCGGGACCCGGCCGGCGATCTTCACCAGGTCGGGATGGGCGAAGACGTCGCACACCCCGGACTGGCCCAGCTCCTCCATGGCCCGGGTGTACTCGTCCCACACCGCATCGATGGCCCGCACGTCCCATTCGGCCAGGACCAAGGGGTCGTCGAGCACGTCGAACCGCCAGGTCCCCAGCCAGTGGACCGAGCCGAGCAGGACGTCGAAGGGATAGCCGTCGAGCAGCTCGGCCACCTCGTCCATCCGGTCCTGGTAGAAGTCGACCTCCAGGCCGAGCACGACGGGCAGGCCCTCGGCCTTGACCGCCTGGACCACCTCGACGTAGTCATCCAGATCCACCCGGGCGTGGTGGTCCCAGTAGGCGGCCATGCCCGGACGGAGGGCCTCACCGGGCAAGTCGTCCCAGAACCCGCCCAGGCGGTCCCGGGCCTGAGTGAACCGGAAGAGGTGCTCGGTGACGGCGATCTCGGTGACACCGGCGCTGACGGCGCGCTCGCAGTACGCCGCCACCTGCTCGACGGTGGTGCGGGCGTCGCTCTGGGAGTGGGGCCACAGGTGGAGGTGGTAGTCGAGCATCGTCGGGCGGCCTATCCGGCGTGCCGGATGAGGGTGACCCCGTCGCGGACGGTCGTCTGAACCACCACTACCCGGGGATCGGCGGCCAACGCATTGTTGAACCGGCGCAGGGCCACGGTGTCCTCGGAGGTGTCCGAGGGGTCGAGGACCTGGCCGCTCCACAGGGTGTTGTCGGCAGCGATGAGTCCCCGGGGCGCCAGCTTGGGCAGGACCGCCTCGAAGTACTCGAGGTAGGAGGCCTTGTCGGCGTCGATGAACACGAAGTCGAACGGTCCCTCGAGCCCGGCGATGGTCTCGATGGCCGGGCCCACGACCACCTCGATGGCATCAGCGTAGGGACTGGCGGCGATGTGGCGGCGGGCGAACTCGGCGTGTACCGGCGAGAGCTCACACGTCGTGATTCGGCCCCCGGCGACCAGGCCGGGTGCCATCGACAGTGCCGAGTACCCCCCGAAGGTCCCGATCTCGAGCACCGCGCGAGCGTCGAGGGCGAAGGTGAGGAGCTCGAGGTAGCGGCCCTCGAGCCGGCCCACCATCATCCCGGGTGCCTCCAAGGTGACTCGCAGGTCGGCGGCCAGCGCTTCGAGGTAGGCCGGGGGTGCCGTGGAATGCTCGGCGGCGTAGTCGTCCAACTCGGGGGCAACGATGTCGGTCACGCCACGCATCGTAAGGCAGCCCGGGACCGGGGTCGGCCCGGACGCTTCCGGCGTCCGCCGCGCCGGTGGCCGGCGGACCAATGGTGCAGCCCTACTCCCAGATCTGCTCGCCCAGCCGGAACAGGCCGGCCAGATCGTAGAGGTCGGTGTCGAAGAACGGGACAGTGGCGAGCACGTCGGGCACCACCGACAAGAGGGCCTGCTCCTCCATCTCCCGTAGGGCCACCACCTGGAAGTTGAGGTAGCTGTCGGCCACCTCGTTCAGGACCCGGGCGATCTGGTCGGTGTCGCTGAGCGACGGGTCGACCGCCGCCAGCGTGGGAGCCAGCGCCGTGGCCAGGTCGTCGGCCCGGTCCTTCATCGACTCGGCCAGTGCCGCACCCTCAGACCCGCGCAGATACGGTGGGAGCACCTTGTTCAACACGATGGCGCCGAGGTGGAGGTGGCGGGCGGTGAGCTGCTCGGCGAAGAACTCGGCCTCCCGCAGGGGGACGGCCTCGAGTGTCGACACCACGATGAAGGTGGTCCGCCGGTCCGACAGGAGGCGGCCAACCGACTCGGACCGTTCGACGAACCCGTCGTACATGGACTGGAACAGGATGAAGAACTCGGAGATGTCGCCCAGGAACTCCGTGCCGAGGATCCGGTCGGCGATGGTGTAGAAGGGCTTGGTGGCCACGTTCACCAGGCGGGACCGGTAGGGAACGATCAGCCACCGCAGCAGCCTCGACGAGAAGAAGTCGGCCATGCGCTGGGGGGCGTCGAGGAAATCGAGGGCGTTGCGGGTGGGAGGCGTGTCCACCACGATGAGGTCGTAGTCGCTCTCCGAGTGGATCTCGTAGAGCCGCTCCATGGCGATGTAGTCGTGGCTCTGGACGAACCGGCCCGAGATGTTCTGGTAGAGCGGATTGGCCAGGATCTCCTCGCGGGTCTGGCGATCGGGGGCGTGACGGCGGATCAAGGCGTCCCATGACTCCTTCGTGTCCAACATGGCCGCCCACAGCTGCCCGCGGGGCTTGAGGCCGGCGGCACGGAACGCCTCGTCGGGCACCCGGTGCTCGGCATTGCCGATCCCGTCGAGCCCGAGGGCGTTGGCCAGCCGCTTGGCCGGGTCGATGGTCAGCACCAGCACCTTGCTGCCATGGCGGACGGCGGCCATGACCGCTGCCGCCGCGGCGGTGGTGGTCTTGCCCACGCCACCAGGCCCACAGGCGATGGCGATCTCCTTGGTGGCCAACAGCCCGTCCATCGAGCCGCTGGACGACGCCGCCGGGGTGCGCCGAGCCATCAGTAGCCCAGCTCCTCACCGAGTGACGCCGCCACCTGGCGGGTCGTGCGCAGGCCGTGGGACCGGGTGAAGAGGTACGGGAGATACAGCATGGGCACCGAGTCGTCGATCCCCTGGCGCAGCCGCACCAGGTGGGTGGAACGGGTGCGTCGCATGGTCACAGCCAGCCGGGCGGCATCGAGCACCGGGCCGGCGTCTCCGCCGAGCAGCGTGTCCAGCTGTTCGGCCGGGCCCGGCGCGCCGAGGGCGTCGAAGACCTCTTCCTCCTGGCGCCCGAACAGCTCGGGCAGCACCCGGTTCACGACCACCGCGGCGAGCTGCACCGTCGTCTCGGTGGTGATGCGCCCGGCCAGCTCGATGGTCTCGTTGACCGGCATCTCCTCGGGTGTGCACACCGCCACCAGGCCGGTGGCGCGCCGGTCGGACAGGATCTCCAGCATCCAGTCGGTCTGCGAGCGGATCAGTCCCACCTTGACCAGGTTGTTGATGGCCTGGGGGGCGGCCAGCTGGCCGACGATGTGGCCCGAGGCCGGAGCATCCACCACCACCAGGTCGTAGTTGCGCTCCCGGACCTCGTAGCAGAGCTTGCCCACGGTGAGGATCTCCCGCACACCCGGCGCTGCCGTGGCCACGAAGTCGAAGGCCTTGGCCAGGGGCCCGATCCTGCCCACGACCGGGATCCGCAGCTGGAGCTTGAGGTACTCGCGCAGCGAGGCCTCGGTGTCCATGGTCATGGCGAAGAGTCCGGGGAGGATCTCTTTCTCGTTGAATGTGGTCGGCGGGGCCTCATAGAAGCCGGACACGTCGCCCTTGGCGTCGACCTCGCAGATGAGCACCCGCTTGCCCCGCAACGAGGCCAGCAGGGCCAGGGCCGAGGCCACCGTGGTCTTGCCCACGCCGCCCTTCCCGGTGACGAAGACCAGCTTGTGGTCGAGCAGTTCGGTCATCGGCCCCGTCGCTCGTTCATCGGGGGTCGCCGGACCAGGCCAGCGGCCGTCGCCGACTCAGGAGATTCCGAACCCGACCCGACGGTCGGACACGGGTGGGTCGACCTCGACGTAGGCGACCTTGGCCACCGGCACGCCCACCTGCCGTCCCTTACGGTCGGTCAGCCAGAGGATGGTGCCCTCCGCGCCGAGCGCGGACTCGATGTCGGCCAGGACTTTCTCGCGGTCCGCATCGTCGGGCAACTCGATGTCGAGCTCCTTCATCGATTGCACGATTCCGATACGTACGTCCACCTGGCACGCTCCTCTCCGACGGGGGCCGGCAGGTCTGCCGGCAGGACCGACGATACAAGGTCACAGGGTCCCGGCGTCCCGCGGTCACACCGGTCGGGCACACTGGGGCTATGCCAGAAGACCCACTGGGTGCCCCTAGGGGTCCGTTCGGGGTGGAGAACGAGCGGAACCGGCGGTGGGCATCGACCATGGCCGGCCACGGGGGCCCAGGTGTCACGTTCGCCCACGCCGACAGCCACGCCCGGGCGGCCGGACCGGGCCCGACCGAGGCCTACGACCGGCCGGCGCGGGAGCAGGACGAAGGTGAGCGGCTCGCACCCGGGGCCACCCGGGCCGTCGGAGGAGGCAACCGGGTCCGACCCGAGGAGCCCGATCGTTGGCGGACCTGTTTCGAGCGGGACCGCGACCGGATCCTCCATGCCACCGCCTTCCGCCGGCTGGCCGGCAAGACCCAGGTATTCGTCTTCCCCGACGACCACCAGCGCACCCGGTTGACCCATGCGCTGGAGGTGGCCCAGGTCGCCACCTCGGTGGCCCGGGCCTGCTCGCTGAACGTGTCGCTCACCGAGGCCATCGCCCTCGGGCACGACTGCGGCCACGGTCCGGGCGGCCACGCCAGCGAGGACGCCCTCTCCCCCTACCTCGACGGCGGCTTCGACCACGCGCTGTGGGGGGCCGACGTCTCCCTGGCGCCGCTCAACCTGTGCCGCGAGACGCTCGACGGCATCCGCAACCACTCGTGGTCGCGTCCAGCACCCGTGACACCCGAGGGAGAGGTGGTGAGCTGGGCCGACCGCATCGCCTACGTCTGCCATGACTTCGAGGACGCCGTGAAGAGCGGGATCGTCACCCCGAGCGCGCTGCCAGCCCTGGTCCGGGACCGGTGTGGGGACAGGCGCAGCCAGCAGCTGGGCACGTTCATCGACGCGCTGGTGTCCACCATCCTGGCCACCGGGCGGATCGGCATGGACGACGAACAGGCCGAGGCCCTGGCGGCCTTCCGGGCCAGCAACTACGAGCACATCTACCTCCGCCCCAGTTCGGTGAGCCAGGGGCGGGCCGTCGTCAGTGTGCTCCAGGCCCTGGTCGACCACTTCGGGGACCGTCCCAATCTCATCCCCGACGGTGGGCGGCGCTCCGCCGACCTGACCGGTGGCGAGCCCGCCGCGGTGCGGGAGGCGGTGGCCTACGTGGCCGGCATGACCGACCGGTTCGCCTTCAGCCAGGCAGTGGCGCTCCTCGGGTGGGATCCCGACAAGCTCCCGACCGGCATCGGGGTGACCCGCCACCTCTAAGGCGCAGCCCCGACGCAACGGGCGGGTCGCGGCTTCTAGGATCGGGGCAGAAACCGGGACGAGGTCCACCGTCACCGCTGGGGCGGCCTTCCGGGTGAGTCGACCGTGCGAGGAGGTCACTGAATGGTCACCGAGACGTCAACACAGCCAGCCAGGGCGGGAGGCACGAGTCGGCCTCCCCACCTCCAGGCCGTCCCGCCGGCCGACCAACCGGCGACCGGTCCTCACGGGAGCGCCGCCGAGGCCCTGGTGCCTCTGCTGTCGGCCATGGTGGGGACGTCGGTGCCGGTGCGGTTCGAGTTCTGGGACGGCAGCGGTGTCGGACCGGACGACGCGGTCGGGACCCTCGAGATCCGGAGCCCCGACGCCCTGCGCCGGATTCTCTGGTCCCCAGGCGAACTCGGCGTGGCCCGGGCCTTCGTCGCCGGCGACATCACGGTCACCGGCGATCTCTTCGCCCTCCTTCGGGTCCTCCATGACGCCTCGCCCCGGGACCTCCAGAGCATGGGCCTCCAGACCCTGCCCACCGTGCTGAAGGCCGCCAGGCGCCTGGGTGCGATCGGGCGTCCGCTCCCGGTGCCACCCGAGGAGTGCCGGCCACCGGGCCGGCTCCACTCGCCGGCCCGGGATGCCGCGGTGATCAGCCACCACTACGACGTCGGCAACGACTTCTACCGGCTGGTGCTCGGGCCGAGCATGACCTATTCGTGCGCCCGGTTCGTCACGCCCGCATCGACGCTCGAGGAGGCCCAGTTCGCCAAGCACGAGCTGATCTGCCGCAAGCTGGGCATCGACCAGAATCCCGGTGCCCGGCTGCTCGACGTCGGGTGCGGCTGGGGGTCGATGGCCATCCACGCTGCCCAGCATCACGGGGCCCGCGTGGTGGGCGTGGCCCTCAGCCGGGAACAGGTCGACGCGGCCAAGCGGCGCGTGGCCGAGGCCGGGCTGGACGGCCAGGTCGAGATCCGCCTCCAGGACTACCGCGACCTCTTCGGTGAACGCTTCGACGCCATCTCCTCCATCGGGATGTTCGAGCACGTCGGCACGTCCAAGATGGCCCAGTACTTCGAGACCCTGCGCCACTTGCTGGTGCCGACGGGCCGGTTGCTCAACCACGCCATCTCCACGCCGGGTGGCTCCACCCTCGGCCGACGGTCGTTCGTCAGCCGCTACGTGTTCCCCGACGGCGAGCTGGTCGACGTGGCCGAGGTGGCCCAGGCCATGCAGCGAAGCGGGTTCGAGGTGCGCGACGTGGAATCGCTGCGGGAGCACTACTCCGCGACACTCCACCACTGGGTGGCCAACCTCGAGGCCCACTGGGACGAGGCGGTGGCCCTGGTCGGCCTGCCCCGCGCCAACATCTGGCGGCTCTACATGGCGGCGTCGGCGAACGGTTTCGACGACGGTGGCCTGGCCATCCACCAGGTGCTCGGCGTGGTCCCCACCGAGGACGGGGTGAGCGGTATGCCACCCACCCGGTCGGAGTGGGGCTGAGCAGCTTCGGTTCGTCGGTCAGGTCTGCCGCACCGAGGGCCCCGGCCCGGACCCCCGCTCCTAGCGGAGCGTGAGCTCCTGGCGGTAGACACGGGCGGGGCCGAGGTCGGCGATGGACGTGGCCAGCGCCCCGAAGACCTGCGCCGACTCGCTGCCGGGGTCGGACACGACGATGGGGACCCCGGTGTCCCCGCCCTCACGCAGGGCCGACACCAGGGGGACCTGGGCGAGCAGGGGAACGCCGAGCTCGTCGGCCAACTGGCGGCCTCCGCCGGCGCCGAACAGCTCGTAGCGAGTCCCGTCGTCGCCGGTGAACCAGCTCATGTTCTCGATGACGCCCCGCACGGCCAGCTTCAGCTTGCGGGCCGCATAGGCGGAGCGCTGAGCCACCCGCTCGGCGGCGGCCTGCGGTGTGGTCACCACATAGACCTCGGTCTTGGTCAGGTACTGGCCGAGGGACAGCGTGACGTCCCCGGTGCCAGGGGGCATGTCGATCAGCAGGAAGTCCGGCTCCCCCCAGTAGGCGTCCACCAGGAACTGCTCGAGCGCCTTGTGCAACATCGGGCCCCGCCAGATGACCGGGGTGTCGTCGGGCACGAAGTACCCCATCGACAGACAGCGGACACCGTTGGCCGTGGGCGGGACCACCAGGTCGCCGATGATCATCGGATCGGTGTCGATGCCCAGCATCTTCGGTACCGAGAATCCGTAGACGTCGGCGTCGAGGATGCCCACGTCGTAGCCCATGCGGGCCAGCGCCACCCCCAGGTTCACCGTGACCGACGACTTGCCCACGCCGCCCTTGCCCGAGGAGATCCCGAGGATCCGGGTCTTCGAGCGCGGCAGCATGAATCGGTTGGGACGTCCCTCCTCATGGCCCAGCTGGCCACCGTGGGCATGGCCGTGGCCGTCGTCGGGGGCGTGCTGGGTGCCGCCGTCGACCGGCTCACCCCGCAGCAGCATCCGGAGCCGGGCGCGGGGCTCCTCGTCCATGACCCCGGTGGTGACGGCCACCTCGTCGACGCCGCCGACGGCCGACAGGGCGGTCGTGACCCGTCGCACCAACTCGTCCACCTGGGGGTAGTGGCCCACCGGGAGGGCCACCTCCACCGCCACCCGCTTCCGCTTGGTGTGGATGGGACCGACCATGCCCAACTCCCCCAGCGGACGTCGCAATTCGGGATCGGTGACGGCGGCAAATGCCGCTGCCACCTGGGACTCGTCGATGGACATCCAGCTTCTCCTCGGGGAATTTCGCCGTCACCGGTACACTAGGGGACGTGCAGACGGACGCGAACGGCCTGGTGGCGCTCCCCGGGTCGCCGGAGGATCCCCAGGATCGGGACGAGCCGGTCGACTCGACCGAGTCCGACAACCACTTCTCCGCCGCGGTGACCGCGGTGACGGCGGCATTCGGCGATCCCACCCGGCGGGAGATCTACCTCTTCGTGCGGTCGAACCCCGGGACGACTGCCTCGGAGGTGGCCGCCCGGTTCTCACTCCACCCCAACGTGGCCCGGCACCATCTCGAGCGCCTGGCCACCGGCGGCTACGTCGAGGTGACCATGGAACGGGTGGCGGGAACTGGGGCTGGACGTCCGTCCAAGCGGTTCCGGGCCATCGGCAACGACCCCACCCTCGACCTGCTCACCCGGCGCGACGACCTCCTGGTGTTGTTGTTGCAAGAGGCGCTCCAGCTGCTCGGTCCCCAGGCCGCCGAGGGGATGGCCGAGCGTGTGGGTGAGGAGTACGGCCGGACCCTGGCCGGCCAGATGTCCCCCGGGGACGGCCAGCGCTCGCTGCGGACGGCCATGCACGCCATCGCCGACACCCTGACCGCCCACGGATTCGCCGCGCATGCCGAGGATCAGGGTGCCACCACCGCGGTGGTGGCCGACAACTGCCCGTTCGGGAACGCCGCCTCTCAGTACCCGGTGTTGTGCGCCGTCGATCGCGGCATGGTCAAAGGGCTCTTGGCCGGACTGTGCGGCGAGCGCGTCGACGGCACGGTCCCGGTCGTGCTGTCGTCGTCACGGGCCCGTGGCGACGACGCCTGCGCCGCTGTGGTCTGACCCCCGAGCCGTTGGCCCGCCACTACCTCGACCACGCGTCGACCTCGCCGCTCCGGCCCCAGGCCGCAGAGGCCATGACCACCTGGCTCCA
This sequence comes from uncultured Acidimicrobiales bacterium, assembly GCA_963703145.1. Taxonomy (GTDB): domain Bacteria; phylum Actinomycetota; class Acidimicrobiia; order Acidimicrobiales; family RAAP-2; genus Bog-756. Next base: position 2,490,413 of record OY969793.1, read on the forward strand.
GCAGGCCCCGACCGGTGATCCCGGGCGGATCCACACCGAGGGCCGCATCGTCCGTGCCGCCCTGGAGGATGCCCGCGACCAGGTGGCCGGGCTGTTCGGCGTCCGACCCCGCCAGGTGGTCCTGACGTCGGGGGGCACCGAGGCCATCAACGCCGCCACGTGGGGAGCCACCCGGGCCGACCCGGGACCCGTGGCCTGTGCGGCCGTCGAGCACGCCGCAGTCCGCGACGCCAGCGCCCGGTCCGCACCGGTGGTCACCCTCGCCGTCGACGGCGAGGGCCGGATCGGTCCCGGTGCCCTCGACGAGGCGCTGGATCACTCCCGCCGAGAGTTCGGCCGGGCGCCGGCCCTGGTGCAGTGCCAGTGGGCCAACCACGAGGTCGGCACACTCCAGCCCGTCCACCCGATCGTCGAGCGCTGTCGCGAGACAGGGGTGCTCGTCCACGTGGATGCCGTGGTCATAGCCGGCCACCTGCCCGTCGACCTCGGGTCCCTCCAGGCCGACCTGGTGTCGGTGTCGGCCCACAAGCTGGGCGGCCCAGCCGGGATGGGGGCGCTCATCGTGCGGCGCGGCCTGCGCATCGAGTCACTCCTGGTCGGTGGCGATCAGGAGCGTGCCCGCCGGGCAGGCCTCGAGAACCTGCTCGGCGCCGTGGGGTTCGGTGCCGCGGCGGAGGCACTGTCTGGTCCGGGCACCCTGGAGGCCGAGGCAGGTGCGGCCCGGGCCCGCACCGAGCGCCTGGCCGCCATGGCGGTGGCGGTCGACGGTGTACGGGTCCTCGGGGACCCGGTGGATCGCGCTCCCCACATCGTCTGTCTCGACGTCGACGGGGTCGAGGCCGAGCCGGTGCTGTTGGGTCTGGATCAGGCCGGCATCGCCGCCCACTCGGGATCGTCGTGCTCATCGGAGGCCCTCGAACCGTCGCCGGTGCTGGCGGCGATGGGCGTGGATGCCGAGCACTCGCTCCGTCTCTCGGTCGGCTGGTCGACCACCGACGACGACATCGAGGCCTTCGGTGCGGCGTTCGCCGGTGTGCTCGGAGCCCTCCGGGACCTGGCCAGCTGAGGCGGACGCCTCGGCGACGACGCAGTAGCTTCTCCGCGATGCGCACCGTCGTCTGTCACCAACTCGGTCCCCTCGACACCCTGGTCACCGAGGACCAGGTGCTCCGGGCGCCCAGCGACGGTGAGGTCGTGGTCGATGTCCGGGCCGCCGGCGTGAACTTCGTCGACGGCCTCATCTGCCAGGGGAACTACCAGCTGAAGCCCGAGACCCCCTTCGTGCCGGGCAGCGAGATCGCCGGCGTGGTGTCGGCGGTCGGACCGGGTGTCACCGGGGTGCACCCCGGTGACCGGGTCGTGGCTTTCGTCGGGTTCGGGGGCTTCGCCGAGCAGGCGGTGCTGCCGGCCCTGTCGCTCATCCCCCTGCCCGACACCGTCGACTTCGCCCAGGCCGCCGCCCTCCTCCAGAGCTACTGCACGATGCTGTTCACCTTGACCCGCCGCACCACGCTGGTGCCGGGCGAGTGGGTGCTGGTGCTCGGCGCCGGCGGCGGGATCGGGTTGGCCGCCGTCGATCTCGCCACCACCCTTGGGGGTCGGGTCATCGCCGCGGCATCCAGCCCGGTCAAGCGGGAAGCGGCGATGGCCATGGGCGCGGTGGCCACCATCGACTACGAGACCGAGGACCTGAAGCTGCGGGCCCGGGAGCTCTCGGGAGGCGGGGTCGACGTGGTGGTCGACCCGGTGGGCGGACTGCACAGCGAGGCCGCCTTGCGCGCCACACGGCACCTCGGCCGCTTCTGCGTCATCGGGTTCGCCTCGGGGCCCATCGCCTCGGTGCCGCTCAACCAGGTGCTCCTCAACAACCGGACCGTGGTGGGCGTGGACTGGGGCGGGTGGACCTTCAAGGACCCCTTCGGCCAACGCTCCCTGGTCGAGGAGCTGATGGCGATGATCGCCGACGGCCGACTCCACCCGGTGCACCCGACCCCCTATCCGCTGGGGGAGGCGGCCGCCGTCATGGCCGGCCTCATCGACCGGTCCATCGGCGGCAAGGCCGTGCTCGTCCCCTGACATCGGCCCGTCCGGGTCGGGGTCCGACCACCTGGGCTCCGGCGGCGGCGGTCGCCACGTGCTGGCCCTCGGCGCCGAGAGGGGATAGACCGTGGTCATGCCGGAGCCCCACTCCACCACGACGGGGGCTGGGCCGCGCTCCGAGCACGAGCTGACCCGCCGGCCGGTCCGGATCGACACCACGCTGGCCGCCAACCTTCCGGAGAACTTCCGCTACCGGGTCAAGCGCAAACTCCTCGGGCCGCCGTTGGTCAGCGACCAGCTGGCCGGGCAGCGGTTGGGCAAGCCGACGGCGTTGGCCGTGCTGTCGTCGGACGTCATGTCCTCGTCGGCCTACGCCAGCGAGGAGATGCTCCGGATCCTCGTGCCCATCGGGGGTCTCGCCGCCTTCTCGCTCGTCACCCCCCTGACCGCCGCCATCCTCGGCGTCCTGGCCGTCGTGACCATCTGCTACCGGGATGTGGTCCGCTCCTACCCCAAGGCCGGCGGGTCCTACGTGGTCAGCCGCGACAACTTCGGTCCCAACGTGGCCCAGATCGCCGGTGCCGCGCTGCTCATCAGCTACACCATCACCGTGGCCGTCTCGGTCGCCGCCGGTGCCGACGCCATCATCTCGGCGGTGCCGGCCCTGGCCCACGACGCCGTGCCGCTGTCGATCGCCTTCGTGGTCATCCTGGCCTACGGGAACCTCCGCGGCATCCGGGAGGCCGGCCGGGTGTTCGCCGTCCCCACGTACTTCTTCATCGCCAACATGGCCGTCCTCATCGTGGCCGGACTGGTGCGCGAGGCCACCGTCGGGCTCCCCCACGCCGCCGAGCACGCCGGGACCATGCCCCTCGGTCACGCCACGGGCGGCCTCATCTTGGGCATCTCGGCGTTCTACCTGCTGCGGGCCTTCGCCAACGGGAGCTCGGCCATGACCGGCACCGAGGCCATCTCCAACGGCGTGAGCATCTTCCGGGAGCCCCAGGCCCGCAACGCCCGGACCACCCTGGTACTGATGAGCACCATCCTCGGCGTCATGTTCCTCGGGGTCTCGGTGCTGGCCGGGCTGACCCACGCCCTCCCCTTCGTGTCGGGCACCCCGACGGTGGTGGCCGAGATCGGCAGCCTGGTCTACGGGACCAGCACGCTCGGCCACGTCCTCTTCTACTCGCTGCAGGCGGCCACGGCCCTCATCTTGATCCTGGCGGCCAACACCAGCTTCACCGGGTTCCCCTTCCTGGTCAGCTTCGTGGCCGAGGACTCCTTCCTGCCCCGGATGCTCACCGTGCGGGGCCACCGCTTGGTGTTCTCCAACGGCATCCTCCTGCTGTCGGTGGCCTCCATCGCCCTACTGCTGGCCACCCAGGCCAAGGTGTCGGCCCTCATCCCGATGTACGCCATCGGGGTGTTCACCGGCTTCACCATGGCCGGGTCCGGGATGGTGAGGCACCACCTCACCCACCGGGACGAGCACTGGCGCAAGAGCGTCGTCGTCAACGCCATCTGCGCGGTGGTGTGCGCCGTGATCGTCGTGGTGTTCGCCATCGCCGAGTTCACCCAGGGGGGCTGGGTCATCGTCGTGGTCATGCCGCTCATCGTCTTCGCCCTGGTGCGGATGAACCGGGAGTACCGGACCGAGGACGCCGTCCTCGAGGAGGGCGCGGCCATCCAGGCCTGCGAGGCCCAGATCCTCCGGCGCAACGTGGTGGTCATCCTGATCGACCGCATCGACCTGGCCACGGCCCGCGCCATCCAATACGCCCGGAGCCTGACCCCTGACGAGCTCCGGGCGGTCCACTTCAACATCGACCACCCCCGCGCCGAGGCCCTGATCTCACGGTGGCAGCAGCTCGGCCTGTCGCGCCTGCCCCTCGACGTGATCGACTGCCCGGACCGGCGGCTCACCCGGGCCTCGCTGGAGCTGGCCGCGGAGCTGGCCGACGGCGAGACCGAGGTCAGCATCCTGTTGCCCCGACGCTCCTACGGCAAGGCGTGGCGCCGCATCCTCCACGACCAGACGGCCGACCAGATCGTCGAGGTGGTCAGCCAGGTCAGCCACGTCAACGCCACCATCGTCCCGTTCCTGGTCGCCCCCGGCGTGGACCAAGAGACCCTCGTCGACCTGGTGGCGGGCCCGCCGCCCCGACGGTCCAAGGGGACGGCCAAGCCCCGCGCCGAGCGCCCGCACCCGGCCCGTGCCGCCGACGCCACGCCCATCTCCGAGCTCACGTGGCGGACCCGCGCCCGGATCGCCGGCCGGGTCAAGATGCTGCGCGTCCAGCCCTGGGCCCAGGCCCAGAGCCTCGAGTGCGTCCTGATCGACCACAGCGGTCACACCATCACGCTCGTGTTCCTCGGCCGGCGCTCCATCAGCGGCATCACCAGCGGCTCGCTGCTCGTCGCCGAGGGCATGGTCGGCAAACACCGCAACAAGCTGGCCATGATCAACCCCAGCTACGAGCTCCTCACGGTGGCCGAGGCGTCCGATGGCCCCTAGAGCGACCCCACTGGCGGTCACCCTGCGGGCCAGGGTCACAGCGGCGGGGGGCGTGGTGGCCGGCCAACGCTGGCTCATCTGGGTGGTGGCGGTCGTCGTCCCGGCGGGTGTGGCCGCAGTCCTCACCGTCGGACGCGGCCACCTGAGCACGGCCGACGACGTCCTGATCCTCGTGGTGTTCACCGTGGCCATCGCCAGCGTCGGCAATCGCGGCGCTGCCATCGTGGCCGCCCTGGTGTCGGCGGCCTCGTTCGACTTCTTCCTCACCCGGCCCTACCAGTCCTTTCGCATCGGCAGCCGCAGCGACGTGACGACCGAGGTGCTCTTCGTGGTGGTCGGGCTCCTCGTCGGCGAGTTGGCGGCCCGGTCCCGCCGCTACCGGGACGCGGCCGACGAAGGCCGCCACGGCCTGGCCCGGATCCATGGCGTCAGCGAGCAGATCGTCGACGGCGAGGAGCCCGAGTTCGTGCTGATGAGTGTCGCCACCCAGCTGCGTGAGCTCCTCGCCCTCCAGGACTGCCGCTTCGTGCGGCGGCCGCCCTCGGGCAAGGGGGCCTGGATCCAGACCGACGGCACCGTGCGGCTGAACCCCCTGCGCTGGCCGGCCGCCACCGTCGGACTCCCGACCCGCCAGGTGGAGCTCCCGGTCCGCGGCGGCGGCCAGGCACTCGGCACCTTCATCCTCACCCCCACGCCGGGGGAGCCCATCTCCCACGACCGCTGCGTGGTGGCGGTGGCCCTGGCCGACCAACTCGGTGCGGCCCTGGCCGCCGGGGGCGCCCCCGACTGACCAGGAGGGCGACCGCTCAGGCCGCGGGGACTCCGGACGGCACAGCCAGGCCGGCCTGGCTGTAGGCCTGTCGGAGTTCGGGGGCCGCCTGGCGGAGCACCACGGTGGGCGGGCTGTCCTGGAGGAACTGCTGGAACTCCCCCACTGCCCCAGCCGCGTTGCCGTCGAGTTGGAGGAGGGCGGTGCCGAGGTAGAGCCGGACGGCGAAATCGCCCGGGTCCAGCTGGACGGCCCGGTTCAGCTTGGACCGTCCGTCACTGATGAGGGAGGCGCTCTTGCCCTGCTGGCCGGTCTGGACCTCCAACCACCCCAGCTGGGCCAGGGCCGGCTCGTTGTCGGGATGGTTCTTCAGCACCGACTGGTAGAGGTTGGCGGCCTGGCCCAGGTCGCCGCTGTTCTCGTCCGCCGCCGCCTGGGCCAGGGTCTCGGCCAGCTGCTGCTGGCTGGACTGGGCGAAGCTCCCGGTGGCCGACTGGCCCGGTTGGCGATCGGTGGCGAACAGGGTCACCGACAGCACCAGGGCGCCGGCGAAGGCGGCTAGCGCGCCACCGAGGAACCACCATCGCCTCGCCCGGCGCGCCGGACCCTCGGACTGCTCGGACCGGGCGGGCGGGCTGGCGGGCGGGTCGGCCTGGGCCACCAGAGTTCCGACCCCGCCGCCGTCAGTCGGGAACTGACCGGCCCGGCCGGCAGTACCCAGGGTGGCCAGGCGGGCCATGTCCCGTCGCCGGAGGGCCAGGTAGTCCTGGTCGGAGAGATCGCCGGCGACGTACTCGGCATCGGCGTCGGCCAGCGAGCGCTCGAGGAAGCGGCGCTTGACCTCTAGCGCCTCGGCGTCGAGGGATCCGTCCTCGGCGTCGGCCTCCGGTGGCCCGGCGAGTGCCCCACGCCGCCGGATGAGCACCGTCGTCACTGCTGCCACCGCCACCAGGCCCCCGGCCAACGGGAGCACCCACACCAGCAGCGACCACCCGCTGGCCGGCGGCTCCAGCACGATGGACGAGCCGTAGCGCGCCACCAGATACTCCTTGATCTGCTGGTCGCTGCGCCCGGCGTCCACCAGCTGGCGGACCGTGGTCCGCACCGTGGCGGCGGTCGGGGCGCTCGAGGTGGCCACCGAGAGGTCTTCACAGCTCGGGCACCGGATGACCGAGTCGATGGCGGCGGCCCGCTGGGCCGGCGTCGGCGGAGACGAGTGCAGGACGCCGGTCCCGACCACCAGCGCCACCACCAGCACTACGCCCATGAGGGTCCACCAGGGGAACCGGCGCGCCCTCATGCGCCCGTGGCCTTGGCCTCGGCGATGATCTTGTCCAGATCGGCGGCGGTCACCGGGGCGACCACGTAGGCCACCACCCTCCCGTCGGGGGCGATCACGAAGGTGGAGGGCGGGGCCCGCACCCCGAAGCTCAGGGCCAGCTTCCCGCCGGGGTCATTGAGCGTGGGCCAGGTGGCCCCGAGCTGGGACTGGTAGCTGGCGGCATCGCGCTGGGTGTCGGTGAACACCACGCTGACCATGGTGGCGTCCCCGGTTCGCTGGTGCTCGAACTGGAACGCCACGAGGTCCGGCCCCTCGGTCCGGCACGGCTCGCACCAGCTGGCGAAGAAGTTGAGCACGACGAAGTGTCCCGGGGCTGGGGCCAGGGCGAGGTGGTCCCCGCTGAGGGTGAGCCCGGCGACGGGTGGGGCGGCCTTGCCCACCAGGGGGCTGGAGACTTCGGCCACCGTGGCCGGTGGGCGGGTGGCGAGGACGGCGACCAGGCCGGCCGCCACCACCAGCACACCGAGCCCCACCCAGCGGGCCGTGTGCCGGGACCGCGGTCGCTGCTCGGTTCCGGGGTCGTGGTCGACCGGGTCCACGCCGGGCGGGCCCACCGGGCCGTCCTCGGTGTCGAGACCGGTGGTCATGACGGTTCACCCGCCCCCACGGTGACCGGGTCGGGCTCGTGGTGCCCTGCCCCACGGTCACGGTCGCCACCAGCGGGCGGGAGGACCGGCGACTCGGCTTCGACCACCGGCGCCGAGACCGGGTCGGTGGGTCGGCGCCGACGGCCCGGGATGGCCGACAGGACCGATCCCGCCGCCATGAGCCCGGCCCCGATCCACAGCCACATCACGAGTGGCTGCTCGACCACCCCGAACGTCCACACCGCTCCCTTGTCGGGGATGGACACGATGGTCAAGTAGAGGTCGTCCTGCCAGCTGGAGTCGATGGCCGGCGTGCCCACCGCCGAGGTGCCGCTGCCGAACTGGCTGATGGCCGGCGTGAAGGTGCCGCCACGGTCGACCCGCAGGACGGCCTGCTCGGCCGTGTGGGACGGCGTGGTCACGACGTGGGTCCCCACGAAGGTGACCGTGTGGCCGGCGAAGGTGGCCGTCTGGCCGGGAGCCAGGCGGAGCTGGCCCCGGTGGAGGAACGAGGTGGCCGCGGCCAGCCCGATGGCGATGACCACCACGCCGATGTGGACGACCATGCCGCCGTTGGCCCGGCCCACCAGCCCCCGCCACCCGGCCAGTGCCGCCCGGGTCGAGGACGCGCCGCCGGCCCTGGCACTACGCCACGCCCCTCGCACCGACAGCACCAGGGCGCGGGCGGCCGAGGCGGCGGCGAAGGCGCCGAGGCCGAAGGCCAAGAGGGGCTCGAGGCCGTGGATGCCCCCCACCACGCACGCCACCACCACCAGGACCCCGATGGCGGCGGGCACGGCCAGACGGCCCCGCATCACCTCGACGGTGGTCTTCCGCCAGGGGAGGGCGGGGGCCACGGCCATCAAGAACAGCAGCGCCAACCCGACCGGGATGAAGAACCGGTTGAAGTACGGGGCCCCGACGGTGACCGCCCCACCGTTCAGTGCCTGGTAGAGCAGCGGGAAGACCGTGCCCAGGAGCACGATGAGGGCGAAGGCCACAAACAACAAGTTGTTGGCCAGGAACGCGCCCTCCCGGCTGACCGGCGCGTCGATGCCGCCCGGTGACCGCAGCCGGTCGCCCCGCCAGGCGATCAGTCCCACCCCGGTGACCAGCACCAGGCCGAAGAAGCCCAGCAGGAGCGGGCCGATGGTCGAGTCCGAGAAGGAGTGGACCGACTGGATGACCCCCGACCGGGTCAGGAAGGTCCCGAGGATGGTGAGGCTGAACATGGCCACCACGAGGGAGAGGTTCCAGATGCGCAGCAGGCCCCGGCGCTGCTGGACCATCACCGAGTGCAGATAGGCCGTGCCCACCAGCCAGGGAAGGAGGGCGGCGTTCTCCACTGGGTCCCACCCCCAAAAGCCGCCCCAGCCGAGGACCTGGTAGGACCACCACGCCCCGAGCAGGATGCCCATGGTGAGGAAGGCCCAGGCGAACAGGGTCCAGCGCCGAGTCTCCCCCTGCCAGTCCTCGTCGAGCTTCCCGGTGATCAGCGACGCCACGGCGAAGGCGAACGGCAGCGTGAAGCCCACCACCCCGAGGTAGAGCATCGGTGGGTGGATCAGCACCAGTGGGTTGTCCTGGAGCAGCGTGTTAGGGCCGAGCCCGCTGGTGGGGATGGCGCCGATCACGTGCTGGAACGGATCGGCGGGGCCGAGCATCAGGCCGAAGAAGAACGCAGCCACCACGTAGACCACCAGGGTGGCCCACGCCACCAGGGGCTCGCCCGACCGGCGGCGGAACCGCCACACCATGGCGGTGGCGTAGCCACCGAGCACCACCCCCCACAAGAGGATCGACCCGGCCAGCGCCGACCACAGGCCGGTGATCGAGTAGAGCAGCGGGGTGGACCGGCTGTTGTTGTCGGCCACATAGGTCAAGGAGAAGTCGTGGACCACCAGCGCGTGCTCCATGGCGCCCAGGGCCAGGAGCCCGCCGAGCAGCACCACCGGGGCATAGATCTGGCCGGTGCGCATGGTCGAGGCCCGGCCGCGGGCCAGGCCCACAGCCAGGACCACGATGCCGACCAGGGCGGCGGCGAAGCCGAGCAGGACGCCGGTGTGGCCGAGGGTGCCGTTCACTGCCGGGTGCCGGCACGGCGGACAGTCATCGCTTCGACCCGTTGGGGGCGGTGACCCGGCCCGGATGGGCGGCGATGTAGTCCGAGGAGTGCTTGACCAGGATCTGGTCGGAGACGAAGGTCGTCCCGCTGAAGTGACCCACGGCGATCACCGGGATGCCGGGCTGGAACAGCTGGGGCGGGCTGGTCGAGTTGTGGACCTCGACGCTGGTGGACCCGGCCGTGACCACGAAGTCGACCCCGCTCGAGGTGGAGTGGACCGAGCCGTGCTGGACGACGCCCTCGAGGTTGAACGTCTTGGACCCCAGTGTGGCTTCCTGGGCCACCGCCTGGTCGGCCGGCAGGTAGAAGTTGAGGGCAGTGCCGAGGCCCTTGACCACCAGGAACACCAGGGCCCCCACCAGGACCACACCCACCACGACGTAGCGGAATCGGTACCGGTTGGAGGACACCACGCCAGTCCCTGCCGGACCCGGGCGGCGGTCGGGATCGGGAGCACCCGTCGGGGAGGTCGACAGCGGTGGCGCGGTGGTCACCGGTCCTCCCCGGTCTCGATCGGCCCGGCGGCGATGACCCGCCGAACGGCCCGGGTCAGTCGGCGGCGGCGCCACACCAGCTGCACCCCGTAGAGGAACAGGATGCCCAGCACCACGCAGTAGCCGGCCACCACGTACCTCATCGGGCACCACCGGGCAGTACCGGGGTGGGCTCGGCCGCGGTCCCCGCTGCCGGTCGGGCCCGGTCGGGCGCGGATGCAACAGGTAGGTCCATGCCGCCGGCAGTGACGAGGCCTCCCCCGTCGGCATCGGGGCCGGGCGCACCCTCGGCTTGGCGCTCGAGCAGCGCCAGGTCCAGCTCACCGCTCCCCAGCCAGTCCTCCATCACGCCAATGCGATACCGGACGAGGAGCATCCACACGAAGACCAGGGTCAAGGACACGAACCCGAGGAGCAGGGTCCACGCCATCGAGCCGTGGATGGTGGGCGACAGGTTGGCGTTGAGCACCGTCGCTCCCTGGTGGAGGGTGTTCCACCACAGCACCGAGAAGTGCACGATGGGGATGTCGACGGCGGCGAAGAGGGCCACGAAGGCGCTCCGCTTGGCCCGGACCTCGGGCTCGGCCGGTACCCGGCGGAGGGCCAGGTACCCGAGGAACAACACGAGCAGGACGGCGGTGCTGGTGAGACGGGCGTCCCAGGCCCACCACACACCCCACGTCGGCTTCCCCCAGATCGAGCCGGAGATGAGGGTGCACACGTTGAAGACCACGCCCACCTCGACGGCGGCGGCGGCCAGCCGGTCCCAGAACAGCGATCGGGTGCGGGGCCACAGGTAGAGCAGGCTGGACACGGCGGCCAGTCCGAAGGCCAGGTACAGCGCCACCCACGCCACGCCGGGGTGGATGTAGACCAGGCGAACCAGGTCGCCCGGCACCGTGTTGCCCCGGGTGGTGTCGGGCGGAGTGATCCACAGTCCGAGCCAGACGGTGAATGCGGTGCCCACCGCGGCGGAGATCCCGATGACCCGCTCGACCCAGCGGGCCCGCGGCGAGGGGAAGGGCGACCGGGGCGCTGGCGTCGACTGCCCCAGGGGAACCACACTCTGATTCGTAGTCATGCCGACTCCTGGATGGGCCCGTAGACCACGACGCCCAGCGCCACGTAGACGGCGTCGAACACCACGAGCAGCCGCAGCCACTGGTTGCCGTCTGCGGGCGTCCCGCCGGCCATGCCCGCCTGCCAGATGCGGGTCCCGGCCAACAGGACCGGCGCCACGATGGGCAGCAACAAGAACGGCAGGAGCGTCTCTTTGATCCGCAGCCCGGCCGACAGCGCGCCGTACAGCGTCCCGGTGGCGGCCAGCCCAACCGTCCCGAGCACGCACGACACCGCGATCAGCCAGGGCACCTCGAGCTTGGCCCCGTACAACAGCACCACGCCGATGCCGAGGACGACCTCGAGGACCAGCAGTTGGGCCCCGACGGCCACCGACTTGCCCAGGAACTGGCCGGCCGGATCGAGGCCGGAGAGCCGGAGGCCGTCCCGGGCCCCGTCCACTGACTCGACCGACACGCTGCGCTGGACGGCCAGCACCGTGCAGAACAGCACGGCCACCCAGAACAGCCCGGGGGCGCCCTTGGCCATCAGGGCCCGGTCGGGGCCGAGGGCGAAGGCGAACAGCGCCAACGCCACGATCCCGAACGGGGCCACCTGGGACAGTGCCACCCGGGAACGGGCCTCGATGCGGAGGTCCTTGCCGGCCACCAGCAACGTGTCACGCCACATGGGTCACCGGATCCGCCGACGGCCGCTCGAGGGAGGCGGCGGTTGCCTCGGTCTGGACCGCAGAGGGTCGGGCACCGGTCTCCCGGTCGCCGGTGACTCGGCCGCCGATGATGGTGACCACCCGGTCGGCCAGGGATTCGACCAGCTCGGACTCGTGGGAGGCCAGGACGACGGTGGTGCCGGACGCCGAGGCCTCCGCCATCAGATCGTTCAGCGTGGCCCGGGTCGTAGCGTCGAGCCCGGCGTGCGGCTCGTCGAGGAGCCAGAGCTCGGGCCACCGGGCCACGAGGACGGCGAGGGCTACCCGCCGCCGTTGGCCGGCGGAGAGCTTGGCCGCACCCGTCTTGAGGAGTCGGCCGGTCAGCCCCAGCCGGTCGCACGCCCCGTCGATCCGCCCGGGGTCCGCCCCGGCGGCCCGCACGGCGAAGCGCACGTTCTCCCGCACGGTGAGATCGTCGTAGAGATGGGAGGCGTGGGAGAGCAGCCCGACCTGGCGCCGGACCTGTGTGCGTTGCCGCAGCGGATCGAGGCCGAGGACCGAGAGGCGGCCGGACGCCAGCGGGACCAGGCCGCCGCACACTCGGAGCAGGCTGGTCTTGCCGGCACCGTTGGGCCCTTCGACCAGGACCGTCTCGCCCCGGGCGACCTCGAGGTCGACGCCCGCCAACAGGGGGAACCGCCCCGACAGCGCGACGGCGTCGTGCAACGAGAGAGCTGGGGAGGGGGGCGCTGCGGGGGCCATAGGCGCCCACCATGGTACGGGGGCAGGGGTTCGGGAGCCAGGCGGGGCCGGCCGCTGCGGGCTGATCGTCGCGGTGCTGGCTCAGCCGAGGCCCGAGGTGACCGGATCAGCTGGTCGACAACCGGTCGAGGTGCAGGTCACGCAGCCAATTGCTGATGTGGGCCGAGATGATGTCCACGTTGCCGGTCAGGAGCAGCACGCCGAAGACGACCAGGACCACTCCGCCTACCAGGTCGACCCACCGCAACCGGGCCCGCACCCGGGCCAACCCGTCGGTCATCCGTCCGAAGGCCAGCCCGCTGAGGAGGAAGGGCACTCCGAGGCCCAGCGAGTAGGCGAGCAGGAGGGCAATCCCGCCGGCCGCCGACCCACCCTCGCCGGCGGCCAGGGCCAGCACGCTCCCGAGGACCGGGCCGATGCAGGGGGTCCAGGCGAAGGCGAAGGCCATCCCCATCACCGGGGGGGCCCAGGCCCCGAGGACCGAGGGCCGGACGAGGAACCGGCGCTCGCCCGAGACCGCCATCGGCAGCGTGATGCCGGCGGCCATCGCCACCAGCAGCGCGCCGAAGGCCACGATGAGGATGCCCGAGACCGTCTCCAGCGTGCGCTGGTGGGTGAGGAACAGGTGCCCGATGGCCGAGGCCGAGGCCCCGAGGATGGTGAAGATCAGGGTGAAGCCGGCGATGAAGGCGAGGATCCCCCGGAGGAGCCGGCCCCGCTCACGGGCCAGGTCCTCGGGGGCGATCGCCGGGGCCGACGGCTCGTCGGCCGACGGGGACGAACCCACCGCACCGGACCGGGCGATGCCCGAGGGGTCCAAGGTGGTCCCTGCTCCTGCACCGATGGTCGCACCCACCCCGGCCGCCACCGGGGACGCTGAAGGTCCAGGACCGGATGCCGGCCGACGCTGCAGCGCACCGAGCTCGGCGGCCGAGAGTCCCGACACCATCGACAGGTAGGCGGGAACCAGCGGGAGCACACAGGGGGACAGGAACGACAGCATTCCCGCGCCGAACGCCACCAGCAGGCCGAGTGGGTCGGCGTGGATGGCGCCCAGTCCGTACACGGGTCCCCCTAGGCCATGGTCCGCTGCACCAGGTCCAGGTCGGCCTCGACCATCATCTGGACCAGGCCGGCGAAGTCGACGTCCCGGTGCCAGCCCAGGGTCTTTTCCGCCTTGGCCGGATCCCCCACCAGCAGGTCGACCTCGGCGGGACGCAGGTAGCGCTCGTCGATGACGACATACTTCTCCCAGTCGAGGTCGGCGGCGGCGAAGGACAGCTCCACCAGCTCCTTCACCGAGTGGGTCTCGCCGGTGGCGACCACGAAGTCGTCGGGCTGGTCCTGCTGGAGCATCATCCACATGGCCCGCACGTAATCGGCGGCAAAGCCCCAGTCGCGCTGGGCGTCGAGATTGCCGAGCGCCAGGTTCTGGTCGATCCCTGCCTTGATGCGGGCCACGCCGTGGGTCACCTTGCGGGTGACGAACTCGAGTCCGCGTCGAGGCGACTCGTGGTTGAACAGGATGCCCGAGGAGGCATGCAGGTCGTAGCTCTCGCGGTAGTTGACGGTGATCCAGTGCCCGTAGACCTTGGCCACACCGTAGGGACTGCGGGGATAGAACGGCGTTGACTCCTTCTGGGGGACCTCGAGGACCTTGCCGAACATCTCCGACGAGCTGGCCTGGTAGAAGCGGATCTCCGGGTCGACGATGCGGATGGCGTCGAGCACCCGGGTGACCCCCAGGGCGGTGGTCTCCCCGGTCAGGACGGGTTGGTTCCACGAGGTCTGGACAAAGGACTGCGCGGCCAGGTTGTAGACCTCGGTCGGACGGCTGTCGCGCAGGATGTTGATCATCGACACCTCGTCCAAGAGGTCGCCGGCCACCAGGGTCAGCCGATCCTGGATGTGGGCGATGCGCTCGAAGTTGAGCGTGCTGGAGCGTCGGACCATGCCGAACACCTCGTAGCCCTGGTCGAGCAGGAACTCGGCCAGGTAGGAGCCGTCCTGGCCGGTGATGCCGGTGATGAGTGCTCGTTTCGCCATGCGGTGGGCTCCTCGGATGTCAGTGCTCGTGGGTGGTGCCGGTGGCGCTCTGCCAGGCCGGCGGTCGTTTCTCGGCGAAGGCGGCGATGCCCTCGGCCGCTTCGGCGGTCTGGCTGGTGACCGTCAACATGGCGTGCAGGTACGGCAACGCCTCGGTCGCCGCCGAATCGAGGACAGCGTAGAACGATTCGCGGCCCATCCTCATCACCCCCGGCGGCTTGGATACCAGTACCGAGGTCATGGCGTCCACCGCCGAGTCCAACTGGTCGGGGGGAACGATCTGGGTCACGAAGCCGATCCGCTCCGCCTCGGCTGCGCCCACCACCCGGCTGGTCAGCATCAGCTCCAGCGCCTTCTTCGCCGGCATGGACCGCAGCATGGGGACGGTGACCATGTAGGGCCACAGCCCCACATTGAGCTCGGGCGCCCCGAACCGGGCCGTCTCCGAAGCGATGACCATGTCGCAGGCCAGGGCCAACCCGAAGCCACCGGCCATGGCCCATCCCTGGATCCGGGCCACCGTCGGCTTGCCCAGGTGCCAGAGCTCCTCGAACAGCTCGGCCAGCCAGCCGCGGGCCTCATGGTGGCGGGCGTAGTGGTCGGTGTCGCCGCCGGGATCGTGGGGCACCATGCCCGACAGGTCGGCTCCGGCACAGAAGGCCTGGTCGCCGGCACCGGCCAGGACCACCACCCGCACCTCGTGGTCGTCCTTGGCCCGGGCCACCTGCTCCCGGAGGGCGCCGATGACCTCCCAGGTCATAGCGTTGCGTCGCTCCGGACGGTTGATGGTGAGGGTGAGGACCGGCCCCATGCGTTGGGCCAGCAGGTCGGGGGTGCCCGTCGCCACGTCGACCGCGGCGACGGCGGGCCGGCTCCCGGCGGATGGATCGGCGACTTCGGGCACCGGCCGACGCTAGCCCGGGCGACCGGGCGCTGTCCGGTTGGGCCACCGGATTCAGGGGAGCGGACGTCGGCTGATCCGGTCCCACTACGGTGTCGCCCATTCCCACGGCCACCCTGCTCTCCTTCCGCCTCGGCGGCTCCGACGGGGTGTCCGTGGAGGCGGCCAAGTGGCAGTGGGCCCTCTCCCAGTTGGGATTCTCGGTGACCACCGTGGCCGGGAGCGGCCCGGTCGACTCGACACTGCCCGGTCTGTCCATCGGGGCCACCGAGCCGCCGCTGCGGACCGAGATCGTCTCGGCCCTGGACGGGGCTGATGTGGTGGTGGTCGAGAATCTGTGCTCCCTGCCCCTCAACCCGGGTGCCGCCGCACTGGTGGCCGACGTCCTCACCGGGCGACCGGCACTCCTCCACCACCACGACCTCGCCTGGCAGCGACCCCACCTGAGGGTCCACCCCCCACCCCCGACGGACCGGCGGTGGAGCCAGGTCACGATCAACGAGCTGAGCCGTCGGGAACTGGCCGACCGCGGGGTCCCCGCCGCCTGTGTCTACAACTCCTTCGTCCTCCCCCGGCCCCAGGCGGTCGGCGAGTCGCCGGCGACCGGACCCCGGCGACAGGAGGTCCGCCACGGCCTCGGCATCGGACCGGACCAGGTCCTGGTGCTCCAGCCCACCCGGGCCATCCCACGCAAGAACGTGGCCGGCGGCATGGCGGTGGCCGCCGAACTGGGTGCCACCTACTGGCTGCTCGGGCCGGCCGAGGACGGCTACGACGACGACCTGGCCGCGCTGGTGGCTGGGGCCCCGTGCCCGGTGGTGCTGGGCTCCGCGCCGCAGACGGCGATGACCGTCGAGGACGCCTACCAGGCCTGCGACGTGGTCACGCTGCCGTCGACCTGGGAGGGATTCGGCAATCCCACCATCGAGTCGGTGGCCCACCGTCGACCGCTGGCGGTCGGCCGGTACCCGGTGGCGGCTGAACTGGCGGCCTTCGGATTCGAGTGGTTCGGGCTGGACCAGACCGGACGGCTCCGGGCATGGCTGGCCGCTCCCGATCCCGACCTCCTCGACCACAACCTGGCGGTGGCCAGGGCCCACTTCAACATCGATGACCTGCCCGAACGCATCGCATCGGTGCTTCCAGCGTGGTGACCGGGGGGTCGTGGGACGGCCCGGTACCCGGTCCGAACCCCGGGTACCATGGGCCCATGGACGGCTCGGTGACCACGGAAGGGGCGGGCCGCCCCGGTGGCCTGTCGGCATCGGGGCCCGGGGTCTCGACCGGTTCGGGCGGACGGCGGCTGACCGCGGATGCCCGCCGGCGCCAGCTCTTCGAGGTGGCCCTCACCCTCTTCGCCGAGCACGGCTACCCGTCCACCACCATGGACGACATCGCCGAGGCGGCCGGGGTGACCAAGCCGCTCGTCTACCAGCATTTCGAATCCAAGCGGGCGCTGTATCTCGAGTTGATGGACGTGTTCTCAGCCGAGTTGGTCACCCGCATCGTGAAGGCCACCGCCACCGCCCAGGGGCCACGCCAACAAGTCGAGCTGGGCTTCGCCGCCTACTTCGAGCTCATGGTGGACAACGAGCAGGCCTTCCGCCTCCTCTACGGGCGGGACGCTCCCGACGACCACGAACTCGGGGCGGCCCTCCGGCGGGTCGAAGAGACCATCGCCGAGGCCATCGACCCGCTCATCGACGCCGGACTCGACCCCGAGCACCGGCTGCTCCTGGCCCACGCCGTGGTGGGCATGGCCGAGGGGGCCAGTCGCCACTGGCTGAGCGTGCAGCGTCAGACGTCCCACACCACCGGCGACACCCTGGGCGCATCCGAACGTTCCGGCGGGGACGGACGGGACGAGGCGGCCGCACTGGCCGCACAGCTCGCCGACCTGGCCTGGGCCGGCCTGCGCCACGTGCACCGCCTCTAGACAGGCTGACGGGACCGGCCTGCGGTGTGATCCCGTCAGGTCAGACGTTGACCTCGCCGGCGACCACTGGTTGGTTCGTGCTGTGGACCACTCCCCCGGCATGCTCCGCGGTGATGGCGAAGGCGTTCACGTTGGTACTGCCGGCCACACTGAAGGGAACCACCCTCGGCTGTGACCCGAGCAGGCCGAGCGAGATGGTCTGATTCCCGATGACCGCCCAGAGTTGGTAGGTCCGGTCGTCGGGGAGCGTGGACAGACCACCGGCCTCGACGAACCCGGTCCCCGACTTCGTCAGCACCACGACCACTTTGCCCGTCACCCCCGTCGTCGAGGTGGCGGCGGTCAGATCGACCGTCCGGGTCGACGGGTCCCGTAGGGCCGCCTGCTCCACCGCCGACAGCTGTGAATGGGACTGGAGCGCGCTGACCTGCTGGTGCAGATGCCGGACCTGGACGCCCAGCACGACCGCCACCACGGCGGCGGCGGCGGCCACCACGGTGCCGAGCCGGACCAGCATGCGATTCCGGCTGCCGGCACGGGTGATGGGCACCATCGTGGCCGGAGGGGTGGAGTCGGGCGCGTCGGCCACCGACGGGACCGGACCGACCTCCCCGGCCGTCTCTCCCGGCTGCAGCCGCGAGGCCAGGCGCTCCCAGGCCGGCGGGGATGCACCGTCGAGTCGGGCGGCAATGCCCTCCCACAGCCCGACGGGCGACGGACCCCCGGAGTTGGCCAGCAGCGCGGCCACCTCGTGGTGCTGGTCCACCTCGCTGGAGCACTTCACGCACTCGTCGAGATGGGCCTCGACCAGTGCCGCGGTCTCCTTGTCGACGGCGTCGAGGGCGTAGGCACCCAGGAGCTCTTGGATCTCTTGATGCTCGGCCGAGGACAGTGGGGTCGTCACAGGTCCGCCCCCGCCGGCTCGACGCCCCGTTCGGCCAGATTGATGCGCAGTCGGCTGAGACCCGACCGGATGCGGCTCTTCACGGTTCCTTCGGGCTCCTCCAACATCACCGCCACCTCTTTGTACGTATGGCCGCCGAAATAGGCCAACTCGATCGGCCGACGCAACTCGATGGGCAACGCGCCGAGCGCCTCTTGGACCTGATCGGCCACGGCCATGTCCCACACCTCGCGGTCGATGTCGTAGCCGGCGATGGCCGTCTCCACGCGACGTCCGCTCCTCGCGCCGGCGCCGAGCCATTTCGGATCGGACGTAGTCCACCGACTTGCCGTGGGTGCGGGCCAGGAGGAAGGAGCGGAGGGTGCCGCGCTGGGGGTCGAACTTCTCGGGGTGGTTCCACAGGTCGAGAAAGACCTCCTGGGTGATCTCCTCGGCGGGAGGGTCGCTCCGGAGGATCCGCCGGGCCAGGGAGTGGACCGCGCCGCCGTGGCGCCGATAGACCTCGGCCAGCGCCAGCTCGTGCCAGCGCCCGACCGCCACCACCAGATTGGCGTCACTGGCTTTTTCCACTTCCATCTGCACGCACTGTATTCGGTACCGAGCGCGGATCCGGATGACCACGACTGGCCACGGCCATTCCCAGTGACGGGGGACGCACCAGGCGTCACACCAAGCCGGTGTCATCCGGAACGTCGACGGCTCCGAAGAGTCGGCGATGAGCACCCCCACTCCGCCCCAGACGACCCATACCCGGCTGCGATTCCGCTCGACGCCCGGGGTGGCACTGCGCCTGCTGGCCGGATCCGCACTCGTCGTCGTGGCCGTGACGCTGGCAGCCTGCTCGTCGAGTGGCAGCAGCGCCAGCTCCACGACCAAGACCACTGCCGCATCCGCTCCGACCACCGCGGCATCCGCACCGACCACCACCACGGCTGGCTCGAGTGGCAGCACGACGGGGGCCACCATCGTCATCAAGAACTTCGCCTTCTCCCCCAGTGCTGTCACCGTGGCGCCCGGGGCGACGGTCACCGTGACCAACGACGACCAGGTGGCCCACACCATCACGGCGTCGGACGGCAAGTTCAACACCGGTGACATCGCATCCGGGCAGTCCAAGACCTTCACCGCGCCGAACGCCGCCGGTAAGTACACCTACATCTGCTCGATCCACCAGTACATGAGCGGAACCCTCACCGTCTCCTAGCGAGGCCACCCCCCGGTGCCAGGCCCCGACCCACACAGGGGCCGGACCAACTGGCCGACCCCGTAACCACAACCACACAGGAGGAAGAAAATGAGAGGCATCCTGAAGAAGGGCCGATCGACCAACGACGAGGCTGTCGTCGACGTCGACCCTCGGGCCATGGGAGACCTGATTGAGGAGTCCCAGGACCTTCACCATGACGCCATGGGCACCACGGCCACCGCCCTCGACGAACTGGTCGAGACCGGGACCGATGCCCGGGCCCACGGCGAGGTGGATCCCGACGAGTCCGCAGAGGTGGCCGCCCGTCGGTCTCGCCTCTTGACCGGTGCCGCGTTCGGTGGCGGGATCCTCGCTGCTGCCGGCATCGCCAGTGCACTGGAGAGCGTGTTCGCCTCACCGGCGTTCGCCGCTTCGGCTACCGACGTGCAGATCCTCCAGACCGCGGCATCCATCGAGGTACTGGCCGTCGCAACCTACAAGACGGCGCTGACCCTGCCGTTCATCGGCGGTGCGTCGGCCAATGCCGTGGTGAAGGCCTTCGCCACCATGACCATGCAACAGCATCAGCAACACCTCCAGGCCTTCAACGCGGCGATCACCGGGCTAGGCGGCAAGACCCAGACCAACCCGGATCCCGCACTGCAGAAGGTGGTCACCGCCGCCGTCCCCGGCCTGACCGGCCCCGGACCCGTCGTGGCACTGGCCCTCGAACTGGAACAGGGAGCGGCCGAGACCTACGTGGCCGACGTTGCCGCTCTGGGCGACGCCAACGCCAAGAAACTGACGGCGTCGATCATGGGCGTCGAGGCTCAGCATGCGTCGGTGCTGCTGGCAGTCCAGGCCCTCTTGAACGCCAATGCCCCGCAACTCATCACCCTGACACCGGGGAACGTCGCCAACCTGCCGGCCGCAGCCGGCTCCGTCGGATTCCCCAACGCATTCTTTCCCACCGATCAGGCTCGCCCAGCCACTGAAGGAGCACTCTCATGAGGCGTCGCAACCGCACCCCTGATGTCATGGCCATCTCCGAGCACGAGCTCACCGTGATGACACGGGACCTCGATCAGATCCACAACGACGTCGGCATGCCGGCGATGAATGCCGCCATCACCGAGTGGACCGAGCGGTCCCGCACCAGCCGCCGTGGCTTCCTGATCGGGGCCGGTGCGGTGGCCGGCGGTGCCTTGCTGGCCGCCTGTTCCTCGGGTTCGTCCAGTTCGACGACCACGACGTCGGGCGCCAGCGGGTCCGGGTCGACCGCCGGCAAGCTGACCGGGGACCTGGCGGTGGCAGCTCTGGCCGCCAGCCTCGAGAACCTGGCCGTAGCGGCCTACGGGGACGTGCTTACGGCAGCCACCGCCGGCAAGCTGGGTACCGTTCCACCGGCCGTGGCGAACTTCGTCACTACCGTGAAGGCACAGCACACCCAGCATGCCGCGGCGTGGAACGGGGCGATCACCGCCGCCGGTCACCAGGCCATCACCGCCACCGACCCGGTGCTCACGCCGGTCGTCACCAAGGACTTTGCCAAGGTGACCGACGTGACGGGTGCGGCCAAGCTCGCCCTCACCCTGGAGGACGCCGCCGCCGCCACCTACCAGTCGGCCATCGGCGCGGTGAAGGCGACGTCGTCGGTGAAGGTGGCTGCCAGCATCCAGCCCGTCGAGATGCAGCACGCCGCCATCCTCAACTTCGTGTTGGGCCAGTATCCCGTCCCGCTTGCCTTCAGCACGACCAGTGCCGCCCGGCCCCTCACCGACTACACCGGCTGAGGACACCACACCCCCCACGGGCACTTCTGTCTCGCAGCAGAAGTGGACAACGGCCGGCTCCCACGAGCCGGCCGTTGTCGCGCCCGGACGCCGACGAACCCCATCGGCCGATCATCGCGTCGAACCGAGTGAACACGTCATCCCGAGTGAGCCTCGCGACGAATACCTGACATGAGTTTCGACATGGACACTTACCAGCGGCTCTCGGAGAAGCTCGAGATCGAGGACCTCGACTTCGACACGTTCCGGGCCCAGCCTCTGTCCCCTGAGGCCCTGCGGTGCCTGCGCTACATGCACGACGTCGAGAACCACACCGTCTGCTACCTGCGCGACGTCCTGGTCACCCGGGCGCACCGCGACCCCGAGGTGACATCGTTCCTCACGCTGTGGAACTACGAGGAGTTCTGGCACGGCGAGGCCATTGCCGCCATCCTGGCCGCGCACGACGAGCCCTCGGGCAAAGGGCGGATCGCCGCTCTCCGCCAACGCCTTCCGAAGGGTGACGCATGGAAGCCGATCAGCTTCCAGTTGGCGTCGAGGATCACGCCCCACCTGACTGCGGTGCACATGACCTGGGGGGCCGTGAACGAGTGGACCACCCAGGCCGCCTACGCCCGGCTGGCCAAGCTGGCCGGCCATCCGACGCTCAGCGAGCTGCTCAAGCGCATCATGCGCCAGGAGGGAAGACACATCGACTTCTACGCTGCCCAGGCCAAGTCCCGGCTGACCGACAGTCGGGCGGCCCAGCGCCTCACCCGATGGGCCCTCCGCCACTATTGGGCGCCGGTCGGCAGCGGCGTGGTCCCGAGTGAGGAAGTCGACTTCCTCAGCACCTATCTGTTCGGGGACCCCGACGGCAAGGCCATGGCCGACCGGATCGACCGCCGCGTGGACCGGCTTCCTGGGCTCGAAGGACTCAACCTGCTGCGGGGGGCGGTCTCGGCCGCCGCATGAGCCCCAGCCAGCCCTTCCGATCGGCGGCCCTCTCCCAGCCCACGGCACCGCGTCATCAAGCTCCGCGTCATAAAGCCGATGGAACAGGTAAACTATGTTGGTGTTCACGTTCCCCAACCCGGTCAATGAGTACGCGGCGAGGACGGTGGCGGCGGGCGTCTTGATCATGGCCATCGCGGCCATCGTCTTCCAACAGCCGTGGATCCTGGTGCCCCTGGCCTACGGCTTCTGGGCCCGGGCCCTTACCGGTCCGACCCTGAGCCCCCTCGGCCAGTTGGCCACCCGAGTCATCGCTCCCCGGCTGCCGTGGGGTCCCAAGCTGGTGGCCGGTCCACCGAAGCGCTTCGCCCAGGCCATGGGCGTGGCCTTCACCACGACGGCACTCATCTTGTGGTTCGGCTTCCACCTGGCGGCCGCCACCTGGGCGGTGGTGGCACTGCTGATCATCGCCGCCGGGCTCGAGTCGATCTTCGCCATCTGCCTGGGCTGCATCGTGTTCGGCTACCTGATGAAAGCCGGTGTGATCCCCGAAGAGGTGTGCACCTCCTGTGCGGACATCTCCCTCCGGCATCCCGACCTGTCCACGACCCCGGCTGCCTGACGGGCCGGGCACCGAACCGCGGGCCGTTCAGGCCAGGCGGGGCAGGAGCTCGGCACAGAGGTCCGAGAGCTCCTTGGCGCAGGACACGTAGACGGCGTCATCGCCCCCCGCCGGGTCCTCGACGTCCTCCCACGACTCGACCTGGACTTCGGCGAGTCCGAGCGCCCGGATGCGGTCCACCAGGAGTAGGGGTCCATGGGGAAGATCACGGCACAGCCGTTTGAGCGAAGCGGTCTTGGCCGCAGCCCCGGGGTAGCGACGTCGCACGAACGCCACGTGCTCACCGGCCATGGCCAGGACGAGATCGGCCTCGTCGATATCGGCATCGGTCAGCTGGTGGCTCCGGTGGCCGTCGGCACTGAACCCGACCGATTCGAGGGCGTCTCTCGTCCTTCGGCTCATGGGCTGGCCCTCGACGACGTGGGTCCCGGCGGTGACGATCCGGAGTGCGGCCGACTCCAGCATGGCGCCGGCCATCACCGACCGGGCGGCGTTGCCGGTGCAGAGCGTCAGCAGTCGCACACGTGGGTCGTCAGATCTCGGGGTCATCCCACCAGTGTTGCCGACTGATGTCCACGGCGTGGCAGGGTCCGCGACAGTCCAGTCGCCAGCGCCACCGTCGCGGTGAGGACCGGGATGACGAAGAGGGCGGTGCGCAGCGACGTGGACGACGCGATCCCACCCAGCACGACCGGTCCCACCACGAATCCGGCCCATCCACACCCGGCCACGGCGGCCACGGCTCGGCCGGCGTGGACACCGCCGACCGAACCCGCCGCACTGAGGACCGTGGGCACCACGCAGCCGAGGCCGGCCCCGAGGCAGGCGAACCCGAACAGGACACTGGCCGGGCGATCGACCAGCAGCCCACCGGCAAACCCGACGGTGGCCCCGGCTGTCAGCATCGGGACCAGCCGGTCCGCGGGGAACCGGGTGAGGAGCCGGTTGCCCGACAGCCGGACGACCACCATGGCCAGGGCGTAGCCCGTATAGGCGAAGCCGGCGATCATCGGCACCACATGCAGCGAACCGTGCAGGTAGACCGCAGCCCAGTCGGCGGCTGCGCCCTCACACAGCATGTCGGCGAAGGCGATGGCGCCGAGAATGACGATTGTGCGTTGCCAGATCCCCACTCCGCCGGTCGATGAGTCCGAGGGCGTGGCCGCCGGGGCCGGGTCGTCGGGCAGCATCCGGGTAGTGAGCCAGCCGACGACGGCGAGGCCGGGGACAGCCAGGAGGAGCAGCTGGTTGCTCAACGACAGCCCGAGCCCGACGGCCAGCGCTCCGATGAGCGCACCGGCCAGTGCACCCACGCTCCATGACCCGTGGAATCCCGGCATCAGGACCCGGCCCGAGGCCCGCTCGACGGCGACGGCCTGGGTGTTCATCGACACGTCGAGAGCACCCTGGAAGAACCCCCAGAGCAGGAAGGCTACGAAGAACGAGGCCAGGGAGCCGCTCAGGCCGACGATCGGGCCCGACAGGCAGTAGCCGACCAGTGCCACCTGCACTAGGCGCCGGGCCCCAGTGGTCGGCAGGATCCGGCCGGCCACCACCATGGCGAGGACCGAGCCGAGCGGTGCCCCCAGCAGGGCCAGACCGAGAGAGCCGTCGCCCAGTCCGAGCTGCTCCTTCGCCTGGGGGATGTGCGCAGTCCACGAGGCGAAGAGCAGCCCGTGGATGAAGAACACCCCGATGACCGCCACACGCGACCAGGTATCGGCCGTAGTGGTGGCCGTCGTGGACCGGGGAGCGGAGGCGAGGCTCAGACGCGTCGTACGTCTACCCCGGCGGCGACCAGATCGATCACGATCTGCTCATCGGCTGCCGCGTCGGTAAGGACGATGTCCACGTCGGCGAGGTCACAGACGTGCCCGAACGCCACCCGTCCCAGCTTGGACGAGTCGGCGACGGCGATCACGCGCTGTGAGGCCTTGGCCGCGGCCCGCTTCACGACGGTCTCCGCCAGAAGATGGGTGGTGATGCCGGCCTTGGCATCGATGCCGCACGGGCCCATCACACAGGTGTCGAACCGGAGCTGGGAGAACGCCCCCTCCGTGAGGGCACCCGTCAGGGACAGCTCCCCTGGACGGACCTCGCCCCCGGGCAGCAGGAGGTTGATGCCGGGGCACTCGTGGAGTTCGAACACCGGCCGGAGTGCCAACGGCATGACCGTCATCCGCCGCTGTCGGAGCGAGCGGGCGACCTCCATGGCCGTCGTGCCGCCGTCGAGGATGACGGTCTCGCCATCGGCCAGCAGCTCGGCGGCAGCGGCACCGATGGCAGCCTTGGCATCAGTGTGCTCCAGGGCCCTGATGCCGTAGGGGGTCTCCTCGGCACTCAAGAACACACTGACCGCACCACCGTGGACTCGGCGCAGGCCCCCGTTTCGTTCCAGCGATTCCAGGTCCCTCCGCACGGTCATCTCCGAGCAACCCAGCTCCTCGGCCAGCTCACCGACCTGGACCCGGCTGCGCTCCTGGACCGTGCGTAGGATCATCTGCTGACGGATTTGAACATCCATGATGGTCAAACTACCATTTTATCTGTGAATATGCACACCGCAGATGTTCCCATTGAGGCCGTGGTCTTCGACGTCGGAGGCGTCCTGCTCGATTGGGATCCCCGCCACCTCTACCGCCACCTGTTCACCCACGACGCCGACATGGAGCGCTTCCTTGGCGAACTGTGCACCCCCGACTGGCACGCGCCGCACGACGTGGGTGTGCCGGCGGCCGCCTCCTGTAAGGCGCTGGCATCGCGCCACCCTGACCGCGCCGACCTGATCTGGGCATGGTCGGAGCGCAGTGAGGAGATGATCGGAGGCGTCTTCGCCGAATCGGTCGAGATCCTCGGCGAGCTGGTGGAATCGGGAGTCCCCTGCTTCGCCCTCACGAACATGGAGGCCGAGACCTACCCGCTTCGCCGGGAGCGCTACCCCTTCTTCGGTTGGTTCGACGGCACCGTCGTCTCGGGCCAGGAGGGCGTGGCGAAGCCCGACCCCGAGATCTACCTCCGACTGCTCGACCGCTTCGGCTTGACCGCCCCGACCACCGTGATGATCGACAACACCGAAGAGAACCTCGTCGCTGCCGCCCGCCTCGGGATGCAGACGGTCTGGTTCCGCTCGTCGGCGCAGCTCCGAGCCGACCTGCGCGCCGCAGGGTTGTTCGACGGACGCCGGATGCTCTCGCGGGCGGACCAGGCCGGCTGACGGTCACCGATCTCCAGGTGTGCCCCGGGGGTCGGCAACTCACGTGTGGCCTGGCTGTCTGAACCGATATGGGAGACAGCGTGTAGACAAGTGCTCCGTGGGACTCCGGTGACCCGGGTGGTTGGGCTACGCGTCGTTGGCCATAGTGCACGACCACGTGGCCCGGCCCCGATCAACCCGATGACTACGCGGCGCTGAGCTCACGTACGACGGCCGTGAACGACAAAGGAGCATCCGACATGACCCTGACGCTGATCACCGGAGCCAACAAGGGACTCGGCTACGAGACCGCCCGCCAACTGATCCAACGGGGACACACCGTCTATATCGGGTCCCGCAGCATCGAGCGGGGACAGTCGGCGGCGGCTGAACTCGGTGCCCGGTTCGTGCAGCTCGACGTCACCGATGACGCGTCGGTGGAGACCGCCATGGATGTGATCGACGAGAGTGCGGGCCACCTTGACGTCCTGGTCAACAACGCCGGCATCAGCACCATGGCCGAGATCAGCGGCCCGCTGGCGCTCCACGTATTCGACACCAACGCGGTCGGAGTCATCCGCGTCACCGAGGCCGCACGTCCGCTGCTGGAACGGTCAGACAATCCGGTGGTGGTCAACGTCTCGAGTGCCCTCGGGTCGTTCTGGGCCGTCACCAACCCCGATCGCCGGCAGTTCCGCTTCCCTTCGATCATCTACGGCGCGAGCAAAGCCGCCGTCTCGATGCTCACCGTTCAGTACGCCAAGGCCTTACCCGACATCAAATTCAATGCGGTGGAGCCCGGCTTCACGGCGACTGAGCTGACGCCGGTCAGCGGGGCCGGCCAGCCTGTCGAGCAGGGCGCCGAGGTCATCGTGCGCCTGGCCTGCATCGGCAAGGACGGACCGACCGGCACCTTCCAGGAAGGTGGGGACGAGCTCCCCTGGTAGTGCCCAGCATCGGACGCAGCGTCGCTCCGGACCGAATGGGAGCCGCCTGGCCAGCGAACCGAGCGCGCCCTGCCGTTCACGAATCCAGCCGCTCGTACAGCCATCCGGGTCGGGCCACCCGTGCCCCGAGGGCCTCAGCCTGCCGGCACAGTGCACGATCAGCCGACACCAGTGTGACCCGATCGTCCTCCTCGGCGATGACCGCCAAGAGAGCATCGTCACCGCTGGCGGGCGCATGAACGACGCTCACGCCGTCGACCACCCCGGGATCGACACCGCCACGAGCCTTCCCTTCGAGAACCACAACAATCGGTTGAACCAGACGTCCGGCCTCTGCCGATGCACGGATTCGCTCCACGAACGCCAGGGCTGCTCCTGGTCGATCCCGCCACCAGCCGTTCGGACGTGACCCGATGACGTTTGCGGCATCGATGAGAAGCACCACGCCAGTCTGCCTGGTTCGGCGAACCCGGTCCCCGCTCTCTCCAGCTGTCGATTGGGTGACCACCTGCGGTGGTCCGGGGTGGGGATGAATTGCACACACCGTCCTCTCTCAATGCGACGGAGCTATCGATCGGTGAACTGCGAAGCCACAGTGGTGACGCGGTCAACCGTGTTGCTCACGAGAACCGATGGTGGTGCCCAATAATCCAACGCACGACGGCTGCTCAAGTGGCCCTGAGCAACCCGAGGATGATGTGCTGCTCAGCCTTAGCCTCGGCGGACCCCGAACCACCGCGACCCGTTGTCAACGCGGCGAGATCGAGTGGGGTCGAACCGCTGTCATTGGGGAGGCGCGGGTCGGCACCGGCGTGCAACAGCACCCCGACCGCAGCCGAGCATCGATTCCGGACGGCTCGATGTAACGGAGTCACATCTCCGGCTGCTGCAGCATTGGGATCTGCGCCGGACTCGATGAGGAACGCGATCACATCACACTGGTCTGCCGGATTCCAGGTCGACGAGGTGGGGTTGCCGATCACCGCAGCATGCAGGGGTTCGGCCCCACGCCGATTCCTTGCTCGAAGGCCGGCCCCACGAGCGAGCAGTGCTCGTGCCATCTCCGAGTCGTAGCTGAATGCCGCGGCGTGCAGTGCGGTGTCGCCTTCGTAGACCTGAACGAAACGCTCAGCGAGGAAATATTCGTCGCTCCGGGCCAAAGGGGCGGTCGCCAGGGAAGGGGCGTCGGCCAGAAGTGCCCAGACCCTCTCGTGGTCACGGTGGGCTATCGCTCGAAAGAGCACCTTGCAGTCTGTCGAACCACCCACGGCACGATTCTTCCCGAAGGACCGGTTGCCTGCATGCCGCGAGCCGACACCAGCTCAGTGGCAGCAACGACCTCTGTTCGCCGGTGGCTTGCCGACAATGAATGAGTTGCGAGATGGGGTCGTCGGGTACGCGGTCGGACATTGCCGTCAGGGGACTGACGGCGAGGACTGCCGCTAGGAGCGGTCTGCTCGAGCTTGGACTGCCGCGTGGCGTCCGGAGCGCCGGCCGAAGAACGATCCGTCACCAAGACTGATCCCGCTGGCGTAGTGGTGGGCCGCGAGGCTGGCCGCGGTCCGGCCGACGGCGTACAGCCCCGACATGCGACGACCCTCGTGGTCGAGTACTGCACCATCGGGATCGGTGACGAGCCCACCGAGGGTGAAGGTCGCGTAGATCGCACCGTGATCGACGCGTAGGTCGATGGCGCCGATGCCGCTCGCCGGCGGTACACCGATGGGCTGTAAGAAGGGCGCCCTCTTGTGGAACGCCGGGTCGTCGCCACGGGTCGCGGCATCGTTGTATTCGCGCACCGTGCGAGCCAGGGCGTCAGGTCGAATTCCGATATCGGCAGCCAGTTCCTCAGGCGTGGCCGCGGCGTAACCGATCCTGAGCCCGATCGGATTCCGCTCGTGGATCACGTCATCGGTGATCATGTAGACGAAGCCGTCGTTGTCACACAGGGCGTGGAGCCCGATACGGCCGGTGTAGGCATCCTCGTTGATGAACCGCTCCCCATCGCGGTTGACGAGGATGCCGCGGGCGAGACGGTGGGGCGGCCCGAGTGGCAACGCACATTCGAAGGTGCTGAGCCTGGTAGTGGCCGCTCCCGCACCGGCGCCCATGCGGATCCCGCTGCCATCATCGTTCGGGGTCCCGATTCGCCAGGCCGGGTCGGGGATGTGGGCCAGTGGGCAGTACTCCGCGACCATGGCTTCGTTGTGGATGAAGCCGCCAGTGGCCAGGATCACCCCGCCACGGATCCGGATAGCACGGGGCCCGTCATCGGTCCTCACCAGCACGCCGACGACGTTCCCGCTGTCGATGACCAGTGCCTCAGCTCGCGGCGTCGGCCACCACGCGGGCGCCGCTGGTGGAGACGGCGGCCCCGAGACGCTCCATGAGGAAGCCGCCGGCGGAGTCGACGTATTCCGGCTTGTGCCCGCGCGGCACGGGGACGGCCACTTCGTCAAAGGGATAGGAGTCTTCGCCGCCGCTGAAGAGCAGGCCGGCATCATCGGCCGATTCACGGTTCGGTTCGTCGCAGAATGATGCCCGGAATGGCACGCCGATCGAAACCAACCAATCAAAGTGGTCCGCCGAACCCTCGCAATAGGCGTCCAGGCGATCGTCGTCGACGTCGGGCCCAAGGGCAGCTCGGAGGAATGCCACCATGTTCTCCGGCGAGTCCGTGAAGCCACAGGCGGTCTGGAGGGCTGTGCCGCCACCCAGATAGATAAGGCCACCGGAGTGGGCCGACGTCCCTCCCGGTTCCCCGCTGCGTTCAACAGCCACCACGTCCGCGCCTGCTTGGCGCGCCCCCATGACCGCCGACGCGCCGGCCACACCTAGGCCGACGACGACCACGTCGGTCGTCTCGTCGAAGTGGACCTCGCTGGCGTCGAGCGCCGGGGTCAGCTCCATCGCCTGCCCCGCACCTGGTCACTGTGCTGGAGCCCGACCCACCACCACCTCATCGGTTGCCGGTCCATCGATGCAGTCCCAACCACGACTGGGCTGTCGGGCACCCTCTCGATCGAGAATTGGGGATGGCCAGCGCATCCCCAGAACGCAGCACCGACTCCTTGCCCATCAGCGCAGTATGCCAGTGATCACGCGGCGTCAGGAGTGCGGCGCCGTCGGTCGCGTCGGCCACCTCGTGTCTACGTTGAGATGCAGCGCGCTGACCGTTTGGGCGGGGCCACCATCACCAGCGCGGCTCTCCGACCATCTTCCATGCCGTCACCTGCACACTGCGATGGGGAGCAGCAGCCCGCTGCTTCGAGGCTTCCAGCGACCCGCCCACGAGCAATCCCAGGCGGGCTACCTGATGTGCACCCCGGAGATGGCCCGGGCGATGATCAGGCGCTGGATCTCGCTGGTGCCCTCGAAGATGGTGTAGATCTTCGAGTCACGGTGCCACCGCTCGACCGGGTGCTCACGGATGTACCCGTAGCCACCCATGATCTGGATGGCCTCCTCGGTGACGTAGACCGCAGTCTCACCGGCGTAGAGCTTGGACATCGATCCCTCGCCGGCAGTGAACTCCTTGCCGTTGCGGCCCATCCACGATGCCCGCCAGATCAGGAGCCGAGAGGCGTCGATGCGGGTCTTCATGTCAGCCAACTTGAAGGCGATGGCCTGGTTCTCGATGATGGCCCGCCCGAATGCCTGGCGCTCCTTGGCGTAGTCGAGCGAGTACTCGTAGGCCGCCCTGGCGATGCCGAGCGCCTGGGCACCGACCGTGGGGCGGGATGCCTCAAAGGTCTTCATGGCCGCCTGGCTGGTGGAGCGCTTGCCTTCCCGGGCACGGGCCAGCTTCTCGTCGAGCTTGTCCTTGCCGCCGAGCAGGCAGTGGCCCGGCACCCGGCAGTTGTCGAGGATCACCTCGGCGGTGTGCGAGGCACGGATGCCCATCTTCTGGAACTTCTGGCCCTGGGAGAGCCCGGGGGTATTGGGCGGCACGATGAAGCTGGCCTGCCCCCGGGAGCCGAGATCAGGGTCGACCGAGGCCACCACCACGTGGATGTCGGCGATCCCGCCGTTGGTGATCCAGGTCTTGGTCCCGTTCAGGACCCACTCGTCCTTGGCCTCGTCGTAGACGGCCCGGGTCCGCAGGGAGGACACGTCCGATCCGGCGTCGGGCTCGGAGACGGCGAAGGCGGCCAACTGGATCTTCTCGGGCGTGCCGAAGCACTGGGGCCCCCACTCCATCAGCTGCTCGGGCGTGCCGTTAGCGGCGATGCCCGCCAGGCCCAGGGTGCTGCCAAAGATGGACAGGGCGATGCCCGCATCACCCCAGGAGAGCTCCTCGTTGGCGATGGGCATCAGCAGCCCGCTCTCGTCGAAGAACGCCTGGGTGATGAAGTCGAAGGAGTACAGCCCGATCTGGGCGGCCTCTTCGATGATGGGCCACGGGGTCTCCTCCCGCTCGTCCCACTCGTGACCTGCCGGACGAATGACGTTCTCCGAGAAGTCGTGCACCCACTTCTGGATCTGCAGTTGGTCCTCGTTGAGGTCCAAGGAGAATTCAGCCATTGGTTCCCTGCTCCGTTCCGGCCCTCGACGGGCCTGCCAGGTGTCGGCTCTTCCAACCCGTCCGGGATCCTCCCGGCGAGCGCCGCCGGGCAGACCGGCGCACTTACCTAGTTACTCAATAGTAACCACGATAGGGGACGAGCGCCACCCGCGCGGTGATAGCGGGGATCTCCAGGAATTGAAGACCGGGCGGGAGCAGGAAGCGAGGCTTCCCGCAGCCCGGCGGACGGGCGTGACCCGGCCGGAAGCCTCGGCGGGGTTGGCAGGACCGGGCGCGCTGGCACCCAACCGGGGCCCAGGGGGTGGCAGGCCGTGAGGCTTGGGGGAAGCTGGCCCTACGCCGGCTGGGCCAGACGCACGTCGACCGCTTGGAGGCCCTTTGGCCCTTCCTGCAGGTCGAACTCCACGGCCTGACCCTCCTCGAGTGAGCGGAATCCGCTCATCTGGATGGCGGAGTGGTGCACGAAAACATCGGCGCCGCCGTCCGGCTGAGAGATGAAGCCGAAGCCCTTCTCGGCATTGAACCACTTGACTGTTCCGGAAGCCACGGTGGCTTACCCCTTTCCTCCACACATCATGTGCACAGGAGAGCCCGCACCAGCGGGCTCTCGGTCCACCCACCTCACGCGGGTCTCCGACCACCAACCGAAGGGACTCTCTGCCCGGAAAAACTAGCAGTCTCCCTCGCAGAATCAACCGTCGAAGGGCCTTTGGAGGCCCTGTTCACACGGCGTTCATTGTCGGCGGATCCGGGTTCCGTCGGGGCTGTCCTCGACCAACCATCCGGCCGCCTCCAATTCGGCCCGGAGGGCGTCGGCCAGCGGCCAGTCCCGCTCGGCCCTGGCCGCATCACGACGGCGAACCAGGGCCGCGGCCTCGTCGTCGATGGGTGAGGATCCCGAGCGCAACGACAGACCGAGCGCGGCGCAGAGGAACGCCACCGTGTTGGCCGACCGCGCCGCACCGACGGCGTCACCGGCGTCGGCGCCGGCATTGGCCTGGCGCACCAGGTCGAACACGGCGGCCAGCGCTCCGGGGGTGTCCAGGTCGTCGTCCATGGAGCGGCGGAACCGGACCACCGCCTCGGTGTCGAGCTCGACCTCGCCACTTTCAACACCGGGACCCGACGCGGGGTCGATGACCGGCCCGTTGGCCAACCGGTCGCCCAGGTCGAACCGCCGGGCCAGTTCGTCCAACCGGGCCAGACCCGCTTCGGCATCGGCGATGGTCTCGGGCGTGACCTCGATCGGCGAGCGATAGTGCGACCGGAGGACGAGGAGGCGGTAGGCACGGGCGTCACTGCGCTCCAGCAGGTCGTCGAGCGAGGTGAAGTTGCCCAGGGACTTGGACATCTTCTCCCCGTCCACCGTCACCCAGCCGTTGTGCACCCAGTGGCGGGCGAAAGGCCGCCCGACCGCGACCGCCTGGGCCCGCTCGTTCTCGTGGTGGGGGAAGATCAGGTCGATCGCCCCTCCGTGCAGGTCGAATCCGTCGCCCAGGAGGTCGAGTGACATCACCACGCACTCGGTGTGCCACCCCGGACGACCCGGCCCCCACGGCGAGTCCCAGGTCGGCTCGCCCGGCTTGGCCTTCTTCCACAGCACGAAGTCGAGGGGTGAGCGCTTCTCCTCATCGGCCTCGACCCGGGCACCGGATCGCAGGGACTCGAGGGGCTGGCGGGCCAGGAGCCCGTAGCCGGGCACGTCCGCCACCGACAGGTACACGCCGTCGCCGGTCTCGTAGGCCACGCCCAGCCCGACCAGTTCATCCACGAGGTCCACCATCCGGGACACATAGGCGGTGGCATGGGGGGTCTCATCGGGTCGGAGCACGCCGAGGGCGTCCATGGCCTCCCACCACACCGCCTCGTAGGTGGCGGTGAGCTCGGCCGGCTCGATCCCCCGTTCCGCTGCCCTCGTGATGATGTTGTCCTCGATGTCGGTGATGTTGGAAACGTAGGTGACCTCCAGGCCGGTAAAGAGGAGGTAGCGGCGAAGAACGTCGAAGACCAGGGAGAACCGCCCGTGCCCGAGGTGTGGCGAGTCATAGACCGTAGGCCCGCACACGTACATGGACACCTGGCCCTCGGTTCTGAGGTGCAGCGGCGTCACCTCGCCGGTAGCGGTGTCGTGGAGCTGGAGCACGCAGGGTACGGTAACCCGATCATGAGTACTGACGCGACGGGGCCGGCCGACCCGAGGGGCATCCCCGACAAGCCGGGCCTGGAGGGCCTCGAGGCCACCTGGTCGGCATGGTGGGACCATCAGGGGACCTACGCCTTCAACCGGGGCGCTCCTCGCAGCGACGTCTTCTCCATCGACACCCCTCCCCCCACGGTTTCGGGGTCGCTCCACATCGGCCACGTCTTCTCGTACACACACACCGACGCCGTGGCCCGGTTCCAGCGGATGCGGGGCAAGGCCGTCTTCTATCCCATGGGGTGGGACGACAACGGCCTTCCCACCGAGCGGCGCGTGCAGAACTACTTCGGCGTCCGGTGCGACCCGAGCCTGCCGTTCGACCCCGACTTTGTGCCGCCCGCCGACCCAGGCAAGAACCCGCTGTCGATCTCGCGCCCCAATTTCGTGGCTCTGTGCCACCAGCTCACCGCCGAGGACGAGCAGGTCTTCGAGCACCTGTGGCGCCGGCTCGGCCTGTCGGTCGACTGGTCCCACACCTACGCCACCATCTCCGAGCGGGCCCAGCGGGCCTCCCAGCGGGGCTTCCTGCGGCTGGCCGGACGAGGCCAGGTGTTCCAGCGCACCGCGCCCACCCTCTGGGACGTGGACTTCCAGACGGCGGTGAGTCAGGCCGAGCTGGAAGACCGGGAGCGACCGGGCTCCTATCACCGCATCTCGTTCCCCCTGGCCGACGGCGAGGGGGCCATCGATATCGAGACCACCCGCCCCGAGCTCCTTCCCGCGTGCGTTGCCCTCGTGGCCCATCCCGACGACGAGCGCTACCGGCCGTTGTTCGGCTCCGAGGTGACTACCCCGCTGTTCTCCGTGCGGGTCCCGGTGGTGGCCCATGAGCTGGCCGATCCCGACAAGGGATCGGGCATCGCCATGATCTGCACCTTCGGTGACACCACCGACGTGGTGTGGTGGCGTGAGCTCTCGCTCCCCACCCGGACCATCGTCGGGCGGGACGGCCGGCTCCTGGCCGTCGAGTGGGGCAGCCCGGGCTGGGAGTCCGACGACGCCGACGGCGCGGCGGCCTCCTACGCCGAGTTGACCGGCCGGACGGTGAAGCAGGCCCAGACCAGGATCGTCGAACTGCTGGCCGAGCGCGGGTTCCTGGTTGGCGAGCCCCGGGCCATCACCCACCCGGTCAAGTTCTACGAGAAGGGCGACCGGCCCCTCGAGATCGTCTCATCACGGCAGTGGTTCGTCGAGACGCTGTCCATGCGGGACCGGCTCCTGGCCCGGGGCGACGAGCTGCGCTGGCACCCCGCCTATATGGCCCACCGGTACCGGTCCTGGGTCGAGGGCCTCAACGCCGACTGGAATATCAGCCGGCAGCGGTTCTTCGGGGTCCCCTTCCCGGTCTGGTACCCGGTCGACAGCGACGGGGAGCCTGACTTCGACCGACCGATCTTCGCCGACGAGGGCCGCCTCCCGGTCGACCCCTCCACGGACGTACCCGAGGGCTACCCCGAAGACCAACGCGGGGAGCCCGGGGGTTTTATCGGTGATCCCGACGTCATGGACACCTGGGCCACCTCTTCGCTCACCCCGCAGATCGCCGGCGGCTGGGAGGACGACCCCGAGCTGTTCGCCCAGGTCTTCCCCATGGACGTGCGGCCCCAGGCCCACGAGATCATCCGGACCTGGCTCTTCTCGACCGTGGTCCGCGCCGAGCTCGAGCACGGCGTGCTGCCCTGGAGCGACGTGGCCATCTCGGGGTGGGTCCTCGACCCCGACCGGAAGAAGATGTCCAAGTCGAAGGGGGACGTGGTCACCCCGCTGCCCCTCTTGGAGAAGCACGGGGCCGATGCCGTCCGCTATTGGGCCGCGGGGGGTCGGCCGGGCACCGACACGGCGTTCGACGAAGGCCAGATGAAGGTGGGCCGACGACTGGCCATCAAGGTCCTCAACGCCTCACGCTTCGTGCTCGGCCGGATCGCCGACGAGGACGGTGTGGTGGCGGCTCCGGGTCCCGAGGCCGTGACAGCCCCCATCGACCGCGACCTGCTGGACCGCCTGGCCGATGTGGTCGATGTGTCCACCGCTGCCTTCGAGGAGTTCGACTACGCCCGGTCCCTGGAGCGGACCGAGGCCTTCTTCTGGTCCTTCTGCGACGACTACCTCGAGCTGGTCAAGACCCGCGCCTACGGCGATCCCGCCGAGGCCGGTCCGGCCTCGGCGCGGGCGGCCTTGGTGCTCGCCTTGTCGATCCTGTTGCGGCTGATGGCGCCGATCCTCCCCTTCGTCACCGAGGAAGTGTGGTCGTGGTGGCAGGTCGGCTCCATCCACACCGCGCCCTGGCCCGAGCGCGCCGAGTTCGATGCGGCGCTGGCCGGCCACGAGCCGGGTCCGGCGTCGGTGTTCGAGGTGGCCGCAGACGTGCTCGGGCAGGTGCGGCGGGCCAAGACCACGGCCAAGCGGTCCATGCGTTCGTCAGTGACAGCCCTGACCGTCGTCGACACTGCCGAGCGGATCGCTGCACTGCGGGCCGCGGAAGACGACGTTCGGGACGCCGGTGGGGTGCTCACCTTCGACACCGCGGTGGCCGACGATCCCGCTGTCGACGTGGAGCTGGCTGACGAGGACTGACCGGGTGGATCAGGCCAGGTAGATGCTCAGCGCAGCATCGGCCATCTCCCGGGGGGTGCCCTCTTGCTGGATCCGCCCGTGGACCATGATGGCGGCCCGGGTGGCCACCGACAGGGCCGTGGTGACGAACTGCTCGACCAACAGCACGGTGATTCCCTGGGCGGCCAGGGCGCCGACCAGCTCGTAGAGCTCGGCGACGATCAGCGGC
Source organism: uncultured Acidimicrobiales bacterium (assembly GCA_963703145.1). Lineage (GTDB taxonomy): Bacteria > Actinomycetota > Acidimicrobiia > Acidimicrobiales > RAAP-2 > Bog-756. Next base: position 2,526,747 of record OY969793.1, read on the forward strand.
GCCAGACCCATGGACAGCTCGTCCAACAACAAGACGTTCGGCTCGGTGACCAGGGCACGGGAGATGGCCAGCATCTGCTGCTCGCCACCGGACAGTGTCCCGGCCATCTGTCGGCGGCGCTCCCGGAGCCGGGGGAAGGTGGCGAAGGTCTTCTCCTCCACGTCCTTGGCGCTGAGGCCGCCGCGGTAGGTCCAGATGGCCAGGTTCTCGCGCACCGTGAGGTTGGGGAACACGCCACGCCCCTCGGGGACGGCGCACAGGCCGGACTTGGCCAGTTTCTCCGGTGCGGTCTTCCCGACAGACTCGTCGCCGATCAGAATCTCTCCGGAGGTGGGCCGCATCCTGCCGCTGATGACCTTGAGGAGCGTCGACTTGCCGGCGCCGTTGGGGCCGAGGAGGGCGAAGATACTGCCGGGCGGCACCACCAGGTTCACCCCGTGGAGCACCTCGATCCGGCCGTAGGCGGCGCGCACGTCGTTGACGGCGATGCTGGGCGGGAGCTGGTGGGTCCCACCCGAGGGGTCCGCGGCCGGAGACTGGGCCACATCGGTCATTGTGGCGCCCCCTGCTCGGGTGCCCCAGGAGCCGGATCCGGGGTGCTGGCCGGCTCCGTCGCCGTGGAGGCCGCCTCACCCAGGTAGGCAGCCTGAACCGCGGGGTTGCGCCGGATCTCGTCAGGGGTGCCCGAAGCGATGATGTCGCCGAAGTCGAGCACGTAGATGTGGTCGCAGATGCGCATGACGAGTTCCATGTCGTGCTCGACCAGCAAGACGGCCATCCCCCCGGCGGCCAGCTTGGCCAACAGATCGCCCAGTGCCGTGGATTCGGCCTCGTCCAGTCCCGACCCCGGCTCGTCGAGGAGGAGGAGCTTGGGCCCAATGGCCAGCGCCCGGGCCAGCTCGACCATCCGGGCCATGCCGGTGGACATGGCCGAGGACTGATTGCCCGACTGGCCGCCGAGACCGACACCGGCCAGGAGTCGGTCACAGGTCGTGAGTGCCTGGGGACCCCAGTCCGCCGGTTCTGACCCCTCGGCGTCCGCGGTGCCGCCGGTCTGGGCCGCCCGGCGGTGAGGCAGACGACGGCGGAGGCGCTTGACGTCCCACCACTTGACGTCGGACTCCAGGCCCACCTGGACGTTCTCTCCGGCGGTGAGGCTGCCGAAGAGCTCGAGTCGCTGGAACGTCCGGGCCAGGCCGAGACGGGCCCGCCGGTGGGGCTTCATCGACGTCACGTCGGTGTCGAAGAGGTGCACCGATCCCCGCTCGGGGACCTGCAGTCCGCTGATGACGTTGAACAGCGTGGTCTTGCCGGCGCCGTTGGGGCCGATCAGCCCTGTGACCGTACCGGGATGCACCGAGAGGCTGACATCGCTGAGGGCGGCCACACCCCCGAAGCGGACGGCCACGTCCGAGACGGTCAGGACGCCGGCGTGGCCGGCGGGGGCGTCAACTGGCGGCACGGGTGCCACCCTCCATGGCTGCGGCGGTCCCGATGGGGGCCGAGGCGGTCGTCGGATCACTGCCGCCTGAGGGGCGGCGGACCCACGGCAGCGGGAACTGGAGTGCCTCGATCCCGAGGATGCCCCCCGCCGCCCGGCCGATCAAGATGATTCCCACGCCGGCGAAGAGCCCCACGCCGTTGGGCCACAACTGGTTGAGGACCACATAGGTCACTGCCGCCAGGAATGCACCGCTGACCGTGCGGATGCTCCAGATGGTCACGAACAGGACGAAGATGATACCGGGGAAGATGTCGAAGTCGGTGGTGCCGACCACCGCCTGCACCGTCCCGTAGAGGGCGCCGGCCAGTCCGGCCATGCCGGCCCCGATGGCGAACACGGCCACCTTGGTCACCCCGATGTTGAGACCGACGGTGGCATAGGCGGCAGGCGAGTCGTTGAGGGCCACCAACCGCCGACCGAAGAGGCTCCGGCGGATGGCCAGCACCAGCCACGCCGACAGCACGAAGAACACTGAGACCATCACGAACTCGGCCCGGTCGCCGCCGAAGGACAGACTCGGCAGCACGATCCGTCCCACGTTTACCCCACCCGTGCCGTAGATGTTCCCGTCGTTGAAGAACCCCTGGGCCACGGCATCAGCGAATGCGAAGGTGGCCAGCGCCAGGTACAGGTCCCGGAGCCGCACGGTGGGCAGCGAGATGAGCGCCCCGATTCCGGCACAGATCCCGGTGGCGGCCAGCAGGCCCAACACCGAGCCGCCGCCGGCGACCTTGCCCATCACGAAGGCCCCGATCCCCATGAAGGAGAACTGGCACAGCGACACCTGGCCCGAGTAGCCGGTCACCAGCACCAAGGACAGCCCGACGATGCCGAGGCACATGACCAGCCCGCCGAGGTCCAACACGCTGGTGCCCCTGAACTCGGTCGTGGCGAACACCAGCGCCGCCACGGCGACGACGACCAGGAACGCCACCCCGGCCACCAGCGACTCGGCGGCACCGGCCACCCGGGGGGCCTTCATCGTGGTCAGCCGTCCCACCGCCCGCAGCCGCACCGACGGAAGGGTGACCAGGGCCACGAACAGCAGCACCATGGGCAGCACGTAGGGGATGTCGGACTGCAGGTTTTGGGCGAGGTGCGGCACGATGTAGCTGTTGACGTAGTTCTCGATGAGGCCGATGCCGATGGCGGCCGCGAACGTCACCGGGATGTTCCTCAGGCGCCCCACGATGGCGGCGGCGTAGCCGTTCACCACCAGCAGGGTCATGGCCTCGATATTGATGCCGGCCGTCTGGGTGGGGGCCAACAGCACCCCAGCCAGTGCGGCCATCATGAACCCGAGGATCCAGCCGTACTGGCTCATGCGGTTGGGCGAGGCCCCGGACATGGCCAGCAGCTCGGGGTCGTCGACCACGGCCCGCAGGGCGTACCCGGTCCGAGTCGAATAGAACAAGGCCCGCAGCGCCACGGCCACCGCGGCGGCCACGGCGATGATCAGCACCTCTTGGTATTGGATGTTGATCCCGACCAGGCGGAACTGGCCACCCACCATGTTGTTCACGGCCCGCTCGGTGGTCGGGTTCCAGATCAGGGTGGCCGCCCCGGTCAAGATGACCATGAGTCCGAGGGTCACCATGACCGGCCGCTCGGCCGACGCGCCGTGCAGGCGACGCATCAGTACCCGTTCGACCAGTGCCCCGGAGACGGTGGCCCCGAACACCAGGATGATCACCAGGGCCACCAGGACCGGCAGGTGGTGGACGGCCACCAGCTCCCAGTAGCAGTAGGCCGCCACCATGCCCACCGCCCCCTGGGCGAAGTTGAACACCCCTGACGTGGTGTAGGTCACCACCAGGCCGGTGGCGGCAATGGCATAGCCGGCCCCGAGCATCACCCCGAAGACGGTGAACTGCAGGAAATTGCTCACCGGATCAACCTCGTCCCCCGATGCGTCACGTCATGCCCTCCAAGGAGCGCTCAGACTGCTCAGGACCCCGGCGGCGTCAGATACTGGCCTTCGCAACGGTACCCGTTGGTGGGACCGCTCACCGGCGGGTCGTCGTAGCGCTGATAGTCCCCGTTGGCCACCTGCCCGAGCAGGTAGCAGTTGCCAACCGTCTTGGCCGCCGGATTGCTGGGCGTCACGATGTTGTCCCCGCTGAAGGTGGTGACCTTGGACAGGGCCTGCAGGAGCGAGCCCCTGCTCGGGTCCGAGCCGGCACTCTTCAGGCCCTGGGCGAACAGCTCGGCCGACAACCAGCCATACAGGGTGAACAGATCGGGGTGGAAGCCGGGAGCCGCCGTGGCCACCCACTTGTTGAACAGGGCCACCGCGGGGATCACCTTGGCGTCCTGGCCCAGGAAGAACGAGGTGTTCTGGTCGACGTAGGCGCCGTTGACGGCCGAGGGCCCACCCGAGTTGGGGATGAGCTCGTTGCTGTAGCTGGCCGCCCCCAGGATCACCTGGGGATGGAAATTCTGCTGGACCAGGTTCTTCAACAGGGCCGAGGCGTAGTTCTGGGGCAGCTGGTCGATGAACAGGATCTTCACGCCGGCGTTCTTCATGGCGATGACGTTGGCGGTGAAGTCGGTCTGGGTCACCGGGATGCTCGGGGAGTAGACGATCTTGTAGCCGACCTTCTCCATTACGTACTTCTCACCGGCCCAGTCCTTCTCGGCCGAGGGCACATTCGACACCAGGGTCCCGACCGCATCGACGTCGTTGGGGAACTTCTTCTTGAAGTACTGGAGCGGACCGGTCTCCCAGCCCCCGTTCAGCGGCACGGCGCTGTAGACGTTCGGGAGCTTGTTGGTGGCGTCGTCGAGGACCATGGTGACGTCGGGCATCCCGGGGTTGGCGGCCAACAGGGCTCCGCCGTAGTTGTCCTGGAGGGAGAACCCACCGACCAGGGCGAAGTCATGGGTAATGGCGTTCTGGGTGGCCTGCTTGTTCCCGGATCCACTGAACCCGTCGTCCCCGGAGTCCACGGTGATCTTGCGGCCGTTGACGCCCCCGGTGGAGTTGACGTAGTCGGCATAGGCCTCGGTCCCGACCAGCGCCCCCTTGAACAGGCCGCCGACGGCCAGGGTGGACACATTGCCGATGTGGACCGAGTTGGAGGTGATTCCGGTGTGGTCACTGAATGCGCTGGACGGGATCTTGGAGCTCCCCGAACCACCGGTGCTGCTGGCGGACCCCGACGTCGTCGTCGTCGACGACGAGTTGGTCGAACTGCAGGCCACCGCGGTGGTGGCGACCAACGCCAGCACCCCCACTGTGGCCATGCGCGTCTTCCATGAAGAACCCAATGCTCCCCCTTAGTCTCGGTGGCGGCCCGGCCCTGGGATGCACTCACGACCCCGACCGAAACGAATATGTGACTCTATGTCAGAAACTTGCCTGTCTGTCTAGCACCAGGCCGTAGGGCCTGGGCGTCAGATCGGGCGGTCTCTGGCCGCTCAGTCGACTCGGGCCGCTGTGGGGCCCACCACCCGAGGCCGGGCGGGCGACGCCGGTCCCATGGTGTCGGCTCGGATCCCGTCGAGGAACCTCACCACCCCCATGGTCGTGTGCCGGCACCGGCTCGAGGCCAGGACGTCGAAGGCGTGCTGGGCGCCGGGCACCTCGACGTAGGCCACCGGGGCCTCGGAGGTGGCCCGGAGGCGGTCGACGAAGTAGCGGGCCACACCCAGGGGCACCAGGGTGTCGTTCACGCCGTGGAGCACGAACATGGGAGGAGCAGCTGGGGTGACCCGGCGGTCCGGCGAGGCCTGCTCGAACAAGGTCGGGTCGTCCGCCTGTCTGGCCTTCATGACCTGGCGTTCGAGGAGCTCGATGAGGCCCGTCCCATAGGCGCCCGAGCGCTCGGCGGCGCCGGTCAGATCGTAGACGCCGTAGAACGGAACGCAGGCGTCCACACGGGTGTCCAGACCCTCGAACCCGGGCTGCCAGTCGGGCTGGTTCGGGGTCAGGGCCAGGAGTGACGCCAGGTGGCCCCCGGCCGAGCCACCGGCGACGGCAATGAACTCGGGGTCGCCGCCGTGCTCGGCGATGTGCTCACGGACCCAGGCGACCGCCCGCTTGCAGTCGACGATGTGGGCGGGCCAGGTGGCCCGGGGGCTGAGCCGGTAGTTGATGGCGACACAGACCCAGCCGCGTTGCACCAGCTCATGCATCATGGGGATGCCCTGCTGACGCTTGTCCCCGATGATCCAGGCCCCGCCGTGGATGTAGATCAGTACGGGCGCCTGGGCGGGTTTCACCGATCGGCGCGACAGGATGTCCAGCTTGTGCCGGTAGTTCCCGTCACCCCAGTAGTCGATGTTCCGCACCCGGCGGATCCCGCGGAGCCGGAACGGGACGGCAATCACGAGGCGCCACCAGCGGTTCCACGCCGGTATCGGGTCGAAGCCGTCGACGCCGATCGGCCCTCCCGTGGCGTGGTCCAGGGCCTCGTCGACCAGCGCCCCGGTCCGGTGGGCGATGACGGCCAGCCACGCCATGCCGCCCCACGACGCCACGGCGATGGCCAGGCCGAGCCAGCCCGGCCAGGACGTAAAGGCCCCGCTCAGCCCGAGAATGACCGTGACGGCGACCTCGAGCACCGCCACATGGATGGGGAGCTCGCCCGGGATCCACCCCATGGCGAAGCTGGCCACGGTGAAGGGCTCGCGGCGTACCGGGAACAAGGCGTTGACCACGAGCAGTGCGAAGACCATGCTGACTGCGAGGAACACCCAGGCCACCCCTCAATACAACACGGTCTGGCCCCGGATGGGAAGCCAGTGGCCGGGCCGACGGGGGGGCGGTCACCGCAGGGAAGGGAGGGTACGAGCATGGAGCGACTCAGCGGCCTCGACGCCAGCTTCCTCTACCTGGAGACGCCGACGCACCACATGCATGTGGCCCTGACCCTGGTCTTCGACCCGTCGACGGTGCCGGGCGGCTACTCCTTCGAGCGGATGAAGGCCGCCATCGGCCGGCGGATCCCCCTGGCCCCGGTGTTCCGCCGGCGGCTGGTCGAGGTCCCGTTCCGCCTCGGCCACCCGGTCTGGATCGACGACCCCGACTTCGACATCGACTATCACGTGCGCTTGACGGCGATCCCCCATCCGGGGGGCCTGCACGAGCTGGCCGAGCTGGCAGGCGACATCGCCGGCCACCAACTCGACCGGGACAAGCCCCTGTGGGAGATGTGGATCGTCGAGGGTGTGGCCGACGGGCGGATCGGGATGATCGCCAAGATGCACCACTCGACGGTGGACGGGGTGTCGGGCGCCGAACTGCTGTCGGTGCTCTTCGATCTGGAGCCCCAGCCCCCGGCCGAGGAGCCTCCCGCCGACGACGCGGTGGACGAGCGCATCCCCTCGGGCCTCGAGCTGATGAGCCAGGCCATGGTGGCCCGGTCGATGCGGCCCTGGGAGATCACCCGGGACATCGTGCGGACCGGCCAGAGCGTGCTCAGCGTGCGGCGGATCCGGGTGGGGCCGGACCACCGGCCGGCCACGGCCAAGGCCGCCCTCCCGCTGTCGGCCCCGAGGACCTCGTTCAACGGTTCGCTCACCCGGCGCCGGAGCGTGGCACTGACGGCCATCGGCCTCGACGACGTGAAACGACTGAAGCGGGCCACCGGCACCACGGTCAACGACGTGGTCCTCGCCGTGTGCACCGGCGCCTTGCGATCATTCCTGGTGGGCGGGGACGAGCTGCCGGACAAGCCACTGGTGGCGGTGGTGCCGATCTCGGTCCGCCCCGACATCGACTCGCCCAGGGGCTCCAACCAGGTCTCGGCCATGTTCGTACAGCTGCCCGTCCACCTCGACGACCCGGTCGAGCGCCTCATGGCCGTCCATCAGGGGACCGAGGGGGCCAAAGAGGAGCACAATGCCCTCGGTGCCGACCTGTTGCTCAACTGGGCCGAGCACGCCACGCCCAACGTGTTCGCCAGCGCGGCCCGCTTCTACTCTCGGATGCGGTTGGCCAACGTGCACCGGCCCATCGCCAACCTGGTGATCTCGAACGTGCCCGGGCCGGACTTCCCGCTGTACCTCGCCGGTGCCGAGCTCCACGCCGGCTTCCCCCTCGGACCAGTGATGGACGGGATGGGCGTGAACATCACAGTGATGAGCTACCGGGGAGTCCTCTACTGGGGCATCATCACCTGCCCCGAGACCGTGCCCCGGGTCTGGCGGCTGGCCAACGCCATACCGTCGTCACTCGATGAGCTCCTCGCCGCCGCCGGTGAGCGGCCGGCGGACTACCGGCCCGATGCCAGCCTGAGCCAGGAAGGAGCGGCGATTCAGGACGAGGCGGTGACCGCCATCGAGGATGCACCCGAGCACACCGGTATCGGCGTGCCAAAGGTGGCCGACGTCGGCGAGTAGGGGATCACGGCGTCGAATCCGTCGACGAGGTAGGCGCCGGACTGGGCGGGTCCGACCACGATGTCGGTGGGATGCTGGGTGCCCGTCGCCGTCGAGGCGGGAGTCCGCTGCGGCAGCCGGATCGGATCGGGCGGGTCCGTGAAGCTGGCCAGGGGCACCGGGTTGACCCAGTTGTTGGCGGCGTCGGCCACCAGCAACGTGGCGCCGTCCGTCGTGAGGGCCAGCGCGGCCGGGTCGGCGATGCCGAACCGGTCGAATCCGGTAGCCGTACCGGTGGCACCGGTGGCGGTGGTGATGGGGAGCACGCGACCCCCGAAGTCGGTTCCCCCCTGCCCGACCACGTAGACCGTGGCGCCGTTCGCCGCCACCACGATGCCGTGGGGCGAGTACACCGACGAGACGGACAGCCCGGTCGGGATCAGGGCCCCGGCGGTGGCGTTGGCCGTGTTGACCGGGATGACCGCTCCTGGCACCAGCGCGTACAGGGCGGTGCCGACGGGGTCGAGGGCCATGCCGAAGATGGTCCGGCCCGCGCCCAGGTCCAATGGGGTGCCCACGTGACGGGTCAGGGCGTCGATGGGGACGATGGTGCTCCCGCTCGCCGCCAGCACGGTCCGGCCGTCCGGCATGACCACGATGGCGTGTGTCCCGCCGCTGCCGGGCAGTTTGATGGGCGGTTGCGCCTGCTCGGTGACCAGGTCGATCGGGATCACCACATTCTGGACGGTACCGGTGGGCGACTGGGGCGACGGGGCCGAGGTGGTCGACGATCCCGAGGTCGCCGGCGGGACGCTGGTCGTCGAGGCCGATGGTGGCGGGATCACCCCGTCGCTCGTCACCACATAGGCCCACTGGCCGTCGGGCGAGGTGGCGATGGCGAAGTTGCCGAGCACCGGTGTCCCCGAGATGGGCAGGGCGATGTCGGCCTCGGCGGTGCCGGTGTCCAGCTCGACCGGTGTCACGGCGTTGGGGCAGACCACGTAGCCCATGGGGCCACCCGGGGCCAGCAAGGCGTCACCGACCGGGGTGGGCTTGGGCGAGTCGAATAGCGAACAGCTGCTGAGCACCACAGCTGCCACAACCATCAGCACTGGCGCCGGAGACCGCCTGATGTGCCGCCGGTTGGCGCCGGCCCTTCGAGATGTCGCCATAGGTGGTGCTGACCATAGCGACACAGTCGAGGGTCGACGGCACCGCGGTGGGCTCAACTCCGAACGCGGCCGTCCCTTCCCGCGGTCAGGGATGGGCGTAGCTCGGGACACCTTCCACCTCGAAGGCGAACTCATCCACGAAGCACCACCACCACTCCTCCCCCGGCTCGTAGGACTGGACCAGGGGATGCCCGGTCTCGTCAAAGTGGGCGGTGGCGTGCCGGGACGGTGAGCTGTCACAGCACCCCACGTGCCCGCAGATCATGCAGAGGCGGAGGTGCAGCCAACGGCCGCCCTCGGCCAGGCAGTCCTCGCAACCGTCACCGGACGGCGTCACCTCTTCTACCTGGGAGAGGTGATGGCAGAACTCCTCGGCCTCGGTCACGGACCCACCGGGCGCCTCTGGGTGCCGACCCCGCGGTCCGGGCTGGTGGGCCCCTGCCCTGAGGTCGGCCGGGACGACGTCTCCGAACCCCCGGGCGACCGCGCCCCGATGGACCCGTCGAATCCCTCATTGGTGGCTGTCACCGCCCCGAGTATAGGAATCCTGCGCTCGGTGGTCACCGGTAGCATCACCGTCGAATCGAGGCCGGTGCGCACCGCTGAGCGGCGGCATCGGGACTCGTCCCACACGAGCGTCCTCGACCACGACCGATCCCAGCGCCCAGGAGCCCTGCATGAACGACCGGCATCGGAGGTGGTGACGTCCCGCCGTTGGCTCCGGCCCATGGTGGCTCGGGATGTCGACGAGGAGCACCGCGCCTCCACGCCGCTCGAACTGCTCTTCGACCTCTGCTTCGTCGTCGCGGTGTCCCAGGCAGCATCCCAACTGAACCACAGCATCTCCGGGGGGACGGTGGGCTCCGGGGTGGTCGGCTACCTCATGGTGTTCTTCGCCATCTGGTGGGCCTGGATGAACTTCACCTGGTTCGCCTCTGCCTACGACACCGACGACGTGGCCTACCGCCTCCTCACCTTCGTGCAGATCTCCGGGGTGCTCATCCTGGCCGCCGGGGTGGCCAGCGCCTTCGACAGTGCCAACTTCGCCACCATCACCGTGGGCTACGTGGTCATGCGGGTGGCCATGGTGGCCCAGTGGCTGCGGGCGGCCCGCGCCGACCCGGGGGGCCGGCCCGTGGCCCTGCGCAACGCCCTCGGCATCACGGTGCTCCAGATCGGTTGGGTGGCCCGCCTGTTCCTCCCCCGGTCGTGGGGGGACGCCACCTTTTGCATCCTGGCCGCCGCCGAGTTGGCCGTTCCCCTCTGGGCGGCGCGGGGAGGCCGGCCCACCACGTGGCATCCGGCCCACATCAGTGAGCGATACGGCCTCTTCAGCCTCATCGTGCTGGGAGAGAGCGTGGCGGCGGCCACCGTGGCGATCCAGTCGGCGGTCTCCTCCAATCACCTGTCGACCTCGCTCGTGACCGTGGCGCTCGGCGGTCTGGTGCTGGTGTTCGGACTCTGGTGGTGGTACTTCGAGCACCCGGCCGAGGACGGCCTGCGGCTCACGCCCCGACTGGCCTTCCTCTGGGGCTATGGCCACTACGCCGTGTTCGCCGCCATCGCGGCGTTCGGCGCCGGACTGGAGGTGGCCGTCACCACCATCGAGCACGGCGGGGTGGCCTCTCCGGTGACCGCTGCCCTGGCGGTGGCGCTGCCCGTGGGCATCTACCTGGCGGTGACCACCACGTTGCAGGCCCAGCTCAGCCCCGATCGGCGGCTCCGGTGGTGGACCGTTCCCCTGACGGTGGTGGTGTTGGTGCTCGTCGCCCTCGCCGCCACGTGGATGGGGCTGGCCGCATGCGTCCTGGTGATGGGGGCTGTGGTGACGGGACTCATCGTGGTCGACGAGATCATCGAGCACAGCGAGGCCGAACCGGCACCTACTCCCGGCAGGACGCGGTGAGGCCGGCGGCCCGGAGTGCGCCCGGACCCGAGGCCAACGCCGAGGCCACATGGTCCGCCAAGGTCTCGAGGGCGCGGACCTCCTCGCCGTCGAGCTGCAGGGGACGCGAGTGGGCCAGCACCGCACTGCCGAGCCGGACGCGCTTAGCCCACAGCGGCACCACGACCATCACCCGGGCACCGCCGTCCCGGAGCGAGGCGCTGCCGACGAAGCCCCGACCGACAGCGTCACCACCGGTGTAGCAGGAGCGGATGTTGTCGACCATCGAGGACACCGCGGTCAACTCGGCGCTCGACAACCGGGTGAATCCATGCTCGAGCGGTCCGACGGCGGACGCCACCGAGGGCCCGTCGTCACCATGGAGGATCAGTGCCGCCGAGTCCATCCGGGAGGCGTCCCTCAGGCAGCAGACCAGGCGGTCGGCGGCCCGTGACGAGTCGGTGACACCCGAGATGGAGATCGAGGCCCGCACGATGCGGTCCCAGGTCGACTCCTTCAGATGATCGCCGATGGCCTCGAGCCGGGCGGCCAGCAGTGACGCGCACTCTTCGAGCTGCTCCAGCATTCCCATCGGCAGGGGGATCAGTGACTCCACATTGAGGGCGCCGATGGATCGGCCGGCCACGACGATGGGCACACAGATCTCCGAGACCACGCCGGGGATGGCCTCTAGGTAGTCGGGGTCGTTCGACACGTCGTCCACCACGATGGGACGGCCGGTCTTCCAGGTCCGGCCGGTGATGCCGGCGCTGCCCGACATCCCGTCCAGGATCTGCCACAGGCCACGCTGCGCGGTGCACCGGAGCTCCCCGTGCCGCTCGAGGTAGGCGCTGGGCATGATCTGCCCCTGGCGGAAGAGATGGTCGACCACGACCGAGCAGGCTTCGGCGGAGTCGGTGGCCCGTTCGATGGCGTCGATGAGCCGGCTGACGGCGCTGGCGGGCGCGTCCCCGTCGGCCCGGATCACCGTCATCTTGAACGACGACCGGTCGGAGGTGGCCGTCGGGGTGACCACTGGCCACGCTGGGGCCGGCCGAGCCAGCAGATACCCCTGGACCAGGCCGACGTCGGACTCGCGGAGCACTTCGAGCTCGGTGACGGTCTCCACGCCCTCGGCGATCACGCTGGTACCCACCTCGCTGGCGAAGGCCGCCACCGCCGAGACCAGGGCCCGGCGATTCCGGTCGCTGTCGAGGTCCCGCACCAGTTCGCGATCGAGCTTCAAGAAATCTGGCGTGAGCTCGATCACATGGCGCAGGCTGGAGTAGCCGGCGCCGGTGTCGTCGATGGCCACCCGGACGCCACGGGACAGCCACGGTGCCAGATCTCGGCGGAGTCCCTCGTAGTCGTCCACGGCCTCCTGCTCGGTGAGCTCGACGACCAGACGCTCCGGCAGCACCTCCAGCAGGTCGATGGCCGACGGGTCGGCCAGCAGGGACGGGCTCAGGTTGACGAACAGCAGTCGGTCGTCAGGGGTGGGTCCGAGCGTCACAGCCGCACGCAGACAGGCGATCTCCAGCTGGCTCCGGAGGCCCACCTCGTCGGCCCGGGCCAGCCACCAGTCCGGTGGGCGCTCAGGGAGGACCGGCATCCGGGACAGCACCTCGTAGCCCACCACCAGCTGGTCGGCCGCTCTCACCACCGGTTGTACGAAGGCGTTGATCACACCCGGTTCGCACAGATGCTCGATGGCCTCGCGGGTCGCGAGGAGGTTCCCGGGCTCCACTTCGAAGAGCTCGGTGCGAAGAGCCATTGCTGTGCATCGGTCAGGACCGGGTGCACCTTGAGCCTGGGCGGTGGAAAACCTCTCGGTCGTCCACAGGGAGGATGGGGCGCCGATGACGGCCACGGAATCTCCCCAGTACAGCGGGGACTTTGCCGGGAACTGATCCGTACCCCCACGGGGATCCGAAGAGGTTCTGTGCTCCACTCCCAAAGCCGGTGTTTGGGATGTGGATCATCGGGCAGGGAACTAAGCGGCACATAGGCCGTCGGGGGGCGCGCCATGAGCGGGCCCATCTCCATGAAAGGTGCACTCCATTGACCCCATACTCCGATCCACCTCGTCGGCGCGGCCGAACAGCGATGGTCGTGCTGGCCTCGCTGTTCACCGTCTTGTTCGGCTTGTCCATTCAGGCCGCCACAGCCACAGCAGCCCCCGTCACCGCCCATGCCGTCCAGGACCCCGCGCCCAATGGCGACAACGGGACCACCATCGACCCGCTCCAGTACAACTGCGGCAACAGCGCGCCCACCTGTGGGCAGGTCGGTGAGTCCAACGGGTACTACAACGGGACCAACGTCGACCTCCTCTACAGCGAGAACTACTACTGCGACGCCAATGTGACGTCCGCGGCCACCTCCGGCTGTGAAGTCGGCGCAGCCGCGTCGGGTAGCCCCAGCGCCAACTCGGCCGGCAACTCGGGCACCACGCTCGGGAACACCACGCACGGCGACACGCTGTACATTCCGGTCCCCCTGTTCGCCAACGCTCCGGCGACCCAGTGCACGGCGACCGCGACGTGCATCGACCATCCCCCGACCATCGACCTGTCCCGCATCCGCACCGCTCTGCCGGGCCCACCGGCCGTGGGCAGCGTCTCGAACATCCCCATCCCGGCCCACGACCATGTCGTCGGCACCCGCAATAGCGGGCTGCCGGAGTGGTGGAACGTCGAGGTAGTGGCCACCACCAGCCCGGCGACCTTCGCCACGCTGACCAGCGTTAGTGCCATCAACGCGGCGGTGAGCAACGCCACGGCCATCGAGGCGCCCACCAACGCCTTCTTGTTCTTCCAGGTGCTGCCGGGGACCCTGTCTTCGGCCATGGCCGCCAATCTCACGGCGACCGCTCCCCCGGGCAGTGCCGTGGCGAACGCCCCCGACCCCGATCCGGCGGTCAACCAGACCGAGACCGGCACCACGTTCAACAACCTGATGAACGACTGTGGTGCCACCGCCCCCAACTGCCAGAGTGTGGGCATCAGCCGTGACTGGATCGACGGGCAGGACGTCGAGGCGCTCTACTCGGAGCAGTACTTCTGCGACACCGGGGTGACCGCCAAGTCGGCATCAGGCTGTGAGGCCGGTGCCGCCCCGACGGCCGTTCCACCAGGTGTGGCCGATCGCACCCCGCCGTCCCCCACCGTGACCAACGGCAACATCGACCCCTTGTACATCCCGGTGCCGCTCTACTCGAGCACCACGCCGGTGTACAACCAGTGCTCGGCCGCCATCACCTGCATCGACCATCCCTCCACCATCGACCTGTCCCGGTTGGCCCCGGCCCTGGGCGTGGCCAACGCCGCCACGCTGGACAACGTCCCGCTGCCCGGCCATGACCACCTGTTAACCACCAGGAACGGCGATCAGCCCGAGTGGTGGAACGTCATCGTGATCCCGGTGACATCCCCCAAGGGCCTGGCATCGGTCGAGGCAGCCAAGAGCTACCTGGCCGTCAAGGCACTGGAGAACGTTGCCGGCAGTGGCATCGGTGTGGCCGGAGTGGGCGAGGTCCCGACCAACGCCTACCTGTGGTTCCAGACCCTGCCGGGCGCCAGTTCGCCTACGCCTGGCCCGGTCCAGACCAATTGCAAGTCCACCCTGCCCTCGGGCTCGGTGGTGGGCGCAGCAGCGCTGGACGACGGGACCGGCTACTACGAGGTCGACAGCGCCGGTGACGTCGCCGCCTTCGGCGCTGCCACCTGCTACGGCGCCATGACCGGTCACGCCCTCAACAAGCCCATCGTGGGCATGGCCGTCGACCGGACGACCGGTGGCTACTGGTTGGTGGCCTCCGACGGCGGGGTGTTCTCTTTCAACGCCCCGTTCCTCGGATCGACCGGCGCCATCCGGCTGAACAAGCCGGTGGTCGGCATCACCGCCACGCTCAACGGAACCGGCTACTACATGGTGGCCTCCGACGGCGGGGTGTTCTCCTTCGGTGCCAAGTTCCAGGGCTCGACGGGAAGCATCAAGCTCAATCAGCCGGTGGTGGGCATGGGCCTCGACCGGACGACCGGTGGCTACTGGTTGGTGGCCTCCGACGGCGGGGTGTTCTCCTTCAACGCCCCGTTCCACGGGTCGGCCGGCAACATCCGGCTGAACAAGCCGGTGGTGGGCATCGCTCCCGTCTCCGACGGCAGCGGCTACCGGCTGGTGGCATCGGACGGCGGGGTGTTCGACTACGGCGCCCCGTTCTTCGGGTCGGCCGGCAACATCACGTTGAACAAGCCGGTCATCGCCGGGCTCAACAACAACTCGTATGACGGGTACTGGCTCGTGGCCTCCGATGGTGGGGTGTTCACCTACAGCCCGACCAACGAGGGCATGCCGTTCTTCGGGTCCGCCGCCTAGTCCGCGACCGGATCACCCGTTGGTACCGCCCGAGGGCGGGGCTCCGGCCCCGCCCTCGGTGCTGTCCCGAACCGTGACCGGTGTCAGGCCGGCGACGGCTCGCCGGGGCCCGGGCGCACGATGGGGAACCGGAGGGTGACGGTGTCGAACTCGGTCTCCGTGGTGAGAGGGAACCCCGAGCCACGGAACACGGCCAACATGGCGATGTTCTCCGCCAGGGTCTGGGCGGTGAAATGGGTGATCCCCCGGTCGGTCGCCGCACCCGCCAGCTGGTCGAGGAGCACCGTGGCAATTCCCGGTGTTGGAAGTCATCGGTGACGACGAAGGCCACCTCGGCCTCGGGGGTGGCCGGCGTCCGTTCGTAGCGACCCACGGCCACGATCCGGCCGCCGTCCTCGGCCACCAGGGCCAGGCGGTCCGCGTAGTCGACATGGGTGAAGTGATCGACCTCCGCCGCGCTCAGTGCGGGATGGACGAAAAAGAAGCGTCGGTACACCGAGCGGTCCGACAGTCCTCGGTGGAACGCCTCGAGCCGGTCATTGTCTGTGGGTCGGATGGGTCGGATCCGGATCCGGTCGCCGTGGCTGGTCACCACGTCCCGTTCGAGCCCGGTCGGATACAGGTGGTCCGGCGATCCTGCCGCCTCGGGCGCCTGCCCTGCCTGGGCGTCACCGGGCCGCTCCGAACCCATCATGGAAGAGGCGCCTTCGTCGGTCGTGCTCCGTCCATCTGGGCACCTGCCTCTGTGTCGGTGGCTGCTCGCCGTTCAGGCCCTGCCGGCCGGCCTCCCGACGATGGGTCCCGCACCGGTTGTAGGTCCGATATCGATCGGCGCGGTCCCAGGGTCCCACACCCATCGAGGCGGTGCCCTGCGACCGGACGCACGCCTGTCCACAAGGGACCAATTCCTCTGGTCCGATGGGCCGGCGCTCCCTAGCGTGACTAGGAGGGACACCGCAGTCGAGCGGGACGCCGAGCCCGGTAGGGCGACGGACGATTCCACCCTCCCACTACGAGCACCGCCTCACCGAAAGGCACCCATGACCTTCAGCGTTGGATCCGAAGTCGGGCGGCTCCGTCAGGCCATCGTGCACCGACCGGGACTCGAACTCTCCCGCCTGACCCCGGACAACATCGCCGGGTTGCTCTTCGACGACGTCATGTGGGCGTCCAAGGCCAAAGAGGAGCACGACGGCTTCGCCGAGGCCCTCCGAGACAAGGGTGTCCTTGTCCACTATTACGCGACCCTGTTGTCGGAGACCCTCGACCTGGCCGAGGGGCGCGCCTTCGTCCTCGATCGCCTGTGCACCCCTGAGCTCCTCGGTCCATCCCTCGTGGCGCCGGTACGCCGCCTGTTCGACGACCTCGACGGGCGGGCGCTGGCCGAGTACCTGGTGGGCGGTGTCCTGAAGGCCGACTTGCACCCCACCCGGACCCACAGCCTCACCTGGGACATGCTGAAGGCCGACGATTTCGTCCTCACCCCTCTGCCCAACCATCTGTTCCAGCGGGACAACTCCTGTTGGATCTACGGCGGAGTGACCATCAACCCCATGGCCATGCCGGCACGGCAGCGCGAGACGCTGCACACCCGGGCGATCTACACCTTCCACCCGCTCTTTGCCGACCAGGAGTTCGTCACCTATTACGGGGACGGTGACCGCACCTATCAGCCAGCGACCATCGAGGGTGGGGACGTCCATGTGATCGGTCACGGCGCCGTGCTCATCGGCATGGGCGAGCGGACCACGCCGATGGCCGTCGAGGCCGTAGCCCACGCCCTGTTCGACAGCGGCCAGGCCACCACCGTGGTGGCCATCGAGCTCCCCCACAGCCACGCGTTCATGCACCTCGACACGGTCATGTCGATGGTCGATATCGCCACGTTCGTGCTCTATCCCTACTTCGACCATCGGCTCCGAAGCTGGACGATCACCGCCGGAGCGGAGCCGGCCACGTTGGCCATCACCCGCAACCACAGCCTCTGGGACACGCTGGCCGAGGTCCTTGAGGTCGACAGCGTGGACATCCTGACTACGGACGAAGACATCCGGGCCGCGGAGCGCGAGCAGTGGGACGACGGAACCAACTACCTGGCCGTGGCGCCCGGGGTGGTCATGGGCTACGAGCGCAATGTGGCCACCAACACCATGTTGCGCAAGCACGGCATCGAGGTGGTCAGTATCGGCGGCAGTGAGTTGGGCCGGGGGCGGGCTGGCCCGCGGTGTATGACCTGCCCCATCGAGCGGGACCCGGCATGAGTGCGGCCGCCGCGGCCAATCCCGTGCTGGCCCTCCGGGGACGGAGCCTGCTGAAAGAAACCGACTTGACCGCCCCGGAGTTCGTCGCCCTCATCGACATGGCCGAGGCGCTGCGAGAGGAGAAACGGACCGGCACCGAGCGCCAGCGGTTGTCCGGGCGCACCATCGCACTGATCTTCGAAAAGGCCTCCACCCGCACCCGGGCGGCCTTCGAGGTGGCCGCCTACGACCAGGGCGCGCACGTGACCTACCTCGGTCCCGAGGGGAGTCACATCGGCACCGGGGAGACGATCAAGGACACCGCACGCGTCCTGGGCCGGATGTTCGACGGCATCGAGTATCGCGGGTTCGCCCAGGAGTCCATCGAAGTCCTGGCCCGGTACGCCGGAGTGCCGGTGTGGAACGGTCTCACCGACGCCTGGCATCCCACCCAGATGCTGGCCGACATCCTCACCATGCGCGACCACTCGTCCAAGCCGCTGGCCGAGATCGCCTACTGCTACCTGGGAGATGCCCGCAACAACACGGCGAATTCCCTCCTCGTGACGGGAGCCCTCCTGGGCATGGACGTCCGCATCGCCGCCCCCGAGAGTTTGTGGCCATCGTCCGAGGTGCAGGCCATCGCCGCCGAACTCGCCGTTGTGTCCGGGGCCCGGATCACCCTCGGATCCGATGTGGTCACCGGCGTGGTCGGTGTCGACTTCGTCTACACCGACGTCTGGGTGTCCATGGGAGAACCCACGTCGGCCTGGGGAGACCGCATCGACCAGCTCCTCCCCTACCAGGTCAATGCCGCCACCATGCGGGCCACCGGGAATCCGGATGCCCGCTTCATGCACTGCCTCCCGTCCCTGCACAATGTCGATACCGAGGTGGGGCGCCAGATCTACGAGACATGGCACCTGAGCGCACTCGAGGTCACCGACGAGGTCTTCGAGTCGCCCGCCTCCATCGTGTTCGACCAGTCCGAGAACCGTCTGCACACCATCAAGGCGGCCATGGTGGCCAGCCTTTCGGACTGAGATGCGGCTGGTCGTGGCCCTGGGTGGGAACGCGCTCCTCGAGCGGGGCGAGGTCCCCGAGGTCGAGGTCCAAGAGAAGCATGTGGCCGTGGCCGTGGAGGCCCTGGCGCCGCTGCTCGCCGACCACGACCTGGTGATCACCCACGGCAACGGCCCCCAGGTCGGACTCCTGGCACTCGAGAGTGCCCGCGACCCCGGCCTGCCCCACCCCTACCCGTTCGACGTGTTGGGCGCCCAGACCCAGGGGATGATCGGCTACTTCCTCTTGCAGGCGTTCGAGAACGCCCTGCCCGGCAAGGAGGTGGTCAGCCTGATCTGCCAGACGCTGGTGGACCGGTCCGATCCTGCGTTCGACCACCCGACCAAGTTCGTGGGCCCGGTCTACCGTGCGGAGGAAGCCGAGAGCATCGCCCGCCGACTGGGGTGGCGGATCGAGCGTGACGGGAATGCATGGCGCCGGGTGGTCCCCTCACCGGAGCCACAGGTTCCCGTTGAGCTGGCCACCATCCGGACCTTGGTGGCCGGCGGTGCCCTGGTGATCTGCTCGGGTGGAGGCGGTATCCCGGTGAGCCGCGGGGATGACGGCCTCCTCTACGGCGTGGAGGCCGTCATCGACAAGGACCTGACCGCTGCCCTGCTGGCCCGTGAACTGGCTGCCGACGCCCTCTTATTACTCACTGACGTGAGTCACGTGGAACTGGACTTCGGGACCCCCATGGCACGTGCCATCACCCGGACGACACCGGCCACACTCCGGTCCGAGGTGTTCCCCAGCGGCTCGATGGGGCCGAAGGTCGATGCCGCCTGTCGGTTCGTCGAGGCCACCGGCCGTCCGGCGATGATCGGACGACTCGCCGATGCCGCGGCCCTCCTGACCGGTGCGGCCGGGACGACGGTGGCTCCAATGGTTGTGGCCGGGCGGTCCGATCCGTGAGCGCAGCAGTGAGTCCTGCCCGGATTGTGGTGGGGATCGACGGATCGCCGCCGTCGTTGGCGGCACTCCGATGGGCGACGCGCTTCGCCTCGCTGGCCTCGTGCAGCGTCGACGCCCTGGTCTCGTGGGAGTGGCCCACGGTCTACGGGACCGCCTTGATCCTCCCGTCGGACTACGACCCCCTGGCCGACGCCCACGCCGTGGTGGACCAGGCCGTGGCCGAGGCGCGGGCTGGCTACCCACTGGTCAGCATCCACCCGGTGGTCGTCGAGGACCGTCCGGCCCAGGCACTGGTCGATGCCTCGGCCGGCGCCGAGCTGCTGGTGGTGGGGAGCCGGGGCCACGGGGAGTTCACCGGCATGCTGCTCGGCTCGGTGGGTCAGCACTGCGTGGTGCAGGCCCACTGTCCGGTGCTGGTGTACCGCGACGACCGCGAGGCCTAACGTGGTCGGTGGTCTGATGCATGCATGGGTAGTGGACCATCCCGGTCCGATCGACACCAGTCCGCTCCGCCGGATCGAGCGGGAGTTGCCCACGCCCGGACCCGGTCAGGTCAGGCTGCATGTCCGTACCTGCGGGGTGTGCCGGACCGACCTCCACCTGGCCGAAGGGGACCTGGCCCCCACGCAACCTCAGGTCGTGCCGGGCCATGAGGTGGTGGGGATCGTGGACGAACTCGGTCCGGGCTGCACCCGGTTCACCGAGGGGACCCGGGTCGGCGTCCCGTGGCTGGCCCACACCTGTGGGGCCTGCCGGTTCTGCACCGCCGGCCGGGAGAATCTGTGCCTGGCCCCGCGCTTCACTGGGTGGGACCTCGACGGGGGATACGCCGAGTACGTGGTGGTCGATGAGGCCTACGCCTATGCCATCCCCGAGCGGTTCAGCGACGAGGAGGCCGCCCCGTTGCTGTGCGCCGGGATCATCGGCTACCGCGCCCTGCGCCGATCGCAGCTGCCGCCGGGGGGCCGACTCGGCATCTACGGCTTCGGGGGATCAGCGCATCTGGCCGCACAGATCGCGCTGGCCGAGGGGGCACGTGTCCACGTGCTGACCCGCTCGCCCGAGGCGCGCGAACTGGCGCTGCGCCTCGGAGCAGCCAGCGCCGGCGATGCCGGCGACCCGCCCCCCGAGCCGCTCGACGCCGCCATCCTCTTCGCCCCGGTCGGCACCCTGGTGCTCCCCGCGCTTGAGGCGCTGGACCGGGGAGGCACCCTCGCCATCGCCGGCATCCACCTCTCCGACGTCCCGGCCCTCGACTACCAGCGCCACCTCTTCGAGGAGCGCACGCTGTGCAGCGTGACGGCCAACACCCGGCTCGACGGTGTCGAATTCCTGGAGGCGGCGGCCCGGATCCCGATCCGGGTGTCGGCCGTGCCCTACGACATGGACCGCGCCAATCGGGCCCTCGTGGACCTGGCCCACGACCGGGTCGACGGCGCCGCGGTGCTGGTGAACAACTGGTGAGCATCCCCTGGCCCGGGGACCTTCGGCCCTAGTGGGCGTGCCGGGGTCCATCGACAATCGGGACACGGCCCCACGAGTGGGCCAGAGGAGGCCCTCGGATGCAGACATCGTTCGACAACGCGCTGAAAGGCCTCCGCTTGACCGGGGCCAGCGTCGACACACGGGAGATGGTGGACCTGGTGGTCCGCCACGGCACCGAGGAGGGCCAGCTCCTCGCCACCTACGAGCAGGTGGCCGCCCACAGCCCCGATGAGGCCACCCGGTACCTGGTCGGCCTCATCGTGGAGGACGAACGGCGCCATCACCGCCTGTTGACCGAGTTGGCCAACGCCATGGCCTGGGAGAGCACACCGGGCTCGCCCGAGCCGTCCACACCGTGGCTCGGTCGTCCTGTCGAGGGCGAGCTCCTCCGCCAGACCCAAGAGCTGCGACGCGCCGAGCAACGCGACTATCGGGCGCTGCGAAAGCTCCGGCGGAGGGTGCGTCCCTACGCACGCTCGACCATGTGGGCACTGGTGGTCGATCTGATGCTGCTCGACACCAAGAAACACGCCACCATGCTCCGATTCCTCGAACAGCAGGGCACGGGCCGGTGACGGGTCAGGCGGAGGGCAGGTGCTCATGCACCCGTGACATCAACTCGCCGGCGCGCTCCACCGGGACGGCGCGCCCGACCAGCCGCGCCCCTCGCCTGGCCCGCCAACCGAGCGACGGACGACCCTCGGTGTCGACCGCGGCGAGGATCAGGCCTCCAAGGAGGCCGGCGTTCTTGAGGAAGTGGGCGGTCTGCTGAGCGCGTGTGGCGTCGTCGTCCTCCTCCCAAAAGCGGTGGCCCGCATACGTGGTGGGAATGATCGAGCCGATGAGGGCCAGGGCCGCGAGCCGGCGGAACCTCCCGGTGGCCAGCAGCAGCCCGGCCCCCACCTGCACAGCGGCGTTGATCTGCACCAACGCTCGGGGGTCGCTCGGCAGGGCCGAGATCCGCTCGGAGAGGGGCCCGGTCACCGACTCAGCGGCTTTCACCTTGCTGTCCGGGTGACGCAGAGCTTCGACGCCCCCGACGATGAAGATCGAGCTGAGGAGCGGGCGGGCAGCTAGTCGTGAAATCGCCATGCTCCTGTTTTACCCGGGATGGAGCGAATCAAGCATGCCGCAGGACCCGGCCGGCGATCGGTGGCTTCTCGACGAGATCGGTCTCGCTCCGCTCCCCGTCGAACAGTGCCGGCTCACGGCATCGCCCTTGCCAGCCTTGCGAATGGCACTCAGTGCCAATATCATGACGGCGCCGGTGCAGCGGCCAGGTGCCAGCCTCCGACGACTGCGTCGCCGGCGTCCTGGTGACGGCACTGTCCGTCCGATCCGGCCCGCGGGATCCCGTCGCAAGGCCCCCGAATCGAGAGTGAGCAACGACGTGAGCAGACGTGTCGAAGGCAAGGTGGCCTTCATCACCGGGCCGCCCGGGGGCAAGGCCGCAGCCACGCCGTCCGACTGGCCGAAGAGGGTGCCGCCATCATCGCCGTCGACATCTTGGAGGACTACCCCTCGGTCATCTACCCGATGGGATCGCCGAGCGACCTGGACCAGACCGTCAAATTGGTCGAGGCACTGGATGGACGGATCGTCGCCGCCAAAGCTGACGTCCGTGATCCGGAGGGGCTGGCTGAGGCCCTGGCCCGGGGAGTCGAGACCTTCGGTCACCTGGACATCGTCTGCGCCAACGCCGGAATCTGCTCGGTCCAGCGGTGGGACGAGGTCACCCCTCAGATCTGGCAGGACACCTTGGACACCAACCTCACCGGCGTGTGGAACACCATGGTCGCGGCTACCCCCCACCTGATCGCCAACGGCGGTGGCTCCATCATTGCCACCAGCTCGACGGCCGGGATCAAGGGGCTCCCCTTCGTCACGCCCTATGTCGCCGCCAAGCACACGATCGTCGGCATCGCCCGGTCGTTGGCGAATGAACTGGCCAGGCACCACATCCGGGTCAACACCTTGCACCCCACCGGGGTGAATACGCCCATGCTGGCGGGCCTTGGTGGGCTCAGCCCCCTGATCGACCAGGATCCCGAACTCGGGCCCATCTTCAAGAATGCACTGCCCGTCGAGCTGGTCGAGGCCGCCGACGTAAGCGAGGCGGTGGTCTTCCTTGCCTCTGACGAGTCGCGCTTTGTGACAGGGCTCGAACTGACCATCGATGCGGGGTCCACCATCCGATGACCACCAGTCGACCGGCATCGGGACGAACTCGACAGGCCCAGCCCTCAGGGTTGCGACACCGAGGGAGGCAGCGATGAAGAACCCGTGGTTCGAGACGGTGGCCGAGGCCCAGCGGCGGGCGAAGAAACGGCTGCCCAAATCGGTCTACGCCGCCCTGGTGGCTGGTTCGGAGAAGGGCCTCACGGTCCACGACAACGTCGAGGCGTTCAGCGAGCTCGGCCTGGCGCCCCATGTCGCTGGGTTGTCGGCCAAACGGGACCTGGGCACCACAGTGTTGGGCCAATCGGTCTCGTTTCCCGTCCTCATCTCGCCCACCGGTGTGCAGGCGGTCCACCCTGACGGCGAAGTCGCCGTCGCCCGGGCCGCCGCGGCCCGGGGTACCGCCATCGGGCTCAGCTGCTTCGCCAGCAAGCCCATTGAGGAAGTGGTCGCGGCCAATCCCCAGACGTTCTTCCAGACCTACTGGATCGGGGACAAGGACGAAATGTCCGAGCGGATCGAACGCGTCCGGGCCGCGGGTGCCGTGGGACTCATCGCCACCTTCGACTGGTCGTTTTCCAACGGACGGGACTGGGGAAGCCCGGCCATTCCCGACCGCGTCGACTTGAAGACGGCCCTCCAGTTCGGCCCTGAGGTGCTGGCCCGTCCGGCCTGGCTCCGCGAATTCGCCCGCACCATGGCCATTCCCGACCTGACAGTGCCGAACCTGGCGCGACCCGGTGAGGCGCTCCCGACGTTCTTCGAGGCGTACGGCCGGTGGATGCAGTCACCACCACCGTCGTGGGAGGACGTCGAATGGCTTCGCCGTCAGTGGGGAGGGCCGTTCATGCTGAAGGGCGTGACGAGGGTGGACGATGCCAAGCGAGCCGTCGATGTGGGCGTGGACGCCATTTCGGTCTCCAACCACGGTGGCAACAACCTGGACGGAACCCCGGGGACGATCCGCGCCCTCCCGGTGATCGTCGACGCGGTGGGTCATCAGGTCGAGGTACTGCTCGACGGTGGTGTGCGGCGGGGCAGCGACGTGGCCAAGGCGTTGGCCCTCGGAGCGACGGCGGTGATGATCGGACGGGCGTATCTCTGGGGCCTGGCGGCCAACGGTCAAGCGGGAGTGGAGAACGTGTTGGACCTCCTCCGCGCCGGCCTCGACTCGGCAGTCCTTGGTCTCGGGCACTCGTCGATCGCCGGCCTGTCTCGTGCCGATCTCGCCATCCCCCCCGGCTTCACGCGCACCCTGGGGGCGTCAGAGGACTGAGCGGTGGTGGCGCCCGTGCCCGACGGCGCGCTCATCTCCGTTCGGGTCGGCTTGGGGTGTGGGTGGGGCGTGCGAGGTCGCCGGACGGTGCACCTCTACGAGCCATCGGGCTGGCAGGACCAGCTACCGTGGCACCGTGAGCGGCCCTCGACTTCCCGGTGGGGTGGTGCACAAGCTACCGGTAGACCTGCGCAAAGCGCTGGCGGCCAATCCCACGGCACTTGATGCCTGGAAGGACATCACGCCTCTGGCCCGCAACGAGTTCATCTGCTGGGTCGAGGATGCCAAGCAGGAGGCGACCCGAGAGCGTCGCATCCGCCGGACCCAAGAGGAGCTGGAGGATGGCCAGCGGCGGCCCTGTTGCTGGCCCGGGTGCGCCCACCGCGAGCGGACCGGCAGCTAGTCGTCCGTCGGGGCTGGCGGGGAGCATCACCAACGTCCTCACCACCGAGCGGTCTACAGCCGACTGTCGAGTCCCGTGGCCTATGTCCGCTGACTCCCCTGCCCTAGGGATGTCCGAGGTCGCCGTCGGCTCAGCGAGATCCCGACAGCGCCTTCAGTACTGCCTTGTCCCCCTTTGATTCAGAAGCGAACGGTGCGGTCGATCCGGTGAGGACAAGGGACTGATCGGTTTCCGAGTCGCGGAGCTCCACGTGGCGGCTCAGGCCGAACTTGGTGATCGTTACGTCGGTCGAGGAGCGATCAAAGGACAGAAGTTCCCTGCTAGGTCCCGAGCCGGTCATCCAGTCGAGCACCCGTATCCGTTCGGGGGTGACCGCGACCAGCATCCGGACGGTCACGCCTTGCGATGCGGCCAGGGCGGACCGGGTGGCGTGCAGAGCGGCAGCCCCGCCCACGCCACTGGCCAGCGGATTGTCCAGAATCGCATCGCCCACACCGGCACCGACCGCGGTACCCATGCCTACGGCCACGTAGTTGTCCTTCAGTCCGAAGACCCCAGCCGCAAGGACCCCCTCCTCGGGGCCGAGGATGGTCGTGGCCTTATCGATCAGCTCTACAGGATCGTTCATTGTTCTCGCTATCTGGTTCGTGCACGAGCCCACCCGGGCCCCTCGCTTCGACGCGGCCCGACCGGCTTCGACTGGTCCATGGTGGTTTCGACCGCGATCAGGGTGAACTGAAGGTCGGATCGACTCACGATTGGACCTCCACCGGGCTCACCCGCGCCGAGGTACTCCCTGATCGTCAGAACTGGACTCACTGCGGCGTCGCACAGAACAGGCCGGTTGGGCCGTGTTCTCGAGGCCGTCAGCCGCTGGCGGCGATGGCGACGATGGGCTGGTCGAGGTGCCGACCGCCCATCGAGCCAATGAAAGGTGCGGCTCCGAAGGCGAACACACCACCGTCCGATGCAGCCGTCCAGTAGCCGGTGCCGGCTGGATCGACGGCGATCCCGATCATCGGTCCATGCAGCGGCTTGCCACCCATGGAGCCACGGAAGGCGGCGTCACCGAAGGCGAATACGCCTCCGTCGCTGGCGACCAGCCAGTAGCCGCGATCGTCTCGGGCGGCAGCCACACCCACCACCGGAGCGTGCAGGTACCGTCCACCCATGGACCCATAGAAGGCGGCGTCGCCGAAGGCGAATACGCCGCCATCGCTGTCGACGATCCAGTACCCCTTACCGTCAGAGGTTGCCGCCATGGCCACCGGAGAGCCCGTGTGAGCCGTTCCATGGCTGGCGGTGGCTTCGTCACCGAAGAAGCCCGCTGTACCGAAGTTCTGGATCACGCCGAGACCACCGATGCCTTCCTCCAGCACCCAGTAGCCCCGGCCATCGGGCGCTGCAACGATGTCGAGGCCGACCGGCCACAGGTCGGCGCCTCCCTGGTACCTCGGCGTATCGACTGGCTGCCCCCAGGAGACCGCGTCACCGTAGGGATAGACAGCCCCGCGGTAGGCGTTGAGGACCCAGTACCCACCATGGTCAGGGGTGGGGGCCATCGCCCAGCATGAGCCATGAGGCATGGACCTCCCCGGAGGGTTGGTCGGACACCGACCGGGGCTCGAGGCGGCCGAACCGTAGAAGGGAGCACCGAAGCTGAACACGCCGCCGTCACCGGCCAGGAGCCGGTAGCCGGAGCTGGGCATGGATCTGGGTCCGGAGGGTGATGCTGCGGCTGTCGGTAGGCCAAAAGAAACACAGACAACCAGGGTGGAGACCACGGCAATGGCGCAGGCCAAACGCAGCAGCAACTTCACCGTCCACCTCCCAGACATCCTGGATGGACCGAAGCTTAGGTCGATCCGTGCGTTCGGGCCGGGTGATCCCGTCGGCCTCCTCATCGGGGCAACGTCCCCCTCTAGGGCTTCGCTCCGAAGCCAGATTGGTCTGGGTGGTGGGTCCGCACGATGCAGCACTGGAGAACCCCTGGGTGCGTCATCCCCACCATGGGGTTCCCCAATGACCGGCTGCGTGGCCACCCCGACTGCCTTTTGTCGGCCCATACGGACAGGAACGGACCAAGGCCCCTAGGCCACCTGTTCGGATCGGGTCAGGATCCCTGCATGAGGGTGTTCTGGCTTGGGATGGGGACCCTGGGATCGTCGGCCCTGGCCTCCTGCGGTGGTGGAACGTCCGTGAGCACCACCAGCGCGTCAACCGCCCGAACACCGCTCCACCGGGCACTACCTCGCCGATTGCGTCGGCGACGACCACGACGCAGCCTCTGCGGGTCACGGTCGCTGTCAGCCCCGATCCCGTATACCCCGGGACGACGGTGACCTTCACCGTCGAGATCGTGGGCCCAGGCACCCTCGACTCGGAGAGCATCAGCTTTGGTGACGGTGGAACGTCAGGACCAGACGCCGGGATGATCAGGTGTGGGGACACCGCTCTGACGGACAGCACGAACAGCCACCTGCACGCATGCGCTGCCCCGGGGTTCTACTGCGTCACCGACGAGGTGCAGGCGATCGGTCCCCCACCTGCCTGCCCAGGGACGATGTGACGGGCGTCGCTAGGTTGGCCGTCGTAGTAGACCCGTGATGTCGGCGTTCCAGCCCGCCACACGACAATCTCGGCCCTCGAAGCCCGTCAGCGCTCGATCAGCCGCATCTGCTCCTCGCTGTGATGATCACCGGCCGCCGGGGTGATCCGATCGAGCCGCTCGAGCTGGTCAGGATTGAGTTGAATGCCGTCGGCGGCGATGTTCTCCTTAACCCGGTGCACGCGCTTGGTGCCAGGGATCGGGACGATGTCATCACCCTGAGCGAGAAGCCAGGCCAGCGAAACTTGTGCTGGGGTACACCCCACCTCGTCGGCGATCGATCGCACCTCCTCGGCACTGTTGAGATTGAGTTGGAAGTTCTGATCCGTGAAGCGTGGGTTGGTCTTGCGAAAGTCCGAATCGGCCAAGTCGTCAATCGAGTGCATCGTCCCGGTGAGCATCCCTCGGCCGAGTGGGGAGTAGGCCACCAGCCCGATGCCGAGCTCCCGCAGGACAGGGATGGCGCTCGCCTCGGGATCCCGGGTCCACAGCGAGTACTCCGTCTGCAGCGCGGCGATGGGGTGTACGGCGTGGGCCCGACGGATCGTATCCGGGCCCGCCTCTGAGAGCCCGATGTGGCGGATCTTCCCTTCAGCGACGAGTTCAGCGAGCGCTCCGACCGTGTCCTCGATGGGCGTGTGCGGGTCCACCCGGTGCTGGTAGTAGAGGTCGATGTCATCGACCCCGAGCCGTTGGAGGGACCCTTCGATGGCCGTACGGATGTTCGCCGGAGAGCTGTCGAGGACGCCCAGACCGTCGCCTGCGTGGGAGACCATGCCGAACTTGGTGGCGAGCACCACCTGGTCGCGTCGGCCCTGGATGGCCTGCCCGACGAGCTCCTCATTGCGATAGGGACCGTAGATCTCGGCTGTGTCGATCAGAGTTACCCCGAGGTCGAGCGCACGATGAATGGTACGGATGGACTCTGCGTCGTCCTCGCCAGCGC
The DNA here is from genome assembly GCA_963703145.1 of uncultured Acidimicrobiales bacterium. GTDB lineage: Bacteria > Actinomycetota > Acidimicrobiia > Acidimicrobiales > RAAP-2 > Bog-756. The sequence goes on from OY969793.1 coordinate 2,555,122, forward strand.
CGGTGTAGGCGGTGGACATGCCCATGGTGCCAAGACCCATCCGGGAAACGTCGAGGGCCCCTAAGTTGCTGAGCCTCATGGCTGCTGTGCTCCTTTCCGAGCGCTGAGCGGAACAGCCCGGGTCGACGAACTGCGGGATTCACCAGGTGGTCGAGCGTCCGGACCCGGCGAGGGAGTAGGCCCGGATGGATCATGGAGGAGACGTGCTCGGTGCGGCGGCAACACCCCAGCGAGTGCCCCATCAGGTCTGATGCCAGGCTCTGTCGCGGCCAAGAAACCCGGTCGATCCTCCTGCCACCACCACCGTACACCCAGGTGGGGGGCTTGCTGCAAGGACCCGAGCCGTGGTGACAATGCACCACACCGCCGAGTTTCGGCGGTGGGCACCATCGACAGCTTGGACGAGGCAGACCGGGGAGTCTGGGAGGGAAGGTGGGCGGGTGGGCAGCTACGTGCTCGATCTCGATGTGATCGACCAGAGCCAGGTCGCGCTCGTTGGCAGCAAGGGGGCACACCTCGGAGAGCTGTCGCGGGTTGAGAGCATCTTGGTGCCGGCCGGCTTCTGCGTCACGACAGCCGCCTTCGATCGGATCATGACGGACGTCACGTCGATCGACGAGGAGCTCGATCGACTGGCACGCGTGAGCCGGGAGAACTCGGAGTCAGTCCGCACCCTCAGCGCCGAGATCCGACACGCCGTCGAGAACGTCACGATCCCTGATGATCTGGCAGCGGCGATCACCGGCGCGGTGGCCCTGTCCGGCGTTGGCAATGCCTACGCGGTCCGGTCCAGCGCCACAGCCGAAGACCTACCCGCCGCGTCTTTCGCCGGTCAGCAGGACACTTACCTGAACCTCGTGGGGCCGGCGACAATTCTCGAGCACGTCAAGCGGTGCTGGGCCTCCCTGTTCACGGAGCGGGCCGTGGCCTACCGGATCCTCAACGGCATCGACCACAGGCGGGTCCAGATGGCCGTTGTCGTCCAGCGGATGGTCATTCCCAGCGCGGCGGGCGTCATGTTCACGGCCGACCCCCTCACATCCAACCGCACGGTGGTCTCCGTGGAGGCCACCTTCGGCCTCGGCGAGGCCCTGGTTTCCGGCCGCGTGACCCCGGACACCTACCAGGTGCGTGATGGTGCGATTGCCTCCACGTCGATCGCCACCAAGTCGGTTGGCGTCATCGCCTCACCGGCCGGCGGGACCGAGGACGTCGAGATCGAGACGGAGTGTCAGGACCAGCCGGCCTTGACCGATGTGCAGGTCCTCACGCTCGCCCAGCTCGGCCGCCGGATAGAGGCGCACTTCGGAGGCCCTCAGGACATCGAATGGTGCCTGGTCGATGACGACTTCCACTTCGTCCAGAGCCGGCCGATCACCACCTTGTTCCCCATTCCTGTGACGGACGACGGAGGGAACCACGTCTTCGTCTCCGTCGGTCACAACCAGATGATGACCGACGCCATCAAGCCCCTGGGGATCTCCATGTGGCAGCTGACCGCCCAGCCGCGGATGTACGAGGCCGGGGGGAGGCTATTCGTCGATGTCACCCAGCGCCTGGTATCCCCAGCCGGGCGTGCAAGCCTCCTGGACATGATGGGCCGGGGCGATCCGTTGATCAGGGACGCGCTGGAGACCGTGCTGGAACGCGATGACTTCATCCCCTCGACCCCGGATGAGGCCCAGCTCAGCGCGCCAACGGGTAGCGCTCCCGCCCCGCTCGAGACTGATCCGGCAATCGTCGCCGAGCTGATGGCACAAGCGCAGGCGTCCATCGCCACCCTGCAGCACGCCATCGGATCCAAGTCCGGGCGGGCCCTGATCGACTTCATCCTGGCGGACATCCAGGAGCTGAAGAGGATCCTCTTCGATCCGCGGAGCTATCAGGTGTTCATGTCGGCCATGGAAGCCACGTGGTGGCTCAACGAGCAGCTCGAGGCGTGGCTGGGCGAGAAGAACGCGGCCGACACACTCACGCAGTCCGTCGCCAACAACGTCACGTCCGAGATGGGGCTGGCGCTCCTGGAAGTCGCCGATGCGATCCGCCCGTTTCCAGAAGTGGTCGACTTTCTCCGGTACGTCGAGGGGGACGAACAGCTCTTGGACGGGCTGGCCACACTTGCGGGAGGGCGGGAAGCCCGGGACGCCCTCATGGGCTTCCTCGACAGGTACGGGATGCGCTGCGTCGGGGAGATCGACATCACGAGGCCACGCTGGGCCGAACGTCCCACCACGCTCGTCCCGGTGATCCTCGCCAACATCAAGAACTTCGAGCCGGGCGAAGGTGATCGGCGGTTCACGCAGGGGCTGGAGGAGGCGGGGAGGAAGGAACAAGAGGTACTGGCCCGCGTGCGGACCTTGCCGGACGGAGCGCGGAAGGCCGACGAGACCAAGCAGAACATCGACCTAGTGCGGACCTTCATCGGGTACCGGGAATACCCGAAGTACGGCATGGTGAGTCGCTACTTCATCTACAAGCAGGCCCTCATGCACGAGGCGGAGCGCCTGGTCGCGGCCCACGTGCTTCATGATCCAGAGGACATCTTCTACCTCACGTTCGACGAACTCGGTGGCATCGTGGACACGCACCAGGTCGACGAGCAGCTCATCGACCGGCGCAGGGTGGACTTCGTCTCGCATCAGGCACTCACACCACCCCGAGTGCTCACATCGGACGGCGAGGCCATCGCCGGGGCGTACCGACGAGCCGATGTGCCGCCGGGGGCGCTGGTCGGACTGCCCGTGGCGGCCGGGATCGTCGAGGGGAGGGCTCGGGTCATCGCGGACATGGCTGACGCCAATCTCGAAACCGGGGACATCCTGGTGACTGCCTACACCGATCCCAGCTGGACGCCGACGTTTGTCACGATCACCGGTCTGGTGACGGAGGTGGGGGGCCTGATGACCCACGGCGCCGTGATCGCCCGGGAGTATGGCCTCCCCGCAGTCGTAGGGGTCGAGCACGCAACGCTCCTCATCCGCAGTGGGCAACGGATCCGCATTGACGGAACGAGGGGATCGGTCGAGATCCTGTCGTAGGCGGGCTCGAATCCTTGCCAGCACGGACCGTTGTTCGGCACCGCAGCGACCGAGCGACGGGTCCGGCCAGGCCCCCTATCCCGAAAGGCCGTGGATCCAGTCGTCGGTCGTGGTCACGAGAGCCTGACGAGGAAAGACCTTCTCGGTGAGGACGCGGTGTACCTCGGCATCGGGATCACCACATGCGTCGGACAACACGATGAGCCGGTAGTCGAGGTCGGCGGCCTGACGCAGCGTCGAGAGCACGACGCCACTGGTGGAGATGCCGGCCAGGACCAGCCTCTCGGCGCCCGCGGAGCGCAGGAGCACGTCGAGGTCGCTCCCGCTGAAGGCGCTGACGCGTCGTTTGAGGATGACCGGTTCGTCCGGTTGGGGCTCAACATCACCATGGATCCGAGTTGCGGGGTGGTCCTCCGTCATCGCATCACCGCGCTGCACAATGCCGGAGAACACAAGATTGCTCTCAGCTGCCTCGGGGTAGCCGGGCCGGAAGGCAACGCGGACGAACATCACCGGGATGTCAGCGCTTCGGGCTGCGACAACGGCGCGACCGGCCGCATCGACAACGGCCGGGTCACCGAGGCGCTCGACGATGCCGTGCTGGAAATCCATCACGAGTAGGACCGAACGGGGGTCTGTCATAGGGATTCCTCTTCTCCGGCGAGCGTTCCTATAGTGCAGGTCCATGATTGCATCGTCGGCTGCCGGATCGCGCTGTGGCCGAGCCGCCGCCACGGCAGGACTCACAACCTCGACAGTTCCGGGACCAACGGTCTCGAGTTCTCGATGGGTCCCGCTTTTCTGAGCTGTCCGGCTTCGGAGGCTCCGCTACACGGTGCCCGACCCGGGCTTTCAGCCGCTCGGAGTGCCTTCGCATGCCCCCTCACGGCAGCAACCACCCTGCCCGATCTGGTCCCTTAACGCGAAACGTCCCGGTCGCCGCAAGGAAACCGGGACGTTCGGTACTGCACCGGCGTCACTTCCGTGAACGCCTCGTTAGTGGCGGGGGTGGGATTTGAACCCACGACCTTCGGGTTATGAGCCCGACGAGCTACCAGACTGCTCCACCCCGCGTCGCGGATCGACAACTTACCATCTCTTCGGGGTGTGCCGTTCAGCACCCCCGGTGACCTCGCTCAGCTCCCGGATGTGGACGTGGCGGACGAACTCCCGAGCCCTGGGGTGGTCGTGGTCGTCGACGTCGTCGGCGTTGTGGCTGGAACCTTCACGCCGGTGAGCTGCTGGATCTCCTGCAGGTAGGACTCGAGCGTGCTGATGTCGCTCTGGTAGGCACCGAGGCTCCCGGCCTTGAGGTCGACCTGGGACTGCTGGTAGGCCTGCTGCGCCTGGACCAGCAGGCTCCGCACCTGCGGGGAGAGCTCGCCGGTCGACCCGCCCCCGCCCGGCGAGGTCGACACCGGTGCCTGGAACACCGCGGTCAGGGCCGCCGACAGGGTCGGTGCCATCTGCACCTGCTTGCCGTAGACGGCGATCACCCGCTGGAGCTCGGGGAAGGCATTGCGCGACGACTCCACATAGAGCGGTTGGATGTAGAGCAGCGAGTCCGCCACCGGGATCATCAAGACGTTGCCCAGGAGCACCGATGAGCCGTTCTGGTTGAGCAGGCTGATCCCCGAGGAGACCTGTGGCGTGGCATCGATCTGGGAGGCCACGATGGATGGACCGTTCACCGGCTGGTCCCGGGGGGTGACGTACATGTTGAGCTGTCCGTAGTGGCCGGGATCGGAGCCGGCGACCATGAACCCGGACAGGGTCTGGATCTGGCTCTGCTGGGACACGGGCACGAAGGCATCGAGCAGGCTGAAGGACTGTGCCTTCTGACCGGGCACTTCGAGTTCCTGGTAGATGGGTGCCATGCGCACCAGTTGCCCCGTGGACACCTGCTGGCCCTGGGCATTGGTCGTCAAGGTGGTCTGGAGGGCCTGGGCCGGAGAGCCGGATCCCGGCGAGGGCGACAACGTCCAGGCGTCGGCGGCGCTGTAGAAGCTCTGGGCGTTGGTGATGTGGTAGCGCCCGTACATCGTGGCCTGCACGGTGAAGATGTCCTCGGGATAGCGCAGGTGGGCCCGCAGCGTTGGGCTCATCTTCGATGCCGAGGTGAACAGGTCGGGGAAGGCCTTGCGGTACGTCTCGATGATGGGGTCCTTCGGGTCCATCACGTAGAAGGTCATCTTGCCGGTGTAGGCGTCGATGAGGACCTTCACCGAGTTGCGCACGTAGTTGAAGTTCTGGTTGAGGCCGCTCCCGCCGGGCAGCGCGCTGGTGTTGGCATTCTGGCTGTAGGGGTAGCTGTCGGTCGTGGTGTAGGCGTCCTGCACCCAATCGATGTGGCCGTTCAGGAGTACCGGGTAGGGATCAGCGTCGAGGCTGAGGAACGGAGCGGCCTTCGACACCCGGGCCTGCACACCCCGGTCGAACATCAACCGGGAGTTCCCGGTGATCTGGTTGGAGATGATCAAGTTTGATGTCGCTGAACCGGATGGCGAACATGGCCTGGTCGAAGAAGTTGGAGAGCTTCACGCCGCCATTGCCGGCGTAGTGGGTCTCCACGTTGGCGCCACCGGGGAGCTGGTAGTCGATCTCGGGTTGCGCGGTGTCGGCCACCACGTAGCCGGAGTTGTTGAGCCCGAAGTAGATCGAGGGCTGGGTCACCGTGGGCAGGCCGCTGTTGGAACTGGGCGGCACATCGCCCACCGCGAACTGCGGGTCACCGTTGCTGGTGGCGGTGTTGGCCGGCGAGACGATCATCCCGTACCCGTGGGTGTACTGCAGGGTGGTGTTGACCCATGAGGTCGACGGCAGGTCGTTGTCGTTAATCTCGCGCACCCCGACCACCACCGGGGTCTCAGTGCCGTTCACCTTGTAGCGGTCGACGGCCAGCGAGTTGAACTGGTAGTAGGACCGGATGTCCTGGAGCTTGTCGTAGGTCGGCTGGGTCTGGCTCGGGTCCCACAGCCGCACGTTGGCCAGCGTGTCGGCGTTGGCCGACAGCTGGTCGGCGGTCAGGTTGGTGGAGGCCGGGTAGGGTCTGCTCTGAACGCTGTTGATCCCCATAGCCGCCCGGGTGGCCTCGATGTTCCGCTGGATGTAGGGCCGCTCCAGGGTGTTCTGGGCCGGGTTGACCTTGAGCGCCTGATAGGCGGCCGGGTAGATGGTGCCGGCCGTCAGGGCCACCAGGAACCACAGGCCGACCCCGAGGATGGGGAGGGCCCAGCCCTGGCGTCGGATGTTGTAGATGAGCAGGATGGCTGCAGCCACCGACACGAAGATCAAGAGCTCGAGGGCAGGCAGCCGAGCGGCCACGTCGGTCTTGCCGGCGCCCTGGACATAGCCGTTGGTGGAGTTGTCGAGACTGAACCGGGCCAGGTAGTAGCCGACCGCTTTGACCAGTGCCAGCAGTCCGAGGATCACCGACAGGTGGGCTTTGACTGCGGGCCGGACCCGGGGGCGGGAGCCCTGCATCCGGATGCCACCGCTCAGATAGTGGCTGAGGACAGTGACCAACAAGATGAGCACCAGTGCCACCAGGGCCCAGTGCACCAGGAACTGCTCGAAGGGCAACCGGAAGACGTAGTACGAGACGTTGCGGTGGAACTGGGGGTCGGTGGCGGGAAACGGGGTGCTGTTCTCGAAGAGGATCCAGTTGTTCCACTGGCCGATGGCCTGGGAGCCCACGATGAGGGACAACACGACGACCACGGCGGCCCGCAACCAACGGGAGTAGGGGCCGATCACCTCCTGGTACCGCTTGACGAATTCGTCCTCGGCGTCGAGCGACGGCCCCTTGGGCGCCAGCCGCTCGGCCACCATCAAGCTGGCCAGCAGCCCCACGGCGAAGATGGCAGCGAACACGAGCATGAGGCCGACCTTGGTCTCGAAGAGTTTGAGCCAGACCGAGTGGAGGTCGACCGACGAGAACCAGAGTGCGTCGGTGTAGAAGGTGGCAAACGTCTTGAGCGATGCGAACAGGACGATGATGACGATCGCTGCCACGATGATCCAACGCCGGCGCCGGCGCGTGGCCGGACGCGGAGTCTGAGGGATATCGCTGGGGGAACGCACGAAAGAGCAGCCTAGGTGGAAGTACTCACCAAGAGGCACCGGCACCCGGGGTGAGCGGGGGGATGCAGGTGGCCGGTCGGAAATGCCTCGCCCGGGCGGAGTGTCCCGTTCAGCCCATTGTCCTCGCAGTCCGGGCAGGGGGCGTCCCCCGAGTCCGAGACCGCCACCCATTCGAGCAGGGCCGACTTCTTCCCGGCGACAGCCGCCATGGACCCGGCGGAGAAGGCCGCAACCACATGATCGCCGGCCAGACGCTCGATCCGCTCGCCCTTCCACTCCCGGAAGGCCGACCCGACATGGTCGGCCACGACGGACTCCTCAGCCCCATCGAGGCCCTCCCCCGCCGCCAGCCGACGGCGTAGGGGGCCGATGACCGACTCCGCCAACTCATGGCCCATCCCCACCAGGGTGTCGGTCGGGGGACCGGCCGATCCCGGCACCCCGACGAAGGAGACGCCGGCGGCGGCGGCCTGCTCGAGGGCGGGAAGGGTGGCGGTGGCGACGGCGTCCACGTGCTCGGTCTCGTCGGGGAGCAGGTCCGTCGACCACTGGAAGTTCTTGGAGCGCAGTGCGTCGAGCAACTCGTTCTGGTTGTCCTGCAGCATCCGCTTGAGCCGGCGGGACAGCGCCTTGACCACCGGCTCGATCAACTCGTCGCGACGGATGGCTTGGGGATTGCGCGCCTCGGGCGGCTCGACGGCGTCGTCATCGGCTGTTGCCCCCTCATCCTCGGCCACCGGCTGGGCGGGCTCAGCTGTCGGCGACTCGACGGCTCGGCTCTTGGCCGCGGGCGTGACTTTGGACGCCTTCGCCGCCTTGGACCGCTTCGGAGGAGCCTCAGGGACGGGGGTCGACTCGACCGCCTCTGTCGCCGGCTCGGCGGGAGGCGCCTCGACCGGTGACGCCTGGGCTTCGGGCGTCGGGAGCTCGTCGGGCTCGGACGGCGCAGAACTCGCCGCCCGCAACTTGGCGAACAGGGCGTCGACGGACTCCTCGGGCACGTCGAGGAGGTCGTCTGTGACCTCGACCCCGGCGGCCAGGTCCACCAGTCCGACGGGCGCCCCATCCGACCCTGTGGGCCCAGCGGCGTCGTCGCCGCCCCCCTCGACCACCACCCCCTGGGCCCGCTCGGTCGCCGAGTCAGCCTCCTCAGCCAGCAGCTCGGTGGCGAGCTGCTCAGGGGTGGCGTCATCGGTCCGGGCGGCCGCCTCGCGCCCTGCGGCCTCGGCGGCCAGGCGGGCATTGTCCTCGGCGGCGAAGAGGTCGTCGGCGATGACGTCGATCGAGCGGCGAACGTCCTGGACCGTTTCGGCCAGGCGCGCCCGTCCCGCCCGGAGCTGTTCGATCTGGGCGTGGAGCACCTTGCGCCGCTTGGCCAGGTCGGCCAGGACCCGTGCCCGCAGACCCTGGGCCTCGTCCACCATGGCGCGGCACTGATCACGGGCTTGGGACAGCAGCTCCTCGGCCTCGAGCCGCGCCGCCTCCAGTCCGGCAGCGACCTGTTGATTGGTCCGCTCCCGGAGCTCCGTCGCCGCCGCCTCACTGGCCGCGGCACGCTCCTCGAGATCGGTCTCCGTTGTGGTCCGGTGCTGATCGATCTCCGCCCGGGCGTCGGTCAGGAGCCGGTCGGCTTCCGCCTCGGCCTTGGCCACCATCTCCGCGGCGACCTCGTGGGCACTGTGCAGCACTCGGGCCGTCTCGGTCCCCAGTGCCGCAGTGAGCGTGGGCTCGTCGAGCACCGGATTGGCCGCCCGGCGTTCGGCGTCGGCGAGGTCCTCGAGCAGTTGCTGCTCACGCTCGGCGACGGTGCGCAGGCCGGCCGCCACCGACTCGAGATAGGCGCGGACCTCGTTGGGGTCGAAGCCCCGACGGACCGATCCGAAAGTGTGCCGGGCAACGTCGTCGGGGGCCAGGTGCAGGGAGGACGTGATGGACACCAATCGTTCCTCGGGCATGGCCGAGAGCCTACGACGGTCGCTGCTCGAATCCTGTCATCCCGCAGGCGTCGTCGTCACCGGTGTCGGGCTGGTCGTCGGCTGGGGAGGGACCGAACCGCCATGGGCCGCCAGGATGGCCAGGGCCTGGTCGAGCGTGGATACCTTGTAGACCTTCAGGCCGGGCCGGTCCTTGGACATCGCAGCCTTGTACTCCTGGGGCGGCACCAGAAAGATCGTGGCCCCGGCGTTCTCGACCGCCACGGTTTTCTGGGCCACACCGCCGACGTCCCCGACGTCGCCCTGGGCGTCGATGGTCCCGGTGGCAGCGACGGTCCGGCCCCCGGTGAGTGACCCGTTGTGGAGGGCATCGATCACCCCGAGGGTCATGGCCAGGCCGGCCGAGGGACCGCCGATGCCGGCGACGTCGATGGACACCTTCACGGGGAACGTGTAGTCCACCTGGTCCTCGGTCTGGATCCCCAGGTCGAGCGTGAAGGGCTTGAATCCGCTTCCGGGCCTGATGACGGTGTCGTGGAGGGTGATGGCCACCTTGGCCGGAGGCAAGTTGCCCCCCTTCTCGACGGTGAGGGTGATGGTCTGGCCGGAGTGGTAGCCCGAGAGCGCATGGGTCAGCTGGTCGGCGGTCATGACCGGCGTGTCGTTCACCGCGGTGATCACGTCGCCGACGGCCAGGACCGGGTAGGCCGGCGTGCCGGGGAACGTGCCGGTGATCACGGCGCCGGCCGGTGTCGCCGGCACCGTGTAGTCGAGCCGGCGGAGGGCGGCGACCTTGGCATCCTCTTCGGCCTGGGACATCTGGAGGGCCGCTTGGGCATTGAGCTGGGAGGGTGACGTCCCCCCGGTCACCTCGTCCAGGGGGTAGAGGGCGGTGTCGCTCGAAAGCTTGAAATACAGATACGAGAGCGCGCTGACCCGCCGCCTCGGTCACGTCGGTCAACAGCACGGGGTGGTGGACCGGGTGGGACTGGCTCGGAGGGACGGTGATGAACTGCTGGACCGACTGGGCTGTGCCGGGCTGGAGGGCGTAGTAGTTGAGGTTGACCCGGGAGGCCACCGCCAGCGCCACCACGACCACGGCGAACACCACCCAGGGCCAGATGCGGCGTCGGGGATGCCGAGTGGACGTTCGGTCCCCTCCGGCGAGGGGGGACAGCTCGGACACCGGCGCGTTGGTGGGGTCGTGGTCCTCGGTCATAGTGGTGAGGTGAAGGCTCCTGAATCGTCGAATCCGCCCGAGCCGCCGGCCCGGGCCGGGCGCGCCGGGGTGCAGCCTGCCACGGAACAGGCGCCGTCGAGCGTCACCGAACGACGTGGACGGGTGGCGTCAGCCGGCCACACCGGGGACGGCACCACGGCCGCCGCGGCGCTCGGGGACGAGGCTCCCTCGGTCCGGGCCACCGGCCTCGGTGCGCTGGAACGCCTCGGGGTGCTGGACGACGACGACCTGGCAATGGCGCTGGGCGATCCCGCCCCCACGGTGCGCCGCCGCGCCTGTGAACTGGCCGCCCGGCACGCAGGAGTGGCCCTCGGTGCCATGCTCGACGACGACGACCCGTCGGTGGTGGAGATGGCCGCCTGGTCGCTGGGCGAGCGTCGTGAGCGCACCGCCGTCCCGGCGCTGGCTGCGCTGGTCCCGGCCAGCTCAGGGCACGCCGACCCGTTGTGCCGGGAGGCGGCGGTGGCCGCCCTCGGTGCCATCGGTGACACCAAGGGCCTGGCCGCCGTCCTGGTCGCACTGGAGGACAAGCCGGCCATCCGCCGCCGGGCGGCCGTCGCCCTGGCGGCGTTCGAGGGCCCCGAGGTCGAGGCGGCGCTCCGCCGCTGTCTCGACGACCGTGACTGGCAGGTGCGCCAGGTGGCCGAGGACCTGCTGGCGGTGGAGTGACCCGTCCGCTTCGGGGTCAGGACTCTGCCGCGGCGAAGATGGGCCGGAGGCTGTCGAACGAGTCGAGGCAGAGACCGGCGCCTTGCACCACGCACTCCAGCGGGGTGGCCACCAAATGGACCGGCACCTCGGTCTCGTCGGCCAGCCGGTTGGCGAGGCCCCGCAGCATGGCCCCTCCCCCCACCAGGTGTATCCCCTCGTAGATGATGTCCTGGGCCAGTTCCGGCGGCGACTCGCCGAGACACTCGACCACGGTGGCCACGATGAGGTCGACCAGGTCGCGCAAGGCGTAGCGAACCTCCTCGGGGGAGATCACCACCGTCTTGGGCAGGCCGGTGGTGATCTCGCGACCGCGGACCTCGGCTTTCACCTCGTCGGCGTAGGGAAGGGCCGACCCGATGGCCAGTTTGAGCTCCTCGCCGGTGCGCTCGCCGATGGCGATGCCGTGCTCCTGGCGGATGTACTGCTGGATGGCGGCATCCATGTCGAACCCGCCGCACCGGATGGCGTGGGACGCGACCACGCCGCCGAGCGAGATCACCGCCGTCTCGGTGGTGCCGCCCCCCACGTCGACGACCATGTTGCCGACAGGTTCGTGGATGTCGAGGCCCGCGCCGATGGCCGCCGCCATCGGCTGTTCGATGAGGTGGGCGGTGGACGCCCCTGCCCGCCGGGCCGCCTCCTTCACCGCCCGCCGTTCGACCGAGGTGATGGCCGACGGGACACAAATCAGCACCCGGGGCCGGTTGAACTTGGTGACCCCGGCCCGACGCAGGAGGAGCCGGATCATCCGTTCGGTGATGTCGAAGTCCGTGATGGCGCCTTCCCGGAGAGGACGGACGGCGACGATGTAGCCCGGAGTCCGGCCGATCATCTTCCACGCCTCGTTGCCGACGGCGAGCACCTCGTGGGTCCGTGTGTTGAGGGCGATGACCGTCGGCTGGTTCAAGACGATGCCCTTGCCACGGGCGAATACGAGCGTGTTGGCCGTACCGAGGTCGATCGCGAGGTCCCGGGCCACCCGATCATCGTAGGGCGAGCGTGTGAACCGGGCGGGTTGGTGGGCGTCCCGAGCCGGTCGGGCGGTCCGCAGGGCCCGACGCGACCTCCTATTGCGGGCTCCCGTCGGTAACCTCATGGCGTGGACCGAGAGGATCAGGGGGCGTCTGGACGCGATCCGGACGACGACTGGGCCAACGATCCCGACGGGGACGGGCTCCGGGGCTGGATCTCCCCCGATGACCGGCTGTGGCGTCATCCTTCCGAGTCGGGGGAAGCCGGCGGCGGGCCGGTCGGCCGCCCCGGAGGGCGTGGCACCTCGCACCCGGGCCGGCACCTGGATCATCGGCGGTGCCGCCACCTGCCTCGTGCTCGCCCTGGTGGCGGCCGGACTGGTCATCGCCACCACCGGCAACGACAAGGACGCAGCCTCGGGGAGCGGCACCCGGCTCGAGTCGGCGCCCACCACCGAGGTGGGGGCAGCACCGGTCGCCGGCCGGTCGACCATTGATGCCCTCGTGGACTCGGTCCAGCAGTCGACGGTGTCGCTCCTCATGTCCGGGGCCAAGGGACACTGGCGTAGCGCCGGGCTGGTGGTCGAGTCGGGCGGCATGATCGTGACTGCCGCCAGCGCCGTCCTGGGCGCCCGCGCCATCGAGGCCGTCGAGGCCGATGGGAGGCGGCAACCGGCCACGGTGATCGCCCACGACTCCTCGTCCGGCTTGGCCGTGGTGCGCACCGTCGACGACCTGCCGGCGGCCAACTTCGGGGGATCCCGGCCGGCCAGCGGGGTGTCAGCGGTCGCCATGTCCCTCGACGCCACGAGCACGTCGGCCAAGCCCGGCGCCGACGTCTACTGGGGCACGGTCGCTCCCGACGGACCCGTGACGTCCAGCGGCCTGTCCACCGTCGCCGTGATGGCGCCGCTGTCCGCCGACGATCTCGGATGCCCGCTGATCGGGAGTGGCGGCCAGGTGTCGGGGATGCTGGTGGCGGTCCAGCACTCGGGGTCCCGGGTCATGTCGGTCTTCCTCCCCGCCCAGCTCGTCCTGGATGTCGCCCAGCAGCTGGTGTCCACGGGCCAGGTGAGCCACGGCTGGCTGGGCGTCGAGGTGACGGACGCCCGAACAACCGCCATCACCACGACGACGGCCGCAACCACGGTGGGCTCGGCCGGCCCGTCGACCGTCGGCGTCCGGGTCCTCGCCATGCTGCCCGGCAGCCCGGTGGCCGCCAGCGGGATCGTGCCTGGCGACGTGATCACCGGCATCGACGGGGACCCGGTCCGCTCCAAGGCCGACCTCATGACCGCGCTGTACGCCGACTCGCCAGGGACCTCCGTGGAGATCGCGTACCGGGATGGGACCGCCGGGGCCCATACGACCCCGGTGACCCTGGCCGCCGGCTCCAGTGACGCACCAGTGCTCAGCTCGTCGCCGTAGCATGGAGTAATGGCACCGCCCGACCCAGGGGACCCCCAGAACCCGTTCCAGTCACTGCTCGGTGACCTCATGAACATGCTCGGGAGCAGCGGGCCCAACCAGTGGGAGATGGTGCGGTCGTTCGCGCTCAATGTCGCCACCGGCGGTACTCCCGAGGACAACGTCGAGCCCGTCCAGAGGATCCAGCTCGAGCAGTTGGCCCGGGTGGCCGAGCTCAACGTGACCGAGGCCACCGGTATGCCCGTCTCCTCGGACGGGCGACGCCTCACCTGCGTGCCGGTCAGCCGGGGCGACTGGACGCAGCGGGCCCTCGAATCCTGGCGCCCGCTGTTGACGGCGATGACGCCGGCACCGGGCCCCATGCCGCCCACTGACCAGCCCCGCGATGACGCCTTCGGGGCCGACGATCCGATGGGTGGCCTCGGCGGCCTCATCGGACAGTGGGCCACTGCCATCGGCCCGATGTTCTTCGGTCTTCAGGTGGGCTCGGTGGTCGGGCACCTGTCCCAGCGCGCCCTCGGCCAGTACCCCTTGGCCATCCCGTGGGCCCCCTCCGACGAGCTGGTGCTGGTGACCGCCAACATCGCCAGCTTCGCCGAGGACTGGAGCCTCCCCGAAGAAGAGGCGCTGCTCTGGGTGTGCGCCCGCGAGCTGGCCACCCACTCGGTGCTCGCTCGCCCGGCCATCCGGAGTCACATCGACGGGCTGCTCCTGGCCCTGGCCGAATCGTCGGCCGCCGCGCAACAGGACCTGGTCGGCCGGCTCGGTGGGCTGGCCGGGCCTGAGGGGATGGAAGGCATCGACGGTGCGGCGGGCATGGACCTCGAGTCGATCCAGGGGATGTTCGACGATCCCGAGGCACTCCTCGGCGAGCTGTTGACCCCCGAGTCGGCCGGCACACTCCGATCAGCTCACCGCATTGGCCGTGGTGATCGACGCCTACGCCGACCACATCGCCAACACCGTGGGGCAGAAGCTGGTCGGATCCCACTCCCAGTTGGCCGAGGCCTGGTACCGGCGCCGCACCGAGCGTGGCAAGGGCGAGGAGGCGGCCGGCGCCCTGTTCGGGCTGGACCTCGAGCAGGCCCAGGTGGACCGGGGCCGCGCCTTCGTCGCCGGGGTGATCGAGCGGGCCGGCGACGAGGGCCTGGTCCAAACTGTGGGTGTCGGCCCGCAACCTGCCGACCCCGTCCGAGGTCGACGCCCGGGCCTGTGGCTGGAGCGGATCAGCCTGCCCGAACTGGGCGAACCCCGGGCCGTCTGACTCCTAGGCGACCGGCGCGGGCAGCTCGTGGGCCTCACCCCTCGGTGGCTGGGGGCGGGGCCGACCTCGGCGGCGTCGCCGTCGACGACCGGCGGCGCGGGAACGGGTTCTTCCTCGGGAACCCCGAGGTCCCACTCGAACAGGATGTTCTCCCGCTCGGCGTCGCGGATGACCCGCTCGCGGTTTCGGCGGTACTGGGGGTCGTGGGGGGGGAGGAGCACCAGGCTGGCCATGGTCCGACGGCGGAACTCCTCGATCAGGGCCGGCGTCCCCGAAGTCGGAGCGGACCTCCCAGTGGGGGGCGACCGGGCCCAGGTAGACGACCCGGACGTGGCCGACCGGAGGCAGGGGCTCTTCGCCCTCTTCGGGCGGATCTGTTCGTCGGTGACCGGGGTCATGGGTGGGGATCCTCCAGGGATCGGGGCAACGGCACCCTACCCGCCGGTCGGGCGGGCCCCGAGCGTCACGCCCACGTTGATGCGGGGCCGAGCCCGGTAGATGCCCAGCGTCACGTGGTCCCCCGGCTTCAGCGGGTGGATGGCCGTCGTCAGGTCCAGGGGGCTTGCGATCGGGGTCTGGTTGAGCTTGACGATCACGTCGTTGACCTGCAGCGACGCCGCCTGGGCCGGGCTGCCCGGCTCGACGGTGGTGACCAGTGCGCCGGACGACGGGGTCAGATGGTCCTGTTGCTTCAGCGCCGGGGTGACGTCGCCCACCGTCACCCCGATGTAGGCCGAGTTCTGGCGCCGGGGCGGCCGAGGGTGGCGACACCGGTCCCGCCGCTCCCCCCGAGCCGCAGTCCGGCCAGCAACGGCTTCACCGAGTTCACGGTGATGGCGAATCCGATGTTCTGGGTGGGCGCGTTGCCGGAGGTGCTGCGAGGCCACGGCGGTGTTCATCCCCACCACCTGGGCCTGGGCGTTGACCAGCGGGCCACCCGAGTTCCCGGGATTGATGGCGGCGTCGGTCTGGATAGGCCGGTCAGGTTCTCGGTCTGGCCGCTGTCGTTCTCCGCCGTGAGCGAGCGGTTCTCCGCCGAGATGATCCCCTCGGTCACGGACGGGCCGCCGGCCAGGGCCAGAGCGTTCCCGATGGCCAGCACGGAGTCGCCCACCTGGGACTGGCCCGAGTTACCCAAGGTCACCGTCGGGAGGCCCGAGGCATGGTCGATCTGGACGAGGGCCAGGTCCTCGCCCGGGTCGGTGCCCACGACGTGGGCGGCCAGGGCGTTGGTCTGGCCGAACAGGGTCACGGTGACCGAGGTGGCGCCGGCCACCACATGGTTGTTGGTGAGGATCTCACCGGTGGGGGTCAGGATCATCCCGCTCCCCGCCGCCTGCACGAAGTCCCCGCCGAGCGATCCCCCACTGGCACCCGACTCGCTGTTGATGGACACCACGGCCGGCTCCACCTTGGCCAGCACCTCTTGGATGTCCTGGGGCTTGGCCAGCACGCTCTGATTGGGGAAGAACTTCTCGACCTCGGTCTGCTGACTGCCCGCGCCGACCACGGCGCCCACCAGGCCGCCGACGAGTGCGGCCACCACGGCGGTGATGCCCACCACCCACATCCAGGTGCGCCGCTGGAGGGTGTGTCGGACCACCCTCGGCGCCGGGAGCCCGTAGTAGGGGAAGGCGTAGCCCGGGGTCGTCCCCGGTGGCGGGTAGCCACCGCCGTAGCTCGGGTAGCCACCGCCGTAGCCGGCGTAGGACGGATAGCCCGTCTGGCCGGGATAGGCCGGATAGCCACCGCCGGGGTAGACCATGCCCCCGCCCGGTGCTGTGGCGTCGCCGGGGGAGGACCCGGCGGGCGGTGGTTGGTAGGCCGGGACCGGAGGCTGGTAGGCCGGGACCGGAGGTTGGAATGCCGGGGCGGGCGGGGCCCATGGGAACGGGTCCGGTTCGGTGCCCTCGGCATCCGGGTGCGCCGACGGGACGGCGGCGGGAGGAGGCCCAGAGGGGCTCGAAGAGGTGTCGATGGGCACTTCTGGGGTGACCCCGGACGCGCCTACATAAGAAGGCCCAGGTGCCTCATAAGAATCTGATGAGGAATCCGTCAATACCAGCCCATTTCCCACGGTGGAACATCCCCGGGGTGCGAGAATAGCGGGGTAACGGATGGCTTCGGCCCCAGGGTGGCGACCTACCACTGCAACCCACCGCAGCCTCCTCGAGTCCTCTGGAGGGACCATGGATACGGAATGGATGAGCGTGGGCAAGTGCAAGGACCTCTCCCCCACCATTTTCTTTCCCAGTGACGGTGTCGGGGTACAGGCGGCTCAGCGGATCTGTGCGGAGTGCCCGGTGGCCGACCAGTGCCTCGAATACGCCCTCGACGAGCGGGTGGACCACGGCGTCTGGGGCGGGAAGTCCGAGCGGGAGCGCCGCCGGATGCTCCGCCGTCGCCGGGTCGGGCGCGTCGTCTCGGTCTGAGCCGGGAGGCGCACGAGCCGAGGTGGCCCCCGACCGGGCACCGTTCGAGTGCGTCATCAACATCAGCGAGGGCCGTGACCGGACGGTGATCGACCGGGTGGCCCGGGCCGGTGGCACCTCGGTCCTCGATGTCCACACCGATCCCGACCACCACCGCTCGGTCCTGACCCTGGGCGGACCCCTCGCCGTCGTCGAGTCGAGTGCCCGTGCCCTAGCCGCCGAGGCGGTGGCCGCCATCGATCTCGGGTCCCATGCCGGCGTGCACCCCCGACTGGGCGCCGTCGATGTCGTGCCCTTCGTCGACCTGGCCGACCCCACCGCCACCACGGCCGCCGCCATCGGGGCGAGGGACCGCTTCGCCCGGTGGGCCGCCGAGGCCCTGTCGGTGCCCTGCTTCCTCTACGGGCCCGAGCGCTCACTGCCCGAGGTGCGGCGAACGGCTTTCGGTGAGCTCCCACCGTCAACGGGTCCGGCGAGGCCCCACCCCACGGCCGGGGCCATGGCCGTCGGCGCACGTCCGACGCTCGTGGCCTACAACGTCTGGATCACCGACGGGGACGGGGGCGCTTCCGCCGATGGAGGGACCCGGGCGCTGTCCGCGGCACGGACGGTCGCCTCCCGCGTCCGCCGACCTGGGGTCCGCAGCCTGGGACTAGCCGCAGGCCCCGGCGCCCAGGTCAGCCTCAATCTGGTCGACACGGGGCTGGCGCCGCTGGCCGACGTCTACGACGACGTGGCGACTGGGGTCGCAGCCCTCGGATGTCGGGTGGTGCGAGCCGAACTGGTCGGGCTGTGCCCGGCCTCGGTTCTGGACGGCATCCCTCCCCACCGCTGGGCCGAGCTCGACCTCGCCGGCGACCGGACCATCGAGGCGCGCCTGGCCCTGCTCCCCAGCGGGTGAGCCGCCGGACGGCACGCGGCCGGGGGCCCCGGTGGGTCGGTGCTCCTCAGGAAGCGCTGATGACGGCGCGCCGTTGCATGGCACGCTGACGGCGCAGGCGGCGGCGCTCACGCTCGGAGAGCCCGCCCCAGATGCCGAATTTCTCCCCGTTGGCCAGCGCGTACTCGAGGCAGTCCTCGCGAACCACACACCCCCGACACACTTCCTTCGCCTCACGGGTCGAGGCTCCCCGTTCGGGGAAGAACAGATCAGGATCGACCCCCATACAGTTGGCCCTGGTCTGCCAGCTTCGTTCTTGGGGTCCGTACATCAATGACACCATGTCCATTGAACGGTCTCCCTCCCACTCATCCACACGACACTAGACAGCATCGCATAGCACGGATGTAACTACAGATATGTCATCTTTCACCATCCGAGCGGGAAACGCAAGAATTTCTCGCTTGTGAACAGGAACGCAACCGTTGGCGGCCGGCCTCAGGGGGTCGTCGGCGGCGATCCCGAGGCCGGTGCGGGGCCCCGGTGACGCGTGCAGCCGCCGGCGCCGGCCGAGGCCGGCCATTGCCTAACGAACCCCTGGCCACAGGGGTGTTCTGCCCCCGGTGACGCCCGACGCCCGACGTGGGCGCAGTGGCGTTCAGCCGGCTCGTCGCCCGCGGCCGCGAAGGGTGGTCTTGTGGGCCAGGAAATCCACCAGGACGTAATCGCCCAACTGGTCAGGAGACGTGGCGAACGTCCGCCCTCGGTTGATCCTGGACAGCTGCTCGACGAACCCCTGCAGGCCCCGGTCGGGATCCAACAGGAATGTGTTGATGGTGATCCCGGCCTTGGTGCAGCGCATCACCTCGGCCAGGGTGACCTCGAGGGTCTCGGGCACTGGCGGGTAGTTGAAGTAGACGTCGTAGCCGACACCGCCCTCGTAGGGGATCACGTGGGCGGTGGGCTCACCGTCGGTGACCAGGATGATCTGCTTGGTCCCCTGCTGATGAGCGAGCATCTTGCGGGCCAGGATCAGCCCGTGCTGGAGATTGGTCCCGTAGACGTAGTCCCAGCTCACCGTAGGGAGGTCCGCCGGCTCGATCTCGCGGGCCACCTCCGAGAAGCCCACCAGTCCCAGATAGTCGCGCGGGAATCGGGTGGAGATGAGGGTGTGGAGGGCCATGGCCATCTTCTTGGCCGGGACGAAGTTGTCCCGCATCGGCATCGACAGGGACAGGTCGAGCAGCAGCACCGTGGCCGACCGCGTCAGGGCCTCGGTCTCAATGACCTCGAAGTCGTCGGGTGACAGCCGCACCGGCACACCGCTCCCACCTCGGCGCACCGCGTTGTGCACGGTGCGGGACAGGTCGAGATTGAACGGGTCGCCGAACTCGTAGGGCTTCGTGGTCTCCTCCCGGTCGTGGCCAGTACCGGTCCACGAGGTGCGGTGATTCCCGACCCGATCCTTGTTGAGCTGGTCGAACAGGTCTGACAGCGCCTGCTGGCCGATGCGGCGGACCCCCTTGGGCGTGAGTTCGAACCGGCCCTCCCGCTGGTCGATGAGCCCTTCGTCGGCCAGCTGTTTGGCCAGCTTGGACAAGCGGTCGAGCGACCGGGCGGCGTCGTCGCCGAGGTGGCGCCGGACCTTGTCAAGATCGACCTCGGACAGCTGGGCCGGTGAGTTGGCCGAGCGGAGGAAGTCCTCGAGCTCGTCGAGGTCACGCAGCCGGCCGGCGGCATCGGTGCCCTCCCCCATGCCCATCGGCTGGTCGCCGCTGAAGCGGAAGCGCTGCTCCCACCCCGCTCCGGGGACCGCCCGCTGCAGGTTGCCGGCCAACCGGTCCACCTGCCAGCGGAGATCGAGGTCCTCGAGCAGGGACTCGGCCAGCCCCTGCAGCTGGGAGCGCTGCTCGGGGGACATCGAGTTCCACATGGCCTGAGCCGCGGCCATCCGGGCCGCCAACTGCTCCAACAGCTCGTCCAGGTCGGCGGGGTCGCCCGGGAACAGGTCCCCGAACTGCTCCATGAACGATTCGAACGACGGGTCGATGGGCTCACCCGCCTCACGTTGCTCCATCATCCGGTTCAAGGCGTCGAATGCCTCACGCATGTGGGCCAGCTGGGCCGGGTCCGGGTTGGCCAGGGCCTCCGACATCTGGTCGAAGTAGGTCCTCGCCACCTCCTCGCGCAGCCGCTCCATGAGGTCCTCGAAGTGCTGGCGGGCATCGGAGGAGACGAATTCGTAGTTCTGCATGCCCCGGACCTGACCGGCAAGGTCGTTGGGCAGCAGGTCGAGCTGCATTCGCCGTTCGGCGGCGACCTCGTCGGTGACCTCCTGGCGGCGCTGGTCCCCCGAGGCGTTGGCGTCGGCCTGGAGCTGTTCGATGCCGGTGCGCTCCTCGGTCAGGACCTGTTGGAGCTCGTCGGCGATCTCTCGGTACGCCCCGCCGAGGTCTCCCCGGTCGAGCTGCTCCTCACGCTCCAGCCGCAGCTGGTCGAGCAGGTCCCGGAGGCCCTGGACCTGTTCGCCGTCGGGGGTTCGCCACCCGCGGTTGAGCATGCGCTGGAGCGCCTCGTGCAGGTCACCGTTGGCCAGCAGGTCGTCGGTGAGCTGTGACAGCACCGAGTCGGTGTCGTCGATCAGGGACTCCTGGGTGCCGTCCCACTTGCGGTAGTCGAACCGCCAGGTCATCCCCGGCCCCGATAGGTGGCCCGGGCCCCGGCGGCCTCCTTGTTCAGGCGTTTGGTCAGATGGAGGCCCTCGAGGAGGAACTCGACGGCGCTGGCCACCACCCCGGGATCCTCCGACCCGCCGGTGAGCGCCAGCACCGGCGCCGAGAGGGCCGGGATCTGGCCGAGGGTGGCGGCATAGGCGGTGGCGGGGAGGTCGTCGCCGGCGTGCACCACCGTCTCGGTGGTGAACGCCCCGATCAGGCCCTGGGGGTCCTCCAACGCCACCCGACGCCGGAACACCAGCAGCACGGCGGCCGACACCAGTTGAGACAGGAGGATCTCCTCGCGCCCCTCCTCGAGCGACTCGATCTCCACCTTGCCCTGGGTGGAGGACACGAGGGCCGAGAGGTCCGAGACCCGGGGGACGGCCTCGTCCTCGCCGTTGCGCAGGGCGCGACGGGTGGCATTGGCCACCAAGGTCTCGTAGTTGGCGATGGTGAGCCGGACCGATACGCCCGACCGCTGGTTGAGGTGCGGGCTCTCACGGGCCAGCTGGCTGAGTTCGGCCACGACCTCGGCCATGAAGTCGGGCACTTCGACCCGGGGGCCGGCGTGCTCGTCGTCGGCGGCGGGCCCACCCGATCCCGGGAGGTCGGCCTCCAGCTCGGCGATGCGCAGCTCGGTGGCGGCGTCAGGCGGGTAGTGGGTCCGGATCTGGGCCCCGAAGCGGTCCTTCAACGGGGTGATGATCCGACCCCGGTTGGTGTAGTCCTCCGGGTTGGCCGTGGCCACCAGCACGATGTCCAGCGGGAGGCGGACTCGGTGGCCCCGGATCTGGACATCGCGCTCCTCGAGGACGTTGAGCAGTCCGACCTGGATGCGCTCGGCCAGATCGGGCAGCTCGTTGACGGCGAAGATGCCGCGGTTGAGGCGAGGAACCAGGCCGTAGTGGATGGTCAGCTCGTCGGACAGGTAGCGGCCCTCGGCGACCCGGATCGGGTCGACTTCGCCGATGAGGTCAGCGATGGAGGTATCGGGGGTGGCGAGCTTCTCGCCGTAGCGGTCGCTCCGGTGCACCCACGACACGGGCAGATCGTCACCGGCCTCGGCCAGCAGGTCCTTGGCGAACCGCGAGATCGGATGGTACGGGTCGTCGTTGATCTCCGAGTGGGCCACGATGGGCAGCCACTCGTCGAGGAGTCCCACCATGGATCGGATGATCCGGGTCTTGGCCTGGCCTCGCTCGCCCAGGAGGATCACGTCGTGACCGGCCAGCACGGCGTTCTCCAGCTGGGGCAGTACGGTGTCCTCGAAGCCCAGCACGCCGGTGACCAGGGGCTGGCCGGCAGCGATGCGGGTCGAGGCATTGCGCCGGATCTCCTCGCTCACCGGGATCGAACGCCACCCCGACTCACGGAGCCGGCCAAGGGTGGTGAGGTCCGGCGGCGGGGTCGTCCGCACCGAGAGATCGAGGCCGGGCTGAGCCGGGCCGGGGTTGGTGGAGGCTTCCTGCGGGGTCATGGGTGGAGCCTACGCGGGACGCCACGGCGGCGTGACGGGCCCGAGCGGGAGGGCGTGCAGCCGGACCGCTATCGCAACAGCCGCATCCCCTGGGGCATGGCCCCGGGCCAGCCGGCGGCGGTGATCCCCTCGGTGAGGGCGCTGGCCAGTGCCTCCGCCGCCCTCGAGGGGACACGGTCGTCGGTCCGGACCAGCGCGATGGTGCGGGTGGGGGCCGGCTTACGGAACCGAGTGACCCGGAGCCGGGTCTCCCCGGTGGTCACGATGCCCGGCACCACGGCTGCGCCCAGCCCGGCGGCCACCAGGGCCAGCACGCTCCCCATCTCGCCACCCTCGACGGCCACCGTCGGCTCGACACCGTGCTCGGCGAAGGTGGTCAGCGTGGAGGTGCGCAGGTCGTAGCCGGGCCTGAACATCACCAAGGGATGCTCGGCCAGCTGGGGGACGGTCACCGAGCGTCGTCCGACCAGCGGATGGTCAGGTGTGGTCACCACCACCAGCTCCTCTTCGGCCAGGGCGACACTGATCAGTCCCCGCAGCTGGACCGGGGCGATGGCCAGGGCCAGGTCGAGGGTGCCGCCGAGCAGTTCGGCCACCAGCTGGGGGGACCCCTGCTCGGACACCCTGATGGCCACCCCGGGGTGCTGCCGGTGGAACCGTCCGAGCACGCTGGGCAGCAGGGTGGCGCTCAGGCTGGGGGTGGCCCCCACCGCCACGTGCCCGCTGAGGAGGTTCTCCAGCCCCGAGATCTCGTCCTCGATCGAGGCCAGATCGGCGACCACGCGCCGGGCGATGGGCAGCAGGGTGTTGCCGGCGTCGGTCAGCGTGACCGGGCCTGGGCCCCGGTGGAAGAGCGGCGTGCCCAGCAGCTTCTCCAGCCGGCGGATCTGGGCGCTCACCGAGGGCTGGGCCACCTGCAACCGCTCGGCGGCCCTCGTGAACTGGCCGTCCTCGGCAACGGCCAGGAAATACCGGAGCTGGTGAACGGCCGGGAGCATAGGCAAATCCTATGCACTCAAGACCAAATATGTCTTCGACTTCTGCCGGGAGAGTGGGTACCCTGTGCGGGGACGGCCACCGTGCCTGTCGTGGCGGCACATCGCCCGTCACCACGGCATCGGCGGCGCCCAGACCTAGCGACGAGAGAAGGACAGGGCAACGGCGTGACCACGTTGGAGGATGCACCAGTCAACCCGGCCGTGACCCCAGTCGTGCTGGGGGGGGGCGCGCGGTGGCCCATCGGTCCAGACCCTGCGCAAGGACCGGTGGTGGATCCAGCCGGTGGTCACCGTGACCGTGCTGACCGCGTTTGTCGGCTATGCCAGCTGGGCGGCGTTCGTCAACAAGGACTACTTCGCCGGGCCAGACCTCCACCGCACCCTGATCTCGCCCTTCTACTCGCCGTGCCTGACCGAGAGCTGCGTGCCCGGCAGCCACCCGGGCAGCGTGATCAGCTGGTGGACCATCTCCCCGGCCCTGTTGATCCTCATCTTCCCCCTCGGGTTCCGTCTCACCTGCTACTACTACCGCAAGGCCTACTACCGGTCGTTCTGGCTCGCCCCGGCGGCCTGTGCGGTGTCTGACGCCCACGCCTCCTACAGCGGGGAGACCCGGTTCCCGCTCTTGTTCCAGAACGTGCACCGCTACTTCTTCTACTTCGGACTGGTCTTCAACGTCATCCTCACCGCCGACGCCATCGAGGCGTTCCGCCAGCCCGGCCTCGGCATCGGCTTCAGCGTCGGGACGGCCGTCCTCCTCATCAACGCGCTGCTCCTGTGGCTCTACTCGCTCAGCTGCCACGCCTGCCGGCACCTGTGCGGCGGCGGCGTCAAGCAGTTCTCCACCTCGCCATTCCGCCACAAGGTGTGGAAGGCCCTCACGCCGCTGAACGCCCGTCACATGCTGTTCGCCTGGATGAGCCTGGTCTTCGTGGCCTTCACCGACTTCTACGTGCGCCTGGTGGCCAGCGGCACCATCCATGACTACGGCTTCCACTTCTAAGGGGTGTCGGACCGATGACTGAGTACGAGAGACACGACTTCGACGTGATCATCGTCGGCGCCGGCGGCGCCGGCCTGCGAGCGGCCATCGAGGCGCGCTCACGTGGGCTGCGAACCGCACTGGTGTGCAAGTCACTGCTGGGCAAGGCCCACACGGTGATGGCCGAGGGCGGGGTGGCTGCCGCACTCGGCAACGTCTACGACGAGGACAACTGGAAGGTCCACTTCCGGGACACCATGCGCGGCGGCAAGATGCTCAACAACTGGCGGATGGCCCAGCTGCATGCCCAGGAGTCGCCCGACCGGGTCCGCGAACTCGAGGACTGGGGAGCGCTCTTCGACCGGACCAAGGACGGGCTGATCCTGCAGCGCGACTTCGGTGGCCACCGCTACGCCCGACTGGCCCACGTCGGCGACCGCACCGGGCTCGAGTTGATCCGGACCCTCCAGCAGAAGGCCGTGGCCGACGGCATCGAGGTCTTCATGGAGGTCAAGGTGTTGCGCCTGCTGCGCGACGCCGACGGCACGGTCTCCGGCGTGGTCGGCTACTGGCGACCCAGCGGCGAGTTCGTGGTATTCACCGCCAAGTCCGTCGTCATCGCCACCGGCGGTGTGGGGAAGAGCTGGATGTACACGTCCAACTCGTGGGAGTCCACTGGCGACGGCCATGCCATGTCGCTGTGGGCGGGTGCGGACCTCATCGACATGGAGTGCATCCAGTTCCATCCGACGGGCATGGTCTGGCCCCTGTCGGTGCGGGGCATCCTGGTCACCGAGGGGGTGCGTGGTGACGGGGGCGTCCTGCGCAACTCGGACGGCAAGCGATTCATGTTCGACTACATCCCGCCGATGTTCGCGGCCGAGACGGCCGACTCCGAAGAGGAGGGCGACAAGTGGTACGACGACCACACCGCCGGCCGTCGCCCACCCGAGCTGCTACCCCGCGACGAGGTAGCCCGCTCGATCAACAGCGAGGTCAAGGCCGGCCGGGGCAGCCCGCACGGCGGGGTGTTCCTCGACATCGCCACCCGACGCAGCGCCGAGGACATCCGGCGGCGGCTCCCGTCGATGTACCACCAGTTCAAAGAGCTCGCCGGCGTGGACATCACCGCCGAGGCCATGGAGGTCGGCCCGACCTGCCACTACATCATGGGCGGCGTGCGGGTCGATGCCGACTCTGCGGCCACCACGGTGGACGGGCTCTTCGCTGCCGGTGAGGTCGCCGGCGGGATGCACGGGGCCAACCGCCTCGGCGGCAACTCGCTCTCGGACTTGCTGGTCTTCGGCCGAAGGGCAGGCATCGGGGCCTCCGAGTTCGCCGCTGCCCGGGGTGGCGCGGTCAACGTGGACGAGGGAGAGATCGCCTCGGCCATCGAGGCCGCCGTTGCGCCGTTCTCGCTCGAGGGCGGTGAGAACCCCTACGACATCCAACACGAGCTGCAGTCGACCATGCAGAGCCTGGTCGGCATCATCCGAACGGGTTCGGAGCTCGAAGAGGCGATGGAGAAGCTCGACAAGCTCGAGGAGCGGGCCACCCGGGTCTCGGTGAGTGGCGGGGTCCGCTACAACCCGGGCTGGAACCTGACCACCGACCTGCCGTCCATGCTCACCGTATCGAGGCTCACCGCCCAGGGAGCGCTCAACCGCAAGGAGAGCCGGGGCGGCCATACCCGAGACGACTACCCCAAGCCGGTGGCCGAGATGGGTCTCGTCAACTTCGTCCAGCGGATCCCGGGGGACAATGACGCCCACGGCGTCGGCGGCACCCCATCGATCGCCAGCATCACCGTGGCCCCCGAACCGATCCCGGTGATGCCCGACGACCTGAAAGAATTGTTCGAGGAGGCGACCTGATGTCCGAGACACTGAACGGCAGCGGCGTGGGCGACGAGGTCACCATGCGGCTGTGGCGGGGCGACGACACCGGTGGGGAGTTCGCCGAGTACGTGATGCCCGCCCAGGAGGGCGAGGTCGTGCTCGACGTCATCCACCGGGTGCAGGCCACCCATGCTCCCGATCTGGCCTGCCGCTGGAACTGCAAGGCCGGGAAGTGCGGCTCCTGCTCGGCCGAGATCAACGGCCGCCCGGCACTCATGTGCATGACCAGGATGGACACCCTTCCGGTCGGGGAAACCGTCACGGTGGCGCCCATGCGAACCTTCCCCATCTTGAGGGACCTCGTCACCGACGTCTCCTACAACTTCGAGGTGGCCAAGCGGATCCCCCCCTTCAGCCCCCGGGACAAGACCGAGGACGAGGTGGAGGCGGGCGGCTACCGCATGCAGCAGATCGACGTCGAGCGGAGCCAGGAATTCCGCAAGTGCATCGAGTGCTTCTTGTGCCAGGACGTATGCCACGTCATCCGGGACCACGAGGAGAACAAGACGGCCTTCGCCGGGCCCCGCTTCTTCGCCCGGTCCGCCGAGCTGGAGATGCACCCCCTCGACGTCAACGACCGGCGTCAACTGCTCCAACAGGAGCAGGGGCTGGGCAAGTGCAACATCACCAAGTGCTGCACGGAGGTGTGCCCTGAGCACATCAAGATCACCGACAACGCCATCATCCCGCTGAAGGAGCGTGCCGTCGACGCCAAGTACGACCCGCTGGCCTGGCTCGGGCGCAAGCTCCTCGGTCGGACCAAGCGCACCCCGGCCGAGGCGGCAGAGACCTCCCCGGCCACCGGCCCGCCTGCGGTCCAGCCCCAGGTGGCCGTGCACGGGGTCCCGGTGGTCCTCGGGCCGGCCCATCTCGCCTCCAACGGGACCACCAACGGGGCGAGTGCCCTGGCTCCCAGTGCCGTGGCCCTCGATGAACCAGCACCCGAGCACACCACCCCCGACGATGGGGCGCCGGCCAGCGAGGACGCTCCCACCACGTGACCGTGGCCCGCGGCCCCGTTCCGGTCACCACGCCGTGGCGCAGCCCGTGTAGCCCAGGGACTCCCCCGGCGTGCCCCGCTTCCTGACCGCGGCCTGGGCCGAGGCCTACAACGAGGCCCTGGCCGGGGTGGCCCTGCCGCCCCCCGGCCCCGACGCCGGGCTGGCCGCCGTCGACGGGCGGTTCACCATGGCCGAAGAGGTGCGCGGCGCGCCCGACGGGGACGTCCGGCTGCTGGTGGCAGCCGAGGATGGCGGGCTCCACTTCCGCGTCGATCCGTTGGTCGCTCACAGAACCGAGGACGACGCCGGCGCGGGTCCTGACGTCACCATCGTGGTGTCCTATGCCGATGCCGTCGCCATGTCCACCGGGGAGCTGACCCCGGCCGAAGCGCTCAACGGGGGACGGATCCGGGTCCGGGGCGATCTCTCCGTACTGGTGGCCGCCCAGGCCATGATCGACGCCGCTCGCCGCCTCCTCGAAGGGCCGGCGACGGCCACCACCTACTGAGCGGCCCGCCCGCGGCGACCGGTGGCAGGGGAGAGTCCGGCGTGGCACGGTGGGGCGTGAGCCAAGTGACCGACGGGAAGGGCCAGTCATGGACGTACTGACAGCCAGGACCATCATCCACCCGGCGGACCTCGATCGATCGCTGGCCTTCTACGGCGAGGCGCTGGACCTGCCCGTGGCGCGGGAGTTCGGGTCGGGGGCCGGGCGGGGTGTGGTGTTCTTCGCCGGTGGCGGGCTCATCGAGGTGGTCGGCGGGGGCACGGCCCACGACGGTGCCATCGCACCGGGCCTGGCGCTGTGGCTCCAGGTCCGCGACGTCCACGCCACGATCGGCGAGCTCTCGAGCCGAGGCGTCGAGGTGGTGCGACCGCCGGTGCTGGAACCGTGGGGGCTGATCGAGGCGTGGATCGACGATCCTGACGGGCTTCGCATCCACGTGGTCGAAGTGCCGCCCGACCATCCCCTCCGCCGGGACCAGCGCGGTCCCAGCACCGCTGCACGCGGCGGTGCGGCATGAGCCCGTCCCGGGTGGTGGCCATCGACCACGTCCAGTTGGCCATGCCCGGCGGTGCCGACGCCGAGCGTCTGGCCGAGGCGTTCTTCGAGGGCCTGCTCGGACTACCCCGGGTCCCCAAGCCGCCCGAGCTGGCGGCCAGGGGTGGGTGTTGGTTCGAGTCGGGTCCCGTGCGGCTCCACCTCGGCGTGGAAGAGGACTTCCGGCCGGCCCGCAAGGCTCACCCGGCCCTCGTGGTGGACGACATCGACGAGCTGTGCCGTCTGCTCGACCGGTCCGGCCATCCCACCCGTCGGACCGAGGACATCCCCGGACAGCCCCAGTGGTACGTCGACGATCCGTTCGGCAACCGGATCGAGCTCCTCCCCGGTTCCCCTTAGTTGCCCCAGCCGTGGCGGCACTACCGGTTGGACTCGTCGTCCAGGCTCCGGTCGGCCGGGGTGGCATCCACCGCCTGGGTGGCGACGCCGAGCAGTTCCGCCATCCGGGCATGGTGCACCTCGAGCTTGTCGTCGATGCGCTTCTCGTGCTCCTCCAGCTGGACGCGCTGGGCCGTCAGCAACGACTCGTGCCGGAGGTCCGACACGATGTAGCCACCGACCAGGGCGATCGGCAGCCATACGAAGGACACGTAGAGGTTGGGGCCGTCGACGGACTGGTCGAGCGGCCACCAGTCACCGTGCAGACGGTGCCACCCGAAGATGGCCCCGAACAACACGAAGTAGAGGACGAGGAACGCCGCGAGCAGCAGGATCTTGGTGAGGTGCTTCATCACTCTCCTTGTGCCGTCGGATCGGTGCGGTCGCCGTCTGTGCCCACCGCCGCCCGGACCCGCACCACCCGCCAGACTACGGGGTCACCCGGGCCGGCAGTTGCTCACTGGACCGGGACCACGGCGGCAACGATGGGACCACCCGGGTCACGGCGTACAGGACGACAAGCCCCACGAGCACCGCCCAGCACACGACGGCGAGTACGGGATCGGCGCCGCCGAAGGACCGTGCCCCCGGCACGTCGGCGAAGCAGGCCACCGCGGAGAGGGCTACGAGGAGGCGGAGGGTCCACCCTTGCGCCACCACGGCCAAGAAGACGAACCCCCAGGTCTCGTACCACGGCCACACGACGGGCCCCAGCACCACGAAGGCCAACAGGCTCCACCCGAGCGCGTCCACGTCTCCCACCCGGTCCGACCGCACGATCAACCCGACAGCGATCACCGCGGCCAGCGCCAACCCGACCGCCCGGGCCCCCTCGACGAACACCGCATTGTGGCCGGAGTAGCCGAGCACACCGGCGAGGTGCCCGAGGGCCAGGCCGACACCGGTGACCGGGTCGAGCCAGGAGACAACGGTGCCCGGGTTGGACAGCCCCCGCAGCCACCGCCACCCCAGCCCGGACGCCACGCTGATGACGGCCATCAGTCCGAGCACCACCAGGACAGCCGCCACCACCCGGGCCCAGCGACGGCGCCGTTCTGTCAGCGATGCACCCCACCACCACCCGATGCACACCGCGCCGATGAGTGCAGGGATCTTGACCTCGGCGGCCAGGGCGCACAGCACGAGCCCCCAGCCGACCTGGCCTCGGCGGGCCAGGGCACAGGCCGCCACGAGCAGTCCCAGCATGAGGGCGTCGTTGTGCGCCCCGCCCAGCAGCACCAACAAGACGGCGGGGTTGAGGACGGCCAGGGCGAAGGCGACCGTTCCGCTCCTGCCCACCGAAGCGGCCAGCGACGGCACGCCCCAGGCGATGAGAACCACACCCACCAGGGCCACCAGCCGGAAGCCGACCACGGTGGCCGTGACGTCGTGGCCGGTGAGCCCGACGATCCACCCCGACAGGCGCTCCCAGGCCGGCCCGTAGGGGGCGGGGGCGTGGCGCCACAGGGGATCGACCAGGTTCACGAAGGGGTCGCTGCCCAGCGCGCTCGGCGTGTGGGTGTAGGGGTTGAGCCCACGACTGACCAGCTCGCCCTGGGCGGCGTAGCTGTAGACGTCCCGGCTGAACAGTGGCGGCATGACGGCGATGGGCAGCCCCCAGGCCAGAGCGATCGCCACGGGTCCCGCCAGTCCGCGGTCAGGTGACCGGCGCAGGGCACGCACCACCTCGAACCAGGCGCCGACCAGGAGGAGGATCCCGGTGTAGACCAGGACCATCCCGAGGAGCCGGTGGTTGCCGCCGGACGCGGTCGCACCGAAGGGATTGGCCGGACCGAACAGCCAGGCTCCCCGACCGCCGGCGGTGAAGGGCGACCCGTCCTGGGTGACACCGATGAGCAGTACCACTGCACCGACGAACCCGGCCGCGCCCGACCACTCGAGCGGGACGGGAGCCGCTGGCGCCCGTCGCGTCATCGACTCCAGTCTGGCAGAGCCCTGTGGCGCGACCGGCGAAGCCCACAGGACACCACCAGGAGCGTCCCGACCGGGAGGACGTAGATGCCGATCAGGAACGTGACCGTCCCGACCACGGCGGCGGCCGTCAAGGCCACCGACACCATCCACGCCAGCCCTCCGGCAACGGCCCATCCCCGGCATTCGGACAGCACCGTGGACAGCACCACGACGAGGGATAGCACCAACGGGGTCGCCACCACCACCAGGACCCGATGTCCTTGCACCCGCACCAGGGGCTCCATGGCCACCATGGTCGGGCCGGCCGTGGCGACGGCGGCGCCCGACGGCGTCTCGACGGGGAGGATGAACGCCAGGGGAACGAGGAGGGCCGACCAGGCGACTGCTCCGGCCAGGGCCAGCTGCTCACGACGAGGCGCCACCGGTACCCGCGTGCTCACCGCCCGAAGTGCCGGTCGATCTCGTTGGCGTAGGTGAGCCCCAGCGTGTCGCGGTGGTCGACCAGCCAGTGGGACAGGGAGGTCGTTCCCGTGGCGGGGCCATCGGTGTCGGCCAGCCCATCGCTCATGGCCCGGTACTCGTCGGCGGTGAGCAGGACGTCGTGGAGGAGGGCGCCGAGCATCCGCGCCAGCGGCGGGACCACGACCCCGGGGACCCGCACGAGCTGGGACCGACTCCCGACCGCGTCCCGGATCCAGCCGACCAGCTCGAGGAAGGTGGGACGGTCCGGGCCGACAGCATCGGTCACGCTGTCGTGGCGCTGGCTCCCGAGGTCGACGCACAGCTCGGCCAGATCGGCCACGTGGATACCCCGGATGCGATAGTCACCGCGGCCACCCACGGCGAAGACCGGGAGGTGCCGGAGGAGCCAGGCGATGTTGTTGAGCAGTACCCCGTCGCCCCCGAAGAGGATGGCCGGCCGGACCACGGCGAACGACACCCCCGATTCGGCCAACGCCCGCTCCACCAGGGCCTTGCCCGAGAAGTAGGGCAGCGGCGACTCCACGGTGGGGTGGGTGATGCTCACGTGCACGATGCGCTGGACCCCGGCCCGGCGGGCCGCGGCGAACAGGGTCCGGGAGTTGGCCACAGCCAGGCCGTGGTCGGTCCGCCCGTGGGCGAAACGGACCCAGTAGGTGTTGTAGAGCGTCGTCGCCCCGGTCAACGACTCGACGAGGCCGAGCTGGTCGTCGAAGTCGAGCGGTGCCACCTCGATGGGTGTCCCCCGGGGTGCGCTCCCGGGGTGCCCGGTGACGGTGCGGACCTGACGACCGGCACCGGCCAGCCGGTCGGCGATGGCCCGGCCCGAGTAGCTGAAAGCTCCGGTGACGACATCAAGCCCGGTGTCGGTGGTATCGGCCGGCGACGTCACGGCGCCCGTGACGAGGGGAGCGCTCACGACGACGAGCCGGGGAAGGTGACGCCGCTCAGTGCCTCGACCATCGGGGCCAACTGCTTGGCCCGGGCGAAGAGGTCGAGGGCCGGGGTCCGGTCGCCCTCCAGGTGGCTCAGCATCTCGAGACCCAGATAGAGGGCGACGATGGCGTAGGACAGCTCTGCGAGCGGCAGCGACCCGGCCAGGGAGGTGCCGCCGATCGATCCCTCGACGGCCTGTTGGGCGAAGGTCCGCCACGGAGCGATGCGCGCCGCCACTTCTGCACCGAGCCCGGGCGAGGACGAGGCGCCGGCGATCATCTCGACCAGCACGGTGCTGTAGCCGGCGTCCAGGTCCGCCTCGAAGATGCCGGTGGCCACGTCCACCAGGTCGCCGAACGACTCGACGCCCGAGAGCGTCCGGCTGTAATGGCTGAGCCGGTCCGCGCTCACCGAGTCGAGGGCGGCCAGCAGCAGGTTGGACACCGATCCGAAGTGGTAGAAGATCAGACCCTGGTTGGACCCGGCCGCCTCGGCGATGGCGCGGGCGCTGGCCCCGGCGAACCCCTTGTCCTTGAGGGTCTCGATGGCGGCGTCGACCAGCCGGCGTCGGGTGCCCGACTCCGCCGGGCCGGTGGCTTTTCGGACGGCGCTGGGGGTTCCGGACTTGGCCATGGGACACCTCGTGTCTCGTGCTCGAATTGAGCGATTGCTCAAAGTATATGCTCAATCAGTCGGACGCGCCACCGGGCCGGTCACCGGCGCAGATCGACCCGCCGGGCCACCGAGAGGGAGCAGGTGAAGGCCACCGACCCATCCCCCGCCGTCACCACCATCGGGGCCGGGCACACCCCCGACCGGGGCAGGACGTACCAGCCCTCGGAGTCGGCGAGCACCGAGTTGACGGGCCTCCCGTGGGCGGACTCCACCACCCGGGCGTGCGGCACCGGCCGGCCTGTGGGACCGACTACCCGACCCCAGGCCACATCGGCGAAGTCCCGCAGGACCTGGAGGTCGATGTCACCCTCGCCGCCGTAGGTGTAGCCCTGGGTGTAGGCCGTGCCCGACGGCGAGTCGTCCTTCGACGTGGGCACGCCACCCACCGGCTGGATGGCCGTGTCCTCGTTCCACTCGTTCCAACTGGTGACGAACACGAGGGGCAGGGACGGCTCGACGACCGGCCCGGCGATCTGGGCCAGGTACTGCTGGAGGGTGCTCCCTGCCGACTCGCCCGGGAGCCACTGGCGGGGCTGGGCGTGCTCGTTGACCTGCAGCCGGACCCCTCGGGTGTTCAAGCCGGGCATCACGTCGGGGACCACCGGGACCCGCCCGCCCGTGGCTTGCTGGTACTTCCGGTACAGGCCGAGTTCGTCATTCACCAGGTTGGTGTCGCCGGCGTAGTTCTCGAAGTCCTGCTGCGGGCTCAGTGGGTCCGGGGGTCCCCCCGAATAGAGGGAGTAGGCCGTGATGGCGTCGAACAGCGACAGCCGCGACACCTGGGGCGACTGGGTGAGAGCCAGCCCGTCGCCGGTCGAGTCGACCGGTGTCACCCGCCACGAGATCTCGTCGCCGATGAAGTACGGGTCGAAGCCGTGCGCCTCGAGCAGGGTGCGCGCCCCGGTGATCATCCCCCCGACGTCGCCGGTCAGTGTCCGGGTCAGGTAGAGCACCACGACCGGTCGGCCGTCGATGCGCAGGTAGCTGGGATTGGGGAAGTACTTGTCGGCGAACTCCAGGAGGTTCTGATCGAACTCCGCCTCGAGCGCCCAGGTGATCGGGGTGGACTCGGTGCCGGCATGGAATCCGAGGTCCCAGGTCTCATAGAGGAGGCAGAACTTGATGTCCGCCAGGTTCTTGGCCCGCAGGAACGCGTCGACGTTCTGGTTCTGGGCCGGTCGGGACGGCCACCAGTCCAGGGCAAAGAAGCTAATCCCGCTCCGGGTGGCCTGGGCGATGGCCTGTTCGGCCACCCGCGGGTCGGCCGAGTCGACAGCGGTGGGGTCTGCGCCTTGGCGGGGCACGAGATGCTGGCGCATCGTGCCCTGGGCCGAGTTCGACGGAAACCAGTCCGAGTAGTACGCCCCGATCTGCGGCGACCATACCGAGGGGGCCAGCGTCTTCGGGGTGGGGAGCGCGGCCGGGGCAGGCACCGCAGCCGAGGTGGCGACGGCCATCCCGACGGCTACGAGGGCACCGACCACCGCCAGCCAGAGGGCGGCGGTGGCGCCCCTACTCAGTGCGGGCCCCTGCGTCAGGGATCCGGCCGGGGCTCGCCTGCCCCGGCGAGTCCGACGACGTCAATCCACTTCGGAGTGATCGGCACCGAGCAGCGTGACGGCGATGACCGCCGGCACGTCGCCCGAGTTCGACCACCGGTGGCGGGTGCCGTTCTGGATGTAGGTGTCACCGGGACCGAGGGTCACCTTGGCCCCGTCGTCCAGCTCCAAGATGGCCTCTCCCGACAACACGATGCCGTAGTCGACGGTGGCCGTGGTGTGCATCCCGGGATCGTCCGTCTCGAGATAGTCACCCATGCCGGGCAGCCGTTCCTCGAATTCCGCCAGCGCCGCGGTGATGTCGAGACCCTCGGGGACCCCTGCGCCCCCGTCGGGGGGAATGGTGAAGAACCCGAATCGGAAGCCGCCCACCGGCGGGAAGTACCGGACGGCTTCGGGCTGCGAACCGTCACCGGGGAACCCCACGGTCTCGTCTGCTCCCCACAAGCGGTGGAACTCCATGCCCGGAAGGATCGACAGCGTGATGGGTGCCACCTCCTCGTCCGTGACGAACACCGCATTCCCGCCGGCATCGTGACCGGTTACCACCCGTCGCACCTGCATGCTCGTTCCTCCCCGTAGTTCGAAGCCGGCCCCGATACTGCTGCTCGCCAACCGCCGCGTCCGACGTTCGGACGTTACACCGGGCGCTGCGGCCCGGTCCGCACCCCGATCAGTCGAGGAATGTGAACAAGAACACCTGGGTGGCATAGGCGACGAGCCTCGGTGGTCCACCGCCGTCGGGTCCACAGTCCCACAGGGCGTGGTCCGCCGACGCGTAGCCGTCGCCGGCCCATCGGGCCCGGTTGTGGGCCAGGACCCACGGTGACCGGCAGTGGTCGAGGACGTGGACGGTGAGGTCGACGCTCGGAGCGAACCACCGTCGGGTCCCGGGCCCGACCCGCTCGTGGACCGCCCCAGGCATGGTGTCGGCCAACACCACCAATGCCGCCGGCGCCATGGTGCCGTCCTCGAGGAACGGGGTGTCGTCGAAGCGGTACCACTGGGCGCGCTCGGCCCGGTCGGGGACGTAGGACTCCCAGGGCGGGTGGCCGAGTGCAGCCCGGCCCTCGACCCGCTGGCCCCAGAACGGCGTGGGCTCGAACGCGGTCACGCCGGCAGGCGGAGGGTCCCGGAACGACGGGCACAGGTCAGGCCGAGGGATGTGCTCGGGAGGCCTCAGGTCGGTGAACGAGAACCCTTCACGCGGCGATCCGAACACCGCCGTGGTCACATGGCCGCGGTGCTGTCCGGGGTTGACCACCTCGGCGCGCAGGTGGGACATGGACCGGCCCCGTCGCAGCTCCTCCACCGACACGGTCACCGGACCGTGGGCCACCTGGGCCACGAAGGTGGTGTGGAGGGTGCGTAGGGTCTGTGCCGGGTGGTCGAGGGCCGCCTCCATGGCCCCGAGGGCCACAGCGGTGACGATCCCACCCTGAGGGAGCGGAAGCAGGTTCCAGGCTTCGGCGATGGTCGCCTCGTAGACGCCCGGGCTGACGGCGGTGACCGCCGTCTCGTCGAAGAAGGTGCTGCCCACCGGGACCGGTCAGGCGCCCGGGGGTCGGCAGGCGCCCGCCGGCCATCCCCACACCTGGGTCACCGCGGCGGGCACGGAGACCGGGCAGGGCGTGTTCGGCCCACTGGCCCCACTGGCGTGGGCCGTCCAGGCCCCGCCTGTCGGTTGGGTGAACACGTAGTACGACCCGTCGTCCTGGGAGGCCACCTGGGCTTGGGTGGGAGGCGACGACGGATCCGAGGGGGCCGGGACCAATCGGGCGCCGGCCCAGTAGGTGTTGGTGGCGTGGTCCAGGGCCAAGAAGGTGAGGCCGGGGGCCAGGCCCGAGTACTGGGCGACTGGGATGCTGTTGACAGCCGCACACGCCGCCACCAGCTCAGCGCGGATCTGGTCGCTCACGGCCACGTTCACGGCCGCAGCCGCGGCGGTAGTTGATGCCGACGACGGTGTTGCTGCAGTTGTCGTCGTGGAGTGGGCCGCCGTCGACGTCGTGGTCGAGCTCGTACCGTTGGACGACGAGCTGCAGCCGGCCATGGCCATCGACCCCACCAACGCCGCCGCCACTGCTGTCAGCACCCGTGTGCGCCTCACCTGACCCTCCGTTCCGCGTCGCCGGGCCCTGCCCTCGTCAACCCGAGATGGCCACGATCGGTGCCGTCAGTCGTATCGCACCGGTCGAGCCGTGAAACGTAGCACCCCCGAAGCTGAAGATGCCGCCATCCGAGGCGACTTCCCAGTAGCCCGAGCCGTCAGGTGTGGCCCCCATCCCCACGATGGGTTGGTTGAGGGCACGACCTCCCATCGAACCGTGGAACGACGCGTTCCCGAAGCTGAACAGGCCACCGTCGGAGGCCACCAGCCAGTAGCCGCCTCCGTCGGGCTTGGCGGTCATGCCCACGATGGGCCGGTTGAGTCGGATCCCGCCCGTCGAGCCGTGGAACCGGGCATCGCCGAAGGCGAACACCCCGCCGTCGGAGGCCACCAGCCAGTAGCCACCGCCGTCCGGCGTGGCGGCCATCCCCACGATGGGCCGGTTGAGTCGGATCCCGCCCGTCGAGCCGTGGAACCGGGCATCGCCGAAGGCGAACACCCCGCCGTCGGAGGCCACCAGCCAGTAGCCACCGCCGTCCGGCGTGGCGGCCATCCCCGCGATGGGTTGGTTGAGTCGGATCCCGCCCGTCGAGCCGTGGAACCGGGCGTCGCCGAACGAGAAGATGCCGCCGTCGGAGGCCACCAGCCAGTAGCCCTTGCCGTTCGGGGTGTTGGTCATCCCCACGATGGGCCGGTTGAGCGTCCGACCCCCCATCGAGCCGAGGAACGGCTCGCAGAACGAGAAGACGCCGCCGTCGGCGGCCGCCATGCGGTAACCGGTGCCCACCGAGCACTGCACCGAGGCACCGGGCAGACGGGCCTGGCCCGAGTCGGGACTCACCATCAACGACGATTCGTCCACGGCCTCGAAGGCACTCGCCGGCACCTGCTTCAGCTGGTCGAGAAGGCTGTTCGGCCAGTTGTTGTCGGCGTCCCCCCCGAAGTACCAGTTGGAGCCGTTGTCGGCCAGGATCAGGCCGTAGTGCTGCATGGCGCGGAGCACCACCTGGGCCTGGGGTGAGAAGCCGGCGATGTTGAAGGACGCCTTCAACCGGAAGCGTGCGCCCATCGGTGGCAGGTTGGGGTTGGCGGCGGTTCCGGCCTCGTGGCGGGCCGGCCACAGGTACGAGGTGTCGGTGGCCGACGCGGTGAGTCGGATGGCATGGGTGATCGATCCGGAGAGGACCTCGTCGTAGCGGACCAGCCCCGGGAGGATGGGCAGGCCGGCGGCGTCCGCCGACGTCCAGCCGGCCGGCCGCAGGGCGTCGGATCGGAGGTTCCAGATGGCCCCGGAGCCGGCCGTCGATCCCGATCCGGCGTACCGGGCGTTGTACAGCTCATAGAGGGTGCACGTCGCCGGGTCGACCATCAGGGCATGACGGTCGCCGCCCGACTGTGCCCCTCCCTCGATGGGCGTGTCGGCGCCGAAGGGATAGGGCCCAGGGTCGCTCTCCGAGGCGTAGTCGAAAGCAACGGAGACGAAGGGATGGCTGGGCGCCACCACGGTGTAGGGAATGCCGTAGGGGACCGACGGATCGCCGGACGGACCGAAGTCCGGGTGCAGGTCGGTGGAGGAACTGTCCATGCTGGCCATCCAGGCAGCGCTGTGGGAATCGACCGGCAGCGTCGAGATGTCGGTGTTCCAGACGTTGTCGGACGGGAACATCGGACAACCGGCGGCCCCGGGTACCGGCGTGCCGGCGGCGGCCGGTCCCACCGGACCGACGAGGGCCGGGACAGCCAGCGATGTCGACACCACCACGGCCGCTACCAGGCTTTTCGACCATCTCACGCACATCACCCCTTCGGATCGACCGTACCCCAGGTGCCGCGCCTTGCGACATGGCCACGTCGCAGCCGACACGGCTGCGACGCCCTCAGCCGTCGGGCCTCAGGCGTCGGCGACCCCCGTCGGGGCGTGGAGCGCGGCCCAGGCCCGATGGCCACCGGGCGCGGTGCCCTTGGCCACAGCCACGGCGACCAGCGCCACCGACGGGATCCGCCGGACCAGCGATCGACCCGGGAACCGGCGGGCCAGGACCACGGTGGCCAGGACCACCACCCCGGTCGCCGTCCAACCCTCCACCGTCATGGGTCCCAGCCCCCACCCGAATCGGCGTGGTCCGAACCAGGCCTTCTTCCCGATCAGTGGTGTGGTGCGCATGCCACCAGTATTGCCCGCCACAGTCGATTGCACATCGGTGGCGACGCGGCTGGACTGGTCCTCATGACTCCCGAAGACCGCTTCGAGTCGCTGGCGATGACCTACGCGGGAGCGCCCGGCGTGAGTCTGCCCGCCGAGCCCGGCACGCGAGGGTTCGGGTCGTCGGCCCTCAAGGTGCACGGCTCGATCTTTGCCATGCTCACCCGGGGCCACCTCGTGGTCAAGCTCCCCGCCGCACGGGTGACGTCCCTCATCGCCGAGGGCACCGGGGCGGTGTTCGACGCCGGTAAGGGGCGCCCGATGAAGGAGTGGGTGACCGTCCTCGACGGGGACGACGGTACCTGGGCCGCCCTGGCGGACGAGGCCCTCGGATTCGTCTCCACGCTCCGGCGCTGAGCGGAGCGACGCCTGCCGTCGGTCAGCCGGTCGTGGTGGGAAGCGACGAGGTGGGCACGGCGGTGATGTTGATGGCGTACTCACCCGCCTTGAGGGTGCCCGTGCTCGGCGCGGTGGTGCTGCCCGACTCGACCTCGACGGTCCACTGCGGGCTGGTGGCGGTGAACACCGAACCGGCCACGGTCACCGTGGTCGAGGTGTTCGAACCACTGGCGGCCGTCGTCTCGGTGACGCCCGTCGACCCGGTCTCCACATTGGTGACGGTGTAGCCGGCCGACCGGAACTTGGCCTGATAGGCGCTCGCCCCCGACGACACGTTCCCGGTGGCGGCGAACGCCACGTCCCAGCGGCCGCTGGCCCCGCCACCGCCGAGCACCCGGGAGTGGTCGGGCACCGGGATGGCGCTCGGGAACCCGGCCGGCAGGGATCCCGAGGCCGCCGAGAAATTGTGACCCAGGATGTTGCCGCTCACCCCGTGCTTGGACACGTGCAGCCCACACGCCGACAGGCTGAGGCCGGCGACTCCCGCCACGACCAACCAGGGCCATGGGGACCGCCGTGGTGAGGGGTCGATCGGACCCGGGCCCGCCATCCCGCTGGTGACGGCACCCCGCTCATCTGCTGCCGACGCTCGCATCTGCCGCCCTCCTTGCCGTGGCCCCCGCACCGGGTGCACCCGGACCACACGGTATCCCGCTGACCGCGGTGAGGGCGGGTCCCATCGTGGCGTACCGGGGCGGCTCAGCTACCCACGTAGCGCGCCGCCAGCGAGCCGAGGATCTGTTCGCACTCGGCCACACAGGTTCCGATGATCTCGGCCACCGGGCGACTGGCGTCGATCCGACCGGCCACCTGGCCGCCCAGGGCGATCCCGGCACTGAGGTCACCACCGAAGTACACGTCGCTGACCCGGCCGAAGGCGGCCATGGCGTTGGTCTGGTGGTCGAATTCCAAGGACTCGGTGTGGGGGGTGCGCAGGGCCCGCAGTCCCGGCGAGGTGTGGCTGTTGAGGAACACGGTGTCGGTCTCGGCGGCGTCGATGATGGCCTGCTTCCAGTTGGCGTGCACCGGGGACTCGAGCGAGGAGACCATGGCCGTTCCGAGCTGCACACCCTCGGCCCCGAGGGCCAATGCCGCCGCCATGGTCCGGCCGTCGAGGAAGCCGCCGGCGGCAATGACCGGGAGATCGAAGGCCGTGGTCACCGAGGGGAGCAGCACCATGGACGACACGGGCCGTGGGTTCTTGAAGCCACCGCCCTCCCCGCCCTCCACGATCAGGCCGTCGACCCCGGCCCGTACGGCCTTGTCCGCCGCCCGGAGCGTGGGCACGACATGGAACACCGTGAGACCGGCGTCCTTCAGCTGGCCGGTGTAGCGGGTGGGGCTCCCCGCAGAGGTGGTGACGAACCGGACACCCTGGTCGATGACGAAGTCGACGATGACCGTGGGATCCGACACGAAGGCCTGGGCGATATTGACGCCGAAGGGCTTGTCGGTCAGATCCTTCATCTTGGCGATCTCGTCGCGGACCACGTCGAGCTCACCCGACGACGTCTCGATGATCCCCATGGCGCCGGCATTGGACACCGCCGAGGCCAGTGTCGCCCGGGCGATCCACCCCATGGGAGCCTGCACGATCGGGATCTCCACCCCGAGAAGGCGGGTGACGCGGTTGGCCAGCACACCGGCATCTTGGCACGGCGCCCCACGTCAGGGCGGGGTTGGCCGACCCGAGCCACCCGACCCCCGCGCCCGTGCGACGACAGGTAGTGTCGGGGTTCGATCAGCACACTGAGACCGCCGGACCAGATCGGCCCGTTCCCCTCGGCGCCCGGTCCGGAGGCCTCATGGAAACGTTCACCGCGCCGCTAGGCCCTATGGCCGCCGCGGACCCCTCGACCGGCCCCACCCAGACCCAGCCGGTCGTGCACGCTTCGCAGAAGATCGTCACCGTGGCCATCGTGGCCGGCCCGGCCATCGCCTTGGCCATCGTGGTGCCGCTCCTGTGGGGTCACGCCGTCAATCTCTCCGACCTGATCCTCGGTGCCGTCTTCTATGTCGTCACCGGCTTCGGGATCACCATCGGGTTCCACCGCCTGTTCACCCACCGGGGATTTGGGCCCAACCGGGGCCTCAAGATCGCCCTCGCCGTGCTGGGGTCGATGGCGGTGGAGGGGACGCTCACCAGCTGGGTGGCCACCCACCGTCGCCACCACATGTTCAGCGATCATCCCGGGGATCCCCATTCCC
This sequence comes from uncultured Acidimicrobiales bacterium, assembly GCA_963703145.1. Classification (GTDB taxonomy): domain Bacteria; phylum Actinomycetota; class Acidimicrobiia; order Acidimicrobiales; family RAAP-2; genus Bog-756. The sequence goes on from OY969793.1 coordinate 2,596,122, forward strand.
CGCACCGGTACGGCGACCGCGGGGGCGCCCTCCTGCGCGGCCTGGCCTTCTCCCACGTCGGCTGGCTGTTCATCTCGGACGCGTCGAGTGCGGACCGCTATGCCCCCGACCTGTTGCGCGACCGTGACATCCAACGCATCGACCGGCTCTTCCCGGTCCTGGCCGTGGCGTCGGTGACCATTCCCTTCGGCATCGGCTACCTGTTGTCGGGAACCCTGGCCGGGGCCCTGGCCGCCCTGTTGTGGGCGGGCCTGGTGCGGATGGCACTTCTCCACCACGTGACCTGGTCGGTGAACTCCCTGTGCCACACCTTCGGCCGGCGCAGTGACGGGACCACCGACCGGAGCACCAACCTGTGGCCGCTGGCGGTGATCTCGTTGGGGGACAACTGGCACAACGTGCACCACGCCCACCCGGCCTGGGCCCGCCACGGGGCGAGGAAGGGCATGGTCGACCCCTCGGCCTGGCTCATCCGGAGATTCGAGCGGATCGGTTGGGCCACCAAGGTGCGATGGCCGACCTCACCGGTGCCTCCACGGCTGGTGGCCGCATCGATCAGCCCGGGCGGCCCGCTCAGCCCGTGAGGCGGTCCGGCGGCGCAGCGGGGGCACGGTCGGCGGTGGTCGCCGACGGGGCGGTAGGTCGGCGAGCAGGATCGAGGTCGCCTCGGTCACCGTGCGCACGGCGGCTTCGAACGCCTCGACGGTCTCGGCCGAGGTGGACTGGACCCCGCTGACCTTCCGCACGTACTGGCGGGCGGCCGCCTCCACCTCCTCGGCGGTGGGCGGTGGCTCGAGTCCCCGGAGGGTGGTGATATTGCGGCACATGGCCCCAGGCTACGGTGCCCGTCCCCCGGTCGCTTCGGACGCTCCTGCGGTGGCACCACCGCGCCCGATGCGGTACGAAGGACCATGACCACCTTCGCCGTCCAGCACATCCCCGCCCCCGGGGGAGCCCTTGAGCCCGCCCGGCGCACCGAGCGTGACCCGGGACCGGGCGAGGTCCGGGTCCGGGTCGAGGCGTGCGGGGTGTGCCACAGCGACACACTCTCGGCCGTGCTGGCCTCCACCTATCCGATCGTTCCGGGCCACGAGATCGCCGGGGTGGTCGACGCCGTCGGCGACGGTGTGGCGCACTGGGAGCCCGGCGACCGTGTGGGTGTCGGCTGGTACGGCGGGGTCGACCACGTGTGCCCGGCCTGCCGGTCGGGCGACTCGATCGACTGCGCCAACCTGGCCACCCCCGGCCTGGCCTTCGACGGCGGCTACGCCGAGGTGGTGGTGGTCCCGGCCGAGGCCCTGGCGGCCATCCCCGAAGAACTGTCCGCGGCCGAGGCCGCACCCCTCATGTGCGCCGGCGTGACCACGTTCAACGGCCTGCGCAACAGCCCGGCCCGCGCCGGCGACCTGGTGGCGGTACTGGGTGTGGGCGGGCTCGGCCACCTCGGCGTCCAGTTTGCTGCCCGGATGGGCTTTGAGACCGTCGCCATCGCCCGCGGCCAGGACAAGGCGGCCTTCGCCCGTCAGCTCGGGGCCCACCACTACATCGACAGCACCGAGACCGACGTGGACCGTGAGCTCCAGTCGCTCGGTGGGGCCCGGGTGATCCTGTCCACGGTGACCAGCTCGGCGGCCATGGGGGCGGCCCTCGGGGGCCTGGGCCCGCGGGGCCAGCTCATCGTGCTGGGTGTCGACATGGAGCCGATCGCCGTACCGCCCGGTGGTCCTCGTCGGCCAGACCCGCTCGGTGGCCGGCCATCCGTCGGGTACATCCAAGGACTCCGAGGACACCCTGCGCTTCGCCGCCCTCACCGGCATCCGGCCGCTGATCGAGACCATGCCCATGGGCGATGCGACCCAGGCCTGGGAGCGGATGCTCTCGGGTCAGGCCCGATTCCGGGTGGTGCTCACCAACCCCTGATCCTGTGGCCCCGGCGGTGCCGGCGGCCGCGCCGGGAGGTCCCGGGCCTGACTACGCCAGCAGGTCGGTGACGTCGGCCCGCTCGGCCTCGAGCTCTTCGGTGGTGATGCGGATCCGGTCGGTGGCGAAGTCGTCGTGGGCCAGGCCCTCAACGACGGTCCAACCGCCCGAGCCGTTGGTCCGCACGGGGAAGCCGAACTGCAGCCCGTCGGGCACGCCGTACTCGCCGTTGGACACCACGGCCAAGGAGGTGAAGTCGTCGCCCGGCGTGCCGGTGCGGATGCTGACCACCGAGTCGATGGCGGCGTTCGCCGCCGAGGCCGCCGAGGAGAGGCCGCGGGCGTCGATGACAGCCGCACCGCGCTTCTGCACGGTGGTGAGGAAGTCCCCCTGCAGCCAGGCGGTGTCCTCGATCACCTCGGGCGCCGGCTTGCCGTCGATGAGGGCGTTGGCGTAGTCGGGGAACTGGGTGGCGGAGTGGTTGCCCCAGATGGCCACGTTGGTCACCGAGGCCACCGGCACCCCGGCCTTCTTGGCCAGCTGGCTCTTGGCCCGGTTCTCGTCGAGCCGGGTCATGGCGAACCACCGGTCGGTGGGCACCTCGGGGGCGTTGGACCGGGCGATCAGGCAGTTGGTGTTACAGGGGTTGCCCACCACCAGTACCCGGACGTCGGCGGCGGCGTTGGCGGCGATGGCCCGGCCCTGGGGGCCGAAGATCCCACCGTTGACGGTGAGCAGGTCGCCTCGCTCCATACCGGCCTTGCGGGGGATCGAGCCCACCAGCAGTGCCCACGAGGTCCCGTCGAAGGCCGTGGCCAGGTCGGTGGTGGTCACGATGTCGCTGACCAGCGGGAAGGAGCAGTCGTCGATCTCCATCACCACGCCCTCGAGGGCCTTCATTCCGGGCTCGATCTCGAGGAGGCGCAGCACGACGGGCTGGTCGGCGCCGAGGAGTTGACCCGACGCGATCCGGAAGAGGAGGGCGTAGCCGATCTGGCCGGCGGCCCCGGTGACGGTGACGTGGACTGGTGGTTTGGCTGCCATGGAGCCGAGGCTAATCGGCCGCGCCGGAAGCGGTCGAACCAGGCCTCACGCTCGGTGGCCCCGGACCGCGGTCAGAGCCGGTCGACGATGGCGGAGGCGAACTCCGAGCACTTGACCTCGGTGGCCCCGTCCATCAGGCGGGCGAAGTCGTAGGTGACGACCTTGTCGGCGATGGTGGCCTCCAGGGCCGTCACGATGTCGGCCGCCGCCTCGGTCCAACCGAGGTGCTCGTACATCATCACGCCGGACAGGAGCACCGAGCCGGGGTTGACCTTGTCCAGGCCTGCGTACTTGGGGGCGGTCCCGTGGGTCGCCTCGAAGATGCCGTGGCCGGTCACGTAGTTGATGTTTCCGCCCGGGGCGATCCCGATGCCGCCGACCTGGGCAGCCAGGGCGTCCGAGAGGTAGTCGCCGTTCAGGTTGGTGGTGGCGATGACGTCGAACTCCTCAGGACGGGTAAGGACCTGCTGCAGGGTGATGTCGGCGATGCTGTCCTTGACCAGCAGCTTGTCGCCGGGCTTGCCATCACAGTCGTCCCAGCCCACCGCCACGTCGGCGAACTCCTCGCGCACCAGCTCGTAGCCCCAGTTCCGGAAGGCCCCCTCGGTGAACTTCTGGATGTTGCCCTTGTGGACCATGTTGACGCTGGCGCGCCCGTTGCTCAGGGCGTACTTGATGGCGGCCCGGATGAGGCGCTTGGACCCGAACTCCGAGATCGGCTTGATCCCGATGCCGGACCCCTCGCGGACGTCCCAGCCCATCTCGTCGTGGAGGAACGCCGAGAGCTTGGCGGCCTCGGGGGTGTAGGCCTCGGCCTCGAGGCCGGCGTAGATGTCCTCGGTGTTCTCCCGGAAGATGACCATGTCGACCTTCTCGGGGTGGAGGACCGGCGAGGGGACGCCGGTGAACCACCGCACCGGACGGAGGCACACATAGAGGTCGAGGATCTGGCGGAGGGCCACGTTGAGCGACCGGATCCCGCCGCCGACCGGCGTGGTGAGGGGGCCCTTGATGCCGATGAGGTGGGAGCGGAAGGTGTCGACGGTCTCCTCGGGCAGCCAGTCGCCGGTCTCGTCGAACGCCTTCTGGCCGGCGAGCACCTCCCTCCACGCCACCGTCTTGCCGTACTTGGCCGCGGCGGCGTCGAGGACCAGCTTGGCCGCCGGCCAGATGTCCACGCCGGTCCCGTCTCCCTCGATGAAGGGGATGATGGGCTCGTCGGTGACGTGGAGTGCCCCGTCGGGGCCCTGCGTGATGAGATCGGGCATGCCCGGCAGCCTATCGGCACCCCTCCCCCTGCCCGCCAACCGGCGACAGGCGCCCAGCGGTCACCGGGGTGGGGTTCGAACCGCTGTGGTCAGGGAGCGGCCAGACCCAACGCCGAGTAGATCTCGCGGGTCGCACTCGACCGGTTCAGGGTGTAGAAGTGCAGCCCCGGCACCCCGCCGTCGAGCAGTTCCTCGCACAGCTCGGTGGCGATGGCGACGCCCTCGTGGCGGACCGCCTCCTTGCCGCCCCGGGTGTCGGCGTCTTGGAGGCGCTGGACCATCCAGCCCGGTACGGCCGCCCCCATGGTCTCCATCCGGGGAACCGAGCTGAGGCTGGTCACCGGCATGATGCCCGGCAGGATCGGCTTGTCCACCCCCCGTTCGCGGAGGTCGGCCACCAGGTCCCGGTACTGCTGGGCCTCGAAGAAGAACTGGGAGATGGCGAAGTCGGCCGATCCCAGCTTGGTGGCCAGATGGTCGCGATCGCTGGCCGCGTCCGGGGAGCGGGGGTGGTAGCCGGGCTGGGCCGCCACACCCACCGAGAACCCCCCGATGGCGTGGGCCAGCTCGACCAGCTCCGAGGCGTGGGACAGCTCGCCCGGCCCCTCCCCGTCCGCGGGCGGATCGCCACCGAGGGCCATCAGGTTCTCCACGCCGGCCGTCCGGTAGGCCACGAGGATCTCGGCGAGCTCCAGACGACTGTGGGCCACGCAGATCAGATGGGCCATGGGCACCAGGGTGGTGGTCCGCAGCATGCCGGTGACCAGGTCGAAGGTCCGCTTCCGGGACTCGCTGCCCCCGCGGTAAGTCACCGATACGAACGAGGGGCTGAGCGGCTCGAGGTCGCGGAGGGTGCGGACCAACGTCGCCTGCTCGGCGTCGTTCTTGGGTGGGAAGAACTCGAACGAGTAGGTCCTGCCCTTATCCAGTAGGTCGGCGATCCTGGTCATGGCCCACCAATGCTACTGCCGGGGCTGTCCCTGCGGCCATGGGCCGGCCCGGTGGACAGCGCGGTCCCGGGAACGGACGCCCGGGGTCAGCGACGAGTCGGGCTGACCCGCGCCGACAGGCGTGCCAGGGCGGCGTCCAGCTCGACGGTGCGCGCCCGGCGGGCCTCATCGGCCTGGGCCAGCTGGATACCGGTCGGCGCTGACGTACCGTGGCGCAGCAGTCGGTCGGCCTCGATGGCGAAGGCCAGCCCCCGGAGCCCGTCGGCCAGGGACGATGCGGCCGTGCCGGCCTGGGGATCGGGGGCAGCGGGCACGGTGCGCTCCAGCGCCCGGCCGCCTTCTCCACCTGGACCTCGACCGCGCCGCGCACCTGGGGGTCGTCGGACCCGGCGTTGCCGGACAGGAGGGAGGCCCGGGCCAGCTGGGCGTCGCTCAGTGCCGGGACCACCGAGCGGCGCCACTCGGACTCCCGGGCTCGCTTCTTGCGCGACTGGAGCAGGATCACGACGAGCCCGATGAGGAGGACCAGCACGACGATGACCACGATCAGTCCCCAGGGCGGGCTGGACGACGTCGTGGTCGTCGGCGTGGTCGTCGTGGTGGTGGCTGGGTGGGTGGTCGTGGTCCGGGGTGTCCGGGTGGTGGTCGTGGCCGGAGCGGTGGTCGTGGTGGTGGCCGGCGGCTGGGTCGTGGTGGTCGTGGGCGGCTCGGTGGTCGTGGTGGTGGCCGGCGCCGAGGTCGTCGTGACAGCGACCAGCACGCCGCCGGCCCGGGTCACGGTGGCCCCGGCCGGGCCGCTCACCGACGCCACGGCAACCAGGGCCACGACCAGGCCGGCGAGCGGAGCGACCAACCGGCGGGTGACGAGGGAGTCCAACCCGGCGGCGTTCACGATGCCCGCTCAGCGGCGCGCACGGCGTTGCGCAACAGCATGGCCCGGGTCATCGGGCCCACCCCCCCGATGCGGGGCGTGATCCAGCCGGCCACCTCGGCCACCGACGCCTCGACGTCGGAGAGCAGCTTCTTGCCCTCCGCGGTGTCCCGGCCCCGATCACCGCGGCCCCGGGCTTGACCATGTCCCTGGTCACCAGGTTGGCGCGGCCGGCCGCCGCCACCACCACATCACCCTGGCGCACCAGCTCGGCGAGGTTCGGAACCCCGGTGTGGACCACGGTGACGGCGGCGTTGCAGCCGGGCCGCTTCAGGGTCAACAACAAGGACAGCGGACGGCCGATGGTCAACCCCCGGCCGATGATCACCACGTGCTTCCCCTCGACGGGCACCTCGTTGGCCGCCAGCAGCTCGACGATGCCCGCCGGCGTGCAGGGGAGTGGTCCGTTGGCCCCCATCACCAGGCGGCCGAGGTTCACCGGGTGCAGGCCGTCGACGTCCTTGTCGGGGTCCACGGCCAGGAGCACCCGCTCCTCGTCGAGGCCGGCCGGCAGCGGGAGCTGCACCAGGTAGGCGTGGATCCGGGGGTCGGCGTTGAACCGCTCCACCACCGCCTCCAACTCCGCCTGGGAGACGTCGGCTCGAAGGTGCTCGTGGGCGGACTCGATGCCCACCTCAGCACAGTCGGCGTGCTTCATGGCGACATAGCGGGAGCTCGGGCCGTCGTCCCCGACCAGGATGGTGCCGAGGCCGACCACGACGCCCGCACTGCGCAACCGGGCCACCCGGTCGGTCACCTCGGCCCTGATCCGACTGGCCAGCAGCTCGCCGTCGAGCACCGTCGCCGTCATCGCCACTCCCCGCGTCTCGGTCCTGTCGTCGCCAGGCTCACGCCATTGTCCCTCACCGCACCGGCCGGTCGGCGCATCAGTGACGGAAGTGCCGTTCGCCCCCGGCCAGGACCATGGCGATGCCCGCCTCGTCCGCCGCGGCGATCACGTCCCCGTCGCGGATCGACCCACCGGGCTGCACCACAGCGGCCACCCCGGCGTCGGCCAACACCATGAGGCCGTCGGGGAAGGGGAAGAAGGCGTCGCTGGCCGCCGCGCCCCCAAGGGCGCGGGTCCCGGCCTTTTGCACGGCGATCTCGGCCGCCACCACCCGGGACTGCTGGCCCGCGCCCACCCCCACGGCCTGACCGTCGGTGACCACGGCGATGGCGTTGGACGTCGTGCGGGCGCACACCTTCCAGGCCAGGGCCAGGTCCCGCCACTGGGCGTCGGTGGGCCGGGCCTTGGTCGCCACCTCCCAGTCGGTCGGGTCGACCAGGAACTCGTCGGGGCCTTGGACGAGCACACTGGCGCCCAGGCCGCGGAGCTGTCGGACCACCGGCTCGGGGGCCGGGGCCGAGAGCAGCCGGGTGGCCTTCCGCTTCGACGACAACTGGGCCAGCGCCTGGTCGTCGTAGGAGGCGGCGATGATCACGTCGGCCTGGGGGCCGAGGGCGATGGCCTCGGCGACCTCGGGGGTCACCCGCCCACCGACGGCCACGATGCCCCCGAAGGCGGACTGGGGGTCGCACTCCAGTGCCCGCTCATAGGTGGCCACGAGGTCGGCCCCGACCGCCGCCCCACAGGGGTTGGCGTGCTTGATGATGGCCACCGCCACCTCGGCGGTTCCGGCGGCCGGCAGCTCGTGGACCAGGCGCCAGGCGGCGTCGGCGTCGAAGATGTTCAGGTAGGAGAGCTCCTTGCCGCCGTACTGGACGACGTCGTCCCACCAGGAGTGCTGGCCTGCGATCCGGTAGCGGGCCCCGTGCTGGTGGGGGTTCTCGCCGTAGCGCATGGTGCCGGCCCGCTCCAGGGTCAGGTGGATGGTGGGGGGCAGCAGGGCCACCGACTCGAAGGACTGGCCGGCGAGGTCGTCGGGGGACGGGGGCTCCTGCTCGTCGAGCCAGGCCACGATGGCGGCGTCGTACCCGGCCGTGTGGGCGAACGCCTCGCGGGCCAGGCGCTGGCGGGTCTCGAGCGAGAGGGAGCCACCGGTGCGCAGCTCGTTGAGGATGGGGCCGTACTCGGCCGGCTCGACCACGATCCCGACATGGTCGTGGTTCTTCGCCGCCGCCCGGACCATGGTGGGCCCACCGACGTCGATCAGCTCGACGGACGGGTCCGAGGAGAAGGGATACAGGTTGCACACCACCAGGTCGATCAGGCCGATGCCCTGGCGCTCGATGTCCTCTAAGTGCTCGGGCTTGGACCGGTCGGCCAGGATCCCACCATGGATGGTCGGGTGGAGGGTCTTGACCCGGCCCCCCAGCATCTCGGGCGCGCCGGTGAGGTCGGCGACTTCGATGTGGGCGATGCCGGCGCCGGCCAGGGCCGCCGACGTGCCGCCGCTCGACACCAGCTCCCAGCCCAGCTCGGTGAGCCCGCGGGCCAGGTCGACGATCCCCGTCTTGTCGTACACGGACAGCAGTGCCCTCATGGTGCAACCTCCGATGGTGATCCTGGCCCATCGCCCGCCGTCGCCGCCAACCCGGTGATGAAGGCCCGGATGGTGTCGGGGTACAAGGAGCGCTCGACCGATTTGATCCGCTCGTGCAGGGACTCTTGTGTGTCGTCGGGGAGTACCGGCACGGCGGCTTGGGCCAACACCGGACCGGCGTCCATCTCCAGGGTGGCGATGTGGACAGTGGTGCCCGTCTCGCTCACGCCGGCGGCGAGTGCGTCACGCACGGCGTGCCAGCCCGGGAAGGCCGGTAAGAGGGCGGGGTGGGTGTTCAGGATCCGACCCGGGTAGGCGTCGTGCACGGCCTGGCCGAGCACGGTGCCGAACCCGGCCATGGCCACGACCTCGATCCGGCCGGCGACGAGCTCCTCGGTGACCGCCTTGGTGTAGCGGTCCCGGTCGAACCCTGATCCGAACCCGCCGAACGCCGAGCGATCGACCAGCACCGCCGGGATGGCTGCGGCGGCGGCCACCTCGAGGGCTCGACAGGCCCGGTCGGCGACGACCAGGCGGACCGGCAGGTCGGCGGCGAGGATGGCTTCCAGGATCGTTCCGCTGCCCGAGGCGAGCACACCGAGGCGCCGTCCCGCAGACCCGTCGACAGAGGAGGAACCGGCACCCACGGCCGCACGCTACCAGTGCACCACCGGGAGGTTTCGAGGGGGGAGCGACGCCCGTGCGACAGCAAGGGCGGTCCCAGTGGCCGGATGCTAATGTCCCGGCCACTGGGACCGCGGCGACGTGGCCCGACCGGCCTGCCTCCGGTACGGCGCCGACGTCGCTCGGGTCCCCCCTGCCCAGGGGATGCCCCTCGCGAGAGTTTGTATCGGCACTCGAGCTCCGCTTCCGAAGCGAAACTTTGCCGGCCCCCCCGCACCGACCCGAGCCACGCCGGTCACCAGGGGTTTGGCCCATCACGGGGCGCCCCGGGCTACTGCTCGAGCGAGCGGATGAGCGGCTCGTCGAACTCCTCCAGGGACGACAACAACGCGTCGCAGAACCCCCAGCGCGGCGACTGGCGCGCCGCCGGCTCGGGCACCGCCACCACCCGCATGCGGGCCGCTTTGGCCGCGATGGCACCGTTGAAGGAGTCCTCGAGGGCCAGGCAGCCGGACGGGTCGGTGCCCAGCATGGCCGCCGTGGACAGGTAGGACCCCGGGTGGGGCTTGCCGAGCGGCTCCCACTCGGCGGAGTGCCAGACGGTGACCGAGTCGGTGATCCCGAGGCGAGCCAACGCCGCCTCGATGACCACGGCGTAGGAGCCCGAGCACACCGCCACGGGAAGGCCGAGGCGCTGACAGCACGCCACGGCCTCGAGGGCCCCGGGCAGGGGGCCGCCCTGCTCGGTGATGAGTTCGGCCACCCGGGCCGTGACGGCCCGTTCGACCTCGGGGGGACTCATCTGCTCCCAGGGGAACCGGTCCCACCAGTGCCGGACGGCGTCGTCGATCCGCAGCCCCATGGTCTGGCGGACGTCCGACTCGCTGAGGTGCAGCCCGAGGCGGCCGAACACCTCGATCTCGGCCTGGCGCCAGAAGGGCTCCGAGTCGATCAACAGGCCGTCAAGATCGAAGATGACCGCCTCGATGGACCGGCCGGCAAAGGCGTCGGCCGACGGGACCCCGGTGCTCAGTCGAGCTTCCGGACGACGTCGACCATGGCCTCACCGGCTTCGGTCGGATTGAGGGCGACGATGACGCCGGCGGCCGACAGTGCGTCCATCTTGGCCTGGGCGGTGCCCTTGGAGCCGGAGATGATGGCACCGGCGTGGCCCATCTTGCGTCCCGGCGGGGCGGTGACGCCGGCCACGTAGGAGACCACCGGCTTGGTCACCGAGGAGGCGATGAACTCCGCGGCCTCCTCCTCGGCCGAGCCGCCGATCTCCCCGATCATCATGATGGCCCGGGTGTCGGGATCGCCCTCGAAGGCGGCCAGGCAGTCGATGAAGCTGGTGCCGGGCACCGGGTCGCCGCCGATGCCCACGCAGGTGGTCTGGCCCACACCCTGCTGGGAGAGCTCGTGGAGCGCCTGGTAGGTGAGCGTCCCCGATCGGCTCACGATGCCGACGGGCCCTCCGGCCAGGGCGATGTCCCCCGAGGTGATGCCGATGTTGCACTTGCCCGGGGAGATGATGCCCGGGCAGTTCGGGCCGAGCAGGCGGGTGCCGGCGAACTCTCGGACCAGGCGGTTGTAGGCGAGGGCCTCGTCGGAGGCCGGGATCCCCTCGGTGATGCACACCACGAAGGGCACACCGGCGGCGGCGGCCTCGACGATGGCGTCGGCGGCGAACTTCGGCGGCACCGAGATGAACGAGGCGTTGGCCCCGGTGGCCTCGACCGCCTCGGCCACGGTGGCAAAGATCGGGATGCCCTCGATCTCCTCACCGCCGCGCTTGGGGTTGGTGCCCGCCACCACCTGGGTCCCGTAGGCCCGGTTGCGCAGGCCGTGGTAGAGCCCCTGGCTGGTGGGGCTGACGCCCTGGACGACCACCTTGGTGTTCTCGTCGACGAAGATGCTCACGACTGGCCTCCTGCAAGGGCAACCGCACGGCGTGCGGCGTCGAGCATGGTCGGCTCGGCGACCAGGCGATCGGACAGATGACTGGACAGGATCTCTCGGCCGGCCACGGCGTTGGTGCCGTCGAGGCGGAGGACGATGGGCGAGCTGATGTCCACGCGCTCGAGGGCCTCGAGGACGCCCTTGGCCACCTCGTCGACCCGGGTGATCCCACCGAAGATGTTCACGAAGATGGACCGCACGGCGGGGTCCGAGTTGATGACCTCCAGGGCGGCGGCCATTACGTCGGCATTGGCACCCCCGCCGATGTCGAGGAAGTTCGCCGCCGAGCCGCCGCACTGGTTGACCACGTCGAGCGTGCTCATGGCCAGGCCGGCGCCGTTGGCGATGATCCCCACCGACCCGTCGAGGCCGATGTAGTTCAGTCCCCGCTCCTTGGCCCTGGTCTCCCGCTCGTCCTCCACGTCGCTCCCGGCGAAGTCGTCCCACTCGGGATGCCGGAACGAGGCGTTGTCGTCCAGGGTGACCTTGGCGTCGAGGGCGTGGACCTTGCCCTCGGGGGTGAGGATCAACGGGTTGATCTCGGCCAGGTCGCAGTCGCCCTCGGTGTAGCAGGTGTACAGCTTGACCAGCAGCTCGGCGGCCTGGGCCCGGGCGATCTCGTCCAGCCCGGCGCGGTCGACCCACTCGCGGGCGGCCTCGAGGCTCAGCCCGTCGACGGGGTCCACGTGGATGATGGCGATGGCGTCCGGATTGGTTACGGCCACTTCTTCGATCTCGACCCCGCCCTCGGCCGACAGCATCCCGAGGTGCTGTTTGGCACTCCGGTCGAGGGTGAAGCTGGCGTAGTACTCGCGCTCGATGTCCGAGGCGTGCTCGATCCACAGGCGCTTGACCACGTGGCCCTTGATGTCGAGGCCGAGGATGTTGCCGGCGTGCAGCCGGACCTCGTCTGCGGTGTCGGCCAGCTTGACGCCTCCGGCCTTGCCGCGACCGCCCACCTTCACCTGGGCCTTGACCACGACGGGATAGCCGGAGGCCTCGGCCTGGTCGACCGCCTGGTCGACGGTGTCGGCCACACCCCCCTTGGAGATGGGTATGCCGAACCGGGCGAAGTACTGCTTACCCTGGTACTCGAAGAGATCCACCGGATCCGTTCCTCTCTGTTGCTGGCTGTCTGGCCGTCCCCTGCACCGGGTTCGGCGCAGACGTGACGTGTCCGTTGTCGGCCGGGGAGCCCCCGTTCGGCCGAGACGCTACCGACTGCGGCGCCACAAGGCGAAACCGGCGGCCGTCGGTGGGGCCGTTCGGGCCACGGGCCCGACCGGCCTGGCCCTCAGTGCTCGGCTGTGGCCGCCCCGTCCTGTTGGCTCTCCCGCTCGTCGAGCGCCTGGGCGAGCCACTCGCCGATGGCCGGGAGCGGTGCGCCCGGGGTGAACACCTCGGCCACCCCCATGTCCTTCAGCACCGGGATGTCGGCCGCCGGGATGATGCCGCCCACCAGGACGAGCACGTCGCCCCGACCCTGGGCCGAGAGCCCCTCGATCACACGGGGGACCAGTGTGAGGTGGGCGCCAGACAGCAGCGACAGGCCGACGGCGTCCGCATCCTCTTGGACCACCGCCTGGACGACCTGGTCGGCCGTCTGGTGGAGCCCGGTGTAGATGACCTCGAACCCCGCGTCCCGCAGGGCCCGGGCGATCACCTTGGCCCCCCGGTCGTGGCCGTCGAGGCCGGGCTTGGCCACGACGACTCGATAGGGGCGTTTCACGGAGCCAGATACTAAGCGCTGGCTGGGGCGTCGGATCAACCGGGCCCCGTCCCGGTCGCCGCGGGCGGCCCCGACCACCCCGGTGCCGGAGCGTGAACCATCCGCCACGCACGGGGTCCGGGGCTACCCTCATTGCTTTCCGGTGGCACCCTGACGTGGTATTTTGCCTCTGGCGCCCACGGCACCCGACCACCCTCGAGAGGACGCCTTGAGCACTTCGGCCGAAGCTGTGGACAGACCAGATCTCCCATCCGGAAACCGGACTCCGCGCTCGCAACCCTCCCTGGCGGTGGGGCTGGTTCGACTGGCACGGCCCCGGCAGTGGATCAAGAACGTCCTGGTCTTCGTGGCGCCGGGTGCCGCCGGGGTGCTCCTGCACGGGAGCGTGCTCTGGCCCACCGTTGCGGCCTTCGCCATCTTCTGCCTGGCGGCCTCGGGGACCTACTACCTGAACGACGCCATCGACGCACCCGCCGACCGGGTCCACCCGACCAAACGCTTCCGACCGGTCGCCTCCGGGCTCGTGCCGGTGCCACTGGCCCTGACCGTCGGGATCGGCCTGCTGGTGGTGGCCACCGTCCTCGGCGGGCTGCTGGCCGGCTGGCACCTGGCCCTCGTCATGGGCCTCTACGGGGTCATCAACGTGGCGTACTCCCTCGGCCTGAAGAACGAGCCCATCTTGGACCTCGCCGCGGTCAGCTCGGGCTTCGTGCTCCGGGCGGTGGCCGGTGGCGTGGCCGCCGGGGTGGCCCTATCCAACTGGTTCCTCATCGTGACCTCGTTCGGATCGTTGCTCATCGTGACCGGCAAGCGGTCGGGCGAGAAGCAGCTCCTCGACGACCACGAGACCGACGAGGGGGCGGTCCGCCAGACCCTCGGGATGTACACCCCCACATTCCTGCGGACGGTGCGGACACTGACCGCGGCCGTGTCGGTCACGGCCTACTGCCTGTGGGCCTTCGAGCGGGCGGCCCAACTCCACCCGGGCCACGATCCCATCTGGTTCCAGCTGACCATCATCCCCTTCACCATCGCCCTGCTCCACGTCATGCGGCTGCTCGACTCCGGGGCCGGGGCGGCCCCCGAGGACCTGGCCCTCCGGGACCACCGGTTGCAGATCTACGCCGTGGTCTGGATCGGCCTGTTCGCCATCGGGATCTACGGCTGATGGCCGCCCCGGCCGGCCGACGGTCCCTCCTCACCGGGTGGGGCAGGACCGCACCCACCTCCGCCGACGTCGTCCACGCCGTCCACCCCGACGTGGTCGGCGAGGCGATGGACAGCGCCTCGGCCCCGGGGGCCGGCGGCCGCGGCATCATCGCCCGGGGTCTCGGCCGGAGCTACGGCGACGCCGCCCAGAACGCCGGGGGGACCGTGCTCGACGCCACCTGGCTGGACGCCGTCCACGCCGCCGACCTGGCCACCGGGCTCCTGACCGTGGGTGCGGGCACCAGCCTCCAGTCCCTGATGGAGCGGTTCGTCCCGCTGGGGTGGTTCGTGCCGGTGACGCCCGGCACCCGTCTGGTCACCGTCGGGGGGGCCATCGCCGCCGACATCCACGGGAAGAACCACCACGTCGACGGGAGCTTCTGCTCCCACGTCACCTCGTTCACGCTGGTGGCGCCCACCGGGACGACGGTGGTCACGCCGGGGTCGGACCTCGCGCTGTTCTGGGCCACCGCCGGCGGCATGGGCCTGACCGGGGTGGTCACCGAGGCCACCATCCAGATGATCCCGGTCGAGACGAGCTACCTCCTGGTCGACACCGAGCGGGCGGAGGACCTCGACAGCGTCATGGACAAGATGCTCAACGGGGACGCCGCCTACCGGTACTCGGTGGCCTGGATCGACTGCCAGTCGACGGGGGCCCGGCTGGGCCGCTCGGTGCTGACCCGCGGCGACCACGCCCGGCTCGAGGACCTGCCGGACCGATTGCGGCGCGACCCGGCCAGGGCCCGGGCCTTCGAGCCCCGCACCCTGGCCCGGGTGCCGCTGACGCCCCCCAGCGGGCTGCTCAACCCGCTCACGGTGGGGGCCTTCAACGAGTTCTGGTTCCGCAAGGCGCCTCGCCACCAGCTGGGCAAGCCCCACCACATGACCGGCTTCTTCCATCCCCTGGACGGCGTGGCGGCGTGGAACCGCCTCTACGGCGGCAAAGGGTTCCTCCAGTACCAGTTCGTGGTGCCCGACGACCGCTCCGAGACGGTCCGCCGCATCATCGAGCGGCTTACCGAGGTCAAGCTGGCCTCGTTCCTGGCCGTGTTGAAGCGGTTCGGCCCGGGTGACCCGGGGCCGCTCTCGTTCCCCATGCCGGGCTGGACCCTGGCGCTCGACCTCCCGGTCGGCTACCCGACCCTCGACGCGCTGCTCGACCAGCTCGACGAGGCCGTCATCGAGGCCGGCGGCCGTATCTACCTCGCCAAGGACTCCCGCGTCTCGCCGGCGTCGTTCCGGGCCATGTACCCGCGCCTCGACGACTTCCTCACCGTGCGCAACCGGGTCGACCCCGAGGGCGTGCTCCGCTCCGACCTCGGTCGCCGGCTGGGCCTGTGCGACGACCGGCCGTCGCCTGGGGCCTCGGCCACACGGGCCACCCGGAGTCGGGCCAAGCCGAGGGCCGGGTCCCCGACCCGGGCCAAGCCCCGGCCCAAGGCCACCCCGAAGGCGCCGGCATCCCGGACCGGGCCGGAGCCCAACGACCAGGCACAACCACCCGCACCAGAACGGACACCATCATGATCGACGCCATCGGGCGCCCCCAGTCGGTACTCGTCCTCGGCGGCTCTTCGGAGATCGCCCAGGCCATCGTGGACCGCCTGGTCCCGGGCCGGTGCCGCACGGTGGTGCTGGCCGGCCGGGAGGGGCCGCGACTGTCCGAGGCGGTCGAACGGGCCAGGGCGGCCGGGGCCGAGGTCGCCGAGGCGGTGGCCTTCGACGCCACCGACACCACCCATCACCGCGCCTTCGCCGAGGAGGTCTTCACCAAGTTCGGTGACATCGACCTGGTGGTGGTGGCAGCCGGCGTCCTCGGCGACCAGGAGGTCGACGCCCGGGACCCCGAAGCCGCCGCCGCCGTGCTCACCACCAACTTCACCGGACTGGCCTCGGCCATCCTGGCCGTCTCGGCCCGCCTGCAGCACCAGGGCTACGGGCGGCTGGTGGTGCTGTCCTCGGTGGCCGGCCTCCGGGCCCGCAAGGCCAACTTCATCTACGGCTCGTCCAAGGCCGGGCTCGACGCCTTCTGCCAGGGCCTCTCGGACTCGCTGGTCGGAACCGGTGTCGGGGTGACCATCGTGCGGCCCGGGTTCGTGGTGGGCCGGATGACCGAGGGCATGACGCCGGCACCGTTCGCCACCACGCCCGACGCCGTGGCCGACGCCGTTGTGGCAGGCATCAGTGCCGGGGCCTCGGTGGTCTACGTCCCGCCCGTCCTCCGGTGGGTCTTCGCCGTGATGCGCCAACTGCCCCAGGCGGTGTGGCAGAGGATGCCCGGCTGATCGTGACGCCCACCCCCACGTCGGGTGGGCTGGGCCCTCACTTGGCCGCAGCGGCTGGCGGGGTGGTGACCGGTCGGGTCGACATGGTGATGAAGTCTCGGGCCGACGGGTAGAAGTAGCGCCCCGGTGAGTTGACCTCGTCACTGGTGAGCCTCGTGCCCGTGGCTGTCGACGCCGGCTGGCCCGGCGGCGGGTCGTAGCTGAAGAAGTTGACCCATGAGGTGTTGATGTCCATCTCCATGGCCCGGACCGCCCCGGCCCGGGCCAGGACGTTGGCCAGATCCACGATGGACAGCCCCGACCCGCCGGCGTAGACCAGCGCACCGTCGGCGGTGATGCCCAGCCCTGACCGCCAGACCTGGACCTTGCCACCGAGGGTGGCCCCCCAGCGGATGTTGTCGTTGGCGTTGAGGCCGGGGACCGGGCTCCCGTTGTCCACGATCAGGTCGAGGTTCTGGCGGACGGCCACGACCGAGGGCGACATACCCACCTCGGTTCCCCACGAGCCGATCTGGGGGGTGCCGTGGCTGTCGATGACCAACGAGGCGGCCCCGGGCACCAACGGGTCGGCGGTCACGCCGTCGGCGTAGTAGCCGCCCTGGGCGTCCTGCATCCGGAAGCCCGAGTTGAAGGCGGCCGCCAGCGTGTCGAGGGAGGGGCCCGCGATGGGTGCCATGTTGGCCCAGTGCTGCCCGGTGCCCGGGATGGCGGACCCCTCGTAGAGGGTGGCCGAGAGCAGCTTGGTGTCCATCCAGGCCACACCGGTCACCAGGCTGGTGTTGACGGCGTTGGGACGCAGGAAGGCGGCGTACATGGTCGGGATGCCCTCTACCGTCCGGCCGATCGGGTGCCACTGGCCCTCGCCGGGGCTCGGGGTGGCCACGAACGGGGCGATGGCCGCTGGTGCGGCCAGGTGGGCCGGGCCGGCCGGCACGGTGGTGGTGGTCGAGGCCACCGGCGCGGGGATGGCCCCCTTGGCCGGCTTCCCGCCCTTGGGCGGGGCGTGCAGGGTGTACCAGGTGTTCTCGGCCCAGGTCACGATGCCGCCACCGCCGTGGTCCCGCACCCACTCGGTGAGCCGGGCCCCGACGGTGTTCCCGTTGGCCGGGTTGGTGGCCGCCGAGCCGGCCGAGATCCACAACGGGGTCAACAGGGCCAGGACGACCACCAGGATCACCGTCTTTGGGTGGCGACCCGGCCAGGTCTTGCGGCGGCGGCGCTGCTCTTTGCGCCGGGCCCGTCGGTCGCGGCGGCTGGGCCTCGGCAGGGCGCGGTCGCTGTCGGGGCTCCGCTCGAACCGCTCGGTGGGCGTGGTGGCGATCAGGGGCAGGCCCCGGGAGGACCGCAGCTCCCGACGGGTCGAGGTGCCCACCGCACCATGGGCGGCATCGACGGACCCGTCGTCGCCGGTCGGCCTCGGTGGCCGCTCGGTTGCCGCGTTGTCCTGATCGAAGTTGATGATGCCCTCCAAGGCGCTCCGGACCTGATTCGTGCCGACCCTGACCCGCTCCGGTGGCCCGTTACCAGTCACCACGGCGCCACGGTCCCAGAGGGGCGCCGCCTCGACGGCCCTCTGCTGGCCCGCACGATCCGGACCACCACCAGTCAGTCAGATGCAGCTGACGGTGGGATGAACCCTGCGGCCGCCGGCGCGACTGCTCTCAGTGCCCCGCTAGTTTTCCACAGCCCGGCCCCGGCCGCAGGCCACCCCGGACGGCGGGCTCAGGCCCGCTTCAGCGGGGCCATCCGCAACAGCAGTTTCTTCCGCCCCACCGTCGGGAACTCCACCGTGGCCTCCACGTCCTCCCCGGAGCCTCCGGTCCCGCTCACCGTGCCCTCGCCCCACTTGCCGTGGACCACCCGGTCACCCGGCACCAGCCCGAGCAGCTCGGCCCCGGACGATTCGGGGGCCCGCCGCTGGCGGCCGTCGGCGTAGAAGCCGGCCTCGGCGGCCGGCGACCCCCGCCCGAAGACGCTCCGGCCCGGTGTCCCGCCGTCATCGGCGTAGCGGTCCCGGCCCTCGGACCGGAGGCTCCGCCCCGAGCCGAAGGAGCGGCCGGAATCGCCGCCCACATCGCGGATCAGCTCGGCGGGGATCTCGTTGAGGAAGCGGCTCGGGATGTTGGAGGACGTGCTGCCGAAGATCATCCGGCTCCAGGCGTGCGACACGTACAGGTGGCGCTCGGCGCGGGTGATCCCCACGTAGCAGAGCCGGCGCTCCTCTTCGAGCTCGACCGGGTCGCCCAGCGAGCGCAGGTGCGGGAAGATGCCGTCCTCCATGCCGACCAGGAACACGGCCGGGAACTCCAGGCCCTTGGCGATGTGCATGGTCATCAGCGAGACCCGCGTCCCGTCCCCGTCGAGCTGGTCGGAGTCAGCCACCAACGAGGCCGCCTCCAAGAACTCCGACAGCGTCCGATACTCGTCGGCCACCCCCACCAGCTCGTCGACGTTCTCCACCCGGCCGAGGGCCTCGATGGTCCCCTCGGACAGCAGCTCGCTGCGGTAGCCGGACCCCTCGAGCACCGCCGTCACCAGTTGGCCGGGGCCGAGGGCACCGGCCGGGCGGTCGGGCGCGGGCACCGCTCCGGGCTCGCGCTCGGGGTCCGGCTCGGGGGCGATGGCATCGCCGTTCTCGTCGACCAACGGGGGCGTGGCCATCTGTCGGCGGAGGTCCTCGAGCATGGCCGACAGCGCCACCAGGGCGACGGCGGCCTTCCCCGACACACCGGCCTGGTCGGCCTCGGCCACCGCCTCGCCGAAGGAGACGCCCTTGAGACCGGCCCACCCGGCCAGCTTGGCCACCGAGGTCTCCCCCACTCCGCGTTTGGGGACGTTGACGATCCGCCGCCAACTCACCTCGTCGTCCGGGTTGACCAGGACCCGGAGATAGGCCATGACGTCTTTGACCTCCCGCCGGTCGTAGAACTTGGTGCCGCCCACCACCTTGTAGGGCACCTCGGCCCGGACCATGGCCTCCTCCAGCGCCCGGCTCTGGGCGTTGGTCCGGTAGAAGACGGCCACATCGCCCCACCGGAAGCCCTGCTCACGCCGGAGACGCTGGACTTCGTGGGCCACCCAGGAGGCCTCGTCGTACTCGTCCTCGGCCCGGTAGCGGACGACCTTCTCGCCGTCGCCGCTGTCGGTCCACAGGGTCTTGGGCTTGCGGGACACGTTGTTGGTGATCACGGCGTTGGCCGCGTCGAGGATGGTCTGGGTCGACCGGAAGTTCTGGTCGAGGGTGATCACCGTGGCGTCGGGGAAGGCCTGCTCGAACTCGAGGATGTTGGTGATGTCCGCCCCCCGGAAGCGGTAGACGGACTGGTCGCTGTCCCCCACCACCACGATGTTGCGGTGCGTCCCGGCCAGCTGCACCGCCAGCGCGTTCTGCACGCCGTTGGTGTCCTGGTACTCGTCGATGAGCAGGTGGGTGAAGCGGCTCTGATAGTGCTGGAGGACGTCGGGGTGGCGGCCGAACAGCTGGACGGTGTTGAGCAGCAGGTCGTCGAAGTCCATGGCGTTGGCCGCCAGCATTCGGGCCTGGTACCGGTCGTAGACGTCGGCCACCCGCCGGTCGAAGATGGTCAGGGCCGCCGCCCGGTACTCCTCGGGGCCCTGCTGGCGGGACTTGGCCTGGCTGATCTGGCCCAGGATCGAGCGGGGCGAGAGCTTCTTCGTGTCGATGTCCAGCTCCCGGCAGACGATCTCGACCAGGCGGCGGGAGTCGGCGTCGTCGTAGATGGTGAACGACCCCTTGTACCCCAGCCGGTCCCCGTGGGCCCGCAGGATGCGCACGCAGGCCGAGTGGAAGGTCGACACCCACATCCGCCCAGCCCGGGGCCCGACCAGCTCGGCCACCCGGCGGCGCATCTCGTCGGCGGCCTTGTTGGTGAAGGTGATGGCCAGGATCTGCCAGGGGGCGGCATCCCTCGTGGCGATCAGATGGGCGATCCGGCGGGTGAGGACGCGGGTCTTGCCCGAGCCGGCGCCGGCCACGATGAGCAGCGGGCCGCCCCGGTGGACTACGGCCGCCCGTTGGGGGTCGGTCAGCCCCTCCAGCAGGTCGGCGGCGCTGACGGCGTCGCCTGGCTCGGGGCGCGGGCGGTAGGGACCGCCGTCGTCGTCGAGGAACAGCTCGTCGTCGGGAACCGGCTCGTCGGGGAGCGGCTCGTCGCCCCTGTCCCAGGCGCTCATTCCCACTCGATGGTGCCGGGTGGCTTGGAGGTGATGTCCAGTGCCACCCGGTTGACGCCCTCGACCTCGTTGATGATCCGGGAGGAGAGGCGCTCCAACAAGTCGTAGGGCAGCCGCGCCCAGTCGGCGGTCATGGCGTCGTCGCTGGTGACGGCCCGGATGACGATGGGGTAGGCGTAGGTGCGACCATCGCCCATGACCCCGACGGTCCGCACCGCCGGCAGCACGGCGAAACTCTGCCAGAGGTCGCGGTAGAGCCCGGCCCGGCGGACCTCTTCGACCACGATGGCGTCGGCCGCCCGCAGGATCTCCGCCCGCTCGGGGGTGACCTCGCCCACGATCCGCACGGCCAGTCCGGGGCCGGGGAAGGGCTGGCGCCAGACAATGTCGTGGGGCAGGCCGAGCTCCTCGCCCACGGCCCGCACCTCGTCCTTGAACAGCAGCCGGAGGGGCTCGACCAGGTCGAAGGCCAGGTCATCGGGGAGCCCGCCGACGTTGTGGTGGGACTTGATGGTCGCCGCCGTCCCCGAGCCCGATTCGATGACGTCGGGGTAGAGGGTGCCCTGGACCAGATAGCCGGCCGCCTCGCCGGCGGCCTCGTCCCCGTCGGTCCCGAGCGTCTCGATGACCAGGTCCCGGGCCACCTCCTCGAAGATGCGGATGAACAGCTCGCCGATGATCTTGCGCTTGGCCTCGGGGTCGGTGACCCCGGCCAGGGCCTCGAAGAACCGGTCGGCCGCCTTCACGTGGACCAGGTCGATGTGGAACTGCCGGCGGAAGGTCTCCTCCACCTGCTCGCTCTCGTTGGCCCGCATCAGCCCGGTGTCGACGTAGACGCAGGTGAGCTGGTCGCCGACTGCCTTGTGGACCACCGCCGCGGCCACCGCCGAGTCGACCCCGCCCGAGAGCGCGCACAACACCGGCGCGCTGCCGACCTGGGCCCGTACCGCCTCGACCTGGGACTCGATGATGGAGGTGTGGGTCCACGACGGCGGACACCGGCACACGTCGTAGAGGAACCGCTCGAAGAGGTCCTTGCCCCGCTCGGTGTGGACTACCTCGGGATGGAACTGCACGCCGTAGATGGCGCGGGTTTCGTCATGGAAGGCGGCCACCGGCGCGTCGGGGCAGGCAGCGGTGGCCACGAAGCCGTCGGGCACCTCGGTGATGGCGTCGCCATGGCTCATCCACACCTCGACGGTCGCCGGCCAGTCGACGAACAGCGGTGAGCCCGCGGTCACCGACAGCGGCGTCCGGCCGTACTCCCCGCGTCCTGTGCGGGCCACCTGCCCGCCGAGCTGCTGGGTGATGAGCTGGGCGCCGTAGCAGATGCCGAGGATCGGGATGCCCGTGTCGTAGATGGCCGGGTCGATGGTCGGGGCCGGGGTCTCGTTCACCGACTTGGGGCCACCCGACAAGATGATGCCCGACGGCCGCCGCGCCACCAGGTCGGCAGCAGAGGCGGTGTGGGGGACGATCTCGGAGTAGACGTGGGCCTCACGGACCCGGCGGGCGATCAGCTGGGCGTACTGGGCCCCGAAGTCCACGACCAGGATGGGGCCGTCCTCGGCCACCCCGGAGGGGCCGCCCGTCGGGCTCAATGGCCCATGCCGACACCCTGCGAACGCTGCAGGTCCTTGCCCTCGGTCTGGAGGGCCGGCGCCACCATCACCTCGGCCTTTTGGAACTCCTTCACCGTCTGGTAGCCGCACGTGGCCATGGCCGTCCGCAGCGCACCGAACAGGTTCATCCGTCCGTCGTTCTCGTGGGCCGGGCCGAGCAGGATCTCCTGGAGCGTGCCACGGGTGGTGGTCTTGACCCTGGCCCCGCGAGGCAGGGTGGGATGGAAGGTGGCCATGCCCCAGTGGAAGCCACGGGCCGGGGCCTCGACGGCCGAGGAGAGCGGCGAGCCCAGCATGACGGCGTCCGCCCCGCAGGCCACGGCCTTGGCGATGTCCCCGCCCTTGGACATGCCCCCGTCGGCGATCACGTGGCAGTAGACGCCGGTCTCGTCGAGGTGGCGCATGCGGGCGCCGGCGACATCGGCGATGGCGGTGGCCTGGGGAACGCCGATCCCGAGCACGCCACGGGTGGTGCAGGCGTTGCCCGGTCCCACCCCGACCAGGACCCCGACCGCGCCGGTGCGCATCAGGTGCAGCCCGGCCTGGTACGACGCACAGCCGCCCACGATCACCGGGATCTCGAACTCGCGGATGAACCGCTTCAGGTTGAGGGGCTCGGCGGTCTTGGACACGTGCTCGGCCGAGACCACCGTGCCCTGGATGACCAGGAGATCGAGCTCGGCGGCAAGCAGGGCGGGAGCGAAGCGCTCGGTCTTCTGGGGCGTCACCGAGGCGGCTGTCGTGATGCCGGCCGCCTTCATCTCCTTGATGCGCTGAGTCACCAGCTCGAGCTGGACCGGCTCGGAGTACATCTGCTGCATGCGGGCGGTGGCCTTCTCGGCCGGCAGCTCGCGGATCTCGTCGAACAGCGGGGTCGGGTCCTCGTAGCGGGTCCACAGCCCCTCGAGGTTGAGGACGCCGAGTCCGCCGAGCCGGCCGATCTCGATGGCGGTGGCCGGGCTGACGACTCCGTCCATGGCCGAGGCCATCAACGGGAGCTCGAACCGGTACGCGTCGATCTCCCAGGCGATGTCGACATCCTCGGGGTCCCGAGTCCGCCGACTGGGCACGATGGCGATGTCGTCGAATCCGTAGGCCTTCCGACCCGATTTGAAGATGCCAATCTCTATCTCAGCCACGTGCCTCGTCCTCTCGACCCTGATCGCAGTTGTCTACACCTCCGATCGGCGGCAACTCCGACAGTGCGCACGCCGACTGCCCCCACGATACCGCCTGGACCACAGGGGCCGGGTCCCGTTCCGGGGTCGAATCGGAGGATCCACCGGGCCGGTGGGTCGAGCCAGGCCCGGTGGGGAGCCCGGTGGGCCGCCCCGGGCGTGGGTTGGGCCGTCGGCCGGGTCAGCGCGTCCAGAGGGACGAGGGGATCTCCACGCCGAGGACCACGCACAACAGCTCGGTCAGCACCCGGGCGGTGGCGCCCCAGATGATCTCCCCGCCGGCGGTGAAGAACCACACGGGGAACTCGGCCCCCGGGCTGCCATCGGCGCCGGGCCGGCCGGGGACCGACCACCACTCCTCGCGGAAGACCCCCTCGTCGAGGAGCTCGGTGAGGGAGACGTCGAAGATGCGGGCGACCTCGTCGGGTGCCGCCTCGGTGACCGGTCGCCGGGACAAGGTGGCCACCACCGGCGTCATGAAGGTGTTGGACGACACCGTGGGCAGGGCCGAGAGGTGCCCGACGATGGTGACCTCGGCGGGGTCGAGGTGCACCTCCTCGTAGGCCTCGCGCAGCGCTCCGTCGTCGTTGCTCTCACCCGGGTCGAGCCGGCCGCCGGGGAACGCCACCTCCCCGCGGTGCGAGCGCAGGTGGCCCGACCGCACCGTGAGGAGGACGCGTGTCTCCCCGTCCTCCTCGAACAGGGCCACCAGCACGGCGGCCGGGTTGCCGACGACGTCGATGCCCTCGACCGACCGGATGAACTCGACCATGGGCTGGGCGACCTCGGCGGCCGTCGCCGCCTCCACCCCGCCGACTCCGGTGGAACCGTCAGCGTCCACAGCGGCGTCGGCCGACACCACGGCGGCCGCGCACGCGGTCGAGGGACAGGGACCGCCGCTTCGCCACCGCCAGGCCCGACCAGGGCGGAGGGCCACCGGGTCGGTGGGAGGGCGGTCGGGGGATGACCTGGAGACCGGTGGGCGGTCGGGGTGGAACCGGGTGCATTGCCACCCGACCCTACCGGCCCCTCTCGCCAGCCCTGCTGCCGGTCGTATCGGTCCTCGGCCCCCGAAACACCGAACTGGCCGGACCCGAGGGCCCGGCCAGTTCGTTCAACTGTCGGCGCCCGGGGATCCGGGCTGCGCCCGAAGGGCGCCGGTCCGACCCACCAGAGCGGGTCGGACGCCGGTTACATCATGCCGCCCATACCGCCCATGCCACCCATGCCGCCACCCATGGCGGCAGCAGCCGCAGCTGCGGCAGCCGGGTCGGCCTTCTCGGGCTTGTCGGCCACCAGTGCCTCGGTGGTCAACAGCAGGCCGGCGATGGACGCCGCGTTCTGCAGCGCCGACCGCGTGACCTTGGCCGGGTCGATGACGCCGGCCTTGACCAGGTCGACGAGCTCGCCGGTGGCGGCGTTGAGACCGATGGAACCGGTCTCTGACTCCACCAGGCGGACATACACCGAGCCCTCGAGGCCGGCGTTGCTGGCGATGGCGTGCAGCGGGGCGGCCAGCGCCTTCGCCACGATCGACGCCCCGGTGGCCTCGTCCCCGGTGAGGGAGTCGACCACGGTGGCGACCGCGGTGCGGGAGCGGACCAGTGCGGTTCCGCCACCGGCGACGATGCCCTCTTCGACGGCGGCCCGGGTGGCGGAGAGCGCATCCTCGATGCGGTGCTTCTTCTCCTTCAACTCCACCTCGGTTGCCGCGCCGACCTTGACCACGGCCACGCCGCCGGCCAGCTTGGCCAGACGCTCCTGGAGCTTCTCGCGGTCCCAGTCGGAGTCGGTGTCGTCGATCTCGCGCTTGATCTGGGCGATCCGGCCCTTCACGTCCTCCTCGGCACCGCCGCCGTCGACGATGGTCGTCTCGTCCTTGGTGACGATGATCCGCCGGGCCTTGCCCAGCAGGTCGACGGTGGTGGTGTCCAGCTTCAGGCCGATCTCCTCGGAGATCACCTGGGCGCCAGTCAGCACCGCCATGTCCTGGAGCATGGCCTTGCGGCGCTCACCGAAGCCCGGGGCCTTGACGGCCACGGAGGTGAAGGTGCCACGGATCTTGTTGACCACCAGGGTGGCGAGGGCCTCGCCCTCGATGTCCTCGGCCACGATCAGCAGCGGCTTGCCGGTCTGCATGACCTTCTCCAGCACCGGGACCAGATCGTGGACGGCGGTGATCTTCTGGTTGACGAACAGCACCAGCGGGTCGTCGAGGACGGCCTCTTGGCGCTCGGCGTCGGTCACGAAGTACGGGGACAGGTAGCCCTTGTCGAACTGCATGCCCTCGGTGAACTCGAGGTCGATGCCGAAGGTGTTGGACTCCTCGACGGTCACCGTGCCGTCCTTGCCGACGCGGTCGATGGCATCGGCGAGAACCTCACCGATGGCGGCGTCGGCGGCGGAGATGGATGCCACCTGGGCGATCTCGGTCTTGGAGTCGATCTCTTTGGCCTGCTCCTTGATGGAGGCCACCGCGGCGTCGACGGCCTTGTCGATCCCCTTGCGCAACCCGAGGGGGTTGGCACCGGCCGCCACGTTGCGGAGGCCCTCTTTGATCAGGGCCTGGGCCAGCACCGTGGCCGTCGTGGTGCCGTCGCCGGCCACGTCGTTGGTCTTGGTGGCGACCTCTTTGACCAGCTGGGCGCCCATGTTCTCGAAGACGTCGTCGAGTTCCACCTCACGGGCGATGGACACACCGTCGTTGGTGATGGTCGGGGCGCCGAACTTCTTCTCGATCACCACGTTGCGGCCCTTGGGGCCGAGCGTGACCTTGACCACGTCGGCCAGCTTGTTGACACCGGCCTCCAGGCCGCGGCGGGCGGCCTCGTCGAACTTCAGGATCTTCGGCATTACTTGCTCACCTTGGCCAGGACGTCACGGCTCGAGAGGATCAGCAGGTCTTCGCCGTCGGCGCTGATCTCGGTGCCCCCGTACTTGGAGTAGACGACGGTGTCGCCCACGGCGATGTCGAGGGGGATCAGCTCGCCGCTGGACTCGGCGCGCCGGCCCGGGCCCACGGCCAGGACTTCGCCCTGCTGGGGCTTCTCTTTGGCGGTGTCGGGAATGACCAGGCCGGAAGCGGTGGTCTCCTCGGACTCGCCGGGGCGGACGACGATGCGGTCGTCAAGGGGATGCAGACTCATGGGTTTCGGGCCTCCTGTGGCACACGTTAGCAGTCGAGCGTTGAGAGTGCTAATGGTAGCGACCTCCACAGCGTTTGGCAACCGGCATCTCCGAGTGCCAGCCGCCGGGAGGGAACGGGCCCCGGGTGCTGGGTCCGCTCAGCCCGCCGCCACCAGCCGCAGGTTGGGGTCCGCACCCAGGCTGAGGGGACTGGCGGCCCCGTGGTGAAGCCGCCACCATCCCGCCGCCGCCACCATCGCCGCGTTGTCGGTGCACAGGGCCCGGCTGGGCAGGAACGCCCCGATCCCGGCCGAGGCGCAGGCCTCCTCGATGGTCGAGCGCAGCAGGGAGTTGGCCGCCACCCCGCCGGCCAGGCAGACCGCCTTGGCCCCGACGTCGCGGGCCGCGGCCATGGCCCGGGACACCAGCACGTCCACCACAGCCTGGCGGAACGAGGCGGCGACGTCGGCGGTGTCGGCCTCGGGGTGGTTGCGGACCATGGTCACCACCGAGGTCTTCAGCCCGCTGAACGAGAAGTCGTAGCCGTCCCCGGGCGTCGATCGTGGGAACGAAAACGCCGTGGGGTCGCCCTGGCCGGCGATGCGGTCGATGGCCGGGCCGCCCGGGTAGCCCAGGCCGAGGAAGCGGGCCACCTTGTCGAAGGCCTCGCCGGCCGCATCGTCGATGGTCCCCCCGAGCAGCCGGTAGTGGCCGGGGCTCGACACCTCGACCACCAGGGTGTGCCCGCCCGAGACGAGCAGCACCACCAGCGGCCAGCCCAGGTCGGGCTGTTCGAGGAGGGAGGCGAACAGATGGGCCTCGAGGTGGTTGACCCCGACCAGCGGCACGCCCCAGGCCAGAGACAGGGCCTTGGCCTCGGCCACCCCGACCAGCAGGGACCCGATGAGGCCGGGGCCGAAGGTGACCGCCACCGCATCGATGCCCGACCCCGACGCGTCCGACCCCGCCGACTCCAGCGCCTCGGCCAGGACCGGGGTGAGGAGCTCCACGTGGGCCCGCCCGGCCAGTTCGGGCACCACCCCGCCGTAGCGGGCGTGCAGGTCGATCTGGCTGCTCACCACGGACGAGACGATCACCGACCCGCCGTCGACCACCGAGGCCGCCGTCTCGTCACACGACGTCTCGATGCCGAGCACCCGGTGGGGCGGGTCAGCGGGGAGGACGGCCATGCCCCGACACTACCGAGCCGTGGTGGCCGCGCGGGTCCCCGCCGGGCCCGGTGACCGACGATGGGCCGCGTCCCGACGGCGGTGGTCCCCCGTCAGCGACGGGACGTGACCGCGAGGCGCTCGGCCACCGACGCCTCGATGCCGGCCAGACGCTCGGCGTACTCGGCCGAGTCGATGTCACGGGCCCACATCACCAGGGCGTCCTCACCGGTCACCGGGTAGTAGTTGGGACGGACGCCCACTGGGGCCAGTCCGAACCGCTTGTAGAGCGCCAGTGCCGGCTCGTTGCCCACCCGGACCTCCAAGGTGAGGTGGCGCACACCCCGCGCCAGCCCCGTGCGCACCAGGTCCGCCAGGACGGCGGCCCCGAGGCCGTGCCCCTGCCAGCCCGGATCCACGGCGATGTTGTTCACGTGAGACTCGTCGTCGATGAACATCTGGCCGGCGAAGCCCACGATCCGGTTCCCCACCCAGGCCGCCCGATAGGCACGGGAGGTCCGTTGGGAGAGCTCCTCGACGAACAGCCGGTGGGACCAGGGTTGGGGGAACACCGCCTCCTCGATCCGGAGGACGGCCTTGAGGTCCTTGGTCCGCATGGGCGCCACGATCACCTCCACCGGCGATGCCGGGGACGCCGCTCCCGCACTCATCCGGGCCGCGCCTGGTCGCCCTCGGCCGGGCGGGGCAGGCGCTGCTCCCAGTTGATGCGGGCGTCGGCCGGGCGTCGGTAGTCCGGGACCAGCTCGGCTGCGGGCACCGGCCGGGTGCCGGCGCCCAGTCGGAGCAGGGCCACCCGGGCCAGGGCCAGCGGAGGCGGCCCGGACAGCTCGGAGGCCCACGACAGATCGAGATCCTGGTGGACGGCGAGCAGGTGCCGGTAGCGGGCCGCGCCGTCACCCGCCACGGCCACCGGCCCGGACGCCGCGGCCACCTCGACCAGCCAGTCGACCAGCACCTCGGGGGCCAGCGGCTCGGGACGGTCGTCCCACACGGCCACCGGTCCCCCGTCGGTCCGAGACCCCCGACGGTAGGTGGCGGCGAACACCTCGCCGCGCCGGGCGTCGACCACCGAGGCCACCACGCCCGGACCATCACCCGCACCGAGCCGCTCGGCCGCGGCGAAAGCCAAGATGTCGAGGCTGCTGACGCCGATGACACCGATGCCCAGGGCCTGGGCCAGCGCCTTGGCCGTGGCCACGCCCACCCGGAGTCCGGTGAACAGCCCCGGTCCGATGTCGACGGCGATGGTCCCCACCTCGGCCAGGGTGCACCCCGACACCGCACAGACCTCCTCGATGGCCGGGGCCAGCAGCTCGGCGTGGGCGCGGCCCCCCTCGTGGACCCGCTCGGCCGAGGCGCCGTCGTCCCGGATGAGCGCCACGCCCACCATGTCGGTGGCCGACTCGATGGCCAGCAGGGTCATGGGGCCACCTGCCAGGCCGCCAGGGCCCCGACCAGTGCGTCCCACCGGTCCGACCACGCCGAGTCGCCCGGGCCCACGGTGATCCTCCGGTCGTCGTCGGAACCGCCGGGGTCGAGCTGGACGGTCAGGGAGCCCGCTCCGAGGACCGGACCGGCCATGTCACCCCACTCGACCAGGGCCACGGCCCCGTCCTCCACCAGCTCGCCCAGGCCGAGGTCGACGATCTCGTGGAGGTGGTCCAGCCGGTAGAGGTCGGCGTGCAACAGGGTCCGGACCGAGAGGCCGGACCGGTCACCACCCGCGCCGCCGGGCGGCCCGACCGGATACTGGCGGACCAGGGTGAAGGTGGGACTGGTGACGGCCTCGGCCACGCCGAGGGCGGAGCCGAACCCCTGGGCGAAGGTGGTCTTTCCCGCACCCAGGTCCCCCACCAGCAGCACGATGTCCCCCGGGAGGCACAGCGGTGCGAGCGCGGCGGCGATGGCGCGGGTGTCCTCGGCCGAGGCCGACGCCAGGGACAGGCCGCTCACGTCGTCCACCCGAGCAGGTGCTTGGCCCGGATGAGGTCGGCGCGCATCTCGGCCAGGACCACGCCACCCGACCGCAGGGCCGCGGCCGGATGGTACGTCGGGACCAGGTGCCAGCCGTCCATGGGATAGGACCGGCCCCGCACCTTGGTGATGCCGAGGTCGGTGGCGAGGAGCAGCTTGGTGGCGAAGTTCCCGAGCGTCACCACCACCACCGGCCGGATCAGCGCCAGCTGGGCGTCGAGGTAGGGACGGCACGAGGCGATCTCCTCGGCCTTGGGATCGCGGTTGTCGGGGGGCCGGCACTTCACCACGTTGGCGATGTAGAGGCCCGACCGGTCGATGCCCAGCTCCTCGAGCACCAGGCGGTCGAGGAGCTTGCCGGACCGGCCGACGAAGGGCTCCCCCTGGAGGTCTTCGTCGCGCCCGGGGGCCTCGCCGACCACCATGAGGTCGGCGTGGGGGTCGCCCACCCCGAACACCACTTGGGTCCGCGTGGCCGACAGCGGGCACCGGGTGCAGCCCGAGGCCTCCCGGGCGAGTTCGGCCAGATCGCTCCCCGGTGCCACGGGGCGCATGGTACTCCGAGGCCCGGACGGTCAGGACGCCGGGCCGGGTCCGGCGTCCTGCACCAGGCGGGGCACCCGGGGACCGATGTCGCACAGCACCTCGTAGCTGATGGTCCCGAGGCGTTGGGCCCACTCGGCCGCCGTCACCTCCTCGTCGCCCTGGCGCCCGATCAGCACGACCTCGTCGCCCACCGCCACCCGGGCCGATCCAGGGGGGCCGCAGTCGACCACGATCTGGTCCATGGTGACCACGCCGGCCAGCGGGCGGCGGATGCCCCCGATGAGCACCTCGGCACCCTGGTCGAAGAGCCGCCGGGACACGCCGTCGGCGTAGCCGATCGGGATGGTGGCGATCGTCGACCGTCGCGCCAGGGCCCGGCGGCGGCCGTAGGAGGGTCGCTCCCCGGCATCGAGGTCCCGCACGTAGGTGACCCGGCTCCGCAGGGACAGCACTGGCTGCAGCCGCTGGCCGCCCGTGGCGTCGGCCAGGGTGGCGGCCAGCGCCGCGGTCGGGGCCACCCCGTAGAGGGCGATCCCGCAGCGGACCAGACCGCGCCGTGACGAGGGCACGGCGATGGCGCCGGCCGAGTTGGCCACGTGGGTCAGGGGGGGCCGGTGGCCGGCCGAGGCCAGCTCGGCCAGCGTGGCGTCGAACCGCTCGAGTTGGAGCGCGGTGAATGCGGTGTCCTCGGGCTGGTCGCCGTCGGCTACGGCGAAGTGGGTCCACACCGCGCCCAGCTCGAGCAGGGGATCGGCGGCGATGCGGTCGGCCAGCGGTCCCACCTGGTCGGGGTCGGCACCCACCCGGTGCATGCCGGTGTCGACCTTCAGGTGCACGGCCACCGGCGGGAAGCCCCCCGCGGCTGCGACCCGGCTGAGTGACTCCAGGCCACCCGCGGTGTAGACGGTCGGGACCAGCCGACGGGCCACCGCTTCGGCCATCCCCTCCACGGGCGGCTCGGACAACAGGAGGATCGGGGCGTCGATGCCCGCCTCCCGGAGTGTGACCCCCTCCTCCACCAGCGCCACGGCCAGCCATGACGCGCCGCCCTCCAGCGCGGCCCGGGCGGTGGGCACGTCACCGTGGCCGTAGCCGTCGGCCTTGACCACGGCACACAACTCGGCCGGGCCGATCAGGGTGGCGAGGAGGGCGGCGTTGTGCCGCACCGCGGCGAGGTCGATGTCGGCCCAGGCGGGCCGCCAGCGCTCAGACACCGGCGCCATCCGAGCGGGCAGCCAGAGGTCCGAGGTCGGCCAGGACACCGGCCACCAGTTCGGGCAGGTCGCCGGCCACCAGGCCGTTGCCGAGTCCCGCGGCCCCGGCCCGCCCGTGCACGTGGGCCGCCAGTGCCGCCGCCTCCAACGGTTGGACACCGCGGGCCATGAAGGCGGCGATGACCCCGCTCAGGACGTCACCGGTCCCGGCGGTGGCCAGGGCCGTGGTACCGGCCATGGCCAGGCGCACCCGCCCGTCGGGATGGGCCACAGCCGTGGTGGGCCCCTTGAGCAGTGCCACGGCCGACGCCTCTCCGGCCAGGTGCCGGGCGGCCGCGATGCGGTCGGACCCCGGTGCCGTCGACGCCAAGCGCTCGTACTCCCCGTCGTGGGGGGTGAGCACCACCGGCGAGCGGGCGGGGATGGGGCCGTCCGTGCCCAGCTGGCCCAGGGCGAACAGGCCGTCGGCGTCCACCACCACCGGCACCGGCGACTCGGCGACCAGGCGGGCCACCTCGGCCGCCGTCGAGGGGTCACGTCCGAGTCCGGGACCCACTACGACGGCCGAGCACCGGGACGCCGCGGCCAGGGCCGCAGACGACCAGGCCGGGTCGGTCAGGGGGATACCCACCGCCTCGGTGGCCGGCAGCGCCGATAGTGACGCGCCGGGCACTGCGAGCCGCACCATGCCGGCCCCGGCGCGGTAGGCCGCCCGGGCGCACATGGCAGCCGCCCCGGTCATCCCCGGTGAGCCCGCCACCACCAGCACGGCCGCTGCCCATTTGTTCCCCCCGTGGCCCCGGGCCGGGACCAGGCGGGCCACATCGCCGTCGTCGACCACGGCGATGAGCGGATCGCCGGTGGGCAGGCCGATGTCGACCACCGACACCCGACCGGCCAGCCGGGCGCCGTCCCCCTGGAGCAGCCCGGGCTTGACGGCCACGAACGTCACGGTGCGGTCGGCAGCCACCGGTGCTCCCGATGCCGTCCCGGTGTCGCCGTGGACACCCGAGGGGATGTCGACGGCCAGCACCGTGGTGCCGGCCGGCACGGTCGGGAAGCGGTACTCCCCCCGGAACCCGGTGCCGAAGGCGGCGTCGACCACCAGGTCGGCCCGGCCGAGCGGCGCCGAGGAGCCAGCGTCGACGATGGTCACCCGGACGCCCCGCCGGGTCAGGATCGCAGCGGCCACTCGGCCGTCGGCCCCGTTGTTGCCCGGTCCGGCCACCACCACCACCCGTCGCCCGTAGGCGCCGCCCAGCAGGTCCAGCGCGGCCACGGCCACGGCGTGACCGGCCCGGCCGACCAGGACGTCGAGCGGGGTGGTCCGGGCCGCCTCGGCGTCCACGCCCTGCATCTCGGAGACGGTCAGTACCGGTCGCATCGGTCCCGACGCTACGGCGTCGGCCGGCGGCCGGCGGCCATCCCGTGAACCGGTCGTCGGCCCGGGCCGCCCATAGCCACCACGACGGCCATGGCCACCCGGTCGGTGTGGGTGAGCGACAGGTGCCACCGGCCGACGCCGCACGAGCGGGCCAGCTCGAGGGCCGCACCCCGCACCTCCAGCCACGGGGCGTCAAGACCCAGTCGCACCACCTCCACGTCGTGGAAGGGGAAGGCCCCGAGGCCCACGCCGAGGGCCTTCATGGTGGCCTCTTTGGCCGCGAACCGCGTCGACAGGCGGGGCACCGGATCGACCGAGGCCCGGGCGTAGGCCAGCTCGCCGGCGGTGAACAGGCGGTCGGCAATCGTTGCCCGTCGGTCGAGCACCCGGGCGAACCGGTCGAGGTCCACGGCGTCGATGCCCACGCCGATCACACCCCCGGCACCCCCGAGGTCCCCGGTCACCTCCTCGGCCATCGCCGCCGCGAGCCCGGACAGGCTGGCTGCGGCGGTGCCGTCGGCGCCGGTCACTCGACGGTGACCACCTTGGCCAGGTTGCGGGGCCGGTCGACGTCGTGACCGTGCAGGCGGGCGAGCGAGTAGGCGAACATCTGAAGCGGGACGACGTCGACGATCGGGGAGAACAGGTACTCGGTCTCGGGCACCCACAACACGGCATCGGCGTGGCGGGCCGTCTCCTCGTCGCCGTCGTTGACCACGAGAACCACCGTGGCGCCACGGCTCTTGACCTCCGTCACGTTGCTCATCATCTTCGCCAGGATCGGTGTGCGGGTGGCCACCCCGATCACGACCGTTCCCTCCTCGACCAGGGCGATGGGGCCGTGCTTCAGCTCACCGGCAGGGAACCCCTCGGCCCGGAGGTAGGAGAGCTCTTTGAGCTTCAGCGCGCCCTCGAGGGCCACGGGGTAGCCGACCTGTCGACCGAGGAACATGAAGGATGGCGAGTCCTTGTACCGTTCGGCAACGGCCTCGACATCGGCGGACCGCTCCAGGGCCAGTGCCACCTTGTCGGGGAGGAACCCCATGTGCTCGAACAGGGCACGGGCGTCCTGGGGTGAGAGGGTCTTGCGGGCCTGGGCCAGGTACAGGGCGAAGATCTCGAGGGCGGTGATCTGGGCCAGGTGGGTCTTGGTGGCCGCCACTCCGACCTCGGGACCAGCCCGGGTGTACAGGACGGCGTCGCTGCCCCGGGCCATCGACGAGTCGACGACGTTCGAGATCACCAGCACCTTGGCCCCCTGGCGCCGGGCCTCCTCCATGGCGATTCGGGTGTCCGCCGTCTCGCCGGACTGACTGACGCCGATGACCAGAGTGGTCGGGTCGAGGACCGGGTCGCGGTAGATGAACTCGCTGGCGATGTCGATCTCCACCGGAAGCCGCGCCCAGTGCTCGATGGCGTACTTGGCCATCATGCCGGCGTGGTAGCTGCTGCCACAGGCCACGATGAAGACCTTGTTGACGGCCCGGAACTCCTCGGGCGAGATGTGAACCTCGTCGAGGGAGAGGGTCCCGTCGGGGAGGAGCCGGTCGAGCAGGGTGTCGGCCACCGCCTTGGGCTGCTCGTGCATCTCCTTGCTCATGAAGTCGTCGTAGCCGTCCTTGCGGGCCGCCTCGAGGTCCCAGGCGACCGAGATCCGCTGTGGCACCACCGTTGCGCCATCGATGTCGGTCACCCGGATGGCCCCCGGGGTCAGCTCGGCCACCTGGTCGTCCTCCAGGATGAAGAACTCACGGGTCAGATCGAGGATGGCGGGGATGTCCGACGCCAGGAAGGCCGAGTCCTCACTGACACCCATCAGGAGCGGTGAGACCCGTCGGGCCGCCACGACCAGGTCGGGCCGGTCCGCCCACACGACGGCGATGGCAAAGGCCCCCCGAACCCGTCCGAGCGCGCTGCGCACCGCGCCGGCGAGGTCACCGCTGGGGTCGGCGGCCAGGCCCGCCTCGATGAGGTGGGCCAGCACCTCGGTATCGGTGTCTGACTTGAGCTGGTGGCCCGCGGCGACCAACTCATCGGCCAGCTCCACGTGGTTCTCGATGATCCCGTTGTGGATGAGGGCCAGGCGGCCCGTGCAGTCCAGGTGGGGATGGGCGTTCTCCTCGGTCGGTCGGCCGTGGGTGGCCCACCGGGTGTGGCCGATGCCGGCCGTGGTGCCGACCGGTGCCCGTTCGGTCTGCTTGATCAGATCGCCCAGCGAGTCGGTGCCGTTGGCCGCCCGCCCCCGCCATGCGGTCGTCAGACCATCGCCCACCAGGGCCACGCCGGCCGAGTCATACCCTCGGTACTCGAGCCGGCTGAGGCCCTCCAGCAGCACCTTGAGCACGCCGTCGTCGAGCCGCTCCCCGGCATCGCCCCGGCCGGGACGATCGCCATCAGGGGCGACCATGGTGATGCCGATGATCCCGCACATGGACTCCGAGGCTAGTGGCCGGACCGGCTCTGGAGGCACCGCTGCGGCCTTGCCCGAGCCACCTGGGACGGGACCGGCCCGAGCTCCCGGCGCCTCAGCCGTGGGTGGCGGCGGCGGCCTGCAGCTCGAAGCCGACCAGCTTGCCCAGGCGCTCGGCGATCTCCTCGGCCACGCCGTCGCCCATGGCCTCGACCATCACCCGGACCAGGGGCTCGGTCCCACTCGGCCGCAGCAGCACTCGGCCGCTCTCCCCCAGCCTCGCCTCCTCCTCGGCCACGGCCGACCACACGGCGTCCGCCCCCTCGAGCAGCTCGGTGTTGGGGACCGGGACGTTGACCAGCACCTGGGGCACCCGGCTGACCAGGCCGTCGAGGAGCTCGGACAGCGACCGGCCGGTCCGGCTCACCAGGTCGGCCAGGACCACCCCGGTGAGCAGCCCGTCGCCGGTGGTGGCCAGACGCCGGAAGATGATGTGCCCGGACTGCTCCCCGCCGAGGGAGAAGCCGTCCTTGTCCAGTGCGGCCAGCACGTGGCGGTCCCCGACCGGGGTCTCCTTCACGATGATGTCCCGATCGGCCATGGCCAGGCGGAACCCCAGATTGGTCATCACGGTGACGACCACGGTGTTGCCGGCCAGCTGGCCCCGCTCGGCCAGGTCCAGGGCGAACAGGGCGATCAGCTCGTCGCCGTTGGCCAGGGTGCCGTCGGGCCGCACGGCCAGCAGGCGGTCGGCGTCCCCGTCGAGGGCGAGGCCGAGATCGGCATGGTGCTCGATCACGGCGCTGGACAGGGTCCCCGTCGACGTCGAGCCGCACCCGGCGTTGATGTTGGTCCCGTCGGGATCGCACCCGATGGCGATGACCTCGGCCCCGAGCTGCTCGTAGACCGACGCCGCCAGGTCCGAGGCCGCCCCGTTGGCACTGTCCACCACGATGCGGAGGCCGTCGAGCCGGCGCCCGTCGACCAGCGAGCACAGCTGGTCCACATACCCCGAACCCAGGCCGGGCTCGACGGTCACGCTGCCGACCCCGTGGCCCTCGAGGCTCTGGGGGCCCTTGACCGTGGGGTCGAGAATCCGCTCGAGCTCCTCTTCGATGGCCAGCTCCATCTCGACGGGGAGCTTGGACCCGCCGGCTGCGAACAGCTTGATGCCGTTGTCACCGAACGGGTTGTGCGAGGCCGAGATCACCACGGCGGGCACGTTGCGAACGGCCGACAGCCAGGCCAGAGCCGGGGTGGGCAGCACCCCGACGTCGACCACGTCGGCGCCCTCGCTGGCCAGTCCGGCCGACAGGGCGGCTTGCAACATCGGCCCCGACCGGCGGGTGTCCCGGCCGATCAGGAAGGTGGGTGCGGTGATGTGCCGGGCGGTGGCCCGCCCGAGAGCCAGCACCAGCTCGGGGGTCAGCTCGACATTGGCCACACCGCGGACGCCGTCGGTGCCGAACCGGGTTCGGGCCATGGGCTCAGCGCTTGGAGTACTGGGGTGCCTTGCGGGCCTTCTTCAGGCCGTACTTCTTCGACTCCTTCTCCCGCGAGTCGCGAGTCAAAAAGCCGGCCTTCTTCAACGAGGCGCGCAGTTCGGGGTCGAGCTCGCACAGGGCCCGGGCGATGCCCAGGCGGAACGCCCCGGCCTGGCCCGACACCCCACCGCCGTCGATGGTCACATCGATGTTCCACGATTCGGTGGTCTCGGTCAGCCGCAGGGGCTCGGTGACGATCATCCGGTGGGTGGCCGAGGTGAAGTACTCCTCGAACGTGTGCCCGTTGACGGAGATGGCTCCATCGCCCGGACGGATCCGGACCCGGGCGACGGCCCGCTTACGTCGTCCGGTGGTCTGGCAGATGGGGGCGGCAGTGGCCACGTGGGGTTCCTCGCGTTCGTTTCGGTTGGGTCCTGGTCCGGGTGGCGCTTACGCGCCGCTCCGGGCCGACGCCGTGCGGCGGGCGCCCGGCAGGTCCAGGGGCTCGGGGGACTGGGCGGCGTGGGGGTGCTCAGCACCCCGGTAGACCTTGAGCTTGGTGGCCATCTGGCGACCCAGCCGGTTCTTCGGCAGCATGCCGGTGATGGCGTTGCGCACCACCTGATCGGACCGCTCCAGCATCAGCTCGCTGTAGGTGGTGGCGGTGAGACCGCCCGGATAGCCGCTGTGGCGGTAGGCGATCTTCGAGTCGGCCTTGTTGGAGGTGAGCACCACCTTGTCGGCGTTCACCACCACGACGTGGTCACCGCCGTCGACATGGGGGGCGAAGGTGGGCTTGTGCTTCCCCCGCAGGATGGCCGCCACCTCGGTGGCCAGGCGGCCCAGCACCAGGCCGTCGGCGTCGACGATGTGCCAGGCGCGGGTGATGTCGTCGGGCTTGGGTGAGAACGTGCGCACGGAGAGATCCTTGTTCGGTGATGCCGGGTGGTCTCGCACCAGCTGGTGCGGGCCGGTCGTCGGTGGCCTGCAGAGCGGTGGGGAGCGGCTACAGCTGCACTGCCCTCCACGCGCCTGATCGAGGCCCTACCGGGCGACTGCCTAGGTTACGACGAATTAGGGGGCCCAGGCAAGCCGGGCCGCTCGGGGTACCGGACCGCCATCAGGGTCAGCCCGTGGGGCGGGGCGGGCTGGCCAGCCTGGTGGCGGTCGGCCGATCGCAGGATCCACAGCATGTCCGAGGCCCGTTTGCGGCCCCGGCCCACCTCCACGAGGGTGCCGACCAGGGACCGGACCATCTGGTGGCAGAAGGCGTTGGCCTCGATCTCGAAGGCGTACAGGTCGCCCACCACCGGGGCCAGGGCCACCGGGCCAGCCACGCCCGGCCCGGCGTGGCTGAGGAGCGTCCACCGGGCGTCGGTCACCCGCCGGTTGATGGGCTCGGACGGCTCGGTCCCCGGGACCCGGCGGCAGAAGGCCCGGAAGTCGTGCTCGCCGAGCAGGGCGTCGGCGGCGGCGGCCATGGACCGAAGGTCGAGTGGGTCTGCGACGTGCCAGGCCAGGCCGGCGAGCAGCGGGTCGGGCACTGGGGCGTTGACCACCAGGTACCGGTAGCGCCGGGCGGTGGCCGAGTGGCGGGCGTCGAACCCGTCAGGGGCCGGTCCTGCGCCTCGCACCACGATGGCCGGCCCTAGTTGGCTGTTGCACGATTTGACCACGGCCTGGGGGTCGAGGGAGTCCGACACGTGGGCCGGCAGATCGAAGTGGACCACCTGGTCGAGGGCGTGCACCCCGGCGTCGGTCCGGCCCGCACAGGTCAGGGCCACACTGGACCGGGTCACCCGGCCGAGCGCCTCGGCGAGGGCTCCGGCCACGGTGGGTTGGCCCTCTTGGGCCGCAAACCCGCGGAATCCCGAGCCGTCGTAGGACAGGACCACCCGCCACCGGACGGGTGAGGCGTCCCCGTCGTCCGCTCCCCCGGGCCGGGGGGACAGGCTCACACCAATTCGATGCGGGCCATCGGGGCGTTGTCACCCAGACGGTTGCCCAGCTTGAGGATCCGGGTGTAGCCACCCGGCCGTTCGGCGTACCGGGGGCCGATCTCCTCGAACAGCTTGTGGGCCATGTCCTTGTCGCGGATGAACCCGACCACGTTGCGGTGGCGGGCCACGCCGCCTTTGGCCGCGGCTGTGATGACCTTCTCGGCCACCGGGCGTAGGGCCTTGGCCTTGGCCTCGGTGGTCACCAGGTACTCCGCGGCGATGAGCGAGGCCACCAGGTTGCCCATCATGGCCTTCTGGTGGGCGGCGCTGCCGCCGAAGCGACGGCCCTTCTTGGGGGTGCCGAGCATGGTGTCCTCAGTCCTTGACCCGCAGGGACAGGCCCCGCTCGTCGAGCTTTTGGAGTACCTCGTCGAGGGACTTCTGCCCGAAGTTGGTGATGTTCAACAGGTCGTCGAGGGTGCGGTCGACCAGCTCGCCGATGGTGTTGATCTGGGCCCGCTTCAGGCAGTTGCGCGGGCGCTCGGTGAGGTCGAGGTCCTCGATGCGGAGATCGAGGTCGGGTGAACCGGTGCCGATGGTGCCCACCTCGCCCAGCTCCAGGCCCAAGGGCTCGTCCTCGAGGTCGGCCACCAGGCCCACCAGGGTGCGGAGCGTGTCGCCGGCCGAGGCCAGGGCCTCGCGGGGGGTCAGGGACCCGTCGGTCTCGATGTCCAGCACCAGGCGGTCGAAGTCGGTGGACTGCTCGACCCGCACGGGCTCGACGGTGAAGGCCACCCGGCGCACGGGCGAGAAGATGGCATCGACCGGGATGACCCCGATGGTCGTCGAGCGCTTGTTCTTGTCGGCGGACAGGTAGCCCCGGCCCCGCTCCACGGTCAGGTCCACGGCCAGGTGTCCCTTGCCGTTGAGGGAGGCGATGTGCTGGGAGGGGCTGAGCACCTCGACGTCGGCGGTGACCTGGAGGTCGCCGGCGGTGGCGTCGCCCGGGCCCCGCTTGTCGAGGCGGATGGTCACCGGCTCGTCGCTGTGCACCCGGAACAGCACGTCCTTCAAGTTGAGGATGAGGTCGGTCACGTCCTCTTTCACGCCCGGCAGGGTGGTGAACTCGTGGAGGGCGTCGTCGAACCGGACCTGGGTGATGGAGGCACCGGGGATGGACGACAACAGGGTGCGGCGCAGGGAGTTCCCCAGGGTGTGCCCGAAGCCCGGGTCGAGCGGGCCGACGGCGAACCGCTGGCGGTTGTCCTCTTCTTCACCGATGGCTTCGACAGTCGGTCGTTGGATGATGAGCATGCTGATCAGGGCTCCTCGGCAGCGGGCTGCGCAGTGTGGGTAGCGGTGTGGGTAATGGTCGTTCGGATGGGTCGGTTACGTCGGTGGGACTCGGCTACTTGGAGTAGAGCTCCACGATGAGCTGCTCTTGGACCGGCTCGTCGATGTGCTCGCGCAACGGCAGCGAGAACACCCGGACCTCGAACTTGTCGCCCACGGTCTCGAGCCACGGCGGGAGCTGGCGGTCGAGGGTGTCCATGTTGCGCCGGACGTGGAACAGCTCGCGCGACGAGGGCTTGAGGGCCACCACGTCGCCCTGGCGGACCCGGTAGCTCGGGATGGTGACCCGCTTGCCGTTGACCAGCACGTGGCCGTGGCGGACGAACTGGCGGGCCTGGGACCGGCTGGCACCCCACCCGGCCCGGAAGGCCACGTTGTCGAGCCGCTGCTCCAGCATGCGCAGCAGGTTCTCGCCGGTGATGCCCGGCGCCCGGCTGGCCTCGACGTAGAGGTTGTGGAACTGGCGCTCGAGGAGGCCGTAGATGCGGCGGGCCTTCTGCTTCTCACGCAGCTGGCCGAGGTACTCGGAGCCCTGGCGCATGCGGTCACGACCGTGCTCACCGGGCGGATAGGCGCGGCTGTGGCGGTCGGTCACCGCTTCGGAGACCGGGCACTTCATGGAATAGCAGCGCTCGCCCTTCAAGAAGAGCTTGGTGCGCTCCCGGCGGCAGAGCCGGCAAACGGGTCCTGTGTATCGAGCCATGGCTTCCTTAGCTTCCTGTGTTCCCGGACCTAGACCCGGCGCCGCTTCTTGGGGCGGCAGCCGTTGTGCGGGATGGGGGTGACGTCTTTGATACCGGCCACCTCGATGCCGGCGGCGGCCAGTGAGCGGATGGCCGTCTCACGGCCCGATCCAGGCCCACGCACCAGCACGTCGACGCGACGAACGCCGTGCTCCATGGCCCGCTTGGCGCACTGCTCGGCGGCCAACTGGGCGGCGAACGGGGTGGACTTGCGGGAGCCCTTGAAGCCGACATTGCCGGCCGAGGCCCAGGCCAGCACGTTCCCCTCGGGATCGGCGATGGACACGATGGTGTTGTTGAACGAGCTCTTGATGTGGGCGACACCGAAGGTGATGTTCTTGCGCTCCCGCTTGCGGGGGCGCCGGGCGCCGGCGGCCGGCTTGGTGGTCTTGGCCATCTACTTGCGAACCTTCTTCTTTCCGGCGACCGTCTTTTTCGGTCCCTTCCGTGTACGGGCGTTGGTGTGGGTGCGCTGGCCGTGGACCGGCAGACCCTTGCGGTGCCGGATGCCCTGGTAGCAGCCGATCTCCATCTTGCGCTTGATGTCCTGGGAGACGTCGCGGCGGAGGTCGCCCTCCACCTGCAGGTTGGCGTCGATGTAGTTACGGAGGCGGGTCACCTCCTCGTCGGTCAGGTCGCGGACCCGGGTGTCGGGGCTGGTGTCGGTGGCCGCGGAGATCTGCTGCGCGGTGGTCCGGCCGATGCCGAAGATATAGGTGAGGGAGATCTCCAACCGCTTTTCGCGGGGGATGTCCACGCCGGAGATACGGGCCACGTGTGCTTCCTTCTCTCTTAGACCAGATCCATGTGCATCAACCCTGGCGCTGCTTGTGGCGCGGGTTTTCGCAGATCACGATGACCCGCCGGTGCCGGCGGATCACTTTGCACTTCTCACACATCGGCTTGACGCTGGGTCGAACCTTCACGTTGTCGTCCTTGTCTGTCCACTGCTCTGTCTGTCAGCTCTATCTGCCGGCCGTCCCGGACCCTCCGGGTGACTCGTTGTGCCACTGCGGCGCCGGTCCGCCCACCGGGGTGCAGCCCCGTCGGAGCGGACCGTTGCCGGCCCTACTTGTAGCGGTAGGTGATCCGCCCCCGTGCGAGGTCGTAGGGGGTGATCTCCACCTGCACCTTGTCCCCGGGGAGGATGCGGATGCGGTGCATGCGCATCTTCCCTGAACTGTGGGCCAGGACCTTGTGGCCGTTCTCGAGCTCCACGCGGAACATGGCGTTCGGAAGTGGCTCCACGACCGTCCCTTCCAGCACGATGGCATCTTCCTTGGGCTTGGGCAGGTGAATCTCCTCGAATAGTCTGTCGTCTGGTCCGCTCGGCCCGGGGGCCGGCATGCACCGCGAACCACGATCTCGTCGTTCGCCCGCACCACATCCGGCGCACACCTGAAGAGGCTGAACCGT
The DNA here is from genome assembly GCA_963703145.1 of uncultured Acidimicrobiales bacterium. Lineage (GTDB taxonomy): Bacteria > Actinomycetota > Acidimicrobiia > Acidimicrobiales > RAAP-2 > Bog-756. The sequence continues at coordinate 2,638,265 of OY969793.1, forward strand.
CAGCGGGATCGGCACGCCACAACACAGCCGTGGCCAGCCGAACGACCAGTTTAGCCCCTCGGCGCCAAATTGCCAGTCCGACCCCAGAATTCGGTGTTCGGACCCCTCACAGGACGGTGAATACCTCCGGACCGTCCTCGGTCACGGCGATGGTGTGCTCGAAATGGGCCGACAGGCGGCCGTCGGCGGTGACCACGCTCCAGCCGTCGTCCAGCTGGACCGTTCCCGCCCCGCCGGCGTTGACCATGGGCTCGACGGCGAAGACCATGCCCGTCTTGAGGGTCGGCCCTCCCGACCCGGGCCAGTAGTTGGGCACCTGGGGCTCCTCGTGCATAGCGGTCCCGATGGCATGGCCCACATACTCCCGCACCACCGAGAACCCGGCCGCCTCGGCTACGTCCTGGACGGCCCGGCCCACCTCGTGGAGCCGGTTGCCCGGGCGCAGCTGGGCGATCCCGGCGAACAGGCTCTGCTCGGTGACCTCCATCAGCCGCATGGCCTCTTTGGACACCTCGCCGACCCCCGCCGTATAGGCGGCGTCCCCGTGGTAGCCCTCGATGATGGCCCCACAGTCCACCGAGATGATGTCCCCCTCGTCGAGGATGACCGTCTCAGAAGGGATCCCGTGCACGATCATCGAGTTCGGCGACGTGCACACCACGGCCGGGAAGCCGTGGTAGTTCAAGAAATTCGACCCCGCTCCCCGCTTGTCCAGCACCGCCCGGGCCGCCCGGTCGAGGTCGGCGGTCGACACGCCGGGACGGATGACCGCCCTGGTCGCCTCGTGGATCTCGGCCACGACGCGTCCGGCCTTGCGCATCTTGGCCAGCTCGTCGGCATTGCGTCTCATCGGGAATTGCGCCTCATCAGGTGGTGGGGGGTCATCGGGTCTGGCTGCTCATCGGGGGTCAGGTGAGATCGGCGAACCGATCGCCGGCAGGCACCGGGCACTACGCGAAGCCGATGCCGCGGTTTCGCCGGTGCTCGATGACCTTGACCATTCTACGGGTCACGGCGTCGGGCGTACCCGAGCCCGACACCGTCTCCAGCTGGTTGCGGGCCCGGTACCACTCGATGAGGGGTGCGGTCTGGTGCTCGTAGAGCTCGAGGCGGCGGGAGATGGCCTCTTCGGTGTCGTCCTCCCGCTGGACCACCTCACCGCCGCAGACGTCGCAGGTCCAGTTGATCAGGGGGGGCGACGACGTCGAGTAATTGGCACCGCAGTCCACACAGACCCGGCGGGCCGCCAGGCGACGCAGCACCTGGCTGGTGTGCACCTCGAGGTCGATCACCAGGTCCAGGTCGTAGGGGGTGAGCAGGGCGGCCAGGCCCTCGGCCTGGTTCACCGTCCGGGGACAGCCGTCCAGCACGAAGCCCCGGGCCCGCACGTCGCTCTCCTGCAGCCGCTCGGACACCATCTCCAAGATCAGCTCGTCGCCCAGGAGCTCGCCCTGGTCCATGAGTGCTTTGGCCTTCTGGCCGATGGCCGTACCCTGCTTGACGGCAGCGCGCAGCATGTCCCCGGTCGAGACGTGGGGCACGACGTAGTGGTGGGAGAGCCGCACGCACTGCGTTCCCTTGCCTGCCCCCTGTTTGCCGAGGACAACGAGCCTGGCTCCGGGTACCACCTACTTGAGGAAGCCCTCGTAGTTTCGCATCATGAGCTGGCTGTCGATCTGCTTCATCGTCTCGAGTGCCACGCCCACAGCGATCAGAAGGGTGGTGCCGTAGAAGGGATAGCTGGTGATGTTCCATGCCGCCATCAGCAGTGAGGGGGTGATGGCCACGCCGCCGAGGAAGAGCGCGCCGGGCCAGGTGATCCGATTGAGGATGTGGGCCAGGTAGCGCTCGGTCGGATGGCCCGGGCGGATCCCGGGGATGTACCCGCCCTGCTTGCGGATGATGTCCGCCTGCTGGTGGGGGTCGAAGGCCACATAGACGTAGAAGAACGTGAACAACAAGATGAAGATGAAGTAGGTGAGGATGTAGAACACGCTGGTCGGTGTGACGTTGCTGTTCACCCAGCTCCGGAAGGCCGCCGACGGGATGATGTTCGACAACAGCACCGGGATGTAGAGCACCGAGCTGGCGAAGATGATGGGGATCACGCCGGCCTGGTTGACCTTGAGGGGGATGTAGGTGTTGGACCCCCCGTACATCTTGCGGCCCACCACCCGTTTGGCGAAGGTCACCGGGATGCGCCGTTGGCCCTGGTCCACGAAGACGATCAGCACCAGCAGGGCCAGCGACACCAGGAGGATCACCGAGAATTTGACCCGTCCGCCCTCCTGGAGGACCGTGTTCAGGCCCGAGGGGATGCCGGCCACCACGTTGGCGAAGATCAGGATGGACATGCCCTGTCCGATGCCTCGCTGGGTGATGAGCTCAGCCAGCCACATGACAAAGGCGGTACCCGCCGTCAGGGTCATCACGATGAACGCGGCACGCCAGATCGAGTAGTTGAGGATGAGGTCGACGTTCTGGCTGGATCCGAACAGTCCCCCGCCCCCCTTGTGGAACAGGTACACGAGGCCGGTCGACTGCATGAGGGCCAGGGCCACCGTGAGGTAGCGGGTGGTCTGGGTCAGCTTCTTCTGCCCCACGGCCCCCTGGTCACGCCACTGCTCCAGCTTGGGGATGACGGTGGCCAGGAGCTGGATGATGATGCTCGAGGTGATGTAGGGCATGATGCCCAGCCCGAACACGGCCATCCGGGTGAGGGCACCGCCCGAGAACAGGTTGAGGAACCCGAGCACGCCCGATGACTTGGACGCCGCCTCCAGCTGGGCCACCTTCGTGAAGTTGACGAAGGGGACCGGGACGTTGGCCCCGAACTGGTAGATGGCGATGACGGTCAGCGTGAAGACGACCTTCTTACGAAGGTCGGGAATCCGGAAGATGTTGGCCAGACTGGCGAGCATGGGGCTCCTCGACGCCGCGGTGGGCCGATGCTACCGGTTGGTGAGGGCGTTGCCCTGAGCCGGCGGGCGGTGGTGGCCGAAGGGGAGGGGGACCACCGTGATGGACCCGCCCGCGCCGGTAATCGCCGCTTCTGCCGACTTGGAGAACGCGTGAGCCTCCACCGAGAGGGAGCGGCTCAGCGAACCGCCGCCGAGGATCTTGACCAGGTCACCCTTCCGGACCAGCCCCTGGTCCACGAGACCGGGGATGTCGATGGCGTCGCCCTCGAGCGCCTCCAGGGCGCTCAGGTTCACCGGGGTGTAGTCGATGCGGAACGGGTTCTTGAAGCCCCGCAGCTTGGGGATGCGCTGCATCAGGGGCAGCTGGCCACCCTCGAACCCCATGGGGATGGTGTCACGGGCGCCCTGGCCCTTGGTGCCCCGGCCGGCCGTCTTGCCGCCCTTGCCACCGATACCGCGGCCGACGCGCCGACGGGCGCGGGTGGACCCTGCGGGTGGTCGAAGCTCATGGACCTTCATGGTCAGCCTTTCTCGTCGTGCTCGGCGGGCGTGACGTCCACCAGGTGGGGGACGCGGGCCAGCATCCCACGGATTTCCGGGCGATCGGGTAGCACGTTGGTCTTGCCGATGCCCCGGAGGCCCAGGGCCCGGAGGGTGCCGCGGTGCTTGGGTTTGGTGCCGATGGCCGAGCGCACCTGGGTGACACGCAGCCAACCGGTGCCGGACTCAGTCGTGGCGGTGGGGGTTGCCGCAGCCATCTCAGCTCACCTCCGTGAACAGGTCGGCCTCGCGACGGCGCTCGCGGTAGGCCCGAAGCAGCGCGGCCGGGACCACTTCCTCGGCGGGCTTGCCCCGGAGGATGGCGATCTCGTCGGGGCGCTTGAGCCCCTTCAGGCCGGCGATGGTGGCGTGGGCCACATTGATCCCGTTGGACGATCCGAGCGACTTGGCCAGGATGTCGCGGATGCCGGCCATCTCCAAGATGGCCCGGGCCGCTCCCCCGGCGATGACGCCGGTACCGGGGGCGGCCGGCTTCAGCATCACCCGTCCGGCCCCGCTCTCCCCGATGATCGGGTGGGTGATGGTGCTCCCGGCCAGGGGCACGTCGAACATGTTCTTGCGGGCCTCTTCAATGCCCTTTTGCACCGCCAGGCCGGCCTCTTTGGCCTTGCCGTAGCCGAGGCCCACCTTGCCGTTGCCGTCCCCCACCACCATCAAGGCGGCGAAGGAGAATCGGCGGCCACCCTTGACCACCTTGGAGACCCGGTTGACCCGGATGGTGCGCTCTTCGTATTGCAGCTCGTTGTTGGCCATGGTCCTAGAACTCCAGTCCTTCGGCGCGGGCGGCGTCGGCCAGGGCGGCCACCCGCCCGTGATAGGCGAATCCGCCACGGTCGAAGACCACGGTGGTGATGCCGGCGGCCTTGGCCCGCGAGGCGGCCAGGGATCCCACCTTGACGGCGGCGTCGATGTTGCCGCCCGACGAGCCTCGCAGCTCGCCCTCGATCGACGAGGCAGCAGCCAGGGTGCGGCCGGCATCGTCGTCGATCAGCTGGGCGGAGATGTGCTTGTTGGAACGGAACACGGCCAGGCGGGGGCGCTCGGACGTGCCGTGCACCCGACGGCGCACGCGGTTGTGCCGGCGCCGGCGCAGTTCCAGTTTGTGATCGGTGCGTGCCATTACTTGGCTGCCTTCCCGGCCTTGCGCACGACCCGCTCGCCCACGTAGCGGATGCCCTTGCCCTTGTAGGGCTCGGGCTTGCGCAGCTTGCGGATGTCCGCGGCCACTTGGCCGACTTTTTCCTTGTCGATGCCTTTGATGATGATCCTGGTCGCCGACGGGACCTCGAAGGTGACGCCGTCGGGGGCGGTGACGTTGACCGGGTGGGAGAAGCCCAAGGCCAGCTCGAGGGCGGACGGGCCCTTCGGGATGGCGCGGTAGCCAACGCCGACGATCTCGAGCTCCTTGGAGAAGCCCTCGGTGACGCCAGACACCATGTTGGCCACCAGGGACCGGGTCAGGCCGTGCAGGGCACGGTTCTGGCGCTGGTCGTCAGGCCGTTCCACTACCAGCACGTCGCCGTCCTGGCGGATGGTGATGGCGGCGGGGACCGACCGGGCCAACTCGCCCTGGGGGCCCTTCACGGTCACCGTGTTGTCCGTGCCCACCGCCACCGACACCCCGGAGGGGACAGCGATCGGCGAGCGTCCGATGCGGGACATCAGCAGCCACCTCGGTTCGTGATCGGCGAGGCGGTGCGACTACCAGACATAGCAGAGCACCTCTCCGCCCATGCGACGCTTGCGCGCCTCTCGGTCGGTCATCAGGCCCTTGGAGGTGGACACCACGGCCACACCCAGCCCCCCGAGGACCCGCGGCATCTTGTCGGCGCGGGCGTAGATCCGCAGCCCGGGCTTGGACACCCGCTTGATCCCGGAGATGGTCCGGGCGCGGTCGGGGGCGTACTTCATCTGGATCTCCAGGGTCTTGCCCGGCTTACCCGGGTCGTCATTCACCTGGTAACCCACGATGTAGCCCTCGTCCACCAGGATGGCGGCCAGGGACTCTTTGAGCTTGGAGCCGGGCATCTTCACCGTGTCGAAGTGGGCGGTGTTGGCGTTCCGGATGCGGGTCAGCATGTCGGCAATCGGGTCGGTCATCGTCATCGTTCGTCGCCTCCTCTCACCAACTGGCCTTCGTCACGCCGGGGATCTCACCGGCGTGCACCATCACCCGCAGGCAGATCCGGCACAAGCCGAACTTGCGGTACACCGACTTGGGCCGGCCACACCGGCGGCACCGCGTGTACCCGCGCACCTTGAACTTGGGGGTGCGCTGCTGCTTTTCGATCAAAGCCTTCTTCGCCATGGGGTTACTGGTTCTCCTGTCGGAACGGAAAGCCGAAGGCGGCCAGGAGTGCCCGGCCCTCTTCGTCGGTTCGTGCGGTGGTGGCAATGGTGATGTCCATGCCCCGGGTGGTGTCGATGCGGTCGTAGTCGATCTCGGGGAAGATCAGCTGCTCGGTCACGCCGAAGGTGTAGTTGCCGTGGCCGTCGAACGACCGGGGCGAGAGGCCCCGGAAGTCACGGATGCGGGGGATGGCCATGGCCAGCAGGCGGTCGAAGAACTCCCAGGCCCGGTCGCCCCGAAGCGTCACCTTGGCACCGATCTCCTGGCCCTCGCGCAGCTTGAACGAGGCGATCGACTTGCGGGCCCGCGTCACCACCGGCTTCTGGCCGGAGATGATCTCGAGATCGCGCATCGCCCCTTCGATCAGGGACTTCTGCTGGGTGGCCCGGCCCACGCCCATGTTGATGACGATCTTGGACAGCCGGGGAACCTGCATGATGTTCTCGAGGCCCAGTGTCTCTTTGAGCTCGGCGCGCACGGTGGCGTCGTAGCGAGCCTTCAGCCGGGGCCGGGTGGCAGTAGCGGTTGCGGGGGCCATCACAGGTCCGATCCACACTTCTTGCAGACCCGCAGCTTGCGGCCCTGCTCGTCGATGCGCATACCGATGCGGGACGGGCCGCAGTTGTCGCACACGATGGCCACCGACGACACCGACACGGGCATGAACTTGTCGATCACGCCGCCCTGCATGGTGGCGCGGGTGGGCTTGGCGTGGCGCTTGGCCACGTGCACGCCCTCGACGATGACCCGCCCCTCGGCGGGGATGGCCCGGACCACGTGGGCCTGCTTGCCGCGGTCCTTGCCGCTCAGGACCTGGACCTTGTCACCCTTTTTGATTCGCATCTACAACACCTCCGGTGCCAGCGAGACGATCCGCATGAAGCGCTTGTCGCGCAACTCCCGGCCTACCGGCCCAAAGATGCGGGTCCCACGTGGTTGCTGCTGGTCGTTGATGAGCACGGCGGCGTTCTCGTCGAAGCGGATGTAGCTGCCGTCGGGACGGCGCTTCTCCTTCTTCGTCCGGACGACGACGCACTTGACGACATCGCCCTTCTTCACCGCAGCGCCCGGGATGGCATCCTTCACCGTGGCCACGAAGACGTCCCCGATCGAGGCGTAGCGGCGACGCGAGCCACCGAGCACCTTGATGCAGAGCACTTCTTTGGCCCCGGAGTTGTCGGCCACCCGGAGTCGTGATTCCTGCTGGATCATCGGGCACGCTCCAGGACTTCGGCGAGCCGCCAGCGCTTGAGCTTGGACAGGGGCCGGGTCTCGACCACCCGCACGCGGTCGCCCACCTTGGCGGCGTTGTCGCCGTCATGGACATAGAGGCGCTTGGTCCGCTGGACAGTCTTGCCGTACCGCGGGTGGCGCACGCGCTCGATGACGGCCACCACGACGGTGGCGTCCATGGAGTCCGACACCACCAGGCCCTCACGGACCTTGCGGCGGTTGATCCGCTCGGTCGTCTCCGCGGTCGTCTCGTCGGCCATCAGTCCTTCTCCTCTGCATCGTCGGCGCCCTCGATGGCGTCGACCGGCTCGTCGTCGGGAAGGGCCATCCCATCGTCGTCGGCCACCTCTTCGGCCAGCTCGTCCTCGTCGACAGCCTCGTCGTGGTCGTGGTCGTGATCGTGGTCGGCCTCTTCGGCCTCGGCCTTGGCCGCGGCCCGGCGCTCCGAGGCCGTGGTCGCATCGCGCCCGAGCGCCTCGTCGGCGGTCCGGCGGCGTGCGGCGGCCTGGTGGGCGGGCAGCTCTTCGAAGTCGATGCCCTCGGCTTCGGCGATCTCGCGGTTGCGCAGTTCGGTGAGCATGCGGGCCACGTCCTTGCGCACGTGGTTGATCCGCGAGAAGTTGTCCAACTGCCCGGTGGCCAGCTGGAACCGGAGGTTGAACAGCTCGCGCCGGGTCTCGCCGAGCTGGCGCTCGAGCTCTTCGGTGTCGTACTGGGAGATCTCGGCAGCGGTCGCCATCAGACCTGCACCTCCGGCGTCCCGTGCGTTCCGGGACGGATCACGAACTTGGCCTTGAACGGCAGCTTCTGGATAGCCCGCTCCATGGCCTCGCGGGCCAGATCGGGCTCGACCCCGGCCAGCTCGAAGAGGATGCGGCCCGGCTTGACCACGGCCACCCAGTGCTCGGGGTTGCCTTTGCCCGAGCCCATGCGGGTCTCGGCCGGCTTCTGGGTCACGGGGCGGTCGGGGAACACGCGGATCCACACCTTGCCGCCACGCTTGACGTGACGGGTCATGGCGATTCGGGCGGCCTCGATCTGGCGGGCCGTCAACCAGGCCGGCTCCAGGGCCTGGATGCCGAAGTCGCCGAACGTGACGTCACTGCCACCCTTGGCCTTGCCGCTCATCCGGCCGCGCTGCTGCTTGCGGTGCTTGACCTTGCGGGGCATCAACATGTCAGTCCACCTCCTTGCGGAAGTGGGGGGTCTCGTGGTGCTCGCGGGTGCGGCGCTCGATCTCCTCGTCCTCGGTGAGGATGCGCTCGAGCTCGTCGGGGACGGCGGGCGCGGCGGCGATGTCCGCGGTGGCCTGGTCGACCAGGCCCTCGGGGATGTCGGTCTCGCCCTCGGAGTCCGAGTCGACGGTGACCACGCTGCCCGGTGCGCCCTGCTCGGCCCGGCGGCGGCCGCCACCGGCGGTGATCAGCCGGCGGGGGGCGTCGCCGCCCTGGCCGGAGGTCTCCCCGACGGCCATGGCGGCCTCACGAGTGATCTTGTCCTCGGTGGAGATCTTGTAGGGGAGGATGTCGCCCTTGTAGATCCAGACCTTCACGCCGATCCGCCCGAAGGTGGTCTTGGCCTCACGGAAGCCGTAGTCGATGTCGGCCCGGAGAGTGTGCAGCGGAACCCTGCCCTCGCGGTAGGACTCCTTGCGCGACATCTCCGAGCCGCCGAGGCGGCCCGAGCACTGGACCCGCACGCCCAGGGCACCGGCCTTCTGCACGGTCTGGATGGAGCGCTTCATGGCGCGGCGGAACGCCACCCGGCGGGCCAGCTGGTCACAGATGCCCTGGGCGATGAGCGCGGCGTCGAGCTCGGGCTGCTTGATCTCTTGGATATTGAGCTGGATCCGGTTGTTGAGGCCGGTGATCTCCTCGATCTTCTTCTTCAGGCGGTCGGCCTCAGCGCCTCGGCGGCCGATGACGATGCCGGGGCGGGCGGTGTGGATGTCCACCCGCAGCCGGTCCCGGGTGCGCTCGATCTCGATGCGGCTGACTGCGGCGGACTCGAGCTGCGACATGAGGTAGTCGCGGATCTCCCAGTCCTCGATCACGCAGTTCTGGTAGTTGCGCTCCTCGAACCAGCGCGACTTCCAGTCGGTGGTGACGCCGAGTCGAAACCCGTACGGGTTGACCTTCTGGCCCATCTACTTGCCCTTCTCTTCGGCGGAATCGCCGTCTGTGTCGTCGTTTTCGGTCGTCTCGGTGGCGTCGACGACCTCGTCGTCGGCCTCCTCGAGCGGTCCGGCCTCGGTCTCGGTGATGACGTCGTCTGTTCCGTGCTCGTGGTCCTCAGCGACCTCGGTGTCGAGGTCAGCCTCTTCGAGCGGTCCGGCCTCGGTCTCGGTGATGACGTCGTCGGCCTGGACGGCGTCCTCGGACCACGCCTCGGCGCCGGTGCCCGAGGCGGTCGACTCGTCCACTGCCTCTTCGGACTGGCGACGACGACGGGAGCCGGCCACGCGGCGCGAGCGCTGGTTGGAATTAGCGGCCTGCTTGGCGCGGCGTCGGGCGATGCGATCCTCGGGCAGCCGACTCACGATGATGGTGATGTGCGACGTCCGCTTGCGGATCCGGGTGGCCCGGCCCCGGGCCCGGGGCCGCCAGCGCTTGAGGGTGCTGCCCTCGTCGGCGTAGCAGGCCGAGATGTAGAGCTCCTCGGCGTCGAGGCCGTCGTTGTGGACGGCGTTGGCCACGGCCGAGGCCAGCAGCTTGCCCACCGTCGCCGCCGCCTCCCGGTCGCCCAGGGAGAGGATCTCGGCGGCCCGGTCGACGTCCTGGCCACGGATCAGGTTCAGGACCTGGCGGACCTTGGAGGCCGACATCCGGCTGTGACGGAGGACCGCACGGGTCCCCTCTCGCTCATTGGTCTTCACACCGGGCACGTCAGCGCCTCCCCGCCCGCTCTTGGCCGGCGTGGAACTTGAAGGTGCGGGTGGGTGCGAACTCGCCAAGCTTGTGGCCCACCATCGACTCGGTCACATACACCGGGATGTGCTTGCGCCCGTCGTGGACGGCGATGGTGTGGCCCACCATGTCGGGGATGATGGTCGAGCGACGGGACCACGTCTTGATGACCTTCTTGTCGCCGGCCGCGTTGAGGACGTCCACCTTCTTCAGGAGGTGGTCGTCCACGAACGGACCCTTCTTCAGGCTGCGGGGCATAGTGTGCCGTTCCCTCTGTCTTCCTACCGCCGGGCACCGCGTGTGCGGCGCCTGCGGACGATCATCTTGTCGGAGTCCTTGTTGCGGGCCCGGGTCCTGCCCTCGGGCTGGCCCCACGGCGAGACCGGGTGACGGCCACCGGAGGTCTTGCCCTCGCCACCGCCAAGGGGGTGGTCGACCGGGTTCATGGCCACACCACGGGTCTGAGGGCGCTTGCCCTTCCAGCGGTTCCGCCCGGCCTTGCCGATCTTGATCAGCTCGGCCTCGGAGTTCCCCACGGTGCCCAGGGTGCCCCGGCAGTCGATGGAGACCCGGCGCATCTCGGTGGAAGGGAGCCGGAGGGTGGCGAACGCCCCCTCCTTGGCCACCAGCTGGACGCTCATGCCGGCACCACGGGCCAGCTTGCCGCCGCCACCGGGGCGCAGCTCGACGTTGTGGACGACCGATCCCACCGGGATGAATCGCAGGGGTAGGGCGTTACCGGGGCGGATCTCGGCACCCTGGCCCGACTGGAGCCGGTCCCCCACCTGGACCTGGGACGGAGCGAGGATGTAGCGCTTCTCACCGTCCAGGTAGTGCAGCAGTGCGATCCGGGCGTTGCGGTTGGGGTCGTACTCGATGGCCGCCACCTTGGCCGGCACCCCGTCCTTGTCCCGCTTGAAGTCGATGATCCGGTACTGCTGCTTGTGGCCGCCGCCGCGGTGGCGTGAGGTCTTGCGGCCATAGCTGTTGCGGCCACCGGTCGACGGCTTGGGTGCCAGGAGGGACTTCTCGGGACGGTCCCGGGTGATCTCGGCGAAGTCCGAGACAGTCTGGAAGCGCCGGCCGGCGCTGGTGGGCTTTCGTGAGCGGAGTGGCATGGTGTGGTCCCGGTCTCTCAGTTCTCGAAGAGGTCGATCGAGTCACCCTCGTGCAGAGTGACGATGGCCCGCTTGGTGTCGGGACGATGGCCGAGGGAGTTGTTCTTCCGGTTGCGCTTGGTCTTGCCCTTGCGATTGAGGGTGTTGACGTTGTCGACCCGGACGTTGAATGCCTGCTCGACGGCGTGGCGCACGTCGATCTTGGTAGCCGACGGGTCGACCACGAACACGTAGACGTTGTTGTCCATCAAGGAGTAGGACTTCTCCGACACCACCGGCCGGATGAGCACGTTATGGGGATCCCTCACGACCCGCCTCCTTCTTCTTCGGCGGCCGGGGCCGGATCGGCGGCCGGCGCGGCTTCATCGGGCGTGGCGCCGGGCAGGGTCTCGTCGGTGAAGACCACCCAGTCGTTGACCAGGATGTCGTAGGCGTTGAGCTCGCCCGCCACGATGGTCTGGATCTCGGGGAGGTTGCCGAACGAGCGGTCGGCGTAGCCGTCCTCGTCGCCCAGCACCACCAGTACCCGGCCGGTCAGTCCGAGGGCACCGAGGGAGGCGATAGCCGCCTTGGTGCTCGGGACGTCGAAGGCCCAGGCGTCGACAACCGCCACCCGGCCCTGCTTGGCCCGGTCCGAGAGCGCGGAGCGCAGCGCCAGCTGGATCATCTTCTTCGGCGTCTTTTGGGCGTACGAACGGGGCTTGGGACCGAGGGCGACCCCGCCACCGACCCACTGCGGCGACCTGGTCGAGCCCTGTCGGGCCCGGCCGGTGCCCTTCTGGCGGAACGGCTTGGCCCCGCCACCACGGACCTCGGCCCGGGTCTTGGTCGACTGGGTGCCCGAGCGGGCCGCGGCCAGCTGGGCCGTGACCACCTGGTGCAGCACGGCCAGGTTGGGCTCGATGCCGAACAAGGAGGGCTCGAGGTCGACCTCGCCGAGCTCGCTGCCGTCCGGCGAGCGCCGCACCGCGGTGCGCTGCTCGGGGGCCGGGCGCAGGAAGCGTCGGATCTCGGCGGGGGTGGCCGTCTCGAAATCGATGGTCTCGGTGGTGCTCATGACGCCTTGCCGCCCTTCACCAGCGGGGCCTTGACGGCGTCCCGCAGGATCACGATGCCGCCCCTCGGGCCGGGCACCGCCCCTTTGACCAGGATCAGCTCCCGCTCCGGGTCGGCCTGGACCACCTCAAGATTGAGCGTGGTCACCTGCTGGCCACCCATTCGGCCGGCCATCCGGGTGCCCTTGAACACCCGGGCCGGAGTGGCACAGGCGCCGATCGAGCCCGGCGAGCGGTGCTTTTTGTGGTTGCCGTGGCTGGCACCCTGGCCCTTGAAGTTGTGGCGCTTCATCGCCCCGGCGAAGCCCTTGCCCTTGGACACGGCGATGGCGTCCACCAGCTCACCGGCCTGCAGCAGGTCGGCGGTCAGCTGCTGGCCCACCTCGTAGTCGGAGGCATCGTCGAGCCGGAGCTCCACCAGGCGACGGCCCGGGTCGACCCCGGCCTTGTCGAAGTGGCCCTGCTCGGGCTTGGTCAGGGCCGAGGAGCGGCGATGGCCCCAGGTCACCTGGAGGGCGGAGTAGCCCTCGTTCTCGGGCGTCTTGACCTGCACGACCCGGACCGGCGACACGCGCAGCATCGTCACCGGTATGGACCGGTTCTGATCGTCCCAGATCTGGGTCATTCCCACTTTTTCGCCCACGATCGCCTTGGTGGCCACTGGAGCTTCTCCGTCTCGACTCTTCGCTGCGTTGGACGCCGGCCGGCGCCCAACGGTTCCTACGGCACTGCATGACCTGCACCCTGCTCTGGTGGTTGCACCGGTGCCTGGTCTCGCATCGGCTCGCACGCAGACGCTCCGCTCGGAAGAACCCGAGCGGAGCGCTCGCCTGGTTTGGCCCGAGGTCCCCGCCGTCCTTCCGCGGGCGCTCGAACACGTCCTACTCACATGTCGTGGCCCGAAACCGGGCCGACCGCACACCCTATACCATCCCGACCGGCGGATTCAACGGGGTGTCGACCCGCCCCGGGAGGCCTCAGACGGTCTGGATCTTGATCTCGATGTCCACCCCGGCGGGCAGGTCGAGCCGCTGGAGCGAGTCCACCGTCTTCGGGGTGTGCTCCACGATGTCGACCAGGCGCTTGTGCACCCGCATCTCGAAGTGCTCGCGGCTGTCCTTGTACTTGTGCGGCGACCGGATCACCGTGTAGCGGTGCTTCTCGGTCGGCAGCGGCACCGGGCCCAGCACCTTGGCCTGGGTCCGCAGCACGGTCTGCACGATCTTCTCGGTCGACTGGTCGAGGATCTCGTGGTCGTAGGCCTTGAGCCGGATCCTGATCTTCTGGCGGGGGCCTTCAGCGGCCATGGGGGTGGTGTCCTTCCAGTGGGGGTGGTGGTCACGGCTCGACTATTCGAGGATCTTCGTGACACGGCCCGAGGCCACGGTGCGGCCACCCTCACGGATGGCGAATCGCAGACCCTCGACCATGGCGATGGGCTTGCCCAGCTCCACGGTCATCTCGGTGTTGTCGCCGGGCATGACCATCTCGGTGCCCTCGGGGAGGGTGATCGTCCCGGTCACGTCGGTGGTCCGGAAGTAGAACTGGGGGCGGTAGTTGGTGAAGAACGGCTTGTGCCGCCCACCCTCGTCCTTGTTCAGGACGTACACGGTGGCCTCGAACTTGGTGTGGGGGGTGATCGAGCCGGGCTTGCACAGCACCTGGCCCCGCTCCACCTCCTCTTTCTTCGTGCCACGCAGGAGGGCGCCGATGTTGTCGCCGGCCCGACCCTCGTCGAGGAGCTTGCGGAACATCTCGATGCCGGTGACCGTGGTCTTCTGGGTGTCGCGGAGGCCGACGATCTCGACCTCCTCGCCCACCTTGACGATGCCCTGCTCGACCTTGCCGGTCACCACGGTGCCCCGGCCGGTGATGGACATGACGTCCTCGATGGACATGAGGAAGGGCTTCTCCACGTCACGCTCGGGCTCGGGGATGTAGGTGTCGACGGCGTCCATGAGCTCGGTGATCTTGCCGGCCCACTCGGCGTCGCCCTCCAGCGCCTTGAGGGCGCTGACCCGGACGATCGGGGTGTCGTCCCCGGGGAACTCGTACTCGTTGAGGAGCTCGCGCACCTCCAGCTCGACCAGGTCGAGCAGCTCCTCGTCGTCGACGGTGTCGGACTTGTTGAGCGCCACCACGATGTAGGGCACGCCGACCTGTCGGGCCAGCAGCACGTGCTCACGGGTCTGGGGCATGGGGCCGTCGGCGGCCGACACCACCAGGATGGCCCCGTCCACCTGGGCGGCACCGGTGATCATGTTCTTGATGTAGTCGGCGTGACCGGGCATGTCGACGTGGGCGTAGTGCCGGTTGGGCGTCTCGTACTCCACGTGGGCGATCGAGATGGTGATGCCGCGCTGCTTCTCTTCGGGCGCCTTGTCGATCTGGTCGAACGGCGTGAAGTTCGTCGTCGGGTCGTTGTCGTGCAGGACCTTGGTGATGGCCGCGGTGAGCGTTGTCTTACCGTGGTCGATGTGTCCCATCGTTCCCACATTGACGTGGGGCTTCGTGCGCTCGAACTTCTGCTTGGCCATAACTGGGGTAATGCTCCCTGATCTCGGACGGTACCCCCTCGGGCCCGCCACGACGGAGGCGGTTGCCTTCGTCATTCCTCGTGTATCGGTGGTCCTGCGGTGCTGTGTGGATTACTGCTGCTGCTGCCGGTGCTGCCGTGGTACTGCACTGGCGTGTGCTGGGTGCTGCGCCGTGCGGCTCCGACCGCGACCCCGGGGACGTGTCCCGGCCGGCTGCAGCCCGCTTCCTCGCGGCGCCCTACTCTCCGCGCGCCTTGGCGATGATCTCCTTGGCGATCGACTCAGGAACCTCGTTGTACGCGTGGAACTGCATCGAGTACGTGGCCCGTCCCTGAGTGCGCGAGCGCAGGTCGGTAGCGTAGCCGAACATATCGCTCAGCGGTACCTGCGCCCGGACGATGTGGCTGTTGCCCCGCTGTTCCATGCCCTCGACCTTGCCCCGGCGGGCGGACAGGTCGCCGATCACGTCGCCCATGTAGTCCTCCGGGGTGGTGACCTCGACGGCCATCACCGGCTCCAACAGGACCGGATCGGCCAGGTTGGCGGCCTTCTTGATGGCCATCGACCCGGCGATCTTGAACGCCATCTCCGAGGAGTCGACGTCGTGGTAGGAGCCGTAGGTAAGGGTCACCTTGATGTCGACGGTCGGGTACCCGGCCAGGACGCCCGAGGTGATCGACTCCTGGATGCCCTGGTTGACCGAGGGGATGTACTCCTTCGGGATGACCCCGCCGGTGATCTTGTCCACGAACTCGTAGCCCCGCCGGGCCCGGTCGGCTCGAGGGTGATGACCACGTGGCCGTACTGGCCCTTGCCGCCGGTCTGGCGGACGTAGCGCAGCTCGACCTTCTCGACCTTCTTGCGCACCGTCTCGCGGTAGGCCACCTGGGGCTTGCCCACGTTGGCGTCCACGCTGAACTCGCGCATCATGCGGTCGACCAGCACCTCGAGGTGGAGCTCGCCCATCCCCGAGATGACCGTCTGGCCCGTCTCCTCGTCGGACTGGACCCGGAAGGTCGGGTCCTCCTCGGACAGGGAGAACAGGGCCCGGGACAGCTTGTCCTGGTCAGCCTTGGTCTTGGGCTCGACGGCCACGTGGATCACCGGCTCGGGGAAGGTGAGGGACTCCAGGATCACCTGGTCGTCGGGGTCGCACAGGGTGTCACCGGTGGTGGTCTGCTTCAGGCCGACGGCGGCGATGATGTCGCCGGCGTAGGTGACGTCGAGGTCCTCGCGGGAGTTGGCGTGCATCTGGAGGATGCGGCCGATCCGCTCCTTGCGGTCCTTGGTCGAGTTCATCACCGCCGAGCCCTTGGTCAACGTGCCCGAGTACACCCGGAGGTAGGTGAGCTTGCCCACGTAGGGGTCGGTCATGATCTTGAAGGCCAGCGCCGCGAACGGTGCCGTGTCGTCCGGGGGCACGCTCGACGGTGACGCCCTCCTTGCGGGGGACGGTGCCCATGGTCGGGCGGGATGTCGAGGGGGCTCGGCAGGTAGTCGACCACGGCGTCGAGCATGGGCTGGACGCCCTTGTTCTTGAACGCCGACCCGCACAGGATGGGGACGGCGTGGCTGCCCAGGGTCACCGTCCGGATGGCCCGCTGGAGGTCCTCGGGGGTGATCTCCTCGTCCCCCAGGTACTTCTCCATGATGGTGTCGTCGTGGTTGGAGACGACGTCGATGAGCTGGTGGTGGGCCGCCTCGGCGGCGTCCTTCAGGTCGGCGGGGATCTCCTCTTCGGTCCACTCCTCGCCCATGCCGTCGTCCCACACCAGGGCCCGCATGTGCACCAGGTCGACCACGCCCCGGAACCCGCCCTCGGCGCCGATGGGCAGCTGCACGACGGCCACCACGGCGTCGAGGCGGTCCTTGATCATCTCCACGCACTGGTCGAAGTTGGCGCCGGTCCGGTCCATCTTGTTGATGAAGCAGATCCGGGGGACGGCGTACTTGTCGGCCTGGCGCCATACCGTCTCGGTCTGGGGCTCCACGCCGGCCACGGCGTCGAAGACGGCCACGGCGCCGTCGAGGACCCGGAGCGAGCGCTCCACCTCGACGGTGAAGTCCACGTGGCCGGGGGTGTCGATGATGTTGATGACCGTGTCCCGCCACATGCAGGTGGTGGCGGCCGAGGTGATGGTGATGCCCCGCTCCTGCTCCTGGGGCATCCAGTCCATGGTGGCGGCGCCCTCGTGGACCTCGCCGATCTTGTAGTTCTTGCCGGTGTAGTAGAGGATCCGCTCGGTGGTGGTGGTCTTGCCCGCGTCGATGTGGGCCATGATCCCGATGTTCCGGGTCTTGGCCAGGGGATGGTGGCGGGTGCTCGCTTCAGCCATGGTTGATCAGCTCTCGGGTAGTGCTCGTACGTGGTGCTCGCTGCCAGGGTAGGGGCCGGGACGGCCCGTCCCTACCAGCGGTAGTGGGCGAAGGCCTTGTTGGACTCGGCCATCTTGTGCAGGTCCTCGCGGCGCTTGGCCGCGGCCCCGATGCCGTTGGCGGCGTCGCGGATCTCGTTGGACAGGCGCTCGGCCATCGTCTTCTCCCGGCGCTGCTGGGAGTAGCCCACCAGCCAGCGGATGGACAGCGTGGTGGCCCGGCGGGGGCGGACCTCGACAGGCACCTGGTAGGTGGCGCCACCGACCCTCCGGCTCCGGACCTCGAGCTCGGGGCGGGTGTTCTCGACGGCCTTCTTCAGGACGGCGACCGGGTCGTTGCCGGACTTCTCCGCCACGTCGGACAGGGCGTCGTAGACGATGCGCTCGGCCAGGGTGCGCTTGCCCCGGCTCAGCACCCGGTTGACCACCTGGGTGACCAGCACGGAGTGGTAGACGGGGTCGGGCATCAGCTCACGACGGACGGCAGGACCTTTGCGGGGCACGTCAGGACTCCTTCTTGGCGCCGTAGCGGCTACGGGCCTGATTCCGCTCGCGGACGCCCGATGCGTCCAGCGTTCCTCGGATCACCTTGTACCGGACACCGGGCAGGTCCTTCACACGGCCGCCGCGGACCAGCACGATGGAGTGCTCCTGGAGGTTGTGGCCCTCGCCGGGGATGTAGGCGGTCACCTCGAGCCCGCTGGTCAGCCGGACCCTGGCCACCTTGCGCAGGGCGGAGTTCGGCTTCTTCGGGGTGTGGGTGTAGACGCGCGTGCACACGCCCCGGCGCTGGGGTGCGCCCCGGAGGGCCGGGGTCTTCGACTTGGTCGGCTTGGTGGCCCGGCCTTTGCGGACGAGCTGGGAGATCGTGGGCACGCGTTACCTCTAGGTTTTGAACTGCGGGGATACTGCGGGACTGACTCAGCGTTACTGCTCGAGGGGTACTGCTGGGGGGTGTCGCAGGCGGGCAGGGCGCAGCCTCAGGCGCGCGAAACCGCAAGTGTCCCATGCTAAGGCATCCTGGCCTGGCCGGGCAAGCGCGCCCCGGCACCCCGGTGAGACGACCGCTCCAGTGTAGGGGGAGCCGGTCGGCCACGGACCCCGGCAGGGGCCCGTGGCGTCCCGGCGTCATCATGCCCCGGCTTCGAGCGAGCCCGGTCTCGGCCGCCGGGGCGACGCGTCGCCCCCGCCGGCCAGTTCCTCGGCGCTCGGGATGGTGCCCAGCCAGCTGGCGTCGATCTCCGAGCTGAACGCCCCGAGCGAGGCGTCGCCACCGGTGTCCCGCAGCCAGGCGGCCAGGTCCTCGGTGCCGGCATCGCCCTCGGAGCCGAGGGCCCAGAACGGCATGGCCTCGGCGCCGGGCATCTCCAGCTTGATGTCCCGGTAGCGCTCCATGCCCGATCCGGCCGGGATCAGCTTGCCGATGATGATGTTCTCCTTCAGGCCGAACAGCTGGTCCGACTTGCCCTCGATGGCGGCCTCGGTGAGCACCCGGGTGGTCTCCTGGAACGAGGCCGCCGACAGCCAGCTCTCGGTGGCCAGCGAGGCCTTGGTGATCCCCATCAGCTCGGGCCGGCCCTCGGCCGGACGCTTGCCGTCCTGCACCAGCTGCCGGTTGACCTCGGCGTAGGAGCGGTTGTCCACCCGCTCGCCGGGAAGGAACGAGGCGTCGCCCGGCTCGGCCACCAGCACCCGGCGGAGCATCTGGCGGACGATCAGCTCGATGTGCTTGTCGTGGATGGACACGCCCTGGTCCCGGTAGACCTTCTGGACCTCTTCGACCAGGTACTGCTGGGTCTCGCGGATGCCCTTGACCTCCAAGAGCTCCTTGGGGTCCTTCGGGCCCTCGACCAGCGCGTCGCCGGCCGCCACCTCCTGGCCGTCGACCACCTCGAGGTGGGCCCGCTGGGCCACCAGCACGGTGTGCTCCTCGCCGTCGTCGGCCGCCACGGTGATGTGGCGCCCGGACTCGTCCTCTTCCACCCGGACCACGCCGGAGTGGCGGGCCAGGACGGCGGCACCCTTCGGGGTGCGGGCCTCGAACAGCTCGACCACGCGGGGCAGGCCGTGGGTGATGTCCTCGCCCACGATGCCGCCGGTGTGGAAGGTACGCATGGTCAGCTGGGTGCCGGGCTCGCCGATGGACTGGGCGGCGATCACGCCGACCGCCTCGCCGAGCTCGATCATCTCGCCGGTGGCCAACGACTGGCCGTAGCAGGCGGCACAGATGCCCTGCTCGGCCTCACACGTCAGCACCGACCGGGTCCGGACCCGGTCGACCGACGGGATCGTCACGCAGCCGGTTGACGATCTCCTCGGTGAGCACCGTGCCGGCGTCGATCTTCGACTTGTCCGACAAGGTGACCGCCTCGGCGGTGATGCGCCCGTTGACCCGGGTCTCGAGGTACGACCGCTTGCCCGGCGCTGTCGGGCACGATGCCCTCGATCCAGATGCCACGGACCGAGCCGCAGTCGTCCTCCCGGACGATGAGCTCCTGGGCCACGTCCACCAGGCGACGGGTCAGGTAGCCCGAGTCGGCGGTACGGAGTGCCGTGTCGGCCAGGCCCTTGCGGGCACCGTGGGTCGAGATGAAGTACTCCAGCACGGACAGGCCCTCGCGGAACGAGGACTTGATCGGCCGGGGGATCATCTCGCCACGGGGGTTGGACACCAGGCCCTTCATGCCGGCGATCTGGCGGATCTGCTGGCTGTTCCCCCGGGCACCGGAGTCGACCATCATGTCGATCGGGTTGAAGGTGATGCTCGACATGGTCTTCTCCATGGCCTTCCCGACCTCGGAGTTGGCCGAGGTCCAGATCTCGATCTCCTTCTGGCGACGCTCGTCGTCGGTGATGATGCCCCGCTTGAACTGGGCCTCCGCCTTCTCCGCCTCCTTCTCGTAGCGGTCGAGGATGGCACCCTTCTCCGGCGGGGTGACCACGTCGCTGATGGAGATGGTCAGGCCGGACTGGGCGCCGTAGCGGAACCCGAGGTCCTTGATCCGGTCCAGGCTGGCAGCCACCTCGCGCTTGGGGAAGCTGGCGGCCACCTCCTCGACGATGGTGCCGATGGCGGTGTTCCGCTTCCCGACGATGTCGTTGATGTAGCGGTAGCCGTCGGGCAGCGCCGTGTTGAAGAACAGCCGACCGGCGGTGGTCTCGATCTCGATCCGCTCGTCCTCGGCCACGCCGACCAGGTTGCCGTCGGCGTCGAGCTCGGCCCCGTTGGCCAGGGCCACCGACTTGGCCAGGTGCGGACCCGGCCTCGGGCCGCACGATGATCTTGGCCTGCAGGTCGATGTCGCCGGCGTCGAAGGCCGTCTCCACCTCGTAGGCGTGGCGGAAGATCCGGCCCTCGCCCTTGGCCCCGTCGACGGGGAGGGTGAGGTAGTAGATGCCGAACACCATGTCCTGGGTGGGCACGGTGATCGGGCGGCCGGTGGCCGGCGACAGGATGTTGTTGGCCGACAGCATCAGCACCCGCGCCTCGGCCTGGGCCTCGGCGGACAGGGGCAGGTGGACGGCCATCTGGTCACCGTCGAAGTCGGCGTTGAAGGCCGTGCACACCAGCGGGTGGACCTGGATGGCCTTGCCCTCGACCAGCACCGGCTCGAAGGCCTGGATGCCCAGGCGGTGGAGGGTGGGGGCCCGGTTCAACAGCACCGGGTGCTCCTTGATCACCCCTTCGAGCACGTCCCACACCTGGGGACGCCGGCGCTCGACCATGCGCTTGGCCGACTTGATGTTCTGGGCGTACTCGGCGTCGACCAGCCGCTTCATGACGAAGGGCTTGAACAGCTCGAGGGCCATCAGCTTGGGCAGCCCGCACTGGTGCAGCTGCAGGGTGGGGCCGATCACGATGACCGAGCGGCCCGAGTAGTCGACGCGCTTGCCCAGCAGGTTCTGGCGGAACCGGCCCTGCTTGCCCTTCAACATGTCCGACAGGCTCTTGAGGGGCCGGTTGCCCGGTCCGGTGACCGGACGGCCACGGCGGCCGTTGTCGAAGAGGGCGTCCACCGCCTCTTGCAGCATCCGCTTCTCGTTGTTGATGATGATCTCGGGCGCGCCCAGGTCGAGCAGCCGCTTCAGCCGGTTGTTCCGGTTGATCACCCGGCGGTAGAGGTCGTTGAGGTCCGACGTGGCGAACCGGCCGCCGTCGAGCTGCACCATGGGGCGCAGGTCGGGCGGGATGACCGGGACCGAGTCGAGGATCATGGCCCGCGGGTCGTTGACCCGGCGGCCGTTCTCGTCGCGGCGGTTGAAGGCGGTGACGATCTTCAGCCGCTTGATGACCTTCTGGCGGCGCTGGGCCGACAGGGGCTTGCGCCCGTCGGCGGCGTCGATCATCTCGCGCAGCTTGACCTCTTCGACGTCGAGGTCGATGCGGTCGATCAGGCGGGAGATGGTCTCGGCGCCCATGCCACCCTCGAAGTAGTCCTCGTAGCGGATGCGCAGCTCGCGCCACAGCATCTCGTCCTCGAGGATCTTGCGGGAGTGGAGGCTCTTGAACTCGTCGAAGGACCGCTGGGCCAGCTCGATCTCGCTCTCGTAGCGCTCGCGGACCGAGGCGATCTCCTTTTCGAGTTGCGCTGGCGGGCCTTGATCTCGGTGTCCTTGGCCCCGGCCTTCTCCAGGTCGGCGAGCTCCTTCTCCAGCTCCTTGAACCGGCGGTCGATCTCGAGGTCGCGCTTCTTCTCGATGTCGGCGATCTCCACCCGGAGCTCGGCCTCGAGGTCGGGCAGGTCCTCGTGGCGCTTGGCCTCGTCGACCCAGGTGACCAGGTTGGCGGCGAAGTAGATGACCTTCTCCAGCTGCTTGGCCTTCAGCTCCTCGCGGGCCTCGGTGCCCATGAGCAGGTACGCCAGCCAGCTGCGGGTGCCCCGCAGGTACCAGATGTGGACGACCGGGGCGGCCAGCTCGATGTGGCCCATCCGCTCGCGCCGGACCTTGGACCGGGTGACCTCGACGCCGCAGCGCTCGCAGATGATCCCCCGGAAGCGGACGCGCTTGTACTTGCCGCAGTAGCACTCCCAGTCCTTGGTGGGACCGAAGATCTTCTCGCAGAAGAGGCCGTCCTTCTCCGGACGCAGGGTGCGGTAGTTGATGGTCTCGGGCTTCTTCACCTCGCCGTTCGACCATCCCCGGATGGAATCGGCTGTCGCCAGACCGATCCTCAGCTGATCGAAGTCATTGACATCCAACATCAGAATCCCCTTTCCGCGGCGCGTCGTGCATCTTCTTCGTCCGACCCACGCTCGGGCCGGCTGATGTCGATGCCAAGTTCCTCGGCCGTGCGGAACACGTCCTCGTCCAGCTCTCGCATCTCGATCTCTTCTCCGCCCGGTGCCAGGACCTCGACGTCCAGGCAGAGGGACTGCATTTCCTTGATGAGCACCTTGAAGCTCTCGGGGATCCCCGGCTCGGGGATGTTCTCGCCCTTCACGATGGCCTCGTAGACCTTGACCCGGCCGAGCACGTCGTCCGACTTGATGGTCAAGAGCTCCTGGAGGGCGTAGGCGGCACCGAACGCCTCGAGCGCCCACACCTCCATCTCCCCGAAGCGCTGGCCACCGAACTGGGCCTTACCGCCCAGCGGCTGCTGGGTGATCATCGAGTACGGGCCGGTCGAGCGGGCGTGGATCTTGTCGTCCACCAGGTGGTGGAGCTTCAAGATGTAGACGTAGCCGACCGAGATCGGGTTGTCGTACTTCTCCCCGGTCCGGCCGTTCCACAGCTCGCTCTTGCCGTCGTCGGACACCTGGACGGCACCGTCGACGCCGTCGGGGTTGAGCTTGCGGAAGATCTGCTGGATGGTCGGGTGGCGGCCGGCGTCGGCCTCCTCGTCCCAGTGGGCCCCGTCGAACACCGGGGTGGACACCCACACAGCGGGGTCGGTCCGCGGCCGGGTCTTGGTCTCGGTGCCACGGAGCGGCGTCCGGGCCACCTCACCGGCACCCTCCCAGCCCCAGCGGGCGGCGTAGCCCAGATGGGACTCGAGGACCTGGCCCACGTTCATCCGGCTGGGCACGCCCAGCGGGTTGAGGATGATGTCGACCGGGGTCCCGTCGGCCTGGTACGGCATGTCCTCGATGGGGAGGATCTTCGAGATGACGCCCTTGTTGCCGTGGCGTCCGGCCAGCTTGTCGCCCTCGGAGATCTTGCGCTTCTGGGCCACGTACACCCGGACCAGCTGCTCGACACCGGGCGGGAGCTCGTGGGCATCGTCGCGGGAGAAGACCCGGACGTCGATGACCGTTCCCTGCTCGCCGTGGGGCACCTTGAGCGAGGTGTCACGCACCTCGCGGGCCTTCTCACCGAAGATGGCCCGGAGCAGCCGCTCCTCGGGGGTCTGCTCGGTCTCGCCCTTGGGGGTGACCTTGCCGACCAGCACGTCGCCGGGGCCCACCTCGGCCCCGATGCGGATGATGCCCCGCTCGTCGAGGTCGGCCAGGATCTCCTCGGACAGGTTGGGGATGTCCCGGGTGATCTCCTCGGCGCCCAGCTTGGTGTCCCGGGCGTCCACCTCGTGCTCCTCGATGTGGATCGACGTGAGCACGTCGTCCTTCACCAGGCGCTCGGAGAGGATGATGGCGTCCTCGTAGTTGTAGCCCTCCCAGGGCATGAAGGCCACCAGGAGGTTCTTGCCCAGAGCCAGCTCACCGTTGTGGGTGGCGGGGCCGTCGGCCAGCACGTCGCCGGCCGACACCTTCTGGCCCTCGTCGACGATGACCTTCTGGTTGATGGCGGTGTTCTGGTTGGAGCGACGGAACTTGGCCAGGCGGTAGGTCTTCTTGCCCAGCACGGCCCCGAGGCGGTCCTTCGTCCCGGCCTTGTACTCGACCACGATCTGGTCGCCGGAGACGTCGGTGACCACACCCTCGCCCTCGGCCATGACCACGTCGCCGGCATCCCGGGCGGCGCGTGCCTCGACCCCGGTCCCGATGTAGGGGGCCTCGGGCACCACCAGCGGCACGGCCTGCTTCTGCATGTTGGCGCCCATCAGGGCCCGGTTGGCGTCGTCGTGCTCGACGAAGGGGATCAGTGCGGTCGAGACCGACACGATCTGCTTCGGCGAGACGTCCATCAGGTCGACCTCGGCGGGGGGCACGAAGTCGATCTCCGACGTGGTGCCGTACGACGTGGTGGTGGCGCCGACCCGCACGCCGGTGCCCTGAGGGCCGCGACGGACCAGGACCTTCTCTTCGGTGAAGTGGCCGTTGTCGTCCAGGGCCGCAGAGGCCTGGGCGATGACGTGCTCTTCTTCCTCGTCGGCGGCCAGGTAGGTGATCTCCTTGGTCACCTGGCCGTCGACCACCTTGCGGTAGGGGGTCTCGATGAAGCCGTACTCGTTGACCCGGGCGTAGGTGGCCAGGGATCCGATGAGGCCGATGTTGGGACCCTCGGGGGTCTCGATCGGGCACATCCGCCCGTAGTGGGAGGTGTGGACGTCACGGACCTCGAAGCCGGCACGCTCACGGGACAGGCCGCCGGGCCCGAGGGCCGACAGGCGCCGCTTGTGGGCCAGGCCCGACAGCGGGTTGTTCTGGTCCATGAACTGGCTCAGCTGGCTGGTGCCGAAGAACTCCTTGACGGCGGCGACCACCGGCCGGATGTTGATCAGGGTCTGCGGGGTGATGGCCTCGACGTCCTGGGTGGTCATCCGCTCCCGGACCACCCGCTCCATCCGGGACAGGCCCACGCGGACCTGGTTCTGGATGAGCTCGCCGACCGACCGGATCCGGCGGTTGGCGAAGTGGTCCTGGTCGTCGATCCGGTAGTTGGACTCGCCATCGGCCATGTGCTTGGCCAGGTGGAGCATGTACGTCGAGGACGCCAGGATCTCCGAGGGGCTGAGCACGCCCTGGGTCGGACTGGGGCGCTCGAGGTCGATGCTCGAACAGGTCCGAGATCCGCTCGATCTCGGGCCCGAGCTTCCGGTTCAGCTTGTAGCGGCCGACCCTGGTCAGGTCGTAGCGCTTGGGGTTGAAGAAGGCGTTCTCGAAGTACTGGCGGGCCGCCTCCACCGAGAGCGGCTCACCGGGACGGGCCCGCTTGTAGATCTCGAGGAGGGCCTCCTCGCGGGTGGGAGCGAGGTTCTGCTCCTTCTCCCACTGGCCCTCGAGGAAGTCGAAGTGGCGCACGAAGCGCTCCAAGAAGGCCTGGTCCTCGTAGCCGAGGGCGCGCAGCAGCACGAACAGGGACAGCCGGCGCTTGCGGGCCACGCGGCAGCCGGCAGTGACGTCCTTGCCCGGCTTGGCCTCCACGTCGAACTCGATCCACTCGCCCCGGTAGGGGTGGATGGTGCCGGTGAACACCGTCTTGGCGTCCCGGCCGGGTTGGAAGATCACGCCGGGAGAGCGGACCAGCTGGCTGACCACCACCCGCTCGGTCCCGTTGACGATGAAGGTCCCCTTGTCGGTCATCACCGGGAAGTCCCCCATGAAGACCGTCTGCTCCTTGATCTCGCCGGTGCCCGCGTTCATGAACCGGGCCCGCACGAAGACTGGCGCGGCGTAGGTCATGTCCTTTTCCTTGCACTCCTCCACCGAGAACTTGGGTGGCGGGCGCAGGTCGGGGTCTGTCGGGTCGAACTCCAGCTCGAGGCTCAACTGGCCGGTGAAATCCTCGATCGGGCTGATGTCGTTGAACGTCTCGGCCAACCCATTGTCGAGGAACCACTGGAACGAGTCCCTCTGGATGGCGACGAGGTCCGGCAACGGCAGGGCCTCATCGATGTTGGCGAAAGAAAAACGTTCCGGGCTGTTGGACCGTGTAGGCAACGGCCTACTCCTCCCAGTTGCAGGGCGAATGGGGTGACGAAGGGGTGCTGCGGTGATTCACTGCTCGAGGTGTTGCATGTCGGAGAGTTCTCCGGGGTCGACGACTACCGCCGGAGCGGTCGAGGGGCGCCAGGGCGCGCGTCAATCAGCCAAAATACGGAGGAAGGCGGAAGGAGCAGGCACGGCAACCAGTAAGCATACCCGGACGCGGAGGCGATGACAAGCCCAGGGTCCCAAGGACCCCAACCAGGCTGCTCAGGCTAGGAGACAGTCCCCGCCCCGTCAAGGATTTCGCCGAACCAGGGGTGATTTCCCTGGACCGGACCCGTATGCCACGACCGTCGTCCGGCCGGGCTCGGCCCACGCCAGCGGAGCAACCCGACCCCCGGTCGCCGATCGGACGGCAACCGGGGGTCGGACGCCACTACTTGAGCTCGACGGTGGCGCCAGCGCCCTCGAGGGCAGCCTTGGCCTTCTCGGCGTCTTCCTTGTTGGCCTTCTCCAGGACCGGCTTGGGAGCCCCGTCCACCAGGTCCTTGGCCTCCTTCAGGCCCAGGCTGGTCAGCGAACGAACCTCCTTGATGACCTGGATCTTCTTGTCACCGGCCGCCGTCAGGATGACGTCGAACTCGGTCTTCTCGTCGTCACCGCCGCCGGCGTCGCCGCCTCCGGCCGCAGGGGCTGCGGCTGCCGCCACGGCCACCGGTGCTGCCGCGGTCACGCCGAAGCGCTCCTCGAACTCCTTGAGCAGCTCGCTCAGCTCGAGGACGGACAGCTCGGAGATGCCGTCCAGAATCTGGTCCTTGGTCAGGGTGCCTGCCATTGTCGTTGCTCCTTGTTTGCTTGATCGTCGTGCGATGAGTGGATGGGTAGGGCTGGAATGATCGGGTGGATTACTCCGTGGTCGAGGCGTCGGTGGACGCTGTCGCCTCGTCAACCGCCGGATCCGCGTCCTCCGCGGCTGCCGGTGCCTCGGCGGTGACCTCGGGCGCATCGTCGCTGGTCGGACCGTCGGCTGCCTCGGTGGCCTCGGTCGCCACTGCGGCCTCGGGCGAGTCGGCCGGCTCGGCGGCAGCCAGGACCTCGCCGCCGGCCTGGCGCTGGTCGATCAGCGCCGAGATCCCGTAGGCCAGGTTGCGGGGCAGGGCCTGGACCAGTCCGGCCAGCTGCTGCAGCGGTGCGGCCAGGGCACCGGCGAACTGGGCCAGGAGGGTCTCCCGGGGAGGCAGATCGGCCAGCACGTTGATGTCCGAGGCCGACAGCAGGCCCGATCCGACCACACCGCCCTTGACCACCAGATTGGGGTTGGCCCGGGCGAAGTCCCGCAGCGCCTTGGCCACGGCGCTGACGTCCCCCTTAACGAAGGCGATGGCCGTGGGACCGGTCAGCAGGTCGTGGATCTCGGCCTGGGGCCCGCCGGCCACGGCCAGGCGGACCAGGGTGTTCTTGTAGACCTTGTAGTCCCCACCGGCTGCGGCCAGCTCGCTGCGGAGTTGGGCCAGCTCGGCGACGGTGAGTCCCCGGTACTCGGTGAGCAGGGCGCCGTCGGACGACTGCAGGCGGTCGCGCACCTCGTCGACGACTGCGACCTTGTCCGGCCTCGGGTTGTCCATGGTCCCTCCAACGAGCGACATGCTCAGGTCAGGGCCGTAGACACCATCGAGTGGTGTCGCGGCGAGCACGGGAAGCTCAGCGCGGAACGCCTCATCAGGCGGACCCGGTTGGGTCCCTTCGGCACCGTTGGAACGGCGCACCGGAGGTCTACGGCAGTTCGATCAATCTGGAAAATCGGAAAAAGAGGACACTAGCCCACAATCTGGCCCCGGCCAAGCCGGCAGGGGTGGCGGGGATCAGGCGCTGACGGCCAGCTCCTCATCAACCTTGCGGGCCAACAGCGGGTCGATGTGGACGCCGGGGCCCATCGTCGAGGACAGCGTGACCCCTCGGACGTAGCGGCCCTTGGACGAGGCGGGCTTGGCCCGGTGGATCTCCTCCATCACGGCGTGCAGGTTCTCCAACAGCTTCGACCGGTCGAAGCTGGCCTTGCCTATCCGGAGGTGGATGTTGCCCACCTTGTCGGTGCGGTACTCGACCCGGCCGCCCTTGAACTCGAGCACGGCCCGCTCGACATCGTCGGTGACCGTGCCGGTCTTCGGGTTGGGCATCAGGCCGCGGGGCCCGAGGACCCGGCCCAGGGTCCCGACCTGGCCCATCAGGTCCGGCGTGGCGATGGCGATGTCGAAGTCGAGGAACCCGTCGTTGGCCACCCGGGCCACCAGGTCGTCGGCGCCCACCACATCGGCGCCGGCGGACCGGGCCTCGGCCGCCTTCTCCCCGGCGGCGAACACCGCCACACGGGCGGTCCGTCCGGTGCCGGCGGGCAGCGACAGCGTCCCGCGCACGATCTGGTCGGCCTTGCGGGGATCCACGCCGAGCCGGATGGCGATCTCCACGGTCTCGTCGAAGGAGGCCTTCGCCGACGCCTTGACCAGGTCGATCGCCTCGGCCGGCGTGTAGAGATGCTGGCGGTCGATGTCGGCGACGCTCGCCTTGTACTTCTTACCCCTGGACATGGTGGTTCTCCGTTTTCTCGAGGTGGGCGCCGGCCTCAGCCGGCGACTGCGATTCCCATGGACCGGGCCGTGCCCTCCACCTGGCGCTTGGCAGCGTCGAGGTCGGCGGTGTTGAGGTCCGGGAGTTTGATGGCGGCGATCTCGGCCACCTGGGCACTGGTCACCGTGCCGACCTGCTCACGACCCGAGGTGGCGGCACCCTTCTCCAGGCCGGCGGCCTGGCGGAGCAGGGCGGGGGTCGGCGGGGTCTTGAGGACGAACGTGAACGTCCGGTCCTCGTAGATGGAGATCTCGACCGGCACGATCGAGCCGCGCTGGCTCTCGGTGGCGGCGTTGTACTGCTTGCAGAACTCCATGGTCTGGACGCCGTGCGGCCCGAGCGCGGTGCCCACCGGCGGCGCGGGTGTGGCACCCCCGGCCGGGAGCTGGATCTTCACGACCGCGAGGACGCGCTTCTTCGGTGGCATTGGTTACGTCTCCTTACCTTGCTCCGCCTGGCCTACAGCTTCGCGACCTGGCCGAATTCGAGCTCGACCGGTGTCTCCCGGCCGAAGATGTTGACCAGCACCTTGAGCTTGAGCTGGTCTTCGTTGATCTCTGCGATCTGGCCCGAGAAGTCGGCAAAGGGGCCCTCTTTGACCCGCACCGTCTCGCCCACCTCGTGCTCGAGGCGGGGCCGGCTCCGCTTGGTGGGCGCCTCCACCCCTTCCACCTTGACCTGGAGGATCCCCTCCACCTCACGGCGGGACAGCGGCGTGGGCTTGGTGCCCGGTCCGACGAACCCGGTCACCCCGGGGGTGTTGCGGATGACCGACCAACTGTCGTCGTCGAGCTCGCACCGACACAAGAGGTAGCCCGGGAACACCTTCTTTTGGACCACCACCTTCTTGCCGTTCTTGAACTCGATGACATCCTCCATGGGGATGACCACCTCGTAGATGCGGTCCTCCATGTTCATCGAGACGGCCCTGCTGTGCAGGTTCGACTTGACCTTGTTCTCGTAGCCGGCGTAGGTGTGCACCACGTACCACCGGCCGGGCTGGTCGTAGGGGCTGACGACAAAGGGCTCCTCGTCGTCCTCGTCGTCCTCGAGCTCCAGGCCGTCAGCGTCGACCGGGTCGGCCGGCCTCGGCATCCTCCGCCGTGGTCTCGGTGGGGGCCTCGTCGGGCGTGACGGCGGCCTCGACCGGGTCGAGGCCTTCGTCGTCGCTAGAGGTCGAATTGGTTTCGTCGTGGGTCACAGTCACACCGATCACGTCTTGAACAGCCAGAGGACGCCTTTGGCAAAGGCGTAGTTGAGAATGAAGATGAGGACCATCAACGACAAGAGGGTGACCAGGGTCACGGTGGTGTAGTTGATGACCTCGGACCTGTTGGGCCAGGCCACCTGACGCAGCTCTGATCGTACCTCGCGCAGGAACTGTCCCGGACGGAAGGGGTCCCGCTTGGGGGCGCGGCGGGGTGCCGGGGCGGTCCGCTTGGCCGGAGCCTCGCCGTCAGGGTCCTGGCCCTGACGCTGCATCGCTCGCTTCTGTTCTCGGTTCACGTGACGCTTCCTTCGACCGTTTCCACGGGTGGTGAGCAGGGCAGGAGGGACTTGAACCCCCAACCTTCGGTTTTGGAGACCGGTGCTCTACCAGTTGAGCTACTGCCCTCTGCCGACCGCCGTGCCGCGCATGGACAAGCCGTACACAGGGGCGGACGCCAAGGTTAACACCAGGCAGCGGACAATTCCCAGGCGAACCTGGCGATCCGTCCGGGGCGGCTCGGTACTGATGGGGTCTAGCGGGTCTCCTTGTGGAGGGTGTGCTGGCGGTCCCAGCGGCAGAACTTCTTCATCTCGATCCGCTCGCGGTCGTTCAGCTTGTTCTTGGTCGTGATGTAGTTCCGTCGTTTGCAGACCTCACACGCCAGGGTGACCTGGATGCGCTTGTCGTTCTTTGCCACGGTGACTCCTCGTTGCCTGTGTCGTCATGCCCTCGGTGCTGCTCCCCGGCCCACCCCAGGACGGGTGGTGTCGGGGCGGTGCTGCTCGCCCGGGTTGCTGTGTCCTGCCTGTCTAGTCCTACTGTCCCGACGTGGTAGCGGCGGCCGGGCTCGAACCGGCGACCTCACGATTATGAGCCGTGCGCTCTGACCAACTGAGCTACGCCGCCACGGGCGAGCCCCCGGTGGGGATTGAACCCACGACCCCCGCCTTACCATGGCGGTGCTCTACCACTGAGCTACAGGGGCAGTGCGGCTCAATCGAGCTGCGAAGAGGAGATCATAGCGAATCCTGGGACCCACGAGAAGGCCGGGCCCGGTGAGTACCATCACCGGATGCACGTCCGCCTGGCCCGATCGGCCGACGCCGAGCCCATCCGGGCCATCTACAACGCCGAGGTGACCGGGTCCACGGCCACCTTCGACCTCGTCCCCCGCACACCCGAGGAGCAGGCCGCCTGGATGGACGACCACCGGGGCCCCTACCCGGCCATCGTCGCCGTCGACGACGGCGACGTCATCCTCGGGTTCGGCTCGCTGTCGGTGTTCCGGGACCGTCCCGCCTATGCCACCACCGTCGAGAACTCGGTCTACGTACACCCTGCGCACCGGGGCCTGGGGGTGGGGAAGTCCCTGCTGGACGACCTGATCACCCTGGCCACCCAGCACGGGTTCCACTGCATCCTGGCCCGCATCGGCGGGGACAACCAGGCCTCGATCGCCCTCCACGAGGCGTGCGGCTTCACCATGGTCGGGGTGGAGCGGGAGGTCGGCCGCAAGTTCAACCGGTGGCTGGACGTCTCGGTGCTGCAGCGGATGCTCTGAGCCGACCGGCGGGCGGGGTCAGGCCGCGGGGCTGGCGATGGCCGGGTACCCGTCGAGCCGCTCCAGGCGAGACGCCGTCGGGGTGGCCCGCTCCCACCCGGTGACCGGCACGGTGAGGATGACCAGCAGGAACAACAAGGTGAGCACGATCTGGAGCGGGTCGCCGTGGATGAGCGGCTTGGCGAGGCCCGTGGCCCCGGGCAACTCGATGAAGGCGGTCACCATCGAGAGCCCGACGATCAGGGACCGCAGGCGGCCGAGCGCCACCGGTGCCAGCAGGATCAGGCCCCAGGACAGGTACCAGGGCTGGACCACCGGGCCGAGGGCCACGAACACCAACAAGGTGATGCCCAGAGCCTTGAGGGTGCCGATCCGGTCGCTGTTGAGCAGGAGCCACACCCCGGCGACGGCGGCCACCAACAGGCCGAGGAACCGGCAGACGGTGA
Source organism: uncultured Acidimicrobiales bacterium (assembly GCA_963703145.1). Taxonomy (GTDB): domain Bacteria; phylum Actinomycetota; class Acidimicrobiia; order Acidimicrobiales; family RAAP-2; genus Bog-756. Next base: position 2,669,931 of record OY969793.1, read on the forward strand.
GCACCCCGCCGAGGCCGACCCCGATGTGGGCGAAGTGGGCGACCCCGGAGACGGCCATGGCCAGACCGGTGGTGGGGGCAGTCCACGACCGCACCGTGCCCGGCGTCCCGAGGGTGGTCAACCAGCCCCATCCGAGCCCGCTGACGTAGGAGAAGAACTCGAGGACCCCCACGCCGATGAGCCCGGCGGTGACCACCGGTCGTATTCGGTCTCGCGTCGAGGCCTCCGGCCCGAGCCAGCTCCAGCCCACATAGAGGATGCCGAGGAGGGCCGGAGCCTTGATGGCGGCGGCCAGGGCGCAGAACAGGATGCCGACCACCGGCCGCTTCTCCTTGGCGGCGGTGAGCCCGGTGAGCAGGAGACCCACCATCAAGGCGTCGTTGTGGGCGCCGCCGATGAAGTGGAGCAGCGTGACCGGGTTGAGCACCATCAGGGTGAACAGCTCGGCGCCGTCACGGTGATAGAGGCGGGCGAGGCGCGGCACGCACCGGGCGATCAACAGCACCCCGACGAGGGACAGCAGCCGCAACAAGATGATGGTGGCCAGCTCGTTGTGGAAGGTCACCCGGGCGAAGAACCCGTCGATCTGGAGGAACAGCGGCCCGTAGGGGGCTGGGGCGTTGCCCCACAGCGAGTCGACCGGGGTCGTGAACGAGTTGTTCCCCAGCTGGAACGGCCCGTACTGGTACGGATTCATGTGGTGGCTGACCATCTCGCCTTGCGCCGCATAGGAGTAGGCGTCCCGGCTGAAGAGGGGGGCGATCACCAGCATGGGGGTGGCCCACAGGGCGAACACCCACATCATCCGGTTGACGGCCACCCCGGGGCAGCGGGCGTAGAGGCGGGTCATGCCCCACCACACCCGCATCAGGAGCAGGAGCCCGCCGTAGACGGCGGCCAGGGTGAAGTACACGCCCCACTGCGATCCCGCCGACGTGCTGGGCTCCCCGAAGAACCACACACCGGGCAGTTCGAGCTTGAAGGGCGAGCTCGGGAGGGAGGCGCCCACCGCGATGCACAGCATGGCGGCGAAGCCGAGGAGTGCCGGACGCAGCACGAGGCCGCGGGGCGGCGCGCCCTCCTCGGTGACCGGGATGGGGCCCTGCGAGCCCGGGTGGGCGCCGATCCGGTGGCGGACGGTCCCGACGGCGTGCTCCACGACTCCCAGCCCAGCGGTGAACAGCTCGGTGGCTAGCACCCGCAGCCCGGTGGCCTCCGCCTCGACGACGGACGGGTGGCCGTCCTCGCCGGAGGGAACCTCGGCAGCCGTGGTCTCGGTTGACATGAGGTTGTGGGGGCTTCTCCTCGATCGTGCCGACGGTCTCGGGCCGTTCCCGTCCGGAGCCGTCGCCGGCCGCCGGTTCCGTCTGCATCCTGCGCTGCGTACCCCCGACAACATCGCTCCAGAACCCAGAACGACCCCGGCCGCAACAGATCCGTAACGGCATTGTAATCAAGAGTCCGGCCCGGGCAAGTTCACCCTCCGGCCAGGCATTTTGCCCGGAACTCCCGTACTGCTCGCTCCCCCGCCTCTACCGGCGCGCCGGCCGACCAGGGGGTGGAGCGGCGTCCTAGCCCCGAGCGCGGTCCATGCAAGGTCCCTCCTGGCTCGGCCCCCGCCGAGTCCGGAGCCATGGGGATGAACAAACCCCGGCCAGAGAGCCGATTCGCTCGCTGACCGGGGTGTTTCTGCGTGGGCCGGGAAGGATTTGAACCTTCGAAGGCAATGCCGGCAGATTTACAGTCTGCTCCCTTTGGCCGCTCGGGCACCGACCCGCAGGCCGGAAGGATATCCCGTCACGCGGCGCTACTGTTTCGCCATGCCCACCTTCGACGTCGTCTCCGAAGTTGACATGCAAGAGGTCCGCAACGCTGTCGACCAGGCGAACCGCGAGGCCACCACCCGGTTCGACTTCAAGGGGACCGACTCCACCATCGAGCTGACCGACACCGAGCTGGTGCTCAACTCGTCGACCGAGGACCGACTGCGTGCCCTCTACGGGGTGCTGCAGGAGAAGTTGGTCAAGCGGGAGGTCTCCCTCAAGTCGTTCGACGTGGGCAAGATCGAGGAGGCCTCACGGGGCGCGGCCCGACAGCGGCTCACCATCCAGGCCGGCATCTCCTCGGACCATGCCAAGAAGATCAACAAGTTCATCAAGGACCTCGGGCTGAAGGGCGTGAGTTCCCAGACCCAGGGCGACCAGCTGCGGGTCAACGGCAAGAAGCGGGACGACCTCCAGTCGGCCATCGCCGCGCTGAAGGGCGAGGACTTCGGGATCCCGCTGCAGTTCAACAACTTCCGCGACTGACCCTCCGGGCCGGCTCACGACGGGCGGCGGCTGGCCTTCCAGACCGAGGCGGCGAGCAGGCCGGCCACCAGCACGGGAAGTGCCACGGCGGCGGCCGTGCGCAGGTGGTGGTCGAGACAGGCCAGGGCGACGAGCCCCACCACGGCGACGGCTCCGATGAACAGCTCCGGCGTGTCGCCGATCAGGAAGTCCCACCAGAACAGCCCGAACCCCTTGACCATCCGGATGGCCCACGGGCGGTGAGTCGGGCCCTCCCCCGGGGGGGTCGCCGGCGTTGCCGGGCCCTGGTCAGGCACCGGGGACTCCCCCGGTGGCCGGCACCGGCGGGCGGTGCGGTGCGGTGCGGTGGGACAGCCCGGTCACGATGGACCAGGCCACCGCGCCGTAGAAGGCGACCAGCACCGGGATGGCCAGGTCGGAGCCGGGCCAGTGGACGCCGACGCTCTCGCCCGACCAGAAGGTGCCGAAGCTCACCAGCATCAGCCCCACCGCCATCTTCATGGCGTTCTCGGGGACCGAGGACAACTGGCGGGCGAGGATGAGCCCGGCCACCAGGACCACCACCAGGGCGACGGCGGCCGCGGCGGCGGCCGGACCCAGATCGTGGGAGGTGGTCCCGAGGGTCAACACGATGACCACGACCTCCAGACCCTCGAGGAACACCCCTTTGAAGGCCACGACGAATCCGGTGGTGTCCCGGCCGCCACCGGGCGGCGTCGGACGAGAGCTCGGCGACGTGCTCCGCGAAGATGGCGTCCTCGTCGTGCTTGGCCTTGAGGCCCACGGCTCGGAGGATGGCCTTGCGCAGCCACTGGAGCCCGAAGACCAGCAACAGCCCGCCGATGATCAGGCGCAGTGTGGTCAGGGGCACCAGGTGGATGAGGGTGGGTCCGAGCACCACCACCAGTCCGGCCAGCACGGCTAGGGCCACCACCACGCCTTCGATGGCCGAGCGCCACCCCCGGGTGAGGCCGACGGCCAGAACGATGGTCAGCGCCTCGACCATCTCGACGGCGCTGGCGAGGAACACCGCCACCACCAGGACCAGGATTCCGCTGTGGGTGACCGTGCCGGTCATCGGGCCTCGTCCCTGCCGGTGCCGATCAGGCCGGCTCCGGGATCAGACCGCTTCGACGAGCTCGTCGAGCTCCTCGACGGGGTGCACGTGGAACAGCCGGTTGTAGAGCATGTACTTGAGGACCCAGAACAGGCCGAAGGACACCACATTGGCGGCCAGGACCACCAGGGTCTGCTCGAAGTGGCTCAGGTGGTACTTGTTCCCGATGTGGCGGGCGACTGCCGCCCCGCCGATGGACACCACGATGCCGACGGCCGACATCAGCCAGAACGGCAGGATCTCCTTGGTCAGGTGGGAGCGCCCGCCCTTGCCCCACACCCACTTGCGGTTGAGGAAGTAGGACGGGATCGTGGCCACCACGTTGGCGAAGACGGTGCTGGCGATCTCGCCCCACAGATGGAGCACGCCGAAGACCAGGGCCAGGACACCGAACGACACGATCGTCGAGATGACCGACACCATCGTGTACCGGATCAGCTGCCTGCCCTCGGGAGTGTGGCGTCGCTGCCAGACGTGCTCGACACGCACGGTAAGTCCACTCATCGGGAGAACCTTAGCCGTCATGCATCCGTAACACTCTTCCCCGCCTGCCACCAGGGATGTCCCCCCGAGGGCCTGGCAGCGGGGCCCAGACTCAGAGCCCGTTGGCCCGGGCGACCTGCCCGAACCAGGCGGCGCTGGGCTTGGGACGGCGCTCGAAGGTGTCCCGGTCCACGCCCACGAGCCCGAAGGTCGGGCCGTAGCCCAGGACCCACTCGAAGTTGTCGAGCAGGCTCCAATAGAAGTAGCCCCGCAGGTCGATGCCGTCGTCGAGGCAGCGGCGGACTCCGGCCAGCGCCCGGCCCACGTACTCGATCCGGGCGGCGTCGTCCGGGGTGCCGATCCCGTTCTCGGTGACGTAGACGGGCAGGCCGGTGACGGCACTGGCCCGCCGGATCGTGGCCTCGAGGGCCTCGGGCCAGAACTCGTAGCCCATCTGGGTGGTGGGCACGCCGTCCTCGCCGGCCAGGGGGCCCTCGGGCCCCACCCGCATCCGGGTGTAGGTCTGGACCCCGACGAAGTCGTCCCCGCCGGTCGCCTCGAGGAAGACGTCCTCCGAGGGCCGCCGCAGGCGCTCCAACCACTGCTCGCCACCCGGCTGCAGCTGGTAGTCGGTCATCGACAGCGTGAGGCCCACCGGGGCGTCGCCGGGTCCCGAGCGGATGGCCTCCACCGCCTTGGTGTGGGCCGCGGCCAGGGCCTGGTTGACGAGGTCCCGGCGCAGCCGGTCACGGACCCGAGGGGGGAAGATGCCGATGCGCCACCCCATGGTGGCCACCACATTGGGCTCGTTGACCGTGCAGGCCAGGCCGATCAGGTCGCCGAGATGGGCGCACGCCCGCTCGCAGTAGCGGGCGAACCGGTCGGGCGCGTCCGGGGACTCCCAGGTTCCGGCGGCAGCCAGCCACCGGGGGTGGGTGAAGTGATGGAAGGTGACCACCGGCAGGATGCCGTGCTCGTGGCACGTGGCCGCCATCCGGCGGTAGTGGTCCAGGGCCACCCGGGAGAACTCCCCCTCCTCGGGCTCGATCCGGCTCCATTCGAGCGAGAACCGGTAGGCGGACAGGCCGAGGGCGGCCACCCGGGCGATGTCGTCCTCGTAGCGGTTGAACGAGTCGCAGGCATCACCGCTCACATCCGCGCAGTTCGACGCGGGGTCGTGCTCGAAGGCCCACCAGTCGTTGTTGACGTTGCCGCCCTCGATCTGGTGGGCGGCGGTGGCCGTACCCCAGACGAATCGGTCGGGAAAGGTGATGTCGGGCACGGGGGGCAACCGTAGTAGGAGCACTGGTCACCGGCACCGGGTGCCGTCCCCGGTGTTCGTGGCCGCACCGACCCGATGCAAGGATGGGACGGTGAGCGACGCCCTCAACTTCCTGGTCGACCTACTGGATCTCGAGCCCATCGAGGTCAACATCTTCCGGGGCATCAACCCCGACGAGGACCGCCAGCGGGTGTTCGGCGGCCAGGTGGCCGCCCAGTCGTTGATGGCTGCCGGTCGGACCGTCGACCAGGGCCGGCCCCACTCGCTGCACGCCTACTTCCTCCGACCCGGCGACCCCACCGTCCCCATCCTCTACGAGGTGGACCGCATACGCGACGGTCGCTCGTTCACCACCAGACGGGTGGTGGCCATCCAGCACGGGCGGGCCATCTTCAACCTGTCGGCCTCGTTCCACGTGGACGAGCCGGGCCTGTCCCACCAGTTCCCCATGCCCGAAGTGCCCGGTCCCGAGGAACTCGAGTCCCTGCTCACCCGGCTCGAGCCCTACCGCGAGGCCCTGGGGGACTGGTTCGACCGCCCCCATCCCATCGAGCAGCGGCCCATCGGCGAGCTCCCCTACAGCCGGACGGCGAGCAAGGAGCCCCTCCAGCGCCTCTGGATCAGGGCCGACGGCTCGCTCCCCGACGACCCACTGCTCCACGCCTGCATCGCCGCCTACGCGTCGGACATGTCCCTCTTCGACACCATGTTGGCCCCCCATGACGTCACCTGGGACGACGCCGACTTCATGGGGGCCAGCCTGGACCACTGCATGTGGTTCCACCGGCCGTTCCGGGCCGACGAGTGGCTGCTCTACGACATGGACAGCCCGGTGGCCTCAGGGGCCAGGGGCCTGGCCCGGGGGTTCTTGTTCACCCGGGACGGCGAGTTGGTGGTGTCGCTGGTCCAAGAGGGCCTGATGCGCAAGGTGCCCCACCCGCACCCGGCCTGAGTACCGCCGACGGGAGGGCTGCTCAGCGCGCGCCGATGGCCACGTAGTCGCGGGAGTCGGCCCCGATGTAGAGCTGGCGGGGCCGAGCGATCTTCGAGTCCTGATCGAGCATCTCCTGCCAGTGGGCCAGCCATCCAGCCGTCCGGGGGATGGCGAACAGGACCGGGAACATCTCGAGCGGGAACCCCATGGCCTGGTAGATCAGGCCCGAGTAGAAGTCCACGTTGGGGTAGAGCTTGCGGGAGATGAAGTAGTCGTCGGACAGGGCGATCTCTTCGAGCTTGAGGGCGATGTCGAGCAGGGGGTTCTTGCCCGTGACGGCGAACACCTCGTCAGCGGTCCGCTTGATGATGGTGGCCCGGGGGTCGTAGCTCTTGTAGACCCGGTGGCCGAAGCCCTGCAGGCGGCCGCCGGAGCCCTCCTTGACCGATCGGATGAACGGCTCCACGTTGTCGATGGATCCGATCTCGGTGAGCATCCGGATGACCGCCTCGTTGGCGCCTCCGTGGCGGGGCCCGTAGAGCGCGGCGGCCGCCGCGGCCGTGGCCGAGTAGGGGTCGGCGTGGGAGGAGCCCACGACCCGCATGGCGGTGGTCGAGCAGTTCTGCTCGTGGTCGGCATGCAGGATGAACAAGACGTCGAGGGCCCGGGCCAGCACGGGGTCGGCCTCGAAGCGGGGCTCGGCGATCTTCCACATCATCGACAAGAAGTTGGAGGTGAACGGCAGGGAGTTGTCCGGGTAGACGAAGGGCATGCCCACACTGAAGCGGTGGGCGGCGGCGGCCAGGGTCGGCATCTTGGCGATGAGGCGGATGATCTGTTTGTCACGCGAGTCGACGTCGAAGATGTCCTTGGCGTCGAGATAGAAGGTCGATAGGGCGGCGACGGCCGATACCAGCATGCCCATCGGGTGGGCGTCGTAGTGGAAGCCCTCGAGGAACCGCTTGCGTACGTTCTCGTGGATGAAGGTGTGGAGCGTGATCTCCCGCTCCCAGGTCTCGAACTCCGCGGTGGTGGGGAGCTCGCCGTTCAAGAGCAGGTAGGCCACCTCGAGATAGGTCGAGTTCTCGGCCAGCTGCTCGATGGGATACCCGCGGTACCGCAGGATCCCCTCCTCGCCGTCGAGGTAGGTGATGGCACTCTCACAGGCTGCCGTGGAGACGAAGCCGGGGTCGTAGAACCACACCCCGGGTAGCAATTTCCCCCATTGCGCCGCAGAGATGCCCCCGTTTTCAAACGGGATCTCGAGCGACTCGCCAGTGCGGTTGTCGGTGATCGTGATGCTCTCGGCCACTGGTCGTCAGACCCTTCTGTCGTCACTCATCCTGGTATCGCGCAATCCTAGTTCCACACCCCTCGGACCTGACCAACCGAGCACGCCGGTCGGGGGCCGATCCCACCGGTCAGGGGGCGATCTGGAGCAGGAATTGCTGGCTGGAGCCGGCGGCACCGCCCGGACGCGCCCGTTGGCTGGCCGGCAGGGCGATCGACACGCCCAGCGTGTAGCGGTGCCCTCCCGAGACCGTCATCGGGGCGAAGGTGAGGGCCGTCGAGGACCCCGCGGACAACGACACTGTGCTGTGGGCCACGGCCCCCCGGGCCCCGACTGGCGGCAGCGTCTTACCCGCCGGGTCGGCCAGGGCCAGCGTCTGGGTGACGACCACGTTGGACTCGTCGACCGTCCCGCAGTTGGTCACCGTGACCTGGGCGGTGACCGTGCCGGTCGGCGGGAGCACCGTCGGGGTGGCTCCCGCCGGCGTCGACACCGCGTGGACGCTGCAACCCGTCCCAATGGTGCCGGGGGCACCCGACGCCACCGCCGGCGGCGAGAGCCCCACCGCGGTGACGACCAGTTGGTGGAAGGGCACCAGGGCGCCCGAGGTGTCGAGGGCCAGCGCCGGGGCCAGGGCGGCGAGTCGGGTGGCACCGAGGGGGGAGGTGGCCGCCGTGGGCCGGACCCACACCGACGCCGGGAGCCGCACCCGAACCCCCTGGGAGCGGCCGAGGGCCCGTACGGCCCGATAGGCCGTGTCGGCCTGCTCCAAGAGCCTGCCGACCGCGCCCATGGCCGCCGACGCCTCCCCGATGGAGAGCAGCGGCCCGGTGGTGGTCGGTGTGGTCGATGCCGGGGCGCCGGCGATCGGCAGGGGGGTCATCCCGAGCTGTCGGTCGATGGCCGTGCGGAGCTGGGACACGGCCGTGGCCCGGGCCACCATCACCTGGGTCAGGGCGTCACTGACCCCTCCCGTCGGAGCGGGCGGGACCAGGTGGGCGGCCTCGGTCGCCTGTTGAGCGGAGTCGGTCACCGCCTCGTCGAGGCCCTGTTCGATCTCCCCTCGCGCCGTTGGCCCGGTGGTGTTGGGCAGTGGGACGTTAGGCAGGTTCGGGGCCTCGTTCACGACGGTGGCCAGTTGGCGACCGGTCCGGGTGGACGCCACCACCACCTGGGAGGCCAGGCCGGCGTACCCCGTGTTGGTGGACGCCCGGTAGCCGCTCGACTGGGCGTGGATCTCCGACAACGACCCGACGACGACCACCACCCCGACGGCAATGAGCACGGCCCACAGGACCGTCCGGCCCCAGGACCGCCGCGCAACCGAACGGCTCCGTCTCCGTCTGGCCCTCGGCATTGCGACGACGTTAGTGCCGGCCAGGGCCCCGCGGCCGGGCAGGCCCGGACGTCAGCGCCTCGGCGCGCGGCCGAGACTCAGGGCCCCGCCGCGTGGGTCAGGCGCCGGGTGGGCTCAGTGGCCGAGCGAGGCGTCGCTGACCGTCTCGGCCGGGCCGACCACGGCCTTGGACGCCACGCCGGCACCGGAGGTGGCGAGGTCGCTAGCCGTGTTCCGCCACTCGACGGTCGGTCGGATGGCCGCCACGTCGACGTTCGACTTGTACTTGTCGGCCACGGCCAGGATCGACTGGATCACCCCGGACGTGAGGAGGTGGGGGACAAGGCCCAGGTCGAGCAGCTTGGTGTGGGCGGCTCGGTAGTAGTGCTCCTCTTTCTCCACGCGGGGATCGGGCGTGTGGTCGATCACCGCGTTCCCTGGGTACTCCGAGACCACGAGATCAGCCATCTCCGAGACCGTGAAGGACTCGGTGAACTGGTTGAAGACCCGGAACTCGCCCCGGTCGGCCGGATGGTCGAGGGCCAGCTCCACGCAGGCCAGGGTGTCGAGGATGTTGAGCATGCCCCGGGTCTGGCCGCCGGTCCCGTACACCGTCAGCGGGTGGTCGGTCACGGCCTGGACGCAGAACCGGTTGAGCACGGTCCCGAACACCCCGTCGTAGTCGAAACGGGTGGCGAGCTCGGGGTGCAGGACCGTCTCTTCGGTGTCGTGCCCGTAGACGATGCCCTGGTTGAGGTCGGTGGCGCGGATCCCCCAGATGCGACAGGCGAACATCATGTTGGCACTGTCGTGGACCTTGGACAGGTGGTAGAAGGACCCGGGCTGCTTGGGATAGGGCATGACATCGGTCCGGCCCTTGTGGGTGATCTCGAGGAACCCCTCTTCGATGTCGATGTTGGGGGTCCCGTACTCGCCCATCGTGCCCAGCTTGACCAGGTGGATGTCCCGATTCTTCTCGGCGATGGCGTAGAGGAGGTTGAGCGTGCCGGCCACGTTGTTGACCTGGGTGTAGACGGCGTGCTTGCGATCGATCATCGAATACGGCGCCGACCGCTGCTCGGCGAAGTGCACCACGGCCTCGGGCTGGAAGGAGTCGAGCATGTGGTCGACGAAGGAGGCGTCGGTCAGGTCACCGACCAGCACCTCGATCGAGAGTCCGGAGATCTCGTGCCAACGGCGGACACGCTGCTGGAGGCTGACGATGGGGACGAGGCTGTCGACCCCCATCTCGAAGTCGTAACCGCGCCTGGCGAAGTTGTCGACCACGCCCACCCGGTGCCCCCGGCGAGACAGATACAGCGCGGTCGGCCATCCCAGATAGCCATCACCCCCGAGTACCAGAATGTCCACGTTCCACGTTCCTCTCGCTCGTTCCAGAATGGCAATCCACGGATCGGGCCCGTTTGGGCCGTCCTCGTGTCCGGCAACTATTACCCATTCGTCCTTGGAATGAACTGAGAACCAGGCCGAATCGTCAATTTCTAACGAAACACTAAGGTACCGGAAAGTCCGGTTGGGGGCCTAGAGCCCAGGTCAGGCAGGCGCGATCGGCGGTATGCACCGCTCAGCGGTCACCCGCCCGGTGACCGGCGGCCAACGCCTCCTCGGGCTCCCTCCCGCCTCCGATGAGCCCGTCCCGACGGAGGTCGTCGTCGAACGCCGGCAACGGCAACACGGAGGGGGCGAGCTCGGGTGCCTGCAGACTCCGGGTGATGGCGTCGACCGGTGCCGGGGCGGGCAGTTCCTTCTCCCCCACCCCGACCACGCCCATCTCGACGAACCGCCGCGCCGTCACCAGCACGCGGCCCTCCAGGGATCCCACGGCCTTGTTGTAGGCGGTCACGGCCGAGTTGAGTCCCTTGCCCACCCCGGCGAAGTGGTCACCGAGGACCGACAGGCGCTGGTAGAGCTCGGCGCCGAGGACCTGTACCTCGCGGGCGTTCTCGGCCAGGGCGTCCTGCTGCCATCCGTAGGCGACGGCCCGGAGCAGCGCGATGAGGGAGGTGGGGGTGGCGAGCAGCACGTGGTTGGCCACGGCGTACTCCATGAGGCCCGGCTCGTGCTCGAGCGCCGCCGTCAGCAACGGGTCGCCGGGGATGAAGGCCACGACGAACTCCGGGGAGGGATCGACCCGCTTCCAGTACTCCTTCTTCGACAGCGCATCCACGTGGGCCTTCATCTGGCGACCGTGACTGGCCAGATGGGTTCGGCGGACGGTCTCGTCATCGGCCTCGTTGGCATCGAGGAAGGCCTGCATGGGCACCTTGGCATCGACCGCCACGTTCTTGCCGCCGGGGAGGTGGACGACCATGTCGGGGCGGAGCCGGCCACCATCCGCGTCGGAGGTGACCTGCTCGTCGAAGTCGCAGTGCTCGAGCATGCCGGCCATCTCCACTACGCGGCGCAACTGGAGCTCGCCCCAGCGTCCCCGGGTCTGGGGCGAGCGCAGCGCGGTCACCAGGTTGCGCGTCTCTTTCTGCAGCTGGTCGTGCGAGGTCGACAGGTGCTTCATCTGCTCGGTCAGCTCGGAGTAGGCCCGCTGGCGCTCCACTTCGAGGTGCTGCATGCCCTCCTCGTACTTGCCCAGCTGCTCGCCGATGGGCTTCAGGAGCTGCTCGATGGCCACGTGGCGTTTGGCCAGCTCGCCCTCGGCGGCCTGGCGCGTCTCGTTGAGCTTGGTGTCGGCCAGCTGGAGGAACTGCTCGTTGTTCTGCTGGAGGGCCAGGGAGGACAGCCGGGCGAACTCACCGGTCAGCTGGGCCCGGGTCTCCTCGAACGCCGCCGTGCGCTGCTCGGCGGCCTGGCGCTCGTGTCCCAGTTCGGCGGTGAGCCGGGCGGTGGTCGACTCGAGGGACGTGATCTGTTGCTGCTGATCGGCCGATCGGGACCGGAGGCCCTGCAACTCGCTGGTCAGAGCCTGGTTCTGGCCCAGGGCGTCGCCCAGTCGGGCCTCGGCGGTGCGTGCCGCCGACACCTGATTCGAGCGGATGAGCAGGCCGGTGGCCACCCCCAGGGCGACCCCGGCCAGAAGTCCCACAATGAGCCCGGTAATCATGATGAGTCCTCCTCGGGGCCCCGAGGGCCCTCGGGGCCAGAGTACCGAGGGGGTGTGCCATCGCTGGGGGACCCGCCCACTGACCTGCCCCGTCGAGGGCGGCAACGGCGTGTGTCAGCATGGTGGCGTGCATCGAGTGGTGATCGTGGGGGCCGGGTTCGCCGGCCTCTCGGCGGCACGGGCCCTGATCGGCACGCCGGTCGAGGTCACGGTGGTCGACCAGCGGAATTTCCACACCTTCCAACCGCTGCTCTACGAGGTCGCGACGGCCGGGCTCGAGGCCGGCGATGTCGCCTACCCGATCCGGGCCATCTTCGGTCGCGCCCCCAACGTGTCGTTCCGCTTCGCCACGGTGACCGGCGTCGACTGGGACGGCCGACAGGTCCTGCTGGCCGATTCGGAGTCGCTGCCCTTCGACTCGGTGATCGTGGCCAGCGGCGCCACCGCCCGGTACTTCGGTATCCCGGGTGCCGCTGAGTTCACCTTCCCGCTGTACACCCTGACCGACGCGCGGACCCTCCGGGACCACGTCCTGCGTCGCCTGGAGGACGCCGACGCCGATCCGACGGCGCTGGCGCAAGGCGCGCTCACCTTCGTCGTGGTGGGAGGGGGACCCACCGGTGTGGAGGTGGCCGGGGCGCTGGCCGAGCTCTTGGACGTGGCCGTCAGCCACGACGGCTTCAACTTCACCCGGGACAGCGGCCGCATCATCCTGGTCGACGGGCTCAACCGCCTGCTCACGCCGTTCGCCGCGTCGGCCGGTGACTACGCGGCCACCACCTTGAAGGGCCGTGGGGTGGAGATGCACTTCGGGCACATGGTCCGATCGGTCGACTCGTCCTGTGTCGAGCTCGACGATGGCACGCAGATCCCGACCCGGACCGTGGTGTGGGCCGGCGGGGTCACCGTCGAGGGGACCGTGGCGTCCGAGCTGGGTGTCGAGGCCGGGCCGGCGGGCCGACTCCTCGTCGGGGACGATCTGGCCATCGGCGGCCATGACGGCGCCTACGCCGTGGGGGACGCCGCCGCCGTGCGCTGGCTGCCCAAGGCGCCGGGGCATCCCGAGGTGTGCCCGCAGCTGGCCCAGGTGGCCATCCAGTCCGGCCAGCATGCCGCGGCCCAGATCGTGCGGCGCTTGGACGGCCGGCCCACCGAGCCGTTCCGCTACCACGACAAAGGCATCATGGCCACCATCGGGCGGCGGGCGGCCGTGACCCAGTTCCCACGGGGCCTGGTCGTCCGCGGGACCCTGGGCTGGCTGGCCTGGCTCGGCCTGCACCTGGTGTATCTGATCGGGTTCCGCAACCGGATCATCGTCCTGGTCAACTGGTCGTGGCGCTACCTGTCGTGGGGTTCCGGCCCCCGGGTCATCGTGGGAGACGAGCTCGAATGGAGCCAGGGCTCCGACGCCGGTCATCACCCCTGACCGGGGCGCGTCACGCCCCACCTGGGCCCCGGTCACGGTACGGTGGCCTGCGTGTCCGACGCCCTGGAGGAGATCGACCGCAAGGTCCTCCAGCTGTTCGCGCTGGTCGGCGAGGGGATGTCGGGTGCGACCCACTCCCTGCTCTCAGGTGACCGAGAGGCGGCCAAGCTGCTGGCCGAGCGGGACCAGGTCGTCGACCGCCTCTATCACGACATCGAGGAGCTGACCCTCGAGCAGCTCACCGTGGCCGGGATCACCTCGCCCGAGGACCTCCGGTTCCTGGTGACGGTGATCCGGATGCTGCCGGACCTCGAGCGGAACGGCGATCTGGCCGAGCACGTGGCCCGGCGGGCCGCCCGGGGGCTCGGCACCGAGCTGTCGGCCCGCAGCCGCGGCCTGGTCGAGCGGATGGGGGAGGTTGCCGTGCACATGTGGCGGGCCACCACGGACGCCTACGCCGAGCGCCTGCCGAAGGCCGCGGCCCAAGTCGATGCCCTCGACGACGAGATGGACGATCTCCATGTGAGCCTGACCGTCGAGGTGGTGGCCGGCACCATGCCGCTCCCCGTCGCCGTCGAGCTGGCCATGGTGGCCCGCTTCTACGAGCGGTTCGGCGACCACGCCGTCAATCTGGCCAAGCGGGTGGCGGTCCTGTCCCCGGGCAGCCTCTAGGAGTTCTGGACCCGGCCCGGCTCAGGCGACGATGCCGAGTGCCACGAGGGACTCGGCGATCTGGACGGCGTTGAGGGCCGCCCCCTTGCGCAGGTTGTCCCCACTCACGAACAGCGACAGCCGTCGCTCGTCCTCACCCGCTCGGCGGATCCGTCCGACCAGCGACGGATCGATCCCGGCCGCGTGCAACGGGGTCGGCACCTCGTCGAGCACGACGCCGGGTGCCACCGCCAGCAGCTCGCTCGCCTGTTCCGGGGAGAGGGCACGGTCGAACTCGGCCACGATGGCGTGGGAGTGGCCGGTGAACACCGGCACGCGCACACACGTGCAGGTGACGTCCAGCCCAGGGATCTCGAGGATCTTCCGGCTCTCGTCGCGGAACTTCCGTTCCTCGCTGGTGTCCCCCGACCCGTCGCCGACCGGCGAGCCGGCCATGGGGATCACGTTGTGGGCGATCACGTCAGGGAAGGTCGCCGGGGCGGGAAAGTCCAGCGCTGCGCCGTTAAAGGTCAGGGCGGCCGCCCCGTCGACGGTCTTGCGGAGCTGATCCTCCAGCTCGGCCACGCCGGCCAGGCCGGCCCCCGACACGGCCTGGTAGGTCGCCACGGTGAGCCGACGCAGGCCGGCCGCGTCGTGAAGCGGCTTCAGCACCGGCATGGCCACCATGGTCGTGCAGTTGGGGTTGGCCACGATGCCCTTGCCGATGGAGCCGAGGGCGGGCCTGTTGACCTCGGGGACGACCAGCGGCACGTCGGGGTCCATCCGCCAGGCCGACGAGTTGTCGATGACCACCGCACCGGCGGCGGCGAACCTCGGGGCCAGCTCCCTTGACGCGCCGGCGCCCACGGAGAACAGGGCCAGATCGAGGCCGGAGAGGTCGGCCGTGGCGGCGTCCTCGACCACCAGCTCGACGTCGCCGAAGGGGAGCCGGCGTCCGGTCGACCGGGACGATGCGAACAGCCTCAGCTCATCGAGTGGGAACCCGCGCTCGATGAGCACGGTCCGCATGACCGTCCCCACCTGTCCGGTTGCTCCCACCACGGCGACGCGCATCGCCCCAGTCTACGGCCCGGGCCGGAGCCCGAGCGACACCGCGGTGCGGCCTCAGCCGCCCAGTTCGAACGCGGCGTGGAGGGCCCGGACGGCATCCTCGGCGGCGGCGGCGCGGATCATGCAGGAGATCCGGATGGACGATGTCGAGATCATCTCGATGTTGATCCCGGCCGCAGCCAGGGTCTCGAAGGTCAGCGCGGTCACCCCCGGGTGGGTCTTCATGCCGGCCCCCACCAGTGAGACCCGGGCCACGTCGGCATCGCTCGTGACCCCCTCGGCCCCGAGCTCGGGGACCAGGGCCTCGCACACCTCGGTGCTCACGGCCAGGTCGTAGCCGGGAACGGTGAACGAGATGTCGGTCGTGCCGTGCACCGAGGTGTTTTGGACGATCATGTCGACGTTCACATGGCGCTCGGCCAGGCCGCGGAACAGCCGGGCGGCCAGGCCCGGTCGGTCCGGCACGCCGATCACGGTGACCTTGGCCTCGGTCACATCGTGGGTCACCGCAGTGACGATCGCATCTTCCATCGTGGCATCCTCCTCGTCGACCCATGTCCCCGGCTCCCAGGTGAAGCTGGACCGGACGTGCAGCCGCACGCCGTGGTTGCGGGCGAACTCCACCGACCGCAGCATCAGCACCCGGCCACCGGTGGCGGCCATCTCCAGCATCTCCTCGTAGCTCACCCGGGCCAGCTTGTGGGCCTCGGGGGCGATCCGCGGATCAGCGCTGAAGACACCCGACACGTCGGTGTAGATCTCGCAGACGTCGGCGTCGAGCACGGCGGCCAGCGCCACCGCCGTGGTGTCCGAACCGCCCCGTCCGAGGGTGGTGACGTCGCGGTCCAACGACATCCCCTGGAACCCGGCGACGACCGGCACCCCGCCACCATCGAGCGTGGCCCGGAGGCGGTCGGCACGGATCTCGATGATCTTGGCCCGGGTGTGCACGGCGTCGGTGATGATGCCGGCCTGGCTCCCGGTGTAGGAGGTGGCCTCGACACCCAGCTCGGCCAGGGCCATGCACAGCAGCGACATGGAGATCCGCTCGCCCGAGCTGAGGAGCATGTCCACCTCGCGGGTGGGCTGGACCGAACTGACGTCGCTGGCCAGCCGCACCAACTGGTCGGTGGTCTTGCCCATGGCGCTGACCACCACCACCACGTCGTTGCCTGCCCGGCGGGTCCGGGCCACGTGGTCGGCGACGGCGCGGATGCGCTCAGCATCCGCCACCGACGTGCCACCGAACTTCTGGACCACCAGAGACATGGAGGTCAAGGCTACAGGGGCCGCCCCGGCGTCCCTGTCGACCCGCAGCCGGGCGACGCCGATGGCCCGGGTGCGAGCGACTACCCTGAGGCCCCGTGCCCACCGAGAAACGTCAACGCCAGAAGGCCGGTCGCCAGGCCCGGCTGGCCGCCGAGCAGAAGGCGAAGAAGCGCCGCCAGAACCTCCGGCGCATCATCACACTGGTCGTCGTGGCCGCCGTCGTGGTGGGCATCTCCTACCTCATCTTCAAGCCCGGCAAGAAGTCGTCGTCCACCTCCACCACCAAGGCCCCGACGTCCACGACCACCACCAAGCCGGCGCCGGCCGGGGGGTCGGGCGACAAGTCGCCGAGCGCCATCACCACCTCGGCGGACTGCCCGGCCAACTTCAGCGCCACCCTCAACAAGCCCTCGTACTCGTCGGCTCCGGCCATGACCATCGACACGTCCAAGACCTACACGGCCACCATCACCACCGACATCGGCCCCATCACCGTCCAACTCGACCCGAAGGCCGCCCCCAAGGCGGTCAACAGCTTCGTCTTCCTGGCCAAGCAGCACTTCTTCGACTGCATCACCTTCCACCGCGTGATCCCCTCCTTCGTGGACCAGACGGGCGATCCCACCGGGTCCGGCAGCGGTGGGCCCGGGTACTCCTTCGCCGACGAGCTGCCGGCCACGGCCAACCCGCAGTACCCACTGGGATCCCTGGCCATGGCCAACTCCGGCGCCAATACCAACGGCAGCCAATTCTTCATCGTGGCCGGCTCCCAGGGCGAGGTGCTCGCCCCCAGCTACTCCCTGTTCGGCAAAGTCACCGCCGGCATGGACGTGGTCGACAAGATCAACGCCCAGGGCGCCTCGAGCGGCACCCCGACCACGCTGCACCGGATGGTCTCGGTGACCGTGACCGAGTCCTAGGACCACCAGGGTCGGGGCCACGTCTCGACCGCCACCACCCCATCACCACCCACATCCCCAGCACAACCAGGAGAAGGCGCCATGGCCCCAGAGATCCCAGCCGTTGACGGCTCGAGCCCGAAGACCCAGCGATTCGACGGTCCCCCACCCACCGTCATCGACCCGGCCAAGCGCTACTCCGCCGAGATGGTGACCTCCAAGGGCACCGTGGTCATCGCCCTCGACGCGGTGGCGGCACCGGCCACGGTCAACAACTTCGTCTTCCTGGCGCGCTGGCACTACTACGACGGCATCGTGTTCCACCGGATCATCCCGGGCTTCATGCTCCAGGGCGGGGACCCCGAGGGCTCGGGCCGCGGCGGCCCGGGCTACCGCTTCAACGACGAGCTGCCCGCCCCGGGCCGCTACGAGATCGGCTCGTTGGCGATGGCCAATGCCGGACCCAACACCAACGGCAGCCAGTTCTTCATCGTGAGCGGTCCCGACGGCACCTCGTTGCCGCCGAGCTACTCGCTCTTCGGCCAGGTGGTCAAGGGGCTCGACGTGGTGAAGGCCATCGAGGGCGTAGGCAGCCGGTCCGGCGCCCCGTCCGAGCAGGTCGTCATCGAGTCGGTCACCATCACTGAGTCTGACTGAGTCCGGCTGGGTCAGGCCGGCAGCGCCGCCAGGCCGGCGTCGGCCCGGGCGCCGTCCAGGTAGACGGTGACCCGGCCGCCCTCGGCCCGCCACCCGTCGTCGGGGTCCCGGATCAGGGCCGTGCGCTCGGGCACGCCGGCCACCGGCGTGCCGATCGGCGCCAGCTGCACCGAGCGGTGGAGCTTCTCGCCGTGCCCGTCCTCGTGGACGTCGCCGAAGTGGGGGACCACCGCCAGCCCGGTGCGGAGGCCCAGCCCGATGGTGAGGCCGCCGCCCCGGGCGTCCACCATCGGGTCGGTCAACGCCATCGCCGCACCCGAGGAGCCCACCACCACCGCACCGTCGGCCCAGGCGGCGACCAGTGCGTCCCACACCGCCGAGTGCTTCAGCACGCTCCGGATGTGCATGGGTGAGCTGCCGTTCAGGTAGATGAACCGGGCCCCCCGGACGACGGCTGCGGCACCCTGGTCCTCGGCGTCGGCCCGCGACAGGACCATCAGACCCTCGACCTGGGCACCCAGGGGGTCGAACCACTGGCTGGCCCGGAGCACCTGGCGTTCGGGGTGCTCGTAGGCGGCGGCGGTGGGCAGCACCAGCACCTGGTCCGTGCCCGACGCCGCCAGGAACCCGGCGTCGAAGGTGCAGCCCTCGGTCCACTCGCCGCCGCCCACCAACGCCAATATCCCCGGGGTTCGCTCCATCGGGCCAACTGTAGAGGTCGGGACCGGCTGCGGCAGACGACTCCTCGGCGTCAGGACCAGGGCTCGGTCGATCCTGCGGCCCGGCGCACCAGTCGGCCGGCGGCGTCGCAGACCTCGGTGGCCAGGGCCAGTGAGTCGGCCAGGATCCCCATGCCTAAGAATCCGTGGATCTGATCGTCGTAGCAGCGGTACTCGACGTCGACTCCGCCCTTGCGCAGGGCCTCGGCGTAGTGGGCGCCGTCGTCCCGGAGGGGATCGAGCCCGGCGGTGACCACGAGCGCGGGCGGCAGGCCGGTGAAGTCGTCGGCCAGCAGCGGCGAGGCCCTCGGGTCCTCCCAGTCGGTCCGGTCCGGCAGGTACTCCCCGCGGAAGTACTCCATGTCCGCCCGGGTGAGGAAGAGTCCCTCGCTCAGCGTCCGGAACGAGTCGGTGTCGAGCCGGGCGTCCACGGCCGGGTACACGAGGATCTGGGCCACCGGGGGCGGCACGTCACCGGCACCGGCCGCGCTCTGCTGGGACACCATGGCTGCCAGGTTGCCCCCGGCGCTGTCACCCATCACGCCGACCTGGCCGGCGGCGAACCCCAACTCGTCGTGGTTGCGGTGGACCCATGCGTACGCCGCCAGGCAGTCCTCGGCGGCGGTGGGGAACGGGTGCTCGGGGGCCAGTCGGTAGTCGACGGCCACCACCACGCAGCGGCTGGCCGCTGCCAGCATCCGACAGGTCCCGTCGTGGGTGTCGAGGTCGCCGGTGACCCAGCCCCCTCCGTGGAAGAAGACGATGGCCGGGGGGCGTCCCTGGTTCCCGGGCCCCGCCCCGATCCCGATCCCGTACTGGCGGTAGACCCGCACGGGGATGCCGGCCGAACCCGGGCCGCCGGGCACGGTACGCCCCGAGACGTGGACGTCGGTGCGCACCGGCATGGCCAGTCGTGTCGAGAGGCGCAGCTGGTTCCGCATGACCACCGGGTCGCGGACGCTGTCGTCACCGCGCTGGCGGCCACCGAAGCGGTCGGCCAGCGCCATCATGGCCTGGGTGCCCCGGTTGAGCACCCGTCCATCCCGCTCGACCGGCTCCCGTGCGCCGAGGACGGCGAGCACCGCGTCGGGGTGGGCCAGGAGTGCGGCCACGACTCGGGTGGCGACCGGCCAGTGCTCATGGGCCCGCTGGAGCCGGCGGTCATAGAGGGCACGGCTGCGCCTCGGCCCGCGCCACCGGCCGGGGCCACTTGCCGCCTCGGACCGACCCGGGACTGCGGCCGCGGGCGCCGCCCGCTTCTGCGGTGCCGCCTTGGTGGCCTTTGCCGCCTTGGTGGTCTTCGCCGCCTTGGTGGCCTTGGTTGCCTTGGCGGCCCGGGGAGCAGGACGTGCCCTGCCGGCCGCCGGTCCGGACGATTCGGGGGTGGGGTCCACCTGACCATGGTGTCGGGAGGGTGACACGATGGCAAGCGCCTCGGAGCGACCCGGGCGCCACGAGGTTGGTGGACCGGACCCGGCTCCGGCTGATCGGTCAGGATGGGGCGGCAACCGTCGATCCGCGGGAGGTAGGACATGGCCAGGTCCGAAGAGCGAAAAGCCCAGCAGAGGGCCCACTTCGTCGGAGCATCCGCCGTCGTCACGGGCGGCGCGTCGGGCATCGGCCGGGCCCTGGCCACCGAGTTGGTGGCCCGGGGGGCGAACGTCCTCGTGGCCGACATCGACGGGGACGCCGCCAAGGGTGTGGCGGCCGGGCTCGACGGGTCCGGGGCCGGAGTGGCCCAGGCCACGACCATGGACGTCACCGATGCGGCGTCGGTGGCCGAGGGGATCGGCCGGTTCGCCGCCGACCACGACGGGTTGGACTTCATGTTCAACAACGCCGGCATCGCGGTGGGCGGCGAGGTCAGCCAGCTGTCGCTCGGCCACTGGCGCCGGGTCGTGGACGTCAACCTGATGAGCGTCATCCACGGGGTCGACGCCGCCTACCCGGGGATGATCGAGCGGGGCCGGGGGCACATCGTCAACACGGCATCGCTGTCGGGGCTGCTGCCCAGCCCGCTGCTGGTCCCCTACTCCACCACCAAGCACGCCGTGGTGGGGCTGAGCGTCGGGCTCCGGGTCGAAGCGGCCAACCACGGGGTGCGGGTCAGCGTGCTCTGTCCGGGGGTCATCGACACACCGCTGCTGGACCGCGGGAACCCCGACGACCTCCCCGACGTGGCCTCGATGCCCGACATCCGGGCCATGCTCACCGAGCTCATGGGCAAGTCGTACCCGGCGGCCTCCCTGGCCTCGGACGCGCTCGACGCCGTGGCCCTCAACCGGCCGATCATCGTGGCGCCCCGGCGGGCCCGGGCCATCTGGGCCGCCTACCGGGCCTGGCCCAGCCTCCTCATCGACCAGAGCCCCAAACGGCTCTCGGCCATGCGGTCCCGGGGCCCGGGAACGGCCCCGAGGCAGGACGAGGCGGCCCGCCGCTAGCATCGACCCCTATGTCAATCGCGCGAGTGGGAATTGTCGGTTCGGGGATCATGGGCTCGGGCATCGCCGAGACCGCGGCGGTCAGCGGCTTCGAGGTGGTGCTGCGCTCGCGCAGCCAGTCCACGGCGGACGCCACGCTGGCAGCCCTCGAGAAGTCGCTCAACCGGCAGGTCGAGAAGGGGAAGAAGACCACCGAGGAGCGTGACGCCGCCCTGGCCCTGGTGACGGGCACCTCGGACCTCGGCGCCCTGAAGGACGTGGACCTGGTCATCGAGTCGGTGGTCGAGGACCTGGCGGTCAAAAAGGAGCTCTTCAACGAGCTCGACCGGATCACGGGCGACACGACCATCTTGGCCACCAACACCTCGACGCTGCCGGTGATCGAGCTGGCCATGCAGACCGGCCGGCCCGCACAGGTGTGCGGCGTCCACTTCTTCAATCCCGCCCCGGTGATGGCCCTGGTCGAGGTGGTCCGCCCGCTCACGGCCAGCGATGCCACCATCGCCTCGGTCAAGGCGTTCGCCGAGGCCTGCGGCAAGACGCCCGTCGAGGTCAAGGACCAGGCCGGCTTCATCGTGAACGCCTTGTTGTTCCCCTACCTCAACAACGCGGTCCGGCTCTACGAGCAGGGCGTGGCCTCCGTCGAGGACATCGACACGGCCATGAAGGGCGGCTGCGGATTCCCGATGGGCCCCTTTGCCCTGTTGGACCTGGTGGGGCTGGACACGTCGCTCGCCATCCTCGATGCCCTCTACGCCGAGTTCCGCGATCCGAACTACGCCGCCATGCCCCTCCTGCGCCGCATGGTCGCCGCCGAGCAGCTGGGCCGCAAGACCGGACAGGGATTCCTCGACTA
Source organism: uncultured Acidimicrobiales bacterium (assembly GCA_963703145.1). GTDB lineage: Bacteria > Actinomycetota > Acidimicrobiia > Acidimicrobiales > RAAP-2 > Bog-756. The sequence continues at coordinate 2,691,748 of OY969793.1, forward strand.
CCACAAGTAACCAGCGGGTAACCTGTCGGAACATGCAGCGTCACGGCGACGAGCGACGAGGTGCGACCAGTGTCACGACCTGAGGATCCGACGCCAGCCCCGCTGGACACTCCGACCACTCCCCAGCGGGACAAGCCCTGGGTGATGCGGACCTACTCGGGCCACTCCACGGCCAAGGCGTCCAACGAGCTCTACCGGACCAACCTGGCCCGGGGGCAGACCGGGCTGTCCATCGCCTTCGACCTCCCGACCCAGATCGGCTACGACCCCGACTCGCCCGAGGCGGCCGGTGAGGTCGGCAAAGTGGGCGTCCCGGTGGCCCACCTCGGCCACATGGCCCAGCTCCTCGACCAGATCCCGGTCGAGTCCATGAACACCTCGATGACCATCAACGCCACGGCGGGTTGGCTCCTCGGCCTCTACATCGCCAACGCCGAGGACCACGGCGTCGATCCCCGGGTCCTGTCGGGCACCACCCAGAACGACATCGTCAAGGAGTACCTCTCACGGGGGACCTTCATCTTCCCGCCGCTCCCGAGCCGGCGGCTGACCGTCGACACCATCGCCTACACCGTCCGCAACGTCCCCAAGTGGAACCCGATCAACGTCTGCAGCTACCACCTCCAAGAAGCCGGGGCCACCCCCCACCAGGAGGTGGCCTACGCCCTGGCGACCGCCATCGGCGTGCTCGACGCCGTCCGTGACTCGGGCCAGATCCCCCCCGACGAGTTCCCCTCGGTGGTGGGCCGGATCTCGTTCTTCGTGAATGCCGGGGTCCGGTTCGTGGAGGAGACCTGCAAGATGCGGGCGTTCACCGCACTGTGGGACCGCGTCTGCACCGAGCGCTACGGCGTCACTGATCCCAAGCTGAAGCGCATGCGCTACGGCGTCCAGGTGAACTCGCTCGGCCTGACCGAGGCCCAGCCGGAGAACAATGTCCCGAGGATCGTGCTCGAGTCCCTCGGCGTCACGCTGTCGAAGAACGCCCGCGCCCGGGCCCTGCAGCTCCCGGCCTGGAACGAGGCGCTCGGTCTGCCCCGTCCCTGGGACCAGCAGTGGTCACTGCGGATCCAGCAGATCCTGGCCTTCGAGTCCGACCTGCTGGAGTACGGCGACATCTTCGACGGCTCGGTGGTCATCGAGGCCAAGACCGCAGAGGTGGCCGAGGCGTCGTGGGCCGAGCTGCAGAGCGTCCTCGACCTGGGTGGGGCGTTCGAGGCCATCGACGAGCTGAAGAGCCGGCTGGTCCGGAGCCAGGCCGAGCGGGTGCGGCGCATCGAGACCGGCGATCTCCAGGTGGTGGGCGTCAACTGCTTCACCGAGACGGCCGAGTCCCCCCTCTCGGGTGGGATGGGCGACGACGGGCAGGGATCGATCCTGCGGGTCGATCCGGCGGTCGAATCCGAGCTCCGGGTCGACGTGGAGGCCTGGCGGGCCGCCCGGGACGGTGCCCGGGTGACCAAGGCCCTCGACGACCTCCGCCGTGCCGCCGAAGGGACCGACAACATCATGCCGGCCACCATCGCGCTGGCCCATGCCGGTGGCACCACCGGCGAGTGGGCGGGCGCCCTGCGCCAGGTGTTCGGCGAGTACCGCGCCCCGACCGGCGTGAGCGGCGGCGTCGGCCACCGGGGGGCGGAGTTCCGCGCCGTGCTGGCGCGCTCGAAGGCCATGGCCGATCACGACGGCGGGCCGCCCAAGCTGCTGGTGGCCAAACCCGGGCTCGACGGCCACTCCAACGGGGCCGAGCAGATCGCGGTGGCCGCCCGGGACGCCGGGTTCGAGGTGGTCTACCAGGGCATCCGGCTGTCCCCGGCCGAGATCGCCGCCGCCGCCCGGGACGAGGACGTCGACGTGGTGGGCATCTCCATCCTGTCCGGGTCGCACCTGGAGCTGGTCCCCGAGGTGGTGGACCGCCTACGGGCCGCCGGGGTGGACGCCCCGGTGGTGGTGGGCGGCATCATCCCCCCCGAGGATGCCGACATCCTGATCGGCAAGGGGGTGGCGCGCGTCTACACGCCCAAGGACTTCATGATCGGCCAGATGATGGACGACATGGTGACCCTGGCCCGGGAGCACCGCGCCCTGCCGGTGGGCTAGGTCCGCTCCCCCACCTCCACCCGCGCGCCCACCCCAGCCGGTAGGTTCCCGGCGTGCCCGCTCGCCGCGACCCCTACGCCGGCATCCTCGCCGGCCCCATCGACGCCCGACCCGAGGACCGTCTGGCCGCGGTCTATCCGCGCACCGAGGCTGTGCCCGGCATGACCCTGACCCACCGGGCCAGCGGGTTCAGCGGGACCCTGGTGCGGATCGAGGGCGGGGGTGTCGAGATCCGGGGCCGCACCGGCCAGGAACGGGTGTTCCGCCTGGCGCCCGGGGCGTTCGCCGTCGGCGGCAAGGCCGTCTCGCTGGTCCGTCCGGCCGCCAGCGCCGGGACACCCCGGACTGGTGGCGCCACGGCCACCGCCTCGGGCTCGGTCGCCGTCCCCGGTGCACCGGCCCGGGTGGCCAGGGCCGGGCGCCTGCTGGTCGAGGGGGTCCACGACGCCGAGCTGGTGGAGCGGGTGTGGGGCGACGACCTGCGGGTCGAGGGCATCGTGGTGGAGCGCCTCGACGGGATCGACCACCTGGCCGAGGCCATCGACGAGTTCCGGCCGGGGCCGGCCCGCAAGCTCGGCGTGCTGGTGGACCATCTGGTCGACGGGTCCAAGGAGTGGCGGATCGCCACCCGTCTTGGCCACCCCCAGGTGCTGATCACCGGGACGCCGTTCGTCGACGTGTGGCAGGCGGTGCGGCCCGCCGTCGTCGGCATCGACGCGTGGCCCCACATCCCGATGGGCACGGACTGGAAGGCCGGGACGTGCGCCGTGCTCGGGTTCGGCGACCCGCCGACCACCTGGCGGCGGATCCTGTCCTCGGTCCGCTCCTACGCCGACCTGGAGCCGGCCCTGGTGGGCGCGGTCGAGCAGCTGATCGACTTCGTGACCGACCCCACCTGAGGGGTCCGTCAGCCCCCGGCCCAGGGGCGGTCGCGCCGGGTGGTGGCCGGCCTCGACCACCAGCGGCCGCTGAACCGCCACGGCGACGGGCGCGCCTCGTCGGCGGCCACCACCGCCACCCGACGGGGCCAGGCCTGGTCGACCGCGGCGACCAGGACGGCAAGCACCTCGGGCGGGACACCGGGTCGCTCGGCGATGCCCAGGGGCTCGGGCTCGGCCACGTCCGTGGTCGGGCTCACAGCGGCATGTTCCCGTGCTTGCGCTTGGGGAGGTCCTCGCGCTTGGACACCAACAGGGCCAGGCTGCGCACCAGGACCCGACGGGTCTCGGCCGGGTCGATCACGTCGTCGACGTAGCCCCGCTCGGCCGCGGCATAGGGGTTGGCGTAGCGCTCGGTGTACTCCTCGACCAGCTCCTTGCGCCGGCCCACCGGGTCGTCGGCCTCGGCCAGGTCCCGGCGGTAGACGATCTCGACCGCACCCTCGGGGCCCATCACGGCCAGCTCGGCCGAGGGCCAGGCGTAGGCCAGGTCCGCACCGATGGACTTGGAGTTCATGACCACGTAAGCGCCGCCGTAGGCCTTGCGGGTGATGATCTGGACCCGGGGCACGGTCGACTCGCAGTAGGCGTAGAGGAGCTTGGCCCCGTGGCGGATGATCCCGCCGTACTCCTGGTCGGTCCCGGGCATGAAGCCGGGCACGTCCACGAAGGTGATCAGCGGGACGTTGAAGGCGTCGCAGGTGCGCACGAAGCGGGCACCCTTCTCCGAGGCGTCGATGTTGAGCACCCCGGCCAGCATCTGGGGCTGGTTGCCGACGATGCCCACCGACCGGCCGTCGATGCGGGCGAACCCGCACACCAGGTTCATGGCCCAGTGGTGGTTGACCTCGAAGAACTCACCGTCGTCGACCACCGACTCGATGACCTTGATCATGTCGTAGGGCTGGTTGGGCGAGGCCGGCATGAGGGCGCTCAGCTCGGGGGTGAGCCGCTCGGGATCGTCGCCCGACACCACGATGGGCGCCTCTTCGAGGTTGTTGGAGGGCAGGAAGCTGAGCAGGTAGCGGACCTCGTCGAGACAGGACTTCTCGTCGGGGGCCACAAAGGCGGCGACCCCGGACTTGGTGGCGTGGCTCATGGCCCCGCCCAGCTCCTCCAGGGTGACGTCCTCACCGGTCACCGTCTTGACCACATCGGGGCCGGTGATGAACATGTGGCTGGTCCCTTGGACCATGAAGATGAAGTCGGTCATGGCCGGGCTGTAGACCGCACCGCCGGCACACGGGCCCAGGATCACGCTGATCTGGGGGATGACCCCGGACGCCTGGGCGTTGCGGTGGAAGATCCCCCCGTAGGAGTGGAGCGAGACCACGCCCTCTTGGATCCGGGCACCGGCGCCGTCGTTGAGGCCGATCATGGGGACCCCGATGGACGAGGCCAGGTCCATGACCTTGTGGATCTTCTCGGCGAACACCTCGCCCAGGGCCCCGCCGAAGACGGTGAAGTCCTGGCTGAACACGCACACCCGTCGGCCGTCGATGGTGCCGAACCCGGTGATCACACCGTCGGTGTAGGGCCGGTTCTCCTCCAGGCCCATCCCGTGGGCGCGGTGGCGGGCCAGCATGTCCAGCTCCTGGAACGAGCCGTCGTCCAGCAGATAGTCGATGCGCTCCCGGGCGGTCATCTTGCCCTTGGCGTGGTGCTTCTCCACCGCCCGGGGGGATCCCGCGTTGCGGGCCTGTTCGCGGCGCTCGGCCAATTCCTCGAGTCGTTGGGTCATCGGGTGATCCATGGACATGGAGGCTACCGGACCGGCCGGGGGGACTCAGATCCTCCGCCCGACCGATGCGCCAGGGTCGGTCAGCGCGGCGAGTTCACCCAGTGGGGCCCGCACCAGACGTAGGTGACCTGGCTCGGCGTCCCCTCCCCCAGGTAGGGGGCCACGCTCCGGTGGCGGTAGCGCTGCTCGAGCTCGGCGTCGGCCGGCCCGACGAACGAGAACCGGTCGACCGACCGTGACGAGCCGGGAGCGGTGGGGGTGGGCTCCCATCCGTCGATGCGGTGGACCGCCGCCACCAGCTCGCCGACCACCAGCACCGCCCACTGGGGCGACCGGGGCGAGTCGAGGTCCGTCCAGCGGCGCCCGATGCGCCAGTTGTGCCGGGCGACCTCATAGGTGGCGTCCGACCCGGGGCCTCCCACACGCAGCAGGACCACCTGGTGGGTCCGCTTGAATTTGGCCCGCTTGGCCAGGCGGGCGCCGAGCTCGCCGGCGGCCCGTCGCTGGACGGGGCCGGCCCCGTCGGGCTGGAGCCCGAGGGCGTCACGGGCGGCACTCTCCACCAGGGCGGCCTCTGACCCCTTGAGGCCGTGGCGCAGGATGTCGATGCGCACCTCCCGACCGCTCGCCTCGGCCTCGCGGATCCGAGCCAGGACGGGGTACTTGGAGGATCCGGGCCCGTCCGGGTCGGGATCGGCGTCGGGGGCCGAACGGGCCGCCTCCAGGTGCCGGAAGCAGCGGTCGCCCCGTCCCCGGCCCACGTAGAAGGCCCGGCCGGTGCGTGGGTCGATGAGGAGGTAGACGTAGGCCCGCAGCTGGTCGGCGACCCCGACGGGGAAGCCGGCGACGTCGGCCCGTCCCGGGGTCGGGACCGCGGGGACGGGCGGCACCGGCGCCAGCTGAGCCGGGGCCGGGTCGGGATCGGGCAGCGGATCGGTCTCCGCACCCGCCAGCGAGGGCACGGCCGACGGTGGTTGGGCCCGCTCGGCCGCGGCGGGGATCCTCGGCACGCCGATCGGGGGCGGCTCGCCCGGGGTCGGGGCCGGCTCGACGGTGGTGTCGACAGGGTGGACGCCGGCGATGTCCATCGACCGGCGGCTTACTCTTGCACGAGTTCGATCAGGGTCCCGAACGCCCCTTTGGGATGGACGAAGGCCACCGTGGTCCCCCGCGAGCCGGGGCGGGGTGCCTGGTCGATGACCTGGCCCCCGTGGTCCTTCACCGACTGGAGGGCCACCGCGCAGTCCGCCACCCGGTAGCCGACGTGGTGCAGTCCGGGGCCCTTTTTCTCCAGGTACTTGGCCACCGGTGAGTCCGGGCGGGTCGGGGTCAGCAGCTGGATGTAGCTGTCGGCCACCTTCAACAGCGCCTCTTCCACCCCGTCGGAGGCCACCACCTCGCGGTGCTCCACGACCGCCCCGAACGTGTCGGCGTAGTAGGCGATGGCCGCCTCGAGGTCGGGGACGGCGATGGCCACGTGGTCGATCTCGGTGAGCAGGGGGGCGGTCATGCCCCGTGCCTCCGGAACAGCGTGATGCGGTCCTCGCCCACCTCGGCCCGGAACTCGGGATCGTCGATGCCGAGTCCCTCCTCGGGGGCCAGGCACAGCACGCCGATCTTGCCCTCGTGGAGGTTGTGGTGGACCTGGTAGGCGGCGTCGCCCACGCCCTCTAAGTCATGGACGGCCGACAGCGGCGGGAGGATCTTGCCCTCGCAGACCAGCTGGTTGGCGTCCCAGGCCTCGCGGTAGTTGGCGAAGTGGGAGCCCTTGATGGTCTTGAGCTTCATCCACAGGTGCCGGTTGTCGTACTCGATCATGTAGCCCGAGGTGGCAGCACAGGTCACGATGGTCCCGCCGCGCTTGGCCGCGAACACCGAGGCCCCCATGGTCTGGCGGCCGGGGTGCTCGAACACGATGTCCACGTCGTCACCGACCAGGCCGCGGATGTCCTTGCCCAGCCGGCGCCACTCCGACTCGTCCTGAGTGTGCTCGTCCTTCCAGAACCGGTAGTTGGCCACCTTCCGGTCGATGACCGCCTCGACCCCCAGGTCGTGGAGCAGCTCGACCTTGGACGGCGAGGACACCACGCCCACCGGGACCCCGCCCCCGTTGAGCACGTACTGGACGGCGAAGGCGCCGAGGCCGCCCGAGGCCCCCCACACCAGCACCTTGTCCCCCTGTTGCATGGTGGCGCCGTTCTTCGACACCAGCATCCGGTAGGACGTCGAGTTGCACAAGGCGTTGGCCGCCGCCTCCTCCCAGCTCAGGTGCTTGGGCTTGGGCATCAGCTGGTTGGCCTTGACCACGGCCAGGTCGGCCAGCCCGCCGAAGTTGGTCTCGAACCCCCAGATGCGCTGGTTGTCGGCCAGCATCGAGTCGTCGTGGGCGCTCGGGCTCTGGTCGTCTACGTAGTTGCAGTGCACGGTGACCTTGTCGCCCGGCTTCCAGTTGCGTACCGCCGAGCCCGTCTGGAGCACCACGCCCGAGGCGTCCGAGCCGACCACGTGGTAGTCGAGCGCGTGGCGCTTACCCCAAATGCTCTCCTTGCCCAGGCGGTCGAGGAACCCGAAGGTCGGGAGGGGCTCGAAGATCGAGGTCCACACGGTGTTGAAGTTGATGGCGCTGGCCATCACCGCGATGTACGCCTCGTCGGGGGCCAGCTCGGGGACGGCCACGTCGCTCACGTGGAGGGACTTCCTCGGGTCCTTGTCCTCGCTCGCTAGGCCCTCGAACATGCCCACTTCGTCCCGGCGCACGAACGCCGCCCGGTAGGACTCGGGAAGGGGGATGGCGGCGAGTTCGTCGCCGGTGGCACCTGCTTGGATGGCGGAGAGGAAGTCCTGCATGGGATGCGAGGATAGCCCGCCTCGAACGGACCGATCCTGGCCGGGGCTGGCCGGCGCTGTGGCATCGGGGCGCCTGGCGGCGTCGGGTGGTCACCGGGGCGGGGAAGGCCGTAGCATGGAGCCGTCGTTGTGGCGGGCCCATGGGGGGATCGCCGCCTGAGCAGGCCATCAGGCCTCGGAGGTCACCATGTCCGGAACCGTCATCGTCGCAGGGGCCCGCACCCCGATCGGCAAGCTCTCGGGCGCCCTCGGAGGATTTTCCGCCACCGAGCTCGGCGGCTTCGCCATCGCCGGGGCCCTGGCCCGGGCCGGCATCACGCCCGACCAGGTCGACTACACCTTCATGGGCCAGGTGATCCTGGCCGGCACGGGCCAGATCACCGCCCGCCAGGCCGCCGTCAACGCCGGCATCCCGATGAGCGTCCCGGCCACCACCGTGAACAAGGTCTGCCTGTCGGGGCTGAACGCCATCTACCTGGCCGACCTCCTGATCAACGCCGGTGACGCCGACATCGTCGTGGCCGGCGGCATGGAGTCGATGACCCAGGCCCCCTACCTGCTCCCCGGCGCCCGGGCCGGCTACCGGATCGGGGACGGGACCATCGTGGACTCGATGATGTATGACGGCCTGTTCTGTGCCTTCGACAACTGCGCCATGGGCCTCGGCACCGAGCGCTACAACGGTGCCGACGGGGTGTCCCGCGAGCGCCAGGACGCCTTTGCCGCCCTGTCCCACGAGCGGGCCGCTGCGGCCATCAAGGACGGCAAGTTCGCCGAGGAGATCGTGCCGGTGAGCGTCCCCCAGCGCAAGGGCGACCCGCTGGTCGTCGACACCGACGAGGGCGTGCGCCCCGAGACCACCGCCGAGTCGCTGGGCAAGCTCCGTCCGGCCTTCGACAAGGCCGGCACCATCACCGCTGGCAATGCCTCGCAGATCTCCGACGGCGGTGCCGCCGTCATCGTGATGTCCAAGGCCAAGGCCGCCGAGCTCGGCCTCACCCCGCTCGGCGAGCTGATCGGCTACGGCCAGGTGGCCGGCCCCGACCCGTCCCTGCTGCACCAGCCGTCCCACGCCACCCAGGTGGCCCTGGGCAAGGCCGGCCTCACGGTCAAGGACGTCGACCTCTTCGAGATCAACGAGGCCTTCGCCGCCGTAGGCTGCGCCTCGGCCGGCGACCTCGGCGTCAGCGACGACATCGTCAACGTGAACGGCGGCGCCATCGCCCTCGGCCACCCGGTCGGGATGTCCGGCACCCGCCTGGCCCTCACCTCGCTGCTCGAGCTGAAGCGCCGGGGCGGCGGCACGGCGGCGGTCAGCCTGTGCGGCGGCGGCGGACAGGGCGACGCCGCCATCCTGCGCACCATCTGACCACCCACTGACGCTCAGTAGGGGGGCTTGAACGCCCCGGTGAGGACGGCGCACTCATCAGCGGTGTCCTCCCACGCCGTCTCCCCGAGGTCGAGGACTGCCAGCGCGCAGGTCGGGAACCCGTGGGACTCGAGCGCGGCCCGGTCGCTCTCGGACCGGTCGCTCCCCCGGTCGGTCAACAGCTCCCAGGCCAACTGGTAGAGGGTCGGGTTGTGCCCGACGACCAGGACGCTGCCCACCTCCTCGTCGATCTCGCGGATGTAGCGGAGCACCAGGTCGGTCTCGGCGCCGTAGAGGGCGTCGAAGGAGTCGAGGGGGATGTCGGCACCCATGGCCTTGACCACCAGCCCCGCCGTCTGACGGGTGCGGACCGCCGAGGAGCAGACGACCAGCTGGGGACGGGGCACCTTCTTCATCCCGAGCACCGGCCCACTGCCGGCCAGCCGCCGGCCCAGGGCGTCGGCGTCGCGTCGCCCACGGCCGGTCAGTGGGCGGTCGCGGTCGCTGCCCCCCCACGGGGCGTCAGACGCCGCCTTGCCGTGGCGCAGCAGCCAGAGGTGTCGGGAGGGAGCAGGCTTCGGCGACGCCATCCCCTCATCGTGCCCCACGGGAGCCCACCGGTGCGCTCCAGGGCAGGGACGGGGTCAGGCCTCGACCTCGCGGCGCCCCTCGAGCGCCCGGCCCAGGGTCAGCTCGTCGGCATACTCGAGGTCGCCCCCGACCGGCAGGCCGCTGGCGATCCGGGTCACACTCAGCCCCATGGGCTTGAGCAGCCGGGCCAGGTACATGGCGGTGGCCTCCCCCTCGAGGTTGGGGTTGGTGCAGAGGATCACCTCGGTGATCCCCTCGGCCTCCACCCGCACCAGGAGCTCGCGCACCCGCAGCTGGTCGGGGCCGATCCCCTCGAGGGGGTTGAGGGCGCCCTGGAGCACGTGGTAGCGGCCGGAGAACTCGCCGGTCTTCTCCACCGAGACGATGTCTCTGGGGTCCTCCACCACACACACCGACGCCCCGTCCCGTCGGTCGTCGAGGCAGATGGCGCACAGTCCGCCTTCGGCCACGTTGAAGCACCGCGTGCACAAGGTGATGCGCTCCTTCACGGCGATGATGGCCTCAGCCAGGCGCAACGCGTCCTCGGGTGCCACCTTCAGCAGGTGGAAGGTGATCCGCTGGGCCGACTTGGGGCCCACGCCGGGCAGCCGGCCGAGCTCGTCGATGAGGGACTGCAACGGGCCTGAGAAGATGGCCATCTAGCTGACCTCCTCAGCACCGGGGAACGCCTGGAGCACCCGGGCCTGGGCCGAGTTGTCGATGTCGGCCACCGGCCCGAGCTCGGACTCGTCGAACACCGAGAGGTCCTCGTGCTCGTCGGCGCCGTTCTCTGCGTCCCGACTTCCGTCGGTTCCGGCCGTGGGAGCCGTTGTGGGCGGGCCGTCGTCGGCCACCGTGTCCGTCGGGCGGGGCTCCCGGGGCGACGTCGGCGCCGGGGCGCTGACCGGAGGGGCCCCCACGCCGTCATCGACCACCAGGGACAGTGAAACGGGGCGGCCGAAGTGCTCGGCCAGGGCGGCCTCGATCTCGTCTTGCACCTCACGGCACCGGGCGCGGTGGGTCTCGTTGGGCAGAGCGAAGACCGCCCGATCGCCCTCGACCCCGACGAACCGTCCGGCCTGGAACAGGGCTTTGGCCTTGGGGCGCAGCCGACCGATGATGTGGTCCCCCCAGGCCTGGACCAGCGCATCGCGGGTGGGGAACGGTGCATCCGGATCACCTGGGACCACAGCGGCTGGGGCGGCCGCTGGGGCGGGACCGTCCGCCCCCGGCGGGGGCGAGTCCGGTGCCGGGGCCACGGGTGCCGCCGCCTCGGTGGTGGGGGCGCTCTGGCGGCGGACCGCACCGACCGTGCGGCGACGCTGGGACGGCTCGGTCGCCGACGGGTCGGACGATGCCGGGGACGCCGGCTCGGGCGGGGGCACGATCCGAGATGCGAGGGCCTCGACCACCGGCGCCACGGGAGTGGGGGCCGGTGCGTCGGCCAGGGTTGCCGGTGCGGGTGCTGGCGTTGGCTCTGGCGCCGCAGCGACGGTGCCGGACCGCAGGGTGGCCTCGAGTCGCTCGATCCGGGACAGCAGTGCCTCGGGTGAGTCGTCGGCCTCGGGATGGGCCAGGCGGACCAGTGCCACCTCGAGGTTGACCATCGGGTCTGGCGCGTCGCGCATGGACACCTGGGCCTGCCCGAGCACCTCCATGGCCCGGACCAGGGCGGCCAACCCGACCCGGCCCGCCTGGTCCACGACGGCCTGGCGCTCGGATCCCGACACGGCCACCAGGTCCGGTGAGACGAGGGCCAAGAACCCCTGTCGCAGGTGGTCGACCAGGTCGCCGGCCAGCTGCTGGGGGCTGAATCCGGCCGAGGTCAGGTGGGCCACAGCCACCAGAGCACGGCTGACGTCCCGCTCGGCCAGCGCCTCGACGACTTCGTCGAGCTCGGGGAGATCGTCGTCGACGGTGTCCGATGCCGCCACCTGGTCGAGCACGGACAGGGCGTCGCGGGCCGAGCCACGCCCTCGGCGGATGGCCAGCTCGAGCGCCTCGTCGCCCACCTCCAGGTGGGCGTCGCGACGGACCTGATCCAACAGAGCCCCGAGCGTCTCAGGCCCGAGCAAGCGGAACTCGAAGTGCTGGGTGCGGCTCCGGATGGTGGGGAGGACCTTCTGGGGATCGGTCGTGGCCAGGACGAAGACCACATGGGCCGGGGGCTCCTCCAAGGTCTTCAACAGGGCGTTCGACGCCGCCGTCGAGAGCATGTGGACCTCGTCCACGATGTAGACCTTCTGGCGCCCGGGGGTGCCGAGCGCTGCCCGCGACACCAGGTCGCGCATGGCCTCGACGCCGTTGTTGGATGCTGCGTCGAGTTCGTGGACGTCGAGCGAGGTCCCCTTGGTGATCTCGATGCAGGAGGCGCACACGCCGCACGGTTCGCCCTCACGGAGGTCGGTGCAGTTGAGGGCCTTGGCCAGGATCCGCGCCGTCGAGGTCTTGCCGGTGCCCCGGGGGCCGCTGAACAGATAGGCGTGGGCCACCCGACCGTCCCGCACGGCGTTCCGGAGGGCCAGCACCACGTGGTCCTGGCCCCGGACCTCGGCGAAGGTGGACGGCCGGAACCGCCGATAGAGCGACTGGTAGGGGGTGTCGTCTGGTGCGTCGTCCACGTCGGGGGAGCCTACCGGCCACCGGGGCCGCCCTTTCCGGAGTTCGGAAGGGCGGACCGGGGTCCCGCCGTTCGGTGCGACGGCCAGGTTGACTGCGGCACACGGCCTGACCTGCTGAGAGCTGCTGCCTTCCGACCCTGACTCGATTCACAGGAGAACGTTGCGCAGGACCCAGCCGTCGCACGGAACGTCGGGACCCCTGCGAATGTTACCTCCACTGGCGTCGCCCCGGCCCACGGCGGCGTCGTACCGGGGAGGGCCGGCGGAGTAGCCTGTCGGGGCTGTCCACACCCACAGATGTCTGCCGTGGGAGTAGAGCATCCGGAGGCGTGCGAGAGCGGCCGAATCGGCACGATTGGAAATCGTGTGTGGGGAAACTCACCGTGGGTTCAAATCCCACCGCCTCCGCCACATGGACACCGACGCGCCCCCAGACCGAACGGATCCCCTGGGCGACGCCGAGGCCATGGGCCTGGCCCTGGCCGAGGCCGAGGCCGCCGTGGGGCACGGGGACGTGCCGGTGGGTGCGGTGGCCCTCCATGACGGCCGGGTGATCGCCTCCCGCCACAACGAGCGGGAGAAGCGGGGCGACCCGACCGCCCACGCCGAACTGCTGGCCCTGGCCGATGCCGCCGCCGTGCTCGGCACCTGGCGGCTGTCCGAGGTGACCCTGGTGGTGACCCTCGAGCCGTGCCTCATGTGCGCCGGCGGTCTGGTGGCCGCCCGGGTGGGCCGGCTGGTCTACGGCGCCGCTGACCTGAAGGCGGGGGCCTGCGGCTCCCTCTACAACCTGTGCGCCGACCCCCGCCTCAACCACGAGGTGGCGGTCACCACGGGCGTCCGGGCCGGCGAGGCGTCGCGCCTCTTGACCGAGTTCTTCGAGCGCCGCCGGTCCACCTGATCCGGTCCACGGGGTCCACGTAGGGGCCCCAGAGACCGACGAGCGGCGTGGACCAGGTTCTCACCCGATCCACGCCGCTCTCGGTTGTCACCCTGCAGTCCCGGACCGTCTGTCGGTCGGGACCGGTGGGGCCAGACTCAGGCGCTGGCCATACCCACCACCGGCTTGTTGAGATGGGTACCACCCATCGAGCCGTAGAACTTGGCGCTCCCGAAGCAGAAGATCCCGCCGTCGGAGGCCACGAACCGGTAGCCGGCCCCGTCGGGTGACGACGCCATGCCCACGATGGGCTTGTTCAGGTTGATGCTGCCGGTGGATCCGAGGAACGGGGCGTTGAAGGAGAAGATGCCCCCGTCCGATGCCACCAGCCAGTACCCACCGGTCACCGGGTCCTGGGCCATGCCCACGACCGGCTTGTTGAGGTGGGTGCCGCCGGTCGAGCCGAAGTAGTGGGCGTCACCGAAGGTGAAGATGCCACCATCGGCGGCGACCAGCCAGTAGCCCTTGCCGTCGTTGGTCGACGCCATTCCCACGATGGGGCTGTTCAGCACCTTGGCTCCCGTCGAGCCGTAGAACTGGGCATCGCCGAAGGCGAAGATGCCGCCGTCGGAGGCCACCAGCCAGTAACCCAGGCCGTCCGGCGTGGCAGCCATGCCCACGATCGGCTTGTTGAGGACCTTGGCCCCGGTGGAGCCGTAGAAGCCGGCCGTCCCGTGGGCGAAGATTCCGCCGTCGGAGGCCACCATCCAGTAGCCGCCACCCGACGCGTTGGCAGCCATGCCCACGATCGGCTTGTTGAGCTTGGTGGCACCTTGGGAGCCGTGAAACTGTGCGCTACCGAAGTTGAAGATCCCACCGTCGGTTGCCGTCATCCAGTAGCCGGTGCTCGGCGTGGACGTGACCCCTGGGGTACCAGGAGTGGTGGGCGGCGGGGGCGGCGTGGAGGTTGCGTAGACCAACTGCACGTGGCCACGGAGGGGCCAGCTGCCCTGGAACAGCGGGGGTGCGGCCTGTCCGGCGGACGAGGCATAGCTCGAGCCACCACCACCGCCGGCATTGGCCCCGCCGGCGCCACCGCCAAAGAAGCCACCGCCGCCGCTACCACTGCCGGCCGCGGCGATGCCGCCACTGGCCAGGCCGGTCGGCGACGTGGTCGGACCGGTCCCACCGGTCGATCCCCCGGCATTCTGGGTTGCACCCGTTCCGGCGGCAGCGCCGCCGTCACCCGGCGTACCAGCCACGCCCAGCGGTGAGCCGGCGTTGCTCCCGGTCCCGGTCGAGCCCTTGCCCCCGTTGCCCGGTCCGGTGGTGCCGCTGGTGTTGGTTCCACCGCCACCACCGCCGCCGGCGGCCAGCAGGAGATTGTTGTTCGGGCCGAACACGAAGGTGCCCTGCCCGCCGGTCCCAGCCGGAAGAGAGTTGCTGTTCGCACCGTTGCCGGTCAGGATCCCGAGGGTCTCACCGGTGGTGACGTTCAACAGTTCGTTGACCGCGCCCCCGTCGCCACCGGTGGTGCCGGTGCCGTTTGTCCCGGCCGCCCCGCTGACGTCGGCACAGATCGGCCCGACGATGTTGGGGGGAGCTACCCAGTGCTGCAGCTGGGTCGAGAAGTTGAACTGCACCTGCACCTGGTTGGGGCCCACGTCGTAGTTCTCACAGAACTGGGGGGTGCTCAGATGGGGCGTCGACGCGGCGCCGGCCGGTGCTGTGGCCAGCCCGGCGGCCAGCGTGCCCCCCACCAGCGCGGAGGCGGCCAGTGCGGTCACCGCGAGGCGCCGGCTAGGACGGCGTGCGGCCCCGTTGTCGAGCCGGTCCGGCTCCAGTCCGCTGTGCCGAATGTGCTTCATCGGGTGTTCCTTCCTGTTGACTGCCTCCGGCCCTGCGCCGGAGGAGTTGAGGACTGCTGGTGTGATCGAGACACTTCGTCGCCCGGGCGCAGATGACCAGCCCGACCTGCATTGTTCCCCCCGAACCTGCCCTCGTGGGGCGATACGTTAACCCGCCTGCCGCCCAACCTAGGTGCAGGTTCTGGACGGCACGGCGACCGTACAGCCCACTGCCTGAGACCGCAAGCACCCGCGGCTGCAAAGTCCGTCTGCTGACGTCTGGGCGCGCCGCGACCCTCGGGATCGGGGCGGTCGGTGTCCGTCAGGCGGCGGGCTTGAACAGGGCGATGCCGGCCGCCCAGTACATGGCGGTCGGGAACGAGCCGGTGAGGTTCCTTGCCGACGGAGCCCCGAGGACGACATACCCGGCGGCCACCGTGGCCACCGGGCTGGCCGAGGTCTGCTGGGGCTGGGGCGAGATCCCCGGAGTCGTGAGCGAGATGGCCTCGGCATTGGCGTGTCCGGCCACGAACCCGACGACCAGCTCGTTGGCCACCGACGGGGAGGCCTGGCCCGATGCGGCCGAGGTGCCGGTGTTCGAGGCGACTGCCGACGTGTCGAGGGCGGCGGTGGTGGCCACGCCGGAGAACTCCTGGGCCTCGAGGGCGACGGAGGCGGCCGATGCCACATGCACGGTCACCGACGTCACGGACGCGGCACCGGCTGCGTACCAGAGCTCACCGTCCGAGTTGTGACCCGAGACATCGGCCGCACCGACCCGAGTCCAGATATCGCCGGCCGAGTCGGTCACCGAGGTGATGTGGTTGGTGGCCCCGGTGTAGACGCTGGCCGACACCACCAACAGATCGCCGACCGTGGTGGGCAACGGGAACGTGCCGGTCAGTGCGGCAGTGGTCGCACCACTGGCTGCCCCCGTGACCTGCACCAGTTGGGGCGCAGACGTACCCGGGTTGACCGTCAGGGAGAACGAGGTGGCATGGACCGCCGAGGTCCCGGTGCCGGTCACGGTGATCGGATAGGTGCCGGCCGGTGTCGAGGTCGAGGTGGTGATGGTCATGGTCGACCCGGCGTCGCCGGACGTCACCGACTGGGGACTGAACGACACCAGGGCACCGGTCGGTGCGCCGCTGGCCGACAGGGCCACGGGCTGGGGCGTGCCGATGGCCACCGTGCCGATGGTGGCCGAGGCCGGTGCCCCGGCGGTGACGGTCTGAGACGTCGGTGCGGCGCTGATGGAGAAGTCGCTGGCGGCTGGCTTGACGGTGAGCGTGAAGCTCTGGTTGGCCGGGCTGCCCACGCCGTTGGTGGCAGTGATGGTGATCGGGTAGCTGGCGGCGGTCCCGGTGGCCGGTGTGCCCGCCAGGGTGGCCGTGCCGTCACCGTTGTCGACCAGGGTGACGTTGCTCGGCAGGCTGCCCGACTCGGACAGGCCGGCCGTCGGGTTGCCGGTGGAGGTGACCGTGAAGGTGCCGGCCACCCCTTCGGTGAAGGTGGTGGCGTTGGCCGACGTGATGGCCGGCGCCACCGGTGCCGGGTTGACCGTCAGGGAGAACGAGGTGGCATGGACCGCCGAGGTCCCGGTGCCGGTCACGGTGATCGGATAGGTGCCGGCCGGTGTCGAGGTCGAGGTGGTGATGGTCATGGTCGACCCGGCGTCGCCGGACGTCACCGACTGGGGACTGAACGACACCAGGGCACCGGTCGGTGCGCCGCTGGCCGACAGGGCCACGGGCTGGGGCGTGCCGATGGCCACCGTGCCGATGGTGGCCGAGGCCGGTGCCCCGGCGGTGACGGTCTGAGACGTCGGTGCGGCGCTGATGGAGAAGTCGCTGGCGGCTGGCTTGACGGTGAGCGTGAAGCTCTGGTTGGCCGGGCTGCCCACGCCGTTGGTGGCAGTGATGGTGATCGGGTAGCTGGCGGCGGTCCCGGTGGCCGGTGTGCCCGCCAGGGTGGCCGTGCCGTCACCGTTGTCGACCAGGGTGACGTTGCTCGGCAGGCTGCCCGACTCGGACAGGCCGGCCGTCGGGTTGCCGGTGGAGGTGACCGTGAAGGTGCCGGCCACCCCTTCGGTGAAGGTGGTGGCGTTGGCCGACGTGATGGCCGGCGCCACCGGTGCCGGGTTGACCGTCAGGGAGAACGAGGTGGCATGGACCGCCGAGGTCCCGGTGCCGGTCACGGTGATCGGATAGGTGCCGGCCGGTGTCGAGGTCGAGGTGGTGATGGTCATGGTCGACCCGGCGTCGCCGGACGTCACCGACTGGGGACTGAACGACACCAGGGCACCGGTCGGTGCGCCGCTGGCCGACAGGGCCACGGGCTGGGGCGTGCCGATGGCCACCGTGCCGATGGTGGCCGAGGCCGGTGCCCCGGCGGTGACGGTCTGAGACGTCGGTGCGGCGCTGATGGAGAAGTCGCCCGGAGGCGGCGGTTGGGCTCCGGCCTTGAACAGGGCGATCCCGGCGGCCCAGTACATGGTGGTCGGGAAGGAACCGGCGAAGCCCTGGGCCCCGGTCGAACTGAGGTCCTGGTACGCGCCCACCAGGGTCACCGTGCTCGGGCTGGTCGTGGTCTGCATCGGCTGGGCGGCGAAGCCCGCCGAGGTCACCGCGATCGACTGGCTGGTGCTGTGGCCGGCGATGAACCCGACCGCCAGGTCGCCGACACCGGTCGGGGTTGCCGTGCCGGCACTCGCCGCCGTGGACTGCCCGGCGGTGCCGTTCGACCCGTCGAGGGGGCTGGAGGTCGCCACCCCGCTGAATTCGTCGAGTCGCAGGGCGACGGTGGAGGCGCCCGTGGTCACCGTGACCTTGCTCACCGAGGAGGCGTTGGCCGCGTACCAGAGCTCACCCTCGGAGTTGGCGCCGGACACGTCGTAGGCGCCCACCTTCTTCCAGGTGTTGGTGCCGTCGCTGACGGCGGTGATCTGGTGGCTGGCACCGGTATAGAGACTGGCCGACAGCACGAGGAGGTCGCCGGGCGCGCTCGGGACGGGAAGGGTCACGGTGGTGGTCGACGACCCGGCTGTCTGGACGAGAGAGGGACCGGTGGCCCCCAAGGGCATGGTCACCGGTGTGGGGGGCGTGCTCATCGACGACGTGTTGCCGGCCCCGTCGACGGCATCGACCGTGTACTGGTAGGTGGCGCCCGGCGACGCCGTCGAATCGGTGTAGCTGGCCGTGGCCACCGGCGCGGGCGTGAGCAGGACACCATTTCGGAAGACGTTGTATCCGGTCACACCGTTGCTGTCGGTCGATGCCATCCAGGCCAGGCTGACAGAGGTGGCGGAGGTGGCGTTGGCCATCACGTGGGTTGGTGCGGTGGGCGGGGTGGTGTCGACCGTCCAGTTGGCGGTGGCCGGGGTGGCACCGGCCCCGGTGACGGTGATCGTGTGGGCTCCCTCGGACAGACCGGTGTAGGTGGTGGGGCTCGTGCAGGAGGTGGCCGTCGCCAGGTCGAGACGGCAGGTGAAAGTCGACGGTCCGGCGGTCGAGTGAAAAGCGACGGTGGCACTCGTCGAGTTGGTCAGTGATGGAGGCTGCGTGTCGATCACGGTGACCGCGGCGGTGGGATAGGTGTACTGCTGCACGTCGAACGACTGGCCGGCGGCATTGATCGGGGTGACGGTGACGGTGCCCCCGTTGACCGTGACTTTCAAGAAGTTGTACACCTGGGCCGCCGACTGGGGAGTCGGGACACCGCTGCCGCAGGCAGTGCCGGAGTTCTTGGTCGGGCTCCAGCCGATGGCATAGATGGAGCCCGCACCCTGGAAGGCCGAGCACGCCCCGGACCCGGTGCTGACCGGCTCCAGGATGGACCCTCCCCCGCCGGTCACGTAGTTGGTGACGTGGCCGCTTCCGCTGGGTGTAATCCGCTGGTAGTCGTGGGCGTGCCCGTTGAACACCACTTTGACGCCGTTGGTGGCCAGGAGCGACTCGAGGTTCGAGGACTGGTACGGATTCGAGCTGCTGTTCTGGAGGTAGACGTCACTGTCCTGGGAGGACTGGTCCGAGCGCAGCGGGTAGTGCCAGACCGCCATCTTGACGGTGCCCGGGTGGCTGGCGAGATCGGCCGCCAGCCATTTGTACTCCGGGGAGCTCGTGCTCCAGTGCTCGTCGTGGTCGACCTGGTAGCCGGGGCAGGCGGCCTCGCCGGCCGACGTGCAGGCCGAACCGGTGGCGTTGCCCACATTCGACCCGTCTGCCCACGCGGCGTCGAGGACATAGAGGCGCACGTTGGCATCCGAGATGGCGTACCAGGCATCGGGGTAGGAGCCGGGGCTGGTGCCGTCCTGGGTCGGGGCCGGGTAGGAGTCATAGGCGTAGACGCCGCCGGCTGAAGCGGCGATGTTCGACTCGGGCCACGAGCGCAGCCCGACGGTGTTCTGCCCGTGGTTGCCCTCCCCGGCAAAGACCGGCAGGCCCCCGGTCTCGGCCCAGTAGGAGGGACCGAAGATGTCGCTGACCTCGGTGCCGCTGTTGACCAGATCTCCGTAGTTGGCCTGGGTCCCGCCGGAGTAGGCGACGTCACCGGCGGTGACCACGAACTTGGCCCCCGACGATCCCACGAGGGAGTCGATGGCGGCCTGGTCGGTGTTGAGGTTGTTGGGGAAGTTGACGCCAGCCGAGTAGTAGGTCTCACCCAGATCCCCCAGGACGTCGAAGGTCAGCGGGGTCGACGAGTTCGCCGGGTCGAGAGTGGTGAAGACCGGTGAGGAGTTGGTGCCCAACAGGTCGACCGAGGAGGAGGACAGTGGCCGGTAGCAGTAGGTCGTAGACGGAGTCAGGCCACCCAGCACCACGGTCGACTGGTACTCGTTGGGGGTGGACACCACGTTGAACTCGGGTGCGGTGATACTGGTCGGCGTGCCCGCCGCCGGCTGGGAGTTGGGTAGCGTGGCCGGGACCGTCGCTCTGTGGGCGGTGCAGTTGCCCAACGGCCCCCACTCGAGGCTCCCCGGAGTGGACGAGGTGCTCGCCCAGTTGACGTCGGCCGTGGACTGTCCCAGGTCGGTGACGTACGGGGCCCGGGTGAGCTGGGCATTGAATCCGGCATAGGGGGTGACAGCGATCGGTCCGGGCGCCGCGGCGTCGGCCTGCATCGTTGTCAGGATTCCGACTGAGGCAACGACCGCCACCACCGAGGCAACCACGGACCGCCACCGCCGCCGATGGGTCTCTTTCGACATGGCTGCTCCCTCGCGCGCCCAACCGAAGACACCATCGTCGGTGGACACCCGAACCATGCCGAACGTACCGGCGGGCGGGGGGCCCGGCAACAAGAACAGGCCCCACGCCACCAGCGGTGACCCGGTGGCGACTGTGCGCGGCCGAACTGCCGATGCACCACCGGTTCTACCCTCCCACGGCAGTGGGTAGGGCTCAGCCCGCCGGGCGGAAGATGGCGAGGCCAGCCGACCAGTACATCGGGGCGGCGGACGAACCGGCGAGGCTCTGCGGGCCTGGGGACCCCACCACCTGGAAGGCCATGGTCACGCTGGCCGCGCTGCTCGTGGTCGTCTGGGGCAGCGCCGTGTACCCGGGCGAGGTGATGGTGATGGGCTGGGCGTCACCGTGTCCGCTGACGAAGCCGACCGCCAGCTCGTCACCGGAGGACGCCGCCACGGACCCGGAGCTCGCCGATGTGCCGGCCCCTGATTGGCCGCCGGCCGCATCGAGCGGGGAGGTGGTGGCCAGACCGGCGAACTCCACCACGGCGAAGGTCATCGACACCGCGGCGGTGGTGTGGACCGTCACGGTCGTGGCCGGCTGAGTGGTGACCGAATACCACATCTCCCCGTTCGAATTGTGGCCGGCGACGTCGTAGCTGCCGACACGGCTCCATTGATTGCCGCCCGAGTCGGTCACCGAGGTCAGGTGGTTCGAAGCGCCGGTGAACTCTCCGGCTGATAGGACCAAGAGGTCGCCGGGGACGGTGGGCGAGGAGAAGGCAGCACCCAGCGAAGTGGACGCCGACGTCTCCGAGGCCGCCGCCGACTGGACCGGATGGGGCGCCGACAGCGTGGCGGGTGTGGTGACGCCGACCGGAGGACTCGGCGCAGAAGCGTTGCCCGCCCCGTCTCGAGCCTGGACGGAGTAGGTGTATGCGGCGCCCGGTGAGGCCGACTGATCGATATAGCTCGTTGTCGTTCCATTCAAGCTGGTCAACAACACGTCGTTTCGGTACAGGGCGTAGCCGACCACACCGGTGTTGTCGGTGGCCGCCCCCCAGGACACATCGACCTGGTGCGGGCCGGCAGCACGGGCGATCAGACCGGCGGGCGGGGAGGGAGGCGAAACGTCCACCGTCCAGCGGGCCACCGCCGGAGAGGGATCGGTACCCCGAGAACTCGTGGCGGTGATAGTGAGGCTGTGGGGACCGGGGTGGAGCCCGGTATAGGAGAACGGGCTGGTGCATCGACTTGCCTCAGCACCGTCCAGTCCACAGGCGAAGGTGGCGCCGGACGGGACGGAGCGGAACGTGAGGGTGGCGGTGGTTCGGTTGGTCAACGGACTCGGTCCGGAGCTGATCACCGTGGTGGGAAGATCAGAATAGGCGGCTGCCGCGGGGACGGCGCGGCCCGGGGACGGACCGGAGGCTCCCGTGACCAGGGTCAGCGGGAGGACGATGGCGACGGCGACGGCTGTCGCCAGGGCCAGGAGTGACGCTGTCCGCCGGGTGGGCATCCGCCATCCCCGGTGGCCCCTCGGACGACCGGAGCGGGCGTGGACGTGGTTCGGGCTGGTGCTGATCAGTGCGCTTCCATGCTCACGGCACTGGGGTGAACGAGGCGGGGATGCAGGTCTGGCGGGTGGCCTCCAACGACGCCGAACCGCTGACCACAACGGTGGTGCCGACCGGGGAGTGAGCGATCGGAAGCTGAAATGCGATCGAGGCCGACGTGCCGGTCGAACCGTTGTGCTTGCTGGTCGCATGGGGGTAGTGGGCCGTGATACTCACATAGGCCTCCGGCACCGCGGTCACGGTGACCGTCTCGGCCGTGTTCCCCTGTCTCGGACTGGAGTTGGATACCGAGATGACGCACGTGGTCAGCTGCGCCAGCGTCGTTGTGGTTACCCCGCCCTGAATGCCCGATGGTGAAGAGGTCGTGGACGTCGAAGTGTTCTTACCTGATCCGGGTGATTTGGACTTGGTGGTAGTGGGCGTGACGACAACCGTGTGTGGCACCGGCAGGCTGCTGCTCTGACCCCCGGTGAGGGCCGCGGTGATGACCACCGTTGCCACACCGGCCACCGCTGCGATTATGACCGTGCGCCTGTTCATCCGGCACCTCCGGTGGTGGCCCCTTGGATAATCGAGCTCAGCGTCCCGACACTCTGGTTCCCGTAGCGCTCCAGTGGAACGATGTAGGTTCCCTCGTCAATCTCGTTCCAGCTGATCACCGTCCATCCATCGGGATTCGCCTTCGAGTTCCCGGCGTAGATGTCACGCATGGTCTGGCCACCGAGTCGGGGGACGCAGCCCGAACCGCCCCCGATGATCTTGTTGTAGCCGGGAGCCAACGGGGCGAAGAACTGCTTGGCGCTCCCGTCAGGATTGCGGGTCGATCGGACGTCGGTGGCCAGCCGGGCGATGTCGGCGAACGAGGCGGAGTTCTTTGTCGGATTCTGACTCGACCAGTAGTACTGGTCGGCATCGAAGTCGGCAGCCTTGGCGCTGTCCCAGGTGGCCCAGTTCTCATCAGCCACCAGATAGAACGACGACCGCCAGTGTGCCGAGAAGGCGTCGAGCACTGATTGGGGGTACTTGCGGCTTCCCATCATGATCAAAGTCGGCTTCCCGCCGTTGGTGTGGTCGAACGCCGAATCGGTGGCGTAGGTCTTGTGCAGGTAGGCCAGATCATTGTCGATCTCGGAGAGCGACCGGATGCGGGCCGAGGAGATGTAGGCGATCCACAGCGAGAACGGGATGCCCTGGCTGTTGATCTGATGCACCGCTTTGACCACCATCGCCAACCGCTCGTTGAAGGCGGTGGACGACGCAGTCTGGTTGGGCTGTCCGGTCCCGGCCCAGCTGACCGAGAATCCGGCCAGCCCGGAGTGTGCGGCCAGGGTCACGTCCGAGAGGATCTGGCTGTAGCTGTCCAGGGTCCACAGCGGCGACGCCACATCGGTGAGCTGATTCCCTGGGTAGTTGTTGGCCACGGTGCATCCGTCACCGCTGAGGGTGGCAGGCAATGGCAGGGGATCGTCCGTGTAGGGGTAGTTGGGGCCGAGGCGGGCGTGCCAGTGGGCGGTGTCCCACCACAGGTAGTAGAAGGCGAACATCCGCCGGGCCGCACTCTGGGTCGTGGCCGGCACGGAGTTCGGTGCAGTCGACGGCGGCGTGTTCGTCGTCGTCGTAGTGGTGGGCGGGTGATTGACCGCGGTGGGTTGTGAGCTCCCGCACGCCGAGAGGATCAGCGAGAGCGTCACCAAGGCGACGGTGGCACCAGCCATCTGCTGCCGATCAGACACGCG
The DNA here is from genome assembly GCA_963703145.1 of uncultured Acidimicrobiales bacterium. GTDB lineage: Bacteria > Actinomycetota > Acidimicrobiia > Acidimicrobiales > RAAP-2 > Bog-756. The sequence continues at coordinate 2,715,180 of OY969793.1, forward strand.
CTGCACCGGTCGCACCTTTAGCTTCAAGTTGATCGGCGCCTACCTCGGGTGGAGGCCCGTCCGAATCAGATTCATGGAATGCCGAATCAGGGTCAGGGTCAGCTGCTCCGGGCTCAGCCGCTTCTGATCCAGGTTGTGGTGGCCGTGAATCAGGCTCGGCCGCGTCTGATTCAGGTTGAGCGCCTCGGCGGCGCAGACGCCGACCGATGACGCCGGCGGCCACGAGAATGGCGAGGACCACGATGACCACTGCGGCCAACTCCGCGGCATCACCCGCCGTGACCACGATCTCCGTGGCGGTCTGGTCTCGAGACAGCCGCACCGTGGAGGCCAACGGAACGAGGCCGCCATTGACCTTGACCTTGTACGTCCCGCGAGGGAGGTCGGTGAGGACCACGCGGTGGCCGGCGCGGAATGCCACTGTCTGGACAGACTGGTCGGGATAGGTGAGACGGACCGAGGAGCCAGCTGGTGCCCCTGCCAACAGGTCATTCCCGTCGATGGTGAGGGAGTGCAGGATCACCGGGATCTTCCAGGTCGGGTTGTCTCTGGCGACGAACCGATTCTGGTCGCTGTTGACCACATTGGCTCCCCTGATCATCACCGCTTTGACCCCATACGAGACCGTTCGGCTGCCCACCCCGGTCGCAACCTTGGCCGGCCGGCTGGCCGGAAGCAGGATTGGCCTCTCCAATTGCACCCTTGTGTATCGCGTGGTGCTGCCAAGGCTGTTGTTGAGCGTGACCGAGCTGACCTGAGATACGGGCAGGAGTGACCGCTTGGGTGTGAGGAATTTGATGCTGACCAGCTGATCCACGTCCAGCTCCGCCAACAGCCTACGAGTGAACACACCGTGGTTGGTATCCGTCTGCACCCGGTCGAGTTGCACCTGGGCGGTGTATCCGTACGGCTGTTTGGGCACGGCAAGATCGAGTTGGTTGAGGTTGGGATCGGGTACGGTCGCCACACCACCCGCAGAGGAGACTCCGGCCACGCCATTGAGGGTGAAGTGCACACCGGCGTAAGGCGGCACCATCTGAATATCCACAATCCTTGGCGCAGGGGCCGCCGAGGCCGACGGGGCGAACACCAGGATGGCCGCCACGCAGGTGAGCACTGCCAGTCCCACCGAGGAGGCGCGCCTCAGTCACCAGGAGCCGCCTCATGTCTGGGGCTCCGGCTCCCTTGGAGCCGCTGGGTCGAGCGGGCCTCGGCGACGGTATTGACGGAAGGCCAAGGCGACGAGCACACCCACTACGACCAGGGCGCCGAGGTAGAGGAAGTAGATGGTGCCCACGGCTGGCCGGACCAGTGCGGGGGCGGCACCCTGATCGGGTCCCACCACCGGTGAGGTCGGATGCTGGGTCAGGTCGAGTGCACTGAGGATCTTGCCGGCAGAGGCCTCCTGCGGGGTCGTTGTCGGGAGGACGAAGATCCTGTCGATCATGGCGGGGATCGATGCCGTATCCAGCTGCGTATTGTTCACCTCGCCAGCCTTGGCATAGGGGGACACCAAGATTGCAGGCACTCGCAGCCCCAGTCCGTTGGGGGGATAGGCATGGTCGTACCAACCACCGGAGTCGTCGTAGGTGACGAGCAGCACGGTGTGGTTCCACTCTCGGCTCTGCATCAGGGCATTGATCAGCGACTGGACGAACGCCTCGCCCTGGGCTGGGTTCTGAGGGGCGCGCTCGGAGTCGGTCGTTCCCGACACATACGAGACCGCCGGCAGGTCACCTTTGGCCAGGTCGACGAAGTACTGGCTGGAATCGACGATCCGAGATTTGAGCGCCGGGTTCTGGGCGATTGCTGGTATATCGAGCACCGGTGCCAGGGTCTTCTGCGACGGCGTCGGAGCCGTTCCCTTGTAGCCCTGCAAGTAGTACTTCCAACTCACGTTGTTCTGGTCCAGCTGGTCGAAGATCGTCGGCACGGTTATCCCGCCGGCAGGAGGAGTGTTCGACGTGAGGCCTTGGTCTTGCCCGGCAACCGCCACTAATCGGTTGGGGAGGGCGCCGGCTTGGCTGGAGGCGTAGAAGTTGTCGAACAGGGTGAACCGGGTAGCGAGGCTCCAGTAGTACGGCAGGTCGCTGCCGTCGAGGTGGCCCATGGCCTCGTCGCCAATCGAATTGTTGGGCTGGGCGCTCACAAAGCCGTCCATCTTGCCGCCGTTGATGGCCTTTTTGGTCACTCGCAGGGTGTCCGTGAGGCCTGACCGGGCGGAGTCCGTGCTGAGGTGGACGGGATTTGCACAGATGCGGGAACCCGCCACCACCGGCTGGCATTTCGCCTTCGACAGACCGTTCGCCCCAGGATAAGTGCCGAAATAGTTGTCGAACGAGTGCCCGCTCTGCATCACCACGACCACGTGCTGGATCGTGGCGTACGAAGCGGTGGCCGCAGCTCCCGACAGGGTGCTGGGGATGGGTTCGTTCAACGTCGCTGCCGCGCTCGAGGTGGTGCCGAGGATCGGGGCGATGCCCACAGCCAAGGCCGTCGCCACCCACAGTCCAGGGTGGCCCGATCGGGTCTGGATCATGAGTGGACCTCGTAGACGACCACGACGGGCTGGCTACCCACCTTCACGGTGTGGATGGGTATGCCGTGGTACCGGGCGACCAGCACCTGCAAGCGACGTGCCGTCGTCGGTGACCGGGCGGCCGAATAGGCGTCCCACACCAGGTAGGAGAACTGCCCGCTGTGCACGCTGCGGTCGGGGTTGTAGATGGGCGTGTAGGCCGGGTTGCGGTGCAGGGGGTCGGTGCTGACCGAGAGGCCCTGGGCCGGGCGGTGCCCGTAGTACTCGAGGATGTTGGCCATGGACGGACCGATGGTCATCAGGTCGGTGCCGGGCACCAGGTTGGCGCCGACCCACTGGCCGGCCTCTCGCCCTCCGGGCACGCCTCCTTGGCCCGCCAACGCGGAACCGGTCGGTGAGGGGAACATGGCTGACCAGGTCAGGGGGATGAGTGATGCCACCACCACCACGATGAGGACCGGGCGGAGGGTGCCGTTGAACCGTTCCCAGCGAGCCGGCAAGTGGAAGGTGGTCAGTCCCCGGGCCGCCAACAGTGCCACTGCCGGTGCCAGGGGCAGTAGGTACTGGTAGCCCTTCAGCGGATAGAGCTCGAGGGTGATGAACGGCACCAGGATCCACAGCACCAACAGCAGCTCACGCCAGGTGCGGTTGACCCGGTAGATGAGCGCGCCGGCTGCCGCCGCCACGACGAGCCACCCGATGGCCGCCGGGATGGTCGTCACATAGAAGGTGCTGGCATGGTTCGACGAACGGGTGAGCTGCCAGGCCAGGTAGCTCTGCCCGGTGGAACTGCGCCCGGCCAACTGGATGGCCAGGGGGAACACCAGGCTGATGGCGATGACGACCCCGATGGTGAGTACGACGGCTCGTCCCGGCCGGCGCACCTCGGCACTGACCAGCAGGAAGATGATCATGCTCCCCACCATGATCACGACCGTCTCCTTGGTGAGCACGGCCAGGCCCAGCGTGGCCGCAGATGCGGCGAGCCACTCGAAGCGGTCGGTGCGCACGAATCGGGCGAACATCCAAAAGGCCAGGGTGACCAACAGCACGGCCGGCCCGTCGAGCAGCAGCTGGCGGGTGACGATCACGTGGTAGGGCATGAGGGCCAGGATCAGGGCACCGAGGACCCCGGTCTTCGAGCCGTAGAGCTCGCGACCCAACAAGAACACCGCAGCGATGGTGGCCACGCCGAGGAACGCCACCACCACCCGGCCGCGCAGGTCGGGGGTCCCCGAGCTGAACAACGGCGACAGCAGGGTCGGCAGCAACAACGGGTGGGCCCGGAAGACCGGGAACTGGTTGACGAACAGCGGGTTTCCGGCCAGCGAGGCCGACTGGCCGGCGTAGACCGCCTCGTCGCTGTTGAACCCGAATGCGTTGAGGTTGATCAGGCGGACGAGCAGCCCGAGAAGCAGCGTGAGGGCCAGCCAAGCAGCGAGAGGAACCGAGCCGTGCCAAGGCCAGGACAGGCGGCGCGAAACAACCGGAAGGGCGTCGCCACGCCCTTCCGGTTGCTCGTCGGACGCTCCGTCGGACGTCTCGCCAGACGGCTCGTCTGATGGCGCTCTCGCGCGCTCATCACTCACCAGTGACACTGCTTGCCCCTTCTGCGGAATTGAGCCGAGCTAGGCGTCGGACCCTGACAGCGGATCCACTTCGGGCACGTTCTGGCTGCCCACGGCGAAGTGGTCCTGGCTGTTCAGGGAGGTGTTCGTCAGGTTGACGAACGGCACCTTCTGCTCTGCTTGCTGACGGTTAGGTGCCACGGCAGCAGAGATCTGCTCCGCCCAGGTGAAGTCATCGGAACCCAAGCGGTGAATCTGCACGCTCTCCATGGCGCTGACCAGAATAAGCCGTTCACGCTCGCGAAGTTCGTCGTAGCTCAGACCGGCGACCGTCAGGGCCTCGGCCAGGTACCGGTAGGGCGGGAAGCCGTAGGCGTCCTCGGTGTTCTCCAGCAGCTCCACGATGGCCTGCGACTGGGGCACCATGCTGTGGTGCGGGGCACCGCGCTCGATGATGTAGAGCTGGTCGATCGTCGTGGACGAGGTGAGCTCACAGGCCACCAACCGCTGCACCATGTACTTCGGTGGCGGGATGATCCGCTGGGTCCACCCGTTGATCGTCATGATCGGCACGTTGTGCTCGGCCAGCTTCATGGCGAAGCCGCGACCCTCCTTGGAGTGGAGCCGGCTCTGGAAGCGGAGCTTGGCCCACTCCCGACGGCTGAGGTCCCCGGCATCGACTGCCCGCAGGGTGTGCTCGCTGATGGTCAGCGGCTTGGGGAAGCACTTGGCATTCCCGGCACTGTCCACAATGGTCATGTCATCGGACAGGAACCGGCCGTCGCTCGTGCGGAGGAGCTTCAGCACGGTGCCGGTCTTGCCGGTGTCGGTCCGGGCCGACAACATCACGCCACGGCCGTCGACATCCATGCAAGCGGCGTGGAGCAGCATGTAACCCCGCTCCACGAACACGAACCGCAACAGCGCCTCGACCACGTTGGTGTAGAGCACGTGGGGGCTACGGGCCAGGGCACGGCTGGTGGTGACCTGGATCTGTGAGCCGAAGTGGATGGAGAAGTTGGCCGACCCACGACCGAAGTGCTCTTCCCAGCGGATCGTCCGGCCGTCCGCCGAACGCACCATGCGGGTCCGCTTCCGGGCCTTGCCGACCCTGCCCACCTTGATGGACACGTCGGGGACGGCACCATTGCCGACCCCCTCGGGCTGGAGGAAGTAGAGAAGCTCGGGCAGGGCCGTGTCGCTCCCGATCGTCACGATCCCGTGAAGGTCGTAGTAGTAGCGGAAGGACGTCACCACCTTCGATTCCGCCGTCAGCGTCGGATCGGTTTGTTCAATCTCAACTTCGATTGGACCGACCTTGGTGCTCGGAGTGGCAACTTGGGCCATTTTCTTCTCTCCTTCTCCTTCGTAGATGAAGCGATCACTGATACCGAACCGGACCACGAACACCGCCAGAAGCGTGATCACGTTGGCCAAGGTCTTGGGGACATGCACGACGGAGATGAGGAACGCCAGCAACGGCAGGCGGGCCAGCATCACCGTGTTGTTGAGCAGGCAGAAGCGCCAGTAGCGACCCCACAGGCCACGGTTCTTGCGCCCGGAGAAGACGAAGAGCTCCATGCCGATGAAGTTCCAGGTCGTCGAGATCTGGGTCGACACCGCTGCGGCGGCCAGGTAGTGGAGGTGGCCGTACTTGAGCAGGGCCCAAAAGGCGATGGTGTTGACGACGAGGCCGGTGGCCCCGACAGCCGCGAACCCGCCGGCCCGTAGCTGGCGGGGCGTGAGGAGGGTGCCCAGCCTCAGTCGGGCCAAGTGCGTGGCAAACCGCAGACCCTCCTGGAGGGATGCCTTGGACTCCCCGGCGTGGCGAGGGGCGAACGTGAAGCCCACCTCGGCCACCCTCAACTGGCAGCGGGCCACCGCCTCCAAGAGGATCTTGAAGCCGACCGGCCGGAGGCTGTCGATGTCCACCGCCGACAGGCGGAGAGCGAAGAAGCCGCTCATCGGGTCCGAGACGTCCTGGAGCTTCCGGGGGAACGCCGTCTTCGTGAGCCTGGTGGCGGCGTGCGAGACGCCCACCCGTGAACGGTTGGCCAGGCCGGCAGCCGCACCGTTGTCGCGGTAGCGGCTGGCCACCACGAGGTCCGCCTCGTCCCGTTGGATGGGACGCATCAGGTCCGGAATGGTCTCGGGCGGATGCTGGAGGTCACCGTCCATCACCACCACGATCCGGCCCTCGGCCAGCCGGAGGCCGGCGACCACCGCTCCCCCGAGGCCACCGACACGCTCACTGGGCTCGCGGTGGAGCATGAGGATCGGCAACGACGACGACTCGGCAACGGAGGCGATGACCTGTGGGGTGTCGTCGACGCTGTCATCGACGAAGATGACCTCGGCCGAGCCGACCGGCAAGGTGGCGGCAAGCCGCTCGATGAGGGGGCCGATGTTCTCTCGCTCATTGCGGGTGGGAACCACCACGCTCACTTCTATTGACCGCACCGCGACCCCCGAATCACCGCGCCCGGGCCCGGGATCACCCGGGACAATGGCCTCACCGCACATCCGTCCTGATCGCCATATACCGCCGACCAGGTCGGCTCTACATGGTCATAACGAGAACTCGTGGAATGGAGAAGATAGATCGCGCCATTTACCCTCAATGCGCGAGGGGAGCCCTGGCCCGCGACGGAGGCGGTCCGATAGGCTCCAGAACTGGGATGAGACACGCGTTCTACGGCTCTGGAGGCACGTCGGGCGAGGCCAACCGGGAGCGCGGCCGCATTGACACCGGACGTTCTCGCCCCATTGTCGATTTTGCCTGCCGCGTCCCTCGTCGCCATCATTCGTCACCGTAACGGTCACCCAGGCGGTAAACAAGTCGAAAACGTCTAGTTATCCCCCGGTTAACAAATCCTCTGACGTACCGCAGCGGGATAACCACAACAAGTGACAAAACTGCGAATCAGAGGGCAATTCCGGGGCAGGGCCACCGTCCGATCCGAAGGCGAGCGATGGGCGACGGATCCGGCGGCAGCGCCACCGGGTGCTCTGTCAGGCTCGATCGGTGCCGTTCGACTTGTGAATCGGGTCTCGCGGGACCTTGCGCCGGTCGGGCAGGGAGGTGGGTGCCTCCTCCATGATCGTTCCGCACCGGTGGCACTCCCACCGCCGTGCGGGGGGATAGCTGAGCGCCCACCAATCGTGGGATGCAAATCGGCAAATGGCACGATCAAGCGCGCTCGGCACAACGGTGAGTTTACCGAGGTCACCCAACGAGTCCATGGCGGCATGGGTAAATTCTTGCTTACGTGAATGCAAACCGTCTGCAGTCCCGGATTCGGTTGAATTGGCGGAATTGTGCATGGGATCTTCCCGTCCTGGACGGCCGCGCTTCATCGGTTGGCGCTCCCCGGACGTGACGACGGAACGCAGGTCGCCGATGCCCCACGGGACTCGATGGTGGCATCGGTCCCCCTGGTATCCGGCTCCCCCGAGGCACGGCCGCAGGAACCGAGTCCAGCATCGGCGGCCTGCCTGACGACTACATGACAACTGATCATTGAGGGGTCCCATCGCTCGAAATGCCGGTGGTTGACGGCCTGGTCCCGGCCTTTTCCATTGATCGGCATCCCGACGTAAGGTCTTTAGGAAGCAGCTGCCCGGATGCACCACCGCCGGCAGGGGTCGTGACCATCCGAGTTGCCCACCTGGAGGGGTGATCCGACCGGCAGCCGGGCGCCACGGGCGCTACGGCAGGGAGCCGACGAGGAGGGGCACGTGGAGGAGCGAGACGACGGGGCTGGCGACCGCCCGGGGACCGGGGGTGGATCGCCTCAGCCGGTTGTGGCCTTCGACTTCGACGGAACGATCACCTCCCGGGACACCTTTCGCTACTTCTTGGCGAAGATCACCACCAATTCGGCCCTGGCCGCCTCCTTGCTCCGCATCGCCCCCCAACTGGCCAAGGGGGCGCGTGGAGGAGCCGCTCGGGACGAGGCGAAGCGGGCCCTGTGCCGCCAGGTGCTCACCGGGCTCCACCGGGTCGAGGCCGAGGGCGCGGCGGCCACCGCCGCCGAAGAGATCGTCCGCTCGCTGATCCGACCAGACTCGGCGGCGAGGATCCGTTGGCACCAGGCCGAGGGACACCGGATCATCGTGGTCAGTGCATCGTTCGAGTCCTATGTGCGACCCGTGGTGGCGGAACTGGGCATCGACGAGGTGATCGCCACCCGGTGGGGAATCGACCCCGAGTCGAACCTGCTCACCGGGGAGCTCGACGGACCCAATGTCCGCAGCGATGCCAAGGTGGCCCTCCTCGAGGCCCATCTGGGGGGACCCTGCGAGTTGGCCTACGCCTACGGCAACAGCGGGGGCGACGCGGCCATGCTGGCCCGGGCGGAGCACCGGATCTGGGTCGGGCGCCGTCCCATTCCCGCCCCGGACGCCGACGCACCGGCCTGAGTGCGGCCACTGCCCGGGGTCGAACCGGGAGGCTCGGCACCTGTAGCATTGGTCCTTCGTTCGCTCGCCTCCACTCCCGACGGCTCGACGGCCGCGTCACGGTCCGATGCCGGGGGAAAGGGCAGGGTGAGCGTGCAGCTGGAGGGATGCGAGAGCGGACGAATCGGACGGTCTCGAAAACCGTTGTGTCGCAAGGCACCGTGGGTTCGAATCCCACTCCCTCCGCCAGCGGAGATCGGCTCCGGTCCAGGCCCATCGCCTGGTCCGGAGCCCTCCGGGCAGCGGCCCCGGCGGGGGATGCTCACCGAGGGGCGGGCGCCTCGGCGGGTTCGTGGGCGATCATCTTGGCGTCCCACTTCTCCTCGACGTTTCCGAGGTGCCAGTAGGCCAACGCCGCGACCCAGGTGGCGATGAACGCCCCCACGATCACGAATCCAGCGGTGTTGATGTTGAAGTTCCCGAAGAAGTTGAAGAACGGGTCGTTGACGTGCAGCTCGGACCCGACGAGCCCGACGATCTCGATGGTCCCGATGAAGAAGGCCACGAACACCGACAGCCCGGTGATGGTGAGGTTGTAGAACACCTTGCGCAGCGGATTGGCGAACGCCCAGTCGTAGGCGAAGTTCATGAAGCATCCGTCGATGGTGTCGAACAGGCTCATCCCGGCCGCGAACAGGATGGGCAGCGACAAGATGGCGTAGAAGGGCAGGCCGCTACCCACGGCGGTTCCGGCCAGCACCAGGAGGGCCACCTCGGTGGCGGTGTCGAAGCCCAGACCGAAGAGGACCCCGACCGGGTACATCTTCCACTCCTTGTCGATCCGCTTGGCGTAGCCGCCGAAGAAGCGGTTGATGAAGCCGCGGTTGTTGAGCTGGCGCTCGAGCTCCTCGTTGTCGAATCTGCCGGCCTTCATCTCCGTGTAGACCTTGACGATGCCGATCAGCACGATCAGGTTCAGGGCGGCGATGAGGTAGAGGAAGCCTCCCGACACCGAGGTGCCGATGACGTTGGTCGCCTCATGGAGGCCAGAGCCGCCGTTGCTCACCTGGGAATCGAGCGCCTTGATGCCGAAATTCAGGAACACGGCCAGCAGGAACACGATGGTCGAATGGCCCAGCGAGAAGAAGAACCCGACACCGAGCGGCCGTTTGCCGTCGTTGACCAGCTTCCGCGTCGTGTTGTCGATGGCGGCGATGTGGTCGGCGTCGAAGGCGTGGCGCATGCCCAGCGTGTAGGCGAGGATCCCCGTGCCGAAGCCGAACAGGCTGGTCTTGGAGACGTGGTAGTGATGGCCGTTGGCCGCAGCCAGGAGGCCCCATCCCACGACGTTCAGGGCGATGATGGCCAGCGCCATGCCACCGACCCGCCACCACTCCTTGGGGGTCAGACCGTTCTGCAGTCTCGCCAGCCGGGACGGATAGAGCGCCCCGATCGCGGTGTCGGTCACTCAGGCTCCCCGGGCGCAGGCACAGTCGGTAAGGTAACGCAAATACGATGAGCATGCAATAAGGAGTCCCGTGCGACTGGGTAAGTCGGTAACCTGGAGGGCATGAGCAAGGCGCTCGACCCGGTCGGGCAGGCAGATTTCTCCTCGGTGGAGGCCGTCCTCGCCCACCTCCGCTCCCAGGGCGGCCGCGTCACCTCGTCGCGCCGGATCCTCCTCGAAGTCCTCTTCGAGGCCGACGGCCACCTGAGTGCGGAGGCCCTCACCGAGGCCGTGCAGAAGCGGGCCCCTGACGTGCACATCTCGACGGTGTACCGGAATCTCGAGGATCTGGAGCATCTGGGCGTGATCTCCCACTCCCATCTGGGCCACGGGCCGTCGAGCTACCTGCTGGCGTCCCACGCCCACGCCCACTTCATCTGCGCCGACTGCGGGACGATGATCGAGGCGCCCGACGAGCTGTTCCGGGGCCTGGCACGGGCGGCGCGGACCCGGCTGGGCTTCGCCATCGACCCGAAGCACTTCGCCATCCTGGGCCAATGTGCCGGGTGCGAGGCCAAGGCCCACCGGTAGGGTGGATCGTGGGAGCCAGCCGATGAGTGAGTCCACGACCTGCGACAATCCGATGTGCTCGTGCGATCCCTGCACCTGTGAGACCTGTGCCTGCGGCGCAGCCAGGTTGGGTGATCTCGAGCGACGGGTGATGGACATCCTCTGGGCGGCGTCCGGTGGCGAGCGGACCGGGCGCGAGGTGGCCGACACCCTGGGGGCGAACGCCTACACGACGGTTGCCACCGTGCTCGACCGCCTGGTCCACAAGGGGTTGGTCCGCCGGAGAGTCGACGGACGCACCATTCGGTTCGCCGCCGTCGGCAGCCAGGGCGCCCACACGGCCGTCCTGATGCACGAGGCCCTGGCCGCCGGCCACGACCCGGACTCGGCCCTGGTCCGCTTCGTCGAGATCCTGTCCCCGGACGAGGCCGCCGTCCTACGCCGGTCACTCGACCGGCTGGGTTGACCGCCCCTCCCGGCACTCCCCGCCGGGGTCAGATCATCAGGATCAGCAGGAACCCCATGCCGACGCACATGACCACGTGGCTGGCGTCCTCCAGCCGGGGCATGGCCACCAGCATCTCGACCACGCCGGCCGGCGTGGCACCGCCACCCGTGCCGTCCTCGGAGACATAGGCCGGAGCGTGGCGCCCGTGGTGGGAGGCCCCCTTGGTCGGGGACGCCAGGGTGAAGACGGCCGATGCGAAGAAGGAGAACGCCAGCACCAGGGCGAGGCCCGGATCGAGGCGCGCCCCCGACGAGGTCCCGCCCATCGCCATCGAGGATCCATGGCGGGCGACGACCGGGAATGAGTACATGAGGAGCATGGCCAGGCTCATGGCGGCGTGAATGACGAAGTGGGGAAGGTGCAGGCCGAACCGCTGCACCGACTGGACGCTCCGGGCCAGGAACCACACCATCAGGGCGGCGAAGACGAGCTCCCAGAGCCCGCTCGGCCCGAACGCCCAGGCCGTAACGAACATGCCGGCCATGGCCACCCCCATGAAGACGTGGGCCACCGCCACGTCCCAGCCCGCCGGACGCCGGGTCCCGACCGTGGCGGCGAGGAGCACGACGCTGTAGGCCGCCACAGCCAGCATCATCGAACCAAACAGGTAATAGAGCCACGCCGGGTTGGCGGTCACCGCCGGTCGCCCTCCCCGGTGGTGACCGCTCGGCCGGGGATGCGGACGGTGGACGTCTGCGTGGTGCCGAGCGGCCAGTAGAGCAGAGCCAGCAGGATCACCAGGGGGCCCGAGTTGGGGTCGGTGGCGCCACCGGCCAGGACCCCGCCGAGGTTCTGGGCGGCCACCCAGATGACGGCGAACACGGCCACGGCCAGCACCACGGTGGCCTGGGTCACCGGAGTGGGCAGATAGACCCCCACGGCGATGAACAGGCAGACGGCAGCCAGCAGGATCGCCACGGCCGTCCCGTGGTGGAGGAACAACGACTCACTCGACCGGTCGAGGTGGGCCAGCCATCCCGGCTGACCGTTGTCGAGGTCGGCCACCACCCAGTGCAGCGCCTGGGGCGAACGGCCCGATCCGACCACCGCCAACACGGCGAGCAGGACCCACACCGCAGACCAGATCGCCTTGGCCGCCCCCAACCCGACGGTGCGGGCGGCGACGAAGGGCCGGTCGGAGCCATGACTGGGCCACAAGAGCACCGCCACCAGTCCATAGAAGAGGACACCCCCTGGGCCGCCCGCCAACGGCGTGGCCCCACCGGAGAACACCGCCCCCAACCCCTCGCCGAACCACCAGACCCCGACAGCCCAGGCGATCGACAGCGCCAACGCCGCCTTGCACGTCCGCTGCCACACGATGCCGAAGGCGATCACGAACTGGATCCCGGCGAAGGCCGTGTTGGTCAGGATCGGATGGTGGTAGACGACCGAGCCGTTCCAAGCGATGGAGTGGGCGATCCAGCCGGGATTGCCCGCCGCCACCCCAGTGAGCATCCCGCTGAATCCGTTCGGCCCACGGGAGAAGAGGAACGGCTGGAGCTGGAGCACGGCGTCGAGCAGCCACAGCGTCGCCAGGACCAGCTGGTAGGTCCGCTGCCGATCGATCGGCGGCCGGTCCACGACGGCGGGGGTAGCGGCCCGATCCAGGGCGATGCCGTCGTCGAGCTCCATGGTGCTCATACCTCGCCAACCCATCACTCGTCACCCGACCATCGCTGCTGCACGATCTTCGGAACCGCTGGTGCTCCAGGATTTCCGAGGCCATTACTACCACTTGTAGTAGCGGTCGACAAGCAGCGTCCGATGCACCCAACCCCCCTGTCCAGCGGGCCTGTTCGAGCCCATTGCGTAACTCGCGCGCCATGCCTTACCATGCAATTCGAACGCTCTCCGTGTCCTGAAGGCCACGGAGCGAGCGCGTTCGCTCCAGCAAACGATCCAGCGGGCAGGGCTGCTTCCAATGCAACATGCGACAGGGGTACAGCGAGGCAGGGCACACTCCGGCAACGGCGACGCCCGGCGGACAGGGCGTCCGACCATGATCGAGAGTGTGGGCTGACCGTGGCCATCTCGGATCTGACCCCTCCGGCCACCGACCGCCGGTCACGACAGGCATCCGGGCCACGGCTGTTCGAGCGTGGTCCTCTGTTGGCCGAGTTCGAGGCCATTTTCTCTAGGACGCTGCGGGTTCCCAGTCGGTGCATCGCCATCGAGGGCACCTGGGGCTCGGGGCGGACCGCGCTGCTCAATGCCGCCGGCGACATCGCCAGCCGGGCCGAGTGCCTGGTGCTGCGGGGACGGGGTGGCGAGGTCGAAAAGCAGATCCCGTTCGCCGTACTCGGCAAGTTCGTCGAGGCGGCGGCGGCCCTGGGCGCCAACGCCCCCACGGTGTCCGAGCAGGCCGAGGCCCTCCGGTCACTGTTGGTCGCCGGCACGCGACCGGAGCCCGGCACGATCAGCCCACTCTTCCACTCGTTGGTCCTGGCCCTGCGGGGACTGGGTCCGGTCCTGTTGACCGTCGACGATGCCGACCTCGCCGACCGGGAGACCCTGGCTGTCCTGGAGTACGTGGTGCGCCGGCTCGACGATCAGCAGATCTGGCTCCTCGTGTCCGCCCAACCGCTCCACCCCGGTATCGGGCTCCGACCGGTCGACTCGCTCCTCAGCGACTCCGAGACCCGCCAGTTCATTCTGGAGCCACTCGACGAGGTCAGTGTGGCGGCCATGGTGGCCGGCTACTTCGATGAGGTCCCGGACCCGGCGTTCGTGGCGGCGTGCCGACGGGCCACCGGCGGCACACCGCTGTTCCTCAAGACACTGCTGCCATGCCTCGAGCGCTGGCAGGTCCGCCCGACAGCCGACATGGCCACCAGGGTGGAGCGGGTCCCGGCCCCGAAGATCACCCAGATCGTCCTCGGCCGGCTGGCCCAGCTGCCGGTGGCCGCGGCCGACCTCCTCCAGGCGTGCGCCGTGTTGGGCGACGGCACCGAGCCGACGGTGGCCCGACGACTGGCCAAGATCGACGCCCTGGCGGCCGAGCGGGCTGCCGACTCGGCCAGCCACCGGGAGCTGCTCCAGCCGGGACGGCCCTTCGCCTTCCGTTCGCCCCTGATCCGCTGGGCCGTCTACTACGACATCCCGACGGCGCGGCGGTCGCAGCTGCACGCCCGGGCAGCGGAGCTACTGGACGAGCACGGGGCCGCCCAGGGGACGGTCACCGAGCACCTATTGGCCACCGATCCGGTGGGCGACGCCGAGACCGCCGACCGCCTCCAGGCCATGGGTCGGGCGGCGTTGGCCTCGGGAGACCGGCCGTTGGCCGTCCGGTGCTTCAACCGCGCCCTGGCCGAGTGTCCGCCGGCCGGCCGCGGGGGCAGCCTCTACCTGGACCTGGCCTCGGTCGAGACGGCCCAGGGAAGGTCGACGGCCCTCTCTCACTTCCAACGGGCCATCCAACTGGGCGTGGATGACGACACCGCGCTGGTCGAAGTAGCGGTCGGGATCCTCTGCTCGCTGTCGGGGTCACCCGGCCTCCGCCAAGAGGCCGTCGAGGCGGTCCGGAACCTGTCCGATCGGCTGGACGGGGTGGGACTCGACCTCGCCATCGAGTTCGAACTGGCGGTGGCCATGGCCTCGCGCCTCCCTTCGGCCCGGGCCCAGAGCCTCGACCGACTCCGGTCCCTCCTGGCCCGGGACGGTGACCCCACCCCGGGGAGCACGGAGTCCGAGCGGGCCCGGCTGGCCCGCACGTTCGTCGCCATCCAGGAGTCGATGGGTGCCAAGTCGATGACGGCGGACGCGCTGGTGGCCCAGCTGGAGCCGGTCATCGATGCGTCCCTCCTGGCCAGCTCCGATCCGACCACGGCCGAGACCCAGACCATGGGCGTCCTCGCCCTGTTGTACTCCGACCAGTTCGATCGGGTCGACCACCACCTCCGGGGCGTCACACGGGACGCCGCCGAGCGCGGCGATGCGTCCACCGAGCTGCACGCCTCCATGCTGCTCGGGACGTCACTCCTGTGGCAGGGCTCGCTCACCTCGGCTGAGGAGGCCTTCCGTCGCGGGCGCAAGCTCGGCCACCAGCTCGGCGGCGAACAGCACAGCCGGCCGAGCCTCGGCCTCATCGACGCGTTGCTGCGGCAGGGCCGGATCGAGGACGCCGCCCGGCTGTTGGACGAGACGCAGCCTGGAGAGATCGACGATCCCACCCTCGAGCCCATCCTCCGGGTCGAACGGGGCCGCCTGCTGGTCGCCCAGGGTCACCACCGGGAGGCACTGGAGCAGTACCTCGCCGCAGGCGAGGAGGCCATCGGGTCCGGGCTGGTCAACCCCGCCCTCAACTCCTGGCGGGCCGACGCGGCCATGGTGCTGTCGACGCTCGGGGCCTGGGATGACGCCGCCCGGCTGTCCGGCGAGCACCTCCGGCTGGCTCGGGCGTTCGGTGCGACCCGGTCGCTTGGGATCGGCCTGCGGGCCGCAGCGGCATCCACGCCCGACCTCGTCGAGCGGACGGTCCTCCTCACCGAGGCCGTCGAGCTGCTGGAGCCGTCGCTGGCCCGGCTCGAGGCGTCCTACGCCCTGGTCGAGTTGGGCATGGTGTTGGTCGAACGGTCCAAGAAGGAAGAGGCACGGGGCGTCCTCCGCCGGGGGGCCAACCTGGCCTCCCTGTGCGGCGCCCACCAGCTGGTGGAGTCGGCCGGAGTCCAACTCCGTGCCGCCGGTGCCCGGCCACGCCGGCTCGGCACCGTCGGGCCCGACTCCCTCACACCGTCTGAGCGGCGCGTGGCGCGCCTGGCTGCGGCGGGCAAGACCAACCAGGGCATCGCCGCCGATCTCTATGTCACCGTCAAGACGGTGGAGGGACACCTGGCCAAGACCTACCGGAAGCTCGGCGTCGACTCACGCCGAAGCCTGGCCCTGGTGCTCGGTGACGACGACGAGAGCACCGACGACCTGCTCGACGCATCCTCGCTCTGACAGGTCAGATCCGCCGTCATCACCCCAGCCACCACGTTGCGCGTTCCGGCCAGCACGCACCGACCCCATTCCCCACCACTCTGGGCTCCGAGATGGGAACGACGGCAGGCCTGGGTTAGCCTGATAGGAACGCAGTTCACCGCCGGGTCGGGGCCCCCGTGCAGCAGAATCCCCGTACCGACGCGCTGGTTGACACCGGAGGGGCACTCGTGAATCGTCGTCGGACATCTATCGCTGTCGCCGTGGCGGTGATCGTCGTGACCGGTTGTGCCGTCTGGGCATCAGGGACCCTGGAAGCCACCGCCTTCAGCCCCCGTCATCCCGGACACGACCAGCAGCATCGCTCCCGCCATTGCGCCCTCGACCGTCGGTGTCGCCCCGGGGAGTCGACGACGAGGTCGGACCCCACGTCGACCACGTCCACGACGTCGGGCCCCACGTCGACCACCGACCCCACCCCGACGGTCCCGCCCCCGTCCTCGACGACCACGACATCGGACCCCACAACCACCACCACGACCCGGCCGGGTGCGGGCACGTGGTGGCGACCCCCGACCGTCGTCTCGTGGCAGTGGGAGCTCGACCACCCCTTGGACCTCAACAGTGCCAGTGACATGGGAACCGGCGTGACTACGTACGTGGCCACGCCGGCGCCCGATCCCACGGTGTACGACATCGACGGGTTCGACAACACGGCCGCCACGGTGAGCGCGCTGCACGCCGCCGGCGACCATGCCATCTGCTACATCGAAGTCGGAGCGGCGGAGAACTACCGGCCCGACTACGCCAGCTTCCCAGCGGCGGACCTCGGCTCGACGATGCCCGGCTACCAGTCCGAGCGCTATCTCAACATCAACGACCCCGCCGTGGTCAAGGTGATCGAATCCCGGATCTCGATGTGCGCGTCCAAGGGGTTCGACGCCGTCGAACCGGACATCGACGACAGCTACACGGACTCGACGGGCTTTGCCATCACCCAGAGCCAGAACGTGGCCTTCGACACCACGCTGGCCGGCTACGCCCACTCACTGGGCCTGGGGTGGGGGCTCAAGAACGGCGACGATGCGTCCTTTGCTGCCGCCATGGAGCCGACCGCCGACTTCGCGCTCGACGAGCAGTGCCACCAATACAACACCTGTGGATCCTTCACACCGTTCGCGGTGGCGGGCAAGGCCGTGCTCGAAGTGGAGTACGACCTGGCGGCCGGTCAGTTCTGTCCGGCGGCCAACGCGGCCAACCAGGACGCCATGGAGATGAACGTCAACCTCAACGGCGGCCGCCTCCCCTGCCGCTGACCCACCGATCGACCTCCCATGGCGGTGCGCCGTCCGCCAGGTGACGCGCCAACCCGGTCGGTCCACGTCATGTCCTGCCCGGGGACGGCGTCTGTGGCACACCGTCGGGCAGTGTCGCACCCTGAGCGCCGGTGAACGGCGCCGCCGGCTCGGGCCCGCCTCCGGACCGCCACCACGGGCAGCATCGTCCTCACGCCATCCGTCCTCAGTGCGCAGGCATCGGTGGACCCTTGTCCCCAGACCTCACTCCACCGTGACGGTCTTGGCCAGATTGCGGGGCCGATCGACGTCATGGCCATGGGCCTGGGCCAGCCAGTAGGCCAGGAACTGGAGCGGGAGGGCGTCGATCACCGGTGACAGCATCGGCTCCACCGACGGCACCCACAGCATGTGGTCGGCCAGTTGCGCCGTCTCCTCGTCGCCGTCGTTCCCGACCAGCACGATGGTCGCCCCCCGGCTCTTCACCTCTTGGATGTTCGAGCACATCTTCTCCCACAGGTCATTCCGGGTGGCCACCGCCACCACGACCGTGCCCGGTTCGATGAGGGCGATGGGACCGTGCTTCAACTCGCCGCCCGGATACCCCTCGGCCCGGAGATAGGAGATCTCCTTCAGCTTGAGGGCACCTTCTAAGGCCACGGGATGACCGACGTGGCGGCCGAGGTAGAAGAAGTCACGGGCCTCGATCAGCTCCTGGGCCACCGCCGCCACGTCCTTGGTCCGCTCCAGCACCACCTGGAGCTGGTCGGGGAGCTCGAGCATCTGGTCCATCAGCGACGCGATGGCCAGTGGGGCCATGGTCTGGCGGGCCTGGGCCAAGACCAGGGCCAACAGCTGGAGTGCCACGATCTGGGTCAGATGGGTCTTGGTGGCGGCCACGCCCACCTCGGGACCGGCCCGGGTGTAGAGCACGCCGTCGGCCTCCCGGGCCATGGACGAATCGACCACGTTGGAGACCACTAGGACCTTGGAGCCCTGGGCGCGTGCCTCACGCAGGCCCTGGAGGGTGTCGACTGTCTCCCCGGACTGGCTCACCCCGATGGTGAGGGTGTGGGCGTCGAGGATGGGGTCGCGGTAGCGGAACTCGCTGGCGATATCCACCTGGGTGGGGAGCCGTGCCCACCGCTCCATGGCGTACTTGGCCACCAGTGCGGCGTGGTAACTGCTCCCACAGGCCACGATGCAGACTCGTTCGACGGCGGCCAGTTCGGCCAGGCTGAGTCCGGAGGCCTCGTCGAGCAGCAGCGTCCCGTCGATCTGGCGACGGCCGAGCAGGGTGTCGGCCACGGCGTCAGGCTGTTCGTGGATCTCCTTGGTCATGAAGTCGTCGTAGCCGTCCTGGCCCGAGGCCGCCACGTCCCAGTCGATGTGCAGGGCCGTGGCCTCGGCCGGTGCGCCGTCCAGGGTGGTGATCTCCACCGTCCCGGGTCGGAGCTCGGCCAGCTGGTCGTCCTCCAGGGCGAACAGCTGGCGGGTGGACCCGAGCAGGGCCGGGATGTCCGAGGCCAGAAAGGAGGTGCCGTCACCCACGCCGACGATGAGGGGAGACACCCGCCGTGCCGCCACGACCAGGTCCGGCTCGTCGGCGTGCACCGCGGCGACGGCAAACGATCCCCGGACCCGGGTCAAGGCACCCCGGAGGGCGATGGCCAGTGTCACGCCCGACGCCATGATCGACTCGATCAGGTGGGCCAGGACCTCGGAGTCGGTCTGGGAGACCATCACGTGCCCCGCGGCAACCAGTTCCGCCGCCAGCTCGGCGTGGTTCTCGATGATCCCGTTGTGCACGATGGCCAACCGGCCGCTGCAGTCGACGTGGGGGTGGGCGTTCTCCATCGTCGGCTGGCCGTGGGTGGCCCAGCGGGTGTGGCCCACGCCGCTCCCGCACAGGGGCGGCGCCTGTTTCCCCAACCAGTGGAGGTCGCTCACCGAGTGAGTCCCCTCGGCGGCACGGGATCGCCACAGTCCGTCGTCGGCCACCAGGACCACGCCGGCCGAGTCATAGCCCCGGTACTCCAGTCGGCCGAGGCCTTCGAGGAGGAGGGGCAGGGCGTCGTCGACGCCGGTCACACCGATGATTCCGCACATGGTCTCAGCTTCCTGACTGCCAGAGGTCCGATGCGGCCTCGGCGATAGGGGTGGTTGGCACCCAATGGAGTTGTTTCCGGAGAAGCGTGATGTCGGCCCGTTGCCACAGCACCGGGGCCGACCGACGGGAGCCACCCTCGGCCTCGAAGACGTCGCCCTCGAAACCGGCGGCGGCGGCGATCAGCTCCACCATGGAGCGGCACGACATGGCCACCCCGCGCCCGACGTTCAAGACGGGCTGGGCATCCACGGCGCTGACGGCCCGGAGCGCTGCGGTGGCGACATCCTGGGTGGCCAGGAAGTCACGGCATGAGCACAGCGAGCCGAGGGTTACGAAACTCTGGCCGGTGAGCAGGGCGCGTCGGATCTCCCGGACGGCGGTGCCGGCGAGTGAGTTGGCCGGTGCCCACGGCCCCACCGGATTGAACACCCGGAGGACGGTGGCCCGGATGGCCCCGCGGTCGACCATCTCGGTCACCAGGTCGGTGGCGGCCAGTTTGGTCCGTCCGTAGTCACCGACCGGCCGGGCCGTGGCACTCTCCTTGATGGCGATGCCCTCGGGCTGGGTGCCGTACTCGGCGGCCGAGCCCAGGTGCACGAGCGGGACGGGATCGCCCAGGGCCAGCGCCTTGACCAGCTTGTCGACGACGGTGGTGTTCACCGCCTCCAAGAGCTGGGGCGAGCCCGAGGTGGCGCCCGCACAGTTGATGACGGCGTCCGGCTTGGAGAAGTCGAGGAGGGCGGCGACATCGGCCACCGAGGCCCGGACCAGGTCCATGCGCTGCCAGTGGCAGGTCGGCGGCACCGGCCGCCGGGCGCGTGGCCGCTCACGGCCACCAGGTACGACGAATCGCCCGACCGCTCGATGGCCTCCCGGACCTGACTGCCGATGAACCCGTTGGCACCCAGGAGCAGGTACCTGGTCACCGGAGCCCCGGGAGCAACCGTGGACCGAGCACGTCGAACTCCCGATTGGCCTGGTCGTAGTCGTCGGGCCTCCCGATGTCGAGCCAGAACCCGTCGAACTGGTAGCTGGACGGCAGCGTCCCCCGCTCGATGAGGTCGAGCATCAGCTCGTCGAACCCGTAGGGGAGACCCGGGGTGTAGCGCTCCAGGTGCCGCTTGCTCACGCCGTAGATGCCCATGCTGACCGCGTAGGACATCGGGGGCTTTTCGGTGAAGTTGGTCACCTTGCGGTCCACGACGTCGAGCACGCCGAAGTCGACCTGGTGCACCCGGTTGTAGGTGGCCACGGTGAGCGGCGCGCCGGTGGCGGCGTGATTGTCCATCAGGTCGCCGTAGTCGAGGTCGGTGAGGATGTCCCCGTTCATAAGGAGGAAGTTCTCCGGCAGGCGGTCGAGGACCATGAGGGCCGGCCCGATGGTGCCGAGCGGTGACTCCTCGTGGACGTAGTCAACCTCGATGCCCCACTGGGAGCCGTCACCGACATAGGCCCGGATCAGCTGGCCCAGGTGGCCGATGGCCAGGGTGGCGTGCCGGAAGCCCTTGGAGGCCAGCTGGCGCAGCACGATCTCCAGGATCGAGTACTGCTCGCCGATCGGCACGAGGGGCTTCGGGATGACGGTGGTGTAGGGCCGCAGGCGGACCCCCTTGCCTCCGGCCAGGATCACCACGTGCCGGGTGTCGTTCTCCGTGGCGCTCTGTCGCTCGATGTTGATGAGATCGGTCATGTCGTTGCCCCTCTGTTCGATGTCTGCCCGGGACCGGTGCGGTCGATCGGTCCACGGGCAGGCGGTGTTCGGTCCGTCGGTGGTGCGGTCAGACGTTGTACTGGTCGGTCTTGTAGCGGCTGAGGTTGTCGGGATTGGAGAACCACTCGATGGTGGCGGCCAGTCCCTCGGCCAGGGTGTGGGCCGGCTTCCACGAGGCGGCCCGTTGGATGGCCGCGCTGTCGGACACCAGGCGGGTCACCTCGGAGCGCTCAGGGCGGAGCCGTTGGTCGTCGACCTTGATCTCCACCTCGGTGCCCATGAGCTCGGCGATGAGCGACACGGTGTCGGCCACCGAGATCTCCACGCCGGACCCGGCGTTGAAGGTCCCACCGACGACCTCGTCGATCGGCGCCTCGAGCATGGACTGGAAGGCTGCGGCGGTGTCCAGGACGAAGTTGAAGTCCCGGGTCGGGGTCAGCGAGCCGAGCTCGATCTCCCGTTTGCCCGCCGCCAACTGGGAGATCACCGTCGGGATGACGGCCCGGGCGGACTGACGGGGCCCGTAGGTGTTGAACGGCCGCAGCGTGATGACCGGCAGCTCGAAGCTCAGGTGGTAGCTCTCGGCCAGCTTGTCGGCGGCGATCTTCGACGCCGAGTAGGGCGACTGGGCCTGGAGCGGATGGTCCTCGGAGATCGGCACCATCAGCGCGCTCCCGTAGACCTCACTGGTCGAGGTGCAGACGATCCGGGAGGTCCCGAGCTTCCGGCCCGCCTCCAAGACGTTGAGCGTCCCGCCGGCGTTGGTCTCCAGATACGACCACGGCGCCTGGTACGAGTACGGGATGGCGATCAGGGCCGCCAGATGGCACACCATGTCCGCCCCGGTCATGAGGGCGGTGACCGAGTCGCGGTCACGGACGTCGCCCGGGACCACCTCGATGTTCGCCATCGTCTCGGCATCGAGGGTGTCCAGCCAGCCCCACGAGCCAAACGAGTTGTACTGCACCATCGCGCGGACGCGGTAGCCCGATCCCACCAGGGTCTCGGTCAGGTGGGAACCGATGAATCCGTCGGCTCCGGTGATCGCTACGGTCATGGACATTGGTTGGTTCGCTTTCTCTTGGTGGGACTAGTAGCTCAACGGCGAGATGAGGGCCCGCGAGGACACCACGGACAACAGCACGATCGACGACGCGGTGGCCGCCAGCAGGGCGACCAGGCCGGCCAGTGGGGTGACGTGGCCACGCAGCACCCCGATGGCGACGAGCTCGACGGCCAGCAACCCGAAGGTCGCCGCCCAGCACGCCAGTACCAGGTTGATCCGGCCTGCGGACGCCAGCAGGAGGGCCAAGAAGAAGCACACGCCGAGGGCCCCCACGGTCCCGATGAGGAGTGGGACGTAGGCGGCATGGCGGCTGGAGCCGACGGCGATGCCCACCGCCGAGAGGAGGCCCAGCGCCAGGACGTACAGTCCGACCGACCGCAGGAAGGCGGAGCGGACCCGGTGGGCGAACCGGCCGAGTGTGACGCTGCTCACCAGCGCGGTGGAGGCCCGGCTCCGGAACGAGCGGAGCTGCCACTCCATCAGGCCAAGGGTCAACAGCAACGGCCAGCCGGCGATGATGAGAGCCCGCCCGGTCCCGTCCAGATCACCGGAGAAGGCGATGAACGCCGACAGCAACAGGCCGCTGCCGGTGCCGTAGGCGAGGAACTTGGCGGCCCGGATCCGGTCGGTCCGGCCGAGCACCGGGCGTCGCCAGCGGGCGGAGAAGAGGTAGCGGTTGGCCGCCACCACAGACAGCGCCACCGTGGAGGTGACGCACCACGCCGCGGTGCGGTGAGACACGCTCACCGGGAGCAGCCCGAGGGAGAAGAACGAGCCGACGGCGGCCGGCACCATGCACACGGCCAGGACCCGTTCGGCCTCCTGGAACAACAGGATCCCGCTGGCCGCTAGGTAGACGGCGATGCCCACGGCCAGGAGCGCGCTGGCGGTGTTGCCACCCAGCGCCCACCACGCCACAGCGGAGGCCCCGAGGCACAGGGCGGCACTGACCACGATGGACGCACAGGCCATGAAGGCGTCACTGCGCTGGTCCTTGCGGGCCAGCAGGGCCCAGGCGCAGGTGGCGAAGGCCTGGCCGATGCCCCAGGCCACGGTCAGCCCGATGGGGAGTACCCACCAGGCCGGGTGCAGGTCGAACCCGACCACCACGACCGGGAGGAACAGGGCCGGCAGGGCATACAGGGCGCCCCGCAGCAGGTCCATGGGCGCCCCCATGGGTGGCACGTCCGGCGCCGGGGGCTCAGTGACGGCAAACGGCAGTTCGGCGTAGACCGCCTCGGCCGCGGCGAACACGTCGGGGTACCCGAAGGTGTCGACAGCGACCCGGCTGCTCACGCCGTGGGTCTCCAACCGGGCGGCCACCTCGAGCACGTCGACGGCGGCCGCGCACTGCCCGGCCAGCTGCGGATCGCTCTGCACCCACGCCATGATCCGCGCCGAGGGGGCGTCGTCGGCTGCGCCGTCGGTCGGCGGCAGTTCGGGGGTCTCCACCGGTGGCGAGGTCGTCATGACGCCCCCACCGGCGTGAGCACCGGGACGCGGCGCTCGTCGTCATCTGCGGCGTCCGCCCCGGACTGGCCGTGGCCGGCGACGCCCTGGGCCCGCTCCTGGTCGTTCCTCAGGACCTGGGCACTGGCCATGCGCCCGGTCGCCTCGCGATAGAGATCGCTGAACACGGCCAGGCTCTGCTCGAGCGTGAACATCGACAGGATGCGGGCCCGGGCGGCGTGCCCCATGGACTGGCGCAGCTTGGCGTCGGACAACAGGCGCAGACAGGCCTGGGCCAGCGCTTCGGGATTCTGGGGCGGAACGATCAGACCGGCGTCGCCGGTGGCCTCCCGAACCCCGCCGACGTCGGTGGCGACAGTGGGCATGCCCGAGGCCATGGCCTCGATCAGCGTGTAGGGGAAACCCTCCGAGATGCTCGTCAACAGCACCACGTGGCCGGCGTGATAGGCGTCCATGACCGAGTCGACCCGGCCCTCGAAGGTGGCAGCCCCGGCCAGGTCGAGCCCGTCGCGCAGCGCCACACAGCGGTTGAGGTACTCCTCGTTCTCCGCCGATGCGCCCCCGAAGATGCGCAGGCGGGCCTTCGGCATGACCTCACGCACCTTGGCGAACGATCGGATCAGGGTCTCGATGTCCTTCAACGGGTCGATCCGGCCCAGGAAGACCAGGGTCGGGATGTCCGGCTCGGAGGGGCTGGCGACGAAGCTCTCGGCGTCCACGCCGTTGTAGACGGGGTGGATCCGCTCGGGGGCGGCCCCGTTGGCCTCGAGCCACTGGCGGTTGTACTCGCTGCCCGGTGCCACACAGCCGGCGATCTGATAGCCCGCCCAGGTGAGCCGCTGGTAGAAGCGGAGCATGATTGAGCGCACCGGGTGGGAGTAGAGGTTGGCGCCGTAGGCCAGGTACCGCTCCCGGAGGTAGATGCCGTGTTCGCTGATGACCAGTGGGGTCTGGTGGGCCCAGTGCGCGCTGAGCGCCAGCAGGACCGACAGGCCGTTGGCCGTGGCGTGGCACAGATCGGCCTCCGGGGGGCGGACGAACAGCGGTCGCAGCTGGTGCTCGATGAGCCCCAGGGCCACGGTGGCGTCGTGGACCGACACCGGGATCGGTCCCGTGCCGGAGGCCCGGTCGGACTGGCTGGCCTGGACCATGGCGCACAACAGCACACCGAGCGACTCCTTGGAGTGGAGAGCGCCGGCCAGGGGGGTCTGGCGGGCCAACACGAACAGCTGGTGCAGCGCATCGAGGAACAGCGGCTCGCCGTCGTCGCGGACCAGCGAGGAGGCCAGCTGTTGGAAGGCCGACCGCAGTTCGGTGGAGTTGCGCACGGACCGCTTGGGCACCGGGGACGCACCCCACAACGGGATGGCGCGGACGCTGTCGACGTTGTCTGGCAGGTCCCACGTGGGCTCGTTCACATCGCCGGCCGTGATGGCGTGGATGCTGAACCGGTGGGGTGCGAGGCCGCGGACCAGCTGGTCGCACCAGACGCTCACCCCACCCGGATGGTAGGGGTAGGTGCCCTCGGCGAGGAGCGCGACGTCCATCACGCCACCGCGCCGGAGCGTTGGGGTGAGACCAGTCGGATGCCGGTCGATCGGAGTGGGGGTCGGTTGCGTTGCATCGTTGAGTACGAACAGTAAAGAGCGGGATCCCTTCTGAACACCCCGGTCTTTCCGCCTGCTCCACCCGGTTCGACGGCACGCTGCGACCCCGCGACCCGAGCGACAAGGTGGCCGACCCTGGCGACAGAGCCACGACACCCTTGGAGTAGTCGGGCACCGTCGAGCGCGCCGAGGCTGGGGCCGCTTGGCACCGTGGTCGGACCCCACGGCCGGCCTCACTCGGGCCCATCCACTCTCTCGTCGCGGCGTGAGGCGTCGCCGAATCGGCGCAACCGTCGACGCGCGGCGGCGGTCGGGCAACTACCGGGGTTCGACCCGGGGTGGGGTCGCCAAAGTACAGGGTGACCGGGGAACAGTGCAGGGTAGGCAGGCGCAGCCTTCGGGCTTACTGTGCCCAATGCGTGGCGCGCACTGGGCAGGAGCCATGCAGGGGAGAGCAATTCCAATGAACCGTTTTCAACGTTCCGCGTTCAAGATGGCAACCGCCTGCGGGCTGGTCGCCTTGGTCATCGCCACATCGCTGTCGATGACGGCACGGCCGGCCGGAGCCACCATCGCTCCTCCACAACTCGATCTGAAGATCCTCCTGATCGGCAGCGGCACGACGGACCCCACCACCGCCGCATGGCAGTCGGCACTGACCAGTGAGGGCGTGGCCTTCACCTCGGTCACGGCGTCGGGCTCCTACGGCTCCGAGACCGTCACCCTCCCGGCACTGACCAACGGGTCGATCGGCAACTTCAATGCCGTGGTGGTCGCCGATTCCCCGTCGGCCTTCGCCCCGGGCCAGCTGGACAGCCTGTCCGCCTACGAGTCCTCGTTCCAGGTGCGCCAGCTCGACGGCTACACCTATCCCTCCCCCGCCCTCGGGCTCAACTACTTCTCGACGGCCACGCTGGACAACACCACCGCCCAGCTCACGCCGGCCGGACTCGCGGCGCTGCCCAGCCTCAAGGGCACCGTGCCCTTCGACATCGGTACCAGCGGCTACCCCTCCACCCCGGTCACCGGTGCGCCCTTCACCCCGTGGCTCGAGGACACCTCCGGCCATGTGTTGGCCGGCGTGTACCAGCACCCGAGCACCGACGCCCAGGCCGGTGTGTCCGAGCTGACCCTGACCTTCGCCTACAACGCCACCCAGCTGCAGTGGCTGCTGCTCGCCCCGGGACTCATCAACTGGGTCACCCAGGACACCCACCTCGGCATGTACCGCAACTACTTCGGCCAGGACATCGATGACAACTTCATCGCCGACAACGAGTGGAGCTCGCAGTACCAGTGCACACCGGGCGCCACCGAGCCGCCCGACTACACCTGCCCAGCCGGCGTGGCCAACAACCCGGCTGACACGCCTCCCGATGTGCAGATGTCGGCCGCGGATGTGGCCTACGTCGTGGCCTGGGAGCAGCAGACCGGCATCAAGCTGAACATGGCCTTCAACGCCATCGGGGCCTGCACGGCACCGACGGTGGCCGCAGAGACCAGTGCCAACTGCACCGGCTCGGCCACCGACCCCTCGGGCACCTACACCGACCCGGGCCAGACCGTCGATGCCAGCTATCCCAACGACCAGGGACTCATCAACGCCCTGTTGGCCAACAAGGCCGCCTTCAACTGGGTCACCCACACCTGGAGCCACGAGTTTCTCGGCTGCATCCAGTGGCAGCCCCAGGTGCTGACCAGCGTCACGCCCAACGCCGGCGGAGGCACCTTCACCGCCGGTGCCTACAACTACGAGATCACCGCGGCCACGGCCTACGGTGAGTCCGAGCCGTCCCTGCCCAAGACGGCCACGGTGTCGGCCGGTGGCAAGGTCACCCTCAACTGGCCCGACGCCACCAACGGGACCGGGACCGACGGCACCGCCGGGCCCACGCTGGCCCAGGAAGAGGCTAACCACACCGGAGGCTCGGGCTTCTGGGGCTACTACATCTACCGGGAGAATCCGGGCACGACCACCTACGGCCTCGTCGGCCAGGTGGCCGAGAACGGCTCGGCGCCCACCTACTCCTTCACCGACACCGGGGCGACCGCCCCGGGGGCAGCTCCGGGATCGAGTGATGCCTTCCCGACGGCCACCAACCCGGGCATCGACTGCTCGAGTGCGGCCAACAGTTGGGACCCGGCCACCAGTGCCACACCGGACTCCTCCATCGACCAGGAGATCGGACTGGACCAGGCCTTTGCCGCCGCCAACGCGCTGCCGAACTACAGCCCATCGGTCGTGATCACCGGTGAGCACTCGGGGATCGAGAATCCCAATATGCCCTCGGCCCTGGCCGGCACCGGTGTGACCACCTTCGCCTCCGACGCCTCCCGCCAGCCCACGCAGTACTCACTGGCCTCGGGTGGATCGACGGCGCTGTCCGCACCCCGCTACCCCAGCAACATCTATTACAACGCCGCCAACTGGCCCGACGAGCTGAACGAGTACAACACGCTCTATGTGGCCCCAGGCACCAACCTGGGTGACGCTACCTACACGTCCGAGACGGGGCACTGCGATTCCTCGTCGGCCACTACGTGCCTCACCACGCCGGCGACCGAGTCGACGGTGCTGGCCTCGGAGTCCCGCATCATGCTCAGCCACGTGCTGGCCAATGACCCCCGGGTCGGCTACGCCCACCAGACCGACCTGATCGGCCCGGCCACCCAAACGGCCGGTGGAGCGGACTACGGCTACACCCTGTTGACCCTGCTCAACGCCATGCTGGGCCAGTACAACACCTGGACCAACACCAACACCCCGCTGGTCCAGATGACCGATGCCACCGACGCCTCGACCCTGGCCCTCCAGCAGGCATGGACCGCGGCCCAGAGTGCTGGGACGGTCCAGGCCTCCGAGCAGAACGGCACGGTGACCATCACCAACAGCGGGACCTCCGCCGTCAGCGTGCCGGCCACGGCACCGACCGGCACGCTGGTCGGCACGGCCGCCTTCGGCCAGGCCTACGGCGGCGAACTGTCGGACTGGACGAGCATCCCCGCCGGTGGGTCACTCGTCCTGACCGAGCACGTCGCACCGACCATCATCAGCGCCAACTCGGCCAGCTCCATCGTGGGGTCACCGTTCACCACCACCGTCTACACCACCGGTGCACCGGATGCGGCCATCTCCGAGAGCGGAGCACTGCCCACGGGGATCACCCTGACCGACAACGGCAACGGGACGGCCACCCTGGCCGGGACGGCTGGCCGCCCTGAGCGGCGGGAGCTATCCCATCGTGATCACGGCCACCAACAGCGCCGGATCGGCGACCCAGGCCTTCACGCTGACTAACGCGGAGGCTCCGGCCATCACCAGTGCCGGCACGGCCACCTTCTACACCACGGTGCCCGGCACCTACACGGTGACCACCACCGGATTCCCGGCGGCGACCATCACCGAGACGGGCGCCCTGCCGACCGGACTGAACTTCACCGCTCCCAGCCCGGCCACCGGGTCAGCCACCATCTCGGGGTCGACCACCGCTTCGGTCGGCACCTATCCGGTGTCCCTGTCGGCCACCAACGCCTCGGGCAGCACGGTCACGCTGCCCCTCACCATCACGGTGGCGGCCTCGGGTCCCCCGACCATCACCAGCGGCCCGACCGCCTTCTTCAACCTGGGCCAGGCCGGATCGGTGGCGGTGACCACCACCGCCGGACCGGTGGCGGCCATCACCGAGACCGGTGCGCTGCCGGCCGGGCTGACCCTCACCGACCAGAAGAACGGGACGGCACTCATCTCGGGGACGCCGACGGCGGCGGGATCGGTCACGGTGGCCGTCGACGCCACCAACGGGCTGGCCCCTGACGCCACCCAGACCCTGACGGTCCAGGTCTCGAGCATCCCGGCATTCACCAGCGCATCCTCGGCCACGTTCGTGACCGGCCAGGCCGTCAACTTCACCGTGGCGACCAGCGGCTTCCCCTCCCCCTCGCTGGGGTGGACGGGACAGCTCCCCCACGGGCTCGCCATCACCGACAACGGGAACGGGACGGCCTCTGTGACCGGCACGCCCGACACCATCGGGGTGTCCACGCTGTCGCTGCTGACCACGAACGCCTCGGGGTCGGCCACCCAGACCCTGACCCTGACGGTCGCCACACCACCACCGGCCCCACCGGCCCCGCCGGCGCCGGCCAGCCCGTCCACCTCGCTGGCCGGGGGCAACCGGCTGGCCGCCACCCCGGACGGGCTCGGCTACTGGATCGTCGGTTCGGACGGCTCGGTGACGGCCTACGGCACCGCCCACAACTACGGGTCGATGGCCGGCAAGCACCTGAACCAGCCCATCGTGGGCATCGCCGCCACACCCGACGGGCTCGGCTATTGGATCGTGGCCACCGACGGTGGGATCTTCAGCTTCGGTGACGCCCACTTCTACGGCTCGACCGGGTCGCTCAAGCTGAACAAGCCCATCGAGGGCATCACCAGCACCGTCGACGGCAAGGGCTACTGGATGGTCGCCTCCGACGGTGGGGTGTTCAGCTTCGGTGACGCCCACTTCCACGGGTCGACCGGCGCCATCACGCTCAACAAGCCCATCGTCGGGATGACCTCGTCACCCTCGGGCAACGGCTACTGGCTGGTGGCCTCCGACGGCGGGGTGTTCACCTTTGGGGACGCCCACTTCTACGGCTCGTCGGGTGCCATCAAGCTCAACAAGCCGATCATGGGCATGGGACCCACCCGTGACGGGGGCGGCTACTGGCTGGTCGCCGTCGACGGAGGGATCTTCACCTACGGTGACGCCCGGTTCCACGGATCGGGGGGCAGCTCCGGACGGACGGCGGTGGGGCTCATCGTCTCACCGACCCACGCCGGGTATGCCCTCATCGACACCGACGGATCCCGCACCAACTTCCAGT
The DNA here is from genome assembly GCA_963703145.1 of uncultured Acidimicrobiales bacterium. Lineage (GTDB taxonomy): Bacteria > Actinomycetota > Acidimicrobiia > Acidimicrobiales > RAAP-2 > Bog-756. The sequence continues at coordinate 2,745,264 of OY969793.1, forward strand.
TCTAACCGCGAGGGGCAGAGGGGCCAGGGGTGACTCGGCCGGGGATTTCGATCCCCGGCCGGGTCGCGTCCCGGCACTCATGAGCCCGAACGATGCGGCGGCGGTCAGTGCTTGTCGCTGGCCAGGTCCGGCTGGTGGGTCTTGAGCAGTCCCCCGACCACCGGGATCTCGGTCACGGCCTCGGCCCGGGCGATGGCCAGGCTGCTCCGGGCCAGGGGGAGGAACGGGCCGGTGACCACGTAGCGGGGGTTCCACAGCGGGTCGTACTTCTGGTTGAACCGCCACAGGGACTCGATCTGGAGCGTCTCGCTGAAATGGTGCAGCACGTTGCGCTCGAGCGACGTCCACGGACCGTCACCGGACTCCCCGGCCACCACGGCCCGCATGGTGGCGAAGTTGAGGCCCAGCCCGCGCAGTCCCCGCTCGGCCATCCACTGGAGGGTCTCGATGATCACGAAGTCGGTGAGCCCGTTCGGGGCGTCGGGGTCGCTGGTGCGCCGCATCAGGTCGAGCGAGTACCCGTCGACCTGGGCGGCCGGCACGTACTGGTTGAAGGCCAGAGGCCGGTCGTCCTCGCCGAAGCACACCGCCAGCAGCAGGCCCTTGTCGCGAGGGTCGAAGATGCGGCTCAGGGTCATGGAGTAGCCCCGCTCGGCCTCGCCCTGACGGGTCTCGGTCATCAGCTCGAGGAGTTGGCTCCTCACGTCGTCGGGCACGTCGTCGGTCGACTGGTAGCACTCGACCCGGCAGCCCGCCTTCTTCATCCGGTTGTAGGCGCCGCGCAGGGACTTCATGGACTTGCCCTTGAGACTGAACTGGGTGGCGTCGACGATGGCCTCGTCGCCGATGTAGTGGTCGACCAGGCCGGCGGCGCGGTAGATGCCCAACCACGACTGGGAGGCGGCCAGCACGGACGGCTGCCAGTTGTTGGCCTGGGCCATGTCCATGACGTCGGACCACACCTCGGCCCGGTCCTGTGGCGGGCCGATGGGGTCGGGCGACACCAACATGACGCCGTTGATGACCGAGTAGGCCACCAGGGAGTCGCCGGTGAAGAACCACGACTTGTCGTCGCGCAGCGCGAAGTAGTCGAGGGTGTCGCCCCCGTGGGTCTCGATGATGGAGCGGGCCCGCTCGAAGGCCTCCTCACGGGCGGTGCCGGTCCGACGCGACTCGCGACCCGGCACGGCGATCAGCAACAGCAGTACCAGCACCACGATGACGACCAGGAGGAACACGGTGTCGAAGCGCTGGTGATGGCCGCTGGCCACGAGGTTCCCCACCCCGGCGGTGGCGGCGATGATGAACAGTCCGGCGGCGGCCATCCAGATGAACACCCGGCTGACCCCCGTCGGTCGGACCCGGAAGTGCTGGTGCTCGATGAGGAGCCACAGGCAGAACAACAGGGCCAGGGTCGATCCCCACGGTGGGCGTCCCTGGATCAACCGGTCCGTGGTGGTGGCGACCAGGAGGACGATGGTGGCGACCCACACCGGGCGCAGGCCGCGGCGCACCCCGCGGGCCAGGCCCAGCAGCGCCAGCCCCCCGACCAACGCCTCGACCACGGACAGGGGATGGACGCCGAAGGGGAGCCAGTAGTCCACCGAGCGTGTGCTCTGGACATGCCACAGCGCGGCGAAGACCACGTTCAACAATCCCGACAGGAGGAGGATGCCGGCTGCCAGTCGTCGCACCCGCCGACGGACCACCCAGCGCTTGAGCCCGGAGTCGTTGAGGGGCCAGGTCGGGCCGTTGGGCAGCGCCCCGGCCACCGCCGTGGTCGTGAGGTCGACCTTGCCCGGGGCGAGGGCCAGGCGCTCCAAGAGGACCGGCGATCGGACCGGGTCCTCACGGAGCCACAGCTTCAGCCCGAGCACCGCACCACCGGTCAACTCCACGTAGGAGAAGCGGTTCACCGTGATGAAGGGGTGGGGAAGGCGCAGCCGGGAGGGCCGGCCGGCCACCGAGGCGGTGCCGCTGCCGGTGTTGGCGTAGAAGCCGTTCCCGACCACCGACAGCTCGGGTTCGTGGGTGTGGCCCGAGATCATCCCGGCGTAGCCCTGGGCCACCAGGCGAGCGGCGTCGGCACGCGGCGGGGCGTTGTGCATGGCCGGATCCGAACGGGCGCTGATGGCCGACTCCCGCAGGGCACGGTTCACCCGCAACAAGGTGGCGCCCGCCGCCACGGCAGCCACCACCACGATGATGGCCACGAGGAGGCCGAACAACAAGAGCCACCGCTGGGCGTGGTGGTGGAGGAGTTGGTGGACCCCGGGGAGGAAGGTGAGGAGCCGGAGCACGAGGATGGCCACGAACGGGACGGCGGCCAGCCACAGCTTCCCGACGATCTTCCGGTAGAACAACCGCGAGCCCATGAAGTCGGCCACGTCACCGTCCAACCACTGTACCCCCTCGAGCAGCGATCCCGACGACTGCCGGGACTCGACCTCGGGGAGGAGGTCGCGCACCACGTGGTGGCCGAAGGGGGTGTCGACCGGCGACCAGGGGTCCTCGAAGGCGTTGTAGGGATCGGCCTGGTTGCCGTGGACCACCCGGACCCGCTGGGGACCGTGGTCCGTGGCCACCACCAGGTCGCAGGCCAGGGCGGCATGCTCCATGCCCAGACGCTCCCGCAACGCGGTGGCCGAGGGCCCGTGCCAGGCCAGCTGGCCGTCGTGGTTGCCCGACAGGACCACCACGTGGTGGTCCTGTCCCGAGGAGAACTCCGACACCGCCTCGGTGAACTGGGGGTGGGCGTCGAGGATCTTGTCGATGTCGGGTGGACCGGCCAGCATCTCGAAGCCGTCGCCGGCGATGACGAAGGCCGCGGGCCCGGCCACGCCGGCCAGCATGCGGGCGATCTCGTCGGCCACCGACGTCGACACCGGGGTGGCCACCGCCGGCAAATGGAGGTCGCTCACCACCAGGGTCCGGCTCCCGGCCGGCAGCTCGAGCTCGATCTGCTCGGCGATGAGGAAGGGGGCCGGCGGCTCCACCTCCTCGATGTCGGCTACATCGTCGACCGCCGTCACCGGCGGCGTCACGGTGTCCGTCAACTGGTGGCCTCCGGCCGCATCATGGGGAAGAGGATGACGTCCCGGATGGCCTCCACCTCGCTGATCAGCATCACTAACCGGTCCACCCCGATGCCGATGCCCGAGGTCGGCGGCAGGCCGTACTCGAGGGCCCGGACGAAGGCCAGGTCGGCCGGGTGGGCCTCCAGATCGCCTCGGGCGACGGCCTCGGCCTCACCGCGGAACCGCTCTTGTTGCTCCTCGGGGATGTTCAGCTCGCTGTAGCCGTTGGCGAACTCCTTGGCATCGATGGCCAGTTCGAAACGGTCGGCCATGGTCGGGTCGTCCGGGGTCTGGCGGGCCAGCGGTGAGACCTCGACCGGGAAGCCGCACACGAAGACGGGGTTGGCCACCGTTGGCAGGAGGATGGTGTCGTAGAGCTCGAAGATGAGCTTGCCCGACCCCCATTCGGGGAGGAAGTCGACATCGTGCTCCTCGCACACGGCACGCACGTCGGCGACGGGGTCGCTCGGGTGCAGCCGGCGGCCGACGGCCTCTTCCAACCAGTCCAGCAGCTGTCGGCGGGGCCACGGCGGGGTCAGGTCGAGGTCCCGGCCGCCCACCGTGAACGTGAGGCGGCCGGTGGCGGCCTCGGCCGCGCCGGTGATGAGCCGCTCGGTCAGGTCCATCCCGTCGTGGACGTCGCCGAAGGCCCGGTAGGCCTCGAGGGCGGTGAACTCGGGGCTGTGGCGGGTGTCCACCCCCTCGTTGCGGAAGTTGCGGGCGATCTCGAAGACCCGTTCGTAGCCCCCGACCACCAGGCGCTTGAGATAGAGCTCGGGTGCGATCCGCAGGCTCAGATCGATGTCCAGCGCGTTGGAGTGGGTCATGAACGGCCGGGCCAGGGCGCCGCCGGCCTGGGGCTGGAGGATCGGGGTGTCGACCTCGACGAAGTCCTCGGCCATCAACTGGCGGCGCAGGGAGGCAACCGCCTTGAACCGGATGTCGAAGACCGCCCGGGAATCGGCGTTGGCCAGGAGGTCGATCTCCCGTTGCCGATACCGGGTGTCGGTCTCGGACAGCCCGTGCCACTTGTCGGGGAGGGGCCGGAGGGACTTGGACAGCAGCCACAGCTCGGTCACATCGACCGAGAGCTCGCCCCGCCGGCTGGTGATGGCCTCCCCCTCGGCGCCCACCCAGTCACCCAGGTCGAGGTTGGCGAGCACGGTCGTTGCCTGCTCGGAGAGGGCCGACACCTGCATGAGCAGCTGGATGGAGCCGGTCACGTCGGTGAGCGTGGCAAACGACAGCTTGCCGTGGCCGCGCATGGACGTGATCCGACCGGCCATGCGCACGACCTCGCCGGTACGGGTATCGGGCGCCAGTTCGTCGTGCCGCTCGTGGAGTTCCTGGGCGGTGGCGGTCCGGTCGAAGCGGATCGGATAGGGGTCGATTCCTTGGGCGGCGAGAGCATCTCGCTTCTTCCGGCGCTCGGCGCTGAGGGCGTCGACCGTCCCCGATTCGGATTCCTCGCCACTGGGGCCTGTCACGATTTCGCCCTCTTCCCCGGGTTCCCCCGTTGCTCAACCCCTACTTGGACTCCGCTGGTGGCTATCTTAGGCAGAGACTTTTCATGAGAGACCTTGCTGTCAACATTGACCTCATAACCGGTTGGTTCCCGCTGACGGTGGTGATCGTTGCCATCGCCTCGGTCGTGTTGTCCGTGGGTTGGCACGATGGCGCATGGAAATGGCAGCTCCCCATCGGCATTCCGGTGAGCTTCGTCCTCACCGTCCTGACCGGGGTGGCCATCCACGTGTTCAACCTGGTGCCGGCCGAATTCCCCCAGTCGTTCTACCTGTGGGCCTGGCTGATCTGGTTCTCATTGGTCATCATCGTGCTGGGCTGGACCCGCGCCCACTGGATCCTCCGCACCTTCTCGGTGCTGGCCCTGGTCTTCTCGGTGATCGCGGCCTTCACCGTCATCAACCAGTCCTACGACTACTACCCCACCCTGGCCCGCCTGCTCGGCAAGAACGCCGCCGACTTCACCAACCTCCCCGAGCTGAAGGCCATCCGCACCGAGGTGCGACGGACCGGCAAGCTCCCCAACCACGGTGAGACCATCGGCATCACCATCCCGGCGACCAAGTCCAAGTTCAAGACGGGCCAGGCCTACGTCTACCTACCCCCGGCCTGGTTCAAGAACCCCGAGCCCCAGCTGCCCATGATCGAGCTGATCGCCGGTGTGCCCGGCTCACCGTCGGACTGGACCCGCGCCGGCTACGCCGACACCACCGCCACAGCGTTCGCCGAACAGCACCACGGCGTGGCGCCCCTCGTGGTCATCCCGGACAACAACGGCCTGTTGACGCCCGACACCGAGTGCTCCAACAGTGTCTTCGGGAACGCCGAGACCTACCTCGTCACCGACGTGCCCAATTTCATGCAGACCAATTTCAACGCGGCCATCGGCAAGCACTCCCTGGCCGTTGCCGGCCTGTCCGCCGGCGGTACGTGCGCGTCCATGCTGGCCCTGCGGAACCCGTCGACCTTCTCGATCTTCGCGTCGTACTCGGGCTACTCGTCCCCGACCTACATCAGCGACGACGAGAGCCAGACCATCACCCAGCTGTACCACGGCTCCCGGCAGAGCTACGAGGCCCACGACCCCGGGCACCTGCTGTCCACCACCCGGTTCCCCGGCCTGTCGGGGTGGTTCACGGCCGGACAGCAGGACCCCCAGGCGCTGGCTTCGGCCAAGCAGCTGTCCGACCTGGCCGTCAAGGCCGGCATGACCCAGGTGTGCCTCTCGACGCCGGCCGGGGGGCACGACTTCGTCTTCTGGGCGGCCGCCTTCAAGCTCTCGCTCCCGTGGCTGTCGTGGAAGCTGGGACTGACCCCCGCACCGAAGGACGTGGCGTCGCACTGCACGCCGCCGATCCCCTGAGCCGCACCGGTCCCCCGTTTACCGTTGACGCTCGGAGTGGGTCGCCTTATGCTGCCCGGGCGCCCCTAGCTCAACGGTAGAGCAGCAGATTCTTAATCTGCAGGTTCCTGGGTTCGAGTCCGGGGGGGCGCACCAGGGACGGCGGGGTCGGCCCCGTCGTCAGAGTTGCTCGATCCGCCGGCGGAAGCCGGCCACGGTCATCTCCACGACGCGGTCGTGTCCCCACTGGAGCACCGGGCGTCCGAGTCGGCTGGCCAGCCGCATGGCGGGCTGGCGCATCTCCACCGTCCACGCCGCGTCCACCCACGTGCCGTCACCGTCGGGCCGGAAGTCGAGCTGCGAATCGCCGGTCAGGTCGCCGCCGATGATGGCCGAGAGGTGGAGGGGCCGCCGGCACTCGACGACCTCGATGCGCAACCGCATGCGGTATGGGACCGGCGGGTTGACCACACCGTGGAGCACCGACCCGAGGGACAGGCCCTCGCCCTCGACGCGGAGATCGGTGAGCCACGGCCACCAGCGCTCGAACTGGTCGAGCTCTTCGAGCTGTCGCCAGAGCAGGTCGGGCGCCAGGGGGAACCCGTGGCCCTGGTGGTAGGTGAAGACCGGCGCCGCCATGGGGACAAGGCTAGGGGCCGCCGGCCAGGTGGCGGCCTGAGCCGCCGTCTGTCGCCCACAGTTCCCGCAGCACCGGCAGGACCCCCTCGGCCAACCCGGTGATCTGGTGGCGGGCCTCGGACGGGGTGACCCCGGGGAGGTGGACCCGGAGGTTGAGGGCGTCCGCGCCTGACGCCCGCCAGGTCGAGTGGAGGCGGCGGGCCAGCTCATCGGGCCCGACGGCGGACGCCGTCTGGTCGTCGGAGTCGGTGACCGAGGTGCGGGCGTAGCCCTCGTAGACGGCACGCTGGCGTGACACGAGCTCGGCGTGCGGCGCTCCGATCCACGCCCGGCGGATGAGCACCTTGGGGCCGGAGCCGGCCGCGGCGTCATAGGCATCACAGATGGTCCGCAACCGCTCCACGCCGGACATGCCCTCGCACAGGATGCCCGCCCCGCTGGCTGCAGCCCGACGGGCCGCACCGGTCGAGGCCGCCGCGCTCAGCACCGGGACGGGCGACCCTGCACAACGCTGCAGCGCCCGGTCGCCCTCGAGCTCACCCAGATCGCGGCCAGCCAGGAGGTCCACGATCCGGGGCAACCTGGCCTTGAACAGGGGGACGGCCTCGTCGAGGGGGATCTCCATCACCGAGAAGTCGAGCGGCAGCGCCCCGGCCGCCACGCCGAGGCCCACCCGGCCGGGATGACGGGCGTCGAGCCAGGCGATCTCCTCGGCCACCTGGGCCGTCGGGCGGAGGGGCAGCAACAGCGGGCAGGGTGCCGCCCACCCGAGGTCGTTCTCCTCGAGGATGAACGACACCATCTGGAGGGGGTTGGGCAGGTAGCCGGCGAACCCGCCGTGGTGCTCGCTGGTCATGACACCGTCGAACCCGCCCGCCAGGCCCAGGGCGGCCTGGTCGCAGAGCTCGCGGACCACCCCGCCGGCATCGAGCTCGTTATGGGGATAGAGCCGGAGGGAGACGGACCCCGGCGCGAACGGGGCGAGGTCCCCTCTCATCGGTGCCCGTGCCGGCCCACGGTCATCGGCCTGACGGGCCGGCCAGCGGGGCCCCACCGGGTTGGCCGATGGCCGAGGGGCTGAACGGCGACCACGAGCCGGTCGAGACGTGGTTGCCGGCATCCACGTCGAGGAGCACCCCGGTGATCGAGCCGGCCTCGTCAGACAAGAGGAAGGCCACGGCGGCGGCGATGTCGTCGGGCGCGGTCAGCCGTCCGAGCAGGAGGTTGTCACCGGCGGCCCGGCCGTCGTCCCCCTCCCACATCGGACGGGTGGCCTCGGTCCGGGTGAGGCCGGGGCTGACGGCGTTGACCCGCACGCCCCGGGCGCCCAGTTCGTGGGCCAAGGTCCTGGTCAGGGCGTTGAGCGCCGACTTGGCGGCGGCGTAGGCCGCCATCGACGGCGTGGTCTTCTTCGGCGAGCCGCTCGAGATGTTGACGATCGAACCGCCTTCCTCGGCCAGTCCCCGGGCCATGGCCTCCTGGATGAGGGCCAGCGCCGGCCAGGTGTTGACGGCCAGGGTGTCGAGGAAGGCCTCCCGGTCCACGGACAGCGCCGAACCGATGTAGTTGGCCCCGCCCACGGCGTTCACCAGCAGATCGATCCGGCCGAACCGCTGGAGCGCGGTGTCGACCAGCCGGGCGGGGACCTCGGGGTCCTCAGCGGAGCCAGCAACAGCCACCACATCGAGCCCCTCGGCGCGCAGAGCCTGTTCGCTGTCCCGGAGCCGGCCTTCGGTGCGGGCGTTGATCACCACCGATGCCCCCTCGAGGGCCAGACGGCGGGCCGAAGCGGTGCCGATCCCCGGGTTGGTCGATGCGCCGGTCACGATCGCCACCCTGCCCTTGAAGCGGTGTCCGAATGTGGCCTCGTCCATGGCCATCCCCCCTGGGTCTCGGTCGACCATCGGGCCGCCCGCACCGAAGCTAGGCGCGAACCCCGCCTCCGGGTGACGACCGGTCAGCGGCGGTGGGCCACCAGATGCATGTACATGGCATCGACGGGCTCGGTCGGTGCCTGGGGCTCCATCCGGTCGCAGGGGAAGACGGCCGAGACGTCGAACCCGTGGCGGTCGAGCTCGGCCACCGCACCCCCGACGGTGATGAAGTGGGTGAGGAGGCTGAACTCGTGGGCGGCGAAGGGTGCAAGGCCCCACTCCCCCTCGTCCCTGATCTCGCCGCGGAGCTTGCGCCAGTTCCGCACGGCGCGCAGCCAGGACTCGTCGTCACCGCCCGCGGCTCCGGACGGATCCTCGGGAGTTGCCTCGGGGAGGGGGGCGGGCAGGAGGGAGCCCGGCAGCCAGCTGATCCGCTCCGCCGTGCCGGGGTGGGCGCCGAACAGCGGGTTGTCCTTGTTGAGGGTGGAGTACACGAAGGTGCCCCCGGGCTCGAGGACGCGGTGGACCCCGGACAGGACCTGCTGGCGCCCCTCGTGATCGACGGCGTCGATGCCGTTGTTGCTGAAGACCACCAATCCTCTCGACCCTTCGGCCAGCCCGCTCAGGTCTCGGGCGTCGCCGACCTCGATCTCCACGCCGGGGTGGCGCTCCCGGCACAGCTCGACCAGCGCCGGGGTGTAGTCGACCCCCAGATAGTCCGCCGAGAGCAGGCGCAAGAGGGCGACCGTCCGGCCGCCTCCGACACCGAGGTCGAGTATGGGCACACCCCGGACCCGGTCGGCCACGAAGGTCAGCGCGCCCAGCTCGCCCGGATCACTCCACCCCTCGATGGCGTACTCGTCGACCACCTCGGTCCACGTGGTGCGGTTGACGTCGTCCACCCGACCCTGGTCCGCGCGCTCGTCCACAGTGGCAAAGCATGCCATGCGCGATGCCATCGACCCGGCCTTATCGCGAGGGGCCGCGGCGAGAGCCGGCGCGGGTGCCAAGCTGAGGTGGTGCCCAGTCCAGACCTCAACGCCACCATCGGGGTCGAGACCGCCGGGCGCTGGATCGGGTCAGCGGACCGGCCGCTGCTGTCGTGGCTGACCACCCCGGCCGGTGGGACCGGTTCGATCGGGGTGGTCATCGCCCCACCGATCGGGTACGAGCTGTGGTCCTCCCACCGCACCCTGCGCACCCTGGCCGAGTCCCTGGCCGGCCAGGGGTGCAGCGTGGTCCGATTCGACTACGAGGGCACCGGTGACTCCTCGGGCGACCAGTGGGATCCCGGCCGGATGGAGGCATGGCGCCACGATCTGGCCGTGGCGGCGGAGTCGGTGCGCCAGCTGGGCGTGGCCTCCCTGGTCCTCGTGGGCCTCCGGATCGGCGCCACCCTCGCCCTGCTCGAAGGGGCCTCGGTGGGCGCCGACGCCATCGTGGCCTGGGCCCCGGTGGTGCGGGGCCGCCGGTATGTCCGCGAGCTCCAACTGCTCGGGCTCCCGGTCCCCGAGGACCCGGCCGACCCCGGCCGCAGCGGGGCCTTCGTCCAGGCCGGCAGCGTGTCTCAGCGCCGAGACCCTCGGTGCGCTGGGCGGCGTGGACCTCGGCGCCCTCGACCGGGCCCCGGCGGGACGGATTCTGGTGGTCGACCGGGACGACAAGCCGGCCAGCACCCCGTTGCTCGACCGGCTGGGTCGACCTCGGCGTCGAGCCCGACCACCTGGTGGCGGCCGGGACCGACCGGTTCCTCGACCAGCCCACCGAGTACGCCACGGTGGCCGACGACATCGTCGAGCGGATCGTCTCCTGGGTGGGAACGGGTGCGACGGTGGCCGGCGTGGCCCCGGTGCGGTCGACCGCGGCCGTGGCCTGGGGCGGGGCCACCGTCGACGAGGAGGTGGTGCGGCTCGGGGAATCGCGGCCTGGTCGGCATCGCCACCCGGCCGCGGCCCGGCCCGGGCCGGGCCACGGTGGTGTGGCTCAACTCCGGGTCCGAGCACCACATAGGGCCGGGGCGGGCCTGGGTCGAGTACGCCAGGGAGCTGGCCCTCGGCGGGTACGCGCTCGTTCCGGGTGGACTTCTCCGGGTGGGGCGAGAGCCCCGACCGGGGCCATGCGCCCGGTCGGCCCTACGACCAGCACGGTGTGGACGAGGTGGCCGAGGTGGTCCGCGCCCTGCGCCACGAGGCGACGGGCGCATCGTGGTGGCCGGGCTGTGCGCCGGCGCCTGGATCGCCCTGCGGGCCGCCCTTGCGACCGACCTCGACGGTGTGGTCGCCATCAACCCCCAGCTCTACTGGCAGCCCGGTGATCCGGTGGAGGCCGACATCATCGGCGAGACCCGGGTCCGTCGCCAGGCCGAGATCCGACGGATCAAACGGCGCGGCGCCATCGGCCTGTGGTGGGCCCTCGACATGGTGGGCGCCCGGGACCCCGCAGCGAAGTGGCTCCGTGCCCTGGCCCGGACCGGGACCCCGGTGATGGCCCTGTTCGCCCGCGGCGACGACGGCCTCGAGTTCCTGGAGGACCGGACGGCCCGGGCCTGGGCGGAGGTCCAGCGGGCCGGGGTCGTCGACCTCGTGGTCGTCGACGAGATCGACCACCCCATGCACCGGCACTGGCACCGCAGCCGCGTGGTGACGGCCATCCACGCCTGGCTGGACCGCACGCCTGTCGGCCGAGTGAGCCCCGGTCGGACCGCGACCCGACGGCGGGATCAGCCCGGCGGGACGATCGGGACCGAGCGCAGGGCGTTGAGGGCGCGGGCCCGGCCCTCGGGGGGACCCTCCGCTCCGGTGTTGTGCAGCCCGATGGTGCGCTCGGCCCCGGGGGCCAGGTGGAACCAGGAGTCCTCGGGCCGGTAGCCGGGCACGTCGAGCGCCACCCACTGGGCGAACCGCCGGGTCCGGACGGTGACGTGCCAGCCGCCGGCATCGCTGGCCGAGGCTTCGAGGCCCAGGTCGGCCTCCACCGGCCGACGGTGTCCGGTCGGGAGGAAGTGGGCCTCGTCGACCCTTCCGTCCACCTCCAGCTGGACCCGGACCACGTCGTAGGCGGGCGGCCCGAAGCGGTAGGCGTCGGTCAGGTCACGGAAGCCGTCGAACACCGCGGCGGTGCTCCACCGGCGCTGGCTGTTGCCGGGCACGTCGACGGGGACCAGCGCCTCGTCGATGGCCGTCCCGGCCAGGTCGAACAGCGTGGTGCGCAACGTTCCCGCGGGCGGGCTCGGGTCGGTCGTTGACCACGTGGAGGCCCAGCCCCGAGAGCCCGTCGTCGGTGAGGAGCACGGCCACCGGGGCCAGCACCCTCCTCAACGCGAACCACGACGACTTGGGCGAGCCGAAGGCGTCGAGCAGCCCCCAGCCGGCGCCCGCGCCGACGTCCTGCCAGTTCAGGATCAGGGCCCCGGCACAGGCCGAGCGCGGCACAGCGCCACTCGGTGAGCACCGTGGTCATGGCCTGGGCGACCACCGCACGGCCGTAGTCGAGCGCCCGGTCAGGGTCGGCGTAGCGGACCTCGAAGGGGTCGATGCCGAAGACCTGGCGGACGTAGTGGTCGCGGATGTCCTCGTGGTCCCACGACGTCCCTCTGTCCCGAGGCAACGCGGACTTCCAAGCCGGATCGTGGCCGGCTACCGCACTGGATCCGAACACGGACTCGACAGTCGAGGCCTCCGGGGGGGCGGAGAAGGCCAGACACTCCGCCGCGAACCGCACCCCGGCCGACCGGGCGTCTGTCAGGGGCCGCCCGTAGCCACCCACCCCGAAGTACGTAGCCACCCCAGCCGCCGGTTCGAAGGGAAGGTCCCCGCCGGAAGGCGCCGAGGGCACGTAGGGAACGCCGGGCAGCAGGCGAGCCGCCAGCGACGGGATGGTCTCGTCCAGGACCGCGCTCCCCCGGCGGTCGGCGGGCAGGCCGAACATGGCCGCCTGCTGCTGGGAGTCGCTGCTGCCGCAGAGGACCGTCAGCGACGGGTGGCCCTGGAGCGCCCCGAACTGCTGGGCCAGCTCGGCGTGCAGGTTGGCGTCGAAGTCCGGGTCCTCGGGGGGGTCGATCCCCGCGATCATGCAGTCCTGCCAGACCAGGATGCCCAACTCGTCACAGGTGTCCCAGAACACGTCGTCCTCGTAGACCGAGTACCCCGGCAGCCGGACCATGTTCATGCCCGCCTCGACCATGGTGGCGAGGGACTGGCGCACGCGCTCGGGCCCGGCGGCGAGGGAGACGGCATCGGGCGGTGACCAGTTGGCCCCACGGCAGAAGATCTGCTCGCCGTTGACCGACACCACGAACCCCCCACCGTGTCGATCGACCTCCACGGTCCGGAAGCCCACGGCCGCCACCTCGACCACCGAGGTGCCGACGGTCAGTGCCACCCGATGGCACGCCTGCCCGCCGTGGGTGTGGGGCCACCACCGCTCGACCCCTGGCAGTCGCAGCTGCGCCTCGACCACCGCCGCCCCGTCCACGTCGAGGACCACCACGGCCTCGGACCGGTCGCCCAGCGAGACCTCGGTCTCGGTCCCGACGGCGACCCCGTCGAGGACCAGGCGCACGTCGAGCACGCCGTCAGCACCCTCGACCCGGGTGCCGAGCTGGTGCTCGCGCACCGACACGGCGGCGTCGGTGCGCGACAGGCGGACCGGCCGCCACGGGCCGACCGGCGCCCCCGAAGGCGCCCAGCCCGGCATCCTCCCGAGGAGGGTGGTGCGGAACCAGCGCAGATTCTGGGAGCGCAGCACCAGGCTGCGCCACCGTGGCCGGGACCGCCTCGTGGCCAGCAGGGGGTCGAGGGCCGCGCAGCGGATGACCAGGGCGTTGGTGGGACCGAGCCGTGCGACGGGGACCGAGTGGGCCAGCCACATGTTCTCCGAGTGCAGGAGGTGCTCCCCGTTCAGCCAGACATCAGCCACGGTGGCGAGGCCCCCGAGCTCGAGCTCCCAGGTCCCCCCGGCCCCTTCGCCGTCAGGAGCGTCGAAGAAGCACCGGTACCACCAATCGCTGCCGTCGAGGAGGTCGTGGTCGTCGTCGCCCCACTGCCACAGGCCCCGACCCCGCAGTGTGGCGGCGGCCGTGCCGGGCACGGTGGTGGGCACCCACGACCCGTCCTCCACACCGATGCCCTCGGGGTCCTCGACGGCACCCGGCGGACACCACCGGCACTCCCAGGTCGCATCGGCCAGGGCGTCGGGCACGGCGCCGGCCGGATGCAGTCGCATCACGCCATTTGAGCACACGGGGCAATCCGGATCGCGACCCGACCGGGCGGTGACCGCCAACCTCACCGGCCTGGCTCAGGCCGGCTCCGATTGGACCGGCGCGATGTCACCGCGCACCCCGCCGGCGGTCACACTGGGCGGCCGACGCTTCCTCGACTCCATCTCCGGGGGCGCCCACCGGGACAGAAGGACTACCCCGACGAACATGCCGCCCAGGCACAGTCCTTGCAGCACGATGGCCCCGGGGGAGGATCGCAGCTGCTCACCGAACAGCTCGATCCCGATGGCGATGCTGGCCAGCGGGTCCACGATGAGGAGGGCCGACTGCGAGGCCGCCAGCGGGCCGACGGCGAAGGCCGATTCCAGCAGCACGGTGCCGAGCACCCCGGTGGCGATCACCCCGTAGAGGGGCCAATGGACGAAGAGGGCGCCCCAGCCCTCGTGGGCCAGGATCTCGGTGGCCGACTTCACGAAGGCGGCGTCGATGGCCCACACCAGTGCCGCGGCCGCACCGAGCAGCGCCGCCCGCCGGGCGGGCGAGCCCCACCGGCTGAGGATCACCAGCACCACGATGACCAGGCTGCGGCTCCCGACGGCGACGACCCAGGCACCGGCCGTGGGGTGCCCGTGGCCCTCCTGGGGATGGGCCACGACGAGGAACCCGAACAGGCCGGCACACAGCAGTGCGGCCGCACCCCAGGTCCTCGAGGCGATCCGGTCGCCGAGCCACAGAGCGCGCAGCGCCAGGGTGAAGATGAGCTCGGTGACCAAGATGGGCTGGACCGTGGCCAGCTCGCCGAAGTAGAGGGCCAGGGCGGTGAAGACGAACGTCCCGCCCATGGTGACCATGCCCAACAGCCACATCGGCTGTCGCACCAGGTACAGCGCGGTCTGCCATCCGGACCGCTTGACGTCGGAGCCCCCCACATTGGCCAGTCGCTGCAGCACCGAGGTCAGCGCCTGGCTGAAGGCGCCGAGCAGCGCGAAGAGAATGCTCATCGGTCCGTCGCAGCCTCGGTCATGGTCACTCCCTCCCCACCCATTCGAGACCAGGCCGGTGCGGTCGTGCAAGGACCCGGCACCAGCATCGGCTCACGGGGACGCACAGGTGGCCGGCTCGGTGGCTGGTTCCGGCGCCAGGCCGAGGCGCCAGACCAGCCAAGGAAAGGCGTCGATGAGCGCCTGGCTCCACAGGTCATAGTCGTGTCCGCCCGAACGCACCCGGATGCACGTGGCGATGCCGGCCTTCGACGCGGCCGGTTGCAGCGCCCGGGCGGCGGCGAGCGGCTGGCTGTCCTGGTCGCCGACCTCGAACCAACCGGCCACGCCGTCGAAGTGGCCGTGCGCCAGGAGCAGGGTGGGATCGTGGGCATCGAAGGCCTCCTTCGAGCCACCGAAGAGGGTGTCGATGGTCTGGGCCTTGGACGTCTCCTCGAACTGGAGGTGGGCGAAGCCCGAAAAGGACAAGAAGGTCGGGTAGACGGCGGGATGGCGGAGGGCCAGCATGACCGAGCAGGTACCGCCGGCCGACAGTCCCCCGATGGCCAGTGACCCCGGGGCCGTCGAGGCCTTGAACCGGCTCCGGGCGAAGGCCGGGACGTCCTGGACGAGATAGGTCTCAGCGTTGCCGAATTGGCTGTTGACGCACTCGGTGTCATCGGTGGCCAGCCCGTTCGGATCGGGCATCACGATGATGGGCGCCACCCCGGCGTGGGACTGGGCGTAGGCGTCGGCCGTGTTGTCGGCGTCGCCGGCTCCCGACCAGTCCGCTGCGCTCCCCGGCTCACCAGGTAGGAGCACCAGGGTCGGCAGGCTCGGGGTCGCCTTGGCGAACCACGCCGGGGGCAGGTAGACGTAGGCCGGCCGGGTCGAGAAGTGCGAGACGGTCGGGGGGATGGTCACGGTGATCACCACACCCTGGGAGGGGAGCTTCCCGGTCACCGCCACCTGGTGCCGGAGCTGTTGCAGCTGAGGGATGTCCACCACGTTCTCGGGGTCCAGGGTCACCAGCCGGTCGACCGTCGGGAAGGTATCCGAGCGCTGGTTGACCGTGCCCGCCGTCATGACCAGGTTGAGGACCACCGCCACCACGGCGGCCAGGCGCCGCGGGAAGTGGGCACCGCTCCAGCCGGTGACCGCCACCCAGACCGCCACGACACAGAGGGCCCCCCAGAGATAGGTGGCCCACCACACGTCGGGTGGGGTCAGCGAGGCCAACCCGAGGACCAGTGCCACTACCGCAGCCAACGCCGCAGCGATGGGTAGACCGAGTCCGAGCTGGCGTCTCCAGCGACCGCCCCGCCAGTCCACGGCCAGGACCAGTGAGCCGACGGCCACGACGGCGCCGACGATGGGGAACCATCCCGAGACGAGGGAGATGTTCACGCCGGTCGCCCCGGCCCGGGCGCCTCGTCCACCGGCGGGGTGCCCGGAACGTCCGGGTTCAGCGCC
This sequence comes from uncultured Acidimicrobiales bacterium, assembly GCA_963703145.1. Taxonomy (GTDB): domain Bacteria; phylum Actinomycetota; class Acidimicrobiia; order Acidimicrobiales; family RAAP-2; genus Bog-756. The sequence continues at coordinate 2,761,394 of OY969793.1, forward strand.
CGCCGCTCCCGGTCTCGCCGGTGCCCGGATCACCGGCACGGTCCCGGTTGGAGAGCCACCGTTCGAGGCCGGCCGCATTGGAGTGGACGCCGTTCATTACCTCGAGCTTCTCGCGGTGCTCCTCGGGTACGCCATCGAGGTCGGACGCGAACGCCGCCGACAGGGCGGCGGCGATGTCCGCACCGCTGCGGAACGCCGTCTCAGCCACGTCCGCCCACCTCCGAAGCGTCCCGTCCGCCTCGTCCAGCAGATCGAGCGGATCGCCGAGCAGTCCGTAGTGGGCCAGTGCCAGACCGGTGGGGCGCCGCTCGGCGAACCGACGGAGCGAGTGGAGCGCCTGGCCGAGGTCGAAGTCCGGTGGCGGCGTCGAGGGCCGCAGCACGCCGGCGTCGGGCAGCTTCACCCCGACCGCGTCGCCGGCGAAGAGCACGCCGCTCACCGTGTCGTGGAGAGCCAGGTGGTGTTTGGCGTGCCCGGGCGAGTCCACAGCGATCAGCGAGCGGTTCGGCCCGACCCGGATGGCCTCACCGTCCTCCAGCACATGGATCCGTTCGGTGGGGGTGGGGTCGAGCCGCCCGTACAGCGAGTCGAGGAGCGGCCCGTAGACCCGGGCCGCCGAGTCCACCAGCCTGGTCGGGTCGGCCAGATGCCGGGCGCCCTTCTCGTGGACGTACACGGTGGCGTTGGGGAACGCCCGGGCGACGTCCCCGACACCTCCTGCGTGATCGAGGTGGATGTGGGTGACCACCACCCCGGCGAGGTCCGACGGGCCGAGGCCGAGGGCGGCGAGCTGGGCCAGGAGCACCGGCACCGAGGACTGGCTCCCGGTCTCCACCAGCACCGGGCTGGGGCCGTCGATCAGATAGCCGGCCGTAACCCGCTCCCACCCCCCGAGCAGGGTGTCGAGCTCGATGACGCCTTCGGCGATCGTGGTACCGACCTCCGGGCCGGATCGGCCCGCAGACCGGTCCTCGGAGTCGGCACCCGACGTCGACTCGGCCATGTCGGCTACCGGCGCTTGGCCGGCGCCCGGGACGCCTTCTTGGCCGGGCCATTGGCAGGAGACTGTTTGGCCACTTTCTTGATGGAGACCTTGCTCGCCGCAGCCTTCGTGGCCCGTGCCCTGTTGCCGGAGGCCTTCTTCGCCGACCCCTTGGTGGACGCCTTCGTGGCCGACGCCTTCGTGGAGCCAGCCTTGGTGGCCTTCTTCGCCGGCCGACCCTTGCCGTCTGAATCCCGGCCACCCGGGGTGGCCATCGATGCCACCGCCCGCATCGGGGAGTTGGCCTGGACTTTGGTGGTGCGTTTTGCCGACGGTGGGGCGGTCGGCCTCGGTCGGCGCTTGACGCCGCGCGTGCCGGTCTTCGATGTTGCCCCAGAGGCGGTGGCACCCGCTGGCACTCCGCCCCCGACCGCAGCCTTGATGGCCCGTGCGGCACTGCGAGGGCCGTCGGCGGTGACACTGTCGGCCAGCTTGGACAACATGCCATGAGCCGTCAGCTCGCCCATGTGCCTGGGATTGCCGGTGCTCTTGCTCGAGGTCAGGGCTCGACGGGCCAGGCCGAGCACCATGTGGTTCGACGTCGGCTTCTCGTCACCGGCCAGCTTGGATGCCGAGTTGACCAGCGACACGTGGGAGAACGCCTGGGGGAAGTTGCCTACCAGACGGCCGGCCACCGCGTCGTACTCCTCGGACAGCAGGCCGAGGTCGTTGCGCAGCCCCAGCAGCCGGTCGAGCAGCTGGCGGGCATCATGGGTCCGCCCGAGCAGTGTGTAGCAGTCGGCCAGCCAGAACGAGCACGCCAGGAACGAGCCCTCCCGTCCGGACAGGCCGTCGACGTCGCCGGTGTCGTTGGTCCGGTACCGGAGCACGAACCCCCCATCGACCAGCTCCCGCTCCACCGCCTCGATGGTGCCGCGCACCCTGGGGTCCTGGGCGGGCAGGAAGCCGACCAGGGGGATCATCAACAAGCTGGCGTCGAGCTCGTCGGACCCGTAGTACTGGGTGAAGGATCCCTTGTCGATGTTGAATCCCTGGTCGCACACCTGGTCGTGGATCTCCTGTCGGATCTCCTTCCAGTCGTCGAGCGGCCCGTCCAGATTGAACTCCTCAGCCGTCTTGATGGCGCGGTCGATGGCCACCCACGCCATCACCTTGGAGTGCGTGAAGTGCCGGCGGGGCCCACGCACCTCCCAGATGCCGTCGTCGGGCTCACGCCAACCGTCACGAAGGAAGTCCATCAGTGAGAGTTGGAACTCCCAGGTCGGGCTGGTGCCGTCCTCGTTGCCACACTCCGACTCCGACTCGTAGAGGGCGGACATCACCTCGCCGTAGACATCGAGCTGGAACTGGCCGGCCGCGGCGTTGCCGATGCGCACCGGGGCGGAGCGCTCGTAGCCGGGCAGCCAGTCGATCTCCCACTCGTCCAGGCGACGCTCACCGCCGGCGCCGTACATGATCTGCATCTGGGAGGGGTCGCCGGCCACGGCCCGCAGGAGCCAGTTCCGCCACGCCATGGCCTCGTGGTAGAAGCCGCCGCGCATCAGGGACTCGAGGGTCAAGGTGGCGTCACGCAGCCAGCAGAACCGGTAGTCCCAGTTGCGGTTGCCGCCCAAGGCCTCCGGCAGCGAGGTGGTGGCGGCGGCCACGATCCCCCCGGTCGGTTCGTAGGTCAGTGCCTTCAGCGTGATGAGGGAGCGCACCACCGCCTCCCGGTAGTCCCCTTCATACGTGCACTGGGACGACCAGTCGGTCCACCACAGCTCGGTGTCCTGGATGGCGTAGGCCGCGTCGACCGGGCGGGGCGGCTCCTCGTTGCCCGGGAACCAGGTCAAGGAGAACGGGATCTGCTGGCCCTCGGACACGGTGAACTGGGACACGGTCGAGAAGTCCTGGCCGTAACATTCGGCCGTGGTCCACAACGAGAGGCCATCGGGTCCGGCGATGGCGCTCAGGGTCCCGTCCAGTCGTCGCACCCAGGGGACGATCTGGCCGTAGCCGAAGCGGATGGTCAGGTTCATGTCCATCGTCACCTTGCCCCGCACGCCCTCGACCAGTCGCACCACCTCGGGGTGCTCTTGGCGGATGGGCATGCAGTCGATGACCCGCACCGTCCCCTCCTCGGTGACGAACTCCGTCTCGAGCACGAGGGTGTCGCCCCGGTAGTGACGGTGGGTGGCGCTGTGGGATCCCTTGGGGGCGATCTTCCAGAAGCCGTGGTCGTCGTCGCCGAGGAGCTTGGTGAAGCAGGCCGCCGAGTCGAAGCGGGGGAGGCACAGCCAGTCGATCGAGCCGTCCCGGCCCACCAGCGCGGCCGTGTGGAGGTCACCGATGATCCCGTAGTCCTCGATCCGAAGCGCCATGTCCACTGTCTAGTCGGGTGGCGTCGTGAGTCGCGCTACCCCGACCCCAACGGTCCGATGACCGGCCGGGTTGGCCACTCATCCAGGGGTGCAGTTGCCGGTCCCCACGGCCGAGGTGGCGGTGCGGGCCCGCTGGACCTGGGCCAGGACCCCCGGCGAGGTCAGGGCGTAGCCGATGTCGTTGTTGGTGGTGGAGCGCGAGAACACCACCCCGATCACCTCGCCGTTCGGGAGCACGAGGGGGCCGCCGGAGTTGCCGGGCCGGACCTCGGCCTGGATCTCGTAGACGTTGCGCAGGGTCAGGCCCCGTCCGTAGATGTCGCGGCCCTGGGCCTCGAACTCGGCCATGATCCCGGCCGCCTTGGCCTGGAACGACCCACCCCCGGGGAAACCGAGGGCCGCAGCCCCGGTGCCGCGGCCCACGTTCACCGGATCCAGCGCCAGCGGCGGATCGACCAGCCCGGAAACCCGCATGACGGCGAGGTCATAGGCCGGGTCGAAGGACACCACCGTCGTCGAGTGGTTGCCGTGGATGTCCTGCACCACCGGGCGGGCGATGCCGGCCACCACGTGGGCGTTGGTCACCACCACGCCGGGCGCTACCACGAACCCCGAGCCCTCCTGGATCTGGCCGCACCCGATGCCGATGATCTTGACGGTGGATCCGCCGGCCCGGAGGGCCGCGGCCAACACGGTTGCGTTCTCGGGGGTGGCCACCGGGCCGGCCGAGGCCGGGGCCAGCTGGGCGAACACGGGAGGGAACCCCTCCGAGGACAGGAAGTTCTGCACCTGGGAGAACACCGACGGGGGCGCCGGCAGGATGGCATCGAGGGACCGGATGATCCCCGACCGGTCGATCGAGGCGTTGAGGCTGACCGACGAGGTGTTGATCAGCGTGTTGGCCAGCAGCCACACGGTCAAGAGGGAGGCGACCACCGCCACAGCGACGCCGAGGATGGAGTCTAACGATCCGAGGATGCCCCGGTGGACGTGGGTGAAGACGAAATTGCCCGCCACCCGACCGGCCACACCACAGAGGATGGCGACGCCCATCATCGTGCCCAGCGCCACCGCGGTCCGGGAGGACTGGGCGTGGACGCCGGTGACGGTCACCGAGGCCAGCCGGGCACCCAGGTACAGGCCGATCAGGAAGCCGCCGAAGGACAGGACCAGCACGATGGCGCCGAGGCGGAGTCCCTGGATGGCGGCCACCACCACGACCGCCACGACCACGACGTCGACGATGGTCACGGCCGGATCCGCCACGAGGTGTGGGACCGGGGAGTTGTCTGCAATCGGGTCGCCAACACCAGTCAGTACGGTAGACGTCAGGCGTCGGAGCCAGCCGTCATCACCTCCGCCGGCAGCCCCACGTGGCAAGATCGAAGGCGAAATCGGCCCCGTCGCCGGCTGACCTGGCCGGGAGCGGACTCAAGGGAAGCGAGCGGGATTCATCGTGAGCGATCTGACGCCGCCCGTCGACCGTTTCGGACGGCTGCTGGCCGCCTGGTGGCAACGGTTGGTGGCCATCATCTTCGACTTCGTGATCCTGAGCGTCCCCAAGAGCATCCTGACGGCCATCGTGGTGACCACCGGCAACACGGCCGGCGGGATCTTCGCCACCAGCTGGCGGGCCAGCGTGGTCGTGCTCGGGATCGTGTTCTCGCTCATCGACCTGGCCTACTTCGCGCTGTTGAACGGCAGCGAGGCCGGCCAGACCCTGGGCCAGATGGCCCTGGGCATCGCCGTGAGGGACCAGCGGTCGGGCGGGCCCATCGGTCCCCAGCGCGCCGGCCTCCGCATCCTGGTGCTGTACCCGGGGATCGTGCTCGGATGGCTGCCGGTGGTGGCCGAGATCCTCGGCGTCTACACGCTCGTCGCTGCCCTGTCCCCTCTCTGGGACGGCCGGCGTCAGGGATTCCACGACAAGGTGGCCCACACCGACGTCATCAAGGTCCGCTGATTCCGCTGCGCGCATCCTTGGGCACGGTCCCACGACGGAACCACATCGGCACCCGCCGCCGGCTCGTCCCGGTGTTGGTGGTGACGGCCATGTTGGCCACCCTCACGGCGTGCACGACCGGGACCACGGGGGGTAACGCCGCACCTCCTCCCACGTTCGGGGGCGGCTCGCCCTGGGTCGGATCGTTCGCCGCCGTCGTGCTCCCACCCCCGGTGAACTCGCTCACCGACGTGGCCTGTGCCACCGCATCGCGGTGCTGGGCCGTGGGCTCGACCGTCGGCGGGGCGGGCGCGCCCAACGGGGCGGCGGTCATCGCCACCGTCAACCGCGGCGCGACGTGGTCCAACCAGGTCATCCCGCCCCAGGTCGGGTACCTGTCCCGGGTGGCCTGCAGCGACCAGCGCCACTGCACCGCGGTGGGCCAGGCTGCCCAGACATCCAATGGGCAGGCCGTGGCCATCGCCACGGTCAACGGCGGATCGTCCTGGATCCTGGAGGCGGTACCCCCCGGCATCCTCGACATCACCGCGGTGACGTGCCGGCCCAATCGGTCCTGCATCGCCATCGGGACCACCGCCGGGGGGGCCGCCGCGCTCGTGTCCACCTCGTCGGCGTCGGGATGGCAAGCGGCCGGGCCCCTCCCCGCCGGGATGTCTGGGGCCACCGCCATCGACTGCACCGATGCCGCCCACTGCTGGGTCACCGCCCACACCGCGGTCGACGCCGACCACGTCGCCGGGGCGGTGGCGCTGACCACCGACGGAGGCACCGCCTGGGCCGCCGTGGCTCTGCCCAAGGGCCTCGGCTACCTGAACGGCGTCTCGTGCATCGAGGGGTCGCCGACGGGCAGCGGTGCGGTGCCCACCACCACTTCGGTGGCGGTCCCCACGACGGCACCGGTCTCAACGACCGCCCCGGGCACACCGACCACCGCGGCCACCACCACCACCACCACCACGACCGCCCCGCCCACCACGACCACCGCGGCGGCCCCTGTCGTCGGGGTGGCCGGGGCGCGGTGCACCGTCGTCGGGACCACGTCGACCAGTCTGAACGGGGCCCGAACCGGGCACGGGATCCTCCTCACCTCGGCCAACGGTGGTGCCTCCTGGGCCGACCGCGCCGTGACCCCGTCCTCGGCCAGCCTGGCCGACGTGTCGTGCACGGCCATCGGCTCGTGCGTCACGGTGGGCAGCACGCCGTCGGCCTCGGCCGCCGCCGGGCTCATCATCCTCACCGGCCCGGCCACCTCCCCCTGGAAGAGCCCGGCTACCCTCGCCGCTCCCCAGCCCCTGACCGCCGTCAGCTGCACCTCGCTGGCCGCCTGCGTGGTGGTCGGCGAGTCGATCAGCGAGCACCTGTCGGGGGGCTGAGACAGTGGTGGGCCCATCCCCTGGGGTGGTCGGGCCCACCACTAACCTCCTGTTCCATGCCAGGTCAACCTCGGGCCGGGGCACACCGACGTCACACCTGCTCCGTATGATTCGCCCCGTGCCCCGTCACCCATCCGGCCTCGCCACCGCCAACCTCTGCGCGGTCCGGAGCTCGTCCCGATGAGCAACGTCGAGCCCATCCGACCGGCGGCCAGGCGTCGCCCCACCTCCACGTCGGCCTTCGGCGTCGGCCGCCGAGAGGCCCACGACGCGTCCCCCTTCTACGCCCGGTTCACCCCGCCCCGCCTCTCGGAGGACAGCGTCGTCAACGCGCCGACCGGGCTCGACACGGTGTGGCAGGGCGACGCCCGGCGGATGGACGACCACGGGGACGTCGCCGACAACTCCGTGGCCCTGGTGGTCACCTCGCCCCCGTACTTCGCCGGCAAGGAGTACGAGGCCGCCCTCGGGGTGGGCCACGTGCCGGCCGACTACCACGCCTACCTCGGGATGCTCGACGAGGTGTTCGGCCAGTGCTTCGACAAGCTCGAACCCGGGGGGCGGATCGCCGTCAACGTGGCCAACCTCGGTCGCAAGCCCTACCGCTCCCTGTCGAGGGATGTCATCGACCTCCTGGAGCGCCAGGGGTACCTCCTGCGGGGCGAGATCATCTGGCAGAAGAGCCACGCCGCCGGCGGCTCCTGCGCGTGGGGCACCTACCAGCGACCGGGCAACCCGGTGCTCCGTGACGTGTCCGAGCGCATCATCGTGGCGTCCAAGGGCCGGTTCGACCGGGCCCTCAGCCCCAGCGAGCGGGCCGCCGACGGACGACCCAGCGAGGGGACCATCTCGATGGACGAGTTCGTCGATGCCACCATCGACATCTGGGACATCCCCTCCGAGTCAGCCACCCGGGTGGGCCATCCCGCTCCGTTCCCGGTTGAGCTGCCGCGACGCCTCATCGAGCTGTACACCTACCGGGGCGACCTGGTCCTCGATCCGTTCATGGGCTCGGGATCGACGGCCGTCGCCGCCATCCGCACCGAACGCCACTACGTCGGGTTCGACACGGACGAGGACTACGTGGCCCTGGCCGAGCGCCGCGCCGACCAAGAGCGCGCCGCGATCGCTGCGCCCGACCGCCCGACCGGGCGTCGGATCACCGTCCCCGCGGTGCGCACGGGCGGGGAGGCCGGCGACGAGGTCAGCCTGGGCCAGAAGGCACGGGAGCTGGCCCTTCAGGCCCTGGTGGCCAGCGGCTTCGTTCAGATCGAGCGCAACGTGGCCTACGGCGACCTCGGCGTAGCCGTCGACTTCCGGGCCCGGGACGCCACCGGGGCCCTCTGGCTCTTCGACCTGGCCGGCGCCTACTCCGCCACGCGACCGGGACTCCGACGGCCCGACGTGCTGCTGCGCACCCTGGGCGGGGCGAGCATCCTGCACCAGGCCCGCAGCCGCCATCCCGACCGCGACGACCTCGGTCCACTGGTCCTGTTGACCACCGAGGCACCGACCGACCGCTCGGCGGGGGGCAAGGCCCTCCGCACCGTCACCGGGACCGAGCCCACCGACCCGGTCTACGACGTGCTCGAGCTGCTCGATCCTGAGTGCATGCAGCGTCTGTCCACGTACGGGGCCGGTCGGCGCTGACCCGGATGGACGCCGCAGCCGAGGGATACGGTCGCCGTGCCCGATGAGCGGACCACGGCCACCGAGCTCGGCACGGCCCTCGGCACACTCCCCTTTACCGACCCCCGGTCGGCCATCGCCGGTCGGCCGACCCAGCTCCGGGTGGACGAGCTGACCTGGGAACTGCTCGACCGGATCGAGCGCGCCGGACGCCATGCCGCAGAGCTCAGCACGGCCTTCGCCAACGGGCGTGCCCTGTTGGACGCCCCCGATGGACTGCGGGGTCGGACGCCGCTCACCATTGAATGGACCGGCGGTCGGCGACCCCCGGGTGACGAGGTCGCCCCCATCGACCTGCGCATCGACCACGTGTACCTGGTCAGCTGCAAGTACGAGTCCGACATCCTGGCCAACGCGTCCCCCGGCCGGGTGTTCGACGGGCTGCTCGCCACCTCGGGCGACTGGGAGCGCGGCGACTGGTACGAGGCCGTGGCGGCCGAGGAGTTCACATCGCTCTATCGGGCGTGCGTGACGGCCTGCGGCCTCGAGGGACTCCCGGACAACCCAGGGGCCTGTACCAAAGAACAACTCGCCACACTGCGCACGGCCCTCAGCGGTCGGAGCTATCCCGACGCCGCCTCCCAGGAGGCCTACGCCCGACTGTGTCGGACGGTCAGCGAGGCGTCGGCCCGACGGTGGCGCGGGCAGTTGGCCACAGGGGGCCTCAGCGGCGAGGCCATGCTGTGGCGCCTGCTCCGGATCGGGAGCGCCCCGTACTTCGTCCTCGGTGTCGATCGCCGCTCGGGGGTGCCGGCCCGGTACCGGATCTCCAGTCCATGGGACTGGCGCGAGGAGTTCGAGCTCCAGGAGTTCGCCATCGCCCCCGGCACCGCCGGCCAGCCCCGGGTGGACTGGCAGGGGACCTACCGGTCCCGGCGCGACGAACGCCGGGGATCGGTGGCCGGCCACGTCGAGATCCGGTGGAGCCATGGACGGTTCGCCCAACCTCCCGAGGCCAAGGTCTACCTCGACACACCCATGGAGCAGCTGCCCGGCTATCACCCCCTGGACGGGCCGACCGAGCCCCAGCTCACCCTGTTCCCAGGCGGGACGGCCCACGGTTGAGCACCCCATGACCTGGGACGGTGACCGGTACCAGCAGCGGTTCGATGCCCTGGCCGATGCCGGTGCCGACGTCCACGGGGAGGCTGAGTTCGTGGCCGGCTTCCACCCATGGTCGGTGCTCGACGCCGGGTGCGGCACCGGACGGGTGGCACGCGAGCTGGCCCGACGGGGCATCGACGTCGTCGGTGTCGATGTGGACGCCTCGATGATCGCCACCGCGAGACGCCTGGCACCCGAGCTGGAGTGGGAGCTGGCCGACCTCGCCGCCGTCGATCTCGGCCGGCGCTTCGACGTGGTGGTGATGGCCGGCAACGTCCCCCACTTCACCCCCGACGGGACCCGGGCGGCACTGGTGGCGGGCTGCGCCCGCCACATCGCTGCGACCGGCATCCTCGTGGCCGGGTTCCAGCTCGGTCTGGGCTACGGCGTCGCCGACTACGACGAGGACTGCCGGCGAGTGGGCCTGGTGGTGGCGGACCGATTCAGCGCCTGGTCGAGGGAGCCGTTCTCGGCGGCGTCCGACTATGCCGTGTCGGTCCATCGACCCACCGACGACGGCTGATCCAGAGCGGGCGGCCGCAGACGGGGATCTACGATCATGGTCGCACCCGGAAAGGACATCATGCGAAACCCCATGTTCGTCTATGACGAGCAGCTGACCACCCTGATCCTCGACTACTGCCGGTGGCGGCTGGCCCTCGACCCGGTCCCCCTGGACTTCGGCGGGGCCCAGGCCGCGTCGCTCGACGCCAGCCTCAAGGGACTGATCAACCCGACGGGCACCGATGCCCACCGGATCATGGAGGTCTTCGACAACGAGTTGGCCACGGCGGTGGTGTCGTGCGACAGTCCCCGCTTCCTCTCGTTCATCCCGGCTGCACCGACCAAGGCCGCCCTGCTGTTCGACATGGTGGTGGCGTGCTCCTCGCTGCAGGGCACCTCGTGGATGGAAGCGGCCGGAGCGGTGGCCGCGGAGAACCAGGCCCTCCGGGTGCTGTCGGACCAGGCCGGCCTGCCCGACGGGGCCGGTGGCTGCTTCGTGTCGGGTGGCTCGGCCGGGAACCTCTCGGCGCTGATGGTGGCCCGGGACACCGCCGCCCACCGGATGGGTGGGCGCGCCCCTGGGCGACCGGTCGTGGCCATCAGCGAGGAGGCCCACTCCTCGGTGGGCAAGGCCCTGCGCGTGCTCGGCGTGGACGCCCTCCTCGTGCCCTGCGAGGACCACCGACTCACCGGACCCGGGCTTCGGGCCGCGCTCGAGGCCCACCCGAGGGGCGATGACGTCATCGCCGTGGTGGCCACGGGCGGCACGACCAACGCCGGCATCATCGACGATCTCGCCGGGGTGGGCCAGATCGCACAGGAGCGCTCGCTGTGGTTTCACGTCGACGGGGCCTACGGGTGTGCGGCCCTGTTCGCGCCCTCCATCCGGCCCCGGTTCGACGGCATCGAACTGGTCGACTCGTTCGTGGTCGACCCTCACAAGTGGCTGTTCGCACCGTTCGACTGCGCCGCGCTCCTCTACCGCGAGCCCCACCTGGCCAAGGCCGTCCACACCCAGGACGCCTCCTACCTCGACGTCCTCCACAGCGACGCCCCCGAGGAGTGGAACCCGAGCGACTACGCCTACCACCTGACCCGACGGGCACGGGGCCTCCCCTTGTGGTTCTCCCTGGCCGTCAACGGGACCGACGCCTACCGCGACGCCATCGAGACCGTGCTGTCGGTCACCCAGCAGGCCGCCGACCTCGTCGAGCAGCTAGAGCATGTGGAACTGGTCCGCCGGCCCGAGCTGTCGGTGGTCCTGTTCCGACGCACCGGTTGGGACCGGGACCACTACGAGCGGTGGTCCGAGGCACTGCTCCGGGATCAGATCGGCTTCGTCGTGCCCACCACCTGGGAGGGCGAGTCGGTCGGGCGCCTGGCCCTGCTCCATCCCGACACCACCATCGAGATGATCGAGGAGATCCTGGCCACCATGGCCTGACCCATCCGGCCGCGGGAGGAACCCCGCAGCTCAGCGCTGTGGCTTCTGTCCGGCGGCCACCCGCTCGCACGTGCCCTGGATCCGCCGGATTCGGGTCTCGGGTCGCTTGGCCTCCTCGACCCAGCGCACGTACTCCTTGCGATGGGTGTAGGCCAACGCGTCGAACCGGTCGCGGACCCCGGCCCGGGTGAGGGCGGCCAAAAGGTCGTCGGCCACGTCGACCTCCCGGGGACGGTCGTCGAGCTCCACCACCACGTCCACCTGGTCACCCGGCTCCTTGCCCAGCCGGGTGCGGACGTCCTTGCGCAACACCAGCACGGCGCGCTCGCCACCCATCTTGGCCAGGCTGCCGCGATAGTGCACCGTGCCGTCGAACACCGCGGCCACCGGGACCAGATTGCCCACCCCGAAGGTGTCCTTGAGGTCGTGGGGGAACTCGACGAATGCCGACGCATTGGCCACGTCGCCGTTGCGGACGATCACGGCTTCGAAGGCCACCGGGCCGGGGTTGCGGTACGCCTTGACCACCCGGTCACCGTACCAGCGGCCCCGTCGGGCCACCGGGTGGCTGGGGCCTCAGCCCCCGGTCGTAGCGGAGTAGGAGTGCGCCCCGGTTCCGGCCAGGTGCCCACCGTCGACGATGAGGTACTCCTCCCGGATCGCGGTTCCGGCCAGGAAGCTCTCCAGGATCTCGCGGGTGCCGGCGGCGTAGCGGGCCTGGGCCGACAGCGACGTCCCCGAGATATGCGGGGTCATCCCCTCGTGGGGCATGGACCGCCACGGATGGTCGGCCGGGGCGGGCTGGGGATACCAGACGTCTCCCGCGTACCCGGCCAGTTGGCCCGACTCGAGGGCGCGCACCACGGCGTCCCGGTCGCAGATCTTTCCTCTGGCGGTGTTCACCAGATAGGTCCCGCGCCTCATCCGGGCGAACATGGCGTCGTCGAAGAGGTGCTCGGTCTCGGGGTGGAGAGGGGCATTGATGGTCACCACGTCGCACGCCGGCACCATGGATGCGGCGTCGGCATGGAAGGTCAGGCCCAGCTCGGCCTCGAGCTCGGCGGGCAGGCGGTGGCGGTCGGTGTAGTGGAGCGCGACGTCAAAGGGCGCCAGCCGTCTCAGCACGGCCAGGCCGATCCTGCCGGCGGCCACCGATCCGACGGCCATGCCCTCGAGGTCATAAGAGCGCTCCACGCAGTCGGCGATGTTCCACCCGCCCTGGACCACCCACTCGTGGGAGGGGAGGTAGTTGCGCACCAGGCCGAGGATCATCATCACCACGTGCTCGGAGACGCTGATGGAGTTGGAGTAGGTGACCTCGGCCACGGTGATGCCTGCCGCAATGGCCGCATCGAGGTCGACGTGGTCCGAGCCGATCCCGGCGGTGAGGGCCAGCTTGAGCTTGGGGGCACGGGCGATGCGCTCGGCGGTCAGGTAGGCGGGCCAGAACGGCTGGGAGATGACCACGTCGGCGTCGGCCAACTCGGCGTCGAAGACCGAGTCGGGTCGGTCCTTGTCCGAGGTGACCACCAGGGTGTGGCCCGCCGCTTCGAGGAACGACCGCAGGCCGAGCTCGCCCGACACCGACCCGAGCAGCTGGCCCGGGGTGAAGTCGAGGGCGGAGGGCGAGGGCACGGTCTGGCCGCCCGGGTAGTGGCCGATCACCGGGAGGTCGTCCCGGGCGTAGGTCGACGGGTACCCGGAGACCGGGTCGGGGTAGAGCACGCAGAGGATCTTGGCCATGGCCGGTCCTTCCTTTTCTACTCGGTGGTGTCGGTGGTCGTGCGGCGCCGGCTACCAGGCCGACGCCACGTGCTTGATGCGGGTGTAGTCCTCCAGACCGAAGGCGGAGAGGTCCTTGCCGTAGCCCGACGTACCGAACCCGCCGTGCGGCATCTCGGCGGTCATCGGGGCGTGGGTGTTGACCGAGACCGCCCCGAAGGCCAGCGACCGGCAGAACCGCTCGGCCCGGCCGTGGTCGGCGGTCCACACGCTGGCGGTGAGCCCCTGGCTGACGCCGTTGGCCAGGGCCAGGGCCTCCTCCTCGCCGTCGAAGGCCTGCACGGTGAGGACCGGGCCGAAGATCTCCTCTTGAACCAGCTCGTCGCCCTGATCGAGCCCGGTCACCACCGTCGCCTGGTGGAAGAACCCGGGCCGGTCGAGGCAGTGCCCGCCGGCCACGATCTCGGTGGACCCGCCCGCCCGGGCCAGCAGGCCGGACACCCGGTCCCGGTGGGCGGCACTGATGAGCGGCCCGAACTCCACGTCGGGGTCGTAGGGATCTCCGGTCACCGCGGTATCGGCCTCGGCCACCAACGCGGCGACCAGCGCGTCATGGGCGCTGCGCTCGACGAGCACCCTCGAGGCCGCCGTGCAGTCCTGTCCGGCGTTGAAGTAGGCGGCCCCGGCGACCGCCTCGGCGGTGGCCACCGGGTCGGCGTCGGCGAACACCACCACCGGGGCGTTGCCCCCCAGCTCGAGGTGGACCCGGGTCAGGCGGTCCGATGCCGCCACCGCCACGGCGCGCCCGGCCCGTGGGCTCCCGGTCAGGGAGACCATGGACACCGCCGGGTGGCGCACCAGGAGCTCCCCGGTCGCCGCACCGCCCAGGACCACGTTGAGCACGCCGTCGGGGAACACCCCGGCCAACAACTCGGCCATCCGGACGGTGGAGGCCGGCGTCTCCTCGGACGGCTTGATGACCACCGTGTTGCCGGCAGCCAGGGCGGGGGCCCACTTCCACACCGCCATCATCAACGGATAGTTCCAGGGGGTGATCTGGCCGCACACGCCGACCGGCTCGCGCCGGATCCCCGAGGTGACACCGTCGAGGTATTCGGCCGAGGCCAGCCCGCCGAGCATCCGGGCCGCCCCGGCGAAGAACCGGACCTGGTCCACGATGGGCGGCAACTCGTCCTCGAGCGTGGCGGCAAAGGGCTTGCCGGTATCGGCCACCTCGATCCGGGCCAGTTCCTCGGCGTGGTCCTCCAACACGTCGGCGGCGGCCAGGAGGGCCCGGCTCCGTTCCGAGGGGGTGGTCACCGACCACTCCCCGAACGCCGCCAGCGCCGCGGTGCAGGCCCGGTCCACATCGCCCGGCCCCGAGTCGAACGACCGGGCGTAGGGGGCGCCGGTGACCGGGTCCACGACCGCCCGCTCCTCACCGTCGGTGGGCCGCATGCCGGCCCCCGCCACCACGTTCTCGAAGGTCGGAAGGGGTGTCATCTCGGTCATGACCGTCCTCGTCGTGTGGCCGGCCCGGGCGGGCCGGCGGACCCTTGCAGGCCCTCGCAGCGTTCCATAGACTGAACATTCAGTCAATCCCCCACGGTCACGGAACACGGAACGTCGACCACGGACAACGGAGCCCACCATGGCCGTAGAGCCCGCAACCCTCCCGAACGCCTCGAGGTCGCTGGACGAGCTCATCGCCCGCGAGGAGCGGCGCTTCGTCGAGCGCCAGCCCCGCTCGGCCGAGCTACGCCGACGGGCCAACAGCTCACTGGCCGGGGGCGTGACGTCGAGCTGGCAGATCACGACTCCCCAGGCCGTGTGGCTGAGCCACGGCACGGGTTCCACAATCGTCGACGTGGACGGCAACGAGTACGTCGACCTCCACGGCGGCTACGGCGCCGGCCTCGCCGGCCACGGCCATCCCGCCATCGTCGAGGCGGTGCGGTCCCAGGTCGGCCTGGGCACCCACTTCGCCCAGCCCACCGAGGCCGCCATCGAGGTGGCCGAGGAGTTGGCCGCCCGGTTCGGGCTGCCCCTGTGGCGCTTCGTCAACTCGGGCACCGAGGCCACCATGGACGCCGTCCATCTGATGCGGGCCTTCACCGGCCGGGACCTCATCATCAAAGTGGAGGGCTGCTACCACGGCCACCACGACTCTGTGCAGGTGTCGGTGGCCCCCGAGCTCGACGAGGCCGGACCGGCCAACGCCCCGGTCGGCGTGGCTGCCAGCACCGGCATCCCGACCGGCATCACCGACCTGACCCTGGTGGTGGGTTACAACGACCTCGACGCCGTGCGGCACGTGCTCGAGGCCCATCCCGGACAGGTGGCCGGCATGATCCTCGAGCCGATCATGATGAACGCCGGGATCATCACCCCCGAGGACGGGTACCTGGCCGCGCTGGCGGACCTGCTCCACTCCCATGGCGCCCTCCTCACCTTCGACGAGGTCAAGACCGGGCTCACCGCCGGGCCCTCAGGGGCCACCGGACTGGTCGGGGTCACCCCCGACCTGCTCTGCCTGGCCAAGGCCATCGGCGGCGGCGTGGCCTCCGGAGCGGTCGGCGGCTCAGCCGAGGTGATGGCCTTCGTGGCCGACGGGGGCTACGAGATGGTCGGGACCTTCAACGGGAACCCGCTGGCCATGGCCGCCACCCGGGCCATGCTCACCGAGGTGGCCACCGCCGAGGCCTACCAACGGCTCGACCGGCTCCGCGACCGCGCCGTCGCCGGCCTCGAGGCCAGCATCGCCGAGCACGGACTGGCCGCCCACGTGGTTGCGGTCGGGGCCAAGGGGTGCGTGGTGTTCCAGGACGAGCCGGTGCGGGACTACCGGGGCTTCGACGGGCTCGACGACCGCTTCAACCACGCCCACTGGCTCATCCAGCACAACGGAGGGGTCTTTTTGCCGCCGTGGGGGAAGATGGAGCAGTGGCTGATCTCGACCCAGCACGGGGACGAGGACATCGACCGCTTCCTGGCCAACTTCGAGGCCCTGGCCGCCGCCCTGGACGGTTGAGCCGAGACCCGCACGACGGGTGCCAGTGTTAACGCCGGGGGAATTGTGGGCGGACGCCTTGCAGCCACTTCGGCCCGGTGCTTGAATAACTGAACATTCAGTCAGAATCCGAGGTCAGCGCTGCGAGGCGGGCCCGATGACGGAGGTGACGGGCTTGACACACCACCCACGTGAAGGCTGGTCCGAAGGACGGGATCCGGCGACCGATCGGCGTGTCCCGCCGGACGTTCCTGGCCGGAGCGGCAGCAACCGGCCTGGCCGCCGCCCTGGCCGCCTGCGGCTCGTCGCTCCTCCAGCACGCCCACCACTGCCGGGTCGACCACGACGACCCAGCCGCTGGCCCTCCCCCGACCGAACGATCCGGTCACCTGGCCGATCTACGACTCCAACAAGGCCATCGCCAGCGGCCTCCAGCCCGAGAAGAACGCCACCCTCAAGCTCTACAACTGGGTGGCGTACATCAACCAGAAGGATCGTCAACAACTTCGCCAAGAAGTACAACTGCAAGGTGGAGATCACCACCTTCAACACCATGACCGAGGCGGTGTCCAAGCTCAGCAGCGGCCAGTTCGACTTCGACGTGTTCGTCCCCACCGTCGACGTCCTGGGCCAGCTGGTGGCGGCCAAGCTCGTCCGTCCGCTCAACCACTCCTACATCCCGAACATCTCCCAGGCCTGGACCCAGTACCAGAACCCCTTCTACGACCAGGCGTGGCAGTACACGGTGCCGTACACGATCTACACCACGGGGATCGCCTGGCGGAAGGACCATGTGCCCGGGAGCCCCGCCGACCTGGCCAACCCGTGGTCGTTCCTCTGGAACGCGAAGTACAAGGGCAAGGTCGCCATCCTCGACGACTACCGGGAGAGCCTGGCCCTCGGGATGATGAAGAACGGGGCCTTCGACCCCAACACCACCGACACCGCCGTGCTGGACGCCGCCACCAACTCCCTGCTCGACCTCGACAAGCTGGTCAACCTCCACATCGACAACAACGACTACACCTCCATCCCCAACGGGCAGACCTGGATCCACCACGCCTGGTCGGGCGACATGGCGGCGGCGGCGAACTACATGCCCAAGGGGACCCCGGTCGACGTGGTCGGCTACTGGTTCCCGTCCAACGGGATCGGCCCGGTGGCCAACGACACCATGACCGTCGCTGCCGGCGGCAAGAACCCGGTGCTCGCCCACCTCTTCCTCAACTACATGCCTGGACCTCCCCAACGTGCTGGAGAACATCAGCTTCAACGGGTACATGCAGCCGATCAACGGGGTGACCCCCCAGGTCCTGGTCAGCGAGGGGATCCTGCCGCCCAGCCTGACCTCGACGGTGGTGCTGCCCGTCCAACTTCGACACCGGCACCAAGCAGCTCGAGCTGGCCCCCGCCGTCGACGCCGAGTACCAGCAGGCCTGGCTCCGGGTCAGCGGCGGCGTCTGATCGGCGCCGGCTAGTGGCCAGGGGGGCACCAGCAGTGGCCAGGGGACGCCCGGCGTCGTGGACCCGGCGGGCCCAGAACCGCTGGGTGTGGGCCGGGTTCGCCATGCCGGGGATCATCTGGCTGGTCCTGCTTGTTCCTGGTGCCGTTCTACGCCGTGCTGGCCATCGCCGGCGGCCAGCTCAACGCCATCTTCGAGTCGCCCGAGGCGGTGTGGAACCCCCTGCACTGGACCGGGGCCAACTTCAGCGCCGTCTACCACGACCTGGTCGGACAGGGATCGTTCGTCGGGCCCATCTTCCTGCGCACCCTGGTCTACGTGGCCATCGCCTCGGTGCTGTCCCTGCTCATCGCCTATCCGGCGGCCTACTTCGTGACCCGGTTCGCCGGCCGCCGCAAGGTCCTCTTCCTGGCCCTGCTCATCGCCCCGTTCTGGATCAGCTACATGATGCGGATGCTGGCCTGGATCGACCTGCTCCAGACCGACGGCTACGTCAACCGGGCCCTGCATCGACCTGCACCTCATCAGCCAGCCGGTCAACTGGCTGGGCGGCCGGGCGTCGACCGTGATCCTGGGCCTGGTCTACGGCTACATCCCCTACCTGATCCTGGTCCTCTACGCCGGCCTCGACCGCATCGACCAGCGGCTGCTGGAGGCGGGCCGGGACCTCGGGCTCAACCGGGCCCGGACCTTCTGCGGGTCACCTGCCGCTCAGCCGCCAGGCCATCCTCACCGGCATGCTGATCACCGTGCTGCCCATGGTCGGTGACTACTTCACCAACCAGCTGCTGTCGGGGGCCTCCTCCACCGCCATGATCGGCAACGTCATCGACAGCCAGCTCAACAACTCCACCCAGGAGGCCCAGGGTGCCGCCCTGTCGCTGCTGCTGCTGGTGTTCCTGCTGGTGCCCATGACCTACTACGTGGTCAAGACCCGACGTGCCTCGGCGGAGGCCTTCTGATGACGCTGGTCGCCGACGCCGTCCACGAGCCGACACCCTCGCCGACCGGTGGACCGGCAGCCTCGGAGGGATCCCCACCCCCCCCCACCGTCCGGGCGCCGCGCACGGACGGCGACGGCCACCCCCGTGGCGCAATCCGTGGCGGCGGCCGTGGCTGCTCGAGGGGTTCACCTGGCTCTACCTGGCCTGGTCGATCCTGCCCATCGCCATCGCCGTGCTGTTCTCGTTCAACGCCGGCAAGTCCCAGAGCGTGTGGCAGGGGTTCTCCACCCGCTGGTACTGGGGCGACCCGATCAACTCGGTGCTGCACGATCCCGGCGCTGCGCGGCCGCGGTGGTCCAGACCATCCGGCTGTCCGTCCTCACCACGATCATCGCCGTCCCGCTCGGGGTGGCCTTCGCCATCGGCATCAACCGGTGGCGCACCAGGACCGCGACCACCTTCAACTTCGTGATGGTCTTCTCCTACGTCATCCCCGAGCTGATCTTCGGGGTGGCCATGTTCTTCTTGTTCACCCAGCTGTTCACCTCGATCCACCTGGGCACGGCGGCCGAGGTGCTGGGCCTGGTCACCTGGAACTTCAGCTGGCCGGCCATCATCGTGCTGGCCCGGCTGGTCTCCATCGGGCGGCTCCTACGAGGAGGCGGCGGCCGACCTCGGCGCGCTCGCGCACTCCAGGCCATCCGGCGGGTGCTCATCCCCATGCTCATGCCGGCCATCTTCGCCAGCGCGGTGCTGGTGTTCGCCAGCGTCGTGGACGACTTCGTGGTGGTCGACCTGCTGTCGTCGACGTCCAACACCCAGCCCATGTCGGTGCTCATCTACTCGACCAGCCACGGGGGCAACGGCGGCCCGGCCCTCAACGCGCTGGCCACCATCATGCTGGTGCTGTCGTTCGTGGTGGCCACCATCGGGCTGGTGGCCTACCGGTGGATGACCCGGGGCGAGCGGGGCTCGAGCCGCCAGGAGGCGATGACCAGCATCGCCGGGATGTGACCGGCGTCGGCCGGACCAGAAGCGGAGGTCGCCCTCAGCCGACCGGCTGGACCGGCGGCACCTCGGGGGCGGCGGAGCGGTGGGTCCTCCACCTCGGGGAGGGGCACCGAGGTGAGCACCCGGAGGGCGTCGGCGGGCAGGTGGGCCTGCACGGCGGTCCCCTGCCGGTAGTCGGGCGGCCGGCCGTTGTTCTGGATGAGCGCCTGGACCAGCTCGCCGTGGGCCAGACGGACCATCACCTGGGTGGACGACCCGAGGAAGACCAGCCGCTCCACCATGGCCGGCACCCGGTTGGGACCGGTGGCCCCGTAAGGCTCGATGGCCACCCGCTCGGGGCGGATGGCCAGCTTGACCGCCCCGGTGCAGTCGGTCGTGCCCTGCTCGGCGGCCAGGTCGAACTCGCCGAGGCGGATCGCGCACGCGCCGTTCGGACCCGGGCCGCGGGCGTTGCGCGTCCATCAGGTTGGAGACTCCGAGGAAGTCGGCCACGTAGGCGTCGGCCGGCTCCTCGTAGACCTCGACCGGCGTGCCCACCTGGGCCACCTTGCCCGCCTCCATGACGGCCAGCCGGTCGGACATGGTGAGGGCCTCCTCCTGGTCGTGGGTGACGTAGAGGAAGGTGATGCCCACCGTCTCCTGGAGGGCCTTCAGCTCGACCTGCAGGGTCCGGCGCAGCTTGGCGTCGAGCGCGCCGAGCGGCTCGTCGAGGAGCAGGACGGCCGGGTTGAGGACGAGGGCCCGGGCCAGGGCCACCCGCTGCTGTTGGCCGCCGGAGAGCTGGCCCGGCCGGCGCTTCTCGTAGCCGAGGAGCTGGACCAGCTCGAGGGCGGCGCCGACCCGGCGGGCCGACTCGGCCTTGTCCAGTTTCTGGTAGCGGAGCCCGAAGGCGACGTTGTCGGCCACCGACAGGAACGGGAACAGGGCGTAGCTCTGGAAGACGGTGTTGACGTTGCGCTTGTGGGGCGGCCGGTCGGCCACGTCGACGCCGTCGAGGAAGATGCTCCCGCTGGTCGGCTGCTCGAATCCGGCCACCAGGCGGAGCGTCGTGGTCTTGCCGCAGCCGGACGGCCCGAGGATGCGAGAAGAACTCGCCCGACGGGATGTGCAGGTCGATGCCGGCCACCGCCTCGACGTCGTCGAACCGCTTGGTCAATGCGACGATCTCGACTTCGCCACCGGCCATCGCTCCTCCTCGCTCCGGGGTCCCGTCCCTGCCCGCCCCGGCGTCACCCGATGCTGACTGAACAGTCACTCAGTGTCGGGACCGGCCCCGGCCGTGACCAATGCAGGATCGTCCCGCACTCACGTGTTCTTGGCCTTGCGCTTCGACCCCGAGGTCCCAGTGGCCTTGGCCCGCTTCTTGGCCGCCCCGTGCCACCGCGTCGCTTGGCCGGCTTCCACTCGAACCCGAGGGTGGCGGCGGCGAAGGTCATGGACACCTGGAAGGCCCGCTTGGGGTCGACGACGGGGTCCTCCAGGGCGATCTGGATGGCCAGGCCGTCGAGCAGCGCCGAGAAGGTGATGGCGAACTCGTCGGCGTCGACGTCGGTGAACTCGCCGCTGTCCTGCCCATCGGACGACCACCCGGCGATGGTCTCCCGCCAGTGGGCGTCGAACTCCTCGCGCACCCGGGCCACCTCGGGGTGCCGGACCGACTGGGCCCACAGGTCGAGCCACAGCGCCCAGGAGTCGGGCAGCTCGGCGTCGGCCTCGGGCAGGCAGGTCATGGCCACGATCTCCTCGAGCCGCCCGGCCGCGCTCTCGATGACCCCCATCCGGCGGGCCCCGAGGTCGTACCAGGAGTCCTCGGCGAAGCGCATGGCCTCGGTCAGCAGGTTGTCCTTGGTCTTGAAGTAGTAGATGACCAGGGCCGGGCTGGTCCCGGCCCGCTCGGCCACGTCGGCGATCCGCGGTCTCGGGGAAGCCCCGCTCGCCGATCACCTCGAGGGCGGCCTGCAGCATGTGCTCGCGACGGAGGTCGGCGGCGTCGACCGCTGCGGTCCCGGGGTCCTCGTCCTGTGCCATGGCCACCTTTCCGGTCGTCGCTCCGGCGACCGTGGGCCGTCCGGTGCACCGGGCGACGCCACCGATCGGACCGCTCGGACCTCGGCTCGCCGCCTTGTCCGCTACGGTATCAGCGACCTAGACTGAACGATCAGTCAAACCTGTCGGAGCGACCGGGCCGGGGCCCGGTCCCCGACGCAGCCAGAAGGGGGTCCCATGACCTCGACGTACGA
Source organism: uncultured Acidimicrobiales bacterium (assembly GCA_963703145.1). Taxonomy (GTDB): domain Bacteria; phylum Actinomycetota; class Acidimicrobiia; order Acidimicrobiales; family RAAP-2; genus Bog-756. The sequence continues at coordinate 2,783,224 of OY969793.1, forward strand.
CGCAATCGTGGTGGGCGGAGGGCACAACGGACTGGTGTCGGGGGCGTACCTGGCCCGGTCCGGCGCCCGGACCCTGGTCCTCGAGGGGCGGTACAAGACCGGCGGCGCGGCACCACCGAGTCGCCGTGGCCCGACGCCCCCGAGTTCAAGGTGACCCGGCTGTCGTACGTGATGAGCCTGCTGCCCGCCGACCATCATGCGCGAGCTCGACCTCGAGCGGCACGGCTACAAGGTCTTCCCGATGGGCCCCTACTACCAGGCCTTCCCCGAGGGCGGCTCCATCAAGATCTTCGCCGACGACGCCAAGCGCAACTACGAGGAGATCGCCAAGTGGTCCAAGAAGGACGCCGAGGCCATGCCGCTGTGGGACGCGTGGATCGCCGGGCTGGCCGACGTGCTCGGCCCGCTGCTGCTCACCGTGCCGCCCACCATCGGCTCGCCGTAAGCCCGCCGACCTGAAGGACACCCTGCGCCTGGCCTGGCGCAACCGGGGCCTCGACGTGCGGACCATCGCCGACGTCACCCGGCTGATGACCATGAGCATCGCCGACCTGCTCGACGACTGGTTCGAGTCGTGGCAGGTGAAGGCGCCCATCGCCGTCAACGGGGTCATCGGCACCTGGGCCGGGCCCTGCGAGCCGGGCACCGCCTATGTGATGGCCCACCACTCCATCGGCGACATCGGCGACGGCCACCTGGGCAACTGGGGCTTCCCCGAAGGTGGCATGGGCGCGGTGGCCGACGCCATCGAGCGGTCGGCCCGCAGCTTCGGTGCCGAGATCCGCACCGACGCCAGGGTGGCCCACACTCATGGTGTCGGGCGGCCGGGTGCGCGGCGTCGTGCTGGAGAGCGGCGAGGAGATCCTCGCCCCGGTGGTGGTGACCACCCTCCACCCCCAGACCGCCTTCCTCGACCACATCGCGGCGAGCGAGCTGCCCGCCGACTTCGTCAAGGACATCGAGCACTGGAAGACCCGCAGCGGCGTGGTCAAGATCAACCTGGCCCTCGTCCGAGCTGCCCAGCTTCACCGCCGACCCCGGCACCGAGCAGGCCGAGCACCACACCGGCTCGGTCGAGATGGCCCCGTCGATCGAGTACATGGAGCGCGCCTTCCAGGACGCCCGCGAGGGGCGTGCGGCCGACGCGCCCGTTCAGCGACGGGGTCATCCCGACCACGTTCGACAAGACGCTGTGCCCGGACGGGCACCCACATCATGTCGTTGTTCACCCAGTGGGTGCCCCAGGAGTGGAGCGAGACGCCCCACACCGAGGAGCTCGAGGCCTACGCCGACCGGATGATCGACTGCTACGACGAGGTGGCCCCGAACTTCAAGGCCTCGATCCTCCACCGCGACGTGGTCGGACCCTACGAGATGGAGCACGAGTACGGCCTGATCGGCGGGCAACATCTTCCACGGCGAGCTCTCGCTCGAGCAGCTGTTCCACATGCGGCCGGCCCCCGGCTACGCCGACTACCGGACCCCGATCAAGGGCCTCTACAACGGGGGCTCGGGGACCCACGCCGGTGGTGGGGTGTGCGGCATCCCCGGATGGCAGGCGGCCAAGGCGGCCCTGGCCGACCAGAAGGCCGACCAGAGACTGGCCGGTCGCCTCCGCAGCCGGGCCCGCCAGGCGGGGTGAGCCGTCACCGGCGCGCCGACCCGACAGCCGATCCGCGGTCCGGGCCATGCTGGAGCCGCGTCGCATCGCCGTGGTGGGGGCCAGCGCCCGACCCGGCAGCTTCGGCGAGCGGCTGGTCTCCGAAGTGGCGCCGGAGCACGGCGCCGCTGGACGTCCACCTGGTCAACCCGCGCTACGACACCGTCGGCCGGGCGGCCGTGCGTGCCCAGCCTCGACGACATCGACGGTCCGGTCGACCTGGTCCTGCTCGGCGTGCCCGACGCACGCCGTCGAGGCGGAGCTGGCCCGTGCGCGGCCCGACGGGGGGACCGTGTCGGCGGTGATCTTCGGCGAGCCTGTTCGGCGACCGGCGACTCCGTCGGACGCCGGCTCCGGGACCGAGTGGCCGCCCTGGCCCGTTCGGCCGGCATGGCCGTGTGCGGCGGGGGGTGCATGGGATTCGTCAACGTGGCCCACGGGGTCCGCGCCATCGGCTACGTCGAGCGGGAGCCGATCCCGACCGGACCGGTGGCCGTCGTCACCCACTCCGGCTCGGTGTTCTCGGCCATGCTGCGCACCCGGCGCCACCTCGGGTTCACCGTGGTGGTCTCGTCCGGGCAGGAGCTGGTGACCACGACGGCCGCCTACCTCGACTACGCCCTCGACCAGCCCGGCACCCGGGTGGTCGGCCTGGTGCTCGAGACCCTGCGGGACGCCGACCGGCATGCGGGCGGCGCTGGCCCGGGCCGCCGAGCAGGACGTGGCCGTCGTGGCCCTGACCGTCGGCAGCTCGGCGGCCGGACGGGCCATGGTGGCGGCCCACTCGGGCGCGCTGGCCGGTGCCGACGGCGCCTGGGAGGCGCTGTTCGACGCGTACGGCGTGCACCGGGTGGCGCGACCTCGACGAGCTGACCGACACCCTCGAGCTGTTCGCCGCCGGCCGCCGGGTCAGGCCGCCCGGGCGAGCGGGCGGGGCATCGCCACCGTGCACGACTCCGGGGCCGAGCGGGCCCTGGTGGTCGACGTGGCCGCGACGCTCGGCGTCCCGTTCGCCCCATCGGCGCCGGCCACCGAGCACCGGCTGGCCGCCCTGCTCGACCCCGGCCTGGTGGCCGGCAACCCGCTGGACGTCTGGGGCACCGGGGCGGACACCGAGGGCCTGTTCGCCGGCTGCCTCGTCGGCGATGGCCGACGACCCGGCGGTGGCGGCCGTGGCCCTGGCGGTCGACCTGGTCGAGGAGTACGACGGGGACGAGTCCTATCCCGGACGCGGTCCTCGCAGCCGCCGGCGACCCGACCAAGCCGGTGGTGCGTCCTGGCCAACCTGGGCAGCGCCATCGACCCGGCTGGCCGCCGCCCGGATCCGCGCCGGGCGGGGTGCCCGTGCTGGAGGGGACGCGCAGCGGGCTCGCTGCCCTCGGGCACCTGGTCGACCACGCCGGCGGCTCGACCTCCACCGACTCCGGACGACGACGCGGCCGGACCCGGCTCGTCGAGCGCCGCTGGCTCGATCGGCTGGGCGGCCCGCCCCTGTCCGGCGAGGAGGCCTTCGCCCTGCTCGCCGACTACGGGATCGCCTCGGTTGCGGCCCGCTCGGTGGCGCTCGGCAGACGAGGCGGTGGCCGCTGCCGAGGCCATCGGCTACCCGGTGGTGCTCAAGACCGACGACCCGGCCATCGCCCACAAGTCCGACGTCGGTGGGGTGGTGCTGGACGTGGGGGACGCCGCCCAGCGTGGCCGCGCGCCTACAACGATCTCGCCGGGCGGCTCGGCCCCCGGGTCCTGGTGGCAGCTACCGCCCCGGGCGGCGTCGAGCTCAGCGTCGGCCTGGTCCGGGACCCGCATCTCGGGCCCCTGGTGGTGGTGGGTGCCGGTGGCGTGCTGGTCGAGCTGATGGCCGACCGGGCGGTCCGCCTGCCGCCCACTCGACGAGCCGGCGGGCCCGGGCCGCGGTCGGGACGGCTCTCGGCGGCGGAACTCCTCGACGGCGTACGGGGTGGACCGCCCGCCGATCTGGACGCGGTGTCGTCGGCGCTGGTGGCGCTCTCGATGCTGGCCGTCGAGCTGGGCGAGGCCCTCGACGCGCTGGAGGTCAACCCTCTGCGCTGCGGGCCGGACGGCTGCTGGGCCCTCGACGCCCTGATCGAGGCCCGCCCGCGTCTAGCCAGAGATCAGAAGATCACGTAGAGCTTGCGCAGGGTCTCGCGCGATGTCCCAGGTGCCGCTCCAGCCCTTGGGGAACACGGCCGAGTCCCCCGCCACCAGCTCGAGCGGCTCGCCCCCGTCGAGGGTGACGGTCATCCGGCCCGACACCACGGTGATGAACTCGTTGGTCTCGAGCAGCCACCGGGAAGGACCTGGCGTGCACTCCCAGATGCCGACCTCGTCGTCACCCTCGCCGCTCCACAGGGTGAAGCCCTGGTGGTCATCTCCGGCCCGGTGGCCTCGGCGAGCGCCCCCCAGTCCTCGAGCTCCTCGTGTCGGCGCCTCGGAGGTGGGGCGTCAAGGGGGTGGTGGTGTCGGTCATGGGGTCAGGGTCCTTTCTGGGAACGGCAGGGCGATGGGATCGGGGGCCAGCCGGCTGTGGCCGGAGGCGTCGAAGCGGTCGAGCCCGAGGAACGAGGTATCGAGGATGTCGGTCGACCCGTCGAGGACGAGGTCGGCGGCGGCCCGGGACACACCCGGGCCCCACATCATCCCGTGGCCCCCGGCCGAGGCCACCGTGGTGCCGGCCACCGGACCGTCCGGCCGCAGGACAGGACCCAGGATGGGGAGGTGGTCCGGGGTGTAGTCGATGGTGGCCGCCCACACCCGTCGCAGGCCCAGGGAGGCGGTGACCGGGACCAGTTCGGCCAGCCGGGCCCGCATGGTGGCGAGGTAGTCCCAGTCGATGGCGGTGGCCTCACCGGGAGACTCGTCCGGATTGCTCATCCCGAAGAGCACGCCGCCCTCCTCGGGCCGCCAGTAGAGCCCGGCCGAGACGTCGAACACCATCGGCAGCCGGGACGGGTCGAGGCTCGGGTGGGGCTCGGTCACCGCCACCTGGTGGCGCACGCCGCCGGCGGGGATCCGCGCCCCGGCGGCCTGGCCCACCGCGGCCAACTGGGGTCCCCCGGTCAGCACTACGCGCTCGGTGGCGATGGTCCCCGCACTGGTCTCCACGCCGACCACCCGCCCACCGCTGACCAAAAGGCCGTCGAACCGGACCCCTTCGGCCACCTCCACGCCGGAGGTGGCCAGGGCCACCGTGTAGGCCAGCACGTTGCGGGGTGGGTGGATGTAGCCATCGTCGTCGAGGTAGGTGCCCCCGAGGGTCGAGCCCGGGGCCAGGGTCGGATTGGTGGCCTCGGCCTCCTCGGGCCCGAGCCACCGGACGGCCTGGCCGAGTCCTCGTTGCATGGCCATCCGCTCGCGTGCGGTCACGACGTCGGCGGCGGTGAAGCACGGGAGGTAGTAGCCCTGGCGCGTGAACCCCGAATCAACGCTCAGCTCGTCGCGTTGGGCGAGGTAGAAGGCCCGCGTCCACTCGGCCAGGAGGACGGCGGTGGGCGTGCCGCCCTGACTGCGCACGATCCCGGCGGCCCGGCTGCTGGCGCCCTGGCCCAAGGTGGCCGCCTCGAGGACGACCACCCGGCCGAGCCCGGCCCGGCGGAGGAAGTAGGCGCACCACGCACCGACCGTCCCGCCACCCACCACCACTGCGTCGGCGGTCGGCCCCACTGGTGTCCGGCCACTTTCCACAGCCCCGACGCTCGCATAAACTGAACAATCAGTCAAGGCCGAGGAGGCACCCCCACATGTACAACCTCACCCCGGAGGATCTGGCGATCCAGGCTCGGGCGCGGTCCTTCGTGGACGAGCTGATCCCCTACGAGGTCGAGGCCGAGCTCAACGGCGGCGAGCTGCCGCCCGACGTCACCGCGGCCATGCAGTCCCGATCCCTGGAGCTCGGACTGCACGCCACCAACATGCCCGCCGAGTACGGCGGCGGGGGCTACTCCATGCTCCGCCAAGTCCTGGTGCAAGAGCAGGGCGGCCGGGCCACCAACGCGCTGGGGTGGGTCCTCGGCACGCCACCTTCGTGGTTCCCCCCGGTTGCCACCCCCGACCAGATCGAGCGTTACGTGATCCCCGGCATCAAGGGAGACAAAGAGGAGTGCTACGCCATCACCGAGGAGGGAGCGGGCTCCGACGTCGACGCCATCGAGGCCACCGCCCGGCAGGACGGCGAGGACTATGTGCTCGACGGGGTCAAGTGGCACGTCACCACGTTCAACCACAGTGCCTATGCGTTCTTCCAGGCCAAGCTGGTGGAGGGGACCACGCCGGCGAGCACGCCATGTTCATCGTGGACCTGCCGGCCGACGGGGTGCGGGTGGTCCGCGACCCGGCCTACACCCACACCATCAGCCATCACCACCCGATCGTCGCCTTCGAGGGGGTCAGGGTCCCGGCCAGCCAGATGGTGGGCCAAGAAGGTGACGGGATGGGATTTGCCTACGAGTGGTTCCGCTTCGAGCGGATCATGGTGGCCTCCCGCTGCCTCGGCGGGGCGTCCCGCCTCATCGATGACACCACGGCCTTCGCCCGGGAGCGCATCGTCAACGGCCACCCCATCAGCGAGTTCGGCGCGGTGCAGGCCATGCTGGCCGACAGCCTCACCGAGCTGTTCGCGGCCCGGGCGCTGGTGTACGAGACGGCCAGGGGCATCGACGCCGGGGTGGACATCAAGGTTCAGCACACCCAGTGCTCCATGGCCAAGCTCTTCGCCTCGGAGATGGCCAACCGGGTGGCCGACCGGTGCGTCCAGGTCTTCGGCGGGCGCGGCTACATGCGCGAGAACGTGGCCGAGCGGTTCTTCCGCGAGCTCCGGGTGGAACGGATCTGGGAGGGCACCAGCGAGGTCCAGCGGGCCATCGTCGCCGACCAGATGGTCAGGCGGGGGCCCGACGCCTTCGTCTGACTGGACTCAGCCGGCCGACACCGGCGTTCCCGGATTGTGGACCGGTTGGCCGAGATAGCCCCGGGCCACCATGGTCACGAACTGGTAGACGGCGTCCTCCTCGCCGGCCATGGGGCCGGGACGGGCGTGGCGCGAGGACAGGCCCCGCTGCACCGAGGCGCAGGCGTTCCAGTCCTGCTGGTTGGTGATGTCCCAGAAATTCATGGCATAGGAGGGGTCGAAGCCCGGTCGGGCCAGGGACTCGGGCGAGAAGGCCCAGGTGCACTCGATGCGGGTGGCGTCGGCGGCCAACGGGGTCAACCGGTGGACCATGGCGTAGTCGGGGTGGAGGCTGACCAGGATGTTGGGGAACACGTTGAGGTAGATGACCTCCCGGAGCCCCTTGGCGTCGAGGCCGGGGAGCGCCACGCCGTGGCTCACCCCGTCGAGGGACATGGTGTCCATCCCGTCCCGCAGGTCCATGGTGCCACCCACCCACCCCCCGGGCAGGTGGTAGTTGTCCCCGCTCTTGGGCGGGCTCACCTCGCACAGCTCGGGGTGGATCATCGGGCAGTGGTAGCACTCGTGGTAGTTCTCGGTGAGGATCTTCCAGTTGGCGGCCACGGTGTACTCGTGGGTCCCGGCCACCGACAGGCGGGCCATGTCGTAGGGGGCGACGATGGCCTCGAGGGTGCCGAGCGACGCCTCGAGCGGGTCGGCGGTCCCCGAGCCGTCCACGAAGACCAGCCCGTGCCATTCCGCACTGGGCAGCTCGGTCAGTCCGTACTCGGTGGGCTCGAATCCCTCGAGGTCCTTGAACCCCGGGGCCGTCCACACCTCACCCTCGAGCGTGTAGGACCACGAGTGATAGGGACAGATCACCCGGCCGTGCCGGGCCGACGCACCGCACGCCAGCAGCTCGTGGCCCCGGTGGCTGCAGACATTGGCGAAGGCATGGAGCACGCCGTCCTGGCCCCGGGTCAGCAGCACACCGGCTGTGCCCAGGGACTCGGCCCGCTGGTCGCCCGGCTCGGACACCGTCTCACTGCGGCCGACGCAGAGCCAGCCACCGTCGAAGAAGTGGCGCTGTTCCCAGGCGAAGACCTCGGGGTCCACGTAGGCGGCACGGGGGAGCATCCGGCTGTGGCCGAACGGCCGGAGCGAGGCATCCAGCTCGGCGCGATCGATCGGAGCGAGGTCGTCAGAACGCGTTTGAATGACCATACAGTCAATCCTATGATTCGCACCGGGCCACGTCCAGCTGCCCTGGCCGGGGCTCGGATCCGGCATGCCACACTGGGGCCGACCCGACCAACGGACAGGACAGGACAGGACAGGGAGTGGACAATGGCATCTGAAGTGCGAGGCGTCGTAGCACTGGCCAAGGGCGAGCCCGTCTCGCTGGTCACCATCGTGGTGCCCGACCCCGGACCCGGTGAAGCCGTGGTGGCGGTGCAGGCCTGCGGCGTGTGCCACACCGACCTCCACTACCGGGAGGGTGGCATCAACGACGAGTTCCCCTTCCTGTTGGGCCATGAGGCGGCCGGCGTGGTCGAGGCGGTGGGGCCCGACGTGACCTCGGTGGCACCGGGCGACTTCGTGGTCCTCAACTGGCGTGCGGTGTGCGGGGAGTGCCGCTCGTGCCGGCGGGGCCGGCCCTGGTACTGCTTTGCCACCCACAACGCCACCCAGAAGATGACCCTTCAGGATGGCACCCCGCTCTCCCCCGCCCTCGGCATCGGCGCCTTCGCGGAGAAGACGCTGGTGGCGGCGGGCCAGTGCACCAAGGTGAACCCGACGGCGAGGCCAGAGGCGGTCGGGCTCCTTGGCTGCGGGGTAATGGCCGGACTGGGCTCGGCCATGTTCACCGGGGAGGTGGGTCCCGGCGACTCGGTGGCGGTCTTCGGGTGCGGCGGAGTGGGCTGTGCCGCCGTCGCCGGAGCGGTGCTGGCCGGCGCGTCGACGGTCATCGCCGTGGACCTCGACCCCGGCAAGCTGGACCTGGCCCGCCAGTTCGGGGCCACCGACGTGGTCGACGCCTCGAGTGGCGACGTGGTCGAGGCCGTGCGGGCCCTGACCGGGGGCAACGGCGCCGACGTGTGCATCGAGGCGGTCGGGAACCCTGCCGTGATGGAGCAGGCCTTCTACGCCCGGGACCTGGCCGGCACCCTGGTCCAGGTGGGGGTGCCCACCCCGGAGATGCGCATCGACCTGCCCATGATCGAGTTCTTCGGCCGGGGCGGACGGCTGCGCCCGAGTTGGTACGGCGACTGTCTGCCGACACGGGACTTCCCGGTGCTGGTCGACCTGTACCTCCAGGGACGCCTGGACCTCGACCGGTTCGTGAGTGAGACCATCGGCCTCGGTGACGTGGAAGAGGCGTTCCACCGGATGGAGCGGGGCGAGGTCCTGCGCTCGGTAGTGGTCGTCTGATGATCGACCGGGTGGTCACCTCGGGCATCTTCTCCCTGGACGGCTCGGACTTCGAGGTCGACAACAACATCTGGATCATCGGGGACGCCCACGAGGTGGTGGTGGTCGATGCAGCACACGACCACCGGCCGATCGTCGACGCCGTCGGCGGCCGGACCACCACCGCCATCATCGCCACCCACGGACACAACGACCACATCAACGCGGCGGGGGCCCTGGCCGACTCGCTCGGGGCCCCGGTGTGGCTGCACCCCGATGACCGCATGCTGTGGGACGCGGTCTACCCCGACCGGGCACCCGACGGTGCCCTCCACGACCGGATGGCCGTCACCGTGGGCGGGGTCTCCTTAGAGGTCCTGCACACCCCGGGCCATTCCCCCGGCGGGTGCTGCCTGCACGACGCCGAGGGCGGCGTGGTGTTCTCCGGCGACACGCTGTTCAACGGCGGTCCGGGCGCCACCGGGCGCAGCTTCTCGGACTTCCCCACCATCATCGAGTCGATCCGCACCCGTCTGTTCGTGCTCCCCGGCGAGACCCGGGTCCTCACCGGGCACGGGGACGAGACCACCATCGGGGCCGAGTCCCCCCATCTCGACGAGTGGGTCCGCGCCCACCCGTGACACCCGAGCAGGCCACCGACAGCACGGATCGCCGCGGGTCCCGACCGACCGCCCCGTCGCTCCCCGACCGGGCCCAGGTGGTCATCGTCGGCGGCGGCGTGATCGGCACCAGTATCGCCTTTCACCTGACCAAACTGGGCTGGTCCGACGTGGTGCTCCTGGAACGGGACGCGTTGACCTCGGGCACGACGTGGCACGCCGCCGGTCTGATCACCTCGGCCGGCATGGTGGACGAGACATCACTGTTCATGAGCCGCTACTCCCGTGACCTGTACGCGGTGCTGGAGGAGGAGACCGGGTTGTCCACCGGCTTCCGGGACGTCGGGCACCTGTCCGTCGCCACCACGCCCCACCGGATGGAGGCACTGCAACGCGAGGCCATGTTCGTGCACGGCTTCGGGGTGGACGACCACCGCCTGTCGGTTCCCGAGATTGCCGACCTGTGGCCCATGCTGCGCACCGACGACCTGGTGGGCGGGTACTTCGTGGCCGACGAGGGGCGGGCCGACCCGGTGGGTGTGGCCATGTCCCTGGCCCGCGGGGCACGGACCGGCGGGGCGACCATCATCGAGGGGGTGGCGGCAACCGGGGTGACCACCGATCGCCGGCGGGTGACCGGGGTGACCACCGATCAGGGAACCATCGAGGCCGACATCGTGGTGGTCTGTGCCGGCATGTGGGCTCGCCAGTTCGGTGCCCGGTGCGGGGTGGACATCCCGCTCCAGGCGGCCGAGCATTACTACCTGATCACCGAGGCCATGGACGGCGTCCACCGCGACCTGCCAGTCATCGAGGACCCGGACGGCTACGGGTACTTCCGTCCGGAGGGGGACGGCCTGTTGGTCGGACTGTTCGAGCCCGAGGCGGCGGCCTGGTCGCTCGACGGTGTGCCAGGCGACTTCTCGTTCGGTGTCCTACCCCCCGACATCGATCGGCTGGCGCCCTTCGTGGAGCTGGCCATGCGCAGGGTGCCGGCCCTGGCCGAGACCGGTATCCGCACCTTCTTCTGCGGTCCCGAGTCGTTCACCTCCGATGTCCACCCCCTGCTCGGGCCCACTCCCGAACTGGACAACCTCTTCGTGGCCGCCGGCCTGAACTCGCTGGGCATCCTGCTCGGTGGCGGCGTGGGCACCGTGATGGCCAGCTGGATCGCGGAAGGCGAACCGCCGGTCGACATCACCGCGTACGCCGTCGGCCGAACCGCTCCACACGAGACCACCCGGGCCTTCCGGCTCGAGCGGACCACCGAGCAGCTCGGCGTGCTCTTCGGTGACGCCGTCTACCCGTCGTGGCGGCCGCGCACCGCCCGGGGCATCCGGCGGACCCCGCTCCACGACCGGCTCGACGCCCAAGGCGCCCACTGGAACGCCTCGATGGGGTGGGAGTTCCCCGAGTGGTTCGCCTCCCCCGACGTCGGCGCCGAGCCACGTCCCGGCTTCGGCCGGCCAGCCGCCTTCGACGTAGTGGCCGCCGAGCACCGCACCGTCCGAGAGGGCGTGGGCATCCTCGACATGACCCTGATGGCCAAGTTCCTGGTCCAGGGCCCCGACGCCGCAACCGTCTTGTCCCGGCTGTCGGCCAACCACGTGGCCCGCGAGCGCGGACGGGTGGTCTACACCCAGTGGCTCACCCCCAAGGGCGGCATCGCCGCCGACCTCACCGTCACCCGCCTCGACCACGACCGCTTCCTCGTGGTCGCCACCGACCTCATCCAGCGGCGGGTCGAGCCCATGATCCGGGCAGCCACCCGGCCCGGCGAATGGTGCACCGTGACCGACACCACGTCAGGCACGGTGCTGCTCTCGGTCCAGGGGCCGCGCTCGCGGGAACTGCTCGGCCGGGTGTCAGGCGCCGACCTGTCGAACGCGGCGTTCCCCTACCTCTCGGCCCGCGACATCGAGATCGGCTACGCCCGGGCCCTGGCCCTGCGGGTGACCTACGTAGGTGAGCTCGGCTACGAGCTCCACGTTCCGACCGAGTACGGCCCTACGACCTACGACCTGCTCGCCGAGGCCGGGGCTGACCTCGGGGTCCGTCCCATCGGGCTGTCGGCCATGGGCAGCCTGCGCCTCGAGAAGGGCTATCGCGACCTGGGCGTCGACATCGACAACACCGACAACCCCCTGGAGGCCGGCCTCGGCTTCGCGGTGGCCTTCGACAAGCCGGGTGGGTTCATCGGACGCGAGGCCCTGTTGACCGTGAAGGCCGGGGCGCCCTACGACTCACTCCTGGTGAGCCTGGTGGTCGACGACCCTAAGGTCCACCTGTTCGGCAACGAGCCGGTGCTGTGCGACGGCCGTTGGGTTGGCTATGTCCGCGCCGCCGCCTACGGCCACACCGTCGGCGGAGCGGTGGGCCTGGTCGCCGTCGGCCATCCCGAGGGGGTGACCCCGGACTGGCTGGGCCAACCCCACTTCGAGGTCGAGACGCCGGGGGGACGCCACCGAGTCACGCTCTCGGCCCGGCCGCCCTACGACCCGGGGCGGGCACGCATCCTGGCCGAGGACGGCTGAACCTCGGCCACGGATGCCACGCCAGGCGGAGGTCCTTGAGCAGGCACCGGCCGTCCACTAGCTTCGCCGTCATCCATCCCACCGGCGACCGCCCACGCGCGGTCGGAACGACGGAGGTCCACCAGTGTCCGATGCGGCGGTGTCCACGGGGGCCGATACGTCCACCGGCGGCGACGGGCTCGACCGCAGTGTCGGCTTCTTCGGGCTGTTGCTCACCTCGGAGGGGTCGATCATCGGCTCGGGCTGGCTCTTCGGCGCGTTGGCCTGCGCCACCCTCGGCGGGCCGGCCGCCATCATCGCCTGGCTCATCGGCTCGGTGGCCGTCATCCTCCTGGCGCTGGTCCATGCCGAGCTCGGCGGGATGTTCCCGGTCAGCGGCGGCACCACCCGGTTCCCCTACTACGCCTTCGGGGGCCTGGCCGGCGCCTCGTTCGGCTGGTTCTCGTGGCTGCAGGCGGTGGGTACCGCCCCCATCGAGGTGGAGGCGGCCATCACCTACACCGCCAACTACTGGCACGGCCTGGTGATCACCAAGGGCGGTGTGCCGGTGCTGACGGCAACCGGCTACCTGGTGGCCACGGTGATGATGGCCCTGTTCGTGGTGGCCAACCTCTTCGGCGTCCGGTACCTGATCCGCGTCAACAACGCCATCACCACCTGGAAGATCCTGATCCCGACCCTGACCATCATCGTGTTGTTCGTCACCCACTTCGACACCTCCAACTTCACCCGGGCCGGGGGCTTCGCCCCCTTCGGGCTCCACGGGGTCCTGAACGCGGTGAGCGACGGCGGGGCGGTGTTCGCCCTGGTCGGGTTCGAGCAGGCCGTCCAGCTGGGCGGCGAGAGCCGGAACCCCCAGCGGGACATGCCGCGGGCAGTCATCTACTCGATGCTCATCGGCGCCACCATCTACCTGCTGTTGCAGATCGTGTTCATCGGCGCCCTCCCCCACCAGGCCCTGGCCCACGGGTGGGCCAACATCAGCTTCGCCGGCATCTTCGGCCCCTTCGCCGGACTGGCCAAGGGACTGGGCCTGGCCTGGCTGGCTTACATCCTCTACGCCGATGCCATCATCGCCCCCACCGGGTCCGGGCTGATCTACACCACCACCACCAGCCGCATCACCTTCGGCATGAGCAAGAACGGGCACGTCCCGTCCATCTTCGAGCGGACCACCAAGAAGGCCAACGTGCCGGTGTTCGGGCTGATCTTCACCTTCTTGATGGGCCTGTTGCTCTTCCTGCCCTTCCCGGGATGGCAGAAGCTGGTCGGCTTCATCACCTCGGCCACCGTCCTCATGTACGCCGGCGCGCCGCTGGCGCTCGGCGCTCTGCGCCACCAGAAGCCCGACGCCGAACGGCCCTATCGCCTGCCCTGGGCCCCCGTGCTGGCGCCGGCCTCGTTCGTCTCGGCCAGCCTGATCATCTACTGGAGCGGGTGGGAGGTGGTGTGGAAGCTGATGGTGGCCGTCGTCCTGGGCTACGTCTTGATGGGGATCTCGAGGGTCACCAACGCCAACCCGGTCCACACCCCCTTGGACTGGTCGGCGGCCATCTGGCTGTGGCCCTACCTCGGCGGCCTGACCCTCATCTCCTACTTCGGGCAGTTCCAGGGGGGCCGGATGAACATCCCGTTCTACTGGGACCTGGGGGTGGTGGCCGTCTTCAGCCTCGCGGTCTACTACACGGCGATCCGCCTCCGGCTCCCGACCTCGAAGGTCGACGAGTACGCCCAGGGCGTCTACGGGTTCGAGAGCTGAGCCTCGCCCCGTCAGCTCAGGTGTAGCCCTGGGCGATGTGCTCGATCCACCAAACCGGGGCGGCGTTCATCAGGGTCTGGAGGTCCCAGTAGTCCCACCACCGCACGATGGCGCCGTCGCGCAGCTCGTGGACCGACACGAACGGCAGGGTGACCTGCTCGCCGGTGTGCCAGTGCCACGTCTCGGCATGCTCGGTGACCACGGTGTCCCCCTCGGCCACCATCAACCGAAGATCGTGCTCGTAGCCGGAGATGCGCTCGAGCCCGAGCCGGAGTCGGGCCACAATCTGGTCGGGGCCGTGGGCCACGTCGTCGGGCGGTGAGGGCACGTCGGTGTACTCACTGTCGGCGACGAAGAAGCCGGCGATGCCGTCCCAGTCGCGTTGGTACAGCGTGTCCCAGAACGCCCGCACCCGGTCCTTGTTGCTCGCAGTGCTCTCCGTGCTCACAGCCACTCCCCCGGGCCGGCGATCGACGCAGGTTCCGGCCCGAGGGCAACGTAGTGGACCGACGTCCGCGGGGCGAGGCCCATCGGCCGAGGCACCGGATCGGCACCGGTAGATTGGCCTCACCGCGTCGGCCATCCCACGAGGAGCACCATGCCCCATCTGCAGGTCATCACCGGCACCACCCGGCCCGGCCGGTTCAGCGAGAAGGTGGCCGACTGGGTCGTCGAGCATGTCGCGGCCAGGGACGACGTGAGCTCGGAACCGGTCGATCTGCGTGACTACCCCCTGCCCTTCTTCGACCAGGTGGCACCGGCCCGGACGCTCCGTGACTACCCGACCGAGGCAGCAGCGCTGTTCGGGCGGAAGATCGACCAGGCCGACGGGTACGTGATCCTGACCGGCGAGTACAACCACGGCTATCCGGCGGTGCTGAAGAACGCCATGGACCACACCTTCATCGAGTGGCGGCGCAAGCCGGTGTCCTTCGTCGGTTGGGGAAACGTGGGGGGCGCCCGGGCCGTCGAGCAGCTGCGCGAGGTGGCCGTCGAGTTCGAGATGGCGCCCCTGCGCCACGCCGTGCACATCCTCCCCGAGGTGATGGTGGCGGCCATGCAGGCGCCCGAGCCGTTCGACACGGCTGTCTTCGCCCCGCTCGAACCGAGACTGGCCCTGCTGATCGAGGACCTGGTGTGGTGGACGACCACGCTGGCCGCCGGTCGCGCCCTGGAGGGATGACGCGCCCGGATTTGGTCCCAGGCCGGGGTGCGACACTACGATCACGTAGCTAATGAGCAAGACGGCGGACGACACGTCGAAGGTCCACCAGGCAGCTACCGCCGTCCCCCCTGCCGCCGACGGCGGCGTGATCCCGACCGTGGTGTCCAAGGCCGCCTACGAGAAGGAGCTGGCCCGCCTCCAGACCGAGCTGGTGCGGATGCAGGAGTGGGTCGTCCATGAGGGCCTCCGGGTGGTGGTGGTCTTCGAGGGCCGCGACACCGCCGGCAAGGGTGGGACCATCAAGCGGATCATGGAGCGGCTGAATGCCCGCCACATCCGGGTCGTGGCCCTCGGGACCCCCACGGAGCGGGAGCGCTCTCAGTGGTACTTCCAGCGCTACATCGCCCATCTCCCGGCAGCCGGGGAGATGGTCCTGTTCGATCGGAGCTGGTACAACCGGGCCGGCGTCGAAAAGGTCATGGAATTCTGCACCGACGAGGAGCATGCCGAGTTCTTCCGGACCTGCCCACAGCTCGAGCGGGCGCTGGTCCGCTCGGGGATCATCCTGGTCAAGTACTGGCTGTCGCTCAGCGACGAGGAGCAAGAGCGCCGGTTCACCGAGCGCATCAACAACCCCGGCAAGCGGTGGAAGTTGAGCCCGATGGACCTCGAGGCCCGGGCCCGCTGGGTGGACTATGCCGAGGCCAAGGACGAGATGTTCGCCTACACGGACATCAAAGAGGCGCCCTGGTACGTCGTCGACGCCGACGACAAGAAGGCCGCCCGGCTCAACATCATCAGCCACCTGCTCCAGATCGTGCCCTACGAGTCCGTCCCCCACGAGGACGTGACGCTGCCGGCCCGCCAGCACCGGGCCTACGAACGCCCACCCATCGACAGCCAGACGTGGGTGCCCCAGCGCTTCATCGTTCGTTGACACCGCTGTCCCGGACCGACCACGACCAAGGGTAGGGATCCATGCGCAAGTACATCATCATGGGCATCCAGGGCAGCGGGAAGGGCACCCAGGCCAAGCTGCTGGCCGAGGACCTGTCCTTGGAGCACATCAGCGTGGGCGACATCTTCCGATGGAACGTCCAGCACCACACCAAGCTCGGCGCCCAGGTGAAGCGCATCATGTCCAGCGGGAACCTGGTCGACGACGACCTGGTCGAGTCCGTGGTCGAGACCCGCCTGGCCGAGCACGACTGGAACTACGGGTTCATCATCGACGGGTTCCCCCGCAACGCCCGCCAGGCCGAGTTCTTCCTCGAGAGCTACGACATCGACGGCGTCATCGACCTCTACCTGCCCGACGAGGAGGTCACCCGTCGGGTGCTGGCGCGCCGCCTGTGTGCCAACTGCGGTCTCGACTACAACCTGATGGCCCACCGGCCGGCCCAGACCGACCGCTGCGACGTGTGCGGGGGTGATCTGGTGGCCAGGGAGGACGACAACCCCGAGGCGCTTGCCGTGCGGCTGGCCCAGTACCACGAGGAGACCAAGCCCCTCATCGAGATCTTCGAGCGCAAGGAGTTCGTGGCCACCTTCGACGCCACCGGCCCCATCGTCGAGGTGCAGCAGGCCATCCGGCTGCGGTTCGGGCTCCCGGCCTACGCCGGAGCCTCATGAGGACCGCGTAGAACCGACGGAGGGACTACTGCTGACCGGACCCCCGCTGGATGATGCCGGTGCGGCGGGAGGCCAGGGCGTCACCGTCGAAGTGCCCGCGCATCCACCGCCGGGACCAGGCCGCCTCCTCGGCGTAGGCCTCGTCGTCGGAGCGGTGGGCTAGGGCGTCGTACATGGCGCGGAATTCGGCCACTGCCGCCGGGTCCACCTCGGCCACCGCCCGTGCCAACTCGGTGGATCGCTCGAGGAGTGACCCGTGGGGCACCACCTCGTTGACCAGGCCCCAGGTGAGCGCCCGCTCGGCATCGACGAAGTTGCCGGTCAGTGACATCTGCCGGGCTCGGTTGATCCCCACCAGTTGAGGGAGTCGGATGGTCAGCCCCCCGGCCGGCATGACGCCGACGCGTGCGTGGGTGTCGGCGAAGGTGGCCCGGTCCGACGCGATCAGGAAGTCGCAGCCCAGGGCCAGCTCGAGCCCCCCGGTCACCGCCGGCCCGTTGACCGCCCCGATCAGTGGTTTCGCCGGTCGGGGGAACCCGCCGCGGGCCGAGCTGGGCGACGAGGCCGCCGTGCCGACCTCGTCATAGGTGCGGGACAGGTCGTTGAGGTCGAGTCCAGCACAGAACGCCGGATCACGACCGGTCAGGATCACCACCCGGATGGCATCGTCGGCATCGCAGGCGGCGAAGGCCTCGCCCATCGACCCGATCATGGCGCCGGTCAGGGCATTGCGCGCCTCGGGCCGGTCCAAGGTGACGATGGCGACCGGACCCCCGTGTTCGGTGGTGATCATGACCACGTCTCTAGCACGGACTGGTGGCGACGGGCCTGGGCTGCCACCATGGGCCGGTGGCGGTCGATCGGTGAGCCCGTCGGCGGACTGGCCCGAGCGGGTGGCGGCCCGGCTGGGCCCGCTCGGTGCGTCGCACCGGGTCGATGGTGGTGTGTGGCGGGTGTCGACCCGAGGCGGTGAGGTGGCCGTCAAGGTCGGCCCGGGCACGGAGGCCGAAGCGATGGGACTGGTCCGGCTCGGGAGCGTGGTCGGCGCACCGCCCGTGCCCGAGGTGCTGGTGTCCGAACCGGGCCTGTTGGTCACCCGGTGGATCGTGGGTACCGCCCGCTCGCCGGGCCACGACGAAGCGTTGGGGGCGATGCTGGCCGCCCTGCACACCGCACCGTGGCCGGAGTGGGGCGGAGGGTCGCCATGGATCGGGGCCTGCCCGGTCGACCCGTCGGTCCACATCAGTGGCGCCGACTTCTACGGTGCCCGACTGGTCGACCTGGCGGAGCGCTGCGGTCTCGGGCACGGCGTCGAGGACGTGGTCGAACGGCTCGGCGACCTGCTGCCCCCCGATGGCCCGTCGCTCGTGCACGGCGACCTCTGGTGGGGGAACGTGCTGTGGGGAGCCGACGGCCGCCCGTGGCTCATCGACCCGTCGGCCCATGGCGGGTATCCCGAAGAGGACCTGGCCATGCTGGCGCTGTTCGGGGCGGTGCCCGACGCCACCTGGCGGGCCTACACCGAGGTGCGGCGACCGGCCGACGGATGGGAGGACCAGGTCCGTCTCTTCCAGCTGGTGCCGCTCCTGGTGCACACCGTGCTGTTCGGTGGCGGCTACCGCGCCCAGGCCGAGGCCGTCATCGGACAGCTCACCTGAGCTCGTGACGGCATCTGCGGCTCTACGGTGAACCCGTGATCGTGCTCTCGACCTCGCCGGCTCACCGCGACTTCGGGGACCTCGTCGGACGGCCGGGAATCGAGTGGCTGACCCTCGGGGCCGACGGCACCCTGACCGACGAGCGGGGGACCAGCGTCCCGGCCAAAGACGCCCGTCCCGAGATCGCCTGGGGCACCTCCGACCTCTTCCGGGAAGGGGCGCCCATCCGCGCCTTCTTCACGCTGCTGGCCGACGCAGACTCCTTGCGCTGGTTCCAGTCACCGGCCGCCGGCTACGACGCACCGGTCTTCGCAGCGTTAGCGGCCCGCGGGGTGCGGGTGACCAATGCCCACGTGAACAGCCTGCCCATCGCCGAGTTCGTCCTCCGGTCGGTGCTCGACGAGTTCCAGGGAGCCGGACAGTGGCGGCATCAGACAGACGAGCGGGCCTGGCGCATCCACGACTGGCGGGAGGTCGCCGGCACCACCTGGGTGGTCGTCGGCCTCGGCGGCATCGGCACCGAGGTCGCCGTGCGAGCCCGGGCCTTCGGGGCCCGGGTCATCGGCAGCCGCCTCCACCCGTCGCCCGATGATCCCACCGACCTCACCGTGACCCCCGACCGGCTCCACGAGGTGGTGGGCGAGGCGGACGTGATCGTCCTGGCCGCACCGGCCACACCGGCCACCTCGAACCTGGTGGACGAGGCGTTCCTTGCCGGGGTCAAGCGCGGCTGCCTCCTGATCAACGTGGCCCGGGGCACGCTGATCGACGATGACGCTCTGCTGGCCGCGTTGGATGCCGGCCAGGTGGGCACCGCCGTGCTCGACGTGTTCCGGACCGAGCCGCTGCCGGTCGACCACCCCTACTGGACGCACCCGTCGGTCCGGGTGACCCCCCACAATGCCGCCGGCGGGGTGGGCCGCTTCAGACGACAGGCCGAACTGTTCGCCGGCAATCTCGACCGCTACCTGGCCGGCGAACCGTTGGTCAACGACATCACCGAGATCCTCCGGTCCGGCGGCTGAGCCACCGGCAGGACAGGTGGGGTCAGACCCTCCGACGGCGGCGGGTCAGCAGTCCGATGCCCAGTGCCACCGACCCCGACCCCACCACCAGGAGCAGGATGACGTTCAGCCCGGTGAAGGGCAGGTCCTGTTGCTGGGTGGCGGCGACGTACTTGGGCGCGCCGACCGCGGGTGCCGCCGGCTCGATGGTGGTGGCTGACACGGTCGGCGGCTCAGCCGGCTGTGTCGTGGTGGTGGTCGTGGAGGTGGCCACGACCGCCGGCGGGGCCACCGGGGGCGTCGGAGGGGTGACCGGCGGAGTCACCGGCGGCGTCGGCGTGGTGCAGTCCGATGAGATGGTGTGCTGGAACCCACGCTGGGCCACCCACGGCGGCCCGATGTAGGCATCGGCCTGGATCACGCCGCAGAACCCCTTCGGATAGGGGATGACCAGCGTGCCCGACGTCCCGTAGACGATGGCGAAGTCGATCGAGAGCTTCGGCGCGTTGAGGAAGAACTTCCACTGGCAGTTGGGCTGGGTGCTGGGGCAGGCGGGCGTCGGGATGATCAGCTCCGCCTGATGCGCCACATCGTCAAAAATGATGATCGGGTGGGTCGAGGTCGCCGGTGCAGCGACGGCAGCGGTGGGCGCGGCTGCAACCAGGGCAGAAACCACGACGACAGCGGCGATGATCAATCGTTTCATTCGCACTCTTCTTGGGGCAGGGGGGCTGTGCTGTTTGCTGCTGGTACCGAGGCCCTGTGGGGACTTCTGGCGAAATCTTCCCACGCATCGTAGGCCTTGTAATTGGATGCTTTTTTTTCGTCTCTGACCTGGGATTTTACGCGTCACATCGTCAAAATTCGCTCGACCCCGATGAATTCCCGTCTGATCCACGGCCTGAGGGCGTGTCGCCCATGCTGACCAGGTACTAGGCGGCACGACTCCCGTCGGAGTGGAAATTCCGCTCAAGTCGGGCCGCCAGCATGACGTAGCCATAGAGATGGTGGGTCCTCATGTGCGGCGGTGCGGCCATGGTTGACAGCCGGGAAACCCGGAACGGCACGGCCCGGCGCGGTACCACACCGGCCGTCGGGCCGGCCGAGGACAAGCCCCGCGAACTCATGCCCATGGACGGCTCGATCGCCCACTTCGGCCACCACGCCAGCATCTACTGCGCCCCCTGTTGTCGCTGGGTGGACTGCCACGACGGCATCCGGCCCGAGACCGCACTCGAGCGCCACGCCGCTCTCCTCCACTGAGCCCTGGCCGGGAACACGGCCGGATCGGGACGGCACACCAGGGAGCCCACCGCCGGACCGACTGGTTATGGCCCCAAGGCCCGCTATCGCTCCACCATGGGGCAGAGTAGGAACCATGGTGTGGAGTCCTGCTGTCGCCGACCAATTGCGCGACATCGTCGGCCCCCAGGTCATCGTCGACCCCGAGATGGTGGCGTCCTACACCACCGACTGGACGGGTCGGTTCGCCGGCACCTCGGCGGCGGTGGTCCGGCCGGGCTCGACGACCGAGGTCGCCGCAGTGGTGTCCCTGTGCCGTCGGCTGGGCCTCACGCTGGTCCCCCAGGGCGGCAACACCGGACTGGTCGGCGGCAGTGTCCCGCTGGGCGGAGAGATCGTGCTCAGCCTCCGCCGACTGGATGTCCTCGATCCGGTCGACGATCTGGCCGGCCAGGTGACGGCCGGTGCCGGGGTGTCCCTGGGCGACGTGCAGCGATCGGCGCAGAACGCTGGGTGGTCCTACGCGGTTGACATCGCCAGCCGGGACTCGGCCACGGTGGGGGGCACCATCGCCACCAACGCCGGCGGATTGCGGGTGCTCCGCTACGGGGGCACCCGGGCCCAGGTGATCGGTCTGGAGGCCGTGCTCGGCACCGGTGAGGTCCTGTCCCACCTCGGCGGGCTGGTGAAGGACAACACCGGCTACCACTGGCCGTCGCTCCTCTGCGGCAGTGAGGGCACATTGGCCGTGGTGACCGCGGCCCGCCTGCGCCTCGTCCCCTCGCTCCCGTGGCGGACCGCGGCACTGCTGGCCTTCGACACGGTCACCGCGGCGGTGGAGGCGGCAGCGGTGCTGCGGCGCTCACTGCCCACCCTCGAGTCCTGCGAACTGTTCATGGCCCCCGGAGTGGAACTGGTGCGCTCGGTGACCGGGCTGCCGCCGCCGTTTCCCGCATCGCACCCGGTGTACCTGCTGGTCGAGGCAGCCGACCAGTCCGACCCCACAGGACCGCTGGCCGACGCGGTGGGGTCGGTCGACCAGGTGGTCGACGTGGCCGTGGCCACCGAGCCAGCCCGGAGGGCGGAGCTGTGGCGGTACCGGGAGGGCCATACCGAGGCCATCAACACCCTGGGTCCTCCCCACAAGCTCGATGTCACCCTCCCCTACGGTTCACTGGCCGAGTTCGTGGACCACGTCACCGACGCCGTGGCCGGCGTCCGTCCGGAGGCCCAGACGTGGCTGTTCGGCCATGTCGGGGACGGGAACATCCACGTCAACGTGACCGGTCTCGCCCCCGATGACGACGGAGTCGACGACCTGGTGTTCCATGTCGTCGCCGACCTCGGCGGCAGCATCAGTGCCGAGCACGGGATCGGCACGGCCAAGCGGCAGTGGCTGCACCTCTCCCGGTCGGCTGCCGAGATCGAGGCCTTCCGTTCGATCAAGCGGTCCCTCGATCCCGACGGCGTGCTGAACCCCGGGGTCCTGCTGCCCCCGGTCGAGGGGCCCTGACTGACCACAACGGGCGCCAGATCGGAGGCGCGGAACGGACGGCCATGCCCCCGGTAGGTCCGGTCAGTCAACCCTCACAGAATCCTCATATGTGGGGCGTACGGTGCTTGTGCACCTACCCCGGGGACCGTGCAGAGCGTGTCCCCCCTTCTGTCACCAAGGAACCACCATGCTCAAGAAAGTCATCGCACCCCTGGTCATCGGCGGAGCGCTCCTCGGCGGGATCGCGTCGACCGGAACCGCGTATGCCAGCACCCCGGCCCCTGCGGTCAGCACCACCGCCGCCAACCACGGCAAGCACGCCCTCAAGGCCTGGCTCAAGGCCCACCGTCGCCAGATCCGCAGGGACGCTGCGGTCCTGAGCGCCAAGACCATCGGCATCACGCCCAAGGCGCTCGTCACCGAGCTGCGCACTGGCAAGTCGGTGGCCACCGTGGCCGGCGAGCACGGTGTCAGCGCTCAGACGGTGGAGAGCGCACTGGTCACCGCGGCCGACGCCAAGATCGCCGCGGCGGTCACGGCCAAGAAGCTGACCTCCGCCGAGGCGTCGAAGATCGTGGCTGCGTTGCCGGCCTACGTCACCAAGGCGGTCAACCACACCTTCTGACCGGGCGGACGGTCAGGCTGACGAGGTTCGACACGGGCGGGGGCGGCGACTCTGGTCCGCCCGTGTCGACCTCGCCGGTTCCGGCCAGAGACGGGGCGCTCCAACCCGCGCCCATGACGGCCGACGACGCAATGGATGGCGACCGGGCGACGCTGCCGGCATCGGGCCGCTCGGCGTCTTCTGCGGCACCGCGGCGGCAGCACCGGTCCGGACAATCGCCACTGACCGGGGTGCGTGCAGCGTCTGGGCGGCTCAAGGCCCTGGCGGCAGATGCCGATGCCGTAGAGGTGACCGCGCAGCCGGAGTCCGACTGGACCAGCACCGAGCGGGCCTGTCCCGAGTGCGGGGCGCCCATCGAGACCGATGTGGCCGTCTACAAGCCGTCCGCGGTCTGCCGCTCGTGCTACGAGGCACCGGTCGAGCAAGCCGGCCGCTGACCGCTCGGGGCGTCGCAGTCGGTCTGGCGTGGGTGGTCGTGGGCCTCAGCGTGCCCGCCAGTCCGGCGGTCGTCCCTCCCGGGCGGCACGTCCCGCTTCGGCGGCGTCGTCGGTGGCGGCCGCAACCTTGCGCATGGTCTCTCCGAACCGGATGGCATCGACGGGGCTGAGGGACTGGGCCCGCACGGCCATCTCCTTGGTGGCCCGGGCGGCCAGCGGGGCGGCGGCGAGCAGCCGGGCGGCCAGGGCCCGGGCCTCGTCCATCAGCTGGTCGTGAGGGACCACCCAACCGGCCAGGCCGATTTCCTTGGCCCGAGCGGCGTCGATCCGGTCCCCGGTGAGCAGCAGCTCCATGGCGTACTGCCAGTTGATCCGCTGGGGGAGCCGGATGGCACCGACCATGGCGGGCACGCCGATACGCACCTCGGGAAACCCGAACTCCGCCCGGTCGCTGGCGATAACGAAGTCGCACCACGTCACGAGCGTCAACCCGTAGCCCAGGCAGTACCCGTTGACCGCGGCGATCACCGGCTTGTAGAT
The DNA here is from genome assembly GCA_963703145.1 of uncultured Acidimicrobiales bacterium. Lineage (GTDB taxonomy): Bacteria > Actinomycetota > Acidimicrobiia > Acidimicrobiales > RAAP-2 > Bog-756. The sequence continues at coordinate 2,806,910 of OY969793.1, forward strand.
CTCCCAGCCGCTCTCGAAGGAGTTGACCGTGGGCTTCTCCCAGAACGTCCCGGGGAACGAACCGATCGACCCGGCCCCGTCGCGCAGGTCACCGCCGGCACAGAACGCCCGGCCGGCCCCGGTGACGATCGCCACCCAGGCCTCCTCATCGGCCCGGAAGCGCTCGAAGGCCTCGTTGAGGTCGCGGCGCAGCTCCCCGTTGACGGCGTTGAGGGACTCGGGACGGTTGTAGGTGATGGTGGCCAGATGACCATCGAGCTCATAGGTCGCAGACGTGCCCATCCGCCCAGCATGCCCGATCCACCCCGACCAACGACGAGGGCGGATGGGACCGGGGCCCGGTCCAGCCGATCGGTCGAGTGCCGGACTGCAGGGACAGTGTCGACCAGCCGCAGCCCGACCGGCCGCAATTCGATTCAGCCGGCGTCTGGTTGTCGGGGCAGCGCGTTGTCCGTCAGGCAGGGTGCGGTGCGGCAAACAGCCGGAGGCCACCGACAGGAGACGGCGCCTCGGCCAGCTGGTCGATGACGCGATCGCAGAGTGCCGCAGCACAGTGGCCGGCGGACGAGGACGCCCGTTGGACGAGGTCACCCACGTAGGCGGCCAGGTTCACCACGTCGGTGCGGTCGGACAGGCCACAGAAGGGCACGGGCTCGGTCGTGGGGTCCAATCCCCCCGCTTCGACCAGGGGACCCCGAACCTGCAGCAGCGAGAGCCGCACGGATGCCAGGTCGGCGTCGGCTCGGCGCATCCAGATCGAAAGGCCCAGCTCAACAGCCATTTCTGACGCCGAACCGTCGAGCAGATCGAACTCCACAAGTGCTCGCAGGACGTCGGGCAGGCACCGGGGATGTCCTGATTCAAGATTCTCTATTGAGGAACTCCGAGCCACAGACCTATTCTTTCGGGGGGGTGTGACACCGAGGTGGACCCTCTCTGACCTGGACTAAGGAGTCTCATGGCACGCACGATCTGGAAGGGGGCCCTCAGTTTCGGGCTCGTCAACGTGCCCGTGGGCCTCTATCCGGCCACTCAGGACAAGGCCATTCACTTCAACCAGTTGGAGGCCGGGACGTCCGACCGGATCCGCTACAAGAAGGTCAACGAGCGGACCGGCAACGAGGTCGAGCCGGGCAGGATCGTCAAGGGCTTCGACCTGGGCGGTGGGGAGTACGTGATCCTCAACGACGACGAGTTGGCGGCGGCGGAGCCCGAGCGGTCGAGACTGGTCGAGATCACCGACTTCGTCGACCTGGACGAGATCGACCCGGTGTACTTCCGGTCGACCTACTACCTGGCCCCCGAGGGCGAGGCCGGGGCCAAGGCCTACGCGCTGCTCCGCCAGGCCATGCGGGACGCCAACAAGGTGGCCATCGGCACGCTGGTCATGCGCAACAAGGAGTACCCCGTCGCCATCCGCCCCGACGACGAGGTCCTGAAGCTGGAGACCATGTACTTCGCCGACGAGATCCGGTCACCGACCAAGGAGCTCCCCGACCTCCCCGACTCCAGTGAGCTGTCCGAGCGAGAGATCTCGATGGCGAAGCTGCTGGTGGAGTCCATGGAGTCCGAGTGGGAGCCCGACCGCTACCGCGACACCCACCGGGAGAAGGTGCAGGCCCTCGTCGAGGCCAAGCGCGACGGCAACGAGATCGTCATCGGCGCGGCGGAGCCGCCGGCCGCCAAGGTGGTCGACCTGATGGACGTCCTGAGCGCCAGCATCGCGTCGGTCAAGGCCGGGGGCAGGACGGCCAAGCCCGCCGAGGCCGGGGGCAGGACCGCCAAGCCCGCCGAGGCCGGGGGCAAGTCGGCCGCCAAGCGACCGACCGCCAAGCGGGCATCCCCCGCCAGGAAGGCACCCGCCGCCAAGTCGCCCACCAGCATCACCTCCAAGCGCACGGCCAAGGCGGGATCCCCCGCCCGGAAGGCGGCAGCCAAGGCGCCCGCCAAGACCGCCAGCCGCCGCAAGGCCTCCTGAGCCAAACCGCTAGACCTCGGCGAACAGGTCGCCGTGCTCGGCGATGCGGGCGTGGAGTTCGTCGGCCGTGAACCGGAGCAGTGCCGGGTCCCCACGGTCGGCACACCCCTCCACCTCGTCCCAGGTCACCGGCGTGGAGACGCTCGGATCCGGGGTGGCCCGCAGGGAGTAGGCGGCCACCGTGGTCTTGGCCGGATGGTTCTGGCTCCAGTCGATCAGCACCTTGCCCCGGCGGAGCTTCTTGGTCATCCTCGAGACGACCAGGTCGGGAAGGTCCCCTTCCAGCTGCACGGCGATCTCGTGCGCCTGGTCACGGGCCTTGTCCCACGTCGGGCGGCCCGGGAGCGGGCTGTAGAGCTGGAGTCCCTTTGATCCGCTGGTCTTGGGGAAGCACGGCCGACCACGACCCTCCATCCGTTCCCTGATGGCCAGGCCGACGGTGGCGCACTCCACGATGGTCGACCCCTCGCCCGGATCCAGGTCGAACACCAGGTGGTCCGGAGGGCCGGGCAGAGCGGTTCTCCTCCCGGCATGCCACAGGGGCACGTGGAACTCGACGGTGCCCAGATTGGCGGCCCAGACCAGGCCCGGGAGGTCGTCGATGGACAGGTAGTCGATGGGTTTGCCCTCCGAGTTCGAGGGCACCTCGAGGTGACGCACCCACGTCGGCGTGCCCGCCGGCGCGTGCTTCTCGAAGAACGATGAGCCCGAGACCCCGTTGGGGAACCGCTTCAGCGTCAGCGGTCGACCAGCGATGTGGGGGAGCATCACCGGAGCCACCCGGGCGTAGTAGTCGAGCATCTGGCCCTTGGTGAACCCGCTGTCCGGATAGAACACCTTGTCCAGGTTGGAGATGGTGAGCTCTCGCCCCTCGACGGTGGTCCGCACCGAGGCGTCAGGGCTCACGTCGGACCTCGCCGGCCTTCTTGTCCGTCCGCAGGCCTCTCCACACCGGATGGCGGAGGCGGCCGGCGGGCGTCCACTCACCGAATCGGACCTCGGCGACCCGACTCGGTCGCACCCAGTGGGCCTTGCGTTCGATGGCGGCCGGCAGCGACTCGGTGAACGGGCTGGTGGCGCGGCTGGCGGCCGCGAGCATGGTCGAGACCCGGTCCAGCTCGGCCTGGTTGAAGCCGGTGCCCACGTTCCCGACATAGGCCAGCCTTCCACGCGACCCCTCCTCGGGGATGCCCAACAGCAACGCTCCAAAGGTCGACCCCCGGGCGCCCTCACCGTCGGTCCACCCACCGATGACCACCTCTTGCATCCGCTGGTCCTTCACCTTGATCCAGTCGTGGCTCCGACTCCCCGGTCGGTACGGGCTGGACCGGCGTTTGGCCACCACGCCCTCGAACCCCAGCCGCACCGCACTCGACAGTACGTCGGCACCCCGCTCGGTGATGAACGAGGGCGTGACACCCCAGCTGGCGCCCGCCAGGCCCAGCTGTTCCAGCTCGGCACGCCGTTGGTCATAGGCCGCCTCGAGCAGGGACCTCCCGTTCAGGTGGAGCAGATCGAACACGACCATGCTGGCCGGGTGCCGGGACGCGGCCTGCCTGGCGTCTCGGGCCGACGAGACGTGCATCCGGTGCTGCAGGCGGGAGAAGCTGGTGCGGCCATCCTCGTCGAGCACCACCAGCTCACCGTCGAGCACCACCTGGTCCGAGCCGACCGACTCGGCGAGATCGTGCAACTCGGGGAAGGCCACGGTGAGGTCGTTGCCGCCGCGGCTGACCGCACGCGGACGGCCACCGTCGACCCACACCAGGGCCCGGATCCCGTCCCACTTGAACTCGAACGCCCACCCGTCGCTGTCGTGGGGCAGGGTCCCGGCCGTGGCCAGCATGGGCGACAGCGTGGCGGGCAGTGGCACGAACCCGTCCGGTGCGGGGTCCATGCGGTGGATCATCCAGTTGGACCCCTTGGTGGGGAAGAGGACGTAGCGGCCCGTCGCCCGCTTGCCGTGGAGCACCACCATGACCTCGTTCGGCCGCCACTTCTCGCAGTCGTAGGTTCCCTTGTCCCAGATGGAGACGTTGCCGGCTCCGTACTCCCCCGTCGGGATGGTCCCGCTGAAGGATCCGTACTCGAACGGGTGGTCCTCGACCTGCACGGCGAGGTGGTTCTCGTCCGGCGTGAGGGGTAGCCCCTTGGGCAGGGCCCAGGAAGCCAGGACGCCGTCCCGCTCGAGCCGGAAGTCCCAGTGCAGGCTGGACGCATGGTGCTCTTGGATCACGAAGGTGGGCCGCGTGTCCCGCTTGCCCTTGGCCCGGCTGGACCGCACCGGCCCTGACGGGGGCACCGGCTCGGGCGTCCGTGTCGGATCCCGCTTCTTGCGGTACTCGTCGAGTGGAGCCTTCGGCACATCCAGAGCTTTACCCACCGGGGCGCCCGCCGCACCTGATGTGGGGCGGACGGTCGGTCTTCACAGATTCCTCACACCTGGGGGTTACCGTTCGAACGCAATTGGACAGGGACTAGGACAACCGGAGGGCGACGTGTTGAAGCGGATGTTGGCAGTGGTGGTGGCACTGGGCTCGGTGGGCCTCGGGACGATGGGGCTCGGGCTGGCCACCGCCACCTCAGCGGGGGCCGCCTACGCGGTGACAGTGCAGAACAACCTCTGCTACCAGTCCGTGCGAGGGAGCTGCGTCGATGGCTCCAGCCACACCATGGACGCCTACCTTCCCGTCGGTGCGACCCAGAAGACCCCGGCGGTGATCCTGATCCACGGGGGCAGCTTCACCGGCGGCGACAAGACCGACCTCACGTCCGAGGGGATGAAGTTCGCCGCCAACGGGATGGCCGCCTTCTCCATCAACTACCGGCTGGACGACGACACGGTGGTCGGGTTCCCGATGGAGTCCCAGGACGTCATGACGGCCATCGGCTACGTCCGGCAGCACGCCGGCCAGTACGACGTGGACCCGACCCGGCTGGCCTCGTTTGGTACCTCGGCCGGCGCCACCCTCGCCGTCTATTCGGCCATGCAGGCGTTCCAGAGCAATCCGGCTGCCTCGGTGGTGGCCACTGTCGGCTGGTCCGGTGGGTACGACTTCACGGTGGGCCCGGGAGGGGCGGTCGACCCGACCCAGCTGGCCAATGTGGAGGACTACCTGGGTTGCAGCGATTTCACCGCCCCCGCCTGCGTGGCGACGGCGAAGGCGGCCTCGGCGACCTCGCTCGTCCGGGCGGGCGACCCCGCCACACTGCTTGCCAACTCGACGGACTACCAGGTTGGGTGTGAGATCGTCGACCCGGCCCAGGCCGAAGAGCTGGCCACCGACCTCCGGGCCGTGGGCACCACGGTGCAACTCGACCTCAACAACAAGTGCGCCCATGCCCAGGCCTACGGGGCGACCGAGATCGCACCGACCATCGCCTTCTTGAAGGCCCACCTGTTCGTGGCGCCGGTGATCTTCACCCGGCCGACGGCGACGTTCCGGGCCGGCTCGGCCGGCACGTTCACCATCAAGTCGCGGGCCAATCCGACCGCGCCGCTGACGGAGTCGGGAGCGCTGCCGGCCGGTGTCTCGTTCGTCGACCAAGGCAACGGCGATGCGGTGCTGTCAGGGACGCCCCCGGTGGGCACCCAGGGCACCTATCCGCTCGTCATCACGGCCGCCAACGGCGGGGCGCCGAACGGGACCCAGAACTTCGTCCTGACCGTTTCGGCTCCCCGGAGGTCCTGAGCACCGCTGGCGGTCAGGACACCGGTTCAGGAGGCCTGGAGGAGCCGCAGCTGCGAGTCGGACCAGTCCCGGCCACAGGCGCGACAGCGCCAGCTGGCGGGGCTGCCTGACCGCCGTGTCGGATGGAGGATGAACATCGGCACCTCCTCGGAGGCACAGTGCGGACACGTCCGGAACACCTCAGCTGCGCTCAATCCCCTGACCTCCGACTGGTAGCGATTGATGGATACATCGACAGCGGACGACGAAACTTGAGGGTGACGGCAGAGCCCACCGAGGGAGCGCACTCGCGCCGGATCCGTGGACAATCCGGCACGAGGCGCATCGACCTCGTGGTCCGCCGACAGTTGCACGAAAGGGAAGTGCCGGACCCTCCCGTTGTACCAGCCGAAGGTGGCCGATCCGTCAAGGGAACCTTTCGCCGGGGTGAACATTGGGCGCACCCTGCCCGCGCATCGCGCCCGCCAACCCGGGGTGGGAGCATCGGGACGAGGCGATGGGCCAGACTGCCCCGATGGACGAGGAGGTACTGGCCGGCGGCGTGGCCAATGCCGGAGCCGTCGTGCGGATCGGTGATCACGTGCTCCGACCCGCCAGTCGGTTCACACCGTCGATCCACCGGTTCCTGACATCGGTGGCGACGGCCGGCTTCGGCGGGGCACCGGCGCCGGTCGGGGTCGACGACGACGGCCGTGAGCGCCTGGTCTTCATCCCGGGCGAGGTGCCCATCCCGCCCTTTCCCGACTGGGCCCAGACCGACGAGACGCTGGTCTCGGTGGCGACACTGCTCCGGCGGTTCCACGCGGCGTCGGCCGCCGTCGGTGCCGGTGGGGCGTGGAGCGACGAGATGGCCGACCCGGACGGAGGCCCCATCGTCCGTCACAACGACGTCTGCCTCGAGAACGTGGTCTTCCGCACTGGTGTGGCCGTCGGGTTGCTCGACTTCGACTTCGCCGCGCCGGGTCGGCCGGTCTACGACCTCGCCCAGTTCGCCCGCATGTGTGTGCCCGTGGACGACGATGTCAGCAGTGCGCGGTCGGGTTGGGCGGCATCGGACCGCCCGGCGAGACTCCGCATGGTGGCCGAGGCCTACGGCCTCTCCCCCGGGGAGCGGATCGAGCTCACGGCCGTCTTGTCGCAGACCATCGAGCGTGGCGGAGGGTTCGTCCGACGGCGGGTGGCGGCCGGCGACCCCAACTTCATCAGCATGTGGAACGAGATGGGGGGTGACGAGCGGTTCGACCGGCGTCGTCGGTGGTGGGACATCCACCACGGGGCCTTCGCCGACGCGCTCCGCTGAGCGGGGTCCGACGAGGGCGTGACACGAGGGTTCGGGCCTGTCAGAACGACCGTCGATCGGGTTGGTCGGTGACGCTCTTCCTCTGGAGCCAGGCACGGAGTTGCCGGATGCGTGGCAGGCCCGCCACGTGCAGTGATCGGCGTGGCGAGATGGCGCGCCCCGTCGGTACTGTCGCCCCATGGGGCTGGAAGCGGCGGGATTGGCGCAGATCTGCGTGACGGTGGAGGAGAACTCCCGGCTGTTCGACCTGCGCTACTACTCGTCGGAGGAGTACCTGGTGCCGGCGTGGTGGCTCGGGGTCGTCGACGCCGAGGGTGACCTGCAGCGCACGGCGGTCCTGGCCGGAAGCGACCGCCGCCCCGTCGAGGTCTTCGACTGGCTCAAGCCCATGGTCGGGGCTGAGGCAGCGGCCAGGCTGGTGGAGCTGGCCCGGACGGCGGCGATGCAGGCCGTGGGCCAGCGGGAGCGGGTCGCCTCCAGCTCGTGAGCGGGCCGACCCGAGACCACCCGGGTCTCGGTGAGGGCCTCCGGCTGCAGGCCATGGATGGAGCCGACACCGTCGATTCCAGGTCGCCGGATCCAGGTCACCGGATCACGGGCCTCAGAGCCCTATCGGCACATGCTCCGGTGACCTTTAGCGATAATTTGACAATTGCTCTGTTTTTCTCTGAATTGGGCTCTGAGCTGGATGTTCTCGAACGAACTCCCTGACGGCGACCACCCGATTGGTGTGATTCCCGGCCCCAGATCGGGGCACAGGACGCACTCGACACCGTCCCGCACGATTCGATGCCGGCCCGGCCGGCCTCAGCGCCAGAACGCAGCGAACTCCTCGACGTCGCCCTCGGCCTGACGACACCCGAGGGCCATGGCCTCGGGGATCAGCCGGGGGTCCATCACCTCGTCGGGCTGCCAGGGGTGCTGCTCGGGCGCCCGCACGAACACCGAGGTTCCGCTCGACCGGAGCTGGTCCAGGTCCGACCCGAGACCTCCCGGCACCAGGGTGAGCAGGGGCTCCTTCAGCTCGGCGTCGAGGAAGAACGAGAGCACGAGGGCCCTGTCCGCTCCGGCCAGCAGATCGAGGTGGGTGGCCGAACCGGACACGCCGCCGTCCATGCAGCGTCGACCGGCGATCGGCTGGGGCGCGAAGATCCCCGGCACGGCACTGCTGGCGGCCGCCCCGTGGTTCACCGCCACGCCCGTGGCTCGGGTGAGGACGCACCGCTCCCCGGTGAACGCATCCACACACGTCATCCACAGCGCCTCGGAGTCCCAATCGCCGCCGAGGAGCGTGAACAGGCTCCGGGGCATGGTCTCGACGCTCGGTGTGTCGGCCGCCAGCGCGGCGTGCCCGATCCGCGCGATGGTCGTCGGTTCGTCGTCGGCGGCGGTGGCGTAGAGGTCGAGGGCCCGCTGCTGGGAGGGCTCGGCATGTCCCGTGGGGAACAGTTCGGCGAGCAGCCGGGGAAGTCTGGACATCACCCGGGTCTCGAGGTGGACCAGGCGCAGACGGTGGTGGGCGAGGGTGGCAGCCACGATCGAGCCGGCCGATGTGCCCACGAACCGGTCGGCCTCGTCGACGCGGAGTCCACGGTCGGCCAGCGTCTGGAGGTAGCCCACCTGCCAGGCCACGAACCAGGTGCCGCCCCCACCGAGGCACACACCGCGGCGGACGCCGTGGCCGTAGCGCTCCTCGAACGACCGGGGCAGGGCCGGCGGAACGGGACTCGGCCGCTGCGCCTCTGGGCTGTCGGACACGGACGAACTCTACCGAGCGACCCCCGCCGGTGCCCGGGTCGGGACCGACGTGGGCACCGGCTCCCTTGCGTGACACCCCGGTCGGTCCTACGGTGCCGGGGGCGGCGGTCAGCGGACGTCGCGTTCCGAGGGGTGCGGACGGAGCGGCGATGGAGCGATCACGGGAGCATGCCATGGACCACGTGGTCCTGGTCCTGTTCGAGAACCGGTCCTTCGACAACCTCCTCGGCCACCTCTACACCCCCGAGGAGAAGCCCGGCTTCGACGGGGTGATCGGCAGGAACCTGATGAACCCGGTGCCGGCGTGGGCCGAGCCGATCCCACCGGGGGCCGAGTCGCCCGAGCCCGACATGGTGCACTACTCGGTGGCCCCGGACTGGGAGGTGCCCGACCCGGACCCCGGCGAGGAGTACCAGCACACCAACACCCAGCTGTTCGGGATCCTCGACGACGGGAACCGGGGAATCCCGGCCCGCCACATGGCCACCAGCAACGAGCCCCCGCACGGTGCCACACCGACCATGGACGGGTTCGTGCTCGACTACATCAGCAACTACGAGGCCTTGAAGGACCGCCCGCCCCACTACGAGCAGTACCGCCAGATCATGCAGGGCCACACCCCTGACCATGCGCCGGTCCTCAGCGCCCTGGCCCGTGGGTTCGCGGTCTTCGACCACTGGTTCAGCGAGGTCCCGTCCCAGACCTTCGCCAACCGATCGTTCTGGACGGCCGCCTCGTCGTCGGGCCTGGTGGTCAACACGCCACCGACCGAGTACTACTTCCACAACACCGCCGAGACCATCTTCGACCGGTTGGACCAGCACGGCCGGACCTGGAAGGTCTACGTCTTGGAGCCCTGTCCGCTCTCCATCACCGGAGCCATCCACACCCCGAGGCTGAAGAAGCACTTCCGTGATCGGTTCGTGCCCTTCGCCGAGTTCGAACGGGACGTGGCCGCCGGCACCCTGCCGGACTTCGCCCTCATCGAGCCCAACCTGCTCGCCGGCCACGCCGACTACCACCCGCCCTTCGGTGACGCCCTGCTGGCCGGGGCCGACATCCCGATGGACTCCTCGTCGGCCATCGTGGCCGGCGAGCTGTTCCTGGCCCACCTCTACAACACCGTCAAGGACGCCCCCACCGAGGGCACATCCAACGTGTGGAACACCACCTTGTTCATCGGGTGGGACGAGCCCGGAGGCACCTACGACCACGTCCCTCCGCCGGCCGCCGTACCCCCCGACGACCGGGTGGGGCAGTTCGGCTTCCGGTTCGACCGGTCGGGGTACCGGGTCCCGGCCCTGCTGGTGTCACCGTGGGTACCGGCCGGCACCGTGGCCAGTGAGGAGTACCGGCACACCTCGATGATCGCCACGCTGCGGAAGCGGTGGGGCCTCGGGGCCAAGCCGCTGTCCCGGCGTGACGCGTCGGCCGCCACCTTCGACCACCTCTTCTCCCTGGAGGAGCCGCGGCGCCCCGAGGACTGGCCCTCCGTCGACGACCACGGCCTGCCCGTGGTGGAGTTGGACCCCATCACCTACGGCGAGTCGCTGGGATCGCTGGGCCGCCACCTGGTCCACGGGCTGCTCCACCTGGCCACCCACGAGGGCCACGACGCCCGGGCCTCGGACTACGCCGACGACGGCGCCATCGACATCCCCACCAACGCTTTCGTCGCCGCCGCCGAGCAGTTCGGCAGCTACTTCTTCCCCCTCCTGGAGCGGGCATCCCCCTCGGCGGGGGCTCCTCCCCGAAGGGCGTTGGTGCCGACGCCGGTGCCCCGTCCGGGCGCCAGCGACGGTGCCACCCCGGGGGCCGAGCGCCAGCACCTCGCCCTCGGCCTCGCCGTCGAGTTCCGCTTCCCGCAGCTCGACGCCGTGGAGATCAGCCTGGTCCACCGGAAGCGCACTCTGTGGAGCCACACCTTCGACAGCCACCGCGACGACCCCGACGAGCCCGAGGGGGAGGCCGCCGAGTACGCCATGACGATCCCCCTGGGGCTGGCCAAGGTCGACGTCCGCCTGAGCGCGGACCTCTTCGAGGGTGCGCTGGGCTGGCAGGCCGAGGTCAGTCGGCGACGGTGGTTCGGGCAGCCGTGGGGGGCTAGCCACCAGCTGCTTGCCGGGTCCACGGCCATCGACCCGTCCATCGGGATCATCGACGACCGCACGGCGTTCTATCCGCCTGTCGTCGACGACCCCACCTACGGGAGGAGCCAGAACTGCATGGACACGATCCTCCGGTTCCACGTCGAGGACAACGAGCGCAAGGTCTGCCGGGTGGGCCAGCTGGTGAAGCAGCGGATGTTCCCTGCGCCCTACCAGCCCTTCGTCTTCAACGCCGTGGCCTGTGTGGGCGAGTTCACCGAGGACGGCCCGCAGCGCTACGGCAACCCGCGCTCGCCGTGGTTCAACGTCTTCCTCGGCTACTACCAGATCGACTGCGACCGCTCAGTGTGGGACCGGCCCTTCGGCTTCGAGGCGCCGGCCTGCATCCACTCGGTCCCGCGCATCGAGGACCTCCTCCGGCTGGGGAAGGCCGACTGGAACTACTTCTCCAACTGGGACTACGGGGTGCCCGAGACGGTGCTGGCGCCCTATGACCGGGTGGTCGTCCGGCCCGCCGACTACGACGACCGCGGCCTGGAGGAGATCGGTGGGCGTTCCTGGCGACAGGTCCACCTGCTCGGCGTGGAGGTGGCCAGCTCGTATGTCTCGGATGCCGAGGGGGCCCTGGGATTGGCCGACAACACGATCGTGGCCGGCATGCTGCACGAGAGCTTCGGCTACCCCCAGTCCGACCCGCGGTATCCGAACAGCTTCATCCCCAAGCGGCTGGACGCCGCCATGTTCATGGCCTACTTCGAGGACGACGAGGGCTTCCACACCCTGATCTTCGGCGGCACCGCCCACACCGGCGCGGACCGGGCGCTCCTGGATGCCGAGGTGGCCGCCGTCAGGGCGGTCATCGCCGGGCACTACGCCGAGCGCGGCTTCGAGCCGGACCCCGGCGCCTGAGCGCCGGCGAGCGTCTCGAGCTCGGACCGGATGACCATGAGGACCGGCGTGTCCCGGCCTTCAGTGCAGCGCCCGTACCAGGACTGGAGCAGTCGACACCCCTCGTCGGCCCGCCCGGTCCGCTGGAGCAGGCGGGCGTAGCCGGCCGCGGCGCGCGCCCCGTGGACCGGGTACCCGAGCCGCTCGGCGTCGTCCAGGGACCGCTGCCACTCCTCGGCCGCCTGGGCCCAGGGGTGCGCGGGGTCGTCGAGCGAGCTGGCGTCCCCCTCGCCGGCCTCGTCGAACCGCAGCTCGGCCCGCATCCGGTTCAGGGCGGCGTCCCACCACGGTTGGCCGGTCTCTGCCGAGACCGCCCGGGCCAGGTCCAAGATGGCCCAGGTGGTGTCGAGGTCGCCGGCCGCCCGGGTGGCCTCGGCAGCGCGCGCCAGCACGGTGGTGCTCCCGCCTCGGTTGCCGGTCTCGCCGGCCACCAGTCCGGCGTCCAGCACGGCGGACACCGCTGAGTGGTCCCCCTGGCTGATGACCCGCTCGGCCGCCTCCCACACCCCGCTGAGCCCGGCCCACAGATCGAAGCCCTGCTCCTCGGCCAGCCAGTGGGCCCGCTCGGCGTAGCGCAGCGTCTCGGCGGACTCCCCGCGCTCCCAGTGGCCGGTGGAGCGGAAGGCCAGGGCGTAAGCCAGGTTGAAGGGCTGGCCGATCACCTCGGCCAGGTCCACGGCGCGGATCAGCTCGTCGAGACCGCGGTCGAGGTGGCCGAGGAGCAGATGGCCCCAGCCGGCGAACACATGGGCGGCGACCCCCTGGTCGGTGCCGAAGCGGTGGCCGAGCATCTGATGGCGCTCGGGGTGATAGACGGCCAGGGCCTGTTCGGCCAGGGCCAGCGACTCCTCGGCCCGGCCCTGCCAGCACCGGGCCAGGCTCAACTGCACCTCACCGAGCACCTCGAGGGCCCCGTCGTGGTGGTCCCTGGCCACCGACAGGACCCGTTCGGCGAGCTCGGCCCCGAGGGCCACCTCCCCCCGGTTGATGTAGAAGACCGACAGGCCCCCGAGGGTGTGGGCCACCCGGATGTCGCTGCCCAACAACTCACAGAGCTCACGCGCCCGGCCGTAGGCGGCCTCCAGCCCGGGGTCCGAGTAGCTCCGGGTGGCGATGGCCGACCCCAGTGCCAGCTGCATCTCCACCTCGAGCTCGCGCCCCTCGGTGACGTCGGGCAGTCGGCGGGCGAGGCTGATGCCCCGCTCCAAGAAGGCGATGGCCTCCCGGTGTCCGGAGTGCTCAGTGGCCAGGCGGGCAGCCAGCTCGAACCGCTGGGCGGACTCCTTGAACAGGCCGGCCTCCTGGTAGTGCCGGGCCACCTCTTCGACGGGTGCACTGGATCCGGCGGCGATGCGGGCGTCGAGCTCGCGGGCCACACGCTCGTGGATCGGCCGCCGGCTGCGTCGCAGCAGGGACTCGTAGGCGACCTCTTGGACCAGGGCGTGCTTGAAGACGAACTCGGTCTCGGGATGGTCCGGGTCGGGTCGGACCAGCCCGCTGGCCACGACCCGGTCGAGGAAGCCGCCGAGGACCACCGGGTCCATGCCCGACACCGTCACCAGGAGGTCGACGGAGAAGGTCCGGCCCACCACGGCGGCCAGCTGGGCCACGGACTTGGCCGCCCCCAACCCGTCGAGCCGGGCCAGGAGTGAGCCCTGGAGCGTGTTCGGGATCTCCAGGTCCATCAACGGCGAGGCCAGGACCCAGGCGCCATCGGCGCCGATCAGCAGGCCCGACTCCAGCACCGACCGCTCGACCTCCTCGACGAACAAGGGGATGCCGGCGGCCGAGGCCACGATCCGCTCCACCACGGGATCGGGCAGGCTCCGACCCTCGGCCAGTTGGTGGACCAGCTCCCGGACGTCGGGCTCGCCCAGCGGCTCCAGCGGTAGTGACCACGCCAGCGGGGAGTCCACCCACGGGGCGTCGAACTCGGGGCGGGCGGTGAGGAGTACGAGGATCGGGACGTCGGCGAGCCGGTCGACGAGCCGGTGCAGCGCATCGACGGTCGTGGGGTCGCACCAGTGCAGATCCTCGATGAGCATCACCAGGGGCTGGCGTCGGCTCATGGACGCCACCCAGCTCACCAGGACCTCGATGGTCCGCTCGAGTCGGAGCTCGGCGCTCATCGGGGTGGGCGCCCCACCGGGGACGCCGAGCAGGGATGCCACCAGCTCGGCGCCGTCCGGCAGGCCGACATCGGCATCCTCCAACCCGAGGCGGATGCGGGCCAGCTTGGCCTCGGGTGTCGGTTCGCCCGAGAGGGCCAGCGCGTTCTCGATCAGGGCCACCACCGGCCGGAGCACGCTCATCTGGGTGTAGGGGGAGCACGAGCTCTCCAACCACAGGTAGTCCTCGTCCTCGGCCAGCCGGCGGACCTGGAGTGCCAGTCGTGACTTGCCGACGCCCTGCTCGCCGGTGATGAGGACCGCGCCGCCGTGGCCCGACCGCGCCCGCTGCCACCGGTCGGCCAGCACCCTCAGCTCGCCGGCCCGGCCGACGAGCGGTGACAGGCGGTTGACAGCGGACTCCAGCCGGCTGGAGTCACTGGCGCTGGCGAGGACCCGGAAGGCCTCGACCGCCCGGGGAACCCCCCGGAGCTCGAGTGCGCCGAGGGGCTCGACGTCGAAGAGGCCCTCGACCAGTGCCAGCGTGGCGGCACTGGCCACCACCGTGCCGGGCCCGGCCTCGCCCTGGAGGCGGGCCGCCACGTTCAGCGTCTCGCCCACCGCCATCGTCGCCCGGCGGTCGGCTCCACCCAACTCCCCCACCACGGCCGGGCCACTGTGGATGCCGGCCCTCACCACCAACTTGCGACGCTCGTCGAGGGCGTCGACGGCCCGCACGATCTCGAGGGTGGCAGCCACGGCCTGGGCGGCGTCGTCGTCATGGGCCTCGGGCCAGCCGAAGCGGAACAAGATGCCGTCCCCGCTGTAGCCCTCGACGTCGCCCCCGTAGCGCCGGGCCACCGACACCGCCTGGTGCTGGTAGGCCTGGATCAGGTCGCTGTAGTCCTCGGGGTCGGTGGTGGCGGAGAGCTCGGTGGACCCCACCAGGTCACAGAAGACCACGGTGAGGTGGCGGAGCTCGGCTCCAAGGGCGATCCCCATGGACTCGGACAGGCCGGTGGCGGAGGGCGGCCGCGCCACCGCGGTTCCGCACGCCGGACAGAAGCGGGCGTTGTCGGGCAGCCCCTCGGCGCACGCCGCACAGCGCTCGGTCATCAGCCGATCGACCCCTGGGGCAGCGGCTCGGGGGAGACCACCGGGAGCCTCGGCTCCACCTGGCGGCCGGGGGTGTCGAGGCAGCGGGCCATGACGTCGTGGACGAACGGTGCCAGGGGGTGGACCCCGTCGCCCAGCAGCTGGTCGGCGAGCGCCTGGACGGCGTCGAGGACCTCGTCCATGTGGTCCCCGGCCAGGCCGGCGAAAACCCGGCCGGCCGGCTTCCGGCCACACGGTGCCGACCCGACCGGGGTGTAGGTGTGGACCGAGATCGAGCGGGCCAGTGCCAGCTGGGCCGGCGACAGCCGCTGGCGCTGGAGGGAGGCGGCCAGCCGGTAGTAGCCGAGGTGGGCGGCCTCTTGTCGCCGGATCGGGTCGCAGACCGTGGTGGCCAGGGCGTGCTCCCCCAGTGCGGCGAGCCGGGTTCCCAGATGCCGGTAGCAGTCGTAGGTCAGGTGCTCGTGCATGGCCCCGCGGGCCAGATAGACCAGCTTGAACACGTCCTGCACCCAGCGGGACCGGGCTGCCACGCCGAAGAGCGCGAACGACGGCCTCGGCCTGTGGGTGACCGGGGCGACCGCAGCCCCCGATGCCGGGCCGGTCGTGCCCGAGGCCAGGCCCAGCGCACACCGGAGGGCGGTGAAGATCGTCGCGTGCGCCTCCTCGTGACCCGACCAGACGTCGAGGAACCGTCGGTCGAGTGGGTCGAGGTCGGGGAGCAGGGCGGTGATGTCGGCCACGTTCTGGGGCACCGAGCCCTCCACCGTGGCGATGTAGGCGAAGATCTCGTCGAACAGCCGACGCAGCCGGGCGGGGTCGGCCACGTCCAGGTCGACGGCACCCAGCGCAATAGGTGGGTCTGCTTCGAGCCGCCCGACCCTGGTCTCCAGTGACTCCTGTCGCACCGGCACCCTCCGCCCCGCACCACGCGTTGTCATCGGATCCTATCGCCGCGGCCGGCACCGCGACAGGCCCGTAGGCCCTGCTCATCGGGGCGAAGACGGGCGGGTCGTCGAGGCAGAGGGGCACCGTCGGGCGTGGGCCTCCCCGAGTGGGACGGGCATCGGAGCAGTCCACCGACCGGTCGCCCCGGGGGCCCCTGGAGCGGGGCCAACGCCGACCGGCTGTCGCCCACCCGGCCGGAGTTGCTAGACCATGGGGGCAACGTGGCCATAGGGAGGGCGAGTACGGGTGACTTCGGAACTGACAGTGGCGCGCACGGCCTATGGGGTGCGGCGACCGGGGGGTCCCGTCCCACGATGACCCGCTTCGTCGACAGCACCATCACGTTCCCCTACAAGCGGTCGCTCGGACCGGTGGTCGGCGCGTTCATGACGGCCCTGACCGAGCGGCGGATCCTGGGCATCCGCAACGGTGACGGCGTCCTCGTCCCGCCGATGGAGTGGGACCCGGCCACCGGCGCCGAGCTGGCCCACGACTTCGTCGAGGTCGGCCCGGCCGGCACCGTCGTGTCGTGGACCTGGGTGCTGAGCCCGTCCGAGCAACACCCGCTCGATCGGCCCTTCGCCTTCGCCTTCATCCGCCTGGACGGGGCGACCACGCCACTGCTGCACGCGGTGGACGCCGGCTCGCCCGAGGCCATGGCCGGAGTCACCCGGGTGGCGCCGCGG
This sequence comes from uncultured Acidimicrobiales bacterium, assembly GCA_963703145.1. Taxonomy (GTDB): domain Bacteria; phylum Actinomycetota; class Acidimicrobiia; order Acidimicrobiales; family RAAP-2; genus Bog-756. The sequence continues at coordinate 2,823,549 of OY969793.1, forward strand.
TGGCGGGGCACCCGGGTCGGCCGCATCGACGACATCGTCTGCTTCGTGCCCGGCGAGTCGGCCGAGACCGAGGGAGAGGACACCGGACCGGCCGACGAGCCGGTCGGGCGCATGGACTACGTGGCGTCCATCACCTACCGGAATCCGGTGCCCGACGCCACCGACCGGGCGGTGGAGGCGTCAAAGGACCACCGACTGCTCGGGCTCCGCTGCCCGACCTGTCAGCGCGTCTACGCCGGGGGCCGGGGCTACTGCCCCATCGACGCCCTCGAACTCGGCCCCGACTGCGAGGTCGAACTGCCCCACACCGGCACCATCACCAACTTCTCCATCGTGACGCCGGTGCAGTATCCGGGCCAGACCGAGACCGAGCCCTTCGTGCGGGCGTTCGTCCTCCTGGACGGCACCGACGTCATCGTCCCCTACGCCGCGGTCATCGACCTTCCGGCCGACGAGGTGCGGGTGGGCCAGCGGGTCGCCGCGGTGTGGGCCTCCCCCGCCGAGGAGCTGGACGAGGGCGGCGGCATGGGCGGGGCCTGGGGTGCCCTGATCGGCTGGATCCCGAACGGCGAGGCCGACATCGACGATCCCGACCTCGTGAACCGGATCTTCTGATGGCCGGCCCTGTTGCATCGACGGGCGGCGACATCGCCGTGGTGGGTTGGGCCCAGACGCCGATGGTGCGTCGGACCGACAAGTCCGAGACCCAGCTGCTGATGGACTGCATCACCGACGCCCTGGCACCGCTGCACCTCACCCGGGCCGACATCGACTTCACCTGCCTCGGGAGCTGTGACTACATCACCGGTCAGGCGTTCTCGTTCGTCTCGAACCTCGACGCCATCGGGGCCTGGCCGCCCAAGCGCGACTCGCACGTCGAGATGGACGGTGCCTGGGCCCTCTACGAGGCGTGGCTGCGGCTCCAAGAGGGCGACATCGAGATCGCCGTCGTCACCGGATCGGGCCGCTCGTCAACCGGTGATCCGGCCCTCATCTATCCCATGGAGATGGATCCCTACTTCCTGGCCCCGTTGGGCGCCGACCCGCTCACCTTCGCCGCCCTCCAGGCCCGGGCGGTGATCGACGCCGGCATCGCCGACGAGCGGTCGATGGCCGAGGTGGCAGTCCGCTCCCGTGGCCGCGGGGAGGTCGACGGACTCCTGGCCGAGGAGTATGTGCGCCAGCCGCTGCGCCGCCACGACATCCCGCCCATCACCGACGGGGCCGCGGCCATGGTGCTGGCCACCGGTGAGCGGGCCCGAACGCTGGTCGAACGCCCGGCCTACATCACCGGCTTCGACCACCGGACCGAGTGCCACAACCCGTCGTTCCGGGCGCTCGACGACTCACCATCCACCCGCCTCGCCGCCGAGGCGGCCGGACTGGGCCGGGGACCGGTCGAGGTCGCCGAGCTCCAGGCAGCCTTCACCCACGAAGAGCTGCTTCTGGCCCGGGTGCTCGGTCTGGGCGAGGACGTGGCCATCAACCCGTCGGGCGGGGCCCTCCGGGCCAACCCCATCATGGCCACCGGGCTGTGCCGCATCGGCCACGCCGCCGACCACGTGATGGCCGGCGGCCACCGGGCCCTGGCCCACTCCACATCGGGGCCGTGCCTGCAACAGAACCTGGTCTGCATCGTCGAGGAGAACCCATGAGTCACCAGGCGTGTGCAATCGTCGGCGTCGGGCAGACCCACCACAAGTCCCGGCGGCTCGATGTGTCCTTCGGTGGTCTGGTCCGCGAGGCGGTGTTCCGCGCCCTCGACGACGCCCAGATGACCATGGGCGACATCGATGCCGTGGTGCTCGGCAAGGCGCCGGACCTCTTCGAGGGCGTCATGAAGCCCGAGCTCTACCTGTCCGACGCCCTCGGTGCCGTCGGCAAGCCCATGTTCCGGGTCCACACCGCCGGGTCGGTCGGCGGGACCACCGCCATTGTGGCCGCCTCGCATGTCCAGGTGGGCAAGCACCGGACCGTCCTGGCCGTCGCCTTCGAGAAGCAGTCCGAGGGCAATGCCCAGTTCGCGCTGGGCAGCGGCAAGGGGGCGTCCCTCGGTGCCGGTGGGGCGTTCGCCCCGTTCATCCGCTCCTACATCCACCGGAGCCGTGCCCCCGAGCACATCGGCTGGAAGGTGGCGGTCAAGGACCGGCTGAACGCCCTCAAGAATCCCTATGCCCACCTGCGGATCGAGGACATCTCCATCGAGAAGGTCAAGGCCTCCCCCATGATGTGGGAGCCGATCCGCTTCCTCGAGTCCTGTCCGTCCTCCGACGGTGCCTGCGCCATGGTCCTGACCGACGAGGACGGTGGGAAGGCCGCCGCCGCCGATGGGCGGCCGCCGGCGTGGGTGCTCGGCGCCTCGTCCCGCTCGGAGCCGCCGAGCTTCCCCGGCCGGGACCCTGTCCGGCCCGAGGCGGCCCTCCAGTGCGCAGCCGACGTCTACGCCCAGGCCGGGATCACCGACCCCCGCCGCCAGATCGACACGGCCGAGTTGTATGTGCCCTTCTCCTGGCACGAGCCCATCTGGCTCGAGGCCTTCGGCCTGGCCGACGAGGGCGACGGCTGGAAGCTGGTCGACGACGGGACCACCGAGCTCGGTGGGTCGTTGCCCATCAATGCCTCCGGGGGCGTGCTGTCGAGCAACCCCATCGGCGCCTCGGGCCTGCTCCGCTTCGCCGAGGCCGCCAACCAGGTCCGAGGGGCCGCCGGCGAGCACCAGGTCGACGGGGCCAAGGTGGCCATCGGCATGGCCTACGGGGCCAACAGCCAGTACTTCAGCACCTGGGCGGTGGGGAGTTCCCTGCAGCCCTTCGGTTGACCCTCCCGAGTCGGTGACCGGCGAGGGGCCACCGGATCACGCGGGCGGTGCTGCTGCACTGGCCTCACCAGGAATCCCCGGCTGCAGATCTGGTCGCTACCCGACGATGACGAACACCGCCGAGGCGGAGGTCACGGGCCGACCGGCCCCGACATCGGTCATCAGCAGCTGCACGCCCACCTGTCCGTCGCTGCCGCGCACCGCCTCGCCGTCGACCACGAAGGGCCCGGTCGTGCCCCGGGAGAGGAACATGACGTTCCAGGTCCGGAGTTGGAGCCGGTCGGTGCCGACGAGGCCGGCGGCAAGGTCCGTGGCGGCGGCCTCGAGCACGACATGCTGGGGACCGATGTGCAGTGCGGCATCGGGGGAGGCCAGTTCGGTGGAGAGCTCGGGCAGCATCCACCGGCCGTCGGATCGGCGGGAGGCCCCGAACACCTGCCACAGGGGAGGGAGGTCCGGCGAGTCCACAACGGCCAGGGGCTTCTCGGGCATCGCCTGCAGTCCGGCCGGCACGTCACCGATGCTCATGCCCTGACCCTCGGTGAAGGCGATCACCCGGTCCGGGTGGTCGGCGTCGACGATCCGCGATCGGCTGAACCCCAGCTGGCGGCCGAGCTTCAACGTCTCGGAACGGACCTCGATGCGCCGGACGTCACGACCCGGGTCGAGGATGCTCGCGCTGTGGATCACCGGGTTGGGGACGGCCTCGAGATCGGAGCGCCCACCGCCCTCGGGCGAGCTGATGGCGATGGGTGCGACCATCAGGCCGCCGGTCGAGTTCCTGAAGTCATGGCGGACATCGACCGTGGAGTCGTCGACCGCCCCTGCGTCCATCGATGCAAAGCGCCGTCCGATGTAGCGGTAGCTCAACAGGCCGGTCCAGCGGCGTTCGAGCTCGGCGGCGTAGGCGCTGTCGTCCCCCTTGAGCTCCCGGATGTCCTTCATCGACGGGACGACTCGCCGTGGGCTGGATGACCCGGCACGCTCCCCTGGGCGGTTGGCGGCCGCGGGGTCCCGCCGCGTGGTGCCACGGTCAGGACAGCCGCTTCGCCTCGGCCAGTCCGGCCGCGCTGTAGATGCCGTCGGGGAACACGGCATCCCAGGCATCACGCACCCCACGGAAGTCGTCGCTGGGTCCGTAGGCGGCGCGGGCGGCGGCCACGACCTCATCCCGCCGGGCCGCAACGGCCGCGCCCGAGGCGAACTCCAGTTCCGTGTCAATCTGGGCAACCGACTCGGCGAAGCGCCGCTGGTGGCCGATCAGGCGAACTGCGCTGGCGGGAGGTGTCATGGCTATTCCTTCTGCGCGGGAGACCTGATGTGGGGACTCCCGGCCCTCGACGAACTGCTGGCGGACCATCATCGCACCATCGGAGACAGCAGGCAGCTGACCACCCGGAGCCGGCCTGGCGCCTGTGGGCTGCCGTTGGGGCACCGCCGGGACGATCACCGTCGGTCCGGACGGACCCTCACGTCGTCCGAGAGGGCGAGCGGTGGAGACAGGACCTTTGGCCCTGTCAGCCAAGGTGTGGGGAGGGGCATGCTGGCTGAACCGAAGCAGAGCACGCCGACGTCACGCGCAGAGCCAGAAGATTGCGGCATGGCCGGACCTCACTCACACGAGGAGTTGGACATGGTCAGGGCATTCGCCACCATCGCAGTACTGGCCGCGTCGGTGCAGGTGATCGTGCTGGTCCTCCTGCACATCCTCCCGACCGGGTACGACCCGGTTCGAGACGCCATCAGCGACTACGGGGTGGGGCGCTACCGCCGTTACTTCTGGGGACAGCTCCTAGCCGGCGGACTGGCCTGTATCGGCGTGGCGTTGGCCCTCACCGGGCTCCATCCCTATGTGCCGACGTTCGTCGTGGCGATGCTGTTGGCCAACGCGGTGGCTCGCTTCTTGATGCCGGCCTTTCCGACCGATCAATCGGGAAACCGCTTTGCCACCACGACGGGCACCATCCACATGGTCCTCGCCATCGTCGCCTTCGCGGCCGTGGCCGCAGCCGCGACCGGGCTGAACGGCCTGTTCGCCCACTATCCCGAGTGGAACGGCGTCAAGGGACTGGTCGTCACGCTGGGTTGGTTGGTTCTGGCTGGTGCCGTCGGTTGTGCACTGGCACTCGTCGGCCCGCGCCTGAAGCAGATCTTCGGCCTGATCGAGCGGGCCTTCACGCTCGCGGTGATCGCCTGGCTCTACGTCATCTCGATCGAGCTCATCCGCTTCGGCAAGTAGCAGAGCCACCGCAGCTGTCGACACCGGGCCTCCTGCCACGGCTGCGCCCCCTGACCACACAGGCGCAGCCTGCCCGCACCCGATTGTGACCAGGTCCCGTTGTCTGACGTCAGTGGCGGATAGCCCTCATCCGGCAACCACCGCTTCGGGGATCACCCGGGCTTGACCTCAGACTCGTCAATGCGGAAGAGGCCGACTTCGGCGCCGAGATCATCGGGGACCAGTGTCGGGGTGTCCCTGTTCAGCACCTCACCTCGGAAGAACGCCGGCCGGAACGCCGCAAACGAGTACATGAGCACGACCCCGAGTACCAGGGCGAACAGGTCGATGAGGAACACGCCGCCGATGTGCCAATGGGGCCAGAACGTCATCTGCCACGTGGTGTAACTGTTCACCGGCAGCCAGTAGAAGTAGAGGTTGTACCCGAGGGCACCCCACAGCATCACGCCGCCGAGCAGGGGCAGGATCCCGCGCAACCACAGGTTCCGCGCACTCTCGCCGAGCGTGGCCCGGTAGTACCAGGCGCAGGTGAAGCCGGTGAGCCCGTAGTAGAAGGCGATCATCACCCCGAGGGCCGATACGGCGTCGGAGATCACCGACCCGGCCGAGATGTAGTTCATGATCACGTACAGCACGATGGACGCCGCACCCATCACGACCGTGGACACCGTGGGCGTCAGGAACCGCCGGTGGACCTTGGCGAACGAGGACGGGATGGCCTTGTACACCCCCATGGCCAGGGTGGTCCGAGCCGTCGGCAGGATCGTCGTCTGGGTGGATGCCGCGGCCGAGCTGAGCACCATGAGCAGGAGCAGGTGCACCAGGACATTGGCGAACCCGGATGTCCCGAACACCGAGTGCCCGAGCACCGACAGCACGTCGCCCTGGTTGTTGGGGTTGCCCAATCCGATCCCTGTCGACCCGATGCCGGCATAGGACTCCGTCGACAGGACGACCAGGACGTAGGTGGCGAGGAGGATGAGGGTCGACAGCACGGCCGCCCGGCCGGGAACCGTGTGCGGTTCTGCTGTCTCCTCGTTGACCGACACCGTCGTGTCCCAACCCCAGTAGATGAACAGCATCAACAGGACGCCGTTGATGAAGGCCGAGGCCGAGGGGATCTTGAACGGATTGAACCAGCTGAGCGACGGCGTGAGGTGCCCGACAGGAGCCGTGCCGTTGCCCACCTTGACCAACGCCCATACCGACAGGAGCAGGAGCATGGTGAGCTCGATCCCCAGCAGGGCCTTCTGGAAATTCGCCGAGATCTCGATGCCCACGTAGCAGATCAGGGTCATGGCGACGATCCAGGCCACCCCGACCAGGAGGACCCAGCCACTCGATGCGTCCGAGCCGATCCCGTTGGCACCGAACAGCAGGAACACGTACTGGCCGGCGATCTGGGCGAGGCTCGCCATGACCAGGATGTCGGCGGCGACGATGGCCCAACCGCCCATCCAGCCGGTCTTCGGCGTGAAGGCCCGTACCCCCCACGTGAACGTGGTGCCGCAGTCGGGGTCGGCATTGTTCAGTTCCTTGTACCCGTAGGCGATGAACAGCATCGGGACAAAAGCGATGACGGTGACCGCCGGTGCCTGCAGGCCGATGGCCACGACCACGAACCCGAGGGTGGCCGCCAAGCTGTAGGCCGGTGCCGTCGACGCCACGCCCACGACGGTGCTCGAGATCAAACCGAGAGCGCCCGATTTCAGGCCCTTCTCCTGGCGATCGGTCGTGGCCAGACCAGATGGTTCCGGAGTCACCGTCTACCTCCACAGCTCTGACTACCAGGCCGGACCTGGTCGTCCATCGTCAGTTCATGGATCTCGCCCCGCAGTTGCAACCTAGTGCTTCCGGGATCGGGGTGCACCGGACTCCGAGGACCGAGCGACGGAGCTCGTCGACCCCTTTCGGTGGCACCGATCAGCGGACAGCACCCGTGCCGGCGGGGTGGCCAACGGTGGCCCGAGGTGGGTGGAGAAGACTCGTTGCCAGTCGCGTCGAGGGAGCATTGCGAAACTCCCTACCCGACCGCATGGAACTCAATCCGGTAGAGGAGTGTTTCGTCGTGGATCGGACCGGCATGGGCGGCCCTCGTCCGGAGCGATTCGAGGTCCACCTCTCCGGCTCGGCGCACATCCGCACGGTCGATGGAGGAGAAGGGCACCAGCTCGATCGAGTCCACCTCGAGCTGGCCGTCGCCCACCCGATAGCGACCACCGAGCTTCACCTGTGGACGCCGCCACAGCCGGAAGGACACCGTGATGTCCCCGGACAGCACCTGTTCCCGCAGTTCCGAGCTGAACTCCACGGAGAGACCCTAGGACCCCCCGTGGGATCCGATCAGGCGGTGCGCAGCGGGACACCCAGGTGGACGGGGCGTGAGAAGCTTCCGCCCGTGACATCCGAGGACCCTCCCGAGGCGCCCAAGGTCGACCGCCGACGGTTCGTGAAGGCCGCTCTCGGTGGCGCGGCCGTCGTGGTTGCGGCAGGGGCGGTCGGCATCGAGTTGGTCTCCCATGGAGTGCTCCCCGGCAAAGAGAAGCTCGACGAACTCGACGGGGCCTGTTCGGTCGCTTCACCCCCGCTCAGATTCTCGACGCCGGGTCCCGCACTGTCGGGCTCATTCGACTCAGAGGCACGACATCGGAGCGTCGGCTACACGATCGCCTACCCTCCTGGACACCGTCCGGGAAGTGCGCTGCCCCTGATCGTGATGCTCCACGGTTTCGGCGGCAATCACACGGATGCGGTCGCCGGGATGACCCCGGTCCAGGCGCTGGCCCTACGCGTCGATGGACAGTCGCTGCCTCCCATGGCGATGGTGACCGTCGATGGTGGCGGAGGCTATTGGAACCCTCATCCGGGAGACGACCCCATGGCCATGATCGTGCAGGAATTGATCCCGATGTGCCGGGAGCGAGGCCTGGGTACGGGCCCCCACGGCATCGGCACCATGGGCATCTCGATGGGAGGTTACGGAGCGATCCTCGTGGCCGAGAAGTACCCCGCTCTGGTCTCGGCCGTGGCCGCCATCAGCCCGGCCATCTGGACCACGTACGACGAGGCGAGGACCGCCAACTCGGGCGCCTACTCGTCGATCGAGTCGTTCCGTTCCGATGATGCGCTCACCCACGTCGGGACGTTGGCCGGCACGCCTGTCCGCATCGCCTCGGGTTCTGACGATCCCTTTCACTCCGGCGTCGTCGCCCTCTCGGGCGTCCTTCCTCGATCGTCGACCGTCGTCATCTCGGCCGGCTGCCATACCGACCCGTTCTTCATAAGCCAGGAGCCGCCCTCACTCCAGTTCCTCGGACAGCACCTGGCCGCCTGACCAGCCGATGGATCGAGTGCCCATCGATCGCCGGAGCTGGATCAGGTCGACACCGACATCGTCGTCTCCGCCACGGTGACCGCCTGACCCGCCAGGATCACGCGATCGCCGGACCTCCTCATGCGGACGATGCCACCCCTCGGCGAGGCCTGCTCACCGATCAGCTCGGATCGTCCGAGACGGTCACCCCGGTACCCGTCAGCGTGCAGTGCGCCGAGCCCGTCACGGGGTCCTGGGGAATCCCGACGTTCGGTCCGTCCAGCCTGGGAACTTACTCTTGCAATGCAAGGTACCGAGGAGTACCTTGTGGTGCATGGCAACCGTGGATGGTCGGCGCAGTCAGTTGCTCCGAGGCGTCCTCGACCTCTGCCTCCTCGCCGTCATGGGTGAGGGACCGGCGTACGGCTATGAGATGACCAAGCGTCTGCGGGCTCGAGGACTGTCGATCGTCGGGGAAGGCTCGATCTATCCACTGCTCGGCCGGCTGGAGCGTGATGGCCTGGTTGAGACCCGGAGAGAGGCCAGCAACGGCGGGCCGCCCCGGAAGTACTACAACCTGTCGCTCGACGGTCAGCGCGCGCTGGAGGTGGGCGTCGAGGAGTGGAAGACGGCTCGCGACGCCATCGATGGCGCCCTCGATTTGGCAAAGGTGGAGGTAACGCCGTGATTGAGTTCATCGAAGAATGCCGTCAGGAGTGGAAGCGGCTCGGTGTCCCGGACCCGATCGCCAACGAGATGGCTGCGGACCTGACCGCCGACATCGAAGAGGCGGAGTCAGAAGGTGGATCGGCTGAGGATGTGCTCGGCACCAGCCTCTTCGACCCGCGGCGATTTGCAGCAGCCTGGGCGGGGGCCCGGGGCGTAACGGCCCCCACCTTCGAGCCCGTCTCGTTCGAGCCAGCCGGTCGGGAACGGAGCCGCTGGTATCGGCCGGTCGCAGCCGCAGCGGTGACGGCGGGGGCATTGCTCACACTCCTGGTCGCCGCCGCTCTCGTCGTCGGTCGCCACGGTAGTGCCGTTGCTGCCCCGGTCCGCCGCATCCTGGAGGTGCCCGGTTCGGCCAGAGCGTTCGTCCCCGGATCTGCCTCACCCCCTGTCCGGTTCTCGGTGCCCGGACCGTCCTTCGTGGTCGAGAGCGCCCAGCCGGTCGCCATCATCGTGCTTGCCCTGCTCCTCGTCGGCATACTTGCCCTCGGCCTTGCGCTCCTTTACTGGTCACCTTGGTTCCGACGCGGCTCCAAGCGGCGGTTCGGGTGACCGGCTGCCCCATGGGTCTGCGGATGCGGATGCGGACGCGTGACGACGACCGGGGACGAGAGGGCCAACCGATTGTGGGAACGGTGCTGGAGCGCTGATGCCGGCCGCCGTCGCAGAATCCGTCGCCGCTGACCGGGAGAGCCGGGAACGCTGGGCGGTCGAGACCCACGGACTCACCAAGCGGTTCAAGGACAACATCGCCGTCGATGAGGTCGAGCTCCTCGTCCCCCGTGGCTGTGCGTTCGGCTATCTCGGGCCGAACGGCGCGGGGAAGACCACACTCATTCGGGTGCTGCTCGGCCTGACCCGTGCCGACGCCGGGACGATGTCACTGCTGGGCTATCCCGTACCGACGCATCGCGACCAGGCCCTGGCCCGGATCGGCGCCATCGTCGACGAGCCCCGATTCCACGGCCATCTGACGGGGAGGCAGAACCTCCAGATCCTGGCTGCAGCCCGTGAGCCTGCTGCCCGCACCCGCATCGAGGCGTCGCTCGAGCGGGTGGGCATGGCTCACCGGGCCAATGACAAGGTCTCCAAGTACTCGATGGGCATGCGCCAGCGACTTGGCGTCGCTGCGTGTCTTCTGGGTGATCCGCAGCTGCTCATCCTCGACGAGCCGATGAACGGGCTGGATCCGGCCGGCATGCTCGAGATGCGCGAGATGATCCAGTCTCTTGCGGCGGAGGGACGAACGGTCATGCTGTCCTCCCACCTACTCGACGAGATCGAGCGGACCTGTGACGCGGTGGCCATCGTCGACCATGGGAAGGTCATCCGACAGGGGCCGATCGCCGAACTGCTGGCCGGCTCGGCCTTCGAACTGCAGATCGACTGCTCAACGCCCGACCGGGCACAGGCCCTCCTCACAGGCACCGAGTGGGGAGCCGACACGCACGTGGAGCTACAGGGAGTCCGTATCGGTTTGCGCGCCGAGACCGACCGGGAGGTCGTAGCCGAGATCAATCGGCTCCTGGTCGAGGACGGCATCTCGGTCTACCGGCTGGAGGAGATCCACGCCACGCTCGAGTCCTGGTTCCTCGAGGTCACCTCCCGACTGGGGGCACCACAGTGACCACCTCGGCTGTCACCGGTCCCCCGGCACCGAGCCCTGTCCTCACGGTGGACGATGGGATTGCCCGCGACCGCCGGGGATCCTGGGTGCCCAACGGCGCCATGATCGCCACACGGTTCATGGAACTCCGTAGGCGGCGCGGCCTGATGATCGCGCTGATCGTGGTGAACATCGGCATACCCTCGGTGTTTCTCGCCGTACGGGTCATCGCCCATGCCGTCGCGCCCCATTCCTACGGGGCCGCCGGCGGCTACGACATCTTCTCGAGCATGGTTGCCGGGGTGATGTTCATTTTCGGCTTCATCGTGGCCGCCACCCTCGGCTGCACCGCCGGATCGGTCGACCTCACCGAGGGCATGTTCCGGCACCTGGTGGTCACCGGGCGGTCACGCATGGCTCTGTACCTGGCCCGGATACCTGCCGGATTGGCCATCATCGTTCCACTGGTCGCCGCCGGCTTCACCGTCGTGTGCGTCGTGTGCGTCCTCGCGGCGCCGACCCAGCTGAGCTACGAGGGAGTCGTTGTCCCGGCCGGGTTGTCCCACTCGGCATTCGAGACATGGTCCGCGGATCATGCCGACGAGGTGATCTGCAATTTCAATTTCAACGGACAGATGGTCGCCAACGTGCCCTGTGGCAATGGACCCGGGGCCGGTGGCATCCGAGTTGGGCCAGGTGGGGCGGTGCCACCGACATCGTCCACTGCGGTGAACCGGGCCCAGGCCATCAGGATCGCCGACCAGGACTACACGGATTATTCCGGTCACTTCCTCTCGCCGTCTGTCTCGCTCATGGTGAAGGCTGGACTGTGGATCGAGCTGTACGCGGCGATCGGCTTCCTGGTCGGGCTGGGCCTCGCGTCCTTGATGGGTCAGCGTACTGTCCCGGTAATTCTGCTCATTGTGCTCGAGATCGTGTTGACGCCGCTTCTGACGCACTCGCCCATCGCCCACCTCGTCAACCTGCAGCGGGGCCTCATAGGTTTGGCCGCAACCCATTTCGAACCGGGTGGCCTGCCGTCTGTCTTCGGCGGCATGCACAACGGGGGCGGCACCTCGGCCGCGGTGACGCTGTCCACCACGGCGGCCATCTGCGTCATCGTCGGGTGGATTGTGGTGTGGACCGGCTTGGGTGCCTGGCGCATGGTCACTCGGGACGCCTGACGTCACGCATCGGACCGGAGCTGGCCGCGACGCCGTGCCAGCCGCAATGGGCCGGGGATTGCTCGCACCGAAATTGGGTATCCCCCAACCATGACCGTCCCCGATCCGAGTGAGCCCATACCAGCCGATCCTGCCCCTCAGCCACTGGAGCCCGACGTGCCCGGCCGGCCGCCAGATCCGGTGGACGAGCGACCGGCCCAAAGCGCCTTGACCCGCTGACCGCCACTGAGGCGGGTGCCGAGCGATGGCGCGCCCGCCCTGATCCGCCGCCGGTCCCGAGGGATCACACGACGTCCGACCTGGTCGTGAGGGTGCCCGGGTGCTCTTCAGGCGGTGCAGGCGTTGCCGCTCGGTCGCCTCTCAACCGACCATCGGCCTGGCCCGGCCGGGATCCATCGCCCTGGCTCCGTTATCCGGCTCGCTCGGAACCGTGGGACCGGCAGCCGACCGGTGCCCAAGGGGAAGCACTACCCACAGCCCGATGAAGAAGACGACAGGACACAGCGCCACCAAGACGATCCACTCCCCATGCAAGACCACGGTCGCCACGAACAGCACCGCTCCACTGAGCGAGAGGGCGACGGTGGCAAGTCCGCAGAGGGCCAACGTGCTGGCTGTCCGCACGAGCCGAGCCTTCTTGTGCTGGCGGAACACCAACCGGTGGTAGGCCACCGGCGCCGACAATTCCGCGATGGAGAGGACCGTCAACAAGACCGTCACGATGTAGAGCTGACGCTGCGAAGGGTCCAATCTCGCAAATCGGGCACTGAACGGCAAAGAGAGCAGAAAGCCGAACAACACCTGCACACCGATGCTCGCCACTCTGAGCTCCTGGAGGATCTCGATCAGATTGCGGTCGTCCCTTTGTTCCTCGGACTCGTGGCGCCCGGGATCGTCACTGGCCTCGGTCAAGGCCCCATCACCAGAATTCACCAGGTGATGGCTACCCATCTCCACCAGGTCGAAACTGCAGAATATTGAGTTCCTCGCCGCCGGGCATAGACCGAGCCACGCCTGGGTAGAGGCTCCCTGTCGGAGCGCTCTCTTGCATTCCATCAAAGGAGACCGATATGCCACAGGGCAGCTGGAGCAAGAAGCGCGAACGTCAACTCGACCATATTCGGGATGGCCTGGAGCAGCGCGGAGCTTCGCCCAAGCTGGCCGAGGTGATAGCTGCCCACACGGTGAACAACGAGCGAGCGCGCAGTGGCGAGTCAGACGAGTCGTCATCCACATCCCTTCGGGATATCTCGTCGGTCGGACGAGCGCTGGAAAGAACCTGATCGAAGATGCACTCAGTTCCTTCCAAGGATCGCCCCGTACGATGTGCTGGCAGCAGGGATGTTGTCGGCCGGGCCGGGAGCGCTCGACACCATGAGCGATACCCACCCGAGGAGGCAGGGACATCGTGGGACCACTCAGGTTGGCTCGAGTTGCAGGCTTGACCTTGTTGGCGGCTGCTCTCAGCGCATCGATCCCAGCAGGAGCCGCCTGGGGGGCGGGCCTGGCGCCGGGGCCACCCACCGACGTACACGCCACCGGCATAGTCGGCGGGCATGGATTGACGGTCACCTGGAGTGCCCCTGCCTCCGATGGCGGTGCCCCGATTCTCTACTACGTTGCCTCGGATTACAGCGGCAAGCATCGCTGTATTGCCGTCACCTCCGGCTCCGGCACCTGCCACATTGACGGTGTCACCGTCGGAGAACTCAGGCCGACTATCCGGGTGCGAGCAGTCAATGAGAACGGTCGTGGCGTGGCTGCGCCAACCCTGCCGAGCGTCCTGCATGCCGGTGAGGGCAGCACCTCGACTCCATCGGCGGCAGGTCCCAGTGGGGCCACCCCGGGTGGCCCAGCCCCGACTTCCCCGAGTGCCGGCGCTGGCGAGCCCTCCGGGACCAGCACGGACAGCAGCGCCCGGTCTCTCCAACTGCCCTTCACTGGGGCCGACGTGGAACTGCTCGTGATCGCCGGGCTGCTCAGCCTGGTCGTGGGTGGGCTACTGCTGGTCGAACGATCCGGGCGGAGCCCGAGCCCTAGTGCCGGTGCCTGTGCCTGGCTGCACCCACAGTAGGTATCCATCGTTCACCCTGTTGGGCACGCGACGCGAACCCATCACCACCGTGCGTCGTTCCATGCATCGGACATCGGGAGCTGGGTAGTTCATCAGTGCCGGGTCGAGGAGGACGAGTCTGCGGCTTCGTCATCCCTGCACCCGGTGCCATCTGTCGTAGGGCAGAGACAGCTGGCTCGGCCGAGCTGCGTCGGGTCGGCGAGCGAAGGAGGTTGCAACTCACCTTGTCGCTCCCGGCCCGGCCGGCTGGGCTGTGACAACATTGGCGCTGGCGCCGCCAACGGGCTGCCGAGGGACACCGAGAGGGCCGCACGCGCACCGGGTCAAGTTGGAAGGCGTGATGGGATCGGGGATTCGGACCGGTCAACCCGACTTCAGTCCGCCAGCCCCCACGGCCCAGTGCCGGAAAGTGTGCGGGGTGAGATTCGAGTGACGAAGCCTTCAGGCCAGTTGTCACCGGGTGGAGGAAACGCGCCATCAGTGATCCGGCGAAGGAGAGGAACCGCTCCACCCTCCTCGACCCGGGCGATCCCGTGGATCACCACGTAGGGACTGAACCCTTCGAAGGCGACATCGGACTCAATCGACAGTGTGACCCGCGGATCGCGCCGGATATTGCGCAGCTTTACGTGGTCAGCCAGGTGACCAGCGACGATGTCATCGCCATCCCAGCCGACATAGACGCACGTCACCTGCGGCGTCCCGTCCGGGTTGATGGTGACTAGATGCGCGAGTCGTCCAGAATCGACTGCCGCCCGGGTGGTTTCATCGAGTCGTATGGCACCTTCGGTCATGGCATCTCCTCCGCCGTCTGTCCTGACCCGGGAATCTACCGGGATGCCGCTGGCCGGCAGCCACGGCGGCACGCCCCGTGCCGTCCGCCGTCGACTGACCTCAGCGAGGCCCGTCGCTCCGCCTCGCGGAGTCGGCATCGGTGAGCCAGTCAGTCACGATCTCGGCAACCTCGGCGTCGCGTCGCCGCAGGGAGTGGTCGCCGTCCACGAACACGAGGGTGACCGGTCCAGGAATGGCGGCGGTCTCGCGTTCGATCTCATCGGGGGCGCCCAAGGCGTCCCGGCGACCGCTGACGAAGAGACAGGGCATGGACAAGTCGGGAAAGTGCCCGGTCCGGAGCCGCTCGGGCGCACCGGCCGGATGGAGCGGGTAGCTGATGAGGACCAGGGCGGCCACACTGAGGCCCTCGGCAGCCGCCATCGAGCACATCCGACCACCCATCGATCGGCCACCCACGGCGATTGCGGCGGTGGGTACACCTAGCCGCTCAGCGAGCCCCAAGGTCGCGGTTCGGACCATAGCCATGCAGACCTCCGGCGGGTCTGGACGACGCCTGCCGGCCGCCCGGCCGGGGAATTCGATCCGCTCCACGACGAGACCGCGCCCGGTCGCTACCTCGTCGACAGCCACCAGTGCAGGCTGGTCCCGACCGCCACCGGCCCCGGGCGTCAGCAGCAGGCCGGTGATGCCGACTGGGGTCATCCGGCCATCTTGGCCGGGGGAGTTGGTCGGCGCCAGTGATCGGTCCGACGTCGAGTCCTTCTACTCCATCGGTCGGGTGGCGATCCCCGACGGCTGGCGGCCGGCCAGGATCCAGCCCACGAGGCCGGCGAGGACCGGCATGGCGATCACGATGAGGAAGAGGTTGCTCCACGGGATGTGATCGATGACGTCCGACAAGCCGCCTTCCAACGAGTTCGACTGGAACCATCCGGCCAGCCCGACATAGGCGGCCACGGTACCGAGTAGCGCACCGAGGAAGGCGAGCCCGGTGGCTGTGGCTGCGGTCAGGCTGCGCCGGGTGCGGGAGCTGGCCCCGGTGGCGGTCAAGGTCCGCAATTCGCTCGCCGTCTCACTCCGGATGAGGCCGACGCTCATGGCCAGGATGCCAAGGGCGAGCGCGATACCAAACGCGGTGGCCCAGTTCACGATCTCGCCCGAAGTCGGCTCATCGTTCTTCGACTCGACGCTGAGGCTGTTACTGGCAGCCAATGACTGCGCATTCAAGATCTGAGCGGTGCCGATCGCACTACTCGCCTTGAGGATCCAGCCGTCCAGGCTGCTCTGGCCCTCGACGTGCATCCTGCGCAATGCGCTCTCGGTGATCACCGTGTTCGGCGCCGAGGTGCCACTGGGCAACAGGCCCTCCTCCTGGACCACCGGATGAGCGACGCACGAGGGTGGAGCACAGCTGTTGGAGGCACCTGGAGGTGGACCCCCGCTGCTTCCGGCGCCGGGTCCACCCTTCCCGCCACCACCGTTGATCAGCTGGACGTCAGAGCCCGACAGCCCGGGACGGGAGCTGAGGACATCGACGTTGGAAGGTATCGATGATGGCTTGATGCCGTAGGCCCGTAGAAGGGAGGGGGTCGCCACATAGATGCCACCGTTCCACTGCCTCCCTGATGGGCTGGGGTTCTGCAGACCGGCCACCGGTGAGTCAAGCTCGACCACGTCATTCGCACCGACGGCGGTGGCGATGGAGTGGACCGTGGCCTGTTGGGACTCGATGCTCGGCGTCGCCTCCCCCGTTCCGTTCGAGCCCGGACTGTTGCCGGAGAGGTAGTTCCCGCCACTCGGGGTGCTCCATACCGCGACCTCGTTCGAAGCCAGGTTCGGACCGACGTAGTCGAAGACGTTGCTGTAGCGGGCGACCGCGACGGCACAGATGACGACCGCGATCAGAACGCCGACGCTGATGGCCGAGAGTGCCGAGCCGGACCGCGCCCGGTATCGCGAGAGGTCCCGGAGGGCTAAGCGGATGGCTATCGGAGCCCTCCTCCCGATTCTTGCTAGCAGCGATAAGAAGAACGGGGACACGAGGATGATCCCCGTGACCAGCGCGACGAAGCCGGGAACTAGCCACTTGACCCCACCGCCGCCGTTACTGGCTCCGGACAGGTAGAACATGAAGAACCCGATGGCGAGCGCGACGAGACCGGGTACGAACGATCGATGAATCTGCCGTGGCGGCGCCGGGCGGCCGGCCAGTGCACTCACGACCGGAACGCGGGTGATGGAACGGGCGGGGTGGCCAGCCGCGAGGAAGGTGGCCACGACGGCCAGCACCATCGCCACCCCGATCACGGTCCACGGCAGCGCGAACATCGGGATGAGGTGGTGAGCGCTTTGCTCATTCCTCGGCCGGTATGCGAGCCACGCCACCAGCCCCAATGCGAAACCCGCCACGGCCCCGACCGTCCCGACGATCATGCCGTTGGCCTCCAGTACGAGTCGGACGTTTCGGTCGGTGGCCCCCATCGACTCGAGCATCCCGAGAGCGCGGAGCCGGCGCTGAGCGAGCACCGTGAATCCGGCGATCGACACCAGCGCGATCAACAGCATGCCGACCGTGGCCAAGGCCAGCACGAGGGTCTCGGGGTTGATCAGGCTGTTGTTAAGCGATCCTGGCGTTGAGACATAGGGTCCGATTCGCCCTGGATCCACACCTGGTGCGTTGAACAGGGCTTCCACCGTTGTCGGGTGGGTCACCTGCCCCGGCGGGACCAAGGCGAACTCGTCGAGCAGACTCTGTGGGTTCTGCACGATCCCGACGACCTTCCTTCCACCCTGGTTCCAGGTGTCGCCGACCCCGAGGTGGAGCTCGGATGCCAGCCCCGGGGTCACGGCGATCTGAGCCGGCCCCGTTGGGTAGGTGCCGGAGAGCAGCTGGAGCATCGGCCCGGCGTAGGGGCCTTTCGGGCCCTGGGACCGAAGCTGGTAGGTCTGGGTGCTGCCGGGGACGCTGAGCGTTTCGGTCTCGATGACCTGGACGGTACCGAAGCGGTGCTCAAGTGCTGAGATCTTGGCAGTCACTGCGTGCAGATCGAGTGGCTGCTTCCCCGAGTCGGTGAAGGTGGCCAGGTCGTGGGCCGTGCCGTATCCGGCGTTGGCCTGAGGCGGGGTGTTGGTGGCAACGGCCGCGCCGACCACGACCGCGGCCACCGCAACGATGACGAGCAGCAGGATGAGCAGCTGTTGGCGCCACTCGCGCTTGAAGAGACGCCAGGCCCAGCGGACCATGGCTCGGCGGGCCGGCACTCCGCCGGTGGTCGGTTCGGGAGCCGAACCAGTGGCCGGCCGCTCGAGAAGGCCGACGCTCACTGGTCGGGCAGGTTGGCGAGAACCGATTCCGGGCTCTCGATCGGGACCGTCTGGTCGACGATCCTGCCGTCGCGCAAGAAGACCACTCTGTCGGCCCACGACGCCAGCTGAGCGTCATGCGTGACCACGATTGCCGCCATGCCCCGGTGACAGGCGGCGAGAATCTGGCGCATGACCGCTTCAGCGTTGGTCGAGTCGAGCGCACCGGAGGGCTCATCGGCCAGGAGCAGGTGGCGCCTGCCGACGACGGCTCGGGCGATGGCGACCCGTTGGCGCTCACCCCCTGACAGTTGGTCCGGGAAGTGCAATGCCCGGTCAGCGAGCCCGAAGGCATCGAGCGACTCGAGCGCAGCCGCCTGGGCCTTTCGGGCAGTGATGCCATCCAGCTCGAGCGGCAGCGACACGTTCTCGACCGCACTGAGTCCAGCCAGCAGGTTGTAGTCCTGGAAGACGTAGCCGATGGACTGGCGACGTAGGCGTGCCTTGCCGTTGCGTGATAGCGACGACAGGGCCCGCCCATCGATGTAGACCTCACCGCTGGACGCGTCCTCAAGGCTGCCGGCGATAGTCAAGAGCGTGCTTTTGCCGGAGCCGCTGGTACCCATCACAGCCACCAGCGACCCGGAGTCGACAGAGAGATCGACTCGCTCGAGGGCATGCACCTCTGCCGCCCCTTCTCCGTAGACCTTCGAGATGTCACGTAGTTCGAGGTAGCTCACGGCTTAACCCCTGTCTTGCGTCGGGCCTTGGGCAGTGGGAACGGCTTGGGATCCGGTGCGCCTTGTGTGGCCGCTCTCTTCAGGCGGCCCTCAGCCGTGTCCAACCAGCGGATCAGTGAGTCCAGCCGGAAGAGCTCGGCATCGACGACCAACGCGAAGTTGAGGTCGAAGCTGGTCTCGTCCTCCTTCAGGCGGGTCCACTGCTGCATCAGCTCGACGAGGTAGCGACGGTGTATCTGGACCACTTCGTGCACATTCACCCCTGGCAGCCCGATAGCCACGAGGACCTTGATCACCAGCTCGTCTCTGGGCGGTGAGGAGAGGTCTGGTGGCGTTCGCAGCCAGGAGTCCAGCTCCACCTGACCCTCGGCGGTGATGTGGAACCCCTTCTGGGGTCCCTCCTCTGACGTCTCGTCAGATTCGACCATCCCGTCGCGCTCCAGTCGCTGGAGGGTCGTATAGACCTGACCCACGTTGAGGGGCCAGACGTCACCCGTCCTGGACTCGAACTCCTGACGTAGCTGCAATCCGTACTTCGGTCCGTCGCTGAGCAGTGCCAACAGGGCGTGGCGGACGCTCATGACGACCACGAAACATGAACACATTTCAGTAGCATACTGAGTATTCTACTCACCAATCCTCAGTTAGCAAGGGCTATCTCGGAGGTGAATCCATTAGCTCGTTGATCGTGCGTGGCCACTGGGCCCGCGCATCGGCGTCGGACTCGCCTGCATCTCTCGAGCCGTTCACGGTTGCCACCACGATCGGCGGGTCTGACCTAGCTCGAGGGTCTGCCCTCGCACTGACCGGCCCCCTCACTGTAGAGGTGCAACCTCGTTTCACATCGACCGCTGTGTTCGATCAGCTGGATTCCCCAGGCAGTCGTACTCCATGAGGTCCCCAGTGCGTGCCCAACATCTTGGGGGTGAGGGCGAGCAAGTCGGTGTCCGCCGGTCGGGCGGCGGACGCGGCGCATTCAGTGCATGGAATGCGCGTCATTGGGAACAGTCTCAACATCGCCGTTGGAGGCCAGTCAATCAAATCGATGGCGCCTGAACGCGCCGGATGGGAGCTGCAATGAGGAACGTCTGGAAGGGAATGATCGTCGGAGCGCTGACCGGGGCGGCCGCCGGACTGGCGCTCGATCTGGGAGAACGCGGGCACCGAGAAGGTCGCGTCACTGGGAAGGACGGTTGCTCAGCAGGCACCTGAACTCGTCGATGTCGCACACGATCTAGGTCAGCGCGGCAGCCAAAAGGCAGCGACGCTTGGTGGTGCGGTGGCCCGTCATGCCCCCGAGGTGACAGACCAGCTCCGCAGCTCGGTCAACGACGTATCGTCGGCTGCCGCTGATCGAATTCGGAGTGCCCATCTCCCCGCTCGAGCCATGGATGCCACGGACGCAACCCGGGAAAAGGTGTCTGCGGCCGTCTCAAGGATCTCCGAAGTCGCCGAACAGGCCAAGCCGTAGGCCCCGGCATTGCTACGACACTGCAGTCCCCTCGACCTGAGCTGAAGCCCGGGCCTTCAATGAAGGAGGCTGGACACCACATTGATCACCAATGCGACGATCACGGCACCAAATAGATAGGAAAGCAGCGCATGGGCCAGCGCAATTCTGCGAATGGCCTTGGTGGTCAGATTGGTGTCGGAGACCTGGAACGTCATCCCCACGGTCAATGCAAGATAGGCGAAGTCCAGATACGTGGGTGGATCGTCCTCGTTGAAGTCGATGCCACCGATCGGTTCGGAGAAGTAGGTACGGGCGTAGCGCAGCGTGAACACCGTGTGCACCAAGCCCCATGACAGAGCCACGCTCACGACTCCGAGGGAGATGAGGTAGGCCTTCGTTCCTCCGGAGGCATGACCGGCTCGGACTAGTGCGAGCCCCACCGCAGCGAGGAGCGCCACGCCTGAGGCGAGGACGATGAGTTCGCTCAAGCGGATGCTGGTGTCCTCTTTCCGGGCATGGGTCATACTTTGTTCCGGGTTGAGCCTTCCCACTACGGACCAGATCCACACGACGAGCAGCAGTGACGCAACATCCCAACCGATGAGTGTCGCCGCCTGCCAGAACGTGAACGCGGAGACCACGCCTCCACAGACGATTCCGACCACGGCGGCCACGGCGACACGCGCTCCGGCCCGAGGGTCTGCCCAGGCGCCGGCACGGGCCTGGAGATTCTGCATCATGAGGTATCGCTACGGTGGTTGGCAGGCAGTCCAGCCTGATGTCCGACCAGTCGCTCTCCTGTGGTCGTAGGGCGCGTCGCCGCACCGCCCAACTCAGACAACCTGGATGGGGCTGTCCGCCGGCGCGATCTGGCGGGCGAACAGCCGCTTCTTCGTGACCACGAACAACAGTCCGGTAGCAACCACTGCAGCCACACTCATGGCTACGACCAACGGTTCAAGTGCGTTGCTGCCCCGCCTGCCAGCTCCTGTCACCGGCGCTTCCACGGCTGCGACCGGGTCATCTGCGACTAGTTCCATAGGGTTCTCCTACCCCAGTACAGGCAGGCGAACCGAGCTTTCGATGGCACGCCACGGCCAAAACGACCAAGAGGGGAATCCGAGGACCGCCAGGGGTGTCGGTTGAACGGACGAGCTCGTGGTTCCACCCAGACAACCAGCTCGTCTGTGGCGACGAAAGACGACAGCATCGTTGACCCGTTTCCGGGTCGGTCGGCGGGGTACAACCGCACCATCGTCCACGGGGACGTGCTCCGGTGTGCCGGGGTGGACAACGAAGGAGGCCCGTTCGATGGCAGCAGGAACATCACAGAAGAAAGCTTCCGCTGGAGGCAAACCAGCCAAGGACGCCCTTGCCATCCTCAAGGCTGACCACCGGGTCGTCGAGACCCTGTTCAGCTCGTTCGAAGCAGCCGGGGACCGGGCCTTCAAAACGAAACGGCGACTGGTCGATCAGATGATCGAAGCTCTTTCCGTTCATGCTTTCATCGAGGAGCAGGTGCTGTACCCCGCCGCTCGCAACGACGTCTCCTCGGCCAGCGACGACGTCCTCGAGGCGATCGAGGAACACCACATCGTGAAGTGGGAGCTACAGGAGCTACTCGATCTCGATCCCGAGGACGAGCGGTTCGTGCCCAAGGTCACCGTTCTGGCGGAGAATGTCCGCCACCACGTGAAGGAGGAGGAGCGCGACCTCTTCCCTCTTCTCCGCTCGAAGCTCCCCAAGGCGCGGCTGCAAGAGTTGGGGGATCAATTGGAAAAGGCCAGGGCCGTGGCTCCCCATCACCCCCACCCCCGACTACCGTCAGGGCCACCTGAGCACCTCCTCCCCGAGGCCGTCAGCTCGGTCATCGACCGGGCAAAGGAGGCCGTCAAATCAGTGCGCTCAGCGTCCTGACTCCTAGTCAGTGAGTCTGGTCGCCGCCCTAGGCACTTGATTGGCTTGACCCCACACCGACGCATTTCGGCGAATGGCCTACCCGAGGGCCTGGTCGAGCCTGGTGGTAATTAGTTTCTGTACGAGAGCCCTGGGCAACGGGGCATCAACAGGAAACCGAAGTGCCCCTGGCGATGTCGTGTACCCGGCGAGCTCGGATCCCAATTCGGGGAAGATCGAACCGCTGTGGGGGAGATAGCTCAGATGGCTCTTGAATGCCGCGAAGCCGGCGATTACCTTGCCCTGCACCCGGAAGGCAGGCAGACCGTACGAGATGCACTGTTCCGCCTCGGGGATGACGGCAAGGATCGACTCGCGAAGGGCAGCCAAAGTCCCACGCTTTGGTTCGTCGAGCGAGGCCAGATAATCGTCAATCTCTTCTTTGGACACAATCACTCCTCCCATCCACCTGCTTGACGGAGCCTGATAGCCGAAATCATCGCTCCGGGGGCGGCGATCTGTGGAGCCACCGTTCGAGTTCGATCACGGCGAGAGTAACGAACCCCTTTGGGTTGGTGCGACTGCTCTACCGCCCACCTGCTCGTGTGACGACCTCGAGATCAGCCCGGGAGAAGCCCAGTTCAATGATCGCGCCGACGCATGCCGGTCGATCTGTTGTTGATACTGTCGCCGATGGGCTTCTCGGGCGATAGGCGGTGCAGCTTTCGTGACCTATTCAATTGTCCGCACGCGATCCCGAAACAGGAGTGCTGGGAGGAGCGGTCCAATCCCACCGCTTCGGCGTGGGGCGGCTGGTGCTCTGGGTCGAACCCGGGGTGGGTGTGGTTGCAACCCAATCAATCGTCGAATTGTCGTACGGTCCCTACGGGCTCGATCGCATGCGGGCCGGGATGACGGCAGGTGCCTCCCTATCGGGACTCGTCACAGTGGAAGCGTGAGAGTCGGCGCGAAGGTGCACCCGTAAGCCCCGATCAGCCATCTCCGTCGGAGGCCGGCGACTCCATGGATGCCAAGAGTGTCCGGAGATCGGTGGTCAGGTGTTCGAGAAAGGAGCGGTCCAGACCGGAGAAGATCTGCTTCTCCGACTCGTTCTTGGTGGCGATCACATGATGCGCCCTCTTCAGACCCTCTGCGGTCAATGACACGAGCACCTGTCGGCGGTCGTTCGGGTCGACGTCCCGGGTGACCCAACCCCGTCGCTCCATTCGCCCGACCCGATTGGTAATGGCACCAGAGGTGACCCAACTCTCACGCTGCAGCTCGCCTGCGCTCCTGCGATGGCCCGGAGCTCGCAGAAGTGACATCAGGACCTCGATCTCCCAGTATTCGTCGACGCCGTTCGCGGCCAGGTTGGTCCGAACCGCCCGTTCGAGATGCTGGGATGCCCGGCGGAGCCGTATGGCCAAGGTCTTGGCCGTGACGTCGAGATCCGGGTTCTCCTGATGCCAGAACTCGACGATCTCATCAGTCTCATCTCGGATTGGATCAGCCTCCATGGAATAGATCGTACTTACCTGAACGTTAAAGGACTTGACGGGACGTTCAAGAATCAATATCTTAACGTTAAGAGACTGTTCGACGGTGAAGGAGACGCCCAGAATGAACGCAATCACCTCACGGGTCCGCTCCATCCCGACCTGGGCCGTCCTGGCGATCTGCTGTGCTGCCCAGTTCATGGTGGTGTTGGACGTGGCGATCGTCAACGTCGCACTCCCCCAGATGAGGGCGAGCCTCGGGCTCTCCGTGGCTGGGGAGCAGTGGGTTGTGAATGCCTACACCCTCACCTTCGCCGGGTTCCTCATGCTGGGTGGGCGAGCTGCGGACCTGTTCGGACGGCGGCGCGTCTTCATGATCGGACTCACCGTCTTCACCGTCTGCAGTCTGATCGGTGGGTTGGCCCAGAGCGGTGCGTGGTTGATCACCGCTCGGGCCGCACAGGGAATTGGCGGGGCCATTCTCGCCCCGGCGACCCTGAGCATTCTGGTCACAACTTTCACCGATCCTGACGATCGCCGGCGAGCACTCGGCGCGTGGGGAGCGACGGCGGCCAGTGGTGCCGCAGCCGGTGTGCTGGTCGGAGGCATCCTCACCAGCCTGCTCAACTGGCGGTGGGTCCTCATCGTGAACGTGCCCATCGGCATCGTGCTGCTCATCGGCGCGTGGGTGGCCCTCCCCCGAAACGAGGAACGAGGCCCTCGCAAGACGCTCGACCTCACCGGGGCGATCACCGTGACCGCTGGGCTGGCGGTGCTCGTCTATGGGATTGTCAGCACCGACGTCCACGCCTGGGGTTCAGTCCAGACCATCGTCACACTGGCCATCGGCATCGCCCTGCTCGCGGCATTCTTCGTCACCGAGTCACGGTTCGCCACCGACCCACTGGTTCCACTGTCCATCTTCAAGCGCCGCTCCCTCTCCGTCGCCAACGGAGTCGCTGTCACCGTCGGTGCTGGCATCTTCGGCACCTACTTCTTCTTGTCCCTGTTCCTCCAGAACGTGGACGGCTACAGCCCCCTGCGTGCCGGATTGGCCTTCCTCCCTGTAGGCCTTCTCACCTTGGCAGGAGCCTTGATCGCCTCGAGGATCGTGCACATCGTCGGAGCAAGGAATCAGCTGATGCTCGGACTGGGAATGGTGGCCATCGGGCTGCTCTGGCTGTCCCGTGTCCAAGCCGGTGACCCGTACCTGGTGCACGTCCTGGGACCGGAGATCCTGATCGGACTGGGATTCGGCTTGTCGTTCATCCCGATGACCTTGTCTGCCACGGCAGGCGTTCCCGTCCACGAGGCTGGGCTCGCCTCCGGTCTGATCAACACCACCCGGCAGATTGGTGGGGCCCTTGGCCTGGCCATCATGGCCACGGTGGCATCGAGTGTCGTCGCCAGCAACGAGGCGGGATCTCACCACTCTGCCGACGAGGCACTGACAGCCGGGTATCGAGCTGCCTTCATCATCGCCGGTGGCGTCATGGTTGTCGGCGTGCTCCTCGCCATGCTCCTGCCCAAGCTCAAGGCGCCGGCCATGGAGACCGACGCCGAGTCTGAAGCGGTGAACGCTGCAGAGTTCGCAGAGGACCTGGCCGTCGTCGAACTCTGACGGTCTGCATCCAGGAACCGGTAGCGACACGGTGAACCGGGCTCCCGAATTTGTAGCCTGCCGGACGACTGTGGTGATCGAGGCCACGGTTACAGGAACGCGAGCTGGCCATAGCCACGCTCGCCAGGCCATCGCCCTTCTGCCGTTTCCGACTTGTTTTCGGTCTCCGTCACGACCGCCCCTGCCGGGGCCTCAAGAGCAGGTCCAACCACGAGGCCCTTTGCACTCCCGGTTAGTGCACGGAGTCTCGCCAGTAGCGTCGAGGTCTATGAGGACGGCGGTAGGGCGATGAGGGTCGTCTTCGTACATGGAGCGTGCGTCCGGGATGGTGCGTGGTGGTGGCACCGCACCGCTGATCTGCTGTTGGACCAGGGGATCACGAGCGTGGCACCACTGCTGCCCAGCTGTGGCGAGGGTGGACGACCGAGCGGTGCCGGGGGTCCTGGGCTGCCCGAGGACGTGGCAGCGGTCCGGCAGGTGCTGATGGACGACGACGAACCGACCATCGTGGTCGCCCACAGCTACGGGGGGATCGTCACCGCCGAGGCGGCCGCCGGGGTCACCTCTGTGCGCCACTTGGTGCTGGTGTCGAGCTACCTGCCCGAGGTCGGGCAGAGCCTGTCCGACTTCGGCGACGGCACACCCGCACCGTTCCTGGACGTCGACCCGGAAGGCGGCACATTTGGCGTACGCCCGGAGCTCCTCGTTGACACGTTCCTGCAAGACTGCGACCCCACCACCCAGACCGAGGCGGCAGACAGACTCGCTCGCCAGAGCGTGCACGTGACGGCACAGCCCGTGGGAGCAGCTGCCTGGCAGCAGGTTCCTTCGACCTATCTGGTCTGCTCCCAGGACAAGGGCACGCCCACCCGCGTGCAGCGCGACTTCGCCCGCAAGGCCGGCACCGTCATCGAGCTCGGCACCGGGCACCACCCGTTCTTGTCCCAACCAGCCGCCGTTCACGACCTGCTGCTAGGGCTCTGACCGCGCCGGGTCCCGGCGTCGATGCGGCCACGCACACCCTGAGGGGCACCGCGTGTGATCCGCTGGCCGACTCTCCATCCGCTGATGGAGCGCTGATCGACCGAGGCCCACCGGTCCGTCGGCCAGTCAGGGGAGGCGAGGAAGCCTCGGTCTGCAGCCGGACAACCGGCCAGTGGGCCAGGGCCCAAAGGAGTTCTAGCCTGTAGACCATGAGTGATCTGCCGTTTGCGCTGGCACCCGGGTCCGAAGAGGCGATGGCCTATCGAACTCTGGTGTCAGCGTTCACGAATGACCCAGTCGAGCGCTGGCTCTATCCTGGCTTGTCCGACTATCTGACGCACTTTCCTCGGTTCTTGGCAGCCTTCGGTGGCAGGGCATTCGACGATGGGACGGTGTGGCGCCTCGGTGACTATTCCGCCGTTGCCCTCTGGCTGCCTCCGGGCGCCGAGCCGGACGGCGATGCCATCGGTGCTGTGCTCACCGAATCCGTTTCGTCGGATAAGCACCGAGACGCATTCGCCGTGCTCGAACAAATGGACGCTGCCCATCCCACCTACCCCCACTGGTACCTACCGTGGTTCGGCGTCGACTCGACTGTACAGGGACAGGGCATCGGCGGGCAGTTGATGGAACGCTGCCTCGCCGAGATCGCCTCGGACCAACTTCCCACGTATCTGGAAACTCCCAATCCACGCACCATTTCCTTCTACCAACGTCATGGGTTCGAGGTAACGGGCGTGGCACAAGCCGGTGAGTGCCCGCCGATCACATTCATGCTCAGAGGAGCGCCCTGACCGTCGGCCGATGTGAAGCCATCTGGTCCGGCCAACGGCCAATGCCACCCCGAGGCGGGCCGGGATAGCTGTTCTGACGCGCTGGGCGCCCGGACGGAGCCGTGTGACTGCGTGAGCCTCAGCGCCGCGCGATGACCGTGATCAACAGAGTGACAACGGGGACGAGGACGATAACGGCCAGCATGGACCAGACGACAAACGTTCCCATTCGACTGCGGCCAAGCGACTGCGCAAGGGCCCATTCCCTCTCGGCTGTCCCTGCAGGACTGAACGGATCCGCCTCGAATCCGGAACCCGAACTGGGCCACATGATCGGCGGCTCGCCGTCGCTGGGTTCGATCGGTGGCTCGAACTGGCCCTCGCCCGCCTCATGGGACGCCATGCTGTCCAGCTTCGCACATCCCCAGGGCGCCGCTCAGAGCAGTTGGGTGCAGTCGATCAGGTGCTTCGAGCCCGGAACCGACAGAACTCGGATGCGTCAAGTGCAGCGCTAGTGGTCGGTCACCGTGTACGAAACCACAGCCGTCTGCAGCGTGCGGTCTCCCGTTGGGGCATGAATCAGACCCCTGACCTTCTTACCTCCACTCGTTCCGCCAAAGGCGATCGGGGCTGAGCTGCTATTGAGATCGGCCGACTTCGGAATTGGAACGTCGCCAACCACGGCTTGGGAACCGTAGGTGCCGGTGACTCTGAAGAGCGGTGAGCCCACCGTCGATTTGGTCGGGGAACCGAAGCTCGACTGGTCAATGGAGACAACAAGGTGAAAGTCAGTGCCATCCAACATCCCCTTCCAGATGAAAATTGGAACCTCCTTGGGGACGGCCGTTGACGAGCCCGGTGGCGAGATGAGGGATCCCGAGTCCGGCGAGGTAGTCGCAACCCCTGAAAGCGCCAAGCCGCCGATGGTCCCCGTAAACGGCTGGGGAGGATTCCCCGTCGTCGACTCCGTGTTTGTCGGAACCCAGTTGATCGTTGCGGTTCCACTGCCGTCGCCGATTCCGTTCGGTGACTTCGTGACAGCTAGAGCGATCGCCGCAACGGCAGCTCCGGCCACCACGATGGCTCCTCCTATGACCGCCCTTCTCGATGGCTTGGCTGAAGGTGTGTCCACAACAGAAGACGAGATCGGAGCTCAGGCGCGATGCCTCCTGCTTCCATCGAGGAACGGGCCGATGCGGAGTCGGAACCTGACCCAAGGTCTTCGCTGTCCACTGATCCTCCGCTGGTCGAACGTGACTCGCCATCCTAACGAGGGGACCCGTTGCGACAGGGCCAGCGCGTGGACCTCCGAGCACCGGATGTGCGCCTCGGGGTGTTCGAGCGCTGTTCGATCAGCGTCGGCCCGCCTTGCCGCTCGGCACGATTTCAACCAGCCGTGAGGCGCTCGGGCAACCGCAACCTCCGAGCAGGGCACCGCAGACGCCGGCCACCGGATCCGGCTCGACACCAGGTACAGCTGAGTGGCGAGCTGCCCTCCGGGACCCGGCCACCGGCCCGGTCGCAGTGCTACCCTTCGGCGGTCGTCGCTGACACGCTCAGCGGGCCCGATGCTCGGGGGAGCAGATGTTGGGGGTAGTAATGCGTGTTCGGATCCGGATTCTCGCAGCCGTAGGTTTGGCCGCCATCCTCGTGGTCGTCGGCACCCTGGCCAGTCCAGTGAGCGGCTCTGCGGCCGCGGCACCTCCGAGCCCACGTCAGTCGCCCTCGACCGGCTACACCATGGTGGCCTCCGACGGTGGGGTCTTCTCGTTCAGCGGCGCCCGCTTCCACGGGTCGACCGGGGGCAAGGCACTCAACGCGCCCATCGTCGGCACCGCGCCAACCCCCGATGGTCAGGGCTACTGGTTGGTGGCCTCCGACGGGGGCGTGTTCTCCTTCGGTGATGCGGCGTTCCACGGCTCGATGGGCGGCACTCATCTCAACTCGCCGATCGTCGGAATGGCATCGAGCAACGATGGACGCGGCTACTGGCTGGTGGCCTCCGACGGCGGCATCTTCGCCTTCGGCGATGCCGGGTTCTTCGGTTCCATGGGCGGCACCCACCTCAATGCGCCCGTGGTTGGCATGGCACCCAATCCCGACGGCAACGGCTATTGGCTGGTGGCCTCCGACGGTGGCATCTTCTCGTTCGGGTTCTCCTACATCAACACCACGTTCTACGGTTCCATGGGCGGGAAGAAGCTCGATCGACCGATCGTTGGCATGGCGTCGACCGCCGACGGCCTCGGCTACTGGCTGGTGGCCTCTGACGGTGGCATCTTCGCGTTCGGCGACGCGCCGTTCCTCGGCTCCAAGGGAGGCAAGGCACTCAACCGGCCCATCGTGGGCATGACGTCGACGACCGACGGGCATGGCTACTGGCTCGTGGCCTCCGACGGCGGGGTGTTCACCTTCGGCGATGCCCCTTTCGCCGGTTCGCTGGGTGGCACTCACCTCAATGCCCCGATCGTGGGCATCTCGCTGTCTGGAGCGACCACCGGATCGGTGTTGGCCCAGGGTCTTCCGTCGTTCTATTCAGTGCCCACCCAACTTCCGTCCGGTCCGGCTGGCACGCTCATGAAGGCTGAGCAGATCGCTGCCCCCGGCATCGACGGCACCGTGTACCGGGTCATGTACCTCTCAGAGACGGAACTCGGCAAGCCCGTCGCCGTCACGGGACTGGTGATGGTGCCGACCTCCCCCGCCCCGGCCGGTGGCTACCCGGTGGTCACCTGGGGTCACGGGACCAACGGGATGGCCCCGCAGTGCGCCCCCTCCCTCGACCCATCGTCGGCCGTGCCCCTCCAGAACCAGCTACTGGATCAGGGCTGGGAGGTCACGGCAAGCGACTACCAGGGCGAGGGAACGCCCAACGTCATGCCGTACCTCGCCGGTGTCAGCGCCGCCCGAAACATGATCGACATCGTGCGGGCCGCTCGGCAGCTACCGGCCGCGCATGCCAGCTCGAACTACGTGGTCTGGGGCCACTCGGAGGGCGGTCAGACCGCGATGTTCGGCCTGAACATCGCCGCCTCCTACGCCCCCGATATCCACCTCGACGGCGATGTGGCCGGCGCGCCACCTTCCCAGTTCCAGGCCATCTACGCCTTCCTGACCGGGAGCCCATTCCAGTTCTACCTGTTCATGGCCGGCGCCGGCTTGAATGTCGCCTACGGCAATGCCATCGCCCCACTGTCCGACATCATCACGCCCAAGGGGTTGACCCTCCTCCCGATCCTCGGACAGGGCTGTTCGGACTTCCTGGCCCAGAACCTCAACGGGCTCCAGCTGTCGACGATCGTGCCGAAGGACCCCTTCACCGTTCCCGCCTGGAAGCCGCTGCTCCAGGCCAATGACCCGGGGAACTTCACCACGCCGAGCACCGCTCCTCTGCTGATTATCCAGGGCGGGTCCGACGAGCAGATTCCTGTCGTCACCACTCAGCTGCTCCAGCAGCACGAGTGCTCGATCGGGCAGGGGGTCGAGCGATGGATCTACCCCGGACAGAGCCATGCCGGCGTGATCGCAGTGTCAATGGCCGACATGGTCACGTGGATCAGCCATCGGTTCGCCGGTGGATCCAACCCGGACCCCTATGTCCCCACCGGCACGTCGGGGACCAACGGGCCACCGACTACTACGACCTGTTGACCCTCAGCCTGAACAGTTAGGGCTCGGGCAGCTCCGATCGCTCTCGAAGCATCCTCTGACGGTCCGCCGTGCCGAGACGAGCAGGCTCGGTCGAGTCGATGAAGTCAAGGAGCGCGTTGACGAACTGCTCCGGGGCCTCGATCTGGGGGAAGTGGCCCACACCCTCGATGATCACCAGCTGGCTGTCGGGCATGGCCTGGTGGGCGGCGTACGCGTGGCTCACCGGGATGATGTCGTCTCGGTCACCCCAGATGATGAGGGTCGGCATCGGGGACGCCAGGTAGAGCCGATCCATCGCGCTGACCGTCTGACCGCCGGGGTCGATGACGGACTTGATCGTGCGGGCAAACGCCTGTCGGTTCTCCGCCTCGGCCAGGGAGGCGTAGGCGCTCCACATCTCGGCGACACGACCCAAGCGGATGCCGCGGCCGTTGATGGTGCGAAACAGGCTGTCTCCCCAGTCGCGGACGAATCCCGGGAAGATCACCGGCATCACGTACTCGCTCCCTGGCAACGTCAAGAACCGGAGCATCCAGTTCACCTCTCGGCCAAGTCCACCACTGTCGACAAGGACCAGACGTTCGCACCGCTCGGGATGCTGGTAGGCGAGCTGCATGGCAACCCCACCCCCGAAGGACTGGCCGATGACCGAGGCCCGGTCGATGCCGAGGACCTCGAGCAGATCGCGGATGCCACTGGCGAAGGCACCGAGCGAGTAGTCCCCGACGGGCTTTTCAGACTGACCATGACCCATCAGGTCTGGGGCGATGACCGTGAACCGATCGGTCAATCGAGGAATTACGTCCCGCCACGTGCGGGAACTGCCGGCGATTCCGTGAATGAGCAGGAGAGGAGGTCCGCTTCCCTCCATCCGATAGGCCATGTCGTGGCCATGAATCGAGACGTGGCCGAGGTCGGATTCCATGGCCACAGTCTCCTTCACTGGCGAGGAGCGTGTCGCCGAGGCACACAACTCGGTGGGGTCCCGGTCCGGTGGTCGGAGTCGACCCTGACGGCCCGACGGCAGGCACCACGGATGCGGTACCTGGATGGGGGTCGCAGGCTCCGATCCCGAACACGCCCCTCAGAGTCCCTGGACCGAGATTGCACGGTGCTCGGGGCCCTTCCCGAAGGCTGCGGCGCTCGGGGCGTGGCGACCCCGGAGACGTCTCATTTACACTCTCCTCGGGTGCCGTAAAACACCACTGAGGAGCGGGATGGCCAAACTGATCTATGTGGCGAATGTGTCCCTTGACGGCTTCACCGAGGACATGCAGGGCAGGTTCGACTGGACCGAGCCCACCGACGAGGTCTTCACCTTCATCACCGACCTGGTCCGTCCCGTCGGCACGTACCTCTACGGACGACGCATGTACGAGACGATGGCTGTTTGGGAACTCGAGCCCGCCCTCGCTGCCCAGTCGGAGTTCGGGGCCGACTTCGCACAGATGTGGCAGGCGGCCGACAAGATCGTCTACTCCACTACGTTGCACACGGCCTCGACCGCCAGGACGCGGCTCGAGCGCCGTTTCGACCCCGATTCGGTCCGGACGATGAAGACGTCCGCCAAGAGTGATCTGACCATCGGCGGACCAATCCTGGCGACCCACGCGTTCGATGCCGGGTTGATCGACGAATGTCAGCTCTTCATCTATCCGATGCTCGTCGGTGAAGGAATGTCCGCACTACCGAGCAACGCTTGCGCCCAGTTGGACCTTCTGGAGGAACACCGGTTCGACAGCGGCGTGGTGTATCTGCGGTACGGCATCCAGAACTGACCCTTCTGTGTGGGGGTCACCTGGTGTCCCTCAGGATCCACCCTCGGACGGCGGCTGAGGCGACGAACAACCTATGTCTAGAGCGGGACCAGTCGCGTCGTCCAGGGAGCGGCTCCAACTGCCACTCCGTTCAGCTATTTCGGGGCTCTGACCTGCCGATTGTGCACGGATATCTTCACAGGCGGGCTGATGCCGCTGCCACTGGCATTGGATGCTTGTGAAAACAGGAGGTACGAGCCGTTTGGAACTGACGTCGTGTCCCAGTCATAGAGCCAGCCCCAGGGTGTGGGAACCGCTGTTCCTATGACCTGGGCGAAATAGGGTCCCCCGAAGAGCACGAACTGGACGCTGGTCGCGTTCGTCGCGGAAGCATCCAGATAGGTAGAGGCCGACAGTCTCTCTTTGTTGGTGGGCACCACAATGCTGGTGGTGGGTGGGTTGTTCACGAACAGGGAGGCCGAAGCGTTGTTCGACAGGGGCAGACCCTCGAGGAGGGTGCCTACCTGCAGATTGACCGACTGGGGCCCAGATACCGTTGACGGGACAGCAAAGGCGCCAGACAGAACAGGCGGGAAGAACGTCGTGCCGTCGTAGGTCGCAGGGGCTACGTGGATAGACGATCCAACCGTGGTGCTCGTTCCCTTAGGACTCACCAGCGTGACGGTCACACTCGGGGCTGAGCTACTACCACCACCCAGGCCTGCCTGGAGTTCGGCCAAGGTGGACACCCACCAGTACGTCGTCGCAGCTGGGGCATCGGTCACTGAGATGCTCTGGTTCGGGACGGCGGTTGACGCCGAGAGCGAAACGGTGGGGTTTGGCGGAAGCAACGGGAAGCCTGAATATTCGAACACTGCGCTTCCGGCGGCAACGGGCTTGAACGATGTCAGGTCAATCATGGCCACGGCACAGCCGATCATTCCCGAGTTGAACTCCTTTTGGGATGGAGGACATGACGCGTTCGGATCAAGCGGCTGAAAGGCCGGCACGGTCCAGGTGAAGCTCAGATTGCCCGACAGGTTGGACACTGGGAGAGCCTCGGACGCCAGGTCGACCTCCTTCAACGTCGCCAGCAGGGCACCGAGCGCGGCGGCTGAGGCCACTTGTCCGGTCAGCAGAGGCTTGGCCGCCGGGTCGATCGCCAGAAGCAGACTCGTCCCAATCACCAGATAGGGATGCAACGCAGGCATTCCCGTGCAGCTGATTGCGATTTTGCTTCCGCTGGAAACGCCGGTGATCAACGGGAGTGAGCTTCCGTTGAACGTGCACTGCGGACCACTCGCTGCTGCTTTGGGAGTCGGCAGACTAGCTGCACCGACCCCCTGTTCGGTCACCGCTACTGTCAACACCCCGATGAGGAGCACCATGGCCAACAAGGCCTTTACAACACGCAACAACATCGCATCCCCCTAGCCAGACGCACCATTGAGTCCAACACATCAGCTATGCCCATCCACGACGTCGCCAACCATTTGCTTTGGACGATGACCCGCGGGCGGTGGATCACTCGGTGGAGTGATCGCAACTCTTGGGAGGCTCCAGCTGGGCGGGTTCCAGGCCCAAGAGGGAAGTACGACTTGACATGACTCGAGCTGATGCGGGGCTCCCGAGCACTGGAACGGCACGACATGGACCATCGTCCCCAGTCCTGACGCCAACGGCGACAACGGGCTCAACGACGGCACGCAGCCGGTCAGTCCGGCGGCGGCGGTCGGCCCTCGAGTGCCGAGGTACCTGCGGCGTTCTCAGCTCACTGAGCTGAGGACCCGGTGCTCACGGGGCGCCAGTCTCCCCCCGTTGGAGGCCGGTTGCGGCCGGTGGGGTCGCATCCACCTCGACCCCCAGCTTGGGTACCACCCTGTCGAGCCACGATGGCATCCACCAGTTGGCCCGGCCCAGCAGCTCCATAATGGCCGGCACCAATATCATGCGCACCAGCGTTGCGTCGATGAAGATGGCGGCGGCCAGTCCCAGCCCGAACACCTTCAGAACGTGCAGAGGATCGCCGATCACGAACGATCCAAACACGCAGACCATGATGGCGGCAGCAGCGGTGATGACCCGGGCCGTCTTGGCCAACCCGTCAGCCACGGAGGTTGAGTTGTCACCGGTGCGGCGCCATTCCTCACGAATCCGGGACAGCAGGAACACCTCGTAGTCCATGGATAGCCCGAACAGGATGGTGAACATCATCAGAGGGATCCATGGGTCGATGGGGCCGGTGGACCCGATGCCGATCAACCCGCCCAGCCACCCCCACTGGAACACCGCCACGATGACTCCGTAGGCGGCAGCTACAGACAGCATATTGACTACCACTGCCTTCAATGGGATGGCCAGCGACCGGAATACAGCCATCAGCAACAAGAAGGCGAGCAGCAGTACCGCGCCGATCACCCACACCAGGCGTGATGAGAGGTATGCCGAGGCATCGACTGAGCCGGCAGTCTCACCGCCCACGTAGGCCACCACACCGGTCCCCATCGTGGCCGAGGGGAGCACGTCATTGCGCAGGGTGTGGACGATGGCCTCGGTCTGGGCCGACTGGGGTGATGTGGTGGGATAAGCGATGATCACCGCGTCTCGACCTGAGGCGCTGAACTGCACCGGCGTGGCAAAGGCCACACCTGGCGTACCTGCCACCTTGCCCCGCAGCGACTCGACTGCGGCCTGGTGGCCCTCGGGCACGGTGGCGGCGATAATCAGCGGTCCGTTGAACCCGGGCCCGAAGCCAGTAGCTAAGGCATCGAATGCCTGTCGGGTGGTGGTCGATGTCGGGTCGTTGCCGGCATCCGTGAAGGCCAGACGCATGGAGAAGAACGGCAGGGCCAGCAGTACCAGGACAATGAGCGCCGCCGTCATAGCCACAATCGGCCGATGTTGAACAGTTCGGCTCCACCGGTACCAGAAGCCGCGTGGCGAAGGTTCAGCCCCGCTTTGCAACAGACCCGGGACATGGAGTTTGTCGATGGCTCTGCCCGAGAATCCGAGCATGGCCGGCAGCAGGGTGATGGCCGCCGCCATGACCAACACCACCGCGGCGATGGCGCCAACGGCCAGACCCCGCATGAAGGGGAGCTGCAAGAGGAACAGGCCGAGCAGCGAGAGGATGACGGTGGTGCCGGCAAACAACACGGCGCGGCCCGACGTGGCCAGCGACACTGAGGTGGCATCACGAGGGTCACGGCCTTCGGCCAATCCTTGCCGATACCGGGTTACGACAAAAAGGGCGTAATCGATACCTACCCCTAGCCCGATCATGGCCATCATCTCTGGGGCGAATACCGGGGTCGTGATCACGTGGGACAAGAGGTCGAGCACGGCGAAGGAAATGGCGATTCCGAACAGGGCCGTCAGGATCGGAAGGCCCATGGCCACCACCGAGCCGAAGGCCAACAACATGATGACGATGGCGGCGAGGATGCCGATTCCCTCGGCAGGACCGGGAGCTGCGCCCGCGACAAGACTGATGGCCTGGCCGCCAAGGGCGACGTGGTAGCCGGGGGCACCAAAGGACTGGGCGGTACTGACCACCTTCTTGATGGCAGCCGTGGGGAGATCCCCTGCTTGTTCGTCGAAGATCACCTGCACGTAAGCGATGTGGCCGTCGGAAGAGATCTGTGGACCAGGCGGAGTGAACGGGTCGATCACCTTTCCAACATGGGCGAGTGGTTTGAGGGCGGCCACCATCTGGGCCGTGCGGGCTTCAACCGAGGAGGATGTGATCGGCCCACTGGAGCTGATCACCACCTGGTTGGGACTCCCCGCCTGGTTGGGAAACGCCCGGTCCAGGATTTGCTGCACTGGCTGTGCCCCGCCGGTCAGGTTGTTGGAGAAATTGCTGCCCAGAGTCTGGGCGCCCACATTGGCTCCGACTAGGGCAATGAGCCAGAGGATGAGAACGGTCCACCGGTGGTCATGACACCAACCGGCAATGCGGGCGAGGGCGCTCTCCTCGGCCGGCTTTGACTTGTGTCGATCCGAGACGGGGCGCTCATCGAGTTGGGGAGACATAGTGGTCATCTGATGCCCTTCAATGGAATTTGGCAGCTGGATCGCCGGCAATCGTATCTGGCACTCACTGGTCAAAGAACCCCGGCTCGCCCAGCAGCAACTGTCATGACGGAGTCGGCCACAGTGCGCTGTGAGTGGCCCATTTCACTGCTCCTCTGCAACTCGACTTGAACCACCTGCCCTTCTCGGTCTCCTTCGAAGCCTGTATGCACAATGGACGGTTTGGGGCCCACTAACTCATCGGTCACTCCTCGTCTCTGAGACTGAACCAGTCGACTGGCTCACTCCTCCGGCCGGGGACTGGATCGCCCACGAACTGGTCGCCACAGCCTTCAGCACGAAGATTGAGGAGCGGTTGGGATCAACGGAACAGTCGGAAGTCCTGTCCCCCCGACTCTGGAGGCGTGATGCTACGGGCCCTCCTCGATCGACACATTCGGGCGCCCGGCTACCCGGAGATCAGGAAATCGCTCCAGAGTCCTGAGGTCTGGGTCCTGAGCAACTACACGTCGGCGCCCACTCGCACTGGGACTACTGGACCTTGGGCACCTGCGGATCACTCGTACCTACGGCCGTACGCGACGATGGCCGATGAGTTTTACCCCCTCGGTCCGTCTGTCCCATAGCAGTTGCTTGATTGGCGATAACCAGTCGCATGCCCAAAAGGAGTCCCTACTATGGCCAACGAGACCCTCAGTGCCACCATCACGATCAAGGCACCGGCTGATGCAGTCTTCGCGATCATCGCCAACCCGTCCCGTCATCCTGCAATCGACGGGACGGGCTGGGTTCGCGAACCCACAGAGCGGCAACTCCTGACGGCGTCAGGACAAGTCTTTCGGATGGCCATGTACCATCCGAACCATCCGAATGGACACTACGAGATGGCCAATCAGATCGAGATGTTCGATCCGCCGCACGCCATCTCCTGGAAACCAGGCTATGACCCCGGGACTGGCGACCTCCAGTTCGGTGGCTGGATCTGGCGCTATGACCTTGCATCAGTTGCCCCATCTGCGACCGAGGTCACGCTTTCATACGATTGGTCGGCGGTGCCCGATGATGTGCGCCGGACGGGTCCGGACTTCCCGCCGTTCCCTCCCGATCATCTACACAACTCGCTCAACCATCTCGCCGCACTGGTCTCGTTGCCCGCAGCTTGAGCCCAGACCATGTCCCGAAATGCCGAGCGGCCGACACTGTTGGCAAGGCCACCCAACGATGCCCTGAACATGGATTGGCCGCGCTGCTACTGGGAACAATTGAACTGACAGGGAGCGCGAAAGCGGCTCCCGAGAGGGAAGTGAGGTTTTGATGTCCGACAAACTGACAACGTGCTTGTGGTTTGATCACGGTGAGGCCCGTCCGGCAGCTGAATTCTACGCGAGGACCTTTCCCAGCAGCCATGTTGACGCCGCTCACCGAGCACCGTCGGACTATCCAGACGGATCCGCCGGAAGCGAGCTTACGGTCGAGTTCACGGTGCTTGGCCGATCATTCGTGGGGCTCAACGGTGGGCCGCATTTCGTTCCGAACGAGGCCGTCAGCTTCATGGTCCTCACCGACGACCAAGCCGAAACCGATCGGTATTGGGACGCGATCGTCGACAACGGCGGAGAGGAGAGCGCGTGTGGCTGGTGTAGAGACCGCTGGGGGTTCTCCTGGCAAATCACGCCTCGGGCGTTGCTGGATGCCATGAACAGCCAGGACAAGGCCGCCGCGAAGCGAACGATGGATGCGATGATGACAATGACGAAGATCGACATCATGGCGATCGAGACGGCGGCCCGAGGATCCACGCAGCGCCCTTCGGGCTGAGACACCGCGTGGGCGGTTGAGGCTGGCAAAGCGCTATCCCCGAACGTATCCCCCGAGCTCTTCGTCCGCTAAGGCTTCATCGAGGACAAGGCAGCGAGCCGACCGAATTTGAGTGGCTTCCATGGTGACCAAGACGATCGGCTCAATGTGCGCATTGGATCTGCCGATGAAACCACTATGTGTGGCGGCGAACTATCTGGTGCGATGCGATGAATCCCGGCCAACCAGCGCCCGGGTGGTGGCTGGCGTCTGACGGGAACTGGTACGCCCCAGAACTTCATCCATCGAATCCAGTTGACGTCGAGACACAGCCACCGGTACTGACTCCAAACCTCCCATCCTTTGGATCTGTGGAGTCCTTTGCATCCGGGCCAAGTCCGTATCTGGGGGCTCGCACCGCGACGCTGACAGCACCCACTCAACAAGACGAAACATTTATCGGCGCACCGCCCGGAGCCACCACGCCGAAGAGGAACAGGATCAAACCCGGGTGGATCGTATTGGTCGTCGCCATCGCTGTGGTCGTGGCGCTCGTGGTCGGCAAAGAAGTTACGCACAAGACCACGGCATCCAGCGGATCATCCCCAGCTGCATCTACGTCCCAGGACGTCGCCACCCAAGACACCGTGCGAGATGCACTGACCTACGTTCTTGGCGAGTACGAGTCCAATCACGCCAGTTTCACAGGAGTGACGCCAGCCGCGATGGAACAAGATCCCCACGCGTACCACCACCTGATGTGGATTGCTGGACCGACAACTCCCTCTGACGGCAGCACTGTCAGCTTGGCAGCAGACGACCAGGCGGCCACTGTGGCAGCGCTCGCCCCCAGTGGGACATGCTGGTTCGCCCACATTGACATGAATACAGGATCGAACCCTAGAGCTCCGGAGTTCGTCGGCCAACGGGGTGGGCCATGCAATGCGCTCGCTGCGCCATCCACGGGCTGGGCGGCTTTCTTCCCTCCCCCACAGGCCTGAACGTTCCGCCTCTGATGGTCACGCCCACGCGGCTGTGATCGTCGTCAAGGCGCTTCCGCACTACGGAGCGCATCGGGCGCGCCACCCGCGGCGGTGACGGTACGAGCGCCCGCTCACGATATGGCGTAACGTCCCTCCGGGGCACTATTGCAATGAGAATCAACTACCAATCCAGGGGGAACTACATGCGACGACTCTTGTTACTTGCTGCAGCACTTGCCATCCCGGCGTCAGGATTGTCACTGGCGCTAGCCACCGGTCCAGCATCTGCTGCGAGCGGGCCGAAAGGCAAGACTGTATGTAGCAGTGTTGCAGGGACCGAAACCGGTACCGTAACCATCAGCGGTTGCGCCGACAGCAACGGAGCCAACACCGGTGGCGCCTCGACGCCGATTGGGACCCTGTCACTGGGCACAGGCGGCACCGTCACCTGGGTGAGTGGTCAGACAGCCACGTTCGGGGCTTCGACATTGACACCCACCTCGGCAAAGCACTGCCCGGGGTACGTCAAGGGTGGAACCAGCAACCCGGCGGCGGAGAAGTTCTCGGGCACAGTGACCGCCAGCACCGCCGGATTCAAGATCCCCGGTAAGTACAAGGGCGAGGTGTGCATCGATTCGTCCGGAAACATCACCTCTCCAAAGCCGCTGAAGGTCAGCTAGTCAATCCGCACGCCGATTCCGGAACCCCGGATCGGTAAGGACAGAGGCCCCGCTCGAAGGAGCGGGGCCTCTGTCGCGGTATTGCCGTCCTTCCCAGATCTGTCCTTTGAGGGCCAGATCTTCGCGAAGTTGCTCCTGGACCCGCCACACTCACCGCAGGAGAGCATTGGCGTACACGTGGCTTCGGAGCTCTGGGGTCGAGTCGTCGATTGCGACTTCTGTAGAGTCGATCTACTTTCCGGACCCAGGAACCAGCGCGGCCTCAGCCATCCAAACCGGGGCCGTCGGGGGCCAGCTCGGACCCCAGATCTCAGAGCGCTCGAGGACTATCCCGCACCTGGCGCCAAGGGGATAGGCGCTCGGCACGCACTGCGGAAAGCCGGTCAACTACCCTGACCTCAATGAGCGATCGAGGGATCCCACAACGGCATCCCCAACCGGTACCCAGCGCCGCACAAGCCCGAATCATCAGCGCGGCTTTGGAGCTGTTTGCCCGCAATGGTGTGGGTGGAACCTCACTGCAGATGATTGCCGACAGCATCGGCGTAACCAAAGCGGCTGTCTATCACCAGTACAACTCCAAAGAGCAGATCGTGCTCGCTGCGGCCGACGCCGAGCTCGCGAGCCTGGAATCCATACTTTGTGCAGCTGAGGCTGAGCCCTCCCGACTGCGGGCCCGAAAACTCCTGGTGCAGGGAATGATCGACCTCGCCGTAGATCACCGACGTACCGCAGGAACCATCTTGAATGATCCGGTAGTCACCCACTCCTTTTCAGAGCACGATTCGTTCCGGCAGGTCATGGATCGAATCAGTCATGTCCTGATGGGTGATGACATTGACCATCAGGCCCGCGTCTCGACGGCGATGATTACCGCCGCTATCAGTGGCACGGTCATGCACCCTCTTGTCGCTGCGCTTGACGACGACACGCTGCGATCACAGCTCGAGCGGCTGGTTCGACAGCTTCTCCCCGCCATGAGGTCCAAACCCAAGAGTTCCTAACGAATTCCGCCGGCGGTGTCCGCAGTGCTATTCGGGCCGAACGTAATCGGGATCAGCTTCATCTCGGATCGACAGCCGCCACTTGCAGCACACATGGTCCTTGCTCACCCGGGGTGGGATCGCCAGGATCTCAACCTTCATGTTCGGGTTGTACATCTTGGCGGTCTCAATGATGGCTGCAGGGCACGAGGTGTGAGATGCCTTCTCGGCAATGTCTGGGCGACCCAGGGCTTCCCACTGATCAACTGATATGCACTTGTTGAACGTGAAGATGCCAACCTCTTCCTCGGGCATCTCGAAGGTCATCTCGAAGGCCTTGCCAGGAAACGAAGTGGCATCCACCTGGATGTCCTTCATGAACGCCTCCACGGTGTTACCGGAGATGTTCATCCAGCGTGCTTTGATGTCCTGGGCCGCAGGCAGCAGCTTCTCGCTCCACAGCGTCCACTGGAAGGCGAACATCTCATCGAGGCCATCCCTCATGACGATGGCGAACGCCCATGACTCGATCGCGGCGAGCAGATACTCGTGGCTTCCGAGAGCCAACTTCACCAAACGTTCCTTCGAGTACTGCACCCAATCCGGCTCAGGCTTATAGGGGTTGACGAGGACGGTTCGACCCGCGGCGATGTGAGCCGTGACCTGCTTCTGAGTCTCCGCACCGAGAGATTCGGCTTCGCCGTCGGCGAGATCCATCCAACTGCCGATCATCACCGGGAGTTGGGGGAGGATCATGTCTCGCCACGCATCAGTTTGGATTTTGAGCATGTCGTCACGCCCATAGCGCTTGCCGACCGCGTCCGCCCACCCCTCGATGCACACCCGGTAGTACTCGTCGCTCATCGCCAACATGTTCAAGAGCGCTTCGTTCGAGAAATCCGAGAATCTGAGGTTCTGGTTGAAGGGCCCGCTGTAGTCCGGTAGCTCGAGACTGTCATCGGGGCCGATGTCGGATCGTGTGTCATGGCCCACCTTCTTGTACTTGCCCGGTGGGTCCACAACAGGGAACTTCTTGAAGTGCACGAGGTCAACCGGTATGTCGAGCCCGGTCGGCTGTTGATGCTCCTCGTAATCGGCTCCGACCTTCCTAACGTCGGATAGCGCTTCCTTCGCCTTGTCATCGATCTCTGCCATGACGGGGACCTCCTTGATGCGGCGGCTTGGCCACCTACTTCCGGCCAAAGTAGCCAATCGGCTAGTCACGGTCAACAGCCTTCGTGATGACCGGTCGTGGTCCCGTACCGCCACTGATCGTCACCTCACAGACACCCATACTCCATTGGCATCCGGTGTCGCAGAGTTGCTTGATCTCCATTCTGAAAAACGGACCTCGGCTGTCGTGCGTCCCATGAACAGACAATCGAATCAACGGGCACCGGCGTGTATGTACTCGTGAGTCACAAACGGTGACGCCATTGAGCTCATGAGTGCGCTGTAGTTCAGTTCGAAACGAAGCTCGGACCCCAACTCCGGTGGATTGGTCATCGCAGCGAGAACCAGATGATCACTGCTTGCACCGAGGATCTCGAATCCAGGTGGCGCAACGATGCCGTCAGTGTCAACGTCCTGGCGGCCAAGAGCGACGATCACTCGATGACAGTCGCTCCGTGCGACACGGTTCTCCCGACCATGACCGAACGCTGTCTGGCCAAGTTCTCCTCGTGGTCGTGAGGGTTTCAGCTTGGACTCGATAACTTCGCCAACTAGTGAGAAGGCTCGCGCATGAAGCCCCTTGAGTTCAGTGCGATGTATTGGCTCACGACCCAGCAGGATCGATTCACCCAGGCGAAGGTGATTGACTCGGCCGATTCTCGCATCCGGCTGCAGGGCCCACTGCAGGTTGGCCGAGTTCCCACCGGAAACAATGTCGAGATCGATTCCGAAGGCCTTCTCAATTGAGTTCGCTATGGCGGATAGCTCCGCCATATTGGACGCATCGGGGATCACGCCATTCTGGCAGGCGAGATTGGTGCCTATCCCTCGCAGGCCAATCCCGGGAGTGTCGAGCACCATTCGAGCGACTTCATGGGCATCGCCTGGCATGATCCCCTCACGTAGGTCGCCCAGTTCGACCATGAGGACGATGCCATGGTGCTTCCGTTGCTTGCGCGCTGACACAGAGAGTTGGTCGATCACACGGACCTCGCTATTGAGGCTGACGTCGGCGCTGGCGACCACCCGGTCGGCTTGGCTGATCATTGGGGACCGAATCAACATGATTTCGGCGGCGATCCCGGCATCACGCAGGCGTTCAACATTTTCAATGCGCGATTCGCCAAGCTCGCTGATACCAGCACCTAGGAGCTCACGGGCGACTTCAGGAGAACCTAGGGTCGCTTTGGTCACTCCGCAGACGGAGATACCCAAAGGGGCGAGGCGGTGCACGAGGGTCTGTGCGTTGTGAGCAATGAGATCCAGTCGGACCTCAACTCGTGGAGCGCTCACGACGCCTGGGCGACCGACTCCCGTTCGAGCTCCGGGAAGGCACCCACCACCATCTCCACGAGTCGTTTCACTGGTCGAATCAGCGCGTCGGTGGCTGGAATGCCCAGTTCCAGCTCGTACATTGTGATCGCCGCCGTCACCTCAACATCGGTCATGTTCTCATGATTGAGGGTCAATCCGATGACCTCTGTGTCGGCGAAGGTCTCGATCAGGTTGATCTCGCTGGCCGGGTCAGGCGTCGGAAC
Organism: uncultured Acidimicrobiales bacterium; assembly: GCA_963703145.1. Taxonomy (GTDB): domain Bacteria; phylum Actinomycetota; class Acidimicrobiia; order Acidimicrobiales; family RAAP-2; genus Bog-756. Next base: position 2,867,167 of record OY969793.1, read on the forward strand.
GTCAGCGAAGTCACCGAGCTTCTGGCGTGCCGGTGCATGCTGGAGGATCACGGCATTCGGGCGGCTTCCGCGGAGGATGAATGTGGAGCTGAGGTACGCCGGATGGCTGAGGGCACCTTGGCCCTCGATGACGATGACGTCAGGCTGCTCGTTCTCGAACGCCTCCACGACCGCTGCCTCCATTTCGCCAGAGCAGAACTGGCACGGAATCGCATCAAGAGCCACACCGTATCGAGCCCCCTGGATCAGACCGGTCTGACCCGTGCCAACCATGACGGCCTTGATGCCGTGGTCGTTGAGAGCTTTGGTGAGAATGGTTGCGGTGGTTCGCTTGCCGATGGCTCCGTCCGTGCCGAGGACGGCGATGCGGGGACAGGTGACTTCGGCTATCCGACCGCTGAACATACGGAGGTCCCTCTTGGCCCGCGGTCGCCGCACATCGAGGATGGTGACGCCGTACGTGGCTGCTGCGTGGGCGAACTCTGGATCATCGTTCAAGAACTCATGAAGCCCATTGACGATGTTGACACCCTGTGCCATCGCACCGAGCATCACCCCTCGCTCCTTGGCCGAAAGCATCCCGCTCGAGGGAGCCACACCAAAGACGAGGAAGTCCGGTGCGGTGCCGTGAAGCAGAACTGCCGCCGCTAGGTCAAACACGACGGGGATGTCGTTTGCCTTGCCATCAAGGATCTCGCCTGCGTCTCGCCCGGACTGCTTGCTGTCGATCACGGAGATGATTTCGTAGAGCTCGGAATGCCGCACGAGACCGTTGGCAGTCTTGCCGTCCGGTGAACCGAAGTTGGCCTCGCAGTAGACGACAGCGCTCGGGCGTTTCTCGTGAAGCGCGCTTCGGGGGCGCGACGGAGCAGCGAGAGTGATCGGAAAACGGGACATGGATCTCCTTGAGACGAGCTCAGAGGAGGCGACAGAATGATTCCGATCAAATCGATCGGCAGCAACGGGGGGTCCCCACTCAGCGTGGATCTATCAGAGTACCGGACTTCTGATCATAGTGACGGGTCATCTGACGGCATGATGCCGAATTCTGGTAGTGGCTCCGGGGCATCAGGCACCGTTGGCGACCGTGTGCAGAGGGCGTGTCGGGCCCCGGCGCATCAAGCGGGGGCCGCCGATCTTCAACACCTGCACCTGATCGCGTTTTGGTGGGCCGAGATGCGTGGGTCTTCGCTCCTAGAATGACATCACCAAGTTTCAAGGAGAAATCCGTGCGGCCTATTTTCCATCTCTCAATCCCAGTGCGTGATCTTGAGGAGGCAGTTGACTTTTACGGGAGCCAGTTGGATGCCGAGATTGGTCGAAAGACCGATGAGTTTGCCGACGCTCTGGTTTTCGGTGCTCAAGTGACGCTACAGAATGATCCGGGCAGCGTAACTTCGCCCATGCCTCGGACACGGCACTTCGGTGCCACGCTCCCCTGGAACCACTGGGAGCAGATCGCATCTCGCTTCACAGGAGGTCCGATCGTCGTCGAGTCGCCCACCATCTCCTACGTGGGTGAGCCAATTGAGCAAGGCAAGATGATGATTGTCGATCCGAGTGGCAACCTCATCGAGATCAAGGCATACCGCCACCCTGGCAACGTCCTGGGTCCCCTGGCCGACTGACCCAGCCCGCGACGCTGGATTTGGACACCGATTGGTCCACCCGGTGAATCGCGCCTCCAGGCCCAAGCGCTAACGAGAGCTCAGCTGCCTGAGCTGAGGTCCGTGTCGACCCTCAGCCCGCAGAGCTGCTGAGTTGCACTTGGCCGATCGAGCTGACTGCAGCCGATTTCGTCGCTGGCTCGAGCCAACTCCAAGCTTGGACGCCGGTTTGCAGTGGCCGGTGGGATCTAGCTTGGCGTGGTCAGTAGGGTCCCATTGGCCTGCACCGGCATCTTCTGGTGCTTTGGGATCTTGAACGGTGCAGTAGGTGCCGAGTTCAACTCGAGCAGCTGTCCGGCACTGCATTCGTTGACCGGGGCAGCCGTGGTGGCATCCGATACCACCGGGAGCTTCGGCACCTTGTACACCGGGGACTGGAGCACTGGCAGGGAACCGGAGAGGTCCGAGGTCACCGACCTTCGCCACGGAGTGATGTTGGGAGCTGTTACGCCGAATACCGTCTCGAGGAACCGAAGTTGGGACGTGTGGTCCATCTGGTCGTGACAGACATAGCCCCCCACCGAGAAGGGCGACACCACCAGCATGGGCACGCGAACCCCCAAGCCGATGGGCCCAGTATCGCCTCCCGCAGAACTGGGCAAAGGGTCCACCGTCAAGTACTCACCGGTTGTCCCACTGGGAGCGGTGGGCGGAGGGACATGGTCAAAGAAGCCATCGTTCTCGTCATACATGATGAAGAGCACCGTCTTGGCCCACACGGCCGGGTTGGAGACCAGAGTGTCGAGGATCTGCTGACTCCACCATTCGCCCAGCGCCGGCGGTGCCGGCGGGTGTTCGTCGAATCCGTCCGGGGCAAAGATCCACGACACCTGAGGCAGCGTTCCGGCAGCAACGTCCTTGGCGAAGTCGTTCGGACTGGCCCCGTCGGTCAGGCCGCCAGCCACATTCGGGCCGAAGTAGCCAAAGGCGTTCTGGTAGAGGGAAGAAGTGGAATCGGAGACAATGGAGTCGAAGTAGGAAAGCACGTTATTGCTGAAGAAGTAGTCGGAGGTCGGTTGATAATTGGACCCGTGGGGGTTGTAGCACTTCCACGAGATCCCAGCCGACTGAAGCACCTCGGGCATGGTGTTCCACGAGCAAGTCCCCCGCACCGACGAAAGGCTCGAGTTGGTAACGATGATCGGGCCGCCAGCATCTCCGGCCGGGTCGAGTGTCCCGGTCATCTGCATGAGGCGGTTGGGGTGGGTGGGACCGAGGACCGAGCAGAAGTAGTTGTCGCAGATGGTGAACTTCTCGGCCAGGTCATAGTAGAAGGGAAGGTCCCCCTTCTTGTAATAGCCCATGGTGTTGATACCGAGTGCTCCCTCGTACGTGCTCGAGGTGTGGGTAGAGACGAAGCTGTCCATGGCTCCGTTGTTCCACGAGGCGTGCTCGGCTTCCCAGGAGTGCGACAGGTCGTAGGTGCACTCGGCCTGCTGGCTCTTGGTGTTCATGTGGAACGGAAGCAGGCTCGAGTTCTGACCTCCCGGCCAAGACTGAGTGAACGCACCCCGGTTGTTGGCGTCGTCAAAGCCCCGGACGCCCTTCATCGAGCCGTAGTAGTGATCGAAGGAGCGGTTTTCCTGCATGAGAAAGATCACGTGCTCCACGGCACCGAGGTCACTCCCCGCCGCTTTGACCTTGGCGGCCCGTCGCACGGTATCGGCGCCGGAGGCCCGGACGCCACCAAGTCCGGCCATGCTGAGGGCCATTGCACCCCCGATACCCCCGGTCAGAACCTGCCGTCTAGTGAATCGTGCATCGGTCATCATTCCCCCTGAACCTGTCTTGACGCCGACGGAGCAGACCCCGCCCTTGTCCCCCACTGAACCCTAATAGCCCACTAACCCCCATGCACGATTCGGACCCGATGCCATCGGACGAACGGTTTGGACCCGCGCATACCGAGACTAAGTCCGATCTTTCGATCAGCGGAGGTGGCCCTGTTGCCGGATGGGGGCTCCGATAAGTCGCTCAATCAAACACAAGCCTCCTAGCTCCTGGGTGCGACACGACCTCAGCCCACCGAGCTGAGGCCGTCAGTTCTTTTCACCCATCTGACCGCAGTACTCGTGAATCCATGAGGTGGCGAACGATGAGCCGCCCATCAATCCTCGTCAGCGAAATTGCTATCCGCAGCCGTTTCGGACTGGGCCGAGTGCTCCTGCTCCGCATGACCTCCTTCCGATGCAGCGAGTGATCCGGCCCAGTTATGGTCGCGCAATGAGTCGCGATGTGGTTACCGGGTACTGCTGGCCACAATCAGTCCGCCCGGGAGACCAGGTAGGCCTGCATATGTCGTCGTCCGCAGGGAAGCCAGTGCGCGTTGAGGTAGCACGGGTCGGAGCGCGACGGGAGGTCGTGTTCAGTTCTGACGCGGTACCAACAGACGAATACGAGACACCGAACGACGCTTCCTCGAATGGGTGCGACTGGCCTGTCGCCCTCACGCTGGACATCGAGCCGGCATGGCGGTCGGGCTACTACGAGGTCGTCATGGAGATCGTCGTTGGCGAGAAGATGAGGCGTGACTTCGCGTTCTTCGTCGTGCGTCCGTCTTTGGCCACGCGCATTGTGGTCGCGCTCGCGACCAATACCTGGCACGCGTACAACGACTTTGGCGGATCAAACCTGTACACCGGCGGGACCCACGTTGCCATGCAGCGGCCGATGTCGCCGGGCTATCTCTACAAGCCACCGGGCAAAGGACGGCGGGTGACGGGCACGGGCGCTCCTGATCCCCAGAACGCCGCCCACGTTGGTTACATCCAGATCAATCATTTGTCGGGTTATGCCGGGTCTGCTGGTTGGCCCGACTGGGAACTGCCATTCATCGAGTGGGCCGAACGCGAGGGGTTCGAGATCGGGGTCTGTACGAATGCTGATCTGGAAGCACACCCCGAGGTGCTGGATGGCGCAAGTCTCTATCTATCGGTCGGCCACGACGAGTACTGGTCTCGTGGCATGCGCGACACTGTCGAAGGCTTCATCTCGAGCGGTGGCAATGCGGCATTCCTATCGGGCAATACGTCGCTCTGGCAGGTGCGCATCGAAGGTGACGACGACGACGTAATGGTTGGGTACAAGGGCTTCTTCAAAGACGACCCCCTGTTGGGAACCGACCGGGAGGCCGAGGTGACGACATTCTGGTCCGACGTCATCATCGGTCGCCCCGAGAACCACATGACCGGCGTCTCATTCACCCGCGGGGGTTATCACCGCATAGGCCGCAATGTGACTGCCGGCCTCGGGGGCTACACCGTGCATCGCTCCGGGCACTGGATGTTCGGGGGTACCGGGCTCGGCTATGGCGACGTGCTGGGTGCCGGCCCGACCGTCGTCGGCTACGAGTGCGACGGGTGTGTCTTCACCTATCGCGACGGTCTGCCCTACCCGACCGGCGAAGATGGCACGCCGTCGACCTTCGAGATACTTGGCACGTGCCCGACGCAGCACTTCACCCGTGAGACGGCACCTCGTCCACCCAAGCCGGGTGAGCCGAGCGAGTTGGAGTACATCGCGTCACGCGTGTTCGGGACGCGTGATCCCGAGGCAATGGAACGCATCCGTTACGGCCACGCGGTACTGGGTGCATACACGAACAAGGCGGGAGCCACGGTCATCACCTCGGGCTCAACCGACTGGGCACATGGGCTGAGAGGCCGCGACCCGCAGATTGAACGGATTACTCACAACATCCTGATGACATTGGGGTAGAGCAGTGTGGTGTGGAGAACAGCGTTGAAGGCGCGGTGCAATGACCATTGGCCTCTTGAAACAGGCACGAGCCGAGGTCGAAACCAGGTCCGGGGTTCAGGCTCGTCTGCGTCACGTCGCCGGTTTATCGCAGCGAAGACTCACCCGATGGATGAGCCGGTGCCGATGCGGACTCGGTAAGCGATACCTATGGGCACCAGTCGGCGGGTCGGCTGCCTGCTCTCAAAGTGGTCATGCGTAGGTCCGCACCAGGGCGAGAATAGCAACTGCATCTGGTCCTGCTCCGACAAGCCCGGTCGCAGCGGGGTCGAGCCGCCTCGCGGCGACCTCACAGAGTTCTGTAGCTAACCCGCTGATCGTGGTGATGACGGGCCCGTCAGGGACGAATTCCCATTGTTCGCCAGACGGACCGACGAGGCGAAATGCCACCGCACCGGACATGGCGAGCCCGGATGCCTTGAACGCGAAGGGCAGCGTGCGCCAAGCCAGTCGGGCGATCAACTTAAGCCGGTCGGTCGGTACCAACTCCACTCCCACCGCGTCTGCGATGTCCCCGGTGTGAATCCAGGTTTCGGAGAGCCGGGCCGTCGCGAGTGTCCGAGCCGAAAGATCTCCTGCTACCCATAGAACCCGAGTGGACAGGTCGATTGCATCGAGTACGGCGGCCAGCCTGGTCGTGGTCAGGGTCCATCTTTCCAGAACGTTCTTGTAAGAGGTTCCCCGCTCCCGTTCAACCATCCGGCTCACGCTGTCATCAACGGATGTTCCCCCGCCCCAACCCTTTGTACTGTCCACCGGGGCGTCGCCGAACTGCCCCGTGAGGCTTGCGATGGCCATCTCGTCTGATTGGGCGAGATGGAGTAGGACATCGGTTACGGACCACCCGATGCACCGAGTCGCCAAGTCCGATTCGTCCTTCGTGAGTCTGCTCACCAGTAGTCCTGTCTCGACCTTCTGATCGGCGAGCGCCTTCAAAACGGGGTCCATGACATCCGAGGTTAGATGGAGGCCCATCGAGAGCACACGTACAGACCCAGACCGCCCGCGTGGATAATCGACGCTTGCTACCCATGGATTGGGCGCTCAGGAACGGGCGGACCTGGTCATCGAGCAGCCATTCTGAGGCACGACATCTGCCGACGCCTTACACTGCTTTGGATGCTGCGACGTTGGATTGTTGTGATGGCAGCGACATTGGCTGGTATGGCATTTCTGTCCGGTTCGGCCGCCGGTGCTTCCAACAGGACCGGCATTCGACACACAAGCCGATCCAATCCCGCCAGTTACTACTTGGCGCTCGGTGACTCAGTTCCGGTGGCGAATTTTCAGATGTCGTATCCATATCTGATTGTCAACCACCACCCGCACCGACAGCTTCAACTCGTGAATATGGCCGTCTCCGGAGAGACAACCAGCTCCATGATTTCTGGTCCTCAATATGCAGAAGCCATCGCCTTCCTCAACGCCCATATGGGCCGCATTGCCCTGATCACCATCGACATCGGCGGAAACGACGTGGGGCCATGTATCGATACCGCCGATGTCCAAACGTGTGTGGCGGAAGCACTCGCCACTGTGGAGTCGAACCTGACAGTGATGCTGGCTGGGCTTCGTTCCGCTGCCGGTCCTCAAGTCCCGATCGCAGGGATGAACTACTTCAACCCGCTCCTCGGTGACTGGCTGTCTCCTTCGCCCTTTGATCAGACGGTCGTGACCGAGTCGATCGCCGGTCTTCAATCCCTCAACAGCACCCTCGAGCAGCTCTACACCGAGGCTGGGGCAAAGGTTGCCGACGTCTTCGACGCCTTCGACACATCGGAGATGAGCACCTTGACGCACTCGAGGTGGGGGATCGTCCCAGTGGCGGTCAAGAGGGCTTGCATGCTGCTCAACGCCACTTGCCAGAAGGGCGAACCAGAAGGTCTAGGGGACGACCCCACTGCGGCTGGAGCGGTCGTCATTGCCAATGCGTTCGCGAAGGTTGTCCGGTTGAGCTCCAAGTAAACGCCCGTTACAGGCCCATGCACGAGGTACGGCGAGCGTTCAGAGGCTGACCACAGCATCCGACGACTGCGATCGGCTTTGTCTGTCCCACGCCGCCGGAACCGATCGGAGATAGACCTGGCCAACCGGCAGTTATTCGCAGGGGTAGTCCAACCTCGGGTCCGTCGCTCCGTGACATGAGCTGGTCCAACCAGTCATCCCTCATGACCGCGGGCGATTTCCGCCATTCGCGGAGCGAGTTCCACCCCCAGCACCTTCACGCCGCGCTGGGCCATCTGCGTTGATGCGATCCCGGTGCCTCAACCCACGTCGACAATGTCCAGGCCCGCGGGCACGGGACCGAGCAGTTTTTCGATCACCGCATTGGGATAGGAGCGATGGTCTCCGTGCACTTCGTACCGAAGAGTGAGTTCCCTCTGACATCGACCCCGACGATCTCGCCGTCACTCTGCTCGCCACGATCCAAGGAGGACTGCTCCTTGCCCAAGTGCAAAGAAGCGCCCGTCCGTTCGAAACTGCAGTCGATACGCTCTTTTTCCTTCCCGGCTGAGCTAGGCGGTCCCCTTGACCAGTGATATCCACGGGAAATGGCCACCTACCGCCAAGGTCCAGGATCAAGACTCCCATTTTCAATGCGTTCACTCGCTGCCCGACTGCCCGTTATCGCCAGCGGTGTCCCCCATGTGCCGAGCCGTGCGATCTCATGTTCAGCTCAAAGGACCGAGGTCGCTCTTTTGTCACATTCGATGCGTGGCCGGTGTCTCTATGTCGAAAGCAACTTTATCGGAGGAGATGTCATGTCCAGCAGTCCCAGGATCCCCAAGGCGGAGTTGACCGGCTTGTACGGTGCGATCGTCAAGCGCATGTCCCGGAAGATGTTCGGCGAGGTGCCCGAGCCGGTGGGAGTGGCTTGGCACAACCGGAAGGTGCTGAACCTCTCTTTTAGCATCGGTCGTAAGGTGCAGAAGTGGGACCGTTGTGACGAGAATCTGAAGTCATTCGCGCACATGGCGGTGGCTAGTCTGATCGGCTGCAGTTTCTGCTTGGATTTCGGCTACTTCCAAGCGCACAACGAGGGACTCAACGTAGTTAAAGCGCGCGAGGTGCCCCGCTGGCGTGCGTCCGATGCGTTCACTCCTCTGGAGCGCGACGTCATGGAATATTCCGAGGCGATGACGCAGACCCCGCCAACCGTTACCGACGATTTGTCGGCCAGTCTTCTGAAGGCGCTCGGTCCGGCCGCTCTCGTGGAGCTGACCATGTTCATTGGGCTGGCCAATCTCATGGCCCGATCCAACGTCGCCATGGGCATTGAATCGCAGGGGTTCTCGGCATCCTGTGATCTAAAGCCGCTGGCTCTAGCCTCGCCTGCATGACAGACGACCCGTTCGTCACCCACCGCGGCCTGCTCTTCACCGTTGCGTACGAGATGCTCGGCTCAGCGGTCGACGCCGAGGACATCGTTCAGGAAACCTGGTTGCGGTGGGCGGATGTGGACCAGACGGAGGTGCGCGACGCGCGGGCCTATCTCGTTCGAATCGTCACCCGTCAGGCGCTGAACCGCCTCAGGGCGGTGTCCCGCCGCCGGGAGGAGTATGTGGGGGAATGGCTGCCCGAGCCGCTGCTCACCAGCCCCGATGTGGCTGAGGACGCCGAACTCGCCGAGAACGTCTCCATCGCAATGCTGACGGTGCTGGAGACCCTAGGCCCAACCGAGCGGGCCGTATTCGTACTGCACGAAGTGTTCGACACGCCCTACGGCGAGATCGCCGACGTCGTAGGCAAGACACCTGCCGCGGTCCGGCAGATCGCACACCGTGCCCGCGAGCATGTCGCGGCACGCAGGCCGCGAATGCAGGTAGACCGGACCCAACAGGTGGAGACCCTCACGAAGTTCATGGCCGCGATTTCCTCTGGCGACCTACAAGGGCTGCTGGAGGTCCTCGCCCCGGACGTGATGCTGATCGCCGACGGTGGCGGCGTGGTCAGCGCTGCTCGGAAGCCGATGACCGGTATCAAGAGGGTGGCGGCGTTTCTCCGCCGAGTGGTGGAGCTCCCGGACCTCGTAGCGACTACTACCTGGCTCAACGGGATGCCGGGAGCCCGGTTCGTCTTCGGCGATGAGGCCACCGCGGTCAGTCTGGTGGTCGAGGACGGCCAGATCACCCGGATCTATGCCATGCGCAACCCACAAAAGCTGAGATGGCTGGGAAAGGTGGTGGAACTGCAGCGGTGACCGTCCTAGCCATGGAGGACTCCGACATTCGCGCGCGAGTCCGAGAGGTCCACAACCAATCCTGAGGAGCATGACGAAATACTCCTTGGATTCAGCCCTCAGGCCGAGGGCACGCGCTTCCATCTGGCTGAAGGCGGACGATCCGCGGCGCCTTCATGGCGAAATGGCCTGGCCGGAGTCCCGATCCTGGTCGAACCAGGCGACGGACCCTTCGGCCGCACGCTCACCTTCGCCGACCCCGATGACAATGCGGTGGCGATCCACGGCCGAGACGGTCGGAGCTGCCAGCTTTGTGCTGTGAACTGGGCCAGGTATAAATGCAGTCAGAAGTGTCCGAGCGCTGCGACTACTCGGCTTGACGACGAAGTTGGTGGTACGTCAGGCTGAGTCGCATTGCCGGCGCCGGCCTTGGGATGGGACATAGCGACCTCACAGCTTCCTAACATTCATCTCCGAGAATGGCTTAAGCGCCGAATGGGGAGGGCATGTGGTCAAGAGGGTCGTTATCGCGGTTGTGATGTCAGGCGTCATCGCCTCGATTGCCCCACTCGGGATCGCCGGGGCTCACATTGTTGCTAAGAAGCAGGCGTTGGCACCTGCAATTTCCGTACAGCCTCGAAATAGGGTTGTGGCATTTGGAAAGGTGGCTCGGTTCAGTGTGAAGGCCACTGGGACCCCGAAGCCAAGCTACGAGTGGCAAGTCTCAATGGATGGACAGGTGTTTACAGATCTTGGACAGTCGTCCTCGACGCTTGCGGTCACAGCAACGACCGCATACGACGGAAACCAATACCGGGCTGTCGCTTCCAACTCGTCCGGTTCGATCACGTCGGAGTCGGCAACGCTAGGCATCAAGTCATCGCCCACACGCTCGAAGGTCAAGCCCCGGATCGCAGGACTGATTGATAAAGGCTCCGAGACTCAGTATCACGAAGGTGTTCCGTATCCTGTCGTCGATCTTACGGATGTTGCGGCCGAGTCGCCTGCACTTAGTGGGGTCGTTGTGAACCAGACATGGGCACAGCTCGAACCGAATCCGGGCCAATTCGACTTTGCCACGCTGGACGCATCGCTGGCCGCGGTCGACGCTTACAACAAGCAACATGTCGGTGCGCCGATCGGTGTGCGACTCCGCGTCTTCGCCGCCTACGCCGCCCCTGGGTGGGCGAAGTCACTGGACGGACCACAAATCACGGTGCCGGCCAATCTTCCCTCCAACACTGGCGGGACACTCGGCCAATGGTGGAAGCCCGAGTACCGCTCTGCCTGGGCAGGACTGCAACAGGCGCTTGCCAGTCGCTACGACACAAACTCGGTACTTCGTGAGGTAGCCGTATCGTCGTGCTCATCGCTCACCGCCGAGCCCTTCGTGATCGGAGGAGAGGTGGTGCCTCTGGCGGAAGCCGACGGCTGGACCCCTTCAGCCCAGCAGTCGTGCCTCGATGGAGCGCTTTCCGATTACGCTCCCTGGGTCGACACCTCGATCTACTACCCCATGAACCCGCTGGTCGGCAACCAGGCGATCACCACGGAAGTGATGCAGCGGTGCGCGACTTCTGCGGCGGCGGGTGGTCCAACATGCATCCTGGCCAACAACGCTCTCAGCCCGGTCTCGGATACCACGGGCGGATCTGCTCCCACGTATGCCGAGTTGAACAATCTCTGGACCGCCAACGCATCGACTGAACCGATTGCGTTCCAGATGAATGGGCCCAATAACGCAACCTATTGCGCGGCGATCGGTGTCGCAGTCACGCATCACGCCCAATCGGTCGAACTCTGGCCCGCCGTTTCGGGCCAGGCGGGATTTACCACGGTGCCTGTTGCGACGCTCATTGCCTGGAGCGGCGCGCTCGGGGACCGGTGTACCGCCTGTCTGCTGACCACTCGACCGTTCGTGGTGAAGTCTGAAACAAGGAGCAAGGGATGACGAAGCGTGGCCTCGTAACCTCAGCAGTCTTGGCACTAATTGCAGGTGCAAGCTCGATCGCGGTCTCGCCATCAGCTGGGAATGCTGCAGCTGCCACCACTCCGGCAACCGAGTACTACATGGCTCTCGGCGCATCTCTTGTCACCGGTACCGGGTCGACCGGCGGTGCAGATTACGTGAACGACCTGTTCTCCTACGCCCAGCCCCTGGTCCCAGGACTGGAGCTGAACAACCTGGGATGCGGCGGAGAAACCACCACCACCATGCAGCACGGTGGCATCTGCACGAAGTATGCAACGGGGAGCCAACTCGGCGACGCTGAGGCATTCCTGCGCAGCCACCCTGACCACGTGGCCTTCGTGACCATCGATATCGGTGCCGACGATGTGCTCGGTTGTACTCAGGGTGGGGTTATCAACCAAGCGTGTTTTGAGAGCGGCTTGACTCGGGTCGAGGCGAACCTGCCCATCATCGTCAGCGGACTACGCGCCGCCAGCAGCACTGTCCCGATCGTGGGGATGACCTATTACGACCCCTACCTGGCGTTCTGGCTCAACGGCGCCGCCGGCGAGGAGCAGGCCCACCTCAGCGTCCAGTTGCTGCAGCAGCTGAACAGTGCCCTGAGCTCGGTGTACGCGAGCGACGGGGTCACCGTCGCCTCTGCGTTTAAACAGTTTGATACCAGGAGCTTTGGTGGCTCCAGCACCTGGGCCGGACAACAGGTTCCCGCCAATGTGGCCACGATCTGCAACTGGACCTGGATGTGCACGCCGGGTGGGCCAACCATCCACACCAACAACACGGGCTACGCCCAACTGGCCGATGCCTTCGAGAAGGTCCTGGTCGTACCACCAACAATCTCGGGGACCCCACCTTCAGGCATCGCTGGTCAGTCCTACTCGTTTGCGTTCACGGTCAGTGGCATACCGGCCGTTCATGTCCACCACTCCGGCACGCTGCCGAAAGGCATCACACTCTCGAAAGAAGGGGTTCTCTCGGGCGTCCCCTCACACTCTGGAAGTTACTCCTTCACCGTTGAGGCCACTAACCGAAAGGGTGGAACGGTGGAAGCTGCGGAGTCGATCACCGTGACCGCCAACTGAGGTAAATACACGCCAGCCCGCATCCGTCCTCAGCCCAGGAGGCTTGGAGCAGGGTCTCTGCTCACGCAGCTATCGGTGCCCTATCCCCTACCGGCGCAGGTGGGCGTATGAACACCGGTGCCGCCGTGGGCGGCTTCGAGTCATTGGGCCGTTCCAGTTGTACCGGGTACAACTGGATTGACGCTGATGGGATAGCAGCCGGGAAATCCTCCGTAGGAGCCGTTCGCCATTGGGACGGCCACTCTCACTGAATGCGTTTCACTCGGCGGCGTGATCAAGAACGACGGATAGCCGACACACGTCGTTGCGTTCCCCGGCGGTACGTCGGTCCCCTCGATTTCCGCCGATGCTGCCTGACCGGGAGCGAGCGTCACGAGTGGTAGTGGGGAGCTGTCGCTTGGCAAGCCGCCCATCATCCCGGTTCCATGACGCACGGCTTGTGTGACTTGGTTGCCCTGAGCGTTGAGGGCGGCGACACCTGGATAGCCGTCCATGGTGCACGTGGTCTGGCTGACATTCGTGAATACGATCGCCTGTCCTGCGTTGCCCGCCGCTCCACCACCCCCGCCCGCCTGAATCCGAAGCTGACCCACCCGGCACGGGGATTGAGTCACTACTGAGGTCGATGTTGATGGGGCGACCTTCGTGGTGCTCGACGTCGAGGTGGTTGACTTCGCAACTTGCGTCGTGCTCGACGACGGCGACGTGATCTCTGTGGTTGGAGCTGTCGTATTCGGCCCGCTGCATGCCGCCAGACTTGCACCAGTGGCCACAATCATGCCGACCAGACGCACAGTCCGCCGCCGCGTAGTCACCGCCTTCGTTCTAGCACCTGGTCCACTCTGCCGACAGCTTGCGAGCCACCGCTGACCGCCAGATAAGCAGCTAAAGCGATGATTAGCCGTGGCGGATTGGGGGACCAGGTGGACGGCGATAGCCCGGTGCGGCGAGAAGCGCTAGGACGAATAGCACCGCACAAAAGGTGACGCCGTCCCCAACTCCGTGGAGGCTTCCCTGTGTGTATCCGCCCCAGGCGAAGAGGGCAATCAGACCTCCCCATCCGAGAACAAAAATACAAATCCGCTTTGCGCCATCAGAGAGTGAATCACCAGGAAGGAACACCATCCGCATGATGTGCCGCAAGAGGCGCTGTCTCGCCCGCTTCCAACGACTGATTGGCTGGACCCAGACGCCCCAGACTTCCGGCTGTCCCATTTGTTCGCCGCCTCCGGACCAACATCTTAGACCTCGATGGCTGTGCCGTCTCTAGGTTCGGTCAGCCCCGAGCAGACAGGCTGCCTGCCCCACAACGGCGGATATGGCCACTCAGTGACGAGGCGCTGAGATCTCCGGACTCAGCGCCAAAGGCTCAGGTATGTCTCCCGAAGCCTTGAAACTCAAGCTAACTCTCGGAGAGCATCGGCGGCGCGACGTTCAACGGTCCCGTATCCGTTTGCGACTGCGGAGGCGTGGGCCTGGGTAAGTCGGTCGACTGCCCTTTCAATATCTCCCTGGCCAGCCCTCTCGGCGAGCATCCTGCCCCACAAAAGGTTTGTTCGAGCGCTGAAGAATTGCGCCTCTGCTTGTTCGCTTGACGCGAGGGAGTAGGTAAAAAAGGCATCGGCTTCGTCGTATTGGCCGAGCAATGCCGCGAGTCCACCGAGTATTTGGCTTACTGGACCTTCCACGGTCGGACCCCCGGTTGCCGACCATTCCTCAGCCCACGGGAGTAGGCGATCGAAGAGTGACCGGGCAAACTTTGGATTTCTACATTCGACGGTGGCAGAGCCGTACGCGAACATTCCGGTAAGCCACGCCGAATTCATCGGAAGAAAGAAATCAGCAGCGGCGAACTGTTCTAAGAGTCGACTGGCGTGGTCGGCCTGCCCCCCCTCAACGTAAGCCAAGGCCAGGGCTGCATGGAAGACTGGAAGCCCAGGATTCTCAGATGCGGCCCCCTTGATCAGGGGGATCAGCTCGCCCATCGTTCCCCGCTGATAGCTGACCATAGCCATCTGTGAAGCGAAGATTAGTTCGGCGTCCGGCTCGCCACCTTTCGTACCAATTTGAAAGGCCTCAGTGGCCAACTGCTCGGCTCGCTCGGGATCGCCGGCGATCTGAGCCCTCGTTGCCCGCACTTGCGTGAGCCGCCAGCTCAGAGTCGGTTGTGCAAGGTTCTGGACCGTGGCAGCCATGATCTCTACGCATCGGTCCATTTCGTCGACGTCCCCGACCCGGCTGGCTGCGATGAGGCGACCATCTGCCGCCAAGAAGAGCAAGACCGGATCACCGATCCGTTGCACGCGAGCAAGGGCTTCTGTGGACCAAGCCAGAGCCCGTGATATCTGGGCCGTATACGAAACGGTAGTGAAGACCCGCACGATCGTTGCGTCGTCTCCGGACTCTCGTGCAGCAGCCACTGCCTCGCTAACGAGTGCCTCGCGACTCTGATGCATTCCGTCGAATTGAAGTTCCTGATTCAAGGTGGCAAGAAGTGGCGCCCGATCTGGATGACGTCTCGAGATCCGATCGAGTGCCAACTCCAGAACCTCGACCTTCTCAACATCGACTACTCCGGGTTTGCTCACCCAGCCTCGGTTATTGGCCAATGCTGCAACCACTAACCGCTCGGTGTCGTCTAGCTCAGCGGCCCGGCGACAAGCAGCGAGCAGGGTGCTGCGATGCGCAGGATCCCCGACCTGGCGCTGCGCCGTGCCCAGGCCGATGGACACGTCAATGCCCACCAGAGGGTCGGCACCAATGACCTGTGTATTGAGATCGAGTGCCTGGGAGTAATACCGGAGCGCGTCGGACGGGGCCAGCGCGGCAAGAGCGGAGTCGCCGGCCTGCTGGGAGTATCCAATTGCTTTGGCCAGGTCGATGGGCCGGGCAGCGACCCAGTGCCGGGCAAGTTCGCCAACCCGGGGTCCTGAATGATCTCCGCACAGTTCCTCCAACGCCTCGGCGACTCGCCGATGAACCCTCGCTCGGCGGGTGTGTCCCAGGTCTTGGTACAACGTGTGCTGAATGAGGGCATGGGCAAAGCTGTACTCGCCCAAGTCGGGCAACTCGCGCACCAGTGCAACCGCAGCGGCGCCCTCGAGGATGTTCAGCAGAGCCTCCTCATCGGTCAGAGTGGCCTGGGCCAGGAGGTCGAGGTCGAAATCGCGTCCGATAACTGCTGCCACCGAGAGCACGCGGCCGGCATCCTTCCCCAGACGAAGGACCCGGGCCCCAATCACCTCGCGCACGGAATCGGGCAATCCCGCAGTATCTAGGGAACCATGCGCTACCCACCGACCTTCTGCATCCTGACCGATGGCGCCCGTTTCGACGAGGTTGCGAAGGACCTCGCTCACGAAGAATGGGTTGCCATCAGTCTCTCGGTGCACGGCGCGGGCCAGTTCCACTCCATTTGCATCGAGGCTTTGGCCCAAGGCCGCCTCCATCAAGGCGATTACACCAGTGTCGTCGAGACCTACCAGGTCAATCCGCGCGATACCGTCCAGCCGATGAAGTTCTGCCAATGCGGCGACCAGGGCATCGGCGTTCGAAAGCTCGTTGTCTCGATAGGTGCCGATGATCATCACTCGCATGGTCGGTTCGACAGACACCAAATGGCAGAGCAGCGACAGACTTCCTTTGTCGGCCCATTGCAGGTCGTCAAGGACCAGCACCACGAGCTGATCCTTCGAGATCCGGGCCAACACCTCCACCACCGCAGCAAAGAGCAGGTAGCGCTCGGAGTCAGCGTCAGTTGCCTTTGAGGGGGGTAGATCGGGTATTCGGCGGTCTAGAGCCGATATAAGGCCCCTAAGCTCGGGTCCCTGCGGCTCGAGGTTGGCCACGATCTGGTCGTCAGGGGCGTGCGCCACGTAGTGCCCGAGGGTCTCGGCAAAGAGTTGATAGGGGGCGGCCAGATCCTCTTCACAGTGGCCGAAGAGCACGACGGCCCCTTCCTCGAAGGCGGCCTGGGCCCCGAGGGCGGCGAGGGTGGACTTACCCTGTCCAGCCTCACCGGCGATGAGCACGACCTCGCGACCATGGCCCTCCGCCACCCGTTTAGACGCGGCAATGATGAGGTCAGTTTCGGAACTGCGCCCTACCACTCCGACTTCGGGGGCAGGGGCCAGCCTGGTGGGGAGAGGTACGGTGACGGTGGCAGCCAGAGGCTCCCAGAGGATCTCGGTGGCTTCGACCGGCTCAATCAGGCCACGCAGATCTACTGGACCGATGCTTCGAGCATCGTGACGACTCCACCTCCCAGCCATGAGCCTTACAACTTCGGCAGCAACGATCTGCCCCGCCGAGCAAAGCGAACAGAGTCGCGACGCTTGTATGACGGGGTCCCCGAAGTAGTCGTCACCCTCCTTAGTCACTTCACCGCCGGAGATTCCCACTCTGAGGCCGATGGGCTGAGAGGTACTGCGGTTAGAGCGCTCCACCCCCTGTTGCATGGCGACGGCACAGGAAATGGCGGCCAGAGGCCGCCGAAAACGCCACCATCAGTCCGTCACCTAGGTGCTTCACCTCAGTTCCACCCGCCTCGACGATGGCTTGGCGGAGGAGAGAAATGTGGGCCCGCCGTACCTCGTCCGCCGACTCAGGGGTGAGGTTCGACGCCAAGGCAGTGGAGCCCACCATGTCGGTGAAGAGTACGGCCACATTTTCGGTGGTCACGGAGGCCCTTCCGCCTGCAACACGCCTATACCGTAGGCGAGCGGGAGTACGTCGCGCCTAGGCGTTGCCGGAGTCGCCCTGAGGAAATGAGACAGTCCCCGATACTTGGCCGCAACTCCAAAAAGTGGCCTTCGCCTGTCGAAAGCTCGTGCGACCTCATTCGGCAATGCCTCAGCAAATGAGGCGAGCGGTGGCGTCAGGGCCGGAGATTCTCGAGGTCCACTAGCAGACTTGGGTGCGACGGCTGCCAACCCAGCCTCTCTTGCGTGTAGGCACTCGAAGAGGGCTGATCAGTGGCGAAGATCGGCCCGAGCGGACCGTAAGTCTCCGGCGCTACGGACTCGACCGGAAGCTCTAGGCACCGACCAATAACGGTGGCGATGTCGAGGACTGCATCCCCTTCGTCGCCCACGGCATGCCACGAGGTGCCAGCCGGAGCTTGTTCGAGAGCCAGGCGAAAGAGCACGGCTGCATCGAGGGCGTGCACCGCGGGCCAGCGCTGAGTGCCGTCGCCGGCATAGCCCGAGACGCCCGATTTGCGGGCGATCTGCGTCAACATGCCAGCGAAGCCTCCTTCGCCGTGGTTGTGGACGGTCCGTGGCAGACGCACGGCGCTGACGCGCACTCCGCGTGCGGCTAACGCAAGGACCTCATTGACGGATCGACCTCGACCACCCACCGGTCCTTCGAGCGGGAGCGGGTCCTCCTCAGTGGAGATACGACCCGCCACTGGCGGCGTTCCAGAGCACGTGACAAACGGACGATCACTGCCGACCAGAGCCTCCCCCATGATCGCCAAGGCAGCGTTCTCCTGAGCAACCACCTTGGCCAATGCCTCCGCACTCGAGAAGTCCGCGCCGAAGGCGAGGTGGATGACACCGTCGGCTTGGGCAGCACCGGTGCGAAGCGCCTCAAGATCTCCAAGATCACCCCGATGGGGGACGGCGCCAGTTGCCGTGAGCGCCTCTGCGGACCTCTCGGAGCGAGCGAGACCGAGCACGCTGTGGCCCTGGCCCAGGAGTTCGGCGACGACGGCAGACCCGATCAGGCCCGTGCCACCCGTGATGAAGACCTTCATGGATCTCTCCCTTGACTGATAGGACCCTTGTCTCATCACTATAGCAAGATGATGGGACTCCTGTCCCATCGCTAGAATGAACCCATGGCTCGGTGGGAACCAGGTGCACGGGAGCGACTCGTCTTCGCTGCTGTCGACCTCTTCGCCGAGCAGGGGTACGACGTGACGACCGTGACAGAGATTGCGGCTCGGGCCGGCGTGACCAAGAGCACCTTCTTTCGTTACTTTCCCGACAAGCGCGAGATCTTGGTGGCTGGACAAGAGACGCTCAGCGAGCTGCTTGCCAGAGGCATCGCCGACGCCCCCGCCGGAGCAAGTCCACTCGAGGCCGTGGCCGGCGGCCTCGAGTGGGTATCGAGCGCGATGGGTCCCGTGAATCGGGATCTCGGACCGCGGATGAAGGCGGCGGTAGCCGCAAGCACGGAGCTCCAAGAGCGAGATGCGCTCAAGAGAGTGGGCCTGGCCGCAGCGATGACAGCGGCTCTTGTCGAGCGCGGTGTTCCGGACTCGACTGCACATCTCGCCAGCGAGATGGGAGTCCTCGCATTCAAACAGGGCTTCGCCGAGTGGTGCGACGCCGACCACCAGGACAATCATGATCTTGCCCACTACTCCCTGTCTGCCCTGAACGAGCTGCGAACAGCGGCAACATCGCTGGGCTGAACACGCAGGCAACCATCAGCCACCTCGCACGGTAGCTGCCAGCGATAGGGAGCCTGACCCAGTTCGCCGGTCATGGTCACTTGCTCGTCCACTACAGGGCCTGCACGTCCAGACCTGGGGGCCAGTTGACCCTCAGCTACCTGGGCTGAGGACGTCCTGGGTGTCCTCAGCCAACTGAGCTGAGAACGTTGTGTCCGCAGCTTTAGAAGGCTCGAGACATGGCTGCTGCATTGAGGCTACGGGGGATAGTAAATCGGCGGCCCGAGGCAGCAGAGTGCCTGCCCCATACCGACACTTAGGCGTGTGGATAACCGCCTCAACCGAGTCGCTCGAGTTGAACAACTACGTCTTCGAGCGGCGCAGATGCATCGATCTCAACCGTCGCCGACGCCCGCAGCCTTGGCTCGACCTCGGCAACATGGCGAATGATCATCTCTCGTTCGGCGGCCGACTTCCCATACGGATTGTCACTTCGGCCATCGATTCTCATAAAGAGCAGATCGATCGGAGCGCTGAGCAAAGCGACGTGGTCGAACTCCTTATAGAACCGCCCTTGGTTTGTCTTGCATCCAGCGACGAAGAGGCTTCCGTCCCCGTGACCGCGGAGCAGGCCGGTCATTTCGTCCTCCCGCCAAATCCAGTCCAGTGAACCATCAGGAAGAGTGACCCAGTGGCTCCACTCGTCGGTGTCGGTGTCAATCGTTCGGTGTCCTCGCGTAGCCAGGGCCCGGAGTCCAGAGGACTTTCCGGTACCTGACATGCCTGTGACGAACACCTTGGACATGGGCCGAGAGTACTTAATCAGGGCGGGGGATCGGCACCGAGCGTCTGTCCCAGTTCGCCGGGTCAGTGGCGGTACCGCCTGCGACCGACCGGCATCTATGGGATAGGGGCGGGACATTGCAAGCTGACTCCGGAAAATCGATTCGTCGGCCAGATCGCCAGAAACTACGACCAACTTGGGACGGCTATTGGCACCGGCCGGATTGCCGTCCGCTTGGCAGCCCGAGGCGTTCCGGTAACCGGGATCGAGTTGTCCGCAGACATGCTCGAAGTGCTGCGATCGAAGCCCGAAGCGACTGGCATCAAGGCAGTCGAGGGCGACATGGCCGTGGCCTTCGTGGAGGGCGACTTCTCTCTCGTATATCTGGTCTTCAACACGATTACGAACTTGACATCGCAGGACGAACAGGTTGCCTGCTTCGAAAACGCTGCCCGACATCTTCGCCCCGGAGGCCGCTTCGTAATCGAGACCTGCGTGCCCGCTGTTCGTCAGTTGCCACCTGGCAATCTTGGAGTCTCTTCACGTTGACGGATGACTACATCGGCATCGACGACTACATCGACCGCACCCATAAGCAAATCTCCCGTTCTCGACACTTCAGCCGACTCCCTGATGGCACCTTCAGCGAGTTCACGGCACCGTTTCGATATGTCTGGCCCTCTGAGTTGGATCTAATGGATCGGATCGCCGGCATGAGGCTGGAACATCGATAGGCGTGGTGGGACCGCTCGCCGTTCACTGGTGAGAGCAGCTTTCACGTCAGCGTCTGGCGTCTCCCACCCGCTTAGACGCACGCAGACTGGCTCACCATGGTCCTGCAAATCGTGGGCGGCACACCTGCCCACGATCGCCGGGAGAGGGTCACTGCAACCGACCCGCGTATCGGACCATTGTCCAGGACGATCCGTGAGTCTCGACAGGGACGAAGCCCACTGACTCATAGAGGCGGCGCGCTGGATTCGCCTCTCTCACGCTGAGACTCAGCGCTTCATAGCCCTGGCTATCGCTGGCGTCGATGAGGTCGACCAGGAGCCGACGACCAATCCCTGCGAGCCGACGCGACGCAGTGACTGCGATCGACAGTTCGGGGATCTCTTCGGCGACGAAGCCGATGCCGTGGCTCGCTTCGGAGTACGTCCGATACCAAGCGGCGCCCAACGGTGCGTCGTGTTCTGCAATCAGTCCGTAGTCGCCCGGCCTCGGCCATCCGGCCAGATACATCGAATAGCGCGGATTGGCGAGCACTTGGTCAGCAGTCGGCGTCGGCTTGTCAGGTCGCCAGACTGCGGCCTCACCAAGCATCGTCGCCAGAAAGCTGAAGTCCTCGGGCCCTGCCGAGCGATAGTGAACGTCCCCCATTGTCAGCAGTTTGGCAGAAGGTTTGCCTGTAGCAAGGCCCTGCTCGGCCATCCGGGATGTGCGCACTCTTGTCAGGCTCAGGCTGCCCATACCGCCGGGTAGATGGCAATTATCGCCCGTGGCTTCGACACGCCGCTGGAGGTCGGACCCATCGAAATCACCAATCAGGATCTGCAACGACGTCGTCGCTGAGCTGCTCCTGTACCCGGTCTGCCAGTTGATCAGCTGTTACACGGAAGGCGGCTCTCGCCTCCTCGTCTGCTTTTGCTTTCCCACCGAAAGGTAGGTCAGCGGAGTCGTTCCATGTTCTCAGGTCCGACGTGAGGGCTTCATCGAGTAACTCACTCGGTCTCGCTGCAGAGGTCCCTTGTGGCCCGATCGACCAGATGCCCGATGACTTCAAAGTCTGCGGCGATCAACACTCGGTTCGGGACTGGCATCAACGCCGACCGTACTCTCGCCGCAATAGGAGGCTGCCCCTGATCACCGGCTCGGCGGCGGTCATCGATAGTGGTCTGCTTGCCGGGGGCTAACGCCCTCTACCGGCACGTCGAGGATCGAGATGGTGACAGAGTCAGTTGGCAAATCTCAGGCCCGGAGCATCCAGGTCGTCGTTGTCCACGATCACCGAAGCAGTGTCTGCGGGATGCCTGTCCAATATGTACAGACGGGCGGCGGCGTGGTAGCGGGACTGGTATGCGGTCCGAGCGGCATCCACTCCTCCCAACGCTTCGGAGTCACGGGCCAATCCACGAGCGAGCGCGACATCGAAGCTCGTATTGACGAAAATCCGATAGTCCCAGTGGTCAATGAGTTCCGTCCGTTGCAGGAAGCTGCCATCGACAATGAGAACTGCGTCAGCAGGGGCGATAACCGCCGGATCGTTGATCGCTTGATCAGTTGCAAGGTCGATGATCCGCTCTCTGAATCGACGATTACCTTCGGGCCCTAGCGGCTCTAGGACGTTCACCACGAAAGCAGGGAAGTCGTACGCGTCTTCGTAGTAGCCCTCTGCTGACAGCGGTCCCTTCTGCCACCGATGCTGACGAGGGTGGTGGTACCCATCCATCGACAAGTGGATGGTTCGGCGGCCCTTCGCCGCCACAGCGTCCGTCAACTCTCGGGCCAGAGTCGACTTCCCAGATGCGGTCGTTCCGTCAACTGCAACCCGAGTCGGGTGACCAGCCTTCAGGTCGCAGATGGCTGTGGCGAGCCGCTCGATGGTCTCAGTCCGTGATGCAGCCATTCCATCTCCTCGCAGGGCAAGCACTGCGCCATTGGCATTCACTGACGACGGCCGGTCTAGCAGGAGTGCCACGCGGACTGCCCCACAACGCCGGCTATGGACACATGATTATGGGGCCCGACAATTCAGCTGTAGAGGATAATGACTACTGGATGCTCATCAGCCTAGGAATCTGAGATATTTCGGCCTTAGCTCAAACAGCTGAGGCGAATGGCGGTGAACTGTACCCCGAGTCTCTAGCTATTTGTACCAAATCATCCACCGGCACGTTGGCGATCGTCCCTAGGAGGCCACCAGTTCCACGGGCAGCTCCTCATGACGGCGGACCATGAGGCTGTTTGCCCATCTCGGTGAATGCTGAGGATCCAGTGTGATGTCACTGGTCCTGGCCAGCAAAACACTGAGCACGTTCCTGGCTTCAACCCGAGCGAGGGGTGCCCCAACGCAGTGATGGATGCCTCTGCCAAACGCCACATGCCTCCGTGGAACTTTCCGATTGGGGTCAATGGTCTCTGGTTTGTCAAACACCTCGGGGTCACGGTTGGCAGAACCCCAGAGCAGAAGGGCCGTCGATCCGCCCGGGATCACTACGCCCCCGAGTGCGGTGTCATGTTGCACAAACCGCATGTGGTAGCGGAAAGGTGGCTCCAACCGCAGAGCCTCCTCCACGAACAACGGGATTAGCTCAGGGTTCCCACGAAGAAATTCTGGAGGTCTGGATGTTCCGCCAGGATGCGGACCGCGTTCCCAAGCAGACTGGTTGTGGATTCACCGCCTGCGCTCAGCAGGGTGTGCAGAATGACGATGGCCTCGTACTCAGAGAAAGCCTCACTCTTGACGCCTTGGGCCACGGCCCCGAGGAGGTCTGTCGTCGGTTCAGTCATAGCCGTCGAGAGCTGGCGAGATACCCACTCCTGAATCTCACCAGTCCGGGCGATTGACGCAACCAACTCGTCGTAGGACAGCGTCGATCCCAGCATCGCGGTCGAGTCGAAGGCTGCGTTCAACAACTCGTTGAGTTGACTGTCGTGGAATCCGATGAGACGGCTGATCATCGTGATGGGCACAACGTTGCCGATAGCCGCCATGAAGTCCACCGACCCCTGGTCGATAGCCTTACTCACGCAGTCCTCGGCGATCTCAACGATGTCTGGCTCCAGTGCTGCCATGCGCTTGGCCACAAGCTCAGGAAACACCGCGTCTCGGTGGAGTGCATGCATCGGGGGGTCGGCCGTGGCCAGTGCCTGGACCCCGTCATCGCCAAAGTGGAGCCGACAAGGCATCCCGTCCGTGTCTCGATAGAGGAGACAGTGGATGTTCGACGAAAAGTCCTCCACCCGGCTGGCAGCCTCGGCGAGGAGTTGGAACGTAGCTACCGTGTAGATCCCAGTGCCAGGTACTTCCCACACAGGTGCACGTTCCCGCAGGTCCTCGTAGAACTCATAAGGCTTGTCGATCACGGCTGGATCAAGTAGGTGCGTCCCGGAGATCGTTAGGGCCATGACAGGAAGTCTGCCACTGCTACGTTTCGAGTGCCCCGACCGCCGGATGCGTGTGTGCGCGTTATCTAGGTCCTGGTGATTGCCACCGAATCACCGCCGCCGACCGGCATCTTTCAGGCTTATCCGTTCTCATGCGATCCTTAAATTCTCCAACCGACGAGCAAGGAACCGCACCGATGGATGAAAGCACAGAACTTAAGCTCCGGGAGCTCCTTGACCGGGATCGCATCGTGGCCCTCATGAGCCGCTACTTCGCCACGATCGACGATGCGAGTGGCCTCGACGCCGAGTGGGCGCGATCGATCTTCAGCGACGATGTTCGCGTTGAGCACCGGGGCTTCACGCTCGAAGGCACCGACGATTTAGCCGTAGGCAACCGCTTCGTCCGGGAAGGTTGGGATCGCACCTTCCACATCAGCACCAACGCTCAGGTCGAGCTCGACGGCAACCGTGCCCACCTCTGGGCTCAGCTACTGGCCATCCACGTACACCCGGAGTCGACTCCTCCCGAGCCGTACGTCATCGCCAACGTGTTCGAAGCCGATGCCCTCCGCACCGTCGACGGGTGGCGGTTCCAGACGCTGAACCTCCGACCGGTGTGGTCGAGCGGGCAGTCCCACTTCGACATCGAAGCGAGCGAACAGTGACCTCCGCACTTCCCGAAGAGCTGAGAGATCTCGTCGAATCGGGCCCTCTGACGTATGTCTCAACCATCAACGCCGACGGCAGCCCCCAGGTGACGGCGATCTGGATAGGGCTCGAAGGAGGCAGCCTCATCAGCACCCACATGCGGTACAACCTGAAGCTCCGCAACATGCAGCACGACCCTCGCGTCGTGCTGTCGTTTGCTCCGCCCCAGCGGTCCGGTGACTGGATGAGTCCGCACGCCATCATCCACGCAACCGCGAGCATCGGGCCCCTCGGCCCAACCGGGCCACTGCTGACACGACTCGCCAAGGCCTACGTCGGACCCGATGCCGAGTACCCGGACGAGTCTCAGACTGGGTACATCGTGCGTTACTCCATCGAGCGGATCGGCGGGGTGGGCCCTTGGGCCGAGGGTCCGAGTTGACAGTCGCCCAGCTACGGGCGGACCCAGGTTGCCCCTGACCACCGGATATGAACACTCGGGGACGGGCGCTGGGATCTTCCCCAGCTCTGGTGGCTGAGAGCGGATCGCCAAACCTCAGCTCATCAAGCTGAGGACAGCAGAACTCGTACCCCGACGGAGTTCAACCGCCCTTGATGACAGGAGTCCATCGCCCGCCGCGGCGTTCGACTGTGGAACTATCTGTCAATGGCGGCTATGACCCTCTTGATTCAGGTGAGGCATTGGCCATAGGGCTTGACTCCTCCGGCTGTCGACCTCTCCGCTGCGTCGGTTTGGTCACAATTCAGTGCCTCCAGGGGCCAGCGTGAAGGAACAATGAGCGGGTCCAGTCTCAGCTACGTTGGCCTTCTGCTGGTCGCTGTCGCCGCGCTCGTTGCGCCGCTAGTGGCTGAGCTGGTACCACGCGACCTCCTTCCACCGGTTGTACTCGAGGTGGTGGCCGGCATGATTCTTGGACCGCAGGTCACAGGTTGGCTCAGGATCGATGTCCCGGTCGAAATCCTCTCCCTCCTGGGACTGGGCTTCCTGCTCTTTCTGGCTGGCATGGAACTCACTCCGAAGTCGCTCTGGAACCGACCAGCCCGGCTCGGGCTGTTGGGGTACGTGCTCGCCGTCGGGCTCTCCTTCCCGTTGGCGCTGGTACTGAAGGGCGCGGGCGCCAATGGCGACCTGCGCATTCTCGCCATCGCTCTCACCTCAACCTCCCTCGGTGTGGTGGTCCCGGTACTTCAAGACTCGGGCGAAAGTGGCTCAAGATTTGGGCAGACCGTTCTCGCTACGGCGACAATCGGAGAGTTCACCTCGCTCCTATTGTTCACCGTGCTCTTCTCAGCCGATCCTAAGTCGACTCCGGTACAGGTGTTCTACGTCCTCGGGTTGGGCATCAGTGGATTCATCGCCATCGTGGTGATTCGATGGTGGTGGGGCTCCCAGTGGTTCAGCGCGGCGCTCAGCCGACTCGATGAGACGACGTCGCAGCTGCGGGTACGGGCGGCCTTCGTGCTCCTCTTTGCCTTCACGGCATTGGTCAGCGGGTTCGGCCTGACATCGGTGCTTGGGACGTTTATCGCGGGGATCGTTCTGCGAGTTGCCAACGAGAAGACACCGTCTGTGGTCCAAGAGCGATACATGGCCAAGCTCAGCGCCATTGGATTTGGGTTTGTTGTACCCGTATTCTTTGTTGTCACCGGAGCACAACTCGACATCAGAGAAGTGGTGACAAGCGGGAAGACAGCGCTTCTGGTGCCGTTGATTCTGGTCTGCATGGTGGTCGATCGAGGATTGACCTCGACGCTGATGCTGAGAGGCGAACTCTCTGGACGAGGTGCTCTTGCAGCCGGAGCGTTTCAGGCGACATCGTTGACCTTTCCCATCATCGTTGCCACCATCGGCGTCAACCTGCATTTCCTGAGCGCTCCGACTGCGGCAGCGCTCGTCACAGCAGGACTCCTGTCAGTGGTCGCCATGCCCGCACTCGCCCTACTCCTTCGACCTTGGGAAAGGACACCGTCTTCGACTGTGGGTCATGGAGGGACCCAGCTAGAGCAGTAGTGGAGTGCGTAGAAGGGGAGACAACAGCCTAGGTTGGTCAAAGACCAAGCCTCAGCTAGCAGAGCAGAGAACCGGCCGACCCTCAGCCAATTGAACTGAGGACCGGACCCTTCTCTCAGCCGGTCGAGCTGAGACTGCGGTGGTGGGTCCTCAGCCAGTTCAGCTGAAGCACGTCAATCCCCACTCGTGGACGATCTGGCGCATCAGGGTATCGGACCACGGTCGAGACCCTTCAGAAGGATCTCCAGATGCCGATATAGGCAAGATGGGCTCATCGTCGACGGAGGGACTCCCGCCCGGCACGTTCCTCTCGCGGCTTCTACGCGAATTAGGAGACCCAACACTGCTCGTTCTTCCCCTAGTAGCGGCGGCCTTTTGTCTGTTGAGGTGGCTTCATCTCATAGCCCCCGAGCCCTACTGGGTGTATGTGGTCATCATTGTGGGTGCGGCGCTGATTCGCTTAGCCCACTCCGCTCTCTGGTCAGAATCCGATACGCCTTGGCAACGGAAGGCGAACATCGGCGCCAGCATGGCGGTCATTGGCGTGGTCGCCTACTGCACGGGATGGGGCCCCATCCTGTCTATCGGATTCATCTTTGGTGCCGCAACAGCGTTGCAGGAGTTCGACTCGACCGTCACCTGGCCTTGTCTCATTTGGACCACGATCATTTTGGTACTCGGCCAGATCGCCATCGTCACGGGTCTCGCGCCGACCCTGATTAAGGAACCCACCGTCCAGGGTGTCGCGGCCTTGGGGCTCTTGGGTGCGCTCCTCGTCATCGAACTCCTAGGAAGAGCCGTTGCCGATCAGGAGAGGCTGGCAGATGAGCTGCGCCGTTCTGAGCGGCGATTCTCGGCGCTGGTAACCCGTTCGAGTGACATTGTCATGGTGGTGTCACCCGAGGGGACGATCCAGTACGCGAGTCCAGCATTCGAAGCGGTCCTCGGTTATCCAATAGGTGAAGCGCAACGACTCCATGGACCGGTGTTGATCCATCCCGACGACATAGAGGGGCTCCGAGCCGCCTTGGAGGCAACCCACTCACCGGACGCCACTGTCCATCAGGAAATCCGACTCATTTCTTCGAGGGGAGAGTACCTGTGGTTCGAGGCCGCAATGACCAATTTGACCGATGATCCCGATGTGAGTGGGATCGTGGCAAATATGCGCGACATCACTCGGCGAAAGGATGCCGAAGATCGCCTGGCCCACGCCGCCCTCCACGATTCTCTCACTGGGCTTCCCAATCGGAGCCTTATCCAAAATCGGATCGAACAGATGCACGCCCGTGCCCGACGACAGCACATCCCCACCGCTGTCCTCTTCATCGACCTCGACAACTTCAAGGACATCAATGACACCTTGGGCCACGAGGCCGGAGACCAGCTCCTGGCGGGAGTAGCGGCGAGATTGACGACGGCACTCCGAGAAGAGGACACGGTTGGCCGGCTCGGGGGAGACGAGTTTGTCGTCCTGGTTGAGGATGGTTCCCTCGCAGCGGGCCCGGATGTGGTTGCTGAACGCATCAGGGATGTCTTGGCCACACCTTTCAGGGTCTTGGCCAGTGAGACACCGCTTCAGATAACGGCAAGTATCGGCATCGCCGAAGGAGACCGACTGGACCCTGGAGAGTTACTTCGGGATGCCGACATTGCTCTCTACCGGGCAAAAGCGGCGGGGAAAGACTGCGCTGTGACCTTCGTGCCCACTATGCACGAAGAAATCAACGATCAGCGGGCCATCGAAGTGGACCTGCAACATGCTCTCGAACAGCAGCAATTCTTTCTCCAGTACCAACCCACCATCGATCTGTCGACCGGGGCGTTCAACGGGGTGGAGGCGCTGTTGCGCTGGCGCCATCCAGAGAGGGGCCTGATTCAGCCCGGTGGGTTCATTCCGGCCCTCGAATCGAGCGGCCTGATCGTGCCAGTCGGGGAATGGGTGCTATTCGAGGCCTGCCGCCAGGGTAAGGAGTGGCACGACCAAGGTCATGCCATGGCAATGTCTGTCAACGTATCGGCGATTCAATTGGAGCGAGACAGGGTCATCGATGATGTTCACGGGGCGTTGTCCTCGACGGGATTTGATCCGGATCTGTTGATTTTGGAGTTGACCGAGAGCACATTGATGAACGATGTCGAAGCGACACTTGTACGGTTAAACCTGCTGAAGGCTCTCGGAGTCCGACTAGCCATCGATGATTTTGGAACCGGCTATTCCTCGCTGTCCTACTTGCGCCAATTCCCCATCGACGTACTCAAAATCGACCAGTCCTTTGTCTCGGGAATGGCAGAGACCAGAGAATCGGCAGCCATTGTGCACACCCTTGTTCAGCTCGGGAAGGTTCTGGGTCTGACCACCGTCGCCGAAGGTGTCGAGAGCGCCGAGCAGCGAGACCGGCTCCGAGCCGAAGGCGTCAATGTCGGGCAGGGTTATCTGTTCTCTAAGCCACTTGACGTGGCCGATGTGAACTGTCTCTGGCAAGAATCGATAGGAGAGTCCAATGGTGTCATCGCCTCGAATTCTGTCGTCACGAACTGATTCTCGTGTGAGCCTCGACAGCTTCGTCATGACCGGCGGATATCTCCGCCCGCAGACCCCCGAACTGTTCATGAGCCCGGCATAGCTGCTACCTCTAGGATCAGGCTGGCGCCCAATCCGACCAATTCATGGGGCTTTGAGTCGAGGCGCCGTCTTTTTCGATACGAGCGGTGCGTCTTGGCGAGAATCACATCGTCACGCTCCGAGGTGAATTGGATCTTGAATCCGCCGAGGGGTTATTCGATTTGGCTGGAGGGCCTTACCGGACTAGTGGTCCGCGCGCCCGGAAGACTTCCAACCGCCCCAATGAAGCCGGATTTGTCTGTTGACCGCACCCTGGCGAACTGCCTCTGCACCGTTCGGCGGAGAGCGTGGTCGGTCGCGGCGCCAATGTCCAGCTTCGCTGTTCACGACCATAGTGGCGCGAGACTTGTCCGATTAAGTCGAGGTCTGGTCGGTCGAAAGGTCGGAGTTGTGACGTACTCCGATTCGATGGTCCTAATGGTTTCAATGGTCCTATAGTGCCGCCATGTCCCTCAAGAAAAGCATTGTGGCACTCTTGGTGCTGGCGTTGGTGCTCGCCGGGCAGTTGGCGGCGCCAGGTGCTCCCTCGGCCAGCGCTACTGTGCCACCGCAACCGTCAGCCGGCTGTCAATCAGGGACAGCGCTCCAGGGGAATGGAGCGTCCGTCAATTTCTCCGCCGCTGGAGAAGCCGGAAGCTACCTGGTCGAGGGGCCTTCCGATGCGAGCTCGAGCCACCCACTCCCACTCGTCATCGACCTTCACGGCTACAGCGAGACCGCTGCGATCCAAGCCAACATCACGCAGCTCGGAAGCTACGGAATCGCGCATGACTTCATCACGGTGACACCGCAGGTCAATGAACTGGTGCAGCACTGGGTCACTGCGCCCGGCAGCCCTGACCAGAAATTCCTGATCTCGCTTATTGGCCACATCGCAAACACGTTATGCGTTGACCGTCATCGGATCTACGTGGCCGGTTACTCGAACGGGGCGTTCATGGCGTCTGCACTGGCCTGCAGCGATGCCAGCACCATCGCGGCCGTGGCCACCGTGGCCGGGATCCAAGCTCCGCCGGTGTGCCACCCATCCCGGCGCGTTCCAGTGATTGCGTTTCACGGTACGGCGGACCCATTCGTGCCATACAAAGGGGGCATCGGGCCGGCTGCCAAAAAGCTGCCGGCAGTAAATGGGAAGGGAACGATCGGCTCCAATCTCAAGTCCAAAGCCAACGAAGGCATCCAACAGAGCGACCTGCCGATTCCCGTGGAAGAAGCTCGCTGGGCCGCGAGGAACGGTTGCTCGAAAACCCCGAAATCTTCGACGGTGACGAGCAATGTAACGCTGATTGCCTATCACTGCCCGGGCAATGCCAGCGTTGAGCTGTACAGGGAGAGCGGGGACGGCCACATCTGGGCGGGAAGCCAAGCCATGGTGGCGATCGCATCCTATGTGGGCAAGACGACGTTCTCGATCAATGCGAACCAGCTGATATGGAAATTCTTCACTAGTCATTCCGTGTAAGCATCGGTCCGCCAGCGCAAGAGCGCGTCGCCGATGTCAGATCGAACGGTTCCTCCAGGATGCGGCAAAGCGGCGAACACCTCCTTTGCCGCTTCTATTGAGCACTGCTGGGCTTTGATCTTCGGGCCGACGCGTTCTCAGTGGCGACCCTCTACGGACGGTCTTCGGAGGCGACCGGGCCACTCTCGGGCGGGGAATGGTCCACAGCCACGCCTGCCAACACTGGCGGTCACGGTCTGCCCACCGCACCCTCGTCCGCGGATGTCGGCCCTCCGAAGTGGCCACCAGGTTGCGATCAGGTGGCCAGGGCGGCTCAGCCTCCCATGAGGCGATCACCTCGGCGAAAGCAAGGTCGAGCAGCTCCGGATCGGCCAAAACCACGTCAAGGAACTCGTTCCTCACCGCCACCTCGATGCTTTGTGTGACCATGAGAGATCACGCTGAGACTGGCTGGCGATCCTCAGCGGTGGCCGAGATCACCTGAGAGTCCCCGGCCGCCGACACGGGAGCTTGCTCGTCGGTGGTGACGGTGATCTTGCGAGGCTTAGCCCGCTCCGCCACTGGGATCGTGAGCCGGAGCACACCGCTGTTGTAGGTGGCGGTGATTCCACCGGTGTCGAGTGCGTCTCCCAGGATGACCTGTCGGCTGAACATGCCCCTCGGACGTTCCGAGGCCACCAACTCGACCTCGGGCCCGGTTGCGGTCCGGCGCTCAGCCCGGACGGTCAGCACATTTCGCTCCACATCGAGATCGATGCTGGCCGGGTCGATTCCCGGCAGGTCGAACTCAACGACGAACTCGTTGCCGTCACGCCAGGCATCCATGGGCATGGTTGCTGGGCGGGCAGGGGTTCCGAACACTTGCTCGGTCAACCGGTCGAACTGACGGAATGGATCGGAACGAACAAGCATGATGCACCCTCCTTGATCCGGCCGGAGGCGTCCCTTCTGCGTCTCCGGATCTATGGTTGTCACTACAGATTTGTTATACCGTGGTGACCATGTCCGATGCAAGAGGTTTTGACGAATTTTCAATGAGCCGATCGGCGGGGCCCGATGAGCGTCTCGATCCGAAGCGGGGCCTGTACGGCATCTCGGTAGCAGCCGAGTTGGTGGGCAGCGCCCCCCAGAACCTCCGGCTCTACGAGACCCGCGGCCTGATCAATCCAGCCCGCAGCCAAGGTGGCACCCGTCGCTACAGCGACGATGACCTTGTCCGCCTCCGTGAGATCGGCCGGCTCCTCGACGACGGCCTCAACCTAGCCGGCATCGCTGCCGTCTTGGCCCTCCGTGCCGCCAATCAATCCCTGCAAGCCCAACTCGACCAGACCCGCCGGCGGGCATCCGCAGCACGCCGCCGCCAGACGGGGCAGTAGGTGTTCGGTTTGAACTGCGGGTACCTATACCGGCTGAACTCGAGGTCGTTCCAACTCAGCTGACTGAGCTGAGGTCGATTTCAGGGTCCTCAGCTGGTTTGGCTGAGTGCCAATTCTGGTCCTCAGCGACAGCACAGCTGAGGACGAAGTTGCGACCCTCAGCCCGTCAAGCTGAGGCCGTGTGATATTTCGCATCGACTGAGTTCGTTTCGCGAAATGGCCCTTGTCGAGATGTCATTTTGCCTCCCTAGTCTCACGATCCGCCGAGACAGTGCTCTAGTTCGCCGCAGGCCGATGATCGTCGACTTGAATCCGCAAGGGGGCCGGGACATTCTCTCCGGACTCCATTCGCTGAACTAGCTCAAGTTCCGCAAGCTTTCGCGCCAGAGAGCGATCGAGGGCGGCATCCCATCGGTTGATTGCCTCGACCTGATGTGGTTCGGGCATGAAGGCCTCCCGCTCACGGGCCCGGCGGCGACGCAACCTGGCCTCTTCTCTAGATTGGCGCCCCTTCAGGATGTCACTGGCGGTGCGGCGGGCACGGATGATCGTCGTCTCGAGGTCCTCACCCAAGAGCTTCGAGCATTTCTCTGCGTACTCGCGCACATGCGCACCTGAGCATGGGTGTTCATCGAGCAGTGTCGGGCGGACCACTTTTCCTGTCGACATGGTGCACATGACCATAAGGAGTTTGGCCATGTCGATTGCCCGATCCCGATCCATAGCCACCTTGTCACCTAACACAAGAAGCCTGTCCAGCGCTCGGATTGCTTCCTCTAAGTCACAGGAGTCCCTCTCCAGGCTACGGTCTATGACGTTAGGCATATTTTCCTTGTCCAGAGACTCATCGGGATCATCGATCGCCTCAAACTTGGCGTCGATGTACCCGTTCTCGACGCGTCGAACACGCCGTTTTCGCAACAAGATGCTGGCGATCTCGTCCACGATCTCCTCTTGGACAGTGCCATTGGGCCGGAAATCCCTTCTGATGCCCTCAACGAAGGCATTAACTTCTGCTGGTGACTCTCCACCAGCGACAAAGCTCTTGGAATAAATTCATTCTTTTCCTTTGTTTGCCTATCTGGGATTCGCCGTCATTGTCGCCGAGACCCTCAATTCTTGCATTTCCGTGGTCGTTTATGCCGGCCACCTTCACCCCGATTGGCCCTCTCTGCCTACCGCTTTGGCAGTCGGCCTGCCTGGCGCTGCCATCGCCATAGTGGGTGCCTATCTGTATTGGCGTCGGCCACCAGTCGACGACTCCGGCCCGTCAGCGACTGAGAGTGACGCGGAGAAGGGTGTTGGCGGACCGGCACGGCTGACCTTGGCAGGTGCCTACTTATTCCGTGCCATCTCTGCGACAGTGATCGACAACCGGGGCGCCCCCAGCACATCTGGTATCGGTTGGAACATTTACACGACCCTGCTATCCGCACTCTTTGGGCTAGCTATGGCAGCGATAATCAACTTAATGCCTCCCCGGCAACGGGCCCCGATTTCCACGGATCAAGCAGATTCGGTGCCCTCGAATCAAGGGCAACAGACTGTCGCAGATGGATAGTTCCACCTTTGTCGCTCAGAGGAACACGGCCATCCTCACTAAGAGCGTTGACTATCGCCAGGTTCTCAGCCTCCGAATCTGAACCTTCAGCGGATCTCAGCTGGCTGAGTCGGATTTATTCTCAGCTTCGGTGGCTAGGAACCTCGCCTTGAGCGTTATCCTCAACTCCAAACCTGAGGCGGACAACGATTCATTTCTTCGTTGGCGACCCGTTGCTGTCAGCACCGCGCTCGCCAACCATCAATCATCAGTCGCTCGGTGGTCCGATGAGAGGCCAGTCACCTACTGATACTTCCAGATTCGAGACGGCAAACTCGGCCCACTCTCAAGTCCGTCGCGGATCCCTGAGTCGAACTCGGCAAGTTAGTGGTGATGGCGGGCAGGAGTCACGGTGAGCGTGAACGTCCAGGCTCCCCTGTCGCCAGCGGCGTCAGCATCGGTGCCGCCGACGGCATAGATGCCAGGCGCTAGGGACGTAGCCGCGCTGATCGCCCCAGTCGAGCTGACGACCACTTGTGTGGAGTGAGCTGAGCTGGCTTCGCTATAGGTCACTCGACCTCGGGCATTTTTTTGCTCGAGGTGGTGTCCGCGATAACCGCCACGGTCAGAGACCGTCGCCGAAGTGGGAGCGCCCTGCACGAGGGTGATGCAGCGATGGACGAAGCAACGGTGATGGCGGGCAGGACTCACGGTGAGCGTGAACGTCCAGGCTCCCCTGTCGCCAGCGGCGTCAGCATCGGTGCCGCCGACGGCATAGATGCCAGGCGCCAGGGACGTAGCCGCGCTGATCGCCCCAGTCGAGCTGACGACCACTTGTGTGGAGTGAGCTGAGCTGGCTTCGCTATAGGTCACTCGACCTCGGGCATTTTTTTGCTCGAGGTGGTGTCCGCGATAACCGCCACGGTCAGAGACCGTCGCCGAAGTGGGAGCGCCCTGCTCGAGAGTGATGGTGGCAGGACTCACGGTGAGCGTGAACGTCCAGGCTCCCCTGTCGCCAGCGGCGTCAGCATCGGTGCCGCCGACGGCATAGATGCCAGGCGCCAGGGACGTAGCCGCGCTGATCGCCCCAGTCGAGCTGACGACCACTTGTGTGGAGTGAGCTGAGCTGGCTTCGGTATAGGTCACCGCCCCGGTGGCGTTGGTCACGGTCAACTGGCCGGTGTAGCCGCCTTGGCCAGAGACCGTCGCCGAAGTGGGAGCGCCCTGCTCGAGAGTGATGGTGGCAGGACTCACGGTGAGCGTGAACGTCCAGGCTCCCCTGTCGCCAGCGGCGTCAGCATCGGTGCCGCCGACGGCATAGATGCCAGGCGCCAGGGACGTAGCCGCGCTGATCGCCCCAGTCGAGCTGACGACCACTTGTGTGGAGTGAGCTGAGCTGGCTTCGGTATAGGTCACCGCCCCGGTGGCGTTGGTCACGGTCAACTGGCCGGTGTAGCCGCCTTGGCCAGAGACCGTCGCCGAAGTGGGAGCGCCCTGCTCGAGAGTGATGGTGGCAGGACTCACGGTGAGCGTGAACGTCCAGGCTCCCCTGTCGCCAGCGGCGTCAGCATCGGTGCCGCCGACGGCATAGATGCCAGGCGCTAGGGACGTAGCCGCGCTGATCGCCCCAGTCGAGCTGACGACCACTTGTGTGGAGTGAGCTGAGCTGGCTTCGGTATAGGTCACCGCCCCGGTGGCGTTGGTCACGGTCAACTGGCCGGTGTAGCCGCCTTGGCCAGAGACCGTCGCCGAAGTGGGAGCGCCCTGCTCGAGAGTGATGGCACTCCGCAAGGATGCATTGACCACGGTCGCAATTCCAGCGGTAACGGACACGGGATCCGAACTGGCCAGCGAGGACTTCCCGTTGTAGAACTGCGATGAATAGCTGTTCGCAGTGCACAAACCGGAATTCCCCTCGTTAAAACCAACGCGGTAGGTGCCAACGGGCAGAACCGCGGTCGCATAACTGCCGGTGCTAGATGTACACATCACTGAAACCGGGGTACTCGCCGAACTGTTGGACGAGTAGACATCCACCTCGATCCCACTTACCGGGTCTCCAGACACCGCGTCGGTCACGGTGCCTGTGACCTGGCCGCCGGCCTGCATGGCGGCATCGATCGACGAGGTGGTCGTGCCAGTGGTAACCGACACCGGTTCCGCACTGGCCAGCGACGCCTTCCCGTTGTAGAACTGCGGCGCGAAGTTCGACGCGCCACAACCGTCGTTGAAGCCCACGTAATAGGTGCCGGTGGTCAGTCCTGGCACCGTGTAGGTCCCGTCGGACGCGGTACAGACCGTATCTACCGGTCTGCTCCCCGGAGTCTTGGACGAGTAGACGCGAACCTCGATCCCACTGACCGGGTCTCCAGACACCGCGTCGGTCACGGTGCCTGTGACCTGGCCGCCGGCCTGCATGGCGGCATCGATCGACGAGGTGGTCGTGCCAGTGGTAACCGACACCGGATCCGCACTGGCCAGCGACGCCTTCCCGTTGTAGAACTGCGGCGCGTAGTTCGACGCGCCACAACCGTCGTTGAAGCCCACGTAATAGGTGCCGGTGGTCAGTCCTGGCACCGTGTAGGTCCCGTCGGACGCGGTGCAGGCCGTGTCTACTGGGTTACTTCCTGAACTGTTGGACGAGTAGACATCCACCTCGATCCCACTGACCGGGTCTCCAGACACCGCGTCGGTCACGGTGCCTGTGACCTGGCCGCCGGCCTGCATGGCGGCATCGATCGACGAGGTGGTCGTGCCAGTGGTAACCGACACCGGATCCGCACTGGCCAGCGACGCCTTCCCGTTGTAGAACTGCGGGGAGTAGCCAGACGCGCCACAACCGTCG
Source organism: uncultured Acidimicrobiales bacterium (assembly GCA_963703145.1). Taxonomy (GTDB): domain Bacteria; phylum Actinomycetota; class Acidimicrobiia; order Acidimicrobiales; family RAAP-2; genus Bog-756. The sequence goes on from OY969793.1 coordinate 2,903,647, forward strand.
TTGAAGCCCACGTAATAGGTGCCGGTGGTCAGTCCTGGCACCGTGTAGGTCCCGTCGGACGCGGTACAGACCGTGTCTACTGGGTTACTCCCTGAACTGTTGGACGAGTAGACATCCACCTCGACACTACTGATCGGGTCTCCAGACACCGCGTCGGTCACGGTACCTGTGATCTCGTTGCCGGCCTGCATGGCGGCATCGATCGACGAGGTGGTCGTGCCAGTGGTAACCGACACCGAATCCGCACTGGCCAGCGACGCCTTCCCGTTGTAGAACTGCGGCACGTAGTTCGACGCGCCACAACCGTCGTTGAAGCCCACGTAATAGGTGCCGGTGGTCAGTCCTGGCACCGCGTAGGTCCCGTCGGACGCGGTGCAGGCCGTATCTACCGGGGTACTGAGGAAGTCCTTGGAGCTGTAGACATCCACCTCGATCCCACTGACCGGGTCTCCAGACACCGCGTCGGTCACGGTGCCTGTGACCTGGCCGCCGGCCTGGATGGCGGCATCGATCGACGAGGTGGTCGTGCCAGTGGTAACCGACACCGGATCCGCACTGGCCAGCGACGCCTTCCCGTTGTAGAACTGCGGCGCGTAGTTCGACGCGCCACAACCGTCGTTGAAGCCCACGTAATAGGTGCCGGTGGTCAGTCCTGGCACCGTGTAGGTCCCGTCGGACGCGGTGCAGGCCGTGTCTACTGGGTTACTCCCTGAACTGTTGGACGAGTAGACATCCACCTCGATCCCACTGACCGGGTCAGACACCGCGTCGGTCACGGTGCCTGTGACCTGGCCGCCGGCCTGCATGGCGGCATCGATCGACGAGGTGGTCGTGCCAGTGGTAACCGACACCGGTTCCGCACTGGCCAACGACGCCTTCCCGTTGTAGAACTGCGGCGCGTAGTTCGACGCGCCACAACCGTCGTTGAAGCCCACGTAATAGGTGCCGGTGGTCAGTCCTGGCACCGTGTAGGTCCCGTCGGACGCGGTGCAGGCCGTGTCTACTGGGTTACTTCCTGAACTGTTGGACGAGTAGACATCCACCTCGATCCCACTGACCGGGTCTCCAGACACCGCGTCGGTCACGGTGCCTGTGACCTGGCCGCCGGCCTGCATGGCGGCATCGATCGACGAGGTGGTCGTGCCAGTGGTAACCGACACCGGATCCGCACTGGCCAGCGACGCCTTCCCGTTGTAGAACTGCGGCGCGTAGTTCGACGCGCCACAACCGTCGTTGAAGCCCACGTAATAGGTGCCGGTGGTCAGTCCTGGCACCGTGTAGGTCCCGTCGGACGCGGTACAGACCGTATCTACCGGGTTACTCCCTGAACTGTTGGACGAGTAGACATCCACCTCGATCCCACTGACCGGGTCTCCAGACACCGCGTCGGTCACGGTGCCTGTGACCTGGCCGCCGGCCTGCATGGCGGCATCGACGCCAGTCACACTGCCGTTTGAAACAGTGACTGCGGTGGCGGTCGCAAAGGATGTCTCGTTGTCGTAAAACTGCGACTGATAGCCGTCGCCTACAAATTCCACCTCGTAGGTGCCGGCGCCTTCAGAAGGTAAATCATAGGAGCCGGCAGAATTTGTTGTGGTTCCCTCCATGAAGTTGTAACTGGCGTCATAGAGGTAGACCGAGATATTTTCCAGCCCATTTCCAGTCGATAAGTCGGTGACGGTTCCCGAGATATCGCCACCGCCAGTGCTCGCGGCGGCAGTGAGCATTCCCACCCCGGTGAACATCCCAAGCATTAAAACCACTATGGCCGCTGCGGCCGTACGCATCCCAAGATTTGATGAGTTTTTTCTTGTCACCGTCACCCCGCCCTATTGGCTAAGTTTCCAATAACTCCATCGTCGAAACATGAAGTCGTTGAAGCAATCCGTCAGCTCTAACACTCTAAACTTGGTAGCACTCCGCTGACGTAGGTATCCGAGGAAGAACCACTGCGCCCGCCATTCGCCGTCGTGTGCACCGCAAGGATTAATGTGTCGTTCTCGAGCGACAGTGTTGAGCAGCTTGTGCCGCCAGCCACGCCGAAGTAGGCCTCGGAGGGGGGTGACTCTGCCCAACCGAGGCTCATAGTCACGGAGTCAACGATGTCCGCGCCATCCTTCTTACTGGTATTCGGGACCACGTCACATGACAGGGACGAGAACCAGACTGCCCAAAACGAAGGGCATCCACTCGATTGTGTTGCATTGGCTGGTGCTTGAACGCCCCGAGAGGCGGCTGCTGTTCCGTCGTATACGTCCGTGGCAGTGATACACGGTCTAAAATTCACGTCTGAGCTGGGGATCTTGATCGGCTCGATATGGGGACAGTATGTGAAGGACGATGTATGTGGAAGGCTGCCCGCGGGAGCCGTGTACCACGACTGATTAGCAGCCCCAGTCGAGGACCACAGTTGAACCTTGGTACCATTTGCATTGATCGTGCCAAGGTCGGCATCGAGGTTTAGCCCTGTTGACTGATTCTGGATGACGCCAGAAGCACTTGTCCTCCACACTTGGTTCGGACTGGAATCGCAATTCCAAGTTTGCAGTGATATGCCTGCCCGCCCAGTAACACTTGGAGCTACCCCGAGACACCTTCCATTGGCAGCATTTCGAATGGTGCCATCAGAGCCAATTGACCAGTTTTGATTTGCTGCTCCGGTGCAGTCCCAGAGCTGGACTTTAGTGCCGTTCGCTCCTATAGTCCCCACATTTGCGTCAAGACAACGCACGCTTGTCTGATTCCGAATTTCTTGTGGAGTAGTTCCGCCCGAGAAAGCACCGTTTGCGATCGGAAATATGTACCGTCCCAAGACGGAATTACCGTGAAAATTGTGGATAAGTCCGGTCGCCGCGTTCGAGTCTAAGAAAGATCCCGGCTGTAGCGAGCCAGGGAGTGAGAAGAAGTGGCTTGGGTTGGAGTCGCCAGCGGAGAAGCCAACCCCGGCCGAGGTGCCGCCAAACCCGTTGGAGCCACCACTTGCGTCTCCCGTTTCCCACTGGACTTGATCGTAGTTAAAGATAATGTCGAAATCGCCGGGTCCGCGATCGCTTCGGCTCACGAGCAGTAGCTGAAAATCATTCAACTTATCCGTGTGGTAGCCATAGTAGCCAACGTCAGGCCAATCTACACAGAAGGCTGGATGGCCCTGATACGTGGTCGCCCCATAGGTTACGAGCCCGCCGCCACCACGCGTATCAACGTCGGCAAAAAATGGAGCGATGATGGGCGGTGTTGAAGCGCTCAGCAGGAAGGGCGTAAAGACCCCCAGCGGGCCGGTGAAGGTGACGTCGCCATTGTTGTTCACCCAAAGGCTGGAGTAGTTGGTGCCATAAAAGTCGAGGCGAAATGGCAAGTTCACCTGTCCGGTGGAGCCGTCGTCGTTGGCACTCAGCGTGTTCGTTGAGCAGTTCTGGTCATTGATCACGGGCCCGGAGGCAGAAGAAAGTGAAGGCGATGCAGCCGACAGTGCGTGGGGGCGGAGAGATGAGGGTGCCGACACCCGCGTGTCTGGAACTGTCTTGAGCGGGACTGTGGAGCTAGGGGTGATGGTAGTGGAACTGGGTATTCTCAACGTCGAGCTAGTCCCTACATTCGGCGTGACGCTCGACCCACTCTCGCCATTCGATGAGCTAGGAACCGTCGAGGAGGGACTGACAGACGCCGCCGACGCTGAGGGGCTCGTTTCAGCTGCGAGCGTACCGAAGCTGCACAGCGCTGCTACGAGAGGTGCGGAGAGCCAGAAACGACGTTTGGGCAACATTGTTATCGCAACTCGCCGGAGGCTTACAATCAACCGTCTGTCCTTGGCGGAGCCAACAGAGTTCGCCTGAATTGGAGATGATTTCCGCAACCTACCTAAATGCATCGCACTCCGCCCTGCCTTGTGTCAGTTCTAGCGTGCCGGCAATATAACCGGCAGGTCGGACGTGTACAACTGAGATCGACATCCGCAGCCTGAAGATCATCCGGACCAGCTCTAAGGGCCAGTAGATCTGGTAGAGCCTTTTCACTTAGCATCACTCGCTCGAGCAGAGCCTCCACCGACCACTGCGTGTTGCTAGAGCGGAAGCCATCAGCACTTGGCATGGAGACTCACATCTTTCTACCTCGAGCCTCAGCCGAGGTGGCGCACGGCTCGAGTGTCCTCAGCCTCCGAACCTGAGGCGAGTACCGTCCTCAGCTGGCATGGCTGAGGACCAGTCTTCCCTCAGCTTCAACGGCTGAGTAACAACTCATGCACGTCCGTCCCTCGACCGGCAATACTCCGTAACGCCGAAGATGATTGGAGGACTACATCCCGTGGACACCGAAGCACGCCCGGACTTCTCAAGACTCTCAACTCTGTTCATCAATACGACGCTGACTCGGTCGCCGGAACCAAGCCACACGCAACGCTTAATCGACATAAGCGCCTCAATCATGGCAAAGCAGGGGGTGAGGGTTGACCAATTTCGATCCGTCGATCACGAGATTGCCACTGGCGTGTATTCGGACATGCGTGAACACGGATGGGAGAAGGACGAGTGGCCTGATCTTTTCGCTCGAGTGATGTCTGCAGACATCCTCGTCATCGGCGGTCCGATTTGGCTCGGCGACAACAGCAGCGAGACCAAGAAGGTGATCGAGCGGCTCTATGCCCATTCCGGTGAGCTCAACGACAAGGGGCAATGGCTCTACTACGGCAAGGTCGGCGGATGCCTGATTACGGGAAACGAGGATGGCATCAAACACTGCGCTTCGAATGTTCTCTACAGCTTGCAGCACATCGGATACTCAATCCCACCCCAGGCCGACGCCGGATGGATCGGCGAGGCCGGTCCCGGTCCCAGCTACGGCGACAAGCTTGAGGATGGCAGTCGGGTGGGAGTGGAAAACGAGTTCACAAACCGCAACACCACATTCATGACGTGGAATCTGCTCCACCTCGCTGGCATGCTCAAGACCGCTCGCGGATTTCCTGCATACGGGAATCAACGCAAAGAATGGGACGCTGGATCACGCTTCGACTTCCCAAATCCCGAATATCGGTCCTGACCGCCAAGCACATGACGCCGCCGCCCTCAGCTGGCCTCGCTGAGTGATCCCCGGCAGGCAACCTGACTTCGGTCGTGTCGCCGAAGCGGTGCCACTTTGACGCCTTCCCACCGCTCGGACCCCTCCAGAGGAGCGATGGGCGGCAGCGTGCGAAACTGAGGGTCCCATACCGGTGACAGGTCCCGAACCTCTTCAGCCGGTCGGCCAGCGCTGGCAATACCCTCGTACCCAAAGAGCGCCCTCATGGCCCTCGCTATCTGCACCACACAACTAGGAGGAACTGATGGGTTCGACTAATAGTTGGAAGGTGGGAGATGTCTCGATCACTCGTGTCGCCGAATTCGAGAGCGGTGGGTGGCCTCATCCCGCCGCAGCGTACCTGGACGTCGAGGAGATTCGATGACGACGCTGGAGGAAGCGGCGGCCCTCGCCATCCCTGACCGCGGACTGGTGGTGATCTCGACGTTGCGGTCCACTGGCGCGATCCAATCCTCCCTCGTCAATGCGGGAGTGCTGCCTCACCCCGTCACGGGCGAGACCGTCCTGGGACTGGTCACCGCCGGCCGGATCAAACTGGCCAACCTCCGCGCCCGTCCCCAGATCACGGCAACCTTCCGCAACGGCTGGCAGTGGGCGGCCGTCGAGGGACATGCGGAGCTCGCTGGGCCCGATGATCCCCAACCATGGCTTGATGCCGAAGGTCTACGGCTGCTCCGTCAATCGATCTTCAAAGCCGCCGGGGGTGACCACGACGACTGGGACGAGTATGACCGAGTCATGGCCGAAGAACGCAGGGCCGCCGTGCTCATCCGTCCGGACCGGATCTACAGCAACTGATGCCAGATCGATCTGACAAAGACAGGAACGTCGGGAGTCCATAGTGGTCGTGGCCATAGCGGTGTCCCTGGGTGCGAGCATTGAAGCCATTGGGTTCAGCGAGCTTCGCTCACGGGACGTACCCCATCTCGCGGATCTGATCGGGTCGGGCCAAAGAGCGCCAGGGTGCGGCGATGGTGCTGGTTGTTCGGCTTCAGACAGCCACGCGTCCGCCGTCGGCGGGCAGGATAGCCCCGTAGATGAAACTCGCGTCATCGGAAGCGAGAAAGCTCACGGCGGCGGCAATCTCGTCCGGGGTCGCCCCGTGCCCGGCCGGCGTGCTCGACGCAATGACGTCGAACATCTCGCCCATGGCGGCGGCGGCAGGGGTGCGTGTCGGACCGGGAGCGACCGTATTGACTCGGACACCCTGAGCGGCGTACTCAGCGGTCCACGACTTTGTGAGCGATTCGACGGCAGCCTTCGAGGCGCCGTAAGCGGCGAGGCCGTTCATGCCAATGGTCGCGGCCATGGTCGAGATGTTGATGATTGCGCCACCGCCCTTGGCAGCCATCCGCGGTGCGATGGCAGCCGTGAGAAAGAAGGTCGCTTTGACGTTCACGTCGAAGGCAAGGTCGAATGCTTCCTCGGTGGTCTGCTCCGTCGGTCCACCGGGAGCGACCCCAGCATTGTTGACGAGCACGTCGACGTCTCGTGCGGCCTCGGCCAGGACCTTCACATCGTCGAAGTTTCCGAGATCAGCGGCAATGAATCGTGCCTTGCCACCAGCAGTCTCGATTGCTGCGATGACCTCCTTCGCTCGAGGCTCGTCACGGCCGGTGATGATCACCTCGGCCCCTTCTCCCGCGAGGCGCTGTGCGACCGAGCGCCCGATTCCTGAAGTACCTCCGGTGATGAGGGCGGTCTTCCCGTGAAGCGTCATGTCGGTGATCTCCGTTCGTATCGGGCAACTGGAATAATGGAACGCACAATCCACTCTAACAGAGAATGGACCGTACGATCCATTTTTTCGCTAGCCTGGGGCTCGTGAGCACCGCCGCCACACCTGTGTCTCGTCCCCTCACACGCAAAGGGCAAGAGACGCGTCAACGAATCGTCGAGGCAGCCGCTGAGCTGATCTTCGAGAAGGGCGTCGCGCATACGACGATCGAGGACGTTCGCGCAGCAGCGGGTGTGAGCAGTTCGCAGCTCTATCACTATTTCGATGACAAGCCGGCGCTGGTCAGGGCGGTCATTGAGTACCAGGCTGACGCCATACTCGCCAACCAGGCTCAAGCTGATCTGAGCACGTTGGCGGGCTTACGCGCCTGGCGCGATTCGCTCGTCGCCTACCAACGCTCAATTGGCAGTCACGGCGGCTGCCCGATCGGCTCCCTCGGCAGCGAACTCGCTGAGACCGAGCCGGAGGCCAGGATCCGGATCGCTGAAGGAATGAAGTGCTGGGAGATCGAAATCCGATTGGGCATTCGAGCGATGTACGAGAGCGGTCGTCTGGCCCAAGACACTGACCCTGATGCGATCGCACTCGCGTTGCTCGCCGCGCTACAGGGCGGCTTGCTCCTCACGCAGATCCAACGCGATACCAAGCCGTTGGAAGTCGCCCTTGACGCCATGCTGGATCTGATTGCCAGACTCAGTGGAGATGACCAGCCAGGAGGCCCCTGATCCAGCAACTACTCGACCTCGGGCTCGTGGAGCTCGGCTCAAGGAGGACTCAACGACGGCTGGCGCACCCCAATCACGGGATATGGGCACTCGGCGAGAGGCCTTAGACACTAGGAACTCAGCTTCAATGGCTGAGGTCCGTCTAGTTCGTGAGGCACTTATCGGAGGCCGCTACAGGGGAGACCGGTAGGAATCCATTCGACAAACCTGGCCAAATTCGGTGGTACGACTAGAGCCAGTGGCGTCTCTTGAACACAAAGTAGAGAGTCGTCGAAGTAGCGACCATCAGTCCCAAGGCGGCGGGATAACCGTAAAACCAGTTAAGTTCAGGCATGTGCTTGAAGTTCATGCCGTAGACCGTTCCGACAAGTGTGGGCGCAAACAAGATTGCCGCCCAAGATGAAATCTTCTTGACCTCCTCATTCTGAGTCAGGCTTGCCTCTGTGAGACTCCGCATTTCTTCATTCTGCTGCTGACTGACAAGAGTGGTCTGTACCGTCAATGCGTTTTGGAGAAGGGTTCGAAAGGCATCGCCACGCTCAGCGATCCGAATGGCGTGGTCATTGACATCCCGCAGGCGTCGACGAAGCTCCAAGTCGACCCCATACTTGTCGGAGCCTTCTTCCAAAGCCGAAAGGATCTCGAGAATTGGATGAGTGGCGCGCTGGAATTCGATCACCTCGCGCGATAGCTCATAGATCCTTCGAGAGACCTTCGGATCGCCTTTGAATAACTGGTCCTCGATCTCGTCGATGTCGTTCTCAAGGCCCGCAACGACGGGACCGTACTCGTCCACTACCTGGTCAAGAATGGCATACAGCACCGCCTCGGGACCCAGTCGCAACAGCTCAGGCGTCTCTTCGAGTCGCTTTCGGACCTGGCTTAGATCGGGAGTCTCCGCGTGGCGGATCGTCACCACAAAATCGGTACCAGTAAAGACGTGGAGTTCTCCGAACTCCACGTCCTCTGTCTCGTCTACATATCGTGCCGGTCGCAAGACCGTGAACAGAGTGGTTCCATAGCGCTCAAGCTTTGGTCGTTGATGAGCGGCAATCGCATCTTCGACCGCCAGCTCGTGGAGGTTGAACTCCCGGGCCACGGATTGGATCTCTTCGAAGTCCGGCCTGTACAGGCCGATCCACGCCATACCGCCAGAATCCCTGACTGTCCGATAGGTGTCATCAAGGCTGTCGGGATCTGCACTCCGCTTTCCGTCGGCATAGACAGCGTTGTTGACAAGGACCATCAGTTCTCCACTCAGTCGATCACCACGCCCGAATCACCAAGCGTAGCGCTCCGGTTCCGGCGCTCTTCTATCAATATTCCCGATCACTGTGTCTCTACCTGATGCCTCAACTACGCCCACCGGTGAGCCGAAGATGCCCTCAGCGTACAAAGCTGGGACACACCCGTTGGACGGTCGAATCAGACGCAGAGACAAGAGGTCCGCCGTGATCATCCAAGATCGGGAGGGCCAGGCTGGTCAGAACTGGAACCGCTAGGGCCCTTCCTCCGGCGTCAGCTTCTTGAGTTTCCTAATCCTGACCAGACCTCCACTCCGGCCGGTCTGTTGGTCGAGCTGAACAACCCAGACCTTCAGATGGAGGACGCGACCTCGCCGGATAATGCTTCCGGTGAGGTCCTTGACTGGAAACTCCAGGCAGCGGACCCGGTCGCCAATCGAAAACTCCTCGTCGGGGGCCTTCGCCATGGACGACAACGGTACTGCTCGCCCGGACGAAGGGCACCATTGAGCTTCAGACATCACCGAAGTTGGTCTCACCTTTCTCGCCTCCGGCTGGTCCTAATGCAACTGAATGCCAGATGAGGCCAATTGAAGGCTCGTAGGTACATGAGTCCAGGCCAACCAGGCCGGGCGCAGAAAGGTGGAGAGCGAATGGGAAAGGCGATTGCAGCTCTCGTCGATCAAGCCTCGTCCGTGCCTGAAGGTCCATCAACGAAGGTCGCCAGGGGCTGGCCGGCTTCAACGATGTAGGTAGAGAGCATCATGCCCGTATCAGGGCCAACATCCAGAGCGTTGTGAGCCAGACCGGGTGTCATCAGAAAGCCGTCGCCTTTGTGCAAGATGAGTGTGGGTTGACCCAGGATCATCATCCTGACCGTGCCGGCGAGGATGTAGCCAACCTCTTCGCCGGGGTGCACATGCCATCCCGACTCGACTCCGCACGGGATCTCGGTGAGCACCTGCACTATCTCCCGACCGACGATGGACGAAGACTCGTGCTGTACCTCGGTACGTTTGAGCTTTCCCGCCAGAGCATCGGTGGGCTGTACTTTGGTCACCGGCGTGGACGACATGGCTGGACCTCCGATTGATACGAGGTTCTGATCCTTAGCTGACCGCAGCGATAGCCGTGAAGATTACGTCGCTGACCGCCTGTGGCTGCGACATCATGATCACGTGTGAGCCCTTGACCTCGGTGATCGCAGCCCCGGCCCGTTCCGCCATCGATCGGATGACGTCAGCTCCCGCTGCCGTGTCGCCGGTCGCGACCACAGTCCAGGATGGAAGGTTCTTCCAAGCGGGTAAGCCGGAGGGTTCGGAGAAGGCCAACTCGGCAACGGGCCGCTGTGTGGCAGCCATCACGGCGGTTTGCTCAGGAGGCAGGTCGGCAGCAAATGCATCACGAAACTTGAAGGGGTCAATGGCAAATTCCGTTGCAGCCTCCTCCCCTTGTCCGATCGGATACTGAAGGGGTACCAACGCTGAGTTCAGGACACTGTCCTTTGAAGTGGCTTCGGCATCGATAAGGCGCTCACCTTCGTTGGGGGCGAAAGCGGCGACGTAGACGAGGCCAACTACGTTCTCTGCATTGGTTGCAGCATTGGTGATCACTGCTCCTCCATAGGAGTGTCCAACAGCTAGAACGGGACCGGGAATCTGTCGGAACACGCTAGCGATATAGGCCGAGTCAGTGGAGATGCCGCGGAGGGGATTCGCTGGGGCGATCACCTCCACGCCCCGTGCAGACAGCCGTTGGATCACACCATTCCAGCCTGAGGCGTCGGCAAATGCGCCGTGAACTAGGACTACCGTCAACGGAGGCAAAGAGGCTGGCGCCGTGGAGGACATGAGAACTCCTTGGATCGTGAATCTCGGTTAGCGGGTTGGTCAGCTACTCAGCTTCGCAAGAATGCGAGCAAGTCGTCGTTGAACTTGTCCTGGTGCGTGGCAGTAAGGCCGTGCGGTGCGCCCGGGTAGTACTTCTCCTGTGCTCCCGGGATCAGCTTGGCCGACTTCCTAGCTGCGTCATTCACCGGAACGATTTGGTCATCTTCGCCGTGCAAGACGAGAGTCGGGACATCGAACTTCTTCAAGTCCTCGGTGAAGTCGGTCTCCGAGAATGCCTTGATGCTCTCGTAAGCGTTCTTCAGGCCCGACTGCATGCTCCACAGCCAAAACTGATCAAGCATCCCCTGGGAGACATTCGCACCGGGATGGTTGGCTCCGTAAAACGGCGTGGCCAGATCCTTATAGAACTGCGACGGATCATTCATCAGGCCCGACCTCAGGTCATCGAAAACCTTGATCGGCAGACCTTCAGGGTTGGCCGTGCTCTGGACCATGACCGGCGGAACCGCGGAGACGAGCATTGCCTTGGCGACTCTGCCCGTCCCGTGTCTGCCGATGTAGCGGGCTACTTCCCCGCCACCGGTCGAGTGGCCGACCAGGGTGACGTCTCTGAGGTCCAGCGCTTCGATGACTTCTCCAAGGTCGTCGGCATATCCGTTCATGTCGTTTCGGTTTGACGGCTGGCTCGACCGGCCGTGGCCACGGCGGTCATGGGCAACCACTCGATAGCCATGATCAGCGAGAAATAGCATCTGGCCATTCCAGGCGTCTGCACTCAGTGGCCAGCCGTGGGAAAAGGTCACGACTGGACCATCGCCCCAGTCCTTGTAGTACAGCTCGGTGCCGTCCTTGGTTGTGATCGTGCTCATTGCGCCAACTCCTCTCCTAGGAGGCCTAGCCAATTGCTCGGCCCTGAAATGACCGCAAACGCGTTCACTGAGACTCGGGATCCTTCTCGCCGTTCGGCGTTTCCGATAGCGATTCCGTTCGGGGCTCGGGTGGCCGAGCACGCCAAACGCTGGTTCGGAAGCAACCGGCCCTACCTCTATGCCGCCAGGCGCAGCCCGCTCGCACGCCTAGGGGCGAGCCAGGTCTTGGGCCTGCGGCATCAGCCCAGACCCTCCTTTTTTAGTCGGTGCCCACTCCGCTCTCCTGAGCGCCCGTTCCACAATTCTGAAATTGATACAAACACACCAACTGGCCAAATGCAACGGACATTTTTGGACCAGTCCCTCCTCGCTCCTCTCTCCACTGCGCCCCTTTCCACCTCGCCCCTTTCTTCTTTCTCCGACCGCTCCGTCTGTCCCCCGGAGCCGCTCTCCGTCTTCGGTGGGCGGCTCCGGCGCCCGTGTGGACGGCGTGCCTCGGCAGCGCCTCCAAAGGTCTCCTCACGTTCTCGAATGAGAGGTGGAGGTCCGAACACTCCGGGGGGGGTTGGTCTCCTGCTTCCGTGGTCGGCGATGAACTTCCAAAGCAAAGAGTGCAGTCTGTCCAGATGCTGGCGATGCGTTTGACTGGGGTTCCCGCCTCCGTCCTCACCTTTAACGGTTGAGTTTGATGCGCAGGGCGAGGTTCTCAGCCTCCGAAGCTGAGACTGGAATACTCCACGACGCTGTCCAGGTTCTGGGTCCACGGAGCAAACATCGAACGGGCTAGCAGCGGCCGTCGAGATGTCTGTGGGCTGAATATTGGATGTCCCCTGACGGTAATGCACGTGTGACGCCACTTCGGGGTGTCCGGTGCGTACGAGGCTTCGATGATGTCTTGACTAGAGGCGGTATCGCTGGCGTGGGTTGCGTCGGGTTACGAGCGAGCCTGTGCGACCTCGGACCTCCGTGGTCGTCACCGTGGGGACATACTCAGTCCGGCGGGAAGGGCGCTCGGTCCGACGAGGGCAGCGGGGCCTGCGGGGTCGAGCCACTGGATGGTGATTTGGTCACTGCCCCCTTCGGTTCCGATGCTTGGGGTCGGAGGTGGGGCAAGGTACCCCCGTCCAAGTCCCTGGAAGAGTAAGGGAGCGGCCACATTCCTTGCCTCCAACAGGTCACCGGTCGCCGGGTCAACGATCAGGGTTGTCTCTCCTTCAAATGAGGCACCTGCGAAACCCAAACCGGTGGCACCTGAATGTGTAGTGAGTTGACCGAGAGCCTTAAGGCCAGGCATGGTCGAGAGCGCGCCATATATGGCTGCCGTGATCTGTGGCGTCGCTCCGTTGGTAGGGCCGATCAACAGCATCGCGGCCCGGGTGATCTCAGAGTCCCGTTGGTCAACTGCCCGTATTCCTGTGGTCCCCGTTGCCAGTTCACCAGCCAGGACAGAGGGATTGGTGGTCAAGTTCGACACGTTGATGACTACCGCCGGATCGCTGTTGTAGGTCGACTGACCAGCTACTAGCTCACAAGCTGTTTCCGGCTGCGCGCTAGGACTGTCGAGTAGTCCAGCCGCCTTCCATGCTGCTGCATTCACGGGAGCGGCAAACTGGGCGGAGCCTGAGGTCACCGAGATGCAGGAGTTGCCCTGCTTGTCAGTCCATTGGTGAACCGTGGCCCCAATGGTGGCTTCTGCATCGGGTGTGGGCGTAGAGCCAACTTGGCTGACCTGTGCGAACATTGAGACCTGCTCGCTCGTGTAGAGCAGCTGACCGTCGCTGAGTTGCGGGACGGACTGATTCCTTGCATTTGCTGCGATCTTCTGGAGCGCGGCGGCGGCAGCAACCGGCTGGTGCTGTCCGGCCGTGGGGACCAGAAGAACGATCAGGAGCACGGCTGCGGCTATCGCGCCTCCCGTGCCGCCAAGCACAGCCAACCGGCGACGAGTCGGTACGGCTCGACCTCCCACCCGGTCACGTGGAACCGCATTCCCTCCCGACACCTCCGCATCGAGCAGTTCCCGAAAATGCTCAGCCTCCGTGGCGAGATCAAATGGCGTCTCACGTCCGCTGTGCATGTAGCTGCTGAGGAGCTCGAGTTCAACGGTCATTCCATCAGCCCTTCTGCAATCGAGACGTGGCCGAGCGCTTCGTCTCTGTCTTCGTATTGCCCGCTCAGACCGAGGAGTTCCCTCAGTTGGCCTCGACCCCGTGATACTCGGGAACGGACGGTCCCAACCGGAATGCCAAGTGCTTGGGACATCTCCTGGTAGGTCAGACCGGGCCCGGCCACGAGCAGCAGTACGTCCCGGTAGCGTTCGTCCATCTGGGCCAATGCCGCCTGTATGCGTTCAACTTCGTCGTTGCCGATGACCTCCGACTCGACTTCATCTGCCGATTCGTCAACTCGGAGTCTGGCCATTCGAGCAGCCTGTCGTGCTTGGGACCTCCAATGGTGCCTGGTGACGTTGGTCGCGATACCGAAGAGCCAAGGACGAGCGTCACCATGGGAGAAGTCGTAGCTCTCGCGACCCCGAAAGGCCGTCAGGAAGGTTTCAGAAACTAGGTCATCGAGCGCCGCATGAGGGGCGCTTCTGGCCAGAAAGTGCCGAAGGGACTCGGCATGACGTTCGAAGATGCCTGTGAAGCTCTCGGGGTGGGTCTGCGAGAGCCGAATGAGTGTGGCGTCAAAACCCTGGTCATCCGATCGGCTGCTCATTGTCTGCTCTTGCCCGCTCATGACCGATTAGTTCCCGGTCGCCCATCATTTTGATCCCACCTGGATGTCTACCGCTGGTTTGCGCCTTGCCGCAGAATGGCAGGCACTGTGTCCCAAAGCGCCGGGACCGCGGCGGTTAGTGACCGTTGCCGACCGGCACACGGGAGAGGGGGCTCACACGGAGGCAGATGGCTCAGCTCTGTGATTCTGAGGAGACCCGTCGGTCAGACAGTTCGACCGGTCACATCAGCTGACCAGCGATGCCCAGAGCGTGAATTCAGCAGAATTCGAATCTCGTCTCAGCGGGCCAGCTGAGTGCAACGACTCAGGAATTGAGAGACCTTTAGCTGGCGTGGCAGCGCCGGCTCACCCGTGCCCTCAGCTCCCCAAGCTGAGGTAGCAGCCTCCGAAGCTGCGACGAGAATCTCTACTGCGACGCTGTTCAGATTTCTCCGGTCCACGGAGCAACATCGAACGGGTGACACGGCCGTCTAGATGTCTGTGGGGTGAATATCGGGTGTCCCCTAACGGCACGGCCGGGCGTGTGGACGCATCCCGTGAGCGTGACCCCCTGTGCCGCCGAAGGCCCGGTAATTGGGAGTGACCGGGACCTGAGTCCCGGTCACTCCGCAGAACCGTGATCACCCTCTATGGGGCGGAGTAGGGGTGGAGCCCGTATAGCGACTCCACCCGGCTCCGTCCCTTGGGGGACCAACCGACGGCGTTTCCTACTTGGCTGTCAGCGGGCCAGCGGCCGTGATCGTGCCGTCCGTCCCGACGCACACCGAACCCTTGGCCTTGCCTGGGAACTTGAGGCCATCCCCGGAATCTCCGGTCACTGTGGCCGTAAACTTCTCCAAGGTGGGCTCCGCCGGCGACGTACCCTTCGGCGGCGTGACGTACCCGGGGCAGGTCTTGCCCACACTGGTTACTAGGGTCGGAGCACTGATCGTCGTGCTCCCGCCGGACGTCCAGCCGATGGGTCCACCTGTCGCCAGGGAGGTGGCAGCCAGCGACACCGAGCTTCCACCTGTGTCGCCACCGGTGCATCCGCTGACCACGATGGTGTTCGACGAGAGGCTTCCGTTGATGGTGGTGCACGAGATAGAACTCGATGTCCACGCGAACACGAAGCTCTTCAGCGCAGTGATTGTGTCGTCGGTTCCGACGCACACCTCACCTGTTTGGACCGCCGGGAGCAGCATGCCATTGCCAGTGTCTCCTGTTATCGCTGCCGTGACTGACAAGGCGCTCGGCTCTGCGGGCGTCGTGCCCTTGGGCGGCTTTACATAGCCGGGGCAGTGCTTCGGCGATATCACGGTCGTGGTCGGAGCGCCAGACGTGGTCGTCGAACCGGACACCCACGTGGTTATGCCCCCGGTTTCTAGACTCAGGGTCGGCTTTGGCACCGAACTCCCTCCGGTGTTGCCACCGCTACATCCACTGATGGTGATGTTCCCTGACACCGTGCCGGTAACCGTGGTGCAGGTGATCTTTCCCGTTCCTGCCGATGCAATACCGGCGCCCAATGCCAGTGTGAGTCCGGCCACCGGAACGAGCATGGCCACAAATATCATAAATATCCGTCGCACTAAGTTCCCCCTTGTTGCTTATTTTAGAAGTGGCCCCACTTGGCCTGAGTAGTTGCGCTCATCACAGTAGACCTGTAGCAGAACGCGTGCTCAGCGTCTGAAGTCGGGCTTCATCCGTTCCAAGGTTCCTCCAAGTTTGGAGCTGTGGACATCGTCGAGTGCCCCAACGAACGCAACCGGCCCGCACATGCATTCGTACCGGAAAGCTGTCGGGGAGCGCTCACCTCTGGACTCAGACTGCGCGCCAAAGCAGGTCGACTCCGTCCCGCGACGAATTTGGTCTCAATCACCGGGACGGCGACCGACGGAAGGTGGCGGGGCTTAGGTGAGCGCCTCGACGCATGACGAGAGTGCCTCTGCGAGCCTGGACCGTGCCGGGTCGGAGAGCTTTCCGAGCATTTGCTCCTCCACTGCGTCAACTGCATCTGCCGCCTCTTGCAAGGTAGCGCGCCCACCGGCAGTCAATTCTGCCTGGAGGACGCGTCCGTGCTGAGGATGTGCGTGTCTCACCAGGAGTCGACGGCTCTCGAGTTCCTGCAACACGGCGTGCATGCTCTGCGGCGTGACGAATGCCCGTCGAGCGAGATCGGCATTCGAAAGCCCGGGCAGTTCCTCTAGAGCGGTGAGGACGGCGAACTGGGTCACCGTGAGCCCAGTTGGGCCGAGTGCATCGACCATCGCGTCGTGGAGGACCGACTGCGCCCTCTTGATCAGGTAACCCACCCTGGCCGTAGTGACCTCGCTCATCGTCTACCTCATTATCAGGAAGCCTGATATACTTCTCAGGGTACCTGATACAGGTTACTTGCACCCAACTCACAGACAAGGGGACACAGACGATGACCGCACTTGGCCCTGACTTCATCGCTCTCCAGGTTCGCGACCTGGAAGCTTCGGCAGCGTTCTATATCGAACACCTTGGCCTCGTTCGTGCTCCAGTGAGCCCCGAGCATGCCGTGGTCTTCGCCACGGAGCCGATCACATTTGCTGTTCGGGAGCCGCTCGTCGATCTCGATGCTGTCGAGCACCTTGGGTGGGGCGTTGCCATTTGGCTGAAGGCGGACAATCCGCAGGACCTGCACGACGAAATGGCCCTGGCTGGTGTCTCGATCCTGGTCGATCCATTCGACGGACCTTTCGGTCGAACGTTCACCTTCGGCGATCCCGACGGCTACGCGGTGACCATCCACGGCTCGCTCCAGTGATTCAATCATCGGTCGCTCCGTATGTGGCCTAAGAGGACTGCCGATCGACCTAAGAGCACCATCGCACCTTGGAGATCCGGCTTTTAACCAATCTTCGACGCCCGGGAAACAGGGTGATCCGCAGGCCAGGGGCCGTGGATCACCCGTGTAACTACACCTCGGTGGCGCGGTCCACCAAAACCAATAGGCCGACCGATATTGACATTCTCGTGCGACCCCGACGGGAGCGACATAGGGTCACGGATCGATGGATGTCGCTACGGAGAGGTGACGGCAATGAGCGATGCTGGCGAGTGGGTGGGGCGGGTAATCGAGGCTGTGAACAGACGTGATTGGGAGACCGTCGAAGCGGCGCTCTCAGATGGGTGCTCTTACGAGGCAAACGGGTCCCCGACCTGGAAGCTCTCAGGACGTGACCAAGTCCTGAAACGCTTTAAGGCCCTGATAACTGCATTCCCTGACCAGAAGGCCGATGCGACATTTGTCGTGGCCGAAGAGGGCAAGGCTGCCTTTGAGCTGCATATCGCAGAGACACATACCGGGCCCCTCGAAACTCCCTTCGGAACCTTTCCGGCGACCGGTACGCACATTGACGAGACCGTTGGCTACTTCGTTGAGCTTGACTCTGAGGGCCGAGCAACCAGAATCGGCCACTACTACGACGCTGCCCCCTTGACTATGGCAATCATGTCGAGAGCACAAGACGGTTCCTGAAGCGCATGGCCGTCTAATAAACGGCGATTCCAGCCAAAGTTCAGGCTGCCCCCGAGCGCCAGTAGAGGGTCAGCCATTGGCGGCGGCTAGACCATCTCAGGATTTGGCTCAATCTGACGTCGCTCTCATCAAGCTGAGGTGGTTGGTCGTCGAAAGTATGTCTTCATGTTGACGGAGGCGATGGCAGTCACGATCGCTACATCAGCACCCACGGGACCTCGAGATGTAATCAGGATTTCGACTTCCTGGAACCAACGCCACCAGTTGACCGCCGCAAAGCGCATCTCGAGCAAGACGGCTCCGGAGTCATTTACGCAGGACATGATGGCGTTGCCCTGATTGGTTCCCCGGACTGGGAACCGGAGCGTGCCCTGATCCATCATAAGTTCGACTGTGGCGCGCTCTGCCCAATCCCAATGCCTGCCAACCATTTCGAGGATCTGGAGTCCCGTGGCTCTGTCATAGACCTCCACGGGAGGAGACCCGAGCAGGCCGAATGGGGCAAGCCAAAATGGGCCAGACAAGTTGTCGAGACGTGAACGTCGAACCACGTAGTGCTTTCCACACACCTCAATTGAGGTGGGTGACCATCGGCCGCTCCATCGACCCCGCATGATCGCCACAATTTGGCCTCGTTCGAGAAGCTCGTATTTCTGGAAGCCGATGCGGCGAACCGTAAGATGTCTTCCTCGACGGTCGGGGAACTGAAGCCACTTGTCGAAGGATTCCGTAGTGGCGCCACGTTGAGCTGCCCGCTTTGACAATCCTCGCAACGTGCTCCCTGAGTTCTCCGCCATTCATCAAAGAATACCTAGCTGACTGCCGATCGTCTTGCGAACTATTTTCGGATGCCATGCGCACGGCAATATCGTCACCACACTGAGTTGATCAAGCCGAATCGGACTCAGACAGGGTACGAAGAGCCAACGTCTCCCCCAATCAACGGGTCGGTGTGACAGGCCGGAATCCCGTTGCCCCAATCAGCTCAGTCAAGCGAAACTGGGGTAATGGATGAGTGCAGCTGGGTGTGCTTGCTGATCGCTGACTGACCGCAAGCGCCAAATCCTGGCCAGGCCTGGCGGGTAGATCGGTGCAGTCGAGATTTGAACACCCAAGGTGCACCGAGATGGCGGGCACGCCCGCCGAACCCGTCAAGAAATCGCTGGCATCCCAACCATCGCGCGAAATTCGTCAGTCGTATTCGTCACTGGGAATGGCTCGCTCGGCACATCGAGGCCTAGCCGTTCGCAGATGGGATCCCATCCGTCGGCCGGGGACCATTCGAGCAAGCGTTCGCCCTGGACACGTTGCCGAACGGATTCGTTATGCCGCTCATAGGCATCCATCATGGCCGTTGGGTCGTCAAACGCATTGCTGAAGCGATCGCCCATGAGCTTGACGACAGCTGCCATCCATGGCTCCAGCTCCGGCGGGACCTTGTCAAAGGATTGAAATATCGTGTCCGATGCGCTGCGGTACCAAGAATCCGGATCTCGTACTGAAAGCAGCACGAGTGCGTCCGGGTTAGCTGCTGACAGCTCGGGCCAGAATGAACAGCCGGGCCAGTCGACAAGAGATACATAGCCCGCCGGCATCGTTGCCCAGTCAACGGGTCGCCCCTCGATGGCATCGATCCAGCCTGGAGCTTGGGTCGGATCTCCGAGGATCTCGATCATGTGATGACACGGGCCGCCCAACAACTGTTCGAGGGCGATCTTCAGTGAATGGGTACCCGTACGTCCTACTCCGGCACCTACTACCTTGAGCGTCATTCCGTTCCGCCGATCTCTCGCTAAGGGTGAATGCTGCCGAGACATTACTCCGCGTCCGCTTCGGAGGATCCAGACAATTACGGGAGGATTGCTGGACAAATCAACAGTCGAGCTGGCCCGCTCACGGGGTTCGTTCCGGAACTGAGCGGGCGCCCTGGAACGCCGGATATGAGCACTGACTCACCAGCAAAGCGAGAGACTGTGATATCCGGCCTGCTTCCTACGATCGGCCTCAGACGGTCCGTCCTCGACTGCACGTCAAGTGGCCCCGTCAGCTATTTCCTGAGGTCTCCAATCGGATGCGGAAGCATTCACGCAGCTATCCCGGTCGGACACAACGCTGGGGAGACCAATCGGTCGGATACGCACTCGCCCCATGCGCTCCATTCGGAACCTTCGACGAGCCTTGCGTGTCCTGGAAAACCCTCTATCGGGTAAAAGTAGGGCATGGACCTTCCACGTTGGACCTTCTCCCTCATTCCTGTCGGAATTGCTGCCGGGCTAGGCGGTCTGGGCGCCCGAGACGCACAAGAGACCTACGCCCGGCTGCGGAAGCCACCGTGGGCACCCCCGGCGGCGGCATTTGGGCCGGTCTGGGCGGTGCTCTATGTGACCATGGGGATCTCGGGCTGGCGACTGTTTCGGTCCGCTTCAGGGCGGACCAAAGCACTTCACTTGGCACAACTATCTCTCAACGCGGTGTGGCCAGCACTTTTTTTCGGCGTCAGGAACAAGCGCTCCTCGTTGGTGGTCATCGTGCTGCTCGATGCTCTCCTCGCCGCGGAAATTGTCTCCCTCGGCCAGGAGGACCCGGTAGCAGCATCCCTCCTGCTCCCCTATCTCGGTTGGAGTGGATTTGCGACGCTCCTGAACGCCACCGTGAGTGATCCCCGGCAGGCAAATTGAACACTTCGGTGGTGCCGCCGAAGCGGAGCCACTTTGACGCCTTCCCACCGCTCGGACCCCTCCGGAGGAGCGGTGGGCGGCTGTACCTCAGGGTGTGAGGCCAAGGTCGCACCCAGGGTGTAGCTGGATCAGAAGACAGTTGAGGAGTTCACTGAGCTGACGCCCGGCGGGGGACGGACCAAGGGGTGACCCCACTACCCCCATCTACGAGGGGCAACCGAGGTGTGATGGGGGCACTGCGAGTTCCTGTGGCTGCTCAGATCTGTTGTGGTTACGTCCACCACTACGCCAACGCCTACTGCGAGATCTCGGGGCAGCGGTCCGGTTCGTTCGGCATATCCGGGCGATGCTCAGCACGTTCGCTCATAGCCGAGTAGCGAGGGGACGGTTCAAAGATGGAGCCGGCGATGGCTCTCTGCTTGGCAGGGACTCCGCCGCCCTGCTGCGAGCCCGGCCTTTTTGCGTCCGTGTTAGCCGCCACATGAACTAGTCATATTGCGTTTCCACGTCAGTTCCTCTGTGTCTCTTGACATCGAGAGCGGACTCGTTAGCTTGAAATTGAGGGGTTCCCTAGGCGTGGAGGAATTCTGATGGCGATCGACGACGAGAAACTGATGGCGTTTATGGGGCAGGCAGTGACGGATATGTCGGCCACTGTGTCCGTCGCCCTAATGGCAATCGGCGACAAGCTTGGGCTCTACAAGGCAATGGCTGGGGCGGGCCCACTCACGCCTGCTCAGGTAGCTGAGCGGACGAAGACCCATGAGCGTTACGTACGGGAATGGCTCAACAACCAGGTGGCCGGAGGCTATATCGCCTTTGACCCCTCAACTCATACGTACGAATTGGAGGACGAACAGGCCTTTGCCCTAGCGGACGAAGACAGCCCGGTATTTCTCGGGGGCGCCTTCGATGTAGTGGGGGCATGTTGGGCGGCCGAAGAACAGATCACGGACGCTTTTCGGACAGGTGAAGGAATGGGATGGCACGAGCATCATCAACGTCTCTTCGGTGGAACGGAGCGCTTCTTTCGACCCGGCTATCGAGCCAATCTCGTCACATCGTGGATTCCGGCGCTCGACGGCGCCGAATCCAAACTGCAGAGTGGCGCCCGAGTCGCTGATATTGGGTGCGGTCACGGAGCATCGACCGTGATTATGGCCGAAGCCTATCCAAACTCCACGTTTCTGGGATCTGACTACCACTCCGAGTCGATCGAGGCGGCCCGTGAGCGTGCGGCCGACGCCGGAGTCAGTGACAGAGTCAGTTTCGAGGTTGCCACGGCCAAGGACCACGGCGGTGAAGACCTCGACTTGGTCTGTTACTTCGACTGCCTTCACGACATGGGCGACCCCGTAGGAGCCGCCCAGCACGCCCGCGCATCACTTAATTCCGACGGAACGGTGCTGCTTGTGGAGCCGTTCGCCAATGACAATGTCGAAGACAATATTAACCCGGTAGGACGAATGTTCTATGCAGCGTCCACATTCCTGTGTACGCCGGCATCCCTGTCTCAGGAAGTTGGACTGGCGCTTGGGGCGCAGGCAGGCGAGACCCGCCTCGGCGAGGTATTTGCCGAGGCGGGATACTCCTCCTTCCGGCGTGCCACTGAGACGCCATTCAATCTGGTGCTTGAAGCCAAGCCATAGTCCCGCGGGTTGCACGATCGGTCTCAGCTTCCGAAGCACTGAGGACAAGGTTTCACCTACTCCTCGATTCAACAGTACCGGGCCCACGGTCCGAGCAACACGACGGGTGATAGCGATCGTCAAGGGGTCCGTGGGCCGAATACCTGGGTCACGAACATCCGAGCATGCGGGCGTCTGGAAAAGGTCCCGGGCTACTCCTGGATCCCATTTGAGATCCCCGAGCGATGAAGAGGCAACCTAGCGGAAATCCGGATCTACACGACCGTTGCCTTTCTTTTTACACTGTGTAAGTATATTGACCGATGACTAATCTCCCCGAACCCGACGACTGGAGGGAAGGTCGACGGCGGGCGGCCCGAGAGACGATTGTCCGAGCAGCATGGGCCCTGGTGGACGAGGAAGGACTTGCGGCCTTGTCTCTCCGGGACTTGGCCCGCCGGGCGGGAATCACGACGCCAACGGTCTACGCCTACTTCGATTCGAAGAGCTCCATCTACGACGCGATGTTTGGCCATGCCGCCACCGAGTTTGCCGACAGGATGGCCGACCCAGTTTCCGGTGACGGGCCTCACGAGATCCTCACCGCATACGCACGACGTTTCGTAGAGTTCTGTACCAGCGATCCGGCCCGCTACCAGCTGCTCTTTCAGCGGACACTCCCCGGATTCGAACCGTCGCCAGAGTCGTTTGCACCGGCAATCCGGGCGCTGGCAAATACCCAGGAGCTTCTCGCCTCCCACGGCATCACCGAAGAACGCCACATCGACCTGTGGACTGCGTTGATTACCGGGCTGGTGGACCAGCAGATCTCGAATGATCCCGGCGGCGACCGATGGACCGGGCTCCTCGACGAGGCGGTCACGATGCTTCTCGAACACTCCCAGTCGAACCGATTGGTCTTGAAGCCTCCATCCAAGCCAAAGCGAACCAAAGGATCCCGATCATGACCATGACCACCATCGACGTGGCAACGCTCGAGCCGCTTACTCATCACGAAGCCATGAGTTTGCAATCGAAGGAACTCGACTGCACGCTCCTGATGCTCCGGTCTCTGGACGAAGACGCGTGGTCGACTCCGACGGCCTGCCCCGGCTGGGACATCCGAGCGATGTACCAGCACGTGTTGGGCGCATGCGAAGCAGGCGCGTCGATGCGCGAGAACATCCATCAACTCCGCCGAGGCCGCGCTTACCGCAAACTGCACGGTGGCCCACTCGAAGCTGCCCTTTCCGGAGTACAGGTGCGTGAACGTGCGGATCTCAATCCTGCCCAGCTCGTCACGCGGCTCGAAGCAGTCGCACCAAAGACGGTGCGAGCACGCAGTCGCACGCCGGGTCTGGTGCGCAACCATGCCCGGATGGCCGTCGACGGCCCCGTATACGAGACCTGGAAGCTCGGCTACCTCATCGACACCATCTACCTGCGGGATCTCTGGATGCATCGCGTCGATGCCGCCCGCGCACTCGGGCAGCCGTTGAAGCTCAGTACCGATCACGATGGCCGCATCGTTGCCGACGTGGTCGCAGAATGGGCCCGTCGCCACGGCCAACCGTTCGTGCTCGAACTCACCGGGCCGATCGGCGGGACCTATGTGGATGACCCGGCTGCACCAGGGGCCGAGCACGATTCCCTCGATGCTGTCGAATTCTGCCGCACACTGGCTGGGCGTGAGCCGGCAACCGGCATGTTGGCCACTGTCGTCCCGTTCTGAACCAGATCCTCGAGCGCCTTTCAAGGAGAACTGCCATGGACACTCGCATCGACGAGGTTGCCGACCGCATCTTCCGCCTCTCGACATTCGTGCCCGACATCGGGCCAACGGGTTTCACGTTCAATCAGTACCTCATCGATGATGACGAGCCGCTGCTCTTCCATACCGGGCCCCGTTCCATGTTCCCCCTGGTGTCCGAGGCCATCACCACCGTGACCTCTCTGGAGCGATTGCGCTGGATCACGTTCGGTCACGTCGAGTCGGACGAATGTGGATCGATGAATGAGTTGTTGGCGGTGGCACCCAACGCCACGGTGGCTCACGGGACTCTTGGTTGCATGGTGTCGCTCAATGACTTGGCCGATCGCCTTCCTGTCCCGCTGGCCGACGGTCAGGTCATCGAGTTGGGCGACCACCGTGTCCGCCACATCGATACGCCCCATGTCCCTCACGGCTGGGAGTCGAGACTGCTGTTCGAGGAGACCACCAACACGCTTTTCTGCGGCGACCTGTTCACTCAGCTCGGTGATCCACCCGCCATCTCGACCGAGGACATCGTCGAGCCCGCGTCGCTGGCCGAGGACCTATTCGGCTATTCCTCCCTGAGTCCGCATACGGGACACACGATGCGGAGTCTCGCCGCACTGGCTCCCACCACGTTGGCGGTGATGCACGGCTCCTGTTTCTCCGGTGACGGCTCCAAGGCGCTCCTCTCGCTCGCTGATGAGTACGATGCGCGTATTGCTACGGCCGGTGCATAGGGTGAGCCGGCACCGCGAACGTTTTGCCCGCCGAACCGGCCGAGGCCCCGGATCCGATGGATCGCCCCTGTAACAGCAGGCGTGGGCGTACTGATGAGCATGGTGCCCCACTCAATCGTCACTTCTCGTCTACGACGGCACGCTTACTCGCTTGGAACCCCCGGCCCAGTGATCCCAAAGAGCGTCAGATCAACCCAACGCTGCAGTACCGCCGGCGGTTGGTCGGCTGGGGCATTGCTCACCAGCAGGTAGAAATCGCCAATGGAGAGGTCGTCCCGAACGGCGTGATCTGCCTGCGACCCCGCTATGAGCAACTGAATTGCGCTGTGCGCCCTCTGTACGTCCTTGGAGTCATCGACGTCAGTATTGAGGGCCGTCGCTGCGGCCTTCACCGCATGGTTGCTCGCTGCGGCCTGGACAATGGCGCGTAGCAGCCCGGCGAGTTCGGAGAATGCCGGACTACCTTGCTCGACGTGGCTGACTGCGGCCTCGGCCCGATCGGCGACTTCCGTGACGAAGGCGCTGATGACGGCGGCCACCAGGTCGCTCTTGGTCGGAAAGTGGCGATAGAGCGTCCCGACGGCGACGCCGGCAGCACTGGCGATCTGGTCCATGCCGACATTCGGTCCGTGCATGGTGATCTGCTGCCTTGCCGCGTCGAGAATCTTGGTTCGGTTGCGGATGGCGTCGGCCCGCCCCGGCTTAATCCCGGACTGTGGCATGTGATCTCCCTGCCCACTCCCATGTGCGACGTGTATGTGCGACTTGCAACAACATGAACGGAGGTTCATGATGGTAAGTGAACTCTCATTCACCTTACAGCGAGGACGATGCCATGACGACCAACACGCACCAGAAGGTGGCACTTGTCACCGGGGCATCCTCTGGAATCGGGCAGGCCACTGCCCTTAGCTTGCATGAAGCCGGATTTCTCGTTTACGGGGTTGCTCGCCGGACCGACCGGATGCAGACCCTGCGAGACAGCGGCATCAAAACACTCGCCATGGACGTGACGGACGAGGATTCCACGTCGTTCGGCGTCAAGCAGATCCTGGCCGAGGTGGATCGCATCGATGTGTTGGTGAACAATGCCGGGTACGGCTCCTACGGTGCCGTCGAAGACGTGCCGCTCGAGGAGGCCCGCCGCCAGTTCGAAGTAAATTTGTTCGGAGCCGCCCGCCTCATTCAGCTTGTACTACCCACCATGCGGGCGCGGGGTACCGGGACCATCATCAACATCAGCTCGATGGGCGGGAAGATCTATACGCCGTTCGGCGCCTGGTACCACGGCACCAAGTTCGCCCTCGAGGCTGTCAGCGACTGCCTTCGTATCGAGACCAAGCCATTCGGAATCGACGTGGTGGTGATTGAGCCCGGCGGCATCCGGACCGAGTGGTCCGGGATCGCCGCCGACCACCTCCGCGAAACGTCCGGTCAGGGTCCCTACGCGGACCAGGCCGGAGCAGTAGCCGATGCATTCAGCTCCGAGGCCATGGCCAAGCGGTCTTCTCCCCCCGAAGTCATCGCCAAAACGGTCACCAAGGCGGCAACCGCACGCCAACCGAAGACTCGCTACGCAGTGGGCTCCGGGGCCAAGCCCCTCATCTTCCTGCGTCGATGGTTGCCGGACCGGGCCTACGACGCCTTCATCCGTCGGGTCAGCGGCATTCGCTAACGCAAGCTGCAGGGTTTCCCCGATCGTCGGCTCGGCGGTGCCGTGATGTTGACCTGCCGAGCTTCACACTTCCCCGTTGAGCCCGATCCCTCATCTAGTTCGGCGCCGTGCGCGCAGGACGACATCTTCGATGTGATGTGAAGAAGAGGCCGATCCTCGCGGACGGGATCGCTTCTCGCTGACCTCGATGTCCCATTCTCGTGAGCCAGAAAGCAGGGCAAGGAAGTCCTCAATCTGCACGTAGGCATCTGGATCGAAAGGCATGACATGATCTTGCGCTTCGATCTGTGCGCGCATCGCGTCTACATCGTGGCCCACAATGAGTAACGTGCCACCTGGTGCCACTGCGTTGAGAATGTTGCGCAGACCGCTCCCGTCGGGTGTGCGTGGAATCGACGCGTACTGTGCCGTCACCAGGTCAAATGCTTCGGTCTCGAACGCATCGAGCGTGTTCGCGTCTGCACGGTGACACTCGACGGCAATGTCCCTCCGCGTGGCCTCGGCGTCGATTCGGTCTAGCGCCCGCTGCGAGACGTCGCTCGCCATGATCCGCCAGCCCTGCTCTGCGAGCCAGAGTGCGTCACCTCCTTCGCCGGCGCCGACATCAAGAGCTCGGCCTGGAGTCATGCCGCCGATCTCGTTGACGAGCGTCCCGTTGGGGTTGCCGCTCCAGATCTGTTCGCCCGAATAGCGATGATCCCAGTCAGCTTCGTTCGGTGATGGGCGAGCCAAGGCTCGCAGATCATCATCGGCGAGCAGGGAACTGATCATGGCTCCTACCCGGCTGCCATGGGCGGCCGCCTCTAATACCTGCTGACTGGGATCAGTGACGTTGCCGGCGGCAAAGAGTCCCGGCACCATCGTTTTGCCGGTGGCGTCCGTCTCGACGATGTTGCCGAGTCCGCTGGGGTGCTCCACTGCCTGAAGCCCCATTGCTACGAAGGGGTCGATACGGACGCTGAAGCTGGTGCCGACTACCACCACATCGGTTTCGAGATATCCGTTGTCGGATAGCTCGACGCCGGCAACGTGACCGTTGGCATCTCTCATGATCCGCCGCACCGGTCCGTGGCGAATGTCCACGCCGCCGGCTCGGAGAGCGTCGAGCTCAGCGTCTGGCACATCAACCGGGCCGTGGAGCACTACGGTGAACCTGCTGGTCAGGTGGCGGAACAAGACGGCCGTGTGCAACCCCATCGGGTGGGTGACGATCTGGACCATCCTCTGGTCCCGGAACTCGAAGCCGTGACAGAACGGACAGTGGATCACGTCCCGTCCCCAACCCTCCGCAAGGCCGTCAATCTCGGGAAGCACATCCACCAGGCCCGTGGCGGCCAACACTCGGCGGGCGATGATGCAATGACCGCCGACAAGCTCGACTCGAAAATGATCATCATCGGTCCGGCTCACGGCACTGACTCGACCAGAGAGCACCTCGCCGCCGTAGCTTCTGACCTCCCCACGGCCGGCCGCGGTCAGCTCCGACGGTGGGGACCCGTCACGACTGAGGTAGCCGTGCATGTGGGCTGCAGAGGCGTTGCGCGGCTCTCCGGAGTCGACGACGATCACCGATCGGCGTACTCGGCTCAGTTGGAGGGCGGCAGCCAGTCCGGCGGCGGAACCGCCTATGACTGCTACATCGCAATACCGCTCGATGGTCTGGGGGCTGTGGTGGTCACTCATGACCTGCAGAGTACGGTCTGTGTTATTAACCGCATACACTCTTGCAGTATTCGCAAGATTGTGGAGGAACGGTGCTTGACCCAAACGAGATCGATCACGTCGTCCGTACGCGATTGCGGAGCCTTCGGAACACGCTTGGACTATCGCTCGATGAGCTCGCCGCTCGCACGCATCTCAGCGCATCGACCATCAGTCGGGTGGAGACCGGGAAGCGGACGATAAGTCTCGACATCTTGCTGCCATTGGCCGCGGCGCTCCAGGTCGACCTCGACGAACTCCTTGACGTTCGTAATGACGAGGACGTAGTCATCCACCCCACTCCGAACAGGCTGGGCGACCGTACGACCTGGGTGTTGAGCCGTTCAACCGGCAGAACGATTGCCATCAAGTTGCGACTAGAGCCGACCCGTGGGCCGGTGGAACAGAAGGTGCATCCGGGTCACGACTGGCTATTTGTCACGCTGGGTCGGGTTTGCTTGTTTCTCGGCGATCGCGAAATAGTCGTCGAAGCGGGGGAGGCAGCCGAGTTCACCACCATGACGCCCCACGCCACCGCAGCCATCGACGGGCCCGCCGAACTAATCATGATCTTTGATCGGGACGGCCAACGCGCGCACATCCACTACGAGTCCAGTGGTAGTCCGAGGACATAACCCCAATGACGTGCGAAGCGGGGATCGGCCGATCCCAAATCACTGCCACCTCAGAAGGATGCGGGAGATTAGGCGTAGTCGGGTGCAGGCGATGGCACAATCAATTCCGCCTGCTCCACGTCCCCGACGTAGCTGCTCCGCGGAGCGAGGGACGATCAGACTTGTCGGCCGACGAACGCAAGGAGCCTGTCCTGAGCGTCGGCATCGGGAGCCGGCTCCAACTTCGGACCGAAGAAGCCCGGTGCCCGGATGGTTCCGTCGATGGGCTCCAGGTTCGCGTAGGTCACGGCGCAGGCTTCAGCGTCAAGGCGATCATCAGCGCCAATGGCCCGGGCGAGGTCCCATGTGTGAACTAGAAGGTCTCCGATCGGGAATCCGAGGCCTGCGCTGGCTGGCATCTCGCCAAATGGGAGGGTCACGACTTCATCCATTGCTCCCGGTGCACCGAGCACCTCGTCGGCAGCCGCCCGGACTGCATTCCAGACCTCCACTAGATCGTCACCTTCGAGATCGATATTCCCGCTAGCGCCGAGTGCCTTCGGTACGAATCGCTGCGACCCGATGGCATGCTCCACTAACCGGGCGACGGTCCACTCTGGGCAGCATGTCGGTTCCGTCCAATCGTCGGCCCCGACATGTGCCAATCGCTGGTCAAAGCCGGAAGCTACCTCTCGCCACATTGCAACTGCGTCAGTCACGTCAACTCCTCTGAAGGTAAATGGGCGTTCGCCGGTGGTTTCTCATCCAAAGAGTGTATTGAAGTCCACGAGACCGGCTCTTGGGAGCCATGATTAGGCTACTGAGCAAGGACGAGGCAACAGACGACGTTTGCCGTCGTGTGCCCTTGATCGCCGGCTGTGGGCGTCGTTATCGACGAGCCGTGCCTGCCGAGCGCCAAACGTTTCACTCCGATACCTTCCGGGGTGGCCCGGCGGATCTGGTGACAGCTAGTGAGGGGGACACGAACCATGAATCCACAAAGGTTCCACAACGCCGTCGAGGCAGGCCAAATGGCGCTTGGTTCAATGGCGAAGGTGACGGGGGCCCGAGCACTGCACTGTGGTCACGGCGAGGCGACGTCGTCTTAGCCAACCCTCTCGGTCCACCTGCTGGCAACGTCAGTGCAGATAGCCTGGTATCGGTAGCGTCCTTCCGACGGCGCCCGATTCCATGGCCCCGTGGGCCATCCGCCCCACGGGGCCGGCTAGGTGCCAAGTTCGCTTGGCCGTAGGGCTGTTGGCCGTGGTGTCGACGGGCGGAGATTAGGTGCCTGTAGCCAACCGATTGAGGTTGTCGACCGACTGCTCAAGCATGGACACCGGTACAACCGGCCAAGTCACGCCGGAACGCATCTCTTCAGAGGCATTTGACCAGTCGCAATAATTGGAGACATCTGTCTCGGTCTCACTCACTGGATCGAGGCGCCAGCCATAGACATGACCAAATGGAGGAAGGTCGCCGAATCCAATCGTCCACTCGATCAGGTGGTCTGGAATAATCTGAGTGACCGTGTTTCGGACTTGATATTTCTTCAGGTTCGGAATGTCGCCCAACGGTTCACGGTCCATGTCCATATCGAAGGTTTCGCCAACCATCGTCAACGGTCGATCGTCGGGAGCTGCGTCGAGCATTCCCGATCCGTCGATGGCCACTTGGCCTGAGGGACTAGTGACGATCTTGAACAGCTTGCTGGCCGGAGCTGCGATTCGTCGGGTTGCGGACACACGATCGAGAGACATGACTCCTCCTTGTGGGGTCAGAGGCAACGGTGTTGAGATTAGCGTGGCCTCCTGTTTTCAAACTGCCCGGGAACCCGCACGATGGATGTTGACCGACCTTGGCAGTTCGATTCGCTCATAGTCCCGAGCTTCAATAGCTGACATTGAAACCCAGGGTCGGGATGGCAGATCTGTCCGCACGGCGAAGGTGTGGTCCGGGCAGGAGTCACCGGTCCATGCGCATGTCATTTGGATGCGGAGGTCGTGAACATTGGACCTATGGGCACAGCGCCACGGGCCGACTGGCCGGGATCTGATAACAAGCTGCGCATCGAACCGGGCAACCACCCTCGCTTCGACCGTCGGCGTAACGCCCGAATGGTCGCCACGGCATACCGGTCAGCGCACATCGGTGACTCTAGGAGCGGCACCGTAACTGGCCAATCAGGAGAGTGCGGCTGGTCCTACGTACGGGGCCGGGCCGAAGCCGAGAATGGGAATAAAGATGAAACCCAGGAAGAAGAGACCGACGGCGAAGCCGCCACTCTTTCCGAATGACTTGGCAGTGTCAATACACACAAAGATTTCAATGATGATGTTGACGAGTGGGATGAAAAAGAGGATGAGCCACCATCCAGGCCGTCCAATGACCTTCAGCAAGATGTAAATGTTGTAGAACGGAATAATCGCCGCCCAGCCCGGCTGACCTGCCTTGACGAAAACCTTCCAGAGAGCAGCAATCTCGAAGACAATGATCGCGAGATAGACAATGATTCCGACACCGAACACCGCGCCGTTTGCCGCCAGAATGGTTCCCACACCGCACCTCCCCTGAAGCCCGAATTGGCTAGCTGGAGCGTAGGCGTCCCATGCAGAAGGTGCAGGGACCCTTTCCTTCGTAGCCTTGGCAGATCATTCTCACTCTTCAGTCAGCGACCGGGTCAGCGTGGGTCGGGCGCGCCCGCAAACTGCGACAGATCGACGCTGATGTAGATAGCCCGGCACGTCGCAACCACTACCTCGTTGGTGCGCATTTCCGCACTTATAAAAATCTTTCGGCGCTCTCGTCCATCAAGTCGTGCCCGAATCTCCAAGGCTTCATCAACAGGCACTGCCGCCAGATACCGCACCGTCAGCTCACCCGTGAAGGCCGGTTCCTGCAGTCTGCCGATCACGAATCCAGTGACGTCGTCGAACGCTGCGGCGACGATCCCTCCATGTGCCCGACCGGGCGCCCCTTCGAATGCCCGCCGCAATTCAACATCGGCGATCACATCATCGCCGTCGAATCTCACCTCAAGCTCGACGCTTGTCGGATTCGAGTAACCGCCTACAGCTCGGTCTTCGAATCCGTTCCCGCCCAAGATCAACCCGTCCTGCCTGCTCTGCATCAGAGCCAGACGGTCGCGCATCGGTGTCTCGTTGAGCGAGTGTCTCAGTTCGTTCGCCGTTTCTGCGATCGACGCGAGCACATCGTCTGCGGGGTCGTGCGCTGCAAAGGCGTGGCTAAGCGCTCGCAAGCTCCCAGCCGCTACCTCTCGTGCATCTTCGGTCTTCATGAGACAAGTGTACGGAAGCGGTTGGGTAGGGATCTCAGCAAGGTCGCCGGTTTATGGCTCTGAGGACATAGTCGTCGACTTTGCCGGCTGAGATCGTCAGTGGGACGGCCTCAGCCTCCCAGGCTGAGATCCATACCGCTCCGACACACCACGGCGCCGACACCAGGAACGTAGTGACCTTCGCCTCTGCCGGGGATCGTCACGGACGCTCACAATAGGAATAGAGCCGCAACAACAGGGAATGGAGGATGCCATGATTACCGTATTGACACTGTTGGCCACGACGGCTGTCGTCGCTCTCATATGCCGATCGTTGAAAAATGCCGACCACTCAACACCGACCTGAGCATTCGATGCCCGAAGCGTAGGTCGGCGACGCTCCACCTAAGCGGCACCAGAACTGTTCCAATGGACCTTGGGCCGCCATTCACGTCTGTGGTGCAGCGCGGGTAATCCGACCACCACAACTTGATGGCCTCCTAAAGTGGGCGGCCGAATTTGCCGTTGGTTTACGGGTGACAGACCTGCTACATCCGTTTCGCCGGCACTTCAGTGGCCGTGGCAGTCAGGCAAGGAGTGCATCTGCAGTCGTAGCCATTCTGCTGCTTTGCATTGGGGCGTTCCCGGCGATCGCAAGTGCCGCTGGAGCCGGGGCGAGGGTGAGCGGGGCCTCCTCGGTAAATGTCGGGACCTGGGGTGCCACGGCGTCCGTTACATCCATGACCTTCACCACGAATACTTACCAAACCTCGACTGTCACCAATACTGGATCGGTTGCACTGTCCGCTCGGTCGTATTCGGTGACGATATCGAAGCCATCGGGAAAGGCGCCGACATTCACGGTCTTCCGTTGCCCGGTGGCCTGGGTGGGCAACATGTGCTCGCATGGCGCCGGGACCCAGATCGGAGGGACATTGGCCGCGAATTCCACGACGGTCATTACGTCGACGGCACCCCTTGGCCCTGGGGGAACCATGTATCTCCAAGTGGAACCCTCAGGCGTCAAGAAACTTACAACGGTGGCGATATCCACACAGGTCACCGCGCCTTCTCAGCTCCGCGGCCCGATTCAGTCCAATCAGTAGGCGAGCCTGTCGGCGAGTTGCTTCCTGGCCAAGCGGATAGGCGATGCCCCGTGCGATTGCCTCACTTCACGACGATGCCTGAAACTGTGTCTCGCCCTTCAACAATGCCCCGATTGTCGGTCAAAGGTGAAGACCCATCGGTAGGTTGTCGCAGATCTCCCGAGCGGGCTGAGGCCGTGGATCAGATCACATCAATCCTCGCTGGGGGAAGGCGAAGACTTCGAGTCGGGCCACTCGACGCGGCTATTTGGCGGTTTGGGTGTAGGATCTCCTACGGCGAAGCTTGTTCTTCTGTGTCGCGCGCGTTGTCGTGAGCTAATTGGCTGCGACGATCGGCTGGCAGAACTCTCAAGCACCAAATACGTGTGGTACAGAGACCGAGATGATCGGTCGTGCCGATATCCCAGTCGCAGTACTGGTCGCATGTACGGGTGTCCTACTTGCAATGGGATCGCGCCAACTACTACGCGGAACTCGTCGTAACTGCGCCGGTCCATGACACGGTGTTGGGCTCATTGACCAGGGTCCCTGGATTCCGCGATCCCCATGATGATCAACAATGACAGGAACGAAGGACTATGAATCACGAATCAGAAGTACTTTCCGCGCTTGACCGATGTCACGCCCGCCGCACTGACGCAGAGGATCAACTGCGCTCACTTCGGGGGAGGCCTTTAAGCGCCGGATTGGCAGAACTCGACGGACTGCTGGTCTACGAAGTGCGACTGGAGGCTCGGTTGACGGAGGTCTTGAATCGGAATCTCGCGGCCGTAGCGCCCTCAGCGGGCTGACCAGAACTGTCGCGCAGTGGGAAGGTCCAAGTCCGGATTGCGACGCCGACCTTCCTTGTTTCGGTATCAGACCCATTGCCTCTCACTGAGATCGACACCGAACTCAAGGCCAAGACCGGCTGTGTCACACCACATGGCGGTGGCGGCAGGCCTTCACCGATCCAACTTCGGCGAAGGGAAGAGCTGCCGGACATTCGGTTGCGGGTCAGCTCCAGGATGGTTGCTACTCGAAAATAGATTCTCTATTGGCCGGGATCAAAGCGACCAGGGTTGCGATGAGATCTTCAGTGTTGATGCCCACGTTGCCTGGCCGGCGGACGGTGTTTCTCGAGGTTATGGCTGCCGACGAGAAGCAAGTCGCCGAACGACTGGACACTCTGCCGTTCAATAGGTGCTTCGAGTCCCGCATCTACTTAATCGCTCCTGACACGACCGACAGCTGAGCTCCGAGCGCATTTACGACTCGGGTTTGACCCCTTTGGTGATCGGCTTAACGAAATGGCCTGATCTCACGGGGTGGCGTCGATCACCCGTGTCGGCATGTGCGGATCGTGTAGTCCGGGAGACCAATCGGAACGCCTCATGTGTGTTCCATACTCATCGAGGAGATGCGATGTCTTGCTGGCGAGAATCAGCGCTTTGCAACCTATTGTGAGTTCTCCGGTTCGCCGTGGACGGCCGGTCATCCGGGACGCCAACTGGCGACGGCCGCATTAGGTACACACACCGTGATGGCGGCCGGCTCGATGGATGCTCTCAGCCTCTTCTTTGCCTTCCTCGGGCTTCCATCGAGTTCGTAGGGGGTCGCCTGGTCCAGAGCGATGTCAACGATGCTTCCCCGGGTCGTCCTGGCCAGCGGTGAACGCTCGGGATGCCCTGAGACCAGCCGATAGAGAACTCTCAGCCAGTGGGTCCATGTGTCAGCCGTGATCACTGCCACCTCGAGTTGACCGTCGTCAGGCATGGCATCGGGGAAGGCGATGAGCCCGCTCGTCAGGGTACCCATCTGACCGAGCAGTATTCCGGCGGCCTGACCGGCGAACCAATAGGAACCATCCACAGCAATGGTCACCTTCTGGGATGCAATTCAAGTGGCGCGGATGGCCGCCCAGACATAGGCGAGCTGACCCCACCGCTCCTTCAGACCGCCATTGGCGATCAGCATCATGTGCGCATCGAAACCAACGCCAGCCATCACCGCGAAGCGCTTGCCGTTCAGCACGCCGACGTCGAGCGGCCGCCGGTCTCCGTAAATTCCGATCCGCACTGCAGTTCCAACGTCACTTGGGATGCCCAGATTGGCAGCGAAGAGGTTCGCTGTGCCTGCCGGTACGATGGCGACAGCGATGTCCCGGCCTGTAACCGCATCGAGGCAACGCTGAACCGTCCCATCTCCACCCCAGATGATCAGCAGGGTCACGCCGTCGGCGACCACCTTCTCGGCGAGCGACGTTGCCTCCTTGCTCTTCGAGATCTCGTACCAGGTGGGATCGGGGACACCGTAGGAGGCAAGCGCCCGGCGGAGCTCGGGGAGGCCCTCTCCGAGCGACTTCTTGTTGTGGGCGATGACAGCGACGTTCTCCGGGCTGTGGACGGATAACACGGCATCGTCAGCTCGTCCGGGCACTGCCTCCACGGGACCCTCCCGCCACCTACGCATACTCGCCAAGATCTTCCGTAGCAGCGACGTCGAGGTGGGGAACAGGCACAGGCCATCCTGGCACGTCGTTACCCCCATCATTTCCGACTCGGTGGCTCGCAAAGCCGTCGCGACTGGCAAGGTTCTGGAGGTCCGGCTCTGCGCATTCCACGCCGGGGTGCGAAACACCCACGGCTGTTCTAGATTTCCTCGCTTGCCTCTTTGGCGTATCGGCTCGCCATTTGCCGTGAGAAGCCCCAGATCTGGGCCAACTCACTAACGGACATGCCGTGTTGGAGGGCTGAGCGAAATGACGCAACGCGCGACGCCCGTCGACATCTCTCGAGCTCAAATAGAGCCTCGCTCAGGTCTTCGCGGTCTTCGGTGATGTTAATGTGCTTGAAAACGCTGCGATATTCGTCTTCCGGTGCACGGATCCCCAGAGACCTTCGAAGTTTGGCTGCGCGACGTTCAAGAACTCGCCGCAGATCGTCCATGGCGTCAATCAGTTCCTTGGCACAACGGATCGCTTCCTCGTCACTCTTTGACACAGACATTCGTTCGGTTAGAAGTTCCAGACGGTTCCGGAGGCGAGATGGACGCTCCCCCTCAGACCGGGCACACAAACCGTGGCCAACACGTGCCTGTGGATTTCCGCCGCCAGCAGACCCACAGCGAGCAATCGGATGGAAGGGGAAGGCATTTGGCTATGTCCTCTCGCTACATCACAACACGCCCCGCCACGGGCAAAAGTACCACCCAACCGCATGAGTGCACAGAAATCGGGATTTAGGTGCACGAGAGATTTGGCCCAATATCAAGGCAGCAACCTCCACTCCCGCCAATGTGACTGAACCCGGGGAGTCCGTCACGCCGGCCACCCAACCCCGGGATCCGGCCTTGCCTGCAACAGCGCTGCTGAGATAGCCCGCATGCAGCTTGACTGTCGATGGCTGTGAGTCATCGACAGTCCGTACGGCGGCGCCGGATCCGATCGTATAGATAGGACACAACAGCGATACTTCTGGTCCGGTGGTCCATTCGAGTTCAGCGTGCAATATTGAGCCGGCCGAGGGAATTCCTGCGAACCCTGTCGATACTCAGAGAGACCGACGGGCACACAGAAGAAGCAGACGTGGGATGGTGGCTCCGTTCGAGTACCCCCCGGTCTCTTCGATCGTGGCGAGAGGAGGCGGCGGCTCAACCATGTCATCAATCAGCAATCCATGTCTTCCCATTTCATGGACGTACCTGCTGACGGGGCGGTGCACGAACAATAGGCTGACCCCCGGCCCGACCTCTTCGGTAGTGATGTCATCCCCAAGGTATGAGCCCACTCGCCAAAACCGCTCTTCAGAATCGACTACCTCGACCCAGCCGCTGCCTGGTGCTTGGAGTAGAGGGTGCACTAGAAGCAGTACGAATCTGCCGCCTGGCATCAGCACTCGGGCAATTTCTCGGATGGCGGATTCAAACGGCTCCACGTGCTCAATCGCCAAACACAACACGACGGTATCGAACGAGGCGTTAGAGAAGGGAAGGTCCTGGGCGCCGGCCTGGAGGTAACAGGAGGAACCCCTACGTCGGTGCGCCTCCCGAACCTGCGATGCAGCGAGATCGAGGCCAACCACCTTCGTTCCCTGGCGCTCTAGCCGGCGGCTTATCTGCCCCTCTCCACAGCCAATGTCCAACGCTCTCTTGGCCCCGCTGGCATAGTGCTCAACCAGCGGAAGAATCTGCTCCTCGTACTCGGGGTCTGCCCCTTCGGTGAAGTTTCTCTGCCACCAACTTGCGGCCATCTCCCAAAGATCACTGTCCACTGGATCGACGCTACAGCCCGCTAGCCGTCGTGATGCCCGGGCACGAGAAGAGTGCCAAGGAGCTTCCACTCAGCTGGAAGCCGAGAACTCCCGATCCTTAGAGCACGCGACTCCGCCCGGCCCCAGGGGGGCCGGGCGGAGTCTGTTGAGCCAAGTGAGCTGAGTCAGACGGTGACCAGTTCCGGATGGTCCGCAGGGGCGGCGTGATCAAGCAGCTCTTCGGTGTCTTCGGTCTTCCGGGCGTGAAGGAATCCGAGGACAACCAGTACCGCCATCATTGCAGCGAGTACGAACGAGGCAATTGCTGCCCAGAGAGCGATGGCGGCAAATACGCTGAAGCCGTAGGCCTCAAGCAGCAGCCCCCTAAGTGTCGTTCCCTGGAACACGCTCTGGACCTTGGCCTCTGCCGCCGTGTAGGCCGCTGAGCCCTTGGGCAACGCCATTGCTGCACTGGAGAGTTGAGCGTAGGTCTTACCTCCGCCGATTTCCTGGAGGTGCACAGCGATGAAGTCGTTGGCGTACACCTCAGCCTGCTGACCTGTGGTCAGCTCCTGACCAGCAAACTTCGAGACTGTCCCCACCATCGATGGGGTGATCTCTGATCCCGCCACTGGATGAGCAAAAGCCGCCGCGGGCGGGAACACGATCTGTTGCTGGGCCAACTGGTTGTGCACATTGTTGTTGGCGAAGCTGTAGCCAACCATCAGCAACGATCCAGCCACTACCAAAGCCACCACCATGAGGGCACCGACACCGCTCACCAGTACGTCAAAGAGTCTCCGTTGCATTGGTCAGTCTCCTAGGCTCGCGCCCGACGCATTCACGAAAGGCTTGTAAGCCCAGTGTCGACCTTGGAGGACCCTCTCGTTAGGGGCGAAAGGCCCTAATGAGGATCGACCCAACCCAACTAAGTCCCTTCTGCTCGCTGACCCGACTCCCCGGATCGAAATGCCAGTTAGGTCTAGCGGCTGTCGATCGCGCCCTTGACGCCCTCAGACCGGCCGGCACTGTGAAGGCGTCGTGCCGCTCATCTAGACGAACGTGCCGGTGGGCATCGGTACTTGTGGACCCAGTTCGGAACGCCAGGCACTCCAAGACACATGCCAAACCCTGACTAAGGACTCACGAAGCGCCTTCCGAGCCTGAGGGCTAGTCACTCGGGGATTCTGAGCTCATTCCATTGTCTGAAGCCGGACGGCGATTGCGTGAACGTCGAGGGAAGTGCTTGCAATCTCCCAGACCAGTTCAAATGCGTCAGTGTCAGATAGGTCGGGATATAGGCCATTGAGATCAAGAAAGACGACGGTGGCCAACCAGCCCAATCTTTTGTTCCCATCAACAAGAGCGTGATTGTTCACGATCGAATGCAGAAGTGCTGCGGATTTGAGTGTGGCAGTCGGGTAGGCGTCCTCACCGAACGCGCTTGATCGAGGCCTGGCCAATGCTGAGTCGAGCAAACCGACGTCACTCACTGGTCCGATGCCAAGCATCCGTATCAATCCGACCAGATCGTCCAGGTCGAAGAACTCGACCCCGCTCATTCAGTGCCCAAGCGCTCGAGCACATCGCCCCAGCGCTCGAGCATGCGGCGAGCGGTTCCCTCCACGCGTTCAGCGTGACCGGCACGCTCGTATCGCTCGAGAACCGCGCGCCGGATGATCTCTTGCTTGGAGATCCCTTCGGCACCGGCAAGTGCGTCCAGTGCCCGGTCGAGTTCCGCATCCGTGCGGACGGTAAGTGCCATTCTGTAATGGTATCAGAGTGATACCAGCCCTCAGCTACCGAGGCTGAGAACCTGGCCGGGACCCGCCTGACGAGCTGAGGATGCCCCTCAAGCCGGTTTGAGGGGACATAGCCCCGTTGACCTAGTCCGGAAGCTGATGCTCGGCCAGTTCGCGAAACTCCTCTGGGACCCGGCGGGCATCCGAGAGCACAGTTGCGGCATATCCGACGGCGGCCCGACCGAACTTCTCTCGGATTGCATCGACCGACCGATCCGCCCCCCATCGAGCCGCACCAGTCTCGGAGCCTGGGCAGCGTTCTGCATGGTCCCCACTGGGGGTAAGCGGTAACTCCAGCTGCAGCGAGTGCTCATCGCTCAAGTTGGAGACGGTGACTGCGAGTAGCGATATTTGGTGCTCGCCCGGGTGATCGGTGAAAGCTCCGTCGGCTAGCTGGGTTGCCACTTCGGCCAATGTCAAGGTGGCGGAGATGGGCGTCGGCAACGTGATCGACCGGTTTACCGATCGGAGGTGGGCAAAGCGGACCCGGACCGTGATGGTCCGTCCAGCCTGATGAGCACCACGGAGGCGTGCAGCGACTCGATCGGCCAAGTAGCCAAGCGTCTCCCGCACAAGCATTGGAGAAGGTAGCCGGGGGCCGAGCGCCGACTGGGCGCCCACCGATTTTGCTCCTCGAGGCGGCCGCACCGCACGGGGATCGATGTTGGCCGACAATGCGGCCAACTTGGCTCCTGGGACCTTGCCAACCAGATGCTCGAGGATGGAGGTGTCTGTAGAGGCCAGCTGCCCGATGGTATCGATACCGGCCCTGTGAAGGAGGTCTTCTGTCACCTTTCCCACGCCCCAGATCAATCCCACCGGCAAAGGATCAAGAAACGCTCGTTCGTCATTGGGTTCGACCACGACAAGCCCATCCGGTTTGGCGACCTGAGATGCCACCTTGGCCAGGTGCTTGGTCCGAGCCACGCCAATGGACACGGGCAGGCCAACTTCATCCCGAACACGCTGTCGGATGCTGGCAGCGATGCAACGTGGAGAGCCAAACAGGTGGACGGCTCCGGCGACATCGAGAAATCCCTCGTCGATGGAGATCCGCTCAACTAGCGGAGTGAAGTCGCTGAACACAGCCATCACCGCATCACCGAGCCGCTGGTATTCATGGAAGTGTCCACCGACAAATTGGATCGACGGGCAAAGTTGTCGCGCCGTCCGGCTTGGCATTCCGCCTCGAACCCCGTGGGCTCTGGCCTCGTAGGAGGCAGCGAGGACCACGCCTCCACCAACAGCAATAGGTTGGCCCTTCAATGAGGGGTCAAGGAGTTGCTCGACCGACGCGTAGAAGGCGTCGAGATCGGCATGGAGAATCGTCGCTGAGCCTGCTGCCCGCACCTAAACCAGGATAGTCGAACATACGTTCGTGGTCGTCCTCGACAGAGGTCGGAGCCGATCGGCTTAGGGCCCCCAGGCAGATCGCTGTTGACGCCTTCCTTACCGACGCGATCCATGTCATCGATCCACTTCGGTCAATCGACGGCAGGCTGGAGCTCGGCATTAGAATGCCTTCGTCAAGGATATTGAACCAGCTGGACAGCACCATAAACGCCGCGCTCATCGGCACGCTCAGCTGGAGGAACTAATGCGCAGTGGGGCCCACCTAAGTCCTCTGTTGCGAAAGCGGTTAATCGGTATGGGGGCACCGCCCTGGGAGCTCGTTCAAGATCTTGGGAGCAACAATGCCCGCGCCCGAACCACAATGGAGGCAATCAACGCTCAATCGATGGCGATGCCGGCTGGGCCTGAGCCGACACCGATGGGTATCCCCGGGGTGTTAGTGGAGGTGCCGATCGGCGTGACGGTGTTGTCGTCATAGTTCGTCACATACACCTCGGAGCCGTCTGGAGAAATGGCAATGCCAGTGGGTGCGGCCCCGACTGAGATGACGGAACCGGCCGTTTCGGTCGCCACCGTGATGGGCGTGACCGTGTTGTCGCCGCGATTGATTACATACGCTTTGCCGCCGTTCGGGGCGACCGCAATGTTCCCGGGATTGGTTCCGACCGGAATGACTGCGCCCGAGGTCTCGGTGGTCGGGTTGAACACCGTGACAGTATTCTCCGCCGTGTTCGATACGTAACCGGTAGCACCGTTGGGCGTGAATGCAATGCCTTGAGGCACCGGGCGCACCTGGATGCCTCCCAACAGGGTCTTGGTTGCCAGATCGATCGCCCCGAGGTAGCAACAACTGCCAACGTTCGTAAAGGCTGCCGAGCCATCAGGTGTGATGGCAATCACCTCTGGGATCAACACATTGATCGGTGGCTCCGCCTGGTCGTCAGTCAGATCGATGGGAACAACTCCAGCGTCCCCGTCTGCGACATAGGCCGTCAAGCCGTTCGGCGCGATAGCAATGCCGCTGCCCTGTCCTTGCGCTCTGAGGGCGATGGGTGCGCCCGCCGTGAAGGTCGAGGTGTCAATGGGCGTGACAGAATTGTCACCCGAGTTGACCACGTAGGCCGTGGCCCCATCTGGGGTGACGGCGATAGCTCCCGGGCTGGGACCGACGGGGATGGCCGTACCCGCCTTGCCGGTGCTGAGGTCGATGGGCGTGACCTCGTCAACGCCGTTGTCGACCACGAAAGCCGTCCGATCTGTGGGCGGCATCACCGTGGCGGCGAGTGCCGAACCGGTGGTCAGGCGAATTGTCTTCAGCCCCTTCGGGGCCAGCAGACTTGCCGACTGCACCCCCCGCTTGTCTTGGACCTTGAGCGTCGGTTGGCACTGCTTGAAGGTCGGAGTCGGGCTGGACGAACTAGGAGGGGCCTGCTCCAAGGCGCCAACTGTGACGGCGTCGAGGGGGCCCTGGGTCGAGGCCGATCCCCCCGCGAACGAACCGGTGACAGTCCCACCTGCGATCGACATCGAACCATTCGAGATAGCGACAGTGCTGTCCATGACCACCGACGGGGCGATGGTGGCACCAGTGGCTTTCCACGAGAAGTTCGATATGTAGCGGGTGCTGCTCCCAGCGAGCAGTGACGCACACGTTGCCGGGCCGGGACTCCCGGGATGAGATGGATCCACCGAGACAGTGAACTTCACACTCGTAACCGGTGCAGCGTCGAATCCGTTGGTTACATTGCCGGAACAGGTCCCGTTCCCCTTGAGACTCATCGCGGATGGTCCCGGAGCTGAGAAGTCGGAGTCGGGTAATGCGGCAACAGCCGGGTCCGGGTCGGTGCTGTGTTGGGCTTGGACCCAGTCGTCCTTCGGGACGGGGGCCAAGGATGCCACCGCGGTGATATTGCAGCGAACTGCGCTGCCCGAGCCGGCAACAATGGTCGGTTTGGGCACTGCCGCCGCTGCTGCATCGTTGGCGATGGCTACAAGGCCCCCTACTGCGACGGCCAGTACAGCCGCGCCACATAGAAACTTCTTGACGCCACCCATGGTCCCCCCAATACACATCGGATGAGATCGAACGTACGCCGTTCAGGAATGAGAAGCAATCGCTCAGGACCCGGTCCTCAGAGGGGGAGGGCATGGCGATTTCTGCCGGTGCTGACCGAGACACCATCGCTACTTGGCCACGGCTGGTAGGGGTCGCTGTCAACGATGTCAGCTATTGCGAACCTCCACGGTGACAAGGCCGCTGCCGACGTTCGCTCCGCCCACTCGTGCGGCGGTTGCTTGGAGGACGTAGGTTCCGTTGGGCACCGAGGCGGTATCCCAGTGCAAACCCCATCCGAAGCCAACCTTCTTGGCCCGTCCGATAGCAGATCGGCTCAGTGGCCCCCCAGAACCGGTGAACCAGACCGATTTGACTGGACCGATCAGGTTGACGCCGGCCACGAGCCAGACGGTGCCAGAGAGAACGCTGCGCTGGGGTGGGTGGGCGAAGTCGACAAGAACAGACTGAGGTATCCCCTCGCGCTCATATTGTTTGGCCGCTCCGCCGGCAAAGAAGCTCAGGCGGTCCGAGCGTGCGAATGCGGTAAGCGCCCGAAGGTAGGGAACTGGATATTGACCCAGTGTTCGCTCAACGACCCTGTTATCCGCTTGGTCGATATTGGCAGCAACAGCGTCAGCCAGCCTCTGCTGATCGACCCATCCTCGTGCATTGGTAAGACTTTGTCCCGTGCTGACTCCGTCCTGAGCGATCAGGATGAGAACCAAAGCGACCAGGATCGCGAACGACGCCGCTCGCCAGAAGCCAACCGGAGCCGGTCGGGGCTCCGCCGCCACGATGCGAAGACGAGCCATGTTCCTATCCAAGGAAGCCTGAGACAGGGCGGGCGCTGAGTCGAGCAGTACCAAGTACGTGCCAGTCCAGAGCAGCAGAACAAAAATCAAGTACCGGCCGGCCGCGGATAGTCCAAGCTGCGACCTACCCAGTGTGATGAAGAGTACAAAGATGACACCAAATCCAATCAGGACAACACCGATCGCCGCACCTCCACGCTCACTGCGATGAAATCCCCTGACGACTGCCCAGGCAGTGACGGCGACGATGGTCAATCCCAGCTGGAACACAACCGGACTGGCCGATCTGGGTCCTGGATGCGGGTAGATCGTGCTCAGAACATTTCCGAACGACGAGATGAAGAATGTCAATGCTGAACCGGGATGGTGGAGGACGTAGTCGGGATCGCCGGCGGACGAGGCGAAGGTGTAGTCGACAAAGTAGAGGACGCCTGTGACCAGCCCCGAGACACTCCAAACCGCCATCTGTCGGACCGTCCTTCGACGGAGGTAGAGAAGTAATAGGCCAGCAGGCCAGATGAACAGACCCTCGATGGCCGAGTAGCTACCGAGGACGCCGAATGCAATAGCGCCCATCAGCGCCCAGCGGGAGGCATTGGGTCGGTCGAGCAAGAAGATCGCACCCGCCAACCCGAGGATGGCCAGGAACCAACCGATTTGGGCCCCGAACAGTGCATCGCTGAGCGGTCCTGCGGCGATTAGAACCAGAGCGAGTGGGCTGTAGTAGATCCATGGAGTTGAGGGGCTTCGTCGTTTGTGGGCAATGACAATGAGAGTCACCGCGGCGATCCAAATCACGCCACTCAGGTACGCCTCAACCACGGTGTCGAAGTGGGTTGTCTTGGCGAGTGCAAGAACGATCAGGTTGGGGAACAGAACACGGTTTTCGTTGTGCTGACCCCACAGCGTCCCGAATGTCAGATTGCCGTTCGCCCCATGGCGGAGAACAGCCACGTCAGAGAACTGGTCGTTATAGAGCGCGTTCACCGCGTACCGGTGAATAAACCAAAATCCCAGGACAACCAATCCGAGGTACAAGGCTGCCATACCGGCAGTCATCGCCCCATACCAGGTGGGCCTATTGAGCCCTCCCCTGGTTCTTTGCCTAGACGCCGCCACCAACCCGGGATCCGCTATCCCCACGGCCCTTCCTCCCCCCGAGCGAAGTACCAGAATCGACTTTACCCTTCGGACTGATCCAATGCTCTTGAACCTCACCAAGAGGCTTAGGGGCCCCTACCGCCTTTGATCGATCCACGAGATGCGGTTGGAGGGCGGATGCGCCAGCAGCGAGAGCAGGTGCCCTACCGAGCACACGATCACGGCCAGACACGATCTTGAGGGCGTCCGGACCTTGGGGATGAGACGGTTGGAGGGCAACTCGGTCAGCCCGCCTCTCTTCTGTAAACAGACGCCCGATGTAACGTTCGGGGCGTGACCGACATTTCGTTCACGTTGGAAAAGAAGATGCCGACGACACCGGCCCATATCTTCCACGCTTGGACCGAGGAGTTTGGTACTTGGTTCGCTTCGCCGGGTGCAATTCGAATGCGCCCTTTCGAGGGCGAGCCCTACTGGTTCGACGTG
This sequence comes from uncultured Acidimicrobiales bacterium, assembly GCA_963703145.1. GTDB lineage: Bacteria > Actinomycetota > Acidimicrobiia > Acidimicrobiales > RAAP-2 > Bog-756. The sequence continues at coordinate 2,948,389 of OY969793.1, forward strand.
GTGCACGAGGGACACCGGCATCCACACTACGGACGCTTTCTCGCCTTGGAACCCAACCGGCTCATCGAGCAAACCTGGGTCACCGGCGAAGGTGGAACTGAGGGGGCGGAAACGGTGGTCCGAATCGAACTAGCGCCGACCTCAGGCGGGACCATTCTTCGACTGCATCACAGTGGCTTTACGAACGAAGCGGCGGCTCAACGTCATGCTGACTCATGGCCTCAGGTCCTTGCACACCTCGACGAGGTACTTGCGGTTCCTTAGCCTCAGAGACCACTGCAGCGACGTGGAGGTGTGCCATGGGAGTGGGACCTGGTCGTAGTCCTGCTCAACCAGCCAAGGGCCACAGCCCGACCTCGATCAGGGCTGCCGGTTCAGCGGTGCGCGGTGTATCCACCATCTATCGTGAACGTCTGACCAGTGACGAATGCGGCCTCGTCGGACAGTAGGTAGGCGACAGCCGTGGCTATCTCTTCAGGATAGCCGGGCCGACCGACGAGGTGACCCGAGGTGATCGGTGCAAGGGTGTCGCCGAGTGGACCCCCGAGCGCTTCCTGGAGATCCCTATCTACAACGACACCGGGCGCGACTGCATTCACACGAATGTTGCGGTCGGCGTATGAGGTTGCCACGTAGCGAGTAAGGGCGACGACTCCGGCCTTGCTGGTGCCGTACGCGGCGAGGGAGTTGCTGCCGTAGGTCGCGGCGACCGACGCGGTATTGACGATCGCGCCACCGCCGCGCTCGATCATGGCCGGGATAGCGAAGCGGCAGCCCAGCATGACGCCGTCAAGGTTCACGCGCAACACGGTGTCCCAGGTCTCGAGCGGCATAGTGACGACGTCTTGGTCGGTGAGGTTGAGCTTGATTGCAGCTGCATTGTTATGGAGCACGTCGAGTGCGCCATACGCCGTGAGGGTATCGGCGACCATACGTTCAACTGAGTCTGGATCGGCGACGTCGGTGGCCTGAGCGCGGGCGGTGCCTCCATCGGTGTGGATCAGATCGACGGTTCCTTCGGCGCCGGCTTCGTCGATATCGGCGATGGTCACTGCGGCACCTTCAGCCGCGAGGCGGCGGGCGGTGGCGCGACCGATTCCCGAGCCTGCACCCGTCACGATCGCGATCTTGTCGTGGAAGCGTTCCATGCTCAAAGTGTCGCGCGGCCGGCCCACAACCGATTTGCACCGCCCGAGCTATGCGCCCTATCGGCTGTCGATCGTGACCTTGATGGCTCCCGACGTCTCCTGCTCGGCCAGCACGGTGAAGGCGTCGCGCCACTCGTCGAGGCGAAACGAGTGGGTGAGCATCGGTGTCAGGTCGATCCGTCCAGATCCCACCATGTCCAGGAAGTGCGCAATGCCGTGCTGACGCACCCCCTCGACCTCCTCGATCCCGAAGGCGTTCGAACCTGTATAGATGATCTCCTTGGAGTACACAGGCGTGTCATCCCATTTGGCGGCACCGTGCATGCCCAGCTTCACAAGGGTGCCCCGGGCGCGAAGCACACGGCAGCCGACCTCCAACGTCTCGGCTGCCCCGATCGTGTCGTAGACAACGTCGATACCGCCCGGGAAGGCCATGGGAAGCCCGTCTGCGGGTTGCAGGACGCCCCCCGACCAGTCAGCAATCTGCTCGATGAGCTCGAGCCGCGGTTCGTGGGGGACGGTCGAGGCGCCGAAGGCTTCGGCCAGCCGACGTTGCGCATCGAACCGGGCGACCACCATCACCTCGACCGTAGGGTGCAACTCCCGCAGGATTGCCACGGCGCACTGGCCGAGTGCGCCTGCACCGTAGACGACCACCTTGCTCCCTGGTTGCGGTGGATGGCGGGTGACAGCGTGGAGAGAAACCGCGAACGGGTCTGCGGTAACAACCTGCTCATCGCTCAGGCTGTCCGGCACCTTGAAGAGCATCGAGTCGTGCGCCGGCATGAGGTCGGCGAACCCCCCAGTGACGCCGGCGCACATGCCAATGTGGATCCCTGGAGCGAATGAGCCCTTCCCAAACGAGTGGCATTGGCTCAGGTCGCCCGACTGGCAGGCCGGGCACACCGGCGACACTCCTCGCGTCACGCACGTGAGCCATGGGTTGAGGGCGACCCGGTCCCCCGGTTCGAGCCCCTCCGCCTCCGGGCCGACAGCCACCACCTCGGCGATGACCTCGTGGCCCATGACGTGGGGGAACGACACAAAGCCCTTCATTGGGTTCTGCAGCATGCCTGATGCGTTGGCCGGGTCTACCAGGCTGGCGTAGTCGAGGAAGACCGCCTTGGACTCTGACCCGCAGATCCCCACCAGTCTCGGCCTGGTCACCACCCAGTCCGGGCGGAGAAAGCTGGGCTCGTCGATATCGATGAGCCGCGTCGGCGTCTGGGCGAGCATCCGCAACAGGCGATTGTCCGTTTCGCCGATGGGCTGCACCTCCGGCTGTACCCCGTACATGAGTGCTTGCATGGCGCCATCGTAGGGCTCAGCCAGCGCGTCGTAGCGGTCCGGGCCTCAGTTGGCTCTGCAGAGCAATCTTGTTCCCGAATGACTTCTTTGGGTCTTAGGCCCCGTCAAAGAACCGGTCATGCGTCTCCGGGTCGTCGGGGAGGTCCCAGAGATCGGTGATGCGACCTTCACCATCGAATGCGAGGAGGTGCACCTCATGAACGTCCAGGGTTGCACCGTCAGGCCTGCTTGCTGTCTCACGAATAGTGACCACGGCGTGAAGGTCGTCGGCAAACACGTCTGAGATGTCGAGCTTTTGCGTTCCTCCTGTGACCTCAAACGTCCCGACCAGTGCCGCCGTGATGTCCTCAAGGCCGGTGTGGTCCCCGCTGAGAGGACCCGAGCCGTTGAAGTGGAACACTGCCTTTGGTGCGAGGTTCTCGAGTGCGCTAGCTAGATCAAGATTGGCGAACGCTGCATAGGCATCGCGGACTTTTTGAACATTGGGGTGCTCTGACATGATGACTCCTTCGCCGAGGGACACCCCCTTCTTCCGTGAGGAGGCCGTATCTGCTTACCAGCAACACGGCAGGATTGCTCAGGATCCAGTGTTCACCCGATACGCCCAGCAGAACCGGCAGTTCTCGGCGTTTCTCAGGCTCAATATTGCTGGGTGTTCTGCCGATAAGGCCATGACGATCTCTGCTGCCTAGTCGAAGGAGACGAAAACGTGGTTAGTCAGACTCGACAGGCTCGGACATGGAGATGGATCTCGGTCGCTGCGGCCTCCTTGGGAAGTCTGGCGGGTGCCTTAGCCGGAACTGCAAACGCGAGCGCGGCAACATCCCCGTTTCACGGTCAGACGGCGAGTCAGGTTCTGACTGAGGCTGTGGCGGCATCTACGCAGGAAGGTTCGGTTCACGATGTGGCCGTCTTCACCTCCGGCAAGATCTCCACTGCTTTCGTGCAGGACTCGACCTCCCACTCGGGCCAGCAATCGATAACCATCGGCAAGACTGAGAGGGCATCAGTCATACTCCTCGACAACGTCGCCTACATCAGCGGCAACAAGCAGGCGGTCGTCGGATTCTTCGGATTCCCGAAGAGCCTCGGTTTGGCGCTGGCCGAAAAGTGGATCTCATTTCAGCCCACTGATCAGGGTTATTCAACTGTCTCAGCAGGTGTAACCCTGCCGGCGGTCCTCAAAGAGTTCGCTCCTACTGGACCGTTGTCCATGAGTGGACAGAAGAAGGTGGATGGGAAGTCGGTCGTCGGGATCTCTGGGAAGATCCCGGGTGGCCGCGAGACGTTGTACGTTGCCACGAGCGGGAGCCCACTCCTAGTCGCCGTGCAGGCCTCGGGTCACAATGGCAAGCACTCCGGAACGGAACGGATCACGTTTTCGCGATGGGGAGAGTCGGTGAATCTAAGCGCACCGAGTGGAGCAGTCCCACTTTCAGCCCTCGCCAATGCCCAGTCCACATGACCGGGATGGCAGGCAGTTGTCCCGGTGGGACTCACGGGACAGGGCAACGGTCCGTTCGCAGTAGGTACCAGGCTGGAGGTCACCTAGCCTGGAGGCGTGTCTGGTGACGACCACGTGGCAACCGCCCGAGATGTTTACGACACGGCCGCGCAAACGTATGTTGACTCCGTAGGCACTGAGCTCAGCCCGGCGACTGAGTCCCCCATTGACCTGTCGCTGATCGTCGCCTTCACCGATCTGGTCAAGAGGCAAACCGTAAGTCGCGTTGCCGATGTCGGTTGCGGACCAGGCCGAGCGGCAGCATTCATGGCGGATCATGGCCTCGATGTTGTTGGCGTGGACGTGTCCCAAGCAATGGTCACCATCGCCAGCACCGCGCACCCACACATCCAGTTCGAAGAGGGGCAACTCGATGCGCTTCCCATCGAGACAGGAGTGCTCGCTGGTGCCGTCTGCTGGTACTCGATTATCTATACACCTCTGCATCGACTCGGCGAGACGTTCGGCGAACTGGCGAGGGTCTTGATGCCGGGTGGCTATCTGCTCATCGCATTTCAGACGGAGGGTGAGCCAATACACCGAGAGAATGCCTTCGGCACGCACCTGCCGCTCACCAGCTACAGACACAGCGTGCAAGAGGTCGTCGGTTGCCTGGAAGGCAGAGGGTTCACGATCTACACCACCTGTCTCCGGGGAGCCGAACTGGAACACGAAACTACGTCGCAGGGATTTGTCATCGCCACAACCTCACCCTCGTAGCTCCTGAACCCCGACCCCGGTACACCTGTCCGGTTGAGATTGGTGACGATCCATTCGCTGGAGCGGCGCATTTGGACCGGGACGGTCGCCTCCGATACCAGGCCCGTCAGTTTCACTGCTTGGGTTGGAGGCAGAATCAGAGTCGTGGAGCGACTCACCAATCAGCAGATTCTCGACGCGGGCCTCGCCGACTGGCGAAAGTTGTCCCAACCCCTGCAAGCCCGTTACCTGATCCCGAACCTTGGAGAGGCAGCGGACTTCGCTGTCGCAGTGGCTGAAGCTGTCGGGCCAGATGGCCGGCACCTCGAATTGAAATTGGCCTACGGCGTTGTTGATCTCTCGCTGTGTACCCATAATGAGGACGGTCGTTGGGTAACGCAGACGGACGTCGACTCAGCCAGGAAGATCAGCGCGATCGCCCAGGCGAAAGGGCTGAGGCCCGATCCGGCAGCCGTAACCCAGCTTGAGGTCGGGCTGGATACCGTACACGAGGACAGGATTGGCTCGTTCTGGTCGGTTCTCCTCACGGGTAGTCCGGACAACAAGGTCCATGACTCGATCTTCGACCCCAGCGGTCGGGTCCCAGCCATCTGGTTCCAGGGCACGGATGACCACGAGACGCCTCGTCAGCGCTGGCACTTCGACCTGTGGCTCGCACCCGAAGTGGCCGACGAGCGGATCGCTGCAGCTGTGGGTGCCGGCGGGTCTGTCGTCGAACGTCTGGAGCGCCGTCCTTCACGGTTCTCGCAGATCCGGGTCTGCATCTGCACCGCAGCGGGTCGCTGAATCAGGCGTCTACGAGGTCCCGAGCATTTGGCCAACAAGGGGCTCCTTACTCGTGTCGCTCAGGGTGACACCCTTCGCCCTGATGCAGTGGAGGCATCTCCTGAATGCCGGGCGGGCTGCGCTTAGGTGATGCGGTCCTCAGCTCGCCTAGCTGAGAACCCTCTGACCTCGGTGTTCGTGCCGTAAGACGTTCCAGAATTCGGGCATTCCATACTCCGATCTAGCGACGTAGCTCCTAGAAGTGCAGCTGCAACGCAGTCCTGCACACACCGCGGTGACTAGAGAAGAATGGCCGAATGGCCCTTCCAGTTTCCTATCAACTCGCCGACGGGATCGCGACGATCGCTTTGGACGACGGTAAGGCCAACGCACTCTCGTTGACAATGCTGTCAGCGGTGAACGAGGCGCTTGATCGGGCCCTGAACGACAAGGCGACCGTCATCCTGACCGGGCGGCCCGGGATCTTCTCGGGTGGCTTCGATCTCAAAATACTGACTGGCGGTGGTCCTGATGCCGCGCAGATGCTCGAGGAAGGGTTCCTCTTGGCGCTTCGACTACTGGACCATCCGTTTCCGGTGGTCATCGCGTGTAACGGCCATGCGATAGCCATGGGGAGCTTCATTCTCATGTCGGCCGATTACCGCATTGGCGTGGAGGGCCCGTACCGCCTAGTTGCCAACGAAGTGGCCATTGGCCTCACGATGCCTCGGGCAGCGATCGAAATCTGTCGCCAGCGCCTTGCGCCGGCACACTTCAATCGGGCAGTCATACTCGCCGAGTCCTACACACCTACCGATGGTGTTGCAGCAGGATTCTTGGACCGAGTCGTAGAGGATACCGACCTCACGCAGACCGCAACCTCGGTTGCCGAGCACCTCAGTACCCTTGACCAGCGCGCTCATGCAACCACCAAGATGCTCGCTCGAGCTGAAGCCATCGCAGCCATCAGGAATGGACTGGAAGCAGACAGGGAGATCTTTCGGAACCTGGGCAAGGCTGCGTCCGTGGACTGACGTAGCGGGCGCACACGTTGGGAATGGGACAGAGGCAGGGCGTTGTTCGTTCGGTCAGGTGGCGGCGCAGTCATGACCACTCTCAGCTTCATGGCGCTCAAGCGAATGGACCATGTCGGCGTCCTCGTCGACAACCTTGAGACGGCTACCGCGAAGAGTCAAAGTGCCGGGTATGTCCGCCCGCCGGCGCTCGGAAACAACGGGTCGCTAATCGTCGAGGTCCTCCGCGAGCACCCCGTGCCGACCCGACCCAGCGACATGATCCCTTCTCGAGAGCGGATCGGAGACGTTGCCGGCTGTGAGCTCGGCAACAGTGCCACCACTATCTATCGACCCGGACGGTCACGTGGACCGCACGGGTGAACCAAATCTGATGAGATTTCCATCAGGGTCAGCACTTGATCCCTCACGTTTGCCGTAGTCCTCGTCCTTTGGGCCGATGACATCGATCCCTGCTCTTCTCCACTCCTCAGCGACTGTGTCGGCATCGTTGCAATGGATGTAGAGAGCACTTTTACCTGCGACTTCATTCCCCTCAACTTGGGCAAGGTGGATCGTTAGGTCTCGATCACGGTGAGCAAAGGCGTAGGCATCGTTGTGGAACGACACCTCGAACCCTGCACGCTCAAACCAGCTCGCTGAGCGGACGACGTCGGCAACCTTCAATATCGGCTCGAACCCCGAGACCAGCCAGGTGCCTGACACGAGTTGCAGTTGGCCGTCCCGCTGTCCATTGAGACCGGCAAGGCAGTCGTGGCAGATCGGCAGATCGGGATGCGACCGCAATCTGACCCACCACTCCACCGATCTTGAGCAGCATGCACAGGTCTCGGCCACGGCCGACAATGCTAGAGGGTCTCTTGGGATCTGCAACGGGTGCCGATCCGATCACTGGGCTCCGCCGGCCGGGCAGCCGAGAACACTGGAGGCTTTTGGCCCAACCAGAGGTTCAGTCGGCGACCCACGCGATAGCCGCGGCCCGTTTTGCGATCGGGAAGGTCTTCGTTTCGCCGGGAGTCATCCAGCCAAAGAGATCAGTCAGATGTTGCATCCACTCGATGTCGGTCACCAATGCAATCCGCTTCCAGGCGCGAAAGTGCTCAAAGCCCAATTTGAGATCCTGCCACATGGCCCCACCAGTCATTCCGTCGAAGTCGATCATCACAATAACGAATCGGACCTCGCCGCTCGCAGCGGCCTCTTCAAGGGCGGGTAACACGATGTCGCGATAATCCTCGGCCCGGAGTTTGCCGGCAGCCTCAAATCCAATGACTCCCGAGGGCATGTCATCGAGTCTCGTGATCACTCAGCATCACCACCGTTCGTGAATGTCGAGCTTTGCACAGGCCCAGGCCCGGCGCCCCACCAGCTCGGCCATGTGTGACAGCGTTCAGCACCCGGATGGTGAACCCGTGGAATCCGGACATTGCCCGCCAGTGACAATCTGTCCGGTCTCGGCTCTCTGCACTCTCTGCTCGAGTGGTCCGGCCCCATGAATACCGCCGTCCTCTTTGAGGCAGGGGATGACCTTTCGCTCTATCAATTGATTCCCGATCGGAGTACCGTTCACTTGGGTGCCGATTGCGGCAGAGGGCGTAATTGCAGTGCGGTCAGGGGGAGCCCCGGATGTGGTTGATTCCAAAATGTCCGTCAGTCGCGGCCCGGAGAGTTCTAGGCATCGGGCTCTCCGGAGTTGTCGCTATTGCGATCGTCAGCGTCGGGTTGAGTCCTTCGGCGTACGCACGAACAGTGCGCCCAAAGAAGCCCGGTCCGGCCAGCGGGGTGACCGCCCAGCCAATCGATCAAGGAGCCGTGGTTTCCTGGGTTCCGCCCGCATCCAACGGTGGATCCCCCATTACTGGGTACCTGGTTCAGGTCGGTGACAGCACCCGGGCTGAGAGCTGTACGACGAGCACTGCCACCACTTGTACGGTCACGGGACTGATGGATGGACGCCAATACCGGGCCAAGGTCCGCGCCGTTAACGCGGTGGGCCAAGGATCGGCCGTGTTGAGTGCCAAGTTCACGCCAGGGCAATCTCCCGATTGCTACAACTTGGTACCCGGGGCGAACCTCGAGTACTGCCCCTTGAACCAGGAACACGTGAATCTTGCCGGACTTGACCTGGCAGGGGCCGACTTTTGGGGAGCAAAACTGGTGGGTGCGGACTTCGCGGGTAGCGACCTTGCCGGAGCACTGTTCGGAGGCAATACCCAGGCGCAAGCTGACCTCACTTCGGTCATTTTCTCGGGTGCCAACCTAACGGGTGCGACTCTCGATGGTACGTACCTGTATACGAGCGGCTTTGATGGCGCCACACTGATCGACACGAGTTTCGCCGGGGCGACGCTCATATTCGTCGACTTCTCTGGTGCGAATCTGACCGGCTCCGACCTCAGCCAGGCAGATCTGTTCCAGTATCTTTCATGGTCAGACACCACATGCCCGGACGGAACGAACAGCGATAGCGATGGGGGCACTTGCGCCCATAACCTCGGCTAACGCTCGATTGGTCCGTCAACCCACGACAACAGGCGTCCCCCTGACAGGGTCGATGTCAGGTTCGCGGGGAAGCTTCTTGCGGGCCAGCAGAACCTCCGACATCGTCGATGCCCAGCTTGGTCATCAGATGGCATAGCTGAGGACGGGCCCGACCCCTTGCGGTCGGCGGCGGATTCAGCGAATCGCTGTACCGGTGAACGTCGGACTCGTCACTCAGCCGACCAACTGGGCAGTCCATTCCCCGGCCTGCTGTCCGGAAATTACATTGAGTCGGTTCCATGTGTTGATGGCCGCAATGCACACCACCAACGCGGCGAGGGCTCCTTCGTCGTAGTGTTTGGCCGCCTCGTCGAACAGCGCGTCGGGAATCGGCTTGCTCTGATCAGCCAATCGGGTCCCCGCCTCGGTCAAGGCCAAGGCAGCACGTTCGGCGTCAGTGAAATAGGGGGTGTCTCGCCAGGCCGCCAGGGTGAACAGGCGCTCGTCGGTCTCGCCCGCCTTGGCCGCCCCACGGGTATGCAGGTCCAGGCAGACGGCACACCCGTTGATCTGACTGGCTCGCAAGTTGACGAGCTCCAACGTTGTTCGTGCCAGGCCGGCATCGCTGGCCGCGTCATCCGCCGCCTTTGACAGACTTTGGAGGGCGTCGAGTACCCCGGGCACGTTGAAAGCCGGATTGGGAATTCGCGATTGCATTGCTTCTCCTCGTCGAACGGTTGGTGGGTACGTTCACACTCAATGACACCCGGCAGCGCAAGAGTGTGACCATTGGCCTCAAAGTCGTTGTTGACCAGCGGTTTGGGGCAGACGGTGATCCGACGAGGACGCTGATCGCCGTGCATTGGCTCCGCCCGTCAGTGCCGAGACTTGTGCCCGCTTGACCCCGTCCGGTGTCACATCGGCGGTGGCTGAGGGGTCATTGTGGTGACAGCCTTCAGCGAGGATGAGTGTGAATGGACGAAGACGACCGGCTGGTGGCGCGATTCGAGGAGCAGAGAGCCCATCTTCACTCCGTCGCCTACCGGATGCTGGGTTCGCCTGATGAGGCTGATGACGCTGTCCAGGACACCTGGGTGCGAGTCAGTCGTGCCGAGACCGGCACGGTGGAGAACCTTGGTGGTTGGCTGACGACGATCATTGCGCGTGTCTGCCTCAACATGCTCCGCTCGCGCAATGTCCGACGCGAGGAGCCGCTCGAGGTGCATCTGCCCGATCCGGTAATCAGTCCCGAGGGCGAACTCCAACCGGAGCAGCAGGCACTGCTCGCCGACTCGGTCGGCTTGGCCCTCCTGGTGGTCCTGGATGCGCTCACTCCTGCTGAGCGTCTGGCCTTCGTGCTCCACGACATGTTTGGGCTGCCATTTGAGGAGATCGCCCCAATGCTTGGTCGGTCACCGGGTGCGGCCAGGCAGCTGGCGAGCAGAGCCCGGCGCCGGGTCGGAGGAGCCGAGGTGTCTGAACCCGACGTGACGCGCCAACGAGCCGTAGTCGATGCCTTCTTTCTGGCTGCCCGAGGCGGTGACTTCGACGCTCTGGTCGCCCTGCTCCACCCCGACGTCGTCCTCCGAGCAGACTTCGGCCCGAGCCGCTCTGCCGCGTCCATGATCGTCCGGGGCTCAGCGGCTGTTGCAAGGCAGGCACGGCTCGGCGCAAATCCGGCGGCGCTGCTTCATCCCGCGTTGGTCAACGGGGCTGCAGGCGTTGTCATCACGCTGGATGGCCAGCCACACGTCATCATGGCCTTCACGGTCGTTGGTGACCAAGTTGCCGAGCTCGACATTTTCGCCGATCCTGAACGCGTCCGCCGGGTCGCATCAGCTGTCCTCGGCGACGGGTAACACCCAAGGCAACGTCTCCTGGGGCATCGGGGGTGACCAGGCCGGCACGGAGTGCCGTCCCAGCTGTCCTGTCCTTGATAACGTCGGTCGAGAGGGTCGATGGGGAGGTCCTGGGATGAACATTCGACGCTCGCTGGCGGTTCTGACATTGGCCTGTGCCGGGCTGATCTGGCTGGCGCCAGTTCAGGTCGGTGCTGCTGCACCATCCCAGCCGACGTCCGGGTATTGGCTGCTTGGTGCTGATGGCGGCGTGTTCTCCTTTGGCGCACCGTTCTATGGCTCCGGGACAGCCGCTCCGGGGGTGTGCGGATTCTCTCCCCAGCCGCCAAGCACCCTCAATGCCGCCTTCGGGTGTGATGCGATCGCATCGACGCCGAGTGGCAACGGATACTGGCTCGTCAACGCGGACCGCTGGGCTACCGCATTCGGCCAGGCGGGGCAGCCGGAACAGGTCGGCTGTACGGGTCTGAACGGCGCGATGGGGTCGTGGACAGGAATCGCATCGTCGTCCACTGGGAATGGGTTCTTCATGGCCAGCTCGAACGGACACGTCGTGGGGTGCGGCGATGCCGGACCATTCGTCAGTACCGCCTCCGAGACCCTCAACGCACCGGTCGTGGGAATAGCAGCCACACCGGACGGAAAGGGCTACTGGATGGTCTCGTCGGACGGCGGGGTGTTCTCGTTCGGCGATGCCCCGTTCTATGGGTCCATGGGTGGGACACACCTCAATGCACCGGTGGTGGGGATGGCGCGCACACCAAGCGGCAAGGGCTATTGGCTGGTCGCGTCGGATGGTGGGGTGTTCTCGTTCGGCGATGCCTCCTACCACGGGTCCATGGGTGGACATCGACTCAATGCACCGGTCGTGGGTATTGCCGCCACACCAGATGGAATGGGCTATTGGCTGACCGCGAAGGATGGCGGGGTATTCACGTTCGGCAGTGCTCCATTCGAGGGATCGATGGGCGGGACGCGACTCAACGCACCGGTCGTGGGTATCGCCACCTACTCCCACCTCTTGGCAGGCTGACTCAGCGGGCCCCACCCCAACTCGTCGTACTCCGCCATTGAAGAATCGTCCGGAGTACGCGGCGTCATTGGAATGAGGGGTCAATCGCTGCTCTGTGGCCCGCCAGCCGGTAGATCACCGAGTTTCCCGTCTGGAGTGGAGTGAACACTCGCCAGAACCAGCGATGTCCACGACCTCAGCATTACTTCGCCGGCTGAGATCCCGCAGTGTGACGGCTGTGACAAAGACCTGAGACGCGAAGCACCCCCCGCCTGCCCGACGGGGGGTGCTTCAAGGAGCGACCCGGTGGGAGGACGGGACCGCTATCAGTACGGTATGCCGAGGGTGTCACAGAGGTCCTGAATTATCCGTTCACCTGCGGATACGTGGGACCGAGCCTAGCGACCGGCCTGCTGGCGACCGTGCTGTCGAAGCCAGCGGGGCCACACACATCAGTGCCGCTCGCCTCGACCAAGGTTTTCGTCCTTTACCTAAAAACCGGTCATGCCTCGTTGCGCTCGTGCAAACCGAACTACTCCCCCTGCCATGGCAGTGCGGATATCAATGAGACAACCGGATCATCCACAACATTCGCCAGCGAGGTCTGGCTCCGCCTGATCTCAGCCGCCAGTTGTCTCGTAATCCTTGATTCGCGCCTTCATCAGCGCTTTCAGGAGGCTGGTGGGCAATTCACGATCGTAGGGGAGCTTGATGAATCCCTCACCGGCGCCATACCCGGCGGCCTCGACAGCGGCCTTTTGGCTGGCGAAGAACGCGGGGGTGAACCGCAGCGAGCAGTGCTGCTTGAAATTCTGGAGCATCCACAGGTTGGCTTTGTCGCCGCGGACGTACACCGGCAGGTTCCACTTCAGCTCTTCCCGCGCCTCGGTGTCGGCAGCGCGGCTCATCTTCCTGAGGGCCTCGAGGTGCGGCCGCTGAACGTCGTCCAGCTGTGCAAAATAGTCGTCGACACTGGTCCGCTTGGGCATCGGCATGGGTCAAGGGTAGCTCCGATGGGCAGGTCGCAGTCGTGCATCCTGTGTGCTGCGACTCACTCAGAAGGCAAGCGCAGCCATTCCTCCCAGGTGATATCAGACCCAATGATCCGTGGGTTGGTGAAGGGCCACGACTCTCCGATCCACCGCCGAACGGTCCGTTCAAGGGAACTGGCCACAGGGGATCCAACGAGGGAGTCGATGACCCACAAGCTGATGTCCGCGTCCGCTCCTACTCGCTCTGGCGGGTCGATATAGACGCAACCAGCCAAGTAGCTCTCATCATGGTCGAGCAGCGCATAGTTGAATGAGAGCTTGTGGTCCATCTCGGCTTCGTGCCGGACGAGATCTTCGAGATCCTCTTCATAGGTGAGCGACTCATGCGGCCAACCGTGAGGCTCTCCGAACACCGACCACAGTCTCTCGCGTGACGCCATCACGGCGGGGTAGTCAATGTCCACATCAGACGACCGAATCGGCCTCAAATGGTGACCAGGCGGGACCGGCACGAGTTTTGGATGCTCAAAGCCTTTGGGCAACCAGGGGCTCATCGCCCCATCGTTTCACGAGAACGAACACCGGCCCATGCCTGCCTCGGCAGGCCGCTGGACCGCTCTCGAATGGTGCGGGCTACTGCAACAACGTCACATCGTCTGAAAACACAGCGTAGGCATCTCCACCCCGGATCTTCACCGAATACATCGCCAAATCCGCCTCGCGGAGGAGCTGGCCAATCGTCGAGCCGTGCGTGGAGAAGGCAACGCCGATGCTCATGGTCACGGTCACGTCGGTGCCCTCGAGATGAATCGGTTCCCGAGCCGTTACAAGAATTCGCTGAGCCACCTGGGAAACTTCTTGGTGCGATCCGATATCTTCCAAGAGAACCCCGAACTCATCACCGCCGAGTCGGGCGGCCGTATCGGTCTTCCTCAAGCACTGTTGCAACCTCGCCGTGGTAGTGCGGAGCAGTTCGTCACCGGCCGGGTGCCCCAGGGTGTCGTTGACCGCCTTGAATCGATCCAGGTCGAGATAGAGAACCGCCAGTTGACCACCGGTGCGCCCGATTCGCTCCGTGGCATGTTCGAGTCGATCCTGGAACAGCACCCGATTGCCCAGGCCAGTCAGCGAATCATGGAAGGCCTGATGGAGGAGCCGCGTCTCAAGCCGCCTTCGATCAGTCATGTCACGGAAGGACCACACTCTTCCGACAATCGACCCATTCACCGATTGAAGCTTCGATCGGGCCTCGAAGACTCTTCCGTCCCGGAACTCGAGAACATCGTAGGTATCGTCTTCACGGGTGGCGACGATCTCCAGCAGGCGCGAGACGATCGACTCCGCGCCCAGCATCTCTGCCTCAATGAAGCTGATGGCCGCCGCCTGGTTGCGTTCGTGGAGGACCGACGCCGGAAATCTCCACATCCGTGTGAACTGGCGGTTGAAGCTGGAGAAATAGCCCGAATTGTCCATCACCAAGATGCCATCGGCGGTGGCATCCAGCGTGGCCGTCACCAGCGCGAGGGCTGTCTGAAGCTCGGTCTCAGCCGCCACCCGGCGGCTGACATCGTGGCCCGAGACCACGAAGCCTCCGACGGTCGGATCATCGATGAGATTGACGACGGCCAGCTCGAATGGGGTCGTCGTTGAGCTTCCGTGATGCATCATCGCGACCGTCGTGATGACTGGATCGGACGAGGTTGCCCCGTGCCGGGCGCTCTCCAGCGCCATGGACAACAGGGGGCGATCCTCCGATGCCACCACGTCAGCCAGTGGCCGACCGCATACGTCGTCGGGGTCGAGTCCAAGACACCGCGTCAGCGCCCCAGAAGCGGAGCGAACGACACCATCCGTGTCGACCAGCATCGTCAAGGTGGGCGAACTCTGAACAAGGGTGAGTGATTGAGAGTCTCGACTGTGGGCCACTTCGAATCGCCTGCGATCGGTGAGGTCCCGGAGGCTCAGCAGCACGGAGCCAGAATCGGGCCAATCGATGACCTTGCCGACAAGTTCCACCAGTTTCCACCCTTGCGGCGTGCTCACGCGGATCTCAATCATGGACCCCACGTCCTTGCCCTGGATGCTGTCGAGCGACCGCAACACGAGTTCGAGATCTTCCGGGTGGACCAGATCGAGTCCGGACAGCCCAACTGAGTCCTCAAGCGACCTCTCGAAGAGGCGTTCGGCTGGAGTATTGCCCCACTGAACGGCGCCATTGGCATCCACGATCAGCAGCGGATCAGGCAAGCCGTCTATCAGCACATCTGGCAGGCCGGCTTCGGCTGCTGGAGTGAGCCCGGGCGGCCCGACGTCGCTGCGTTCCATCCATGTGGATATCGGCATTCGGTTGGTTGCGCTTGAGATGGTACGAGACGTCGCCCTATTCGCACCCGGACAGGCCCTGGGCCTCCGTCGCTGTCCAGTGAAGCAGCTACCTGCCAGGTCTTATCTGGTTCTTAGCGACTTTGAACAGTGCCCTTACCTAGCCCTGGTGAACTCTGACTCGGCGGAACAAGGGGCCAATCGCGTCACGACGGACCTTTGGATTTCGGCCCCACTTCGACGCTGCTAGTTCTTCGGTCTATCGGCGGGAGTGTCGCAATCTTCGAGTGGCTTGTCCCGCCTGATGACCCATCCGTCCTATACGGCCGCGCCTCAACTGAAAGGGCTCACGTTGTCTCCCGACAGATTCGAAATAGTCGTGCGCGGGGTACTGAGCCCACATGACGTGGCTGCATTTGACGGATTCGACATCCAGTACTGCACCGACGGCCACACCCATCTCGTGGGGATCGTTCCTGACCACAGCACATTCAACCGTCTGCTCCAGAGCTTGCTCAAGCTCGACGTCGAGCTCGTCTCGGTCAATCCGGTCAGAGACGAATGATGCGTCGTACCAGCGCCAGTAGAGGCACTCCCCGCTGCTTCTAGCCCGACCGGTAGTACGTCCCGTCGCAGCGGAATCCCTTCGTGGAACCGGTCACAGGCGGGTCTGCGAGCCGCTGGAACTTCCCACTCTCGACCTGACCCAGGAGATAGCAGGTGACTGGCACCTTGCCTGCCGGGTTGCTCACAGGGATGAGGCCCCCGCTGTTGAAGGCCGTGATCTTTCGCAGCGCCCGCAGGAGCGACCCTCGGCTCGGATCTGTGCCCGCGTTGCGCAGCCCGTCGACGAACAACTCTCCGGTCAGCCACCCCGTTAGCGTGAAGAAATCGGGAGTGAAGCTGGGTGAGACCTTCTGGACCCATGTGTTGAATGTGGTGACCGCCGGGATCAGGGGAGCATCCTCGCCCAGGTAGAGAGAGGCCACCTGCTCGAGATAGGCCCCATTGACGGCATCGGGTCCACCGGCATTGCCGATGAGCTGTGGGTTGTAGGAGGGTGCACCCAGCACCACTACCGGATGGAAGTTCTGCTGGCTGAGGTCTCGAAAGATGGCCGACGCGTAGTTCTGGGGCTCCTGTTCGAGGAACAGGATCTGCACCCCCGCGTTCTTCATGGCTACCACCTGTGAGGTGAAGTCGGTCGTCGTGGCCGGCAGCGCCGGATCGAAGAGAACCTTGTAACCCAGGTGCTCCATGGCCTTCTTCTCGTTGCCCCAGGCCAACTCCGTCGATGGCAGGTTGGCGATGATGGTGGCTGTGTGGGCGATCTGCGTCGGATACCTCTGCTTGAAGTAGAGCAGTGGACCGGTGGGCCAGCCGTCCGAGGCAGGGAGTGGGCTGAAGTTGTTCGGGAGTTTCTCTGTCGCCGGGTCGAGCGATGCCGTGACGTCAGGGAACCCAGGATTGGCAGCGATCAGCGGTTCGCTGAAGCTGTCCTCGAGCGAGAGCCCACCCACGCTGGCGAAGTCGTCCTGGACGACGCTTTGAACCTCCTGTTTGTTCAATGCGCCCTGGAACCGATCGTCGGCACCGGACACCACGATCTTGCGGCCATTGACCCCGCCCTGCGAATTCACGTAGGCGGCGTAGGCCTCGGTACCAACCAGGCCACCGGTGAACAGGCCGGCCAACTGGGTCGTCACGTTTCCGATCGTCACCGACGTCGGCGTCACCCCCGTGTGGTCTCGAAACGCTGAGGCCGGGATTGACGGTAGCGACGAACCGCTGGCGGTGCCGGTCGTCGAGTTGGTCGAAGAGCACGCAGTCGTCATTCCGGCCACAACCGCCAACGAGATGGCTACCGCTAACAACGGCGATCGCCCCACCCATCCGATCCCGCGCCGCCGTCGGTCCATGCATCCCTCCCGATCACCCATGTTGCCCGCCCCACGAGGCAAGAGCCGACCTACGCCACGCCACAAACCTACCCGCAGCAAGGAATCCGCGTGCTGCTCGTCACAGCACCCCTCTGCTGTGATGGCAAGGGCCACGGTCACATGGACGTAAGTGGCTCCCAGTTTCCGGGAACGGATTCGGTTGCTCCAAGCACGCGAGCTCACGACTCTCGTCGCCTAGATCTGCCCGGCGGCTCGATCCTCAGCCTCAACAGCTGAGGGAACGGTTCCACGAGCCCGGGCGCCAGCCGGCAACGTACCAATCGGACCGACGGAGGAAGCGCGGGTCCACACCCAGTACACCGACGTCTAAGACGAAAAGTCGGGCATTGCAGATCGTACCGACTGGCTTCGACCCTTCGGCTCCTCCCAATCCTCCTGGCGACCAAGTGCTGTGAGGTCGAGGAAGTAATACGACCCGCCCGTCGACTCAAGACCCCGGGCGTACTGCGAGTACGTGTGGAACACTCGGCCGTCGACCTGGATGAAGCAGCTCAGCCCTGGCATGTCGTAAGGCTGGTCGGCGGTTTTCATGCTCTCCTGACCCATCGACGCGTACTCGTCCAAGGTTCGATAGTTGTACTGGTCGAAGCCTCGCGATGCATCGATGGTCACTCCGAAGTCATAGTTGAAGTCGGACTCACTGGATGAATACCAAGGAAGATCCCAGCCCCTTTTCTGCTTCCAGCGTTGCAGCTTGGCGAGGGGCGCTCTCGACACCAACGCATAGGTGGTGTCCCGGACGTGAAGGTGCTGCAGAAACCCTGGGGACAGCTCGTCAGTGCCAGCGGTGCAGCTGGAACAGCCTTCCTCCCATTCGGGGTGGAACATGAAATGGTAGACGATCAGTTGGTTACGGCCCTCGAACAGATCCGCAAGTCGGACGGGACCGCTGGAACTGACGAAGCGGTAGTCCTTCTCGACCTCGACCATGGGTTGGTTCCGGCGATCCGAGCTGAGCTCGTCCCGACGCCTCGTCAGGTCCTTTTCCTTGGCCAGCAGCTCGCGCCGGGCGAGCAGCCATTCTTCCCGAGTGGTGACTCTGGGCAGACTCATCGTGATCTCCTGTCTCCTGGAGCAACTGCGCCCCTCCGTGAGATAGGACAGCGCATCCCGTCGGAAATCATCGGCGCCGAGCCGCAGCGATCGACACGGGACGATACTGGGCTCAGTCCGCTCCCTCTTCCTCAAGCTGATCCTCCGATGGCTTCGGAAATGGGCTCTCGGGCTCGGCCGATGACCGGGCACCTGCGGCTATGCGCTCCTCCGACTCTTCGAGAATCGCTTGCGCCTGCGCTTCGGGGTCGTCACTGGTGGCCTCCTCGGGAGGTCGGCCGTCTGCGCGGCTCGCCACCGCTCGAGGGTCCGGCGAGTCGCCCAATTCCGTGGACTCAGAGTCCAGTGGGCCTGGACTGCGTGCTTCAGGTGGCATCAGATGGTCCTCCATTGTCAATCAGGGTCATGAATGGGACAGAAATCAACGAGACCGCTGCCTCGCCGGGAATCCTTCCATGCGATCGATCCCTCCCGTTCGAAGGTACTGCGAATGACCCTGTCCAGGGCTGGCCCGGATTCGACGGCGTCGGTGACTCCTGCCATCAGCACCTGGTTCGGGCAACCACCATGGTCACATGCCAGTGCATACCCTTCGATGGTCATGGACTGATGAAGTGGCCCACATCCCTTGATGGGGTCGCCGCCGGCATGGCCAGAGGGGGACACATGACACTGGACTACCCCGGGTGCTGGTCGACAAACCCTGTCGGACACCTCGGTGTCCGAGCCGTGCCGGCGAGCTTGGGGCACCGCAACACGGCCCGGACGGGGATACGGCCTACCCCTGGTCCGTTCTCTACACGCTCATGTTGGAGTCCACGAATGTTTCCGCACCGGCTATCCGTGGCCAGAGTGAGGGCCGGGAGGACCAGACCTGTGCCGGCTGCACCGGTCGCGGTAACAGCCGCCACATAGCGCTGCACTACGTGGAGCCAGGTGTCTCGTTCAGGTTGGCCTACCGGAACATGGGTATCAAGTACATGGACTGGAGCGGGAGGACATTGACGTGGACATAGCGATTGATGCCGACGAGGCATCACAGGCACAGGTGTACTTGCGAGCAATGGCTGCGGCGATCGAGGGGGTCGCGCACGCCGCTAGCGAAGACCACCGGAGGATGTTTTGGACTGCGTATGTAGAGAGCGAGGCGAAGCTTGGAGAGATCATTCCTCCACACGGGGATTCTCTCGCTGAAGCCGGTCCCTACACCTCTGATCTCTGAGCGCCACCCCCGTCCTGACCGCGCTCCAGCTCACACCACGCTCGCACGGGGCACGGCAAGGGTCTGCCCAGTCAGTTGTGCCGTCCACCGCAACCGCCGATGGACACCATGTGTTTGAGATCAACGAGTCAGGGCATTGAAATGCCCACTCACCTAGCAAGGAGGACACATGATCATCCTCGGGGTTGCCCTGATGTTGATTGGATTCATCGCCAAGATCGCCATCTTGTGGTCGATCGGGATTGTTGTGGCCGTTGTAGGGCTGGTTCTACTGCTGCTCGGAGCCGCCGGTCGTGAGATCGGTGGACGACGGCACTACTACTGAGACCAGGCCGGTTTAGCCCCATCGATGTGGGGAATCCCGTAGTGCAAGCAACTAGGAGGCAGGACTATGGCTGGTGGACTTGTAGCGAGCATCATCGCAATTGCAGTCGGGGCCGTACTCGACTTTGCCGTGACGGTAGGGCCGGATCAGCACGGCTTCAACATTCATAATGTGGGCGTGATCCTGATGGTCGTAGGGGCTGTCGGAGCCCTGCTCTCGCTCATCGCCCTGTTCGCCGGGAGCGGGCCACGTAGGCACCGAACGACGGTCGACGACGGCCGTGGGAACGTGATCAGACGGGACGACACCTACATCTGATCCGGTAGCGCCCACCGCGTAGTCCGTAGCCCAGGTTTTGGGCACGGCATTCGGCGGTATGTAGTACCTCGAGGTAGGCAAGCCTCGGAGACGATCCCCCGGACCCTCCCCGGTCTGGGGGATCGTCGCGTCGGCGAGTCCTGCCGCGAATCAACTGGCCTGCCCGAAGTAAGTGCCGGGCCCGGAGCTCAGGCGGCGGAACCTGAGCTCAACGGGCCCGGCGGCGTCATCGTACTGGGCACGCCAATGGCAACCCGTCACCAGCGAACACCGGACACCGACCTATCAACAGGTCGGTGGGGTGCCAAGCAGCAGGTCCCCACCCCAACCCTGGAGCGTGGCTGGACTGTCCCCGGTAAAGCCCGAATTCGTTCCGGTCTTCGGCCAGAACTCGATGGAATTGGCGTGCTCGGCAACCGCCACCGCCACCGCCTGGCAGCCTGCCGTCCCGGCGTCCTCAGGCGAGTTCATCTGGAAGGAGACGGCGGTGTTGGCCGGGTCCGACGCATAGAGGGTGTCGATCTCGTTGTAGACGAAGGAGCCACCCTGGCTCGAGTCCAGAGCGTTGTTACCCAGGATGCACCAGGGTCCTCCCGAGGAGAGGGAGTTTGCGCAACGTTGCATGACCTCCGCCGTGACGGAGTCGTCGATACCCCGCTTCCCAGAGGTCGAGATTGTGGTGAACGGGCTGAATGGGTAGTAGATGGCTGTGTGGTGCCACGGCGAGTAATCGCTCAAGGCACCGTCGAGACAAGACTGCTGCACCGAATCCGTCCAGCCGTCTGCCAGCAGAGTAGGGGCCACAAGCGGCCCGGCTGCCATGATCATCGGCTCATCGGTGAGGGACGCACACGAGGCCACCACCACCTCGTTGATCAGGGGGTTGCCGTCGTAGCGCTGGGCCAGCGCGGACTGGAGGCCGGCCCAGGCCGTCCGGTAGTCCGCCTTCCACCACTGGCCCACGGTGGCCGGCTGGTTGTTCACATCGGTCGAGATCGGAGCCCCATCCATGGTCTTGGCCCACCCGGGGGCGTCGTTCGCGGCCCATACGCGGAGTCTGATACCCAGCGTTGCACCCGAGTGGGAGCTGTTGTAGCTGGAGACCGCGGCCAGATCCGCATCGAGTGTGGAGAAATCGAAGACCCCAGGGCTGGGCTCGAGCTGGGACCAGGAGACGTCGACCACCGTCCCGGTCAGCCCGGGCGAACTCGCCGCTACCTCGGAGAGGTCGATCACCGGATAGGGCTCGGCCAGATGGAAATAAGTCTCGCTTCCCTTGTTCACGATCCCCGACAGCAACGGCTTGAACCCGGGCTCGCTCGGGACGCAGGCGGAGATGGCGATCCCGGCAATCACTAGAAGACTGGCCAGTCCGAGGCGACGCATGGCGATGGTCCTTTCGTAGCTGATGCCAGTCCTATCCGGCGCCGGTGATGCTACGGACCAGATGTCAGGATTGTGTTAGGGCCGAGATGGCATCGATCGGGGAGCCCGCCCACCGACGTACTCCCCACCCTCGGTGTCGGCTCCCGTCAACAGGTGTAGTCACCCACGTTGCTATCCACCCACGAGACCCATCGTTCTGTCATAGATGGTTAGATCGGCCGGCGGTTGCAGTAGGGGGAATGTTGAACTCGACCAAGGGTGCAATCCAGGCAATCGAAGAGACCCTGGCGTCCTCGGTGGCGCTCCGACAGCATCTGAAGCGAACGGAGCGGGTTGGCCTGAAGATGGTGGCTGCCCTCCAGAGTGGGGCTGCGATCGCGGACGCTGTCGAGGCAGCAGGAGAGAGCCCGGCTGAACTCCGCCAGGCGTCACACGATTTCTTGGCGGACTACGAGTCGTGCCGCCACCGGATGCGTGAGCTGTTCATGGTGGCCTCGCTCGACGAAGGGCTCTCCATTGGCGAAGTCGGCCGCAAACTGGGCGTGTCCCGTCAGTTGGCCAGCAGGCTCGTCCGGGAAGCCAAGGGAAGCTAGTCGGCATCAAACGCCCGGCCCATTCAGCCACCATTCGATCCTGGATCTGACGGCAGGTCTGCTGCATGGCCCCCGTCACTCCCGGGACACGACTCCAGTCGGTGTGAGACCGGCATCGCAGGGGAGCTCACGGCGCTTCAATCCAGTCGTTCAGTCGACGACTTGTGGAGGCGGGCTGGCTGGGTCGGGGCGGTCGGCCCCTTATCCATGGCCCCTTATCCATGGCCCCTTATCCACTGGGTGCCGTTGTGATGGAGTAGTTGCCGCCGGAGCTGGCGTCCAAGGAGACACCACTGGTCGCATCCTCTCCAACACACGAGTCATCTTCTTGCGTGAACGTCAGGCTCGAATAGGAGCCGGGAGGAATGAGGTTCCCCCACGTATCCTGGTCGGCGGGTTGCACAATCGAAGACCCATTGGCGGAGGTGACGTCGTCGGTCACCTTCATGGAAAAGCACTCCATCGCACCGTAGAGCGACCCGTTGACGACCTGGGCAAAGATTGGGCTGACCTGATCGACCGTGTGAGAGAACGTCTCATGCAAGCCTTCGGCTATCCGGCGGGAGCGAATGTCATTGGAGATACTCACTTCGCTATCGAGAATGCCGTCTGTCGCCCAATCCGTTGGTGCTCCCTGCCCGGTATCACCAGTCGTATCGAGGGCCTGAAAGAAGCCGACGTAGGCCTGCGGTGCATCTTCCAGCGGGTAGTGCACGGTCATCGGGGCCAGGGTCGAATAGGGGGTGAAGTCGTCCAGGCCTCCACCCTCCGCATAGTCGGCGATAAATGCGATTACCCACGGCGCGCCGGGGGTTGACTTGGAAAATACGACCCACCACGTGAGACTCAGCTGGTTGTAGCCCGTCCCACTCAGTCCCGCCACGAATGACAGTGGGTAGGTGCTCTGGTTGGGGGCGCTGACAGCCGTTTTGGAGTAGGTCATCGGACCGCTGAGGCAGCCGCAATCGAGGACGGCGATCGATTCGTCCTGTGCCGATGGTGTCGTGTACTCGCCCACGGAGGCGCGATCGTCCGAGACCATCGCATGGGCGTAGCCAGCCCAGGTGGTAGCGAGGACGCTGTCTGCGGCCGCCTGCGTAACGAGGTTCCCTGGGGGACCCGTTTCTGTCGAGGGAGCAGGCCCTCCGACCTGGGTTGTCACCAGAGGGGAGGATGAGGTGGTCGGAGACACCACCGAGGCACCGCCCGTCGTGGTGGGTGCCGGCGTGGGCTGGGAGGTAACTCCAGGCCCTACGGTCGTGGTCGTTGTCGGCCGCGACACGGTCGTAGTGGAAGAGGTGCTCTTCATTACATCGCTGATGCCCACGGCAGATCCGGCTCCGACACCGAGAAGCACCAACGCTCCTACGATCAGGGCCACTGGGCCAACAAGCCGCATCCGTCGATCGGTGGCTTCGAACTGTGACGGGAGTTCTGGAATCTCCTTGGGCATCGGCGTCGGCGATTGCTGGGGCCTAGCACTCAACTCGCCTGTGGCCCGAGGCGGATCCTCTAGCGACCCCACGACCGCAGGCTGGCCGTCCGGCGCCTCGTCGGTTCGTGATTCGGGTGGATACCACTTACCGTCGTTGGCCTGCCACCAGCCCAGCCCTTGCCAGGAATCGCTCACCTGCCCTGCGGCCCCACGGAGCGATATCCCACCCAGTGAGCATCGGCGACATCACCCAGAAACTGAAGGCTTGGGGCGCCGGCCGGGTCGATGAGGCGTCACCCCGTTCCGAATCGCTCACCAGGGACCAGGCCCTGCTGTGACCCACTCCAGAATGGCCCGAATCCATCAATCAAGAACGTGAAGGTCAGAGCAATCGACGGGATCCCCTCGCGGCCACCTGAACAACTCGGACGGCGGCCTATCGCCCACCACCGCAAACTACCCGTTCGCCACGGCCACGATGGGCCGGTTCAGCGGCAGGCCACCGTGGGAGCCTTTGAAGGTTGCATCGCCGAACGCGAAGATCCCACCGTCGGAAGCGGCCAGCCAGTAGCCCTGGCCATCCGGCGTTGCAGCCATGCCGACCACCGGCTTGTTGAGTGGAACACCTCCCTGCGAGCCCTCAAAGCTGGCATCGCCGTACGTGAAGATGCCCCCGTCGCTGGCCACCAGCCAGTAGCCCTTGCCGTCAGGGGTGGCGGCCATGCCGACGATGGGCTTGTTCAGGGGTGAACCACCGTGGGACCCGAAGAAGCCCGCATCGCCGTAGGTGAAGATGCCCCCGTCACTGGCCACCAGCCAATAGCCGTTGCCGTCAGGGGTGGCGGCCATCCCTACGATGGGTTTGTCCAGGGGTGAACCACCGTGGGACCCGAAGAAGCCCGCATCGCCGTAGGTGAAGATGCCTCCGTCGCCGGCGACCAGCCAGTACCCCTTGGCGTCAGGGGTGGCGGCCAGACCGACAATGGGTTTGTTCAGGGGTGAACCACCGTGGGACCCGAAGAAGCCCGCATCGCCGTAGGTGAAGATGCCTCCGTCGCTGGCGACCAGCCAGTACCCCTTGCCGTCAGGGGTGGCGGCCAGACCGACAATGGGTTTGTTCAGGGGTGAACCACCGTGGGACCCAAGGAAGCCGGCATCGCCGTAGGCGAAGATGCCACCGTCGCTGGCGACCAGCCAGTAGCCGTCGGCTGTGGCCGTCTCGGTGGCGTAGACAGGTTGGATCGGCGTAGAGGCACTGTTCCCGACCGATATGCAGTTGCCAAGCGAGCTGCAGCTCACCCCATAGAAGACTCCTCCGGCCGCAATGCTGTTGATCGGGGTGGCCGGACCCCAGATGCCGTTGGTCTCCCTGGCATAGGTGGGTTGACCCGGCACCGAGTAGGCGATGCCGGCCGCCGTGCAGTTGCCCACCGAGGTACAGCTGACGCCGAAGAAGACCCCACCCAGTGCGATGTTGTCGACCGCGGTGACCGGACCCCAGGTGCTGTTGATCTCCGTGGCGTAGGTGGGCTCAAACGGCGCCGTGGACGCCTCCCCGACGGCTGTGCAGTCGCCGACGGCCGTGCAGCTGATGCCCAGGAACCCGCCTCCCTGGGCAACAGTGGCGATCTCGGTCGCCGGGCCCCAGGTGCCGTTGATCTCCGTGGCGTAGGTGGGCTGGGGATGAGGAGAGTTCTGATCGTTGCCTGCCGCGGTGCAATTGCCCGGGGAGGAACAGCTCACGCCGTAGAAGAAGCCTCCGGAGGCGATGTTGCCGACCTCGGTTGCCGGACCCCACATCCCGTTGGTCTCGGTGGCGTAGAAGGGCTGGTTCGGCGTGTTTCCGTCAGTTCCGACAGCCGTACAATTGCCGATCGACGTGCAGCTCACCCCACTGAAGGAGCCACCGGTCCCGATGCTGTTCACCTCGGTCGCGGGGCCCCAGGTGCCCTCGGACTCCGTGATGGAGATTGGCTCAGTGGCGTTGTTCCCGACCGCGGTGCAGCTGCCCGGAGTACTGCAGCTCACACCGAACAACCCGCCGCCGCCTGCGATCGTTAATTCGGTTGCCGGGCCCCAGGTACCATCGGTCTCGGTGGCGTAGAACGGCTGGCTGGGCGTGCTCTGGTCAGCACCCACACCGGTGCAGTTGCCAACGGACGTGCAGCTGACTGCGAAGAAGTTCCCGCCGGCTGCGAGAGACTTGATCTCGGTGACCGATCCCCAGGAGCTCACCCTGGCTGCACCGGCCGGCGGTCCCGGCGTCAGGCAGATCATGGCCCCAGCCGTCACGCAGAGTACTGACAGGAGAAGTGCCATCGCACGGACAGCAGGCCGGCGCCCTCGCGGAAGAGATCCTCGAGACAGGACTTTGCCGGCGTTGGTCGAATTCTGGCGCAGGATCATCGTTCTCCAATCGCTCCATGGCGTACCTGTGGAGCTCGGCTTGTTCGCCTCGGCAGTACTCACTGCCGAGCCTGCACGATCACTCGCCGCATGGTAGGGGCGCCCACCACGAGACCTGCGGATGGCGATTCCGGTCCGAGCCGCACTCACCTCACTAGGTGGGGTAGACCAGAAGCATGATGCGGGTCGGCATATCCATCGGGACAGCCTTCGCCACCGATGGACCTGGCGGCCACCGGGACGGGCCGGTCTCGGTGCTTGCGCAGGCTCGGGCGGCCAACCGTGCCGCCCTCGACACGTTGACACTCGGTGATCACCACTCCACAGGCCCGGGTGGGTATGTGCAGAACGTACCGATGCTCGGACGCATCCTGGCGGAATGGACGACCGGCCCGATCGGATGCCTCTTTCTCGTCCCGCTCTGGCATCCGGTGCTGATGGCCGAGCAGATCGGGACGCTCGCCGCCATGTCGCCGGGACCCTTCATTGTCCAAACCGGACTCGGTGGTGGCGCTGGCCAGTTCCGAGCCATGGGAGCCGACTTGGGACAACGCGCTACTCGGTTCGAAGAGGGAGTCCTTGTGGTCCAGGCCCTCCTGCGGGGCGAGGCGGTGGACAGTGTCCCCTTCGCCATCGAAGGGGCCCGGATTGCACCACTTCCTCCGGTGGGTGCGGAATGGTGGATCGGTGGTGGAGTGCCGAAGGCCATCGACCGGGCCGCCCGGCTCGGCGACTGCTGGTACGGCAACGCCGACCTCACCCCACTCACTGCCGCCCGGGACATCGAGATCTATCGGGAGGCGTGCGGCCGCCATGGGCGCCAACCGGTCCGAATTCCGATCCGCAAGGATGTGTTCATCGCCGACAGCCAGACCGAGGCCGAACGGGCCGGAAACGCCTTGGTCGCGGGCGGCTATCGAGGATTCGACCGGGAGGCCGTCGCCTTTGGCGACCCCGCCAGTGTCGCCGACCAGCTCTCCGTCTTCGGAGATCTGGGATTCACGGACATCATCATCAGAACCATGTCGCCGCTACCGTCCGATGTCGGTCCCCATGCTGCATCCCGATCAGTCGAACTGGCCGGTGAGGTCCGATCGCTGTTGGGCGACCCGAATACCTAGTGGGTTCGGGGACGTCGATCGTCAGCTGGCCGGACCCAGATCGAGCCCTCTCGACCCCGGTGCGTCCCTCGCCGGTCTGTTTGGGCGGCTCAGCCTCCAGGTCGCTGAGGTTTCCGGGTCGCAGCTTCAGACTCGGGCACAGACGGCCTCGAGCCTCTGCACGACGTCGGACGGCTGATGCTCCGATGCGATAGCGGCGCTCATGGCTTCGGCGTTGGCTCGGTAGGTGTCGTCACTGAGTACGAGTTCAATGGCCGAGCGGATCTTGAGCGCCGACGCATGCGGTGACAGCCGGACGCCAGCTCCGTGATGCACCACTCGTGCGGCCGTGTCGTTCTGATCACGGCCCATCGGAATGCAAACCATCGGTAATCCTGCCGTCAAAGCCCTCATGGTGCTGCCATGGCCGCAGTGGGTCACAACGGCCGAGGCGGATGGGAGAATGGCCGCGTGAGGCGCTGACCGGACGACCGATACGTTGCTGGTCGGCCTGACCTCGTTGGTGTCGAGCGCCTGGCCCAGGGTCACGATGCCCCAATCGTGCAGTCCCGAGATCGCTTCGACGACCCGCTGGAGCAACGGGCCTTGGTTCTGATAGGTGGAGCTGAACGCCACCAACACGATCGGATCCGTGATGTCCGCCGGCCATGGCGGCTGCCACGGCTCGACCCAGTCTGGATCATCGAGCACTGGTCCCACGTAGCGGACGTTGCCAGGCACACCCGGGGAGGCGTAGTCGAACGTCTCGCTGCTGAGGACCAGGATCTGGTCGGCGCCGAGAGCCTGGTCGTAGAATGACGAGAGAGGCTTGAGTCCGACGTCGGCGCGGGCCTTGTTGAGCGCCGGAAGCCCCGCCCGGAATGCCCGGTTCACCATGGCCACCATGGTGGCGTCCCGGGCACGGCCGAGGGACGTTTTGGCCAGCGGGAATCCGAGTCCAATCGGAGGAGTCCCCTTGGATGGGAGCATCCAGATATTCGGGAGCAGGAGTGTGACCGGCAAACCGGCCGCCTGAGCGGCGATCGCCGCACCGAACATGAAGGCGTCGGCCACCACGCAGTCGGGTCTGAACGCTTCGATGACTTCGGCTGTGTCCGAAGCGAAGTCAGCGGCAGGTCCGGCAATGAACCGATCCCGCATGTGCCTCATCAAGGTGAGAGGACTCTTGGTCTCCCAGTCCTTGAGGAGGTCCTCGGCCGGTTGGAGCGTCGTGCGGTGGGGTGCTCGTCGCCAAGGGGAGAAGGTGCATCCCGCGCTCTCGGCTGCCTCACGAACCGTCGGATCGGCGATCACCTGAACGATGTGGCCACGGCTGACGAGGCGTCGGGCCACTCCCAGCTCCGGGGGGACATTGCCTCCACCTTCCCATGTCGCGAACAGGAACCGATGAGCGTGGTCGTTCATCTCTCCGTTGTCGCACGCACGGCGCAGCCCGTCCATGGCGCAGGCACACAGTCACTGGTGGTGATAGCACCACCTCACCTCTGACTCGTCACCCCTCCGAGGGGCTTTTGCGGTGTGCCTCGTTCGACGGATGGACGCGCAACCCGACATCCGACGTAGTCGCGCCTTCGCCGGTCGCCAATCGGCATCCGCGGGATCCTGGCGTACGTACTCCCCTCTGTCAGGTCGGTCCCACAGCACCAACGCTGAGCGACCCCTTGACTTACCTATCGCCGATAGCTATTCTACCTATTAATGATAGGTAATCAGGCCACCGCGGACCTTCCGCTGAAGCCGGGCAAGGTGATGCAGCGTCGAGAGGCCAAATTGGCTGCAATCGTGGAGACAGCGTGGAAGCTCGCCCGGCAGCACGGAATCGCCGGGGTGTCGTTGCACGCACTGGCCCGCGAGGTTGGCATGCGCCAACCATCGCTCTACGCCTACTTCGACTCGAAGAACGCGCTGTACGACGCCATGTTCTATGACGGCAACCGCAGGCTCATTCAACAGCTCGACCTGGTCAAGCTCCCGGGCCATCCGCGTGCGGCCCTGAAGGCGTTCTTGGCCGAGTTCGTCTCCTTCGCGCTGGAGGACCCGGCCCGCTACGAGCTGCTCTTCGAGCGTCACCTACCTGGATTCGCCCCGTCACCGACGTCCTATGTGGTCGCCGAGGAGGTCCTGGGACGCGCCTACAACGTGGTCAACGGGGCCGGCGTCACCAACCAAGGCGACATCGACTGCATCGTGGCCATGGTCGCCGGTCTGATGGAGGCGCAGCTGAGCAACGACCCCGGCGGCAACCGTTGGACCCGTCACCTGAACCGTCTTATCGATCTGTACGTCGATGATGTCCTCGAAAGGAGCAGTCACTCATGATGCCAAACCGAATCACCCGTCCCGAGGCCAGGGTGTTGGCCGAGGAGGAGTTCGAGCGATTCGCGGACCTGGTCGCGTCCCTCACGCCCGACGAGTGGACGACGCCCACCGATTGCACCGGCTGGGACGTGCACACGATGGTGCTGCATGTCCTCGGATCGGGCGATGCCCAAGCCTCCTTCCGAGAGTTCATCCACCAGTTGAGGCGGGGCCTGCCGCTCAACAAGGAGATCGATTCACACCACTGGGTCGACGGTATGAACGAACTGCAGATTCGCGAGCGCTCCCCCTCTCGAATGACGAGCTCGTCGCCCAGGTCGCAGCCGTCGGCCCAAAGGCGGTCAAGGGCCGGTGGGGCACGCCACCTCCCGTTCGGTACCTCCCTCTGCCATTCGGACCGCCGATCGGCTGGGCACCCCTCAAGTATCTGCTGGACGTGGGGTTCACCCGCGACGTCTGGGCCCATCGCGTCGACATCCACGCGGCCATCGACCGCCCGATGCAGCTCAGCGCCGATCACGACGGCCGCCTTGTCGCCGACATCGTGGCGGAGTGGGCCGGTATCCACGGCCAACCGTTCGAGCTGGTCCTCGACGGCCCCGCCGGCGGGAAGTTCACCCAAGGCGTAGGGGGCCAGCGTGTTGAACTCGACGCACTGGACTTCATCCGGACCCTCTCGGGTCGGCTGCCCGGCGAGGGCGTCCTCAGCAATCCGCTCCCCCTCTAGGGGATCACAGGCCACGACCCCACCTCCAGCCATGTGGCTGAATCAGCTAAGCGGGCGCATGGATTGCCATCGCTGTGGGCTGCGACTGCGGGTGCGGTTTGGGCCGGCGGGCCGCACCGGTGGAGGGCCTGAGGACGCGATCCCATCGGGACTTTCTTCTAGGATGCTGCTGTGCCCG
This sequence comes from uncultured Acidimicrobiales bacterium, assembly GCA_963703145.1. Classification (GTDB taxonomy): domain Bacteria; phylum Actinomycetota; class Acidimicrobiia; order Acidimicrobiales; family RAAP-2; genus Bog-756. The sequence continues at coordinate 2,978,578 of OY969793.1, forward strand.
ACTCAGCCGAGCCTGCCCGCCTCGTCAATGTGCGGCGGTTCTTGATGGGAATCAGTAACGACAAGTCGGCTGACGTACTTTCACTCCTTTCTCCGAACGTGATCTACACCGTGCCAGGCCACGGGCCGCTGTCGGGCGTCTTTCGCGGACCAACCGAGGTCGGCGACCATGTCGGCAAACTCTTCCGTATCACTTCGGGCACGTTCGAGGTACGGAAGTGGCTCGATTGGTTGGTCGGCCTGACCCACATTGCGGCGCTGCAGTATGCACAAGCACAGGGGGGCGGCATGATCTACCGGAGCCATCACATGTGGGTCGTGACCACGGACCAACACGATCTGCTGAGCGACATCCGGATCTTCTTCGAGAACCAGACCGAAGCCGATAACTTCTTTGCCGGACTCCCCCAGGAGTAGGGCCGGCCATTGGGGTGGCCACCTATCACTTCGTTCCCTCCAGCAATAGAGCGATCGACTTGTCGACCCTGCGCCACCGTGTCTCGGCCGTCCTCGCTCCGTTGACGTTGTGGACATGGAACCGCTGGAGACTGTTGGACAGCGTGTCGAAGAATGCCCGAGCAGATTCATGAACGGCGAAGGCAGCGTCGAGGTCGTCAGGGACTTCGACCGATCGCGGGCCATCAGCGAGCGAGCAGCGTCACATGGACGAGGTAACTGGCCGTAAAGCCGGCGGCCATGCGGACCGCTGCACTCACCTGACCAAGTGCTTTCCACCCATCACGCCGACCGTCACTTCGCCGATCTCATCCTCGGTCCGCTGATCGACAGAGAACTGTGTCGGACTGACGAGACGATCGACGAGTCGGAGATCGGCTATCGGGCCATCGCTGGAGTCGCCACGTTCATCCGGGCCTACGGCACCAATGCTTCAGGTGGCTCTGATGTGGGCCCGCCAGGCCAGGGCTCCTGCCGGGTCCACCGTGAGTTCGATGACGGCAGCCTCGATGGACTCGATTCTCCACCCGGCCGAAAACGCCACCCGGATCTCGTCTTGGGTCACGCGACGGGGACCCCAGTCTCCTGGCTGGCGGTCGCTGAAGCAGAGCATGTGGTAGCAGCCACCGGTGGGGACCACTTCAGCCAGACTGGCGACGTAGCGATCACGATCGCCGTCGTCGAGCACATGGAAGAGCCCGCAGTCGAGCACAGTGTCGAACCGCTCGCCCAGGTCCACGAGGTGCAGCGCATCGGCGACGACGAAGCGCGCCTCGACGCCCCGTTGGGTCGCCTTCGTCCTGGCCAGCTCGATGGCCCGCTCCGACAGGTCGACCCCCACCGCTTCGTAGCCGAGTGAGGCCGCCATCAGGGCGTGCTCGCCGGTGCCGCAACCGACATCGAGTACCCGGCCGACCAGCTGACCGGCTCCAGCCACAAGGGCGAATTCCGGTTGGGGGTGCCCGATGTCCCACGGAGGTGTTCCATCGGAGTAGACGCTGTCGAAGTCATGGGGGGAAGGAGACATGGAGCAATGCTGCCAGGAATCGCCCAGAGGGTGTCCGCAACGGTGGACGGTCCAAGTGATCGGTGATGGGCGTGCAACCAACTACGAGTCGCCGGCCTCTCGGCGCCGACCGGCGTTTTGCTCCCACACTTGGGGGTAGACAACACCGTGAGTGCGGCGGACAGTGAGAGAGTAGGCAGGACCTTGCGTGAAGTGATCCAGCGGCCAGGGCGAGAGAGCCCCGCACGGGCCCGGCAATTCATCCAAGCGGGCCTGACGGCCCTTCCGGACACAATTGTTGCGACGGCGATGCTGCTCGTCAGCGAGCTCGTGACCAATGCCGTGGTGCACGGCGAACCTCCCATCAGCATTGATCTGGAGATCGCGCCCCCGTTCCTGAGTGTGGCCGTGTCGGATCACGGTCGAGGCGCACCTGTCCTGGCTACGCCTGACGAGCTCGACGGCCACGGGCGTGGGCTCCAGATCGTGGGTCAGCTGGCGGATGGATGGGGAATCGACTGGCAGACAGAGGGAAAGTGCGTTTGGTTCCAGCTGGACATCGTGGCGAGTCCAATTCGGTCTGTGAACTAGTGTGACGTGGCTGGTTGACCCCACTTTGGCAGCCAGCCACCGCTCCCTCGGCGAAAGTAGTTGACCGTGTCACCCGAGTTCAGCATGACCGTTCGATCACTTCCTGAAGTCCACGTCGTGGCACTCGTGGGCGAGCTGGACATGGCCACCGCTGACGGCTTGGCCGAAGCTCTGACCGCCATACCAGGCTCCCTGGTGATCGACTTGGCCGGTGTCACCTTCATGGATTCGAGCGGTATCGCCGCTCTGGTCAAGACCAACAATCAACTGACCGATACCGGTCGCCGCCTGGTGCTGACTCGGCCCGCTCCCAATGTCCGGAAGGTTCTGGGCATCGTGGGGCTGCTCGATTGGGTGGTGGACTGGTCACCCTCCTGGTCGGCATAGTGCAAAGCGCCCTGCCCGTCAGCTTCACCGATGGGACGAGTTACTCGGTTCGTCGGGAGCTTTCCGAGGCGGACAGCTGTGCGATCAGAATGGCCACATCGTCTTCGGGTGGCTCGGGGAGCATGTACTCCATCACCTGAGCACAGACGGCGCCCGAGGGCCCATTGCCGACTCCGCCAAAGGTGAGCGCCAGCCGATCGAGACCGTCGTCCAGGACCTCGTCCCTTCGCTCGACCAGTCCGTCCGTATAGAGGAGCAGCATCTCGTTCGGGCCCAATGATGTCGAGTGGTTCTGACGTGGCGAACACGTATTCAGACCGAGGAGCGCATTGGCTGGGGTGGACAAGACATCGACAGTCCCGTCGGCCCGTCGCACCATCGGGGGCAAGTGACCGGCACTGGCCCACCGTATGGGACGGTCGGTCGTTGCTCCGTCTCCAACCTCGGCGATCAGTACCGTGGCAACGGCCTTCAGGTCCAGTGCGAGAATGGATTCATCGAGAAGGGCGAGGAGCGACGAAGGTTCGTGGGCTCCACCGATCGCCAAGCCGCGGAGCAGATTCCGCAGTTGCGCCATAGCTGCCGCCGCATCTCCATCGTGTCCGGCGACGTCCCCGACCACCAGCAACGTTGAACCGGTCTTGGTGGCAAATGCGTCGTACCAATCACCCCCCACCTGCATGGCGCGGGCGGCCGGTTGATAGTGCGTTTCGATATCGAGACGATCCGACGTTGGAGACGACGTGAGCAGGCTGCGCTGTATCGACTCCACCATCTGCTCGATCTGCTCTGCACGCTCCAGATTCAGCAGAGTCATCTGCATCCGCTCGATGACCTGCGCACACTGAGCAGCGATGGCCTCGATCAGTCCGATCTCGTCGTCGCCGATCTCCCGCTCCTCACGCCACGAGACGGCCATGGAGCCCAACAGCTGACCTCTGACGCTCAGTGGCACGTACACCCAAGCCAGTCGGTCGGTGTCGGCGTAGACCTGGGCCATCTCTGGCAAGAAGGAAATGCCATCCTCACGGGTGGGGAAGATCAGCCGCTCACCGGTCCGGGCCACGTATCGACCGGGCCAGGGACTATCGAACGGCGCCTCTTCGTACTTGGTGCGCGCCTCATCCTCGAGTGACTCGCTCAAAAAGACCCGCAGTTCGTCGTTGTCCCGAATAATCAGCGCACCACCGTCCGCTCCCAAGATGGGGAAGGCCTTGTCGAACACCAGGTGCGTCAATTCCTCGAACGATTCGACACCCACCATGTCGATCGCGGCTGAGGCCAGTCGTCCCAGGCGGTCGCGGATGAAGTGCTCGGAGTCCTGGAGGAGTTGGAGTTCGTGGACCTGTGCCTGGGCCTCGACCCTCAGTGCACTTGCCTCAAGGGCCAGCCGTTCTTCCCGCTCTGCCCGTGCGGCCAAGGCGTCCGTCACATCCAGCCCGGTAGCGACGATGTAGGCCTTCCCTGAGCCGGACCCGGCATCGAATACGGGATGCAGGGCAAGGTCGACCATCCGCACCACTCCATCCCCGAGGAAGTACCGAGTCGTGGTTCGGAGCGAGTCACCAGAGTGCAGGGATTGCCGACACCAACGTTGAATCCTGGCGGCAAGATCGGGATCGGGACTCCACCAGCCACCCTCCCAGAACGGGTGGCCGATTACCTCCTCCCGGACAAGACCGCAGCCCTCGATCGACACCTGATTACCCTCCAGCACCCGCCCCTCTTGATCGAGCAGGCCTGAGAACAGGAGCGGCGATTCATAGAGAGCCAGGAACCACCACCTGCCGACGTCCGAGCTGATGGAGAGGGTCGTGGCGCTCCAGTCCACCGCCCGGCCGGGAACCCACTGCTCCTCACCTTGATACCTGGTTGGCACGTGCCTCCGATGACCTACGTGATAGACACGATTCCTAGGGTCGGTTCGTGATCCGACTCATCCGTGGTCGATGGCCTTACCCTATGCGACCCGCCTCAATCTCGACTGCAGAGGCATGGCGGATGTGCCGGCGGCGAGGCGTTTGGGATCATCTGCTGGAGGGCAAGTATGCGACGTGCCTCCCCGGATGCCTCGACCACGGGGCGAACTGACCGAATTCCTCTGCAGTCGTCTGCAGCATTGCCCTGGCCAGCTCCCATTGCTCCCACTCCCATGCGAGGATCCCCTCGTCGGCGAGGACGTGCACCTCGCCCTCCACCTCTGCTTCGGCCTTCACTACGACGGGTTCGATGGGGTCGAGGCGGCTTGGGAATGGGAGCCTTCGCTCATCGAGTTGCGGTCCAGACTCGTCGCATCGTTTCTGGAGGAACTTCGTGTCACCGCCCCGCATGGGTGCCGCCCTGGGGATCCGGTCGACCCTGAGGAACTGGTCACAGGAGTTCTGTCCACGCTGAGCCGGCCAGGCGGGCCGTCGCTCTCCGCGTTCATGGCCGAGGCCGGCAGCTACGACAACCTGCGGGAGTTCATCGTTCACCGCAGCATCTATCAGCTCAAAGAGGCCGATCCTCACACCTGGGCCATCCCCCGGCTCAGGGCGCGGGCAAAATCGGCGCTCGTCACGCTTCAGGCGGATGAGTACGGCAATGGCATTCCCGGTCGCTCGCACGCCGAACTCTTCGCGATCACCATGGCCGCCTTGGATCTCGATTCCACACCAGGGGCCTACATCGACTGTGTCCCAGGTCTCACGCTGGCAACCGACAACCTTGTCTCGATTCTCGGCCTCCATCGACAGTGGCGGGGGGCACTGGTGGGCCACCTGGCCGCGTTTGAGATGACATCTGTCGTTCCGATGTCACGGTACGCCGCAGCGTTTCGACGCCTGGGGGTCGGTGAGCGGGCAGCCGAGTTCTATGACGTACATGTCGTCGCCGACCAGACCCATGAGCAGATCGCGGAGACCGACCTGTTGGGGGGCTTGGCTGAGAGCGACCCCGAGGCGCTCGCCGACGTTCTCTTTGGCGTCTGGACCCTGATGGAAGTCGAAGCTCGGTTTGCCTCCCATCTGTTGGGCAGCTGGAGGTCCAATCGCACGTCGCTGCTGCTCCGATCACCCATGGGTCCCAGTGATCTCTCGGCGGCCGACTGTTCGAAGCACTCCGGAGTGCCTACGTAGATCGTTGCCGACAACTGACGCCGATCCTGGTGATTCGCGGACGCGCACCGACACGCGACACGGATGCCAGTTCGATCCGCCTCGTTTCACTCTGCCCAAGCCGGGTATCTGCACTCGAGACACAACGAAGGGAAGGCAATCATGGGAGCAGTCGACAAGGCCAAGGACAAGGCCCAGGCCGTTAAGGGTGACGTCAAGGACAAAGTCGGTAAGGCAACAGACGATCGTTCTCTGCAGGCCAAAGGCAAGGCGGACAAGGCATCGGGCAATCTCAAGCAGGCAGCCGAGAAGGTGAAGGACGCGGCTCTGAGTACGATTCCGACCCATCGGTCGTTCGCCGAGTCGTCTTGATCGGAGAACGACACCGGCGGCCAGTGCTCCGTGACCGTCCCGGCCGCGACCTAGGAGCCGACTGAACGAGACGAACAAACCCCCGGCTTAGGCCGGGGGTTTGTTCGTCCCCGTGCCACCGCGCCCCTGCCTTCATGTTTGGCCAATGGCCCATAGGGAAGATACGACATGTTCACAAACACCAAGGGAGAATCCGATGGTCATTCTGTTGGCACTGTTGCTGGTACTCATCTTCGCCGGTCTCGGATTCGCCCTCCATGTGCTCTGGGTTGTCGCCGTGGTTCTTCTGGTTGTGTGGCTCATCGGTCTCGCTCTGGGCCGTGGCGAGAGCGCCGGGAAGCACGGGTTCTACCGTTGGTAGCTCGATTGGCCTGAGGTCCCAGGGGCCAACACTTCGGCCACCGACACCGGTCGGTCGTGCCGAACCGGAGTCGGGCATGTCATAGCGATGTGAGGCCTTACTCCCGGTCGTGATGGCCCCGAATGTGGTGTGCCGACAGCGGGCACGTCATCGGCCGACCAGTAGACGACGTTGTAGCGTGAAAGCCGTGGCCGATCCCCTCGACGATCTCGCCCAGCTCTGGCGGTGGTTTGGTGACGGCATCATGCGGGGCTACTGCCCGCTGTATGACGAAATCGCCCGGTCGGTGGCCGAGGACCGAGAGCTCCTTTCGCTGCAGTACTCGGCCCGTCCCCACGCCCACCTTCCGCCCATGTTGCTGGCTGGTGCCCACTACCTCTTGGTGGGCGGCCTCGAACACCCTCTCGCAGACGTCTATGCCGGTCGCTCGTCCGCACCTGCACCACCCTTGTTCCGTGACCTGTGCCTCGGGCACAGCAGCGCCCTGTTGGAGGTGCTCAACAACCGCACGGTCCAGACCAACGAGGTCGGCCGCAGTGCCCTGCTCGGCCCTGCACTCACGTGGGCTGCGGGCGGGGAGGCGGTGCAGCTCGTCGACGTCGGCTGCAGCGCCGGGCTCAACATGCTGTGTGACCAGTACCGGCTCGACTACGGAGCGCACGGAGCCACAGGGCCTGTCGACTCCCCGGTGCACATCGACTGCGTCATGACGGGGCAGGGGCCGGTCGCCCAGTCTCTGCCGTCGATCACCGGCCGGATCGGTATCGACCTCGACCCGCCCGATCTGACCGACCCTGATGACACCCAGTGGCTTCTGGCTTGCGTGTGGCCGGGGACCGGCCGCTTTCAGCGGACGGCCCGCGCCATCGAACGAGGTCAGGCCGACCCACCTCGGGTGATTCACGGTGATGCGCTGGAGATGCTGCCCGGTGTCCTGGCCGGTCTCGGGGATGGTCGGATCGTGGTGCTCAACTCGTGGTCGTTCTCCTACTTCTCCGTCGAGCAGCGCCAGGCGTACGTCGAGCTGCTGTCCTCGGCCAGCCGGAGCCGCCCCGTGGTCTGGCTGTGCATGGACGCCCCCGGAGTGGTCGAACTTCTGGCCGGAGAAGGGGCCCCGCCATCAGAAGGCGCGGAGAGCGACGTTCTTTCCTTCGTACAGTTCGAGAGTGGGACGCCTACCGGTGCCGAAGTGCTGGCGTTCGTCCAGAGCCACGGCCAGTCGATGGTCTGGACGGCGTCCCGCTAGCCCGGCACCGGTGCGATACCCGGTGCCGCCACGCATGGTGGCCGGGTGCGCTCACGCATGAACGGCTGCCCACTGCACCAATGATGCGTGGGGGCCATGCCACAGGCGAGCTGGCGTGAGGTCATGTTCCCCCTTGCCGCAGGGCGGCGGCTCGGTCGTCAGGAGGAACCGGGGATGATCGGTCCGCCAACCGGCGCTCGAATGCAGCACTGCACTACACCAGGTCGAGGCGCTCTGAGAGGGAGGAGATGTAATCGATGTGGGCATCCACGGAATCCAGGCCGAGGCCCATGGTGACGACCGAGATGTGCGTTCCCCCGGCCTGGCGCCACACCTCAACCTCCCGAAGCAGCAGATCCATATCCGCGCCGGTTAGCGCGACATAGTCGCCGCCGAAGTCATCGACGGACCTTCCGACACTGGCAACACGCCCACGCAGTCCCGTCCAGGCCTCGACGGTGTGGTCAACGCCACCGCCGAAGAACATGAACCCTTCGGCGAGTCGGGCAGCTCGATCGAATGACTTATCCCCAGCGCCACCCAACCACATCGGAATCGACCGTGTGGGTTTGGGCAGGAGTGCCAGCCGGTCGATCCGGTCAAAGCGACCCGAAAAGTCGACGACGGGCTCGGTGAACAGGCGGCGAAGCAACCCGATCTGCTCTTCCTGTCGTGCCCCACGGGTGTGGAAGTCCTGCCCGAGGGCCTCGTACTCGACATAGTTCCAGCCGACCCCTACACCAAGCCGCAGCCGCCCCCCCGAGAGGAGGTCGACGTCGGCTGCCTGACGTGCCACGAGGGCGGTCTGACGTTGGGGAAGGACCAAGATTCCGGTGGCGAATCGGATTCGGTCGGTGATTCCCGCCAGGTAGGCGAACATCACGAACGGGTCGTGGAAGGGATCATGTTCGGTGTAGGGGCCCGACAGTGGAGGCGACCGATCGGCGTGCACGGCGCCGAGAACATGTTCGTAGGTAGAAAGATGGTCAAAGCCCAGGTCTTCAGCCGCCGTCGCAAATCGGCCCACGGCGGCGGGATCGCCTCGGAGTTCGAACTGGGGGTACACGACGCCTATCTCCATGGGACGTAGCCTCTCACGGTCGAATCAGGCCTGCCCGTCGCTGAGGGTGGTGATCGGTGGGAACGATCGTCACGCACGACAGTGCCCGCCTGCTCCGACGACATCACAGACTTCGCCCAACCTGGGTGGTGCTCAGATGCTCGTCGGATCACGGCGCCGGCGAGCGTCGTCAGCCACCGGGCATCGCCTCGCCCATTGAGGAACCGCCTATTTGGGTTCGGTGATTCGGGGCAGCCTCCCAGAGGACAGCCCCTTTGCCGGCACCGCCAGGTGCGCGTGCCGGATGGCGGGGATACCGTCCACCGCCTGCAGCGTGGGTCCACTGGTGGCGGCCATGTCTACGACCTGTCCGATCCCGGACCCCACACCACTGCCGAGGAACGGCGCATCGCCAAAGGCGAATAGCCCGCCGTCCGCTGCGCTGAACCAGTAGCCACCACCAGTGGCCATCGCAGCCATCCCCACGATCGGCTTGTTCAGATGCAGCGACCCGGTCGATCCGTGGAACTGGGCGTCGCCGAAGGAGAAGACGCCACCGTCGGAGGCGACCAGCCAGTAGCCCTGACCGTCGGGCGTGGCAGCCATCCCCACGATCGGCTTGTTCAGACGCAGCGACCCGGTCGATCCGTGGAACCGGGCGTCACCGAAGGAGAAGACACCACCGTCGGAGGCGACCAGCCAGTAACCTGCGCCATCGGGTGTGGCAGCCATGCCCACGATCGGCTTGTTGAGGTGGAGAGACCCCGTCGATCCGTGGAACTGGGCGTCGCCGTAGGAGAAGACTCCCCCGTCGGAGGCCACGAACCAGTAGCCGCCGGCATCGGGTGATGCCGTCATCCCAACGATCGGCTCATTGAGCCTGATGCCACCAGCAGAGCCATAGAACTGGGCGCTCCCGTAGCTGAAGATGCCGCCGTCGCTCGCCACCAGCCAGTAGCCGCCGTCGTCGCCGGTCGTGGCCATGCCGACCACCGGCTTGTTGAGATGTGTGGTTCCCAGGTCGCCGTGGAAGGTCGCGTCTCCCGCGGTGGCCACGTGACCTTGAGCGTCGACCTGGTAGTAGCCAGTGGTCCCAGTCCCCCGGAGGGAGACGTCGATGGGGCTGGTATCCGCCGAACCCTGGATGGTCATGGTGGCGGAGCGGTCACCCAGTGCTCCGGGGAAAAACGAGATGTCCGGATAGCAGAACAGACCTTGCGTGAGCACGATGACGGACGCTCCGCTCGGGCCGCACTGCCCCGCCGTGATCAGGTAGTCATCGGCACCCGGGCCCGAGAAGGTCACCTGGTTGAGGTCGATCGTGTCGGTCGTCGCCGTGTTGTTGAGCAAATAGATGCCCGAGGGGGCCCCGAGGGTGGAGTAGGTCCCGAGCGAGGTGTCCGGGAATTGACCAGTCGTGGGGACCACCTGCAACACATTGCGTGGAAGAGCAGCACAGCGTGGTTGCGGCCCCTCCCACTCCTGCAACAGCCACAAGCGATGCCGCTCCCAGGATCAGGCTCCCCACTCCGACAGCGCACCGCTTCGTCCAGCTCGTATCCGCCATTCTGAGCTCTCTTTCTGGTGGCCCGGTGGGCCAGCACGGCGATGAGTCTTGCACGACTCACCCCTCGATTTCGGTTTATTGCTTTAAGACCGGAGCTGGGTGAATCTGGCCACCAGAGGGCACCGTAAGCCTTCGAGCTAGTCGGCCGGGTGCTCCGAATGTCCGTCCGGATGAACGGCGAATCGGCCGGAGTCCGGCGGGTGCACCGGATCATCGGTGGCCCACGGCCACCCTCCGAAACCAGTCCGCCGGTAGTCACTGAACGCCTGCTCGATTCCGGCCTGGTCGTTCATGACGAACGGGCCGTACTGCGCCACCGGCTCGCCGATCGGCCTTCCCTGGAGGATCAGGATCTCGGCGCCCTCGCTCCCGGCACCGATCTGGACCGGGGACTCCGAGCGGAGGACGGCGCCCACCGGTGCGGGCAGCAGCTCGTCGCCGACACCGATGGTCCCGGCGAAGACGTACATGGTACGAACCGTCTCCAAATGAGCGGTCACCGGAAGCGTCAACTGGGCTCCCGCCTCAAGACGCACCTGCCAGATGGCGACCTCGGACTCAGGCTGGGACGCCCAGGAGTCCGGAGGTGGCGCCAACGGCTGGGCCTCCCCGAATCGACCGGCCACCACCGTGACCTCGGTGGTCCGACCAGACTCATCCTTCAGCACGACGTGTGGGAGCTCCTCACGCCAGAACATCGTGAAGTAGGGATCGACCATCTTGTGGGCGGCGGGAAGGTTGAGCCAGATCTGAAACAACTCCGAGGGATTCGGACCCGCCTGGTCGAGGAGCGGCATCATCTCGCTGTGCACGATCCCCCGACCGGCGGTGAGCCACTGGGCGTCGCCGTGTCCGAACCGGGCCGTTGCGCCCAGTGAATCCGAGTGGTCGATGGTCCCCTGCCTCATGAAGGTCACCGTCTCGAATCCCCGGTGAGGATGCTGAGGGAAGCCGGGGACGGTGCTGCCGTGGTACATGCTCCAGCCATCGGCACCGGAGAAATCCATGCCGATGTCGCGCGCCTCGAGGGAGGCCACCGGACCCATGTGCTCGTTGGCGGCGGGATAGTGGTCCACGTGGTGCACGCAGAACAAGAAGGGGTCCTCGGTCACCCACGGAAACCCGAGTGACAGCGTCCGAATGACCGGATCATCCATAGCAGTACCTCCTCCTCTCGGTCTATCCGGAACTGCGGCCCGGTGTGTCACTGCCAAGTCTTGCTCACCGTGGACGTCCGGCGACCAGTACACCTGAGGGCCAGTCGACAGCAGGCCACAGCGACATCAGTTGTCCGACATCGCCGAGAGCGCTGAGGGCGGATCCATGCGCCACAGTTGCCGCCTGGAAGGCGCCGTCGTCCCTGGCGGTTGGCCCCAAGGCTGGACCGGCGGCAGTTCTGCCTACTCGTCGTGGAGGACGTGGTCGGCTGATCCTCCGACACAGCCGCCCTTCGCCCGGGGAGCGTTCCACCTCCGCTCCATCCGCCCCCCATCGGCCGGCGACCGGGTCAACTTAAGTGGTCCGTCGACCGGGGCGTTCCATTCCCGGGATGCCCGCGTGTCCAACCCGTCGGCCGAGTCGGCTGGACAGCGCGAACCACGCTGCAGCGACGCCTACGGCAGACAGAAATGTCAAGTTGGCATCCATGCTGCCGATAGATCACTACTGACAATGGCTGTTGCGGGCAGCGGCGGGAGGATGTGGACGATGGGACGGCATCGAGGCGGGCACAGAGTCGTAACGGCCGCGCTGGCCGCGGTCATCGCCGCCGTCTCCGGCTCCCTGCTCGTGGCGGGGCCGGCAGAGGCCACCACACTGACTCAGCTGACGGCCGCCTCGTTCCTGGCCAACGCCGTGCCCGTCAACCAGTGGACCCTCCCGACCGGCACCACCTCCAACCAGGCATGTCTCACTGCCGGGCCGACCACCTCGACCACCTCGGTCCCCGACTGCTCCCCCACCAGTGACAGCAGCGGAAGTGGCGCGCTCCAGTTGACCACCAACGCCAACAACCAGGTCGGCTCGGTCTTCAACACGACCAGCCTGCCAACCAACCGGGGGCTCGACGTCCAGTTCGACTCGTACCAGTTCACCCCGAGCACCACCTCGAGGGCTGACGGCATCTCCTTCTCGTTGTCCGCGGCCAACCCGGCCTCCCCCTCCGCACCCTCGGCCACAGGACAGCTCGGCGGGGCCCTGGGCTACTCCACCAACCAGTCGGGCGCCGGAATTCCCGACGGATACCTCGGGGTCGGCCTCGACGTCTACGGCAACTATCTCAACTCCACCTACGGAGGATCCGCCTGTCCCGCCGACGCCTCACTCGGAACCCAGAAGTACCCCCAGTCCGTCACCGTGCGAGGGCCCGGAAACGGCACGACGGGCTACTGCATCGTGGCCACCACGGCCGACACCAGCGCGCCCTCGACCACCGACAACCTCCCCGGAGGCGTGGGGACGCTCGATAAGACCTCGCAATCCACCCATGTGGCAGCGGACGCCGTCCCCGTCGAGGTGGCCATCAACTCGGGCTCGACTTCGGCCACCACCAGCTCCGGGCTGGTCGTCCCGGCCGGCTCCTTCGCGGTGGCCTTCACCCCCCTGGGCGGCACGGCGAGCACCATCACCGGTACGCTGCCCAGCCTCATCGACAACTCCTTGGGCATCCCCTCCTCGTGGTACGACCCCACCACCGGTGTGCCCTACCAGTTGAACTTCGGGTGGACCGCCTCCACGGGCTCGGCCAATGAGGTGCACGACATCAATACCCTGACCTCCCAGACGGTCAGCGGATCACTTCCCGAGTACTCGTTGAGCGATGTCGACAACAACTCGGGCGTGCACAACCTCCAGGCATCGGGGCAGAGCGTGACCCTCACGCCGTCGCTGGACCCGGCGTCACAGTCAGCGTCGGCCGAGTCCGACCCGCCGACGCTGACCGACACATTCCCCAGCGGGGTGGTGCCGGGGACACCCACCGGGACCAGCTGGAACTGTTCGGGTTCGTCGGGTCAGACGGTGACCTGCGTCTACACCGGAGCCGAGCCGGTGGCCGCAGGCGCCACCTACCCCTCAGTGACCGTACCCCTCAGCGTGAACAGTGCCTCGACCCCGGGCGCCAACGCTGACGCCGCCGAGGTCTCCTCCAACGACGGGCTGCCGGCCCGGGCTGCGGACGACTTCTCGGTGGTCTGGCCCCCCGGCGCGCCGTCGGTAACCTCCCACACCTCCCTGGACGCGTCGGCCAGCCTGACCTGGACCGCCCCCTCCAGCAACGGCGGCGCCATCACCGGCTACGTCGTCACCCCTTACATCTGGGGCGTGGCCCAGACCCCGGTCACCTTCTCGTCGCCGGCCACCACCGAGACCGTCACCGGGCTCACCCCGGGCACGGCGTACACCTTCACGGTGGCGGCCGAGAACACTGCCGGAACCGGTGCGGCCTCTGCGTCTTCGCCAGCGGTCACGCCGGTCACCAATCCTTCGATCACCACCACGTCGGTGCCTGGTGCCGAGGTCGGCGTGGGCTACAGCCAGACGCTGCAGACCACAGGCGGAACCGCGCCGGTCTCCTGGGCGGTCACCACCGGGTCCCTGCCCCCCGGCCTCCAGCTCACCGGCGGGGTACTCACCGGTACCCCGACGACCGCGGGCTCCACCACGTTCACCGTCACCGCCACCGATGCCGACCAGGTGTCCGCAGCCCACACCTACACCATCGGCGTGAGCGCCGACCCGACGATCACCACCTCAACGGTGGCCGCCGGTGACAGCGGATCGGCCTACTCGCAGTCTCTGGCCAGCTCCGGGGGGACCGGCACCCTCACCTGGGCGATCCTCTCGGGCTCCCTCCCGCTGGGCCTCACGCTCAATACGTCGACCGGGGCCATCACCGGCACCATCGCCGCGACGGCAACCTCCCAGACCTTCACCGTCCAGCTCACCGACTCTGCCGGGAAGTCCTCTACTCAGACCTACACCATCACCGTCAACGGAGCCCCGTCGGTGGCCACGTCGAGCCTGGCCGGAGGGGATACCTCGACGGCCTATCACCAGACCGTCACCACCACGGGCGGCACCGGCCCGTACACCTACGCCGTGACCGGAGGGTCGCTGCCCCCCGGGCTCACCCTCAACTCGACGACCGGGGTCATCTCGGGTACGCCCACCGCCACCGGCTCCACCACCTTCACCGTGACCAGCACGGATGCGGACGGGAGGACCGCCACCAAGTCGCTGACCGTGGTGGTGAGCGGTCCCCCAACAGTGACCACCGCGTCACTCGTCGGGGCCGACAACGGAACGGCCTACAGCCAGACCCTCGCCGGCACCGGGGGTACGGGGCCCTACACCTGGGCGATCGCCTCGGGGGCCATCCCCTCCGGCATCACGCTGAACACCGCAACCGGTGTCCTCTCCGGCACACCCTCCGGTGTCGGGTCGAGCACCTTCACCATCTCGATGACCGACGGTGCGGGCACCACGGTCACCAAGCCGTTCACAGTGGTGGTATCGGCGGACCCGTCGGTGACCACCTCGTCGCTGACCGGGGCCGACAAAGGCGCGGCCTACAGCCAGACCCTCGCCGGCACCGGGGGCACGGGGCCCTACACCTGGGCGATCGCCTCGGGATCCCTGCCCGCCGGGCTGACCCTGAGCCCGACCGGCGTGGTGTCGGGAACTCCCACCGCCACCGGGTCGAGCACCGTGAGCGTCCGGCTCACCGACGCCGACGGCACCACCGTCACCAAGTCCTTCACCGTGGTGGTCAGCAGCAGCCCGACCATCACAACGGCATCACTCCCGCCGGGTGACGACGCCGGGCCCTACAGCCAGACGGTCGCCATCTCGGGCGGCACCGGGCCCTACACCTTTGCCGTGGGTGCGGGCGCCCTCCCCGCCGGATTGAGCCTCAACCCGACCACCGGTGCGGTGTCGGGCACCCCCTCGGCCCCCGGGTCGAGCACGGTCACTGTGACGGCCACCGACGCCGACGGGGTGATCACGTCCAAGACCTTCACCGTTATCATCGCCAGCCCGCTCGGGTTGGCCGCGGGACCACTGACCGGTGCCGACAGCGCCACCCCGTACGGCCAGATCATCACGGCCACCGGCGGGACCGGACCGTTCACCTACTCGGTCACCAGCGGCTCGCTCCCGGCTGGGCTGACCCTGAACCCGACCACCGGCTCCCTGTCGGGGATGCCGACCGGCACAGGCAGCTCCTTCACCGTCACGGTGACCGATGCCACCGGGACCACGTCGTCCCGGGCCTACACGGTGCCGGTGAACGCCGACCCGACACTTCCGGCAACGACACTTGGATCCGCTGACAACGGCGCGCCGGTGGATGTGACGGTGCCCGTCTCGGGCGGATCCGGTCCCTTCACCTACAGCGTCACCGGTGGCTCGCTACCGCCGGGCCTCACCCTGGGCTCGTCGACCGGCACCATCACCGGCACCCCGACGGCCACCGGCTCGGCCACGTTCACCGTGAAGGCCACCGATGCCGACGGAGCCACCACCACCCAGTCCTACACGATGCCGGTCAATGCCGCCCCTGTCGTCACGACGGCGTCGATGCCGGCGGTCGACACCGGGGCGCCCTACAACGTCACGGTGACCGGTTCAGGCGGGACAGGCACCTACACGTACTCGGTCACCGGCGGCTCACTGCCCGCCGGCCTCACCCTGAACCCGACGACTGGAGCCATCACCGGCACGCCAACCGGGTCAGGGACCAGCACCTTCACCGTGACCCTGTCGGACACCGACGGTGGTACCGCCACCAAGACCTTCGCGCTGATCGTCAATCCACCACCCGCCTTCACCGGCTCGACCATCACCGGAGCCGACGTTGGCGCCGGATACGACGTCACTCCGGCCAGCACGGGGGGCACGGGGCCCTTCACGTACGCGGTCACCTCGGGCTCACTGACCACCGGCCTCACCCTGAACCCCACGAGCGGGGCCATCAGCGGCACACCGTCGGCCATGGGGTCGACCACCTTCACCATCACCGAGACCGACACTGACGGCAACACGGCCAGCCACAGCTACACGCTCACAGTCGGTTCCCCACCCACCATCACCACCCCGGCGCTGGCCACCGCCGACCTCGGGACCACCTACGACCAGGCACTGACCACGGCCAACGGGGCCGGGCCGTTCACCTGGTCGGTCACCTCCAGTTCGCTGCCGGCCGGCCTGAGCATCAATCCGGCCACCGGGGCCATCAGCGGCATGCCGTCGAGCGCGGGCACGGACACCTTCACCGTGACGGTGACCGACGCCAATCACCAGAGCGCGTCGCACGTCTATGCGCTCCAGACCATCTCTCGACCCTCCATCATCACCGCGTCGGTGCCCCAGGGCACGGTGGGGGTGCCCTACGTCGCTGCGCTCACCGCCACCGGTGGCACCGCCCCCTACTGGTGGTCGGGCGGAGCCGGGCTCCCGCCCGGACTGACCGCCAGCCCATTCACGGGGGCGCTCACCGGCACGCCGACCACCGGTGGGCTGATCACCTTCACCGTCCAACTGACCGACAGCCTGGGCCAGACCACCACCCGCAGCTACTCGATCAACATCCTCCCCGCACCCCTCAACTCGCGGCCCATCGCCCGCACCCCCGACGGCAAGGGGTACTGGCTGGTGGGCGACAACGGCGCCGTCCTGGCCTTCGGTGATGCCCATTCCTACGGGTCGCTGGCCGGCCACCCCCTCAATCAGCCCATCGTGGCCATGGCCGCCACCCCCGACGGGAAGGGGTACTGGCTCGCCGGCACCGACGGCGGGGTCTTCTGCTTCGGTGACGCCAGCTTCTACGGGTCTGCCGGGAGCCTCCGGCTCAACAAGCCCATCCTGGGCATGGCCGCCACCCCCGACGGCAGGGGCTACTGGTTGGTGGCCAGCGACGGGGGCATCTTCTCGTACGGGGATGCCAGGTTCTACGGCTCCACCGGAAGCATCCGGCTGAACAAGCCGGTGGTCGGGATGGCCGCCGACTCCAACGGCAAGGGGTACTGGCTGGTGGCCAGCGACGGGGGCATCTTCTCCTTCGGATCGGCACCGTTCTATGGCTCGACCGGGTCGATGCACCTCAACAAGCCAGTCGATGGCATGGCCGCCACCCCCGACAACCGGGGCTATTGGATGGTGGCCAGCGACGGGGGCATCTTCTCCTTCGGGGACGCCCGCTTCCACGGTTCGCTGGGCAACATCCACCTGGTCCAGCCCATCACGGGCATGGCCGCCACCCCCGACGGGGGTGGGTACTGGATGTCGGCGGCCGACGGGGGCGTGTTCGCCGGGGGGAATGCCGGCTTCTACGGATCGGGGGCCGGCAAGATCAGCCAGGTGGTCCCCTGATCCCGACGACGCGTTCGGCGTTCCCGCGAGCACGCGTCTCGCCAGCGCGTTCGGCGACCTTCGGAGGCTGTGTTGGCCCCTGGTGCCACGGTGCGAACGTGGTCTGGATCACCGGTTGGAACACCGGCTGATGCCGGCCACACCGGCTGGGGAACCACCCGGCCAGCCGCACTCGAACGGTGGCTGCACCACTGCCGGCCACGACCAGCCGGCACCGACTGGCACTCCATCCGAACCGTGCATCGGCAACCACGGTTGCCTCCGGCTCCGGACGGGGCCCTTCGGCGCCCTGGTCGGCGGCCTCCCATCCCCGTAGACGACCGCTCCACTCTGTAGATTCATCCGGATATGGCGAACTCCGGTGGGCTCCGAGCAGCACGAGAAACCCTGTCCGGCACGGTTGGCGGCACTCCGACGGCGAGGGCACTTCCGATGCGGCATCGCACCTCACGGACCCGGCGGAAATCCTCCGCCCCGCCGGTGGCGGCCTTCGCACTGGCTCTGATGGCATCGCTCGGACTGGCCGGCGGCGGTGCGATCGCCGGTTCGACCCAGGCGTTCGCCGCCGGCAGCGGGTACACGCCCACCGGGACGCCCACCACCGGTGGGTCAGCGACCGGCCTGGCCGGCACGGTCGTCACCAGCACCACCATTCAGCCCAGCGGGGGCACCGCCAGCGGCGTGGTGGGCAGCGCCACCATCACGGCCACCGTCCCTCCGGGCACCTTCACCGGTGCGGTCCAGGTGGTCATGACCGACGCCACCAGCTCCCACATTGCGCCCAGCTCCGGGGGCTCGGCAGTGGTCACGTTCGGCATCGGCATCTACGTCAATGGATCGAAGGTCACGGGCACGTTCCCGGCCATCAGTGTGACCATCACCTCCCCGGCCATCACCGTGGGCTCGACGGTGTATCTGGTCACCGGAAGCGGACTCCAGACAGCCAGCGGTGCCACCGTCCAGGCCGGCTCGGCCAGCTTCACCATCACCAGCGACCCGGTGGTGGAGGTGGCAGCCCCGGCCAGTGCGGTCGGGACCACCGGCACCGGCACCGGCGGCACCGGTGCCACCTCCTCGGGCACGGCCATCGCCGGGGCCACGTCGGGCGAGACGGGAAAGCCGTTCCTGCTCGAAGAGCTGGCGGCCGTTGCCCTCGTGGCCTTCGGCGCCCTGGTACTGGTGGCCCTCCGCCTGCGCCGCCGTACCGCCTGACCCCTTGTCGGACCACCTGCCACCCACCACCCGTGGGTCGCTGCTGCTGCTCGCCGTCATCGCCGCGGGGTCACTCCTGGCCGCCTGCGGGTCAAGCTCGTCGGGTGGGACCGCCACGACGGCCGGTGCTGCCCACGCGGTCAAGCCCACCAGGACCTTCCCCGGACCTGCCGGGCTGACTGACGGTGGCCAGCCCCAGCCCGATGGATTCATGTGGCTCCTGGCCAAGGTGGGCGGTTCGGCCGACATCCAACAGCTCAACCTGACCACCGGCTCGATCGGGCAGATCATCCCCGAGACAGCGGGCGCCAATTCGATCAGCCAGTCCTCGTCGGGGGTGGTCGGGGTCGGGGTCGCCACCGCACTCACCGGAGCCCTCGAGCTCCGCAACGGCGCCTCGGGCGCGCTGGTGGCCAACGTTCCCATCGGTGCGCCGGTCAAGGACGTCTTCGCCGGTGCCGACGGCACCACCTTCTTCGTCCTCAATGCCACCACCAACTCGGCCAGTGTGACCCTGGTCAACTCCGAGACGGACAAGACGTCGGTGTCGGTGCCGGTGCCGCTCGGCACCGCAGCAATCGCTGTGGACCCGTCCGGTCAGAACCTCTTCGCCCTGGGTTCTGGCGACAAGGTGGACCAGATCACCATCGGGTCGGGCGCGGTGGCCGCCAGCTACCCGGTGGGCCACCATCCGATCGTGTTGGCCGTGTCCACCAGTGGATCGACGCTGTACGTGCTGAACCGCGTCGGGTCCGGTGCCAACGTCGGGGTCATCGACATCGCCACCGAAGTCCAGGCACGGGTGCTTCCCGCCCCCGCCAACGCGGTGGCCGTCCAGGTCTCACCGGACGGAGGCAGCCTGTATGTGGCCGTTGGGACGCCATCGATCGGCAACATCCAGGTATTCGCGATCGCCCCCTGATGGTCCCACCCGACGCGTCAGGTCTGGAACCGGGGCAGATTCCCTCAGTCAGCGTCGCCGATCGGGACACGGTCACCGGTTCCTTCACGCCCGGCTCCACCCGGTCGGACCGGCCGCCCCGGGGGGTGCCCGAATGGGTCGGGCCCCCGATCGATCTCCGCGACGCCAGGCCGGTCCTGTCCTCTGGCGCCCGGGCCTGGTGGACGGTGGCCGGCATGACCGTGCTCCTGTGGGGCTTCCAGCTCTTCGGCTACGTCGACATCTACCCGGTCATCAGCCTGGCCGTGGTCGTCCTCGGCCTGTGGGGGCTGGGGACCATCGTGGCCGTCTGGTACCCCCGCTCCGTGCACCCCCGGACGGCCCGGGCCCTGGCCGGGGCCACGCTCGGGCTCACGGTCGGGGCCTTCTTGACCTGGGCCTATCTCCAGGTGCTGTCGTCACCCGCCTACGGCACCGACGAGATCGCCTTCGATCAGTACGCCGCCCAGTTGGCCCGGCACGGGATGAACCCCTACACCCACTCGATGGCCCGGGCCTTCTCGCTCTTCCATGTCTCGCCCGACGGCTACACCTTCCTCCTCAACGGTCACACGGTGACCTCACTGTCCTATCCCTCGCTCTCGTTCCTCCTCTACGTGCCCTTCCTGGTGGCCGGGTGGTCGAGCCAGCTGGCCGTGGGCATCAACGTGTTGGCTTGGGCCGGCGGGGTGGTGCTGACCTTCGTCCTCCTCCCCCGATCGCTCCGGCCGCTGGCCATCGTCGTCGGCAGCTTCGCCGTGTACATCAGCTACGCCGTCGGCGGAGTGACCGATGCCCTCTTCGTCCCACTGCTCATCGGGGCCGTCTACCGCTGGGACCGGTTCGCCACCACCCGTGGTCCTGCGGCCTGGCGCGGGCCGGTCCTGCTCGGCCTGGCCATGGCCGTGAAGCAGACGCCCTGGCTGGTGCTGCCCTTCCTCGTGGTCGGGGTCGCCCTCGAGGCCCGACAGCTGGGCGGGGGCCGTACCGCGGCGCGCACCGCCGGTCGCTACCTGGCCATCGCCATGGCCGCCTTCCTCGTTCCCAACCTGTGGTTCATCGCGCTGTCGCCCCGGGCGTGGCTGTCCGGTGTGCTGACAC
This sequence comes from uncultured Acidimicrobiales bacterium, assembly GCA_963703145.1. Taxonomy (GTDB): domain Bacteria; phylum Actinomycetota; class Acidimicrobiia; order Acidimicrobiales; family RAAP-2; genus Bog-756. The sequence goes on from OY969793.1 coordinate 2,999,342, forward strand.
CGATCGCCAGCCACACCGTGCCCGCCGGCCAGGGGCTCGTCGGCCTCACCCTCTATCTCGGGCTGGGCGGCGGCTCACTCCAGGCGTACACCGTGGCGCTGGTCGTGGTGTTCGCCGCGCTGGTGGTCATCTACACCGCCACCTACCCCGCACTGAAGGCATGGGCGGTGGTCTGCCCGGCGGTGGTGCTCTTCTTCTCCGCCCGGTCCTTCGGCAGCTATCTGGTCACCCTGCTCCCTGCCGCGCTGGTGGCGGCCACCTCGGTCCGACTCCCCACCGCGGCAGCACCCGGCGCACCGGCCCGGGTCCCGTGGCACCACGTGCGGTGGCTGGTAGCCGGCATGGTGGCGTGCTCCGGGCTGGCGGTGGGTGCCATCTTTGCCTCCCGTCCCCCGCTGGCCGTGGCCATCACCTCGGTGCGCACCACCGGGCAGCTGGCCACCGTGGTCGAAATCCGGGTGAGCGTGGTCAACCACTCCGGCCGGGCCGAGACGCCGGCATTCACCGTGGAGAGCGGTGGGCAGCTCACCGCCTTCTGGTCGGTGGGCGGCGGCCCGACCACCCTGCCCGCCGGGGCACGGGCCCACTACACGCTGCTCGCCCCCAACTTCTTCGCCCAGCCACCCATCACCGGCGGGTTCCAGGTGGTGGCCTTTTCCTCGTCGCCGGCCACGGTCTCCACCAGTCGCTCCTACCTCCCCACCACCTACCACCTGAGCATCGACCCCAGCGCCGTCGACGGGATCGTGCCGGTCGGCCAGACCGTGGTGCTCCGGGCGGAGATCCTCGACAAGATCAACCGTCCGGTCCGCCTGGCCGGCGAGCCCGTGTACCTGGGCCAGGTCATCTACGGCCAACAGGGCCTGGTCTTCGGCCAGGCCATCATCAACCAGGGCCAGGTCGGCCAGACCCCGGTGGTCGCCTTCACCGACAGCCAGGGGGTGGCCACCTTCACCGTGCGCGGCACCCAGGCCGGGGCGGACCCGGTGTATTTCGAGGCCAACCTGGTCAACGCCCACCAGTTCTACCCCTACGGGTACTCCGAGATCGTTCCCATCCGGTTCGGGTCGTCCCCGTGACGGCCATGGCCCTGGCCGAGCGCCCCGTCCGGTCCCCGGTTCCTCCCCTCGAGGTCCCGAGCACAGACACCCGCTTGGACCTGGCCGTCCGACTGGCCTGGCTGGTTCTGGGGCTCCAGCTGGTGGGCATGGTGCTGTGGAGCGCCCATGTCTACAGCCGGTGGGGCAACACCTGGGACTACGCCATCCGCTACCAGGCCTGGTGGGCGATCGCCCACGGCAACCTCGACCCCTACGTCACCGTCGCTCACCGCTACTTCTGGCAGGACCACTTCGAGCTGATCAACTGGCCATTGGCTCCGCTCTCCCGCGTGTGGGGCGGTGGCATGTGGCCGCTGTGGGCCCAGGACCTCATGGTGTTCGGCGGCGAGATCGGCGCCATCTACCTGGTGGCCGACGCCGCCCGGAAGCCCAGCTGGCCGAGTCGACTGGCCCCGTGGGCGGGGGTCGGCCTCGTCACCGTGCTGCTGGTGGCCAACCCGTGGATCTACGACAGCATCTCCTACGACTTCCACTACCAGTCGGTGGGAGCGGCCTGCTTCGCCATGCTGGCCTGCCGGGGGATGATGAGGGGACGGACCCGATGGCTGGCCCTCTGGGTGGTGCTGTGCCTGGCGTGCGGTGACATCGCCGGCACCTACCTGGCCGCGGTGGGGATCGGCGGCATCCTGGTCGGCCGGTCCGCCCGGCGCCGGGGCCTGGCCCTGCTGGCGGTCGGGGTGGCCTGGTTCGTGCTGATCAGCCGCATCGGTGGCGGCCAGGGCTCGGGCCTGGAAGGCCACTATGGCTATCTCGGTGTGTCGTCGGGCACCGGCCACCTCGGGGTGGGAGGCCTGGCCCGGGGATTCCTCGTCCACCCCGTGCAGGTGGCGACCCAGCTGTGGCAGGCCCGCGCCGATCTGTGGGCCTACTCGGCGAGCTCGGGCGCCCTCGGACTGTTCAGCCCCTTGGCGGCCCTGCCCGTCCTGGTCCTGTTCGAGAGCGGCTCCGGGCAGGGCGACTCCCTCCGATCGGTGGCCTACGAGAACTTCGGCGTGCTGCTCTTCACCGCGCCGCTCACCGTCCTGGTCCTGGCCTCGATCACCCGACAGCTCTGGTACGGGTGGGTGGCCACCCACCTCCCCCGGAGCGGGACGGGGTGGCTTCGCTCCCGCCGCCTTCCTGCGGTGCTGGCCGCCGCCATCGCCGTGAACGCCGTCGTCTGGGCGGCCGTGTGGATCCCCGAGGTGCCGGTCCAGTGGCTGCGGACCCCGCCGGCCGCAGCCTCGGCGCTCGACCGGGCGGCGGCGATGATCCCGGCTGGGGCCGAGGTGGTGGCTTCCCAGGGGATCATGGGTCGCTTCGCCGATCGCCAGTGGCTCTACGAGGTGGCGGCCACCAGCGCCCGGTTCCCCCTGCACGCCGGCGACAACTACTTCGTCCTTGTTCCCTACGCCGGGATCGAGACGGCCAGCGTTCAGCTCCAGTTGGCCATGATCGACCAGTTGGCGGGACCACTCCATGCCAGGTTGTTGTCCAGCGCCGATGGCGTCTGGCTGTTCCGGCTGCACCGGGACGGCGGCCCGGTTCGGTGAGCTTCGCCTCATCGCCCACCGAGCCGGCCTGGGCCGTCCAGACCAGCACCGGGCGCCGGCTCCTGGGCGGGCCCTCCTACACCTGGAACATGGCCGTCGACGGGTCGAGGCCCGGCTATGTGGCCTTCGGCGCCAACTGGAACCTCCTGCCCGGCACCTACCGCACCACGGTGACCATGGACACCACCGTGCCCACCAAGGTGGAGACGTGGGACTCCACCAAGAACGTGCTGCTCGGGCGGACCGAGGTGCCGGCGACCAACGGCCAGGTGGCCGTGCAGTCGGTGGTGCAGGTCACCGATCGGGGTGGCAACCTACCGTTCTCGGGTTGGGGCCCGTTCGACTTCCTCCCGGGCGGGACCCCGGGATCGGCCGACCGGATCGAGCTCCGGGTGTGGACGCCGGGGACCGGACCGGTGAACATCTACAACCTCGAGGTGCAGCCCGACCCGGGATGAGCCGTCGGGCCCGGCGCGGTCAGGCCGGCGTCATCGACCACCCGGTCAGGACCAAGTTGCCGTCATCCACTGCAGCCTGCATGGCGATCCGGTAGCGGCCGTCGGCGCGCTCGCCGGCCAGCACGGGCTCAGTGGCCAACGAGGATCCGGTCAGGGCGGCACCCACCACGTCGAGTGCCGGGTCGAAGTCCATGTTGTTGTAGGTGATCTGGGCCCCCACCAGAGGCGCGGCGGCCGAGAACGGCACGGTCGGGGCAATCGCCGCCCACCACGACGGCTGGTCCTGCTCGGCCGCCCTGACCGCGGCGAAGTAGAGCTCCAACACGGCGGCCTCGTCGTCGAGCGGTGCGGCACTCTCCTGCCACCCGGCGTCCGGCGACCCGGTGACCGCCAGCGTGCCCAAGGGCGCAGGATTGTGGTCCAGGTCCAGCCCCTGGGCAACCAGAGGTGCCGGTGCCGGCACCACCGGTGCCGCTCCCGGGAGCACCGCGCTGGTGGGTGAGCCGGCGTCGACCACGCGGGTGAGCGTGGCGTCGAGCAGGTACCGCTGCGAGGTGAGGAAGAGGGCATCGAGCGGATAGCAGGTGATGAGGGCCAGCTGCTGGCCCGCACTCTGCACGATGGGGGAGCCGGCCGGCACTACCCGGTGATCGGACACCGTGTAGTCGAAGGTCCGGCACGGCGTGACCACCGAGACGGTGTCCCCCGGTTGGAGTTGGACGATGCGGCTGAACCAGGTGACATCGTGGGCGGCCAGCACCGACGTGCCCGGTGAGCCGGGCCACGAACTGGCCGGCACATGCCCGACCGCCACGCTCAGCTGGCTCTCCCCCACCCCGTCGACCACCGGGGCCAGGAGTCCGATGGAGGGTGCTTCGAGGAGGGCGTAGGCGGTCGGCAGCGAGGTCGTGGTGCCATCCGAGGGTGCGGCAGCGGCCAGGGCTGGGCCCGGAGAGTCATCGACACCGCCGGCGGCACCGGTCACCGACGGGGGGAGTTGGGACACACAGGCACCGACCGCCCGGGCGTGGGTTGCCGACCGCTCCTCGGTGCGGATGAGTGCGGTCCCCGTTCGGATGGAGTGCTGATAGAAGAAGAACACATGGGCACCGAGGGCGACGCCGCAGACCATCGACACCACGGCCACCACGTAGGCCGCCATTCGTACCCTCGACCTGCCGGAGTGGGCCGAGTGGGTTCGCGGACGGAACCCGGCCGGGGAGACGACCGGCAGCTCCGGCACGGGGGTGGCCACGCGCAGCTCCGGCACGGGTGCGGCCAGGTTCGGCACCGGCGCGGGAGGCCTCCACGATCGGGTCTCCCACGGACTCGCCATCCCCCCCAGTATTCCGTCTTTCTCCCCTCCACCACGGCATGGTGGGGCCGCGTTACTCACTGATCGGGCGAACGAGCCGCCCGGATGGTTTCGGGCCGGACTGATTCGCCCAGCATCGGAGGGGGTGGACTACAACGCTGGCACCGACCGCCCCGATGCCCGTCAGCCGCCGGTGTCTCTCAGCCGATGTAGTGGCCGGACTGAACGTCCTCGACCCATCCGGGATGGGTCGGCTCCCAGCCCAGCACCTCCCGGGTCTTGTCGTTTGAGGTCGGGTTGTCCAGACCGGCGAATCCCGCGAGAAAGCCGAGGTATTTGGGTCCCTCCTCCGCAGTGATGCTCGTGGCCCCGATGCCGAGCTTGCCGGCGATCGTCTCGGCGATCACCTTGAATGGGATCCCCAAATCACCGACGCCGTGGAAGGTCGAGCCGGCCGGCGCCTTCTCGACCGCCAAGCGGTAGAGCGCACCGATGTCGTAGGTGTTGGCCGCCGGCCAGCGGTTGGCGCCGTCGGCGACATAGGCAGCAGCACCGCTCTCGCGGGCGAACTCAATCAGAGAGGAGGTGAAGCCGTGAAGGTCGAGATCACTGTGGACCATCGGCGCGAGCCGGACGACCGAGGAGCGAACGCCCCGTTGGGCTAGCGCGATCGTGTAGTTGGCTGCATCAACTCGGGGGCCACCGTCCGACTGATCGTCCTCGGTTCCGGGACGGCCGGTGATGCCAGCCATCGCCAGCATCAAGGTGCCACCGGTGGTCACGTAGGGCTTGTCCGTATCGATCAACGCCTCGCCGATGGCTTCGGTGGCTGCCAGGTCCGAGCCGACAGCGCCCATGAAATCACCGGTGCGCATCGCCTCGTGCTTGAAGGCGAGGTGGATCACACCGTCGGCCTCGGCGGCAGCCACCTTGAGGCCCTCGAGGTCGTCGAGGTCACCACGGCGCACGTCAGCCCCCAGTGCGGACACAGCCTCAGCCGAGGCGTCGGAGCGGGCCAGGCCGACGACCTGGTGGCCGTGGCTGATGAGTTCGGGAATGACGGCGGAGGCGATGTGGCCTGAGGCGCCGGTGACGAAGATGCGCATGGAAGCTCCGATCGGGATGGGATGTCACTTACTGCCATCACTATACATGGTCATGACACTTACTGTCATCAACTACGCTCTGGCGAGAATGTCACGCTGGAAACCCGATGCAGCAGGTCGTCTCGTCGTGGCCGCAATCACCCTGTTCGCAGAACAGGGGTACCAGGCAACGACGGTTTCCGAGATCGCCGACGCCGCCGGGCTGACGCAACGAACATTTTTCCGTTACTTCTCCGACAAGCGCGAGGTGTTGTTCAGCGGCTCCGAGGAGCTCAGCCGCCTCTGGCTTGAGGCGGTGACCGCCGCGCCACCGGAGGCGACTCCGCTCGCCGCCGTGGCGGCCGGGCTCGATCCGGTGGCCCAGATGTTCATCGAACGCCACGGCTTCGCCCGCATCCGCGCCGGCATCATCGAGGCCAACCCCGAGCTCAAAGAGCGCGAGCTGATCAAGCTCCAGACTCTCGCCGGCGCCATCGAAGCGGTGCTCATCGAGCGCGGCGTATCGGCGAGCGCAGCAATCCTGGCTGCCCATGCGGGGGTGACGGTTTTCCAGGTGGCGTTCTCCCGCTGGGTTCAACAGAGTGATGCGACAGCACTCCGACGGCTGATGAGCGAGTCGCTCGAGGAGCTGCGTTCGGTCGCCGCCGGCTAACGGGGAGAGCCGAATCGGGCTGTATGTGGCCTTCCGGATTCCACCCCTCGAGGATCTCCCGGCCCCGGCCCCGACCGCGATCCTGGGCCAGGCCACGTGCGACCACAACGTGATCGGCCACCGGGTAGTCATGGTGAGGATTCAACGGGGTACGACATGCGCTGAGACAATGAGGCCCTGAGCCGGAATGGTCGGCAATCGTTGTCGGCCATTCGTGGCGGCCAGTCCCACGGCATCTCATCGATCTCGTGATACCAGAAACCATCTCGCTGCCGTATTCTCGTCCATGGACACTGTCCACCAGCCGCCTACGACCGGGCTTCCAGTCGAAGACGTCGTCGAAGCGCTCCGCGTAGCCCTCGCCGGGGTCGGTACCGCGGTCCTCCAGGCCGAACCAGGTGCGGGCAAGACCACCGTGGTTCCCCTCCGCCTTTTGGACGAGCCGTGGATGGATGGACGTGTACTCCTGCTCGAGCCCCGTCGGGTCGCAGCCCGTGCTGCGGCCGCACGAATGGCGGCACTGCTCGGCGAACGCGTTGGAGAGACGGTCGGCATCTCCACACGTGACGAACGCCGGGTCTCCGCTGTGACCCGGATCGAGGTCGTCACCGACGGCATTCTCACCCGGCGCCTCCAGAGAGATCCCGCTCTCGCAGGGGTGGCGCTCGTCATCTTCGACGAGTTCCACGAGCGCCACCTCCAGGCGGATCTCGGCCTGGCACTCACGCTCGACGCCCGCGAGGGCCTCCGGCCGGAGTTGCGCGTTCTCGTCATGTCTGCGACTCTCGACTCGAGCGCGGTCTCGGCTCTTCTCGGCGATGCCCCGTTTGTGTCGAGCCGAGGTCGGTCGTTCCCGATTGATCTGCGGTGGATGCCACTACGACCGAACGCCGGTCTAGAGCACGGCGTCACCGCAGCAGTTCGTCGTTCGCTCCAGAATGACCCCGGGGATGTCCTCGTCTTCCTCCCGGGAGTCAGAGAGATCAGAGCCACGATCCGCGCACTCGCCGATCTCAATGACGTCGACGTCCTCCCCCTTCACGGAACATTGTCGGCAGCAGAACAGGACCGAGCCTTGCGCTCCGGGTCGCGTCGCCGGGTCATCGTCTCGACCGATATAGCGGAGTCGAGCGTGACCGTGGAGGGGGTGTCGATCGTCATAGACAGCGGTTTGGCACGGAGGCCCGCGTTCGACCCGGCGAGCGGCCTCAGTCGGGTGCGGACGATCACCACCTCTCGTGCGTCAGCCGATCAACGCGCCGGTCGCGCTGGTCGTAACGCACCAGGCGTCGCCTACCGGCTGTGGTCCGAATCCGAGCACTTGAGACGCCGGGCGTGGCCCGACCCCGAGATTTCCGAGGCGGACCTCACTCCTCTGGCGCTCGAGCTCGCCGCCTGGGGGGCACCTGCCGAGGCACTCCGATGGCTCGACCCGCCACCTCCGGGGGCGCTCGCGGTGGCGTCCTCGCTGTTGATCGACCTCGGCGCTCTCGCCGACGGCCGCCCGACCGACCTCGGACGTCGAATGATCGAGCTTCCGCTCCACCCGAGACTCGCCCGAATGCTGATGGAGGCACCCGCATCCGGCCGTCAGGTGGCCGCGCTTCTCGCGGCAATGCTCTCGGAACGAGATGTCGCCCGAACCAGTGGGCGAGACTTGCCGGTCAGTGCGGACATCGCAGAACGCCTCGAGGCTCTCGCCGGTGCCGGCTCGGGTGCACTCGCCGTTGACGATGCGGCCATCGCAACCGTGCGGCGCCGTGCGGACGAGCTGCTCCGACGAGCCAGATTGTCGACGGACGGCAGTCTGGCGGCCGATCCCGGCCCCCTGCTCGCTCTCGGCTACCCCGATCGGGTCGCGGAGTTGAGCGGCGGCGCCCGCTACCGGATGCGCCACGGATCAGGAGCCACCCTCTCCGAACACGACCCATTGATCGGTGCACAATGGCTCGTCGCAGCTGAGATCGAGGGTGCAGGCCGCGCCTTTCATGCGGACGGCAGGATCCGTCTCGCCGCGGTGCTCGACCGTGAGGATGTCGAGACCATCGGTGGGTCGGCGATCGCGACTGTCATCCGGGTTGAGTGGGACGACGGAGTGGACGATCTGCGGGCGACGACAGAGCGCGTCCTCGATGCGCTCGTCCTCGAGGCCGTGCGAACCTCCGCGCCGGCCGGGCCAGAGACCACTGCGGTGCTTGTCGCCCACGTCGTCTCAACCGGGCTGACACCGCTCGGGTGGTCAGGGGCCGCACGCATGCTCCAGGCCCGTATTGGGTGGGCACGTTCAGCCTTCGGGGACGCCTGGCCGGCATGCACCGATGACGCGCTCATTGCCGATGTTGACATGTGGCTTGCCCCACTTCTTGACAGAGCGACGGGGCGGGCGGACCTCCAGCGCGTCAACATGGCCAGCGTCATCCGATCGCGGATCGGTAGCCGGATCGCGGATCTCGACAGACTTGTACCAACCGCGGTCATCCTTGGTAGCGGCAAGAGCGCAGCAGTGGCCTATGACGGTGAGCATCCCAGGATCGCCGTGCGCGCCCAAGACCTCTATGGCACCGCCCTCCACCCGACGATCGCAGAGGGGCGAATCCCGGTCACGATCGAGGTGCTCTCGCCCGCCGGGCGCCCGATCCAGATCACGGGCGACCTTCCGAGGTTCTGGGGCGGCAGCTGGGCGGAAGTGCGCCGGGAGATGGCGACGCGCTATCCGCGCCACTACTGGCCTGATGATCCGGCATCTGCGGTCCCAGGGCAGCGCCCACGCCCCCGTCGCTGATCCAGTCGCATTGAGATCCGGCTTGATTGAGGGTCAGGCAGCTCCACCAGGACCTCTTCGGCGGCGACCCTGACAGTCTCGACAGGACGAGCCAGCTTGCGCAATCTCGTTCGTCCTACATTCGCTTCGAGGCCGACCAACTCAACGAGTGCTGGCAGTCCGACCCCCGAAGGTACAAGGTGCCAGGTTCGTGCGCTACGGGACTTCACGCTCGCCGTGACCAACGACTACGAGATCATGGCCGAGACCTTCGACCCGGTCGGGAGTACGCCGAGCGACCGTAGGTTGTGGCGGGGTCGTTGCCATGGCCGCGCCTGCGGCCCGCTCGGTCCAGATGTCGAGCACGAGCAGACTCAGGTTCGACACGACCGCCGCACCGATAATCGTCGTGATCCACGCCATGAGCCCGCCGGTCACGTGGAAACCGAGTGCGGCTCCGACCACCGCACCGACACCCGCGGCACCGATGCCCTTGGCCCGCATCGCCTTTGGCGTGTCGATGCGGACCCAGCCGGCGTAGACCCCGAGCCAGATCGGCACCGCGATCGAGACCACTGCCAGCAGCTGGTCGTCGAGCGGCCAGGCTCGGCCAGAACCGCAGTACCAACAGTGCGCCGAGGAACCATCCGCCGAGTCCGAACACGATCGGACCGGCCGACCGGATCCATGCGCCCGTCTTGTCGCCGGTACCGCCTCGGCGCCGGATCCGGATCGCCAACACCACAAGCCAGATCACTGCCAACAAGACCAAGCCGATCATTGTCGCAAGGCTGTCCTTGGCAATCGCTGTCTGCGTGGACGATGTTGTGAAGCTGACAACGTTCGGGGTGTAGCGGGACGTGTCGACCTGGCCGGTGGCGTAGAACGTCGGTCAGCAGCTGCGTGCTGGCGCTCAGCTCGTAGGCGTCGAAGTCGTCCACGTGCCCGAGCCCGGACAGGATGACCTGATGCCCGTCGGAAAGGTGCGGCAATAGTTCCTTCGTGGCGTTCTGGGCTGGCGTCTCGAAGTCGAGCGTCCCGCCGATGAGCAGCGTCGGGACGCTCGAGTTCTGCACGCTGGTGTACTGGTTCTCGCCCGGGTTGGCCGGCCAGGCGTGAGCCATGCCTCCTGCCCCCCACAAGAACTCGCCGAGGGGATTGCCGATGATCGAGCCCCGATCCGCGCCGGAGCTGAAGTAGCGCTCGACGGGCTGCGCGTCGGCCATCCCGATGCTGGCAAACTCGCCCCAGGCGAACGACGAGGGGAGGACGAGACCGGCCATCGTCGATAGAAACCACAGGCCGCTCGGATCGCCATGGGCGGCGGAGATCCACGAGTCGAGGGTCATCGGCCCAGACAGTGGCGAACCGGTTGCCTCCGTGAGCCCGAGGAACGTCCCGACCAGGGCGTTGCCCGGCTTGATCGGCAGGGAGTACCAACTGCTCGGTATGTGCGCTGCCGTGTGCTTCATGCTCGCGGCGAGGTTGCCGGTGCGGGCGCGACAGGCAGACTGCTGCCGCGCACAGCGCCGAGTAACGCTCGATCCCCTGATCGATCTCGGCTCCGCTGTAGATGAAGTTCCCGGGCGGGTTGACCCCGACCATCACCGAGCGGTCGACACTATTCGAGTACCGCCACTGGTAGATCATCGCCAGACGGGTCCCGGCGCTCTCGCTGAGCAGGTCGATGCGCTGGTAGCCGAGAGCGACGCGAGCGGCTTCGATGTCGTCGGCCTGCTCGGTCAGCGTGTAGCCGGCGAGGTCTACGCCGGATCGCTCAAGCCGCTGCCCGCACGAGGCGAAGGCTTGGGAGTACGCGCTCAGCGATGCTTTCCCCAGGAAGTCTGCCGACTTCTCCAGCGCCGCTGTCACCTCGGGACAGTTCAGCACCGAAGAGCCGTCGACGCCGCGGTAGCCGACCATGACGACATCGTGCTGGGCGGTCAGGCGGCTCGCTTGGGGGAACGTCATGTTGGTTATGCCCGGGCCGCCGTTGAGATGGAAGATCGGTGCCAGTGGATGGGATGAGCGAGCCAGGATCCGGATCACGGGCAGCGCGATCAGGCGCGACCGGAGGTCTGCCCGGTTCTCCGGCACGATCAACGTGCCGCAGTCCGCGGGCACCGCACCCTGCTCGGTCGCGTACGTGCACGCATGCATGGTCAGCTGGCCGGCGTGCGCCCCCTGAGGGACCGAGACCGTTTCCGGGCTGGACGAGACTCGCAGATAGGTAAGTCCCGCCAAGAGGACGATGATCACCAGCAGGGCAACGATTCGTGTCCAGGTGAATGCCCGTGGTCTTTGGGCCAGCGGTACTGGTTGATCGACGGCCTCGGTCTTGCCGTAGCGCTTGGTCGGGTGGTTTTCCTCGATCATTGTTCTTCCTTTCGTCGACCCCCGTTGTGCCATGTAGCGGCCCAAGCGGCGATCGCGAGATCGGCATCGTTCGGAGGCCGGATAGCGCGCGGTGCTATTGGATGACTATGGGATGCGGAGGCTTGGCGAGGGCCTCGGTCTGTTGTTCCGTCCCACGCTTCGATGTCCTTCCCCTCCCACCGAGCATGCCGAGGTGGGTGTGCTGGAAGTGATCGTCATACTTGAGTCCGTAACCCATCAGGCGGTCGAGCCCGATGTGAGCAAGCCAGACGAGTCCGAGCCCCAGTAGCAGTGGTCGGTGCTGCCACCATCCCAGACCAATCACCAGAGCCGGCACGGGGGTGGCGTGGGCCAGGTTGTAGAGGAAGGCCCCAACTCGCGTTCCAGCTGCGTAGGCCGTCATCGCCAGATCGGGAAGCAGCAGAACGACTGGAACCAGCCACCAGGGCTGCCCTGTAGTCGAGTAAGCGATCAGCGCCCCCGTCAAAAGGGCTGCCGCCTCGACCCGCAGCCACAGCCGTGGCGTTCCCGAAACGGTCCCGTCCGAGATGGGTCCGTTGCTCTGACTCAATGGCCCGGGCGGTCAACGCACCCGCTCCTGATTGCCAGAGCCCAGCTTCAATGTCGCAAGGAAGCTCAAGATGGCCTCGGCGGTGAGCCCAGACTGCTGAGACTGGGGATAGTGCCCGGCTTCGGGAACCATCACCACCGATGCGTTCAACGTCTCAGCGATCCATCTCGCCTCCTCGGAGGGATCGGGAAAGTCCGGGTCCCGTTCTCCCATGATCACCACAGTCGGGCTGGACACATCCGTCAGTCGGGCCTCTGCCGGATCGTGATTCGTCCGAGTGGTCAGTGAGAACGCCTTGGCGTACCCGGGACGACGGAGACTCGCCACTACCGTGTCCCGGTACTCATCGAAGTCATCGGGCCGATGGCCGGCGTAGAGCTTCGGCATGTAGGACTTCCAGGATGCGGCGGCCCAGGGCCGAGCCATCGCCACCCGCAGCAGGATTCGCTGGATGGCGCTCATCTTGCCGTTGCGAACGAACGGGCCGACGAGCACGAGGCCGTCGACCAGGTCCGGCCGATCCGCGGCGACGAGTGCTGCAGCTCCGGCGGCCATGGAGTTCCCGACGATGACCGCCGGCCCACCGAGCTCTTCGATCAGCGCCATGACGTCGCCCGCCGTCTCAACATCTCCGTAGGAGGAGAACGTCGCATCGCTGTCGCCATGCCCCCGGAGGTCCGTGCAGGCCACCCGGTAGCCGTTCGACCGAAGGGTCGGGGCCAGGAACCGATAGGTGCTCCGGAGATCGCCCATGCCGGGGACGAGAAGCACGAGCGGCCCGGTGCCAGCAACGTCGTAACCGATTTTTCCTTCGGGGAGGTCTATGAACTTGGTGTTGGAGATCATGGCGTGTCCTTTCATGGTGTTGGATAGATACAGCAAGTCGGCAAATGGGTGATGCGTCGTGCCTCCTACCGACCTGTCGCTAGCTGTGGAGCTGAGGCGGTCACCTTGGACGTTCCCTCGACGCTGAAGGCGAACTCCGGCCCGAACGCAGCCGCCGGGCTGAATGCCCCACCCAGCGTTCGATCCAAGGTCTCCTCCACTGAGCGGACGGCGATCATGGCTGTGTAGCGATAGGACTCCCCCGTCTCCAGCCAGGCCTCGGAGGACGTGCCGTCAATGCCGACGGCTCGAGCCCACCCAAATGATCGATAGGTCTGAGCGCCGGGAGACTCCGCCGTGTCCGGCAGTTCGACGAGCGCGGAGTAGGCGACGACGTTTGTGGCGCCAGTGGCCTGAAAGGCCGCCTCGAGGTCACCGGTCGGGACCGGCATGATGGGGAAGTCACCGTCGGGAAACGAGAGGGTACTGATTCCCATCCCGAGTTCTTGCGTCCGTAGTTGGCCACGCTGTCGAATCCAACCTCCGAAGGGAATGTTCTCCGCCCTCGTTGCCGCGACGCCCGGTCCCGGCTCAGCGCTGGCAACCCGAGCCACCACTTCGAGGGTCTCTGCTCCCCCGACTGCGTCACTCACCGAGCGAGCCAGGCAGTTGGTGGCCACGACTCCGAATCCGACGCCCGGCATCACGGTGATCGCCGCCTGTTCGGCTTGCGGATTGAGGTCGTAGAGGTTCCGGAATACCTGGAGTTCGTTGCTGATGTCGAGGTAATGGGTGCCCGAGTTGAGACAGGCTTCGGCCAGCGGGGCCGCCGTGTGCAGGAAGGGGCAGGCGGCGTTGAGTACCAGGTCGACGTCGGACAGGCCCTCGCTCAAGGTGGTCGGTTCATCCAGGGCGAGGACCCGGTAGGGCAGGCCGAGGCGATGGGCCAATGCCTTGAGAGCTGGTTCGCTGCGACCGGCCAGCAGCGGTCGGTGGCCAATGTCGCAGGCATGCTGAGCGATGAGGCTGCCGGTGTAGCCGGCGGCGCCGTAAAGCATCCAGGTTGGATTGTTGTTCATGGTTGAGTTCCCTTTGGATAGATGGAGATGTGCGTAAGCCGATTACTTGGCGGCATATTCGCCAGCTCTGACTTGCACCATGAGCCTTCGGAACAGGTCCGGTTCCTCCAGTTGGAGAGTGTGTGCGGAGTGCTCGAACCAGATCAGCTGCTTGCTGGGAGCGCTCAACTGGTCGAAGTAGCGCTGGGCAGCCTCGCCCGGGGCCACCTGATCGAGGCGGCCCTGGACCATGACGATTGGGACGCCGATCCTGGGAAGTGACTGCGCCAGGTCCATCACGGCCAGTTCGGAAAGCAGTGCTTCCTGGGTCGCCGATACCCCTCGTAGAGTCCGCACGACATCTCCGAGCGAGTAGTCCGGTGAGCGCAGGAGACTGGCCACCAATCCACGGGCGATCGAACTGTAGGTCTCACCGGTGGTCACCCCTCCGAAGGTCGAAGCCCATCGGACCCGGGTCGAGAACTGCTTGGCCGTCAGGTGGGGAGGTGGTCCTATTGCTTCGAGTTGGCGCGCCGCCCGCTTGTTGCCTCGCGTCAGCGCGGTCTGGACGGCGAAGTCGTAGGCACCATTGGCTGCCGCCTCGCCGTCGACGTCCATCCCGACCGCAACCAGGGCTCTGACCAAGTCCGGCCGAAGTGCTGCGGCGCTGGCTCCGACGGTCGCTCCGAACGAGAACCCGACTACGGAGCACTTCCCACCCCACCGATCTCGAAGTACCTCGAGGAGGGACACTGCGTCCTGGGTCATCCGGTCCAGGCTCATCTCTGATGGTCCCCGGCTGTCTCGCAGCGAGCGCCCACAGCCCCGTTGGTCCCAATAGACCACCGTGAACTCCTGCTCGAGCCCGAGCGTGCGCCCGAAGTGGTGTGCCTCGTTGAGCATGGGCAGGCCCGGGCCCTGCTGGATCATGAGGAGGACTGGGTTGGATTGATTCTGCCCACGAGTGCGGATCCACTGGGTAGAACCACCGAGCTCAATGGGCTCGAGCGTGTCGATCATCATGGCGTTCTTCTTTCTGAATCGGAGCTGTGCAGCTCGGAGTGAGTACCTTCGCTGGCAAGCTCGGACGGCCCGCCAGAGCGACGTTGGAACCAGGCAACGGTGCCGGCGATGGCGTCCGGCAGTGGAGTACCGGAGTCACCGAAACTGCGGTGTACTTGGAGGTGTCGAGCACGAAGGGCTGGTCGAACTGGTAGGTCATCTCCACCATGGACCGCAGTACTGGGTTGAACAGACCCAAGCCACGGAGGGCCAGCTTGGACACCGACCGGCTCTCGACCGGGTGGCCGACCTCCTCGCCGATGAGTTCGAAAATGTGGCGAGTCGTCACCGTTTCGGGTCCCGGAAGGTGCCAGACCTGGTCCACCGCGCGCTTGTCGGTGCCCAGGGTGGCCAGGCCCCGGGCGATGTCGGGCACGTAGCTGTAGGTGTGGAGGAGCTCCGGATTGCCGATGAAGTCGGCCCGGCGCCCGGACACAGCGTTGCCGAACACCCGCTCGCCGAGGGTGGAGCCATCGGTGACCCCGGCGCCGAAGAAGTCCGATGCCCGTCCGATGGCGATGTGGACCAGACCGGCGTCCCTGGCTTCGAGCAGCTCCCGGGTCATGGCTGCCCGGGTGCGGCCCTTCACGGTCGATGCCACGAGCGGGAGGTCCTCGGTCATGGGTACGCCGCCGGTCGGGCCGTAGCCGTAGAGGTTCTCGAGGCTGACCAGCAGTGCCCCGTTTCGCTCGGCTGCGGCCAGGACGCCACGCTGGAGCGGAGGAAAGAGTTCGGTCCATTTGGGGTACGGGGCGTTCAGGCACTGGTAGAGGACTGCGGCGCCGCTGGCTGCCTCCGTTGCCGCTGCAGTATCGCTGGCGTCCGCCCCTCGCCATTCGACTCCTCCGGGTAGCTCTGAGGGTCGGCTCCGCGACACTACCCGGACCGAAAGGCCCAGTCCCGACAGATGGGCGGCCAGGGCTCGTCCGACGTTGCCGGCCCCGAACACGACGTGCAGCTGGCCATCAGCCATGATCGGCTCCTGGTGCGTCCGGTGCACCGGTCGGATTGGAGACGGCCGCTTGGGGATCGTCGCCCATGCGACTGTCCCAGTGCTGGTGGTAGGGACGGAGTCCGAACACCTTGGCCGCCGCCCACAGGGGCGGAAAGACCAGGTTCTGGACCCAGATGGGAGGGGAGGTCACCCTGCTCTCGTGCCGGAAGTGCCAGAAGGTGGCACCGAGCTGCAAGGGGTTCTTGGGCGCACCCCGGGCCGTCGTCCTCCCATCGGCCACCAGGCCGGCCAGGGCCTCGTGGAACTCCTTGGTGTGGAGGGCAGGTCGGAGCTCGACCACGCCGGTGATCTCGACGGTGCCGAGATTCCCCTCGGAGTGAGGGACCCCGGGAGGCACGACGATGGTCTCCCCCGCCGTGGCGGTGATCGGCTTTCCGTCGAGGGTGAAGGCGGCCTCACCCGAGACGATGGTGAACCGCTCCTCCTGGTGAGGGTGGACGTGCTCGGAGATGACCCCACCGGGCATGCTGCGCCAGGTGAAGCGGACCAACTCACCATTGCTGTCCTCGGCCACCGTGGTGTACTCGATCCACTCACCGGTGGCCGGATTGAAGAAGGGATGGAAGGCGGTCATCACCGCACCTCCTCGAGATCCGCACTGAGGACCGCCACCGGCACCGACGGCCGGGAAGGTGCGAGCGGAGTAGCAAGAGGCGCTAGCGAAGGCCGCCGGGAGAACGGATTCCACCAGGCCGCGGATCCGAGCAGCTTCATCACGGCGGGGACCAGCACCGCCCTGACCAGCGTGGCGTCGAGGATGACGGCGAACGCCACTCCGAACCCGATCTCCTTCACGAACACCAGCCGGGACAGCACCAGGGCTCCCATGGCCAGGGCGAGGCAGCAGGCCGCCGCCGTCACGATCCCCCCGGTGTGGGCCATGCCGAGGGCCACCGCCTCGTCGGGTGTGGCGCCGGCATCGTGCTCCTCTTTGATCCGGCCGAGCAGGAACACCCCGTAGTCGGTCGATAGGCCGAACACGACGGCCAGGATGATGATCAGCGAGGTCGACTGGAGTGCGCCGGGAGCGTGGAAGCCCAGGAGATGGCTCAGGTGCCCCCTCTGGAATCCCCACACCAGCACCCCGTAGGTGGCCAGGATGGTGAAGAAGTTCATCACCACCGCCATCAGCGGGAGCGTCACAGAGCGGGTCATGGCGAACAGCATCACCAGGGCGATCAGGACGATCAGTCCGATGACCACCGGCAGGTGGGACTTCAGGCTGTGCTGGAGGCTGAGGAAGGAGGCGGTCTGCCCGATGACCGTCACTTGGCCGGGACCGGGAAGCGCCTGGATGGCCTCGACGGCCTGCTGAGCTGTGGGCGACAGGGGTGCGGCGGTCAGGACAACGCTCGACTCCCAGAGCGACCCGCCCAGGTGCTGGAAGGCCGGCACCGCCTTGACGCCCGCCACGTGAGCCACCGAGGTGGAGTAGGTGGCCAGTTCTGCCGGCGTCACCTGGCTCGAGTCGACCACGACACCAGCCGGCGCCTCGGAGAAGGTCGGGAACTGGTTCTGGACCAGGGCGTAGGCCGCACCGGCCGAGCTGCTGGACGGCAGGGCGCTGGCATCGGCACCGGTGAAGGCAACGTGGAGGAACGGTGAGGCCAGCACCACGATGACCAACACGGCGGCCCCGCCCCAGATGAGTGGACGACGCATGACCCGAGTGGCCATGGCGTACCAACGACGACCGGCGGCGCCCTCAGACACAGGCTCGTCCGCCGAGGCTGCAGGCTGCACCGCAATCCGCTCACCGAACACGGTCAGGATCGCCGGCAGGACCAGGAGGGCGAAGGCGCCGGCGGCGAGCACGACGATGGCGCCGGCAACACCCATGGAGTAGACGAAGCGCTCGGGGAAGACGGCCAGGGTGGCGAGGGCGGCGGCGATGGTCAGTGAACTGAACAGGACAGTGTGACCTGCGGTCCGACGGACCGTGGCCAGGGCGGCGTTGATCGAGGCGCCCCGGGCGAACTCCTCCCGGAAGCGCGAGATGACGAGGAGGCTGAAGTCGACCGACAAGCCGATTCCGAGTGCAATGACCAGATTGAGGGCGAAGATGGACAGCGGGACCACCACCAGGGCGAGGCCCATGACGCCCAGGGTGACAGCGATGGCGAAGACCGCCCCGACCAGCGGTACCGCCGCAGCCCGGAGGCCCCGGAACACGAAGAACAGCAGCAACAGTAGGAACGGCAGGGCGTAGAGCTCTGCCCGTCCGAGGTCCTGGGACGAGACGGATGCGATCTGGACACCGGCCACGGTGGGGCCACCGAGCCAGGCATTGGCCTTCAGCGCCGGCTGGGCGGCGATGGACTTCTGGAGGGTGGTGACCGCCTTCTGCTCGTTGACGGCACCGACGGTGGCCACCACCGTGGTGAGGGTCCCGTTGCTCGAGATCATGCTCCGGTCGCCGGTGTTCGAGTAGTCGAGGACGCTTTTGACCTCTGGGCGGGCCCGAAGGATCGAGACCACCGAGGCCACTCGGGCGGGGAGAGCCGAAGTTGTGGTGATCGGCGTGGCGGTGCGCACGACGACGCTATAGCCCTCTTCGGGATTCGCCCCAGTCACCCGTTGGATCTGGTGCTGGGCCAGCACGACCGCTGAGCCAGGAGCGTCATAGTCGCTCAGTGAGGACGTGAGGTGGGCCGAGGCGATACCCCCACCCACCAGACCGATGAAGGCGATGGCACCGGCCAGCCACAGGACAAGCTTGGCGCGTCGCCGCTTGTCACCGGAGGGCAAGCGAGGGGTTGAGGAGTGATGACTCATGACAGGGGTCCTTTCCGAGGTGACAACGGCATCAGGCAAGTTCTTCGAGCACCTTGAGGAGCTCAAGCACGCCGGAGAAAGCTGTCCAGTGGCCATCGAGATCGGCACCGTCGGGGCCGATCCGGCCCTCGATTCGGCCGTCTGAGGTCCGGTTGGCTTCAAGAAGCAGGCGCACAGTCCGCCTCGGAGTTGATGAGGTGTCCATGGGTCCCAGTCAACGGGAAGAGCAGCGCAATGTCCCCAGGGATCGACCCTAGGTTTGACCCTGGTTTTCTCTGGGGCAGCCGCGAATGCCCAGGCAGGAGACCCTTGGCCCCGTCTCGAGTAGGAGCGAGCTGCTCAGCGGAGCAGGTCGGTCAGCTCGCGCCGAGAGGCGATGTCGAGCTTGATGAAGCAGTTGCGGAGGTGGTACTCGACGGTTTTCACCGAGACGTAGAGCTCGCCGGCGACTTCGCGGTTGGTCAGGCCGGTGGCGACCAGTCTGGCCACCGACATTTCGGCCCGACTCAGGCCGAGCGTGGCTGCCGGGCTCTGCGCCGCAGCGGAGACCTGCATGAGCTCCAGTTCCTCAGCACATCGCCGCACGAAGGGGTCGGCTCCCAGATCGGAAAAGAGGCGGTGGGCCGCCTCCAGCTGGATCACCGCCTCAGGCTGTCTGCCCATCGAGCGCAGGCGACGGCCGTCGTCGAGGCGAAGGAGGGCTTGTTCGAGCGGAATCAGCGACACTTCGGCGATGGCGTGTCCTCGCGCAAAGGCAGCATCGGCACGCGAGGGATCACCGGTTGCGGCAGCGAGGTTGCCCTGGCAACGGGCCAGGGCCAGCGCTGCCGATCGAGGGCTCGGCTCGGGCATGGCCTGCTCGAACTCATCGAGAGCGACCTCGGCCTCACCGAGGCGACCCGAGCCGATGAGTGCGTCGATCTCACTCGACCGCCAATTGAAGACGCCGGGAAGGCCGCCGACTCCGAGGCGATTGGTGGCACGGACCGGTTCGGTGGCCGCCAGGATGCCGAGGAGGTCCCCACGGGCCGAAGCGAGAGCGACACCGGCCACCGCACAGGTCGCCACGGCCAGCACCACAGGAAACCGAGCTGCGGCCTCGCGAACCGCGGCGACCCGCTCTGACGCGGCAGTCCACTGACCGCGACCGGCGAGAACCTGGGCCGATCGAGCGTGCGCCCGAGCCAAATCCAGGGGGCGGTCAGCATCCTGGGCCAGCGAGATGGCCAGTCGGGCGTACGTCAAGGCTGTATCCCAGTCGCCTCGGCGGAAGTGTGCCTCACTCAGATGAGACAGACACGGAACGGGATAGGTCGCAGGGACTCCGGAACGCAGCCGAGCGGCGGCGGCGCCCAGATCGGCAATGGCGCCGGACAGGTCATCCACATAGACCTTCAACATCCCGCGCATGATTCAGCGCGTCGATCTCGGTCCGGGGTACGTCGTTGGCGGAGGGTGGGAGGAAGTCGAGAACGGTCAAACCCTCGGCCACCTGTCCCGTCTTTCCCAGCGAGTAGGCGTGCGCCGTCCTGGCCATGGCCCAGAGGGCTGAATCGGGCACGGTGCCGGTCACTGCTCGCTCCGCCCAGATCACCCCCTCCTCCGGTCGTCCAGAGATGACCATCCAGTTGGCCAGGGAGGTGGCGGCCCGTGCGCCGATGCTCGGCTCGCTGTCAGGATTGTGCGCCGACCATGCAGCGACCAGGCGTTCCTCCGTGTTTGGTGATCCCGTGTACACCCCAAGGAGGCCGAGAAGGGCATCACGACGGGCGCTGGATACTTGGCACCTGTTCAGGACCCGAGCGGCGCCATCGGTGTCAGCGGCGCCCAGGTGAGCGACGGCGGCATCGAGGAGCCGGCGCTCCCTGTCCTCACCTGCTGACGACAGAGCGGCGGAGTGCTCCAGAGCCCACGCTGCCGCAACTGTGTCGCCCTCAGCACTGCTGATCGCTGCTGTCGACTCGAGTTCGTTGGCGAGGATGTCGTTGACACCCAGGGTGGCGGCCACCCGATGGGCCAGTCCCGCACGGCCTTCAACGACATCGGCCGCTAGTGAGTGGAGGTGCCGACGGTTGGTCGGACTAAGATCGGCGTAGATCGCCGCCCGGTACAGCGGGTGGGCAAAAGTGAGCTCCGACGGCGACGGAGCCTCCACCAGCAGCCCGGCAGCAACGGCCTCATCAGACCCACGCATGCTGTCGGACAGACCAGCCACAGCAGTCGTAGTGGCGATGGGGGCGTGTTGGCCCAGAACCGACGCAGCGGCGAGGAAGACCTGGGCATCGCTCGACAGGGCAGCAACACGCGTCAGGATCACTGCAGAGAGATCTCGCGGAGCGGGTAGTCCGCCACCATCGGCCGCGTTGAGGGCAGCAACGCCGATCTCTTGGAGCAGCGCTCGAGAGTAGAGCGGGTTGCCCCCCGTGTGGGCAAGCAGTCGGGCCGCCCCTCGGCTGGAGAGAACACCGAGCTCGAGCGCACTGGCCATTTCGACGAGATCGTCTGCGGTGAGCCCCTCCAGCCGGATCTGGGTGACTCGCGAGTCGCCGGCCACGAACCGCGCCCAGCCCGGGTCGATGAGTCCCTCCGCACGGGTGGCTACGACCGTCAGGACGGTATCAGCCCGCAATCGGCGCAGTGCGAACAGCAGCGCCCGAGAGGACGGCCGATCGATCCACTGCAGATCATCAACGACCAGGACGACGACCTGGCCGTCGGCCTGAAGGCCATCAAGCAGGTCCACCAGCCGTTGGCCGACGATCATCGGATCGGCACCAGGTTCGGTCAGAGCGTCGGGCTGGAGCTGATCGATAATCCCGTAGGAGAGCAGGGTCTCGGCCTCATCGGCGCACACCTCGAGAACTGCACCAGCGGTGACGGAGACAAGAAATCGGGAAAGAAGGGTCGACTTACCGGCCCCGGCGTCCGCCTCGATATACACGACCTGTGGGCGACCAGCCCTGGCTGCAGCCAGTGTCTCCTCGAGGACTCGCAACTCACGGTGGCGGCCGACGAAGCCGACCGGGCCGGACACCGACCTAGCCAGGGCGGCCTGGTGGGCACATTGCACCGTCCAGACGGCATGGATGCCTGGCGACGGATTCACCCCCGCCAGCCCACATCGACCCAAGCCGAGATGCCCAACCCAGCACTTCGTCGCGTCTACTGAAAACGCGACGACTCATGTGGATATGCTACCTGCGCAGGGGCTCGGCGTCCCTTGGGCGGTGGCCGGAGATCAAGAAGCAGTCGAATCCGGCGCTGGCTGACGGGCGATCTCGATCAGAGGACCATGGTGACTTCCTCTCATGGCATCAACGAGGGGCCTCGTCGCTGGGGAATGCTCGCCGTCATCAGCCTCGGGGTGATGGCGCTGACGCTCAACTGGTTCGACATCGCCACCGCATTCCCCCTAATCGGGGCTGAATTCCACGTGGGTCTCGGACCATTGAGCCTGCTCATCTCGCTCTACATTGTGGGCTACGGGGTCTCGCACATTCCCGGTGGAATGCTGTCGACCAGGATCGGAATGGAACGGACCATCCTCCTCGGATTAGCCGTCCAAGGGTTGGCCGGGGTGATGTCCGGGCTGTCGGTGAACTATCCCGAACTGGCTGTCTTCCGGGTCATCAGCGGCATTGGCGGCTCGGTGTTCGTCGCCGTCGGCATGGCGGCTATGGCCATTTGGTTCCGGGACCACGAAATCACCCTGGCGCTCGGCGTCACTGGAGGGGCAGCGTTCAGCGCTGGAGCTGCCGTCGCCCTCTACGTCTGGATCTTCATCCAGCGGGACGTGGGGTGGCACACATCGTTGGTTCTGGCCGGGATCTTCGAGCTCGGAGTCATGGTGGTGACTCTGATCGCATTTGCCATGCCCCGGGGCCTACAGCCGTTCTCCGGGGGGAGATTCGATCGCTCCGCACTCGTGGCCTCGCTAGCCAGCAGGGATCTGTGGGTCTACGGGATCGCGCTACTGGGAGGCTACGGCGCGTACTTCACCACCTCACAGCTCTTCACCACTTACGCCACCCAAGATCGGCACCTGAGCGTGTCGTCCGGCGGACTCCTGTCCGCTCTCATCCTGCTGGCCGGCATCCCGGGCAGTCTGCTCGGTGGCTGGTGGGCCGATCGGAGCAAGAATCTGCGGCTGTTCGTGGTGGGACCCCTGGTCATCGTCGCGGTGCTCCTGGCTCTGATTCCCGCGGTCCCCACCGGGGCGCTGTGGGTGCTCGGGATCGGGATCGGCTTCTTCCTGATCTTCGGCTTCGCTGCCTGGCTGGCCGTGCCGACACGGGTCAGCAACATCGACCACGCCTATATCGGCACGGCGACCGGACTGATGCTCACGCTTGCGGCTGTAGGCGGATTCTTCATCCCCATCCTGTTCGGTCACCTCGTACCGCACACGAGCTACACAACAGGCTGGATCTTCCTGGCGGCCGTAACCATTGTCTTCGCCATCGTCGGACTGGTCGGCCACAACCCTGTCGTGCACCCAGTACCCCAGAAGAAGTCCATTGATAGAACGAAAGATCTTGTCGAGGATGGAATCGACCGGGCGAGGGCGGCAGTGGCTGCCGGAGATGCTGGTATCGCAGCTCACCTCCTCGATGTCCCCGCTGACGAGGTATCGCGAGTCATTGGCCCTCGTCGCTCGGCTACAAAGCGCTGATCCGGGGGCTTTATCGAGAATCAGAGCGAGGCTGTCACATCGAGGCCCAGCCAGTCCAAGGCGTTCCAGCAGTGTCGCAATCGGTTGTTGGCTTTTTGTTGGCTCCGTTTATTGGCCTCAACCAGGCCATGTAGGTGAGCACCGCCGGGGTTGTTGGCTACGTTGCTGACGCAACGCTCTGACCAGGATTTGTTGACCTTGACCCCAGATAGCGGACCGCTCTTATGAGAATTCGGTCTGGGCGTTGTTCAAGTGTAAATCTTCGAATTCGTTCGGGGTGAGGTAGGCGAGCGAACTGTGCCGCCGGGTCGGGTTGTAGAAGGTCTCGATGTAGTCGGCCATGGCTGTCGAGAGCTCGAGAACGGTTTTCCAGCTCTGGCGGTCCAACAGCTCGATCTGCATCGATCCCCAGAAGGACTCCATCGGGGCATTGTCGTAGCAGTCGCCGATGGTGCCCATCGAGCCCATGAGGCCGAATCGGCGGATGTTCTCGGTGAAGGCCCAGGAGGTGAACTGGGTGCCGTGGTCCGAGTGGATGACCGTGGTCAGCGAGGTCGAACGGGACTCGGCCGCCATGGTCAGGGCATCGTTGACCAGGCGGTCTCACATCGCCGGTCGATGGCCCAGCCGACGACCTTGCGGGAGAAGACGTCAAGGACTGCACAGCAGTAGACCTTGCCCTCTCTGGTCGGATGCTCAGTGATGTCGGTCAGCCACAGCTCGTTCGGGGCCGTGGCCACGAACTTCCGCTTCACCAGGTCCTTTTCGGTGGCAACGTTGACCGGATTCGGCTTCCACTTCTTTGGACCGGGCAGGCCTCGTATGCCCAGCTCACGCAGGATCCTCCACACGAGCTTCTTGTTGACGATGAGGCCCCGCTCCTTCTCGAGAGCGGCGCGGATCCGCAACATGCCGTAGGTGCCTCGAGAGCGGGTGTGGATGTCGGCGATGGCGTCGGCTAGGAGCACACGGCGGATCTCGGCGTCAGTCGGCTTGTGGTGCTTGATCCCGTAGTAGGTCGATCTCGACAGCCCGACAACGTCACAGGCCAGTCGCTCGGAGTAGCCCAGGTTGTTCAGCCCTCGGACAACCTGGTACTTCCTTTTGGGTCGACATCCGCCTCCTGGTCGAAGAGCGCGCTCGCTGCCTTCACCAGCTTGAGCTCGTCCTCCAGCTCCTTGACGCGACTCCGGGCCTGGGCCAAGGGGTCGACCTCGAAGCTCTTGGCACCTGCTCGCCGACCGGCGTCGATCAACGCCTGGCGGCGCCACTTGTAGAGGGTGGCATCGCTGACCGAGAGCTCGATCACGAGGTCTTTGACCGGCTCGCCGGCCAGCATCCGTTCACAGGCCTTGTGACGGAACTCGCTCGAGTAGCGGAAGGACATGTCTACCTCCTGGTAGATCACGACCAAATTCTCACAAAGGTGGTCCGCTATTCGGGATTCAGGTCATGTGGTGCGCTCGGAGGGATTCGAACCCCCAACCTTCTGATCCGTAGCGCGCCTCGGGTTCGTTTCACCGGGTCCCGCCAAGTCCTAATTCGTCTCAAATATGCAGGTCAGATGGGGTGTGATTTTCGAGCCGCGAAATCGTCTGGGACTCGATGCTACGCCCTGGGACCCAATTGTTGGCTTTTTCGTTTTCGTTCCTTGCAGGCAGGCGAATCAGAAGGTTTTGACCACTGTTGCACCCCTTGAAAGACCAAGTCAGAAGGTTTGATCAGAAGGTTCGGAATCGCTCAGTTCTCCCCCCGTAGCAAGCCTTCGAGGGACTGCCCTATCCGCCGCATCTGATCCACACTCGGAGTGTTCGATTCCCCCGCCCCGGATCGGACGATGGTTCCCACCGTCCGGTCTGCCTCATCGATCATGCAACGTCTGATCTCCCGTTGACACCAGGATCCGAGGTCGTGGGGAGCCTCGCGCAGGGTCTCGGAAATGGATCGGGTCATGTCCGGGTGGGAGGTCAAACGGAACAGGTCGAGATAGTCCCCTCCGGCTTTCTCCGCTCGCGCCGCACGCCTTTTCGGAGCGGACTGGAGCTTCATGGCCACCAGGCTTGCCGGGCTAGCGATTCGGCACCGAGCCTCGGCCACCACCTCTCCACCCTCTTCGGCGATGAGCGTGAGGTCCTCGGCTGTGTCGAGTGCCCAACGATGGGCCAGTACGAAGATGCGGTCTGCCTCCCCCTCGGGCAGGAGATCCGGTGAAATGTCGGCCGCCGGTACGTCTCCGACGGCAATGCAGTCGATCTTCGTACCGAGGAATAGCCCATCGGCGCCAACGGTACTGATGACGGCCTCAATGGCCGTCGGCTCGTCACCGTGCTGCGTGGCCACCGTGTCCAGGTCGTAGGTGACCCGATGAGCGCCTTGGAGTCGGGCGAGAACGGCCAGGCCGCCGATCACGGCGAACTCTCCGATCGGGACCGCCTCCGCCAACGCGGCCAGAGAGGTCACCAGCGGTGCCACCCCGGAGTTCGCCAGGCGGAGTTCACCAGACACGGGCGGTCTCCTGAGGGTCCCAGCCTTCGAGTATCTCGCGACCACGAGCCCGGTCCTGAGCGAGGTCGAGGGCGATGATCAGGCCGTGGGCTACGAGGAATCCGTCCCGAGTCGTGGTCGATGCCAGGGTGAAGCCATATCGTGACGGGCACACCGCGATCTCCGATCCCGTCCAACCGGACGGGGCGCCATAGGCCCCCACCACCGTGGCCAGGTCGGTGTCGTCGGCAACATAGAGCCTGGGCCACCCTCCCGCGGGTCCGGCGGCCACCGGTACACCGAGGGAGACCGCACCGAGAGTGCCACTCAGTCGGAACCGTTCGGGTGGCTCGGGCGGCGGAGCTTGAGGCATCGGATGCCAACGGGGCTTCCACTCCTCAGCAACGGCCCAGAACAGCTCGGGCACGAACGGCCGGTTGTCCGAACCCACCAGTCCCTGGGACCGGAGCTCAGACAGGATCTCCGACACCCGGCCCGGGGAGCGATCGATCTGGCGCGCAACGGAGTGGACACCCTGCGACTCGGTGGGATTCACGAGTAGCGCCAAGACCACATCAAGACCTGTGCCTCTGAACACGCTGACGACCCTCCGGGGAGGCACCACCGGCCCTGTGGGGACTTCGGCATTGATAAAGAAGCCAGGGGCCCTGACCCAGAGGTGCCCCCTTCGATCGAACCACGCCAGGCCGACCCGGCTCAGCTCTTCTCTCGCCGCTGTTGAAATCCGATCAGCAACGATGATCGTCGCTGCTCCCCTGTCACCCTCGTGGAGGTGAGCAAGAAGGCGAGCGTCGCTTTCACGCACAACCTTCAGTTGGTTGACAGCAAAAGGCAGACCGCCAATCTCGATACAGTCCGCCGACACCCGGACAGCGGAGATACCAGCCTGCTCGAGCACCTCGAGCAATTCTGGAATGTTCTGTATTCGTGGTGCCACGAATACAGAATACCATCCCGGAAGCAGCTAATTTGGTACTTTTTCGGCTTGACGAGAGTGAAGGTCTTGCCGTCTACCTGCCCCAACAATCAGGTCGATAAAAAGCATGAGCCGGAAGACGTCCGAACGACCGAGTCCGAAAGATCCAGCTGCGGAGGCGTGGTGAGCCGTCCCGCTCCCGTTGTACCTAACGCTCACGAACCTCCAGTCGGGTTCGTAGGGCGTCAGCGAGAGCTCGAGGCTCTGTCCTCAATCGCCGGGACTGTCATGTCGGGAGCCTCCAGAGTCGTCTGGGTCGAGGGTGAGGCCGGGTCCGGCAAGACATCGCTTGTTCGCCGAGCTCTGTCGCAGTTGCCTCCGAATGTCCGGATTCGACGGGCCACAGGCGAGGAGCTGGCCGTTGAGGTCGAGTTCGCCGTGATGGACCAGTTGACGACCGTCGACTCCAGGAGCCCGTTCGCAGCTGGACTCGAACTTCTCACTCGGATCCACGAGAACGACCACGAGGAACCGGTCGTCGTGGTGGTGGAAGACCTGCACTGGGCTGATACGGCTTCCCGGCAGGCCCTTTTGACATTCGCGAGACGACTCGAGCAGGACCGGGTACTGCTCATCGTGACCAGTCGGCCCAGAGCCACATCCGACGGGTGGGAACGCCTGCAGCTCGACCCTGCCCGTTGCACGGTGCTTTCGGTCGAACCCTTTTCCATCGCCGATGTGGCCGCCCTGGCGGAGCTCCTCGATCTACCACTCGGTCCCGAGAGCACCGAGCGGCTTCACCACCACACCGATGGACATCCGCTGTACGTCCGCATGCTGCTGGCCGAAGTCGATCCTGAAGCGCTCGCCAGTGGTGCCGACCTTCCGGTACCCCGTTCACTGGCTTCGACCATCGTGGCCACGCTCGCCGGACTTCCCGAGCCAGCCCGTCGGCTGGCGTCAGCGTTGGCCGTCTTCAATTGCCCGACACCGCTGGCCATGCTCGGCCAGGTGGCAGGCATCACCGACAGCACCACGGCCCTCGAACTGCTCCTGGCGACCGGATTCGTCCAGTGGTCCCCGAGGGAGGACGGTTCTCCGGTCGACTTCTCGCACCCGTTGCATCGACTGGCGATCTACGACGACCTCACTCCCACGCTCCGACGCCATTATCACCTGGAAGCGGCTGCGCTCGCCGACGCGTCGACCGCTCTGGACCATCGTTTCGCTGCCGCCGACGGACCGGATCAAGCTCTGGCTGAAGCCCTCGCCGAAGCTGCCCGCGAGCGCAGTCGTCAGCGAGCACTCTCGTCTGCCTCGTCGTACTACGTACGTGCGTCCGAGTGCACCGCCGACCCCCAAGATCGGTCCCGCTACCTCCTCCAAGCTGTCGAGCTTCTCCTCGAGGACCAGAAGATCTCACGTGCGGCATCATTCCTAGGTCGCGTCGACGCGTGCGTGTCCGGTGCTCGCCGGTCCTTGGTACTCGGGCTCCTGGCCTGGTCGGTCGGGGACACCACGCGAGCAGAGCATCATCTGAGCGACGCCCGGTCGATGGGTGCAGCCGAGTCACAGGTCGATGTGTTGACCAGCGCGCTCGTCCATCTCTCCACGCTCTACTTCAGCGCCAGTGATGGCGAACGGGCCCTCGCTACTGCGAACGAGGCGGTCGCACTTGACTCGACAGATCCTGATCTCTGCCGGGAGGCTTGGTCAGCGCTCGCAGTGGCCCAAGGCCTCTGTGCAGGTGCACCGGCCGGGATCGAGCGGCTGGTCGGCCGCCTGCCCGAAAGGCCCAGGGAAGTAGCAGACGAGGAGGTCGGGCTGCTGACTACCCGGGGGACCCTTCGCTTCTACGCCAGTCACACGGATGCAGCCATCGCCGACCTGCGGGGCGTCACCGAGAAGAGTCGAGGCAGCGTGGCGGTTCGTGCGCTGCCCCGAGCGCACATCCATCTGGCCCAACTCCTGCTGGCTCGCGGCGACTGGGACGAAGCCGAGCTGCATGCCCGCGTTGGGCTCTCCTTGGTCGAAGACGAGGGACATCTCTGGATCGAGGCACAGGCCCATGCGGCCCTCGGCACGATTCTGGCCTCCCGGGGAGAATGGGAGCCGGCACAGAACCATTCGGAGTCCGCCCGGCAAGCGGCGGTCGGCCTCGGGACCGCCGAGATGGTCTTCACCGCTTGCTACTTGGATGCCAGCATCGCTCGCGCACGGTCTGAACCGCAGGGCGTGGTGGACGCACTCGGTCCACTGGCCGAGTTTCCCGAGCGCATCCCGATGCTCAGTTCTCTGTCCTGGTGGTCGGTCCTCGTCGAAGCGCTGATCGACCTCGATGACGTCGCGGCCGCGCGGCAACACCTGGACGAACTGGCGTCCGGAGTCGCCGCTCGACGCCTGAACTTCGATGCTCGCCTCGCCGGCCATCGGGCCCGGCTGTCAGCGGCCGCCGGCAATGACGAGGAGGCCCGCCTCGAATTCGTCCTGGCGATCGATCTCCTCACGGAGGACGACCCGCTGCTGGACCAGGCGTCGATGCATCGGGCATTCGGGCGGTTTCTCGCCCCCCAGGACCGTCGGGCGGCAACGGTCCAACTCGAAGATGCGCACAGGTTGCTTGCTTCCGTCGGCGCGGGACCCTTCCTCGAAGTGATCGACCGCGACCTGGCGTCGATCGGCACCCCGGCGAGGGGCCGCACGAATGAGGGCCGGTCTTCGATCCGCCTCACCGACCGGCAGCGGGACGTGGCCACACTCGTGGCCAAGGGACTCACGAATCGCGAGACGGCTGATCGGCTCTACCTGAGTGAGAAGGCCATCGAATACCACCTCGGGCTCGTCTTCGGGAAGCTCGGAATCCGCTCCCGGCGCGAGCTCCGCGAGCATCCCGCCATCGCTACTCCGACGACCTGACGTCACAAACTAGGGAATTTCCCTAGGGACTCGGGCCGCGCTGTCCGCCACGATGGCGATATGGAAGTCATCCTCGATCTGACGTCGAGTGCTCAGGGCCGGATGAGTGGCACGGTCAGCAAGGGCAGCTCAAGCGCCCTTCTCCCGTTTTCCGGCGCGCTGGAGCTCGTTGCCCGCCTCGAGCAGCTCCTCGATGAGCCCGATGACGTCCACCCGTCGAACGAGCAGAGGAGCGAGCTGTGAATGATCTGATCTGGAGTTTCTCCCCATGGTTGGTGTTCCTGCTGGCCTCCCGGTTCACCACGTTCTCGGGCGCAGTAGCTCTCGGCTTTGTCGCCGCCGTGGTGGTGCTCGTCCGAGCCGCCAACGAGCACCGGGCACACATGCTCGACGTGGCAGGTCTCTGCTACTTCGCAGCGTTGGCCGTCGTATTGGCGGTCGTCCACCCTGGACACATCGAGGTGTGGTCGAGGTACGCCCAACTCGGGTCCCATCTCGTGCTCACCGTTCTCGTTCTCGGATCGATTGTCATCGGACGCCCGTTCACTGAGTCGTACGCAAAGCACTCAACACCCGAGGCACTGTGGCATACCAAGGGGTTCAGGGAAGTCAATCGTCGCATCTCGGCTGCATGGGGCCTTGCCTTTCTGGTGGGCGACGTCTCGCTCGCCCTGGCTGGCTCGTCAAGCTCCCGTCAGGCCTTGCTCCGGGTGATACTGCCGTTCGGATCTCTCTATCTCGCCTATCGCTACACGGTCGGCCAACAAGCAGAGGTCCGGAGCGAAGATCCGGGTGCGACCCAACCGTCCTGATAACAACCAACAGTTGAAGCAACTAGCAAGGGAGATTCTGATGTTCGAGAAGTTCTTCACCGATCCCTCGTTTGATTTCGAGACGCGCACCCTCTTCGGTGCAATCCACTACGGAGCGGGTGACGTGGGCGAGATGTTGACCGCCGTGGCGCACATCACCGATGGCGACGCCGGCAGCTGGGTCAGCGAATGGCGGAGTCTGGCTGAACGGATCGAGTCGATCGGAGACTCGGCCAGCAAAGCGGGACACGGAGTCAGTGCTCGCGGGGCCTACCTACGGGCCGCCGTCTACTTCGCCGCCTCCTACGTCTTCGTTGACGGCACGGAGAACGCCGACGAACAGCTCAGCCAGCTGTTCGCCGCCCACCGCAGATGCTTTGACCTTCACGTCGGTCTGCTCGATCCCCCAGCGATCCC
Source organism: uncultured Acidimicrobiales bacterium (assembly GCA_963703145.1). GTDB lineage: Bacteria > Actinomycetota > Acidimicrobiia > Acidimicrobiales > RAAP-2 > Bog-756. The sequence goes on from OY969793.1 coordinate 3,030,207, forward strand.
GATCTCCGTCCCTTATGAAGACGGCGAACTCCTCGGATACCTGTTCGTCCCAGCAGACGACGGCACCGCCCGTCCCACGCTCATCCTCAACAACGGCAGCGACGGCGCCCACACCTTCCTCTGGCCGGGCCTCGGTCAGCCTGGTCTGGACCGGGGCTACAACACGGTCATTTTCGATGGTCCTGGACAGCAGAGCATGTTGTTCGATCGCGGAATCCCGTTCCGACCTGATTGGGAGCACGTCATCACCCCGCTGGTGGACTACTTGGTAGAGCGACCGGAAGTTGATGCCTCCAAGATCGCCCTCTATGGGGCCAGCCAAGCGGGCTACTGGGTGCCCAGAGCGGCCGCCTTTGAACATCGACTCGCTGCGGTGATCGCCGACCCCGGCGTGATGGACGTGTCTACCTCGTGGAAGAGCAATATCCCGCAAGAGTTGGTCGACCTGCTCGACGCTGGGGACGAGGAGACCTTCAACGCGGCAATGGCCTTCGGCAAGGCTGACATGTCCCCAGCCGTCGCCCAGGAGTTCGCCTGGCGGGCCAAGCCCTACGGCGAACAACCTTCGGATTACGCCACGTTCAAGACAGTCGAGGCCTACCACCTCCGAGATGTCGCCAAAGAGATCCAGGCACCGGTGATGATCACCGATCCCGAGGGAGAGCAGTTCTGGCCAGGTCAGTCTCAGCAGCTATTTGACGCACTACCCGGCCCCAAGGTGCTCGTTCCGTTCACCAAAGCCGAGGGAGCAGACATGCACTGCGAGCCAATGGGCCGGTCACTCCTGGAGCGGAGAATGTACGACTGGCTCGATGAAACCCTACGAGTTCAGTAGGCCCCACAGGTCCCGACCGCCCAACCAATAGGTGCGTTCCCGACGTATGCAACTTTTGCGAGCGGTGCTGGCCAGAAGTGGATGGACCGGGCCTCGCCTCGCTGACCGAACTGCAACTCCTCTGGTCACTTACCTGCTGCCAAGCCGAAGGCGATACCAGCCATACCTTGGGGGGCGCCGCGAGCCACTAGTGAGGGGGCGCACCCTGGAAGCTACGAATGGCCTGCGTACGTCGATTCTTGATTGGCGTCGTTGTACATCTCAGACACGATGAGCCAAGTGCCATCAGTCTGGCGTTGGAGAACACGCAGGGAGTGGTTGTCTCGCACTTGGATTGCGCCTCCGCCGACAAGCTTTTGACCTTCGACCTGCAGATGGGCGTTCACGAGGAGAATCTCGGGAGTTAGCACGCGGAAACTCGTCTCAGGCGGGGCCTTCACTGTCCCTGCGTTGAAGTTGTCGTCTGCGAACAGGCCCCGGAGATACTCAACGATCTCGTCCGCACCTCGCTTGACGCTACCGAATGCATTGACCCAGTCGGCGTCGGCACTGTACACACCTACCAGTTTGTCGGCATTGCGCTCCTGGAATCCGCTCAGCAGGGCCATGAGGGTGACGCCGATCGCGTCCTGATCGACCTGCGGAAGCGACGAGAGTTCGTCCATGATTCAGTCTCCTTCGGGCAGTGGCTTGAGCAACCTCGGATCAATTGTGAAGGGTCTCATCGGCCGAGTGCAAACGATACCAACAGGCAGCTCACCGCATTTCGTAACCGTTCCATCAGAGCGGCGATTAGCAATGCTCAGTCGACAGCCATACTCGGCGAGGGAGGGGTGTGATCACCGCCGCCAGCCCAGTGAGGACCCGTGGGAGCCGGATCCATACACTTGCTCGTTAGCCGACGGGATCCGGACTAGTAAGGATGGACCGATGACAGACATTGCCCCCAAGGTTTCGGGCACGGAGCCAGGTCAGCGACAGCTGAACGGACCCCAAACCACCGGCAGGGAGTACCGAAATCTGTCGGTGCCCGTCGAACGGACGGTTTCCGACCTCGATGTAGCGGTGCCGATGCGCGATGGGATCAGCCTCATGGTTGACGTCCATCGTCCGCGCGATGGAGAAAGCTATCCCGTTCTCATTGCGGCTTCGCCCTATCCCCGGCAGATCCAGGACATCGGGGCGCCTATGGGGTTCATCGAAGCTGGCGCAACCGACTTCTTCGTGCCGCGAGGATATGTCCACGTCATCGCCAACCTTCGCGGTACCGGTGGATCGGAGGGAACCTTCGGCTTCCACGACGCCCAGGAACGCCTCGACCTGTACGACCTCGTCGAATGGGCAGCGGAGCAACCCTGGTCCAACGGCAGGATTGGGATGATCGGTATCAGCTACTTCGCCATGACCCAGCTAGAGGCAGCCAGTGAGCATCCGCCTCATCTGGAAGCGATCTTCCCGATCGCCACATCCTCAGATTTGTACGAGGGGGTCTACCACAACGGCCTGTTCAACTCGACCTTCATCACCCCCTTTCTCTCCATGGTCGGAATGACCTCGGGGCATACCAAGCTCTGGCGGGGAAAGGTCGTCGAGGCAGCCCGACGTGTGCTCAACACTCCCCGGCTGCACAAGAAGTTTGCCACCATGAACGGCGAGTCTTCGATCGGGATCATGAAGGCCGCACTCCGCCTCCACCACGACCCCTATCCCTGGGATGACCTCTGGCGGTCGGTTGCCGTCGAACACCAGGTGCGAGACGCCTGGTGGGACGAGCGGAACGTCTTGCCGCTCTTGGCGGATGTGACGATTCCCGTTTATCTGGGGTGCGACTGGGAGAACGTTCCCCTCCACCTCCCCGGGACGTTCGGAGCCCTGGAGGCGCTCAGCCACAATGACCGTGTGCGAGTGGCCATGCTCGGAGAGTTCGGATTGACATGGCCCTGGGAGAGCCTCCACGTCGAAGCCCTGGCCTGGTTCGACCACTGGTTGAAGGATCTGGACACAGGAATCCTCGACGGACCCCCCGTCCGCTACTGGCTACCGGTGGCCGACGAGTGGCGCACCTCGGATACTTGGCCCCCTCCTGGATTCCCATTGCGGGAGCTGAACCTTTCCGCCGACGGTTCCCTAAGGGAGAGTGGAGAGACCGCCGGCAGCCGGCAATACCTGACACTGGGTACGGGACTGAACCGGGCGCAGGTCAGCCCAACCGACCCGCCGGCATTCCTTACCTGGACAACCAATCCTCTGGACCAGGTATGGGACGTCGTTGGCAATATGGAGCTGTTGCTCGATGCACAGAGCACGGCCATGGACACGGCGCTGATTCTGACCCTGCAAGATGTTGCTCCCGATGGCACCATCGTGGACATCACGGCTGGCTTCCTTCGTGCAGCTCTTCGTGAGGTCGACGACGAGGCGAGCCGGCCCGGGGCGCCGATGCTGACGTGTAGACACCCCGAGGCAGTCCCCATCGGAGAAACAGTGTCCTACCGAATCCCTCTCGTCCCGAACGCCCGCCGCATTGAGATTGGGCACAGCCTTCGGCTCGTCCTCACCAGCGACGATCAACGTGAGGACGCTCCGGCGATGATGGGCTTCCGTCACGGAACGGTCGGCACCAACACGATCAACACGATCCTGGCGTCGTCTCGATTGCTTCTCCCCGTCTCCGATCCCGTTGACAAATGACTCCGACCGCGATCATGCAACATTGATGATCGGCTGATCGAAAGCTGAGGAAAATGGGTACACCTAGCGCCAAGAGGCGTAAGCCATCATCGCCCGCCACCGCTGGCTGCGGAGGTTCCGGGAGGATTCAGTTAACCCATGCCTCGGCGCAGGATTCCGAACTCCGAATTTGATCCCGCTGCGTCAGGAGCCCGTGACGGGTGAACCGACAGGGGCCCCCAGCATTCGGCGAAGGTCGTTTGCACCTTCGCCCCCGAGAACGCCGACAAAGTCTCTTTCGACGGCGAGCGACGCCTGCTCCGCCTGAACCACTGTTTTCCTGCCGGGCTTGGTGAGTTCGATGACGTTGCGGCGACGGTCTTGCTCAGAGGGGCGGCGGGCCATCGGGCCAAAAATAGGGTCATAAGTAGGGTCACCGGTGGATCCCTACTTCGGCCGCCCGCTGAATTCGGGCCCCTGACCAGGGACAACGCCTGAATTTTCGAGTGCGCTCGGAGGGATTCGAACCCCCAACCTTCTGATCCGTAGTCAGATGCTCTAGTCCGTTGAGCTACGAGCGCTGATGGCCCCGCCGGCGATGATCGACCACAGGTCCCACCCGTGGGTGTGGCCCGGTTCGGTCTGCGCCGAAGAGGCTGCCCACTGTATCGGACGTGCGCCGAGTCGACGCCGGCGACCCGTTCCCGGTGGAGAGCGGCCGGACCGGTTGGCCCTCTCGCATCTGACGGTCCGTCAGTTATGATCGGCGCATGCCTCCAGACGCGCCGCTCCACGGCATCCGGGTCCTCGAGTGTTCGGCCCTCGGGCCCGCCGCCATCACCATGCCGCTGGTCGACCTCGGTGCCGAGGTGATCAAGGTCGAACCACCCTCGGGGGACTACATCCGCGAGATGACCTGGCCCATCATCGAGGGCGTCTCCCTGATGCACCTGCACATCAACCGCGGCAAGCGCAGCATCGTTCTGGACCTGCGCACCGAGGAGGACGTAGCCGTCTTCAAGGAGCTGGCCGCCACCGCCGATGTGGTGGTCGAGGCCATGCGACCCGGTGGTCTGGCCCGACGCGGCCTGGGCTACGACGATCTCCGCCAGCTCAACCCCAAGCTCGTCTTCTGCACCATTTCGGGGTACGGCATGACCGGCCCCTACCAGAACCTCCCCGCCCACGGCATCGCCTTCGATACCTGGGCGGGCATCGTGGCCCCCCAGGTGAACGACGAGGGCTTCGCCTACCTGCCCGAGCACGCCTCGATGGGCATCCATGCCGGTCCCCTGTTCGGTGCCCTCGGGATCCTGGCCGCGGTGCTCCGGGCCAAGACCACCGGGGAGGGCTCCTTCCTCGAGGTGGCCCAGTCCGACGCTGCGGCCGCCATGGACTGGTACCGGAGCGAGACCTGGAAGGCCTACGAGCGCCCCGAGTCCGAGGTGACCGGCAACAAGGCCGACAACTACGAACGCCGCGAGCCGGGCACCGCAGGGATGGTTGAAGGGGTCCGCTACCAGGTGTACGAGGCCAAGGATGAGCGGTACGTCTTGTTCATGGCCTCCGAGCAGGCCTTCTGGAGGAACTTCTGCGAAGCCGTGGAACGCGTGGACCTGTTCGAGCGCTGGCCCGGCTCCAAGTTCGCCGACCACGCCCGCAACAACCTCGAGCTGCGTGCCGAGCTCCGGGACATCTTCCGCACGCGGACGGCCGAGGAGTGGATCAAGTTCGGGGTGACCGCCAACTTCCCCGTGGCCCCGGTCAACTCACCCCAGACCATCGCCGAGGACCCTCAGTTCCATGACCGGTTCCAGTGGTTCCCGACCGAACAGCTGGGGGCCGAGCAGCTGCCCACCCCGCTCAAGTTCGTCGGTGAGGAACTGCCCGCCCCGACCCACGCCCCCACCGTCGGCCAGCACACCGACGAGGTCCTGGCCGACGTCCTCGGCTGGGACGCGGCCCGCATCGCCGAGTCACGCGCCCGTGGCGGTCTCGGTGGTCCGTCCTAGCGTCGTCACCCTCGTGGAGGCACAGCCCCAGGGCCCCTCGATCTGACGGGGCGTTAGAATCCGCCCATGCCAACGGCCAAGACCCGCCTGCCCGCCGTCGAAGGATGGTTCACCCTCGACGAGGAGGCCCCCGCCCTGCTGGGCAGCCGGTGCGACACGTGTGGGAACTTCGCCTTTCCCAAGGAGACCTACTTCTGCCGCAATCCTGAGTGCCAGGGGCGGACGTTCACCGAGACAGAGCTGTCCAGGACCGGCAAGGTCTGGTCCTACACCGATGCCTGCTACCAGCCGCCCAAGCCCTACGAGGCGGCCGACCCCTACGTGCCCTTCGCCATCGCCGCGGTGGAGCTGGCCGCCGAGCAGATGGTGGTCATGGGCCAGGTCGTACCGGGGGTGGAGGTCTCGTCGCTCACCATCGGGGACGAGGTCGAGCTGGTGCTCGACACCCTCTACGAGGACGACGAGCACGAGTACCTGGTGTGGAAGTGGCGCCCCCGGGGCGGTTCCGGTGCCACAGGGGATGGGGGTGGCCACGGTGCCTGACGACAAGCGGATCGCCGTCCTCGGTGCCGGCATGCACCCGTGGGGGAAGTGGGGCCGCAACTTCGTGGAGTACGGGCTGGCTGCCGCCGGCGATGCACTGGCCGAGGCCGGTGTGGCCTGGACCGACGTCCAGTACGTGGCCGGGGCCGACACCATCCGCAACGGCTATCCCGGGTTCATCGCCGGGGCGACCTTCGCCCAGGCCCTCGGCTGGACCGGCGCCCGCGTGTCGTCGGCCTATGCCGCGTGCGCCTCGGGGGCCCAGGCCATCAACAACGCCCGGGCCCAGATCCTGGCCGGACTGTGCGATGTGGCCCTCGTGGTGGGAGCCGACACGACGCCCAAAGGCTTCTTCGCCCCGGTCGGCGGTGACCGCAAGGACGATCCGGACTGGCTGCGCTTCCATCTGATGGGTGCCACCAATCCGACCTACTTCGCCCTCTATGCCCGCCGCCGCATGGAGCTGTTCGGCGCCACCGAGTCCGACTTCGCCGCCGTCAAGGTCAAGAACGCGCGCCACGGCCTGGCCAATCCCAACGCCCGCTACCGCAAGGAGGTGACTGTCGATGAGGTGCTGGCCTCACCGATGGTGGCCGACCCGCTGCGCCTGCTGGAGATCTGTGCCACCTCTGACGGAGGCGCGGCGCTGGTGTTGACCAGCATGGACTTCGCCCGGCGTCACACCGGTCGCTCCGACCTGGTCACCATCGACGCGGTGTCCACGGTGACCCCCCGGTTCCCCCAGACCGTCATCGAGATGCCCAACTTCTCGACCGACTCGGCAGCCACCTCGGCCACAGTGGGGCCGACCTTCAAGCAGTCGGTGGCACTGGCCGCCTACGAGGAGGCGGGCATCGCCCCCGAGGACGTGGACGTGGCCGAGGTCTACGACCTGTCCTCGGCCCTGGAACTCGACTGGTACGAGGACATCGGGCTGTGCAAGGAAGGGGAGGCCGAGCGCCTCCTGCGCGACGGCGACACCACCATCGGCGGTCGGGTCCCGGTCAATCCGAGCGGTGGTCTGTCCTGCTTCGGTGAGGCCATCCCGGCCCAGGCCATCGCCCAGGTGTGCGAGCTGGTCTGGCAGCTCCGGGGTGACGCCACGGGTCGACAGGTGGAGGGCGCCCGGGTGGGCGTGACCGCCAACCAGGGGCTGTTCGGCCACGGGTCGTCGGTCATCGTCTCGAAGTAGTTCGTTAGGCCGGGGCAGTATCCGGTCCGTTGAGCAGCACGATCTTTCCGAACTTGCCGCCCGAGGCGAAACGCTCGTAGGCCCGGGCGGCGTCGGCCAGTGGGAAGCGCTCGGCGACCGGAACCGTGACCGAGCCGTCGGCCAGGAGCGTCGCGGCATGGTCCTCGACGGCACGGGCGACGGCCGCCTTCTCCTCCACGCTTCGAGACCGCAGCATGGAGCCCCCGACCGTGCACCGGGCGGCCATCAGGCTCAAGAGGTTGAGCTCCAACTTGGCGCCCGCACCCACGCCGATGACCACCACCCGGCCGCCGACGGCCATCACCGGCAGCACGGTGGTGACCCCGGGCGCGCCGACCAGCTCGAGCGACACGTCGTAGGGACCGTGGTCGGCCACCGCCCCGGGCTCGATGACCTCGTCGGCGCCGAGGCCGGCCACTGCGTCACGGTGCCCGGGCGACCGCACCGAGGCCACCACGTAGGCACCGGTGGCGTGGGCCAGCTGGACTGCCGCGGTGCCGACGCCCCCGGCCGCACCCGAGATCAGGACCCGCTCCCCGGCGACCAGGCCGGCCTGGGTGAACAGGGCGTCATAGGCGGTGGAGAAGGCCTCGGCGAACCCGCCGGCCTGGTCCCAGGGCACCCCGTCGGGCACCCGGATGGCGGTGCGCTCGGGCACCACCACCAGTTCGCCCTGGCCGCCGCCGGCGACCACGGCCGTGACCCGGTCCCCGACCGACAGCCTAGAGGTGCCCGGGCCTAGTGAGGTGACCTCGCCGGCGAACTCGAGCCCGGGGATGTCGGGCGGAGCCCCCGGCGGTGCCGGATAGAGGCCCCGCAGCTGCATCAGGTCGGCGGCGTTGATCCCGGCGGCGGCAACGGCCACGGCCACCTCGCCCGGGCCGGGCTCGGGGTCGGGGTGCTCACGCCACACCAGGGTGCCATCGACGATCGTGACCGCGAACATCTGCCCACAGTAGACGGCCGAATTGGCTGGCCACGGGCCGATGATCGATGACAGCGGCACCCCCGCGCTCGTAGGCTGTCCCCCGGGAGGTCGCAGTCATGACAACCGAGGCAGTACTGGGTGCAGGTGATTCGGGCTCCGTGAGCGAGGGCCCGTTCTTCCACGGGCCCACCCGGCACGACGTCGGCCTCTACGTCACCGACGGCTCGCCCGGCCCGACCACCGGGATGGTCCTGCACCGGGTCCTGGCCCGCTCGGCCCGCACCTTCTTGTTGAACGACATGAGCGAGGAACTGATCGACCGCTCCCGGCGGTACCAGGTGGTGGGCCCGTCCGGGCTGACCAGCGGTGATCGGCCACTGTGGGCCCAGACCGCCACCGAGAAGACCGACCGGGCGGCGCGGCGCTCCTCGGAGATCGAGCGCATCCACCAGAGCCGCGTGGCCCTCCGACGCATCCGGTCGAACCTGCGCACGTTCCGCCTTGCCCTCGACCCGGGCTGGGGCACCGCCCTGCGGGCCGAGCTCGCCTGGTATGCCGGCCGGCTCGGCGACTCCCGGGATCTGCACATCATCGAGGAGATGATCGGCGACAAGGGCCCCCAGGTCCTGAGCCCGACCAACGTCGAGCGCCTCGAGTCGGTGGTCGCCAGCCAGCGGGTGGCCGTCATGGCCGAACTGAGCGCGGAGCGGGGCGGAGCCCGGCGCTTCCAGCTGACCGAGCAGATGATGGTGCTCTGGGACGGCCCCCACTTCAATGCCAAGGCTGCAGTCCCGGCGGGAGAGGCGCTGCCGGCCATGGCCGCGGCGCGCCTGGCACGACCTGCGGGGAGCGGCGCGCACCGCCCGCAAGCAGCCGACCGAGCCCAACCTCCACGCCCTTCGGATCCGCCTGAAGGACCTCCGCTACGGCTGCGAGACGGTGGCGCTGGTCGACGGTGGTCCGGCCCGCAAGGTGGCCAAGGCGGCCGAGCGGCTCCAGAGCAAGCTGGGGGACGTCCACGACGCCCGCTTCACCATCGACTGGCTGCGCGCCCTGGCCAACGAGCGCCCCGAGCTGGCCGAGCCGGTCGAGGCGCTGGTGGCCGTGGAGCGGGAGACCCTATCGGGGGCCCGCAAGGGCTGGAAGCGCGACCTGAAAGAGGTCGAACATCGCTGGCGGGCCTGGCAGGGCTAGGGACGCCGACGCCGCTCAGCGGTCGGTGGGCGGCCGGTTGACCCCCACGTGGTCCGACTCCCAGAGCTTGATGCCCCCGAGGATGCCGGCAGTGTTGTCCACGATGGTCACGTCGTCGTCCAGGCCGTCGCGCTTGACCCGACGGGAGTTCCCGCCCCCGATGTAGAGGTGGTCGAAGAAGAGCAGGCCCCGGAGGTTGACGATGGCCTTGTGTACCCGCTTGTTCCACCGCTCCTCGCCGATGTCCTTGCGCGCCGCCTCCCCCAGTTGGTCGTTGTAGGTCTCGCCCTTGCGGAACGGCTGGTGGGCAACCTCGAGGTGGGGCATCAGCTGTCCGTCGTAGAACACCCCGGTCCCAAAGCCGGTGCCGAGCGTGATGGCCAGCTCGAGTCCGTGCCCGGTGACGACGGCGGCCCCTTGGATGTCGGCGTCGTTGGCCACCTTGGTGGGCAGGCCGAACGCGTCGGTCAGGGCCGAGGCCAGGTCGAAGCGGTCCCACTGGTGCTTCAGGTCACTGTCGACGGCACTGCCGGGCCCTTCCTTGGTGGAGAAGTGGGGTGCGGACAAGATGGCCCCGTTGCGCACCATGCCCGGGAACCCGACCGAGGCCCGCTCGGCGCCTGGCAGCGGGGCCGCCAGCTTGGTCAGCGTGGCCACCAGCTTGTCGGGCGGCATGGGGTAGGTGGTGGCCACCTTGACGCGGTCGGCCACCATGGCGCCGGTGGCGTCGAGCACCGATGCCTTGAGGCCCGTGCCCCCGATGTCGACCGCCAGGGTGAAGGGGTGGCGGGGAGTGCCAGCGCCGGGTCCCGCTCCGTCGCCGGCGCCCTCGGACTGCTCGTCGTGACTCATCCCCCCAAGTTAGGCCCACCGGCACCGGGCCGGTGTCCGGGCGTGGGGATCGCACCGGGCCGGGCCGGCCGGTAGCGTCCAGCATCGTGACCGATCAACCGTGGCTCGACGATGCCTGCTCCCTGGTCGATGCGTTCCGGGCCGGGACCATCTCCCCCACCGAGGCGCTCGAGGCGTCGCTGGCGGCCATGGACGCATCCGGGCTCAATGCCTTCAGCCACCTCGATACCGAGGCGGCCCGGGCCACGGCGGCGTCCGCCGATGTCACCTTGCCCTTCGGCGGGGTGCCCATGGGCATCAAGGAGCTCGAGACGGTGGACGGGTGGCCCTATACCGAGGCGTCCTTGGTGTTCGCGGACCGGGTGGCCGACCACGACACCACCCAGGTGGCGCGGCTCCGCGCCGCGGGAGCCGTGCTCGCCGCGCAGACCACGGCGTCGGAGTTCGGCGGGATCAACTGCACCTCGACCAAGCTCCACGGCACCACCGGGAACCCCTGGGACCCCGACCGCACGCCGGGCGGCTCGTCGGGGGGTTCGGCCGCGGCGGTGGCCGGTGGCCTGTTGCCCATCGCCAGCGGCGGTGACGGTGGGGGCTCGATCCGGATCCCGGCCGGCTTCACCGGCCTGTTCGGGCTGAAGGCCACCTACGGCCGCATCCCCCGGGGCCCGGCCGCGCTGCAGCCGCCTCTCACCGTCGTGGTGGGATGCGTGTCCCGGTCGGTGCGGGACACCGCCCGGTGGTTCGACGTGTGCAACGGCTGGGACCCCCGCGACACCCTCTCGCTGCCGCGGGTGTCGGGCTGGGAGGACGGCCTCGGGACCTTCGACCTCTCGGGCAAGCGGGCGGTCATCGCCGTCGACCTCGGCTCGGCCATCGTGGAGCCGAGGACCACAGCACTGGTCACCGAGCTGGCCGAGGTGCTGATCGGTGCGGCCGGACTACACCGGGTCGACATCGTCGTGGAGCTCCCCCAGGGCGGCCTGGAGTGGGCCATGTCCAACCTGGTGGGGCTGGCCGGCGAGCTCGGGGACCGCTACCCGGGGTGCAACGACGACCTGACCCCGGAGATCCAGCTGGGGATGAACCTCGCCACCCACCACCTCGACGTCCAGTCCGCCGGGACCACCGAGATGTTCCGGATCGAGGTCAACGAGCACATGGCCGACCTGTTCGACCGGACCGACTTCATCTTTGCCGCCACCAATCCCGACGTGGCCTTCGGGGCGGCCGGCCCGATGCCCACCACCGTCGGGGACGTGGACCTCATCGCCGAGTACGGGTTCAACAAGGCGGTCGGCAACAACGGGGCCCTCACCATCCCGGCCAACCTCACCGGCAACCCGGCCGTGACCATCCCGGCCGGGACCGTCGACGGGCTGCCGGTGGGCCTGCAGGTCATCGGCCGCCACCACGAGGAGCAGCTGCTGTTGGACCTGGCCCGCCTGGCCGAGCGCGAGCGCCCCTGGCCCCTCGTGGCGCCGTCGTCACCCATCTGAGAAGCGAGGACGCCCACGCATGCGCATCGACCTGTGGATCCCCACCGCCAGCCCGTTCAGCACCCCCGAGCTGTTGGGTCTCATCGGCCACGAGGCCGAGCAACGCGGCATCGGCACCATCTGGGTCGGCGAGCATGTGGTGCTCTTCGACCAGTACGACTCCATCTACCCCTACGCCGAGGACGGTCGCATCCCCGCCCCACCGGGCAGCGGGTTGTTGGAGCCGTTGTCGACGCTGTCGTTCCTGGCCGCCCACACCGCCACCGTCCGGCTGGGCACCGCCATGCTGCTCCTGCCCCAGCGCAACCCGGTCTACACGGCCAAGGAGGTGGCCACCTTGGACTGGCTGTCGAACGGCCGGGTGGACCTCGGGATCGGCGTGGGCTGGCTCGAGGAGGAGTTCGACGCCCTCAACGTGCCCTGGCCGCAGCGGGGGAAGCGGACCGACGAGTACCTTGAGGTCCTGACCACCCTGTGGTGCGACGAGACCTCGGCCCACGAGGGCGAGTTCTACACCCTCGACCCCTGTTCGATGTTCCCCAAGCCCGTCCAGTCCCCCCATCCGCCGATCCACATCGGCGGCGAGAGCGACGCCGCCCTGGCCCGGACGGCCCGGGCCGCGCAGGGGTGGCACACCTTCAACCGGACCCCCGAGGAACTGGCCGAGCCGCTCGGGAGGCTGGATGTGCTCGTGGCCGACCAGGGGCGCACCCGCCAGGACCTCACCATCACGGTCTGCCCGTACTTCAAGCCACTCGACGCCGAGCGCGCCGAGCAGTACGCCGAGGCGGGGGCCGACGCCGTGGCTGCACTCTTCCTGGCCTTCGACGCCGACGGCGTGCGGGCGCAGATGGACGCCCTCCAGCCGGTCCTGGATCGGGCCGCCACCCTCTGAGCCGGGGGCCGTCCTGGCCTTCAGCCGAGCATGGTGACGGGCAGTTCCTCCATGCCCCGCAGCACGACGTTGTGCTTGTAGACCACGTCGTCGACGGTCAGGGCGAGGCGGGGTGCCCGACGCACCAGCGTGCCGACGGCCACCTGGGCCTCCATGCGGGCCAGGGGCGCCCCGAGGCAGTGGTGGATCCCGAACCCGAACCCCAGGTGGTTGTTCGGGGCGCGGGTGACGTCGAACCGCTCGGGATCCTCGAACTGGTCCGGGTCGCGGTTGGCTGACGCCAACAACAACATGGCGAAGTCGCCCCGGGCGAACTCGACCCCGCCGAACACGCAGTCCTCGGTGAAGGACCGGCCGGTCAGCTGCACCGGCGACACGTAGCGGAGCATCTCGTCCACCCCGGTCCGGGTCACCGAGGGATCCGAGCCGAACCGCTCGAGCTGGTCCGGGTGACGGAGGAGGGCGAGCACACCGCCGGCGATCAGGTTCACCGTGGTCTCGTGCCCGGCCACGAGCAACAGGATGCAGGTGGCCAGCAGCTCCCCCTCGGTGAGCACCGCCCCCTCGTCCTCGGCCCGGACCAGGCGGCTCAGCAGATCCTCGCCCGGGTGCCGGCGGCGCTCGGCCAGCAGCTCGAAGAAGTACTGGGAGAACTGCAGAACCGCCTCGGCGCGCTCAGCGATGGTCTCCTCGGTGAGCAAGAAGTCGGGATCGAGTCCCTTGGCCAGTGCATTGGACCACACCTTGAACCGGTCCTGGTCGGCGACGGGTACCCCGAGGAGGTCGCAGATGACCCGCACCGGGAGGGGGTAGGCGAACGCCTCGAGGAGGTCGACCCGGTCGGCCTCGAAGGCTGCATCGAGCAGCTCGTCCACCACCTGTTGGGTGCGGACCCGCAGGGACTCGACCACCTTGGGGGTGAACGCCTTGGCCACCAGGCCCCGCAGGCGGGTGTGGTCGGGCGGGTCCCGGAAGAGGAACGGCCGCATCTCGTCCATGGCGACGGCCAAGGGGTCGTCGGCGTCCACCGGTGACCGGAAGCCGGCCGGCATGCGGTCGAGGTCGATGGTCGAGCTGTCCGAGCTGGTCCGCCGGTCACGCAGCACCGCCAGGCAGTCCTCGTGGCGGGCGACGACCCAGAACCCCAGGTCGTTTCGGTGGATGGGGGCCCGCCGGCGCAGCTCCTCGTAGAGCGGGAACGGGTCACTCGACCAGAGGGGATCGAACGGGTCGAACACCGGGCGCTTGGAGGCGGATCCGACGGTGGGAGGGTTCACGACAGTCCAGGGTACCGACTGCCCCCATCCGACGCCCGACCGGGATTGTCCCCCACCGGCTGTGTCCCTACGCTGGCGGCCGACCCGCCCCCATCCGAAAGGACCACCATGGCGCCGCCCGTCCTGCTCATCACCGGCACCTCGACCGGCATCGGCCTCGCCACCGCGGTGGCCGCCGCCGGTGCCGGGTACACCACGGTGGCCACCCTGCGGAACCTGGATGGCGACGCACTCCTCGCTGCCGCCGCCGAGGAGGCCGGCGTGAACATCGACGTGCGTCGGCTCGACGTCACCGACGAGGGGTCCGTCTCGTCGTGCGTCGACAGCGTCTACGCCGACTACGGCCGGCTCGACGCCGTGGTCAACAACGCGGGCTCCGGCCACATCGGCACCATCGAGAACGTGACGATCGACGAGGTGCGCCGGGTGCTGGAGGTCAACTTCTTCGGTGTGGTGGCGGTCACCAAGGCCGCCATGCCCCACCTCCGGTCCTCGGGTGGCCGCCTGGTCACCGTCAGCAGCGTCGGGGGAGCCGTGGGCCAGCCCTTCAACGAGGCCTACTGCGCGGCCAAGTTCGCCGTAGAGGGCTTCCTGGAGAGCCTCGCCCCGGTGGCCGCGACGGTCGGGGTGGGCGTCACCATCATCGAGCCGGGCCCGGTGACCACCGAGTTCGTCAACAACGTGGGGGTGGACCCGGGCGTGCTGTTCGCCGAGGCCGGCCCCTACGAGCCTGCCCTGCAGGGCTACGTCTCCCATGTGATGGCCGAGTTCTCGTCCGACGCCGCCCAGACCGGCGACGAGGTGGCCCGGGTGATCCTCGACGCGCTCCGGGCCGAGGACCCGGCATTCCGCATCCAGACCAGTCCCTGGGCCGAGCGTTTCGTGGGTGCCAAGCTGGCCGATCTCGACGGCCAGGGGGTGCAGGCCACCACACGGAGCTGGTTGCAGTAGGGCCGGACGGACGGGGACCGGGCCGCCACGGCCCCGAGACACCCGACGACGTGCCGTCGACCGGATCGATCTCCTCCCGGATCACCGAGCGCTTCGAGCACCGACTCGACAGCTGACCCTGCGGGGACGGTTGGACGGCGGCGGCCACGTCGGTGATCAGCTGCGCCCCGATCCGGCCCGTGCGGCCAGCACCGGTTCGTCGAAGAAGGTCCGTAGCCGGAGACGGGCCGGCGGGAGGTCCCCGTAGACCAGCACCCCCCGCCCGGGAGGGATCCGGCGCAGGCTGTCCCCCGGGGCCAGCGGCCGGAGGGTGGGCGAGTGGGTGGTGCTCGGGCCGGAGTTCCCGCCGCGGGTGGTGGCGGCCAGGACCAGTTCCTGGTCCCCGATCAACCGGCCGGCGTGGTCCAACGTGGCCGGATCGGAGATGCCGGACAAGAACAGCTTGGCCCGGTGGTTGTTCACCACCGTGGTGGCCCGCGGGCCGTAGCGGGCGTTGATCTGGGAGAGGTCGTGCCACACGGTGACGAGCTGCACCCCGTGTCCGGGGGCCGTCGAGGCCAGCGCGTCGAGGTCCGGCAACGGAGCGATGTTGGCCGCCTCGTCCAGGACGACCAGCAGCGGGGGGTCGAGCGGCCGGCCGGACAGCGCCACCCCGTCGTAGACGTGCTCGAGGATCTGGCGGACCACCGACACGAACAGCGGTGTCAACCGGCGCTGGTCGTGGGACGGCGCGCACAGGTAGAGGGTGTTGGGACCCGACACCAGACGCGCCGGGTCGACCGTCCCCGCCGCGTGGAGGTCGGACAGGGCACCGGAGGTGCCGGCGAACGGCTCGAGGATCGTCTCGACCGTGGTGTAGATCGAACTGCGTTGACGCTCCTCCTTGGCGAAGGCCGAGCGCGCCGCCTGGAGGGCCTCGGGCACCCCTGCAGCAGCCAACAGGTCGAGCACCTCGGCCTCCTCCTGGGTCTCGACCCAGCGGACGACGTCGCCCATGTCCCGGTGGCCGAACGACGCGGCGAACAGCAGCGGGCTGAGCAGTCTCGCCGCCGTGGCGTACCAGAAGTCCCCGTCGGCCATCGTCCCGACCGATGACCGGGCCACCTCGGTCAGACCGGCGGCCGCCCTGCGGGCGCCGGGCCAGGTGGCCGAGGCGGGCAGCGGCGACCACGACGCCGACGGGAGACCGGTGGCTCCCGACGGGTCGAAGCACTGGACGACGCCCCGGCTACTCCGGTGGCCGGCGGTGTGGTCCATCAGGTCGGTCTTGACACTGGAGGCCACGACGGGCCCCTCCCACTCGAGGATGGCCGGCACGGCCAGTCCCGAGGTCTTGTGCGACTGCGTAGGCCCGAAGACGATGAGCGACTGCGCCCGCTCGACCGCCACCAGCCGGGAGCCGACCCGGCCGAGCACCAACCGGCCGGTGGGTCCCGATGATGCCCTCGACCATCGGCCGAACGGCTGGCGGCGGCTGTGGCGCCGACCACCGACCACCAGGGCACCGAGCTCTCCGGGCTGCGCCCAGTGGGCGCCGGGGTCCCGTGATCCGGAGGAGACACCTCTGGAGGCTGTCGAACCTCGGTGGCCCCGGTCGCGCCCGGGAGGCCACCCCGACCGGTGCCGGTCCGACCCGACCAGGACAGCCATCCCGAAGGCGACCAGGCCGACGGCGGTCGTCACGACGGCAGCCACCGGGGACAGATGGCTGAGCACGTCACCCTCCCCCGGCGGACGGTGGCCGGTCGTCCATGGCCTGATCGGTGTCGGTCAGCCACTGCTCCCCGGCCGCCAGTCGGTGCTCGACGAGGAACGAGCGCCGGCCCACCTTCCACAGGGCCATCCCGCGGCGGAGTTGGGTCACCAGCTCGGCCTCGGTCTGGCTGAGGCCCAACAGCTCACCGGTGCGGGCCACCTCGCCGGGGGACTGGGCGTAGACCACGCGGGTCTCCGAGTCGGCCAGCAGGCCCTCGGCCAGGTTGACCTGCTCGGAGCCCTCGCTGCCCACCGACCGCAGGTCCGAGAGGCGGTGGAGCACGGCAATGTTGGAGACGCCCAGGGCGCGTGACAGCTTCCAGGACGTCTGGAGCCACCGCGCCACGCCCAGGTTGGAAAGAATGGCCCAGGCCTCGTCCACCACGACGATGATGCGGTTCCGGTGCTGGGCCCGGACCGCGCTCTGCAGCCAGGCCGCCGCACACGCCATGAGCACGCCGAGGGCCGACGAGTGGTAGACGGCCGACAGGTCCAGTACCACCAGCGGTCCGTCCAGCCGGAGGCCCGGCGTGGTCGGGCCGTCGAACATGCCGCGCAGGTCGCCGTGCACCAGTCGACGGAGCTCGAGGGCCACGTCCCGGCCGTCCTCCACCAGGACCGACGGTGTGGTGGCGATGGCCTCGGCCGAGCCCACACCGGGATCGAGCAGGGCGGCGACCACCAGCGGGAGCGTCGGGGCCTCCATGCCGGTGGCGGCCGCGGCCCCGGTGGCCTCGGTGACCGCCACCTCGACGGCCGCCCGCTCCCGGGGGACCAGGTCCCGCCCCAGGCAGGCCACGGCCAGCGACGAGGTCAACGAGACCCGGCGCCGGTGCACCCCGTCCTCGCCGTCGTCCTCGGCAACAGGCCCGGTGTCCAGGGGGTTGAGCCGGACGCCGCCACCCGGACGCAGGGTCACCGGCGACACCCCCCAGGCGCGGGCCAGTGGTCCGTACTCCCCCTTCGGGTCGACCACCCAGGCCTGGCGGCCGAACACCGCCTGGCGCCAGAGGTAGGACTTGATGAAGGAGCTCTTGCCCCGGCCGATCTGGCCGATGACCACCATGTTGGGATTGGTCACCACGCCCTGGCGGTAGAGGGCGAAGGGGTCGTAGGCGAACGAGCCGCCCAGCACGTCACGACCGATGAGCACCCCGTCGTGGCCCAGCCCGGCCTCGCTCACGAGCGGGTAGGCGGCACACAGGTGGCGGGTCGTCGTCACATGGGCGGGCACCCGGGGGCCGAGAGCGGTCATGTGAGGCCCCGGCCGAGCGGGACCGAGCAGGTGAAGGCGACGTCCTGTTCGCCGTAGAGGAGCCGCAGCTCGATCCTCGACTGGCCGGCGGCCTGCTCCACCGCGGCACAGTCCCGGCGCAGGGCCTCGCGCCCGTCCGCGGTGACGGTCACGTAGCCCGAGAACCGGAACTGGGCATGGCCCTCGGCCAGTTCGGCGTCGCGCTCCTCGACGCTCTCCTTCTCGCGGGTGTGCCGGGCGGTGACCAAGAAGCCGTTCCGCCGGCGCAGCTCCCCGTCGGCGATGTCGGCGGTGCGGGCCTGGGCCACCTGGCGGGCGGCACGGCTGGGGCTCACCGGCTCCAAAGTGAGGGTGATGGTGCGTCGGACTGGCGAGAACAGGAGCGGCCCGAGGAAGTCGGGCGTCACCTCGACGCGGGGCCACTCGGCGATCCAGTAGGTGGCGTGCCACGTGCCGTCGGTGTGGACGGCGTCCCAGTGGGCCTCGGTGGCCATGGGCCAGGGCCAGGCGGCTGGCGACTCGGCCTCGGCGGGGGAGTCCTGCCGGTGGTCGGTGTCGACCAGGGCCGAGGAGGCCTCGCGCATCACCCCGGCCAGGGCCTGTGGTCCGAGCACACCGTCCACGACAACGTCGGTGGCCTCGAGGGCCCGCTGCAGCGACACCAGCTCCTGGCCCAGCACCGCGCCGGCGCCGACCAGCCCGCCTCCCGACCCGCGGATCGAGCGGGCCGAGTGGGCGGTGTGGATGGCAACGGCCAGCAGGACCCGGTGACGCCGGGTAGTCGGCGACGACTCGTCCAGGAGGACTGGTAGGACCGTCCGGCGGCCGACTCCGGGCCCAGCACCGCGTGGTCCGCACAGTGCCGCCTCGCCGATCCCCCGTCGTCGGGCAGACAGGACTCGAGCCATTGGACACGGTGCACCGCCGAGCCCTCCCGGGACAGGGACGACAGCACCCGGGCCCACGCGGCGATAGCCGAGTCCTGTTCGCCGTGCCCGAGGAGAGCGAAGCTGTGGCCCCGGACGGCGAGGACGGCGGTGGCGGTGCGGGCCGGACGGTCGAGGATCACGCCCATCGGCGTCGGGCCGTGGTCGGGCCCGGCTGTGACGCCGACGATGGACAGCCCGCGGAACGGGGTGTGGCGCCCGGCGGCCCGACCGGCTCGCGACCGAGTCCCCGGCGCCACGGGTCGCGGTCGGTGCTGTGGGTCGGGGCCGGCGTCGAGGGCATGGCCGGATCCCGGCCCCGGCCCGAGGGCCACGCGACCGCCCGAGAGCCGTGCTATCCACCGTCGGGCCACGAGCGGCAGCCATTGGTCGCCGGTACGTCCCTGGACGGGCCAGAAGGCCAGCGCCACACTGGCGGCGACGGTGGCGACGGCCACCACCACCCCGGCCACAGTGGGCCGCGACCGCAGGGCCAGGACTGCGCATACCAACCCCACGGCCACCGACGCGATCTGGCCGCCACGCCATCCGGCGATGACCCCGCGCCGCTCGAGCGGGGGGAACCTGTAGCGGACGCGGCCCGCCCCTTGGGGTTCAGCCACCGGGACCACGCCCGGTCCCCTCCGGAGGGCCCAGAGGGCGGGGGTCGGGGGGTAGGTTCGCGATCAGCTTGGGCCCGAGCTCGTCCCGGCCGAGCCACTCGGACCGCGTCGTCCCGGTCTGCCGCGGCAAGAGGACGAGGGAGCCGGTTGACGGGGTGGACGCGGCACCGACACTCCCCGACAGGTCCGGGGCGCCCGAGGGGCCAGGGGAGCCGACGGGCAGGTCGGCCGCATCGGCCTCCGCCATCATCCGCCGGAACGTGGCGGTGGCCCTCGGGTGGGCCGGGTAGGCCGGGATGCCCTGGCCCGGAGGCCGTGTCGTTCCCACACCGGTCAGCTCCGCCGACGAGGGCCCGAGACCGGCGGGACCACCCCCAGCCGGATCGCTACCACCGGCCGGCCCGGGGCCCCCTCCCGTCCCTGCGCCGATCCCGGCAGCCGCACCACCGGCGGACGAGCCGAGGAGCGAACCTGACGCAGCCGCCCCGGCCGCACCCCCGAGCGAGCCGGCCGCCGCCGCCCGCATCGCCACCTGAGCCAGGCCCTTGGCCGGCACCGACACGGTGTGGCGAGCACGCTGGCTGACCCCCTCGAGATGCCCGACCGCACCGGCCTCGAGAAATGGGAGCAGCCGGAACAGGGCCCAGGGCGCCACGCCGGCCAGCAGCAGCAGCGCCGCGCCGCCCAGTACGGCCGTGAATCCCCCGCCCCCGGAGGTCTCGGATCCGGCGAGGGCGCCGGCGGCCAGGCTCAGCACCGCCACGATCACGAACTTCCCGAGGATCAGCGCCACCAGGGTGTCCACCAGGCGGCGGCACCAGTGGGCGATCGCCGGCCAGGCCAGGCTGGCCAGGGCCAGCGGGAGGAACAGGACCGTGACGTAGACGGCGGCCGAACGGATCAGCAGTTCGATCCACACCATGACGGCACCGAAGACCACGGCCAACGAACCCAGGAACAGCACGAAGGGCGGAACGGCGGGCTGCCCGGCGGCCGTGACGCCGGACAGCCCTGCGGTCACCGACCCCAGGAAGTGCCCGGCATCGAGGCCGGCGGACGCGGCCACGGCCTGGCTCATGGCGTCGGTCACCGCCAGGCCGAGCTCCACCAGCTTGACGGCGACCGCGGTGAGCAAGATGGCCAGGGGCACATTCACCACCACCGACCGCACCATGGTCGAGGCACTCTGCCGGTAGATCGACTGGACGATGCCCAACAGGGCCAGCGGCAGGATCACCACGCCGGCCAGGGCAGCCATGGTGGCGTAGTGGGACGAGAACCACGGCGCAGAGAGATCCACCGTGGTGGTGGAGCCGATGACGCTGCCGATCTGGGTCAGGAGCCAGGTTGCACCATCGGACACCCAGCTCCCGAGGGCACTGAGCACGCTGTCGACGCCGAAGCCGGCCACCTTGGAGACCGCCGAGCCCGCCACGCTGGTGACACCGGCGGCCACCGAGCCGGCCACGCTGCCGGTTGCCGCCGAGGCCGCCCGGCACACCTGGCCGAGGCCGGCGATGGTCAGCGCGGAGGCAGCCGAGGCACAGGACACTCCGGGCACGACCGACAACTCAGTGCACCCCCTGGCCGGCATGGAAGAAGAAGTTGACGATGGCGGGGCCGGCCCCGATGAGCAACGCCGCCAGTCCGGAGACCAGCACGGCCCGGCGACCCACGAAGGTCTGCTGGTAGTTCTGGCCGTGCGATCCCACCGCCCAGGCCGCCGCCCCGACCACCAGGCCCACCAGGGCCAGGGCCAGGGCCCACCCCCCGAGCCCGTTCATGAGGTGCTGGAGCAGCTGGCCACCCGGGAGGGCGTTGGTGTCCGGGGTCAACTGGACGTCGGCCAGGCGGACGACGACCGGGTGGACAGCCGGGTCGGCCGGGGGATGCAGCGCCCCGGCCGAGCCGTGACCGGGCACCACGGGGAGCCGTGGCGATGTGGGGAGATCGGCGGAAGTGACCATGCGCCAGAGCGTAGGGACCGTCGAGGTCCATTTCAATACTTTTCATGTATTTTCATTACTTTTCATGACGCCTGACGCAGAAAACCACCACTCACCTGGCGGCCTGTCATGCTTAGGCAGTGCAGTCGTACGTGATCGGGTACATCGTGGCGGGCGTCGTCTTCGTCCTGGCGGTGTTCATCGCCGCCCGCCTGGGGCGTCGCGCCGGCCGGCGGAGCCTGCAGCAGCGCCTCACCGCGCTGTCCAACCGCCTGGGCGTGCAACCCCCCGACGAGGGTGGGGTGGAACCCGTGCTCAGCCACCTCGAGCGGGTGACCGGCGAGGCGGCCGAGGCCGTCACCGAGGCCAGTTCGGATGCCATACGCCTCCGACGGGCCCTCGACACCCTGCCCCAGGGGGTGATCGTGTGCGACGAGAACGGCGACGTGGCCTTCCGCAATGCCCGGGCCATCGATCTCATGAACAACCGCCACGGGGACGCCCTGGCGGCCCAGGCCGTGACCGAACTGCTCGAGGGCGCCTGGCGGGACGGGACGGCTGAGCGCACGCTCGACCTCTACGGGCCGCCCCGCCAGACGCTGATCATCCGGACCCGGCTGATCGACGACGGCAGGCGACCCCTCGGCGTGATCGCCATCATCGAGGACGTGTCCGACCGGCGGCGGCTGGAAGAGATCCGGCGGGACTTCGTGGCCAACGTCAGCCACGAGCTGAAGACCCCCATCGGCGCCCTTGGCCTCCTGGCCGAGACGCTCACGGTGGAGCCCGACCGGGCCGTGGCCCAGCGACTGGCCGCCCGCATCCACACCGAGGCCTTCCGGGTCAGTCGGATCATCGACGACCTGCTCGACCTGAGCCGGATCGAGTCCGAGGAGGCCCCGCCCCGCGAGCCCATCTCGATCAACCTGTTGATGGCCGAGGCGGTCGAACGGGTCCGGTCGGCGGCCGAGCAGCGGCGCATTACCATCGAGCTCGATGAGCCCGAACCGCCCATCCACATCCTCGGCGACCGCCGCCAGCTGGTGTCGGCCATCCACAGCCTGCTCGAGAACGCCGTGACGTTCTCCTATGAGGACAGTCTGGTCAAGGTGGCCGGGAGCCAGGACGACGGCGAGATCCACCTCGCGGTGCTCGACACCGGGGTCGGCATCCCGGCGCGGGACCTCGAGCGGATCTTCGAGCGCTTCTACCGAGTCGACCACGGGCGCAGCCGGGACACCGGCGGAACCGGGCTCGGACTGTCCATCGTGCGCCATGTCGCCAGCAACCACCAGGGCCGGGTCGAGGTCGACTCCCGCGAGGGCGAGGGCTCCACGTTCACCCTGATCCTGCCGAGTCCCCCGGCCTACACGACATGAGCGCCAAGCGCAGCCAGGACAAGGCGGCCGCACCCACGGCGGCGGTCCCCGAGGACAGCTCCCAGACCAAGGTGCTCCTGGCCGAGGACGACGAGTCCTTCGTCGACGCCCTGGTCATCGGTCTGGCCCGCGAGGGGTTCGATGTCACCGTGGCCCGTGACGGCAACGAGGCGCTCAAACTCTTCGACGAGGTCGAGCCC
Organism: uncultured Acidimicrobiales bacterium; assembly: GCA_963703145.1. Lineage (GTDB taxonomy): Bacteria > Actinomycetota > Acidimicrobiia > Acidimicrobiales > RAAP-2 > Bog-756. The sequence continues at coordinate 3,053,160 of OY969793.1, forward strand.
GACCTGGTCCTGCTCGACCTGATGCTCCCCCGGCTGTCGGGGATCGACGTGTGCCGGTCGATCCGGGCCCGGTCGTCGGTCCCCATCATCATGGTGACGGCCAAGGGGACCGAGATCGACACGGTGGTCGGCCTCGAGGTGGGCGCCGACGACTACGTGGCCAAGCCCTACCGGCTGCGCGAGCTGGTGGCCCGCATGCGGGCGGTCCTGCGGCGCACGCCCGCCGGCGGTGACTCGGCGGGTGCCGAGTCCGGCCCGGACCAAGGCCCTCCGGCCGGGGTGGAGCGACGGCGCAAGGCCCAAGCTGGCGCCGCCGAGGAGTCCGGCGGCACCTGGAGCAACGTGCTCGAGGCCGGCGGCATCCAGATCGACCCCGACCGCCACCTGGTGTTCATCCGCGGCGAGGACGTCCACCTCCGGCGCAAGGAGTTCGAACTCCTATCGCTGCTCATGGAGAACGCCGGCCGCCTGCTCACCCGGGACGTGCTCATCGACCGCATCTGGGGGTCCGACTACTTCGGCGACACCAAGACCCTCGATGTGCACATCAAGCGTCTGCGCAGCCACGTCGAGGAGGACCCCTCCTCACCGAAGCTGATCACCACCATCCGGGGCGTGGGCTACCGCTTCGACGCACCGCGCCAGTAAGGGTGGTCAGGCCGGGGCGGGGATGACCACCTCACCGCGCAGATAGGGGCGGAGCACCTCGGGAAGCACCACGGAGCCGTCGGACTGGTGGCCGGTCTCCACCAGTGCGGCCCAGATGCGGGCCCAGGCCAGCGCCGAGCCGTTGACGGTGTGCACCAGCACCGGAGAGCCCCCGCCGCCGGACCGGTAGCGGATGGTGGCCCGACGGGCCTGGTAATCGGTGAACCAGCTGATCGAGGAGACCTCCAGCCACTGGTCGACCCCTGGCGAGTAGACCTCGAGATCGAAGGTGCGGGCCGCCGAGTTGCCCAGGTCGCCCGCGCACAGGTCGAGGACCCGGTACTGCAGTCCCAGCTGCTGGAGGAGGCGCTCGGCGCGCGCCACGATGTCGGCGTGGATGTCCAGGGCCTGGTCGGGTGTGACGTAGGCGAAGAGCTCCACCTTGTCGAACTCGTGGACCCGCAGCAGTCCCCGGGTGTCACGGCCGGCGGAGCCGGCCTCACGACGGAAGCAGGCGGTGGCGGCGGCGAGCCGCAGGGGCAGGGCCGACTCCTCCAGAATCTCGCCGCGCCACATGGAGGTGAGCGGCACCTCGGCCGTCGGGATGGCCCACAGGTCGTCCCGCTCGAGGTGGTAGGCATCCTCCTCGAACTTGGGGAGATGGCCGGTCGACACCATGGTCTCGGTGAGGACCAGCGTGGGCGGCCGGACCTCGTCGAACTGGTCGGCGTGGCTGTCCAGGGCGAATGCGCTCAGTGCCCGCAGGAGCCGTGAACCGAAGCCGCGGTAGAGGGGGAACATCGACCCCGACAGCTTGGCCCCCCGCTCCATGTCGAGGATCCCGAGCTCGGAACCGATCTCCCAGTGGGGCACCCGCTGGGCATCGCCGTAGGCCGGCGGGTCGTCGGGCCAGGACCGGGTGACCACGTTGTCCTCGGGTCCAGCACCGTCGGGGGCGTCGGGGGCGGGGAGGTTGGGCAGGTACAGCAGGGCCTGGCGCACGTCGTCCAGGGCCGACTCGGCCGCGGCATTGAGGGCGCGCTCCTCGTCCCCGAGCTGACGGCTGCGCTCGGTGAGCTGCTCGGCCAGCGCCCCGTCACCGGACTTGCGCGCTGCGCCCACCTGCTTGGAGAGCGCCTTGACCTCGGCCCGGTGGTCATCGCGTCGCCCGATGGCCTGTCGGGCCAGCCGATCCAGGTCGACCAGCCGGTCGATGTCGGCCGGGTCCACCCCACGACGTCCGAGGGCGACCTTCACCGAGGCCGGATCGTCTCTCACCAGCCGGATATCGATCATGACGTGGACAACGGTAGCGTGACCACCCGTGACCGACGCTCACCTTCCCACCGTCGCCGACGGCCCGGCCGGGGACAGTGGAGCCGACCGGCCGGCCGTGTCGTGTTCGGACGTGGTCATCCGCTACGGCGACACCGTGGCCGTCGACGGGTTGTCCTTCGAAGGCTGGGCCGGGCAGGTGGTGGCGCTGCTGGGCCCGAACGGGGCCGGCAAGACCAGCACGGTCGAGGCCCTCGAGGGCTACCGCCGGGTAGACGGAGGCTCGGTCCGCGTCCTCGGCTCGGACCCCATTGCCGACCATGCCGCCCTGGTGCCCGACATCGGCGTGATGCTCCAGAACGGTGGCATCTATCCGATGCTGGGCCCGGCCCAGGTGCTCGACCTCTTCGCCGCCTACTACGACGACCCCGAAGACCCCGCGGCGCTCGTGGACCTGGTGGGGCTCACCGCGGTCCGACGCACACCGTGGCGCCGCCTGTCCGGCGGGGAGCAGCAGCGACTGTCTCTGGCCCTGGCCCTTGTCGGCAGGCCCCGGGTCCTCTTCCTCGACGAGCCCACCGCCGGCGTCGACCCCGAGGGGAGGATCGTGGTCCGCACGATCATCGCCGACCAGCGGGATCGGGGGATCTGCGTGGTCCTGACCACCCACGAGCTGGCCGAGGCCGAACGCCTCGCCGACCACGTCGTGATCATCGACCGCGGCCGGATGTTGGCCGAGGGGAGCCCCGCCTCACTGGCGTCGGGGACCGCCGACGGCTCGATCCGCTTCACCACCGAGCCCGGTATCGACCTCGGGGCGCTCGCGGCGACCATCGGCCCGGGCACCGTCGTCGAGGAGGGACAGGCGGGCACCTACCGGCTGGTGGCCCCGGAGCATTCAGCCTCCCCCGCCGTGGTCGCCGCCCTGGCCGGTTGGCTGGCCGAGCAGCACCTGGCCCTCGGGGACCTCCGCACCGGGCAGTCCCTGGAGGAGGCCTATCTGGCCATCACCGGCGCACGGGGCACCGAGGAGACCGACGACGGCCGCTCCGAGACGGCACGGACCGCCGGGGGACGTCGCGGTCGCCGAGCGCGCGGTCGACGCGGCGGGCGGGCGGGGCACCGGTCGGCGGACCGGCTCCCGTGAGGCCGCTGGGCGCCCAGCTGCGGGCCGAGCTGGTCATGCTCTTCACCAACGGCGAGACGGTCTTTCTCACCCTGGGCATCCCGGTGGTGTTCTTGTTGTTCTTCTCCGGTGTCCACGTCCTGCCCACCGACACCAAGCACCCGGTGGACTTCCTCGTCCCCGGCATCCTGGCGCTGGCCGTCATGTCGACGTCCATGACCGCCCTCGGCATCGGCACCGGGTTCGAGCGCGGCTACGGCGTGCTCAAGCGCCTGGGGTCGACACCCCTCGGCCGGCCCCGGCTCCTGAGCGCCAAAATCACCGCCATCATCGGCGTGGAGCTGCTCCAGGCCGCCGTGCTGGTGGCCGTGGGCTACGCCCTCGGCTGGAACCCCGGCGGCGGGGCGGGCGCCGGTGCGCTGGTCGGCTCCGCGATCGTGGCCATGGTGCTCGGGACGGTCGCCTTCGGCGGCATCGGCCTGGTGCTGGCGGGAACCCTCAAGCCCCTGGTGAACCTGGCCGTGGTGAACGGCCTGTTCGTGGTCCTCTTGTTGCTCGGGGGCATGCTCATCCCCCTCGGGAAGCTCCCGGGGTGGTTGGCTGCCGTGGCCAAGGTCCTCCCGGCCTCAGCGCTGGCCGATGCGCTCCACGCCACACTGGGCGCCGGCACGGCCGTCACGGCCCGGGACTGGGTGGTGCTGGTGGTCTGGGCGGTGGCAGCACCCGTGGTGGCGGGCCTGACGTTCCGCTGGGAGTGAGCCCCCGGGCCCAATGCTTCTGGCTCAGGTCGACGGACCGGCCAGCTTGTGCAGCCAGCTGTCGAGTTCGGCCTGGTCGAGCGCCCCGATCTTGCGGCCGATGACCTTGCCCGAGGCGTCGATGAAGAAGGTGTTGGGCTCGGCGTCGAGGGCGTAGAGCCCGGCCGCCACCTCCACATGGTCGTCAGCCCCGATCGGGTAGGCGAGGCCGGACTGTGCCACGAAGGCCAGAGCGTCGGCCTTGGTGTCGGCCACGTCCACCCCGACGAACTGGACGGCCGAGCCCTTGGCCTGTTGGGCCGCGGCCGTCCGGGCCAGCAGCGGGGTCTCCTGGCGGCAGGGGATGCACCACGATGCGAAGAAGTTGAGCACCACCGGGTGGTGGCGGTCCTTGCCCAGGGCGTCGAGGACCACCGGGGCGCCCCCGGTGAGCGACGGCAGGGTGAAGTTCGGGGCTGACGACCCCACTCCGGCCACCGTCCCGGTCGACCCCGATCCCGAGTTGTTGCCTGACGAGCGGCCGAGGCCCACGAACAAGAAGACGGCCAGGGCGGCGGCGATGACCGTGCCAATCAGCAGGGCGCGCAGCTTCCGCGGCGGATGCGGGGCCCCCGGACCCTCCGGGGTGGGCCCGACCTCGTCAACGGGCGGTGCCGGCGGGGCCGGTGACCCGGATGGCACCGGCGGGCCGGTGGGCTCGGAGGTGTCGATCAATGCTTGGTGAAGACGTCGACCGCCATCAGCACGAACAGCAGGGTCAGATACGTGATCGAGTAGCTGAACAGCTGCATGGCGGCCTTGGGGGTGGCCCGGCGCCACAGGCGCACGGCCATGGCCACAAAGACCGCGCCCAGCACGGACGCCGACACGACGTAGATCACGCCGAGTTTGCCGACCGCGGCCAGCAGCAGGGACACACCGACCAGGATCACGCTGTAGACCAGGATCTCCCGGGCGGTCCGCTTGAAGGTGGCGACGGCCGGCAGCATCGGGACGCTGGCGGCCTGGTAGTCGTCCTTGTACTTGACGGCCAGCGCCCAGAAGTGGGGGGGCGTCCACACGAAGATGATGGCGAACATGACGACGGGGGTCCACGACAGGCTGTCGGTCACCGCCGCCCACCCGACCAGGACCGGCACCGCCCCGGCGGCGCCGCCGATGACGATGTTCTGGCTGCTCGTCCGCTTGAGCCAGAGGGTGTAGACGAACACGTAGAACAAGGTGGCCGAGATGGCCAGCACCGCCGAGAGCAGGTTGACCCACCCCCACAGCTCAGCGAAGGCCAGGACCTCGAGGGTGATGGCGAACACCAGGGCGTTGCGCGGGGTCACCGCCCCGGTCACCAGGGGCCGCTTGGACGTCCGGTGCATGAGCTTGTCGATGTCCCGGTCGACGAACATGTTGATGGCATTGGCCCCACCCGCGGCCAGGGCTCCCCCGAGCAGCGTGGCCGCCATCAGCCACACCGGCGGCAGCCCCCGCTGGGCCACGATCATGGTCGGCAGGGTGGTGATGAGGAGGAGCTCGATGATGCGCGGCTTGGTCAGGGCCACATAGGCCCCGAGCCGTGCGCCCACGGTTGTCCGGCGCGGGAGAGCCACCGTGGGGAGTGCCATTGCCGCGACAATAGTGCGGCGAGAGATCAGGGTCACGGTGGGTCCTAGGACAGGAGCCCGGGGGCCGGTCGGGCCGGTACCATACGGGCACGGTGTCCTCCCTGCGTATCGGCCCTCGCCCGTTCCTCCTCCTCTGCCGGATCACCCTGGCCACGGTGGTGTTGAACGTGGTCACCGGGGCCGCCGTCCGGCTCTCGGACTCCGGATTGGGGTGCCCCGACTGGCCCACCTGCTCGAAGCAGCGCCTGACTCCGGTACTGAGCCTCCACCCGGTCATCGAGTTCGGCAACCGGATGGTCGTGACCCTGCTGGTGGTGGCCTGTGCGGCCACTGTGGTGGCCTCGTTCCTCCGCCGGCCGGCCCGCCGTGACCTGCGCTGGCTGTCCATCGGGCTGATCATCGGCGTGCTCGGCGAGGCCGTGCTCGGCGCCTATGTCGTCTACAGCAAGCTCAACGCCTACGTGGTCATGGTCCACTTCATGGTGGGCATGTCCCTCCTGGCGGTGGCCGTGGTCCTGACCCTGCGGGCCGGGCACGCCGCCGGCCGCGGGACGGTGGTGGTGACCCCGGCGGCCCTGTGGCTGACGAGGATCCTCATCGCCATGCTGGTGGCCGTGTTGGCCGCCGGTGCCGCAACCACGGGGGCCGGGCCCCATGCCGGCGGCAAGGGGGCCAAGCGGATCCCGATCGGTCTGGAGGACATGACCCGGATCCACGCCGAGATCGTCATCGCCTCCGCCCTGGTGGTGCTGGGACTCTTGTGGGTCCTGTGGCGGACCAACGCGCCGGCCCACGTCCAAGACGCCGGACGCATCCTGCTCGCCGCCATGGTGGTCCAGGGCCTCATCGGCTACACCCAGTTCTTCACCCATCTGCCCCCGGTACTGGTCGGCATCCACGTGCTCGGAGCCTCCCTGGTCTGGTCCACCGCCCTGTGGTTCCACCACGGGCTCAGCGACCATCTCCCCGAGCGGGCCCCGGGGGATCCGGACGGTGAACCCTCCCTCGGGGTGGAGGTCGGCCTCGAGGGGAAGTCGCCCGGCCCCGGTACAGACCCGGTGCCCGACGTGGTCGTGGGCCGGGTATGAGCACGTCTGGGTCGCAGTCGATGCCCGTCGAGGCGGAGCCCACCGGGGACGTGCTCACCGACCCCGATGCCGCCCTCGGTGTGGACCGGCCCTGGCTGGTGATCGTGTGGAACGACCCGATCAACCTGATGTCGTTCGTCACCTACGTCCTCCAGAAGCTGTTCGGCTACTCCAAGGAGAAGGCCACCAAGCTGATGCTCGACGTCCACCACAAAGGTCGGGCCGTGGTGTCTTCGGGCACCCGGGAGCGCGCTGAGCTGGATGTCTACCGCCTGCACGAGCACGGGCTGTGGGCCACGATGGAACAGTCCACTTGAGCGCACCGTTCCGCCGGCGCCGCGACGGTCGCTACGTGGTCAAGCTCGACCCCGGGGTGCGGGCGGTGCTGGCCACGCTGTCCCAGCAGCTGATCCCGACGCTCGACTCCCGCGACCCCATGACCCGGCGCCTCTTCCCCCCGGCCTATGCCGCCGATGAGCACGCCGGCCTCGAGGCGGAGTACCGCGGACTGGTCGACAACGCTCTGGCCAACCACCATCACGACGCTTTCGAGGTGCTGGCCGCCACGGCCGGCGCCGACACCCTCACCGAGGCCGAGTTCCACGCCTGGCTGTCGGCCATCGGATCGCTCCGCCTGGTCATCGGGACCCGGCTCGATGTCAGCGAGGACATGACCGAGCCGGCAGCCGACGACCCGGCCGCCCCGGAGTACGCCCTCTACGAGCTGCTCGGCCAACTCCAGTTCCTGATGGTCGAGGTCCTGGCGGCCGGACTTCCCCCCGAGGGGCAGCCCGGAGGGATGCTCTGATGCACCTGCTAATCTCCAAAAGCCCTGATCGGGTTGGAGCCCCCATCGTCTAGCGGCCGAGGACGCCGCCCTTTCAAGGCGGTAACACGGGTTCGAATCCCGTTGGGGGTGCGGTACTCCCCAGTGTTTTGTGCTGGTTGGGGACCTGTGGTGCAGTTTGGAGTGCACGCCGGCCTGTCAAGCCGGAGGTCGCGGGTTCAAATCCCGTCAGGTCCGCCACCTCGGTTCGCCGAGGCGAGGTCGGGTAGCTCAGTTGGTAGAGCGCGCGCCTGAAAAGCGTGAGGTCACCGGATCGACGCCGGTCCCGACCACAAAACGGCCCTCAGTCGGCGCATGCCCTGTGGTCCGTGGACTGGCGTTCGTCGAACCCCGACCGGACGTTCAACCGATGGCTCCGCACCGGTAGGGGACGATCGCAGGGTTCAACTCCAGGCTGATCGATGGGCCTACTGGGACGGGACTCGGTATGGGCCAGAACACCAGGCGCGCCATGGCGTGCGGCATGCCATCGCAGCGGCAGCGTTCACGGTGGGGGTCGCACCACCGACATCGAGTGGGGCGGCGGGTATGACGACGAATGCGGTGACCCTCAGTCCGAGCTCGGGACAGCCGGTCGGCGTGTCCTGTGTGAGCCCGACCCGGTGCATGGCCGTCGGCGATTCCTTCAACACCGCTGGGGTGGGTTCACTCTGACCGAATCGTGGGACGGCACGGCCTGGTCGGTGGTCCCGAGCCCCGATCCCGGTACGAACGACACCATCCTCCAAGCTGGAAGCTCATCGACGGGTCGAGGCTCCCCGAGGGCCTGCACCTGGTCAAGGCCACCGGGGTGATCTACGGGGCCCCGAAGCAGGCTGCCACCACGGCGGTCACCGTCCAGGTGACCGACGCCACGTCGACGACCAAGCCCCACACCCAGAACGTGGCGACGGCGACCTTGACGATCACCGTGTCCCCGGCCTGAGCGACTGGGCGGCCCGACCCGCCCTAGCGTGCGTGTCGGCAGTAGGTGTTCTGGAGTTCGTCCTGGACCACCACGGCGTCCTCGTCCGTCGAGCCCGCGGCCAGGGGCGCGTCCAGGGTGCGGACCACGAAGCGCCAACCATCCGGCAGGGCCAGGCGGTCGCCCAGGCCGGCCAGCGCGAGCTCGTCCAGATCCGGGTCGGCGGCCACGCAGTAGGCCTGCATCACGAAGACGTCACCGTCTGGGTCCACCAGCTCGTAGACCGTCCGGCCGGGCTCGAAACCGAACCGCGCCTTGCGGTCCACCCGGACCCGCCGGTAGGCCATGGGACCTCCGGCCAGCCCCTCGGGTCGGACCTGGGTGGCGAGATCGATCCGGACCGAGGCGATGCGGGCCATGGCCAGACCGCCGATCTCGGCCAGCACGAACTCGCCGGCCGTTCCCCGCTCGATCGAGTCGATCAACCAGTAACGCGGACCGTTCTTCAACGCGAAGTCGCAACCCTGGTCGGCCGCCACCTTGTCGGCGTCGATGGCCTGCCAGGCTTCGTCCGGGCAGTCATTGAGCATGAACGTGGTGTACACCTCGGCCACCGCCGTCGACCCCTCGAGGGTGGCGAGCAGCATCTCGCCGTAGCGGTGGCCCCACAAGCCCTCGATGCCGTGCTCGGTCCTCTGCAGTTCGGCCATGTCGGACCCTCCGTCCCGATGCCACGGTGGCTACCAGCCCGGTGGCTGATCTGCCCAACCCACGCATGTTCTGACAGCCATGATGACAGCGACGGACCCGACGATCCACTGGTAGCGCGTTGGTACCCTGTCGCCATGCCCGCGCCACTGCTCGCCGAACTGGGGTTCTACACGCTGGCCGGCCACGCCGACTCCTCCCGGGACCTCATCGACGAGGTCCGTACGGCCGAGCGTCTGGGCCTGGGCTCGGCGTTCATCTCGGAGCGGTTCGACAAGAAGGAGGCCGGCGTGCTGTGCGGCGCGGCCGGCGCGGTCAGCGAGCACCTGACCATCGTGACCGCGGCCACCAACCACAACACCCGGCACCCGATGATCACCGCGGGCCTGGCCCGGACCATGCAGAGCCTCACCGGCGGACGGTTCGTGCTCGGGCTGGGACGAGGCATCCCGCTCATCCAGGACACCTACGGGATCAGCCGCATCACCACCGCACAGCTCGAGGACTTCGCCGGCCTCATGCGACGGCTGTTCCGGGGTGAGGCGATCATCGGGCACGACGGACCGGCCGGCTCCTACCCGGTGCTGTACCTGGCGGCCATCGACGAGGAGCTGCCTCTCGGGTTGGTGGCCTTTGGCCCCCACTCGCTCGACCTCGGCGGCCGCTGCTTCGACCAGGTCATCCTCCACACCTTCTTCACCGAGGAGACGACCAGGCGCTGCGTCGACACGGTGAAGCGGGCCGCCGAACGGGCGGGACGGGACCCGTCCCAGGTGGCGGTGTGGTCGTGCTTCGCCACCATCGGCGACCACATCCCCGAAGACCGGCGCCTCCTCAAATCGGTCGGCCGTCTGGGTTCCTACCTCCAGGGCTACGGCGACCTGATGGTCGCCACCAACGCCTGGGACCCGGCCGTGCTCGAGCGGTTCCGGGCCGATCCTGTCGTGGCCGGCATGGCCGGTGGCATCGACTCAGTGGCTACGACCGGCCAACTCGAGCACATCGCCACGCTCCTCCCCGACGAGTGGCTCGCCGCCAGCGCCGCCGGCACCCCCGAGGAGTGTGCCGAGGCCGTGCGGGGTCAGCTGGCCATGGGGTGCGACGGGGTGATCATGCACGGTGCCACACCCACCGAGCTGGAGCCCATCGTGGCCGCCTACCGGGCCACCCGCTGACCGGCGCATCCCCCTCCCCGGCCTCCTCCGCCGGACGGACTACAGCGCCCAACGAGCCGCGGGTCTCTGTGAGCCACAGGGTTCTGTGAGCCACAGGGTTCTGTGAGCCACAGTTCTCGCTGAGCCGCCACGCTGATCTCGCCAGATTTCCCTGCCACTGGGCTCACCGTCCGTCCAGGTCACGGGCGGTCGCCGACCGGACGGCCGACCTCCCACCGAAGGAATTTGGTCCACCCCTTGACGGATTGAGTATCACGATATATCGTTACTATTCATAAACGGTCGGTATATGTCTTCCGATCGTCGTTGGGACCGGCCGACCGGTCGATCCCGACCGACAGAACAACCACACCAACCACAAGGAGTTATCTCTGATGCACGGACACAATAAATTTCACGCACTCGTCGAAGGCGCCCAGTACGGCCCGGGATTCCCCGACCGGGGTGCCCCCGACGACCGGTTCGACCGCTTCGGCGGCGCACCCCGCGGCCGCGGGGGCGGACGGGGCAAGGGCCGGGGCCGCCACGGCGGCTTCGGGGCCGAGTTCGGACCGGGATTCGGCCCCCCGCTCTTCGGGCGGGGCCCGAAGCGGGGCCGCGGCGACGTTCGGGCCGCCATCCTGACGCTTCTCGCCGAGGAGCCGATGCACGGCTACCAGATCATCACCGAGCTGGCCGAACGGAGCGGCGGGGCCTGGCGGCCCAGCCCGGGCTCGGTCTACCCCACCCTCCAGGCCATGGAGGACCAGGGTCTGGTCACCGCCGACAAGGCCGAGGGGCGCCGCGTCTTCAGCCTCACCGACACCGGCCGGGCCGAGGCCCAGGCCATCGGCGACGGCCCCGCACCCTGGGAGGACGCCGTCCGTGAGGCCGACCGATCACTGGTCGACCTCCGCCGTCTCATGACCGAGGTGGCCGCCGCCACCATGCAGGTGGGTCGGGCCGGCAGCGAGCAACAGGTCCGGGCGGTGGGCGAGATCCTGAGCGCCACGAGGCGTCGGATCTACCTCGTGCTGGCCGAGGGCGCCGAGGAGGACACCGCGTCCGAGGGCACCGCGTCCGAGGGCACAGCGTCCGAGGACGCCACCACCGACGCCGTCGACTGACCGCGGTCGGCTCCGAGAGGCGCCCAGACATCCCCCATTCGCTCCGTGCGGGTGGGGGATGTCCGCGTCCACCACCGGTCGGCCCAGCCCTGGTCCGGCTCAGCCGCCCTCGTAGGCGAACCCGAGATCCGGGGCGGTCAGCAGGGCCCGGAACGCGATGCCCTCGGCTGCGGCCATGGCCTCCACGGTGCCTCCCCGGTCGACCACCGCCACCAGCAGCACCGGGACCGCCCCGGCGTCGATCACCGCGTGGGCCGCCTCCAGGAGGGAGGTGCCCCGCGTCACGGTGTCCTCGGTGATGACCACCCGGTCACCGGGGTCGAGGGCACCGGCGATCCGGCCGCCACCGCCGTGGTCCTTGGCCTCCTTGCGCACACTGAAGGCCTTGAGCATCCGGCCGCGGGTGGCAGCCACGCCGGCGGTGACGAAGGCCACCGGGTCGGCCCCCATCGTGAGCCCACCGATGGCACCGACGTCCTCGGGGATCACCGAGAGGAGGCCATCGGCCACCAACACCATGGCCTCGGGACGGCACACCGTCTGCTTCGAGTCGATGAACCAGTTGCTCTTGCGGCCGGACTTGAGGGTGAAGTCACCGCGCTTGACCGAGTGCTCCAACAGATGGGCCCGCAGCGCCTCGAACTCGGTGGAGGGGAGGACGTCGCTCACGCTGGGCCCGGCCCGGTACTGACGTCCTCGGGCCAGAACGGCGACCCGGTGAATGCCACCCCGCGCTCCCCCGCCTCGACGTGCCCCACCACCATGGCCCCGACACCGGCGTCGTGGATCGCCGCCAGAGCGTCCTCGGCGGCTCCGGCCGCCACGGTGACGATCATCCCGAGGCCCAGGTTGAAGACCCGGGCCATCTCGTCGTCGGAGACCTGGCCGAGTCGTCGGATCTCACCGAAGATGGGCGGCACCGTCCAGGCGGATCGGTCGATGACCGCACGCAGGCCCTCGGGGAGGGCACGGGGCACATTGCCGGCGAACCCGCCGCCGGTGATGTGGGCGGCGGCATGCACACCGGGCCGGCGCCCTCCCCGGTCGCGGCCATGGCGGCACGCACGGCCGGGGTGTAGAGCACCGACGGGCGGAGCAGTTCGTCGGCCAGGGTGACCCCGGCACCGGGCCACGCCGGCCCGTCGAGGGCCAGACCGGCGCGCTCGAGCAGCACGTGGCGGGCCAGGGTGTAGCCGTTGCAGCGCAGGCCCGGCGACGACAGCCCGATGAGGACGTCCCCAGCTTCGACCCGGTCCGGACCCAGCACCGCCGAGCGCTCGACCACACCGACGGCGAACCCCACCAGATCGAACTCGCCCGGCTTCATCACACCGGGGTGCTCGGCCATCTCGCCGCCGACCAGTGCCGCGCCCACCTGGCGGCACCCCTCGGCGACTCCGCTCACCAACTCGGCCATCTGGGCCGGATCGACGGCACCGGTGGCGATGTAGTCCAGGACGAACAGCGCCTCTGCGCCCTGGCACACGAGATCGTCGACACACATGGCCACCAGGTCGATGCCGATGGTGTCGAAGCGGCCGGTGGCCTGGGCCACCAGCGCCTTGGTGCCGACACCGTCGGTGCCCGCCACCAGAACGGGCTCGCGGTAGGTGGCGACGTCCAGGGCGAACAGGCTGCCGAAGTCGCCGAGGCCCCCCAGCACCTCGGGGCGCATGGTGGCAGCCACCAGCGGCTTGATCAGATCGACGGCCCGGTCGCCGGCCTCGATGTCGACGCCGGCGCCGGCATAGGTTGCCGGGATCACGACAGCATCGAGCGGGACGGGATCGGCGAGTTCGGGGCGGGCGGTGTCTGGGGTCGGATCCGGAACCGGTCCGGTCACGCCTGGGTACCGCTGGTCACGCCGCTCAACTCGGCCGGCTCGGAGAACTGCACCGGGACCGGCACCGGGTAGTTCCCGGTCAGGCAGGCGTCGCAGAACCCTGCGCCGGGAGCGTCGATGGCCTGCACGAGGTGGTCGAGGCTCAGGTACTCCAACGAGTCGACGTCGAGGAACTCGGTGATCTCGTCGAGCGTCTTGATCGAGGCCAGGAGCTCGTTGCGGTCCGGCGTGTCGATCCCGTAGTAGCAGGGCCAACGGAACGGCGGCGACGAGATCCGCAGGTGCACCTCGGTCGCCCCAGACTCCCGCAGCATCTTGACCATGGCCCGCGTGGTGGTGCCCCGCACGATGGAGTCGTCGACGACGATGACCCGCTTCCCGGTGATGTTCTCCCGCAGCGGGTTGAGCTTGCGGCGGACGCCGTTGGCCCGCTCGGCCTGGGTGGGGGCGATGAACGTGCGACCGATGTAGCGATTCTTGACCAGTCCCTGGCCGTAGGGGATCCCCGAGGCCACCGCGTAGCCCTCGGCCGCTGGCACGCCCGAGTCGGGCACACCCATGACCAGGTCGGCGGCGAACCGGGGCCTGGGTGGCCAGCAGCTGGCCCATCCGGCGGCGGGCGCCGTGGACCTCGTTGCCGTAGAGCTTGGTGTCGGGGCGGGCGAAGTAGACGAACTCGAAGATGCACAGCTTGGGGTTGAGGCGCTCGTCGGGGAAGGGCCGCTCGGAGCGCACCTCCTTGCCGTCGATCACGACCATCTCCCCGGGCTCGAGCTCGCGGATGAACGTGGCCCCGATCACGTCCAGTGCGGGGGACTCCGAGGCCAGCACCCAGCCCTGTTCGAACTCCTCGGTGGCCTCCAGCCGGCCCAGGCACAGCGGGCGGAAGCCGTTCGGGTCGCGCACGCCGATCAGGCGGTCGGCGTCGAGCAGGACGAAGGAGAACGCACCTTCGACCGAGGGAAGCACCTTCATCAGGGCGTGCTCCAGGTCGTCGCCCACCTCGGCCCGGGTCCGCTCGGGCAGGTCGGCCGGGAACGACTGGCCGAGGAGCTCGGCCACCAGGTCGCTGTCGGACGACACCAGGCCCGGCAGCATGCCGGCCACCCCGGCGAGCTCGGCGGTGTTGGTCAGATTGCCGTTGTGGCCGAGGGCGAACCCGGCGCGGCCCACGCCCCGGAACACCGGCTGGGCGTTCATCCAGTCGCTGGAGCCGGCCGTCGAATACCGGGTGTGGCCGATGGCCATGTGGCCCCGCAGGCCGGAGAGCTTGCGCTCGTCGAACACCGTGGTGACCAGCCCCATGTCCTTCAGGACGGTGATGGCGTCACCGTCGCTGACCGCCATGCCGGCCGATTCCTGGCCGCGGTGCTGGAGGGCGTAGAGCCCGTCGAAGGTCAGGTGTGCGACAGAGCGCCCCGGGGCGTAGACCCCGAAGACTCCGCACGCTTCCTTGGCCTCCATCATCGGTTCGTCACCGCACACACCGGGGGTCGTCGGGCTCGTCCTTCGCCACGATTAGGCCACACAATCACCTCACCGTGCCAACCCAGCCTAGTGGCCCGGGTGCCTCGAGCACCGACCAGCGGGCCCAGCCCGACGGCCCGCCCCCGGTAGCCTCGGCCGCGGTGATCGACCTCCATACCCATTCCACCGTCTCGGACGGCAGCGACCCACCCGCCAGGATCCCCGAGCTGGCCGCCGAGGCCGGCTGCAGTGCCGTGGCCCTCACCGACCACGATTCGTTCGCCGGGATCGGCCCGGCCGCTGGACCGCGCCGACGAACTGGGCGTCCGGCTGGTCCCCGGCTGTGAGGTGTCCTGCCTGCCGGTCGGCGGCGGGGGACTCCATGTCCTGGTCTACTTCGTCGACGACGACGGTAGCGAGCTCGGCGCCGAGCTGGGCCGTCTGCGCATCGACCGACGGTCACGCAACCTGGCCCTGGTCGACCGCCTCGCCGCCCTCGGGATCCCCCTCACCTACGACCAGGTGGTCACCGTGGCCGGGGGCGAGGAGGGCGTGGGCCGCCCCCACTTCGCTGCAGTGCTGGTGGCGATCGGGGCCGCCGAGTCGATCGACGACGCCTTCGAGCGCTACCTGGCCAACGGCCGCCCCGGCTACGTGCCCAAAGGGCGCCTCACCGGTCCCGACGTGGCTCGCCTGGCCCGGGCCTCGGGCGGGGTGGCGGTGCTCGCCCACCCCTACAGCACCGGGTTGTCGGGGACCGAACTGGCCCGGCTGGTCGAGGAACTGGCCGCCGCCGGGTTCGCCGGGCTCGAGGCCACCTACGGCCGCTACTCGCCCCGCCAGCGCCAGGACCTCGGCAATCTGGCCCGGCGCTTCGACCTGGTGGCCACCGGCGGCTCGGATCACCACGGGGCGTCCAAGCCCGACCTCACGGTGGGCACGGGTCAGGGCGATCTCAAGGTCCCCGACCAGGTCCTGGCCCGCCTGGAAGAGCGGCGGCCCGACGCCTGACTCCCGGTTGACCCGATGGTCACTGTCAGTTGGTGACGGGGGCCAGCTCGTCCAGCAGTGACGGCAGTCGGCCCCGCCAGGCCTCGGTGGCCTCGGCCACGCCGACGTCGACCAATCCCTCGATCACCAGCCGGTCCCCGCCGGTCCGGCCGAGGACCCGGAACCCCACCCCGGCCTCGGCCGCCCGGGAGATGAGCTCGGCACGGCGAGTGGTGCACACCACCACCCGGGACGGCGCCTCGGTGAACAGCTCGTGGTGGTCGGCCACCCCGCCGACCACCAGCCCGACACCCGAGCGCACCGCCAGCTCGGCCAGCGCCACCCCGAGCCCCCCGCAGGACACATCGTGGATGCCGGCCACCAACTGCTCCCCGCCGGCCACGCCGTCGGCCACCAGCTCCGTCACCAACTCCACCAGGCGCCCGTGGCCGACCAGATCCAGCGCGGGCAGGGTCCCGTTGCGGTGACCCCGGCGCTCGACGGCCCAGCGCGACCCGGCCAGTGAGGGTGGGTTGCGGCGGGTGGAGGTGGCGCCCACGCTGGCATCCAGAAGCACCAGGGAGGCCTCCCCGACCAGGGTGATCCCCGGCGGCCGCGCCGCCAGGCGCTCGATGAGGCCGAGCACCCCGATGACCGGAGTCGGGTCGATGTCGACACCGAAGCTCTCGTTGTACAGGCTCACGTTCCCACCGATCACCGGCAGCCCGAGGGCCAGGCAGGCCTCGGACATGCCGTCGATGGCCTCGGACAGCTGCCACATGACCTCGGGGTGCTCCGGATTGCCGAAGTTGAGGCAGTTGACGACCGCCATCGGCTTCGCCCCCGAGCACGCCACGTTGAGGGCGCCCTCGGCCACCGTCGCCGCGGCGCCGGCTCGGGGGTCGATGGCACACCAGGTGGGATTGGAGTCGGTGGTGAGGGCGAGGCCCCGCGCCGACGCCGGGAGGCCGGGTGCTGCCAACCGCAGCACGGCCGCGTCCCCGCCCGGCCCTTCGACGGTGTTGAGGAAGAGCTGATGGTCGTACTGGCGGTAGACCCAGGACGGATCGGACAGCAGCGCCAGCACGTCCGGCCCGCAGTCGGCCGGGGCCGGGAGCGCGCCGGGGTCGTCCGCAGCGCGGGCGTCGTGGTCGGCCGGGCGGGCCAGGGGCCGGTGGTAGAGGGGGGCGTCCTCGCTGAGGGCGGCCGCCGGCACGTCGCCCAGGACCTCACCGTCGAAGCCGTCGAGGATGCGCAGGCGGCCGGGCTGGCCGTCCGGCTCGGTGACGCGGCCGACCACAGCGGCGCGCACCTCCCAGCGCTGGCACACCTCCTCGACCCGGGCCAGGTCCTCGGGAGTGACGATGGCCAGCATCCGCTCCTGGCTCTCGGAGGTCATCACCTCGTAGGCGGCCATGCCGGGCTCGCGACGCGGCACGGCCGAGACGTCGACGTCCATGCCCACCCCGCCGCGGGCGGCCGTCTCACTGGTGGCACAGACCAGGCCCGCTCCACCGAGGTCCTGGATGCCGACCACCAGCTTGGCGTCGAGCAGCTCGAGGCAGGCCTCGATGAGCCGCTTCTCCTCGTAGGGGTCGCCCACCTGGACGCTCGGGCGTTTGGCCGCCTCGGCCTCGGCATCCCCGCCGCCGAAGCCCGCCGACGCCAGCACGCTGACCCCCCCGATCCCGTCCCGGCCCGTGGACGACCCGAGGAGCACAGCCAGGTTCCCCACACCGGTGGCCGCACCCAGGACCAGGCGGTCGGTCGGCAACACCCCCATGCACAACACGTTCACGAGGGGGTTCTGGGCGTAGCAGTCGTTGAAGGTCAGCTCGCCCCCCACCGTCGGGACGCCCACCGAGTTCCCGTAGCCGGAGATGCCGGCCACCACACCCTCGATCAGCCACTGCTGGCGGGCGGCGGTCGGGTCGCCGAAGAACAGGGGGTCCATGACGGCGATGGGCCGGGCGCCCATGGTGAAGATGTCCCGCAGGATCCCGCCCACCCCGGTGGCCGCCCCCTGGTAGGGCTCGATGGCCGAGGGGTGGTTGTGGCTCTCGATGCGGATGGCCACGGCGATGCCGTCGCCGGCGTCGATGACCCCGGCGTTCTCGCCTGGGCCGACCAGCACGTGGGGGGCCTCGGTCGGGAGCCGGCGCAGGTGGAGCCGGGACGACTTGTAGGAGCAGTGCTCGCTCCACATCACGGCGAACAGGGCCAGCTCCAGATGGTTGGGCGACCGGTGCAGGATCGCCTCCACCTCGTCCCGCTCGCCGTCGGTCAACCCCAGGGCACGATGGAGCGGCTCGTTCATCGCCCCGAGCGTACCTGTCCGACGCCCACCCTCCGATGGTCCAGGCACCGGGTCGGCGCCCCATAGCCGACCTATCGACGGGCACTCCAACGGGCCCGGGCGGCACCGCATCTGGGGACAATTCGACCGGGACCATCGAGGCCGTCGGGCACCCATTGGGTTCCTCCCGACAGCCGTCGCTCCTCCGGTCGACATCAGCCCGTGACCGCCTCCATAGAGCACACCGGCCACCGGATAGGCGACGCTGATCCGACCTACTCATGTGGTGGGATTTGACGGGTGATAGGCCACAGCCGACCAGGGTTTTCCCTGGTGCAGCCCACCGTGACCGCATTGACCGGCTGCGGGGAACGCCGATCGATGGGGTGACCGGGAGTCAAAAGGGCCGCCGCAGAGTCTGCCCATCAGGCATCAATGGGATGTCGGACAGTCTCGGATCGACTGAAATCCATCCGTCCGGCAATGGATGCTCGGGCGTCACCGACCTACTCAATCGTGCCCGGGAGGGTGCCACCAAAGAGATGTGTCCGGACCGCGGAGATCATCGGGGTTGCCAACAATGGGCATCTCTGGGAAGCTCTCGGCATGGCAGCGACCACAACGACGAAATCACGCAAAAAAACCCCGATGTCGGACGACCACAAGGCGGCCTTGGCCCGGGGGCGGGAAGAGGGTCGGGTCGTTCGCCGGTACCTCGAGGCACTCGAGTCGTCGCGACCCCGCCGGGGCCGCAAGCGCACGCCCGAATCCATCAAGAAGCGCCTGGTGGCCATCGACGCCAGCCTGGCCGGCGCCGACCCGTTGTCCCGGCTGCACCTGGTGGAGGAGAAGCAGCGCCTGGAGTCCGAGCTCTCCCACACCGGCGAGACGGTGGACATGGCCGCACTCGAGAAGAACTTCATCAAAGTGGCCCGGGTCTACGGGGACCGCAAGGGGATCTCGTATTCGGCGTGGCGGACCGTGGGCGTCAGCGCCTCGGTCCTCCAGCAGGCCAAGATCCCGCGCTCACGCAGCTGACCGGGCCCGTCCCCGGACCGGGGACCGCCTGGTGGCTCAGGCGGCGGTGACGCCCGAGCTGCGCAGGGTGGCCGCACCCACCAGCGCTTCGAGCAGCACCGCACCGTCGGTCGAGCCCAACAGCGGGTCCGACGCCCGTTCGGGGTGGGGCATCAGCCCGACCACGTTGCGGGCCTCATTGCACACCCCGGCGATGCTGTCGACCGATCCATTGGGATTGTCGACGTAGCGGAGGACGACCCGTTCCTCGTCCCGGAGCCGGGCCAACGTGGCCTCGTCACAGGTGTAATTGCCCTCGAAGTGATTGATGGGAATCCGGAGCTCGGTTCCGGTGGCCACTCCGCTGGTCAGCACCGAGTCGGAGGACTCCACCCGCACCGTCACCGTGGTGCACAAGAACCGGAGACCGCGGTTCTTCTGCAGGGCCCCCGGCAGCAGTCCGGCCTCGGTCAGGACCTGGAAGCCGTTGCAGATCCCCACCACCGGGCCCCCGTCCGCGGCGAACCGGCCCACCGCCTCCATCACCGGGGAGAACCGGGCGATGGCCCCGGGGCGCAGGTAGTCGCCGTGGGCGAACCCCCCGGGCAGGATCAGCGCGTCGAACTCGGTCACCGAGGTGTCGCCGTGCCAGACCAGCTCGGAGGCGGCACCGAGCCGGCCGGCGGCCAGGACGGCATCGTGCTCGCAGTTGGTCCCCGGGAACATGACCACACCCACGCGGGGGGCCATCAGGCGCCGGCCCCGGCGGCCTGGACGGTCACCGAGGACTCCTCGATCACCGGGTTGGCCAGCAACCGGTCAGCCACCACCGTGGCCTGGGCCAGGGCGTCGGCATCGTCGGCGGCGGCGATGTCGAACCGGAACGACTTCCCGGCCCGGACCCCGCTCACCCCGCTCAGCCCCAGTGCGGGCAGCGCCCGCTCGATGGTGGCGCCCTGCGGGTCGGCGATACCGGCTCGCAGCCGAACCTCGACCAGTACCGAAAAGTTCGCTGTCCCGGCCATGATCAGGCACCGTACCAGTCGCGCAGGTTCCGTCCGCAGACCCGCTCGTAGGCGTTGACATACCGCGTCGAGGTGGCCTCGACGATGGCCGCCGGCAGGGGTGGCGGTGGGGGTTGTTTGTCCCAGGGCTGGGCCTCGAGCCAGTCCCGGAGGGGCTGCTTGTCGAACGACGGCGGGTTGGTCCCCGGTGCGCAGTCCTCGGCTGGCCAAAACCTCGACGAGTCCGGCGTGAGCACCTCGTCGCAGAGAGACAGGGCCCCGTCGATGAAGCCCAGCTCGAACTTGGTGTCGGCGATCACGATCCCGTGCTCCTCGGCGCGCTCGGCGGCGCGGGCGTAGGCCGCCAGGCACAGCTCGGCGGCCGCGGTGGCCGCCTCGTTGCCCACCAGGTCCACCGCCTCGGGCATGCCGATGTTGAGGTCCTTTCCTCCCACCGGTGCTTTGGTCGAGGGGGTGAAGACCGCCTCGGGCAGACGGTCGGCGTGCCGCAGCCCCGCTGGCAGGGCCATGCCGTGGACGGTGCCGGCGCGCTGGTACTCCTTCCACGCCGAGCCGGCCAGGTAACCCCGGACGATGCACTCGATGTCGAGCATGTCGGCCCGCCGGACCAGCAGCGCCCGTCCGGCCAGGCCGGCCAGCCCGCCGGGCAGGGCCGCGGCGCCCTCGGGGAAGTCCGCGGTGTCGGCGCTGACCAGATGGTTCGGGGCCAGGTCGGCCAGGTCGGCCAGCCAGTGGACGGTCATGGCGGTGAGGACCCGACCCTTCTCGGGGATGGGCTCGTCCATGATGACGTCGAAGGCGGACATGCGGTCCGAGGCCACCATCAACAGCAAGTCGCCGCCCGCGTCGTACAGGTCGCGGACCTTGCCCGAGTGGACCCGGGTGAGCGGCGGCACCGGTGCCGGGGGTGTCACCGGGTAGGACCGTCGACCCGGTCGAGCCCGTCGAGGGCGTCGGTGAACCGGTGGACGTGGCGCAGGGTGCGGGTGAGGTCGAAGGCCTCGTCCAGCGCCGCAGCCGACAGGGTCACCTCGGGGTCCTCGTCCAGGACCTGGCGGAAGGACCGGCCCTCGGCCCACGCCAGGCGGGCGTCGCGCTGGACGATGCGGTAGGCGCCGTCCCGGCTCAGGCCGGCACTGACCAGGGCCAGCAGGACGGACTGGCTGAAGACCAACCCGTGGCTCCCCTCGGTCAGGGTCTCCAGGGCCCGCTCAGGATGGATGACCAGCCCGTCGACCAGGCCCGTGGTCTTGTCCAGCATGTAGAGGGCGAGCATGCTGGCGTCGGGGAGCACCACCCGCTCGACCGAGCTGTGGGAGATGTCCCGCTCGTGCCAGAGGGCCACGTCCTCCAGGCCGGCCGACAGGTAGCCGCGCAGCACCCGGGCCAGCCCGCACAGTCGCTCGGACAGGATGGGGTTGCGCTTGTGGGGCATGGCCGAGCTGCCCTTCTGACCGGGCTTGAACGGCTCTTCCACCTCGCCCAATTCGCTGCGGGCCATGTGGCGCACCTCGGTGGCGATGAGCTCGATGGTGGCACCCACCGAGGCACACGCCCACAGGTACTCGGCGTGCCGGTCACGGGCCACCACCTGGGTGGCCGGGGTGGGCGTGAGGCCGAGCGAGCGACAGACGTGCGCTTCCACCCGGGGATCGATGTTGGAGTAGGTCCCGACGGCCCCGGACAGCTTGCCCACCGCCACCCGCTCCCGAGCAGCCCGCAGCCGCTGGAGGTCCCGGTCGGCCTGGAGGGCCCAGAGCGAGAACTTGGCCCCGAAGGTGGTCGGTTCGGCGTGCATGCCGTGGGTCCGCCCGGTCACCGGCGTGTCGATGTGCTCGTGGGCCCGGGCCCGCAAGGACCGGACCAGTCCGGCACAGGCCTCGATGAGCAGGTCGGCGGCCCGGGTCAGGGTGGCGCACAGTGCGGTGTCGACCACGTCCGACGACGTCAGCCCGTAATGGATCCACGACCCCTCCGGCTGGCCGATGGCCTCTTGCACCACGTCCACGAACGCCGCCACGTCGTGGTCGGTCACCGCCTCCCGCTCGGCCACCGCCTCCACGAAGGCGGCATCGACCACCGGGGCGCGCGAGGTGCACGCCTCGGCGGCCTGGGCGGGCACATCGCCCACCTCGACCCAGCCTTCGGTGGCCAGCAGCTCGACCCGCAGCCACATGGCGAACCGGGCCTCGTCGGAGAACAGCGCCGCCATCCGGGGCGGTGCATACCGGGGGATCACCGGTCCACCCCCGGAGCGTCGGCGCCCGACGAGGCGCCAGCGGTGACCGGGTCGGCGGCGACGTCGAGGGCGATGTCGGAACGCCACTGGGCCCCCGCCCACGAGACGGCGGACACCCCGCGGTAGGCATGGTCGCGGGCCTCCTCCAGGGTGTGGCCGACGGCGGTGACCCCGAGCACCCTGCCCCCGGCGGTGACCACGCCCGGGCCGTCAGGACCGGCCTGGAATGCCGCGCCGTCCTGGAATGCCGCGGCGTCCTGGAATGCGGTGCCGGCCTGGTAGACGGTGACTCCGGGGAGCGAGCCGGCCTCGTCGATGCCGGCGATGGCGTCTCCGGTCCGGGGGGACTCGGGATAGCCGCCGGCAGTCATGACGACGCACACGGCGGCGGCCTCGGAGAACATGGGCCGGGTGACGAGGGCGCCGTCGGCCACCTCGGCCAGCAGGGCGGCCAGGTCGCCCTCCAGCCGGGGGAGCACCACCTGGGTCTCGGGGTCGCCGAACCGCACGTTGAACTCGAGGACCTTGGGCCCGTCCGGCGTCAGCATCAGCCCGGCGTAGAGCACACCCCGGTAGTCGATGCCCCGCTCCCGCAGAGTCGCCACCAGCGGGGCCACCGAGCCCTCGACCAGCCGGGCCACCAATTCGTCGTCGACGAAGGGGACCGGCGAGTACGCCCCCATGCCGCCGGTGTTGGGACCGAGGTCGTGATCGTCACGGCGCTTGAAGTCCTGGGCCGGGGCCAGGGGTGCGAGGCGCTCGCCGTCGCACAGCACGAGCAGGGAGCACTCGGGCCCGGTCAGCCCCTCCTCGATCACCACCTGCCGCCCGGCGTCGCCGAAGGCGTCCCCGGAGAGCTTGGCGTCGATGTCGTCGTCGGCGTCGGCCAGCGACTCGGTGACCAGGACCCC
This sequence comes from uncultured Acidimicrobiales bacterium, assembly GCA_963703145.1. Classification (GTDB taxonomy): domain Bacteria; phylum Actinomycetota; class Acidimicrobiia; order Acidimicrobiales; family RAAP-2; genus Bog-756. The sequence goes on from OY969793.1 coordinate 3,076,199, forward strand.
CTTGCCGGCCGCCAGCCCGTCGGTCTTGATGACCCAGGGCGGCGGGAGCGTCCGGAGGTAGGACTTGGCCTCGGCCGGATCGTCGAACACGCCGAACCGGGCCGTCGGCACCCCGGCGTCGGCCAGCACCTCTTTCATGAACGCCTTGGAGCCCTCCAGCCGGGCACCGTCCGCACCCGGTCCGAAGACCAGCTTCCCCTGGGCCCGGAGGCGGTCGGCCAGACCGTCGACCAGGGGAGCTTCGGGCCCGATGACGAACAGGTCGGCCGACACCCCCTCGGGGTCGGTGGCCACCGACGTGATGGAGTGGCCCTCGGGAGACCGCCCGGTGATCCCGGGGTTGCCGGGGGTCACGATGACGTCGGTCGTGCGGGCCAGCGCCACGGCCAGGGCGTGCTCCCGCCCCCCGAGCCGACCACGCAGACCGTGCGCACCGTGGCCGGGGCGTGGCCGCCGCTCATGCGGCGAAGCGGACGAACTGCTCGCGGCCCGGGCCCACACCCACCAGGCGGACCGGGGTGCCGATCTGATCGGCCAGGAAGTGGACGTAGTCCCGCGCCGCCTGGGGGAGGTCGCCGATCTCGGTGGCTCCCGAGATGTCGGTCTTCCAGCCGGGCAGCTCCTCGTAGACCGGCGTCACCTGGTGGAAGATCGACTGGTGGTAGGGCGGGTGGGTGAACCGCTCACCGCCGGCCTCGTAGGCCACGCATACCTTGACGGTGTCGAACGTGTCGAGGACGTCGAGCTTGGTCAGGGCCACCTCGGAGAGCGAGTTGAGCCGGACGGCCTGGCGCATCATGACGGCGTCGAACCAACCGGGGCGGCGGCGGCGCTTGGTGTTGACCCCGTACTCGTGGCCCCGGTCGACCAGCGTGTCGCCGATCTCGTCGGTCAGCTCGGTGGGGAAGGGTCCGCTGCCCACGCGGGTCACGTAGGCCTTGGCGATGCCGATGACCTCGTCGATGTAGCGGGGACCGATGCCGGCCCCGGTGCAGGCGCCGCCGGCCACGGGGTTGGACGAGGTGACGAAGGGATAGGTCCCGTGGTCGAGGTCGAGGAAGGTGGCCTGGGCCCCCTCGAGGAGCACATTGGCACCACGCTCGAGGGCCTCGTGGAGGATGCCCACGGTGTCGGCCACCATCGGGGTCACCCGGGGGGCCAGCTCGTCCAGGTAGTGGGCGCAGATCTCGTCGGCCGACAGCGGGAGGCGGTTGTACACCTTGGCCAGGATCTGGTTCTTCTCCTTCAGGACCACGTCGAGCTTCTGGCGGAAGATCTTGGGGTCGAGGAGGTCCTGGACCCGCAGGCCGACCCGTGACGACTTGTCGGCGTAGGAGGGCCCGATCCCCCGCTTGGTGGTGCCCAGCTTGTTCTTGCCCAGGTAGCGCTCGGCCAGCTGATCCAGCTCGTGGTGGTAGGGCATGATCAGGTGGGCGTTGCCGCTGACCAGCAGTCTCGAGGTGTCGATGCTCTTGGACGAGAGGGTGTCGAGCTCGGCCAGCAGCACCGTCGGGTCGACGACGACACCGTTGCCGATGATCGGGGTGATGTGGTCGTAGAGGATCCCGCTCGGCACCAGCTGGAGGGCGAAGGTCTCCCCGTCCACCACGATGGTGTGGCCGGCGTTGTGGCCACCCTGGTAGCGGACGACCAACTCCATCTCCTTGGCCAGGAGGTCGGTCAGCTTGCCCTTGCCCTCATCACCCCACTGGGTCCCGACGACGACGGTTGCCGGCACGCGTCTCTCCTCCGTTGCGAAAAGCGGATTACGCACCAGTGTAGCCCGCACCAGGGGCCGGGCGGGCCGTGCCCGCACCCGGGCGGCCCTCGGCCCACGAGCCGATCAGGGGTGGGCGACGACCGACAGTGAGCGGCCCGGGACGGCCGCCGGGACGAGGTCGGCGTCATCGACCGACGCGGTGACCGTCCACCCGGCCCGGACGACGAGATCCAGGTGCTGCGCTGCGGGGAGGATGGTCCGCCACGGCTCGGCCCGGGCCCGGGCGCGGACGGCGTTGGCCCGGTCCAAAACGACCTCGGAGTCGAGCCCGGCGGGGTGCACGGCCAGGGTGGCCACCAGTGCGGAGCCGCCGGCCGCCCGCCGGCCGATGGCTCCCAGCAGCGCCACGATGTCCTGTTCGTCGAGATAGACCAGCAGCCCCTCGGCGATGAAGAGCGTCGGCCGCGCGGCCTCGTGGGCGGCCGCGTCCAGGACATCGCCCACGTCGTCGACGCGGAAATCCACCGCGGCCAGCGTGAGGCCGGAGCCGTCGGCGCCCATGGCCGACAGGCGGGCCCGTTTGTCGGCCTGGGTGGCCGGGTGGTCGAGCTCGAAGAAGCGGACCCCGGGCGAAGCAAAGCGCAGGGCCCGGTCGTCATAGCCGGCACCGAGCACCACCACCTGCTCGGTACCGTCGCCGACGGCCTCGAGGACGCAGCGGTCGATGCACAGGGTGCGGGCGGCTACGTGGGCAGCCAGCGGAGGCGACAGGGTCAGCGCCGGGGACATGCCGGCGCACAGCCGGGCCTGGGCGTGGGCGTCACCCCACCGACTGGTCGGCCGGACCAGCCTCGACCGTTCGACGGCCACCGCCTGCCCGGTCAGTGACACCTCCTCCTCGCCCATGCCCACACAGTAGTCCCAGCTATTGACTATATAGATTCTTTACTATCTTCGGAGTCCGCAGTAGGGTGCGGTCATGGGCCCGAACGCGGACGACTCCCCGGACTCCACCGGGGACGACGACCGGGCTGAGGTGGCCATCCCGGCCCTGCTGCGGGCGGCCCGGACGACCTACGGGTCGGCGATCCGCTCGGCCCTGGCCGAAGTCGGGTGCGACGACGTCCCCCGCAACGGCATCTTCGTCCTCGGGGCCATCGCCCGGGGCGGCTCGCCGCTCAGCGGCATCATCGACGCGCTGGGCGTGTCCAAGCAGGCCGCCGGCCAGCTCGTCGACACGCTGGTGGTGCGGGGCTACCTCGATCGGGAGCCCGACCCCGAGGACCGCCGACGGATGACGGTCCGCCTGACCGAACGGGGCACGACCGCAGCAGCGGCATCCCGGGCCGCGGTGGACCGGGTGGACTCGGCCCTCACCGACCAGGTCGGCCCCGAGGCGGTGGTCGCCACCCGGGCGACCCTCGGTGCCCTCATCGGACTCCGGCCCCGACACCCCGACTGACCCCCACGGACGCAGACCCGGACCGGGCGCCGCGCCGCCCCGGTCGTGCCGGATGACAGCGCCGGTGCCAGCTCACTCGAGCGTGGTTCGTTGCCGGCGCAGGACCTGGGCCACCGAGCGCATGAACAGCACCGAGGAGAACACGATGCCGATGAATCCGATGGCCTGCAGGGCCAGGCGGATGTCACGGGTCGTGGCCAGTTCGGCCGCCACGAGCAGGATGCCCGAGGCCACCAGGCCCACACATCCGAAGAGCCCTACCAGCACCCGGTCGATCCACCGGCTGACCACCTGCTCGTCACGGTCGGCGAATCGCTCGACCCGGACGCTCATGCGGCCCGACCGCAGCTGGGTGGCCAACTCGTCGAGGTGACCGGGCAGCGTCCGCAGGGCCGGCAGTGACCGTCGCAGCTCCTGTTGGAGCAGGTCGCCGGCGACGTCCTGATCCGGTCCCGCCAGCTCGTCGGCAGCCTTGGTGGCCTCGACGGACAGCTCGAAGCCGGGATCGATGACCTTCAGGGTGCCGTCCAGGGTGAGCAGGGCCCGTGACAGCGACGTCATCGAGGCCGGCACCCGGAGGCCGTGTCGGGTCATCACCGAGAGCACCTGGGGCAGGACGGCCGGGTCGAAGCCACCGGAGGTCTCGACCATGAGCTGGCCGATGTCGGACTCCAGGGCGGCCAGGTCGGCGGTGGCGTCCGCCCCGGCCAGGTGGCGCACGGCACGGGCCACCACCATGGGCTCGGACGCGCTCATTCCGATGGCGATGTCCTGGAGGGCCCGACGGGTGGCCGGATCGAGCAGGCCGACGGCACCGAAGTCGAGCAGCCAGAGTCGGCCCCACTGGTCGACCATCAGGTTCCCCGGGTGCGGGTCGGCGTGGAACACCATGCCGTGCAGGATCTGGTCGAGAAAACAGCTGAGGAGGGCGGTGGCCAGCAGCTCGGGTGGGGTGCCGCTGGCCGCCACGGCCCCGGGCACGTCGATGGTCCGGCCAGGGGCCTCTTCCATCACCAGCAGCCGATCGGTGCACAGGGCATGGAAGACGGCCGGGACCCGGACGATGTCGTCGGCCGGGTCCGGATGTGAGACGACGTCGCGGAGGCGGTCGCACATGGCCGCCTCGCGTTGATAGTCGAGCTCACGGTCCATGCTGGTGATGAGCTCCTCGCACAGCTCGCGGATGCCGAGGTCGCCCGCCCCCGACACCCGGCGCTCGGCCACCCGGGCCGCCAACCGCAGGACGGTGGCGTCCCGTCGCAGCAGGTCGTCGAGCCCGGGCCGCTGGATCTTGACCACCACCGACTCCCCCGTGACCAGCGTGGCGCGGTGGGCCTGCCCGATGGACGCCGCCGCCAGGGGCTCGAAGGTCGAACGAGCTGAAGACCTCCTCGACGGGTCGGCCGAGCTCCGCCTCGACCAGGGGGCGGACCTGGTCGGCGGGGATGGGTCGCACGTCGGAGCGCAGGTGCGAGAGCTCCTCGATCACCGGCTCGGCGAGGAGGTCACTCCGGGTCGAGGCGATCTGGCCGAACTTGACGAACATGCCCCCGACCTCTTCGAGCGTCAGCCGCAGGCGGTGGCCGAACTCCTGGGTCGCCACCCCCGACGCCGTGAGGAACTGGGGGCGGGCGAGGCCCTGGCGACGGGCGACGCGGAGCACCTCTGCCGAGCGCGACACCGGGGCCAGGGCCCGGCGCATCGAGCGGACCGGGTGCAGCCAACGCCGCCGCGACCGACGGCCCTGCGGCCGCACACGGCTCCGGGCCAGTGCCTCGGGGATGATCAGGAGCACCATGGTGGCGAGGATCCCGAATAGGGCGGTCAGGCCGTAGACCACCTCGCCCTCGCTGTGCCCGTGCACGACGGCTGCGCGGCCCACCAGTCCCACCAGCGTCCCCACCAGGGCGGTCGCCATGGACCGCCACCGGCCCACCTTGATGCCGAGCAGTCGACTGCTGACCAGGCCGAGCAGCACGACGAAGGCCAGGGCCAACAGGAGCGAGAAGACGTTCTTGAAGTCGATGTGCACCGTGACCGATGCCGATGTGGTGACGCCTCGGACGAGCATCGAGGGACCGGCTCAGCGCTGCCGTCGGGGCGGGTCCGTCCACTGACGGCACCCCTTGATGGCCTCACCTGTCGGTGCATCCCCGGGGCACGTCATGGCCACATGATTACCCCGCCGCGACGTTGCGTCCATTTGCCCACGGGGCCCGATCCCGCACCGGGGAGCGGTCAGACAAAGACGATGGCCCCGTCCTTGGCGTCGACGGTCACCGTTGCGCCCTCGGGGTAGCGGCCCTCGAGCAGCGCCAGGGCCAGCGGGTCCTCCACCTGGCGCTGGATGACCCGTCGCAAGGGGCGGGCGCCGTACTCGGGATCGAATCCCTCGCGGGCCAACAGTGCCTCGGCCTCCGCGGTGACGTCGAGCGCGAGGCGCCGCTCGGCCAGCCGGCCGCGCAGCCCACCCAGCTGGATGGTCACGATGCGGGACAGGTCGGCCTCGCTCAAGCGGTGGAACCGCACGATCTCGTCGATCCGGTTCACGAACTCCGGCTTGAAGTGCTCGATGGGCTCACCGGGGATGTTGGAGGTCATGATGAGCACGGTGTTGGTGAAGTCGACCGTGCGACCCTGCCCGTCGGTGAGGCGACCGTCCTCCAACACCTGCAACAAGATGTTGAACACGTCGGGATGGGCCTTTTCGAGCTCGTCCAACAGCACCACGGCGTAGGGCCGGCGGCGGATGGCCTCGGTGAGCTGGCCCCCCTCCTCGTAGCCGACGTACCCGGGAGGGGCGCCGACCAGGCGGGCCACCGAGTGCCGCTCGCCGTACTCGCTCATGTCGATGCGGATCATGGCCCGGGGGTCGTCGAAGAGGAACTCGGCCAGGGACCGGGCCAGCTCGGTCTTGCCCACCCCGGTCGGCCCCATGAAGAGGAACGAGCCGATGGGCCGGTTGGGGTCGGACAGTCCGGCCCGACTGCGCCGGATGGCGTTGGACACCGCGCTCGACCGCTTCGTCCTGGCCCACCACCCGGGCATGGAGGGCGTCCTCCATGCGGATGAGCTTTTCGACCTCGCCCTCGAGCAGCCGGCTGACCGGCACCCCGGTGGCCCGGCTGACCACCTCGGCCACGTCCTCGGCGTCGACCTCCTCTTTGAGGAAGCGCTGGGACTTCTGGAGCTCGTCGAGGGCGTGGGTGGCCACCTCGACCTGGTGGTCGAGGTCCGGGATGCGCCCATAGGTGATCTCCGAGGCCTGGGCCAGGTTGCCCTCGCGGCTCAGGCGCTCGGCGTCGCCCCGGAGCTGCTCCAGCTCACCCTTCAGGTGCTGGATGGTGGCGATGGCCTCCTTCTCGGCCTGCCAGTGGGCGGTCATGGCCGAGGCCTCCTCTTGGAGGTTGGCCATCTCCTCGTCGAGGCGGGCCAGCCGCTCGGCCGAGGCGCTGTCGGTCTCCTTGGCCAGCGCCATCCGCTCGATCTCCAGCTGGCGGAGGCGCCGGGTGACCACGTCGAGTTCGGTGGGCATGGAATCGATCTCGATGCGCAGCCGGCTGGCGGCCTCGTCCATGAGGTCGATGGCCTTGTCGGGCAGGAACCGGCCGGTCACATAGCGGTCGGACAGGACTGCGGCAGCCACTAGTGCGGCGTCCTGGATGCGGACGCCGTGGTGGACCTCGTAGCGCTCCTTCAGGCCACGCAGGATGGCGATGGTGTCCTCCACCGACGGAGGCGGCACGAAGACCTGCTGGAACCGGCGCTCCAGGGCAGCGTCCTTCTCGATGTACTGGCGGTACTCGTCGAGGGTGGTGGCCCCGATGAGGCGAAGCTCGCCTCGGGCCAGCATGGGCTTGATCATGTTGCCGGCGTCCATGGCCCCCTCGGAGCCGCCGCCGGCGCCCACGATGGTGTGGAGCTCGTCGATGAAGGTGATGACCTCGCCCTCGGCGTCGGTGATCTCCTTCAGCACGGACTTGAGCCGCTCCTCGAACTCGCCGCGGTACTTGGCCCCGGCCACCATCGACCCCATATCGAGCCCGATCACCCGCTTGCCCTTCAACCCCTCGGGGACGTCGCCCTCCACGATGCGCTGGGCCAGCCCCTCGACGATGGCGGTCTTGCCCACGCCGGGCTCGCCGATGAGGACCGGGTTGTTCTTGGTCCGGCGGGACAGCACCTGGATGACCCGGCGCACCTCTTCGTCCCGTCCGATGACCGGGTCCATCTTCCCCTGGCGGGCCAGCGCAGTCAGGTCGCGGCCGAAGCGCTCGAGGGCCTGGAAGGTCTCCTCGGGGTTCTGCGAGGTGACCCGGTGGCTGCCCCGGATGTCCCGGAGGGCCTCCAGCAGCTGGTCGCGGTCCACGCCGATGCGGTCGGCCATGGCCAACAACAGGTGCTCGACCGAGAGGTACTCGTCACCCATGTCAGTCCGCAGTCCGTCGGCGGTGGTGAGCACGTCGCGCAGGGCGCGGTTGATGCCGGGCTCCTCGCCGCCGAAGGCCTGGGGCAGGCGGCCGAGGTCCCCGTCGATCCGGTCCCGCACGATGGCCGGCTCGACGCCGAGCCGGGAGAGCACCGGGCCGGCGATGCCATCGGGTTGGCCGAGGGCGGCCACCAGCACGTGGTCCGGGGTGACCTCGGCGTGATGGGAGGCGCGGGCCCGCTCCACGGCGGCGCTGAACGCCTCTTGGGTCTTCAGGGTCCAACGATCGGGATTGATGGTCATCGGGAACCTCCTGTGCCGTGCGAGGAACGGCGGCCGTTCCGCAGCGGCACCAGCTTCTGGGACACCGGCACCAGGTCGCGCCGGTACTGACGGTGGGTGATGGCGAGCGCCTCTCGGGCCTCGGCCTTGGTCGTGGCGAGCTCGGTGCGGAGCCTCGCCACCTCGGCCTCGAGCTCCATCACCCGGCGCACCCCCTCGAGGTTGAGCCCGGCGCTGGTGAGGCCCTGGATGTGGCGGAGGCGGTCGAGGTCCTGCTCACTGAAGCGCCGGCTGCCACCCTGGGTCCGGCCCGGCTCGAGCAGGCCCTTGCGCTCGTAGACGCGGCAGCGTCTGGGGATGGACCCCGGTCAGCTCGGCCGCCACCGAGATCACGTACACCGCCCGGCTGCGTGGATCGTCGCTCATCTCACACCCCCAGCGTGTCGCGTGCCGGTGGCTCGACCACGGCGGCCAGCGCCTCGACGGCGGCGCGCTGCTCGTCGGTGAGTGCGTCGGGCACCGCCACCTCCACGGTGACCAGCAGGTCGCCGGTGGCGCTCTTCTTGCCGGCCGGCACCCCGCGGCCCTTCACCCGGAAGGTGCGGCCCGAAGGCGTGCCGGCGGGCACCTTCAAGGTGACCGGGTCGGTGAGGGTCGGAACGGTGAGGGAGGTGCCGAGCACGGCCTCGGCATAGGAGACCGGCACCGTCAGGGTCAGGTTCCGGCCCCGGCGGCCGAACAGGCCGTGGCGGTCCACCCGGACGATCACGTAGAGGTCGCCGCTGGGCGCGTTGCCCCGGCCGGCGGCACCCCGTCCCTTGACCCGGATGCGCTGTCCGTCCTCCACCCCGGCGGGGATCCGGACCTTGACCGACCGGTTGCGGTGCTCGACGCCGGTGCCGCTGCAGGTCGGACAGGGCGTGGTCACCACGGTCCCCCGACCCCCGCACTGCGGGCAGATCTGGCTCAGGGAGAACAGGCCCTGGTTGTCCTGGAGGGTTCCGGACCCCCCGCACCGCGGGCAGGTGGCGGGCTGGGTGCCCGGTGCCGAACCGGTGCCCGCGCAGGTGTGGCAGCGGGCATCGGTGGTCAGGTTGACCGAGGTGGTGACGCCCTTGACGGCGTCCTCGAACGAGAGGTGCAGCTCGGTCTCGACGTCGCTGCCCCGCTGGGGCCCGCTGGATGCGCCCCGCCGATTCCGCCCGAACAGCCCGCCGAAGAGGTCACCCAGATCCCCCATGTCCTCGACCCGGAAGGTCCCGCCCCCCGCTCCCGGGCCGCCGAAGCCCCCGGGGAAGCCGGCACCGGCCGCGGGCCCCATGGCTCGGACCTCGTCGTACTCCTTGCGCCGGCCGGCGTCACCGAGGACGTCATAGGCGGCCGAGATGTCCTTGAACGTCTCCTCGTGGCCGGGGTTGGTGTCGGGGTGGTGCTGCTTGGCCAGCTTCCGGTACGCGCTGGTGATCTCCTTGGCCGTGGCCGTCGAGGACACGCCCAGGGTCTTGTAGTAGTCCTTCTCGAACCATTCGCGTTGCGGAGCCACTCGTCGTCGACCTTGTCCCTTCGTGTTCTCGTCTAGCCCCGCACCATGACCATGGCCGGCCGCACCACCGTGCCGCGCCAGCGATAGCCCGGCCGCATGACCTGGCCCACCACCGGCTCACCGGAGCCGGTCGGCTCGCTGTCGTCGGCCGGCAGGTGGCCCACCGCCTCGTGGGCGTTGGGATCGAACGCCTCCCCGAGGGGATCGTCACGCTCGAGGCCCTCTTTGGCCAGCACATCGTGGAGCTGGCCCGCCACCGCCAACAGGGCGCGCCCGTCGGCAGACTCGGGGTCACCGAGGTGCTCGGTGGCCAGATCCAGCGTGTCGAGCACCGGCAGCAGGGTGTCCACCAGAGACAGGGCCGCTCGGGCCACCTGGTCGGCCTGCTGCTTGGCCACCCGCTTGCGATAGTTCTCGAACTCGGCCTGCAGGCGGCGGAGCGAGTCGAGGTATTCGTCGCGCTGGTTGAGCGCCAGGGCCAGGGGGTCGTCGTCGGCGAAGGCGTCGTCCACCGCGGCACTCACGTCGGCGGCGTCGAGGATCTCGGCGTCGAGGACCTCGTCGTCCTCGGGGTAGTCCGAGCCGAGCTCAGCGCCCTCTGCGCCCTCTGCGGGGCGGGAGCCGGAAGCCTGTCCGGCCTCCGGTTCCCGCTCGCCATCGTCACGACCAGACTCGTCGGTACCGGTCATCGACGATCAGCCCTTGTCGTCGACGATCTCGGCGTCCACGACCTCGTCGTCGGAGCTGTCGTCCTCGGGCACCGCTCCACCCGGAGCGGCGGCGTCGGACTTGGCCGCCTCCTCGTAGAGGCGCTGGCTGAACGACTGGCTGGCCGTCAGCAGGGTCTCGGTCGAGGTCTTGATGGCCTCGATGTCGGACCCGGCCAGGGCCTCCTTCAAGGAGGTGAGGGCGGACTCCACCTTCTCCTTCTCGTCACCCTCGAACTTCTCGCCCTGGTCCTTCAGCAGCTTCTCGGTCTGGTAGACGAGGGAGTCGGCGTTGTTGCGGACCTCGGCCTCCTCCTTGCGCCGCTTGTCGTCCTCGGCGTGGGCCTCGGCGTCCTTCACCATCCGCTCGATGTCGTCCTTGGCCAGCGACGACTGACCGGTGATGGTCATGGACTGCTCCTTGCCGGTGGCCCGGTCCTTGGCCGACACGTGCACGATGCCGTTGGCGTCGATGTCGAAGGTGACCTCGATCTGGGGCACCCCGCGTGGGGCCGGTGGCAGGTCCACCAGCTGGAACTTGCCCAGCGTCTTGTTGTACATCGCCATCTCGCGCTCACCCTGGAGCACGTGCACCTCGACTGAGGGCTGATTGTCGTCGGCGGTGGTGAACACCTCGCTCCGCTTGGTCGGGATGGTGGTGTTCCGCTCGATGAGGCGGTGCATGACCGCGCCCTTGGTCTCGATGCCCAGCGACAGCGGCGTGACGTCGAGGAGCAGGACGTCTTTGACCTCGCCCTTCAACACGCCGGCCTGGACGGCGGCACCGATGGCCACCACCTCGTCGGGGTTGACGCCCTTGTGGGCCTCCTTGCCGGTCATCTGCTGGACCAGCTCCTGGACGGCGGGGATGCGGGTCGACCCGCCGACGAGGACCACGTGGTCGATGTCGGCCTTGGTCAGGCCGGAGTCGGCGATGGCCTGCTCGAAGGGGCCCTTGCAGGACTCGACGAGATCGGCGGTCAGCTCGTTGAACTTGGCCCGGGTCAGCTTGACGTCGAGGTGCTTGGGGCCCTCGGACGTGGCCGTGATGAAGGGCAGGTTGATCTGGGTCTCCTGCAGCGAGGACAGCTCGATCTTGGCCTTCTCGGCCGCCTCCTGGAGACGCTGGGTGGCCATCTTGTCCGTGGACAGGTCGACGCCCTCGGTGTCCTTGAACGTCTTGACCAGCCAGTCGATGATGCGCTGGTCCCAGTCGTCACCGCCGAGCTTGGAGTTGCCGGCGGTCGACTTCACCTCGAACACACCGTCACCGATGTCGAGGAGCGAGACGTCGAACGTGCCGCCGCCGAGGTCGAAGACGAGCACCGTCTGGTCGGCGCCCTCCTTGTCGAGCCCGTAGGCCAGCGCGGCCGCCGTCGGCTCGTTGATGATGCGGAGCACCTCGAGCCCGGCGATGGCGCCGGCCTCCTTGGTGGCGGTCCGCTGGGCGTCGTCGAAGTACGCCGGCACCGTGATGACGGCCTGGCTCACCGTGTCGCCCAGGAACGCCTCGGCATCCCGCTTGAGCTTGCCCAGGATCCGGGCCGAGATCTCCTGAGGGGTGTAGTCCTTACCGTCGATGTCGACGGTCCACGACGTTCCCATGTGCCGCTTGACCGAGCGGATGGTCCGGTCGGGATTGGTGATCGCCTGACGCTTGGCCACCTCGCCCACCAGCACCTCGCCGGACTTGGCAAAGCCCACGACGGACGGTGTGGTCCTGCCACCCTCGGCATTGGGGATGACGACCGGCTCGCCGGCCTCCAGCACCGACACGACCGAGTTGGTGGTTCCGAGATCGATTCCTACGGCCTTGGCCATTTGTAGCTGCCTCCTACTCACTGCCCGTTCCGGGCACTGTCTCCGTGCGGCCGACGGCCGACGCTTCCAACACTTCGCCCGGTGCGTTCCACCAGGCCTTTTTTCTTTATGGGTACTACTATACCAAAGTTGAGTGTCTAACACATAAGTTTTTTATAAGTCCTGGGTGGCGCAGCGTGGGCCAGGGCCGGGATACGCTCCAGGCATGCCTCAGCTGGTACTCCTCCGCCACGGCCAGTCGCGCTGGAACGCCGACAACCTGTTCACCGGCTGGTACGACGTGGACCTGACCCAACAGGGCGAGGCCGAGGCCCGTGAGGCGGGGGCGTTGCTGGCCGCCGAGGCCGGCCTTGACCTGCGGGTCCTGCACACCTCGCTGCTCACCCGGGCGGTGCGGACCGCCTCGATCGCCCTCGAGGTGGCCGGGCGGAGCTGGCTCCCGGTCCATCGGCACTGGCGCCTGAACGAGCGCCACTACGGCGACCTCCAGGGCAAGAACAAAAAAGAGACCACCGCGGAGTTCGGCGAGTCCCAGGTCAAGCAGTGGCGGCGGAGCTACGCCACCCCGCCGCCGGCGGTGCTGGTCGGAAGTGAGCATCACCCGGCCGGCGACCCCCGCTACCGCGACGTACCCACTGACGTACTGCCCACCACCGAATGCCTGGCTGACGTGGTCGCCCGGGTGCTGCCCTACTGGGAGGATGCCATCGTGCCCGACCTGTTGGCCGAGGGTGCCAGGGGCAGCGCGGTGCTGGTGGTGGCCCACGGCAACAGTCTCCGGGCCCTGCGCAAGCACATCGACGCCATCCCCGACGACCAGATCACCGAGCTCGAGATCCCGACGGGCATCCCGTTCGTCTACGAGCTGGGCGACGACCTGTCGGTGACCTCAGGCCGCTACCTGGGCGATCCCGAGGCGGCCAAGGCCGCCGCCGAGGCCGTGGCACGCCAGGCTGGCTGATCGGCCAGCAGGTGCCGGACCCCTGACCGGTGTGGGGAACGGCACAAGGCCGGCTCCGAGGAGCCGGCCTTGTGCGTTGCCAGGTTCGTCTGTCCCCACAAACGTCACCATGACGATGTCGACAGATGCGGCTCAGAGAGCGTCAGCGCCCCGCTCTCCGGTCCGCACCCGCACGACCTCTTCGACCGGGAGGATCCACACCTTCCCATCGCCGATCTTTCCGGTTCCCGCGGCATCCACCACGGCGTTGGTCACCTCGTCAGCCTGGGCGTCGTCGACGACGACCTCCAGACGGACCTTGGGGACGAACTCGACCTCGTACTCCGCACCCCGGTACACCTCCGTGTGACCACGTTGGCGCCCGAAGCCTTGGACTTCCGAGACCGTCATGCCATGGACTCCCAACGTCTTGAGTGCCTCCTTGACGTCATCGAGCTTGAACGGCTTCACCACCGCTACGACTAGTTTCATGTCAATTTCTCCTTGAGCTCGTAGTGGTCGGTCAGGTGCCTGATTCCCCGGACGGTACCGGATCATCCGGTTCTCTCCCGCCCAGCGAGGCTGCGGTCATGCCGGCAGCACCGACTCCACCGCCGATCCGAGTGGAAAAGCCGTCCTCGGGCAACATCTCCTCACCGTGGATGGCGAGATCGCCGACCTCGAGGATCTCATCCTTGTACCGGGCCCCTCGCAACACCAGCTTGATGAGGTGCATGAGGATGAAGGTCACCGCGGCGGACCACAGGATCACCCAGATGGCCGCTCGGAACTGTTCCCACAACTGGTGGGCCGAGCCGGTGTAGACCAGGCCGGCAACACCGAAGGGCACACAGGTCCCCTTGGCCGTCGCGTACTGGGTGGCCGTCGTAGCGATCACCTGCCCCGAGGCGTCCAGATGGCCGCAGCCGAGGGACAGGTTGTTCGGGTCTCCGAAGATGCCGAGCAGCAGACCACCGAAGAAGCCGGCGATGCCGTGCGTGTAGATCACGCCCAGGGCGTCGTCCACCTTGGAGAACGGACGGACCTTGGAGAGGAAGTTCCACGCCACCCAGACGATCACGCTGCAGATGAGGCCGATGTAGATGGCACCCTGCCCGTTGACCCACCCGGCACAGGGCGTGATGCCCACCAGGCCGCAGATCATGCCGTTGACCGCACCCAGGAAGGTGGGCTTCTTCTCCTTGGACAGCCAGGCATCGAGTGCGACCCAGGTCAGCAGACCGGCCGCAGTGGCCAGGTTGGTATTGACCACGGCGGCGGAGGCGTCCGTGCCTGCGTAGTAGGGGTCACCACCGTTGAAGCCGTTCCAGCCCAACCACAGGATGCCGGCACCGACTGCCGCCATCACCAGGTTGTTGGGAAGGAAGTGCTGTCGGTCTCGCAGGAGTCTCGGCCCGAGGACCCAGGCGGCGACGAAGCCCGACACACCGGCCGACATGTGGATCACGTAACCACCCGAGTAGTCGAGGGCACCCTCTTGAGCGAAGTAGCCACCGCCCCACAGCAAGAAGGCGTCGATCGAGTACACGAACGTCGACCACAGCGGCACCAGCAGGCACCAGGCGCTGAACTTGATCCGGCCCAGGACACTCCCGAGGAAGAGCAGCGGCGTGATGGCCGCGAACACCAACTGGAAGTAGGCCAGTGTGGAGGTCGGGAAGTGGAACGGCACGGCGGTGTTGGCTGCCGATGCCGCTTGGCCCTGTTCACCCAGTGGACTGAGTATCGGGCCCGGCTTGCCCCAGAAGTTGTCGATGAACTGTGTCCACCCGCCTCGTCCCAACTGTGTCTGTGTCACCACCCCGTTGATGTCCTTGACGCCTCCACCCCACGAGTTGGGCCCGAAGCCCATCTTGTACTCGTAGATGAACCAACAGACCATCACCAGCGAGAAGCCGGCGAACATCATGGCCAACACATTGACGGCCCACTTCTTCGGGACCAACGATGCATAGAGAACCGCCAAACCGGGAAGGCTCATCAGGCCGACGAACGTGGCGGCCGTCATCTGCCACGTGTTGTCACCCGGATTCACCCAACTTGGGTATGGGACATAGGACACTGCTGCGGCTAGCACGGTTGAGGTGCTCCTCTCCTAGTAACTGCTTCTCAATGGGCCGGATGCCAACTCACGGCGCCACCGAGGGCAAGACGGGAAGTTCGCCTTGCCGCCGCAAACAATGCTTGGTCGGGATTTCGGCACAGTCACAGCCGTGTTACCAACGTGTGAACTGATCGAACGTCCCTGCTCATGGGCACTTTTTGGCGCCTCAGGGCGCGTTGCATCGGTGCAGGAGTAGTTGTACGCGCCCGTCGCCGAAGGCGACGGCTGGCGCGTGCCTGGCGAGCCCTCGGCCGACGGGCTCTTACGCCCCTCGGTCAGTCCCTCAGCCGGCTTCGGTCCCCTTGGCCGGCTTGGACTTGGGAGTCGGCCGGCGGGCCGAGGTGGTCGGTGGTGTGTACCGCTTGTTGGGAGGTGCTTTGACCCCGCTCGGTCCCAGTGAGGGCGGTGGTGCATCGGCCGCCTTGGCCAGCTTGAGCTTCTGGGACAGCCGGTAGGCCCGGACCAGGTACCAGGCCCCGATCATGATGTAGGGCAGACCGAAACCCCAGTAGTGCAGGTTGAAGAACGACAGCCCGTACAGGGCCGACGCGATACCAATGACCAGTCGCTTGCGGAACCACGCCCCGCCCAGCATGACCAGGGCTAGCGCCAGGGTCAGTAGGCCGAGCTCGGTGAAGGTGTTGGGATTGGCGTGATGGGGGTTGAGCACGCCGTTCACATACTGCGGCGGATCGTTGTGGACCAGCGTGGCCATCACCACGAAGACGATGGCCGCCGCCACCGGTGCGGCCAGCAGGCCGATGAGGCGTTCCTTGTCGTCGGCCCGCTTGATGGCGGCCTCGATCTCGGGGACGGTGATCGGTCCCTGGCTCGTCGGTCTGTCGTCGCCCGTCCGGGTCTCCGCCGCCACGGCCGGCTTCAGCATCATGTTGCTCACCGACGAGGTGAACCGGCGCCAGAGACTGACGTCGGGAAGGTCGTCCGGATCAGGGCGGGCCATAGCGCAGGCTACCGCGACACGACGGGGGCGGTTCCAGCGCGGTCCGACGGTGCCGACCGTCCCGAGCGCCGTATGAGCACGATGACGAGGACCGCCACCACTACGAGGAGCAGGAGGCCCGGAATGATGAAGACCGTCCAGGAGGCGTGTTGGCGAGCCAGCTCTCCGGGGGTGGAGAGCAATGCGGGGTCACTCGGCACCACGATGCCGCGAATGGTGGTGCCCGGCTTGTGGAAGGCGAGTCCGGGGATGTTCTGGTGGTAGAGCCGGCCGTCGAAGGTGTAGGCCCCGGTGCAGGTGAATCCCGCCCCGCTCTGGCCGGTGCCCCCGATTAGGCCCAGGCACCCGGTCACCCGCACGGCCACGGGGACCCCGTTGTGCTTCAGGTTGTCGATCTGGTTGTTGCTGTTGATGCCGGCGACCGTCAGGATCACGCCGAGGACGGCCAGGCCCACGAGGCACACCGCCACCACCACCTGACCGGCTTTGCGGATGTCGACGTTGACGCTGCCACCGCGGTAGTTGTCCACGGTCGTGTCCCCGTCGACCGCCCCAGCCTCGGCGTTGTCGTCGGCACCGGGGACGCCCGGGTGGTTGGATGCAGGAGCGATCATCAACAGAGTCCCCCAGCGGCACGTCGAGCGGGGCAGCGGTCGACCCCTGGGCGGTGCGAGAGCGTACCAGCGGCGGCCCGACGCAGGACAGTGACCCCGGCGCGGCCCGGGTGCGCGAGGTACCCTCAGGACCATGACTCCACGTCCGAAGGCGCTCGATCTCAAGTCCATCTGGCTGTTCTCGAGCTGCACCGCATCCGAGATCCGCAAGATCCGTGGCTCACTCGACGAGGTCGTGGTGCCCGAGGGCAAGGTGCTGGTGGAAGAGGGGCGGATCGGGCTCGAGTTCTTCCTGATCGTGACCGGGGCAGCCACGGTGTCCCGCAACGGGAAGAAGGTCGCCACCCTCGGGCCCGGGGGGTACTTCGGCGAGCTCTCCCTCCTGGACCGCAAGCCCCGCTCGGCCACGGTCACCTCCGATACGGAGATGGACGTCCTGGTGCTCAGCCAGCGCCAGTTCAACAGCGTGCTGCAGTCCTCGCCCCCCATCGCCCGCAAGCTCCTGGCCGCCATGGCAAACCGCGTGCGGGAGGCCGACGCCCTGGCCTACGACTGATCCCGGTCACTCGTCGGCGGCGTCTCCCGGCCCGGACGGCTCCTCGGCCGAGGCATCGGTCGGTGCGGACACGGCTGCGGCGCCGACGGTGACCGGCTCCCCCATCGACTCCTCCAACAGCTGGGACAGGTCGAGGACCCGGACGTCGTCCTCTTTGGCGTTGGCCCGTACCGCGTCGTCCAGCATGATCATGCAGTAGGGACAGGCGGTGGAGACGACGTCGGCCCCGGTGCCGATGGCCTCCTCGGTGCGCTCCATGTTGACCCGCTTGCCGATCTTCTCCTCGAGCCACATGCGGGCCCCGCCGGCCCCACAGCAGAAGCCCTTCTCCCGGCAACGCCGCATCTCGACCTGGGTGGCGCCCGGAATGGCGTCGATTACCGAACGGGGCTCGTCGAACACCCGGTTATGGCGACCCAGGTAACAGGGGTCGTGGTAGGTCACCGTACCGGTGTAGCCGCCCCCCGGCGTGAGCTTGCCCGTCGTCACCAGGTGGTCGAGCAGCTGGCTGTGGTGGATCACCTCGAAGTTGCCGCCCAGGGACGGGTACTCGTTGGCCAGGGAGTTGAAGCAGTGAGGGCAGGTGGCGATGACCTTCTTCACCCCGGCGTTCTCCAGGGTCTCGATGTTCATCCTGGCCTGCTCCTGGTAGAGGTACTCGTTGCCCAGGCGGCGCACCGGGTCGCCGGTGCAGGACTCCTTGGGCCCGAGGATGCCGAAGCTCACCCCGGCCCGGTGGAGCATGCGCGCCGTGGCCTGGGCGCCCTTCCTGGCCCGCTCGTCGAGCGCCCCGGCACAACCCACCCAGTACAGGTACTCGACGTCGTCGGGGATGGTGCCGGTGATCACCGGCACCTCGAAGTCGAGGGACTCGATCCAGTCGGTGCGCTTGGACGAGCCGAGGCCCCAGGGGTCCCCCTGGTTCTCCACGTTGCGGAGCATGAGGCCGGCCTCGGTGGGGAAGTTCGACTCCATGAGGACCTCGTAGCGCCGCATGTCGATGATGGTGTCGATGTGCTCGATGTCCACCGGGCACTGCTCCACACAGGCGCCGCACGTCGTGCAGGACCACAGGACATCGGGATCGATGACCGAGGGGACCAGGTTCTCCACCTCAGTGCCGGCCGCCCGGTTCTTGGCCATGACCCGCTCGGCCGAGGCGAACAGGTTGTCCCGCAGGTCCATGATCAGCAGCTTGGGCGAGAGCGGCTTACCCGTGTTCCACGCCGGACACTGGGACTGGCAGCGGCCGCACTCGGTGCAGGTGGCCATGTCGAGGAGCTGCTTCCACGAGAAGTCCTCGATCCGGCCGGCCCCGAAGACCACCTCGTCGTCCTCGCCGACGTCCTCCATCGACATGTCCGGCGTCGAGGCCAGGGCGCCGAGGGCCCGGGGCCGCCGGGAGGTGGCCACGTTGATGGGGGCCATGAAGATATGGAGGTGCTTGGAGTATGAGACGAACACCAAAAAGCCGGTGATGATGGCGATGTTGGCCAGCAGGGCGACCGTCTCGATGACGCTGTTCACGCCGGTGCCCAACGGCTTGAGCACGTTGGCCAGCCCGTGGGAGGCGAAGGCCCACCACCCGTAGGGGAAGTTGCCGGTGTTGACCTGGGCGGCGCGGTAGACGAGCAGCGAGGCGATGACCCCGAAGATCATCAACAGGACCAGCCAGGCGGCCCCGGTGTGGGAGCCGAAGAAGCGGGACCGACGGTTCTCCCGCTTGGGCGAGTGCTTGACCCGGATGCCCACGAAGACCAGCAGGGAGATGATGACCGCCACGGCGAAGAAGTCCTCGAGGAAACCGATGAAGGCGGTGTGCCCGATCAGCGGGATGTGGAAGTCGCGCTGGAACAGGCAGCCAAAGGCCTCGATGATGGTCAGGAACAAGATGGTGAAGCCCCAGAAGGTGAAGGCGTGGGCCACGCCTGGGACCGTCCACTGGAGCAGCTTCTTCTGGCCGCCCACCTCGACCAGTTCTGCCTTGATCCGCTTGGGCACGTCCTGGAATCGGGACGGCACGGCGGGCTCGCCGGCGGAGATCAATTGGTAGAGCCAGAAGAATCGGCGACCGGCGATGGCGAACATCACCGCGGTGATACCGAGCCCTAGGGCGAGTCTCAGGGGCACTGCGTTCCTCCTAGATGGTTACTGAAGAGTAACAAAGCCGGTCCGACGAGGCATCTCCAGTCATCACGGCCGGAAGTTGTCGGCATACCGGCTCGGCGTGGGGCCCCATTGACCCTGGTACTTCGACTTGAGGCCATCAGAGCCGTACGGATGGTCGGCGGCGGTGGTCATCTGCAAGAAACTGATCTGGCCGATCTTCATCCCCGGATAGACGGTGATGGGCAGGTTGGCCACGTTGGACAGCTCGAGGGTCAGGTGGCCGTCCCAACCGGCGTCCACGAACCCGGCCGTCGAATGGATCAGCAGGCCGAGGCGCCCGAGGGAGGACTTCCCCTCGAGACGGGCCACGAGGTCGGCGGGGAGGGTCACCCGCTCCTTGGTGGAGCCGAGGACGAACTCGCCGGGGTGGAGGATGAGGGGGTCCTCACCGGTGTCGACCAACTCGGTGAGGTCCTCTTGATTCTCCCGGACGTCGATGACCCGCGAGGTGTGATTGCGGAAGAGCCGGAAGTACTGGTCGACGTGGAGATCTACCGACGAGGGTTGGACACAGCTGTCGTCGAAGGGGTCGATGACGATGTGGCCGGCCTCGAGGGCCTCACGGATGGAGCGGTCGGAGAGAACCATGCGGCCCTGACGATAGTGGGGACGGCACACCCAGGCGTAACTCCGTGGCGGCGGGGTTCCCGAGAGCGGCGCGGTTCGCGTCAAACGGGCTCCCCACTGCTTGCAACCAGTGGTTGCATTCCCCATCGGTTCGGTGGATACTGACAAGTGAAGGGCGGCGGATTCAGCGGCGGGCCGGGCGGCCGGAAGAGCGGGAATGTCGGTTCGGTGGCCCGGTTGGCGGGAAGGGCGGGCGATGAGCTGGACGAGGCGGGAGAATTCGACGACGCAGAGCGTCGATACGTTGCCGGGCCCTCGGGTCTCGGGCACCAACGCGGACTCCTTCTACGAGGGTCGCCTTCTCGTGGTACAGCCGTCAACGTTCGAAGCCCGGACGGCTGGCACCCCCGAGCAGCGCTCCCCGGAGCCGGCACCCAAGTGGGTCGACCCGTTGCACCGACCGACGACGTCGCTCACGTCACCCGGCCTGCTGGTCCTGGCGGCACTGGCCGTCATCGAGGGCTACCGCCAGCTCCAGCTGATCCCCGCCCCCCAGTGGCACACGTCGGCCTTCGTCTTCGCCGCTACGGCGCCCCTGCTGGCGGTGGTGGTCACGTGGCCCTATCGAGTGGACCGCCGCGGTCCGGCCCAGATGGTGGCCATCGCCACGGCGCTGGCGTTCGCCGTGATCACCCCGGTAGCCACGCTCACGAACCTGCCCCATGCCCGGGTGGTCGTCGGACTGAGCGCCATGGCCCTGGCCATCGTCGCCCTGGTCGCCGTGCTGGCCGGCGAACGGCTGCTCCGGTGGTCACGGGCCGACGGGCGCCGCGGCGCCGAAACCTGACGTCCGAGGCGATAGGGTTGCGCCGGCACGCGGGCGTAGTTCAGAGGCAGAACACGAGCTTCCCAAGCTCGGAACGCGGGTTCGATTC
The DNA here is from genome assembly GCA_963703145.1 of uncultured Acidimicrobiales bacterium. Lineage (GTDB taxonomy): Bacteria > Actinomycetota > Acidimicrobiia > Acidimicrobiales > RAAP-2 > Bog-756. The sequence continues at coordinate 3,097,030 of OY969793.1, forward strand.
CCGTCGCCCGCTCTCTTGGTAGGCCGGCGGGTCAGGTCGAAGCCACGTACCTCGTCGTGGGCCACCTGGCCCCGGAATATCCGTGACGATCCAGCACCTGACGGGCGACGATCGCTGGGCGGGAAGGTCACGCGTCAGGTCCCCCGCCTGCACGTCGACTGCACCGTCGCGCCGCACTGACGCTGTTCTCCATCCAATCCTCAGTCGGTGACGGCCGCGTTGATGGCCAGGGCCGCTCGCTGGGCGGCGCTCTTGTTGACCACCAGCGTGTGTTGGGCTCCATGGACAGTCGTGACCAGGAGACGGGCCATCATGATCTTGTGCGTGATGGCGACGGGCGCCACGACCTCTTTGATCGACACGTCAACGAGGATTCCGTGTCTCACCGTGCCGAAGATGAGCCGGCGGTTGGTCAGGACCAGGTAGCCCTCGGCCTCCCGCTTCTTCAACTGGCCTCCGGGTTCGAAGAGGAGTGCGAGAACATCGAGGAGGACGAACTCATCGAACCCCAGGCTGTCATCGATCACGTCCAGTCGAGCCTTCCTGGCGTCAGCCATCATGGTCTCTTCTCATTGGGCGTTGTCTCCATCTGCACAGGCATCCCCGGTTCAGATCGGACGGCGTCGTTTCGAGGGCCGGATACACCTGAGGCGCTGGCACGGATGCCATCAATGTCACTGGCACGGCCGATCAGCACCAGCTCGTCACCGGCTTCGAGCACGGTGCTTCCGCTGGGCACCACAAGATCCCGATGCCTCTGGATCGTCGTCACGATGACGCTGAGAGGTAGCGACGCCTTCGAGAGTTGCTGGCCCACCAGCGGGGACCCCACAGCGATGGTCACCCGATCCGAATCCGGCGAATCGCCCTCGGCATCTATCTTCTGGAGGCTGGCCAGGAGACCCAGCCGGTATCCCCTGACCACGTCCGAGGTGGAGATGGTCCCGACCACGTTCCGATCGGCATCGAGGACGGGAACCCAGTGGTCAGTGGAGGTGGTCATGGCCTCAACGGCCACATCGAGGTGAGCCGACTCGGACACCGTCGGGGCTGACGCGTCCACGAAGGCTTCCAGCCGGTGCTCCCGGGCCAAACCGCCGGACCCCAGGCGGCTCAAGGAGACCGTCCCCTCGAACCGACCCTGGGCGTCAACCACAGGTGCCCCGGTGAGTCCTTCGCCTTTGAGCTGGCCGTAGACCCTGTCCACCGAGGTTCCACCGGTGATGACCAGGCGAGGGTGCGCCATGGCCTGGCGGACGACCACCTTGGCCAGGACCGGCATGCCGATGAGGAGCCGTTGGGCGGGAGCGTCGGCCCTGGTCCGCAGCTGGCTTCGATAGATGGTGTCGTCGGTCCGGCGCACGATGAACCACGCCAGCCCGACGGCGATCATGGCCGGGCCCAGGATGGACAGGCTTCCGGTCATCTCAGCCACCATCAACATGACCGCCAACGGTGCGCGAGAGATGCCGCCAAAGCAGCACATCATCCCGACGATCACGTAGGGAGCCGGGTCGTGGCCCATGGAGGGGACCACCGGTTCGAAGAGTCGCCAGACCGATGCCCCGATGAATGCACCGATCACCATCCCGGGGCCGAAGATGCCACCGGAACCCCCCGAGCCGATGGACAGGCCGGTGGCCAGGATCCGGGCGAACGGGAGCACGAGGACGATCCACAGGGGCAACGTCAAGAGCTGGCGGCCGAGCCCTTGCTGGATCCAGCCGTAGCCGGTGCCGAGCACCTCGGGGATGATCAGGGCGATCAGTCCCACAATCACCCCGCCGATGGCGGGCTTGACCCAACGGGGGAGTGCCAACCTCGCGAACAGATCGGCGATGCCGTAGAAGCTCTTGGCGTAGAGGAGGCCGACGAGACCTCCGAGCACTCCGATCATCGCGAACCACAACAGGTGGGTCGGATTGGAGAAGTGGTACCGGCCGGCGAAGCCGAACAAGGGCGTGAACCCCACGACGGCGCCGAAGATGATGTAGCCGACGAGCGAAGCGACGAAACTCGGCAGTAGCGCCTCGGCGTCGAAGTCGTCGCGGTAGAGGATTTCGGCGGCCAGGACCGCACCACCCAGGGGGGCGCCGAAGATGGCGCCGATGCCCGAGCCGATGCCGGTGACGACCGCGATCCGGGCGTCGGCCGGACTGAGGTCAAACTCCCGGGCCAGCAGGGAGGCGAATCCGGCACTGATCTGGCCGGTCGGGCCCTCCCTGCCTCCCGAGCCTCCGGAGCCGATGGTGAGTGCCGATGCGACAAGCTTGACGATCACCGCCCGGAACCGGATGCCCCGGGGATTGTGATGGACTGCCGAGATGGCGGCATCGGTGCCGTGACCCTCGGCCTCCGGAGCAAACCGGAACACCAAGATCGCCCCGAGCAGCGCGCCGATCCCGACCACCACGGGCAGGGCCCACGGCCGCGTGAACGACGCCGAGGCTCCGTGCCCACCTTCACCGATCGGTGTCGGCACGTGGTAGCCGGCCAAGGTCCCGAGGAAGAAGTGGGTGCAGGCAAGCAGGGCCTCGTAGAACACGACGGCGCCCGCTCCGGCCATCGTCCCGATCAGGACGCCGAGTACCAGCCACTTCTGCAAGTACGAGGCACCCGACAGCCATTGGGAGATCTTGGTCATGGCGGCACGCCACGACGTCCGGCGAACGACGCTCATCGGTGACCGCTCATGTCGAGTCTCGGTCCCAACGGGTGGGAGACGGGCCGGCAACGGGAGCATCCAACGACACCGGGGCCGAACTGGGGGCCAGACGGACCCATCACAGGTCCCAACTGCGTTGCCAGTCCGCTTCCGGGATCTCTCCGGCCGCGGTCCCAAATGCCCTGAAGGCGCGCACCAGGTTCGCCCGCTCCTTCGGCTCGACGGCGGTGAGGATCTGTCCGATCTCCTGACGACGCCGGCGGGTCACACGGTCCACCAGCCGTCGACCAGCCAGGCTCAAATCCAGCACCACTGCCCGGCGGTCCGCGTCGTCCCGACGCCGGGTGATCAGCGTTTTGCCTTCCAGCCGGTCACACATACGCGTCGCCGTCGAAGGATCGACGTTCAATGCCTGTGCCAGGTCCACCGGACGCTGAGGTCCCCGCGAGGCCAGCACCACCAGTGCCCGGTACTGAGGTAGCGAGACGGATACCTCTTCGGCAAGGGATCGGGCGGCCACCGCCACGAGGACCCGACTGGCCGTGAGGACGGCGTCGGCCAGGTCGTCAGCACCGGACCCGGCGTCACCATGATCGATCCGACTAGTGGTACCCATACAGTTATTGTAGTACTACAATAACTAGGGCAGAAACCGACGCATCTACATGGACCGTCTCCGGCCGGACAATCGACATGGTTGTCCCTTGGGTGCGCTTCTGCCGGAGAAGGGAGGCCCTTACATGCTGGCTACTGCCATTCAGGTGCTGACGGTCTTGATCGTTGTTGCCATCGTCGGACTCGCCGACCGGGCATTCAGAGCCGAGGATCGAAGCCGGGGCCACAAATCCGATGAGCCACCGGTGGGGCCTAGGTCCCAACCACCCGACCGGTATCGGGTCCAACTTCGCTGACACTCATCAGAGCGACGCAGGCTTGGGCACTGGGACAGGACGGGATCTTGATCCAGACGGGCAGAGTGGGTCAGCGGGGCATCAGATCCTCAGCTCCGCATACGTGGTCAGTTCAGTTCGGAAAGCTCGATTGAGCGAGTTGAAACTTGGCCGCTGTGCCAGTCAGCTTCGGATTCGATGCGCTGCAGTCCGCGATGACCGTGTCGCCCGACACCTCGGCGTAGTAGTTCCCTGCTGTGGTCGGAAAGTACAGGGTCTGGGCTGACGCCGTACCCGCCTTGGGACTGGTGGTGACTGTTGCGGTGGCGGTGCCGGTCCCGTAGGGCCTCTGCTTGTTGGCCGAGTTGACCGTGGTGGAGATGGCTCGCGGGTTGTCGATGGTGTACCAGCAGTTCCCCGCCGCCGAGCGGTTGGCGAGCACGATGCCGTTGCCCCCGGCGGACACGTACACCGACACGCTTGAGGGAGCGCCCGAGGTTGACGTCGTGAACGCGAGGGAAGGCTGGTCGCTAGCCAGCTCTGTCGCCATGAACGCCGGAAACGAGGCGTACTGGGCCGTACTGCCCAGGGCGAAGGACTGCCCATTGGTCTGAAAGACGGTGTCCGAGTCCGTCAGGGCCGTAGTCAGGTTCTGTTGGGCACCTCGGTCCTTGGCCGATTTGCCGGTCCCGAGAAATGTCGGTACCGCGATGGCCAGCAGAATGGCCAGAATCACCAGAACCACCATCAGTTCGATAAGGGTGAACCCCGAATCAGCCGCTTCCCGATGGGCTCGATCAGAAAGTTTCATGGTTTTCACATCGTCACGAATACATAGATCCTTGAACCCCAGATGGTTCCCTGGACAGTGAATTGGCACGTCGACGTGGTCACAATTCGGACCGGCCGTCGGTAGGTCGCCGCGATCGGCAAAGCCAGACCGGTAATAAACTTCCAGTGATTGATTTCATGTAATTGCGACTACGTTGAGCGGCATGGCGTGGAACTTCCTGACTAACCACGGTCGGGCCCTGGTCTGTATCGCTCGCGACCCCGAGGTCCGGCTCCGGGACATCGCCGACTCCCTCGGCATCACCGAGCGCCGGGCCCACGGGATCGTGAACGACCTGGCTGAGGCGGGCTACGTCCTGAAGGAGAAGGTCGGACGCCGGAACTGCTACCAGGTCCAATATCACCTTCCCGTCCCCGACTTGGTCGAACAAGAGCGCGCCATCGGCGAGGTGTTGGACGTCCTGGCCGGAACCGGGAAGCGCCGCCGCACCGCCCGCCGGCCGGCCGGCTGACCGGAGCCCGGACCGACGCCGGTTAGCGCCCTATTTATCCGCCCCGCTACGGTGGCGGCAAACGAACGGGGTGGGCATGACGACGGAAGCGGGGGCCATGACTGATCAGATTCCCTTGGTCGACTATCTGGTGCTCGGGAGCGATCCCCACCTGGTGGCCAACGAGTGCACCTCGTGTGGGGCGCGCTTCTTCGACCGCCGCAACGGTTGCGCCAGCTGTGGTGGGACCGAGTTCAAGCAGGTGGACATCCCCACCGAGGGCGAGGTGCGGGCCTTCACCATCGTGAGCTTCGCAGCTCCGGGGGTGCCGGTCCCCTACGTTGCCGCCCTGATCGACTGCGGCGGCACCAGCGTGCGGGCCAACCTGATCAACGTGGAGCCGGACCCCGAGCACGTGACCCTGGGCATGCCAGTCCGGCTGGCCACCCAGCCGATCGGCACCGACAGCAGTGGTACTGAAGCAATCGGGTTCGGCTTCGAACCCCGAGGAGGTTGAACGAGATGGCATCCGACGATGTGTGGATCCTCGGGATCCATATGACCAAGTTCGGCAAGCACCCCGACCTCGACCTGGTCGATCTGGCCTCGGAGGCGGTCACCGGCGCGCTGGCCGACGGCGGGGTGACCATGAAGGACATGGGGGTCATCGGGGCCGGCAACCTGATGGCGGCCAACGCCGGGATCGGCCAACAGGTGCAAAAGCAGCTGGGCCAGACCGGTATCCCCGTCTACAACGTGGCCAACGCCTGCGCCACCGGCGCCACCGCCCTGCGGGTGGCGTGCATGGCTGTGAAGTCAGGCGAGACCGACATGGGCCTGGCCTTCGGGGTGGAGAAGCTCTCGGGGGCGGGGCTGCTGTCTGGCGGTAGCCGCGGTGACGACGGCGACACCTGGACCCCCAAGGGCCGCTACGGAGCGGTGGCACCGGTTGACGGCCGCATCGGGACCGAGATCATGCCCGGCGTGTTCGCCCAGATCGGCATGGAGTACGGCCACCGCTACGGCGGCACCAGCTTCGAGCTATTCGCCAAGATCTCGGAGAAGAACCACTCCCACTCGACCCTCAACCCACTGGCCGCCTACACCAAGAAGATGAGCCTCGAGCAGATCATGGGCGACATCATGATCGCCTACCCCAACACCCGGCCCATGTGCTCGGCCAACTGCGACGGTGCTGCCGCCGCGGTGGTCGTGAGCGGCTCGAAGCTCAAGACCCTCTCCCTGGAGCAGCAGAAGCGGGCCGTCAAGATCGGCGCCTCGGTCCTCACCACCGATCCGTGGGAGGAGTCCTGTCAGATCCTCCCCGACGTCAACACCCTGACCCGCAACGCCGCCACCCAGGCCTACGAGCAGGCCGGCGTCGGTCCGTCCGATCTCGATCTGGTCGAGCTGCACGACTGCTTCGCCACCGCCGAGCTCGTGCACTACGACAACCTGATGCTGTGCGAGGTCGGCGGGGCCGTCGACTTCTTCAACTCCGGGGCCACCTGGCGCGACGGAGCCATGCCGGTGAACGTGTCGGGAGGGCTGGAGTCCAAGGGCCACCCCATCGCCGCCACCGGGATCGCCAACGTGTGGGAGGTGGCCACCCATCTTCGGGGTGAGGCCGGTAACCGCCAGATCGAGGGCGCCCGGGTCGGTCTGGCCCACGTGATCGGGCTGGGCTCGGCCTGTGGGGTGCACATCCTCGAGAAGGCGGCCTGAGCGACCGGTCGGCTGGCGGCACGGGACGACTGAGGGCCGGGCATGACCAACCGCGATCCAGCCGTGCGGGTGGCCTCGATATGAACGTCGGCCATGCGCTCGATGCACCGGTCGCCAGTGTCCCCGACCGGGTGGCGCTGTTCGTCGACGGGGAGGAGATCACCTACCGCCAGCTCGACGCGTACGTGACCAACACGGCTTCGGCCCTGGCCGCGGCCGGCGTCGGTCGGGGCGACCGGGTGGCCCTGGTCAACCTGAGCAGCGCCCTGTCGGTGGCGACCATCTTCGCCGCCGCCCGGCTGGGGGCCGCCGCGGCCCAGATGAACGCCTACCTGACCCCGGGGGAGCTGGGCCAGCTGGCCGAGCTGATCGGGGCCCGGGTGGGGGTGGCCGGTGACCGGTTCGCCGACGGTCTGTCCTCGGTGATCGAAGGGCCGGTGCTCATGGGGTCCGAGCTGCTCACCCACCGGGGCGACGACCCGGCCACGGTCGGAGCAGACGACGACACGGCCCTCATCCTGTTCACCAGTGGAACCACGGGGCTGCCCAAGCCCATCGACATCAGCCACGGCGTGGTCACCGACCGCCTGGAGTACTACACCAAGCCCATCGATCCGACCGCCCCCCAGGTGGTGGACATGATGTCGGCCCCCATCTTCCACATCGCCGGCACCCTCGGCCTGTTCATCTCCTTGCACCAGGGCAAGCAGATGGTGATGATGCCCCGGTTCGACGCCGGGGAGTGGCTGGCGCTGGTGGAGTCCCGCCGAGTGACCCAGACCTTCGTGGTGCCCACCATGCTGCGCCGCATCCTCGACCATCCGGACTTCGCCACCACCGACCTCAGCTCGCTCCAGGCCCTGAGTTACGGCGCAGCGGCCGCGCCGGTGGACCTGGTGCGCCGGGCGGTGGCCGCCCTCCCCCACGTGGACTTCTCGAACACATTCGGCCAGACCGAGACCCTCGGCGCCTACGCCGCCCTCACCGCCGACGACCACCGCCGAGGCGACCGGTTCGGATCGGTGGGCCGTCCCCTGCCGGGCGTGGAGGTGTCCATTTGCGACCCGACCACGGGCAAGGAGGTGGCCACCGGCGAGGTCGGGGAGTTCCTGGTGCGGGCCAAGCAGAACACCACCTCGGAGTGGCTCCACACCGGGGACATCGGTCGGCGGGACGACGAGGGGTACCTGTTCTTGTCGGGACGCATCTCGGACACCATCAACCGCGGCGGCGAGAAGTTCGGCCCGGTCGAGGTCGAAGAGGTCCTCCGCACCCATCCGAGCGTCGTCGACGTCGGCGTGGTCGGTGTGCCCGACCCCGAGCTCGGGGAGCGGGTCGGCGCGGTGGTGGTCACCTCCGAGCCGGTGGTGGCCGAGGACCTGGTCGGATACTGCACCGACCGGCTGGCCACCTACAAGGCACCAGAGTTCGTGGTGTTCGCCGACGACCTCCCCATCAGCGTGTTGGGCAAGCTCAACCGGCCCGCACTGCGGGAGCTCCTGGCCGACGCGCCTGCCGTGAGCCGGCCCTAACGGCCGGCCGATCGAGAACGGAGCACGCATGGGACTGCTGGACGGTCAACGGGCGGTGATCACCGGAGGTGCGTCGGGGATCGGCCGTGCCACGGCGCGGCGGATGGCCGCCGAGGGTGCCTCGGTGTCGGTCATCGACCTGAACGGCGACGCCGCGGCCGACGTTGCGGGCGAGATCGGTGGCCACCACTTCGTGGCCGACGTCACCGACCCCGACACACTGCGCGACGCTGTCGACGGGGCGGCCAGGGCCATGGGTGGCCTCACCATTCTCTACAACAACGCCGGCATCGGCAGCGTCTCCCCGCTCCACGAGTGGGCGCCCGACGAATGGAACCGGCTGATCGCCGTCAACCTGACCGGTGTCTACCTCGGGTTCCGGGCCGCCATCCCCCACCTGCGCGCCGCCGGAGGCGGCAGCGTCGTCTCCACGGCGTCGATCAGCGGCACCCGGCCCGCCGCCGGCGAGGCCCCCTACTCGGCGGCCAAGGCCGGCGTGGCCGCCATCACCGCGTCGGCAGCCCTCGAGTACGGGCCCGACATCCGGGTGAACTCGGTGTCCCCGGGCATGATCCTGACGGCCCTGACCGAGCCCCTCATGCAGTTCCTTCCCGACGAGCGGGAGCGGTTCGTGCGCACCACGCCGCTGGGGCGGATCGGCGAGCCCGAGGACATCGCCGACGTGGTGGTCTTCCTCTGCTCGGACCTGGCCCGGTTCATCACGGGCCAGAACATCGTGGTCGACGGCGGCATGACCCTGCACGGTTCGGGCATCGACGGGATCCTCCAGCAGATCTTCGTGCCGCCGCCCAGCTGAGCCGGGCCGGGGCTCACACCACCGGTTCGGAGACCACCCCGAAGTACTCCTGGTACTCGGCCGCCCGCGCCCGCAGCGCGTGCTCGTCGAGCCCGGTGCCACCGAACGTGTAGCGCCTGCCGCCGCCGCCCCCGTCGCCGGGGTGCCCGGCCAGGAATGTCCGCATGCGGGCCTCCACCTCGGCGCTCAGCGGCGTACCGAGCTGGTCGTAGACGGCCCCGATGGTGGTGAAGGGATCGTCCATGAACTCACAGAACTGCACGTCGATAACCTGGCCCGGGCCCAGTGTGCCGTCGCGTCGGGCGCTGAGCGACCGGTCGAGGCCGACGAAGATGTCGTCGCAGTACTCGGCGGCAGCGGTGGCCAGCGGGCTCTCGTCGCTGGCCATGCATCGGAGGTGGGCCACCAAGGCGCTCACCGAGGCGATCACCTTGAGGGGGTCGCGGTGGGTCTGGATGACCACGGCGTCGGGGTACTCGGCCAGCAACGCCCCGAGATGCCAGAGGTGGGCGGGCGACTTGAGGAGCCAGCGGCCGCCGTGGTGCCCGGACTGGAGGTGCTGCAGGAAGGCGCGGTGCCACCGGTAGGCGGGGGCGAGGTCGGCGTCGTGGAGCAGCCACCGCTCGTACTCGGGCACGTCGTACTGGGTGTGGAAGATCATCGAGCGGAAGTCCGACCCGGTGATCCTCACGCACTCCTGGGCCAGTCGCGCGCCCATCGGATGGAAGTCGGTGAAGCCCGGGATGACCAGGTCCACGAGGTCGCTGGCGGCCTGGCACTCGTCGATCCGGGGGTCGGTGTCGTAGGTGGCCGTGGCCGGGGGTGGCACCGGGAAGTCGACCTCCCAGCTCAGCGGGGCGCGATGGGCGGGATCCTGGGCCAGCAGGTCGTAGAGGATCGTCGTCCCGGTGCGGGGCTGGCCCACGATCACCAGCGGGGCATCCACACGGCCCCTGGCCACCTCGGGGTGGTTGGCCCGCCAGTCGACGATGCGGAGCCGATTGGCCAAGTACCCGGTCAGGTCGGTCTGGACGATGGTGGCGCCCAGCTCGTTCAGGTTTGCCGACCGGTCGAGGTCCTCCAGCAGCCGGTCCAGCCCCTCGGTCCAGCTGGGCTCACCCAGGTCGCCGAGCCCGGTCTGTCCGGCCGCGTCCTCGACCAGCTGGTCACGGGTCCTGCCCACCGAGACCACCCGGCTCACGCCCCCAGGGGGCAGCGACGGCCCCATGAGCTGACCGACCGTGGGCCGGCTCCCGACTCGATGATGAGACGCATGCGGCTCCCTCCCCCTGGACTGGCCTCCCTGAACGTAGGCCATGCCGACCGGCCGCGCCCGAGGATCCGGCGGGACGGGCCGCCTAGGACCCCGTCACCAGGGCACGGCGACGGATCTCGTCCCAGGCCGCCGGGGTCAGGGCGTAGTTCCGCACACTGCCCGAGGCGAACCACGTCCAGCTGGCCGGTCGCACCAGCGTGGCCGCGGCCGCCATCACCAGCGGCACGCCGGCCAGGGGATCGTGGGCCACCGGTGTCAGCTCCTCACGGCTGCCGGCGTACCGCCCACGGTGGCCGACCGTCCCGACGAGTTCGCGGAGGACCCCGCGCCGGCCGGTGTGGTGCTGGGCGGCGCCGAGCACCGCCAGGAGGGACTGGTGCGTGGCCACACCCGGTCGGCCCGGCCGCTGCAGCTCGGGGGACTCGCCGCGGGCCAACGCCACCATGGGCCCCACCAGGTCGACCCCGGCGGACCAGGCGTTGGCCGGCTCCACCAGGCGGGGGTTGACGTCGATGACCAGCGGCCCGGCCGGGCCCAGGATCACGTCGGCGGATAGGGCGCCGTGCCAGCGGAGGCTGGAGCCGAGCAACTCCAGGGACGCCCTCGCCTCGGGGAGTTCGATGCTGGTCTTGTGGCTGGCGCCACCGTTGGCCCCCTCGCCGGTCCGCAGGTTGGCATGGAACGCCACGAGGGACCCCTGGTCGAACACGGACTGGCACATGGCCAGCGGCCCGGCCTCCTCGGCCTGGATGACGAGGTCGTCCGCGCCGGCCTCCTCGGCCGTCAGGTCCCCGGCCATCGCCACCCGGCGCACGCCGCCCGAGGCGGTGCCGATGGGCTGTTTCACGAACGCCGGGAACTGGTCCCAGCCCGCCAGGCCGACCGCTCCGGGCGGCTGGGGGATCCCCAGCGACTCCAGGGTCACGAGGGCCGACGCCTTGTCCTGCACGGCGGCCAGGGCCTCGAAGGTCGGCACCACCGTGGCCACGCCGGCCTCACCGAGGCGGTCGGGGGCGGCGGCTAGGACGGCCACCTGCTCCTGGGTGGGGAAGAGCATCTCGAAGTGGCCGTTCGCGTAGGTGTCCAGTGCGGCGTCCAGCCAGGCCCACGGGTCGGCCCCGTAGGGCGGCACCGGGTGGATGCAACGGACGTGGCGGGTGAACCGGCACAGGCACAGGGGGTCGGGGGCGAGCGCCTCGACGGTGTGGCCCGCCGCCGACAGTCGACCGGCCACCTGGCGGGCCGTCAGTCCCGAGCCATCGGTCAGGAGGATCTTCATAACTATATAGTGTATACTAATTCCGTGGGCCGTCCTCCCCAACTCACTCGGGATCGCATCCTCGAGACGGCTCTGGCCCTGGCCGACCACTCGGGCCTGGGTGCGGTGACGATGCACGGGGTGGCCGCGGGCCTCGGCGTCACCCCGATGGCCCTCTACCGTCATGTCGGTGACAAGGCCGCACTGCTGGACGGCCTGGTGGAGCGGGTGCTGACCCAAGTGCAGCCCCCGTCGCCCGGACTGTCCGGACCCGAGCAGCTCGTGGCCATGGCCCACGCGCTCCGACGGACCGGTCAGCAGCACCCAGGGGTGTTCCCCCTCCTGCTGTCGAGGCCGGCGGCCACGCCCGAGGCGCGGGTGGTCCGGAACTCGGTCCAGCGGGCCCTGGCCGACAGCGGTGTGGATCCCGGTGACGTCGCCCAGGTGGAGCGCCTGGTCAGCACGGCGGTGCTGGGATTCATCATGAGCGAGGTGGCCGGACGTTTCGGCCGCCATTCCGCCGCGGTGGTCGACGCCGACTTCGAACGGCTGCTCGAACTGCTCGCCGGGTTCGTAGACCCGGACCCTGTCGCTGGTCGTGTCCCACCCGAGGCGCGCTCCCGGTAGAACGGGACCAGTCCCGTTACGCCGTTGCCGTGGAGCGTTGTGCGTTCCGCGACGATTCGATACAGTACGTCTTGAATCGAAACTGAGGACCGGCGCACGGTCCCCGACCCGTGATCCCCCTCGGAAGGAGCGGCCATGCCCGCACTCGATCGCAAGTGGTGGACCCTGATCGCCGTCTGCACGGCCACCTTCATGCTCCTCCTCGACATCACCGTGGTGAACGTGGCGCTGCCCGACATCCAGCGCTCACTCCACTCCACCTTCAGCGACATCCAGTGGGTGGTCGACGCCTACTCGTTGACCTTGGCCGCCTTCCTCCTCACCGCCGGAGTGGTCGGCGACATGTTCGGCCGACGCGAGGTCTTCGCCATCGGCCTCGGTGTGTTCTCGGTCTCCTCGCTGGTCTGCGGACTGTCCACGACCTCGCTCATGTTGAACCTGGCACGCGGGGCCCAGGGCGTGGGTGGGGCCATCATGTTCGCCACCTCGCTGGCCCTCATCGCCGGGGCGTTCACCGGCAAGGAACGGGGCACCGCCTTTGGGATCTACGGCGCGGTGCTCGGCGGGGCGGTGGCGGTCGGGCCCCTCGTCGGAGGGGCGATCACCAGCGGGATCGGTTGGCGCTGGATCTTCTTCGTCAATGTCCCCATCGGCGTCCTGGCGGTGTTCATCACCCTGACCCGGATCCAGGAGTCGAAGGATCCCAACACCCGGCGGGTCGACTGGATCGGGTTCGTCTCGTTCTCGCTGGCCCTGTTCATGCTGGTGCTCGCCCTCATCCGGGGCAGTGACGACGGATGGACCAGCCCGCTGATCCTCGGCCTGTTCATCGGGTCGGTCGTGCTGGTGACCGTGTTCCTCGTGGCCGAGTGGCGCCAGTCCGATCCGATGCTCGACCTCACCTTGTTCAAGCGGCCAGCCATGGTGGGGGTGTCGCTGTCGGCCTTCACCCTGTCGGCGTCGATCTTCGCCCTGTTCTTGTACCTGACCCTCTACATCCAGGACGACCTGGGCTACGGCCCGCTGGCCGCCGGGGTGCGGTTCCTGCCCCTCACGGTCCTGGCCTTCATCGTGGCGCCCTTCGCCGGCAAGCTCACCGTGCGGGTCCAGACCCGGTATCTCCTCGGCACTGGACTGCTCCTCATCGCCATCGGCTGCCTGCTCATGGCCACCACCCATGCCACCTCGAGCTGGACGGTCCTACTGCCCGGCTTCATCGTGGCCGGCATCGGGATCGGGACAGTGAACCCCGTGCTGGCCTCCTCGGCCATCTCGGTGGTGCCGCCAGAGCGGAGCGGGATGGCGTCCGGTGCCAACAGCACCTTCCGCCAGGTGGGCATCGCCACCGGTATCGCCGGCCTGGGCACCATCTTCCAGACCCAGATCCAGCACAAGACGTTGGCCACACTGGCCCACACGCCGCAGGGCCAGGCGGTCATCACCCATGGCGGTGCCGGACTGCAGACCGCCATCCTCGGCGGGGCGGTCCACCAGGTCGCCGCAGCCATTCCCCCGTCATCGCGCCAGGCGCTGCTCCAGGCCTACCGCGTCGGGTTCTCCGACTCGTTGAACCTGTTGATGGTGATCGGGGCGGTCATCGCCTTCGTCGGCTCGGTCGGCGCCTTCGCCCTGGTGCGCCAGCGGGACTTCGTCCCGAGCTTCACCCCGCCGGCGCCGGCCGCCGCGCCGGCACCCGCCGACACGGTGGAAGTAGCACCGGGGTGACCGTGACCCGAACGCCGGTGGCCTCGAGCCCGGAGCGGAGCGGCCGGCGGCCGGGCCGTCCCCGTGACGAGGAGGCCAGCTCCGCCATCACCGACGCCGCCCGGCGTCAACTGGCCGAGCTCGGCTACGCCAACGTCTCGATGGAGAGCGTGGCGAGCGAGGCCGGGGTGGCTCGGGCCACGATCTACCGCCGCTACCAGGACAAGGCCGACCTGATCACGGCGGCCATCGCCGCCAACAGCACGATCCATCTGAATCAGGGGCCGTCTACGGATCCACGGGGGGACCTCATCGCCTACCTCGACGCCTTCGACGAACGCTACGGCGAGGGCTGCCTCGAGGTGGTGGGTACCCTGATCGGCTCCCGTGAGGAGCCAGGCGCCCTGGACCTGCACCGCCAGCGTGTGGTGGGCCCCCGCCTCAGCTACCTGCGCTCCCTGCTGGAGCGGGCCCACGAGCTCGGCCAGCTCGGAGACGACGCCGACCTCGACCTGGCCCTCCAGATGCTGGTGGGTTCGGTGTTCGCCCGGCGGGTGGCCGGCACCCCCTCCGAGCCGGGATGGGCGTCCCGGGCCGTCGCCACCGTGTGGGCCGGCATGAGCCCGGCCTAAGCACGGACCCGGGCCCAACCTCTCAGCCGGTGTGGTCGCCGAACAGGGCCAGCATGGCCCGCGTGGCAGCGCTCGGATCCCGCGTCCACGACGTCGCCACCGCCATCGGCCACGACAGGTCGGCGCCGTCGATGGCAAGGACGGACAGCGAGTCGGGTGAATCGGGGACCACGAAGTGGGGCAGGATGGCGACGCCCAGGCCGTGCCGGACGAAGTCGGCCCCGGTGGCGACGTCGGTGACCTCGAGCACGACGTGGCGCGGCAGCGACGCCGCGTCGAAGGCCCGGTCCACCACAGCACGGTTGCCGTAGCCGAGGGGGAAGTCCACGAAGGGCTCCTCGGCGAGCTCGGCGATTCGAACCGAACCCTGACCGGCCAGCCGGTGCCCGGCCGGGACCACCAGGACCAGTGGTTCCGACGCCAGCGGCGTCAGGCGGATGCCCGGCGGGGTGGGACCGGGGATCGACACCAGCGCCAGGTCCAGCGTGCCGACGGCGAGCGCCTCCACCAGGCCGAGGGACCCCTGAGGGTTGACGGCCAACCGGATCGTCACCCCGGGATGGATGCGGTGGAAGTCACCGAGCAGGGCGGGCAGGTCGACGAGACCGATCGAGGTCATGGTGCCCATGCGGAGTGTGCCGCGGAGGCCACCGCGCACCTCGTCGACAGCGTCACGGGCAGCCTGGACAGCATCCAGGGTGGCGCGGGCCCGGGGCAGGAGGGCCTGGCCGGCATCGGTGAGATCGACCCGTTTGGATGTGCGGTCGAACAGCGGGCTGCCCAGCTCGAGCTCCAGGTGTTTGATGGCCACCGACACCCCGGACTGCACTACGTGCAGCTGCTCGGACGCCCGGGTGAAGTTGCGGGCGTCGGCCACCGCCACGAAGTACTCGAGGTGACGCAGCTCCACTGCCAACCATCATAGATCGTGATGGTTACAACATTCTACTTTCATTGGACATGATGGACGGCGGGGTCCAGGCTGGACGCATGGGTACATCGAACACGCCGACCGCTCGACTGTGTCGGTAAGACTGTGTCGGTAATTGACGCGATGCGCGAGCCGGATCTGTCGCCGGTCGGTGATCAGACCGTCATGGGCCCGGGCATGGTGGCCCTGTTCGCCGTGGCCTGCGGGATCTCCGTGGCCAGCCTGTACTACGCGCAGCCGCTGCTGCCCCAGATCGCCCGGGCGTTCGGGGTGGGTGCGGGCACAGCCGGGCTGGTCGTCACCGCCGCCCAGATCGGTTACGGCATCGGCCTGGCCCTCCTGGTACCGCTGGGGGACATCCTGGTACGCCGGCGCCTGGTCCCCGGCATCCTGGCCCTGGCGGCACTGGCTCTGTTCGCGGCGTCGGCCGCTCCCGGCATCCTGGTCCTGATCGTCGCCCTCACCGTCGCCGGGGTGTGCTCGGTGTCGGCCCAGATCCTGGTGCCGTTCGCCGCCTCTCTGGCCGCCGAGGACCAGCGCGGGCGGGTGGTAGGCACGGTCATGAGCGGCCTGCTGGTGGGGATCCTCCTGGCCCGCACGTTCTCCGGGCTGATCGCCCAGGCCGCGGGATGGCGCACGGTCTTCGTGGTGGCCGGCGTGGTGGTCCTGGTACTGGCCGTCCTGCTCCACCGCCGCCTGCCCGCCGAGGGGACCCGCCCGGCCATCGCCTACCGCGAGCTGCTCGCCTCGGTGACCCGACTGATGCGCACCGAGCCCCTGCTGCGGCTGCGCTCCCTCATCGGCGCCCTGGCCTTCGCCACCTTCAACGTGGTGTGGACCAGCCTGGCCTTCCTCCTGGCCGCACCGCCCTACCACTACAGCGAGGCGATCATCGGCCTGTTCGGCCTGCTGGGGGCGGCCGGGGCCCTGGCCGCGTCGTTCAGCGGGCGCCTGGCCGACCGTGGGCTCGAGCGCTGGGTCTCCGGCGGATCCCTGATCGTCACGGCGGCCTCGATGGCGCTCCTGGCCTTCGGCTCACACCACCTGTGGGCCCTGATCGCCGGCATCTTGCTCGTCGACCTCGGGATCCAGGCCGTGCACATCCAGAACCAGCAGCTGATCTTCGGGATCGACCCGGCGGCCCGCTCCCGGCTCAACACCGGCTATATGGTCAGCTACTTCATCGGGGGTGCCATCGGGTCGGCCGCCACCGGGGTGGCCTATGCCGCCGGCGGGTGGACCGCCGTCATCATCCTGGGCGTCTGCTTTTCCGGCGCGGGCCTGGCGGTCTGGGTGGCGAGCGAGGTGCTCGGGCGGGCCCAGGGGTCGGCTACCCGGCCGATCGGCGACAGCGTGCCGACCGACCGGGCATGACCGCACTGCTCAGCCCATGGACACCACCGGCTTGACCAGCTGGATGCCGCCGGCCGAGCCATAGAACGGGGCGTCGCCGAAGGAGAACACACCCCCGTCGGAGGCCACCAGGTAGTAGCCCCCACCGTCCGGCGTGATCTGCGAGCCGACGATGGGCTTGTCGAGCGTGATGCCACCGGTCGAGCCCTTGAACTTGGCGTCGCCGAAGGTGAACACCCCGCCGTCGGCGGCGATGAGGTAGTAGCCGCCACCGTCGGGCGTGATGCCCGAGCTCACGATGGGCTGCTTCAGGGTGATCGCCCCGGTCGAGCCCTGGTACTTGGCATCGCCGAAGGTGAACACGCCGCCGTCCGCCGCCACCAGGTAGTACCCGCCGCCGTCCGGCGTGGCACTCATGGAGACGATGGGCTTGCGGAGCTGGATGCTGCCGGCCGAGCCGTGGAAGGTGGCGTCACCGAAGCTGAACACCCCGCCATCAGAGGCCACCAACCAGTAGCCACGTCCGTCAGGGGTGGGCGCCATGCCCACGATGGGCTTGTTCAACACGATGCTTCCGGTGGACCCGTAGAAGCCCGCCACACCGAAGGTGAACACGCCGCCGTCCGAGGCCACCAACCAGTAGCCGGGACCGGTCGGGAACCCGGCCGACCCGACGATGGGCTGGTTCAGGGTCTTGCCACCCAGGGAACCGAAGAAGCCGGCTGAGCCGTAGGTGAAGATGCCGCCGTCACTGGCCGCCAGGCGGTAGCCGCCGAACCCCGCACCGAGCTGATCGCTCGGTGAGGTGGTGGCGATCCGGACGATCTCACCGCTGGTGCCCCCCGCCCCGCCCGTCGCCGGTGTCGTGCCGTAGTTGCTCACGTAGACCGACCCATCCCGGGCCACGGCCAGGCCGGTCGGGGATACCAGACCCGCCGAGGCCAGCACGGTCCGCGTTCCGTCTGCATTGAGGCGGAGCAACGCCCCGGGCGCAGTGAGGTCGCCGATGCCGCCGGTGTTGATCTCGAGCACCAAGAGCCGACCCGACTGGTCGAAGGCGATATCGCCGATGGATGTGAATCCGCCGGCCACCAGGATCGGCGTGGTCTTGGCCAACGAGGCTCCGGGGTTCACCCGGTAGACACTGGAGGCGCCGACGCCAAAGGGGAACCCGCCGAGCTCACCCACGTAGAGCTGGCCGTTCGGCCCCAGGGCCACCGAGTCCGGCACGGCCTGGGCCGGAATCGCCCCTTCCTGGATGGTCGGGAAGACGGCCAGGACCGAGATGGCCCCGGTCGGGGAGACCCAGAGCAGATCGTTGGCCGCCGCGTCGGCCACCGCATAGCCGCCCCGGTAGGGGACGAACGAATACGGATCGCTGTCGATGGAACCCGCTCCGGTACCCCCGTCGGGGTTGTTCTGTGCCTCGAACGGGCCGAAGCTGGCCTGGATCGAGCCGGTGGAGCTGCCCGCTGCGAACTTGGACAGTGTGCCGAGCAGGGCACCACCCGGCCCATAGGTCTGGTTGCCGGTGGTCGGATCGATGTTCGTGTTCTGGAAGAGGACCCGCAGGCTCCCGTTGACGTAGGCCGCCTCCGACGGTCCGGTCGCCTCCCAGGGCGGCGGCGGAGCGGTCGGGCTCTCGAACTCGGAGACCGACGGGAGGTTGCCGACCAGCGTCGACACGGTGCCGGACGGGGTGACCTTGTCGATGGCGCCGGTGGTGGTGAGGCAGGCCACCTCCTTGCCGGTCGTGCATCCAGCAGGCACCGATCCATCGCCCGAGACCGCCACGACCAGGTTGCCGTCAGGGCCGATCGTGATCTTCTTGGGCTGATTGAGCCCGGACGCCACCACCTTGACGGTGGCGGGCAACGACGCCGGTCGGGCCGGTACGGAACTGGCCCCTGCTACCGCGGCCGGGACCGCCAATGCGCTCCCCCCCACGGCCAACACCACTGAAACGAACACGAGCAAACGATTCCGCACAGTCAACTCCCTTGGTCCGCACGCCCTGCTCCCCCATCGACCTGCTGTCGATGCCTGGCGGCTCTCCCGCACGGTACTGGAATCGCACGACGGTGCCAAGGGGCTTGGCCGGACCTCACCCGCGGTCCGCGCGTTGACCGGCGATCCGACGATGACGGGACCTGGGTAGATTCGGCCCCAGCAGCCGGAACGAAGGGTGTCCCCCATGAGCGTGTTCACCGACCCCGAGGTCGAGTACCTCGAATCCCAGCGTCTGGCCCGACTGGCCACCGCCTCGCCATCCGGCCGGCCCGACGTGTCAGCGGTCGGCTTCGGCCTCGACGGCGACAGCATCGTGAGCGGCGGCCTCGACCTGACCAAGACCGTCCGCTTCAAGCACCTGGCCGCCAACCCCCGGGCCACCATCGTCATCGACGACCTGGCCTCGGTGGATCCTTGGAGCCCACGGGGAATCAAGGTCCGTGGCCGGGCCGTCGTCGAGGACCACGACGGGAGCCTCCGCATCCGGATCACGCCCGAGGTCATCTGGAGCTGGGGCATCAACGCCGGCGCCGAGAAACGGTTCGCCACCATCGAGCGGCGCGACGTGCACCCCGGCTGAACCCCACCCATCCACCCGGTAGACGGCGTGCTCGCAGCCGGGGACAGTGGGGCATGATGGGCGCCGTGGGGGACCCATTCCGCAGGGTGAGGATCGGCCTGGCCGCCCTGGGCATGGTGCTCATCGTCGGCACCGTGGGCTACCTGTGCTTCGGCTTCGGTGTCCTCGATGCCATCTTCCAGACCGTCATCACCGTCACCACGGTCGGGTTCAATGCGCCCCACCCCCTCGACGCGGGCAGCAAGGTGTTCACCATCTTCGTGATCCTGATCGGGGTGGGCACCGCCCTGTTCACGTTCTCGGCCGTGCTCGAGGTGCTGATCGAAGGCCACATGCGAGACCTCGTGAGGAGGCGCCGAATGGAGCGGAACATCGAAGCGATGCACGGCCACGTGATCGTGTGCGGATGGGGACGGGTCGGCCGCGAGGTGGCCCAGTTCCTCACCAACGCCCATCGGGACGTGGTGGTGATCGACCGAGACCTCGATCGCCTGGCTGGCGCGCCCTACGCCTGGGTGTGCGGCGACGTCGCTGACGACCAGACCCTGCTGGATGCGGGAATCGACCGGGCCGGGACGTTGGTGGCGGCCCTCGACACCGACTCGGACAACCTGTACCTGACCGTGGCGAGCAAGACGATGCGACCCGACGTCCAGATCATCGCCCGAGCCCGCAACGAGTCCTCGGAGTCCAAGCTGGTCCGGGCCGGGGCCGACCGGGTGGTCAACCCCCAGCAGCTCGGCGGTGACCGGATGGCCTCGTTTGTGACACAGCCCTATGTCGTCGACTTCGTCGACGTCGTGATGCACGACGGGACCCTCAAGTTCCGACTGGAGGAGTTGGCCGTGTCCGCCGACTCACCGCTGACCGGTAACACCATCCGGTCCGCCCACCTGCGGGACCGGACGGGGGCGCTGGTGCTGGCCATCCGCCGGCCCGACGGGAGCTTCCTCACCAACCCGTCGCCCGAGGACATCATCGAGGCCGGGGACGTCCTGATCAGCGTGGGCACCGCCGAGCAGCTGGAGGCGCTGGTGGCGTTCGCCTCCCTGCCACGACCGGCGCTCTGACCCGTCGTATGGCGCGACCGGCCACAGACCGGGCCGGGCCCGGTCGACGCTGGCATACTCGGTCCCGTGGGGAGACCACGATGAACATCGCCACCCGGCCCGACACCCTGCTCCCTGACCCCGAGCCCCGTCCGGTGGCCTACACCGTGATCTCGGTGGACGACCACCTGGTCGAGCCCCCGGACATGTTCGAGGGCCGCCTCCCCGACCGGTTCGCCGAGCATGCGCCCCGGATCGTCGAGACCGCCAACGGCCATCAGCTGTGGGAGTTCGACGGGAACCGCTACTCACAGGTGGGCATGAACGCCGTGGCCGGCCGCAGACCCGAGTGCGTCACCCTGGAGCCGACCCGGTTCGAGGACATGCGCCGAGGCTGCTGGGACATCGACGCCCGCATCGAGGACATGGACATCAACGGGGTGTGGGCGTCGCTCAACTTCCCGTCCCAGATCACCGGGTTCTCCGGGCGCGTCTTCTCGTCGGCCCGGGACCCGGAGCTGGGGCTGGCGGTGACCCGGGCGTGGAACGACTGGCTCTACGACGCGTGGTGGCAGCCCTACCCCGAGCGGATCATCCCCTGTGGGATCACCTTCCTGGCCGACGCCGAGGTGGGCGCGTCCGAGATCCGGCGCAACGCCGATCGGGGCTTCCGTTCGGTCACGCTCCCCGAGCGACCCCACCGCATCGGCCTGCCCAGCCTGTTCTCGGGATACTGGGACCCCATCGTGCAGGCGTGCGAGGAGACCGACACCGTCATCTCGCTCCATGTCGGCTCCTCGGGTATGCCCGACATGCCCGAGGACAGCCCGATGGTGGCCCTCGGCGCCACCCTGTTCGGCCAGATGTCACTGTCGGCCTGTGCCGAGTGGCTGTGGTCGGGCCTGCCGGTGCGCTTCCCGCGCCTCAAGATCGCCATGAGCGAGGGCGGCATCGGTTGGGTGGCCATGCTGCTGGACCGCCTCGACAACATCGTCGAGCGGTCCGGCTACGGACGCGACTTCGACACGTCGGGACTGCTCCCCGCCCAGGTGCTGGCTCGGAACTTCTGGTTCTGCACCATCGACGATCCCTCCACCATCGACACCCGCTATCGCATCGGCATCGACCACATCATGGTGGAGGTGGACTACCCACACGGCGACTCCACCTGGCCCGACACCCAGTCGGTCATCGAGCGGTACTGGGGCCACCTCCCCGTCGAGGACCTCCGCAAGCTGACCCACCAGAACGCCGCCGCCCTCTACCGGTGGCCACTGCCTGACCACCCGGTCCCATGACCGACCCGTGCTTCGCCGCCTCCCCCGATGCCCTGTTGCCCGAGGTGACCCCCCGCCAGGAGCTGGTGCTCTTGGCCCGGACACTGTGGCGTGAGGGGTACGACGACCACCTGGCCGGCCACATCACCTACCGCCAGCCCGACGGGACCCTGCTGTGCAATCCGTGGCTGCTCCTGTGGGAGGAGATCCGCCCTGAGGACGTGCTGGTCATCGACACCGACGGCACCCGCCTGCAGGGCGACTGGCCGGTGCCGCCCGGGATCCCGCTGCACCTCGAGCTCCACCGCCAGCGCCGCGACGTGGTCGTCGCCGTGCACAGCCACCCCCGGTTCGCCACCGTCTGGGCCGACCTGGCCCGCATCCCGCCGTGCTACGACCAGAGCTCGGCCCTCGGCGGCGGCGAGCTGGTCGTGGTCGACGAGTACGACGGGCCGGTCGACGACCGCCAGTCGGCCGCCCGCGCCGTGGCGTCGATGGGGACAGCGGACATGGCCCTGCTGGCCAACCACGGCGTCTTCGTCACGGCCGGGAGCATCCGCGCCGCCCACCAGCGGGCGGTGGCCCTCGAGTACCGGAGCCGGCGGGCCTGGCAGGTCGAGGCCGTAGGTACCGGACGGGAGCTGCCCGAGCCGGCGCGGTCGTACTTCGGTGCCTCGAACGGTGAAGGGTTCATCGGCTACTTCGAGGCCATGGCCCGCCAGGAGCTCCGCGCCGACCCCACCCTGCTGGCCGGGCCGTCCCGATCGGGTGGGCCGGCACCTGCACGGGCCTGACGGCGGCGCCGACGGTGTGTGAGACTCGCCCGGCTCGAGGAGCTGTGACCGCGCCGGCGGGCACCGGCTCGAAGGGGGAACCGTGCGCGCTGTCGTGACCCGTGGTGGAGGACTGGTCGTGGACCAGGTGGCCGACCCGACACCGGGATCGGGACACGTTCTGGTCCGTTCGCTGGCCGCCGGGATCTGCGGTTCAGACCTCCATGCCCTGGCTGACTTCTCGCGGTTCGCCGGCCTCATGGACCGGGTCGGCGTGCCGGGGGTCGACCCGGGTGCCGACACCGTCTTCGGCCACGAGTTCTGCGCCGAGGTGGTCGACCACGGACCCGACACCGCCGGCACCCTGGCGGTGGGCACCCGGGTGTGCTCGGTCCCGATCGTCTTCGGCCCGGGCGGGGTGGAGCAGGTCGGCTACTCGAACACCTACCCCGGTGCCCTGGCCGAGTACCTGGTCCTCCAGGAGCTGCTGCTGCTCCCGGTCCCCGACGGTCTCGACACCGCAACGGCCGCCCTGACCGAGCCCATGGCGGTGGGCGAGCACGCCGTCGGGCTGTCCGGGCTGGTCGCCGGGCAGGCCTGCCTGGTGGTGGGGTGTGGGCCGGTCGGCCTGGCGGTCATCGCCGCCTTGAAGGGCCGGGGACTCGGGCCGGTCCTGGCCGCCGATTTCTCCCCCGCTCGCCGACGGCTGGCCGAGGCCTTCGGCGCCGACGAGGTGCTCGACCCGGCCGAGGGGTCCCCGCACGACCGCTGGCCCGCCTTCGGCGTGCCGGCGACCATCATGGAGCGGGCCGCTTCCACCATGCTCGGAGGCGACGTCGCCGACGCCGTCATCTTCGAGGCGGTCGGGGTCCCGGGCATGCTGGCGTCCCTCATCGAGGAGGCCCCGCCCCACACCAGGATCGTGGTGGTCGGGGTCTGCCTGCACGCCGACACCATCGAGCCCTTCCTGGCAGTCACCAAAGAGATCGAGCTCCGGTTCTCGTTCGGCTACACCCCCGACGAGTTCGCCTCTACCCTGTCGCGCCTCGGTGCCGGGGTCCCCGGTGCCGACCTCCTGGTCACGTCGACCGTGGGTCTCGAGGGTGTGCCGGGCGCCTTCGACACGCTGCGCACCCCGGGCGAACACGGCAAGATCCTGGTCAACCCCTGAGCGAGGAGCACACATGTCCACCATCGGAGCACCCGACCACCTGGGATTCGGGATCTTCCTGGCCCCCTTCCACCCGGTGGGCCAGAACCCGTCGTTGGCCCTGGAGCGGGACCTGCAGCTGCTCGAGCACCTCGACACCCTCGGGTTCGACGAGGCGTGGATCGGCGAGCACCATTCGGCCGGCTACGAGATCATCGCCTCGCCCGAGGTGTTCATCGCCGCCGCCGCCCAGCGGACGCGACGGATCCGGCTCGGCACCGGGGTGTCGTCGCTGCCCTACCACCATCCCTTCATGCTGGCCGACCGCCTGGTGCTCCTCGACCACCTGACCCATGGCCGGCTGATGATCGGCGTCGGGCCGGGTGCACTTCCCTCCGACGCCTTCATGATGGGGATCGATCCCGCCCGGCAGCGGGACATGATGGAAGAGGCCTTAGAGGCCATCCTCTTGCTGCTGGCCGGGGACGCGCCGGTCACCATGAAGACGGACTGGTTCACCCTGGTCGACGCCCGGCTGCAGCTGCGCCCGGTGCAGCGCCCCTATCCCGAGGTGGCCGTGGCCGCCCAGGTGTCGCCGGCCGGACCGCGGGCCGCCGGGCGCCTCGGGTGCAGCCTCTTGTCGATCGGGGCCACCTCGGCCGGCGGCTTCGACGTCCTCGGCCACCACTGGGACGTCATGGAGGAGCGCTCAGCCGAGTTCGGGACCACCATCGACCGCGGCCGGTGGCGGTTGGTGGGCCCCATGCACATCGCCGATACCAAGGAGCAGGCCATCGCGGATGTCGGCTTCGGCCTGGCCGAGTGGGTCGACTACTTCCAACGGGTGGCCGCCCTCCCCCTGGCCCCGGACACCGACAACCACGAGACCCTGGTGGACGCCCTCAACGCCTCGGGGTTCGCGGTGATCGGCACGGTGGAGGACGCCATCGCCCAGGTGGCGCGGCTCCGAACCCAGTCCAAGGGGTTCGGCACGTTCCTGCTCATGGGCCACGAGTGGGCCGACACCGCCGCCACCCGCCACTCCTACGAGCTCATCGCCCGCTACGTCATGCCCGAGTTCCAGGGGACATCTGCCACCCTGACGGCCAGCCGGGACTGGGCGGCCGAGAACCGGCCGGAGTTCATCTCCGCGGCCGGGGCCGCCGTGATGACGGCCATCCAACAGCACCAAGAGGAGCGGGCGGGCAGCGGGAGCTGAGCGGATCGCCCCGGTCGGCCGAGGCGGGGATCAGGCAGCCACACTCCCGAGGGCCGCGGTGGCCGGCAGCGGCGGGGCGGGGGCCCAGCCCGGGCCCCGCAGGACGTGGGAGAGCCGCTCGGCCCAACTCGTCGACCGGGCCACGTCACCGAGCATGGCCCGGAACTCGTGGGTGGCGATCCGCACCGGGTTGAACGTGTCGATGTTCTTGGTGAGGCCGTAGACCACCGGCTCCCGCTCGGGCTCGAAGGTGGCGAACAGCCGGTCCCACACGATCAGGATGCTCCCGTGGTTGCGGTCGAGGTAGGCCGAGTTGGAGCCGTGGTGCACCCGGTGGTGGGAGGCGGTGTTCAACACGGCCTCGGGCGGTCCGAGCCGGCCGATCGTCTCGGTATGGATCCAGAACTGGTAGAGCAGGTTCACGCCCCGGGCCGTGGCCACCAGCCCGGGGGAGATGCCCGCCAGGCATAGGGCCCCGTAGGGCAGGGACACCACGACGGCGTCGGCCACCGGCTGGCGCAGGGCCGTCGACAGGTTGTAGTGCTGGCTGGAGTGGTGGACCACGTGCACGGCCCACAGGGCCCGGCACTCGTGCATGAACCGGTGGTTCCAGTAATAGATGAAGTCCCACCCGACGATGGCCGCGGCCAGGGCCAGCGGGCCACGGCCCAGGTCGGGCAGCACCCGGCGGGCCCACAGGCGCTGGGGAGCGGTGACCGACGCCCAGGCCGTCGCCAGGGCCACCCCGCCCAGGGCGATGGTGGTGACACCCCCGGCCGAGGCCAGCCGGCGGGCCGGTCCGTCCTCCCGCGGTAGGGGCGTCCCGTCGGGGGTTCGGGCCTCGGCGGCGTCGGCGCGCCGGGCGACCCGGTCGGCCACGGTGGTGACCACCGCCGCCCCGGCGGCCGCCCCCACCAGCACCTTGCCGAACCGGCCCCGGCCCGGGGTCAGGCGGTCCAGCACCCGGGGGGCCACGATCGGTGCCAGCAGGCTTCCGAGCCCCATGGCCAGGCTGGCCACGGTGTCGCGGCGCTGGTAGTCGCCGGCGGTTGGACCCCGACGCGGCGAGGTGCGGCGCAGCCAGACGTACTCCACCGCCATGGCCCCGAAGTAGAACGGGACGGCGATGACGGTCAGATCCTTGGGGATGCCGCGTGACGGGGCCATTGCTCTCATTGTGCTTCCTGGCCGGCTGCGGCGTCGACCGGTCCCCGGTTCCCGTTGGTTGCCCCGACCCCGGCGACCGGCTTAGATGGCGCGGTGACCGCTGTCGCCCGCCTCGCCGCAGTGTCCATGGACGCAGCGGATCCGGTCGAGCTCGCCGAGTTCTACCGCCGGCTGCTCGACCTCGAGGTGTTCTTCACCTCGGACACCTTCGTGGCCCTGAAGGGGGCCGGTGTCTACCTCACCGTGCAGAAGGTCGACGGCTACCGGCCGCCCGACTGGCCCGGGGACGAGGTGCCCAAGCAGTTGCACCTGGAGCTGGCCGTCGACGACCTCGAAGAGGCCGAGGCCGGTGCCCTGGCCGCCGGGGCCCGCACGGCCGACACCCAGCCCAACCCGGACCTGTGGCGGGTGCTGCTCGACCCGGCCGGCCACCCGTTCTGCATCACCACCCTGATCCCCGAGGACTGAGCCCGCCCCAACGCGTGCCCGTGGGCCTCAGGCCCCGCTGGCGAGATCGAACCACACCGTCTTGCCGGGGCGGTTGTCGGCTGTTCCCCACTGCTTGGCCAGTTGGTCGAGGATGAGTAGGCCCCGCCCGTGGACGTCGGACTCGAGGGGAGCCAACAGCACCGGCTGGTCCCGGCTCTGGTCGGTGACGGCCACCCGGAGCGTGCCCTCGGCCTCGCTGACCATGACGTCGAACGCCGTGCCGCCGTGGACGATGGCGTTGGTGGCCAACTCGCTGGTGAGGAGCTCGGCGACATCGACCGTGTCGGCCGGGAACCCGCTGAGCACCGACCGGACGAAGTGCCTGGCGCGGGAGACGCTCTCGATGTGCATCGGAAATCGCATTGTTGCAAGCACCCTGACGAAGCCCCGTTTTCCTGCACGCTCAAGCGCAACGAACACCGCCACGCTCTTGGCCACCCCGGCTTAGGGCCGTACCCCCGGGCGGGTCTGGCAAACCACGGTGCCGGCGTGGCTCAGCCCAGGTAGGACCCGGCCACGCCACGGTAGAGGCCGGGATCCACGGTCTTGGGCGTGCCGGTGGCCTCTGACAGCGGGATCCGGACGATCTGGCCGGCGTTGAGGGCCACCATCGTCCCGAACGACCCGTCGTGCACCGCGGCGAGCGCCTCGGCCCCGAACCGGGTGGCCAGGACCCGGTCGTAGGCGGTGGGCGTGCCGCCGCGCTGGATGTGCCCGAGGACGGTGGCCCGGGACTCGAAGCCTGTCCGGCGCTCGATCTCACCGGCCAGGTAGGCACCGACACCACCGAGGCGGGCATGGCCGAACTGGTCGGTGACGGCGTCCCCGGCCTCCTGGGGCCAGCCGTCGACCCGCTCGGTGGTGGTGGCCCCCTCGGCGACCACCACGGTGGAGAAGAACCGACCACCCTCGTGGCGCGCCGCCAGCCGCTCGCAGACGGCATCCACCGAGAAGGGCACCTCGGGGATGAGGATCTCCGCCGCGCCACCGGCCAGGCCGGCGTGGACCGCGATGTGCCCGACGTTGCGGCCCATCACCTCGCACACCATGACCCGGTGGTGGGACTCGGCGGTCGTCTGCAGCCGGTCGATGGCGTCGGTGGCGATCTGCACGGCGGTGTCGAAGCCGAAGGTGACCTCGGTCCCCGACAGGTCGTTGTCGATGGTCTTGGGCACGCCGACGACCGGCAGGCCCAGCTGGTGCAGGCGGTTGGCCGCACCCAGCGTGTCGTCACCCCCGATGGCCACCAGGGCGTCGATGCCCAGGGAGCCGAGGGCGGCGAACACCCGGTCGGGCCCACCCGGGTCGGCGAAGGGATTGGTTCGGGAGGTGCCGAGGATGGTCCCACCCTGGGTCAGGATGCCGCGGCACCGCTCGACCTCGAGGTCGACGGCGTTGGCCTGGAGCACGCCGTTCCATCCGTCGAGGAAGCCCACCGAGCGGTCGCCGTGGAGCACCGACCCGGCCACCACCACCGCCCGGATCACCGCATTCAACCCCGGGCAGTCGCCGCCTCCGGTGAGCACCCCGATCCGCATGGCCACCATCAGCGCACCCCCATCTCAGGCCCGGCCGGCCAGGAAGCTCAGCGTGAGCAGCGCCGTGGCCACCAGCTCATCGTCTCGTCCGGCATCGTGGACCCGCACCTCCACCACGCCCTGGCGCCCCCCGATCCGCAGCGGGGTGGCGAGCGCCCGCAGCGGCCCCACCGTCGCCCCCGAGAGATAGCTGAGGGCCACACTCGAGGTGGCGACTGCTCGCTGGCTGGCCCGGTGGGCGGCATAGGCGCCGGCCCGGTCGACGACGGCCGCGATCAGGCCGCCGTGGACCGCGCCCGAGGGGCCCCGCATGTCGTCGACGATGTCGACCTCGAAGATGTGGGTGTCGTCCTCGTCCCGTGATCGGGTCGGCAACTGATCGAGCAACGGGCATCCCATCGACATAGGGGGCGATGGTAGGCGTGGCCGGGACCGGCGGCCACCGACGCCCACAGGATCGGGCTCGGGTACCGTTGGGTGCGCCGGTGCGGACCGACCTCGACGACCGAGACGTCCGGGCGCCGGCCTCAGGAGGAATCATGGACGAAGGACGCGCCCGGGCGCTCGTACAGGCGGAACGGGACCGTGTGCAGGCGTTGCTCGACGACACCGACCAGGCCGGCCGGGAGGACCGGGACGAAGCCAACGCCGATGGCGATCTCGCCGATCCGGCCCAGCGGCTGACCGCTGAGGAGGGCGATGACGCCGTGTCGGCCGGGCTGACGGCTCGCCTCGAAGCGCTGGATCGCGCTGATCGTCGCCTCGACGAGGGGACCTACGGCCGCTCGGTGCGCAGTGGGCTCCCCATTCCCGACAGCCGGCTCGAGGCCGACCCGGCGGCGGAGCTCACCGTGGAGGAGGCCCAGGCCGGGTGACCGCGCCACCGTCGTGGGTTGCTGACGGCCGGTAGGCTCAGGCCGCCCGAGTCGCATCGCCCGTCCCCGCTGGGGACGGCCCCCCGCCCCGGGGATGCGCCCCATCCGTCATCGAGAGGAGCCCGCCCGTGCCCCCGTCCGAGTCAGCGAGCAGTCAGGTGATCGTCGTCGGCGTCGACGGGTCGGAGGCCTCCAACGCCGCCGCCCGATGGGCGGCCGAGCAGGCCCGCCTCACCGGGAGCCGTCTCGAGGTGATCACCGCCTGGCAGGCCGTGGGCAGCTGGGGGATGTCCTGGGGTGTCGCCATCCCGATCCCCTCTGACTACGACCCGGCGGCCGACGCCCGGACCATGCTCGACCCCATCGTCGACGAGCTGCGGCGCAATGCCCCCGACGTGGCCATCGACGTCAACGTGGTGGAGGGTCACCCTGCCGAGGTGCTCATGGAGGCCTCCCGCCACGCCGATCTGTTGGTGGTGGCCAGCCGCGGCCACGGTGAGTTCGCCGGCATGCTCATCGGGTCGGTCAGCCAGCACCTCGCCACCCAGGCGCACTGCCCGGTGGTCATCGTCCGGGAGGCCGAGGACCAGGCGTGACCAGGCGCCCCACGGGTACCCCTAGTTGCTGATGGCGGCACCGGTGATCGGTGCCGCCAGGCGGAAGCCCACCAGCGAGCCGAGGAAGCCGGCATCGCCGTAGGAGTAGACCGCACCGTCCGCGCCGACCAGCCAGTAGCCCAGGCCGCTCGGCGTGGCGACCATGCCCTCCACCGGGACGTGGTGCACGATCCCCTGGCCGGGTACCGAACCGAAGTAGCCGGCATCGCCGAAGGTGAAGATGCCGCCGTCGCCGGCCACCAGCCAGTAGCCGCCACCGTCGGGGGTGGCGGCCATCCCCACGATGGGGGCGTCGAGATGGACAGCGCCGGTCGAGCCGTGGAACCGGGCGTCGCCGAAGGTGAAGATGCCGCCGTCGCCGGCCACCAGCCAGTAACCGCCCCCGTCGGGTGTGGCGGCCATCCCCACGATGGGGGCGTTGAGGTGACGGCCCCCGGTCGAGCCGTGGAACCGGGCGTCGCCGAAGGTGAAGATGCCACCGTCACGGGCCACCAGCCAGTAACCGCCCCCGTCGGGAGTGGCGGCCATTCCCACGATGGGGGCGTTGAGGTGTTCGGCGCCGGTCGAGCCGTGGAACCGGGCATCGCCAAAGCTGAAGATGCCGCCGTCGCTGGCCGTCGTCCAGTAGCCCCCGGCGTCAGGGGTGGCGGCCATCCCCACGATGGGGGCATTGAGGTGCCGGCCCCCGGTCGAGCCGAAGAACCGGGCGTCGCCGAAGGTGAAGATGCCGCCGTCGCTGGCCGTCGTCCAGAATCCCTGGTTGCCCGCCGTCGGGAGCACGGCCCGCTCGACCAGCGTCTGGAGGACGAAGTCGTTGGTGTTGGTGGCGGCGAAGCCGCTGGCGAAACACTGGGCGCCGGCCACGCACGCCACACCGTCGAGATAGCCGAACGAGGTGACATTGGGACTCGGGTCGATCGTCCAGGCGGTGCCGTCCCACGACTCCATGAACGGGTTGGGCGAACCCTGGTTCTGCCCGTTGGCCACCCCGGTGGCGCCGGTGGCCCAGCATCCGGTGGCGTCGAGGCAGGTGACGGCGGTCAGGACGTCGTTGGGCGTGGTGGGGTTGGCACTGGGCACGGTCGTCCAGGCGGTACCGTCCCACCGGTCGACCAGGGTGGTCGTCGGATCCCCGTTGGCATCCATGGTCGCACCGACCGCCCAGCAGGCCGTCGGCCCGGAGCAACTGACCGCGGACAGATAGGCGCCCGAGGGGGCGGTGGCCCCCGGGGTGGCCACCATGGTCCAGGCCGTGCCGTCCCAGTGCTCGATGAAGGCGGACGCCCCGACGACGCTGGGCGCCACGTTGGGGAGGAACCCGTTCACCAGGGTGTTGGGTCCGGCGAATCCCACCGCCCAGCAGTTCGCCGCCGTGGTGCAGGTCACCGAGTTGAACTGGTCGAAGGTCTGACCCGAGGGCTGGGTGGGAACGGTGGTCCACGAGGAGCCGTCCCAATGGTCGATGAACCCGTTCAGCGGCGTGCTGTTGGAGGTGTTGGTCTGGGTCGTTCCCGCGGCCCAGCAGTTGGTCGAGGCGGTGCAGGTGACCGAGAACAGGAGACCCGGGGTGGGAGGTGTCGGGACCACCGACCAGGTGGAGCCGTTCCAGTGCTCGGCCATGGTGATGGGGCCCGGGTCGTTGGGATTCATCTGGCCGCCGACGGCCCAGCAGTCCGAGCTGGACGTGCAGGCGGTCCCCCACAACAGGGACACCTGGCTGCCGGGAGGCGTTGCACTGGGGTCGATGGACCAGGCCGTCCCGTTCCAGTGCTCGACCATGGCCTCGGGCTGGCCGTTGTTCAGGTTGTCGATGATCCCGCCCACCGCCCAGCAGTCCCAGGCATTGGTGCAGGTGGTCCCGAGCAGCAGATTGCTCGCGTCGCCACCGGTGTTGGCGCTCGGCACGATGTTCCACCCGGACAACGGGGCCGACTGGGCCGTCACCATCATCCCGACGCTCACCACCGCGCCGAGGACGATGGCTCCGAGCCCCAGTGTCGCCAGCCGCCGAACGACACTCCGGTGTGGGGACATGTGGGTCCAGCGTAACGACGCCTGACCCCCATTCGGGGGATCGTCAAAAACGGTTGCGGGGTGCCGCTCAGCCCGGGTGGGTCGTGCGGATCGCGGCGGCGGCAAAGGCCGGGTCGTCGGCCACCGCCAGGGCCCGCCGGCAGGCCTCGACCAGCTTGACCTGGTGGGCGTCACGGCTGGCGGCAGCCAGGCGGACCACCTCGGGATCCCAGGTGGTGGCGGCAGTGGTGGCCGCCTCCGGCTCGCCACGGAACAGCGCACCGTGGTCGGCCCGGACCTGGGCCAGGGCTGCGTTGCCGTCGGCCGGAGCCAGATGGTCGACCAGGAGCTCGACGGCCATCGCGCCGGTCACCCCGTGGAGGTGGACGATCCCGGGCCGGGCCAGATAGTGGCGGGCAGCGCGTGCGGCCTCTCCTGCCACCGCCGCCCTGGTGTCCTCCACGACCACCGGTGCGGCGGGGCTGGCCCCGGGTCGGTAGCGGGCGGCCCAGTACCCGAGCGACCGGGCCAGTTCCTCACGCCGAGGCCGGTTCTCGACCACGGTGATCGCCCGCACGGCGTGGGCGGTCCGGATGGCGCCGTGGAACAGCGCGGTGGACAGCGCCGGCATCAGCAAGGGGACCCAACGCTCCACCACCGCCGGCCACCCGTCAGTGGCCAGTGCGTGTTGGAAGTAGCCGATCCACTCCGGCAGCCTGGCGTAGTCGCCGAGGGCGTCGGTCCACCGGTCCTCCCCGCCCCGAGACGGATGGACGGGGTCCGGACCACGGTCCACGTGCTCCACGAACCAGTTCGCCCACCCGGCGATGTGGTCGTTGCACCCCAGCGTTGCCAGGGCCTCACACGCCATGGGCCCGTGGTTCACGAACCCGTTGGCCAGCTCGAAGTCGAGGCGCGCCATCCGGTCGAGGGCGTCGTCGAGGGCTTCGGTGGTATTGCTCACGGTGGTCATGGCACACACGCTAAAACCTCAAGTAATGTTGAGGTCAAGCCCTATGAGCGCGATCCCCCCCACCGGTGCCACGGAGCTGACGGTCGGCCAACTGTCGGCCCGCAGCGGCGTGCCGGTCTCCGCGCTCCACTTCTACGAGGCCGAAGGCCTGATCGACAGTCGGCGGACCGCCGGCAACCAGCGTCGCTACCGTCGTGACGTGCTGCGTCGGGTGGCCTTCATCCGCGCCTCCCAGCGGGTGGGCATCCCGCTCCGCACCATCCGGACGGCCCTGGCCGGTCTGGGCCGGGCGCCCACCCGCCGCGACTGGTCACGTGTCTCACTGGCCTGGCAGCACGACCTGGACCAGCGCATCGACCAGCTGGAGCGGCTACGG
The DNA here is from genome assembly GCA_963703145.1 of uncultured Acidimicrobiales bacterium. GTDB lineage: Bacteria > Actinomycetota > Acidimicrobiia > Acidimicrobiales > RAAP-2 > Bog-756. The sequence goes on from OY969793.1 coordinate 3,129,829, forward strand.
GATCAGCTCACCGAGTGCATCGGGTGCGGGTGCCTCTCGATCGACCGGTGCCGTCTGGCCAACCCCAACGACGTGCTGGCCGCCGAGGGCGCAGGACCCCGCCGTCTGTGACCGCGCTCAGGCCCGGGCAGCGCCCGATGCCACCAGCGGAACCGGCCGGGCCAGGCTCCAGCTGAAGGTCTGGGGGATGTCCCCCAGCGGGAGCGAGGTGGCGAGGTCGGCAACGGTAGGTCCCACCCGCTCGGCCACCTCGGCCAGCTGGGCGCCGTCGAAGCCGAACAGCTCGACCGCGTTGAGGCCGAGGATCCGCCGGAGGTCGGCCTCGGGCATACCGCCGAACACGTGGGCCAGCACCTGGCGGTGCACGGGGGCGGCTCCTTCGAGGTGGGGGTAGTCGGCTCCCCACATGAGCCGGTCGACCCCGATCTCGTCGCGCATCTCGGCCTCGTACCGCTTCATCAGCGAACCGCCCAGGTGCACGTGGCGGTCCACATACTCGCCGGGCCGGTGCTGGAGGTAGGAGCGCACCGGGGCTCCGCCGTGGGTGTCGAAGAACGACTCCATGTCCCGGACGAGCGACGGGAGCCACTGCACCCCGTTCTCCGTCACGGCCACCTTCAGCCCGGGGTGGCGGTCGAAGACCCCGCCGAAGATCAGGAACCACAGGGGACGCCGGGTGAACACGAACACCTCGTAGAGGCCGAGGAACCCACCGTGCCGCTGGTCGTAGAGCTGCTTGGCGTCCGTCGCCGTCCCCGACGCACCGGTGTGCAGGTTGACCACCATGCCGTAGTCCTCGCACGCGCTCCACAGGGGCTCGTAATACTCGTCGGCGTAGCCGGGCAGACCGCCCCGCACCGACATGGCCGGCAGCATGATCCCGCCGAAGAGGCCGGCCTCGCGGCCCCAGGCGATCTCCTCGACCGCGCGGTCCATGTCGTGCAGGTCGAGGGGGAGGACACCGGCCCGGCGGCCCGGGGCCGCGGCACAGAACTCCGCCAGCCACCGGTTGTAGGCGTGGAGCGCGGGCCACACCACCTCGAGGCCCTTGGTCGTGTGGCCGCCCAGGTACATGGCGGGAGACAGCCCACCGGTGAGCACCGGGCCCGGGAAGGTCACCTCGGCGTGGATGCCCTGTTCCTCGAGCACGGCCAGCCGTCGCCCGTCCGCGTCCGAGGCGAAGACCCAGTCGCTGCTGTAGGCCGACAGCCACTCGGCGGCAGCCGCCGTGTCGACCCCCATGCCGGCCAGCCGCCGCTCGGCGACCGCTCGGACCGCATCAGGCTCGTCGCTGGTCCCCGGGTCGATGCCACCGAACATCGGGATGGCCACCGAGGACAGGTCGCCGAACGCGGCCACCGCCTCGCGGTGGGCCGGATCAACGTAGGAGAGGAACTGGTCGAGGTCATCGGGTGCGGCATGGGCGTCGGCTGACACCACCACATAGGGCCTCGGAGTACCGAGCCCCTCATCTCGCCGATCTGCCATCGAACTCGCCTCCCCCGGCTCCCCATCGATGAGCGCAGGCTACAACGGGCGGTGACCCGACCGCCCGGCCCCGGCGCCGCGGCGGACCGGCGGGTAGCGTTGGCGCATGGACTGGTCGTCATGGGCCGAGCGTCTCGAAGTCGCCCTCGGGCCCGAGGGCGACTTCCCGTCGTTCTTCGCCCCCGGGGCACTCTTCAGTGACCCGGTGAACACCCCCACCGCCGATCTGGCCGCCATCGAGGAGATGACCAAGGCGTCCTTCCCTGACTGGCGCCAGGAGATCCTCTCGGTGCACGGGGACGCAACCGGCGGTGCCTTCGAGTGGATCGGGCGGGGGACCCTGGGCGGCACCATCCCCATCGAGATCCACGGCAGCACGGTGGTCGACGTCGACGGCGACGGGCTCGTGACCCGGTGGCGCGACTACTTCGACCTGAAGGAGATCGACGCCCAACTGCCAGCCGCACCCGGCGGCGGACCGGGCTGAGCGGGCGGGCCGGGCCCTCCTCCGAATCCGAGGGTCTCTCCTAGGATCGAGGCCGTGAGCGATTCCCTGACAGCGGCCCAGCTACTGGTCGAGTGTCTGGAGAACGAGGGGGTGACCCACGTCTTCGGCATTCCCGGCGAGGAGAACATCCACCTGGTCGAGGCCCTGTCCCGCTCGTCCATCCGCTACGTGCTGGTGCGTCACGAGCAGGGCGCGTCGTTCATGGCCGAGACCTACGGCCGTCTCACCGGGAGGCCGGGCGTGTGCTCGGCGACGCTCGGCCCCGGGGCCATCAACCTGCTGCTCGGCACGGCCGACGCCACCACCAACTCCACGCCGCTGGTGGCCCTGTCGGCCCAGGTGGGGATGTCCCGCAGCTTCAAGGAGTCCCACCAGGGAGTGGATCTGGTCTCGATGTTCGCCCCGGTGACCAAGTGGTCCGCGCTAGTGGCCACTCCGGCCGCCGTCCCCGAGATGGTGCGCAAGGCCTTCAAGCTGGCCCGGACCGAGCGACCGGGGTCGGTCTACCTCGCCGTGCCCGAAGACGTGGAGAAGTCGCCCGCGCCACCCGAGGCGCGTCCCCTCCCGGTGAGCATCCCCCGTCCCGATGAGCCCTCCTCCGAGCAGGTGGCGCGGGCCGTCGCCGTGCTCCGGGGAGCGCGCAACCCCATCGTGCTGGCCGGTCACGGGGCCACCAGAGCCGAGGCCGGCCCGGCCCTGCGCGAGTTCGCCGAGCGGCTGGAGCTGCCGGTCGTGACCACCTTCCACGGGAAGGGGATCCTGCCCGACGACCATCCCCAGGCACTCGGGACCGTCGGGTTCATGCGCCACGACTACGTCAACTTCGGGTTCGACCAGGCCGACGTGCTCGTCGCCGTGGGCTACGAGCTCCAGGAGTTCGATCCGGTGCGCATCAATCCCAATGGAGACAAGCAGATCATCCACATCCACCGGTTCCCCGCCGAGGTGGACCGCAACTACACCGTGGCGGTGGGCCTCCAGGCCGACATCAGTCGAACCCTCCGGGTCCTGGCCGACGAGGTGGGGACCCCCTTCGAGGCCCGGGCCACCGACCAACGCATCCGCGGACTGCTCGCCGACGAGCTCCGACGGGGCGGTGCCGACGACCGGTTCCCCCTGTCCCCGGCGCGACTGGTGGCCGACACCCGCAAGGCCCTCGGCCGTGACGACATCGTGCTGGTCGACACCGGGGCCCTCAAGATGTGGATGGCCCGCCTCTACCCCACCTACGCGCCCAACACCTGCCTCGTGTCCAACGGGCTGTCCACCATGGCCTGGACGGTGCCGGGCGCCATCGGCGCCAAGATCGCCGTACCCCGGGCCCGGGTACTCGTGGCCACCGGCGACGGGGCCTTCCTCATGAACTCCCAGGAGATCGAGACCGCCCTCCGCGAGGGGATCGCCATGGTCATTCTCATCTGGGTGGACGACGCCTACGGCCTCATCAGCTGGAAGATGGACCTGGAGCTGGGCCACGACATCGACACCGAGTTCGCCAACCCCGATTTCGTGGCCTACGCCGAGAGCTTCGGGGCCGTCGGCTACCGGATCACCTCGGCCGGCGAGCTGCTGCCCACCCTGACCACCGCGCTGGCGGCCGACACCGTGTCGGTCATCGCCTGTCCGGTCGACTACTCCGCCAACCTCGAGCTCATCCGGTCCCTCGGTGATCTCGACGAGTCGATGTCCTGACCCGGCACCCCGCCCCACAGCCCGCCCGTCACCACTCCCCGCCCCGATGAGCCTGGCGATCACCTTCGCCGCCTACGGGGTCGGTGCGCTGATGGGGCTGATCGTCCACCGGTCGGGACCCCGGCTGCGCCAGGCCTGGCCCGTCTACCTGCGGGCCCAGCTGGTGGCCACCGCCGCCCTGCTCGGGCTGTTCTCGGCCTGGCGGCTCACCGCGCCCCGCCAGATCCTCGACCCTCTGATCCTCTCCGTCGTGGGCTGGCTCCTGCTCCTCGCCGCCCTCCTCGTCCGGGGCCGGCGCAGCCAGGGGATGGCCGCACTCGAAGGGTGGGCGGCCTTTCCCAACGGCGCCTTCTGGGTCCAGCCGCTGGCCGGGGCCCTGATCGGGCCGGCCGGGAGCGTCATCTCGGCGTTGACCAACGCCGCCTACGCCATCTCCAATGCCGCCAGCATCCACGTCATGCGACGCGACGCACCGATCCCCCAGCGCCGGTCGACCACGTGGGTCGACCAGTCGATGCTGGTGGCGGTGGCCGTCGGCCTGGCCCTGCACCTGACGGGCCCGGCCCCCGCCGCGTCCCACTGGGTCCTGACCGTGGCCGGTCCGCTGCTGGCCTTCGTCGGCGCTGCGCTCTGGGTGGGCTCGGTGTTCCACCCGCACAACGCCTCGGTGGACCACACCGGCCCGGACCTGTCGCGCTGGGTGTTCCTCACCGCCGTCCGGGTGGTGTTCTTGGTGGTGGTGGCCGTGGTGGTCCACTCGGTGGCAGTGGAGGTGGTCGCCGTGCTGTCGGCCTTCGGGCCCCCGGCGTTCAACCCGCCCCAGCAGGCCGTGCTCTACGGGTACCGCTCTGGCGTGGTCGTCGTGGCCGCCCGCTGGGGGTGGGTGCTGGCGCCGGTGGGCCTGGTCCTCGCCCTGGTCATCCGCTAGCCGCCAATCGACCGACCGACCGACCGACCGGCTAGGCCTGGCTCGGCTCCTGGGCCAACACCACGGCCGGCACCGGCTGGTCCAAGAGCCGGTCGATGGCCCGGGGCGACACCGGGCGGGAGAACATGTACCCCTGTCCGACGTCACACCGCTCGCGGCGCAGTACCTCGAGCTGGGACTCGGCTTCGATCCCTTCGGCCAGGGTCACCAGCCCCAGGGTCCGACCCAGCTCCACCAGGGTGTGGATGAGGGCCTGGGCGTCGGGCGACTCGCTCATGTCCGCCACGAACGAGCGGTCGATCTTCAAGACGTCCACCGGGAACTGGCGCAGGTAGGCCATCGAGGAGTAGCCGGTGCCGAAGTCGTCGATGGCGATGTTCACGCCGATGCCCTTCAGCTCCTTCAGCCGGTCGACGGTGACGCGGGCGTCGCGCATGAGGGCCGACTCGGTGATCTCGAGGGTCAGCCACGCCGGCTCGAGGTCGGCCTCGGCCAGTGCGGCCAGGACGTCGGCCACCAGCCGGTCGGACTCGAGCTGCCGCATGGACACGTTCACCGACACGGTGACCTGATGGCCCCGCCGGTGCCAGGTCGACGCCTCGGCACAGGCCTTCGACAGCACCCACCGTCCCACCTCGATGATGGCGCCACTGTCTTCCAGCAGGGGGATGAAATCGTCGGGCGGGATGACCCCGCGCTGGGGGTGACGCCACCGGATCAGCGCCTCCACGCCCCGGACAGCCAGCCCGTCGAGGTCGAAGATGGGCTGGTAGAGCAGGAAGTACTGGCCCCGGGACAGGGCGGCGTCGAGGTCGGAGCGCAGTTCGAGCCGGTCGACCACGGCCGACTGCATGGCCGGCTCGAACACCACGTACTTGTTCCGGCCGGTGGCCTTGGCCCGGTACAGCGCGATGTCGGCGTCCCGCAGGAGCTCCTGGGCGGTGGCCCGGTCGCCGGTGGCGATGCCCACACTGGCGGTCACCGAGATCGGCAGGGCGTCGTAGCCCTCGATGCGGAAGGGCTCACGGAGCACCTCGCGGATGCGCTCGGCCACCAGGGCCGGCCCGGCGGTCAGCGTGACGCCCTCGACCAGGATGACGAACTCGTCGCCACCCAGTCGGCCCACGGTGTCGCTGGCCCGCAGCATGGCGGTGAACCGGGCCGCCACCGCCTGGAGGAGCTTGTCGCCGGCGTCGTGGCCGAGGGAGTCGTTGGCGTCCTTGAAGTTGTCGAGGTCGATGAAGTAGGCGGCCACCGGGTCGAAGGTCCGCCGGACACGGGACAGCATCTGTTCGGCCCGGTCCAGGATGAGCTGGCGGTTGGCCAGCCCGGTCAGGGGGTCGTGGAGGGCCCGGTGGGCCAGGAGGGCCTCGAACTCCTTGCGCTCGGTGATGTCGCGGACGTTGGCCACGTAGCCCGCCACCGAGGGCCGGTCGAGCTGATTGGTGACCACGGCCTCGACGTCCCGCCACTGGATGTCCTCGCGGCCCATCCGGAACTGGACCAGGGTCGTGCCGTGGCTCGGCTTGAGATGGAGGCCCAACCGGTCCCGCACCCGGTCGCGGTCGTCAGGATGGACGAAGTCGGTGGCCGGCCTTCCGATGAGCTCGTCGGCGCCGAGGCCGATGAGCTCGGTGATGGCCGGGCTGACGTAGGTGCACACCCCGGCCTGGTCCATGACCATGGTGGCGTCCGATGAGTTCTGGATCAATGACCGGAACCGGTCCTCGCTGAGCCGCATCGACGCCTCGGCGTCCTCTTTCTGCGCCGTGGTGGCTCCGGCCATGCCGATGATGAACACCAGCACGAAGGCGCCCATGACGGCCAGGGCGTTCGCCCGCGGCGCCGACAGGTAGGACGGCGCCCACCCCTCGGTGACGGCGATCTGGCCGACCATGATGGCGATGAGGCTCCACAGGGCGGTGATCCGCCAGACCCGGGAGCCCCCGTGGGCCACGTTCTCGAGGGCCAAGAAGGCGAAGGCGCCGGTCAGCACCGGGCCCCATCCCGTGAGGTAGATGACCACGGTGAGGCCGGCGGCCTGCGAGGCCACCCGGACATGGAGGCTCACCCGGCTCGGGTGCAGGCCGTAGTAGCGGTCGGCGGTCAGGCTGAGGGCCGGGGTGGCGATGAACACCGCGATCCACACCCATACCGGCTCCTGGGCCACGTCGTCGAACCGCATGAGGAGGAGGATGGCCACCAGGGCGATCGGTCCCATCAGGTAGGCCAGCGCCGTGGGGCTCATCAAGGAGTGGCGGCGGCGCGGCGGCGGCGCGGCAGTTGTCCCCACGGCCGGGTGGGGCCGTTCGGGCTCGACGGTGTCGGCCGGGGGCGGGAGGGGGGTCACTGAGGTCATGGGGATTCGCCACCTTGGCCATCGACACCATCAGCGCACTACTTGAACAGGGGTTGTCACCGGCACGAGCCAGGCACGGCCCGCAGGAGCACCCTGGTGGAGAACCCGGGTTCTCTAGAGTCGGGTCAGGCTGCCCGTCCGCCGTCGAGGCCCCGACGGACCCGGTCGGCCTGGCGGACGGCCAGACCGATCACCTCGTCCCACGGCCAGCGCTCCCCGTTGCCCACGAAACAGGTGATCACGAGGCCCCGCCCCACCACGCCGGCGACGTACCGGGACACGATGTCGCCACCGGGCCCGGTCGAGGCCTTCTCGTACAGCCAGGTCCGGGTCACCCCGGGCAGCGACCGGTCGTCGACGACCTGTCCGGCCATCACGGTCTCGTCGGGCTGGGACGGGCCGGTGAAGAACCGGGGGATCTGGGTCAGCGACAACGCCGCGTCCTCGGTGGAGGCGTAGGGCACCACCTCGACCCAGACGACGTCGGGGGATTGTGGCTGCCCGAGCTTCCGCCAGGCCGTGATGCACCCGACAGCGACGGCCCGTCGGCTCTTCTCGCTCTCGGTGTCCAACCCACCGGTGGGCCACGACCGCTCCTCGACGACCTGCCAGTCGGCACCGGGGAGGTCGTCGGATCCGAGCAGCAGATCGAACGAACGGGCCGTCTCGACCTCGGGATCGGCGTTGTCGGGCACGGCTGGCAGTCTTCCAGACACGTGTCCCGTCGGCACCGCCCGGCCTACCGAGCCCCATCACTAGCAGGGGCCAGGACGGTGCGTCCGGTGCCGACCACGCGACGTCGACCCCTGTCGAGCACGGATCAGGCGGTCGACCGCTCGTCCAGGTGCTGCAATTCGATCAGCAGGGGGATCAGGAACCCGACATAGGCGTGGGTCAGGGTGAAGTCCGATGCCGTCCCGTGGGTCACCATCTCGTCGACCTCGATGATGGTGACCCGGTCGTCGATGGCCTGGTAGGCCCGGGCCCGCTCCACGATGTCGACCAACTCCCGGCGCGAGGCGATCTCGAGGCCGAAATGGTCGAGCCGGGGGGCACGCAGGTACTCCTCGGAGGCCGGCAGCAGATAGAGGTACTGGCGGAGCTCACCGGTGTAGAGGATGAGCGGGTTGCCCTGCTCGGTGCTGTTGTCCCCCTCGACCCAGCCGAACACCTCGCCGAAGAAGTCCACCAGGGAGGACCGGCCGGCCTCGTCGAGCACGGCGGCATCCACACTGATGGCCACGTGGTTGATCACGGGCCGCACGGTCGTCTGGTCGGTCATGGCACCTCCGGTCTCACCAGCACCTTGGCCGGTAGCTCCCCACGGGCCATGCGGCCCATGGCCTCCATGACGCCGTCGAGCGTCACGTCATCCTCCTCGATGAGCAGGTCGAGGGGCAGGGCCCCGTCCCCCAGCAGGTCGAGGGCCGGCCCGAACCCCCCGTCGCTGTAGTTGTAGGCGCCGATGGCCTCGAGCTCCAGCACGATCATCCGGTTGTGGTTCACCCGCGTCGGTTGGGCCCCGGTGCCGACGAACACCAGGACCCCGGCGGCATCCAGCTGCCCGAGGGCAGCCTCGCCGGCATCGGCCCGCCCGGAGCACTCGAACGCCACACCGAAGGCGCCCGAGGCGATGCCTCCCATGGCGGGTGGTTCGAGCTCGTCCGGCGACACGGCTCGCACAGCGCCCACCTCCACCGCCCGCCGCCGCTTCAGCTCCACCGGTTCGCTGACCGTGATGTCACCCACGCCCCGGGCCACCAGCACGCCGATGATGAGGAGGCCGACCGGTCCCGCCCCGGTCACCAGGACCCGGTCGTCGGGCCGGACCCCGGACAGTTCGACGGCGTGGAGGGCGATGGCCGTCGGTTCGGCCAGTGCGGCCGGCCGGGTGGCCAGGCCGTCGGGGATCCGGGCCAGGTTGTCCGAGGAGACCGCCACGTACTGGGCGAAGGCGCCGCGCATGTCACGCATGTCCGACGGGGGACGCTGCCGGCACACCGACGGTCGTCCCCGCCGACAGGGCCGACAGGTTCCACATCCGGGGGTGGGGCTGAAGACCACGCGGTCCCCCTCGGCCCAGCCACGACCCGATCGGTCCGGGCTCACCACCGTCCCGGACCACTCGTGCCCGAGGATGGCCCCGGGCCGGGCATACCGCTCGAGGACCAGGTGGAGGTCAGAGCCGCAGATCCCGCACTCGGCCACTTCGATCAGCACCTCACCACCGGCCGGCTCGGGCACCGGCACCTCGTCGACCTCGATCCGGCCATCGCCCACATAGATGGCCGCGGTCATCACATCAGATGGCACGGCGCTCATGGTAGGGCAGGTCTGGCTGGCGACGGGCCCGGTCAGAAGGGCAGGGCGTCGGCCTGGAGCACGAGCAGCTCGTCGAACATCTTCCGGCACGAGGCCTCGTCGGGCGGCGACAACGGGTCCCTCCGCAGGGCCTCGAACGCCGGTGCGGGGTCGCCGGTGAGGGCCGACTTCACCACCAGGTCCTGCAGCTCGATCTGGGTCCGCATGAACTCGGCCAGCGGCTCGATGATCGGTTCGACCGACCGGGGGGCAACCCCGGCGGCATCCACGGTGGCCGGCACCTCGACGATGGCCCCCTCGGGCAGATTGGGCACGTGTCCGTGGTTGGGGACGTTCACCGCGTTGAGCGGGCGGTGGTGATCGGTCCACATGGCGCCGATGATGGGGAACACCTCCTCGGCCGACCGGCCGGCGCGGTGCATCGGCACGTGGGACCGGCCGTCGCCGTACCGGATGACCAGGCGCTCCATCTGGGCACCCACCCCCTGGTGGAAGTAGACAGGCACCGGGTGCCACCCGGCCACCTCGCGGGCGAACGGCACGTACTCGCCGATGTGGCTGTCCACCGAGCACGGGAGCAGCCCGTACTCCCGGAACATGTGGGCCACCAGCGGTGCATACATCTGCTCGGCGGCCTGCTGGACCCAGGGCACCTTCATCAGCTGGCGGGCCGCGGCGGTCACCGGCGGCGGGTAGTCGAAGTAGCGGCGCTGCCACAGGCGGACCAGGCGCGGGTAGAGATCCTCACCGGTGTCGGTCCGGTGGATCTCGGTGAAGAAGGTGAAGTGGTTGATGCCCGAGGCGGTGGCGGCGATCTTCTTCTTGGGGACCCGGAGGAGCCCGGCGATCCGGGCCGAGCCCGCCGGCGAACTCGTGGCACAGGCTGACGTTCCGGATCGGGGTGGCGGTGTTGATGGCCAGGGTCACCCGGCTGAGCGGATTGGTCAGGTTGATGAGGAAGGTGTCGGGGCAGTAGCGCTGGATGTCGTCGCAGATCCCGAGCATGGTCTTGATGGATCGCAGCGAGTGGAAGACCGCGCCCGGGCCGCCGTTCTCGCCGGTGATCTGACTCGACCCGTACCGGACCGGGACCTCGTAGTCCTCGATCCAGTGCGGCCAGCGCCCGATCTCGGCACTGGCCAGACAGAAGTCGGCACCGCTCATGGCCTCGGCCGGGTCGGTGGAGGCCTCGATGGTGATGGGGCTGCCGTTGGCCCGGTTGACGCGGGTGGCGAACTTCTCGGCCACCGCCAACCGTTCGGGGCTGACGTCGTGGAGCATCAGCGTGGCCCCGCGGATCCGCCGCGTGTTGACGGCGTCGAGCACCATCACCGGGCCGAAGGACATGCCCCCGGCCCCGATCAGGCAGATCTTCAGTCCCTCGCCGTCAGCCATCGGCTCCCCACTTCCTCGGTACCGTCCCGATGGTACCGGGACGGTACGCCTGCGGGCCTACTCCGGCCTCGAGTGTCCCTGCGAGGTCGCTGGCGGTGGGTCGCTGCCCGGCGTTCCGTCGTCGGTCACGTGCTCGGACCACTCGCTGCCCGACCAGTACCGGTACTCGTGGGTGAAGAACGGGTCACGGAACCATCCCGGAGCGGTGCCGGTCGTTCCTCCCGCCGACGGGTCCTGGGAGGGAGCCGCGCCCGGCGGGGGCGGCACCGGCCGGTCGGCGTCGGTGAACGAGCGACGGCCCGGCGGCCCGCCACGTGCGCCGCCGCGACGCGGGGAGGACAGGGCCCGCACCACGAAGACGCCACCGAGCACCACCACGGGAACCCAGGATGCGTGTCCGAAGTACATGGTCGAAGTGTACGACCGGGTGGCAGTGACCGGACATCGCCGCCCGGCCCCGGCCAACCGGTCCCCGTCGGCCCAGGCGCCCATACTGGGGGTCGTCGGGAGGCAGAAGGAGGCACCATGACCACCATCGAGGAGCTGGCCAACGAGGTGGCGGCCCTGCGTCGCCGGGTGGAGGCTGCGGAGTCCGTCCTTGCCGTCCAGTCGCTCAAGGCCCGGTACGCAGAGCTGGTCGACGGGCGCTTCGTGGGCGGACGGGTCGTCGACCCGGTCACCCTGGACCGAGTGGCTCGGGAGGCGGCCGACCTGTTCACCGAGGACGGGACCTGGGACGGCGGGCCGGGGCTGGGCGTGGCCACCGGCAGGGCGGCCATCGCACAACGGCTCGGTGCCCCCACCCTCGACTTCTCCCGCCACCTCTTCGTCAAGCCCCGGATCGAGGTCGACGGGGACCGGGCGTCGGCCCGGTGGGACCTGCTCAGCCCCTGTCGGCGCCCCGACGGGACGTCGTATTGGATGTGCGGGTACGAGGACGACGAGTACCGACTCGTCGACGGCGCCTGGCTCCACCGGTCGATGCGGCTGACCACGGTGTTCATGGCACCCGTCGGGGAGGGCTGGACAAAGATCTTCGCCTGAGCGAGCCCCGGTGGCGCCGGGTCCGGCGTCGGCGAGTGCCGGAGGATCGAGCCGTAAGCTCCGGCCATGACCGAAGACGCCCTGGCTGACCGCATCGTCACCGAGGTGCTGGACCGCTGGCGCCCAGAGGTCCTGCCGCTGCTCGAGACCTACGCCCGGATCCCCAACCTGTCGCCGGCCTACGACGAGGGGTGGGCGACAGCCGGCCACATGGACGAGGCGGCCACCCTCATCTCATCGTGGGCCACCCGACACAACGTGCCGGGCGCCGACGTCGACATCGTGCGCATCGACGGGCTCACCCCGACCGTGGTCGTGGAGGTGCCGCCGAGCGACCCGGACTGCACGGGCACGGTCCTGGTCTACAGCCACTACGACAAGCAGCCCCCCGTTGACGGATGGACCGACGGCCGGGGGCCGTACACCCCGGTACTCGAGGGCGACCGGCTCTACGCCCGGGGCGTGGCCGACGACGGCTATGCGCTGGCCTCGGCCCTGGTGGCCATCGAGGCGCTCCAGGCCGCCGGGGGCCGGCACGGCCGGTGCATCATCATCGCCGAGGGCTCCGAGGAGAGCGGCAGCCCGCACCTCCCCGAGGTGCTGGCCCAGCTGGCCGACCGTATCGGGGTGCCCGATCTGGTGATCGCCCTCGACTCGGGGAGTCCCACCTACGACCGGCTGTGGATCACCACGTCGCTGCGGGGCGCCATCGTGGGCACCCTCACGGTCCGGGTCCTGGAACAAGGGGTGCACAGCGGATCGGCCGGTGCGGTGGTCCCGTCGTCGTTCCGCCTCGCCCGGCTCCTGCTCGACCGGATCGAGGATCCGCTGACCGGCGACCTGGTGCTCCCCGAGCTCCGGGTCGACCCCCCGGGCTGGGCGCGGGCCGCGGCCGCCGCCACGGCCGAGGTGGTCGGGGCGTCCGGCATCGACGGGGCCTTCCCGGTGGTCGACGGGCTGGTCCTCGAGGGCGCGGATCCGACGGAGCGGGTCATGCGCACGGCGTGGTCGGGCGCGGTGGCGGTCGTCGGAGCCGACGGGCTGCCCCCGTCGGCCGGGGCCGGCGCGGTCCTCCGGCCCTCCACCTCCCTCAAGCTGGCCATCCGCCTGCCCCCCACGGCCGATGCCGACGCCGCCGCTTCGGCCGTCGAGGCGGCATTCACTGACGATCCCCCCAACGGGGCCCAGGTGGAGTGGTCGTCGGGCCAGTCCGCCGGAGGCTGGGCGGCGGCCGACCGTTCCCCCCCTGGTTGGCGACCGCCCTCGACGAGGCCTCACAGGCCAGCTTCGGTCGACCGTCGGGTCAGCTGGGCGAGGGGGGCACCATCCCCTTCATGGGATGGCTGGCGGCCCAGTTCCCCGAGGCCCAGATCCTGGCGGCCGGCGTGCTCGGCCCCGGGTCCAACGCCCATGGGCCCGATGAGGCGCTCCACCTCCCCACCGCGGAGCGGCTCACGGCGGCGGTGGCCCTGCTGCTCGATGCCCACGCCCGCCGACCGTCCCGGTGACCGGCAGTCGGGTCAGCGGCCTCGCTCGCCAGTCCCTCCCGTGACGTCCTCGATCCAGCCGAGGTAGCCCGGCGACCCCTCGGCGATGGCGACGGCCACCACTTCGGGCGTGTCGTAGGGATGCAGGGCGACGACTGCGTCGATGACCGAGGAGGTGAGCCCGGTCCGGGTCTTGAGCAGCACCAGCCACTCCTCGGCCTCGTGGCGCGCCCCTTGCCACCAGTAGCGGCTGACCACCGGCCCGAGCCGCTGCCCGCAGGCCACCAGCCGCTCGGACAACAGGGCGTCGACGATGCGGTCCGCCCCAGCGGGGTCGTCGATGGTGAACCGGATCTCGACGGAGGACATGGTGGCGAGGTGTGTGCCGGGGTCAGCCGGTGGGCAGGGGCGTGAAGGGCTGCACGGTCACCCAGCAGGTCCCCTGGGTCTTGCCCTGAGAGGTCAGCTGGCACTGGGAGGACGGCGGGACGTTGTTGTGCAGCTTCACGATCTTGTAGAGCGAGGGGCCGTAGCGCTTGGTGGGGGCGAAGCTCAACACCGGCGTGTAGGTGCCGGGGAAGTTCTTGATCTTCGACAGGGCGGTGACAAAGGTGCGCCGGTCGAGGTTCGTGCCGGCCGACCGGGCCGCCTGGGCGAACAGCGTGATGGCCTGGCACCAGCCCACCACCGGCCCTTGCTGTTCGAGGTAGTCGTTGGTGTTGCCCGGTGGGATCTGGGGGTAGGCCTTGTGCCACGGTGTCCAGCAGTTGCGGACCCCGGCGTCGTAGCCCAGCGGGCCCGTGTAGTTGGACGGCTTGGTGCTGCCGCCGAGCGTCTCGGTGGTGAGGCCCTCCTGACCGTCGAGCGCCTTCTCGTAGGGGATGGGGATCAGGCCGAGAGCGGCCTCGATGCTCGACTCGTAGTCGCTGAGGAGCAGCTTTGGGTAGTAGCTCTGGTTGGTCTCGGCCTGGAGCACGGGATAGAAGACGTTGAACGGGATCAGGGGGATCACCGAGGTCACTCCGGCGCTGCGCAGCTGCTGGACCACCAGGGGGGCCTGGCTGTTGGTCGTGGCCGAATCGGTGGGATCCGAGGCGATGGTCTTGACCACCGGGGTAACGCCGGCCCGCGTGAGGTCGGGAAGCAGATACTGCTTCAGGGCCAGCTGGTCCGAGGCGCGGTCGCCGGCGATGATCCCCACCTTGTGGGTGGACCCGAGCAGGTCGGCACTCAGCCCCCAGTTCACGACGGCCTGGAGGATCGTCGCCTGGTCCGGCCCGGTCCACCACAGGTAGGGCGAGCCCTCGTCGGTCCAGTTGGTGACCGTGGTCCACTGGCCGATGAACGGGGTGTGCCCCTCCTGGGTGACGCACAGCTCGTTGTCGCCGGTCCAGTCCCCACCCCGTCGAGCACGGCGAAGGCGGCCGGCGAGCCCTCCGTCCAGGTCTTGCACAGCGCCCGCATCTGCGGCCTCGTCGGTGGGATCGAAGCTGGTGATGATGGGCTTGATCTTCCGTCCGTTGATCCACCCGGCACTGTTGATCCGCTTGACGTAGAAGTTGATGGCCTTGGCCTGCTCGCCGTACTCGGCGTCCTGGGCGAAGCCCTCCTTGCCGGCCAGCGAGTTGAGGGACACCACCGGGAACGACCACGGTGATGGTGGAGGCGGTCACGCCGCGGCTCGAGGTGCTGGCCTTGCTGACCGGCGTCGGCGAGGCTCCGCTCGGGGTCGCCACCTGCGGGACCGCCGCCGCAAGCAGGGCGGTGCGGCCAACACGGCTGCCACGATGACCCTGGATGCGAAACCGGCCTCTGGCGCTGGTCACGGCAGGTCCTCCGTGTGAACTAGCGACAGGGGTCGTCCGGATGCTGAATCCTAGTCATGGAGTAGGGAGCACGACCGAGGCCAGCCCGTCATCCGTGCTGCCAGATCCGGCTCTGGAAGCTTGTGAGACCGGCCAGGGCCACGCGGTCCAGTCGATCGAGGTCGTCCTCGTCGACACTCCACCCGAGGGCGCCCGCATTCTCCTCGGCCTGGTGGCGGTTCTTGGCTCCGGGGATGGGCACCGCCCCCTTGGCCATGACCCAGTTGAGGGCCACCTGGCTCGGCAGCTTGCCGCCGTGCTTCTCGCCGATCCGCCGCAGCTCGGCCACGACGCCGTCGACCACCTCCATGGGATGGTTGGAGAACTGGCGCTTGCCCGGTGGCGGGTTGGCCACCGAGTACTTGCCGGTCAGGCGACCCTGGCCGATCGGCGAGTAGGCCAGGGGGAGCACGCCGAGCTCGGCGCAGGCCGCCAGCAGCCCACCGGTCTCGGGGGACCGCCGCAACAGTGAGAACTCGATCTGGTTGGTGGCCAGCTTGAGGCCGTTGCGCTCCAGTGCCGCGGCGATCGAACGCGTCTCGCGTCTGAGTAGTTGGAAACCCCCACGGCCCGGACCAGCCCTTCGCCATGGGCGGCGGCGAGGGCGTCGGCCAGCACCGCGTGCGACCGCAGGCTGATCGGACCGTGGATCTGGTAGAGGTCGGCGGCGGGTCGGCCCAGCCGCTCCAGCGACGCCCGCAGGGCGGCCAGCAGGGACCGCTTGACCTGCAGCTTCCAGGGGGAGGGCATGAACTTGGTGGCGACCACCACCGAGGCGGCCCGGCCGGGGTCGGCGGCCAGCAACCCCCCGATGATCCGCTCGCTCTCGCCCCCGCCGTAGACCTCGGCGGTGTCGAACAGGGTCACGTGGGCGTCGATGGAGGCGGTCCACGCCTCACCGATCGACTCGCGTGTCAGGTCGGTGTCGTAGCCCCCCATGCCCCAGGTGGAGCGGTCGCCCCACGCCCAGGTGCCGACGCCGAGAGGCGGGATCCGGACCTCGGAGCCGCTGAGGATGTAGTGGTCCGGGATCATCGACGTACGGTACCCGGTCACAGCCGGCGGGTGCCGGGTGCCGGGTGACACCGGCGATCACCGGTCGTCTGGGTGACGTCTAACGTGGCGGTTCGTGCCACCTGAGGACGCTCCTCCCGGCCCCCTCGAGGCCGACCGCCTCGCCGTCCTCCGCGACGCGGTGTTGGACGAAGCCGGTCGCCAGGGCTGCACCAACACCGAGCTCCGGGTGGAGCGCATCCGCTCACAGCAGGTCCGCCTCCGCGACACCCGACTGGAGGGCGCGGCCGACGACACCGAGTTGGGCGTGGGGGTCCGGGTGGTCGTGGGCGGCGCCATGGGGTTCGCCGCCACGGTCGCCACCGCGCCAGCCGACGCGGTGGCCCTGGTGACCCGGGCCGTGGACGCCGCCCGGGTCATCGCCGGTGCCGGCGGTGCGCCCATCGAGCTCGCCACCGAAGCGGGCCACGGCACGGTGTCGTGGACCTCCCCCTACGGCACCGACCCCGTGGACGTCCCCTTGGCCGACAAGGTGGCGCTGCTCGGCGAGTGGAGCGGGCGCCTCATGGCCGATAGCCGGGTCGAGCACGTGACCGCTGAGGTGTTGGCTGTGACCGAGGACACCTACTACGCCGACCTGGCCGGCACCGAGGCCACCCAGCGGAGGGTCCGGGTGCATCCGGTGGTCGAGGCGCTCGCCGTTGACGAGGACGGCAGCTTCGAGACCATGCGGACGGTGGCCCCGCCGGCCGGCCGGGGCTGGGAGTACCTGCTCGGCGACGGCTGGGACTGGGACGCCGAGCTGGCCCTGCTCCCCGGCCACCTGGGCGACAAGCTGGGCGCGCCCTCGGTGGAAGCCGGCCACTACGACCTGGTGGTCGACCCGACCAACCTGTGGCTCACCATCCACGAGTCGATCGGGCACGCCACCGAACTGGACCGTGCCATGGGGTACGAGGCGGCCTACGCCGGCACGTCGTTCGCCACCCCGGATCGGCTCGGCACACTCCGCTACGGCTCGGCGGTCATGCACGTCACCGGGGACCGCACGACCCCGCACGGGCTCGCCACGGTGGGCATCGACCACGAGGGCGTGCCCGGCCAGTCCTTCGACCTGGTGCGCGACGGCGTCCTGGTCGGCTACCAGCTCGACCGGTCGATCGCCGCCATCAGCGGGCTGGGCGCCTCCAACGGCTGCGCCTTCGCCGACTCACCACTGCACGTCCCCATCCAGCGGATGGCCAACGTCTCGCTGCAGCCGGCGCCGGGCGAGGGGCCCACCACCGAGGAGCTCATCGCGCGGGTCGACCGCGGCCTGTACGTGGTGGGCGACAAGAGCTGGTCCATCGACATGCAGCGGTACAACTTCCAGTTCACCGGTCAGCGCTTCTTCCGCATCGAGCGTGGCGGGTTGGTCGGCCAGGTGCGCGACGTCGCCTACCAGGCCACCACCACCGACTTCTGGGGAGCGATGGAGGCGGTGGGCGGCCGGTCCACCTACCTGCTGGGCGGGGCGTTCAACTGCGGCAAGGGCCAGCCGGGCCAGGTGGCTGCGGTGTCCCACGGCTGCCCGTCGGTCCTGGTCCGGGGCGTGCGGATCCTCAACACCCGCCAGGAGTCCGGCCGATGAGCGCAGACGGTCTGGTCCCGGCCCAGGACGTGCTCGAGGCCGCCCTTCTGGCCGCCCGACCCGGGAGTGACCACTGCGTGGTGCTGGTGGAGGACACCAGCGAGGTCGAGGTGCGCTTCGCCAACAACACCACCACCACCAACGGGGCGCGCCGGGACCGCAGGGTGACAGTGGTCAGCATGCGTCAGGTCGACGGGGGGACGGCCGTGGGCGTGGCCCGATCCGGCGGCGACGCCGATGTGGCGGCACTGGTGCGGGCGGCCGAGGACGACGCCGCCGGATCGCCGCCCGCCGACGACGTCAGCCCGCTGATCGAGCCCTCCGAGGTGACGTCCCTGGCCGGGGCGGTGGCGCGGTTCGACCTCCCGCCGGCCGACACCGACCTCTCGGTCCTCGGCGGTGTGCTCGGGGGACTGTCCGGTGCCTTCGGGCGGGCGCGGGAGGGCGGCTACGTTCTGGCCGGTTTCGCCGAGAGCAAGGCCGGCACCGTCTACCTGGGCACCTCCACCGGCCTGCGGCTGGGCCATGCCCAACCCGAGGGGGCCATCCAGCTCGTGGCTCGCACCGCCGACGGGTCCGCCTCGACCTGGGTCGGAGCCGGGACCACCGACTTCACCGACGTGTCGATCGAGACGCTCGAGGAGCGGCTGGCCGCCCGCCTGGCCTGGTCGACGAACCGCCTGGAGCGGCCGGCGGGCCGCTACGAGGTGATCCTGCCCCCCGAGGCGGTGTCGGACCTGATGGTCAACCTGGCCTACGAGGCCGCGGGCCGCGATGCCGAGGACGGGCGGTCGGTCTTCTCCCGACCAGGTGGTGGAACCCGGGTGGGCGACCAGCTGGCCACCGTGCCCTTCACCTTGCGCAGCGACCCCGCCGAGCCCGGCCTCGAGTGCAGCCCGTTCCTGGCTGCGGCCACCTCCACCGCCGACACGTCGGTGTTCGACAACGGCCTCCCCTTGGCCCGCACCGACTGGATCTCCGAAGGTCGCCTCGAACGCCTGCGCTATCACCGCGCCGGCGCGGCCCGCTCGGGCGTCGAGCCGGCTGGCTTCATCAGCAACGTGATCCTGGAGGTGCCCGGCGCCTCCGGCTCGCTGGAGGACCTGATCGCCAGGACCGAGCGCGGTCTGCTCCTGACCTGTCTCTGGTACATCCGTGAGGTCGATCCCGCCACCATGCTGTTGACCGGGCTGACCCGCGACGGGGTCTACGTCGTCGAGGACGGACAGGTCGTCGGGTCGGCGAACAACTTCCGGTTCAACGAGAGCCCGGTAGACCTCTTGTCGCGGGCCACCGAGGTGGGCTCTGGGGTGCGTGCCTTCGGCCGCGAGTTCGGTGAGTACCTCAACCGGACCCGGATGCCGCCGCTGCGCATCCCCGACTTCAACATGAGTTCGGTGAGCCAGGCCAGCTGAGCCGGTCCGGTCGGGCCGGCAGGCGGCTCAGCGAGGGAGCTCGGACGACGCCCCCGACCGGCTCAACCGCTGGAGCTCCGCCGCCGGGCGACGGTGCCTCCCGAGCTTCAGCGGAGGTGGCGCGGTCACAACCGGCAGGCTGGTCGCTCGGCTGAGCCGCTCACGGACCCCCCGCGAGGCCATCCGCCCGAGGCGCCGGCGACGGTGGGAGCCGAGCACCACGACGTCGGCGTCCACGGCGGCCGCGACGCGGGCGATCCTCGTGGCGAGGGCGAAGGAGGTAGCGGCGAACGCCTCACCGGTCGCCTCGACACCGGCGGCATGCAGGTGGTCGACGGCTGTGGCCTGGACCCGTCCGGCCTGCTCGTAGGTCTCCAGGGTCACGCCGCGGCCGCCCAGGAGCACCAGGTTGACGTGCACCACGTGGACCGACGAGCCGTTGCCTCGGGCCAGGGCGGTGGCGAAACTGACGGCCATCTCGCCGGCCGGCGTCTCGTCGATGGCCAACAGGATGCGCTCGAACATGGTCACTCCTCATCGCCCCGACGAGGGGCACGGGCCTTGGGGGCCGACCCGTCATCGCCCGTCCACTCTACCGGCCTGAACGAGATCTACCCCGGGCGAGAGGTGGCTAACACCTCAGGCCCGGGGCCGACTGATCTCGCCCCGGGGCGGAGGGGGGAGGGAGGCACCTGCCGGCCGTCCCGTCCCCCTCCGCACGGGGAGAACGTTTCCCTGCTCAGGCTGGGGGACCGGTGGCGAGTGTCACCGAGGCCGACTGGGACTGACCCGACTGGTCGGTCCACTGGAGCTGCACGGTGTCACCGGGGTGGTGGCTCTCGAGCAGGTTGCTGAGGTCGCTCGACGAGCCCACGGTCTTCCCGTCGAGGCCGGTGATGACGTCCCCTTGCACCAGGCCGGCCTTGGCCGATGGTGAGTTGGCGAGGGTGGAGCTGACCTCGGCGCCGGTGGCGGAGGTCCCGCTCCCGCTGTCGCCCCCGAGGCTGCCGAAGCCGCCGTCAGAGCTCGACCCGGTGCTGCTCGAGTCCTGCACACTCACGCCCAGGAAGCCGGTGGCGCCGATGTGGATGGTGGACGACGCCTTGCCGGCCTCGATCTGCTTGGCGACGGACAGGGCCGTGGCGATCGGGATGGCATAGGCCTGGGTGCCCGAGACCTGGTAGCTGGACCCGGTCGAGGCGGCGGTGTCCATGCCGATGACCTGGCCCGAGGTGTTCACGAGCGATCCACCGGAGTCGCCAGGCTGGATGCCGGCGTTGATCTCGATGAGCCCGGTCAGGCTCTCGGAGTTCCCGCCACCGTCGTCACTGGCGGTGATCGACTGGTTGAGGGCCACCACCGATCCCCCGGCCGAGCTCGGCGTTCCGCCGGTGCCTCCGGCATTGCCGACGCCCACGATGGCCTGACCCACGGCCGCCTTGGTGCTGGTCGAGATGGTCTGGAGGCCACTGGCGCCCGACAGCTGGACCACGGCCACGTCACCGGTCCGGTCGTAGCCGACCACCTTGCCCGTGTAGGTCTTGCCGTTGCCGACGTCGGTCACGCTGATGCTGGTGGCACCGTCGATCACGTGGTTGTTGGTCAGGATCTCACCGTCGGAGGTCAGCACCATGCCGGTGCCGGCTGCCTGCTCGTTCTGATAGCTGAGATTGGTGTTGATGTCCACGAGGCCAGGGGACACCTTGGCGGCGATGCCCGAGATGTCCGACGGAGCGCCCGCACCGCTCGAGGAGTTGCCCGACGACGAGCCCGATCCGAACGGCGACGAGCCGCTCGACGTCCCGCCACCGAAGGGTGACGAGCCGTTCGACGTGCTTCCCGAGCCACCCGAGCCCAATCCGCCCGAGCCCGAGCCCGAGCCGGACGGCGCAGTGGCCGAGGCCGTCGAGGTGCTCTGGACCGGCCAGATGGCGTGGCCGAGCCCGATACCGCCGAGCACGGCAGCTACGAGCACGACCCCGGCGACACCGGCCACGACGCCCATGCGCTTCTTCGGTGCGGCGGGGGGCGGCGCGTAGGCCGCGCCGGGGGCGGCCAGCCACCCGGAGGGGGCGTGGCGCCATAGGGGGTGGCACCGTAGGGGTCAGCGGCGGGCTGCCCAGGAGCCCAGCTTGAGCCGGCGGGTGGGGTCCAGACGCCGGCCGGGGGCGTCGGTGCACCCGAGCCTACGGCGGGGGTGGGACCGGTCGGGGGCAGCTGGGCGTAGGCGTAGGCGCCCGGGGTCGGATACAACGCACCCTGGCCGGCACCGGCCGGGGGGAGGGGGATGGCCGCACCTTGGGGGTTCACTGCGCCCGGCGCCTGGGTGCCGCTCCCGGCCGGGACCGGTGGGGTGGCGTCCTCGGGTCCGCTCGATGGGTGCCAGTTCTCGCTCATATTCGATCTACCTTCCGGTTCCTCGCGTATCGAAGGGCCTTGCTGCTCCTCCCATTGGACTCGGTCCATCTAAGGCGTCGCTCAACAGAGCCTATGAATCGCGTAAGGATGTTCCGGCACCCGGTGCCGATGGGCCAGCACCCCGGCAGCTCCAGGGACCAGGTCGTGCCCCTACTGCTCGGCCATGATCCGCTCGAACTCGACCAGCGGGTTCACCGGTACGTCCTCGCTGAGGGTGACGGTGGCCGAATGGATGGTGGCCGTGCAGGTGAACGGGGCCGTGTAGTCCTCGCCGATGGCCGGGCCCGCCTCGTACCCGCAGGTCAGACCGGCCCCGGTCGCACTGAAGGCGGCCACCGTGAACGCCGGGATCCGCCCCTCGGCCACCACCGCCCCGTCGACCTCGAGCGATGCCTGACCGCCCACCGGCTCGGTGCGCTCGAACCGGAAGCCCAGCCGGTGCCGGCCCGGGGGGAGCGGGCCGGGCGCGCTCACCACGTGGCGCTCCTTGCCGTAGAGATTGTGGATGTAGCGCAGCCGGCCTTCCCAGAGGTGGAGGGAGAAGCCGCCGAGGACCGACCCCTGGGCCAGCAGCACCCCGTGCGGCGGTGCGCCGTTCTCGACGGTGACGTCCACCTCGATCACGTGGCTCCGGTTCTTCACGTTGGCAGCCACGGTCTCGGGCACCGGCGAGGTCCCCGGGTAGTACGTCGTGGACAGCCGTGGGGCCCGCCGGTCCGGCTTGGGGTGGACCAGGGTGTGCAGCACCCGGTTGTCGAGGGGGAGGACCTGGTTGGCCCGGGCCGCCACCCACCAGCGCTCGACGAGGTCGGCCAGGCGGTCGGGCTCGTCCCGGGCCAGGTCGTGGAGCTCGGTCGGGTCCTCAGCCACGTGGTAGAGCTCCCAGCGGTCCTCGCTGAAGGGCGCGTTCCAGTTGAGACCGTCGTCATAGAGGGGTCCGATGGGCTTGAAGGTGACCGCCTTCCATCCGTCGTGGAAGATGGCCCGGCTGCCGAACATCTCGAAGTGCTGGGTGATGCGGTGCGGCGGCTGGCTCGCACCATCGGGGGCGAGCGACGCCGCGAAGCTGATGCCGTCGACCGGGGACTGCGGCACGTACTCGATGGTGTCGGGCAGCCCCAGGCCGGCCAGCTCCAACACGGTGGGAAGGATGTCGATGGCGTGCGTGAACTGGTGGCGGAGCGCCCCGTCGGCGGCCAGTCGGGACGGCCAGTGCACGATGCACGGATCGGCCACGCCGCCCTCGTGGACCTCCCGCTTCCACCGCTTGAAGGGGGTGTTGCCGGCCATGGTCCATCCCCACGGATAGTTGTTGTGGGCGCCCGGCCCTCCGAGCTCGTCGATCCGCCGGGCCAGCTCCTCGGTGCCAGCCGGGTCGAAGTTCTGGAGCCGGTTGTCGTTGATCGAGCCGGTCGGCCCGCCCTCGGAGCTCGCCCCGTTGTCGGAGACCACGATCACCAGGGTGTCCTCCAGGTCCCCGGTCCGCTCCAGAAACTCCAGCACCCGGGAGAGCTGGTCGTCGGTGTAGGACAAGAAGGCGGCGAAGCACTCCATGAAGCGGGCCGCCACCCGGCGCTCGGCGTCGGGCAGGTCGCTCCAGGCGGGCACCCACGGCGGGCGGGGCGCCATCTCGGTCCCGGCGGGGAACAGCCCCGCCTCCAGCTGGCGGTCGAAGATCTCCTGGCGCCACTGGTCCCAGCCCTGGTCGAAGCGTCCCTCGTAGCGCTCGATCCACTCGCGGGGGGCGTGGTGGGGCGAGTGGCAGGCGCCGGTGGCGAAGTAGAGGAAGAACGGCCGGTCCACGTCGACCGCCCGCAGGTCGGCCAGCTGTGCGACGGCCTGATCGGCCAGGTCGGCGCTCAGGTGGTACCCGTCCTCGATGGACCGCGGCGGCTGGATCGAGTGGTTGTCGTGGTAGAGCGACGGCACGAACTGGTGGGTCTCGCCACCGTGGAAGCCGTACCAGCGGTCGAAGCCCCGGGCCAGCGGCCAGCTGTGCCGGGGGCGGCCATGTTGGTCTCGTCGTCGGGCGTCAGGTGCCATTTGCCCACGGCGTAGGTGGCGTACCCCTGCTGGCGGAGGATCTCCGACAAGAAGCCGTTCTCCTTGGGGACCTCACCGTTGTACCCCGGGAAGCCGACGGCGAGGTCGGCCACCCGGCCCAGCCCGTTGCGGTGGTGGTTGCGCCCGGTCAGCAGACAGGCCCGGGTAGGCGAGCACAACGCGGTGGTGTGGAAGTTGGTGAGGCGAACACCTCCGTGGGCCAGGCGGTCGATGGTCGGGGTTTCGATGTCCGACCCGTAGCAGCCGAGCTGGGCGAACCCCACGTCGTCCAGGACCACCAGGACCACGTTGGGGGCGCCGGCGGGCGGTTGGGGCTGCTCGGGCCACCAGGGGGTGGACTCCCGCCAGTCGTCGCCGATCACACCTTGGAATGGTGGGGTCTCCATGACGTCCTCCTCGTGGCGTTGTCTGGCCGGCCGCTGCCGCGCTCAGTCGGTTCCGTTGGTTGGCAGCGACCATACCGACCGTCCGGCCAGGCGGAGACTGTCGGTGTGCAGATGACAGCGCACCGCCGTCCGTCGTCGCCCCCCAACGGTGCGGGATCAACTGTCCGGCACACCTCCATGGCGACTGTCCGGGGCATCCTCGGCGCCGGCTCCCAGTCCCCCCGGAGCACTAGTTGCCGCCGCGAAGAGGCTGCGTCCGCGTCGGTGACCGGGACGGCCGACAGCAGGGCGACCGCGTAGGGATGGGCGGGCCGCCGGGCACCGCTCGGGCCGGCCCCTCCTCCACGATCGGTCCCTTCCCGAGCGAGCGGGCTCACCGGGGGCCGGTGCTCCCCGTGGTCGTCGGGCGGTCCCCGTAGGCCGTGTCGAACCAGCGGGAGACCGCGGAGTGGGCCGTGGCGGCCTGACCCAGCCGGGTGGCCACAGCTGCGATCCGGCGGTCCCTTCCCGGGGCGGCACCGTCGAGGAGCTCGTTCCAGAAGATCCCCCACGCCCCGCCCAGGGCCGGACCGAGGACCGGGGCGGTTACCAGGCGGCCCACCGCCGAGACGGCTCGGGGGCGCCCGACCAGGGCGGCGTGCCCGGCAGCGGTCACCCGCTGATAGGGCAGATGGGCGCGGGCCAGCCGAGCACGGTACCGGGTGGCGGCGTGCGACGGCGAGGCCAGCACGGCCTCGGCGGCGGCCCGCCCGCTGGTCATGGCCTGGGCGATGCCCTCGCCCTGGAGCGGATTGACCAGGCCGGCCGCGTCGCCCACCAGCAGGACCCGTCCCGATGCCGGCGTCGTTCCGACCATCCCCATCTTGAGCCATCCGCCCAACCGGGATGGCGGGGGCAGACCCCCGGGGGCGAGGAGGCCGAGTTGCACCAGGTGGTCCAGGTAGGCCGGGAGCGCCCGCACGGCACCGGCGCCCGCGGTTCGGTCGGCCAGGGTGCCGATCCCGAGGCCCAGGTTGGCCACGGCCCCGGGTCCTGGGAAGATCCAGCCGTACCCCGGGAAGGACCGCCACGGGCTCGGCTCCCACAGGGTGATCACCGGCAGCTCCACCGGCTGTTCCACGTAGGACCGCACCGCGAACCCCCACAGCACCCTCGCCGCATCGACCAGACCGGCCACGTCTCCCACATGGCTGGTGGCCCCGTCGGCACCGATCACCACATCGGCCCGCAGCTCGTGACCGTCCGCTTCGTCGCCAGCGGCCCCGACCACGAACCCGTCGAGTTCCCCGTCCACCCACAGGGGCCGCCCGGTCCGGCCCTCATAGGGGACGGCGCCGGCATCCAGGGCCGCTGTGCGCAGGGCGTCGTCGAACACCGTTCGGGTCACGGCCAGGCCCCGACCCGGGTAGTCGATCCCATCGAAGCAGGGGAGCAGGACCCGGCGGCCGGTCGGGCCCACCACCACCATGTCGCCCACGTCGAGCCCCGGAGGCTCGGGCACGCCCAGGTCGGCGAGGACCCGCAGTCCGCGGGGACCGACCAGGTCGCCGCAGGCCTTGTCGCGGGGGAATCGCACCTTGTCCACCAGCGCCACGGTGGCCCCGCCCCGGGCCAGGACCAGCGCGGCGATGCTCCCGGCGGGACCGGCCCCCACCACGAGGACATCCACGTGCCTGTGGCCCACACGACTCCTCTCGGGCGCCGAGCGCCTACGGTGAGATCTTCGCACTCGAGGAGGCGGCATGGAGCATCCGGAGCCGAACGACCCCAACCGGTTCGCCCAACGCCTCTTCACGCCGCTCCCGGCTCGCTACGACCGGCTGGCCGCCCTCTTGTCGATGGGTCAGGACGGCCGGTGGCGACGGGCCATGATCGACCACATCGTGCCGTCGGGGCCGGCCCGCGTCCTGGACGTGGCCACCGGGCCGGCCGGCGTGGCCCTGCAACTGGCCGACCGCACCGATGCGTCGGTGATCGGGATCGACCTCACCCTCGAGATGCTGCGACGGGGCCGCGGCAACGTGGAGGACCGGGGACTGGCCCGCCGGGTCCAGCTGGTGGCCGGGCGGGCCGAGCAGCTGCCCTTCCCCGATGCGTCCTTCGACGCCCTCACCTTCACCTACCTGCTCCGCTACGTGGACGACCCCCAGGCCACCCTGGCCGAGCTGGCCCGGGTGGTGCGACCCGGAGGCGCGGTGGCCAGCCTCGAGTTCCTGGCGCCCCCCAGCCGGTTCTGGCGGTTCTGGTGGTGGGGCTACACCCGCCTCCTGCTGCCGCTCGGTGGCCTGCTCACCGGCGGGCGGGCCTGGTTCGACGTCGGTCGGTTCCTCGGGCCGAACATCTCCGAGCACTACCGGAGGTATCCGGTGGCCTGGACCGTCGAGGCGTGGAGGCGGGCCGGGTTCACCGACGTGGGCGTCCGCCGGATGAGCCTCGGCGGTGGCCTGGTCATGTGGGGTCGACGCCGAGGTGACTGAGCCGGTGGCCGGATCCGGGAGCGACGAGCCCCGTCCCGCCTACTACGCGGCCCGGCCCGGTGGCTGGCGCGACTGGTGGACGCTGCTACATCCCCCCTACACGGCCTGGCACCTGGCCTACGTGGTCATCGGCGCGTGCCTGGCACCCGTGGTCAACACCACCCGGCTCATCGCCACCCTCTTGGCGTTCTTCTTCGCCGTCGGGCTGGCCGCCCACGCCCTCGACGAGCTGAACGGGCGGCCCCTGCGCACCCACATTCCTACCGGTGCCCTGGTGGCCGTGGCCACCGTCGGGCTGGCCGGGGCGGTGGCCCTCGGGATCGCCGGCGTGGTCCAGGTGGGCGCGGCCCTGGTTCCGTTCATCGTGGTGGGCCCGGTGCTGGTGATCGCCTACAACTTCGAGCTGTTCGGCGGCGTGTTGCACAACACCGCCGGCCTGGCCGCCAGCTGGGGGGCGTTCCCGGTGCTCACCGCCTACGTGGCCCAGACCGGCCGCCTGGCCGTCGCCCCGGTCATCGCCGCCGCCGCCGCCTTCGCCCTCACCGTGGTCCAGCGGACCCTGAGCACACCGGCCCGACTGGTCCGCAGGCGCACCCGGGACGTCACCGGGACCATCTCCTTGAGCGACGGCCAGGAACTGGTCGTCGACCGGGCGCTGCTCCTGGCCCCACTCGAGCAGGCACTCCAGGCCCTGTCCTGGGGCGTCGTGCTGCTGGCGGCGGCCATTGCCGTCGACCGCCTCCACTGACGCCACAGCAGCGGCGCCCAGCCATAAGGCCGTCCGGCCGGCGTCACCATCCGACTCCCCGTCCACGTCCAGGACCGACACCCCACGACCCGGCGGTGGCAGGCCCAGGAACTGGAGGACCCGGGCGCTCTCTCGCTCCAGGGCCCGCAGATCTCGGGGGCTCACCGCCTCCAGGAGCCGCAGACGGATCCGGCCGGCCGGCAGCGTCCAGATCCCGACCACGCGGCCGCCCACCAGCGCCGTCGGTCGGAAGATCCCGTTGGTGGTGACCACGTCCCGGTGGGATCCGGTGACCGGGGTCCGGTCGACCCAGCCGTGCAGCAGCGGATCGAAGCTGCCGAGCAGGCGGGGCGGGGCCGCGCCCGGTGGCGTCCGGTCCACGGTGGCAAGATCGACCAGGTCCCTACCCACCTCGACCAGTTGGTTGCCGATGCCGCGGAGACCCGACCGTGCGTGACCCAGGGTGATGCCCGCCCACCGGGCCAGGTCGGATGCTGCGGCCGGGCCGTGGCCCTCGAGGTAGCGGTGGGCCAGCTTCGCCAACCCGGCATCGCGTTCGAGGGGCTCGGGGGGCGGACCCAGCCACCGGTCGACACCGACATAGGCCCACTGCCCGTGGCGCAACGGGGCCCGCACCAGGTGCCCGTCGAGCGACGCCGCAAACAGCAGCTGGATCAGGGCCTGGCCACCGGTGGGCACGCCCGCCGCCTCCACCACCTGTTTCAGCTCGTGGCGCGTCCGTGATTCGTCAGTGGCCAGCGCTTCCACGATGGCGGCGATCCCGCGATCGACGTCGACGGGTCGGAGGCCCTCCTCACCGAGGCGCTGCTGGTTGCGGCGGCGCTGCGGCGGCGCGGTGAGCGCATGCAGCCAGAAATAGTCCGTGCTGGCCACCAGGTGCAGCGTGCCCCGGTTGAGCCAGGTGACCACGGCGGTCCGGCGATGGCCCAGGGCATCGTCCACGTCGGTCGCCGCAGCGACGTCGGAGCGGGACCGGACGGCCAGGCGTGCTCCCCGCTGGTCCTGTGCCTGGACGGCCAGCAGTCGCTCGAGCACGGCCTCGGTGGAGGCTGCCTGGTGGCGCCCGAGGAGCTGACGCTGGAGTCGTCTCCGGTGCACCTCGGCCGGCACGTCACCGGGGTGCGCCGGTCGGGGGGAGACCGGGCTCACCGATCGGGCGCCGCCGCTTCACCGTTCGGCCGCCAGTCCGGGTCGAGCTCGAAGAACTGGTGCACCAGGCCCTCGAGGCTGATCCCCAACAGGGTCCACTCCTGTTCGGACCCGCCACGGCCGGTGGCCCGCTTGATGCCGTTCATGCTCGGCTCGTCGACCCGGCCGCGGAGGGCGCAGCCCTCGGCCAGCGCACCCACGGCGATGGTGAACTGGCGGATGGTCAGGTTGTCCCGGAGCCGGAACCCGAGCACGTCGGCGATTCCCAGGTAGGCCCGTTCAAAGTGCGCGGTGAACGACTCGTACCCCTGGAGCAACGCCGCGTCGACGCGTCGGCTCTGCTCGGGAAGGTCGCCGGCCGTGCGCAGAGTCCACACCCCGATCCACGACGGCCAATTGGCCGACTCGAGCAGCGCCACCATGTTGGCCTCGCCGCCCACCCGGCAGGCCTCGCGCATGGTGGCCCATCGCGAGTCCGGCGTCGAGAGGTCCATGTCCTCGAAGACCACACCGACCTTGGCCAGGGTCTCGTCGAACTCGCTCACACCCTCGTCTGCGGCGATGGCCACCAGCACGTCGGTCTGGAAGTCGGCCTGGTTGTCCCACACCCGTTTGATGACCGAGGCGTTGGTCAGACGGATGCCGGTGTCGCTCTCGACCCGCTGGAAGACCCGCTTGAAGGTCAGCGCCTCGGCCCCCGACCCCATCCCCTCGTCCCGCAGGATGGCCCGTCCGGTCTCGAGCAGAAGGGCCCGCAACTCCTCCCGACTCTGCTTCGGCTGTCGTCGCTGCTGTGCCCCTGCGTCCCTCACGTCTCTAGTGTGCCCCACGAGGTCCGCCCCAATTGCCGCTACCCGCTTCGGAATTCGTGGTTGTCAGCCCCTGGACAACGGATTGAACCGCCATTGCCGGCCGAAGACCTGGCCGCCGACCTGGACCGATGCCGTGGTCTGCAATCAGAAGTTGCAATCCCGCCACGAATTCCGCATACTGGCTGCAATCGGGCGGCGGGTCCGGAGCACGGCGACATGGTGCCGCGCGCCATCACCAGGCGGGAGTGGCGCTCCGTGCCGGCACACCTCAAGCACTGCGTGGGGGTAGGCCGCGGTCCAAGCGGGCCGCCGCCGACAGGAGGTCGTCGGTGGTGAGTGGCCCCGGCGCCTCGATCAACCTGATGAGTGCGGCCGGCCAGAGGACCCAGATCCCGTCGTGGCGGTACGGGCGCCGTGTGAGCAGTCGGGTCGGGCTGCCCCAGTTCCCTTCGACGATGGCGATGGCCCCGTGCACCGGAATGGTCGGATCGGCCAGCACGTTGGCCACCGGGATGACGTAGTCGTAGACCCGCTCGACCATGGCCGTGCGGTCGTGGCCCCCGATCAGCAGGCGGAACTCCTCGGTGTGGGCTCCCGCCACATGGCGATGCTCGATCAGGCCCTTGATCTTCTTGGCGTGGATCACCCAGACCCCTGATGGCGCCACGACGATGTGGTCGACGACGGCCGGGCTGTCGGGGACGCGCCGATCACTCAGCACCACGGCGTGGTCGCCGAGTTCGCGCTGGAGCCGGAGCGACATGAGGTACTCGCCCTCGGCTCCGGGTCGCCAAGTGGCGTCCCCCCGACGGAGTGCGACGACCGCCGGTGGGGTCGCACCGGTACCCGTCTGCCGTCCGCCGGCCATGCTGGCCGCGGACGGATGGGACGCCACCACCGCCGGCCAGCACTCGGCGCACATCACGCGGTTGATGTCGGGATCGTTCCACCCCTCGTCGTGGGGTCGGATCCTCGAGCCGCAGTTCACACAGGTCCCGCCGAAGTGCAGGGCCTCGAACCGCGACCGGGGGCCCATGGGCCGGATCCGCGTCGGTGCGTCCCGATCGCGTGACTGGACCGCGTGGCGCGCCTGGAGCTCGGGTGGATACCAGTTGCCGTCTGGGGCCAACCACCACCCCACCTTCTCGTCGATGCCCACCGCAACCGCCTCTCCACTCGCCCGTCTCGAGCGCGCGGGCCCGACACTGAACCATCGGCAGGCCAGGACCCGACCTTGACGGGTCCACCACCACGGCTCCCCGATCTAATCCATTCTTTTCCTGTGGCCTAACTAGATAGACTGATCCGGTGGCACTGCCCGACTTCTTCGTCATCGGTGCCCCCAAGGCCGGGACGACGGCACTCCACGCCGCCCTCGGTCAACACCCCCAGCTGTTCTTGTCGCCGGTCAAAGAACCCAAATTCTTCCTGTGCGACGGCCCTCCGCACGACTTCACCGGGCCGGGCGACGCCCACAGCCGGCGCGAGTGGATCTGGCGTCGCGACGAGTACGAGCGCCTGTTCGACGGAGCGCCGGTGGGTACTCGACGCGGTGAGAGCACGCCCCTCTACCTCGCCGACCCCGACGCGCTGGCCCGGATCCACGCCGAGGTGCCCGACGCCCGCCTCATCGTCGTCCTCCGGGACCCGGTGGACCGCGCCTACTCCAACTGGGCCCATCTGTGGGCCGACGGGCTCGAGCCCATCGGCGACTTCATCGGGGCCTGCGCCGATGAGCCGCGTCGGCGTGAGGCCGGGTGGGCCCCGTTCTGGCGCTACCTCGAGACCGGCCTCTACGGCGCGCAGCTCCAGCACCTCTTCGCCTTGTTCCCCCGGGACCAGGTCCACATCATCCGGTACCTGTCCCTCGTCGACGACCCGCAGGCCACCCTCGATGCTGTGGCCCGGTTCCTCGGGGTCGACGAAGGCGTGGTCACCGAGGTGCCGGCCCGCAACGTCGGTGGCTACGTGCCCCCCACGCCGTACACACGAGCGCTGAGTGCCATCTTCCGCCACGGTGCCTCCATCGGGAGCCACTTCCCCCCGCAGCTGTGGCGGAAGGCCAGTCTGCCGTTGCAGTGGCTCATCCAGCGGACCCCCCAACACCGCCCGGAGCTACAGCCCGACGAGCGAGCCCAGCTCATCGGGTACTTCGCCGACGACATCGCCGTGGTCGAACAGCTGACGGGCTGGAACCTCGAGACGTGGAGGAGCTACCGCGAAGGCGGGACGTACTCCGTGCGCAAGTCATGGGCACCGTCACGACGACTGGTCTCATAGAAGAGCCTCGTCCCCCCGTCGGGCAGCGGCACCGCCGACACGTAGCGCAGCGATCCCTGCCCGTCCGGCTCGGTGCCGATCACCCCGTCGAGTGCGGTCAGATGCCCGGGCCGGTCTCCCACCGCCACGCCGGTGCGCTCCTCGGCGTTCTCCTCCTTGGACGCCCGGCCGTCGTAGTAGGCCGACCACCGGCCGTCGTGATGGGTCACCTCGGCCACCCTCGCCCCGCGCTGGTCCCACCGCCCCGGCGTGCCGGCCAGGGCGGTGCCGTGGTCGGTCCAGGTCAGGCCGTCGGGGCTCGTGGCGTAGTGGGTGGACATCCGGTCGGTCTCCTCGGCCAGGTCGAGGGGGTGACAGCACAGCCAGCCGTGCCAGCTCCCGTCGATGATCTTGACCACGGGGTCCTTCACCGCCATGGCGGTGGAGTCACCCGGCAGGACCGTTCGGGCCGTGTCCGGGTCGAACAACGAGGGGTCATCGGCATCGATGGCGTCGACCCGCCAGTGCTTGGTCCCCGGGGTCGCACAGCTGATGTAGATCCGCCACCGCCCGTCGTCCATCCGGACCAGGGCCGGGCGCTCGAGGGAGTCGCAGTCGAACTGCTCCCGCTCCAGGACCGTGACCGTCTCGAACAGCTCGCCGTCACCGGACCGGGCCACCACGTTGGCGTAGCCGCGGCCCGCACCCATCGGCCGCCGGAGCCGGTAGGCCAACCAGATCGTCCCATCGTCCGCCAGCACCGCACTCGGCCCCCCGGCCCAGTAGCCCTCACCCTCGCCTGGAGCCGCCACCACGACGCCGGCACGGTCCGGTCTCGGAAGGGCGAGGTGCGCGCTGTCAGCCATCGTCATGGGATGCCCCTCCGAGGCAAGGTGGTCCGTCCTGCCCATCGACACCGGGAACACCCGAATGTAGCGTCAGCCGGGATGGCCCTACGAGTCCGGCGGGTGGGACGGCTGCCCACCCCAGGACCCGCCGGGCGTTTACTAGTCATCTACTATGACAAAAGGTCCGTGGCGGGGGCCGTCACTCCGTTGAGCAGCGAGGACCTGACATGAAGACCTACGAGCCCTTCGACGGGACGATCCACCGGACCCAGGCCGAGTCCACGCCGTGGTGGCCCACCAAGGCCCACCCGGGCGAGGACGCCCCGAACGTGGTGGTCGTGCTCCTCGACGACACCGGCTTCTCCCACTTCGGCTGCTACGGCTCGGATCTCACCACGCCGAACATCGACCGGCTGGCCGCCGGCGGCCTCCGCTACACCAACTTCCATGTGACGCCGCTGTGTTCACCGACCCGCGCCGCGCTGCTCACCGGGCGCAACCACCATGCGGTGGGGATGCGCTCGCTGGCCAACTTCGACAGCGGCTACCCCAACATGCGGGGCTCGGTCAGCAAGCACGCCGCCACCATGGGGGAGGTACTCCGCGACGAGGGGTACGCCACCTTCGCCGTGGGCAAATGGCACCTGTGCCCGATGGAGGACGCCTCGGCCGCAGGGCCCTACGACCAGTGGCCGCTGCAGCGCGGTTTCGACCGCTTCTACGGGTTCCTGGAGGGAGAGACCGACCAGTTCCACCCCGAGCTCGTCTACGACAACCACGCCGTCGAGCCCCCGCGGACCGTGGAAGAGGGCTACCACCTGAGCGAGGACCTGGTCGACCACGCCATCCAGTTCATCCACGACGCCACGTCGATCCGGCCCGACCGGCCGTTCTTCACCTACCTGGCCTTCGGTGCCATGCATGCGCCCCACCAGGCACCGGCCGACTACCTCGACAAGTACCGCGGACGGTTCGACGACGGCTGGGATGCCGCCCGGGACCGGTGGTTCGCCCGCCAGATGGAACTGGGGCTCCTCCCGGCCGATACCGAGTTGGCCCCACGGAATCCCGGTGTGGAGCCCTGGGACTCACTCCCGGTGAACCACCAGCGCCTGGCCTCCCGTCTGCAGGAGGCCTTCGCCGCCTTCCTCGAGCACACCGACGCCCAGATCGGTCGGCTCGTGGCCGACCTCGACGAACTCGGCCAGCTGGACAACACACTGTTCATCCTGCTGTCCGACAACGGTGCGAGCCAGGAGGGGGGGCCCTTCGGCGTCATGCACGAGATGAAGTACTTCAACTTCCTCGTCGAGACCCCCGACGACGCCGTGGAGCGGCTCGATGACATCGGCGGACCCCACAGCCACGCCAACTATCCGTGGGGCTGGGCCCAGGCCGGCAACACCCCGTTCAAGTGGTACAAGCAGAACACCCACGAAGGCGGGGTGCACGTGCCCCTGATCATCCACTGGCCGGCCAGGATCGACCGGCCCGGCGAGCTGCGCGACCAGTTCCACCACGTGAACGACATCGCCCCCACCGTCTACGACAACCTGGGCATCGAGGCGCCGGCCGTCTACCGCGGGCTCGAGCAGATTCCCGTGTCGGGGGTTCCGTTGACCTACACCTTCGACGACCCGGCCGCCCCGACCACCAAGAGCGCCCAGTACTACGAGATGATGGGCCATCGCGGCATCTACGCCGATGGGTGGAAGGCGGTCACCCGCCACCAGCCCGGCGTGCCGTTCGACGACGACCGATGGGAGCTCTACCACCTGGCCGAGGACCGCTCCGAGTGCCGGGACCTCGCCGAGGCCATGCCCGACAAGCTCGCCGAGATGGTAGGGCTGTGGTGGACCGAGGCCGAGGACCAGGGCGTGCTCCCGCTCGACGACCGGACCATCGAGCTGTTCTTCACCCGCTACCGAGACCGGTCGCCCCACCCGCAGTCCCGGCGGTACGCCTACTTCCCCCCGGTGTCACCGATGCCCGGCCAGGTGGCTCCGACACTCGGAGGCAAGGGATGGGACATGTCGGCCACGGTCGACCGGCCAGCCGGGGCGGGCGGTGTGCTCTACGCGTCGGGGACGGAGAACTCCGGCCTCAGCCTGTTCGTCCAGGACGACCACCTGGTGTTCGACTACAACTGCTTCGGCGACCACCACGTGGTGGTGTCGACCGGCGCCCTGCCCTCGGGCCCCTCGGTCATCGGCGTGCAGTTCCGCCGGGTCGGGTCGGGCGGCGAGGCCACCCTGGTCATCGACGACGTCCCGTCCGGTTCGCTGACAGTCCCTTTCGCCATGACCATGATGTCGAGTGTCGGGCCGAGCATCGGCTACGACCACGGGTCACCGGTCAGCAGCCGGTACTCGGGACCGTTCCCCTTCGAGGGCCGACTCCAGCGCCTCGACGTCGTCCTCACCCGCCAGCCCGCGGCCGGTGACGAGGCCCAGGCCACAGCCGAGGAGCGGGCCGCTATGGCCCGTCAGTGACCGCCATCACCCGGTGAACCGGGCCGAGGCGCCGGCATCCACGTCGATGACCGATCCGGTGATGTGGCGTGCCCCCTCCGAGGCCAGGTAGACGACCGCGGCGGTGATCTCCTCGGGCTCGATCCACGGGACCGGCTGCACGTGGAGCCCGGCCATGGCCGGCGCCACATCCTCTGCGGTGGGGTGCTCGAGATCGGGCCGCATCAGCCGGTAGAGGGTGTCGTTGTGGATCATGGGCGTGGACACGTTGCCCGGGGCGATGGCATTGACCGTCACCCCGAAGGCCGCCAGTTCCATGGCCACCGACTTACACAGGCCGATGACCCCCCACTTCGATGCCACGTAGGCGGCGATGCCCGGGTTTGACGAGCGCCCCATCATCGACGAGATGCCGATGATGCGGCCCCACCGCTGCCGACGCATGAAGGGTGCACAGGCCCGCATGGCATTGAAGACGCCGGTCAGGTTGGTGTCGACGGTCTCGCTCCACTGCTCGGCATCCATCGTGCAGATCGACCCCAGGGTCGACACGCCGGCGTTGGCCACCAGGATGTCGATCGAGCCCAGCTGCGCCTGTGCCCCGTCGACGAAGTCGATCATGGCCGCAAGGTCGCGGACGTCGACGATCCCCGACACACACCGTCGGCCCTCGTCCTCGACCAGCCGCACCGTCTCGGTGAGGTCCTCAGGGGTGGACAACGGATAGCCCACGGTGCCCAGGTCATGACAGAGGTCGGTGACGGCGATGTCGGCCCCGAGGCGGGCGAGCTCCCGGGCATGGCTCCGTCCCTGGCCCCGGGCCGCACCGGTGATCACCGCCACCCGACCGGCGAAGGGCGAGTCCGCTCCGCCCTGTTGCGCCTTCTCGGTCTGCTCGGTCATGGTCCCTCCCTGGTGCGGCAACGGTCCGGCCCGCCGGCCGGACCAGCGATCCTACGGCCGACGACAGTTCGGCGGCGCTCACGTCGAGCGGCCCCAGGCCACCAGCACGCGACGGTACCGCCGGTCCCACTCGGCGTAGGTCCGGCGCAACCGGCCCCCCGGCCAGTCGGCGGGAAGCAGCTCGGCGGGCAGCAGGGGGTCGGCCTGCAGGTGACGGAGCACCGCCGCCGAGAGCACGAACCCGGCGGCCAGGTCGCCCGGGCCATCGGTCGGCTCGTGCTCCAACCGCTCCACGAGGGCGTCGGCGCCGGCTCCCCATCCGGCCAGATCCCAGAGGCCGGCGGCCAACGCCGCGGGATCCCCCTCAGGTGTGGCCCGGAACAGCGTGATGTCGGGGTCGTCCGAAGGGTCGGGGGCCAGGTCGATGTTGTCGGGCCGCAGCCATACCCCCTCTCGCTGTTCGGCCAGGCGGGCCCGGTCGAGGCGTCTGCGCCGTGCCGACCGGTCCTCGGCGGACTGTCCCGATGTGGTCACCACCACGATCCGCCACCCGCCGCCCCATGGACCTGACTCACCACGCAGGCTCAGTGCCTGGCGACCCTGCCGCTCGAGCAGGTGGCCGGTCAACCGGTACCGGCCCGCACCGTCGGTGACCACCTCCCCGCTGCGCACCATGCGGCTGAGGGCCACCCGGGCCCGGTTCTCGTTGATCCCGAACAGGCCCGCCAGGTGCATGAGGTGGGACACGGGCAGCTCGGGAGGGCGCTCGCCCAGCAGGGCGCTGGCCAGCACCGACCGTGCCGTCATCGGACCATTACTCTCTTGCATCACCTGTCTGATTTCTGTAATATGCCACACATGGCAAGCACCATGGTGGCCGATCAGGCAGCCCGACCCGAGGTCCTGCCCACCGAGCGTCTGATGCCCAACGGCATGGCCCGGCCCGAACTGCGCCGCGACCTGCGCCGCATCGACAACGTCCGGAACGCCCTGAGCGTCGCCAGTGTGTGGCTGGGCGTGGCCGTCCTGATCGGTGGGGCGGTGTGGATCGACAACCCGCTCGCCTACCTGGCGGCGTTCGTGCTGATGGGTCCGATGTACGCCCGGTTCGCCATCCTCATGCACGAGGCCGCCCACAAGCTCCTGTTCACCAACAAGCGGGCCAACGACTGGGTGGGGACCTGGCTGATCGCCTACCCGACCTGGACGCCGATCTCCATCTACCGCCGTGGCCACTTCGCCCACCACAAAGAGGAATTCGGCCCGAACGAGCCCGACATGGCCTTCTACGGCGGCTACCGCTGCGACCGGCGCACCCTGACCCGCCGGCTGGTGCGCGACGCCGTGGGCATCTCGGGGTGGAAGAACTTCACCCCGTTGTTCAAAGCCCTGCGCTACAAGGGCCGTCGCCGGGTGGCGGG
Organism: uncultured Acidimicrobiales bacterium; assembly: GCA_963703145.1. GTDB lineage: Bacteria > Actinomycetota > Acidimicrobiia > Acidimicrobiales > RAAP-2 > Bog-756. The sequence goes on from OY969793.1 coordinate 3,166,953, forward strand.
GTCCATCCTGGGGGTCCAGGTGCTGCTGTGGGCCGTCTCGTGGGTCGCCACCGGCCGGTGGTGGATTTACCCGCTGCTGTGGTGGCTGCCGTGGATGACCCAGTGGCGGGTGATCAACCGGCTCCGGGCCATCGCCGAGCACGGTGGGCTGGAGGCCAGCTCGGACCGCCGGGTCACCACCCACAACGTCCACCAGTCGCTGCTCGCCCGGTTCTGGTTCGTGCCCTACAACACCGGCTGGCACCTCGCCCACCACGTGGACATGGGAGTCCCGTTCCGCAACCTCCCCGCCTTCCACGAGGAGTTGGAGCGGGCCGGCTACATCACCGACACCCTGACCTACCCCAACTACCGCGCCCTGTGGCGGGCCCTGAGCTCGGCCTGAGCAGAATGCTCCTGGCCCGCGTCGGGCCCCGTCCTCACAGGGGCCGGCCGCGAAGCTCCCGGTAGTGCCGGACGAGCGCCGATGTCGAGCTGTCCTGCCCGCTCAGGTCAGGCGATGTCGGGCTGGTCAGCACCGGCGCCAACTGCATGGCCATCACCTTGCCCAGTTCCACCCCCCACTGGTCGAACGAGTCGATGCCCCATACCGCACCCTCGGTGAACACCGTGTGCTCGTAGAGGGCCACCAGCTGACCCAGCACCGACGGCGTCAGCCTGGGGGCGACGATCGTCGAGCTCGGGTGGTTCCCCCGCATCACCTTGTGGGGCACCAGGGCGGGATCGGTCCCGTCGGCGGCGACCTCCTCGGCGGTGCGGCCGAAGGCCAGGACCTTGGCCTGGGCGAAGCAGTTGGACATCAACAGGTTCTGTTGCTCGCCGGTTTCGTGGGTAGACGTGGCGAATCCGATGAAGTCGGCCGGGATGAGCTTCGTGCCCTGGTGGATGAGCTGGTAGAAGGCGTGCTGGCCGTTGGTGCCCGGCTCGCCCCAGAAGATCTCCCCGGTCTGTCCCCACACCGGACTGCCGTCACGCCGGACCGACTTGCCGTTGGACTCCATGGTCAGCTGCTGGAGATAGGCGGGGAAGCGGGCCAGACGCTGGCTGTAGGGGAGGACGGCATGGGTCTCGGCGCCGAAGAGGTTGTTGTACCAGACGTTGAGCATGCCCTGGATGACCGGCAGGTTGGCCTCGAAGGGAGCAGTTGAGAAGTGCTCGTCGATGGTGTGGAACCCGGCCAGCATGTCGGCGAAGGCCTCAGGCCCGATGGCCACCATCAGCGAGAAGCCGATGGCCGAATCGTAGGAGTAGCGACCGCCCACCCAGTCCCAGAACCCGAACATGTTGGCGGGGTCGATGCCGAATGCCGTGACGGCCGACTCGTTGGTGGAGACCGCCACGAAGTGGCGGGACACCGCCTCGTCCCCGGCACTCAGGCCGTCCAGCAGCCAGCGGCGGGCTGCTGACGCGTTGGTCAAGGTCTCCAACGTGGTGAAGGTCTTCGAGCTCACCACGAACAGCGTCTCGGCCGGGTCGAGATCGTGTGTCTTGTTGTACAGGTCCACGGGATCGATGTTCGACACGAAGCGGCACTCGAGACCGTCCAGCGCGTAGTCGCGCAATGCCTCGTAGGCCATGGCGGGTCCGAGATCGGAGCCGCCGATGCCGATGTTGACCACCGACCGGATCCGCCTCCCGGTGGCACCGGTCCAGGCACCGGAGCGGATGTCGGCGGCCACCTCCCCCATGCGGTCGAGCACGGCGTGCACCCCGGCGACCACGTCGGTCCCGTCCACCTCGAGCCGGGCGCTGCGTGGCATGCGCAGGGCCACGTGCAAGACGGCGCGATTCTCGGTGGTGTTGATGCGCCGACCCGCGAACATGGCGTCCCGACGCTCGGCGACCCCGGCCCGACGGGCCACCGCCATCAAGGCCGCCAGCGCCTCGGTGGTGACCAGGTGTTTGGAGTAGTCCAGATAGAGGTCGCCGGCGCTGGCCGCCATCGATGCGCCCCGGCCGGGATCGTCGTCGAACAGCTCGCGGAGCTGTCGATCACGGAGCGTGGCCGCCTGATCGGCGAGCCGGCCCCACTCCGCCGTTGACGGGAGATCTACCAGCTCTTCGGCCTCGTGCCCAACTGCATCCATGCCGTCACACCCTCGATCTCGCCGTTACCTTCCGGGCAGAAGATTACCCACCATTCACCTTTTGCTGACATGGTCATCGCGTTCCGTTCACCTGGCATTTCTAGGGTGATCCCCGATGGCAGCGAACCACGACACCTGGTGCTCACGTCCGACCGGCGCCGCATCCAACGGCGGCACATCCGGCGTGACCCTGCTGCTACGTCCCGAGGCCTGGCCTCCACTCTTCCTCACGGCGTCGACCTCGCTCCCGGTCGCACCGATGAGGCAACCCAGCAGCGGGGCAGCCGCCCGGGCGCGCCGGCGATGCCACCGCGCCGGTGTCTGTACCCTGTTCCGGAGAGCCATGGGCCAGCGATGACCGTGGCTTTCCGCGAGGTCGCGGATGGCGTGCTCCCTCCTGGTGGGCACCCCACCATCCTCATCATCGACGACGACGCTCCGTCCCGGGAGTCCCTGGCCGCCACGTTGTCCATCGAGGGGTTCGACGTCGTCACCGCCACCAACGGCGAAGAGGCGATCCCCCTCGTCCTGTCGGCCCAGCCCTCGCTGATCCTGTTGGACATGCAGCTGGCCGACTCGCAGGGCCTGTCGGTGTTCCGACGCATCTCGACCATCTCGCCGGTGCCCGTCATCATGGTGACGGCCCGCCACGACGAGCTCGATGCCGTCCTGGCCCTGGAGGCGGGTGCAGCCGACCACATCACCAAGCCCCCGCGGCCGCGAGAGCTGACCGCCAGGATCCGTGCCGTCCTGCGCCGGGTCGGCCACCAGCCCCCGCCCGTGGGTCCCGGGGCCGTGCCCACCACCTACACCCTCGGCCCGGTCTGCGTTGATCTGTCTCTCCGCGAGACGGTGGTGCGTGGCACCCCGGTCAACCTCTCGCGCAAGGAGTTCGACCTGTTGGCGCTGCTGGTGTCGGAGTCGGGCCATGTGGTCACCCGCAAGCAGTGCATGGACCAGATCTGGCGCGATCGCACCAAGGGGGACAGCCGGACCCTCGACACCCACGTCAAGCGCCTGCGCAAGAAGATCGAGCTCGACCCGGCTGAGCCCGCGCACGTCCTCACCGTGCGGGGAATCGGCTACCGCTTCAAGCCGTAGGGGTCTGCCCGACACCGCCTTCGTCTCTGCCCTCCCCCTGGCCGTGGGCGGGAGTGCGGGCGGGCCCCTACCGATTGAAGCACCGCTCTCCCACACCGGTGCCCTACGCTGTCACCTGGCGATGGAGCTCGCCCTAACCGCCGGATCGACCCGATCCGGCTGATGGCTCCTACCGGAACAGCATGGGTGCGATACCGGAAGGAGCCGAGGTGCCCGCAGTCAGTGCCGATGACGGGCGGGGCCGCGGTGAGGGGCTGTCTCGCATCGTGGCCATCGCCGTCGGGGGGTCCCTGGGCACGCTGGCCCGATACGGGGTGGAACGCTCCCTCGCCGTGCCCACCGCGCAATTCCCCTGGGCCACCTTCCTCGTCAACGTGGCCGGCTCGTTCCTGCTCGGCGTGGTCATCACCCTGGTCGTTGAGCGCTGGCCGCCCACCCGGTTCGTCCGGCCCTTCGCCGCCATCGGGTTCTGTGGCGGGTTCACCACCTTTTCGACCCTGGCCGTCGAGGTGGCCCAGCGGGGCCAGCACGGGCACCTGGGCCTGGCCGCCGGCTACCTGGCCGCCTCGTTGGTCTTCGGGATCGCCGCCGCCTTGTTGGGCACGGTGGCGGCCCGGGGCCGACTCCTCCCCCCACGAGGCGCGTCGATCCCCGACCCGGACGACACCGGCGTGTTCGGGAGTCGAAATGGACCCCCCGTCGGGGACGACGGCAGCGGGGCGGGACAGTGATCATCCTCGGCCTGGTCGTGGCCGGAGCGTGCGGTGCGGTGCTCCGGTACCTCGTGGACCGGTCGGTGCAACGGCGCATCCGGTCTGACTTCCCCGCCGGCATCCTGGCCGTCAACGTCAGCGGCTCGCTGGTGCTCGGCCTGCTCACCGGGGCCGCGCTCCACCACGGGCTCTCCAGCGCCTGGCTCACGGTCGACGGCACCGGGTTCATCGGGGCCTACACCACCTTCTCCACGTTCACCTTCGATACGGTCCGGCTCTCCGAGGCGGGCGAGTGGGGCTACTCCGTGGTGAACGTGCTGGTCAGCGTGGGTGCCGGCGTCGGTGCCGCCATCGCCGGCCTGGCCCTCGGATCCCTGACCTGAGTGATGCACAACGTTCACTGAACGATCATCGACGTGTCGCCGTCGGGTCGTTTCACGTTCATGTGGCCTCTTTACAGTGCCTGCGGAGGTCCTCGCGCGCCCATGGTCAGCATCGACGAAAGCATCCACGTCCTCGTGGTCGAGGACGAAGAGTCCTATCGCGAGGCCCTGACGTCGGGACTCCGCCGGGAGGGTTTCGTCGTGGCCACGGCGGCCAACGGGTTCGACGCCATCCGCCAGTTCACCGACCACCGGCCCGACATCGTGTTGTTGGACCTCCTGCTCCCGGGCATGCACGGCATCGAGGTCTGCAAGCGGATGCGGGCCATCGCCCCGGTGCCCATCGTCATGGTCAGTGCCATCGACTCCGAGTTGGACGTGGTCCTCGGCCTCGAGTTGGGCGCAGCCGGCTACGTCACCAAGCCGTTCCGGCTCCGCGAGCTGGTAGCTCGCATGCACGCCATCCTCCGGCGGGTCTCCCCCCAGATGATGCCGGTCCTGGACCTTGCCGCCTGGGACAACGTGACCTCGGCCGAGGATGCCGACAACCAACGCCCCGACGCCGCCTTCGGTGCGGTGACCGTCGACTTCGTGCGCCGGGAGGTCACCGTCGACGGCGTCCAGACCCACCTGTCCCGTCGGGAGTTCGACCTACTGGCGGTACTGCTCACCCCGGCACGCCGGGTTCGCACCCGTGACGAGCTCATCGACCTGCTGTGGCCCGACCGTTACCTGTCCGACAGCAGGACCCTCGACACCCACGTCCACCGCCTTCGGTCCAAGCTCGAGCCGGACCCGGCCGAACCCCGCTACATCGTCACGGTGCGGGGCGTGGGCTTCCGGATCGATCCCGACGGGACTCCGGCGGGACCGGTGACCCGTCGCAGTGTCGATGCCAGCAGTCTCGACTAGGCCGGTGGGGCCGGACCCGGGCGGCTCAGCCGAAGCGGCCGTTGACGTAGTCGAGCGTCCGGGCGTCACCGGGCTCGCTGAACAGCTTGGCCGTGGAGCCGAACTCAATGAGCTCGCCGGCCTTGTCGTCACCCATCAGCAAGAAGGCACAGCGATCCGACACCCGCATGGCCTGTTGCATGTTGTGGGTCACGATGATGATGGTCACCCGGTGCTTGAGCTCCCCCACCAACTCCTCGATCCGCTTGGTGGCTATCGGGTCGAGCGCCGAGGTGGGCTCGTCCATCAAGAGGACCTCGGGCTCCACCGCCAGGGCGCGGGCGATGCAGAGGCGCTGCTGCTCACCGCCCGACAGGGTGCTGGCGTGCGCCTTCAGGCGGTCACGGACGCTGTCCCACAGGGCGGCGGCGGTAAGGGCGGACTCGGCGGCCTCGTCGAGCAGGGCCTTCTTGCGGACGCCGTTGAACTTGAGGCCGGCCACGGTGTTCTCGTAGATGCTCATGGTCGGGAAGGGGTTCGGCCGCTGGAAGACCATGCCCACCCGGCTGCGGAGGAGGGTGGCGTCGGTGGAGGAGGCGTTGACGTTGGTGTCGCCCAGCATGATGCTGCCGGTCACCTTGGCCGTCCGCACCGTGTCGTGCATCCGGTTGAGGGCACGCAGCAGCGTCGTCTTGCCCGAGCCCGAAGGCCCGATCAGCGCGGTGATCTCCCCCTCGTGGACGTCGAAGGAGACGTCGCGGACCGCATTGCGGCCGGCGAACGCCACCGACACGTCGTCGAGGCGCATGACCGGAGCACCGGTGGGCGGGTTGACCAGTACCTGGGCGGTGTTCAAGGAGATCTCTCCAGTGACTGAGGGTGCGGAGGTGGGTTCGATCATCGTTTCTCCCTTTGGAGGACTGCGGCGAGGATCCGGCTGCCGACGCTGAGGGTCAGGACCACCACCATGAGTAGGAGGGCTGCCCCCCAGGCGATCTGGATGAGGTCGGCATACGGCTGGCTGCTGTTGTTGTAGATGACGAGCGGAAGGGCATCCATGGGCTTGGTCGGGTTCCACTGGAGGTACTGGTTGCCGAAGATGGTGAGCAGGAGCGGAGCGGTCTCCCCGAGCCCCCGGGCTACGGCCAGGAGCACACCGGTCACGATGCCGGGCAGGGCGGCCGGGACCACCACCTTGCGGGCCACGGTGGAGCGGCGGGCCCCGAGGGCCAGGGCCGCCTCGTTGAGGCTGCGGGGCACACCCCGAATGGCCGTCTCGCCGGCGCGCATGATCACCGGCAGCATGATGATGCCGATGGCGAAGGCGCCGGCCAGCGCGCTGTAGTGGCCGTTCGACACGGTGATCACGATGGCGATGTAGCCGAAGATGCCGATGGTGATGGACGGGACACCGGACATCACATCGGCCGTGAAGCGGATGGCGGCGGCGATCCGGCCGTCGGACTCGGCGAGGAACAGCCCACAGAGCAGGCCGACCGGCACGGTCACCGCGGTGGCCACGAAGCCGATGATGGCGGTGCCGACGATGGCGTTCCACACGCCGCCCCCGGGGATGCCCTCGGGGTAGGTGGAGTGGGTGAAGAAGTCCACGCTCCAGGCCGGCAGCCCCTTGATCACCACGTAGGCCACGACTGCAACGAGGGGGACGATGGCGATGCCCAGGAACAGCCAGCAGATCGCGATGGCGATCTTGGAGTAGTTCTTGCGACGATTGAGCGATGACGCAGCCTGGCTCTGGATGATCCTGCGGCGCTCGAGGATCGGGTCCGAGGACGAGTCGAAGGTGAGCGTGGTCATATGAGGCCACCGCCACCGATGACGGCAGTCCCGGACTGGAAGACCGCGCTCTTGGACGCTCCGGTCCTGGAGACCAGCACCCGGGCGGCGGCGTTGACTGCCACACCGATCACCAACAGCACCAGGCCGGCGCCGAAGAGCGCGCTCAACTCAGTGCCCGTGGCTTCGCCAAAGTTGTTGACGATCAGGGAGGGCAGGGTGGCGGCCGGGGACTTGATCGAGTGGGCGATGTAGGGAGAGTTGCCGATGACCAGCGCCACCGCCACGGTCTCGCCCAGGGCGCGACCCGTGGCCAGGGTGAAGGCCCCGAGCAGGCCGGTGCGGGCGCCGGGCACCACGACGCTCCGCAGCACCTGCCACCGGGTGGCGCCGAGGGCCATGGCCCCTTCGACCTGCTCGTTGGGGACCACGGCGAGCACGTCACGAGAGATGGCAACCATGGTGGGCAGGATCATCACGAACAAGATGGTGCCGGCCAACAGCAGGCCCACCCCCTCGTTGGGCCCGTTGAACAGTCCCGTCCACCCGAGCACCGACGTCAGGAAAGGCTCCACGTGGTCACGGAACAGCGGGGCCAGCACGATCAGGCCCCAGAGCCCGTAGACGACGCTCGGCACCGCGGCGAGCAGCTCCACGGTGGTGGACAGCGACGCCCGCATGCGGTGAGGAACCAGGTAGGCCAGGGACAACGCGGTGCCGAGCCCGATGGGCACGGCCAGCACCAGGGCGATGGCCGTGGTTTCGAGGGTCCCGAGGATGAATGGGAGGAGGCCGAACTTCCCGTGGCTCGGGTCCCATGTCTTCTGGACGATCCAGGAGAAGCCGAGCGTCGAGAAGGCCGGCTGGGCCTTTTGGATGATGGCCACCAGGAACCACACCACGAGGCCCACGAAGATGGCCGCCACGCCGCCGAGGAGGGCGCGGTAGACCGAGTTGGGGAGCGCGAAGCGCCCACCTCGTCCCATGCTCCTCCCCAGCGGTGTCTCGACAGTGGTCACCGTTGTCGTCAGCCCCTCGTCACGATGATGCTCGGCCCCGGTCCGTTCACTTCGTCAGCAGGACCTGTCCGCTGGGCCCGGTGACCGTGAGCAGCTGCGTGCGCACCTGGTTCTGCACGGCGGGGGGCAGCGGAACGTAGTCCAGCGAGGCGGCCAGGTCCTGTCCGCCGCCGGTGTGGGTGGTCCAGTCCAGGACCTTCACGACGCCGGCGCCGGTGCTGGCACTGGTCTGCTTCTGGAGCAGGATGGCCCACGAGTAGCCCGAGATCGGGTAGCTGGTGGCACCGGGCTCATTGACGATGGAGAAGTCGGTCGGTGTGACGTTGACCTTCTGGTCGGCGTCGGCGGCAACCGAATTGAGTGACGGGATGACGAACGCCCCGGCGGCATTCTTCACGGCCGCGTAGGTGAAGTTGTTCTGGATGGCGTAGGCCAGCTCGACGTACCCGATGGAATACGGCGTGGATTTGATGCTGCCGGCCACACCCGAGTTCTTCGGCGTCTGCACCGCTCCCGTCGGCCAGGCGATGGTCTTGCTCGTCCCGAGCGTCCACGCCGTTCCGGCCGCCTTGGCCAGGTAGTCGGTGAAGATGTAGGTCGTCCCCGAGCTGTCGGCACGCACTTCAGGCACGATGGCGTTGGACGGGAGGGTGGTCCCCGGGTTCAGTGCCTTGATCGGCGCGGCGTCCCAGGTCTTGATGGTCCCGTCGAAGATGCCGGCGATGGTGGTGGCGTCCAGCCGGACCCGCCGGGTCACCCCGGGAAGGTTGTAGGAGAGGGACACGCCACCGAGGGTGTCCGGGACCTGGATCACCGTGCCGGACGAGGCCGGCACCTTGGCCAGGTCCGAGGCGGACATCGGCACGTCGGAAGCGGCGAAATTCACCGTTCCGGCCTCGAACGAGGTGATGCCGGCGCCACTCCCCACGCCCTGGAAGTTCACCTGCAGCCCGGTGTTCTTCGAGGTGTAGGTGAAGAAGGCCTTGGTGAAGAAGGGCTGGACGAACGTCGAGCCCGCCGCGTTCAGGGTGCCCGACGGCGCCTGGAGGTCGGCCTTCAGGTACGCGGCGTTGTCGCCGGTCAGCTTGCCGCCGGGAGGGGCGGTCGTGGTGGTGGTCGTCGCTGGGGTGGATGACGAGCTGCAGGCGGCCAGCAGCACGCCGGCGCCAGCCAGCCCGAGGGCCAGAATCCGCCTCGTCGTGCGCCGATTGCCCGACTTCGTCCGACCGGTCGTGTCCGAATGCACTGGTGTCGTTACCTCCGTTGGAGTGGTCCGCCCGGCCCGGTATCGGCCGTGGGCAGGGTGCAGTTGGCACCCAGCTGCGACAGTACCGATCGGAGGTGAACGCATGGCAAACCCCGGGTGAACGAAGCACGAACATCAGATGCTCTTGTGATGAACCACGAAGCGTGGTCGTCGATTGGGCATCCAGGGCCCTGTCCAGGGGGTTCGAGCCGACCCGGTGGTCACCCGACCGTCGAGCCGACATCACCCTCGTGCTCGTGTCGCAGCACCCGGAGGAGCTCCTCGTAGGGACCGAGAAGGTAGGCCTGGTCGCCCGGGGCGAACCGGGTGTCCCGCCGGGGTGGGTGCTCCAGTCGACCGCCGTCGGCGGCCCGGCTGAGGGCGATGACCCGGGTCTGGGCCGGCAGGTCGACCATGGCCAGTCCGTCGAGACCTCGCCCCGGGGCCACCGTGAGCCTCCCCACCAGGAAGGGCTGGGTGCCCACGGTGAACGAGCCCAGGATGTCGAGGCCCAGGGCGGCACCGACGAATCGGGGGGCGGCCAGGGCCGAGGTGGAACGCACGTGGCGGAAGTCGAAGTGGTGCTCGACGGTGTGGCCCAGGTCGCGGTCGAAGACCCGGAGCACCACCGGGACCCCGGCCCACCGGTCGCCCAGGTAGTCGCGGACTGCCAGGCCGGTCTCGATGTTGGTGAGGTCGTCACTGGTCAGGACGGCCACCGCCGAGGCCGAGTGGACGTTGGCGTCCTCCAGGGTCTGGCGCTGAGTCGAGTCGGCGATGAGCACGGGGGCTCCCAGGGCACGCGCCTGGTTCAGGTACCGATTGTTCTCGTTCCGCTCGACGACCACGACCTCCCGGCCCTCGGCCTGCAACCCCTCGAGGACCCGGATCCCCACCGAGCCCAACCCGATGACCACCACGTGGCCCTCGAGTCCCACCAGCTGCTGGCGGCCCAGCGACTGCTCGATGCGCCACGAGACCAGGACGTTGGTGATGAGGGCGAACACCGTGGTGAGCAGGGTGGCGCCACCGGCGATCAGGATGATCCCGAAGACCTCGAGGGCGTTGGACTGGTTGGAGAACGAGAAGTCGCCAAACCCCACCGTGGAAATGGTCTCAACGGTGAAGTAGAGCGCGGTCAGCGTGGTCATGTGCCCGCCCCCCGGAAGGCGATAGGCCAGCCGGAGGATGATGGTCGACAGCGCGATCAGGCTGAAGGCGGCCACCATGGCGAAGCGGAGGGCACTGTTGTCCTCGGATCCGAGGACCGAACGGATCCGCCGTACGACGCCCCGTCCGCTCGGGTGGCGTGGGCGCAACCCCGAGCCGTCGTCATCGCCCGATTTGGGCACCAGGTCGGCGGACTCCAGCTCCTCGGCGGTCCCGAGCACGGTGACCTCGTCCCCGATGGACACCATGTGGTCACGACCCGGGCAGGCCACCGTCGGTGAGCCGTCAGCCGGCACCACGGCGATGGGGGCCAGCGCGCCGAACAGGGCGCGCAGGGACGCGTACCGGGCCACCTCCACCTCCGAGGTGATGAACCGGGTCCCTCCGAGCTCGATCTGGTACGAGTCGCTCCCCAGACAGGCCTCCACGATGGAGGGGGCGGCGAGGGCTGCGACGTCCAGCACGGTGCCCGGGCCTGTCACCTGGGTCACCGCCGCCCCCACGGCGGCATTGGCCAACTGCACGACGACCCGGATGTCCGGTCGCATCTCGCTGACCAGCAGGGCCGTCTCCAGCGTCTCGACCTCGCTGCGCTCGGCGCACACCACCGCACGGGCCGTGGACAGCCCAGCCTGGTCCAGGATGCCGCCGATCCTCGGGCTGCCCACGATGAAGGGGATGTCCCAGGCCTCGACGATGCGCACCAGCCGCGGCTCGGGCACCTCGTCCACCACCACCACCGCCACGCCGGCCTGGTGGAGCTGTTCGACCATCCGGAGGCCGACACCCTGGAGGCCACACACGATGACGTGGCCCTCCCAGTGCCGAGCCGGGGACTGATCCATCACCTCATGGTGCCCCACCAGCGTTTCTTCAGGATTGCCGGAGTGTTTCGGGCAGGTGCACACGGCGGAGGCGGCGTTCCGAACCGATGCCGGGTGGGCCTCCGGCAGGGGTCCCAGGGGAATACACGTTCGATTTTTCTGTTGACCACCTGACACGCCGTAGTGGCGACCCATGGAGGAATGATGGAAACACCTACGCAGAACCTGCCCCTGTTGCCCCTGACCTCGGGAGTGGTCCTCCCGGGCATGGTCTTCACCATGGCCCTGGAGTCCGACGAGGCCAAGGCCGCGGCCGAGGCCGCCGGCGCCGCCGACGGCCACTTCGTCCTCGTCCCGTTCATCGAGGGGCGCTACGCGTCCGTCGGGGTGGTCGCCGAGGTGTTGGAGACCGGTGAACTGCCGGGCGGCATGGGGGCTGTGGCGGTGCGGGGCGTGGAGCGTGCCCGCCTGGGCACCGCCGTCCCGGGAACCGGCGCGGCCCTGTGGGTCGAGGTCGAGGTCATCCCCGAGCCGGTGGCATCCGACGAGGCGACGGAATTGGCCCGTGAGTACCGTGCCCTGGTGGAGAACATCCTGGTGGGTAGGGGTGCGGGCCGGTTGGCTGAGCGCCTGGCCGACGTGACCGAGCCCGGACGGGTCGCCGACATGGCCGGCTACTCCCCCGATCTGTCGCTGGCCCAGAAGGTGGAGGTCCTCGAGACCCTCGATGTGGTGGCCCGACTGCGTCTGGTCATCGCCTGGTCCCGTGAGGTCCTGGCCGACATCACCCTGCGCGAGCGGATCAAGACCGACGTCGAAGAGGGCATGGAGAAGACTCAGCGTGAGTTCCTGCTCCGCCGGCAGCTGGAGTCCATCCGCAAGGAGCTGGGCCAGTTGGGTTCGGACAACGAGGACGATCCCGACGACTACCGGTCCAAGCTGGCCGAGCGCGACCTGCCCGAGGCGGTCGACAAGGCCGTCGAGCGCGAGATCGACAAGCTGGAGCGCATGAGCGAGCAGAACCCCGAGCACGGGTGGATTCGCACGTGGCTGGACACCGTCTTCGAACTGCCCTGGGGCGAGCAGTCCGAGGACCGCCTGGACGTGCCCGAGGCGGCACGCATCCTGGATGAGGACCATGACGGCCTGGACGATGTGAAGGACCGCATCCTCGAGCATCTGGCCGTCCGCAAGCTGCAGTCCGAGCGCGGCCTGGCCCCGGTCGGCGGCCGAGGTGCCGGCGCCATCCTGGCCCTGGTCGGGCCCCCCGGGGTCGGTAAGACGTCGCTGGGCGAGTCGGTGGCCCGCGCCCTTGGGCGCTCCTTCGTCCGGGTCGCCCTGGGCGGCGTGCGCGACGAGGCCGAGATCCGCGGCCACCGCCGCACCTATGTGGGGGCCCAGCCGGGCCGCCTGGTGCGTGCCCTGCGCGAGGCGGGGACCATGAATCCGGTCATCGTGCTGGACGAGGTGGACAAGTTGGGCGCGGACTATCGCGGCGACCCGTCCTCGGCCCTGCTCGAGGTGCTGGACCCGGCACAGAACCACACGTTCCGCGACCACTACCTGGAGGTCGAACTGGACCTGTCCAAGGTGCTGTTCATCGCCACGGCCAACATGGTCGACACCATCCCCGGGCCCCTGTTGGACCGGATGGAGGTCATCCGGTTGGACGGGTACACCGAGGACGAGAAGGTGGCCATCGCCCGCAACCACCTGTTCGGGCGCCAGCTGGAGCGCGCCGCACTGTCGGACGACGAGGTGATCATCACCGACGACGCCCTGCGGACCGTGGTGGGCGACTACACCCGGGAGGCTGGCGTGCGCTCGCTCGAGCGGGAGCTGGGCCGCCTGCTCCGCAAGGTCGCCGCCCGTATCGCCTCCCAGGAGACCGAGACGCCGCTGACCATCGACGCCGGGGACGTGCGCGACTGGCTGGGGCGGCCGAAGTTCTTCTTCGAGGCCGCCGACCGGACCGCGGTGCCCGGCGTTGCCACCGGGCTGGCCGTCACCGGCACGGGTGGGGACGTCCTCTACGTCGAGGCGTCCATGATGGACGGCCCTGAGGGCCTGACCCTGACCGGACAGCTGGGCGACGTGATGAAGGAGTCGGCCGAGATCGCGCTGTCCTACATCCGCTCGCACACCACCGAGCTGGGCATCGACCCGGCGACGTTCGCCGGCAAGCGCTTCCACGTCCACGTCCCGGCCGGTGCCATCCCGAAGGACGGACCATCAGCCGGGGTCACCATGACCACGGCACTGGTGAGCCTGCTGCGGGACATTCCCGTGCACTCGGTGCTCGGGATGACCGGTGAGGTGACGCTGCAGGGCCGGGTCCTCCCCATCGGTGGTGTCCGCCAGAAGGTGCTGGCCGCCCATCGGGCCGGGCTGACCACAGTGGTCCTGCCTGCTCGCAACGGCCCCGACCTGGAGGACGTCCCCGAGGCGGTGCGCGACGAGATGACCTTCCATCTGGCCACCGACATCAGCGAGGTGCTGGAGGCAGCGCTGGGCACCGGCAGCGAAGCCGGCTCGGAGGGCGCTCCACATGAGGTGCGCAGCGCCGCCTGAGGGGGTTACACCTCGGTCAGGTAGTCCTCCAGGATCCGGGCCAGCTCGACGGGCTGGTCCCCCTGGATGCTGTGCCCGGCGTCGGCCACGGTGATCACCCGATCATCGGGCCGGCGCCGGCGGAACTCGGCCTCGTCGGCATCGTCGACCACCGGGGAGAGCGTGCCCCGGACCAGCAGCACCGGGGCGGGGATGCCCTCCAGCGCGTCCCACAGCGGGCCGAAGTTCACCGACCCGACGTGCATGCCGCTCGACCCGGCGGGTCGGCCGAGCTGATGGCGCCAGGTCCACGTGCCGTCCTCGCGCTGGACCGAGTTGTGCAGGACGCCCCGCCGCAGTGAGGACTCCGACCGGGTGGGGTTGAACTGGATGGTGCGCTCGAGGATCTCGTCGAACGAGGCGAAGGACTCGGGCCCGGCCAGGAAGGCCGCGATGTCCGAGCTCTTCTCACTGGTCACCCCCGGGGTGATGTCGATGAGGGCCAGCTTGGCCACAAGGTCGGGGTGGGCCGAGGCCAGGGCGATCGAGGTCGCACCACCGAGGGACATCCCCACCACGAGGCGGGCCGTCGGGGCCAGCGCGCCGATCACCGCGGCGAGGTCCTCGGCCATGGCCTGCGGGTCCAGGACCCGTGCGTCGCCCGGCCAGTCGGAGTGGCCGTGGCCCGGCAGATCGATGGCCACCAGTGGACGGCCGAGGGCCAGTGCCACCGTGTCCCAGGTGTGGGCGTTCTGGCCCCCGCCGTGGATCAGCACCAGTTCGGGTGCCGCCGCTCCCCACACCAGCACGCTGATCCGGCGTCCCGGCGCGACCTCCACGGACTCCCGCCGCACCTGAGGCGGGCCGGCCCACGCCAGGCCGGCCTCGCTGGCGTTCTCCTCGAACAGTGAGAACTCGTCGTAGTGCTGGGGAGCAGAGGGGGTCATGGCGTCGTCACTCCGGTCCGATCGGAGGGAAGGGCACGCAGGGCGTCGACCATCTCGCCGAGCGTCTGCTCAGCGATCAGGTAGGGGGTGTAGAACCCGACGCGCTCGACCAGTCCCCCGAACCGGTCGGCGATGGTGGCGGCCACCTCCGAGGGCGAGCCCACCGCGGCCAGCGCGCCGAGCATGGTGTCATCGATCATCCCGGGCATCTCCTCCCACCGTCCGGACTTGGAGAGTGTATTGAGTTCGGGCTGCAGGTCGGCCCACCCCTCGACCTCCAGCACCGGGCGGTACGCCGGAGTCGAGGCATAGAACGACAGGAGCCATCGGCCGGCCGTCCGGGCCGCCTCCAACTCGGCCTCGTCCCGGCCACAGCACACGATCACCTCACCGGTCACGGTGAGCTCCGAGCGCTTCCGACCCGACCGGGCCAGACCTTCCTCGATGGCCGGGAGGGTGCGCTCCCGAAAGTGCGCTGCGGTGTTGAACGGCATGACCAGTAGGCCGTCGGCGACCTCGGCGGCCAGGCGCACCATCTGCGGGCCGAGGCCCCCGATGGCGATGGGGGGCAGGCCGAAGGGGTTGGGGCCGGGATTGAACATGGGCGGCATCAGGGTGTGGGTGCTGAACTCACCGTGGAAGTCGAGTCGCTCACCGGTCTCCCACGTGGCGAAGATGGCCCGGAGAGCGCCGACCATCTCGCGCATACGGGCAATGGGACGCTCGAAGGCGGCGCCGTAGCGCTTCTCGATCTGGGCACGGATCTGTGACCCGAGTCCCAGGGTGAACCGGCCCTCCGACAGGAGCTGGAGATCGTAGGCCTGATGGGCCAGCTGGACCGGATTGCGGGGGAAGGCGATGGCGACGTTGGTGGCCAGCTCGAGAGACGTGGTGGATCCCGCCGCCAGCACCAAGGGCATGAAGACGTCGTGGGGTCCCTCGAAGGTGAACACGCCGTCCACCCCGAGACCCTCGAGTCGTCGGGCCTGCCCGGGGGCCTCCTTGAGGCCCGACAGCATGGTGTCGATCTTCATGGCCCCATGCTTCCACGCCCCCGGGCCGGGCACGGTGGGCGGGACGGTGACCGTGCCCGCAGGCGGTCGATGCCACACTGTGGCCATGCCGCCCGTCTTCTGCACCCCTGAGGAGGCTGTGGCCTACATCCAGCCCCGTGACACCGTCGGGTTCGGCCTCGGCCCGGCCAACCCGGACGCCTTTTTGACCGCGCTGGGCGGCCGGGACGACTGGGAGCACCTGGTCTTCGGCGGGGCCCTGTTGCTCGGGTACTACCCGGTGATGACCCATCCCAACGTGTCCTACCGCTCGGGCTTCTTCGGGCCGGCGGAACGGATCATGCTGGCCGAGGGGGCCAACATCGAACTGGTCCCGGGGGGATTCCGTCAGTTCGCCCCCATCCTGCGCCGCTTCGCCCCGAGGGTGATGACCGCCCAGGCCGCGCCCCCAGGGCCGGAGGGCACCGTCAATCTCTCCCTCCACCTGGGCGCCACCCGCGACGAGCTGGTCATGGCCGGCCAGGACCCCGACCGCCTCCTGGTCGTCGAGGTCAACCCCAACCTGCCCCGGACGTGCTCCCTGCCCCCGGAGTACGCCAATACCATCGACCTCGACCTCATCGACGTGGTGGTCGAGGCGGACGGCACCCCCTATGCGCTGCCCGAGGCCGCACCCGACGAGATCGACGAGTCCATCGCGGCATTGGCCCGCTCGTTCATCGTCGACACCGCCACCCTCCAGATTGGCATCGGTGCGGTCCCCAACATGGTGGCGTCGCAGCTGGCGGCCGGATCGGGTGGCTCCTACGGCGTCCACAGCGAGATGTTCACCGACGGCCTCATGCGCCTGCACGAGGCCGGCAAGGTCACCAACGACGCCAAGACCCTGTTCAACGGGGTCTCGATCACCACCTTCGCCCTCGGCTCGGCCGAGCTCTACCGGTGGCTGGACGGGAACGAGCAGGTGGCGTTCGTGCCGGTCCACGTGGTCAATGACCCGTCGATCATCGCCCGGAACCACTCGTTCATCTCCATCAACGGGGCGCTGTCGGTGGACCTCTACGGCCAGGTGGTGGCCGACCACATCGACGGCAAGCAGATCTCAGGGGTCGGTGGACACGAGGACTTCGTGGCCGCCGCCGAGCTCCGGCTGGACGACCACTCGCTGATCTGCCTGCGGTCCACCGCCGAGGTGGAGGGGACCACCCGCTCCCGGATCGTGCCCGTGCTGCCCGAGGGGTCGGTGGTCTCGACGCCTCGCCACCACACCGGCGTGGTCATCACCGAGTACGGCGCGGCCGACCTGTCCGGGCTGACCGTCCGCGAGCGGGCCATGGCCTTGGCCGGCATCGCCCACCCCGACTTCCGTGCCGGGCTGGCCGACGTGGCCGCCCGCCTCGGCCGCTCCTGATCCGTTGGCCACCGGGGATGGTCGGGCCACCTTGACCCTCGCCACGTTCAACACCCACATGGGCGTGGACGGTTGGGGGCGGGCCTACGACCTGGTGGGCGAGTGCCGCGACCTGCACGCCGACCTCCTGGTCCTCCAGGAGTCCTTCGCCCCCGATGGCGACGGCGCCAGCACGGCCCGACGTGTGGCCGACGAGTTGGGTTATCAGCTGGTGGCCGAGGTCGGGCTGTCACGGGCCAAGCGCTTCGAGCCGGTGGCGACCACCTCGACCCGCTGGTCCCCCTGGCCCAGCCCCCTGCGCCAGGCCTTCCGGCTGGACGGCGAACGCTGGCGATCGGGTGACCGGGCGCCGAAGCGTCCCTACGTGCGAGGCCAGTGGGGTCTGGCGCTGCTGGCCCGGGTGCCGGTGAGCGGGGTCGCGGTGCTCCACCTCGACCAGCTGCGGAGGGACCCGGCCCGCCGGGCCGTGATCACCTGCTCCACGACCCTGGCGGGTCGCACCGTGGCGGTCTTCGGCACCCACATGTCCCACATCACCCACGGCTCCCGGGCCCAGTACCGCCAGCTGGCCGGTTTCCTGCCCCACCCCGACACCGCCGCCGTCCTGGCCGGGGACATGAACCTGTGGGGACCCCCGGTCAACTCGTACTTCCCGGCCTGGCGACGGGCTGTCACCGGCAGGACGTGGCCGGCCCACCGCCCCCACAGTCAGCTGGACCACGTGCTCATCACCCCTCCGCTCTCGGTCGTCTCGTCCCGGGTGGCCGGCCGGTCGGGATCCGACCACCGGCCGGTGGTCGCCACCCTCGCCCTGGCCTGAGTCGGTCGGGAACCGAACGGGCGGGCCGCAGTAGCGTCGATGCATGGCTGACACCCTTGACGACTTCGAACCGTCCACCTTCACCGCCGATGGCACCACCCGGGCTATCTACCGGACCGGTTCCGGCCCGGCGGTCATCGTCATCAGCGAGATACCCGGGATCACACCCCTGGTCGCCGAGTTCGGGCGCAAGGTGGCAGCAGCCGGGCTGACGGCGGTGCTCCCCCACATGTTCGGGGACGACGGGCGGGCCCCATCGGCCGGCTACGCCCTGTCGTCGATCACCAAGGCCTGCGTCGCCAAGGAGTTCACCGTGCTGGCCATGCGGCGGACCAGCCCGGTCATCGGTTGGCTCCGGGCCCTGGCCCGAGACGAGCACCATCGGTGCGGCGGCACGGGCGTGGGGGCGGTGGGCATGTGCTTCACCGGGGGCTTCGCCCTCGGCATGATGGTCGACGACGCGGTGGTGGCCCCGGTGCTCAGCCAGCCGTCCCTCCCGTTCCCTGTCTCGAAGTCCCGTCGCCGCGACGTCGGGCTCTCGGACGAAGACCTGGTCCGCGTGCAAGAGCGCGTGGCCGCCGGGTGCAGCGTGCTCGGCGTCCGCTTCAGCGGCGACAGCTTCAGCCCACCGGAGCGCTTCGAGCACCTCCGCGAGCTCCTGGGCGACGGGTTCATCGGGGTCGAGCTGGACTCGGCGCCTGGCAACGCGTTCGGCCACCGGAAGGCCGCCCACTCCGTCCTGACCGAGGACCTCGACGACCGACCCGGGACACCGACGCGGGAGGCCCTCGACCAGGTCCTGGCCTTCTTCACCGAGCGGCTGACGGGGTGAGCGGACTGGCCGAGGCGTGGCGGGCCCGCGGCGACCACCGGACCCTGTGCGGGCACCAGATCTTCACCGTCGACGTGCCCTCCCGCAGCGACGAGCTCTGGCCGCCACTGCTCGTCCTGCACGGCTTCCCCACCTCGTCGTTCGACTTCCAGGGAATCGTCGACCGGCTGGCCTCCCATCGCCGGGTGCTCCTCTTCGACATGCTCGGCTACGGGCTCTCGGACAAGCCGGACCGCGCCTACGACTTCTCGCTCCAGGCCGACATCGCCGAGGCGTTCCTCGCCGACGTGGGGGTCGACCGGCTCGGCCTGTTGACCCATGACGTCGGGGACACCCTCGGGGGCGAGCTGCTGGCCCGTCAGCTCGAGGGCACCTGGGCCGCCACGGTCACCGACCGCACCATGGCCAACGGCAGCATCTACCACGAGATGGCCCGACTGAGTGTGGGCCAGGAGTTCTTGTTGGCCCTGCCCGACCAACGGCTGGCACCCGAGGCCGGCATCGACCGCGCCACGGTCCTTGCCGGCATCGCCGCCACCTTCAGCCCCGCCGTCTCGGTCTCCGAGGAGGAAGAGGCCGGCCAGTGGGAGATGATCGCCCACCACGACGGACAGCTCCTGTTGCCGCGCCTCATCCGCTACATCGAGGAGCGTCGCGCCCACGAGGGGCGGTTCACCGGGGCCATCGAAGCCCATGCCTCCCCGCTGGAGGTGGTCTGGGGGGTGGACGACCCCATCGCCGTGGTGGCCATGACCACGGCCCTGTGTCGGGACCGTGGCGACATCGGGCTGCATCTCCTCGACGGGGTCGGCCACTACCCCATGGTCGAGGCCCCCGACCGTTTCCTGGCGGCACTGGGATGGGCGCGCCCCTGAGCCTTGGGCGATGAGTGCCGGTCAGGCCGCCACGGTTGCGATCACCTCGCCGTGGATGACGGCGAACCAACCGTCGGGGGCCGCGGCCCACCGACGCCAGGCCGCGGCGAATGCCGACAGCGCGTCCGGTGTCGCGATCCCGTTGGCCACCAGCTGGTCGGCCATCGACGACCGGGTGAAGCGCTCGGCCCACAGGTCGCCCCACCACTCCCGCTCCGTCGGCGTGGCGAAGCACCACACCGACGCCGACGGCGTCACGGTCTCGAAGTCGACAGCCTGTGCCCAGTGGAGCAACCGCCTCCCGGCGTCCCAGTTGGCCCCGTTGATCCGGGTCAGTGCCCCGTAGGCGTCGAGGGCTCGGGCGATCTCGGGCTCGTCGGGGAAAAACCGGAACGTCGGGTAGTCCGAGTCGCGCACGGCCACCAGCCCGCCGGGCCGGCACACCCGCCGCATCTCGGTGAGGGCAGCAACCGGGTCACCCACGTGCTGGAGCACCTGGTGGGCGTGGACCACGTGGAACTCGCCGTCGTCGAAGCGGAGGGCGAAGACGTCGCCCACCTCGAAGGAGACCGTCGGGAGGCCCGCCTGGCGGGCGGTCTGTGTGGCCTCGGCCACGACCTCCTCGGAGGCATCGACCCCGACCACCCGGCCGGGAGCCACGCGACGCGCCAGGTCACAGGTGATTGTGCCGGGCCCACAGCCCACGTCGAGGAGCGACATCGACGGACCGAGGTGGGCCAGGAGATAGCCCGCGGAGTTCTCGGCCGTCCGCCACCGGTGGGAGCGCAGGACGCTGTCGTGATGACCATGGGTGTAGGGGACGTCGGTCATCCCCCCAGCATGAGGGCCAGGCGGCCCGAGGGCAAACGGGCGGGCGGGCTGGTGGTTGCGACAGGGGCGATCGGGCTCAGGCGGTCACACCCGGCACCGGCCGGCCGTCCTCCAGGTAGACGGTGGCCTCGGCGACCAGGCCTCGGCCCACCCGTCGACCCACCGGTCCGCTCAAGAGCCGGTCGGCCTCGTCCGGCGTCACCCACCGGTGCTCGCTGATCTCCTCGGACTGCAGCACGATGCCTCGTCCCTCGTCCTCAGAGATCGAACCGCAGTCGAACAGGAAGCGGAGCCCGCCGGCACGATCGCGCTTGGGGCGGAGAAAGTCCACGCACACCAGACGGCCCGAGGTCACCGTGAGTCCGGTCTCCTCGAGCACCTCCCGGCGGCAGCCCTCCCACGGCGTCTCCCCGTCCGCCTCGATCTGGCCACCGGGGATCGTCCAGCCCGACTTGTAGGTGGGTTTGAGGATCAACAGCCGCCCAGAGCCGTCGCGGATCACGCCTCCGGCAGAGGCGGGAATGCGGGGAAGGACGTACTCGGACATGGCCTCATCATCACCGATGGGCCAACCGTTCCGGTGGCACTATCGGTCCATGTCCCAACTCTTCGCCCACCGGCCCCACCCCTACATCGAGGAGCGCAAGGCCCACCCACCCCAGACCGTGGCCGACCAGCTGCCGACCTCCAGCGCGGCGGCCCGGTTCAACTCGTGGTTGGCCATCAAGATCACGACCGCGGTCGGGACCATGTGGTGCGCGTACGCGTTCGCACTCCTGGCGCTCATCAGCCTGCCGGACGCCATCCGGCACGGCCGCGCCACGATCATCTCGTGGATCGCCCAGACGTTCTTGCAGCTGGTACTGCTGTCGATCATCATCGTGGGCCAGAACATCCTGAGTGCCGCCTCGGACAAGCGGTCACAGGCCACCTACAAGGACGCCGAGGCGGTCCTCCACGAATCCCTCGAGATCCAGGCCCACCTCGAGGCGCAGGACCGTGCCATCGAGCAGATCCTGGCCCAACTGGGTACCTCGGTTCCCCCGCAGTCACCGCTCCCGCCTCCAACCTGATCGTCGATCAGCCAGCCGACTCGTCGGGAGGGCTACACCTTGGCCATGTTGTCGAACCGGGTCTGGTTGCCGATGAAGGCCAGTCGCTTCACCCCGGTCGGCCCGTTGCGGTGCTTGGCCACGATGACCTCGGCGATGCCCTGGGTCTCGGTCGAGTCCGGGTTGTAGATCTCGTCCCGGTACAAGAACAGCACGACGTCGGAGTCCTGCTCGATCGAGCCGGATTCACGAAGGTCGGCGAGCATGGGCCGCTTGTCCTGGCGCATCTCGAGGCCGCGGGACAGCTGGGACAGGGCCACGACCGGGACCTCGAGCTCACGGGCCAGGATCTTCAGGCCACGGCTGATCTCGGACACCTCCACCTGGCGGTTCTCGGCACCGTGACGCCCAGTCATCAGCTGCAGGTAGTCCACGACCACCAGGCCCAGACCGACCCGACTCTTCAGCCGTCGGGCCCGGGCGCGGATGTCCATGACCGTCAGGTTCGGGTTGTCGTCGATATAGATGGGCGCCTCGCTCATCCGGCTGATGGCGTTGCCGACCTTGGCCCAGTCCGCCTCGCGCAGGTTGCCGGTGCGCATGCGGTTGGCATCGACCCGGGCCTCGGAGCCGAGGAGGCGCTGGGTCAACTCCATATGGCTCATCTCCAGGGAGAACAGCAGGGTCGGGACCTGCAGCTTGATGCCGGCGTGGGCCACCATGCCGAGGGCAAAGGCGGTCTTGCCCATGGCGGGGCGCGCCCCGACCACGATCAGGTTGGAGGGCTGGAGGCCGGACAGCTGCTCGTCGAGGTCGACGTAGCCGGTGGCCAGCCCGGTGATGGCGTCGCCCTGGTCATAGAGGCGCTGCAGGTGGTCGAGGCCCTGGCCCAGGAGGTCCCGCAGGGGGGTCATCGAGTCCACCACGCGTCGCTGGGCGACCTCGAAGACCAGGCTCTCGGCCCGGTCGAGGACCTCGGAGACATCCTCGGGCAGGCTGTAGCCGAGCTCGGAGATCTCGCCCGCCACGGACACCAGACGGCGGAGCAGCGCCAACTCCTCGATGATCTTGGCGTAGTACTCGGCATTCCCGATCGAGGGGGTGTTGGCCTGGAGTGACACGAACACCGACGGGTCGCCGATGCTCTCCAACAGGCCCCGTCGGCGCAGCTCGTCGGTGACCGTCACCCAGTCGGCGGGCTCGCCGTCGCTGAACAGCGAGGTGATGGCCGAGAAGATGTGGCCGTGCGAGGACTTGTAGAAGTCCTCGGGCTTGCAGACCTCCATGGCGGTGGCAATGGCGTCGCGGGAGAGCAGCATGGCTCCGAGCAGCGACTCCTCGGCCTCGAGGTTGTGGGGTGGCACCCGGCCGGCCTGGCCCCCCGAACCCCCCACCGGGGACATGAGGCGTCGGGGGCGGGTGTCTTCGAATGCTTGAACCATGGCCCGTCAACCCTCGCCGATCTGCCCTGTGGAAGGTAAGCCCCTCTTGTTGGGGAAATAGGTACGACAGGGTGTGGATGAAGCGTGGACAACACGCTGTGCTCTGCGGACGCCGGAGGACATGGTCCCCATCATCCTCATCGGGTGTGACGGGAGACCGGTGGATAGGCCGGGACGTGCAGCTACCGGCGCACGACAGGAGAAGACACCGGCCTGTGGAGAACGTCGGTCCCGGTCACCGTCCGGCGACCGTCACGTCGGTCAGCTTTCTGCGACGACGTCCACGGTCAGTTCGAAGACGACGCCACCGACCAGCTCCACGCGCACGCTGTGCTCGCCCACGGTCTTGATCGGCTCGTCGAGCACCAGGTCCTTGCGGTCCACGACGGCACCGGTCTGGGTCTCGACCCGGCGCACGATGTCTGCCGACGAGATGGAGCCGAACAGCCGCTCGCCGGTGGCGCGGGCCGAGATGGTGATCACATTGCCCACCAGGGTCCGGGCCACGGTCTCGGACGACTCCCGATCTCGAGCGTCGCGGAGGTCCCGCGATCGCCGCATGGCCGCGGCCTGGTCCTCGATCCCGGCGGTGGCCACGATGGCCTTGCCGGCCGGCAGGAGGTGGTTGCGGGCGAAGCCGCCGGAGACGTCGATGATGTCGCCGCGCTTGCCGACGCCGTCGATGTCACTGCGCAGGAGGACCTTCATGTCAGACCCCGTCCTCTTCGACTTCCTCGATGATGCTCTCGGTCACCGAGCCGTCACCGGTGCCGGTGACCTCCAGGACCTCCTCGATGAGGGTCTCCCCATCGGCGGAACCGGTCGGCGCCCCTGCGGGGGTCTGTCGGGGCGCGTCATCGGCCAGTGCCGTCGAGGTGGCATCGGCCGACAACGACCGCTCCTCGTCACGACGACCCCGTCCGCCACCGCCCTGACCGCCGTAGCCACCCTCGCGGCCACGACCGCCACCGCGACCTCCGGGGCGCTCCGTCGTGGTGCGCTGGGTATAGGGCAACAGGACCAGCTCACGGGCGGTCTTGATGGCGATGGCCACATCGCGCTGGTGCTGGGTGCAGTTGCCCGAGACCCGACGGGCCCGGATCTTGCCACGGTCGCTCATGTACTTGCGCAGCATGCCGACATCCTTGTAGTCGACCCACTCGACGCGGTCCTTGCACAGGGCACACGGCTTCTTCTTGATGCGACGGCCGGTGTCTTTCGGGGCACGCCTGGTGGTGCCTCCACGATCGTTGTTCCGTGCCATGACTAGAAAGGCTCCTCGCTGTATCCATACCCCTGGGGCTCGGCCGCGGGGCCGCCCCCACCGGACGGCGCTGCCGGGCGTCCTCCGCCCGACCCGGCACCGGGGCCGTCGCCGGGTCCCCGACGCTCGTTCTTGGTGATCTGGGCGGTGGCCCAGCGGATGCTCGGCCCCACCTCGTCGGCCACGACCTCGACCTTGGACCGCTTGTCACCGTCGGGGGTCTCCCAGCTGCGCTGGTCGAGTCGGCCGGTGACGATGACCCGCGAGCCCTTGGACAGGCTCTCGGCGGCGTTCTCCGCCATCTCTCGCCAGCAGACCACGTCGAAGAACGACACGGCCTCTTCCCACTCCTGGGTCTGGCGGTTCTGCCAGCGGCGGTTGACGGCCAACCCGAAGCTGGCCGTGGCCTGGCCGGTGTTGGTGAAGCGCAGTTCGGGGTCGCGGGTGACGTTGCCCACCAGCGTGATGGCGTTTCCTGGGGCCATGGCTCAGCCCTCCCCACCGGTCGGGGCGGCAGCCGCCGCGGCCCGGCGGCCGGCGACCTTGTCGGGAATGCGCATGGCCTTGTGCCGAAGCACCTCGTCAGCCAGGACGAAGACCCGCTCCATGTCGGCCAGGGCGGCGGGATCCGAGGTGAGCTCGATCACCACGTAATAGCCCTCACGCTTGTGTTGGACCTCATAGGCGAACGTCCGCCGGCCCCAGCGCTCCACCCGGCCGGGCGCGCCGCCCTTGGCCTTCAGTGCCTCGAGGGCCCGGTCGAGGACCCCGTTGACCGCTGCCTCATCGGCACCGGTATCGAATATGACCATGACTTCGTAGGGCCGCATGAGCGGCTCACCTCCCTCTGGATCGGGCACCGGGGCGCCCGAGCCCCACGGCGTGGGGCAGGTCGGAACGGTTGGCCACCCGAGGATGGCCGGAACGACCGGAGTACTCTACCGGCATTCGCTCCGATGTCAGAACGGGGCCAGGCCACGCCTGCCCGGTCGCTGGCTCAGCGGTAGACCTCGTCGGCCCCCGGGAACTCCCCAGACCGCACGTCGGCGGCATAGGCCGCCACGGCCGCGGTGGCCGCCTCCCCCAGATCGGCGTAGCGCCGGACGAACTTGGGCACCCGGGCGTTGAAGCCCAACAGGTCGTGGAAGACCAGGACCTGGCCATCACACGACGGTCCGGCTCCGATCCCGATGGTGGGGACGTCGAGGGCGTCCGTGATGGTCGCCCCGAGCGTCTCGGGCACGCCCTCCAGGACCACCCCGAAGCATCCGGCGGCCTCGATGGCCTTGGCCCCGAGCGCCAGGCCGTGGGCGGCGGCCTCGTCCCGCCCCTGGACCCGGTAGCCGCCCATCACGTTGACCGACTGGGGGGTGAGCCCGAGGTGGCCCATGACCGGGATCTCGGCCGCTACCAGGGCCTCGATCATCGGCACCCGCACGGCACCGCCTTCTAGCTTGACGGCCTGGGCCCCGGCCCGGATGAGCCGGGCGGCGTTCCGCACGGTGTCCACCGGGTCGAGGTGGTAGCTCATCCACGGCAGGTCGGCCACCACCAGCGGCCGAGGCCTGGCCCGGGCCACCGCGGCGGTGTGGTGGACCATGTCGTCCACGGTCACCTGCAGGGAGTCCTCGTAGCCCAGGACGTTGTTGGACACCGAGTCCCCCACCAAGATGATGTCGACGCCTGCGGCATCGGCGATCCGGGCCCCGGGAGCATCGTAGGCGGTGACCATCACCAGCGGTGGATCGCCGTGACGGCGCTTGGCGGCTCGCACGGTCGGGACGGTCACCGGCGCGGTCGTCTCCTCGGGCATGGGAATCCTCCTGTTCGAACCGTCCAGCGCTCGGAGGCTGCCGGCGGTATGGGCGACGGCAGAGACCGCCGCGGAGCACTACGTACTGCCACCCCCAACCCTAGTGGGCGTTGCGGCCCGGGGGAATGGGCCGAGCTCAGGCGCCGGACGGATCCGCCAAGGCCGCGTCCGATTGGGACGCTGGGTCCTCTTGGAGGCCCTGGCGCAGGCCGAGCAACCCGATCAGCCCGGCGACGGCCATGGCGCCGGCCATGGCGTAGAGCACGCTCCGTGTGGCGAAGGCGAAGTCCAGGCGGGCGAAGTGCGGGATCGGACCGCCGCTGCCCCCCTGGGACTGGGTGAACGCCGACGCCTGCGTGGCCGCCTCGTTGTGAGGCACGCCCCGGGCCACCAATGACGAGGTTACCCGGGACCGCATCTCGGTCACCAGCACCGTGCCGAGTACCGCCAGGCCCAGGCTGGCCGAGTAGTTCCGGACCGTCTGGGTGATCCCGGTGGCCTCACCGTAGGAGAGCCTCGATGCCCGGTTGACGGCGTCGGTGCTCGCCGGCCCGAGCATGAATCCGAGACCGGCACCGGCGAGGACCACGTACCAGATCTGGTTGCCGAACTGGAGCTGGGTGACCTTGCCGGCCCACAGCGCGAAGCCCACCGCGGCGAGGATGCAGCCCAGCACCACTGGGCGCTTGGCACCCCCGCGGTCGAGCATCCGTCCACCTATCTGGGCCGCCACCGCGAATCCTAGGAAGAAGTACAAGAGGTACAGCCCGGCCTGCGACGCACTCTTGCCCAGGGAGATCTGGGCGTACTCACTGGCGAAGAAGAAGATGGGGACGAAGGCCAGCATGGACACCGCCAGCACCAGGTTCTCGACACGGAAGGCCGGGATGCGGAAGATGCGGACCTCCATGAGCGGCGACTCGGTCCGCAGCTCCACGAGGGCGAAGACGACCAGGAGGATCACCCCCACGGCAATGCACAGGCCGATGGCCGGGTTGGACCAGCCCCAGATGGACGCCTGCTGGAAGCCGAAGATGCTGAGGGCGACCCCCGAGACGATCAGGGCCAGTCCCCGGTAGTCCATCCGGGCCGGCCGGAAGGTGGTGGTCGGCTTGGACACGAACACCAGGATCAGCGCGATCACCGCCACCGGGATGTTGACCCAGAAGATGGCGCGCCAGGTCCACTGCGTGAGATAGCCACCGAGGATGGGGCCGACCGCGGTGAGCCCCCCGGCGATCCCGAAGAAGGTGGCCAGGGCCTTGCCCCGGTCGCGGATCGGGAAGGTCTGGACCACGATGGCCAGTGCGGCCGGGAACATGATGGCGCCGCCGGCACCCTGGACGGCCCGGAACGTCACGATCCAGGCCTCGGCGATGCTCCCCGTGGGCGTGAGCCCGCACATGGTGGAGGCGCCGGCGAAGATGACCACGCCCAGCACCACCATCTTGCGGTGGCCCACGGTGTCGGCCAGGCGGCCCCCGAAGGCGAACAGTGCAGCCAGCGATAGCAGGTAGGCGTTGACCACCCACTGGACACCGGTGGCGCTGAGGCCTAGTTCCTTTTGGATCTCGGGGACGGCGATGGAGACGATCGTCTGATCGATGAAGGTCATCGAGACGGCGAAGATCATCGCCGCCAGGATCAGGTTCCTCGACCCGCTACCGGTGGCACCGCTGCTGGCCATGGTTGACCCTCCTCGACGATCCGCTGTGGATTGCGCTTCGGCCCTACAGTCTGGCCATGGCTCTTACGCGATTCAACGGACGCTCTGCCCTCGTCACCGGTGCGGCGTCAGGGATCGGTCGGGCCACAGCCCTCCGCCTGGCCGGGGAAGGTGCGGCCGTGGTGGCCACCGATATCAACGCCCAGCTCCTCGAGAAGCTGGCGGTGGACGCCAGCGGACTCCCGGCCCCGTTGACCACCCAGGTCGGGGACGTGGGCTCCGAGCACGGGGTCCGCGAGATCGTGGCCGGGGCCATCGACCAGCTCGGCGCCCTCGACGTGGTGGTCAACGTGGCCGGCGTGCTTTCGTTCTCCCACACCCACGAGCTCTCCCTCGACGAGTGGAACCGGCTGCTCACCATCAACCTGACCGGCACCTTCCTCGTCTGCCGCGAGGCCCTCCCCCACCTCCTGGCCACCCGGGGGAACATCGTCAACCTGGCATCCACCGCCGCCCACAAAGGACAGCCGTGGGCCACCGCCTACGTGGCGTCCAAAGGCGGCGTACTGGCCTTCACCCGCTCCCTCGCCGTGGAGTACGCCGCCCAGGGCCTCCGGGTCAACAGCATCAGCCCGGGGGGCATCGACACCCCGATCACCGGTGCCTTCCACCTGCCGGAGGGGGCCGACATCAAGCTGCTGTCGCGGGTGACCCCCATCGGCAAGTTCGGGACGCCCGAGGGCATCGCTGCAGCCATCGCCTACGTGGCCTCCGACGAGGCCTCGCACATGAACGGGGCCGACATCGTCATCGACGGGGCCACCATCGCCTGAGCACCACCTGCTGGGCGCTCAGCCCAGGGTGGACCGACCGTCGGTGGCCCACCAGTCGGCGGTGATCTTGAGTCCCTTGATCGGGGTCCGGGGCAGCAGTTCCTCGTAGGTACGCCGGTACCCGGTGTGGGCGATCAGCCACTGGCCATCGACCTTCACATACCGGTCCGTGTAGAACGCCGCCCCCTGGACGTTGATGCCCACGTCGGTGAGGATCACCACGTCCTCCAGTGCCCACACCCCGGTGGCCTCGTCCGGTCCGGTGAGATCGATTTCAGGATGGTGACACCGGTGGCTACTGAGCATGGTGGTCGCCCCCATCGACGTCCGGAGGAACTCCATGATGGCGGGGCGTCCCTCGAACTCGTAGAGGCCGCCCCCGTACCGGGCGGTGGCGTCAGGGGTGAAGCACGTCTCGATCTCGTCCCACAGTTTCTGGTCGAGGCACCGTAGGTAGCGGTACTTCAATCGCTTGATCAGCTCGATCTCGACGAGGTCCTCGGGCGTCATGGTCACTCCTCTCGTGGCCCGGCCTGCGCCGGGGGTCGTGTTCTGGGGTGGGATCCGGGCGGGCGCCCAGGTGTCAGCGGATGGTGCCCGCCCCGGGTATCAGCGGGAGATCGAGAGCGGTGACCCACCCGGGAGGCAGGTCGTTGACCGCCGGCACCGCGTTGAGCGCCCGTAGCCCGGTGGCGAGGCACCCCGCGGCTGCGGCATCCCGGCCGCTCCCGTCGGTGAAGCGGAAGGCCGTCTCTTGGGTGATCGAGGGCGAGCCGTCGATGACCACCCGGTAGACGTCGTCCTGGTTGCCCCGGGGCCAGTCGGGGGCGGCATCGGTACCCACCCGGTTGACATGTTCGAGGCAGATGCGCGGCTCGCCGCGGTAGATCCCGTTGACGGTGAAGCGGATGG
Source organism: uncultured Acidimicrobiales bacterium (assembly GCA_963703145.1). GTDB lineage: Bacteria > Actinomycetota > Acidimicrobiia > Acidimicrobiales > RAAP-2 > Bog-756. The sequence goes on from OY969793.1 coordinate 3,196,445, forward strand.
CCGCCACCTCACCGGGGTTGATGACACCTTTGGCGGTGGTGATCGACCGCTCGGTCACCCACTTCTCCCAAGTGGTGGTGATCTCGTCGAGTTCGATGCCCACGGCGTGGGCCATCATCGGAACCGTGGCTCCCCACGACATGACCAGGATGTCGGTGTGCTCGAGCATCGGGGTGAACTCGGGCGGGCGCCCGATCCCCATCTCGTCCTCGTAGTCACCCTCGTAGTTGATGTCGTCGAGAATCTCGAGGGCGCGGACCTGGCGGACCTCGCCGCACAGCCCCATCAGCGTCATGGGGAACAAATCGTTGGCGAAGCCCGGGTCGATCCCCGTGGTGAAGCACGACGAGCCACCGGCTTCGCAGGCCTCGGTGATGGGATCGACCCAACTCGGTGGATTGAGGGACATGGTCGGCCACACCCACGGCGTCATAGCCGTGGAGCACACGTCGATGCCTCCCCGCAGGAACGCCCCGATGTCGCGAAGGTTGTCGTTGGCATGGGCCGCGGTCGGGCCGAAATGGACCAGCACGTCGGGGGCTAGCGCCACCAGGGCCTCGAGGTCGTCGCTAGCCGCCAAACCCACCGGGTCGATCCCGCACAGCTCGCCCACGTCCGTGCCCACCTTGTCCGGGTTGGACACCCCCACCCCGACCAGTTCGAAGTTCGGGTGGGCGACGACCTGGGGAATCACCATCTTCCCAACGAATCCGGTGCCCCACACCACCACCCGCTTGGGAGCGGCCGGCTCCGAGGTGACGCTCATCGCATCATCTCGCCGGAGTTGACCATGAGGTGCTGACCGGTGACCGCCTTGGCGTAGTCGGAGGCGAAGAAGACGGCTACATCGGCCACCTCACCGTCCTCGGTCATCCGCCGCAGGGGGAACTTGCCCACGATGCCGTCGAGGACCTCCTCTTGGGTGGTGCCCTGGCTGTTGGCCGTGCCGGTCACGAACAGCTCGACATTCGGTCCCCACATCCACGACGGAACGACCATGTTGACCCGGATGTTGTCGGCCCCGAGTTCGTCGGCTAGGTAGTACATGGCCGAGAGCAGTGCGCCCTTGGAGGCCGCGTAACCGCTCTGGGGCAGGGCCGGCTGGAACATCGACTGGGACCCGATGAGCACCACCGAGCCGCCCCCGGCGGCCTTCATGGCGGTGGCCACCGGCCGCAGCACGGTGAGGGCACCGAGCACGTTGGTCTCGAAGGCCTTGCGCCACGCCTCGAACCTGAGGTCGTAGAGCCCACCCCAGACGTTCTCGTAGGCGGCGACCTGAATCAGGGCGTCGACCGAGCCGAAGCGCTCCAGGGCCACTTCGACCAGCGCGTCACACGACTCGGGGTCGGTGATGTCGGTCACGTGCGTGGCCACCCGCTTCCCGCTCGGATCGAGCGCTGCGGCCGTGGCCTCAAGACTCGAGCCGGTCCGAGCGGCCAGCACCACCGAGGCTCCGTCACGCAGGGCGTTGGCTGCACACTCACGGCCCAGGCCCCCACCCACCCCGGTCACGACAACGGTCTTTCCTTCGAGGATCATCCCCCTCTTCTAGACCAAATCGCGGTGGAACGCGTTGCAGTTATCCGTTTCGGCCCGTTCCCGGGCGGGCGGGAAGGGTCGACGGGGACCTACAGGCTGGCCCGGCCGCGCAGCGGCTTGCGGGCCACCGCCTCGACCCCGGCCCCGGCTGGGTACATGCGCGTCAGGTGGTTCCACGAGCACGCCGCACAGACCTCGATCACGTAACACACCACCGGCTCCTTGCGCCTCCAGTACCGGGCCAACTCGGTCTGGGTGGCCACGCACCGGCCCCCGGAGGGAAGCCGCGAGCCGAAGACGAACGTCACCTCGACCAGGTCGGCCTCCTCACAGATGGGGCACTCCTCACCCGAGGGCCTCCCGAGGTTGCGGGCCGCCCGGAGGAGTTCGGGGTGGGCGTCGCACACGTCCATGCGGGACAGCCGGCCGCGGCGGAACTCCCGGATGACGGCGTTGCGGGCCAACAGGTACTCGACGCGCCCCCCGGTGGGGGACGTCTGCACTCCGTCGAGCGATCCGGGTCGGAAGCTCACCCCGCCAAGGGTAATCCCTCGGCGCTCCGACGGCACCCATCACCACGGCTACGTCCCCCCACACCGGAGGGTCCTCCAGCACCGCAAAACGGCTCACAGATCATCGCCGTCCGCAATGTATTGCTTTGATATATCGAAATGATATATCGTTTGCGATCATGATCGCAGTGGCTGCTTCTCGTTCTCCCCTTTCGGCTGGCGGCGCCCTGTCCACGGACGGTCCTGTGACGATGCACGGCGCAGTGGCAATCAGCGAAACCACGTCGACCAGGCCGACCGGACGGGGGCGCTGACGTGCTCGACCTCGCCATCCTCGGCCTCCTCCATGACCAGGAGCTCCACGGCTACGAGATCCGCCGCCGCCTCCGGGACGAACTCGGCCTGTTCGCCAACATCTCCTTCGGCTCGCTCTATCCCGCCCTCTCCCGCCTCGAGAAGTCGGGCGCTGTCGCTGTCACCGAGCTCCATGGCCCCACCGACGTTGCCGTACCCATGCCCCTCACCGGATCGCTTGGCGGCGAGCGCGCCGGGCTTCGGGCCCGTCGGGCGGGCAGCACCCGGGGCACCAAGCGATCCCGCAAGGTGTACCGCATCACCGAGGAGGGGCGTCGACTGTTCGAGCAGCTCCTCGATGCCGATGAGCCGGCGGGCACCGACGACGCCCGGAGCTTCGGCCTCCGCCTGGCCTTTGCCCGCTATCTGGCACCCCAAGCCCGCCTGGCCCTGCTCGAGCGGCGTCGCGCCCAGTTGACCCGGCGCCTCGCCACCGATCGGAACCGTGCCGCCGGCCAGCGCCTCGACGACTACGCCCGCTCCCTGGTGGAACACGGCACCGAGGCCACCGAACACGACATCGCCTGGCTCGACCGCCTCATCGAGACCGAGCGGCACAAGCAGACACTCTCTCGAACCGAGACCCGCGACCTCCGAGACGGGGACGCACTACCAGCAACGAAGGGAATTCATTGATGAGCAACATCCGAGTGGCCATCGCGGGGGTCGGCAACTGCGCCAGCTCCCTCATCCAGGGGGTCGAGTACTACCGCGACGCCGACCCGGCCGAGACCGTCCCCGGCCTCATGCACGTCGTGCTCGGCGGCTACCACGTCAGTGACCTGGAGTTCGTGGCAGCCTTCGACGCCGACGCGGCCAAGGTGGGCACCGACCTGGGCAAGGCCATCTTCGCTGGCCAGAACAACACCATCCGCTTCGCCAGCGTCGGAGAGCTCGGCGTGACCGTGCAGCGCGGGCCGACGCTCGACGGCTTCGGCAAGTACTACCGGGAGACCGTCGAGGAATCACCCGCCGAGCCCGTCGACGTGGTGGCTGCACTCAAGGCCTCGCGGGCCGATGTCCTGGTCAGCTACCTGCCCGTCGGCTCCGAGCAGGCCCAGCGCTTCTACGCCGAGGCCTGCCTCCAGGCCGGCGTGGGGTTCGTCAACGCCATCCCGGTGTTCATCGCCTCAGACCCCGAGTGGGCCCGGCGGTTCCGGGATGCCGGTCTTCCCATCGTGGGCGACGACATCAAGAGCCAGGTCGGGTCGACCATCGTCCACCGGATCCTCACCCGGCTGTTCGAGGACCGCGGGCTGGCTCTCGACCACACCTACCAGCTCAACGTGGGCGGGAACATGGACTTCAAGAACATGCTCGAGCGTGACCGGCTCGAGTCGAAGAAGGTGTCGAAGACCCAGGCGGTCACCAGTCAGATCGAGCACGGCGCCCTGCCGGCCGACGATGTGCACATCGGACCCTCGGACCATGTGCCGTGGCTCCACGACCGCAAGTGGGCCTACATCCGGATGGAGGGCCGCAACTTCGGCGACGTGCCGCTCAACCTCGAGCTCAAGCTGGAGGTGTGGGACTCCCCGAACTCCGCTGGAGTCATCATCGACGCTGTCCGGTGCGCCAAACTGGCGCTCGACCGGGGCATCGGAGGGCCTCTCCTCGGGCCGTCCGCCTACTTCATGAAGTCGCCGCCGGTCCAGTACCACGACGACATCTGCCACCAGATGGTCGAGGCGTTCGCCGACGGCGATCCCGGACCGGTCTGGCCCGAAGACTGACCCCTCGTCGGGTACGCGCCTGGGTTTCCATGACCGGTGTGGCTACGACTGCACCGCCCACCACTCGAGGAGACGCCGACGCGCCTCGTCCTCACCGAGTGGTCCCTCGTCCATGCGCAGGTCGAGCAGGAAGGACAAGGCGCGCCCCACCTCCCGCCCGGGCGTCAGCCCAAGTGCCTCCATGACCTGGGAGCCGTCGAGGTCGGGGCGGATGGAATCGAGCTCCTCCTGCTGGCGGAGGTCGGCGATGCGGGCCTCGAGTTCGTCCATCCGCCGACCGAGGGCCCGGGCCTTGGTGGCGTTCCGGGTAGTGCAGTCACACCGGGTCAGCTCGTTGAGCTGGTCGAGGAGGGGGCCGGCGTCGCGCACGTAGCGGCGCACCGCCTTGTCGGTCCATCCCAGCCGGTAGGTGTGGAAGCGCAGGTGCAGGTTGACCAGCTCGGTCACCACGTCGATCTCGTCGCTCGGGTAGCGGAGGGCCTGCATCCGCTGGCGGGTCATACGGGCCCCAACCACCTCGTGGTGGTGAAAGGTCACGCCGCCGTCGACGAATGCCCTGGTCTTGGGCTTGCCCACGTCGTGGAAGAGGGCGGCCAGGCGCAGCAGTCGGTCGGGACTGGTCTTGTCCACGACCGCCAGCGTGTGGGCCAGCACGTCCTTGTGTCGGTGGATGGGGTCCTGCTCGAGGGCCAGGCCGGGCAGCTCGGGCAGGAACTCGCCGGCCAAGCCGGTCCGGACCACGAACCACAGCGCCACCGAGGGCACCTCGACCATCACGATCTTGTCCAACTCGTCCCGGATGCGTTCGGCGGACACGATGGCCAGCCGTTCGTGACCGGCCTTGACCGCTTCGACCAGCTCGGGTGCCGGCTCCAGCTCCAGCTTGGCGATGAAGCGGGCGGCACGCAGCATCCGCAGCGGGTCGTCGGCGAAGGAGATGTCCGGATCGAGTGGGGTCCGGAGGCGGCGGACGGACAGGTCGGCCAGGCCGTCGAACGGATCGATCAGCTCCAACTCGGGCAGGCGCAGCGCCATGGCGTTGATGGTGAAGTCCCGTCGGGCCAGATCGTCTTCCACCTTGTCGCCGAAGGCCACTTCGGGCTTGCGCGAGTCGGGGCGGTAGACCTCGGCGCGGTGGGTGGTGATCTCGTAGACCTGGTCGCCCCGCCGGCAGCCGATGGTGCCGAAGCGCTTGCCCTGGGTCCACACGGCGTCCGCCCACCCCGACACGAGGCGCTCGATGGCGTCGGGTCGGGCGTCGGTGGTGAAGTCCAGGTCGCGCTGGTCCGGGGCCACGACGGCGTCGGGCTCCGCGATGATGGCGTCGCGCACCGAACCCCCCACCAGGAAGAGTGAGTGATCCGCCGCAGCGAAACGCTCGGACAACCCGGTGGTGGCCTCCACCAACGGCCGCAATCTCTCGGGGAACACGCCGCCGAGGGTAGTGCGACTGGCGTAGGCTGCCGTCCGAAGTGGATCGGGAACGAGGCAGCCCATGCCCCAGCGGCAGCCACCCCCGGGCCGGCGTGCCGATCGGGGACGGGCCCGCCCCGATCGTCGGGGTGGGTCGGCGTGGCGTCCGCCGAGCGCCCGGACCGACGTCACTGCTGCTGGTCGTGGTGTCGGCGCTGCTCCTGACCCTGGTCGGCCCCTCCACCGCCGGAGCAACCAGCTCGGCCTCTCACGCCGAGGCGCTGTCAGCCACCACCCCGACGTTGGTCCTGGAGAACCAGACCGCCTGGGTGGGTCCGAGTCAGCCCTCGTTCGACCTCGCCGTCCGGATCCACGGGGGCCCGACGGCCGTCCCGACCGCCCAACTCGGCCTGGCGGTAACGGTCTACAACTGCCTGTCCAGCGTGTCCGGCTTCGACCAGTCGATCGCATCCGCATCCCCTTCCGGCGGCGAGTTGACCTCCACGCCGGCACCCCTGCCGGTCGCCGGGCTGCCCACCACCGCGGACGGCGCGGTCAGCCTCTCGATGCCAGTCCGCGTCGGCACGGTCAGGACCGGTACCTCGCCAGGCACGTTCACCATCGGTCTGACCCCGTCCGGGGGTCAGTGCCAGGCCTACCCGGCCGGGGTCTACCCGGTCCGGGTCCAGCTGGTGAACACCACCACCAGCCAGGTGATCGGAAGTTTCACGACACACCTCATCTATGTCGACGCCTCCGCCGACACCGAGAAGCTCCGAGTGGCCGTCGTGCTCCCCCTCCATGCCACCGTCGGCCCGGCGACCGCACCCACCACCGGCGCACTGCTCCGCCATCCCTCGGCAGCCCTGGACCCACCGTCGGCGGCGGCGATGACAGGCGTGACCTCGACGGTTGAGGCCATCGGCCGGCACCCGGCGGTGGCCATCACCACAGAGGCCTTTCCACAGACCGTGGCGTCCCTCGACTCGGTCGGCGCCACGCGGTCCACCGTCACCCAGCTGGCCGGGCTGGCCTCCACCTCCTCGGTCCACCAGTTCGTCTGGGCCCCGTACACGCCGGTCAATGCCTCGAACCTGGTAGCCGCAGGCCTGGCGGATGAGCTCAGACTCCAGGTCTCCCGGGGCAGCGTCGTCCTGTCCGAGTTCGTCACCCACACGCCGCCCGTGCCCGCCTCGGGCGCGACGTCGGGGCCGCTCGGCGCCTGGGTGGCCGCCGACAGCCTGAACACCGACACCGCCGCCCAGCTCCAGAGCCAGGGGTACGGCCAACTGGTCCTCCCGGCGGGCTCGGTCAGCTCGGCGCCGACCAACGGCTCGGCCACCGAGCCGTTCCAGGTAACGACGGGCCGGGGCTCTCCGATGACTGCCGTGGCCGCCAGCGCCGACCTGGCGGCGCGCTTCACCAGCGCTCCGGGCAATCCGGTCCTGGCCGCCCACCAACTGGTGGCCGAACTGGCCCAGATCTACTACGAGAAGCCCAACGACACGACGCTGCGCGGCACCGTGGCGATGCCGCCTGCCTCCTGGACCGACGACCCCCAGTTCGTCGACGCCCTGCTGGGGTCCCTCGACGGCAATCCGATTCTCCAGGCCGTCACCACGTCCCAGCTGTTCGCCACCCTGCCCACCGCGTCGTGCCGCACGGGCTGTCGGCTCACGGGGACATCGGCCACCGGGGACCTTCCCACGGCTGCCATCCGTCACCAGCGCCAACAGGTGCAGGGTTTCTCGTCCGCTGCGTCAGGCACGCTCGCCCGGAGCCTCGCCACCCAGATGGGCGACGTGGTTCTGGCCGGTGAGTCCGAGGCACTCCGGCCCGCCGACCAGGCCATGGTGCTTCACAACACCGGGCTGGCCGTTGCGGCCCAGCTCGGACAGCTGACCGTGGGAGGCGACCGGACCGTCACGCTGACGTCGAGGCAGGGGACGCTCCAAGTCACCATCGTGTCCACCGCGCCTTACCCGGTGACCGCCATCTTGACCCTGACCAGCGACAAGCTGCTGTTCCCCAACGGCACCACCCAGTGGTCAAAGCCCACCCAACTCCTACCTGCAGTGACCGGGAGCGGCCACACCACCGTGGTGCCGGTGGCGGTGCGGACACGGGCCTCGGGGGTGTTCGCGGTGACCATCGTGATGCACTCCCCCGTCGGTGGCCTGGAGCTGGCCGGTGGTCAGGTGAGCGTGCGCTCGACGGCCACCTCGGTGGTCGGGATCGTCCTGTCGGTGGGGGCCCTGGCCGTCCTGGCCGTGTGGTGGGTCCGCACCTCGCTGCGGCGCCGCCGCCAGCGTCGCGAGGAACGGGTCGACGGGCCGGCGCCGGTGGTGGGATGACCGACACCGAGATCGACGGACTGCCCCCCGCACCCGGAGGCGGCCGACGGCGCCTGGCCGGTGCCACGCTGGGCATGGCCGTCGGCACCACCCTGTCGCGGATCACCGGTGTCGGAAGGGTGGTCGCACTCACGGCGGCCCTCCGCACCGGCGGGCTCGGCGATGCCTACAACCTGGCCAACACCACCCCCAACATCATCACCGACGTGGTCATCGGCGGGGTCCTGTCGGCCACGTTCGTGCCGGTCTTCGTCGACCGGCTGACCACCCGCCGGAGCGAGGAGGCCTGGAAAGCCATCTCCGCCGTGGTCACCGCCACGGTGGCCATCCTGATCGCGTCGACGGTCGTCTTCTTCATCTTCACGCCCGAGATCATCCACCTGTACACGGTCACCAACCATCGGGCCGACGTCGCCCAGCAGCAGTCGGTGGCCATCTTCTTCCTGCGCTGGTTCGTCCCTCAGCTGGCCTGTTACGGCCTGATCGCCCTGTTCACGGCGCTGTTGAACGCCCGTGGCAAGTTCGCCGCACCGATGTTCGTGCCCATCGCCAACAACCTCGTGGTCATCGCGGTATTGCTGTGGTTCCACCACCTCGTCCCGAGTCCCACCTTGGCGTCGGTCTACGCCAACCACCGCGGCCTGACCGTGCTGGCCGTCGGCACCACCCTCGGCGTGGTGGTCCAAGCAGCGCTGCTGATCCCCTCACTCCTCCGCGCCGACCTCCACGTCCGGTTCCTGTGGGCGCCGGCCCACGAGGCGATGCGCACCATCACCCGGCTGGCCGGATGGACGTTCGGCTGGGTCGTGGCCAACCAGGTGGCCCTGGTGGTCATCCTGGCGTTGGCCGATGGGGCCAAGGTGGCCGGCTCGGTGTCGGCCTACACCTACGCGTACACCTTCTTCCAGTTGCCCTACGGGGTAGTGGCCGTCTCGGTCATGAGCGCGGTGACCCCGTCGCTGTCGGCCCGCTGGGCCCTGCGAGACGTGACCGGTTTCCGGCACCGGATGGCCTTCGGCCTTCGAGGCATCCTGGCCGTGATCATCCCCTCCGCCGTCGGGATGCTGATCCTGGCCCGGCCCCTGATCGACCTGGTGCTGGTCCACGGGTCCGAGACCTTGGCCGACGCCCAGTCCACGGCCGCGGCCCTGGCCATGTTCGCCCTCGGCCTGCCGGGGTTTTGTACCTTCCTCTATATGATCCGGGTGTTCCAGTCGATGCAGGACACCCGGACCGCGTTCAAGCTCTATGTGGTCGAGAACGCCATGAACATCGTGCTGGGGTTGCTCCTGGTGGGGCCGCTCGGCGTCCGCGGCCTGGCCCTGTCGCTCTCCATCGCCTACTCGGTGGCGGCCCTGCTCGCCATGGGCGTCGTCCGCCAACGGGTGGGTGGCCTCGGTGGTGCCGACCTCACCACTCCGGTCAAACGGGTCCTCGCCGCCTCGGCGGTGATGGCGGTCACGACGGTGCTGGCCGTCAACGTCTCGGGAGCGGACTCGGGTTGGTCGCTGCTCGGTCGGGTGGTCCTAGCGGTGGTGGTCGGGGCGGTCACGTATGTCGTCGCCGCCGGCCTGCTCGGGGCGCGAGAGGCGCGCCGCACCATGGACCAGCGATCGGCGAGGGCGTCGGCGGCCGCCCTCGGTCAGGGGGCCGGCACCGGCGGGGGGCCGGTCGAGCCGGAACACCGCACCGATCACGAGCCGTTCCGTGGCAGACTCGACGGCGGCTCCACGGAATCCCCGTACCGGCACCTGCGTCCGGTGGACGACGCCCCGGAGGCGGAGGACGAGCCGGGTGACGAGCCCCCCTCGGGGGAACAAGAGGAGGATGTCGATGGCCCGGATCCGGGTGGTAACCGATAGCGCATGCGATCTCTCCGCAGCCCTTGCCGCGGAACGTGGCGTGACCGTCGTGCCACTGTCCATCCGGTTCGGCTCCGAGGAGTTCGTGGACGGCACCACGCTGTCCAAGGATGAGTTCTGGTCCCGCTGCGCGGCCAGCGCCGTGCTGCCCGAGACCTCGGCTCCCTCGCCGGGTGCCTTCCAACAGGCGTTCGAGGCTGCTGCGGCCGACGGCTACGACGGGGTGCTCTGCATCAACCTCTCAGCCGGTGTGTCAGCCACGTACCAGGCCGCGGTCACCGCGGCCAAGTCACTGCCGGACAGCATCCCGATCCGCGTGATCGACTCCCGCTCGATGACCATGGGCCTCGGCTTGATGGTCTTGGACCTGGCCGATCGAGCCACGGCAGGCGCCGATCTCGACCAGCTTGCCGAGCGCGCCGAGGAACTGATCTCGCGCACGACGGTGTTCGGGGTCGTCGACACGCTCGAGCACCTCGAGAAGGGTGGCCGGATCGGGGGCGCCCGGGCTTTGCTCGGGTCGCTGCTGTCCATCAAGCCCGTGGTGACTCTGGTCGACGGCGTCGTCGAGGAGGAGTCCAAGCAGCGGACCCGGACACGGTCGCTGCGTTACCTGGCGGACAAGGCCAAGAACTCACCGTCGATCAGCCGCCTGGCCGTGAGCAACGGTGCCGCCACCGATCTCGACGACTTCCTCGCCATGTTGGAGGGCGTACAGGTCGAGCACCCGCTGGTGGTCGTCGACCTGGGGCCTGTGGTCGGCACCCACACCGGACCGGGGACCGTCGGCCTCAGCATCCTCACCTCCGACTAGAGACTCGGATGGACCGGCCAGAAGTATGGACGTCCGGACTATCCTCACGGCATGGATGAGAAGCCCGATACCCATGTGACCAGCTTCCCCGGCGCCGATGCGCTCGCCGATCTGCCCAACCGAGGCGCGGACCTCGTCGACACACTGGTCGAGCTGCTGCGAGACAAGACGGTGCGGCCGCTCACGCTGGCAACCCGGGCCGTTGTGTTCGGGATCATCGTGTTCGCCGCCAGCATCGTGACGGTCGTCTTGTTGTCCATCACCTTGATCCGCATCCTCACCGTCTACGCCTTCGATGGCCGGGTGTGGCTCTCCGACCTGGTCGTCGGCGCCGTATTCGTCATCGCCGGCATCGTGGCTTGGTCCAAGCGGGTGCAGCCCGATCTCGGCCCGTCGGGAGACGCGGCGTGACCGAGGCACGCCAGGTCATCATCATCGGCTCGGGTCCGGCCGGACTGACGGCGGCCATCTACGCCTCCCGGGCACAGCTGTCACCCCTGGTCATCGAGGGTGAACCCTCGTCGACGAGCGACCAGCCCGGTGGCCAGCTGATGCTGACCACCGAGGTGGAGAACTTCCCTGGATTCGTGGAGGGGATCATGGGCCCTGAGCTCATGCAGGCCTTCCGCGAGCAGGCCGCCCGGTTCGGCGCCGACTATGTCACCGCCAAGGTGTCCCGGGTCGACCTGTCGGCCCGACCCTTCAGCGTGTGGGTGGGCGATCCCGACACCGCCGAGCCCACTTATGTCGCTGACGCGCTGATCGTCTCCACCGGAGCCCAGTCGCTCATGCTCAACCTGCCCAATGAGGAGCGCCTGCTCGGCTACGGGGTCTCGACCTGTGCCACTTGTGACGGCTTCTTCTTCCGGGGCAAGGAGATCGCCGTCGTTGGTGGGGGCGACTCAGCCCTCGAAGAGGCGTTGTTCCTGACCCGGTTTGCCGACAAGGTAACCGTCATCCATCGCAGGGGTGAGCTCCGGGCGTCCAAGGTCATGCAGCAACGGGCCTTCGCCCACGAAAAGATCGAGTTCCTGTGGAACACCTCGGTCATCGACGTGCACGGCGACACCACGGTCAGTGGCATCCAGGTGCGCGACAACATCAGCGAAGAGGAGAGCACCCTCGAGCTCTCGGGCCTGTTCGTGGCCATCGGCCACCAGCCCAACACGTCGCTCTTCAAGGGTCAGCTTGAGATGGAGGACAGCGGGTACCTGCGCACCTTCGACGGCACCCGAACCAACGTCGACGGCGTCTTCGCCTGCGGCGACGTCCAGGACCACCGCTACCGGCAGGCCATCACCGCCGCCGGTTCGGGCTGTATGGCGGCCATCGACGTCGAGCGCTGGCTCGAGGACCAACACGCGGCGGCCGGCTGATCCACGGGCGGGAATGCCCCGGGCCGATCGGTGGTTGACGTAGCGTGTGTCAGTGAGGCACGACGAGCTTGGCCCCCGAACGGGCAGGAGGAACACGCATCATGAGTGAGAAGATCACAACCCTGAGCGACGCTAGCTTTGACGAACATGTCAAGTCCTCAGACGTTCCCGTGCTGGTGGACTTCTGGGCAGAGTGGTGTGGCCCGTGCAAGATGATCGCCCCGGTGCTCGAGGAGATTGCCTCGGAGCAGGAGGGCAAGCTCGAGATCGCCAAGCTCAATATCGACGACAACCTCGACATCACCCGTCGGTTCGACGTCATGAGCATCCCGACCCTGATCCTCTTCAAGAATGGGGAGCCCGCGGCCCGGATCGTCGGTGCCAAGGGCAAGGGACAGCTCCTCCAGGAGCTCTCCGCTCACCTCTAGGAGTCGTGGGGCGGCCCGAGGTCGTCAGACAGCCCTCGATCCTGCCCCCTGGCTCGTCCGTGGGTGGCCGGCGGTGACGCCGGGATCCAGGATCACCCTGTCGGTCGGGGACGAAGGCCCGGCGGTGAGCGACGTCCAACAGCGCCTCGAACAACTGGGGTTCTCGACGGGCATAGACGCCGAGGGTTGCTATAGCCACGGCACCCGATCAGCCGTCGAGGCGTTTCAGTACCGTCGGGGCCTCCGAGTCGACGGCTCGTGCGGATCCCAGACCTGGTCGGCACTCGTCGAGGCGGGTCGGCGACTCGGCGACCGCTTCCTCTATCGCCGGACGCCGATGCTGCGGGGCGACGACGTGGCCGAACTGCAGCAGCGCCTGAGCGCCCTGGGCTTTGACACCGGGCGGGTAGACGGGATCTTTGGCGACATGACCTCGACTGCGCTCGGCGAGTTCCAGAGCAATGTCGGATTGCCAGTGGACGGGATTGCCGGAGCCTCCACGGTCTCGGAGCTCCTCCGCTTCGGGACCCGCCACGACGACACCGAACTGGTCACCTCGGTCCGCGACCGGGAACGCCTACGCCAGGCCCCGCGCACGTTGACAGGCCGCCGGGTAGCCATCGGTGAAGAAGGGGGCCTGGATGCGACCGTCGCCTCGCTGCGGCGGATGCTGATCCACAACGGTGCCACCGTCACCACCCACCACCATCCCAATGGCTCGATCCAGGCGTCAGAAGCAAACGCCGGCGGCGCCGAGGTCTACATCGGCCTCCGGTTGGACACTGCCGGGCCACACTGCACCACTGCTTACTACTCGGGCTACCGCTACTCGTCACCGGGAGGCCGCCGCCTGGCCGAACTCCTCCAGGAGAAGGTGACCACCTCTCTCCACCTGCCCGATGCCGGCAGTCGCGGCATGTCTCTACCGGTCCTGCGTGAAACACGCATGCCGGCCGTCATCTGTGAGATCGGGCCGGCCACGGTGGTAGTCGAGCAATCAGCCGCCATCGCCAAGGCCATTGTCGACGCCCTCGCCGAATGGGTGGACTCTCTCTGGGATTGAGGGCGTCCTCCGTGCTCCTCAACCTCCACGTGACCTCGGCTTTCGACACTAATCCACAACCTCATGCACAGGGTGTGGACGAAGCTCTACCGCGGGTTCAGGGATCGAATACCACTCAACGCGGTTAAATCACCCAAAAGTAGCATTATGTTAGGCTCTCACCACTCTGAGTGACTAGTCAGGCAATCGAGGGTTCGCTTCGTCCCACCATCAACTTGTAGATGCGCTCGAGATCCTCGAGGGTGGCGAACTCCACCACCACTTTGCCCCGCTTGGCGGACAGGTCAACCTTCACGCGCGTGTTGAGGTGATTGGACAGCAGTTCCTCAAGCTCGAGGATCCCCGGCGGTGGAAGTCGCCGGGGGCCCGGAGGCTCCGTCGCCAGCGGGCCAGTATCAGCCACCCTCGCATAGTCGGCAACCGGCGGGGTGTCCCCCACCGGTCCATCCTGTGCCTGTGGCTCACCGTGCCGGCGGACCAAATCCTCCACGGCCCGGACAGTCAGTCCATCGGCAACGACGGACTTCGCCACCAATTCTTGGTATCCACGATCCGGCGTGCCGAGCAGCGCCCGGGCATGGCCCGGCGTGATCTGTCCCTCGGCGAGCAACCGCTGGACCCCGGTTGGCAACTGGAGCAACCGAAGGATGTTGGTCACCGCAGTCCGGCTCTTCCCCACCCGGGTAGCCACCTGGTCATGGGTGTAGCCAAACTCTTCGATCAGCTGCTGGTAGGCCGCCGCCTCCTCCAGGACATTGAGATCCTGCCGATGCAGGTTCTCCACAAGTGCCTGCTCCAAGCTGTGGGTATCGTCGGCCGTCTGTACGAGGACCGGGATGCTCTGCAGGCCTGCTCGCCGGGCGGCTCGCCAGCGCCGTTCACCAGCGATTAGTTGATACTCGTCCGCAGCCTCGCTCCCGATCTGGCGGACTAAGACCGGCTGGATGACACCCAATTCCTTGATGGAAGCTGCCAGCGTGGCCATCGTGTCCTCATCGAAGTTCACCCGAGGCTGTCTCGGGTTGGGTGTGATACTCCCGATGGGAACCTCGCGGAGCGCAGACGAGCGATCCCCCACCACTTCAGTGGGAATGAGGGCACTAAGGCCCTTCCCGAGTCCGCTACGACGTGCCACCGCTGACCTCCTTGGCTAGTTCTCGATAGGCGATGGCCCCGCGGGACGCCGGGTCGAAGGCGGTGATCGGCTGACCGAACGACGGCGCCTCCGACAGACGGACCGTTCGGGGAATCACATTCCGGCACACCTTCGAACCGAAGTGCAGCCGGACCTCATTGGCCACCTGGTCTGCCAGTTTGGTTCGCGCGTCGTACATGGTGAGGACAATGGTCGAGATATCCAATTTCGGATTGAGATTCGACGCCACGAGATGCACGTTTCGCATCAACTGACTGAGCCCCTCGAGGGCGTAGTACTCGCACTGAATGGGAACCAGGACCTCACCAGCAGCGGCCAGCGCGTTGACCGTGATAAGTCCCAGCGATGGGGGACAGTCGATCAAGATGTAGTCGAAGTCGTCGATCACGGCCTCGATGGACCGCTTCAACTTCAGTTCCCGGCTGAACGCGGGAACCAACTCGATCTCCGCGCCAGCCAGGGCGATGGTCGCCGGGGCCACGAAGAGGTTCTTCATGCTGGTGGGCTCGACGCAGTCCTCGAGCGAGGCGTCCCGCATCAGGACGTCATACATGGACAGCTCGAAATTGCGGGCATCGATGCCCAAGCCTGTCGTGGCATTGCCCTGAGGATCCAGGTCGATCACCAGGACTCGAAAACCGAGCTCGGCCAGGGCCGCGCCCAGATTCACGGACGTGGTGGTCTTTCCTACGCCACCTTTCTGATTGGCTACGGCAAGAACTCGGGGGAGTGGGTTCCCGGACGCTGACTGCGGTCCGTCTGCCGGCGCAGGCTTCGCTTCGATTGCAGGTTCGTCGGCGGGCGGCTCGGTCGCTGTATCGGTTCCTGCACCTGCCGCCGCTGGCTCCACCCCGACTCGCACCGCACCCGCTTCCGTTTCAGTCTCCGGAGCGGAACCATCCACCTGATCGGCCGAGTCGAGCGATTTGTTGGCGTCGGGGCCTTTTGATGGCGATGACTGGCTGTCAGCATCGAGGGTCCCGGCCACTGGAGCGGCAATGGTGACCGTTCTGGGGGAAGGCTCGTCTGCCGGAGGGTCGCCGGGAGCAGATGGTGGAAGGACGTTGTCCAACTCTGCATGGGCGGTCGCGACCTGGGAGATGGTCTCACGAAATGGGGTGGAGCTCGCCCCAGCCTGAGGTGGAGCTGGGGGTGAGACTATTGGTGTGTCCGAGGCTGGTTCCGGGGCCGCCACCTGCTCCGAAGACCCGCTGTCGTCCGGTGGGGGAGTGTCGACCACCAGCTTTACCGTGCCGGTAGCCGAGGGCGCATCGGGTGAATCAGGGCCAGGCTCCCGACTGCCGTCGTGGTCAGATCGGTTCCGACCGCGACGAATGCCGCGCATTAGTGTCTCCTCCATCGGGCAGGCCTCAAGAACTTCATCCTCCCCTGCGAGATGAACCAGGTCAAGCATTTCCCTTGAAATGTTCCACGTGGAACGTCGCTCAGGCACAGTCGTCACCGTCAGGGACTGAACTGGACGAGCCCTCATCCGATTTATGCTCGCAACATCGGCCACGTGACGGCGGCCAGGCGACGCAGCACCAGCAGCAAACCGCAGGAGCGAACTCCAGAACTCTCGATATAGCAGACTCCCGTCGCTGCCGTTCTTCCCGACTATTAAAATCGGAGTCCCCGTTCCGCCACTCCCGTCCCGACCCTGTGGGGCTCCCGGAAGCCAGGGTGGCGATGAGCTCCGGCCGTCGGGCGATAAGAGCGACCCACGCGAATCGCTGGCGAAGACCGGGCTCCGCGGCGGGATCACAGCGGTCCCGATCTGCACCTATCGGCCGGGCCGCCATGGCTGGTCATCACGGGTCCGAGGGCCTAGGTACCCGCCTGTAAACCCAGGACCCTTTAGGATCAGCTTGCGTCCCATCCGCCGGATTGCCGATCGCTACGGTTTCACCGACTCGGGCCGCAAGGTCAGTGTTCCACGTGAAACATTGGCCGTAATCAGAACAGCGGGCGCTTGGCGGGTATCCCAACCCGTCGAGGAAAGCGGTCGGGGGTCGGCTCCACCTTCTCGATCACTTGGAAAGTGAAGCGCCCATCGAACCGAGTGGTCTCTCGTGGGACCAGGCCGAGCCCCATGAGACCGGCCGGCGGCCACCTCGCCTCTCGAGTGTCGCCCGGCGGCTCCGAGACGATCAGCAGGCCGGACGTCAGTAGGAGCGGTGCGGCACACTCAGCGGTGACTGCGGGTGATCCAAACGAACGGGCAGAGGTGAGCTCAAAGGAGTCCCTCATTTGGACATCCCGGCCAACCTCTTCAGCTCGTCCACGGAGCACCTCGATTTCGTGATCCGGGAATAGCCTCTGTGTCTCGGCCTCGAGAAAGGACGTCCGACGCTCATTTGAGTCCAGAAATACCAGCCTGCTGTCCGGCCAACACGTGGCCAGGATCAGCCCCGGAACACCGCCACCACTCCCGAGATCGACCACCGAACGAGGCGCTCTTCCTAGCACGAGCTCTGCAGATCCGACGAAGCCAAGAGCGTGGTCGATCTGCTCAGGAATGGGCATACTTCCTAGAAAGCCGAGCTCTACACCCCTAAGGAGGGTGGACTCAAGATCCGGGCTGACCCTCGTCCGAAGTTCCTCGACGGTTGTGAGGATTCGGTCCGCTGTCACGTAGCCTCTCCTACCTCGTGTACCGGACTTGGCCACCGGCGATCGCTGTCAGGGTCGACTTGGAATGCCGTATGGACGTCCCCACAAACCAGAAGTGGCACCGGGCTAGGCCCGGTGCCACATTCGAGGAGAGACACGCTCTCGACCACCTTCTCAGCTCGTTGGCTGGATGACCACGTACCTCGAAGGTTCCGTTCCGGCCGACCGCGTCTCGACGCCATCGATCTCATTCACGGTGTCGTGCACCACCTTGCGATCCGCAGGTGACATGGGTTCGAGAGACCGCTCTTCACCAGTGCTCTTCACCTCGTCGACGATTCCGGCCGTGAACCTACGGAGCGCAGCGGTCCGCTTCTCCCGGTACCCACCGACATCAACCAGGATCCTGTCGGTCCGATTCTCTGATTGCCGCTGTACGAACGTCCGGGTCAGATCCTGAACCGCCGCCAGGGTGGCGCCCCGAGGCCCCACCAGGAGACCCAGATCGTCCCCCACCGCGGCCACCTGAACCGTCTCGTCGTCGACCTCCGTGAAGCCCACGTCAGCCTGCAGTCCGAACTCACGGGCCAGCCCCGTCAGGAATTCGCTAGCCGCCTCACCCTGCTGCTCCAGTGTCAAAGACTCCTGCATGTTGTCCTCACTCTCCCCGGATACTCGATCCGAGCTCTGATTCCCTTGAGATCCTGTTTGTTCGCCTGCCGGCTTTCCCCCACTTCCAGAGCTGCGCCGCCTGCGATTCCGATTCGAACCCCCACCGGCCCTGGAGCCATTGCTAGCTGAAGGCGCTGCTTCGTTCTGGTCTGCGTTGTCACCAAAGGTCGCCTCGTCCTGCTGGCCACCATCCCTCTCACCACGCTGGCTACCCGATCGTTGCCCGTTGCCACCACCACCGTTGCCACCACCCTGCTTGCGCGAGGAGCCGCCATTCTTTCCACGGTCGGGGCGCTGGCGTCGTCCCCGCTTTGGCGGCGGGGCAACCGGGCGGACCCGGGCCTGAACTCTGGCCTCACCTCGCATGCGACCGAATAGCCCGGCCTTGGGTTCGCTGACCACGACAAACTCTGCATCGTCCTCAGCCACGCCGAGCAAATCGAGCACGATCTCTTTGGCCTCCGGTAAGGACTTACCGCTTGCTTCCACCCACTCCACGCCCTATCGCGCCTTTCTCTCTCGCTTCGCCTTGGAGCGCGGATGCTCCTTCGGTCGAGTCGAGCTCGTCTCGTCGGAGTCTGCGGGCTTCGATCCGTTGCTGCCATTGGTCGAGCCCTTTGGTCGGTTCGGACCAGACCGTGCCCCGTTGGTTGATGTCGGCCGTCGCTTCGCCGTTCCCGTCCCATTGCCACTCGGCGGACGCCGCTTCTCGGACGCTTGGGCCTCAATAGGCACATCCTTTGCCGGGCTCGGCTCTCGTGACTTGCCGTTGCTGTTAGCCCCTCCGGACTTCACAGCACCCTTCGCCGCTGCACTGCCGCCCGATGACTTCGGTCTCGGCAGGGGCCGCTCATTTCGGTCCGCCGCGGCCGGCTTGGGCCCAGAATCCTTGGCTCCGGCGACCGGGGCAGCGGGCGGCCCGCCTACCATCCCCTTCCGGAAGAGAATCTCCTGCGTCAAGATACGGATCGCACTCGAAACGATAAAATAAACGTTAAGGATTGCAGCCACATTAAGATAAATGAAACCAAAGATGAGTGGCATGTATTTCTGCAGCATGGCTGCTTGGGGATTAGCTTGATTAGCCTGCGGATTTCTGGCATTCAAGCGTGACATCTGGAGGTACTGCAGACCGACGGCACCTGCCACCAGCAACAGGTACGGGATGGCCACGAACAGCGAACTGTGGTGTGACAGGAGCTTCTCCGAGAAGTCCATGCCGAATGAATTCAGCTGCCCATGGGCTTGGACGATGTCCGTCCGCATCTTGGAGGGATTCGGGATGTAGCGGGGGATGGCGATGATCTTCGCGGGGATGGCCTGCTTCAATCCATCCACGGTGACGGTGTGGGCAGGAATCGTGATCGTGTTGGTAATTCCCCGAATAACGCTGTAGAGAATAAAGAATGCGGGCATCTGCAATAGCATCGGGAGACAGCCCGAAGCTGGGTTTACTTTGTGCTCTTTGTAGAGCTTCATCATTTCTTCGTTGAGCTGCGCCCTGTTTTCTGGCCCCTTGTACTTCTGCTGCAGCTTCTTCATCTCGGGTCCGAGGGCCTGCATGGCGGCCATGTTCTTGGTGCTCTTGACGGTCAGGGGTGTCAGGAGCGCCATGATCACGATCGTGAGCATGGCCACATCGATGGGGTAGTTCGGGATCAGGGAGTAGAAAAAGGCCAGGACCGCCCCGACCCCGTCCAGGAGTGGTTGGAAGATCTTGCCGATTGGCGTGGTCAGTGATGCGTACATGTGGTCCTCCCTATGGGAACCGGATCGATGCCGTGTCCACCCCACGGGGTGCAGCGTGACAGGCGCCGTGCGGCCAACAACGACCCCTTGAGCGTCCCGTGCCCGTTGATCGCCTCCACGGCGTACTCCGAACAGGTCGGCAGGTACCGACAGCCGGTCGGTCGACCCGAGCGTGCGAGCTGGTAGGCGTGGATCAGGGCGATAGCCAGCCGCCCGGTACGGCCGGGCGTGGACCCGCGGACTCTGACCTGGGAAGGGGTCGTTGCGCCCTCAGTGAGGGGTCCCAGGGTGGTGGTTGTCCCGCTCATGGCCGCCTCACACGCTGCGGACCGGCGACCTTGCCGCCGCGGCCACCGGTAGCCCGCTCCACTGCACGGCTCATGGCCACCCTCAATTGCTCGAACGATTGGTCGGGCCCTTCGGGGCCGGCATGCACCAGGTAGGCGCCTACTGGCAACGATGTCACCTGTTCGCCCATGATGGCCTTCAGTCTCCGTCTCAATCGGTTCCTCACCACTGCATTGCCCACTCGCCGGTTGATGGCGAAGGCCACTTCTGCTCCTGACCAGGAAGGTTTCTCGACAAAACTCACCGAAACCGCTCCTGATCGGCCGCGGCATCGCGTGCGTCTCAACTCCCCGAAGGTCCGGCGCGAGCGAACTGACCCCACCGATTCGGCCAGGGTGGCACGGGTGGTCGGGGCCTCGGTCACACGGACAGGCGCTGACGTCCTTTCGCCCGGCGCGACCGGATCACGGCGCGACCGGCTTTGGTCGACATCCGCTTGCGAAAACCGTGGGTTTTGGCGCGTTTGCGCACGTTTGGTTGATAAGTCCGTTTCATCCATCCACTTCCTTCCTCGCCCTGAACCGGAAACCGGGGTGTCGCCGTCGGCAGGGGGCCCGTTCACAAGGATCTGGGCATTCCGCTACATGCTAGGCGCGAACCGGTCGTCGCTCTAGTCGAGAGGCAGGAGGCGGACCGGGTGAGCACGGTGTACCGTTCCCACCACGGCCAGCAACGACATCGGATGGGCAGTGTCGGCTCCTCTCCCCCACACGGGCCGGCGTGAGACCCAGCACCAGATGTAGAACACCCAGGAACGCCCAGAGCCCGGTTCAACGGGCCGGTGCGCACCCACCTGTAGTCGTCCACAGCTGTGGAAAGCTTTGTGGACCGAGCAAGCTGTCCAAGGGCGGAGGCCCACGTGAACGACACTGAAGGGTTGTGGATATTGTGCTCGGAGGCCCTGCGTGAGCAGGTGTCTGATGCTATCTGGCAGGCCTACTTGTCTGGTATCACTCCGCTCTCGATCGAAGACGGGGAAATCGTCCTCGGCGTACCCAACACCCTGATCAGAGACCGTGTGGAGTCCCGTTTCCTTGGCCTCATCCAAGACACGGTGACCGGGACGGTGGGCCGCGACCTGGTTGTTCAGCTCGAAGTGGTGGCGCCCATCTACGAGCCCGCCGAGGAAAGCCTTGGAACTGTCGAGACGGTCCGGGCCGCTCCGGCCTCCACCACCAGCACGAATTGGCGTGATGAACCGCGTTCTGCCGGGCCCGAACCCAAGGCTGGGCCATTCGAATCCCCGGTGCTCGATCCCCGTTACACCTTCGACACCTTTGTCATTGCCTCGTCGAACCGGTTCGCCCACGCGGCCGCCCAGTCGGTAGCCGAATCGCCTGCACGGTCATACAACCCGTTGTTCATCTACGGGGACGCCGGCCTTGGAAAGACCCATCTTCTCCACGCCATCGGGAACTACGTCCTGGAGAACTTCAGTGGCCGACACGTCCGCTACGTCACTACCGAGACGTACATGAACGAGTTTGTGGATGCCATCCGCACCAACGCCACCACCGCATTCAAGCGGCGCTACCGGGAGTGTGACGTCCTCCTGATCGATGACGTGCAGTTCATGGAGCGCAAAGAGTCCCTGCAAGAGGAGTTCTTTCACACCTTCAACTCCCTGTACGCGGCCTCCAAGCAGATCGTGTTGACCTCGGACCGGCCACCGAAGTCGATCGCCACCCTCGAGGACCGGCTCCGCAGCCGGTTCTTGTCGGGCCTGATCACCGAGGTCCAGCCACCCGAGCTCGAAACCCGCCTGGCTATCCTCCAGACCAAGGCCGAACACGAGCGGGTGGACGTCCCAGACGACGTGCTCGAGTTCATTGCCACCCACGTCAAGGACAACATCCGTGAGCTGGAAGGCGCCCTCATCCGGGTAACCGCCTTTGCCAGCCTCAACCGACAACCCTTGAACCGAGAACTCGCCGAACAGGTGCTCTCGGACATCGTCTCGGCCGACCAACCCCGTCGCATCACACCTCAAGTCATCCTCGATGCCACTTCTGAGACCTTCGGGTTCTCCGTTGAGGAGCTCTGCGGGCCCAATCGCCGCCGCCCGCTGGTCACCGCCCGCCAGGTGAGCATGTATGTGTTCCGGGAGCTCACGGACTTCAGCTATCCAGCCATCGGGCGGGAGTTCGGTGGTCGAGACCACTCGACGGTGATGCACGCCGTAGACAAGGTCGCCGGGCTCATGAAAGAGCGGCACCAGATCTACAACCAGGTGACCGATCTCATCGTGCGTATCAAGAGCGGCGCGTGACCAGGTTGCCTCTCCCGGGCCTCCAGCCACCCGGGTTGCGGGAAGCTAGCCCTCGTCTATCCGGAGGTTGTGCACTATCTGTGGAAATCTTCGGTGCAGCCTGGGGTAATTCTGTGAACTCCGGTGAACTTGTCCATAACGTGACACCACTCGGACATCCTGTGGTGGCGCAAGTCGTAAGCCGGTGGACGAGCAGGGGACACAGAAGTGAGCCCTGGGCAGCGCAGATGTGGGTTCATCCCCAATCCACAGGCCTTACTACTGTCATTGTTCAATTAGAGCTTTAAAACAAAAACAAGAGAGGACCCCTGGTGAAGTTCCGTTGTGAGCGTGACTCCTTGGTCGAGGTGCTGAGCATTGCTGGCCGCGCCGTGAGTGCGCGTACCTCAGCGGCCATGGCTTTGGGGGGTGTCCGAATCGAGGCGTCGGGCAACCATCTGGCGGTGGTCGGCACCGACCTGGACCTCACCGTGCACGTGTCGACCGAGGCCATCGGGATAGCCGACGGGGTCTGTGTGGCCCCGGCCAAGCTTCTCGCGGACATCGTCCGGTCGCTCGAGCCCGGCGCAGTGACCATCGAGTCGGAGGGAGAGAAGATCGAGATCGGGGCGGCCCGGTCACGGTTCAGCCTCCGCACGTTCCCGGTGGACGACTTCCCATCCCTGCCCGAGCCACCCCATCCGGCAACCTTCTTGGCCGCCGGGAGCCTGGCTGGAGCCCTGCGACAGGTCGTGCGGGCCGCATCCAGCGATGACGCTCGGCCCTTGCTCACCGGAGTCCTGATCGCTGCCGAAGGGAATGGTGTTCGTCTGGTGGCCACCGACTCCTACCGCCTGGCCATGCGTGACATTGACGGGAGTGACGCGCTGGCTGACGGTGCCCAGATCCTTGTTCCGGCCCGGGCGCTCTCCGAGCTCCAGAAACTCCCGGCCCTCGGAATGACGGCGAAGGACGTGGCGGCGGACGGGAACGCAGACGGGAGCGAGGCTCCGGTTATCGGCCTCTCGGTCGGTGAGCACGACATCACCTTCACCGCGGGAGGCGTCCAGGTGAGCACCCGCCTGCTCGACGGCAGCTATCCCGACTACCGGCAACTCATTCCCGCCGAGTATCCGAACCGGCTCCATGTGGGAAAGGATTCCCTGCTCGACGCCCTTCGTCGCGTCCGCCTCCTGGTGCGCGACAACACCACTCCGGTGCGGTTGGCCATGCGACCAGGCGGGGTCGATCTCACGGTGGTGTCCCAGGAGGTGGGCGACGCCAGCGAGACCGTCGACGCCGATTTCGAGGGCTCCGACCTGACGATCGCCTTCAATCCCACCTACCTGATCGACGGAGTTGAAGCGGTATCGGGGGATGAAGTGCTGCTCGAGACCGTCGACGCCACCAAGCCGGCCACCGTTCGCGCCGCCGAGGAGACCAATTTCCGTTACCTGTTGATGCCCGTCCGGGTCTCGTAGGTCAGCGGCACACGCTCGACCCAGTGCACCTCGTCTCCCTGGCCATCACCGACTTCCGAAACCTCACCGAAGTCGTCCTGGAGCCGGATCCGTCCGGAACCACCGTGATCACCGGGGTCAACGGGGCTGGGAAGACCAGCATCCTCGAGGCCATCGACTACCTGGCGTCCCTCCAGTCCTTCAGAGGATCGCCCAAGGAGGCCATGGTTCGAAGGGGTGCGGACCGGGCGATTCTCCGGGCCGAGACGCTGGTGGATGACCGCGCGCTCAGTATCGAGGCGGAGATCTCGTCGAATGGGAGAGCTCGAACGCAGGTGAACCGACAGGCTGTCCGTCGCCGCGGCGACCTCCACCAGGCGCTTCGCACCACGGTCTTCTCACCAGAGGACATCGGCGTGGTCCGGGGTGCCCCGGCCGATCGACGCCGGTTCTTGGACGACACGTTGGCCGTGGTCGAGCCGAAGGCGGGTCGGGCGGCGGAGGAGTTGGAGAAGATTCTGCGCCAGCGTGGGGCGCTCTTGCGGAACAACCGCCGGACGCTGAGCCCAGAAGTGGCCACCACCCTGGACGTTTGGGATGTGAGGTTGGATGAGACAGGTACCGATCTCGTAGAGGCCAGGGAGGCGCTCGTGACACTGTTGGCCCCGCTTGCCACCAGCCACTACGCCCGCCTCGCCGGACACGAAGTGTCGGTCGAGCTGACCTACCGGCGATCATGGACCGGCCGTCTCGTGGAGGCTTTGGCGGACTCACGTCGGCGGGACCTGGAGCGAGGGGTGACGCTGGTCGGACCCCATCGCGATGAGCTCGAGCTCGCTTTGGACGGGCTGCCCAGCCGGACCCACGCCTCCCAGGGCGAACAGCGGTCTCTAGCCCTCGCCCTTCAGTTGGCCGCCCACCAACTGGCCACTGAACGCCTGGGGTCACCACCCCTGCTGCTGTTGGACGACGTGTTCTCGGAGTTGGACCCCTACCGTTCACACGCCCTACTGCTTGGCCTGCCGTCGGGCCAGACCCTGCTCACAACCGCGCTTCCAGCCCCTGCGGAGGTGGCCGCGGCCAAGGTGTACACCATGGGGCTCGGTACTGGTCCTGAGCCGGGCACCGTCTCCGCCATGGGCGGGGGGTTGAGCGAGGAATGATGGCCAGGAAACCCGATTTCGAGGACGGCGGCCCGAGGCCACTCGGATCGTCGCTCGATGCGGTGTCCCAGAAGCTCGGTATGCAGGACTCAAGGGGGCTCGGTCGCCTCTTTTCCCAGTGGGAGCTGCTCGTAGGTGTCGGTATTGCAGCCCACGTGAAGCCCGTGCGCCTCGACGCCCAAGCGCTGGTGGTGACCGTCGACCACCCGGCCTGGGCCACCCAGGTCCGCCAGCTGGGAGACGAGCTCCTCGACCGGGTGGCCGAAGAGATTGGGGTGGCCCGGCCTGCTCGGGTGGAGATCAGGGTGCGGCGCTCCTGAGGGTTTGACGCCGCCCGACCATCGGTCTGCCCGGTCGCACCCGGGAGGTACACTGGATCATTGGAATCAGGGGATCGCTAGCGCCTCCGAAAAGCGCCCAGCGCACCGGCGGCAACCTCGTTGCACTGGTTCCCGAACAGTCAATCGATGTTGGAAAGGGCGCGCCTGTGGCGCTGAAGACCGAGGACGAGCACAACGTGGCACCGACCACGTATGACGCAAAAGACATCACCGTTTTGGAGGGCCTCGACCCGGTGCGGAAACGCCCGGGGATGTACATCGGATCGACCGGCCCAACCGGCCTGCACCACCTCGTGTGGGAGGTGGTCGACAACGCCGTGGACGAGGCGATGGCCGGCTACTGCACGCAGATCGACGTGACACTCCTGGCCGACGGCGGGGTCCGGGTGGCCGACGACGGCCGGGGCTTCCCGACCGGCCCGATGAAGGGGCAGGGCGGAAAGTCCGCCGCCGAGGTGGTCCTCACCGTGCTGCACGCCGGCGGGAAGTTCGGCGAGGGCGGTGGCTACAAGGTGTCCGGGGGGCTCCACGGAGTCGGCATCTCGGTCGTCAACGCCCTGTCCACCCGGTTGGTCCTGGAGATCGACCGCGACGGTGACCATCACGTGCTGGAGTTCGAAGACGGCGGCAAGCCGGTCGGCAAGCTCGAAGTGACGGGCAAGGCACCACGCGGCCGGACCGGCAGCACCGTCACGTTCTGGCCGGATCCGAGCATCTTCGAGGAGATCGAGTTCCGGGCCCAGACCGTGGTGGAACGCCTGCAGGTCATGGCGTTCTTGAACAAGGGACTCGAGATCCGCTTCGCCGACGAACGCCCGGACGGCAAGGCGACCCAGACGTTCAAGTACAAGGACGGGATCGTCGATTACGTACGCCACCTCAATGCGTCGAAAGAGGCGCTGTTCCGCAAGGTGAGCGCGCTTGAGCAGAAGGAAGAGACCATGGAGGTCGAGATCGCCCTCCAGTGGAACACCGGCTTCTACGAGAGCATCCACTCCTTCGCCAACGGGATCTCCACCATCGACGGCGGCATGCACGAGGAGGGGTTCAAGAAGTCCCTTACCAACGTGGCCAACAAGTACGCCCGCGCCAAGGGGGCCCTGAAGGAGAAGGACGACAATCTTCTTGGCGAGGACATCCGTGAAGGACTCACGGCCATCATCTCGGTCCGCCTGCAGGATCCGCAGTTCGAGGGTCAGACCAAGGCCAAGCTGGGAAATGTCCCCGTGCGGTCTCTGGTCGAACGGGCGACGAACGAGAAGCTGGCGGAATGGTTCGAGGAAAACCCGCGTGAGGCCAATCAGGTCATCCAGAAGGGACTGTTGGCGGCGCGGGCCCGGGTGGCGGCGCGGTCCGCCCGTGATCTGACGCGCCGCAAGTCAGCACTTGACGGAGCCGGCTTGCCGGGCAAGTTGGTCGACTGTTCCTCACGCGATCCGCGGGAGAGCGAGCTGTTCATTGTGGAGGGCAACTCGGCCGGTGGTTCGGCCAAGGACGCCCGCAGTCCGAAGACCCAGGCCATTCTCCCGATCCGAGGGAAGATCCTCAACGTTGAGCGGGCCCGCATCGACAAGATGCTCAAGAACACGGAGATCCAGGCACTCATCTCGGCCATCGGCGCCGGCCTCGCCGAGGACTTCGACGTGACCAAGATCCGCTACCACAAGATCATCATCCTGGCCGATGCCGACGTCGACGGCTCCCACATCCGGACCCTCCTGTTGACGTTCTTCTTCCGCCAGATGAAGCCTCTGGTCGAGGGAGGGTTCGTCTACGTCGCCCAGCCGCCGCTGTACTCGACCGAGGTGGGCAAGGAGAAGATCTACCTGAAGGACGACGCGGCCAAAGAGGCGTTCCTGGTCGAGCATCCGAATCACAGCAAGGAATTCCAGCGTCTGAAGGGCCTCGGGGAGATGGACTACTCCGAGCTTCGCGAGACCACCATGGATCCAGGGAAGCGGTCCCTCCTGCAGATCGCCGTGGAGCAGGCCGCGATCGCCGATGAGGTGTGCTCAGTACTGATGGGTGAGGACGTCGACCTGCGGAGGACGTTCATCCAGACGAATGCCAAGGACGTGCGCTTCCTCGACATCTGAGGGTGCACCGCCACCGCCACCGGGTTCAGCGGGCGGAGAACATAGACATCGTGAACAGGGAATAGGAACACGGCATGCCAGGAAGTGACAGGGACGGAACGGGGGGCCCGGGTACCGACGACGAGGTCTCGGGTTTTATCGAGCCCATCGAGATCCAAGAGGAGATGGAGCGTTCCTTCCTCGAGTACTCGATGTCGGTCATCGTCTCTCGGGCGCTGCCCGACGTCCGTGACGGACTGAAGCCGGTCCACCGGCGGATCCTGTACTCGATGTACGACCAGCGGTTGCTGCCGGACCGCCCGCGCAACAAGTGCGCCAAGGTGGTCGGGGACGTCATGGGGTCGTACCACCCCCACGGTGACTCGTCGATCTACGAGGCCCTGGCCCGCATGGTCCAGGAGTTCTCCATGCGCCACCCCCTGGTGGACGGCCACGGGAATTTCGGCGGAACCGGGCCCGACGAGGGCCCGGCGGCCATGCGCTACACGGAATGCCGTCTCGGAGCGCTGGCTCTGGAGTTGATGAGCGGAATTGACCAGGAGACGGTCGACTTCATCCCCAACTACGACGCCACCTCGGAGGAGCCGACTGTCCTCCCGGCCCGGTTCCCCAATCTGTTGGTGAACGGTTCCCAGGGCATCGCCGTGGGCATGGCCACCAATATCGCGCCCCACAACCTGGGCGAGGTCATCGACGCCACCACCCATCTTCTCGAGCACCCCGAGTCCACTCCGGACGACCTCATGCAGTTCGTGAAGGGCCCGGACTTCCCGACGGGGGCCCTGATCCTCGGACGGCAGGGAATTCTCGATGCCTTCCGCACCGGCCGCGGCTCCATCAAGTTGCGCGCCGTCGCCGAGATCGAAGAGGGTCGGTCCGGCGAGACCCGAATCATCGTGTCGGCGATGCCCTACCAGACCTCGATCGCCTCGGTGTCGAAGAAGATCGAGGACCTGGTGCGCGCCGGGGACCTAGACGGGATCGCCGAAGCCCAGGACGACTCGTCGGGGGGCAAGACCCGTCTGGTCATCCGGCTGAAGCGTGATGCCAACGCCAACGTCGTACTGAACAACCTGTTCAAGCAGACCCCGATGCAGACCACATTCAGCGTCAACGCGGTGGCTCTGGTCGACGGAGTGCCACGCACGCTGAACCTCGCCCAGATGCTGACCCACTACGTGGCGCACCAGGTCGAGGTGGTCACGCGGCGGTCTGAATTCCTGCTCGAAAAAGCCCGGTCCCGGGCCCACGTCGTCGAAGGCCTGTTGAAGGCCATCGACATGCTGGACGAGGTCATCGCCGCCATCCGGGCCTCGGACGACCGACCCGCCGCCCTCGAGGCGCTCCAGGCCGAGCCCTTCGAGTTCTCCGAGGAGCAGGCTGCCCACATCTTGGACATGACGCTGGCCCGCCTCACCCGGTTGGGTCGGTCCAATCTGGAAGAGGAGCTCGCCAAGCTCCTCGAGGAGATCGCCGAACTCGAGTCGATCCTGGCTGACGAGTCCAAGCTGCGTGGCGTGATTGCATCGGAGCTCGGCGAGATCCGCGAGAAGTTCGCCAACGACCGGCGCACGGTGATCACCCACGATCCGGGTGACATGAATGTGGAGGACCTGGTCGACGACGAGGAGCTCGTGGTCACCATGAGCCGTGCCGGGTACGTGAAGGCGGTCTCGGCCGATGCCTTCCGCACACAGGGCCGCGGCGGACGTGGCATCCAGGGGGCAAAGCTCAAAGAAGAGGACCTGATCGACGGGGTGGTGCACACCTCGTCCCATGCCCATCTGCTGCTGTTCTCCAATCGGGGACGGGTGTTCCGGCTGCGGGCTCTGGAGATCCCGATGAAGGAGCGGACGGCGCGGGGGACAGCGATCGTGAATCTGTTGCCGCTGGCTCCGAACGAAGTAATCCAGGCCATTATCGGCACGCGCGATTTCTCCGCGGAGAATTTCCTGGTCTTCTCCACCAAGCTGGGGCAGGTCAAGAAGACATCGTTCGTGGAGTACGACAAATCGCGTCGCGAGGGGTTCATTGCCATCAATCTGCGTGACGGTGACGAGCTGGTCCGGGTCGTGGAGACCCACGGCAACGACGATATTTTCCTGGTTACGCAGTCCGGCATGACCATCCGCTTCTCCGAGCAGGACGTGCGGGCCATGGGTCGCGACGCCGCCGGGGTCCGCGGTGTCCGTCTGAAGGCGGGTGACCAGGTGGTTTCGTGCGACGTGGCGCGGGACGATTCGGACATCCTCTTGGTGACAGACGCCGGGTACGGGAAGCGAACCAAGGTGGAGCGTTTCAATCGTCAAGCCCGAGGCGGCCAAGGCGTGCGTGGTATCCGCTTGACGGCCAAACGCGGACGGGTCGTATCGGCCTTCATGGCTGGACTCGAGGACGAGATCCTCCTCATCTCCACCTCCGGGGTGGTCATCCGCACGGCGGTGCGCGAGATCGCATCACAGGGCCGGGACGCCACGGGGGTGCGGGTGATGAACCTCGACGGTGGGGACGCGGTTGCCGCAGTGGCGCCGGTGGCCGGTGAGGTCTCGGGCTCCGGCGGTTAGTCCGAGCGAGGCCACCCGAGCAGCAGAATGCGTGGTGTAGCGTCGTACACCGGTTTACGGGGCTATAGCTCAGTCGGTTAGAGCGCAGCACTGATAATGCTGAGGTCGCTGGTTCGATTCCAGCTAGCCCCACTCACC
Source organism: uncultured Acidimicrobiales bacterium (assembly GCA_963703145.1). GTDB lineage: Bacteria > Actinomycetota > Acidimicrobiia > Acidimicrobiales > RAAP-2 > Bog-756. The sequence continues at coordinate 3,226,444 of OY969793.1, forward strand.
CCGTCCGTGTCCTGATACCCGACGACGGCGGTCTCCGGACACGGAATCCGCAGAGCAAGAGCTTCCCATGCCGCATCGGGTCGTTGTCCTGGTCGTCAGGGCCCGTTCCGGACGTAGTCGTCCCTACCCCGGTCGATGGTGGCTACTATCGCATCGACTGACGGGCGTCGGGGCGGTCCTCCATCAGCTCAAGGGAGATCCCATGCGATCACTGATCAAGGCTGGGTCCGCCAAGACGACGGCCGGCTTCGTCGTTGCGCTGATCGCCGTGGCCGGCGTGGCTCAGGCCGGCGTGGCCCACGCCCAGGCTCCGACACGCAGCCATGCGACCATCGCTGCCAGCCAGACGCCGGCGTTCGCCGGCGATGCCGGTGATCCGGACGTGGTGTTGTCCAACGGCACCTACTACGCCTTCACCTCGGGCACCCCGCTCGGGAACAACATCCAGGCCCTGGTGGACACCACCGGGAACCCGCGCTCGGGCTGGGGCTCCTATACCGGCACCAGCTTCGGCTCCACAGCCCTGCCTAGCCCTCCGGCCTGGGAAGAGCCGGACACCCAGACCTCGCCTGGTGTCTTCAACTACGGCGGCCACTGGGTCATGTGGTACGACGCCGCGCTCGGCCCCCCATCCAGAGGCTGCGGGCCACTCGTGCCTCTCCGTCGCCACAGCCACGTCCCTGAGCCCGGTGCCGCAGTTCACCGACACCTCGGCGGGGGGGTACTGCCCGGCCGGTGGGGTGCTCGATCCCAGCCCGTTCATAGACCCGGCCACCGGAGTCGCCTACTTGATCTGGAAGTCCAACGACGGAGCCTCATCGGCTCCATCCCAGGTGTGGTCGGTCCGCCTCACCAGCAATGGCACCGGCTTCGCCGGGACGCCGACGGTGCTCTTGACGGTGGACCAGCAGGCGCTTCCTTGGGAGACCACCACCGACGACCCTCAGATGGTCCATGCGTTCGGCACGTACCAACTCCTCTTTTCCGGGGGCAACTACCTGTCCACGACCTACAACGAGGCCATCACCACCTGCTCGGGTCCCCTGGGCCCGTGCAGCCAGCCCAGTGGACCGTTCCTGACCACCTACGGGAACGTCTACGGGCCGGGTGGAGGGTCGCTCTTCCAGGACGCCGCCGGCAACTGGTGGCTGGGCTATGCGGCGTGGAACAAGTCATGCACCACCTACGCCAGCCCGTGCAACGCCATCAGGCAACTGTTCGTGGCGCCCGTCGACCTCAGCAACGGACTGGTGGTGCCCTGCAACCCTCCCGCGGGAGGGCCGGTCGGGTACCGGATGACGGCCAGTGATGGCGGCATCTTCGATTTCGGGAATCTCCCGTTTTGTGGGTCCACCGGAGGGATCCGTATCAACCAGCCGATCGTCGGCATGGCGGCCACCAGCGACGGCGGCGGCTACTGGACTGTGGCCCGAGACGGCGGCATCTTCGCCTTCGGTGACGCCCAGTTCCATGGGTCCACGGGCAACATCCACCTGAACCAGCCCATCGTGGGCATGGCGGCGACACCTGATGACAAGGGCTACTGGATGGTGGCCTCCGACGGCGGCATCTTCTCGTTCGGTGATGCCCAGTTCCACGGCTCGACCGGCAACCTCCACCTCAACCAGCCCATCGTGGGCATGGCCACCACCAGTGACGGTGGCGGGTACTGGCTGGTGGCCCGAGACGGCGGCATCTTCTCGTTCGGTGATGCGCGGTTCCACGGGTCGACCGGGTCCATCCACCTGAACCAGCCCATCGTGGGCATGACCGCCACTCCTTCGGGCGGTGGCTACTGGATGGTGGCCTCCGACGGCGGCATCTTCTCGTTCGGTGATGCGCGGTTCCACGGGTCGACCGGGTCCATCCACCTGAACCAGCCCATCGTGGGCATGACCGCCACTCCTTCGGGCGGTGGCTACTGGATGGTGGCCTCCGACGGCGGCATCTTCTCGTTCGGTGACGCCCAGTTCCACGGGTCGACCGGGAGCATTCACCTGAACAAGCCCATCGTGGGCATGAGCGGTCCCTGACCGGCATCGGCGTTCGGGCGAACCGACCGGTGATGGCGAGCCCTCGCTGGCTGGTGAGCGGAGTTTTCCTTCGGACTGCCTAGGGTGGTGCGGTCAAGGTACGCCGAAGCCAGAGGTCGAGTTTCATGAGCAACGAGCTGAACGCGCTGCGCCATTCTGTGGACCACTTGGTCGACGTGGTCGGTCGACTGGGGCCGGGCCAGGTCCGCCAACCGGCCTATCCGACTGAGTGGAGCATCGCAGACACCCTGTCCCATCTCGGATCGGGGGCTGTCATCTCCAAACGGGCAGTCGAGGACGTCGTCCAGGGCCGGGAGAGCGATCGGGACTTCAATCAGTCGGTGTGGGATGAGTGGAACGCCAAGGAACCCGAGGCCCAGGCGGCGGACGTCCTCGTCGCGGACCGGGCCCTCCAAGAGGTGCTCGATGGGCTGGACGATGACCAGCGCGGGGCGTTCCGTTTCGCCATGGGCCCGTTTGACCTGGACTTCGCCGGCTACATGGGGCTCCGGCTCAACGAGCACGTTGTGCACACCTGGGACGTCGAGGTGGCCCTCGACCCCACCGCGACCCTCCCGGCCGAGGAGGCAGCGGTGATGCTCGGTTCGTTGGCGATGATCGCCGGGTTCGCCGGCAAGTCGATCGGGTCGGAGCGCACGCTGACGATCACGACGACCGCGCCGGTGCGCGGGGTGAGCGTGGTGCTCGGGACGGATTCGGTGGAGCTCTCCCTGTGTGATCCCGTGGCCAGTCCGGATCTGGAGCTCCCTGTCGAGGCCTTCGTCCGCCTGGTCTATGGCCGGCTCGATGCCGATCACACGCCCGCCGGCACGAGCGGCGGGGCCCTTGACGATCTGCGCAAGGTGTTTACCGGCTTTTGATCACCGTCGGTCGTTCCCGACCGACCGACGCTCGGTCGTGGTAGAACGCCGCTGTGGCCACAGAGACCGAGCTCGTATTCGCCCAGCTGCTCGAGGAAGTCGGGCTGCTGCACCGCCGACTGTTGGACCAGCTCTCGGGCCCGGGTGATGAAGAGAGCCTGCTCGAAGCCCACCGCTGGGTGCTGTCCATCCTCCAGGTGGCGGCCGACACCCAGGTCTGGGCCGACACGGCCCGTCCCCGATTCGTCGACATCGTCGGGCCGTACAAGAAGTGGGGTGGTGACAATGCCGACGCCTTCTACTGCTTCGCTCCGGTCGATCCGGACCGGACCTACCGGGTCCACGTCAAGCGGGGGGATGCCGTCTACCTGTCGCTGACCGTGTACGGGGGACCCAACGACGGTCGATACTCGGACCGCATCGTGGGCAGCCTCAACGACCGCCAGGCGCCACCAGGGCCGGACGGCGGCATCGACATGGTGCTCTCCCCCGACGATCCCGGGGGAGGGGTCCCGTGGATCCGCTTGGAGCCCGATGCGGTCGCCATCGTCACCCGTGACTATCTGGACGACCCTGTCAATGACGCCCGGGCGGTCTGGGACATCGTGGCCGTCGACCCCCCGGCCACGTATCGCCAGGACGACGCCGACCTGGCTCGTCGCTTCAGGGCCGCACTCACCTGGATCCGGGAACAAGCCGCCATGGTGCCCCTGCCCATGGGAGACCCGAACATCATCGAGCCTCCCTACCCGGTTCCGACCGCCACGTTCGGCTGGGCGGCGGGCGATGCCGCCTATGCCATGGGGAGCTTCCAACTCGGTGACGACGAGGCGCTCATGGTGCGGGGCCGCTCGCCGGTCTGCGCCTTTTGGAACCTCTGCCTGTGGAATCCCTTCCTCCACACCTACAACTACGACTACGAGCGGGTGACCATCAACGGTGCCCAGGTCTCGTACCAGTCCGATGGGTCGTGGGAGATCGTGATCGCCCCGAGCGACCCTGGTCATCCGAACTGGGTGTCCACCGCCGGTCATCGCCGCGGGCGGATCTGGCTGCGCTGGTTCCTCCCAGAGCACACACCGGAACAGCCGACGGCGGCTGTCGTTCCCGTCGCATCATTGCGGTGAGCTCGGACCACCGTCCCCCTCCCGTCGCGCTGGAGGATCTCGCGGCGCCCCGGTTCACCGAGGAGGTTGCGGCGATCCTGGCCATGATGTCCGAGGCCGGAAGATCGATGTCCTTGCAGCCGGCCGATCTCCTGGCAGAAGCTCGCCTCCAGACCGGGCTCGACGACTTCGGGGAGGACGACTTCCTCGTGCGCCTGGACATCTTGTGCGGGGCGCTCCGCGACGAGGCACGTCTCAACGACGCCGGGGTCATGGCCCAGGCCATGTTCGTCGGCGGCCTCCTGCGCAACCGCCTGCTCCTAGAGGATCTGATCCGACGTCACCCGGAGATACTCGCGGTGAAGGTGCAGCGGCCCATCATCATCTGCGGACTCCCCCGGACTGGCACCACCCATCTGCACAATCTCCTCTCGAGCGATCCGGCCCTGCGGTCTCTGCCCTACTGGGAGAGCCTGGAGCCGGTCCTGGCCGACGACGAGCACCCTGGGCCCGGGGGGGTGGACCCACGGCGGGAACGAACCGAACTGGCCCTCTCGTTCGTCAATGCCGCCATGCCAGAGTTCAAGCGGATGCACGAGATGACGGTGGACCATGTCCACGAGGAGATCCAGCTGCTCGCCATCGATGTCTCCACGATGCTGTTCGAGACCATCGCCCCCATCCCGTCATGGCGGGATCACTACCTGGGCCGCGACCAGCGGCCCAGCTACGCCTATCTGAAGAAGATCTTGCAGGCACTCCAGTGGCTGCGCGGCGGGACGCGCTGGATCCTCAAGTCACCCCAGCATCTCGAGCAGTTCCCGGCGCTGGTGGACATGTTCCCCGACGCCACCTTTGTCGTGACCCACCGCGACCCCGTGTCGGTGACGACCTCGATGGTGACCATGCTCGGCTACAGCGGTCGCCTCTCCCACGACTCGGTCGACCTCGAGTGGATCGGTCGGTACTGGGCCGATCGACTCGTCCGGATGCTGCACTCCTGTGTGGACGGACGGGAAGCCCTTCCGGCGGGACAGTCGGTCGACGTGCGCTTCGACGAGTTCATGGCTGACGACATGGCGACGGTCGAGCGCATCTATGGACTGGCCGACCAACCACTGAGTTCAGAGGCCCGGGCATCGATGGCCTCCTTCGCCGCCGAGCACCCGCGTGGCCGGCACGGTGGGATCCTCTACGAGCTCGCACCCTTTGGGCTCGACCGAGACCACCTCCGGTCGGAGCTGGCCTTCTATGCCGATCGGTTCCAGGTGGCGCCGGAGGGCTGAGTGCTCCGCCAGGAGCCCCCCGATCGGTGTTCGAGCTCGGTCGATCCGCTCAGGGCTCCTCGTCCAGCGAGGGAAAGTCGCGGATGGTGCGTATCGGCGAGGCCAGCAGCCATGCTCCGGCCAACGATCCGCCGACCATGGCGATCCACAGCGTTGGCCGCAATCCGATGCTCGTCCCGATGATGCCCCCGAGGATGGCGCCGATGGGCAGCACCCCCCAAACCACGAACCGCATGGTGGCGTTCATCCGGCCGAGGAGGTGGTCAGGGCAGAGCCGCTGGCGGAAGCTCACCTGGTTGACGTTGTAGACCACCGCCCCGAACGAGGTTGAGAGGAGGCCGACCCCGAAGAGGAGCTGGCCGGCCTCGGGCGTGGCCAGCGGGAGGAGCAGCCCGCCGACGTTGCAGAAGATGCCGACGATGGTGGCCCGGGCTCCACCGAACGCCCTGGCCATCGGGGTAGCGGCAAACGCACCGAGGATCCCTCCGATGCCGCCCATGGCGAACAGCAGCCCGATGACCCCCGGCGGCGAGTGGACCACTCTGACCAGAAAGACGATCTCTACGGCCGCCTGCATGCCACTGAAGAGATTGGAGGTCGCGGTGGTGGCCATGATGGCCCGAAGCAGCACGTTGCCGAAGACGAATCGCAGACCTTCGCCGATGTCCTGAAGCATTGGGCGGTGCCCGCCCTCAGGGACGACGATCGTCGGCTCAGGGGTCCTGATGGCCGCCACGGTGGCCCCGAGATCAGGAAGCTCAGCGCGTCGACGCCGATGGCGTAGGCCCCCCCGAGCGCCTGGACAAGCCCTCCGGCGAGACTCGGTCCGGCCACCTGGGCCACCTGGGCGCTGCCGGTGAGTTTGGCATTCCCCTCGACCAGCCGCTCCCTTCCGACGAGCGAAGGGAGGTATGACTGGTAGGCCACATCGAACAAGACCGTGAGCATCCCGCTCGCGAGCACGACGACGAAGAGTTGAGCCAATGTCAGCCGGCCTAGGGCGAAGGCGACCGGTACCGAGCCGAGGGCGAGCAACCTACCCAGGTCAGCGGCGATCATGATCCGGCGCCGGCGGATTCGGTCGGCCCACACGCCGGTGGGCAGACCGATGAGCAAGAAAGCCGCTGTGGACGTCGCGGTGAGCGCTCCGACCTCGAACGTGGTGGCCTGGAGGGTGCGGACGGCCAGTAGGGGAATGGCCAACAGGCTGACCTGGGCCCCGAGCTCGCTGACCGTCTCGCCGCCCCACAGGAGCCGGAAGTCCCGATGCCCGATCAGGTTTCGTCCCGGCACCGTGCGGACACTAACAAGGGGCGCTCGGCCCGATCCGGAGGTGCCTGACGAGCGGGAGGCGGGGTGGCTATCCCAGACCGAGACCGACGGCTACGGCCCGACCTGTCCAACGGTTGTTCAGGTAGGGCTCCGGGTCGTGCACCCGGTGGCCGTTGTCGACCTTGTACTCGGTCACCGGTCCACCGAACTGGCCGGCCAGCGGGTTCGCCGCCGCCGGATCACGGGCATCGGCGATATTGGTCCACCGGCGCACCGAGCCGGGCCACTTACCGATGCCGTCGCTCGGGCACGGCTCCAGACGTGGGTGGACCACGGCGGCGGCGAGGGGGCAGCCGATGGTCACGAAGTCGGTGACTCCCCATTCGGGATGGGCGCACAGTGCCTCGTAGGCCACCAGGGTGCCGAGCGAATGCGCGACGACGGTGGTCGTCTCGGCATCGACGGCCTCCTCGACCCGGGCGCGCGCCTCAGCCCGCACCGTTGGCTGCTGAATGTAGGCCGCGGCCTGGGCCAACAGGCGGTCGTAGTGGTGTTCGGCCAGCTGTTTGAGGACCTCGTCGAGATCGATCGTGGGGTCGATGGTGGTCATGACGCTGCGGACCGTGGCGAGGGCGGACGCCTCGTCGACCGGCGACTGGTAGCCCTGTTGGGGGTCGGGGCGGAACACGTCCCCGTAGAACGCGATCCGGACATCGGACTCGCTCACGGACACCCCGTGCCAGGCCAGTCCGTCGGCCAGGGCCGGGTACCACCTCGACTTGATCGACGATGGACCCCACAGATCATTGCCAGCGCCGTGCACCATGACGAGACGGGACATGCCGAGAGCCTGCCACACGGCGCCGGCAGCGTCCGTTGGTGCAACCGGACCAGACCGGTCATCCGTGCCGCCCACGTGATTCTGAGGTCCAATGAAGAAGGGCTGTGTCCCGCGGGTCCATGATGGGGGAGTGGATGCACGCCGGCCCATCGCGTGGAGCACCCGGACCGAAGAGGCCGACTGGATCGGACCTCGGCTCTCCCCGTTCGGGGAGGGGTCCGCTTCGTCGGTGGTGCCCCGGGGCTTTGCTGCCTACGCGCGGATTCTGCACCCGGCCACCTCGCAATCCCGCTCCCAGGACCGCCTGCTTCGCTGGTCCGAGCTGGCCGCCTGGAGCGGTCTGCCCCTGCGCCGGGACTCCCAATTCCATTCGGTGGCCCTTCCGCCCGAACCACGGGAGTATCCGTCCCCGCTGGGTCAGGGACCCCGACACGGCTCCCTCGAGGCCGGCGACCTGGACTCGCTTCTCGAGGTCCTTGCCCGGCACACGGCCGAGGACACCGCGTGCTGGTTCTGCATCTGGGAGGGATTCGGTTGGGAGACCGCGGTGATGCTGACGACCCCGGGCGACGCATCGGGCCTGCTCCCTGATCCGGTCCCCGAAGTGGTGCGCTCGGGGCCCAGGGTGAGGCTGCCCGGACGGGACTACCTGCTCTATGGAGGACCGCCCGAGGCGGCCTCGGCCCTGATGGAGGCCAAGTCCCAGTCCCCGAGCCTGTGGTGGCCGGAGGACCACTCGTGGTGTGTGGCCAGCGAGATCGATCTCAGCTGGACCTACGTGGGCGGCCCGACCGCCCTGGTGACGGAGTTGCTGGCCAGCTCGGCACCCGAAAGCCTGCCGAGTGCCCCGGAGGATCCGATCTCCCGGGTCGAACCCTGGGTACAGCGGTGGATCGATGACGGAACTCGGGAGGTCATGCGATCCGGATCGACCACCATCGTGACTCCCGCCGGCGAGCTGGAAGCCACACTGACCAGGCCGGGGAGGCTGCGGACCGGAAGTATCACGACGAGCACGACACGAGCGGGCGGCAGTGGCTCGGGCCACCAGCCGATCCGCGACCGGGACGAGTCGAGGCTCGAGCGAACCGTGGCCTCGGTCATCGCCAACGACCTCATCGGGTTGGTCGGTCACTGATGCCGCGGCTGCGGGGCGCGGATTGGACCAATCTTGGAGTGGCCTGTGGAACCGTGTGCTCCACGTGCTCCATCGGTCACCCTCCGCGCCGGCGCCGCGGAATTGGCGGGTAATACTCTTGACGACGTCCTCGGCCGACGTCCTACTGTCAGGCCCACGGCGACGGAGGCGGAGGAGCATGACGACGACAGCGACACACAGGACGATCGGCGCACTGGTGGCCGCGGTGGCCGTCGGGGCGGTGGTGATGGTGACCTCGATGACATCGGCTGTTGCCGCCACCCTGCCCACCATCACCCGGGCGCCCTACGTCACCGACCTCTTCACCAGCCAGAAGTCGCCGTACACCGCGTCGGCCTATGTGAACTGGGCGGTCAAGGGGTCAACCTCCACCGCCGGCTCGGTGGTCGTGGTGCCCCGCACCGGCTCGACCTGCCCGGCCTCCATCCCGTGGTCATCATCGGCGATCAAGGCACCGACCTCGATCCCTCTCAACGAGGGCGATTCGACCACGGCGAGCTGGAAGTTCACCGTGGAATCCACCACCGAATACCAGGAGTCGGTCCCGGTGCCGGGCCTGTCGGCCAGCACCACGTACTGCTACGCCGTCTTCCCCACTGACACCTCCTCCTCCAAGGCCCAACTGTGGCCCACCCAGAGTTTCACGACGCTCGACCCCCCGACCTCTTCGGCACCGCTCTCCTTCGATGTGATCGCCGACACCGGGGAGAACACCTCCGGGTTCAACCAGGGGGAGTCCAACATCTACAGCGAGATCGCCGGTTCCGGCGCCCGCTTCCTGGTCGTGGGCGGCGACGTGGGCTACAGCGACGGGTCGCAGAATTCCTACGGCGACCTGAACCAGACCGGCTCGGAGGTGTCCAATATCTTCGGCCCGCAGTACTTCCCGCTGGCCAAGGGCATCCCCACCTACGTCGCCGACGGCAACCACGGGCAGAACGTCAACGACCTGCGCATCTGGCCCGAGCCGCACTCGGTGACCGGATCGGGTGGGACCTATGCCCTCAACCCGCCGGCCACCAATGTGGACAATGTCGGCACCACGACGTCCTATCCGCAGGACTGGTATGCCATCCAATCTGGGGATGTCCGGGTCTATGTGCTCGACGCCTCATGGCAGGACAGCACCAGCTACCTAAAGACGAAGGCGGCGACCGGAGCCAAGTGCGGATCGAACGCCGCCGCATGCCAGGGCTACCAGATCGACGCCGATGAGCACTGGCAGACCACCTCGCCCGAGTACCAGTGGCTCAAGGCCGACCTGGCGGCCCATCCCGGTGGCGTCAAGATGGCCGTCTTCCACTACCCGCTCCGGTCGGACAACGCCACACAGCCCTCAGACCCCTACGAATCGGGTCTCGAGTCACTCCTGGCGGCGAACGGGGCCCAGATCGCCTTCAACGGGCATGCGCACACCTATCAGCGGATCCAACCCAAGGCATCGGGGACCATCGCCAACTTCGTCACCGGTGGCGGCGGCGGCACGCTCGAGCCGGTCCTCGGCGGCAGCACCTGCACCGCACTCCAGCAGACCGAGACGATCTACGCGCTGGGCTGGGCTTCGGGAGGCGGCTCGTCGTGTGGAGCGCCCAAGCCGGGTTCGACGCTGAACGTGTACAACTTCTTGAAGGTCACCGTCACGGGAACCACGGTGCTGGTCCAGGCGTTCGACGGCACCAAGAGCGGTACGCCTTTCGACCAGGCCACCTTCACCTACGGTGCGCCCGACACCCACGCGCCCACGGTGCCGACCGGCCTTGCTGGGAAGGCCACCTCAGCGACCTCGGTCGGGCTCACCTGGAAACCCTCGACTGACAACGTCGGGGTCGCCGGGTATGACATCTATCGCAACGGCGCTCTGTTGGGCACCAGCCCGACCACCAACTACACCGACTACACTGCCGCTGCCTCGAACACCTACCAGTACTCGGTGGCGGCCTACGATGCTGCCGACAACACGTCGGGCCCGAGCACCGCCGTCCCGGTGACCACGCCCGCGGGCCCCCCACCCGGGGCGCCCGCTTTGGTGCAGTCGGCTTCGTCATCGACCGGGGTTGTGTCGCTGGCTGCCACCGGCACGGGTGACCTGCTCGTGTTGTCCGCCAGTCTGTACACCGGAGCCACCAATCACATCACGGCGGTCACCGATTCGGCGGGGGATACCTGGCACCCGATCGGCAACGGCTTCGTCTCCGGGCACAACTCCGAAGGTGAGCTCTGGTACACGTTCTCCACCGCACCGTCGACGTCGGTGGTCGTCACGACCAAGGCATCGTCGGAAGCCCTCGAGGTGCAGGAGTTCTCTGGTGTTGGCGCTCTCGACACCTCAGGCTTCGCGGCCGGTGACACCGCTGCTGCGACCACCTCGTCCACACCGGTAGCCAGTGGCGACCTCGCCGTCGGCTTCGTAGCGGGCCACGGCAGCGGCCAGGCCATCACCCTCTCACCGGGCTATGCGGCCCAACCCCAGGTTACGAGTGGCACTACGGCGACACTGGTCACTGGCGCACAGGTTGTCGGTTCGGGGGCCCAGGCCTTCGGGGGTACCTTCGCCGCCGGAATGTACTGGGCAGCAGGCCTGGCCCTGTTCACTCCGGCCTGACCGACTCCAGCATCCGGACACCCGCGGCGGGCGGGTGTCCGGGGTTTCGCCCGTTTCCTGGGGCGAAATGGCCGACGCCTGGGAAGAACCACTCGGTGGTGGGCGACTAACCCCCTGACTACAACAACCGTCTCTGCTGAGAGACGCGCTCGGCGGACGTCACCATCTGAAGGGGCACGGTCAAGCATGCGGAAGGCACTGGGCATCATCTGCTCGCTCGTCACGGTCCTGGGAATGGCCGCGGTCATGCTCAGGGCGGCGCCGGCATCGGCGGACACCACTCCGCCGACCGAGCCCGGGACCATTACCGTCTCATCGGTCACGGCGACCAGTGTCTACCTGGCCTGGGGGGGTTCGAAGGACACCCTGGGCATCGAGGGCTACCGGGTCTACCGGCAGCTCTCGGGTGGCCCCGAAGAGCTGATCGCCACCACCGATGCATTGCGGTACTACACCGCTGTCAACCTCCGCAGTGCGGCGAACTACACGTTCGGCGTTACCGCCATCGACGTCAACAACAGCGAATCCGCCATGCAGACCACCATGGCGACCACCCTGGCCAGCACCGATGTCTCGATACCGTCGCCTCCGTCCAATGCCAGTCTGGCCATCAAGCCGTTCTCCGCCAACCGGCTCGACGTCGTCTGGGGGAACTCACCGTCTTCCAACGTCGCCTACTTCGAGGTGTACCGCAACGGTGTGATGGTCGCCACCGTGGACCTGCCCAACGCCCCGCACTACTCCGACAACGGCTTAGCGGCATCGACGACCTACAACTACGCCATCGACGCGGTCAGCTCGAACGGGGTCCGATCGGCCCTGACCACCACGAAATCGGGCAAGACCCTGGCGACAGGGGCTGTGACCATCCCCCGCGGACCGGTCGTTTCCAACGTGACCGCCAGCGCTGCGGTCATCTCGTGGTGGACCAACATCCCGACCAACGGGGTGCTCAGCATCGGAGGCCAGACCCTGCCCGACAGCGCCGGTGACGTCCAGCGCCACCAGGTGTCGGTGTCCGGACTGGCGGCGGCGGCCACCACCTCGTACTCGGTGTCGGGCACCGACCCCACCACCAGCCAGTCGGCCATCGCCACCGGATCGGTGACCACTGCGGCCGCACCGGGCACTACCTTCAGCTTCGCGGCCATGGGCGACTACGGCGGCGGTGGGCCCGGTGAAGTGGACAATGCCGCCAACATCGGCACGGCGGGCACCCAGTTCATCCAGACCCTGGGGGACAACATCTACCCTTCGGCCGGACTGCCCGACCCCAACTTCACCACCACCTACTCGGACTTCGACACCCACTTCTACAAGGAGTTGGGGCCCGATGTGAACACCCAGGCCTTCTTCCCGGCCAACGGCAACAAGGACTATTACTCCAACGGACAGTTCTGGGTGAACTTCCCGATGCTGGGCACCAACCACGAGTGGTACAGCTACAACTGGGGCGACGCCCACATCCTGGTGCTGGACAGCGAGCAGCCCATGGGGCCCGGAAGCACCCAGTACGCCTTCGCCCAGGCCGACCTAGCGGCCAATCAGGGCGAGAAGTGGCGGATCGTGGCTGTCCAACGTCCGCCCTACAGCTCGACCACCGCCAACTCGAGCTCCAAGTTCGCCCAGGCCCTGATCCCGCTGTTCCAGGGCTACCGGGTCAACCTGGTGCTCTCGGGCAACAGCCACAACTACGAGCGGTCCTACCCATTGCTGAACGGGGTCCAGGACCACACCAACGGGATCACTTACATCGTCTCGGGCGGAGGCGGGTCCGGATTCGACAAGTTCAATGACGCCACCTATCCCGAGCCGATCTGGAGTGCCTACCGGGAGTCCAACTTCTGGGAGTTCGCCAAGATCACCGTGTCGCCCACCTCCATCCAGGAGAACGCCGTCGAGGCGGACACCGACACCGTCTTCGACTCGACCATCATCAGCCCGTTCCCGGCCGACACCACGGCCCCGGCCGCCCCCACCGGACTGACCGACGCCGGTGCCACCACCTCGTCGGTCGCTCTCAACTGGACGCCCAACGCCGTGGGTGACGGAGTGACCGGGTACGTCATCGACCGGAACGGCAAGAAGGTGGGGTCGACCTCGGGGATCACCACCAGCTTCACTGACACGACAGCGTCAGCGGGCACCACCTACCAGTACACCGTCGGGGCCGTGGATGGGGCGGGCAACGTCTCAGCGCAGAGTGTGGTCGTGTCGGTGACGACCACCGGGACCACGAGTCAGCCCACGCTGGTGCAGACAGCCGGTTCCAGCACCACCACAGTCAACCTCGCGACGCCGAACGCCTCGGGTGACCTCTTGGTCCTGTCGGCATCGGTGTTCACCGGGGCCAGCCAGGAGATCTCCTCGGTCACTGATTCGGCCGGGAACATCTGGCAGAGGGCCGGTGCTTACACCGTCCACGGTGTCAACGCCGACGGGGAGCTCTGGTATGCGGCCGGGGCCCACCCGGTATCAAGCGTCACCGTCTCCACCGGGGCGACGACAGTGGCCCTCCAGCTCCAGGACTTCTCCGGGGTGGCCGCGACCAATCCGTTGGAGGTCGCCGCCGGATCGGCGGACACCGGAACCGCGGCGTCGTCGGGAGCCGCGACACCCACCCAGGTCGGTGACCTGGCGGTGGGGTACATCGCCGGCCACTCCAGTACGCAACCGATCACGGTGTCGTCGCCCGGCTATCACGTCCAACCGCTCGAGCTCGCATCGAGTCCGAGCAAGGCCACGGTGGAGACCGGCTACCAGGTCCTGGCGTCGACTGCCCCGGTGGGCTTCGCCGGGAGCTTCGGGGCCGCCATGTACTGGTCGTCGGGAGTGGCGTTGTTCAAAGCCTCGTCGACGGTGCGACCACCTCCGCCCAACGACTTCGCGGTGGCGGCGTCGCCGGAATCCGCCTCGATCACCGCCGGAGCATCGACGACGTCCACTGTCACCACGGCCGTGACCAGTGGTGTGGCCCAGTCCGTGTCCTTGACGGCGACGGGTGTCCCCACCGGTGCTCTGGTGTCGTTTGCTCCCCAGGTGATCACCGCCGGCCAGCGTTCGACCATGACTGTCACCACCTCGACCGGCACGCCGGCCGCGACGTCATCCATCACGGTGACCGGTATGGGTGCCTCGGCCACCCACAGCACCTCGTTCTCGTTGACCGTCGTGGCCCCGGTGGCCACAACCCCGCAGCTGGTGGAGACGGCCTCGGGCACGGCCACGGCCGCCACCACCGCCTTGGCCGGTTCGTTCCCGACACCGACCAGACCCGGAGACCTCCTGGTGCTGGCAGTGAGTGAGAACACCGGTGCCACCAACCACATCACCTCGGTCACCGACTCGGGCGGGAACAGCTGGTCGCGCATCGGTGACTACAACACCGCCGGTCACAGCTCGGACGGCGAGTTGTGGTACTCGGCCAACGCTGCCTCCGCCTCGACCGTCATCGTCCACACGGCCACGGCGACTGCCGGTGCATTCGAGGTCGAGGAGTTCTCGGGCGTAGCGACCACCACCCCCCTGGACGCCGCCGCCGGGTCGTCGGCCACAGGGCTATCGGCCGGATCGGGCACCGTCTCGTCGGGGCAGTCCGGAGAGCTCGCGGTGGGCTTCATCGCCGGACATGCGAACAAACAAGCGATCAGCCTCACGTCTTCGGGCTACTCGGTCGTGCCCCAGCAGATCAGTCTGGGGGCCAGTGCCAGCACCATCGCCTCGGTGGTGACCGGTTACCGGGTGCTCGGAGCGGCGGGGGTGCAGAGCACGACGGGCTCCTTCGGGACGGCCATGTACTGGGCGGCCGGCATCGCACTCTTCAAGCCTGCGGGCTGAGGTCCGGGAACGACCCGCCGCCGTCTACCGGGTCGGCGCGTGGACCGGTGTCGGTGCGGACCCCGGCGCGGTCGTCGGGGGGACCGTGGTCGGTACCGCGGATGCCGAGGTGGTCGTGGTAGTCGAGTTCGGCCGCGAGGCCTTCGGTGATCGGTGCGATGTGGAGGTCGATGCCGTGGTGGTCGGCACCGTTTGGGTGGCGGTGGTGCTCGGTGAACTGGAGGCCGGTGACGTCGTCGTCGGTGTCGCCCCTGGGTGACCGGCGACTGAGGCATCGTGCGAAGGGCTCGGGTTCTGGTGGGAGGGACTGGTGAGGCCAGCCGCGATGAGCAGGCCCACTGCGCCCACCACCACGAGGGTCACGCCGAGCCACCCCACCGACCGCCGGCCTGGACGCGGAGCGTTGCCCAGCATCCAACCTGCGAACTCCTTCCACGCCACGATCCAGTGCTTGACCATGCCAGCCCCCGTCGCGCTGCATTGACGACTGCTCCACCGACAGCCCGTCATCCGCCTCTGCCGTTACTCTGATCCACTACCCGCTCTTCCGTCAATCCGCTGCCGCCCGTCGGGCCGAAGGACCGGCCTCTGCCGTGCGGACCTGCGCCGGTGACCGGTGCTCCAGTACCATCTGCCGTATGCGAGGGCGCACGACAATGCTGTGGGTGGCCGCGGCCCTGACCGTGGCAGTGACAACGGTGGTGGCATCACCGCCGGCACTGGCGGGCGGGTCCGGCCGAGACCACTCGACCACGGCGCTGTCCCGGGCCCTCCACCAGTTGGTGACGTTGCCAGGTGGACCCCCCGGGGCGATTGCGTTGGTCCAGACCGGTGGTCGACTGCAGGTCACGACGGCCGGAGTGGGCGACGTGGCCACCGGCGATCCCATCGCCGTGGATGACACGGTCCGCATCGCCAGCGTGTCCAAGGCCTTCAGCGGGGCGGTCGCACTGTCCCTGGTGAGCCAGAAGCGGCTGAAGCTCACCGACACCATCGGGCAGCGCCTGCCCGGACTCCCGGTCGCCTGGCACGGGGTGACCCTGGCCCAACTGCTCAATCACACCGCCCGACTGCCGGACTACATCCACAGCCCGACGTTCATCGAGGACCTCACCGAGAATCCCCACATGGTCCTGACGCCGCTGCAGCTGCTGGGCTACGTGGCTACCGAGGGCCTGACGCCCGGCCGCGGCTACGACTACTCGGACTCGGACAACATCGTCATCGGCCTGATGGTCGAGGCGGTGACGGGGCACCCCTACGAGCAGGCACTGGCCGATCAGGTGACCTCGCCCCTACACCTCACCAAGACCTCGCTCCCGGCCAACGCCGATCTGCCTGAACCGTATGTGCACGGCTATGACGTGACGCCGGGCAGCCCTCCACAGGACGTCAGCATGTTCCTCAATCCGGGACTGGCCTGGGCGTCGGGCGGGATGCTGTCGACGACGGCTGAGTTGAACACGTTCATGCGGGCCTATGTCAGCGGCACCTTCACCAACACCGCCACCCGGCAGAAGCAGCTCACCTTCATCGCCGGCAACTCAGGGCCGCCCGGGCCGGGGACCAACGCTGCCGGTCTGGGCATCTTCCGGTACCGAACGGCCTGTGGCACCGTGTACGGGCACACCGGGAACTTCCCCGGCTACACGATCTTCGCGGCTGCCACCATCGACGGGAAGCGATCCGCCGAGGTGATCGTGAACGAGCAGCTCAACGATAATCCGGTCACGCCCCCCTTCACCCTGCTCCGCCAGATCGACGGACTGGCGGTGTGTGCGGCCACCCGCTCGTGAGCGACAACCGGTAGTCAGACCTCCGCCACCCCACCCTCAAGGCGGAGGAGGAGCGTCCTCGGACTGCTGGTCGGGGACGGGCAGGACAAAGCCAAAGCCTCCGATGATGGTGCCCACCAGCAGGACGATCCCCATGGTCCGCAGGGGATGGCTGACCGTGAGGACCCCGCTGACCCCGGCCAGGGGCACCCCTACTCCGCCGATCCATGCCGTGAGGCGGAGGATCCGAGAGGCACCTGGGACACGGGAGGCCGACGCCACGATACCGAGCACGAGTACAGGGCCGACGAAGGCGTGGGCCACATAGGCGACCGCTCCGGTCAGAGGCACCCATCGGCTGGGTCGCCCGGTGGGCACCGCCACCAAGGTGATCACGCCGAGGATCAACACCAGGGCAACCAGCGCCGCCAGCGCCGTGGCGAGGAGTCGGGCGAGGTGCTCAGGGACGGTATCGCCGGCAGCCGCCTCCCCATCGGGCGGCTGTCGTCGGCCGGGTTCACGACCGTGGTGGTCCGGCCAGGTGGCTTGGCTTAGCGTGAAGCAGTCCTGGCAGCGATGGAAAAGGAGGTCGCCGGTGATCCGGTCAGTGATGTTCGACTTCGGCGGGGTCATCAGCACGAGTCCCTTCGAGGCGTTCGAACGGTACGAGCACACGCACGGACTTCCGGTCGGCCTGGTCCGGCGGATCAACTCCACCAATCCGGATGCCAATGCGTGGGCCCGGCTCGAGCGCGGTGAGGTCGACTTCGCCACGTTCTGCGCCGAGTTCGACGACGAGGCGCGATCCTTGGGCTTCGAGGTGGATGCCGCCGAGATCATCGGGGCCCTCGCCGGTGAGCTGCGGCCCGAGATGGTGGCGGCGGTGCGGCACTGCTCGACGCGGTACAAGACGGCCTGCCTGACCGATAATTTCGTCTCCCTCGAGGAGGGCCTCCGACCGGAGCTCGCCGACGTGCTGGCCCTGTTCGACGCGGTGTTCGAGTCGAGCAAGCTCGGCGTGCGCAAGCCTGATCCGGCGTTCTACGCGCTCGCCTGTGAGGCATTGGGTGTCTCCCCGGACGAGGTGGTCTTCCTGGACGACCTCGGTATCAACTTGAAGCCGGCCCGGGCCATGGGCATGCGCACCATCAAGGTGTCGTCCCCCGAGGCCGCCCTGGCCGAGTTGTACGCCCTGGTCGGAGGGCCTGGGGAGCGAGACCGGGGCTAGGGCCAGCGGAGAGGTCCCGCCGGTAGCGTTGCGGGCATGGATGACCCATTCGCTCCGCCGCCCGACCATCCATGGAACCGGGTGTCTCCTCGGCTGGCCCGCATGCGGCGCACCGTCCTGGTCGTCGTAGGACTGCCGGTGGTGGGCCTGGTGGCTTGGGCCTGTGGCACGGCCTCGGTGACGATCGGGGCAGTCGTCGGGGCCGCCGGTGTCGTCCTGCTGGCGTCCGGCTGGGTATCGATCGGTCGGAACCTGCGGTCCTGGGGGTACGTGGAGCGGGCCGACGACCTGGTGGTCACCCATGGAGCCCTGTTCAGGACCCTGTGCGTGGTGCCCTACGGGCGGATGCAACTGGTGGACGTCGAGGCCGGTCCCATCGAGCGCTCCTTCGGCCTGGTCCGGATCAAATTGCACACCGCGGCTGCCACCACGGACGCCAAGGTCTGCGGCCTCACCCCCGAGGTAGCGGCCCAGCTGCGGGACCGGCTCACCGAGCTCGGTGAGGCCCATGCCAGCGGCCTCTGAGCCCCTGGATGCCGCCGGACCGGGGCTAGCGGGTTCGGGCTCGGAAGGTCCCGGACACGGCGAGGCGGGCCGCCCCGAGCCAGCCGACGAGACATTCCGGCTGCACCCGCTCACCCCGCTGGCCCTGGGTGGTCGGATCCTGGGCCTACTCGTGGTCTTCGCCCTGTTCAGCCTGGCCGGCCAGAAGGCCGGCGACGGCAGTGGCGGCCCCAACGTGGGAGCACTCGCCATCTATGCGGCATTGGCCGTGCTGTTGGTGCTGCGCGGCCTCGTCACGGTCCTCGTGACCCGCTACCACCTGCGGGGTGGCGAGTTGCGGATCGACAGCGGCCTGCTCCAGAAGCGGTCGAAGCGGGTGCGCCTCAACCGGGTCCAGAGTGTGGATGTGCTCGAGCCGTTCGCCGCCCGGATCTTCGGACTGGCCGAACTGCGGGTCACCACGGCGGGTACCGAGCGCTCAGCCGTGCGGCTCCGCTACCTGGCCCTCCCAGTGGCCCGACAACTCGCGCGCCGACCTGCTCAGCCGCTCCGGCGGGGGGAGTGAGCAGCGTGCGCCCGAGGCTCCCGAGCGCCCGGTGGTGGCGGTGCCCCACGGGTTGTTGGTGCGCGCCGTGCTCCTCGAGATGATCTCGTGGCGGTTGATCTTTCTCCTCATCGGACCGATCCTGACCGTGGCGGGGCAGCGGAACGACCACCGCGCCACCTCGGGGATCGGGATCCTCCTTATCGTGTGGTTCGTCATCCTGATTCTCCATGCCATCTGGCGCCGGGTCACCACGCTGTGGGATTTCACCGTCTCGGAATCGCCCGATGGCCTCCGGATCCGCCATGGACTGCTGTCGACCAGCCGCCAGACAGTCCCCCCCGGCCGCATCCAGGCCATCCTGATCCATCAGCCGGTGTCGTGGCGGCTGTTCGGCTGGGCCCAGATCCGCATGAATGTGGCGGGCTATGCCGGCAATGCCAACGCCCGGTCGACCATGCTGTTGCCCGTCACCGACGAGGCCTATGCCACCGCCCTGGTCGGTTGGCTGTTCGGGGGCATCGACCTCGGCGCCATCCCGCTCGAGCGGCCCCCGCGGCGGGCCTCCCTTCGGGCCCCACTGTGGTGGCGCCGCCAGCTGGTGGGCTCAGACGAGCACGTCTTCGTGGCCAGACACGGGCTCCTCTCCCGCACGATGGACATCGTCCCCCACGAGCGGACTCAGAGCGTCCGGCTGAGGTCGGGCCCGATACAGCGCGCCCTCGGCCTGGCCACCGTGCACCTCGACTCCACCCGGGGCCCGGTGAAGACACGTGGGGCCAACCGCGACGCGCTGACCGCCCGGGCCATGGTGGACCGTCAGGTGGAACGGGCCCGGCAGGCCCGGTTGCGCCACTGGGAGCCGACGGCGCCGCCACGGTGAACGGACTAGACAGGCACCGACGTGTGGCGGTGTCGCCCACAGGTGAGGAGTCGCCATGGCCGAGTATCCGAAGATGATCACCCGGCTCAACCACATCGAACCCGTGCCGCGCCGCATCCGGGCGTTCCTCGGAGCCGAGCCGGTGGTCGACACGACCGAGGCCCACTACGTGTGGGAGTGGGCCAACTATCCGCAGTTCTACCTGCCGAGCCGCGACGTCCGTGAGGAGCTGCTGGTGAGTGACGGCCGCACAGAGGATTCGCCGCGCGGCACGTCCCTGCTCTACGGGTGGGCGGCAGCTCCAGACCCGGCCCCGACGGTGGCCCGCCTGCTGGTGGAGCCCGTGCGTCCCGAGCTGGCCGACACGTTCCGGTTCGAGTGGGACTCGCTAGACCGGTGGTTCGAGGAGGACGAGGAGGTGTTCGTCCATCCCCGCAATCCCTATTCGCGGGTCGATGCCCTGCGCTCTACCCGATCGGTGCGGATCGAGCTGGAAGGCATCGTGCTGGCCGACTCCTCGTCGCCGGTCATGGTGTTCGAGACCGGGCTGCCGACCCGGTACTACCTCAACCGGACCGAGGTGGACTTCGCCCACCTGGTGCCGACATCCACGGTGACCCGGTGCCCGTACAAGGGCACGACCACGGGGTACTGGTCGGTGCAGGTCAACGGCACCACTCATGACGATCTCGCCTGGAGCTACGACTTCCCGACCCGCCAGCTTCTGCCCATCGCCGGGCTGATCTCCTTCTACAACGAGCAGGTCGACGTGTTTGTCGACGGGGTGCTGGCCGAGCGCCCCCGGACCCACTTGTTCGACTGACACCGGCCATGCCGACGGGATCGAGCCGAGCGGTGCGGACCGGTCGGCCTCTACTGTGGAGCGCAGGTATCGGGACACGCCCACGACCGGGAGGGAGCCACCATGACCACCATCGCAGGCAAGCCCGACGTTGCCGGCGCCCGCGGGGACACCCGGGCACCGGACTGGACTGGTGACGCCCGGTACTTCGAGTACTCGTCCGCTGCCGACCCGATCGGATCGGGGCACACCTGCCCCGTCCCCATCACGGCGTTCCCCCGCTCGCTCTACGTCGACGGACCGTCCCGGGTGGTGCCGCTGGACCTCGCCGGGGAGTTGGGGATCACCGCCGGCCCTGCCACCAGTCCGGCGCTACTGGCCAGCTTTGTGCGGATCACGGCCGGCGATGTGGTCACCACCGACGTCAACGCCACCTCGCAGCTGGTCTACGTCATCGAAGGCAGCGGCCGGACCACCCTGGCCGACGGCCGGACGGTCCCGTGGGAGGCGGGGGACTTCCTCACCCTCCCGGCCGGTGGGTCCACCGCTGGAGGGGTTGGCCACGCCGCCGACGAGGCGGCCGCCCTCTACTGGGTCCACGACGGCCCCCTGCTCGCCCATCTTGGGGTGCGGGCCACCGAGCCCCGGTTCGCCGTCACCCGCTATCCGAAGGCCGAGGCCCTGGCCCAGTTGGAGAGCATCGCCGCCGCGCCGGACGCCGGCGCCAAGAACCGGGTCAGCGTCCTGTTGGCCAACGCCAACCAGGTCCAGACCCTGACCATCACCCATGTGCTGTGGGCCATGTTCGGTCTGCTGCCCGCCGGCCAGGTGCAGCGGCCCCACCGCCATCAGTCGGTGGCGCTCGACCTCATCGTGGACTGCGAACCGGGCTGTCACACGCTGCTCGGCACCGGTGTCGACGGACAGGGGACCATCGTCGATCCCATCAGGGTGGACTGGGAGCCGGGCGGGGCGTTCGTCACGCCACCGGGGATGTGGCACGCCCATGTGAACACCTCGGGTGCACCGGCCCACCTCGTCCCCATCCAGGATGCCGGCCTGCAAACCTACCTGCGGAGCCTGGACATCCGCTTCACCGGTCCGGGCTGAGCCGGCGTCGGCCCACGTGGCTAGACACCGATCCGGTCTGTCATGCTGGCCGGCATGTTCGACGATCTGATCGCGGCCAATGAGCGCTATGTGCGTGAGTTCACCCTCGCCGGCATACCGGCCCGGGCCGCCAAGGAGTTCGCCCTCGTGACGTGCATGGACAGCCGGATCGAGCCGCTGGCCATGCTGGGCCTCGTGCCGGGCGATGCCAAGATCCTGCGCAACGCTGGAGCCCGGGTCACCCCGGACGTGCTGCGGTCCCTCATCCTCGCCACCAATTTCCTTGGTGTGAACCGGATCGCCATCATGCAGCACACGACATGCGCCCTGGCCGACCGCAGCGACGCAGACGTACGGGCGGAACTGCCACCAGGCTCCGAGCCGGAGGCCTCGGGCTGGGAGTTCTTGTGCATGCCCGATCCGGACAGCGCCCTGCATGAGGACGTCGAAGCCGTCCGAGCCTGCGGACTGCTTCCACCCGGGGTACGGGTCGAGGGGTGGCGGTACCGGGTCGAGACCGGAGGGATCGACCGGCTGATCACCTCCTGACCGGGGACGGGCTCGCCCTCGGCCCTGGCCGGGCTCCGAATGGGAGAAGCCAGCCCGGCTCGGTACGCTGGGGGTGTGCCGCAGATGCACGGGATGCCGTCCATGTCACGGGTGCCCTTCGGCGCCCACAATGTCCTGACCCGCTGGGAGTTCAGCCCCTTCGCCCTCATGGTGCTGGTGGTCGTGGTGACGGCCGCCGTGTGGTACCTGCGCGCCGAGTGGGCGGTGGGTGTCCGCGGCCGCCGGTGGAGCCGGAAGCGGACCGTCGCGTTCATGGCCGGACTGGTGGCTCTCGACGCCGCCCTGCAGTCACCGGTCGCCACGTTCACCAATGACTACTTCCAGGCCCACGTGGTCCAGCACCTCTTGTTGATGGTGATCGCGCCGCCCCTGCTGGCCATGGGTGCGCCGATGACCCTGGCCCTCCAGACATCCAGCCGGCGCACCAAGGTGTCCCTGCTGCGGATCCTCAACTCACGGGTATTTCGGGCCGTCTCACACCCGGCCCCGGTCTGGATCCTCTACTACTTCTCCATGTTCGCGTTCTTCCTGACATTCGCCCTCAACTTCGCCATGCTCCACATGTGGGTGATGGACCTGGTCAACGTGGCCTTCTTCCTCGTCTCGACGCTGTTCTGGTGGCCGATCATCGCCGTCGACCCCATCCCGCACTGGCAGATGGGCCATGGGGCCCGACTGACCAGCCTCTTGATCGGGGTCCCGCTGGAGTCGTTCCTGGCCCTGGCCATCTTGAGCCAGACCCGTCCGGTGGCCTCGATGTACACGCTGGGCAGCACCCACTCGGGGGCGGCGATCCTGTGGATCGGCGCCGAGCTGTTCACCCTGTTGGCCCTGATCCCGGTGTTCCTCCAGTGGGTGCGCTTCGAGGAG
Source organism: uncultured Acidimicrobiales bacterium (assembly GCA_963703145.1). Taxonomy (GTDB): domain Bacteria; phylum Actinomycetota; class Acidimicrobiia; order Acidimicrobiales; family RAAP-2; genus Bog-756. The sequence continues at coordinate 3,249,747 of OY969793.1, forward strand.
CGCAAGGCGGCCCGCTACGACGCCCGGGAGGACGCCGAGCTGGCGGCCAAGCGGCCGCCGGAGTCAGACTCGGCGGGACGGACGCCTGAGACCCGGTACCCGACCGGTGGTCAGGAGGCCGGGGCGAAGGTGTAGGTGAACGGGGTGGTGTGGGGCGTGTCCAGGAACACGGTCCGTCTGTTCACGACGACGGCCACCACCACGGCAGTGTTGCCCACCTCCACGGTCATGGTGCCGTTGGCGGGGAAGGACACGATCTTGCCGGCCGGCTGGACGCCTTCGATCAGGGGCACCGACGAGGCCGAGCTCGTGACCTGTACCCAACACCGGTCCGAGGTGGTCAGGGCCACGGCGAAGTGGCTGGCCGACACGGTGTAGGACGCACTCCCACCGGCCGTCGCCCCCGCCACCACGACCGCCTTAGCGTGGCCGGACGTCCCGCCCGCCGAAGACCCCGAGGAGCCCGACGCGGTCGTGCCGCCGTGCTGGGACACCTTCAGGATGTGGGCCTGGGCCAGCCAGGTCGGCTTGGACACGTAGATGGCCAGGCCGGCGATCACCACCGCCACCAGGCCGGCCGCCACCCAGGTCATGGCCTTGAGGAGTGCGGGGGCCCGCAGGCGCCGGCGGGCCTTGGCCACCGCCTTCCGGCTCTGCTTGAGGTCCTGGCGCGGCACCACCGGGAACGTGCCGGTCGGCGGTCCGGTGGCCACCCCATAGCCGTAGGCGCCCGAACCGGTCGGCGGTCCGCTGGATCCGCCGCCGACTTTGGGGACCTCACCGGTCTGGGTGAACGCCCGCAGATGGTCCGGGCCACCTGTTACGGCGGTGACGACGGTGGGCATGCCCGACGAGCCGGGGTCGGGATTGGCCGGCGGTGCCGGCTTGGCCGCCGCCGGCAGGGCTGACCAGGCGTCGATCATGCGAAGAGCCAGGGCGTCCCCGTCGAGCCCGAGGAAAAAGGCGTAGCGTCGGAGGGTGGACAGGGCCATGGCCTGGTCCGGCAGACCGGCCATATTGCCGTTCTCCAGCGCCTCGACCTCGGTGATGGGGCGGCCCAACCGGTCGTGCACGACGAGCAGGTCCAGACCGCGACCCTCCCTCGTGTCTCGCAGAAGGCGTCCGATTTCCTCGGCAGAGGAGGCCGTATCTTCCTCTTCGTCGTCGCGTCGGCGTGTGGTTCCGCCGCGTGGCCGGATCACGTGGTGTCTCCTGACTACTCCCAGGCTGTAAGCGTACCTGCTCACTGGCATTGATCGTCGCGAGCCGGCCTCGACTGAAGGGGTTGTGGGCCACGCATTGCTCCTGGCGACCGCTCCGGGGACCCAAGAGGCAACGGAATGTTGCGCGCGCAACTAGTGTTGGTATGACAAAGGGATGTCGCAGGGCCATGATGGGCGGAGCGACCACCTGAGAGGCGCAACGGAGGTTGGCCATGCCTGCAGTGACCGTCGACGACGTACTGGCCCTGGAACGGGTCGACCCTGTAGACCGGGCGGTCGCCGTGCAGCGACCCGTGCGCTCGGTGACCACCGCACCTGCCGGTTTCGAGGGAGAGGGGTTTCCCGTGCGGCGGGCCTTCGCCGGCGTCGATCGCAGCCTGCTCGACCCGTTCATCCACATGGACCAGATGGGTGAGGTGGAGTACGCCCCCGGTGAGCCCAAGGGCACGCCCTGGCATCCCCACCGGGGATTCGAGACGGTGACCTACATGATCGACGGGACCTTCCGTCACCAGGACTCCATCGGTGGGGGCGGACTCATCACCAACGGGGACACCCAGTGGATGACCGCCGGCGGCGGGATCCTGCACATCGAGGCACCCCCCGAGGAACTGGTGGCCAGCGGCGGCCTGTTCCACGGCATCCAGCTCTGGGTCAATCTGCCGAGGGCCGACAAGATGATCGCCCCCCGCTACCAGGACATCGGAGCCGGCCAGGTGGCCCTCCTGACGTCACCGGACGGCGGTGCCCTGTTCCGGCTCATCGCCGGCGATCTGGGGGGACACGCCGGCCCGGGATCCACCCACTCGCCGATGGCGATGGTGCACGCCACGATCTCCCCCGGGGCCCGGGTCGACTTGCCCTGGAACCCCGAGTTCAACGCCCTGGTCTACGTCCTGTCCGGCAACGGGAGCGTGGGGGCCGAGGGGCGTCCCGTGCGCACTGGGCAGCTGGCCGTGCTCGGGGACGGAACATCGCTGACCATCGGCGCCGATGCGGCCCAGGACTCGCACAGCCCGCAGCTGGACGTCCTGATCCTGGGAGGTCGGCCCATTGGGGAGCCCGTCTATGCCTACGGTCCGTTCGTCATGAACACGAGGGAAGAGGTGGCCCAGGCCTTCGAGGACTATCAGGCCGGACGCCTCGGGACCGTGCCCGCCGATCACATCGGCTCCTAGTCACCGCCCCTGGGTCGGCCGGTACCGCCCCAGGGGTCAGACCGGGATCACCTCGCCGGACACGCCGTCCACGTCGGCCAGGTCATCCTTGGTCGCGTTGACCAAGAAGACCGCCGACAAGAAGGCAACCACCAGGCAGGCGGCGCCGACCAGGAAGCCGACGGTGTATCCATGCACCTGGGCTGCCTGCACGTTGGCCCGGCTCGGTATCCGGGTCACCAGATAGGTGGCGGTGGCCGAGGCGGCCACCGTGTTGAGCAGGGCCGTGCCGAGCGAGCCGCCCACCTGCTGGGTGGTGTTGACCAGGGCGCTCGCCACCCCGGCGTCGTTGGGTGGCACGCGGTAGAGGGCGGTGCTGCTCAGGGGGACGAAGGCCAGTCCCATGCCCAGGCTGATCAGGATCTCGGCCGGCAGGACGTGGGCCAGGTAGGTGGTGTCCGGGGTGATCCGGCTGAGCCAGAGCATGCCGAGGGCGGCGGCGGCGAAGCCGACGGCCATCAGTATCCGCGGCCCGAACCGGGGCAAGAGCTTGCTCGAGATACCCGCTGCCACGATGATCCCGGCCGAGAAGGGCAGGAAGGCGAAGCCGGACTTCAGGGCCGAGTACCCGAGATCGCCCTGGAAGTAGTAGGTCAGGAACAAGAACATGCCGAGGAGCCCGGCACCGACCATGAACGAAGCCAGGAACGAGCCGCCGCGGTTGCGCTCGAGGATGACCCGCATGGGCAAGAGGGGGTTCTTGGACCTCATCTCGATGGTGGCGAACGCAGCCAGCAACAGCACGCCGATACCGAGGAAGGTGAGCGTGGCTGAGGCCGCCCACCCGTCAGAGGCCGCCTTGGTGAACCCGTAGACCAGGGCCACCAGGCCGGCGGTCACGGTGATGGCGCCGGGGATGTCATAGCTGGTGTTGCCGTGCGACTTCGACTCCCGCACCACTGGCACCGCGGCCAGCGCGGTCACGATGGCAATGGGCACGTTGACCAGGAGGCACCACCGCCACGAGGCGTACTGGGTCAGCACGCCTCCCATGATGAGGCCGATGGCCGCGCCGCCGCCAGAGATGGCGCCGTAGACGCCGAAGGCGGTGGCGCGCTCCTTCACCTCGGTGAAGGTGACCGAGATGAGTGAGAGGGCTGCCGGGGCCAGTAGGGCGGCGAAGGCACCCTGCAGGGCCCGTGCCCCAAAGAGCATGGCGGAGTTGATGGCCACCCCGCCCAGCGCGGATGCGCCGGCGAAGCCCAGAAGTCCGATGATGAAGACCCGCTTACGTCCCACGTAGTCGGCGATCCGTCCCCCCAACAGCAGCAGGCCCCCGAAGGAGAGGGTGTAGGCGGTCACCACCCACTGGCGGTTGGCCGTGGAGATGTGCAGGGCGTGCTGGGCCGAGGGAAGGGCGATGGTCACGATGGAGGCGTCGAGCACCACCATCAACTGGGCTACCGCGATGATGCCCAGCGCCAGCCACCGCTTGGGATCGGGTCCGGTCGGTTCGTCGCCCGGCGCGCCGGGGTGCAGCAATTCAGAGACAACGGTCATCAGGGGCTCCTCGTGGTGGGGTGGGGCGGGGTTCGGGGGCTAGCGGTACAACAACGGCAGGACGATGTCGTCGACCACGTGCGTGGCGAACGGCTCGTCGATCGGCTGGTCTTGGAAGACCATCCGGAACATGAGGATGGCGGGAACCACCTCATCTACTACGCCCGCATCGCTGCCTTCTGGCAGTTCCCCCCTACGGACGGCTTGTTCGACGATTTCGTCGAACTCCCCCTTCTTGCTGTCAAGAATCTGAGTGCGCACCAACTCGGCCAACTCGGCGTCCTGGCGCATGGCCGAGACCACCCCCGCGATGATGGCGGCGTCGGAGTCGGCCACCGAGCCGGCGATCTGGAGGATTGCCGCCAGCAGATCGCTTCGCAGGGAGCCCGTCGAGGGGAAGGACATCTCCCGATCGCACTTGAGGTGCTTGACGGCCGCCGCCACGATCTGGGCCTTGCCCGACCAGTGCCGGTAGATGGTGGCCTTGCCGGCACGGGCCCGCTCGGCCAGCGCATCCATGCTCAGGCGGTCGTAGCCCACCTCCATCAGCAGCTCGAGTGCTGCCTCCAAGATGGCGACCTCGCGGGCTTCGGCCCGCGCCCCGCTCGGCCGTTGGGCCCTGGCGGTCTCCTCGAGGATCTCGATGGTGGTCACGTGCACTACTCGCTTCTGGTTCCGTCCGTTCCCTGGTTGGAACGAGACGGTTTCGTTTCCTTCACTATAGGGAACGAAAGATCAGAACGCAACCGTTCCGTTCCGTTTAGCGCCTGACCTGCACCGATGGGTCAGAAGTTAGGTTCCCTCGCCGCCCGAGGGTGTGCACGACCGAGGGTCCCAGGGCTGCAGAGGGGTGACGGCCGCTGTCGGTGCCTGGAAGGCGCCCGACGACGATGCTGATGACGAAGGCGTCGAGGTCGAGGTCGAGGGGGCGGGGGCGGCCGTTGTCGACGATGCCCCTGCGGGCGTGGTGGTGGCCGAGGCAGCCGGTGCGGGGGTGTTAACGGCGAACTGCGTGCCGGTGACCACGGTGACCTGGGCCCCATCGGTGGTCGGCCCGAGAGCGGTGATCACCGATCCACTCATCGAACTGGCCACCGCCTGGGCGGCGGCCTGGAGCGCCGGGGTCTTGGTGGCGTAGTACACGACAGTCTCCGCCTCGGCGCCGACCGATGGGGTGTCGCCCACGCCGACCATGTGGAAGCCGAGCGCAGCGAGGGCCCCCGAGGTGTCCGTGGCCTGGTTGTAGGCGCCGGTCCCGTTGAGAACCGACACGGTGACGGCCGCCGGCGTAGGCAGCTTCTGCCCGGTCATGGTGTCGGTGGAGGCGCCCACGCCAAGGAACTGGTCGATCACCTGGTGGTCTTGGACGATCGAGGGGAATTCGATGTCGCCGTAGCCGGGGACGCCTTTGTAGGTGTAGGAGCCGAACTGGTCTACCTGCACCGGCAGGGTGAGCTGGGGCGCGGAGTTCACATTCACTGAGTGGAAGTTGAGGACCAGGTTGGCCATGTCCGAGGACGAGAACTGCCGGTCCACCTCCAACTGGGGGGCGACACCGCTGACCAACTGTTCGTCGGTGATCGGATTCCCCAGACCCTGTTTGGCCACCGCGGTGGCCAACACCCGGAGGAATTCGTGGTCCCGTCGGATGCGGGCCAGATCGCTCAGATTCTCCGCCGGCCAGTACTGGGGGTCGCTGCTGGTGACGCCGGGGGCCTTGTACTGGAGATGGCGGGCCCGCACGACCTGGAGGGCGTGGAGACCGTCGAGCGACACGCAGCCGGTGGTCAGCTGCTGGAGCCCCGAGTAGGCGTCGAAGACAGGTTCGGGGAAGTACATCTTCACCCCGCCCAGGGCGTTGACCACATTGGCGAACGTGTCGAAATTGAGCACCACGTAGTGCTGGACGGGGATGCCGAGGTCCTCGTTGATGGCGGCCACCAGCTGGCTCGGCCCCTGGTACAACGCGGCGTCGATCTTGTTGGCACCGGTAGTCCTGGCGTTGGGGACGAACAGGTCCCGGGGGATCGACAGGATGGACACCGAGTGCTTGCTCGGGTCGAGATGGAGGATCATCACCACGTCGCTGTTGACGCCATTCACACCCTGGCTGCAGAGCCCGTAGGCGGCGTTTTGGACCTTGAGGGCACAGCGATCGGTGGAGCCGACCATCAAGATGTTCTCGGTTCCCGCGTCGGCGCCACTGGTGGGCACGTCGGTGAGACCCCTCACGTCGATCCGGTGGATCTCGTGGTTCAGGTACCAGGCGTATCCGGCGGCGGACCCGACCGCCACGACGATGACGACACCGACGCTCCCGAGGATCCAGAAGACCTTCCCGTGCCGGCGCTTCTCGCGGCGCCGCCGACCGGGGCGCGCCACGCCCTCGCCCAGGGCCAGGAGGGCCGACTCGTCGAAGGTCCCCGTGGGGATGGCGTCCGAGGCAGGCCCTTTGGATCCGCGGCGAGCCATGGCCAGAGACGGTAGCAAGGCTGTTCTGTCATCGGGTGGCAGCAGTGGGCCCGGTTGCGGTCCCGACCTCGGTGTGACCGCCCCGTCCGACAGGGTCGTGGCCCGGGTCGGTGACCGGCCGGGAGGGCGCCGGCGCGGCCTGGCCCAGGCCGAGCTCGTCCCGGTTCAAGCGGAGGGTGTCGAGCCAGTAGCGGACCGTCCATGTGGGCCAATTGTTGGTCACCCGGCCCGAGGCCGCCTTGTACCAGCTGTGGCATCCGGCCACCCACACGGTGGAGGCCAACAGCGCCTGGGTCCGCCGGTCGTCGCTCTGGTAGGCAGCCTCGGTGACTGCCACCCGGGGAGCGGTATGGCCGGCCCGTTCCTGGTCGGTGAGTGCCGTGGTCTGGACGGCCACGGCCTGGAGGATCAAATTGAGCTGGCGCTCCACCATGAACAGGATCGAGTTGTGGCCCAGGTTGGTGTTGGGCCCGTAGAGGACGTAGCAGTTAGGGAAGCCGGGCACTGCCGTGCCGCGGTAGGCCCTGGCTCCGTCGGACCACTCGGTGGCCAGGCTCACGCCGCCCTCCCCGAGGATGGGGATGTGGGAGAGGAAGTCGGTGGTGGCGAATCCGGTGCCGAAGATCAGCACGTCCACGGGGTAGTGCCCGCCATCAGCGGTAAACACGGCGTCGGCCCCCACGTGGTCGATGGGCGTATCGACCACAGCCACCGTTGACTGGTGCAGCGCGGGATACCAGTCGTTGGAGATGAGGATGCGCTTGCAGCCGATGGGATAGTCCGGCACCACCGACGCCGCCGGGAGGCGCTCGGACACGACGTCCTTGGCGATGCCCTTGCGGAAGAGGTCACCCAGTTTCCGACCGGGCCAACTGTCCTTGCGGAACACCATCCACCTCGACTCGAGCGACCAGTAGATCCACCAGCGGTAGGCGCGTTCGGCGACCGCCGACCGTTCGAAGAGGTGCCGGGTCCACGGACGGTAGGCGCGGTCCTTCTTCGGCCCGACGAAGTTGGGGCTGCGTTGGAAGATGGTGAGCGACGAGGCCTGCTGGGCGACGGGTGGGACGAACTGGATGGCGCTGGCTCCGCTGCCGACGACGCCGACTCGTTGCCCGGACAGGTCCACGCCGTGGTCCCAGCGGGCCGAGTGCCAGTGGGGACCGCTGAAGTCGGCGAGGCCCGGGAGGTCGGGGATGTGGGGCCGGTTGAGCTGGCCACAGGCGAAGATCACGGTGTCGGCGCGGATCGACTCGGCGCCGGCTGCTGACGACAGGTCCAGTGTCCAGCGGCCGTCGACCTCGTCGTACGCGGCCCGCTCCACCGTGACCCCCGTGCGCAGGTGGGGTAGGAGGCCGAATCGGTCGACGCAGGCCTCGGCGTAGGTCAGGATCTCCGGCTGGTCGGCGAACCGCCGGGTCCAGTCCGACTTGGGGAAGAAGGAGAACGAGTAGAGGTGGGAGGGAACATCGCAGGCACTCCCGGGGTACGTATTGTCCCGCCAGGTGCCGCCGACGCCGTCGGACTGCTCGACAATGGTGAAGGACCGAACCCCGGACCGGACCAGCTGCATGCCGGCCGCGAGGCCGGAGAGCCCACCCCCCACGATGACCACGTCGGGCGTAGGCCGGCCCTGGTGACGCGCGACCCGGGCCGTCCGTTCCAGTTGCCGCCTGCCGATGTCGAGCGCCATAGATGATCCCCCGGTCGTCGTCCCGGCCCCGTCAACCATCGGTGCCGACGGTCCCGATGGTAGGCCCGATCAGTCCGGCGGCACGACGCCTGTGGGTTCGCCTGCTCCACCCCTGCGAGCTCCAATTCGGTCCCTTGGAGCCTGGGTCCGGTGAACCACTTGTGCGCCGAATCCTTCCACCAGATGCACACGGCGAGCATCACGGCGGCGGACAGCGGTCCGGCCCAGTTGTAGTCGGCGGCCGTGTTCCAGGGCCAGAAGGCCGGGGCGAAGAAGAGCGAGGTGATGACGATCCTCGGTGCACAAGCCGCCAGACGTCACTTGTTGGCATTCTGATCGCTGGATTGCCGTGTCAAGGCACTTGTCCTGCCCAGGCGTGGCCCAGGCGGGGCCAGAACGGGTCTTGCAGGCGACCGTCCGAGTCTGCAGACTCATGACGTGACCGATGGGCCCACCGTTCCCGGACCGGGCGAACCGCCACCAGAACCCCTTGACGTGTCGGCGTCGCGGCTGGGCCGCGCGCGAGTCCGTGCTCGGGCGGCATTCTCCCGGTCGTGGCGGGCGCTGCTGCGTCCCGAGGGCCTGCCCCCCGAGGCCGCGGCCGAACTCGAGGCGGTGTTCGGCGATGTCGGGCGCGAGGCACTGGTGGGAGGGCCCGGCCGGATGGGTCGGGTGCGCGCCCAGGTGCGGGCGGCCCCGCCGCGGCTGCTCGACTGGCTCTCGGGACAGGTTCTCGACCATCCTGCGGTGCTCTACGACCAGCAGGGGGTCGAGCTGGTCGCCGCCAAGCAGAGTCGCTCGATCTCCACCGCCATGGGGGCACTGCAACTGGCCCTGGTCACCGCGGCAGCAGCGTCCACCCTCGAGGGAGGACCGGTGCTGGCCATCGCCATCGATGGAGCGGTGGGACAGGTGGCATCGGTGGTCCACGGGTGTTGCGACTGGTACAACACCGGGTCCTATCTGGTGCGTCGTCTCCACGCCCTGGGGATCCAGGTGGATCGGAGCGAAGTGCGCCGGCTGACCAACGCCGCGTTGGCCTCGAAGGGGGCGTCCATCGATCGGCGCGCCCTGGCCCGCAGCACCGAACTGCGGATCATCCGGGGCTGGGTGGGGCGGGGACTGGTCGATGCCCTGCCCTTCGGGTCGTCCCTGGGCCGTGCGTCACTGAAGGCCGCCGTCCGGATCGACGGGACTGACCTCGTTGGCCTGGTGTCCCTGCTCCGGAGCGAGGGGGGCCGGGCTTGAGCGTCGCCCGCCGGCATGGTCGCCCGGTGTCTCAGGTGGCGGGGATCAGAGGACCTTGGACAGGAACTCTCTGGTCCGATCATGCTCGGGTGCCGTGAGTACCTGGTGAGGATCGCCGCTCTCGACCACCACGCCGGCATCCATGAACACCACCGTATCCCCGACCTCCCGGGCGAATCCCATCTCGTGGGTGACCACGATCATCGTCATGCCGTCTTCGGCCAGACCTCGCATCACGTCGAGCACATCACCCACCAGCTCCGGGTCCAGGGCCGACGTCGGCTCGTCGAACAGCATCAGCTTGGGTGACATGGCCAGGGCACGTGCGATCGCCACCCGTTGCTGCTGCCCTCCAGACAGCTGGTTGGGATAGCTGGCGACCTTGTCGGCCAGACCCACCCGCTGCAACAGCTCGTGGGCGCGCTCTTTGGATGTGGCCGCCGACTCCTTCTTCACCCGGACCGGACCGGAGATGACGTTGTCCATCACGCTCATGTGGGGGAAGAGGTTGAACCGCTGGAAGACCATGCCGATCTCGGCCCGCTTGCCGCACACCTCGCGGTCCCGCAGTTCGAACAGCTTGTCCCCGCTACGCCGGTAGCCGACCAGGTCACCGTCGACCGACAGCTCACCTCCGTCGATCTTCTCGAGATGGTTGATGCAGCGCAAGAAGGTGGACTTGCCCGAGCCTGAGGGCCCGATGAGGCAGAGCACCTCCCCGGCGTCGACGGTCAGGTCGATACCCTTCAGGACCTCGAGGCGACCGAAGGACTTGCGGACCTGGGCCGCCTTGACCATGGGTTCGGTCACAGCCCCCCCTCGTGGTGGGGGACCAGGGGGGCGCCGGCCGAGGGGCTCGGACCACCGACCCGCGGTTGCGACCGGGTTCTCAGGTGGAAGAGGTCTTGGCGCAGACGCTGCCAGGGAGTGAGGGGCAGGGACCGGCTCGATCCCCGGGCGTAGTGGCGCTCGATGTAGTACTGGCCGATGGTCAGGATCGAGGTAAAGAACAGGTACCACAGGCTGGCCACCAACAAGAGCGGCACGACCTGGTAGTTGGCATTGGAGATGTTCTGTGTGGCGGTGAAGAGGTCGGCTAGGGCGATGGCGTACACCAGCGACGTGGTCTTCAGCATGGAGATGGTCTCGTTCCCGGTGGGCGGGATGATGATGCGCATGGCCTGGGGCAGGACGATGCGCCGGAGCGTCTGGACCTTGGTCATGCCCAGTGACTGGGCGGCCTCGGTTTGGCCCTCGTCCACCGAGATGATGCCGGCCCGCACGATCTCGGCCATGTACGCGCCCTCGTTGAAGCTCAGTCCGAGGGCACCGGCCACGAAGGAGGTCACGATGGTGTTGGCGTTGGCGGTGAAGAAGGCGGGTCCGAACGGGACGCCGAAGCTCAGCTTGGGATAGAGGTAGCTGATGCCCTCGTACCAGAAGATGATCTGCACCAGTACGGGCGTGCCCCGGAAGAACCAGATATAGACCCAGGCCGAACCGGACAGCAGCCGGCTCGGTGACATCCGCATGACGGCCAGCACCACCCCGAAGACGATCCCGACCGCCATGGCGATCACGGTCAGTTCGAGGGTGATGGCGATGCCGCGGAGCACCGGGGTGGCGAATAGGTACTTCCCGACCACGCCCCATTGGAACCGGCCCTCCCGGACCCCACCCCGGGTCACCGTGGAGAAGAACAGCGTATTGACCAGCATGGCCACGAGCACCAGGATTACGGCACTGGCCACCCACCGGGCCGGGTGCCGGACGGGAACGGTCTTGGAGGGCGTGAACTGCTCGGCCGCCCTATCCGGGGCCGGGGCTTGGGACGGTGGCGGGACCGATCCGGGTGGATCGGGGGGTGCCGGTGGGACCGCGGGGACGAGGGGATCCGTCATCGATGGATCCCCCGCCGAGCGTCCCGGGGCCTAGCTCGTGGCGCCGTTGATCACCGAGCTGGTCACCGCACCCGACTCGACCCCCCATTTCTTGAGGATCTTGGTGTAGACGCCGTTACCGATCAGGTAGTTGACGGCGGCCTGGACCGGGGCGGCCATCCCGTTGCCCTTGGGCAGCGCCAGGCCGTAAGGGGCGACCTCGAAGGCCGTACCGCTGTTCTGGAAGACCCCGTTGGAGGTGGCCACGATGTAGCCGGCCACCTGGGAGTCGGCGAACCCGACGGCGGCACGGCCACTCGAGACAGCCAGGTTGGCCTGGCTCTGATTGCCGAAGGACAGGACATCCACCGTCTTCTTGCCGGCCTTGGTGCACGTCTTGGCCTCAGCCTGGGCATCGGACTGCTCGGTGGTCCCGCTCTCGACGGCCACGGAGTGGCCACACAGCGACGTGAGCCCGTTGAAGGCCAAAGAGCTGCCGGTCTTCACGTAGAACCCCTCCCCGGCCGTGAAGTAGTCGACGAAGTCGACGACCTGCTGGCGGGTGAGGTTGTCGGTGAACGACGAGGCGCCCATGTCGTACTTGCCGCTCTGGATGCCGGGGATGATGGTGTCGAACGTGGCGTTTACCAGTGTGGGCTTCAGCCCGAGCACCTGGGCGATGGCGGTGGCCATGTCGGCGTCCATGCCGATGATGGTCGAGCCGTCCTTGGCGATGAACTCATCTGGGGCATAGGTGGCGTCCAGGGCCACCTTGATGGTCCCGTTGGACTTGACGGCCGCGGGCACCGTGGCGGCGATGGCAGCATTGGTCGACTGGGTGGGGATGGCGACGGTCGTCGTCGTGCTGGAACTGCTCGTGGAGCTGGTCGAACTGCTCGAACAGGCTGCGGCCAAGAGCGCAACCGCCCCGACGGTGGTGGCCACGGCCAGCTTCCGGAATCCTCGTTGCACGGTCAACACGTCCCAACCTCCGGTGTCGGTCTAGCCAGCGATCGAACAGTGTGCCACGTCGGCCTCGGTCCGTGTCGAATCGCCCGAGGTCCGCTGCCGGGTGGCTCAGGGCGTCAGGCTCCGTGTGGCGCCCTCGCACGCCTCCGACCGCCCTCCGGGAGTCCATCTGCCCCACCGCTGGCCACGATGCCGTGGGAGTGCTCCTCCCGGTCAGAGGCCACGGCGGTGCGTCGGATCTCGACCAACTCGTCCCGCTCGAGACCGTGACGGCGGGCGACGGAGGGCGGAGCCCTACCCGACGCGGAACGAGGTCATGGACAGCGAGCCGCCCACGTACCCGTCGACCAGCACGTGGGCTGGGGTGCCTGCCGCAGCGGCCAGCCCGGCGATGGGCGCCAGGGGGAGAAAGTGGTCCGGAGTCGGGACCGCCAGCGCGAAGTCCGGGTGGTCGACGAGGTCTCCGCTGCGGGAGGGATCCCCGAGCATGACCGCTGTGCAGGCCTCGTTGAAGCGAACCGCCCAGTCGAAGGCGGGGTCCTCGGCGGCGAGGTCCACCAGGCCCAGGTTGTGGACCACGTTGCCGCTGCCGAGGATGACGATGCCCTCTCGGCGGAGAGGGGCCAGGCGACTGCCGAGGTCGAAGTGTTCCTTGAAGCCCTCGAAGCCGTTGACCGAGAGCTGGATGACCGGCACGTCGGCCTTCGGGAAGCAATGGACGAGCACTGACCAGGTCCCGTGGTCGAGTCCCCAACCGTCCTCGTCGAGCCCCACCCACCGCGGTTTGACCACCTCGGCCACCTCGGCAGCGATGGCCGCGTCGCCCGGCGCGGGGTATTCGACGTCGAAGAGGGCCTGGGGAAAGCCGTAGAAGTCGTGGATGGTCCGCGGCCTGGCCATGGCCGTGACCAGGGAGGCTCCGATGAACCAGTGGGCGGAGACCACCAGGATGGCCCTCGGCGTCGGGATGGAGGCGCCGAACTCCCGCCAGGCCCGGGTGTAGCGGTTGTCCTCCAGGGCGTTCATCGGGTTGCCGTGTCCGAGGAATGCGGCCGGCATTAACTGGGAATCCATGGGCATCTCCTGGTCGGGGCCGGCACCCCAGTGTCCCATGCAGGTGGCACCGGGGACGCCTGCTCGTGGGCCTACGCCGACGGCTGCCCGCCGACGGGCCACTTACACTGGCGAGAGTGGTGCCCCGTGCACCGCGCCGGCAGTGGGGAGCGACGAGATGAGTGAGACGGCAACGACAGCTCCGCCTGAGTCCGTCCCGGCCCTGTCGCACCGCCGGGTGCTGGTGGTCATCGGTGCCCTGATGCTGGGGATGTTCCTGGCCGCCCTGGACCAGACCGTGGTCTCGACCGCACTGCCCACCATCGTGGGTGACCTGAACGGCGCCTCGCACCTCAGCTGGGTGGTGACCGCATATCTGTTGGCCTCGACGGTGTCGACGCCACTGTGGGGGAAGCTCGGTGACCTCTACGGGAGAAAGTTCTTCTTCCAGGCGGCCATCGTCTTGTTCCTGATCGGCTCGGCCCTCTCCGGGCTCAGCCACTCCATGCTGGAGCTGATCCTCTTCCGGGCCGTGCAGGGACTCGGCGGCGGCGGCCTGATGATCGGCGCCCAGACCATCGTCGGTGACGTGGTGTCCCCCCGGGAGCGTGCCCGGTACATGGGACTGTTCATGGCCATGTTCGGTGTGACCACCGTCATCGGGCCCCTGATCGGTGGCGTGTTCGTCGACTATCTCAGCTGGCGGTGGATCTTCTACATCAACATCCCGATCGGGGCGGTGGCCCTGGTGGTCACGGCGGTGGCCCTGCCGGGGACCCTGAGCCGCGTCCACCGGGTGATCGACTACCTGGGCGTGGTCCTGGTCGCACTGGCCGCCACGTCGCTCGTCTTGTTCACCAGCCTCGGTGGCACTTCCTACGCCTGGACGTCGCCGTTCATCGTCGGACTGGGCGTGGCCGGGGTGGTGTTCACGGTGCTGTTCCTCTTGGCCGAGCGGCGGGCGGTCGAACCGGTCATCCCTCTCCCCCTGTTCGCCAACAAGGTGTTCGCGGCGGCCAGCGCCATCGGGTTCGTGGTGGGCTTCGCCATGTTCGGTGCACTCACCTTCCTCCCCCTCTTCTTCCAGGACGTGAAGGGCGTCAGCCCGATCGCGTCGGGCGTGCGCCTGTTCCCGATGATGGGCGGCCTGCTCGTCGCCTCCATCGGTTCGGGCCAGCTGGTGAGCCGGTGGGGCCGCTACAAGGTCTTCCCGGTGGTCGGGACGGCGCTGATGACCATCGGTCTGTTCCTCATGTCGAGGATCGGGGTCGAGACCGGGGCCTGGGCCACGGCTGCCTACATGGCCGTATTCGGGTTGGGCCTCGGATTCATCCTGCAGGTGCTGACGGTCGCCGTGCAGAATGCCGTGCCCTACAAGGAGCTGGGCACGGCCACGTCAGGGGTGACCTTCTTCCGGATGATCGGTGGATCCTTCGGCACCGCCGTGTTCGGGGCCATCTTCGCCAACCTGGTGGTGACCAACGTGCTCCGGTCCCTCCACCTCACCAAGGCACCCCCCGGCTTCAGCCTCAATGCCGACAATCCGTCGGCCATCCACAAGCTTCCGCCCGCGGTCCAGGCCGGTGTGATCCACGGCATCGCCCACACCATCCAGACCATGTTCCTCATCGGCGTCCCGATCGCCTTTGTGGCGTTCCTTCTGTCGTGGACCCTGCCCGAAGTCGAGCTGCGCAAGTCCATCCGGGCCTCGGAGCCCGCGGAGAACCTCGGGCTCCCCGAGCCGAGGACTTCGCTCGGCGAGGTGCAGCGCATCCTGGAGCGCGCCGCCAACCGCGAGAACCGCCGAGAGCTCTACGAGATGCTCTCGGGGCGCGCCGGGCTCGACCTGGAGCCCAGGGCCAGCTGGCTTCTCTACCGGCTGGCCGACCGGCCCGACGCCACGGTGGAAGAGGTGGGCGACCGACTGAAGGTCGACCCCGATCGGTTGCGGGAGGGCGTACTGGCGCTGGTGGCGGCAGGGATGGTCGAGCAGGTGGCCTGCCCCGAGGGCCACAAGCTGGTGCTCACGGCTCCCGGCACCGACGCCATCGAGCGCTTGACTGTGGCCCGCCGAGAGTCATTGACCGAACTCTTGGAGGGTTGGGATCCCGAGACGCACCCCGAGGTGGTGGCCATGGTCCGGGACCTGGCCAAGGCCCTGCTGGCCGATGACGACAAGCTGCTGGCCGATGCCGGGGCCGGCGCCAGGGTCTGACCGGGGGCGTGGGGTTCAGGCCGGTCCAGGGCGCGCCGTCAGGCGGCTGACCGTCGTGAAGGTGCACCCGTAGAGCTCACCGCTGAAGCCCACCGCTGGGAACAGCACCGATTGCACGGGGCTGCCGGTGTCGGCGCGGGCCCACTCCTCGCCGGTGGCGATGTCGAGCACGACCACCTGATCGGCGGAGCGCTCCTGGTCGAAGTGGCCGGTGACCAGTTCGCCGGTGCCGGGGTAGAGCACCAGGTGCCCGCCGTGCTCTTGGGAGCGCCGCCACCGAGGTCGCAGCGATCCGTCAGCGGTGATGTCGAAGGCCTGAAGCACCCCGTTGCCACTGTCGTAGCCGACGGCGATGGATCGCCGGACGTCGATGACCGGCGGATTGGCGACGAGACCCCCCGGCCCGTCACCGATCTCGGCACTGGTGACTGACCCCGAGGCGAGGTCGACACGGAAGAGGCGCAGGGGGGCCGTCGACAGGCCGTGGCCGTGAAGGGTTCCCGAATACCCCTCGGATCCGTCACCGTCGTCGAGAAACCACGCCGCGCCGAGGGCGATGACGCAGTCCCATCCATAGGTCTGGCCCTCGACGGTCCGGTACCGGGCCGTGAAGTCGTCGTCGGGACGGAACCCCACGTCCCAGCGGACCCGCAGGAGGCTGGTGTCGCCGACTACGTAGATCTCGTCGCCGTGGGAGGACAGGCGGGCAATCGACGGCTCGGCCAGAGCACATCGGTCGACGATCGCCAACCCCTCGGGCTCGAGCGCCACCAGCTCGCTGGCCCGGCGATCGGCGGACGAGACCGGGTGACCCGGTCGCGAGCCGGTGAAGTCCTTGGTCACCAGATGGCCGTCGGGCAGGAGCACGAACCCGTTGTAGGGGGCCAGCCGGGGCAGGGTGGTCGTCGCCAGGACCGTGAGGTCGGCACCGAGGCGGTGGGCATGATTGCCGAAGACCACATAGAGCGAACCGTTGGCGTGGACACCGATACTCCCTGGCCAGGTCGGCCCCCCGGGCAGGTCCGGCGACCGGTCGAGGGGTTCGAGTGTGACCGGGTCGATCCGCTCGACGAAGGAGATGGCGTCGTCCCCGGCAGTGTGGCGCAGCAGGAAGAGCTCACCCGGATCCCGGGTGACGAGCATGGTGGCCGCCGGAGCCAGCCGCGACGTCACGTCGATCTGCCCGCCACCGCTCACGCCGAAGCCGTCTCCGGCGCCTGGCACCTGGAGCCGCTCTGGGCCGCCGTCCTCGCACGACCACGGCCCGGGCCAGTACCCGCTCACCGGGTCGGCGTCCGCAGTGGTCAGGGCGCGGTGCCGATGAGGACCGCGGTCAGCCCGGCCGCCATGGACGCCTTGGCCTGCGTGCTCGAGAGCCCGTGGTCCTTCAGGAGCAGCTGGTGGGACTCGAAGGAGGTCAGGATGTCGGCGTTGGCCAGCGCCTGGCGCGCCCCGGCTTCGTCGAGCCGGTCGAGCTCTCGGGCGAACAGCACCTCGAGCTGGCCCCGCAGCAGGGCCCGGTTCTCCTGGAGCCGTTCGGCCAGTATCGGTTGGAACGGCGAGCGCAGCCGGGACACCGCCGCGGCACTCCCTACCGCGTCGAACAGACCGAATCGCTGGTCCACCAGAGCCTTGACCTTGGGTGCGGTGTCGTCGGTCGGATCGGCATCGATGGGGAGCAACTCCACCGCCCGGGCCTCGATCCTGGAGATGGCGGTCCGGGTGAGGTCGTCGACGTCGTTGAAGTACCGAAATAGCGATCGGGGCGAGAGCCCTGACCGGGCTGCGATCTCCTCGGTGCTGGGTCGGAGGTTCCCGTCCGAGTAGAGGTCCAAGAGGGCATCGACGACGGCCTCCCGGTTGCGGCGCCTGCGTAGCTGGCGCCCGTCGGGACGGGTTGCTGACGTGGGGTTGGGCCCCTCGGCCTCGACGGGCCGGTCGGATCCGGACGGAGCGGGCCGGTCGGTGGTGGGTGACGTCATGGTGCCCTGGAGGCTACCGGCTGGCGCCGGTCGGGGCCGAGTGGGATGCCATCGTGGCGGCGAAAGGGTGGCTGTTCGCTGGCCGGGTCACCGCCCGTACGCCGTCTCGAGGCGGCAACAGGTGGCACTTGGACTGCCAGGTGTACCGTGGGGCGATCATCGGAAACCGGCGCTGTGCCTCGGGCCGGTCGCTGCACCGTCGAGGAGGACCGTTGGCCGACGAACTCGTGCTGGACTCGCTGCAACGGCGGATGCGGGCGCTGCACTCCCTCTACTACGACGCCGTGGCGACCATGGACCTCGACCAGGTGAACCACTTCGAACGTGAGGGCGTGGTCCCCATCGCCTTCAGCCTCTTCCACATCGTGAACATGATGGACGCGTCCTTCATGCTGATGACGGGGGTCACGCCCATCTGGGATGAGGCCTGGGAGGCCACAGTCGCTCCCGCCATCGCCGACCACGGTAAACACCGCACCGTCGCCGAGATGGTGCACCAGCGCATCGGCGACTACGAGGCGTTCCAGGCCTACATGGCTGCAGTGTTCAACCGGACCGAGGAGTGGCTCGAGGGCCTCGATCCGGCCGAGCTCGGCCGAGTGGTGATCGAGCGCCCGTTCCCACCGCAGGTGGCGAGCACCTATAGCGCCCGGGTGGCCGGACCGGCGGGAATCACCCTGTTGGACGCCGCCGAGTGCTGGATCTACCAGCACGGCCTCCGCCACATGGGGGAGATCGAACTGGCCCGGGGCCTGGTCGGCCTCCAGGGCATGACCTCCTGACGGGCAACCGAGCCGCTGTCCGCCCGTCAGACCGGGGTGGCGACGCTCGGCGGCTGCGCCACCACCGGAGGGACCGTGGGCGGGGAGGCCGTCGGGGGTGACTTCCCGTGCGCGTTGGCGTCGGCCGCGATGTCTCGGTAGTGCTGGCGCCAGATCAGCCGGTAGACGCGGGTCCAGCGGGGGATGGACCGGAGCCCCGGGATGAAGGGGAGCAGCGCCAGGCCGAGGGTGAGCAGCATCATGATGGCCCACACCTGGAGGTCGCCGTTGGACGATGAGTTCATGGGTGGGACCTGGTACCAGAGGGTGTACAGCCACAGCCACGCCTGACCTGGGAAGTTCCCGGTCTCGTTCATCATCCCCCACTGGTCACCGTCGAGATGTTGGCCTTGGGCCAGGTTCGACAGGTAGGTGCCGTCGGCGATGAAGAGCAGCGGCTTGGTGTAGTCAGTGCCGTAGAACTGCTTGGACTGGAGGAGGGCGCCGTCCAACGCGCCGCTGCGGGCCATGGAGGTCAGCCCGGCGATGATGGTGCCGACCGGTCCGTAGGGCTTGGCGGGGACGGTGAGCACGCCGTTGACGTAGGTGGCCTTGGCCACGGCCGTCTCGTAGGCCGCTGTCCAGCTGGCCTGCTGGGTGGGTGAGGCCGCGGTGTACTGGTCGATGGCGGCCCGGACCGCCGGGCTGTCGGGCAGGGTCCGCAAGGGGTCGATCACGTACATCGTTGGCCGTGTCGATCGAGTCATGGACCCCCAGCCACTTCTCGGGCGAGAACGGGCCGATTGACTGGGAGGCGCCGGCCGTCGAGTTGTAGGGCGGACCATAGGTCGCCGTGCCGCTGGTGCCGTCGAGCTCGGTGATCGCGGTCTGGGCGAAGTCGACCGGATCCGAGGTCGACCACGACTTGACGGTGGCCGGGGTGTCGTCCGGCGAGGAGAAGATCACCGCTAGCCCCACCACCAGGACCGACACCACCAAGAAGGCGATGATGAACTCCTTGACCAGGTCGTAGGGAACGTACTTGCCGTGCCACTCCTCCACGTCCCGGTCGGGCTTGAAGGACCGGTGCTTGGTCGGTCGGGACACGTCGGTCGCGCTCATGGCCGACCTGCGATGACGCTGTTGCCTGCGGCGACCCCGTTGGAAGCTTCCGTGCCGCTCTCGGGTTCATCCGGGCCGCTGTCCGTCCCTGGAAGGGCGAAGGGTGGAACCACCCCGCGCCGCCTGACCAACAGCACGTGCACACCGACCACGACGCCCACCACCAGTGGCAGCAGGACGATGTGCCACATCAGCATCTGGCCGAAGTTGGTGACGTTGAAGATGGCCCCCGCTCCCGTCGAGTTGATGCCGTCCTTGGCCTGGGTGCTGATCCACTGGGAGTCGAAGTTCTGCTGGGACAGGTAGCCGGTGAAGGCCGCGCCCACCGAGACCATGAACGACACCACCCCGGTGATCCAGGTGGCTCGGCGGCGGCCGCGCCACGCGGCCATGAAGAACTTCCCCCAGAGGTGGACGACCATGCCGAAGAAGAAGACTTCGACGCTCCACAGGTGCAGGGAGTTGACGAACAGCCCGACGGTGGACACGTGCCACCAGGTCGGCCCGAAGACGGCCAGCACCATCCCGGTCAGGATGACGACGGCCAGGGCGGCGAGGGTGATCACGCCGAACACGTAGATCCACGAGGCGACGTAGGCCGGCTGGCGATCGGGCATCAGGCGCTCGGGCGGTAGCGCCTCGACCGCCGACCGGCGGAGACGGGCACTCAGTTGGTGGGCATCCTCGGGGAGCCCGGCGGAGGCCGGGGACGGGACATCGGTGTCGATGGTCATCGGGAACCACCACCATGACGGCGGAACGGGATGAGGATCGCCGCCACGAACACCAGCACCATCAACACGATGAGGATGGCATTGGCCACGGAGATCTGGATGAATCCCCAGTGCAGGTAGTGGCCGGGATGGTTGAGATTGATCAGTGCCCCGTAGAGCTGGATGACGGCAGTTGGTAGCAAATCCATGGCAGGTGACCTCCTTCTTGGAGGGTAGGGACGTGGCCTCACTGGCACTAGGGCCAAAGGACCCAACGTCGGAGTCCGAAGGGGCGATGCCCCCCCGGACCGCGCGCCCTCCTAGCATCATCCGGCTATGACGTTGCAGCCCCCCGGCCACCATCTCGACCCCGCGCCGGGGCGGCTCGCCCGTCGAGTCGTAGGCCGTGACCTGCGGGGACTCGTGATCGTGGCCGCCTGTCTGGTGGGGGCCACCTCCGCACTGGTCGGGATGGCGGTGGCAGCCGGCTCGGTCGCGCCCACCCACCACGATCCCGCGGTGACCACCTATGTCGCCCTCGGCGACTCCTACACCTCGGGGCCGGCCATCCCGACCCAGCTGGGCCCGACCACGGTCCCCACCGCGCCGGCAGCCTGCCTGCGGTCCTCGGACAACTACCCGTCGCTCACGGCCCGTGCCCTCGGGCTGGACCTCACCGATGTGAGCTGTGGAGGTGCGACCACCGGCGACCTCACCGGCTCGCAGGGAACGGGCATCCCGGCCCAGCTGGCAGCCCTGCGCCCGGACACCTCGCTGGTGAGCGTGGGCATCGGTGGGAACGACCTGGGCTTCTCGTCCATCGCCACCGACTGCGCGGCGGCGACACCCTGGGGCGCCACCCGGGTGGGATGGTCGTGCGCCCGGCACTTCGGCGCCGGGGGGAGCGACCAGCTGGCGGCCAAGGTCCACCAGGTCGCCAAGAAGGTGGCGGTCGTACTGGCCGACGTGCACCGACGGGCCCCCCACGCCCGGGTGTTCGTCGTCGGCTACCCCGACATCGTCCCTCCCGCCGGGAGCGGGTGCTGGCCTGCCCTACCCTTCTCCGCCACCGACCTGACCTATCTGCGGGGCGTCGAGCGTGAACTCGACGACGCTCTGGCCACCGACGCGGTCGCGGCGGGAGACGTGTTCGTCGACACGGCCACGCCGAGCGCGGCCCACAATGCCTGTACCCCGGACGACTCCCGCTGGGTCGAGCCCATCCTGCCGTCGCCCCACACGTACCCCCTGCACCCCAGCGCCGCCGGCATGGCGGGCATGGCTGCCGTGCTCGAGGAGGAGATCCGGTCCTCTGAGGCCCGTTGAGTACATTGGGCTGACGGAGCGGCCGGGGATGTCCATGCGGAACTGGCGATGACCACACGAGCCGCGGGCACCACAGCACCCGCCCTGTCCGGGCCGGCACCGTCATCCACCCCAGCGACGACCGGCGGCGACCGATCCGCATTCCGACCCGACATCGAGGGCCTCCGTGCCGTGGCGGTCACCCTGGTCGTGGGCTATCACGCCTGGCCGGCCGCCGTGCCGGGCGGCTTCGTCGGCGTGGACGTCTTCTTCGTCATCTCGGGCTTCCTCATCACCGGCCATCTGTTGGCCGACCGCTCGTCGAAGGGCCATCTCGACTTCGCCCGCTTCTACGCCCGCCGGGTGCGCCGGATCCTGCCGGCCTCGACCCTGGTGCTCATCGTGACCGTGGTGGTGGCCTGGCAGGTGCTCCCGGCCTTCCGGGCCCAGTCCGTGTCGACCGACTCCATCTGGGCATCGGCGTTCGCCATCAACTACCACCTGGCCATCGAGGGGTCGATCTATCTGAACGCCTCGGCGCCGGTGTCCCCCCTCCAGAACTATTGGTCTCTCTCGGTCGAAGAGCAGTTCTATGCCGTGTGGCCGCTGCTGTTGCTGGCCGCCTCCCTGGTGTGGGTTCGACGGTCCGAAGGGTCCGCACGGTCCGTGAGCGAGCCGGCACGACGGGTCGAGCTTTGGGCCGTGCTGGTCGTCATTTTCGTCGGCTCCCTGGCCGTCGACCTCCGACTCACCAACAACTCGCCCTCATGGGCGTACTACAGCCTGCTGAGCCGGGGTTGGGAGCTGGCCGCCGGGGCACTGCTGGCGGTGGCGGCGCCTCACCTGGTCGGGTTGGCCCGACGCCGGGCCGCCCTCGTGGCCTGGGCCGGGCTCGCCGCCATCGTGGTCGCGGCGCTGGCCTTCGGCGCCCAGACGCCCTATCCGGGGACGGCGGCCCTGCTTCCGGTGGCAGGAGCCGTTGCCGTCATCGCCGGTGGTACTGCGTCGGCGGCCCGCCGGCCGGGGACGGGCAACCCGCTGCTCGGTCTCCGTCCATTCCAGGCGGTGGGCCGGCTGTCGTATTCGTGGTACCTCTGGCATTTCCCCGCCCTCATCCTGGCCCCGTCGATCCTCGGCGTGGCCGCCTTGTCAGTGGGAGGGAACCTGGCGGTGGCGGCAGTGTCGCTCGGCATCGCCGCCGTGGCTTACCGGGTGGTCGAACAGCCGGTCCGGTCCAGCCGGGTCCTCGTCCAGCGACCGTGGACCGGGCTGTTGTTGGGCGGCGCCCTGATCGCCGCGGCCGTCGCCGTAGCGATCATCGTGCCCCGGCTCCACCCTCAGCCGGGCGCGGCATCCACCGGCTCCGAGCTGCCCTCGCCGCAGACCACGGCGCAGGCCCAGGCCGTCCTGGCCCGTGCCCTGCAGACCAGGACGATCCCAGCCGGTCTCCACCCGAGCCTGGCCACCGCCACCGCCGACCAGCCGGTGATCTATGGCGACGGCTGCCACCTGGGCGTGGCGGCGGTGACCGGCCCGCCGTGCGTCTTCGGTGACCGGTCCTCGCCGGTGACCGTGGTCCTGTTCGGCGATTCCCATGCCGCCCAGTGGTTCCCGGCCCTGGAGTCGATCAGCAACCGGGAGGGCTGGCGACTCGTGTCGATGACCAAATCGAGCTGCCCGGTGGCGGACGTGTCGGTCTACAACACCTATCTGAAGCGCACCTACACCGAGTGCGACACCTGGAGGGCCAACGCCGAGCGGGCCATTGCCCGGCTCCACCCGGCCATGGTGGTGGTGTCCGAGCGGCGCGACTGGGGCCGGACCGCCAATCCCGATGACTCCGCATCCTTCGTCCGTCCCTGGGCGGAGGGTGTGCGCTCGACACTCGGTCGCCTCGTCGCCGACGGCACCCGCGTGGTCCTGGTCGCGGACACCCCTCACGTCGAGACCAGCGTCCCGCTCTGTCTGTCCGAGGCCCTGGTGCCGGTGGCCTCGTGCGGCCCGACCGTGGCCGACACCGACTACGACGCGGCCCGCAAACGAGCCGACCGACAGGCAGCGGCAACCGCTGGGGCCACCTATGTCGATCCGACGCCATGGATCTGCACCCCGTCGGGGTGCCCGCCGATCGTCGGGAACCTCCTCGTCTACCGAGACGAGCAGCACCTCACCGTGGAGTACTCCACCTGGATCGCCCCGTTGCTCGAGCGCGAGCTCGTGGCGGTGCTGGTGGGCCACCGCTGAGCGTCGCCCCGTTAGGGACCTTCGCCGAGTTCAGGGATCCGTCGCGCTCTCGACGCCCCCCCGGGCGATGGCGCCGACCAGGCGGGCGTGGTCCCGTTCGTTCTGGTCGGCATAGGACCGGGCGAAGGCTTCCATCGCTCGGGCGAACTTGCGGCCTTTGCCCAGGTAGCTGGCGATGGCCAGAGGATCGCCAGTCCGAGCGTGGGCCCGGGCCAGGGTCTCTCCGCAGGCGGTGGCGAACTCCACCAAGCGCGGCGCGATGAGATCGGTGGTGGGGATGATCTTCATGTCACGGAACTGGCGCACGTAGTACTGCCGGCCGTGGAGCGAGCCCCACCCGACGAAGATGTCGGTGGCACTCTGCAGCAGGCGCTTGCCGTGGATGACCCGCGCTCCGTGATGGCCCAGGCGGCTCGGTGTGGCAAATGGCTCGTAGACCGACGGCCCGGCCTGTTTGACCTGGAGGAACAACGGGTCGGCACCACTGCGCCCCTCGAGGAGCACCAGGTACACCTGCATCCCGACGCTGCCCACACCGACCACTTGGCGGACGGTGTCGACCTCGGTGAAGCGGTCGAACAGGGTCCGGCGGTCCTCTTGCAGGGTCAGTCGGTACTCGGCCAGCAGGTGATCGACCAGATCGTCCTGCTCGGCATCGTTGATGGTCACCCGGACCGGTGGGTCCTCGGTGATGCGGGGCCGCCCGTGCGCCATGGTGGTGAGCTTGGCGAACGCCCCGCGGCTGGTCCGGCGCTCCTTCTGCTTCTCGACGTGGACCGAGACCCGCCCGCGGTCGGCCGGCTCGAAATAGCCCAGCAGGCTGTCGACGTGCATCCCGTCGTACCAGATGTCCAACTCGGGCATGGCGGCGCAACGGCGCATCCGGGTCCGGTAGGCGTCGGCTGCCGCTTCGACCGCATCGTCGGCCACCGAGGCGGGGATCCCGTTCTCCCGGGCCGCCACCACCAGGCTGGCGGCCAGCCGCTTGACGTCCCACTCGAACGGTCCGGGCAGAGTCTCGTCGAAGTCGCGGAGGTCGAACATCAGATTGCGCTCGGGGGTCGCCCAGAGCCCGAAGTTGAGGACATGGGCGTCACCGCACAGCTGGACGATGAGGCCGCTGTCGGGTCCGGAGCCGAGATCGGCGGCCATGACCGCGGCCGCACCACGGTAGAAGTTCCACGGGGAGGCGGCCATGCGCTGGTGGCGCAAGGGCACCAGTTCGGCCACCCGCATCTCGTTCTGGGCCAGGATCGTCGCCACCGGGTCCTGGCCCCGTCCCGCCTCTTCCCACCGGCCCAGGGTGCCGCGGGAGATGCGTGCACGGGCCAGGCGACCAGCGTCACGCCGCTCGTCCTCGGTGGCCGAGAGGTCATGAAGGGGCGCGGGTACCGGCGGCACTGCACTGGGAACGGTCATGAGGTGGTCCTCGGAGGTGGTCGCACTGGGGTGCTGCACGGCGCCCGGACGGCCGGCCCCGTCCCGTAATCCTAGGACGAAGCCCCGGTGACCTAGACTGGTGTCTAGGACGACGTCGCTCACTCGGAGCGGGCTGTCGTCCACCTGCTCGGTCGCCCTCCACGGGCCCGCCGGGTGATCGGAGGATCATGGACCCGTCCGACGCCTCACCGACCGGAACCCGGTTGGACGAGCATCACGCACCGGAGACCAACGGCCGCATGTCGGTGTGCCGTCGGTGTGGCTGCACCACCGACGGGATCGAGGGCCGCCACCATCAGCCCAGCGAGCGCCAACAGGATCGCTCGGTCCGCTGGCTGGACGCCCAGGTGCACCAACGCCAGATCGAGGGCGCCAGGGCCTCCCATGCCAACTCGGTGCACGGCGACATCCGACGCTGACAGGGGTCTGGGCCCCATGGCCTCGTTCAGGCCACCGGGACCTGCTGGGTGATGCAGTGGATATTGCCACCGCCGAGGAGGATCTCCCGGCTGTGGACCCCCTCGATCCGGCGGTTGGGAAACTCCCCGACGAGGAGGTCGGCGACCTCGTCGTCATGGCGGGGGTCGAGGCGGGGGTGGACGACCGCCGTGTTGGCCAGATAGAAGTTGACGTACGAGCCCGCCATCCGGTCCCCGGCTGAGCGCGCGACGGCGTGGCCGCTGCTGCTCACGCCCGTCGCTTCGTCTGCCGTGATCGAGAGCGGCCCGGGCGACGGCAGCAGCCCGACGTCTAGGTGGCGGCCCCGGGCATCGGTGGCCGACTCCAGGACTTCGGCGCGCCTCCCGGGAGATCGCCGACTGAGGATCGTCCGCCGCTTCCGTCCACGTCAGCAGCACCCGTCCGGGGCGTGAGAAGCACGCCAGGTTGTCGACGTGGCCATTCGTCTCGTCGCCGACCACGCCTCGGGGAATCCAGATCACCGTGTCGATGCCCAGATACTCCGCCAGCTGCGCCTCGATCTCGGCACGGGAGAGGCCGGGGTTTCGGTTGGGGTTGAGCAGGCACTCCTCGGTGGTGATGCAGGTGCCCTCACCGTCGACGTGGATGGCACCGCCCTCGAGGACGAACGGGGCGCGGTAGCGCGCGGCTCCCTCCAGGTCGCAGACCTTGGCGGCCACGAGGTCGTCGTTGTCCCACGGGTGGTAGAGACCGCCGTCGAGACCGCCCCATGCGTTGAAGATCCAGTCCACCCCCCGCCGCTCTCCCTGGCCGCGGTTCACGACGAACGTCGGGCCGATATCACGCGCCCAGGCGTCGTCCGTGGTGGTCTCGACCACCTGGACCGCCGGTGAGCAGGCTGCCCTGGCCCGCTCCCACTGGGCGGAGGAAGCCAGCATGGTGACCGGCTCGCTCCGGGCGATGGCCTCGGCTACCGCGGTGAAGGCCGACTGGGCGGGCCCGGCCTCGACGCGCCAGTTGTCGGTCCGTTCGGGCCACACCAGGTAGCAGCGCTCGTGGAGCTCCCACTCGGCCGGCATGTGGAATCCGTCGGTCTTCGGCGTGGAGTCGAGCAGGCGGGATGGCAATGCGGCGGCCTTCTTGTTCGGGCGACGGGGAGAGCACGATCCTAGTGCCGGGTACTCTGGCCACGACTCCCCGCCGGTGGGCATCGCTGGTGTCCTGCGCTGCGGCGACGGTGGGGCCGCACGCGAGCAGTGGGGTGGCCGAGATGACCCAGACGGTGGCAGTGGCAGTGATTCAACGGAGCTTCGGTGAGGACCGTGACGAGAACCGCGACGGCACTGTCGATGCCATCGCCGAGGCCGTGGCGGCCGGTGCCAATGTGGTGGTCCCACCCGAGTTGTTCGAGGGCCGGTACTTCCCCCGGCTCGAAGATCAGGAGTACTTCGCTTGGGCGACCACGCCCGAGGACAACCCGGCCATCGCAGCCGTGGCCAAGGTGACCGCCGGGACCGGTGCCGTGGTGCCGGTGTCATTCTTCGAGGCGGCGCCACCGGCCTACTTCAACTCGGTGGCCGTCATCGAGGACGGTGAGGTCCTCGGCATCTACCGGAAGTCCCACATCCCCGATGGCCCGGGTTACGAGGAAAAGTTCTACTTCAGCCCCGGGGACACCGGGTTCCGGACCTGGTCCACCCGCCACGGTCGGATCGGGGTCGGCATCTGCTGGGACCAGTGGTTCCCCGAGGCGGCCCGGGCCATGGCTCTCCAGGGTGCCGACCTGCTCGTCTATCCCACCGCCATCGGGAGCGAGGTGGGGAGCCAGGCCGGCAACGACACCTCGGACATGTGGCGACGGGCCATGGACGGACATGCCGTGTGCAACCACGTGCCGGTGGCCGCGGCCAACCGGATCGGCGTCGAGGGTGACCTCACCTTCTACGGCTCGTCGTTCGTGGTCGACCACCGGGGCCGGCCCCTGGCCGAGGCGGCCAGGACGACGACCGAGACCATCCGGGCTGAGTTGGACCTGACCCAGGCCACCGCCGACCGAGCCGGGTGGGGCCTGTTCCGGGACCGCCGTCCCGAGCTCTACGGGGACCTCGGCCACCTCCAGGTCTGACCAGCACCTCGGCACGGGCGCCAGGTCCGAGGGCTCAACCCGCGTCGGGGAAGAAGCGGGGGAGGAACGAGCGGTTGGCGGCCAACAGGGTATCGGCCAGCTCCTCGGCCAGGGGGTACTGACCCACCAGCGGGTTGACCACCAGGGCCCGGATCATGGTGGCACGGCTCCCCGACCGCGGCAGCTTCGACCGCCAGCCGCTCGTAGGCCTTGCAGTGGGCTACCAGTCCGGCCATGTCCGGCGGCAGGGGTCGCTGGGGCAGCGGATGGGCCCCGTCCCGGTCGACGGTGCAGGGCACCTCCACGACGGCGTCGTCGGGCAGCCCGGGCAGGCTGCCCTGGTTGGGCACATCGACGACCTGGACGTCCCCGGTCCCGGCGTGGAGGCTGGCGATCAGACGGACCGCGGCCTCGGAGTAGAAGGCACCACCCCGGTGGGAGAGCTTCTCGGGCTTGGTCACCAGTGCGGGGTCCCGATACTCGGCGAGCAGCTCGGCCTCGAGTTCGGCCACCACCTCGGCCCGGGACCGCCAGCCCGGAGCGGCCTGCTCGCCCAGGTTCTCGGCCAGGCGATAGTAGTAGTGCAGGTAGTAGGAGGGGAGGGCGCCGAGCAGGTGGAGCAGGCCGGCGGGCACGCCGCTCTCCAACTCGAGCTCGGGCCCGAAGCGGCTCGACAATTCGGGGAGCCGGTCGACGCCATCGACCAGTGCCGACCGCACCCAGGTCAGATGGTTGAGCCCGACGTGCTCGATCCCGACGGTGTCCGGGTCGACGCCGAGGTAGTGGCCGATGCGTCGCTGGACGTGGATGGCCACGTTGCACAGCCCAACGGCCCGATGGCCCTCGTCCGCCAGTGCCTGGGTCACGATGCCCACCGGGTTGGTGAAGTCGACCACCCAGGCGCCGCGCGCGCCGAAGGCCGCCGTCTCTTCGGCGATCTCGAGCACGAGCGGCACGGTGCGGAGGGCCTTGGCCAGCCCTCCGGGACCCGTGGTCTCCTGCCCGAGGCAGCCGTAGCCGATGGGCAGGGTCTCGTCGGTGTGGCGGGCCGCCTGGCCACCCACCCGGAGCTGGATGACGACGAAGTCGGCGCCGTCGACGGCCCGGCGCCGATCACCGGTGGTCACCAGGTTCCCGGCCCACCCACGCTGGCGGAGGATCCGGCCGGCCAGGCCGGCCACCACCTCCAGGCGGTCGGCATCGGGATCGGCCAGGACCAGTTCATCGACGACCAGCCGGTCCTCGTGGGTGCACAGGCTGTCGACCAATTCGGGGGTGTAGGTACTCCCGCCCCCGATCACGGCAACCTTGGTCCCCACGTATCGAACGTAACATCGCCCTGTGTCCGGACGCGGAGCGACGGTGAGCGGCGGTCCGTCCGCAGAGCAGCTGGTCCTGGCCGTCGACGGTGGGGCCTCGAAGACCGACGTGTGGGTCGTGGCCACGGACGGCTCGGTGCGGGGGACGGCCCGCGGCGGCGGATCGAATCACCAATTCTTCGGCCTCGACGGGGCCATGGACGTGCTGGGGGCCACCGTCGTGGAGGCGCTCGGCAATGCCGGCATCGCCGACCCGGCCGGCACGGCACCGGCCCTCGGCGTCTACTGCATGGCCGGCGTGGATCTGGAGGTTGACGAAGAGCGCCTCGCCGAGGCGATCGGCTCACGGGGCTGGAGTACCACCAACCTCGTCCGAAACGACTCGCTCGCTGTGCTTCGGGCCGGGGTGGAATCCGGGTGGGGGGTCGGCGTGGTGTGCGGCTCGGGCCTCAACTGCATCGGGCTCGGTCCGGACGGCGCGGTCGTGCGCTTCCCGTCGCTGGGCGAGCTGTCCGGTGACTTCGCCGCCGGTGGCTCGTGGCTCGGAGTGCGGGCACTGGGTCTGGCCCTGCGGTCTCGCGATGGGCGTGGTGGCCCCACGTCGCTCACCCGATTGGTGCCCGCCCACTTCGGGCTGGCCGACCCCGAGTCGCTGCTGGCGGCGGTGTACACAGGGCAGGTCGGCTACGGGAGGCTCTTCGAGTTGGCCCAGGTGTGCCTCGAGGCGGCCGACGGTGGGGATGCCGTGGCTAGCGACGCAGCAGGGTTCCTGGCCGACGAGGCGGTCGCCATGGTGCGGGGTGCCGTCCAGCGACTCGGGGTGGCCGACCGGGACGTCGAAGTGGTCCTGGGCGGCGGACTGTTTGCCAGCACATACACCGGGTTCACGGCACGGATCGAGGCCGGGGTGCGGGAGGGGGCTCCCGCAGCGGTGTTCCGACGACTACAGGCACCGCCCGTGCTCGGGGCGGCCCTGCTGGGACTTGATGCTGTCGGGGCGTCACCTGGTGCCCTGCATCGGCTCCGTTCGTCGGCCGAGGGCTCAGCGAGGGGAGCGGAGGAGTCGTTCGGCGCCGGGATCGAATGACTCGGCCAGACGGTCACCGAAGGACGCGTGCAACAACGGGAGTTGGGACCGATAGCACTCGACGGCGCGTCGCTTGCGAATCGCCCGTGTGGGGGTCGCCTCGGCCGTGACGACGACGTCTGCCCCGTGTGGGTACAGCCGATCCTGTAACTCCTGGGCCGCCTCGCCGAAGGCGATGCCATAGGGGAGGTCCAGATAGCCGAGGGCGTCGATGCTGTCGTGGCGGGACAAGACCTCGAGTGCCGCCCGCCGGGTGACCCGGTGATCGGGGTGCAAGAGCCCAAGGGGGAACAGGCAGGTGGTGGGCGTGAGCTCGTCGAACAGCTGGCTGATCGACCGGACCAGGGCCGGCCCGAAGGGGCCCTCGACGCCCGGATCCTGGTGCGGCCGCCCTGCCACGGACTTGTAGGCGCCGTCGAGAAAACCCAATCCGACCTGATGGGCACCGAGGATGGTCAGCGCCTCACGGTCCTCGACCAGTCGGACGGCGGCGGCGGAGTCGGCGCCACCGAAGCCCGCCAAGGCGTCCCACTCGGGGTCGGCCGGCACGCCCGCCCCTGGGCTGCCCGAGCAGACGGTGGCCACGTAGGCGCCGGGATTCGCCTCCAGCCAGCCGCCGCAACTGAGGACGGCGTCGTCGAAGTGCGGGGACAGGACGACGACGGTCACGGCCAGGACCGCCCTAGTGTCCGAGCGCCTCGAGGCTCTCGTCGTCCAGCTCGAGGTGGCCGGCGGCGAGGTTCTCGGCGAGGTGGTCGAGAGACGAGGTGCCCGGGATCAGCAGGACGTTCGGTGCCAGCTGCAGCAGCCAGGCCAGGGCCACCTGGGCCGGTCGGGCCCCGAGCCGCTGTGCCGCCCGGGTGATCGCGGGCGCGGTGAGCACCGGGTTGTCGGCGTTGAAGGCCGATCCAAGGGGAAAGAACGGCACGTAGGGCACCCCGTCGTCTCGGCAGGCGTCGAAGACGTCACGCCCCGATTGATCGGCCCAGCTGAAGGCGTTCTGCACACAGGCCATCTCGGTTTGGGTGCGTGCTGTCCGGTACTGGTCCAGGTCGACGTTGCTGAGACCGATGCTGCCGATGAGGCCATCGTTGCGCAGCGTGATCATCATGGCCAGCTGGTCGTCCAACGGGACCTCGCCGCCCGGGTGACGGCGCAGGTTGACGACGGGGATGCGGTCCAGACCCAGTGAGGCCAGGTTGGACTCGACGCCGGCCCGGAGTTCCTCGGGTCGCTGGGCGGGTAACCACTGGCCCGTCTCGTCGCGTCTCGCCCCCACCTTGGACACGAGGACCAGGTCATCGGGGTAGGGGTGCAGGGCCTCGCGAATCAAGGCGTTGGCCACGTCGGGACCGTAGAACTGGGCCGTGTCGATGTGGTTCACACCGGCGTCCACGGCCCGACGGAGCACGGCCAGCGCCTGGTCGCGATCGGCCGGCGGGCCGAAGACGCCAGGTCCGGGCAGCTGCATGGCACCGAAGCCGACGCGTCGGACGGGCCGGTCGTCGAGCAGGACTGGAGTAGCAGGCATCCCCCTCGGGTATAGCCGCTCCTGCCGGGTGCCATGTCCCCGTAGGACCGACCGAGTTCTCCAGATCAGGCGCTGATTGACACCACCGCTCATAATTCCATCACACGTCATGTGTAAGAGTCTGTGGTCTTACGTAGGTGCCGAAGAGGGGGACGATTCGGATGATCGACGGGTCGAGTGGGGGGATGGGACCACCGGTGCGCAGGTTGATGCAGGCCGCGTCCAGCGTCTCGCAGTTGGGGGCCTCGGGGACCGGCCCCGAGGCGGGCGCGGGCATGGACGAACTGCGCGCCGCCGCGTTCGGGCTGCAGCGGTGGTCCGCGGACCATCCGGGGCCCGACGCCGCCATGACCGACCGAGTGATGGTGCTGGCCGCCCGATGCGCCTTTGTGGCTCTCACGGCCGACGATGCCGGCGGGGGTCCGCCGGGTTCGGTGGCCAAGCAACTCGGCCCCGTCGTCGACGAACTCGCAGCCCTCGTCTCGGGACCACTGCTCGACAGCCATGGGTCGGACATCGCTTGACGGATCTGGTCGTCGATCGTCCTTTGGCCGAGGAGCCACCGGTGGTGGACGGTGGCTCGGTTGCGAGTCGGGTGCCCCGGTGGCTCCAGCGCACCGGCGTGCACCTCGGAGTCATCGCGCTCTTCACGCTGCCGGCGGTGTTCCTGTGGTGGAACGCCTGGAGTGGGGGTCCGGCCTCGACGATCCGCTGTGGCTGCTTCGACCCGGGTCAACAGGCGTGGTTCGTGGCCTGGCCGGCCTACGCGTTGGCTCACGGGTTGGACCCGTTGTCGACAACGTGGCTGTGGATGCCCCATGGGGTCAACCTGCTCAACAACGCCAGTGCCCCCTTGGCGGGCCTGGCCCTTGCCCCGGTCACCTGGCTGTTCGGCCCGTTCGTGGCCACGACCGTGGGGCTCACCCTGGCGCCCGGGCTGAGCGCCTGGGGCTGCTGGATCGCCTGCCGTCGCTTCGTAGCCTGGCCTGTGGCCTGGTGGGTCGGTGGGTTCCTGTTCGGGTACAGCCCGTTCATCGTCGACAGCGTGGGCCAGGGGCACCTCGACACAGCTCTATTGGTCCTTCCGCCGCTCATGCTCGTCGTCCTCCACGAGATGCTGGTGCGCCAGCAGCGGTCGGTGTGGTGGTGCGGGCTCAGCTTGGGGGTGTTGGTGTTCGCCCAGTACTTGATCTCGGCGGAGGTCCTCACCATGGTGGTGCCGGTGGCGGCGGTCGGAATTGCCGCCGCGGCCGCTCTGTCGCCCCGCCGGGCGGTGGCGGCGTTCCCCTTCGCCATCCGGGCGGCCGGGGTGGCCGTACTGGTCGCTGTGGTCCTGTTGATCGGACCTGCCCTGTACATGTTGACCGGACCCCAGCACATCCATGGCTCGGTCTGGTCGGGGCTACACGATTTCTTGGTGGCGGCCCTCTGGGAGGTGTGGAGCAAGGGACCTACAAGTAGCGTCCTGTGGCCCGGGGCGTTGCAGGGTCCCCAGGTCCAGTTCCTCGGCTATGGGATCCTCATCGTCGGAGCTGCCTGCTTGGCCCTGGCCTGGCGGCGGCGTTCCATGTGGGTGATGGCCGTGACGGCTCTGGCGGCGACGGTCTTCTCGTGGGGCGGGATCCTG
Source organism: uncultured Acidimicrobiales bacterium (assembly GCA_963703145.1). GTDB lineage: Bacteria > Actinomycetota > Acidimicrobiia > Acidimicrobiales > RAAP-2 > Bog-756. Next base: position 3,282,893 of record OY969793.1, read on the forward strand.
TGGCTGAGCCCGAACCACTTCGTGATCAGCGGCTGGCTGCCCTGGAAGTGGGTCACCGACCGGCCCGTGTTCGACGACATCAGCGCCATCCACTTCTCGGTGCTGGCCGACCTGGCCGTGGCCATCGTCATCGCCATCGGGCTGGATGCGCTGCACCTGGCCCGTCCGTGGCGACGGCTGCCCACCGCGGCCCGTGCCGGGGCCATTGGGGGTGCGGCGCTATTGATGCTGGTCCCGGTGTGGCAGACCTACGGTGCACCATTGTCGGTGACCGGCATCGATTTGCCTCCCTGGTACGCCACGGTCGGAACCCGGGTCCCGGAGGGATCGGTGGTCACCAGCTATCCGTGGCCGGCATCAGCCGCAGCCTCGTCCGCACCGATGGTGTGGCAGGCGGCAGACGGGATGCGCTTCCGGCTCAGTGGCGGCTACGTGAAAGTGCCGGGGCCGACCACCGGGGTGATCGGGACCGGTCGGCCGGGCTCGGCGGTCCGCACTCTGGTGGACCTGACCGTGAACGTACCCGGTCAGCCCTTTCCGCTGTCGGCCCGACAGCTCGTCCATCTCCGGTCGGCGCTGGCCACCTGGAAGACTGCCTACATCGTGGTCTCCGACCGCGGCAATGTCCCCACCGAGGCGGCCGCCGTGTTCACCGCGGCAACGGGCCGGTTGCCGACCGTGGCCCACCGGGCCTGGGTGTGGAATCTGCGGGCCCGCCCCCTGCAGGCCCCCTATGACGCCGCCACTGCATCACGCCGCTTCACGACCTGCCGGGCCGCGGCCGCCAATCTCGGTGAGGTGACCCCCGACCAACCCCTGTCCCAGTTGCTCAACCGGTGTGTGCTGTCGGGCAGCGTTCACGCGTAGGCACGGCCCGGCCACCCAGCGCGGGCTCGTGGCCTTCGCGATGGTGTTCGTCCCCGCCGGGATGGTCCGGTGCCGAGGATGAGTTGATGGGGAGGACGACCGAGACGTAGCGTGGCCGCTCATCGCATGTCGTCGGCGGACCTCGAGTGCTGTCGAATGGTCCGGCCCCCGCCGAGAGCGCATCGAAGACACGAGAGGGGTCCTAGTGGGAACGCACACGGCGCGGCTGCGGTTGGTGGTCGGAGTGGGTCTAGGCGCGCTGGCCATGGCCGGGTCGCTCACGGGGCCGGCCGGCGCCACCGTCCACCGGAACGGAGTCCACCGGGTGGCGGCCCGTCCGGCCCCCATCCGCACGACGACGACTCCGAAGGCGGGCGGCGACCTGGTCCCCGTGCAACACGGGATCGACGCCTCGGCGCTACCCGGTGCCGTGGTCTTCGGCACGACACCGGCAGACACCCCAGAGTCGGTCTCGTTCATCCTGCGGGAGCGTGACCTCGCCCAGTTGAAGGCCAGCGTGCAGCGCGGCGTCCATCAGTTCCTGTCGGTGAGCCAGTTCGCCCAGACCTACGGTCAGAGCCCGACCACCATCTACGCGCTTGAGGTCTACCTGGCACAGTTCGGCATCCAGACCTCGTCGGCGGCCGACGGGCTCGATGTGTCCGCTGTCGGAACTGCCGGGCAGTTCGATCAGGCCTTGGGCGTGCAGCAAAAGGAGTACCACGTGCCAGGACGGGCCGGGCGGGCGGGTGCCCGCGGGGTGCAGGCCCAGACCGTCCACGGGACCAACCAGGCTCCCGAGCTCCCGTCCCGGATCGCCCGGGACATCCTCGCCGTCCTCGGCCTGACCAACTACAGCCCGTTCACCAGCCATGCCGTGCACGTCGACGCCGCGGTGACCAGATTCCAACCGGGGAGCCCCAACAGCTGCCTGAAGCTGACCGGGCTCGCGGGCGACTGCAACCTGCCGGCCAACTTCGATGCCGACTACGGGCTCACCGCACTGGCGGAGGCCGGTGCCACCGGGGCCGGCCAGACCGTCGGGATCGTCACCCTGGCCGCGCTCGACCCCGGTGCGCCCCAGTACTTCTGGAAGCACCAGCTCAAGCTGCCGGCCACGGGGCGCACCGTGTCGGTCGACAACATCGACGGCGGACCGGGCGCCCCGAGCGATGCCAGCGGGACCGGTGAGACTGATCTCGACGTGGAACAGGCCGGGGGTGTGGCCCCCGGGGCCAACGTGGTCGTCTACCAGGCCCCCAACACCGACAGCGGATTCGCCGACGCCTACTTCTCCGCCGCCAGCCAGAACGTGGCCAGCAGCATCTCGTCCAGCTGGGGTGAGTCCGAGACGTACCTGGCGGCCGGCGTGGCCTCTGGAGCTGAGACCCCGGCCTACGAGCAGGCCTTCGACGAGGCGTTCCTCGAGATGGCCGTCCAGGGCCAATCGGGGTTCGTGGCGGCCGGCGACTCCGGTGCCTACGACGCTTCGGGCGACATCGGAAGCACCAATCTCTCGGTCGATGTGTCCGCCGACAGTCCGTTCATCACCGCCGCTGGCGGGACGACGCTGCCATGGAGCGGCACGCTGAGCGGCCCGTCGGGGTCCGCGGTGGTCAGCGTCCCGACTCAGCGGGCCTGGGGTTGGGACTACCTGTGGCCAGCGGTGGCGGCCACGGCCGGAGAGACGTTGAGCGCGGCGGCCGAATCCTTCATCGGCGGGGGAGGCGGGGGCTTCGAGCGCGGCCGAGCCTGCACCCAGTTATCAGCGCGGCGTCAGCGGGACCACCCGGTTCCAGGCGGTCCAGTACCTCACGCCGACCACCTTCCAGGACGTGGGTGGCATCGTCGAGCCGACAGCGTGGTCCGTCAACGCCGCACCGAAGGTGAGCCACGGGAGCGGCTCGGGCCGGGCCGTTCCCGACCTGTCCGCCAACGCCGATCCGTTCAGCGGCTACCTGCTCTACGAGCCCTCCTTTGTCCCGACCGGACAGGCTGCACTTCAAGGAGGGTGGGGCGGCACCAGCTTCGTGGCGCCCCAACTCAACGGGTCGGCGGCGGTGATCGACTCCTACCTGGGGCACCGCGTGGGCTTGTGGAACCCGTCCATCTACGCTGCCGCAGCCTCAGCCCACTCGCCGTTCACCCCGCTGCAGCAGAGCGGTGCGGGCAACGACAACCTCTTCTACACGGGTACGGCGGGTTCGTTGTTCAACCCGGCGACCGGGTTGGGTACTCCCAACCTGAGCCAGCTGGCCGCCGACTTCAGGGGCTGATCGGGCCCTGGCTCCCTCCGCCCGACCCTCCTGCGACGACGCCCGTAGGCTTGGCTGGTGACAGCGCACCGCACCGTTCGTCCGCGGCTGTCGAGTGTGGTCCCGATCGCCCTGCTCGTGGTCCTGATGCTGGTAGTGACCACCGGGGTGCGGGCCTACGCTGTAGAGGCGTTCATCGTGCCGTCGGGATCGATGGTGCCGACCCTCCAGGTCGGCGACCGCCTGGTCGTGGACAAGCTGTACTCCACTGTTCACCGGGGCGACGTCGTGGTGTTCCGCCGTGCGCCAGGGGACCACGACGCCCAGGTGCCTGTACTGGTCAAGCGGGTGATCGGCCTTCCGGGCGAGACCATCTCCCAGTCCGGTGCGACGATCTTCATCGACGGGCAACCCCTCGCCCAGCCGTGGCTGCCGGCCCAGGCGGGCGACTGCGCACAACGGTCGCGGCCGGTCGCCACCACCCGGATCCCGGCCGGGCAGTACTTCGTGATGGGTGACTGCCGGGGTGACTCCTGGGACAGCCGATTCTGGGGCACCGTGCCGGCAGCCAACATCATCGGGAAGGTCAACGCAGTGGTCTGGCGAAACAACCACCCCTGGCTGCACTGGTTCTAGACTCGCCGGCGACTGCAGTCTCGGTATCCGCCGCGCCCGGCGAGTACCGTCGAGGGCTGACCCTGAGCCGTCGTCCGCGACGCTCGACCGGAGGTGCCATGCCACTCGACCCGCAGGCCCGGGCGCTGCTCGACCAGATCGAGGCGCTGGGCACGCCGCGCCTCTCCGAACAGAGCGTGGACGAGGCCCGAGCCGGCTTTGCGTTGCTGGCCGAGATCGCCGGGCCGCCCGAGGTGCCGGTGCCCACCGAGGACCGGATGGTGGAGGGACCCGCTGGCGACATCCCGGTCCGGATCTACCGGCCCCCGAGTGACCGACCGCTACCGGTGGTCGTGTACTTCCACGGCGGCGGCTGGGTGATTGGGGACATCGCCTCCCACGACACGGTGTGCCACCGGTTGGCCGCGGGCGTACCGGCGGTGGTGGTCAACGTCGACTACCGCTTGGCACCCGAGCACACCTTTCCGGCGGCCGTCGAGGACTGTGAGGCCGCCACCCGTTGGGCCTCGGTGCACGCCGCCGAGCTCGGCGGCGACCCCGACCGCCTGGCCGTTGCCGGCGACAGTGCGGGTGGGAACCTGGCCGCGGTGACGGCCCGGCGGGCTCGGGACGACGAGAGGGCCGCCCATCGCCTTCCAGCTGCTCATCTATCCGGGGACGGATATGACTCGGTCGCTGCCGTCCCACACCGAGAACGGCTCGGGGTACCTCCTCGACAGCGACACCATGACCTGGTTCCTAGGGAACTACCTGGACGGTGCCGACCCGCGTCAGGCCGATGCCTCACCGCTCTTCGCCGACGACCTGTCCGGACTCCCACCGGCATTGGTGGTGACCGCCGAGTTCGATCCGCTGCGGGACGAGGGGGAGGCGTACGCCGACCGTCTGCGCCAAGCCGGCGTGGCGGCCACGACGTCGCGCTACGACGGCATGATCCACGGCTTCTACGGACTCGACAGCCTCTTCGACGCCGCCAAGCGAGCCACCGGCGAGACGGTTGCGGCCCTGCAGTCGGCCCTGGACTAGACCGCGGACTGGGCCCGCTGGCTCGGGCGGTCAGGTGGCGGGAGGCACGAAGGTGGGATCGGGCTCGAAGAACTGCAGGACCAGCGCCTCGAGCCCCGTGGCGAACAGGGTCCATTCCTGGTCCTCGCCGCCCGGGCCTGTTGGGCGCATGAACCGCTCGAGATCGCCCTCGACGTGCTGGCGTAGCGAGTAGCCCTCGCTGAAGGCGGTGACCGCGATGGTGAACTGGCGGATGGTCCAGGGCCGACGGACCCGGAGCCCGAGGAACTCCATCAGGCCCCCGTAGGTCTCCTCCCAGAACTTGGTGACCGTCCCGTAACCGTCCATCAGCGCGGCACGGACCCGTGACCGCTGTGTCGGGTTGGAGGTGGTGGTGGCGATGGCGAGTACCGAGATCCACAGGGGCCAGTTGGCCGAGTCGGCCACGGCGTCGCTGCTGGCCGCGCCACCGATCCGGCACAGCTGCTGCATGGCGGCCATCCGCGACTCCACCGTCGACAGGTCCGCCCCGTCCAGCACCGAGATCACCGCCTGGAGGGTCAGGTCGACCTCGGGACGACCCTCGTCCTGGGCGATGACGACCAGCACGTCCGCCTGGAAGTCGGCCTGGTTCTCCCACACCCGTCTGATGACCGAGGCGTTGGTGAGCTGCAGGCCGGTCCGCTCCTCGATGTGGTCGAAGACCCGCTTGAAGGTCAGGTTGGTGGAGCCGGTGTCGATGCCCTCCTCGTAGAGGATCTCCCGACCCGCCTCCAACAGGAGCGAGCGCAGCTCGTCGCGGGCCAGCCTGGCCCGCCGCGTCCCGCCCGCTGCGCTGGCCCCCCCTTGTCTCCCGGGGGGCGCGGCCACCACCGACTCCATGGGTCAATCTTGTGCCTCTCGGGGCGAAGAGTCGAATTTCCCCGGTGGGAGCGCCGACGGGCCGCCTGCAACCGTGGTTGCAACTTCGGGTTGCGAGCCGGGGCCATCGGGATTACGGTCTGCAATCGGCGGCGGATCCCGAATCTGCTCTGCAGGCAGAGTGACGGAGAGTGCCCATCGCTGCAGCGGGCTCGGCGGGGCCCGCTGCAGCCGGGCCGTTGGTCTCCCGGGGGTGCTCCCCGGAGGACCGACCGTAGGATCGGAGCGAGATGCCTGTGCCGCCGCCGCCCCCCGGTTCGATCGACCTTTCGGCCCCCGAGGCGCCCGAGGTGGTGCTCCTCGGGCGCGGCATCCAGTCCGCTACCTCCCCCCCGGCCGGCCCCACCGACACCCAGAGCCTCCTGCTCGGTGCGGCCTGCAGGGCCATGACCGGCCATCCGGCTGACCCGGATGCACCTCCCATCGGGCCCGAGGAGTTCGCCTCGGCGCTGTCGTGGCGGACCATGGAGTTCCGGACCAGGATCGTCCAGCTCATGGTCCTGGTCGGTCTGGTGCTGCGCCCACTTCCCACCGCAGTGGCCGAGCGCATCGGTGCCTTCGCCCATGCCCTGGGTGTGGAGGAGGGGATGCTGCAGGTGGCCACGCTGTTCGCCGAGGGGAGTCTGGGCCTCGCCGCATTCGACTTCGAGCGCAATGGCTACACCGCCACCTGGGACAGCGAGGATGCCGAGGCCCTCCATGCTTCCGGCCAGCTGGCCTCGGCGTGGGACAGCGCGGTCGACGATCCGGCGCTGGCCGAACGGTGGCGGGAGCTCGAGGATCTGCCGGAGGGCACGCTGGGCCGGAGGATCACCGAGTTCTATCGGTCCCGGGGCTTCACCTATCCCGGCCAGCCGGAGTCGGCGCCGCCGCTGCTGGCCCAGCACGACTGGGTCCACGTGCTGGCCGACTACGGGACCACGGTCGAGTCGGAGCTGGAGGTGTTCGCCTTCATCGCCCGGGCCAACGACGATCCCCGGGCCTTCTCGCTCCTGGCCATGGTGGTGTCGTTGTTCGAGACCGGCTATCTCCGCACCGGTGCTGGGCTGTTCGAGTACTCGCCCGGCCACCTCTCCGAGACGGGCATGGCGACCCGGGTGGCCGATGCCATGCGGCGTGGGGCGCTGTGTCCGGGGAGCCATGACTTCCTCCGGATCGACTGGTTCGAACTCGCCTCCCTCGAGGTCGACGATGCCCGGCGCCAGATCGGCATACCGGCCAAGTCCTCCGATGCCGTGGCGGCCGGCTCGGTGGGCCCGTGGCAACGGGGGGGCATCAGCCCCTTCCAGATGCAGGCGGGCGAGGCACTGGCCGCACGCCACCAGCGGCCTTACGACTCCTATGGGGCCACACCGGTGCCGACGACGTAGCCGATCGCTCCCGAACCGGTTCGATGCGCCGCCCGGCCGCGCCAGGTGCCATGATCTGGCGGGCCCGGTGCCACGTGTGGTGGGCCGTACGGGACGTAGTACGGGGGGAGAGCATGCGCACACAACGTCGGATCCTGTCGGTGTCGGTAGCCGTCCTGGCTGCGGCAACGGTGTGTCTAGGGATTACCTCAGGGGCCACCGGGGCGGCTGCCCCCGTAGGTGCGCACCCCTTGGGGCTCCAGGGCAGTGGCTCGGTCGACGAGGCGTGGCTCACCGGCGCCACTCCCGGTGATCGCATCGCCCTCCTGCGGTCCGGCTCCGCGGTGGTGAATCCGGCCAACCCGGGCACCGCCGACTCCCTCGGGTCGCTGATCATCCGGGACCTCGCTCCCGGAGCCCACTACTCCTGGGTCGACCGCACAACGGGCCGGCGTTCGGCTCCGTTCGCCGTGCTCGCCCCGGGCGCCAACCCGGCCGCCGACTCGCCCCTGTACGCCAATCAGCCCCTCCACGAGGGCCTGAACTACATCACCATGCGAGACGGAATCCAACTGGCGGCCACCGTTCGGTATCCCTATGGAGGGTCCTGTTCCGCCGCCAGTCCGTGCCCCACGGTTCTCGAGTATTCGGGCTACGCCACCGCCGGCCCGACCGACCCCATCCCCGCGCTCCTCGCCCAGGCGCTCCACACCCCGTGCACCGGCTGCGGCGACCCGAACCTGTTGCCGGACACCGCGACGGCGGTGGGCTCGGTCCTTGCCCGGGTGGCCGGCTTCGCCACCGTCAGTCTGCAGATGCGCGGAACCGCGTGCTCGGGTGGTGCCTTCGACCTGTTCGGGTACCCGTCCGACTACGACGCCTACGACGCCATCGAGATCGTCGCCCACCAGGCCTGGGTGGCCCGGCACAAGGTCGGCATGGTGGGCATCAGCTACTCGGGGCTCTCCGAGTTCCCCTCGGCCGGTACCGATCCGCCCGACCTGGCCGCCATCGCCCCGATGAGCCCCACCGACGACCTCTTCTCCACCGGCTATCCGGGCGGCATCTACAACGACGGCTTTGCCGCCAGCTGGATCAGCCAGCGCATCGACGACGCCATGGCGGCTGCGACCTACAGCGGTGGTCATCTGGTCCAGCGCTCCGCGACGCCGGTGTCCAATGTGGGCCAGGCCTGGACCTACTACGAGATCGACGCAGAGTTGGCGACCGGCGCGTCGTCGGCCTGTCTGGCCAACCAGGCGCTGCACAACCAGTCCGAGAGCCTGGCGTCGCTGGTGGGGCCCCAGATGGTGACCCCGGGGTCCGGGCCCGGACGGGACCCGTCCCTCTTCGACCGCCGGTCCATGATCATGGCCGCCCACCACATCCAGGTGCCCGTGTTCTTGTCCGGGGCACTCCAGGACGAGCAGACCGGCCCTCAGTGGCCCTCGCTGATCAACGCCATCCCGAAGACGACCCCGCTGTTCGCAAACATGGTCAACGGCGGTCACATCGACTCGACCGATCCCCAGACCATCAGTCGTTGGCTCGAGTTCCTGGACATCTATGTAGCCGACCGCGTCCCCGCCGAGCCGAGCCCATTGGCTGCGACCATCCTCGACGAGTTCACGGGGTTCGCCTCTGGCGTGTCGTCCCAGGCACCGTTGCCGGCGATCCGTTTCACCAACGCCAAGACCGTCACCCTGGCCCGGCGGGAGTTCGCCCGCCAGACCCCCCTCGTGCGTGTGCTCTTCGACAACGGCGCCGGTGCGGCCGGTGCGGGCGCCATCCAGTCGACCTACACCGCAGACTTCGCGACCTGGCCACCACCGGGCCGGGTCAAGTCCCTGTACTTCGGGGTCGACGGTTCGCTGGCCCCCCGGCACTCCACGGCGTCCTCGAGCACCACCTTCACCCTCGACCCGACGACCCGGCCGCTCACCAGCCTGCCGGCGAGCGGGAACGCATGGGCCGCCGACCCCGGGTGGGACTGGACGACGGTTCCGGCCTCGGACGGCATCGCCTTCCAGACCGCACCGTTCACCAGTGCGGTCACCATCGCCGGCCCGGCCACCGTCTCCCTGTGGGTCAAGGCACCGGCCGCGGTGGAGGACTTCCAGGCCACCATCACCGAGGTCCGGCCCCAGGCCGGCCAGGAGGAGTACGTCACGTCGGGATTCCTGCGCAGCGTGAACCAGGTCGACCAGCAGGATTCGACGGCGCTTTACACCGACCCCGACTACACGGCAGCGGCCGCCTCGCAGCTCTCACCCACCACCTACCGGCTGGTGAAGATACCGATCGACCCGATCGTCCACACCTTCCGGCCGGGCACCGAGCTGCGGGTCGTGCTCTCGGCTCCCGGTGGGGACCGACCGATCTGGGAGTTCGACACCGTTGACAACGGTCAGGCCGCCACCGTCGGCCTCGGCGGTGTCGCCGCCTCGGCGCTCACGGTGAACATGGCACGGGGCGTCACCGCCACGTCGGACCTGCCGGCGTGCAATTCGCTCCGCGGCGAACCGTGCCGGGCCTATCAGGCCGAAGGCAACCAGTCGACGCACTGAGGTGGTGGCTGGCGGCTCGCCGATCGACGGCGAGCGCCAAGCATCACCAGAGGGTCACGCGTTGATGACGTTGCGGGTCCAGGCCAGCGATTCGTCGGCGAGGGCGACTCCGTCGGCGACATCGACGACCGGGACGACCCGCACGTCGTTCCAGTAGACGAACCTGGACACGAACGAGTAGACGACATGGGGGTCGTCCGCCTCCGCCAACACGTAGCCGCCGTTGTTCAGGTTGGACACGAAGGCATGCACGGTGAGGCCCGCCTCGGGGCTCCACTTACCGAAGGCCTGCAGCAACGCCTCCTGGTTGGCGAGGTTCTGGTCGTGGGTGAGACCGGCCGTTCGGATCTCGTACTCGACGACGTATTCTATGTGGTCCTCCTCTGAAGACACAGCCGATCCGCCGCGGGTCAACTGTCTCGGACCCGATCCCCGAGGTCCTCCTCGATGTCGAAGGGCAGGCGCCGGCCACCTGCCTCCGTACTGACGCGCCGAAGTCCCTGGTCAGGGTGTCGGGGGCATGGGCATCGGCCCCGCCGCCGCGGCGCCGGCGATCGGGTGCGACCACGGGACGGGATGATTGAATTCACTTATGCTCGAGACCCGTACGGAGACGCACCGCCTCGAAGCGCTGCTGGATGCCAGCGCCGCGGCCGCCGGGCCCCACCTACGGGGCATCATCACCGATGACCGCCGTGTCGGCGCCGAGGATCTGTGCGCCCGGCTCCACGCGATGCGGCTCCTGGTGGTAGCCACCGTCACGGCGGACGGACGGCCCTTGGCCGGGCCCGTCGACGGTTATTTCCTCCATGGGACCTTCTACTTCAGTTCAGGGCGGGACTCGGTTCGGATGCGGCACCTGGCCGCCCGCCCCGCGGTCAGTGCCACCCACCTGCCCAGCCGGGAGCTGGCCGTCACCCTGCACGGGCGGGCCGAGCTGTTCGAGCTGTCGGACCCTCCGGGCCGCGAGCTGCGCCAGGCCATGCTCGATCACTATGTGCCGCTGCAGGGGCCGGAGTTCGAGCGGTGGCTGGACGCCGAGGACGCCGTGGGTGCTCGGATCGATGCCGACAAGGTGTTCACGTTCCAGACGCAGGGGTGACGGTCCTCCCCGGGGTCGTCCATCCGGTCGGGGCCTAGCATGCGCCCATGCCCACACCGCTGCCCCAGCAGGAGCGCCAGACCCTGGTCGACCTGTTCGTCAAGCTGGGACCGGACGCACCGACCCTGTGTTCCGGTTGGACTACGGCCGATCTGGCCGCCCATCTGGTGGCCCGGGAGCGGCGACCCGACAGTGGCCCCGGCCTGGTCTGGGCACCCCTGGCCTCATACACCGACCGGGTACGCGTCTCCATTCGTGACCGCCTGTCGTGGGACGACCTCGTGGACCGCGTCCGGAGCGGACCGCCGCCACTGCTCCGCTCCTTCGACGCGCCTATGAACACCGTGGAGTTCTTCATCCATGTCGAGGATGTCCGGCGGGCCCAGCCCGTCTGGCAGCCCCGGGTGCTCCCGCCAGAGCTCTCCGACGCCCTCTGGAAGCGGGTGGGCCCCGGGCAGATGGCCAAGCGGGTCGCCGCCACCATCGAGTTGGTCTCGTCGGACCGGGCCGCCAAGGTGAGCGGGCGCGGACCCCGCCTCGTGGTCAGTGGCGACCCGGGGGAGCACGTCCTGTTCGGAGGCGGACGCCAGGGCCATGCCCGCGTGACCGTGGTCGGCGACCCCGGCCTGGCCGAAGAGCTCAAGGCCTGTTCGCTCGGGGTCTGAGGGGTGGCTCCAGCTGGTTACCAGAGTGGTGACCAGCTGCTGGTCCGGAGCAGCTTGCTCTCCCATTGGTCACGCACCTCGAGGCCCCTGGCCATATAGCTCCCCGGCCAGGTGTCCGGGTCGTACTCCTCCCGACTGGTGAGCAGACCCCCCAGGGATCCGTAGTTCATGATCTTCTGCATCAGCATGGCCTCGGGGCGCACCCCTGTTCCGTGGGCCACCCGGAAGCAGCCAACGATGTCGAGGAGCTGTCGGTCCGGTGGGGTCTGGCGCATGAACTGCCAGTACTCCCGGTCCCAGAATTCGATGTACTCGTCCAACGGTGCGTCGGGCCAGCCGGTGTCGAGCATGTACACCGACAGATCGTGCTGCCGTCCGTCGGTGGGGACGCTGGCCAGATCGACCTCGTGGAGGGCGGACCAGTAGACCGGGGTGACCAGCTTCCCCTCGGCATCGTGGCGGCACCGCTCGATGCGGCCGGCCAGTTCGGCCAGATCCCCGTCGAGCATCCGGCGGGCGACCGACTCCCACGCGGCACCGTCGGCCAGCGCAGTGATGGTCACCACCTGGTACGCCGGCCCACTGCCCATGGCGTGGTTCAGGTACCAGACCAGGCGGACGTCGGCGCTTTGGGCCAGTGCACCCATCCACTCGGTGCGGTAGAGGTCCTCGAACTCCGAGGCGCGGCGACCGATGAGCCGGTGGGTCTCGATCATGAACAGCATCGGGCGTCCCTTCGTGCGCGGCCCGCCCCGGCATCGGCCCGCCCAGGTTCCGTGAGTGGCCTCATTGCAGTGGTGACCACACGGCGGTCCGGAGCAGGCTGGACCGCCACTGGTCCCGGAGGTCGAGGGCCTCGTGCATCCAGGACCCCGGTCCGGTGACCTCGGGCGGGATGTCGTTGGTCAGGAGATGGATCAGGCGGGGCAGGCTGGTCAGCTTCTGGAGCAGGGTCACCTCGGGATACCGCCCGGCCCCCGGCATGGTCTGCAGGGCCAGGCCGATGTGCATGTGGAGCCGGGAGTCCTCGGCACCGAGCGAGGGGGCGTAGACCGAGCCCGCCGCTCGGATGTAGTCAGCGATCCTCCCGGGGAAGGGCCACATGGTGTCCTCCATGTACATCGTTGGATCGTGCGTTTGGGGTTGGGTCGGAACGTCGGCCAACGAACCGACCGAAGGCGACCACTCGAGCGGGCAGAGGATTCGGCTACGGGATTCGTGCTGGAGCCCGTCGAGGTGGCGGCCCAGGATTGCAGGTCGCCGTCGGCGACCCGGTCGGCCAGCCGCGCCCACGCCGCTCCGTCCTCCACCCCGGTCACAGTGACGACCCGGTAGGAGGGTCCACTCCCGTGCGCCAGGTCGAAGTACCACAGCAGACGGGCACTGTCGTCGTGGGCCAGTGCCGGCATCCAGCCGTCGCAGAAGGCCTCCTCGAACCGGGTCGCCTCCTTGCCCACCACCCGGTGCACTTCGTGGATGAACAGCACCGTCCCCCCGGTTTCTCGGATCCGTCGCAGGCGTCACGCTGGGTACGCAACCCCACATTGCCCGACGGAGCCTATTGGGGACGGGCCCGCTCCGCTCAGGAGCCTCCGCTCAGAACGGCAGCCCCTCCACGCTCAGGGCGCCCGGAGGCAGGAGGGCGCCCTCGACCAGCGGGGTCCAGCAGGTCACCATGGGGACCGTGATCGGACCGCTGGGCTGGTCCGCGGTCACCGACACCGCGACTGGACTCCACCCGAGACGCTGATAGAAGGCCAGGCGCTCCGGAAGGCAGAACAGCATCCCGATCGACGGTCCCGCGCCGGCCATGCGCTCCATGGCCCCGGACACGAGCAGTGCGCCGACACCGTGGCCGCGACGGTCCTTGTTCACGATCACCCCGCCGAGTCCTGACACCATCAAGGGGCCGGTGGTCGTGTGCACCTGCGCATCTACCCATCCGGCATGGGCCACCAGGCGTCCCTCGTCGGTCAGGCCGACGTGGCCGGTCTTGTCCCGCCAGACGATGGCCAGGTGCTCGGTCTCGAAGGGATCCGTCTCACCGTCCACGATCCCGGCGTAGTCCGCCGGACCGAACGAGGCAAGGTCGACCAACTCCACAGCGGGCACGGTAGTCGGTACCATCGGCTGATGGTGGGCCGAACCGTGGCCCCGAGCGCCTCCCTAGGAGGATCGAACCGTGCCCGAGCTCCAAGTGGCGGACGTCACCTTGTCGTACCAGGTGGTCGGCGAGGGTGAGCCGGTCCTGCTGGTTCCGGGCTGTGGGCAACCGGCGTCGGCCTTCGAAGTCGGCCTGGCACCGGCCCTGGTCTCGGCCGGACACCAGGTGATCCTGTTCGACAACCGGGGCGTGCCACCGAGCTCGATGCCTCCGGCGCCGTACTCGATCGGCCAGATGGCCGGGGACGTGCTCGACCTCTTAGACCAACTCGGCCTCGACTCGCCGGTGTTCATGGCAGGTCACTCGCTCGGCGGCTGGATCACCGAGACCCTGGTGGTCGACCACCCCGAACGAGTACGGGCAGCAGCCCTCATGGGCAGCGCCAATCGCCCGACGTCGTGGGAGAAGGCCATCACGACCGTCGAGCGGGACCTGGCGGCGTCGGACGTCGACCTCCCCCGGCTGTATTACGCGTTGGAGACGCTCCGGTACCAGCCGTACCACGAACTGCAAGACGACGAGGTCGTCGACAGCTGGCTGGCACTCATGGGTGACCTCGAGCCGTGGCCCAATCCGGGGAGGCTGGGCCAGTACGAGGCGGCACTGGCGTGGTCTACCGACCCGGCACGGACCACGGCATGGCCGTCGGTCAGTGTCCCCTGCTTGGTGCTCGGGTTCGAGTACGACATCGACTCACCGCCGGCGCTGGCCCGCCAGGCCGCCGGGACCATTCCCCGGGCCGAGTACGCCGAGGTCGCCGGGGCCAGTCACCTGGGGTTCTTGACGCATGCGGGCGTCGTGGCCGACGTCCTCGTCGACTACTTCAGGCGTCACTGACCTACCGTAGGAGTACTCCCGACCGATCGAGGTGGTCCTGATGTGCACCCGGGTGCTCTACGTGGGACAGGACGGTCTGGTGATCACCGGGCGGTCGCTGGATTGGATGATCCCCACCGGTTCGAACGTCTGGGCGCTCCCGGCCGGCATCGGGAGGGACGGCGCGGCAGCCGACAATTCGTTCGTCTGGACCGCACAGCACGGCAGCGTGGTCACCACCATGTACGACGCGGTCACCCTCGACGGCGTCAACGATGCCGGCCTGGGGGCCAATGTGCTGTACCTGGCGGCCGCGACCTATCCCGTCCGCGACAGGGCCAGGGCCGGTCTGAGTGTGGCCGCCTGGGCGCAGTACGCGCTGGACTCGTTCTCGTCCGTGGGCGAGGCGGTGGAGGGCCTGGTGGACCCGCCGTTCCAGCTGGTGAGCCCGGTGCTGCCCGGCGGGTACGCCGCCACCGGGCACCTGGCCCTGTCGGACGCGTCAGGGGACTCGGCGATCCTCGAGTACCTGGGCGGGGAGGTGGTCGTCCACCACGGCCGCCAGTATGTGGTCATGACCAACGATCCCACCTACGACGAGCAACTCGCCCTGTGCGTGTACTGGGATGAGGTCGGGGGTAGTGCCATGCTGCCTGGCACCGAGCGCCCCGCCGACCGCTTCGTTCGGGCCCGTTACTACCTGGGCGCCTCGACGTTCAGCGGGGAGGCAGAGCGTGGCATCGCCGAGGTCTTCGCCATCGTGCGCAATGCGTCGGTGCCCATGATCAAGGCGACCCCGGAGAAGCCCAATGTGGCCCCGACGCTGTGGCGCACCGCCATCGACCACCGGTCCCTGACGTACTACTGGGAGGCCACCGACCGGCCGAATGTCTTCTGGATCGAGTTGGCCAACCTCGACCTCTCGCCGGGTGCGGGAGCGAGACGTCTCGAGGCCGAGGGCGGGCCGACCCGCAACGGCGAGGTCTCCGGGTCGTTCGTCGGGGCCGAGCCATTCACCTACCTACCCGAGGCTTCCTGACCCGTTGGGGGATCGACACCGTTGCGCGTACTCCTCGTCTCCGACCTCCACTACACCCTGCCCCAGTGGGACTGGGTGGTCACGGCGGCACCCGACTACGACCTGGTGGTGGTGGCCGGCGACCTCCTCGACATCAACTCGGCCGTGGCGGTCCATCCCCAGAGCGTCGTGATCCTCCGCTATCTGGCGCTCCTGCACGAGGCCGGGCGTGTGGCCGTGGGATCGGGCAACCACGACCTGACCGGCCCGGACGCAGCCGGCGAGCAGTCCGCCCTGTGGTTGGCCGAGGCCCGGGCGTCCGGCATCCCCACTGACGGCGACTCCGTGGCCGTCGGCGACGCGTTGGTCACCATCTGTCCCTGGTGGGACGGCCCGGTCGGTCGGTCCGCGGTCGAGGACCAGTTGGGCCGGGATGCCGGCCAACGGCTGGCGCAGTGGCTGTGGGTCTATCACTGGCCACCACTCGGCTCGCCCACCTGCTGGACCGGACGACGTGACTATGGCGACGCCGACCTGGTCGGGTGGATCGATCGGTTCCGGCCCGACCTGGTCCTGACGGGCCACGTGCACCAGTCGCCGTTCAAGCCGGACGGTGCATGGGCCGATCGCATCGGTGACACCTGGGTGTTCAACGCCGGTCGCCAGATCGGACCGATTCCTGCCCACATCGAGCTGGATCTCACCGAGGGGTGGGCCACCTGGACGTCCCTGATGGGACGGGAGCGGGTGGCACTGAGCGATGCCTCCGGGCCGGTCCGAACGGTGTTCTGAGCCGTACTCAGTAGTCCGGGTCGGGGTCCCGCGTCGATCCGGTGCGGATAGCCGGCGGGTTGTGCATGGTGATGTTGGCCAGCACCTCGTTCACCATGGCCAGACCGGGGGCGTCCCCGTACTGGTGCTCCAGGTCCGCCAGGTACGCCGTGACACTGGTCAATCGGTGAGCCAGGCCCCTGGCCACCAGGGTCATTACGTCGGGGTCGCCGTCGAGGAAGGCCTGCCCGTCGACGGCGTGTCGGAGACGCGAGGACTCGGTGGCCCGCACCGTCGCCCAGTGGGGGATGCCGAGCAGCAGCGACACGTCGCCCACCAGAGCGCCCGGCTGGGTGATGGCTCCGACCACGACGTCGCCCTTCCACACGCCCAGGGCCCCGGATGCCAGGACCCATAGGCCACCGCTCGGCCCACCCTGCTCGAAGACGGTGCCACCGGCGGGGACGTCGATCTCGGGAAGGTGGGCGGCGAGGTCCAGCAGGTCGGACACGCGCCCATGGTAGCCAGCGTGCGTGCTCCCAGCCGATGCCCGAAGGCAGTCGGTGCAGCGACAGAGGCGCTCCGAGTAGTTTCAGTCGCGGTATGCCCGACTCCTGGTGGCCAGCGTGTGCAGCCGGGCCGGGACGTCCGGATCCCGGTCGATGAGCGACCCCGGCGACCGCCAGGGTGCCACCGGGACTGGCGGCGACCGGTCGGGACTGGTGTCGCGGGTGCGCGCAAAGGACCCCGGACTCCTGGCCATCAAGCGGTCGCTGCGGGCCGCCGTCGTGATGCCGCTGGTCTTTGCCCTGGCCCACCAGTTCTTCACCAACCCCCAGGTCGCTCTGTTCGGGGCGTTCGGGTCGTTCTCCCTCCTCCTTCTGGTTGAGTTCGCCGGCCGGCCCCGTACCCGGCTCGTCTCCTATGGCGCACTGTTCGTCGTCGGCGCGGCCTTCATCGCACTGGGCACGGTGGTGTCCACCCACAAGGTGGCCGCCGTGGTGGTGATGGCGGTCGTGGGTTTCGTGGTGCTCTTCGCCGGCATCGTCTCCCCTCAGGCCGCCACGGCATCGACCGCCGCGCTGTTGACCTTCGTCCTCCCGGTCGCCGTGGCCCAACCGGCGTCCGCCGTCGGTCCCCGGTTGATCGGCTGGGCCCTGGCCGGGGTCTTCTGCATCACCGCCTGCATGGTGGTGTGGCCTCCGCCGTGGCACGACGACCTCCGACGGCGCCTGTCGGCCACGGTCTCTGCTGTCGGACGGCTAGTGGCGGCCCACGGTACGGGTGAGGACGATCAGGCGGCGCGGGCCAAGGTGGCCTCCGAGCTCGTCCTGTTGAGACAGCAGTTCCGGGGGACCCCCTACCCCCCTACGGGTGCGGCGGGCCACGCCGTGGCCCTGGCCAAGCTGGTGGGCCGGGTCGAGTGGGTGGCCGGTAACGCCGCCCAGATCGGTGACGCCGCAGCCGCGACCGGCCTGGCATCGGTCCGGGCGGTGATCGGGGCGGTCGCCGACACGTTGGCGGCGTGCGCCCCACTGATCTGCGACGGCCATGCCCACCCGGTCGACGATCCCGCCGTCATCCGCACCGCCCAGGAGGCCGCCAGTCGGCTGGACGGGCTCGTCACGAGCGAGCTCGACGCTGAGGTCTCCTCGTTGATCGACCCGGACGTCGAGCTGGTCGGCGCCGGTCGCCACCCCGGGGAGGTCGGCTCGCCCCATGGGCTGGCGTCGGTCCTCGATCCGAGCTTCGCCACCCGGGCGTTGGGCATCGCCACCGAGATGGTGGCCGATGCCGCGCTCGAGGCGGCAGGGGCCCAAGCCGCCGGGGATCGACGGCTCGGACCAGGCGGTGACCCAGCGCCGCGCCTGTTCTGGAGCCGGCTGACCTCTCACCTCTCGTTCCGCTCCGTGTGGTTCCGCAACGCACTGCGAGGTGCGGCCGGCTTGGCCCTGGCTGTCGGGGTGGTGGAGGTCACCGACGTCGAGCACGGGTTCTGGGTGGTGCTGGGCACCCTCTCGGTGCTGCGCTCCAACGCGCTCGGCACCGGGTCGACGGCCCTGCGGGCCATCGGAGGGACCACCGTCGGCTTCGTGGTGGGATCGGCCATCATGGTCGGGGTCGGGAGCCACACCGTCTTGTTGTGGGCTCTGCTCCCCGTGGCGGTCCTCGTGTCGGGCGTGGCTCCGTCGATGATCTCGTTCGCCGCTGGCCAGGCTGGCTTCACCGTTGTGGTGGTGATCCTGTTCAACATCATCGATCCCACCGGGTGGAAGGTCGGGCTCACCCGAATCGAGGACGTGGCCATCGGGTGCGGGGTCAGCATCGTGGTCGGGTTGCTGTTCTGGCCCCGGGGGGCCACCGCCGCACTCGGCCGGGCCCTAGCCGATGCGTTCACCATGAGCTCGGGCTACCTGGCCGATGCCGTCGACCGGCTGACCGTTCCCAACCGCCAGGTGGACACGGGGCCGGCCCAACGGGCCTCCCACCGTGCCTACCTCCGGCTGGACGACGCCTTCCGGCAGTTCATGGCCGAGCGCGGGGCCAAGGTGGTCCCGGTCGACACCGTGGCCAGTCTCCTGACCGGTTCGAACCGGATCCGGCTGGCGGCCTACACGCTGACTACCCTGCCGATGATCCCGCTGGCGCCCGGACAGTCAGAGCTGGAGTCGGTGGCGGTGGCCGGCGCGGTGCTCCGCGACGCCTGCGCCTCAAGCCACCGCTGGTATGAGGAGTTCGCCGAGCTGTTGTCGGATCGGCGCGATGTCCTCGACCGGCCCCCGGTGCACGACGAGACCCTCCACGGTGTTCTCCGGGAGGCGTTCGACGACGCCCGGGCGAAGCGGCGCAGCGACCGCCTGCGCACCATGCTCCAGATGCTGTGGGCCGATGAACTGCTCGAGGCCCAGAGCCAGGTACAGGCCGACCTGGCCGAATCGGCCGACCGGTTCATCCAGCGCGGGCACCGGCGTCTGCTGGTGTGAGGTGGGGCGGACTCGTCGGCCGCCCCCAATGTCGTTCGGCATCGAGCGTGCCCCAGTCACTATCGTGAGGTCATTGCCCAGCGCCGGAGGTCCACCATGGGAAGTGCCGAGGATGCCGAACGACTCATCCGTGAGTTCGGTGAGACGTTCACCAAGCACGATGCCGAGGCGCTGCGGCCGTTCTTCACCGACGATGTCGTCTACCACAACATGCCGATGGATCCCGCCGTCGGGATCGACGCCGCGGTGGCGTTCATCGACGGCTTCTTCGGGATGTGCGAGGCCATGACGATCGAGACCACCCACCTCGCGGTGCGCGGTGACGTGGTGCTGACCGAGCGGATCGACACGTTCACCGTCGGGGAGACGGTTGCCGCCCTACCCGTGATGGGAACCTTTGAGCTGCGCGACGGGAAGATCAGCGCCTGGCGGGACTACTTCGACCTGGGCCAGATCACCGCGATGTTGTCGGGTGAGGCCTAGATCCTTCGGTTCACACCGTGGCCCTGGCCGGCGTCTTCGCCATGTCGGGTGGGCTGATCACAGGCGAGGTCCTCTGCCGCCATCCCTCGGCCGGATCAAGCGAGGGGACTCCCGCTCCGGCTCTCGCCTCCTAGTGGATCTTCGGGAGGTTCCAGTGCTGCCACGCGGCCACGATCCGGAGCGCGAAGCAGGCGGCCCCACCCACGAGCATCACCGGAGCGCGGGGGAGGTCCCGCTTGAGCCCAAGCACCACGAGGGACGCCCCGAGCAGCGCGGCCACCGCGTAGATGTCCACCCGGAGGACGGCTGGGACCTTGCCCACCAGGACGTCGCGCATGGCGCCGCCGCCGACGGCAGTGAGGGTGCCCATGAAGGCCGCGCTCACTGGGATCAGACCGAAGTCAAGAGCCTTGGCCGCACCAGAGGCACAGAACAGCCCCAGGCCGGCGGCGTCGAGGCCGGTGAGCAGCCAGGCGGGGATCTGCCCCACCGGCTGGTGGAGCACGAAGGTGAGGGCACCCGCAACCACCGCCAGTGGGATGTACAACCAATCGGTGATGGCGGCCGGTGGGGTGGCCCCGATGAGGACGTCGCGGAGCATCCCACCACCCATGGCGGTGACGCACGCCAGCACCACCACCCCGAAGAGGTCGAGATGGGCGACGATGCCCACGGCGGCCCCTCGACGGCGAAGACCGCAGTGGCCCCCAGGTCGAACCTCCGCAGCAGGGGCGAGGAACCGTCCAGTGCGGTGGTCAGCTCACGCCACCCCGGTGTGGCCGGCGATGAGGTCGACCCAGCGGTCCACGAATGCCGGCGGGCAGTCGTGGCCCATGCCGTCCAGGACCTCGAACCGGGCGCCGGGAACGCACTCAGCTGTGCGCCGGCCGCCGCTGATGTCCACCAGCGTGTCGGCGTCACCGTGCATTACAAGGGTCGGGACACCGACCGACCGCAGGGCAGCAGACCGGCTTCCCGAGGCCATGATGCCCACGAGCTGGCGGGCCACACCGGCCGGGTCGAAGCAGCGGTCGTAGGCCGCGGCAGCCTCCGCGGCGATCCTGTCCCCGTCGAAGTGGCCGGGGCTCCCGTAGACACGGGCCCCCTCCTGTCGCTGGGCGATGGCCGAGTCGCGGTCCTTGGGCGGCGGCCCGGTCAGCACGGCCGCCGCCTCGGGCGTCGACTGGCCGACGTCGTGGTCTCCGGTGGTGGACATGATCGAGGTCATCGACACAAGGCGGGTGGGATGGTCGATGGCCAGCTGCTGGACGATCATCCCCCCCATCGAGGTCCCCACGACGTGGGCCCGGGCGATGCCCGACTCGTCCAGCACGGCCACGGCATCACCGGCCATGTCTGAGAGGCGGTAGGGCACGTCGGGCTCGCGCCCGTCGCGTAGAGCCCTGACCACCGCTGCCAGGTCGGGCTGGACCTGATCGAACTTGGTCGACAGGCCGACATCGCGATTGTCGAACCGGATGACGAACAGGCCTCGGGCCGCCAGCCTTTCGCACAGACCCGAGGGGTGGTCGATGGACTGGCGACCGAGGCCGTTGACCATTAGCAGCGCCGGATCGGCCGGGTCGCCGACGGTCTCGTAGTAGAGATCCACCGGGTCGTTGTGGGCGTAGGGCACGTGCATTCTCCAGGTGGTGGGGCGACGAACTCGGTCGCTCGGTGGCTGGGTGGTCAGTCCCGGGTGTGCCCGTCGCCCTCGAGCACGGCGTACCCGCAGTTGTAGCCGGGGATGAAGGTGACCCCGGGCCCACCGTGACAGCCGGCCCCACACAGGTAGAGACCCTCCACCGGCACCGGGCTGTCGGGCCAGCCGCGCGGGCCGGGGCGGAAGGGGCCCATGAACTCCGGTTGGAGGAGGCCGTGGGTGAAGTCGCCACCAGTGCACCCGAACATCAGCTCGTAGGTGTACGCGGGGTAGTTGATCTGACGCTCGATGAGGTCCGGGAAGTTCGGCGCCCGGGTGGCGATCTTGGCCACGATCCGTTCGGCCATCTCGTCCCGCAGGCGTGACTGCTCCTGGCGGGTGGCGCCGATGGGTGCGGGATAGGCGAAGCTGCTGGCCACATGCTTGCCGGCCGGGGCGAGGTCGGGGTCGCGCAGTGTCGGCACCGACAGGTTGAACGACGGCGATGGCGGCACCAGTCCCCTCACCGAGTCCTCGAAGTCCTGCTGCTGCTGCTCCGCGGTGCTGAAGAACGTGACGTTATGGCGGAGATCGGCCTCGTTGAGCATCTCGTAGGGGCCGGCGTACTCGGGGAGCCCGCTCAGTGCGAAGTGGATCTGGAAGTAGGCGGCCCGGTGGTCGATGGCATCGACGCGCTCCACGAACGATGGAGGCAGTTCCTTTGGATCGAGTAGCTGGGTGAAGGTGGCCGTGGGGTCGAGGTTGGACACGACCACCGGGGCGGTGACCACCTCTTCGTCACCGAGGGCGACACCTTGGACCTTCCCACCGGCGGTGACGATCGAGGACACCTTCACGTGGCGGCGGAGCTCGCCGCCGTGCGCCTCGAACAGCGTCAGCAGGTGCTCGGACATGGTGCCGATGCCGCCGCGGACCTTGGACATGGTGGCGTCACCGGGTGAGGCCAGGGCGAAGGCGAGGCACAGGGCACTGCCGGCCGTGTAGGGCCCCCGGTAGGTGGAGTTGACGGCCAGGAAGGCCAGCATGCTGCGCACCTGGGCGTGGCGCTCCCGGTCCGGGAGGAACCGGTCGACCACATCCATCACACTGCCGAACAGGGCCGTGCGGATGGACTGGCGCTCCTTCTCGTTCGTGGCGCAGGCCCACATCTCGTCGAGCGACTTGGGCGGTTGGCGCACGTCGAAGCGCCCGATGGCCCGGGCCGGCGCTTCGGCCCATCCGGCCACCTCGGCCATACCCAGGACCGCCTCCAGGCCGATGGTGTCGCTGAGGTGGGCCAGCAGCCGGTCGGGATCGCTGTAGAGCAGGATCGGAGGCTGCCCGTCCTCACCGATGGCGGCGGACTGGACCTCGGGCTCGTAGATGGGGCACGAGGCAAATCCCAGATCGTCGAAGATCTCGTTCGGGATTGGGAATTGGATCGATCCGGCCAACTCGAAGCGGTAGCCACGGACCAGTTCAGTCGTGGTGGCCATGCCGCCGATGAAATGGTTCTTCTCGAGGCACAGAACCCGCATCCCGCCCCGAGCCATGACCGCCGCAGCGGTCAGCCCGTTGTGGCCAGCACCCACCACGATGGCGTCGTAATCCGACATGTCCGTGACCGTAGTGCACCCCGGTCGCGGCTGCCGGGTTGGAAGGTCGGGCTGGGGTGGCGCCTCGAGCCGCGGCGCGGGGGTGACCCAGGCGATCCGCGATCGACCAGGGACCAGCGTACCGTCAGCGCCCGAATACAAGCAATCAATTTCAAGAAAAAATGGACAATGCACCCGACGGAGGCCGGCCAATGGCGTGAGCGACCCCGCGATCGAGGTCGATCCTTAAGAAGAGGGCCGAAGCCGACGATACCGGGAGGTCATCCCGCGGTGGGGTGCCCCGATCGCACGGGAGAGCGGGGTGCGCGTGGATCTGCACATGGAGCACCTACCCCGTCACCTCGACTCGAACGGGTCCGTCAGTCCGACCATGACCGTCGTCGACCCGCCCATACGCTCGTCCACCGACGCCTCCGAGCGGAGGTTACGGGCCCTCGTCGCCCACGCCTACGACGGCATCGCCGTGCTCGACGCTCTTGGCGCCATCACCTATGCCAGCCCGCCGCTCTGCCGCATCCTGGGGGCGACCGAGGCAGACATCCTCGGTCAGCCCGGCCTCGACTACGTGGAACCCGTGGACGGTGCTCGCATGCGTGCCCAGGTGTTGGCCGGCACCAGCGGGGACGAGGTCGGTCCTATCGAGATGCGCATCCGCACGTCCCAGGGGGCCTGGCGCCCCTTCGAGGGCTACCGGACCGACCTGACCGGAGACCCTGACGTGGGTGGCATTGTGTGGAACCTGCGCGATCTCTCGGATGCCCGTCAGGCCCAGGCCGCGTTACGACGGAGCGAGGAGCGCCTGCAGGCTCTGGCCGCGGGCTCGTCGGACGTGACCATCGTGAACGACATGACCGGGCGGACCAGCTATGCCGGGCCCTCCCTGGAGCGGGTGTTCGGCTACCGGCCCGAGGAGTTCGTCGGTACGCCGTACTACGCATTCGTGCATCCCGACGACCTGCCGGGAAACGTGGCGATTGCCTCGGAGACGCTGGCCGCCGGAGGCCGGACGTGGTCGTCGCGCTACCGACTCCGTCACCGGGACGGCTCGTGGCGGCGGGTCGACACCCGCTTCACCGACCTCCATGACAACCCGGCCGTCGGCGGTGTGGTGGCCAACATCCGCGACGTCACCGAGCAGACGCTGGTGGACGAGGCGCTGGCCGAGTCGGAATCCCTCTACCGTTCCATGGTCCATACTGCGGAGGAGGGAATCTCCATCCATGACCTCGACGGGCGGTTCACCTTCGTCAACCCCAAGATGGCGTCGCTCATCGGCACGAGCGTCGCCGACCTGCTCGAGAAGTCCATCTTCGATCTGGTCCACCCGGACGTCCGGCACATCGCGGTCCAGAAACTGGCCCGGCGCCAGTCGGGCATCGCCGAGCACTACGAGTTCGGTCTGCTCAAACAGGACGGCACGCTGTGCGATGTGTTGATCAGTGCCAGCCCACTCCTCGATGCTGATGGCGCCATCACCGGGGTCCTGTCCATGTTCACCGACCTCCGAGAGCGGAAGCGCGCCGAGGCGGAGAACATCCGGCTGGCGCTCGAGGACTCGCTGACCGGCGTGGCCAGCCGAGCGCTCGTGGTCGACCGGCTGGCCCAGCTCGTCGCCGGCCAGCACCAGCACCCGGGGACGGCTGCGGTGATGTTCATGGACCTCGACAGCTTCAAGCAGGTCAACGACTCACACGGGCACAGCGTCGGGGACCAGCTGCTGCGCGAGGTGGCGGCTCGCATCCGGGCATCGGTCCGCCCCCAGGACACGGTCGGTCGGTACGGGGGGGACGAGTTCGTCATCATTCTGGATCGACTCGACGCGATCGGCGATGCCGTCCGGGTCGCCGAGCGGATCGTCAAGGCCCTGGACAAGCCGGTCGAGGTGAACGGGTCGCTGCTGTCGGCCACAGCCAGCATTGGGATCGCCTTCACGCCGGTGGACACCCCCGATGCCCTCATGCGGGACGCCGACATCGCCATGTACCGGGCCAAGGAGCGTGGCGGGTCCCGCTACGAGCTGTTCGATGCCGCCCTTGGGGCCCGGGCCAAGGAGCGCCTCGGCTTCGAGATGGACCTGCGCGGCCATCCAGCGTCGGGAGCTGCATCTGCACTACCAGCCCGTGGTCAGTCTCGACGGACTGGTCACCGGGTTCGAGGCCCTGGCCCGTTGGGAGCACCCCGTGCGGGGGACGGTGTCACCCGCCGAGTTCATCCCGGTGGCGGAATCAACCGGGACGATCGTCGACCTCGGCATCTGGATCCTCGAGCAGGCCTGCCGGGACCTCAGTCGGTGGCAGGCCCGTGCGGGTCAGGAGTCGCTCACCATGGCAGTGAACCTCTCCGGACGCCAGCTGGTCGACGCCGACATCGTCGCCAAGGTGGCATCGGTGGTCCGGGCCAACGCGCTGGATCCCGCAGCGCTGTATCTGGAGATCACCGAGAGCGTACTGATGGAGGACACCGCGGCCGCATCATCGGCCCTTACCGGCATCCACGATCTCGGGGTCAAGCTCGCCGTCGACGACTTCGGCACCGGGTACTCGTCGTTGTTGTACCTCCGGCGGTTCCCGGTGGACGTCCTCAAGCTGGACCGGTCATTCGTCTCCGGCGTCGACGAGAACGCTCAGGATGCCACCATCGTTCGGTCGGTGATCGATCTGGCCCACTCGTTGGGTCTGGAGGCGGTGGCCGAGGGGGTGGAGACCGCGGGTCAGCTGGCGGCGCTCCAGACCATGGGCTGCGACCTCGCCCAGGGGTACTACTGGTCGCCTGGTGTGCCGGCGGCGATGATCGACCTGATGCTCGACCGCTGAGCGGGACGCGATGGCCTGGAACGGTCATGGACCCATGGCCACGGCGTACGGGTTCGGGTCTGAACCGATGAGTCCGGGTGCCCGGTACCGTCACTGTGGCGCACGAGGTGCTACCTGAACCGCGGCGGCGATCGCCCCGGGAACACGTCGAGACCGAACAGGAGATCTGGATGAGCGACGTCGCTGAACCCGTGGATCGACTGGGCGTGGACGGTCCGGACCCCCGGCGGTGGGCGATCCTGGCCGTGGTGGTGATGGCCCAGCTGATGGTGGTGCTGGACGCATCGATCGTCACCATCGCCCTCCCGTCGGCACAGCGTGCCCTCCATATCTCGGTGGCCAACCGGCAGTGGGTGATCACGGCGTACACGCTGGCCTTTGGGGGATTGCTCCTGCTGGGTGGACGCATCGCCGACTTCCGGGGCCGGAAGCGGATGTTCATCATCGGGCTCATCGGGTTCGGAGCGGCGTCAGCGCTGGGCGGGCTGGCCACCGACCAGGCGATGCTGTTCGGCGCCCGTGCCCTGCAGGGCGCCTTCGCCGCGCTCATGGCCCCGGCCGCCCTCTCCATCTTGACCATCACGTTCCAGGAGGACCCGAAGGAGCGAGCCAAGGCCTTCGGTGCCTATGGCGCCGTGTCCGGTGCCGGAGGCGCCATCGGCGTACTGGCTGGCGGAATCCTGACCCAGTACGCATCGTGGCGCTGGTGCCTGCTGGTCAATGTCCCTATCGCACTGCTGACCGCGCTGGCGGCCTACCGGGTCGTCCACGAGAGCCGGGTTCAGGGGACGACGCGCTACGACGTGCTGGGCGCCTTCTTGTCGACGGCGGGGCTGGTGAGCCTGGTCTACGGCTTCACCAAGGCCGAGTCCGACGGATGGGCGTCGGGGACCACCCTGGCACTCCTGGGAGTGGCCGTGATCCTGCTGGTCGTGTTCGTGCTCGTTGAGTCCCGGAGCACCCATCCGCTGCTGCCGCTCCGGGTGGTCGCCGAACGGAACCGGGGTGGGGCGTTCCTGGCCTCGCTCCTGACTGGTGCCGGGCTCTTCGCCATGTTCGTATTCCTCAGCTACTACCTCCAGAGCGTCCTCCATTACTCGGCCCTGAAGGCCGGCATCGCCTTCTTGCCGTTCGCCGCGGGGATCATCCTCGCCGCGTCGGCCTCCACGGTGCTGGTGCCGCGGATCGGTCCCCGGGTCCCGATGGCGCTCGGTCTCCTGATCGGTGCCGTCGGCTTGGCCTGGTTGAGCCGGATTGGTGTCGACACGTCGTTCTGGACCCACGTGCTGCCTCCCGAGATCCTGATGAGCGTCGGCCTGGGCCTGGCATTCCCCGCGCTCAGCAGCACCGCCCTCATCAAGGTGAGCGACGAGGACTCGGGTGTCGCCAGTGCACTGGTCAACACCACCCAGCAGGTGGGTGGGTCCTTGGGGACCGCGTTGCTGAACACCGTGGCGGCCACGGCGACGGCCAGCTACCTGGTCACTCACGGCCCCGGTTCGGCGCTGGCCGGCGTGGTGCACGGCTACTCGCTGGCCTTCACCGCCGGGGCGGGGATGTTGGTGCTCGGGGCCATCGTGAGTGCGGTGTTCGTCACAGCCCGACCCCAGGACATACCCAGCGAGGGTGGTGCGCTGGCTGCCACACCGGCGTGACTTGCAGGGGAGGCCTACGCTCTGGCCATGCTCACCGGATTCGCACACACTGCCGTCTGTGTCGGCAATGTGGACGAGGCGACCGCCTGGTACACCGAGGTACTCGGACTCGACATGCTGTCCCCGCCCTACGAACTGTCCGGTGCGGCGATCGAGCAGGACATGGGGGAGTTGGTCCCGAGCCCGGTGGTGGTCAAGGCGGCCATCGTAGGGCTGGCTGCGGACGACCACGTCCTGGAGCTCATCGAGTACCCACGCGTCGACGCCCCTGAGGGTCCAGCCAGCCGACCGGATATCACTCGACCTGGTCTTACCCATGTCGGCCTGGTGTGCGACGATCTCGTGCAGACCCGGTCCGACCTGGAGGCGCGCGGTGTCGAGTTCCTCACCTCGGGGATAGCCGACGTCGCTGGTCTGCGGACCACGTGGTTCCGTGATCCGTGGGGAACAGTGCTGATCCTCCTCGAGAAGCACCACGGAGAGCGCCCTTATTGGCGGCAGTATCAGGCATGACTGGGTGGCGCCCGTGACAGGGGACACCGGGCGATGAGCGGCTCGGGCCGCCCCACGAGCCCGTCTGCGGTCGTGGAGCACTACCTCGATCGCCTCGTGGCCCACGAGTGGGCGGCGGTGGCGGCCTGCCTGGCCGACGACGTCGTGCGGATCGGGCCATTCGGTGATGTCTACGCAGGCCGTGAGCGCTACGTGTCCTTCCTCGCCGAGTTGATGCCCACCCTTGGCGGCTATGCCATGGAGGTGCACCGGATCAGGCCGGTTGCCTCCCACGAGGACGATGGACCCCCCAGCCCAGCGACCGTCCTGGCGGAGCTGACCGAAACGGTGGCGCTGGACGGTGAGGCGGTCGACACGGCGGAGCTGCTGGTGTTCGATGTCGACCCGCGACTCCTCATCACCCGCATCTCGATCTTCGTCCAACGTACCTAGTCGGGACCGGGTGCGAGACAGCCGCACCGGCGTAGACCAGGGGTTCTGATCCGGGACCAGAACGAACGTGGCCCGGTCGTCCCTCGGCGGTGAGCTGGTCGCCCGAGGCGTGGAAGTTTCGGTGGCCGTTGAGCGTTGGACCGGTGAGGGGAACAGCTCCGAAGGGAGCCACCATGGCCCGAGCAGTGCAGTTCGACCAGTACGGGGATAGGTCGGTCCTCCACGTAGCCGACGTTCCCGTCCCGACCCCACCGGCCGGTGAGGTGGTGATCGAGGTGCGTGCCGCCGGCATCAATCCCGGTGAGGCATCGATCCGCAAGGGTCTCCTCGACGCGAGGTTCCCAGCGTCGTTTCCCTCCGGCGAAGGTAGCGACCTCGCCGGCGTCGTCCACGCCGTCGGTGACGGCGTCACCGAGTTCACGGTTGGGGACGAGGTCCTCGGTTGGTCGGAGCGCCGCTCGAGTCATGCCGAGTACACCGCCGTCCCTGTCACCCAGCTGATTGCGAAGCCGGACGGGCTGAGCTGGAACGTCGCCGGTTCGCTCTATGTCGTGGGGTGCACCGCGTACGCCGCGGTCCGGGCGGTCGGCGTAGGCCGTGGCGATACGGTTGCCGTGTCGGCCGCGGCGGGCGGGGTCGGAAGTGTCGTCGTTCAGCTGTTGCGGGCCAAGGGCGCGAATGTGCTCGGCATCGCCTCGCCGGACAACCACGAGTGGCTCGCCACCCACGGAGTGACACCGGTCGCCTACGGCGACGGGATCGCCGACCGTCTCAGGGCGCTCGCGCCGACTGGTATCGACGCGTTCATCGATCTCTTCGGCCCGGAGTACATCCAACTCGCTGTCGATCTGGGCGTCGCTCCAGGCCGGATCGAAACCATCATCTCGTGGGAGAAGGCCCAAGAGGTCGGGGCGAAATCCGAGGGGAGCGGCGACGCGACCACAACCGCGGTGCTGTCGGAGGTGGCGGACCTGGTGGCGTCGGGCCAGATCGAGATCCCCATTGCCGCGACGTACCCGCTGGACCAGGTCCGTGACGCGTTCGCCATGCTCGAGGATCGCCACACCCACGGCAAGATCGTCCTGGTCCCCTGACTGGGTCATCCACCCCCGCGCCCCGTATCCCGCCCGGGCCTGAGCGGGTTGGGCCGGCCCGAGCCCGCGGTACGGCCGTCTGAGCAGCCGAGTGTCAGATTTGGGATGATCTGACATCTCATCGACTGGGATTCGGAGGGGGAAATGACCACTTCACTCGTGTTCTACGGCATCCTCGGCATCATCTCGACGGCGGCCGCCATCTACGGCAACCGGAGGCTGTTCGGCAGCGGTGGCTCGGGCCGGGTTTCGGTACTCGAGGCGGTGTACTACCTCCTCGGTGTGGTGTCACTCGGTCTCGGCTGGTACTTCAACGTCCGCTACGTCCACCAATACGGCCACACGGCCACCTACGTCGGGTACACCAAGGCCTTGTTCTCCAACTGGGCATCGGACTCGGCCGCCCAGGACTACATCATGGTCAACGTGATCCTGTTTCCGCTGTGGTCGATCACCGACGGCCGTCGCCGGGGTCTGCGTATGCCGTGGATCTTCTTCGTGATGAGCCTGTTCACCAGCCTGGCCTTTTCCGTGGCGTTCTACCTGGCGTTCGTCGAGCGCCAGATCCGTTTCACCCGGATCGATTCGAGAGCCCCGGCCGGTGTGACGCCCGACGCGGAGCGAACACTTGCCGTCACCACCGACGACTGACACCGACGGCGCAGGAGGCAGGGTCAGTGCTGCGGTGGGCTAGGGACAGCGCCATCAGCGACCGAGATGGCGTTGGACGAGGGCCGGCGGAGCACAGGCCATCCAGGCATCTTCGATGGCCTCGCTCAACTCGCGATCTGTGGCCTTGTCCAGTCGCACCAGCACGGCCTTGTAGCCATCGAAGTGGGGAATCGTGAAGAACGCCCGCGGGTGGGACGCCAGAACGGCCTCTTTTTCTTCCAGATCGGAGACACTGACCGCCAGGATGGGACCGGCCGGTGGTGTGTCGTCCCCGAACCGCCTGACGTCCGCCTTGGTGAAGGGGCGCTCCCAGGCGAATCCCTTCGTGGCGACGAACCAGGTGCGATGTCCGTGCCGCAGCCCTTCGCTCACGTCCGGGAGGCCCAGAGCCAGGCGTGCCACGTCCTCGAACGTCACCATGGAGTCACCGTATCCCCGGGCTCGGTGGTACGCATCCCTGCTCGAGCGTTCACGACGGAGAACCAGGGTCGCTCGCTCAGTCGCCCGACAGTCGGTGAAACGCCACGGCGGCGGCAGTCGCCACGTTGAGCGAGTCGACACCTCGGGCCATCGGGATGGTCACCGTCTCGTCGGCCGCCGCGAGCGCCCCCGGCGATAGGCCCGGGCCTTCGGCCCCGAGGACGAGAGCGACACCGACGGTCGGCGACGATGGTCCTCTGCCTGCCTCCGAGGCCAACCGAGCCTTCAGCGCCGCGAGGGTCAGCGGTGGAGCACGGAGGTGGGGAGGTTGGCCGGGGTGGGGCACCATGGCAGCCACGAGGAATCCGGCGGATCGAACCTGGTCCAGACCCTCGGGCCACGGTGCCAGCCTGGCGAACGGCACCCGGAGGGCGTGGCCCACCGACACTCGGATGGATCGGCGGTAGAGGGGGTCGGCGCATGTCGGGTCGAGGAGCACAGCGGCGGCACCGAAGGCAGCGGTGTTCCGGAACAGCGCACCGATGTTCTCGTAGTCATTCAACCCCTCTAGGACGGCGATCATCGGGATCATTGAGTCGGCACCTGGCTGCCGGGCGGCTCCGGCCAGGACGGTTCGGGCGTCCATCTCGTCCGGGCGTTGGGCTACGGCAACCACGCCGCGATGCAGCGCGAACCCGACGGTGGCCGCCACCACCTCCCGAGGTGCCACGTAGACCGGAGCGCCCCGGGCCAGCACTGCGGCGACCAAGTCGCCCGCCAGGGTGACCTGGTGGTCGTCGACGAGCAGGGATCGCACGAGGTGCTCGGATGCCACGAGCTGTCGCACGGCCACGCGGCCTTCGATGACGATGATGCCCCGCTCGGCCTCCAAGCCCACCCGGGCCCCCGGGTTCACGAGGTCGCGGTAGTCCGCGATCCGGGGATCATCGGCATCGGTGACCTCGACGAGCTCTCCGGCTCCGTCGACAATGGCCATGTCGACAGCCTAGGAAGGCTGCACTCCACGGCGCACGGCCGGGAGCCGGGCGCAGGCGCCGCCTCGATCCAGAGCGCGCCCGCCCGGGCCGTGATCCCGATACCGAAGTCGCGGGAGAATACGGTGGTGGTTACGGCCACGCGGGAAGGCGGCGGCCTCAGGCCCCGAACTACGATGAGCCATGCCGGCTCGCCGGCGACGCCCCGACTCTGGAGAGCCGAAATGTCCGCCCATGACGACGAACTCTGGGAACAGGTGGGATCGGTCCTTGGTGCGCGGCCGGGTTGGAGCCTGCAGGCGTCGTCGTCGCCGGGCGCTCCACCGGCCTGGTGCCGCGTTTACGAGGGCGAGATCGAGCTGTCGGTCAATGTCGATGGCGGCCACATCATCGTGTATCTCATGGACATGGATCGGGAAATCGCACTCGGCGATCTGGGTGAACTGGGCACGTGGCTCGATGCCCACGAAGCGGACTCACTCGGCGGACAGCCCCAGCCCGGTGAAGTACTCGACCAGTTGGTGCACGGGAAGGTCACCAAGTGGGGCGACCCGGGCGCGTAGCAGCTGGAGGTTGGCGGTGAGACAGTGCACCGCCTCACCGCCTCACTGCGTCGCTGGGCGGAACACCACTTTGACCGCCTTGCTGGACTCCTTGTCGAGCCCGGTGCGAACGGCCTCGCGGTAGTCGTCGAGGACGAATTCGTGCGTTACGACGAGGTCGTCGGGAAAGCGCTGCTGGGACAGGATGTCCAAGGCGACGTCGATGGAATGGTCCCGGTCGCCAAGCGACGCCAGGCCGATCGAGGCGGCCGGGTCACGCCCGTGGTCGACTGAACCGATCACGACCGCCTCCTTGTACCAGAGCGGCGTCATGTCGACCCGCCCGATGCCCATGGCCCCGAGGAGAATCACCGTCCCGCGGTTGTCGACGGCGCGCAGTGCGTCGGTGGTGGCACCGGGGCTCCCTGCTGCTTCGACCACATAGGGGAACCCGCCAACGAGCATGTGGTCCTGTCCCGACCCGACGGTCCGCACGCCGAGGATGCCGGCAAGGGCTTCGAAAGCTTCGGCCCCCGATGCCTGGACGACGTGGGCCGCACCGCACACCGTGGCGGCCACCGCCTGATGGGGGTGCCGGACCATGACGGTCACCGGGCTGTCCGGGAACAGCGCATCGAGGGCGATGAGCGCGGCCAGCCCGATGATTCCTCCGCCGATGACGAGGATGGGCACGCCAGGCTCCGGGGGCCGCCAGCCCAAGCCGTGGAGGGCGATGGAGACCGGCTCGTGCAGCCCGGCGATCCGGTCCGGGACGCCGACAGGGATCTCGTGGAGCATTGACGGGTGGGCCACCACCTGGTCGGCCCAACCGCCACCGAGACCATCGGTGAAACCGATTGATCGACCCGGCGTCAGGATCCGGCTGTCGAGCTCCAGGCAACTCGACGGCCAGCCCCGTTCGCAGTTGGCGCACGGCGGCACAATGCCGCGTACGAGACACGGGAGGATCGGGTCGACCGCCACCCGGGTGCCGATCGTCCACGGGCAGTCCGGGCCCACCTCGATGATCGACCCGGCGATCTCGTGGCCCAGGACGAATGGGAGGGTGCCCACGGTCACGAGAGTGGGGGACCCACCCCCGCTGGGTGAGAACAGGTGGAGGTCGCTGCCGCAGATCCCGCCCGTGGTCACCGACACCCGGGCCCATTGCCCGGTCGGAAGGGTCGGTTCAGGCACCTTGGACAGCGACGCGGCGAACTCGGGATCGACCAGGTCGAAGCGGACGGCCTTCACCCGTGCAGTCTCGCATCACCGATCGGGGCCGCGTCGGAGACTCATGGTCGAGGGCGGATGCTCGTGGGGCGTTGGGCGTCGAGTCACGGTCGGCACGCGCGGCCGACGACACACGGCGGCATCAGGCTGGAGGTGACCACTCCTTGTCGAGCACGCGCTTGACCATCGGCTCGAACCTGTCCATCGGCTCACTCACGTAGTCCGGATCGAAGGACACCTCGTCGTAGAGGGCACAGAACTCCGCCGTCCGGTCGAAGTACGGGCTGTCCCGGTAGGCGTCGCGCTCGTTGGGGTCGATCTGCAGGTGCTGACCGAAGAAGTACACCTGGAACACCGGGTGGTGCGCCAGCATCCAGTAGTTGGCCTCGGCGATGAACGGGCGCAGGATCGCCGCCACGACCTCGCCATGGTTGAAAGGGCCCAGCGACTCGCCGATGTCATGGAGCAGCGCACACACGACATACTCCTCATCCCTACCGTCCCGCCAGGACCGGGTGGCAGCCTGCAGGCTGTGTTCGCAGCGGTCCACCGGGTAGGCCTCGTCCCCCTTGAGTCCGGTCAGCATGCCGATGAGCATGGCGGGCAGTGCCGCCACGTTCTGTTCGTGAACTCGGGCGAGAACTGCGAAGTCGGCATCGGTGCCTTCGTCCATCCGCCGGAAGTGCATTCGGTCGGCCTGATCCATGCCGCGCGAAGATAGTTGGCGCCGGGCCACAGGCCCAGCGAGGGCGCCTGGGTCCGGGTGCCCAGCCGACCGTCAGGGCAGTGAGGCTCTCGCGTTCGTCAGCAGACGCTGCAGGTGCAGTCCGCGCCGGAGGTCGAGCGGGTGTGACGCTCTTGTCGTCGCGGTGACCACGAACTCGTCGACGATCCGGGGCAGCACCTCGGCCGACAGGCCCGTGGTGTCCACGTCGATCAGCCGGTCCCGAGTGAAGACCTCAACACCGGCACGGGCCGGCTCGATCCCGGTCACCGAGGACAGCGAGGCCTCGCTGACGGCGCCGCCCTCGTGGTCGAGCAGGAGCCCGACCCACCGGAGCGGATCACCGTGGGCCCGGATGCCAATGACTGGGCCGAGGGCGACATCGAGGAGGTCGATGACATGGGGACCAAGGTCCATGAGTGGGCCCTCTTCGAGCCGCCACGGCGTGGCGAACATGCCGCCCAGCATGGCACCGGCCAGGAACTGCCCTCGGGCGCCGACCACGTCGGGCGCGGCAGCCACCTGGTCGAGGAACCGGCGGACATGGTCGGCATAGCGCCAGGTCAGCACCATCTGGGTGGGCACATCATGGGACTGCACCACATCGGCCAGGGATTGAGCGAGTCCGAGGTCGAGGGCGATGGGCTTCTCGAGGAGCAGCGCCTTCCCGGCCTCAGCGGCCACCGAGGCCATCGAGGCCTGGACATCGGGAGGGACGGCGAACGAGAGTGCGTCCACGCGGCTGAGCAGCTCGTCGTACGACGCCAAGCCGACAGCACCATGGGGATGGGCCACCTCCTCGGCCGCCTCGACCCGACGCCCCCAAACCCCGACCAGCTTCACCCCGGGGTGGTGGGCAAACATCGGTGCGTGCACGAATCGGGCCCAGGGTCCCGCACCGACGACGCCGACCCGTAGGGGCTCTTCTTCCGAGGTCACCGGCTCCACGATAGGCAGCATGGTGGTGCCAGGACCTGACCCTCCGGCTCCGAGCAGGCCTTCAGGCAGGTGTCTAAGGTTCATCACCAGGGCAGGGGACGCTTCAGTGGCTAATCAGCAGGATCAATTGAGAGTGGTGGGCCGATGGACGGGGACATCGTCATACGGGGCGGGATCGTGGTGGATGGGAACGGTGGTCCTGGACGGCCCGCCGATGTGGCGGTCCGGGACGGCATCGTCGTCGCCATCGGTGAGGGGCTGTCGGGAGACACCGAACTCGACGCGTCCGGACAGGTCGTCGCACCGGGATTCATCGATATCCACACCCACTATGACGCCCAGGTGTTCTGGGACCCCGACCTCAGCCCCTCGTCCTTCCACGGCGTCACCACGGTCGTCGCCGGCAATTGCGGGTTCTCGATCGCGCCCAACCGCCCCGACGGGGTGGAGATGCTGGTTCGCACCCTCCAACACGTCGAGGACATGAGCTTCGACACGCTTATGGCCGGCGTCCCCTGGGACGACTTCGGGAGCTTTCCTCAGTATCTCGACGCGGTCGAGCGCCGCGGGGTGTCGTTGAACTACAGCTGTTACGTCGGCCACACCGCGGTCCGGTTGTTCGCCATGGGCCCCGATGCCTACGAGCGGGCCGCGACCGACGCCGAACTGGCCGAAATGGTGCGCGTCGTCGATGAAGCACTCGACGCCGGTGCCATCGGCTTCGCATCGAGTTGGTCCCCCACCCACAACGGCGATCACGGCCGGCCGGTACCGTCGAGGGTCGGCGACCTGGTGGAGCTGGCCGCACTGCTGGAGCCGCTGCGAAACCGCAGCCGTGGTGTGGCCGCCCTCTTGCCCGGTGGTGTCATGTCGCACGCCGAGTTGTTCGAGCTTCAGCGAAGGATCGGTCGACCCTTCACGTGGACGGCGCTGCTCACTTTCTCCGGGTCTGACTACCACGAGCACGTAATGGATGAGCACGCGGCGGCCCGGGCCTCAGGAGTGGACGTATGGCCCCAGGTCTCCTGTCGACCCCTGGTGTTCCAGATGAACATGGCTGAGCCCTTCTCGCTCAACACGTTTCCCAATTTTGCTGCGCTGATGGATGCTCCGACCGAGGACCGAAAGGCGGCCTACCGCGACCCCGCCTGGCGGGCGACCACCCAGGAGCAACTGACGTCGGGTGGCTTCAGCCTGTTCAATGCGGCGTCCCTGATCGTGGCCGAGTCGGCCACCAGGCCGGACCTGATCGATCGGCGGGTGGTCGACCTGGCCGACGACCAGGGCACCACTCCGCTCGACGTGCTGCTCGATGTGTCTTTGGCCGACGACCTCGGCACCCGTTTCTGGTCGGTCCTGGCCAATGACAACACCGAAGGGATCGGCTATCTGTTGCCGAGGGACGATGTGCTCTTGGGACTGGCCGACTCCGGTGCCCACGTGAGCCAGCTGTGTGATGCCTGCTTTGCCACCGACCTCTTGGGGAATTGGGTCCGGGAGCGCGAGGTCATGAGCCTGGAACATGCCATCCACAAGCTGACTGCCGAGCCGGCCCGGGTCTACGGGTTCAGTGATCGGGGGTCACTGGAGGTGGGGAAGGCTGCCGACCTCGTGGTGTTCGATCCGAAGACGGTGGCACCTGGGCCCATCCGCCGGGTGGTCGATTTCCCGGCGGGAGGCGAGCGCTTGACCGCTGACGAGCCGGTGGGAATGACCCACACCCTGGTGAACGGCGTGCCCATCCGGCGTGACGGCGCACCGGTGGCCGCAGTGCTCGGTCAGAGGCCCGGCGTCGTACTCCGCTCCTAATCACTGGGGCGCCCGACCCTGCTCCGCACGGTCCCCTGTCGCGGGGAGAGCACCGAGGTCTCCTGGTGATGAACCGCCGCGGTCACGGCCCCGGGTTGCGTACCATGACCTGCCGCCCTCGTCGGTAGGCGTGCCAGGAACTGGTTGCGGGCCGCTCACGAGCGGGCAGTCAGTGACTGCGTCCGCTCGGGCAGGAGCAACACCGCTCCGACCAGAAAGCCAAGGGCGCCCACGAAGGTGCCGAGATTGGACAGCTGCGCGTTCCGGACCTCACCGGTCGATGGAATGATGTACCCGGCGACCGCGGAGACTCCGAACGCAACCGATCCCGCAAGATTCAATGCGGTGATCCGCCACGAAAGGCTCTGCGGCGCCCACTCGAACCATCGGTGGTCGATTTCGAACCAGGCCAACGCGCTGGCGACCAGGAAGCAGACCGATCCGATGGCATCAGGTCGCCAGACGTGTTGGTGGGCGGCCTCGGTCGTGAGATTAATTCGTGCGGCATTCCCGGTACTGACGTTGAAATAGACGGTTCCGACCAATTGGACTGATGAGGCCCACCAGTCGATCTGGTGCGGCCGAAGGACGAAGAACTTCCGCCCGGACCCAGAGTGACCGTCCCCTCCTGCATCGACCGACTCCCGGTACTGCAGCGCCGCGGCGGCGGTGAAGAAGATGGAACCTATGAAAAAGGTGACCGAATCAGCCCGGGTGCCTACCCCGTGGGAGTAGAGGGGGAGCGCACCGAGCGCAAATAGCAGGGAGCCCACAGCGAAGAGCACCGCGATCCACCAACCGCGGGCACGAGGGGCCCACCAGGTCCCCGGCGGCTCGCCTGCCGATGCCAGCTTTCGTCTCAGCCGTGACTCCACAGCCGATCACCCTTCCACGAACGACCGCACACGGCCAACGACGTCTGTGCTCCCGGCGTGAGGGAGCCGCACGAGATCGCCCCGCCATCAAGGGCGATGAGCCGCTTGTCAGCGCGAGAAGCGCAAACGTCGTACCGTCGGACCGATGAGACGGCGACTGACTCTCCGGGTTGTGGCCATTGGAGTTGTGGCGGCCGTGGCCGCCACCTGTGGGGCCCACATGGCCACGGCGGCTGGCAACCGTCCCGCGCAGAGCGCGGCCGCGAGCGGCGCCACCAGCGATTGGCCACTTCCGGGCCATGACTATGCCAATTCTCGAGACGCCGGCCGGTCCCCCATCCGGGCCTCAACGGTGGGCAGGCTGGGGGTGATCTGGAGCGCGGCCACGCCGGGTGCGCTCACCACCGCGGTTGTCGTAGTTGGCACCACCGTCTACGCCGAGGACGACCACGGGGTGGTCATCGCCGTCGACCGAGCTACCGGCCAGACCCTGTGGCAGTCCGCTGCCACCGGGTTCACCGTCGGCCCGGAGGGCGTAGCACTCAGCGGTGCGAGGGTCTTTGCCGCGACCTCGGATGGGGTGGAGGCCCTCGATGCCGGATCGGGCCGGTTGCTGTGGACGACTCGCCTGACCACCACGGCCACTGCGGGAGTCGACATGCAGCCGACGGTCGTTGGTGACCGCGTCCTCATCGCCACGGTTCCCGTCAGTGCGGCCGTCCAGTACCAGGGTGGCGACCGCGGCTACCTCTTTGCCGTCGACGCAGCAACCGGGCGGGTGGATTGGTCTTTCGACACGGTTGCGTCCAAGGACCTGTGGGGCAATCCCTCCGTCAACTCGGGCGGCGGTGCCTGGTATCCGCCGGCCATCGACACGACGACGGGGGTCGTCTACCTGGGAACTGCCAACCCCGCCCCGTTCCCAGGAACCACGCAATATCCGAACGGGTCGAGCCGACCGGGGCGAAATCTCTACACGGACTCGACCGTGGCCCTCAGTCTGACGACGGGTCGGTTGCTCTGGTACCACCAGGCCGTGGCCCACGATCTCTTCGACCAGGATTTCGTGCACTCCCTGCTGGTCTCGGTGAACGCTGGCCCGACTCATCAGGTGGTGGTGGGTACCGGGAAGGGAGGCCAGGTCCTAGGAATGAACCCCTCGACCGGTCGGCTCCTCTGGGAGACCTCTGTCGGAGCGCAGCAGAACCATTCACTGACGTCTCTGGCGGGCCCCACGCCGATTCTGCCGGGAACCTTCGGCGGCGTCCTCACGCCTCCGGCATCGGCCGGCGGCGATGTGTACGTCGCCACCCTCAACGCACCTTCCACTCTGTCCCCGGACAAGACCGCCTACTTCGGCGGCAAGATCGGCACGATGCCCGGGGAGGTCGTGGCCATCGATGCGGCCACCGGTCGCCACCTTTGGGACACATCCATCCCTGGGGACCCGACGGGCGGTGCCACCGTGGTCAACAACCTGGTCATCACGGCGACCTATCAAGGTGCCGTCGTAATCCTTGACCGCCGGACCGGCAAGATCCTCTGGACGCACCAGGTCGGAAGCGCCATCAGCGGGTGGCTGGCCGTGGCCGGAAACCTCATCGTGGTCCCGACTGGTTCAGTAGGATCGAGTGGTCAACTGGTGGCCTTCCAGCTGCCGCCACATTGAGGGCCCGAGCCCCAAGGCGAGCGTTCGGAGGTGTCCGTTTCGTCGCTCCGGATCTGGTCAGTCGTGGAATGTGGAGGCGTTGAGCAAGAACTCGAGGGTCTTGGTGTCAGTCAGATCCATCACCGGCACGATCTCCCACGTGTACCAGGCACTGAACTTGGCTGCCGCATCGGCGAGTGCCGTCACATCGGTCGAGTCACTGATGGCGTACCCCCCGTTCCCGTCCGCCCTCGCCACGAGGGCGATCATGGTCTCGCCTTCCGGAACTGACCATCGTCCGAAGGAGTCGAGGACTCGTTTTCCTGCGGCGATCCGGGCATCGGCATCACCGATGTCGTCACGAATTGTCCAGGTGGTCATAAATTGCATGTTTCCTCCCGCTCGGGCCGACTCCGCCTCTCGCAGCCGCCGCCGCAGACCGATGGTGTCACATTAATCACGGCCTGTCTCATGGCTTGCCCGCAGGGCCCCGGCCATGGGGGTTGTCGACGCTCGGTTCGCCACCGGTCGTCTGAATCCAGACCGCCACCTTGCTGCCCCCGGGCCATCGAACCGGCGCTACAGCTGTGGATAGAGCGTGGCAACGCCTCCCGACAGACCTCCGAGGACGTGGCGACTGGTGTCGTCGGCGACGATCTCGTACTGGTCGGACTCGAGGCCGTCGACGGCGAGCTTGGCGATCTGTGCCGGGTCTGCCTTCGGCGCGGTCACTGACGCAGCCATGTCGGTGTCCATGTACCCGACGTGCAGTCCAGCAACCCGGATGTTCTGTTCCGCCAGTTGGACGCGAAGTGCGTTCGTCATTGACCATTCTGCGGACTTTGCCGCACAGTAGGCCCCCACCGCGGGGAAGCTGACCCAGGACAGTGCCGACAGGATGTTGAGTATGGATCCGCCACCGTTGGCCGCCATCCGGGGGGCGAAGGCCCGTGTCATTAGGAGCGTGCCGAAGAAGTGGGTATCGATCTCGACGCGGATGCTGTCCAGGTCACCGGTGAGGAGGTCCGAACCGGTGGCTGAACCGGCATTGTTGATCAACAGCGTGGCATGGGAGGCGGCCTCGGCGGCGGCCTCCACTGCCTCCGGATCGGTGATGTCTAGTGTGAGCACCTTGGCACCGAGCAGATCGACGCTATCGGGATTGCGAGCGCCGGCGTAGACCGTCGCACCTCGTGCGAGCAGTTCCCGGGCCAAGTGTCGGCCAAGGCCCCGGTTGGCACCGGTGACGAGTGCGGTTGATCCTGCGATATCCATGGGGGCTCCTTCAGTCGGTGGTGGTGGAGACTCAACGCCTGATCTGTCTGGGTCGAACGTGATGCGGTTAGCAGCCCCATGTCGGATGGGGCCGTTGCCGTAGTGGGCGGGGCGCTGTGTGGGCGGCGCAGGAGGGTGACCGCCGGGATGACGCCGGCGAACGCAATCACAGCGGTGACCCACCAACCGCGCCGGAACACCTCGAGCTCTGGTACTCCGTGTCGAGTGGTCGTTCCGAGCACCGCGACCAGGACGGCCACGCCGAGAGCCAACCCGGTCTGTCGGAGCATGTTGACCACGGCGGACCCAGTGGCGAACGATTGCGGTGGGAGCGATGACGATGCCGTACCCATCATGGTCGGGAGCGTCAGACCGACGCCGATGCCAGTGAGGATCATGCCGCCGAAGACGCCCGCCCAGTAGTTCGGCTGGAGCTCGACGGCCAGCGCCCACCACGACACCCCGGCACCAAAGGCGATGCTGCCGATGACGATCGACAGGGCGGGCCCGAACCGTTTGATGAGGGGCGGGACAACGACGAACGCCATGAGCGGCACCATCAGGGGCCCGGGGGCGATGCCTAGCCCGGCGCGTAGTGCCGACCACCCCCAGACCCCTTGTTCCCACAGGACGATCGAGAGCAGCATCGCCCCGAACGCGGCGGAGAAGATGATGGCGACGATGGACGCCCCGGTGAAGCTCCGGGAACGGAAGAGTGCAGGTTCGACGAGCGGGTTGCGACTGGTCAGGCAGTGGATGACGAACAGGCCGATCACCAGGAACGCACCGACGAGTATCCCCAGAATTGTCGGGGACCCCCAACCCCAGTCGCTGCCCTTGACGATCCCGAAGGTCAAGAGCCCCACGCCCGCCGTGGCCAGGACCACGCCGATCGGGTCAGGTCGTTCGGTCTGGTGGCCGGGGACGTGGGGCAGCCGCCGCCAGCCGAAGAGGAGCGCGGCGATCCCCACTGGAACATTGATCAGGAAGACCCACCGCCAACTGGCGGCGACGAGCAGCCCGCCGATGACGGGGCCGAGTGCTGCCGCCAACCCTCCGGTTGCTGTCCAGGCCCGAACCGCTCCCTGGCGGTGCTCGGAGTCGTAGGACGCCAGCACCAATCCGAGCGAGGTGGGTGTCAGCAGGGCGGCGCCGGCCGCCTGAACCAGTCGGAAGGCGACCAGCATCCCGACGCTGGTCGAGGCGGCACAGGCCGCCGATGCCGCGGTGAAGATCGCGACACCCAGGAGGAACCCCCGATCCCGCCGGTATCGATCAGCCAGCCGTCCGAAGAACACGAGCAGCGATGCGTAGACGATGGCGTATCCGTTGAGGACCCAGGAGAGCTGCGCCAGGTTCTTGGTGCCAAAGTCCCGGCCGATCTGGGGCAATGCCACATTCACGATGAACAGGTCGAGGCTGGCGAGAACCACGCCCGCGCACACGATGACGAGGACCTGCCGAGGAGCGACCGCCCTCGGCTCCCCGACAGGCCTCGTTCGCTGACTTAGAGTGACCATAGCCAGTCACTATAGGGACTGGCTAAGGGAAGGTCAAGCCAGATACACTGTGGGCATGTCCGAATCCACAGTGCGAATGACCGGAGTCCTCGAGCCCCGTTCCCGTTGGGAGGCCGAGGGCTGCTCGATTGCCAAGGCCATGGACGTAGTCGGTAGCCGCTCGGCATTCCTGCTCATGCGTGAGGCCTTCTACGGCACGACCCGGTTCGACGACTTCGCCCATCGGGTGGGCGTCAGCGAGCCAGTGGCTGCAGCCCGCCTGAAGGAACTCGTGGAGGTCGGGCTGCTGGAGCGCCAGCCGTATCAAGAGCCGGGCAAGCGGACCAGGCTCGAGTACCGGTTGACCACCCAGGGGGTGGACTTCTTCCCCGTGCTCGTCGCCCTCCTGCAGTGGGGAGACCGGTGGCTCGATCCGGCCGGTGTCGAGCTGCTGCACCGTGAGTGTGGAAGCCCGGTCCGGGCGGAGCTGCGTTGCGATCATGGCCACCGCCTGTCTGTGGGTGACGTGGACCTCGCCGCTCGGCGCCGCTCTGAGGGTTGAGGGGTGGCGCGGCAGTGACCCGGACCAAAGGCCACGAGGTGATGGTGCATGAGGCGCCGCCTCCGCTCAGCCCGTTCACGGCGCACGGAGTAGTCGACTCGGTGTTCGGAGAGCTCTGGGGAAGGCCCGGGCTGCCTCGACGCGACCAGCGGGGTCCAGCGACCCAATGAGCCGGTGGACGAGGGCGTTCGATAGCTCCCACTGATCAGGTGGTGATGCGGTCGAGCGCTCTGCTCAGTGTTCCGGGAGACATGCTCCCAGGGTCCCGGACCCTGCTCGCAAACGGGGGCGGTGGCGGCCGCTGACCTATGCTGAGCAAGTGCACAACACGCGGCCCTATCGGGTGGTCCAATGGACAACGGGAAACGTCGGCAAGAGCTCGGTGCAGGCCATCGTGGCAAACCCCACGCTCGAGTTGGTTGGGTGCTACGCCTGGTCTGAGGAGAAGGTCGGGCGTGATGTGGGGGAGCTGTGTGGGATCGACGCGGTGGGTGTCGTGGCCACCAACGATGTCGACGCGTTGCTCTCCCTCAAGCCGGACTGCGTGGTCTACAACCCGATGTGGCTTGACGTGGGGGAGCTGGTCCGCATCCTGTCGGCTGGCGTGAATGTCGTGGCGACGGCAGCCTTCATCACCGGCCACAACCTTGGCGCCGGCCGCGACCGCATTGCCGAGGCCTGCCGGATCGGGGGCTCGACGATGTTCGGCACCGGTATCAGCCCCGGCTTCGCTGAGTTGTTGGCCATTGTCTCGGCGACCATCTGCGATCGGGTCGACAAGATCACGGTCAACGAGGCTGCCGACACGACGTTCTACGACTCCCCGGCAACCGAGATCCCCGTGGGCTTCGGCAAGCCCATCGACTACCCCGGACTCCAGGCCATGACGACCGAAGGCACGGCTGTGTTCGGTGAAGCCGTGCGGATGGTTGCCGACTCGCTCGGGATCGAGCTCGACGAGGTTCGCTGTGAAGCCGAGTACGCCCAGACGACGGCCGATCTCGATCTGGGTTCGTGGACCATCGCAGCCGGCTGCGTTGCCGGCGTGGCGGCCAGTTGGAAGGGACTTCTCGGAGAGGATGTCATCGTGGAGCTCAATGTCCGGTGGCGAAAGGGACAGACCCTCGAACCCGATTGGCAGATCGATCAGGACGGATGGGTGATCCAGATCGATGGCCGACCGACCGTGACGGCCAAGATCGGATTCCTCCCCCCGCCCGACTTTCAGGCCGAGACCATGGCCGACTTCATGGTGTTGGGACACATCATGACGGCGGCTCCACCCATCAATGCAATCCCCGCTGTCGTGTCCGCCGCCCCGGGTATCGCAACCTATAACGACATACCGCTCGTGCTACCTCGAGGAGTCGTGTCGGCCAACCGTTAGTTGGCCGACACCGATTGGCCCGTCCCCGGGTGAGTAGTGATGCCACCGAACCGGCTGTCCTCCAACGCTTACCTGCGTCCCAGTGTCACGGACCGCCGGGTCTGTGGCGTCGGCTATTTCACCGAGAAGGCCTTCAGGGCGCTGATCGGACCATCCCCGCTGAGGCACACGGTGCCCTTCGCCGTCCCGGGAAGCTTGAGCCC
This sequence comes from uncultured Acidimicrobiales bacterium, assembly GCA_963703145.1. Lineage (GTDB taxonomy): Bacteria > Actinomycetota > Acidimicrobiia > Acidimicrobiales > RAAP-2 > Bog-756. The sequence goes on from OY969793.1 coordinate 3,327,044, forward strand.
ATCGCCGGTGTCAGAGGTCACGGTGGCGGTAAAGCCTTCGTTGGCAGTGCCGTTCTTGACATAGCCCGGGCATTTCGTCGCTGAGGCGGCCGCCAACGTCGGAGCCCCGATCGTCGTGCTCTCGCCAGAGAGCCAGGTGATGGTCCCACCGACCGCCAACGTGGCCGCATTCAGCGGCTGGGATCCCACTCCTGTATTGCCCCCGACGGTAGTGGTGCTGGATATGTTCCCACTGAGGGAAGTTCACGTGATGGAGCTGGATGCCCACTTGAACTTCAAGGCCTTCAACGTGCTGATTGTGCCGTTCGTCCCGATGCAGACCGATCCTGTTGCCGCGCCTGGGACCAGGACGCCGTCCCCGGTGTCAGCGGTCACCACAGCCGTGAAGCTCTCCGCAGCCGGGTTGGTGGCCGCCTTCTTCACGTAGCCCGGGCACTTCGTCGCCGAAGCGGCCGCCAGTGTCGGCGTGGCAAACGTCGTGCTGCCGCCGGACACCCAGGTGATGGTTCCGCCCACCGCCAACGCGGCCGCACTGGCCGGCGTAGAGGCACCACCGGTGTTGACTGCGGTGCACCCGCTCAGCGTGATGGTGCTCGAGGCGTTTCCCGAGATGGTGGAACACGTGATGGATCCCGTCGCTCCGGCGGTGTCGGCAATCCCCAATGTCAGTCCCGATATCGGAATGACGAGCACCGCAACGGTCAACAGAATTCGTCTCGTGATTCCCCCAATTCACTGATCCTGGAACGATCCGAACGGACGATCATCCGCTCTCAGTCAGCAATGTAGCGGACCAAATTAGGCAAATTAGGAGAGAGCTTGGTGACGCGGTGGGCTCGCCGCCTTCTAACAATTCCCTAACATTTTCCGCACTGCCGGTGTGCGTAGTATCGCTACGGGGGCGAATCGATGAAGGGGGAGAAGTAATGCGACGGGTAATGGTGGTAGCAGCAATAGTGATGATTCCGATATCGGCTTCCGCGGTCGGAATCGTGGCGAGTTCGGGAACAGCGGGGGCATCGTCTCCGGTGACGTGTGCCAGGGTCACTGGCTCACTGGCCGGGACCGTTCACTTCAAGGGATGCAGCACTCCGTTTGCCAAGGGGAACGCTGTCGGAACCTTGTTGGCAACCGGTGGGACGATCAGCTGGGCCGGAAAGCATCCAGGCTCGATCTCGCTCTCGGGCGCCGTCACCAATTCTGGACAAGGGGTGTGTGCCGCCGGGTCGAAGGAGTTCGACGCTACCGACGTGGTGTCAGCTGTCACCGGTAGTGCAGCGACGGTTGTCCACGTGGGTGACCGGGGCTCAGGATCGTTCTGTGTCAACCGGTCCGGGCACCTGGCGTTGGTCACGGGCAGTCTGTTCAGGGTCTGATCCATCGCTTGGGGTGGTCTGGGGCAGGTCGGAGCCGGCTCCGAGCCCGCTCCCATGGTGCGTCCTCGCCTGACCGCGGTCAGGCTCGGGGTCGCCGCTTCTCGGGGTCGTAGATGGCGAGGGGCGCAACGGTGGCGCCGATCGTCCGGTCGCCGCAGTCGACCTCGAGACGCTGGCCGTCGATGGCCACGGCCGTATCGAGAATGGCCAGGGCCAGGGGGCCAAAGCGCGGGCTGGAGGCCGGGCTGGTTAGGGTGCCCACCGGCTCCCCCTCCCGGGTGACTCCGACGCCATAGTCGGGGAGTTCGTCGGTTTCCAGACGCAGCGTCTTGAACCGGCGGGGCGGCATCGGACCTACTGAGGCGAGCGCGTCACAGCCGATGAAGTCGACCTTGCCCACGGCGACCATGGCGTCGAAGGAGAGGTCGTAGGGCGTGATCTCGTGGGGGTTGTAGTCGTACTCGAGCACCACGAGGCCAGCCTCCACGCGGAGCACCTCGACGATGGCCACGCCATAGGGTCGAGCTCCCAGCTGGGCTACCACCACCTCCCAGAGGTCGGCGGCGTGTTCTGGGCGGCAAAACAGCTCGTAGCCCAGTTCCCCTCCGAAACCCGTGCGCGAGACGAAGCAAGGGACCCCGCCCACCGTGGTCGGCTCCGGAAGGAAGCGGAAATAGCCGAGGCCTGAGATATCGGCTCCGCACAGCGGGGCCAGAGCTTCACGGGCCCTCGGGCCCTGTAGTCCGAGGTGGGGCATCGACGGTGTGATCGATTCGACCTCCACGGCCATGCCCCCGGTGGCCTCCGCGAAATGGCCCTCATGGTCAGAGCCGTTGGTCATAACCCAGACCCGGTCCTCGAGCCGGTAGACGGTACCGTCGTCGATCATCAGGCCGTCGTCGTCGCAGAATGCGCCGTAGCGGACCTGGCCGACCGCCAGACCGAGGATGTTGTTCGAGTGGACCCGTTGGGCCGCGGCCAACGCGTCGGGTCCCCGGAATTCCCACTTGTTGAGAGGGGAGACGTCCCAGACCCCGAGGTCCTCGCGCACCGCTCGGTACTCGGCGGCCTCGTCCCCGAAGCTGTCGCCCCAGAACCACCCGCCTTCTTCCATGAACGTGCCGCCCATGGCGGAGGCAGCTTCATAGAAGGGGCTACGGAGGGATTCGTCGGTCACTCGGTGACCCTAGCAACCGGGCCTTGCCTGGTGCGGCCGTACTCACACGGAGCACCTCCCGACACTTGCCGCGCGTCACGCAGTCGTCGGTCCGATCGTCGCAGGATCGCGTCCGGTATAGGCAAGGAGCTTGTCTTCGGCGGACGAGCCGGGAGGAACAGGAATCTCCGGCTTGAACACCCCTATCCGCTGCTCCTCGGTAAAGCGGCCGTGAATGACCTGGTACGCCGCGTTAGCCAGACCCTCGGGCATCGTGGGGTCCTGGCCAGTCGATGTGGCCAGATCCCAGCCGTGAAGTAACTGGTCACTGAATGCGATACCCAGAAGTGAGCCCGTCTTGTCGAGGACTCCAGGTTGTCCAAATACGCGTAACATCTGCGCGCTCAGCTGGCTGAGATCGGCGACGGGATCCTTGGTGACGAGATCGGGAGGTGTGGGCGAGGGCGGGGTGGCATCGTCACGCCCTCCCGCCGCGGCCACAAAGTAGCGTTGCGTCTCGAGCACATGGCTCATCAGGGTGCTTACATTCCAACCGGGGCAGGTGGTCGGGGCACTGCCCATCGTGGCAGCGCCGGCCACTTTGGCCAGCGTCCAATCGCTCGCTTGTTGATAGAGATCCAACAGGTCGAGATCCACGGGCATCTCCTCCTCTACTCGCAACACGGCCCATACCCACCATCGGGCCGTTGTATACCGGGAACAGGTTCGGGCGAGCGTGAGAGCCGCCACGAATCGGGCGGGCGCCTTGGTCGAGGCCGGTTGTTCTGCCGGGATGATCTGCCTACCTGGGACGGTGGCCCCACCGGCCAGGCCAGTTGCCGTTTGGGGCGATCAGGTAGGGAGGGCTTCCGGCCACCGCGATGGGAGGGATGCTCAGGCATTCACGGGGGGGCCTGTACGCCCGACCAGAAACGTGCAAACCTACACGCAGCGCGCTGTCGGGGGACAGAGTGGTGAGCAGGAGGGGCTGACCGTTCGGCGGCGCCAGAACCAGGGGGAAGGCATGAGATCCACATATTCCGGGAGTTCGCCGGGTCGCAGTGTTGCCGTCGCGCTCGTCGCGCTCACCGCGCTGGCGGGAGCGTTGGTGGTTGGGCCAAGCGCCCAGGCGGCGACGAGTTCGTCGGGTCGCTCCCCGATCCCGTCATCAGCCTTCAAGTCCTCGCCCGGAATCACCGCGTCGACAGTGACGGTCGGAAACGTGTCCACCGAGGCGTTGGGTCTGTTCACTGGCTCGATTGTGGGGTCTAAGGCCTACGCGGCCTACGTCAACTCAAACGGCGGCATCAACGGTCGGAAGCTGATCGTGGATGGTCAAGACGACGGGTTCACGGGTGCGAAGAACAAACAGTTGACCCAGAGCTCGGTTCAGAACGATTTCGCCATGGTCGGCAGCTTCTCTCTCGAGGACAGCTTCGGTGAGACCGTAATCGCCCAGAATCCCGACTTCCCGGACGTCTCGACCACCCTCGATCCGAGCCTTGCCCAGCTCCCCAACTCCTTCAGCGCCAATCCCACCGGAAAGGGCTGGCCCACGGGACCGGCCAACTATTTCGCGAAGAAGTACCCCCAGCAGGTGAAGCACACCGGGGTGCTGGCTTCGACGTACGGATCGGCCCTCGCGATCTGGAAAAAGGAGAAATTGGTCCTGCAACATGCCGGTTACAAGATCCCCTACTTCGCCACTGTGCCCGTGACCCAACAGGATTTCACCCAGAACGTCATCACGATGCGAAACACGGGTGTCCAACTCGTCTACATCGATCAGCTTCCACAGAACTATGCAGGCGCACTGCTCAAAGCACTGAATCAGCAGAACTTCCATCCGAAGCTCGTCATCGGAACAGCCGCATACAGCACTGAACTTGTCCCTTCAGCTGGAGGGCCAGCGGCGGCCGACGGGAGCAATGTGGAGATGCCCAATGCCCTGTTCCTCGGCGAGGATGCATCCCTGATTCCTGCCGACGCCGCCTTCTTGAAGTGGGTGCAGAAAGTCTCGCCCGGATTCAAAGCGGACTACTACACACTCGCCGGCTGGGCCAACGCCCAACTCTTCGTGCAGGCGTTGAAGGCAGCCGGAAAGAATCCCACACGGGGATCAGTGCAGCAACAACTCCGTAAGATCACCTCGTTCAATGCGTCGGGGCTGCTCGCACCCACCAACCCGGGAGTCGGCCTGCCCTCCACCTGTTACGTGGTTGCGAAGATCGTCAACGGAAAGTTCGTCCGAACGGATGATCCCCCCATCAGCGGAGCGACGCACGGCTATCGGTGCGACGGCGGATACTCGGTGCCGAAGTAAGCACCGGAAATCGACGTCTGTCGTCTACGACAGCTCGGCTGTGCCCACAGCACCGTGATCGTGGACCGCGAAAGGTGCGCCTTTTCTTCAGGTGGCCCGGCGGCTAGACAGACACCATCAGCACGTGGAGCACGAAGAGGGACTGCATGACGATCGATTTCACGACCTTTGACGCCGACAACCACTACTACGAGGCCACCGACGCGTTCACCAGGCACCTCGACCCGAAGATGGCCGGGCGGGCCATGCGATGGGCCGAGGTCAACGGACGCCAGCGTCTGCTCGTGGGGGGCAAGGTCAACCGATTCATCCCCAATCCCACCTTTGACCCCGTGGCCAAGCCGGGCAGCCTCGACGAGTATTTTCGCGGTCGCAACCCAGAATCGAAGGACATCGGGGCGCTGTTCGGTGACCTCGAACCGATCCGACCCGAGTACCGCGACCGGGATGCTCGCCTGAAGGTCATGGAGGCCCAGGGCATCGATGGGTGCTTCCTCTTCCCAACCCTGGCCGTTGGCATGGAAGAGGCCCTGGCCCACGACCCCGAGGCCGCCGTTGCTGCCTTCCACGCCTTCAATCGCTGGCTGGACGAGGACTGGGGATACGCCTATCAAGAGCGCATCTTCGCCGCCCCGATGATCCCGCTCGTCGATGTCGACGCCGCCGTAGCAGAGCTTGAAGAGGTGCTGTCCAAGGACGCCCGTATCGTCTCTATCAAGGGTGGTCCTGCTCATACCCCAACTGGACTCACCTCTCCGGGTGATCACCGGTTCGATCCATTCTGGGCCCGGGTGAACGAGGCGGGGGTCACCGTCGGAATTCACTCTGGAGACGCTGGCTATGAGCGCTATGTCAACGATTGGGAACCCTCGGGAGAATTCCGGGCGTTCAACTACAGCCCGTTGCGCATCGTCCTCAGCTCGGACCGACCGCCGTACGAGACGATGGCGGCGCTGGTCTGCCAGGGGATCTTCGACCGCTTCCCCAGGGTTCGCGTCGCGAGCATCGAGTCCGGATCGGACTGGGTGCTCACGCTGGTCAAGAAGCTCAAGAAGGTCCGCGGCCAGATGCCCATGGGGTTTGCCTCCGACCCGATCGAGGCGCTCCAGGATCATGTGTGGGTCGCTCCCTACTACGAGGACGACCTAGCCGGCGTCAAGGCAGCCATCGGCGTCGATCACATGCTGTTCGGTTCCGACTGGCCGCATGCTGAAGGGCTGGCCGAACCGAGATCGTTCGCCGACGATTTGGCCTCCCAGGGCTTCACCGACGAGGAGATCCGGATCGTCATGAGTGACAACGGAAGGGTGCTGACACAGAGGATCTGAGCTGACCACCGCTGAGATGGGCGCCAGCCGCCAGCTGAATCAGTAGACGCGGGGACGATGTGGCGATGGAGAATCGCGGGCACCCGGTCGCCAATCTCCAGATGGATTCCCGTGCAGATGGCTTCGATCGAGTCGCTCTCGAACCCTGTACCCGTTGCATCCGCCGCCTGATCGATCAGGTGGACCGCCAGCGATCATTTGGGAGTCGGGAGCACCAATTCCTGCCGGCTCCCCCCGTGAGGACCCTGGTCGATGATCATTGCTCGTTGTTCCTGGTCGATCCGCTCGGTATAGCTGGTGAGATGCGGAGTCCTCGACCGGTGATGAGCGGAAGGTCGAGAACGGTCCGAATGCCTGGTTCTGCTGCACAGACCACCGGGATCGAATTGACAGCGTGCATCGCCGTGGCCACCGAGGCGGCGTCCACGTGTGCCTTGATCGGCAACGGACTAGCGGGATCCAGGCTCCCCAATGCCAGCATGCTCAGGCGTATCGACGGCGACCCCTCGATATCGATGGACCAACCATCGGGTCGTCGGGAGGGGTAGCTCTTCGGCCGGGTGTCGCCGACCCACCACCAGGCGTCGATCGAGAGCAGATCCCGGCCGGCGGCGACTCCCGTCCAACGGAAATGCTGTCCGCTGACCGTGCCGGCCGCCACGGTGCCCGACAGAATGTCGATTGGTCCATCGGCCACCAGGAGGTCCTGGGATTCCGTGCACCGGTCGAGCTCCACCCCCAGGCCCGCCGCCACCATGTAGATGGACTCCTTGAAGTACCCGCTCATCGTTTGGGCATAGGGATTGGAGGCAAGTGTGGCCGCCTCGGGGGAGGATCCGAACCGGGCATTCTCGAACACCATGGCCCGGGACTCCAGCAGGGACCAGTTCCCCACCTCGTGGACTTCAACGTGGTCGAGTGATCGCAGGAGTCCCGTGGATGCCAGCACCAATAGGTCGCCCACGAAGCCTGGGTTGATGCCGGTCCCGTGCACCGAGGTTCCTCCCCGACGGCATGCGTCGGTCAGCGGGTCCACCACGGACGGTCCATAGGCCGGCGGGTAAAAGAGAAACGGCGTGGCCACCACATTCGTTCCGCCCGCCAACAGGCCGCAGACCTCATCGAGGTCTGGGATACGAGGGGTGTAGCAGACGGCATCGGCACCGCCGGCCAGCGCTAATCCGGGGTCCCTCGTGGCTTTGATGCCGGTCGGAGGCTGACCACAGAGATCACCGGCGTCAACGCCGTCCTTTTCCGGCGAGTAGACGACCACGCCGACCAGTTCGAGGTCCGGGTGCTCGATGATCGCCTGCAACGCCTCACGACCAACCGGTCCCGTTGCCCACTGCACGACCCGCAGTCCCATCGATCTCGCTCAGCCTGGGTCGATCAGTCGGGCCACAGTATCCATGCGTTGAACAACTTTGAGAAAGTCTTCGTTGCCGGTACCCGCGAACATCATTGCGCCGCTGTAGGCCATGAACAGCGTGTCGACAAGGTCGGGGTCGTCGAATGGCCCGAGTGCGGTCCGGAGCCGGTCGATGAGCACCCTTGCCACCGCTCCTCGGAGCCGTCGGACGTCAGCTTCGTCGGAGAGGATCGACGCGAAGATGGATCTGGCCAGCGCCGAGTTACCGGCGAGCATGACGGCTGGTGCCTCGACAGCAGCCCGGACCCGGCCCACGAAGGTCTCGGTGGCCACGGTCTCGGGCGCCGGCAGCGATTGCATCTGCCGCCAGTAGAGCTCAGAGATGAGATGCGCCTTCGAGGTGAAATAGCTGTATGCCGTGGTGTGGGTGACGCCGGCCCGCTGTGCCACTGCCCGGATCGTCAACTTGTCGTAACCGACGTCACCCAGCTCGGCCTGCCCTGCATTCAGCAGAGCGGAAACCGTCAACGATTGCCGCTCGGACAGTGATTGACGGGGCCGGATCAACAGAACCGGGACGTCCTCGATACGCGTCATGACGAGTTGGTGCGGGAGCCGAGATGGTGTAGCCACACATCGCTGGTCATGGTCTCCCCTTGCATTCGGGTCGCCGGGTGTTGCTGATGCCGGTTGACACGGCTTTTCTAGATTGACACCTGTAAAACACCATGGCAATGTGACGGTGCGTCAGATGCATCCCGATTCGGGACGGTGGGTCTGGGCGGATTCGGCGTCGGGATGGGGGGACGATGGGCTTGCATCGGAACATGATGATCAGTGTTGTAGGAGGACTGCGCGCCGTTCGTCCCCGAGCACGGACGGCGGGGTCGGTCGCCCTGGTTGTCGTGCTCGGTACATGCTCATTGATGCTGAGCGCACCGGCCAGCGCTGCCCCCGCGGGCTCTGGTTTCCCTGCCATTCCGGCGGCGGCATTCAAAAACCACACGGGCGTCACTGCGAAGAGCGTCACGGTGGGCAATATCTCTACGCAATCGTCCGGACTATTCACCGGTGCAAAGGTGGGGACTGAGGCGTACGCCGCCTATGTCAACTCTCTGGGCGGTGTCGATGGGCGCAAGGTCATCGTGGACGCAGAGAACGACCAATTCCAGGGAGGTCCGAACAAGGACGAGACACGGTCAGCGGTCGAGAGCGATTTTGCTCTAGTGGGGAGCTTCTCGCTCGAGGACAGTTTCGGGGCGCCGGTCCTTGCCGCCAATCCCGATGTGTCGAACGTCTCGGTCGCGTTGAGCCAATCGGCCAGCGATCTTTCCAACACCTTTAGCGCCTCACCCGTCCGCTTCGGCTGGCAGCTTGGTGGCCTTGCCTATTTCAAGAAGCTGTATCCGTCTGCGATCGGCAAGACCGGCGCAATCCTGTCCAGCCTGCCTTCAGCGCAAAAGACATGGACCGCAGAGAAACAGGCAATGGCATCGCTCGGTTACAAGGTCATCGCGCAGCCGACCTATGTCGTTACGTCAACGGATTTCACCCAGACGGTCGTGGCCATGAAGAACGCAGGGGTACGAATTCTCTTCCTGGAACAACTGCCCCAGAACTATGCGGGTGCGGTAATCCAGGACCTCAACCAGCAGAACTTCCATCCCGTGGTGGTCCTCGGAACGGGGGGGTATAGCGAAGCATTCGTGCCGAGTTCTGGGGGTGCGAAGAACGCCAAGGGCATTTGGCTCGATCAGGACACGGCCCTGTACCTCGGGGAGGATGCCACGGCACTCCCGGCAGACAAGACCTTCCTGCATTGGGTCCAGGTTGTGAGTCCCGGGTTCAAAGCTGACCTCTACACCTTGTACGGATGGCTCTCCGGCGAGCTGTTCACGCAGGCGCTCAGGGCAGCTGGCACCACGCCGAGCCGCGGGTCTCTGCTCCAACAGCTCCGGAAGATCACTTCGTTCACAGGCGGGGGTCTGGTGGGTGACGTCAATCCGGCCGCCAAAGTCCCGAGCAATTGCTACATCATCGCCCGGGTTAGTAGCGGCAAGTTCCAGCGTTACCAGGATCCGCCGATCAACGGACCAACCCACGGGTTCCGCTGCGACAGGCCCTTCTTCTACGCCAAGTAGCACCCTGCAGCCACCAATCAGATGCTGGGTTGCAGTCAATCGTGATCCTCAATGTTGTGGCTGAGCGAACCGAATGGAGTGCGCGAGCGGAGGGCTCGTGCGCCATCTGAGGGCTGACCCGATAAGAGGCGTGGTTGCCCAGCTTCGCGTTCGCCCCCGCCCTTCTCCCACCTACCTCAGCCAAGCTCACCGCGGAGCTGAACGTTGTCGCTCAGGCCGTGGCTGGGATACGCCACAGGTCGATGCCGCTTTCGACAGCGTAGGCATCGATGTTCGTGAGCTCATCGGCGGTGAACCGGAGACTCTTGAGGGCGGCAACGTTCTGCTCGAGTTGAGCCACGCTGCTCGCTCCAATCAGGACTGAGGTGATTCGGGGATCGCGGAGGGCCCATGCGATGGCCATCTGAGCCAGTGATTGACCCCGGCCCACGGCGATGTTGTTGAGGGCCCGGATACGGTCGAGGTTGTCATCGTTGATCATGTCAGATGTGAATGAGCCGCCTAGCGAGGCCCGGGACCCCGGAGGGATTCCATGGAGATAGCGATTGGTCAGTAAGCGCTGTGCCAGTACGGAGAATGCAATACACCCGACACCGTCAGCATCGATAGTGTCAAGGAGACGGTCTTCGATCCATCGGTTGAACATGGAATACGAAGGTTGATGGATGAGCAATGGAGTGCCGAGTCGGCGCAGGATGGCGACTGCTTCGGCGGTACGCCTGTCGGAGTACGAGGAGACGCCGACGTAGAGGGCCCTGCCAGAAGTGACGGCAGAGTGAAGGGCGCCGAGGGTCTCCTCGAGTGGGGTGTCAGGATCAAAGTGGTGGTGGTAGAAGATGTCGACGTAGTCAAGGCCGAGGCGCTTCAAGCTCTGGTCGAGGCTGGCCAAGAGGTACTTGCGAGAGCCGAGGTCGCCGTAGGGACCGGGCCACATGTCCCAACCTGCCTTGGTGGAGATGATCAGTTCGTCGCGATAGTTGGTGAAGTCGTCGCGCAGGATTCGACCGAAGTTGGTCTCGGCGCTGCCGTATGGGGGTCCGTAGTTGTTGGCCAAGTCGAAATGGGTGATGCCCATGTCAAAGGCCCTGCGCAGAATGGCCCTCTGTGTATCGATCGGCCGGTCATCGCCGAAGTTCTGCCACAATCCAAGTGAGACAGCTGGCAATTGAAGACCACTGCTCCCGCAGCGCCGGTATGTCATGGACCTGTAGCGGTCATCGTCAGCGGCATATCCAGTCACATCACAGCTACTCCGTCTGGTCGCTACATTGGAATCTATTCCAGGACGGAGGCGCCTGTCTGTCGTGGGTGGTCATCAACGAGGTTCGGGCGGGGCATTGCGGTCAGGATCAATCCATCGTCATTTCGCGAGTGCGGTTGCCGGTGTCCGCCGGGTGTGGCCGGAAATCGGAGGGAGGATCCATGGGAGCCCAGACCCAAACACTCAAGCGGTCGTTTTACGAGCGGCCCGCTCCGTTGGTCGCCGCGAGTCTCATCGGCAAGATCTTTTCGTATGGACCCCTACGTGGCCGTATCGTCGAGGTCGAGGCCTACGATGAAAAGGAGCCGGCGAGCCATGGCTTCTCAGGACCCCGCAAAGGCAATGCGACACTGTTCGGCCCACCCGGGCACCTCGAGGTGTACCTCGCCTACGGCGTCAACTACCTGTCGAATGTGGTGTGTCAGCCGGTTGGAGTCGGGTCCGGAGTGCTTTTTCGAGCGCTGGAGCCGCTCGCCGGGGTCGAAGTGATGAGGGCCAACCGAGGTGATCCCAAAGGACCAGACCATCGACTGTGTAGCGGGCCCGGGCGGCTCTCCAAGTCATTCGGTCTGAGTAGGTCAGACAACGGTACGGACCTTGTCGTGGGCAAGGTCCGCATCCTCGATGATCAGGTTGTGCTTCCGTACGTCAGGGGTCCTCGAGTCGGGGTTTCTGCGGGTCAAGACCTTGATTGGCGATTTTACGTGGAGGACAATGCGAGCGTATCGGTGCCTCCCGTTGGGATAGGGCGTACGGGGGTGGCCACTGCAGCGCGCAATTTGGAATCATCCAAGAATCGGCCGCAGGCCCTGTCGTAAGGCGGGCCTCGGTTCCAAACCAGTGGAGGTGTCGTATGGCCGAATTCGAACCGCCGGCAGAGGGGATTCTGCTCGCCCACTTCATTGTCTCGGACGACGTCGATCGTTCTCGACGCTTCTACACCGACGTACTCGGCGGCAAGGTGGTCTTCTCAGGAGAGGTGACCTATGTGGCGCTGGCCAACAGCTGGATCATCATCAACGTGGGCGGTGGTCCGACCGATGACAAGCCCACGGTCACCCTGGAGACGCCACGCGACCCCGATCGGGTCAGCAGCTTCCTCAATATCCGGGTCGCGGACATCCACGCGGTCTACGCCGAGTGGAGTGCCCGGGGCGCCCAATTCCTGACGCCGCCCAAACAACACCAGTACGAGATCCGTTGCTACATCCGCGATCCTGACGGCTATCTGATCGAGGTAGGGCAAACCACAGATCCAGAGGGGGACTGGTCGGCATGGTCCTGAAGGAACAGGTCGGGCCGACCAAGGACCCGTGTGTCGGCGAGAGCGCGTCGACTGCCTGTCGGTAAGCCCGTACCGGCCCAGCCGACCAAGAGTCGAGAGAGCCAGGCAGTTGAACCTATGGACTGGAGTCAGATCGGGCCATGGGAACTCAAGGCGGCGCTATTGACTGATGGTGAGCGTGAATGTGGCCACCGCCTGGAGCTTGTGTGAGTGGCTCGAGTCGAGACACTTGACGGTGAAGGTGAAACTGCCCAGCCGTTTCGGCACCCCCGAGATCAGCCCAGTTCTGGAGAGCGATAGCCCGCGGGGCAGTACGCCGTTCCCGACAGGGTTGTACTTGTTCCAGGTGTACGGCGGGATGCCGCCGGTCGACTGGAGCTGGAAGGAGTATGGCTGGCCGACGGTCCCCGGCGGCAGGGTTGTTGTGGTGATGGTGATGGTGCCGGCCACACCCGGCTCACTCACCAGGACGTAGCCTGCCAGGGCGCCTGGCTCTGCGCCGAGGCCTTCGGGCGTGCTCCCAGCCGGGATGGAGACAACCACGGGCAGGGAGTAGTTGCTGTTCGTTCCGTTTCCGAGCTCTCCGGCCAGGCCATAGCCCCAGGCGTAGACCTTTGCGTCCGAACCGACGGCATAGCCCGTATGGATGTTGTCGGCGATGGCCGTCGGCCTCACGCCAGGCGCAAGTGGGACCACCACCGGTGTGTCTCTATCGACGCCACCGACCCCGACCTGGCCGGCGGTGCTGTTCAAGCCCCAGCCATAGAGATTCCCGTCCGAACCGATGGCGTGGGCAAACCCTCCTCCGGCCGTGATCGCCTTTGGCGTCACCCCCGAGGGAAGCTCCACCACGACGGGGGTATCGCTGTTCGAAGTGCTGTTGTCGCCCAGTCCGCCGTTGGCGTTGTACCCCCAGCCATAGAGGTTTCCGTCCGAGCCGATGGAGAACCCAGTTCCGCCCCCTCCGGCGATGGCGGTCGCCGTGACGCCGACGGGGAGGGAGACCGGCACTGGGGTGGTGCTGTTCGTCGTGCTGCCGTTGCCGAGCTCGCCGTAGAAGTTGTCGCCCCAGGCGTACACCCTCCCGTCCGAGCCGAGTGCGTAGGCGGACTGGTAGCCACCTGCGACCGCTGTCGGCGTCACGCCCGAGGGAAGTGACACGACGACGGGAGTGAAACTGTCGGTTGCCGTGCTGCCGTCACCCAGTTTGCCGAGATTGTTGTCCCCCCAGGCGTACAGCTTCCTGTCTGAACCGATTGCATAGCCTGTCCCTTGCGCTGCACCGATGGCTGAAGCGGTCACCCCTGTGGGCAGCGACACCACCACCGGCGTGCCGCTGTTGGCAACCGTGCTTCCGTTTCCGAGTGCTCCGTTCGAGTTGTCCCCCCAGGCATACACCGTCCCATCCGATCCGAGGGCATAGGTAGCGTTCTGCGAGGGTTCCGTATCGCCGCCACCGCCTCCACCGCCGGCAGCGATCGCGGTCGGGGTGACGCCCGATGGGAGCAGCACGGCGGCTGGCACATCGCTGGTGCCGCCGACCGATCCGTTGCCCAGTTCACCCGTCGAGTTGTCTCCCCACGCCAAGACTGCGGTGGAGGTAGGGCTGGTGGCGCCGGCTTGGCTCGTGGCCGACGGGAGTGCGACCGCTCCGAGCACGATCGTCGGGAACGCCAGACAAAGCATCGACGCTGGCAACAAAGCGCGTCTTCCCATGGCAACTCCGTTCGCCCGCCAGTCAATCGCAGCCCGGTCTCTGCTTGGCCGCGACCTGACGGTCTCCCGCCCGACTTCGACCCTACTCCCTCTCTTTCGGGTGTCAAGGCCTCCAGGGACCTCGCGTCGCAACGGAGCAGGCCCAACTCCGGGATCACCCACGTGTCAGAAGAGGTGGGCACGACGTTCACCCACTCTCGTCAGTTGCCATGACCGGCAGGAGGGCCCGATCCCTGTTGTCAGGACACGCCCTTCCATCAATCCCCGCACCGCTCACCGGTGGCACCACCTGTCTGGCACCGTTCCAGCCCGAGTCGGCGTCATGGCGGGCGTTGAACCGTTTATCCATGTACTGATGGTATCGAAACTGATACCATCTGTACATGGATGCAGGACTCATGATCCGATCAGCCAGGCGACGGTCGAAGCTGAGCCTCCGAGCTCTTGCCGCTCGGGCCGAAACCTCTCACGCCACGCTCTCTGCCTACGAGAACGGCCGGGTGGATCCGACGACCGCCGTGCTCTCGCGGGTCATAGCGGCTGCAGGGTGCTCGCTCGAGGTGACCCTTCTCGGGAGCCCATCGGATTTCGAGGTGATGCCGCGCGGGGAGGAGCTGATCGCCGTTCTGGAGCTGGCCGAGCAATTTCCTGCACGACAGGCGTCCACACTGGTGTGCCCCCCCTTTCGACCGGCATGACATCGATCGTCGACAAGATCCTGGTGATCAGTTCGGCTCTCGAAGCCCAACGCCTCCCGTATGCCTTCGGTGGAGCGTTGGCGTTGGCGTTCTGCACCGAGCGTGCTCGGGGCACCATCGATATCGATGTGAACGTATTCGTTGGCCAGGACGAAGCTCAACGAGTGCTCGCTTCGCTACCGCTGCCGGTAGGCCAATCCGCCGCCGACCGTTGGGCCCTCGAGCGCGAAGGCCAGACCCGGTTGTGGTGGGAGCAGACACCCGTAGATGTGTTCCTGGACACGACCGAGTTCCACGTCCAGGCGGCCCAGCGCCGTCAGTTCCACGAATTTGGCGGGCGGTCAGTCCCCTTCCTGGGCTGTTCCGACCTAGCTGTCTTCAAGGCCTTCTTCAACAGGACGAAGGACTGGGCGGACATCGAGGAGATGATTGCCATACGAGCCCTCAATGTCGATCAGACTCTGGGCGTGCTGGTCCGCTACCTCGGTGAGGACGATGAACGTGTCGAACGGCTTCGAGTGCTGACCGCTCCCGAGGCCTGAGTTGCGTCCCAACCGGACCAGTCCCCACCCTGGCGGTCACCGACCCTGCGCAACGACTGAGCAGGACTGCTGATCAGAGGACAGTGAACATGCTCGGTATGTTCGCGCTCTCGAACAGATGCCGGTGGGGTTTAGCCCCGGGCCGCCGCCGCGGGTGCCGGCGCGTTAAAGCCAAGCAGCCCGCCGAGAGTGCCACCCACCATGGCCGCTCGTTCCTGGTCCGGTACCCCGGCGAACAGCTTTGTCATCAGTTCCCGGCTCCCGCGAAAGGTGCCTTCGGCGTGCGGGTAGTCATTGCCCCAGACGATGGTCGACAGCCCCGTGATGTGGCGGCAGGCCACCGCCACAGGGTCATCCTGGAATGAAACGTGGAACTGGCGCCGTACATATTCGCTGGGCATCAGCGGGTAGGGCCACTTCTCGTTGAGCTTGAACAACTGGGCCATGTTGCTTTGCTCTGTCGGTGGAAGAGAGTCGTCCCAGATGCCCAGCCACCAGTCGGGGTCCTGGCCGATCCCGGTGACCCAGCACTTGTCCATGCTCCCCACCAGCGAACCCAGCCAGTGAGCGTTGAACTCGATCAACGCGAAGTGGAGGTCGGGATAGCGCTCCGGTACACCGCCGCCGATGAGCTGGCAGATGACCTGCTGGGGGGCGATGGTGCTGTAGATCGCCTGGGTGACCATTCGCTTCGAGGCCGACTTCTCGGTCACGGGTTGGTTGACCTGCGCGGCGTTCTCCATGACAACCTTGAGCGTGACGGCTTCGGGGTCGTTGACTTTCACTCCGCCCGTCTGGGTGTGGATGAACACGTGCACGCCGTTGGCCTGTGCCGCCGCCCACACCGGGTCCAACTCGCGCGAGTAGTAGGGCATGGGTGGCGTTGCGGGCAGGAGAATAGCCCGGAAGCCACTGGCAGCCACCCGTTCGATCTCGGTTACCGCATCGCCGACGTCGGTCAGCGGGATGGGGGCCGTGGGAGCTAGACGCGAGAAGTACGGGGAGAATCGCTCGATGATGTAGTCGTTGTACACCCGGGCATGGGCGATGGACAGTTCGTGGTCATCGGAATACAGACCAAAGAGTGAAAGGTTCGGATGCATCACCCCGACGTCGACGCCGTCGAAGTCGAGGTCCTCGAGGATCGTGTCGGGGTCGCCCTCAGGCATCCGTCCACCCGTCTGACGGTACCGGGAGATCGTCCATCCCTCGAATCCGGGCGTGTGCAACCGGCGGAAGATCCGGGCTCCACCTTCGACGAGCGGCTCGATCTCGAAGTCGTCCTCCCAGACCCCCCGGTCCCGGAGATGCTTGGGCAGCCGGGTGGTGAAGAGGTCAGTGGGCTCGAGGATGTGTCCGTCTGCGGATATCACGAGTTGCTTCTCAGTCATGGTGTGACCTCCCTGCGCCGCGACACAAGATCTCGTGACCGAGCGGGTGCATGCGCTGAACTTCCTTCCCGAAGCGTAAACCAACCGGTCGGTACAGGCAACGCGAACGACGGTCGCTCGCGCTGGACCACCGAGAAGTGGCCCGTCACGCAGTGATGAACTAGCGCTTGTGGGACAGGCACCCCGGGCTGCGCCGCTATAGGCGCAGGCAGGCCGGAACCAGGCAGAAGTCGGAACGCCGGCCGATGACCGGCAGGCGACTCTGTTCCTGGCTATCCAGAGCAACCCGTACCCATGTGCTCACTCGATCCGAGCCGTCCCGATCCGTTCGTCGTCGGAGTGGACCGAGCCATTGGACAGTGGAGCACCGCTCTGCCACGGACGGGCGTAGGCCAGCCAAATGGCTGCAGTACCCAACAGGATCGTGCACAGGACCCAACCGAGGGCACTTGTACCGAGACCTACGTACTTCAGGCCTGAGGCAAGGATCACGAAGGTAATGGCCGGTCGGATGTACTTGTCCGGGGCACGCGAGGAGATCAACGAACCTACGATCACTGCCGGAACGCTGCCAATAATGATTGATGTTGTGACCGAGAACTCGATATGACCGAAGGCAAGGGCTCCTAGCGCCGCGGCGGCGGTCAAGGGGACGGCTTGGGTCAAGTCAGTACCTACCAACTGATTGGCACCCAGCATCGGATAGAGGAACAGCAGCATCACGATCATGAGGGATCCGGACCCAACCGAAGTCATTCCCACAATGAGCCCTCCGATGGCACCAATCAGTACGGTTGCGAATGGCCTTACGGCGAGGTCGTGCACCACCGCCTTTCGCTCGTGGCCACCCCGGCGATCGAGTAAGTAGCGGACCACCATGGCTGTCGCACCGATAAGAAGGGCTGCCCCGAGTGCCTTTTCGATATTGGCCTGTGATGTTTTGGTGTGTCCCATCAGGTGGAGCAGGTAGGCACCGACAAAGGCCATGGGTACCGATCCGGTGACCATCCATCCGACCAGACGGAAATTCACCGTCTTCTTGGTCATGTGGACAGCGGCCCCGAAGGGGCGCATGAAGACAGCTGCGACCAGATCGCTCGAGATTGCTGTCGATGGCTTGACACTGAATAGCAGGATCAGCATCGGCGTCATCAATGCGCCGCCCCCCGCTCCCGTGAGCCCAACGAGAAAGCCAACGAAGGCACTGCCCAAGACGATGTAGGGATTGATATCCACTACTGCCCCCACTCCGGATCGGTGCGGCCGGTATTCCGTCCAAGTAGACCAAAGTAGTAGGAAGCTTCACCCAACGTCTACAGGACTGTGGGACTCCTTCCGCACCCAAGTCGGCCTTGGAGCCCCGCCGAAGAGGGCCGACCGCCTATTTCAAGGAATTCTCGAGACACAGAGGTTTGAGAGTGTGCTCGGATTCCTCGGCAATGCCCGGTGGACTTGATCTCGGTGACGGCATGCATCCTCCCCCGATCCGTGGCACCGCCTGCCGCGGGCCCGAACTGCCATCGCGGATCAGGCAACCACGCCGGCGGCCCGCAGCTCCACGACGCGGTCGGCCATCCCCAGCTCGGCGAGGATCTCGTCGGTGTGCTGGCCGAGCCCCGGCGAACCGCCGGTGAGGGTGGCCGGGGTTCCGGCAAAGCGGGCCGGGTGGCGGGGCATGCGGACCGGGCCCACCACGTGGTGCTCCTGGAGCTCAAAGAGGCCGACGGCCACCGCATGGGGGTCGTCCACCAGATCCTCGGGGGCCAGGATCATGGCGAAGGGCACCCGCTCCTCCTCCAGGCGGGCCGTCGCCTCGTCGCGCCCCGTGGTGGCGGCGTTCGTGTAGATCCGATCCATGATGGCGGCCATCGCCTCCCGGTTGACGATGCGCTGACCGATGGTGGCGACGGCCGGGTCGTCGTACCCGTCGACCTCGAGTGCCCGGCACATCCCGGCGAAGTCGTCGTCTGAGGTGGGGGTCACGATCCCCCAGCCGTCTGTGAAGCGCATGGGCCGGAAGCCGGACACGAAGCTCGACGGCTGTGAGCCGTCTGCGGCCAGTAGGACCTCGTTGGCGGCCGAGTCGGCCCACAAGAAGGAGACTACGGAGTCCATCATCGAGACTTCGAGGTGCTGGCCCCTGTGCCCTCGCTCCCGAGTAAAAAGGGCGGCCGTGATCGCCTGGGCGGCATACAGGGCGGTGATCTTGTCGGCCGCCGTCTGCTGGACGAATGCGGGCTCCCCGTCGTCCGGGTTGGCCTGGCTGGTGGCGAAGCCGCCGTAGGCCTGCATGACCGTGTCGTAGGCCGAGCGGTCACGATAGGGGCCCTCGGATCCGAAGCCGGTGAGGGAGGCGTAGATGACGTCGGGATTGACGGCCCGGACGTCCTCGTACCCGAGGCCCAACCGCTCGAGCACCCCGGGCCGGAAGTTCTGGATGACCACGTCGGACCGGGCGGCCAGCTCTCGCACTATGGCCACCCCATCAGGCTGTTGGAGGTCGACGGCGATCCCCCGCTTGCCCCGGTTGCACACGAGGTAGAGCGAGCTCATCCCGTTGACGGCGACTCCGATCCAGCGGGCGATGTCCCCGATTCCGGGGCGCTCCACCTTGACCACGTCTGCTCCCTGGTCGGCCAGGAGGGCCGCCGCGTACGGACCGGTCAGGGCGATCGAGAGGTCGAGAACGGTCACGCCGTCCATGGGTCCGGTCACGGTGCGAACTCCTTCTGCGTCCGATGCCGACCCTCTGGCCCGCTGTAGGCCAACCCCCACCCTGGAGCCACGGCGAACTCGACTGCCGGGAGCGTGATCCGCAGGGCCAGCCAGCCGTCGATGAGACGATCCTCGGCGGCGTAGTCGAAGGGGTCGGTGAGGACCATCTCCTCTTGCCCGCCCGGCTCGGGGCGGTGGTCGGCCAGCCACCGGGCCGTCTCGGGCACGGCCTCCCGGGCTGGCACCAGGTCGCGGTAGCCGAGCGCGTCGCGCAGCGGACCGAGGTCGAGGACCCGGTGGGTCGGGGACGGTTGGGACAGGAGCGGGCGGGCGGGCGTGGCCAGGTCCCACGGCATCGAGATCAGCTCCAGCTCGGCGCCGAGGGCGGCGGCGCACAGCTCGATCCACTGTCGCAGCGAGAGCACCTCCTCGTCGCCGCAGTTGAAGATCTGCCCGGCGGCCGCCTCCGGGTGATCGACCCCCAGCAGGACGGCATGGGCCAGGTTGCGGGTGTAGCCATGGTGGTGAAGGGTCAGGCCGTCGTCGGGGATGACCATCCGGTTTCGGCCGTCGAGGATCCGCCGCACCACCGACCACTCGCGGGGCACGAGTTGGTAGGGGCCGTAAGCGTAGGGGTAGCGGAATATGGTTCCGTCGGGGTGGGACTCGAGGACGGCCTCCTCGGTACGGGCCACCCGGTAGCCCTTCTCGTCCTCCGACGGCTCGGCGACTTTCGGGGTCTCCGCGTAAACCGGGACGGGCAGGCCTTGGGGCTCGAAGAGCCAGGGGTTCATCCACCCCCGGACCGCCGGTACGCCCCCGATCGCTACGAACCGCCCGGTCCGGCTCTGGAGTAGTCCGGCCAGGCGCCGGACCCGCCCGTACATGGCCAGGGTGAGGTCGAAGGTCCGTCCGGTCAGGATCTCCCGCACCGAGTCCTCGTCGTAGGGGTCGGCGTGGATATGCTCCACCTGCGGCGGTGTCTCGGGAGCCTCGTGCAGTCCCCGGTGGAGGATGGCGACCTCCCAGCCCCGCTCGATCAGACCGTCGACGACCCAGATCCCGGTCGGGCCGGTGCCACCCACCACCAATGCGGTACCGGTGCTCATGAACGATCCCGGCCCTGGATGGTCGCCATAGGTCGAAGCGTAGGCCAGCGGAAGCCGGGGGAGACTGGCCACGGGGAGCCATTGGCGACCCCGCCCTCACCGCAAGAGGGAGTGTTCTGGCGACTGGTCGGTCGCAAGCGGACCACCACCAGAAAGTTGAAGGATTTGACCCCGGCTCACCGGTGGCCAAAACACACTTCCGGGTCCGGACTGAGAAGGTCGACTCGTGTGGCAAGGTCACGCTCCGCCACGACTCGAAGCACTTTCATTGCGCCATCGGCCGCCGTCACACAGGAACAGCGATCTGGCTCTACATCGACTTGGTTGGTTGGTGGGCGAGGGGGGACTTGAACCCCCACATCCTTTCGGACACAGGAACCTGAATCCTGCGCGTCTGCCAATTCCGCCACTCGCCCGAGCGACCGCTTGAGGCTACCCGATGAACCAAAGGGCCAGTTCACGCGAACGGGTTGCTCTGGCGCCCCATCCGAACCCGAGGGCTCTGGCCGGAAAGCGACGTTCCGGGATGCCCCTACCCCCTACCTGGGTGTTGGCACCGGTAGGCTGAGCGCCAGCATGGGACTTCAAAGATTTGAAGGGCGCCTCGAGCGCATGGTGGACGGCACCCTTTCCAAGGCGTTCCGAGGCGATCTGCATCCAGTCGAGATCGGTCGCCGGCTCACCCGGGAGATGGACCTCCACCGCCGCGTGGGTGTCCACGGCCTGATCTCACCCAACGCCTTCGTCATCCATCTCTCCCCTGGTGATTTCGACCGCTTCGAGAGCTTCCTCGATGCCCTGGTCAGGGAGCTGGAGGAGGCTGCCCGGGACCATGCCCGCACCGAGAACTACGTCTTCGTGGGGCCGGTCACCGTGTCGGTCATGGAGGATCCCCGCCAGCGCCGGGGCCGGTTCCAGATCGTGTCGGACGTGCACGAAGGCCCATCCGGCCTGCCAGCGGCGTCGATCGTGACCGCCGACGGCGCCAGAGTCGTCCTCGGACCCGAACCGATCACCATCGGTCGCCTCCCCGAGAGTGCGGTGATGATCAACGACCCCAACGCCAGCCGCCGGCATGCCGAGATCCGCCGTGCCGGGAACGACGTGGTGGTGGTGGACCTGAACTCGACCAACGGAACCCGGGTCAATGGGGCGACCATCCGCGAGCGGAAGTTGGCCGACGGGGACCAGATCGTCATCGGGACCACGGTCCTCCGGTTCGAGACCTCCTGAAGGCCGGCGCCTGAACACCGATGCATCTCATCCTGGTTTCGCTTCCCGGACCGACGAACAACACACCGGTGCTCCGAGCGCTCGAGTACGGCGTCATCATCCTGTTGTGGCTGTTCTTCATGTGGGTCGTCCGCGCTGTGTGGGTCGAGGTCCGGCCACTCAAGCGGAAACGCCGACGGGGTGGCGACGCCGATCCGGTGGTCGATGGCAAGCGGCGAAAGACCAAGCTCCTCCGGCTGCACGTGATCCGGCCCGAGGACCAGGCCGGCCGGACCTACGACATCGGCGACGAGGTCACCGTGGGCCGGGCCCCGGGCTGTGGTGTCCCAATCGACTACGACACCTATTCGTCCAGCCTGCACGCCAGACTCTTCCGCCTGGACGGCGAACTGTGGGCCGAGGACCTGGGCTCCACCAACGGCACCTGGGTCAACACGGTGCGCATCGACGACCGGACCCGGCTCGAGAAGGGGGACCTCCTCCAGGTGGGCGGCACGGTGTTCGAGGTCGGGAAGTGACATGACCCTTCTCCGATCCGGATCAGCAACCGACACCGGACTGGTCCGCTCGGTAAACCAGGACCTGGCCGTCGAGACCTCCAATCTGTTCGCCGTGGCCGACGGCATGGGCGGCCACGCCGGTGGCGAGGTGGCGGCCCGGCTGGCCGTGGACGCCCTGGCGGTGGCATTTGGCCGCCAGCCGACCGGATCGGGCCTCTCCGAAGCGGTCTCCGAAGCCAACACCGTGGTCTGGCAGCACAGTCAGGACAATCCCGAGCTACGCGGCATGGGGACCACCCTGACCGCGGTGGCCCTGGTCAACGAGGACGGCAAAGATGTCCTCGCCCTGGTCAACGTGGGCGACTCTCGCTCGTACCGCTTCCACGAGGGAGAGCTCACCCAGATCACCACCGACCACAGCCTGGCCGAGGAGATGGTCCGGACCGGCGAGCTGACCTCGAGCGAGGCATCGGTCCATCCCCACCGCCACATCTTGACCCGGGCCCTCGGCGTGGCGTCCGGGGTGGCGGTCGACCTGTGGAGGATCCAGCCGGTCCGGGGCGACCGGTATCTGCTGTGCAGTGATGGTCTGACCAACGAGTTGAGCACCGAGCAGATCAGCGAGGTGCTCGCCTCGGTCCCGGATCCCCGCGAGGCGGCCGGGCTGCTGGTGCAGGCGGCGCGCACCCACGGCGGCAGCGACAACATCACGGTGGTCGTGGTCGATGTGGTGGTCGGCGAGGAGGACGACCAGTCCGCCCCGACCGTGGCCGCGGTCTCCTCCGACTTCGCCAAGCCGGTGGCGCCGGTGCAGGGATTCACCAACGCGCCCGACGACTTCGTGGCTCCCGTGTCGCCTCCCCGAGCAGCCCGCTCCGGGCCGACGCGAGCACCGCCGGGCCAAACGACGGGCCAAACGAGTGGCTCGCGGACGGCGGCTCGTCACCTTCCGGACCCTGCTCATGGTGGTCCTGATCGCCGCGGTGCTGCGCCGCCGCCTACTTCGCCATCCGGTGGTACGACACCAACTCGTACTTCGTCCGGATCGACAACAACGAGCTCGTCATCTACCAGGGCCGGATCGGTGGCTTCCTCTGGTACCACCCTGAGCCGGTGGAGCGGACCAGGGTAACCACGGCCGACGTCCCCGCCATCTACTTGCCGGCCCTGCAGACCGGTGTCCAGGAGTCGTCGGTGGCCAGTGCCAACCTGTACGTTCAGAACCTGACGTCCACCAAGCAGTGCCAGCTGAATCCGGCCCTGCCCACCTGTTCCTCATCGGGGACGAGCACCACCACCGCACCCACGGCCACCACCGCGACCACGGCGCCGAGCGCCACGACCACTACCAGGGGGGCGTAATGGAAAAACGCATCCGCAGGTTGGGGATCTTCATGGTGCTGTGCTTCATCGCACTGTTCGTCCAGCTCAACAACATCCAGGTGTTGAAGGCCAACTCGCTGGCCAACAACGCGGCGAACCCCCGGGTCCTGGCGGTGCAGCTCAGCCAGCCCCGGGGTGCCATCCTGTCCTCGGACGGCGTCACTTTGGCCAGCTCGGTACCGTCGCATGGCAGCGTCTACAAATACCAGCGGGTCTATCCGGCCAACACCGCCGCCCTGTTCTCCCAGATCGTCGGCTATGACTCCCCCAACTACGGGCGGACCGGGATCGAGGCCGAGTACAACAACTACCTGAAATCCCACACGAGCTCGCCGGTCTCGGGCTCTCTGATCACCACCCTGCACAACCTGCTGGTCAACCACACCACCACTGACAACGTGACGCTGACGATCAACTCGAACCTGCAGCTCCAGGTGGCCACGATCATGGACCAGGTCCACGATCAGGACAATGCGCCCGAAGAAGGAGCCGTGGTCTTCAACCCCAAGACCGGGGCCATCGAGGCCATGTACGGGAACCCCACCTTCAATCCGACCGGCCTGGTGTCGCCCAATGCCAAGGTGGAGGGGATCACCTGGCTGTCACTGGATCCCGCCAATCCGGAGAGCTCGCTGGTGTCGCGCACCTTCCAGCGCGGATTCCTCCCCGGTTCGACGTTCAAGACGGTGACCAGTGCGGCGATCTACGACCACCAGCCGGCCCTGGCCAAGGTCAACATCCCGCAGCAGACCTGTATCCCCCTTCCCCAGTCCAATATCCCGCTCTGCAACTACGGCCACGCCGGCCCTGATGGTCCCGAGAAATGCGGGGGGACCCTCGACCAGACCCTCCCTGCGTCGTGCGACACCGCGTTTGCCCAGTACGGCATGGCCCTCGGTGCCCAGAGCCTCAACTCCGAGGCCCAGGCCTTCGGGTTCAACCAGAGCATCCCCATCGACATCCCCGGCGCCAACCCGTCCAACTTCCCCACCGTGGCGGAGCTCACCAACGACAAGCCCCTGCAGGCGTACTCGGCCTTCGGCCAGCAGAACGTGGTGGCCACCGTGCTCCAGATGGCGCTGGTGGCCGGCGGCATCGCCAACCAGGGCGTCATCATGACCCCGCATGTGATGTCCCAGATCAGGGACACCCAGGGCAATCTGATCACCGCATACACCCCCAAGCCGTGGCTCACCGCCACCAACCCCGTCACGGCATCGGCCGTCACCGGGCTGATGCAGAAGGTGGTCACCCAGGGGACTGCCGCCACGGTGGGCTTCCCGGCCAGTTGGAACGTGGCGGCCAAGACCGGAACCGCCGAGACCGGCCCCAAGGCCACCCTGACCAAC
Source organism: uncultured Acidimicrobiales bacterium (assembly GCA_963703145.1). Lineage (GTDB taxonomy): Bacteria > Actinomycetota > Acidimicrobiia > Acidimicrobiales > RAAP-2 > Bog-756. The sequence continues at coordinate 3,351,919 of OY969793.1, forward strand.
GACTGGATGATTGCCTTCGCCCCGGCCAACGACCCCAAGGTGGCCGTGGCCGTCGTGGTGCCCAATCAGCCTGGCAACGACACCGGTGCCAGCGTGTCCGGCCCGCCCACCAAGGCCATCCTGGCCGACGCCCTGGGGCTGACGCCGTGATGCGCCACCCTCCTTCCACCGGATGCCTGAGCCTCGCGCCAGGTACCTCGACCCCCAGGATCAGCACCGATACCACCCCAACCCAGAGAACGGGGGACGATGAGAACCCCGGACCCGAGCGAACGCAGGTTTAGGCTTTGACCCACATGGATCCGAACGAGCCGCCCCGCGTCTTCTCCGAGCGCTACGAACTGAACCATCTGATCGCCCGAGGCGGCATGGCCGAGGTGTACCGCGCCCACGACCGCCTGCTGGACCGACCGGTGGCGCTCAAGGTCCTGTTCCCCGAGCTGTCGGTGGACCGGTCGTTCGTGGAGCGCTTCCGCCGGGAGGCCCAGGCCGCCGCCAACCTCTCCCACCCCAACATCGTCCCGGTCTTCGACTGGGGCGAGGACTCTGGGACCTACTTCATCGTGATGGAGTTCATCGACGGCCGGCCACTGTCGGCCATCCTCAAGTCGGCAGGACCCCTGTCGGCTGACCGGACCGCCGACATCGGCGCCCACGTGGCCGCCGCCCTCGGCTACGCCCACAAGCACGGCGTGATCCACCGCGACGTCAAGCCCGGCAACGTGCTGATCACCGACGAGGGCCAGGTGAAGGTGACCGACTTCGGCATCGCCCGGGCCATCAACACCGAGGAGAGCCTGACCCAGACCGGTGCGGTCATGGGTACGGCCACCTACTTCTCGCCCGAGCAGGCCGAGGGCATCGGGGTCGACGCCCGCAGCGACATCTACTCACTCGGCGTGGTGCTCTTCGAGATGGTCACCGGCCGACCGCCGTTCCTCGGGGACACCCCGGTGGCGGTGGCCTCCAAGCACGTGCGGGACCATCCGCCGGCACCCCGTGAGCTCAACCCGTCGATCCCGCCCACGTTCGAGGCCATCATCCTGAAAGCCATGGCCAAGGACCCGGCCCACCGCTACGCCACTGCCGAGGACCTGCGTGCCGATCTCCTCCGCTTCAACGAGGGGCGCACCGTGCTGGCCATGGACGACGCCACCCGCCTCCTGGCCGTCGGCGGCGCCACCCAGGCCGTGGGTGCCGTCGGCGCCCTGGACAACACCCAGGCGGTGGGTGCCGTCGGCGCCCTGCCGGGTGAAGAAGAGGCGGCCGAAGAGCCGACCAAGAACCGCACCCGCACGTACGCCATCATCCTGGCCATCCTGCTGGCCGCCCTGGTGGTGGCCGGGTTCTTCCTGCTCCGCAACCTCGGCTACCTCGGTGGGAGCGCCTCGTTCAACCTGCGTCCGGTGACGGGGGAGACCGTGGCGGTGGCCACTACGAAGCTGACCGCCGACGGACTGGTGGTCAAGACCCAGGATCAGACCTCGACCCAGACCCCGGGGATCGTCCTGTCCACCGACCCGCCGGCCAACAGCCTGGTCAAGAAGGGCGACACGGTCACGTTGAAGGTGGCCGTGCCGCCCAACGTCCAAAAGGTGGCCGTCCCGTCCGGGCTGACCGGTATCTCGGCGACCGATGCGGAACGCATCCTGCAAGGGAAAGGCCTCACCTCCACCACGGTTCCCAAGACCAGTTCCAGTGTTCAGAAGGGCTATGTGATCAGCACCTCGCCGGGGTCGGGCACCAAGGTGCCCCTCGGGAGCTCGGTGACCCTCGACGTCTCGTCCGGCGTAGCCAGTGTGTCGGTGCCCTCGGTGATCGGGTTCTCCGAGGCACAGGCCGGGGCGGCGCTCAACCAGGCGGGCCTCGTCGTGGGCGGGATCAACCCGGTGCCGTCGAGCCAGTACCCCACTCCCGGGACGGTCACCGTCACCAACCCCGGGCCCGGCGCGCAGGTGCCGCCGAACACCACGGTGAACCTGCAGGTCTCCTCCGGTCCACCCCCCACCACCACGACCACGTCCACCTCGTCCACCACCACGACGACGAACCCGAACTCGTCGACCACGACCTCGACCCCGACCGGTGGCAACATCCGCCGGAAGCACGCCCACCACTAGACACGGACAGCCCTAGCCGGGCGGTCCTGGCCCGGGTTCAGTGAGCGACAGCCGCGGCCAGGAAGTTGGACAGCAGGGCCGGGCCGCTGGGCGACAGCAGGGACTCGGGGTGGAACTGGACGCCCTCGACGTTGAGTGTCCGGTGCCGCAGGCCCATGATCACGCCGTCCGCCGTCGAGGCGGTGACCTCGAGCACGTCGGGGACCGACTCGGGCTCCACTACCAGTGAGTGGTAGCGGGTGGCGACGAAGGGCTCGGGCAGACCGACGAACAGGCCCCGGCCGTCGTGGTGGATCGAGGAGGTCTTCCCGTGCATGAGGGTTGGTGCCGCCACCACATTGCCGCCGTATGCCTGGCCGATGGCCTGGTGGCCGAGGCAGACCCCCAGGATGGGGAATTCGCCGGCCAACTCGCGGATCACGGCCATGCTGATGCCGGCATCCTCGGGCCGGCCCGGACCCGGCGAGATCAGGATGGAGTCGGGTGCCGCGGCACGGATTCCGTCGATGTCGATGGCGTCGTTGCGGTGGACCACCGGATCGGCGCCGAGCTTGCCGAGCTCCTGGACGAGGTTGTAGACGAACGAGTCGTAGTTGTCGATGACCAGCACCCGCGTCCCCATGGTCCACCGATCGTACCTGGGCCCGGGACCGGGCTGACCCGAGGCCGGCTCCGGATCGCGCCGGTGACTGGCTATCCTTCGGCCATGGCAACCAAGGCCAACTCCAAGGCCGGCCCGGGCAAGGCCCAGAAGAAGGGGCGGTCCTCGGGAGGTCGCACCACACCGGCCGCCCAGAAGGTCGAGAGCCGGCGCTACACCCCACCGGTGCCGAAGAACGTCAAGACCAGCTCCCGATGGCTGGGGGTGGTCATCCTGGCCCTCTTCGCCCTCGGCGTGCTGATCGTCATCCTCAACTACGCCGGGCTCCTGCCCGGTGGGGTGAACAACGCCTGGCTGGTGGCGGCCATCGGCTCCATCTTCGTGGGCCTGCTGCTCGCAACCCGCTACCACTGACCCTGCCTGGTTCCAACCGGTGGCCCGGACGGGGCCGGACGCGAAGAACCGACCCGAGTCGGGTCGGTTCTTCGCACAGCTCGACGGTGGTGCCCGGAGCCCCGGGCCCGGCTCAGCCGAGGCGCTCGATGATGGTGGCGTTGGCCATGCCGCCCCCCTCGCACATGGTGAGGAGGCCGTAGCGTCCCTGGGTGCGCTCGAGCTCGTTCAAGAGCGTGGCCATCAACTTGGCACCCGAGGCACCGAGCGGGTGACCGAGGGCGATGGCGCCACCGTTCACGTTGACCTTGTCGAGGTCGACCCCGAACTCCTTCTGCCAGGCCAGCACCACCGAGGCGAAGGCCTCGTTGATCTCGATGACATCGATGTCGTCGAGGGTGAGCTTGGCCTTCTCCAGCACCGAACGGGTGGCCGGGATGGGTCCGGTCAGCATGGTGATGGGGTCACTGCCGGCCACGGCGAAGGCGTGGAACCGGGCCCGTGGCGTGAGGCCGAGAGACGAGGCCTTCTCCTCGCTCATGATCAGGACCCCGGATGCGCCGTCGGTGATCTGGGACGAATTGCCCGCGGTCACCCGGCCGTTCTCGGGGCGGAATGCCGGCTTGAGGTTGGCCAGGACCTCCTTGGAGGAGTCGGGTCGGATGCCCTCGTCGGTGGTGATCAGCTCGTCGGTGTCGGCCCGGTCGTCGTCCTTGATGGCGACGGGAATGAGCTCCCGTTCGAATCGGCCCTCGGCCGTGGCCCGGGCGGCCCGGTGGTGGGAGCGCACCGAGAACTCGTCGAGTGCGTCGCGGCTGATGTCCCACTGCTCGGCGATCAACTCGGCGCCCTCACCCTGACCGACCAGCCCGCCTCGCTCGGCGTAGCGGTTCATCATGCGCGGTCCGAAGGGGTAGCCGAGGTCGCGCACGACCGACGATCCCATCGGGGTGCGGGTCATGACCTCGACGCCACCGCCGATGACCACGTCGTAGGCACCGGCGATCACGCCCTGGGCTCCGAAGTGCAGAGCCTGTTGGGACGAGCCGCACTGCCGGTCGATGGTGGTGGCCGGGACAGACTCGGGATAGCCGGCGGCCAGCACGGCGTTGCGACCGACGTTGAGGGACTGCTCACCGACCTGCATGACGCAGCCCATGATCACGTCATCGACCAGAGCGGGGTCCAGGTCGTTCCGTTCTACGAGGGCCTTCAGCGGCTCACTGGCCAGGTCGGCTGCGTGCCAGTTGCGCAACTTCCCGTTCCGCTTGCCTCCGGGGGTGCGGACTGCGTCCACGATGACGGCGTCGGTCATGGCGACTCTCCTTCCGAGGTCCGGCGGACGGTGCCTACCGGCCTGCTTCGTTGTGCTCTGACTCGTTCCAGCTGATGAGTTAACTTGACCAAGCGGTCAAGAAATTCTCACGGTCCTGATCGTAGCCGGATCCCGGGGTTCGTCAACCCCCTCGGGAGCCGTCGGGTGGCCATCCGGCCACTACGGTCAGGGGGGTGACGGGTCGCATCAAGGACATGGACCGCTGGCTGGGTGACGGGGGCATGGAGCTCATCGGCACCGTGGGTGGGTCCTTCGACGAGTACGGGGTGGACGGTGAGGACCTCGGATGGGTCCAAGGACGCTTCATCCCGGCCGCCCCGGCGTGCAATCCCCACGGGGTGGTCCAGGCCGGGGTGCACGGGCTCCTGCTCGACGCGGCCATGAACTTCGCCATCAACGCCGCCCTACCGGGGCGCGACCGGACGCGGGCCACCCTCGAGATGAAGGTCGAGACCATGCGCCCGGCCATGCTGGGGGAGACCTACCGCCTCCGGGGTGACGTGGTCCGACTGGCCCGTCAGGTTGCCTATGCCGAGGCCACGGTGAGCGACGGGGAGGGCCGCATGGTCAGCCGGTCGACGGGCACCTTCCTGCTCCACCGCCACGCCGAGACGGTTAGCGGTGCTGGTCCCGCAGGGCCCGAGACCCCTTCCTGACCGGCGTCGGCCCCCGGTCTCCAGCCTGACCTGCTGGTTCGCAGCCCGGCCATGTGGTGATATAGTTGCTTGTTACAAGCACTTAGCTGGCCGCACAGGTCCCGTCGGGAACGTGGGCCGGACTACCGACCGAGGAAGGGCCGCCGATGGCGCCGACGCTGACCGACACCACGAACGAGCCTGACCGACCGTCGGCCACACCGGCCGGACCGCTCTGCAGTGTCTCGGCCGAGCTCGAGCGGTCGCTGACCCAGGTGGCTCGGGCCATCCTCCGGCTCGGTGTCCCCCAGAGCGTCCTGGGCGAGGGGGAGTCCATCGACAAGGCGGGCTACTGGCTCCTGGTGCGGGTGGCCGGCGAGGCTCCGCTCCGACTGTCGGAGCTGGCCGGCTCGGTGGAGCTCGATCTGTCGACTGTCAGTCGCCAGATCCGGGACCTGGTGTCGAACGGTCTGGTCATCAAGGAGCCGGATCCCGATGACGGTCGGGCCTCGCTGCTCAGCCTGTCCCCAAGGGGGCTGGCGGTGCTCGACGCGGTCTCCGAGGCCCGGCGTCAGGTGCTGGCCGAGGCCATCGTGGGCTGGTCCGAGGAGGAACGCGCCTCGTTGACCGGCAGCCTGCTTCGGCTGGAGGCCGGCTTGCACCAGTCCAAGGAGCACCGGGTGAAGGAGGCCGTCGATCGGCCGAGCACGAACGGCGACCCCCAGTGAGTATCGACAGTCCTCCCCAGCAGGACCAGCCGACATTGGACGCCGGCGCCAACGGCGCAGAGGCTGCCGTGCCGGGCGAGGGCGGCCTGGGACTGACCCACCGGCAGATCCTGCTGATCTTCAGCGGGTTGATGCTCGGGATGTTCCTGGCCGCGTTGGACCAGACCATCGTGGGTACGGCCCTGCCCACCATCGTGAACAGCCTCCATGGGCTGAACCACATCAGCTGGGTGGTCACCGCCTACCTGCTGACCTCCACCATCTCCACGCCGCTGTACGGGAAGCTCTCCGACCAGTTCGGGCGCAAGTTCCTGTTCCAGTTCGCCATCGTGGTGTTCCTGATCGGCTCGGTGCTGGCCGGCCTCAGCCAGAACATGCTCCAGCTGATCGCCTTCCGGGGCGTCCAGGGCCTCGGGGCCGGCGGCCTGATGGCCATGGCCTTCACGATCATCGCCGACGTGGTGTCCCCCCGTGAGCGGGGTCGCTACCAGGGGTACTTCGGGGCGACGTTCGCCCTGTCCTCGGTGGCCGGGCCGCTGCTCGGCGGGGTGTTCACCGACAATCTGAGTTGGCGGTGGATCTTCTACGTGAACGTGCCCATCGGAATCGTGGCCCTGGTGGTCACCTCGTCGCAGCTCAAACTGCCCTTCCGGCGGGCTGCCCACAAGATCGACTTCCTGGGCGCGGCCCTGATGCTGGTCGGCGTGACCGCGGCGCTGCTCGTGACGGTGTGGGGCGGGACCCAGTATCCGTGGGGCTCGTCGGTCATCGTGGGGCTGGGCGTCGCCGCGCTGATCCTGATCGTGGCGTTCATCTTGTGGGAGCGGCGGGCCGCGGAGCCCATCCTGCCCCCCAGCCTGTTCCACATCGGGATCTTCCGGGTGGCGTCGTCCGCCTCGTTCCTGTTGTCCATGATCATGTATGGAGCGATCATCTACCTGCCGCTGTACCTGCAGTTGGTCGACGGGGTCTCGGCCATGGTGTCGGGGCTGTTGATGATCCCGATGATGGTCGGCGTGCTCGGCGCGTCGATCCTCTCGGGCCAGTTGGTCAGCCGGACCGGCCGCTACAAGGTGTTCCCCGTCGTCGGCTCGGTCCTGGTGGTGGTGGGCATGTGGCTCCTCTCCCACCTCGGGCTGGGAACCTCGCACGTGACCATGAGCCTCTACGTGCTCGTGCTGGGCGCCGGCATGGGCATGACGATGCAGGTCATGGTGCTGGCCACGCAGAACTCCGTCCCGGCCAGCCAGATCGGGACGGCCACCGCAGCGGTGACCTTCTTCCGGTCACTGGGCGGAGCGTTCGGGACCTCACTGTTCGGGGCCATCTTCATCGCCGGGCTGAGCCACTGGATCCCGGTGTTGGTGCCAGGGCCGCCGCCCACTCGATCCACGTCAACGCGAGCTTCTCGATGAGCCCAGCCCAGCTCCACGCCTTTCCGACCGAGGTCCAGCACGGCGTCCTTGAGTCCTTCGTCCGCTCGATCCACTCGGTGTTCCTGATCGGCGTCCCCATCGCGGTGGTCATGTTCGTGCTGACCCTGTTCCTGAAGCAGACCACCCTGCGGTCGACCTCGGGCCTCGAGCGCACGAGTGAGGACGTGGCCATGGCCGGGGGGATGTCGGGGGCCGGGGACGCCGAGTACGACGAGGGCGCCATCGGCAGCGGCGTCACGGTGGGGTAGCCGACCACCCGCACCGGGTGCGTGCCCACGCCGCCTCGACTAGACCGAGGGCATGCTCCTTCGGATCTTCACTGAGCCCCAGCAGGGTGCTTCCTACGAGACCCTGCTGGCCGTGGCCCAGACCGCCGAGCGGCTGGGCTTCGACGCCTTCTTCCGCAGTGACCACTACCTGTCCATGGGGGACGCCAGCGGGTTACCCGGCCCCACCGATGCCTGGGTGACCCTGGCCGGCATCGCCCGGGAGACCGAGCACATCCGGCTCGGAACGCTGGTGACCTCGGCCACCTTTCGGCTGCCCGGGCCGCTGGCCATCTCGGTGGCAGAGGTCGATGCCATGAGCCACGGTCGGGTGGAACTGGGACTTGGTGCCGGTTGGTATGACGCCGAGCACACGGCTTACGGCATCCCGTTCCCGGCCCTGGGCCACCGCTTCGAACGGCTCGAGGAGCAGTTGGCCATTGTGACCGGGCTGTGGGCCACGCCGGACGGCGAGCGTTTCACCTTCGAGGGCAACCATTACGTGGTGGTGGACAGCCCCGCCCTGCCCAAGCCCGTCCAGCGGCCCGGTCCGCCGGTCATCGTGGGCGGGAACGGACTCCACCGGACACCGCGGCTGGCGGCCACCTATGCCGCCGAGTTCAACCTGGCTTTCCGCTCGCTGGTCGATACCGGTGACCAGTTCGCGCGGGTACGGGCCGCCTGCGAGACGGCCGGCCGCGATCCGGCTTCGCTGGCCTACTCGGCCGCCCAGGTGGTCTGTTGTGGCACCACCGCCGCCGAGATCGAGCACCGCGCCGCCGCCATCAGGCAGCCCGTCGACGTCTTGAAGGTGCACGGCCTGTGCGGCACGCCCGATGAGGTGGTGGCCAAACTGGCCACCTACGGTGCTGCGGGTGCCAGCCGGGTGTACCTCCAGGTCCTTGACCTCTCGGACCTCGACCACCTGGCCCTGCTGGCCGAAGAGGTCCTTCCTCACTGCACCACGCTCTAGGGCGTCGGCACCATCGCCCACTGCTCGGCCACCAGCGCCAGCGATCTCGCCCGGGCGTCGAAGGAGTGGGCCCGGGTCGAGAGCATGATCTCGTCGGCGTGGGTGCGCTCCACCAGGTCGACCAGCCCCTGGTGGACCTGGCCCGGGTCGCCGACCAGGTGGGTGGCGGTCGTGGCGTCGATGAGTGCGCGCTCCTGGGGCGAGAAGCGGTAAGCCGCCGCCTCCTCGGGCGTAGCTAGCGGGCCCAGCCGGCCGGTCCGGAGCTGGAGGATGCTGAGGGCCGACGGCCCGGCCAGCCACCGGGCCTCTTCCTCGTCGGGGGCGCACACCACCGAGACCGCCACCATGGCGTGCGGCTCGTCCAAGAGGACCGACGGGCGGAACCGGCTGCGGTACTGCTCGAGGGCGGCGTCCACCTGGTCCGGGGCGAAGTGGTAGGCGAAGGAGAACGACAGGCCGAGCATGCCGGCCAGCTGCGCGCTGAACGTCGACGATCCGAGCAGCCACATCTCGGGGAGGTAGCCCCGTCCGGGCACCGGTGCCGGATGGGGCAGGGGTCCATCGGTGTCGATGAGGTAATTGATCAGCTCGACCACGTCCTCGGGGAAGGTGTCGGCCCCGAGGTCTCCGGTGCGGCGCAGGGCGCGCGCCGTGACCTGATCGGTGCCCGGGGCCCGACCGAGTCCGAGGTCGATGCGGCCCGGATGGAGGGCCTCGAGGGTGCCGAACTGCTCGGCGATGACCAGGGGCGCGTGGTTGGGGAGCATGACCCCTCCGGCACCGACCCGCAGGGTGGTGGTGACGTCGGCCAGGTGGCCGATCAGCACGGCCGGCGCAGAGCTGGCCACCATCGGCATCCCGTGGTGCTCGGCCACCCACAGCCGTCGGTAGCCGAGTTGTTCGACCACCGGGGCCAGCCTGGTGGTGTCGGCCAAGGCGTCCGCCGCCGTCGCCCCGGCCGCCACTGTCGCCAGATCGAGGACAGACAGGCTCACCATGACCACTACAACACCGCACCCGGTCGGGTGCTTCCCGGGAGCCCCTCGGGCCTCCCGGATCAGGTCGGAGCGGTGGTCAGCTCCTCGATGCGGACCAGTGTCTTGTCCATGTTGGTCCGGGTGTAGTCAGCCACCTTGCCCTTCCGCAGGAAGGCCTTTTGGTGGTCCTTCGAGATGTCCCAGGATTCACGCACCAGTGTGCCGCCGTCGACCGGCTCGAGCTCGTAGCGCCAGATGCGTCCCCCGATGAACTTGCCAAGGAATCCGGACAGGGCGGCCTGCCAGGCCAGGCGGCGGTTGTCCTCGTACTCGATGACCGTGTTGACCATCGAGTAGTTGACGCCCTGGTGCATGGTCATCCCGAACTGGCAACCCAGGGATAGGCGTTCGGGCCCACCGGCCTTCGCTTTCCGCAGGGCGCCGGACCCGTCGATGTCAGGATGGCGCGACGCGTCGGCGATCAGGGCGAAGATCGCCTCCGGGCTGGCCGGGATGACCCGCTCCACCGAAATCACATCGCCTTCCATGGCATCCTCCGCTCTCGTCGGTTCGAATTGTTGTTCCTGGCCCCGGGCCGGCGTCAGAGCCCCGGGCTGGACTGCATCAGACCGCCATCGGTGAAGATCGTGGTGGCGGTGAGGTAGCTCGAACCCTCGCCGGCCAGGAACGCCACCACACTGGCGATCTCCTCGGGCTGGGCCAGACGGCCGAGGGGGATGGCGTCGTCCAGCTTCTGGAGCAGGGCGGGATCGGCCACCGTGGCCTTGTTGATCGGGGTGTCGACCGCGCCGGGACCCACCCCGACGACCAGGATCCCGTGCGGGGCGAGCTCGACCCCGGCCGTGCGGGTGAGCATCCGCATGCCGCCTTTGGACAGGCAGTAGGCGGTGTTCCCGGGCATGGGCCAGTCCTCGTGCACCGAGGTCATGTTGATGATCCGTCCGCCCCCACCCTGGGCGATCATCTGGTTCGCCGCCAGCTGGGTGCCGAAGAATGCACTCTTCAGGTTGATGTCGAGCACCTTGGCGTACTGCTCCTCGGTGGTGTCGAGCACCGAGGTGCGGGTTTCGATGCCGGCGTTGTTGACCATGATGTCCAGGCGCCCGAAGGTGCTGACGGCCGTGCCCACGAGGGTCTTGAGGTCCTCGACCTTGCTCACGTCGGCTTTGACGCCGATCACCTTGTCGCCCAGCGCCCGGACCTCGCCCTCGAGCTCGGCCTCGGCCTCCTCGGCGGCGATGTAGTCGATGACGATGTCTGCGCCCTCCTTGGCCAGGGCCAGGACGACCGCACGCCCGATCCCGGTGTTCCCGCCCGTGACGATGGCTACTTTCCCGTGCAGACTCATGGCCGGAGCCTATCGGTGTGCCGTGCCGTGGATCGGATGGCATCATCGCTCCCGTGATACCACCGCCACTGGGCGACGCAACGGCGTCGTTGCGGACACGCGACCGGGTGCTGGCCGCGCTCATCGATCGTCATGGGCCACCACCCCGGCGACGGCCGGTGCCGGTCGCCCACCGGTTCGCTGACCTGGCCGAGACGATCGTGTACCAGCAGTTGGCCGGCAAGGCGGCTGCCTCGATCCATGGCCGGTTCGTGGAGGCCCTGGGCGGTGCGGTCACCCCTGAGGGCGTGCTGGCCGCCGCCCCCGCACTCCTGGCATCGTGTGGGCTGAGCCGGGCCAAGGCCACCTCCATCCGTGACCTGGCCGAGCAGGTGGTGACCGGTCGGATCCTGCTGGATCGGATCGGTCGGCTGCCCGACGACGCCGTGGTCGAGCACCTGACCCAGGTGCGGGGCATCGGGCCGTGGACGGCCCAGATGTTCCTGATCGGGGCGCTCGGCCGCCTCGACGTCTGGCCGGTCGGCGACTACGGGGTGCGGGCCGGCTTCGCCCGGGGGTGGGGACTCGACTCCATCCCGACCCCGAAGCAGCTCCTCGAGCTGGGCGAGCCGTTCCGTCCCTACCGCACCCTGGTGGCCTGGTACTGCTGGAGGGTGGTCGACGACCGGTCGGCCGATGTGTGAGGCGAGGGGTCAGTCGGGTTGACGCCAGGCCCGTTCGAACGGGAGCCGCCAGGCGTTGGGGGCGATGAGCTGGTGGATGGAGGGTGGGCCCCACGAGTCCTGCGGGTAGAGCTCGACCGGCGGAGGGTCCACCAATAGCGGGGCGGAGAGCTCCCACAGTCGCTCGATGTCGTCGGCGGCGGTGAACAGGGTGTGGTCGCCGATCATGGCGTCGTGGATGAGACGCTCGTACGCCTCCAGCACGTCGGTCTCCTGGCCCGTCTCGTGCAGGGCGAACTGCAGACTGAGCTTGTCCAGCTGCATGCCGGGACCCGGCCGCTTCCCGTAGAACGACAGTGACAGCTTGGAGGAGTCGGCGAGGTCGAACGTGAGGTGGTCGGGCCCGTGGGCCCCCATTCCCGAGTTGGCCGGGAACATGCTCTTGGGGGGCTCACGGAAGGCGATGGAGATGATCCGGGCCCCCTGGGGCATGTGCTTGCCGGTGCGCAGATAGAACGGCACGCCGGCCCACCGCCAGTTGTCGATCTCGCACTTGAGGGCGATGAACGTCTCGGCTTGCGAGTCGTCGGGGACCCCGGGGATGGACCGGTACCCCTCGTACTGGCCCCGCACCACCTGGGTCACGTCAATGGGCTGCATCGACCGGAACACCTTGTTCTTCTCTTCGGAGATCGAGCGGGGCTCGAGCGAGGTGGGTGGCTCCATGGCCATGAACGCCAAAACCTGGAACAGGTGGGTCACCACCATGTCCCGGAACGCCCCGGTGGCCTCGTAGAAGCCGGCGCGGGCGTCGACTGACAGGGTCTCGGGCACGTCGATCTGCACGTGGTCGATGTGGCCGCGGTTCCAGATGGGCTCGAACAGGCCGTTGGCGAACCGGAAGGCCAGGATGTTCTGGGCGGCCTCCTTCCCCAGGAAGTGGTCGATCCGGTAGACCTGCTCGGAGGCGAAGATGGCGTGGACGGCGTCGTTGAGGGACTTGGCCGACTCGAGGTCGGTACCGAAGGGCTTCTCCATGATGATCCGCGACCGCTCGACCAGTCCGGCCTGACCGAGGGTCTCGACGACCAGTTTGGCTGCTGACGGCGGGATGCTCAGGTAGTGGAGCCGCCGGGAGTCGCCATCCAACAGCAGCTCGGCCCGGGCCACGGCGTCGGCCAGTCCCGCGGCACCGAGTCCCTGGGGTACGTAGCGCAGCCGGTCCCGGAAGGTGGACCAGTGGGCCTTGACGATGTCGGGCTTGGCGAAGTCCTCGCAGGCCTTCAGAGCGAAGTCGTGGAACTCGAGGTCGTCCATCTGCTCGAGCGAGGTCCCGACGATCTGGTAGTCGGGGAGCAATCCGGAGAACGACAGTCGCAGCAGCCCGGGCAGGAGCTTCCGGCGGGCCAGGTCGCCGGTCGCCCCGAACAGCACGATGACGTGGGGATGGGCCAGGGCCGGGTCCGCCGGGGCGCCGGTGGCCGCAAGGTCGGTGTCCTCGAGGGTGCTCATAGGTGGTGTCGCCTGCAACTCACTCCGCCGCGAGGCTACCAAGGCCATGTTTCAGGTCCGTGTCCGGCGTGCGAGTGGCGTGTGAACGAGCCCTCCACCTGGTCGGCCCGACCGTTCCCCGCCCCTCCGGACGCCGGTCAGGCCGTCGGGAGCTGTTCGGCGAGGACCCCGGACACCTGGCGCACCGTCGGGGAGTCCAGGTTCCCGGGCTCTTGGATCCGCCGGGTGATCAACTGGGGCCACGCCACGCAGACCTCGCGTATCTCGACGGGAGACGCGAACCCCCACTCGGCCCGGGTCAGGCACAGCATGGCGTGCACGGGGACCCGGGTGCCGCCCAGGGGGCCCAGCGCGGTCCGGACCACCTCGACCTGGTGGGCGACCTCGTCCAGGTACGGGGTGCAGTCACGCCGGCCGACGTGCAGCTCGTCAGGCCCGAGGGCGGAGATGGGTCCCGATCGCCGGGTGTGGACCAGCCCCTTGAAGTGCCTGGCGTCGAGGACGAACACCCCACTCGATGAGATGGCGATCCGCTTGATGCTGGTAGTGGTACCCGGTTGGCGCCGGTCGTTCAGCACGACGACCCCATCGTCGGCCGCCAGCTCCAGCCGCGCCCAGGCCCTCCGGTCCCCCTCGGCCCGCTGGACCCACCGACGGCCACCGGTGGGCGGGGGCACTGGGCTGGGGGGCGGGGCGCCGTCGATGCGGTCGGACACCTGGGACATCGTAGGGACTGGGCCGTCCGAAGTGGGTGTTCTCCGACGTTGGGCACCCTCGCTCGCCCGGGGCCTGATGATCCGTCAGATCCCGGGCGCGGCCAGTTTCACGTCAACTGCGTTGCAACTTGGCTCCCGCTGTTCCCTTCGGGCAGGTGGGGCGCGACACTGGTAATCCGGACGCTTGAGCGGCCGACGGGGGGGAACAACTCAGGGGGACACCCTGAGAAGGAGGAATCCCGTGCTGGTTTCGGATCTGCTGGAAGTAAAGGGGTTCGCCGTGGCGACAATCCGCGGCGATGCAACGGTCGGAGCGGCGGTGGCAGACCTCGTGCGGCACCGCGTCGGGGCCCTGGTGGTCTCGTCCGACGGTCGCACCATCGACGGCATCGTCTCCGAGCGGGACATCGTGCAGCACCTGAGCGAGCTGCGCCACCAACTGCTCGAGGAGCCGGTGTCCTCGATCATGTCCACGTCGGTGCATGTGTGCTCGCCGGTGGATGACGTCGAGCGGATCATGAACCTGATGACCGAGCACCGAATCCGTCACGTGCCGGTGGTGCAGGGCGCGTTCGTGTGCGGCATCGTGAGCATCGGCGATGTGGTGAAGAGCCGCATCGGCGAACTCGAGAAGGATCGCAACGAGCTGATGGATTACATCACCGCCCGTTGAGGCCACACCGGGGCCCTGACCCCGGGTTGCCTTCCCGCGTGGGGCGCCTAATCTCGGGTCGTGCCCTCCCTGCGCCCACCTGCCGGCGACGAGGGCACGGTCGGGGTAGTGGTGGTCGACCACGGGTCGCGCCGCGCCGAGGCCAATGAGCGCCACGAGTCGTTCGTCGCATCCTGGCGCGCCACCGGTAGCTTCGCCGTGGTCGAGCCGGCCCACATGGAGCTGGCCGAACCCTCCATCGGGACGGCCTTCGACCGGTGCGTCGAGGCCGGGGCGACCACCGTCGTGGTGGCCCCGTACTTCCTCTGGCCGGGGAACCACTGGGCGGTCGACATCCCGGCCCTGGCCGAGCAGGCCGCGGCCCGCCATCCCGGCATCCACTACCTGGTTGCCGCGCCCCTAGGCCCCCACCCGTCCCTCTTGGACATCGTGGGAGAGCGGGTCGACCAGTGCCTGGCCCACGCCGACGGCCGAGGCCCGGCGTGCGATGTCTGCGCCGGCACCGGGGGATGCCGGATGCAGGGATGACGGCGGAGAGGGACGCCGGGTGACCGACGTAGTCATCGTGGGCGCGGGACTGGCTGGGCTCACCTGTGCCGGCGATCTCGTCCGGGCCGGCGTCGACTGCCTGGTGGTCGAGGCCTCTGATGGCGTCGGCGGGCGGGTCCGGACCGACACGGTCGACGGTTACCGGCTCGACCGGGGCTTCCAGATCCTTCTCGACGCCTACCCCGAGGTGCGACGGCGCCTGGATCTCGACGCCCTCGATCTCCGACGGTTCGAGCCCGGTGCGGTGGTGCGGACCGGTGGTTCCTTCCACCGGGTGGGGGACCCCCTACGCCGGCCCCTGGACCTGGCCGCCACCCTGGCTGCGCCCATCGGGACCCTGGCCGACAAGGTGCGGGTGGCCCGGCTGGTCCTCGATGTCCGGACCCACCCGGTCGGCCAACTGCTCCGACGACCCGACCGGACCACCGCTGAGCGCCTGGCCGCCGCGGGCTTCTCGGGCCGCATCATCGAGTCGTTCTGGCAACCGTTGTTCGCCGGCATCCAGCTCGACCCGGCACTCGAAGTGTCGGCCCGGCGCTTCGATGTCATCCTCCGGATGCTGGCCGTGGGCGGCACCGGCGTGCCGGCCGAGGGCATGGGGGCCGTGTCGGCCCAGCTGGCTGCCGGGCTCACTCCCGGCACCGTCCGGCTGGGGGACAGCGTGGCCACCGTCGACGGCAGTGCGGTGGTGCTCGGGAGCGGTGAGCGGATGGATGCCCGGGCGGTGGTGGTGGCGACGGACGGTCCCACCGCCCACCGGCTCCTGGGCGGTCGGGTGCCTGACCCCGGCTCCCGGGCCGCGGCGTGCTGCTGGTTCGCGTCCCCCGCTGCCCCCGTGGCCGGGGCTCGGCTCATCCTGGACGGTGAGGGCAGCGGCCCGGCCCGCAATGTGGCGGTGATGAGCGAGGTGGCACCGACCTATGCGCCGCCCGGGCGCTCCCTGTTGGCGGCCGCCGTCCCGGGGCCCGACGCACTCGACCCCACGGTCACCGACCGGGTTCGGAGCCAGCTGGCCCGGTGGTTCGACTCATCGGTGGGCGATTGGGAGCACCTGCGCACCGACGTCATCCCCCACGGCCAGCCTTCCCAGATGCCCCCCTTGCACCCCAAGCGTTCGGTCGACCTCGGCGAGGGAGTCTTCGTGTGTGGCGACCATCGGGACACCGCGTCGATCCAGGGTGCGATGTTCAGCGGCGGCCGCACCGCCACTGCCGTCATCGGCTTCCTAGCCGGTTGAGGACGGGACGGGGTGCCCGGTCGCCCCAAAGGCCGACGGTCAGGCGCTGCAGCGGTCGCCGAGCCACGGCCGTTCGCCGTCGAGGGCGTAGAGCGCCACCGCCACAGTGTCCTGGTCGGCCTTGGAGGCCCGGTTCGGCGGGACGCCGACCAGGTCGGGCCGACCGGCCGCCCGGGCCGCCGTATTCCAGGTGGGTTGGCTGAACTGGAAGGCTCCCATGTAGAGGCCGTCGGGTGACACGGCTCCGTAGTTGCCGCCGGATTCGGCCTGCACCACGCACTGGAGGAAGGGGTTGAGGGCCGGGTCGGTGGTGTTGGTCGAGGTGTCGACCGCGGTCGGTGCGGTGGTAGTCGGACCACCCCCCTGGCTGGATGCCGCCGTCGTGGCGGTGGGCGCGGTGGTGCGGGTCGACGCCGATTTGGCCGCTGCCTTCTGGGCCGTGGCGACCGCCGATGCCGCCGCGGCGGACTGGGCTGCTGCCTGCTGGGCCACTGCGGTGGCGAGTTGGCCGGTCACACTGGCGTGCAACGACGTCAGCTGACTTTCGGTGGACCCGGCTTGGCCGAGATAGGTGGCCTGACGGCCCTGGTCGATCTGGTCCTGTTGGCGTTGGTGGCGCAGTGAGGCCTCCTGGCCCTGGAGCGACCGCTGGGCAGCGCGCAGCTGATCGAGGGCGGTGGTGATGTTGCCCACGGCGATGGCCGAGTACTCGCTGGCCGCCTGGGCCTTCTCCTCGTTGCCGCTGAACAGGGCGGCGTCCACGCCGGCCGACCCGGTGCCGAAGTCGGTGTACGCCCGGATGGCCTCGGTCCGCACCAGGGCGGTGCGGGCGCTGATCTGGGCCTGGTCCTGGGCGACCTGTTGGCCCACCGCGGCGATGGCCTGCTCCTCGGCGGCGGTGCGGGCCGAGGCCACCGAGTACTGCTGCTGGTAGGCCTCGACCTGGAGCTGCTCTTGGATCAGCTTCTGGGAGATGGCCGTGGCCTGGGCCTTGAGCGTGGCGACCTGGTCAGCGCCCGCCGGACCCGGGGCGCGGACCACCGCGGGAAGGGTGAGTGCGACGAGAGTCGAGAGGAGCAGAGCCGGGATGGTGCGCCGACAAAGCACTCGCCGAGGGGATCCCGCCATCGGTGTTACCCGGGCGTGAGACACGATGGTCGCCAAATTTAGCCGCCACGGCAGGGTGTCACAAGGTACCCCGCCCCCGAGCGGTGGGAAAAGCCCTGGTGTAGGCGTCGTCCACGCTTGGGTTGGGGTTGCGCGAACCTTGGTCCTGTGATCGAACTCCGCCGCGACGGCCCGCTCAACTACTTGGACCTCGGGGAGGGCGACCATCGCTTCAACCCGGACTCCATTGCCCGCATCCATGAACTGCTGGACGAGGTCGAGTCCCAGCCCGAGCCCCGGGCCCTGGTGACCACGGCGTCCGGCAAGATCTGGCATAACGGACTGGACCTCGACTGGCTCGGGGGCCACGGCGACCAGCTGGTGCCGTTCCTGGCCGACGTCCAGGCGCTGCTGGCCCGGCTGCTGGTTCTCCCCGTGCCGACGGTGGCGGCCATCCAGGGGCACTGCTTCGCGGCGGGGGCCATGTTCGCCCTGGCCCACGACGCCCGCTTCATGCGTGCCGACCGGGGGTTCTTCTGCCTCCCTGAGATCGACATCGCCATGTCGTTCACCCCCGGCATGGCGACGCTGATCCAGTCGCGCCTCACTCCGGCGGTGGCCTTGGAGGCCATGACCACCGGGCGGCGGTTCGGAGGGGCGGACGCGGCGGCTTCCGCCATCGTCACCGGAGCGGTCGCCGAGGACGAGCTGGCCCCAGCCGCGCTCGAGTGGGCCGCCGCCAATGCCGGCAAGGACGCCGCCACGCTCGGTGCCATCAAGTCCATGGCCTGCGCGACCGCCCACCGGGCCCTGGTGGCCTGAAGGCCGACCCGGGAGCCGACTCAGTCGATGCGACCCTCGCCCTTGGCCTCGGCGCCGAGCTCGTTCATCTCCCGCTCGTGGGCGGCCACCTTCTGGCGCTCCTCGTCCGACTCGGGGTAGCCGGATTCCGCCGCGGCCTCCTCCTCGGCTGTGGGCTGCCGGTCGGCGGCGTGGACCGCCACTCCTTCGTCCTGCTCCGCGTGCAACGTGGCCTCGTCTGGCTCGGTGTGATCACTCATGGTTCATCTCGTTTCGTCTTCGGTTCGCTGGGTCTGCCCATGACGTTCCCATGCCGCAGGTGCCCAGCGCGTTCGACCGACGCCATACCCCGGGCACCGGGACGCGAAACCCAGCGTGGCCAGGGCCGGCCCATGCCATACTCACCAGACTTCACTGACCACACCTCCTGTCGTCCCGTATCCCGGAGAAGGCCGCAATGCCAACTGTCGCAACCTTCGGTGCCGAGCTGTACTACGAGCGGTCCGGGGCCGGCCCCCGACTGCTGTTCCTCTTGGGGTCGAGCTCGACCCTGGCGGGCTCACACCTGCTCGTCGACTTGTTCACTCCCCAGTTCGATGTCCTGGTCCACGACTATCGGGGCCTCGGCCGCAGCGGCCCGACGGGCCCCTACGACATGGCGACGTGTGCTGGCGATGCCCTGTCGGTGATGGACGCCGTCGGCTGGGATACGGCCAGGGTCATCGGGGTGAGCTTCGGTGGCATGGTGGCCCAGGAGCTGGCGGTGACCGTCCCTGATCGGGTGGAGCGGCTGGCGCTCTTGTGCACCTCGCCGGGCGGGGCCGGAGGCTCGTCCTACCCGCTCGACCAGCTCGAGGGCCTGCCGGCTGTGGAGCGGACGGCGGCCCGCCGTCGGTTGGCGGACACCCGGTTCGACGACGAGTGGCTGGCCACCCACCCCGCCGATCGCCGGCTCGCCGAACTGATGGCCGAGCGGACGGGTGGGTCCGGGGAGCTCGGGTTGCCCGCCGCGGGGGTGGCCGCACAGCTGGAGGCCCGCTCGCACCACGACGTCTGGGACCGGTTGGGCGCCATCACCTGTCCCACCCTGGTGGCGTGCGGGCGCACCGACGGCATCGCCCCGCCGGCCAACGGCGAGGCCATCGCCTCCAGGGTCACCCAGGCTGAGCTGCGGATGTATGACGGGGGCCACTTGTTCATGGCCCAGGACCCGACGGCCCTCCCCGACGCCATGGCGTTCCTGTCCGCTGACAAGCCGGACGGGCGATGACCGGGCGTCGCGTGGCCCTGGTCACCGGGGCCAGCCGAGGGATCGGCAAGGCCATCGCCGTACATCTGGCCCACGCCGGCCTGGATGTTGCCATCGGGGCCCGCACTCGCCACGAGGGCGAGGAGCGGGAGCACTCCTCGACGGTGGCAGCCTCCAACACCCAGGCACTGCCCGGGTCGCTCGAGACCACCGCCGGCCTGGTGGAAGCAGCCGGCACCCACGCCTTGCCCGTCTACCTCGACCTGTTGGAGCGGTCCTCGCTGGAGTCGGCCGTGGCCGAGGTGGTGGACCGGTGGGGTCGAATCGACGTGCTGGTGAACAACGGCCGGTATGTAGGACCGGGTCACATGGACCAGATCCTCGACACCCCGGTGGAGTTGATCGACCGCCACCTCGAGGCCAATGTCATGGCTCCGGTCATCCTGGCCAAGCTGGTGCTCCCCGGCATGGTCGGCGCGCGGCTCGGGCGTGATCATCGACCTGGCCTCGGCCTCGGGCGCCATGGACCCGCCGTCGCCCGCCGGCCAGGGCGGCTGGGGCCTCGGCTACGGCATGTCCAAGGGCGCCCTGCACCGCCTGGCCGGCATCATTGCCGTCGAGCTCGGCGACCGGGGGATCCTGGCCTACAACCTCAGCCCGGGCTTCATCGCCACCGAGCGCATCGCCATCGACATGGCCGGGTTCGGGTTCGACGCCTCGTCGGGAGCGCCGGCTGATGTGGTGGGCGCGGTGGCGGCCTGGCTGGTCACGGCACCCGAGGCCCGCGACCGGAGTGGCCAGTGGGTGGAGGCCCAGCCGCTCTGCCGGGAGCTGGGCCTGCTGCCCGGGTGGCCCTGACGGGCACCGGGATGGCCGAGTCGACCACCACCCCGGACCTCCTGCTCGACGCCGCGGCCCGGCTGTACGCCGAGCGGGGGATCGACAACGTGTCCATCGCCGAGATCGTGCGGGCTGCCGACCAACGAAACGCCTCGGCGGTCCACTACCACTTCGGCAGCCGAGACGAGGTCCTGCGGGCCCTGTTGGCCCGCCACGTCCCGGTCCTGGCGGCCCGCCGCCACGAGCTGTTGGTGGCCGCCGAATCCCGACCGGCGTTCGATGCGCGCTCGGCGGCCGAGGCCGTCGTGCGGCCGGTGTGCGAGTTCGCCCAGCGGGGCTGGCGGGAGCGGGCCTATCTCCAGATCGGCTCGGAGTTGGCCGGCACCATCGACCGGACCACGCCCGACATCCGGCGCCTGCTGGCCCGGACCGATGGCCACACGGCCTGGGAGCTCTTCCGCCGACGGTGCCCTGAGGTGCCCGACGACCTGTGGCGGGTTCGCCGGGAGATCAGCGTGGTGTTCATCGGACGGGCCGCCGCCGACCGGGCACGCCAACTCGACCGTGGTGGGGATCGAGACGTGCTGTCCGACGACCGGTTCGTCGACAATCTCCTCGACATGGTGGTGGGGGCGATGACCGCGGCCCATCGCGGTTACTGACAAGCTGGGCAACATGGGGAGCATCGAGAACGTCCCGACCACCGACGAGCTCGACGCCCTCTACGAGTCGCTCAAGAACTGGGGCCGGTGGGGCGAGGACGACGAGCGCGGGACGCTCAACCACCTGACCGACGAGCGGCGTGTGGCCGCCGCCGGCCTGGTGGAGACCGGTGAGTCGATCAGCCTGGCCCACAACCTGGCCACCGAGCCACGCCCCGAGCACCCGTACCCGGTGCAGCACCACATGCTGGCCTCAGGGGACGCCAGGGACTCCAACGGGATCCCTGGCTACGAGGCGGCGCGTGACCACCTGTCCCTCGACGTCCACGGGCTCTACACCACCCATGTCGACGCCCTCTCCCACATGTTCGTGCGTGGTGAGATGTTCGGCGGCCGACCCGCCAGCGACGTGCGGAGCGACGGCGCGGTGTCCAACACCGTCCTGTCCATGGCTGACGGGGTGGTGGGCCGGGGCGTCCTCCTCGACGTGCCCCGGGCGCTCGGCATCGACTACCTCGACACCGGACAGGTGGTCACCGTCGAGGATCTCGAGGCCACCGAGCGGTCCGAGGGCGTGGAGGTGGGAGCCGGGGACGTGCTGGTGGTGGCGTGGGGACGACGGGCCCGCCAGTCCGCCAAGCGGGGCTTCGACGGCTTCGCCGGACTCCATGCCGAGTGCCTCCCCTGGCTCCAGGCACGGGAGGTGGCCGTCCTGGGCAGCGACGGGATCTCTGACCCGATGCCGTTCGTGGGTACGCCCCAGTGGCCCTTTCCCGTCCACCAGATCGGGATCACCGCCATGGGACTGCCCCTGATCGACAACATGGCGCTCGCCCCGTTGGCGGAGCGTTGTGCCGCCCTCTCGCGCTGGTGCTTCCTCTTCACCATGGCTCCCCTCCGCATCGCCAAGGGCACCGGGTGTCCCGTCAACCCGGTGGCTGTCCTGTGACCGCCCACGACGAGTTGCGGGCTGTGGTCCAGCGCTATGCCCGGGCTGTCGACGACCGCGACGTCGACTCCCTCCGGGGACTCTTCCACCCTGGGGCCACCATCACCGGTGCCCGGGGCGACCAGTCACTCGCCGAGTGGCTCGACACCATGTCTGCCCCCCGCACCTTCCCCGTCAGCATGCATCTGCTCGGCGACCCGCTGATCGACCATCAGGACGGATCCGACGTCGCCGCCCTCGACACCTACGCCGTCGTCTACCAACTGGGGGATGCCGCTTCGGGCACCGGCGATCTGACCCTCGGGATCCGCTACCTCGACGAGGCCGTGCTCCATGACGGCCGCTGGGTCATCGGCTCCCGGGTGGCCCGGACCCTGTGGATGCGGTGACCGTCACCGACCCATCCCGACCCCGGACGGTCCGCTAGCCCGGGAGTCGACGCAGGAGGCGGCCGGGGGTGGCCCCGGTGGCCTCGCCGTCCATCAGGGTCACCTGTCCAGCGACCAGGGTGGCCCGGAACCCGTGGGAGCGCTGCTCCAGTCGCCGACCGCCGGCCGGGAGATCGTCGACCAGGGTCGGGACGGCCGGCCCCACCGTGGCTGGGTCGAACACGTTCAGGTCGGCCGCCATCCCGGCCCGCAGCAGGCCCCGGTCGGTGAATCCCCAGGCCAGGGCCGGCGCCAGGGTCACCATCCGGACCGCCTCTTCGAGGGTGAACTCCTGGCGGTCGCGGACCCAGTGGCCGAGCAGGTGGGTGTGGATCGACGAGTCGGCGATCTGGCTGAGGTGGGCACCCGAGTCCGAGAAGGTCATCACCGCCCGGGGGTGGCGCAGGGCCCGCAGCAGGACCGCCTCGTCCTGGGGGTAGAGGCTGGGCTGGATGAACAGCTGGTCCCCGTGGGACCTGACGCAGAGGTCGATCATGGCCTCGACGGGATGGATGCCGCGCTCCCGGGCGACGTCGGCGACCGAGGGGTTGGGGGGCAGCCCGTGGAGGTAGACGCGGATCCCCTCGAAGTCCGGTGGCCGGGCCTGGGCCCCCACACCCGTCCAGCCCCGGTAGTCGGCGGTGACGGCTGCCTCCACATAGGGACGGCGTCGCTCGGGGTCGCCCAGGATGCGGAGCTGATCGGTGATATCGAGGGAGCGCAGCTCGGCCCAGGCCGGGAGCAGGTCGAAGGGGAGCCGGGTCTTGAGCGACAGCAGCACCGAGATCCCCCGGCAGTGGGTCTGGGCCACCAGCCGCCCGCCCGCGGCCGCCGCCTCGTCGAGGAAGTCGAGGAGGAAGCCCGATCCACGGGTGGCCACCATGCCGAAGGTGATCGGCACCTGTGTGCGCACGGCCAAATCGCGGACACGGTCCAGCCCCTGACGCCGACGGCCGGGATCGGGATCGGACATGCCCGAGTCGGCCGTCTCGAAGATGCCCGAGCCCACTGTGCCGAGCACGCCCACCAGCTCGGCGACCTCGGTCCAGGCCGCCAGTCGGGAGGCCACCGGACGGTTGTCGGAGGTCTCGTGGTGCTGGGTGCGTGAGGTCGAGAACCCGATGGCGCCGGCCTCGAGGGAGTCGGCCAGCTGGCCCTTCATGGCGGCCAGGTCGGACTCGCCGGCCTCCTCGGTAAAGGCCCGCTCGCCCATGGCCCAGGTGCGCAGGGCCGAGTGGCCGACCTGGGCGGCGAAGTTGATCCCCTTGGGCAGTCGGTCGACGGCGTCGAGGTACTGGGGGAAGGTCTCGAAGCCCCAGTCGATGCCGGCGGCCAGCGCGGCCGGGTCGATGTCCTCGGCCCGCTCGAGATTGCGCACCACCAGGGCCCGCTCCTCGGGGCGCACCGGTGCCAGGGTGAAGCCGCAGTTGCCCATGACCGCCGAGGTCACCCCGTGGAAGCACGAGCTCGACCCGGTGGCGTCCCAGAAGACCTGGGCGTCCATGTGGGTGTGCCCGTCGATGAAGCCGGGGGTCACGGCATGGCCCTCGGCGTCGATCTCTTGGTCGCCCCGTTCCCGGATGGGGCCGACCGAGGCGATCCGGTCGCCCACGATGCCGACGTCGGCCCGATAGGAGCCGAGTCCGGAGCCGTCCACCACCGTCCCACCCCGGATCACGATGTCGTAGGCCATGGGACTCCTCGCGCCGGCGGCCGCTTGCCGGTCCGGTGGTTAATGAGCGTATATTAAGCGAGATGGCGTCGTCCCCCGAGATCCGCCGGAACCTCGGCCACCCGGTCATCGACATCGACGGCCACATGGCCGAGCACCTGCCGCTGCTGGCGCCCTACCTCGAGCAGGAGGGGCTCTCGCTGGACCATCCCTCGCTGCGGCGGATGGTACCCCCCTACGGGGGCAGCGAGCGGAGCTGGCACGAGCAGTCGCCCGAGGAGCGGGCCGCCACCCGGACGCCCCGGGGCCCCTGGTGGAGCGCCCCGGCCGGCCGCACCATCGACCTGGCCACAGCCCTGTTCCCCGAGCTCCTCTACGAGCGCCTGGACGACATCGGCATCGACTTCGGCGTGGTCTACCCGAGCCTCGGCCTGGTGTTCTTGCACACCGACGACGAGCGCTATCGGCGGGGGACGTGTCGGGCCCTCAACCGCGCCAACGCCGAGACCTTCGCCCCGCTGTCGGACCGGCTGACCCCGGTGGCGGCCATCCCGATGCACACCCCCGAAGAGGCCATCGACGAGCTGGAGTATGCGGTCACCGTGCTCGGGCACAAGGCGGTGGTGTGCGCCGGCTACGTGCAGCGGCCCTTCGACGCCTTGGCCGGCAAGGACCCCGAGGTGTCCCGCTACGCCTTCTGGCTCGACCAGTTCGGTCTGGACTCGGCCCACGACTACGACCCGGTGTGGGCCACGGCCCGCGATCTCGGTGTGTCCATCGCCTTCCACTCGGGGTTCATCGGGATGACCCCCTACCGCTCACCGACCAGTTACGTGTTCAACCACCTGTCCATGCTGGCCGAGGGCCAGCAGTCCCTGGCCAAGTCGCTGTTCCTTGGCGGGGTCACGCGGCGGTTCCCGGAGCTCAACTTCGTGTTCCTCGAGGGTGGGGTGGCGTGGCCGCCGCCCTCTACAGCGACATCGTCGGGCACTGGGAGAAGCGCAACCTGGCCGCGCTCCGCAGCCATCTCGACCCCGCACTGGTCGACCGCCACCTGATGCTCGAGATGCTGATGCGGTACGCGCCGGACGCCCCCCGGCTGGCCCCCGAGCTGACCCGCCGACCGATCGAGACCGAGGACACCCTCGACGAGTGGGCGGCGTGCGGCGTCGAGCGGGCCGAGGACATCGCGACCCTCTTTGCTGGCCCGTTCTACTTTGGATGTGAGGCCGACGACCCCCTCACCTCGATGGCGTTCAACACCGCGGTCAACCCGTTCGGCACCGAGCTGCAGGCCATGATGGGCTCGGACATCGCCCACTGGGACGTACCCGATGTCACCGAGGTGCTGGAGGAGGCCTACGAGATGGTCGAGCACGGGTGGATCGACAACGCGGCCTTCGAGAAATTCGTCTTCGCCAACCCCGCCCGCTTCTACACCCGCACCAACCCCGCCTTCTTCAAGGGGACGGTGGTGGAGTCGGCAGTCGACGCCCTGGTGTCGGGTGATGACTCCGCGTCGGGTGGGGACTGACGTGCTCGATCTTCTGCTCACGGGCGGCACGGTCATCGACGGGACCGGCGCGCCGGGGCACGTGGCCGACGTGGGCATCCGCGACGGACGCATCGTGGTGGTCGGGGAGACCGACGAGTCGGCCACCGAGGTGATCAATGCCGCCGGCCTCGTGGTGTGCCCAGGCATCGTGGACCTGCACACCCACTACGACGCCCAACTGCTGTGGGACCCGACGGCCAGTCCGTCGGTGCTCCACGGGGTGACCACGGTGCTCGGCGGGAACTGCGGATTCTCGGTGGCGCCCCTGGGCCCGGACGATGCCTCCTACATCCGCCGGATGATGGCCGTGGTGGAGGGCATCCCGCTCGAGGCCCTCGAGGGCACCGGACCCTGGGACTGGCACACGTTCGCCGAGTACCTCGACCGGGTCGACACCGGGCTGTCCGTCAACGCTGGCTTCCTGGTCGGGCACTCCACGGTCCGGCGGGTGGTCATGGGGGAGGAGGCCACCCGGGCCGAGGCCTCGGCCGAGCAGCTGGCGGCCATGGTCGACCTCGTCGAGGAGTCGGTCGCCGGTGGCGCCCTCGGCTTCTCGTCGTCGCTCGGAGAGGGCCACCTCGACGGGGAGGGCCGACCGGTGCCGTCGAGTGCCGCAGCGCTCGAGGAGTTCGTGGCCCTGGCCGGCGCGCTCCGGCACCATCCCGGGACCTCGCTCGAGTTCATCCCCTCGGTCGGGCCCATCCCCGACGAGCGGGTCCAGCTCATGGCTGACATGTCGCTGGCCGCCGACCGGGCCCTCAACTGGAACCTGCTGGGCAGCCTGGCCTCCGAGGAGATCTATCACCAACAGCTCGAGGCCTCGGACCGAGCGGCTTCGGCCGGGGCCCACGTGGTGGCCCTGACGCTCCCCGACATGATGCGGATGCGGGCGTCGACGCTGCTGCCGGGGCTGCCGGGTTGGCGGGCGGTCACCGAGCTCGACCTCGACGGCCGCCGGGTTGCGATCTCCGACCCCGAGACGCGCCGTCAGCTGCGGGCCGGCGCCGAGAAGGCCGCCAGCCGCTCCATGGGCGTGCTCTCCGACTTCGCCCTGATGGAGGTATCCGATCCCGAGTCGTCGTGGGTGGGCCGATCGGTGGGCGAGATCGCCGAGGAGCGGGGCACCGATGTCGTCGACGTGCTCATCGATGTGGTGCTGGCCGACGGCCTGACCCTGTTCGCCGTCCTTCCCTCGCTGACCCCGTCGCTGGGCCGGACCGACGAGGGCTGGGCCGCCCGCACGGCCATCTGGAAGGATCCCCGGGTCATGCTCGGCGGTTCGGACGCCGGCGCCCACCTCGACCTCATGTGCCATGCCAACTACCCGACGGTGGTGCTCGGCGAGGTGGTCCGGGACCGCGGCCTGCTCTCGATGGAGGAGGCCGTCGAGATGATGACCGACCGACCGGCCCGCTTCTACGGTCTGGCCGACCGGGGCCGGATCGCCGAGGGATTCCATGCCGACCTGGTGGTGTTCGACCCGGATCGGGTGGGGACACTGCCGGTGACGCTCCTCCACGATCTCCCCGGGGGTGGTGAGCGGCTCCACGCCGGTGCCCGGGGCATCACCCACGTGCTGGTGGCTGGACGCACCGTGGTGAGCGAGGGTGCCCTCACCGACGAGCGTCCAGGGCGCGTGCTCCGCTCCGGTCGGGACACCGAGACGGTGACCCTGGCCGACGCCATCGCCTCGGCCGGCTGAGCCCGCCCGTCCTGCACTGCCGATTACGCGGTGGCGGCCCCGTCGATGACCAGCGTGGTCCCCGAGATGGCGGCAGCGTCGTCGGAGGCCAGGTAGGCCACCGCCCCGGCCACCTCGCCGGGATCGATGAGCCGGCCCATGGGCGAGGCCGCCCGGGCGAAGAGCGACAGATCCGCGCCGTCGGGGATCTCGAAGTTGCGCAGGAACGGGGTGTCGACCGAGGCCGGACAGACCGCGTTGACCCGCACTCCCGCCTTGGCCAGCTCGATGGCCATCGACTTGGTCAGCATGATCACCCCGCCTTTGGACGCGCAGTAGGCGGCGTTGTAGGGCGTGGCCCGCAGGCCCGCCACCGAGCCCATGTTCACGATGCACCCCCGGGTGTCGAGCAGGGCGGGGAGGGCGGCCTGGGAGAGGAGGAAGGTCCCGGTCAGGTTGACGTCGATCACCCGCCGCCACTCGTCCGCCGAGAGCTCGCCGACCGTGCGGGCGATGCCGATGCCCGCCACGTTGGCCAGGATGTCGAGCCGGCCGTGCTCGGCCACGACGGACGCGCACGGCCTCGACGCAGGCGTCCTGGTCCGTCACGTCGCACACGATGCCCCCCGGCACCTCGGTGATGTCGCAGCCCGATACCGTCGCGCCCTCGGCGGCCAGCCGGTCAGACACCGCCCGCCCGATGCCGCTGGCCGAACCGGACACCAGTGCCACTTTGCCGTCGAGTCGTCCCATGCCCGCAACGTAGTGGACCCGGTACTGTGACCGAGATGGGAGCCTTGGAGGGGAAGGTCGCGCTGGTCACGGGCGCGGCCATGGGGATCGGGCGGTCCGCCGCGGAGCTCTTCTCCAGGGAGGGGGCAAGCGTCGTGGTGGCCGACATCGACCAAGAGGGCGGCCACGGCACCGTCGACCTCATCGAGGCGTCCGGGGGCCGGGCCTCGTTCGTGCGTGCCGACGTCAGCGACCGTGCCGACGTGGCCGCCATGGTGGCCTTCGCCGTCACCACCTACGGCGGACTCGACTGTGCCCACAACAACGCCGGCATCGCTGCGCCGATGGCGCCATTAGCCGACTATCCCGACGACGGCTGGGACCGGACCATCGCCGTCATGCTGAGCGGCGTCTACCACTGCATGAAGGCGGAGATCCCCGCCATGCTCCAGCGCGGCGGTGGTGCCATCGTCAACACGGCGTCGGGCGTCGGCCTCGTGGCCTACCCCAACCAGGCGGCCTACACAGCGTCGAAGCACGGGGTCGTCGGACTGACCAAGGTGGCCGCCCTCGACTACGGGGCCAAGGGGATCCGGGTCAATGCCATCTGCCCGGGGACGGCCCGCACCCCAATGGTGGACAAGGCGATAGAGCGGGACCCCACCATCGACGCCCACCTGAAGACACTCCATCCCATCGGGCGCATCGGCGAGGCCTCTGAGGTGGCCGAGGCCGCGGTGTGGCTGTGCACACCGGCCGCCTCGTTCGTGCTCGGTGTGGCCCTGCCGGTCGACGGAGGGTATGTGGTCCCTTGAGGTCGACGGAGACCTCGGCCACCGTGGCCCGGCTGGCTGACCAGGGCCATCTGGTCGGGGACCGGTGGCAGGTGGGGGACGGGTCGGGCACCTACGCCCACCGCTATGCCGCCACAGGGCTCGTCCAGGCCGAGGTCGGGCTGGCCGGACCGTCCGATGTCGACGCCGCCGTGGCCGCCGCCCGTGCGGCGCAACCGGCGTGGGCCGCGCTCGGCGCCGGCCAAGCGGGCGGCGGTGCTGTTCGCCCTGGCCGATCTGCTCGAGCGTCACGCCACCGAGGCCGCCGAACTCGCGGCCCTCGACAACGGCACGCCGGTGGGCGCGATGCACCCGGGGCACTACACGGCGGCGTGGGTCCGCTACTACGCCGGCTGGTGCGACAAGCTGGTGGGCGAGACCGTCCCATCGGGCCGCGTGTCGGCCTCGGTGCGCCTCGAGCCCTATGGCGTGGTGGCGGCGATCCCGCCGTGGAACGGGTCGATGATGGGCATGGGCCAGAAAGCCGCCCCGGCCCTGGCCGCCGGCAACGCTGTGGTGGCCAAGCCCCCCGAGCTCGCACCCTTCGGGGTGCTGCGCTTCGCCGAGCTGGCCCTGGAGGCCGGCCTGCCCCCCGGCGTGCTCAACGTGGTGGTCGGCGGTGCGGCCACCGGGTCGGCACTGGTCGCCCACCCCGGGGTGGACAAGATCAGCTTCACCGGCGGCAGCCACACGGCGCGCCGGCTCATGGCGTCGGCGGCCGAGCACCTCACACCGCTGGCCCTGGAGCTGGGCGGCAAGTCCCCGAACATCGTGTTCCCCGACGCCGACCTCGACACGGCCGCACTCGTGGCGGCCCGGCTCGGCACCGCCCTGCTGTCCGGACAGGGGTGCGCCCTGCCTACCCGGCTCTATGTGCACGAGTCGGTCTACGACGCCGTGGCCGAGCGGCTGGTGGCGGCGGTGGCGGCTCTGGCCGTCGGTGACCCGCTCGATCCGGCCACAGCCGTCGGCCCGGTGGTCACCGAGGCGGCCATGGAGCGCATCCTCGGAGTCATCGATCGGGCGCAGGCCGATGGTGCCAGGCTCCTGGCCGGCGGGGCGCGGCTCGGCGGGGCCCTGGCCGACGGCTGGTTCGTGGCCCCGACGGTCTTCGGGGATGTCGACCACCACAGCGACCTGGCCCGCAACGAGGTGTTCGGGCCGGTCCAAGCAGTCCTGTCCTTCTCGTCTGAGGACGAGGTACTGGCCAAGGCCAACGACAGCGAGTTCGGGCTGGCCGCCTACCTCCACACCACCGATGCCCGTCGCATCGAGCGCTTCACCCGGGAGCTGCAGGCCGGCACGGTGATCGTCAACGGTGCCGGTCGCCTCTCGGCGGCCACACCGTTCGGCGGGACCAAGCAGAGCGGGTTCGGACGCGAGGGTGGCCGGGCCGGGATCGAGGAGATGGTCCAGACCAAGATGGTCTTCCTCGAGCCCTGAGTCGGTCCGTCTGCGGGGTGGACGGACCGTGTCGGGGCCGGACGGCACGACCGTCGATGCCGGCGTCGGCGGGTATCGCCCGACTGCGCCGAGGCCTACAGTGAGGAGCGATGACCCTCCCCGCCCCGGCCCCGGACCGCACCGCCCTCGTGACAGGGGCGTCCTCGGGGATCGGTGAGCACATCGCCCGGGAACTGGCCCGGAGGGGCCACGGCCTGACGCTGGTGGCCCGCAGCCAGGACAAGCTGGAGGCACTGGCCACCGAGTTGTCGGCGGGTGGGTTGCGGGTCGAGGTGCTGGCCACCGACCTGGCCGACCGGGCCGCTCGGGCCGCCCTTCCCGAGAGGGTGTCCGCCCTCGGGCTCACCGCGGACATCGTGGTCAACAACGCGGGGTTCTCCACGCTCGGACCGGTGGCCAATGCCGACCCCGACGGCGAGCTCGCCATGATCGAGGTCGACGTGGTGGCGGTAGCCGACCTGTGCGGCCGGTT
Organism: uncultured Acidimicrobiales bacterium; assembly: GCA_963703145.1. Classification (GTDB taxonomy): domain Bacteria; phylum Actinomycetota; class Acidimicrobiia; order Acidimicrobiales; family RAAP-2; genus Bog-756. The sequence continues at coordinate 3,382,547 of OY969793.1, forward strand.
CCTGCCGGGCATGGTCGAGCGCCACCGGGGTGCCATCTTGAACGTGGCCTCGGCTGCGGCCTTCCAGCCCCTTCCCGGACAGGCGGGGTACGCCGCCGGCAAGGCGTTCGTGCTCTCCTACACCGAGGGCCTCAGCGGTGAGTTGAAGGGCACGGGCGTGCACGTCACCGTGCTGTGCCCGGGACCGGTCGACACCGGATTCGGCGAGCGGGCCGGCTTCAGCAAAGAGGATGCCGAGTCGGCGCTGCCCTCGTTCATGTGGGTGGAGGCCGCCGAGGTGGCCCGGGTCGGTGTCGAAGCCCTGGACCGGGGTCGGGTGGTGGCCATCCCGGGGTTGGCCAACCGGGCTGGTGCGGTCGTCGGCCGGCTCACCCCGAAGCGGCTACTGGTCCCGCTGCTGGCCAAGGGCCACCCCGGCCTCAAGACCTGATCCCCGGTCCCGGAGCCGGTACCGGGCCGGACACGGGCTCAGGGCGCGTGCCACTCCACCGATCTGGGCTGGGACCGGGCGGGGATGATCGTGCCAGGCCCGCTCCCACCAGAAAGTGCCGAGCAGTCGGGTGACCGAGGTGGTCATGGCCGACAGCGAGAACGGCTGGGCCGGGCAGGTGTGGCGCCCGTGGCCGAAGGCGGTGACCAGCTCGAGCCCGGCCAGGGTGCCGGGATCGGCCAGCCGCCGACGGCTCCAGTGGTCCGGGTCCCACCGGTCGAGATCGGGGCCGGCACTGGTGTTGGTCAGGGGGAGCAGGGTGGCGATGGTCACCCCTGGGGCGACCTCGTAGACGGCACTGCCCACGTCGAGGGAGACCGCGACGGTGACGTAGCGGGCCATGATCGACCGCTGGGCCAGCCGGATCGATTCGAGCGCGCTGCGCTCGGCCAGGGGTCGGTCGCCTCCCCGCACGCGCTCGGACTCGACCGGGTGCTCGAGCAGGTCGACGATGGCCCAGCCCAGCGCGGCGAACAGGTTGGACATGGAGGCGATGTGGACGAGGGCCACGTCGAGCGCCACACCCACCGACGCAATGGCGTCGGGCTGGTCCGCCCATGCGGCCACGATCCGGGCGAAGAGGGGGTGGTCGCTCTCGGCGCCCGGCAATTCGGCGAGGGCACCGGCCAACTCGACGACGATCTCGTCGAGGGCCTCCTCCTCGGCCCGCTTGCCGCTGGCGGCCACGGCCGCCATGGCGTCGGGGTGGACGAATGCCTCGGCCCCATCGAGTGTGTCGAAGGCCGCGACCAACCGGTCGAACCGCCCACCGGACGCCGCGCCGGGCCCGCCCCACGACGCCAGGCCCACCCGGTGGCCGAGCCGCCGCGTCAGTACGAAGATGTCGGCCTCGCCCACCGCACCGAGCTCGTCCACGGTGGTGTCGAGGGCACGGTCCACATTGGCGAGGAACGAGGCCACGTCGTCGCGTCCGAAGAGCTGGTGGGGAAGGGTCCGCCGGCCGGCGAAGATCCGGTCGGGGAGCTTGCGCCGGAGCATCCGCCAGTCGGCCAACCCTTTGGAGGCGCGCTCCTCAGGCAACGCGTAGAACGAGGCCACGCCCACGGGCGAGCAGGTGAACAGGTAGCGGTCCCCGCCACTGTCGACGACGAACGTGTCGCCTAGCTCCCGGCGCGCCCCGGCCAGGGCGCCCACGGGGTCGTCCACCGCCACGTCCCAGGGCAGGCCGACGCCATCGGCAACCGGGGGCATCGGGTCGACGGTCGGCAGGTCCACGGCTTGCTCCTCCACTGGCCCGGCCACGAGGTCACTGACGGCCGAGGCTGCGAGCGTACCCACGGGACCCAGCCCCCCGCCCCGACGCCCCGTCCCAGCCACGTCGACCGTCGACATGCTCCCCGCCGCCGGCGGGCAGGCCCCGGACAGCCGAACGCCACCCCGTCCGGGGTGGCGTTCGGTCCCGCCGTCACACCAGAGCCCACGGCCCGGCCGGGACGGTCCGGTCAGAGGATGAAGAGCATCTCCTGGTAGGTGGGCAGTGGCCACAGGTCGTCGGCCACCAGCGTCTCGAGCGAGTCGGCCGCCGTGCGGATGGCGTCCATGGCCGGCAGGAGCCCCTTTTGGGCATGCTCGGCGTGCTTCTCGGTCGACTCGACGTCGTCGTGGTCGATCTCCGAGCGCAGTGTGGCGATGCCGCGTCCGCAGCTCGGCGATCGTGCCCGACACCTCGTCGAGGGTGGTGGTGTCCGCCTCGACGCCGACTGCCTTCAGAGCTGGCCACGTTGGTGGCCAGCTCGGTCTGGTAGCGCAGGGCGGCGGGCAGGATGATGGTGTTGGCCATCTCCAGGGTCAGCTCGGCCTCGACGTCGATGGCCAGGATGTACTGCTCCAGGGCGATCTCGTAGCGGCTGTGCATCTCCCGGTGGTTGAACACCCCGTAGCGTGCTGAACAGCTCCATCGAGTCCTCGGTGATGAGCTCGGGCAGGGCGTCGAGGGTGGTGCGCAGGTTGGGGAGGCCTCGCTCGGCCGCCTCGATCTGCCACTCGTCGGCGTAGCCGTCGCCGTTGAACACCACCTTGCCGTGATTGGTGATGATCTCCTGGAGGACGGTCTGGACGGCCGTATTGAACTCGGTACCGCCGGCGATGAGTCGCCTCCAGCTCGGTGGCGATGTAGTCGAGGGCCTCGGCCAGGATGGTGTTGATGGTGACCATCGGCCCGGCGATGGACTGCAGCGACCCGGGTGCCCGGAACTCGAATCGGTTGCCGGTGAAGGCGAACGGGCTGGTCCGGTTGCGGTCGCCCGGGTCGGTGGGCAGGACCGGGAGGGTGTCGACGCCGATCTCGAGGTGGCCCTTCTCCTTGGAGGTGGTGGCCCCGCCCTTGGCGATCTGGTCGAACACGTCGGCCAGCTGGTCGCCAAGGAAGATCGAGATGATGGCCGGTGGCGCCTCGTTGGCCCCCAGCCGGTGGTCGTTGGTGGCCGAGGCCACCGAGGCCCGTAGCAGCCCGCCGTACTTGTGGACGGAGCGGATGACCGCGGCGCAGAACACCAGGAACTGGGCGTTGTCGTGCGGGGTGTCCCCGGGCAGGAGCAGGTTGCCCTCGGTGGAGTTGCCCAGTGAGAAGTTGACGTGCTTGCCCGAGCCGTTGATGCCGTCGAAGGGCTTCTCGTGGAAGAGGCACTCCATGCCGTGCTTCTGGGCCACCTTCTTCAGTGTGGTCATCAGGAGCTGCTGATGGTCGGCGGCCACGTTGGAGCGCTCGAACATCGGGGCCAGCTCGAACTGTCCGGGCGCCACCTCGTTGTGGCGGGTCTTGGCCGGGATGCCCAGTTTGAACAGCTCCCGCTCGGTGTCCATCATGTAGGCCAGCACCCGGTCGGGGATGGCCCCGAAGTAGTGGTCGTCGAACTCCTGGCCCTTGGGCGGCTTGGCCCCGAACAGGGTGCGTCCCGGAGTTGAGCAGGTCGGGACGGGTGAGGAAGAAGCTGCGGTCGATGAGGAAGTACTCCTGCTCGGCACCGGCGAAGGACACCACCGCGTCGGGGTTGTCGTGACCGAAGAGCTTGAGCACCCGCTCGGCCTGCTTGGCCATGGCCTGCTGGGAGCGGAGGAGCGGGGTCTTGTTGTCGAGGGCCTCACCGGTCATGGAGATGAACACGGTCGGGATGCACAAGGTGTTCCCGTTCGGGTTCTCGAGGATGTAGGCCGGGACTGGTGGCGTCCCACCCGGTGTAGCCCCGGGCCTCGAAGGTGGCCCGCAGCCCGCCGTTGGGGAAGCTGGACGCGTCGGGCTCGCCCTGGATGAGGGTCTTGCCCTGGAACTCGGCGATGGCCGCGCCGTCGCCGCCGGGCTCGAAGAAGCTGTCGTGCTTCTCGGCCGTGAGGTGGGTCAGCGGGTAGAAGACGTGGGCGTAGTGGGTGGCCCCCTTCTCCATGGCCCAGTCCTTCATGGCCGCGGCGACCACGTCGGCCACGGTCGGGTCGAGGGGCTTGGAGTGCTCGATGGTGGCCAGCAGGGACTTGAAGACCGGCTTGGGCAGCCGCTTTTGCATCACCGCCTTGGTGAACACGTTCTCGCCGAAGATCTCACCCGGGTGCCTCGTCCGTCGGGAAGATCGTCGTCGGGGGCTTCGTAATTCTTACCGCATCGATGGCATCCAGCCGGGCCTTGCTTCCACTCATAGATCGCTCCTAGTCGCGTCTCGCAGGTGTCGTCGTCCGGCTCTCATGCGTTCGTCAACCCTGGCGGCGCAACCGATCGATGGGCCGAACCTAGGACCGGTTCGTAACGGGAGCGTTTCGTGCAGATGAAGGTTGTGTGCCCAGGGCCGTCGCCGGGGTGGCAACGGCGCGACCCCTCGACCCAGTGTTTCGGCCGAGGCCGCCAGCCGGTACTATGTCATCAGTTGGTGACATCAATCGATGACAAGGAGCGGTGACAAGGGTCGAGGGCACGGACTGGTGACCGTGGCCCATCGACGGCCGGGCGGGACGCAGGACCAGTACCCAGGACCAGTACCCAGAGCAGTGTGGAATCGAGCGGAGAGGTAGGGACGGTGGAAGCGTCGGCCGACAGCACGACAGGGGCGAGCGTCATCGAACCGTGGCGGACCAGGGCCCTGGTGCCGACCCTGGTGTCGGTGGCGGCGCTGGTGGCCATCGTCAGCAGCCTCGGGGCACCGCTGATCCCCACCATCGCCCACGCCGACCATGTGTCCCTCAGCACGGCGCAGTGGCTGTTGACCGCCGCGCTCTTGACCGGGGCCTTGGCCACTCCGGTGATGGGTCGGCTGGCCGACGGCCCCCGCCAGCGGGATGTCATCGTCGGTGCCCTGGCGGTGGTGCTGGTGGGCTGCATCCTGGCCGCAGTGTCCGACCAGTTCGTCGTGGTGGTGGCCGGCCGGGCCCTCCAAGGGTTCGGCCTCGGCCTGCTTCCGGTGACCATGGCTATCGCCCGACGCCACCTGCCCCTCGCCTCCGCCGGGCGGGCCATCGCCACACTGTCGATCACCGCGGCGGTCGGCGCTGGTCTCGGTTACCCCCTGACCGGTCTGATCGCCCAGGTCTTCGACTTCCACGCCGCGTTCTGGTTCGGGGCCATCATCGTAGCCGCCGCCTTGGCCGTGGCCGTCGTGGTCCTACCGCCCCGGTCGGAGGCCGCTGTCCGCCGCTTCGACACGGTGGGCGCGGCCACACTCAGCCTGGCCGTCGTCGGACTGCTGGTGGTGCTGAGCGAGGGTGGAGGGTGGGGCTGGTCCTCTCCCCGGTCCTTGGCCTTCATCGCCATCAGTGCCGTGCTGGTGGTGGTGTGGATCCTCCACGAGCTGCGGTTCGACGACCCGTTGGTCGATCTGCGCCAGGTGCGCAACCGCTCGGTGCTGACCGCCGACATCTCCGGGTTCTTGATGTGCGTGGCCATGTACCTCTTCATCCCGATCATCTTGGAGTTCGTCCAGGTCCCCGCCATCGACGGCTACGGCTTCGGCGCCTCGGTGGTGGTGTCGAGCCTGGTGTTCCTGCCGCTGTCGATCGGTACCTTCGTGTCCAGCCGCTTCCTCGTCGTCTACGAGCGACGCTTCGGGACCCGGACCATGATCCCGGTCGGCGCCATGATCTTCGCCGTCTCGACGCTGTTCTTCGCCGTGGACCACACTGCGCTCTGGCAGGCGTTCGCCGCCTCGGGCTTCGCCGGGTTCGGGGTGGGGCTCACCTTCGCCGCCATGCCCGGGTTCATCGTCCGGGCCGTCCCCCGGAGCGAGACCGGCAGCGCCACCGGCTTCTACCAGGTCCTCCGCAACATCGGGTTGTCGGTGGGCAGCGCCCTCGGCGCGGCCGTGCTGAGCTCGTTCACCCACTCCGGCCACACCTTCCCCACGGTGGTCGGGTTCCGGACTGCGCTCATCATCGCCTCGGCGCTCTGCCTGGCGACAGCTGTGATCAGCTATGTGCTGCCGGGCGCCCAGGCCAACCGGGCCACGGTGCCGGCCGACGACGCCCTCGATGCCGAGCTGGCCATCATGGAAGAGGAGTCCGAGGTGGTCGGCGCCGGCCTCATGCTGGACGAGGAGCGGGTGCCCCGGGGGAGAGCGGGATGACCGCCACCGGACCGGTCAGTACCGGGTCACCATCCCGGCCCACACGTCCGCGGGATGCCGCGGCCAGCAAGCAGGCCCTCCTCCAGGCGGCCCAGGACCTGTTCGGTCAGCGGGGCTTCGAGCAGACCACCATCCGCGAGATCGGGGACCGGGCCGGTGTCGACGCCGCGCTGATCGCCCGCTACTTCGGGAGCAAGGCCGACCTCTATGTGGCGGCGGTGGTGGCCGAGCGCATGGACGACGGGCAGCCCGCCGAGTACGAAGGTCTGGGTGAGATGGCCGAGGCGCTGATCAGCCGTTCGGACCGGCACGGCCCGGGCCCCATCCTCCAGGCCCTCATCCGTTCCGACACCTCCGAGGACATCCGCACCGCAGCGCGGGCCCGCCTGGCTCGCAAGTTGGTCGAGCCCCTGGCCGAGGCCATGGCCGCCCAGGCCGTCGACCGCCCGAGATTGCGGGCCGAACTGGCCGTGGCCGCCCTGATCGGCGTCAACCTGGGGCGGTCCCAGGGATGGTTCGAGGCCCTGCAGTCGGTCCCCAGTGACGAGGTGATCGCCCTGCTCACCGAGGCCCTCGGCCCGGTGACCGGCGGGGACCCGGAGCGTCGGGCATGAGAATGGTCCGCTCACCCGGGCTGCTGGGGTGCATCGGCACCCGGTGGATGGCCCGTGACCGCTCGTTAGACTTGCCGGTGAACGGCAGGAACAAGGAGGCACTGTGTCCGTGACCGGCCTGGCCAACCTGGCGGTGAAGGTGGCTGACCTCGACGGCGCGCTGCAGTTCTACGAGGCGTCCGGCGGCGAGGTGCGCGACCGGATGCAGTGGCGGAACGGCGAGCGGGCCGACGTGTACCTCGGCCCCGTGGTGATCACGCTCTTCACCCGGGCCATCTACGAGGACGAGGTGGACCTGCCCGACGAGGGCTTCCTCCACCCCGCCCTGTTCACCGACGACCTCGACGCCGAGTTGAAGGGCCATGCGGTGGTCTGGGGGCCCGAGGTCGTGGAGGGCACGTTCGGGACCCGTCGCATCGCCTTCGTCGAGGCCCCCGGCGGGATCCGGTTGGAGTTCATGGAGCAGCTGGCCCCGCCCCCGTCGCCGCCCGATGGGGGGAACTCCCCGTGAGCGACGAGCACTAGGCACGTCCCGTGGTCTACCTCCTGTCCATCACTGCGGCGCTGTCCAACGCCCTCACCAGCCTCCTCCAGCGCATGGGGGTGGAGGACGCCCCGGAGGACTCGACGCTCAAGCTGAGCCTGCTGACCCACGCCATTAAGCGGGGGGTCTGGCTGCTGGGGTTCGCCTTCATGGTGGCGTCGTTCCTCCTCCAGGCGTTCGCCCTCCACCTGGGCGACCTCAGCCAGGTCCAGCCCATCTTGACCACCGAGCTGCTCTTCTTGGTGCTGCTGCTCGCCACGTGGTTCCGGTTCCGGATCGGTCTGCGGGAGTGGCTCGGGTGCTTGGCCGCGGCCGGCGGCCTGGCCGGCTTCTTGGTATTCGCCCAGCCCAGCGGCGGCAACCTCACGCCCTCGAACCTGGAGTGGATCGTGGCCGGGTCGGTGTCGGGAGCGGTGGTGGTCATTGCCGTCATCGCCGCCATGCGCGGCCCCCGGTGGTGGCGGGCCGCCATGTTCGGCGCTGCCGGGGCGGTCGGATTCGCCTTCACGGCCGCCCTCATCAAGAAGGTCGGGGACTACGTGGCCACCGACTGGACCCACATGTTCGGTCACTGGGAGACCTACGCCCTGGCCGTGTGCGGGGTGGCGTCGGTGTTCCTGGCCCAAAACGCCTTCCACGCCGGGCCCATCGCGGCATCCCAGACCGCCTTGGTGCTGGTCGACCCCCTCGCCAGCCTGGCCATCGGGATCGGGCTGTTCGGGGACAACCTGCGCACCGCCGGCATCTACGGCCCCCTCGAGGCGCTGTCGCTCCTGATCATGTTCGCCGGCGCCGCCTTCATCGCCCAGTCGCCGCTGATCTCGGGCGTGAAGGGCGACGACCAGCAATACACCGAGATGCTCTCGCTCCGGTCCCGTTCCAAGCGGCTGGCCGACGCCGTCCACGACCAGATCCCCGAGGAGGCGTTCCGCAACCTCCCACCCGATGTGATCCAGCACCTGCCCACCGATTGACGCCCCGGCCAGACGGGCCTCACAGGTCGCCCCGGCCTGCGTGCTTGCCAAGGCGGCCGGATTGGGCGACGCTTCAGGACGCAGAGTCGCCCACCGGGCGGCACCAGGTCCGGGGGGACACCCATGGGGAGAGCGCCACCATCGCCGTCGGGCGCGCCGTCGTTCGACCGTCGGCTGTTCCTGGGCGGGGCGCTGGCCCTCGGGGCGAGCGCCCTGGCGGCAGGCTGCGGTTCACCGTCCACCGTGGCCAAGGCGGCGACGACCGTCCCGGCCGGGTCGGATCTCGGTGCCATCGAGCACGTGGTTTTCCTCATGCAGGAGAACCGGTCGTTCGACCACTACTTCGGCACCTATCCCGGGGTGCGGGGGTTCGACGACCACCACGGCACCCACCTGGGTGCGTTCGCCCAGCCCTATGCGGCCAACACCACCCGGCACCCGACCGGGGTGCAGCTTCCCTTCCATCTGGACGTGGACAGTGGCGCGGGCGAGTGCACCTACGACCTCGACCACAGTTGGCTGCCCCAGCACCAGTGCCGCAACTCGGGGTCGATGGACGCCTTCGTGGCCACCCACACATCGACGGAGTACGAAGGGCCCGAGTACGGGACCCTGACCATGGGGTACCACACCCGGGCCGACCTCCCCTACCACTACGCCCTGGCCGACGCCTTCACCCTCTGTGACGGTTACCACTGCGCGATCATGGGGCCTACCCACCCCAACCGGCTGATGGCCCTGTCGGGCACCATCGATCCCGACGGGCGCAACGGGGGGCCGGTGCTGATCACCGACCCGTCGTCGGAGGCCCGGTTCAGCGTCAACTGGACGACCGTGCCCGAGCACCTGGAGGACGCCGGAGTGTCCTGGAAGACGTACTCGCCTCCGGGCGACCTCTACCGGGTGAGCAACCCGGAGGTCATGCTCATCTCTGATGCCATCCTGCCGTACTTCTCGCAGTACTCGTCCCCGTCGTCCCCGCTCTACCAGAAGGCCTTCCAGCCGATCTTCCCCAACGACTTCGTCCAGGACGTCCGATCGGGAACCCTGCCCAGCGTCTCGTGGATCGTGCCACCGCTCGGGTACGACGAGCACCCGCCGGCCCCACCCAACCTCGGCGCCTGGTTCATCGACCAGGTCCTCCAGACCTTGGTGGCCAACACCGAGGTGTGGTCCAAGACGGTGCTGTTCATCATGTACGACGAGAACGACGGCTTCTTCGACCACGTGTCCCCGCCGGTGGCGCCGCCGGGGACCCCTGGGGAGTACGTCACGGTCAGTCCCCTACCGGACAATGCCAACGGTGTGGCCGGCCCGCTGGGTCTGGGGTTCCGGGTACCCATGCTGGTGGTCTCACCCTTCAGCCGAGGCGGCTATGTGGCGTCCGAGGTGTTCGACCACACCTCCCAGATCCGCTTCTTGGAGGAGCGCTTCGGCATCCACGTCCCTGCCATCTCGGCGTGGCGGCGCCGGACCGTCGGGGACCTCACCTCGACCCTGCATCTCGCCAGCAAGGACGCCGAGCCGCCCCACCTTCCCCCCACCTCGCAGGACACCACGGCCGAGGTGGCCACCCTGGGTTGCACCGCCGGGGACCTGGTCGAGCTGAGCGGCAGCCCGCCGGCCTACCCGATGGCCCCGGTCCAGGTCATGCCCACCCAGGAACCCGGTGCGGCCCGCCGGGTCCCGGGCCGAACCGTCTAGTCACGACCGGTCAGACCAGCCGCCGATCGGTGGCCCACTTGGTCAGCTCGTGGCGGGTCGAGAGCTGCAGCTTGCGCAGGACCGAGGAGACATGGGACTCGACGGTCTTGGACGAGATGGTCAGGTCGCGGGCCACCTCTTTGTAGGTGTAGCCGCGGGCGATGAGGCGGAGCACCTGGCGCTCCCGGGGCGAGAGCTGGTCGAGCTCGGGGTCGAGCCCGGTCTGGGGCACCCCGTCGCCGCCGGCGAAGGCGTCGAGCACGAACCCGGCCAGGCGGGGCGAGAAGACAGCGTCGCCGGCCCCGACCTTGCCCACCGACGAGAGCAGCTCCTCGCCCGAGATGGTCTTGGTGATGTAGCCACGGGCACCGGCCCGGATGACGGCGATCACGTCCTCGGGGGCATCGGACACCGACAGGGCCAAGAACCGCACCTCAGGGTGGTGGGGGAGCACCCCGTGGAGGACGGCCTGGCCCCCGCCGCCGGGCAGGTGGACGTCGAGCAGCACCACGTCGGGTACCCGTTCGTTGATGAGCTCGATGGCGGCCTCCACCTCGTCGGCTTCGCCGATGACGTCGACGGCGTCGCCCAGCTCGGCTCGCACGCCGGAACGGAACACGGCGTGGTCGTCGACGAGGAAGATGGCCAGCTTGGCCTGTGCAGTCACCGTGACGGCCCCCGCCGGGGAACGGACAGCTCGACCTCGGCACCCTGGCCGGGGGCCGAACGGATGACGGCGGTGCCGTCGAACCGGGCCAGGCGGGCCCGAATCGACTGGGCGATGCCCTGACGGTCGTCGGGGATCTGGTCTGGGTCGAAGCCGCGGCCCCGATCCCGGACGAAGACCATCACGTTCCCGTCGTCCACTTCGGCGTAGAGCGAGACCTGGGGCGCCCCCGACCACTTGGCGGCGTTCACGGTGGCCTCGCGGGCCGCATCCAGCAGGGCCCGCAGCCCGTCGGTGAGGGGGCAGTCCCCGACCACCACCACCTGGACGGTGATGCCGTGGTCGGCCTCCACCTGGCGCTGGAGCACGCCCACCCCGTCGGCCAGCGTGGCGGCCTCGCTCCCGATGGTCCCGGGGGGTCGGCCTTCGAAGAGCCAGTCGCGCAGCTCCCGCTCCTGGGCGCGGGCCAGCCGGACCACGTGCTGGGGATCGTCCGCCGAGCGCTGGATGAGGGCCAGCGTCTGGAGGACCGAGTCGTGCACGTGGGCGGCCATGGTGGCCCGCTCCTCGGCCAGGGCACGGGCCTGGCGCTCCGCCATCAGGTCGCGGACGAGGGAGATCCACCACGGCCCGAAGATGACCACGAAGGCCGCCACGACCAGGAGGGCCCCGCCCACCGGCAGCAACGCCGTGCTGGACGGGTGGCCGGGGATCAACAGGGCCAGCCCACCGAGGCCGACCACGACGCCGAGTGCGACCCGGATCACCACCACCCGGCGGCCGTGCTGGTCGCGGCCGGTCCGGACCATGGGCATGAGATCGACGTTGATCCAGGCCAACTCGTCGGGGCTGGCGTTACGGCGGATGAGGACGGCGATGCCGACGGCCAGGAACACCGGCCAGCTGAACGACCCGAGGTACCCGAGGTGGAGGCCGGCCGCCACGATCTGGATGACCACCAGCAGCGGGATGATGGCGATGACGATCCGGATGCCCCGGCGGTCGGTGAGGGACCGGGTCAGGATGGTCGAGCTCTCCCCGTCGAGGGGCACGAGCAGCCAGGCCACGGCGTAGGCCAGGATCCCGATGCCGCTTCCGAGCGCCAGGAGCACGAACGCCACCCGGATGACGGTGACGTCGATGCCGGTCGTTGCCGACAGTCCACCGCACACCCCGGCCACCACCCGGGTGTCGGGACTGCGCCGGATCGGTCCCCGCCAGCGCGGGTGGCGGCGACGGGACCGGCCCCGGTGGCGTCGCCAGTCCGACGAGTCCCAACGGCCGTAGGCCGACCAGCCGGGCCCACTGGAGGACCAGGCGGCCTGGTCCGGCTCAGGCCCGGCGGCCGGTGGTGGGGACGGTGACTCCGGCACACCGGTGCGGGAATTCGGGGATTCGGGGATACCCGATGATCGCGCAACCCCCCGGCCCGGGCTATCCGGGATGACCCTGATCGGTCAGGGCCCCGCATCAGGGTCGGACCAGGGTGCTACCGGATACCGGCCGGGCCATGCCCCCGTCAGGCTGGGACCCATGAACGATCCCTCCACTCCCGACCCCCTCCCAGGGACCCCCGACACCGGTGACGCCGGCTCTGGGGCCAGCAGCCCCCCGGGTGATCCGACCAGCGCCACCGACGCCACCACCGCATCCGGGGAAGGGCCTGGCTTCCCCGAGCAGCGGCTCCACCGGTGCCGCGACGGCCGCATGCTGGCCGGGGTGGCGGCCGGTGCCGCCGACTACCTGGGGATCGACCCCACCCTGGTCCGGATCGGCTTCGTGGCGCTGGCCTTCCTCGGTGGGCTGGCCGTTCCCCTGTATCTGGCCGGTTGGCTGCTCATCCCCGAGGAGGGCACCGGGTCCTCCATTGCCGAAGGGCTGTTGGTCCACGACCGGGCCTGGTAGCAGCGCCGCTGTCCCACACACCGCCGGCTTGACCGCACCCTTCGCCACCCGGCTTCATCATTCGACCACGAGGCTTAAGGACAGACGACATGCGCTATCGATGGGACCCCGCCTACCCCGACTACGCCCGGCGGGTCACGGCCCACACCGACCGGGACCTCCGGGCCTCGGACGCCGAACGTAACGAGGTGGCCGACCGGCTGTCCCGCCACTTCGCCGAGGGTCGTCTCGACCAGGTGGAGTTCAAGGCCCGCCTGGATCGGGCCATCGGGGCGGTGACCCGCGGCGACCTCGAGGGCCTCTTTCACGACCTGCCCCGCCTGGCCGATGATCCCCCGCCCCCCCGGGAGCGTCGCCGACTGCTGCTTCCGGCCATCGTGTTCTTCACCCTCGCCGCTCTGGCCGTTGGCTCGGTGGTCTCCGCGGTGCGGGTGTCGTGGGTGCTCGTGGTGGTGGCCGGGCTGTTCCTGTGGCACCGCGCCCACCGGCACCGCTCGGGGAACCCGGCGCGGGCCGAGTCCGACCGTTAGCATCGCTCGGGGTCGCTTCCGGCCCACCCCCGGCGGACCACCCCGTGGACCCCGGCCGCCCCGACATGGCCGGTCCCGACAAGGAGGATCCTCGATGACGTTCACCGAACAGGCCGTTCCGACCGCCGGCGCACCGTCCCAACCCCCGGCCGCACACGCAGTCGATCTGGTCAAGACCTACGGCAAGGGCGATGCCATGGTCAACGCGCTCAGCGGCATCACCGTCGAGTTCGCCCGCGGCGCCTTCACCGCGGTGATGGGCCCCTCGGGGTCGGGAAAATCGACACTCATGCACTGCATGGCCGGCCTCGATACGCCGACCTCGGGACAGACCTTCGTTGGCGCCCAGGAGATCGGGCTGCTCGACGATGCCGGCTTGACGCAGATGCGCCGGGACCATGTCGGGTTCGTGTTCCAGTCGTTCAACCTGGTACCGACCCTCACGGCGCGGGAGAACATCACACTGCCCGCCGACCTGGCCGGCAAGAAGGTGGATCAGGACTGGTTCGACTTCTTGGTGGCCCAGCTCGGCATCGGGGACCGCCTCAACCACCGGCCCGGCGAGATGTCCGGCGGCCAGCAGCAGCGCGTGGCGTGCGCCCGCGCCCTCATCGGCCGGCCGGACCTGATCTTCGCCGACGAGCCCACCGGCAACCTGGACTCCAACTCCTCTGGCGAGATGCTGGCCTTCCTCCGGCGCTCGGTCTCCGAGTTCGGGCAGTCCATCGTGATGGTGACCCATGATGCCCGGGGCGCGGCCTACGCCGACCGGGTGGTGTTCCTGGCCGACGGCAACGTCGTGGGGGAGCTCTTGTCACCAACGGCCGACTCGATCCTGGAACAGATGAAGCTGCTCGGCGGCGCCTGACATGTGGAAGGTCACCTCCAAGGGGCTGTTGGCCCACAAGCTGCGGCTGGCCCTCACCGCCCTCGCCATCGTCCTGGGCGTGACGTTCATCTCCGGCACGCTGGTGCTCACCGACACCCTGCACAACACGTTCAACACCCTGTTCGGCCACATCTACCAGAACGTCGACTTCGAGATCCGGGGCAAGGCGGTCTTCGCCAACAACCAAGGGGGAGGCGGCACCAACCGCAAGGACATCCCCGAGTCCATCGCCGCCTCGGTGCGCCAGGTCCCCGGTGTGGCCTACGCGGTGGGCACGGTGGGCGGCTATGCCCAGTTCGTGGCCCCCGACGGCAAGGCGGTGAGCACCGGCGGTGCCCCCACCCTCGGTCTGTCCTTCGACCCCAACCCCGAGCTCTCCTCGCTGCAGCTGGCCGAGGGCAACGCCCCGACCACTCCCCATGACGTGGTGATGGACGCCGGAACGGCCCAGAAGTACCACTTCGTCGTGGGGGATCACGTGCGGATCTTGCTGTCGGGCCCACCCCAGACCTTCACCATCACCGGCATCGTCCGCTTCGGCACAGCCAACAACCTGGCCGGGGCCACACTGGCCGCCTTCAACCTCCCGACCGCGCAGAAGCTGTTCGGCAAGACCGGCCTCTACAACGCCATCGACGTGTTGGCCACCCCAGGGGCCGACAAACACGTGGTGCAACGCGCCATCGCCAAGGAACTTCCCTCCGGCGTCGAGGTCGTGACCGGCCAGACCGTGGCCAACGAGCAGTCCAACAACGTCAACCAGGCGCTGGGATTCTTCTCGACGGCACTGCTGGTGTTCGCCTTCATCTCGCTGTTCGTGGGTGGGTTCACCATCTTCAACACCTTCTCGATCATCGTGGGCCAGCGGACACGCGAGTTGGCCCTGCTCCGGATCGTCGGAGCCAGCCGGCGCCAGGTGTTCCGCTCCGTCTTGTTGGAGGCGACCATCCTCGGCATCCTGGCGTCCCTGGTCGGGCTGGGGCTCGGCGTGCTGGCCGCCATCGGGCTCGAGGCCCTCTTGTCCGGCTTCGGCATCACCCTGCCCACCGGATCGCTGGTGTTCGAGTCCCGGACGGTGGTCGCCGCGCTGGTGGTGGGGGTCGGGGTCACGGTCGTATCCGCCATCAGCCCGGCCCGCCGCGCCGTGCGCATCCCACCGGTGGCCGCCCTGGCCGACTACCGGTCCGATCAACAGAGAGTCGTCGCGGCGCCGGTTGGTGGTGGGGGGGCTCTTCGGCCTCCTTGGCGTGGCGGTCCTGATCATCGGGTTGACCAAGCCGGCCATCCAGCTGGTCGGAGTCGGGGCCATCGCCGTCTTCCTCGGCATCGGGATGCTGGCCCCGGTCGTGGCCCGTCCCATGTCGAGTGTGCTCGGCCGGCCCCTGGCCGCGGTGTTCGGCATTTCGGGCAAGCTGGGCCGCGAGAACTCCATGCGCAGCCCCAGGCGGACGGCCCAGACCTCGTCGGCCCTCATGGTCGGTCTGGCCCTGGTGTCGACCATCGCCGTCTTTGGCGCGTCACTCTCCAAGTCGGCCACGAGCAGCGTGGACAAGGCCATCTCCGCCGACTACATCATCACCGCCTCGGGGGTGGGTGCGGGTGGGTTCTCCAACTCGGTGGCGCCGACGGCCGCCAAGCTGGCCGGTGTGCGTGCGGTCTCGACCGTCTACAGCGGCGAGTTCGAGTTGGGCTCGAACCTGTCGACGGTCACCGCCGTGTCCCCCGAGCACCTGTCCCAGACGGTCATCCTGCGGATGGACCGCGGCTCGGGTGCTGCGGCTCTGGCGGCGGGTGAGCTGCTGATCGATACCACGACGGCCAACGCCAAGCACCTCTCGGTGGGATCGGTGGCCAAGGTCAAGTTCGCCGAGACGGGCAACTCGACGGTGCGTATCGGCGGGGTGTTCAAACCCAACGCCCTCCTCGGGAGCTATCTGGTCGGCGACACCTACTTCCTGGCCCACTTCGCCAATCAACTCCCGGTCGCGGTCCTCATCCGGAGTACCGATACGTCGGCCACCGGCCCCGCGCTGACCCACGGCCTGGCGGCCTACCCCAACCTCAAGATCCAGACGCGGGCGGCCTTCGAGAAGTCCCAGCAACAACAGGTGAACCAGCTGCTCGGCCTGGTCTACGTGCTGCTGGCCCTGGCCATCGTGATCGCGCTGATCGGGATCGTGAACACCTTGATGCTCTCGGTGTTCGAGCGAACCCATGAGATCGGACTGCTGCGGGCCGTCGGGATGCGGCGGCGCCAGGTCAGGGCCATGATCCGCTCGGAGTCGGTCATCTTGTCCCTGTTCGGAGCCATCATCGGTGTGGTGGTGGGGACGGCGCTGGGCGTCGCTTTTGCTTCCTCCCTCAAACAGCAGGGCATCACCGACATCGTGGTGCCGGTGGCCAGCCTCGTCGTATTCCTGGTGCTGTCGGCACTGCTGGGCCTGGCTGCGGCCAGTTGGCCGGCGCGCCGGGCGGCCAAGCTCGACGTGTTGGCCGCCATCGCCTCGGAGTAAAGCACACCCGGGTCCGACCTCCCGGTGGGAACCGTGATGTCCGATTCCCGCTCGTAGCACCGGGCCGGACGTGTCACGATGCCAAGGTGATCGACGACCCCGAGCGCTGCTACCGGGCGGCCCAGAGCAAGGACGCCCGCTTCGACGGGTGGTTCTTCATCGGGGTCACGTCGACCGGGATCTACTGCCGGCCGAGCTGCCCGGCCCGCACCCCCATGCGCCGGAACGTGCGGTTCTACCCCTCGGCCGCCGCCGCCCAGCAGGCAGGGTTCCGGGCCTGCCTGCGCTGCCGGCCCGACGCCACCCCGGGTTCGCCCGAGTGGAACCTGCGAGCCGATGCCGTGGCCCGGGCCATGCGCCTCATCCGGGACGGGATCGTCGACCGGGAGGGGGTGGAGGGCCTGGCCCGTCGACTGGGCTACAGCGTGCGCCAGGTCAACCGCCTGGTGACCGCCGAGGTCGGGACGGGCCCGTTGGCTCTGGCCCGGGCCCAACGGGCCCAGACCGCCCGGGTGCTGCTCGAGACCACCGACCTGCCGGTGGCCCAGGTGGCGTTCGGGGCCGGGTTCAACAGCCTCCGCCAGTGCAACGACACGATTCGGGACATCTTCGCCGACACGCCGACGGGCCTGCGCCGGCGGGTGTCTAAGGCCGCCGCCCGGGCCGTTGCCGACGCCTCCCACGGCATCCACCTCCGCCTGCCGGCCCGTCGGCCGTTCGACGCCGGATCGGTGCTCGCCTTCCTCGGCCTCCGGGCCGTTCCCGGCATCGAGTCGTTCGACGGAACCACCTACCGCCGCTCCCTGGCCCTTCCCCACGGCCATGCCGTGATCGCCCTGTCCGTCCCGGTCGACTCTGGCCGGGGCCCCGGCATCATCGAGGCCGACTTGGAGCTGTCAGACCTGCGCGACCTGACTGCGGCGGTGTCCCGCTGCCGCCAGCTGCTCGACCTGGACGCCGATCCGGTGGCCGTGGAGGAGGCGCTCGGGCCCGACCCGCTGCTCGGCCACCTCGTCGTCACGCACCCGGGCAGACGCGTGCCGGGAGCCGTTGACGGCTTCGAACTGGCCGTCCGCGCCGTGATCGGGCAACAGGTGTCGGTAGCCGGGGCCCGCACGGTGGCCGGACGCCTGGTGGCGGTCGCCGGGGCGCGGTTGCCGCTCGGGGACGGTGAGGTCGGCCGGCTGTTCCCGACGCCACAGGCCCTCGTCGAGCTGGCCGAGGCCCGACCCGAGGCCTTCTCCATGCCGGCCGCCCGGAGGGGCGCGCTGGTGGCCCTGGCCACCGCCGTGGACGCCGGCGGGGTGGTGATCGATCCGGGCACTGACCCCGCCGAGCTCCGGGAGGCCCTGGTCGCGCTGCCTGGAATCGGCCCCTGGACCGCCGAGTACGTGGCCATGCGGGCTCTGCGGGACCCGGACGCCTTTCTGCCCAGCGACCTCGGCATCCGCAGCGCCGCCTTATCGCTCGGCCTGTCCGACGATCCGGCCGACCTCGAGCGGACCTCCGAGCGGTGGCGGCCGTGGCGCAGCTACGCCATGGCCCACTTGTGGTCGCTTCCCGCCGATCGCCGCCGCATCGCCAAGAACCCTTCGAAAGGACGTGCTGCATGACCATCGCCACCACCCCCCTGGACACTCCCGTCGGACGCCTCGTGCTGGAGGGCGACGGGGACATCCTGGTTGGCATCTGGCTCCCCAACGACCCCAAGCAGGCAACGGTTGAGGACTCGGGGGCGACGCCGGTGCTGAAGGAGACCGCCGTCCAGCTCGAGGAGTACTTCGCCGGCGAGCGGACCGGCTTCGACGTGCCCATGGAGCTCGACGGGACCGTCTTCCAGCGCGAGGTGTGGGCCGAGCTGTCGAGGATCCCCTACGGGGAGACCATCTCCTACGGTGAGCTGGCCCGGCGGGTGGGACGTCCCAAGGGACCACGGGCGGTGGGCCAGGCCAACGGCCGAAACCCCATCCCGATCATCGTGCCCTGCCACCGGGTGCTGGCCGGAAACGGCCTCGGCGGCTACGGCGGTGGTCTCTCGGTCAAGCGGGCCCTGCTGGCCCTCGAGGGCATCGGCTGAGGGACGCCAGAGCTCCGGTCATGATCGTCCGCGGCGCGGCTATGCCGCGGGAGGGGTGGGCTCCCCGGTGATCAGGTCGACGGCCTCGGCTGTGGCCAGGCCGGCCAGCGGCGCGTAGGCCTCGGCGGCGCAGAGGGTCCGGGTGTTCATGCGGTCCACGTAGAGGACCCCGTCGAGGTGGTCGATCTCGTGCTGGAGGATACGGGCGTGCCACCCGTTGACGCGCTGGTGGTGCTGGACGCCGACGAGGTCGAGGTACTCCACGTCGACCTCGTGGAAGCGCTCGACCGCTGCGGTGTACCCCTCGACACTCAGGCACCCCTCGAAGTGGTTGCGGGTCTCGTAGCCGACGGCGTGGAGGACCGGGTTGATCAGCACGTAGGGCTCGATGGCCCGCCGCTCCCGTTCGACCAGCTGGGCCTCGGTGTAGCGCTCGATGAACTCGGGGAGGTCGTGGACCACCACCACGCGCCAGGGCTCGCCGATCTGTGGCGCGGCCAGGCCGACTCCGGGCACGGCGTCGAGGGTCTGCCACAGGCGATCGACGAGCTCGACGGTCGAAGGCGAGGTGACGGCCTCGAGAGGGACCTCCGCGGCCCGCCGGCGCAGCACCGGATCCCCCACCTGTACGACCGACCAGTCCTCCATGACCGTGGTCACCGTACCGCCTAGGGCCGTTGCCACCGGTCTGGCAGCCGGGCCAGTGGTTGACTACTACGCCTGACGTAGTACTATGTCGCCATGGCGAAGCGGAGCCCGTCGGGGCGAGCGGACTCGAGTCGGCGCAGCCTGGGACGGAGCAACGAGCCCTCGGTCCTGATCCTGACCAGCCTGGCCGCCGGCGCCAAGCACGGCTACGCCCTGACCCAGGACATCGAGGCGTTCGCCGGGGTCAGCCTGGGCCCCGGCACGCTCTACGGCGCCATCACCCGGCTGGAAGAGCGGGGCCTGATCGTCCCGCTGGCCAGTGAGGACCGCCGCCGGCCTTACGCCATCACCCCGAGTGGGCGGGTGGCGCTGGAGACGGCGGTCCGCGAGATGCGCACCCTCGCCGACGAGGGCGCGGTGCGCCTCGGGCTGGCGCTGGCGGCCGGGTTAGCCCTCCGATGACCGGGGACGACCGGTACCGGCGGGTGCTGCGGTGGTATCCCGCCGCCTGGCGGGAGCGCTACGGCGACGAGATGGCCGCCCTGCTGGAGGACACCCATCCCATGGCCGACCTCCCCGTCCGGGAGCAGGCCGCACTGGCCGCGAGAGGGGTGATGGAGCGCCTCCGGGCCGGCAGGGCTCTCGGGCCGGCGTCGGGACGAGAGGAACGGATCCGAGGTGGTGCCCTCGTCGTGTTGTGGGCCTGGGCCGTCTTCGTGGTGGCCGGATCGGTCTTCGCCAAGTTCTCCGAGCACTGGGCCGGCGCCACGCCGACAGCAGACCGCCCGTTGCCCACCTCAGCGTTCCAGACCGTCCAGGCCGCCGCCGCCGTCGGAGGGATCCTGGTGCTGGCCGCCGCCGCCCTGGCGGTGCCGGCGTTCGTCAGGCTCGTGAGGGGCGGCCGTTGGCGGGAGGTCCGGGCCCCCGTGCTGCGGGCCGCCATGGCGGTGGGCGTCGTCGTCCTCGGCACGGTGGCCCTGGCTGTCTGGGCCCACGACCTGACCAGCCATGACCGCAACGGCGGGCTCGCCCTCTATGGCGCCCTGTTCCTCGTGTGGGCCGCGACCACGGTCGCAGCCCTCGCCGCCTGCACGGCGGCCGCTGCCGCGGTCGCCCGCCACCTGGACCTTTCGTCCGGGACGCTCCGGATCGTCGGGGGCGTGGCCCTGGTGCTCACCGCCGACATGGCCGCGGTCCTCCTCGGCACGACGCTGTGGTGGGCGTCGGTCGCACGAGTCGCCCCGGGTGTGCTGGGCAACGGCATGCTCGGGACCTCGTCGGTCCTCGCACCCCTGCTGGTGGGCGCCGGGGTGGCCATGGTGGCTGGGCTCGCCCTCGCCTCGTGGGGGGCGGTCCGGGTAGGGCGCTCCCTCTGGGCCCACACCACCCCCTAGCGCGTCCCCGCTCCCCATGGGGCCCGGGGCCCTCGCTGGGCCTACGCGTGTGACCGGTGGCGTCGTAGGCTCACCGAACTCCCGACGGGAAGCCGACGGGCCGTGACCACCTGAGCGGGGAGAGACGTTGCGACCGGGACGAATCGAAGCACTGATCGACGGGGTCTTTGCCATCGCCTTGACCCTGCTGGTCCTCGACCTGCCCAAGCCGGCGGTGTCGAGCCATCTCGGGCGGGACCTGCTCCACCAGTGGCCCTCGTATGTGGCCTACCTGGTCTCGTTCATCACCATCGCCATCATGTGGATCGAGCATCACGGGATGATGGGTGCGGTGCGCACCATCAACCGGCGCTTCCTCGAGCGGACCCTCGTGTTGCTCTTGTTCACCTCGGTAATCCCGTGGCCCACCGCAGTGGCCGCGAGCTACGCCGACCAGGGGACCTCCGAGGCCAGGGTGGCTGCCATCCTCTACGGGGCCACGCTGCTGTTGACCAGCCTGTCGTTCTTCTGGGGATGGCGGTATCTGACCGGCCATCCCGAACTGGTGGCCGAGGCGGCGCGGCCGGCCTTCCCGGCCGGCACCCGCCGGGCCTTTCTCGGGAGCCTCGTCTATGTGGTGGCCATCGTCGTGGCCGTTGTCAGCCCGTTGGCGTCCTTCGCCATCGACGCCGCCGTGGTGGTGTACTTCGCCCTGACGAGCACCGACGTCCCCGGCCTGGTCGACCGAGCGGCGCGGACCGAGGGTGCGGGCTGAGCCCACCCGCCGCGGGCCAGTCTGACGTCAGCTGTCGTCGGGTGGACAAGCCACACCGGCCATCCCCATGAGATCGCGAAAGGTCGCGCGGGCCACCTTCCAGGTGCCGTCGACCAGCACGGCGTCCCCCCGGTGCCCGGCGACCAGGACCCGACCTTCCACCACGATGGTGAACCACACCGCAGCGTGCCCGGCATCGATGAAGACCACGTCGTCGACGGTGTTGTCGGAGCGCTCGGGGACGAGGTGCCGGTCCCGCTCTTTGGCCAGGGCCACCACCGGCCCGAGTGTCTCCCCCCGCTCGACGAAGGGGACCGAGCGGCCGTCATCCCCGGTCGTTCCGATCTCGGCGAAGGCGGTCTCGATCTCGGCACGGGCGGCGTCGACGTCCCCGGGTGGTGGGCCTGTGGGAGCCACCGCGCCCGCCCCGGGCTGCCGCAGCCGGCCTACCTGGGTCTGGGCCCGCGGCCCCAGGCGCCGGCCCCAGCGGCGGATGCACCCCTCACAGATGAAGGCGTCCCGTCCGGAGACCAGCCGGCTCGTCCGAGGTGGTGTGCGGCCGCAGAACGAGCAGGCCACGTCTGTGGTCCGCTCGGCGTCGACCACCTGTGCGCCGGGCGACCCACCGTCGTCGTCCCAGCCGACGGGTGGACCCTCGCCCAGGCCGTCCCCGGTCAGCTCGATCACCGCGTCCCTGAGGCCCTCGAGGTCGACGCCCATGGCGGTGAGCACCTGGGCGGCGACACCCTCTCCCTCGCGCACCAGGCCGAGCAGGAGGTGCTCGGTGCCGATGTAGTGGTGACCCAGCTCCAACGCCTCGCGCAGGGCCAGCTCCAGCACCTTTTTCGCCCGCGGCGTGAACGGCGGTGAGCCGCTGGACCCGGTGGCCACTACCCCGATCGTGTCGACGACCCGATCCCGTACCGACTGGAGCCGGACGCCCAGCAGGTCCAGCGCCAGGGCGGCCGGACCCTGGCGCTCTTGGATCAGGCCCAGCAGGAGGTGCTCGGTGCCGATGAAGCTGTGGCCGAGCAGGCGGGACTCCTCTTGGGCCAGGACCAGCACCCGCCGTGCCCGGTCGGTGAACCGCTCGAACATCTGGGCAGCTTCGCGCACCACATCAGCGGGGTCCACGGGATGTCCAGGAGTATCCGCAGTCCCACCTGGTAACTTTTGTCCGATTACCGGAGTGTCCAGGGGGGAATCCATGCGTCGCCGACTCATGCTCGTGCTTGCTGCCTCATGTCTGCTGGCCACCGTGGCGCTGCCGCCGCTGTCGGCCTCCGCCCACAGTGCGCCCAAGGCCCGTGCCTCCACCGTGAAGGCGGCCGCCGCAGCCGGCACCGGCAGAAAGGGCGTCCTCAACGGAGACTCCTACGTGAAGGTGGCCGACCTCAACGCATCGACGTTCGAGCCGGACGGCCCCTTCGCCGTGGGGACCTACACGCTGACCATGCCGGTTACCGACGCCAACGGCGTCACGTACTCGACCAAGGTGGAGGTCTGGTACCCGGCGAGGCGTCCGACGTCACTCACCGCCGTGCCCGCCACCTACAACGTCAGTCAGTGGCTCCCGCCCTCCTTGTTGACCCTGATCAATGCCAGCCCCCAGTCCCAGGCGCTGGCCAAGATGGCCACCTTCACCGAGGACGCCTTCCAGTACAGCCACGCCAAGACCAGGAAGGGCGTCACCAAGGGCGGAACCCCCGTGCCGGTCAAGGGCCTGTTCCCGCTGGTGCTGTTCAGCCACGGCTATTCCGGGTTCCGGGACCAGTCGACCTATCTGACCACCCATCTGGCGAGCTGGGGATTCGTCGTAGCCGCCCCCGACCAGCAGGACCGGGTCCTGACCACGGTGGTGGGCGCCCCGCCGCTGACGACCGACCCCAACTCCGATGTCACCGAACTGCTCGACACCGTCAAGCTGTTCGACGACGGTCAAGGAGGCGTGGCCCAGGGCATCACCGATCCCACCCACGTGGTGGCCTTCGGGCACTCGGCCGGCGGCAGCACCGTGGAGCGCCTGGCCAGCTACTACACGGCCACCCAGGGCAGCTCGTCGATCCTCAAGGGATTCATCGGCATGGCCGGGTCCGATTTCAACGGCCTGTCCTCGCTGGCTCCGCCGTACAACACGGTCCCGGCCATGGCCGGGCTGTTCGTGGGAGGCACCAACGATCAGGTGGTGGCGCCCGGTACCCTCCAGGGCGCATACACGGCGCTGACCGGCCAGCGTCGCTACATCGAATTGACCGGGGCCGGGCACCTGGTGTTCAGCGATCTGTGCCAGATCGATCCCGGCCAGGGGGGACTGACCGTGTTGGCCACCGCACTCGGGATCCAGTTGAGCGGCAACCTCAAGCTGCTGGCCACCGACGGCTGCTTCGCCCCCGATGTTCCGGTGACCACCGACTGGCCTCTGGTCGACCAGATCGTGGTGGCCGGGACCCGACAGATGCTGGGCATCGACAGCACCGACGCTGGCCTTGCCAACCTGGCGGCCGACAACCCGACCCTGGTGACGACCGACACCGACAGCCCACTGCCCTGATCACTGAGGCGGTGTCCGGGCCGCCGCGGCCCGACCTGCCGGGTCGGTTCCGTCCACGTGGCGGCTTCGGGGAACGCTAGGCCTGACCCCGAAGAAGGTCGACGGCGGCGAGATCGTCACCGCCATGACCGGCCTCGGCGGTGCGTTCGAGCCGGTCGCGCACCACCTGGAGGAGGGGGCTGAGGCCCGCGGCCGCCCCGGCGAGGTCGACGTCCTTCAAGGCCAGCGAGACCGCGAACCCCGGCTCGAAGGAGCGCTCGTCCATCAGCTGTGCCTTTTGGAGGGCGTAGGGCATGGCCAGAGGGCCGGCCTCGAGCGCCCGGGTGAAGGTGCCGTGCTCGAGGCCGAGGGTGTCGCACATGGCGAGGACGTCGCTCATAGCCACGGTCGCCGCCGTCATCCAGGCGTTGATGACGAGCTTGAGCGCACTGCCCTCCACCCCGGTCCCGACATGGAGCACCGACGAGGCCAGCGCGTCCAGTACCGGCCGGGCCCGGGACAGGGTCTCGTCGTCGCCAGCCACCAGCCAGACCAACGTCCCCTGACGCGCCGGCGTGGTGCTACCGGACACCGGGGCGTCGAGACAGGCCACGCCGTGCTGTCGAGCCAACGCAGCCAGGAGTCCGGCCTTCTCGGGCCCGACGGTGCTGGCCTGTACCCACACGGCACCTTCCCCCATCTGTCCGATGGCCTCACCCATCACGTCAGCGACGGCGTCGCCGTCACGGAGCACCGTGATGACGACCGCAGCGCCAGCCACCGCCTGACCGAGATCGTCGACGGCGACGACGCCGGCGGACCGTGCCGCCGCGCTGTGGGCGCGGGCCGGCGATCGGTTCCACAGCCGGACTTCGTGCCCGGTCTGCCCGAGGCGGGTGGCCATGGCCGCACCTAGGGCCCCCGCGCCAAGCACTGTGACAGTCTCACCTGAGGCCATGGTGGCTCCCTTCGGGCGGCTGGTCCCGTCGTGGCCGGAAAAGGCCCGTGCCGTCAGCGTACCGGTCCGATTCGCCGCCGCGTCTGGTCGGCGCCGGCCACCCGGGTCAATGGCACGGGACCGCCGGCAACGGCCGGAGAGGACGTCACGAGCCGTAGACCGAGACCAAGTTCTCGCTTCCGGCGTCGTAGGGCTCCCCGTTCCATCCGGCCCACCGCTCCCGCAGTCGGAGGCCGGCGATCCTGGCCATGAGATCGAGCTCACTGGGCCAGGCGTAACGGGTGACGATGGGGTGGAGGCGGACCCCGTCCCGGGTCAACAAGACGTGGCTCTCGTCCAGGCGCTGGGCCACCGGGTCGTGCTGGCCCACGTCGAGCCGTACCTGGTCGACGCCGATGTACTCCGCTTCGACGTACTGGCCGTCCCCCAATCGGTAGAGGAAGGACGGAACGATGGCCTCGACGACGAATGACCCGTCGGGGGTCAGGTGCGAAGCCACGTTCTGGAAGCACTGCACCTGCTCGTCCTGGGTGAGCAGGTTGAACAGGGAATTGAACACGATATAGATCAACGGGTAGCTGCTGTCGACGGGCACCCCGGCCATGTCTCCCGTCGTGACGGCGATCCGGTCTCCACCGGGCTTGGCCCGCAGCCTCGCCACCATGTCGGGTGAGAGCTCGATG
The DNA here is from genome assembly GCA_963703145.1 of uncultured Acidimicrobiales bacterium. Taxonomy (GTDB): domain Bacteria; phylum Actinomycetota; class Acidimicrobiia; order Acidimicrobiales; family RAAP-2; genus Bog-756. The sequence goes on from OY969793.1 coordinate 3,407,982, forward strand.
CCGTCGACCCGGATCCCTCGTTCGGCGAGGGGGAGCGCGATGCGCCCGGTCCCGATGGCCAACTCCAGGACCGGGCCACCCCGGGCGCGCTGCTCCAAGAAGTCGACGACCTCGTCCTCATTGCCGTGGAGGTACTCGTCGTAGGTGTCGGCCGCCTCCCGGCCAAAGCTCATGATCGGCTCGTAGTGCTCCATGTCCCCACTTTCGAGGTTCCTGGTCCCCAGGCGAACGGCCCATGGTCCCATGCCGGTGTAGCGGCGTGGGAGCCGACGAGAACGGCAGCCTCTATGCCGAGCGCAGCTCCTCGAGGAGACCCGCCGGGTACGGGGAGTCGTAGGGGGTCACCCCCACGGCCGCACGGACCTCACTGATGGGCAGGTGCCAGATCGATTCCCACTCGACGCCCAGGAGCGGAGGGGTCTCGCGGCCGTGACGGTACCCCGACAGGATGGTGTCGAGCGTGAAGCCCGTCGCCTCGATGGGCTGGGTCCAGGCCAGCGTGGTCAGGACCAGAGCCAAGAAGGTGGCCGAGTACTGGTGGCCGAACTGGCCCATCTGGAACCCGGAGATCGCCACCTCGTGGAGGCCGGTGGTCTCGTAGCCGGCCACCGTGTGCCACACGTCGTGGCACTGGAGGATGCGCACGTTGAGGTAGTCGAGCGGCGGGGGAAGATCGGCCAGGCCGAGTTCGTCGCGATCGAGCACCTCGAGATCGAACCCGTCGTCGACCACCAGGGAGTGGAGGTGGCCTCCCAGGGAGTCCCGGGGGCAGCGTGCCAGGTCCTCCAGTTGGAACCGGTCGGGAAGGCCCCCTGCTGCACCGTCGGTGACGCCCGGGTAGGTCAGAGCCGCTGCCGCCACCCGTCGGCGGAGCCCGTCGGACAAGAGGCTGGCCAGTGCTGCCGTCCGGACGGTGACGGTGGCCGGGTCCCGGCCGAGGTCGGGATCGTCGACCATGAGCCACAGCTCCCGGGCGAAGGCGTCGGGGAGCCCCTCGGGGCCCACGCGCGCTGCGGCACGGGTCGCTGGCGCGGAGGAGGTGTCGGCCCGGGGTGCTGCGCCCAGCCATGCCTCGGTGAGCGCGTCATAGATCTCGGTGAGCCGCTCGGGAGCGATCACCGCGGCGTGCATAGCCAGGGCGGCGATGGTGAACGGTGCCAGAGGGTCCCCGGCACGCAGTTGTCCCGCCGCCCCCCGCGCGTCGGTGCCGGAGCCACCGGCGACGATGTCCGCCTCGAAGTCGGACCTGTCCATCAGCGACGCATCCATGCCGATCCCTCCCTCAGCCCCGTGCCGACCCTACCGAAGTCGGCGGCCGGTTGGGCGGGGAGTAGTGATGGCACCGCGCTCGTGGGGTGGGCAGACTGGCGTGATGGTCACCGAGGTGCGGCCGATCCGGCCGGAGGAGGGTGCAGCATTTCGGCACTCCGTGATGGTGCCGTTTCTGGCGCCCTACGCCGGTGATGCCGACCAGGTCGCCGACGACGAGCAGTGGGCGACCAAGCTCGAGCCCGAGCGGGCCTGGGTGGTCGATGCCGACGGCCGGTTCGCCGGCAACGCCTGCATCTACAGCCTGGACGTCACGCTGCCGGCGGCGCCCGGGCAGCCGTGCCCGGTGGTCCCTATGGCCGGGGTCAGCGCCGTTGGGGTCCACCCCACCCACCGTCGCCGGGGCTACCTGCGCCAATTGATGGCAGCCATGCACGACGACGCCCGGAGCCGGGGCGAGGTCATCGCCGGGCTCGAGGCGTCGGAGTCGGTCATCTACGGGAGGTTCGGCTACGGTCTGGCCGCCGACGTCGCCGAGTACGCCATCGACAGCCGGTCCTCACGGTTCGCCGTGCCGGCACCCGAGGTCGACGTGAGGCTCGTCGACCGGGAGGAGGCTGCGGCCGTCCTGCCGGCGATCTTCGACCGCCAGCGCCGGACCCGGGCCGGGGAGGTCGATCGCAACGCCGCCACCTGGGCCTACACCCTCCGGGACGCCCCCCATGACCGGGGCGGTGCCTCGGCCCGTTTCCATGCTGTCTGTGACGACGGCTACGTCCTCTACCGGGCCGACATCGGCGCCGACGTGTTCCGGGCCGAGCGCCCCGCGGTCACCATCGACGACCTGCGGGGCACCACGCCGGGAATCGAGGCCGCCCTGTGGCGTTTCGTCCTCGACCTGGACCTGGTCGGTCGGGTCACCGCCCACCGCCGGCCGGTCGATGAGCCTGTCCGCTGGCGTCTGGCCGACCCGCGCCAGCTGCAGACGGTGGGTGTGGAGGACCGCCTCTACCTCAGGATCCTCGACACACCGGGTGCGTTCGAGGCCCGGGGCTATCAGGGCGAGGGACGACTGGTCATCGACGTGCTGGAACCCGAGTCGTCCGAGGGTGCCGCCGATCCCGCGCCGGGCCGTTGGGTCCTCGAGGCCGGCGCGGCCGGCGCCTCGTGCCGGCGGTCACGGAAGGGGGAGGCCGCCGACCTGAGGTTGGAGTTGCCTACCCTTGGAACCCTCTTCCTCGGAGGGTTCCCGGCCTCGCTGCTCGCCTCTGCGGGGCACATCGAGGAGCTGAGGCCCGGAGCCCTGGCCGTGGCCGACCGCGTGTTGATGGCCAGGCCAGCGCCGAGGAGCGGGACCGGGTTCTAGGGCCCGCTCAGGTCCGGCTCGGACCGATCACCGACGATCCGTAGCGCTCCAGGGCCTCCAGCGACTCGGCCAGCGACGAGCCGGGAACGCCCACCCCCACCCAGGTGACCCCGAGTGCCGCCAACTCCTCGAGCGCGGCCAGGTGGGCATCGACCTGGAAGCCCTCGTCCAGCCGCCCACCGATCGGTGTGCTGAACGCCACGTCGATGTCGCCGCGGTCCCGGCCCGCTTCGTCGACGAGCCGCCAGAGCTCGTCGAGCATGGCACTGAGGTCCTCCACGGTCTCGAGCGGAGGTGTCTTGGTCGTACCCGACAGTTCCCGGGGAGCGGGGAAGGGTGTCCAGCCGTCGCCGTAGCGTGCCACGCGCCGCCGTGACAGCTTGCTGTTGCCCCCGATCCAGATGGGCGGCGCCACACGGGGCTTGGGGTTGGCCGACAGACCCTTGGCGTCAATGCCCATGCCCTCGTAGGAGAAGTCGTCCTGGGTCCAGATGCCGCGGAGCACGTCGATGGCCTGATCGAACAGCGCGTTGCGCTCTTCGAAGTCGATGCCCAGTCCCCGGTATTCGCCCTTCAGATAGCCGGTGGCCACCGCCAGCGTGAATCGCTGATCGGACAGGAGGGCGATCGTCGAGACCGTCTTGGCCACGATCAGCGGATGGCGGTAGGGGAGCACGACGATGTTGGGGATCAACCGAATGCGTTCGGTGACGGCAGCGCAGAATGTCAGGGCCACAAAGGGGTCGAGGGCGTCGTGGCCGCCGGCCTTCAGCCACCGTTCGGTCGGGGCCGGGTGGTCGGTGAATCCGATCCCATCGAACCCGGCCTGTTCGGCGGACCGGGCGAACCGGGTGACGGCCTCCCTGGAGAGGAGTTCCGGAGTCGTGGGATGGGTGACCATCGGGTAGGTGACAGAGAATTTCACTGGTGGCTCCAAGGCGCGAGGGACAGGATCGGGCGAGGCCCAAGGACCTTAGAGTGCGAACCAGCTGTCCGGGGGCCCACAGTGAGGACCGCAGTACACGGCGCTCCGTCGCCGAGCCGGAACCTCGACCGCTGTGCCAACATGGCCCGGCCGGGCCCCACCCTCGCCCGGCCGGTGAACAGGGGGATGTCCGATGGCGAAGTGGCGATTCAACCACATGGAGCTCTCGTTTCCGGTGGGTACCTTGACCGCGGAATTCCGAAAGGACGTCGACTCCTTCTACTGCGATGTACTCGGTTGGGAATCACTCGACACCGAGGTCGTGGGCCAGTCGTGTCATCTGCTCCGACCCGATGACGGCCAGTTCATCCTGCTGGCCGAGAGCGAGAAGCCGCTGTCGTCACCGGGCTACGACCACCTCGGCCTGCTCGTCGACACCAGGGGAGAAGTCGATGCCGTGCTGGAGGCGTGCCGCACCTTCCAGGCCGGTGACGGGCGCCTCCGTATCAAGGAGTACGAGGACCTGGTCGGACCGACCGTCACCGTGCACGCCTTCTACGTGAAGCACCTGCTACCTATCTGGTTCGACATCCAGTGCATGGAATGGCCCGCCGGTGAGGGCCCTCCCCGGCGGTGGCAGTACGTCTGAGCCGGCTCCCCCGTGCCGGCCGTCGTCACGGTCAGTGGCACCTGATCCAGGAGTACCTGTCACCGACCACCGCCAGAGATTTGCCGCCGGGTGTCCGCACGGTGATGTCCGCCGTGCCGACCCGATGCTTCGGCGTGGTGGCGGAGATGATGGTCCCCTGGGCGTTCTCAGTGAACCCCGGCGACGACACGGCACCGAACTTCACACTCACCACATCGGTGAGCCCGGTGCCGATCACCGTGATGTGGGCTCCGCCCGTCGAGCATCCGGTGGGGGGCGAGACCGAGGTGACGACCGGTTGGGCCAGGTAGGTATACCGGTCCGCCGAGGAGGTGGGCGAGAGCCCGCTCGGGCCGAACACCACGACGTCGACGGTGCCGGTGCCCGCCGGTGCCCGCCGGTGGCCGGGTGGTGATCACCGTGTCAGAGACGAGGTGGGCCCGTGTCACCAGGGTGTGGCCGAACACCACGCCGCTCCCGCCCACGAAGCCGGAGCCGGTGATGGTGACTAGCGGCTTGCCTCCGGCATCGGGCCCGGTGTCCGGTGTGATCATGGTGATCTCGGGCCTGGTTCCACACACTGAGCTCTGCCCGCCAACGGTGCTCTGACCTCCCACAGTGCTCTGGCCGCCAACACTGCTCTGGCCCCCCACCGAGCTGCAGCCACCTACGGTGCTGTCGCCCCCCACCAGCTGCGTGAGTGTGGAGCCTGCAGCCCAGGGGACGAGGACCCCGAAGACCACCACTCCCACCCCGGTGCAGGTGGCCACTCGGGCCCGGTAGCTCAGTCTCATGTTGTCCTCCTTGTCCATGTGGTTCGCGTAGCCGTGAGCCCGGCGACGCAGCCGCCGAGGAGTCCGATGAAGGGCAGGTGCCAGTCGAAGTCGAATGCGCCCCCCACGGCCCAACAGAGCAGGCCGGCGGCGGCGCACGCGCTCATCACGTCGGTGCGACGGATGGTGCGGACGAGCCCGACGCCACCGAGGACGACCAACGCTGCGCCGACGATGCCGCCATCGGCGAGCACCTGGAGGTATTCGTTGTGCGCGAAGTGCGCCGTGGTGCCATCGGTGGCCACGAAGTGCAGGAGGTGGTCAGGGCCGACCCCGATCCACGGTGACGCCCAGAACTGATGGATCGCCGCCGCCCACTCGACGGTCCGGTCCTGATCACTCGGGGCCAGGGCTCGCAGGGCGATCTCGTGGTGCAGCGCAACCGCACAGGCCATCACGACGATCGCGGCGACCACACCCAGTGCGACCACGTGCCCACGCGACAGCCGCATCCGGCCCTCCGGCCGCCCGGTGACCGCCGTGGCCACCGCACCAAGGAGCACCACTCCGAGCCACACGACCCGGTGCGGGGAGCCCGAGGTCCCCACTGCAGTGATCCCGAGCACCAGTCCCGCAGCCAAGGGGACCGCGAACGACCGGTACTGGCGCAGCGGCACCACCGCGGCCGCCACGGCCAAGGCGATGAGCGCGCCGCGACTCTGGGCGGCCAGCACGCCGCCGAGGCACAGACAGACCGAAGCACGAGCCCACCATGACGGGCGATCCGCGCCAAGGGCGACGAGCAGGGCCATGGCGAGTGCCAGTCCGGCGGCGTCCGAGTAGGTCAGTGTGGTCGACAGACGCCACAGGTGCTGGGCCGGCATGGCCAGGGGGAACCACCGCATGGTGAGGCCGGCGAATCCGAGGAGCGCCAGCATTGCGCCCAGTCCGGCTATGGCTTCACCCACCAGGGCCCGCTGTCGGCCGCCGAGCTGACGCACGGTCACGAAGGCGGCGGTGAATCCCAGGATGCTGGCCCCGAGCGGCAGGAAGGTCGTGGGCGTTCCGACACCGACTGACCGCAGTAGCCACCAGCCGGCGAGCGCCACGAGCGCTCCGGTGATGACCCGCCCGTCCCGGTCGGCCGGCTGGCCCCTGAGGAGAGCGGCCACAAGGATGACCGATGCTGCCACGGCGACAACCACGGCGTCGGGCCGCCAGAACCCGCCGTCGCGGAGGGCTTCGACCACCAGGAGCGCGCCCAGCACGGACGTCGCCACCCAGGGACGCGATCCCGGCTGCTCCGCGGCCGCCGCGGGTGATTCCGGTTGACTCGTGAAGTCGGCAGGCGCGCCCGACTTCAGTGCCATGACCCTTTGCCGCACCTCGTCATCGACCACCGCCGTCCTCGATCGAACCCTGGCGACCAGGGGTGCCGCACTGTAGCCACGGCTCTACCGAGTCGCAATAGGTCGGGGCGAGAAAATTGCGGAACGGATCCGGCCAGTGGCCCGTCGGCATCGGTTCGTCGCCGCCGACGGCCCAGGGGTTGACAGGCGGTGCCCGTCTCCATACAGTTAGGCATATGCCTAAGTATGGGCCGGACGCACTGGACCGGATCTTCCACGCACTGGGGGATGCCACCCGGCGAGGGATGGTCGAGCGCCTGACCCGTGGCCCGGCCTCGGTGTCGGAGCTCGCCCGTCCGCTGCAGTGGTCGCTGCCCACGGTCGTGCAACACCTCGGCGTACTCGAGGCCGCCGGCCTCGTCACCTCGACCAAGGTCGGTCGTGTCCGCACCTGTCAGTTGGCAACCGACGCCCTCGTTCCGGTGTCCGACTGGATCGCTCGGCAGCGGCTCCCGGCCGAGCGGCAACTCGATCGCCTCGAGGCCCATCTGTCCATCCAAACCAACAAGGAGAAACAACCATGAGCGACACCATCGAACGCAGTCAGACCCATTCCACCTTTGTCATCGAGCGGTCCATCGAGGCTCCTGTCCCGAGGGTGTGGCGTGCGCTCTCCGACACCGGGGAGCGGGATCAGTGGTTCGGCGGCGGAGACCAGTTCGATGCCAGCGACAAGTCCCACGACTTCCGAGTCGGTGGCATCACCGTCGAGGGCGGACAGTGGCACGGCGGACCGACTTCGCAGTTCCACGCGACCTACACCGACATCATCGACCGGGTCCGCATGGTGTTCACCTACGACATGTGGATCGACGGGCGGCACATCTCGACCTCCCTCACCACCATCGCACTCGAGTCCGAGGGGGACGGGACTCGCCTGACCTACACCGAACAAGGGGTCCACTTCGACGGCCTGGACAGCACCGAGGGCCGGGAGGAAGGCAGCAAGGGTCTGATGGATCAGCTGGCCAACTTCGTCACCCAGGCCGGCTGACGACGGGTCACCTTGACCACCCTCATGTCCTGGCCACGGCCTGAAACCCCTGTGACCAGGGGGTGTCTGCCGGGCGGGGGTGGCCGACGGGGACACAGGTGCGGCCGGATTGTCTCAAGATTCCCCCCAACGGGTCGATCTCTCTAGCTATGGAGCATGTGGCGGCGTCCGACAGCCGGACTGGATCCCAGGCGACCCTCGACGAGGAGATCGCCCGTCCTGTGCTGAGTGAGGCCGACCCCGTCGACGAGGTGGGGTTCGACCCAGCCGACCGCGAGGCCGCAGAGGAGGTCGATGCCGTCCTCGAGATGGAGGATGGCGACACCACCCTGTTCGAGGCGGCCATCACCGCCTTCCACGCCGGCGAGTTCCAGCGGGCGGAGTCGCTCTTCTTGGAAGAGGCCGAGCGGGCGCTGGATGTGGCACCCCAGCGGGCCGCCATCGCGTTCCGCCAGGCCGCGTTGGCCGCCCGTCAGGCCGGCAATGTGGACGGCTCCGATCACTGGATGCGCTTGGCCGGCCGGGAGTACCTGCGGGTCTCCGAGGACATCCGCACACCTCTGCCCTTCATCCGAGAGGCGGCGGTCATGGCCGCCAAGTGCTTTTTGAGCGTCGAGAACCTTTCGGTGGCGAACAAGGGACTCCGTCGCGCCCAGGCCATCGAGTCGGTGCTCCGGGCCGACGACGACCTCATGGCGCCCGGTAGTTCGACCACCGAATCGAACCCTGTCCGGTCCGACGGTGCGACCGGCGGTGCTCCCGAGTTCACGTTGATGGGCAGCGACGGGCCGGTTGGAGAGCCGAGGGTCCGCGAGCGGAGGAGTCCCTGGCGACGCCTCCGGGACCGCCTGCCCGACCACGACGTGGCCTGAGTTCCATGAGTACGACCAACCTGCTGGCCCAACGCTCGCTGCGGTCCGCGCCCGTTCCCGGTGAGGCCGTCCCCTCGGACATCGACGTCCTTATGACCACCGAGGGGACCTATCCCTTCGTGACCGGCGGTGTGAGCACGTGGGCCCACCAGTTGGTGACTGGCCTGTCCGAGAAGCGCTTCGTGGTCTACTCCGTGGTGGCCAACACCAACATGGCCGCCCGCTACGAGTCGCCCCCCAACCTGGCCCATGTCGTCCAGGTGCCGTTGTGGGGGACCGAGGACAATGCCGAGTTCAATCCACGCCCGGGCTGGATCGCGCGGCGGCTGCGTCGGCCCGGACCGCGCTTCGAGACCGAATTCCTCCCGGCCTATGCGCAACTGGTGGTGTCAGTGGCGTTGGGCGAGGGCGGTCCCGACGACCTGGTGGCCGCGCTGTGCGCGCTGTCGGTCTACGCCGAGCGGTTCAGCCTCAAGATGGCCATGCGGGACGGTCGCACCTGGCGCCTGTTCCGGGACACGCTCGCCGCCCACCCGCTCTACCGGAAGCTGACCACCTATGAGGCTATCGACCTGGCCCGCTCGGTCTACCGGTACCTGGCCCCGCTCGACTATCCCCCCGAGCTCCCCGGCGTCGTGCACGCCTCGGCGGCCGCCTTCTGCGCCATCCCGGCCGTGGTCCTGCGCGAGCGGTTCGGCATCCCGTTCCTGCTGACCGAGCACGGTGTCTATTACCGCGAGCGCCTCTTGGCCCTCGGGCGCACCAAGACCAACAGTCCCTACCGGGTGTTCTTGTCCAACTTCTACGCCGCCGTGGTGGCCATGTCCTATCACTGCGCCGATCTGGTGGCCCCGGTAGCCCGATTCAACGCCTCGTGGGAGATACGCCTCGGGGTCGAGGAGTCCAAGGTCCACCCGATGCCCAATGGGGTCGACCCCGAGCGGTTCCCGCTCGAGCGCCCGGCCGGCAGCGGTGACGGCCCCCTGACCTTGGTGGCGGTGGCCCGACTCGAGCGGCTGAAGGACATTCACACGCTCCTGCGCGCCTTCTCCATTGTTCGCGACCGGATCGATGGGGTCCGGCTGTTGATCCACGGGCCGGAGAGTGACGCGTCGTACGCGCGGAGTTGCTACGCGTTGGCCGAGCAGCTGGGTCTGGGGCAGTCCTGTGTGTTCAAGGGACCCACCGCCGATGTGGGCAAGGCCCTCAACGAAGGGGACATTGCCGTCCTGTCCAGTATCTCGGAGGGCTTCCCCTTCGCCGCCGTCGAGGCGCTGATGGCGGGCCGGCCCATGGTGGCGACCGAGGTGGGCGGTGTCCCCGAGGTGATCGTCCCGCCCTATGGGAGCCTGGTGTCCCCAGGGCGCCCGCTCGAGCTGGCCGAGGCCATCTGCGCCATGGCTGCCGATCGCCAGGATCTCGCCCGGCTCGGTGCGCTCGGGCGTCAGGCCATGTTGGACTCCTACACCCTGGAGGTCTTCCTCGACGGCTACCGGGCGCTCTATGACGAGGTGAGGACCCGTGTCCCCCGTCGCTGACGTGCCGCGGGTCAGCCCGGTGTCCGAGGTTGCCGCCAGTCTCGACGAGCTGAGGGGCCAGTCGTCGGTCTACGACGACCTCCACGTAGAGGCCCGCCGGGTCCTCGACCGGAACCCTGAGCCGCGCAACCTTCGGGACGTGGCCGTAGCCCTGGAGTCGATGGGCTACACGACGTCAGGTGCCCGGGCTCTGGGCTTCGACACCGTCTTCGACCTGGCTCAGACAGTGTTCGACCTGACCTACCTTTACTACGTCCCGAGGGTCGAGGAGGTGCCTGAGCAACGTCCCACCTGGCGACGCTTCGCCGACGACTACCTGGCCGGCTCGTGGTATGGCGTTCCGTGGATCATGTCCATCGCCGTGCTGTTCGTTGGCCGGGTGGCCCTGTGGTCGTCCCTCGACGCCACGCCCCAGGTCGCAGCCATGGTCTCCCTGGCTTTCTTCCTCGCCGCCGTGGTGGCCGGGGGCTGCTCCCAGATGTTGGCTCGCCGGGGAACCTTCTACTTCCTTCAGAAGAACTATCCCCTGGTGCGGTGGGTGGTGGTCCGGTTCCTCGTCTACGGGGTGACCACCGCCTTGTTGGCCATCGCAGTGGCCTATGCCGTCTACGTCGTCCCTGTCTACGGTCTGCACCTCGGGGAGATCTTCGCCGAATTCGCCGTGGCCATCTTCGCCTTCTTGTTGAGCGCGGCCCCCCTCTACATGCTCCGCCGCTTCTACACGCTGGCCCTGGCCACGGGCCTGGCTCTGGTGGTGACGTTGGCCGGGGCCAAGCTGTTCAGCGGCGACACCAACGACGTCCGTCACGCCCAGCTGCTCGGCCTGGCCGTGGGCTCGGGAGCCATGGTGGTCATTGCCGCCAGCTACGTGGCCCTCCGCACGGACGTCGACTCCAAGCGGGGTGACTCACTGGTTGTCGTCAAGCCTCCAGCGTTGCGGGTCGTCTTGTGGCACGCGGCCCCTTTCGGGCTGTACGGCCTGGCCTACTTCGTCATGATCCTGGTCGCCCCCCTAGTGGTGGGGCTGGCGTATGGGCGGGGCCTTGGGGTGAGCCAGTACGTCTACCCCTCGACGTTCCAAGGGTCGATCTCCATCGCCCTGCTCGAGCTGGTGGTTCTGCTGGGACTGGTTCACGCCTCCATCGAGCGGTTCGGGCGCAGGCTCCGGCCGTTGTTCGAGCGCCACACGCTTGAACAGTGGGCACGGGCGCGAGCGGCCGTCCGCAGGGAGTGGATCAACAGTGTGGGGCTGGTGGTCGTGGTGTCCGGCGTGGTGGCCTGGGCCCTGCCCGGCCTGCTCCTCGCGGTTCTGCCGGCCTCGCTGACGGCCGCCGTCAGGTCACCCGGGGGTCTGCTGGCCCTGGAGGTGGCGGCCTACGGATTCGCCATGGTGCCCGTCGGCATGTTGTGCAGCCAGTACCTGTTCTTCCTGGGCCGGCCCGCCCCAGCCGTGGTCGGGGCCGTGATGGGGGCCGTGACCGCCACCGTGGCGACCGCATTGCTGGTGCATGGTGGGGATCTCGCCCTCGGGGCGTGGGGCCTGCTGGCCGGAACTACCGTCTATGCCGTCATCACCGGGGTGGGCTCCTACCGGGTGTTGGCGGCAGGAGAGCAGTCGTTCTATGCCTCGTTCTGACCCGCCGTTGGGGAGTGACGACGCCCGTCGGGACGATCCCGCCCCGCTGGGTGACTCGCCGATGCCCGCTCGCATGGCCGGCTATGCCGCACCGCCCGAGGTCATCGACTCCTGGGACCCGGCCGACGACGAGGTCGGAGGGGACCAACGTCCCGCGCAGTGGGACTGGCACGGCTACCCCTCCTGGGGTCGCAAGGCGGTGGCTCTCTTCCCGCTCGTCGCGCTCCTCCTGGCCGTCGGACTGTTCGTCAACACCACGCTGTCGGCCCAGGGCGCCATCGCCCAGGTCCGGTCGGTGACCGGAACCGGGGGGGCGACCCTTCTGTCGAGCGCACCGGCCCAGACCACGGGAAGCGGCGCCTCGGACACCGGCCAGCCGGCTGACTATCACGACGTGACCTTCGACGTCCCCGGAGCCGCCGTCCAGCCCATCCAGGGCAGCACCTCCCTGGCCCTCACCCCGTATGCCGGGTGGGAGGCCAACGGGAGTGCCGGAGCCGCCAACGGCTTCGCCACGGTCAACGGCGGGCTCCTCCACGTCGGGGTGCGGCACCCGACCCAGGACTACCGGGGCTGGTTCGTCACCGCCACCTCGCCGACGCCCGCCACCTGCGCCTTCCAATTCTCGGCGGCCTCCCCGCCCCCGGTCACCAGCACCGACCCGCTGGCCGTCGGCGAGCTGGTGATGGCGGTCCAGACGAGCCACACGGTCACCAACGGGTTGATCAACTACGTCGTCGTCGCCGAGAACGTCTACCCCGACGGCCGCCGAGTCCTCACTCTGGGCTACTCGCTCGGTCATCTGAGCAATGCCGTCCAGCACGTCCTGAAGCGGGTCCCGTGGTCCGCGGGCCCTCTGCAGGTGGCCATCGAGACCAATGGGGACGACCGACTCGGCGTGTTCGTGAACGGCCTCCTCTTCTTCGGTGCCACCGACCTGCACATGGGCATCCAGCCCCCGTTCGAGCCGTATCTCGAGGTCCAGGCCCGGAGGGTGCCCTACACGGTGGCTTTTGATGCCTACTCCAGCGTCTGCCAGCCCGATGTGGCCGTCTCGGGCCTCCCCGATGGCACGATGGCCCACCTGGGTGCGACCACGGTCGCTGCCCACAACGGCTCCGTGGTGTTCCCGATGCCCACGGTGGCGGCACCGGTCAACGGGGACCTGTCCCTCTCCCTGCCTGGCACCGTCGACCCGGTCCGGTTCTCCGAGCATCGCTACTGGCCCGGCGACCGGTACTCGTTCGCACCGGGTTCCTGAACGGTTCCACCTCGGTTCCCGACCACCGGTCGGGGGCCGACTGATCCGGTGCAAGAGGTGCAAACCGGCGGCGGTGTCGTATGGCCAGTTGGCCGCCTTGGCCATAGACGAGGCCTATCGTCGGGTCGACATCCGTTCCTCCGTCGAGTTGGTTCTCCGGGAGAGTCCGGGCGGAAGAACGGCAGGCACCAGCGAATGGAGGACCGATGACGACGACTGTGCTTGAGAACCCGACACCGCAACAGCGCCGGGGGGTCGTGGTGCACACCGTGTTGCGAGCTGTCCTCACGACCGTGCTGTTGGTGGCGGTCTACTTCATGCTTCCACTCGACAAGGCGCTGACCACGTCCACGATCCTTCTCCTGATCGGGTGCCTCATCGCGCTGGTGGTGATCGTGGCCTGGCGGATCCGCCAGATCGTCGAATCTGACCGTCCGGCTCTGCGGGCAATCGAGATCCTGTCCGCCGCGTTCCCGCTGTACATACTGGTCTTTGCCGTCGCCTACTACCTGGCCGAGCGGGCCAGCCCCGGCAGCTTCTCCCAGACCATGGACCGGACCGGAGCCCTCTACTTCAGCATGACCGTCATCTCGACCGTCGGATTCGGCGACATCGTGGCCAAGACCGACATCGCACGCATCGTGGTGACCACCCAGATGTTCCTCAACCTCATCGTGCTCGGCCTCGGAGCCAAGGTGATCCTCGGGGCGGTCAACCTCGGGCGACAGCGGCACGCGGACCTCCAAGGAGACCCGGTGGCCCAGGGTACCCCGGACCCGGCCGGCCAATCCCCGATCTGAGGAGACCGCCCGCCGAACGAGGCCGACCCAACCCCGGGCGGTCCACAGCGTCACCGCGATTCAGCCAGGGCTCCTGTACCGGAATCGAATCGAGCTGGCTACTCTGGCCGGAGCGCCCCAGTGGTGCACGGGAGTCCGGAGCGGAGGAGCGATTGTGACCGAGCGTACGTACGGCAAGGATCCCCAGGCCGTCGCCCAGCTGAAGCCCCGTCAGTACGAGGTGACCCACAATGCTGCCACCGAACCGGCGTTCGACAACGAGTACTGGGACCACAACGAGGCCGGCCTCTATGTGGATGTCGTCTCGGGAGAGCCGTTGTTCGCGTCGACCAAGAAGTACGACAGTGGTTGTGGCTGGCCGAGCTTCACGGCGCCGCTCGTGGCCGACAATGTCGTCGAGGATGAGGACCGGAGCCACGGGATGATCAGAACCGAGGTCCGATCGAGTCACGGCGACAGTCATCTCGGCCACCTCTTCAACGATGGGCCGGCCGAGGAGGGCGGGCTGCGTTACTGCATCAACTCTGCGGCGCTCCGGTTCGTCCCGTACGACGATCTCGAGTCAGAGGGCTATACCGAGTACAAGTCGCTGTTCGACAACCCTACGAGCAACTAGAAGGAGTCCACGATGGCCACGACACAAAAGGCAGTTCTTGCCGGCGGTTGCTTTTGGGGGATGCAGGACCTGATCCGCAAGCACCCCGGTGTACTCCACACTCGGGTGGGTTACACCGGTGGCAGTGTCGCCAACGCCACCTATGGCAACCATGACGGTCACGCCGAGGCCATCGAGATCACCTTCGACCCTGCCGAGACGACCTACCGTGACCTGCTCGAGCTGTTCTTCCAGATTCACGACCCGACAACGAAGGACCGGCAGGGCAACGACATTGGCACGAGCTACCGGTCCGCCATCTTCTACCTCGATGACGAGCAACGCCGGGTCGCCGAGGACACGATCGCCGACGTCGAAGCATCGGGCCTGTGGCCGGGCAAGGTCGTCACCGAGGTCGCCCCAGCCGGCCCCTTCTGGGAGGCCGAACCCGAGCACCAGGACTACCTCGAGAAGTATCCGGAGGGCTACACCTGCCACTTCCCGCGGGCGGGGTGGGTCCTACCTCGCCGGAAGGACGAGGTCGCTCACTGAGTCAGCTTGTGCAGTTCAGCGACGTATGAACGAACCCGTACTGCGTCGCCGGCGTCACTCCCAACCAGCGGCGGCTGGCTGCCCTGGGGCCGTCAGACGTTGGTCAGCGAGGTCTCGGTTATCCCGAGGGCCCGGAGGGTGCGACCCAGGCCCAAGAACACGCTGAGGCAGATGGTGAGGTCAAGGATCTCCGGATCAGAGAAGGATTCCTTCAGGCGAGCGATGAAGGCGTCGTCGATGCTCAGGTGATCGTTGGCGAAACGCTCGGCGTACTCGATAGCGAGTCGTTCTTGTGGGCTGAGGTCGGTGTCGTCGTCGACACCGACCTGGCAGTAGAAGTCCTCGGTCAATCCCTGGGAAGTGACGCTGTCGGCGCGGAACGCGAGGCACACCGTGCAGGCGTTCAATTGGGCGATGCGCATGCGAGCAGCCTCACGCACCCGTACCGGAAGGATGCTCTTGTTGTACGCGGCCTTCATCAACTCCATGGCTGCCGCCCCCAGCTCCGGTTGGAGCGACCAGATCTGGACAGCATCGCCTCCCCTGCCTGGCGGGACCTCGATGCGAGCCATACCGAGATGCTATTCCACGGTCATCCGCGAGCGGGAGTGAGCCCATATGGCCCGTCGGGACCGGACGGCCCCGTTACGGCCGGATGTCCGGGGGCGCCAACGATCGAGACTGTTTGCCAATTGTTGGGCCACTGCGGTCGATCTCAGCCGACCAGAACCGTCAATTCGTCATCCGACGACGACCGGCGGATCGCACCCGAACAAGGAGGGCCTCATGGACTCGACCCAGACCTGGACCTACATTCACGGCGAAAGAGCCCAGATGGCCGAGACCTGGTCCTCGCTCTCCGAGGGTCAGTGGGCGGCCGATTCATGGTGCAAGGGATGGACGGTGCAAGAGACAGCCGGGCACGTGCTCGCTGCTGCCGAGCAGACACCCCTCAACTTCTACAAGGAGATGATCGCTGCCGGGCTCCGATTCAATGTCTTCACAGATCGAGCGGCCAAGCGTCTGGGCTCGATTGGACCCGAGCAGTTGGTCGACAGGCTCCAGGCCCGGACGGTGACGACGAATCACCCACCTGCGCCGGTGATGGCGATGCTCGGCGAGATCATCGTTCACGGTGAGGACATCCGACGGCCGCTGGGTCTGACGCATCAACCGCCAGAGGAGGCAGCGGTCGCCGTCGCCGACAGTTGGAAGAACACCAACCTCCTCATCGGGGCCAAGCGCAGAATTGCCGGACTCCGGCTGCAGGCAACGGATGTCGACTGGCGGCACGGGGACGGCCCCGAGATTCGGGGTCCGCTGCTCTCGGTGGTACTGGCGATGTCCGGCAGGAAGCAGGCCCATTCCGACCTGTCGGGCGAGGGACTCGCCGAGTTGGCCGCGCGTCCCTGACGCCGACGGACCGGTTCATCGATCGACGTGCTCGGCCCCCGGAGGCTCTTGAACGGGCAGGGGCGCGTGGAGGGCCGACCCGACCGGGTGGGCCGGTCGTTCCAAGTCGATCGAAGGGCACGCTCGGAGCCAGCAGGCACGAGGAGGTATCGGATGCCAGGGTGAATCGCCGGTTGGCGCCCGTACCCCGCCGCTGCCCACTGCCGCGCTGGAGCCGTTCCCACGGGGCCCAGAGGTCAGAGGCCGCCTCCTACGGCTGGGTTTTGCGACTGGCTGGCGGGGAACAGTGTCGACATGGACCGAAGCGAGTCGGGTCGGCAGTTCGTCGCCTCAACCCAGGGGCGCCTGAGCGCGGGCCAGGGCTGGCCCTCTTGCATCCCCAGATCGAGAGGGCGATGAGCCGTCGGGCGTTCAAGTTCAGCTCCTGGCTGGATTGGCCGGCGGCGTAGTCGTGCGCGCTCTGTTCGCCAGGGTGTGGGTGGCGTTGCCGGGGCAGTACGAGAAGCCCGATCCCATCGATCAGACGGCGACATGGTCGTCGGTCCTGGCTGCAGCAGCTCTGGAGGGTCCTCTGTTCGCCGCGACCCTGGCCGCCATGCTCCGAACCGAAGCCGCCGGAGTGGAAAAGATGACGGGTGAGTGGCCGGCGCCCCGGTAGTTGGGTGCCTGCCACGAGAGGTCCCCACAGCAATCTCCGGGCCGCGGGGCGGTGACCAGTGAAACTCGTCCAGGACGCATTGGCCCGTGTCGACGCCTGGCAGCGCCACCGCCGGATCCCCGCCATCGCCTATGGCGTGACCAAGAAGTTCGGAGACGACCGTGCCAACCACTATGTAGTCGCCCTGGGTTGGTACGGGTTCGTCGCGATCTACCCACTCCTCTTGGTGGTCATCACCGTCTTCGGCTACGTCGGAGCCGCCACCCTGGGACACCAGTTGGTGTCCACGCTGCATGAGTTCCCTGTGGTCGGGTCGGAATTCAACCCCGCCCGCGGGTCGCCTCAGCTGCACGGGAGCGTTTTCGGCCTGGTGATCGGTCTGATCGGACTGGTCTATGGGGCCCAGGGTGTGACCCAGTCGGCGCAAGATGCCATGGTTCAGGTCTGGAATGTGCCTCAGGTCGCGCTGCCCGGCTTTCTGCCCAGGTTGGCTCGCAGTCTGATTGCACTGGTCATCATCGGCGCCACCTTTGTCATCAATGCCGCACTGGCCACCTTCGCCACCGCAGCCGGGACTCCCTGGGCAGCCCGGCTCGGAGTGTTGACCGGCATGGTCGTCGTGAATATGGCCCTGTATCTGGCAGCATTCCGGGCGCTGACCCCGCACGGCGTGGAGTCGCGGCGACTGGTGCCGGGGGCCGTGGTGGGCTCAGTGGGCTTTACGCTGCTCATCACCGTTGGTTCCGGACTGATCCAGCACCAAGTGCGTAACAGCTCGGCGACGTATGGGCAGTTCGGAATCGTGATCGGCCTGGTCGGTTTCCTGTTCCTGCTGGCCAAGATCTCGCTCTACGGCGCCGAGCTGAATCCGGTACTGGCCCGTCGGCTCTGGCCCCGTGGCCTCACCGACAACCGGCCCACCGAGGCCGACATCCGAGTGTTGCCGGATCGCACACACCAAGAGGCCAGGCGCCCCGATGAACGGATCGGGGTGGGCTTTGGCGATGACACGGCGGGAGCGGCGGCTCGAGATGCTGGGCACGACGAGCCAGAGCCGGCGGCAACCTGACCGGCAGCCATCCGATCGGAGCGGGAGGGCCCCTGCCCTGGGCTCGACGGTGCTTCACGCCGGTCGCTTCGAGTGGTGACCGACACCCTGGGTCGATCAGGGTGACCGGGGATCGTTACCAGTGGCCTGGTTTGGACCGACCGACTGCCTGCCGTCCGATCGTTCTTCGCGTTGGGGTTGCCATCGGAGAGCAGACGGCAGAAGATGGCCGAGGGGTTGCAATCGATCGGGGTCCACCATGAAGCGATCGTCGAGAGTTGCCTCAGCAACCGCATTTGCCGTCATGGTGGGTCTGGTTCTGGGTACCGTGGGCGGGGGCGGCGGGCCATGTCACGCGGCCGGGGGCCCCGGTGGGCGCCTTCGCCTACTACTCGCCGGTCAACTCCATCACCACTTCATTCGGGGACCCAACGTCAGATGGGGGGTCGCCCATCCTCTACTACGTCGTGTCGGCCACCTACAACGGCAAGAGAACGTGCACCGTGGCATTCGCCAGTATCAACACGTGTTCCATCGATTACCTACCCGGAGGGCGTCGATACACCGTGCGCGTCCGGGCCGTCAACGCAAAAGGGGCCGGTCCGGCTGACATCTCAACGGCCTACATCCCTCCCGGCCCGGCCTGATCGGCGTTTCGGCGACGTGATCCCGGGCTCTAGGAGTCCGGCGAACACACTGCGACTCTAAGGTGCTGGGATGACGAGAATCGGCTACCAGATCCCCAATTTCACTTATCCGGGCACGGCTGATGCCGACCTGTTCCCAACCGTCGTGCGACAAGCTCAAGAGGCGGAGGGGTCTGGTTTCGACACCGTCCTGGTGATGGACCACTTCTACCAGCTGCCCATGCTGGGGCCACCCGAGAACGCCATGCTTGAGTGCTACACCCTGCTCTCTGCCCTGGCGCAGCACACCCATCGGGTTCGCTTGTCGGCACTCGTCACCGGCAACAGCTATCGGAATCCCGCGCTCCTGGCCAAGGAGGTCACGACGCTCGACCATGTATCCGGCGGCCGCGCCCAGCTCGGCATCGGTGCAGGGTGGTTCGAGCTGGAGCACCGGAGTCTCGGTTTCGAGTTCGGCACGTTCAGCGACCGTTTCGAGCGCCTGGAGGAGGCACTGCAGATCGTGACCGGGATGCTGGCTGGCGACCGACCGACCGTACAGGGCCGGTGGTATGCCGTGGCTGACGCGATCAACTCGCCTCCACCCTTGTCGAAGATCCCGGTCCTGATCGGAGGTGCCGGCGAGAAGAAGACCCTTCGCCTGGTGGCGCGGTATGCGGATGAATCCAATTTGATCTGTGCAGCCGATGAGGTCCCGCGGAAGCTTGAGGCCCTGGCCGACCACTGCAAGACCGTCGGCCGTGATCGATCCGAGATCACCGTCTCATTACAGCTGAATTGCTGTGTTGCACCAACCCATGAGCAAGCCGAGGTTGAGGCTGAGGTCTTTCTGGCGGATCGCGGCATCGATCTGGGCTCCCTGAGTGATGAGGTCGCTCAACAGATTCGCTCGATGATCATCCTCGGCAGCCCGGACGAGGTTGGCGAAATCCTTGCCACCCGTCTCGTCGACGGTGTCGATGGCTTCACGGTGAACGCCCCGGCCAACGGCCACATCGATGGCCGCGTGGCCCTCCTCGGCGAGGTTCTCTCCCGAGTGGTGAATGGCCGACCCGCCGACTGAATGGAGGGTGATTGCTCAGAATGAGCACCGGATCGCCAGGGACCCACAGGCGATGATCGGACGGAGTGATGACCGAAGGCGGATGGCGACGTCGTCGGCCCGGATGATCAGGGTGCCACGAGCTCGATGGCGATGCCGTCAGGATCGTGGAGCTGAAGCGAAGGATGACCGTTCTCCAGGACTACTCCGTCGTGGTCGATGCCAACCTCGGTGAGGTGCTGGGCCCAGGTCCTCAACGAGTCACCATCTGGTACCGCGAACGCCAGATGGTCCAGCCCCCCAGTGTCCGGTTGGCCGGTCGCACCCGGTAGCCCCACTCCCCCGGTCAGTACGATCACCAACCTTGCGCCACGGTGCTTCAACGCTACGTACCCGATGTCGGGATCTTCGGCGAACACGCCGAGGCCGAGCACGGTGCGATACCACTGAGCGCTGACGGCTACATCCGAGACCAGCAGCTGCACGTGCGAGAGCCCAGTGATTGGTGCGCCAGTTTCGGGCTCGACGACTGACATCACTGCGAATACTAGTGAGGTCGGGCCGATCGCTCTCGGGGATGGATCGGAGTTGGTCGCAGACACAGGACGCCGCCGGGGTCGGCGGCTGTGGAGCGACGGTCAGCCGTCGATCGAGCTGGGCAACGTGGCCTCAGCCTCGAGGTCCAGTGCCTGCTGCGAGTAACGGGTCACACTGGTCATGAACATCTCGTCCCCGCGCTCGGTGCGCTTGACCAGCATTGACGCGCCAATGGACATCACGAGCCCACCGAAGCAGAGCTGGCGGTACTCGCGATCGAGCCTGTTCCGGTCGAAGCCACCGACCCCTTGGGCCAAGAGGTCCCGGTGGTACCCGTCGAGTAGCGACTTCTCATGGCGACGTCGGTCGTCCACCGTGAGGCTGCCTCCGAGGAAGTACGCGACGTCCGATGCCGCTGATCCCCATGCGGCGGTCTGCCAGTCCACCACGAACGGGCGTGGGTTTCCCGGGTTGAAGAGGAGGTTGTCAAGGCGGAAATCGCCGTGGGTCACGGTGGTGGCCTGCGGTCTAGCGGTCAGCCAGGGCAGGAGGACGGCGATGAAGCGGTCACAGAGCGCTACGTGGTCGGGCTCCAGCCGTTCTCGGTATCGGTCCACGAACCCAGGCCACAGGGAGGTCACCAGCCCGGCGAGGAATTCGTCCGCCTCGGCCCCTCCTCGCTGGAGCCACTCCACTTCGGCCACGTCGGACAGATTCCAGGTGGGCCCGTGGAGCCGGGCCATCTCGGTCAGGGCTGATGCCGCCACCTCGGGGCCACATCCGGACAGCTGGTCACCTTGGGCCGCCTCGGTCAGATCCTCGAGAAGTAGCACAAACCAGCCGGTGTCTGGTTCGCACTCTCGGTGGTAGCAGCGGGGCATCTGTGTGCGGATTCGGTCGGCCACCTCACCGTAGAAGCCCACCTCGATCTCGTAGGCCCGGGTCAACAGGCCGGTCGACCGACTCTGCTCATCGGCGGAGGCGAACTTGGCGACCACCGAACGAGTCCCGGTGTCACCTGGGGATGTCGAATAGCGGATCCTTACGGTGTCGCCCATCTGGCCGGTCCCCACCGACGCGACCGAAAAGGCGTCGATCGCCGATCCCTCATCCAGAAGGTCTGAGCCGGAGAGCACCTCGGTCAACCACTCCCGCGTCAGGTCTTCGGGCGCGCCTCACCAGTGCATGCTCGATGGCAGCGGTAGGACGGGGTCGGCCGGTGGTCACGCACTATCCCCTGGAGAAGCTTCCTCGGGAGGGACCACCTCGATGACTGGCTCGGGCCGGTCATCGAACTCGGTCCGGAGCGCACGGGACATCACAGAGTGCTGGAGGTACAGCGCACCGATGTAGGTCAGCTCGAGGATTGCCTCATCCTCGAGACTGCTCCGCAGGGCGTCGAAGAGCCCGTCAGGGACCCGACCGCGGTCGTAAACCAGACAGTCAACGTAGGCCAGCACCAGCCGCTCGGTTGTGTCGAAGCAGTCGGTGGCAGACCAGTGCGGGATGGCCTCTACAACCTCATCTCCTGCACCGAGCTCGCGTAGCGCACGACAGTGCTGCGAGAAGACGAACTGGCTGCCAGCGTCCCAGCCCGCCCGAGCCTGTGCGAGTTCTCGGTAGCGGGGGGCCAGCCGACGAGCTGGATTCTGGTAGAGGACAAATCCCTGGACCGCATGGTCCAGAATGTCGGGAACTAGGGCGAACACCGTCCACCAGTCACCGCGGGTGCCTCCACCTGCGCCGGGATCCGCCACCGGGTCCCGATCACCGAAGATGAAATCGTACATGGTGGTGACAACCGGGGCGGTGGCCTCGGCCCTCGAGACCTGTCGCAGGCGCGGCACGACCGACTAGCCCGGAACCCGGTCGGCCGACCGGGCCGGCCGATGGGAGACATCGTCCTTCCCGAGCGGACGGGTCCAGCACGCCAGTTCGAGGAGAATGCCATCGGGATCCTGGAAATACACGGACCGCACGAAGACCCCCGGGTGGACCTGGTCGGCGATACCCCATTCACTGTCGTCGTGGTTGGCAACTTCGGTGCAGGCCACCCCGGCCGCCATCAGACGGTTGCGGTAGTCCTCGATGCGTTCGGGCGGGACGGTAAAGGCAACGTGGTTCATCGATCCGATCGCACTGGTCAGGCTGCCTTGGTCTGGCCGGCCAGTGGGTGCCGACACACCCGGCGCCGGCTCGGGTGCATCGGGAAACCAGAAGAAGGCCAGAGCGTCGCCGCCTCCACAATCGAAGAAGAAATGTTGCCCCATTCCGGCGGGTAGCTCGATGGTCTTGATCAAAGGCATCCCCAGCACGTTGGTATAGAAGTCGACTGTCCGCTCCATGTCCCTGCACACCAAGGCCAGGTGGTTGATCCCGCCGAACTCGAAGTGTGGCTCCGCCTTCGTCATCGTCGACTCCCCCTCCCGGCCGGTCCCGGGCTCGATGCCAGCTCCAGCTTGCCAGACGTCCGGCTTGGTGTGCCGTCCCATCCCTCGGCGCCAGCGGGACACGGCTCCTGGTGGGTGGTGATCTGGCAAGTCACCGGCGCTGAGTATCCGGGTGGGCGTGGAACCACTATCTGGCTGCGGAACGGACCCGGGCTCCAGAGCCTTGCGGTAGCCACCGACGTAGGTAGTTCGCCAGAACGCGACACAACGCGACGCCCATCGCTGAGTACAGTTGGCCTTCCAGACCTAGCTGGGAGACCCGGGGGGGAGTCCTGCATGAGCGCATTTCGATCGCGTCATCCGGGTCAGTGCGGCGCCCGACGGCATGCAGCACCCGGCTGGGCCAGGTCCCGGATGAACCCACAGCCAGCAGCACCCTCTGTTTCTGCCGGTCGATGGGTCGAGGGCGGACAAACCCGGGGAGTCTGGATTCTCACACTGGGGTCAGCGGCCTCCACGGCTGGCGCTGTCCACGATGAAGGAAAGTAGGAGAACAATGCGCATCCGACTGGCGACTGTGGCGCTCGCCGCCACCCTTCTGGCTGGTACGGCCGCTGTGGCCCTGCCGGCAGGCACAGCCACAGCGGCGGAGTCCCCCTACAAGATTGCGATGGTTACCTCGCTCACCGGTCCCGGGGCTTCGGAGTTCTCCCAGGCCGCCGCGGGGTTCAACGCCCGTATCGCCCAGCAGAACGCTCAGGGAGGAGTCAACGGCCACAAACTCGTGGGCCTCGTCATCGACGACCAGACCAGCCCGTCAGCGGTGGTTACGGCGGTCCAGAGCGCTCTCTCGAAGGGTGTCATCGGAATCGTCTCGACCAGTCCGTTGTTCTTTGAAGCGGCCAAATACCCCAACCAACAGGGAGTCCCGGTGACCGGCGGGTTCTTCGACGGCCCGGAGTGGGGTCAGCAGCCCTACACGAACATGTTCGCCTCCGACGTCGGGAGCGTTGATCAGAAATACCCGGTGAACACCCAGATCGGCGCGTTCATGAAGAGCCACGGTGCCACGGTCATTTGCAGCTACGGCTATGGCATCTCGCCGTCGTCCTCGCGGTCGGCCTTCGGCACCGTGCTGTCCTTCAAGCACGCCGGCGGAAAGGAGGGCGTCCTCGACACGTCGGTGCCGTTCGGCAGCGTCGATATGACCACCGAAGCGCTCGTGGCCAAGCAGAAGGGCTGCAACGGTTTCTACGCAGGACTCGACGACAACTCGAACTTCGCCCTGGCCACCGATCTCAAACAGGATGGGGTCAAGCCCAAGGCCCTGGTCTTCCCGACCGGTTATGAGCCAAGCGTGATCCACTCGACGGCATGGTCCGCCGTCCAGGGTGACCTCTTCGACACGACCTTCCGACCATTCCAGCTGCCGAATGCCGGGACCGAGCACATGAAGTCGGCCCTCGAGAAGTATGCGCACTTCACGTCCGGCGAATTCCCGAACTTCAGCCAGTACGAGTCGTGGCTCGGTGCCGATTTGATGATCAAGGGCATTCAGATGGACGGGAAGAATGCTTCGCGGTCCGGGATCATCAAGGCGCTGCGCAGCCTCAAGGCCTACAACGGGAACGGGTTGCTGCCCACCACCATCAATTATTCAACCATCTTCGGACACGACCCGGCGGCACAGTGCGGCTGGTACCTGCGTGCCGAACACAACGGGTTCGTCCCGGTCACGAGTCAGCCCGTCTGCGGCAAGGACCTGCCGGGAACAACGACTGTGCAACAGTAGGCAAGTTCGTCACTGCGTAGTGCTCGGTGGGAACATAGGTGCTCGGCTGATCTCATCCCGTGGACGCAAGCGTCAGTCCAATGAACCCCGGAACCCGCTCCGTCGACTCCGACTCATGGCCTGACTGGCTGTTCGTTCGGCACCTTGCCGAGCCGACCTGGAGGCCGACCAGGACCAGTTGGGGCCGCCCGATGGACCCGGCCCGACCCGGTGTCCAGAGGGCCTCTGGCGTGTCAGGATAACCCTGGACACCAATCAGGTGAGGGGGATCACATGAGAGTTGACCGACGCACGTTCGTGAAGGGAGCCCTGGGCGTTTCTGGCGCCGCCATCCTGGCTCGGGGTCTCGAACAGCCCGCAGCGGCAGCGACGGCCAGTGCCGTCCCCAACGTGTCCCTGCCGAATCCACTGGATTCGGGTATTGAGCACGTCATCGTGGTGATGATGGAGAACAGGAGCTTCGACCACTTTCTCGGTTGGCTACCCGGGGCCGACGGACGCCAAGCGGGTCTCAGCTATCGCGATCCCGGCGGCAGATCCCACAAGACCTTCCACCAACCTCAGTTCGATGGATGTGGATTCAACGATCCGGATCATTCGTATTCGGGTGGTCGTATCCAATACAACGGCGGCAAGATGGATGGCTTTCTCGCCGACTCGGCCAACGACTCCTATGCGATCAGCTTCTACCGGGCGAGCGACCGCCCCTTCATGGGCACACTTGCTCGGCGCTACATGACCTGTGACAGATACTTCTGCTCAATTCTCGGTCCGACATTTCCGAACCGGATCTTCCAACACGCGGGTCAGACTGACCGGGTGTCAAACACGTTCAGCGCCTCGACGCTGCCCACGATCTGGGACCAGCTCAACCGACCTGGCGGCCCTACGGGGGGTTACTACTATTCTGATTTACCGATTGTTGCACTCTGGGGCACCAAGTATCTTCCGATCTCCAAAGGGATCCCCCAGTTCCTGAGTGATGCAGCAGCGGGGACACTGCCCAACGTCGCCTATGTCGATCCCGGCTTCAACGGGGAGGACAACGGAACCTCCAATGACGACCATCCGTTGGCCGACATCCGGGCCGGCGACGCGTTCTTGTCCCAGATATTCCACGCCGTGGCGTCGGGCCCGGGTTGGGACAAGACGGTCCTCGTGATCAACTACGACGAATGGGGCGGCTTCTTTGAACATGTCCCACCTCCCCGGGTGACGCCGGGAGTGCCGATCGGTGCGAGCCCTGCCACCGGTGTCGACCAGGATCTCGACGCCAACGGCAAGGTGCTCACTGGATTCCGTGTCCCCTGCATCGTCGCTTCCCCGTTCACCACCGTCGGGGTGAACAAGCCTTCGGTCGCCCATGGGTTCTACGATCACACCTCCGTTCTCAAGCTCATCGAGTGGCGTTGGGGGCTGCAACCCCTGACCAGCCGCGATGCCTCGAGTGCCTCGACCGATCCGGGCAACCTGGCAACGATCCTCAATTTCGGAAGTCCGGACACACGCGTGCCGGTCCATCTTCCGGTGCTGCCTCCGTTCACCCCTGTCGGATGTGTCGCTCCAGCGTCCACGTCCGCCTCGACGAATGCCGTGGCGAGTCCATTGACGAAGCAAGCCGGCAGCTCGAGCACATCGGCAGAACGTGACACCTGGATCGGTTTCCAGCAGTCCGGCCTGCTTGCTGGCTGGCCGTGAGGTGTCGTGGCCCACGATGCCGAGTGAGCGTTCCACCTGGTCTGCGCATCTGACCTTTCGGGCCAGGTCGCAGGCCCGAGGCGCAACCTGCGTCCTTGGACCGCTCCTGTCCGCCAGCCACGTGCCCAGCGGGCCTCCAGGAGACCGGCTGCAGCGGCTGAGGACCTCGAGTATCCCTCCGCACGTGGGTTGACGGTGTCGGAAGCTGGTCGCTCGGAGTTCTCCACGCGGTAGCGGTCCTCGATTCTGCTACCGATGGCGCGGCGGTCAGTGCCACGACGGTGGATCAGATTCCACCCTCGCCAGGGTTGAGTGCACGGTGCCGAAGCGTGGGTCCTGCCTCTGCCAGGCGACAAAGGCATCCTCGATCTCAGCCCGAGTACGCGCCACGAAGTTCCACCACATCATGAGGCGGGACTCGAACGGCTGCCCACCCAGAAGCATGGCTCGGGCGGGCCTCGCGGCTCGGACCACGAGTTCCTCGCCACCCGACCCGATGTAGCCGAGGTGGCCTGGCATAACGGCACCGGCCTGCAGCTCGATGACGCCGTCCAGGACCAGCAGGGCATATTCGAACTCACGTCGCAGACGAAGCACCAGTGATCCTCGGATGGTGAGGTCCAGACCGACCAGGGGGGTGTCGTGGCGGGCCGGACTGACGAGGTCTCCGTACCCGCCGACGAGCACGGTTGCCAGACTCTCGTCGAGCTCGGCCTGCGGAAGGTCGGCGTGGTGCTCGAAGGCGCCCGTGCCGTGCCGTGTCGATTCGGGTTGGGCAATCCACAGTTGGACGCCGTGGAGCACTCCTCGGTAGCGGCCGGTCGCCTCCTCCGAATGGGAGATACCGTGTCCCGCGGTCATGAGATTCAGCTGGCCGGGTCGGATCTCCTGCTCGGTGCCAAGGCTGTCGCGATGCAGAACCTCACCGTCGATGAGCCACGTGACAGTCTGCAGGCCGGTGTGGGGATGCGGCCCGATCTCGAGCCCCTCGGTCTCGGTGACCTCGGCCGGACCCAGTGGTCCGCGAAGCACCACGCGCCGACGGTTCGCCGGCCGCGGGAGGGCAGGGCTCGTCGCACTCGGAATCCACCCACGTAGGCGTCCCTGCTGTCGGTCAGGTCAAGCACCGCACCTCCGGCATCGAATCATCGGACCTCACTGGGCGTTGGTCACCCATCTCCGCTCCAGGATCGCCGCCGGGTGTGTCGGTGGCAAGCAGGGGCCGCCATCTGAACGTCGGCTACTCGCTTGAGCCCCTGTCCTCTGGATCCGAGAGGTGAGCCGTCGAGTCGATGATCGGTCCTGGTGCTGGCGGTGTGCTGGGTCCCCAGATCATGAAGGATCTCTGTACGGTGGCTCGCCGCTCCCGGCGTTTCGGGCTGATGGCAAGGAGGAGCCGATCGACTGCCAAGGCCACCAGGCCCACGATCACAAGTGCAGCGACAATGCCTAGCGCGATCAGACCGGCGAAGATCACGGCCACGACGACTGCGGCGACGACGACAAGGCCAAGAATGGAACCGAGGCACCCAATCCCGTTTCGGTCACGTGACTCCATCAGTCCCGGCCTATCCGAGGGCTTCGGGATCCGCCCACTATCGGCCCACCCAGCCAGTGTCTGACAGCAGTCCAGCCGCGGCGGGGTCGTGTCATGGGGAACCGAGCGTCTCGATGCGATCGAACAGGTCGACCTCCAGATACGAGAGGCGGTTCGTCGTCCACGACTGGGCTGACGCGGGGTCGTAGGTTGTGGGCAGCTTGATTCCCTTCGGAACCCCAGCCGTCAGTCCGGCATCCTCGGCTGTGAGGGTGCATCTGCCTGAGTGATCTGCGAATCCGAAGATTCCCACTTGGCCCAGTGCGGTCCCGGTGCTCGTGGCGTCGGCGATCGCTTGGGCCACGACACCTGCCGTACTCAGATAGGTGCCATCTACCGGGTTGATCGACGTGACATCCGGAACGCCGTCGGCCGTCAGGTTCTCGGCTATCCGCTGCTGGGCGAAGATCGGGACATGATGCTTTGTAGCGAAGCCCTCCACGCTGGCCGCTATGGCCGCGTTGGTCGGTCCGGCCGAGGTTGTTCCATCGGGGGCAAGCTCGTACCCGAATTCGAAGGCGATCACGCTGCCCACGGAGCTCTTGGGGAGCGAATACTTCGACGGTCGGTAGGAAAGCAGTGGCGAGGTCTTCAGCGCTCCGGCCGGAACCTCCGTTTGGAGCTGGGCCACGAGGGTCGGATCAAGAGAGGCCACGACCTCCGTCGCCAGTGTGGGATCCTCGAACTCCTTGGTGAGCCGAGTAGTGAGGATCTGCACATAGGTGGGGGGCACTCTCTTGGAGCTGGGGGTGGCAGCACCCGAGGCGCCCCCGAGGGAGAGGGTCAGCACCGACGAGGCAGCAATGCCAACGGTGATGCAGCCCACCAAACGGAGTGCCTTCCTGATCATCAGCATTCTCCCTGTCGGTCGGTCGATCCTCGACGAGTGCAGCGCACGTCATTGTCGACCGCCCGCCGCGACGGCGCAAGCGAACCCGGAATCTGTTTCGCCACCATTCATGGACAAGGTACCGAGTGCGAGCATCCGCCACGGCATCCGACCCCTGTTGATGGGTCCCAAGCACGACGCTAGGTTTGCTGGTCGACGGAGGGGCGTGCCGTCGGTACAGACCCCACTGAGCTGCAGCGTCGGATCGGTAGTCGGGCGTGACACGAATACTCGCCACAGGCGGGGTGCCGTGGCCCAATTGGCGGAAAGGGAAGGGGTGACCATGCACGCTCCGTTCAGACGAACGATGGCTGGGTTGGCCGGTGCAGTCCTGGGGGCAATCGCGATCGTCAGTGCGACGGGCAGCGCGGGTGCCGCATCGTCTCAAACCCGGGGTCCCGGTGTCCTGAGCGCGCGCCAGTTCCAGAGCGCCACGCTTCCGGCGGGTGTCTGTCCGACCGGCCGGATCAAGCTGTCGAATGGCAATGGCCATTCTGGCTACTGGAATGCATGGACCATTGGGGCGCGTCAGCACGTTAACTTCGGTGCGGGACACGCGGGGCTTGCCGCCACGGTGGTTTGCAGCCAAGGGGGATCCTTCGAGTCTCGAGCTGTGTGGGTCTTCAACGGGCCTCCGGGCAAGCTGCGAATCGTCGCCGGCCCGATCTACGCTCGGTCGTACAACGTGGGGGATCTCGGAGTGAACGGACCGGCAATCGCCAATCTCCACGTGGCGGGCCATACGCTTGTCGTCAACGAGGAGTTCCAGGGCCCCGACGTCTGTGGGGGCTCGATGTGCGCTCCTGAAAAGACCACTACGACCTGGACATGGTCGAATGCCGATCCGAGCCGCCTCATGATCAAGGTGCCCAGCGCGATCAAGGCAGTCGTCACCGTCCGGGTCACTCCAGCGGGGTTGAACGGCCAACCGCTAACCGGTCGTCTCGCTCAGAGAGCGCTCCATCCGGGCCAGTCCATTCGCGCTGTCTGTACGACGTCGCAGCTTCCAGCCACGCACTTCGTTGAGTTGGTGAGCGGCGCCTGGTTGCCCGACACGGACCTACGACCCATCACACTTCCCGATTGTGATGCTGGAGCCACCCAGACTCCCCCGAGCAGCGTGTCGCCGGCGGTAGCCCCGACAACGACGCCGACAACAACCGCAACAACCTCAACAACCACCACCGTGCCACCGACACCGACATCGACATCGACAACCGCTCCGGCCACTGGCGCCGCAGCTCCCTGCACCGTTGAGGCAATCACCGCAGCCGCACAGGCGCACACGTCTGACTTCGATGGCGTCGACAGCGGTGGCTACGGGTGCTCTGGCAACTTCGCCTACGCCTTCGTGACGGTCGGCACTCCTCCAGATGCGGATGTCACCATCTTGTTCATGTCGGTCAATGGAGCGTGGCAACCGGCAAGTCGAGCGGTCTACTGCGAGAACGGCTCCGTTCCCCAGGCCATCTATCAGAATGCCTGCCAGACGCAGTAGGGGCGCGTGCGTTCAGTGGGTGTGCCGTTCTGTGCCTGCCCCGCGGCAGGACGAAATCACTAATCGGTCAATGAGGCGCTAGCCTTGCCGGTCGATCCTCGCGGCTTGCGTGGGCATCGATTAGCGGGAAGTCAATGACTCGTCGTTGGAGAAGGCTGTGAAGATCGCGATTGTCGGAACAGGGGCCATGGGTTCCGTGTACGCCGGCCTACTAGGTAGGGCCGGACACGACGTGTGGGCCATCGACACCTGGAAGGAGCACATCGAGGTCATCGCCACCTCGGGGCTCAGCGTCACGGGCGCCAGTGGCAGCTACGTGGTAGACGACCTGCACACCGGGTATCTGCCCGAAGACGCCGGAACCTGTGATGTATGGGTGATCGCCACCAAAGCCCAGGACGTCGAAGACGTTGCTGCCGGGATCGCCCCTCTACTGGAGCCCGAGAGCGTTGTGATGGCTTTCCAGAATGGGCTCGGGTCCGGTGAGCGCGTCGCCCGTCACATACCGCAACGTCAGATCCTTCTCGGTATTGCCGAGGGGTTCGGATCAGTCGTTCCCCAACCCGGCAACGTGTACCACGAAGGCATGCGCCTGATACGGATCGGCGAGATGCAAGGCGGGTTGACCGAGCGGCTGCTTCTCATTGAGCGCTTGTGGGCTGAGGCTGGCTTCAACGTGAAGGCCTTTGACGATGTGCACTCCATGATCTGGGAAAAGTTCCTTTGTAATGTCACCCTCAGCGCTCCTTGTGCGGCCTTTGACATAACGGTGGGTGAGCTGATGGCCAACGCAGAGGCATGGGATGTGGCGCTCGGCTGCATGAAGGAGGCCTATCGAGTGGGCAGTGCCCAAGGGATCCGATTCACGTTCGACGACCCCGTTGACTACGTGACGGAATTCGCTGCCACGATCCCGAACACCAGCCCGTCGATGCGGCTCGACCACCTTGCCCGCCGGCGCTCGGAAGTTGATGTCATCAATGGGAAGGTCGTCGAACTGAGCCGCGAGCTGGGCCTAGAGGCTCCGTACAACGAGTCCCTGTGCGCGGTCCTTCGTCAGCGGGAATCCCGATTCGGATGAGAGGTCGTGGCCGGCCGAGACAGGATCCATAGCTGTAGGGGTTGGTGCCGGACGACGGCGTCAGTCAGGCCGACAACAGGTGGACTGCCCGATCCGCAATCTGAGGGCATTGCGCCAGCTCTGGCCTGTTGGGCGAAATGACGATGGCGAATCCTCAGCACCGGCGTGACCCTTCACGATCGCCCAGTCCCTGAAAGTCCCTCAACCCGGACGGGCAATCTGCCGATAGACGAGCGTGGCCCCAGGTCTGTCTCGTTGACACGAAGGCCGGGACGCCTACGGGCTGGAGTCACCCTGGCACTGATTTGTTGCGCCGCGATCGGTGCCGTCGGTGTTGCCGCGACCGCCTCGTCGTCTGCGGCCACCAGTTCGTCGGCCCCCGTTCTCGGCCTGTTGCAGGCCACGACACCCAACTTTGCCTCCGAGGAGGCGGCTGGCATCAACTCGGTCACCATCTCGGTGGCGTGGAGCACCGCCGAGGCGACCAAGGGCGTCTTCTCGATCTCCTATATCCAGCAGATCCAGGCCAAGATCGCTGCAGCCAGGTCGGCCGGCCTCGAGGTGGTGCTGGATCCGGGCATCCAATACACCCCGACCTGGGTGTTCTCGCTTCCTGGCGGCACACGCTTCGTGAATCAGTACGGGCATGCCTTCTCGGGGCCCGGCTCATCCGGCAACAACGTGGCCAACGGGGTGACCGATTCGTCGGTGCGGTCAGCCGAGGGCTACTACCTCTACTGGCTCGGGTCCCAGATACCTTCTGGCAGCCTGATCGCTGTCCGCCAGGGAGGTGGCCCTCTCGACGAGCTCCGCTATCCTCTGGCCACTTACAACAGCGATGTCGACAGCTACTGGGCCTATGACACGTCGACCCAGGCCAGCCTTCCGTCGTCGGTACGCGGGTGGATCCCGGGAACGGGGACGGCAGCTCAGGCCACTACCTTCCTCAACGCCTACAACCAGGACCTCATCAACTACTCGGTATGGCTGAACGGCCAACTCCGGAGTGACTTCGGAACACCGCGAGCTACTGCTCTTGCCTGGCTGGGGGCAGCGACCCGGCGGCGCCACGGCTCCCGAGGCAGCCCTGCTGGCGCCGGCCACATCAAGTGGCTCGAACAAGTACAGCGAGTACAACGAAGGCCTTGACTGGACCGATCTGCTCCGTGTCCTGCCCGACGCCGCCCACTCGGTGGCGTACACCACTTATCTCGATGCCCAGACCGTGTTGCCCACCCCACAGCTGGAGGATCCCGCCGATTTCCTCGCCTCGTTGGTGGCCGGGACATCGATCCAGTTGGGTGGGGAGAACACCGGTACCGGAACCTTGGCCACCATGACCTTCTGCATGGCCCAGGCGCTCCGGCTTCACTTCTTCATTGCCGACTGGATGGGGGAGCCTCAACTGCTTGCGACCGCGGCCGGAACCGATCCTGGTGGACCGACGCTGGCCCAGCTCGGAGATGCCTTCTCCAGTGTCCCGTCACCGGTCGCCGCGCCTGCCCCGACCTTCCCACCGACTGTCGTCGGCCAGTCCGCAGTCGCAACGCTCACGGTCACCGCGCAGAGCCCGGTCACCGTCCAGGCCCTCAGCGTGACGGGACCGTTCTCGCTCGGGACGCCGAGCTCGGCACTCCCGGTGACCCTGCCCACCAACGGCACGATTACCGTACCCGTCACCTTCACCCCCACCGTGGCTGGGCCCACCGGTGGCACGGTCGCCGTGGCCAGCGCCGGTGCCAGGCAGTCACAGGTAAATCTCACGGCGATCGGCGAGAACAGCGGTCCGAGCCTGACGACCACCACCGGAGCGCTCGGATTCTCCGGTGTTCCCCCCGGAGGCCAGTCAACCGAGACCGTCGGCTTCGTGAACAACGGGTCCTCCCCGGTGACTGTCTCCACTGTGGAGCTTCCCGCGCCACCATTCGAGGTGTCGGGGGCCCCGGTGGCCGGCCAGGTCATTCAACCCGGGGCCCAGGTCACCACCACGGTGAGTTTTGATCCCACAGCCACTGGCCAGTTCGCCGACTCCCTCGGTGTTATCTCGGACGGAGGCAGCCAACAAGTGGCCCTGACCGGTACGGCCACACCCCCATCCCAGCTGGTGATCACCCCAGGTACCCTGGCCTTCGGATCGGAGCGTCTCGGTCAGTCGGCCTC
The DNA here is from genome assembly GCA_963703145.1 of uncultured Acidimicrobiales bacterium. Classification (GTDB taxonomy): domain Bacteria; phylum Actinomycetota; class Acidimicrobiia; order Acidimicrobiales; family RAAP-2; genus Bog-756. Next base: position 3,441,071 of record OY969793.1, read on the forward strand.
CCAGTCCTTCCAACTGAGCAATGTCGGGGGGAGCACCCTGACCATCCTCCAGTCCCAGCCGCCGTCGCTCGGCCCCTTCGTCGCCACGACGTCATTATCGGCAGGGACGACGCTGCCCGCCGGCGCCTCATTGACGGAGACCGTCGCCTTCGCACCCACCGACATCGGATCGATCAGTGACCACTGGATCATCGGCGCCAACGACGGCCAAGGTGCCCAGACGGTGGCATTCGCCGGTGACGGCATCATCGGGGATCCCAGCCTGCGGGGCTGGACGTACAACGGGACAGCCCTGGTTGCCACGAACGGTGAGCTCCATCTGACCTCGGGAACGGTACTCAATCAGGCCGGATCGTCGTTCTGGCCGACACCGGTGAGCTCCGCACATCTGGCCGTCTCGTTCACGTCGTTCATCGGGAGTGGGACCGGGGGGAACGGAACCGCCTTCGTGCTGGGCAACGCCACCGATTCGCCCACGTCAGTGGGTTCCTCGGGAGTCGGGCTCGGCTACTACGGGATACCTGGAATCGCCGTGGCGTTTGACACTCAGCAGAGCCCTGGCAATCCCTCGGCGAACTTTGTCGGAATCACCGACGGGCCCCTCCTTGGCCAGGGCACACCCGAGCTCCACTGGCTGAACACCGCCACCAATGTCCGGTCTCTCCTGGGGCCAGACACCATCACCATTGTCCTCAACGTTGGCGTCCTGACCGTCACCATCGACGGGATCCAGGTACTGAGTCAGCCGGTCACCGTGGGACCGAAAGTGCTGGTGGGATTCTCAGGCAGTACCGGGAATCTCACCGACATCCACAGTGTCAGCAACGTGTCGATCAGCGGAAGTTGACCGGTCGGTCCCGCGTCATCGCCGCTTCGGCCATCCGCAAGGCGTGGTGATCAACCGGTCATGCGTCGGCCATCCCCACCACGTCGGTAATCCCCTTGCCTCCCAGTGATCCGTCATAGGTGGCGTTGCCGAAGTTGAACACGCCTCCGTCACGGGCGACGAACCGATAACCACCTGGCGGCTGGAGACCAGTCAACCCGCATCCAGTACCTGTTCCTGTGGTGGTGCGGTCAGTCGAGACCACCATTGACTGGATCGGCTGGGCCAGCATGAGACAGCCGGTCGAACCGTGGAAGAGAGCGCCGAAGCTGAAGATCCCGCCGTCGGAGGCCACTTCGTAGTAACCACCGCCGGGATCGTCGGCCATGCCCACCACCGGCTCGTTGAGCTTGCGGCCACCCATCGATCCGCGGAACGTGGCACCGGGGCCGAAGCTGAAGATCCCACCATCGGAGGCCACCTCGTAGTAGCCACCCTCGGACGTCTCGGCCATGCCCACCACGGGCTCGTTGAGCTGGCGGCCCCCCATGGAACCGTGGAATGTCGCACCGGGGCCGAAGCTGAAGATGCCGCCGTCGGAGGCCAACTCGTAGTAGCCACCCTGGGCAGTGGAGGCCATCCCGACAACGGGCTTGTCGAGGTGGCGGCCCCCCATCGAGCCGAAGTATCGGGCGTCCCCGAAGGCGAAGACCCCGCCGTCGGCCGCCACTAGCCAGTAACCCTTGCAATCAGCGTCGGTGGCGATGCCGACGATGGGCCTCGCCGGCGTGACACCCAAGGTCACCAGGGAGCCATAATTTGCAGCTGACCCGAACGGATACACCGCGCCGTTGGCACCGGCAATCCAGTACCCACCCGAGCACGGGGTGGCCACCGTGAACACCTGAGGGTCACCCGACTTCGCGCCGTAGGTGGTCCCGATGCCGACGTGGGCCGTGAGCGAACAGGTACCGGGGCCCACCAAGGACACCGAGGAGCCCTGCACCGTGCACACCGTGGTCTCGTTCGACGTCACCGAGGTCCGACCGTCCCCTGAGGTGGCTACCGTCGGAATAAACGTGTCCCCGACCGTCGCCGATGTCGGCAGGTCAGTGATGGTCGGGGCAGTTGGCGCCGGCAGGCTCACCTTCTCGACGAGATTGTTGCCCGAGTCGCCGACATAGACATTGCCCGAGGTGTCGACCGCGATGCCGACGGGCTCGTCCAGGGCCGACGACGCGGCTGGTCCGGGGGTCGGGGCGGCCGTCGCTCCGGTTCCAGCGAAGACGGACAAGGTGTCCGACGGGGTGACCCGCTCGACGACATTGGCCCCAAAGTCTGCGATATAGACGTTTCCGGCTGAATCGGCGGCGACAAAGGCAGGACCGCCAAGGGCCGACGATTTGGCCGGGCCCGGGATCGGTGCAGCGGCCACTCCGGTTCCTGCGAAGATGGACAGGGTGCCAGACGGAGTGACCTTCTCGACGACGTCGTTGCCGAAGTCGCCGATATACACATTGCCCGCGGGGTCGACGGTGACACCACCGGGATAGTTCAGGGCCGACGATTTGGCCGGACCGGGTGTCGGGGCGCCGGCCGAACCCTTTCCGGCGAAGATCGACAGCGTGCCGGACGGGGTGACCTTCTCGACATCACTATTTCCACTGTCGGCGATGTAGAGGTTGCCGGATCCGTCGAGGGCAATCTGGTTCAGACTGTTAAGAGCAGACGCTGTGGCCGGACCGGGTGTCGGGGCGCCGGCCGTTCCCTTCCCGGCGAAGATCGACAAGGTGCCAGACGGGGTGACCTTCTCGACGTCGTTATTGCCGCTATCGGCGATGTAGGCGTTGCCCGAGTCGTCGAAGGCGATGGCGCCAGGACCGTCCAGGGCCGACGAGGTTGCGGGACCTGGAGTCGGCGCACCGGCCGTACCCTTTCCGGCGAATATGGACAGAATGCCCGACCGATTGACCTTTTCGACCACGTTGTTGTCGGAGTCGACGATGTAGACGTTGCCCGACGAGTCGAATGCGATGCCGTTCGGCACGTTCAGCGCTGACGATGTCGCCGGACCGGGGATCGGGTGTGCAGCTGTTCCTGTCCCTGCGAAGATCGACAGGATTGGCCCGCCAGCGGCAAAGGCAGCTCCCGGCTCGACCACAGTCGCCATCGCCGTGGCAACGAGTGCTGTAGTTGCGGCGGCGAGCCAACGGATGGGTCGCGATCGGTGCATAGAGACCTCCGTGGTCGTGATGGGCAGAAGGCGGGGAATTCACGCATGTCCTCCCGCCGTCGTGGTCCGCCAGTTGCCGTGAAGTCCCATCTGGATCAAATACAGCTACGGCGTGGCCAGGTGGGCTTTGTACCCAGCTCCGTAGGGAGTGGGGTTGTTGCCGCTGTAGTCATTGATGAGGGAGGGTGCGTTGCATGGCCAGCCGGGACCGGCATTGAACGCCCACGCGAGATAGGACACCCCGTTGGCATCGGCCCAGCTCATGTAGCTGTCGATAAAGTTCGATGTGCAGTCCTTTTCGCCCAGCTCGCCGGTTACGAAGGGCACCTTGGCCAACAAGCCGATGTGCACCCACTTGGTCCAGCTGGCCGGCTTCTTTGCTGCATTGAAGTTGTACACATGCACAGAGATGGCCAGCTGTCCCAGTGGATCGGAGGGCAAGATCTTCCTGAACCCGGTGGGATTTGCGGCAAAGGCAGTACCGGCCACCATGACGACATTGGTGGCCCCGGTGGCGCGCACCGCAGCGATGAGCTGGTTGTAGCCGGCCACCTGAACGCCATCCTTGACGCAGCCACCGTTGACCAGACAGGCAAACGGCAGATACCGAGGCTCGTTGAAGAGGTCGAACACCACTCCCTGGTGACCCCGGAATGTAGTGGCCACCGAGGACCAGAACGCTGGCGAGTGATCCTCATCGGCCATGACCTCGCCACTTAGGGCCGGTTGGGTGCCAGGGGCGCCCCAGTGGAGGTCGAGGATCACGGCCAGTCCTGCGGTGTTGAGATCGTTCACGTAGTTCACGATGGCCGACCGATAGGGGGCTCCGCCGAGAGTGGGGAAGGGAAGGTTGATACCCAACCAGCAGTCCTCGTTCAACGGCACCCGGACTGCGTTGATGTTCCAGCTCTTCATGGCGGCGATCATCGCCGGGGTGTCGGAGTTGGGTGGGTCAAAGAATCCCTCCCCATCCACACAGGCAGATTCGGAGCCACTGTGGTCGACCCCGAGGAGCCTGATGGAAGTGCCGCTGCCGTCGACCAGGTGATTGCCGGATACGCGCACCACCGGAGGACCGGAGAATCCGACCGCAGCCGATGCCGGCGTCGATGTCACCGCCACGATTCCCAACTGGAGAGTGGCGATCGCTGCCAGTGCCACCACCAGGACCCGACACGCTCTCCCCCTGGTGTTTCGGACCTGTCGGTCGGGAGTGTCCGTCACTGTGATCGGCCCTCGATGGTCGACCCCCCAAAGGGCCAGGGCCCCAACGTGTGCTCCGACGGGGGTGGCATCGATCAGGCCGAGAGCGCTCGTTCGGGGCTGCCGGGATCCTCAGAGCCTCTACCTCGTAGTCGGCGCAACATCGTATCGAGAGCGGCTGACCTCATCCACGCCCTCATCGGCACGTTGCCCAGCCTGGTTTAGGGATTTCTTGCCGGATCGCTCGGCGAAGGTTGCCCGCCACTCCCGCCCGTCGCGAATGGTCGTACCACCGACAGCTGGAACCACCCAGTGGCACAGGTGCCGGGACGGACTCCGATGGGCCAGGAGGCAGGAGGGTCAGGCACCGCACTGACGGCGCCGACCAGTACCGTTACCCTTCCAGCCCCGTCACTGATCGGCGGCAGATCCACCATCCGCCGGCGACGGAGAAGCGGTCGGCCTATCCGTTGGCCGACGATGCCAAGAATCGCTCGGCAGCCGTGCGCCCACTTTCGAACAGCCGTTGTTGGGTCGACTTGTCGATGGAGAAGTCGGTCGCATTCACACCGAACGTGTCGACGAAGATCGTCCGCCTCAGCACGGTGGGGTCATTGAGGTGCATTTGGTCGTGCCAGCTCTGCATGGTTCCCAGCATTCCGAGAGCGAGGGACAGGTCGCCCTTCACCACATGTTCGATCTGATCGGGGACCTGCTGTGCGGAGAGTTTGATTCCGATCGTGGGCCAGCGAGGTGGCTTGCCATCAGTGCGATCGAAGGTGTCAACAGGAAAGTTCGACAGCATGCCGCCATCGACGAGGACCGACGGTGCGGCCCCCGGGATGTCCAGGGTCACGGGTCGGTAGAAGAACGGGATGGACATCGAAGCCCGGACGGCGTCAGCCACCGTCTGACGGTTGGCCTCGATGCCGTCAACGGTGTAGTCCCAGGGCAGCCGAAGTAGACGACCACGGCTCACGTCAGAGGTCATCACGACCAACTTGTACTGCTCATTGGCTGGGAGGCTGCTGCCGGGATCAGCCGCGTAGAGGTCGGCGAACGTGTTGACGCCGAGTCCTGTGAGCTGCTCTCGGATCCAGCCGTGGAAATAGTCGCCGGCGTAGATGCCGTGTTCGAGCCAGATCGACAGCCCCTTACCCAGGATGGGCAGGTGATCGAGACGGGTGTCGTCACGGAACCGGGTGTAGTCGAGAGCGGTCATGAGCTCCTGGAGTTGAATGGCCGCCATTCCGCCGGCCACCAGCGATCCGACGATCGCACCAGCCGATGCTCCGGCGACACGGCTGAACACCATCCCATGCTCCTCGAGCACCGAGATGGCACCGACCAGACCAATGCCCTTTACCCCGCCGCCTTCGAGGACGAGATCGACAGTCTCCGTCATTGTGATCAGGGGCCTTTCCGCTCATTGGATGACCTGACGGTCACAGGTCGTGCTTTGCACCCCTGCCATCTTCTCGCCCCTGGAGCCCGAAGTCATCCGCAACGGCGGCGCCCACGGATTCCCGTACCTCGCGCCCCGGACCTGCCATCGCCGGCCCGAGGGTGCAGCGAGTGCGAGTGCACACACCTCGGGGCGGTCCGGACCGCCAACCCCTGCCCCCGTCGGGCACCAAGGTCCGAGCGCGTCTTGGGTGGCCGGCTGATGGCATGCCCGGTAGCCGACTGCTTGGCAGGTCGCGTTCGGCTCTCCTTGAATCGCGACAGCTGCGGCATTCGATAGGGTCCGTCGGATGGGGCTCGAGGTGACTTCCCGTGGCTGACGCCGCCGCCGTGTTCGAACGGGACGCTGGCCACTACGTACCGACGGAAGCCGCCCGTGGGCCGTGGAACCCGGAGGCGTTGCACGGTGCCGCAGTCGGAGCCCTACTGGCGGGAGTGTTCGAGGCGGAGGGTGAGGTCATTGTCCGAGTTCTTGTCGAGCTGTTCGGACCGGTGCCCGACGGGCCGCTGACCATCAGGACCCGTGACAGCGAGGGTGGGCGCAGGGTCAAGCGTCAGTCAGCTCTCCTGCTGGCTGGGGACCGTCCCGTGGCGTCGGCATCGGCGACCCGCATCCGCCTCTCGCACCTCGAGCTTCCCACTACGTCGACGGATCATCCGGTGACGTTCGATCCGGCCCGAGTGCCAGCCCTCGACCACCCGAACCGGCATGCCGCCGGGATTGTGGGTTGGCCCTCGTTCGACAGCCTGGCCATGGCCACCGCCTGGGAGCCGGAGAACGCGCCAGGGTCGGTGAAGCTGTGGCTCCGCCTCTTGATGCCGGTAGTGGCGGGAGAGGCGACGACGGGAACTCAACGGGCTGTTGCCGCTGCGGACTATGGGACAGGCGGTACCTCGGCGCGCCTGCCCTTCAGGAACTGGTCCTATATGAACGCGGATCTGGCTGTCAGTCTGTCGAGGCCCCCGCAGGGCGAGTGGATCGGGATGGACTGCGACGGCATCGTCCAGCCGACAGGCACCGGGCTCTCTGTCGGATCGATTCACGACAGGGACGGGTTGCTCGGTCGATCTGCCCAGTCGCTGCTCCTCGAGGCCAGACCCCCCTCACCGACATAGCTGCAAGACTTCAGCAATGGACGTCCACCTGGTCGACGGTACCTATGAGTTGTTCCGTCAGTTTTTTGGCCAGCCGCCTCGCACCGGCGACGACGGGGCGGAGATCGGTGCGGCACGGGGGGTAGTGCTGTCCATCATGGGGATGCTTGCTGAAGGGGCCACGCACCTGGGGGTAGCCACCGACCATGTGGTCGAGTCGTTCCGAAACGATCTGTGGCCTGGCTACAAGACCGGAGCGGGGATCGATCCCGCCCTGCGGTCGCAGTTCGAACTGCTGGAGACCGCGCTGCAGGCCTTGGGTGTGGTGGTGTGGCCAATGGTGGAGCTGGAGGCCGACGACGCACTGGCGTCGGCAGCCTCGGTGGCAGCCCAGGATCCAGAGGTGGAGCGTGTGGTCATCTGCACTCCAGACAAGGACCTGGCCCAGTCCGTGGTGGGCAAGCGGGTCGTGCAGTTGGACCGCCGCAAGGGGTTGATCACCGACGAGGACGGTGTGTGGGCCAAGTTCGGGGTCGCCCCAGGGTCGATCCCGGACTGGCTCGGCCTGGTCGGTGATTCCGCCGACGGATTCCCCGGCCTGGCCGGGTGGGGCCGGCGCTCGGCGTCGTTGGTGCTGGCCCACTACGGGCACATCGAGGATGTCCCATCCGATGTCGCCGAGTGGGACCCTGACGTGCGCCAATCGGTCCGGGGTGCCGCCAAGCTGGCCGAGCGGCTGGCCACCGAACGCGACCGAGCTGAGCTGTTCAAGGACCTGGCAACGCTCCGCGTGGATCCGTCCCTGCTGGCCGGGCCCGGTTCACTCCGGTGGACGGGGCCGACTCCGGAGTTCGCCGCCGTGTGCGGGCAATTCCGGGACCCCGGTATGGCTGATCGCGCTGCGGCCATCGCACGACGCTGACGGCGGTGTCACCCCGGGCTGCCGAAGACGTCGGCCAGCTCAGAAGGCACCGGCGTGTCCAGCTGGGCGTAGGTGCAGGAGTCCGGGCTCCGGTCGGGTCGCCAACGAAGGAATGAGGTGGCATGCCGGAACCGGTCGACCTGGAGGTGGTCGTAGGCCACTTCAGCGACCAACTCGATTCGCAGGGGCTCCCAGCTGAGGTCCTTGCCACCGCTCCATCGACTCTGGCCGCCGGGGACCCGGCCCTCTGGCGCGCCGTCGCGGAGCCAAGGGTGCGCGGATGACGCTCCATCCCGGAAGGGCTCGAGCACCCCGACGAACTCCTCGCGCCTGGCCACACTGAATCCGGAAGCCACACCGACGTGGTGCAGGATGCCGCCACCATCGATGAGGCCGAGGAGGAGCGAGCCCACAACCTGGCCCGACTTGTGCCACCGGAACCCTCCGACCACACAGTCCGCGGTTCGTTCGTGCTTCACTTTCAGCATCACCCGCTTGTCGGGTTGGTACATCAAGTCGCCAGCCTTCACGATGACTCCGTCGAGCCCGGCACCCTCGAATCGGGAGAACCAGTCCCGGGCCACATCCGGCTGGTCGGTGACCGGGGTGAGGTGGACGGGTGGATGAGCGCCCGACAGCGCGTCCTCGAGGGCTGAACGTCGGTCGGCATAGGCCTGGGTCTGAAGATCCTTGTCACCCAGTGCCAGCAGGTCGAAGGCCACGAACGAGGCCGGGGTGGTCCTGGCCAGTAGCTCGACGCGGGATTGGGCCGGATGGATCCGTTGGGAGAGCGCGTCGAAGTCGAGGCCGGACGGCCCGGCGATCACGATCTCGCCGTCGAGGACACACCGATCGGGCAGGTTTGTCCGTAGTGCCTCGACCAGTTCGGGAAAGTACCGGGTGAGTGGCTTCTCGTTGCGGCTACCCAGGACCACATCATCGCCGTCCCGGAAGACGATGCATCGGAACCCGTCCCACTTGGGTTCGTAGAACAGACCTTGGCCCTCGGGCAGCTCCCTGACCAGCTTGGCCAGCATCGGCGCGACCGGCGGCGAAACAGGCAGTGGCACCGGCTCATGGTACTCCGGGACCGTCCAGCCGATCAGTCCCCGTGGCCGGCCGTCCAGGCCAAGAAGTCCTCCAGAGGGAGGGTGTTCATGATCCGCTCGGGCGGAATCCCCACACGAGCGGCCTGCTCGCAGCCATAGCGCTGCCATTCGAGCTGGCCCGGGGCATGGGCATCGGTATCCACGACCATCACGCAGTCGAGTGACAGGGCCTGGGCCAGCAGTGGCTCAGGTGGGTCGAGGCGCTCCGGTCTGGAGTTGATCTCGACTGCGGTGCCAGTCTCCGCACAGGCCGTGAAGACGGTCTCGGCGTCGAAGGTCGATTCGGGTCGGCCACGTCCTGTCAGGAGGCGACCAGTGCAGTGACCCAGGATGTCGGTGTGCGGGCTCTCGATGGCGCGCACCATCCTCCTTGTCATGGCCGGCCCATCCATCCGAAGCTTGGAATGGGCGCTAGCCACGACCACGTCCAGCTGGGCGAGGAGGTCCTCGTCCTGATCGAGCGCACCGTCCTCCAAGATGTCCACCTCGATGCCCGTGAGGATCCGGAACGGTGCCATCTCGGTGTTCAGCTCGGCGACGACCTCGAGCTGTTGGCGCAACCGCTCTGGGTTGAGCCCATGGGCCACGGTGAGCCGTGGGCTGTGGTCAGTGAGGGTCCAATAACGGTGCCCGAGCTCTTTGGCCGCCTCGGCCATCACCCGGATGGTGCTGCCCCCGTCGGACCAGTCCGAGTGGCTGTGACAATCACCTTGGAGCCGGTCGAACAGGCTGTGGGCCTCGGGGCTCATGACGGAACGCTCCACGGATTCGAGCTTCTCCAGGTACTGGGGTGTCCCGCCGCCGACGGCCTCTGTGACGACCTGGGCGCTGGTCTTGCCCACGCCGGGGATGGCCGTGAGCCGCGCGGGTGTCATGGCCGCAAGTTCAGCGACCGCCAGAGGGGCGATGGCCTCTGCGGCGTTGCGAAAGGCCCGCACCTTGTAGGACTCCGCACCGTCGCGTTCCAGCAGGTATGCGATCCGGCGTAGCGCGGCAACCGGCTCCACCGCTCAGGCCTTCTTGGCCTTGCTCGGAGCCACTCGTGGAGGCTCGTCGGGCTGCTTGGGATACTCGGGCGGCCAGGGCGCGTCGTGGAGCCCACGGGCTCGGTCGGCGGCTGCCATCGCCAGCAGCGGTTCGAGCGACTGGGGCACGTCATCGATCCCCGACCACGGGTCGCCACGCTCCCGTACCAGGTCAGGCACGGTCCGGATGGTCAGTGTCTCCGGATCGACTGAATCGATCTCGTCCCACCAAAGTGGGGTCGACACCTGCCCGCCGACGCGTGGCCGGGCGAACCATGCTCCGAAGACCGTCTTGTGGGGGGCGTTCTGGTTGAAGTCGACGAAGATACGCTCGCCGCGCTGCTCCTTCCACCATTCAGCGGTGACCAGTCCGGGATGCCTGCGTTCGAGTTCCCGAGCCAGGGCCACAGCCGCGGCCCGGACCTCGTAACTGTCCCATCGGGGCTCCAGGCGGACGTAGACGTGGATCCCGCGGCTCCCGGTTGTCTTCGGGTATCCGACGATGCCCAACTCGTCGAGCAGCGCTCGCACACACCCCGCCGCCGTCCGGATCTCGTGGAACGACATCCCGGGTTGGGGGTCGAGATCGATTCGCAGCTCGTCGGCGTGAGCCGGGTCCGCGGCCCGGTAGGGCCACAGGTGGAGTCCCAGACATCCCAGGTTCACGGCCCAGACGACATGTGACACATCGGCTACCACCAAAGCGTTGGAGGTCGTGCCGTTCGGAGTGGTCACCACGGTGGTCTCGAGCCAGCTCGGTGCCCCGGACGGAACCCGCTTTTGGAAGAAGGACTTTCCCCCGGCGCCCTCGGGGAACCGCTGCAGCATGGCTGGACGACCGAAGGCGGTGTGTTGCAACGCATCGGCCATGTCGAGGTAGTAGGAGACGAGTTCGAATTTCGTGGCCCCGAGCTCGGGAAAGTAGATCCTGTCCGGGCTCGAGACCTCGACCGTACGGCCCGATACCTCGACGTTCCGAACGGATCTGGTGGCCACGGTCCCACGTTATCGAACGCTGTCTGTCGAATGGCCGGTGATTCCGCGACAGGGGCGCCGTGCGTCCATCCCAACCTGCGACCGGCACTCGACCAGCGCGGTCGAAGCCGAGATCCACGAGGCGACCCACGTACCGACGCGGAGTGCCATCGGGTGTCGACGGCCCGTACCGGAAGGACGATCAGCCTGTTCCTCCCGAGGTACAGCCGTGATCACGCCGCTGTGCACGGCCACTATGTCACTGGTAGTGGCTCGGGGCCCTCTGCGTGTGTTGCTCCACCCCAAGAGCGGGGCCTTGGGGCAGGTCGACGAGCGAAAACGGGCCCAAGGCGGCCGTTGACCGGTACGCTCGTCGATGGTCGAGGGAGGCTCATCAGTGCGAGCAAGTGGGGGACGCATGACCGACGTGGGACTGGTGCTCGGCGCGGGAGGTGTGGTCGGGCAGGCCTATCACGCCGGGGTTCTCGCCGCCCTCCACCAGACTTTGGACTGGGATCCGCGTTCGGCCGGCATCATCGTGGGGTCATCGGCGGGTTCGATCACGGGCACCATGCTTCGACTGGGCGTGGGGGCCACCGATCTGGCCGCCATGGCCATGCGCTCTCCGCTGTCGGAGTCCGGATCGCAGTTGGTTGACCGCATCCTTCCGGACTCGTCGGATCTTCCGGTTCCCACTCCTGCTTCCTGGCTCCGACCATGGCGCCCACCATCAGCTGCGCTCCTGTCGAGGATCGCCCGCCGGCCGTGGAGCTTCCGGCCGGACGTGGCGGCCATGACCATGTTGCCCGCCGGCAGGATCGATCTGTCAGCGCGGGCCGCTCCGCTGCATCGGTTCATCGGTGACCAGTGGCCCGAGGATCTCTGGATCTGTGCGGTGCGGCGGGACGACGGCGCCCGAGTCGTGTTCGGTCGGCCCGGTGCACCTCGGGCCCCGCTCGCCGCCGCCGTCCTTGCCTCGTGCGCCATCCCTGCGTACTTCGTCCCGGTGGCCATCGGTGGAGTTGAGTACTTCGACGGTGGGGTCCACTCACCGACGAGTGCCGACGTCCTTCGGTCGCGTCCTCCCGCTGTAGTGGTGGTGGTCTCGCCCATGTCTGCGGCCAGTTTCCCGACCCGCCGGGCCGATGCACTGGTTCGGTGGTCGGCCCATCGCCGTCTCGAGCGGGAAGCCCGCCGTCTCGGCGCTGCTGGTTCCGAGGTGATCCGGATCGAGCCGGGCCCGGCATGTGTCGAGACCATGGGACTGCGACCCATGGATGAGAACCGAGCCGCGAAGGTAGCGGAGTCGGCCTATGAGGAAACGGTCGGCCGGATCGCCGATGGGGTGTTCGCCTCACTTCCAGCGTCGGCGATGGTGACGACGGGTCGATGATCGCCCAGCTCGGCCCGGGCGCCGCCGGGGACCCGGTAGTAGCCTTGACTCCGAGCCGGGGGGCACTGCGACGGGGGAGGTGATCCGCATCGGGGTCGACCGCATGAGCCCACTGGATGCGTCCTTTCTGCACATCGAGGACAGTGTCAGTCACATGCACATCGCCTCGGTGAGCATCTTCAACGGACCCGAACCACCCTTCTTCGAGCTCCAGGCCATGATCGAGCGCAAGCTGACCCTGGTGCCCCGCTACCGGTGCGTGGTTCGCCATGTGCCGCTCGAGCTCGGCCGACCCGTCTGGGTCGATGATCCGCATTTCAACATCGAATACCACGTTCGACACACCGCCCTTCCTTCCCCCGGCGGCGAGGCCGAGCTCCGGAAATTGGTGGGTCGGGTCATGTCCCAGCCACTCGACAGGTCGAAGCCCCTGTGGGAGATCTGGGTGGTCGAAGGCCTCGACGAGGGCAACTGGGCGGTGCTCTCCAAGACGCACCACGCCATGGTGGACGGAGTCTCGGGGACGGACGTCTTGTCGGTGATCATGGATGTCTCCCCCGATCAGCAAGCAATCACGTCGCTGCCGTGGAGACCAGCACCGTCCCCGTCATCGCTGCAGCTCGCCGTCGGAGCGTCCCTCGAGTTGCTGGCCAGCCCCTACGAACAGTGGAATGCCCTGCGGAAGGCGATCTCGGTGCCCAAACAGGCACTGGAGCAGGGCGTGTCGGTGCTGCGGGGACTCACCGCGATGATGGGACTGGCCAAGCGGACCGCGACTTCGAGCCTCAACGGCCCGCTCGGCCCCCATCGGCGCTACGGGTGGGCATCGACCACGGTCGGCGACATCAAGGCCATCCGTAATGAACTGGGCGGGACCTTCAACGACGTGGTGTTGGCGGCCATCACCAATGGATTCCGGGAACTTCTGCTGTCACGCGGGGAGTCGGTGGACCGGGTCGTTCGGACCCTGGTCCCGGTGTCGGTGCGCCCGCGCAGCGACAGCGGGCTGGCCGTCGGTGACGGCACGATGGAGAACAAGGTCTCAGCCATGTTCGCTGAGCTTCCCGTCTCCATCGACGACGCATCCGAGAGGCTGCATGCCGTCAGCCGTCAGATGGAGGGGTTGAAGGACTCCCGACAGGCGGTAGCCGGTGAGGCCCTGACCTCGATGACCGGATTCGCTCCTCCGATGCTGCTGGCGCTGGGCATGCGCCTGTCCACGCGGATGGCCCAGCACCAGGTGAATACCGTGACCACCAATGTTCCCGGTCCCCAGGTCCCGCTGTACATGGGCGGACGGCGGATGATCAGAGCGTTTCCTTATGTTCCGCTCGGCGTCCAGATGCGGATAGGCGTCGCCATCTTCTCCTACAACGGTGAGGTGAGCTTCGGCGTGACCGGCGATTACGACAGCACCGAGGATCTCGACATCTTGTGCCGCGGCATCGAGGAGGGGATTCGCCAGTTGCGCAAGACCGCATCCTGACCCGACGGGACGACTACACCGAGTCGTGCGAATTCGGCAGGGTGGTCGTGATCCACGCCAGCCCGATGCACATCTCATCGGTCGAACCATCGCCCCAGGTGACGAAGTGGGGAGGTGCTTTGCGCAGAATCGGGAGCTCCTGGGCCAGTGTCGGGTCGTAGGTGCAGGTGATCTTTACCGGTTCGCCCGCCGTTACGGCGATGGGGGTGGCCAGGTTGTAGGACCGCTGGTCGTGGAAGTCGTACTGAGGAACGCTCAGGACAGTCCTCTGCTGAGGTGTTCCCGGGTCGAGGACCATCGTGAAGGAAACACCCAAGAGGTGCATGTGGGCCTGCACCCTGTCGATGTAGCCACGCGTGCCGATCGACGACATGCAGGACGCAGAGTCTCCTGTGGGCGGGTCGGAGGTACTAATCCCGCAGAGCGATTCGATGCCGTTCACCTCGTCGACGGCGGTCTGACCGAAGCGTTGGCCCAGGTTGGCGAGCGATGCGGCGCGAGCGCACAGTGGGCCGGACACGCCAGCCGGGCAGGGGATGTTCGGCGGTGCGAGCATCAAATCGAGCTTGAGGGGCAGGAGCGGTGTCGAGATGGGCACCGTGTGGAGCACCAGCGTGTTCCTCACGGGCTTGTCGCCGACCAACAGGTTGTAGTGGACCTGCATGATGACCAGGCTTCCGGCCGGCAGCGGGACCCCGGTACCCTTCGGCAGGTTGTCGACCCCGTGGCCGGGTGCCCAGAAGCTGAGCAGGGGAACCTCGGCGATGCCGCCCAGTGCGGTGTTGGGCAGGGCTCCCTCCCCGAAGCACGACCAGCCCTTGCCAACTTCATTGTCCCGTTCTGCGGTGGCCGCCAGTGACGGTGGAACCAGGAAGAGAGCGGCGTGGTGATCCTCGGTGCTGCCGGGAACGAACTGGCTGGAGACGATGTAGGAGTTCCGGACCAGGTGAGGATTCACCAGCGTGCAGTGGTAGTCGTCCGTCGTACCAGGAGCGGCGCGGGGCTTGTAGGCGTGAGGCATCTTCAGCGAGACGCTGGTGACCGATGGGGGCGATGCCGACGTGGGTGCAGCGCCAGCTTCGGCGCCGGACACCCAGAGCGTTGGAACGCCGAGCAGGGCTGCAACGAGGAGGATGACCATCCGTGGGGTCCGCACGGCGGTCAGGCTATCGCCCGGGGGAATCTCCGGCTCGATCCGTCACCACCGGTGTGAAGGCAGCCCGGGGGGCCCACGGTGGGGGACCGGTCGTACCAGGGATGGGTGCAGTGTTTAGGCTGTGGACCGTGGCTCGGACGACGGCGTTTACGACAACGACGGAGCCTCGCAAGGGGGGTCGGTTCCAGGGTTGGCCCACGGGAGTCGTCGACTTCTTCGACGGGCTCGAGATGGACAACACCAGGGCGTACTGGACCGCGCACAAGGAGTTCTACGAGGCCGGGGTCCGGGGCCCGATGCTGGACCTGTTGGACGACCTGGCTCCCGAGTTCGGCGACGGACGTATCTTCCGCCCCTACCGGGACATCCGATTCAGTGCCGACAAATCTCCGTACAAGACCATGATCGGGGCCCACAGTAGTATCGGATACATCTCCCTGTCCTCAGACGCGTTGGGCGTGGGTTCGGGCCTCTACATGCCCTCACCGGCACAGTTGGCCCGGTATCGGGTCGCCGTGGCTGATCCCGGAAGTGGTGCCGAGCTGGAGGCTGTGGTGGACCAGCTCGGGGGGAAGGGCATCGGCGTGATGGCCCACGACAGCCTGAAGTCGGCCCCCCGGGGGTACCCGAAGGATCACCCCCGGATCGAGTTCCTCCGACACACGGGCCTCGCGGCATGGAAGGAGTGGTCGGTCGGCCCATGGCTTGCCACCCCGTTGGTGAAGCGGCGGGTCATCGAGGTCCTGCGAGCCACCGCTCCTCTCAGGGATTGGCTCGATGCCAACGTCGGCGCTGCCGACGACAGCTGAGGTCGTGCTCGTCCGGTGATGGGAGACACGGTGGCTGTCTACCGCGGCAGGTTCGGCGAGTTCGTGGCCGACGGACTGCGTGCCGCGCTGGCCGACACCCGGGTGGTCATGGCCGACAGTCCCGAGGCGGAGGATGCCGACGTCCTGGTCACACTGCTCGACGATGTGCCGGCCCTTGCCGGTGCGATCGGTCCTGGCATCCGCTGGATCCACATCCTCGGCGCCGGCTCGGACGGGTTCCCCTTCGACATGCTCGGTGACCGCCGGCTCACGTGTTCGAGGGGAGCCGGCGCCCCGGCGATCGCCGAGTTTGTCCTGGCCGCCATGCTGGGCTTCGAGAAGCAACTACCCGAGTCCTGGATCACCGAGCCGACGCCGGTGTGGAACTCCGCCCAACTCGGTGGGCTCGAGGGCCGCACGCTCGGCCTGATCGGGCTTGGGGCCATCGGCACCGAGGTGGCGCGCCGGGCTCTGGCGTTCTCCATGGAGGTGCTCGCCGTCAGGCGGGGGTCGGCGCCACCTCGGATCGACGGCGTGTCGCTCTGTCCAGACCTCGTGACGCTGATGAGCCGGTCGGACCACCTCGTGGTGGCCGCGCCCGCCACCCCGGCCACCTATCACCTCCTAGACGACGAGGCACTGGCGTCGATCAAACCGGGAGCCCACCTGGTCAACGTGGCCCGGGGCTCCCTCGTCGACCAGGAGGCCCTGATCCGAGCCCTCGACGACGGCAGGGTCGCTCTCGCCTCCTTGGATGTGGTCGATCCTGAGCCACTCCCTGACGGCCACCCCCTCTACCGGCATCCGTCGGTACGGCTGTCGCCGCACATCTCGTGGTCATCGCCCCGGACGGTCGAGCGGACGATCACCTGCTTCATCGACAACCTGGCTCGCTTCCGGGTGGGGGAGGGACTCCTCGGGATCGTGGACAAGGAGGCCGGCTACTGATGGGACCCGACGACCTGGTGCTGTGCTCGGGCACGCTGGCCCGCGGGGTGCCCTATGCCGAGCGTCTCGCCGCCGCGTCGGGGGCGGGCTTCGCTGCGGTGTCGCTCTGGGGTCGTGACTATGCCGCTGCCAGGGCCGAGGGCCTGAGCGACTCGGACCTGCGATCGATGCTCGACGACCACGGTCTGGTGGTGGCTGAACTCGACCCGGCCTGGTGGTGGCTGCCCGGGGCGTCGGACGTCCGGATCGACCCCAAGTACGACAGCGAGGAGATCTTCGGCTTCGGCGAGTCTGAGCTCTTTGCCATGGCCGATGCATTGGGGGCCCGGTCACTCAACGCAGTCGACGTCTTCGGTGGGCCCTGGGATATCGATGCTGGGGCCGAGTCCTTCGCCGGACTCTGCGGACGGGCCGCCGAGCACGGGCTGTCGATCCAGTTGGAGTGGCTGCCGTGGTCCAAGATCCCCGACCTGGCCACTGCCCTCGAGATCGTACAGAAGGCCGGTGCGCCCAATGGCGGCATCAACGTCGACGCCTGGCACCTGGTCCGATCGGGCGCGGGCCTCGACGAGTTGGCCGAGGTCCCGGGCGACCTGATCCTGGGGATCCAGTTGGACGACGGACCAGCAGAGGCCGAGGCGAATTTGGTGGAGGCGACGCTCCACGGCCGCGCCCTCCCCGGCGAGGGTCAGTTCGACCTGGTCGGACTGGTCCGCGCCCTGGCCTCCACCGCGACGACCGCACCGCTCGGGGTCGAGGTGTTCAACGACCAACTCCAGGCTCGACCCGCAGCCGAGGCCGCGCTCCTGGCCGCTCAGGCTACGCGCCGGGTGCTGGAGGCTGCCCGATGACCGGAGTCGTCGTGGTCGGCACGGGGTTCGGATGTGTGACCCATGTGCGGGCCCTTCGGGCCGCCGGGTTCGACGTGGTGGCCCTGGTCGGCCGCGATACCGCCAAGACGGTGAACCGGGCAGCCATGTTCGACGTCCCCCGAGCCCTCACCTCCGTGGACGAGGCGCTCGCCCTGGATGGCGTCGACGCCGTGACGATCGCCACGCCGCCCCACACCCATGCCCCCATCGCCGTCTCCGCCATTGCTGTCGGCAAGCACGTACTGTGTGAGAAGCCGTTCGCCCGCGATGCCGCCGAGGGTCGGGCGGTGCTGACGGCGGCCGAGGGGGCCGGTATCGTCCACCTGCTCGGGTGCGAGTTCCGGTGGGACCCGGGCCAGGCTCTGTTGGCCCGGGCCGTGCAGGAGGGCGAGATCGGGGAGCCCACGATGGCGACGGTCATCTTGCACGTGCCCATGCTGGCCGACCCCGCGGCCGAGATGCCCGAGTGGTGGACCGATGCCGACCAGGGTGGTGGATGGATGGCCGCCCACGGCTCCCAAATCATCGACCAGATTCGTGTGACACTCGGCGAGTTCGACTCGGTGAGCGCTGCACTGCCTCACGTCGTTGATCGGGCGATGACCGCAGACGACGCCTTCGTCGTCCACTTCCGGATGCGTTCGGGGGCGGTCGGGGTGCTCCAGAGCACCGCCAGCGACTGGGGCGCTCCCATCGTGATCACCCGGGTGGTGGGGTCGACGGGCACGGCCTGGATCGAAGGGGTCGGCGCCACCGTCCGGGTGGCCGACGCGACCGGGACCCGTACCCTCCCTGTGCCCGATGACCTGTCGACGCAGAGCGGGCCACCGTTGCCCGACGGGCTGGTCACAGGCGCCTATGAGCGCATGACCGCCCACGGCCTCGATTTCGGCCCCTACACCCGGCTCGCCGAGGTGTTCAAAGCTCGAATCGAGGGCCGCCCCGAACCTGTCGGGCCGGTGGCTGCCACCTTCGAGGACGGGGTGCGGGACATCGCCGTGCTCGACGCAGTCCGTCGTTCCGCGGCCGAGGGCCGGACCGTGACCGTCGAGGATGGGCTCACCTAGCCCGGACCGACCTGTCGACAGTGCGGCGGTCGCTCCCCGGTTCGGCTCTGGAGTCGGATCACTTCACCAGCGATGCCAGTGGATCCCGATGCCCGGGTAGGGTCGGCCCGTGACCATCTCGGCCGAGGGCGGCAGGGTACTCGGGTGCTTGGTGGAGAAGCAGCTCACCACGCCCCAGCAGTACCCGCTCACCATCAACGCCTTGTCCCTTGCCTGCAATCAGGCCAGCAATCGCGAGCCGGTGATGGATCTGGAGATCGACGACGTGGAGCGGGCCCTTGACGAGCTCAAGCCGCTCCACCTCGTGCGATTCGTCCTTCCGTCCCACGGGAAGTCCGTGACGCGGTACCGACACGTACTCGATGAGGCCCACGGCTTGGACGCCAGACGGACCGCTCTGCTCGGCGTCCTCCTCCTCCGGGGGCCACAGACACCGGGTGAGCTCCGAGCGCGCACGGGACGGATGGCCGAGTTCGACTCCGTGGGCGAGGTCCAGTCCGAGCTCACCGTCCTGGCTGACCAACCGGAGCCGCTGGTGCGGCTCTTGTCACGGCGGCCCGGCCAGAAAGAGGACCGCTGGCAGCAGCTGCTGGCCGCCGAATGGTCTCTGGACCCTGCCGGACCCAGAGACGGCCCCCCTCCACCGGGCCTTCCCCGAGGGGCCGTGAGCGACGGGATCACTGACCCCGCCGATGGCCCCCGTGCCGACCTCGAAGGCCGGGTCGAGGCCCTCTCGTCCGAGGTGTCGGCCATGCGAGACCAGATGGCCGAATTGAGTGCCTCGCTGACGGCGCTGCGGCTGAGCCTCGGCGACTAGGCGCCGTTGCTCCGGTCAGTGCCACTACCGGTGGACCGTCGGCCGACGAGGATTGACGGCCGCCGTCTGATCCACAACGATCAACGGGTCTGTACGAGTCCCACGGGCCGGGCTTCGGCTCCTGAGGACACGATCGCAGGCCAGGAGCGACGGAATCTCAGGAAAGGCGGGGCGGATGGCTACTTCCACGGTACCCATGACCGGCGACGTGGGCGACTTCATCACCATGCTCCGGCCGGGGGATGTCCTGCTCTTCGACACCCTCCATCCCCTGAGCGATCTCATCAAGTTCGCCGAGAACCGTCCCGCCAACCACTGCGCCCTGTTCCTGGGCGAGGGCAAGTTCGCCCACGTAGGCCGACATATCCCGGCTCTGGATGGGAAGGGCCTTCCCGTGAAGCCGGCCGCCAGGATCGAGGACCTGACGGCGTGGTTGAGCGTGCTTCCCCCGCACGACCGAACGGTCACCGCCCTCCGGCATCCGATGATCACAAGTGCGAAGGACGCTACGCCGGTCATCGAGCGGGCGAACTTCTATGCCGGTCCGGCGGACACCCTCTACAACTATGTGAGCCTCATGGGTCTCATGGTGCCCTCGCTGCTTCGGACCTACAAGAACTCCCTGGGCACGCAGGGAGCGATGGGACTGGCCGTGACCACGATGAAGGCGTTCTCACAGTCGCTGGTCCAGGTGTTGATGGAGGACGCGGACCGGACCGGCCGGACCGGGAGCAGGACCCTGACCTGCTCGGAGTTCATCTACCGGTGTTTCGACGAGGGCGACAAGAAACTCACACTGGATGTCACCGACCCGCTCGGGCGATGGCCCGACCCCCAACAACTTCTCCGACCGGCCGACCCACCACCGCCCGGACCAGCGAATCCGGGTCCATTCCCGTTCGATCTGGGCCCCGGATTCGGCCTGGGAAACGGCGGTCCAAATTGGTCGGGGGTGGTCTACGTGCGGGCGCCCGACGCAGATGGAGGGTCGCAGGAGGTCGACGGCGAGGGCGTGGTCGACTTCCACGGCAGCTTCAAGACCGACGTGCTCGGTCCCGTCAGCATCACGGTAGGGGAGCCCGAGCTCTGGGAGAACTTCCAGTCCGTTTCGGTGCAGGCGGCGTTCCTCGACAGCCCGCGATTTGACCTGGCCAAGGTGGCAGCCAAGGCGATCGTCGACATGATCAAAGGCAATCGGGACATCAAGAAGTACGACGAGGCCGTGCGCTCAGCGTCGAAGGGTGAAGTCTTCGCCGATCTCGTCACGCCCCGAGATCTCTGGGCGTCGCCGACCCTGCATGCGGCGGCGGTACTCCATCGCCCGCCGAGCGACCTGGACGTCGACCTCGACGGGCCCCCGCGCTCCACCAAGCCGTTCGCGGACTGACGGCAACAGGGGGTGCTCCCGCCGCAGATCCGCGGTGCAGGGCACATCACGACGCCCACGCGTTCCGTCGCAGGCGATCCATGGCGCCACCGAGGCCCATCGCCTCGATTTCGGATTCGATCGTTCCCCACCAGGGCTGCTCGGGTCGACCGGCCACCCGGTCAACAACGATCCAGTCAGCTCGGGTCCTGAGCTCCCAGGGCCGCGCTCCGAGGCGCTGGCACGCGGCGATGGCGGACGCGAAGTGCTCGGCGGCACGGACCGGGTCCCCGCTGGCCGCGCTGAGCAGGCCGAGGCCCCGATCGGTCGGGCCGAACTCGCTGCTCAGTGTGCCAGCGACCGAAATCCGGCCGGTATGGGGACCGAGCAGTCGGGTCAGCCGGTCGATGGTGGCGTCGTCCGCTCCCACCTGGCCCACCAGTTCGGCGGCGAGGCACAGTCCGGTGAGCCAGATCTCCTCGGGCTCGTCCCTCAATCGCTCCATCCCCTGGGCCAGGGCGGCACCGGCCGCATCCCGGTCGCCAGCGTCGGCCGCGGCGAGCCCGGCGGCGAAGGTCCACGCGGCCACCTCTGGGACCTGGGCGGCGAAATCGGCCAGCAGTGCATGCAGCGCCCCCAGTCCACCCTGGTGGTAGCTGTCGAGGATGGCCCCGGCCCCGACGGCGGCCACCGTGTCGGGGATCCCCAGGCGCTCGCCGATGCCGGCCGCGGCACCCGCGTGCTCGGCTGCGATCCCGAACTCCCCTCGCAGCCGGGCGCAGCTGGCGGCGGCCAGTTCGAACAGCCAGTGGGCGCGTGGGGCACGGTAGGACGCACAGGTCTGGCGGAGCTGGTCGAGGGCCCTGTCCATGGCAGGACCGTCGGCTGCACCGGCCGCATCGATGAGGCGGGCCAGGTAGCCCTCGAACAGCCACTCGCCGGTGCCGATGGTCTCGGCCACCTGGACCAGTTCGTCCGACCACTGGCGCCGGTCGGGCAGCTGGCGAGCCCGGGCTAGGACGTGACGGGTGTGGTACGCCGCTGCCAGGGCCGGGCGGTCGCCAAGGGCGATGGCCGCGTCGACCACTTCGTCGACGAACTCCCTCTCCACGGCCCGCCGGCCGGGGATCGCCGCCTCGATCAGCCATTCGCTGGCGACCAGCAGCCGTAGCCGTGTCCACTCCGGGCCCGTCCGCTCCAGGGCCTCGCTGAGGAGCGCCCACCGGACCTCGGACACCCCGGTGTGGACGCGCCCCAGGGGCTGGGTGCTGATGGCGATCTGGGCCAACCGGGTGTCGTCGCCCGAGCTCCGGGCCAGGTCGGCAGCCTGGGCCCACGCCCGTTCGGCCTCTGTGGCCCTCCCCATCAGGGACTGCGCCCGACCGATGCGCATCAGGAGATCCGCCTGGGCGCCGGGCCCGAGGGCGCGAGCTGGCCCGGCCAGTGCGTCGGTGCACAGGGTGCGGGCAACCTCGAAATCCAGAGACTGCAGGGCACTGTCGGCTCCCCGCAGTGCCAGTTGCACGGCGTCGGCGGCACTGACATCGCTGTACCCCAGCAGCCCGTGGCGTGCGGCGTCGACGTCCAGGCCGCGCTCGGTGAGCACCTCTGACAGCCTCCCGTGCAGGCGTATCTGCCGACCGGCCGACACGGGTCCCGCCGCCACGTCCCGGATCAGGCCGTGGTCGAAGGCGAAGGTGTTCGCTACGCCGGCGTCCACCACGATGCCGGCCTCGAATGCCTCCTCGAGCAGCTCGGCGACTCTCCACGGCGGTTGATCGGTGATCTCGGCCAGAACATCGGCGTGGAACTCCAGCCCGATGACCGCCGCCACCCCCAGGAGCCGTTGGGCGTCCCCCGACAGCTGATTCAGTCGGTGGCCGATCACCGCCCCTGTCACCGGGCTGACGAGGCCTGGCGACCGGCCGGGCTCGAGGCCCTGTGCGCCTGTGACGATGCTGGCGGCGAGTACCTCGCGAACTAGGAGCGGAATACCGGCCGTCTGCTCACGGAGCCGGGCCGTGGCACCCTCGAGATCGCGGCCGGGAAGCTCGATATCGAGCTTCTCCACCAGTGTGGCGAGGTCCGCATCGAGCAAGCGGCCGACCTCGAGGGTGGTTGCACCGTCGCGGCGGACCATCTCCACAAGGGGCCCATCGAAGCTCGCGTGCCGGTCTCCGGGTTCGGTCCTCACCGCCATGATCATCACCACCGGACGTGTCCAACGCCGATCGAGCAGGGTGTTGACGAGGGACGCCGTCCCGTCACCGAGCCGGTGGGCATCATCGACGACGAGCACGAGGGGCTCGCGGTCCCCCGCGCCGGCCAGGAGCTGGTGCACGGCCTCGAAGAGCCTGGCGCGTGCCATGCCCAGGTCGCCATCGGGAAGTGCGGGACGCGGGCCCAGCTCCGGGATCAGCCAGGTGAGGTCGGCCCGGAGATGGCCGACCCGCTCCAGCGTCGCGGCCCCGGTCGCATCGAGGAGGCTGCGCACGATGTCGGCGAACGGTCCGTAGGGGATTGAGTACTCCCGCTCGGCCGATCCGGTAGCGACCAGGATGCCGTCGTTCGACAATGAGTGCTCGAACTCGGCGAGCAGCCGGCTCTTGCCACAGCCCGCCTCACCGATGACAAAGGCCAGCTGAGGGGTGTTGCCCGGCTGGGCGGTGCGGACCAGCTCGGCGAGGCGGTCGAGCTGGGTCTCCCGACCGACCAGGGGAAGGAATTCGGCGACGGCCCGGCGGTTCGGCCGAATGGCCTGGTCGGCGCCGGGCTGGTTGAGTTCAGGGTCCTGGGTGGTGGGGATGGTCGAGACACCGCCCGGCCGGCCGGCCCGCGGCTGCCAGGCCAACTCGTAGGACTGGTCGAGCACCTGGCGTTCCAGCAGACGCAGTTCTGGACCGGGCTCGATCCCCAGGTCCTCGACCAGTGCATGCCTCACCCTCCCGTAGGCCGCCAGGGCGTCGGCTTGTCTCCCGCACCTGTAGAGCGCGGTCATGAGCTGTGCCCACAGCTTCTCGCGCATGGGGTGTTCGGCGACCAGCCCCTCGAGCTCGGCGACCAGGGAGGCGTGGCGGGCCAGGATGAGGTCGGCGTCGATCCTCAGCTCGACGGCTTCCATGCGTCGCGCCATGAGCCGCTGGGATTCGGTGGCGGCAAAGGCCTCGTAGGCGAAGTCGGCCAGCGCCGTACCTCGCCAGAGGCTCATGGCCTCCCGCAGCCCGGCCGATGCCGCCTCGGCGTCATCGGACGCGAGCTTGACTGTCGCCGTGGCCACCATCTCCTCGAAGAGGACGGCATCGACCTGGGATGGCTCGATGGCCAGCACGTAGCCCGGACTGCGACTGAGGATCAGCTCGCCGCCCCGGCTGCCGACAGCGGACGCATGGAGAGCGCGCCGCAGTCGGGAGACGTAGGCGTGGAGCGTCTTCAGGGCTGAAGGGGGTGGAGCGCCGGCCCAGATCTCGTCGATGATCCGGTCGGTCGACAGCACCTGACCCGCATGGATGGTCAAGAGGGCCAGTACGGCGCGTTGGCGGAACGCACCGATCGGAATCACCTCACCGCCGTCGTGGACCTCGAAGGGCCCCAGCACGCGGAACTCCATCGCGGTCCTGTCCTCGCCCACCGCCGGATGAGTTTAGACCCGACCTGCCCGGATCACCCGTGGCCATTCGAGTTGCGCAGCGACGGGCATGAGCGGCTGCAGCCTGTGCAAACAGCGCGCAAGCGATTCACAACCGCGTTGGGTCATGAATGGTTGTGCCGCAATGGTGACCGATGCCAGCTCAAACCGTCAGTGAGACCAGGAGAAACGATGATGGATTCCTTCGAATCTCCTGGTACCGGTGACGACTCAAGCTCATCGGCTGCCGCGGCTTCAGGCCACGAGCCTTTCAAGGAGCACCCGCGTGCGGCGGAGCGGGTGCTCGCTAATGGCGGGAACCGGCTCGGCCTGGACGGCGCCACATCGGACCCAGTGGACGCGGGTGCCCCCACGCGTGCCCTGGGCCGGGCGTCGACCAGCTGGTCACCGCCGTGGCGGCCGCCATCCGGATCGCTCTGTCAGGTCCGGGTGGCTCGGCCCGATGGGCCTCAGCCGTCCCCCAAAACGTGACGCTGCTGTTCGCCAAAATCGCCGCCGGGACACTCGCGCCGAGCCGGGCCGGCCAGGAATCCGCCAACTCAGGGCGCCATTGGTTGCGGAGCATGGAGCGGGAGATCACCAACGCCGGGGGTCTCGAGATCGACCACGACGGGGTGGGTTCGATGGGCGCCTTCTCCACCGCATCGGCTGCGCTGGAGTGCGCGGTGGCCATGCAGCGCACGGTCGACGGCGACAATCGAGCCCGCGGGAGTGCCCTCGGACTGGCCATCGGGCTGAGCGGCGGGGAGGTCATCCTCGACGAGCACGACGACTTCGGTGACCCGATCATCGAGGCGGCACGGCTCTGCCAGCGAGCCTCCGGCGGGAAGATCCTTGCCGCCCGGATCGTCAAGGACACCGCCGGACGGCGCACCCCTTACCCCTACCGGTTCGTCGGTCGCATCGAGCTCGAGGGTCTTCCCGAGCCTGTCGAGGTCTTCGAGGTCGGCTGGGAGCCGGCACCACCGGCCGTGTCGTCGGCCCTGACCCGCCCTATGTGAGCGCACGGGTCGGCAGACCAGGGGAGCTCAGCTGTCTGCGTCGCCCCACCCGAGCTCATCGGCGAGCAGGAGCAGTACCCGGTTGGGTAGCCGCTCACCCCGCTCCAGAAGCTTGAGACAACCCTGTATGTACATCTTCCGGCCGCCCTCGACGTTCGGCGGCGGGACACTCTTGGCCGGGGCCCGGATGCCGATGATCTCGGCAAGGTCGGCTGGGCTGTCGGTGTCGGTGGTGCCTTCGAGCAGCGATTCGAGGATGCGGAGCATGTACGTCCTCGGTGGGGATCCCTGCTCCCACCGCGCCACCGACTGCTGGGTCACGCCGAGCTGATCAGCCAACTGCCGCTGGGTGATCCCATTGTCCATGCGATAGGCATGGATCCGCCCCGCCAGTCCGCCGGCGGAGACCTCGAAGGTGTACTCGTTTGTATCCACTGCGTGTCAACGCTACTCCTGGCTTGTGTGCGTCCACAAGGGGTAGCCGTCGAGGCCAACTCGTCCGTTGTCGAACTACATTGTTGTAGTTCACACACGGTGGATAGGTGTGCCACGGTTTGGCTGGGTGGGAACCCAGTGCATCGGCGTATGTGCCCGGCGACGCTCCACCCGCACCTCGGCCGGAGGGTCGAGGTCCCGAGCCGGACCGAAAGGAGTGGCGATGACCGATGAGCTCCACGGCTGGGGCCCGGCGCTCGATGAGATCGGCCGCCGCAAATCCGAGGCGCAGGGGATGGGTGGCGAGGCCCGACTCCAGCGCCAGCGCCAGCGTGGTCGCCTGAATGCCCGCGACCGCCTCGACCGCCTGTTCGACCCGGGCACGTTCTTCGAGATCGGCAGCCTCGTCGGCACGCTCGATCAGCCGCCAGCGCCCGCCGACGCGCTCATCACCGGGTCTGGCCGTATCAACGGTCGGCCCGCCCTCGCCGGCGCCGAGGACGTGACCGTTCTGGGAGGCTCCATCGGCAGTGGCGCCTCCGACAAGCGATATCGCCTCTGTCAGCTGGCCCGTCAGGAACAGGTCCCGCTCGTCATGCTGCTGGAAGGTGCCGGGCACCGGGTGGCGGAGTCGGCGGCGGGTCGTCGACCAGGAGACCTCATGGGCCTGGCCGAGCTCTCCGGTGTGGTGCCGATGGTCTGCCTGGTGCTCGGGGCGTCGGCCGGGCACGGGGCCCTTACGGCGCCCCTCTGTGACTTCGTGGCTATGACCGACACGGCGTCGATCTT
Source organism: uncultured Acidimicrobiales bacterium (assembly GCA_963703145.1). Lineage (GTDB taxonomy): Bacteria > Actinomycetota > Acidimicrobiia > Acidimicrobiales > RAAP-2 > Bog-756. Next base: position 3,467,708 of record OY969793.1, read on the forward strand.
CGCCGCCGGCCCACCCCTCGTGAAGTCGGCAACCGGCGAAGACGTGACAAAGGAGGTCCTCGGTGGCCCAGAGGTGGCCATCGACTCGGGTGGCGTCGTCCACAACCTGGTGGCCGATGACGTCGATGCCATCGACCTCGCCCGCCGTTACCTCACCTACTTCCCTCTCAACGCCTGGGAACCCCCTCCCCGCCGCTCCGACCCCGACGCCGGCCGGAGACGAGTGGACATCTTGGAGCTCATCCCTCCCGATCCGCGCCAGCCGTATCCGATCCGCCCTGTGCTCGAGGAGATCGTCGACGGAGGTGATCTGCTCGACGTCCAGCCCCGATTCGGACGGTCGATCGTGACGGCATTGGCCCACCTGGGAGGCCGGAGCATCGCCATCGTCGCCAACGACCCGAGCGTGATGGCCGGCACCATCGACCGCGATGCCGCCGACAAGTCCGCCCGCTTCTTGGACGTGGCCGGTGCCTTCGGGCTGCCCTGCCTGTTCCTGGCTGACAATCCCGGGGTGATGGCCGGGACGGGCGCTGAACACCAAGGCATACTCCGCCATGCGGCACGCCTGTTCGCGGTCCAGCACCGATTGACCGTGCCGAAGCTCCATGTCACTTTGCGCAAGGCCTTTGGATTCGGCTCCTCGGTGATGGCCATGAACCCGTTCGATGGCCAGACCATCTCCTTGGCCCTCCCCTCGGTCACACTCGGCGCCTACCCGGCAGGATCAGAGGCCAGTGCCATCGACGACCTCGAGGAACGGGCCCGTCTCGCTGCTGAACAAGCGCGGGCCTCGGTGGTGGCCGGGGCCCGGCTGTCCTACGACGACGTCATCGATCCACGCGAGCTCCGCAACGCCCTGCTTTCCGGCCTGGACCTGGCCGAAGGACGGGATGCCATCCCGCCACAGCCACGCCCGATGGGAATCCTGCCGTGACGGCCAGGACCCCGGGTCGATCCAGACCGGCCACCTCAGATCTTCCCGGCCTGGATGCGGAGCATGTCGGTCGAGCCGGCACCGTCGACGGCGATCACCTGACCTGAGATGAACCGGGCAGCCGGGCTGGCGAGGAAGAGGGTGAGATAGCCGATGTCCGAGCCGTGGCCCTGGATGCCGAGCGGGTTCGTAGGGCGGTCCGAAGCCCCCGGGACGGCCTCGGCGAACCGGCGGACGCCTTCGGTGTCACGCATGGTTCCCGGTGCAATGGCGTTGACCCGTATCCCGTAGGGGCCCCATTCGACGGCACAAGTCCTGGTGAGCGAGTCCACCCCGGACTTGGCCGCAGCCACATGGGCCTGGTAGACCACCCCGCGCTGCCCGAACGGTGCGCTGATGTTCACGATGACGCCGCCATGGTCCTTCAGCCAGGCGTCGAACACCGATCTCGTGATGTTGTACGTCCCCAGCAGGTCGATGTCGACGACGGCCTTGAAGCCGTTGGGTGAGATGCCCGACATCGGGGCGGGGAAGTTGCCCGCCGCGTTGTTCACGACGATGTCGAGCCCACCGCGGTCGGAAACGACCTGGTCGATGACCGTCCGCACCCCACCCGCGTCACGGACGTCGCAGACGCCCACGGTGACGTCGATACCTTCGGCCTGCAGCTCCTCGGCGGCGGCGTCCAGGACCTCCCGCTTGCGACTGGCCATGGTGATACGGGCCCCATGGCTGCCGAGGACTCGGCAGATCTCCTTGCCGATGCCGGTAGCGCCCCCCGTCACGAGGGCGACTCTGCCCTCCAGCAGGTCTGGGCTGAAACAACCGGCCCCGTCGGTGTGGTTCGGATCGTGCACGATCGCTCCCGGCTCTGGTCGAGGTTTTGTCCTGGATGAAGGTCGCCCAGTCCTAGCGCGTCGGGCGGTCGGCCGTCAGGAGATGGAAGACGACGGTTGACCGACCGACGATAGTTATATAATCTTCACTATTATGGTTCTACAAGATACTCAGGGCATCGCCATCCCGACAGAGGCCCTGAGCCGGCGTCGCCGGATCGGGGTGCTGCTCATCTGCTCGATGAGCCTGCTGATCGTCGGTCTCGACGTCACCATCGTCAACGTCGCCCTGCCGTCCATCGGGCACGATTTCAGCGCTTCGGTCTCCGGTCTCCAGTGGACCGTGGACGCGTACACCCTGGTACTCGCCAGTTTGTTGATGCTGTCGGGCTCAACGGCCGACCGCATCGGTCGGAAGCGGACCTTCGTGGTGGGGTTGGCGGTCTTCTCTGCCGGGTCACTCTTGTGCAGTCTGGCCCCGAGCCTCACCATGCTGATCATCTTCCGGATGGTCCAGGCCGTCGGCGGCTCGATGCTCAACCCGGTAGCAATGTCCATCATCACCAACACCTTCACCGACCCCAAGGAGCGGGCTCAGGCCGTCGGGGTGTGGGCGGCCGTGGTGGGTGTGAGCATGGCGCTCGGACCGTTGGTCGGTGGACTGCTGGTCGGTTCGGTCGGCTGGCGATCGATCTTCTGGATCAACCTCCCGGTCGGGGCGCTGGCCATTCTCCTGACCCTCCGATTCATCCCTGAGTCACGCGCTCCGAAGGCCCGCCGGGTCGACGGGGTGGGCCAGGCCTTGGTGATCGTGTTTCTGACCTCGCTGACCTACGGGATCATCGAGGCCCCGGACCGGGGGTGGGGCTCGCCGGTGATCGTGTCGGCGTTCACCCTGGCTATCGTGGCGCTGGTGGGGCTCATCATGTGGGAGGGCCGTCGGGCCGAGCCCCTCATCGATCTCCGGTTCTTCCGGTCCATTCCCTTCTCGGGTGCTGCGGTCATCGCTGTCGCCGCGTTCGCGACCTTGGGCGGCTTCTTGTTCCTGAACACGCTCTACCTCCAGGAGGTGCGGGGGTTCTCGCCACTGCGGGCCGGCGTCTACACCCTCCCCATGGCCGTCATGACCATGATTCTCCCTCCGATCTCCGGACGGATTGTCGGAACGCGTGGCGCCCGCCTGCCGCTGGTGATCTCCGGCGTCGCGCTCACCGTGAGCTGCTTCATGCTGAGCCGGATCGGGGCGACCACGTCGTCGACCTGGCTCATCGCCTCGTATGTGGTGTTCGGGATCGGCTTCGGCTTCGTCAACGCACCAATCACCAACGCCGCCGTCTCCGGCATGCCCAGGGCCCAGGCCGGCGTGGCATCCGCCATTGCGTCCACCTCCCGTCAGATCGGAGCGACGCTCGGTGTGGCGGTGGTCGGCGCCCTGATCACCTCGTCGCTCGGTGTGTCCACGCATGTGGGCGCGGCCTCGGCCACCCGTGCCGGCTGGCTGGTGCTGACCGGGTGTGGCGCCGTGGTGCTGATCCTCGGTCTGGTGGTGACCACCCCCCTGGCCCATCGCACGGCCGACCGCACGGCCCGGGACCTGAACCCCGAGTTCCTCGTGGCCTCGGACCGATGACCGCCGGGCGACGGCCCAATGCCGGGGTCAGGCCTCGGCCGGACTCCGACGCGGCTCAGCGGGCCTGGTCGGCGATGGCCGACCTCGTGCTCGACAACGAGCGACGGCGCGAGGTGAGCGACGCCCTGGGGCTCACCTTCGGCCGAGCCAAGGCACTGCGCCGGATCGCTAGGCATCCGATGACCATGGGCGAGCTGGCCGCGAAGCTCGGGATCGACGCCCCCTACGCCACGTTGGTGGTCGACGAGTTGGAACGACAGGGCCTCGTGGAGCGGCTGCCCCATCCCACCGATCGGCGGGCCAAGCTGGTTGCGGCCACGCCGACCGGCGCCGCGGCCGCCGGCAAGGCCGAGGAGATCCTGAATCGCCTCCCGCCGGGCCTGGCCGCCCTGTCCGGAGCGGAACTCGAGACGCTTGCCGCCATCCTCGACAAGGCCCGTCCGCCCACGACCCGATAGGCAGGAGTTGTGAGGCAGCGGACGCGGACCCGGCCGCTGAGGCCGGGTGCTTCCCGTTAAGGTCTCGCCGATGGACATTGGGATGGCATTGCCGACGATGGCCGAGGGGTTCGTTCGATCGACCTTCACAGAGTGGTGCCGAGGGATCGATGAGGGTCCGTTCTCGAGCATCTCGGCCGGCGAGAGGATCACCTTCCACAATCCTGAGCTCCTGGTGACCAATGCAGCGGCGGCCGCGCTGACCGAGCGGGTCCAGGTGATCATGAATCTCACCGTCCTCCCACTCCATGCGAGCGCCATGGTGGCCAAACAGTTGGCGACGCTCGACGTCCTGGCCGCGGGGCGGCTGGTGGTCGGAGTCGGCGTCGGCGGGCGCGAAGAGGACTATCGGGCCGTCGGCGCGTCCTTCACCGGCCGGCACGCCCGCCTCGACGAGGGCGTGGCCGAGCTCCGACGGCTGTGGCGGGGCGAGCCCGCGTACGCTGGAGGTTCGCCGGTCGGGCCGGCACCGACCCGGTCGGGTGGGCCGCCGCTGTGGGCGGGTGCCCTCGGCCCGAAGTCGATGGCCCGTGCTGCCCAATGGGCGGACGGGGTCACCGGCTTCTCCATCGGCGCCGTCCGTGAGGAGATGGCCTCAACCAACGCGATGGCCCTCGAGGCCTGGGACAAGGCGGGACGATCCGATCGCCCCCGTCTCGTCAATGGATCGTTCTACCTCCTCGGAGGCCCCGGGGCGGCCGACGAGCTCCGCCGGTTCGCCCACGCCTATCTGGCCGTCTTCGGCGAGCGGGCAGCGCGGGCCCTGTCGGACCTGGTCGAGTTGAGCTCACCGGCCCGGCTGTGCCAGGCCATCGCCGACGCCGAGGACGCCGGCTGCGACGAGTTCATCCTGGTGCCGGGCACGGTCGACCCTGACTGCCTGGAGCGCACCATCGCCGTCCTGGCGGGCTGATCCCGTCGAGCGACTACGTGGGCGCGGTGGCCAGGTGCAGCTCGCCCCAGACGAACGGTCCGAGTTCGTTGGCCCACCACGGGCCACCGGGCACCAGCCAGGTGGTGTGGCCGGTCCCGGCCAGGTCGACCTCGTAGCAGGCGTCACCGGCGGCCCGCAGCGCGTCACACGTCTCAAACGCGTAGGCCGCCGTGACGTGAGTTGCCGTGTCGTAGTCGTATTGGAACAGCAGCGACGGTGCCTCGGTGTTGTTCAGGGTGATCGTCGACAGCCCTGGGGTGAGGAACGCTCCAGTCGAAATGGCGGCCGTGATGCTGGGCGAATAGTTGGAGAGGGGTCCGCTGTAGGGAACCGAGGCCGCCACGCCGGTGGCCAGGGCCAGAGCACCACCGGCTGAGAACCCCTCCATGGCGATCCGGTTGACGTCGACCCCATAGGTCGAGGCGTTGGCCTTCAAGAACCGGACCGACTGCTGGGCATCCAACGTCTCGGCAGCCGCCAGGGCCACCTCGTTGACCGAGCCACCCTGGGACTGTGCCGCCAGGCGGTAGTCGATGGTCACCCCCACATAGCCATCGAGGGCCCATTGCAGCGTGTCCCCGTCATTGTCGGTCCGGCTCCCACCCACGAACGATCCACCGTGGACCTCGATGATCGTGGGGCGGGGAGCCGTCGATGCGTCCGGGGGCAGGAAGATGTCCATCAACAGCGGCTGGACCACGCCTTGGGCGTTCGGCGCCGAGGAGAATTGGACGGTCTTCTCAGTGATCTGGGACGAGGAGTACTGCGGCGACGAGTACAGGCCACTGGCTGGCATACTCGGCCCCTGAGCCAGGACCTGGATGGAGAACGTGGCCGTGCCAGAGTCCTGTGTGGGGGGCTTGACCGGGTCCTTCGTATCGACAGCCTGGACGGTGAAGGTCGACACGCCGGCCGACGTGGGCTTGCCGATCACCGTTCCGGTCGGAGTCTGGAGGTGCAGGCCTGCGGGGAGTGCCCCGGCGATGACGTGCCACAGATACGGTGCGTTCCCCCCGTTGGCCGTGAGCGTGGCCGAATAGGTGGACTTGACCGAGGCGGCGGGGAAGCCGGTGGTGTTGATGGTCACCTGGTCGATGACCTGATCGAATGCCGCGGCCAGCTCGACATGGCCCCGATCGTTGGCGTGGATGTCCCCCGACGTGCACATCCCGGTCCACTGGCAGACCACCGACACATCCTCGGGCACGGTCACGCCCTGGTAGCTGCCGATGGGGTCGGTGTCATCGGTCTGGAACAGTGAGGCCGGATCGGCCATGGACACTCCTGCGGCATGGTAGATCTGTCCGAGTAGCGCATTGAGCCCGTCGACGCCGGCGACGGTGGCGGTGGCGGTGGCCTGACCGCCGGCGCCCTGCAGCCAGTAAGCGAGGAAGGGGTCGTAGTAGTCCATCCCGTAGATGGGCAGGCCAGGATAGGCCGATCTCAAGGCCGCCAGGTCTCGGGGGAGATAGGAAGAGATCTGGTTGCTCCCGGCTGTGGCGCACGCCGCATTGAGGCCGGCGGACGTCTCACAGGTCTGGACGTCGTCGGCGCCGATGTCGATGGTGAGGAACGCGACCTGGCCCGGATGGGCGTGCAAGAAGGCCACGGCATCACCGAGTTGGGTCCCGGTTGCGTAGGAGCAACCCGGTCCATTCATGATCGACGCGGTCGTGGCCCCACCGCAGCCCAGGTTCACGAGTTGCAGCCCCGGATATCGGCTGGCCTCATGGGCCGCGATCAGATTCACGTAGCGATTGGCCACCGAGGTGGTCCCACCCCCCGTGACCAGGGAGTCACCCAGGGCCAGGTAGTACTCCGTCTTGGGGGGTTTGGGCTTGGCCGCCGAGGCCGGGCCGGAACGCCCCATGATCGCGACCGTCGCCAAGGCCACCGCCATGACGGTGGCGATCGCTGCCCCCAGCGGCCGGGCCCTTCGGCGTCCGTTCCGAACTCGGCTGTCCCTGACGGTGTTGATGCGATCGTTCACGGTCCCCCCGACTGGCTCCCCGACGGCAGAACCGTCTCGAGGAGACTGTCCTCCCCGCGCCGATCGTCGCCGACGGCAGCGTGACCGTATCGGATGCCGCTTGGATTGAGCTGAGCGCCACGAGTGCTCTGACTCATCGTCCACCCCTTACCGGAACGATGCCCGTCGGGCGACGATCGATGTCCCGGCATCGTGGGCTAGGTGTCCTCGACGCCCACTGTCGTCGGTGTGGTTAGTTGTTGGCTATGAAGCGGCAGGTGAAGATGCCCGGGGGCAGGGTCCTACGATTCTCACGCAAGGCGCGGTCCTCGGCCTCAGGAGAGTCGGACGAGACGCACCAGGCCAATGAGGACGACCTCCATCGGGCGTTGGGGCGGGTGGCCGCCAACTGGTCGTTGGTCGAAATCGCATCCGGACTGGTCCTGATGGGACTCGTCGGCAACCGCGACGAAGCCCTGGCCCGTGCCGTGGTGGCGGGTCAGCGGGTGGAGAATGTCTGGGCGACGATCGAGGCCCTGCTGACCACCTACGGATCGGACACGGCCGGGGAACTGGCGGGCTTCCAGGCATGGCGCCGGAGTGCCAACGGCTATCGCCGGCGTCGTAACGAGGCCATCCACAGCGCGTGGTCCCTGACGTCCTCCGGCGGAGAGCTCGCGGCCTGGGATGTGATGAGTCAGCGAGCCAAGCGGGGGGCCAGGGCCGATCTGTTTCCCGGAGGAGTCGGCGAACTTGACCAGCTGGCGAACGACATCGCCATGTGCGAAGACGGGCTCACCGACCTCTACTCACAGATCGTCGACGTGATGGACGGCCGCCACGGAACCGCCTCACCCGAACCACCTCAGCCCTCGTGATGCCACTGCCCCCTGTGCTCGGATGGGTTCAGCGGGCCATCGGCTCCAGTGGTGGTGCCGGCACCGAGATGGCCGAGGCCTCACTGCCACCATCGACTTCGAAGATCTTGCCGGTCACCCAGGACGAGGCATCCGAGACGAGGTACAGCACGGCGCAGGCGATGTCCTCGGGATCACCGGCCCTGCCCATCGGGGTCCCGTCGAGGAACTGGCGCCGAAGGTTGTCGTCGGTGAGGACGACATCCAGAGACCGGGTGGCGACACCCCCGACGTCGATGGCATTGACCCGCACCCGGGGAGCCAGTTCTGGAGCGATGTTCTTCGTCATGCGGTCGAGGGCGGCCTTGGCCGCGCCGTAGGCGACGAACATGGTCTGGGTCATGCTTGCCGAGCGCGACGAGATGTTGACGACCGAACCACGACCCACGGTGTCGACCATCTGACGGGCTGCCAGCTTGGTCAGCGTCAGCGGCGCGGTGACATTGAAGGCGAACGTCCGGGCCATGAATCCCTCACTGGTGTCCATCGCCGCCCGAGGCATGGCACCACCGGCGTTGTTGACCAGGATGTCCAACCTGTCGAACTCGGCGACCGTGGTGGCGACGAGCTGGTCGCAGGCCGCGGCATCCGTGACGTCGGTCGGCACCACGAGGGCTCGCCGCCCGAGGCTCCGGATCCGACCGGCCACCTCCTCGAGGTCGGCTTCCGTGCGGGCCGCAACGACCACATCGGCACCGGCCTCGGCCAACCCGATGGCGATACCCCGGCCGATCCCCAGCCCTGCACCGGTGACGATGGCCACCCGCCCGTCGATTCCGAAGCGGTCGAGAATCATGGTGAGGCCTCGTCCCGTCTCTCTTCGAACTGCACGGTCGGAATACTGCCATGGCCAGTCGATCGCAGTACGGGTCCCGTCCCGGCGGATGTCTGGATAGGGTGCACCGGGGCACTGAGCGTGGAGGTCGTCGTGTCCGAGAACCTGCGGATCCTGGCCAAGTACAGCGAAGCGATGGAATCGGGAGACACCGACGCCGTCTATGAGTTCTGGGCACCGGACTTCCAGAGCCACGTGACGTCCAGGGTCCGGCCCGACCGGGTCGGTGAGGACGTGCGAGGCGAGGAACAGAAATGGTGGGAGCAGGCCAGAGCGGCGTTCCCCGACATGACGTTCATTGTGAATCTGTTGGTGGAGTCGGACGATGTCGTGGTCTCCAACTGGACCGTCGAAGGGACCCACACGGGGGCGGCCTTTTATGACGTCCCGCCCTCGGGCAACCCGGTGACCATCAACGGCACGGCCATCCTCCGGCTCCGTGACGGTCAAATCGTCGAACACTGGGGTGGGCCGCACTGCCAGGAGGGCCTCGGGCTCATACGCTGAATCCGATGCGGTTGCCACGCTGAGCGAACCTGGTATCGCCCCCCTTGCCCCGTCGCCGGCACCGTCGTATGGTCGAGCGCGTGACAAGGCGGATCACGACGGTCGTGGGTGCCCTGGTAGCCGGGGTGGTGCTGGCGGCCTGCAGCTCGGGGAGCTCCAGCTCCACAACCAGCCCGACGTCGGCGCCCACCGCGTCGACCGCGCCGTCGACCACCGCACCTCCGGTCAGCACGACCACCGCAGCGGCCGCGACGACCGGGGTCGCCACGTGCCCGACGCTGGCCCAGGCCGAGACGGCGCTGGGGGGCTCCTTCACCGGCCACATCCAGACTCCGACACCGGGCGGTGGAATCGTCTGCGAGTACACGGGCGGTGCCGCCGGCAATGCCGGCGTGACGATCTTTGCCCATCAGTCCCCAACGGTCTTCGCCGGACAGGTGGCCCACGCCCCTGGGGCGCCTGCCATGCCGGCCATCTCTGGACTCGGTGACGGGGCATTCGGCATGACCACGGCCGGCCGTTCGATCGTGAACGCCTATTCGAACGCAACTCGAACGCTTGTCGCGGCCCAAGCCACGGGCTCGCTTGCCACCGTCGAGGCCCTGGCACGGGTGGCCCTCTCCGCCAACTGATCGGTCGGGCCCACCTTCCGCCCCATCGCCGGCAGTTGAGGAGGTCGTCGATGGTCGAACCGTTGGGGAACCGCCGACGTAGTGCACCCACTGGCGTGTGGTCCCCCGTGGAGGTCATAGGCCTGATTGCCCACTGAGCTGGGGACAATCGGCCCGACAATCACGTTGGGACTGACGTTGGTTGACTCGGGCCCCGCCTGAGGCTGGTCAGGTGACGCGACTCTGTTCGACACCTGCCGAAGCGTCGCTGATCTCGGAGAGAGCTGACGGCAGTCCCGAGGCGTGACGGGTCGCCAGTCCAGCGTGTCGTGGCGAGACCCGACGGTCCTGCACCAAGGGTTCAAGCGCATGCTGTGCACCCCGTGCTGGCGTGTCGGGAGTGCCGCGCAACGGGCCTACAACTCGAGGAACTCCGCGGTGAGCGACGTCGTCCTCCCAGGATTGTCCAACGGAGCAAATACGTACGAATCCTCAATCCACCGAAGCTGACAACCGGGGAGTAGGTCAGCCAAGCGCTGCGCGTCACGACGAGGGAATACCCGGTCCTCCCACGACCACATGACCATCGAAGGCCCTGGGTATTCAGCAAGCTTCCTGGCCGCTGAGAGGGTGTCGACCGAGCTCATCTGCTTGATGAATGCGACGCAGTCCTGTCGGATCTCCGGATCTGAGGCAACTGGTTGCTTCCACGCCTCAATCAGGCGTGGATCTATCTTGTGCTTGGCGACGAGCCCGAGGGGCAATGGCCGCAGCTGTAGACGTGGGCTACTGAGCGACTTCAGGACAAGCGTCATCATCGGAGACCACCGGGCCGCCCACTGGAACGGACGGATCAGCGCCGGCGGAAAGTGATCGAACGCATCGCAGGACAAGAGTGCCAGCCGATCGACACGATCAAAGTTGCTGGCCGTCGCCACCTGGGCCAGGGCACCACCAGTGTCGAATCCCATGATGGCAAATCGATCCACGCCCAAGGCGTCCGCCATGTCAAAGATCGCGGCCGCCACTGATCGAGTGGTGAGCTGGCATCGATCTTTGACCGGGACCGTGTGGGCACCGAGCGGGAGGTCGGGGAGGATCACCCGATAGCCGCGAGCTGCAATGTCTCGGGCTACCTCATCCCAGATCTGCCCATCGACCAACAGCCCGTGCGTGAAAACGATGGCCGGTCCTGCACCGGCTGTCCTCACGCGCATGCGCACGAGCGGGAGGTCGACCCATGTCGTCGTGAAATTGTTCGTCACGATGGTCCTCGTTCCTTGTCTTGGTGAGCCAATGAATTCCAGCCGGGACGCGGTGCTCAGATGTGTACCATGCGCTACATATTACGATAACTGAAGCACTCGGTACAATCAAGGTCATGGGCTATCGACATTCGACCGATCAGATCCTGGACGCAGCCGTGGCCATCGCCCTTGAATCGGGGATCGCCGCGGTGACCTACGGCAGTGTCGGAAAGCGCCTCGCCATTAGCAGCCGCACCGTCGTCTACTACTTCCCGACGAAGCTGGATTTGGTGACCAATGTCATCGGAGTGCTCGGCGCCGACATGATCGTGCTCCTGGAGGAAGCGTTCGGTTCAGATCCACGCAGTCCGAAAGAGCTCGTGGGACGGGCCTGGCCAGTCCTCACTACGCCCACCGCAGACAGGGTCTTTGCCCTCTACTTCGAGATCGTCGGACTTGCCAGCGCCGGACAGGCACCCTATGACGAACTCGCCTCTGGCCTGGTGGGAGGTTGGGTCGATTGGCTGGCACCCAGAGTGCGCGGAAACAGCGAGGCGGTCAGGCGGCGTCGCGCGCTGGCTGCGGTTGGCCACATCGATGGACTTCTCTTGATACGCCAGATACTTGGGGTCGAGCTGGCAGACGAAGCAGCACGTGAGGCCGGAATCCCCCTCTAGGCAAGAGCCTCCCTGTCGCCACAGCTCGGCGCCCATGGGGTAGGACACTCCGCCGACCGGAAGTCCCGACAGCTACGTGCCGCCACCGTCGCTCGGCTACCTCACCCCAAAGGAATTCGAGGACTTGCACTGAACCAGCGCCCAGCCACCGTGGTGGCCTAATCGTGGTCCACTGAATGGGGTCAAGCCCAGTCAGTGGAGGCGATGGGACTCGAACCCACGACTTCCTGCTTGCAAAGCAGGTGCTCTAGCCAACTGAGCTACGCCCCCGTGTGCTGCTGTCGACGTGGGCGGTGTCGCTGCACCCACCTCGGACCGATCGACGCCGACACCTCACATCGGTCGACCCAGATCCTATACGGCCACGAATTGCGAACTCCGAACAGGCTGTGCCGCGGGCCCACCCCCGTCGATGCCCGGGCCATGTCCAGATGGACATCTGACACCGTTCAACTAGGGTTGCGTGGCGGCAGGACGTCCCTTCTGTGACGGGTCGTGCTGCTCGGTACCTTGGGGACCAGAACTACTACTGGAGGAATGATCATGGCCGTCTCATCCGGCACCACCGACGCACTGTTCGGCGTAGCACGCCACGACACGAGCGCCCTCGAATCGCTCTTCGAGGCCCGCCTCGACAACCTCGCGGCTTCCGGCCTCGATCCGAAGACCTACTCCCTGGCCAACATCGCCGCCCTCATCGCCGCCGATGCGGCACCTGCCTCCTACGTGTTCCAGGTCGGATTCGCCCTCGAGGCCGGTGTCACCCCCGAGGAGATCCTCGGGCTGCTGGTGGCCCTCAACCCCACCGTGGGCAATGTCCGCATCGTGTCCGCCGCCGCGGAGATCGCATTCGCACTCGGCATCGAGCTCGATGCCGACGAAGGCTGAGGAGGCCAACCATGCCATTCATGCGCAGACGACCGTTGCTGCGAGCCGCCGCCGTGGGCGGCGTCGCCTACATGGGTGCCAAGGCCGGCACCAACAAGGCCATGCAGCAGGAGGGCGCGGCCCAGGCTCAACCGGCACCAGCCGCGCCACCGCCGGCCCCGGTGGCGGCTGCACCGGCCCCGGCCGAGGACGACACCATCACCCGATTGCAGAAGTTGGCCGACCTCCATTCGTCGGGCGCGTTGACCGACGAGGAGTTCGCTGCCGCCAAGGCGCAGGTACTGGCCTGAGGCCCGACCGGTGCCAGGGGTAGATCGGCGGGCTGCGTAGGCGGGCCTAGTGGGGGAGGGCCTTGGCCCGCTCGAAGGAGCGCTCGATCTCCTGCCAGGCGGCGTCCACTCCGTCGAACCCACCGACCTTGGTGAGCTTGTCCGGCTCCAAGTCCTTGTAGACGTCGAAGAAGTGGGCGATCTCGAAGGTCAGGTGGGGGGGAAGGCCCTCGAGGTCGTGGACCATCTCCCACATGGGGTCACCGACCGCCACGGAGATGATCTTGGCGTCGGGACCCTTTTCGTCCGTCATCCAGAACACCCCGACCGGCCGGCACTCCACCAGGCACCCCGGAAAGGTCGGCTCGTCCAGCAGGACCAGCACGTCGAGCGGGTCCCCGTCCTCAGCCAAGGTGTCGGGCACGAACCCGTAGTCGGCAGGGTAGAACGTGGCCGAGAACAGCCTCCGGTCGAGCCGGATCACGTGGCGCTCGTGGTCGTACTCGTACTTGTTCCGGCTCCCCCGGGGTATCTCCACAATGACTTCGATGGTGCGGTCGGGACTCACGGCGCACGCCTTTCTCCACCTGGTTTGCTCCCCCACAGTGTGACCCACCCGGGGTGGGCCACGAGACGCGACCCGGCTGGCCGGCCGTGGGGTCCGGGCCGGTTGCTATCGTTGCCCAATGAGCGTCGAGACCATACGGGGGCCGGCCGACGGATCCGGGCCGGAGTCCCGCCAGCGGTACTTCGCCCGCCAGCTCTCCGATCTGGACTTCAACGACCGGCTTCTCGACCTGGTGGCCGACACCGACATCCCCCTGCTCGAGCGGGTCAAGTTCCTGGTGCTGTTCAGTGAGCGGATCGACGAGTTCTTCCAGGTCCAGGTGGCCGGCCTGCGCCGCCAGGTGGTCGCCGGCATCAAGAGCCTGGCCCTCAACGGGAGCACGCCCGACCAGCTTCTGCGGGACGTCCGGGCATCGCTCGAGCGCATGGTCCGCCGCCAGGAGATGCTGCTGATCAATGACCTCGGGCCGGCGCTCGGCAAAGAGGGGATCGAGCTCTGCGACTGGGACACCTTCGGGGCCGCCGACCGGTCCTACCTCCAAGAGGTGTTCGACCGCCTCATCCTGCCCGTGGTGACCCCGTTGACCGTCGACCCCAGCCACCCGTTCCCCTACATCTCCAACCTGTCGCTCAATGTCGGCGTCGAGGTGCGCAACCGCAAGGACGGCACGGTCCGCTTCGCCCGGGTCAAGGTTCCGCCCAACGTGGACCGCCTGCTGCCCCTCCCCGGCGGAGACCGCTTCATCCCGCTGGAACAGATCCTCGTGGCCTTCATCGACGCCCTCTTCCCCGGCATGGACGTGGGACAGCCGTGCATCTTCCGGGTCACCCGCGATGCCGACCTGGCCCTCGATGACGACGCAGCCGACGACCTGCTCTTGGCACTGCAGGAGGAGCTACGGCGCAGACGGTTCCTCCCGGTGGTCCGGCTCGAGATCGACTCGAAGACCTCCGAGGGCCCGGTGGCCCGCCTCACCGAGGAGTTGGGACTGGGTCCGGACGACGTCTACCGGTTCGCCGGGCCGCTCGGCCTGGACTGCCTCTGGGCCATTCATGCGCTCGACCGTCCCGAGCTCCATGACGAGCCCTGGACCCCCCTCATCCCCCAAGCACTCACCACCGTGGAGCGGGAGGAGGATGCTTCCATCTTCTCGGTGCTCGACCGTCAGGACGTCCTGGTCCACCACCCCTATGACTCGTTCTCCGCCTCGGTGGAGGAGCTGATGAACGAGGCGGCTGACGATCCCCACGTGCTGGCCATCAAGCAGTGCCTCTACCGGACCTCGGGTGACAGCCCGGTGGTCGCCGCCCTGGTCCGTGCCGCCGAGCACGGCAAACAGGTCGCCGTACTGGTCGAGGTGACCGCCCGGTTCGACGAGGAGGCCAACATCGGCTGGGCCCGAGCGCTGGAGGAGGCGGGCGCCCACGTCATCTACGGCCTCATGGGGCTGAAGACCCACGCCAAGACCACCCTGGTGGTCCGCCAGGAGGGTGGCACAGTCCGTCTCTACTGCCATGTCGGTACGGGCAACTACAACCCCAAGACCGCACGCATCTACGAGGACCTCGGGGTCCTGTCCTCCCGCCCCGAACTGGGTGCCGACGTCACCCGCTTCTTCAACTACATCACCGGCTTCAGCCAACCTCCCCACTATCAAGAGCTGGTCACGTCCCCGGGCGGCATCCGCGACCGGGTCATCGACTGCATCGACGAGGAGTCCCTGGCCGGACCCGACGGGCGCATCGTGATCAAGGTCAACGGTCTGGATGACGTGGCGGTCATGGACGCCCTCTACCGGGCCTCCCAGGCCGGGGTGCCCATCGACCTGATCATCCGGGGCATCTGCTGCCTCCGGCCCGGCGTGCCCGGGCTGTCGGAGACCATCAAGGTCCGGTCCATCGTCGGCCGGTTCCTCGAGCACTCTCGGATCCTTCGGTTCGGCGGCGCCAACGGCCGACCGGCCAGCTATTACATCGGCTCGGCCGACCTGCGCCGCCGCAACCTCGATCGGCGGGTCGAGGCCATGATCCCGGTGGCCGACCCCGACGCCGTCGTCTCTCTGGAGGAGATCCTCGAGCTCAACCTGGCTGACGACACCCAGTCGTGGTCGCTCGACGCCGACGGGGGTTGGCACCGGATTCCGACGACCGTCGGGGTCGCCACCCAGGACTCACTGATCGTGGCGGCTCTCGAGCGCAGCTCCCTGGTGGACGAGACGCGCCGGACGCTCAACCCCTGAGCGCCGGCCCTACGCTGGTGCAGTGCCCGACGAGCTGACGCCCGAGGCCGAGGACCCGGATCGGTCGGCGGGACGGCGGCGGGCCCGACGCATGGCCTGGCTCTACACGGCGGCGGCCGTCGCCCTCATGCCGTGGATCGTCTACCTGGCGGTCACGTTGCCCCGCCGCCAGTACGACCGCCACTACCGGGCGGCCTGGGTCGGGTTCGACCTGCTCTTGGTGTTCGCCATCACCCGGACCGCCTACCTGGCCTTCCGCTTCGATCCGCGGGTCCAGTTCCCGGCCACCGCCACCTCGGTGCTCTTGTTGGTGGACGCCTGGTTCGATGTGACCACGTCCTCAGGACGCAACCAGTTCCTGGAAGCCCTGGTGTTGGCGGTCCTGGTCGAGATCCCGGCTGCGGTGTTCACCCTGTACCTGGCCTACTCGGTCAATCAGCGGGTCCTCGAGCTGGCCAATCTGGACCGGGCCCGGGCGCCCAACCACCGATGGGCGGTCTGGCGCCGTGGCCATACCGAAGTGCTGGTGGAGGACGCCGCGTCGGGTCCTGTCGATCAGGAACCTGAGGTCAAAAGAGAGTGACGGCGTCGATGCGGGCCAGGACGTCGTCGGTCAGCTTGGCCAACACGTCGAGGGCCGCCAGGTTCTCGTGGACCTGCTCCACCTTGCTGGCGCCGGTGATCACCGAGGAGACGTGCGGATTCTTGGCGCACCAGGCGATGGACAGCTGGGCCAGCGTGCAGTCGAGCTCCTCGGCGATAGACGCCAAGGAGCGGACCTTCTCGCTGCGGCCCGGGTCGGTCAGCATCCCGGTGAGCCACTCGTAGCCGGGGAGGGTTGCTCGCGAGCCCTCGGGGATCCCGTCGAGATACTTGCCAGTGAGGAGGCCCGAGGCGAGCGGACTCCAGGTGGTGAGTCCGAGGCCGATCCCGTCATAGAGCGGCGAGTACTCCTTTTCGACCCGATCCCGCCACAAGAGGTTGTACTGGGGCTGTTCCACCACCGGCTTGTGGAGGTTGTGACGGTCGGCGATGTCCCAGGCCTCCCGCACCTCCGCCGCCGACCACTCCGAGGTGCCCCAGTAGAGGGCTTTTCCGCTGGTGATGATGTCGGACATGGCCCATACGGTCTCCTCCACCGGCGTCTCCGGGTCGGGACGGTGGCAGTAGACCAGGTCGACGAAGTCCAGGCCGAACCGCTCCAGCGAACCGTCGATGGCCTGCATCAGGTACTTGCGGTTGAGCGTGTTGCGCATGTTGACGTTCTGGTGGATGCCCCAGAACAGCTTGGTGGAGATCACGTAGGTGTGCCGTGGCCAGCCCAGGACGGCGATGGCCTCGCCCATGATCCGCTCCGACTCCCCGGCCGAGTAGGCCTCGGCGTTGTCGAAGAAGTTCACACCGGCGTCGTAGGCCGCACCCAGACAATCCTCAGCCAGGCTCCCGGCCAGCTGTGGCCCAAAGGTGACCCACGAGCCGAACGACAGCACACTGACCTTCAGGCCTGACTTCCCCAGCCGGCGGTACTCCATGTCCACGGCACACTCCTCTTGCGTCGTCGTGCGGCGATGTGGTCGCCCTGGGCGAGATCCTACGGGCTGTGGCGGATCGCCAGTTACGAGGTGGGGCCGACCACGGTCACCAGCGTCCCGATCGGGGTCAACGGCCACACCTTGGCCGCGTCGGCGATGGCCATCTCCACGCAGCCGTTGCTCTGGTAGGAGCCGTAGGTGGCGCGCACGAAACCGTGGAGGGCATCACCCCCGTTGAAGTAGCTGGCCCAGGGGACGTCGGGGTCGTCGTACTTCGAGCCGTCCGGGTTGGTGCCCTGCATGCGGGAGCTGACGACGTGCTCGAACACCGGGAAGGTGCCGGCCGCCGTGTCCGCGCCGGGGGCCCCGGTGTTCACCGGGATATTGACCAGGGTGGGGGTGCCGTTCTCGAAGAGGGTGAGGGCCTCGGGGAGCTGCTTGGACACGAAGACGTAGGTATAGGGGTTGGCATCCATCTTGTTGGCGGACACGTCGGCCAGCAGGGTGGTCCACACCTGCCTGCCGGCCAGGCCGTCCACGGTGAGCCCGCTCTGGTTCTCGAAGCTCATGAGGGCGCCCTTGGTGATGACATTCTCCGAACCCTCGGTCCACAGCGAAGACAACGAGGTGGGGGCGTTGGGCCACCGCCAGCTGAAGTTGCCGTCCTGGGCCGTGGCAGCCGCAGCCGGCGAGGCGAGGGGTGCTGCCGGGGTGAAGGCCAGCGGCAGGTAGCCGAGCTGTGCCAACAGTTGCTGCAGGCGTTCGGTGCTGGCCTGGGCCACGGTGAAGTTGACGGTTACCGGGGCCGCCAGCACGGCGCCATGCTTGCTGCGGGGCCCATCGGCCCCGGCCGGGATCGTCAGGGTCTCGGCGGTCGTGGGCACGAAGGGAGCCGTGGCCGTGAATGTCAGGCTGGTGGGGCTGGCCTGGTGCCACGTTCCGGCGACGGGAGGGTTGAAGGTGGGTTGAACTGGTGCTCCCTTGAGCGGTGCCGACAAGGTCACGGTCACCGCCTGGTCGGACGGTACGTCGACCGCCCCTGCCGCGGGCGTGGTGGATGCCACCGCCAGGGCCTTGACCACCGGCACCGTGGTGGTGGCGCCTCCGCCCGCTGAGCCGGCGTGGCTGGCCGAGGGCGTGCTGGTGTGCCGGCCGGCGACGAAGGCGCCGACGCCGACCGCCACCACCACGACGGCCACGCCCAGGGCCAGCCAGGCCAGCCCGTGCTTCTTCGGTGGAGGCTTGAGGATGGTGTACTCGGCCACTGCTCCTGCTTCCCGACCCGGGGCGCCTGCCGCCCTGTTCCCGACCGAGGGTACCCACTGGCGCCCTGCTCGCGGCAGCACCATCGTCTATCCATGCCCGTCGAGCACCCCCAAACGGCACTTGGCCAGGCACGACGGCCCCGGATTCTTGTCGTCTGGGGCCGATCCGGCCTCCAGTTGCCCGCCAACACTGTCGACAGAGCAAGTGTGACGATTGGGCATCCGCAGGACCTTGCGGATCGGGCCCATCGTGTGGCGTCCCTGCCCGAACAGGTCTTGGTCGTGGTGGCCAGTCCCACCCTCCGCTCCACGGTCACCCACTTGTTGGCCGACATCGGCATCCCCGCCGAGGGTGTACGCACCGTCGGATCGCTGTCCGAAGCCCGGCGAGCCCTGACCGCAGCGGTGCCGGACTGCATCCTGCTCGACCTCTCCCTGCCCGACGCGGCCGGCCTGGAATCGGTGGCGGTGCTGGTGGCAGCCGTTCCCGATGCCGCTGTCGTGGTCCTGACCGGAGGAGCGGCCGACGCCCTCGTCTTCGCGGCGATGGCCCAAGGGGCCGACGAGTACGCCCTGAAGGCGTCGCTGACCCCGTCCAAGCTGCGCCAGTCCCTGCTGGATGCCACCCGTAGGCGTCGGACCAGCGATCGGGGCCGGGCCCGGTCGGTCGCCGCCGCCGCCATCCTCGACACCATCGATGCCCCCACAGTGGCCCTCGACGGCAACGGCCGGATCTCGGCGTTCAACCGCGCCTGGAGCACCGCCGGTGCCACCTTCGGCGTCCAGGCCCAGTGCATCGGGGTGGGGGTCAACTACCTGACGATCTGTGACCAGGCGGTGGGCGACGACGCCGACGGCGCGGCGGCGACGGCGGCCGGTATCCGCCAGGTCCTCTATGGGGAGGTCGACTCCTTCGCCATCGACTACCCCTGCCACTCACCGACCCGTCACCAGTGGTTCAGCCTCCGGGTCACCCCCATCGGCGAGCTGGGTGGTGGCGCGGTCCTCACCCATCTCGACATCACCGGGCTGAAGGGCGCCGAGCACGAGATCCGGAGGGGCCAGGCCCTCATGCACAGCGTGTTCGACGAGTCGGCGCCCATCTTCGCTCTGTTCGAGCCGAACGGCGTGGTGCGCTATGTCTCCGAAGCCACCGCCCAGGTCCTGGGCCTCGACGGCCATGACCTGATCGGCCTGGACGGCTTCCGCACCGTTGAACCCGGCGACTTGGAGCGGACCACGGCAGCGGTGCAGCGGGTAGCCGCGGCTCCCGGCCGTGACGAGCAGATCGAGATCCGGGTGGTGGACGGGAACGGCTTCCGGCACAAGCTGGACATCGCCATCGTGAACATGCTTGACGACCCGAAGGTGGGGGCGGTGGCGGTCACCGGCTGCGATGTCACTGAGGGCTACGTCAATCAGATTGCCCGCCGTATCGAGACGCGTCTGTTGCAGTGCCGTCCCGACGCCGTGACCGTCACCGACGACCGGGGCGTCGTTGTCTACTGGAACGAGCGGGCCACCGCCATGTACGGGTTCAGCCACGACCAGGCGATGGGTCGCCGGATCGCCGAGCTCCACATCGCCCCGGATGGGCCGCTGTCCGAGGAGATGGTCCGGTCCCTGCAGACCGCCGGTCGATGGGAGGGCGATTACGAGGCCACCCGGGCCGATGGGACCCACCTCCCTGTGCACATGGCCCTCGAGCACATGGTCGATGACGAGATCGGCCTGTGCGGCATCATGGGCACCTCGACCGACGTCAGCGAGCGCCGTCACCTGGAGGAGAGCCTGGCCTTTCAGGCCCTCCACGACCAGCTCACGGGACTGCCCAACCGCCGGCTGTTCGTGGAGAACCTGGAGATCTCACTGGCTCGGGCGGCCCGTGACGGCAAGCACATCGCTGTCCTGTCCATCGACCTCGACGAGTTCAAGACCATCAACGACCGGATTGGCAAGGACGCCGGCGACCGCGTGCTCCACCACGTCGGTACCACCATCTCCCAGGCCATGCGTCGGGGTGACGTGGTGGCCCGACTGGGCGGGGACGAGTTCGTGGTGTGCTGTGATGAGCTGGCCGGGGCCGAGGAGGGTTACGAGGTCGCCGACAGCATCCTCGAGCGGTTGGCCGAGTCCTTCGAGGTCGGGGGAGAGCCGATGACGGTTGCGGCCAGCATCGGGATCGCCGTATCCGGCCCGGACTCCCGGGCCGATGGCCTGCTCCGCAACGCCGACATCGCCATGTACTCGGCCAAGCAGTCGGGAAAGGGTCGGGTCGAATTGTTCGACGACGACCTGCACAACCAGGTGCGGCGCCGGCGCGAGCTGGGACTGCAATTGAAGGCCGCCCTCGACGGCGGTCAGATCCAGACGCTGTTCCAGCCCGAGATCAATTTGGTTACGGGGGCGCTCGTCGGATTCGAGGCCCTGGCCCGGTGGCCCGACCCTCAGCGGGGCATGATCCCGCCCAGTGAGTTCATCCCGGTGGCCGAGGAGTGGGGCCTGATCGGCCAGCTCGGCCGACAGGTGCTCGAGGACTCGTGTCGGGCCGTCAGGGCGTGGGCGGAGGCCGCGCCCGACCGAGCGCCCAAGGTGGCCGTCAACGTCTCGGGCGACCAGCTGGCCGACCCCAGCTTCCCCGACATGGTCCGGGGTGTCTTCGAGCAATTCGGTGTCACCGGTGACCAGATCTGCATCGAGGTGACCGAGACCATCCTGATCGAGGCCGACATTGCGGCCGCCGCCCTATGGAAGCTGAAGGAGACCGGTGTCGAGATCGCCATCGACGACTTCGGGACCGGCTACTCCTCGCTGAGTCGCCTCCACCAGTTCCCGCTGGACTACCTGAAGATCGACAGCGGCTTCGTGGCCGGCATGAGCGAGCGCACCGAGGATGCCGTGATCGTCTCGTGCGTCTTGGCCCTGGCCCGCGGCCTCGGGGTGCGTACCATCGCCGAGGGGATCGAAGAAGGGTCCCAGTTGGAGCAGCTGGCCGCCTCGGGCTGCGAGTACGGCCAGGGATGGCTGTGGAGTCCGGCGGTGTCGTTCGACGAGGCACTGGGCATGGTGGCGACGGGCCAGCCCTTCCGGAAGGCCGTGGTCACCTCAGCTACCTGACTGCCGGGGCCGGCCGGCCCCGTGGGTGCCGGGGTCAGAGGGCCTCGAGGGTCGCTCCGACCTGTTCGGTGAGCTGGGTTACCCACGACACCGGGTCCGGGCCGGGCGGGCTCACCCACACCTGGGCGATGCCCATCGCGGCGTAGTCGGCCATGGCCGACACGAAGCCATCTGGGTCAGCAAGGGCGTCCGAGCCCCAGATGATGGTTCGCTCGATGTCGGCCGGGTCGCGGTCTTCATCGGCACAGTGCCGGTCCAGCACCTCCAGCTTGCGGGCCACGAAGGCCGGATCGGGGGCGAAGAGGTTGCATGCGTCGGCGTAGCGGGCAACCAGCTTCAGGGTCTTGTGCTCGCCGGAGCCTCCGATCAGGATGCGGGGGGCCGGCCGCTGGATCGGGCGGGGGGAGCAGATGGTCTCGGCGAGCTGGTAGTACTTCCCCTCGTAGGGGCCGTCGTCGTCGCTCCACATCTGGCGACAGATCTGCAAGGCTTCCTCCAGCCGCTCGAACCGCTCACTGAGTGGCGGGAAGGGAACGCCGAGGCCCCGGTGCTCTCGCTCATACCAGGCCGCTCCGATTCCGAGGAAGGCCCGTCCCTCGGACAGGATGTCGAGGGTGGTGGCCACCTTGGCTAGCAGCCCGGGGTGCCGGTAGGTCACCCCGGTGACCAGGGTCCCGAGGGAGACCCCGCTGGTCTGGCCGGCCACGAACCCCAGCGAGGTGTAGCCCTCGAGCATGGGGTCCTGCGAGGTGGCCAACTGCTCCATCTGGAACCAGTGGTCCATGACCGTGAAGGTGGCACAGCCTCCGGACTCGGCGGCACGGGCCGTGGCGATGAGAGTCGGGGCCAGTGCTTCGGGTCCGCCCGGAAGCGTGAAGTTGGGGAAGTGGATGGCGAGCTTCATGCCGGCCACCTTATGGTCCAGCGGAGTTGACCCTGCCGGCCCCGGGGTGGCTCAGGCGGCTGAACCGAGGAATGGGGCGCGGAAGGTGAACACCCCGCCGTCCGACGCGATCAGCCAGTAGCCGTCCCCGGCGCCGTCGTCGAGGCCGGCGATGACCGGTCGGTTGAGGTGGATGCCCCCGGTCGACCCGTAGAACGGGGCACGGAAGGCAAACACCCCCCCGTCCGATGCAATGAGCCGGTAGCCGGCGCCGGTCGAGAGCGGTGCCATGGCCACGATGGGTTTGTTGAGCAGCTCAGCGCCCGTCGACCCGAGGAAGGGTGCATGGTAGGAGAACACTCCGCCGTCCGTCGCCACCAGCCAGTAGCCACCGGTGGCCGGATCGAGGGCCATGCCTACGATGGGTCTGTTGAGCCGTTCGCTCCCCGCTGACCCGTAGAACGGCGCGTTGAAGGAGAACACCCCGCCGTCGGCCGCCACGAACCAGTACCCCGAACCGTCGAGGGTGGCGGTCATCCCCACGATGGGCTGATTGAGTCGCTTCCCGCCCGTGGAGCCGTGAAACGGGGCGTTGAAGGTGAAGATGCCGCCGTCCGTCGCCACCAGCCAGTAGCCACCGGTGGCTCGGTCGACGGCCATCCCGACGATGGGCTTGTTGAGGTGGGTGCCGGTCTCGGACCCGAAACAGACAGCGGCACCGAAGGCGGCGACGTCACCCACCGCGTCGACCTCGTAGTAGCCGCTGCCGTTGGCCAGGGCGGCGGACCCGACCACCGATCCGGCAGGCAGGTGGGACATGCAGCCAGGCTTGGGCGTGCCGGTGAACGGCAGGGTCACCATGCCCGGGGTGGTCACCGCGTTCGAGTTGGCCGGGGTCGACGAGGCACCGATGCCGTCGAGGGCGATGACCGTGTACGTGTACGTCGTCCCGGGTTGGGCGGTGATGTCCAGGTAGGGCGTGTCGGGCACGGTGTCGAGCAGGGAGCCGTTCCGGAACACCTCATAGGAGCCGATGGTGCCGCCCTTCTCTGAGGAGGCGGTCCAACCGATCTGGACCGAGGTGGACGACGTGGCTGTGGCCACCACATTGCCCGGTACCGAGGGTGTGGCCACCTTGTTCGAGCTGCCTGCCGCCGACGTGTGGCCCGTGTTGTCGGTGGCGGTCACGGTGTAGGTGTACTGGGTGCCCGGAGCGGCGGTGTTGTCGGTGTAGAAGGTGTCGGGCACGGTGGCCAGGGCTGTACCGTTCCGTGAGATCTTGTAGGACGTGATGGAGCCGCCGGTCTCGGTGGAAGCATTCCAGTCGACCTGGATGGACGACGATGACGTGGCCTCGGCGGTGACGTTGCCCGGCGTCGACGGTGTCGCTGTGTTGGTGGTCGTGGTGTAGGTGTGCTCGTCGAAGGTGTTGCCTGCCGCGTTGATCGGGTCGACCACGATGGTGGTCCCGGTGACGGTGACCTTCAAGAAGTTGTAGACATCGGCTGCCGACCCCGGTGTGGCGGTCCCCGGGCCACATGAGGAGCCGTTGCCCGACGAGGGGCTCCAGCCCAGGGCGTAGATGTCCTCGGTGGCGAGCAGACCGGTGCAAGTCGATCCGCCGCTGACCGGCTCCAGTACCCCGCCGCCACCGCCGGTGACGTAGTTGGTGATCTGGCCGGCCGTGCGCGGGGTGATCCGCTGGTAGGTGTGGGCATGGCCGTTGAAGGCGATGGACACCCCGTTGCCGGCCAGAAGGGCCTCGAGGCTGGTGGATGCGTTGGGGTTGGCCGGGCTGTTCTGGAGGTAGATGTCGCTCGGCTGAGAGGGGTTGTCGGACCGGATCGGATAGTGGAACACCGCCATCTTGGCCCCACCGGGATGGCTGGCCAGATCGGCCGCCAGCCACTGGTACTCGGGGGAGCTCGGCGTCCAGTGCTCGTCGTAGTCGACCTGGTACTGGGTGCAGTCCGCGGCCTGGGCTCCGCAGAGCCCCCCGCTGGCCGTACCGGTGCTGTTGTCCCCCCAGGCGGCGTCAAGTACGTAGATGCGGGTGTCACCGATCGAGAAGGCGTACCAACCGTCGGGGAACGTACCGGCGCTGGTGCCGTCGGCCGGAAGGGCAGGGTAGGAGTCGAACGCGTAGGTGCCGCCGGATGCTGAGGCCGTGGCCGATTCGGGCCAGATCCGGAGCCCGTCCACGTTCTGGCCGTGGTTCCCATCACCGGCGAAGACGGGCAGGCCACCGGTCTCGGGCCAGTAGGACGGCCCGAACATGTCGCTGACCTCGGAACCAGTCTGCTGGAGGTCGCCGTAGTTGGCTTGGGTGCCGCCGCTGTAGGCCACGTCGCCGGCGGTCAGGACGAAGCGGGCCCCCGACGAGCCGATGAGTGAGTCGATCGCAGCCTGATCCGTGTTGAGGAAGTTGGGGAAGTCGACACCCTGGGAGTAGTTGGTCTCACCCAGGTCGCCGACCACGTCGAACGAGAAGGACGCCGAGCTGCCGACGGCGTTGAGCGTGGTGAACGTCGGGGAGTTGTTGGTGCCGAGCAGGTCGACGCCCCCTGTGGCCTGGGGCCGGTAGCAGTAGGTGGTGTCGGGTGAGAGCCCGGTCAGGGTCACCGTGGACTGGAACTCGCTTGTCGAGTTGACGGTGAACTGCCGTCCGGTGGCACTGGCCGGCGATCCCGACGCCGGGACCAAGGTGGGCAGGGTGGACGGCACAGCGGTGGTGTTCGCCGTGCAGTTCCCGGTGGGTCCCCACTCGAGGCTGCCGGCCGCCGAGGCGGATGGCCCGGTGGCCCAGGTCACGTCGGCGGACGTCTGGGTGAGGTCGGTCACATAGGGAGCGCGGGTCAACAGGGCATTGAAGCCGCTGTAGGGCGTCACCGACACCGGGTTGTCCACGGCTCCGGCCGGGGTGGCCGCCACTAGCGGGACCATTCCGAGAACACTGAGGACGACCACGGTCGCCAGTCGCTTCGCCACCATTGCTTGCCCCGTCTCGCCAGAATCGGCGCCTGATTCCTGCCCTGTTTCCGAGGGTACCCATGTGGATCACGTACCGCTAGGCACCCCAACAAGTTCTTGGACCAGGTCCACAGGATGGTCACCCAGCGTGTCCATATCAGCGATATCTGTGGTCCTAGGGAGGCGTCACCGGACACCTTCACCACGTCCGAGCCCGCCGTGTGCAGAGGAGTCCTCCCAGTTGAAGGCGTTGTTTGACGCCTGAAGGCAGCGATCCGCGCCCAGCTGGGCCACGCAAACTGGAGGAGGTGGCAGGTCGGCCACAGGGGTGACCATGGACTCCAGGCCGAATCCACTGAGGTGAGACCTGTCTGCCCGGCCCCGCCGATCCGCTGGCTAGTCTCCCCGTGAGCCCAGCGAGGGAGGACCGACGCAGTGCACATCCCCCTGCCGTTCCACGAGACCACCACCACATCGGCGGTGTCGACCGGGGAGCTCCCGACCGAAGACGTGATCGAGGAGCTGCTCGACGAGGTGTTCGACCTCTACGGCCCGAACGACGACGGGGCGGTGGCCGACTACATCCCGGCGCTGGCCGAGGCCGACCCCACGCTGTTCGGGATCTCCATCGTCGGCGTCGGTGGCCGGTCGTTCTCCGTCGGGGACTGCCTCCACCCCTTCTCGATCCAGAGCATCTCCAAGGCCTTCGTCTTCGCCCTGGTGTGTGAGGCGGTGGGCCACGAGCAGGCCCATCACAAGCTCGGCGTCAACGCCACCGGCCTGGCCTTCAACTCGGTGATGGCCATCGAGCTGAACGAGGAGCGCACCATGAACCCCATGGTCAACGCCGGGGCAATGGCGACAACCAGTCTCGTGCCCGGCTCCACCGTCGAGGAGCGGTGGGAGTTCATCCGCCTGGGGCTCTCGAAGTTCGCCGGCCGCCCACTCGAGCTCGACCCCGGGGTGTACGCGTCAGAGTCGGCAACCAATCTGCGCAACCAGGGCATCGCCCATCTGCTGCAGAGCTACGAGCGGCTCTATGCCGACCCCGACGAGACCACCGATCTGTACACCCGGCAGTGCTCGCTCCTGGTGAGCGCCCACGACCTGGCGGTGATGGGCGCCACCTTGGCCGACGGCGGCGTCAACCCGGTGACCGGCGAGCAGGTCATCGAGTCGTTCAACTGCAAGCACGTCCTGGCCGCCATGGCCACGGCCGGTCTCTACGAGCACTCCGGCGACTGGCTCTACGAGGTGGGACTGCCTGGCAAGAGCGGTGTGAGTGGGGGCATCGTGACCATCTCCCCGGGCAAGGGTGGGCTTGGCACCTTCTCGCCCCGCCTCGACCCCGCCGGCAACAGCGTGCGGGGCCAGCTGGTGACCCGCCACATCTCCGAGAAGCTCGGGCTCAACATCTTCGCCTCCAAGCCCCTGGTGCCTGTGCCTAGGTCGTAGGGGTCCCGTCGACCGGCAGATCGAAGGTCGGGTCGTTCTGCGAGATGACCTGTATCTCGGCGATGGCGTTCAACAGCTGGCGCTCCCAGGCCTCCCGCAACCTGGTCAGGAGGGGGGAGTCACCGTCGATGCGGAACTCCATCGGGCTGAACGAGCCGTTGAGGTAGATGCAGCCGTCGTAGGGAGGTCCGACCGAGAGATTGGCCCGGGCGGTGCTCATCATCGATCCCAACGCGATCGAGGTGGCCGTGTCGATGTCAACCTTGGCCTCGACGGCCAGCTCCAACATGTATTTGCCGTACTTGGACTCCCCGATCTGCAGGAACGGGCGCTCGTCGGAGGCCCGGATGTAGTTGCCCTCGGGATACACCAGCAGGATGTCGGGAGGCTCGTGGCCCACCTGTCCACCCAGGATGAAGGTGGCCGTGCCGTCAGCGCCCACCTCGGCCAGTGCCTGACGGTGCTCGGCTGCGACCTCGCGGCTGAGGCGGCCCAGGTACAGCGCAGCCTCGAAGAGGTGGTCGACCGAGGCCAGGCTCTCGCCGGCATCGCCGGCGCCGAGGTCTCGGGCCACCCGGTCCAGCACCTCCTGGGTGGTGGCCAAGCTGCCGGCCGACTCGATGACGAACACCTTGTCCGGGGCGGGCTGGAACAGATGGAGCTTGCGATAGGTGCTGACGTTGTCGACACCGGCATTGGTGCGGGTGTCGGCCAAGAAGACGATCCCCTCGTGGAGCCGTAAGGCCAGGCAGTAGGTCATGGTGCTCCTCGAGGGGTGATCGACGACGCGGGACTGAGCGAACCCGCCATGAAACTAGAACAGCCGGGACGGTCGGCTTGGCCCCGGCTACTGGTCGGGGCCGATAAAGCGCTCGCGAAGCTCCCGCTTCAGGATCTTGCCCGATGGGTTGCGGGGCAGTCGTTCTTCGGTGAACACGATCCGACTGGGGATCTTGAATGCTGCCAGGCGATCGCCCAGGAAGTCCCGGAGTTCGTCGGCGCTGAGAGCGGCACCACCCTTCAGCTGGATGACGCAGGCGACCTCTTCGCCCAACCGCTCGTGGGGGACGCCGAACACGGCCGCCTCGTAGACACTGGGGTGGTCGTAGACGGCGCTCTCCACCTCGGCGCAGTAGACGTTCTCGCCGGCCCGAAGGACCATGTCCTTGGCCCGGTCCTCGATGTAGAGGAAGCCTTCCTCGTCGATCCGGCCCAAGTCGCCCGATGCCAGCCAGCCGTCGACGATGGTCGCGGCCGTCTCGTCCGGCTTGTTCCAGTAGCCCCGGATGATGTTGGGGCCCTTCATCCAGATCTCGCCCCGGCTCCCGACCGGCACCGCGTTCCCCTGCTCGTCGCGGATCTCCACATCCATCACAAGGGTCTGGGCCCGCCCGGTGGAGGTCGGATGGCTCACGTAGTCGTCTCCGGCGTTGCCCGGCCCGAAGGCGTTGGTCTCGGTCATGCCGTAGCCGATGTTGGGTCGGCCCCTCGAGAACCCCTTCTCGACCCGGTCGACCAGTTTGACGGGGGCCGGGGCGCCGCCACCACCGACTGTGGCCAGTGACGACGTGTCGTACTTGGCGAACGCCGGGCTCTCGAGCAGGTCCCAGCTCTGGGTGGGCACACCGACGAAGGCGGTGACCCGCTCGGCCTCGATGAGGCGGAGTGCGGTTTCGGGGTCCCAGCGGTGCATGATCACCAGCTTCAGCTTCATCCCGAAGCAGGAGAGCATGACCGGGATGCAGCCGGTCACGTGGAACAACGGCACGATGAGAATGAAACAAGGGGCGAACCCCCCGCCACCGAGGACATCCTCGCCCTTCTGGGCCGTCTGGATGGTGGCCCGGGCCCCGAAGGCCATCAGTGCCTGGACGATGGCCCGGTGGGTCGAGACCGCCCCCTTCGGGAATCCCGTGGTGCCCGAGGTGTAGAGGATGGTGGCGTCGTCGTCGGGGCCGACCTCGACGACGGGCATGGGATTGCCCAGAGTGACCACATCCCCGTAGCGCTGGACGCCGGTGGGCTCGGGCTCCATCTGGTCGGAGCGGACGACGAGGAGGGGGACCTGCCGGTCACGGGCCGGTTGGTGGGCCCGTTCGATCCTCTCCTGGTCGGCGATGAGCAGCGACAGCCCGGAGTCCTCGATGGCGTAGTCGAACTCGGCCTCGGTCCACCAGGCGTTGAGTGAGACCGATACCGCTCCGACGGACAAGATGGCGGCGAAGGACACGATCCACTCGGGCAGGTTGCGCATGGCGATCCCCACCCGGTCGCCCTTGCTGATCCCGTAGGTGTGGACGAGAGCATGCGCCAGCGCGTCCACGTGGCGCATCGTCTCGTCGAAGGTCCAGCGCTCATCCTCGTAGACGAGGAACGTCCCCTCGTCCCCTCGGGCGCCGGCAAAGAGGTGCCCAAGCGTGGGCGGGGCGTACTTGAACAGGCGGTAGTCGATGCCGTTGACGCGCTCGTCGACCAGCTCGAACATCGAACCCGGTCCGGTGACCTGGGCGTGGGCCTCCTCGTAGCTCTGCGACATCGCCTCACCCCTCTCGTCCCGGTCACGGCCGACTAGTCGGCCGTGACGATCCTACCGGGGGTGGGCTGAGACCGGCCGAGGCCGCCCCGACCCGGGGGCCACTCCGGCCCTCGTCGGGGCTGGCTCGCTCAGGGGGCGGGGCTGAACTGGAAACCGGTCACCTTGATGGTCACGGGCCTGCCGTCCTCCGGGGCGAAGCCCTGGTTCAGCCAGAGGTTCATGTGCACCCGCTGGGTGCCGAGGTCGGGCACCGACGACGAGGTGTTCGTCCAGGACTGGAGGGCCGTCGCCTTGCCGTTGCCCTTGACGGTCTCCCCTGTGAAGGCCACGCTGCCGGGGGTCCAGGTCAACGACACGATGGTCACGGCGGCCTTGGGGAGGGTGATCCGTTGGAGGTTGCCGGGCGAGTAGTACGGCTGCACCACGTACTGGGCGTTCGTCGGCCCGGTGAGGAACGTGAACAGCGATGCCTCGAAGTCGAGCTCCCGATTGAACGGCGCCGTCGTCGAGTCGTCGTAGATGACCAGTCCCAGTACGACGTTCGGATCGAGGGATGCCACCGGGCCCTGCAGTGCCCACCGGTAGGTGCCGTAGCCGAAGGACGGGTTGAGGATGACTTCGGAGGACTGCCAGCCGGCCGGGGTCTTCACGATCCGCAGGTGGAGTGCACCCGAGGCATCGACGAAGGGTCCCTTGGCGTCGAACAGGTTGGGGCCCGGCCCGATCGGCGAGGTCGAGCTCCTCACGGTCCACGGGTAGCCGGCGAAGTCCAGGATGCCGGGTACGGCTGCCGCCCTCGCAGTGGCCGGGACCGCGGCCCCGGTGGGTGGCGTGGTGGACGCGACGGGGGGAGTGGCCGGGACCGGCGTGGTCGTGGTGGGGACGACCGGTACGCTCGCCGGCAGGGTGAGCGTGGTCGTGGCGGTGGACCCGGCGCTGTCGGTCACGGTCAGGGAGGCGGTGAACGGACCGGAGGTGGCATACGCGTGGGTGATGGTGGCGCCAGCGTTGGTGGGTGCACTGGCACCGTCACCGAACACCCAATCGAAGTTGGTGATGGTCCCGAGGGCGGTCGTGGACGCGGATGCGTCGAAGCGGGAGGGCGACCCGGCTGGGGCTGGCACGACGGTGAACGAGGCGACGGGGGCCGGAGCCGGCGTGGGCCCGGAGGCAACCGGACTCGCCGCCCCCGATCCGGAGGCCACCACGGCCACCGCCGCCGCTCCGGCGGGCAGGGCCCCGACCGCCACGAGTATCAGCGTCGCCACTGTTGCTGCTGTTGCCGCGGCCAGAGCGAACGTGATGGACCTGGCGGACAGCGTCGGGCGGTGGGGCATCATGGAACGGCCACTCTCTCTGTGTGGTGCTCTGGTACTCCCGAACCTCGGGGTCGTCGGCCGGCCGCGGTCGGACACCTGGTGTCTGACCCAGTCTCGGCGGGACCGGACCGACCGGACAGGGTGCAGGCCCTACGGTCCGGGGAGCGCCGGCCCGGTGCGTGCCCAGCCGGGCACGGCCCGACCAACGGCGCTTGAGGTCCTCAGCCCGCCGCCGTGCCCAGCAATTCGTCTGCCTGCTGGCGCAACACGTTCTTGGCCACCTTGTCCAGCGTGGCGCGGGGGAACTCGTCCACGAAATAGACAGCTCGTGGAACCTTGAAGTCGGCCAGGACCGAGGCGCACTGGTCGATGATCGCCCGCTCGAGACGCTGATCGTCGGCGTCGGCGGCCGGCCCGCGGATGACGAAGGCCACCGGGACCTCGTTGAGCATGTCGTGGGTCTGGGCCACGACGGCGACGTCACCGATACCGGGCACCTGTCGACAGGCGTCTTCCACCTCCCGGGCCGAGACGTTCTCTCCGCCCACCTTCAAGACATCGCCGTCGCGGTCGCAGTAGACGAAGCTGCCACCCTCCACCATGCGGACGACATCACCGGTCTTGAACCACCCGTCGTCGGTGAAACTCTTGGCCATGGCCTCGGGGTTGTCGTAGTACTCGGCGAACATCTGGATGCCCCGGGTGCCGCGCACCCACAGCTCTCCCGGCTCGCCGTCCTTGGTGATCTCACCGGTCTCGCGATCGACGATCAGCAACTCGTAGCCCGGCGTGGGCTTACCCATCGACCCCTTGGGAACCATCCGGCCCGGGTTGTCATTGGTGGCGTGGATCACCGTCTCGGTCATGCCGTAGGCGGGGACGACCCGGAAGCCCAGCCACTGCTCGAGCTCGGGCACGACGAGGCCGAACACCCCGACCTTCACATCGTGCTCGGGGATCGGCTGTCCGGCCAGTGCGTTGTACACGAACGGGATGAGCGAGAGGTGGGTGACGTGGTGCTTGGTGACCACCTCCCAGAAGCGGGACGAGGAGAACTTCGGCTGGAGGACCACGGTCCCGCCCACGCCGAGGGTGGTCCAGAATGACCAGCTCTGGGCATTGACGTGGAAGAACGGCAGGAACACCAGGTAGGTGTCGTCGGCACCCATCGAGATGTTGGCCGGACCGATGCGACCGGCCCACAGGGCGTTGGCGTGGGTATGGACGACCGCCTTGGGCTGCGAGGTCGTGCCCGACGTGAAGAGGATGCCCACCGGGGCCATCGGGTCTGGTGCCCGGTCGGGCACTGCGCTCGGATCACCGAACAGCGTCTCGAACCGATCGCCCCGGGCATCTGGCTGTCCCTGGTCGGAGGAGGCGCCGTCCTCGTCGTCGGTGACCACGATCCACTGCAGGCCGGGTCCGGCATCTGCCACCACCGAGGCGAACTGGGGCTGGGTGATGGCGCCGACACAGCGGGTCTTGCTGATGAAGAACTCGAGCTCGGCACGGACCGACCGGGTGTTGGTGGTGACGCCGACCGCTCCCAGGGTGGCACAGGCGTACCAGGCCACGACCATCTCGGGGCAGTTCTCGGCGTGGATGAGGACCTTGTCTCCCTTGGTCACCCCCCGGCCGGCCAGGCCAGCTGCCACACGCTGAACGTCGAGCCAGAACTCCGCATAGGTCCAGTGGCGGGTCGTGCCCTGGCGGGGCTCCCAGATGAGGAAGGTCTTGTCGGGCTGCGAGTCGGCCCACGACCGGAGCAACCACGGGATGTCCTGCCCCCCGAACTGAAAGTCCGCCACTGCTCGCTCGTCCATCCGTGCTCTCCCTCTCGTGCGTCCGACGATCCGACCGCACCCTACCGGGGCATCGGGGATCCCTTCATCTCGTCGAGGCCGCTCCGCCGGAATCCGGTCGCCCACGGGAGGCCTGGGGGTGCCCGGTCCAGTTGGGCGGCCGATGTTCCAGATAGGCCACGACCCCCTCCCGGGCATCATCGTGGGCCATGAGGCCATGGTGCAGGTCGGTCTCCCGGCGCTCGGCCTCGTCAGCCGTGAGCTCCCAGGTGGACCACAGCAGCTGCTTGCTGGCCGCCACTGAGAGAGGAGCGGCATTGACGGCCACGTCACGTGCTACTTCGAGGGCTGCAGGGAGCACCTCATCGGCGGGAAGGACCCGGCTGCAGACGCCGAGTTCGCCGGCCTCGGTCCCGTCGAAGGTGCGCCCGGTGAGGAGGAGGTCGGCCGCCGTCGACTGCCCGACGATCCTCGGCAGGGTCCAGTGCGAGTAGGCGTCTCCCATCACGCCCCTGCGGACCTGAGGGATGCCGTATTTTCCCTCGGCCGCAAAGATCCGGATGTCGCACTGGAGGGTGAGGGTGAAGCCCACGCCGACGGCGTGGCCGTTCACCGCCGCGATGACCAGTTTGCGAACCTTCCACACCGGCATGGGCACGGCCGCCGCGCTGAATCCCAGTTCGTCACGTCGGGCGAAGGTCTTGCCGCCAGCGGACAGGTCGGCACCGACACAGAAGGCCGGAGGCGCGCCGGTGAGCACCACGACCCGGACGTCGTCGTCGGCGTCACAGCGTCGGAGGGCATCAGCCAGCTCGTCGCCCATGCCGTCACCGAAGGCATTGCGGACCTCGGGACGGTTGAGGGTGATGGTGGCCACCCCTTCGCTGACGTCGAGAAGGATGGTCCGGAAGGTCACCGCTGGCAATCTACGCCGGTCGCCACCCCGGGCGGATGTCCCCATCGGACTTGGGCCGTCCCGGGCGGGCCGTCCTGCATAAATGAGTGGTCGGGCAGCGTGGATTCGAACCGGACGCCTCTACGTCCCAAGCGCCAACATAGGGGCGATCAACAGGGTGGCTGCTTGGTCAGATAGGGAGTGAGCTGGGAATTCGACTTGGGACATCGGGGGGGCCGGAGAGCTACGGCTGGGGGATCGCGACAGAATCAGCTGGTGGACGTAAAGGTCACTATGCCTGATGCCCAGTACATGGCCGAAGTCAACGATGCCCCGAAACTCTGGGATCCCGTGCCTACGACCTGGTAGCCGACTACCACTGACGCATCGCTACTCGCCACGACACTGGTTTGTTGGGGCAGGGAGGTGAATCCGCCGCTTGTGAGGGTGATGGCCCCCGTTGTTCCGTGACCGGCGACGAAGCCGACCGCAACTTCGTTTGACTGAGACGGAGTGACGGGACCGGCCGTCGCGGCGACTCCGGTGTTCGAGGTTCCGGCGTCCACATCGAGCGAAGCGGTCGCACCAACACCGGAGAATTCCTGGACCTCCAGTGCCGCTGTGGCCGCCGTCTTGAAGTGGACCGTCACCGCGCTGGCCGGAAGTGCGTTCGTGGAATACCAGACCTCTCCATCGGAGTTGTGCCCGGAGGTGTTCTCATCCAACGCCAATTTCCACGTGTTCCCACCCGAGTCGGTTACCGAGGTCGCGTGATTTGTTGCACCTGCGTACTCGCTCAGCGAGAGCACGAGGAGGTCGCCGGATCCTGATGGTGCGGCGAAGCTGGCTGTCAGCGCCATTGACCCGGCAGATTCGATGGCTCCCGTGGCCTGCACCAGTTCCGGTATCTTCGGAGCCGGTGGCGTCGGACTTGGAGCCGTCAGGTAGCCGCCGACCAGAGTCCAGCCGCTTGGCAATGCGGACGGGATTCCGGTGACGCCGCCTGACACCACTCCCGTCAACGTTGAGCCACTCAGGTTGGCACCTGAGAGGTTCGCCCCCGTCAGCGTGGCATCAGTCAGAGTTGCACCCTTCAAGTCGGCACCGCTCAGATTGACCCCTGCGAGATTGCCGCCCGCAAGGTTCGCGTTCTCTGCGGTCATCCCGGGGCCGACCCAATAGCCGTCCACGACAAACCAGCCCGTGGGGTAGGTGTTCGGTACTCCGATCATCCCTCCCGACAGGGCAGGCTGGAAGGTTGCCCCAGAGAAGTTGGCATGTGTCAGCGTCGCGCCAGAGAGATCCGTGCCTTCGAGATCTGCTGCTCCCAAGTTGGCGCCGGTGAGGTTTGCCCCATGGAGGTTCGTGTCCACGATGTCATCCGTGCCGAGATTGGTTCCTGTGAGATTGGCTCCAGAGAGGTTGGCCTCACCGATATCGGCCCCATAGATACTGAGTCCGGCCAGATCGATGCCGGTCAGGTTGGCGACGGCGAGTTTGGCATCAGGCCCGACCAGGTAGCCATGGAAAAGCACCCACCCCGTTGGCACCGCGGTCGGAGTGCCGACGAGCCCACCTGAGGTCACGTAGTTCAACGTTGCCCCAGCCAGATTGGTTCCAGAAAGGTTGGCGCCGGTGAGGGTGGCTTCTTCGAACGTCGCCCCACTCAGATTCAACTGGCTGAGGTTGAACCCCCGTAGATTCGCGCTGTTCAGATTGGCACTCGGCCCAACGAGGAATCCTCCAAGCAGGCTCCACCCTGTTGGAAGCGTTGTTCCGGTGCCAACCAGCGAACTGGCTGCAACCGACGTCAGTGAAGCTCCACTCAGATTCACCCCAGTGAGGTTGCAGCCGTGCAGGTAGGCGCCAGCGAGGGTTGCCCCGCTGAGATTGGCATTGCTCAGGTTGACGTTCGTCAGGCGTGCTCCGGCAAGATCTGCCCCGCTGAGGTTCGTTCCACTCAGATCCACGCCGGGAAGGTTGGCCCCAGGTCCCACCAGGTATCCCCTAACCAATTGCCAGCCAACAGGGAGGGACGACGGAGTGCCGACCAGACCGCCCGTGGTCACGTCAGACAATGATGCCCCGGCCAGGTTGGCACCGGTCAGATTCGCTCCGGTGAGGGTCGCTCCTGCCAGATTCGCTCCTGTCAGGGTGGCGCCGCTCAGATTTGATCCATCCAGCTGAGCCCAGTTGAAATCGACGTTCGTAAGATTGGCTCCACTCAGGTTCGCGTTCGACAGAAAGGCAGTGATGTTCGCTCCAGTCAGGTTCAGCCCGCTGAGGTCGGCTCCTTGTAGCTGAGCGTCAGGACCGAGAAGGTAGCCATCGGCAAATGTCCATGGCTTGCCCAGCAACTTCGGCACACCAACGATTGAGCCGGACGAGACACCGTCCATGTTTGTCGTGTTCAGATTGGCGTTGGTCAGGTTTGCACCGGTGAAATGTGTGTCGTTGATGTCGGCAACGGTCATGTTCACATTCGTGAGATTTGCGTTCGTGAAGTTGGTTTCTGCCAACTCCGAGCCGACGAGTTGAGTGCCTGTGAGGTTCGAGTTGGATAGGTCGTCCTCCCCGAGAGTCGCTCCATTGAGAGGACAGTTCTGCAAGTTGGCATAAGGCGATCGCACTGTGCAGTTCTGAGTTGTCGTAGGAATGGCTGAAACGGGAGCCGTGGCGATGCTTGTCAGGCCGGCAGCGTTAGTCACCTGAACGGTCACTGAGTAGTGCGCGCCGTTGATAAGGCCCGGCACCGTACAAGTGTGAGCGGTGGGGACAGGGACAACCGAAACCGTGCACGTGGCGTCACCGGGCGTCGCTGTCACCACAGACTGGGTGATGTCTGAACCGCTGTAGATCGTGGATGGTGTCCACGAAACCGAGATACCCGTATTCACTCCGATGGCCGTAACCGCCGAAGGCGCACTAGGAGCTACTGCGGTCACCGCCTGGGCTTCTTGAACGGAGAAGACCGAGACTGCCACTACGACAACCGATGCGATTGCCGCCGCAAGGGGACGCCTGCCCCTCGTCACCTTGAACACTCGTCCGCCCTTCTATCCACTCGTCGAATCTGTCGGCGCACAATCCACCTTGAAGAGTTAGTCACCCGGACCTGAGAGCTTCTTCCGCCGGAGGATGAGTTTCATGTTCCGTGGGGACCACATCACTCGATGTAGCTGGCGCTATCGCCATGCCGAGATGCTGGACTTCCATGCTCGGAGCATCGACCCACGTGCGGAATGTCAGAGTTCCCTGTGGCTAGGAACCAAAGACCTCACTGTCGGCCGATCGACGGCGGTCCATCGGTGCTGAGGGTGCGCAACAGGGCTAACGACGCGAGAGAGCCGGGGCCTTGACCCCGGCTCAACTGCGGTTTCGTGGTCGGGCTGCCCGGATTTGAACCGGGGACCTCTGCGTCCCGAACGCAGCGCGCTAACCAAGCTGCGCCACAGCCCGTCATGGTGGATCGGGTGAAATACCGATCCTGACCTGCGAGATGCTACCCGACCCCGGGGACCCGCCAGCCAGCAGCCATCGGCCTGGGATTTCGGGCCGGTGGCCACGGTGACGGGGTGTCGTACCCCGCCAGCGCTACCCGACGGTGGTGTGCTGGCCTCCGGCATCGCCATTGGACGATCCACTGGGCTGCGGTGACGGCTCGAGCCGTCTGGCCACGACCCGGGCGATGCGGCGCTTGTCCATCTCGGTGACGCGGAGCTCCCACCCGTCGACGTTGAGCGACTCGCCCTCGACCGGAATGTGACCGAACCCGTCGAACAAGAATCCACCCAGGGTCACGTACTCGCCTTCGGGCAGGTTGATGTCCAACCGGTCTACGACGTCGTCCACGTTCATCCGGCCGTCGACGAGCCAACGACTGCCGTCCACCCGAACGATGTCGGGCTCGTCGTCGGAGTCGAACTCGTCGGGCAGGTCCCCGACCAGGGCACCGAGGAGGTCCTTGACGGTGAGGACGCCCTCCACCCCGCCGTGCTCGTCGACCACGACGGCGAAGGCCCGGCGTTGGCGGCGCATCTCGGCCAGGACGTCCAGCACCAGATGGGACTCGGGCACGAGGAAGGGTTGGCGGAGTCGCCTCGAGATATCGATGGGGTCGGGCTTGGTGGGCGTGGTGCCGCCCGTCACCGGGCCGGCCTCGTCGGTTCCGGTCACCTTCCATCCCGCCCGGAACAGATCGTTGACGAAGAGCACCCCGATGAGGTCGTCGAGGTTCTCCCCGCACACCGGGAAGCAGCTGTGGCCTGACTCCCGGACCGCCTGGGTCACCGCGTCCACGGTGAGAGGGATGGACAGGGCCACCACGTCCACCCTCGGGGTCATCACCTCGCCCACCACCATGTCGCGTAAGTCGGCCAGGGCCTCGATGATGAACTGCTCCTGGGCATCGGCCCCGCTGTCCGCCCGGCCGGCGGCGTCGGCCGGGCGGCTCGGTCTGGCGCTACGCCGCACGGCGTTGGACCGCGCCTTGCGGTCAGAGGTTGACGGCTCGTCTTCGTGACGTCGGAACACGGACACGCTGGTGACGCTGTCTGTAGGGCCGGCGCCGGTCAGGCGCCGGCGGACACGGGCGAGGACACGACCGAAAGCGGCTGATAGGACTCGTCGTAGTACGTGCCACCGTCGAGGAGCGAGGTGATGGCCCGGCGCAGCCGTATCGGGTCGAGGGGCTTGACGACCCATCCCTCGGCTCCCGACCTCCGGGCCAGGAACACGTCCGGGCGCCGGTCCAACAGCATCAGCACTGGCACATGGCCCAGGCTGTCGTAGGACTCCTCCAGCCGCAGTTCGAGGCACACGGCCATGCCGCCCATGTTGCCCATCTGCAGGTCGACTACGACGAGGTCGGGGAGCGACTCGGCCACCTCGGCCATGACCGCCGGGCCCGAGCGGGCCTCGCGGACCTCGATGTCGGGCGTCTTGGCGATGGCTGCCACCTCCGCCCGCACCGACGGGGCGTCACTGGCCACGAGGATGGTGCGCACGCCGCTAGGTTAGCGCCCTCTCGCACCCCGGCCCGAGGGCCCGCCCTACGCCGCCGATTCGCCCGTCGAGGACCCGAACAACAGGTCGGCGATGGTGGCCAGACCGGCGAGGTCGTGCACGTCGCCGTTGAGCAGGGGAACCCGGTAGACGGGGGCCGGGGCGATCTTGGCCACGAGGTCGGCGGTGGCCTGTTCCTCGCGGTCCGAGGCTGCGGTGTAGCCCCGGAGGTTCTCGACCAGATCGTCGAGGGCCGTGCCCGACCCGCCTGCCCGCGCCGCGGTCAGCACGGCCAGCTGGTCGTCGTCGGCGAATCGGGGCTGGACCCGGTTGACCACCAGGGCGGTGACCGCCATGTTGGACTCGGCCAGCTTGCCGGCGAAGTGGACGGCCTCGTCGACCGAGTCCGATCGGGGCGAGGCCACCAGCACGAAGGCGGTGTCCTCTTGTTCCAGCAGCTGGCGGACCCGGGCGGCCCGGGTCCGGAACCCCTCTTCCATGCCCTCGAAGGCCTGGAAGAACGACACGGCGTCCTGGACGATGTCGGCACCGGCCACCCGCGAGATGGTCCGGAGGAGCGCCTGGGCGGCCACGCCCATGACCTTGAGCCCGGCTCGCGTGGGCTTCATCAGTGCGCGGAAGACCCGGTTGCCGAGGAAGTGGGTGAGCCTTCGGGGGGCGTCGAGGAAGTCGAGAGCGTTGCGCGACGGCGGGGTGTCCACCACCACGAGGTCGAACCCTCCCTCTTCGACCAGCTCGTAGAGCTTCTCCATGGCCATGTACTCCTGGGTCCCCGACAGGGTGCCCGTGAGGTTGCGGTAGATTCGGTTGAGCTTGATGTCCTCGGCCTGCTCCTCGGTGTCCGAGTAGCGCTGGACCAGGTCGTCGAAGGTGCCCTTGGGGTCGAGCATCAGGGCGTGCAGCTCACCGGGCCACGGACCCTCGATGCGGGTGGGTTGATTGGACAGGTCGTCGAGGCCGAGCGAGTTCGCCAGCCGCCGGGCGGGGTCGATGGTGACCACGCACGCCTTGCGTCCGAGTCTCGCTGCCTCCAGGGCGAATGCCGCCGCGGTGGTGGTCTTGCCCACGCCGCCCGAGCCGCAGCAGATGACGATGGACTTGGCCGCCACGACCTCTCCGATGCCGACCGGGGTGCTCACGACGGCACCGCACTCGGGTCGTGGAGGGCGCCCACGGCCCGGCGCAGGGAATCGGTGAGGGCATCGAGCTCGGCCGGGCCGATGGCGTCGGTGAACAAGAACGGCACACGCAGCTGGGCCAGGGGCAGCTCCCGGGCCAGTCGCTCGAGCTGCTCGGTCTGGAGCGACTCGCGGGTGAGCCGGAAGTGCCTGGCCGCCTCCAGGGCATCGACCAGGCCCGGGTCGAGCACCGACCCGGCCGCCCGGACGGCGTCGGGTGCCGCGGTCTCCAGCCCCTGCATCGGCGGATAGCAGGCGTTGACGATGATCGGCCCGAGGGCGATGCCCACCTTGTCCTCGAGCTGGTAGGCCGCCTCGATCACCTCGTTGATGGGCATCTCCTCGGGCAGGGTGACCAGGGCCACCTGGCAGCGGGCCGGGTCGGACAGCAGCTCCACCACGTCGGCCGCCTGGGAGCGGATCGGGCCACCCCGGGCGGCGTCGAGCAGACCGCCGGCCGAGGACAGGAAGGTCATGGTGTGCCCAGTGGCCGGCGCATCCACCAGGATCAGATCTGCGGTGCCACTTCGCTCGAGCTGCTTGACTTTGCCCAGGACCAGGATGTCCCGGATTCCGGGGATGGCCCCAGCCACGAGATCGATGATTCCCGAGGACATCAGCCGCTTGGACACCCGCTTCAGCCCGTGGTCGGCCAGGTATTCGAGCAGGGCGTCGTCGGGGGTGATGGTGCGCGCCCGCACGGTGCCCGCGGGGATGCGGCTCGGGTGGGCCTCATCCTCGTCCCCGACCGGGGTGGCACCGGCTGCCTTCAGTACGGCACCGGCGTAGTCGAGGGGCTCCTCGCTGCCGAAGGCGCTGGCCACACCGCTGCGGCCCTCGAGCTCGACGACCAGGACGGACAGCCCGGCTGTGGCGGCGAGATGGGCCAGTGCGGCGACCATGGTGGTCTTGCCCACCCCGCCCTTGCCGGCGACGATCAGGACCCGGCTCTGACGGCAAAAGGCGCTGATGTCCATGACCCCTAGGAGCGTAGTGTCCAGGTCCACCCTCGATTACCCAGCCGGTCTCCCTTCGTGATCGCTCCGTCACCACGTGTTCACCTTGACCACCGACGGTGGGCGAAACATGAGAAATCCTGGTCAGACCCCTTGTTTCAGACCGCGAGCGGGAGTACGTTCGCTTTCTGGAGGATGAAGGGGCGCACAAGGGGGAGTGTGAGTGGAGCAGCAGGCGCTTGATACGTGGCAGGTCAGAGCGTCATGTCGTGGGCCGCAGGCAGAGGTGTTCTTTCCGCCTGCCCACGCTGAACGCAAAGACGAGAAGTTGCAGCGAGAGGAACGGGCCAAGTCGATCTGCCGTTCCTGTGTGGTCCAGGGGGAGTGCCTCGACTACGCCATCCGCATTCAGGAGCCCCACGGGATCTGGGGCGGGTTGAACGAGATGGAGCGCAAGCAGATGGCCGATCGGCGGGCCGGCTGACCCTCAGGGTCGGCCGTGATACGCCTCAGCTGGTGCCCAGGCACCACCCGTCGGCAACTCAGCCCCTGGTCAGGGTGGTGGCCGCCTGGCGTACGCCCTTTGAGGCGCAGACCCGGGTGGGTTGCTGGCCCGTGGCCAGGCAGATGCCCGCGGTGAGCTGGTTGGCCGCGGCGATGACGGCCTGGCCGGTGGGGTTCTGGGCCAGGGCCAGGTCAGCGGCGATGGTCCCCTGGGACTGGTGGACCAGCACGGTCGGACTGAATGCCGACGTCGAGGTCACCGCAGCGTTGGCGATGTCGACGAAGGGATAGGACCCCGGCAAGGCGCCCGGTGCCGACCCGTGGTATTTGTCCACCACAGCCTGCTGGGAGGGGCTGAGGCGGGCGATCCGGGTGAACACACCGTTGGCCCCTGGGGTGTCGGAGTACAGCTCGACGGCGCTGAGGGCGACGTACCGGCTGGCATAGGAGGTGCCCGTGAAGGTGAAGGTCTGGATGCCCGGGAACACCGACTGCGGGGACGACTGCATGTTGGCCAGGTGCCCGAAGCGGCCGAATCTCGACAGCGCCACGATCAAGGGCCACCGCTCGGCGGCGCAGAAGGGGCAGAAGTCGGCCCCGACAAAGAGGACCTCGGGCTTGCCCGCCGACGTGAGCGGCGCCTGGCCCGACAACGCGGTCGGTGCCGTCATCGGGAGCGGCGGGGTGGTGGTGCCGCCGACGGTGTCGAACGTGGAGGCCGGAACGGCCGACAGCTGGCCCACCACGTCGGGTGCGGTGGGGGCAGGGTGGGCCACGCTCTGGGCCGGGGTCGTGTCCGTCAGCGCGTAGACCACCAGGGCGATGACCCCCACCAGGATGACGAGCACCGCCACCCAGGCAAAGGTGGCCGTGCGATTGCTCCGTCCCTCCGGTGCCGGAGGGGGGGGCAGAAGCGGGGGATCGTGTGGGTGATCGTCCCCACGTGGGTCCCCGGGAGCCCCGGCCGGCGGAGGGCCCACGTCCGGCGCCGTCACGGGTGGCTCGGTATCCGGATGCGCCTAGGCCTCCTGGGGGAGCGGGCCGCTGTCGTCCCAGTCCAGCTGGTCCCCGTCGTCATAGCGCTCGCCCAGCACGAGGGGGGTGGCGGTGACGATGATCACGAACAGCACGAACGTGATGAGGTGGACCGAGGAGCACCACAGGCAGATGGCCTTGATGAGGAAGAGCTCGGCGATGATCAGGTAGATGATCATTCCCACCCCAACGATGGACAGGGCCAGCCGGGCCAGGTGGACGCGCCGGTCGGCCGAACGCCAGGCCACCGGGAGGCACAGGGCGATCATGGGCACGAAGTAGGCCAGTCCCAGCATGGCCACGGGGATGCCGAAGATCACCGACTGCGGGCTCGAGGTGACCTTCTCGCAGTTGATGGTGGCGTTGGAGTTGCAGACCAGGAGCACCTTGTCGAAGTGGGTGACGGTCAGGTAGATCGACACTCCGAGCCCGGCCAGGCTGAGCAGGAGGGTGGTG
Source organism: uncultured Acidimicrobiales bacterium (assembly GCA_963703145.1). GTDB lineage: Bacteria > Actinomycetota > Acidimicrobiia > Acidimicrobiales > RAAP-2 > Bog-756. The sequence goes on from OY969793.1 coordinate 3,510,197, forward strand.
ATGGGCTGCCAACGGAGCGTGCGCACGATGGAGCGTCCCCGGTGCCCGGATCAGCTCAGTTTGAGGGCTTTGGCCGCCGCCTGCACGCCGGGGCTGGTGCAGACCGCCGCCGGGGCATTCTTCGACGAGGCGCAGATGGAGGCGGTGATGTAGTTGGCCGTGGCCACAATGGCCTGGGTGGCGGGGTTGCTCGCATCGCTGAGCCCGCTGGCGATCTGGCTCCAGGTCTGTCCGGACAGGATCCCCGGGTCGTAGCTCGGTCCCGAGATGAGGGCCAGGTTGTTGATGCTGACGAACGGGAAGCCGATCTGGCCGGCGGTGGCGCCGGGGATGTACGTCGGACTCTCGTACTTGGTGACCACGGCGTACTCCTGCTTGGTCGGCGTCTGGAGCGTCGTGTAGTAGCCACTCCCGTTCGGCTTGTTGCTCACCGCCTCGATGCCCACGAAGTTGATGTACGGGCTGGTGAGGGTGGCCCCGTGGTAGCTGAAGGTGTGGGTCGTCGAGTCGACGTCGGTGTGCGAGGAGGCGGTGATCTTGAGGCCGGACCAGGTCCCGAACCGGGACAGGGCGGCCGTCATGGCCCACCGCTCTGCTGCGCAGTAGGGGCAGTACTCGGCCCCGTAGTAGAGCATGGTCGGGGTCTTGCCGTTGATGGTCAGCGGCGGCTGGCCCTTGACGATGATGGGGGGCGAAACCTGGACGGTCGGGGAGGTGACCCCGACCTTGTTGTAGACGGACTCGGGGATGTTGGTCACGTCGTGGACCACCGAGGCCGGAGCCGGGGTCACCGGGGTGTAGTCGGTGGCGCTCGCCGTACTTCCGCCGGAGCTGACCTTGACGATGACCAGGACAGCGATGACCACGATGACCAGGCCCACCGCACCCCAGGCGTACATGGCCCCCGAGATGCGCCCACGGCTGGGTGTGGGGGCCGGGCGCCGCCCGGGGCGGGGCGTGTTGCCGCCTTTGCCTCCGGGGCGGTTGCCTCCGCCGCCGGACCCGCCGGACTTGGCCGCCGTTCCGGTCTTGGCGCCCTTGCCGGTGGGGGCCTTGCCGGTCACCGGACGGCTCTGGGCCCGGCTCTTGTCCTTGGCGCTCTGGCCCGACGATGTGGCCGGCTTGGGCTTGTTCCCGCCGCCGGGGGTCTTGTTCTGATCCAGTGCCATCGTTCCGCAGTCCCTGTGGTTCGTGGTTCGTGGTGGGTCGAAGCTTCGAAGGGAGCGTAACCGCCAGGTTGGGTCTCCAGTGGTCAGGTCCCCGGATCGGCCCTCGGCCCTGCTCGGGGGCCGGTATCGGGCTCGTGGCCGGAGAACGGACGTACACTGAGCGGCCATGTCGGAACAAGCACACGTTCCAGTCGCCGAGGCCCCCGAGACGTGGCCTGCCGCGGCCGCGGAGGACCACGGCCGCCTCACCTGGCACTCGGTCGAGGTCGGGGGGCATGCCGTCCGCTACGCAGTGGCCGGCAACGGGCCACCCGCCCTGTTCCTCCACGGCTGGGGGCTGCGCCCCAACGCCTACCGGCGCACCATCGAGGCCATGAGCCGGGCCGGCTGCCGCGTCTACGCACCGGCCCTCCCCGGCTTCGGGGGCACCCGGGAACTGCCCGGGGACCAGCGCACCTTCGCCGGCTACGCCACTTGGGTGGGTCGCTTCCTCGACGCTGTGGGCGAGGAGACCCTGGCCCTCGTGGCCGGCCACTCCTTCGGCGGCGGAGTGGCCACGGCCTTCACCTACGAGGCGCCGTGGCGGGTGTCGGCCCTCCTGTTGGCCAATGCCATCGGCAGCCCGACCTGGGCCCTGTTCCCGAATGAGGTCCGCACCATGGTCCAGCGGCCGTTCTGGGACTGGGGTCACCACTTCACCACCGACCTGCTGCACTCGCCGGGCCTGCTCCGGCTGCTGCCGACCCTCCTCGAGGACTTCATCCCCAACCTGGTCCAGAACCCGCTCGGCATGTTCCGTACCGGCGAATTCATCCGTCGCGCCGACCTGGTCCGGGAGGTGCGGGCCATCGCCAAGTGGGGGATTCCCGTCCACGTGGCCTGGTCCGATCGTGACCGCCTGGTCCCCCGGTCGGCCTTCGACGAGCTCCGCCACGCTGCCGGGGTCGACGGTGTGGTGGTCGACGGCGCCCACGCCTGGCTGATCGCCGACCCGGCCGGATTCGGTGAACTGGCCATCAGCGCCCTGGTCGACTCGCGGACCCTGCGCCCGCAGTCCTCGGCCCCGATCGCCTGAGCCCGGCCCATCCTGCACCGGTAGCCTGACCCGGTGACCGTTCCCATCCGCGACGCCGCCACGGTGATGCTGATCCGTGACGCCGTCGACGATGAGGGCGCACCGGCCATCGAGGTCTGCATGCTGCGCCGGAACCTCAACTCCGACTTCGTCGGTGGGGCCTATGTCTTCCCGGGCGGGTCGGTCGATCCCCTCGATCTGGGCCCTGCCGCCGAGGCCCTCTGTCGGGGGCGCACCGACGTCGAGGCCAGTGCCATCCTCGGGGTCGAGTCAGGCGGCCTGGCCTTCTGGGTGGCGGCCCTCCGCGAGTGCTTCGAGGAGGCCGGCGTGCTGATCGCCCAGCCGGGACACGGGACCGACCCGGTGCGCGGCACCCTGCTCGACACCAGCGATCCGGCCACCGCCCAGCGGTTCGCCGCCCACCGTGACGCCGTCAACGCCGGGACCAGGGGACTGCTCGACGTGTGCCAGGCCGAGGACCTGGTCCTGGCCGTCGACACCGTCCACTACGTCAGCCACTGGATCACGCCGGAGCTGGCCCCCCGTCGCTACGACACCCGGTTCTTCCTGACCGCGGCGCCGCCGGGCCAGGTGGCCCGACACGACGAGGGGGAGACCATCGCCACGGTGTGGATCCGCCCCGCCGCCGCCCTGGCCCGCAACGCCGGCGGTGACATGGAGCTGCTGCCCCCGACCATTGCCAATCTCCGGAGCATCGAGCCCTTCACCCGCACCGAGGATGTGATGGCGTGGGCCGCACAGGTGACCGATGTGGTCACCATGCTGCCCATCGTGCTCGTCGAGGACGGCCAGTTGCTGATCCTGAGGCCCGGTGACGAGGGCTACGAGCAGGCCATGGCCGACCGGGCGGCCTCGGACGGCCAGGTCGGCGACGATCTGGCTGACGCCGCCCGCCAGGCGTGGGGACCGGCCACCGGCCGGTGAGCGGGACCGGTTAGGGCGTAGGGGCCAGGGGCTCGCTGTCTCTGACTGCGGCCTCGACCCGGTCCAGCATGCGGGCGCTGCACCCGTCCATGGCCACCACCGGGGCGATGGTGGTGATGACGGCATCCGCGATGCGGTCGAACGCCTCGACCAGTGGGCCATCGTTGCCGAGGGCCACCGGATTTCCCGAGTCGCCACCGGCGGCCACCGAGGGGTGGAGGGGGATCTGGCCGATCAAGGGCACGCCGACATCGGCAGCCAGGCGCTCGCCCCCGCCGGACCCGAACAGGGCGTAGGAGGTGCCGTGTTCGCAGGTGAAATCGCTCATGTTCTCGATGACGCCGGCCACCCGCAGGTAGCCCTTGCGCGCCATGTCGGCGGTTCGGGCCGCCACCTTCTGGGCCGCCACCGGTGGTGTGGTCACCACGATCACCTCGGTCCGGGGCAGCATCCTGGCCAACCCCATCTGGATGTCGCCGGTGCCGGGGGGCATGTCGATCAACAGGTAGTCGAGGTCGCCCCAGTGCACGTCCTCGAGGAACTGCTGGACGGCCCGGTTGAGGATCAGCCCCCGCCACATGATGGCGCTGTCCTCGTCGGCCAGGAACCCCATCGACAGCACCCGGAGGACGCCGTCACCGATGCGCCGCTCGAGGGGGACCATCTTCTTGTCCCGGGCCTCGACCTCGCCGTGCATGCCGAGCAGCCTTGGCACCGAGAAGCCCCAGATGTCGGCGTCCAGCACACCTACCGTCAGTCCCCGACGCGCCAGGGCCACGGCCAGGTTGACGGTCACCGAGCTCTTGCCCACCCCGCCCTTGCCCGAGGCGATGGCGATCACCCGTGCCGTGTCGGGGATGTCGGTGACCGGGGCCGGGTCCTGGGCCAGCTGTCGGGCCCGGGCCATGACCACTTTGCGCTGGGCGGCGTCCATCACCCCGGTGGTCACCGACACCGAGGACACCCCGTCCAGCGCACCAACGTGGGACTCGACGTCATTTTGGATCTGGGAGCGCAGCGGACAGCCGGCGATGGTGAGGGCCACCTCGACGGCGACCGCACCGTCGGGTGCGACCGTGACGGTGTTGACCATGCCCAACTCGACGATGTCGGCGCCCAGCTCGGGGTCGACCACGCCACGCAGGGCTGCCCGCACGGCCTCCTCGGACGCCACCGACCCCGGACCCATGGATAGGCCGGGGCTGGCAGAGGCAGAGGGGTCGGACCTGGTCACCGCGCCAATTCTATCGGGACCCCCTGGTGGGCCACCCGATAGGTGTACCGCTGGCAGCCGGGCGCGGTTACCATGGGTAAACGCAGGCCAGCATGGACGGAGTCGCCCTCTGGGCGTCCACCGTGCGAGCTGGTGGCGCAGAGTCGATGGGGCACCCCGAGTCGCAACTCCAGGAGGAAGACCGATGAGCACCACCATGCAGACCGTCAGCATCGGGAAGAAGCCGAATCCGGTCAACCTGACCGACGTGGCGACCGCCAAGGTCGCCGAGCTCCTGGCCCAGGAGGACGAGGGCTTCGCCCTGCGGGTGGCCGTGCGCCCCGGGGGCTGCTCTGGCTTCAGCTACGAGATGTACTTCGACGCCGAGGTGGCCGAGGACGACGTGGTCCGGGAGTTCGGGGCCGTCAAGGTCGTCGTGGACGCCACGAGTGCCGACCTGTTGAAGGGGTCGACCCTCGACTACAGCGACGGGTTGCAGGGTGCGGGCTTCCACGTGACCAACCCCAATGCCTCCCGCACGTGCGGTTGTGGCTCGTCGTTCAGCTGATCCACTGATCCACTGACTCAGTTCCGCGTCGACGGCGCCCAGGTCGACGTCACCGACGAGAGCGCCACCCTGCTCGACGTCCTGCGTGACCAACTCGGGATCACGTCGGTCAAGGACGGCTGTAGCCCGCAGGGTCAGTGTGGCTGCTGCACGGTCTGGGTCGACGGTTCACCACGCGTGTCCTGTGTGACCCCGGCGCGCCGACTGGACGGGCGGGAGGTCACCACCCTTGAGGGCCTCCCCGAGGCGGTCCGGTCCCGCTGGGCCGACGCCTTGGTCACCAGTGGCGGAAGCCAGTGCGGATTCTGCACCCCGGGCATCGTGATGCGGTTGGCCGCCCTGGCGGGCGGTGGGTCCACGGCCTCCACCACTGAGGCCGTGGACGTCTCGTTGTTGGCTCACCTCTGCCGCTGTACCGGGTGGCAGACCATCGAGGAGGCGGCCCGGGCCGTCTTCGCCTCCGAACGGCCCCCGTCGAGCACGAGCCGTGATCTGGAGGCTGCCGCGGCTAGGGCCGGCATCGAAGGCGGCGTGCCCCAACGTGTCGGGCCCGAGGTGGCCCTTGGACGGGCCGGCTTCGCCGATGACGGGCGCCCGGCCGGCTCACTGGTGGCGGTGCCCGATGCCGAGGGCCGCTACGTGGTGGCCGACACGACTGCCGCGGCCCGGGCCGGAGCCGGCAAGGTCCAGGGGAGGAGCACCTCGTTGTCGCTCACCCACCCGGTGACGATGCCGGTCGGGTCCTGGGACCTGGCGCTGGCCACCACCTGGGTGGAGCCCGCCTACGTCGAGCCGGACGCCTCATGGGCCGCTCCCGGCGGGGAGCCCGCCTCGGCCTGCGCCAACGGCGGGGCCTTCGGGGGGAAGCGTCACTCGCCGGTGGCCGCCGACGCCAGGCGCCTGGCCGACGAGCACGGCCGTCCCGTAGCGGTGCGCTGGACCCGCGAGGACGTGGTGCGGCTCGGGCCCAAGCGCCCGCCAGTGGCCGGCGGGATCCGGATCGACGGCACCGGTGTCCTCCGGGTGGGCCTCACCGGTGACGGTGTCGACCCCGGCCGGTGGGAGGCGGTCTGCGCACTGGTGGCGTCCGTGGCACCCCGACTCGTCCTCGAGCCGGTGCCGGTGGTCGGCCCTCCGGTGTCCTTCGACCTGCGGGCCGCGGTGTGGGCCGAGGCCGCCGTGCTGGTGGCGTGTGCCCGGGAGGTCGCCAAGGGGGGCGGCACCGATGCTTGTTTCGACGTGCCCATCGAGGTGCGGTCACCGGCCGGCGGGCGGGCCGTGGCCCGCTGCCTGGATGACGGGTCGTTCCAGCTGCGGGTGGACGCCGGGGCCGTCCTGGACGAGGTGGTGCTGCGCTCCTACGCCGTCGGTGCCACCCACCAGGCCCTGGGCTGGGTGCGCTCCGAGGGGATCGCCGTCGACGACCGCGGTGCGGTCTGCGACCTCACGGTCCGGTCCTTCGGGGTCCTCCAGGCCCGGGCCATGCCCCATGTGGAGGTGACCGTGGTGGTAGACACCGACCGACCGCCGGTCAACGGATCAGACGCAGTGTTCGCCGCGGTGGCCGCGGCATGCTGGCTGGCCGACGGGCTCGCGCCCCGCTGGCCCACCGATCGCAGTGGCGTCGGTCGCCGCTGACCACACCGCTCGTGGCGATGCCCCGGGCCCCGTCTTAGGCTGGCCCTCCGTCCCCGACCGCCTACCCCGGTGAGGAGCACCCATGAGCACCCCGATCGGCCCCTACACACCCATCGTCCGGGCGGGTCCGTGGTTGATCTGCTCGGGCCAGCTCGGCCTGGTCCCCGGTGCCGGGTCACCGCCCGCACTGGTCGAGGGCGGAGCCACGGGCCAGCTCACTCAGGCCCTGGCCAATGCCGAGCGACTCCTCCAGTCGACCGGGGCGTCGGTGACCGACGTGGTCAAGACCACCGTGTTCGTGGTCGACATGGGCGGCTACGGCGCCGTGAACGAGGCCTACGCCGCCTTCTTCGGGGACCACCGGCCGGCTCGGTCGGTGGTGGGTGTGGCCGCCCTGCCGATGAGGGCCGCCGTCGAGGTCGAGGTCTGGGCCTACCTCCCCGAGGGTCCCGGGTCGCCGTCGGTGTCCGCCGGGGGCTGAAGGGTCAGGGGGTCCAGTTGGTCTGGCCGAACCGGTAGCCGACCGACCGCACCGTCTGGATCAGGTGGGCATGCTCCTCGCCGAGCTTGGCCCGAAGGCGACGCACGTGGACGTCGACGGTGCGGGCGCCTCCGTAGTACTCGTAGCCCCACACCCGGCTGAGCAGGGTTTCCCGGGTGAAGACCTTGCCCGGCCGGGCCGCCAGGAACCGGAGCAGTTCGTACTCCATATAGGTGAGGTCGAGCACCTTGCCGGCCACCGCCGCCTGGTAGGTCTCGAGGTTGAGCACCAGTGGACCGTGCTCGAGCAGGTCGGGCCGCAGACCCCTACCCGTCCGCCAGAACAGGTGGGCCAGCCGGGCGCTGAGCTCCTCGGCGTTGACCGGTTCGAGGCAGAGGTCGTCGAAGAGGTCCTCCCGCAATTCCAGCTCGCCGAGCTGCTCCAGCGGGACCACCACCATCACCGGGGCCAGCGGGACCTCTCGCTTGCGCAGGTGCCGGCAGAGGAGGAAGGCACCGATGGGGTCCTCCCCACTGCAGATCACCGCACCGGACCACCCGTCCTCGGGTTCGTCGGTCTCGGAGGACTCCGGCTTGTCGATCCCGCGCCACGGGTAGCCGGCGCGCTCCAGCACACCGGTCACCGACGACGGCGGCACGGCCGGGAAACACAGCAGCGGTTCGATGGCGGAACTCCCCTTTCGTCGGTGGTGGTGTTTGTCGCTGGTGGCGGGGGTCGGTCAGAGGTGCTCGGTCCGGTCAGGTCACCCGGTCAGAGCAGTGGAAGGTAGCGGTCGAGCTCGAACTGGGTCACGTGGGACTTGTACTCGGCCCACTCGGCCTGCTTGTTCCGGATGAACCACTCGAAGACGTGCTCCCCGAGCGTGGTGGCCAGGAGCTCGGAGGTCTCCATCAGGCCGAGGGCCTCGTGCAGGCTGCCGGGAAGGTGCAGGATCCCCTTGTTGGCCAGCTCTTCGGGGCTGAGAGAGAACAGGTTGGCGTCGGCCTCGGGCGGGAGCTCGTATCCCTGTTCGATGCCCTGGAGGCCGGCGGCCAGGATGACGGCGAAGGCCAGGTAGGGGTTGCAGGCGCTGTCGGGGGAGCGGTACTCGACCCGGGTGGACTCGTACTTGCCGGGCTTGACCACCGGGACCCGCACCAGGGCGGACCGGTTGTTTCGTGCCCACGACACGTGGATGGGGGCCTCGTACCCGTTGACCAGGCGCTTGTAGGAGTTGACCCACTGATTGGTCACGGCGGTGATCTCGGGTGCGTGGCGCAACAGGCCGGCGATGAACCGCTCGGCCACCTCGGACATCCCACCGGGCCGGTCGAGGTCGACGAAGGCGTTGTTGTCGCCCCGGAACAGGGACATGTGGGTGTGCATGCCCGAGCCCTGCACTCCAGCGAGCGGCTTGGGCATGAAGCTGGCGAACACGCCTTGCTGGCGGGCCATCTCCTTGACCACCAGCCGCACGGTCATCACGGTGTCCGCCATGGTCAGCGCATCGGTGTAGCGCAGGTCGATCTCGTGCTGGCTGGGCGCGTCCTCGTGCTGGGCGTGCTCCACGGGGATGCCCATCTCCTCCAGGGTGAGCACGGTGCGCTGGCGGATGTCACTGGCCCGGTCGGCCACCGTCAGCTCGAAGTACGACCCGGAGTCGAGGGTCTGGGGAGGGCGGGTCGGATCGCCGTCGGCGAAGTAGAAGAACTCGATCTCGGGGGCGGCATAGAAGGTGAAGCCGTCGTCGTGGGCCCGGTCGAGGGCCCGGCGCAGCACGTGGCGCGGGTCGCCCTGGAAGGGGGAGCCGTCCAGGTCGACCACGTCGCAGAAGACCCGGGCGACCTGGGCCTCGGGGAGGTCGCCGCCGCTCGAGGGCTGGTTGTGCCCGTGCCAGGGCAGCAGCTGGAAGGTGTTGGCATCGGGCCGGGCCAGGACGTCGCTCTCCTGGACGCGGCTGAAGCCATCGATGGCCGAACCGTCGAACGTCATGCCCTCGTCGAGGGCATTCTCCAGCTCGGCCGGGGTGATGCTGAAGGTCTTGGGTGTGCCCAGCACGTCGGTGAACCACAGCTGGACGAACCTGATGCCGCGCTCTTCCACCGTCCGGAGGACATACTCCTCTTGACTCCTCATCGGGTCGGTTACCTCCGGGCGGTTCGGGGTCGTGGACGGGGGATTGGCGTGGTCGATGGACACAGTGTCGCAGGTCGGCGGGTGGCCGGTCCACGAGGCGTGGTGCGGTGCGAACAGAGCCGGACCCCGGGGGATCCGGCTCTGTTCCTCACCTGAGGCGGTTCTCGGATGGTCCAGCGGCCCGCCGGGGGGACGGACCCGGCCGCGTGACCTGGACTCCGATCAGCCCGCCGCGTCGCTGCAGACGGTCTCGGTGATCACGGCGGCTACCTGGTAGGGATCCATGTTGGCGTTGGGCCGGCGGTCCTCCAGCCAGCCCTTCTTGGCCTTGGCCACCGCCCACGGGATGCGGATGGAGGCCCCACGGTCGGAGGTGCCGTAGCTGAACTTGGTGTAGTGGGCCGTCTCGTGCGCCCCGGTAAGGCGGCTCTCGATGCCCACGCCGTAGACGGCGATGTGCTCGTCGATCTTCTTCCCGATGGCCTCGCAGCCGGCGATGATGGCGTCCCAGCCGCCGTCCTCGCGCATGGCCTTGGTGGAGAAGTTGGTGTGGGCGCCCGCACCGTTCCAGTCGCCCAGGATGGGCTTGGGCTCGAGGGTGGCGTACACCCCGAAGTCCTCGGCGATGCGGAACAGGAGCCACCGGGCCACCCACAGGTGGTCGGCAACGTCCAGGGGGGACAGCACGCCCACCTGGAACTCCCACTGTCCCATCATGACCTCGGCGTTCGTGCCCTCGATGCCCAGCCCGGCGTCGATGCAGGCCGCCGTGTGCAGCTCGACGATCTCGCGCCCGGGCATCTTGTCGCCACCCACGCCGCAGTAGTAGGGGCCCTGGGGTGCGGGATAGCCGACCGCCGGCCAGCCGAGCGGCCGCCCGTCCTTGAAGAAGGTGTACTCCTGCTCGATCCCGAACATCGGCTCCTGGTCACCGTATTTCTCGACCACCTCTCGCAGCCTGGCCCGCGTGTTGGTCGGGTGGGGGGTGAAGTCGGTGAGCTCCACTTCGCACATGACCAGCTTGTCGTCAGGGCCGCGGAGGGGATCGGGGACGACGAACACCGGGCGAAGCACGCAGTCGGAGTCGTGGCCCAGGGCCTGATTGGTGCTCGAGCCGTCGAATCCCCAGATGCCCGGCTCCTCGCCGTCGGCGACGATCTTGGTCTTGCTCCGCAGGAGGGGTGATGGCTCGGTCCCGTCAATCCAGATGTACTCAGCTTGATACGGCACGCATGCTCCTTTATTGCTTGGTTGCTGTACTGCCTCGGGTCTAGCTACTGCCTCGGGTCTAGCTCAGTTCGTCGTCATGCTCCGCGCCCAGGTGTCCCGGCCGGCCGGCCGCGGAACCAGCCGCCGTGTCGGCCGAGAGACCAAGGCGGCGGGTCCGTAACTGACTCCACGGGCAATCTCACTATCGCAGCGCGCCATTTCGCCGTCGTTTCCCGACTGTAAACGTAGGATGAACAGCCTGCCCGCACCGGTCGTCGCCGATCGGGGCGGCCCTGCCCAGGACCGGGCCCTGGTGCTGGCGATGCGCCGTTGCCGTCCCGGCCATCGTCTCCCGTCGAGTGACCCGCACCGACGGTCCGAGACGGCAACGGGGGACCACCAGCAGCGCCGGTAGTCTGATCCCATGGCTCGAGTGCGCGTGGCCGCGTGCCAGATCAACACGGTGGTGGGTGATCTCGACGGCAACGCCGACCGGATCTTGACCGCCCTGGCCGAGGCCGACGCCGGCGGGGCCGACCTGGCCGTCTTCCCCGAGTTGACCGTCACCGGCTACCCGCCCGAGGACCTGCTCAGCCGGCCGGCCTTCGTGGCCGACAACCAGCGGGTATTCGCGCGCATCGCCGCAGCCAGCGGGGGCTGTGCCGCCGTCATCGGCTATGTGGACACCGCCCCCTCCGGTCGGCTCGTCAATGCCGCCGCCCTCTGCCACCAGGGGCGCGTGGTCGGACGCTACGACAAGCGCCTGCTGCCCAACTACGGCGTCTTCGACGAGCAGCGCTGGTTCACCCCGGGCCAGGGCACCGCACCCCCGTACCTGGTGGCGGGCGTGGCGGTGGGCGTGACCATCTGCGAGGACATGTGGTTCGCCGGCGGCCCGATGGCCGACCAGTCCCGGCTGGGAGCGCGGCTGCTGGTCAACCTCAACGCCTCCCCCTACTCGCTGGGTCGCCGTCACGAGCGGGTGGCCGTCCTGGAGGAGCGGGTGGCCGAGACCGGCTGTCCGATCGTCTACGTCAACCAGGTGGGCGGCCAGGATGAGCTGGTCTTCGACGGGGCCTCACTGGTCATGACACCCGATGGGGCCATCGCCGCCTCGGCCGCCCAGTTCGCCGAGGAGGTCCTGCTCGTCGACCTGGAGATCCGTGCCGACCCATCCGGTGCCGGGCCGGAGCCGGTCCTCGTCAGTCGGTCTCCCCGTCGACCGGCCGGCGCACCCGAGGCCAGTCCCCTGGCCGCCGTCCTCGAACCCGACGCCGAGGTCTACCAGGCCCTGGTGCTCGGGACCCGTGACTACGTGGCGAAGAACGGCTTCACCGATGCCGTGCTGGGCCTGTCCGGCGGCATCGACTCGTCGTTGGTGGCGGCGGTGGCCGTGGACGCGCTCGGCCCCGAGCACGTCCACGGCGTGACCATGCCGTCGCGCTACTCGAGCGACGGCTCGGTGGCCGATGCCGTCACCCTGGCGGCGAATCTGGGCATTGGTATCGCCACGGTCCCCATCGAGCCCGCCCACCACGCCCTGGCATCGACGCTGGCGCCGCTGGTCGGGGGCGAGCCCACCGGGCTGACTGACGAGAACCTGCAGTCTCGGATCCGGGGGGTGGTGTTGATGGCCCTGTCCAACGCTGAGGGATGGATCGTCCTGACCACGGGCAACAAGAGCGAGATGGCCACCGGCTACTCGACGCTCTACGGCGACTCGGCCGGCGGATTCGCCGTCATCAAGGACGTGCCCAAGACCCTGGTGTACGGGCTGTGTCGCTACCGCAACCGGCGGGCCGGGTTCGACCTGATCCCTGACCCCGTGTTGACCAAGGCCCCCTCGGCCGAGCTCCGGCCGGACCAGCGGGACGACGAGTCCCTGCCGCCGTACTCGGTCCTCGACCCGGTGGTGGCCGGCTACGTCGAGGGCGACCGGTCCCCCGACGACCTGATCGCCGAGGGATTCGCCCCTGACGCGGTGGCCCGGGTGGTCGGCCTGGTCGATCGGGCCGAGTACAAGCGTCGCCAGATGCCCCCCGGGGTCCGTATCTCGCGCAAGGCCTTCGGCAAGGATCGGCGGATGCCCATCACCAACCACTACCGCTCCACAGCCGCGGCGCAGGCTGGCCCGGAGGCTCCGGCCTCCCCGGATGGCTCGGGTGGGGAGGCGCGTGCAGTTGTCTGAGCTCCCCCCCACGGTCGCCGCTCCTCGTGTGGGCACCCCCGAAGCGGCCCCCGCGGCTGCGCCGACCCCGCCGGGTGCGATCCCGGCGACGGTCGATACCCTGTCCCTCCCGCTCCGGCTCGGGCAGACGGCGGCCCTGGTGGGCGAGTACCGGTGGATCGAGAACGCCCTCTACGGGCTGCTCGGTGAGTGGGTGCTCGACACCCCGGTGGCGGCGGTCCAGGTCCATCTGGACGCCCAAAGCATGCGCCACTCGTGGCACGCCGAACTGTGGTCCGAACGGCTGCCCGTGCTGGCCGGCGCCGAACCTGACTCGCTGACCGTGCCCTCGGCTCCCAGCGCGGCCCTGTTCGCTGCGCTCTCGGGTACGCAGGTGCCGAGCGATGTCCCCGGCTCGTCGTGGCCGCCGGCCGCTGACGTGCCCGAGCGGCCCGGGGCCCTGCCCCGGCTGGCGGCCGTCTACCGGATCGTCCTGCCCCGGCTGGTGACCAGCTACCAACGCCACCTCCGCGTGGCGAGTGCGGTCACCGACGGGCCGGTGGCGCGGGCCCTCAGCCTCGTGCTCAACGACGAGATCGAGGACTGGCAGGCCGGCGAGCGGCTGGTCCAGCGCCTGGTCACCCGTCCCCACGACGTCGCCGCCGTCTACGAGTTCCTCCAGCGGCTGGAGTCCCTGGTCGTCGGAGCGGGGGCCCGCTCGGGCCTCGTGCCCTTCCCTCCCTCGGTCCCCGACGCCTGAGGGTTTCGCCGGCCCGACCTGGTCGGAAGGGCCGGTTTCGTCTGGAGGGCTTGACGCGTCCGGTAAACTTCGAAAGCAGCAATCGTTGCGCCCGAAAACGCCAGACCTGAGTTAGCCGGTACCGCTCACAGCGGTGGCCCTGCCCAGGTCGGCCGTCCCCCGCTGCGGTGGGGAAAACGAAGGACCTGGTGAAGTTGGCTAAGGAGCGCCTCGAACGAGACGACGAAGATCTGGTTCGGTTGTATCTGACCGACATCGGCCAGTACCCGTTGTTGACCAAGGACGACGAAGTTCGTCTGGCTCAGGCCATCGAAGCCGGACGTGAGGCTGATGCGCAGCTGGCGGCGGCACCCAAGGGGCTGTCGCCGGCCAAGAAGCGGGAGCTGCGTCGCACCACCCTGCAGGGCGAGGGTGCCCAGCAGACCTTCGTGCAGTCCAACCTGCGCCTGGTCGTGTCCATCGCCAAGAAGTACCAGGCCTCGGGCCTTCCCCTGCTCGACCTCATCCAGGAGGGCAACCTCGGCCTCATGCACGCCGTCGAGAAATTCGACTGGCGTAAGGGGTTCAAATTCTCGACCTACGCCACCTGGTGGATCCGCCAGGCCATCACCCGTGGCATCGCCAACACCGGCCGGACCATCCGCCTGCCCGTGCACGCCGGGGACACGCTGGCCCGTGTGCAGAAGGCACAGGCCCGCCTGGAGCTGAAGTACGGCCGGCCGGCCACACTCGCCGAGCTGGGCGCCGAGGTCGAGATGCCCGAGGACAAACTGGTCGAGGCCCTGCGATTCCGGGCCGAGCCGCTCTCGCTCTCCGAGCCGCTTCGCGAGGACGGCGATGCCGAGCTCGGCGACGTGGTCGAGGACCGCTCGGCCGAGTCACCCTTCGAGGTGGCCGCGGTGTCCCTGCTCCCCGAGGAGATCGGCCGCCTGCTCTCACCGCTCGACGAGCGCGAGCGGGAGATCCTCCGGCTGCGCTTCGGGCTCGACCGCGGCGAGCCCCGCACCCTCGAAGAGGTCGGCGAGCACTTCAACCTGACCCGTGAGCGGATCCGCCAGATCGAGGCACGGGCCATGTCCAAGCTGCGCCACCCGTCGTCGGACACCGGGGCGCGGGACCTCCTGACCGTCTGATCGGCCCGGATCGGGCCGAAACCACCCGACGCCCCTAGGCAGGCACCCAACGGAGCGGGTAGCATCACCTCCCATGAAGAAGCTCCTGATCCTCGCCATCATCGTCGCCCTGGGTGTCGTCGCCGCCAAGCGGCTCCGTCCTTCCTGAGCAGCCCGCTCACCTGAGCTGACCGCCCCGGAGCGGCCCTGTGGCCGCTCCCAGCGCTGAACGTCCCGCCCTCAACCGGCGGGATGCTGCGCGTCCGGACGGACAGCCGGCGTTGCCGACCGGCACTCCCGAGGGTCAGAGTCCAGCCCGGCGGGCCAGCCTCCACGCCACCAGGGCCCCCACCGATGCCGCGGCCGTGACCCCGGCGGCGGCGGTGGTGATGGACAGCCTCGGGACGCTCACCCGATCACGTAGCCGGATGGGCTTGGTGAACTGCATGACCTCCCACTCGCGCTCTCGGGCCACCTTGGCGAGCACCCGGTCGGGGTTGACGGCCACCGGATGGCCGACAGCCTCGAGCATGGGGAGGTCGGTGTAGGAGTCGGAGTAGGCCGACGACTCGGACAGGTCGAAGCCCTCGGTCTCGGCCAGCTCGGCCATGGCCTCGGCCTTGAAGGGCCCGTAGGCGTAGAACTCCATCTCCCCGGCGTAGCGGCCCTCCTCGTCGACCTCGACCCGGCTGGCGATGGCACCGTCGACACCGAGGTGCTCGGCCAGGGGGAGCACGATGTCCTCGGGGGACGCCGACACCAGGTACACCTTGTAGCCGGCCGCCCGGTGGGCCTCGATGAGATCGAGGGCCTCGGCGTAGATGATCGGCTCGACCGTCTCCTCGAGGGCCTCTCGGACGATCTCGCGGATCTGGGCCCGGTCCCAGCCCTTGGTCAGCGTCAGCATCGACTCGCGCACACGGGCCAGCTTCTGCTCGCTTGCCCCGAGGTGGAGGTAGATCAGCTGGGAGACCACGGCGCGGGCCACCAGCCGTCGGTTGATGAGACCACCCCGGTAGAGGGGCCGGCCGAAGGCGGCGATGGAGGCCTTGGCGATCACCGTCTTGTCCAGGTCGAAGAAGGCCGCCCTCATGGTGCGCTCACAGTGTCGGTACGCCCATCAGGTCAGCGTCCCACCAACAACTGCTGAATCCCCTCTTCGGCGTCGGCGGTGACGAGCAGCAGGACCTCGTCCCCGACGGCGAGTCGGGTGTCCCCCCGGGGGACGATCAGCCGGTCGTCCCGGACCACCGCCACGACGGTGGCGTCCCGGGGTACCCCGAGGTCGACCAGGGCGACGCCGGCGGCCGGCGAGTCCTCGGCCAGGGTCACCTCGACCAGGTGGGCGTTGCCGCCCTCGAACCGGAGGAGCCGGACCAGGCTCCCAACCGAGACGGCCTCTTCCACCAGGGCGGTGAGCAACTGGGGGGTGGACACCGAGACGTCGACCCCCCAGCTCTCGGTGAAGAGCCACTGGTTCTTCGGGTGGTTGACCCGCGCCACCACCCGGGGCACGGCGAACTCTTGCTTGGCCAGCAGGGAAACCACCAGGTTGTCCTCGTCGTCGCCGGTGGCGGCCACCACCACGTCGACGGTGGACAGGCCGGCCGCGTCGAGGGACGACACCTCGCAGGCGTCAGCCACCACCCAGGTGATGTCCAGGTCGCCTCGGATGCGGGCCACGAGGTCAGGGTCCTGTTCGATGATCAACACGTCGTGTCCGCCGGCGTGGAGATCCGAGGCGATGGCCGTGCCCACGCTGCCCGCCCCGGCGATGGCCACCTTCATGACCGCCCCCCGGTGACCGCATCGTCGGTTGCCGACCCCGGCGGCTCGGTGGTGAGCGGGTCGAGGAGGGCGGCCACGTCGGGATCGGGCACGGAACGGGCCGGCCCTCCGGCGTGACCGGCCGCCTCGCCGTCGGTCCGGGCCAGCCGGGTGTTCAGCCGCTCGAGCGCCTTGTCGGTCACCATCACATGGACCACATCACCGTCCTGGCCCACCAGGTCGGCGAAGTCGAGCCGGGCCACCCCGGCCCGGGTCACGGCCACCACGGTCATCTCGCTGGGGATCGACACGTCGGCCAGGCGCTTGCCGGCCCACCGCTCGGGGAGCTCGCGCTCCACCAGTGAGAGCGTCCCGGTCGAGTCGGTCCAGTCCGACTCCACCTCACCCGGCACCAGGCGTCGGCGGACCTGGTCGATCGTCCACGAGACGGTGGCCACGGTGGGGATTCCCAGCCGGAGGTAGATCTGGGCCCGCCGGGGGTCGTAGATCCGGGCCACCACGTTGGGGATCTCGTAGGTTTCCCGGGCGATGCGGGCGGTGAGGATGTTGGAGTTGTCACCGCTGGTCACCGCGGCCAGCGACGTGGCCTCCCCGGCTCGGGCCCGATCGAGGTCCCCCCGGTCGAAGCCCGACCCCACGACCGTGGTCCCCGCCCAGTCGGCGGGGAGCCGGCGGAAGGCCTTGGGGTTGCGGTCGATGATGGCGACCGAATGCCCCTGCTCGCTCAGCCCCACACCCAGGCCCGATCCGACCCGTCCACAACCCACGATGACGATATGCACCCAAACCATGCAACACGCATCGTGGAGAGATCACAACTCACCCCGGTCCCACCCGCTCCGCGGGCGTGGCGGCGTGACCAGGGGGCACCAGTTCTGTCCCGGCATTACGGCCCGGCGGGAGTGCCGTGATTTACTGAGGAGGTGGAACCGACGGTGACCGGACAGCAGGATCCGGCCAGTTCGGTCCCCAACCGCACGGTTCCGAGCCCGACCACGCCGGCACCGGGAACCCGCCGTGCCCCGGTGGCCACACCATTGGGGGCCGTCGACCTCCCCGAGACGCTCCGCTACCGGCTGAAGAACGTCCTTCTCGGGCCCCCCATCGCCTCGGACCGCCAGTCGTCCGAGCGCCTGGGTAAGCCCACCGCGCTCGCCGTGCTGTCCTCCGACGTCATCTCGTCGTCGGCCTACGCCACCGAGCAGATGCTGATCCCGCTGGTCATCGCCATCGGGGCGGCGGCCTACTCGCTGGTCATCCCGGTGACCATCGCCGTCATCTTCGTGCTGTTGTTCGTCACCCTCTCGTACCTCGAGGTGGTGAAGGTGTACACCAAGGCCGGCGGGGCCTACGTGGTGACCCGGGAGAACTTCGGCCTGACTGTGGCCCAGGTGGCGGCCATGTCCCTGCTCATCGACTACACGCTGACCGTGGCGGTGTCAGTGGCCGCCGGCGTGTCAGCCATCACGTCGGTCTTCCCCGGCTTGACGTCGCACACCACCCAGATCGCCATCGCCCTGGTGCTGTTGTTGGCCTACGGCAACCTCCGGGGGATCCGCGAGGCCGGACGGGTCTTCGCCGTCCCCACCTACTTCTTCATCGTCAACATGGTCGCCCTCATGGCCGTGGGGCTCTACCGGGCCATCGACGGCACCCTGCACGCACACCCGATCGTCGGACAGGGAACCTCGGGCAATCCGACCGTCCACATCGGCAGTGCGGGAAGCGGCCTGCTCTACGGGGCCACCATCTTCGTGGTCCTGCGGGCCTTCGCCTCGGGGGGATCGGCCCTGACCGGGACGGAAGCCATCTCCAACGGGGTCAGCATCTTCCGCCGCCCCGAGTCCCGGAACGCCCGGATCACCATGATCCTCATGGCGGTCATCCTCGGCTCCCTGGTCCTCGGCGTCTCGCTCCTGGCCTCGGTGACCCACCCGGTCCCCTACCAGTCGGGCACGCCCACGGTCATCTCCCAGATCGCCAAGTTCGTCTACGGCACCAGCGGACTGGGCAACCTCCTCTACGGGATGCTCCAGGTGGGTACCACCCTCATCTTGATCCTGGCGGCCAACACCAGCTTCACCGGCTTCCCGTTCCTCGCCAGCTTCGCCGCCGAGGACTCGTACCTGCCCCGCCAGTTGACCAAGCGGGGCCACCGACTGGTGTTCTCGACGGGGATCATCGTCCTCACCGTGGTGTCCATCATCCTGCTGTGGATCACCAACGCCAAGGTGGACAAGCTCATCCCGCTCTACGCCATCGGCGTGTTCACCGGCTTCACCATGGCCGGCGCCGGCATGGCCAAATACCACTGGAACCACCGCGAGGACCACTGGCAGCGGCGCCTGGCCATCAACGGCACGGCTTCGGTGCTGTCCTTCATCGTGCTGATCATCATTGCCGTGTCCAAGTTCACCGAGGGTGCCTGGGTCATCCTCATCATCCTGCCGCTCGGGGTCCTCGCCCTCTTGGCCCTTCACCGCCAGTACGCCGACGAGGAGCACCAGCTAGAGGAGGGGGCGGCCGAGGCGGCCGAGGCCCCGGTGCTCAACCGCCATACGGTGATCGTGCTGGTCGACCGGTTGGACATGGCCACGGCGCGCGCCCTCCAGTACGCCCGGACGCTGCACCCCGACGAGCTGCGCGCCGTCCACTTCACCCTGGACAACCGGGTCTCGGCCGAGCTCGAGGCCGAGTGGGGACGGCTGGGCCTGGCCCGCCTGCCCCTCGACGTCGAAGAGTGCGAGGACCGCCGCCTCACCCGGGCCACCCTGGAGATGGCGGCCGAGACGGTGGCTGACGGGCAGACCGAGTTGACCATCCTGCTGCCCCGCCGAGGGTTCGCCGCCGGCTGGCACCGCCTCCTCCACGACGGGACGGCCGACGAGATTGCGGCGGCCGTGGGCCAACTGGCCCACGTCAACGCCACGGTGGTCCCCTACCAGCTCACCGGCGGCTGGCTGTCCAATCGGCGGGAGTGGCGCCGGACCACCGTGGTGCCCGACCCGGCCACCACCGGCGTGGCCAAGACCCACAAGGCCGCGGCCAAGGCCTCGGGCAAGGCCTCGATCCGGGCCGCCGAGCGGGAACAGGCCCGGGCCACGTTCGACCGGGCCGCCTTCGGCGAGCGGGGCGTGGGAACCATCCCCATCAGCGAGGCCCAGTGGCGCCGCCGCGTGCGGGTGGTGGGCCGGGTCAAGTCGGTCCGGGTCCAGCCCCGGGCCGGCACCTCGAACCTCGAGTGCGTTCTGGCTGACGAGACCGGACGGCTGCTGCTGGTGTTCCAGGGCCGGCGCCGCATCCCCGGGATCCAGCCCGGTGCCAAATTGGTCGTGGAGGGCATGGTGGGCGACTGGGCCCGGCGACAGGCCATCCTCAACCCCGATTACGAGCTCATCGCCGGGCCTGAGGCCAGCGTCGAGCCCACCTGATCCGGGTACCGATGTGCCACCCCGGCCGGCCCGGACGGGGTGATGCGCCGCCGCCCGGCAGGCTCCGAGAGACCGGTTCCACGCCCGTTCCTTGCTGAACGCACCTATTGTCAGTATGTTCTCCCCCCGTTGCCGGGTTCGGCGTGCCAGCGTGGCGCGCCCCGGCTGCGGCCATGCGGCCGTGACTTCGCAGGGGGGAGACGCCGTCTTCGGGTCTGTTGAGGGTCGCGGCTGCGGAAGCCGACGATGACGCAGACCATGACCGCACTGACCGTTTGTGACCGGATCGACCGTGCAGACGCAGGACACCGAAGGGAGCCACACCGATGACCCACCTCCTGGCTGAAGGGGGTTACCAGATCTTCACGCTGCACAGCACCGAGAAGACCTGGCTGTACTTCGCGCTGGTCTGTGCCGTGGCCTCGATCGTGGTGGCACTACTGCTGGTCCGCGGCGTCCTCGCCGCCGACCAGGGGACGGCCACGATGAAGGACATCGCCAAGGCCATCCAAGAGGGCGCCGAGGCGTTCTTGGCCCGGCAGTTCAAGACCATCGGGATCATCATCATCCCGCTGGCGGTGCTCATCTTCTTCACGGCCACCAAGGTCACCCATCCGGTATGGGTGTGCGCGGGACACGTCACGTTCAACACGCTGCACGTCGGGTGCGCGAAAGGGACAACGACCGACCTCACGTTCGCCCAGGCCGGCATCTACCGGGTCATCTGCTTCCTGGCCGGCGCGCTGTGCTCCGGCCTCACCGGGTTCATCGGGATGAGCCTGGCCGTCCGGGGCAACGTCCGCACCGCCACGGCCGCCCGTGAGGGGAAGATGGCCCCCGCCCTCAAGGTGGCCTACCGCACCGGCGCCATCACCGGCCTGCTGTGCGTGGGCCTCGGCCTGCTCGGGGCCACCGTCATCGTCCTGATCTTCCAGAACACCGCCACCTCGGTGCTGATCGGCTTCGCCTTCGGCGCCTCGCTGCTGGCCCTGTTCATGCGGGTGGGAGGCGGCATCTTCACCAAGGCGGCCGATGTCGGCGCCGACCTGGTGGGCAAGGTCGAGGCCGGCATCCCCGAGGACGACCCCCGCAACGCCGCCACCATCGCCGACAACGTGGGCGACAACGTGGGCGACTGTGCGGGCATGGCCGCCGACCTCTTCGAGTCCTACGTCATCACCATCATCGCCGCCGTCATCCTGGGCGTGACCGCGTTCAACTCGATCCACCGTGGTGCCGACGCGGCCAAGACGGTCATCTTCCCCATCGCCATCCCGGCCATCGGCATCCTCGCCACCATCGTCGGCGTCTTCGTCGTCCGGGCCAGCCCCCGGGACAAGAACGCCATGGCCCCCATCAACCGGGGCGTGTGGACGGCGGCCATCTTGACCATCGCCGGCTCGGCCGTGGTGGCCGGGGCCTACCTCCACTACTGGAAGGCGTTCTACGCCGTCCTGACCGGCGTGGTGCTCATGCTGGTGGCCAGCCAGATCACCGAGCACTTCACCTCCACCGAGCGCGGACCGGTCAAAGAAGTGGCCGAGACGGCCCGCACCGGGCCGGCCACCCTGACCCTCTCCGGGCTGGCCCTCGGGCTCGAGTCGTCGGTGTGGGCCATCATCGCCATCGTCCTGGCCATCGCCGTGTCCATCGGCCTGGGTGGGGGGAACATCGAACTGACCCTCTACCTGGTGGCCCTGACCGGCATTGGATTGCTGTCGACGGCCGGCATGATCGTTTCCGAGGACAGCTTCGGCCCGGTCTCGGACAACGCCGCCGGCGTGGCCGAGATGTCCGGGGAGTTCACCGGCGAGGCCGAGCGGGTCATGGTCAGCCTCGACGCGGTGGGCAACACCACCAAGGCCGTCACCAAGGGTGTGGCCATCGGCTCAGCGGTCATCGCCTCGGTGGCGCTGTTCGCCTCGTTCATCGAGACCATCGGCGAGCAGCTCAAGCTGCCCCAGCTCGGCAACGCACTCTTCAACCTGCCGCAAACGGCGATCAACGTCTCGCACCCGACGACGTTCATCGGCATCCTCATCGGTGGGTCGATCGCCTTCATCTTCTCGGCCTTGGCCATCCGGGCCGTCGGCCGATCGGCCGGCACCGTGGTCCAAGAGGTGCGTCGCCAGTTCCGGGAGCACCCGGGCATCATGGACTACACCGAGAAGCCTGAGTACGGGAAGGTCATCGCCATCTGCACCACGGCGTCCCAGCGGGAGCTGGCCACACCGGCCCTGTTGGCCATCCTCAGCCCGGTCATCGTCGGCTTCGGGATCAGCTACTTCGCGCTCGGCGCGTTCCTGGTCGGGGCCATCCTCACCGGCCAGCTGATGGCCAACTTCTTGTCCAACTCCGGAGGGGCGTGGGACAACGCCAAGAAATACATCGAGGACGGCCACGAAGGGGGCAAGGGATCCGAGGCCCACAAGGCAGCCGTCATCGGCGACACCATCGGCGACCCGTTCAAGGACACTGCCGGCCCGGCCCTCAACCCGCTGATCAAGGTCATGAACCTGGTCTCGCTTCTGATCCTGCCGGCCATCATCAGTCTCCGGCACCACACCGGTGCCCGCCTGGGGATCGCCGGTGCCTCTCTGGTTGTCCTGCTCATCGCCATCGCCTTCTCCAAGCGCAAGACCGACTCGATGGACGATGGCGCCCCGGCCGGTGCCACGGTTGCCCATGACGAGCCCGCTAGCGTGGCGGCGGAATCCTCCCACGACTGAAACCCCTGTTCAGCGGGCCCTTGAGGCCCCGATGACCCAGGGGCGGGGTTGACAACGGCTCACTCCAGCGTTCAGCCTGGGCCCACAGCCATGCCACCGACCGACCTCACAGAGACCCCCGCGGACAGCGACGCCGACGACGGCGCCACTGGGCGGTCGCGCCCCCCGGCGGGAGCGAAACCCCTGGTCATCGTGGAGTCTCCGGCCAAGGCCAAGACCATCGCCGGGCTGCTCGGGTCTGGTTATGTGGTGGAGTCGTCCATCGGGCACATCCGCGACCTGCCCCGACGGGCCGACGAGGTTCCGGCCGCGTACAAGGGAGAGTCGTGGTCCCGACTGGGTGTTGACGTCGACAACGGCTTCAAGCCGCTGTACGTGGTCTCCACCGAAAAGAAGTCTCAGGTCGCCAAGTTGAAGCAGCTCGTGAAGCAGGCCAGCGAGGTCTACCTGGCCTCGGACGAGGACCGCGAGGGCGAGTCGATCGCCTGGCACCTCCTCGAGGTGCTGGCCCCCCGGGTCCCCGTCAAGCGGATGGTCTTCCACGAGATCACCCGACCGGCCATCGAGCGGGCCGTCAACGAATGGCGGGACCTCGACCGTCGGCTGGTGGACGCCCAGGAGGCCCGCCGGATCCTCGACCGGCTCTACGGCTACGAAGTGTCCCCGGTCCTGTGGAAGAAGATCATGCCCCGCCTGTCGGCGGGGCGGGTCCAGAGCGTGGCCACCCGAATGGTGGTGGAGCGTGAGCGGGCCCGGATGGGCTTCCGGTCGGCGGGCTGGTGGGGAATCGAGGCCACCTTCGCCCCTGCCGACGGACGGACCACGGCCGCCGAGGGCACGCCGCGCACGTTCAGCGCCTCGCTGGCCGCCGTCGACGGGGTGGCACTGGCCTCGGGTCGTGACTTCGACGACACCGGGGTCCTGACCCAGCCCGGCTCGGTGGTGGTGCTGGCCGAAGAGGAGGCGCGGGGCCTCGCCGCCGGGCTCGCCGAGGTCCCCTTCACCGTCAAGACGGTGACCCACAAGCCGTTCCGGCGCTCGCCCTCGGCCCCGTTCATGACCTCCACCCTCCAGCAGGAGGCCGGCCGCAAGCTCCGGTTCAGCTCCAAGCGGGCCATGCAGGTGGCCCAGCGCCTGTATGAGGACGGGTGGATCACCTACATGCGAACCGACTCGACCACGCTCTCCAGCCAGGCCCTCGACGCCGCCCGGGCCCAGGCCAAGGCCCTGTACGGCCCCGACTACGTGCCCGCCCAGCCCCGCCGCTACGAGCGCAAGGTGAAGAACGCCCAGGAGGCCCACGAGGCCATCCGACCAGCCGGCGAGTCATTCCGCACCCCCGACGAGGCGGCCCGCGCCCTGTCGGGCGACGAGTTCCGGCTCTACGACCTCATCTGGAAGCGGACCGTCGCCTCCCAGATGGCCGACGCCACGGGCACCAGCGCCCAGGTGCGTCTGGTCGGCACGGCGGAAGGCCCCGAGGGAATCGGGGGCCGAGAGGCCGAGTTCTCCACGTCGGGCAAGGTCATCCAGTTCCCGGGCTACCTGCGTGCCTACGTCGAGGGGGAGGACGACCCCGAGGCCGAACTGGCCGACCGCGAGGTGCACCTGCCCCCGGTCAACGAGGGCGACCCGGTGACCGTCGACGACCTCGAGCCGGGATCGCACGCCACCCAACCCCCGGCCCGCTACACCGAGGCGTCACTGGTCAAGGCCATGGAGGAGTTGGGCGTGGGCCGCCCATCCACCTACGCCAGTGTCATCGCCACCATCCTCGACCGGGGCTACGTATGGAAGAAGGGCACCGCCCTGGTGCCCTCGTTCACGGCGTTCGCCGTGGTCGGCCTGCTCGAGCGGTACTTCGCCGACCTCGTGGACTACGGATTCACCGCATCGATGGAGGACGACCTCGACGCCATCGCCTCGGGCAACGAGGAGTCCCTCCCCTGGCTGACCCGGTTCTACTTCGGCACCACCGGCCCTGACACCGCACCGGCCAACGGCAACGGCGCCGGCTCCGGCAACGGGGCCGCCACCCACGGGAACGGGTCTGTCGGTGCCCCGGTGGCCGGCCACGTGCGCGGCCTCGGCCTGAAGCGTGAGGTCAGCACGTACCTGGGTGAGATCGACGCCCGTGAGATCAACTCCATCCCCATCGGTGTGGGGACCGACGGCGAGGACATCGTGGCCCGGGTCGGCCGCTACGGCCCCTACCTCCAGCACGGCGACGACCGGGTGTCCATCCCTGAGGACCTCGCCCCCGATGAGCTGACCGTGGAACGGGCCGAGTCGATGCTGGCCGCACCGTCGTCTGACCGGGTGCTCGGCGAGGACCCCGACTCCGGCCTGCCGGTGCAGGTCAAGGCCGGCCGCTTCGGGCCCTACGTGCAGCTCGGAGAGCTGGTCGACGGGGGACCCAAGCCCCGCACCTCGTCGCTGTTCGCGTCCATGTCGCCAGAGACGCTCACCTTCGAGCAGGCACTGGATCTTCTGCGCATCCCCCGGGTGGTGGGCACCGACCCGGCCTCGGGGGAGGAGATCGTCGCCCACAACGGGAAGTTCGGGCCCTATCTGAAGAAGGGTACCGATACCCGCAGCCTGCTCACCGAGGACCAGATCCTCTCGGTGACCGTCGACGAGGCCCTTGCCCTCTACGCCCAGCCCAAGACCCGGGGGAGCCGCACGGCCAAGGGGCCGTTGCGGGAAATGGGTGCCGATCCCGACACCGGGCTTACCATGGTGGTCAGGGACGGCCGCTTCGGCCCGTACGTGACCGACGGCACCACCAATGCGTCCCTCCGCCGGGGGGACGACGTGGAGAGCCTGACTGTCGAGCGGGCCTCCGAGTTGTTGGCCGAGCGCCGGGCGGCCGGCCCGTCCACCCGGAAGAAGGCCCCGGCCAAGAAGACGGCGGCCAAGAAGTCCGGGGCGAAGAAGGCGACCGCCACGAAGAAGGCGGGCGCAAAAAAGGCGGGTACGGCGAAGAAGGCTCCGGCCGCCAAGGCCGCCGCGACCAAGGCCGCAACCGAGAGGGCCAGTAGCCCCGAGTGACCGGTGGTCCAACGGGAGGTGGCCTGCCCGAAGGGGGAGGGCTCATCGCCTTCGAGGGCATCGACGGTTGCGGGAAGACGACCCAGGCGAGGCGGCTGGCCGAGCGGGTGGGTGCCCTGTACACCTTCGAGCCCGGGGCCACCGGATTGGGCTCCTCGCTGCGGAGGCTGCTCCTCGACCGGGACCAGCCCCGAGTCGACGAACGGACCGAGGCCCTGCTGATGGCAGCGGATCGGGCCCAGCACGTGGCCGAGGTGATCCGACCGGCGCTAGACGCGGGCCGGTGGGTGGTCACCGACCGCTTCTCGGCCTCGACCCTCGCCTACCAAGGATACGGCCGCGGCATGGACCGCGACGAGCTGGGCGTGCTCATCGACTGGGCCACCCGGGGGCTCCTCCCCAGTATCACGGTGCTGGTCGAGGTGCCCGTGGCCGAGGCGTCGACCCGCCGCCAGGAGTCGGCCCCGGACCGGTTCGAGATAGAGGGGAACCACTTCCAGCAGCGGGTGTCCGACGGCTATCGGCAGCTGGCCAAGGAACCGGGATCGCCGTGGTTGGTGGTGGATGGCACCGAGTCCCTGGACCAGGTGGCCGAGGCGGTCTGGTCCGGAATTCGCGCCCTGCTCGCCAGCGCAGGTGTTGGCCGGTGAGTGATCATTCCCTCCGGGACGGACCGGTGGCCCAGCCCGGCACCGACGAGCTCCCGTCGCCCAGCCTGTTCGACGAGGTCATCGGTCAGTCCCAGGCGGTGGCCCAACTGCGCGCCGCGGCGCGCCGGCCGGTGCACGCCTACCTCCTGCACGGACCGGCCGGGTCGGGCAAACGGGCCGGGGCCCGTGGTCTGGCTGCCGCGCTGCTCTGTCCGAACGGTGGATGCGGCGTCTGCAACACCTGCCGTCGGGCCCTGGCCGGGACCCACCCCGACCTCGTCGTGGTGGAGCGGACCGGTGCCTCCCTCGATGTGGACGAGGCCCGGACCATCGTGACCCGTGCCCAGCGCCGCCCGCTCGAGGCGTCGCGCCAGGTGCTGATGGTGACCGACGTCCACCTGGCCACCAAGTCTGCCCCGGCACTCCTCAAGACCGTCGAGGAGCCGCCACCGGCCACGGTGTTCGTGCTGCTGGCCGACGACCTGCCACCGACGCTGGACACCATCGCCAGCCGCTGCGTGAAGGTCCCCTTCGGACCCGTGTCCCACAGCGACGTGGTGTCCTGGCTGGAGTCCCGGGGCGTGGACCCCGAGCACGCCGACGCGGTCTCCCGGGCATCCGGCGGACGGCTCGACCGGGCGAGGCTCCTGGTGGGCGACCCGGGGTTCGCGGCGCGCCAGCAGCAGTGGAAGTCGGTTCCCAGCCGTCTGGACGGCACCGGTGCCGCTGCGGCGACGGTGGCCTCCGAGCTGCTGGTGTCGGCCGACGAGGCGCTGGCCCCCTTGCGCCATCAACACGTCCAGGAGCTGGCCGCGTTGACCGACCAGGCCGAGCTGACCGGGGCCAAGGGCATCCCCGGCCGCAAGCAGGTCGAAGACGCCCACAAGCGAGAGGAGCGGCGCTGGCGGACCGACGACCTGCGTTTCGGCCTGGCCACCCTCGCCGCGCTCTACCGCGATCGGCTGGTCGCTACGGCTGGGGCTCCTGGAGGCGACGGCAGGACCGGTATGCACGGCGTGACCGCCGAGGCCCGCCGCGCCGTCCACCACGTGGAGGCCATCCGCCAGGCCTCGGTGGCGTTGGGCAGGAATGCCAATGAGTCCCTCGTCATGGACGTGCTGATGGTCGAGTTGTCCGGCATGGTGGACTGACCTGCCTCCGGCCACTGCCCCAGCTCCCCGGGTTCGCCTCTACCGCCTGCTTGCTGGTGTGAGCCACCTCCGGGACGCCTGGATCTGGTGAGTAGCATGGCTCCCGAGGGTTCGGTCTGGCGCTGGGCGCGTGACTACGTGCCACCGGGAGGAGCACCGCCGTCTGGGCGCGGTTCGGATAGCGTGTCCCTCCACGCCTGGGTAGCTCAGTCGGTAGAGCAACGCACTCGTAATGCGTAGGTCAGGAGTTCGATTCTCCTCCCAGGCTCGCTGGTCGGAGGCGGTTGTTGGCTCTGACTGTCTCAGGCATCCCATAGTCATCCCAAAGCCTCAGTCGGTTGACTTGGGAGTTCGTTCCACTCGGCCCAACAAATCCCACATCCGAAATTGAGGGGGCGGACAGCCGGCTTCCGCGGTTCCTCATGGCCACCACAGGGGAACTCAGTTGACCCCACCGCTCGAGGCCGCTTTGTGGGGTCTCCGCGAGCAGAGCCAGGTCGATCTGCGGATTGAGTGGGGCAGCGGGCATGGTGGCGAAGAGATTGATGGCCGGTTGATGATCCCCTTGAAAGTCGGGCGGTCGAGCCATCGAGGCAACTGTCGCGAGGCCATAGCCAGCGTCGTTCGGTCGAGGCCCGTCACGAACACCGGGTCCATATCGAAGCGCGATGAACGCAGCCGAGAGCCGAGAAATTCAGCCAGTCCCTTTGGCAAACGGGTGGAGGCCCACCCACCCGCAACTGGGGCTCGTGCGGGTTCCGCCAGCTCTGAGAAGGCATGGGTCACCTCACCAAGGACAACATTCATCCTGGTTCGGGTATCCGGTCCCAACGAAAGCAAATCGCACATGGTCAACCCACAAGCGAATCGAGGTGGGTCGGCTACCTGGGAAGCATCAGTGCCAAGCCATCGAGTACCCGCTCGAGCCCCACACCAAAGCCGTGTTCGAGGCGGTCGGGATCGTGTGGAGCCTGAGCGTCGAATACGACGCGAGTGAGTATGGGGTAGCGGCCGCTTCCTATGAGACTCTCGATATAGGGGACTTGTGTCTGCATCCACTGCTCTTGGTCAAGCCCGGAGCGACGGACGGCCTCCTGCTCCGACAGCTCCTCGAGGGCGCGACCACGCACGTAGGCGTCGAGCGTCTCAACCATCACGAGCATCTCGTCGATCTCGAGGCCGAGTCCGTCGACGAGACCGAGCACCTGCTCGTATTGCCCGGCCGTGTTGGGCCCGAAGTTTCGCAGGCCGGCGCTGGGTACGGCCATCCACGGATGGTGAAGGATCATGATCCGGAGACCGTGGGCGAAGGACCGCAGGCCCTGGCGCCAATCCCCGGCGCTCTCGAAGTGCAGGTCGTGACCCATCACGTCGTCGACCATCAGTTCGATGAGCTCGTCCCGGCGGTCGACGTACCGGTAGAGCGACGTCGCACCCACACCGAGCTCGCCGGCCAGGGTCCGCATCGACACCGCCTCGATTCCCCGCGTATCTGCCAACACCACGGCGGCCCGGGCGATCTGCTGTCGCGACAGCGATGGCGCAGGACCGCGAGCAGCCCGTTCCGGACGGTTCCAGATGACGCCGTGGGCTTGACTCATTGCGGACAGTGTACTCAGTCTGCTACCTTGAAAAACTACGAACGGTGTACCCAGTTAGGAGCCACAATGGAGATCGGCGCAGACGCAGGAGCGATGGTCCAGGTGGCGAGTCCCTCCGTCGCCAGCACGCCAGCGTCCGCAAACCCGGTGCGCTGGTTCGTGTTCTCTGTGGTGATCGCCGCCAACATCATGGATCTGATGGACGCCACCATCGTCAACATCGCCGGGCCATCGATCAGGGCAGCGCTCGGTGGCAGCGCCTCAACCCTGCAGTGGCTGCCTGCGGGTTACACGCTGGCCTTCGCCGTGTTCCTCATCGCCGGTGCCCGCCTGGGCGACATGTTCGGTCGCCGTCGGCTGTTCCTGATCGGTTCTGCCGGTTTCACCGTGATGTCCGCAGCCTGTGCAGTCGCCCCTTCAATGGAGTTCCTGATCATCTTCCGGGTGCTGCAGGGCTCGTTCGGGGCGCTGATGATCCCCCAAGGATTCGGGATGCTCAAAGAGGTCTTCGCCGAGGAGGAGATGACCAAGGTGTTCGGCGCCTTCGGGCCGATGATGGGTCTGTCGATTCTCGCCGCGCCGATTCTTGCCGGTGCATTGGTGGAGGCCAATCTGTGGGGGATCGGATGGCGACTCGTGTTCCTCATCAACGTGCCGATCGGTATCGCCGCATTCGTCGGCGCCGTCCGAGTACTGCCGCGAACGATTGCCCACCCGGGGCTCCGTCTGGACACTGGCGGGATGGTGCTGATCGGTGTGGCGCTGACCGCTGTCATCTATCCGCTCATTCAGGGCCGTACCGACGGGTGGCCGGCCTGGACGTTCGTGTCGCTGGCCGCCGGAGCAGCGCTCCTCGGCGTATTTGTGCTGTGGGAGCGCCGGGGTTCCGGTGATCCACTTATCGAGCCAGGACTGTTGGCCAACCGGACCTATACGAGTGGCATTCTCGTCGCACTAACTTTCTTCGGCGCATTCGGCGGCCTGTTGCTCTGCGTCTCGCTGTTCGTGCAGCTCGGTGAGCACTTCTCCCCGGTCCATGCCGGGCTAACGCTGATGGCAATGGTCGTCGGCATGATTGCTGGCATGGGTGCCGGGCTTGCCCTCGTGGGACGGCTCGGCCGTCACCTACTCCACCTCGGTGTCGTGATCGTCGCTGCGGGTACCGTCGTGTTGGCCCTGACCGTGACTGGAGCGCATGCGATCTCGACGCTAGATCTCGCCCCTGGGTTGTTTCTGATCGGACTCGGTGCCGGTGCCAGCATGGGTCAGCTGTTCGACTTCATCCTGGCCGGAGTGGGGATGGACGAAGTTGGCTCCGCCTCCGGCGTGCTCGAGGCCGTCCAACAGCTGTCCAGTGCACTCGGGGTCGCCATCCTGGGCACAGTCTTCTTCTCGGCGTTCGACGGGCATCTCCCAACGCACGCCTTGGCCGTTACGGCGTGGGCGTGCCTGGTGCCGCTGGCCGCAACCTTCCTGCTGGTGTTTAGGCTGCCGATGCACGCCCGTGAACCGCAGATGTGACGGGCGGGTCGCTCGCAATCGCGAGAGCCCTGTTCCCTGCGTCGATGGACGGACCTCTGGGTTGGAGGAGCCAGTGCGGCGATTAGCTGGTGTGAGCCACGCCACGGCCATCACCTTCGTATTGCCGTCACACTCCTGTTCTACCGTGCTCGCGCAAGTTGCGTGCACCTGGAACAGGGGCGAGTCACCATGGCACGGCTGACCCTCGAACCCACTGCAAATAGCAGCGGCTCCACAGCCACCTTTGACGGCACCGTGGCCCTCATCGGTGAGAGCCAAGCAAATGACCGTGCCATGAAAGCTCCCATCACCTGCTGACGGTGGATGGCTTCCTCTCGGGGTGCTTCACCCGCCAGGGACTGGGGCCCCGATGCCAGGCAAAGGACCAATGACCCTCGACCGGCGCCTCCTGTCCGCAGAGGCTGCCACTGGCCTGGGGCTTCCGAGCGAGTCCCAACCGCAACGGCCTGGGGTGTGGACAGTCCGAGTAGACCAAGAGGCATCTTCTCGCGTGGTTGTGCGGTCGTAGCGCAACGCTGACTCCGCGGTAGGGACGAGACGGCGTGAGTTGATCAACGCCCCAATCGATCCGAGGCAGTACCCAATGGTTGACGAAATCGGTACGGCCCGGTCTGCAGAGTGAGCCATCTCCAGAAACGGCCAGCCAGGGATCCGGACTCTGCAACGCCAAGGTCAGGAGTTCGATTCTCCTGTCAGGTTCCATTTCTGGGGCGCCATGTTCCCTCTCCGAGACGAGGTGCTGTGCTCCGCTACATTCGTAACCCTATGGCGCACGCGAATGTTGCCGACGACGAATTTCCTGACTTTGCGTGGGCCGTTGGCGAAGAAGGGTCCGATCCGTTGGTGCTCGCCGACGGAGTTCCTTACCGGCAAGACCAGTTCGCACAAAGTGGCCATTACTCCCATGTTGACGAGGACCTTCGTTCCATTGCAGCTCTCGGTGTCAAGATCGTTCGCTACGGGGCACCGTGGCGTCTGAGTGAGCCAGAACCAGGCCGGTACGACTGGACGCTCTGGGATCGAGCATTCGCACATTGTGCTGAGAATGGTGTGGAGCCGATCGTCGACTTGCTGCACTTTGGTCTCCCCGATGCATTCGATGGCTTTGCCGATCAGCGATGGATTGACTCATTCTGTCGATACGTCGAGGCTTTCCTCAGCCGCTATCGAAATCCCCGATGGTTCACTCCAATCAATGAACCGGGTGTCACTGCAGAGAACTCAGGTTGTCTCGGACTGTGGAATGACCGGCTCGCGTCAGGGCCTGATCATGCTCGGATCTTGGCCAATATCGTGTTGGCCAATCTGGAGGCGTTGGCGCGCATCCGTGCCGATCGCAGCGGCTGGTGGATTGGATCCGAAGGATTTCCAGTTCCGGTGGCAGTTGAGCCCCAGGCCGACGCTGATGTGGATGCGCTGCGGGCATGGACGTGGCTCGTTTGGGACCTGCACCTCGGACGCGACCCCCTCCCAGCATCGGCTCGATATCTTGATCCCGTGGAGCCCAAATTGCTCGAGCGCATCCGTTCTCTTGCGGTGACTGACCGGATCGTTGCGGGTCTTGACCTCTATCCCACCTCGGTCTTTCCTATTGGGGGCGTCGCCCCCGACTGGTCGGTCCACGAGCGGGTCGCACTCGCCATGGCCGAATTCCGTCGGTGGTACGACCGCTATGAGGTGCCCTTCTGGGTGGCGGAGACCTCGAACTTGTCCCTTGGGATCAACGACCAGATCCCGTGGTTGCTCTCACTCACGGATGGGCTGCGCGGACTGCACGACGATGGCCTGCCCCTACGCGGGCTGTGCTGGTACAGCCGGGGAGACCAGTTCGATTGGCAGACCGAACTGGTGAATCCGAAAGGTGCGGTGACCGAGGTGGGCCTCTTTGACGTTCACCGCCAGGCCAGACCCGTTGCCGCCATGTTTGCCCAACTTGCCGCACAGACGTTGTGACATTGATAGCGACGCTCAGACTCGGCGCCGAGACTCCTTCGCTAGTCCGTTCGTGCTGACTCCGGAATGCTCCGGGCTAGCGGGCGGTCGATCGCCAATTCATTGCCGCTGAGGAAACAGGTACCACGAGTGCCCGGCAGCTTCCACGGTGGAGCCGTCGGTCTAGCGGTGTGACCCATTCGTGGCGCCTGCCTACTCTCTTCTTCGCCGAACCGGTATGCCGTCGCCAGAGTGGGCACTGGGCGGTCTGCACAATCGTCTGCTCGGATGGTGGTCGAGACACGAGAACGGAGGTCCCGTTAGTCTGCGTCTGGCACGGTCAAACCGAGCCTAGGGGGAGTGGCAACTGTGGACCGGAGACTCTTTCTCAAGTTGCTGGGGGCAGGTACGGGGTCGGCAACCTTGGCCTCATGTGGAGACCGCACCCTGACGACGACCCTCGGTCAGGTGGCGGCGGCGAGTGCCACTGTCGACGCGGCGGTGTCGGCGTTCATTGCCCACCCGCCCTTCTCGTTCAACTACGCCGGCCAGCCGTCGACGAGCCTCCTGCCACAGTGGCGAGTGACCAGGCGGACCATCAGTTCCTCCAAGGGGCGGTCCGAGCAATCGGTCACCTGGTGGGCGCCGTCTGGAGACCTTCGGGTACGGGCGGCAGTCGTTGCCTACGAGACGTTCGGGGCCATCGAATGGAAGGTGTCGTTTACCAATCCCTCGTCAACGACGTCACAGCGATTGAGTGCGGTGCTGGCCGCGGACACCATCGTCAACGGGTCACCCACGACACCGTATTCCCTTCACCACTTCAATGGCAGCTCGCAGCAAGCCGATGATTACGCACCGCAGACCTCGCTTCTGGCTCTGGGTAGGGCACAACTCCTGTTCCCTCTGGGCGGTCGGCCGTCGAACGGCACGTGGCCCTATTTCAATATCTCCTGGGGTGACCGAGGAGCCATGGTCGCGATCGGCTGGCCGGGACAATGGACCACCCAACTGCTCGTCGACGAGCATGAGGGCCTGCGCCTCAAGGCTGGGATGACGTCTGCTGACCCACTACGAAATAGTTACGGGGACATCGCTGATGCGATGCTCCTGGACGCTGTCTTGGAACCAGGTGAGATGGTACGGACACCCCTCATCGTCCTGATGCCGTGGAGCGCCGATAGCTGGTTGGCCGCACAGAACAAGTGGCGGAGATGGATGGTCGAATACAACCTGCCGCGCTTTGGAGGGAGCCTCCCGACGCCTATCACTCCCACGACCGGTGGCCTGAGCCTCTTTCCCAACCACGCAGAAGAGGCCTCGGCGGTGCATTCCTATGTTCAGCGAGGGACCACCCGGGACCACGGTGGCTTCTACACGCACTGGTGGGTGGACGCCGGGTGGTATGCCATCCCGAGCGGGCTACCCAATGGTTGGTCCGAGGATTGGGGCAATGGTGTGGGGAATTGGTTCCCAGACCCAAAGCGCTTCCCGCAGGGGATGAGGCCGACGTTCCAGCGGGCCAGGGATCATGGCATGAAGTCCGTGTTGTGGAGTGAACCAGAGAGGGTGGGGATCGCCACCGAATTGTTCGACAAACACCGGGATTGGCTCATCGAGCCGCCGGATCCGGTCGCAGACGCCAGCTTCCTCCTCGACTTCGGCAATGCCGACGCCTGGGCCTGGTTGGTGGAGCGCTTTGACTCCATCATCACCGACCAAGCCGCTCAAGGCCACGAACTCAACGTGTTCCGCCAAGACTTCAACATGGACCCGCTCGACTACTGGAACGCGAAAGACGTGCCGGGCCGAAGCGGTATGACCCAGGTGAAGCACGTGACCGGTCATCTCGCCTTTTGGGATGAGTTGCGCAAGCGCCATCCTCAGATGTGGATCGACAGCTGCGCCTCGGGCGGCCGACGCAACGACCTCGAAACGATGCGTCGCTCGCTCCCCCTCTTGCGGAGCGACTATCAGTTCGAGCCGACCGGCAACCAATGCCATACCTACGGGATATCGCTGTGGCTTCCGTACTACGGGACCGGCGTCGGGCCCCAAACCACCAGTGACGGTGCCTGGGGTCCGGGCCAGTACGTGGTCCGGAGCTCCCTTGCCCCGAGCTATGCCTCGAGCGTCGTCGTAAGCACCGCGAGCGAGGACGACTGGGTGCTGCTCCGCACCATGAACGAGGAATTCGTGCGGATCCAAGACGACCTGTTGTACAGCGATTTTTATCCCCTCACGGAGTTCAGCCTCGAGAATGACGTGTGGATGGCCTTCCAGTTCGACCGCCCCGCCGAGGGGAGCGGTGTGGTCCTTGCCTTTCGCCGGCCCGACGCCCAGGCGGCGACGATGCGATTCAACCTGCACGGCCTGGATGCACGGGGGCAGTACCGGATCGAAAACTTCGACGTGGGCGACACCGAACTGTTGTCCGGAGCGAGCCTGATGCACCAAGGCCTGGAGGTTTCGCTCGTGGACCCGCCGGCTTCGGCCATCGTCCACTACGAGCGGTTCCCCGGTACGTCGACGTAGGCAGCTCTAGGCCGAACCTGTGGAATCGTGGGCCGACCAACCGGCCACCGTCGTCGGACACGCCGGGCCGAACGGGCATTGTCTCCGGTCAGGTACCAGCTGTCGCCACGTCGTGCCCAGTGCCGCTCAGCCAGCTACCCCCTCGGGCAGTGGCGCCAACAAGCTGTTTGTCCGGGCGACCGCCCCGTACCACGACGCGCTGGGCTTGGGACGGCGAGCGAATGTCTCGCGATCGACGCTGTGGAGTCCGAACTTGGGCCGAAACCCGTGCTCCCACTCGAAGTTGTCGAGCAGGCTCCACACGAAGTATCCGCGTACGTCTACGCCGTCATCGAGGGCGCGCCGGACGCCTCGCAACACTTCAGCCAGGTAGGTGATGCGCTCGGCGTCGTCGTCGGTGGCGATGCCGCTCTCCGTCAGGAGCACCGGCACACCGGTCATCGCCGCCGCCCGCCGAGCGCAATGCTCGACGCCCTGCGGCCAGTACTCGTATCCCATTTGGGTCGTGGGCACCCCCGGCTCGTTCGGAGCCTGACCTTCGGGCCCGAAGTGCACGCGCGAGTAGCACTGGACCCCGATGAAGTCGTCGCCTTCGGTTGCCCGAAAGAACCTGTCCTCCAGGATCTCCTGGGCCGCCTCGAGTACGTCCTCCCCGCCCGGATCGGCCACCATCTCGTCCATGGACAGCGTCAGACCCACTGGGAAGTTGCCAGGTCCCGACCGCAGGGCGTCGACGCCCATGCGATGTGCTCGCACGATCGACTCGTTGATCGCAAGATGGTGGGCAAAGTTGTCCTCCACCGAGGACGAGGAGATCTCACGGCCGTATCCCCGCAGGCCGATCAGATTGAGCTCGTTGATCGTGCACGCATAGCCGATGAGATCACCGAGATGGGCTGTCGATCGGGACACGAAGCGGGAGAATCTCTCCGGAGCATCGGCGGCCTCCCACCCGCCGAGCGCGGTGAGCCAGTTCGGAGTGGTGAAGTGGTGGAAGGTCACCACGGGCAGGATGCCCTGTTCGCGGCACGCTGCACAGATCCGGCGGTAGTACTCCAATGCCGCGTTGGAGAACTCGCCTTCCGCCGGTTCGATCCGGCTCCACTCGAGTGAGAACCGATAGGCCCCAAGTCCCATGGCGGCCACAAGTCCGACATCCTCGGGCCAGCGGTGTAGCGAGTCGCATGCGTCCCCGCTGGATTCGGCGTAACCGAAGCTCGGGTCGTGCTCACGGACCCACGAGTCGTTATTGACGTTGCCGCCCTCGATCTGATGGGCGGCGGTCGCTGCGCCCCAGAGGAAGCCCTTGGGAAAGCTGAATTCTGCAATTGGGGTATCGACTCGGCTCACCACGAGCACCGTAGTGCCCGACGCTTGTCGACGGTGAGCCATCGGCGGCCCCCATCGGAGACGGTCCGGCGGACGCAGCCCCGTTGCCGGGAGGACCCGGTCCACCGGGGCCGGCCGCCATAGTGTGGGCGCTGTGGCTACCCGTCGTGTCGCGATCGTTCCTCACACTCACTGGGATCGTGAGTGGTACCAGTCCTACCAGGAGTTCCGCCTGAATCTGGTCGACATGCTCGACGCCCTTCTGGTCCTGCTCGAATCCGACGACAGCTACCCCTATTTCATGTTGGACGGACAGATGGCCGTCGTTGACGACTATCTCGAGGTTCGTCCCGAGAACGAGGAGCGTCTGCGGGTGCTGGCCACCGCCGGGCGTATCGGCATGGGGCCCTGGTACATCCTGATGGACGAGTTCCTGACCTCCGGTGAGGCGATGATCCGCAATCTGCAGATGGGACGCCGCCGTGCCGCGGCGTTCGGCGGTGCCATCGACGTCGGCTACCTGCCCGACATGTTCGGTCACATCGCCCAGATGCCGCAGATTCTCCGATTGGCCGGACTCACCAATGCCGTCGTCTGGCGCGGTGTGCCCTCTGGGGTCACCGGCTCCGGGTTTTTCTGGGAGGCACCCGATGGCTCCACCATTCGGGCCGAGTACCTTGTGACCGGTTACAGCAATGGCGCCACTCTCCCTGATGATGCCAAGGCACTGGTGGAACGTCTTGAGGGCCACCTCGAAGAGGTGGGGGATCTGGTCGGCGATGAGTTGCTGTACATGAACGGATCCGACCATCTCTTCCCCCAGCCCTGGCTGGGTCCTGTCGTCGCCGAGGCCAACCAGGTCCAGGACCGCCTCGACCTACGGATCACCTCCCTTCCCGACTACCTGGCCGGTGCGCCAAGAGACGGTCTGACGTGCTGGAAGGGCGAGCTTCGTTCGGGTTTTCGGGCCGATATGTTGATGGGCGTCACGTCGAACCGCGTGGACGTGAAGCGCCTGGGCGAGTCAGCCGTGCGCGAGTTGGAACAGAGGGCCGAGCCGCTGGCCGCCCTCTTCCAAGAGCCGTCAGAGTGGCCACAACGACAACTCGAGCTGGCGTGGAAGGAGATCGTACGCAACTCGGCCCACGACTCCATCTGTGCCTGCTCGGTGGACGACGTCGTCGATGCCGTCCTGCACCGTTACGCCGAGGCCCGCACCATCGCCACAGGACTGGCGGGGCGGGCGACAAGGTCGCTGGCCCGGTCGCTGACCCAGCCTGGTTCCTATGTGCTCAACCCAGCCCACCGTCCCCGGTCGGGGGTCGTCGAGCTAGTGATCGGAGCGCTCGAGCCACCTGGCGCCAACGTGCAGGTGCTAGCCGAGCACACCGGCAATGCGGGTGGAGCGGTGCTCGACGCCGACACCGTCCGTTCCATCTTCGAGATGATGCAGAGTCCCCAGATCGATCACGACTCGTGGCTGCACGACATCGTCATCGAGGAAGGCGCTGAGGGCGTCGACATCACCTTCTGGGTTGGTGCCGATGAACGTCACGACGCACCCATCGCCCGGGCCAAGCGGGACGTTTACGCACTGCTGAAGGCCCGGCCCGACGCCGTGTTTCGACTCGGCCTGCACCAGCCGGTCGAGCGCCGCATTGTGGCCCGCATGGCCGAGGTGCCCGGCTACGGGTGGCGGCCGTTCGAAGCGCTGGCGTTGACACACCCGGTGGTAACTGCCCAATCGGGACCATCGGTGTCACTCTCCAATGATCTGGTGTCGGTCGAAGTCGACGAGGTGTTCGGCACGTTCTCCCTCAACGGGCGGGCCGGGTACGGACGGCTGGTCGATGGCGGAGACCTGGGTGACTCGTACAACTACTCACCACCTCGACAGGACACCATCGTCGAGGCTCCGAGCTCGGTGTCGGTCAATGTGGTTGAGCAGGGACCGGTGCGGGGGAGGGTGGTGATCACCGCTAGCTATCTCTGGCCTGATCACATCGATGCCAGCTCCCAGACCCGCGTCGGGGAGCAACCCGTGGAGATTGAGACGATGCTCGAGCTGAGAGCGGACGAGCCGACGCTCCAGGTCACCACGACGTTCGTCAACCCGAGTCGCGACCACCGTCTGCGGGTGCACCTGCCGCTGCCCGAGCCGGCCCTGGCCTCACGGGCCGGATGCGCATTCGCGACTGTCGAGCGGGGACTCACTGCCGAGGGGCGCCCGGAAGAGTTTGGGTTGCCGACAGCGCCCGCCCGCCGCTTCGTGTCGGCGGGGACCCTCACCGTCGTCCTTGACGGGGTGTGCGAGTACGAACTCGTCGATATCGCGTCCACCCCCCTTGGGGAGGCCGCCTCGACTCTGTCGCTCACCGTGCTGCGTTCCACCGGAATGCTGTCCCGGGCTGGGATGGCCTACCGGCCCTTCCCAGCCGGTCCGACGACACCGGTCGAGGGCCTCCAGATGACCGGGCGGCCGATCTCGCTGCGCTACGCGTTGGCGGTCGGCGTCGATGACCCCTATGCCCTGGCCGATGACGTCCTCTTGCCACTCGAGGTCCTGACCAGCCAGGGGGGAGGTTTCCGTTCCCCGGTCGGGAGTGAGCTGCGCATTAGTGGCGCCGAGGTCAGCGCGGTTCGTCGGGAGGGTGGGGCACAGGAGGTGAGGGTGTACAACCCGTGGCCGGACCCGACGACGGTGACCGTGGCCGGACGAGCCGGCTGGTTGGTCGACCTGCGTGGCTACCCCGAACGCCCCTTCGAAGGCTCGTTCGAGCTCCGCCCGTTCGGAATCGCCACTGCCCGGCTCCATAGCGCCGAGGCTGACCAGCGCTAGCCGATCAGATGGTCATCGTGATCGATCGACCGCACCATGACTGGCGATGGAATGCCGGGCGGGGAGGACAGTTGAGCACCGGCCGCCTAAGGTACGCCGTGGATCTGGCGTCTGCTGGGGAGCAGCCCGGTATCAGCGACGCTGCAGGGCATCACAGGGGGAGCGATGGAAATGCTCGATGTGAATTGCCGAAACCCACGGGGGGTACCGCGCCGCCTCGTGGGGAATGCTCGGCTGGCGGTCTCCGATCCGGCTGATGGCGGCAATGAGTGTGGTCGCTCTCACCATGGTCGTCTGGGTGGGAGCCGCATCGGCGTCGCCCTCATCGGTGCGAACGGCCAGTACCTCCGCCCGCGGCGTGACGAGGAACCACATCAACGTGGTCTTTCCCGTGGTGTCACTCAACTCGCTGGCCGGCAAGGAGGGATTCGCCTCGGATGCCGAATTTGGGGAACAAACCAAGGCCATTGAACTCTTTGTCAAGCAGATCAATGGAGCGGGAGGGATCAACGGTCGGAAGATCAACCCCATTATCAGCAACTTCGACCCAACCAACGAGTCGCAAATGCGGGCCCTGTGCAAGACCTGGACCGAGGGGTCTCCGGCGGCGTTCGCTGTGTTGGACGGGCTGGGCGACTGGACCGGGGTTGACCAGCTCTGTATCACCCAGGAGGGCCACACCCCCTTGATCGGCGCGTGGACCACGGTCACCAAATGGACCGATCAAGGCTCCCCGTACCTGTGGTGGACCGGTCCCGATCAGACGACCATCCTCCAGGCGGTGGTCAACTGGGGCCTGAGCGCCCATCTGATCGGTGGCAGCGTGAAGGTGGGTGTCATCGCAGGAAACCGGGTCTCGGACCAGACCGCCCTCGACCGCTATCTCCTGCCCGATCTGCGGGATGCCGGCGTCACCCCGATCGTCAAGACCATCGACGCCAACCCCGACGACACCGCCACTACCAACAACCAGGCCCCACTGGTGCTCCAGCAGCTCCGCACTGCTGGTGTCACCTCGGTCATCCCGTTGATGCCCTTCAACGTCTTCTATCCAGTGCTCCAGGCCGAGACGAACCAGCAGTACTTCCCCAAGCTCCTCCTCAGCGACTACGAGTCGAGCATCGAGACAGCTCTCGGGCTCCTTCCCGCTCCCTACGCCAAGGCTCTCGACGGCCAGGAGGGTGTGACCACCGAGACCCTTGGCGGCATCGACGACTCCCGTCCCGAGAGCCAGGGTGGATACGACACCGCAGTTCGTGGGTGCTGGAACACCTGGCACAAGGCGTACCCCCAAGTGCCCCCTGGGAACCTGAACGACTACATCGAGGAGCAGGGGCCCATCGTCGGCTGGTGTCAGGCAATCAACCTGTTTACCGCCGCGGCCCGGGCTGCGGGGTCCGATCTCAACCGACGGACGTTCGCCATCGCGATGAGCAAGCTCAAGAACACTCCGGGTACTTGGTCTCCCGTACTCAGCTATGGCCCGGACAAGCGTTACGGCCCGACCGAGTACCAGGTGGTAAAGCTTCACATCAACTCGCCGCCGTCGTCGTTGTGCAAGACCGGCATTGGCCCACTCCCGGCAACGTGCTGGGTGAGTGTCCATCCCTGGGAGCCTCTGCCCGCGGGCTGAAGGGGCCGCGGGTCTGGCCAGTGGGTGGCTGTCGCCAAGCGCGCAGGCGTCATTAGGCTCTGCACTGTGACCACAGTGGACGATCAGCGCCTCATCGCGACACAGGTGGAGACTCATGAGGCCGAGGTCTGGGCGCGTTGCTTCGAACTGGCCGCAGCCGTGCCCGGCAACCCGCTCGGTGCCGTCATTGACAGGAGCGGACCCTTCCCTCTACCGGCCCTCACCGCGGTCGATTCGAACTCCTTCAACCGGATCGTGGGGCTCGGCGTCACCGATCCCGCCGATTCCGACGCGATCGACAGGATCGTGACCTTCTATCG
This sequence comes from uncultured Acidimicrobiales bacterium, assembly GCA_963703145.1. Lineage (GTDB taxonomy): Bacteria > Actinomycetota > Acidimicrobiia > Acidimicrobiales > RAAP-2 > Bog-756. The sequence continues at coordinate 3,551,201 of OY969793.1, forward strand.
GGATCTGGGCCAGTTGAACTTCCGCGTCGAACTCGCTCCGGTGACTCCCCCGGATGTCGCTTCGTCTCTCGAGCGCGCCGGTCTCCTCCAGGTCTCAGACGGAATGACCAAGGTCTGGCGCCGACTCGGGTCCCTGAAAGGGAGCATTGGCTCCACGGAGATAGAAGGAGTAGAAGACCTCGACCCTCTCGGCGGCGAGACGTCACGGGATATCCGTCGGTTGAGCGCAACCGACGCCGAGCGGGTCGCCGCTCTCAACGTTCAGGCCTGGGGTGCCTGGCAGGCCAGGGTCTCACTCAGACCCTGGTTCGCGGCCACGGTCGGACAGGGCGGGTTCGTCCACTATGGAGCCTTTGAGAATGACCAGCTCGTCTGCACCGGGGCGCTGGTCATCAACGGCCAGTTGGGATGGATAGGCTTCGACGCCACCCACCCGCGCCATCGATCACGACAGTTCCGCCGTTCCTTGACGCTTCGTCGGCTGGCCGACGCCCACGCCGCCGGTTGCACGATCATCCATGCTGAAGGGAGCACCGATCGTCTCAGCGACCGATCGCGGGTGCTCGACACGCTGTACGTCCGGACGATTCTTCGTTCATGGTGGCGAGCCCGGACCCGGGACATGAGGGCCACCGGGATTCGCCTCGATCGACCGACGGGACGATGCCCGGTCGGCGCGGGATGAGCCCACTCGGTGCGACGCCAGACAGCACCGGGAATCCCGCCTCATGCGGCACCGAGGTGAGGTGGCGGCCGGGATCCTCGCCCATGCGCGTCGGCTCCGGTGGTCGGCCTCCCAAATCGAGTCCGAACGACAGCGGGCCCTCCGCGCTCTGCTCGAATTCGCCGTCGGACACTCCCTATTCCACGCGGACAGGCTTGCCGGCATCGATCTGGCGGAGTTCACTGAGGCGCAGTTGCCTTCGCTGCCCGTCATGACGAAGAAGCAGATGATGGCCGGGTTCGACGAGGTAGTCATCGATCGCCGACTCACAATCGATGTCATCACGCGGCACCTGGCCTCGGTGGACGATGGCGGTGATGACTATCTCTTCGATCGGTACCGGGTGATCGCTTCGTCCGGTTCAAGTGGTATCCAGGGCTGGTACATCTACGACTGGCATGAATGGACCGATGCTCGGGTTGATGGCCTCCAGGTCCAGGCTGGCCATGGCCGATGGGAGCCCACGACCGCCAGGGTCAGCAACCGTGAGCCTTCTGGGCAGCGGTGCGACCACCCTGTCGAGCGCCATGAGCTCCTTCCTTGCCCCGCCGGACGACTCCTTCATCCACCTGCCGATGAGCACGGCGGTGCCCGAACTGGTCGATGTGTTGAATGCCGTCCAGCCGATGGTCGTGCAGGCCTATCCATCTGCGCTCGACCTGCTGATCCACGAAGTCACCAGCAATCGGCTCCACATCGCACCGCGTTACGTGGAATCAGGTGGCGAACTGCTCACCGAGCGGACCCGTGCTGACGTCCGTGAGGCATGGGGCGCGGAGATCGACGACTGCTGGGGGCTGTCGGAAGGGATCTACGCGTTCTCCTGCCCCGCTGGAGGCGGTATGCATCTCCCAGACGACCTGGTCATCGTGGAACCCGTCGATATCGACGGAAATCCCGTTCCAGCGGGCAGCACCGGCCGCCAAGGTGTACATCACCAACCTCTACAACCACACCCAGCCACTGATCCGCTTCGAAGTGCCCGACGCCCTTACCGTTGTCGAGGGACCATGTGCCTGTGGATCCGCCCACCGCCGGATCGACGGTCTGACTGGGCGAAACGACGTGCACTTCGACTACTACGGCGAGTTCCGCATCTATTCCACAGTTCTCAGCTTCGCCCTCGACGCGGAGCCAGGCCTCATCGAATACCAGGTCCAGCAGACCCAGCGGGGTGTGGTCATCCGCGCTGTGGTCCAGTCGGATTTCGGCATTCGACGACTCTCCGAACGGGTCGAAGGAGCGCTGCGTGACGCCGGACTCACCGATCCGGAGGTATCCGTCGAGCTGGTTGATCACATCGATCACCTCCCGTCGGGCAAGCTCTGTCAGTTCATCGCCACTGCCGAGACGTGAATCGCGGTCCTCTGCGCCGAGCGCCCAGAACGCAGACAACACGGTGGGGGATTGGGGCCGGTCATGTCCATCGATTGAGATGACGCTGGCAGGTGCCAGTCTCCTCGGCCGAGCTCCTCTGGTTGAAGAGGTTCTCAACCGGATCTGACTGATGCGCGATGGCTCGACCATCGGCGAGCCGGTGGCTCCCTCTGACCGACTGATCCGAACGCTTGCCGGCCAATTCGGCATGGTCGTTGGGCCGGCCACGGTGGCTACGCGACGTGCGGGGTCGTACCCGCCGGACAACCACTCGGCCCCAGAGTGGTCGGCGCCTCCCGGCAGACTTCGGAAATTCTGGCTGGACGGCCACAGCCGTTGGTGACGACCGGCCACGCATCACCCCTGGTAGTGGGCGAAATGCTCGGAAACCTCATCGTGCCGGTCGATCGTGTCGATAGGTAGACATCGACGAGATCGTCGAACGACCTCCACAATGTGAGAGGACAGGCCATGACCATCACTCGGCGGATGCCGTGGCCCGCGCTGGGCCCTCCCGGCCGTGGGTCGTGCGCCGACCGGTTCCTCTCGGTGATTGACGCCGGCAATCAGTTGGTTGGGGTGACCATCCCGTGAGCGCATCGGCCAGCGCGGGATCGCGAGTCGGCAGTCTGATGAAATTCGGTAGGCGGTCCTGGTTCATCGCGGCGGCCCTGGTGGCCGTGATGGGAGTTGCCTTGGCCGTCGTCGGATCACAAGCACTTGCCCACGTCGACGGCCAGAAGTCCCGTCAAGCATTCGTCACGTCATCAGGCGAGATCGCATCCACTTTGAAGTTGGCCATCGCCCGGGAACAGGATCTGGGCGTCAACGCCAGCACATTCGTCCTCAGCAATCCGGCCAGCCACCGAGGCACAGTTCCAACAGTGGACCACCACTGACCGCCTCTTCGAGCGCTATCCCGAGCTCCAGGGAATCGGTGAGGTCGTGTTGGTCCCTGCCGCTCAACTGGCCGCATTCGTGGCCCAGCACGGGGGCGGTGCCTTCCAGGTGAGTCCACCGGGAACTCGCCCTTTCTACTGCTTCACCACCTTGACCCAAGGCCGCACCGCCCAATCTGACCTTTCCCCGAGCATCGACGTGTGCGCAATAAGCCTCGGTGCGGCGCTCATCGGTGGCCGAGACACCGGCCGGAGCGCCTACGTCCCCTACGGTACGGGCAAGAACGCGGATCTAGCCATCGGCGCTCCGATCTACGAGGGTGGCTCCGTCCCGACGACGACAGAGGGCCGCCACGCCACGTTTGTCGGATGGGTGGGCATCCAGATCCTCCCGGCCGTCCTGTTGAGGACGGCCCTGGAAGGACATCCGAACACAGCGGTGTCGTTCCACTATCGCTCGGGTTCGTCCACGGCCACGTTCCGATCCGGGGCCGCTCCAGTGCATGCCCAGTCGACGAGCGTCGATTTGCGCAACGGATGGCACGTGCAGGTAGCTGGTCCGATCGCTGGGACTGGAGTGGCCGGCAACGCGACCGCTCTGGCGCTGTTGCTGAGCGGCATCCTCGTGAGCCTGTTGCTCGGGGTGTTGGTCTATGTTCTCGGGACGAGTCGTGCGAGGGCGTTGAGACTGGTTGACGAGCGAACCGAGCAACTCCACCATCAGGCCCTCCACGATCCCCTCACCGGACTTCCCAACCGGGCACTGATCCTCGACCGGATCGACCGCATGCTGGTGCGAGGGCGAAGACAGCACACTCCCACCGGGGTCCTGTTCCTCGACCTGGACGACTTCAAAGACATTAATGACACGCTGGGGCATCGTGCCGGCGACGAACTGCTCGTGGCCGTCGGGGCCAGGCTCCGAAGTGCCCTTCGCGATGGTGACACCGTCGGCCGGTTGGGCGGGGACGAGTTCGTGGTGGTCACCGAGGGCTCCCTGTTGCCGGGGGGGACGAAAGCCGTGGCCGATCGGGTGCTTGCGGCGTTGAGCCCACCATTTGAGATAGCAGCAAATGACGTTCCGCTGTCGGTCACCGCCAGTATCGGATTCGCCGAGGGGGACCGACCGACTCCCGAGGAACTCCTCCAAGATGCCGACATAGCACTCTATGAAGCCAAGGCTGGGGGCAAGCGGCAAGCGGCGCGCTTCTACTCGTCGATGAAGGATGCAGCCGATGAGCTCCGACAGCTCGAACTGGATCTGCACGGCGCCCTCGACGATCGTCAATTCTTCTTGGTGTACCAACCCATCGTCGATCTGACGACCGGGGAGTTCTCAGGCGTCGAGGCCCTGTTGCGCTGGCGACACCCAGCAAGGGGCATCGTGATGCCCGATCAGTTCATCCCCACTCTGGAATCAAGTGGGCTCATCGTTCCCGTGGGAGGTTGGGTTCTGGAGGAAGCCTGTCGGCAGGGGGCGACCTGGAACCGATCGGGCCATGCCTTGCGGATCTCGGTCAATGTGTCCGGCAAGCAGCTCGATCGCGATCGAATCGCGGATGACGTGCACAGCGCACTGTCCAAAAGCGGACTTGATCCGGGCCAGCTGATCCTAGAACTCACTGAATCCACGTTGATGAAGGACGTCGAAGCCACGATCGAGCGACTGCATCTTCTGAAGGCGATAGGAGTACGAATCGCCATCGACGACTTCGGTACGGGATTCTCATCACTGGCCTACCTTCGGAGGTTCCCCATCGACATTCTCAAGATCGATCGGTTGTTCGTCTCGAGTATGACCACCACGGTCGAGGCGGCGGCGATTGTCCATACCTTGGTCGAACTAGGCAAGGCTCTCGGGATCGAGACCATTGCCGAGGGCATCGAGACCGACGACCAGCATCAGCGCCTGTCGGCGGAGAACATCGACCACGGCCAGGGATTTCTCTTCGCTCGGCCGATGGAGGCCCACGAACTCGACCATCTGTTGGACAGATCCATCACATCCATTGGCTTCTCTGCGTCGCTGCAGTGACGCCGTGGGGGATCACCGCACGGATTCGTGGTTGGGACCGTCCAGCGCGCTGACGGGTGTGAAGACCACAACGCCGGGCAGCACCGCCTGCGTCGGAGGGCGAGGAACCAGCCTGCTTCATGGTCGGCGGGACGCGGTCACGAGTTGACGCTAAGGACCCCACCGGCCCGTCGGGATCCAGTTGCGAGATCCCGATGCGCACTCGGTCAGCCCGTGAGGGTGGTACACGGTGGGGGGATTGTCGCGTGTGTCACGTCTACTGTGGTCGCCGGTAGGACCCGGACTACCCAGGGGGTGGATGATGGTGAGTTTCCGTCGAGTGGTTCTGGCTGTCGCCGTGGTGTCCCTGGCGTCAACGGTGGTGAGTGCTGGCGGCAGCCCGTCCACGGGGGCCGCTGCGGTGAGGCATCCGGTCGAGGCGGCCTTCACTGCCCTGGGGCCGTTTGCCACGACCCACACCGTCATCATCAAAGGCGGGAGCCCGGAGTACGAACTCTTCTATCCCCGCCACTATCACGCCCTCGGATTCCAGAGCCCCATCATCACCTGGGGAAACGGGACGAACGCCGTTCCGGACATGTACTCGACGTTGCTCAGCCACTTCGCTTCGTATGGGTTCACCGTCATCGCCACCACCTTGACCAATACCGGTAGCGGGCGCGAGATCGATGCCGCCGCTCGCTATCTCGTGGCCATGGACTCGACCCATGGGAGCGTGTTCAACGGGCATCTGAACGTGCACCGGGTGGCGGCCGCTGGTCATTCACAGGGCGCCACGGGTGCCGTGCGGGTGGCCACCTCGGATCCCACGTTGATCACCTCCCTCATGACGTTCTCGCTGCCTGCGTCCAGGTGGTCCGGCATCAACTCCGACTGTCCGGTGATCTCGGACTGCGAGAAGGACCTCTCACTGGTGCATCAACCGACGTTCCTTGTCTCCACCCACGGGCTCATCGATAGCATCATCGCCAGCCCCGCCACGGAGAAGGCCTACTTCGGGCAGGTGAGGGGTCAGGCTGCGCTGGGCATCATCGACCGGTCGGGAGGTGTCGTAGCCGACCACAGCTCGCTGCAGAACAACGCGTCCGGCGGCCAGCCGAGCGGGGAACTCGGGTACTCCACGGCGTGGTTGGAGTACACCCTGCTGGGCAACCGCCGGGCGGCGACGGCCTTCACCGGCACCCACCCTGAACTCACATCCAACGACAACTGGCCCGGGAGTCGGACCAAGAAGCGATGAGGTCCCTTGCCGACTGGCCCCCCGCCCGACTCACGTGAGCCGGTGGTACCAGAGGCGCCAGGGCGTGGTGTGGCGCTGCCAGACCTCCGGACCGGAGCTGTAGGGAGGACCGGTGTGGCGTCGGTTGGCGGCCGACTCCTCGTCGACCTCGTAGACGGCGAGAAACTGTGGTGCCCCCCGATAGGGCGACCTCACCTCCTCAACGAGTTCGTACCGCACGGCGCGGAGTGCGTGCCGGCGCTCAGCCACCTCGGGCAGGTGGACGTTCGTATAGAACGAGTTGAACTCCTCCAGGCCCTCGGCTGTGACATCGGCCGGAGGATTGACCCCGAGCAGGTAGATGGCATAGGGGACGACGACCGCAGGGCCGGTCTCGGTCAGGCGTCGGTAGATACACGACCAGGTCTGCCTCAGCCCGTGGCGGTCTGACGCCGGGCCCGCCGAACGATCGGCCGCGTCCCCATCGGAGTGGTCGACGGTGGTCACAAACTGCGGCGGCCGGAACCCGCGGGCGGCAACGGCGATCAGCTCGTAGCGCTCCTCGCCCTCCGGGTTGTCCGCCACCCCTCGAGCGAATGCTTCGACGGAGTCGGGATCGGCTGAGGCCCCACCCCGGACGTCCCAGCCGGTCCACGACGTGATGGAATCTGGCATCGTCACCGGGACGGCCCCTTCCCCCTCTGGTCGTCGCTGTCATCCGGCTCGATCCCCCGAGGGTACCAAAGGCCTCCAGGACCGGGCATGGGCGATCACGCCAGGTCATCGCTCATGGCGGCCGGTTGCATGACCGGAACCCGTCCACTCTCGGCCTCGCTGGGCCGAAACGGTGCAACGCGATCGCGCCGGGGAGGGAAGGCCAGCTCCTGTGTGCCCGGCACTTCGAAGGGGCGGGAGCCTGCGGTCAGCCCGGCGACGATCGCTGGCTCGTGGCGAAGTCGGGGACGCCACATGACGACCGTCACGATGACCAGGGCCAGGCCCAAGAAGATCGCCGAGCCCCTCAGCGACGTAGCCACGGCATGGGCTAACTCGTGCTGGGCCATCCAGGCCGCCGGCGCACCTGCCGGATGCGGGATGGCAGCCCGGCTGGCCGAGGCAAAGATCGTGACGAGGATGCCGATGCCCAATGAGCTGCCGAGCTGCTGGGCCACGTTGACCAGGCCCGAGGCGGCACCGGCGTCCTCGGGGGCCACGCCGGCCATCCCGGCGGTGGTCAGTGGGGTGAGCGCAGTGCCGATGCCGATGCCGAGCAGCACCATGGGCAGCGCAATCCTCGGAAAGTAAGGCGTGTCGGCCGTGATCCGGCTCAGCCACGCCATGCCGACGAGAGCGGTGAGCACGCCGGCGGCGAGCAGTCGGGTGTTGCCGACCCGGGGTGCCAACCTCGGCGCGAGTCGGGCCGCGCCGAACATCACGGCGGTAACGGGGAGGAAGGCGAGGCCGGCGCCGAGGGCGCTGTAGCCGCGGACACCCTGGAGGAACTGGGTCAGGAAGAAGAACATGCCGAACATCCCGCTCACCACCAGGATGCGGGTGGCGTAGGCGCCGGCCCGCTCGCGGCTGGCGAACAGACGGAGCGGCGTGATGGGCTGCTCCGCCCGCATCTCGGTGTGGACGAACGCGGCCAGGAGAGCGGCCCCGGCAACAAACGAGGCCACGGTCCCCTGGTTGGTCCATCCGTCGGTGGCCGCCCGGACGAAGCCGTAGACGAGGGCGGTCATCCCGAGGGTGGAGGTGGCTGCGCCGGCCAGGTCGAAGTGGCCGCTTCGCCGCTCGGTCTCGGGCAGGTAGCGGGGTGCCAGGAGCATCAACGTGGCGCCGAGTGGGACGTTGATGAACAGTCCCCACCGCCACGAGACCCAGGTGGTCAGCATCCCACCGAGCACCAGGCCAACGCTGCCACCGGCCCCGGCCACCGCGCTGTAAAGCCCGATGGCGCGGGCACGCTCGGGTCCCTCGCGGAAGCTGGTCTGCAAGAGCGCCAGGGTGGAGGGCGCGGCGATGGCAGCACCCATGCCCTGCACGGCGCGAGCGGCGAGCAACCACGAGGCGGACTGGGCGAGCCCACCCATCAGGGATGCCACCGTGAACACAGCGATGCCGGCGACGAACACCCGCCGTCGGCCCAGGATGTCGCCGGCCCGGGCCCCCAGCAGCAGCAGCCCGCCGAAGGTCAGGGTGTAGGCGTTCTGTACCCAGGACAGCCCGGTGGAGGAGAAGTGCAGGGCCCGGTGGATGCGGGGCAGCGCCGTGATGATGATCGTGGCATCGAGGATGATCATCAGGTAGGTGGCCAAGATGATGCCGAGCACGACGGCGGACTTGGGTGGGCGGCCCCCGGACCGGCTCAATGGGAGCCGATTCGGGACACGTTGGGTCAGGGCAATGGTCATGGGTGGGGTACCTCGGGTCGACGGTGACTAACTGGGTGATAAAGTGGAGGGGTCCTCCACTAGTAATGGAGGGTTCCTCCGGTTAGTATACGGAGGTAGCCTCCGGTTTGCAACCCGAGGAGGAGAATTCGACGATGACCACGACCGATACCGTTCCCGAGGCCCTGTCCCGCCGGCCGATGCGTGCTGATGCCGCGGCGCAACTACGACAAGCTGATCGCCGCGGCCCGCGAGGCCTTCACCGAGGAGGGATCGGCAGCGTCGCTCGAGGAGATCGCCCGGGGGGCGGGTGTCGGGATCGGTACCCTCTACCGCCACTTTCCCTCTCGCCAGGCGCTGCTCGAGGCCGTCTACGTCGAAGAGGTCGAGACCATGTGCCAGTCGGCCGAGGACCTTGGGGACCAGTCGCCCTGGGACGCGCTGGTGGGCTGGCTGCACCGGTTCGTGGGGTACATCGCCACCAAGCAGGCGCTGTCCGAGGAGCTGTTCGCCTACCTTGACCGCGACGCCGACGTGTTCAAGCGGTGCAGCTCGGCGTTCTACGAGGCCGGAGGGCCGCTCCTGGAGCGGGCCCAGCAGGCCCACGTCGTCCGGTCCGACACGAACATCACCGATGTCGTGCGGATGGTGGCCGGCATCTCCAAGATGCCGTCATCCACGCCCGAGCAGATCCACCGGGTGCTGGACATGGCTATCGACGGACTGCGCTACCGCGCCGAGAGCTCCTGAGCCGTTCGGACCGGACGGGGTCAGGCGGGCGAGTGGCCGGACCGGTGCGAGCCCAGATCCTGGACCGGGCCGGGCACCGTGTCGCCGACGAGGCGATGGCCCAGAACGATCAGGAGCTCGCCTGTCCGCCGGGTGAGTGTGAGTCGACGACGTCGGGAGCTTGGCCGTCGACCGGTGGCGGGTGTGCCGGACCGGTGCTGGCGTGCCGCCCGCTCCCGGTCACGCCGCACGCCGGCAGCCATCTCCCCGGCCACCCACGGATGAAGTCCCATGGCGCCAGGCTACGCCCCGTCGTTGACTTCTGCAACTATATACCTATATAGTCATAGAACTATGCCACAGATCGAAGGAACAGTCGTCGCCCGTCGGCAGCCCCCGGTGAGCATCCAGCCCTCGGCGGCCGTGGAGCTCGAGTGGGCCCTGGGCTCGGCCGGCCGGGAGGACTTCCGCGCCGACCACGCCGTACTGGACCGTGTGTACCGATCCCATCCCGACCTGATGGAACGGGTGGTGTCGTACTGGAGCCCCGACGAGGCGATGAGCTGCTTCGGCTTCTTCGAGTTGCTGATCCTGGCCCACAGCGGTGGCCTGCTGTTCACCGCCGATGCCGACCTCCTGGTCGACCGGCTGGACGAATTGTGCCGCCGGGATGTGTTCCAGATCGACACCTACCCCCTCTTGGCGGAGACCGAGGAGGATGCCGCCGCCATCCGGGACCGCCTCGTCGTGTTGCGGGAGTCCCCGGAGCGCCGCGGTGCCTACGTCGCGCTCGTGGCGGACCTGTGGGGCGCGCTCCGGGACGACTGGGCCATGCTCGGCCTTCCCGCCGTCGAGGCCGCCGTCGACGCCCGCCGTGAGCTCGTCACCCGCGGGGCCGACTGGCGCGAAGCCTCCCGTGGTGAGTGCGACTTCGGTCCGCTTCTGGAAGAGACCGTGGCGGCCATGGGAGCCGGGGGCGAGGTGGTGGTGGTCCCGGCCTTCTTCACCCACCGGGGTCTGTTCGTCGACTTGCCCGGTGTCGTGGTCATCGGCGTGCGCGCCGACACCACCGGTGCCGAGGCCCGGGCTCGCACCGAGTCGCTGGCCCGGCGCCTGAAGGCGATCTCGGACCCCACCCGCCTGGCCATGGTGGACACGCTGCGCCGGGGGCCGCGGACGGTCACCGAGTTGGCTACCGCCTTCTCGCTGGCCCAACCCACCGTCAGCAACCACGTGAAGGTCTTGCGGGAGGCCGGCCTGGTGGCCGACGAGCGAGCTGGGAGCCGCCGCACGCTCACTGTCCAGCACCCGGCGGTCGAGGAATTGCTCGCCACCTTGCAGGGTGTGCTCATCGGCCACGACGCCGATACGCCCGGCCCGATCCCGGGCTGATCGGGCCCGTCACGCGGTTGACAGGGTGGCGCCGGGCCAGTGGAGTGGAGCCATGGTCCGATCCTCCGCCAGCCGTGGTGTCGTCGAGGGTCTCCGCCGCATCTGCCTCGGCTTCCCCGAAGCCGTCGAGAAGTCCTTTGGGGGCCACGTGGCGCCGTCGTTCCGCGTCCGGGACAAACTGTTCGTGGTCATCGGTGAGGATGGTCAGACCATGACCTGCAAGGCGCCACCTGGGATCCAAGCGATGCTGGTGGCCTCTGACCCCGACGTGTTCTTCGTGCCCCCCTACGTGGGATCAAAGGGCTGGGTGGGTGTGCGGCTCGACAGCGGCGTAGGGCTCGACGAACTGGCCGAGCTCGCCGAGGAGAGCTACCGGCTGATCGCGGGCAAGCGCCTGTCCTCCCAGCTGACCGGGGGCGAGCAGCCGGCTCCGTCCTGACCTCTGGACCGACCCTGCTGGCGACGGGTCGCGCCCCGCGTGTCAACCTGATCGTGGTTCGGTTCGTAGGTAGGTGGTGGAGCTGTCCTCCCGTGCCGGGGGGTGCGCCCACTGGACGACTACGACAGGAGCACACCATGACCACACCGACCGAGTCGACGCCGCCCGGGGCCAAGCGGGTCGGGGCCCTGAACAAGCACCGCCTCGGGGCTGCAGTGACCGTGGTGGTGCTCGGCGCTGTGGCGGCGGCATGCGGGACCGCGGCGGGGGCGGCGAGCTCCCAGCCCGACTGCTCGAGCGGCGCTCCGAAGATCACGGTGGACGCCGGCGGCCAGGCCTCGGCCACCCCCGACGTGCTCACCATCGATCTCGGGGTCACCGTCAACGCCCCCACCGCGTCGACGGCCCTGTCCGACGCCAACGCCCAGGCCACCGCGTTGACCAACAGCCTCAAGTCGTCCGGGGTGGTGCCAACCGACATCAAGTCGACCGACTTCTCGATCAACCCGACCATGACGCCGACCGGCACCATCACCGGGTACCAGGTGTCCAACACCCTGCTCGTCACCCTCCACGACCTGGCGACAGCCGGCCAGGCCATCGACGCCGCCGCAACGTCGGTGGGCGACGCCATCCGGATCGACGGTCTGAGCTTTTCGGTCAGCGACACGGGCAGTGTGGATGGGCAGGCCCGGGCCGACGCCGTGGCGACCGCCGCCGCCCATGCGCGCGCCATGACCACCGCGGCGGGTGAGACCCTCGGCGGTATCTGCTCCATTAGCGACTCGGCCACCAGTCCCGAGCCGACCTTCGGCGCCGCTGGCCTGACCCAGTCAAACGCCAGCGCCGCCGTCCCCCTGGAGCCCGGCACCCAGCAGGCCACCGCCCAGGTCACCGTGGTCTACGCCATCAGCGGCAAGTAGCGCCCTACGGCTGCGGATCGCCGTCGGCAACGGCACGTAGCTCGGCCACCCGTTCGCCCAGTGAACCGTTCAGCTTGGTGAGCGAGCGGGCCAGGTGGCGCCGCTCGGCCTCGGACCAGTCACCGAACAGGCGGGTCAGCACCTGGTGGCGTGCCCGTCCCACGTCCCGCATGACACGGCGCCCGATGGCCGTGACGGCCAGATCGGACGACCGGGCGTCGTGGGGATTCGGGCGGCGTTCGACCAGCCCGCCAGCTACAAGGGTCGTCACCTGGCGGGTGATGGTGGAGGCGTCGAGATGCAGGGCGTCAGCCAACGCGTTGGTCGACACCGGCCCGAGCCGGTCGAGCGTGCGCAGGGCCAGGTAACCCGCCCGGTCGACCTGGCGGTAGAGGTCGCTGCGGCGGCCCAGTGTGTCGAGGTTACGGACGAGCGACAAGAGCTCGGTCTCTACCGTCCCAATCGGATCATCGTCGTGGGTCGCCCCGTTCGGTCGCGCCGCGGTGCCCGGTAAGCTCGCCATAAGTACCTGTATCATACATGGAGTAGACCAGGGTGCAGAGGACGCGGTCGTCGGTCACAGGCCGCTGTGCCCCGGGCCCACCCAGTCGGCGGCATCGACCCGACGGAAGGATCACCGCATGACGACGCTGGCCAGCGCCACCGAGACCAGAGTGCCCGGTGACCGGTACAAGTGGATCGCCCTGTCCAACACCACGCTGGGCATCTTGATGGTCACCATCAACACCTCGATCCTGCTGATCTCCCTGCCGGCGATCTTCCGGGGCATCAAGCTCCAGCCGCTGGCGCCAGGCAACACGTCGTACTTCTTGTGGATTCTGATGGGCTTCCTCCTGGTCACCGCGGTGCTGGTGGTGAGCTTCGGCCGGGTTGGCGACATGTACGGCCGGGTGAAGATGTACAACCTCGGCTTTGCCGTGTTCACCGTGTTCTCCATCCTCTTGTCGATCACCTGGATGACCGGGGCGGACGGGGCGATCTGGATCATCGTCATGCGGGTAGGCCAAGGGGTGGGCGGCGCCTTCTTGTTCGCCAACTCCAGCGCCATCATCACCGACGCGTTTCCCGCCGACGAGCGGGGCAAGGCCATGGGCATCAACGGGGTGGCGCTGGTCACCGGGTCCTTCCTGGGCCTGATCCTCGGTGGTCTGCTGGCACCGATCGAGTGGCGGCTGGTGTTCTTGGTCTCGGTACCGTTCGGCCTCTTCGGCACGGTCTGGGCGTACCTGATGCTGAAGGACAACGGGGTCCGCATCAAGAGCTCCATCGACTGGCTCGGGAACATCACCTTCGGTGTCGGCCTGATCGCTCTGCTGGTCGGGATCGTCTATGGCATCCAGCCCTACGGAGGCCACACCATGGGGTGGACCAGCCCCTTCGTTCTCGGCGCGGTGATCGGCGGGGTGCTCGTCCTGGCTGCCTTCGTCGTGATCGAGCTCAAGGTCGACAATCCGATGTTCCAGCTCCACTTGTTCAAGATCCGGGCCTACACCGCCGGGGTGTTCGCCTCCTTCCTGTCGGCGATGGGTCGAGGCGGCCTGCAGTTCATGCTGATCATCTGGTTGCAGGGCATCTGGCTGCCACAGCACGGCTACAACTACGCCCAGACTCCGCTGTGGGCCGGCATCTACATGATCCCGCTCACCGTCGGCTTCCTCCTCTCGGGGCCGTTCTCGGGAATCGTCGCCGACCGGCACGGGGCTCGAGGCATCGCCACCATCGGGCTGGTGGGCGCCGGGCTCTGCTACCTGCTGCTCGAGACCCTGCCCATGAATTTCTCGTATCTTCCCTTTGCCACCGTCGTGCTGTTCTTCTCCATCTTCTCGGGGATGTTCTTCTCACCCAACCAGATGGCCGTGATGAACAGCCTCCCGCCCGACCAGCGGGGGGCGGGGGCGGGCATGAACGCCACCTTCATGAACTCGGCCCAGGTGCTGTCGATCGGGGTGTTCTTCTCGATCGTCACCCTGGGCCTGGCGGCGTCACTACCCGGCGACCTCTACCACGGCCTTCTGGCCCAGGGCGTCCCGGTGGCCCAGGCCCAGAAACTGTCACACCTTCCCCCGATCGGCAGCCTGTTCGCCGCCTTCTTGGGCTTCAACCCGATCCAGACCGAGGTTCCCCACCAGGTGCTGGCCAATCTCGGTCACGCCCGGGCCTCCTACCTGACAGGGCGGAGCTTCTTCCCCACGCTGATCTCGCCCTCGTTCGAGAACGGCCTGCACCTGGCGTTCGACTTTGCCGCCGCCACCACCTTCATCGCCGCTGCCTTCTCGTGGATGCGGGGTGGGAAGTACGTGCATGCCGAGCAGTCGGTTGCCGACGAGGTCGGGGAGGGCCTGCTCGAGACGGGCGACTTGGCCTCGTCCGAGGTCGGCGCGGGCGTGATGGTCGATCGCTGACACGACCTCCGGTCGGGCGGCAGGAGGTCAGGGGCCGGCTGGGGGCGCTGGCCGCTCCCGACGGCGGGGCTCGGAATGGTCCCAGTCGGCCAGCAGGGTGCGCAGCGCGGTGAGCAGGATGAGCGGCTGGTCGAGCATGGCGTGGTGGCCGGCCTCGGGGAGGACGACAACCGGCGTGACCCGTCCGAGCTCGTTGTACATGAACTGCCCGATGTCGGCGGTCACCAGTCCGAACTCCGATCGGAGCAGCGCGAATCGGCACCGGACCTCGGACAGGTAGGGGAAGGCCACCCCGCGCATGGAACCACCGAACTGGTGGAAGACGCGCGGGTCGAATTTCCACTGCCACCCTCCTCCCGCCGGCCGGATGGATCGGTGGGCCACGTGGTCCATCACGTAGGGAAGGTAGTGGTCCTGGGCCGGTATGGTCCGGAAGTGCCGGACGGCCTCGTCGGGGTCCGGGTAGGTGCGGGGGTGCCCGAATGCCTCACGGAGTTGGTAGGCCTCGATCTCGGGGTCGGGCTCGGTGACCGGCGAGTCGCACACGATGGCCCCGCTCAGCCGTCCGTGGTGGCGTGCCGCGGTGGCGATGGTCACGAAGCCACCCATGCTGTGGCCGATGACCACCGGTGGGCCGTCGATGCCACCGGCGTCGGCTGCAGCGACCACCTCGTCGGTCCACTGCTCGAGGGAGTACTGCTCCCGGCTCCCGCTGTCCCCGTGGCCCGAGAGATCGAGGGCCACCACGCGGAACTCGTCGCTGAACAGCGCCGCCACGTGAGTCCACCAGTGGGCGTGGGCACCCCCACCGTGCACGAACACCAGACCCCGCCTCCCCCGGGGGCCCCAGGCCATGGCGTGGATGGTGGCGCCGTCCACGGGGAACTCGAAGCTCGCCCTCGGTATGGCCAGGGCCGTGGTGAACCACGTCGGCGCATCAGAGAGGGGGCGGTACTCGTCCATCGCCCGATCTGAGCACACCGCGTCCCGGCCCGCCCGTCTGATTGAATGCCGGGTGTGACCGACAGCTATCGCCGCTACGTCCTGGCTTCCCGTCCCACCGGGCTGGTGGACGACACCAACGTGCATCTCGACGACACCGCCGAGGTGCCCGAGCCGGCCGAGGGCCAGGCCCTGGTCAAGGTGCGGTACCTGTCCATCGACCCGACCATCCGCACCTGGATGGACGACGCTCCCGGCTACCTCCCACCCATCGGGATCGGCGAGGTGGTCCGCGGTGGAGGCATCGGTGAGGTGGTCGCCTCACGGAGCGACCGCTACGCAGTAGGGGACCAGGTCTTCGGCATGCTCGGGTGGCAGGAGTACACCCTGGCCGACGAGGGTGCCTCGTCCATGACCGTTCTGCCCGAGGGTGTCGAGCCGGCCATGGCCCTCAGTGTCTTCGGTGTCACCGGCCTGACCGCCTACTTCGGGCTGCTCGACATCGGCAAGCCCCAGCCCGGAGACACCGTGGTCGTCTCCGGGGCTGCCGGCGCCACGGGTTCGATCGTGGGCCAACTGGCCCGGATCGCCGAGGCCTCCACCGTGGTGGGAATTGCCGGCTCCGACGACAAGTGTGCCTGGTTGACCGGGGAGCTCGGGTTCGACCACGCCATCAACTACCGCACCGAGCACGTCGGCCAGCGCCTCCGTGATACCTGTCCCGCCGGCATCGACGTCTACTTCGACAACGTCGGCGGCGAGATCCTCGACGCCTGCCTGGCCAACCTGGCCATGAAGGCCCGAGTGGTCCTGTGTGGTGCCATCTCCCAGTACAACGAGGACCGGCCCTTCGGGCCGCGCAACTACCTCAGCCTCATCACCCGGCGGGCGCGGATGGAGGGGTTCCTCATCCTCGACTACCTGGACCGCTTTCCCGAGGCCCAGGCCGCCATGGCCGGGTGGGTCATGGCGGGAGCCATCAAGCACCGCGAGCAGGTGGTCGAGGGTCTCGACAACTCGGTGCAGGCCCTCAACCTGCTCTTCAGCGGGGGGAATACCGGCAAGGTCGTCGTCCGGGTCTGACGGCCGGCGCGCCGTCCCGGTTACCGACCGGTGAAGCTGGGGTCCCGTTTCTCCATGAATGCCGCCGCGCCCTCACGGGCATCCTGGCTGGTGAAGATCGAGGTGTTCTCCTCTGGGGTGGCCATGCCTGCTGCGGCCCCGTGGGTGACCGCTGAACGCATGAGCCGCTTGGTCAGCTGGACGGCGAGCGGACCGTTGGCCGCCACCTCGGCGGCCAGGGCGGTGGCTTCGGCCAGGAGGTCGGCCGCCGGCACGACCCGGTTGACCAGGCCATACCGCTCGGCCCGGTCGGCGCCCACCAGGCGGCCGGTGAGGCCGAGCTCGAGGGCCAGCGCCTGGGGCATGCGGGTAGACAGCAGTGTTCCCCCACCGGCGGCGTACAGGCCCCGCTTGACCTCGGGCAGCCCGAAGCGGGCGTGGTCGGCGGCGACCACCAGGTCACAGGAGAGGACGAGTTCGAGCCCCCCTCCCACGGCGGCGCCGTTCACCGCGGCGATCAGCGGCTTGGGGTAGGTCCCGCCCATGAAGTCACCGAGGGCCCGGGCCCCGGCACGGTCCGGGTCGGTCTGGCCCTCGCCGTTCCAGTCGCCCAGCGCGGTGAGGTCCATCCCGGCACAGAAGATCCGCTCGCCTGCTCCGGTGAGCACCACGGCGCGGGCGTCGTCATCGTCGAGAATCTCTTGGAGGGCGGATCCCAACTCCTCCATCAGGGGCGGATTGAGGGAGTTCGCCGCCTCGGGCCGGTTGAGGGTGAGCACCTCGGTGTTTCCGAGTCGTTCCCGAAGAATGAGCATGTCGAATGGTCTCCTTGTGCCGTGGGTGCCGCCGATCCGGCCCTCGTGCCTGTTCGCCCCTGGGAAGGCCGCTGTGCCAGTATGAGAACGCCCATTTCCGGGCCGACAGGAGCGTACATGGACGACAACCCGGCCGAGGCCGAAGGCAGCCTCCTCTCCCTCATGGACGAGGAGACGGCAGCCAATCCCCAGCCCATGTTCAAGATGTTGCGGGACACCATGCCTGTGCTGGCGGTCGACGGCGTGGGCGTGGTCGTGACGTGCAAGGCCGAGGCCGAGGAGGTCTTCCGCCATCCCGAGGTGTTCTCGTCCAATGCCGAGGCCGTGGACCTGAAGAACATCCGCCCTCTGATCCCCCTCCAGATCGACCCCCCGGACCACAAGAAGTACCGCAAGCTGCTCGACCCGATCTTCGCCCCCCGCCAGATGGCGCTCATCGAGGAATCGATCACCCGGACGGTGAACGAGCTGATCGACCGCTTCATCGATCGCGGGGAGGTCGACTTCGCCCAGGAGTTCTCGGTCCCATTCCCCTCGCGGGTCTTCCTCGACCTGCTCGGGCTGTCGTTCGACGAGCTGCCCCGCTTCCTCGCCATGAAGGACGGCATCATCCGCCCTCACATCGTTGTCGGCGCCGAGTTCGAGAGCGAGGAGGCCGATGCCCACCAGCAGGCCACGGCCGACTCGATTTACGCGTACTTCAACGAGATCCTGGACCGGCGGGAGGTCCAACGCGAGGATGACATCTTGAGCCGGTTCCTCGACGCCGAGGTCGACGGGCACAAGCTCACCCGTGAGGACATCCTGGACATCTGCTTCCTCTTCCTCATCGCCGGGCTCGACACGGTGACCGCCACCCTCGACTGCATCTTCGGCTACCTGGTCCACCATCCCGATCGACGCCGGCAGATCGTGGAGGACCCGTCGGTCATCCCGGCCGCCATCGAGGAGCTCCTCCGGTGGGAGACCCCCGTGCAGGTGGTGGCCCGGGTCGCCATGGAGGACACCGAGGTGGCAGGCTGCCCGGTGGCCAAGGGCGACAGTGTGATGGTCCTGCTCGGCTCGGTCAACACCGACGACGCCGATCTCTCCGACGCCCAGGACGTGCGCTTCGACCGGGACGTCAACCGGCACTCGGCGTTCGGCGCCGGCGTCCACCGCTGCCTCGGTTCCCACCTGGCCCGCCAGGAGCTCCGGGTGGCCGTGCGCGAGTGGCACCGGCGCATTCCCGACTACGCCCTGCTCGAGGACCACAAACTCGTCTACACCCCGGCGATCCGGTCGATCGACCATTTCCCGATGACCTTCCCTGCGGCAGGCGCCTGAGCGCCCTCACCGTGGGAAACTGAGCCAGGATGGCCGGCGGCCTCACCGCCGCGGCATCCGGCGAGCATCGTTTCGCGTCAATCAGGCAGCGTCCTGTCACCGGGACAGGGCTGCACCAACACACAACAGGAGGAAGCATGGAGTGGAGTGAACGGTCGGCCATCGTGACCGGAGGGGCTGGTGGCCTCGGTGCAGCCACGGTGCGTCGACTGACCGGCCTCGGCATGCAGGTGGTGGTCTTCGATCGCGCCCTCGAAGCCGGCCAGCAGCTCGTGGGCGAGCTCGGCTCGGGTGCGGCGGTCGGCGGTGACATCAACAGCGATGACGACGTCAACGCCGCCATCGAGGCAGCCTCGGCCCTGGCCCCGTTGGCCGTGGTCGTCAACGTGGCCGGTGGCGGGATGGGCGGGCGCACGCTGTCCCGTGACAACGTGCCCATGGCCATGGAGGCGTTCCGGGCCACCATCGAGCTCAACACCATCGGCACCTTCAACGTGACGCGCCT
The DNA here is from genome assembly GCA_963703145.1 of uncultured Acidimicrobiales bacterium. Lineage (GTDB taxonomy): Bacteria > Actinomycetota > Acidimicrobiia > Acidimicrobiales > RAAP-2 > Bog-756. Next base: position 3,570,404 of record OY969793.1, read on the forward strand.
CGCCGTCGCCCGCATCGCCACCAACGAGCCCGACGAGATGGGCCAGCGGGGCGTCGTGGTCAACACCGCCTCCATCGCCGGCTACGAGGGCCAGACGGGCCAGGTGGCCTACGGCACCTCCAAGGCCGCCATCCTGGGCATGAGCCTCCCCCTGGCCCGGGACCTGGCGCCGGTGGGCATCCGGGTGTGCGCCATCGCCCCGGGCACCATGGGAACACCCCTGATGAGGAGCGCACCCGAGGAGCTCCAAGCCAAGCTGGTCGAGAACATCGTCTTCCCGAGGCGGATGGGTGAGCCTGACGAGTTCGGTCGCCTGGTCGAGAGCATCGTGACCAATCCCTACCTCAACGGGGAGAACATCAGGCTCGACGGCGCGCTCCGGTTCCCCCCGAAGTAGGGCCGCACCCACCGGGTGCCGCCCGGTGCATCAGAGGATGGAGCCGGCGTCCTTGGCCGCCACGATCTCGTCCCAGCCGAGTCCGAGCTCGAGGAGGATCTCCTCAGTGTGTTGGCCGTGCTCGGGGGCGGCGGCCAGCTTGTCGCCCCGCTCGTCCATCTGGACCGGATTGACCACCAGGTCATAGGCCTTGCCGTCCTCCCGCTCCACACGGGACAGGTAGCCGTTGGCGCCCACCTGGGGATCGTCCACCAACTCACTGGGCAGTTGCACGGGAGCCCAGACACCCTCGAGTGTGGCCAGGGCCTGCTTCCACTCCTCATAGGTCCGGGAGGCGAAGACCTCGTCGATGATGGCCACCAGCTCGCCGCCGTGAGCGAAGCGGGCCCCGCCGTCGGCAAAGCGGGGATCGTCGATGAGGTCGGCCCGGCCGATGTGGCGGCAGAAGTCGGACCAGAACCGGTCCGCCTGGAGCATCATCAACGTGATGAACCGGCCGTCGCTGGTCCGGTAGGTGCCCACGAGCGGGTTGGGCGACGAACTCCGGTCGAACTTGGGCATCGGGTCTCCGCCGTAGAGGCCCGAGGCCACGATGTCAGGGGACAGCATCCACATGGCGATCCCGAGCAGCGAGACGTCGACGATGGGGGCCTCACCGGTGGTCTCACGCTGCAGGAGGCCTGCGGCGATCCCGCCGGCGATGGCCATCCCCCCGGCCAGGTCGCCGAATCCGGGGCGGCCGCCGATGGGGAACTCGGCGTCCCCCGGCTTGAGGGCACTCCCCACCGCCCCCCGGCCCCAGAACGACGCGCCGTCGTATCCGCCCTTCTCCCGGTCGGGCCCGAGAGGGCCCTGGCCCGTACCTCGGGCGTAGACGATCCGAGGGTTGACCGCCCGGATGTGCTCAACGTCGATCTTGAGACGCTGACGGACGGCCGGCAGAAAGCTGGTCAAGAACACGTCCGAGCCCTCGACCAGCCGGTACAGCAGGTCCCGGCCGCCCTCGGTGCTGATATCGATCCCAATGCTCCGCTTGCCCCGGTTGGGCTGCTCGATGATGTAGTTGACCGCGCCGTCCCCACCGGGGATGAGGCCCATGGACGAGAGTCCCCGCTGCGGGTCCCCGGTCACCGGATGCTCGACCTTGATGACGTCGGCCCCCCAGTCGGCCAGGACCGCACCGGCCGAGGGGACGAACATCCATGAGGCGACTTCCAGCACGCGGAAGCCCGAGAGGGCACTGGCCATGGTCTACGGTCCTTTGTTCGACGCGACGGGCGTCCTGGTGGCGATCGGAGGCCCGGCACCCCCACGGGTGCCGCAACCGCCGGCGGGCGGCTGGTCGGTGCCGGCTGGGCGGAGAGCACCGCGCCGAGCCGGCCCCGTCGTCAGCGAGGGATCAGCGCGAGGCCACCGACAACAGGTCGACCGAGCGCGTACCCCGCTTTTCGATGCTGTCGAGGTTCCGGGCCTTGATCGAGACGTCGTGCCCCACCGCCTGGTCCCGGAGGGCTCCGACGGTGCAGTGCTCCTTGCCCCCGAGCACGGTGAAGGGGTCGTAGTGGAAGTGGCGCATGGCGTTCAGGTGGGTGATCCGGTCCACGTCGTAGTCCGAGATGCCGCCGATGCTCTCCTGCAGCTTCTCTGGAGCGGTGGGCCAGGTGGAGTCGGAGTGGGGGTAGTCGCACTCCCACATCACGTTGTCCATGTCGAGGTAGCCGCGACTGGCCACGCCGAACCGGTCGTCGATGAAGCAGGTGAGCACGTGCTGGTTGAACACCTCGCTCGGGCGCTGGTCGCCGAAGTCCTGTCCGGTCCAGAGGTGGTGGCGGTCGTAGTTGTAGTCGACTCGCTCGAGGAAGTACGGCACCCAGCCGATGCCGCCCTCCGACAGTGCCACCTTGAGGTCGGGGAACTTCCGGAGCACTGGCGACCACACCAGGTCGGCGGCGGCCTGGACGATGTTCATCGGGGTCAGGGTGATCAGGCAGTCGATGGGGGCGTCGGCCGACGTGATGACGATGTCCGACGACGAGCCGATGTGCATGCACACAACGACGGCCTCATCACTGCACGCTTGCCAGAACGGGTCCCAGTAGTCGGAGTGCACACTGGGCCAGCCCAGCTTGGAGGGGTTCTCCGAGAAGGTGACGGCGTGGGCCCCCTTAGCCGCGGTCCGGCGCACCTCGGCAGCCAGGACCTGGGGGTCCCAGATGGCCGGCAGCGGGCACGGGATGAACCGCCCCGGATGGGTGCCACACCACTCGTCGATGTGCCAGTCGTTGTACGCCTGGACCAGGGCCAGGGCCAGGTCCTTGTCCTCGGTCCGGGCGAACAGCTGGCCGCAGAACTGGGGGAAGGACGGGAAGCAGAGGGACCCAACGACCCCGTTGGCGTTCATGTCCTTGACCCGCTCGTCGATGTCGTAGCAGCCCGGGCGCAGCTGCTGGAAGGAGGTGGGCTCGAGGCCGTACTCCTCGGGTGGCCGGCCGGCCACGGCGTTGAGCGCCACGTTCGGAAGCACGTTGCCCTCGTAGAGCCAGGCGTTGGTGCCGTCCTCGTTGGTGATGAACTTGGGGGCCAGGTCCACGTACTTGGCGGGGAGCCGACCTTCGAACAGGTTCGGTGGCTCGACCACGTGGTCGTCCACACTCACCATGACCATGTCATTGGTTTCCATTGCACTGCCTCCTTCGCCCGGGCGGAGCGCTCACCGTGGGCCGGTGGTGCCCGACAGGCATCAACTGGTGGTACTCGATCGATTCCTCAGCCCATGGCCGGCGGAGCCTTGAGCATGGCTCCGGCATCGACCCTGATGTTCATGCCGGTGATGTAGCGGGCCTCGTCGCTGGCCAGGAACGCCACCAGGTGGCTGATGTCGAGGGGGTCGACGTACGGGATGGGCATGGCCTGCATGAAGGGCAGCGACCCCATGACATCGTCACGCGTGGGGTTCTCCAGATCGGGACGGAAGGCCCGGTACACGTCGATGTTGTGGAGGAGGTCGGTGTCGCAGTTGGTCGGGTGGACGCCGTTCATCCGGATCATGGCCGGGGCGAGCTGCAGAGCCAGCACCTCGACGTACCGGATGACGATCTGCTTGGCCCAGGCGTAGCCGACGCCGCCGGTGTTGCCCATCATCTCGGTGGTGCCCTTGATCATCCCGGCCGTCGAGCCGGTCACGATGATCGATGCGCCCGACTGCAGGTGGGGGAGGGTCACCGCCACGGTGTTCATGGCGCCGATGAGGTCGACGTCAGTGGCGTCGACGAAGCCGCCGCACAGCGTGTTGTCATTGCCGGGGCAGATGCCGGCGTTGGCCACCACGATGTCGACGTTGCCCAGCTTGGCCATCCCGTCGTCGAGGATCGCCTTCAACTGCTCACGGATCCGCACGTCTCCCTTGGCGGCCACGATGCGGCGGTCGAGCGACTCGACCTCCTTGACCGTCTGGGCGAGATCCTCCGCCGTGGCGTTGGGATAGTTCATGCTGTCCATGTTCTCCAGGATGTCGACGGCGATGATGTCCGCCCCCTCCTGGGCCAACCGGATGGCATGGCTACGTCCCTGGCCCCTTGCGGCACCGGTGATGAATGCGACTTTGCCTTCAAGCTTCCCCACTACGTTCCCTCCCTGATCCGATGTCCGCACTTAGCGTTGTTCAGGCTACATGAGAAACCTTGTTCTCGGACAGCGACGCTCCTCCCGGCGCCCGGTCAGGGCGTGCCGTCGGCGAAGTAGTAGCGGAGCAGGAGCTCGGCCACGCAGGCTGGCTTGGTGGCGCCCTCGACCTCGAAGGTCAGCTCGAGTCGGACCTGCACCCCACCGCCGCCCAGATCCTCTGCCTCGCGGAGCACGGCCCCGACCCGAACCCGGGAGCCCACCGGGACCGGGGAGGGGAACCGGACCTTGTTCAGCCCGTAGTTGACGCCCATCCGAGTGTTCTCCCAGGCCACGACGTCGTGAAGCAGCTCGGGACCGACGGACAGTGTCAGGTAGCCATGCGCGATGGTGGTCCCGAAGGGACCGGCGGCAGCCCGCTCGGGGTCGACGTGGATCCACTGGTGGTCACCGGTGGCCTCGGCGAACAGGTCGATCCGCTCCTGGGTGATGTCAAGGTAGCGGCTGTAGCCGAGGTGCTGGTCGACGAGGGGCGGGAGGTCGGCGGGGGAGGCGATGGTCTGCATGCCCGGACGCTATCCCCGTCCCGGCCGGTGGCGTCCACCCGGTGCCACCCGGTACGTTCGCCCAGGATGGACCACGGTGGGGAGGGACGAGACGCCGGGGCATCCCAGTCCGTCGGACCGGCACCGGTTGTCCCGGTGGAGCCGACGGCGCTGGCCGCGCTGTGCGGGCGTCGATCCGGCCCGGCCCTGTCACCTCCTCCGGCCCTGGTGGACACAGCCCTGGCGTGGGGCGCGGCGATCGGGCAGCGCTCGGCGCGTCTCGGTCAGGCCGTAGTGGTGGACCCGGTCGACCTCCTCGTGGGCCGGGCCGGCATCAGCGGGTTCCGTCGCAGTGGCGACGTGAGCTGTGGGGGAACAGCGCGACTGTTGCGGGCGGCCGACGGGTGGGTGGCGGTGAACCTGGCCCGAGCCGATGACTGGGATCTGGTCGACGCCTGGCTCCAGCCGGCGCATCCGGTGGGCTCGGGGCGGTGGGACTCGGTGGCCGACGGGGTTGCCGGCCGGAGTGCTGCCTCGCTGGTGACGCGGGCGACTCTGCTCGGGCTCCCGGTGTCCTCGCTCGGCGAACGCCGTGGGCGACCCCAACCGGGCGTCACCGAGGATCTGGACATCGATGGGGTGGCGGCCCGTCAGGTGTGCGACCTCCCGCCGACGGGGTCGCTGGAAGGGCTGGTGGTGGTCGACCTCTCGGCCCTGTGGGCCGGCCCACTGGCCGCGCACCTGCTGTGCCGGGCCGGCGCCCGGGTGACCAAGGTCGAGTCCGTCGAGCGGCCGGACGGGGCCCGCCGGGGACCACCGGCCTTTTTCGACTGGTTGCAGAGGGGGAAGGAGTCGATCTCGGTGCCCTTCACCGAGCGCGTCGGGTCGGGCCGAACTGTCGGACCTGGTAGCGGGTGCCGACGTCGTGGTCACCGCGGCACGGCCAAGGGCGCTGGCCCAACTGGGCCTGGTGGCCGAGGACCGGGTCCGTCCCGGTGGTCCCCGGGTGTGGCTGTCGATCACCGGTTACGGGGGGGACGGCCCGTCGGCCGACCGGGTGGCCTTCGGGGACGATGCCGCCGTCGCCGGCGGGCTGGTGGTCTGGGACGACCAGGGACCGTGCTTCTGCGGCGACGCCGTCGCCGACCCGTTGAGCGGCCTGGCCGGCGCCGCCGCCGTGCTCGCCGCCCTCGAGCGCGGTGGCGGCTGGGTCGTGGAGGTGTCGATGGCCGACGTGGCCGGTGGGATCGCCTCGGGCGGTCGCGGGCCTGCCACCGCGGAACGGGCCCTCCGGTGACCGGCCTGTTGGTCCGCTTGCGTGTCCCTGCGTGGGGGCCGTTTCGACGTGTGTTGCGCTGGGGGGGTGGTCACCGAGTTGGCCGATGGCCTGGTGCCGCTGGCCGGGGAGAGCGTGTTGCGGGGTCCGGCGGCGCGGCTCGCACCATCGTTCCGGGCGCCCGGGGCGACTTGTGCCTCCTCGACTGTCCCTTCGACGAGGCGTTGGCCGACCTCGACTCGCTCCATGTGGTGGCCACCGCGATCGGCGGCCACGTCGTCCACGAGCGGTAGTGCTCAGGTCCCGGCCCGGCCACCGGGCGCGGCGCGGCGTTGTGGGTATCATCGGCCGGCGGACCGGAGGGGCCGGCGCGGCCCGGGGGGCGTGGATGCAATGAAGACCGAAGCGGCCATCTGCTGGGGGATCGGCCAGCCCTGGAGCGTGGAGGAGATCGACCTCGACCCGCCCGGTCCCGGCGAGGTACTGGTCCGGCTGGTGGCTTCTGGTCTGTGCCACTCCGACGACCACGTGATCACCGGCGACGCGCCGATGCCCACCCCGATCATTGGTGGCCATGAGGGCTCGGGCATCGTCGAGACCGTTGGACCAGGTGTGCGTGTGCTCGAGCCGGGCGACCACGTCGTGCTGGCGTTCATCCCGTCGTGCGGCCGCTGCGGACCGTGCTCGACCGGCCACCAGAACCTGTGCGACCTCGGGGCGGCCATCGGCACCGGCCGTCAGGTGGACGGAACGTCGCGTCACCACCGGGACGGCCAGGACCTCAACTTGATGTGCCTGGCCGGGACGTTCGCCCACCACACCGTGGTCAACGAGGCCAGCTGCATCAAGATCGACCCGTCCTACTCCTTGCGGACGGCATGCCTGGTCGGCTGTGGCGCCGTAACCGGGTGGGGATCGGCTGTGTATGCGGCCGATGTGCGGCCCGGGGAGACCGTCGTGGTCGTGGGGGTCGGCGGTATCGGCTCCTCCGCGGTGCAAGGGGCCCGCCTGGCCGGTGCGGGCACCATCATGGGCATCGACCCGGTGGCCCTCAAGCGGGACAAGGCCAAGGAGTACGGCGCCCACCTGGTGGCGGCCTCGATGGCGGAGGCGTTCGCCCCACTGCGGGATGCCACCGAGGGCCGGATGGCCGACAAGGTGATCATGTCCATGGGGGTGGGCCGGGGCGACCTGTTCTCCAAGGCCATGGCCCTGGTAGGCAAGCTCGGTCGCATCGTGGTCACCAACATCCACCCCTACGCCGAGAAGCAGGTCACCCTCCGGATGGCCGACCTCACCGGCATGGAGAAGCAGGTGGTGGGCTCACTGTTCGGCTCGGCCAACCCCCGATCGGACATCCCAAAACTGCTCGAACTGGACCGACAGGGCCTGTTCGACCTCGATGGTCTGATCACCGCGCAGTATCCGCTGGAGGCCGTGAACGACGGCTACCGCGACCTGGCTGAGGGACGCAACATCCGCGGCATCCTGGTCCTGGATCCGTCCGAGGTGTGACCGGCGTGCCCGAGGAGTTCGTCGACGTCGGCCCAGACCATCTCTTGACCGCGCTGCAGATGCGCCGGGTGGTGGACCCCGAGGTCGGCCCGTCCCTGGAGATGGACCTGCGGGACGAGGTGGTCAATCCCCATGGCAGCCTCCACGGTGGCCTGATGGGGGTCCTCATCGAGTGCGGGGCGGCCGGGTGCGCGGTGCAGTCGGCCGACTCGGTCAACATCGTGGCCTCGGACATGAACATCCGGTTCCTCAGTGTGGTGAAGGTCGGACCGGCCCGGGTGGTCGCCCACGTCGTGAAGCGCGCCCGACGCAGCGTCGTGGTGCAGGCCGACGTCATCGACGTGGGGAACGACCGCAAGCTGGTGGCCACCGCCACCCTGTCCTACGCCCTGCTCGACGTGCCGTAGGCCGAGGTCAGCCGATCAGCCTGTGAAACTGCCGCCGGACCGGCCGTCGGAGACGGCACGGCGGGACGTGATCAGCCACCGGCCGTCGCGCACTCCGTACTCGTCGAGATAGCGGCCCCAGTGGTCCAGCCCGTGGGCCATGAGCACCATGAAGTAGCTCCGCCCGCGGGCATGGTACCGGTCGTCGATGTCGATCTGGTGGGTGGCCACGACATGGCGGACGTGGTGCCGGGGGTGCCGCTCCGCCGAGGTCGGGTCCGGCGGAGTGGTGTCCGCCTCGGTGGCGGCCATGGCGTCCCAGGCCGCCTTGGTGCCGGAGAAGATGGTGGCGATCTCGTCTATCCCGTCGAAGCGCTGGACCTTACCGGTGTCGGATACCAGCTCCATGGCGGCGTCGTCGGCGAACAGCGCCAACAACTGCTCGAAGCGCCCGGCGTCGCCGTTGGCGTTGTAGCGGGCCACCAGGTCGCGGATGCTCTCTCGGGCCACGAGTTCCCACAGCTCCATCGGGTCACCGCACCTCGGCCGGCATCCCGGTCATCGGAACTCGGGCAGGACCTGCTCGGCGAAGAGCTCGAGGCTCCGCCGATCGGCCCGATCGTGGGTGAAGAAGACGAACGTCGTGATGCCCTGGTCGACCAGCTGGGCGATCCGTTCCGTCACCATCGGCGGCGTCCCGAGGAAACCCCCGGCCTCGAGTCCCCAACCGGCCGCCCCGTAGCGGCGCTCAGCCTTGGCCCATGCCTCTTCGAGCGCCCGGTCGTCTCCGGCCAGCACCAGGACGCCCTCGAAGGAGCGCCGGATGCTGGCGGGATCGCGTCCGATGGCCGCGCACTCGGTCTCGAGGGTGCGGGAGCTCTCCTCCCAGTCGGCCAGACCGTAGGTGGGGATGCTCCACACGTCGGCGTAGCGGGCCACCAACGGCAGGGTCCGTCGTGGGCCGATGCCGCCCACATGGATCGGCGGCCGCGGCCGCTGCACCGGCAGGGGCAGGCTGGGGAGGTCGGTCACCTGGTAGTGGGTGCCCACGAACGTGCTGGGCGACCCCGCGAACATCCGGGTCAGGATCTCGAGGGCCTCCCCCAGACGCTCGGACCGTTCGGCCGCGCTGCCCCAGGGGAGTCCGGCCTCGGTGTGCTCGGCGCCCACCGACCCGCTCCCGATGCCGAGCTCGAGCCGACCCTCGGACAAGACGTCGAGCGTCGAGGCCATGCTGGCCAGCAGGGCCGGGTGACGGAAGTTGTTGCACAGCACCAGGTGCCCGACCCGCAGACGGGTGGTTCGGGCCAACAGGTGGGTGGCCAGTGTCCAGGCCTCGTAGGAGGGCAGGTCGGGCTGGCCGGGGCTGTAGAGATGGTCGTAGAGCCACAGCGAGTTGAATCCCAGCTCCTCGACGGTGAGGGCCCGGTCCATCAGCTGGTCCGGGGTGAAGGACACCTGGGGCAGGTAGATCCCGAACTCCACGGCATGCCCGCTCACGCCGGGCCCCGGCCGGGCGACCCCGACACCCGGGCCACCACCAGGGCGGCCAGCCGGTCCTCGTTGCCGGCATCGCGGACCTCGACCCGCACCACGCCGTCGCCCACCAACTCGGCGGTGGCGCGCCCGGGCCCCACCCGGACGCCGGTGAAGAACCGGGCATCGAGCTCGACCACCGGCTGCCCGGTCAGCGATTCGGCGGCCGTCTCCCCGAGCAGGGTGACCATGCCGCCCTGGAGGGAGCCCGAGGCCTGCTGGACGAACGGGCGACGGTCGAGCTCGGTGATGCCCGGCGCGACGGCGCGGATACCCACCCGCTCGGGGAAGCTCACCGGCATCGACCCGGAAAAGGCCATACCGTCGGGGATGGGTGGGGACAGGTCCTCAGGCCGGGCCGAGGCCATGAAGGTCAGGTAGGCCAGGGCCACCAGCTCGTCGGTCCCGGCATTGGTGAACCGGACCTCGCTGCCCACCGTGTTGCGCCCCTTCTTCAGGAGATCCGACGTCACGTCGAGCTCGGCGTCCATCGCTGGTGCCACCGTTCGCACCACCATGTCGAGCGTGACCGCCAGGCGCGGTGTCGAGGCGTGCATGGCGGGAACGCCGGCGATGCAGTCGGCGATGGTGAGGAGTACCGACGGCCGGGCCAGTGTCCCCGACGATCGCATGCCCGGGGTGATGGTGGCCCTCCCGGTGCCGTGGGATCCGGCATCGACCACGTGGAACTGGAACGACAGGTCGTTGATGAAGCTCCCGGTCTCGGACAAGAACCGTCGCGGTGGTTCGCTTCGCTGCACCTCGTCGTCGAGCCTGGTCATGACGGATGGACATTACCTGCAGCGTGGGAGACCGCCGTTCTGCCGGCCTTCAGATCACACCGTCTCCGGCCAGGGAGTCGATCTCCTCGGCGGACAGGCCGACCAGCTCCCCCCACACCTCATCGTTGTGCTGGCCGAGGGCGGGGGCGGGCGACGGCGCCTTCGGCGTGACGCCGTCGAGCCGGGGGAAGGGCGCCTGTTGGAGATGGGGACCGGCCACCGGGTCGTCCACGGTCACCAGGTCGCCGCGGGCAGCCACGTGGGGATCGGCCACGATGTCGGCCGCCGTGTTGATGGTGGCGACGGGCACCCCGTGCTCGATGCAGACCGCCTCCACCTCATCGGCGGTGCGGGCTCCCACCCACGCTGCGACGATGCCGTTGATCTCGTCGGAGCTCTCGGCCCGCTGGGCCAGGGTCAACCAGCGCGGGTCGTCGACCAGCTCCTCCCGGCCCATGGCCGCGGAGAGGCGGGCGAAGTTGGCATCGGAACCGGCCACGATGCAGACGTAGCGCCCGTCGCCGGCCAGGTAGTTGTCGAGGGGCGCCGAGTTGGCCATCCGGTTCCCCTCGCGTCCACGGGTCAGGCCCAGCCGGTCCTGTCCGGCGATGGTCCACTCCAGGATGCGCAGCACCGAGCCGTAGAGGGGGGCGTCGACCACGCCGCCGCGGCCGGTCCCGCCATCGGCCCGGTCACGCCGGTAGAGGGCGGCGGTGACCGCCTCGGCGGCGAAGACCCCGGTGAGGTAGTCCGACACGGTGACGCCGGTGCGCACCGGTGGGCCGTCGGGGAACCCGGTCAGGCCGAGGAGGCCGCCGAAGGCCATGCCGATCCGGTCCAGCCCGGGCCGCCGGGCATTGGGGCCGTCCTGACCGAACACGCTGATGCGGGCCCATACCAGCCGGGGATCACAGGCATCAGGCCCGATGGACCAGGCCTCCATGGTCCCGGGCCGGAAGTTCTCGCACACCACGTCAGCCCGGGACACCAGCCGGCGGAACAGGTCCTGGCCCCGGGTCTGGCGGAGGTCGAGGGTGACCCCTTTGCGCCCGCGGCCCTCGACCGCCCACCACAGCGAGTAGTCGGGCCCGTCCCCGTCGGTGGGGACGAAGGGCCCGATGGTGCGCATGAAGTCACCGCCGCGGGGGTCTTCGATCTTGATCACCTCGGCCCCCATCTCGCCGAGCAGACCGGCACAGAACGGCGCGCTGATGCGGGTGCCGACGTCGATCACGCGCAGGCCGGCCAGTGGGGCGGCCCCGCCCGCCGGTCCGGCGTCAGTCATCGCGGTGCTCGGCGAAGACCTCCTGCATCGAGGACTTGGACTTCCGCGCCTCCAGGGCGTTCAGGGCCGTGGCGGTGTTGTGCATCCAGTGGTGGGCCATGAAGTGGTACTTCCACGACTCCTCCTTGCCCATCAAGGTGGCCGTGTTGTTGATGGTGTCCTTGACCACCTGGGCGGTGGTGGGCGGCACCAGCGCCACCCGCTCGGCCAGCTCCCGGGTGCGTTCGGCCAACTCGGCGGCGGGCACCACCCGGTTGACCATCCCTAGGCGCCATGCCTCTTGGGCATCGATCTTCTCGCCGGTCCAGAGGAACTCCTTGGCCTTGCGGATGCCCAGCTCCCAGGGCTCCACCAACAGCTCGACGCCGGCGCCGGTCATCCGAAGGACCGGGTTGGAGAAGACGGCATCGTCAGCTGCCACGATCAGGTCGCACATGCAGGCCAGCATCAGTCCGGCCGCAACCACCGCCCCCTGCACTTGGGCGATAGTGGGCTTGCGGAAGGCGTAGAGCCGTTTGCACCGCTCGAAGTACATGACCTGCTCATGACGGAATTTGCCCTCGGGGGTGTCCCGCATGGTCCGCCAGTGGTCGGGTTCGGCCCCTCCCACCAGTGCCTTGAGGTCATGACCGGCCGAGAAGTGCTTGCCCGCGCCGGCCAGGATCACCACGCGCACCTCGTCGTCGTCGTCCGCCTGGTCGAGGAACCCGTCGATCCCGTCGATGAGGGCGGTGTCCTGGGCGTTGGCCACCTCCGGCCGGTTCATGGTGATGGTGGCCACGTGTCCGTCCACCTCGTAGACGACGGCCTGCTCGCTCATCCCGCTCCCTTCGTCGCCCCGGCGGCTGCCGGGCGTCTGGGCGCCCGGGGCAGACCGAGGACCCGTTCGGCGATGACATTACGTTGGATCTCGTTCGTGCCGGCCCAGATGGACGAGGCCTGGTAGTAGAGCCAGGCCCGCTGCCACTGGCCGTCCCCGGGGTTGTCGGTCGCACCCCTCCACAGCGGTGCGCTGTCGCCCACCACGCCCATGGCGGTCTCCTGGAAGCGCTTGGACATCTCACTCCAGTACAGCTTGAGGGCGCTGCCCTCGGGACCCGGATCGAGCCCCTGGGCCAGTCGGCTCACGCTGCGCAGGTTGTGGAGCTGGAAGAGCCGGATCTCCACGTAGGCCTGGGCCAGGGCTCCGGCGGTGGCCCGGTCGCCCGCGCTGCCATTCTCCTCAGCCAGGCGGAACAGTTCCTCAAGCAGCTGCATGTGGATCACCAGCTGACGCGGATTGGTGCCCCGCTCGTGGGAGAGGGTGGAGTTGGCCACTCGCCAGCCCTCGTGCTCGGGGCCGATGAGCTGGTCGTCGGGCACGAACACGTCGGTGAGGAACACCTCGTTGAACTCGGCCTCGCCGGTGAGCTGCACCAGCGGTCGGACGTCGACGCCCGGGTGGTGCATGTCCACCACCAGGTAGGAGATTCCCTTGTGCTTGGGGGCAGCCAGGTCGGTCCGCGCCAGGCAGACGCCCCAATCGGCGAACTGGGCGTAGGAGGTCCACACCTTCTGTCCGTTGACCAGCCATCCGCCGTCGACCCGGTCGGCACGGGTGACCAGTCCGGCCAGGTCGCTGCCCGCGGCCGGCTCGCTGAACAGCTGGCACCACAGCTCCTCGGCGGTGCGGATCTTCGACAGCCACCGGCCCTTCTGGTCGTTCGTCCCGTGAGCCAACAGGGTGGGCGCGGCCAGGTTCAACCCGATCCGCCCGACCATCTCGGGGGCCCGGGCCCGGGCCAACTCGTCCTGGACGATGTAGTGCTCGACGGCACCCGCCCCGCGTCCGCCGTACTCGGCCGGCCACGCCACGCCGACCCAGCCGCCCGACGCCAGGCGGCCCTGCCAATCACGGAGGAACGCCACCTCGCGGTCGAGGTCGTCGAACCGGGGCGGCAGGCCCTTGCCATACTCCCAGGGGAGGTTGGCGACCAACCAGGCGCGCACGTCCGAGCGGAAGGACTCTTGTTCCGCGGTGGGGGTCAGATCCACCGAATCAGCTTCGCACACGAGGTCGGCCTACGATGCTGCTCGTGGATTTCGAGCTGTCGGACGATCAACTGGCCCTCCAAGAAGCGGCGCGAGCCCTGCTCGACGACCGCGCCGACCATGACCATGTGCGCGCCCACCTGGCGTCGGGGGAGCCGTTCGACGCCGGCCTGTGGCAGGCCATGGCGGAACAGGGCTGGCTGGGTGTGACGCTGGCCGAGGACGACGGGGGATTGGGAGCGGGATGGGTCGAGGCCGCCGTGCTGCTGGAGGAGATCGGGCGGCATACGGCGCCGGTGCCCTTCCTCCCGAGCTTGTTGGCCCTCGATGTCCTGTCGGTTTCCGGCCGCGCTCCTAAGGGATGGGTGACCGCCCTGTCGAGTGGCGAGCGCATGGGCTGCGTGGGGTGGAACCGCGACCCGGATGCCCTGGCGGCCACGCCCGCCGGCGACGGTTGGACCCTGACGGGCCGGGTCGGCCCGGTCGAAGGGGCATCGGTGGCCGACATCGCCGTGGTGGTGGCCTCGGGCGAGGTGTTCGCCGTCGATCTTGCCGAGCAGGGACGTCCACCGCCAGAGCCGGCGATGGACGTCACCCGCACGCTGTCGTGGCTCACCCTGGAGGGGACCCCGGCCGTTCACCTGGGTGGGGTCGCCCTGGCCCAGGGACTGGTCGACCGCGGCGCGGTCGGGGCGTCGGCCGAGATGCTGGGCGGTGGTGGCCGGGTCCTGGAACTGGCGGTCCAGTACGCCAAGGACCGGATCCAGTTCGACCAGCCCATCGGCAGCTTCCAGGCCATCAAGCACCGGTGCGCCGACATGGTCGTCGACGTCGAGGGCATGCGCTCGAGCACCTGGTACGCGGCCTGGGCCCTGTCAGCCGGCGAGGAGGACACCTCGGTGGCGGCCTCGACGGCCAAGGTGTGGTCGACCGAGGCGGCCAAGCGGGTCATGGCCTCGGGGTTGCAGGTCCACGGCGGCATCGGCTTCACCTGGGAGCACGACCTCCACCTGTATCTGAAGCGCAGCCAGTTCGACCGGGTGAGCTACGGCGACGCCTCGTTCCATCGCCAACGCCTGGCCGGCCTGTTGCGGGCCCGCCTGGCCGATGCCTCGGGCATCTTCTGATGACGATCGACGAAGGCAGACCGACACCCGACTGAACCACGCACCGCCAAGGGGGAGAATGTGCAGGACCACAATTTTGACTTCACCGTCGAGGGGACGCCCGAAGAGGTCTGGGACGCATTGTGGGCCTACACGCGCCGCGACATCACCACGGACTCGGTGACCATCGAGATCTATCACCCCGGGGACGAGGCCGGGAACGGATTGGTGCGGCACTGCACCTTCCCGGTGCCCAAGTACCTGCTGTCGGGTGGGAGGGCGCAGTCCTGGGAGTGGATCACCGAGGCCGAGCGACCGGTGAGTTGGCGCTATGACGCCATCGGCAAGCCCCTGTGGTCCAAAGCCACCGGGTGGACCCGCCTCGAGGAGGTGGGTGAGGGCAGGACGAGGGTCTTGTTCCGGGAGACCTACGAGGCCCAGAACACATTGGCGCGCATCCTTCTCGAGAAGCGGGTGCACCACTTCATCTCGAAGGACAACGACACACTGATCGAAGCCTCCCTGGTGAAGACCCTGGAGCGGCGTCGGGCCAAAAAGAGCAGCGCCGGCTGACTCGCCGGGAACTCGCCCGACTGAGGGTCGCGTGCCTCAGTCGCCGGTGTCTGCCTCGGCCAGCCGGGCCACGACCGTCCGACGCAGCAGCTTGCCGGTATCGGTCCTCGGCAGTTCGGGCCAGAACTCGATGGTCTCGGGCGTCTTGGACGACCGGAGGCGGGAGCGCACCAGATCCTGGAGCTCCTCGGCGCTGGTCTCATCCGCGGAACCCTCGCCCGCCACGACGACGGCCACGAGCCGTTGGCCCCAGTGGTCGTCGGGCATCCCGACCACGACGGCGTCGACGATGCCGTCGTGGTCGAGCAGGACATCCTCGATCTCGGCGGGGGCGATGTTCTCGCCGCCCCGGATGATGGTGTCGTCGGCCCGCCCCTCGACGAACACGTAACCGTCCTCGTCGATCCACCCCCGGTCACGCGTCGGGAACCAGCCGTCGTCCTCGATCAGGGTCACCCCGGCGTACTCACCAGAGATCTGGTCCCCCCGGAGGAACAACAGCCCGACCTGGTCAGCCCCCAGCGGGGTGCCGTCGTCGTCGCGGACCTCCAGCTCGATACCGGGCACCAGCCGGCCCACCGATCCGAGCCGGGCCCGGGCCGCCGGATCGTCGGACGCAAAGGCGGCCCGGTGGTCCTCGGGGCCGAGCAGCGCGATGGTCGAGCTGGTCTCGGTGAGTCCGTAGGCGTTGACGAAGCCGGTGGTGGGGAACAGCTCCAACGCCCGGTAGAGCACCGGTGTGGGCATCCGGGCTCCGCCGTAGGAGAGGGACACGAGGCTCGGGGTCTCGGCATCGTCGGCGTCGCGCAGGTGGTCGACGATCTGGGCCAGCATCGTCGGCACCACCATGGCCTGGGTCACCTTCTCGTCCCGGACGATGCCGAGCCAGGTCGCAGGGTCGAAGCGGTCGAGGTAGATGATCCGGCGCCCCGCATAGAGGTTGCTCAAGAGGTTGGCCACGCCGGCCACGTGGTACGGCGGGACCGACACCAGCGTGGCGCCGTCCTCATCGGCACTGGCGAACTCGACGGTGCCGAACAGGTAGGACATCAGGTGGCGGTGGCGGAGCACGGCGGCCTTCGGTGCCGCCGTGGTGCCGCTGGTGTACAGCAGCACGCAGGGAAGGTCAGGGTCCGGTGGTGGTGGCGACTCGGCGCCACTGCGGTCCAGTGAGTCCATGAACGCCTGGCGGTCGGCCGATCGCTCGGGATCGGCGAAGGCGGGACGGTCCCCTTCATAGACCACGAAGGATCCCGGGTGGGCCTCGATCTGGGCGGAGAGCTGCTCGGCTCCCAGCCGGTAGTTGAGGGGGATGAAGGGGACCCCGGCGCCGGCCGCCCCGAACAGGGCCACTGGGTAGGCGACGTGGTTGCTGCCGAGGTAGACGACCGAGGGAACACCCAGAGCGGTGAACCGCTCCGAGGCGGCCCAGGAGTACTCGGCCAAGGTTCCGTGGTCGACGGTCGTGCCACCGATGGTGATGGCATCCCGGTCGGCGAACCCCGAGTGGGTCATGTCGAGCACGAGGCCGAGGTGCATGGCGGCCGTTCAGTCCGACGAGGGGAGCGGTTTGGCGCTCTTGACCTCGAGCACCTTGCCGTCGAGTGCCAGCGCACCGTTACCGGGCTTGGTGCACAGGATCTCGATGGTGCCGGCCTCGTCCACGTAGCGCTTGCCCAACAGGACCGACCCCTCGCTGCCGGGCGCGATGTCGCCAGGAGTCGCATCGTCGTCCTTGGCCACCATCGGCCGACCGCCCGAGGTCAGGGTGACCGACTCGTCCGGGGCCCGGATCACCACCACCTCTGCGGTCCCGACGGCGCTCTTCAGTTGCGTCCCAGCCTTCAACTCCATGGAAATCCCTTCTCTGCTGCGGCCCTGGCGGGGTCCGTCGGCCACCGTCGGTATGCCTCACGGCGTCGGGCCCCGGCTCCATGACCCGTGATCCGTCCCCATGGGACGACCGTTTTCGGCGTGATGCTACACCGGTTGGATTCGGGCTCACGAGGCCGGACCGTGCGGCGCGTCGGCGACCCGGTCGACCAGTCCCCAGCTGGCGGCGGTGGGCGCGTCGAGCTCGAGGGCGCTGATGGCCAGGTACGCCGTTCGTTGTCGTCCGATCCGCCGCGGCAGGCTGACCGTCCCCCCGGCGCCCGGGACCAGGCCCATTGACACCTCGGGAAGCCGAACGACCGTGGTGGGGTCGGCCGCCACCCGGTGGGCGAAGGCGGCCAGTTCCACGCCGGCGCCGATGCAGGACCCCTGGATCCTCACCTCGGTCCGAGCGGAGCACCGCTCCATCCAGATGGCCGCTCCCCGGGCCACCCGGACGGCGTGGGCGGTCGCCGGGTCCGGAGCCGAGCCGAACTCCTCGAGATCTCCTCCGCTGCAGAAGGACGGGCCGGCGCCCTCCAGCCGGACCCGGGCGATCGTGGGGTCGAGGGCCGCCACCTGCAGTGCCGACACGAGGCCGTCACGCATGGCCGAGTTGTAGGCGTTGTGGACCCGTGGCCGGTTCAGCGTGATCACCAGGACATCGCCCTGGCGGTCCACGGCCACCGCCACGCCGTCGAGTCGGGCCCCGTCCTCACCAGAGCTCGAGGCGGCCTCGACCGGGGTACGGGACGGCCGGCGTGCCAGCCACGCCCGGTGCTCGGGGCCCGACTGCAGCATCGAGTAGACGAACGACTCGGCCACCAGCGCGTCGGCCACCGACAGCGTCGGCGAGAACCGCAGCAGCTCGGCCAGGGCCGTGGCGGCCTGGGGCGAGGAGCGACAGGCGGCGTCCAGCCCGGCCAGCACCGCGGGGAGGTCTGTGCACGACACCCAGGGTGCGGCCGCAGCCGGCCGGTCGGTGAGCAGGATGTCGACCCCGGCAGGCTCGGGCAGGGGTGTGCCGCCGGTCCACACGCCGACCACGACACAGGGGAGGAACGAGGTGGTCGGGCCGATGTCGGGGCCGCGGTCCAACTCGACGACGCAGAGCGGGCGCCCGATCAGGGGACCCACCTGCTCGGCCCCGATGGTGGCGCCGGCGGTGGCGTCCCCGAGGAGTGAGCGGAAGTCGTCCGCGGTCATCGTGGGCACCGACTCGGATGCGCCGTGAGCAGCCACGCAGGTGAGCGTAGTGCCGCCGGAATCCGACCTGATGGGGGTCCCGAGCACGGCTGTTCACCGAGATGGCGACCGGGCTAGCATCGACACGTTGCGCCGGACATCCAGCCGGCTCGGGGAGGGTATGCCATGACGACCACCGTTGATTCCGTCCAGCGAGGCGAAGAGCGGATGCTCATCGACGGCAAGCTGACCGAGGCCCGGTCGGGAGCCGTGTTCGACAACATCAATCCGGCCACCGAGGCCGTCCTGGGCCATGTCGCCGACGCCGGTCACGAGGACATGGACGCTGCCATCGCCGCCGCCCGCCGGGCCTTCGACGAGTCGGGATGGGCTACCGACAAGAGTCTGCGCCAGCGGTGCATTCGCCAGTTGCAAGACGCCCTCGTCGAGGAGCAAGAGCTGCTCCGAGCCGAACTGGTGGCCGAGGTCGGGACGCCCCTGCTGTTGACCTACGGTCCCCAGTTGGACACGCCCCTGTCCGACGGTCTCCTGTGGCCGGCCAACTTCATCGACGAGTTCGAGTGGGAGCGCGAGCTCCCCATCGGGACCGCCTTCGGATCGCGCAGCTGGCGCTCAGTGACCAAAGAGGCCGTCGGCGTGGTCGGCGCCATCGTGCCGTGGAACTACCCCTTCGAGGTCACCATCAACAAGCTGGGCCAGGGGCTGGCCACCGGCAACACGGTCATCTTGAAGGCCGCACCCAACACACCCTGGAACGCAACGAGGATCGGCCGGCTGGTCGCCGAGCGGACCGACTTCCCGCCCGGTGTGCTCCAGGTGATCACCACCTCGGACAATGCCGTGGCCGAGGACCTGGTCACCGACCCCCGGGTGGATCTCATCTCATTCACGGGCTCGACCGCCGTCGGCCGCCGGATCATGGAGCAGGGGGCGCCGACCCTGAAGCGCCTCTTCCTCGAGCTCGGGGGCAAGTCCGCCGACATCGTGCTCGACGACGCCAACTTCGAGGAGAAGCTGTCCTTCGCCTGGGCGGTGTGCACCCATGGAGGCCAGGGCTGCGTGATGCTGACCAGGATGCTCCTGCCCCGGTCCCGCTACGACGAAGGCATGGCCATCATCGAAGCGGGATTCAAGACCGTCCCGTACGGTGACCCCACGGACCCGGGGAACTTCCAGGGGCCCCAGATCAGTGCGCTCCAGCGGGAGCGGGTGCTGGGCTACATCGACCAGGGCCGAGACGAAGGTGCCCGGGTGGTGGTTGGTGGCGGCCGTCCGGCCCACCTCGACAAGGGCTACTACGTCGAACCCACCCTGTTCGCCGATGTCGACAACTCCATGTCGGTCGCCCGTGAGGAGATCTTCGGCCCGGTGCTCGTCGTCGTGCCGTTCGACGACGACGACGACGCCGTGCGGGTGGCCAACGAGAACCAGTACGGCCTCGGCGTGGGGGTGACCTCGGGATCCGAGGAGCGGGCCATGGCCGTCGCCCGTCGGGTCCGGGCCGGTACGGCGACCATCAACGGGGGCATCTGGTACGGCCCCGACGCCCCCTTCGGCGGCTACAAGGCCAGTGGTGTCGGGCGCCAGAACGGGCGGGAGGGCTTCGAGCAGTACACCGAGACGAAGACCTACGCCGGGGCGCTCCCTCCCGAGTAGGAGTCGGTGCCCCTAGCGGGGCAGGCCCAGGCCGTGCTCAGCCAGGATGTTCCGGTTGATCTCGGTGGTGCCGCCGGCGATGGAGGTCTGGCGCGACGCCGCCAGGTTCCTGGCCCAGGGCCCAGACAGCGCCTCGAGGCCCAACAGGTCGATGGCGAGGCCGGCCAGCTCTTGTTCGATGCCGGACCACATCAGTTTGGCGATGCTGCCCATGCTCGGGGAAGGCTGGCGCCCGAGACCCACCGCCTCCAGCTCACGCGTGGTGGTCCACCGCATGCAGGCCACCCGGGCATACACCGACATCAAGCGGTCCCGAAGAACGGGGTCGGCCAGGGCGGATCGGCCCTTGGCGTCCTCGAGCAGCTTCTCCAGCCTCCCGCTGATGGACAGGTGGAGCCGTGCCACGCCGGCCCGCTCATGGCTGAGCGTGGTCATGGCCACGCCCCATCCGCCGTTGAGCGGCCCGAGCAGGTTCTCCTTCGGGACGACGACGTCAGTGAAGAAGAGCTCGGAGAACGTGAGCTCGCCCGCCATGGTCTTGAGCGGCCGGACCTCGATCCCCGGGGTGGTCATGTCCACGAGCAGGCAGCTCAGGCCCTTGTGCTTGGGGACGTCGGGATCGGTGCGGACATAGAGCTGACACCAGTCAGCGTGGCGACCCAGGCTGTTCCAGGTCTTTTGGCCGTTCACCACGAAGACGTCGCCTTCCAGGCGGGCGCTCGTGCGAAGCGATGCCAGATCGCTGCCGGCGTCGGGCTCGGACATCCCCTGGCTCCAGATCTCCTCCCCGCGCAGCATGGGAGCAAGGAAGCGGTCCTGTTGTTCGGTCGTGCCCAGGGCCATGATGGCGGGAGCGATGTTGGAGACCCCGATCACATTGACCGCACCGGGGGCCCCGGCGTCGTGCATCTCCTCGAGCCACGCCAGTTGCTCGGCGATGGCGGCGTCGCGGCCCCCGAACTCCTTGGGCCAGGCCGGCGCGGCCCAACCGGCATCGGCCAGCACGGCGTTCCAACGGCGCAGGATCTCCAGGTTGTCGTCCACGTCGGGGCCGTGGCTGCCGGCGTCCACGACGTCCGGCGTCAGGTGCTCGTCCAGCCAGGACCGGAGCTCGGCCCGGAAGCCTGCGACCGACTCGTCGCCGGCGGTGGTCTCGGTATCCATCAGTCCTCCGCACCTGGGGTGCCTACCGCCACCAACCGGATGTGTGGGGTGACGGACCGGTCCCGGCCGGTCACTCGTCGATCCCGAGGCAGCTCTCAGGGCAGTTTTGGACTGCCGTCCACGCCTGTCCTTCCAGCCCGTCGGGCACGTCGGCGTGCAGCAGGATGCTGTGCCCCTCGTCGTCGCTGTCGAAGAGCTCGGGTGCCAGGGAGTAGCAACGCCCGTGCCCGGTGCACCGCTCGGAGTCCAGTGTCAACCTCACGGACGCCAACCCTACCCTCGGAGAACGGTCGTAGTCGCACAGACGGCACACCGGTCGTTCCGGCCCAGACCGGTGCCGTGTGGCAACAGCACGCCGCACCGCTCATGGCCCGGGACGCCTGAGGCACCGGTGAAGGCGTTGGCCGGCAGGGAGGTCGAGGTACCCGGGGTCGACGGTCCCCTGGGCGGACACCTCGTGGGCCCGGCGGGACCTGAACCCGCGCCGGCCGTGATCGTGCTGCCTGAGGTCGACGGCATGAACGGGGGCACGGTGGCCGCAGCCCGTCGCCTGTCGGCGGCCGGGTACGTAGCCCTGGCCCTCGACCTCTACCGGCCGTTCGGAGGTGCCCCGCCGTTGGCCGATGCCGGTGACACCGAGGCGTGGACCCGGCAGCTCGACGACCGTCGACAGGTGTCGGATCTGGCCGTGGCGCTGGCATGGCTCCGGGGGCGACCATCAGTCGATCCCGAGCGGACCGGTGCGGTCGGCTTCTCGATTGGCGGGCGGTACGCCACCCTGCTGGCCAGCGAGCCCCACGGCCTGGGCGCGGTGGTGTCGTTCTATTCGAGGCCGTGGCCGCGAGCCGACCGGTCGGCCCCGAAGCTGTCGCCCGGCGACTACACCGATCGCCTCGAGGCCCCGGTCTGTGCCATCTTCGGTTCCGAGGACGAGATGATCCCGGTCGACATGGTGGCCCGCTTCGACGGGCTGTTGGGCCGCCATCCGGAGCTGGGCCACGAGGTCCACCTTCTGGCGGGGAGGCACTACTTCACCAACGAGAGCCGCCCGCGCCGGTTCCGGGCCGACTCGGCGGAGGAGGCCTGGTCGATCGCCACGTCGTTCCTGGGCCGGCATCTGTGAGACCGGCTCGGGTCTGCCGGTTCAGCGAGGTGGGGCCACCGGATGGGCACTGATGGGCCCGAGGATCTCGTCGGCGAACCGCCGGATACCGTCGACGGCACCCTTCCCGCTGGTCCACGGCTTGACGAGTACCCGACCTACGCCCGCGTCGGCATAGCGGCGCAGTGAATCGAGGTCGAGTCCGCCCGCACCCAGGGTGATCTCCACGTCACCGGGCCGTCCCGCCCGCTCGCGCTGCTCGGCGATCCGCCTGGCATCGGCCGGGATCTGCTCGATGGTGTGGTTCATGGGGATCCAGCCGTCACCGACCGTCGCCGCCCGGCGCAGGGCGGCGGGCCCGTCACCGCCGATGTGGAGTGGGGGCCACGGGGACTGGGCCGGCTTGGGCTCGAACATGACCGGACCGAAGTCGAAGAACTCACCATGGTGCTCCACCAGGTCCTCGCTCCACAGGCGCTGGCAGATGGCGATGGACTCGTCGACCCGGCGCCCCCGGCTGTCGAAGTCCAGACCCACGGCCTCCCACTCGGCCCGGAGCCAGCTCGCCCCGATGCCGAACTCCAGCCGACCATCCGACACGACGTCGAGGGTGGTGACGGCCCGGGCCACGACGAAGGGGTGTCGGAGCCCGATGTTGTACACCTGGGTGCCGAAGTGGATCTGCTCGGTCCGTCCGGCCAGGAAGCCCAGGTAGCTGAAGACGTCGAAGACCGGGACATCGGAGGGGATGGGCGGGTGGTCGGACCCGGCGAACGGGCTCCCGGCCAACTCGACCGGGATCACCAGGTGTTCGGGCATCCACACCGACTCATACCCCAGGCGGTCGGCCTCACAGGTCACCTCGGTCCAAGCCGACGGCCGCAGCACCCCGAGGGAGATGCCGACCTTCACCGTGATCCCTCGGGCTGTGGTGCCGTTCGGCCCCGGACCATAGTCACCGGCCCAGAGCCGTTCGGCCGCATGGCCGCCTACCGCCCCATCGACGTGGTGGACACCAGCTCGGCGGCGGCGGCCATGGTGTCGAGCACCACGTGCTCGTAGGCCGCCATGCTGGGGTTGTCCGCGTCGCCGGAGACCACACGGGCGTACCCGGCCTCGAGCACGATGGCCAGCTTGAAGCGGGCCAGGATGACGTAGTAGTCGATCTCGTCCACATCGCGGCCGCTGACGATGGCGTAGTGGTCGAGCATCTCGGCGGTGGAGGGAAGGCCGGTGGCATCCACGTAGCCTTTGGTCCGGTCCTCGCCGGGGTCCGACCAGCCCATCATCACCCACCCGAGGTCGAGGAGCGGGTCCCCGACGGTGGACATCTCCCAGTCCACCATGGCGGCCAGCCGGGCCGGTGCGCCGTGGGCGAACATCACGTTGGCGAACTGGTAGTCGCCGTGGATGATCCCCGGCTCCCAATGGCTGGGTTTGTGGGCTCGCAGCCAGTCGGAGGTGACGTCCAGTCCGGGAATCTCCCGGAACTGGATGGCGTTCAAGTGGGCCAGCCAGCGGTCCACCTGGCGGTCGTGGAACCCCGCGGGCTTGCCGAACCCCTCGAGACCCCGCTTCTGCCAGTCCACCCGGGCCAGCCGGGCGATACCGTCGACCAGCTGGATCCCGAGTCCGTACCGGGCCTCGAGATCGGTGTCGAACGGCGCGGGCCATCCGTCGGTGTTCATCGGGGACCACCCGTCGACCAGGCTCATCAGATAGAAGGCGGCACCGATCACCTCGGGGTCGCTGCAGGCGGCGTAGGCCTCGGGGTGGGGTACATCGGTACCGTTCAGGGCCTCGAGCACGCGGAACTCCCGCAACATGGTCTCGTTGCGACCCTTGGGAACCACCCGGGGCGGGCGGCGGAGCACGGCGTGGAAGTCGCCCCGACGGATCTCGAAGATCTCGTTGGACAGCGCCCCCGCTGATGAAACGGGACGTGACGGCCTCGCCGCGGCCGGGCAGGTCCTGGTCGTCCATCCAGTTCCCGAGCCGCTGCTCGTCGACCAGGCCTGCGGTCCGGACCCGGGCCTCTTGTTCCTGCTCTGCGGTTTGCTTGACCACTGGTCAGCCTCCTTCGTCGTCGGGATAGGGCTCTTCGAATCCGGCCTGGGGCACGTGGGCCAGGCCGTTCAGGAGCTCGACTGGGGGCGGCTCGGTGGCCGGGGCCGAGCTGCGAGTCGCCATGATCCCCTCGCGCTGGCGAAGGGCGAACATGCTCTCCCGCCGGCCCGAGTAGTCGGACGGCTGGCGGACCATCCAGACGATTCCCTCGGCGGCGACCTCGGAGGGCTCCCAGGTCGAGTGGTCGACGCCCGGGGTGTTGGCGACGAAGCCCTCCGACGCCACCGCCACATCGATGCGGAAGCAGTTCACCGCGATGTTGTCGCTGGCCAGTTGGGCGGCGGCGTCCACCGTCAGACGTTCGAGGCCGATCTTCGAGATGCCATAGGCCATGAGCGACGAGTGGGGGAACATGGCGGCGACCGAGCTGACATTGACCACCGCACCGCCACCGACCGCCCGCATGGCCGGGACGACCTGTCGGATGGCGATCATCGGCGCACGCAGGTTGACCTGCATGACCAGGTCATAGCGGTGGAGGGGGATATCGAGGTCGCCGATGAAGGTGATGGCGGCGTTGTTGATCAAGATGTCCAGGCGACCGAAGTGGCCGACCGTCGAGGCCACCATGGCCTCGACCTCCTCGTCCACGGCCAGGTTGGTCGGCACAGCCAGGCCTCGTCGTCCCACTGCTTCGACCCTCGCCACGGTCTCGTCGATGGTGCCCGAGGTCCGCTGGGGGTTGGCAGCAGTTGCCCGAGCTGCGCAGGCCACGTCGCACCCGGCCTCGGCCAGGGCCACTGCGGTCGCCGCGCCCACCCCGCGACTGGCGCCGGTGACCAGTGCCACCTTCCCTCGCAGATCGTCCACGACTGTGCCTCCCCATCTGCCCGGCACGGCTGGTCCGCGCTGGTGACACCGGCATGACGCCGGGTGCAAACAGTATGTATGTTGGATACGTGGTGAATCAAACGACGTCGACCAGGGAGTCCGTCCCTAGCGGTGGCACCCGGCGGGATCCCCGTGCCTGAACCGGCACTCTCGGCCCCTGACTCCCTGCCCGCCGAGCGGGCCGAGCGGGCCGAGCCGGCCAAGGGTGAGAGCCTTCGGGCCGCGCACGTACGCGATACCCGGCGGGCACTGCTGGCCACAGCCCGTGAGCTGTTCGCTGCCAACGGGTTCCAGGCGACCCGCACCGAAGAGATCGTCCGGCGCGCCGGCCTCACCCGGGGGGCGCTCTACCACCACTTCCGGGACAAAGAGGAGCTGTTCCGGGCGGTGCTCGACGAGGTTGCCGGCGAGGTCGACGGGTCGCTGTGGCGCCGGTCGGGCGACCGACGCACCGACGCCTGGGAACTGTTCCGCGCCAACAGCGAGGTCTACCTCGATGCCGCCTCCACCAACCAGGCCTACCGCCAGATCGTCCTGACCGACGGCCCGGCCGTGCTCGGGTGGAGCGCCTGGTCCGAACGCGGGGACGGCCCCACGGGCAAGATCATCGAGTACCTCCGTGACGCGGTGGCCGAGGGCGTCCTTCCGTCCCAGCCGGTCGAGCCGCTGGCCCACCTGTTGGCGGCCCTGGGCGTGGGGTCGACGATGTACGTGGCCCAGGCGGCCGACCCGGCTGCGGCGCGACGCGAGATCTCCGAGTGCTACGAGCGACTGCTGTCGGGCCTCGGCGTCACCACCACCGATTCGGTCGACCCATGAGCGACTATCTCGTCAACAGCAAGAAAGGACCCTGATGGCCTGGGATTTCTCCACCGAACCAGAGTTTCAGGCGAAGCTCGACTGGGCTCGCCAATTCGTGAAGGATCGGGTCGAACCGCTCGACTTGTTGTACCCGCACCGGCAGTTCCACCCCCTCGACGACGAGCTGCGGCCCATCGTGGACCCGATGAAGCAGGAGGTCAGGGATCAGGACCTGTGGGCCGCGCACCTGGGGCCCGACCTCGGTGGCAAGGGCTACGGCCAGGTCAAGCTGGCCCTGCTCAACGAGATACTCGGTGTGTCGGCCTGGGCGCCCATCGTCTTTGGGACCCAAGCGCCCGACACCGGCAACGCCGAGATCATCGCCCACTACGGGACCGATGAGCAGAAGGCCAAGTACCTCCAGCCCCTCCTCGATGGGGAGGTGTTCTCGTGCTACTCGATGACCGAGCCCCAGGCCGGCTCGGACCCCCAGCAGTTCACCACGCAGGCGGTGCGGGACGGGGACGAGTGGGTCATCAACGGATGGAAGTTCTTCTCCTCCAACGCCCGCACCGCGGCATTCCTCATCGTGATGGCCGTGACCGACCCCGACGTGAGTATCTACCAGGGGGCGTCGATGTTCCTCGTCCCCACCGACACCCCCGGGGTGAACATGGTGCGACACATCGGACTCGCCGGCGAGTCCGAAGACGAGGCCATGCACGCGCTGATCCATTACGAGGACGTGCGGGTCCCTGCCGACAACTTGCTGGGCGGTGAAGGTCAGGCGTTCGTCATCGCCCAGACCCGGCTCGGTGGGGGCCGGGTCCACCACGCCATGCGCACCGTGGCCACCTGCCAGCGGGCCCTCGACCTCTTGTGCGAGCGGGTCCTGAGCCGCGAGACCCAGGGGAGCCTGCTGGCCCGCAAGGAGTTCATCCAAGGCGACATCGCGGACTCCTACGCCGAGCTCCAGCAGTTCCGTCTGCTGGTGCTGTACACCGCCTGGGAGATCGATCAGGTCAAGGACTACCGCAAGACCCGCAAGAACATCGCCGCCATCAAGGCCCTCACGCCGAAGGTGGCCCACGACGCGGTGTGGCGGTCTATGCATGCGCACGGGGCGCTCGGGGTCTCCAACGAGATGCCCTTCGGCGGGATGTGGATGATGGCCCCCATCATGAGCGTGGTCGATGGGCCCACCGAGGTCCACAAGGTGACCGTGGCCCGCGAGGTGCTGAAGGGCTACGAGCCGGCCCCGGGCCTGTGGCCCACGGCCCACCTCCCGGCCCAGCGGGAGCTGGCGCGCCAGAAGCTCGCGGACTACATGGAGCACGTGGTGGGCAACTCGTGACGGGTGAACGGTGAGAGCGGCACGGTGCACGTCCTACGGTCCACCGTCCGCGGTGAGCATCGAGGAGGTCGACGACCCCGTGGCCGGTGCCGGGCAGGTGGTGGTGGACGTGGTCGCCGCCGCCGTCAACTATCCCGACGTGTTACTGGTCGCCGACGACTACCAGATCCACGTGCCGGTTCCCTTCACACCGGGCAGTGAGTTCGCCGGCACGGTGCGCTCGGTCGGGCCCGGCGTCGAGGGCGTGGTTGTCGGGGACCGGGTGTCGGGGGCCTGCCTGGTGGGGGCGTTCGCCGACCAGGTGGTGGTGGACGCCCGGGCGCTCCAGCCGGTCGAGGCCGGTGTCGAACTGACGGCCGCCGCCGCCTCCGGGGTGGCCCACCGCACGGCCTACCACGCGCTCAGGAGCGTGGCCCGGGTGCAAGCCGGCGAGTGGGTGGTGGTGCTCGGTGCCGCCGGCGGCGTCGGCCTGGCCACCGTCGAGCTGGCCCGGGAACTGGGCGCCCGGGTGCTGGCGGCCGCGTCCACTCCCGAGAAGCTGGCGCTGTGCCGCGACAAAGGGGCCGAAGCCGTCGTCGACTACCGCACCGAGCCCCTGAAGGAACGGATCAAGGAGATCACCGGAGGTGCGGCCGACGTGGTCATCGACCCGGTGGGTGGACCGTACGCCGAGGCCGCACTGCGGGCGCTTCGGTGGGGCGGCCGCTTCGTCTGCGTCGGGTTCGCGTCCGGGGAAATCCCGCGCATCCCGCTCAACCTGGTGTTGTTGAAGGGGGTCGTGGTCACCGGGTTCACGATGGAGGGGTTCAGCCGCAACCGGCCCGACGACGAGCGACGGGACCGGGAGGAGCTGGCCCGGCTGGCGACGAGCGGACGGGTCACACCCCACATCTCGGCGAGCTATCCGCTGGAGGAGGCGGGCCGGGCCCTGGCCGACCTGGGTGAGCGACGCGCCACCGGAAAGGTGCTGGTGTGCCCGGGGCCGCCAACACCCCCGGTGCCCGGATGAAGGTCGACGGCTAGGTTGGCCATGCCCAGATCCGCTCTCGCGGAATGCGCGCCGGTTCGATGTCCGAGAGGGGAGCTGCCATGAGACCGCCAACACTCGATGTCGCCAGGCCCGTCGCTGACCCCGTGGCGACGCGGCGGACCGTCGGCGCTTAGGGGCAGGTGATGGCCGGAGCCGACTACGACCTGGTGGTGCGCGACGCGACCATCGTCGACGGGAGCGGTGGGCCGTCCCAGGGCGGCGACGTCGCCGTCACCGGTGGCCGCATCGCATCGGTGGGTGGCACGGTGGCGGGATCGGGGGCCGAAGAGGTCGACGGGCGGGACCTGGTGCTGGCGCCGGGGTTCATCGATCCCCACACCCACCTCGACGCCAACCTGTTCTGGGACGCCGACCTGACGCCATCGTCGGGGTTCGGGGTCACCACCGTGGTCACCACCAACTGCGGCTACGGCCTGGCACCGGTAGTGGACGACGAGGCACGGCGCTACGTGGTGTCGGCCATGAGCACGGTCGAGCAGATCCCCCGGGAGTCCATCGAGACCGGGGTGCCCTTCGACTGGGACGATCTCGCCTCCTATGCCACCCGGTTGGACCAGCTGCCCGTGCTCATCAACCACGCCTTCCAGATCGGGCACGTCCCGCTCCGGTCCGCCGTACTCGGTGTGCCCGACGCCCACTCCCGTCCCGCCACCGCCGAGGAGGTCGGGGCCATGGCACGGGTGCTCCGCGAGGGCCTGGAGTTGGGGGCCCTGGGGTTCTCCACCGATCAGGTGATCGGCAACCCCGGACCCGACGGCACGGCCCTCCCCGGGCAGGTGTGCGACGAGGGCGAGCTCCTGGCCCTGGCCGCCGTCCTGGGCCGGGGTCCGGGTCCCGGGCTCTTCACTATGGCCAACGCGGCACTCCTCCAGGGCCGCGCCGAGCGGGAGGCCGACTTGGTCTGGCACCGCCGACTGGCCGAGGCATCAGGACGGCCGGTGGTGGTCGGGCCGATCTTCGGCTCCCATGACGACCCGGGGGGAGCGGTGGCCATCATGGACCAGGTGGCCGCGGGCCAGCGCCCGGGTGCCACCGTCGTCCCCCAGATCTCCACCCGGCCCTTCGAGCTGTGGACGCGCCTCGACGCTCCCGGACTGCTGGTCATGTGCCTGCCCACGCTGATGCGGGCCGTGGGCCGTGACGGGGCCGAGGGGGTCCGCCGACTCGCCGCCGACCCGTCCGCCGCGAGCGCCTTCGCCAAGAGGGCGCCCGGATGCCCGCCTCGACGGTGTTCTCGGGTCGGTGGGAGCACGTCGGCGTGCGCTACTCCCACCAGCCCGGAGTGGTCGGCCGGGACCTGGCCTCCCTCTCGGCCGAGCGCGGCGTGGACCCGGTTGACCTCATCGTCGACCTGGCCATCGACGACGGGTTCGACACCCAGGTGGCCACCATCATGCGCAACGGGGACGACGACGAGATTGCGACGCTGGTGGCCCATCCCGAGGCCATGATCGGCGCTTCGGACGCCGGCGCCCACGTCCTGGCCAACACCGACAGCTGCTACGCCGTGTGGACCCTGCAGCACTGGGTCCGGGAGCGCCACGTCTTGAGCCTCGAGCAGGCGGTGGCCAAGCTCACCGGGGACCAGGCCCGGCTCCTCGGGCTCACCGACCGCGGCCTCGTCCGTCCTGGCCTGGCTGCCGACCTGGTGTTGTTCGACCCTGACGAGGTTCGGACGACCGGGGTGCGCTTCGTCGACGACCAACCAGCCGGCGGCCGCCGCCTGGTCACCGACGCCACCGGCATCGAGATGAGCGTCGTCAACGGGGTGGTGGCCACCCGCCAGGGCCACTCCACGGGCAGCCGGACGGGCCGGCGGCTGCGCCCGGTGGCCTGATGGAATTGCTTCCCGAGGCCGCGGGCCCCCACGACCCGGCGACCGGCACGCCAGCCCGCCTGCCCGGCTCCATCCGTCGCACGTCGACCATCGACTCCTTCCGTCCCGACGGCATCCGCGGCGACCTGGTGGTGGTGGCCCGGGCCCGCGACCTGGCCACCGAGGCCCGCCCACCGGCGGCCGTGGTGAGCCAGACCGAGCTGCGCCTCCGCCTGCGGGGGATGACCCGGGAGATCATGTCCATCACCGCCACCCCGGCGTCCGACGCCGAGGGTCTGGAGTCTCTGGTCGGGTTGGCGGTCGGGCCCGGATTCCGGGCCCGACTCAACGAGGCCCTTCCCGGCGAGCACCTCACCGGCTCGCTGCGCTACCTGTTGCTGGACGACCTTCCAGGAGCGGCCCTGGTCTCTGGCTATGCCATGCAGCGGGCAGGGATCTTCGATACGCCGCCGGATGCCGAGCCATCCCCCGAGATGGCCCGGATGGCGGACGTCATGGCCAGCGTCCAGCTGGCCAACGAGGATCTCTGTGCCGGCTGGGCCCGGGACTCCGCCATGATGGTGGCCATCCGGGCCACCGGGGTCATCCCCACTCCCATGGGGCCCTCGGCGCCGGTTCTGGAGCCGACCGACGACCCGCTGGCCTGGCATGCCATGGAGGCACTGGCGCCTCACGCCATGCGCCGCCGCCGGCGGCTGGATGTGGTTCCCACCGACGATCCCGGCGTCACCCACCTTCTCGACGTCCACTTCCGGGATAGTCACGTCGATGCCGACGGCGTCGAGACGGTGGTCCACGAATACTCGCTGACGGGCGCGGTCGACGCCGCCGCCGGGCAGGTGGTCTCGGCATCCGCCCAGGCCCACGTCCTGCCTTGGATGGAATGCCCCGGAGCGTTGGCCAGCGCCGGCCGGCCTGGCCGGCATGTCGTTGGTCGACCTCCGCACGCGGGTGCGGCGGGAGCTGACCGGGACCTCGACCTGCACCCATCTGAACGACATGCTGCGCTCGCTCAGCGACGTCACCATCCTGGTCGACGAGTTGGACGCCCCGCCGGGGAGCGCGACGGCGCCAGCCGGGCCTGTGCCATGATCCCCGCTGCCCCGGGCCCGCCCGGGCGCGTCCTGACCGCCATCTCCCGAGGGAGCACCCCCTATGCCTGATCTGTCCGACCTGGTGAACGTCCTCGACCTCGAGCCGGTGGGGGAGGGCCACTTCCGCGCCGAGAATTTCGTGTCGGGCCAGGGAGGTGTGGTCTTTGGGGGCCAACTCCTGGCCCAGTCGATCGTGGCGGCCGCGACCATCGATCCGACCAAGGAGGTCAAGTCGGTCCACACCGTGTTCGCCCGGGGCGGTGCCCTCGACCAGCCGTTGGACATCGAGGTGGATGCCATGCACGTGGGGCGGGCGTTGGCCAGCGCCACGGTCACCGTCCGTCAGGGTGAGCGACTGTGCACCCGCTCCCTGGTCCTGCTCAGCGCTGTCGAACCCGACCTCATCCGGCACGCGGTGCCGGCACCCCACGTGGGCTCGCCCGAGGATGCCGGTCCCGTGCGCGGCGAGGGGGACTTCTGGGAGATCCGACTGGTCGACGACGTCGACCTGTCCGACCCTGACGCGGTGGGCCCGGCCGAGCTGGGCGCCTGGGTGCGCTTTCGGGGAGCCGATCTCGACGGGGTCCGGGGCCAGGCGCTGTTGGCCTACGCCACCGACGGGTTCCTCATCGCCACGGCGATGCGTCCCCACCCCGGCATCGGCCAGTCCATGGCCCATGTGTCCATCTCGACCAGCGTGCTCAGCCACACGCTGACCTTCCACGAGCCGGTGGCCCCCGGTGAGTGGCATCTGCTGGCCCACGAGAGCCCCTATGCCGGCCGCGGTCGCACCTACGGCCGGGCCAACATCTTCACCGCGGACGGCCGGCTGGTCGCCTCCTTCGTCCAGGACAACATGGTCCGGTCATTCGGAGAGGGACAGGCGCCGGCGGGCGGGGAGCGGTCCAAATTCTGAGGCCCTCGAACCGTGTCGCCCGCTGTTGTTCCAGCGGCCCGGCCCGTAACATCACAGACGCGGGAGCTCCGCGCCAGGATCGAGACGACGAAGGGTGAGGGCATGACATCGGGAATCGGCTCATGGGGGGTCTACCTGCCGTTCTGGCGACTCGAGCGCAAGGCCATCGGCGCGTCACTGGGTGGGCCTTCGGGTCGGGGCACCCGGACGGTCGCCTCCTACGACGAGGACACCACCACGCTGGGGGTCGAGGCGGCCCGCCGGGCGCTCGCCCTGCCCGGCGCCGATCCCGAGCAGCTGTTCTTCTCGACGCCCGAGCCCTCGTATCAGGACAAGACCAACGCCACCACCATCCACGCCGCACTCGGCCTGCCGCAGCGGGCGGCGGCCTACGACCTAGTGGGCTCGGTTCGCTCGGCGGTCGGAGCGCTCGCCACCGGAGTCGCCGCCTCGGACAGCACGCCAACCCTCGTCGTCCTGGCCGAAGTGCGCACCGGGTTGGCCGGCGGGGCGGACGAGCGCGACTCGGGCGACGGGGGTGTGGCCTTCGGCTGTGTGACCGACGGGGCGGTCGTCGAGCTGATTGGCCGGGCCTCGGCCACCGACGAATTCCTTGACCGCTGGCGCGTGCCGGGCGAGGCGAGCTCCCACCAGTGGGAGGAGCGGTTCGGCGAACAGGCCTACGTTCCCCTGGCCCAGGCGGCCTTCGCCGACGCCCTGAAGGGGGCTGGCATCACCGCCGGCGAGATCGACCATCTGGTGGTGGCCGGCCTCCACGCCCGGGCGGTCCGGGCCACGGCATCGTCGCTGGGCGTCGACAAGGGCACCCTGGCCACGGACTACTCGGCCTCCCTCGGGAACCTGGGCGCAGCCCAACTCGCCGTGGGCCTGGCCGACGTGCTGGAGCGGGCCACGCCGGGCCAGGTCATCGTGACCCTGCAGCTGGCCGATGGGGCCGACGCCTTGGTGTGGCGCGCAACCGATGCGTTGTCCGGCGTGCAAGAGGCGCGGCGAGTGGCCGGACTGGCCTCGGTGGCCGAGCAGGCGGTTGCGGGCCGCAGCGACCTCTCCTATGCCTCCTTCCTCACCTGGCGCGGCCAACTGCACCGCGAGCCGCCCCGCCGTCCCGAGCCCAGCCGCCCCGGCGCGCCGAACATGCTCCGCACCGAGGGGTGGAAATTCGGCTTCAACGCCAGTCGCTGCCTGATGTGCGGTTTCCTGCACCTGCCCCCCACCCGGGTGTGCCTGCGCTGCAAGTCGGTGGACCAGATGGAGCCGGACCGTCTGGCGGACGTGGAGGGGACGGTGGCGACCTTCACCATCGACTACCTGGCCTACAGTCTCGCCCCTCCGATGGTGGGGGTGGTGGTGGACTTCGACGGCGGTGGACGCTTCCGGTGCGAGCTGACCGACTGCGACCCCGATGCGGTGGCCATCGGCACGCGGGTGCAGATGACCTTCCGGCGCCTCTACTCGGCCGATGGCATGCACAACTACTTCTGGAAGGCGCGTCCGATCGGAGCGGGTGGCGACAACGATGCAACAATGGAGGGCTGAGGCCCGATCGGGCCCGCACCGGGCCAGGAGGTAGCGCTGTGGCGAGCAACGGAATTCGCGACAAGGTGGCGATCGTCGGGATGGGGTGCACCCCGTTCGGCGAGCTGTGGGACAAGGGTGCTGACGATCTGCTGCTGGATGCCACTAAAGAGGCCATCGGCTCGGCTGGCGTCGCGCTCGACGACATCGACGCCTTCTGGCTGGGGACCCTGGGCGCCGGCAACAGCGGGCTTACCCTGTCTCGCCCGCTGAAGATCGACTACCGGCCGGTCAGCCGTGTCGAGAACTTCTGCGCCACCGGCTCGGAGGCCCTGCGCAATGCCAGCTATGCCGTGGCATCGGGGGCCTACGACCTGGCCATGGCCATCGGGGTCGAGAAGCTGAAGGACTCGGGCTACTCGGGGCTCACCGGGATCCACCAGGTCGGCGACGGCACCGGCACTTCCCTGACCTCGCCGGCGGCGTTCTCGTTCCTGGCGCCCTCCTACGCCCACAAGTACGGGGTCGACCCCGACGAGCTGAAAGAGGTGCTCACCCGCATCGCCTGGAAGAATCATTTCAACGGGGCCCGCAACCCCCGGGCGCAGTTCCGCAAGGAGGTCTCGCTCGAGACCATCTCGAAGTCGCCGAGGGTGGCCGGCGAGTTAGGCGTGTTCGACTGCAGCGGCGTCGC
Organism: uncultured Acidimicrobiales bacterium; assembly: GCA_963703145.1. Lineage (GTDB taxonomy): Bacteria > Actinomycetota > Acidimicrobiia > Acidimicrobiales > RAAP-2 > Bog-756. The sequence goes on from OY969793.1 coordinate 3,604,698, forward strand.
CGACGGCTCGGCGGCAGCCATCGTGTGCCGGGCCGAGGACGCCCACCGCTACACGGACAATCCGCTCTACATCAAGGGCCTCAGCTTCGTGGCGGGGCCGGCGGCGGGTCCCATCGACCCCGAGTACGACTACACCACCTTCGAGGAGGTGATCCGCTCGGCCGAGGATGCCTACCGCCAGGCCGGGGTCACCGACCCGAGGTCCCAGTTGGCCATGGCCGAGGTGCACGACTGCTTCACGCCCACCGAGCTGGTCCTGATGGAGGATCTCGGCTTCGCGGAGCGGGGCACTGCGTGGAAGGAGGTGCTGGCCGGCACCTTCGACCTCGACGGAGAGCTTCCGGTGAATCCCGACGGCGGCCTGAAGAGCTTTGGCCACCCCATCGGCGCCTCGGGGCTGCGCATGATGTTCGAGTGCTGGCTGCAGCTCCGCCGCCAGGCCCCCGAGAACCGCCAGATCGCCAGCGTGACCGAGGGTGGGCGGACCTTGGGGCTGACCCACAACCTCGGTGGTGGGCCGGGTGAGTGCGTGAGCTTCGTGAGCGTGGTGGGCTCCGAGCCCTCCGACTGAGCCGGCCGGGAACACAAGCGCCACCGCCGGGGTGGTGGGACCGGGCGCACGGCCCGGCGAGTGGCCCTAGGCGGCCAACAACTCGATGAGCTGCCCGTCAGGGTCCCTGATGCACACCGCCACGCCGAGGTTGGTGTCCTCCAGGACCGTGCCCCCGAAGTCGGGCACCCGGGCCAGGATGCCGGGCAGATCGTCGACGTTCACCGAGAGGTGGGTGAACCCCGGCTCGTTCATGGGCCGGTCGCGCTGATCGGGGTTCCCCTCGCGGTCGAAGTGCAGCAGCTCGAGCACGAACCCGTCGAGGGTGAGGTAGACGGCGGTGAGGTTGACCGGCACCTCGATCCGGAGCAGTTGGGCGGTGCTCGCATCGTGCGGCTTCAGGTCCCGCTGGTATTCGAAGCCCAGCAGCCCCTCGTAGAAGCGTCGGCTTCGGTCGAGGTCGGCGACGGCGAGCCCGATCCAGTTGAACGAGGCACGACTGCTCATGTCCGGGCGGAGTCCTGGCTCAGGCCGCCGGGCATGACCATCCCCACCGGTTGGAGGTGCTGTCCGAGCATCGAGTCGAACTGATCGGCGAGGGATTCGACGTCCCAGCCGCCGTCCCGGTGCATCCAGGCAATCTGCTTGGGGTGCTGGAACAGGGTGTAGGCCCAGTCGCTGCGGCCGAAGAGCTGTCCGTTCACCCCGGCGGCCCGCTCGGACGCCAGGTACACCACGATGGGGGCGTTGAGGGCCGGGTCCAGGGTGGCTGGTGGCTCCTCGCCCTCGGCGTAGAGGGCCGCTGTCATGCGCGTGGCACCCGCCGGGGCCATGGCATTGACGGTGATGCCCGAGCGTCCCAACTCGAGGGCCCACACGAAGGTCATCCCCATCAGGCCGGCCTTGGCCGCCGCGTAGTTGGTCTGCCCGAAGTTCCCGCGCAGGCCGGCGGACGAGGTGATGTTGATGATGCGGCCGTAGCCGGCCTCCTTCATCGGACCCACGGCATGCCTGGTGCAGTTGAATGCCCCCTTCAGATGGGTGGCGATGACGGCGTCGAAGTCGTCGGGGCCCATCTTCACCAGGGTGCGGTCACGTACAATGCCGGCGTTGTTCACCAGGATGTCGATGCGACCGAACTCGTCGAGCGCAGTCCCGATGATCCGTTCGGCGGCGTCGTAGTCGGACACCGAGTCGTGGGCCGGAACGGCCCTCCCGCCCAGCGAGACGATCTCGGCGCACACGTCTGCGGCGGGATCCTCTCCCGTCTCGTCGCCACGGAGCCCGACCCCGATGTCGTTGACCACCACGGCGGCCCCCTCCTTGGCCAGGGCTAGGGCGAACTCGCGCCCGATGCCCCTCCCCGCCCCGGTGACCACCGCAACTCGACCTTCCAACAGCATGGACACTCCAATCAACCTCGCCACCAGGTTTCCGGCGGCCGGCTGCCGATACTATTGGCTGTCCAACCCCCATCGCCTCTTGGCGAGTTGCTGACGAAAGTGGTGACCATGTCCGGAGCCCACGGCATCGACCCGATGGCCGAGACCGAGGATCAGTCGGCCCTGCGCCTCTTGGCCCGCGAGGTGGCGGCCCGGGAAGTCGGCCCGCGGGCCTCGGCCGGCGACGAGACCGGCGACTTCCCCGATGCCGCGGTCAAGGCCCTGGCCGCCGCCGACCTGTTCCGGGTCACCATCGGCGAGCAGTGGGGCGGGCTGGGTTTCGGCGACGTCGAGGCGTCCATCGTCCTCGAAGAGGTGGCGCGCCACGATGTCTCGACGGCCATCTGCTGCCAACTGGCCTTCAACGGTCCACCCCGGGGCATCGAGCACCTCGGGGGCCCGGCCCTCCAGGAGCGTTGGCTGCCCCAGGTGGCGGACGGCAACGCCATTTTGAGCATCGGGATCACCGAGCCCGATGCGGGCTCGGCCGTCCAGGCCATGCGCACCGCCCTGGTCGACGACGGGCCGGGCCGGTGGCGGCTCAACGGCTACAAGAACTACTCGACGTTGGCCCACGTGGCCGCCGGTGTCCTGGTGTGGTGCCGTTGGCCGGGCGGGGTCGGGGCCAAGGGCATCGGGGCTGTCATCGTGCCGATGGACCGGGAGGGCGTCTCGCTGACCGGACGCCATCGGGGGATGGGCATCCACGCCGCCACCGAGTCCGAGATCGCCTTCGACGGTGTCGAGGTGACCGAGGACGACGTGTTGTTGGCCGGTGACCCCGGCTCCACCGAAGCGTTCAAGGTGCTGCTGTCCCATCTCAACCACGAACGGTGTGGCAACGCCTCCATGTGCATCGGCGCCGCCCAGGGCGCGCTCGAGCACTCCGTGCGCTACATGCACGACCGTGAGGTCGGGGGCGGACCGATCGCCCTGCTCCAGGGGTTGCAGTGGAAGCTGGCCGACATGGCCATCGCCGTGGACAGCGCACGGCTGCTGCTGGCACGCGCCGTGCGGCTGGCCGGCCCCGGAGGCACGCCACCGGCCCTGGAGACGGCGATGGCCAAGACCGCGGCCAACCTGGCCGCCAAGTTCGTCTGTGACGAGGCCATCCAGATCCACGGTGGCTACGGCTACAGCCGGGAGTACCCGCTGGAGCGCGCCTACCGTGACATCCGCGGACTGTGCATCGGGGCTGGCACCATCGAGGCCCAACGCAACTACATCGGCGGCACTGTGTCCCGCGGGGGGCGCACGGCTTCGCCTGGGTGGGTCGCCCCCCTCGCCGACTGAGCTGGCCCAGCCGAGCGGAACGATCGGGCAGTCCGGTCAGGCGTCGGGCCGCAGGAAGTGGCCCCGCGGGTCCCAGCGGCGCAGGGCGTGGACGTGTTCTTCTTCCACGGGCTCCAGCTCAGCTAGGTCCCGGGCGACCACCAGCTCCCAGCCGCACAACGATCCGATGGCGGCCACCCGATCGTCGATGCTGCCCGGACCGGCTGCCACCGCGGTGAGCACGAAGGTGTCGTCCTCGGCCTTCTCGAAGACACCGAGGTCCGAGACGAACGATCTGACCCGTCGGCCGGGCGAGGTGATGTAGGGGACCTCCTCGACCGTGCGCCGCCGGGTCAGTGTGGCCATCACGACCACCTCGTCGGCCCGGGACGCCACATCGTTGCCGCCACCCGATCCGACCAGGAACGCCCGACCGGGGATGACGGTGGAGTTGATGTTCCCGAACCGGTCGATCTGGGCGGCCCCGAGGCAAGCCAAGAGCGTGGTGCCGGGTGAGCCGGCCAGCATGCCCAGAATCTGCTCACTGTCCGACAGCATGGTGGCGGTCGGGAAGCTCCGGTGGTTGAACACGAAGGGGTCGGCCGGGGTGGGCTCGTAGCCCCACAGGCCCAGTTCGGCGGTCAGCTCCACCTCGGCCCCCCGACGGCGGGCCAGATGGACGCCGAGCCAGCTGGCCAGGTTGGCCACCCCGGCGCCGGCCAGCACGGCGTCGGCCTGGCGGGCCACGACGCGGTCCGCCAGGTGCCGGGCACCGAACACCGCGGCCTGCTCCCAGGCCCCGACGGGTGCAGACAGGTCAGGTGGGTTGGCTACCTCGTCGGCCCGCCAGGATTCCGGATCGGCCCGGGCTATCAGGGCGTGGATGCGCTCCGAGCCGAGGCGGTCCAGGTAGTCATCCTGGTCGGCCGGTTCGAGCACCCAGTGGTTGATCCAGTCGTCGAAGCCGTCCGTCCGGCTGATACGCGAGACGTCCGACCAGAACTCGAGGTCCTCGCCGTAGGGGGCAGCCGGAGTGTCCCGGGCGAACAGCCCGCCGGGATGGGCGCCCATGGGGGCCTCGGTCACGGCCAGCACCCGGTGGGCGGGGATGCGGACCAGATGGGACCAGGGGCGGATGTCGTCGACGACACGTTCGACGGTCACCACCGCACCTCGCCTGGCGGCCAGTGCCCCCCACACCCCTTCGAGCACCGGAGCGTTAAAGGCGATGTTTCCCTCCCGGTCGGCGATCGGGGCATGCAGCAGGGCGATGTCAGGGGCGTAGGGAGCGAGCAGTCCGACGGTGCCGCCGAACGGGGAGGGGATCTCGGCGAACCCCTCGTTGCCGGCCATGGCCGAACCGGACAGGGAGCCGGTCACCGTGGCGGGAAGGCCGCGGGCCGACGCCTCGAGGCGCTGGAGGAACGTGAGGAACGACCAGTGCTCGACCTCGACCTCCCCCGCCAGGTACGCGTTCGAGAACCACGGGTTCGGGGTGAAGTTGGGGAAGACGTCGCCCGAATAGCCAGTCACCACCTTGGAGACCAGGCCGCCTCTGAAGAAGAGGGTCCCGAGGCTCGACAGGCTGAGCATCACCAGCGTGAAGCCCGGGTCCCGGCCCCACCACTGCCGCACGAGATGGCGGGCGGCTGCCGTCCACCTCGAGTGGTTGGTGACGACATGGACCGCATCGCCGGCGCGCACGTGCGACACGGCGGTGTCGAGATCCACTACCTTGTCCATACCGGTGGGCAAGCTACTCGACGCCCGGGCAGGGAGCGAGGGGCAGGCCGCCGGATCGTCGTCGAGGAGCCACCATGGTCAGCACACCCTCTATCGTCCACCGCAGAGACCGGGTATGACCCGTTCCCTGTTCACCGAGGAGCACGACCAGTTCCGGGCCACCGTGAAGCGGTTCGTGGCCAATGAGGTCGTACCCGGCTTCGACAAATGGGAGCAGGAGGGTCTGATCGACCGGAGCCTGTTCGCCAAAGCCGGTGAACTGGGCTTGTTGGGCATGGCCATTCCCGAGCAGTTGGGCGGCGGCGGCGTGGACGACTTCCGCTACAACGTCATCGTCAACGAGGAACTCTACGGTGCGGGCGTGAACGGGGTGGGGCTCGGCATCACCCTGCACAACGACATCGTCCTGCCGTACTTCCTGGCGTACTGCAACGACGAGCAGCGGGAGCGCTGGCTGCCGGGCATCGCATCGGGCGAGCTCATCACCGCTGTGGCCATGACCGAGCCGGGCATCGGCAGCGATCTGGCCTCGATGTCGGCGACCGCCATCCGCCACGGTGACGCCTACGTCGTGAACGGGACCAAGACCTTCATCACCAACGGGATCAACGCCGACCTGGTGGTCACCGCGGTCAAGACCGACCCCAGCCTGAGGCACAAGGGCATCAGCCTGGTGGTGCTGGAGCGTGGGATGGAGGGGTTCGAGCGGGGCCGGAACATGGAGAAGCTGGGCCTTCACTCCCAGGACACCGCCGAACTGTTCTTCGACGAGGTGGTCGTCCCGGTCGAGAACCTGCTGGGAACCGAGGGGGCCGGATTCGTCCAACTGGTCTCCAACCTGCCCCAGGAGCGGCTGTCGATGGCGGTGTCCGGCATCGCCGCGGCGCGCTACGCCCTGGATCTGACCCTTGACTACTGCCGCCAGCGCACCGCCTTTGGCCAGTCCATCGGCTCGTTCCAAAACAGCCGATTCGTCCTGGCCGAGCTGTCCACCGAGGTGGAAATCGGCGCGTCGTTCGTCGACGCCTGTATCGCCGAGTTCCTCCGTGGTGAGTTGCCTCCCGAACGGGCGGCCATGGCCAAGTGGTGGTGCACCGAACTCCAGCAGCGAGTGTGCGACCGCGGCCTCCAGCTGCACGGCGGCTACGGGTTCATGAGTGAGTTCCCGATCTCCCGGGCCTACGCGGATGCCCGAGTCACCTCGATCTACGGCGGCACGACCGAGATCATGAAGGAAATTATCGGTCGGTCCCTCGACCTCTGATCTCTGGGCGCCTCAGCGCTGGGCGGGGGACTCGAGGGCGCGCTGGGCGAAGGCCGCCAGTCGCTTCGAGGCACCCACATCGGGGGTGGTCCCGTTGACCAGGTGCCGCTGCACGGTGTCGGCGGTGTAGGCGAAGATGATCTGGGCGTCACCCGCGGGGTCGGGGCTATGGGCCGCTCCCGACTCGACGGCCGCCCGGATCTCACGCTCGAGGATGGCTTTCATGGCGTCCTGGGTGTGCTGGATCCGCTCGGGGAACTTGGACGCGATCCGGCCGAACCCGAGGGTCCAGGGGAGGATACGGCGGGCCGCCGACGGGTTCACGGCCTGGCGCAGGCAGCCGTCGATCCACTCCTCGATCTTGTCCATCGGGTCCTGCACGCGGGACATGCGGTACTCGAGGTACTCAACCAGGACGTTGCAGGCCTGATCCAGGGCCACCAAAAGCAGTTCGTCCTTGGACCGGAACTGCCGGTAGAAGGCCTTGGTGGACAGACCGGCCTCCTGCAGGATTTCCCGGACCCCGGGCTCGATGCTGCCGGTTCGGGCAGCCACAGCCCAGGTGGCGTTGATGAGGAGTTCGACCTCTGGTCCCCCTTCGGCCCCGGACTCGGGCGGGCCGTCGATCAACACGGACGCGGCTGGACTCTTGGTACTCACGCCAGGAGTTTATCCAGCGGGCCGCCGAAGGTGCTGGTCCGATGGGTTTGGCCCCGATCGTGGCTACGGTGACCCCCGGACCGGCATCGGATCGGTCATGACCAGGGGAGGCTGAGGAGTGGTGGCCGAGGCAACGGATGGCCAACGGTGTGACCCGAGGCTCTCGGTGCACGCACTGTCGACCCGGCACTGGTCGCTCGCCCAGGATCTCGAGCTCTACGACCGACTCGGCGTCGGTCGGACCAGTGTGGCGCTCCCCAAGCTGGCCGATGCCGGGCTCGACGAAGCGGTGGCGGCGATCACCGGGCGCGGTCTGAGGGTCGACGGGATCTACGCGGGTCGCGCCTTCGACCTGGGCGACCGCTCATCCTGGCAGGCGGTGCAGGACGCCATGGTCTCGTCGATCGAGATCGGGCGCCGACTGGGTGCCACCACCTTGCAGACGACCGGCGGGTCATCGGGTGGCCGACCCTTCGAGTGGGCCGCCGACCGATTGGCCGAGGCGCTGGAGCCGGTCGCCGAGGCCGCCCGCGCCAATGCCGTACGGATCGCCCTCGAGCCCACTCGGCCCCAGTTCGCCCACGTGAGCTTCGTCCACACGTTCCACGATGCCGTGGCCCTGGCCAACCGACTGGGCCTCTGGCTGCTCCCCGACTCGGCCCACCTGTGGTGGGAACCGGGCCTGGCCGATCTCCTCGACGATGCTCGGCCCCGGATCGCCGCGCTGCAACTCGCCGACCTGGAGTTCGACAGCCCTGTGCTCGAACGGGTCGTGCCGGGCGATGGGCAGCTGGCCCTCGGGACGCTCGTGGCCGGCTTGGTCACCGGCGGTTTCGAGGGACCCTTCGAGCTCGAACTCATTGGTCGGGCGATCGATGACGAGGGGTACGAATCGGCCATCTCTCGCTCGCTTGTCCATGTCGGGGGGCTGCTCCGGTCGGTGGCTGGCCCCGAACGGGCCTGAGGGCTGCTCCCGTACCGGGTCGAGCACTACTTTCTCCCCGATCCGGGCGCTGGTAGTGTGACGGAAAACAACTGTTGACCCGTGTGCCCGCCCCGACGCTTCGGATGTTGCGAAGCCCGCCGCGGGGTACCGGCAAGTAGGGGAGTGTCCATGCCATCACGCCATCTCGATTTTCCCGTCTTCGATGCTGACAACCACATGTACGAGACGCCGGATGCCTTCACCAAGTACCTCCCGGCGGAGTACGAGGGCCTGATCAAGTACGTCGAGGTCAACGGACGTACGAAGATCGCCGTCAAGAACCTGATCAGCGACTTCATCCCCAACCCCACCTTCGAGCGTGTGGCCGCGCCGGGTGCGCAGGAGGAGTACTTCAAGTCCGGCAATCCCGAGGGGAAGTCCCGCCGCGAGATCCTGGGTCGGGGGATGGACGCCCTACCCGGATTCTCCAGCCCCGAGCCCCGCTTGAAACTCATGGACGAACTTGGCCTGGACCGGGCCATCATGTGGCCGACGCTGGCCAGCCTGTTGGAAGAGCGGATGCGGGACGATCCGCCTGCCGTCCACGCCGTCGTGCACGCGTTGAATGAGTGGATGGCCGAGCACTGGACGTTCAACTACGAGAACCGCATGTTCCCGACGCCCGTCATCCACCTGGGCATCGTCGACCGGGCGATCGAGGAGCTGGACTGGGTGATGGAGCGAGGGGCGAAGATCATCCTGATCCGGCCCGCACCGGTCGTTGGGTTCATGGGTCCTCGGTCGATCGCCCTGCCCGAGTTCGACCCGTTCTGGTCCAAGGTGGCCGAGGCAAACCTGCTGGTGGGTATGCATGCCTCCGACAGCGGCTACCAGCGGTACATGAACGAGTGGGAGGGAATCCGTGACGGGGAGATGACCCCGTTCAAGGGGGGGTCGGGGTTCCAGGCCATCATCGGCCATCAGGGCCGGCCCATCATCGACACGGTGGCCTCGTTGATCGGACACGGCCTATGCTCACGGTTCCCGAGCCTGCGGTTCACCCCGGTGGAGAACGGCAGCAATTGGGTGCGACCTCTGCTGACCGACATGGAGCACGCCTGGGAGTTCAGCCCCAACGCATTCGAGGAGAAGCCGGTCGAGGTGTTCAAGCGGAACATCTATGTCCACCCCTTCCACGAGGAGGACCCCAAGGGCCTCATCGAGATCCTGGGTGCCGACCGGGTGCTGTTCGGATCCGACTATCCCCACCCTGAGGGCATGTCCGACCCCATCAGCTTCGTGGACGAACTGGCGGGCCTCCCCGAAGAGGACGTGAAGCTGGTGATGGGGGGCAACCTCAACCGCCTGATGGGATTCGTGGAAGCGGCCGCCTGAGCTCGTCGCGGGCTACCAGGTGGCCCGCGACCCTCGGCTCGGTCTTGGCCAATGGCGCGATCTGTGTCGCGCTGATGAGGTGCTAATTCAGATAAGGCGCGTACTGGCGCGGCCCTGGTGCTCACCGGGCGCCGCTCTCCCCGCTGTGGGCTAGCAGCTGTACACCCGCTCAGCATTGCCGGCGAAGAGCTTCTCCCGGGATTCCCTGTCGAATCCGGCAGTCACCGCGCTGAACGTGGCGTAGAGGTCGTCGAACGTGCCGTACATCGCATCAACGGGGAAATTGCTGGCGAACATGCAGCGGTCGACGCCGAAGGCCCCAATGGCATACTCGAGCCATGGGGTCAGGGCTTCAGTTCCCACGGACCCGAGGGGCATGGCCAGGCCCGACAGCTTGCACACGACGTTCTCGCCGAGGCCGGCCAGCCTGTCGATGCCGTCCCGCCACTGGGCGCGCTCGTCATCTGAGTCCGAACGCGGCCAGCCGGTGTGTTCGACGACGATCGACAGTTCGCTGAGGCCCGAGAGCTGCTCCGCCGCCGCTCCGAGTTGATCGGTGTGGGCCATCAGTTCGAACAGCAGGTTCCGTTCGGCCAACGTGTGCAGCACCGCGGCGTCGGGGACCGGGCCCTCGTGGATGCCCATGGGACGGACCCCACGAAACCGTGGGGCCGCCATCTGCCGGTCGAGGAGCTGTATGGCTTCGGCGGCGGTGTCGGTCGGCGGGAGACCGCCGATGATGGCGTCAGGGCCGCCGTGCGCCGCCGCATTGGCGTCGAGCTCGATGGTCTCATCGATCGAATTCGGGCCGGTGGCGGCCGCGACATTGACGAACTTCTCGACGTTCCACCGGGCGGTCTCGGCCCGGTAGGTCGTCACATCGAACTGGCGGTACATCCTCGACGCATCCCCGGCGCCCCCTTTGGGAGGATGCGACAGGTACGGGTACCAATCGGTGCGGGCCGGGTCCCACAGATGCACGTGGGCATCGACGATGCGGGTCGGTTGGTCGGTCACCGAGCCGCCGAACCTGATGGGTCGTCGGTGACGCCAAGGATTTCCTGGAGCGTGGCATCGAGCCACTCGGGTACAGCCGGTCCGCCGTAGGTCACAGCGCCGACCGGCCGAGGGTGGCCCCGAAGGCCGAGCCAACCGCGGCCAACGACCAGCTCGGCGCCGGCCAGAGTCGCAGCGTCAGGGTGGCTGAGCAGATGGGCGACGAGTTGACCAGCCGGCTGCCCCCCGTCGGCCTCGGTGACCTCCATGCTCGCCGCGAAGGCCGTGACGCGACCCTCTGTCGACGTGCTGGCGATGCGAGCGAACTGCGCAGCGGCCTGTGCCCGGCTGCGGCCTCCTGCGGAGTTGGCATCCGAAAGGGTCATCAACTGCACCGGCCGGTCAATGCTGGCGGCGTAGTCGGCCGCGGCTCTCGCCCATCCGGCATCAGTGTGGATGTCTCCGACGATCCCTCGGTGCTCGGCGAGTGTCGTTTGCCATCCCTCAGGCGAGGTGGTCGCCGGCGGATGGTCGGCCGCGGCCAGAACAACGGCATCGATCGTCCCGACGGACGAGACCACCGCCTCCAGGGCCCTGGCGGCAGCGCCGAAGCCATGGGCCACATCGACGATGTGGCAGGTTACAGCCCGAGCCTCGAGCGCGGCGGTGACCGTCTTTGCCAGTTGCGGCCGGTCACTGACGACGACACAGCTCCGCACCGGAGACGGTGCCGCCTCGGCTGTGGCCACCTCGTCGAAGATCGGTCCGAACCGAGGATTGCCGCCACCATCGGTCGCCTGGTTGGTCTCGGCTGTGGCGAAGGCCCGAGGGAGCACGGCCTCGAGTACCCGGTCGAGGGAGACCGCCCCGTCGCTGCGCACCACCTCCAGCAGGCGGGGCTGGTCGATGACCGCTACCTCTGAACCGCCGGCGAAGAGGACCTGGCCGCTGCACCATCCGAACCCGTCACCGGCAAGGTGCGCTCCGAGGGGCCCGAGGTCCTCGGGACCCGGCATCGAGGCAAACAAGGAAAGCCCGCCACCCCCACCGGCCAGCCCGGCCTTGCGGGCCCGCTCGGCCGCCGCCGCCACCATCCGGGTGGCGGCAATCGGTGACATGGCATTGACGGTCACGCCCGGAGGCGCCTGCCGGCCGAGCTGCCAGGTGAGCGACGCCACGGCTCGTTTTGCACAGCTGTACGCGCCAGCATCGGCTGCCCGCCATCCCGACCCGGAGGTGACGCCGATGATGCGCCCGTGCCCGGCGGCAGCCATGAGAGGCAGGGCGGCCTTGAGAACGTTGAGGTAGCCCCCGAGATGGACGCCGAGCACCGCCAGCCAGTCCTCTTCGGTACCCCGCCCGAAGTAGGTCTGGCGGGTGATACCGGCAACGTTGACGACGGCATCGAGCCCGCCGTGCTCGGCGGCCAGCTGCTGGAACAGGTCGCGCACCGCCTCACCGTCGGTCACCGACGCCGAGGAGGCCCGGGCTGAACCGCCGGCCGCCAGGATGCGGCCGGCGGTGGTCTCCTCCGACTCCGGGAGTTGCTCAGAGCCGTCGAGGGTCACGAGAGGGTCGACGGTGACTACGAACCACCCCCCGCGCCCGAGCTCTTCGGCGATGGCGGCTCCGATCCCGCCCCCGCCGCCGGTCACGACGGCGACCCGCTGACGCGTGCTCACGAGGTCGTCGACCGAGCCTCGAGCTCCAGGCCCTCGAATTGGGCAGCCTCGAGCCACTGTTCGAGCAGTTCCCGGTAGCCGAACCAATCGCCCAGCCCTCGGCCGAAATTTCCATTCCGAGGGTTGTTCGCCTCGGGATGGCCCTCGTTGTTGATGCGCGAGGGGGTGCAGGCAGACATCACCGAGCTGCTGTCGACGAAGGAGTCGAGGATCTTCTGGGTCCACTCGGCCTCGGCCTCGGCGCTCACCTCGAACACCTCGATGCCCCGATCCTCGAGCAGTCCTACGGCACCCCCGACGAACTCCGCACCGAGGACGGCCAGCTGTGTGTAGTTGACCGTCACCACTGCCTGCTGGCCCGGGGCCGGCATGACGAACATGTTGGGGAAACTGCGAATCATCATCCCGAAGAGGCTGGCCGCACCATCGGCCCACTTCTCGGCCAGGGTGACGCCGCCCCGCCCGACGATGTCGTGGCCGACGCGGCGGGCCAGGGGGGTGAGCTCCCGCTCGAATCCGGTGCCGTAGATGACACAGTCGACCTCATACTGCTTGCCGTCGACGACCGGGCCCCGCTCGGTGAACCGATCGATTCCCGCGGGACAGTCGATCAGAGTCACATTGGGATTGTTGAAGGCCAGGAGGTACTCGTCGTGGAAGCAGGGCCGCTTGCAGAGATATCGGTAGTAGGGCTTCAGGATCTCGGCCGTATCCGGGTCGGCAACCAGGTCATCGATCCGGCCTCGGTGTGCTTCCATGACCGAATAGTCGAGCTCCTCGGCGGCGCGCAGGTACTCGTCGATGGTCATCCCCTCTGATCGGGGGGGGTGCTGGACCGGGCCGTAGTGGCGCGTCCATCCGTCGTCGACCTGATCGATGTCGACCGGTTTACCCATCAAAATCGCCTGGAAGTTGTCCATTCTGGACCGCTGCCAGTTCGGCTGGAGGCCGTGGGCGAAATCGGGATCGGTGGGCCGGTTGCCCCGTTCGCCGATGGCCGACGGCGTCCGTTGGAACACATAGAGGTGCTCGGCCGCCTCGGCCAGCGGCGGCACGCACTGGATACCGCTCGCACCGGTGCCGACGAGGGCCACGACCTTGTCGGCCAAGCCGGTGAGCGGCTGGTCGGGCCCACCGCCGGTATAGGTGTAGTCCCACCGGGCCGTGTGGAACGAGTGCCCGGCGAAGTCCTCCATCCCCGGGATGTCCGGAAGCTTCAAGAGATTCAGGATCCCGACGGCCAGCACGTACCAACGGCTGCTGATCTCGTCGCCACGGTCGGTGTGGATCCGCCACCGGGATGCGTGGTCGTCCCACTCGGCGCGGGTAACCCCGGTGTGGAACAGCGCGTCGGCGCCGAGGGCGGACCGGTCGGCGATCGCCTCGAGGTGCTCTCGGATCTCCTGGCCGAACGCGTAGCGCCGGGTGGGTGTGTAGCCGAGCTCTTCGAGCATCGGGAGATAGATGTACGACTCGACGTCACACATCACGCCTGGGTAGCGGTTCCAGTACCACGTGCCTCCGATTCCGCCGGCCTGGTCGACGATGCGGATGCGCTCGACCCCGGCCTCGCGGAGCTGGGTCCCGGCCAGGACGCCGGCGATCCCACCTCCTACGATCACGACGTCGACCTCGTCGTGCACCGGTTGGCGTTCGGTGAATGGCGTAAACGGGTCGTCACGGTAGGACGCGAAGTGATCGTCGGTCCGGAGATCGCGGATGTCGGCCCGACCGGGGACCAGACGCTTGTCACGCTCGCCGAGATACTTGGCGCGGACGATCTCGGGGTCGTAGCCCGCGGCTCCACCTGATGAGCCGGTCTCTTCTCGGGCCACCGATCCCCTCCTGGCATGGTTCTCTATCTAGCGGATAGCCGCCACCCTGTTCCGGAAAATGGTCGTTGTCAAGTGGCGCCGCCGGTAGGGTTGCGGCCACTGGCGGGGCAGTGGATCTGGGCGCAGCGCGCCGGGAGGGAGACGTTCGATGAGCGCACGGGGGATTTCGGCCATTGCCGCCGAGACGCCGGACCGTCTGGCCATCGTGGCCGGCGACGAGAGGATCACCTTCGGCGAACTCGATGCCGCCGCCAACCGCTGGGCCAACTACTTCGCGGCCCGGGGCGTCCGTCACGGGGACCGGATCGGCGTGATGCTCGGGAACCGGCCGGAGGTGTTCGCCTGCTGGTACGGGGCCGGCCGGGTGGGCGCCATGATCGTGCCCATCAGCTACCGGTTTACCCCCGCCGAGGTGGCCTACCTGCTGGAGGACTCCGGGTCGGTGGCGTTCGTGTACGAGGATCCCGCCGTCGTGGACGGGGCTGTGGCGGGTACCTCGGACGGGGTGATCCCGGTGGCGGTGGACGATCCTGAGGTCGCGGCGTCCTCGGCCGACACCTTGGTCGAGGAGTTCCTCGGCTCCATCCCGGTGCACATGTACTACACGTCGGGTACCACAGGTCGCCCGAAGGGGATCACCCGAGCCCGCCCGGTCCCGGCGCGCGAGCTCCCACCTCAGCCCTTCGCCGAGTACTGGGGGTTCCAAAGAGACGACGTGCACCTCCTGTGTGGGCCCTCGTACCACGCCGCACCTGGGAATTACGCCCTGATGCACCTCAACGAGGGGGCCGCGGTCGTGATCATGGACCGGTTCTCCGCCGATGAGTGCCTGTCCCTCATCGAGCGTGAGCGGGTGACCACGACCCATATGGTCCCGGCCAATTTCGTCCGCATCCTCGAGGCCGACTGGGCCGCCTTCGACCGCTCCAGCATGCGCAAGATCCTCCACGCCGCCGCACCCTGCCCGGTTCCCGTGAAGCGACGCATCATGGAGGTGTTCCCTCCTGGCACCATCTGGGAGTACTTCGGGATGAGCGAGGGCTTCGGCACCACCATCTCCCCCGACGAGTGGCTGGCCAAGCCGGGCAGCGTGGGCCGGCCGTTTCCCGGCCTGTCGTTGCGCATCGTCGGTGACGACGGGTCCGAGCTCGGCCCCGGGGAGGTGGGCACCATCTATGTGTCGTCGTTCCCCACCCATCGGTTCAGCTACCACAACGCCGAGCAGAAGACCGCTGAGGCCTGGAAGGACGACTTCTTCACGGTGGGTGACCTCGGGTACGTCGACGAGGACGGCTACCTGTTCGTGTCCGACCGGCGCGTCGACCTCATCTTGAGCGGTGGGGTGAACATCTATCCCGCCGAGATCGAACAGGCCATGGCCGAGCACCCCGGCGTGGTGGACTCTGCGGTGTTCGGCCTCCCCGACGAGCGAATGGGTCAACAGGTCTTCGCCCTGGTCGAGCCCCGCCCCGGGGCGGCCCTCACCGAGGGGGCGTTGCTGGAGTACCTCTCGGACCACCTGGCCCGGTACAAGCTGCCCCGACGGATCGAATTCGTGGAGGAGCTGCCGCGCGAGCCGAACGGCAAGGTCCTGAAGCGCCGGCTCCGTGACGAGTGGTTGGATCGGGGGGTTCCATGACCGCCGCGGAACCGTCCAACGACGCCATCACCGCGGACCGGGCGACGCCGACCAACGATGCGATGCCCTCCCGCACGGCCGGGGCTGGACTTCCGCCGGGCCACGCCTTCGAGGCCTTCGACATGCGAGTCGTCGAGGTCGAGGGCGCCGACTGGGCCCTGGAGATGGACGTCACCCCCAAGGTCGTGAACGGTTCGGGGGTGCTTCAAGGCGGACTCCTCGCCACCCTCATCGACATGGTGGCCGGCACCGCCCTGCTGCGTGGTGAGTCCCCCTACGAGCGGGCGGCCACCAGCGAACTCCAGATGAGTTTTCTCGACGGCGCCCGGGTCGGGCCAGTGGTGGCCATCGCCCAGGTACTGCGTCGTGGCCACCGGACTGCGGTGGTCCGGGTGGACGTCCTCGACCGGGGTGCGAACGACCGGCACGTGGCCACGGCAACGCTTACGTTTGCCGTACGGGGGCCACGTCAGACGACTTCGGCCGAGGGGTAGGGCCCGCCGTCAGTCGTTTCCTGGCCCGAATCGTTCCACGTCCGACTCGACCAGTGATTCGAAGGGGGCCGCCAGGACCAGCTCCGAGGGTGCGCCGGCCCAGCATTGTGTCACCGCCTCGGACAGCCGCCCACCGGCTGGGGCCGGTTCGTCGTCGAGGTAGCAGACGGTGAAGCGGTATCGGCCCTCGGAGAACATGTCGCGTCGGATCTCGGGTGACGTGGCGTAGGCCCACGCTCCGGCCACACCGGGCACATCCACCAGGGTCGGCAGGATGTCGGTGTGCAGGCGTTGGATGAATCCGTCCTGGGGCGACGTGTCGTCTGGTCGCTCGACGATCAGATACGCGCCCCGGTGGGGGCGGAAGGGGATGACTTCGGGCGATACCAGAACCCGGGGGGCGGCAATGGTCTCCAGCAGGCGCAGGCCACCCCGGTACTCCGAGGGTAGGGCGTGGGAGTAGCGGCCCAGTTCGGCCAGGTGACGTCCCAGCATGAAGAACTCGTCGAGGGTCTCGTGCACCGGGTTTCCCATCAGATACAGGACCACGTGCTCGACCAGGGCCCACGTGTCCACCTCGGCGGCGCGCACGGCCCGACAGTCCGGGGTCGACGCCCAGCGCTGTCCCAGGAGCAGCCCAGGGAGCCGGTATTGCTCGGGCATGTGGTCCAGCTGGTGCCATCGCAGGTAGGGACGATCGTCCCCGGTCGTCGAATGGTGGGTCAGCGAGAAGAATCCGATCTTGACGCGGTTCAACGGGTCCCCCTTGTGCTGGTCGGTGCTGTGCTGTCGCCGGTCATGTCCGTGGGCTACGCGATGGTGGGCAGGATCTCATCGCGCAAGAAGGTGATCACGGCGTCGGAGAAGACGTCGTTGCGGTCTCCAGCGATCATGTGCGAGGCACCGGCCACATCAACCACGGTGGCATCGGGCATGGCTGCCTTGAAGTGGTCGACGCCTTCTTGGTTCACGACGTCGCTCAACAACCCTCGCACCAGCATGGTGGGCACATGGATGTTGTTGACGGCGACATCCAACAGGCCGGCCAGACGGTCGGGAACGACCTCGGTGCGCCCCTGGCCGATGAAGGCCGGGTCCCAGTGCCAGTACCAGCGACCGTCCCGCTGGCGGAGGACCTTGGCCAATCCGCTCGGATTGACCCGACGGGTCCGTTGGGGCGTATATGCGGCGATGGCGTCGGCGGCCTCCTCGAGGGTGTCGAAGCCCCCGAGGCCCGACTCCATGAACGTCCGGATCCGCTGGATCCCCACGTCATTGGTCTTCGGGGTGATGTCGACGAGGACGAGCCCGCACGAGACGGTCCGATCACTGGTGCCCTCGGCCAGCAGGGCCGACATACCACCCAATGACGCGCCGACCAGCACCGGCGGCCGCCCCAACTGGTCGACGACGGCCACGACGTCTCCGCCGAATGCGGTGAAGGAGTAGTCGCGGTTGGGGGCCCACTGGCTGTCCCCGTGACCGCGTAGGTCGAGCGCCACCGTGCGCCACCCCTGGGAGGCGACCTTCTCGGCCGTCGAACCCCATGCGTGACGGGTCTGTCCGCCGCCGTGGAGGAGGAGAACCGGCCACGCGTCGGGATCGCCCCAGACGTCGGCCACCAACTGCAGGCCTTCGAAACCCTCGAACTCGACTCGCTGACCGTCCACGGACTCATGGTGGCACGAATCGTGGCCGTGACACCGGCTGGGTCCCCGGCGCGTCGAATGCCGGTGCGCTGGCACCTGGGTACACTGCTCTCCATGCGGGTGATCGTCGACTTCGACCTCTGTGAATCCAACGCCTTGTGCATGGCCGCCGCGCCCGAAGTTTTCGAAGTGCGGGACGACGACTTCCTCTACGTGCTCCAGGAGGAGCCGCCCGAGGAACTGCGGGACAAGGTCCGGGCCGCGGCACGGGCCTGCCCCAAGGTGGCCATCACCGTCGTCGACTAGACCCGAGGCCCGGGTGGGACGCGTCGCTCGGGCATGCCAGCGTGGCCTCACCAGGACCGATCGATCCGAGGGTCGTTGATCGCTCACGGGACGACCCGCACGACCACGAAGGGGGACCTACACGATGACAGCGGTCGACGTCGACGAGGGTGTGCCGTTCGGGACCCACCTCCAGCGGATGGCGGACCGGCTCGGCGAGCAAGTGGCGGTGATCTTCGCCGCCGAGGACGGGAGCGAGAGGAGTGTCTCGTTCCGTGAGCTCGACGAGCGCTCGACCCAGCTGGCCCACGTGTTCGCCGGGCGTGGTCTAGGCGTCGGGGATCACCTGGCCGTCTGCCTCCGCAACTCGCCCGAGCACATGATGGCGTGCTTCGCCGGCTGGAAGGTGGGAGCGGTGGTCATCCCTGTCCGCTGGGACCTCCCGGAGTGGGAGCGAGGACGGGTGTTGGCCACCCTTGACGCACGGTTGACCGTGGACGCCGACCATGCCGACCTGTTCGACCAAAGCCTATCGGCGTCGACCGAGCGTCTCGAGGAGGCGGTGTCACCCCACGGCTGGGGAATCTGCAGTTCAGGCTCGACGGGCACGCCCAAGGCCATCGTCATGAACGCGCCGGGTCGCTACATCCCAGGCTCGCCCTCGTCGTCGGTGGTGGAGGAGTACGGGGCGCTCGAGCGGCCCCAGCGGGTGCTGATTCCCGCACCGCTCTACCACAGCAACGGATTTACAGCCATGCGCCACGTGATGGGCGGCGATCTGGTCATCCTCTTGGAACGGTTCAACGCAGAGCGCATCCTCGACCTCATCGAGCGTCACCAGGTCACCGGCTTCACCGCCGCCAGCCCGATGCTCCAGCGGCTGGCCCAGGTGGCGGGCATCGACGAGCGCGACCTGTCGTCCCTGCAGTGGGTGCTCCAAGGTGCGGCCGTCCTCCCAGTGTGGCTGGGACAACGCTGGTGCGAGCTGATCGGACCCGAGCACTTCTTCTTGAGCTACGGGGCCTCGGAGGGATTGGGGCTGGTCAGCTGCCGGGGCGACGGGTGGCTCGAACATCCCGGCACGCTCGGGCGCGGCATCATGGGCACAGAGATCAAGATCCTCGACACCGACCACCGGGAATTACCCACGGGTGAGGTCGGTGGCATCTACATGCGGACCCCGACCGGGCCGGCCGCCTCCTACGTGGGCGACAACATCCCGCCGATGCCCCGCTCCGAGGACGGCTTCGTGACCGTTGGGGACCTCGGTTGGCTCGACGACGACGGGTTCGTGTTCATGGCCGACCGTCGGTCGGACATGATCGTGACAGGTGCGGTCAACGTGTTCCCCGCCGAGGTCGAAGCGGCACTCAGCGAACACCCCGAGATTGCCGATGTCGTGGTCATCGGGCTCCGCGACCCGGAGTGGGGCCGTCGGGTGCACGCCATCGTGCAGCCGGCCGAGGATGCCGACCGATTGAGCAGCGAGGACGTGATCGCCTTTGCCAAGGCCCGGCTGGCCTCGTACAAAGTGCCCAAGACCGTCGAGTTCATCGAGCTGATCCCCCGCAGCGAGGCTATGAAGCTGAGCCGTGCCACCTTCGTGGCCGAACGGGAGGGCCCAGAACCTGCCGCCGAGACGCCCAGCGGCGTGGTCTCCGAGGCACCAGCACAGCCCTGACGCGGTGTCGGTCAGGCTCCTGGCCCCACCCGGGCTGACGTGACGCCGGCGTGGCGTCCGGCGATCCGTGAGGTATACCGTGGCCCCGTCGCCGGGGGACCTCTGACCAGGGAGCCGCGGGTCCGACCCAAGACCATCAGCCAGAGGAGATGCAGACCACCATGCCCGACTATGAGTTCCTGCAGTTCGAGTCGTTCGACGATGGCAGGATCGTCCGGATCCTCCTCGACCGCCCAGACACCAGGAATGCACAGAATCGCGGGCTACTGGTCGAGCTCGATGACGCGTTCCGCCGGGCCGAGGAGGACGACGAGGTCCGTGTGGTGATCCTCGGAGGCACCGGGCCGCTGTTCTCGTCCGGTCACGACATGGGTTCGGCCAAGGCCCAAGAAGAGCGCACCTCCCATCCGACCAGCAAGATCGACGGAGCCACCCGGGCCGGCGCCGAGGCCCGCATGCTCCAGGAGTGGCATTACTACTTCCAGAACACGTTGCGCTGGCGCAACCTCCGCAAGATCACCGTGGCCCAGGTCCAAGGGACGGTGTATGCCGCCGGCCTGATGCTGATGTGGGCGTGCGACCTCATCGTCGGGGCGGAGAACGTTCTGTTCGCCGACGTGGTCGGCACCCGGCTCGGGATGTGCGGAATCGAGTACTTCGGACACCCCTGGGAGTTCGGTCCGCGCCGGACCAAAGAGCTCATGCTGACCGGCGACGCCATCGATGTCCACGAGGCCCATCGACTCGGCATGGTGTCCAAGATCTTCCCGACCGACCAGCTCGACGAGCAGACGCTGGCATTCGCCCGACGCATCGCCGAACTGCCCACCATGACGGCATTGCTGATCAAGGAGTCGGTGAACCAAACCGTCGACAACATGGGCTTCTACACCTCGCTGCAGGCGTGCTTCAATCTCCACCAGCTGAACCACGCCCACTGGGCGGAGGTCCACGAAAACCACTACCCGGTGGCTGTCCCCGAGGACGGAGTGGCCGACTGGAAGAAGCCGACGCCGATCCGACTCTCGGTGCCCGACGCTGTGGAGGGGCCCGTCCCGGCACGCTGACCGGCTGTCCGGTCCCGGGCGTAGAGCTGCGCCTCAACGGGCCTGCCCACCGGTCGGGGGTGGGCCCGCGGTCAGCGGGATCGGTGGACGGGAACGCTCGAGTAGCCGGCGACATTGGACATCTGCACCCGTTGGCATCGGTCCTCGTCGACCTCGAAGCTCGGCCACCTGCGGGCCAGTTCCTCGATGGCGATGCGGCTCTCCATTCGGGCCAGGGCGGCACCCAGACAGCTGTGCACGCCGTAGCCGAAGCCGAGGGCCAGGCTGGCCGGGCGATCGATGTCGAAGTCGTCGGGCCGGTCGTAGAAGCGCTCGTCCCGGGTGGCCGACCCGGTCACCAGGATGGTCGGGTGGCCCGCGGGTACGGTGACGCCGCTGTACTCGGAGTCCCGCACCGAGTACCGGCCCTGGTACTGCGATGGCGGGAAGTACCGCAGGATCTCCTCCACGGCGGCTGACGACCGTCCCGGCTCCTCGACCACCTTGGCGTACTCGTCGGGATTGCGATGGAACAGGACGGCGGCGTTGCCCACCAGCTTGGTCACAGTCTCGGCACCGGCACCGCCGAGGAGTGAGAGGAATCCGGCGATCTCGGCGTCGTCGAGTCCGGCCATCTGGCCATCACCTCGGTCCACCTCGACCTGGGTGAGGCGGCTGATCATGTCGTCGGCCGGGCGGCGGCGGCGCTCCTGGGCCAATTCCATGAAGTAGAGGCCGGCCTCGAACCCGGCCTGGATCCCCTCGGGCGTCGGATCCATCTGGCCAGGCTCACGGTGCAGCGTGAGGTCCAGCCAGTGGCGGATCTGCTGGCGCTCCCCTTCGGGGACGCCAAGCATCCGGCAGATGATCTCTACCGGGAACGGCGCGCTGAAGTCCCGCACCGCGTCGAACGACTCGGCATCGTCGAACGGGGCCAGGTACGACTGGATGACCTCTCGCACCATGGGTTCGAGCGCTCCGACCGCCCGGGGGGTGAAGACCCGGCTGACCAGGGCCCTCATGCGATCGTGCTCGGGCGGGTCCATCATGATGATCAACCGGTAGGAGCGGATGTCCTCAGGATTGGTGTTGAGGGTGGACAGGTCGACCCCGTGGCTGCTGGAGAAGGTCTGCCAGTCCTTGTGGGCGTTGCAGACGTCGTCGTAGCGGAACAGCGCCCAGAACCCGTACTTCTCGTTGTAGAAGACCGGATTGTCGTCACGCATTCGCCGGTACAGGTCGTAGGGGTCGTTGAAGTACTCGTCGGAGAACGGGTCGAACTCGGGCACCGCCTCGCTCGATGTCACATCGGACATGCTGGAACTCCCCTTCCGGTCGGTGCGCGGTAGTACCGACGGCCTCCGATGGTACCGCCCGCTCGTCACTGGGGCCGTCACGTCGGAGCGGGTGCCCACGTGATCATGGTGCGACCTCTGCAGTACGCCACCGGCCCCGGGGCCAGGGAGTCGCATGGGTGAATTGCACACGCGCACCGCGCGGTGGTACTCCATTGCCGGGGACGGGGCCGATGGCATCGGGCCAGCGCCGCTCCGCTCCGGCGGGGCCACCGGTCGGGCCGTGCGGTCCCCACCGGCCCTGGGGCTGACGAGGGAGGATTGCGCCATGGACCTGAGTCCCACTACCGAACAGCAGCAGCTGGTCGATGCGTTCTCCGCCCTCTACGCCAAGGAATCGTCCACCGATCGCGTGCGCGCCGCGGAGCCGGCGGGGCACGACCCCGCCCTGTGGGAGCGGCTCTGCGAGGTAGGCGCCCTCGAGATGGCGGTGCCCGAGGCGTCTGGCGGCTGGGGGGCATCGATGTCGGATCTCGGGCTGGTAGCCGAGCAGCACGGCCGGCACCTGGGGTCGGTGCCCCTGATCGAGGCCCAGGCGGCGGGCCGCCTGCTGGCACGCGTCGGGTCCGACGCCGCCCGGGAGGCATTGGTTCGGTCGATCGAGGGTGCCCACCTCGTGACGGTGGCCTTGCACCCGCCACGGCGCGGCACCCTGACGATGGTGCCGGCCGGCGCCCTGGCCGACCGCGTGCTCTTCTGCGACGGTGACCGACTGTGTGTGGCGGAGCCGGGGAGGAACCGCCACGTGGTCGGCAATCTGGGATCGATGCCGGTGGCGGACATCGGGGTCGAGTCGAATGTGGTCGAACTGGCCACCGGAGCGGGAGCCGTGGCGGCCTATGAGCAGGCCGTTGACGACTGGCTGGTCCTCATGGCGGCCGCCCTCTCAGGTATCGGCTCCCGATCCATCGAGATCGGGGTGGAGTACGTGAAGGAGCGCAAGGCCTTCGGGGTGCCAGTCGGTTCGTTCCAGTCCGTGGCCCACGGCTTGGCCGATGCGGCGACGGCGGTCGACGGGAGTGGGCTGTTGGCCCGGGAGGCGGCGTGGGCAACGACGGCGGACCCGGACCGGGCCGAGGAGCTGGCTGCCTTGGCCTTTGCGTTCGCCACCGAGTCGGCCCGGGAGGCCAGCTACCGCAGCCTCCACTACCACGGCGGCTACGGCTTCATGGTGGAGTACGACATCCAGCTGTACTTCCGCCGGGCCAAAGCCTGGCCGGCGCTGTTCGGCGAGCCCCGCGCGGCCTACGCCCGAGGGGCTGGCCGTCGCCTGGCCCGGACCGCCGTGGAGGGCTGATCCATGGACTTCTCACTCGGCGAGCGCAGCGAGGCCTTCCGGGCCGAAGCCCGCCAGTTCCTCGACGAGGTGTTCACCGACGAGATGCGGGCGGAGATGCATCGCACTGGGGTGCGTCACAACTGGGAGTACCACCAGGCCTTGATCGAGCGAGGGTGGCTCGCTCCGGGCTGGCCGGTGGAGTTCGGCGGGCAGGGCCGTGACCCCATGGAGATGCTGGCCTTCGCCGAGGAGTTCCAACGGGCGGGCGCGCCCACCTACGCCGTCGGCACCACCATGATGGTGGCCAACATCATCCGCCATGTGGGCACCGAGGACCAGAAGCGTTCGATCCTGCCCCGCGCACTGGCCGGGGAGATCATCATCGTGCTCGGGTTCACCGAGCCAGAGTCGGGATCCGATGTGGCCGCGGCCCAGACCCGGGCGGTGCGTGACGGGGACGAATGGATCGTCAACGGGCAGAAGATGTTCACCACCAATGCCCAGGAGGCCGACTACGCCTTCATGCTGACGCGCACCAACCCCGAGGTGGCCAAGCACCGCGGGCTCACCACGTTCCTGGTCCCGCTGCGCCAGCCCGGGGTGGAGATCCAGCCGGTGTACACCCTCTCGGGGGAGCGGACCAACCTGACCTTCTACTCCGACGTGCGGGTGGACGACAGCCTGCGCATCGGGGAGGTGGACGGGGGTTGGGACGTCATGACCGTCAGCCTCACCTTCGAGCGTTCGGGTGCCCATGGCGGCGAATCGATCCGGATGTTGGACGCCATGGAGCGGTGGGCGGCCGCGGCCGAGGACGCAGACGGCCGTCCCTGCCGAGACGACCCCGACGTACTGGCCCGGCTGGGACGGGCCGCCGCCGAGAACGAGGTCAGCACCCTGTTGGCCCGACGCAGCGCCTGGATCCATGATTCGGGTGGGCTCCCCGGGGTCGAGGGCTCGATGGCCAAGCTCTTCGCCTCCGAGGCGCTGACCCGGCAGTCCGCCGACTTCGTCGACCTGCTCGGATCCGACGGGGTGCGCTCCTACGGTGACCCGTCGGCGGCGGCGGACGGCGCTGCGGAGTACGCCTTCCGATTCGCACTCGGGGCGACGACGTACGGGGGCACGAGCGAGATCCAGCGCACGATCATCGCCCAGCGCGGGCTCGGCCTCCCCCGGGCCTAGCGGTCCCGATCAGTCTCCGGCCCGAGCACCCTCCTGGGGTAGCTCGTCCACCAACGCCACCATGGCCTGCAGCTGCTCGAGATAGTGGGCCAGGGAGTGGTGGACGAAGTTCAGCTGGAGGCCGGTGGCCCCGGCCGCCATCAGCCGTCCGACGGTGACCCGGGTCCCCTCGGGGTCGCCCACCGGGTCGGCCGGCCTGCCGTTCTGCAGCAGGATCTCGAGCGGACGCGACCGTGCCGCCCAGGCCGGCGTGTCCTTCGCAGTGGCCACCATGGTGGCGATGTCGGTGGCGCGGATCCCGAACGGCACCCAACCGTTGCCGAGCTCGACGGCGCGGCGCAGCGACCTCGCCGTCCGTCCCCCGATCCACAGTGGCACCTCGGGCTGGGTGGCGCACGGATCGAGGACCACGTCGGAAAACCGGTAGTAGGGGCCGTCGTAGACGGGCCGTTCGGTCGACAGCGACGCCCGCAGCGCGGCGATGGCATCGTCGGCACGCGCTCCCCGGTCGGTGAAGGGCGCCCCCAGGAGCTCGAACTCCTCGGCCAGCGAGCCCACCCCGAGACCGAGGATCAGCCGCCCGCCCGACACCCGGTCGAGGGTCCCGTACCGCTTGGCGATCTCGAGCGGATGGTGGTACCCCAACACGAGGACGTTGGTGGCGAGCCGGATGGATTCGGTGACGGCGGCCAGGTAACCGAACGTGGCGAGCGGGTCCCAGTACCTGCTCCCGCGCACCGCGGCCACGTCGACGGGGACGACCACGTGCTCACTGCAGGTCAGGTAGTCGAACCCCAACCGGTCGGCGGCACGGGCGATGGTGGCGACGTCGTCGACGGTCCCGTCCTGCTCCCACGCAGCGTGGGCGTGGGGAAGCATGGTGAGTACCGGAGTGGTGATGCCCAGGCGCAGGGCCCTCGTGTTGACCGGTGACGTGATCGGCGCAAGCTATCACCGGCGACCCGACGACGGCCGGGAGGGTCGGTTCCGGGGCTGGCGCCCCCGGCCGGTAGAGTTTCCATCCCGATGAGGCTCCGCCCCACCTACCGGCCACCGTCCGCCACGCGTTACCGACAGCCCGGTGGGCCCTGGGACGTCCCGAGCGTGGACGCCGTGCTCACCGCCCGACCGGTGGTCGCCGGCCCGGCCGTGGTCGACGGCTCGCACCGCATCGATGCCGACCGCCTCGAGTCCATGGTGGCCGGCTTGGCCGGCAGCCTGGGTCGTCACGGGGTCCGGCGGGGGGATGTGGTGGCCTGGCAGCTGCCCAACTGGTGGGAGGCCGTCGTGCTCTACCGGGCCTGCTGGCGGAGCGGTGCCGTGGCCGCTCCGCTCCATCATCAGGTGGGCGCGTCCGAGGTCGATGCCATGGTGGACGTGCTCGCGCCCAAAGTGATGTTCGCCTCACCTGCGCTCCCCCTGTCGGCGCGGCCCGGCGCGGTCCCGGTACGGGACGACAGTGCGACGTTCGAGGACCTGTTTGCGGGCCCACCGCTCGCCTCCAGCCCCAACCGCCCCTCCGACCTCGCCGCCGTGATCTTCACCTCGGGGTCGACCGGGAAGCCCAAGGGGGTGCTCCACACGCACCGCGGCCTGGCCTACAAGGCGCTCTCGATGACCGGCGTGCACGGGCTGTCGGGTGGCGATGCCGTGCTCATGCCGGCACCCCTTGCCCACATCTCGGGACTGCTCAACGCCGTGCTCGTCCCCGGGGCGGCGGGGATGCGTGCCGTCTT
This sequence comes from uncultured Acidimicrobiales bacterium, assembly GCA_963703145.1. Lineage (GTDB taxonomy): Bacteria > Actinomycetota > Acidimicrobiia > Acidimicrobiales > RAAP-2 > Bog-756. The sequence goes on from OY969793.1 coordinate 3,630,811, forward strand.
GATGGAGCGGTGGGACGTCGAAGAGGGCCTCCGGCTCATCGAGGTGGAGCAGATCAGCTTCATGATCGGACCGCCGTCGCTGTTCACCGCCATCCTGGAGGCGCCGGGATTCGACGCCACCAAGGTGGCGAGCCTCCGGGTGGTGTCCAGCGGGATGATGGGCGTACGTCCCGAGTTCATCGAGGAGGCCCGGCTGGGCCTCGGGGCCATCGTGAAGCGAAGCTACGGATCGTCGGAGGCCCCGACCGTGTCGACCTGCACGAACGATGACCCCCCCGAGCGGTGCCGCGATACCGACGGGCGAGCCGTGGGCGCAACGGAGATCCGCATCGTCGATCCGGTGACGTTCCGGCGACGACGGCCCGGGCGCGAGGGTGAGGTGTGGGTCCGCGGCCCCGAGCTCTTCGCCGGCTATGCCGACCCAGACGAGACGCGCGCTGCGCTGCATCGGGGGTGGTTCCGCACCGGCGACCTCGGTGTGCTCGACGAGGGGGGATGGCTGCAGATCACCGGGAGGCTGAAGGACCTCATCATCCGTGGCGGCGAGAACATCTCCGCGGCCGAAGTCGAACTGGCCCTGGAGGCCCACCCCGATATCACCCGGGCCGTGGTGGTGGGCTGCCCCGATGCCCGGCTGGGCGAGCGGGTGGCTGCCTTCGTGGTGGCCGACCGGCCGGTCGATGTGGGTGAGTGCCGGCGGTGGTTCGGGGAGTACGGCGTGGCTCGCTTCAAAACTCCCGAGGTGGTCGTCCAACTCGTGGACCTGCCATTGCTACCGGCGGGCAAGCCCGACCGGGCCGCCTTGAAGGCGCGCGCCGTGGCATTGTCGGTGCCGGCATGACCGGTCGGTCGGGACCGAGACGATGGGGGAGGTCGTAGCGTGGATCTGGCCTTGAGCCCCGAGGAACAGTCCTTCCGTGATGACGTGCGCCGGTGGATGGAGGCCAATGTCGAGGTCCCACCGAACTTCTCGTCCCTCGAGGACGAGTTCGCCTGGGGCCGCACCTGGCAGGCCCGCCTGGCGGCCGACCGCTGGGTCGGCATCCACTGGCCGGAGGCCTATGGGGGACGCGGGGCGTCACCCCTCCAGGTCGCCATCTTCAATATGGAATACGCCCGGTCGGGGGCACCCCAGCCGGTCAACCGCAACGGCATCAACCACGTGGGTCCCACGCTGCTGGCCCACGGCACCGACGCCCAGAAGACGCGCTGGCTTCCCCGCATCCTCGACGCCCAGGAGATCTGGTGCCAGCTGTTCAGCGAGCCGGGGGCCGGCTCGGACCTGGCGTCGCTGACCACGCGGGCCATCTCGGTGGGCGACGGGTGGGTGCTCCAGGGCCAGAAGGTCTGGACCAGCTATGCCCAGTTCGCCCGGTGGGGGATCGCCCTGGTCCGCACCGATCCCGACGCATCCAAGCACCGGGGGCTGTCCTACCTGGTGGTCGACATGACCTCGCCGGGCATCGAGATCCGGCCCCTGGTGACGTTGACTGGAGAGTCCGAGTTCAACGAGGTCTTCTTCGACGACGCCTTCGTCCCGTCCGACTGCTTGGTCGGCGGACTCAACCAGGGTTGGGCGGTGGCCAACACGACGTTGGCCCATGAGCGGGGCACCTCCTTCCCGTTCAAGGAGCAGGTGGTCCACGAGGTCTTCCTCGAGCAGCTCTACTCCCTCGCCGAGGCCAACGGGATGCTGGACGACCCCGAGGTGTCCGACGCCCTGGCCGACGCGGCGGTGAAGCTCCGGGTGTTCCGACTCCACAACTGGCGGACACTGTCCCGGCTGACCAAGGGGCACGAGCCGGGACCCGAGTCGAGCGTGGTCAAGCTGACGTGGACGGACATGACCCAGACCATGGCCGAGGCGGCCCTGTTGGTGGTGGGGGAGGCGTCACCGCTGTGGGCCGACGCCACCGATAATCCGATGGCGGGCAAGTGGCAGCGTCAGTGGCTGTGGTCCAAAGCCGCCACCATCGCCGGCGGGACCAGCGAGATCCAGAAAACCATCATCGGCGACCGCATGCTGGGCCTGCCCCGCTGAGTGTCGCGCCACCGGCCCTGACGCGACGAAGGAACCGTCGGGGGGGACGGTTCCTTCGCATGTGACACACCAAGTGAGGAGGGGGATTCCTGCTACCTGAGGTCGCCCCTACCCTATGGCCGGCACCGACCATCAGTCAAACAGTTTGGGCAGATCGTTGTCATCATCCATAGCGATCACCAGGGGGTGCCGAACCGGTCGCGATGGGCGCGCTCGCTGACCGGGTGGCGTCGGGGCGGCCCGAGGGGTGCCGCCGGCCAGCCGACCGGCACCACCGCCATGGGCCGCACGGTCTCGGGCAGGGCCAGCAGCTCGCGGAGTTGGTCGGCGAACAAGGTGGCCAGGGTGGTCATGGCCGAGCCGAGGCCGAGCGCGGAGGCGGCCAACAGGAGGTTCTGGACCGCCGGGAAGACCGACGAAGGCAGGGTTGTCTCGAGGGCGGCGGCGGAGCTCCCTCCCACCACGATGATCACGGGGGCCGACGCGATCCCGCCCTCGGCGCCGTGATGGACCTCGTCGAGGAGCTTGGCGGGCAGGCGGGACTCGGAGTGCTGGCGCCCGCCGCCCTGCCAGGCCCTGCTGGTGAGGTCCCCGATCGCCGCACGTAGGCCGGGGTCGCGGACCACCACGAACTCCCACGGCTGGAGGTTCTCGGCACTCGGGGCGTGGGTGGCCGCCTCCAGGCATCGCTCGATCAGATCGTCGCCGACGGGCCGGTCGGCGAACGTTCGGCACGCCCGCTGGGCCAGGGCCACCTCGAAGAAGCCCTTGGCGTCGGAGGCCGCATCGCCGACCGTCATGGGGCGACCTCGGCTCGGCGGGTCCGGGCCTCGCGGTTCACTGGCGGCACCGGGCCGAATCTAGTCCTGGGGAGGTGCGATGCCGCATGGCCGCCGCCACCGGGCGCCGGGTGGTTCGCCTACGTTGTGCCGATGATCCGATACGACGTGGGTGACGACGGCGTGGCCCGGCTGGTGCTCGACCGCCCCGAGGCCAAGAATGCCCTCAGCATCGAGATGCGCGACGACATCGTGCGGCGGGTGCGCGAGGCCCGGGCCGACCCAGCGGTGCGGGCCGTGCTGGTGACCGGGGTCGGTGACTCGTTCTGCGCGGGGATGGACCTCCGGGCGTCCACGGTCTCGCGGGCCGGCGGCGAGGGTTTCGACCCCCGTGCCACCAGCGAGGCGCTCCGCAGTGGGGTCCAGACCTTCATCCGCGAGCTGTGGGAGTTGGACAAGCCGACGGTGGCCGCCGTGAACGGCACGGCGGTAGGCCCCGGGGCCCACCTGGCCCTGGCCTGTGACTTCGTCCTGGTCTGCGACCAGACCCGGTTCATCTGGTCCTTCGCCAAGTGGGGGCTGGTGGTCGACGCCGGCGGTGCGTACCTGTTGCCGCGGCTGGTGGGCCTCCCCCGGGCCAAGGCCATGGTCATGCTGGGCGAGGGTGCCCGGGGGGCCGAGGCCGTCGACCTGGGGCTCGCCTACCGTCACGTCGCCACCCCCGAGGAGCTCGACCGGGAGGCGACCGAGTTGGCGGCCCGGCTGGCCGCCGGCCCCACTCGTTCTCTGGGGCTGTCGAAGCAGCTCTTGAACGCCACCTTCGAGTCCGACCTGACCGCGTCGCTCGACCGGGAGGCCCAGGCCCAGGCCATGGCCACCGTCTCGCCCGAGATGGCCGAGGGGATGGCCGCCTTCGCCGAGCGGCGGACCCCGGACTTCCGCTCCGCCCGCTGACGCGGGGGTCCCTGCTGCCGGGCCGGCCTACGAGTCGGCCGGGGCCAGCAGGAACCGGGCCCGGAGTGTGGCGCGGTCGGGCTTGCCGAGGGAGAGCGTGGGGAACGTGTCGAACCTCGACACCCGTTCGGGTGTCTTGAAGCGGGCGATCCCGGAGCGGGCGCACCATGAGCGGCACTCCTCGAGCCCGAAGGATCCCTCGGCGATGACGCAGGCCCCGACCCGCTCACCGAGGAGGTCGTCGGGATAGCCCACCACCACGGCCTGGACCACGGCCGGGTGCGACTCCAGCACCCGTTCGACCTCGGCGGGGACGATGTTCTCGCCGCCCCGGATGATCAGGTCCCGGGTCCGACCGACGATGGTCAGCCACCCGTCGGCGTCCACCGTGGCGAGGTCGCCCGTGCGGTACCAGCTGCCGTGCATGGCTGCCCGGGTCTGGGCGGCGTCGGCATAGCCGGCGAACAGTTCAGGACCGCGCAGCTCGAGCTCGCCGGCGCGTCCGGCCGTGGCGGGCCGGCCGCTCAGCGTGTCGATCACCCGGAGCTCGGCCTGCCCCACGATCCGCCCGTCCGTGTCGCGGGCCCGGGCCGGAGGGTCGTCCCACGCCGACGTGGTGATGGTCGGAGCCTCGGTCGAGCCGTAGGTCCGCTTGACCGTGGCGCCGAACGCCTCCCGGGTGGCGTCGACGAACTCGGGGGCAATGGTCATGGACCCGCACGAGATGATCCGCAGCGTGGCCATGTCGGGCCGCGAGAAGTTGGCGGCACCGGCCATGGACGAGAAGTACACCGGTGGCCCGATCATGAAGGTGGCCTGCTCCTCCCGGACGAGGGCGTTGGCCCGTTCCGGATCCCAGCGCTCCATCAGCACGGTGCGCATGCCCGCCACGGCCGGCAGCAGCACCCCGCTGAGCAGACCGGAGATGTGGGCCAACGGTGCCGGCATCAAGACCGCGTCGGTGGCGATGAGTCCGTGGGCGGCCACCATGTTGGCCGCCTTGTAGGCCAGGCTTCGGTGGGTGTGGAGCACCACCTTGGGCTCGCCGGTCGATCCCGATGTGAACAGAGCGACGGCCAAGTCGACGCCCCTGGCCGCACCGACCGGCACCGGGGGAGCTGAGGCCAGTGCGTCCCAGCGGTCGCTCCTGTCGCCGGACGTCGGTACCAGGACGGTTCCCGGGAGTTCGACCAACGGGGATCCCGGTCCGGCGAGCACCAGGGACGGCTCCACGGCGGCGACCATGGCGGCCACCTCCTCCCGGCCGGCCTGGTGATGGAGCGGAACGGCCACCGCCCCGATCCGCCAGCAGGCCCGGAACAACACCACGGCCTCGACGCGGTTGGGGAGCTGCCAGGCGACCGCGTCCCCGCGACGGACGCCTGCGGCCCGCAGGCCCCCGGCCAGGCCGGCGACGGCACGGTCCAGGGCCTGGCGGTCCAGCCGGGTCGAGGAGTCGGCAACCGATGCACCGTCGGGCCGGGGCGCCCGTCCGGCCAGGGCGTCCACCGTGGGCAGGTCCCAGGCCCCGCCCGATCGGCGGTACCGGGCACCACCGGCCTGGCGCAGTGTGGCCCGCAGCCTCACCGGGAACCGGCCGCTGTGCCGGAGGGCGGGGCGGGGGGACGGGGATCCGCCGGCACGCTCAGCCCCGGGTCGACAGCAGCATGCAGCCGCACGTGTTCCCGCCACCGGCGGCAACAGCCGCCACCTCCGGTCGCGAGGTGACCTGGCGGGCACCGGCCTGGCCCCGGAGCTGGACGCACGCCTCATGGAGGAACCCGTAGCCGTGCAGGCGACCGCCCGAGAGCTGGCCGCCGTTGGTGTTGAGCGGCAGCTGCCCGTCCCGGGCGATGCGGTGTCCGCCCTCGACGAATGCCCCGCTCTCGCCCATGGGGCAGAGGCCCAGCGCCTCCAGCCACAACATGGTGAGGAAGCTGAACCCGTCGTAGAGCTCGGCCAGGTCCACATCGGCCGGGGTGAGTGAGGTCCGCGACCACATCTGGTCGGCCGCGTCGGCCCCCACGGTCCGCGTCAGGTCGTGGATCTGGTCCCAACTGGGTCGGTCGCGCATGGCCGCACCGATCGCCTCCACGTAGATCGGCTGGCTGGACAGGTCCTCGGCCAGCTCGCGACGCGACACGATCACCGCGGTGGCGCCGTCGCAGGGGGCATCACAGTCGAACAGGTGGAACGGCGTGGTGATCATCCGCGATGCGAAGTAGTCGTCGATGGTCATGGGGTCTCGGTAGATGGCATTGGGGTTGAGCTCGGCGTTGCGCCGTCCGTTGAGGGCGATCTGGGCCAGCTGCTCGGCGGTCGTCCCGTAGCGGTGCATGTGTGCCTGGGCGTACTGGGCGATCCAGCACGCCGCTGACGCGGCCCCGAACGGGAGGGTCCACTGGAGGAAGCCCGAGGCGTAGAACCCACTCCCGCCACCACCCATGCCGACGCTGGCCCGCCCGGCCGAGCCCTGGGCGGTGCCCTCCCACACCGAACGGAAGCACAGCACGTGATCGGCCAGACCGGCGCCGACAGCTAGACAGGCCTTCATCACCGAGCCCAGCTGACCCGAGGTCTCGGCCCCGCTGTCGTGCCAGTCGGCCTTGAGGCGCAAGGCATCGATGACGTCGATGGCACCGGCCCCGGTGAAGCCCCGGGGTGCCGACATCATCCCTGGGTAGGTGGATACGCCGTCGATGTCATCCAGCGAGAGGCCGGCGTCGTCCACCGCGGCCAGGCAGGCATCCAGGGTCAGCTCGAGAGGATCGATGCCGAGGCGGCGGCCGATGGCCGACTGGCCCACCCCGCTGATGGCGCATCGCTGCTCGATGGGCTGCTCAGGCACGGTCGCCCTCCCCCGTATCCGCCGGCTCGAACAGGGGTAGCCAGATGTCGCCGTGGGGATCCTCGTGGTGCTCGAAGACCACCTGGACGGGCATCCCGATGGCGACGGAACCGGGGTCACAGCCGACGATGTTGGTGGTGAGCCGGAGCTCGGGTTGCTCGTCGATGGAGACCAGCGCGATCACGTAGGGGGGATCGAAGCCGGGGATCCACGTGTGGTGGTTGATGGTGAAGCTGGCCACCGTCGCCCGGCCGCTGACCGCCTCGGGGGCAATGTTCTTCGAGCGGTCCTGGGGGCAGATCGGGGTGGGGGGGTGGAGGTAGTACCCGCACTCCTGACAGCGGAGGAAGACCAACGTTCCGTCCCGGCCCCCCTGCCAGAAGTGGCGGTTCTGGTCGGTGAGCTCGGGCAGAATGCGAAACGGTGCATCGGCCATCGTCATCGATCCCTCCTGTCCCTTCGAGTCGGCGTGCCGTCCGGCTGGCGGGCGGCACGTCCCGCTTCGGCGGGGAGGATAACCGGTATTGCCCCGCCCCTCCTCCAGTCCCTGGCCGGGCACGGCGGCCCGGAAAACAGACGTGCTACTTTGGCGGGCCTGAGTCAGCGGCATGGGCAACGACCGTGCACCGGGGCGGCCGACAACGGTCGGCGCGACCAGAAGGGGTCCGGGATGGGCATTCACGATTGGGACAGCCGACGAGATGATGGCGTGATGGTGTGGGTCCGATGACCGGCGAGGAGCGGGGGCCCTCGGCCCCGACCATCGATCCCGACGCCTTCTTCGACGACGAGCACGCCATCAACCCCCAGCCCTTCTACCGCCTGGCTCGCGACGCCGGCGGCGTGATCGGCGGACCGATGGGCAGCTACCAGGTCATGCGCCGGGCGGAGGTGGAGTTCGCACTGCAGCATCCCGAGGTGTTCTCCTCGGCGATGGAGGCTGTGGACCTGGGCCAGACGGTTCCGCTCATCCCACTCCAGGTGGATCCACCCGAGCACCTCAAGTACCGCAAGCTGCTCGACCCCATCTTCGCCCCCAAGCAGATGAACGCCATCGAGCCCGACATCGCCCGCACGGTGAACGAACTCATCGACGCGTTGATCGAGCGGGGCTCGTGCGAGTTCACCACCGACCTGGCCGAGCCGCTGCCGTCGTCGGTGTTCCTCGGCCTCCTCGGCCTGCCGCTGTCCGACCTCGACATGTTCCTCGGGATGAAGAACGGGATCCTGCGACCGGCCGGCGACGACCTCCCGGCCATGCAGGCCTCGCAGCGGGCGACGGCCGCCAGCATCCAGGACTATTTCGCCGAGGCGGTGGCCGATCGCAAAAAGAAATCCCAGGACGACCTGCTCAGCCGGTTCCTGGCCGCCGAGGTGGACGGCGCCCGGCTGACCGACGAGGAGATCCTCGGTATCTGCTTCTTGTTCATCCTGGCCGGCCTGGACACGGTGACCGACACCCTCGAGTGCTTCTACGCCTACCTCGCCCAACACCCCGAGCAGCGCCGGGCCATCGTGGACGACCCGGCCATCATCCCCGCGGCGGTTGAGGAGCTGTTGCGGTGGGAGACGCCGGTGACGACGGTGGCCCGGGTCGTGGCCGAGGATGTCGAGCTCGGAGGGTGCCCCATGCGCCGCGGCGACCACGTGGGGGTGATGATCGGCTCGGCCAACACCGACGAGCGGACCACGCCCGACGCCGACACCGTGGACCTCACCCGTCAGCCCAACCGGCACCTGGCCTTCGGTGGTGGCGTCCACCGGTGCCTGGGGTCACACCTGGCCCGTCTGGAGCTCCGGACCACGCTGCGCGAGTGGCACCGCCGGATCCCCGACTACGAGCTGGCTCCCGGGACCACGTTGACCTATGGCATCGGCCTCCGCCAGATCGACAGCCTGCCCCTCGTGTTCCCGCCGTCCCGCTGAGCGAGAGAGCCCCCGCGTGGATCTGCAACTCAGTGACGACCAGGTGCTCTTCGATGAGACCACCGCTCGGTTCCTCGAGGCGTCGTGCCCCGTGGCTACGGTGCGTGAGTGGGCCGACAAGGAGCCGGCCGGATTCCCACTCGACTGGTGGCGGCGCGGGGCCGAGCTGGGCTGGACGTCGCTGCTCGTCCCCGAGGAAGACGGTGGCGGGAGCGTCTCGGGCCACGGGTTGTTGGATCTGGTGCTGGTAGCCGAAGAGATGGGGCGGCGGGTGTCGCCCGGGCCGCTCGCCCCCACCAACCTGGTGGCGTCGGCCCTGGCCCGCTCGGGCTCGCCCGAGCAGCGGCGGGACCTACTCCCCGGCATCGTCGCCGGTGAGACCATCGCCACGTGGTGCCTGGCCGAGCCTGGCGTGGCCTGGCCGGGAGCCGAGCTGGTGGCCACCCCCACCGCCGAGGGTTTCGTGCTCGACGGGGTCAAGGGCCCCGTCGAGGCCGGCGCGGAGGCCGACCTCCTGCTCGTGGCGGCCACCGTCGCCGGGCAGCCCACGCACTTCCTCGTGGACCCGGGCCAGGCCGGGGTATCGGTGTCCCCGCTCGAGTCCCTCGACCTGGTCCGGCGGTTCGCGCTGGTGACCTTCAGCGGCGCCTTGGTGCCGGCGTCAGCCGTGGTGGGGGAGGTCGGGGGCGCGGCCGACGAGATCGAGCACCTGGTGCAGCTGGCCGTGGTGCTCCAGTGCGCCGAGATGGCCGGGGCGACGGACCGGATGCTCGAGATGACCCTCGAGTACGCCTTCGACCGCTTCTCCTTCGGTCGCCCCCTGGCGTCCTATCAGGCCCTCAAGCACCGCTTCGCCGACCTCAAACTGTGGACCGAGGCCTGCCTGGCCACCGCCCAGGCCGCCGCCGCGGCCGTCGACCGGTCGTCGGACCGGGCCTCCGAGTTGGTGAGCGTGGCCAAGTCCTACATCGGGGACCACGCTCCCTCCGTTCTCCAGGACTGCGTCCAGCTCCACGGGGGCATCGGGGTCACCTGGGATCACGACCTCCACCTGTATCTGCGCCGGGTGGTCCAAGACACCGTCCTCCACGGCACGCCGTCCGACCACCGTGATCGCATCGCCGCCCGCCTGGGCCTGGATGAGGACGCGGCCGATGGCTGAACCGACCGCCACGGGATCGGCCCCGATCCCCGACACCGCCGATCCGGCCGAGCTCGAGGAGTTCCGTCTCCTGGCCCGGGCCTTCTTGGCCGAGTCGATGCCCAAGCTCGGCGAGCAGAGCAACTTCGACCTCTACCGGGCGGACGAGGACGGCGTGCGGGCCCGCCACCTGCAGAAGATCCTCTTCGACGGCGGGTTCGCCGGCCTGTGCTTCCCCAAGGCCTACGGGGGCCGGGGCCTGTCCCGCGCCCATCAGACGGTGTTCACCCAGGAGGCCTCGACCTACGAGATGCCCATCTCGTTCAACGTGCCGACCTTCGGGATCCTCGCCGCCACGCTGTTGGACTTCGGGACCGAAGAGCAAAAGAGGCGGCACATCCCGGCCATCCTCGAGGGCCGGGAACTCTGGGTCCAGTTCCTCTCCGAGCCCTCCGGGGGATCGGACCTGGCCGGCCTGGTCACCCGGGCCACCCGCGACGGGGACGTGTTCATCCTCAACGGGTCCAAGATCTGGAGTTCGGGGGCCCACCGGGCCGACTACGCCCTGTGCCTGGCCCGGACCGACTTCCATGCGCCCAAGCACCGGGGCCTGACCTGCTTCATCGTGCAGATCCACCAGCCGGGCATCGAGGTCCGGCGCATCAAGATGGTCAACGGCTCGAACGAGTTCTGCCAGGAGTTCTTCGACGACGTCCCCATCCCGGCCGACAATGTGGTGGGCCAGGTCAATGACGGGTGGACCGTGGCGTCGCGGCTCCTCTACCACGAGCGAGATGCGGTCGGCGGTGGATCTCCCTTCGCCAGCGGCACCGGTGGTCGGGGCGACCAGGGTGGTGGCCGCAACGATCTGGTCGAGCTGGCGCGGGCCACCGGCACCACCGGGGACCCAAGGGTGCGTCGGCTCCTGGCCGAGGCCCGAGCCAACGAGCTGGTGGGTGGCCACTTGATCAAGCGGATCACCGCAGCCATCACCAACGGCACGCTCCCGGGCCCGGCCGGGTCGATCCCCCGCCTCTTTGCTGCCACGAACTCCGAGCGCCGGACCGACATCGGGCTGGAGATCGCCGGGGCCGGGGCGGGGGCATGGACGCCGGGCGACCCGGCCGGTGACGCCGGCATCGAGTACCTGGGTCGCCAGGGGGGCAGCCTGGGCGGAGGCAGCAACGAGATGCAGCGCAACATCATCAGCGAGCGGGTCCTCGGCATGCCGCGGGAGTATGCCGCCGACAAGGACAGGCCCTTCGACGAGGTCCGCCACAACCCCTCCCCCAGCCGGACCAACTGAACCACGGGACCACTGTGGGCCACGGTCCCCATTGGTACGGGCAGGTGACCGGCCGTAAGATCGGCGGCGACGGGCCCGTTCACCAACCACTGCAGCCGGCCCGTACGCAGCAACTCGAGCAACCCTGAAGGAGTCTCCATGTCCAGGTCAGACGCGCATCATTCGGGATCGGACGTGGCCACGCTCATCCTCCGGCTGACCATCGGCCCCATGATGGTCGTCCACGGCATGAACAAGGTGCGGGGACCTGGGGGCCTCGAGGGGACGACCAAGTACTTCGAGTCGCTCGGACTGCAGCCGGCGGCGGTCCACGCCCGGGTGGCGGCAGCGACCGAGATCGGCACCGGGACGCTGCTCACGCTGGGGGCACTCACGCCGCTGGCCTCGGCGGGCATCATCGGCATCATGACCTCGGCGGCGGCCACCGACCACAAGGGCAAGGGCTTCTTCATCTTCAAGGGGGGCTGGGAGTACGTGGGCGTGGTCGGGGCCACGGCCGCCGCCCTCTCCGCGCTCGGGCCCGGTCGCTTCTCCGTAGACGGCATCCGGGGCAAGCGTGGCGGCGGGCTGCGTTCGGGGCTGTTCTCCGCGGCCCTCGGCGTCGGTGCGGCCGTGGGCATGCTGGCCACCAGCCGGCGGGGTGACGACTCAGACAGCTGACCGCCGGGCCGACCACGGAGCCGGCCCCCGCCTCGATCAGGACCTGGCCGGTGCTCGGTTGGCGTGATGGTGCCCGGTCAACGGGCGGTGGTCCACGGGCCGACCACCGCTGAAGCCAGAGCGGCCAGGCCCTCACCCGTCAACTCGGAGCATCCGCTGTCGCTGCCGATCCACGGCCGAGACCGGCTGCAGTGGAGGGCGCCGCGCTCGGCGCCACCGCCGGGTACCGTCACGGTGAAGGTCGACCCGTCGGCCCGCAGCACCCGGGAGATGCGGGACCCCCCGCACCGATGGCTGCCGAGGACCACGGGTCTCGACCCCGGAGCGGTCACGGTGGGCAGTGCCTCGGGGCTCCAGACGGTGCGCTCGTTCACGGTGCCCATCATGCCCGTCCCCGGTGCCTGGGTAGGGGACCCGTGGCAACAACAGGTGCCCGGCTGTGTAGGGTTGTTTCATGGCCGATCAGGCGGTGTTCTCCGATCTTGCGATGGAGTACATGCCTGCCCTGTACACGGCCGCCCTCCGCATGACGCGCAACCCTGCCGATGCCGAGGATCTGGTGCAGGAGACCTACCTCAAGGCCTATCGGGCCTTCGCCAGCTTCGAGCTGGGCACCAACCTCAAGGCCTGGCTCTACCGCATCTTGACCAACACCTACATCAACACCTATCGGGCCAAGAAGCGGCGGCCCGAGATTGCTGACGTCGAGGACATCGAGGACCTGTACCTCTACCGGCACCTCTCCGGCGACCAGGCATCCTCGGGCCTGGGCCGCAGTGCCGAGGACGAGGCGCTCGACCGGTTCACCGACACCGACGTCAAAGCCGCCATCGAGTCGTTGCCCGACACGTTCCGGATGGCCGTCCTGCTCGCCGACGTCGAGGGATTCTCGTACAAGGAGATCGCCGAGATCACCGACGTGCCCATCGGTACGGTGATGAGCAGGATCCACCGTGGAAGAAAAGCGCTGCAGAAGGCGTTGGTCGATCGTGGAAGCACTCGGGGCCTTGTAGGGGCGACCGACAAGGCCAGGTAGGGAGCGCCAGTCGTGGGAGACAGGGAAGTGCCGGGCGATCCGGCAGTGGCCAGGGGTTCGGATGGCGGTGGCCCCGCCGGCTTCGTCGGGTGCGACGAGACCATCGAGCGCCTGTACTTCTATCTCGACGGGGAGCTGACCGAGGAGCGACGGGTGGAGATCACCCGACACCTGGATCTGTGTGGGCCGTGTGTGGGCGCCTACGGATTCGAAGCCGAGCTGCGCAAGGTGATCGCCAGCCGGTGCAAGGACCATGTGCCCGACGAGTTGATCACCCGGGTGGCCGCCGCCCTGCACGAAGAGCACACCCGCCAGGCCAACTGACCGGCGTGGTCCCCTGTCCGCCGACCGGTTGGGGCCCGATCGGCCCGGCTGGGCCGGTGTCCCTACACTGGTCGACGTGACCGACACCGCCATCCAGACCGTGAGCGACGCCGGGCCGGTCGAGGGCCAGGGATCCGGGGCTGTGGCCTGGGACGTCGCCGAGCGGGTGGCGGGCTGGGTCGGGAGCCGCAGCCATCTGCCCGTCCCGTACCGTCCCGACCTCCTCCAGGCCGACTTCGAGGAGCTCACCGCCCAGGCCGAGGAGCTGGTGGCCGAGTCCACCGGCCTGCGCTCCTCGTCGGGGGCGGCCCGTGCCCGGGTGACCGATCGCGCCGGATGGGTGCACGCCAACATCTCGAGCTTCCAGCGCCTGGTCGGGCCCCACCTCGACCGGCTCGACCCCACGCGGATGGCGACCACCAACAAGGTCACCGAGCGCCTGGCCGGCCCGCTGGCCTCGGCGGGCCGGGTGGCGACCGGCACCCAGATGGGCCTGGTGCTCGGCTGGCTCTCCACCCGGGTGCTCGGCCAGTACGACCTGCTGCTGACCGAGGAGGCCGTCGAGGATCAGGACCTGGTGTACTTCGTCGGCCCCAACGTGGTGGCCCTCGAGCAGCTCCACGGCTTCGAGCCTCGGGAGTTCCGCCTGTGGTTGGCCCTCCATGAAGTCACCCACCGATGCCAGTTCACCGCCATCCCCTGGATGCGCGACTACTTCGTGTCCCTGGTCGAAGAGGGGATCGGCTCCCTCGAGCCCGACCCGTCCCGCTTCGCCGAGGCCCTCAAGCGGTTGACCGAGGAGATCCGGGCCGGTCGCAACCCGTTGCGGGACAACGGGGCCCTGGGCCTCGTGGCCACCCCCGAGCAGCTCGAGGGGCTCCACCGGATCCAGGCCCTCATGAGCCTCCTCGAGGGTCACGGCGACGTCACCATGGACCGTGCGGGAGCCGCGGCCATCCCCAGCGCGGCCCGTTTCAGCGAGGTCCTCCGCCAGCGCCGCAAGCAGGCCCGGGGACCGGCCCGCCTCCTCCAGCAGCTGATCGGCCTGGAGTCCAAGCTCCGCCAGTACGAGGAGGGTGAGCGCTTCATCGCCGCCGTCGAGGGTTCCGGGGGACCCGAGCTGCTCGACCGGGTGTGGCGCGGCCCCGAATGGCTGCCGACCTTGGTCGAGATCCGCAACCCATCGGCCTGGATCTCCCGTGTCGGCACCTCGCCCGCACTCTCGGGCTGAGCGTCCCCGCCCCGAAGTCGTCGACCCGCTGGTCGACGCACTGGTCCGACGGTGCACCTTCCCCGAGCCCGGGGCCGCCGTGGTGTGCGGGGTGTCGGGTGGACCGGATTCGCTGGCCCTCCTGGTCCTGGCCGTGGCCGCCGGATGTGCGGTCACCGCCGTCCACGTCGACCACGGGCTGCGGGCCGGCTCGTCGGCCGAGGCCGACGTCGTGGAACGGGCGGCCCACCGGTTCGGTGCCGCCTTCCGATCCGAACGGGTGGCTCTGGAGGATGGTCCCAACCTCGAGGCCCGGGCGCGTGAGGCACGCCGGACGGTGCTCGGGGACCATGCCACCGGGCACACCGCCGACGACCAGGCCGAGACGGTCCTGGCCAACCTGCTGCGCGGATCGGGTGTGCACGGCCTGGCCGCCATGCGTGTGGGCGTTGCCCACCCCCTCCTCGGTCTGCGTCGGGCCGAGACGGTCGGGCTCTGTCGCCATCTGGGTCTGGAACCGGTGAACGATCCCTCCAACGCCGACCCACGATTCGTGCGCAACCGGGTCCGCCACGAGTTGGTACCCCTGTGCTCGGCCATCGCCGGCCGCGACGTGGTGCCGGTGCTGGCCCGCCAGGCCGCCGTGCTGGCAGCCGACGCCGACCTGCTTGACGCCGCGGCATCCCTGGTCGATGCCGCCGACGCCCGGGCGGTGGCCGCCGCTCCCGAGGCGGTTGCCCGCCGGAGCATCCGCCGCTGGCTCACCGGCGACGGCCCCTACCCGCCGCCGCTGGATGCCGTCGACCGGGTCCTGGAAGTGGCCAGAGGGGAGCGGCTGGCCACCGAGGTCCCCGGCGGCCGTCGGGTGTCGCGCTCGGAGGGGCGGCTGTCGCTCGGGCCGTCCCGGGCTCGGGGGTCGCCGCGCTCCGGTACAGTCGCGCCGTGATCACCGAGGGCGAGGAGACCGCAGCGGAACCCGATCACCTCGAGCTCCGGCCCGACGTGGGCCGGGTGGTGGTTTCGGCCGAGGACCTCCAGTCCCGGATCGCCGAGCTCGGCCAGCGCATTTCGGCGGACTACGCCGGCCGGCCGCCCCTGCTGGTGGGTGTGCTGAAGGGCGCCTTCATGTTCATGAGCGACCTGTCCCGGGCCATTTCGCTCCCCGTCGAGGTGGACTTCATGGCCGTGTCCTCCTACGGCAGCGCCACCCGCACGTCCGGCGTGGTCCGGATCGTCAAGGACCTCGACGTCGATCTGGTCGACCGCCACGTCCTGGTGGTCGAGGACATCGTCGACAGCGGCCTCACCCTCAACTACCTCCAGCGGTACCTCCTGGCCCGGAGCCCGGCCAGCCTCGAGGTGTGCGCCCTCCTGGTCAAAGACGGCCAACAGCGCACCGAACTGGACCTTCGCTACGTCGGGTTTCACATACCCGCTGAATTCGTGGTGGGATATGGCCTTGATGTCGACGAACGCCTGCGGAACCTCAAGGCCATCCACGCCTATGCCGGTCCTTCGTCCTAGGGCGTTCGGCCCGGGTCGGAGGACGTGCCCTTGAGCGTCGACACCGAACGGATCGAACGAGCCGTCCTCGAGATCCTCGCCGCCATCGGTGAGGATCCCAGCCGGGACGGGCTCGTCAAGACCCCACACCGGGTGGCCAAGATGTACGAGGAGCTGTTCGCCGGATTTCAGGAGAATCCGGCCGACCACCTCGAGGTCACCTTTGAGGCCAACCACGACGAGATGGTCATGGTCAGGGACATCCCCTTCGCCTCACTGTGTGAGCACCACATGGTCCCCTTCATCGGGCGGGCCCACGTGGCCTACATCCCCGGCGAGGACGGCCGGATCACCGGCCTGTCCAAGCTGGCCCGGCTGGTGGACGGGTTCGCCAAGCGCCTCCAGGTCCAAGAGCGCATGACCACCGAGATCGCCGATGCCATCGAGGTGGCCCTCGAGCCCCGTGGTGTCCTGGTGGTGGTGGAGGCCGAGCACCTGTGCATGTCCATGCGGGGGGTCAAGAAGTCCGGGACCTCCACGGTCACCTCGGCGGTCCGGGGCTTGTTCCGGACCGACACCTCCACGCGGTTCGAGGCCATGCAGTTCGTTCGCGGCCGCTAATCGGCCTCTCGACCGGTCGCGGGCCCCGGCGCGCTGGTTTACGCTGTCACGTCATGCCCGATGCCAACACCGAGGACCGTCCCATGGTGATGGGGATCCTCAATGTCACCCCGGACTCGTTCTCGGACGGTGGCGAGTGGTTCGACACCGTCCGGGCCGTCGAGCGGGGCCGCCAGATGGTCGCCGAGGGGGCCGACGTGGTCGATGTGGGTGGCGAATCGACCCGCCCGGGGGCCACCGCCGTGACCGCCGCCGAGGAGCTGCGCCGGGTCATCCCGGTGATCGAAGCCCTCGCCGGTGAGGTCCGGGTTTCGGTCGACACCACCAAAGAGGCTGTGGCCGACGCCGCCGTTCGGGCCGGTGCCACCCTGGTCAACGACGTGTCGGCGACCCTGTGGGAGGTGGCGGCCCGCCACGGTGTGGGCTGGGTGGCCATGCACCGGGTCGGGACGCCCGACACCATGCAGCGGGATCCGCGCTACGACGACGTGGTCGGCGAGGTGTCCGCCCTCCTGGTCGACCGGGCCGGGCGCGCCCGTGCTGCCGGGGTGGATGAGGTCTGGATCGACCCCGGCATCGGATTCGGCAAGACCGTCGACCACAACCTGGCCTTGCTCGGGGCCCTCGACCGCCTGGTGGACACCGGCTACCCCGTGGTGGTCGGCACCAGCCGGAAAACCTTTCTCGGGGTGGTGGCCCCGGCCGCCGATGGGGTGACCGCTCCGGTGGACGAGCGCCTCCCGGCCTCGCTGGCCACGGCCACCTGGGCCATGGACCAGGGTGTCGCCATGGTCCGGGTCCACGACGTGTCCGCCACCGTCCAGGCGGCCACCCTGGTGGGCGGCCACACTCACGGGGACCCCGCAGAGGGCGCGAGGATGACCGACGAGCACGCGGAGGTAGGGATGTGAAAGGGAAGTGGGCTGCGGGGATCCCCCCACGCAACTTCACCTGGGTGATCAAGGACCGGTTGGCGATGAGCGAGCGGCCCGGTGGGTTCGCGCCCAATCATCGAAAGGTGCGTCGACAAGAGGAGATCATCTGGCTGCAGGTGCAGGGGTTCACCCGGGTCGTGTCCCTGCTGCCGTCGTCCCACAACCTGCAGGCCTACGAAGAGAAGGACCTGGCCAGTGTGCACTTCCCGCTTCCCCCGTCGGGTGACAGCCGCAGCGTGCTGGCCGACATCTACCGGGAACTGCACCAACGCCTGATCGGCGGCGAGCGGATCCTCATCCACCAAGAGGAGCTCGGTGACCGGGTTGCCGGCGTGGTGGCCGGCTACCTCTTGTGGTCCGACCGTCTGCCGAGCGGTCCCCAGGCCATCACGGTCCTCGAGCACATGACCGGCCACCCCATGGGCCCGAGCGGTCGGGAGCTGGTGGCCTTCGCCGGCCAGCTGACACCGGCCCCGGCGACGCCTGGCCCCGGCGACGATCTGCCCGCGAGCGGGTGACCCCACCGGCGGCGGCCCCTGCCGGTCCCGAGGGGCCCGGCCGGGGGGATGGCGGTGACCTGATCCAGCTGCGGGGGCTGCGGGTGGTCGGGACCCACGGGGTGCTTCCCGAGGAGAAGCAGCGCCCCCAGCCCTTCGAGATCGACCTCGACTTGTTGGTGGACCTGTCCGTGGCCGCGCTCAGCGACCGGCTGGCCGACACGGTCGACTACGCCGGCGTCGCCGATTCGGCGGCGGCCATCGTGGCCGGCTCCACCTCCTATGAGCTCCTGGAGGCACTGGCCGGCGCCATCGCCGGGGCCACCCTGGGCGCCGACCTGCGGATCGTGGCGGTCACCGTGGGGGTGCGCAAGCTGCAGCCACCCCTGGCCGTGGACATCGCCACCGTCGGGGTCCGGATCACCCGCCGCCAGTGACCCACCCGCTCACCGCCCCGCCCACCGTGCGGGCGTTCCTCGGACTGGGGTCCAATCTCGGGGACCGTTGGGCCCACCTGCGCCGGGCCGTCGACCAGCTGCGGGCCGGGAGCCGTGCGCCGGTCACGGCGGTGTCCCGCGTCTATGAGACCGAGCCGATGGGTGGCCCCGAGGACCAGGGTCCCTACCTGAACCTGGTGGTCGAGCTGGCCGTGGCGCCCGACGCCGACCCCTACCGGCTGCTGGAGGAGTGTCGTCGCCTGGAGGCTGCCGCCGGCCGGGTCCGGGCGGCCCGGTGGGGGCCGCGAACCCTCGACGCCGACGTGCTCTGGATCGACGGCGTCGCCCTCGGGGACCCCGAGCTCACCGTGCCCCATCCCCGGTGGCGCGAGCGCCGCTTCGTCCTGGCCCCACTGGCCGAACTGGCCCCCGACCTGGTCGACGAGTCCGACCTCAGTTCCGCTGGTGGCGAGGTCGCCGTCGTGGGTACACTGTGACCGGCAGCACCCAGATCTTCTGACGCGAACGGCACCCTCACCGGGCTGGAACGTCGAAAGGGGTCTCGTGACCACATTCCGTATCGTCGGACCCGGCCGGGCTGGCCGATCATTGATGGCGGCGCTGGACACCGTCGGGGGATTCGAGTGCCGGGGCGCGCTCGGTCGCCGAGACGCGCTGGCCCACGCGGCCGGCGACGTCGACCTCTTGGTCATCGCCACGCCGGACGACCAGGTGGCCCGGGTGGCCTCCCAGGTGGTCCCGGTGCCCGGAACCGCGGTCATCCACCTGTCGGGATCACTCGGGCTCGACGTCCTCGCACCCCACGGGCGACGTGGCTCCCTCCACCCCCTCGTGCCCCTGCCCAACCCGATCGTCGGCGCCGAGCGGCTCCAGTCCGGGATCACCTTCGCCGTGGCCGGCGACCCCGTGACCGGGCACCTGGCTGCCGCCCTCGGTGGCCGGGCCTTCACCGTCGACGACGACCGGCGCGCCTCGTACCACGCCGCCGCCTCGGTGGCGGCCAACCACCTGGTGGCCCTGATGGGTCAGGTGGAGCGGATCGCAGCCGTGGCGGGCCTCCCCCTCGACGCCTTCTCCGGCCTCATGCGGGCCGCCACCGACGATGCGCTGGCGCTCGGCCCGCGGTCCGCCCTGACCGGCCCTGCGGCCCGAGGCGACTGGGAGACCGTCGAACGTCACCGCCAGGCCCTGTCGGAGATGGCCGGGCACCGGACCGAGCTGGCCGCCTACGACGCCATGGTGGGGCTGGCCCGTCGGCTCCGCCTGGACGCCGACGCCACCACCTCGACGACCGACGCCTCGGCTCCTGACGCCACCGAGGCCGCACCGGCCCTCCTGCGCGAGGTGCAAGTGGCGTGACCAGCACCCTGGAGACCGCTGTACCCGAGCTGTCGGACCGAGCCCGGTCCGACCGGGCCGCTGCGTCGGGCGACTCGCTACTCCAGGTCTACGAGACCGTCGCCGGCTACTCGGCGGCACTCGATGCCGTCCGCCGTTCGGGCCGGTCGGTTGGCGTGGTCCCGACCATGGGCGCGCTGCACGAGGGTCACTGCTCGCTGATCCAGCGGGCTGCCGCCGAGTGCGACGTGGTGGCGGTGTCGATCTTCGTCAACCCCACGCAGTTCGGCGACGCCGCCGACCTGGCCAACTACCCGAGGACCTGGGACGCCGACCTGGCGGCGGTGGCCGCTGCCGGCGGCCACGTGGTCTTTGCCCCGTCGGTGGCCGAGATGTACCCCGACGGTGACGATGGTGGACCCACCGAGTCCGTGCCGGACCTGAGCGACCGGTGGGAGGGAGCCTCACGTCCGGGCCACTTCGACGGGGTGGCCACGATCGTGGTGAAGCTGCTGGACGCCGCCGGCCGGTGCCGGGCCTACTTCGGCGAGAAGGACTTCCAGCAACTGGCGGTGGTCCGTCGGGTGGTGCGCGACCGGTCCCTACCCACCGAGGTGGTCGGCTGTCGGACGGTACGCGACGACGACGGCCTGGCCCTGTCGAGCCGGAACGTGCGGCTCTCGCCGGGGGAGCGGACAGCTGCCCTGGCCCTGTCCCGTGCCCTGCGGGCCGGAGCGCGCCTGGTGGCCCACGGCGAGGATCGTCCCGCGGTGGTCGAAGCGGCCATGGCGCAGGTCGTGGCACTCGAGCCCCTGGTGGACCTGGACTATGCCGCGGTGGTGTACGCCGATGACCTGGAGCCGGCCCGGAGCTGTGCCACGAACCGGCCGCTCCGGCTGCTCATCGCCGCCTCGGTCGGTCCGGTCCGACTGATCGACAACCTCGATCCGTGCCTGCGGCCCTCGTCGGCCCGGGCCGGGCTCGCGCCGGAGCCCGTCGAGCTGTCCTACGCGTGAGAAGCACGGTCGCCACGCCGGTGGCGCTCGATGTCCTCGTGCTGGGGAGTGGCGTGGCCGGCCTGTCGGCCGCCGTGCGCCTGGCTGCACCGCTGTCGTCGACCGGCGCAGGCGGATCCGGGGCCGGGCTCCGGGTCGGGGTCCTGACCAAGGGGGAGCTGTCCCAGTCCGCCACACGGTGGGCCCAGGGAGGCGTGGCCGCGGTCCTCGGCGGGGACGAGGACAGCACCGACCTCCACCTGGCCGACACCCTGGCAGCCGGTGCCGGACTGTGTGACACCGACGCCGTGCGGGTGCTGGTCGACGAGGGACCGGCCCGCGTCAACGAGCTGATCGCCATGGGAGCCGTCTTCGACCGACAGCCCGGTGGGGCCCTGGCCCTGGCCCGCGAGGGCGGCCACTCGACAGCCCGGGTGGTCCACGCCGGTGGGGCGGCCACCGGGGCCGAGGTCGAGCGGGCCCTGGTCGACGCCACCTGGGACAGCGCTGCCGCCGTGCTCGAGGGATGGTTCGCCATCGATCTGCTCGTCGAGGGCGGCCGGTGCCGGGGGGTGCTGGCGCTCGGGGCCGACGGCCGGATCACCGAGGTGCGGGCGGACCAGACGGTGCTGGCCACCGGCGGCGCCGGCCAACTGTTCGCCGTCACCACCAATCCCGCCGAGGCCACGGCCGACGGCCTGGCCATGGCGCTCCGTGCCGGGGTACCAGTGGCCGACGTGGAGTTCATGCAGTTCCACCCGACCGCACTGCACCACCCGGCCATGCCCCGGCCGCTGCTGTCCGAGGCCCTCCGGGGTCATGGGGCCCTGTTGCGGGATGCCTCGGGCGACCGGTTCGTGGACGAGCTCGCACCCCGGGACGTCGTCAGCCGGGCCATGGCCGACCGCATGCGCGACCAGGGCGTGGAGTCCCTGTGGCTGGACGCCACCGCCCTCGACTCCTTCGACGCCCGGTTCCCGACCATCGCCGCCTCCCTCCGGGCCATCGGCCTCGATCCGACCCGTGACTGGCTCCCGATCGCCCCCGCGGCCCACTACCTGTCGGGCGGGGTGATCACCGACCTCTTCGGCGCCACCGGGCTCGCCGGCCTGTGGGCCGCCGGTGAGGTGGCCTGCACCGGTGTCCACGGGGCCAACCGTCTGGCCTCCAACTCCCTGCTGGAGGGCATGGTCTTCGGGGCCCGGCTGGCCGAGTCGATCCTGGCCGGCGAGGACGGGCCGACGCCGACCGGCGTGCTCGGGGCCTATCTCGACGGTGGCGCCGAGACCGTGGCGCCGGCCGAGGCCTCCCCGTGGACCGTCCCCCCTGGCTCTGGAGCGGCACCGGGCATCGACACCTGGCCCGACGCCGCCAAGACGCGTGACCTCCTCCAGCGGGTCATGACCGAGGGTGCGGGGGTCGTGCGGAGCGCGGAGTCCCTCGCCTCGGCGGGGCCGCCGTCGATGCCATCGACACCGCGGTGGGAACGGCCACGCCCATCGACCAGACCCGAGGGGAGCTGGCCAACCTGGTCACCGCCTCACGCAGCCTCCTCTCGTCGGCCGCCGTCCGGCGCGAGACGCGGGGAGCCCACGCCCGCAGCGATTACCCCGAGCCGTCAGAGGCCTGGCGCCGGCGCATCGCCCACGTCGGTGACCGAGTGGTGCTGCTCGGCCCGGAGGCGTCCAGGAACACGGCGGCGACCAACCCCTCCAGGGCCGACCCGGACCAGCACGATCCGGGTGCATCGGCCCGGCCAGGACCCCGACGGTGACCGCGGCCGACCGTGTCGACGCCGTCCCGGTGGCCGACGTCGACCCGCCCCACGCCGCAGTGGCCGATGCCGTCCACCGGGCGCTGGCCGAGGACCTTCTGCCCCTGGGCGATCTGACCGCGGCGCTGATCCCCCTCACCACCGTGGTCCCGATGGGCATCGTCAGCCGGGCCGAGGGGGTCATCGCCGGCCGCGCCTGCGCGGTCGAGACCTTCGCCCAGGTCGACGGCAGCCTGGAGGTCGTCTGGCGGATCGCCGACGGAGGGACGGTGGGGCCGGGGGACGTCGTGGCCACGGTCACCGGTCCGCTCCGATCGCTCCTCACCGCCGAGCGGACGGCGCTGAACTTTCTCGGACACCTGTCGGGGGTGGCGTCGCTGACCCGTCGCTACGTGCTGGCGGTGCGGGCCGCCAATGGGTCGACCCGGGTCCTCGACACCCGCAAGACCACGCCCGGGCTGCGCTCCCTGGAGAAGGCGGCCGTGCGGGCAGGTGGGGGCCACAACCACCGCGGGAACCTGTCCGACGCCGTGCTGGTGAAAGACAACCACCTCGGGGGGGCGTCGATCACCGAGGCGGTGGCCCGGGCCAAGGCCCTGTGGCCGGGGCGGATGGTCGAGGTCGAGTGCGACCGGCCCGACCAGGTGTCCGAGGCCGTGGCCGCCGGTGCCACCGTCGTGATGCTGGACAACATGACGCCCGACGAGGTGGCCGGGTGCGTGGGACTGGTCCGAGCGGCCGGACCGGGGACGTTGGTGGAGGTATCGGGTCGGGTGTCGCTCGAGACCGCGCCGTTGATGGCGGCCGCCGGGGCCGACCTCATCTCGGTCGGGGCCCTCACCCACTCGGCGCCCGTGCTCGACCTGGGGTTCGACCTACCGCCCGACACCGGTCTGAAAGGCTGAACCATGCTCTTGGCCATCGACGTCGGCAACACCGAGACCGTGGTCGGGCTGTTCTCCGACGACCCGTCCGGTGCGCCCGAGACCGGCCCGCGCGACGGCAACGAGCCGGCCGGGCTGGCCCATCACTGGCGCCTGTCGACGGTGGCTGAGCGGACCGCCGATGAGCACGCCCTGCTGCTCACCCAGCTGCTGGACCTCGACGGCCTCGACATCGACGATGCCGTCTCCGGGATCGCCGTCACCTCCTCGGTGCCCCTGGTCACCTCGAACCTGCGCCAGATGGTGGCTCGATGGTTCGACGTGCCGTCGGTGGTCCTCGAACCCGGGGTCAAGAGCGGCATGCCCATCCTCTACGACAATCCCAAAGAGGTCGGCGCCGACCGCATCGCCAACGCGGTGGGGGCCCACGACCTGTTCGGGGGCCCGTGCGTGGTGGTGGACCTGGGCACGGCCACGACCTTCGACGCCATCTCGTCGGCCGGCGAGTACCTGGGCGGCGCCATCACCCCCGGCGTCGCCATCAGCCTCGACGCGCTGTTCGCCAACGCCGCTGCCCTCCGGCGGGTGGAGCTGGTCGAGCCGAGGAGCGTCATCGGGAAGTCGACGGTCGAATCGATCCAGTCCGGTGCCCTCTACGGATTCGCCGGCCAGGTCGATGGGCTGTGCCGCCGGTTCGCCGCCGTGCTGGGCGAGTGCACGGTGGTGGCCACCGGCGGACTCGCCGAGCTGATCTCGCCCTACTCGGAGGAGATCGAGTACGTCGAGCCCTGGCTCACGCTCCACGGCCTCCGAATCATCTTCGACCGCAACACGCCCGAGCGCTGAGCGGACCGGTCAGACGGGCGCCTCGAGGACCAGGCGCGGCCGTCGGGCCTCGGGCTGGTGGTCCCAGAGGTCGGACACCAGGTCGTCCCGGACACCTGCCAGGGCGGGGTCGTCCCACCGGTTGACCTGTTGGAGCGGGTCGTCGTCCAGGTCGTAGAGCTCGCCCTCGGTGCCGTCGTGGGAGGTCCCGGGCTGGTAGGTGGTGCACACCCAGTGGTCCTCCATGATGGTGCGCAGGTGGACGTCGGTGCCGAACAGCTCGGAGTCCCACTCGGTGAGCACCCGGTCGAACCCCCGGGACAGGGCGTCGGCGTCGTCCACCGGGAGGGGCTGTCCCTCCATCCACTCCGGTGGCGCCAGGCCGGCGATGGCGCAGAAGGTGGGGGCCAGATCGACCAGGCCGACCGGCCTGGTCACCACCGACGCGCCGGCGACGGCCGAGGGGGCCGGCCGCCAGATCAGCGGCAGCCGCATCAGGGCGTCGACGTGGTAGGGGCCCTTGAACAAGAGGCCGAAGTCGCCTTGGAGCTCGCCGTGGTCGGTGGTGAACACCACGTCGAGATCGTCGGCCCAGCCCCGCTCAGCCACCCGGGCCAGCACCCGCCCGAGGGCCTCGTCGATCAGCTCGCACTCCACGGCGTTGCGGGCGTTGACCTCGCGCACCTGGTCGGCGGTGAGGGTGGCAGGCACCCAGTCGGCAGGTGCCTCGTAGTTGGACACCACGGTCCCGTCGTACCAGAGCCGCCAGTGTCGCGGCTTGCCGTCGAGGATCGACTCGCGCTGGGCCCGGGTTCCGGGGTACCCGGCCGGCAGGGGCAGCTCGCGCCAGTCGATACGTCCCACCTCGGACTCGGGTGGGTCCCACGGATGGTGGGGGTCGGGGAAGCTCATCCAGCAGAACCAGTCGTCGTCCTGGTCCAGCGAGTCCAGCCAGCCCATCGTGCGGTCGGCCACCCAGTCGGTGTGGTAGATGCCGCGTTCGATGGGGTTGACCTTGACCTGGGGGGCGCCGGTGTCACCACCGCCAGCCGCGTTGACCTGGAGGGTGCCGTCGAGCGCGGGATAGAAGCCGCCCAGAGCCTCGGGGTGCTCGGCCATCAGCCATCGGGCGTAGTGGAGTGGGCCCATGGCTCCGTGGGTGGCCAGCTCGAGGTGCTCGAAGCCCCGGTGGAGGCCACTGGGCCCCAGCGTCCCGGTCGTCGCCATCGAGTTCTCCGAGAAGCGGAAGAACGGGTCGAGGAAGGGCTCGAAGTGGGCCTTGCCCACCAGTGCGGTCCGGTAGCCGCTGGTGTGGAGGACCTCGGCGACGGACGGGGCGTCGATGGGCAGTGGCACCCCGTTCATCCAGACCCCGTGGGTGCTCGGATGCTGGCCGGTGAGGATGGTGGATCGCGACGGCATGCAGACCACCGACTGGGGGTGGGCCCGCTCGAAGCGGATCCCCTCGGCCGCCAGCCGGTCGACGACCGGTGTTGACGCCACGGTGCCGCCGTTGCACCCCAGGGTGTCGTAGCGCTGTTGGTCGGTGGTGACCAGGAGGATCTTGCGGCCCATCAGGGGGCTCCTTTCGCAGGCGTGGCTCCGTCGAGCCCCAGGGTGGTCGCCAACTGGGCCAGCGCGGCACGGGCCGCCCCACCGATGACCAGGGCCAACGGCGCGGGCTCGGCGTCGGTGCTGTAGACGACCAGGCAGGTGCCGTCCTCCAGGGCGTGGACATCGAGGGTGCCCAGGTGCTCGGTGAAGAGGGGGGCGGTGATCCGGTACTGGATGCGCCGGAGTACGGGATCGACGGTGAGCAGGTGCTCGGGCATCGGCAGGCCCGATCCGGTGACGATGGTGCGCAGATCGCCCTCGACCGTGCACGACACGATGCCCGGGAACCATTCGTGCACGCGGGCGGGATCGCCGACCAGGGCCCAGACCTCATCCGCCGAGCAATGCAGCTGGACGTCATGGCGGACACTGCCGCGTCGGGACGTCACCCTGCCCGCCGTGCGGGAGCGAGGCCAGCAGGTGCCGGAGGCATCGAAACGATCCTAACAAATGGCAGTACCTATGACATGTTGTCGCTGAGCACCCGCTCTGCAGCGGGAGGCCATGGGCGGTCGGGGTCCTCACCAGGTCCTAACACCTCCATCATCGAGCGCACATCTGGTGGGCCGATAACTGAGGTGTGACCGGAACCTCCGGGACACACGAAGAGCAGGAGAACCACCATGAAGCTGATGCACGCAGGGAAATCACTGTTGGTCAGTGCCGTCGCCGTTGGGGCGCTCTCCCTGGGAGCGGCCGGTGTGGCCGGTGCGGCCACCCCCGCATCCACACCCTCACCGGCGACCCGGCTGGCCAACTTCAACTGTGCCAATGCCACCAAGGCCCTGAACCGGATCGACAAGCTGCAGTCGGACATCACCGCCGGCCTGCCGAAGCTGAACGCCGCCGAGGCCAAGGCCGTGGCGGCTGGGCACACCCGCCGGGCCGACCGTCTGAAGAGGGTGATCAGCCGGTTGGAGAGCCCCAAGGCCGCGAACCGCCTGACCAAGGCGGCCTCGGCCATCGAGGCCAAGTGCCACGTGGCGGCCCCCACCGCCTCGTAACCGGGCGGTGGTTCCGGATTGCCGGTCGATCAGGTGCGCAGCCGATCGCCCGGCAATCCGCCGCGCCGGGGCGACCTGTCAGCGCAGCTCAGCTGGGGAGGTCGTCCACCAAGGAGTGGGCCAGGCCGGCGAATCCGATGCCCAGCTCTACCGAAGGTCCGGCCACGGCGGCATCCCCGGCCAGATCGGCGTAGCGGCGGGCCACCGTCACCGACTGTGCGATGGCCCCCGACTCAGCCACGATGGACCGGGCCTTGTCGCGTTCGGGCTGGCCCAGGGGCTGGCCCAGGAGGGGTCGCAACTCCGGTCCGACCACCGGGTCGGCCAGCGCCAACAGCACCGGCAGGGTGTAGATGCCCTCGGCCAGGTCCTGACCGGCCGGCTTGCCCAGCTCGGCCTCGGTTCCGATGACATCGAGGATGTCGTCCCTTACCTGGAAGATCATCCCGAAGTAGCGGCCAAAGGTCGTGACCGCCTCGACCTGGTCCCGGGCGAGCCCCGCGGTCAGGGCACCGATCCGGCATGACGTGGCCATGAGGGAGGCCGTCTTGCCGGCGATGGCAGTCGAGTAGCTCTCCTCGGTCCTTCCCACCTGGAAGGCGGCGTGGACCTCGGCGACCTGGCCCCGGCACAGCTCGCCGAGGGTGGCAGCCAGCAGACCGGCGATCTCGGTGCCCAATCCTGCGGCGATCTCCGCGGAGCGGGCCAGGAGGAAGTCGCCGGCCACGATGGCCACCAGGTTGCCGAACCGGGCGTTCACGCTCTCGACGTTCCGGCGGACCGTGGCCTCGTCCATGACGTCGTCGTGGTAGAGGGAGGCCAGGTGCACCAGCTCCACCGCCACCGCTCCCAACAGGTCATCCCGGGTGGCCTCGCGGTCGCTGGAAGTGGCTGTGGCCAGGGCGAGGACCGGTCGGAGGCGTTTCCCACCGGCCGCCAGGAGGTGGGTCGTGACCTCGTCGAGGAAGGCGTCGCCGGTCACCACCGACTCCACGAGCAGGGGCTCGAGGCGCCGCAACTGTTCTTCGAGTGCTGGAAGGCCCAGGAGCTCCACGACGTTCACTTCCTACAGACGATAGGCCAGGTTGCCGATGACTGAGAAAAGGGAATCAAAAGTGATCCGTGCGGGTGCGGGTCGCACTGGCACCTGTAGACTTCGGTTCAGTTACTGACCGCGGATGGAGGCGGTGGAGTGTTCGAACGATTTACAGACCGGGCTCGTCGAGTTCTTGTGCTAGCGCAAGAGGAGGCGCGCCTCCTCAACCACAGCTTTATCGGGACCGAGCACATCCTCCTGGGACTGATCCACGAGGGTGAGGGAGTCGCGGCCAAGGCGCTCGAGTCACTGGGCGTCTCGCTGGAGGCTGTCCGGGAGAAGGTCGAAGAGACCATCGGCCTCGCCGGCACGGCACCGACCGGCTCCCCGCCGTTCACGCCCCGGGCGAAGAAGGTCCTCGAGCTCTCGCTGCGCGAAGCGCTCCAACTGGGCCACAGCTACATCGGGACCGAGCACATGCTGCTGGGTCTGGTGCGTGAGGGCGAGGGCGTGGCGGCACAAGTCCTGCAGAGCCTCGGTGCCGACCTTCCCCGCGTGCGCCAACAGGTCATCCAACTCCTCTCCGGCTACCAGGGCAAGGAGTCCGTGGGCGCGGGTGCCCCCGGCTCACAGTCGTCGGATGCCCCGACCGGCTCACCGGTCCTCGACCAGTTCGGTCGCAACCTGACCGCGTTGGCCCGCGACCACAAGCTGGACCCGGTCATCGGTCGCGAAAAAGAGATCGAGCGGGTCATGCAGGTGCTGTCGCGCCGCACGAAGAACAACCCGGTGCTGATCGGTGAGCCCGGAGTGGGCAAGACCGCCATCGTCGAGGGGTTGGCCCAACGCATCGTGGCCGATGACGTGCCCGAGACGCTGACCGGCAAGCAGCTCTACACACTCGACCTGGGTGCACTGGTGGCGGGCAGCCGGTACCGGGGCGACTTCGAGGAGCGCCTCAAGAAGGTCCTGAAAGAGATCCGCACGCGCGGCGACATCGTGCTGTTCATCGACGAGCTCCACACCCTGGTGGGAGCGGGCGCCGCGGAGGGCGCCATCGATGCGGCCTCCATCCTGAAGCCGATGCTGGCCCGCGGTGAGCTGCAGACCATCGGCGCGACCACCATCGACGAGTACCGCAAGCATCTCGAGAAGGACGCCGCGCTTGAGCGCCGCTTCCAGCCGATCAAGGTGGAGCAGCCCAACGTGGCCCTGACCATCGAGATCCTGAAGGGCCTGCGGGACCGGTACGAGTCCCACCATGCCGTGACCATCACCGACCAGGCTCTGGTGGCCGCGGCCAACCTGGCCGACCGCTACCTGGCCGACCGCTACCTCCCGGACAAGGCCATCGACCTCATCGACGAGGCCGGCAGCCGGCTCCGCATCCGCCGGATGACCACGCCCCCGGCCTACAAGAAGCTGGAAGAAGACATCACCCGGCTGCGGGCCGACAAGGAAGCAGCCATCGAGAAGCAGGCCTTCGACCAGGCCAAGAAGCTGGCCGAGCAGGAGAAGGAGCGCCTCGACTCGAAGGAGGCCATGGAGGCCGAGTGGCGCGCCGAGGGTGTCGACCTGTTCGACGTCGTCGACGAGGAGGTCATCGCCGAGGTGCTGGCCAACTGGACGGGGATCCCCGTCTACCGGCTCACCGAGGAGGAGACGGCCAAGCTCCTGCGCATGGAGGACGAGCTCCACAAGCGGGTCATCGGCCAAGAGCCGGCTATCGCCGCGCTGGCTCGTTCGATCCGTCGGACCCGTGCCGGCCTCAAGGATCCCAAGCGCCCCAGTGGGTCGTTCATCTTCCTCGGCCCCACCGGGGTGGGCAAGACCGAGCTGGCCAAGACCTTGGCCGAGTTCCTCTTCGACGATGAGGACGCGCTGATCCAGCTGGACATGTCCGAGTACATGGAGAAGCACACCGTGAGCCGTCTCGTCGGCTCGCCCCCCGGGTACGTCGGGTACGAAGAGGGTGGCCAGCTGACCGAGGCCGTCCGGCGCAAGCCCTTCTCCGTGGTGCTCTTCGACGAGGTCGAAAAGGCCCACGCCGACGTGTTCAACACCCTGCTCCAGATCCTGGAGGACGGGCGGTTGACCGACGCCCAGGGTCGGTCGGTGGACTTCAAGAACACCGTGCTGATCATGACGTCCAACCTCGGCACGGCCGACCTCCGCAAGTCCTCGGTGGGCTTCGCCAAGACGTCCGAGGCGGTCACCTACGAGCGGATGAAGACCAAGGTCAACGAGGCACTGAAGGCCCACTTCCGGCCCGAGTTCCTCAACCGCATCGACGAGGTCGTGGTGTTCCACGAGCTGTCCAAGGTCGAGGTGGTCGAGATCGTGGACCTGATGATCCAGCGGGTCTCCACGCAGTTGGAGCTCCAGGGACTGAGCCTCGTGCTGACTCCGCCGGCCAAGCAGCTGCTCGCCGACAAGGGCTACGACCCCCAGCTGGGCGCCCGGCCATTGCGCCGTGCCATCCAGCAGATGGTCGAGGACCCCTTGTCCGAGCGGATCCTCTGGAAGGAATTCCGGGTGGGCGAGACCATCGTGGTCGATGTCGAGACCATCACTGCGGAGGCCGCCGCGGCCTACGACGTGAAGGGTGCCCCACCCCTGGTGGCCGGTGAGCAGCAGCTCACCTTCACGGCCATCGAGGGTGTCGAGCCGCCTCCCCCCGTGGAGCTGGCCGGGGCCGACTCGTCCGCCGACTGAGCACCAGGGACTCGCCGAGGCGGGATCCTCGATAGAGCTCCCGTTGCTCGGAGGCGTAGCGGTATCCGTCGACATGTCGTCGGACCACCAGGGCCGGCCAGCGGGCGCATCACCCCGGGTGGCACACCCACTCCGTACCATCGGTGCCATGGCCAAGACGGCAAAGCGACATCGTTGCATCGACTGTGGCTCGACCACGGCCCGCTGGGCCGGTCGCTGCCCCACCTGCGGTGAGTGGAACACCCTGGTCGAAGAGGCGCAGCTCGGTCCGCTAGTGCGCGCCGTGGACTCGCTCGACCTCTCGTCCATGCCCATGCCGCTGGCTTCGGTCGACGTGTCCGAGGCGGCCGCCATCCCGACCGGGGTCGAGGAGTTCGACCGGGTGCTGTCCGGCGGCCTGGTCCCCGGCTCGGTCACCCTGCTGGGTGGGGAGCCCGGCATCGGGAAGTCCACCCTGCTCCTCCAGGTCTTGGCGGCGCGGGCGGCCGCCGGTCACCGGGTCCTGCTGGTGTCCGCCGAGGAGTCGGCCCACCAGGTGCGACTCCGTGCCGAGCGGCTAGGCCCGATCCCGCCCGGGCTGCTGATCCTGGCCGTCACCGACATCGGGGCGGTCATCAACGCCGTGGTCGAGGCCGAACCGGACTTGGTGGTGATCGACTCCATCCAGGCGGTCGCCATCGGACCGGCCACCCTGGGCGAGCGCCGGACCACCGGTGCCCCGGGGAGTGTCACCCAGGTGCGCGAGTGTGCCGACCAACTGGTCAGCCTGGCCAAGACCCGCCAGGTGGCGACGGTGCTGGTAGGCCATGTGACCAAGGACGGCTCGCTGGCCGGCCCTCGAGCCCTCGAGCACATGGTCGACACCGTCCTCAGCTTCGAGGGGGACCGACACCACGCACTCCGGCTGCTGTTGGCGGTCAAGCACCGCTTCGGTCCCACCGGCGAACTGGGGCTGTTCGAGATGGGGGACCAGGGGCTCAACCGGGTCGACGACCCGGGCCGGCTCCTCCTGGGTGACCGACTGACCGGTGTGCCCGGCGGCGTGGTCCTGCCAGCCATGCAGGGGCGTCGCACTCTGGTGGTCGAACTCCAGGCGTTGGTCACCGCCATGGGCCAGGCCCAACCCAAGCGGTCGGTGGTGGGGCTGGACAGCGGTCGTCTCGTGATGACCCTCGCCGTCCTCGGCCAGCACGCCGACCTCCCGGTGCTGTCGTTGGACGTCTTCGCATCGGTCGCCGGCGGCATCCGGGTTACCGAACCGGCTGCCGACCTGGCGCTGGCGCTGGCGGTGGCCTCGGCCGCCACCGGCAGGGCGCTTCCCGCCGAACTGGCCGCGGTGGGCGAGGTCGGTCTCTCCGGTGAGGTCCGCCAGGTCACCGCGCTTCCTCGACGCCTGGAGGAGTGTGTCCGGCTGGGGTTCACCACCGTGGTGGTGCCGGCCTCCACGACCGAGGGTCCCGCCGGCGTCGAGCTGGTCCGGGTGAACACCGTTGCCGAGGCGGTGCGCCTGCTCGGTTGCGGCCCGCCGGCCTGAACCCGCTACCGGGCTGGCAGGTACCATTCCCCCTGTGAACAGCCGCCAGAGTTCGCCGCTCAGCGATGCCCTGGCGATGGTGGCCCCCGGTCGTCCGCTGCGCGATGGGCTGGACCGGATCTTGCGGGCCAAGCGGGGCGGACTGGTCGTCGTCGGGGACGGGCCCGGTGTCCTGTCCATCTGCTCGGGAGGGTTTCTGCTCGACGCCGAGTTCAGCCCTCAACGCCTCTCGGAGCTGGCCAAGATGGACGGGGCCATCATCCTGGCTGCCGATGCCTCCCGGATCGCCCGGGCCAATGTGCATCTCATGCCCAAGGCGACCATCCCGACATCGGAGACCGGCACCCGGCACCGCACGGCCGAGCGGGTGGCCCGGTCCATCGATGTGCCCGTGCTGTCGGTGTCGGCCGCCATGTCGGTGATCACCGTGTACCGCAACGACCACAGGCACACGGTCCAGCCGACTGGTTGGCTCCACGACCGCACGGACCAGGCCCTGGCCACCATGCAGCACTTCCGGAACCGTTTCGACGTGGCGCTCAACGGCCTGTCGGTGCTCGAGGTGGAGGACACCGTGTCGGTGGGCGACGTGGTGGCGGTGGTGCAGGCTGCGGAGATGGTCCTCCGCATCGGGGAGGAGGTCGAGGGCTACCTGGTGGAGCTGGGGGAGGACGGTCGTCTGGTCGGGCTCCAGTCGGCGGAGCTGGTCGATGGGGTGGCCGCCACCCTCCATTTGGTCGTCCGGGACTACTGCGGCAGCCCACCGGTCAAGGGGGACCGCCTGGGTGCGGTGAAGCGGGCCACCAAGGAGCTCACCGACCTGTCCTCAGACGAGCTGGCCGACGCCAGCCGGGTGGCCGAGGTGCTCGGCATGCCGGGAACCTTCAACGACACCGAGTCCGGAGTGGAACCCCGCGGCTATCGGCTGCTCTACCGACTTCCCCGGTTCTCCGACACCATCATCGAGCGCATCGTCGACCGCTTCGTCAACCTCCAGCAGATCATGCGGGCCTCGCTGGGCGAGCTCGAGCAGGTCGACGGTGTCGGCCAGGCTCGTGCCCATTCGGTCAAGGACGGCCTGGCCCGGCTGGCCGAGGCCAGCATCTTCGAGCGCTACCAGTAGGCCGGGCGCCCCGAGCCCGCCACCGCCCGCCCCGGGCCGGTTCGGGCCGGGGCCGCCACCGTGTACCATTGCATGCTTCGTCTAAGCGGTCCCGACGTCGCGCACCAGCCCCGGGACCAGCACGCAACGCCAGGAGGAACGGTGTTCGACATCGGTGACAAGGTCGTCTACCCGCACCACGGCGCGGCAGTAGTTGAACGACGTGAGACCAAAGAGGCCTTCGGCAAGAAACAGGAGTACCTGGTGCTCCGTCTGGCCTACGGGGACCTGACGCTGATGGTCCCGGCCGACAACACCGAGGGCGTCGGCCTCCGGGAGGTCATCAACGACGAAGAGGTCGAAGAGGTGTTCGCCGTCCTTCGCAAGAAGGAGGCCCGGATGCCGACCAACTGGTCGAGGCGCTACAAGAACCACTCCGAGAAGCTCCGCTCCGGGGACATCTACCAGGTGGCCGAGGTGGTGCGGAACCTCTCCATCCGGGACAAGGACAAGGGACTGTCCGCCGGGGAGAAGCGCATGCTCAGCCGGGCCCGCCAGATTCTGGTGTCCGAGCTGACCTTCGCCCTCGGCGTGGACGAGGAGGCGGCCGAGGTCAGGCTCAACGAGGCGCTGCCCTGAGCCGAGACGGATCCGTCTGGGTCATCGTCGTGGCCGCAGGCTCGGGCCGCCGCTTCGGAGGGCCCAAGCAGTTCCTCGAGTTGGCCGGACAGCCGGTGGCCTCCTGGTCGGTGCGGACCGCGCAGTCGGTGGCCGACGGCGTGGTCCTGGTGGTCCCGGCCACCGCGGCGACCGAGCTCGGAGACCTCGGATCCGACCGGGTGGTGGTCGGTGGTGACACCCGGGCGGCCTCGGTGCGGGCCGGCCTGGCTGCCGTGCCCGATGAGGCCACCGTGATCGTGGTGCACGACGCGGCCCGGCCGCTGGCCCGGGCCTCGCTGTACCAGGACGTCATCGCAGTGGTCCGGTCCGGGGGGGCAGCGGGCGCCATCCCGGTGCTGGCGGTGTCAGACACGTTGAAGCGCGTCACCGGTGACCTGGTGCAGTCGACCGTCGGCCGGGAGGGTCTCGTCACGGTGCAGACCCCGCAGGCGTTCGCCGCTGCGACCCTGCGGTCCGCCCACCGCTCCAGCGGTGAGGCCACCGACGATGCCGGGCTCTTGGAGCTGGCGGGCGCTACCGTGCGGACCGTGCCCGGTGATCCCCGCAACCTGAAGATCACCCGTCCCGAGGACCTGGAGCTGGCTGAGTTGCTCCATCCCGCGGTGCACGGTTGACCGGGGACCCGACCGGCGTGTCAGCGACCGGTGGTGCGACGGGCCTACGCATCGGCCAGGGGATCGACGTGCACCAATTCTCGGGCGATCCGGGGAGGCCCCTGGTACTCGGCGGCGTGGTGATCACCGGCGAGGGGGTCCGTGGTCTCGACGGGCACAGTGACGCCGACGCGGTCTCGCACGCCATCGCCGATGCGGTGCTCGGAGCCTCCGGACTCGGCGACCTGGGCCGGCATGCCCCGGACACCGATCCCGCCTGGCGTGGTGCCGACAGCCTGGAGCTGCTGGCCCGAATGGTCGGATTGGCCCGTGCCGCGGGCTGGGCCCCGGTCAATGCCGACTGCACCGTGGTCGCCGAGCGGCCCAAGCTGGCACCGTTTGTCGACGCCATGGCGGCGAAGCTGACCGGTGTGCTCGGTGGGCCGGTCAACGTGAAGGCCACACGTGCCGAGGGGCTCGGGGCGCTGGGTCGGGCCGAGGGCATCGCCTGCACCGCGGTGGTGCTGATGGCCGCGGTGCCCGATGCCGGTGGAGCAGCGACGTGAGCCCGGCCAAGAGCGGCGGTGGCCGCAGGCAGCCCTCGGGTGGACGTGGCGCTGCTCGCGGCAGTGGCGGACCAGCCGGGACGGGACGGGGCAGTGCCGGGCGCGGCGGTGGCGGACGGAGTGGTGCGGGCCGGACGGTTACCGGTCGGGGCGGCGCGGGTCGAGGAACCCCCGGAGGTGGGGGTGCCGCCCGGGGCGGGGCGGGGCGGGGCTCCGCCAACGGAGGCAGCCGTCCCGCCCCAGGGGGTCGTCGGGGCCCCGCCGTGGCCGAGGGCCTCGGCGGGGACCAGGTAGAGGGCCGACAGGCTGTTCGGGAGCTGTTGGTGGCCAACCGCCGATCGGTCCGTTCGGTAGTGATGGCCGAGGGGATGGACGCCGCCGCCATTCTCGACGAGATCGAGGCCCTGGCGACCCAACGCCGTGTGCGGGTCGAGTACGTGTCCCGCCGCCGGCTCGACTCAGTGGCCCGGACCGAAGCGCCCCAGGGAGTGGTGGCGCTGGCTCAACCGATCAAGGACGTGCCGCTCGAGTCGTTGTGCGAACCCGGGCCCCGGGGGCGGGTCCCGTTCCTCCTGGTATTGGACGGCATCACCGACCCCCACAACATGGGGGCGCTTCTGCGGAGCGCAGAGTGCGCCGGAGCAACCGGCGTCGTGTTACCCCGCCACCGATCGGTCCACCTGTCGCCGACGGTGGCCAAGGCGGCCGCCGGCGCCATCGAGTATCTGCCCATGGCCCTGGTGGCTGGAGTCCCCGCCGCGCTCAAACGGCTCACCAGTCTCGGCGTGTGGACCGTAGGGCTCGTAGGCGAGGCTCGCCAGGCGCTCTACGACCTCCCGCTCGGCGAGCAGGCCGTGGCGCTGGTGCTCGGATCCGAGGGCAGCGGACTGGCCGACCTGACTCGCAAGCGGTGCGATGTCCTGGCCTCCATCCCCCAACACGGCTCGCTGTCGTCGCTCAACGTGTCGACGGCCGGGGCCATCGCCTGTTTCGACGTGGCCCGCCGCCGGGCCACCGCTGACTGACACCCCTGTTCGGCCCGCCGAAGCGACCACGGGCCTTCCGCGTTGCCCGCACCCGGGGGACATCCCGACCCTGTGCCCAGGTCAGACGGCCTCGACGGTGACGCCCTTCCAGAACGCCACATGATCGGCGATCTCGGCGGCCGCATCCTTGGGCTCGGGGTAGAACCAGGCGGCATCGTCATTGCGGACACCGTCCACCACCACGCTGCGATAGCTGGCCTCGCCCTTCCACGGGCAGTTGGTCTGCGTGCTGCTGGGCTCGAAATACTCGGTATGGACGTCCTCGGCCGGGAAGTAGTGATTTCCCTCCACCACCACGGTCCGATCACTCTCGGCCAGGACTGTGCCATGCCAACTCGCTCGTATCGTCATAGTCACTACAACGCCACACCATCCCTCTGTGTTCCCCGTCGTTGCCCACCCGTGCCGGGCTATCGGCGGTTA
Source organism: uncultured Acidimicrobiales bacterium (assembly GCA_963703145.1). Taxonomy (GTDB): domain Bacteria; phylum Actinomycetota; class Acidimicrobiia; order Acidimicrobiales; family RAAP-2; genus Bog-756. Next base: position 3,667,180 of record OY969793.1, read on the forward strand.
TCTGCGGCCCGATGGGATAGAACCGTTGGGGCGACGTGTGCGTCGCGGCCAGGAGCGAAGGAGCAGTAGATGACCGAACGTGCCGATGTCGTCGTGGTGGGCATGGGCCCGGGTAGTGAGGACGCGGCCGAGCGCCTGGCCGAGGCCGGTCTCGACGTGGTCGGGATCGACGCCGAGCTGGTGGGCGGAGAGTGCCCCTATTGGGGGTGTGTGCCCTCGAAGATGATGATCCGGGCGGGCGACCTGCTCGCCGAGGCCCGGCGGGTGCCGGGCATGGCCGGCGACAGCCGGGTCGACCCGGACTGGTCGGTGGTGGCCACGCGCATCCGCGACGAGGCCACCGACGACTGGGACGACACGGTTGCGGTCAAGCGATTCGAGGACAAGGGCGGACGATTCGTCCGGGGCTGGGGCCGCCTGGAGGGCGGTGGCAAGGTGGCCGTGGGTGACCGGGTCTTCGAGGCCGGTCGGGCGGTGGTGATCGGTGCCGGCACCCGGGCGTGGATCCCACCGGTCGCCGGGCTGGCCGACACCCCGTACTGGACCAACCGTCAGGCCATCGAGACGCTCGAGGTGCCGCCGACGCTCGGTGTGCTCGGGGGCGGGGCCATCGGCGTGGAGCTGGCCCAGGTGTTCCGGCGCTTCGGTGCCGAGGTGACCGTCCTGGAGGCTGGACCCCGCCTGGTCGGCCCGGAGGAGCCTGAGGCAGGTGCCCTCCTGGCCGAGGTGTTCGAGTCCGAGGGCATCGGCGTCCGGACCGGCGTGACCATCGAGTCGGTGCACCATGACGGCCAGCGATTCGCGGTAACCCTGGCCGACGGCGAGCCGGTGGTCGTGGACCGGCTACTCGTGGCCGCCGGACGGCGGGCCGACCTGGCCCAGCTGAACGTGGCCGCCATCGGTGTCGACGAGGGGGCCCGGGCCCTCCCGGTCGACGATCACCTCCGGGTGGAGGGGGTCGAGGGAGTGTGGGCGGTCGGCGACATCACCGGCAAGGGTGCGTTCACCCATGTCTCGATGTACCAGGCCGACATCGTGGTGAACGACATCCTGGGTCTGGAGGTGGTGCCGGCCGACTACCGCGCCGTCCCCCGGGTGACCTTCACCGATCCCGAGATCGGCTCGGTGGGCCTCAATGAGCGCGACGCCAGGGAACGGGGTCTCGACGTGCGAACCGGCTCGGCCGCGATCCCGTCATCGACCAGGGGCTGGATCCACAAGGCCGGCAACAAGGGGTTCATCAAACTGGTCGAGGATGCCGACCGGGGCGTGCTGGTGGGCGCCACCTCGGCCGGCCCGTGGGGGGGCGAGGTCCTGGGTCTGCTGTCGCTGGCCGTCCATGCCGAGGTCCCGACCCGGTCGCTCCGGCACATGATCTACGCCTACCCGACGTTCCACCGGGCGATCGAGGCCGCCGTGAAGGACCTGCTCGGGGCCTGAGGGCGGCCTCCGGTCCGCCGGGCGGACCAGGCGCCCTCAGGCGGCGGGACGGGCCAGGGTCAGCAAGAACTCGTCGCCGTCTGAGGGCCAGCGGCACTCCACCTCGAACCCCGATTCGGCCAGCTCCTCGGCGAGTCCGTCGGGGGTGAACTTGGTGCTGATCTCGGTGAGCATCTCCTCGCCGGAGGCGAAGGCCACATCGAGGTCGAGCTGGCTGATCCGCACCGAGGCGTCCCGGCCCGCCCGCAGCCACATCTCGATGCGGTGGTCAACGTCGTTCCACCGGGCCACATGGGTGAAGTCCTCGGTGACGAAGTCGGCACCCAGCTCCCGGTTGAGCACATGGAGCACATTGCGATTGAACTCGGCGGTGACCCCGGCCGAGTCGTCATAGGCGCGGACCAAGACGGCGGGGTCCTTCACCAGGTCGGTGCCCAGCAGGAACCGATCGTCGGGGGTCATCACCGCCACCAGCTGGCGGAGGAAGGTCCGGCGCTCGGAGGGGTCGAGGTTGCCGATGGTGCCCCCGAGGAACGCGAACAGGCGCCGTCCCCCGGTGGGCAGGCGGCCAAGGTGGCGGTGGAAGTCGCCGACCACGGCGTTGACGCCGAGGCCCGGATACTCGGTCGACAAGGTGGTGGCCGCCTCCCACAAGGTGGTGTCGCTCACATCGAGGGGCACGAAGCGCTCGAGCCGACCGTTGGACTGCATGGCGTCGAGCAACAGGCGGGACTTGTCGCAGGTGCCGGCACCCAACTCGACCAGCGTGTCCGCGTCCGAGCTCTGGGCGATGTCCTTGGCATGGGAGTCGAGGATCGACCGCTCGGCCCGGGTGGGGTAGTACTCGGGCAGCCGGGTGATCTCGTCGAAGAGCCGGCTGCCGCGGTCGTCGTAGAAGTAGACCGGGGGGAGTTGCTTCGGCGTCCGGGTCAGGCCGGCGCGGACGTCCCGCTCCATGGCGGCACGGAGGTCACCGCCGCCCAGGTAGATGTCGATGGTCGGGGGGATGACTGGGGTCATGGGATTCCTTCGGCGTCGTCGTCATCAGGGATGAGATGCCCCTCATCAGTAGTTGCGGGCCAGCCGCAGTCCGGAGAACGCCCACCGAGCAGATGGGGGGAAGAAGTTCCGGTAGGAGGCCCGGACGTGACCGGCCGGTGTCACGCACGACCCTCCCCGGAGCACGTACTGGTTGACCATGAACTTGCCGTTGTACTCGCCGACCGTGCCCGGTGCAGCCTCGAACCCGGGGTAGGGGCTGTAGGCCGACGAGGTCCACTGCCACACGTTGCCGAACGGGGCGTCGGCGGCAGCCGCTCCCGGCGTGGTGGCCTCGACCGGGCTGGGATGCAACCGGGTCTGGTCGAGGAAGTGCCCCGACACGGCCATGCCGGCCGTGGCCACCTCCCATTCGGTCTCGGTGGGGAGCCGGTAGCCGGCCCAGCGGGCGAAGGCGTCGGCCTCGTAGTAGCTGATGTGGCAGACCGGCTGGGCCGGGTTGACCTCGATGGGGCCGCCGAGGGTGAACTCCTGCCATCCTCCGTCGAGCCGTGACCAGTAGAGCGGGCTCTCCCAGCCGTGGTCCATGGCGGTGGCCCAGCCGTCGGACAGCCATAGCTCGGGCCGGTGGTAGCCGCCGTCCTCAATGAACTCGATCCAGTCGCCACAGGTCACGGGTCGGTCGGCCAACGAGAATGCCCCGAGATAGGTCCGGTGCCGGGGACTCTCGTTGTCGAAGCTGAATCCGTCGCCCTCGTGTCCGATGTCGTAGTTGCCCTCGGCGTGCCGGGTCCACCCGGCCGGGGCCGCGACCCCGGGTGAGGCCAGGCACACCTTGTCGTAGGCGGGGAGGAGCGGGTTGCAGGACAGCACGTGCTTGATGTCCATCAAGAGAAGCTCTTGGTGCTGTTGCTCGTGGTGGATGCCCAACTCCACCAACCAGCCCGTGGCCTCGTCGGGTAGGGACTCGAGGAGCGCGGCCATCTCCTGGTCCACGTAGGCCCGGTACCGTGCGATGTCGGCGATGCCGGGTCGCGAGATGAGGCCACGGTCCGATCGTGGGTAGCGGGCACCGACGCCCTCGTAGTACGAGTTGAACAGGTAGCCGTACTCCGGATGGAACGGACGGTATCCCGGCCGCTGCGGGTCGAGCAGAAAGGTCTCGAAGAACCAGGTGGTGTGGGCCCGGTGCCACTTGGTGGGGCTCACGTCGGGCATCGACTGCACGGTCTGGTCCTCGGCCGACAAGACGCCGGCCAACGACTCGGTGAGCACGCGTGTGGCGAAGAAACGGTCCGTGAGGGTCCGACCGTCGACGCCTGTCAGCAGATCGGTCATTTCCGCTCCTTCCGACCCGGTCGGGCCTTGCTGACGGCCACCACGGATCAGGGCCTCCGTCAGCGAAAGAACTTACCCGTAAGTGCGCTGAGACAGCGCGCCGCCAAAAAAGCCCGCGTTCACTCCCCGTCGGTGGGGAGTGGAAGGGCCTCGTCAGCGAAACCGCTGTCACCAGGGAGAACAACGCCAATGAGGTGCGACCTCCACGGATCAGGCGGCCCGGTCGGGCCACCGGCGGGCGCATGAATTACTTCAGCGACCTTCCGAATCGGTCGAAAACAGAGTTCGGAGACCGGCCGCCACTCGGGGGCCGACTACGAGGAGCCGCATGACAAGCCACAGCTGGCACCACCTCACGGCCAAGCTCGCACTGTTGGTCGCCGTCCTGTTCGCCGCCGCCACGGTGGCGGCATCGGCCGGCGCACCACCCCCGCACCGGGCGCTGGCGCCGCCACCTGCCCCCAAGGCGACCGCAGCTGCCGGCTCGCAAGAAGGGATGTACGCGTACTACTACCTGTGGTGGGATACCCATCACTGGCAGACCACCCTCGGGCCCAACTACCCCCTTGGCCAGTCGCCGCTGCCTCTGCCCGCCACCTTGGATGCCACCGGATGCAATCCGACCAGCCTGTATCCCGGCAACATCGAGACCGATACCCCGGCTTCGCTCTTCACCGAGGACGATCCCTCCCAGATCATTTACGACGTGCAGAGCGCCATCGCCGCCGGACTGTCGGGCTTCGCGGTCGATTGGTATGGCACGGGATCGGCCAGCCAGACTCCGGCATCCAACGCCGAGAACCGACGCCTCGACCTACTCGTCCAGGCCGTCGACCTGGCCCAGGCCCAGGGCCACAACTTCCATCTCTGGATCTCCTATGAGGCCTCGGCCACCGCACTGACCCAGGCATCCATCACCGGTGACCTCGCCTACCTGTCCAGTCAGTACGCGGGAAGCTCGGCCTTTGACCGGAGCAACGGCGGACGTCCCACCTTCATCTGGGTGGGGTCCTACAAGTACGCGACCCCGGTGGTGGCGGCCATCAGCACGCAATTCCGCCCTGCCTTCTACTTCGTCGGCGGCTATCAGTGGAACCAGTGGAATCCGACCGTGGCCCAGTACTTCGATGCTGACAGTCCCTACTGGTCGAGCCAGGACCCCTGGGGCAACCCCCAGAGCTTCAGCCAGCTCGACTCACTCGCCACCACCCTCCACGCGGAGGGCAAGAAATACTTCGCGCCGCTGTCTCCCGGCTTCGACCGCCAGCTGGACGGATCCAACGGCTGCGTCCCACGGGACAACGGCGCCACGCTGAAGGCGCTCTACGACGGCAACGCCACCGGCAACCCGGAGGGGTGGCTGCTCATCTCCTGGAACGAGATCACTGAAGGCACCTATGTCAGCCCCGAGCTGCAGCGGTACGGGGCCGCCTACGGCGGACCCAACGGGTTCGTGCATGCGCTGGCGACGGGGTCGATCTACTCAGCATCGACCTCAGCCGGTCCGGGATGTGGCACCCACGCCAACCAGTCGGCGCCGGCCACCTACGCCGCGGTGGCCGCGGCAGTCGGCCCGGGCGGGTGCGCGGGTTACTGGTTGGCCGACGCGGCTGGCCAGGTCCGGCCCTTCGGCGGTGCACCCGGGCTCGGCTCGTTGACCTCCGCCCCCAATGCGCCCATCGTCGGCATCACCGCCACGCCGGACCACCGGGGATACTGGCTGCTCGGTGCCGATGGCGGAGTGTTCAGCTTCGGGGACGCCCGGTTCCACGGCTCGACGGGTGGCTTCCATCTCAACGCCCCGGTGATCTCGATGACGGCCACCGCCGACGGCAACGGGTACTGGCTGGTGGCCAAGGACGGTGGCGTGTTCAGCTTCGGGGACGCCCGCTTCCACGGCTCCACCGGCAACTTCCGGCTCAACGCCCCCGTTGTCGGCATGGCAGCGACCAGCAACGGCAGCGGCTACTGGCTGGTGGCGGCCGACGGGGGGGTGTTCTCGTTCGGGGCCCCGTTCCTCGGCTCGATGGGTTCGGTCCACCTGAACCGACCGGTAGTGGGGATCACCGCCGACCCGTCGGGCCAGGGCTACCGGATGGTGGGCGCCGACGGCGGGATCTTCTCGTTCGGTGCCCACTTCTACGGTTCTCTGGGTGGCCGGGCCATCTCGGCACCGATCCAGACCATGGCACCGTCACTCGATGGGAACGGGTACTACCTGGTCGGCTCCGACGGCGCCCTCTACGCCTTCGGTGATGCCCCGTTCCTCGGGCGGGTCATCGGCTGACTGGCTAACGGGCACTGCGCCAACTGGTCTGACCGCCGTGGTGCAGGAAGACACCGCGCCCGTTGACACCTGTACGACGTTTGGCAGGCCGGCACACCACCACCGCGGCCGGTCACGGGCGCCACCGGCCACGGCCTCCCAGCCGCTACCAACGGACCCAGTTGTCTACGATGTCGTGAGACACCTGTAGTGGGCATCCGACCAGCTGGACAGAGGTGGTGAGAACGTGAATGTGACCAGAGGATTCCACGGCCGCGGCAAGGCCTCGCGCGACTCCCGCCTGCCACCGGGCCAGTACGACGTCGGCCAGGACTGGCCGGTCCTGACCGCCGAGGCGACGCCCAACGTCTCGACCGACGGGTGGACCTTTCGGGTGAGCGGCCTGGTCGATGAGCCGAGGACTTGGTCGTGGGACGAGATCCAGGCGCTTCCGCAGTCGGCCTATGCCGGTGACATCCACTGCGTCACTACGTGGTCCAAGCTCGGAGTCACGTTCCGAGGCGTGTCAGTGGATACCCTGCTGGCCGCCGCCCGGCCGAAGTCCTCGGCGACTCATGTGCTGGCCACATCTCACACCGGCTACACCACCAACCTTCCGCTCGCCGATGTGACCGGTGGCCAGGCCTGGGTGGCGTGGGAATACGACGGACTCCCGCTGGCACGGGACCATGGAGGACCGGCCCGACTGCTCGTTCCTCACCTGTACTTCTGGAAGAGCGCCAAGTGGGTGTCCGGCCTCGAGGTGCTGGACCACGACGAGCCGGGGTTCTGGGAGCAGAACGGCTACCACGACCGGGGCGATCCGTGGCAGGAGCAGCGCTACCAGGGTGACTGACCCGATCGTCGCCGTACCTCGGCCTAAACCGTGGCAGCAGGCCACGATCATGAGCATTCGACGGGAGACCCCGACGGCCAAGACGTTTCGCCTGGCGCTGGACGAGCCGGCGGAGTACCAGGCCGGACAGCACTACGTCGTCCGGCTCACAGCGCCCGACGGGTACACCGCATCGCGGTCCTACTCGGTGGCGTCCGCGCCGGACGGGACCAACGAGTTCGAACTGACCATCGAGCATCTGCCCGGAGGAGAAGTCTCGTCGTTCCTCTACGACGAGGTCGAACCGGGTGATCAGCTCGAGGTCCGAGGACCCATCGGTGGCTGGTTCGTCTGGTCGGGCGACACGCCGGCGCTGCTGGTGGCCGGAGGGTCCGGCATCGTGCCGCTCATGGCCATGGTCCGGCTGGCGCGTCGGCTGGGACGCCCGGATCTCGTGACGTTGATCGTTTCCGCTCGGTCTCCCGAGCAGCTGTACTTCTCGGACGAGGTAGCTGGTCCGGAGACGACCATCATCTACACCCGCCAGGTCCCTGGAGGCTGGCCCCGGCCGCCCGGCCGCCTCAACAGGAGCGATATCCCGACGCCGGTGCCTGGTTCCGCCACGGCATTCGTCTGCGGTTCGGCCGGGTTCGCCGACACCGCCACCGATGCGCTGGTGGGCGCCGGGGTGTCGTCAGAGCGCATCCGGGTGGAGCGCTTCGGTCCCACGTCCTAGGACCCTCGACGGCAATCCTGGGCGAGGGGCGACCTGGCAACGGGGTACCCCCCTCCTAAGGTGGTCACGATGCTCCGGACCGAAGGACCACCGGACGGAGAGCGCGACCTCCGGCCTCGACCCGACGGACCGGCGCCGGCTACAGGAGTGTTTGCCGCCATCGCCCGTGGGGCGCTGCGCTGGCGGTGGCTGGTCATTGGTGGGTGGCTGGCCGCCACGGTTCTGGCCGTGGTGTTCCTGCCTACGCTCGGGGATGTCGTACACAACGACAGCACGGCGTTCCTACCGCGGTCATCGCCAAGCCTGCGGGCGGCCGCGCTGGCCTCACCCTTTGTCCATCAAGGTGTACAGACCGGCGTGCTGGTGGCCGTCGGGTCGAGCGGGCCAATCGACACAGACGACCAGCGCTCCTTGAGCCGTCTGGAACGCGCCATCCGCGGCGTTCCCGGAGTCACCGGGCTGACGTCTGGAGTCGTGTCGGGCAACGGGAGAGCCGCCACCGTGGTGGTGCAGTTCTCGCCGGCTACGGCTGGCGGTGGGGCCACCGGCACCAGGGCGGTAACCGACGTCCGTGACCTGATGGCCACCGGTACCCCGGCTGGCCTCCAGACCTTTCTGACCGGTTCGCTGCCGATCCTGGTCGACCAGCAGCACGCCGCCGACCACACCGAGTACGACGTGGCGTTGCTGTCCGTCCTGGTGATCTTGGTGGTGCTGGCGGTGGCCTTTCGGGCGGTCCTCGGCCCGCTCGTGGCGCTGGCGCCGGCCGGTCTGGCCCTCATGCTGGCCGAGCCCCTCATCGCCGAGTCGACTCATGTGGGGGTGCAGATCTCGTCATTGCTCGAACTACTGCTCACGGCACTCGTGCTCGGCGCCGGCACCGACTACGGCTTGTTCATCCTGTTCCGCTACCGGGAGAACCTGGGCCGGGGCATGGACGAGGAGACCGCCATCGTCGAGGCCATGTCCCGGGTCGGGGGTGCCGTCGGGCTCTCGGCGTTCACGGTGATCGTGGCGCTATCCAGTCTGGTGATCGCCCAATTCGGCCTCTACCGTGGAGTTGGGCCCGGACTGGCTCTCGGCATCGTGATCGTCCTGGCCGTCGAGGTCACCCTCCTGCCCGCACTCTTGTCGTTGGTCGGCCGCGGCGCCTTCTGGCCCAGTCGGCAGGGTCCCCACTGGTCCGAGCCCGGGGCATGGGGCCAGGTGGCGGCTCGGGTCACCAGGCGTCCGGTGGCGGCATTGGTCGCCGGTGTCCTGGCATTCGGTGCCCTCGCCGTGGTGGTCGGAGCCTACGCCCCCTCGGGTTTCAACCCCGGTGGAGCCATAACCGGGAGTGACTCGGCCGCCGGCCAGGCGGTGCTGAGCGACTACTTCGGTATCAGCTCCGACAGCCCGACCGACGTCGTGCTGCGCTTCCCTGCGTCGGTCTGGCAGCGCACCGGATTGGTGGCCCAGGCTGAACGCCAGCTCTACTCCAGCGGGGAGTTCTCCTCGGTGGTCGGCGCGCTCAATCCCAACGGCACCTTCCAGGATCCCGGCGAGCTGGCCCGACTGGAGGCCCGCCTTGGGCCGCCACAGGGCCTGTCCGCCGCCGAGCCCGCCCAACTGCACGTGCGTCACTCCAGCTATGCCGCCTACCTGTCCACAGCCCAGTTCATCTCCCGTGACGGCCGCACGGTGCTGGTCTCCACCACCCTCAGCGCCGGTGGGGCTGGGACGACCCGTGCCTTGCAGGCCATCCCACGCGTCCGCACCGTCGTCGCCGGCGTGGCAGGACAGCTCGGTGCCTCCCACTACGGGGTGACCGGCGAGGCGGCCGGAGCAGCAGACGTCAGTGCGGTGTCCGGTCAGGACGTGGTGCGACTCGTTCCCGTGGTGCTGGTCCTGTTGACGCTCCTTCTGGCTCTGGGTCTCCGGAGCCTGGTCGCGCCCCTCTACCTGGTGGCCAGCGTGGCGCTCTCGTACCTGGCCTCCCTGGGCTTGGCCGTGCTGATCTTCCAGGTGGTGGGCACTCAGCCCGGAGTCAACTTCGCACTGCCCTTCTTCTTGTTCGTGTTCGTCATGGCCTTGGGTGAGGACTACAACATCCTGGTGATGGGGCGCATCCGGGAGGAGTCGGCTGGTCTTCCACCGCGCGAGGCCGTCCGCCGGGCCATCCTGGCTACGGGAGGCACGGTCACCGCCGCCGGCCTGGTGCTGGCGGGAACGTTCGGCGCCCTGGCCTTCGTGACCGGTGGCCAGGTCCGCCAGATCGGTACCGGCCTGGCCCTGGGGATCCTCTTGGACACGTTCGTGGTCCGCACCTTGCTCGTCCCGTCATCTGCCGTCCTGCTGGGGCGGTACAACTGGTGGCCTTCCGCCCTGTGGCGCAGCCAGCCCGGCGACGTGCCAACGGTACGGATGGGACCGGTCCCGATCGACGGGGAGGCAGCCCGACAGGCTCAGCTCGGACCCCCGATGCCATGAGGATCCGGTGGCTGCCGGGTAGGCGTCCACCCTGGTGCTGATTGGAACCAGGCACGACAGCGTCCCGCCCGGCCCATGGACCGGTCGGTCGTCTGGGTTGCGGCCCGACGGCGCAGGACGACGTGACCCAGACGCAGGGCACTACCCTGAGTGCCGCCGGCCCGGGATTCGTCACGCCGGCACCACAACGGCGACGCCGATGTGGGCATGGGCCCGGTGATCGGAGTTGACCGTGTGGTCTCGAGGCATCATCGGAGTCGTCTTGTGCCTTGCGGGGTTGGTGTGGATCGGCCAGGGGACCAACGCCATCTCCAACTCCAAGCTGATGAGCGGTCACGGCCAGTACACCCTGCTCGGTGCCGTGGTCCTGGTGATCGGCCTCGGCCTGGTGGTCTGGGCGGTCCAGATCCGGAGGCGAGCCGTCGGAAACGACTCGGAAGGCTAAGGGACGCGTCCGGCCGGTTCATCAATAGGATCCGTCGAGTCCTCGGCCAGCCATCCGGCGGCGTGACGTCGCGCCCACGCCTCGGTGACCCAGCCCCGGAACATCGAGCGCAGTGCGTCCCGGTGGGTGAGGGCGAAGATCACGTGCCCGGTGACGACGAGGAAGACACCGAGGGCCAGTACGTCGTGGACGAAGGTGGCCCCGGTGCGCCAGTCGAGCGGGAAGAACCGGTACCACTTGAGGATGGATCCGGTGGCCAGCATCACCACGATGGCCCCGGCGGTGAAGAGCGTGTTGAGTTTCTGCCCGGGATTGAACTTGTCCGGACGGGGAAGGCTGTGTCGGCCCAGGCTCGTGAGCCATCGGACTTCGTCGGTCGTCCAGAGGCTCACCCGCCGGATGTCGCGCCGGAGAAGGGCGCCCCACGGACCGGCCAGTGAGACGAGCAGGGGGACCGGCAGGGACACGCCGGTCCAGGTGTGGATCTGGGCCACGAGTTCCCTCCGTCCCACCAGGCTCTCCACCTGGACGAAATAGAGCGGGAGGGCGGTCAGCATCAAAATGGCGAAGAGCAGGGCTGTGCTCCAATGGGCCGCTCGCTCGACCCGGTCGAAGCGGAGGAGGCGGTGCCGGCCCGACCCGGGCCTGGAGCGGAGATCGAGCGGCGACCTAGCCAATGGGCTGATCACTCCGGCCGTTGGAATTCCCCACCCAGGCGTCGGTGGAATAGCCGTTCTGCTCCCAGTAGCCCGGCGCGGCGTGCTTCACCACTCGGATGGCCGACAGCCATTTGATCGACTTGTAGCCGTACATCGGCGCCACGTAGAGCCGGACCGGGCCCCCGTGCTCGGTGGTGATGGGTGCACCGAGCATCCGGTAGGCCACGATCACGTCGGACCGCCGGGCCTGGTCGAGCGTGAGACTCTCGGTGTCCAATCCGTCGTAGGAGTCGAACTCCAGCGCTTGGGCGTCGGGATGGACGCCGGCGGCGTCGAGCACGTCGGCCAGCCGGACGCCCTCCCAATGCACGTCGGGCACTCGCCACCCGGTCACGCACTGGAAGTCCTTGACCAGGCGGGTGGGCGGCATGGCTTGGAGGTCGGCCAGGGTGAAGGTGGTCGGTCGATCCACCAGACCCGTGACCTGTAGCCGGTACCGCTCGTCGGCGATGGAGGGAAAGGAGTCCGTGATGGTGTAGATGCGGAACCGGTCGCCTCCGGGGAGAAGCCCGCCCAGTCCGGAACCGAGCGCGTTGCCCACCACGTCCTGCACCCTGGCGCCGAACACGATCCCGAGTGCCCCTGCCCCCACCATGCCGATGAACACCCGGCGCCCGACACGCTTGCGGCCCTCCGGCGGGGAGGACGGGGACGGTGGCACGCCCCGATGTTACGGGTGTTGGGTCAATGCAGTGCAGCAGTGGGCCCGTCATGCCATCAGAGGGCCAGCACGACCTCCCGGATGATCCGCCCGACATCGGCCGCCCGACGCTCAGCCATTCCGATGATCGAACCCGCGGAGACCCCGTCAGGGGCCAGCCCGGCGCCCAGGTTGGTGACCAGGGACAGGCCGAGCAGCTGGGCCCCCAACTGGCGGGCGGCGATGGCCTCGAGCACGCTGGACATGCCGATCAGGTCGGCCCCCATGGCCTGCATCATCCGGATCTCCGCCGGAGTCTCGAAGTGGGGGCCAGGCACCTGGGCGTAGATGCCCTCGGACAGCGCGTCGTCCACCTGTCGGGCCAGTGCACGGAGCTCCGGCGCCCAGGCTGCCACCAGGTCGACGAAAGGGCTCGGCATCCCCTCGCCGGTGGGCACTCCGGTCAATGGCGACACGCCCGTGAGATTGAGGTGGTCGGAGATGAGGACGATGTCGCCCGGGCTGAGATCGGGTCTGAGTGCACCCGAGGCGTTGGTAATCACCACCGTGCCGCATCCGGTGGCGACTGCGGTGCGGACCGAATGGGCCACCTCGACGGCACTGAAGCCCTGGTAGAGGTGGCGACGTCCGAGGAAGGCCAGGACCTGGTGGCCTCCGACGTCGATGCTCCACACCTCGGACCGCTGGTGGGAGACGAAGTCGTCGACAAACCCGTCCAACGTGCCCAGATGGTGTCGGCTGGTCGGCTGTCCGAGCGCGCGTGCCGCGTCGGCCAGCCCCGTGCCGAGGATGACCGCCACGTCGTGGTTCGGAACGTTGCTGGCCGAGGCGATGGAGGTTGCAGCCAGTTCGGCCAGGGCGTAGGGGTCCGAGGAGGTGGGCATGGCATCGACGATACCGATACCCGGCCGCCTACCATCGTGTCGGTGATCAACCTGCGCGACCTCGGGGTGGACCGGCGGTGAGGGTGCTCCTCACCGGAGCGGCCGGGTTCATCGGGACCCAGATAGGGACTGCCCTGCAGGCACGTGGCCACGACGTGGTGGCCGTCGACCTCATGCTGGCCTCGGCCCACGGCCTGTCGCCCACTGTGCCCGTCACCATCCGCCAGGTGGACGTGCGGGACGGCGATGCCATGGAACGGGTCCTCGGGGGTGTCGACGTGGTGTGCCATCAGGCCGCCGTGGTGGGTGCCGGCGTCGACGCCGATGACGCGCCGGCCTTCGCCAGCCACAACGACTTCGGTACTGCGGTGCTGCTGGCCGCCATGCACCGGGTCGGGTGCCGACGCTTGGTCTTGGCGTCCTCGATGGTCGTGTATGGAAACGGCCGGTACCGGTGCGAGACCCACGGTGACGTGATCCCACTCCCACGGCGGACGTTCGATCTTGAGCGGGGGGAGTTCGACGAACGGTGCCCGATCGACGGGGAGCCGGTGGGATGGGAGCTGGTGGGCGAGGATGCGCCCTTGCAGCCCCGGAGCCTGTATGCAGCCAGCAAGCTGGCCCAGGAGAATTTCGCCTTGGCCTGGTCGCTCGCCTCAGGCGGATCGGTGACCGCGCTCCGCTATCACAACGTCTATGGCGAGGGCATGCCGAGGGACACCCCGTACTCGGGCGTGGCGGCCATGTTCCGGTCGTCGCTGGAGGCAGGAGAGGCTCCCCGGGTCTACGAGGACGGGAGCCAGACCCGCGACTTCGTGCATGTCCACGACGTGGCCGAGGCCAATGTCCTGTCGGTGGAGCGCGAACTTCCCGGGTTCATGCCCCTCAACATCTGCTCCGGTCAGCCCGTCACCATCCAGGAAGTGGCCGGCACCCTGTCCCGAGCCCGCCGGGGCCCAGCGCCCGTGATCACCGGTCAGTACCGCCCAGGGGACGTCCGCCACATCGTGGCCGATCCCACCCGGGCGGGCGAACTGCTGGGCTTCACCGCCTCTGTCTCACCGTCGGAGGGATTGGGCCGCTTCGCCTGGGCACCCCTCCGGGACGCCACGGCGGCAGGAGCGCCCCGTGTCTGAACCCGAAGCCGTCACGGTGGTCATCCCCTGCCGCAACGAAGCCGGGTCCCTGCCCGGGGTGTTGGCCGCTATGCCGGCGGGGTATCACGCGCTGGTCGTGGACAACGGCTCCGACGACGGGTCCGCCTCGGTGGCGGAGGCGCACGGTGCGCGGGTCGTGGTGGAGCTCATCCCCGGCTACGGCGCCGCGGTGCAGGCCGGAGTGGAGGCGGCCACGGCGTCCATCGTCTGTGTGCTCGACGGGGACGGATCGATGGACCCAGGAGAGCTTCCGGTCCTGGTCGATCTCCTACACCACGGCGTCGACCTGGCGGTGGGCCGGAGGCGGCCTGTCGCCGGAACCCGGTGGCCGGTCCACGCCCGGGCTGGCAACGCGCTGGTGGCTGCCCGGCTCCGCTCGAAGTTCGGTCTCCCCGTCCACGACATCGGAGCCATGCGGGCCATCGACCGCGAGGTGCTGCTAGGTCTGGGGGTCGAAGACCGGAGGTCCGGCTATCCGCTCGAGCTCCTGGTCAGGGCGGGTCGGGCCGGGCTGCGGGTGGAGGAGCGACCGGTGTCCTACCGGCTCCGGACGGCGGGCTCGTCCAAGGTGTCCGGCTCGTTGTGGGGGAGCACCGTCGCAACCTGGGACTTCATGAAGGCCATCCGATGAGCCCGGTGGCCTGCACCGTGCTGATCATGGCCAAGGCGCCTGTCGCGGGCCAGGCCAAGACCAGGCTGGCCCCGGACTTTCGGCGCCGATGGTGCGGCCCGGATCGCTGCGGCAGCCCTGCTCGACACGCTCGATACCGTCAGGATCGTGGGACGTCGCCGCCCGGGTCGTGGCCCTGAGCGGGGACTTGGACCTCGCGGTCGACGGCGGTGGAGATCGCCCAGGTCCTCGACCGGTTCTTCGTGATGCCGACAGCGCGGTGCCACCTTCGCCGATCGGCTGGTACGGGCCCACGGCGACGCTGCCCGATGGGGCTACCCGGTCCTGCAGATCGGGATGGACACCCCTCAGGTGGCAGGCGACCTGCTCACGAGGTCCGCTGCGATGCTGCTGGACGACGGGGTCGACGCCGTGTTGGGGCCCGCCGCCGACGGAGGGTGGTGGGCACTGGGTCTCTGCGACCCTTCGGTGGCATCAGTCCTCACCGACATTCCGATGTCCCGGGACGACACCGGAGCGCTGACCCGCGCCGCGCTCATGGATCGGGGTTGTGCCATCACCGAACTCCCGGTGCTCACCGACGTGGACACCCCGGCCGATGCCCGTGCCGTCGCCGCGGCCATGTCCCCGACGAGCCGATTTCGCCGGACCCTGGAGGCGCTGGACGCCCAGTCCGCGTCTCGTATCTAGTTCCGCTGGCTGGCCCGAAGCCCGCTCACCACGTGGTGAGGAGCAGGCTGTTGATCACCAGGGCGCCGATGGCCTGCACTGCCAGGCAGTATCGGTGGCTCCGGCGAGGGAGCAGGGCCGGGGCGGCCACCAGCCACACCGCGAAGGGCAGCCAGATGCGCTCGGTCTCGGCCTTGCTCAGGGCGCTGATATCGGCCGACCGCCACCGCCACGACGAACGCCACCAGGACCAGGTTGAGTCCGCTTCTGGCCCGCAGGCGTGCTCCATCGAAGGCCCTTCGAAGCGCAATCGCGGCGGGGAGCCCGATGGCGCAGACCAGCGCAGCCAGATCGCCCCACACCCAGTACGCGAAGGGCCGGTCCATGGCGATGGTCGACAGGTAGCGCTGCCGGAGCAAGCTCAGCCCGTCGAACCACCAGAAGCCGATCGAGGTCATCAGGGCCACTACGGCCAATGCCCCGAGGGCCACGGCCACCAGCGGACGGTAGTTCCGGGCGGCCACCATTATCGCCAGGGCGGGGATGGCCATCAGGACCAGTCCGTAGTTGAGGTAGACCGTCCAACCGAGCAGGATGCCCGCGGCCGCGCCGAGGATCAGTGGAGCCCGCCCGGTGCTGGCCAGAGCCACCAGCGCCAGGCCCCACGCGGCCACTCCCGGCGTAGTAAGCGTCGGCGGACACGCCGATCCAGACCGCGGCTGGGGCCAGCGCGACAAAGGGTGCCACGCGTCGGGCGAGATCCTCGCCGCTGATGGCCTTGACCGTCACCAGCACTGCGGCGGCCGAGCTGGACCCCACCACGACGCAGAACAGGCTGGCCCATGCCGGCCCGGACAGTCCCAGGCGATGGAGCCACACGAAGGTCAAGTAGGGCCCCGGCCGGATGACCGGCCACCGTGGTGTCCCACGAACCCGCGTCGGCCCTGGGGAATGTGTGATGCGAACTCCCGCAGGTAGGTCGGAATACCGTCCACACGGGGCACCATGGCCAGGTAGCCCCCGCTGCTGCTCATCCGGCCGATGAAGCCGCACCTTCCAGCCGTCAATGAGGGCCAGTGCCATGGTCCAGGCGGTGGCGGTGATCCACGCAGTGGGTACCAGCCCACGCCAGGCCATCGACCGGGCCACCGGGGCCCCAACCACACCACGGCGGCGGCGAGGACCACGGCGGCGTAGGTGGCCTTGTCGGCATGCGGGAGCCACACCCCGAGGAGCGGAGCAGTGTCGGCAAGGATGCGGTACGAATGGGCCGTCTGGTGAATAACCGGCGAAAGCCATGCGAGGTGAAGGTGGGGGACCTCGAACGCGGCCACCATCAGGGAGCAGACGACGGCTCCCCAGGTCACGTCGTAGCGTAGCGCCGAAGCCACGATGCCCGAGGTCCGTCGTCGGGAAGAGGGCGCGCTTCGCTCGAGGGTGGCCGCACCCGGGCACAGTACCCGTGGTCTGTCGGACTGCAGGGTGGCCGGCCGGTGACCCCTCCCATGGGCTGCTCGATCCCCTCCAGACCCAGCCGCCCCGACCCCTACTCGGGGTGTAACGGGAACAGGGCGGGGAAGACTGCATACCGTGACCGATGGCTACATCCCTGCCGCACGACCGCCCTGGAGTGGCCCTCCATGGGCCGATCCCGGCGGTACATTGGGCAATCGCCCCGCCTACGGTCTCGCCTCATCATGTCGGGCCTAGTGGCGAGTCGTGTCCCTGCGCCGACCGGTCCGACCGTGAGTTCCCGCCTTCCGAGGTGTGACCGAGGCCCCGCCGAGGCCGTGGTGATGGTGCATTCCCCCGCGGCCCCCTGGGGAGAGACGGGCAACTCCGGGGACCCGGCAGGCGCTGGTGACCGCACCCGAGCGACACCGGCCGGCCGGTGGCTCTGCCGAAGCGACGAGGCGACCACGGCGTCTCCCAGCCGATGGGCGAGCCTTGGCCGAACGGACCACCTCGGCGGCGGGTGACACTCGCCGAGGCCTGCTGTGTCTGGCCAACCGATGGGGCCGCAGACTCCGAGGACGGCACCGATGAACAGCCGACGGACGATGAGACATTCGGATTCCCAGCGGGCCTGTGGAGGACGCTCGGCAGCACATCAGCCCCCGGGATGCCGACACGACAGGGTGTGGAGGAGCCCGCTTCGCGGCCCCTGGCTGACTTCGGTCCTGGGCTTCTTGCTCTTGATCTCCCTACCTCTGGTGATCGTGACCGGACTCCTCGACTGGATCGCCTACGGGCCCCAGTTCCACCAGGCCATTCCGGCCCACGTCGGCTTTCTCCACCTGCCCTACTTCAACTGGCCCAACCGCCCGGCGTGGCTGTTCCAGCTCACCGAGGGGCTGCACGTTGGGCTTGGGTTGGTCCTGGTGCCGGTGGTGCTGGCCAAGCTGTGGTCGGTCATGCCGAAGCTGTTCGTGTGGCCGGCCGTGCGATCGGTGGCCAACCTGCTCGAACGCCTGTCGCTCGTCATGATCGTCGGGGGCATCGTCTTCGAGATGGCCACCGGCATCTTGAACATCCAGTACGACTACATCTTCGGGTTCAGCTTCTACACCGCCCATTACTTCGGGGCCTGGGTCTTCATCACCGGATTCGTCGTCCACGTGAGTCTCAAGCTGCCCACCATGGTGCGCAGCCTGCGGCTCGCGTTCGCTTCGGGCCGAGCTGCACACCTCGCTGGCCGACACCCGGCCGGAGCCCTTGGACCCCGACGGACTGGTGGCCCCCTCGCCGTCCAAGCCC
This sequence comes from uncultured Acidimicrobiales bacterium, assembly GCA_963703145.1. Lineage (GTDB taxonomy): Bacteria > Actinomycetota > Acidimicrobiia > Acidimicrobiales > RAAP-2 > Bog-756. The sequence goes on from OY969793.1 coordinate 3,685,186, forward strand.
ACGCTCAGCCGACGGGGGGCGTTGGCCGTGGTGGGAGGCGGATCACTGATGATCGCCGTCCTGACGGTGGGCCAGAGCCTCGGGGGGGTGGCCCGGAATGCCGCCCTTTTGCTGCCGCGGGGACGGTCCTACGGGAACGGCCCCAACGACTTCCAGATCAACCGAACGGCCAAGGCCGCGTCGATCAGTCCCCGATGAGACCGGTGCCGCCTGGCAGCTGGCCCTGAGCGGTGGTGCCCGGGCCGTTGTCGTGAGCCGGGCCTCGCTCCTGGCCATGGAGCAGCATGCTGCCGAGCTCCCTATCGCCTGCGTGGAGGGCTGGGCCACGACCCAGCAGTGGAGCGGCGTGCGGCTGGCCGATCTGGCCAGCCTGGCCGGGGTGCCCACGCCCAGCGCGGCCCACGTGAAGTCGCTGGAGAAGGGCGGAGGGTTCGGAGAGGCCTGGCTGCAGTCCAACCAGGTACTGGCACCCGATGCGCTCCTGGCCCTCAAGGTCAACGGAGCGGACCTCTCGCTGGACCACGGTTTCCCTGCCCGGGTCATCGTCCCGGCACTGCCCGGAGTGCACTGCACCAAGTGGGTGCGCTCCATCGAGTTCGTGGCCTGAGATGCGCTCTCTGAGTGGTCGGTTCAGGCGCCACTACGGGCGGCACCCGCTCCACCTGCTCACGTTGTTGGCCTCGTTCGCTCTGGTCGGTTACGTCATCGTCGACGGTCGGACCAAAGCAGCTATGGAACTCGCACGTCTGGTGGCAGTCGATCGCCGTGTGGTTCATCGCCGCAATCATCCTGCACGATCTGGTGCTCTTCCCCTTCTACTCGCTGGCCGACCGGTCCCTCGGGGCGGGTTGGCGGGCGGTGACGGGCCGGCTGCCGGATCGGATGCCCCGGGTGCCTCCCGTCAACTACCTGCGGATCCCGACCATGGCCAGCGGGCTGCTGTTCTTGATGTTCTTCCCCGGGATCATCGAACAGGGCAAGGGCGCCTACCTCCGGGCCACCGGGCTGACCCAGGCCCCGTTCCTCGACCGTTGGCTGCTGATCACTGCAGTCCTGTTCGGCTCGAGCGCCCTGGCCTACGGAATCCGCCTGGTGGTGCGAGAGGAAGGAGAGGACCCTTCATCCGGACAGGACGACGGTGTCGAATACGTCTGAATCCATGCTTGCTGAACCAATGACGTCCCCTGACGACCGGTGCGCGTGCGACCGGTCCGACCCCAGTGCTCACGAGCGTCGCCGAGCCGTCCGGCACGTGGTCGGTCCCGATGTCATGTACCGGCACATCTCGGCCGGTCACGTGAGTTGGATTTCGGATCGCTCGGGCACCCGACGGCCTCTGGCCATCACCCGCTGGTTGGGCGGCCCGGCGTCGACGAACGAGGACCGAGACGGGGACGAGGCCATGCTCGAGTCTGTGCCAGGGGCCCACTATCGACGTGGGATGCGGTCCGGGCCGTCTCACCGCCGCTCTGGCCGCACTGGGCGTGCCGGTCCTGGGCGTCGACGTTTCCGCCGCAGCCGTGGCGATGACCGAACAGCGAGGAGCGCCTGCCCTCCAGGGGGACGTCTTTGATGCCATGCCCGGCGGGGGACAGTGGTCTCGGGTGCTGTTGGCCGACGGCAACATCGGCATCGGGGGCGATCCCCTCCGCATGCTCCGGCGGGCCCGACATCTCCTTCATCCACACGGCCAGGTGGTCGCCGAGATCGATCCTCGCACCACCGGCATCTGCAGGAGCGTCCAACGGTGGGAGACCAACCACTGTGTCGGTCGATGGTTCCCGTGGGCCCAGGTGGGCACGGACGCCGCCCGTTCGCTGGCTGATGCCGCCGGCCTCCTCGTCACCAGCATGGTGGAGCGGTCGGGACGGTGCGTCGTCGCCATGAGCGTCCGGTGAGGACGGCGTGCGCCATGGCCAGCCCACCTTGGTAGCGTCGGAGGGTGGCGTTGGTGGCGAAGGTACTGACCGTGTCGGATTTGGCGCACGCCGGTACCCGCCAGGACCAGTCGGGCCCTTCGCTCCGGTCCTACCTCATGGATCACGACTTCGACGTGCCGGTCCTCGAGGTGGTGCCCGACGGCGTCGAACCGGTCGGCGATGCTCTCCGACGGCTGGCCAGCGGGTTCTGGGGCCTGCTGGTGACCACCGGCGGCACGGGCTTCGCTCCGACCGACCGCACCCCCGAGGCCACTGGGTCGGTCGTGGATCGCCATGCACCCGGCCTGGCCGAGGCCATGAGGTCGGCCAGCCCGCTTGGACCATTATCCCGGGGACTGGCCGGCACGCTGGGGACGTGCCTGATCGTCAACCTTCCCGGCTCGACGACCGGGGCGCTCGAGTCCATCGGCTCAGTCATCGATGTCTTGCCCCACGCGCTCGAGCTGCTCGGTGGCGGTCGCCCGCACTAGCCCGGAGGAGGGGCCCTACGGTGTCCTTGTGGAGTTGAGCGTCGACCAGGTACCAGACGTAGGGATTGAGGTCTGGGTGGCGGTCACCGAGCAGGAGCTTCCGGTCGAACGGGCGGTGGCGTGGGCCTCGGACCCGGCCTGTGGCGCCGTCGTCTCATTCTGCGGGACGGTGCGGAATCATTCACCCGGTCGACCCGAGGTGAGTGTTCTCGAGTACGAGGTGCACCCCGACCGCGCCGTCCCGCGACTGGCCGAGGTGGCGGTGGCCGCCCGGCGTCGGTGGCCGATGATCGGTCGGATCGCCCTGTTGCACCGGGCTGGACCGCTGGCCGTCGGTGAGATCTCGGTGGTGGTGGTGGTGTCCACCCCCCACCGTGCCGAAGCGTTCGATGCTGCTGAGTACTGCATCGACACCCTGAAGCGGACCGTGCCGATTTGGAAGCGGGAGACGTGGTCTGGAGGCTCGGACTGGAGCACCTGCTCCCACGAGATCGAGGACGTCGATCCGTGATCCCCCTGGCTGAGGCCCAGCACTTCGTGCTCGATGCCTGCCCGCCGTCTCCTCCCCGGTCGATGCCACTGGACGAGACCCTCGGCTGCGTGGCTGGCGAATCGATGCTGGCCACGTCACCCGTGCCACCCTTCGTCAACTCGTCGATGGATGGCTATGCCTTCCGAGCAGACGACACCGTGGGCGTCGGGGAGGAAGGCCGCGTGGCGCGGCTCACGGTGATCGGTACGGTGATGGCCGGTGCCCCGCTCGACCGGTCCGTGGGGCCGGGGGAGGCCGCCCGGATCATGACCGGTGCACCGCTGCCAGCCGGGACCGACGCTGTGAGTCCGCTCGAGGAGTGCCGGACCGAGCAGGAGGGTGCAGTGGTGGTGGTCGACCGCACAGTGTCGCCGGGCACCTTTGTGCGATGGGCCGGCCAGGACGTGGCCGTAGGAGACACCGTGCTCGGGCGCGGATCGGTCCTCACGCCGGGCAGGATCGGGGTGCTCGCCGCCCAGGGGGTTGTGGATGTCAACGTCCACCCGAAGCCCAGGGTCGGCGTCTTGTCCACCGGAGACGAACTGGTCTTCGGGCCTGGTCCACTCCCACCGGGGAAGATCCGAGACGCCAACCGGCACACCGTGTTGGCGCTGGTCCGACAGGAAGGATGGCACCCTGTCGATCTGGGTGTCACCGCGGACAACGAGGATGCGCTGGTCGAGGCGCTCGCCGATGCCCAGGATCGCTGTGACGCCATCGTGACGAGCGGTGGGGTGAGCGTGGGCGACCTCGACGTGGTCAAAGTGGTCCTCCAACGACAGTGTGCGGGCACGATGCGGTGGATGCAGGTCGCCATCCGACCGGCCAAGCCCTTTGCGTTCGGCCTGCTCGACGGGTCCGGCATCCCGGTGTTCGGACTGCCCGGCAATCCAGTGTCGGCCATGGTGAGCTTCGAGCTCTTCGTCCGGCCGGCCGGATTACAGCTGGCCGGGCACACCACCGTGCACCGGCCGGTGCTTACGGCCGTGGCCCAGAGCGATTTCCGGCGCCGACCTGACGGCAAGACACATTTCCTTCGCTCCGTGGCCACCATGGACGAGCGTGGGACGTGGCATATCCGTCCACTGGCCGGTCAGGAGTCGCACCAGCTGACCGCCATGGCCGAAGCCAATGCGCTGGCCGTCGTACCCGACGGGGACGGAGTCACCGCCGGCGAGCTTGTCCAGGCGATGCTCATCGACCCCAGTCGGCTGGGGTCGCCAGCCGCCGAGCACGAGAGGGCCCGGCCATGACCGCGGTGCCCGTGGCCCTGTCGACTGGACCGTCCCCCCGGGTGCGGACTCCACCAAATCGGGCCCCCGGGGCCTTGCCGACCTCTGGACCGCTCGTCGATCCATTCGGCCGGGTCCATGACGACCTGCGAATCTCGATTACCGACCGGTGCAACCTGCGATGCACGTACTGCATGCCGGAAGAGGGCATGACCTTCCAGCCGCGCACGATGCTCCTCAGCTTCGACGAGATCGTTCGTGTGGCCGCAGTGGCCAGGACCCTCGGCGTCTCGTCGATTCGGCTCACCGGAGGGGAGCCGCTGGTGCGTCGCGGGCTTCCCGAGCTCGTGTCCCGGTTGGCGGCCCTGGGCTTCGATGACCTGGCCCTCACCACCAACGGGATGGTCCTGGCCAAGCAGGCCCAGGCGCTGGCCGACGCCGGCCTCGACCGGGTGAACGTCAGCTGTGACTCGCTCCGTGCCGAGCGCTTCGCAGCGATCCGCCGGCGCGGTGATCTTCACACGGTACTCCGCGCCATGGACGTGGCCGAGGAGGCGGGACTGTCCCCCTTGAAGGTCAACGTCGTCCTCCTGCGCGGTGAGAACGACGATGAGGTGCTCGACTTCGCGGCGTTCGCCCGCGCCACCGGCAGGCCGGTGCGGTTTATCGAGTACATGCCCCTCGATGCCGATGGGGCCTGGGCCCGCGACCGGTTGGTCCCTGGCGATGAGGTGTTCCGACGCATCGCGGCCCGTTGGCCCCTCCAACCGGTTCCCACTGATCCGGGCCCGGCCCCGGCCCAATCCTTCCGGTTCGCTGACGGGCAGGGGGAGATCGGCCTGATCTCGAGTGTCACCCAGCCGTTCTGCGGCACCTGCAACCGGCTCCGGCTGACCGCTGACGGAGCCATCCGCAACTGTCTGTTCTCCAACGACGAGCTCGACGCCCGGGTGGTCCTACGCGACCAGGGGACAGACGATGATCTGGCCCACCTACTCAGGCGGGCCGTGTGGGGAAAGCACCCGGGCCACGGCATCAACGAGCCCGGGTTCCTCCGCCCGGCCCGCTCCATGTCGATGATCGGCGGCTGAGCCGGTGGCCACCCTCCGGCTATTCGGCCCGGCCCGCGTGGCGGCAGGCCGATCGGTGGTGGAGGTGGCTGGTGTGACGGTGGGCCAGGTGCTGGCGTCGGCCGAGGCTCAGTTCGGTGAGGACCTGTCCCGGGTGCTGGTTACCAGCCGCATCTGGGTGAACGGGACGGTGGCGACTGGGGATGATCCGGTCGGGGACGGCGACGAGGTGTCGGTCATTCCACCGGTGTCGGGCGGATGACCTCGGGAGGTGCCGGCTCGAAGGACGTGCTGACCCATATCGATGAGCACGGCAAGGCCCACATGGTCGATGTGACCGGCAAGCAGGTCACCGTGCGGGTGGCCGAAGCCCGCTGCCTGGTCCGCACCACAGCCGACATGGTCGCCCTGGCGACCGATCCGAGCACCGGTATGGATCTGTTGGAATCGGCCCGGGTGGCGGGCATCATGGCGGCCAAGCAGACCGCCTCGCTCATACCGCTGTGCCACCCCATCCGGATCGACGGGATCGAGGTCGATGTCGAAGTGGGGGAGAACGGCGTGCACATCCGGGCGGTGGCGGCCATCGTCGATCGCACCGGCGTGGAGATCGAGGCCCTCACCGCCTGCACGGTGGCTGCGCTGGTAGTGATCCAGCCCCTGTTGGCGGTGGACGACCAGGCCGCCATCGAACAGCTGACGGTGTGGCACAAGTCCGGTGGCCGTTCAGGGACCTGGAGCCGGAGCGTCAATGGGGGCGTGCGCCCGATTTCGTAGGCGATTGATCCTCGCCTATACGGCAAACTCTGCGATGTAGATTGGTATCTGCGGTATATATTCTGTGATTGTTTGGCATCTACGATGTTTTGAGCTAGCTTCACGGACTGTGTCCCAGTACCGACCCGGACAGCTGGCCGAGCTGCTCGGCGTGAGCACCGACACCGTCCGGCGGTGGTGCGACGAGGGGCGACTCGAGACGGTGCGGTCCGAAGGCGGCCACCGCATGGTCGAGGGCAAGTCGTTGGCCAGGTTCGTCCGGGCTCAAGATGACGCCTACGTTCCCGACGAGTTGCTGTCCCAATCGGCCCGCAACCGGTTCAGCGGTGTGGTCACCCGGGTGGAGAGGGACAAGCTCACCGCCGTCATCGAGATCCGCGCCGGACGGTTCCGGATCGTGTCCCTGCTCACGCGGGAGGCGGCCGACGACCTCAAGCTCGAAGAGGGCGACCTGGCCACAGCCGTGGTCAAGGCCACCGACGTGATCATGGAGGTCGCTCCGACATGAACAGCAATGACAGAACGTCCCCCGCTCCCACCCACCGGCCCCACGGTCGTCTGTCACCGACACGAGTCGCCCTCGGTCCCGTCCTCGGAGTAGTGGCACTGGTCGCCGCAGCGTGTGGGAGCTCGTCGAGCTCCACCACCACCTCGACGGCCGGGCCATCGTTGACCGGTTCGATCACCGTCTCGGCCGCGTCGTCCCTTACCGGGGCCTTCGGTCAACTGGGGACCATGTTCCACACCCTGCATCCGGCAACCACTGTGTCCTTCAACTTCGCGTCGTCGGGGGACCTGGCCAACCAGATCACCGCAGGTGCGCCGGCCGACGTCTTTGCCTCGGCGTCGCCGGCGGATATGACCACAGTGGTGAAGGCCGGCGACGTCACCGGCACGCCGGTGATCTTCGCCCGCAACAGCCTCCAGATCATCGTCAAACCCGGCAATCCGCTGGGGATCCACTCGCTGGCCGACCTGACCAAAGCACCCGTGGTCTCGCTGTGTGTGACCACGGCCCCCTGCGGGGCCACTGCCGCGGTGGCGCTGCACCGGGCCCACGTGAACCTGCCCTCGTCGCAGGTGACCCTGGGCCAGAATGTCGATGCCGCCTTCTCCGCTGTGACGACCGGCGACGCCGAAGCCGGGATCGTCTACGTGACCAACGCCAAGACCATCGGAGCCCTGGGTGTGGGCATCCCCATCCCGGCGTCCCAAAACGTCACCACCAGCTACCCCATCGCCATCGTCAAGACGACCAAGGATGCGGACCTGGCCCGGGCGTGGGTCGCCTACGTCTTAGGCCCGACCGGACAGAAGGTCCTGCACCAGGCCAGCTTCCTGCCCGCCCACTGAGCCAGGATGGCAGGAACCATCCCGGACCGGAGGCGAAGGCCGGCCGTGGCGGTGGTGGCGGTGGCCACCCTCACGGTGGCCTTCTTGGCCCTGCCGTTGGTGGGGCTGGTCACCAAGGTGTCGTGGTCCACCCTCGGCACCGACCTGACCTCACCGGTGGCGCTCGCCGCGCTGCGCCTCTCGCTCGTCTGCTCGTTGTGGGCGACCGCTCTGTCGGTGGTGCTCGGGCTCCCCTTGGCGTGGGTGCTGGCCCGGGTCCCATTCCCAGGCCGGAGCCTGGTGCGGTCCCTTGCCATCCTGCCCATGGTGCTCCCGCCCGTCGTCGGAGGAGTGGCGTTGCTGCTCGCCTTCGGCCGTGACGGGATCCTCGGCACGCCGCTCTTCGAGGTTTTCGGCATCCAGCTGACCTTCAGCACGGCGGGTGCGGTCATGGCCGAGACCTTCGTGGCCATGCCGTTTCTGGTGATCACCGTGGAGGCCGCCCTGCGCTCCATGGACGGCCGGTACGAGGAGGCCGCCGCCAACCTCGGGGCCGGCCGGTGGACGACCTTCCGGCGGGTGACCCTGCCCATGATCTCGTCGTCCTTCATCGCCGGAGCCGCGCTGACCTGGGCCCGGGCTCTTGGGGAGTTCGGGGCCACCATCACCTTCGCCGGCGACATCCAGGGGCGAACTCAGACGCTTCCGTTGGCCGTCTATCTGGCCCTTCAGGGGAACGAGCAGGTGGCCATCGCACTGTCGCTGGCGCTGCTGGCCGTGTCCCTGGTGGTCCTGGTGGCGTTGCGGGGCCGGTGGCTGGGTGCCATCAGCCCGTGAGTCTCGAGGCCCGCATCGAGGTCACCCTCGGCTCGTTCGCGGAGCGCATGGACCTCCAGGTGGACGACGGCGAGGTCGTCGCCGTGCTCGGACCCAACGGAAGCGGCAAGTCCACGCTGCTCCGGGCCTTGGCCGGCCTGCAGCCTCTGACCGGCGGACGAATCGTGCTGGATGGCGAGACCCTCGACGACCCTGCGGCAGGGATCCTGGTGGCTCCCGAGATGCGGTCGTGCGGCATGGTGTTCCAGGACTACCTGTTGTTCCCCCATCTCACGGCCATGGCCAACATCGCCTTCGGGCTCCGGTGCCGGGGAAGGCCCAAGGCCGAGGCCAACCGGTTGGCCACCGAATGGATGGCGAGAATCGGACTAGCCGACCACGCGTCGTCCAAGCCGGACCGACTGTCGGGTGGCCAGGCCCAACAGGTGGCCCTGGCACGGTCCCTGGCCACCGAGCCCCGGCTGCTCCTCCTCGACGAGCCCATGGCCGCACTGGACGTCGCCGCTCGCGGGTCGGTCCGCCACCGTCTCCGCCAGCATCTCGAGGTGTTCGGCGGGTCTTGTGTCATGGTCACCCACGACCCTCTGGACGCCGCCGCCCTCGCCGACCGGCTGGTGATCCTCGAAGGGGGGCAGGTGGTCCAGAGCGGCACCCTGGTCCAGGTGACCGCCCGGCCACTGACGGTCTATGTGGCCGAGCTCGTGGGACTCAATCTCATCGAAGGTATCGCCGACGGCACCGACCTGGTGGTGTCGCCGGGGTTCATGCTGGAGACCGCATCCCCGGCCCGAGGACCCCGGTTGGCCGTCATTGTCCCCCGTGACGTGGCGCTGTACCTGGACCGGCCGGAGGGCAGCCCCCGGAATGCCTGGCCCACCCGAGTCGCCGAGGTCCATCTGATGGGGGACCGGGCCCGGGTGCTGCTGGACGGCCCGGTCCGTCTCTTTGCCGAGATCACGGCTCGGTCCCTCGCCGAGCTCCGTCTGACCGACGGCTCCCCGGTGTGGGCCTCGGTCAAGGCCACCCAGATCGACAGCTATCCCGTGACCGAGGAGTAACTGGAGGGAGGTCAGGGGGGCCAGCCGGCCTCATCGGCCCCCGGGGGCAAAGCCCGACACAGTGCCACCTCTGATGGTGTGGAATGGTGGCCGCATGCGACTGAGCACGAGGAACCAGCTACCCGGCACGGTGGTGGCCGTCCACCACGGCGAGGCCATCACGACGGTCAAGGTCGAGTTGCGTGGGGGTGACGTGGTCACCTCTGCCATCACGCGTGAAGCAGCCGAGGATCTTGGGCTCCGCGACGGGAGTGCGGTTACGGTCCTGGTCAAGTCCACCGATGTCTCGCTGGCGATCGATGACTGATCGATGCTTCCCCGTTGATCGCTGACGTCCCCAACGGTCACCAGGCTCGAAGGGCGCGACGGGCCCGGACATGGATGGCCCTCGGTGCTCTGACGCTGGTCGCCGCCGCCTGCTCCGCTGGACAACCAGGGCCGCCGCCGGCGTCGGCAGGCACGGTAGAGGCCAGAGCCATTCCCCCAGGGATACTGCAGGCCTCCCTCGTGAACCAGCACGGTCAGGCCGTGACGCTGGCATCCTTCCGCGGCCGGACGGTGCTCCTGGCGCCGTTTCTCACGCTCTGCACCACCATCTGTCCGTTGACCACCGGGAATCTGCTGCAGACCGAGTCGGCGCTGAAGGCTGCCGGCCTGAGCGACAAGGTGGAGATCGTCGAGCTGAGCGTCGATCCCGGCCGTGACACGCCAGCCCGATTGACCGCATACGCCGGGCTGACCGGCGCGACCTGGAACCTGGTGACCGAGTCACCGACCGAGCTGGCTCGCTTCGCCCGATTCTTCGGCTTCTCCTACAGCATCGCCCCGCCCGGTCATCCAGCACCTGTCGATTGGCTGACTGGCCAGCCACTCACGTACGTCGTCGACCACTCTGTCGGCTACTACCTGATCGACTCGACGGGAGCCCTGCGGTTCTCAACAGGAGCGGCGCCGGACTTTACGGGAACACTCAATCCAACGCTCCACGCATTCTTGAACAAGCAGGGCCAAGACCATCTGGACCACCCCGAGGCCAATGGCTGGACCGTTGACGACGCACTGAGCTCGCTGAGCTGGTTGCTGGGACAGCACATCCCGTAAGGCTGAAGCGACGAGCTTGGCCGGCGGTGGGAGCCGCACGCATGACCTGACGATTGACTTCGCACACCCCGTCGCTGAGGGTTCGCGGGTCTCCGATGTCTCGCGACATCACAATGGAGCCGGCGGTGGGAATCGAACCCACGACCTGACGATTACAAGTCGTCTGCGCTACCAACTGCGCCACACCGGCCCGGAGCCGGGACCAGCCCGGTGCCGTGGCCATTCTACGGCTGAACCGGGAGGTTCCCAGGGTCCTGTGGCTGCGTGCCGAGGTCCGCCACGGGGCCGTCCAATCGGAAACCCTTGCAACGGGGGGCCGTGGTTGGCAGGCTGGCACGCAGTGGCCGACCCTTCCCAGCGTGACGGACAAGCATCGGGGGAGCCACGTGGGGGACGAGCTGGACGCACACCCGGCGTTCCAGCCCTGCGGGCGTTGATCGTGCTCGGGCTCTTTGTGGTGGCCACAGTGCTCCTGCTAGGCGTCATCCATCCCACGACGCCGGCGTCCTCGGCGGCCCCGGGCGCCGCGACCACCACCACGACCACTCATCCGGTGGCGACCACGACCACCATCCCTCCGAGCCGGGTCCCGGTCCTGGTGGCCAACGCCTCGGGGATGGCCGGGGCGGCCGCGGCGGTGCGGAACCAGCTCCAGCCGGGCGGTTGGGATCTTCTTCCTCCGGCCAACGCCACCGCACGGGTCCCGTCCTCGACGGTGTACTACGTGGCCGGATACGAGCCCCAGGCCAAGACCATCGCCGCCTCATTGCAGCTGCCCGCGGGGGTGGTCGCCCCCTACACCACCTCGGCGCCCATCAGCTCCATCGGCGCCGCCCAGGTGCTGGTGGTAGTGGGGCCCGATCTTGCCGCCCGAGCCGCTCCCTCGGTTACCACCACCACCGTCAACTGAGCCCGGACCGAGGGGCAGAGGTGGGTCAGACGCCGCGGGCGGAGCCCTCACCCCGGGTGCAGGACGCACTGGCGCCGCTGCTGGTCGATCCGGTCACCACGGCCATCGTGTCCGATTTCGACGGGACCTTGTCCGCCATCGTGGACCATCCCGACATGGCCCGCCCGCTGACCGGAGCGTCCGATGTGCTGGCCGAGCTGGCCCGCCAATTCGGCACGGTGGCGGTGGTATCGGGTCGACCCGCGGCCTTCCTTGTGCAGCACCTGTCGGTGCCGGGGTGGACTGCCGCCGAGGTGGGCACCCCCCGCTTCGTCGGCCTCTACGGGCTCGAGCGGGCCACCACCGAAGGTCAGGTGGTCGTCGACCCACTGGCGGCACCGTGGCGACCGGTGATCGAGGAGACCGTGGCCCGACTGCGGGCAGGCGCCCCGCCGGGGGGCCTGGTGGAGGGCAAGGGCCTCGCCGTCACCGTCCACTGGCGCACCGCGCCGGAGCTCGAGGCCTGGGCCACCTCGGCCGTGGCGGCCGAGGCCGAGCGCACGGGACTGGTGGCTCATCCCGGCCGCCGATCGCTGGAGCTGCGGCCGCCGCTGACCATCGACAAGGGTTCGGTCGTCCGTGGCCTGCTGGACGGCGCTACCGCAGCCGCCTACTTCGGTGACGACATCGGGGACCTGCCGGCCTTCGCCGCCCTGGCCAAGCTGGCCCACACCGCAGAGCTCGTCGCCGTGTCCGTGGCGGTGGCCGACGACGAGAGCCCGACTGCCGTCCTCGACGCCGCAGATCTCGTACTGGGTGGACCCTCAGAGGCCCTCGACGCCCTGGCATGGCTGGCCCGAGCAGCGACCGACCACTGAATGCGGCTCCGCCGGTCGGAATCAGCGGGCGGCGTGCAGTTGGTCGTTGAGCCAGTCGCGTGGGCTGCGGGCTGTGACGGTGCGGCGTAAGGCGTCTGCCCTCGTGGTCCGCTCCTCGGCATCCATGTCGAGGGCTCGGGACAGTACCTCGGCGGTGCCGGTTACTTCGAAGGGGTTGACCTCGAGGGCCGAAGGGCCGAGCTCGTCGAACGCCCCGGCCTCGCGCGACAGGGCGAGCACGCCGCTGCGGGTGTTGAGCAGGGGACCCTCTTTGGCCACGAGGTTCAGCCCGTCTCGGACCGGGTTGACCAACAAGACGTCGTAACGGGTCAGCGCGGCCAGCGACCGGTGGTAGTCGTCCTCCACCTCGAGGACGACGGGGGTCCACCCCGGCGTGCCCCACCGGTCGTTGATGCGGGCCACGGTCGACTCCACCTCGTTTTGGTAGGCGAGGTACTCGGGGAGGCCCTGTCGGGTGGGGTAGGCCAACGCCACGAACACCACCCGCTCGCGACGATGCGGCTCGCGCTCCAGGAGTTCGTCGTAGGCCCAGAACCCCCGCAACAGGTTCTTCGACAGCTCCATGCGGTCGACCCGGACGATGACCTGGCGATCGGAGCCGCCGACGCGCTCCTCGATACGGCCTAGGGCCTCGGCCACCGCCGGGTGATCGGCCTCGGCCTGAAGCGCGATCGGGTCCGTCGACAGGGCCGAGACGAAGGAGGGAACCGGTCGGCCGTCACCACCCCGCCCGCCGATCTCTGCCTGAGACCGTCGGTAAGCCGCCGCCCACCGCTCGGTGTGGAAGCCGCACGTGCCGAACCCGGCCATGCCGGCGAGCAGCTCGTCGCCGATGGCCGTCGGCAGCATGCGCAGCACCGAGGGATCGGCGAAGGGGGTGTGGGTGAAGTGGGCGGTGCGCAGGTCGGGTCGCAGGCGGGCCAGCTCCGAGCCCACCAGGGCCAGGTGGTAGTCCTGGACGAGGACGCGGCCGTCCTCGGGGGCGACCTTGGCCACCCGGTGGGCGAACTGCTCGTTGGACTCGCGATAGGCATCCCATGCCTCGTTCAGATGGCGATCCGCACGGGGCCGGCGCGAAGCATCGAAGAGGTGGTGGTGGCAGAACCACAAGATGGCGTTGGAGACCACGTTGTAGGCCATGTTGTAGACGTCGGGTTCGGGCTCGACCAGTTCGATCCGCAGGCCGGAGTCGGCCATCAGCCCGGCCGCCACCGCATCCCGGTCGGCCTCACCCATGGCCGAGGCCACCCAGGTGGCCCCGGTGCCGACCACCATGGGGTGGAGGGACCCAGCCAGGCCGCCGGCCGACTCGCCGACCACCGGCAGGCCGTCTACCAGGTGGAATGCGAGCGGTCCCCGGTTCGAGACGATCACCGTGTCCGCCAGCGAGCCGTCCCCGTCCAGCTGGCTGCCGTCGACGCTCATGGAGCGACGCTACCCGTTGGGTTTCGGGCGAACCAGATGAGGGGGCTTGACAAGGTAGTGAGTAACCACTCACAATAGGTCCATGATGGTTCCGAGCCGGCAGACTGCAGACGAGCGTCGCACCGCGGTGCTGGCCGCGGCCATCTCCGAGTTCGCCCGCTCGGGCTACTCCGGCACCTCCACCGATGCCATCGCTGCCCGGGCCGGGATCTCCCAGCCCTACCTGTTCCGGCTGTTCGGAACCAAAAAAGACCTCTTTGTCGCCACCTACGACCTGGTGGGGGACCGCATCATCAACGAGCTGACCAGCGTCAGCGAGGGACTCGAGGGCGAAGAGGCGCTGGCCGCCATGGGTGTGGCCTACCTCGAGCTCATGCAGGACCCCGAGTTGTTGCAGGTCCAGCTGCACGGCTTCGCCGCCGCCCCGGGCGATCCGGACATCGCCCGCAGCTGCCGGCGCACGTTCGAGGTGCTCCAGGAGATGGTCGTGTCCCGGACGAACCTCTCGGATGAAGAGCTGCGCGAGTTCTTCGCCATGGGCATGCTCATCAACGTGATGGCGGCCATCGACCTCTTGTCCATCCCCGACCACTGGGCACAGAATCTGTGCCAGATGCCCGAAAAAGCCCAGGCCATCAAGGCCGCCAGTCAGGCCCTCGAGGCGCAGCACCGCGCCGACCGGGCCGCGATCGCGGAGGTTCCCGCATGAATCAGCCCCTCACTGTCCCGCTTTTTTTGCCTCGTGAAACTAGTGAGTACTCACAACTAAGGCGCTGGAGGACGGCTACTTCGCCCGACTCGGGGACCAGCCGGTGGACTCGGCTGGTCGGGGCCCTCGCCCAGCACCGTTCGTCGAGGCGGGGCGAGGTGATGGCCGCCGTGCCGGTGGAGTCGACGGTGGGCGTCGGCACCGGTCGGTCCACCGCCATCGACACCCGAGGGACGGATGCGGTCACCGAGCCCGTCAACCCGACCCAGCCCGCGTTCCCCACGACCACCGATGCCGTGGCGGGCGACGGGGCTGTCGACGAGCCGAGTGGCCGCAGCGTCAGGTCCCGGGCCGTCTGGGCGGTGGTGATCACCGGCATGGCCCTGTTCATGGCGTCGCTCGACAACCTGGTGGTGTCGACGGCACTGCCCGTCATCCGGGTCCACCTCCATGCGGGCCTGTCCGGTCTCGAGTGGACGGTCAACGCCTACACCTTGACCTTCGCTGTCTTGTTGATGTCGGCCGCGGCGGTGGGCGAGCGGTTCGGTCGCCGACGGATCTTCGTCCTGGGGATCGCCGTGTTCACCGCGGCCTCGGCTCTGGCGGCCCTGGCGCCGTCCATCGGCGTGCTGGTTGTGGCCCGGGCCATCCAGGGCGCGGGCGGGGCCATGATCATGCCGCTCTCACTCACCCTGCTCAGCGCAGCGGTGCCGCCGGCGCGGCGGAACGCGGCCCTGGGCATCTGGGGCGCCATCGGCGGTGCGGCCGTCGCCCTCGGGCCGCTGGTGGGCGGAGCGGTCACCAGCGGTTGGTCCTGGCAGTACATCTTCTGGCTGAACGTGCCGGTCGGGGCGGTGCTCATCCCGCTGGCCTGGTGGAAGCTGTCCGAGTCCCGCGGGGTCAGCACGCGCCTCGACCTGGTGGGCGTCGGACTGGTGAGCGCGGGCCTGTTCGGCATCGTGCTCGGACTGGTGCGGGGAAACAGCAACGGCTGGACGAGCACCTCGGTGCTCGCCTCCTTCGTCGTGGGCGCCGCCGCCCTGGCGGCCTTCATCGCCTGGGAGCTGCGCTCCGAGCACCCGATGCTGGACATCCGTCTGTTCCGCCACCGCGGGTTCGCCTCGGTCAACGTCACGGCCATGCTGTTCAGCTTCGGCATGTTCGGCGCCATCTTCTTCCTGGTCCAGTTCCTCCAGGTGGTTCAGGGGCTGTCCCCACTGGCCGCCGGGGTCCGGATCCTGCCGTGGACAGCCATGCCCATGTTGTTGGCCCCGGTGGTCGGCACCCTGGCCGAGCGATGGGGCGGCAAGCCCCTCGTGGTCACCGGGCTGGGGCTGCAGGCCCTGGGTCTGGCCTGGCTGGCCTCGGTGATCACACCGACCACCCCGTACGCCGACGTCGTGGTCCCGTTCATCGTGTGTGGCGTGGGCATGACCCTGTTCTTCGTGCCACTGGCCTCGCTGGTGTTAGGGGCGGTCCCCCGCTCCCTCGAGGGCGTGGCTTCGGGGGCCAACGCCGCCTTCCGCGAACTGGGCGGGGTACTCGGCATCGCCGTCCTCGGCGCCGTGTTCAGCACCCATGGGGGCTATCGGTCCGGCCAGGATTACGTCGACGGCATGACTGCCGCCGTGTACGTGGGCGCAGCCGTGGTGGCCGTTGGTGCACTCGCCGCCCTGATCGTTCCCGGCCGGCGTCGGCAGCTGGCCGAGGGGCCCAACGGGTCGTTCCCGGCTGACGCCACGGCTGTCGCCGGGGCCATGCCCGGTGTGGCCCCAGGTCCCGATGGAGCAGTCGTTCCCGACGACGGGCGTCGCCCGCTGTGCGAGGTGGGGGCGGCCTCGCGCTGACCGTCGTTGCCCGCCGGCTCAGTCCGGGGTGATTAGCCGGGCCCGGGCCAGTGCGGCCCGGAGGATGTCGGTGGCCTGGGGCCTCAGCTCCCCCAGCGGGCGGTTGCGGTGGACCCGAGTCCCGAGGTCGACCTGGGCGATGGTCCCCACACCGAACCGGGCGGCCACGTCGATCAGCAGGGCCAGCTCGACGGCGTAGCCGTCGGCGAGGCCGCACTTCTCGAGGGCCCAGCGGTGGGCGGCGGTTTCGCCCGCCAACGGCTGCTCGACGCCCGCCAGATGGGGGAAGAGTAACTCGATCACCGGCTTGGCCATGAGCTCGGTGACCCGGCCGCCGCCGTCGGGTGCCCCGTGGAGGGGCCGTTGGTAGTACCCCTTGACCAGGGTCACGGAGTCGTCGACCAAGAGGGGTCCGAGCAGCCCGGTCACGAAGTGGGGCTCGAAATTGGTCACGTCGGCATCGACGAAGGCGATGAGGTCTCCGTCCACCTCGGCCAGCGCGGTCCGCATGGCCTGGCCCTTCCCCCCGCCCGACGACCCGGTGGACAGCACCCGCGCACCGGCCTGCCTGGCGATGGCCGCCGTGTCGTCCACCGACCCATCGTCGACCACCACGACCTCGTCGATCAGGGGGATCCCGCCCGACGTGTCGGTGAGGCTGGTGACCAGGGCATGGACGATCGGGCCGACGGTGCCGGCCTCGTTGCGGGCCGGGATGCACACCGACACCCGCCCACCGCTCTTGGCCTCGGCCAGCGCGTCGGGATCGAAGTGGCTGTAGTGGAAGCGGCCGGCCCCCTCTCCGGGCCCACGGGCGATCGGCATGCTGTCATCATCGCTCACCGAGAACAGGTGCGTGGAGAGGTCCATCGCCGGCGGCGGCCGTGGGCCGAGTGCGGTGCCCGCATTGACGGGACCCTCCGGTATCGACCAGAATGGACGGATCATCCAGAGCGGCTGAGGGACCGGGCCCAGCGACGCCGCGGCAACCAGAGCGAGATCACCGACTCCCCAGGGGTCACGATCCGTACCAGGTGCCAATGCCCGAGCGATGAGGAGACCAACGTGGACTTCGTTTCTGGGCTGCGCTGTCGTGAATGCGGCCGCGGCTATCCAGCCGAGGCACTGCATGTGTGCGACTACTGCTTCGGACCACTCGAGGTGGACTACGACTACGAGCGCGTGGCGGCCACCATCACCAGGGAGCGCATCGCCGCCGGGCCGCGCTCGATCTGGCGATATGCCGACCTCCTGCCGGTCGAGGACGCCACCCCGGTGGACCTCGGTGCAGGGTTCACCCCGCTGACCAGGGCTGACCGCCTGGCGGCCGAGCTGGGCCTCGGGGAGCTGTGGATCAAGGACGACACTGCCAACCCGACCGGGTCGTTCAAGGACCGGGTGGTGTCGGTGGCCCTGACCAAGGCACGACAGCTGGGCTTCAAGATCGCCGCCTGTGCGTCGACGGGCAACCTGGCGAACTCGGTGGCGGCCCATGCGGCTCGGGCGGGCATGGAGTCGGTGGTGCTCATCCCCCACGACCTCGAGACGGCCAAGGTCACCATGACCGCCATCTACGGCGGTCGGGTCATCGCCGTCGAGGGCAGCTACGACGACGTCAACCGTCTGTGTGCCGAGCTGACCAGCGAGCAGCCGTCGTGGGCGTTCGTCAATGTGAACGTGCGGACCTACTACGCCGAGGGGTCCAAGACCCTGGCCTTCGAGGTGGCCGAGCAGTTGGGGTGGCAGGCGCCGGATCACGTGGTCGTGCCCATCGGCTCGGGAAGCCAGCTCACCAAGGTGGCCAAGGGGTTCCGCGAGCTGTGGCAGGTCGGCCTCTTGGACGACGAGCCCTCGGTCAGGATCTCCGGCGCCCAGGCCGAGGGCTGTGCGCCGGTGGCCACCGCCTTCGCCGAGGGCACCGACGCCATCCGTCCGGTCAAGCCCCACACCATCGCCAAGTCGTTGGCCATCGGCAATCCCGCCGACGGCTGGTACGCGCTCGACGCCATCCGCTCGTCGGGTGGCTCGTGTGCCTCGGTCACCGACGACGAGGTCATCGAGGGCATCGCCCTGTTGGCCCGCACCGAGGGGATCTTCGCCGAGACGGCCGGCGGCGTGACCATCGCCACGCTGGCCAAGCTGGCTGCCGAAGGCGTCATCCGCTCCGATGAGCGCGTGGTGGCCCTGGTGACCGGCCACGGGCTGAAGACAGTGGAGGCCCTCTCTGGCACGGTGGGTCCGACCGCCACCATCGCTCCCACCCTCGAGGCCTTCGACGAGGCGATGGGCGGCGACTACCAACCCCAGAACGAGTCAGCCACAAGGAGCCCACGATGAGCGCCAAGGTCCGTATCCCCACACAATTGCGTACCCTCACCGGGGGGTCGGGCGAGGTCACCGTGGAGGGGTCCACCGTGGGCGAGGTGCTGAAGGCCCTCGACGCGTCGCATCCCGGGTTCGCCGAGCGGCTGTTCGATGACGCCGGCGCCCTCCGCCGCTTCGTCAACGTGTTCCTGGCCGACGAGGACGTGCGGTTCCTCGAAGGCCTCGCCACCCCGGTGGCGGATGGTGAGACGCTGTCTATCGTCCCCGCCGTGGCCGGCGGCTGACCCCGGAGCGACCACCCGGCCGCCCTGGGTCGACGTCAGTCGCTTGACGCGGTGGGGGGCCGGTACTCAGGCGGCCAGGCCGTGCAGGATGAACGCACAGACGCTGGCCGCCACGACCGGAGCCGGCTGGGGCAGCGGATTGCCCGCCCGCACGGCCATGACCCCGTAGAGCTGTTGGCCGATGAGGTTGACCGCCTCGTCGGGATCCATGTCCCGGAAGATGCCCACGGACACCCCGTCGAGGTACAGGTCCTGGATGAGTCGGGCGATGTTGAGGCTGATCAGGGCCAGCTCGTTGCCGACCGCCTCGCCCCCCTGCACCGGTGTGCCCTGGGTGACCAGGGCCAGCCGGAAGAATCCGGGATCCTCGTCGATGCGCCGCAGCAGCCCCTCGATGAGCTTCTCCAGGCGCCGACCCGGTTCGGCGTCGTCCTCCCACGAGTCGGCGATGTCCTCGAGGAGCTGGTCGTGCATCCCCTTCAGACAGGCGCGCAACAACTCGTCCCGATTGGCGAAGTAGACATAGACGGTCGATCGGGCGACGCCGGCCTCGGCGGCGATGTCGTCCATCGAGACCTCGGTGGTGCCCCGTTCGCCGAAGAGCCGGCGGGCGACGTTGACCACCTGGTCCCGGCGGAAGTCCCTGATGACCTCTTTGAGGTCCTCAGGTGCCCGGCGCGGTGACACTCAGGCCGACAGGCGGGCGGCCGGCGGGAACGCCACGGGGATGTGCTTGACGCCGCTGATGAACGGCGATTGGAGGCGCTGCACCGGCCCGTCGAGCCGGATGTCGGGTACCCGGTCGAGCAGATGTTCGAACATGACCCGGATCTCCATGCGGGCCAGGTTGGCCCCTAGGCAGAAGTGGGGACCGCCGGCCCCGAATGCCAGGTGGGGATTGGGGTTCCGGGTGATGTCAAAGGTGTGTGGATCGGTGAACACCGATTCGTCCCGGTTGGCCGAGATGTGGAAGAAGACCACCTTGGAGTCCTCTTCGATGCGCTGGCCCCCGAGGTCGAAGGCGCTGGTGGTCTGGCGACGGAAGTTCATCACCGGGCTCACGTACCGCAGCATCTCCTCCACCGCCGTGGGGAGGAGGGACCGGTCGTTGCGCAACAGCTCCCACTGGTCCGGGTGGTCGAAGAAGGCGGCCATCCCACCCGAGATCAGGTTGCGGGTGGTCTCGTTGCCGGCCACGGTCAACAGGAGGAAGAAGAGCTCGAGCTCGATCTCGTTGAGCTTCTCCCCCTCGATCTCCACCTCGGTGAGCACGCTCATCAGGTCGTCGTGGGGATCGATCCGCTTGGTGGCGAACAACTCCGAGGCGTAGGCGTAGAGCTCCATGGCCGCCTGCTGGGGTACCGACTCGTCGGTCTGGTACTCGGGGTCCTCGCTGCCGATCATGCGGTTCGACCAGTTGAACATCCGGTGACGGTCCTCGTTGGGTACGCCCAGCAGCTCGGCGATGACCACGAGCGGGAGCTCGGCGGCGATGTCGGTCACGAAGTCGGCGGTCCCCTGCTCGATGACCGAGTCGATGATGTCGTCCGCGGCGGCATTGATGCGCTCGTGGAGCTGGTTGACCATGCGGGGGGTGAAGCCCTTGTTGACCAGTCGCCGGTACCGGGTGTGCAGCGGGGGATCCATGTTCAGCATGAGCATCTGCTGCTGGGCGAGGTCGTCAGGACCGAGGTCCCAGAGGAACGTGGCCTGCTTGGACGAGGAGAAGTGCTCGTAGTCGCGGTTCACCGTGGTGGCATCGGCATGGGAGGTCACCGCCCAGAAGCCGGGACCGTCGGCCTCTTGCTGCCACCACACCGGGGCGTTCTTCCGCAGGAAGGCGAACCATTCGTGGGGAACCCGTTCGGCGAAGACGGTGGAGTCCAAGAGGTTGATGTCGTCAAAGCTGACGCCGCTGATATCGATCTCGTCCGTTGGCATGTCGGATGCCCTCTCCGTCAGATCGGACAGTGTGTCCGATCGAATGGATCGTAAGTCCGATCTGACGGTGTGTCAATGACGGGGCGGTTCTGGGGTCTGGCTCGAACCCGTGAGCTGTCAGGCCCGGATCCGCCGGGTCACGGCATCGTCGACGGGGAGCGCGCCCGGATGCAAGACGGCGGCCAGCGCCTCGATCCCGTCCAACAGCCTGGGGCCGGGTCGGACGAAGACCGCATCGGCGTCGACCGCCCACACCGGGACCCCGGACGGCAGCATCCCCTGGTCCACCAGGTCCGAGGCCAGCCCCGCCGCCCCGTCCAGCCGGTAGCCGCACGGGGCCACCACCACCAGGTCCGCCGCGGCGCTCGCGACGTCGTCCCAGGCCAGTTCAGCCGAACGCTCGCCGGACGAGCCCAGTACCGATCGACCGCCCGCGGCATGGACCATGTCGGGAACCCAATGCCCCGACGAGAATGGCGGGTCGGTCCACTCCAGCACGGCGACCCGGGGACGAGAGGCCTGAGCGACAGCCGATTCGACCGCGGCCAATCGGGCGCGCAGCCTGGCTTCGAGGTCGCCCGCCGCCTCCGTCCGGGATGTGGCCCGTCCGACCAAGCCGACGGACGCGATGACCTCGTCCAACGTCATCGGGTCCAAGGTGAGCACCTGAGCCCGGCACCCAAGATGTTCGAGTGCGGCCTCGACCTCGTTGCTGTCCACCGCGCATACGGCGCACAGGTCCTGGGTAACCACCAGGTCGGGGTCGATGGAACGGAGGGCGCCCTCGTCCAGGGTGTAGAGGTCCTCGCCCGCCGCGATCCTGGCCCGAACAGTGGCGTCGATCTCGGAGGCGGTCAGGCCGGGCGGGAGGGCCGTGGTGGAGACGATCCGCCGGCGCCGGGCCTCGTCGGGGAAGTCGCACTCGAAGCTCACGCCCACTACATCGTCCCCGGCGCCGAGGGCGAAGAGGATCTCGGTGGCCGACGGAAGGAGGGAAACGATGCGCACCGGCCCACGGTAGCCAGGCCGGCTCGGCCTGGCGGGCCAGTCGCCTCAGCGCACCGTCAGTCAGGCGCTCCAGTCGACGGCGCCGTCGATGACCACCCAGGGCTCCTCGGTGAGGACGAACTCCAAGTGGTCGGTGTCCAAGAACTTGGGGAGGTCGGCGAACATGTCGGGCGAGTCGGTCTCGTTCATGTGGGCGTAGTAGCCGTCCATGGAGGCGAACCACTGCACCGTCACCCCGTCATAGCCGGACCGGTCGGCGTCGTCCCGATAGTCCCCGAGCGGCCGCGGGTTCTGCTCATAGCGGATGACGTGGCTTCCGCACTTGCCGTTGGCGATCAGCGGCCCATGATTGTTCCGCCAGTAGGCGTGGAACTCGGCAGGGGTCATGCCCTCTCTCCGCTTGAGCAGGCAGGTCAGCTTGATCATCGACGTGGTCCTCCATGGATGGCGCGGGCACTGGGATCGTAGGGGATCGCCCCGTTCATTGCGCCACGCGGGCACAGAACAGATCGGTGACATAGGGCAGTGCGATCGGTTCGTCCAGCGTCGCGGCGAAGTCGGCCACCTGGCCGAGAAGGGCGCGCTGGTCGGCACGCGGCAGGACCTGGACGTAGCTGCGTGTAGCCACCTGGTCCACGAATGTGTCTCGATCCAAGTGCTGGTGCCACGGGAACTTGATCCGCTCGACCGCCTCGAAGCGGTGGCTGGCATCGATCACCGACCCGAAGTCCATGCCCACCGGATAGGGCGCTGAGGTGTCCCATTTGCTGATCCGGACCAGCTCGGCGACTATCGGGTCGGACTCGTCCCGCTCGTTCCAGACCAGGGACAGCCACCCGCCCGGCCGGAGGACGCGGGCGATGTCGGGCAGCGCCACGTCGGGGTCGAACCAGTGGAAGGCCTGGGCTGCCACCACGAGACCCATGGAGCCCGAGGCCATCGGGATCGCCTCTGCAGTGGCCGCAACCAGCGGCACGTCAGGGACCGACCGGGCGAACACGTCGCGCATCGAGGGCGACGGCTCGCCAGCCAGACATTGAGGCCATCGCGTGCGCAGCTGGCGAGTCAGTTTGCCGGTGCCGGCGGCGAGGTCGAGCACCCGGTCCTCCGGTCCGATCCCCTCCAGCCCGGCCAGGTGGTTCAGCACCTCTCGGGGATAGCCGGGCCGGGCCCGCTCGTAGAGGTCCGACCCCGACTCGAATCCCACCCGGCCGAGTCCGGCGCGACCACCCGAGGAGACCGTGAGGGATTCGTCGGAGTCACCGGGGCCGGCAGCGCTCATGGTGCCAACTCTATTAACCCCGAGGGTGGGTCGAGCCCGTCGGGCTTCGCCGTGGACCAGGCCGATCAGTTAGCGTCGAGAGGTGACTGTAGCCAGCCCCGGCCCTTCCGGGTCACCAGCCCGCCGGCGCCAGTCCCTGCGTCAGCGCTGGTCTAACGCCGCCATTCACACGGCGTGGAACTGGATCGCCCGGCATGGTGCCGTGGGGCCCGGTGACCCGCTGGCCGATCAATTCGGCTCATTCGGTGACGGCAGCTGCCTGGCGTTCCCGCCCGGAGCCGTCTTCGGGGAGCGTTGGATCCGGATCGGACGGGACACCCTGGTCGGACCGTACGTGAGCATCTCGGCCGGCATGGTCCCCGGCCAGCACATGGTCACGGACCCGGTGGTGCGCATCGGCGACCGCTGCATGATCGGGCGGGGGAGCCACATCGTCGGGCACTTCGATGTGGAGATCGGCGATGACGTGCACACCGGACCGTACGTCTACATCACCGACCAGAACCACGGCTATGAGAACCCTGACGAAGTGGTCCACACGCAGTGGCCCAGTGACGTTCCGGTCCACATCGGGTCGGGCAGCTGGTTGGGGACCGGGGTGGTCATCCTGCCGGGGACCGAACTCGGTCGCAACGTGGTGGTCGGGGCGGGTGCGGTGGTGCGTGGCGTGTTCCCGGACCATTCGGTGATCGCCGGCGTTCCGGCCCGGGTGGTGCGCCGCTATCTCCCCGGATCCGGCTGGGTCACCGGCGATCCGGGCACCGTTGCCGGAGGCAAGGGGACGCCGACCGCACCGGATCCCTCGGATGCACTGGAGGGCCAGCCGCCGCCTGCCCCCCAGCCGTCCGAGCCTCCCGGGCCGTCGGATGTGGCCCTCACGGTCGGACCGGGTCGCCCGAGGCCGTAGCGCCGGACCACCTCCTCGGCCTCCTTGCGTCCTTCGGCGATGAGGGTCTCGGTCGTCGAGAAGTCGTCGAACTCCCTCGTCCCGCTGTCGCTCCCGCTGCACACCATGACCTCGACACCAGGTGGCAGCTGGGCCATGTCGCGAACGAACCGAGCATGGATGGCGATCAACAAGGCGTTGAGCATTGCCTCCACCGGTCGTTTGGTGGAGACCGGCGTGTACACCAGCGGGGCGCATAACAGCACCACGATCCGGGTGGCGCCGCTGTCGATGGCGCGACGGATGGGCACGTTGTTGACCACGGACCCGTCGATGAAGCGCTCGCCGTCGATCTCCACGGGAGGGAAGATGGTGGGGATGGCCGAGGACGCCAGCGTCGCCTCCACCGCGGCCCCGTAGGTGAACCAGCGCTCCTGGCCGTCGGTCAGGGACGTCGCCACCACCTCGACGGGAATGACCGCGTCCTCGAGTCGTTCGAAGGAGATGCCGTCCTCGATGACGTGTCGGAGCCCGTCGTTGGAGTACACCGAGTCCCGTTGTCGGACATACAGCCAAGGACCGTGCAACCGACCCTGGGGGTACACGGTGTCCCGGGTCAGACCGGTCCAGATCTCGGTCATCCGCTCGACCCCCCGGCGTGTCGGATCACCGGCGAAGGCGACGCCGTTGATGGCACCCACGGACGCGCCGTAGATCCGGTCCGGGACGAAGCCGTGCTCGGTGAGGACCTGCAGCATGCCGATCTGCACCGCGCCACGGGTGCCGCCCCCGGCCAGGACCAGCGCGGTGATGGGACGACGGTCCTCCTCGTCGTCCTCGTCTGATTCGTCGTCGCCGACGCCCTCTTGGTCCACCAGCCAGCGCCTTCGGGCCACCGACGCCCGCTGGAGCGTGAACCGCACGACCAGGACCAACAGGACCACGGACGCCACGACGAATACCGCGAACACCACGGTGAACGCGGTGTTGGTGGCCTCGATCGTCATCGGGCCAAGGCTACCGGGGGTACCTGACAGGAGCGCCCCGCCCCACTGTGACACCCCGGGTGCACACTGCTCGCATGGTCATGGTCACTATGGATCGGGCCGGCACGGTGCCGGCGTTGGAAGCGGACGAGTCGGGCTCCACCGTGCCGATGGCCCCCGTCCAACCGACCCGCGATGACCGTCAGCGGGATGGTCGCTTCGATCGTCCCAGCCGGTGGAGCCCGTTGAGCGGCGACGAACTCCTGGCCCGGCTCCGGACCACCGGGCGACGCCGGCCTGCAGCCGACCCGCAGCTGTCCCAGCGGATACGCGCCGAGCTCGAGCGAGGCCTGGCATGGGACCCCCCGCCCGCCCCTGATCCTGCGCCGATCCTCGTGGTGACCAAGGATCGGCTGTCGCGGGCCCTGTCCTGTGTTGTCCATCGGGAGCCTGAGGGATTCGGGGACCGAGCCCCGACCTCGGCCCTGGCCTGTGGGGCCCTCATCGATGTCCTCTTCCGGCAGCTGGTGACCCTCGGGTCCATCGGGGATCCCATGAACGACGCGCTGGCCGCCTTGTCGGTGGACGACCGGCAACGGTCCCTGGTGGAGTGGATCGGGCGACTTGCGAACACCGATCGATCCGAGCTGGTCACCGAGGTGGAGCGTCAGGCCGACGGGCTCCGGCACCGTTGGCCGCGATTGGAGCCGGCCTGGCTGCCGCGCACCCAACAGTCCCTCCGGTCCCCGCTGGGTGACGGCGCGGTCGAACTGTCGGCCCGGGTCGATCTGGCCATCGGTCGTCCGGCCACCGACGAGGCATCGGTGGCCATCGTCGAAGTGAAGTCGGGGGTGCGTCGAGCTCAACACCGCGCCGACCTCCACTTCTATGCCCTCATCGAGACGTTGCGCAGCACGGCACCCCCGTTCGTCGTGGCGACCTACTACACGAGGACCGGGGAGCTCGACGTGGAACCGGTGACCGAGGACCTGCTCTCGTCGGCCGTCCGACGCACGCTCGTGGGCATCCGCTCGATCCGGGATGGCTCGCTAGGCGAGCCTGCCGCCCAGCCGACCAGCCGATGGTGCAGCCGGTGTTGCGACGGACACGACGGCGCGATCGAGGGGTGGCCCCTGTCCACCTCCTGCGGCGTGCCGACGTCAGGACAAGGACGGTGATGGAGGCTGCTGCACTGACGCGGGAGTTGCTCGCTCCGTCTGGGCCGGCGGTGGACGATTCGGCCCGGCTGGCGGTCCGACGCCGGCTGGTCTCGACCTTGGCGCCGCTGGTTGAGCTACTGCCCGCCGGTACCCAGGTGGTGCTCACCCTGCCGCTGCTCCGACGGGCCAGAACTGACACGAACCTGTTGTCGCAGCCCGACGAGCCGTTCGCCTGGAAGCCCGCCTTTGTCCGTCGGTCCCTGGGTCTCGCCGTCGTCAGCGCCTGTGCCAGCGGTCGGTTCCGCACGCCGGCGGCGGCTGTCGGACCGGTTGCCGACGAGGCCGTGGCCGAGTGGCACCAGACGGGCTGGCGGACCTACCACTGGGAGCCGTGGCTGGCCGGCCTGGCAACGGGTGCGCGCGCCATGGTGTTGGCCGACGCCCTCACCTGGTCGACCTCCCTCTGGTCGGCGTTCGACTGGACGGGATTCGCCGTGGCGCCTCAGATCGGTGGGATCGACGACCAATGGGTCTGCCCAGCGGTGCGGACCATGCGCCTGAAGGCCCGGGCTGAGCTCCGCGTGGCGCTGCCGCCGGCTCCGGAGCGCCCTGGCGGCCCACCGGCGACAGCATTGGTGGTGGTGTCGGGCGGCAGTCCATCACCGGGCTGGACCGAGGATCTCGCCTATCTGGCCCTGGTGGCCGGGTTGCGGAGTCCCGCTCGAAATGTGCCGGCCCGGGTCATGGGCCTGTGGCCGGATGCCGGCCTGCATGCCACCGTGCCCATCGACCCCGACGCCCTCGAACGGGCTGTCGACCAGGTGGTGAGCACGGTGACCGCCGTCGTGGAGTCCCGCGTCCCCGAGGCCGACCGCGCCGCTTGACGGTCTGGACCGACCGACTCTGGCCTACGTCAGAACCGGATAGTGGTCAGAACAGCGTCCTGGCCACCTTGGCGTCGGGCTTCCCGGCTGCCGTCAGAGGGATGGCGTCGACCACCAGCAGCTGACGGGGGATCTTGTAGCCGGCGATCAGGGCGCGACAGTGGTCCTGGAGGTCCTCCAGGGAGGGAGTGGTGCTGTCACGCCGGAGGTGGACGGCCACTGCCACCCGTTCGCCGAAGCGATCGTCGGGCAGCCCTACCACGATGGCGTCGAAGACGTCGGGGTGGGATTTGACCGCAGCCTCGACCTCTTCTGGGAAGATCTTCTCGCCGCCCGAGTTGATCGATGCCGAGCCCCGGCCGTGGACGATGATGGTGCCGTCCGGATCCACCGATGCCAGGTCGCCGGGGACCGACCACCGGACGCCGCGGGCGTCGACCGGGAAGGTTGCGGCGGTTTTGACGTCGTCCTTGTAGTAGCCGATGGGCAGCCGACCGGTGCGGGCCAGGCGGCCGATTTGCCCGTCGCCGGGGCGGAGGGGTTCGAGGTCGTCGTCGAGCACGCTGGTGTCATCGCTCATGACGAACCGGGGACCTCCGGCCGCCTCCTCCACTGCTCCTTGGGCCCCGCTCTCACTCGATCCGAACCGGTCCATGACCATCACGTTGGGTAGGAGCTTGGTCAGCTCCTCTTTGACCGTCGACGACAACATGGCGCCCCCCGACCCCACGACCACCAAGGACGACGTGTCGTAGGTCCCCGGAGGTGACGATGCCAACGCCTCGGCGAGTGGACGGGCCATAGCGTCGCCGACCAGGCCGACCGACACCACGCCCTCCTCGCCGATCAGTCGCCACAGCTCGTGGGCGTCGTAGCGGTGTGCCGTGTAGAGCACGGCGGTGGCGGCCATCATGAAGGCGTTCCACATGACCCACTGGGCGTTCCCGTGCATGAGGGGGGCCACCACCAGCATCACCAACCGCGTCGACTCGTCCGGGTTGAGCCGACCGGTCAATTCCTCGGGGGCGCCAATGGGCTCGGCCCCCCAGCCCCCGCCCCCCATGGCGGCGAAGAAGATGTCCTCTTGGCGCCACAGGACGCCCTTGGGCATCCCGGTGGTGCCTCCGGTGTAGAGGACGTAGATGTCGTCCGGGGACCGGGGACCGATGGGACGGTCGGGAGAGGCTTCGCCCAGCGCCTCCTCGTAGGGCCGGGCGGCCAGGTCGATCCCGGTTGGGCCGGACCCGTCCTCGACCACCAGGAGGGACAGGGGATGGGCCAGGTCGAGTCCGTCCAGGGATTCGGCCACCAGAGGGGAGAGCTCCCGCTCATAGACCAGGACCTGGAGGTCGGCGTTGTCGATGACGTATCGGAGCTCGGGGGCGACGTAGCGGTAGTTGAGGTTGACCGGCACGGCGCGGGCCTTGTAGCAGCCGATCATGGCCTCGACCCACTCGGCACGGTTGTAGGCGAGGATCCCTACGTGGGCTCCTGGGGCGATGCCTGTCCCCGAGAGGTGGTTGGCGAAGCGGTTGGCCCGCTCGTCGAGCTGGCGGTAGGTCAGCCGGACCTCGTCGGCCACCAACGCCAGGCGATCGGGCACCGTGTCCGCCACGATCTCGTACAGATCGGCCAGATTGAACTGCTTGGGGCTCACGTCGCCCTCCCTCCTCGTCGATCCCGCGGCGCACGGGTGGCGGCCCCGCTCGTAGCATGCTGCGGTCGGTCACTCTGTAGCACGTCCAGGGAGGGCCGACGCCGAGACCACCATCGAGCAGGGGAGAGGCACATCGTGAGCAGTGGAGTGAACAACCCGGGCGGCATCGCCGGCCTGTCGGCATTGGTCACCGGCGGTGGGAGCGGCATCGGCCTCGGGACGGCGACCCGCTTCGTCCGTGACGGTGCCCACGTGACCATCTGCGGGCGCACCGAGGACCGGCTCCGCCAAGCTGTCGACGTGCTCACCGAGGCCGGCGCCTCGGCGGGCTCGGGCGGTACCGCGGCCTATGTGGTGGCTGACGTCACCGTGGAAGCAGAGATCGCCGAGGCGGTGGCGGCGGCGTCGGCAGAGCGGGGCCGCCTGGACATCCTGTTCGCCAATGCCGGGGGCGCCATGCACATGGGTCCGATGGTCGGCGCCGACGTCGATCAGGTCCGGGCCACGGTCGACCTCAACCTGATCGGGACGTTCCTGTGCATCAAGCACGCTGCCCCGCTGATGGCGGCCGGGGTGGGCCGAGGCCCGGCCGGGTCGGAGCCGGCCGGAGGCTCCATCATCGGGATGTCCTCGGGGGCCGGGAGCTTCCCCCACCGCTATCTGTGGGCCTACGGGTCGGCCAAGGCCGGCATCGACATGCTGTGCCGGTGCGCGGCCGAGGAGCTCGGGCGCAGCGGGGTCCGGGTCAACACCGTCCAGCCGGGCATCGTCGACGACGAGCTGATGGCACCGATCACCGCCGGCGGCGCCCTGCTCGACGACTACCTGGCGGAGATGCCCATCAGCCGCCTCGGCACCGTCGAGGACATCGCATCGGCCGTCCGGTTCCTGGCCGGGCCGGAGTCGGGGTGGATCACCGGCGAAAACCTTGGTGTCGACGGCGGACACCACCTCCGTCGCGGTGCCAACTACGGACTGCTGCTGGGCGAGTAGCCGGGCGCCGAGCGACACCCGCCGACAGCAAGGACGACACGCGTCCCGGTGATCCGAGACAGGCGCGCTCAGTTCTGGTGGTGGACTGGTCCTACAATCGGGAAACTGCTGCTCGATCGCCGAGTCCGCCAGCTCGGAGCGCCGCGGATACGTCCCAGAAGAGATTGGTTGCGAAATGCCAGGCATGGGGCACCCCCTCCAGAGCGACAACACCACCATTACGGCGGCGTTCCGATCGGCCCTCAACCACCAGCTCCTCATCCTGATCGCGCTGGGCGTCCTGGTGGTCCTGGCCTGGAATATTGCCCGTACGCTGCAGTATCGCCGGGCAGTGGTCGCCGGCACGTTGAATGCCGCAGCGCCCGTCGCTCAGCCCTACCCCGAGCCGGCCGCACGACGGCTCCTTCGGATCACCTTCGGTCTCCTGTGGCTGTTCGACGGGCTGCTCCAGCTCCAGGGGGCCATGCCCATCGGCCTGCCCGGTTCGGTGATCACCCCGGCGGCCAGTTCTTCGCCAGGGTGGGTCCAGCACCTGGTCAACGTGGGCACCACCATCTGGTCGAACCATCCCGTCACGGCTGCCACGGCCACGGTGTGGATCCAGGTTGGGCTGGGGATCTTCTTGCTCGTGGCGCCGCGCGGCTACTGGTCCAGGGCCGCAGGCGCGACGAGTGTGGGTTGGGGCCTGGTTGTGTGGGTGTTCGGTGAGGCCTTCGGTGGCATCTTCGGCCACGGCAGCAGCTGGTTGTTCGGCTCGCCGGGTGGGGTGGTGTTCTACGTGGTGGCCGGGGCGCTGGTGGCCTTGCCCGAGACCTCGTGGGAGAGCGAACGGCTGGGCAAGGGCCTCCTGCGAGGCGTGGGAGCCTTCTTCGTCGGCATGGGCATTCTCCAGGCGTGGCCGGGACGGGGCTCCTGGTCGGGTGCAGCCCATGCCCCTTCTGCTCCGGGCGCCATCACCGCCATGGTCAACCAAATGTCCCAGGTCTCCCAGCCGTCGGTATTCGCATCGTTGGTCCGGTCCTTCGGTTCGTTCCAGGCCAGTCATGCGTGGCTGGTCAACTTCGTCATCGTGGTCCTGCTGATCGGGGTGGGCCTGGCCTTCCTGAGCGGCAACGTCAGGGCGGTCCGGGCCGGCGTGATCGTCGGGTCGGTGTTCTGCGTCGTCACCTGGGTGCTCATCCAGGATTTCGGTTTCTTCGGCGGTCTGGGCACCGATCCCAACTCGATGATCCCGATGGCCCTGATCTTTGCGAGTGGCTACGTGGCGATGACCAGGGTTCCTGTGCGTGCACCCGCTACTGAGCCGACACCGGACGCCGCGGTCGCCGGATCCGGGGCGGCCGACGCTCCGACCGGTTTCACGGGCTGGCTCGACCGGCTCAATCCCACCTACCTCCTCCGAGCGCTGCTGGCGGTTTTGGCCCTGGCCGTCGTGGTGGTGGGTGCAGCACCGATGGCCTCAGCGGCCACCAACCCCACCGCCGATCCGATCCTGATCGAGGCGGCCAATGGACCACCCTCGTTCGCAGACTCCCCGGCACCGCCGTTCACCCTGACCGACACGAGTGGGCATTCCGTCTCGTTGGCCTCCCTGAAAGGCCGGACCGTGGTGCTCACCTTTCTCGATCCCGTCTGCACCTCGGACTGCCCGGTGATCGCCCAGAGCCTCCGGCTGGCGGACGAGAACCTGGGTGCCGAGGCCCGGAATGTCGAACTGGTGGCCGTGGTCAACAACCCCCTGTACCGGAGCACCGCGCTCACCGCCGCATTTGACCGTCAGGAGAGGCTGGACCACGTGGCCAACTGGACCTACCTCACCGGGTCACTGGCCCAGCTCCACCAGGTGTGGAACGACTACGGCGTCCAGACCGAGCTGTCTCCGGCCGGAGGGATGGTGGCCCACAGCGACATCGTCTACGTGATTGACCGGCACGGTCGGACTCGGGTGATCCTCAATGGCGACCCCGGTGACGGGAGCTCCGAAGGGTCTTCCTTCGTGGGCCAGCTGACAACCCAGATCAGGTCCGTCGCCCACTCGTGAGCGTGCCACCCGGCCCGACGGGCCGTGTCAGAACGGGCCGACTCGTGAGCCTCGCTGTGGTTGTCGGCCTCGGTGTCAGTGTGCTGGCCGGGTGTTCGTCCTCTCCGGGGGAGACCTCCTCGGCGCCCAACGGTCCGACGATCCCGCTCACCAGCTCCTCGGTGACCGGCACTGCCGCATGGGCCACGCTGGCGATGGGCCATCTCGATGATCCCCTCAACACGTTCTGGCAACTGTTGAGACTGGATGGCTCGACATGGAAATTGGCCACCCCGCCGGGCGTGGCGAGCAACGGAGGGCTGGTGGCCACAGCCGCCCCGACGTCGGTGGTGGCCGCGTTCGGTCCGTCTCAGTACCTCAAGTTCTCGCCACTGGCACGCACGTCCGACCAGAGTTCGAGCTGGCAGGCCGGCGTGCTGCCGGCTGGTGTCTCCTCGGTGCCCGACGCCCTGGCCCAGAGTGGCGACAAGCTGGTTGCCCTGCTCGCAACTGCCGGTGGGAGCGTGGTGTCGGCCAACGCCGCCGCGCTCTCGACGTGGACACCGGTGACAACGGCCAGCGCGATCCGTGAGACGTCGGGGAACACCGCCTGCCACGTACGGTCCCTCACCGCGGTGACCCTCGAGGCCGACGGCAGCACACTGGTGGGCGCCTCGTGTGCGCAAGGTGACCGGGCCGGGGTGTTCGCACTGTCCTCTGGCGCCTGGATGCCGGTGGGACCGGCCATTCCCGGTGAGGCGGGCGCATCGACCGACGTGATCCGGCTCGACCAGACCGCCTCCGGAACGGCGGCCCTGGTCAGTGCCGGGAGCGGGTCCACGATCCGGCTCTACGGCATGTGGAGTGCTGGGGGACTCGGCCCCTGGACGATCTCGGGCGGGCTCTCGCTCGGCGGCGCCTCACTGCGTTCGACCGCGGTGAGCGCAGCGGGAGGCTTCGTGGTCACCACTCGGAGCGGGGGCACCCCTCCCTCGGCGTGGGCGCTCGACCCGTCGGGATCACACTGGAAGTCCCTGCCGTCACTCCCGGCCGGCACCACCTCGGTGACGGCCGTCCCCGCTGGAAGCTATGACGCCCTCGTGCCTACCGGTTCTACGCTGTCGGTCTTCGGCTTGGGTGGGACTAGATGGGTCCGAATCCAGAGATTGCAGGTGGACATTCCCTACGGCTCGTCCGGCTGAACCCACCGGGACCCGGGGCCGGGGATGGAGACTCAGCGTGGCAATCCTGGCGTGGTCTCCGCTGTGGCAGGCCGAGCTCCTCCACCGGACCGGTCCGCACGTTCGAACTGCCGCTGGACATCGGCCCACACGAGTGGATCCTCGGAGCTCAAGTCCTCATCGGTCCGCAGCAGGAACACAGTTCCGACCGTGAGCAGGACGAGCAGCATGGCCAACTTGGAGGCAAATCCGGCGATCTGCTGGTCGTTGAGGGGACGGAGGCCGATGGCCTGGTGCGATCGGGCGAATGTCGCGTAGAGCGGACGCGGCGCCAGGATCAACGCGAAGGACAAGAACGCTGGAACGATTCCCTGAGCGGCGAGGTAGCCGAACCGGACCATCGGCTTCAACCGCGGGATGCCCGGGACGCGGCTCAACACGGGGAGCCAGAGCACCAGTCCGGCGATCAGGGTGGCCAAAAAGAGCAGGCCCCGCACCCACGGTGACATCGCCTGGGCTCGTACCAATTGCGGCGCCATCGGACCAACCAGGAGGACGGTCACGGTGACGATCGCCACCGGAGGCCGTCGTAGACGGATCAGCAAGCCGTCCACGATGGACGGGTGGCTGATCCACTCGAGGATGTCATGTGGCAGTCCGAGCAGGAGCATGGGGGCGACGGCCAGCACCAGGATCAGGCGCTGGGTGACCAGCGCCGTGAGCGACCAGTGGGCTGCCAAGTCGGCGACCGGCCACGTGAGGGCCAGCACCATGGCGCCGCAGGCTCCGGCGAAGAACTCGATCTGATGCCGGGACCAGCGAATGGGTCGCTCACTCGACCGCATGAGTCTTCGGTGTCCGAGGATGACGATCGCTACGCCAGCGAGCAGGATTGCCCAGGTGAACGGGTGAAAATGCCAGCTGAATGGGTCCACGGCGGCGATCCCTCCCCGCCCCGCCTAGGGCCGCCGTCCGGCGGGAGGCCGCCGCGCCGCCCCCGCCTGGCTGCGGTGGGACGGTCTCGACGAGGGCCGACACGCGGGCAGGTATCCCTCCCCGCCTCTGTCTGGCCCCCCGGTCGGGGGTGGGCGCAGGAAGGTGCGGTAGCGCTGAACGTAGCCTGCGCCTGAGTGCACGGCCTCAACCCTACCGTCTGCGGGATTGATCGGTTCGAGGCGCCGGAAGGCCCGCCGGGCCGGGCCGCCTCGGGTGGCGGGAGGCAAAGCTGACCCGACGACGACGAGAGCGGGATAGCCTCATGGCGGTCGCAGAAGGACGGTCAGATGCAGCTCCCACCGTATTGGCAAGTGACGCCGATTGCTCTCGTGGCGCTGGCGGTCGGCATCGGCCACGAGATGGGTCTGCGCTGGCTTGCCCACCGACAGACCCCAGAGCATCGCCGCACCACACGTCGGCGCAGTTTGGTCTTCTACGCCGGACTGCTCGGGCTCATCTTGGTGGCGTCGGGTCCACTGGAGCGGTGGGCGATGCCACGGCTGAGCATCCACATGGTCCTGCACATCCTGGAGATGTTCTACATTCCACCCCTCTTGATCGTCGGCGCTCCCTGGGTGCCCCTCCTCTTCGCCCTCCCCATCGATCAGCGGCGAACTCTGCTCCGTTGGTACTATCGCTCGTCCTCGACGGTCTGGCTGCGGAGATCCTGGGCAGCGTTGTCCAATCCCGTTGTGGCCATCATCCTGTTCAACGGTGTGATGGTGTTCTGGCACCTCCCCGCTGTCTTTGACTGGTCGGCGGACCACAACTGGGTGATGAACTGGCTGATGGCTCCCAGCTTTGTGATTGTCGGCCTGCTGTTCTGGCGCATCATCCTGCCGTCCCACCCATGGGGACCGCGAGGCTCAACACGAATCCAGATCGGCGCGATCGTGGTGACCGCCTTCGAGATGCTGATCTTGGCCATGGCCCTGTCCATCTTCACCAAGGCACCCTGGTATTCGATGAATGTGAGCATGGACGGCCCGGTAGGCGCCCTGAGGGATCAACGGTATGCGGCAGGCATCCTCTGGATCTGCGGAGACTTCTGGGCCATACCGGCGCTGGTCTACGTGGGCTATCGCATCTATGGACAGGACGGTGGGATCTCCGCCTCGTTTGAGCGCGTCCTCGGTCGGGTGTGACGAAGGGCGCGGCTATTGCCGGGTTTCGTCGTCGGCATTCACGAGGCGAACGTACCGATTCCAGGCCTCGAGGTCCTCATCGGGAGCGGTTGATCTCGGGTCCGTAGGTGATGCGCCCGCCGGCCGACGCACGCGGTCGTGTCCGTGCAGGAGGTTCCACCACATATAGATGGCGAACGCCGCGAACAACGGCCACTCGAACACGTACATCCAGCTGAAGGTGTGCCCGTCCAGCGCACGCCACAGCTCGAAGGTGAACGCTCCGAGGCAGAGGGTAAGCCCGGCGCCCAGCGTGAAGTGGAGCCAGAACGCATCCTTCCCCGTCAACCGGACCGGCTCCGGTACGGCGGAAACATGACCGGACTCGACAGGTTCCACTATCGATACCCTACCGCCGACACGGCGAGATCAGTAGGGTCGGATGGCATTCGACCATCACCAAGGCCGCGGTGTGGGCCGCGTCCTTGACGCCCACTGATTGGTACCATCGACGTGACCAGCGGATCGACCAGGAAGGGGAGCGATGGTCGGCGACCCACAGCCTGAAGGCCGCTCGGTCGAATCGGCAAGCTCTGGCGCCCGGGCGACCCAGACGCTCCACCGGCTTTGGGCCAATCGGCGAAGTCGTCGACGGATCGTCATAGCCGCCGGCCTGGTCGTGGCCATCGCCGCCATCGCCGTGGTCGTCTCCCTGTTCGCCTCGTTGGCCGGCGAGAGCCAGTCCTATCGCGACGGGTACTCGGCCGGTGGGTCTGCCTATTCGGCCTACTCGAACCTCACGGCTGGGCAGGCCTGCAGGAACGAACAGGTCGGGCCCGGTGGCCGACCCACTCACGACAACCCGACAGAGTGGATCGCAGGCTGCGTCGACGCATTCGATCTCGCTCGGTCTGACAACTAGGGGCGCCAGTCCAGGCCGTGTTTGCCCGATCGGGAGTCCGCACGCCTGCCCGCATCCGATCGTCAGGATCCCGGCGGCCAGTCGTCCATGAGGTCCGACTTGTACACCACCACCAGGCCGAACACGACGGTGTAGAACACCACGACGAACACGGTGAGCAGGAGCTTCGAATAGGTAAAGGCCGCAACCAGTACCAAAAAGCAGTACAAGGCGGTGGCGGCACGGCCTTGCCAGGTCAGCGGGGCGATGCGGAGCCCCCCCTCCTTCTTGGCGAACCAGAGCGTCGAACCGTCACGCTCCATCTCGCCCCCACCGTTCGTCCGGTACCGATCGCCTCGTCATGGGGCGCCTGCTCGACTGGATGACCTCGGGCCCATGGATCCAACGGTACCGGCGTTGCCACGCCCTCGGGAACGCTTGGGGGTAGCCGTGGCCTGGGGTCAGGTGTGCGTAGGGCGGTCCTCGGCTGGTACGGGCGCAATGCGCACCGAGCCGACCGGACGGTCCTGGTGCAGTCCCGGGAGCAGTCGCTCCTGAAGCTCAGTGGTCAGGTAGGGGTACTGCCCCACGAGCTGCTGGAGTGTTGAATCGCCCGGGAGGGCGGTCAGGGCTTCGTGTTCCAGCAGAATGCTGCACACTGCGGGGACAACGGAGGTCGCGTCCGTGTTCGGCAAGCCGATCCGGTCGAGGAACTCGGCATCGACCGCCAACCTATGGAGCGTCACCACCTGACCCTGGACTGCCTTGACCTCATAGATCCCTGGCTCGAACACTGTGACCTCGATCTGGGTATTCACCGGATCCTCTCTCTCCGAAACTGACGACCCACTTCGGGCCGACATGGCGGCGCCCGACCGTCGGGCGTCACCCGTGACCTACCCGCCAGAGCGCCAAACCAACCCAGGCTCAGACGCTCACTCGGGGGTGATACCTGGCCCAGTGCCGGTATCGGCTTGGCCGACGCTGAGCCAGGAACTCCTCGTGACTCCAGGAGTCTTCGGGTCGGTAGGGTCTGCATCGCCCGAGGCCAGCGTCAATTGAGACCTCGGGGCGCCGTCCGAGGTGCGTGGTGCACGTCGGAATTTGCGTCGTGAAAAGTGTCCGTGACAAATGCGGTCCGACTCGCTATGGTTCAAATAATTCGAATGCGCGGCTATCGCCGTGGATCGCCGTGGATTTTTGATCTCGGGGGGTGATATGTGACTGAGATCCCAGAAACTGGAGGGGCTGTGACGTCTGGTGAGCCTCCGGCTGCGAAAGCCTCCGAGACTCATGAGCAACGTAAGCCCAGCCCATTCGGTCTCGTTCTGACGTTCGTGATCGCAGCAGTGGCGATTGGAATTGTGGCCCTCCTGTTCCACGCCCAGTTCTACAAGTCCCCGGCCGGAACGCTGGTGGCAACGCCGACCGGCTCGGTGACGGTGAACGGACAGACTCTCCAGCACGTGACCCTGGCCTTCAACACCTATCCGGACTCGACCGGCATGGTCAACGGAAAGCCGATCCATCCGGGCGGTAACCCTGGCTGGCCGGCATACGGGCCCACGAACGTGTTCCAAGTACCCGCCCATGCACTGGTCACGGTGACGGTCCGCCAGTACGACTCGGGTGGCGCCCTCAATAATCCATGGTTCGCAACCGTTCGGGGCACTGTGGGCAACGTGGCCACCGTCAACGGAAAGGTGGTCCACGCCATCGACCCCAACAACACGGGCCATACCTTCACGGTGCGAGGGGTCCCCGGGACCGATCCGGGGTTCTTCCTGAGCGTGCCATTTCCCGCTGTCCCCGGGGACAGCCAGACGGACAACGGCCAGTACGAGACCGTGAAGTTCACCTTCGTGTCCGGCTCCAAGGGTAAGTACGCCTGGAACTGCGAGTTCCCTTGTGGCACCCAACTCGCCAGCTTCGGAGGCCCCATGTCAGCCTTCGGCTTCATGTCGGGATTCATCAATGTCGTCTGAGGATCACGCAGTAGACGACGAGGGCGCCGATCCGGCACCGGAGCTGAAGCCGTTCTTCGCCCGAGCCGGTGGGAAGATCTTTATGATCTGGCTGGCCATGACGGCCGTAGGTGTACTGATCGGCGCATACGCCCCCCATCACCTCCTGCCCAACATGCTGTCGGACCAGGGGACGAAGGTCTGGCAGACCATCGTGCTGTTCACCGTCCTGGCCGCGCCAGTTGCAGCATTCGTGTACGCCGTCGGCCTCTACAGCCTCGTGGGCTGGAAGGCTCGCGGCTTCGGTAAGAGTGACGAGCCGCCGCCGGACGGACCGCCACTCCGTGGAGACGCCCCTATGACGGCCCTGTGGGTCGGGATCTCTGCGGCACTGGTCATCGTCCTCTTGGTTTGGGGGCTGGGTGAGTTCACCGCCGAGCAGAACACACACCCCGACACCCTCCAGGTAAACGTGACCGGGCAGCAGTGGCTGTGG
Organism: uncultured Acidimicrobiales bacterium; assembly: GCA_963703145.1. Lineage (GTDB taxonomy): Bacteria > Actinomycetota > Acidimicrobiia > Acidimicrobiales > RAAP-2 > Bog-756. Next base: position 3,723,392 of record OY969793.1, read on the forward strand.
ACCTTCACCTACCCGGGGGCCGGCAACGTCGAGACCCGTTCGCTCGTCCTGCCTGTCAACCGCCCGGTGCAGTTCAACGTGACGTCGGTGGACGTCACGCACGGCTTCTGGCCGGCTGCCCTCGGGGTGCAGGTAGATGCCAATCCCAACACCGTGACGGTGATTCAGGCCACGCCGAACAAGCTCGGCGGTTTCACCGTGCGCTGCAGTCAGCTGTGCGGCCTGTACCACTCGCTGATGTACGCATCCGGGTCGGTGGTGACACCCCAGAGATTCGCCGCATGGTTGCACAGTCATGGTGTCCCGGCTGTTAGGGCTGCCCATGCAGCGAACGTCACGGTGTCCCAATGAGTTCCCCGAACAAGCCGGTCATGGATCTCCTCCACAGTGTGAAGAACCCGGGCTCCATCCCGACCGGCAGCGGTAGTGAAAGGGGTCAATCGTGACGATTGCCGAAGCGCCTCACGTCCTACTCGAAGACACGCCGCTCACCAAGGCTGCCGGAGGCCTCTACCGGCGACAGAACGCGTTGACCGGACTTATCGCAGGCATCGTCTTCGGGTTCATCGGCTGGATCGTGTCCCACAAGTTGCTGCAGGGCTCCAACTGGGGCTCCGACATGGTGGTGACAGTGACCATGGTCGGATGGGTCATTGGCTTCAACACCGGCGTCGGCACGTTCAACGCTCCCATTCGCTGGCTGCTCGGGCACGATCAGAGCTACGAGGACGAGCTTTACGCCGCCGGTGTGACCCAAGGAAAGAGGCGTTACTGGAAGTTCTGCACCGATCACAAAGTAGTCGGAACCCAATATCTGGTACTGGTGATCGTGCTGTTTGCCGTCGGGGGCACCCTGGCGATGATGATCCGCACCCAGCTCATCACACCCCACTCGTCATTCCTCTCACCGAACTCCTATAACGCCATCGTCTCCGTCCACGGGATGGTCATGATCATCGCCACCATCATCATGGTGACCGGTCCGTTCACCAACTTCATCATGCCGATCATGATCGGTGCGAAGGACATGGCCTTTCCGAGGCTCAACGCCATGTCCTTCTGGGTCGTGGTCTCCGCCGTGCCACCCCTGCTGGCCACGTTCTTCCTCGGTGGGGTAGACGCCGGCTGGACGACCTACGCGCCCCTGTCGGTCCAGGCACCGGCCGCCATGGACGCCTTCTCCATGACCATGATCGTGTTCGTGATCTCGGTGACGGTCGCCGGAATCAACACCATCGTGACCATCTTCACCATGCGGGCCAAGGGAATGACCCTCGGCCGGCTGCCCATCTTCACCTGGGCCTCGATGGTCGGGGCCGCCCTCAGCATCTACGCCATGCCGGCCCTTCTCATCGCCTTCACCGCCATGATCACCGACCGGGTCACCGGTACGTCGTTCTTCGTGGCCGCTCAGGGTGGAACTGGCTGGCTGTGGGAGAACGCGTTCTGGATCTTCGGGCACCCCGAGGTGTACATCATCCTCATCCCGCCGGTGGGGGCCATGCTGGAAGTAGCCAGCACCTTCGCCAGGAAGCCGCTCTTCGGCTACAAGGTGACGATCGCCGCGTTTACGGCGGTGGCCGCCCTCTCGCTGATGGTGTGGGCCCACCACATGTTCACCACCGGCTGGGCTCCTGACCTGGCCGGGCCCTTCATGGTCACGACCGAGCTGATCTCCATACCGACCGGGATCATCTTCCTGTGCATCATCGGGACCATTTGGAAGGGGAGTATCTGGACCCGACTACCGATGTACTTCGTCTACCTCTTTTTGTGGAACTTCATCATCGGTGGGGTGACCGGGATCTATCTCTCGGACGTCCCAGCCGACAATTTCTTCCACGGCGACATGTTCGTGACCGCCCATTTCCACTACACATTGCTGGGTGGGGCGATGATCGCCGCTGTGGCCGGTCTATGTTATTGGTTCCCCAAGATCAGCGGGAAGATGCTGAACGAGCGCATCGGCAAGACGGCCTTTTGGATCATCGCCATCGCCATCCAGGTCACCTATTTCGGTCAGTTCTGGGAGGGGTTCCAGGGTATGCCTCGTCGGGTGGCCTACTACGACCCGACCTTCCTGCATGCCAACGAGATGACCAGTGTGGGCGGCTACTCGTTGATGATCGGGTTCCTCGTCCTGCTCTACTGCTTGATCGACAGCTGGCGTCGTGGCAAGCCTGCCCCGGCCAATCCCTGGCATGCGAAGTCCCTCGAGTGGAAGGTGCCCACACCGGTGCCCTTGGTGAACTTCCTGGTCGATCCGGTGGTGGTGTCCGACCCGTACGGATTCGGTGAGCCCGAGCCCGGAGAGCCCGGGGTGGAGATCCCGGACCCTGATCGAGAACTGGTGCCGACCCTCTCGAGCGACCGTCCGGTGACCGGTGGTGAGGTTCTGTGACCGTCACCACTACCGAGCAGGAGGAGCCTCAAGAGGATCCTCAAGACGACGGTCGCAGTATCGAAGCCGTCGCCGGTCACCACGAGAGCCGGGAACAGCGGCACTTCAAAGAGCGGTTAGCAGTGTGGCTGTTCATCGGTGGGGACCTGGTGTTCCTATTGATGGAGCTGTTCTTCTGGTTCTATCTGCGGGCGCTCAACACGAACGGCTTGTGGCGAGGCGTCGACTGCACCAAGGCGAATCCCTGCACCGATGGGTTGGGTAATCCGATCATCGCCGAAGTCACCAAAGCCAACCCCGCGTACACCTTGACCATCGCCGGCCTCACCGTGATCGGAGCGCTGTTCGTCTGGCGAGTCGAGGTGGCATCCCGCAAACAGGACAAGCGAGGTGTCATCAGCGGTTTTGCGACACTCGCCCTCGTGTTCCTCTTGGCTGCCGTGGTCGTGCAGTGCCTGCAGTTCGGAAAGTTGCCGTTCACCACCATCGACGGTACCTACGCTTCGACCTTTATCTACTTCATGGGCTCGACCCTGGGCCACCTGTTGCTCCTGTCGTTCCTGATCTTCGCAGTGTGGAACCGTGCCCGTAAGGGGAAGTACGACGGCGGCCACTGGTACCAGGTGCGTGTGAATCGGGTCTTCGCCGTGTGGATCGCCATCTCCACCTGCGTGCTGGCACTGGTCATGGTGCTGTTCGCATGAGTCTGTGCTGGCCTCCTCACAACGATTTGCCTCGCTAGCCCGCTGAGTGGCGATATCCCGGTGACGGTCCTCGGGCGAGTCTCGATGGGTGCCGATGACTCGTTGGAGGTGCCAAAGCCGACGGGTACCGACCCCAACCCGGGTGGCGGCGAGGATCCGGCCGTCGAGGGGGCGGTCGGCGCACGGTCCTCCCGAGACTCCGACACCGGGCCAGGGTCCGGTGGCTCGGGAGGTGAGGTCCTGCCCCCGATAATGCCCGGGCCCGCGGCACCCCGGAGGCCCGGGTTGATCCGGACGTTGGCAATCGGATCAGCCATCGCCATCGCGCTGGTCATTGTCTTGTTCGTGGGCCTCAGGCCGCACTCGAGCAAAGGTTCGGCCGGGCCGGTGGTACCTATCGGTAGCCAAGCTCCAGAATTCTCGTTGCCTCCCCTCACTGGGGCGGCTCTCGTTGATCTCGACGCCCTGGGCAAGAACGTCCATCATCCCGTCATTCTCAATTTCTTTGCTTCCTGGTGCACTCCGTGCCAGAAAGAGACCCCGCTGCTGGCGCGAGCGGCCGCCGTCGAAGAGGCCAAGGCTGGCCCGGTCCGCTTTGTCGGCATCGATGTGAACGACCCACCGGCCGACGCACTCAGTTTTGTGCAGAAGACCGGGATCAATTATCCGGTGGGCGTCGACCAAACGTTTCGAGTGACCAGTGGCCTCTACGGCCTCAACGGCCTGCCCCAGACCTTTTTCATCGATTCGCACGGCAAGGTACTCGGGCACACGATCGGTGCCGTCGACGCCGCCGGACTCCGGTCGTGGATGCAGAAGCTGGACAAGTCGGCGAGCTGATTCGCGCTCCAGTCGTCGTCCATGCGGGCGTCCGATATGAGTCTGTTAGTGGCCGTGGACGGGTCCCCACCCTTGGCGGCTCGTCCACGTGCAGTTGGCACCTCGGGGTGGTGGGAGTGGGTCCCGGTGCCGGGAATGGACCCGAGGGAAAGTCAGCGCCGGTGCGGGGGCCAGTATTGGGCGGCTATGACAAGGGTGTGGACCTACCGTGGTGGCACCGGCCGAATGCAGTTCGGTGCGGGCAGGACCGATCGTGACCGGTGGAGGTGAGCCCGCACCCGTGCTGCTGGCCGCGCCGGACAAGTTCCGAGGCACTGCCACCGCCCACGAGGTAGCCGAGGCCATTGCCCGGGGTGGTGCATCTGCCGGATGGTCCACCCGGCTGATGCCCCTGGCCGACGGCGGTGAGGGCCTACTCGACGCCTTGGATGGATTGGGTGGGGTGCGTGAGGCCGTTGAGGTGGAGGGCCCGCTCGGCGCCCTGGTGGAGGCACAGTGGCTCCGCATCGGCGACGTCGCCGTGGTCGAGATGGCCCAGGCGTCGGGCCTGGTCCTGGCCGGGGGGGCAACGGGCAACAATCCGGTGAGGGCGTCGACCCGGGGCACCGGCCAGCTCATCGCCGCCGCGGCCCGGTCCATGTCCGCGCCAACCCAGCCCGGACCCATTGGGGCCCCGGGGCGGCGGACCGTGGTGGTCGGGCTGGGCGGTTCGGCCACCACCGATGGGGGCCGTGGGGCGGTGTCGGCCATCGAGGAGGAGGGCGGGCTCGGCGGCGTGGAGCTGCTGGGAGCCTGCGATGTGGATGTGGGCTTCCGTCAGGCGGCCGCACGCTTCGGGCCTCAGAAGGGGGCTGATCCGGCCCAGGTGCGCGAGCTCGAGCACCGGCTCGACGAGGCGGCCCTCTGGTACGAGCAGCACTACGGCGTCGACGTCCGGGCTATCGCCGGCACCGGGGCCGCTGGCGGGCTGGGGGGAGGCATCGTTGCCCTCGGCGGAAGTCTCCGGTCCGGCTATGCGGTGGTGACCGAACTCCTCGGGTTCGCCGACGCCCTCCGCCACTGCCGGCTGGTGGTGACCGGTGAGGGTGCGTTCGACGCCACGTCGCTCCTGGGCAAGGTGGTGGGCTCGGTGATGCGTGACGCGGCCGCCTGTGGTGTGCCGGCGGCGGTGATCGCCGGGCAGGTCAGCGATGAGGCTTCTCGTGCCGCCCAGGCCGCCGGGGTGTCGGTGGTGTCGCTGACCGGGCGGTTCGGCCGGGACAGGGCCCTCCAGGACACGGCCTGGTGCATCGAGCGGGCCGTCGGCGACCTGCTCGGGTAGGTTGCGGCAATAGTGGCGGTTGATCGGCGGTGACGGGGGTAGCACCTGGGGTGGACGGTCGGCCGGGCCTCCGGAGCGGAGGGGCCACCTCCAGGATGAGCGCGGGCCGACCGTGGGGCCATGACTGCGAAGCACTGTGAGACAGCAAGACGAGCGAGCAAGGAGCACCGATTATGAGCCAGCCCACATCGGGGACGGGGTCCGTCCCCGACCTCACCCTCAACGACGGACACGTCATTCCCCAGCTCGGTTTCGGCGTATTCCAGATCCCGCCGGCCGACACGGCCGAGGTGACGGCCAGGGCCCTCGACATCGGCTACCGCCACATCGACACCGCAGAGATGTACAAGAACGAGCGCGGTGTCGGCGAGGCCGTGGCCCGATCGGGTCTCGACCGCTCCGAGGTGTTCGTCACCAGCAAGCTGAACAACGGCTACCACGTTCCCGACGATGCCCGGAAGGCGTTTGATGTCACGCTGCAGGAGTTGGGCTTCGACTATGTGGACCTCTTCCTGATCCACTGGCCGCTCCCGACCCTGTACGGCGGGGACTTCGTCTCCACCTGGCAGACACTCATCGAGTTCCAACGCGAGGGCCGGGCCCGCTCGATCGGACTGTCGAACTTCCAGTCCCACCACATCGACCGCCTCCTGGCCGAGACGGGCACCGCACCGGCCGTCAACCAGATCGAGATCCACCCCTACCTGGCCCAGGACGAGCTGCGCCGCTACGACACCGAGCACGGCATCGCCACCGAAGCCTGGTCCCCCATCGCCCAGGGGAATGTGCTGGGTGATCCCGCCATCGGTGCCATCGCCGCCAAGGTGGGGCGGACCGCGGCCCAGGTGGTGCTGCGCTGGCACATCCAGCGTGGGGACATCGTCTTCCCCAAGTCGGTGACGCCGTCACGGATGCAGGAGAACTTCGAGCTGTTCGACTTCGACCTGGACGGGGACGACATGGCCGCTATCACCGCCCTGAACCGCAACGAGCGCACGGGGCCCGACCCCGACACCTTCGACTACGTCCCTGCCTGACCTCCCGGGCGCTACCGGGGCCGGAAGCCGATCCGATCCTCCCGCAGCGGGACGGGGCGGCCATCGGGGGTGGCGATCTCGTCGACCAGCCCGTAGTCCACGGCCTCGACGGCGGTGAGGAAGCGGCCCCGAGCAGCATCCTGGCGGATGCGGTCGACGGGCTGGCCGGTCGCCTCGGCCAGCCGGGCCAGCAGCGAGTTCCACCGCCCGACGTGGTCGGCCACGGCGTGCTCCAACTGGAGGGCGGTGCCGCTGACCTCCAGGGCCGGCTCGAACAGACCGAGCCGGGTGTGGGGGAGCACGAGCCGGTGGTGGCACGCGGCCAGCACGCCGACGGACGGACCGGTGGCCTGGCCGACGCATACCGCCCGCACCGGGACGCCCATCAGCCTGACCACGTCCATCACCGTCAGCGCGGCACCGAGGGTTCCCTCCCCGCTGTCGAGACGCAACTCCACGGCCTCGTCGCCGATGGCATCCAGGGTCATCAGCGCAGAGACCACCGAGTTGGCCTGGAGCTCGTCGAGCCGACCGGTCAGCGGGACGATCCGTCGGTCGAACAGCTGTCGTCGCAGCAGGTCGGCCGGGTCGGCATGTCCCTGGTCGCCACCCCATGGGAACGGGGACACGTTGTCCGATGGTCTCATTCCGTAGGGTCCCCCAAGGACCAGTCGAGACGCCCGCCGAGCGCGGTGGCGTACCGCTCGACCGTGGACAGCAAGACGTCGGCGGTCCCGGTCTCGATGCGGGCGACGGCGGACTGGGAGGTGCCCATCCTGGCCGCCACCTGGGTCTGGGACAGCCCGAGGGCGTGACGCCGCTCCACCAACTCGTCGCTCAAGGCCCGCCGTCGCCGGGCCATGTCGTCGAATCCGGGGAACACCGTGTCGTGTCGCCGCTCGTCCATCTTGCCTCACCGCGCGTCGGTCGTTGGGGTCGACCGGGCATGCCGACCAGTCGTCGCCCTCAGGCTATCGCTGGCATGATATCTCATAGTCGAGATACCATGGAGGATGTAGCCGGGTTGGACGGTCCCCCGGTACCGCACGGGAGGCATGCCCATGGACGCGTACCAGTCGTTGATCCCCACGGTCATCGAAGAGTCGAGCCGGGGGGAGCGGGCCTTCGACATCTACTCCCTCCTGCTCCGCGAACGGATCGTGTTCCTGGGCCAGGAGGTGGACGACCAGGTGGCCAACCTGATCATCTCCCAGATGCTCTACCTGGAGGCCGCAGAGCCGGAGAAGGACATCTTCTTGTACATCAACTCACCGGGCGGCATGGCCTATGCCGGGATGGCCATCTACGACGTCATCCAGCACGTGCGGCCCGACGTGTCGACTATCTGCGTCGGCATGGGTATGTCCGCCGCCGCCATGGTCCTGAGCGGCGGCGCCCCCGGCAAGCGGCTGGCCTTGCCCAATGCCCGCATCATGATCCATCAGGGCAGTGCCGGCGCCAGGGGCGCGCCCAGCGACATGGAGATCCAGCTGCGAGAGGTCCTCGCCCTGACCCGGCGCATGGCCGAGATCATCGCCCACCACAGCGGCAAGTCGGCCGAGGAGGTGGCCCGGGACATCGACCGGGACTACTTCATGACGCCGGACGAGGCCGTGGCCTACGGACTCATCGACGGCATCATCGCTCCCCGCAGCGGTCTGGCGGCGGGGTCGGCGCAGCTCGAGCCGGCGGCCGTCGAGGAGTCCCGTCCTCGGTGACCCTGCCCGTCAGGTGACGACGAGGGCCGGCACCACCTCGGACATGAACCGCCGCAGGGTGTCGTCGGCCGGGTAGTCACGTAACCACAGGATGAGGCCCCGACAGCCTGCATCCACGAAGGCCTGGGCCTTCTCGGTCACCTGCTCCACGGTGCCGACCAGGTTGTCGGCCAGGTACTGCCTGGTCCGGGTCCCACCCCACAGGTCGCCCCCGCCGTCGGAGTTGCACCAGGCCAGGGTGTCAGCCTCGGTGTCGAAGATCCGACAGTCGGGGCCGTGGGTGCGGGTGATGTCGTCGAAGGGCCGTCCGATCTCCTCGCAGTACCGGGCCAGCAGGCCGGACTTGCGGACGAAGGCGTCCAAGCCGACCTGCCAGTTGGTCAGGTCGGCCCGCCGGGCGGCGATCCGGAGGGTGACCTGCTCCCCACCGCCACCCACCAGCACCGGTGGGAGCTGCTGGATGGGCTTGGGGTCGCAGTAGGCCGCGTCGAAGTGCAGGTGCTCACCGTCAAAGGTCGTCGTCTCCTCGGTCCACAGCCGACGGATCACCTCGAGCGTCTCGTCGAGGACGGCCAGGCGCTGCCGGTCGGCGGGGTACTCGTAGCCATAGGAGTGGTACTCCTCGTGGAACCACCCCGCACCCAGCCCGAGGATCAGCCGGCCACCGGAGTAGACGTCGACACAGGCCGCCTCTTTGGCCAGCAGCCCGGCGTTGCGGTACGAGGAGCAGGTCACCAGCTGCCCCAACCCCACCCGGGAGGTCACCTGAGACAGGGCGGCCAACATGGTGTACGCCTCGAACATGTGGGTCGGCTCCCGCCGGGGCACCGTCTCGACGTGGTCGTACACCCAGAGGTGGTCGTAGCCGAGCGCCTCGGCCTGGTGGGCCAACTCGACCGATCGGGACCAGGCGTCGGCCGCGGTCCATCCGGTGTACTCGAGCTTCCATCCCTGGGGGACGAAGACGCCGACCTGGAGCCCACCCGGCCGGTCGACGACGCCGGGAACGGTCGGGGTCACGAGGGGAACTCCCACCACTGCAGCTCACACATCATCGGCAGGAGGTAGCGCACGTACACCGAGTGGATCCGCACCACTTCCTGGTCGTCCACATGGAGGTCGATCAGGTCGACCCGGTCGTCGTGCTCCCGGTAGGCAGCGGCCCGGTCCTGGACCCCCTGGAGCTCCTCCAGCGAGCCGACGGCCAGCCCGAAGTGGTCCATGCGGGGGGCCTGCATGGGAGTCTCGTCGGCGATGAGGAAGATGAACTGGTCCCAGTGCACGCACGACAGGATGAGGCGCCGGCGGTCCTCGGTCATCACCTCCATCTCCTCGAATCCGAAGACCTCGCTCCAGAAGCGGCAGATATCGGCCCGGTTGGACGCGTCGAGGAGGTCGGCGGGCATGCTCATGGCCACGTGGTTGAAGTGCGGCGTGCCGCTCGGGTAGTAGGGATGGGCCATCATGCCTCCCTGTCGGGATGTCCGACGACCGCACCTTCGGACAGGTGGGGCACCACCATCACCTTGCCGGCGAACCGGCCTTCCGCCAGGCCGGCCAGGGCATCGGACAGGCGGTCGAGGGGCACGTCTTCGGCCTCGATGAGCCGGTCGGTGGGGAACCCCGGTGACGCCAGCAGGTCGAGTGCCTGGGCGAAGCCCCCGAGGTCGTAGAGGAACGAGCCCACCACGTGGAGTTCATTGAGGACGAAGCGGTTGGGGTCGAACGACGGGTGCTCGAGGCCCGCACCCACCAGGGCCAGGGTCCCGCCCCGTCGGAGCTGCTGGAAGCCCACTTCGATGGCGTCTTTCTTGCCGGAGCACTCGAGCACGACGTGTACCGCTCGCTCGGCGGCCCGTTCGGGCTCCCAGGCCGGAAAGGTCTCGAGGTCGCTGGGCTCGATGACCTCGGCGGCGCCGAGATCCCTGGCCAGTTGGCGTCGCCGCTCGCCAGGCTCGACAGCGATCACCGGTCCGATGCCCATCGAGACAAGTGCGGCGATGGACAGGGCGCCGATCGGCCCAGCTCCGATCACCATGACGCGGTCGCCTCGCGCCGCACCCGATCGGGTGATGCCGTGGAGGGCCACCGCCATCGGCTCGGCCAGGGCCGCCTGGCGCGGGCTGAGCCCGGAGGGCAGTTCCAGGAGTGCCTCGGCCCGGATCAGCACGTACCGGGCAAAGGCGCCGTCGTGCCCCCCGCCGACGATCGATCCCTGGTGCTCGCACTGCGAGGGCTTGCCCTCGAGACATCGCCGGCAGTGGCCGCATCGAGGGGAGGTGCCTCCCACCACGGGCTGGCCGACCGTCCAGCCCGAGACGCCGGCGCCCAGCCCGGCGATGGTGCCACTGAACTCGTGGCCGGCCACCAGTCCGGGTGATCCCCAACCCTCGAGGAGCATGTGGATGTCGGTGCCGCAGATCCCGCAGTGGTCCACCTCGACCAGCACCTCGCCGGATCCGGGGCGGGGCACAGGCCGCTCTTCCACCACCACCTGGCCGGGCTGTCGGTAGACGGCGACCGGCATGGCCTCTGGCAGATTGATCATGACGGCTCCTCCCCCGGGTCGACCCGGCCCCGGTTCGTCGATCATCCGGCGGCCCTGTCGGTCCGGCGACACTTTAGCCACCGGAAGGAGGTGCTCACCGGTCCGAAGGATCAAGAGCGGGCCCCGGCCGCACGAGGGTGCTTTGGCCTACGTTGGTGCTGTGCCCTACGAGCCGTCGTCCGAGCGCTACGACCACCTCCCCTACCGGCGGTGCGGTCGCAGCGGCCTGAAGCTCCCCCTGGTCTCGCTGGGCTTGTGGCAGAACTTCGGTGAGGCCCGACCCGACGACGAGGTCGAGGCCATGCTGACCCGCGCCTTCGATCTCGGGGTCACCCATTTCGACCTGGCCAACAACTACGGCCCGCCCTACGGCACGGCTGAGACCAGCGCCGGCAGGGTGCTCACCGGTCCGCTCGCTCCCTACCGCGACGAGCTGATCATCTCGACCAAGGCCGGCTACGACATGTGGCCCGGGCCCTACGGGGACGGAGGGTCGCGGAAATACCTGCTCGCCAGTCTGGATGCCAGCCTCGGGCGCCTCGGCCTCGACTACGTCGACATCTTCTACTCGCACCGCTTCGACCCTGAGACACCCCTGGAGGAGACCATGGGGGCGTTGGACTCCGTGGTGCGCCAGGGCAAGGCGCTCTACGCCGGCATCTCCTCTTACCCGCCGGAGCAGACCGTGGCGGCGGCCGACATCCTCGACCAGCTGGGCACGCCGCTCCTCATCCACCAGCCGCCGTACTCCATGTTCAACCGCTGGATCGAGCACGGGCTGCTCGACACCTTCGGCCGCCTCGAGGTGGGCTGCATCGTGTTCTCGCCCCTGTCCCAGGGACTGCTCACCGACCGCTACCTGGCCGGAGTGCCGGCGGGCTCCCGGGCCAGCCAACCGGGGACGCTGGACGAGAGCCAACTCGATGAGCAGGTGCTCGACCGGGTCCGCTCACTCAACGACCTGGCCCGCGACCGCGGCCAGTCAATGGCCCAGATGGCCCTGGCCTGGACGCTGCGGGACCCTCGGGTGACCTCCACCCTCATCGGGGCGAGCAGCCTGGCCCAGCTGGAGCAGAACGTCGCCACCATCGACCGGTTGGAGTTCTCGGCCGACGAGTTGGCGGCGATCGACGCCATCTTGAGCGCTCGATAGTCCCCCCCGAGGGGGGGACCAGGACGAACTAGTTGGCTTCCAGGCCGACGTCGGGCCCGGCGTGGCCTCCGGTGGCGGCGACGTCCAGCCGCCCGACATAGTGGGTCCAGCCCTTCGTGTGGTCCTCGACGGCATCGGCCGGCAATCCGCGGTGGACCAGGCGGACCAGGGTTTTGCCCCCTTCGGGGATCAGGGTGATCTCGACCTCGGTGGAGCCGGCGGGGATGGGATGGTCGGGCTCGTCCCAGCCGAAGGTGAACACCACCTTCTGGTCGGGCACGACCTCCACGAACTCACCCACCGAAGGGTGCTGCCCTTGGACCATCACCCGGTAGGCACCACCGGGTCGAGGGTCGAGCTCGGCGGAGGTGCCCATCCACTGCACATGCAGTGCCGGATCGGTGAGGTACGGGAAGATGGTGGAGGGCGCGGCGTCCATCACCAGTTCGTGCGTCAGTTCGGCCATCAGTGATTCCTTTCCTGGGGGGGTTCGGTGCTGCGATCGGTGGACTCGACCAGGTGGGCCAAGCGCCCGAGGCTCCCGGTCCAGTACTCGTCGAGGAACTGGCGGATCCGAGCCATCTCGGTGTGATTGGCCCGGTAGAGCCGACGGGTGCCGTCCCGCCGTTCCAGCACCAACTCAGCCTCGCGGAGGACGCCGAGATGCTGGGAGACGGCCGACCGAGTGACGTCGGCGAACTGGGCGGCGATCTGGGTGGCTGGGAGCTCAGTCGACCACACCATCCGCAGGATCTCCCGACGACGGGGTTCTGCCAGAGCTTTGAACGCGGTGTCCATGCTCCTACTTTAGTAATTGCTAACGTAAGTGTCAACTAACAGATACGTCGCCGAGGCCGCAGCCCCGTCAAGGTGGTGAGGGACGCCGGTCCGGCTCTGGCCGGGAAAGCCCCGAACCATCGGCCGGTAGCGCGGTTCGGGGTGGAGCGGTGGCGTGAACCCGATCACCCCGGTGACCGCTGTCCCGGCGATGATGGGCACCCTGTACGCATCGGCCGACCCCGTCGATGCGATGAAGGAGTCGGCCGACGGTCGCCGAACCAGGTTCCGCTCAGCTCCGGCGGATCGTCACCGGAGTGCCCCGGTCCTCGAAGGCGTACTCGGCTCCGGTGCTGAACCGTGTGAGTGTGACCTCGTTGGCCAGAGGTGCCTCGGTATCGTCCCGGACCACATCGACCACCAACTCGTCACGGCCGTCGGAGACCGTCTGGCACCGAAAGTGACGGTCCACGGCCTGCACGATGGCATCCAGCGGTTCCAGGTGGTCGGCATCGAGCATCGACGGCCAGGCGCCGTCGGCCATCGCCGGGGTGTCCCGTCCGATCCGGATGGTCGACACGCCACCGGACCGCAAGGTCCGGCCGACGTAGGCGTGAGGAAGCAGGGCCGGGTGGAGCGACACCAGGTCCGCGACGTCGGCCAGGGAATGGCCGAGCCCGAGGGCGGCGTGCAATCTGGCCGCGGCAACCCCGGCCACGCCGGTGAATTGCTTGCGTCCGAACTCCACGGCCGCCTCGTCGTCATCGGTCCGCTTCCGGGTGGCCCGGAGGAAGGCCAGAACCAGCAGGTGACCCTGAAGACAGACCTCTTCGGCGATGCGCCGCAGGGCCGAGGCAGACCAGTCGGCAAATTGGAGGTCGGCAACGAGCGGGCCGGCGTAGTCGCTCAGCCCCGGTTCAGAGGTGTCGATGGGACCGAGCTCCAGGCGGGCGGCGCCGGTGACGGCCATGGCCACCGCCTCCTCGGGGACGGGCAGCGGGGCATGGGTGTCGGCAATCGTCACCGTCCAGTGGCAGTGGGGAGATCGGTCGGCCGGCACCCGGGGCGGCCGGTGGACCGGTCGGACCTGGGCCAGGGCGTTCGAGGCCGTGGCGGTGGCTTCGAAGGTGGGGTCCTCGATGTCGTGACACATGGCCACCACATAGTCCGGACCCATGGGCTCGACGTCCATGAGGGCACCACAGTGGTCGAGCCAGAACTCGCCGTGATCGTGGTCGTCAACGAGGTAACGGAAGTCCATGAACTGGGGCGGGGCTCCCACGTCGATCTGCATCCCCTTGAAGATCGTCTCGACCGAGTCGCCCTCGAAACCCAGCGCCTGTTGGATCCGCTTGGTGTAGACGGGGCTCGCCCCCATCCACTCCTCGATGGCAATGTCCCGCATCACGTCACGCCCAAACTGCCCGATCAGGTGGGGCATGCTGGCGCGATCGATCAGGTGGCCCGCCAGCAGGTACTCCGGGACCAGCGCGGCCAGTTGGGATCGGGACAGTCGGCCAAGTCCAGGTTCGGTCTCCACGCCATTCACTCTTGCCGCTGGTCGTCGCCGGCGCCAGGCCGGTGCGACCTCGAGCGACCTCGGGTGATGATCTGAATCGGTTCTGGTCAGGTGACGGGAGTGCCCGTGTAGTAGGCGGTGTTGAGGAATGCGCCGGTGTCGGGGCTGGCACAGGAGCAGAGCTGCACCGTGGGCGCCCACTGCGTGGAGGCCACGTTCACCAGGTCGGTGGCCACCGGCACCCCGTTGACCTCGAAGGAGATCACCGTACGGTCGGGCTGTCCCGAGTCGGCACCACAGGCGATGGTGACGACGTTGCTGCCGGTGCTGCGGATGGCGGGACTCTCCCCTGCGTCGACCACGCGGGTCCCAGCACTGGCGTAGTGGACCACCTGCCATAGCCCGGATTGATGGATGAAGAAGGCGAACTGATCGGTGCGGGTCGGGGTGACGCAGCCGAGGCCGATGCCGTTGGCCTGGCTGCCCGTCGCGATGCCGACGGTGGCGGACAGTTGCATGTCCTGGCTCAGCGGGGCGGTGAGTGGGAGGCCTGCGAACTCGGCTTGTTCGGCGCTGGCGATGGTCATCTCCATCCCGCCGGGAACGACTGCCAGGGTGGTGTTCACGGGTTCGGTTCCCGACACCCACGGGACGGGCTGGGCCCGACCCCCCTCGACCGGTGTGCCCAGCGCGATCGGGGACGGTGACAGGCGGACCACCGAGGCGTTGCTCGCCTCGACCCCGAGGAATGTGGGGATGGCGATGGCGGCAAGCACCAGCGCCAGGGTGACGAAGCCGACGATGATGCCGGCCAGCGCCAGGCCGCCACCCTTCTGGGTCCCGTTGGACCGGCCGATCTGTCCACGAGCGACGAACCCGAAGATGATCCCGAGGATCGATCCCAAGCCGATCAGGGACACGATGGCCAAGACGAGACTGGCCACGGCCAGCCCGTTTGTCGACGGAGGCTGGTAGTCCCATCGTGGGCCGGCGGCCATTGGTGACCCGAAGCTCGCCACTGGGGGAGGCCCGAAGCCGGCCGGGGGCATGCCTGTCGGGGGTGGCCCCGCGGGATCGAAGGAGGCAAACGTGGGGAGCCCGGTCCCGGTGTAGGCACCCATCGACGTCCCGGGGGCAGCGCTGAAGGCGCTGGCCGTGGCCATGGACGGCAGGGCAGCACCGGGAGATGGGTTCACCGCCTGGGGGTGGAGGTGCGGTGGATACCACTGCCCGTCCGAGGCCAGCCACCATCCCGGGCCGATGGTGTCAGCCATCCCGGAGCACCAGTCGTCGGCTCAGACGAATGTCCACAGTTGATCATCGGCCCGCGGAACCCCTGGATTGAGTGTTGATTGCCCAGCGGCGACTCGTCTTGGTCAGGCCATCAGGATCAGAGCCGTTGAGCGACGGGCTTGGCCCCTTCGATGAGATCCCCGTCGAAGGCGCGGATCATCCCGTCCTGGGAGAACGACGCCAGCAGCTGGCCGTCTTCGGTGAAGACCTGTCCCCGGACGAACGACATCCCGCTCCCGACCTGGGCACTCTCGTGGTGGTAGAGAAGCCACCCGTCCCAGCCCATCGGTTCGTGGAAGGTCACGGAGATGGCCATGACTCCCGTCGAGAGATTGTGGTGGGCCATTGCCGTGCCGACGCCTGGGTGGGGCCGCATGGTGGTCGAGATGGACAGATGCCCTGTGAAATGGGCGATCAGCGCCTTGGCCAGCGCTGGTTGCCCGGGCACGACGGAGTAGCGGAGCCACGCGTCGAGGATCGGGGGGCCGACCTCGTCAGGGTCATTGGCGTCGCGGACGCCATCTAGGCGCACCTCGCGTCCGTCCATGGGCATGGGGCACGGGATGGCACCCTCGGGAGAGCCGACCAGGGGCATGGCCGGCCCGTGCCTGACCACATCGGGGTGTTCCACATCTGAGAGGACCGTGATCGAGGCACAGCGACGGTCGTCCTGGACGACGGTGACGATGGCGCTGGCAAATGTCCGACCGTCATGGAGGACATCGACGTCGAACCGGAGCGGACCTTCGTCGTCGACGGTACGAAAGAACACGGCGTGGGCGGACCGGACCGTGTGGCGCGGGCAGGTCTTGGAGGTGGCCACGATGGCCTGGGCGAGCAGCTGGCTGCCGTCGACAACCCGGCGTCCCCCTCCGTCGCTCGCCCCTGCGAACTGGAGCGGTCCGATCGGCTGGACGTCGAAGATCTCGAGCATTCCGGCCAGGGATGACCCGGACGCCGGGCCGCCACCATTCATCGTCCGGAAACCGCCGGGTCGGCGGTGCCGACGCGGAGGTGGACGGAATCCTGGAAGAAGGCGACATAGCCGGCCAGTCGGGCCACCTCGGGGTAGGGGTCCTCATAGGACCAGACCAGGACGTCCTCTGCCCCGAGGTATCTGCGATACGTGGCCGTTCCCTTGAATGGGCACCGCGTCGTGTGCTCGTCGGGACCGAACAGATCGAGTCGGACGTCCTCTGGGTGGAAGTAGAAGACGAGTCCGTGGTCTTGCTCGTCGACCACCAGGCACCGCTCACTGTCAGCGAGGACTTCATCCCCAACCGACACCGTCACCCGGTTGCGGCGGGCCAGGATGTCGACGCGGTAGTCCGGACGATCGACGAATGCTGACGGTTCCATGGGCTATCGCTCCTAGCTGGATGGACGGGACCGACCGTATCCGGCCCATCGGCTCGACCGGGGCGGTGATGGGCCCCGAGAGACGAGTCGGTCAGATCCTCGACGTCTGAGGTTGGGATTGGACCCAGTCCCCGAGATGACGCCCCCGTAGAAAGGAAATACTATTCTCTCCGGAAGACAATGGCATAGCCCCCAACGGTGAGTAGCGTGAACGACATCGACGAATTCGACTTCTTCAGCGGCGACGAACTCCTGGTCGACCCCTATCCCTATTTCGACGCGCTCCGGTCGGAGTGCCCGGTGCGTCGAGAGCCCCATCACGACGTGGTGATGGTCACTGGCTACGACGAGGTGGTCGCCATCTTCAACGACACCGAGACGTTCTCGTCGTGTACGTCGGTGACCGGCCCGTTTCCCGGATTTCCTGTTCCGCTCGAGGGCGAGGATGTCGGCAGGCTCATCGACAAGCACCGGGACGAACTCCCCATGAGCGACCAGCTCCCGACGCTCGACCCTCCGGTCCACACGGATCAGCGCGCCCTGTTGATGCGGCTGATCACCCCCAAACGACTGCGGGAGAACGAAGCGTTCATGTGGCAGCTCGCCGATCGCCAGCTCGAGACGTTCCTGGCCGACGGCCGTTGTGAGTTCATCAGCCAGTTCGCCTCCCCGCTCGCCATGCTCGTGATCGCCGATCTCCTGGGCGTCCCGGAGGAGGATCACGACGAGTTCGCGCAGACACTGCTCCACGGATCGGGGCACACCGGTGCGGTAGGGAGCACGGGCAGCGGTGAGCTGGCGCTCAACCCGCTCGAGTACCTCTACCAGCGGTTCACCGAGTATGTGGAGGATCGGAGGCGCCAGCCCCGCGAGGACGTCCTCACGGGATTGGCCACCGCCACCTATCGCGACGGTTCGACGCCCGAGGTCATCGATGTTGTCCGGATCGCCGCCAACCTGTTCGCGGCGGGACAGGAGACGACGGTCCGCCTGCTGAGCTCGGCGGTCTTGCTCCTGGCCGAACGGCCGGACCTCCAGGACATGCTGCGGGAGGACCGGGAACGGATCCCGAACTTCATCGAGGAGACGCTGCGGATGGAGAGTCCGGTGAAAGGTGATTTCCGCCTTTCGAAGGTCCCGACCACCATCGGCGGGGTGGACATCCCGGCTGGGACCACAGTGATGCTCGTCACGGCCGGGGCCAACCGCGATCCTCGGCACTTCGACGATCCCCAGACCTTCCAGGTCGACCGGGCCAATGCACGCACCAACCTGGCGTTCGGTCGCGGCATCCACACCTGCCCCGGATCGCCACTGGCGCGGGCCGAGGCACGGATCAGCCTGGAGCGGCTGTTGGATCGGACCGCCGACATCCACATCGATGAGGCCATGCACGGTCCTCCCGGTGCGCGGCGCTACCACTACATGCCGACGTTCATCCTGCGCGGCCTTACCAAGCTGCACGTAGAGTTCACGCCGGTCGGCGAGTGATGCCGGGCCGCACAGACCGTGAGCTCCGCTGCGGACCGGGGTTGGAACGATGACCGATGAGGGAGCGCTCGACCCGTGGGTGAGCGACTGGTTGGCGGCCAATCCGGAACGGGCGACACCGTTCGAGAATCTGTCACCGGAGTGGCTGGAGCTGGCTCGCGGCCCGGTTGGCTTTCCACCCACCCGGGATGTAGCCCACATCGCTGACGAGCAGGTGGGAGAGGTTCCCATCCGGATCTACCGGGGGGAAGGCACACCCAACGGGCTCGTCGTCTACTTCCATGGTGGCGGCTTTGTCATCGGAAGCATCGGGCTCATGGACAACGTGGCACGCGAACTGGCCTTCCGGTCAGGTGCTGTCGTGGTGTCGGTCGGCTACCGGTTGGCCCCGGAGCACCCCTATCCCGCGGGACTCGACGACTGCGAGTCGGTGACCCGCTGGGCCCAGGCCAATGCCGGACGGTTCGGTGTGTCCCCGACCGCAGTTGTGGTGGCGGGGGAGAGTGCCGGTGGCAACCTGGCTGCGGCCGTGTCGCTCCGGCTGCGCGACCAGGACGCACCCCTTCCAGCCGGACAGGTGCTCATGTACCCGGGCGTGGCGGGAAGGCTGCGTCATCCCTCGACGGTGGAGTTCGACGGGCTCATCATCAGTCGGACGGCCGGAGAACGGTACTGGGCCGCCTATAGCGGAGGGCGGGATCTGGACGATGATCCGTATGCAGCGCCTCTGCAGGCTCCGACCCTGCGAGGACTACCACCGGCGCTCGTTGTGCTCGGTGGCTGCGACATGCTTCGCGATGAGGGCCGTGCCTATGCGGACCGACTGCGTGAAGACGGCGTCGACGTCGACGAGATCTGCTACCCAGGCCAACCCCACGGCTTCATCAACTTCGACTTTCCTTCCGCGGATCTGGCCCACGAACACATCGGTACCTGGATCAAGTCCACGCTCGAACGGACTCCAGAGGCGCGCTGAGCTGACCGGGCCCAGTGGGGAGCGCTGGGGGATGGACACTGCCGCCACGACCGAACTCGGCACAGCGGATGAAGGGGGAGACCTCGATGACCAGCGGTAGTCAGCGCGGTTGGCCGTGGGGTGGGCAGCTCTCGTCCCGGGATGACCGGGCCGTACTTGCCCCGGTGCGGAATTGCCCCGCTCCGTGAGTGACAAGGTGACTCCGCGCTCGGGTGCCGGTGCCGGCCTGTGTCGCTCCCGAATCCACCGACAATCCGGCCGGATCCCAAATCATTTCCTTGAGTACAAGGAAATGGAGCGCTCCCAAGTGACCAAGCGAACTCTCTTTTTCTGATATACGGTGTTCCGCTGTTGGGGGGGAGGTCCGTGGGGACCGTTCCCGGAGATAAAAAGAAGGGAAATCTGTATGCGACGTCTTTTGCTCACGGTGGCGGCCATCGCCATTCCGGTGTCAGGGCTAACCTTGGGGGTCGCCACCCAGGCGGGTGCGGCAGTGAAGATCACCTGTACATCGCTGGCGGGCTCCGAGACAGGCCCGACGGTCATCAGCGGATGCTCTGGAGGGGTCACGGGAGGAGGGTCTCAGCCAGTGGATTCTTCGACACTTGCCGGCGGTGGCACCATCGTCTGGCTCTCGGGAAGCTCCACGACGCTGGGCACACCGGTCCTCACTGCAGCTCCGGCCAAGAAGTGCCCGGGCTACGTCAAGAAGGCGCCGTCCACGTACGTCGAGCCGGTGGCGTACAAGCTCAGCGCCGCAGTGACGGGGGATACCGGTGACGGCATCAAGGTACCCGGGACGTTGACCGGTGAAATCTGCATCTCGTCGGCCTTGAACGTCACCTCCCTCAAGCCGCTGAAGATCAAATAGAACAGGGCACGGATCCAGCGATGTGACAGCAGGAGTCTCTGCGGTCGGATCAACGGAGTGGGAGTGATTGGTTAGACCGGAGCCCCGCCGCAAGAGGCGGGGCTCCGGTCAGCCAAGAAAGGGGAGCGAAGGGTGCTGCAGTTCGTGATCGCCGGACTCGTGCTGGGCGGCATCTACGCCATCGCGTCCGCTGGTCTGGTCATCACCTACACATCGTCGGGCATCCTGAACTTCGCCTTTGGCTCGCTGGCCTACTTCATCGCCCGCTTCTACTACTACCTGCACACCCAGCACGGCTGGTCCATCTGGGAGTCGGCCGTCGTCGCCATCGGGATCGCCGCCCCGGCCCTCGGGGTCCTGCTCTATGCGGTTCTCTTCCGCCACCTGCGCCTGGCCTCGCCGCTGATCAAGGTGGTGGCGACCATCGGCCTGTCCGTCGCCATCCCGTCACTGGCCACCCTGATCTTCGGGTCGGCAGCCATCCAGCAGGCCCCGGGCCTCGCCCCCCAGCCGGTCCACGTGTACCAGTTCCTGGGCGTCCCGGTCACCCTCGACCAGATCATCGTCTACGTCTGTGTCGTCGCCACCGTGGCGGCCGGTGCCGCGGTGCTGCGGTTCACCGACATCGGCCTCAAGGTGAGGGCCATGGTCGACTCGCCCGCCATGACCGACCTGTCGGGCACCAACCCGGGTGCGGTCTCGGTCGGGGTGTGGGCCACCAGCACGTTCTTCGCCGGACTGGCCGGCGTGCTGGCCGCCCCGGTGATCGGTCTGGACGCCGGCAACTTCACCCTGCTCATCGCCGCCACGTTCGCCGCGGTCATCGCCGCCCGGCTCTCCAGCCTGCCCATCGCGGTCGGGGTGGCCCTCCTCATGGGGATCGCCACCTCGCTCATCCAGCGCTACCTCCCGCCGGCCAGCCAGTGGACCAGCGAGATCATCGACGCCGTGCCCTTCATTGTGATCGCGCTGGTCCTCGTCTACAACCTGATCCGACGGGGCCGGGTGGGGGAGATCGACGGCTGGGGTGGGGCCCTCGACCGGGCCATCACCCCGCAGGGCGAGAGCCGACTGGCCGGATCCACCACCAGCGTGGTCGAGACGGCCTCTCTCAACGTGTTCGCAAGGTACGCCGGGCCGGTGGCCCTCATCGTCATCGCCGCCGCTCTGCCCATGATCCTCGGCGGCTATTGGGTGGGCCTCGTGGCCCAGGCCTTCGCCTTCGGGGTCATCTTCTTGTCCTGGACCCTGGTGACCGGAGAGGGCGGGATGCTCTGGCTGTGCCAGATCACCTTCGCCGGTGCCGGGGCCCTCACCACGGCCCAGCTGGCCAACAACCACGGCTGGCCCATCCTGGCTGCCATCGCCGCCGGGGGTCTGGTGGCCGTCATCATGGGGGCGGTCGTGGGGTTCCTCTCCATCCGTCTCGGTGACCTCTATGTAGCCCTGGTGACCCTGACCTTCGGGCTGCTCATCGAGAACCTGGTCTTCACCCTGCCGAGCTTCGTGAACCAGGGTCTCGGGCTTAGCCTCAACCGACCGGGCTTCGCCTCGTCGGATGCCGCCTTCTCCTACCTGTGCCTGGCGGCCTTCATCGTGGTGGCGCTGTTCATCGTCAACCTCCGGAGGTCGACGACCGGCCTCGCCCTCAACGCCGCCCGGTGGAGCGAGGTGGGGGCCCGGACCTCGGGCATCAGCGTCGTCCAGATGAAGGTGATCGCCGGTGCCCTGGCCGCCGGCATCGCCGGGGTCGGGGGTGGTCTGCTCGCCACCGCCCAGACCACGTTCCAGCCCTCTGAGTTCGCCACCTTCGCCGGCATCGTGTGGCTGGCGGTGCTGGTCACCATCGGGGTGCGGTCCAACGCCGCGGCCCTGGTGGCCGGCCTCACCTTCGTCATGCTCCCCGCCTTGTGCCAGGCCTATCTTCCGACCTGGACGGCCAATGTGCTGCCGGTGCTCTTCGGCCTCGGGGCCATCTCCGCGGCCAGGTATCCCGACGGTGTCCTGGCCGAGCAGAGTCGGCGGCTGCGCCGTCTCGTGCTGCACCTGGGCCCGGCCCGGGTGGGCGGTACTGGCCTCACCGATCCGGTTACCACCGAGGGCCAGCCGATCGACGCCGCGCCCCTGATCGCCGAGCAGGCCTCGTGATGGCTGCCGCTACCCACGGCGTTCGACCGGACATGGCCATCACACCGGGAACGCCTGCCCTCCAGGCCAGTGAGATCTCGGTCAGCTTCGGCGGCCTCAAAGCCCTCTCGAAGGTCTCGCTCGAGGTCCCGCCCGGCAACATCGTGGGCCTGGTAGGGCCCAACGGAGCGGGCAAGTCGACCCTGCTAGGCGTGCTGTCCGGGCTCTTGCGACCGGGTGGTGGGTCGGTCCGGCTGCGGGGCGAGAACGTGACCAACGCCTCGGTCCGATCGCGGGCGGCCAAGGGGATGGCCCGAACCTTCCAACAGCCCGAGCTGTTTTTGGGGCTCACCGTACGCGAGCACCTCGTGCTGGCCCATCGTGCCCGGGTCTCCCCCCGCCGTCTGTGGCGGGACATGCTCGACCCCCGCTCGCTCATGCCGGCGGGCAAGGATGAGGACGACCACGTGGACGGCCTGCTCGAGCTCTTGAAGCTGACCCGGGTGGCCAAGGCTCCCGTCGCGGCCCTGCCGCTCGGGGTAGTGCGCCTGGTCGAGGTGGGACGGGCCCTGGCCAGCGACCCCTACGTCCTCCTGCTCGACGAGCCACTCTCCGGGCTGGATGCAACCGGGGTGGAGAACCTCCTGGTGGTGTTCAAGCGCATCGTCACCACCAACGAACACGACCTCTCGGTGGTCATCGTCGAGCACGACGTGGCCGCGGTCCTGGCCCTGTCCGACTCGGTCGTGGTCCTCGACTTCGGGGAGCGCATCGCCACGGGCAGCCCCGAGGAGATCCGCAATGACCCGGCGGTTCGGGCCGCCTACCTCGGGGACGGCGAACCGGCCAAGCGCTCGGCCACCGACGCGAGCACCGAACAGCCCGTTCCACCGGTGGGGGGCTGAACCCGTGTCGAAGTCCCTCCTCAGTATCTCGGACCTCGACGTCCGCTACGGCGCGTCCCAGGCGCTGTTCGGCGTGTCGATCGACGTCGAGGCCGGCTCGGTGCTCGCCGTGCTCGGCGCCAACGGTGCGGGCAAATCCACCCTGGCCCGGGCGGTCTCGGGCCTGGTGGCCCCGACAGCGGGTCGAGTGACCTTCGATGGTCACGACATCACGGGCTTGCCGGCACACAAGGTGCGCAAGCTCGGCCTCACCTACATTCCCGAGGGCCGGGGCATCTTCCCGGGACTCTCGGTGATCGACAACCTGAAGATGGCGGTGGCCCAAGAGGCGCGCCACGACCGCACGACGGCCATCGAACGTGCCGTCGAACGGTTCCCCGTCCTCGGTCGGCGGAGAGCACAGCGGGCCGGGAGCCTGTCGGGGGGTGAACAGCAGATGCTGGCTCTGGCTCGGGCACTGGCGGTCTCCCCCAAGCTGGTCATCGCCGACGAGATGTCACTCGGTCTAGCCCCGCTGATCACTGAGTCGGTGTTCGAGAGCCTCGAGGAGGCCCGACGCTCCGGGATCACCATCGTGTTGAGCGAGCAGTTCGTCCACCGGGCCCTGGCCATGGCGGACAGCGCCGTGATCCTGAATCGGGGGCGGGTGGGTTGGTCGGGACCAGCCGCCGAGGCGGGCCAGGAGGTCCTGGACCGGTATCTGGGAGAAGGGGAGGCCGCGACACCAACTGTTGCTACGGGCTAGTTAGCGTGCTCGTTGTTCGCTCCGTCGTCGCGGTTCGCCCATTCGGTGAGGAACGTGAAGCGAGCAAGGGGAAGAGGGGACGGGGGATGGGAGGACGTCAGCGGCCGCGGTCGCATCGGCGTGCGATCGCCACATTCAAATCAGTGCACACGCACAATCACCATGGAGGAAGAATGCCAGTAATCCGGACGATGGCAAAGGTCTTGTTGACCGCCGCACTAGTCCTGCCCGTCGTCACGATTGCCGTGACGACCGAGCAGGCATCGGCGTCGTCGGCACCCATCACCATTGCGTACATCACCGACGTCACAGGAGAGGGCGCATCCCAGAACGGCACGTCACCGACCGCATTCAAGGCCCGAATTGCGCTGCAGAATGCCGAAGGTGGCGTGAACGGTCACAAACTCGTGCCCCTGGTCATCGATGACCAGACGAACCCGTCGTCGATCGCCACTGCCGTGCAGAGCGCGATCTCGAAGGGCGCATTCGGGATCGTCTCCCAGACCCCACTGTTCTTCCTGGCGGCGAAGTACCCGCAGCAGAAGGGCATCCCGGTGACCGGCACCTATGACGACGGTCCCGAGTGGGGCGAGCAGCCGTATACGAACATGTTCGCAGCCGACGTGGGAAGCCTGAACCCGAAGTACCCGGTGAACACGTTCTTGGGCGCCTTCCTCAAGCAGCACGGAGGAACGGTCCTCGGTTCATATGGCTACAGCATCTCGCCGTCCTCCAGCAGGTCGGCAATCCAGACGGCGAGGTCGTTCACCCACGCGGGGGGCAAGGTCGGAGTCCTCGACACCACCGTGCCCTTCGGTGGAGTCGACTTCACGAGTGCAGCCCTGGTCGCCAAGCAGCACAACATCAATGCGATGGTGCCTGCACTCGACAACAACTCCAACTACGCGTTGGCGACGGCCCTCAAGCAAGCCGGGGTCAAGCTCAAGGCCGTGACCTTTGCCACCGGCTATGAGCCAGATGTGATCAAGTCGCCAGCATGGTCCGTCCTCCAGGGCGACTACTTCCTGTCGTTCTTCCGCCCCTACGACCTGCCCAACGCCGGGACAAAGCAGATGGCAGCCGCGCTGCAGAAGTACTCGGGCTTTACGAAGAGCCAGTTCCCGACCTTCAGCCAGTACGAAGCATGGACGGGTGCAGACCTCATGATCAAGGGCCTGCAGCTGGCCGGCAACAACCCGACCCGTGCAACGGTGATCAAGGACCTCCGGGGCCTCAAGTCCTACAACGCCAATGGGCTCCTGCCGCAGTCGATCAACTACTCCACGATCTTCGGGCATGACCCCACTCAGACGTGCAGCTGGTTCATGAAGGCTCAGGCCAGCGGCTTCGTCCCGGTGTCCTCGCAGCCGATCTGCGGGAAGGACATTCCCGGCACCTCGACGGCCAGCGCGTCCTAGCCGGAGTTCGGAACGAGGGGGCGTCGGTCCTCAGACCAGCGTTGGCGCTGAGTCGACCGGCGCTCCCTCGTCGATGTCGCGACGACAACCGATAAATACCGGGCACGGGAGCGGTCGGTGTACCGTCAAGTGAGAGGCTGGAAACGTCATCCCACAGTGCAATGCTGTCACCAGATTGTGGGAAGATACGGGTCGATTGTCTCCTAGGTGGTACATCGAATGGCGGCCAATGAATGCCGCCGAGAAGAGGTCAATGGTTCCGCCATCCCTGGAGCCCCGACGAGCGGGGGGTTCGTCCTGCCCGCCTACCGAACGGTCCGGAAGAACGCCTGAAGGTCGTCGCTGAACAGGGCAGGCTGCTCCATGGCGGCGAAGTGACCGCCCCTGGGCATGACCGACCAGTGCGTGACGTTGTACTGCTCCTCCACCCACGACCGCGGCCAGCGCAAGACTTCCTTGGGGTAACGGGCTACGCCGGTCGGTGCGGCGATGAACGGGAGCGGATCGACCAGGATGCCGCTCTGGTTCGTCTCCCAGTAGAGGCGGGCTGACGAGGTAGCGGTCTGCGTGACCCAGTAAATCATCACGTTGGTGATCAACTGGTCCTTCGAGAAGCAGTGTTCAGGATCACCACCACAGTCACTCCAGGAACGGAACTTCTCGACGATCCATGCCAGAAGCCCGGCGGGCGAGTCGTTGAGCCCGACCCCGACCGTCTGCGGCTTTGTCCCCTGTTCATTGGCGTAACCGGCCTCTGCGCGCTGGAATTTCGCCATGTCGCCCAAATCCGCCTGTTCCTCCTCGGTCAGTGTCCCGGGGGTGTCCGGTCGGCTCCCGACCGGCATGTTGAGGTGGATGGCCGAACAGTGCTCGGGATCGAACACGGCAATTCGGCTGGTGACCTGGGCACCCCAATCACCTCCCTGAGCCACGTAACGCCGGTAGCCCAGTCGGCCCATGAGCTCGGCCCACGTCCGGGCGATGCGTGCCACATCCCAACCCCGGCTGATCGGCGGTGGCGAGAATCCGTAACCAGGAAGCGACGGTGCCACCACATGGAATGCATCGTCCGCCTGGCCGCCGAAGGCCGGAGGATCGGTGAGCCGTGGGATGACCTCGAGGAACTCCACGATTGAGCCGGGCCAACCATGGGTGATCACTAGCGGCAGGGCACCAGGATGGGGCGATCGTTCGTGAATGAAATGAATCGACTGTCCGTCAACGGTGGTGCGGCGGTGGGCGAACTCGTTCAGGCGCGCCTCGTGAACGCGCCAGTCGTAGGTATCGAGCCAGTAGCCGACCAGTTGACGGAGGTAGCTGATGGGAATCCCCCCATCCCATGCCATGCCCTCGATCTCGTCGGGGAAGCGGGTCCGGAAGAGACGGTCGCGCAGATCCTCGAGCACCGGTTCATCGACCCGGATTTCCATCGCTTCGATTGCTTCACCCATGGCTCCACACTCCAATTGCGGTCTCGTTCCGACCTCTTTATACAGCGGGTCCCGTGCTCATGGCGTACGAACGGACCGGTGCAGCCTCCTCAAGCGACCATCCATTATCCATGGGCGTGCCCGCCGCTCTTTGGGCTACCCTCCACACTGTTCGGCGCGTCATCCATTGACCGAGTGCAGGAATACGACCATGGACTTAGAGCTCACAACAGAACAACAACAGGTTGTTGAAGCCTTTCATGGCCTGCTCACCGACCGCTGTTCGACCGATCTCGTGCGGGCCAGCGAATCGACTGGGTTCGACCAAACGCTGTGGACGGCCATCGTCCAGCTGGCCGGTCCCACGATCGGGGTCCCCGAGGAGTTGGGCGGGGGAGGAGCCTCGCTCCTCGATCTCGAGCTGATCTGCGAGCAGACGGGGGCCTTTCTGGCCCCGGTGCCCCTGATCGATGGTGCCGTGGCCGCCCGGATGCTGGCGGCGATCGGTGATCGCGGGCGCAGCGCCCTCGATGTGATGCTGGCCGAGCCGGCGACGATTGCCACCGTCGCACTGCACCCGGCAGCCAACGGGGTGGCCACCCTGGTCCCGTCAGGATCGATCGCATCGATGGTCATCGGTCTCGACGCCGATGACCTCGTCGTCGTGGTCGAACGTCTCGAAGGAGGCGAGCAGAGGAATCTCGGCTGCTCACCGCTGGCCGACCGATCGCTCGGCGACCCGGCGCGGTCGGTGTTGGCCACCGGACTGACCGCCGGCCGGGCTCTGGATCGGGCGCGCGACGAATGGCGCGTGCTCACGAGTGGCGCGCTGGTGGGCCTGGGTGAGGCGGCCCTGGCGCTCGGAGTGAACTATGCCAAGGAGCGCCACCAGTTCGGCGTGCCGATTGGATCGTTCCAATCGATCGCCCGTGACCTGGCCGATGTGGCCACGCTGGTGGACGGAGCCCGACTATTGGTGCGTGAGGCCGCCTGGGCCGAGGACCACGAGGACCAGGACTTCTCGTCGCTCGCCAGGATGGCATGTATCTTCGCCACCCGTGCTGCTCGGCGCGCCAGCAATGTGGCGTTGCACGTGCATGGCGGGTATGGCTTCACCCTCGAATATGACATCCAGCTCTACTATCGCCGGGCCCAATCGTGGCCATTGGCCCTTGGCGACCCGAAGCGCGGCATCGCACAGCTCGCCGACAGTCTCTTCGGCCCGGTCGGGGTGAAGTGATGGACTTCAGATTGGGCTCGAAGAGCGATGCCTTCCGAGCCGAGGTGCGTGAGTTCCTCGACCAGCATCTCGATGCTGATGTCATCGAGACGGCCCATGAGACCGGAACGATGCATAACAAGGCCTTCTACCGCGCCCTGGGGAGCCAAGGGTGGATCGCCGCATCGTGGCCGGCCGAGTACGGCGGACAGGAGCGCGATCCCTACGAGATGACGGCCCTCCGCGACGAGTTGCGGCTGGCAGGAGCCCCCACTGACGGCATGGGGTTGTCCCTCATCGTGTGCCAGACGATCCGTCGGGTCGCCACCGACGAGCAGAAGCGCGACTTCTTGCCGCGCGCCCTGGCCGGCGAGATCCTCATGTCGCTCGGCTACAGCGAACCGGATTCGGGATCCGACGTCGCCTCGATCAAGACCCGGGCGATCCGTGATGGGGACGAGTGGATCATCAACGGGCAGAAGATGTTCACGACACTGGCCCATGAGGCCAACTACGTGTTCCTGCTGGCCCGAACCAACCTGGACGTCCCCAAGCACAAGGGGCTCACCATGTTCCTGGTCCCGCTGGACACCCCGGGCATCGAGATCCAACCGGTCCACACAGTCGGTGGCGAACGAACCAATGCCACCTTCTACAACGACGTCCGGGTCAGCGATCATTTCCGGATCGGGGACATCGACGGTGGCTGGGCCGTCATGACGGTAGCGCTGGCCTTCGAACGGGGCGGTTTCGGTCTCAGTGAAGCCGATCGGGTGTGGGAACAGACCGTCGAGTGGGCAGGGCGGACTCGGCGTGCTGATGGGACCCGGGTGCTCGACGACCCCCTCGTTCGCGAACGACTCGCCGTCATGCGGGTGAACAACGAGGTGGCCAAACTGCTGGCCTATCGAACGTCCTTTGTTGCCGTCAGTGGAAAGCTCCCCGGCGTCGAGGGCTCGATGCACAAACTCTTCTACGCCGAGTCCATGACCGCCGATGCCGCCGAGCTCGTCGACATGCTGGGTGCCGAGGGTGTGCTCCAACATGGTGACGACGAAGCCCCGGTGGATGGCTGGGTGGAGCACCTGTTCCGGCACGCCGCGGTCACGACGATCTATGGAGGCACCAGCGAGATGCAGCGATCCATCATTGCCGAGCGTGGTCTCGGTCTCCCCAGATCGGGTCGCTGACGCTGAGCATTTGACGGCGGCCGGTGACGCGACTGCGAGCGGTCGTGACCGCTCATTCGGCGGAATTCGGCAGTGCTAACGTCGACCCCATGGGCGACGAGGTGAGGGGCACCGATGCGGAGCGCGGCCCCGGCATCGAACTCATCGACCGCGACGCCTGCATGGGCTCAGGCAATTGTCTGTACTGGGCCCCGGGGGTGTTCGAGCTCGACGACGATGGCGTGGCTGTCGTCGTCGGCGACGTCGCCGGCCACGAGGATCAGGTCCACTCCGCCGTCCAGAACTGCCCGACTAGGGCGATTCGACTCCTGTCGAGCGACGGCTGAACTTCGGTTCTTGGCGTGACCGGGTCCGGACCCGGCCACGCCAGGCTGGGTTCGCCTCATCCCTCCGGCGACCGGAGAGCAGGCGGCTCGAGCGCTTTTCCCCGAATAACGCAAACGAGATTCTCAGATCAAGGCTCCACTGGTCAGCACCAGTCGCTCGACAATCGGACCAGCCCGTCGCACATTTTGGCGAATGCGAGTCGACGCACGAGGGCGTGAGCGCTGGCTCGATGTGTCGGGTAGGTCCGTTGCATCGGATACAAGACTCTCCTACACTGCAAGTCGCATAATCGATCGCAGAGAGTCTGGAGCGAACGTGAGCGAGATCGACCTCGAGGCCGTCGGCTCCACCCGCACATGGGGACCGTCCCGCTGGGCCGGAATCCCACGTGGTCGGGCGGCCAGAGCGGAGCGGGGACATTGCTGCCGTGATCGCCCGAGTGACGCACCAAGGGATGCGTCCCAGTACGGAGGGGTGGCTATCAGACCCAGAAGTGAGGACTCATGAGTACATATGAAGGACCGATTTTTGACGCGGACAACCACCTCTACGAAACCGAGGATGCGCTGACGCGTTACCTTCCGAAGGAGTATGACGGCTTCGTCAAGTATGTGGAGGTGAAGGGTCGGACCAAGATCGCCATCAACAATCACATCAGTGAGTCCATCCCGAATCCCACCTTCGAGGTGGTTGCCCGCCCCGGTGCCTTTGCCGAGTACTTCGCAGGTAAGAACACCGAAGGTAAGTCACTACGCGAGTTCGCCGGAACCCCCATGCGGGCCATCGAGGCCTTTCGCTCTGCGGGACCCCGACTGGCACTCCTCGATGAATCCGGCATCGATGCCGCCCTCATGTTCCCTACCTTGGCGAGCCTCATCGAGGTGAATCTGCTCGATGACCCGGACATGACCTGTACGGTCATCCACGCCTTCAACCAGTGGCTTCACGACGAATGGACGTTCGACTACGAGCACCGGATCTTCGCGACGCCCGTCGTGAATCCGTGCTTGCCCCAGCGCGGCGTCGAGGAGCTGGAGTGGGTGCTGGAACGCGGTGCGAAGGTCGTGTTGCTGAGGCCCGGCCCTGTCGCCGGGACAAGGGGGACCAGGTCCCCGTTCCTCCCAGAGTTCGATGCGTTCTGGAAGGTCGTGGCTGAATCCGGGGTTCTGGTGGCCATGCACGCGTCGGATTCCGGCTACCAGCGGCATGCCAATGAGTGGGAGGGTGACGGCCGCGACATGCAGCCATTCGCCCCCCGGCCCTTCACCGACGCCGTCAACACTGGGCGGCCGATCAGCGACACGGTGACGTCGGCGATCTGTCACGGCATGCTGAGTCGATTCCCGACGGTCAAGCTCATGAGCGTCGAGAACGGCGGAAGTTGGGCGCTGCCTTGTCTGAAGGCGCTCGAGAAGACCTACGGGAAGATGCCACAGGCCTTCATGGAGGATCCCCGTGACGTATTTCTCCGTAACATCTACATCAATCCGTTCTGGGAGGATTCGCTCGAGGCACTCATCGACGTCATGACACCAGAACACGTCCTCTTCGGATCAGATTTCCCGCATCCCGAAGGGTTGGCCGAACCGTTCGCATGGGCCGAAGAGGTATCAGCCCTCTATCCCGAGGCGGCGGTGGCGAAGATCATGGGTGGCAACATGTTCGACCTCTTGGGACTGAAACAGCCCGCCTGATGACCCAGGTCGAGGCGTCCGCGGGGGGGTAGGAGATCGGGAAGATGCCCGGTGTGTGGCCGCCACTATTCTACTGTTGGATGGGCACGACAGGACCCAGGGCGGACCTGCAGTGCCCTGATGGTCTCGGTTCGCTCAGCGCCGTACGGTCCTGGAGGGTATGAAATGTTGGTCGTTGGAGTCGACGCCGGTAGAGGATGGTCCTGATGACCGACCAGGAATCTGCGGCCACGGCCGAACCAGTGAAGCCCGGCTCCGGGGTGAGCCGACGTGACCGTGCGGTGTCGAGGTCGCTCGATTCGGCGAGGGCAAGGGCTGAGGGCCGATTCCAGCGGTTTCTGGATGCTGCCCTCGAGCTGATGAACGACGGAGAGCCGGGCCGGGACTTCACCGTCCAAGAAGTCGTGGATCGCTCAGGACAGTCCCTGCGCCTGTTCTACCAGTACTTCGGTGGCAAGCATGAGCTGTTGCTGGCCCTCTTCGAGGATGTGGTTCGCTCCTCGTCGGAGTACCTCCGCGACCTGATCGCCGAGGAGGCGGACCCTCTCCGACGCCTCCATCGGTTCGTGGTGGAGTACTACCGGCTCTGTCGTCCCATCCCGGGTGGTGAGTCCACCGGGCACATTCCCAATGCCTGGATGCTCGTGGACTTCGCCCAGCAACTGCTCACCAGTTACCCGACCGAAGCCGCACTGGCCTTCGTCCCTCTGGTGTCGCTGTTCGGCGAGGTGCTGGACGACGCCGCCGCAGCCGACGCCCTCCGTCCCGGGCTCCGACGCAGCGCCATCGCCGGGACGGTGCTCGAAGCAATCATGTTCAACACCTTCTCCGCCACCATCAGCGGCACCTCCATCCGGACCGAGGATTCAGACCCGGCCGAAGACTTGTGGGACCTCATTCTTCACGGGATAGGGGCTGGCGGACCCCATTAGCGCCAGCGGCTCACTGGTCGTCGGGCCACGGAGGACGCATCGAATGGAAGTGGAAGGTGGTCAGCTCGATGAGTTGACCATCGGGGTCCTTGATCATGATGGCCAGTCCCCCCATGTCGGTGTCTCCCAGGATCTCGCCACCATTGGCGGTGACCTTCTCCAGTGTCGACGGGAGGTCGGCCACGGCGATGGACAGGTGGGTGAGTCCCGGATGATCCATGGCACGAGGTGGGCCTGTGCGCGACTGGGCATCGGCGAAGTGGATGAGCTCGAGGACGAAGCGACCGTGCGTCAGGTAGACCGCCTTGGTGCCCAGGGGCGGGGGCAGTTGGAGCAGTCGACTCGATCCCTCGTCGGGGATGTCCAGCTCCCACCAGTATCGAAACTGGAGCACGTCCTCGTAGAAGCGTCGGGAGCGTTCGAGGTCCGAGACACAGATGCCGACGTGGTTGAAGGCAGAATCCTCCTCCGGGTCGGCCACTAGCTCTGGTCCTGCTGGATCCCAGACGGCGCGGCAGCCACCGGCCGGCTGGCGATGCCGGTCCGGAGGCTCATGCAGGAGGGCCATAGGTGGAGGGCCGCTCTTCCAGAATCACCGTCTTCGTCTCCAGGAAGGGGAGCAACCCCTCGGTGCCCCCCTCTCGGCCGAGACCGGACTGCTTGAACCCGCCGAAGGCAATGGAGAAGTCGGTGCGGAACGAATTGTGCCCGACCGTCCCCGACCGCAGCCGGGCGGCCACTTCCCGGGCACGGTCGGCATCATTCGTGAACACCGATGCATTCAGCCCGTAGATGGTGTCATTCGCGATGGCCACGGCGTCCTGCTCGTTCTTGGCCCGGATGACGCTCAACACCGGCCCGAAGATCTCCTCTTGGGCAATGGTGTCGGAGTTCTGCACATTGCCGAACACGGTGGGCTCGACGAACCAGCCCTTCTCGAGGTGCTTGGGCCGTCCGCCTCCGGTGGCCAGCGTCGCCCCCTCGGCCACGCCCTTCTCGACGTATCCGAGCACGCGGTCACGCTGGCGGCTCACCGCCAGGGGGCCCATCTGCGAATCGGGATCGAACTGATTCCCGACACGAACCTGGGCGAACTCACTGACGAGGGCATCCACCAGCTCATCGTGGCGATGGTCGGACACGACGATCCGTGTCAGAGAGGAGCACACCTGCCCGGTCAGCATGCACTCGGCCTGCGTGAGTCGTTTGGCCGTCAGTCCGAGGTCGATGTCGTCCAGCACGACGGCCGCCGACTTTCCTCCCAGCTCGAGCGTGCAGCGGGCGATTCGCTCACCACACAGGGACGCGATTCGGCGTCCGGCTGCCGTCGAGCCGGTGAAGGTGATCTTGTCCACGTGCGGGTCCTTCACCAGCAGCTCGGAGACCTGGCGATCGGCCGTGATCACATTGAGCACACCGGGCGGCAGTCCGATCTCCTCGGCGACCTCGGCGACAAGGTAGCCCTCGCCTGGCGCCTCCGGCGATGACTTCAGTACCACCGTGCAGCCAGCGATCAGTGCGGGAGCGATCTTGTAGCTGATGAGCCCCAAAGGCCCATTCCAGGGAATGATGGCACCCACGACGCCGACGGGCTCCCTCACGATCAGCCCAAAGCCTGGGCTGCTGGGCTCGGCGCGCTGTTCCCAGTCGAAGGTGTCGGCCAAGCCGGCATAGAAGTCGAAGGTACCTGCGGCCCCGCCCGCGGCAGCGTGGGCGATCCGCTGGAGCACACCCGACTCGCGAGGCCAGATCTGTGCGATCGAGTCAGCGCGTGCCGCCAGCCCAGCCCCGAGAGTCCGCAAGTACTCAGCCCGCTGAGCATGAGTCATCCGAGGCCAGGGGCCCTCGTCGAAGGCCAGCCGTGCCGCTGCGACGGCCCTCATCATATCGGCTTCCTGGGCCTCGGCGACACTGAAGAAGTACTCCTCGGTTCCCGAGTCGAGTCACATCGATGGTGGCGTCCGAGCTGGGTACTACCCATTCACCGCCGATGAAGAATCGGTCGGCATGGCGGAGCGGTGAGCTGGTCTGTCTGTCGGCGAGTGACATGGGGACTCCTTCTTAGGTGTGGAAAGCGTCAGTGGGCTGCGTTCGTCGGTCGGGGCGTCAGCCTGAGAATCGGCTGATCACGTTCTCCCCATACTGCATCAGCAGGTCGGTATCGTCACTCCGAAACATGGCCGCGGGGATGACCACCCGCGTCACCCCGAGCGCCTCGAGGTCCTCGACCTCAGTTAGAGCCGTCTCGGCGTCAACGGAGTAGCTGCTGACCGTGAGCTCGATCGATGTGGGTTCGCGGCCCGCCACCTCAGCGGCCCGCCGCATCGCCTCCACCAGGCCGACCAGGTCGTCTCGATCGACACCAAATGGGAAGAATCCGTCACCGATTCGACCGGCTCGCTCCGCGGCAATCCTGCTGTGACCACCGACGTGGATGGGAATCGTTCCCCCTCGGGGTTGAGGGCGCAGGTAGACGTCCCGGAAGCTGACTGTGGCGCCGGCCATGCTGGCCCGTTCTTGCGACCACAGCGCTCGCATGGCTGCCATGGCCTCCTCGGTGCGCTCACCACGCTTCTCAAAGGGGATCCCGAGCGCTTCGAACTCCTCCCTCAGCCAGCCGATGCCGACCCCGAGCACCACCCGACCACCCGAGAGGTAGTCGAGCGTGGCCAGCTCCTTGGCCAGGAGCACCGGATTGCGTTGGGGCAGGATCAGGATGCCGGTGGCCAGCCGGATCGCCGATGTCTCCCTGGCCACGTAGGCCAACCAGATCAACGGATCGGGAAACGGCGCATCCTCGCCGGACGGCAGCCGACCCGAAGGGTCGTAGGGATAGGTGGACCGATAACCGGAGGGCACCACGGCGTGGTCGACCGTCCAGATCGACTCGAATCCGGAGCTCTCGGCTGATCGAGCCAGTGCACAGGCCTGCTCCGGTTCGACAAATGGTCCGATGTTGGCAAATGCGATCCCGAACTTCATGGTCCCCCCGGGCCTGAGCCTTTCCTTGCGGGACAGGCAGTACCTGACATCGTGTGGGACTCTTCGATCTCTAGACGAGGCCGCATCGCAGCGGCAGGTGCTTGATGCCGCCGTTGACAGCCGAATTGAGGCGCTCGGGAGGGGCGGCCAACTCGAACCACTCCAAGCGAGCGAGTAGATGACGGAACACCGCCTCCAACTCGACACGAGCCAGGTGTGCTCCCATGCAGAAGTGCGGTCCGGAGCCGAAGGCAAGGTGGTGGTTGGGCTGACGGTCCACGCGGAACTCGAAAGGATCGTCGAAGACGTCTTCATCGCGGTTCGCCGATGCATAAAACAGCGCCACTCGTTCGCCGGCGCCAATGGTTGTTCCGCGCACCTCGGTGTCCTCGGTGGCCGTGCGGGTGAAGTGGATGATCGGGCTCACCCATCGAAGGATCTCCTCGACGGTGGAGGGGAGGAGTTCGGGGTGGTCGCGCAGACGTTCCCACTCGCCGCGGTGCTCGGAAAAGGCCAGGAGCCCCCCACTGATTGCATTGCGGGTGGTCTCGTTTCCTGCCTCGACGATCAGCTCGCAGTAGTTGAGCAGCTCCTCTTCGCTGAGCGGCCTCCCATCGATCTCCGAGGCGATCAACTGACTGACGATATCGTCGCCCGGCTCACGTCGGCGCCGCTCGATCAGGGCACGCAAGTAGGCGTGCAACTCCCCTCGGGCCCGTCGAATGGTCTGGCCCGGCGTCTCGCCCGGCTGACGGAATTCGGGATCGTCCTTGCCGATGATCTCATTGGTCCAGCGGAACAGGAGTTGCCAGTCCTCACGGGGCACGCCCAGGATCCACGAGATGACGCCGATGGGTAGGGGGGCTGCCACCCGTTCCACAAAATCGAACTCACCGGTACCGTTGGTGGCCGCCAGTTCGTCGAGCACCTCGACGGTGATGCGATCGATCTCCTCGAGCCGGGAGCGGATGGCCCGGGGCGTGAAACGTGGCATGGCCGTACGACGCAGCGGACCATGACGAGGTGGGTCGAGGGTGACCACCATGTCCGACGGCTGCATGGTTGCGCCCTTCCGGCCGATGATGAGGCCTTGCGCGCTCGAGAAGCGCTCGGGCTGGGCCGCGATCTCCACGATATCGGCATGCTTGGTAATCGCCCAGAACGCTTCGTAGCCCGGTGGCTCGAGAAAGGCCACTGGCGACTCGTTTCGCAACCTGGTCCACACGGCATCCGGATAGCCGTGGAGCGCGAATCGGCTGGGCTCGACCAGGTCGAGTGGGTCAATTGGTAGTGCCGAACCGACCTGTGCCTTCATCAAATACCGTCCTGTGTCGCTGGGCGAGTCTCGGCGGTCGAACTCGCCGGGGGGTGTCCCTCAACCGATTGGCGTGAGTTCGATGTCAAGCTTCCCCAGTCTGCAAGACGTCCGCACTGTGATGCAGCTGTCGGTCCCGAAGCCGTCACCGCCGTTCGACCGTGATCGCTGGACCGGTCGCCCCAGGCGTTCGACAGTAGGAGCGGGGGATCCCGTTCCAATGACCGGGTCGGGAGGAGACCAAGACATGGTCGTCGGTCGTGCTCACATCCACTCCAGAAGCTCGGATTGATTACACGACTTGCAGTGTAGGAGAGCGCTGTATCCGATGCAACGGTCTCGATCGACCCAATGGAGGCAGTTCGTGCGCCCATACCGCCGGAAGTCGAATGAGGAATCGTGCGTTGGCCTGGTCTGATAGGCCCAGATGCAGACTTGCCCTTGTCCACCGTCCGGAGAGAATAGTGTTTGCAGCGAACCCCTTGGTGGAACCGTCGCCGCCGGCAAAGGTAGAGCTACGTTCCGGGACGAGATCGTGGGTGTCGCGACGGGGGCAGAGAGATGGGAGGCACGAGTCAGATGAATCAGGAGCTTGCCGGGAAGGTGGCCGTCGTGACCGGAGGCGCGAGCGGGCTGGGCCGCGCCACGGCTGAGACTCTTTGTCGAGGAGGGGGCCAGCGTCGTGATCGCCGACGTGGACGCTGAGCGTGGCGAAGAACTGGCTACCTCCCTGGGGCCGTCGGCGGCCTTCAAATAGACGGATGTGGCCGACGCTGACGAGGTCGAGGCGCTGGTCGACTTTGCTGTCGCCGAGTTCGGTGGGCTCGACATCATGTTCAACAACGCCGGGGTCTCCAGCTCGTTCCGACGCCTCCTGCGAAACGACCTGTCGGATTTCGAGCGGGTCATGGCCGTGAATGTCTTCGGCGTGATGGTCGGTAGCCAGTGTGCGGCCCGGTACATGGCGGTGCACGGTGGCGGCTCCATCATCAACACGTCCTCGATGGGTGCGCTCACCGGTGGAGCCCTACCGATCGTCTACCGCACCTCCAAGGCGGCGATCATCCAGTTCAGTCGGTCGGCAGCCTCGGACCTGGCCGAGTACGGCATCCGTGTGAACTGCATCGCCCCAGGCCATATCGCCACGGGCATCACCAACTACGACCTCGGACCGGTGATCCAACTCACCCAGCCGCTCCAACGTCAGGGCACTCCGACCGATGTGGCCAACGCCGTTCTCTTCCTGGCGAGCGACCGATCGGCACAGATCACCGGAATCGTCGTGCCGGTCGACGGCGGGACCGCGGCCGGTCCATCGATCAATCAGACAAAGCTCCTTCTGGCGAAGGGCAGCGGAGGTGGAGATGTCGGCTGAACTCGTCATCCGAGGTGGAATTGTCGTCGACGGCAGTGGCTCCCCGGGCCGACGGGCTGACGTGGCCATCAATGCAGGGACGATCGAAGCCATCGGCCCGGAACTGCATGGCGAGCGGGAGCTCGACGCGACGGGCTGCGTGGTGGCTCCGGGGTTCATCGACATCCACACGCACTACGACGCCCAGGTGTTCTGGGATCCGGCCCTGCGCCCCTCGTCGTACCAGGGGGTGACTACCGTGGTCGCCGGAAACTGCGGATTCACCATCGCCCCGACCCGGGCCAGAGCACCACGACGTGATCGTCCAGACGCTCGAGAACGTCGAGGACATGGACGGTGCCTCGCTCACCGAGGGTATCGTGTGGGACTTCCAGACCTACCCCGAGTACATGGAGCTGGTCCGAAGCCGGGGCACGGTGCTCAACTTCGCCTGCTACGTCGGCCACAGCTCGGTCCGGCTCTTCGTCATGGGCGACGCGGCCTACGAGCGGGCGGCCACGCCGGAGGAGATCGACCGGATGTGC
The DNA here is from genome assembly GCA_963703145.1 of uncultured Acidimicrobiales bacterium. Taxonomy (GTDB): domain Bacteria; phylum Actinomycetota; class Acidimicrobiia; order Acidimicrobiales; family RAAP-2; genus Bog-756. The sequence goes on from OY969793.1 coordinate 3,761,583, forward strand.
CGATTGGTGGTGGAGGCCATCGAGGCCGGGGCGGCCGGGTTCTCCACCAGCTTCGCCTATACCCACCGCGGCATGGACGGCCTGCCCGTCCCCAGCCGGTTCGCCGAGCGGGCCGAGGTGGAGGCCCTGTTCATGGCGGCGGGGAGTACCGGGAAGGGCGTCGTGCTGGCCACGGCGGGCGAGCAGTGCACCTACGCCGACATGTACGAGTGGCAGGCCCGGATCGGGCGGCCCTTCACCTATCCCCTGTTCGCGCTGGCCGAGGGGCGGCACCAGCCCCAGTTGGCCCTGCATGACGAGGCCATCGCCCGTGGCGCCCAGGTCTGGCCGCAGGTGACTCCCCGTCCGCTCACCATGCAGTTCACCATGGAGAGCCCGTTCAGCCTCAACGTGAGCTCGGTGTTCGCCGAGCTCATGGACCAGGACCGCCCGGCCCGCATCGCCGCCTACGGCGATCCCGCGTGGCGGGCCCGGGCTGCGGCCGACCTCGAGCAGGTCCCCATGCGACCCCGGTGGGAGACGTGCGAGATCTCCGAGTCCGAGCGCTTCCCGGAGCTGGAGGGGCGGCGCGTCGACGCACTGGCCCGGGAGCGGGGCTGCGGCCCGCTCGACGTGATCTGCGAGGTGGCGCGTGGAGGAGGACCTGGCCACCCGGTTCCGCATCTACATCGCCAATGACGAGCCGGTAAGCGTGGGCCAACTCCTCACCAACGACCAGGTCGTGCTCGGACTCTCCGATGCCGGTGCCCACGTCGGGCCAGCTGTGCGACGCGCCGCTTCCGACCGATCTGCTCGGTACGTGGGTCCGCGAACGCGGGGTTCATGCCTCTTGAGCGGGCGGTCCGAAAGCTGACCGGGGAGCCGGCCGACATCTTCGGGTTCGAGCGTCGGGGCTATCTCCGCGAGGGCAACTGGGCCGACGTCTGCGTCTTCGATCCGGCGACTGTGGCGCCAGGGCCGACGAGGCGGTTCCGGGACTTCCCGGCCGGCGGTGAGCGGTTGACGGCCGAGCAACCCGTCGGCGTCCGCCACGTGCTGGTCAACGGGGTGCCGATTCGCCTGGATGACACCCAGCTGGACGTTCTTGCCGACCCGCCCGGGATGCGCCCGATGATGCGGTGAAGCGGCTGGTGCTCAGGTGGATTCCTGCGGCACCCAGGCCGGCGGCCGATGCTCCATGAATGCCTTCATTCCCTCACGCGGCTCAGGTGAGTGCTCCAGCGCCCAGAACATCGTCTGGTAGTCGATCAGTCCGTAGCGCTCATTTAGCATGCGCTTGACCTGCGCCCGGGCCATCGGGGCGGTCTGCAGGACTTGACGTGCGGCGGCCAGTGCAGCATCGCGAAGTTCGTCGTGGGGGACGACCCGCGAGAGCAACCCCATCTGTTGGGCCTCGGCAGCATCGAAGGTTCGGGCCGAGAGCAAGAGATCCCGGGCCACCGCAATGCCGACATGGGCGGGCAACGCGGCCGCATAGGTGGCATCCGGGATCCCCCGGAGGAGTTCGGGCACCCGGAACGTGGCCCGATCGCTCATCACGGCGATATCGGCCAGCATGGCGATCAGCAGTCCACCGGCCTGGCAGATGCCGTTCACTGCGGCGATGACCGGGCGCCTGGCTGTCCCGGATGGCCAGGAACGGCAGGACGTCTTGACCGATGGCGGCGACGGGTGACTCACCCTCCTCGGTCCGGCCCCCCAGGTCACCTCCCGGAGCGAATACGTCACCAGTCCCGGTGATGATCAGCGCTGCGAGCTCGGGGTCGGTGTTCACCAGCCGCACCGCCCGCTTCAGCCCGTAGTACATGGCCGGGGTCAGGGCGTTCCGGGCCGCCGGACGATCAATGGTGCACCACGCGATGGGGCCTTCGCGCTCGAGGCGCAGGTTCGGTGTTCCCAGATCGTCGTCCATGTCAGATCCTCCCTCGTGGCCGGCAGGCACTGTTCGGATGCTCCAGCCAACGACGAGAAGCGGCCGCATCCTAGTCTCAGGGCCTGGAGCCACCCCCGGCTGGGCCCGGCCAGTAACGCACCACTGTGGGCCACTGACGAGGCGACCGAATCGAGGGTGGGCGCCGGACTCATCCTGGAGTAGAACACCATATGCCAGATCCCGATACTGATATTCTCGACCGTTCGTCGGCCGTTCCGGACTAACTGTGCGCCGGGCTGAGTCCAACGCAGGGTCGTCGCCCGCATGGGGCTAGCGGAGGAAGGTGGAACTATGAGCAACGACACCGATCGGGTCGTCGTCGTCACCGGTCTGGGTGGCATGGGGATCGCCGTGGCCAGGAGGCTCGGTCCGGGATCGACACTCCTGCTCGCCGATATCGATGCGACCGCTCTCGGTGAGGCGGCGGAAATTCTGCGGGCCGAAGGCAACCACGTCCTCGAGCAGGTGACCGACGTCTCCGATGAGGTGTCGGTAGCCGCCCTGGCGTCGACAGCACGGGAGGCCGGCCGCGTGGATGTGCTGGTCCACACCGCTGGTTTGTCTCCGGTGCAGGCTTCGATCGAGTCAATCCTGCAAGTGGACCTGCTCGGCACCGCTCTCGTGCTCGATGCGTTTGCCTCGGTGATGGCAGCGGGTGGTGCCGGGGTCATCGTGGCCTCGATGGCTGGGACCATGTTCTCCCAGGATCCTGATCTCGAACGCCGATTGGCGACCACGCCTACCGCCACGCTGCTCGACCTGCCTGAGCTCGCGGTCGGGGCGATCGCCGATCCGGGGTCAGCCTACGGACTGGCCAAGCGGGCCAACCAGTTGCGGGTCCGTGCCGCGTCGATCTCCTGGGGCAGACGTCGGGCACGGGTCAACTCGATCTCGCCTGGGGTTATCTCGACTCCGATGGGAGCTGCCGAACTCGACGGTCCGAGTGGCGAGTTCATGCGGTCACTGGTTGCCGGCAGTGGAACCGGACGGCTCGGCACACCTGATGACATCGCCGCTGCGGCGACATTCCTGACCGGACCGCAGTCGAGCTTCATTACCGGCACCGACCTGTTGGTCGATGGTGGGGTGGTTGCATCGCTCGTTGCACCCGGCTAGCAGTCCCGAGTCTGGGCCGGCCCGGAGCGGTCAGTGCAGCGCTGCGCTGACCGCTGCCACCTGGGCGGCACGAAATTCACGAGCCACCCCCGCCTTGGGTCGGATGAGGTCGAAGCCGTGGAAGGCACCTCCCACCTCGGCTAGCTCGCACTCGACGCCGGCGGCTCTGAGGCGGCTCGCATAGGCGACGTCCTCATCGTGGAAGAGGTCCAGGGTTCCTACGCCGATCCAGGCCGGCGGAAGCCCCGCCAGATCCCCGTACCGGGCCGGAGCGGCCAGACCGCTGACCTCGGGAGAACCCGGTGGCTTCCCGGTGTACGACTGCCACCCGAAGCGGTTGGCCTTGGTGTTCCAAAGCCGGAAGTTCGCTTCATCGATGTCGGTGCGGTTGGCTGTCCGGTCATCGAGCATCGGGTAGGCGAGCAGTTGGTAGGCGAGCCGGATCTCGTCCCGCTCACGGGCGAGGAGGGCCAGGGCTGCGGCCAGACCACCCCCGGCGCTGGCCCCACCCACAGCGATTCGGTCCGCATCGACATCGGGCTGGTTGGCCAGCCAGCCCAAGGCGTCGTAGCAGTCGTGAAGGGGCTCCGGATACGGTGACTCCGGTGCCAGTCGATAGTCGACGGCGGCAACCACAGCCCCGATCGCTTCGGCGAAGTGGCGGCAGATGGCATCGTCCTGGGCGGCTGAGCCGATGATGTAGCCGCCTCCGTGGATCCAGAGCAGTGCAGGCAGGGGCCCCGATAGCGGTGGCCGGTGCACCCGAACGGATGCGTGGCCCACCGACTCCACGGTGACGCCCTTCGCTGGGCGTTTGGCGAGCAACCCGGTGAGCAGACGCGTCGTCGGGAGGGTCCGACGACTGACGCCAGCGCGCGGCAGCCAACGAGCGATAGATCGGAGATCGGGGTGGAAGGCCTCGGCGGTCGATGACATCAGAGGAATTGTCGCATGTGGCCACCAGTCCGTGTTCCCATCCTCGCCCCAGTGATCGACCGTCGGCGCGCTCGAGGACAACGACCGCCAACCCCACCGGGGCCGAGTGCTCTGCGATGCTCCCCCATCACGCCGGTCGGACCACGCCGATGGTGGCGATGACGGGCGATGCCCGGGCGATGGTCATAGGCGACCCAGCAAGAAATTGGCCACCGGAGTTGCTGCTGGGAAGACTTCAGTGACCCCGGCGGCAAAGTACCCGCTGTCGGTGATCATGGTGATCCCGTTGATCGACGCGGCCGCAGCGCTGCAGAGGAAGACCAGGGGATAGGCCTGCTCCATCGGTGTCGCCGCCTCCACCCCCACCTCGCTCCGGTAGTCGGCGCCGAAGCCCAGCCAGGTCTCCTTGTTGGCCTGGGCCAGTGGGGTGTCGGTCGGGCCCGGGCAGATGGCGTTTATCCGGATCCCCCGCTTCATCATGGGGAGGGCCTGCATGGCCACATAGGCACACATCGCCTGCTTGGTCGACAAGTAGTCCGCGCCACCGTTCTCGGCCACCCATGCCACGGCGCCGTCGAAATCCGGGGTCGCCAGGAATGATCTGATCCGGGGAAGGTTTGCCTCCCAGCCCAGACCGGCGGCGGACGAAATGAACCCGATCGCCGAGCCTCGGGGCAGGAGGTCGTCGGCCAGGAGCCGATCGATCACCTGACGGTGGCCGATGAAGTTGATCTTCTCGATCCCGGGCGTGCCGTCGGCCACTCCGGCGCACGACAAGAGCGCATCGATCGGCCCACCGCACTGGTCGATGGCCGCGTCGATCGAGCCGCGATCGGCCAGGTTCACGTGGATCCCCGTGGCCCCCGGAAGCGAGATATCGGCGTAGTCCATCACCACCACGTCGGCCCCAGCGGACTGCAGTAGTTCGGCAGCCGCAGCCCCCATGCCGGTTGCCCCCCCGACGACGAGCGCCCGCTTGCCGTCGTATCGGAACGCATCGAACAGTGACATGGCATCCTCCCCGGAGTTTCTGGTGATCAGTGAGGCTGATCCGTTCAGGCGACGACGCCGCGGACCTTGAGATCAACGATGGCGTCCCAGTCGAACCCGAGCTCTTCAAGAATGGCATCGCCGTGCTCGTTGAGCTCTGGTGCACGATGGGGGACGGCAGGCTCCTGGTCGAACTGCACGGGTGCAGCAGCCAGGTGGAACGGCACACCGGCCGAGGTCCGGCACTCCTGGACATAGCCGTTGGCAATGGTTTGCGGGTCCGAGGTGGCCTCGATGGTGTCCTGGACGACGGCCCATTGGCCGTCGAACGACGCCAGCCGCTCTCGCCAGTCCTCCAGGGTCGCAGCGCCGAACACGTCGTTCAGGATCGCCGTCGCCTCGAGGTTGTTGGCCATCAGCGACGCATGGTCGGCGAAGCGCTCGTCGGTGGCCAGTTCGGGCCGCCCGATGGCCACACAGAGGGTCGGCCAGTACTTGGCTGCCTGGAGGCAGGTGAACCAGAGGACGCGGCCGTCCTGGGTCTCGTAGGTCCGTGACAGTGGATTGGCACCCATGGCGTTGGCGGCAGGTGGCGCCCACGGCTTGTCGAGCAGGAGGGAGAGGGCGAGTGCCTGGCCCATGGCCCAGAGGCCCACCCCCAGCAGCGACACGTCCACCACGGATGTCTCGCCGGTGCGCTCGCGGTGGAAGAGTGCACCCATGATCCCGCCGGCGATCGTCATCGCCCCGATGGAGTCACCGAAGCCGGGCGCCGGCGGCACCGGGACGAGATCGTACTCAGGACGCTGGGCTCCGACGGCCACTCCCGACCGTGCCCAGAAGGCCAGGGCGTCGTAAGAGCCTTTGTCGGCGTCGGGACCCCGGTCACCCTGGCCGGTCCCGCGCACGTAGACGATCTCAGGGTTGTGGGCCCGGATGTCTTCGATGTCGATGTGGAGCTTCTGGCGGACGCTCGGGAGCTTGTTGGTGAGGAAGACGTCCGAGGTCGCTGCCAGCTTGTACAGGATCTCGAGCCCGTCAGGTGAGGTCAGATCCAACGCCAGGCTCCTTTTTCCCCGGTTGGAGTGCTCCAGCAGCACATGGACGTCCTTGGGGACCACGTTGAGCCCGGTGGACGCCAGCCCGCGCATGGCATCACCTCGCTCAACATGTTCGATCTTGATGACTTCAGCACCCCAGTCGGACAGCAGTGCCGAAGCGGCGGGCACGAACGTGTGCTCGGCAACTTCGAGGATTCGGACGCCCTCCAGAATTGCGGTCACTGGTCAACTCCGTTGTCTAGGGCCGCCCGCGATCGGATCGTGACCCGGGAGGCAGATGGGATCTTCCGGCCGGCGGCCGGCGAGGTCTGGTGAGCTATCACGAGGTCGGGCTCCTGGGCACGTCTCGGAAGGCGACGTCGCGGTCGAGCGTACGCTCCCTCGGCATACCGAGCACCCGTTCGCTGATGACGTTCCGGGCCATCTCGGTGGTCCCGCCACCGATGCACGACACCTGACGCATCAAGAAGTCAGTGCCGCAGTCGGCGACTGCCCCGTCGTCGTCAGTCCATGCCGCCGCGCCAGAACCGGCGATCTCGAACCCGATGGAGGTCGTTCTGACCGAAGACACGCCCGAGTACAGGCGGCCGATGGCAGCCGACTGATCGGCCATGGCACCGGAGCTGAGTCCCTCGCGCAAGCGACGCTGCAGCTCCTCACCGACGAGTTGGAGCACGCGTGACTCACCCACCAGGTCGCGCACTCTGGGGTCTTCGAAGCGTCCGCTGCTCATGGCGATCTGCAGCACCGATTTGGACCCGATGCCTGAGTTGGCGTTGCCGGCCGGAATGGTCACATAGGGCGAGTTCTGGAGCATCCGCTCATGGAACATCCAGCGGATACCGACGGTCCAGCCGTCATCGACCTCGCCGACGCGGTCGCTGTCGGGGACCACCACGTCGGTCATGAACTCCTGACAGAACTCCTTGGAGCCATTCAGCATCTCGATCCGGTGCACGTCGATCCCCGGCTGGTGGATGGGGAGCATGAAGACGGACAGCCCACGGTGCTTGGGCACGTCCCAGTTGGTCCGGGCCAGACAGAGCCCCCAGTCGGACCACCAGGCTCCGGTGGTCCAGACCTTCGACCCGTTGAGCACCCACTGCATCGCCGTCGCGGACCGCCGTGGTCAGCGCTCCCGCGACGTCGGACCCCCCACTGGGCTCGGAGAGGAACTGCATCCAGATCTCCTCACCTCTGAGGATGGCCGGGATGTGGCGAAGCTTCTGCTCCTCGGTCCCGAAGTCGAGCAGAACGGCGGCACACGGAGAGATCGTGGGCGACTGGAGCCGGACGGGGTATTCGAAGCCGATGAGCTCTTCGTTGAGGGCCTTTTGGTACTCGGGTGTGAGGCCTTGGCCCCCGTAGGTGGTGGGGATGCAGATGCCGGCCAGGCCGGCGTCGAAGAGCTTGCGCTGCAGCGCCCGGTCATGGGCCACGGCGGCGAGCTCTTCTTCGTCGGTGCGGTCGTTGCGGAGAATCCCGGCAGCCGTGGTTGGATCAACCGGTTCGAGGTTGGCGCGGATCCACGAGCGGGCATGATCACGAAAGGTGTCGACGTCTGTGGCGCTCATCGTGCTCATGCCGCATGCTCCATGATGGTGGCGATCCGCTGCCGGTGCTCGGCTGACGTGCCGAAGAGGGCCCGGTTCATGGTGTGGCGCCGCAGGTACAGATGGAGGTCGTGCTCGAAGGTCAGCCCGATGCCGCCATGGATCTGAATGCAGTCCTGGATGAGCTCGCCGCCGTAGTCGTCGACGTAGGCCTTGGCCGCGCTGACCAGTTCGGCGGATTCGGGGGCGCGGGAGGCCACGGCCCGGGCTGCTGCGTCAGCGATTGCGTGGCTGGCCTCGAGCCACATCTTCATATCCGCGAACCGGTGTTTGAGCTCCTGATACGAGGCGAGGGGCCGGCCGAAGGTATACCGGTCGAACGCCCACTCGATGGTCATATCCAACGCCATCTGCATGGCACCCACGGACTCCGACGTGGTGATCACCAAAGCCAGCTGGAGCTGGTGCTCCACCTGGTCGTGCGCACCTCCGAGCCGGCCAACGACCGCCTCTGTGGGCACCCGCACATCATGGAAGGCGAGCTCGGAGAATCGGCGGGTGAGATCGAGCGACTGCATGGGTCGGACGACCAGGCCGGTGGAGTCGGTCGGGACCACAACCTGGGTCAGACCCCCGTCCGACTGACCGCTGACCAGGAGATGACTCGAGCCGATCACCGACTCGACCGGTCGCTTCGCTCCGTTGAGCACGACGTCGGAGCCGTCGTGCCTCACCTCGAGCCCCACGTCGCCGAACCCGTCATGGGGGCGCGGTTCACTGTGGCACCAAGAGGCGATCGACGTCCCCGCCAGGAGAGTCTCCAGGAGAGCATTGTGGTCGTTGACTGGATCGTTGCTGAGAGCGGCGGCGACGATGTTGGCGGTTGCCAGTGGACCCGGCGCCGTGTGACGACCGAACTCGTGGGCGATCAGAGTGAGGTCGATGAGTCCATCGCCGCTGATCGACCCGCCGCCCCGCTCCTCGCTGACCAGGAGCGACGTCCAGCCCAGTTCAGCGCCTTGCCGCCAGTAGGCGGGGTCGAAGCCCGTCGGGTCGTCCCGGAGTCTCCGGAGCTCGGCGACCGATGCCCGGTCGGCGAGGAACTTGGTGGTGGTGTCCCGGAGGAACTCCTGATCGGACGAGAGGTTCAGCGGCACCGGAGACTCACACGGATCCAAGAGCTGGGGCCTGGCTCGGGTGAGCCGGGGATGGCGTGGAAGTGCGGGCGACGGCAAGGTGCCGGTAGCCGGCGCCCCGCCGCCGCCGCCGCTGGCCCACAGGGGGGAGCGTGGACCAGAGTGTGGCCGGCCCGAGGACCGGCAGACTCGCCGTGACACCGGGATGGACCAGACCGTGCTCGTTGTCGCTGGCCGCACTGGGGCATCCTGGCGACAAGGAGGGTGGTGGGCACGGCTGTTGGCTCAGGCACTCGGCCAGGCGATCGATTTGACCTCGAGGTACTGGTCGAATCCCGCGATACCGTTCTGCCGGCCGACACCGCTGTCCTTGAATCCCCCAAAGGGGACATCCGCGCCGTACCAGACACCGCCGTTGACCCCCATGGTCCCGGCGCGGACCCGTCGAGCCACGGCGAGGGACCGCTCCAGGGACGCCGACGAAACGGCCCCGCTCAGTCCGTAGGAGCTCTCGTTGGCGATGCGGACAGCATCGTCATCGTCCTCGAACGGAATGACAACGAGGACGGGACCGAAGATCTCCTCTTGGGCGATGGTCATGGTGTTGTCGACGTTGGTGAACATGGTGGGCTCGACGAAGAATCCCTTGGGCATGTCCTTTGGACGGCCTCCGCCGACGGCCAGCGTGGCACCCTCGTTCACGCCGGTCTCGATGTAGCCGAGGACCCGGCTCCGCTGCTTTGCGCTGATCAGTGGCCCCATCATCACATCGGGGCGCTGGGGATCACCGTAGGGCACCATGGCCAGGTACTCCTTGAGGAGCTCCACACCTTCGTCGTAGCGTGAGCGGGGCAGCAGCATCCGGGTGGGGATGGCGCAACCCTGCCCGGCGTGGGCGCATACGGCCAGGCCCACCAGGAGGTCGGTGGCGAAGTCGGCGTCATCGAGGATGATGGCGGCAGACTTGCCCCCGAGCTCGAGAAACAGCCGCTTCATGGTGGCCGCACCCTTCTCCATGATCCGCTTCCCGACCACCGTTGAACCGGTGAAGGAGATCAGATCGACCTGCGGCGAGACCGTCAGCTCTTCCCCGACCAGGTGGTCCGCCGAGGTGACGACGTTGACGACACCGGCAGGGAAGTCGGTGCGTTCGGCGATCAGCCGGCCGATGAAGGTGGCGTTCCACGGCGTGTCGGGCGCAGGCTTCAGCACCACGGTGTTGCCGGTGGCGAGCGCCTGTCCCAACTTGGCCAGCGTCACTTCGAAGGGGAAGTTCCATGGGGTGATGGCCCCGACGACGCCCACCGGTTCTTTCACCACGAGGCGGGCGTTCCGACCACCTCGGAAGTCAGCGGCATCGGGGAGCCTGGTCTCCCACTCAAATTCGTCGATCAGCTTGGCGGGGTAGCGCAGGGCATCGGCGAGGGGGACGGTGAGCTGGGGTCCGTCGGTGAGCATCCGCGGGCAACCCACCTCGAGGATGAGTTGCTCCCGTAGTTGCTCCTGTTCGTCCTCCAGTGCCTGCTGCAGCTGCTCGAGGCAGTGCTTTCGCAAGGCACCGTCCGTCGACCACGCGGTCTCGTCGAACGCCCGGCGCGCCGCACCGATGGCCCGCTGCATGTCGGCGGCAGAGGCATCAGCCACCTGGCCGAGTACCTCCTCGGTGGCCGGATTGATGTTGTCGAAGGTGGCGCCGCTCTCGGCGTCGACCAGTTTGCCATCGATGAGCATGCTGGTTTCAGGATTGATCTGCACGGTGTCAGCCACGGCACTCCCCCGATTCGGCCGCTGTGTCCGACCGATGTCGATATTGACGTTGTTCGACTAGAAGAATACCGTTTCCATGGTGGTGCGCAACTTGACGATCGAGGCTGGTGGCTGGTCAAGCTGCGGCGGAACCATCTATTCGGATCGGCGATGGAGGGCGATCACCACCCTAGGACGAGAGCATGTGAAGATGCCCCTCTTCAGCTGAGAACTGGGTTCTGAGACCGTGGCCCATGCCCAGAGCGGCGACGGGGCCGGCCCTTCGACAGGTAGTTCGGGGCCGCGATGCAGTGACGAGTGAGGACAGCGAGAAAGCGGTAGGCCCGATGAACATGGAAGGAAGGGCGGCGATCGTCACCGGTGGCGCGGGTGGCCTCGGCTCCGCCACCGTCAGACGTCTGGCCGGGATCGGCCTGCGGGTGGTCGTGTTCGACCTCGACGCCGGTCGTGCCCAGGACCTCGCTGATGTGGTGGGGAACGGGGCAGTAGGCGTGGGCGGGGACGTGACGGTCGACAACAACGTGGCCGCAGCGATCGATGCGGCAACCACCCTGGGCCCACTGTCGGTGCTGGTGAACGTGGCCGGCGGCGGTGTGGGCGGGGGACGTACGGTCGCCCGGGGCGGCATCCCCCATGACATGGAGTCGTTCGTCAAGACGATGGAGATGAACGCTGTCGGCACGTTCAACGTGACAAGGCTCGTCGCCGCCGCCATGGGCCCGATCGAGCCGGATGGGGACGGCCAGCGAGGCGTGGTGGTCAATACGTCCTCGATCGCCGGCATGGAGGGCAAGAGCGGTCAGGTGGCCTACGCCGCGGCCAAAGGGGCCATTCTCGGGATGACATTGCCCATGGCGCGCGATCTGGCGCCGATGGGGATCCGGGTGTGCGCCATCGCCCCGGGGACCATGGGCACCCCACTGATGCTGGGAGCGCTCGAACACATGAAGCGGGACCCCTCTGAGGGCATCGTCTTCCCGAAGCGGATGGGTCACCCCGAGGAGTTCGCCCTACTCGTCGAATCAATCGTGCTGCAACCCGTACTTGAACGGGGAGAACATCCGTCTCGACGGGGCACTCCGCTTCAACGCCAACTGATGGATGCGAGGGTCCCCGATGGTGTGCACCGTCAGGGATGGACGCTCCAGGAGCCTGGAGCCGAGAGCAATGGAGAACCGATGACTGATGCCGTGATCCTGTCCGCTTGCCGAACGGCGATCGGCACCGCATTCCGAGGGAGCCTGACCGAGACCTCGGCGTTCGACCTCGCCGAGGTCGTGGTGGCCGAGGCATTGCGACGGTCCTCGCTCGAGGTCTCCGATATCGACGACGTCGTGCTGGGCGAGGGTCTGTACGGGGGAGGCGTGATCGCCCGGTATGTCGCCATCACGCAGGGCATGGTCCGGGTCCCTGGAATGTCCGTCAACCGGCACTGTGCTGCCGGGCTCACCGCCGTCCAGGTGGCTGCGGCCGACATCCGCGCCGGCATGGCCGATGCCGTCATCGCCGGCGGCACGAACTCCGCCTCCACCTCCCCGGCGAGCATGTACCGCACCCCGGGCACCGAGGACGTCGTCGAACGTTGGATGCCACCCACCCACCCGGAGACTCCCGACGCGCCAACGCTCGACATGTCGATCACCGTGGGCTGGAACACGGCCGTGGAGGCGGGAATCAGTCGAGAGGCCATGGATGCGTGGGCGCTCCGGTCGCATGAGCGGGCCATCGCCGCCATCGACGAGGGCCGCTTCCTCGACGAGATCGTCCCCATGAAGATCACCCTCAAGGACGGTCAGGTGGTGCAGTGGGACATCGATGAGCATCCCCGCCGGACCAGTTCGGCGGAGAAGATGGCGTCATTGAAGGTCCTCCACCCCGAGATCCCGGGGTTCTCGATCACGGCGGGTAACGCCGCAGGTGCCAACGACGCTGCGGCGGCGCTGACCGTCGCATCCTCGGCCCTCGCCGAGGAACGCGGTCTCGAGCCCCTGGCCGTCATCCGGTCGTGGGCATCGGTCGGCGTCGAGCCGGCCAGGACGGGGATGGCCCCCATCGAAGCCATCCCGGCCGCACTCGATCGGGCCGGTCTGTCGATCAGCGATGTCAGCCTCTTCGAGATCAACGAGGCCTTCGCGTCAGTTCCCGTGGCCACCTGTCGGGCCCTCGGTCTCGACGAAGACATCGTCAACATCTCTGGCAGTGGGTGCTCGCTGGGCCACCCGGTGGCCGCAACCGGAGCCAGGATGCTCGCCACCATGGTCTACGAACTCCGCCGCCGAGGCGGAGGCATCGGTGTGGCGTCGATGTGCGCCGGCGGTGGCATGGGCTCGGCGATGGTGATTGACGTGCCCGGCTGACCACCGGGACGGGCGAGGTGCCTCAGGTCGGGGGTCGGGGCACGACGGCGACGGCGGGGATGCAGGCGCTCGCTCCGCAGCGCAAGACGGTGTCGACGACGCTGACGAGCTCTTCCACCTCCAACAGCGATCCGACGATGTACTGACGGGCACTCCAGATGGTGCCCATCTCGACGGCGAGTTCGGGGTCCCAGCTGTTGGCGAACCCGGTCATCGCGTCACCCTCCCCACCAGCACAGTCCCCGACGGTGACTTGGGTGAAGCCGACTCCTGGGTGCTCGCCCCGCCACGCCTCCACCAACTTGTTGAGGGCGGCCTTGCTCACCGCGTAAGCGCCAAGGCCCGGGAACGCAGGGGTGAGCGATGCGCTGGTCGACGACAGGTATGCGGCCGCGCCACTCGAAGCCGTGAGGTGGGGCACAGCGGCTGCGGTCACCAGCGAGGCCCCGATGACATTGGTGTCCAACAGGTTCCTCCACGTGGCGGTGTCCATGTCGGCCAGTCGGGCGAGCGGCCCGATCCCGGTGGCGTAGACCAATGCGTCAATCCCCCCGAGGTGCTCCGCCGCTTGATCGATGGCCGAGCGGGCCGATGCCTCGTCGGTGACGTCGCAGGCGATGGCCACGGCACCAGGGCCACTCTCGGCGGCCGCGTCGGCGAGACGGTCCTTCCGCCGAGCCATCAGAGCCACCGTCGCGCCCCGCTTCCCCAAACCGATGGCCAGACAACGGCCCAGTCCACTGGATGCTCCAACGACGACTGTTCTCATGGGTTCCGTCTTTCGCTCGATCGCTTGTCGGTCTCAGTGTGCATCACGGGACGAGGACCGGAAGGCATTCCCAGCCCCGCACCGTCGAGGTCCTCGCCTGCTTGGCATGGTCCCAGTCGACCTCCCATGCGGGGAATCGCTGCAGTACCTCATCAAGGGCCACTCGGCCTTCGAGACGTGCCAACGCGGCGCCGAGGCAGAAATGCAGGCCATACCCGAATGCCAGATGGTGGTCGATCTTGCGGGTGACGTCGAAGCGGTCGCCCTCGGGGAACTTCCGGTCGTCGCGGTTACCTGAGCCGTTCAGGAGGAGGATCGCGCTCCCTTGGGGGACGATCTGGCCCTGATGCTCGACATCCTGGGTCACGTAGCGCGCCTGCACCGGTGAGGGTGATTCGAAGCGGAGGAGCTCCTCGATGGCACCCGGCACAAGGTCACGGTTCTCGACCAGCTTGGCCCGCTCGTCGGGATGGTCGGCGAGCACCTTCCCCGTCCACCCGATGAGGCGGGTCGTGGTCTCGTTGCCCGCCGCGGCCAGCAGGTTGATCACGTTGATGACCTCGGTGCGAGTGAGGCGACGGGTCGTCCCGGTCTCGTCCTCGAACTCGGCTTGGAGCAGCTCGGTCATGAGGTCGTCCGATGGGTGCTGTGCCCGCCAGTCGATGTAGGCGTCGAAGCTGCTGGTTTGGAGTTCGGCGCCGAAGTTGGAGGGGTCGGGCATGGTCCCGTCTTCCAGCCGAAGCCCGTCGTCGATGTTGTCCCGGATCTCCTCTTGGTCCTGCTCCGGGATGCCGAGCAGCATCCCGATGGTTCGCATCGGCATCTGGGCCCCGAGGTCGGCGATGAAGTCGAAGCCGCCGGAACCCATCAGCGGATCGAGACTGCGGGCGCAGAATTCGCGTACCTTCGGCTCGATGGCGTTCATCTTCCGAGGAGTGAACACACGGGACAACAATCCCCGGTGGAGGTTGTGCCCCGGTGGGTCCTCGAAGATGATCGACCCCGGTGGGATCTCGAAGTCACTCTTGATGAGTTCGAGGAGGCTGCCCTTCGCCGAGCTGTAGGTCTTCCAGTCCATCAGACCGCGCTCGACGTCCTCGAACCGGCTCACCGCATAGAAGTCGTACTTGTCGTTGTAGTACAGGGGGGTCTCGTCGCGGAGTCGTCGCCAGATCGGGTAGGGATCGGAGTCGATGTCGAAGTCGTAGGGGTCGTAGTACACGTCGGGGTCGGTCGTTGTCACGTCACTCCTTTTCTGAAGGGGGCTGGCCCGAGTGGGTGTCGACGGGTCAGTGTGTTGATCACCAGCGCGCTCATGGCGTCGGAGCTACGGAGATGGCCTTGAGCTCGAGATACCCGTCAAAGCCCTCACGGCCCACGGCCGATGCCGCTCGCATCTTGCCCCCGAAGGGAGCCGCAGGGTCCATGCTGTCCGCTCACCACCCACGAAGAAACGCCGTTGCTCAGCCACTGAACCCCCAGAGCATCCTGTCGCGCTCATCCCCACGATAGACCGCGTCAATGGAACATGGAATGGCGGTTACTCTAGACCAAGAAGAGGATTCTCACACTTTCCGAGGTGGCGGTCGTGGGCGGCATGGAGGCGACATCCGCCGTCCCGCATGTTCCGGTCGAAGTGAAGACCGAACAGGTGCTCGGTACCTAGGGAGTGGCGATCACCGGTTCTGCAACGGTACTCTCATTTGCAAATAGGAACGTTCTCACCACCGAACTGCGAGGGCACCATGGCAGCGCAACCGCTCCACACCCCGGTTTTCGACGCCGACACCCACCGCTACGAGACCCATGACTCGTTGACCGAGCTCCTGGCGGACCGGTACCGGGGCATGATCGACGACGTGGATGTCCGGGGCCGAATCAAGATCGCGGGCGGCAATCTGGCCCGACACACACAGGCCGATGATGCCGTGTTGTGGAGATGACCCCGAGGACCACAGGCCCGCCGGTCGGCATCCCTTCGATGGTCGCGGCCTCGGCAGCCCGCTTCGGGCCGAAGCCGGCCATCGTCGACGGTGACACCGAGATCACGTATGCCGAGCTCGTCGAACGATCCAGGCGGTTCGGCGCCGCCCTGGTGGCGTCGGGGATCGGGCCCGGGGACCGGGTGGCCATCTGGGCCCAGAACAGCGCCGAGTGGATTGTCGCCGCGCTCGGCCTCTTCGCCGCCGGTGCCGTGCTTGTCCCCATCAACACGCGGTTCAAAGGAGCCGAGGCCGCCGACATCCTGAGGCGGAGTCGGGCCCGCGTGCTGGTGACCGTCACCGATTTCCTCGGCACCGACTACGTGACCATGCTCTCCGACACCGGGGTGGAGCTGCCGCACCTGGCCACCGTCGTCGCCGCCGACGGTGGGTCCCGGGCGGCTGCCGAACCGTGGGACGAGTGGACGGACCGTGCCACCGAGGAGGCGCTGGCCGAGGTCGATCGATGCAGCGCCACGATCGGGGCTGACGATCCCTCCGACATCTTGTTCACCTCGGGAACCACGGGTATCCCCAAAGGGGTGGTCCAGACCCATGGCCGAACGCTCCAGGTGGCCACGGACTGGGTCTCCATGACCGGGCTGAATGCCGATGACCGCTACTTGATGGTCAATCCGTACTTCCACATGTTCGGACTGAAGGCTGGCATCCTTGCCGCCGTCTGCGCCGGTGCCACCATGTTGCCGGTTCCGGTGTTCGACGTCGACGGCGTCCTGGCGATGGTGGCCGAGCACGGGGTGACGGTCCTTCCCGGGCCCCCGACCTTGTACCAAGGGATCCTCGACCATCCGGATCGATCCGCCTACGACCTGTCCACCCTCCGGGTGGCCGTGACCGGAGCAGCCGACATCCCGGTGGAGCTCATCCGCAGGCTGGACGAAGAGTCGACGTTCTCCACCATCATCACCGGTTATGGGTTGACCGAAGGCGGCACGGCGGCGGCTACGTCACCGGGGGACGATGTCGAGACCATCGCCACCACGGTCGGGCGGCCCCGCCCCGGGTTCGAGCTGCGGATCGTCGACGACCGGGACGTCGACCAGCCCCCTGGCGCTCCGGGGGAGATCCTCCTACGGGGAGGAAGCATCATGTCCCACTACCTCGACGACCCCGAGGCAACGTCTGCGGCACTCTCCCTCGACGGCTGGCTGCGCACGGGCGATCTCGGTGTCGTCGACCCTTCGGGCTACCTGCGGATCGTCGGGAGGTCGAAGGACATGTACATCGTCGGTGGCTTCAACGCCTATCCGGCGGAGATCGAGAATGCCCTCCTGCGACACCCCGATGTCCAACAGGTCGCGGTGATCGGCGTTCCTGACGAACGCCTCGGCGAGGTGGGTATGGCCTTTGCCGTCCTGTCGCCGGGGGCCTCGCTCACCGGACAGGACCTCATCGCCTGGAGCCGTGACGAGATGGCCAACTACAAGGTTCCCCGATTCGTCGAGCTCGTCGACGAACTGCCCCTCAACGCCACCGGCAAGGTCGTGAAGGAGCTCCTCCGGGAGCAGGCGGCCCGACGCCGCGCCCAGGCACCGGCGTGAGCGAACCCACCGCACACGGCCTGTCCGCCCTGGCCGACCTGCGCGTCGTCGAGCTCGGCGTGTGGGTCGCGGCCCCCTCGGCCGCCGCCCTGTTGGCGGACTGGGGTGCCGAGGTGATCAAAGTCGAGGCCCGCACCGGGGATCCCATGCGGAACGTCTTCGGCTCCATCGGGATCGCCGGTGACCTGCCGAACCCGGCATTCGCCCTCGACAACCGGGGGAAGCGCAGCGTGGTCCTCGACCTCCGCGACCCGACCGACCGCCAGCATCTGGAGGATCTCCTCGCCACCGCCGACGTGTTCATCAGCAACCTCCGACCCGATGCCCTCGACAACCTCGACCTCGAACCACACGCAACGGTCGCACGTCACCCCCGGCTGATCTACTGCAGTGTCAGTGGCTACGGCCTCAATGGTGAGGAGCGGAACCGGCCCACCTACGACATCGGCGCCTTTTGGGCCCGGTCCGGCCTGGCCGTGCAGATGGCCGGTGAAGACGGCAGCCCGCTCAACGCCCGAGGAGGCATCGGAGACCACATCACAGGACTTGCCGCCCTTGCCGGCATCCTCGCCGCCGTCCTCGAGCAACGCCAGACCGGCACCGGTCGGGTGGTGGAGGTGTCCCTCCTCCGCACGGGCGCCTATGTGCTCGGATGGGATCTGGGGCTGCAGATGGCGCTGGGCAAGGTGGCCGGTGCCGAGCCCCGCCACCGCAACCAGTCGCCGCTGATGAACCCCTACCGGGCCGCCGACGGTCGCTGGTTCTTCTTCACTGGACTCGAGGCCGGCCGCCACATCGCATCGGTATGCCGCGCCATCGGCCGCCCTGACCTGTTGGGCGACGAGCGCTTTGCCAACGCGTCCGCCATCCGCAGGCACCGAAGCGAGGTCATTGCCATCCTCGACGAGGTCATTGCCCAGCGGCCGCTCGCCGAATGGGTCGAGCGGTTCGACGCCGAAGGGGTGTGGTGGGCGCCGGCCCAGTCGCCGGCCGAGGTGGTGGAGGATGCCCAGTTGCTGGCCAATGACGGCTTCGTCACGGTCGAGGGGGGCGCCCTGCGGTCGGTCAACGGCCCGGTCAGCTTCTCCGACGCCGTCCGGGACCCTGATCCCGGTGTCCCACTCCTCGGGGAACACACCGCCGAGGTGTTGCAGGAGTTGGCCGAACGATCCAACGACGGTCCGGTCGGCTACGACGAGCGCTGACGGGCCAGCAGTCCTCGGGCGATCACGAGACGCTGGATCTCGTTGGTTCCCTCACCGATGACCATGAGCGGGGCATCGCGGTAGTAGCGCTCGACGGGAAGATCGGTGGTGTAGCCGATCCCACCGTGGATCCGCATGGATTCGGTGGCCAGCTCGAGCGCGGTCTCGCTGGCGAACAGCTTGGCCATGCCGGCTTCCACATCGCAACGGAGACCGGCGGCCTTGCGCTCGGCCGCGTCCTTGGTGAGCAACCGGGCGGCCTGGAGGCGGGTTGCCATGTCGGCCAGCTTGAGCTGGATGGCCTGGTGTTCGCCGATGGGCTTGCCGAACGTCTCCCGCTGCGCGGCGTAGCGCAGAGCAGCATCGAAGGCGGCCCGGGCCACCCCTACGGCACGGGAGGCGATGTTGATCCGGCCGATCTCGAGCACTCCGAGGATCTGGGGGAGCCCGCGCCCCGCCTGTCCGATGAGGTTGGCGGCGGGGATGCGGTGGTCGGAGTAAGTCATCTCCACGGTCTCGACACCCCGGTAGCCGAGCTTGCCGACGTTCTTGCTCACCGAGATGCCCTCGAACTGGGGCCCCGGCTCTTTTTCGACGACGAATGCGGAGATCCCCGCGTCCGTGCGGGCGGCCAGGGCCACGAGGCCGGAGCGCTCGCCATTGGTGACCCACGCCTTGGTGCCGTTGAGGACGTACTCGTCACCATCGCGGGTCGCCCGACAGGAGATGTTGCGGGTGTCACTGCCGGCATCGGGCTCGGAGAGGGAGAGGGCTCCGCGTCGGTCTCCTGCCGCCAGGCCGGGGAGCCACCGCTGCTGTTGGTCCTCACTCCCGTGGGCCATGATCAAGGTGGCGGCCATGGTGTGGGTGTTGATGATGCCAGTCAGGCTCATCCAGCCGTACGCCAGTTCCTCGATGACACCGATGTAGGTGAGCAGGTCGAGACCCAGTCCGCCGAAGCGCTCGGGGATGGTGACACCGAACAGTCCGAGCTCACGCATCTGGGCCACGATCTCGGCGGGGAAGCGGTCCGCGTGCTCCATCTCCGTGGCCACCGGGATCACCTCGTTGGCCACGAACCGGCGCACGGTCTCGACGATCTCGCGTCGCACGTCTGGGTCGGTGGCGATCGGGCTGGGCACCGGCTCGGCCATGGATGAGAACCATACATCCTCTCCATGTTGACGTCGATCTCATGAGCGAGAAGAATGTTTCCGATGGCTGCCGCTCTGATGCATCATGCGCTCGAGCAGGCTGCAGCCCGATTCGGCGACCGCGATGCGGTGCGGGCGGGTAATGAACGCTGGTCGTTCCGTGACCTCGACGACCTCAGCAGCGGGTTCGCCCGGCACCTGGTGACGAGCGGCGTGGCGACGGGCGACCGGGTGGTGCTCATGACGTCGAACCGGCCGGAGTTCGTGGTCGCCGTGAACGCGATCAGCAAGGCCGGAGCCGCCGCGGTGCTGGTGAGCCCGGCCTGGAAGTCGGTCGAGGTTGGGCACGTACTGGAGCTCACCCGACCGGTCCATGCGGTGAGCGACGGAGCGGCAACCGAGCTCCTCACCGGACTCCTCGGCGAGGACCGGGTCACCGATCTGGATTCGTTGCCCCGGATCGATGCGTCACCGGGAGCCGACGGCAACCGTCTGTCAGTGCCCGATGTCAGCGACATCGCCGAGGCGGTGCTGGTGTTCAGCTCGGGGACGACTGGGCTCCCAAAGGCCGTCCGGCACACCCACCGCTCCATCGGCTGCGGCACCATCCACTGGTGCCAGACGCTGGACCTCGGCCCTGATGACCGGTTCCAGGTGGCCACGCCGCCGTCGCACATCCTTGGCCTGCTGAATCTGTTGGCCGCCGCCCAGGCCGGGGCGACGGTTCGGTTGCACCGCCGCTTCGACCTCGAGGAGGTCCTGCACCGCATCGAGGACGAGAAGATGACCCTCGAGATGGCCGTGGCGCCCATCGCTCTGGCCCTGGCCAACTTTCCGAACCTCGAGGACTTCGACCTGTCCTCGCTCCGGTACATCATGTGGGGAGCGACCCCGGTGACCGAGCGGGTGGCGGCCGTCGTTACCGAGCGGACCGGCGTTCGCTGGCTCCCCGCTTACGGGGCCAGTGAGGTGCCGGTCATCGCCGTCAACCCGGTCCATGATCCGTCGGCCTGGCGGCTTGACTCCGCCGGGCTACCCCCTGAGGGAGTCCAGCTCCGAGTCTGCGACCTCGAGTCCGGTGCCATCCTCCCTCCCGGTGACACCGGGGAGATCCAGGTCCTCAGCCCCTCGGTGATGGCCGGCTACCTGCCCGAAGAGGCCAGCGCGGCCGCCTTCGCCGACGGCTGGTACCGCACTGGGGACGTGGGCTGGCTGGAGCCCGAGGGGTGGGTCCATCTCACCGATCGCTCGAAGGAGATGATCAAGGTGAACGGATTCCAGGTGGCCCCGGCCGAGATCGAGGGCGTGCTCCACGGCCACCAGTCGGTCCTCGATTGTGCCGTGTTCGGGCTGGTGGACGAGTCGGCCGGCGAAGTGCCGGTGGCGGCGGTACAGCTCGATCCCGACCACCCGGTCACCGAGGGCGAACTCCAGGAATTGGTGGCCGAATCGCTCGCCACCTACAAGCACCTCCACCACGTCGTCATCGTGCAGACCATCCCGAGACTGCCTTCGGGAAAGGTGCTCCGCCGCACGCTCCGTGACGAATGGACCCCGCGACTGACTGGAACCGAGGCGGCCGGCTGATGGACGTCCGACTCTCACCCGAGCACGAGGCGTTGCGTGCCTCCGCGGCCCAGATCGTCGACCGGCTCGGACCGCGTGCTGTGGCGAACCTCGCCGATCCGGAGCGGGCCGAGAAGCTGGAGGCGGCCGTCGCCGCGGCTGGATGGAGGGAGCTGCGAGCTCCCGAGGACGACGGAGCACCACTCGCCTCCGGTGTCGAGACCGCCATCGTGGCGGAGGAACTGGGCCGCCGGCTGGCCGACTCCCCGTTCCTCGGACCGACGCTGGCTGCCGAACTGAGGCGTCTGGCCGGTCAACCGGCGGCCAGCGCGGCCGAGACAGTCGCCCTGGGATCGTCACTCGTCGACCTGGCCGTCGCGGCCGACGGCGTTCCTGTCGAGGCACTGGCCCTGGACGCGCGCGATGCCGCGGTCGCCCTCGTTCTGGTGCCCGACGGTTCGGCTCATCGACTGGCCCACACCCGGCTGTCAGACCCCGAGATCCGTACCGATCTCACCCGCCCGGTGGCGATGACGTCGTCGCCGGCGATGGTGCTGGGCGACCTGAGCGGCGGCGGATGTCTGACCGCAGAGGACCTCGAGCGGTGGACGGCGTTGGGACTGGCCCTCACCTGCGCCGACCTGGTGGGAACCATGCGGGGAGCAGTCGAGCTCACCGTGGAGTACGCCAAGTCTCGCCAACAGTTCGGCCATCCCGTCGGCTCGTTCCAGGCTGTCCAGCACCTCCTGGCCGACGCCTACGTGCTGGCAGAGGGCTCGGCCAGCGTGGCACGCCACGCCGCGTGGGCCGTCGACGCACTGCCGGCCGGGGCCGCCCTGGCGGCGGGTGCGCTGGCCAAGGCCTACTGCGCCCGCGCAGCGCGGACCGTGTGCGAGACGTCGATCCAGGTGCACGGCGGTATCGGCAACACCTGGGAGTGCCTGGCCCACGTCTACCTCCGGCGGGCGCTGGTCTCTGGTGCGGTGCTGGGCGGGACCGGCACCAGTCTGCAGCGAGTGCTCGCCCATCACGGGATCGGAGACGACCATGGACTTCGGTGACTCGCCCGAGGAGGCAGCGTTCCGCCTTCGGCTCCGCGAATGGCTCGAGGAGAACGACCCGGGCCTTCCCGCCTCGTCGACCGATGATGCCTACTGGGCGGGGCAGGCCGCCTGGCACCAAGCGCTCTACGACGGTGGCTTCTTTGGAACCACCTGGCCCGAGGAGATCGGCGGCAGCGGCCTTCCGGCCGTCTACGACGTGATCGTCGACGAGGAGCTGGCAGCGGCCGGAGCGCCACCGCGTCCCAGCCTCGGCTATCTGGTCGAGGGAATCCTCGAGCACGGGAGCGACGAGATCCAGCGGCGGTTCCTCCCGGGCATCGTCAACGGTCGTGATCGGTGGTGCCAGGGATTCAGCGAGCCCGACGCCGGGTCGGACCTGGCGTCGTTGCGGACCCGTGCCGACCGGGATGGCGACGAGTACGTTCTGGCCGGGCAGAAGGTCTGGACGAGCTACTCGGACGACGCGGACTGGTGCCTCGTCCTTGCTCGCACCGATCATGACGTCGCCAAGCACAAGGGCATCTCGGCCTTCGCGGTCCCCATGCGCCAGCCTGGCATCGAGCAGCGCCCACTGCCCATGATCAACGGGATCACCAAGGAGTTCGGGGAGGTCCGCTTCGACGGTGCCCGGGTACCTGTGGCCAACATGATCGGAGGGCCGGGGGAGGGTTGGTCGCTGGCCATGACCGTGGTCAGCCACGAGCGCGAGCCCCACGAGCTCGGTTTTTCAGGCCGCTACACGAAGCTGGTCAACGACCTCACGGCCCGGGTGCTCGAGGCGCCCGAGGCCTACGACGCCGGGCAGGTCGAGGCCGTCGGGTGGGCTATCGTCGAGGCGGAGATGTTGCGGCTCCACGTGTACCGACGGCTCTCGGACCGATTGGCCGGCATCTCCCACGGCCCCGAGGGCTCCGTTGACAAGCTCCTCATGACCTGGACCGAGCAGAGCGTCGGCCATGCGGCTCTGGCAGTGGGCGGTGTGAGCGCAGTCGACGGGGACGACACGTGGCTCAAGGTGTACCTCTACAGCCGGGCCCAGAGCGTCATGGGCGGTACGTCGCAGATCCAGCGGAATCTGGTCGCCGGGCGGATCCTGGGGCTGCCGGCATCATGACCTACTCACTCACCGCCGAGCTCGACGTCGAGGTGGACGGACCAGTCCGAGTGATCCGGCTGAACCGCCCTGAGCAGCTGAATGCCACCAACCACGGGTTGCATCAGGGTTTGGCCGAACTGTTCCCCCAGATCGACGCGGACCTCGACGCCCGCGCCGTGGTGCTCACCGGGAACGGTCGGGCGTTCTCGGCCGGAGGGGACTTCGCCTACCTCGACGAGCTGAGCCGCGATCAGGACCGACGCCGCGAGACCCTGGCCCACGGCAAGCAGATCGTGACGGGGATGGTGGCGTGCCGGGTCCCGATCGTGGCCGCGGTCAACGGGCCTGCGGTGGGACTCGGATGCAGCCTGGTCGCCCTGTCCGACATCGTCTACATGGCCGAGAGCGCCCACCTGGCCGATCCCCACGTCATGATGGGTCTGGTCGCCGCCGATGGGGGACCGGTGACGTGGCCGCTCCTCACCAGTCTCCAGCTGGCCA
Source organism: uncultured Acidimicrobiales bacterium (assembly GCA_963703145.1). Lineage (GTDB taxonomy): Bacteria > Actinomycetota > Acidimicrobiia > Acidimicrobiales > RAAP-2 > Bog-756. The sequence goes on from OY969793.1 coordinate 3,785,331, forward strand.
AGGAGTACGCGCTCACCGGGGATCGGATCCCGGCGCAGCGTGCGGCCGAGATGGGACTGGCCAACCATGTCTGTCCCGACGATGAGGTGTTGGACCAGGCCATCGCCTGTGCCCACAAGATCGCCAGGCTCCCGCGCCAGGCGGTGGAGGACACCAAGCGCATCCTCAATCTGCACCTGGAGCGGGCCGTCGTGGCCACGCTGGACTTCGCCCTCGCCGCCGAGGACCGCTCGTTCACCTCCACCGAGCTCCGGGCGAACCTCGATCGGCTCCTGGCCAAGCGTGACGAAGGTGGCTGACATCGGATCCGCCCCGACTGGATCGGGCGCACTCCCGTCGCGCACACGCCATTGGCCTGCGGAAATGGGCGCTTTCGGTCGCCCACAGATAGAATCCGACTGATGACGAAGAGCGATTCGGCGGCGAAGGCCGAGCCGGACAAGGTCGACTTCGGCGTCAGTCGCCGTGAACTGGCTGTCGCCAGGTCGCTCGATTCGGCGAGAGCCCGAGCCGAGAATCGCCTGCAACGCTTCGTGGATGCCGCCCTCGAGCTGATCAAAGAGGGTGGCCCAGGCAAGGACTTCACGGTGCAAGAGGTCGTCGAGCGCTCGGGTCAGTCGCTCCGGCTCTTCTATCAGTACTTCGGAGGAAAGCACGAGCTGCTGCTGGCCCTGTTCGAGGAGTCCGTCCGTTCGACCACCGAGTATCTCCGGGTACAGATCGCCGAGGAGGAGAGCGATCTCGAACGGCTCCACCGGTTCGTGGTGGAGTACTACCGACTCTGTCGTCCGAGGCCTGACCCCGATCCCGTGGAGTGGACCCCGACGGGACCGATGATGGTGGACTTCGCCCAGCAGCTCCTCACCAGCCATCCGGCCGAGGCGGCCTTGGCATTCGCCCCCCTTGTCTCCTTATTCAGGGAGGTCCTCGACGATGCGGCGGGTGCCGATGCCATCCGCCCCGGATTGCGGCACAGCACCGTCGCCGGCATGGCGCTCGAGGCGATCATGTTCAATGCGTTCTCGGCCACCATCGCCGGGACGACGACCCGGTCAGACAGCATCGATCCCGCCGAGGAGCTCTGGGACCTCATCCTTCATGGGGTCGGGTCGACACCCATCTCGTAGCGCGGACTCACCGACACTCGTCCACTGGATGAGCAACGTCGCGCCTGGGTGCATCATGCTCCGGCCCCGTGGCGACCTCGGTGGCGAGGTCACAAGGCACCCCTGTGTGGACCGTTCCGAGGACATCGTCTTCCCGATGCAGTCGGTCGTCCCGAGGAGCTCGTGATCCTGGTCGAGCCGATCCTTGCCACCCCCGACCTGAACGGGGAGATCTCGGGTTGGAGGGGTCGGTGCGGCCGGACTCCGACCCCGGGCGGGCTGATGGGGTCGTCAGGCGGTCACAGGGGCACCAGGCCCGGAAGGCGGCCCGTCCTCATCACCTCGACGCCGAGCGCCTTGGTGAGGTTCGTCGAACTTCCGAGGAGCCCGTCGAGCACCAGGACTCGGCGAATGTACCGGTGCAGGGCGTGCTCCGTCGTGAACCCGATCCCCGCCAACACCTGCTGGCTGTGGCGGGCTGCTGTTCGCGCCTGGCGACCCGCCACCGATTTGGCCATGGCCGCCGTCTCCGGGTCCTGGTCGTGCCACGCCGACTCGATCATGGCGTCAGCCATCTCGATGCCGACGAGTGTCTCGGCCAGCCGGTGTCGGATGGCCTGGAACGAGCTGATGGGTCGCCCGAACTGGATGCGGTCCAGGGCGTGCTGGCGGGCCAGACCGAGCATGGTCCGCGACGCTCCGACCAGTTCGTGGGCCACGGCCAGTCTCCCGAGAGCCAGCGCCTGATCCCACGGGCCAACCAGCGTCTCGTGCTCGTGGTCCGAGAGGCTGGTCGTCCCGGTGACTTCGACCCAGGCCAGGTCCGGGTCCATGCCGTCGACGGGTCGCATCGACAGGGAGGCCGACGGCACGGTGACGGCGATGGTGCGCTCCCCGGTCGAGGTGATGACGAGGGCGGACTCTCGGCTCAGGAGCCACGCGGGACCGATCCCGCCGACCACGAGCTCGTCACCGTGGACGCGGCCCGGTGGATCCCATCGGCCGACCGGGGGCAACAGGATCCCGGTCCCGGGTCGGTCCCCCAGACCCACGCCATGGGCGAGCACCCGACCCAGGGCGGACGAGGTGACGTTGGTTGCTCCCTGGAGCCGGAACAGCAGGCCGATGGCGGCGCGCCGATCGACGATCAGCGCATCAGCCCATCCCAGCTCGTCCAGCGCGGCATCGAGTGCCTCACCGGACCGTTGTGCCACTGCGTCAGTGAGGCTCCCCTCGAACAGCCGGTAGTCCTCGTCCTCCATCAGCGGTCGTCCCCCAGGTCCAAGAGTCGACGGGCGATGATGTTCCGTTGAATCTCGGCACTGCCTCCGTAGATCGAAGCCGCCCGGGAGTAGAGGTATTCGGTTCTCCAGCGATGGCTCTCTGGGTCGTCGCCGATGAGAAGCTCGGGGGTCAGCACGTCGGCGACCAGATCGAACACCGCCTGCTCGCTCGTGGCCAGCAGGATCTTGTCGATGGAGGTCTCCGCGCCGAGTGACTGGCCGTCGGCCATCCGGTGCTGGGTGCTGCGGGAGCGGGCACGGAAGGCATAGAGGAGCTGGGTCACTTCGCCGAGCCGGGCCGGATCGAGCGACTCCGGCGGCGCGGCATCGACCAGTTCGCCCAGCCGGCGATGGAGGAACGCGGCGCGGTGCCACAGTGACGTGCTGCGCTCGTAGGGCAGCAGATCCATGGCGACGGCCCACCCGTCTCCCTCCTGTCCGAGCGTGCGGTCGAAAGGGACGATCACCTCGTCGAAGAAGACCTCGGAGAACTCGGCGCTCCCGTGCATGGTCTGGATCGGACGCACCGTGATGCCGGGGGTGTCCATGTCCACGAAGAGTGCGGTGATTCCCCGGTGGGCCGACTCCAGTGTCCCGGTCCGGGTCAGCAGGACGCAGCGCTGGGCGTACTGGGCCAGGCTGGTCCAGACCTTCTGTCCGTTGACCCGCCAGCCGCGGTCATCCCGTGCCGCCCGGCAGGTCAGTGACGCGAGGTTGCTCCCCGTCCCGGGTTCGGAGAAGCCCTGGCACCAGGTCTCGTCCCCCCGGAGAAGGGCGGGAACCATGGCAGCCGCCAGCGCCGGTGGGGCGAAGTCGATCATGGTGGGCGCGAGCACCTCGGTCATTGAGTACAAGCCGGGCTCGATGAGATCCCGGGCTGTCAGGGCCTCACCGAGGTAGGCGCGGCATCAGGGTCGACCCGTCGATTCCCCCGACCCGCTCGGGCCAACCGAACCGCATCCACCCGGCGTCGTAGGTGAGTCGTTTGACCTTGGACACCTGGGCCATCTGCTCGTCGAGCGTCCCGCTTCCTTCGTACGGGAGAGCAAGGGCCTGGCGGTTCTCGTCGAGCCAGGCGTCGAGTGACGCCCGGAAGGTGTCGAAGTCCATGGCCGTGTCGGCCGACCGGGTCACGAGGTGGTGGGCTGGGGTCGGGTGGGATCGATGAGCCCGACCCGAGTCCCGCGCCCCGCTCTTGCGCAGGAACGTCATGGCGCGGGTGTGCAGTCGCCAGCCCTCCGACGTACGTCGGTAGGAATCGGTGTAGTAGCCGATTCGCATGTCGTGGGTGGTCTGCTCGACGAAGCAAAGTGGCTGCTGGCCGGTCCCGCTGTCCCCGGCAAGCTCGAACACCGGTGGGCCCACCATGAACAGGCCCTTGGGGGCCGCCGCTACCAGTGTCGGGAAGTCCGAGAGGGTGTAGGTGTCCCCGAACGCGCTGTACGTGCCGTCCGGTGTGAACACCTCGATCACAGCGTCGACGTCGTCCTTGGTCATCCCGACCGCGTACCTGGCCAGCAGCTGCTCGAGCTCGATGACATCGGCGATGGGTAGGTCAGCCATGTCGAAGCGTCCCCTCGAGGGCGGCAATGACGCGAGTCAGCCCTGGCGTCCAGGTTGCGCCGGGGGCCGCTACGCCGAGCCGGCCGTTCCACACGGCTCGTCGTGGCATCACCATGGAGAGGGACGATAACGAAGTTCTCGAAAATCGGCAATCATGCTGGCACACGTTGGAGCTCCATGGAATAGTGGCCGAACGTGGCGGTGGCCGAGGAGGGTGACGTGGGGGAGGCGAGCAGTACCGTGGGGGACCGGTGGCACCTGAGGACGGTGTCGGCGGACCTCACGCACCACTACCGGTCGAATGGTTGGTGGAACGACACGACCCTCGGCGACATGGTCGCCCAAGGACTGGACCGGATGGGCGACACACCCTTTCGCGTGCGGTCAGCGGTGCACCCCTGGGAGGGCTCCTTCGTCGATGTCGATCGCTCCGCCCGGACTCTGGCCGGTGCGCTGCAGCGCGAGGGCGTCGGCCCCGGTGACGTCGTGGTGTTCCAGTTGCCCAACTGGGTGGAGGCGGGCATCACCTTCTGGGCTGCCGCCTACCTGGGGGCGGTCGTGGTACCCATCGTCCACTTCTACGGTGCCAAGGAGGTCGACTACATCCTCCGCACCGTGTCGCCTGACGTGGTCGTTACGGCGGACCAGTTCGGGCACAATGACTACTTGGCCAACTACGAGGGCCTCTTGTCCGGGAGCTCGGCGCGCTGGTTGGTGGTCGGCGGAGCGTCGGCACCGAAGCTCCCCCGTGGAGCGAGGATGCTCGACTCGCTGCTGGACGGCGATCCCCTCACCGCTCCCGTGCCGGTCGACCCCGAGACGCCGGCCATCATCGGATTCACGTCGGGCACCACACGGGACCCGAAGGGGGTGATCCACTCGCATCGGACCATCGGCTGTGAGACGCGCCAGCTCAATGACCTGTTCCCGACAGGTGGTCCACCCCAGATCACCGGTGCCCCTGTGGGCCATTTCATCGGGATGCTCAACGCCTTTTTGATCCCGCTGCTGCGGGCGCGACCGGTGAATCTGATCGACGTTTGGGATCCCGGCAAGGTGCTCCAGATGATGCACGACGAGGGCCTCGGCGTGGGTGGAGGGGCGACGTACTTCCTCACCAGCCTGCTCGACCATCCGGACTTCACCGCAGAGCACCTGGCCCTCATGCCGTTTGCCGGCCTCGGGGGCTCGGCAGTCCCCGAAGCGGTGACCAGGCGGGCCACCAACCTCGGGATGAAGGTGTTTCGTTCGTACGGGAGCACCGAGCACCCGTCGATCACCGGGTGCCACCTCGACGATCCTGAGGACAAGCGGCTCGCCACCGACGGACGGGCCCTACCCGGCGTCGAGGTACGCCTGGACGAGGATGGTCAGATCCTCAGTCGGGGCCCGGACTGCTTCCTCGGCTACACCGACCCCGAGTTGACGGCATCGGTGTTCGACGCCGACGGGTGGTACCGGACCGGCGACGTCGGCGTGTTCGACGACGAGGGCTACCTGGCCATCACCGACCGCATCTCCGACGTCATCATTCGTGGCGGCGAGAACATCAGCGCCGCAGAGATCGAAGAACTGCTGATGGGCCTGGACGAGGTGGCCGAGGTGTGCGTCGTGGCCGAACCGGACGAGCGCCTCGGCGAGCATGCGGCCGCGGTTCTCCGAGTGCGTGACGGAGGCACGGCACCGACCCTGCAGGCCATCGGGGACTGTCTCGGTGCGGCCGGACTGACCCGCCAGAAGTGGCCCGAGGCCGTCTACCAGGTCGATGAGCTCCCGCGGACGCCGTCGGGAAAGGTCCAAAAGTTCGTGCTCCGCCAGCAGCTGCGCGACGGGTCACTGGCCCACTCGTTGCCATCGAGCCCGAAGTAATTGCCGTTCTACATTTGGGAGAACTACGATTCCAGCGGTGTCCCAGCCCGCCGGCGATCACCGGTTCCACCCCCGGTCCGCCCGAGGGACGAGGCGCGAGTCAATGAGGAGGGCCGCATGACCGTAGTGGCAGCCGAGAGGCCGAGTGGCACCGTCGGTGCGGAGGTCGTCGATGTCGACCGCGACCGTTTGCTGAACCATTCCGAAGTGTCGGTTGTCCACCGCGCGTTGCCCTACGACACGTCTCCCCGGGTCATGCATCACTGCACGCTGAGCGCTAACGCGGTGATCCGGTGAGCGGCCAGGAGGAGGGTCCGTCCGACGAGCCTCGCATCGCACCCTTGCCACCCTCGGAGTGGCCCCCGGAGATGAGGGAGGCGCTCGCCGCCCTCCGGCCACCCAATCCGCGGCATCCGTTCCCGTCACGGGATCCCGGCCGGCCCAAAGGTCTCAACGCCCTGGGCACACTGGCCCACCACCCGGAACTGGCACGTGCCTTTCACACCTTCAACGGCCACATCCTCTTTGCCTCGAGCCTCTCGCCCCGCCAGCGCGAGCTGCTGGTCCTGCGAGTGGCCGCACCTTCGCCAGTCCGGCTACGAGTGGAGACAGCACGTGCTGCTGGCCGGCGATGCCGGCATCTCGTCCGAGGAGGTCACTTGGATCAGCGAGGGGCCGGGCGCCCCGGGTTGGTCGCCGGCCGATCGGGCACTGATCAGCGCGGTCGACGAGCTACTCGCCGATGCCAGGGTGGCCGACGACACGTGGGCCGTTCTGGCAGACGCGCTCGAGGTCGAGCAGCTGTTCGACCTCGTCTTCACGGTCGGGGCCTACGACGCCCTGGCCATGGCCTTCCGCTCCTTCGGTGTCCAGATCGATGACGACCTGCTGTAGGGGAGAACCCGCTTCTCTTTTTCAGAGATCAATGATACCTTGGGCCATCGGCCCCACAGGAGGACAACGACATGGCGCATTTCCCCAAGCCAGCCGAGGGGAGTTGGACGCAGCACTACCCCGAACTGGGCACCGGCCCGGTCGACTACGAGGACTCCATCTCCCCCGAGTTCTACGAACTCGAGCGCAAGGCCATCTTCAAGAAGACGTGGCTCAACGTGGGTCGGGTGGAGGAGATCCCCCGTGCCGGCCGATATTTCACCAAAGAGCTCCAGTGCGCGGGGACCTCGGTGATCATCGTCCGCGACAAGGACGGCGAAGTGCGCGGGTTCCACAACATCTGTCGCCATCGCGGCAACAAACTGGTCTGGAACGACTATCCCGGCGAGGAGACGAGCGGCGTCTGCCGTCAGTTCACCTGCAAGTACCACGGGTGGCGCTACGACCTGGACGGCACGCTCAACTTCGTCCAGCAGGAGTCGGAGTTCTTCGACCTCGACAAGTCTGACTTCGGCCTGGCCGCGGTGCAGACCGAGGTGTGGCAGGGCTTCATCTTCGTCAACCTCGACCCCGACAACACCATCTCGGTCAAGGACTACCTCGGGGAGCTCGGTGCCGGCATCGAGGGCTACCCATTCGGCGAGATGACCCAGGTCTACAAGTACCGGGCCACCGTGGGCAGCAACTGGAAGCTCTTCATCGACGCCTTCGCCGAGTTCTACCATGCGCCGGTCCTCCACGCGAAGCAGGCCACCGACGACGAGTCGCGCAAGCTCCAGGGCTATGGGTTCGAGGCGCTCCACTACGCCATCGACGGGCCCCACGGCGTGGTGTCGGCATGGGGTGGCATGTCCCCGCCCAAGGACCTGAACATGGTGAAGCCGATCGAGCGGGTGTTGCGCAGCGGCCTATTCGGTCCCTGGGACCGCCCGGACATCGACGGACTCGACGACCTGCCCGCTGGCCTGAACCCGGCCCGCCATCCGGCGTGGGGAGAGGACTCCTTCGTCTTCTTCCCCAACTTCATGCTGCTGGTGTGGGCGCCGGGGTGGTATCTGACCTACCACTACTGGCCCACGTCCTACAACAGCCACATCTTCGAAGGAACCCTCTACTTCGTCCCCCCGAAGAACGCCACGGAGCGCCTGCGACAGGAGCTGGCGGCGGTGACCTTCAAGGAGTACGGGCTCCAAGACGGGAACACCCTGGAGGCGACCCAGACGATGATCGAAACGCGCACCGTCACCCAGTTCCCCCTGAACGACCAGGAGATCCTCCTGCGGCACTTGCACAAGACGGCCCGACGCTACGTGGCCGAGTACCAGCAATCCGAGTCGCCCGTGCAACTCTCGGCGACCCGCTGAGGGAGGAGAATCGATGACCGCCTCACTGCCCCCCGAATTCGCCGACCTCGAGCCGTACTCGGCCTGGTGCCTCGGCTCGGAGCGGGAACGGTACGCCAAGCGACTGTCGAGTTCGATGGAGGAGATGCAGGCGTTCTACGACGCGGCCTTCCCCCGCCTCGAGGAGATCCTGATCTATCTGGACAAACTGGAGCTCAGCTCGCTGCCACCCGATGCCGAGCAGCTGCTGCTACTGAGCTACTCCCTCGTCAACGTCTCCTTCCCGGTCGAAGTGTGGCGTCAGCCACGGGTGCCCGACAGCGGTGCAGCCAGCATGGATGCCGTCGTCGAACCGGCGGTCTGAGCCGACGCTGCCGGTCGTGAGGAACCGAGTCCAACTGGCGGGTGCACCGAGGCGTACGCACGGAGGGCTGTCGTGCTCGGAACCCGTCTGCACCGCCCGAAAGGAAGTGTGAGCATGCGGATCGGCGTGATGGTGGGCCCCGAACGGGGGCGATACAGCACCAAGATCAAGCGTCTGTTAGCTGATGCCCACTGGGCCGAGGACGCCGGCCTGGCCTCGCTCTGGATTCCCCAGATACCCGACGACTTCGATGCGCTGACGGCGGCAACCCTGATCGGAGCCCAGACGAGCCGGGTCGAGATCGGCACGGCGGTGGTCCCGGTGCAGCCCAGGCACCCCATCGCCCTGGCCCACCAGGCCCTGTCGACCCAGGCGGTGTGCGGAGGCCGCCTGACTCTGGGCCTCGGTGTGTCCCACCACTGGGTGATCGACGAGATGCTGGGTCTGCCCTACGAACGGCCCGCGGCCACGATGGAGGCCTATTTGGACGTGCTCGACAAGGCCCTGGCCGGCCCCGGAATGGTCGACGTCGAGAATGACCAGTTCAAAGTGCACAATCCGATCGACATCACCGACATCGCTCCGACCTCGGTGATGATTGCGGCACTTGGCCCGGTCATGCTTCGCCTGGCCGGTGAGCGGACCGACGGCACCATCCTGTGGCTGGCCGACGAGCGGGCCATCGGATCGCACATTGCCCCGGCGATCACGGCCGCGGCCCAGTCCGCCGCCCGGCCGCCGCCGCGCATCGTTGCCGGTGTGCCGGTCTGCCTGTGCGGTGACGATGAGGTCGAGGTGGCGGTGCAGCGGGCCAATCGCGTGCTGTCCGAATCCGAGGTGTCCCCGAACTACCAGAAGCTGCTCGATCGTGGCGATGCCCGCACGGTCGGGGACATCCTGGCCGCCGGAACCGAGGCTTCGATCGAGAAGCGGCTCCGGTCGTTCGCCGACGCAGGCGCCACCGACGTGTCCCTGCGGGTGGTCCCCATCGGGGAGACTCGCGAGGACAAGCTGGCCTCTTCGAGGCGCACCCGGGAGTACCTTGCCTCACTCGGGGGATCCATCTGACCGGCAGGGATGGACCTGTTCGGCCCGGGAGGACGGGTCGGGCACCGCTTGGTCGGGTGGCCGATGACCGAAGGTGGCGATGGATGATTCGAGCAGCTCCGACTGGCGCGGGCCATGTTGGGAGATGCGTGCATTGACAGCGTGGTTGACGACTCCGAGGCGGAGCTACTCGGGCTGGTCGTGACGGTAGATCTGTCCGCCCTTCATGACGAAGCGGACCGACTCGGTGACGGTGATGTCGGTGAGGGGATCTCCCGGAACGGCGATGATGTCGGCCAGAGGCCCTCCTCGAGCCGCCCCCGGTCGTCGACGTCGATGAGCTCGGCCGAGACGAGGGTGGCGGCACGGAGGGCCTGGAGGGGGGTCATGCCCCGGTCGACCAGGGCGACCAGCTCCTTGGCGTTTCGGCCATGGGGGATGGCGGGGGCGTCGGTGCCGCAGGCGATGCGGGCGCCTCGGCGGATGGCCTTGGTGATGGTCTCCCTGGCCCGGGGGAACACCTCGGCCGCCTTGGCCTGGAGTTCGGGGGCGGCATGGGACACGTCCATGCCGTCGCCAGGTACGTCGTGGCCACCAGGAACGTGTCTCGCTCGATGAACAGGTCCAAGCGTCTCGTCGCTCATGAGCGATCCGTGCTCGATGCAGTCGATACCCGACTCGACGGCCACCCGGATGGCCTCGTCGCCGTGACAGTGGGCCGCAACCTTCAGGCCGGCGCGGTGGGCCTCGTCGACGATGGCCTCGAGCTCTTCGGTCGAGTACTGGCGAGCGCCGGCCGGACCGGTGTGCGACATGACCCCGCCCGACGCGCTGACCTTGATCACCTTGGCGCCGTACTTGATCTGGTAGCGGACGGCCTTGCGGACCTCGGAGACGCCGTTGGCGATGCCCTCTTCGACGGTGAGGGGCAGGACGTGGGGGGCGAGGGCCTGGAACATGGTGGGGTCGAGGTGACCTCCCGTCGGGCTGATGGCGTGCCCGGCGGGGACGATGCGGGGGCCGTCGACCCAGCCCATGTCGATGGCCTTCATCAGGGCCACGTCGAGCAGGATGCCGCCGGTCTGCACGAACAGTCCCAGATTGCGCACGGTGGTGAAGCCGGCCCGCAGGGTCCGACGGGCGTTGGCCGCGGCCCGCAGCATGCGCAAAGCCGGATCCTCCTGGACGGGGACCAGGGGGCTGGTGTGGTTCGGGCCCCCCATCACCAGGTTGACTTCCATGTCCATCAGGCCCGGGAGCATGGTGACGTCCCCGAGGTCGATCTCAGTGGCGCCGTGCGGGACGGAGGTGGGGGAGACCCCGACGATGCGGTCGCCGTCGACCAGAAGGTTCCCGGGCTCCACGAGTGTCGCCGCGACGATGTCGAGCATGCGGGCGCTGACCAGGTGGGTGGGAGGCTGCGGCGTCCGTGGTCGTGGCATGTCGACTCCTTGGGAGGCGATAGCGACGTTGTCGCCGGGTGGCTATCGGGTTATCCGATGGTCGCGAGGTCTGTTACCGTACCAAAACGACACCTCGCGGGAGGTGTCGAGAAGAGGCGTCGGACCGTGCGCCCTAAGTTTGAGAATGGCATTCTCAGCCGAGTGCTACAATCACCCTGATGGAACCTGCTGGCTCGCGTTCCGGCGGGCCCTTGTGACTGGGCACGAAGCCGTCCTGTTGCGGCACGGCTATCACTCCCTCCGGGTCAAGCAGGTCGTGCACGAAACCGACGAGGCCCGATCGTTTGTGCTCGAGGTGCCAGAGGACCTCCGAGAGACGTTCGGGTACCAGCCCGGGCAGTTCTGCTCGTTCCGGGTCCAGTCGGAGGGGTCGAGCACTCCCGCTGCTACTCCATGTCGAGTGCTCCCGAGACGTCGATGGCGACCTGACCTTCACGGTGAAGCGGGTGCCGGGCGGCACCGTGTCCAACTGGCTCGTCGATCACGTGGTCGAAGGTGACTTGATCGAGGTGAACCCACCGTCGGGCAACTTCTGCGTGCGGGAGAGCGGCCGCCCGATCATCGCCTTCTGTGGGGGGAGCGGAATCACGCCGGTGATGTCGATCGCCAAGAGCGTGCTGGCCGACCACGCCGCGCACGGTTCGCCTCCTCTATGCCAACCGGGGCGTGGACTCGGTGATCTTCGACGAGGCCCTGAAGGCAATGGAGACTCGGCGACCGGCACAGATTGGGCGTCCAGTCATCACTTCGACCTGGAACGGGGATTCGTCGACGAGGCAGCCGTCACTGCCTTCGTCGACGGCCGGCCTCGATGCCGACTTCTACATCTGCGGACCCGGGCCGTTCATGGACCTGGTCGAAGCAACGCTGCTTGGGCTCGGGGTGCAGCCGGACGACATCTCCATCGAGCGATTCGAGATCGCCGCCGAACCCGGTGACGCCGGCCCCGATCAGGTCGGATCACTCCGAGGCGCCAACGTCGATCGTCGTGATCCTTCGGGGCAAGAAACACCAGATTGCCTACCACTCAGGTGACACCGTGCTCGAGACGGCCCGGCGGGCAAGCGTGGCGACCCCGTCCTCGTGTGAGGCGGGCAGCTGCGCCACCTGCATGGCCTTCCTCCACGAGGGCACGGTGGCCATGCGGGTCAACGACGTCCTGACCCCGGACGAAGTCGAGGAGGGGTGGGTGCTCACCTGCCAGGCAATGCCGACGAGCTCCTCGCTGACCGTGGAGTTCGAACCGCTCTGACCCGCCCGGTCCCGATGGAAATCAGGTTCTCTTGACTGGAGAATTCTATCTTCGTAGGATGACCCGCCACCGGCCGGGGGACGATGAGCCCGGGGGAGCCGGTCGCGAGCGTGTTCGAACGGAGGATGTATGCCCATCACTGTGACCAGGTCAGGGCCGACTGCTGTCGCCACCGCCGAGGGATCCCAGGCGTGAGTGAGCGCCGACTGGCCATCGTGACCGGCGCCGGCTCGGGCATCGGCCGGGCCATCGCCATCCGCCTGGCCCAGGACGGATTCGCCGTCGTCGTTCTGGATCTCGACGCGAGCGCTGCCCAGTCCGTGACCGACGAGCTCACCGACCTGGGACTGGAGGGGTACGCCTTCGGGGGCGTCGACGTGTCGGATCGGGCGCAGGTCGATGCGGCCGTGGAGCGTGCCCGGGCCGAGCTTGGTCCCCCGCTGGTCCTGGTCAACAACGCGGGGATTCCCGGCTTCAAGGAGTTCATGAAGCATCACGGACGAGAAGTGGAACCGGATCATGGAGGTCAACCTGAATGGGCCGTTCTACTTCTCCCAGGCCGTGGTGCCCGACATGATCGAGGCGGGGTGGGGCCGGATCGTGAACATCTCGTCGTCGAGCGCCCAGTCCGGGCAGCCCTACATGGTGCACTACGTCACGTCCAAGGCCGGGCTGATCGGATTCACCAAGGCCCTCGCCCTCGAGCTGGGCCCCACCGGGATCACCGTGAACACCATCCCGCCGGGATTCGTGGACACGCCGATGCTGCGCGGGTCCGAGGAGCGCGGCCTGCTCGGTGGGAGCGTCGACGATACCGCCAAGCGAACCCCGGTGCGGCGTGCCGGGACCCCAGAGGACATCGCCCACGCCTGCTCGTTCCTCGTCTCCGACGGAGCCAGCTACGTCACCGGTCAGGTCATCGGGGTGAACGGCGGTCGCAACACCTGAGCCGCCCTCGCCCGACAGGCTGGCCGAGCGGCGCAGTAAGGTAGCTTCTACACCAGTGTAAACCCCATTCTCGGAGGAACCGCCATGGTTGATCTCAACGATCTCATCCTCATCAGCGTCGATGACCACATCATCGAACCCCCGGACCTGTTCGTCCACCACCTCGACGCCAAATACCAGGATCGGGCGCCCAAACTGGTCCGCAACGACGAGGGATCCGACGTCTGGAAGTTTGGCGACGTCGTCATGGAGACCGCGGCGCTCAACGCCGTGGCCGGCCGCCCCAAAGAGGAGTACGGCCTCGAACCCCAGAGTCTCGACGAGGTCCGACCCGGCTGCTACGAGGTGGACGAGCGGGTCAAGGACATGAACGCCGGCGGCGTCCTGGCGTCGATGAACTTCCCGTCGTTCCCGACCTTCACGGCACGGGTGTTCGCCTCGGAAGACCCGGACCTCTCACGGGCGCTGGTGAGGGCCTACAACGACTGGCACATCGATGAGTGGTGTGGGGCTCACCCTGGTCGGTTCATCCCGATGGCGGTCCCGGTGATCTGGGATCCTCAACAGACCGCCGACGAGATCCGGCGGACGGCGGCCAAGGGGTGCCACTCCCTGAGCTTCACCGAGAACCCTGCCGCTCTCGGCTACCCCAGCTTTCACGACGAGTACTGGAACCCCGTCTGGACGGCATGTTGTGACACCGACACCGTGCTCTCCATCCATCTCGGGTCGTCGGGCCGGCTCTCCATCCCGGCTGTTGACTCACCACCGGACGTGATGATCACCCTCCAGCCGATGAACATCCAGTCGGCCGCAGCCGACCTGCTCTGGTCGCGGGTCCTGAAGAACTTCCCGGACCTTCGGGTGGCGCTCTCCGAAGGAGGGACGGGATGGGTCCCGTACTTCCTCGATCGCGTCGACCGGACCTTCGAGATGCACCATGCCTGGACCCTGCAGGACTTTGGTGGCCGCCTGCCGTCCGAGGTGTTCCGTGAGCACTTCTTGACCTGCTTCATCAGCGATCCGGTCGGGGTGGAGCTGCGCAATCGGATCGGCATCGACAACGTCGCCTGGGAGGCCGACTACCCGCACAGCGACTCCATGTGGCCGACAGCACCCGAGGAGCTGCAGGCGACCTTCAGCGAGTTCGACGTTCCCGACCCTGACATCAACAAGATGACCCATGAAAACGCCATGCGGTGGTACTCGTTCGACCCGTTCGTCCATGTGCCCCGGGAGGAGGCAACGGTTGGGGCACTGCGCCGCAGCGCTCAGGGTCACGATGTGTCGATCATGTCCCGGAGCACCCGGGTGCGAACGCCGGACGAGAAGCTGGAGGGATTCCGGAAGCGGGCACGGCGCGCCGTGGCCGCCGAGCGTTGACACCTGACGCCGTTACCTGGTCAACCGTGGTCCTAGTCGGGCGACGGCCCGCTGGCGGCCATCTCCCATGCCTACCGGCCGGGCTCGTCCGCTCCGCCGGCCCGCAGCCAGTTGCCGAGCGCGGCGCCGGCGTCGAGGACGTGGGTCTCAGCGATGGTCCGGGCCGCCACCCCGTCGCCACGGTCGATGGCGTCCAACAGCGTGGCGTGTTCCGCCCGGCTGCGTTCCACCTGTTCGGGAAAGAGCTGGAAGTAGCTCTCGGGCACCACTCGAACCGCCTGACGAAGGTAGGTCAACAGCCGTGGCGAGCCCGACGCGAGGTTGACGGCGCGATGGAACCGCCGATTGGCCGACACCACGTCGGTCGCGCCGTCGACCGCACCGGCCAGTTCTCGCAACTCGGCGAGCTGTGGTCGGGTGATCCGAGCGGTCGCCCACTCGGCGGCCTTACCGGCCAGCGCGGCCAAGACGGCGAAGTTGTCGACGGCATCCTCAGGGGAGATCCCGACCACGGTGATGCCACTCCGGGGGGTGACGATGACCAGGCCCTCATAGGACAGCTCCAACAGGGCTTCGCGCACCGGCGTACGACTGGTGCCGAACTCCCGGGTGATCTCATCGAGGTCGAGTCGCTGACCAGGCTTCAGCTGTCCGGTGAGGATGCGGTCTCGCAGCTCATTGGCGGCGCGGGTCCGCACGGTTACGCCGATGGATTTGATATCTGACATATCACATTCTATATTTCAATTAACACCCCTGGTCAACGAGAGTCATGGTGAGTCCGATGAAGCAGATGTCGCTGGTGGGATTCATGCAGGCGGGCAACGCCACGGTATACGCAGGGTCCTGGCGTCATCCCGCCACCGAGCACGGCTTTCTGACGGCCAGCTATTACGCCAAGCTCGGCCGCACGCTCGAAGAGGGCTGCTTCGACATGATGTTCTTCGACGATCGCCTGGCCATGCCGGGCATCTACGGCGGCTCGGTCGCCGAAGCAGTCCGCCACGGCGCTCGCCCGGTGAAGTTGGACTTGAGCATCGTGCTCGGGGTGATCGCCGGGGCCACGGAGTCGATCGGGCTGGGTGCCACGTATTCGACCACCTACTACTCGCCGTTCCACGTGGCCCGGACGTTCGCCACCTTGGACCACCTCTCGGGCGGGCGGGCGGCATGGAACGTCGTCACCTCCGTGAATGACAGTGAAGCCCAGAACTTCGGCGTGAACCAGGTGCTGGGGCACGACGAGCGCTACGACCGGGCCGACGAGTTCCTCGAGGCCGCGACCGGCCTCTGGGACACCTGGGAGGACGACGCTCTGGTACTCGATCGGGTCGGCGGCGTGTTCGCCGATCCTGACAAGGTCCATGAGCTGAACCAGGAAGGGGAATGGTTCTCGGTCCGCGGACCTTTGACCGTGCCGCGCTCACCGCAGGGGCGACCCGTCCTCCTCCAGGCCGGCTCGTCGGGCCGTGGGCGTGACTTCGCCGCACGGTGGGCCGAGGTCATCTTCACCGGCGATCCCAGCGTCGAGGTGGCACGAAGTCACTACAAGGATCAAAAGGCACGTATCGGCGAGGAGGGACGAAACCCCGACTCGGTGAAGATGCTGCCGATGGCGTACACGGTCGTGGGGGAGTCAACCGCACAGGCCCAAGAACGCGAGCAGATGTTCCTCAACGACTTCGTCGACCCGATGGCCTCGTTGACCTTGCTGTCCGAACTGATGAACTACGACTTCTCCGGCCTGGCGCTGGATGCACCCATCACCGACGAACTCATCGACTCCGTGTCGGGAATCAGGGGGCTGGTGCAGAATCTTCGCACCCACATCGGCGGAGACACCGTGACGTTGGCGGACCTGGCCGGTCACCGTGCCACCCTGCTCCAGGGTCCGCGCTTCGTGGGTACCGGGCCCGACGTCGCCGACCAGATGGAGGAGTGGTTCACCACCGACGCGTGCGACGGCTTCGTGATCGCTGCCACCCACTCGCCTGGTGCCTATGAGGACATGGTCCGACTGGTGGTGCCCGAACTCCAGCATCGCGGCGTCTTCCGAGACCGCTACGCGGGGACCACATTGCGCGAGAACCTCGGGCTCGACCGACCCGAGTGCGTCGTCCGTGGATGACGTACTCGGCCCGTTGCACGGGCTCCGGGTAGTCGACGCCGCGACACTGGTCGCCGGACCGATGGTGGCAACAGCACTGGGTGAGTTCGGCGCCGAGGTCATCAAGGTCGAACAACCTGGAGTGGGCGACCCCTTGCGCACCTGGGGCGACCGCAAAGAAGGCATCGGTCTCGTCTGGAAGAGCGTCAGCCGCAACAAGCGGTGTATCACGCTCGATCTCCGCCGGGCCGAAGGTCAAGAGCTGTTCCATCGACTGCTCGATGTCACCGATG
The DNA here is from genome assembly GCA_963703145.1 of uncultured Acidimicrobiales bacterium. Taxonomy (GTDB): domain Bacteria; phylum Actinomycetota; class Acidimicrobiia; order Acidimicrobiales; family RAAP-2; genus Bog-756. The sequence goes on from OY969793.1 coordinate 3,802,246, forward strand.
TGCTGGTCGTGGGCAATCGTCCGAGCGCGCTGGATCGTTGGGGCCTCAGCTATGAATCGGTTCATGAACGCCACCCCACGCTGGTGATGCTCCACATCAGCGGCTACGGCCGGGGTGGGCCGTCCAGCGATCGCCCGGGTTTCGGAACCCTGGCCGAGGCCATGAGCGGATTCGCCCAGGTGACCGGCCAACCCGATGGCCCGCCGACCCTGCCGCCATTCATGCTGGCTGACGGGGTCGCGGCCCAAGCCGCCACGTGGGCCGTGATGATGGCCATCTATCATCGCGACGTGCATGGAGGGGTCGGCCAGTTGGTCGACGTCAACCTCATTGAGCCGCTGGCCCGGCTTATCGAGTCGTCGACCCTCTCCTTTGACCAGCTCGGGGTCAGTCCGGCCCGGGCCGGTAACCGGCTCCCGGCCAGTGCCCCACGCAATGCCTACCGAACGGCCGATGACAAATGGCTGGCCATCTCCAGTGCCTCGTCGAACATCGTCGTGCGGGTCTACCGGTCGATTGGCCGGGACGACTTGGCCGACGATCCCGACTACGTCGATCCCATCCGACGTCAGGAGCGGGGCCTCGAAGTCGATGCGCTGGTCGCCGACTGGGTCCGGATGCGCACCCTGGAAGAGGCGATGACGGTGCTGCTCGACGCGGAGGTGGCCGCAGCGCCGGTCTACGACGCCGAGCAGCTCCTGAGCGATGAGCACCTCATGTCGCGCGGTACGTTCACACCATTCGACGATCCGGACCTCGGTCCGATGCGGGTCCAGGCGCCGGTGGCCCTCTTGTCGGAGACCCCGGGGAGCATCCACCATCTTGGCCAGGCCCTGGGTGCCGAGAACGCCGCGGTCTACGGTGGGCTGCTCGGCATCGAGCCGGAGCGAATCTCCGCCCTGCAGTCGGCCGGCATCATCTAACGAGCGAGCGGAGGCACGTTGTACGCACCCCGGGCACGACGATCAGAGCTCGCCACGCCGGCCAGCAGCGAGCGCATGTGCGAGAAGGCACCGGACTCCGGCGCCGATCTCGTCTTCTTGGACCTGGAGGACGCCTGCGCCCCGGTCATGAAGGAGCGGGCCCGGGCCACGGCGGTCAGCGCCCTGACCGGCCAGGACTGGGGGCGAACGGTACGGGCCGTCCGGGTCAATGGCCTCGAGACCCAGTGGTGCTACGGCGATGTGGTCGAGATCGTGACTGGAGCCCGGGAGGCGCTCGATGTGATCATCGTCCCGAAGGCCCGCGCGGCCCGGGACGTCTGGTGGTTCGATGTGCTGTTGACCCAGTTGGAGGCCAAGCTCGGGCTGAAGAAGCGCATCGCCCTGGAGGTGTTGATCGAAGAGGCCGAGGGGCTGTCCAACGCCGCGGAGATCGCACAGTCCAGCGACCGGCTGGAAGCGATCATCTTCGGAGCTGGGGACCTCTCGGCGTCACTGCACGCCCGTGTCGACGGCAACTTCGATCCGGTAAGCGAGTATCCCGGGGACTTCTGGCACTTCGCCCGGGTCCAGATCCTGGCCGCAGCCCGGGCGGCCGGGATCGACGCCATCGACGCGCCCTATCCGGCCTACCAGGACCCCGAGGGGTACCGCCGGGCTGCCGTACACGCCAGCCTGTTGGGGTTCGACGGCAAATGGGCGATCCATCCCGGCCAGATTCCCATCGCCAACGACGTGTTCGCCCCGACGGCCACGGAGATCGCCGAGGCCGAGGAGTCCATCGCGGTCTACCGCCAGGCGGAAGCCGAAGGTGTGGGCGCTATCGGGCGGGAGGGCAAGCTGGTCGATGCCGCTCACATGCGGCTCGCGGCGAACGTGCTGTACAAGGCGTCGCTGGTCGACTCGGACACCCCTGATGCCTGAGCGACCCGCACGGCCTGACCAGGACCAGCGGGTGGCGACCACGGCCCGTTCGATCACGGCCTCCTCCCTGTGCCCGAGAACCGAGTTGAGCTGGAGAAGAGAGCAATGACAGAGGTGTCGAGTGCCGTGCCGACGTACCGGGTGGCCCAGTGGGCCACCGGAAACATCGGGTCCCGGTCCCTGCGGGCGGTGATCGATCATCCCCGGTTCGAGCTGGTGGGGGTGTACGTGAACTCCGACGAGAAGGCGGGCCTCGACGCCGGGGACCTCTGTGGGACCGGGGCGACCGGCGTCGTTGCGACGCGGGATATCGCCGAGATCATCGCCAGTCGACCCGACTGTGTCCTTTACATGCAACAAGGCTCCGACGTCGATGCGATCTGCACCCTGCTCGAGTCCGGGGTGAACGTCGTGACGACGGCCGGCGAGTTCCACCATCCCGGGAGCATGGACCCCGAGCTCCGGCGCCGGGTCGAGGCGGCCTGCGCCACCGGTGACTCGTCGATCCACAGCACCGGGAGCAGTCCGGGATTCATCTCCGAGGCGGTGCCGCTGGTGCTGACCTCCATCCAACGGCGGCTGGACCGACTCCAGATCCAGGAGTTCGCCGACCTCTCCAGCCGGAACTCGCCGGAGCTCCTATTCGACCTGATGGGCTTCGGCAAGGAGCCGGCCAGCTTCGACCCGGGCCGGTGGGCCCATGGGGCTCACTCCTTCGGGCCAACGCTTCGACAGCTGGGTGAATCCGTCGGGATGCCGCTGGACTCGGTGGAGTCGTCAGGCGAGGTGGCCACGGCGACCCGGTCGGTGGAGATCGCGGCCGGCACGGTTCCGATTGGCACCGTGGCGGCGCAGCGGATGACCGTGTCGGGGCTCCGCGATGGCGAGGCGGTGCTCTCGTTCAGTGCCAACTGGTATTGCTCAGCCGAGATCGACGCCGACTGGGACTTGCGTCCGTCGGGGTGGCGTCTGGTGGTCGACGGCGACTGCCCGTTGGACGTCGAGATCCGGTTGGCCATCCCGTTGGAGCGCATGGCCGAGACGACACCCGGCTACACCGCCCACCGTGCGGTGAACGCCGTGCCGTTCGTCTGCGAGGCGCCTCACGGGATCCGGACGACGAGCGACCTGCCCCAGGTCGTCGCCGATCTCAGCGGACCATCGGCTGACACCTGAGGCCTCTGCTCGAAATCACACGCTGACCGCCACCATCAGCGGACACGACCCCGGCCAACAACGTCTGATCCCCATCGACATTAGTAGGACGTTGTAGTAATCTGGGGAGGTGGACCCGTCCCCCTGCCGACGCCAGCGGGGCATCCCGCGGCTCCGATCGTGATGGACCTCCACCGACCGGTTCACCCGGTCCGGCTGGTGACCGCGGCCAGCCTGTTCGACGGACACGATGCGGCGATCAACATCATGCGTCGGCTGCTCCAGGCCCAGGGAGCCGAGGTCATCCACCTGGGCCACAACCGGTCGGTCGACGAGGTGGCCAAGGCGGCGGTGGCCGAGGACGTTCAGGGCGTGGCGATCAGCTCGTACCAGGGTGGCCACATGGAGTATTTCCGGTACCTGGTCGACCGCCTGCGAGCCGAGGGTCGGGGAGACATCCTGGTCTACGGCGGTGGCGGTGGTGTCATTGTCCCGTCCGAGATCGATGAGCTCGAGTCCTACGGCGTTCGCCGGATCTTCTCCCCTTCCGACGGGCAGGAGATGGGCCTCGATGCCATGATCAACCTGCTCGTGTCGGAGTGCGACCGCGACCTCACAGCCGAGCCCCAGCCCTCGCTCGGGGCACTGCACGCCGGTGACCATGGGGCCCTGGCCCGCTGGATCACTTGCATCGAAGGCGGGTCCGCGATTCCTGCGGACCTCGATCCGACGAGGTCCGCGCACCGTGTTCCGGTCCTCGGGATCACCGGTACCGGTGGGTCGGGCAAGTCATCCCTCACGGACGAGCTGATCCGGCGGTTCCGCATCGACCAGGAGGACAAGCTCGCCATCGCCGTTCTGGCCGTTGATCCGACCCGACGGCGAGGGGGTGGATCCCTCCTCGGTGACCGCATCCGAATGAACGCCATCGACGCCCCGAACGTATTCTTCCGCTCCCTGGCCACCCGTGGTTCGGCTTCGGAGCTCCCGGACCGGTTTCCCCAGGTGGTGGCGGCGTGCGCCGCGGCCCACTTCGACCTGGTGATCGTGGAGACCCCAGGCATCGGCCAGGGTGATGCTGCCGTCACCGACATCGCAGACGTTTCCTTGTATGTCATGACCCCCGAGTACGGGGCGGCTTCCCAACTGGAGAAGATCGACATGCTGGAGCTGGCCGACGTCGTAGCCATCAACAAGTTCGACCGACGCGGCGCTGACGACGCCTTCCGTCAGGTGTGTCGCCAGTGGGGACGGGACCACCGAGGGCCATCGGACTCCGTGGGTTCGGAACCGGTGTTCGGCACCATCGCCTCCCGGTTCAACGACGATGGTGTCACCGCCCTGTTCCACCGACTGAAGTCCCAACTGGTCGAGGCGGGTCTCCCGGCGGGCGAGGGTGTGCTCCATCCGGTGGCCGGTCGTCAGTCAACCCAGGCGACGGCCATCGTCCCGGCCAACCGCCGTCGGTATCTGGCCGAGATTGCCGAGACCGTCAATGGCTATCACGCCACCACTGAGCGACTGGCCGGCGAGGCCCGACGGGCTGAGCAGGTGGCCGCGGTGGCTGCACTCGGTGACCACCGGGGAATCGACACCGCTGCGCTCGGGGCCCTCGCCGATCAGCTGGAGGCCGAGCGCGATGCCGAGGGCCGACAGTTGCTGGAGGCCTGGACGGCCCTCCGGGAGTCGCTCGTCGACGTCGCGGACGAGTCTGACCGCACGTCGGACGCCAGCGGCGGTACGCCCACTCTGTGGCGGACCTCCTTGTCCGGTACCCGCATCCCCCGGGTGGCGCTGCCCCGGGTGACCGACCATGGCGAGCTGGTCCGCTGGTTGCGGTCCGAGCACCTCCCGGGCCACTTCCCCTTCACGGCGGGAGTGTTCCCGTTCAAGCGCGAGGGGGAGGATCCGGCCCGGATGTTCGCCGGGGAGGGTGACCCGTTCCGGACCAATCGCCGATTCCGGCTGCTGGCCGAGGGCCAGCCGGCCACCCGCCTGTCGACGGCATTCGACTCGGTGACCCTCTACGGCTTCGACCCCGATGAGCGTCCGGACATCTACGGCAAGATCGGGACCTCGGGGGTGTCGATTGCCACGCTCGACGACATGAAGGTCCTCTTTGACGGGTTCGACCTCTGTGATCCGACCACCTCGGTGTCGATGACCATCAACGGACCGGCCCCGACCATCCTTGCCATGTTCCTCAACACGGCCATCGACCAGCGCCGTGACCGCTTCGAGGCCGACCATGACCGCCCGCCTTCGACGGCGGAGGCCGATGCCCTCACCGCCGAGGTCCTCTCGTCAGTGCGGGGCACGGTCCAAGCCGACATTCTGAAGGAGGACCAGGGCCAGAACACCTGCATCTTCTCCACTGAGTTCTCACTCGGGGTCATGGCCGATATGCAGCAGTGGTTCATCGACCACGAGGTGAGGAACTTCTACTCGGTGTCCATCTCCGGCTACCACATCGCCGAAGCCGGGGCCAACCCCATCACCCAGTTGGCCTTTACGCTCGCCAACGGCTTCACCTATGTGGAGTCGTACCTGGCCCGAGGAATGGACGTCGACGACTTCGCCCCCAATCTCTCCTTCTTCTTCTCCAACGGGATGGATCCCGAGTACACCGTCATTGGTCGGGTGGCACGCCGCATCTGGGCCATCGCCATGAAAGAGCGGTACGGGGCGAACGAGCGCTCGCAGAAGCTCAAGTACCACGTCCAGACCTCGGGTCGCTCCCTGCACGCCCAGGAGATGGCCTTCAACGACATCCGCACCACGTTGCAAGCCCTGTGCGCCATCGAGGACAACGCCAACAGCCTGCACACCAACGCCTTCGACGAGGCCGTGACCACCCCGACCGCCGACTCGGTCCGCCGGGCCCTGGCCATCCAAATGATCATCACCAAGGAGTGGGGTCTGAGCCTCAACGAGAACCCGATCCAGGGTTCGTTCATCGTGGAGGAGCTGACCGAGCTGGTCGAGCAGGCGGTGCTGGCCGAGCTGGATCGGATCAGTGAGCGGGGCGGCGTTCTCGGGGCCATGGAGACCGGCTACCAACGGGGCAGGATTCAGGACGACTCCATGCTCTACGAGCACAAGAAGCACGACGGCTCCCTACCCATCGTGGGTGTGAACACCTTCACGGCGCCAGCCCCGGATGGTCCAACGGCACCCATGGAGCTGGCGCGGTCCACCGAGGAGGAGAAGCAGGGCCAACTCAGCCGCGTCCGCGACTTCCAGTCCCGCCACGCCCTCGATCGAGAGCGTGCCCTGGAGGACCTCCGGCGGACCGCCCTCGCTGGCGGGAACGTGTTCGCCGAGCTGATGAACACCGTGCGACACGCGTCCTTGGGCCAGATCACCGGCGCACTCTTCGAGGTGGGTGGAGCCTACCGACGGAACGTCTGAGCCGGACCCGGTGACCCACACGACCCGGTCAGATGGCCTCGAGCGCGGCAGCGATCCGCGACGAGAGCTCAGCTCGGGACGTCGCCATCGATGGTCCGTACCAGGTGAGGTCCCGACCCGATACCAGGACCGTTGGGTGGTCGGGGAAGGCATCAGGTCCGTCATCGGGGGAGAACCGGTAGGGCTCATCGGGCAGCACTACCAGGTCGGGGTCCCAACCGATCAGGTCGGACAGCTCAATCCTCGGATAGCGGTCGCCGTGACCGGCGTGGACCAGCGTGAGTCCCAGCCGGGACACGAGGTCACCGCTGAAGGTTGGGTCGCCGACCACCATCCACGGGTCACGCCAGATGGGCACCACCACTCGTGCCGGCGGCAGATCGGGTGGGCGCCCCCACTCGGTCATGGCTGCCGACAGCCATCCGGGCCGGGTGGCCCCGAGCACCTGGACCAGGAGCCGCTCCAGCGAGGTCAGGGCCTGGTCGACCGACTCGGTCACGGTGACCCACACCGGTATGCCGGAATCTCGCAGCCGCTCCACGTCGATCCGCCGGTTCTCCTCCTGGTTCGCCACCACCAGATCAGGCTGCAGCCCGACAATGGCACGATGGTCGGGGTTCTTCGTTCCCCGCACCCGGGCCACATCGAGGCCGGCGGGGTGCGTGCACCAGTCGGTGGCCCCAACCAGGTGGCCCGGCACGGTTTCGGCCAGAGCCTCGGTGAGCGAGGGGACGAGGGAGACCACCCGAGTGGGGGGGCCGGGCAGCACGACGGCCTGCCCACGATCGTCCTCGAGTCTCACGCCGCTCCTCCTCGTCCCCAGCGTATCGGTCGCGGCACCGGCCGTTCGGGGCCTTGACGGTGGCACGCAACCCGCTTGACTTCGACCCCATCGAAGAGGCCCGGGCCCAATGGTCGGCCCGGTGGGAGCCTGACGTCAGTGATGCCATGGCCGCCGCCACCTCGATCATGCGGGCCCAGCAGGTGGTGCTGGCCGCAGTGGATGGGGCCCTCCGACCGTTCGGATTGACCTTCGCCCGATACGAGGGACTCGTCCTCCTCCTCTACAGCCGACAGGGCGTGCTGCCGTTGGGCAAGATGGGCCAACGGCTCATGATCCACCCCACCAGCGTCACCAACATCATCGACCGGCTGGAGCGACAGGGGCTGGTGCGCCGCCTTCCCCATCCGACCGATGGCCGCACGACACTGGCGGAGATCACCGACGAAGGTCGGCGCCTCGCCGTTCGGGCCACGGTGGCCGTCAACGCGGCCTCGTTCGGCCTCGCTGAGCTGAGCGCCAACGATCTGCGACAGCTGATGCGGATCATTCGCAAGCTGCGCCGCTCAGCGGGGGATTTCGATGAATGACCGGCACCCGGGTCGTCTGAGCGATCCCACGCTGGGCCATTCCGAGTGGTCAGCCGTGTTGCCGGCGACGGTCCGTCATTCAGACGTCGATGAGCCCGAGGAACCCGTTGTTCCGTCATAGTGCTCGATCAGGCGGGCCACCAACGCACGGGTCTCCTCGTGACCGGCGGACATACCCAGTGCCTCCTCCATCACCAGGATCTGGGAGACCCCTGTGATTAGGGTCATGACCGCCACCGGAGGGAAGAGGGCGGCATCGATCCCGCGCTCCGCCATGAACTCGGCCAACACCTCGGTCTGTCGGTTCCGGAAGGTCTCCGCATAGCGGGCAATCTCGGAACGGATGGACTTGTGATGATTGGCCAACGCTGCGAACTCCATCGTCAGCGCGGTGTTCGTCGGGTCGTTGCCGAAGGCCCACAGGGCCCGGAGCGGTTGGCCCGACGCCAGTACCTGGGACTGGCGTTCCAAACCCTTCTCGGCCCGACGGCGAAATGCGGCGAGAAAGAGGTCTTCCATGGTTCGGAAGTAGTAGTGCACGAGCTGGGGCTTGAGTCCGGCCTGTTGGGCGATCCGCCGAGAGCTGACGGCGGCGTAGCCGTCCTCCAACATGACCTGCTCGGTGGCGTCGAGGAGTGCAGCCCGACTCTTGGAGTTCTCGGCACCGATCCTGCGGCCTGTTGCCATGTCCGTTCCCCACTTGTTGATCTGTCCGGCGGCGCGATGCCGGGTCAGCGCTCAGCATCCCAGAGTGTCGGCGTGGTCGCCCAGACGTCCTGGGCCCTGTGGTTGACCGTGCGGCAGCTCTGATGCTAAGCAAACGCTCAGCAATTGCGCTCGACGAATGGAGACCCATGAGCGATTACGAATCGGTGGATTTCTTTCTCGACGAGTCACTCATTGAGGACCCCTATCCCTACTTCGAGCATCTGCGCTCGAAGTGCCCGGTGGTGGCAACGCCGCACTACGGGGTGATGGCTGTATCGGGGTACGACGAGGCCACCGAGGTCTACCGCAACCTGGACACCTTCTCGTCGTGCAACTCGGTGGTGGGGCCCTTTGCCACGTTCCCCGTGCCGCTCGAGGGGGACGATGTCGGTGGGATCATCGACCGCTACCGGGACCAGCTTCCGATGAACGAGCACATGGTGACGATGGATCCTCCTATGCACACCCGCGAGCGGGCACTGGTGATGCGGCTGCTAACCCCTAAGCGGCTCAAGGAGAACGAGGAGTTCATGCGGCGCACGGTCGACCGTCAGCTCGACGAGTTCGCCGGCAGTGGACGGTGTGAGTTCATCAGCGCCTACGCGCAGCCCTTCGCCATGCTGGTAGTCGCTGATGTGCTCGGGAGTCCCCGAGGAGGACCATCAGACCTTCCGCCGATTCTTCGGGCTGGCGCCACGCCGGGAGAGATCGCCGCGAAATCCGCGGAGATAGGCGCCTCTGACAGTGAGCAACCACTGAACATGCTGGACTCGCTCGACGAGTGGTTCGCGAGCTACATCGACGACCGGCGGGCCGAACCCCGCCATGACGTCCTGACAGACCTGGCATTGGCGAAGTATCCCGACGGGTCGACCCCCGATGTGGCCTCAGTCGTGCGAACCGCCACGTTCCTGTTCGCCGCCGGCCAGGAGACCACTGCCCGGCTGCTCGCCACCGGACTCAAGTACCTCGCCGAATACCCCGAGCTTCAGGACGAGCTCCGGGAGCACCGCGACCGCATCCCGGCGTTCATCGAGGAGGCGCTGAGGATCGAGAGCCCGGTGAAAGCGGACTTCCGGCTCGCACGGCGGGCCGCAACGGTCGGAGGCGTCGACATCGCCGCCGGGTACCCCAGTCATGCTGCTCAACGGGGCGGCGAACCGAGACCCCCGTCGCTTCGAGAGTCCGGACGAGTTCCGCATCGACCGACCGAACGCCAAAGAGCACCTGGCGTTCGGCCGTGGTGCTCACTCGTGTCCCGGAGGGCCGTTGGCCAGGGCCGAAGGACGGATCAGCATCGACCGCATCCTCGACCGGATGCGTGACATCCGACTCTCGGAGGACCACCATGGGCCGCCCGAGGCCCGCCACTTCGACTACGAGCCGACCTGGGTGCTGCGGGGCCTCCACGACCTGCACATCGAGTTCACCCCGATCGAGGCCACCAGATGAGTGCCCGAGTGGCCGTCGTCACCGGAGCCGCATCGGGTATCGGACTCGGCATCGCCCGCCGGTTGGCCGAGAACGGTCACGCGGTGGCTCTGCTCGACCGCGACGGGGCCGGTGCCAACGGGGCAGCCGCAGACCTTTCCGAGGGCGGGCACACGGCGGCCGCCTACGAGGTCGATGTGGCCGATCGTCAAGCCCTGGAGCGGGTGTTCGCTGCCGTGCGCGAACAGCTCGGGCCGATCACGGTGCTCGTGACCAGTGCCGGCGTCGAGTCGTTCGACCCCGTGCTCGACATCACGCCCGAGAAGTGGGACCGCCTACTGGCCGTCAACCTGACTGGCACGTTCACCTGCATGCAGCTCGCGGTGCCGGACATGATCGCCGCTGGCTGGGGTCGCATCGTGACGATCTCGTCGTCGAGCGCTCAATCCGGAGCACCGAATATGGCGCACTACGTTGCATCCAAGGGTGGTGTGATCGGCCTGACCAAGGCGTTCGCACGGGAGTTCGCTGGTCAGGGCATCACCGTCAACACCATTCCTCCGACGATCGTCGACACCCCGATGGCAAGGCACGCGGAAGAAGCCGGCGACGTGCCGAGCGTGGATGTCATGGGGACGATGGTCCCGGTCGGGCGGGCCGGGACGCCCGAGGACATCGCGGCCACCTGTGGCTTTCTGTGTTCGGAGGAGGCGGGCTACATCACCGGCCAGTTGATCGGCGTCAATGGCGGAATGTACATCTGAGTGGGCTGCACCCGGACCGTCCGTTGAGGCGTCGCTTCAGCCCAGCGACGGGGTTATGAGGCGGAGATGCCCCGCACGAAGATGTCGGCAAATGATGCCGCGACCTGCTTCGCGGCGAGCGGTCCGTCGGACTTCAGCCACAGATAGGTGTAGTTGTGCATGCCGAGCCAGGCGCGTGCGGTGAGCCTCGGGTCGATCTGGCGGAAGTCGCCCAGTTTGGCGCCCTCTTCGAAGACGCTTTCGACGCTCCGCTCGTACTCACGACGCCGCTTCCGGAATTGATCGGCATTCTCGCCGGTCAGCGCGGGGAACTCGTGCAGGAACACCCAGACGTGATCGGGGTAGCGCACGATGACGTCGAGCAGCTCCTCGCCCAGCATGGAGAGCTGCTCGGGAGGTGAGCCGCCGGCGGCTGCCACACGGTTCGCCCCGTCCAGGACCTCGTCCATGACCCGGTCGTGGATGGCGGCGAGCAGCTGTTCCTTCGAGCCGATGTAGTAGTAGAGGGCGCCCTTGCCCAGGTCGCACGCCTCACATAGCTCGATGGTGCTGGTGTTGTGGTAGCCGCGCTCGGCGAACACCTTCGCCGAGAGGTCGACGATGGATTGACGCCGCGAGTGCCATTTCGCGCTGCGCGACCGCTCGTCCGTTGCCGGTTCTTTGGGCATTCTCTAACCTAACCGCCCCTCGGGTCCGGTTCCGTGCCAGTCCCCACACACATCAGTGACGATTCACGCTCCCAGCCGGTGCCGGCTCTGTGGGCGAGGCCCGACACGCCCTATCCTAGGCTCATGTTCCGACCAGTCAGTTCTATCCGTCGAACGGCCCGGGCGGCGACGCTGCGCGGCCCGCTGGGTGTTGGCCGATGACCGGAGGTGGACACGGCCTGTCGCCCCAGACGACCACGACCGAGTCGGCCGGGGCGACCATGCGTCCCGATCTGAGCTGGCTCGGGGTGTTGGAGCATCATGCCGCCCGCTGCGCCCGACCAGCCCCTGGCGGTCCTCGGGGACGACGTCGTCACGTACCAGGGCGTGCTGGATCGCTCGGCCGCCGTTGCGGCTGGGTTCCGTGACCGAGGAGTGGGTGCCGGCGACGTCGTCGGCCTGCTCTCGTACAACAGCATCGAGTTTCTGGTGACGATCTTCGCCGCCAATTATCTCGGGGCGATTGTGATGCCTCTCAACTGGCGCCTGGCTGCTGCGGAGTTGGAGTTCATCTTGGGTCATTCCCAGGCCCGGGTCCTGGTCTGTGACGAAGAACTCCTCGCCCTCGCCACGGACGCTACGGCCGGTCTGGTGGGGCTGGGCCGCGTCTGCGTGTCGGCGACCGGTGCCACTGGCTGGGAGTGGTTCTCCGAACTCGGAGTCTCATCCACCGTACCCGAACGCGCCCACGCCGATGGTGACGACATCCATCGGCTGATGTACACGTCGGGGACCACCGGGCGACCGAAGGGCGTGATGATCTCGCACGCCAATCTGGCATGGAAGAACTATGCACACATCGCTGAATTCGGACTGACCAGCACCGACATCGGACTGGCGTGCGGCCCGCTCTACCATGTCGGAGCGCTCGATCTCACCACGACATCCCTGATCGCCGTGGGTGCGACCGTCCACATCCACCGCGCATTCGATGCCGAGTTGGTCGTCGAGGAGATCGAGCGGTCGCGGGTGTCGACGGTGTGGATGGCGCCCGCCATGGTCCGGGCCGTCCTGGACCTGCCCGGAGTCGGCGAGCGGGATCTGTCCTCGGTGCGTCTCCTGATCGGAGGTGGCGAGAAGATGCCCATCCCGTTCATCGATCGGCTGCAGCGCACCTTTCCCTCGGCATGGTTCGCCGACGCCTACGGCTTGACCGAGACCGTGTCGGGCGACACCTTCTTGGACCGTGGGGCCACCCGGACCAAGCTGGGAAGCGTCGGCCGCCCCTGTCAGTACCTCGAGTTGGACATCTGGGACGAGCACGGCTCATCACTGCCTCCCGGTGAGCCAGGGGAGGTGGTTCTCTGTGGTGCCAAGGTGTTCAAGGGCTACTGGCGTGATCCTGAGGCCACGCGTGCGGCATTCGATGGCGGCTGGTTCCACACCGGTGACATCGGTGTCCGTGACGATGACGGCTATCTGTATATCGTGGATCGCCTGAAGGACATGATCGTCTCGGGTGGGGAGAACATCGCCAGCTCCGAGATCGAGCGGGTCCTCTACGACCACGACGGGGTAGTCGAGGCCGCGGTGGTCGGACGCCCTGACGAGCGCTGGGGCGAGGTGCCGGTGGCCTTCGTCGTGCTGAGCTCTGTCGGCGCGGTCACCTCCGACGAGCTCATCGACCACTGTCGCCAACACCTGGCAAAGTTCAAGACGCCGAAGGATGTGGTGTTCATCGACGCACTCCCCCGGAACCCCTCGGGGAAGGTGCTGAAGCGGGAGCTGCGGGATCGATGGCGTGCATCAGGGGACGAGCAGGCCGATTGAGGCCGACGGTCGGTGATTATCGGTCACCGACACGTCCGCGTCCCGACCGAGGTCACGATCGACGGTGGGCCAGGTAGTGCTTCGACCAGTCCATGAGGTCGGCGGGCACGTAGTAGCCGCTCTCGTCGTTGATCGTGGCCCAGTGCTCGGCAATGTCCTCGATCGTCAGTTGCTCAGGGCGGGGGTGAACGTAGCCCTCGGTGGAGGCAATGAACAGGCGCGCGAACCGTCCAGCCCCGGCGACGTACAGCTCGCCGCTGACGTCGCAGTCCTCATGGGAGAGGAATCCCACCATGGGCGCGACCAGCTCGGGCTCCATCTGTTTCGGTGCGGACCGGCTCTCGGCATCAGCGCCGCCCATCCGGGTCCAGGCATTGGGGGCGATGAGATTGATCTTGATGCCGTGAGCGGCTCCGGCCACGGTGAGGCTGCGGGTCATGCCGATGAGTGCTGCCTTGGCGGTGGCGTAGCCCAGGTTGTCGGGAAGTCCCAGCATCCCCGTCGAGGTCGTCATCACGACCCGCCCGTAGCCTTGGGCGACCATGTGGGGCCAGGCAGCCCGGGTCGTATTGAACGACCCACCCACGTGCACGCTGAGGTGGGCCTCCAGGTTGGCGGAGTCGGCTTCGGGAAGCCCGGCCCAGCGGATGATTCCAGCATTGTTGACGACGATGTCGATCCGCCCGAAGGTATCGACCGCCTGATCGATGAGAGCTTGGCCGCCGGCAACCTCGGAGACGTCACTGGTATCGGCGACCGCCCTGCCTCCGGCGTCGACGATCTCTCCGGCGACAGTGGTGGCCGGTTCGTCGTCCCGTCCGTCGCCCTCTCGGCTGCCGCCGAGGTCGTTGACCACGACGCTCGCGCCGCGCTCTGCCAGCAATAGGGCGTAGGCCCTTCCGATGCCACGCCCGGCACCGGTGACGACGGCCACTCGCCCGTCGAAGCTGAGGCCGCTCACCTGGGTACCGTCCTGGGGTCAGTCATCTCGCGCTCTCGCCTCCGGCGTCCGTCTGGAACCGAAGATAGACTAACTGGTCAGTACAGGGAACGCCGGGGTCCGCCCCCCGTCGTTGTCGTGTCCCGATCAGAGGGAGGATCATGGGCCCATCGGTTGTGACCTACACAGAGGTCATCGAGGGCGTTCGTGCCGCCATCGCCGCCTACGCCCAGGCCCTCGATGACGGCCGGACCGACGACCTCGTTGCCACCTTCTGTGCCGATGGGGTAGCCGAGATTCCCGGCTCGGGCACATTCTCCGGCCAGGAGGCGCTGCAGCAGGGCTACGCCAGGTTCACCCCCCGGTCGGGCCAGCGCCACGTCGTGGTGAACACCCTGGTGACCGAGTGGACCAGCGACGAGGCCACCGCGATCAGCGACTTCTTGTTCTTGTTGAAGGGCAAGTCCGGCTGGTCGGTCCAGATGGTGGGCCGCTACCACGACACGCTGTCCAACGAGGGCGGCGCCTGGCGATTCAAGCAGCGGACCATGACGGTCGTGGACTAGGCGGACCCTGATGGGCCGTCTGCTCGGCCCCGCTCACCCCGGGACGGGGACCCCGGTTGGTCAGATGCTGGCAAGGTGCCGAATGGCTGCGGTGATGGTCTCACGATCCGGTAGCCAGGCTCGTTCCAGACTCGGGGCGTAGGGAGGGGGAGTGGCCGCGGCACCGATCCGCACGATGGGTGCGTCGAGATCCCAGAAGGCTTCGTTGGACACGGTGGCGGCAATCTCAGCACCGATGCCGAACGGCAGCACCGCCTCGTGCGCGATGAGGAGTCGGCTGGTCTTGTGCACCGACTCGAGGACGGTCGCCATGTCCAGCGGGGCGACCGTTCGAAGATCGATCACCTCGACCGAGACACCTTCGCCGGCAACGACCTCGGCGGCGGCCAAGCACTCGTGGACCATGCGTGACACCGACACCAGGGTCACATCGGTCCCGTTGCGCACCACGGATGCCTTTCCGATCGGCAGGACGAAGTCGGTGGGCGGTTGCGGGCCCTTCATGCCGTACAGGAGCCGGTTCTCGATGAAGACCACCGGATTGGGGTCCTGGATCGAGGCCCGCAGCAGGCCGAAGGTGTCGGCAGGCGTCGACGGCATGACCACGGTCAGGCCGGGGATGTGGGCCAGGAGGGCCTCGAGGCTTTGTGAGTGCTGGCTCCCCGACGAGCGGCCGGCACCGAACTGTGTCCGGACCGTCAGCGCCATCTCCGCGGTTCCCCCCGTCATGAATGGCAGTTTGGCAGCCTGGTTGAGCAGCTGATCGAAGCAGACACCGAGGAAGTCGAGATACATCATCTCGACGACCGGTCGCATGCCCGCCATCGCCGCGCCGACACCCAGACCCAGGATCGCCGTCTCCGAGATCGGCGTGTCTCGGACGCGGTCACCGAAGGTGTCATGGAGCCCCCGCATCAGGCCGAAGACATTCCCTCCCTCGGCCACATCGATGCCGGCGACGAACACGCGCTCGTCGCTGGTGAGCTCCGCCTCGAGCGCGGTGTGGATGGCGTCGAGCGTACGGAAGGTGGGTGCATCATCGGCCGGGGGTGCAGGCTCCGGGAGGGGTGTACCGGGACGGGTGACGAACGCACTGAGCGCCGTGGCCTCTGGCGGGTCGAGGAGGCGGGCAGCCTCGAGCGCCTCGTCGAGCTCCTTGTCCACGGAAGATTCGAGGTCGGTCACCGCTTCGGTGTGGACTCCACCCGACCTGAGCTGGCGGGCGTGGACGACAAGTGGGTCCCGATCCTTCCAGGTCTGGACTTCGGCTTGGTCGCGGTACCGCTGAGGGTCCCCTTCGTAGTGTCCGTGCCAACGGTAGGTGGCGGCTTCGACGATCGTGGGGCCTCGGCCGTTGCGGACAGCGTTAACGACACGTGTGGCCGTGGTGGCGGTAGCCAGAACATCGTTGCCGTCGACGGCGACGTAGTCGACTCCGTAGCCCACCGATCGCTGCTCGATGGTGGCGGCATGCTGGGCCGCCACCGGCGAGAACTCGGCGTATCCGTTGTTCTCGCACCAGAAGATGGCAGGAAGATTCCAGACAGCGGCGAGGTTCACCGCTTCGTGGAAGGCCCCCTGGGCCACGGCACCGTCCCCGAAGAATGCGATCACCACACCGCCGTCGGCCCGAAGCTGGGCTGCGGCCGCCGCCCCGACGGCGATGGGAAGGCCCGCGGCAACGATTCCGTTGGCGCCGAAGATGCCGATGCTGGGGTCGGCGATGTGCATCGAACCACCACGACCCCGGTTGGTTCCCTGGTCCTTCCCCATCAGTTCTGCGAACATCCCGAGCGGGGACAGTCCTTTGGCCAGGCAGTGTCCGTGCCCACGATGGTTCGACGTGATCACGTCGCTGGGTCGGAGGGGCCAGCAGGCACCCACCGCTGAGGCCTCCTGGCCCGTCGACAGATGCACGAACCCAGGCACTTCGCCATCGCGGTACAGCGCCGAGACGCGCTCTTCGAAACCTCGGATCACCAGCATGCG
Source organism: uncultured Acidimicrobiales bacterium (assembly GCA_963703145.1). Classification (GTDB taxonomy): domain Bacteria; phylum Actinomycetota; class Acidimicrobiia; order Acidimicrobiales; family RAAP-2; genus Bog-756. The sequence goes on from OY969793.1 coordinate 3,818,923, forward strand.
GCGATGCATCTCCAGGCGGTCGGCGTCAGAGAAGGCGATCGGGATCGGCTGGGAGGTGTGCACCACGTGTACTGTACGGTCAGTACAGAGTACGTGCCACTGTGGAGAAGGGTGATGCGCGGACAGATCGACATACCGGAGTCGTTTCCTGCACCAGGGGATGTCCGTGGGAGGCGCGTGGTCATCACGGGGGCTGGACGCGGGCTGGGTGAGGTCATCGCGCACGCCTTCTCCCGGTCGGGTGCAAGCGTGGCCCTCGTGGCGAGGACGGAGCAGGATTTGAAAGCAGTCGCCGACGCCCTGCCCGGGCCCACCCTCCAGTTCTGTGGCGATGTCCGCGACGCCGACTTCAACGAGGCGGTAGCCGACGGGACCGTGGCCGAATGGGGCGGGGTCGATGTGTGGATCGGCAATGCCGGGATCTCGCCCATTGTCGCCGGGCCCCTCGATACCGCTCCAGAGGTGTGGCGGAACGTGATCGACGTCAATCTGACCGGGGCATTTCTCGGCGCTCGTGCCGCCGCCCGGGTGATGCGCACCGGTGGCCGCCTGATCTTCACCGGCTCAGTACTGGGTGAACGGCCGCTCGGTGGGCTGGCCGCCTACAGCGCCTCCAAGGCCGGGCTCGTGGGCATGGCCAAAGGGCTGGCCCTCGATCTGGCCTCCTCGGGCATCACCGTGAACGTCGTCGCCCCTGGCTGGTTCGACTCACCGTTGGCGGAAGGGTGGATGAGCAACGCGGAGGCGTCGGAGTCCATCCAGTCTCACACGGCATTGGGGCGATGGGGGCACTCGGCCGACCTGGCCGGGGCGTTCCAATTTCTCGCCTCTGATGCCGCAGCGTTCGTGACCGGCACCGTGCTCAACGTCGACGGCGGGTATCTCCTCGTATGACGACTGGGAACGGGTCGTGGCCGATTGATGGGCGAGCGTCGACCACAGTGGTGCGGCGGTATCGAGCCAAAGGAGCGTGATGGAGTCGGACCCTCGAGTGATCGTCATCCTCGGTGCCGGAGGTTCACTCGGTGCCGCCATCTCCCATCAGTTGGCCGGTGAGCCGGGAACCCAACTGGTCCTGAGCGACCTCCGTGCGGAAACCCTGGACGCCACCCTCCAGGGCGTGCCCGATGCCGGCGCCTCCGTCGCGACACTCCTAGCCGATGTTGGCGACCTGGGGCAGGTCGAAGCGGTGGTGGCGCTGGCGCTGGAGCGCTTTGGGCACCTGGATGTGCTCATCAGCAATGCCGGGGTCCTGCCGCCGAATGGCCGGATTCACAACCTCACCACAGAGGACTGGGAGCGAGCGTTCCGGGTCAACATCATGGGTGGGGTAAACGCCATCCGAGCTGCAGTTCCCACCATGCGAGCGCAGGGGTCGGGTTCGATCGTGCTCACCGCCTCGGTGGCCGGGCTCACGGCATGGACGCACGCCGCCCCCTACGGAGTGACGAAGGCCGGCGTGATCCAACTGGCCAAGGTGGCAGCCGTCGAATACGCCCGTGATGGCATCCGGGTCAACTGCGTCTGCCCGGGGACGTTCCTGTCCGCCATCCATGCCGACCTGCCCCAGGAGGCACTCGACGCCATGGCGGCCAAGCATCCGCTCGGGCTGGGCGCTGCGGACGATCTCGTCGGTGCGTACTCGTATCTGGCGAGCGACGCCTCCCGATGGACGACCGGCTCTGCGCTGGTGGTCGACGGCGGCTACTCGGCGCCGTGAGGACTCAGCAGCCCAGGGCCCGCGCGATCACCACGTGTTGGATCTCGTTGGTGCCCTCTCCAATCTCGAGGACCTTGGAGTCGCAGTAGAAGCGGGCAACAGGGGAGTCGAGCATGTAGCCGATCCCACCATGGATCTGAACGGCCTCCGACGCCGCCTGGGTCGCCACCCGACTCGCCTTGAGCTTGGCCATGGCGGCTTCCTTGAGAAAGGGCTGCCCGGTGTCCCGCAGGTAGGCGGCACGATAGGTGAGCCATCGGGCCGCCTCGAGCTCGGTGGCGATATCGGCCAACTTGAACTGCACGGCTTGGAACTTCGAGATCGGCCGGCCGAACTGGTTTCGTTGGCGGGCATAGTCGGTGGCCATGGTCAAGACCGCACGGGTAAGGCTGAGCGACAAGGCGGCGATCGAGATCCGACCGACCTCCAGGGTGGCCAAGAACTGACTCAGTCCAAGGTCCTGACTCCCGACGAGGTGGTCATCGGCGACCCAGACGTCGTCGAAGTACAACTCACGGGTATCGAGCCCCCGCCATCCGATGCCGCGCATCTTGGGCCCCATCGTGAAGCCTGGTGTCTCCTTCTCCACGACGAAGCTCCCGAACGTGGATCGATCGTCGTCGGCGGCGTTGGTCCGAGCCAGCAAGGTCACGCCGAATGACATGTCGGTGCCGGCATTGGAGATGAACGTCTTTCGACCGTTGATCACCCAGCCGTTGTCCTGTCTCGTCGCCCGCGTGGTGATGCCGCGGGTGTCAGAACCTGCGTCGGGCTCGGTCAAACCAAAGGCACCCAAGACACGTCCTTCGGCCAACGGCCGCAGCCAACGCTCTCGTTGTTCGTCGGTTCCGAACAGAAACAGCGGGAGAGACCCGATGGTCACGTGGGCCTGCCAGGCGGCGGCAACCGACTGGTCCCCCTGGCCGATCTCCTCCATGGCAGCGACGAATCCGACCGTCGACATGCCGATCCCACCCCACTCCTCGGGGATCAGCATGCCCAGCAGGCCCAGTTGTCCCATCTCCCGCAGGAGATCGGTTGGGCACTCGGCTCGGTCCCACGCGGCGGGTGCCCGCTGTGCGATCTCCTTGGTGGCGAACTCGCGGCAGAGCTCGACAAGGTCGGCCTCGGCCTCGGTCAGCGAGAAGTCCATTGCCTGCAGCGTAGATGACCGGTCGGTACAAGACCAGGGCGTGGTCGTGCAGGCGGACCGACCAGGTGCGAGAGAGAGGGGTCAGTCGAGGACGGTGGGGTCCCGTCGAATGGCCCGTCGAGCCGCAGCTGCGAACCAGTTGTCGAAGTTCCCCTTGGCCGCCGACGTGGCGATCAATGTGCCGAACTCCGCTGCCCTGTCGTCCGGCATGGGCACGCCGCCACCGAGTGCCTCCACGTGCCAGGCTTGGCGGCAGCGCCACTCAAAGACCGCCGCCCGGAGGTACGCCTCACGAATGTCCCTGCCGATGATCAGCACACCGTGGTTGACCATCAAGGCGATGTCGGCATCACCCAACGCCTCCACCACCTCTTCGGCATTGGCTGTCTGGTTGACCGGCCCTTGGTAGCTGGAATCCACGGCGATCTCACCGCCGTACATGGCACCGGTCTGGTCATAGACCGGCGGAACCCTGTGACAGTCGGCCCAGATCGTCCCCCAGCGTGGGTGATTGTGAATCACCACCCCAGCTCCGGCACGATGATGATGCAGCACCACGTGCAGCTGGATCGCCGGTGAGAGACTCCAGAGCCCCCCGGTCTGGTGGCCCTCGGCGTCCATTGTTGCCATGTCGCCCGCCGTGAGCTCGTCCCAACTGAGCCCCAGAGGATTCACGAGGAAGGTTCCATCGGGCTGGCGGTAGGTGATGTGGCCGGCCAGATGGTCGTCGTACCCCTCGGCGTGCAGGATGCGGGCCAAGAGGGCGAGCTCTTGGCGGGGCGTTACATCGAGGGCCGGGAACGGCAGCGGCCTGGTGGGTGCGGCCGATGAAGTCATGGTGTGCCTCCTCCGCGCTGATTGATCGTGTGGCGACGCCGGATGAACGGTCAGGAGCCTACGCGATAGATTGGCGCTCGAATAAGCCAACCGGTCGGTACAAGGCCGGGCCTGAGGGTGGTTGAGGGCTGAAGGGGAGAGCGCCAGTGACGAAGCGGTGGAAGCAACGCCCGCAGGGCTCGACGTGGGGTGACTGGGGCGATGATGACGAGTTGGGGCGCATCAATCTGCTGACCAGCGAAAAGGTCCTCCAAGGGGTGCGCGAGGTTGAAGCCGGTGTCAGCTTCTCACTTAGCCTGCCGCTGGACTTTCCTGGCGGAACCGCCTTGAACCAGCGGCGGTACCCGCCGGTCCTCACCCCGACCGAGGACATGGACCACGTCCCGGACAGCTTCTACAACATCCACATGAGCCAGATGGCCGAGGGTGGCCCCCGCTTTGTGGACGTTTGGGCCGATGATGTCGTGACCCTCTCGCTGCAGTACTCGACCCAGTGGGACTCGCTCGCCCACGTCGGTGCCGAATTCGACGCCGACGGCGACGGCGTCGAAGAGCCCGTCTATTACAACGGCTACCGCGCCGGGGTTGATCTTGTCGGGCCGAAACCGGATGCCGCGGGGGACGGCGGTGGCCATGTCTGCTTCGCACACCACCTCGGTCTGGAGCACATGGCCCACCATGGGGTGCAGGGGCGGGGCGTTCTCGTCGACCTGGCCCACCACCTCGGCCACGACTGGCGTGGCGTCGACTTGGAGACGCTTCTGGCCATCATGGCGGAAGACAACGTCGTCATCGAGCCGGGTGACATGCTGCTTCTCCACACCGGATTCGCCACCGAGATCCTGGCGATGAACCGGGAGCCTGATCCCGCCAGGATCCACACGATGTGCACGTATCTCGACGCCCGGGACGAATCGTTGCTCGAGTGGATTGCCGAGTCGCAGATCTCGGCGCTGGTAGCGGACAACTACGCCGTGGAGGGCCTGGTCGGCCGGGACCGCGACCCGAGTCGGCACTCGCTGCTCCCGATCCACCACTTGTGCCTCTTCCGGCTCGGCGTTCCCCTCGGCGAGCTTTGGTACCTGCACGAGCTGGCGTCGTGGCTGCGCGAGCACGGCCGGAGCCGATTCCTGCTGACGGCGCCGCCACTTCGGTTGCCCGGGGCGGTCGGATCGCCGGTGACCCCGGTCGCTACCGTTTGACGAGGATTGGCGTCCTGGAATCGATCAGGCGTCGGCGGCGGTCTGCTCGGATGAACGAGACAGGCTGAACGCCTCGAAGTCGCTCGAGCGCGTCTCTGTCATCACGGAGAAGAGCTTCGGTCGGCCTCCGGAGTTGAGCAGGTACCGCTTGGGTTTTCCGGGGATGTTGGTCCCGAAGAAGTAGCTGGATTCTCCGAACGGGTTCGACTTCGCCCCCGAGTCCACCATCCCGGTCCATTCTTCCTCGGCGGCGGTTTCCACTTCGATGGTGTCCAGGCCGTGGTCTCTCAGGTACAGAAGCAGCTCGGTGACGAAGTCCACCTGGTCGCCGTTGTATCGCGGATTATTGCCGGCAGCCGCGTGGGGCCCGCCGGGGAAGAACAGGTTGGGGAAGCCCGCCGTCTGGAGGCCGAGGAACGTTCGTGGCCCATCGGACCAGTAGTCCTCGAGCGCGAGACCGTTCCGACCGCGGATTCCCAACCTGGTGAGGGCTCCGGTGCCGAAGTCGAAGCCGGTGGCCCATACGACGAGGTCGAACTGGCGTACTCCCTCGGCCGTCTCGATGCCGTGCTCAGTGAGGCGCACGATCGGCGTCTCCTTGAGGTCGATGAGCGAGACCTTCGGATCGTTGAACGTCTCGTAGTAGCCGGTGACGAAGGGGGGCCGCTTCTCGGCGAAGCGGTGATCGGGGATCAGCTTCGCCGCGGTCTCGGGATCAGCGACAATGCTCCGGATCTTCTCCGTAAGGAACGCGCACCACTCTGCGTTCGCCCGGTGGTCGAACAGCAGGTCGGTGTAGTGGCTGGTGAGCTTCGTGAAGCCTGGGCTGTTCCACATCGTTTCGTAGAACGCGAGGCGCTCCGCCTCCGAGTCGTCGAAGGTGGACCGGTCGTGCGGGACGTGGAGGAACCCACTCGGTGACCGGTTCAGGGTCGTGCGGATCTCTTCGAAATCGGCCCGCAGGCTGGCCTGCTCGGCTGGGGTGATCGGGGCGTTGTTGAGGGGTGTGCACCAGTTGGCCGTTCGTTGGTAGACGGTCAGGGCGGCGACGCTGTCCACGATGGCGGGGATCAGCTGTACGCCGCTCGATCCGGTGCCGATGACCGCCACCCGCTTGTTGTCGAACTCGACGGGCGTGAGTGGCCACAGGCCGGTGTGATACGACTCGCCCCGGAAGTCCTTCCTGCCCGGTACGTCGGGGAAGTACGGCACCGAGAGGATCCCGGTGGCGGCCACGACAAAGCGTGCGCTGATCTCGGAACCGTCGCTGACCGCGACGGTCCAGCTCCCCGTTGTCTCGTCGTACACAGCCGAGGTGACCCGGGCGTTGAAGCGCATGTGGCGCCGAAGGTCGAAGCGGTCGACCACATGGTTCAAGTAGCGCTCGATCTCGGGTTGCTGGGCGAAGTGCTCTTCCCACTCCCACTCCTCGAACAGCTCCTTGGAGAAGAGATAGGCATAGGTGTAGCTCTCGGAATCGAAGCGGGCGCCGGGGTAGCGGTTCCAGTACCAGGTGCCGCCCACGCCGTCTCCGGCTTCGAGCACGGTGGTGGAGAATCCCGCTTCGAGGGCGCGATAGGCCTGGTAGATACCCGTGATGCCCGCACCGATCACCAGAACGTCGACGTCAGTACCGAGCCGAGGTCGGCCCTCGCCGGGTGTCGAATCGGTGACTGCCATGCACTTCCTCTGTCTGCTCGTCGTGGACGGATCCTGGTGTCGACAGGATAAGAACGTGTGGGTCATGCGGGCCGAACCTCAGGTCGGGATCACGGTTTGAAAGTCAATTGCCCTCGCCACCAGGGAGGTAGTCAACCGCAACCTATCCCGTTCCGCATTGAACCGACCGGTTGGTATATTATCGACTCAGCATACTCCGAAGGGGAAGGGGCGTTGCGTGGCGATCGCGGATCGGAACTTGTCGGCACTGCCGGTGCCTTTCGCGATGGAGTTCCCCGACCGGATCCGCAAAGAGCGCTACTACGACCCTGACTTCTACCAGATGGAGGCCGAGTTGCTCTGGCCTCGGGTCTGGCAGATGGCGTGCCGGCTCGAGGAGATCCCTCACCCCCACGATTTCGTCGAATACGAGTTCCTCGATCAGTCGGTCGTGGTGGTCCGCACCGATGACATGGGCGTCAAGGCGTTCCAGAACGCCTGTCGCCACCGTGGCGTGAGGCTCGTTGAAGGTCGGGGGACCTGTGAGAGTGGCTTCATCTGTCCGTTCCACGGCTGGAGTTACGGAATCGACGGCACGAACACCTATGTCACGAGGTCCAAGACCTTCGCGGAACACAACCTCGAGCCCGAGGAGCTCAATCTGACGCCGGTGCAGTGTGAGGTGTGGGGGGGATGCGCTTGGATCAACCTCGACAACGATGCGCCCCCCCTGCGCCAGTGCATCGAGCCCTTCGCATCCATCCTCGACGCCTGGAAGGTGGAGTCGCTGCGGACCGAGTGGTGGTACTCCTGCCGTCTTCCCGTCAACTGGAAGCTCGCTCAAGAGGCGTTCGTCGAGATGTACCACGTGGTGGAGACCCACCCCCAGCTGGTCATCCCCGGCCGCTACGGACTGCGCGACGGCGCAAGCGTCGATCCCCGCGCCTACATCGACGCCGACATCCACTACCTGCGCACGATGAGCGAGGGCATGGCCGGCATGGTTCATGCCAACGACGTGGCCGTCGCGGAGGGTCTCCGGGACATGGAACTGCCCGACGACTCGGCGACGGCCATCGCGTCCTGGCATCGCACCCTCAACGATGCTGTCGTGGACTGGCACCAGGCTTCGGGGAGTGACATCCCAGACCTCAACGAGCTCGAGGCGCAGGGGCTGAACGAGCCGATGGGGTACTGCTTCCCGCACTACATCATCTTGCCGATGTACAGCAGCGCCTCGGCCTATCGGTTCCGCCCGCTGGGTCCCGAGGAGACGCTGATGGAGATCTGGTCGCTTACGCGGTTTCCCGAGGGCAGCGAGCCGGAGCGGCACTCGCCGCCCGAGCGATGGGAGTGCAACGACTCACGGTGGCCACCGATCCTCGCCCAGGACTTCTCGAATCTCCCCAAGCAGCAACGTGGTCTGCATGCCAAGAGCTTCGAGTACATGCGCCTGTCGGATCGGATGGAAGGGCATATCTCGAACTACCAGCGGACTCTGGATGGATTCCTCGCCGGCCTTCCCTACGAGAAGCTGCTCCCGGCGCTGCAGTCGGTCAACGTGAACCCCCTCGACAAGCCGGTCCTCGACGTCGGCTTCTGATCAGCCAACCAGGAAGGATTCCGGAGTGATCTTCATCGTCGTCAAACAGTCCGTCCGCCCCAAGTACGCCGACGACTGGGTGGATCTCGTCGCCGACTTCACCTCGGCGACCCGGGCCGAACCCGGGAACATCACATTTGAGTGGTACCGGAGCGTCGAGGACCCCAACGTGTACGTGTTGGTCGAGGCGTTCATCGACGAAGCCGCAGGCAAGGCGCACGTCGAGTCCGAGCACTTCAAGGTGGCCAGTGGGCAGTTGGCACGATGGTTGGCCGCTGTTCCCGAGATTGTCCACGTCGAGGCGCCCGGTGACGGCTGGTCAGTTATGAGCGAGGTGTAGGGCGTCGCTCGGAGCTGGTGGCCAGTCGTGACGGAGCCTTCTCTAGAGCACCTCGGCGATCATCGTCTCCGACTGCGCCTCCTCCAACACGTCGGCGACCTCGACGTCATGGTCTTGTGGGGCTTTGCCCTTCAGTATGAGTGCGCCCACCACGATCCCGATGATCACGCTGCTCAGCGCGATGGCAAAGGCCAGCCGGTAGCCACTGTCCAGGGCCTCCCGGACTGGATTGCCGCGTGCGATCAGCGTGGCGGTGCGGCTACTGGACACCGCCCCGAGAACCGCCACCGAGAGCGCCGCGGAGACCTGCTGGGACACATTCACGATTCCCGAGCCGATGCCGGCGTCCTTGGCTGGAACATTGGCCAGGGCCATGGTGAGCAACGGCGTGAATGCCGTTGCGGCGCCCAAACCGACGAGCAGCACTGCCGCGAAGAGATGCGGGAAGTACGCCGTCTGCACACCGGAGGTGGTGAACAAGACGAGACCGCCGCTCAGGACGAGGAGTCCGATCATCGTCGTCAGCTTCGCGCCCAGCCTGCCCATGATGCGGGTCGTCAGTCCGGCAGACATCAGCGCCACGCAAAGTGTCTGGGGGAGGAAAGCCAAGCCGGTCCGAATCGGGTCGTATCCGAGAATGTGCTGGAAATACAGGACGCCGATGAAGAAGGTGCTGTACATCCCGACGACCATCAACCCCCTCACCAGGCTCGAAGCCAAGAGGCCCGGAGCCCGCAGTACGGGAAGCGGCATCATCGGCGTGGACAGTCGACTCTCGAGCAGGAGAAATCCCACGAGGACCACGATGGCGGCCGCTCCAAATCCCAACGTGTGGGTCGAGGACCAACCGTATTGGCTCGAACTGACGATGGCATAGACCGCCAGCATCAGTCCGGCCGTGCTGAGGATGGCTCCGGCGATGTCCAGTCCGGCCCGGAATCCGATCCCGGTGTTCTCCTCGATCAGCGCCGTCCCGGCGATGAAGGTGGCCACCCCGATGGGAATGTTGATGAAGAAGATCCAGTGCCAACTGAGCGCCTGGGTGACGTAACCGCCGATCAGGAGTCCGAGTGATCCGCCACCGACGGCCACGATGATGTACGAGCTCATGGCCTTGGCCCGTTCACGCGGGACCGGGAAGTCGGCCACGATGATGGCCAGGATCACCGAAGAGGAGAGTGCTGCGCCGAGGCCTTGGACGAAACGCGCCGAAATGAGCAGGACCTGGCTGTTGGCGGCGCCACAGGCCAGCGAGGCCCCGGTGAACAGCGCCACACCGACCAGGAACACCTTCTTCCGGCCGAAGAGATCTCCCAGCCGACCGGCCAGCAGGAGCGCACCGGCAAACGTGATCAGATAGGCATCGATCACCCAGGCCAGCGACGCCTGCGAGAAGCGCAGATCGTGCTGGATGGTCGGCAGGGCCACGTTCACGATCGTCTGATCCAGGATGTTCATCAACATCGCGAAACAGACGACGATCAGTGCGATCCACCTGCGGCGGTAGGCAATGAAGGAAGTAAGAGAAGAAGGAATGGCAGGCTCCACGGTCGGGGTGGGATTCGGGTCCCCCTCTATTGATAGTCACTACCTTAGTGAGTGTCAAGCTGACGGGATAGTAAGCAATTCGGCTATCATCCCAGTCATGTCCACGACGACGACGCCAGGCGTGACGGTGTTGTTGACCCAGCTGTCGCGGGTGGTCTACCGCCGCACCTCAGAGGATCTGCTGGGAATGCGGCTGAAGGAATTGTCATGCTCGCCCACCTTCGTGAGCACAATCCGATCCCGCAGCAGGAGCTGGGGGAGATGCTGTGCATCGATGCCAACAACCTGGTCCTGCTTCTCAACGAACTCGAGTCGAGGGGATTTGCCTACCGGCGTCGAGATCCTGCGGACCGACGCCGACACCTGGTCGAGATCACCGACGAGGGACTGGGCGCGTTCGAGAATGCAGAGCGCGGGATCGAAAGTGTGGAGGACGATGTCCTGGCATCGCTCACCACTCGGGAGCGGGCTGAGCTTCAGGGGTTGTTGACCAAGGCGCTCGAGGGCGATTCCGAGGCGTAGCGCTAACGTCGAAGCGACGTGTCCGTTCCGGGTTGCTCTGCATCTCATCGTCGCCAGAGTGGGACGCACCGGTGTACAGCACCTCCTGCCAGGAGCCCACGCAGGTAGATCCTCGGGTCGGACCCGTCATGCGTTCAGTACACAGCGCGGCCTCGATCGACAAAGCCGCGAGCACGTTAGCTCGAGGCCTCAGCTCTGAGGGGGATGTTCGACCCAGAAACGGTCACGACAGGGTCATGTCCATGGAGTCCGGCGATGCTGTAGGTCGAGGTGATCGTCTGAGTTTCTCCCGGCCAGAGCGTGATGTCATTGTCGTTCCAGACCATCGGCAGAACCTGATTGTCCCCCGAGTCCGGTCTCCCCTGTGCGTTCCCCCGACGTACATCTGCTCGCAGGAAGAAGGCCACTGTCCCGGACTTCGACGTATTGGACATCGTTACCGCCGTCGAGTCGCGCTGGCTACCCAGATGGCGGGTCACCGCCGTCACCTTGACCGAGCCAGCCGGCAGTGTGGAGAGCCCGGTGAGGTCCCCGTAGGAGGTCATCGTGGCCCGGGGATTGCCCTCGGTTTTGGCCCAGTTCACGACGTCAGCCTGGGTGGACAGCCAATATACGTTGCGATCGACCTGACGCCCACCCTCTCGAAGGATGAGTTCGATGAAGTACGTACGGGCCGCTTCTGGAGGGGTCGTGGCGGGTGGAATCGACGGTGCGAGCACATCGGTGCGAACCTGTTGGCTGGCCAGGGACAGTGAGGGCGAGGTGCGATCGTCGAGCACGTGTCCGGCCAGGTCGTACACGCGAGCCTCGACGGTGAGCCCCGAGTGGGAAGTTCCCGACAGGTTGTCGACCGTCACGGTGTGGCTGTCATAGGCGTAGAGAACATGGAGCGTCCGGTTGGCCTCCGCGGCCCCGAAGTAGGTACCGGACTCGTCGTAGTCCGAGTTGTACAAATCCAAGAGGAGTGTCGGAAAGCCCCGGTTCCCCATCCAGTAGATGGTGCCGGTCGCCGGTGTCGGCGTGTGAACGGAATGGTCGATGAACGCCTCGAGCTGGGAACGAGCCGCCTCATACCCCTGGAGCTGACCTTTCTCCACGTAGGTGGACAGGTTGTTCCACGCTCCGTATCGGTGCTCCAGGCCTGAGTCGAAGCTGGCCATGGTCCCATAGAAATTGCCGGTGTCAAACGGCACGAAGTCCGAGTGGTACTGGTTCTTGTTGGGGTCCCGCCACAACGCAGATTTGTCGGAGGGGGTGAGAAACCGGTTGATCGAGTCCATCGTCGGGACGGTGTATCCCGCACTCTGCTCGCTGTCGAAGCCCCACGAACCCCCAACCATGGTGAGCGTGGGGTCCTCGTAGGCGGGGGTGGTGCTGGAATGGGTCGTGTCATACCAGTAGGTAGGGGGGACCCAGTCATAGGGCCCTTCTTTTTCCCCGGAGATACCGAGTACGGGGCTTGCGTTGTATTCCGCCGACGAAATGATCGGAACCTGGAGGTCAGCCTTCTTGAAGGCTGCGAGGGAGACGGCCTCTTGACGCAGGGTGGGAGCGTTGTCGCTCCACGAGTAGTTGATCACGCTCGGATGGCTGCGGACGTCTTCGGCCAGGCGAAGCGCTGACTGGTAGAGGACGGTGAGATCTTGGGGGGTGAGTGCCGAATCCGAGATCGGCGCCCAGCTGTCACAGCATTGGAAGCCTTCGTCGATCATGATTCCAGCCCGGTCCATTTGGTCGTAGAAGTCATCGGGCATGTGGTGTCCCTCGAGCCGGATGGTGTTGAGCCCCAGACCTCTCATCAGCTTGATCTGATTGGCCGTGTCCTGGCTTGAGTAGTGGAGGAACAAGTCGGGACCGTAGGCCGACCCTCGAATGACGATCGGCACACCGTTGATGCTGAATCGGCGCACGCCTTCGGGCGCCAGTGACGATGGCCCGGTCAACGTTGCGGAGACGGTGCGGATTCCGAATGTCGTGTGCAGCGAACCGGCTGCGTTCGGGCCCATCCCGAGCTTGGCCGTCACCGTGTACAGCGGCTGGCCTCCCATCTGGTGTGGCCACCACACCTGGGGGTGGGACAGCACCAACGCCGGATAGACCGTGGGAGTGAACGTGACCGTCGAGGTTGTGTGAGCCTGGATCGTCACGTGCTGACGGACACTGATCAGGTGTCCATGCCCTGATGGTCCGGCCACCTGGGCGGTGATTGCCGCCGACAGTCTCACGCCGGTCGAGTTGGCCACCTGGCCGGCGATGGTCAGAGCCGAGCGGCTCAGGGTCGGGTTGTTGTCCTCGAGCACATGGAGGTTGGACAGTCGCAGCCCGCTGGTGATGGCCAGCTGCACCGGAAACTGGATCCCGGTGTTGTTGTCCGGGGGCACCTGGTTCCAATCGACATCGTCCAGCGAGTATGTCGTGAAGGGGTCATTCGGGTAGACCTCGAATGCCAGTGCGTTGGTGCCAGGTCTGACCAGCCGGCTGATATCGAAGCTCGTACGCGGGTAGTCGCCCGTCAGCGTGGCGTGGGTGGCAACCTCGATGCCGTTGACCCACAGATCGGCCGAGCCGACGATGCCGTTGACGATGATCTGGGCATCCTCACCCCGGTGGAAACTGGTGGTGAACTCAGTCCGGTACCACCAGGGCTTGGCGAACTCAGGGGTGGTTTTCCCGCTGACGAACGGAAGGTATCCGAAGCACCGGCGCATGTTCTCGCCATAGGCCACTCGGGGACAGGCCCCGTTCTCGAGCAGGGCATTGATCTCGGTACCTGGTGCGCCGGCATCATCGGGGGTGACGTGCAGCCACCTGTAGGGCTCGAACTTCGGGGAGGAAATCCGCGGTCCCCTATCACTGACCTTGGCACTGGTCAGGACCTCCCATCCGTGCAAGCCCACAGTGCTCGTAGTTGACCCTGGGGAGGTGTCTGTCCCGAGGAGCCGAGAGTGGTCCAAAGTGGACGCCCCGGCCGCCCAGCTTGCACTGGACCAGGGGTCGATCAGGAGAAACAGCGCCATCCCGACGATGATGGCCGCCGCAGTGGCCAACGCAGTCTGCGCTTTGCGCTTCATAGCTGTCTCCTCCACTCGTGATGGACGCGCCTCGGCCCGGGTGGAGATCTTCGCAGAAGAAGCACTCTCGAGCAGATAGCGCGAGCGCCCCTCGTGGTGAACCGTCGACAGACGTGATCCAGTTCGATCGGTACGACATGGGCCAGCGCGTAAAGAGAGTGGAATTCGAACCACGGAGGCTTGCACCTCACGGCCTTTCAGCTGCGGACCAGGGTGCCCGCTAGGTGTGCGGGAGACCACCGGTCTGGCCGTAGGTGGAGGCCTTTCCCTTCATTCGGCCCGTCAACGGTCGTCATCTTCGGCAGGGCGGGAGTCACGGGTGAGATGGTTAGGAGGCTCACGATGCCCTCCGGATCGAGCGCTGGACTCGGAATCACGCAGCTGAGGCTGGAGAGTCAGCCCCTCGCCAGAACCCCACGGAGCTCGCTCAGCCCCCGTCATTAGCGCCGGTCATCCTCGGAGAGCGGGAGCGTCCTTCGGTGAACAAAAGAAGAGGCCGACGGCCCCGCCACCCGGTCCAGCGTGTTGGCAGTGGGAGGCGATCCACGCCAGCCGAGGGTCATGGCCTCCGATCAAGAGCACGAGGTGGAACTTCCCCGTTCGAATCATGTCCTCGAGTTGGCTGATCGTCGGCTCGGGAATGGTGCCGGAGAACCCGCCGATGGGGAGGATCTCTTTTCCGGTGGCCGAGATGAACTCCGATGCCACCGCGGACGTGTAGACCGCCATCACGTAGGGAGATCCCATCTGGAGCTTCTCTAGAGTCGGGAGGAAGGAGCCAAGTCCTCTCGATGATGATCCGAGCAAGGTCGCGTTGGTCGCTGCCGCCTTGGCTGACTCGAATGGGGTATCGCCGAATCCACGCTGGCTGGCGACGAGCTGGGCAGCGCCTGATGCCGGTATGACGATGATGGCGGTCGTCCCGACGACGAGGGCAGCCGCACGCATCGTCCGACGGGGCCAGCTGACAGTCGAAGCCACCAGGAGCACGACGGCCACTACCGCGAGCGAGATCGCTAGCGGCCATAGCCAGGCTGGGGAGTTCGCCCCCGATGATCGGGTCAACCAGATGCTGTAGGCAACTGTGCCCCCCATGACCAGGGCCGCCACCCCACCTCGCCGGGCGGCCACGGCTCGCGCCTCGGTCCGTGATTCCCACAGACTTGCGATCCCAGCGCCCAAGATCGCCGCAATCGGCGGCGACAGCCCAGCGGTGTAGTACGAGTGGAAGGTAAAGACGTCTGAGAACACCGCAACCATTGCGATCAGCCAGCCGGCCCAGAGAATGTAATAGCTCCGGCGTCGGGTGAATAGACCACCCACGCCGACGACGAGGGCTGCCGGCAGCAACCAGCCGGTGTCGCGCCCGAGATCGCCACGCACGAGCCGATTCCAGGCGGGAGGGGGTCCGTTGATGATGTTTGCGCCGAGCAGGCCGGCAAACTGCTCGAATGCTGTCTGCTGGTTGGTGCGGCCAAAGCCGTTATAGACAAAGACCTGCTCGTAGACAGAGTTGTGTTGGCTCCCGTCCACGTAGGGACGATCGTGGGCGGGCGTCAGGGTCACCACGGTCATCCACGACAGGGACACGACACCAGCCACGAGCCCGCCTACGACTACTTGTCGTAGCTTGTGGGCCCACCGGTCCGTCCGTCCCAGCAGATAGGCCAGCCCAAACGCCGGTAACACCAGCCATGCCTCGAGCATCTTCGCCTGGAAGGCGATGCCAATCCACACCCCCGCGAAGACGAGATGTCGTTGTCGCCCGGACACAATGGCGGCCGAGACGGCGTCGGCTGCCAGCACCAGGAACAGCGTCATGGCGGTGTCGGAGATGTTGCCCCGGTTGAGGGCGACAGTCGCGGGACTGGCCGCGAGGATGAAGGCAGCGATGAGGGCAGCCGTCGTTCCCCGGAGCCGGTTCACAGCCCGATAGAGGACGAGGATGCTCAGGACACCTTCGATGACCTGGGGTAGGACTATGGCCCAGGAGTGGTAACCGAAGATCCGAACGGAAAGTGCCTGAATCCAGAGGGCACCGGGCAGCTTGTCCACGGTGACCGTCCCAGCTGGATCAAAGGAGCCGAAGGAGAAGTTGTGCCAGTCGGTCCCCATGCTCCGCACGGCCGCCGCATAGAACGGTTCGAGACCGTCCCGGCTGATCCCCCAGGCATACGAGAGGCCAGCGAGACCGGCAATGATCAGGAGCAGCAACCTCGGGGCAGTGAGACTCCACCGCCCGGGCGAGCGAGCGGCAGTGGGCGCTGACTCGGTCCGATCCTCGTGCAGCGCCTCGAGGGACCCGACTATCCCGGTGGAATCCAATTCCTAGTCTCGTCTCGTTGGGTGGACGCCAAGAGTTGTAGCTGATTACGAACCTTGCGACGTTCCTCTCGGCACCCGCAGGGGGACCTCTATCGGCCGTAGCAGGCAGGGCATGCCAGAACACTCAATAGTCGTAGAACGCCGTTTCGACGGCGTAGCAGCCGATGTCCAGTTGAAGGACCGCTCGCTGTTGACCAGAGAGCGGGCGGTAACCCTTGATCGATCCGAGACCGCAGCTGAAGTCGGCGGATCGTGACGAGCTTGAACGAAGCGAGTCAAGGCCGCGCCCCGTAAGCAGATCAGCTTCCGTTCATCCACGTCCCACACTCAGGAGTCGGCGAAAGGAGCTTGAATCCGGAGTTTGCCGCCTGCAGAAACCATCTGCAGTCGGGGGACGCGTAATGCCCGAACACCGTGGAGTAGTTGATTGACACCGGATCGATCCCGTTCGCGTTGTAGGACGTAATAGAGCGAAGATCCTTGATCACATTTGCCCGTGTCGGATTGCTTCCGGCCAGCTTCAGTCCCTGGATCATCAGGTCGGCCCCGACCCACGCCTCGTATTCAGCAAACGTGGGAAATTGGTTCTTCGTGAAGTGCGCATACTTCTCCATCGCGGCATCCATGCTCTGAGTCCCGGCGTTGGAAGCGGAAAACGGCCGGAACATCGAAGCGAAATAGGTGCCCTGGAGGCTGCGCCATGCAGGCGACGACTCGACGCTCTGCTGGTACCCAGTCGGAAGGAGCGTCACTTTCTGGTTGACACCTTCCTGCTGAAACGCAGTGACAAGTGCGTTGTTGGACTCGTTCCCCATGTCGGGATACACGGCGTTGACGTTCTTTTGTTTGGCCAAGATCGCATCACCCGTGAACGACACTGAGGAAAGGGGAACGGTCGTGTTCAGGACGCCGGTGGTTCCGCCGGCATGCTCGAATGACTTCGAGGCATTTACTGCACCGACCTTGGACGTGCCACCGATCGGATACCCGTACGAGCCGAGGACCGTTCCACCATGCGCCTTCAGGAACTTGCCGACCAGAGTGCTCGCAGGTTGGGATGGATCAACGCTGCCGGTGTCGGCGGCGAACATGTTGGTGTACGGCTGCTTACCCCACTCAGGTCCATCGACCGAGCCTCCCGTGACCGGGACGCCCTGTTGCTGTGGGATCTTGGCACCGAGGAAGAAGAGCGGGCTCTCCGCCACGATTCCGAACGCGCCCTTGGAGAGGGCGTCCTGGATGGCTAGTGCCGGTTGGGTGGTCTGGTCGTCGATGATGACTCCGTCGATCATGTGGCCGTTGACGCCCCCCATGGCGTTCTGTTCCGCGATCCGTGCAGTGAACGCATCGGGACCAGGTAAGAACTGATCCGCTCCCGGTCCGGTCAACGAGGTCACTAACGCGATCGTGATGGGAGCCTTCCCACCGCTCGACCCGCCCGTTGAGGCGGTGGTTCCGCCCGTTGAGGCGGTGGTCGACGAAGATGTCGCCGAATTCGACGAACAGCCGGCGAGGGTCAACACCACTGCGACGCTCACCCCACCGAGCACCCGGGCACGACGATCTCGTCGGAATCGCGATGTCCTGATTGTCATCAATCCTCCCCATGTTGACGGTGATCCGCCGAGTACACGCCACTGATCAGCCGACTGCTAGAATGCTATTCCCAATGTACCAGAACGCGGTTCCTGATTCGCCTGTTCTCGAGATGTGCCAGTGAAGGCCGTCCGGAGTGCCGAAGGTGGGGTCAGCGTCGTCGACCTTGAGGAACCGCCAGGTGTCGGGGAGACGGTCACGGTCACCTCGGCGAGCATTTGCGGATCCGACCTCGGTTACATCCAGTTCGGCAGTCGCTCAATCCTCGGCCATGAACTCGCTGGGCACAGGGAGGACGGTACCGCCGTCGCCGTCGAAGCGATCTACGGATGCCTCGCCTGCGAACAGTGCACGCGAGGTGCGTTCAACCTCTGTGCGACCCACGGCCAACGGGCTCTCGGCATCACCGCAGACGGCGGCATGGCCGAGCAATTCCGCGCGCCCGCCGCGCGTTTGGTTCCGCTTCCCGCCGGCCTCGACATCCGCGATGCATCCATCGTCGAACCGGCGTCGGTCTCGTGGCACGCACTACGTCTAGGCGCCGCCGGACCGGAAACCACGATCGCCGTTGTTGGCGCAGGTGCACTCGGCCTCCTTGCGGTGGCTGGTGCCCGCCAGATGGGAGCGACCGTTATCGATCTGGAGGCTCGCCATCCGCATCAGCGCCAGGCCGGTGAGCGCCTCGGGGCACGACCCGACCCACGGGGTCTCTACGATTTGGTCATCGAAGCCGCCGGAACGCGGGAAAGCCTGGCCCGCTCGATCGACCTGGTCGCCCCGGGCGGCACGGTCGTGGTGCTTGGCGTACACATGGGGACAGTCGATCTCGATTGGCACCAGTTGTTCATGAAGGAGACGCGTTTGGTGCCGTCCCTCGGCTACTGCACTCATGACGATCGACGGGAAATGGAGGAAGCCGCAGCAATGCTGGCAGACCAACCGGACGTCGCCGACACGGTGATCACTCACCGCTTCCCACTGGAGGAGGCCGTCGAGGCCTTCCGAGTGGCAGCTACGAAGTCCGAGGGCGCTATCCGCGTGGTGCTCGAGCCGTGAGGGCCGAAGATCTGTTCCACGTCGGCATTGTCGTTGATGACCTCGACGCCTCACTCGAGGACTACGCCGCCTTGTTCGGATACGAGTGGTGCGATGAGGTACACGTTGAGCAGCAGGTCCTTCTCGCTGAGGGCGAGGAGACCATCGACTTCCAGTTCCGTTACTCGCGCAGTGTGCCTCGCATCGAAGTGATCCAGAGCCAACCCGGGACGCTCTGGACCCCGGCCGCAGGGTCGGGTATCCATCACCTCGGCTACTGGTCCGACGATGTGTCGAGGGACGGCTGGGCCCTCGAGCAATCCGGGTGCGCAATGGAGGCAGCCGGAACCAACGAGAGCGGATTGCAGTCCTGGGCCTACCATCGCAGCGTCCAGGGACCGAGAATCGAGCTCGTGTCGCTTGGGCTTCGTCCGTCACTCGAGCAGATGTGGACCAACTGAGCGATCACTGAGAAGTTGGCCGGCTCGCATGCCTTGGTTCCGGACGATGCGTCGCATCTCTTGCGATCGCTGCCGAGAGCCAACAGAGATCGAGCGCCCTAGCAGAGCATCCCAATCGATCAGGAGTCCGGCAGATTCCATGGGTGAGCGCCACTGGTCAGATCTGGTTGGGACGACTTCATGCCGACCGTTCGACAGACGAAGAACCGGTCATCACGTGTTCACTGTGGACGTGGCGTCTCGATGCAGAATCGTACGATGTGCTCGATCTCCTCGGGACTAGGTTGCGTTCTGGCCCACAGATGGTCCGACACCTTTCCGAGCGTGGCGTGCGCAGCGAGCGAGGTGTCCAATTCGGGAGCACTGCTTCCGAGAGCGAGGAAGGGAGCGTGCAGAAGTGCACCCAGTGGGATACTGGCGTTGTAGTTCTCGGCCGAGATACCGGCACCAGTGCTGATGCCGTTCCAGAGCACAGCCAGCGTGGTAGCGGCTGCCCGCCCGCTCGTCTGCGAGAGCATGCCCTCGACCCAGCACCGAACCTTTCCCTCCGGTGCCGTCACCTTCTGCATCTGGTGTGTGATGTAGCTGACCAGCCGCTCAGTTCCGTCCTCGAGGAGAGCGACGATCAGCGCGTCTTTTGAGGAGAAGTGCCTATAGAACGTGTCATTGGACACTCCTGCTGCGGAAACGATGTCAGCGACTCGGACCTTCGATTCGGTGCCACGCTCGCTCATGACAGCAAAGGCGGCCGTGAGAATGCGTCGGACCTCGTCGGTGTAGTCCGGACCCCGCTTTGCCAAGGTCCGGGCGGCGATACGAGAGGCTACGCCGGTTGAGGAGGGAATCGCATTCTGCGGCACAAGAACCAGATCGTCCCACCGACAAAGAGTGTTCGCAAAAGCCACCGGTGGTGCACCGAACCAGAGGCGCATCGAGGCGCGAACCGTTGGACCCCCCTCGGTGGGTCTTCGACGCTGCTCGAGAAGGCTGGGCCGACCGCACCAATCATCACGATCAGCGATCAGCGATCAGCGATCAGCGATCGGCGCCTGCGCCTCGACAACGTGGACACGGCCGGTTCGGTGACCCTGCACCGTCAAGGCCGCCTCCACCACACCGGCATCAGTCGTGGCCATGCCAGTTGGAGGTGGCCATGCACATCGACGGACTCGATATCGAGGCGGATCGGGCTGGACGGTTCGCCAGGGCGGCGACTCGTCCTCGTCCTCGACCCGACCAACGACTACCAACACCTGCCTTGACGGGAATGTCGTGGTCTCCGATGTCTCGCGACATCACACACTGCGGAGGGAGTGGGATTCGAACCCACGGAGGCTTGCACCTCACGGCTTTTCAAGAGCCGCGGATTTGTCCGCTCTGCCATCCCTCCCGAGCGACTGCCAGGGTACTCGCCGCCGCTAACCAGGAACTACCGGCTAGCCCCGCGGGTCCTCGCCATTGCTGATCTCGGCGGCCAGGGCGTCCATCCATACTCCGGCCTGACGCTTGGACGACTCGACCTCCCGCCGGATGGCCGGCCCCGCAGCACCGGCGGCCGGATAGGAGCCGAGGAACTTCACGCCAGCCAGTTCGGCGTGGAGATCGCGCAGACAGTCAGCGACGACAGCGTCAGCCACGTGGCCCTCGAAGTCGATGATGAAGCAGTAATCACCCAAGGCCTGCTTGGTCGGCCGCGACTCCAGCTTGTTCAGGTTGATGTTCCGGGCGGCGAAGTGGCCCAGGATGGCGTACAGACTCCCGGGATGGTCGGCGTTCTGGAAGCAGGCGATGCTGGTCTTGTCGTGACCCGTGGGTGCCGGGATGCCTGAACGGGCCAGCGAGACGAAGCGGGTCTGGTTGTCCGGGTGGTCCTCCACGTCCTCCACCAGAATGTCGAGACCATAGAGCTTGGCGGCCAAGCGGGGGGCGATCGCCGCCGTGGGCCGAGAGGCCATGGCGGCATCACCGCTGCCGACCAGCCGGGCGGCCTCGGCGGTGGAGTTAGTGGCCAGGGTCTCGGCTCTGGGCAGCCGGGAGGTCAGGAAGCCGCGGCACTGGGCGGTGGCCATGGGGATGGATGCCACCCGTTCGATCTGGGCCAGCTCGGTGCCGGGTGTGGCCATCAGGTGGAGGTGGATGTCGAGGACCACTTCGCGCTGGATACGCAGGTCGACATCGAACAAGAGGCTGTCGACGATGTCCCGCACCGTGCCCTCGATGGCGTTCTCCAACGGGACGAACCCCAGATCGACCTGGTCACTGCGGACGGCCTCGAGCACCTCGACCAAGGAACCGAACGGGGTGATCCGGGACGATGCATAGTCGGGCTCGCTGAGAAGCGCCTCCTCGGTGAAGGTGCCTTCGGGACCGAGGAATCCGATGCTGGGTGTTGGACCGCGTGACGGCCCGGAGGATGCGTCTGGCGCCATACCCAGGCAGGATAGTGAACATCATGGACGAACCCGCACTGCAACGACTGCTCGCCGACGTCCGATCGGGGGAGTGCACCCCCGACGAGGCGGTGCACCGGCTGCGCCGTCTGCCCTTCGCTGACCTGGGGTTCGCCAAGGTCGATCACCACCGCAGCCTGCGCCAGGGGCTCCCCGAGGCCGTCTACGGCCAAGGCAAGACCGCCGAGCAGTGTGCGGCGATCGTCGGCGAGCTGCTGGCCGGGGGCATAGAGGGGAGAGGGGATGGAGAGGGGAGAGGGGATGGAGGCCAGGGCGGCACGGTCGCAGGCAATGGTGGACCGGTCATCCTGACCCGGGCCGACCAGTCCCAGGTAGGTGAGGCCCTCCGCCAGCACCCCGGGGGACTGCGCACGATCACCGGCCCGGCCACGGGAGGAGACCAGGTCCGAGGCGAGCTGTCCACCGTGGTGTGGCGTCCGGCCCCGGATCGACCGGCGAGGACCCTGGTGGTCACGGCCGGCACCTCGGATCTGCCGGTGGCCCGCGAGTGCGAGGCCACCCTCACCGCCCTCGGACTGCGCCCCACCTTGGTAGCGGACTGTGGGGTGGCCGGTGTGCACCGGCTGCTGGCGGCGGCCGACGAGTTGGCCGACGCCGACGCCATCGTCGTGGTGGCGGGTATGGAAGGAGCGCTGGCCAGCCTCATCGGAGGCATCAGCCCTGCGCCGGTCGTGGCCGTGCCTACCAGCACCGGCTACGGCGCCGCACTCGAAGGGGTCACGGCGTTGTTGGCCATGCATGCCTCATGTGCCGCCGGGATCACGGTGGTCGGGATCGACAACGGCTTCGGTGCGGCCTGCGCCATCGCCCGGATCCTGGCGTGACCGGCCCGCCCGCGCCGGCCGGCCCGAGATCAGTCGCCTGGTTCCACTGCTTCGCCGGCATTGCCGGTGACATGGCCCTTGGGAGCCTGCTCGATGCCGGGGCCGAGTTCGACGAGGTGCTGGCCCTGTTGGAGCGGCTGCCCCTGCCGGGATGGGGGCTGGAGACCGAGCCGGTGCTCCGGGGTGGCATCGCGGCCACCCGGGCGGTGGTCACGGTGGACGACAACGTGGTGGTGCGCACCCACGCCCACATCGTCGGCCTGATCGAGGAGGCCCGTCTCCCCGAGCGCGTGGCGCCCGTGCCCTGTCCACCTTCGCTGTGTTGGCCGACGTGGAGGCCCGGCTGCATCGTCGCCCCGTTGACCAGGTCCACTTCCACGAGGTGGGGGGACACGACACCATCGTCGACGTGGTGGGGACGGCGGCGGCACTCGAGGTGCTGGGGATCGACGAGATTCGGGCCAGTCCGGTGGCCACCGGCCTCGGGATGGTCCGGAGCGCCCACGGGATGCTGCCCAACCCCGCACCCGCGGTCGTAGCCCTCCTCGAGGGGGTGCCCACCTGGGGTCGACCGGTGGCGCTGGAGTTGACCACCCCGACCGGCGCCGCCCTCCTGGCCGCGCTGTCGTCGGGATTCGGGCCCCTTCCCCCCATGCGGATCACCGGCCAGGGTTTCGGGGCCGGCACCAACGAACTCGACGAACTGCCGAACTGCACCCAGGTGGTGACCGGGGTCCGGGTCGACCGGCTGACGGGGGGCGATCTCCGGCCCGCCGGTGGAGCGGGTCATGGCGGGTTGGCCGGAGTGGTGCCTGACGGTGACGCCGATGCCGGGCAACCCGTGGCGGTCCTCGAGGTCAACGTCGACGATGCCACCGGCGAGCAGTTGGCCCACGCAGTGGCAGCGCTCCTCGAGGCCGGGGCCCACGATGCGTGGCTGTCCCCGGTGGTCATGAAAAAAGGGAGACCCGGCACTGTGGTGCACGTCCTGTGCGACCCAGCCCAGGTGCCGGTGGTCCGCGATGTGCTGCGGGACACCACTGGGTCCCTCGGGGTGCGCCTGTCGTCGGCTGAGCGCTGGCCGGTGGCCCGGAGCATCGAGTCGGTCTGGGTCGACGGGCAGATGGTCCGGGTCAAGGTCAGCGCCGGCAGGATCAAGGCCGAGTACGACGATGTGGCCCGGGTGGCCAGGCGCACGGGACGGTCCGTTCGGGAGGTGGCCGTGCAGGCCGAGGACCTCTGGCGCCGCGAGGAGTCCGGATTGCGGTCGGTGTCTCCCGATCAGACTGGGTCCGACGATGCTCCAGCCGGCAACGACGGATCAGGTGGGACTCCACTGACCCGATTGCTCCCGTCGTCGGAGCCGGGTGACGACCTGGCCTGACGAAGGCTTCCTTCCGGGGCATTCGTGGCGCGGCTGGGCCGGGGTGGCCCACATCGGGTCCAGGTGCCGACTACCGTCTGGCCTGTCTCTGATGCCCACCACCAAAGGAACCCGAATGTCTCGCATGCGCACCTGGTCCCTCGGCGCGGTGGCCGTGGCCGCCATCGGCCTGGCCGGGTGTAGCTCCTCGGCTGCGCCGTCCACCACCTCGCCGCCCACGACCACGGTCACGGCCGCATCCATCCCGCCGGCCGACCGCTCGCCGGCCGGCACCACCGGCCAGGAGCCCACCGTCACCGTGCCCTCCGGCACCGCACCCTCCCACCTGGAGAGTGCGGACCTGATCACGGGCACCGGTCCGAAGGCCATGTCCGGTGACACGGTCACCGTGCAGTACGTGCTGGCCACCTACTCGTCGGACAAGGTCATCCAGTCGTCGTGGTCGAGCCAGCCCTTCACATTCACCCTCGGCCAGGGACAGGTCATCCCCGGATGGGACAAGGGCGTCGCCGGCATGCAGGCCGGTGGACGCCGTGAGCTGATCATCCCGCCCGGTCTGGGTTACGGCGCCCAGTCGCCTGGCGCGGGCATTGCCCCCAACGACACCCTGGTCTTCGTCGTCGATCTCCTGAAGATCAACTGAAGCCGCCCGGACAAGGAAGCTAGGCGCCGGGTCACAACGACCCGGTCGCCGCCAGCATCGCCAGTGCCGCGGCCATGGCCAGGGGCACGCTGACCAGTCCGAGGACCACGGCCCGACCCACGGGCGGATCGGCACCGGCGGTGCGGGCCGTCCGCCACCACAGGATCCACGCCAGTGAGCCGGTGACGAAGAGGTTCGGCCCGATGTTGAGCCCGACCAGCAGGGCGAACGGGTGGGGGGGCACGCGTGCGGCGAGCAGGGCGGCGGCGGGAAGGTTGTTGACGACGACGGACGCACCGGCGGCCACTACTGCCACGCCCACGGCATTCAGGTGGGACAACAGCGTGGCCGGCCCCGACCACACCCGGCCGAGTGTTCCGAGCGCGGTGGCGATCCCGAAGAGCCCGACGAGCACCGGCAGGCCCAGCACGTCGAGGACCCGACGCCACGCCTCCCGGCGCGAGGCCAGGCGGACGGTAATGACTGCCAGGCCGACCACGGCCACCGGGACGGCCGGGGACCGAAGCACCAACACCAGTACTGTCACGACGGCCACCGCCACTGCGCCCAGCCCCAGGGTCAGGGGAGGTGGGGCCTCGGGTGGGTCGGCCCGGGTCCGCAGCGACCGGTGCTCGGCGACGGCGATCACACAACCGGTGATCAGGACCGAGGCCACCCAGGGAAGAGCCATGTGCCCGAGGAACTGCCCGCCCGAGAGGTGGAGGTGCCCGAGCACGATGAGATTGGTCAGGTTCGAGCCGGGCAGGAGCAGGCTTCCGGCGTTGGACAGGAGCAGACAGGCGATCACCAGGGCCGCCTCGCCCTGGCCCCTGCTCCGGGCGGCGTAGACCAGCACAGGGGTCAAGAACACCACCGAGGTGTCCAGGTTGAGGAGGGCCGTGACCACGGCGACGGTGACTGTGGCCCCGGCGAACAGGATCAGGCCGTTGGGGGCCAGCACCGCCAGCCGGTGGCCGGCGGCGGCGAACAACCCGTCCTCGTCGGCGGCCAGCCCCACCAGGAGGAGTCCGGCCACCAGGACGAACGGCGACCATACCTGTGATGCCGCCGATGCTGCAGCCGAGTGGTCGGAGCCCACGGCGATCACGGTGGCGGCGACGCCCACCGCTGCCAGCCCCCATGGCGCCAGCCGGGCCAGGCGTGGTTGGGCCGACTGGACGGTCTGGTCGGCTTGAGGCATGCCTGACAAGCATGCCCCAAGCCTCGAGGGACCAATCCTGGAGCCTCGGTGTGGGGTCAGGGCTCGGTCGGCTCGCCGGGGGCGACCTCCTCGGCGGCAAGTTCACTGACCGGCATGGTCACCCTGCCCACCACGATGTCGGAGCGGGACCGAAGGGCGGCGGACAGGACCAGGTCGATCTGGTTGTGGAGGAAGCGGTAGCGGAGATGCACCGGGATGACCACGGGGATGAGGACCACGATCTGGTCGTCGATGCGGCCCCGGAGGTCATCGATGAAGTCGATGATGGGGTCGACGACCGAGGCGTAGTCGGTGTGGAGGATGTGGAGGGGCACCCCGGGGTCCCACTCGTCCCAGGCCTCCTGGAGCCGCTCGTCGTGGCGCTCGCTCTCGTCACCCTGCTCGAGCACGACCGACACGGCGATGACGTCCTGGCCCAGGGAGAGTGCTTCGGACACCGCGTGCCGGCACAGCTTGGACACGCCGTTGATCGGCACGACCACCGTCGTGCGCTTGGCCTCGGGCGGTGCCGGGATCTCGCCGAATCCGAGGTCCCGGCCGAGCCGGTCGTAGTAGCGGTGGATCCTGGTGAACAAGAGAATGAACGCCGGGACGGCGACCACCACGACCCAGGCCCCCTCGGTGAACTTGGAGACCAGGAACACCACCGTCGACACGGCGGTGACCACTGCGCCGAGGCCGTTGACGGCGGCCCGCCGACGCCAGCCCGGGGGCCGGAGCCGCCTCCAGTGCACGACCAGGCCCAGTTGGGCCAGCGTGAAGCCGGTGAAGACCCCGATGGCGAACAGGGGGATCAGGGTGTTGGTGTTGCCGCGGACGGCCAGGATGAGCGATCCCGACAGGATGGTCAGGACCCAGATGCCGTTGGCGAAGACCTGGCGGTCCCCCCGCTGGGCGAAGAGGTGGGGAAGGTAGTTGTCCCGTGACAACAGACTGGCCAGTACCGGCAGTCCGCCAAAGGAGGTGTTGGCGGCCAGCGCCAGGACCAGGGTGATGGTGAGCGACACCGTGTAATAGGCCCAGTGTCGCCCCACGGCATAGGCCATGATCTGGCTGAGGACCGTCTGGTCGGTCCGGGGTCCGATGTGCCAGCGCTTGGCCAGCACGGCCAGGCCCAACAGCATGGCGCCGAGGATCACCCCCAAGAGCAGCTCGGTGCGCTTGGCCCGCGCGGCCCGTGGCTCCTTGAACAAGGGGACGCCATTGGCAATGGCCTCGACACCGGTCGAGCGCGCTACACCCGGCCGAGAAGGCCTTCAAGATGAGCAGGACCGAAACTGCCTGGAGGCTGTGGGTCGGCACCAGGGATTGACCCGGCTGTGGGGTGTCGAGGGCCAGGGGGTGGATGAGACCGATGACGATGATGGTGAGCAGCCCGACGATGAACACCATGGTCGGCAGGAGGAAGGCGCGGGCCGTCTCGCCGAGGCCCCGCAGGTTCAAGAGGGTGATCACGGCCAAGATGCCGAGGCAGATCGGCACCGTCGCCGAGCTGAGGGACGGGAACGCTGAGGTGAGCGCCCCGACCCCGGCGGCGATGGAGACGGCGACGGTCAGCGTGTAGTCGACGATGAGCAAGGCCGCCGCCACCAGGCTGGCCGCCGTGCCGAGGTTGGCCCGGGACACGGCGTAGGCGCCGCCGCCCTGGGGGTAGGCGTCGATCACCTGGCGGTAGGAGACCACCAGGATGCCGAGGAGGACCACGATAGCGATGGTGATGGGCAGCACCAGGTGGAGCGCCCCGGCCCCGGCCACGGCGATGACCAAGATGATGGCCTCGGGTCCGTAGGCCACCGAGGTGAGTGCGTCGAGTGAGAGGGCCGACAGCCCTTCGACCGGGCTGATCCGCTGCTTGGCGGTCTCCTGGGCCCGCAGGGGGCGCCCGATCAGTGCCCGCCAGGTCGACGAGGCCAGGCCCGGGTGGTCTGCCTGGCGATCGGCCATGCGCTGCACTGTACGGGATGCTCGGTCCCGCCAGGGGCACGAGCTGGTACTTCCCCGGCGCCGATCTCACGGCCAGGTGCCTCGGCCGGCAGTAGCGCTGCGACGGCTGGGAACGGGTCCGCAGGGCGGGAACCAGGTTCGCTCAGCCTGGTGGCCGACCTGGATCAGTGGGCGTCGAAGTGGGCCGACGGGGTCACCAGACGGACCATCGGTGCCAATTCGGTCCGGAATCCGTGGGGTGAGGCCGGAGCCGGATCGTCGGCCATCAGGCGTTCGGCCGCCGCCCGGTCATCGGCCAGCACGATCCCGATGCCGTAGGGCCAGACGGGATCGTCCACCGGGCCGAAGGCCAGGACATGGCCCTGCTGGGCCAGGCCCGACCAGTACTCGGCGTGCTCGATCATGGTCGCCCGTTCGCCGCCGGTCATCGAGCTCATGAAGTCCGCCCGGGGTGGGATGAGCCGGAAGACGAACCCTTGCATCAGGTGTGGGGGGTGACAGCGGGGGCGGTATGGAGTCGGGCGGCGAACTGGCGGAGGCCGGAGTCCCAGCCGTCGGGGGAGGCGACGGCGTCGTGCATCTGCTCCCAGCCGTCGCCATGGCGCTCGATGTTCCGGTGCTCCAGTTCGACCCGAGTCTGCCGTGGCGACTCGGGGATGAACCGGACCTCGACCTCGCTGGTCCTGTCGGGATCGGCCTCCACCTGCCAGCGGAGGGAGATGTCCCAGGTGAAGACCACCCGGTGGGGCGGCTCGTAGGCCAACACCCGGGCCCAGCGGCACTCCCCTCCGTCGACCCCGCGGTCGTAGACATGACCGCCGACGCGTGGCTCGAAGACCATCTCGGCCAGCTCTCCCTCCAGGATGTGGTGTTCGGGTGGCCACCAGCTACCGATGTCGTCGGTGAACACGGCGAAGGCCTGATCGATCGGCGCATCGACCACGATGGACGATCGGACGGTTTGGTGGTGGGAATCACTCATCGGGTGGTTTCCTTCCTTGCTCGGCTCGGGCTTTGAATGCGGTCAGCGCCTGGCCCCAGAACCGGTCGAGGTAGTCGCGAAGATCTCTGATGCCATCGGGATCGAGCTGGTAGATCCGGCGGGTCCCCTCGCGTCGGTCGATGACCAGTCCGGCATCCTTCAGGACCTTGAGGTGTTGGGACACGGCCGGCCGGCTCACCGGGAGGAGCTCGGCCAGCTCACCCACGGCTGATGGCCGGTCGGAGAGCTGCTCGACGATGGCCCGCCTGGTGGTGTCGCCCAGGGCCGCGAGTGCTTGTTCGTGCGTCATGACTAACGGTAAGTATGAACTTACTGAACCGGCTTTCGTCGCTTGGAGGTTCCGGCGAATCGACGACTCCTCGGCCGGGCCTCCGAAGCGTGCCCGGTGGACGTGTGCTCGCCCACGCAGGTCAGGACGGTCGCGGCTCGACCCCTGCGGTCGGCCGTCGGCGACCGCCCCGTGGTCGCACCACTGCCCACGCTTCCGCCCAGTCGTCCAACGGCTTGAGCGCCCGTCCGAGTGCCGCTCCCGTCTCCGTGAGCGAGTAGGCGTCGTTGTCGGTCTGTGCGATCAGCCCAGCGTCGCGGAGTTCCCGCAGACGGTCGTAGAGAACGCTCGAGGACATTCCGTCGCACCGGTCCCGCAAAGCTCGGGCACCGATGGGTCCATCGCGCAGCTCCCAGAGGATTCGGAGCGCCCACCGGCGACCGAGGAGATCCATGGCCGCCATGATCGGCCGTCCCGTCGTCGATCCGCGGACGGCGGCTCCGATTCCTCCTGTTGTCCTTCCGGCCACGACTCCCTCACTACTTCGGTCTTGCGTTTCGATTTCAAAACTCTACAGTGCTGATGGTTCGGAAACAAGAACACCGGAGGAGCCATGCCGAGGATCGAGCCCGTTGCCCCGCCGTACGAGCCGGACGTTGCCGAACGGCTCGAGGCCATGATGCCGCCGGGGGTGCCGCCCATCCGGCTCTTCCGCACGTTCGCGCGAATCTCCCGATGGCCACGGCCATGGGCGGCTGGGGCGGCTACGAACTCGGCAGGCGGCTCTCGCTCTCGATGCGCGACCGCGAGATCGTCATCGATCGCACCTGTCGCGATGCGGCTGCGAGTACGAGTGGGGTGTCCACGTAGCGTTCTTTGCCGAACGGGTGGGTCTGACGGGTGACCAGGTTGCCTCGCTCACCCACGGAGCGGCGACCGATGGCTGCTGGATCGACGAGCGGGATCGGGTGTTGATCGAGGCGGTGGACTCGTTGCACGACACCTCGAGGATCGGGGATGTGCTCTGGGTCCGCCTCGTCGCGGTACTCGAGGATGCCGAGCTCCTCGACCTGTTGATGCTGTCGGGGTGGTACCACGCCATCAGCTTCGCGGCCAACGGTGTGGAGCTGGACCTTGAGGACGGTGCACCTCGGTTCGCCGACGTCGGGTGATGCTCAGCCCTTCAGCGAGAACCGGTAGACGTTGGTCGTCCGGCTCTCGAAGCCCACGCGCTGATACAGACGGTTGGCCGCCTCGCGGCTGGGCCGGGAGGTGAGGTCGACTGACTTGGCCCCGGCCTGGGTGGCCCGCTCCAGGGCCACGCGCACCAGGGCTTCGCCGGCACCCGAGCCCCTCGTCTCCTGGTCGACCACCACGTCCTCGATCCAGGACAGGACCCCGGTCGGCACCCGGAAAATGGCCAAGGTCAGTGAGCCGATGATGCGGTCGGATGAGTCGCGGGCGACAAAGAGGACGGAGGCATCGGAGGCCACGATGTCGGCGAGCTGGTCCGGGCCGGGCGGCGGCGACGAGGATGACAACTGGGGGATCAGGCGGGTGAAGGCGTCGACCAGCTCGGCGTCCACCTCGCCGACCTCGCTGATGACCACTCCGCCCGGTGTCGGGGGCCGGTCGGGCTCGGGCCCGGGGCCCGAATCTGTTCCCGCTTCAGTCACCACGTGCGAGTGTAGCCAGGACCTCCCCGGACGCTGGGGGACCGGGGAGCACGCGCTTCAGGTGCGCTCAGGGTCCCCGCGCCAGATGGGGGAGCGTACCGAGTCGTAGAGGACCTCGATCGGATCGCCCCGGAGAGCAGCGAAGACGTGTTCGCCCCACCGCTCGGCGCCGGCCAGCGGGAACGGCAGCTTGTCCAAGGGGAACCATCCGACGTCGGCACACTCGAGGGGGTGGGCCTTCAGCTCGCCGCCCACCGCCCGGCACTGGAAGACCAGCGAGTACAGGGGGATCCGGCTGATCCCGATCCGGAGACCGTCGAGCACGGCGATGAGGCGCACCACCTCCACCTCGATACCGGTCTCCTCCTCGACCTCTTTCACCACCACCTCGGCCGCCGAGTAGCCGATGTCGGCCCACCCGGTCGGATAGAGCCAGACGCCCGAATCGGCCCGTTGGACCAGGAGCATCTCGCCCTTGTCGTTGCCCACCGCGGCACCGACCGCCACCTTGGGGGTCACGTAGCCGGGCACACCCTTGCCCACCGAGCTCAGCCACTCCTCGACCAGGCCTGAGGCGTCCTCGACTCCCTCGATCCCCTCGTCGGCCGTCGCCCGGATGTCGGCGGCCACCCGGAGCACCTCTTCGAACCGTTCCTGTTCGTAGAGCGACTCGGTGAAGCCGAGCCCGGTCCGGGCGATGCCGGCCAAGGCTTCGCTCCATCGCAGGAGCTGCTTGGTGGAGGGAGTGGGATCCACGTACCCGACGCTACCCCTGCCAACGCGTGGTCGCGTCCATCGGGCACAATAGGACGTGGCCGTGAACGAGGACTGTCGTCATTACATCATGCAGACGACCTCCCACGAGGAGAAGCTCGAGCGGTGCCGGGTGGGCGCCAACCAGCAGCTCCCGTTCGCCTGCCCGGACGGGTGCCTGTTCTACGAGCCCCGCAAGGTGTCCGGTGCGGGATGGACCATCCGCACCCCCGAAGAGACCTGAGTCCGGTCCGGCTGGTCAGCTCTCGACGATGTCTCCGAGCAGGTCGACCTGGACCCCTTCGCCCGTGAGCCACGCTACGGCCCGATCAACGGCAGGAGCGTCGCCGTCGAGCTCGCAGATGATCCACCCGCTGTCTTCGCCGACGTCGGCCCGCCGGATGTTGGGAACCACGTCGAACTGCGTGACCATCGAGGCGATGATCGGCTCACGCACCAGGGCCTCAGGGAAGGTCAACTTCACCCGCACCCCGATCACCCGGCCACCTCGGGACCGGCCGACCGGGCCAGCGCATCGTTGAGGTTGCCGGAGCGGAACCCGTCGAGGTCGAGCGTCACGTAGCGGTAGCCGGCCGCATGCACGACCCGGGAGACTTCGGAACGGTTGGCCACCACGAGGGCGAGATCGTCGACCGGCACCTCCACACGGGCGGTGTCGCCGTAGTGGCGGACCCGCAGCTGGCGAAACCCCAGGGCCCGGAGGCCTGATTCGGCACGCGTCACCGAGTCCAGGGTGCCGAGGGTGACCGGCGTGCCGTAGGGGACGCGCGAGGCCAAACAGGCGGCGGCTGGCTTGTCCCAGGTCCGTAGGCCCAGCTGTCGGGACCAGTGGCGCACCGCCGACTTGGAGAAGCCCGAGGCCACAAGTGGGAACCGGGCCCCTCCGTCGAGGGCGGCCTGCTGACCCGGTCGATGGTCACCCAGGTCGTCGACGTTGACGCCGAGCACGATGGTGGCACCTGTACCCCGGCCGTGCTCGGCGGCGATGGGGTCGAGTGCCGACATCAACGAGGTCTTGCAGTGGAAGCAGCGTGAGCCGTCGTTGGCCGAGTAGGCGGGGTCGGCCAGCTCGTCGGTCACCACCTCCTGGAAGGACAGGCCCCACTCGAGGGCCAGGGCCCGGCAGTCGTCCAGCTCCTCGGGGGCCAGCGACGGCGACACGGCCGTGACGCAGGACACCTGGTCGGGACCGAGTGTGGTCGTCGCCACCCAGGCCAAGAAGGCCGAGTCGGCTCCACCGCTGAAGGCCACCACCATCGGGCCGATGCGCTTCAGCTCAGCCCGCAGTCCCTCCAGGTCGCCCCCGGAGGGGAACTCACCCATCCACGACCACCTGGGCG
This sequence comes from uncultured Acidimicrobiales bacterium, assembly GCA_963703145.1. GTDB lineage: Bacteria > Actinomycetota > Acidimicrobiia > Acidimicrobiales > RAAP-2 > Bog-756. The sequence continues at coordinate 3,851,544 of OY969793.1, forward strand.
AGGACCTCCTCGACCGGGGCGACCATGCCGGTGAGGAACGGGCCGAACTCGGCAAACCGCGCCGACCCCTCGTCGAACCGCATGGTGTAGACGCAATCCTTCAGGTCGTCGGGGTGCACGCCGAACAGCGTCACTCCCCATTCCCAGTCGTCGATGCCCGTCGAGCCGGTGATCACCTGGACGATCCGCCCCTTGAAGGCCCGGCCGGCCGCACCGTGGCCGTACATCATGGCTTTCCGCTCCTCGAACGGCATCGAGAACCAGTTGGAGCCCTCGGCGTCGCCCCGGCGCTTGGACATGGGGTAGAAGCAAAAGGCACTCATGCCCTCGGGGGGGAGCGTCGGGTGGAGGCGGGCCTCTTTCATCTCCTCGGGGATCCCCTCGGCGTACTCGGAGATCTCCGTGAGCGACACGTAGGAGTCGGCCACCACCAGGCCGGCCGCTTGGAGTTCGGACTGGAGTCGGCGAAGCCGCCACAGGTCGGTCCCGAGGGCCATGACGCCCACATCTGCCTTGTGACCCAGCATGGCGACGGTGACCACCTGGACATCGTCGGACTGGGCGCTCTTGACCGCCTGGACCACGGCCTGGACATTGCAGGTCGGGCCGCCGGGCCCTATCGGGTCTGGCAGCTTGCAGAACAGGTGGAGGACGCCCCACCCGACCGAGGGAACCAGGGGTTTGGTCACCGTCCCAGTGTAGAGAAAGAACGGAGGGCGCCCACCAGGGCGCCCTCCGTTCCATGAGTTTCCCGCCCGAGGGCAGGGATGGCCGACCTAGAAGTCGTCCATGCCTCCGGGCATGGCGGGCGCACCCTCTTCGGGCTTGTCCACGATGACCGCCTCGGTGGTGAGGAACAGTGCGGCGATGGAGGCGGCGTTCTGGAGGGCCGAGCGGGTCACCTTGACCGCATCGATCACACCCGTCTTGAACAGGTCCTCGTACTCGCCGGTGGCGGCATTGAGGCCCTCGTTGGGCTTCTTCAGGTTGCGCACCTTGTCGACGATGACGCCGCCCTCGAGACCGGCGTTGACGGCGATCTGCTTCAGCGGCTCCTCGACGGCACGGGCCACGATGCGCGCACCGGTGGCCTCGTCGCCCTCCAGCTTGTCGGCGGTGTCGAGGATGGCGGCCTGGGACCGGAGCAGGGCGACGCCACCCCCGGGAACCACGCCCTCCTCGATGGCGGCCTTGGTGGTCGACACGGCGTCCTCGATGCGGTGCTTCTTCTCCTTGAGCTCCACCTCGGTGGCGGCACCGACCTTGATGACGGCCACGCCTCCGGACAGCTTGGCGAGGCGCTCTTGGAGCTTCTCCCGGTCGTAGTCGGAGTCGGTGTTCTCGATCTCGGCCTTGATCTGGTTGATCCGGCCCTTGATCTCGTCGTCCGAACCGCCGCCCTCCACGATGGTGGTCTCGTCCTTGGTCACGACCACCTTGCGGGCGGTGCCCAGCAGGTCGAGGCCCACGTTCTCCAACTTCAGGCCGACCTCTTCGGTCACGACCTGGCCACCGGTGAGGATGGCGATGTCCTGGAGCATGGCCTTGCGGCGCTCGCCGAACCCGGGAGCCTTGACCGACACGCTGCGGAAGGTGCCGCGGATCTTGTTGACCACCAGCGTGGCCAGGGCCTCGCCCTCCAGGTCCTCGGCGATGATGACCAGCGGCTTGCCACCCTGCATGACCTTCTCCAGCAGGGGAAGAAGGTCGCGAACGGCGGTGATCTTCGAGCCCACGAGCAGCACGTAGGTGTCCTCGAGCACCGCCTCCATCCGCTCGGGGTCGGTCACGAAGTAGGGGGAGATGTAGCCCTTGTCGAAGCGCATGCCCTCGACCAGGTCCATGTCCATGCCGAAGGTCTGGGACTCCTCGACAGTGATAACGCCGTCCTTGCCGACCTTGTCGATGGCCTCGGAGATCATCTCGCCGATCTCGGAGTCCGCGGCGGAGATGGACGCCACCTGGGCGATCTGGCCCTTGGAGTCGGTCTCCCGGGCGATTCCCCGCAGGGAGGCCACAGCGGACTCGACGCCGGCCTCGATGCCCTTCTTCAGGGACATGGGGTTGGCACCCGCGGCGACGTTGCGGAGGCCCTCGTGGACCATGGCCCAGGCCAGCACGGTGGCGGTGGTGGTTCCGTCACCGGCTACGTCGTCGGTCTTCTTGGCGACTTCCTTGACGAGCTCGGCGCCGATCCGCTCAAAGGGATCCTCGAGCTCGATGTCCTTGGCGATGGAGACGCCGTCGTTGGTGATGGTGGGGGCGCCCCACTTCTTGTCGAGGACGACGTTGCGACCTTTGGGTCCGAGGGTGACGCGTACGGCGTCGGCGAGCTTGTTCATGCCGCTCTCAAGGGACCGGCGGGCCTCCTCGTCGAACGTGATCAACTTGGCCATCTGGTGTTCCTCCGTGGTGGTTAGCACTCTGCACTGTCGAGTGCTAACAGCAAACCACGTCTGGAGCGGGTGCGCAACAGCGGGTCTTGTCGTCTGGCGGGCGCTCCGTCGCATGAGGCCACAGGCTCAGGCAAGGGCCGACTCCTGCCGATACGAGGGGCATGCGAACGGCGAGAGGGCTGGTGGCCGCGGGAATTATGGCCGTCCTTCTCCTAGCGCCCAATGCAGGGGCTCCTGTGGCCTGGGCGTCCGCAGCCAAGAATACCCAGGTCAAGGTACACAGGCCGGGGAAGCCATACCGGTGCCAGTTCAAGGTCCGCTCAGGACGGCCAGTGGTTCCGACACATCGTTCAGGTAGTGACACGGACGACTTGTCGGACGATATTCGTTCGGCCCCGAGGCCCTCGGCATCGACCGTGGGCGGTGGAGATATGACGGTTGTCATACCCTCGGTGGTGATCGTTCGCGCCCATGGGACCAAGTGGGTGGTTACGACCAATACGGGCGCACCACCCAACCGCAACGAGACCTTTTACTACGTCTCCCACGGCAAAGGAGGCCTAGCGGACCCGAATGTTCGAGCCGTGGTCCTGGAGCGCTGCACCTCCCGGGACCATCACTGACGGGCCTCCACAGGGACGGAGCGCAAGATGACCCCTTTCGCCCAGGCGTAAGAAGTGCAACAATACCTAACCCATCTGGTAAGTAGGGCTTGGAGCCGGTAGGGCCCAGGCCGCCGCCGGACAGGGGGGCACGCGCGTGTCGGCTACCAATCACCCACGTGGGAGTGCGTTCAGGATGATCTCCGAGTCGAGAGCCAAGCCATGAGTGCCAAGCGACGACGACGGCGGGGCCGACCAACCGCCGAGGGAGAGCAGTTCGTGCCGGCTGGGCTGGCAGAGATCCCACCCGAAGGCTTGTTGCTCGACGGAGTGGCACTGGCTGGAAATGCCAACCGGAGCACCAGGGCGGGGCTCAGCCTCCTGTTCTCCACCGCTGGGATCACCGTCCAGGCGGATGGTTCGAAAGGCGAGAGCCTGTTGGCCTGGTCGGGGCTGGACGGTGCTGGTTTTCGAGGCAAGGTCAGCCTCGACGACGGTCGGACGGCTTCCGTGATGGTGCTGACCTCAGGGGGACAGGCGATCGAATTCCTGCTCCCAGCTGACACGGTCGCGCCGGGGCAGGTCGCCTATCTCGACGACGCATTGCCGGCCTGGCTGGCCTATTACCGCGGTGGGAGCGTTCCTCTTGTGGCGAATGGGGACGCTCCCCAAAGCGGTGGAGTGAGCCACGGTGAGCTGGGGCCCATGGGAGCGGCCATGGCGGCAGGAGCGGCCGGCGCTGCCCTCAATGGGCATGCGGAGTCCAATGGGCATGCGGAGTCCAACGGGCATGCGGAGTCCAACGGGCATGCGGAGTCCAGCGGGCATGGAGCGCCCAACGGATATGGAGCGCCCAACGGATATGGAGCGCCCAACACTTACGCGGTTTCCAACGGGAATGGGGCTAATGGTTACGGTGAAGGCCACCCGCCCACCTACCCGGGTTTGGAACCACCGCTCGCTCCAACGGTGCCCATTGTTCCGGCTTCGGCACCGGGCGCCGCCCCTTCAGTCGCACCGGCAGTGGATTGGTCAGAAGAAACTGTCACCGCACCGGTCCCCACTGGGGCGGCAGTCGTGACAGTCGACCGGTCTTCCCAAGCGACCATTTCGCCCGCAGATCCCCAATGGCCACTGCCCCCAGCGCCTGAGTCTTCAGCCTGGGCAGGTCCATCCTGGCAGCCGGCTCCTCCGCCGCCGCCGGTCCCGCTGCCATCGCAGTTCTCACAACCAACGCAGTTCTCGGGTCCGACATCCGCCGCCCCCTCGTTCGCGGCGACGCCCACCCCCGTCGCGCCTGCTCCGCCGCCGATGACTACCTTGCCATTGCCGCCGAATGCGCCACCCCTGCCGTCGAACTACGCGACTCCTGGCGGCGCGGTTGCCGTCGGCACCGCGACCGAGTGGGCGGGCCATCCGGTCCCCGGGGCTCTGGCACCAGGAGCGACGCCGACCCCCCCTGACACCTTTTTCACCGGGTACGAGCCGGCTGTGCCGCCTCCTGTACAGCCGGTGGCGGATGCAAGAGCCGGAGCGGTGGCGAAGAAAAAGTCCACGTGGCATGTGGCGCTGCTGGTCGTCGTCCTGGTTCTCATCGCGGTCGTCGGTACAGCCATCTATCTGCTCACACGACCCACAAGCACTACAGCGTCACCGGCGACCATCGCCCTGGCCAAATCGATCAACCTGCGGCTCAGCGATCTGCCATCCGAGTGGACCTCGAGCACTCCGACGGCATCTGTACCCCCTTCGGCGCCCGTCACCAAGCTGGTTGCCGCCCAGAGGACCCTGGCGACCTGTGCCGGGGTTCCCTCCACAGCGGTCGAGGGATGGTTCGGTGCGGGCGCCTTTCCAGGCCAGGTCGTCATTGCCCGGTCCCCGATCTTCGCAAGCGTGACGGCACCTATCGTGCAGATGAGCTCGATCACCTCGGTCTTGGGTACTCCGGCTGAAACTCAGTCGTTGGTGGCAGCCGTGGCATCGCCGAAGTTTGCCGCCTGCTTGGGCCAGTTCCAGGTGGCGGCTGTGGCGGTCCCTGCAACGGCTCAGGTGCAGGCGGTGACGTTGTCGGCTCCAGCCGGAGTGAAGTCGTACGGGTATGTCACCACCTTCACGTTTCCGGGTGGAGGCAATGAGATCGTCGGGGATGCATTCATGGTCGGCACTCAGACTGTGACACTGCTGAAAGTGTCCACCAACGGCCCGGCCATCCCATCTGTCGACTTCAACCAGGCCTACCACTCGGTGGTTGGGCGGGTAGCCAAAGCCGCCGTTCAGTAGCGATTATCGCTGCGGACCCAGCTGGCTCGGTGGGACCTGTTGCACTCAATGGCAGAACCGACAGTGGTCGCCGGTGTCTCGCTGCGTGGTCTCCACCGTCGACCAAGCGCCAACGCCCCGGGACGGCCGCACATCGGTGAAACAGCGCCCCGAAGCGCGGTGACAACGGCTCGAACCTCTTCTTTTCCTCGACCACGGCTGCCTCACAATTGACCGCTCAGAGGAAGGATATCCACGCTGGTTGTGGCAGCTCCACCACACTCCGTGTCTTCATAAGAATCTTCTTGACACCATTCCTCGCCATCTATACATTCCCCTCAAACCTGATCAATCAAGTCGGGTTTATGGGAATGCACCCTCGGGCGGAGGTTCCGAGATTCCTTTCAATCGGAGAAGGAGCAAGTCATGAGCACTGCTGCACGAACAACGTCGGACGGAAGGAATCAGCGGTGAAGAGACTAAAGAAAAGCAGCGTCGTCAAGCTGGGTCTCGTCGGAATGGCCGCCACCGTGCTGCCGCTCGTCGGTGCCAGCCAGGCATTTGCCGATTACGCCCCCCAGCCCGGTGACATCGTTGCCGTTGGTGGAGACACCCCACAGTACGCGGTGGACTTCGCCCTCAATGGCGACACCAACGGCGATGCGGGCTACGACGGCGTGGCCACCGTGAACAGGGTTGTCTCGTTCTATGCCACCCCGGATGCCAACGGACGGTCGGCGTACACCAACAACACCACCACCGGCACCAACTCGGCCGCACTCAACCCGACGGACGTTCTTCGGGCCGGGACCTTCCCGGTGCAGCGGGTGAGCAGCAGCGGCAACGCTGTGGCAGCGCTGCTGGCGGACCCGAATGAGAACATCAACTTCGTCACCAGCGCCAGCGAGCCCACCGCGGCTCAGCAGACAGCGGCCCTGACGGCAGGTCCCGGTGGAACAAGTTGGGGTTATCTCCACGTCGTAAAGATCGCCACGGACACGGTGCAGACCGCGGTGGCCAGCACCTCCAACGCTCCGGCCGGGCTGTCGATCGCTGAGCTCTTGGGCATCTACAAGGGCACCTACACCCAGTGGAACCAGCTTCCCGGCAACTCGGGTGGATCGTCGGACACCATCATCCCGTTGATCCCACCGACCAGCTCGTCGGTCACGAAGACCTTCCTGGCCGATTTGAAGACGGCCAATGGAGGAACGGCGCCCACCCTGTCGTCGAGCGTCAAGACCGTGGAGCAGAACGACCCGTCCGTGATCACGACGGCCAGTACGCCAGCTGATGCGCTGATTCCGTTCACGACCGGTCGGTTCAACCTGTACAACAGCGGGTACTTCCACAATCCGGCGACGCCCTATCCCGGTGGGACGGTCGTGTCCCCGGGGATCAAGCTGCTCAGCGCCACCGCGCCTGACAGCGGTGCGTCCTACAGCAGCCCGATCACCGATTACGTCATCTTCCGGCAGAGCGACGTCACGGGTACGACGACGCCCATCCAGCCTGGGAGTTCGCTGAACTGGATCCAGTACCTGTTCTCGAAGACGTCCGGACAGACCTGGACGCCGTTCTTCCAGCAGTCCGCTGGGCAGGCGCTGTTGGCGGCAGCAGGAGTCACGGCCTCGTACCAGGACCTCGGAAACGTGTCCAACGGCTAGTCACCAGATCGGGCCCGGGGGGATCCCCGGGCCCGATCTGGTGCGGCTGTACGCACTCTGGGCTGCGATGACCGAGTCATCACAGCCCGATTTCGAAGCGCTATCCAACAGTCAATCCATCCCTTAGTACCAAGTTAGGAACGAACAGCATGAAGAAAACCCTCTTGAGAGTCGTGGCGGCAGCAGCCATTGTCGCCGCCGGCTCCGGATCGCTGATCGCCGGCTTCGGCGGCGTGGCGTCCGCCACCACACCAGCCCCGTGGGAGCCCGTGGGATCCCCTGAAGTCGGCAACCTGCTCTTCTTCAACGCGGCCGGCCAGCAGATCACCGGTGGGAACCTGACCGACGCCCCGATTGCGGCCTACGTCCAGGGAACCACCACTCTTCGCTCTGGTGACACCAAGGCCACGCTGAAGGCGTACACCCCAGTGAACGGCCAGCCCGTCGGTGCATGGACCGGAGGCCTTATCAGCGCTACGGCCAGCACCTTCCCCAACAGCGGTGCCCCGTCCAACCTGGCGTCCTCAAGCCTCCCACTCGTGACCGGGACGTCGAGCGACAACTCGCTGGCGACGTACATCAGCTCGAACCCCAACAATGACAACTCGACCACGGACGGGTATGGCGGTGTCTATGTGCTCCGACTCGTCACCTCAGGTCCGGGCCTGTCTGCCACGACTACCTACGATGCCGCCGACATCCAGGTAACTGGTTCGACGTGGTCGGTCGTCTACCCGGCGCTACCGCTCCGATCGGTACGACCACCACGCTCAACGAGACGCCAAGCGGTCCCCAGGTCCACGGAACTTCGGTGCAGCTGAACGCCACGGTGACGGCGGCGGATTCGTCGACCCCCTCTGGGACTGTCCAGTTCGAGGCAGGTGGAACAGCTATCGGGAGCCCGGTCACACTCGTCAGTGGGGCGGCTTCATGTCCACGTCAACGTTGCCTGATGGGCGCGCCTGCACTCACTGAGCGCCGTCTACACGCCAGCTCCCATTCACGCTGTACTCGACCTCGACTGGCAACAGTCGTACACGATCACGCCGACTCCGGCGGTGGGCACGTCCACAGCCCTTACCGTTAACCCGTCGTCATCGCCAGCATTCACCGCTGTCGGCCTCACAGCAACGGTTACTGCGACTGATTCATCGACTCCTTCGGGTGCCGTGCAGTTCTACGACAACGGGACCAGCACGACGGACGCCGTCGGCACCGGAAGCATCTTCTCGGCTCCGGCACCGTCGGTACGGGAGGTGTGGCTACGCTCAGCTGTGGAAGCTTCGGACAAGGCACTCACAACCTTGTTGCCCAGTTCGTGCCCACCAGCACAGCTGCGTACAACGGGTCGACGTCGCTGGCGTGGGATACATCGCCACCGCACCGGCAGCGCCACCTGACGTTCAGAACGTGACGGTGACCGTTCCCCAGGGAGCTATCACCATCTCTACCCCGTACGACTCGGCCTCGCCCCTGTCGTTGGGTACTGCACATATCGATTCGGCTGATGCGAACTGGGATGCCAGTGCTCCCTTCGGGACGACGGCAAACGGTGGGGTGACCATCACCGACACCCGGAACAACGATCAGAGCTGGACGGCCTCAGTGCTGGCGAGCAACTTTACTACCTCGGGCGGGACGATCAACGGCAATGACTTCTCGTTCACGGGTTTGAGCGATACCTACCCCGCAGGAAATGCTCTGAATGGCGAGGTGACCCTGGCCCCAGCTGGTGTCGGTCAGCTCGGTGGCTCACGTCAGCCATCCCTTCGCCTCGGCGCCGTGGTAGCTCCTAACACCACGGTGGATGGATCGGTCAACATCTTCGGGACCATCAGTCTCGTTGCGCCGACCTCCACGCCTGCAGGTCTGTACACGGCGACGTTGACCTTCACCGTCTCCTAAACGCTCTCGAGCGCACCCCGGCGAAGGGGGAGTGATTCCGGCCATTGGCCGGGACTCATCCCTTTCCTCGTCTGCAGGGAAGGCGGCAGGGGCGCGGGTGACAAAAACCCACTAATACGATAGGTTTTGTGCCCTATGAAATTCATCCCGCAATCGCTGGCATCGAGGAAGTGTCGTCCGGTTGGATGGGAAATCCGCAGGTCGCTGCCTTGGTTGAGGGCCCTCTGGTGCAGCATTGCCGATGTTCTGCGGCGTTGTCGGATCTAGCTATGGCCGCATCGCCGGTCGGCGCTGCCACGCCGTCGGGGTCAGGCTCGGCGTCGTCCAATCGGGCGACGTTCGGGATCGGACCCGCCTCGGCCACAGGGTTCGATGGCCGGTCGGACTTTTCGTTCGGCGTGACACCCGGCGGAGTGCTGTTCGACCACGTCGCCCTGCTCAACTTCTCCTACCGTTCCGCTCACACTGCAGCTGTACACCCGTGACGCCATCGAGACTCCCGGGGGCGGATTTGGCCTGTTGCCGGCGGCCGCGACATCACGCGGTGTTGGGGTCTGGATCTCCGGTCCCTCTGGTGCCGCGACAGAGGTTGTGCCGCCGAAGACTGCATCCGGCCCGGGCCAGAGGTGGTGCCGTTCACGCTTCACGTTCCGGCCGACGCGACACCGGGTGACCACGTGGGTGGGATCATCGCCACGCTCCAGTCCGTGGGCAAGAACGCCTCCGGTGGGCGCATCATCCTCGACCAGCGGGTTGGGATAAGGGTATTCGTCCGAGTGTCCGGTCAGATAGCACCGAACGTCACCGTGTCATCGGTCGACGCAACTTACGCCGGCACGCCAATCCATTCGGTCGGGGGCACCGTCAACGTGCGATACGTGGTCACCAACTCCGGCAACGTCGACATCGGGCTGAGGGGCCAAACTGTCTCGGTCATCGGGTTTGGTAGCGGATACACACCACGCTCACGTCGGTGCTGTATCCTTGCTCCTGCCCGGCTCGTCGGTGACCGAGAGCGTGAACCTCGCCGGCGTGTGGCCCCAGAGTGCGCCTCCACGCCACGTTGCGGTGCAGCCTCTGGTCCTCAACGGCACGAGTGCGCAACCCTGGCATCGATCTCGGGATCCACGTCGCTGTGGGCGGTTCCGTGGACTCTCATCGTGCTCATCGTGATCCTCATTGCAACCGCCGTCTTTGTGCGACGTCGGCGCAGGTCCGGACGCGCTGCTCCGCCACCGCCCCAGCCCGCGCGGGTTCCGGTGTCGGTATGAGGACAGCCTTCTGGATGCGTCGGCTGGTACTGTTCGCGACCATTATCGGTTCGGCCGCTGCTTGCAATACCGCCTGTAGCGGGCGCAGCTCCAGCTGCTCCCTACAACGACACGAATGTCGTGGGCTACATCGGATTGTGCAACCAGGCGGGACAGCAGGTCACTACTGGCAATCTGACTGACACACCCTTCGTGTGGCGGGCGGTCTCATCCCAGGCAGCACCGGCACCGTACAACGGCTCCAGTCGGACCGCGATCTTGGTCGCCTACCTCCCAATACAGGCACTTCCTCCGGGCGACTGGAGTGGGGCACAGCTCACGTCGTCATCCCGGTACACCAACCCCCAGAGCCCGATGGCGCAAGCGACGGCCAAGGACATCTCGCTCCAGAACTTCATCGGAGCATTTCCGCCGAGATGGGATGGGTTTATCCAGCTGCGGATGGCCCTCGGGTGCGTCGGATGAGCCCGCCTACGTGAAGCACTACCCAGCGCTCAACATCTATGTCTCTGGCAACACGTGGACGGCAGTCGGAGGTGGCCAGGTCAATTGCAACGCGGGCAGTGCCGAATCGCTCCAGACGATCGTCCAACCCGCTGCAGCCACTGCTGCCGGAGGATCCGGTACTCACCACGGCAGCGGAGGGGGTAGCGCGGCTGCATCCGGGGCGGGTGCGAAGGGTCAGAACTCGGCTGACGGAAGCAGACAGTCCACATGCGGAAGTTCGAATACCGGCTGGGAGCGGTCTGGATGCTGGGGGCACAGTTGCCGTTGGCCAACCAGCTGGCGTAACACATGATGCTGCAGCGATCGGCGGCCTCGTCGTCCTCTTGATCCTTCTGGCTGTTGTGGCCTTCTTCATTTTCCGGCGCCTTCGAGCTCCGGCCCCGCACCGTCGGGCCGTGCTACCGGCTCATCGCCGAAAGGTTCCTGACCATGAGAGTTCACCGTCGTCCTGGATTCGCTCGCGTCGCCCCACTCGTCGCCACGGCGCTCGTCATCGCCGCTGTCCTTGTCGTGCACCTGGCTACTGCGTCCGCGACCGCCCCGGCGTCTTGGGAGCCCGTGGGATCCCCGGAAATCGGAAATCTGCTCTTCTTCAACTCGTCGGGTCAGCAGATCACAGGGGGGAACCTGACTGACGCCCCGATCGCTGCTTACATCCAGGGGACTGCAGCTTTGCGCTCGGGTGACACGAAAGCCACTCTGAGGCCTACACCCCGGTAAATGGTCAGCCAGTAGGTGCGTGGACCGGGGCCTGATCAGTGCAACGGGCAGTACCTTCCCCAATAGCGGTGCACCGTCCGCCCTGGCAGCATCAGGGTTGCCGCTCATCACCGGCACTGTGAATGACAACTCCCTGGCGGACTACATCAGCTCGAATCCCAATGCCGACACGTCGACCACGGACGGGTATGGGGACATCTATGTCCTCCGCTTGAACACATCAGGACCAGGGCTGCCGGCTACTACGACGTACGACGCTGCCGATATCCAGGTCACCGGGTCCACCTGGTCGGTGGTTTACCCGGCTCCTTCAGTTACTGCCACCACGACATCCCTGGGAACGGCTCCGGCTAGCCCACAAGTGTCAGGTACCTCGGTCACGCTCACCGCCACGGTGACCCCGTCGGCTCCGGGCACGGTCCAGTTCGAGTACGGCACGGGCACGCCGACACTGATTGGGACCCCGGTCACGGTCTCCGGAGGGACGGCTTCCACCTCGACGACCACACTCCCAGTCGGAACGGATGACCTCAGCGCGGTGTTCACGCCGAGCGGCAGCGGATTCAGTGGTTCGACGGGCACTGCCTCGTACACGATCTCTTCCAACCTGACACCGACGACCACCGTTCTCACCGCATCACCGGCGAGCCCCCAGCTCGTCGGTACGCCGATCACCTTGACTGCCACAGTCACCACCTCCGGCGTGGACGGCACGGTGCAGTTCGAGAACGGTGGGTCCGATCTCGGTGCTCCCGTGACAACCAGCGGCGGAGTGGCCACCTTCCCAACCAGCACCCTCCCCGTCGGGACGGACGACCTCAGTGCGGTGTTCACACCGACCACCGCTGGCTTTGCAGCTTCGACCGGAACCGACACCTTCACCATCCAGGGGACCCCGACCACCACGACCCTAACCCCGACGCCGGCCAGTCCCCAGTTCGCCGGCACGTCGGTGACCCTCACCGCCACGGTTGCCTCGTCAGCGGCCCAGGGCACTGTCCAGTTCGAGTACGGCTCGGGTACGCCGACGCTGATCGGGACCCCGGTCACGGTCTCTTCAGGCTCGGCCTCCACGTCGACAACCGCACTGCCGGTCGGAACAGATGACCTCAGTGCGGTGTTCACACCCGCATCCGGTAGCGACTTCGCCGGCTCGACCGGCACCGCCTCCTATCTGATCAACCCGGTGGCTAACACGACCACCGTTCTCACCGCATCACCGGCGAGCCCCCAGCTCGTCGGTACGCCGATCACCTTGACTGCCACAGTCACCACCCCGGCGTGGAAGGCACGGTGCAGTTCGAGAACGGTGGGTCCGATCTCGGTGCTCCCGTGACAACCAGCGGCGGAGTGGCCACCTTCCCAACCAGCACCCTCCCCGTCGGGACGGACGACCTCAGTGCGGTGTTCACACCGACCACCGCTGGCTTTGCAGCTTCGACCGGAACCGACACCTTCACCATCCAGGGGACCCCGACCACCACGACCCTCACCCCGACGCCGGCCAGTCCCCAGTTCGCCGGCACGTCGGTGACCCTCACCGCCACGGTTGCCTCGTCAGCGGCACAGGGCACTGTCCAGTTCGAGTACGGCTCGGGTACGCCGACGCTGATCGGGACCCCGGTCACGGTCTCTTCAGGCTCGGCCTCCACGTCGACAACCGCACTGCCGGTCGGAACAGATGACCTCAGTGCGGTGTTCACACCCGCATCCGGTAGCGACTTCGCCGGCTCGACCGGCACCGCCTCCTATCTGATCAACCCGGTTGTGTCGACCACGGTCACTCTTACGCCCTCGGTGCAGAGTCCTCAGTATGTGGGCACTTCAATTGGGTTTTCGATAGCGATCAACCCGCCGGCGGCCACCGGGTCTGTGCAGATCGAGGTCAACTCGTCACCGGTGGGGAATCCGATTACCGGGTCGGGCTGGACGACCTCGTCGCTGCCAGTAGGCACCGATTCGATCAGTGCGGTGTTCACACCGACGACCGGGACAGGATATTCCGGATCAACAGGATCGGTCTCGTACACGATCAATGCCATGCCCACAACGACATCTGTGTCCATCAGTCCGACGTCTGTGACCTACGGCCAGCCGGTCACGTACTCGGCCACGGTCTCAAACGTGGCGACAGCGACACCGACTGGCACGGTGACCTTCTCCGTGGGGTCGACGACACTGTGCTCGGCAACGCTCACGACCGGTAAGGGATCGTGCGTAGCGACCGACACTCCTGCCGGAACGAACACAGTGACGGCTACCTACTCAGGAGACAATTGGGACACGACTTCCTCGGGAACGGGATCGGTGACGGTCATCGGCCATACCGGAAAGGGCTACTGGCTGGTTGCATCCGACGGGGGCATTTTCTCCAGCGTAGCGGCAACTACTTCGGCTCAGGTGGCGCGTTGCGGCTCAACAAGCCGGTGGTCGGGTTGGAGCCACCCCCGATGCCCAGGGCTACTGGCTGGTGGCTTCTGACGGCGGGGTGCTCACATTCGGTGACGCCGGCTTCTACGGGTCCGCCGGTGGATTTCGAGCTCAAGCAGCCCATCGTCGGCATCGCCACCACTCCCGACGGAAGGGCTACTGGCTGGTGGCCGCTGACGGTGGCGTCTTTGCCTTCGGCGACGCCCACTTCTACGGCTCGGCCGGCGCGCTCAGGCTCAAGCAGCCCATCGTCGGCATCGCCCCCACCACGGACGGCGGCGGCTACTGGCTGGTCGCCTCCGACGGCGGCATCTTCACCTACGGCGACGCCGCCTTCCACGGATCGGCCGGTGCCATCAGACTGAACAAGCCCATCGTCGGCATCGCACCCACTCCTGACGGTGGTGGCTACTGGCTGGCGGCCTCCGACGGCGGCATCTTCAGCCTACGGCGATGCCACCTTCCACGGATCGGCCGGTGCCCTCAGACTGAACAAGCCCATCGTCGGCATCGCCGCCACACCTGACGGCGGGGGTTACTGGCTGGTTGCGTCGGACGGTGGCATCTTCACCGGCGGGGACGCAACCTTCCACGGCTCGACGGCTGGAATGCGCCTGTCCGAGCCCATCGTCGGATTGGCCGGATTCTAGACCGATGCGGGGTGTGATCGACAGGGGCATTCCACAGCGATCCGCGAGCCGCCGACTAAGGGATGCGGCGGGCCCGCGTCCGGTGCCGGGCCGGGCCAAGGGCTGGAGCGGTCCGGCACGACTCGACGCCATGGAGGTCTCGGCGTGGTTCGGTGACGCAAAGGTCCTCGACGATGTGTCACTGTCGGTCCCACCGGCCACGGTGACCGCGCTCATCGGCCCCTCGGGGTGCGGGAAGTCGACCTTCCTGCGGATCCTGAACCGGATGCACGAGTCGGTACCGGGCGCCCAACTGGCCGGCGAGGTGCTACTCAACGGCGAGGACATCTACGCCGCCGGCCACCGGCTGACCGATGTGCGCAAGCAGATCGGGATGGTGTTCCAGAAGCCCAACCCGTTCCCGGCCATGTCCATCGCCGACAACGTCACCGCCGGCCTGGCGCTGACCAACACCAAGGTCGGCAAGTCGGACCGAGCCGACCTGATCGAGGAGTGCCTGTCCCGGGCCGGACTGTGGAACGAGGTCAAGGACCGCCTCGGGCCGACCAGGATCGGCGCTCTCCGGCGGTCAGCAGCAGCGACTGTGCATCGCCCGGGCCCTGGCGGTCGAGCCCAAGGTGCTGCTCATGGACGAGCCGTGCTCCGCCCTCGACCCGACCTCGACCCGCCGGATCGAGGAGACCATCGCCGAGCTCGGATCGCAGGTGACGATCGTCATCGTCACCCACAACATGCAGCAGGCGGCACGGGTGTCCCAGCAGGCGGCCTTCTTCCTGGCCGAGCAGGGCACCCCCGGGCGGCATCGTCGAACAGGGCTCCACCGACGACATCTTCGAGCACCCGGTCGGATCCGCGCACCGCCGACTACGTCAACGGGCGGTTCGGGTGACCACCGACCGGAGATCTCCCATGCCCCGGGCCGGTTCCGTCGCTCCAGCGTCTGCCGCGAAAGCTGGACCCCGGCCTCCAGCCGTCCGACCGGATCTTCCACGGCACGGCCAGCGACCGTCGGCATGTTCGTGCTGATCATGACCGGCGCCATCGGGATCTTCCTCGGCTACCAGTCGATCCCGACTCTGCGCCACTACGGGCTGCACTTCTTCACCCAGACCCAGTGGCAGCCCGAGCTCGACAAGATCGGTATCGCCGCCGTGCTGGTCGGGACGGTCGAGGTCGCCCTGGTGGCCATGGTGGTGAGCTTCCCGCTGGCGCTGATGATGGCGCTGTTCATCACCGACTACGCCCCGAAGCGGATCAAGTCGTGGCTGGTCTCGGCCATCGACCTGATGGCCGCGGTGCCGAGCATCATCTACGGGCTGTGGGGCTTCTTCCTCCTCCAACCCCATGCCATCAACCTGGCCCGCTGGCTGAGCCAGTACTTCGGGTGGATCCCGATCTTCCACGTCGACACCGACCCGAACGCCGCCGTCTGGCAGCAGTCGCGCTACACGAGCTCGGCGTTCATCGCCGGCCTGGCCGTGTCGATGATGGCCATCCCCCTGGCCTGCGCCCTCATGCGAGCCGTCTTCGACCAGGCCCCGCTCGGCGAGCGGGAGGCGGCCATGGCGCTCGGCGGCACCCGGTTCGGCGTGGCCCGGACCGTCGTCCTCCCGTTCGCCAAGGGCGGCATCATCGGCGGCACCATGCTGGCCCTCGGCCGGGCCCTGGGTGAGACGGCGGCGGTGCTGATCATCATCTCGCCGGCCTACGTCATCAAGCCCCGCATCCTCGAGGCCGGCACCCAGACCACCTCGGCGCTCATCGCCGGCAACTTCGGCAACGCCACGAAGTCCCAGCTGTCGGCCCTGCTGACCGCCGGATTCGTCCTGTTCTTGATCACGCTGGTCGTCAACAGCGTCGCCGCGGTGATCATCCGGCGCAGCCGCAGCGGCGCAGGGACGGAGATCTGACATGACCACGCTCTACGCCGTCAAGCCACCCGAGGTCGGCCGAGCCCGACGCAACGGCACCAGCCCCGCGCCCGAAGCGGACCCCGCGCAAGATCCGGGTCTTCACCGCCGAGGACTGGTGGTCGCTCGTCGGCTCGCTCTGGCCTCGTCGTTCGCCCTGGTCGAGGTCGGCTACGAGCACATCCTCGACTTCAGCGGCACGCTCGGCTTCCTGGTCTGCTGGTATCTCGTGTTCCTGGTCGGTCTACGGCCGTGGTGGTGTCGATCTCGAACCCACGGCCCATCGTCGTGGAGCGGCTGGTGGCGGCCACCTTGTACGTGGCGGCGGCGGTGGTCATCTTGGCCCTGGGCAGCACCGTCGTCTACACCTTCATCAAGGGCTGGCACGCCTTCATCCACCTCAACTTCTTCACCCATGACATGGCCGGCGTCAGCCCGACCGCGCCGCTGAACCAGGGCGGGATCCTCCACGCCATCGTGGGGACGGTCATCGAGGTCGGGATCGCCGTGGTGGTGTCGGTGCCGCTCGGGCATCGGCACAGCGGTCTACATGACCGAGGTGGGGGGCCGGGGCTCGCAGCTGGTCCGGACGGTGGTCGAGTCCATGACCGCCCTGCCGGAGATCCTGGCCGGGCTGTTCGTCTACGTCGTGCTGATCGTCGGGCTTCGGCCTGCCCAAGTCGGGGCTGGCGGCCTCGGTGGCCATGGCGGTCACCATGGTGCCGATCATCGCCCGGGCCGGCGAGGTGGCCCTCCGGGTGGTGCCGAGCGGCCTCCGCGAGGCGAGCAACGCCCTGGGGGCCACCCACTGGAAGACCGTGAGCAAGGTCGTGCTCCCGAGCGCCCGGGCAGGCCTGGCCACCGCCACGATCCTGGCCGTCGCCCGTGGCATCGGCGAGACCGCCGTCGTCCTCATCACCTCGGGGGCCTCGAGCTTCCTGACGTTCAATCCGATCCAGGAGCCGATGAACTCGCTGCCGCTGTTCATCTTCACGGCCTATACCACCCACGAACCCATCGCCATCACCCGGGCCTTCGGCGCGGCCAGCGTGCTGCTCGCCATGGTCTTGGTCCTGTTCGTCGTGACCCGCCTGCTCCTCCGCGACAAGGTCGGCACGGCGATGAGAAGCCATGGCCGGGCCGGCTCGTCGGGGGTGGTGGTGACCGGTCGCCGTCTTGCTGTTGGCACCCCTGCTGGCCGCGGCTGCCCGCCGGTG
Source organism: uncultured Acidimicrobiales bacterium (assembly GCA_963703145.1). Classification (GTDB taxonomy): domain Bacteria; phylum Actinomycetota; class Acidimicrobiia; order Acidimicrobiales; family RAAP-2; genus Bog-756. The sequence continues at coordinate 3,869,078 of OY969793.1, forward strand.
CGGCGGCCCACGCCCTGATCAACGGCTCGGGCTCGAGCTGGGCCGAGAACGCCGTCAACCAATGGGTGGCCGACGTGCAATTCCGAGGGCATCCAGGTCGTCTACAACCCCGACGGCGACGCCCAGGGCCGACAGGACTTCGCCAACGGCGTCTCCGACTTCTCGGTGACGTCGGACGGCTACCAGGGCACGTGACCCGGTGACCGGCGTCGACCGACACGTTCCCAGGGCCGTCCCTACGTCTACCTCCCGATCGCCGCCGGCGGCACCTCGTTCCCCTATCAGATCAAGTATCGACGGCCAGCAGGTGGAGAACCTGCGGCTGTCGGGCCAGACGCTGGCCAAGATCTTCACCAACCAGATCACCAACTGGGACGATCCCGCAGATCACCAAGGACAACAACGGCCACGCCCTGCCGTCGCTGCCGATCACCCCGGTGGTGCAGTCGGAGGGCTCGGGGGCCACCGAGCAGCTGACCAACTACTTCGCCACCGAGTTCCCGAGCATCTGGCAGTCCTTCTCCGGCCAGAGCGGTCCGACCGAGTACTTCCCCCGCAAGGGCGACCAGATCGCCCAGAACGGGTCCAACGGCGCCATGAACTACGTGGCGTCGAGCTCGGCCAACGGCTCGATCAGCTACGTCGAGTACTCCTTCGCCCTCAGCGTCGAACTATCCCGTGGTCAAGGTGCTCGAACAGCGCCGGCTACTACACGCTCCCCACCCAGTACAACGTGGCGGTCGCCCTCGAGAACGCCCAGATCAACATGGACCAGACCTCGCCGGACTACCTGCTCCAGAACCTCACCAACGTCTACACCGACCCCGACCCCCGCACCTACCCGCTGTCGTCCTACGTGTACATGATCGAGCCGACCGGGGACGGCACCGGCCGAGTCCCACATGACAACGGCCAAACGACAGTCCATCGCCGACTTCGGGTACTACTCCATCTGTCAGGGCCAGAAGGAGATCGGCCCCATCGGCTACTCCCCCCTGCCGGTCAACCTGGTGGAGGCAGGGTTCGGCCAGATCAACAAGCTGCAGCAGGCCGATCCGGGCGTCGACCTGACCGCGGAGAACATCAACACCTGCAACAACCCGACGTTCGTCCTTGGCCAGCCGAACACCAACTACCTGGCGACCATCGCCCCCCTGCCGCCGGCCTGTGACAAGCTCGGCGCTGGGCCCTGTGCCGCCGGTGTGACCCCCAACGGCATCGGTGCCACGCCGACGTCGTCGGGCTCTTACCCGGGAAGCGCATCCTCGGGCAAGGCCGCGGCGGGTGCCGCCGCTGCCGCTGGCACCGCGGGAGCTACCGGCGCTGGAGCTTCCGGTGCGGGGGGAGCCGCGGCCACGAGTGCGGCGGGTGCCTCCTCGACCGGTTCCGGCACGGCCAGCGGTGCGGCCGCCTCCGGGTCCGGACCGGGCGCTCCGGTCGATCGACTCGACGCGAGCTGGCGGCGCTTCACGACCCATCGTTCTGGGCCAGGGCCGCACCCTTTGCCGTCATTCTCCTGCTCGCAGCGTTCGCGGTGCCTGCGGTGATCGGCTACCGGCGCTCACGGGACCGGCGGGGCGGCCAGTGAAGAAGCGAGCGCTTGCCGTTCTGGCCGTGTGCGTTGTCGTCAGCTGTACCGTGGTGGCGCTGTCCGGGGCCGAGATTCCGGCTCGGGCGCAGTCGGCCCAGGCGACGCCGTCCATCGCTGGAGCCGGCGCCTTCACCAAGACCCAGACCGTCACGCGCGTGAACCTCGTCGATGGGCACGACGTTCCGGTGGACAGCAAGTCCGTCACGTTGAACGTCAGTGAGACGTCCAACCTGCAGGGCCGCCAGGAGATCAACGTGTCGTGGTCGGGGGCCCACCCGACCGGTGGGATCGTCGCGGACCAGAACTGCTGCCGCGGCCCAGCACGAGGAGTACCCCTTCGTCCTCCTCGAGTGCCGCGGCGTCGACTCGGCCACGGCGAGCCGCTGCGGATCAGCTCAGCCCGGAGACCTGCTGGACCCAGACCTGGAGCGAGCACTACCAGGACAGCCTGGGCGACGAGTTCCCGCCGTATCGGCTCGACCGCTACGCCACGGCGGCCCAGACGGCGGCGATCGTCGGTGCACCGTCCACCCTTCCTGCCTCCTGTCAGTTCGACGAGTCGGCACCGGTCCAGGACTGGATCCCGTTCGTCGCCGCCAGTGGCCAGGTCTACGCCGGTGGCAATGCAGGTTGCGCTGGCGAGCCGCCGGAGTCGGACGACGTGGGCGGCTCGGCGCTGCCCAGCAACGAGACGTTTGGCGTGACCGGAACCGATGGGACGGGAAGCGCCAACTTCGATGTGTGGACCGCCTCCCAGAACGCATCGCTCGGCTGTTCGCCGACCGTGGCCTGCTCCCTGGTCGCGGTGCCCATCATGGGCATCAGCTGCAACGTCACTACCAGTACCACCCCGGCTGCCGACGTGGCGGGCTGTGAGACCGCTGGAGCCTTCACGCCGGGCCAGTTGATGCCCGGGGCCGGGGGAGGAGAGCTGGCGGTTAGCGGCAGCCTGTGGTGGAGCCCGTCGAACTGGCAGAACCGCATCACCGTGCCGCTGTCCTTTGCTCCACAGGCGAGCGCCTGCAGCGTGGTGAGCTCGCCGTCCACCAGCGTCGTCGACGTCTACGGCTCCGAGCTCATGATCCAGGCCACCAGCCAGTGGGAGCCGAACTTCTGCCTCGACCCCAAGAGCACCTTCTCGTTCGTTCACGTCCAGACAGGCGAGCCCCAGTCGCGCAATCTTGTAGCAACGGGTGGGGCCGAGGCGGCATTCACGAGCTTCGGGCAGACGGGAGGGTACGGGAAACCGGTGGTCAACGCGCCGGTGGCGGCCACCGGTTTCGCCATCTCCTACGCCATCGACGGAACTGACGGCCAGCCCTACACGTCGCTGAAGCTCACGCCCCTGCTGCTCGCCAAGCTGTTGACGGAGTCCTACCCGGCCGATCTGCCCATCCAACAAGAGGACACCGCGCTGTCGGGGAACCCGCTCGACCTCACCGTGGATCCCGAGTTCATCGCGCTCAACCCCGGTGTTCCCCAGGGCATCGGGGCCAGTGAGGCCGCGTCCGAACTCATCGCCATGTCGGGCGACTCGGACGTGATGGAGGCGCTGACCACCTATATCAATGACGACCCGACCGCTCGGGCCTGGCTCAACGGCACCCCCGACACCGCCGACGGCGAGAACATGGTGGTCAATCCGGCCTACAAGGGGATCCAACTCCCCGTAAACACGTGGCCCCTGCTCTCCACCTTCGAGCCGAAGGTCTGGTATGCCTCGGACAACAACGACTGTCTGTTCAACGTTCCCGTCCCGATCCAACCTCTGATCGCAGCCCCCCTGGGAACGCTCGAGGCCATCAGCGAGGCCATGCAGTACGACCTGCCCAACTCGACCACGGTGTGCTCCCAGCCGGTGTCTGGATCGCCTCAGGGCGAGAAGCTGGTGACCAATGGGCGCCAGACCATCGGTCACCGGTTCATGATCGGGATCACACCGCTGGCCGACAACCAGCGCTATCAACTGCAGGCCGCTGCCCTGCAAACCACGGCTGGGACCTTCGTCGCACCGAGCGACACCTCGATCCAGGCAGCCACCTCGCTCCTGAAGCCCGATTCGACGAGCGGGACCTGGCCGATCCCGTACAGTCAGTTCGAGCAGCAGGCTGGCGTGGCCGCCTATCCCGGCACGATGCTCGTGTACGCCGCCATCCCGACGAAGGGACTTCCGGCCGCGGACGCGCAGGATTACGCTGCGTTGCTCAAATTCGCCGCCACGACCGGGCAGGCCGAAGGGTTCGGGAGCGGACAGCTTCCCCCCGGCTACCTCCCGTTGACACAGGCTGACGGTCTGGGGGCGCTGTCCAACTACACGCTGGCGGCGGCGGCCGACGTGGCCGCGCAGAACGGTCAGGTACCCCCCTTGACTCCGGTCAGCGCCACCGGGTCGAAGTCGTCGACCACCTCAGCCGCCACGTCGAGCGCCTACCCCCCGGTCGTCTCCAGCACGGTCGGCGGTGGTGGAGGCGCGAGTACCGGCTACTCGACGGGCAGCGGAGGGGAGAGTTCGTCGTCGGGATCCGGCCACAAGGCGGCCCGCCTCCCGCTGAGCAGCGCAGTGGCGAGCATCCTGCATCTAGGTTCCGCCCTGGCCGCCGCCCTGTGGACCGGCGGCACCCTGATCGTGTTGTTCATCGGCCTCGGGCTCCTCGGTGTGGTGTCGGTCCCCCTGACCTACCTCGAGGGCCGTCGGCGGGGAAAGTGGTGATCGAGACCGCGCCACCGCGCGTTGGCGACAATGTGGCGGTTTCACCCGTGGTGCAGCCGGCATCGAGCACGGTCCCGGCCCCCATCCCTGAGGCACAACTCCGGACGGGGCCCCCGGTCCCGGGGGTGGCGGTCATCGTCTTGGCGTGCGCCATGCTCCTCAGCACGATCATGCTGTTCCTTGGCATCTTCGCTTTCGGGCTGAGCGGACTGCAGGAGCAACGCAGTCAACATCAGCTCTATGCCGAGTTTCGCGGCCTACTCGATCCCTCGAGCACCACGGCGCCGAGCATCGGCGGCGTGATCCCGGTCGGTACGCCGGTGGCCTTGCTCAATGCCCCCCAGGCAGGGCTCACCAATGTCGTCGTGGTCGAGGGCACCTCGTCGGGCACGCTCCTCCAAGGTCCGGGCCACCGGAGGAATACACCCCTGCCGGGGCAGGTGGGCGAGTCGATCCTGATCGGCAAGGGCATGACCGCAGGGGCCCCGTTCGCGGACATCACCAGGTTGCGGAGAGGGGATCTGGTGACCGTGCGGACCGCCCAGGGCCGGTTCCAGTACACCGTCGTTGGGCTACTTCCCCCGGGCGGCCGGCTGCCGTCCATCCGGTCCAACGGCAGCCTCTTGACCCTGGTCACGTCGGCCGGAGTCGGCCCTCTGGGACACCTCGCGCCGGGACGCCTCGTCTATGTGGAGGCCAGGCTCCGAGGGAAGGCGGTGGCGTCCCCCAAGGGGCGGCCGCACACGGTGGCCCCGTCGGAGGTCCAAGGACACAACGACCCGAGTGCCTGGCCCTTCGTTGCACCCTGGCTGGTGGTGCTGGTGGCCGCCTCGGCGGTGTTCTGGCGGCTGTGGTCGCGATGGGGGATTCTCCAGACCTGGATCGTCGGCGCACCCGTGCTCTTCGCCATTCTGTGGGCGCTCAGCAACGAAGCCATGCGGCTCCTCCCCAACGTGTACTGACCGATCGGCGGCGGCATCGCATGCCTGGGGTGGAGGAGGACAGGCTCAGCGACCCACTCCGGACCGGTCGATGAAGCCGTCGAAGATCCGGTAGGTCTGATCCAGCGGGCCCCGGCCCTGTTCGTCGAAGCCGGCCAGGAGCTCGTCGGCGGTCTCGTCGTTGACGCCGCCCTCGGCCCGGGCGTCGGCCACCCAGTGGGAGACGATGTCGAGGGCCACTTCGGGATGGAACTGGACGCCGGTGTAGACGCCGGAGATGAAAGCCTGAGGGCCAACGTTGGTCCGGGCCACGGTCTCAGCATCGTCTGGAGGGATGAACCGGTCCTCGTGCCAGCTCAGCCACGGGCCGGCCGGCACCAACCGGGGATCGTCCGTGTCGACCAGACGCCAACCGATCTCGCGCTCGGGAGCCCGCTCCACGCCACCTCCCAGCACCTGGGCCAACAGCTGGCTGCCGAAACAGACGCCCAGCACTGGCGTGCCGGCCTCCACAGCCGCACGCACCAACCGTCGTTCGGGTTCGATCCACTCGATGGAGCGGTCGGTCACCGACGCCGACGATCCGAGCACCACCAGCAGGTCGAAATCGGCGGTCACCGGCAGCCCGCCCGGGCCGTGGTCGGCCCGATGGCAGGTGGTGATCAAGCCCAGAGTGCGGGCCCGCTCACTCAGGGCCCCGGGCACATCCCACTCGCTGTGCTGGAGGAACGCCATGGTGACGCTCATCGATGGCCTCCTCCGCGCTCGGGTCGGGGTCTGGGGCATCCAATCGCATCGGCTCCGGGTCGACAAGTCGGCGTGGGCCATGACCTGGTGGAGGGATGGACTCCCACCATGGTCGTTGGAGCGCCTCGATGCCCGCACCAGGCGTGGTCATGGCCTACTCAAGGGGCCCTTGGAAAGGGCCGATGTACAGATATGGCTGGAATCGGCGAGCGCCACACCGTCGCCACGCCCCCGATGGGCGAGAACGAGCGCCTGCGGGCACGCCTGCTCGACGACCTCCCCGACTCGGTCATCATCGTCGACGCCCGGGGCCAGATCCTCTGGGCCAACCGCACGGCCGAGTCCCTCTTTCCAGAAACGCTGGCCGACTCCATCGGGACCTCCGGCCTCGACCTGGTCCATCCCGACGACCTCGAGTTCGTGCTCCGCTCGCTGGCCAGCGTCCAGGCCAAGGAGGTCGGCGCCCCTATCGAGATCCGGCTGAAGACCACCAACGGGTGGCGGCTGATGGAACTCGTCGGCTCCCCGCTGGCCTGGATCGAGGACGGGGCAGTCCTGCTTGCCATCCGCGACCTCACCCAGCGTCGCCAGTTCGAGTTGGTGCACGATCATGACGCCCGACTCCGGTCCCTGGTCCACAACTCGGCCGCCATCACCATGCTTGTGTCACCCGACGGCTGCGTGGAATCCGTGTCGGGAGCGGTCACCCGACAACTGGGCCACGATCCCGAGGTCATCGAGGGGCTGCCGCTGTCGCAGCTCGTCCCGGAATCAGATCACCCGCTCCTGGAGGGCGCCTTCGAACGGGCGTCCCGCGGGGCGTCGGTGGCCGGGCCGGTGACCGTGACCATCCCGCTGATCCGCCACGGCAACAAAGAGACCCTCCCCTTCGAGCTCTCCTTCGTCAACCTGATCGACGATCCGACCGTCGGTGGGTACGTCGTCACCGGTCACGATGTCACCGAGCGCCGGGTGGCCGACCGGGAGCTGCGCGCCGCGCTGTCTCTCCAGAAGGCCACGCTCGATGCCACCGCCGACGGGATCCTGGTGGTGGACACCGCCGGCAAGGTGGTCAGCTACAACCAGCGCCTGGCCGAGATGTGGCAGGTCCCCGAATCGATCCTGAGCGGGGCGGACCGCACCGCGGTGACCGCCCACGTCCGTGAACAGGTCCTCCGATCCGACGAGTACGTGTCCAAGGTGGAGCAGATCTACCGCGATCCGTCCGCCGAGAGCCGGGACGTCCTCGAGTTCAAGGACGGCCGGGTGTTCGAGCGGGTGTCGAAGCCCCAGACCGTCGACGGTGCCATCGTCGGCCGGGTATGGAGTTTCCGTGACATCACCGATCGCAAACGGTTGGAGGAGCGACTCTCCTACCAGGCGTTCCACGACTCGCTGACCGGGTTGGCCAACCGGGCCCTGTTCCAGGACCGCCTCCAGCACGCGGTGTCCCGCATCGAACGGACCCGGGGACACCTGGCCGTCCTCTTCCTCGACCTGGACAATCTGAAGATGGTGAACGACACGCTCGGGCACCCCGCGGGCGACGCCATGCTGAGGACCACCGCCGGGGTGATCCGCAGCTGCCTGCGCAGCTTCGACACGGTGGCCCGGCTCGGCGGGGACGAGTTCGGCATCCTGATCGAGGAGATCACCGATCACCGCGACACCATCGGACTGGCGGAGCGCCTCTTGGAGGCCGTCCGGAGGCCGATGATGGTCAACGGCCACGACGTCTCGGCCACCGTCAGCATCGGCATCACCTTCGACGCCCCGGGACTGACCGGAGACCAGCTCCTGGGCTATGCCGACCTCGCCATGTACAACGCCAAGGAGCACGGTGGCGACCGGTTCGCCGAGTTCGACGACGGGATGCTCACCTCGTTGCTGGCGACGCGGTAGGGGCTGTCGCCTGTTCAGTGCGGCGGCTTCGGGTCGGTGTGGCGCCGGTACCGGTTGGCCCCGACGGCCGGCAGGTCGGGATCCCGATGACGTGGATCCAGCAGTGGGTTGAAGGGGTTCGACTCGGTCCGCAGGAAGATCAGGGCGGCGTTGACGCGGCGGTCGACCAGGCTGTGGTCCACGAGCCCGAGCTTCCGGAAGATCGTGGAGACGTACTTCTCCACCGCTTTCGTCGAGATGCCCAGCACGTCGGCCACAGCCCGGTTGGACAGGCCGTGGGCCACCTGCTCCAGGACATCGACCTCGCGGGGGGTGAGCTCGGCGAGGGCGGTCCCCCCACCGCGCTGGGCAAAGGACTCAGCCACGCTCGGGTCGAGCACCGAATGGCCCTCCCGCAGGGCGTGGATGGCGCCGATCACCGCTGCGGTGCTCGGGAGCTGTTCGTCGAGGAGGAACGCCATCTTCGAGGAACCCCGGCGCAGCAGCTCGAGGGCGAAGCCGTTGGCCCGCTCGGAGATCAACAGGATGCCGAGGGCCGGGTAGTCGTTCCGGAGCCGACGGGCAGCCACGATGGTGTCCATGGTCGAGACCACCGGAGAACGGATGCTGATGATCACGGCCTCGGGTGCCAGCGACGCGGTCTTGGCCAGTAGCTCGTCGTAGTCCCGGGCCCGGCCTACCACCTCGATGTCGTCCACCTCGGCAAGCAGGGCGGCGAGCCCGTCGCCGATGAGGAAACTGTCCGAGGCCAGTAGCACACGGATCACGTCGCGGTCCTCGGTCATGTCCGGGCTCCTGGGGGCCACGGCGATGGGGGATCGTGGCCGAATTCTTCAAGCGCACGCCCACCCCGCTCGAAGGACCAGGCCATCCTAGGGGTAAGCCCCCGGCCGCGTCGGGCTCCTGTGGTGGGTCCGTCCCCATCCGTGTGGCCAGGGCGAACAGGCGTGATCAGGGGAGGAGTCCCCCCGGATCGGACCTGTTGAGTCCGGGTGACCGGTGGAGAAGGTGAGAATGAGCGGGTGGAGACCACGACTTTCGCTGCCCTGGCCGAGTCGATCAGGAGCCGGGGGCACGGCCCTGACAGCGCGGGCGATGACCGTCGATGTCTGGTGGTGGGCGTTGACGGCTGGTCCGGTGCCGGAAAGACCAGCTTCGCCGGAGCGCTGGCTGCCGCCCTGTCGGTCCCCTGCATCGGCACCGACGAACTGGTGCCGGGATGGGACGGGCTCGGGGCGTCTCTCGACACGCTGGTCGACTCGGTGCTGGCCCCGTTGGCCCGGGGCGAGGCCGGCCGCTGGCGCCGCTACGACTGGGTCGAGCACCAGTTGGCCGACTGGGCGGACCTCCCGCCGTGCGAGCTGGTCGTGGTCGAGGGCTGCTGTGTGGGGGTCCCACCGGTGGCGGACTACCTGTCCGTTCTCGTCTGGATCGACACCCCCGAAGACGAGCGCGTGGCGCGGCTGGCTCAGCGCGACGACTGGGAGGCCTACGCCCCCCATGTCGAGCAGTGGCGCGTCCAGGAGCAGGCGCTCCGCGCCGGATCCGACACCGAGGGGCGGGCCGATCTGGTGGTGGACAACAGCGACGCCGCCGGCGACGGACTGACGGCGGGCCTCATCGTCTGCCGGTAGGGCGGTCAGGACCGGTCGGGCGCGAACTCCCCCGAGGCGATGATCGCCGCTTGCAGCTCACGGCGGAGCCGCTGCTCGACGGCGACGAACCGGTCGTCCTGGCTCAGAGTCACGGTCCGGGGCCGCGGCAGGTCGACGTCGAGGACGGCGGCGATGCGGCCGGGTCGGGGGGTCATGACGTAGATGCGGTCGGACAGGAAGACCGCCTCGGTGATGTCGTGGGTGACCAAGAGGACGGTGGAGCCGATTTCGGACCAGACCTGGCTCAGCCACTGCTGAAGGTCGGTGCGGGTGATGCCGTCGAGGGCGCCGAACGGCTCGTCCAGCAGTAACAAGGAGCGATCGGCGATGACCGTGCGCAAGAAGGCCACCCGTTGGCGCATCCCCCCCGAGAGCTGCCACGGCCAGGCGGTGGCGAACTCGGCCAGGCCGAACCGCTCGAGGAGGGGCAGGGCCCGTTGGCGGGCCTCTCGCCGACGCACGCCCTGGAGCTCGAGGGACAGCGCCACGTTGTCGACCACGCGGCGCCACTCGAGCAGGGCGTCGTGCTGGGGAAGGTAGGCGCTGGCGCCCAGGCGGTCCTCGAGCGCCGAACCTTCCAACCGGACGTCTCCGTCGGTTGGCTCATCGAGTCCCGCCACGATGTTGAACAGGGTGCTCTTGCCGCAGCCGCTCGGCCCGATGATGGACACGAACTCGCCGTCGGACGCCACGAGATCGACCCCGTCGAGGGCCACGATGTCGCCCTCGTTGCCGGCGAAGCGCCGGCTGAGGCCCCGCAGCTCGACGACGGGAGGCCGGCCGGTCACGGGCGGGGCCTCCAGGGCATGGCCAACCGCTCGATGACCCCGACGACGGCGAAGAGGCTGATGGTCAAGACGGCGATGACGACGACCGCCCCGAGGACCAGGTCGGTGCGGATGGGCGCTGCCCGGATGGCGGTGGTCATGTAGACGCCGAGGCCCTGTTGGGCGCCCACGAACTCGGCGACGATGGCGGCGCTGTAGGCGTAGGTGACCGAGATCTTGAGGCCGGTGAAGAACTGGGGCAGGGCGCTCGGCAGGCGCACCCGGACCAGCAGTTGCAATCGGTTGGCCCGCATGGTGCGCAGCAGGTTGGTGGCGTCAGGGTCGGCCGAGGCCAGGCCCTGGACCAGCCCGACCGAGATGGGAAAGAAGCTGAACAGGGCGACCAGGACGACCTTGGGGGCCAGTCCGAACCCCCACCACACGAGGACCAGCGGAGCCAGGGCGATGATCGGCACCGTCTGGGAGGCCACGATCAGCGGGTAGAGACCGCCCCGGACCGGCCGGAACGAGTCGATGGCCACGGCCACGACCACCGCCACCACGACGGCCACCAGCATGCCGAGCACCGCCTCGGTGGTGGTCACGCCGATGGCCGGCCAGATGTCCACTCGGTCGTTCCAGGTGGACCGGGCGATGAGCTGGGGACCGGGCAGCAGCTGGGGATCGATGTGACGGGCCGAGACGATCAACTGCCACAGCGCCACGAGGACCACCACGACGGCCAGGGGGGGCACGACGGCCGCCAGGCGTCGCCGGGTCCGGCCGTGGCGTGAGCGCCGCGGGGGAGGCGACGGCCGCGGTTCGGAGCGGTCGCTCCCGGCCGGGGAGCGCACGTCGTGGTCGGGCCGGGTCAACGAGGTCATGCGCGCCTCATGGTAGATCATTGCCTAATAAAACCTGACCCGACTGATCAGGATTAGAATGTCCACCGGTCGGTGGCGATACCACTTCTGTGTGGTCCACCCGCGTCAGACACGGGCCGTGGGCCACCGTCCGGCCAAGTACGGTGAGCGGTCCCGAGGTCGTGGCCGCAGCTCCTCGATGTCAGCGATTGGATGAAAGCTTGCCCCCCCTAACCCGCCACTTCTCACGTTCACTGGTCCCCCTGGCGTTGGTGGCGCTGCTCGGCGCGGTAACGGCGGCCTGCGGGTCGGGGTCCTCGTCGGCGTCGTCCACCAGCTCCCTGTCTTCACCCGGTCTGCGCACGCTGCGCATCGCCCTCGACTGGACGCCCAATGTCAACTTCTTGGGCATCGACGCGGCCATCAACAACGGGTACTTCACCGGTGAGGGCATCAAGCCGGTGATCATCCCGTATTCGGGCACGGCCGGCGAGACCCTGATCAGCTCGGGTAAGACCGACCTGGCCTTCACCTATCCGCCGAACATCCCCGCCTATCGGGCGTCGGGCCTCAAGTACCGGGCCGTGGCCGGGCTCACCCAGCTCAACACCATCGAGCTGGCCGTCCTCCAGTCGTCGACCTACACCTCGCCGGCCCAGCTGAGCGGCACGCTGTATGGCGGGTTCGGGGTCCCGAGCGACCCGCCGATCATCAAGGCCATCTTCTCCAAGGTCGGCGTGGCCCATCCCGACTACCGCGAGGTCGTCCTCAACGGGTCGGCCTACCAGGCGCTGGCGGCCAAGCGGGTGGCCTACACCACCATGTTCGGCGGCATCGACGACGTCACGGCCGAACTCCAGGGTGCCAAGCTGCGGACCTTCCCGATCCGTGACTATTTGGGATCGGCCGCCACCTTCCCCGACGACTCCCTGGCGGCCAGCGACACCGAGATCGCCAAGGACCCCTCCCTCCTCCGCGCCGGCCTGGCCGCGCTGTCCCAGGGCTACACCTACGCCGCCCTGCATCCGGCCGAGGCCGAGCAGGACCTGATCAAGGACAACAAGACTGCGCTCGAGCACAGCCACACCATCGTGGTAGCCACGGGCAACGCCACCGCCCCGACCTTCCTCGACGCCCAGGGCCAGTGGGGCGCGATGTCCGACGACAGCTTCGCGGGGATCACCCAGATCATGGCCGACGGCGGCCTGTTCAAGGGCAAGACCCCACCGCCGGCCTCCGACGACTACACCAACAGCCTGCTCCCCCAGGGTTGAGCGGGACGCCCGGCCTGCCGGCCTAGCCGCACCCGGCCTCCCAGGTGCCGGGTCGGAGGTGGACCCGCCGCGAGGTGTAGGTCGCTTACCACTCCATGGCCGGTCCGCCCTGGTCGATACCCAGAGGGAATCGACAGCGGAGGAGGGAGCACCGTGGGCCCGGCGAATCGACCATCCCCGCAGCTCGTCCCGGACCGACTGCTCTCCGAACTCGAGGCGACCGGACTGGTGGAGCGCATCGAGGGTCCAGGTGGCCCCCGGTACGAGATCTCCGGCTGGGTCCGACGTGTGGTGGTCGCCCGGACCCCGACCGCCCAGGGGGGCGAGCCGCCTGTCGTCATGAGTCGACGCGAGCAGTCCGTGCTCGAGGCGTTGGCCGTGACAGGGTCACGCCAAGCCATCGCCAACGCCCAGTTCGTCTCCCTCAACACGGTCAAGACCCAGCTGGCCAGCGTGTACCGCAAGCTCGGTGCCCGTTCACGGGCTGAGGTTCTCGTCGAGGCCCGTCGCCGCGGCCTGCTGCCGCCGGCCTGACCCCGCGGGTGGCCGGCCACCACCGTCCATTGGCGGCGGGACCGGTGGGACGGTGGCGGGCTTGCCGCTACCCGACCACGTCCACACCACGTAGCGAATGATGTCTCTCCGGCTTCCGGGCGCTGGCATCCCTGATGACCTGGAGGCCGTGACCCGAGGGCGCTCCGGACCATCCCGAGGCCGCCACCCTGCGCTGGCTGCTCGGGCTTCCCCGGCCGGCCAACCGGCACGCGGTGGTTTGAGCGGGACGGCCGGATCGGACGCGGGCAGGGGACCATGGGGTGGGGACCCGTAGGATGCCCCGATGCCCCGAGGTCAGCGTGACGGTCGAGCCGTATCCCCGGTGACGTCGCCGCCCCCGACGTCCTCGAAGCTGGCCGAATTCGGCATCACCATCTTCGCCGAGATGTCGATGCTGGCCGACCGTACCGGGTCCATCAATCTCGGTCAGGGCTTCCCCGACCAGGATGGCCCCGAGGTCATGGCCGAGGCCGCCATCGCCGCCATCGGCGCGGGGCACAACCAGTATCCTCCGGGACCCGGGACACCCGAGCTCCGCCGGGCCATCGCCGCTCACCAGCAGCGCTTCTACGGTCTCGGGTTCGACCCTGACACCGAGGTATTGGTGACCGCAGGTGCCACCGAGGCCATCACCGCGGCCGTGATGGCCCTGTGCGATTCGGGCGACGAGGTGGTCATGTTCGAGCCCTACTACGACTCCTATGCGCCGGCCGTGGCGTTAACGGGGGCCCGGCGGGTCGTGGTCCCCCTGTCACTCCCGTCGTGGGGCTTCGACCTCGACCAGTTCGCCGCGTCGATCACCGAACGCACCCGGCTGGTGCTGCTCAACTCGCCCCACAACCCGACCGGGAAGGTGTTCGATGCCGAGGAGCTGGCCGGCATCGCCCGCGTGTGCGTCGAAGCCGACGTGCTGGTCGTCACCGACGAGGTCTACGAACACCTGGTGTTCGACGGACACCACGTCCCCATGGCCACCCTGCCCGGGATGGCCGAGCGCACGCTCACTGTCTCGAGTGCCGGCAAGACCTTCTCGTTCACGGGGTGGAAGATCGGGTGGGTCTGCGGTCCCGCCCCACTGGTGGGCGCGGTGCGCACCGTGAAGCAGTACCTGACCTACGTCAACGGTGCACCGTTCCAACCGGCGGTCGCCCTCGGGCTCGGATTGGACGATCAGTTCTTCGCCAGGATCGCCTCGGACCTGGCCACCCGGCGCGATCTTCTGTGCGACGGGCTGGAGGCGGCCGGGTTCGAGGTCTTTAGGCCCGACTCCACCTACTTCGCGCTGACCGACATCGGTGCGTTCGGCGACGAGGACGGGATCGAGTTCTGCCGGCGGCTGCCCGAGCGCTGCGGCGTGGTGGCCATCCCGGCGTCGGTCCTCTACGACGACCGCTCGGCCGCCCGCTCCCTCGTCCGCTTCGCGTTCTGCAAGCGTCCCGAGGTCATTGTCGAGGCAGTGGGGCGCCTCGGGACGCTTGGCGGGTCGCGCCAGTGAGCCGGGTCATGGTCGCCCGGCCCCCAGAGGACGTCCGGCACGTGGATCTGGTGCCATGGACCGAAGGTACCGACGCATCGAATGGGCGCATCCCAGGACAACCAAGGAGAGGACCGACAGGACATGGCAGCGCAGGTAGACGTACTCAACGCCGGTTACGCCGATGACCGGGTGGCCAGCACCGTCGTGCTCATCCGATCGGGCGAGTCGGTCATCGTGGTCGACCCCGGGATGGTGGCCAGCCGGGGCGCCATCCTCGACCCGCTGCGGGCGCTGGGGGTCGATCCCGCCGACGTGACCGATGTCGTGTTCAGCCACCACCATCCCGACCACACCCTGAACGCGGCCCTGTTCGCCGAGGCCCGGTTCCATGACCACTGGGCCATTTATCAAGACGACGTCTGGACCGACCGCCCGGCCGATGGCTTCGAGTTGGCACCCGACGTGACCCTCATGGCGACACCGGGTCACTCGGCCGAGGACATCACCACGCTCGTCACCACCGAGAGCGGACTGGTGGCCTGCACCCACCTGTGGTGGTCGGCCGAGGGGCCGGCGATCGACCCGCTCGCGGCCGACCAGGACCTCTTGGAGGAGTCCCGGGCCCGACTGCTGGCGCTCGGCCCAGCCCTCGTGATCCCCGGGCACGGTCGTCCCTACGCACCCGGCTGAGTCGTCGGGGCACCGGCACTGGTGACCACGCCTGGACCGATCCACTACCCTTTGTGCTTCTCCGGGTCGAGGATCGGCCTGGCATCCCACGGGTCAACCGCGTGGTGTCGGGGAGGTAGAGAGCCAGGAGGCCGTCGTGACGTCGGAACGGTAGCGTCGCGGTGCGAGGAGAGGTGCGAGAGCGGCCGAATCGGAGCCCCTGCTAAGGGTTTGACCTCGGTAACGGGGTCCGTGGGTTCAAATCCCACCCTCTCCGCTCGCGGGGCCGCGGGCGCCGGTTTCGGTGTCCCGCGGCACCCGGACCGTCTCCCGGACCCGGCAGGGCAGAGCCCCCGGTCCGGCCTCTCCGGGCCTGCGGGGCCCGAGGACCCGTGACCCCGGTAGATTGTCCTGGTGGCCGAGCGGTACTGGATCGAGACATTGGGCTGCCCGAAGAACCAGGTCGACTCGGACAAATTGGTCGGGACCCTCACGACGGACGGCTTCGAAGCGGCTGGTTCCCCCGAGGACGCCGACCTGGTCGTCGTCAACACCTGCGCCTTCATCGAGGCCGCCCGACAGGAGTCGATCGACACGGTGCTGGCGCTGGCCGACGCCCGTCGGGACGGGGCACGTCTGGTGGTCACCGGCTGCATGGCCGAGCGGTACGGCGACGAGCTGGCCGAGGCCCTGCCCGAGATCGACCTGGTGGCGCCGTTCGGCGTGGCGCTCACCGGACCGGACCGGCCGACAGCCACGGACCGATCGGGCGTGCCCGTCCCGGTGACACTCAGCTCCAAACCGATCGACGTCTCGGGCCTCGTGCCGTCCTTCGACCTGCTCAACCTGCCCCGACCGCCCACCGCCGCGCCGTGGTCGTACATCAAGGTGGCCGAGGGGTGCGACCGGAACTGCGGGTTCTGCGCCATCCCCTCCTTCCGGGGCAAGCAGCGGTCGCGCAGCACCGGCTCGATCCTGGCCGAGGTGGAGGAGCTCGGGACCGACGGATCGCTCCGCGAGGTGGTGCTGGTGGCCCAGGACCTGTCGTCGTTCGGGCTCGACCGGTCAGGCGGACGGACCGAGCCGCGGCTCGACGGGCCGGCGGTGGGACGGAGCCGTCCCATCGTGGACCTGGTGTCGGCGGTCTCGGCCCGGGTGCGGTGGACACGGCTGCTCTACCTCTACCCCTCCACCCTCGACGATGCGCTGGTCGAGGCCATCCTGGCCACCGGAGTCCCGTATTTCGACCTCTCGCTGCAGCACGTGTCACGACCCCTGCTCAAGAGGATGCGCCGTTGGGGGGAGGGCGATCGGTTCCTCGACCGGATCGGGTCGATCCGTTCGGCCGAGCCCACCTCGGCGTTCCGGTCGTCGTTCATCGTCGGCTACCCCGGCGAGACCGAGGCTGACCACGACCACCTGCTCGAGTGGATCCGGGCGGCCCGCCTGGACTGGGTCGGGTTCTTCCCGTTCAGCAACGAGCAGGGGACCTACGCCGCTGAGCTCCCCGACCAGGTCCCCACCGAACTGGTGGCCGAGCGCCTCCGCGAGTGCACCGAGCTGCAGGACGCCATCACCGCCGCCCGGCGCGAGGAGCTCATCGGGACGACCGTTGAGGTGTTGGTGGACGCCCCCGGTGAGGGGCGCAGCTACCGGGAGGCACCCGAGATCGACGGGATCATCACCCTGCCGGACCATGTCCCGGTCGGGTCCTTCGTCGACGTGGTCATCACCGACGCCGATGGTCCGGACCTGGTGGCGGGGCCCTCGGTCGCCCCGGCGGTGACCGCCCCGGCGGCGGTTCGGTGAGCGGTGCATCCATGAGCGACGGCACCGTCACGCCTGGAGCCCCGGTCCCGAGCGCGCCGCCCGTCCGGGCCACCACCTTTGGACCGTCGGCCGTCCTGACCCCGGCGAACGGGATCACCGTCCTGCGACTGCTGGCCACCCCGGTGCTTATCGCCCTGATCATGCTGTGGGGTGCGAGCTGGTTCACCTTCGTCTTCGGAGGGGTCCTGGCCCTCTCCGACGGGATCGACGGATGGCTGGCCCGTCGACAGGGGACCACACGCTCGGGAGCCTTCCTCGACCCGCTGGCCGACAAGGTGGTGGTGCTCGGTGCACTGATCGCCTTGGTGGCCAAGGGCATCGTGTGGTGGCTGCCGGTGGTGATCATCGCCATCCGTGAGGTGGCCATGAGCATCTACCGGTCGGTGGTGGGACGTCACGGGGTCTCGATCCCGGCGCGTAACACAGCCAAGGTGAAGACCCTCCTCCAGGACCTGGCCATCGGGCTCTGCCTGGCGCCGCCCCTGGCGTCCCATCACGCCGTCCTGTCCACCGCCATCTGGGTGGCGACGGCCATGACCGTGTTCACCGGAGGCCAGTACTACCTGGACGGTCGGCGCGCCGCCCATGCACGCGCCGCCACCGACGGCGCCACGTCGGCGGCCTGATCCGGCCATGAGAATCGAGATCGTGGCGGTGGGGACCGAGCTGCTCCTCGGGCAGATCGCCGACACCAACTCGCGCTGGATGGGTGAGCACCTGGCCGCGGCCGGGATCACCTCCCACTTCCATCAGGCGGTGGGCGACAACCACGAGCGGATCGTGCTGGCCTTCCGGACCGCACTGGCCCGGAGCGATGGGGTCATCGTCTGCGGTGGGCTCGGACCGACGCATGACGACATCACCCGGGAGGCCATCGCCGAGGTCATGAACGTCGGGCTGCGCCGGGACCAGGGGGCGGTCGACGCCATGCGGACCGTCTTTTCGAGCCGCGGGCGGGAGATGCCCGAATCCAACCTGCGCCAGGCCGACGTGCCCGAGGGCGCCACCATCATCCGCCAGACCAAGGGGACCGCCCCCGGCCTCATCTGCCCGGTCGGGCACAAGGTCGTCTACGCCGTCCCGGGCGTCCCCTACGAGATGGCCGACATGTTCGAGCGCGCCATCCTCCCCGACATCCGTGCCCGGATGGCCGAACGGGGGGAGACCGCGGGGGTCATCGCCAGCCGGGTCATCCGGACCTGGGGGATGAGCGAGTCCGGCCTGGCCGAGACGCTGGCCGGCCACATTGCGGCCCTCGATGCCCCCGGTGGCGACGCGGACGGTGGGGAGACAGCGGGAGCGGGTGCGGCGTCGGACACCGCCACCATCGCCTTTCTGGCCAGCGGGATCGAGGGGATCAAGGTTCGGGTGACCGTCCGGTCCGACGACGAGGCCGCAACCACCGCGCTGCTCGACGCCGAGGAGACTGAGATCCGGCGCATCCTCACCGAGGCCGCCGGTGACGTGGTGTTCGGCATCGACGAGGAGGCCATCGAAGACGCCGTGGCCCGCGTCTTCACCGGACAGGGGCTCACACTCGGGCTGGCCGAGTCGCTGACCGGTGGACTGGCGGCCTCACGGCTGGTCAACGTCCCCGGGGCCAGTGCCTGGTTCTGCGGCTCGGTCGTGTCCTACGCCTCGGCCGTCAAGTTCTCGGTGCTCGGCGTGCCCGAGGGCCCGGTGGTGTCCGAGGCCGCCGCCCGGGCCATGGCCGACGGCGCCCGACGGGTGCTCGGCTCCGATGTCGGCCTGTCGATCACCGGGGTGGCCGGTCCCGACACCCAGGACAACCAGCCTCCCGGCACCGTCTTCGTCGGGATCTCCCGGCACGGGCACGACACCGAGGCGTCCGCCTTCACAGTGCCGGGAGATCGCGAACGCGTGCGTCAGTACGCCACCATCGCAGCCCTTGATCTCCTGCGCCGCCGGCTGGGCGGCCCACCCTCCGCCGACTGAGGGGTTCGAGCGTCCCGTCCGATCGTTACGGAGCTGTCGTCGTCGTGGTGCCGGCCCCCGTCGTGGTCACGGGCACGCCGATGGGGGCGAGCTCGACCCAGGTGTTGCCGGGCTGCAGGGTGATGGGTGTCCCGTTGGCCGCGGTCAGTGTGGCGGGCGTGGTGAGCCCGGCCCGGCTCCAGGTGCCGGTGATGGCCACGCCGCTGCGCAGCACCACCAGTGGCCCTGAGCCGATCTCGTTGACGAGCACCTCATGGCCGCCCTCATCGTTCTCCACCCACACGCCGGTCGAGGTCGGCACCGTCATGACCACGACGTTGCTCGCCGCGGTCTGTGTGCCGTCGAGGAGCTTGTCCGGCGTCCCCGAGTAGAAGCGCAGGTAGGTCCCGGTCGACTGGTTCCACTGCCAGGTCACATCCGACGTCGACGAGAAGGGGATGTGCACGCTGGCCCCGGAGCCGCCAACGGCACCGGCGGGCGGCTTCTTCGAGTAGTGGTAGATCGGTGCGGGTGGGCTCGTGTCGGTGGGATCCAACGCCCACAGCGTGGCGGTGTTCACGAAGGTCGAGTACGGGGCGACCCGGCCCGGCTGTTGGATGATGGCCGACCCGTTGCTCCCCGAGTACAGGTTCTTGTCGATGATGGGGGACGAGGCCAGCAGCGAGATGACCGGGTCAATCCCGCCGGCGTGGACGAACAGCGGGTTGGAGAGCTGGGACAGGATGCCCGAGTCGGGCTGGCGGGCGGAGCGCAGGTCGCCGACCAGGGCGGCTCCCTGGCACTGGAACACCGCCACGATCCGGGTGATGGCACCCTCGACGGGCTCCTCGAAGACGATGTCGGCCTGGTTGAGCCCGGCAGAGGGCCGGTCGTCGGGGTAGTTCCCGATCTTGATGCCGAGGGCCGGACGCGGGGGCACCGTCCCACCCGGGGCCGGTGTTCCGGTCAGCGGACAGGTCGCCACGGGTGCCGGGACGGCGGTCGTCGTGGTCACGGCCGCCTTCGCTGCTGTGGACGTGCGTCCACCGGTGGCAACGACGGCAATCACCACGCCCACCACCACCACGGCCACGCCGATGAGCACATACCACCAGGTACGCGAGGACCCCGAACCGTTGGCCCGGAGCTCCTGTCGGGAGAGGATGGCCGGCGCCGCCGTCGATGCTGAGTCGCCGGACGGGGTGCTCCCGTCACCCCCCGACTCGGCTTCGGATGGCGGCTGGTCGTCGTCGGGCACTGGGGGTGGAGGCTACTCGGGAGCCATGGGGCAATTGGCGGACCGTCGGGACTGGACCGGGCCGTCCCCACTGCGTCGCAGAGGGCCCCGAAGGGTCCAACATCGAACATGCGTTCGGGTCTAGAGTGACCTCGTCGTGCAGGACGCAGGATGCAGTGACCGGCGCCGGACCACCGTCCGGACCCACCAATCGAGTGTCACACCTTCTCCATAGGGTTGGCACGGCCAAGTGAGCGACAACATCGAGGAGTGGAACACATGGAACGTGACAAGGCACTCGACATGGCCCTGGGTCAGATCGAGAAGCAGTTCGGCAAGGGGTCGATCATGCGGATGGGGGAGAACCTCCACATGAACATCGAGGCCATCCCGACCGGGGCGTTGGCGCTCGACCTGGCGCTCGGCATCGGCGGCCTCCCGCGGGGCCGGATCGTGGAGATCTTCGGGCCCGAATCGTCGGGGAAGTCGACCCTGGCCATGCACGTGGTGGCTGAGGCCCAGCGCAACGGCGGCATCTGCGCCTACGTCGACGCCGAGCACGCCATGGACCCTGTCTACGCCAAGGCCATCGGTGTCAACATCGACGACCTGCTGATCTCGCAGCCCGACACCGGGGAGCAGGCCTTGGAGATCGCCGACATGCTCATCCGGTCAGGTGCGCTCGACGTCCTTGTCATCGACTCGGTGGCCGCGCTGACTCCCCGGGCGGAGATCGAAGGGGAGATGGGGGACTCCCACGTCGGCCTCCAGGCCCGCCTGATGTCCCAGGCGCTGCGCAAGTTGACCGGCACGCTGTCGAAGTCCCGGACCATCGCCATCTTCATCAACCAGCTCCGCGAGAAGATCGGGGTCATGTACGGCTCGCCGGAGGTCACCCCCGGCGGACGGGCCCTTAAGTTCTACTCGTCGATCCGACTGGACATCCGGCGGATCGAGACCATCAAGGACGGGGCCGACCAGGTCGGGAACCGGACCCGGGTCAAGGTGGTCAAGAACAAGTGCTCGCCTCCGTTCAAGCAGGCCGAGTTCGACATCACGTTCGGCCGGGGCATCAGCCGCGAGGGCTCCCTGTTGGACGTCGGGGTGGAACTCGGGTTCATCAAGAAGTCCGGCGCGTGGTTCACCTATGAGGGTGAGCAGCTGGGCCAGGGCCGGGAGAACGTCAAGACCTTCCTGACCGAGAATCCCCAGCTCATGGCCGAGGTCGACGAACGCATCCGTGAGCATCTGGCCGCTCAGAACGCTGTCGAGGCCGAAGGGGCGGCGGCGGCGCTGCCCGGTGGCGAGGACCTCTCGCTCGATGACGAGCCGATCACGCTCAGCGACTGACCCCTTCACGGTGAGCGTGCGCCCGACCCGCAGAATTCGCTTCGAGCGCGGCGCGTTTACTGACGACAAGGCCAGGGTAGTTCCACCCAATCGCCGGCCCGGGACGCACGCGTTGCGTCCCGGGCTGCTGCGTTCCATGGCCGGCAACGAGGTACGGCTCAGGCGGAGTTGACCGTGTTCGGTGCCGCGCTCGAGGGGCTGCCCGGTGCATAGATCGTCCGCCAGTTCCCCTGCGACGGCCGGGTGAGGTCGGCTGGTCCCGACCCGATCACGGTGTAGAGGTTCTTCATGATGGCCAGGACCGGCGCGGTGACCCCGGCCACCGGGCCAGGCACCACGTTGGGCGGGACGAGGGTGCTGTCGGACATCGCCCCCACCCAGCTGGCGTTGCCGGAGGCGAACACCCCACCGCCTCCCGGCACGGTGTACCAGGTCATGTCGGAGTAGTTGCCGGCCCGGTTCGCCACGACCGAGTGGGCGACCACGTCGAGGTTGTCCGGTCCACCTCCTCCGGGCACGTACCGGTCGAATTCGCCGACGATGGCGCCCGGCAGTCGCTGGTTGAGGGTCAGGCCGGTACCGGCCAGCAGCCACGACGACGGGTCGGTGATGACCGTGTCGGCCTGGGCGCCGACGTCCTGGTAGGTAGAGCCGATGAGTTGGCTCTCGGGTCGGGACACCGGGGCCTGGGGCCAGTTCACCGTGACCAGGCCGGGGTTGACCCTGGTCATGGGATCCTCTGCCGCCGACTTGTAGCAGACCTGGACCCGGTTGGGACCGACGGCCGACGGTTGGAGGCGGATCTGCCGGTAGCACACGTTGGCGCCGAGGAAGGCCAGGTTCACGCCGGCATGCAGGGCCAGGGTGGCAGCGTCCCGCATGGGCTGGGACCAGTACTCGTCGTGGCCCAGACTGACCAGGGCCCGGTGCCCGCTGAGCAGTTCGGGGTGGGCGTGCAGGTCGATGTCGGTCCAGTAGGTCACATCCAGGCCGAGCTGCTCGACCTGGTAGAGGACGGGAAACTCGTTGCCCACGAAGTCGGCTGCCCCCGATGCCCAGTCGTGGTCGTAGGGCCGGTCGAACGAGACGATGCGGGCCCGATCCTCGAAGGTCCCACCGGCCGGGTAGTGGGTGAAGGACAGGGCCCCGCCCCGGTTGCCGTAGTAGAGGCTGTAGCCGCCCCAGCGGTTGTAGGCCTGCCAGGTGGTGACGCTGTGCTGGATCACGATGGCGGCACGGGATGCATCGTCACGGACGCACAAGGGGACGAACTGCTGCTCGCTGGTGGACCCGACCAGCTTGAGCAGGTAGGCCCCCGGCACCCACTCCTCATCGATGGGGATGGTCAGCGACGGCTGCCAGGTGCATTCGATGGTGTTGGTCGGCTCGATGAGGGTCGGGGCGCTCTGGCGGTTGCCGGGAAGCTCCGGTGACGACCACACCAGGCGGGCCCCGATCCCCTGGTAGTAACCCATCCGATATGCCTCCACGTGATAGGTGGCGGCCTTGGTGCTGACGAACAGCGTCACCGTGTCCCCGAGCACGGCGCTCACCTGGTTGGCGTAGCCCTCGATGTCGCCGGCCTGCTGAGGTGTCGTGACCCACCAGGCATGCCCGGTCTTGGCATTCTCGGCCACGATGGCCGGCGAAATGGGCAAGGTGGGGCCGGCCGGCACGGTGGTGGGGGGAGCCGTCACGCTGACCGGATCCGTCGTGGTCGTCCCCTCGGTGATCAGGTGGTCGGCATCGGCATCGGCGTGGGAGTGGGCGTGGGCGGGGGGGACCGCGGCGGTCCCCCCACCACCGTGCCCGGAAGCCTCGGCCACGCCCAGCGCCACGGCGGCTACGGCGGCGCCACCAGCCGCCGTCCAGCCGATGAACTTGCGACGGTCGATCCGAGGTGCGGAATGGCGGCCCCGGCCGGCGGGCCGGGCCCGGTCCGCCGGATCGTCGTCCGCCGGCGTCCCCGACGCCGGGATCTCGGCGTCGTCCGTCATGCGTCTCGACCCCTCACTGCCCGGCCTGCAGACCAGTCCAGGTCCTGGTGAGCGGCCGCGGATCCACAGGTCGGCGAGGGGAGGGGACGTGCACGGCATCACCATAGTGAGCCGACCGCCGCTCCGGCCGCCACGAGCTGCCCGGGAGAGGCGTTGTGGCAGGGGGCCGTTGGTCCGTTTACGCTCGGCCCGGCACCCTCGCCGGTGGTGCCCCGGTTCGGGGACTACCCGGCCTCAGCGACCCGGGGGGACGTCGACGAAAGCGAGCAGCCCCATGCAGTTCGGCATCATCCCTCCCGTGCGCACCGGGGTCACCGCCGATCCGGCGTGGATGACCTCGTTCGCCCGGCACGCCGAGGCCTGCGGGTTCGAGTCCGTGGTGCTGGTGGAGCACGCTGTGGTGGTGTCAGGGTACGAGAGCACCTACCCCTACTCCCCGTCGGGCAAGATGCCCCTTCCCGACGACTGCCGGATTCCTGACCCGCTCGACCTGATGGCCTATCTGGCCGCGGTCACCGACCGGATCCACCTCGCCACCGGGGTGCTGGTGGCCCCCAACCATCAGGCCGTGGTCCTGGCCAAGCGGGTGGCAACGGTCGACGTCCTGTCGGCGGGCCGAGTGCGGCTCTGCCTCGGGGTCGGGTGGATGGACGAGGAGTTGCGCGCTACAGGTGCTGACCCGCGGAGCCGGGCCGCCGGACGGACGAGACCGTGGCCGTCCTGCGGGCACTGTGGGCCGATGCCGGAACCGATGGCGCGGACTTCGACGGCGAGTTCGTCTCCTTCCACCATGCCCATTCGTTCCCCAAGCCGGCCCGTCCCGGTGGCGTCCCCATCCACATCGGAGGCCACAGCGAGGCGGCCGCACGCCGGGCCGGGCGCCTCGGTGACGGGTTCCAACCACTGGGGCTCGAGCCCGACCTCTTGGCCATCCGGTTGGGCCAGTTGCGCGAGAGCGCCGAGGGGGCGGAGCGCGACCCCGCCACCATCGAGCTGTCCCTGTCGGGCTACCTCCCCACCCTGAGCGAACAGGACGTGGCCGACGCCGATGCCCAGGGCGCCACCCGGCTGGTCATCTCCACCTCGATGGCCGCCGAGCTCAGCCAGATCAAAGACGAGCTGTCCTCCTTCGCCCAGCGATTCGGCCTGGACGGCCCCGGCCCTTCGTGACCGAGGCCGTGCCGTCGCCGGGCGTCGGTGAGGACGCACACGCCCTCGTCGGCCTGTCTGTTGCCTATGCCGAGGCCGCCGACCAGCGGGATGGGGACCGCTTCGCGTCGCTGTTCGTGCCCCACGGGGAGCTGGTGGTCCCCCGGTATCCCGAGGACCTGGCGCCCGTCGTCACTCGGTCCGGGACCGAAGCCCTCCGCCGGGTGCCCGAGGGCCTGGCTCACTTCGAGCGCACGTTCCACCTGGTCGGGAATACCTCGTTCGCCGTCGCCGGTGACGAGGCGACCGGAGAGGTCCAGTGCATCGCCCACCACCTCACTCCCCCCGAGGACCCCGCCCCGACCGACACCGACTGGACCGACACCGGCTCGACCGACACCGTCTGGTTCATCCGCTACCACGACGAGTACACCCGGGGTGCTGTGGGGTGGCGGTTCGTCCGCCGGGTGCTCCACCTGCAGTGGGTGGAGCACCACCGGGTCGACCGGGTCGGGCCTCAGGTGACCGGCACCGGCTGAGGAGGCGGCGGGCCCACATAGCGGGCCGCCGGCCGGATGAGCCGGTTGTCGGCGGCCTGCTCCATCACGTGTGCCGCCCACCCGATGGTGCGGCCGACGGCGAAGGTGGGGGTGAACATCGCCCGGGGGATGCCGCAGCTGTGCATGACCACCCCGGCGAAGAACTCGACGTTGGTATAGAGGGCCCGGCCGGGTTTGAGGTCGGCCAGCACCTCGACCGCGGTGCGCTCCACCTGGACAGCGAAGTCGACCAGCTCCCCGTCGAGGCCGCGGGCCACCTCGGCCAGGAACACCGATCGGGGATCGTCGGTCTTGTAGACGCGGTGGCCGAACCCCATGATCCGGTCGCCCCGCGTCACCGCCTCGCGGATCCAGGCTTCGGCCCGGTCGGGGGTGCCGATGGCGTCCAGCATGGCGAGGGCCCGGCTCGGGGACCCTCCGTGGAGCGGACCCGACAGCGCACCGACCGCCCCCACGATGGCCGCGGCCAGGTCGGCGCCGGTCGACGTGATCACCCGGGCGGTGAACGTGGAGGCGTTGAACCCGTGGTCGATGGTGAGCATCAGGTACTGCTCCACGGCGCGCACGTGGGCGGGGGGCGCCTCGGCGCCGGTGAGCATCCACAGATAGTTGGCGGCGTGGGAGAGGTCGTCGCGGGGAGCCACCGGCTCGAGCCCACTGGCCAGGCGGTACGACGCGGCGAGCAGGGTGGGAACCACGGAGCACAGCCGGAGGGCCTGGCTCCTCAGCTGTTCGGGGCCGATGTCGTGGGTGGGCTCCCAGCCGAGCTCGGCACCGAGGAGGGAGAGGCCGCTCCGCAGGGCGTCGAGGGGTGACCCGAGTCCGGCGATGGTGGGGAGGAGGGCACCTAACCCCTCGGGGAGGGACCGGAGGGTCGCCACCTCGGCGGCGAATCCAGCTCCACCACCCGGTCCCGGCAGGGACCCGTCGAACAAGAGCTGCCACACGTCCTCCAAGGACCGTCGGGCGGCGAGCTCGGTAGCCGAATACTGCCGGTAGTGGAAGAAGCCCTCGGTGCCTCGCACGTCCCCGACCGAGGTCTCGGCGACCACGACGCCCTCCAGCCCCCGGGGCACGTCGGCACCCGCCTCGTCGCTCGGCCGGATCTGGGCCACGTCCAGGAGGTCTCGGATCGACACCACGCCGACCAGGGATCCATGGTCGACCACCGGCAGGTGGCGGTAGTGGTGATGGGCGAGCCCCGACCATGCCGCGGCCGCCTCCTCATCGAGGGCGAGCACGTCGGGGTCCGGCGTCATCCAGGCACCGACCGGCTCGGCGAGGGGGTCGACCCCGGCGGCCGAGGCCCGCAGGAGGTCCCGTTCAGTCAGGATCCCGACCACGGCGGGACCGTCGGTCACCACCACCGAGCCGATCTGGCGGCTGTCCATCACCGAGGTCGCCTCGGTCAGCGAGGCGCCCACCGAGCAGGTCACCGGAGGGGAGGACATCAGTTCGTGCACGGCGGTGGTCATGGATCGCTCCTCGTCATCACGGCGGCCGAGTGCCGCCCATCGGGGTTCTCGCTCCCTCCAGTGTGACGGCTCACCACGGTTGTGTAAATATTGATCAAGTCAATGTCAGAAGGAGAGACCCGTGGCTCGGATGCTGGAGAGCGAGGAGGCGGCCCGCCGCCTGGGCGTGAAAGTCGCCACTCTCTACGCCTATGTCAGCCGAGGCCTCTTGGTCTCCCACGCGGGCATGGCGGGGGGGCGCCGGAGCCTGTTCGACGCCGACGAGGTCGAGCGGCTGGCCCGCCGTTCCCGGGGGGGCCGGTCGGTCGAGACACGGATGGCCACCATCACCACCGGGATCACGCAGTTGACCGACGACGGGCCCGTCTACCGCGGGCGGCGAGCCGTCGACCTGGCCACGGCGGAGACCTTCGAGGAGGTGGCGGCGTGGTTGTGGCGGGGTGTCGACCCCGGCCCGGCCTGGGCTCCCTTCGACCTCGGGACGCCGCCCGACATCGGGAGTTCGGACCGCATGCGGTGGGCCGTGGTCATGGCCGGTGCCCACGACCGGCTGCGGGCCGACCGGCGACCCGAGGTCGTCGTGAAGAAGGGCGCCCGGCTGGCCGCCTCGATGGTGGAGGTACTCCCCCTGCCCGGTGTGGCCGGTGCGGCGGGCGCCGGACCGGCGGGGAGCTCCGCCGGTGGCCTCGTGCTGGGGGACGGTCGAGAGGTACACGGAACGCTGGCCGAGCGGTTGGCTGAGCGGCTGTGCCCGAGCGTCGACGGCGCCGTGATCCGGTGGGTCAACGCCGCCCTGGTCCTGATGGCCGACCACGAGCTCGCCACCTCGACCCTGGCGGTGCGGGTGGCGGCCTCCACCCACGCCGACCTCTACGACGTCCTCCTGGCCGGGTTGGCCACCATCGCCGGGCCGCTGCACGGCGGGGCGAGCCAGCAGGCCTATGGGCTGTTGGTCGACGCGGCGCGCCACGGGGTGGGCCAGGCGGTCGAGGACACCCTCCGGTGGCAGGGCGTGCTCCCCGGCTTCGGCCACTCGGTCTACAAGTCCGGCGACGCGCGGTTCGACGCGCTCTTCGGCCTCCTGGCGGACAGCGTCACTCCCGACCAGTTCGCCCTGATCTCGTCGCTGGTCGACCTGACCCGTGAGCACGACATCCCCCCTCCCAACGTCGACCTGGCCCTGGCGGCCATGGCCTGGGCGAGGGGGATGGCGCCCGACGCCGGCAGGACCCTGTTCACCGTGGCACGGGTCGCCGGCTGGGTGGCCCACTACCTCGAGGAGCTGGAGGAGCGGCCGCTCCGGTACCGGGCCCGTGCCGTGTACGCCTCGCCGGGCCCTACGCTTCGGGCATGACGCTTCCCGCACCGAACGCCGCCCGGACCTGTCTCGTGACCGGAGCCTCCTCGGGGATCGGGGTGGAGATCGCCCGTCTGCTGGCCGGGCGTGGGCTCGGTGTCACCCTGGTGGCCCGCACCGAGTCCAAGTTGTCGGCCCTGGCCGAGGAGCTCTCCTCGAGCCACGACATTCGGGCCGAGGTGATCGTGGCCGACCTCACCGACGAAGCATCCCGTGCGGCCATCGTCACCGAGCTGGCCGACCGGTCGCTCCAGGTGAACGTGCTGGTCAACAACGCCGGCTTCTCCACCACCGGCCCGGTGCACCAGGCCGATCCGCAGCGGGAGCTGGCCATGGTGCGCACCGATGTGGAGGCGGTGGTGCACCTGTGCACCTTGCTCCTCCCCGGCATGGTGGAGCGCCGCAGCGGGGTGGTGCTCAATGTGGCGTCGACCGTGGCCTTCCAGCCCTTCCCGGGTCAGGCCGCCTACGGCGCCTCCAAGGCCTTCGTGCTCAGCTACACCCACGCCCTGCGAGGGGAGTTGCGCCCCACCGGGGTCACCGCCACCGCGCTGTGCCCCGGACCGGTGGAGACCGGCTTCGCCGACACGGCGGGGTTCTCCGGCGACGAGTTCACCGGCTCGGCGCCCAAGGCCATGGTGGTCTCGGCCGCCGACGTGGCCACAGCCGCGGTGGCCGGCATGGACGCCAACAAGGCGGTCGTCATCCCGGGTGCCGGCAATCGGGTGTCGGCGGCGATCGGGTGGCTGACGCCCCGACGACTGCTGGTGCCGTTGGTGGCCGGGCGGCACCCGGCTCTGAGCCGCTGACACCGCGCCAGACCCTGGGTCGGCGTCCGGCCGGTGGCGGCCGACAGGCCATGAGCACCGAGCACCGGCGAGCCGTGGTCCTGGCGGGAACGGCGGATGCGACCAGCATCCTCGTGTTCGTGGCCATCGGGCGCACGTCGCACGCCGACGGCGTGACCCTGGCGGGCATGGTCTCGACGTCCTGGCCGTTCCTGGTCGGGGCGGCGCTCGGCTGGGCGGCTGCCCGAGCCTGGTGGCGTCCTGTGGCGGTGGCCCCGACCGGTGTGGTGATCTGGCTGTCGTGCGTGGCCGTGGGCATGGTCCTACGGGTGATCGCCGGGCAGGGGACGGCCTTCGCCTTCGTCATCGTGGCCCTGGCCTTCCTCGGGTTGGCCCTGCTCGGCTGGCGGTCCCTGGTCCGGGTGGCGGCCCGCCGGGTCTCCGGTTGACCGTGTGCCGTGGCACCTCCACCCACTCGGCACGCTCGGTAACGACGTCCCCACCGGCTGTGTTGCCGCAGGCGTCATCGTCGCCGAACGTCGTAGATTGGGGCCACTGATTGGCGTAGGAGGGGTTCTGCGTCCGTCATCCGGTATGAGGGGCAGCAGAAACAGGGCCATGGGACGTCGGTTGGCGTTGGGGTTGATCATCGGGACGGTCGCGTGGTCGGCCCTGCCCGTGCTGGCCGCCACTCCGGCGGCCGCCGACAACCCGCTCGGGGTGGCCGCCTACAGCGGCTTCGGGGCCAGCCTGACCCGGGCCCCGTATGTGACCGACCTCACGCAGAGCTCGGCCTACATCAACTGGGCGACATCGTCGCAGACCCCGGGCTCGGTCAAGGTGGCCGCGGCGGCCGGCGGGACGTGCCCGGGCTCCATCTCGTCCTGGGACGCCAGTGCCCATCCCGTGCCGACGTCGCTGCCCGGTCCGGTCAACCCGACGACGTCGGGCACCTCGTCCTCCATGACCGGGTGGGCCTTCACCGTCACGGGCAACTCGGGCACGACCAACGAGTACCAGTCCTCGGTCGACGTCACCGGTCTCTCGTCGAGTACCAAGTACTGCTACGCCGTGTTCTCCAGCGACCAGTCCGGCGCCACCGACCTGCTGTCCTCCTCCCAGCCGTTCCAGACGTTCACCACGCTCGACCCCCCCAACACATCGTCCACCCAGCCCCTGACCTTCGACGTCATGGCCGACACCGGCGAGAACTACGCCTACACCAGCGCCACCGCGTCCAACGACGTGGCCTTCCCGGGTGGGGTCAATCCCGACCAGGCGGCCATCGACAAGGAGATCGGGACCAGCGTGCAGGCCAACGGGGCCAAATTCCTGCTCATCGCCGGCGACATCGGCTACTCCGGGGGCAACGAGTCCAACTACGGCGACCTCGAACAGACCGGCACCCAGCCCGAGGTCAGCAACTTCTTCGGCCCGAACTACCTCCCCCAGACCGGCGGGATACCAATCTTTGCCGCCGACGGGAACCACGGACAGAGTGTGACCACGTTGCGTGTGTGGCCCACCCCGACCACGGCCGCCGCCTCGGGCGGGACCTACGCCTTCGACAGCTACTCGGGCACCGACGGGATCAGCGGCTCCTTCCCCGACGACTGGTACGCCTTCTCCTCGGGCAACGTGCGCATCTACGTGATCGACGGCGCCTGGGCCGACGGCACCTCCGGTGCCGCCGGCACGGGCAGCGCCAGCGGCTCCCTGTGCCCGACCCCGTCGTACTGTCAGGGGTACCAGGCCGATGCCGACGAGCACTGGCAGACCAACTCGCCTGAGTACAAGTGGTTGAAGAACGACCTGGCCGCCCATCCCGGGGGCATCAAGTTCGCCGTCTTCCACTATCCACTGCGCTCGGTGAACGCCACCCAGCCGTCGGACCCCTACCTGCAGAACAGCTCGGCCAATCCGGACGCCTCGACCAGCCTCGAGGCCCTGCTGTCCAAGAACGGCGTCGACATGGCCTTCAACGGGCACGCCCACACCTATCAACGCATCGTGCCCCACCAGTCGGGCCAGATCATCAACTACGTGACCGGCGGTGGGGGCGGGGTGCTCGAGCCGGTGGTCGGCGGGTCGTGCTCGACGCTGCAGGACGCCGACTCGGTGTACGCCATCGGCTGGAATCCGTCCAACGCCGATCCGAACTCGGGGACCGGGTCCGCCTGCGGGGCGCCCACACCCCAGTCGGCCTCTGACGTGTACAACTTCCTGCGGGTGACCGTCACCGGCGACACGGTCACCGTCACCCCGACCAATGCCGCCGGCGGGACCTTCGACCAGCAGTCCTACACCTTCCATCCGGCCGTGGTGCCCAACCCGCCCTCCGGCGGCGGCACGCCGCCGCCCTCCGGCACCCCCGTGCCCACCGCCACGGCCTGCATGAGCCATCTGCCTGCGGGAGCGGTGGTGGCTGCTGCCGCCCTGGCCAATGGCGGGGGCTACCTCGAGACCGACTCGCTGGGCGATGTGGCGGCCTTCGGTGCGGCCGCCTGCCACGGCGCCATGACCGGGGTCCATCTGAACAAGCCCATCGTCGGGATGGCGGCCGACCCGGCCACCGGTGGCTACTGGTTGGTGGCCTCGGACGGCGGGATCTTCTCCTTCGATGCGCCGTTCCGCGGCTCGACTGGAGCGATCCGGCTCAACCAACCCATTGTGGGCATGGCACCGGTGCCCGGCGGTTCGGGCTACTGGTTGGTGGCCTCCGACGGCGGGATCTTCTCGTTCGGGGCGCCATTTTTTGGCTCCACCGGCTCACTGCGCCTGAACAAGCCCATCGTCGGGATGGCCACCGACCCGGCCACCGGCGGCTATTGGCTGGTGGCCTCTGACGGCGGTGTGTTCTCGTTCCACGCGCCCTTCCACGGCTCGACCGGCAGTATCCGTCTCAACAAACCGATCGTGGGAATCGCTGCCACCTCGACGGGCAGCGGCTACCGGATCGTGGCCTCCGACGGCGGGGTGTTCGCCTTCAACGCTCCGTTCTACGGGTCGGCCGGCAACCTGGTCCTGGCCCGGCCGGTGATCGGTGGCCTCAACGACAACAGCGGTGACGGCTACTGGCTGGTGGCCTCTGACGGCGGCGTCTTCTCGTACCACGCGCCGTTCCTCGGCTCGGCGGCCTGAGCGGTTCGGCCCGACCACCCACTGAAGGGGTCGGACCTGCGGGTGCCCATGGGAGGATCATCCCGTGCTCGTGACGGTGCTGGTGCTGGCGGCGGCGTTCGGAGTGGTCAACGGCGTCCATGACGCCGGCAACGCCATCGCCGCACCTGTGGTCACGGGCGCCCTGCGGCCTGCCCCGGCCGTAGTCATCGCCGCCGTCTTCCATGTGATCGGAGCCCTGGTCGTCGGGACCGCGGTGGCCGCCACGGTGGCCGGGATCACCCAGGTGCCGGTGACCGAGGAACTTCCGGTGCTGGCCGCCGCGGTGTCCGGCGCGCTGGTCTGGAGCCTCGCCACACTCTGGTGGGGCCTGCCGTGCAGTTCGGGTCACTGCCTGGTGGGCGCGCTGGCAGGCGCGGCGCTGGCCGAGGGGGGACCGAGTGCGGTCCATTGGGGTGGGCTCGACGGGCTTCGCCCCGAGGGCGTGCTCGGTTCGCTGCTGTGGCTGGTGTTTGCCACGGCGATCGCCGTGCCCGCGGCAATCGTGGGCATCCGGGTCGCCCGTCGGGTGCTGGCCCGGGCCACCCGGGCGGCCGAGCGACCGGTGCGGCGGGGCGAGGTGGCGACCTCGGCCGCGCTGGCGTTCGCCCATGGCTCCAACGACGCCCAGAAGACCATGGGCCTCATGACCGCGGCACTGGTGGCGGACGGGCGGTTGTCGCGCTTCGCCGTTCCCTTCTGGGTGGTGCTGGCCTCGGCCCTGCTCCTCACAGCCGGCACCCTGCTCGGAGGCTGGCGGGTGGTACGGACGCTCGGTCGACGGATCTACCACCTGACCGCGCTCGACGGTCTGGTGAGCCAGGGCTCGTCGAGCACCATCGTGCTGGTGGCGTCGCTGGTCGGCGCTCCGGTCAGCACCACCGACGTGGTGGCGCCGGCCGTGGTCGGCGTGGGGTCCGGGGAGCGGTGGCGCCACGTACGCTGGGCCGTGGTGGGCGAGATCGGTCTGGCGTGGCTCGTCACGCTGCCCGTCAGTGCCGCCCTTGGTGCAGCGCTGTTCAGCCTCGGGAGATGGATCGCATGAGACGGTGGTTCCTGCCTGACACACCCGACCTGCTCGGGCTCCTCGGGGCCCAGGGTGCATTGACCGTCCAGGGGATCGACGCCCTCACGTCCTGGTCGAAGGGGGATGCGTCGGCCGGCGCGCTGCTCGACGGCCTGGCCGCCGACGGGGAGCGGGCGGCGCGCCAGGTCCTGATGGCCGTGAAGACGGCCTTCGTCACGCCCATCGGCCCCGAGGACATCTACGAGATCTCCGAGCGACTCAGTGGTGTGCTCACCGCGGCCGCCGACCTGGTGCGTGAGGCCGAGCTCCTGGGCATGCAGCCAGACCCGCCCATGGCCGAGATGGTGGACCAGGTGGCCCTCGGAGCGCGGGACCTTGCCCAGGCCTTCCCCCACCTGGGCAGCAGTTCGGACGAGGCCACCGCCAGTGCCGATGCCGCCGTGGCCCGCCACGACGCCTTGGAGCAGACCTACCGCCGGGCCATGTCGGCGCTGCTCGACATCGACGACCTCCGTGAGGTCACCGGGCGCCGTGAGCTCTACCGGCGGTGCGCGCGGATGGGGGACCAGATGGTCGGAGTGGCCCACCGCATCTGGTACGCCGTGGTGAAAGAGGCCTAGCCGGTCCGGTCCCCGGTGACCGGCACGTCCCAGTCGAGCTCGGTGCCGCCACCCTCGGGGCTGGTGACCGAGCAGGTCCCGCCCAGCTTCTCGGCGCGACGCTTCATGTTGACCAGCCCGAGGCCTCCTGCGTCCGTGGGCCCGTCCCGGAGTCCGACCCCGTCGTCGACGACCCGAAGCCGACACCGACCGTCGCTCACCGCCACGGAGACCTCGGCGTCGGTGGCCCGGGCGTGGCGACCGATGTTGGTGACCGCCTCGCGCACCACGGCCAACAGGTGGTCGGCAACGATGGGCCGGACCTCGGTGTCGACCGGACCGTCGAACGTGACCGTCACGTCGAAGCCGGTCACATTGCCCAGGACCCGGACCAATGAGCGCACCCGGGACTGCAGGCTCGTCTCGATGTCCGCAGAGCCGAGCTCGAAGATGCTGGAGCGCACCTGGCGGATGGTGTCGTCGATGTCGACCACCGTGGCGCCCAGACGCGACGACACATCGGCCGCCGACGAGTTGCCGGCCAGGCTCTGGAGCGTCAGCCCGATGGCGAAGAGCCGCTGGATCACCGTGTCGTGCAGGTCTCGGGCCAGGCGATCCCGTTCTTCGTAGACGGCGACGTCTTGGACGCGCTGGTGGAGCCGTGCGTTCTGTATGGCGATACCGGCGGCGATGGCGAGCGCCCCCACCAGTGCCTCGTCGTCCGCTGTGAACTCGGACCACCCGATCTTGTCGGTGAGGTAGAGGTTGCCGTACACCTGACCCCGCACGACGACGGGGACACCGAGGAACGACGTCATCGGCGGATGGTCCGGCGGGAACCCGAAGCTGTCCTGGTGGGAGCCGAGGTCGGCGAGGCGCAGCGGACGCGGTTCGGTGATCAGCAGCCCGAGCACCCCCTGGCCGGTGGGTCGGGGCCCGATGCGATCCTCAGCGTCGTCGTCCAGGCCGACGGTGATGAAGTCGGACAGGCCGGTGCCCTCGTCGTCCAGGACACCGAGTGCGCCGTAGCGGGCGTTGGTCATCGAACAGGCCTCGTCGACGATGTGGCCCAGCAGCGAGGTGAGGTCGAGGTCGGCCTCGAGGAGGAGCGTCGCCTCCAGCACCCGCCGCAGCTTGACCGGATCGTCGATGGATCGATAAGGCACGCGGCCTCCACCTCGGGCACTTCGTTGGGCCGGCGGTCGGACTACACCCGACCGGATCGGCCTCCGGCCCGTTAGGCTAACCCGGTCCGGATGGGCCGGAGTCGTCCCGTCGGCCGTGGAGGCACCCGTTGAGTATCCGCGTCTTCCTACTCGATGACCATGAGATCGTGCGGGCCGGACTGCGTACCCTGCTGGAGGGGGCCGACGATCTGGTGGTGGTGGGGGAGGCCGGAACGGTGGCCGAAGCGCTCGACCGCATTCCCCCCACGCGCCCGGACGTGGCCGTCCTCGACGTCCGGTTGCCCGATGGCAGCGGCATCGAAGTGTGCCGGGACATCCGTTCGAGTTGGCCGGCCATCGCCTGTGTGATGCTGACCTCCTACGCCGACGACGAGGCCCTGGCCGCATCGATCCTGGCCGGTGCCTCCGGCTATGTGGTGAAACAGGTGGCCGCCATGGACCTGGTCGGGGGCATCCGTCGCGTGGCCGCCGGAGAGTCGCTGCTCGATCCCGCCCGCACCGAGGAGGTGCTGCGCGGCCTGTCGTCCGGACCGAAAGCCGATCCTCTGTTGGCCGGACTCACGCCCCAGGAGCGACGGATCCTCGACCTCATTGCCGAGGGCCAGACCAACCGGCAGATCGCGACGTCGATGTATCTGGCCGAAAAGACGGTGAAGAACTACGTCTCGAACCTCCTGGCCAAGCTGGGCATGGAACGCCGGACCCAGGCCGCGACCTACGCCGCCCGGCTGGCCGAGCGTCAGGACCAGGAGCGCCGAACGGACGCCACCGGCACCTGAGCGGCCGACCGGCCCGGGCCGGATCTCACCGGTGTGCCTGACGACGGGACCTATGGCCCTATGACGCGGCGCCCGATCCCTGTGGAATGGAAGGGCGGTGCGCGTCCGGCGCGCCGTTCAGCGGCGGTGACCATGCCACACCGCCAGCGAGGGAAGCCCCGATGCCTGAGACCGCCACGTTCGGACAGACCGCAGCCGACGATCGGACGATCGTCGTCGGCGTGGACGGCTCGGAGCACTCGCGGCTGGCCCTCAAGTGGGCCGCCGACGAGGCCAAGCACCTCCATGCCGTCCTGCGCATCCTGTTCGCCCAGATCGCCGAGCCCGCCCATGTGCCGAACTGGTATGTCGCAGGGTCTTCGGGCTGCTCGCCGTCGGAGGCGGTCGTCGACGAGGCGGTCGGGCTGGTCGCCACCCGCCACCCGTCGGTGGTGACCCGAGGCGAGGTGGTGCAGTGGCCACCGGCGATGGTGCTGAGCGCGGCCAGCCGGTCGGCCGACCTGTTGGTGGTGGGATCACGGGGCCTCGGCGGCTTCGACGAGCTCCTGCTCGGCTCGGTCAGCGACCAGTGCATCCAGTACGCCCGGTGTCCCGTCGCGGTGGTCCACTCCGACGCCGACGACCCGGTGTTCCGCTCGAGGAACCCGCGGATCGTGGTGGGCGTCGACGGTTCCTTCGGCTCCACCCGGGCCCTGCAATGGGCACTCGAGGAGGCACGGATCCGCGCCGCCGCCGTGGAGGCGGTCTTCGCCTGGCAGTACCCGCCGCTGCACGCCATGGTGAGCGGCCCCACCCAAGGGTATGAGGTGGTGGCCAAAGAGATCGGCGAGGCGGCAGCCAATCATGCTCACCAGATCGCACCGGAGGTCCCGTTCACGGTCAGCGGCTGCTTCGAGGCCACGGTCCCCGCACTGCTCGACGCCAGCCACGGCGCCGATCTGTTGGTGGTGGGGGCCCGGGGTCACGGCAGCTTCCAGCACGCCTTGCTCGGGTCGACCGCCCACCAGTGCGCCCGCCACGCCGGCTGCACGGTCGTGGTGGTGCGCTCGGGACCCGAGGAGTAGGGGCTGCTCGACGCACAGCCCTCGCGTTCAGCTCAGGCCGGGTCGGTGGCCCCGTCAGTGGCCGCCACGAGCTCGGCCAGCAGGGCCCTGACCCGGCGGTCGATCTCGTCGATGATGGGCCGGACCTCGTCGATGGGCCGGCCGGCCGGATCCTCCAGCTCCCAGTCCAGGTACCGCTTCCCTGGGAAGACGGGGCAGGTGTCTCCGCAGCCCATGGTGATCACGACGTCGGCGGCCCGGGCGGCGTCGGCCTCGAGGCGCTTGGGGAACTCTCGGGAGGGGTCGAGCCCCCGCTCGAGGAGGAGGGCCACCACGGAGGGATTGAGCCCGTCGCCCGGGTCCGATCCGGCCGATTCGACCCGGACTCGCCCCTGGGCATAGTGGTCGAGGAGCACCCGGGCGGCCACGCTCCGACCGGCGTTGTGGGTGCAGACGAACAGTACGGCCGGCGGCCGGCTCATCGGGGTCCCTCTCTGGGCTCGTCCAGGTGATGGGGCACCATGATGTCTGAGGCCTCCGCAGGGGTGAATCCGGGGTAGAGGGCCACGATCACGGCCACGGCGAGGACGCCACCGACCACCTGGGCGGCGATGAACGCCGGTCCCGACGACGGGGCGATGCCGGCGAACGTGTTCGACACCATCCGGCCGACGGTGATGGCCGGGTTGGCGAAGCTGGTCGAGCTGGTGAAGAAGTAGGCGGCACCGATGTAGGCGCCCACGGCCGCCGGTGTCACGTGGGACCGCCCACTTCTGGCCAGGGCGAAGATGACCAGCACCAGGCCCAGGGTGGCCACCACCTCGGACAGGGCGTGGGCCGGTGACGCCCGGTGGTGCGTCGAGACGCTGATGGCCGCTTTGGAGAACATCAGGTTGGCGAGGACCGCTCCGGCCAGACAGCCGACCACCTGGACGGGCAGGTAGGCGGCCGCAGTTCGCCAACGCACCCCGCCGAAGGCGGCGTCCACGAACGACACGATCGGGTTCAGATGGCCGCCTGATACCGGCCCGACCATCAAGATGATGGCGTAGAGACCTGCGGCGGTGGCCGCGGCATTCTCGAACAGCTCCAGGCCGGGATTGCCCGGGGAGAGCTGCTGGGCGGCGATCCCGGACCCGACCACGACGGCACAGAGGAACGCACTGCCGAGCAGTTCGGCAACCAGCCGCCGCCACAGGGCCGGCTCGCTCGACGGCCTCACCCCACTGACCGGGACCGGGTCAACAGCACGAGGTCGAACAGCCGAGGTCCGACTCCTCGGGTGCATCGGCCAAGACGGTGTAGACCTCCCACGGGGCGCCGTCCGGGCTGGTCACCCAGGCCTTGTCCTGGAGGGCGTAGCAACAGGTCGTTGCGTCCTGGATCTCAGGCGCGAGCCCCGCAGCCGCCAGGCGCCCGGCGGCACTCTGCACCTGGTCGGGCGTGTCAACCTCGATACCGAGGTGGTTGAGTGGTCCATCACTGTCGACGGTGCCTTCGATCAGGACCAGCTTCAGCGGGGGGTCGGCGATGGCGAAGTTGGCGTAGCCCGGGTGCCGCTTGGCCGGCGCGGTGTCGAAGAGCCTCGAGTAGAAGGCCACGGCGGCGTCGATGTCGGCCACCGTGAGCGCCAGTTGGATTCGTGCCATGTCGGACCTCCGCTAATATTCAAGAACGTCGATTGATCGAGTATCGTCAATAGATCGACGTATGTCAATATGACGCTGTCCTGAGGAGAGGGCCGATGAGCAAGCCGACCATGGTCCGTGCCGGCGACCAGTGCTGCCCCTCGGTCCTGGCCGCGCCGCTGGACACGCTCGAGGCTGCCGAGCTGGCCCGGGGGTTCAACGCCCTGTCCGATCCGGTGCGCCTCAAGGTCCTGAGCATCCTGGCCGACTCCCCGAGCGGAGAGGTCTGCGTCTGCGACTTCGTCGAGCCCCTCGCCAAGAGCCAGCCGACCATCTCGCACCACCTGAAGATCCTGAGCGACGCGGGGCTGGTCCACGGCGACCGGCGGGGCCGGTGGGTGTGGTACTCGATCGATCGCGAACGGCTCGCCGGCCTCCGGGCGGCCATCGACACCTGAGGTGGCCGCCCTGATCACAGGCCGAATTGTGCGACCTGGTCCCAGGGCCCCCACTCTCCGTGACCAAAGCGCCATCCAGGGAAGAAACCGATTGTCACACTTTTGTCACTGGGGTACCTTTCGGCCGATACCTTGAGGCCGGAGGGCAATGAAACGACTGACGGTCCTGGTGGCCACAGTCCTTGTCGGACTTGCGTTCCTTTCCATCCCGATGCTCGACGCCAGTGGCGGCGCGCTCGGATACCCCCTTGTCCGTAGTCCCCTACTCCGGGTTCGCGGCCGGGCTCACTCGGGCCCCCTATGTGACCGACCTCACCCAGACGTCGGCCTACATCAACTGGGCCACGACCTCCAACACGCCCGGATCCGTCCAGGTCGAGGCCGAGGTCGGTGGCATCTGCCCCTCAGCCACCTCGACGTGGTCGGATGCAGCCCAGGCGGCCCCCACCTCGTTGCCCGGACCGGTCAACGCCACATCGACGGCGTCCTCGGCCAGCCTCACCGGGTGGCAGTTCACGGTGAACGGCGACAGCACGACCGACTCCGAGTACCAGTCGTCGGTGCCGGTGACCGGCCTGTCGCCGGGGACGGCCTATTGCTACGCCGTGTTCTCCTCGGATCAGCCCGGCGCGGCGGACCTCATGTCCTCGCTCAAGCCGGTCCAGTCGTTCACCACCCTGGATCCCCCGGACGCGTCGTCCAGCGCCCCGCTGACCTTCGATGTGATCGCCGACACTGGCGAGAACTACTCGAACACCAGTGCCACGGCGGCCAACGACGTCCCGTTCGTCGGCGGGGTGAACCCTGACGAGGCTTCGTTGTACCAACAGATCGGGCAGTCCGGGGCCAAGTTCCTCCTCATGGCCGGTGACATCGCTTACAGCGGCGGCAACGAGTCCAACTACGGCGACCTCGAACAGACCGGCACCCAGCCCGAGGTGAGCAACATCTTCGGGCCGTCGTACTTCCCGCTGGCCGGGGGGATCCCCACCTTCGCGGCGGACGGCAACCACGGACAGACCGTGACCGGGCTGAAGATCTGGCCCACGCCGAGCACCACGCTCAGTTCCAACGGCACCTACGCCTTCGACTCGTTCAACAACCCGGCCGACGGCATCAGCGGCACCTATCCCGACGACTGGTACGCCTTCTCGACCGGCAACGTCCGGGTCTACATGCTGGACGCCTCGTGGATCGACGGCACGGCCACGCCCACCGGGAGCGAGTGCACCGTGGTCACCTCGTGCCCCGGCTACAAGGCCGATTCCGACGAGCACTGGCAGACCGACTCGCCCGAGTACCAGTGGCTCCAGCGGGACCTCGCCGCCTATCCGGGCGGGGTGAAGGTTGCCATCTTCCATTTCCCGCTGCGCTCGGTCAACGCCACCCAGCCGTCGGACCCCTACCTCCAGAACAGCTCGGCCAACCCCAGCCCCACGGCGGCCACGACCAGCCTCGAGGCGCTGCTCGCCCACAACGGGGTGAAGATCGCCTTCAACGGCCACGCCCACACCTACCAGCGCATCGAGCCGAGCGGGCCCAACCAGGTCATCAACTACGTCACCGGGGGCGGCGGCGGGGTACTCGAGCCGGTGGTCGGCGCGGGGTGCACCCTGCCTCAGACCTCGCAGATCTACGCGCTGGGCTGGAACCAGAACTCGCCCACCGATCCCCTGGCCGGCAGCCCGTCGACCTGCGGCGTGGGGACCACCCCGACCACCCCGACGTCGGCCGCCGACGTCTACAACTTCTTGAAGGTGACGGTCAGCGGGACGTCGGTCACGGTGGATCCGACCAATGCTGCCGGGCACGTGTTCGACGCGCAGACCTACAGCTATCCGGCGTCGCCCCAGCCGTCGACCCCGACCAACGTGACCGCCACCCTGACCACGCCGTCGACCGCCCAGGTCACCTGGTCGCCCTCGACGGTGCCCGGCGGTTCGATCACCTCGTACCAGATCGCCCGCAACGGGACGACGATCGCCACCGTGCCGGGCACGGCCACCTCGTTCACCGACAACACCATCCAGCCGGCCACCAGCTACGTCTACCGGGTGACAGCGGTCGGCTCGGTGGACGGGTCCTCGTGGCCCGGAACCTCCAACGCCATCACCACCCTGCCCCCGAACGCCCCGGTCCGGACCGACTGCATGCACCACCTGCCGTCGGGCACGGTGGTGGGTGCAGCGGCCATGCCCGACGGCTTCGGCTACTACGAGGTGGACGCCAAGGGTGACGTGGCGGCCTTCGGCGGCGCGCCCTGTTACGGCGCCCTGACCGGGCTGGCCCTCAACAAGCCCATCGTCGGGATGGCCTACGACCCGGTCACCGGGGGCTACTGGCTGGTGGCGTCCGACGGCGGCGTGTTCGCCGCCAACGCTCCCTTCTACGGATCCACCGGGGCGATCCGACTGAACAAGCCGATCGTCGGGATCGCGGCCGACCCCGCCACCGGGGGCTACTGGCTGGTGGCGTCCGACGGCGGGGTGTTCTCCTTCAACGCTCCCTTCCGCGGCTCCACCGGCTCGTTCCGGCTCAACAAGCCGGTGGTGGGGATGGCCGTCGACACCATCACCGGGGGCTACTGGCTGGTGGCCTCCGACGGCGGCGTCTTCTCCTTCGACGCACCGTTCCACGGCTCGACCGGCAGCATCCATCTGAACTCACCGGTCGTGGGCATCGAGGCCTCGGCCGGCAGCAAGGGATACCGGCTGATCGCCGCGGACGGCGGTGTGTTCAACGGTCACGCTCCGTTCTGGGGGTCCGCCGGCAGCTTCCCGCTCCAAAAGCCGGTGGTGGCCGGCATCAACGACGACGTGAGTGATGGCTACTGGCTGGTGGCCAGCGACGGAGGGGTGTTCTCGTTCCACGCCCCGTTCTTCGGGTCTGCGGCCTGACCGGAGCCCGGCCCGGCCGATCGGGGTCCCAGACCCTACGCTGACCTGATGCGTCGGTGGCAGGGGCGGAGGCTGTGGTCGGTGGCTGCGGCGACGGCCCTGGTGGCGCTGGCCGCGGGCAGTCCGCCAATCGGCGCAGCCCAACCCGGAGGGGCGGGGCCGCCGGTGGCCAAGGAGGTGGCGGCATCCTCGCCCTACCTGGCCGCCTCGGTTCCCCCGACACCGGTGGGGTCCCAGCTCCGGTGGGTCCTGACCGCGGTCGGCAATCCACCCCTGTCGCCGGCCGAGATCAACGCCCACTTCGACGCCCGGTTCCTGTCGGCGATCGACGATGCCAAGCTCAACTCGGTCTTCGGTCAGCTCGGTGCCATGGGTGGATCGTCGTTCATCGGCGTCCTCGCGGCCAACTCGATCGACGGCTCGATGCAGGCGGTGGTGCGCTTCGGCACCTCGACGCTGGAGGTCAGCATCGCCGTCGACAGCGCCGGCCTCATCGAGGGCCTGAGGCTCACGCCGTACTCGTCGGACTCGAGTTGGGCGGCTGTCGACCGCAGCCTGGCGGGACTGGGCCCCGACGTGAGCTTGGTGGCCGCCCGGGTCTCGCCCACGGGGACGTGCATTCCGATCCACCAGCTGGCGGCCTCCACGCCGAGGCCTACGGCATCGATGTTCAAGCTGTTCGTGCTCGGGGCACTGGCCCATCAGATCGCTTCGGGCCGGGTGTCCTGGAACCAGGAGCTCACCGTCGAACCCACCCTCACCAGCATGGGCTCATCGGCTGGATCGCTGCAGTACAGCCCGCCCGGCACCCGGGTCACGGTCCGGGAGGCGGCGATTAAGATGATCTCCATCAGCGACAACACAGCGGCCGACATGCTCATCCACCTGGTCGGCCGCACCGCTGTGGAGGCCCAGGTCGAGAACTGGGCCGCTCATCCTGGACGCGACGAGCCCTTTCTCACCACCCGGGAGCTGTTCCTCCTCCACTATGTGGACTTCCCCTCGCTGGCCAACGCCTACTTGGGGCGCACCCCGAGCCAGCGTCGGGCGTTTCTCGCCTCGTCGGTCGATCCGCTCTCCCTCCATGGGGTGCACGTGTCGACCGTGCCCCGCGA
Source organism: uncultured Acidimicrobiales bacterium (assembly GCA_963703145.1). Classification (GTDB taxonomy): domain Bacteria; phylum Actinomycetota; class Acidimicrobiia; order Acidimicrobiales; family RAAP-2; genus Bog-756. The sequence continues at coordinate 3,911,799 of OY969793.1, forward strand.
TGTGGGCTCACTCGAGTGGTTCGCCTCGCCCGACGACCTGTGTCGGGCCTTCGGCGGCCTCCAGGCCCTCCACCGCCACCCGTCCCTGGCGCCGCTGGCCACGGTCCTGTCGACCAACACCGGGGACCTGGGGCTCGATCCGACCCGGTGGCCCACCGTGTGGTTCAAGGGCGGCTCCGAGCCCGGTGTCCTCACCCTGGGGTACCGGGCCGTGGCCGACAACGGTAGGTCCTATGTGGTCGTGGCCATGGTGGAGAACCCCGGGTCGGCTCTCGCCCCCTCCGCCACCGTCCAGCTGGTCGACGTCGTCAAGAGCGCCTTCGGACTCCTCGGCTAGACACGCCCTCGAGCACCCGGCACCCAAGATGGGTGAAGCCGCCGCGTAACCTGACCGGTGAACCCCGAGTCCTGGAGCCCACTGCCATGTACCTTCCACCCGCCGACCGCACCTGGGGAGAGACGGAGTGGCGGCCGTTCGTCGAAGAACAGGGGTTCGGCCATCTGATCGCCGGCGGGGCAGCTCGGATCGTGCCGGTGGTGGTGCCCACCCAGTTTGTGTTGGACGGTGACCACGTCTTCGTCCACCTGGCACGTCCCAATCCGATCTTCGACGCCATCGCCGAACAGCCCCGGGTCGTACTCAGCGTTGCCGGGGACTGGGCCTACGTCCCGTCGTCGTGGAAGGCCGTCGGGGACGAGGATCCGCGGTTGGGTATCCCGACGACCTACTACGCCGCCGTCCAGCTCGAGGGCACCGCGACCGTGATCGACGAGCCGACAGCGGTGGCCCGGGTGCTCCGGCTCCAGCTGGGTGCCCTCCAGCCCGACGTGGCTGTAGCCGACCCTGCAGTCGCCCACCCGTCGAGGTTGCGAGCCATCCGGGCCATCACCATCGCCGTCGACGAGGTCCGGGCCAAGTTCAAGTACGGCGGCAACGTCGACGGGGAGCACCGCAACTCGGTCGTGCGTCGCCTGCGCGACCGGGGAGGCCCCGGTGACCTGGTCGCCGCTGACCACGCCGAACGAAGGGGCAATGGACCTCCGGGGTCGGCTCCGCAGGGGACCGCTGTCCCGGTAGATCCCTGAGGCCCGGACGGTGCCCGTCGGCCGGCCGCAGCCCACATCGCCTGTGCTTGACTAGGCGGAGCGCACGCCCCCATGTGGCGCGGACCGAGGTGGACCATGGACCCGACCGATGACATGAAGGTGACCGTCACCAAGGACGGGCCCTATCTCGTGGAGGGTTCGGTCCCGTTGGCCCAGCAGACCATCGTGGCCAACGCCGGGGGCGATTCCGTCGGCTGGCAGCAGGGCGACGTGTACGAGACCAAGCCGTCGGTAGCCCTGTGCCGGTGCGGTCAGTCCCAGACCAAGCCGTTCTGTGACGGGACCCACGTTTCGGTGGGGTTCGACGGCACCGAGACCGCCAGTCGGGAGCCGTATGTGGCCCAGGCCGTCGAGCAGGACGGGCCATCGCTCATCCTGACCGACGCCCAACCGTTGTGCGCCTTCGCCCGGTTCTGCGATGTGGCCGGCCAGGTGTGGAACCTGGTGGAGCAACCCGGGGAGGACGCCGCCCGCCTGACCGCCCTCGAGGCCGGTCTGTGCCCGTCGGGTCGGCTGGTGGCCTGGGACCGGGAGACCCGACAGGCCATCGAACCCCGATTCGACCCTTCCATCGGCCTGGTCGACGACCCCAACGAAGGTGTGGCCGGACCCATCTGGGTGCGGGGCGGCATCCCCATCACCGGGGCGGACGGCGAGACCTACGAGGTGCGCAACCGGGTGACGCTGTGTCGCTGCGGCGCGTCGCAGAACAAGCCGTTCTGCGACGCTTCGCACGCCTCGATCGGCTTCACGGCCTGACCGGTGTCGACGGTGTCGGCGCCCACGTCGTGACGGCGGGGTACTCCGCCACGCCGCTGGCAAGGAAGCTCGGCATCAAGGACGGCCACCGGGTGACGCTGCTGCACGCGCCGGACGGCTGGCTGATGGGAGCGCTGCCGGACCACGTGCGCGTACTCCGACGCCGGTCCCAGGTGGCCTCCGACGTGGTGGTGGCATTCTTCGGTGACCTCGCCAGTGTGGAGGAGGAGGTGCCGGGCCTGGCCAGTGGCATCACACCCGATGGTGCCCTGTGGCTGGCGTGGCCCCGTCGGGCCGCCGGCCACCACAGCGACATCACCGACAACGCCATTCGCTCGGTGGCACTCCCGCTCGGCCTGGTCGACGTCAAGGTGGCCGCCCTCTCCGATGACTGGTCTGGTCTCAAGGTGGTGTGGCGCAAGGAGCTGCGAGCCGGTCTCACGACCTGAGACCGGCCCGGACGCGCCGCACCGGTCAGAAGCGCTCGCCCACTCGCACGAACGAGTTCACGTAGATGATCTGGAGGGCGTCGTGGAAGCCCCAGGCCCGGAAGGCCTCGGTGAACTGCTCCGACTGAGCGGCCAACACGTCGGACCGTGACGATCCCTCGGCGTCGAGCAATTGGGCCATCGGGGTCCCCCCGCCGTTCAGGGACTGCTCGACCAGGGGGGTCATCGAGCGAAATGCCGCCTCGGGGTCATCGGTGTCCATCTCGTAGAAGTGGAGGAAGAGCGGATCGCCGCCCGTGACGTTCTCGTAGGGGGTGATCATGGTGTAGCCGGGCACGTTGGCCTCGGCGATGAACCGGATGTGCACGAAGTCCCCCCAGTCCCGTAGCTCCTGGGCCCGGTGGCGCTCGGTCGGGGAGATCAGCACCAGGGAGAGTCCCACGGTGGGTCGACCGGTGATCCGGCCCTGTCCTGGGCGCGGATAGTGGTGGAACAGGTACCCGACGACCCCGGGGGGCGCCGACGGTGCCTCGAAGGCCGGGTCGACCTCGTAGACAGCCAGGTGCCCGAACTCGGGGATGCGCCGCGGCAGGTCGGTGCGGTCGCGGTGGACATTCCGCCACCAGGTGGCCCGGCTCACGTCGACTCGGGCACACAGCTCGTCCATCCGCCCAGCGACGTAGTGGTCGATGGGCCCGTCGGTCATCTCGAGGTAGAGCGCGGGGGTGATCCTGTCCTCCATGGCCAGGGTCCTAACACGGCGCCTTCGGAGGCGTCAACGCCCCACTCCCATTCCACCGGCGCGACCGGTGACGGCCTCGCCCCCACCCACCCACCCATCGACCGAACGGCGGCTGGCACGCCTGTCAGGCGGGATCGAAGACCAGCGTGACCAGCTCGAAGGGCTGGAGGTCGAGTGTCACTACCCCCGCGTCGGTCGCCACTGGGGCGACGGGCCGCTCGAGCAGGTCGGTGCGGCTCACCGGGCCATGCGGTCGGTGCAGTGTCACACGCACCGGGCCGCGGCCCCCGACACGTCGCAGAGGCGGACGACGACCGCACCGTCGGAGCGGTTGGCCCAGGTGAGCGCTTCGACGCTCACCCCGGGTCGATCCACGCTGATCACCCGTCCCTCTCCCCGACCGGGCACCAGGGTCAGCGGGAGGTTGAAGGACTCGGCCTCGGCCACGACGCCCGCGGTGCGAAGGTCGCCGGAGTGTGGGAGGAGCGCGTAGGCGAACCGATGGGCCCCCTGGTCGGCCAGGGGATCGGGGAAGCCAGGTCCGCGGAGCAGGCTGAGCCGCATGGTGTGCCCCCGGATGTCGTAGCCGTACTTGCAGTCGTTGAGCAGGGCCACGCCATAGCCGGGCTCGCTCAGATCGGCCCACCGGTGCCCGCACACCTCGAACCGGGCCTCGTCCCAGCTGGTGTTGGAAATCGTCGGCCGCTCGAGGTGTCCATGCTGGATCTCATAGGTGGCGCGGGTCGACCGCACGGCGACGGGGAAGGCCACCTTGAGAAAACGGTGCCGTTCGTGCCAGTCCACCTCGGTGTGGAACTCGAGGCGGCGGGATCCTGCGGCCAGGCGCATGGTCTGGGTGATCCGGGACCGGCCGAAGGCTCTGACGAAGCGGACCCCCGCCCGGAGGGGGTCCTGGTCGACGATCGCCGTTGAATCCACCGCCACCAGGTCGGTGACGTCGTCCAAGTAGGTGCGGTCGACGTCCCAGGCGTCAAACGCCCGGGGGTGGTCCTCGTGGAGCTGGAAGAGGTTGCCCCGCTCCCCGGCGGCCAGCACCTCGCGGCCGGCCACCAGGTCGTGCACCGAGGTCAAGAGTCCGTCGGCGTCCCAGTGCACCCGCAACAGGCCGTTGCCCATCCAGTCGTCGCCGATCTCGACCGGGGAGGCGCCCGCAGTCCCCTGATCGTGCCGCACCGTGGCCCACCCACAGGCGGGGGCCGAGACTACGGCCAGTGAGCCGTCGGGTAGCTCGGTGACCTCGGACCGGTCGGAGGATGCCGGGTTGAACGCCACCAGCGAGTCGTACTGGCCTCCGGCGAGGGTGCCCTGGGCCTCGTCGATCACCGACCGTGCGGTGGCCAGCACCTCGGCATGGTCGGCGTGGGTGTCCTCGTAGGCCCAGTGGATGCTCGAGCCCGGGAGGATGTCGTGGAACTGATGGACCAGGAGCAACTTCCAGGCGTCGTCGAGCTCCGAACGTCGGTCGAGTGACGCCGCCACCGACCACAGCTCGGCGGCCCGCAGCGCCTCTTCTCCCCGTCGGTTGCCCAGCTTCACCTCGGCGTGGGTGGTCAGCGTGGCGCGGTGGGCCTCGAGGTAGAGCTCGCCGGACCACACCGGCAGTGCGTCCGTCTCGGTGCCGAGGCGGTCGAGGAACCCTCCGACGCTGCCGATCTCCACCCGTGGCAGTCCGTCGAGGTCGGACATCCGCCGGAACCGCTCGACCATGGTGCCGGTCGGGCCGCCGCCACCGTCGCCGAATCCGTAGGGATAGAGATTGAGCGCAGCCCCGTCACGGCCGACGCCGCGGTCCTGGCCGGCCATCACCTCACCGACCGAGAAGTCGCCGTTGTAGGTGTTGGCCGGGGGGAAGTGGGCGAGCAGCCGGCTGCCGTCGTGGCCCTCCCACCAAAAGGTGGTGTGGGGGAAGTCGTTGGTGTCGTTCCAGCTCATCTTCTGGGTGATGAGCGCGGTGACGCCGGCCGCCCGGGCGATCTGGGGAAGAGCCGCCGAGTAGCCGAACACATCGGGGATCCACAGCTCATGGGTCTCGACGCCGAACTCCTCGGCGAAGAACCGCTTCCCGACGATCAGTTGGCGAACGAGGGACTCACCCGAGGGCACATTGGTGTCGGGTTCGACCCACATTCCTCCGACCGGTTCCCACCGCCCGGCCCGGACCTGCTCGGCGATCCGATCGTAGAGCTCGGGATAGTGGTCCTTCATCCACTGGTACTGGACCGCCTGGCTGCAGGCGAAGCGGTGCTCGGGATAGCGCTCGAGCAGGCGGAGCTGATTGGAGAATGTGCGGGCGCACTTCCGTTTGGTCTCGCGGAGGGGCCATAACCATGCACAGTCGATGTGGGCGTGTCCCACGGCGACCACGGTATTGGGCGACCCGGTCGGTCCATCGAGGATCGGGGTGAGCTCGGCGCGGGCCGCCGACGCCGAACCCGAGACGTCGTCGGTGACCACCGCGGCAACCGCCCGCCCCAGGGCGGCCAGGATGGTCTCGGACCGTTCGGGTGATCGCTCGGCCAGCTCCACCAGGACCCGCATGTCGAGGTACAGACCCTCCACCTCGCGGTCGGGCAGGGCGAGCTCGGCGGTCTCGAGCGCGTAGAGGGGCTTCCCGTCGTAGTCGGGCATCAGGGTTGGCCAGTCAGTGAGCAGCCAGGGCGGGATGGGGTTGGCTGCCGCTTCAACCAGGAACTCGACCGCCTCGCCACCGGAGGCGTCGGAGGTGAGCGGGAACTCGCGGTGTTGGTGATGCAGCCCCTGGACCGCCCGCCCGGCCGTGTCCCAGATCTGGCCTTCGGCGGTGAAGCCCACCATCTGGTCGCCTCCGAGATGGACGAGGGCCACCACCTCGTGGCCACGCCACCCATCGGGGATCGAGCCCCGGAAGCGGAACCACGTGGTGTCCCACATGCCGCCCCATCCATCACCCACGGCGAACGCCGCGAACGGGAGACCGAGTGCGTCGGCCACGGGGATGGGCTCGCCGTGGAGGTGGTGGGCGGTCACCTCGAGAGCCGATCGTCGACCGTAGATGGCCGGGCGCACCATGCTCTTGAGGAATCGGCGCAGTGAGCCCGGATCGTTGTCCATCAGGCCCCAGTGTGGCATCTCCTACGGATCGCCACCCGACCCCCATCCCTGGCCGAGCCGTTCTTGCAGGGTGGCCACGAGCTCGTCGGCGGGGACGCCACTGGTGCCCGACGCGCGGGCTCAGGGGCGCAGTTGGTCCGGGCTGAGTGGGGGCGGTCCGGCTGACGTGTGCCGTGTACCGGGAGGATCCACGGCGAAGGGAGCGGGGCTTCCCCACTCGTCGAGGAAGACGAGCTCGTCCAAAGGGCGTCGTCGTACCGGGCCGTGATGGCCCTGGGGGCGCCCGATGGTGATGGCGGCCGCCACGAGCACGTCCTCAGGGATGCCCAGCAGGGCACGGAGCTCGGCATCGACGACCACGTTCCAACTGGTCATGACCCCGCCGTAGCCGAGCGCCCGGGCGGCGAGCAGCAGGTTCTGGCACGCCGGGTAGACCGATGCGCCTTCGACGGGGTTCGAGGACCGATAGCGGATCATGCAGGCCAGGATCAGCACCGGTACCTCAGGGAGGTGGTCGATGTAGGCCTCCATGGTGCGGGCCATGGCGGCCTTGGGCGACGAGTCGTCGGTCCCCGAGCCGCGGTCGTAGCGGTCCGCGGTCCGCTTGATCTCCCACACCCGTCGCGCACCGTCGGCGAGCAGCTGTTTGGCCTCGACCGCCTTGGGCCCGTCGGTGAGGACGATGAACCGGAATGGCTGCCGATTCGAACCGCTCGGCGCCCGACTGGCGGCGAAGAGGATGTCGCGCAGGATGTGCTCGGGGACCGGCTCGTCCCGGTACCGTCGGATGGCCCGGGTGCTGCAGATGCCCTCGAGCAGTCCGATGGTGTCCTGGCCCAAGGCGGCGGCGTCGTCGAGCCCCGTGTCGGACTCATCGGGGTGGAAGTGGTCCTCTGGTGTCGTCGTCATCAACACGAGTATGCGTCAAGATGTGGACGTTGGGGTAGGCGACAGTGGGCCGGCCGATGAGTTCCCGACGTGACGTGCGTCCTTGATGCGACCGTTGGAAGGAGCCCCACCATGGGTGAACTGATCGTGACCGAATTCATGACGCTCGACGGAGTGGTCGAGGCACCCGGCGGTGAGCCGACCCACCCCCATGCCGGGTGGACGATCCCCTACGGCGTGCCCGAGCTGTTCGAGTACAAACTCGCCGAGACGCTGGGGGCCGAGTCGCTCCTGCTCGGCCGCGTTACCTACGAGGGATTCTCGGCGGCTTGGCCAGAGCGTGACGGTGTGTTCGCCGAGAAGATGAACGCCATGCCCAAGCACGTCGTGACCAGCGCCCTTGGCGAGCTGGGCTGGAATGCCACCCGTTTGGTGGGTGACCTGCCGGCCGCGGTCTCCGAGCTCAAGGCCGGTTCGGACGGGACCGTACTGGTCGCCGGGAGCGCCACGTTGGTGCAGTCGCTGCTGGCCCTGGGCCTGGTGGACGAGCTGCACCTCATGGTGTTCCCCGTCATGGTGGGTGGAGGGCTGTCGATCTTCCCCGGCGACCGGGGCAAGATCGAGCTCGAGCTGACCGACCTGGTCCGCTACGACAGCGGCGCCTCCCTCCAGGTCTACCGTCTGGCAGCCTGAACGGCCCGGGATCCGGATCCCCGTGGCCCGTCGCACCGATGAGTTCGGCCACCGGGTGCCGTCCACTCCGCTGATGGCACACGTCACGCTCCAGACCGGGTCGCTACCATGGGCGTCCATGGAGACGAGCACGGCGTTGGCCCCCACCGACCTCGAGCCGTTCCGCCGGGAGCTGACCGGATACTGCTACCGGATGCTGGGCTCGGGATTCGAGGCTGAGGACGCCGTGCAGGAGACCATGGTGCGGGCTTGGCGCCACGCCGACGGATTCGAGGGCCGATCCAGTGTCCGGTCGTGGCTGTACCGGATCGCCACCAACGTGTGCATCGACATGCAGCGCCAGGTCCAACGCCGGGCCCGGCCGATGGAGATGGGTCCATCGTCGCCCCCACTGGAGTCCCACCTCGGGCCGCTGCTGCCCGAGGCCATGTGGGTGACACCGCTGGCTGATGCTGGCGCGGTGCCCGAAGGGGGGACCCGGCGGCCATCGCCGAGTACCGTGAGTCGGTCCGGTTGGCCTTTGTGACAGCGCTCCAGCACCTGCCGGCCCGCCAGCGGGCGGTCCTGATCCTGTGCGAGGTGCTTCGCTGGCACGCCGCCGAGGCGGCCGAGCTGCTCGATACCAGTGTGGCCGGGGTGAACAGCGCCCTCCAACGGGCGCGGGCCACCTTGGGATCGCTGCCCGACGCCTCGGCGCCGGCGGCATTGGACGACGACGCCAGCGCCCTCCTGGAACGCTATGTGGACGCGTTCGAGCGCTACGACATCGATCGACTGGTGGAGCTGCTCCACGAGGACGCCGTGCAGTCCATGCCGCCGTTCGCCATGTGGATCCAGGGCGCCGCCGACATCGGCCGTTGGATGCTGGAGCCGGGTCCGAGCGCCTGTCGGGGGTCGCGGCTCCTGCCGGCATCGGCCAACGGGTGCCCGGCCTTCGGGCAGTACAAGCCCGATCCGGCCGGCGGCTTCACCCCGTGGGCCATCCAGGTGCTGGAGATCTCAGCCGGAAGGATCACCGGGATGAACTTCTTCCTGGACTTCCTCGACCCGGACCGGCTCTTCCCCTCGTTCGGCCTTCCCCTCCACCTCGATCCGTAGCCCGGCCAGATAGAGCAGCTCGGCCATGTCAGGTGAGGCCTCGGTCACCAGGATTCCCACTCCCAGACGTCGGGCCATCAGGGCGGCCCGCGCCACATCGTCGACCGCCTCGAGGTCGGGACGGCCCTGCCCTTCGAGGACCCGATCGACGAGGGGCGTCCCGTCAGACCGCACGATCCTGATCCGACACCACCGCTGCGCTGAGGCCATCGGGTGGTGGACGGTTGACCGGGGCCGATGTCATCGGTGGGGGACCGATGACTGGCGCAATCGAGGTCCGTCTACCCGGTGCCGGACCACCAACTGATCAAGCCGGATCCCAACCGAACAAGGAGCAACCATGACCACACGTAGCAGCGCGCCGGTGGGCTCACCGTGCTGGACCGATCTGTGGACCTCAGACGTCGAGGGCACTCGCCGGTTCTACAGCGAATTGTTCGGCTGGGTGGCCGGTGATCCGGACCCCGAGTTCGGGGGCTACTTCATCTTCAGCAAGGACGGTACCGATGTGGCCGGCTGCATGGGCGACATGGGACCAGACCTTCCGGCCAATGACACGTGGAAGATCTATCTAGCCTCTGACGACCTGGCCAAGACGGTCGAGACAGCCGAAGCCAGGGGCGCCCAGGTCACCGTCCCGATCATGCCGGTGGGTGACCTCGGATTGCAGGCCGTTCTCATCGACCCCACCGACGCCACCGTCGGTGCCTGGCAGGCGGGCACCTTCCCGGGCTTCACGGTGCTGGAGGAGGCCGGCACCCCGAGCTGGTTCGAGTTGTTCACGAGGGACCACGCCACTGCACTGGACTTCTATTCCGGCGTGTTCGGGTGGAACACCACGCCGGTAGGTGACACCGACGAGTTCCGCTACAGCACGGTGCAGCACCCCGACGGGGGCGAGGACCTGGCCGGTGTCATGGACGCCTCGGCTTTCCTCCCCGACGGGATCCCTGCTCACTGGTCCGTCTACTGGCAGGTGGACGATGTTGGCGTGGCCGTGGCCAAGGTCGCAGCGCTGGGCGGGACGTTGATCGCTGGCCCCGAGGACACCCCCTACGGCCAGCTCGCCAGCGTGGCCGATCCCGCTGGGGCTCAGTTCAAGCTGCGCACACCACCCCAGTAGCCGCGCGCCGGCCCCGTGGAGGGACCCGCGGCCAAGATTCGGGTGTTGTAGGACGCTACGGAGAGGCGGTGAAGTGCCGGCCCCAGGAATGCACCTGGGTTCGCAGCTGACGAGGAGCGAGTACCTCGAAAGGAGCCTCGACCACCCCGAGGGCCATCGTCGGCCAATCCAAGGAGTCCGACGTCATCGACAGGATGCACCGGTTCGAATCGACTTCGTCGACCGTCGCCCAGCGTCCCACACGCGCCCGCACGGTCTCGGCCGGAGCGTGCACCACGGCCTCGACGGCGAATTGGGCGGGAGCGCTGTCGATGCCGGCACGGACGAATGCTGCCGGATCCCCGCCGGGCACGGAGCGTGGACGGAACGGTGCCCCGGTGTTGGTGATCCCGCTCACCCGGTCGAGTCGGAAGCTCCGCCAGTCCCGGCGTTGGAGGTCCCAGGCCACCAGATACCAATTCCTCCCGAAGAATACGAGGCGATGGGGCTCGGCCAGGCGATTGGTGTGAACGCCGTTCCTCGCGGTGTAGGCGAACGCGAGGCGCTCCACGTCCCTGCACGCCTGGGCGACGGAGAGCAAGACATCAGGATCCACCGTGGGCCCGACGGGCCCCCACCCCGCCGGCACCGTCATCGCCGCCAACGCGTCCACCCGGCGTCGGAGCCGCGGCGGCATCACCTGGACGACTTTGGTGAACGCCCGGGCCGCCGACTCTGCGATGCCGGCGACGGACCCTCCTTGCAGTGCGGCCTGGAGTCCCACACCCAGGGCCACGGCCTCCTCGTCGTCCAGGACGAGCGGAGGAAGCGACGCCCCTGGTGCCAACTGGTAACCACCGTCCACCCCGCGCTGCGCGTCGACGGGGTAGCCGAGCTCGCGTAGTCGGTCGATGTCGCGCCGGAGGGTTCGCTCCGACACCCCGAGCCGATCGGCCAGGGCCGGCCCGGTCCAGTAGCGGTGGGTCTGGAGGAGCGACAACAGACGCAAGGTGCGCGAGCTGGTGTTGGCCATGATCGACCAGTGTCCCACTATTCCGGACAGAAAGTGGCCGGAATAGGACTTAGGTTGACGAGTACACCAGTTGAACCAGCAGAAAGGCCAGCTCATGGATACGAACCATCAGAACCTCCCCGCCGAGCGATCAGACCTCCTCGAGACCCTGGCGAAGCACCGACACTTTCTCCGCTACGCCGTCCGGGACCTGTCGGACGACCAAGCATCGGCCCACCCGACTGCCAGCGCGCTCTGCCTCGGAGGCATCATCAAGCACGTGGCCGCGGCCGAACGGGGATGGGCCGCCTTCATCGCCGACGGTCCACGGGGCATGGCTGCGGCGACCGAGTCGGCGGGTGCCGAAGACTGGAATCAACGATTCCAGATAGCCCCGGGAGAGCACCTGGCGTCGGTGCTCGACCACTATGCCGAGGTGGCGCAGCACACCGACGAGCTGGTCGCCACCTATCCGGACCTCGACGTCGCCCACCCACTTCCCGACGAGCCCTGGTTCGAACGGGGAGCGAGCTGGTCAGCGCGCCGGGTCGTCCTGCACATCATCGCCGAGACCTCCCAGCATGCCGGCCACGCCGATATCCTCCGTGAGTCGATCGACGGCGCTAAGACGATGGGGTAGTTGGTGGTGTCTCCTCGGGATCTCCCCCCAGGGTACGGCACAGTCCGTCGAGGTCCTGGACGGTGACCGTGAGCGCTGAGTGGCCGCTCTTGCGGAGAGCCGACGGAACCTTTTCGGCGAAATGGATACAGACCCCAGCGCTGTGGTTGGTACCGAAGCTGAGCCCGTCGTCGGCCATGGAACCGCGGACGCCGAAGGCGGTCCACCACCGGTAGCCACGGGTGATGTGGGCGCCGGTGACGTTGTCCCTCGTCGTAGTGACCTTGAAGAAGCCGAACGAGGCGACGAGCGAACCGTCGTCGGCGATGGTGACGCCATCCCTGTCGCGATGCAGCCCAAAAGGGAGGATCAGGGGCAGGTACCACGGATCGATCTCGTAGCGGAACTGTTGGTCCATCGTCTCTGTCCTCGTTTCCGGCACAGGCGCTGTGGGCGCACACCCCGTTCTACCCGATCGTGCCGAGCATCAATCGGCATACAACGTGGGCACGCCCCCTTGGGTAGTCCGCCAACATCGCCACCGGTCGGTGCCGTCGGGTGGGGGCCGGTCAGCCGACCAGCGGGCCCGGGCTCCGGTCGAACTCGAGGTAGCGGTAGATCTCCGACCGCATGGTGTCGATTGACGCCAGCCGGTCGAAGTACTCGTCGGGGGTCGGCACCCTCCCAGTCGCCGCTACCACAGCTGCCAGTTCCGCTGATCCGAGGAATACGTCGGCCCCTTTCCCCATGCGATTGGGAAAGTTTCGGGTGGAGGTGGAGAACACGGTCGCTCCGTCTCCCACCCGGGCCTGATTGCCCATGCACAGCGAGCAGCCGGGCCGCTCGGTGCGGGCTCCCGCGGCGGCGAAGGTGGCGTAGTAGCCCTCGCTCCGCAGTTGGGCCTCGTCCATCCTCGTCGGTGGGGCGATCCACAGACGGGAGGAGACCGGGCCCGGCAGGGATGCCAGTACCGTGCCGGCGGCGCGGAAGTGCCCGATGTTGGTCATGCATGACCCGATGAACACCTCATCGACGGGGCGGCCGGCGACCGCAGACAGCGGCCGGACATCGTCGGGATCGTTGGGGCATGCCACCAGTGGCTCGGTGATGGCCGTCAGGTCGATGTCGATGATGGCCCGGTAGTCGGCGTCCCGGTCGGCGCGTAGCAGGGCGGGGTCGGCGAGCCATCGCTCCATGGCCTCAATCCGCCGTTCGATCGACCGGGCATCCTGGTAGCCCGCGTCGATCAGCGACCGGAGCATCACCACATTGCTCCGCAGGTAGGCGGCCACCGACTCTTCGGACAGCGAGACGGTGCAGCCCGAGGCCGAGCGCTCTGCTGTGGCGTCGGACAACTCGAAGGCCTGTTCGACGGTGAGCGACTCGAGCCCCACGATCTCGACGATGCGGCCGGCGAACACGTTGACCTTGTCGCTGCCACCGACGGTGAGCAGGCCCTGTTGGCGAGCCACATACGGGATCGACTGGACCAGGTCACGAAGCGTGATGCCCGGACGCAGGTCGCCGGTGAAGCGGACGAGTACCGACTCGGGCATGTCGACCGGCATTACCCCCAGCGCGGCGGCGAAGGCCACCAGGCCCGACCCGGCCGGGAAGGAGATACCGAGCGGGAAGCGGGTGTGGGAGTCGCTGCCGGTGCCGACCTGGTCCGGTAGGAGCATCCGGTTCAGCCAGCTGTGGATGATACCGTCGCCGGGCCGGAGCGCCACACCCCCGCGGTCGATCATGAACGGGGGAAGCGATCGCTGGGTCTCGATATCCACCGGCTTGGGGTAGGCCGTGGTGTGGCAGAACGACTGCAGGACCAGGTCGGCGCTGAATCCCAGACAGCCGAGCTCCTCGAGCTCGTTGCGGTTCATGGGCCCAGTGGTGTCCTGACTGCCGACGGTGGACACGGTGGGTTCGCAGTAGGTCCCTGGTGCGATGCCGTCCACGCCACAGGCCCGTCCCACGATCTTTTGCGCCAGCGTGTAGGACGGACGCTGCCGAGGTGGAGCCGGGCGGTGGAACTCGGGGCTCGGGCCCAGGCCGAGCGTTCTCCTGGCCTTGTCGGTGAGGGTGCGCCCGATGACCAGGCGGATGCGTCCACCGGCTCGCACGCCGTCGAGGCTCTGGGGTGATCGGAGCGCGAACTCGGCGAGTACGGCGCCCTCCGGTGTCTCGATACGTCCGTCATGGGGCCGGACCACGATGTGGTCGCCGGTGGACAGCCCCTCCACGTCACACTCGATGGGCAAGGCCCCGGCGTCTTCGAGGGTGTTGGCGAAGATCGGAGCGAGCTTCGCGGCGATGACCACGCCAGCTCGGCGTTTGTTGGGCACGTAGGGGATGTCCTGACCGATGTGCCAGAGCAGCGAATTCACCGAGCTCTTGCGGGACGAACCGGTGCCGACCACGTCTCCGACGAACACCACCGGCCGACCGGCTGTCACCAGCCGATCGATCTGGCCGATGGGGTCCACGATTGTCGATCGGTTCTCGAGCATCGACTGCGCATGGAGCGGGATGTCGGACCGTGACCATGCCTGGGGGGCAGGGGACAAGTCGTCGGTGTTGGTCTCACCTTCGACCTTGAAGACGGTCAGGTGGATGGCGTCGGGGACGGGCGGTTGACTGGTGAACCACTGGGCCCCCGCCCAGCTGTCCAGCACCACATCGGCATTCCGGTTCCCGACCCTGGCCCGCTCGACGACATCGTGGAATGCGTCGAACACCAGGAGGGTCCCCCCGAGGGCGGTGGCGGCCGCCTCGCCCAGGTCGGGATGGTCCAACAGGTCGATGAGCACCGGGACGCTGTAACCCCCCAGCATCGTCCCGAGTAGTTCGACGGCCCGGGCAGGGTCCAACGCCGGAGCGGTGCGCTCGCCCCGGGCCACGGCCGCCAGGTACGCCGCCTTGACCCGGGCACCCTCGTCGACCCCGGGGGCCACCCGATAAGTGAGCAGGTCGACCAGTCCGGGTGCCGAGGCGGCGTCCGCGCCGTCGAGCTCGTCGGTGAGCCCGTTCACCTGGCTGGCGGTCAAGGGTGGTGGTGGGATGCCGAGATCGGCTCGCTGGGCTTCGAGGGTTCGGTAGTCGGTGAGCACCTATCCGACGGTAAGCCCGAGCATTGGTTGTGTAAAGCGCAATTAAAGAGCATAAAGCATGCAAAAATCACATAGTGGACCTGACCCTGCTCCGCTCGCTCATCGGCGTCACCGACGCCGGGTCGATCACCGACGCCGCCGAACTACTCCACGTCAGCCAGTCCGCCCTCTCCCGCCGGCTGCAGCAGCTCGAGGCTGATCTCGGGGCTCAGCTGCTGGTACGGGGCCGCCACGGGGTCGAACTCACGGACCTCGGTCGTCAGGCGCTCGACGAGGCGAGGGTCATCGTGGCGCGCTACGACGGGGTTCGCAGGATGATCATCGAGCAGCAACACCTCGAACGCGGCGTGGTGCGCATCGGGGGAGGCGCCACGGTCACCTCGTTCCTCCTCCCTGCCACTATCGCCGCGTTCCAGGTGGACCATCCGGGCGTGCGCTTCTACGTCAAGGAGGCCGGCAGCAGCGAGGTCGCCGATGCTGTCAGCGCCGGTGACCTCGAACTGGGGATCCTCACCCTCCCGCTCCATCGCAGTGATCTGGCCATCGAGCCGCTGGCCACCGACGAGATCGTCCTGGTAGCACGGTCCGAGCATCCTCTGGCATCCCAGCGCGTCGTGGTGGCCGGCGATCTGGACGGACTCCCGGTGGTGGCCTTCGAGTCGGGGAGTGCCATCCGACAGCACATCGATTCCTCACTCCACGGCGCCGGCGTCGACGTCGACGTGGTGATGGAACTGCGCTCGATCCCCACCATGCTTCGCATGGTCTCGATGACCGGCCACGCCGCCTTTGTGAGCCGGATCAGCGCGGCGACCGAGCCGGGTCTCCGGATCGTGGATGTCCGGGGTCTGTCCGTGCGTCGGACCCTGGCGCTGGCCACCCGGCGTGATTTCCCACTCTCCGCACCGTCTGCGGCGTTCAGGACCGAGTTGCTCTCGGGGTCCGACTGGTTCTCCGCCTGACCCTGCCCGGCCGCCGAGCTGCAACAGCCGGATCGCCGCGTGTGGGGGTAGACACCTGACTCCTCTTCGGGTACTCTAAATAAAGTACCTTGCCAAGAGGAGCCCGATGGGAGCACGAAACCGCAACAATCCGCTGGCCTTGGCCGTGCTGATCTGCCTGAGTGAGCGGCCGATGCACCCCTATGAGGTGGCCACCACGCTGCGCCAGCGCCAGAAGCACGAGAGCGTGCGGCTCAACTACGGCTCGCTCTACGCCGTGGTGGCCTCGCTAGAGAAGCGCGGTCTGATCGCTCCCCAAGAGACCAAACGCGCCGGCCGTCTCCCAGAGCGCACGGTCTATCGACTCACCGAGGCCGGCCAGATCGAAGCGCACGACTGGCTGACGGACCTCATCTCGACGCCGGTCAAGGACTATCCGAGCTTCGAGGCGGCCCTGTCCTTCCTGCCGGCGCTGCCTCCTGACGACGTAGCCGACCTGCTGGCCGAACGCGCCCAGCGGATCGAGCTCGAGCTGGTCCAGGCGCATGCGCTGCGTGAGCTCATGGAGAAGCAGGGCCTGCCGCGCTTGTTTTGGGTGGAAGAGGAGTTCCGCACTGTCCTGCGTGAAGCCGAGCTGTCCTACGTCCGTCAGCTCATCGCCGAGATCACCAACGGCACCCTCGAGGGCATCGACTTCTGGAGTGGCATCCACGCGGCCGGCACCGAACCGATCCCGACCTGGGAGCCGCGTCCCATCGGCGACGGCGGCGACGACCAGGACAACCGGTGACCCACGACCCCGAAGGAGCAGCACGGATGGACCACATCATCTCGACTGACGGACTCAGAAAGTCCTTTCGGACGCCGAAGGGCATGGTCGATGCCGTGCAGGGGGTGAGCATCACGGTTGCCCGGGGCGAGATCTTCGGCTTCCTCGGCCCGAACGGCGCGGGCAAGACGACCACGCTCCGCATGGTGACGACCCTGCTCCCGATCGATGCCGGTACCGCCACGGTGGCAGGCTTCGACGTCGCCCGCCAACCCCAAGAGGTGCGGTCACGCGTTGGCTACGTGAGCCAACTGGGTGGCGCCGATGACCTGGCTACCGGTCGGGAGAATCTGATCCTCCAGGGCCGGCTGTACGGAGGTGACCTGGCAACGGTGTCGCGACGCACTGAAGCCGTGATGGACATCCTCGACCTTGCCGAGTTCGCCGACCGCCGAGTGAAGACCTACTCCGGTGGCCAGCGACGCCGGCTGGACATCGCCCTGGGCATCGTGCACCAGCCCGAGGTGCTGTTCCTCGACGAGCCGAGCACCGGGCTCGACCCGCAGAACCGCGCCAATCTCTGGGACCACGTCCGGTCCTTGCGTGACGGTGGGGCCACCATCTTCCTCACCACCCACTACCTCGAAGAGGCCGACGCCCTCTGTGACCGGCTGGTGATCATGGATCACGGTGAGATCGTGGTCGAGGGCACGCCCCGGGATCTGAAACGCCAGGTAGCCGGGGAATCGGTCGTGCTCAGCCTGCGGAACGAAGAAGGCGCCACCACGCGGACCGCCGCACTGCTCGACACCCAGGACTACGTGCGCGAGACGAATATCGATGGCGACCATGTCCGGCTCTACGTCGACGATGGTGGGGCCGCGCTCCCGGCTATCCTGCGGATCCTTGACGCCGAGGGCATCGGGGTCAAGTCCATGAGCATCTCGGAGCCGACACTTGATGATGTGTTCCTGCGCCAGACCGGCCGGTCGCTGCGTGATGGTGGGTCCTCCACTGACGCGGGGAGGGCGGCATGAAGGTCGTGCGTGACACCGGGCTGCTATTCAATCGCTACACCGTCCAGATGCTGCGCAACCCGGTGTGGTTGTTCGTCGGGTTCTCGACCCCCGTGCTGTACCTCGTGTTGTTCACCCCATTGTTGAAGGAACTCCCTGGAGTCAAAGGCTTTCCCACCGGGGGCGTGCTCCAGATCTTCCTGCCGGGGATCCTGGCCCTCCTGGCGTTTGCCAGCGGCAGCAGTGCGGGATTCGGCACCATTTTCGAGTTGCAGTCGGGGCTGGTCGAGCGGCTGCGGGTGACGCCGGCAAGCCGTTTCGCCATCCTGGTCGGCCCCATCCTCTCGGGGCTGGTGATGATGACCGTGTTCGACGCGGTGGTCGTGGTGGTGGGCATCGGATTCGGGTTCAGCGTCCACTGGGCCGGACTGTTGGTCCTCACCGTGCTGCTTTGGGTCCTGGCCACGCTGATGGCCGCCTTCTCCACCGCCACGGCGCTGGTCACCAAGGACATCAGCAGCTTCGCCGCCATCATCAACGGCATCAACCTGCCCTTGCTGCTGCTGGCCGGCGTCCTGCTCCCCATCTCCCTCGGGCCGCTGTGGCTCCGGATCCTGGCTCACTTCGATCCGCTGTACTACCTGGTCGTCGCCTCGCGTGCCCTGGCGGTCGGGCAGCTGGGCAGCGCCGTGGTCTGGCAGGCGTTCGCCGTATTGGTGCCACTGTGCGGGTTGGTGCTGGCCTGGGCCACCGGGGTCTTCCGCCAAGCCGTGTCATGAGGGAACATCGGACCCCTGGTTCGGGGCACTCTACGATTTCGGCATGCTCGGACGCTCACCCCTCATGGCATTCATCCCGGTCACCGACCCAGCTGTGGCGAGAGCGTTCTATGTGTCCACGCTGGGGCTCGACATCCTCGAGGAATCCCCGTTCGCACTCGTTGTCGACGCCAACGGCATCAAGTTGCGCCTCACTCCGGTGACCGAGTTCCAACCCCAACCGTTCACCGTGGTCGGCTGGGAGGTCCCCGACATCGAGACGACGGTCGACGAGCTCACAGCCGGTGGCGTCTCGTTCACCCGTTACGAGGGCATGGACCAGGAGGACAACGGGGTATGGACCTCCCCCAACGGCGATCGGGTGGCATGGTTCGTCGATCCCGACGGCAACACGCTGTCGCTCACCGCGTTCGCCGGTGACGAGTGGTGAGTCGCGGCTCGACCGATCTGTCGTGGCGAGGCTCGAGGTGTCTTGTCGGGAAGCCCCGAGCACTGCCGACCTGTGCTGTCCGTCCACCCCGGCCTCGTTCGGTGGCCACGCTGGGCGATTCTGAGCGGACACTCGTGTGACCCGATGGGCGGGATGGCGGCCGAGCCCACAGCAGCCTCGCGTCGACGCCCAGGGAGAGTTGTATGAATCCCCAGCCGGGCTGGGCTACGTCTGGGTGTTCCTGGTGCTGCTCACCGTGGTGGAAGCCGCCCATGAGCTAGTCGGGCTCAGGGGGCCCTCTGCGGTCTACAACGTGTGGCTGAGTGATTTCGTCATCGCGGCCTCGGCGGCGCTGGTGCTGGCGCGGGCGGCGTTCGAGCCCACTGCGAGGACGGCCTGGTTGGCCTTCGGATCGGCCATGGTCGTCTGGTGTGCGGGCAGCATCGCCTGGAGCATCACCTTCGGTGGAACTCCGAACCCTCCATACCCGACCTTCGCCGACGTCTTGTGGTTGTCCTGGTACCCGCTGATGATCGTCGGGATCGTGCAGCTCATCCGGGTCCGGGTCCGCGGCTTCGAGCTCCATCGCTGGATGGACGGTCTCGCGGTGATGCTGGTGGTCCTCGCCGCAGGGTTCGCGTTCATCGTGGAGCCGGCCGCCGACCACACCGCACAGGGCTGGTTGGCCACTATCGTGGACTTCAGCTATCCGGTACTGGACATCCTGCTGATCGGGGCCATCCTGGGCGTCTACGGACTGCTGGCCTGGCGGCCGGACCGCATGTGGGTGCTGATCGGGCTGGGTGTGGCGACCACAACAATCGGCGACTCGGTCTTCGCCGTCAGGGAGGCGCGGGGCGTCGTCGACACCGGCAGCTACGACTTCGTCTGGACGGCAGGAGCCCTTCTGATCGCCGTCGCGGCGTGGGTTCCTGTGCCGGGTGGCGCCCACGACGAGGAGGGCCATGCCGGCGTCAGTGGAATGCGGGCCATCGCCTTGGCGCTGATCGCACAGGCGCTGGCCATCGGCATCCAACTCTATGCGGTGTTCAAGGAAGTCGGCCGGAGTGAGCGAATCATCACCGTCGTGGTGCTGATCGTTGCGTCGGTGCAGATCATCCTGACCCGGCCTCGGCCCAGCCCGGGTGACGCACCACCCGTTGTGCGCGAGTCCGGATCCTCCCAGGGCCCGGTCGAGGTGGAGCACCGGGAGTAGCGGTAACGTCCGGTACTGCAGGCAGCACAGGCCCGAGTCTCATGGCGGTCGATCTGACCAACGCCCCTACGATTCGACGGCAGTGCCCCCCACCGAGCGGCGCATGGCCGCGTGGAGCCGGTTCGGAGTGATCACGCCGAGATAGTGGTCGTCTTGGTCGACCACAGGCAACCATCGGACGTCGTGCAGGAGCATCTCACCGAGTGCGGCGCGCAACGTCGTACCGAGTGGGATCTCCGCGGCGAAAGGCTCGACGTGGTCGCCAACCAGGCCTGACTCTGTGCCAGCCAAGGGAACCCATCCGACCAGTTCCCCGTCTCCGTCGACCACGACGGCCGTCTTGGCAGTGTCGCCATTTCTCGCCGCCCGGGCGGCGTCCATGGTCGACGACGGGGAGACCGACGGCGGTGTCGCCAGATCGCCGGCCGTGACACCGACGACGGCCAAACGTCGTACGCCGCGATCGGTGCCGACGAAGTCGGCCACGAACGGGGTCCCCGGCCGGCCGAGGATTTCGGCCGGGGTGTCGTACTGCTCGAGAACCCCACCCTTGGACAGGACGGCAATGCGGTCGCCGAGTTTGGCCGCCTCCTCGATGTCGTGTGTCACGAACACGATCGACTTCTTGAGCTCCCGCTGGAGCTCGAGGAACTGGTTCTGCAGGCGTTGACGGGTGACGGGGTCCACGGCGCCGAATGGCTCGTCCATGAGCAGGACCGGCGGGTCTGCGCCGAGTGCCCGGGCTACACCGACCCGCTGGCGTTCCCCACCAGACAGCTCATGAGGAAATCGCCGTCCATAGTCGCCGGGATCCAGTCCAACTAGCTCGAGCAGCTCATTGACCCGTCGGTTGACCCGAGAGCTGTCCCAGCCGAGCAGGCGTGGGACGACAGCGACGTTGTCGAACACACGGCGGTGGGGGAAGAGCCCTCCTTGCTGGATGACGTAGCCGATGCCCCGGCGCATGACGACGGGGTCCTTGCTCAGGACGTCCTGCCCATCGATGAGGATCCGCCCCGATGTCGGCTCGATGAGTCGGTTGATCATGCGGAGCGTGGTGGTCTTCCCACACCCCGAGGGACCGACCAACGCCGCGAGCTCGCCGTCCCCGATCTCCAGGCTCAGGTTGCCGACGGCCACCTTGCCGGATCCGTAGGACTTGGAGACTCCCTCCAACGTGATCATGATTGTTCACGTTAGCAATCGGTCTTGTCGGCTTAGTCGGGTGCCTACCCGGCGGCGGTAACGTCGAGGCCATGGTTGCGGCACAGCCCTTCTTCCAGTGGAGCTACATCTCCGACCAGTGGAGCCAGATCTGGGCCGACCTCGTCCAACACGTGGCGCTCAGCCTGCTGGCGCTGGCCATCGGCACGATCATCTCGATCCCTCTGGCGTTGCTGGCTTGGCGCTATCGGATTGTTCGTGTGCCGGTATTTGGGCTGGCCAGTGCGCTGTACATCATCCCTTCCCTGGCCCTGTTCGCCATTCTCGGACCGATCACCGGCTACGTGGCCTCGTATCCGACGGCCGAGTTCGCCCTGGTCGGCTACACCTTGCTGATTCTCATCTGGAACACGGTGGCGGGCCTCGATGCCGTTCCAGCCGAGGCTCGTGAATCCGCCGTTGCCATGGGCTACACACCGACGTCAGCGCTCCTTCGCATCGACCTCCCGTTGGCGCTTCCCTATATCTTCGCCGGGCTCCGTATCGCCGGGGCCACGGTGATCGGTCTGGTGACGGTCACCGCGCTCATCGGCCTAGGTGGTCTGGGGCAGCAGATCACTTACGGCTTCACCATCGGCTACTACACGCCGATCATCGTGGGTCTCGTGCTCTCGGTAGCGCTGGCCGCGCTCTTCGACCTCCTGGTGGTAGGCGTGCAGCGCCTGGCTCTGCCGTGGACCCGGACATCCCGCCGTAAGCGGTCGATCTGACATGCAGGTCTGGGACCACTTCCGTCATTTCATGGCCAGCGTCTACGACTGGTTCGCCACGTCCTCCAATTGGAAGGGATCGGGTGGCATTCCTGAACTGGTCTGGCACCAGTTGGAGCTGTCCTTCGCCGTCGTGCTCGGCGCTGTCGTCATCGGCGGTGGCATCGGTCTGGTCCTCGGTCACACAGGTCGGGGCGGTCTCGTGGCCGTCAACGCCGCCAATGCCGCCCGGGCGGTCCCGAGCCTGGCTCTCCTGACCCTGTTCGCCATCATCCCGGCCATCTCGCTTAGATGGGGTGGCTTCCTGGCGGCATTCCTCGCCCTGCTCATCTTGGCCATTCCCCCCATCCTCACCAACACCTACGTCGGTATCCGAGAGGTGGACACCGACGTCCGGGAGGCGGCATCCGCCATGGGTCTGACCGGCGGCCAGGTCCTGGGTCGGGTCGAACTTCCCTTGGCCATTCCGGTCCTGATGGCCGGGATACGGACGGCCTCGATCGAGGTGGTAGCCACGTCAACGTTGGCCGCCTACGTGAGTTTCAGCGACCTCGGCACACCGATCATCGCCGGGCTCAACACCAACAACACCGTGGAGGCCTTTGCCGGGGCACTGCTTGTAGCCGCACTCGCCGGCCTCGTGGCATTCGGCCTGGGCGTGGTGCAACGACTGTGCACACCGGCGCCGCTGCGCCGCCGTGACTCAGGATTGGATCGTCCCCCGCGGGGTAGCCTCCCGACCATGGCCAGTAGCCCGGCAGTTTGACCGTTGGCTCGTCCGTACTATTGTAAGTTGACCGAATTGGTCAATAATGCTGGGCCCATCCACGAAAGGCTTCCGATGTCATTCCGCCGCTCCCTCATGCTCACCGCAGCCCTGGTCTCGTCTGCCCTCGGGGTAGTCACCCTGGGTGGGGTGGCAGCAGCCAGCTCGAAGCCGACGATCACCATCGGATCGACGAACTTCGAGGAGCAGGAGATCGTCGCCAACATGTACGGGGACGTATTGGCCCATGCCGGCTATCCGGTCAAGGTCGAGCCGGCTCTGGGAACCCGGGCCATCGTGGTGCCCGCCATCGAGCACAATCAGATCGACATCGAACCTGACTATGCGGCGTCCCTGCTCGGCTATCTCCACGGCGGCACACCGCAGGCGGCCGGCGATCAGATCGCCACGGCCATTGCCGCGGACAACAAGAAGCTGGCAGCCTCCCACGTGACTGTTCTTCCGGCGTCCAAGGCGCTGGACACGAACGTGTTCGCCGTCACCAAATCCACCGCGAGCAAGGACCACCTCACCACGCTGTCCAGCCTGAAGCCGTACGCCTCCAAGTTGACGCTCGGTGGCCCGCCGGAGTGCCCGACGTTTGCCGGCTGCGAGCCGGGGCTCAAGAAGGTCTACGGTCTGAATTTCGCCGGATTCAAGTCGACCGACGAAGCCGGGCCGCTCAGCGTCGCCGCCTTGAAGAACAACGAGGTCCAGGTCGTGGAGTTGTTCTCGAGCGATGGCAACGTGGTGAACAACAACTTCGTGGCCCTGACCGACAACAAGCACCTGGAGGGGGCTGACTACATCGTGCCGGTGGTGCGTACCTCCATCGCCACCCCGGCGGTGAAGGCTGCCTTGGCCAAGTTGGATGCCAAGCTGACCACCAAGACGATCTCCAAGCTCAACGTCCAGGTGACGGCCGACAAGAAGCAGCCCGCGGCTGTGGCGAAGTCGTGGCTCAAGTCCCAAGGACTGATCTGACAGAGCCCTAGGCCCGACCAGGGGTGGTCCGGGCAGGCTCGTAGTGCAGAGCAGCATCGCGGGCGAGCCACGACCGGTCAGCGTCGGCCCGACCCGTCGTGGACCTACCTCTCGGTGCGAGGGGCAGCCCGGCGTCGGTGGCTGTCGGGCCCCCGTCGGGTACCACCGACCATGTAGCCACGGTGCCCCGCACAGGTTGCGATCGGTGCGCCCCGGCCCGGGGAGGCGTGCGGTCGCAGCCGCAGGGCCGTGTCAGAATCGGCGCCGTCAGGACTGACCGAGTCGAGAGGACCGGTCCACAGTGGAAGGTCGGCAGCCATGAAGCAGGACGACGGCACAGGGGGTCTCTCGACCGACGAGCTTCGTCAGCGATATCGGCTGGAACAACAAAAGCGGTTGCGCCCCGAGGGCATGGCCCAGTGGCGTGAGTTGGTAGATGAGTTCGAGGCCCTGGACCGGGACCCGTTCGTCGAGCCCGGATTCACCAGGGACCCGGTGGTCGAGGACACTACCGTGGTCATCGTCGGTGGCGGGTTCGCCGGGATGCTCACCGCTGTCGATCTCGGCAAGCACGGCATCACTGATTTCCGCATCGTGGAAAAGGCAGGTGACTTTGGCGGCACCTGGTATTGGAACCGCTACCCGGGCTGCATGTGCGACGTGGAGTCATACACGTACCTGCCGCTGCTCGAGGAGACGGGTTTCAGGCCGTCCGAGCGCTACGCCAACGCCACGGAGATCTTCGAATACAGCAAGCTGCTGGCCCGCACCTTCGACCTCTACCCCCACGCGCTCTTCCAGACCGACGTCAACGCAGCCGAATGGGACGAGGTCGCGCTCCGGTGGCA
Source organism: uncultured Acidimicrobiales bacterium (assembly GCA_963703145.1). Classification (GTDB taxonomy): domain Bacteria; phylum Actinomycetota; class Acidimicrobiia; order Acidimicrobiales; family RAAP-2; genus Bog-756. Next base: position 3,936,169 of record OY969793.1, read on the forward strand.
GGTCGCCACCAGCCGAGGTGACCGGCTCTCAAGCCGCTTCCTGGTGCTGGCCGGGGGCATCCTGCACAAGGCCAAGCTGCCGGGCATCCCGGGGATCGAGGACTTCGAAGGCAAGGCCTTCCACACCAGCCGCTGGGACTACACCTACACCGGCGGCAGTCCCACCGAGCCGATGGACGGCCTGGCTGACCGGCGCGTCGGGATCATCGGTACGGGTGCCACCGCCGTGCAGGTGGTGCCGCAGATTGCCCGTACGGCCAAAGAGGTCTATGTCTTCCAGCGGACGCCGGCCGCGGTGGGCGTCCGCAACCAGCGGCCCACCGACACCGAGTGGTTCCAGGGCCTCGAACCTGGGTGGCAACAGGAGCGGATCGTCAACTTCACCCAGGCGGTGACCGGTGCCCAACCCGATGTTGACCTGGTGGGCGATGGCTGGACCGAGCTCATGTGGGTCGACACCCAGCGGGCCCCGGCCACCGAGGAGGAGGCCGAGGCCCTCGAACGCTCCGACTTCGAGACGATGGAGGCCATCCGGCGACGGGTCGACGCGATCGTCGAGGATGCCGACACGGCCGAGAAACTCAAGCCCTACTGGGGCAAGCACTGCAAACGGGTCTGCTTCCACGACGACTACCTGGCGGCGTTCAACCTGCCCAATGTGCACCTGGTGGACACCAACGGACGAGGTGTCGACGAGCTCACCACCGGTGGGCCGGTGGTGGACGGGGTCGAATATCCCGTCGATCTGCTCATCTACGCCTCCGGCTTCGAAGTCACCACGGACCTCCATCAGCGGCTCGGCTTCGACCCGCGGGGACGGGACGGAATCGCACTCTCGGAGCGGTGGGCCAAGGGTGCCCACACCCTGCACGGCGTGCTGGCCAGCGGGTTTCCCAATCTGCTGCTGATCAGCCTGGTCCAAGGTGGCTTCGGCACGAACTTCTCGCACCTCCTCTCGGAGTCGGCCAAGCACGTGGCGCACATCGTGGAGGCCTGCGTCGAGCGCGGGGTCGTGGTCATCGAGCCTGAGGAGGCCGCCGAGGACGAATGGCTCTCGGTGCTCCACCGGGTCGGCGCCGGTGGAGCCCGCTACTTCACGGCCTGTACTCCCAGCTTCTACAACAGCGAGCAGCAGACGATCGACACCCGGGCGGCCCGGAATCTGACCTACTCGGGCAGCCTGCTCGACTACGTCGGATACCTGGAGCGGTGGCGCCAGGAGCCCGACTTCACCGGCGTCAAGGTGCAGCGAGCAGCGGCCGGCGAAAAGGAATGATCCGCTCCCGGCTCGACGCCCTCGCCGTCTGACTCAGGTCCTGACTGCTCCGAGCATGCTGACCACGAGGACGGCGAGTTCACTCGCCAACTCGACCCCCACCTCAGGGCGCCTGTGCGGGGACCACCACCGGGAGCTGGATCGGCAGGTGGGCCGACGACTCACCGACGCCTACGACGTAGGTGCCGGCCACCACGGTGGGTGTCCCCCCAGCGTCCGATGAGAAGTTCGATATCGGAAGCACGAGCGTGGCACGGGCAGTGTGTCCGGGTGCCACGACTATTCGTTTGAAGCCGCGGAGCTGCTCAGGGGGCTCGCCGAGTCCGGATGGATAGGCCACGTAGGCCTGGACGACATCGGCTCCTGAACGGGAGCCAGTGTTGGTCACGTTGACCCCAACGGTGTAGCCCCGGGTGGGCGACGGAGCGATCTGTGCGTCCGAGAGCGCGAACGTCGTGTAGTCGAGCCCGTAGCCGAACGGGAACAGGGGAGCAACGCCGTTGGCCTGATACCACCGGTATCCAATGTCGAGCCCGGTACCGAAGCTTACGTCGGCGTCGATCCCGGGAAACTCGGCGGCGGTGGACGCTGGTTGGGCACTGGGTGACGCTGGGAACGTGATCGGCAGCCGCCCCGAGGGGTCGACCCGACCGGTTAGGACCGAGGCCACCGCGGTGCCGTCCGCCTCGCCCGGGTACCAGGCCTCGACCACGCCGGCGACCTTTGAGAGCCACGGCATGTACACCGCCCCGCCGCTGTTGATCACGACCACGGTGTGGGGGTTGACCGCGGCCACGGCGGCGATCAACTGGTCGGCATCGCCGGGGAGCTCGAGCGACCGGTCAGCCCCCTCCCGCTGGAGCTCACCGGTGAAGATGACCGCGACGGAGGCCCGGCGGGCGGTGGCCACGGCGGCGTCGAATTGCGCAGTTTCGTCAGTGATTCCGAAGGCGGGGGCGGGGTACCCATCGACCGCGAACCAGCGGATGGCGACTGTGTAGTGGGTCCCGGCCCGGAGGGTCACGGCGGTGGACAACAGAGTCGGCGAGTGGAGTCCGGCCGAGGTCAGGACCGGAGCGCCGTTCATGGTGAGCCAGGTGTCACCGAGCTCGTGGAGTCCGACCCGATAGATCCCGGACGAGCGAGGGGTGATCGTCTCGCTCCACGAGCTCCAATAGTTCCCGGTTCCAGGCGTCGTGGCGGTGGCCACGGCGTTGGTCACGTTGGGGGAGAGGACGACCGAGATGTCATCCTTCCCGGGCTCCACCCGGCCGCCGTGCAGGTGTGGCTCGTCCGTGTCGAAGTAGCGCTTGGAGATGGCCTGACCGGTGGTGACGTTGCGGAGCGGGATAGAACGCAAGCCACCTTCAGCGAACTGGATGGTAGTCGTAGGCCCGAGCGCGGACCGCAGGGCGGCGAGTGGCGTCGAGACGAACGGCGCCACGACCGCTGAGCTGCCGTCGCCGGATGTGATCGGGTGGGTGGCCCCGCTGCCGATGACTGCGATCGACTTGGTGTTGTGCGCTAGCGGCAACACTGCGCCAGAATTCTTCAAGAGGACCATGGATGCCTCGGCCGTGGTGGTCGCCATTTGGGTGTGGGCCGGGGTGATGGCGTTGGCCGACGGTTTGCCTCGGACAGTACGGCCGATGAGCCCATAGCGGAACATGGTGGTGAGTGTGGCAGTGACCGATCGGTTCAGATCGCCGAGCGGGATTGCTCCTGACTGGACCAACTGGACCAGTGCGGCGGGGGAGGCAGGTTTGATGAGGGCCATACCAGCCTGGAATGCCGAGGCGGTGTCCTGACTTGGCACGGCGGCGAGATCGGACCGGACGAATCCGTTGAAGCCCCACGATGCGAGGTCGGCGTACACGGTCGGGTCTGCGCAGTCGTTGACGCCGTTGACCGAGCCGTACGAGCACATGATGGACGCCACGTGGGCCTGTTGTACGGCTTCGACGTAGGGAGGGTTGAACATCTCGGTCAGCGCTCGGGCGGGAACCTGCTGGTCGAGGATGTGGCGCGCTGTCTCCTGCGAGTATGCCGTGACGTGCTTGAGGTTGGCCATGGTCCCGGTGGACTGGATACCCTCCACGCCGGCGACACCCATGGCACCGGTCAGCACCGGATCCTCGCCGAATGCCTCGAAGATGCGGCCGGCCTCCGGCACCCGGGCGAGGTTGAGTTCGGGCCCTTGGGCGGCGTCGATCCCCTTTGCCCGGGCCTCCTGGCCCATGACTGTGCCTGTGGCACGAGCCATCGACGGATTGAAGGATGCGGCTACTCCGATGGCGGCAGGCAGCTGGGTTACGCCACGCATGTTGTAGGCGATTCCATTCGGTCCGTCCGTCAGCGTCAACGGCGGGATGCACAGCGACGGGAGTCCAAGGTTGGTGTTCTCGAGTGGCGGAACTGTCCGAAGGACCACGAACGATGCCTTCTGTCCCAGGGTCATTCGTGAAAGGACCTCGGCGGCCATGGAAGAAGCCGGAGTCTTTCCCTGTTGAGCCTGAGACACCCACGGGCACCGGGCCGCCGCGTTGACCGACGTCACCGGTGCACCTTCGGCGCGGTGCGTGGCCACCAGTAGGCAACCTGCGATTGACGCGCCGATGAAGAGTCCGACGCTGAGAAGCCATTTGCGAGGGAGCCATCGGGGGCTGGCCATGCGAATGGTCGTCGCTCCTTGCTCGTGGGCATCGGCGTCCCTTGTGCTGCCGGAGTGACCCGAGTGCACCCTACGACGCATCGGAAATCGGGTGGTGGACTGGGTCGTCGGCTGCGACTGCTGAAGGAGTGGTTACTACGACAGGGGGGATTGGGTCCCAGCTCGGGTGTTGGCGACGCAGCCCGAGGCTGCGACCATCAATCACCGGAGCATCGAGCGACGGCGCCAGCCGACGTTGTAACTGGGGTACTCGAGATCTACCTCGATTGGGGAAATCTCCGCACACTCTTGTAGTCAGCCGAGGCAGCCATCGATCGGAAACGTAGTTAACACAGCCCGTCCATCCGACTGTCGGTCCCCTACCGGTACAGCAAGGGCGATCTTTGTCGGCCCAAAAGCGCCCTCTGAACTGGTGATCTCGTGGGCCGTGCGAGTCTCGATCTCGCCACCTTGGGATTGAACGAAGCCGCCTACGCGAGCTTCGCAACCGGCGACATTCCGGCCGCCCTCGGCGTTATGGCGGACGACATCCAGTGGACCGAGACCGAGGGATTTCCGCTCGCTGGCACCTATGTCGGTCCCCACCGAACAGTTCGTCGCAGACGGTGACACCGTGGTGATGCTCGGAACCTACCGCTGGAAGCACAAGAGCACCGGAGAGCCGGCGGTGGTGAAGATGGCCCACGTGTGGACGATGGACGACGGTAGGGCAATTGCCTTCCAGCAGCACGTCGACACCATCAGGGTTCGCCAGCTCAGCTGACGTTGGCGGTCTCCTGTCGGCTGCCGATTGGCCAGGGCGAGAAGCCCTGACCGACTGCGTGCCGAGGTCAGGTGGAATGATTGCAATATGCGATTGATTTGATAGCATACTGAGACATGAGGACTCTCTACCTGCGGAATGTGCCGGATGTCGTCGTTGAGAGGCTGGAGCGGCTCGCTGCTCGAGACGCGACCTCTGTTGGAGCAGTGGCGGTAAGGGAACTCGCCGAAGTGTCGCGCCGAGCGGATCATCCGGCACTTCTCGGTTCCCTCCCTGATCTTGATGTTGAGGTTGCGACCATCGTCAGCGACACCGATGCTGAACGAGCTGCTCGGTGATCGTGGTCGACGCCTCGGCGGCGCTGTCTGCGCTTCTCAATGACGGTCCGGCACGACACGCACTAGGCACCGAACAGATTCATGCCCCGCACCTCATCGACTCCGAGGTGGCGAGCGGTCTTCGTAAGGGGGTCGCCGCTGAGCGGCTGGATGCAGATTCCGGGTGGACCGCCTTGGACACCTGGCGCCGATTGGGGATCACGCGGTACCCGGTCTTCTCATTCCTGGATCGCGTCTGGGAGCTCCGAGACAACCTGTCGGCTTACGACGCCTCATACGTAGCGCTCGCAGAACTGTTGGACTGCAATCTATTGACAGCGGATGCTCGACTGAGCCGGGCACCCGGCTCCCGCTGCGCGATCACGGTCGTTCCCAGATGAGTGCATCGGTGGTGGGCCTGTCGAGTTTCGGTCGATGCTTGTCATGGCGTGTGGTGGGCCGTGCGAGTCTCGGTCTCGCCACCTTGGGATTAAAAGTAAAAGCTCGTCGATGTCAGAGCTCATCGGCGTTCACCATTGGTGGCTGTCGACTGCCCTGATAGGCCCAGCGTCGATCACACTTCGCGTGCTTTGGCCGGGAGTTGTAGTCACGTTGTAGTCACGGCGGCGGTTTCCAGTCTTCGGTGGTCGCGATGGAACCGGCTCCCGGAGGACTCCATGGGCACATCGTGAGAGTTCTGGGTACCCGTAGCCCTAGGGAGACTCCCTAGTTCTCGGAGACAACCACTGCCCGACGAAGTTCTGGGGAGTCTCCCTAGGGCGCTGGGCATCCGGATCCTTCAACCTGGTTGATGTGCAGATCATCGTGGAGATCTCAGAAGGCAAGGACGGACGGGCCGAAGGAACGGTGAGGGCCTCTGGGCAATCCCAGGCCCGTCCTTTCTCGGGAAACCTCGAGTTCCTGGCCTTGATCGAGAGCCTCTATCAGGTCGGCGCCGAAACGCCAGGTCAAAAGGCCGGCACAACCGAGAAGGAGTCGTCATGAAGAATCTGATGTGGAGCTTTTCCCCGTGGGTTGCCTTCCTCTTGGGCGTTCGCGTGGGCGGGGTGTATTGGGGTGCTGCCATCGGTCTGGCGGTTGCCCTGGTCGTCCTCGTGAGGGCGATCACCCGTCACAGCACCCACATGTTCGACGTCATCGGCACCGTCTATTTCGGTGGTCTGCTTGTGCTCCTGGCCGCCATTCACCCAAGTGACATCGCCACCTGGGGGCGGTACGCACAGGCGGTGGCCCACGGATCGCTCACCCTGATCGTCTTCGGTTCCATTCTCGTCGGCAAGCCCTTCACCGAGCCCTATGCACGAGAGCAGGCGCCCGAGCGGGTGTGGCAGAGCTCCCGCTTCCACGAGCTCAACCGGCGGTTGTCGGCAGTGTGGGGGCTGGCCTTCCTCGTAGGCACGATCTCGCTGGTCATCGCCGGTTCGCAGGACTCTCGCCAGTTCATCCTGAGGCTCGTGGTTCCCTTCGGTGCCCTCCTCCTGGCCCTCCTGTACAGCCAGAAGCAGGCCAGCCTGTCTGCCGGCGAAGCGTCTGCGGCCTGACGCGGCGCCTTCGATCCATCCAGCACTTGACAACACTGAGGAACCAGGAGCAGGCCGTGGCCACTGAATCCGACACTGACGCTTGCAGTAGCGCTGACACCGCTGGAGCCGGGACCACTCCCGAGGTCGGGGCAGGTCCGGTTGGGGCCGCTGAGACCGGCTCCGCCCGGTCGATGCCGGTGCGGGCGGCAATGGTCTTGCGGACGAGATCTGTATGGATCTTTCCGCTGGCCATACCGCTCGTGCTGGTCGTACTGATGTCGTTCATCTACATCGGCGCCGTCTTGAATCCGGCAGCGCACTTGGACGGGCTACCGGTCATGGTGGTGAACCAGGACAACGGTGCCAGTGTGAATGGCCAGCACGTCGACGAGGGTGCCACGGTGGTCCAGGCGTTGCATAGCTCGTCCGTGGTGAGTAGCAAGCTGAAGCTGAAGAGCGTCACGTTGGATCAGGCCAAGGCGGCGATGGATCGGGGGGGTGCCTATGCCACGATTCTGATTCCGGTCGGCTTCACCGACTCGCTCCTCGCCGCGGCTGGGAACGACCCTCCTGCTGCGGAGATGAGCCCGGGGCAGCCCACGGTGCAGCTGTTGGAGAACAGTCGGCTGGGCAGTCTGGGCGTCAATCTGGCGGCGGGCGTGCTGACTCCGGCCTTCCATCAGATCTCCTCAACCATTGGAGATCAGCTGGTTGCTCACAGCACCACCGCGGCCCGGAGTACCTCTTTCGCCACAGCGGAGCTGCACGATCCCATTCGCTTCGAGACGGTGAGCTACCGGCCACTCTCACCAAACACCGCGCTCGGGCTCAGTGCCTTCTATGTGGCGCTACTGGCGATGCTGGCTGGCTTCGTCGGTGCGACCATCGTCAACTCCTCTCTCGACGGCGCCCTGGGCTACTCCACGACCGAACTGGGACCGCGCTGGAAGCAGCGGCGACCACTCCCGATCGCACGTCAGCAGATCCTCCTCCTGAAGTGGTCCGTCGCTCTCGTCGCTATTCCCATCCTCGACGCAGCCATCGTGGGTGTGGCTGCAGGCATCCTGCGAATGGACGCACCCAACACCGCCCTGCTCTGGGCCGTCCTGTCCCTGGCCTCGCTGATGGTGGCGAGTGTCACGCTGACGCTCTTCGCGGTGTTCGGGTCGATTGGGCAGCTCTTGGCCATGCTCGGTCTGATCTATCTCTCGTTGGCGTCATCGGGCGGCACGGTTCCCACCCAGGCCCTCCCGGGCTTCTACAACTTCGTTGGGCACGTGGAACCGCTTCGCCAGGTCCTCACAGCCGCGCGAGCTGTCTTGTACTTCGGGGCACGAGGGGACGCGGGCCTTACCCACACGCTGATCGTGCTCAGCCTCGAGATCGTGGCAGCAGTCTTGGTCGGCCTACTCATCACCGGCTGGTACGACCACAAGCGTCTCTACCGCCTGTCCCCGGATCTGATCGCCTACATCTCCCGGGTGACCGACGAGCGGCTGGCTGTGACGCATCCGCCGGTGCCGAGCACCGGTTCGTAGTCGGGAGCAGCGCCAAGTCGAGGGATCGCTTCCGGGGATCGGAAGCGGCAGCGGCCGTTGGACACCGCTACCGTTTGGGGGTGGCCACGGTCGAGAGGCCTGGAACTACAGGTCAGCTGGTCGGGAGAAGCGCTGAGCGCCAAGCGATCGCTCGCGCCCTCGACGAGATGGCGAGAGGCAATCCCCGGCTGGTGTGGGTGGAGGGAGACACCGGCCTAGGAAAGACGGCGCTCGTCCGGCACGTCGTGGGAAACCTCCCTGCGGAGATCCAGGTGGCCCATGCCCAGGCCGACGAGCTTGCTGCCGAGCGACCCTTCGAGCTCGCCCGGCAGTTGGGCTGTACGTCTGTCGAGACCTTCTCTGCGGGAATGGAAATCCTCGAAGCATGGTCGAGCCGGCAAGACCAAGGGCCGCTCGTGGTTGTGGTTGAAGACCTGCATTGGGCCGACAGCGCGTCGTCGAAGGCGCTCCTCTCGGCCCTGCAGCGGCTCGACAAGGATCGGGTTGCGATAGTGGTCACGACCCGACCGGGGCTGCACGATGGGTGGGAGCGTCTCCGATCCGATCCCGAACGTTGCCTCGGCATCAACTTGGCTCCCTTCGATGCCAATGAAGTGGAGCTGTTGGCATCATCCGTAGGGATCGATCTGACTCCCTATCAGGTGGAACGACTCCGTTCCCACACCGGGGGGCACCCGTTGTACCTTCGGACCCTGCTTGGCGAACTGAACCCCGCGGATCTCCAGCGGAGTGATGGCAATCTTCCCGCCCCACGGTCATTGACTTCGTCGGTCACGGCGCGCCTCTCCGAGACACCGGAGCCAGCGCGTGCCCTTGTTGCCGCCATGGCCGTCATCAACCAGCGCGCCCCGCTGACGATGGTGGCCCGGCTGGCGGCTCTCAGTTCCCCGGTCGAGCCGTTCGAGGAGCTCCTGGGCACCGGCTTCGTCCGTTGGGATCCAGAGGAACCGGGCTCTCCTGTTGAGTTCACCCATCCGCTCTACCGCCAGGCCGTCTACGAGGATCTCTCACCGAGCCGCCGCCGCGACCTTCATCATGCCGCTGCCCAAGTCACGAGCCCGGCTGTGGCGCTCTCTCATCGGGTCGCCGCCGCCGACGGGGCCGACGAGACGCTGGCGGTCGAACTAGAGACGAAGGGGCGACGCGAGCTGGAAGAGGGGCGGAAAATCGAGGCCGGGCGAACCTTTCAGTGGGCCTCGTCGCTGAGTGTCGATTCTGCGGAGGCGAACCGCAGGTTGGTGGACGCCGCCTTGGCCTATGCCAACGGCGGACAGCTGAGTCGCGCCGAAGCCCTTCGACCCAACATCGAATCGTTCGACGAGGGGCCGGGGCGCAGCCTGGTGTTGGGACTGCTCGAGTGGGACCAAGGCCACGCAGAGAGTGCCCGGCAGTGGCTTCAGCGAGTGGTCGACGAAGAGGAAGCGGACGACCCCGAGACCCGCGCCATGACGGCGCGGGCGTGGGCTGAGCTCGCGGAGATTCACATCACCCTGGGTCAGGGAGCTGAGGCCGCTCGGGCTGCCGCTCAGGCCCTTGCTCTGGCGCCTCGGCACACCTCCGCTGAGCGGCTTGCCAACATTCACGCCGCCCTGGCTGAAGGGTATATGCGCGGGGCAGTATCCGGCCTGGCTCGGCTGCGCCAGCGACTGCCACAGCCCGCCGACGAGGTACCTGGTGACGAGGTGGACATGTTGGTTGTCCGAGCCAGCCTCGCCCAGTTTGCCGGCCGGATCCAAGCCAGCCTGGCTGACCTGCGCTCCGTGGTGGCGCTCACCCAACGTGGCTTCATTCCGGTTGAGCTGGCCCGCACCCACCGGCAGCTGGGCACTGCACTGCTGGCGGTGGGTGAGTGGGATGAGGCGCTCGTGCAGGCTCGGACCGGGTTGGGAATCGCCACCGACGATCCTCGAGGTGTCGAGGAAGCGGCGTGCCACGGGCTGCTCGCCACGATCCTGGCCTACCGCGGTGACGCTGAACGGGCTGAGGCACACGTGGCGGCAGCGGCGGAGTCAGCGGCTCGCCTCGGTGCCGTCGAAGGCGTTGCGATAGCCCACATCGCCGGTGCTGCTCTGGGCCTTGCCAGCGGTCAACCCGGACGGATCATCGAGGCACTGGATCCCCTCACCGCCCTGGCACCGATGCTGGCAGCCCTAACGTTCTGGCCATCCCACGTTGCGGCGCTGATCGAGACCGACCAGCTCGAGCGTGCCCAGGCCTCCATCGAGGGGCTGGAGTCGGGGGCAGCGGCCCGGAGTCTCGATATGGATGCCCGGCTCCTCGGATTGCGAGCCCGATTGGCAAGGGTGAGGGGAGAACTCGACCGGGCAGACGAGTTGTTCGCTCTCGCGCTCGATGGATTCGGCCCCGATGATCCGTTCCTCGAGAGGACTCTCTTGCTCCACGCCCATGGTCAGCTACAACTGGAACGAGGCGACCGGACGCGGGCAGTGGCAACCCTTCGCACCGCGCTCGACGCGTTCCTGACCGTCGCCGCCGAGCCATTTGCAAACCGGGTGCAGTCCGATCTCAAGCGCGCCGGAGCCCGGTCTCCCCGGAGATCAGCCAGATCCTCACTCGATCTGACCGACCGTGAGCGGGACGTAGCGGTGCTCGTGGCTAAGGGTTATTCCAACCCTGAGGCGGCATCGGAGCTCTATGTGAGCCGGAAGGCAATCGAGTATCACCTTCAAAACATCTACGGAAAGCTCGGCATCGCCTCGCGTCGGGAGCTACGCGGTCTCGATCTATAGCTGGCGCAGGCCGCCTGTTGCGTTGCCTCTGGATCTGGTGGGCCGTGCGAGGTTCCCGGCGCCGATCATGCCTGGCGTGCTGTGGCCGGGAGTTGTAGGCACGGTGTAGTCACGCCGACCCAAGCCAGACAGGCGATGGCCCGCTGCCCGAAGGCCAGGAAGCAGCAGGTTCATGACCGGCCTAGGAGCGATGAGAAGTCAGGTGATCACACCATTTTCAGCGGTTCAGTGGGTGACGATGCATGGTTCACGGTCTGAGACCTCAGCCGGACGGTGTTGGCGATGACGTCGGGAATCCGCTTGAGGGGTAGTCCGTACTCACCCGTTGGTCATGGGTTAGACGCCGGGGGCACACCCCCCTGGATTCGCCGTCAGGGCAGTGGCATCATTTGTGATGTACAGAAATGGAGCGATGTGTACACTATGTACATGAGTACGACCGAGCCACTCAACATCACCGAGGCGCGAAAGCGGCTGGCCGCGATCATCGATCAGGCGCATACCGAGCACGAGCCCGTCTACCTGACGCGGCACGGACGTCGGGTTGCGGCCGTCATCGACGCCGACGACCTCGAAGGCATTCTCGAACTCGCTGAGGACATGGCTGACATCAGAGCGGCAGAAGCGGCGCGAGCCGAGATGAAAGCGACTGGTGAGCAGCCCATTCCGTGGGCCGAGGTCAAGGCGGACCTCGGCCTGGTATGAGCTACTCGGTCTCGCTGGCACCAGCAGCCACACGGCAGCTTCGTAAGTTCGACCCGGAAGTCAGGCGGCGGCTCCAAGCCGCGATCGAACTGCTGGCCGATAACCCCCGGCCGCCGGCGGCAACCCGCCTCGTCGGAGGTGCGGGGGAGTGGCGGGTACGCACCGGCGACTACCGGGTGATCTACGAGATTCACGACGGTGAGTTACTTGTCCTCGTACTCCGGATGGCCCACCGGAGGAACGTCTACGAACGCTGAGCGTCTCGAGCGACTCCTCGCCCCTGAATCGGTCAGCCGCATGTGGTGGGCCTGGTGCGCTGACCTGGTGAGCCGTGCGAGTCTCGATCTCGCCGGCTTGGGATCAGAAGTAGAGCCGTTCGATTTCGGGGCTCATCAGCCTTAGCCGAAACTCACCCTGAGCTGAACTGATATCGCAGCACCGATCAGGCTTTGTGCGCAGGCCGGAGTTGTAGTCACGTTGTAGTCACGAGGCATTTCATATGGACGCCTTCCCGCGCGGTTTCACTGGGGACGAGCCCCCCAGGTTCGAATCTGGGTGACCTGGCCTCAGGCTGAATCGATTCATCGCCGCCTTTGGCGAACACGGCTCAGTTTTCACGTGAGCGGCGGCCGCTTCCGATGGCGGCACTACACATCTGCACCAGCCAGGCCTCTGTTTTATCCACCGACCAGCCTCTGCCGTTAGTGAGATAGGTAAAGACTTCGGGGCTCACAAGAGCCCAAACCGCGTCGACCACATCGTCCGGTGGCTCGGATCCAAGAATGAGCGCAAGACCGGCAGCCGTCACGTCGCGACGATCCTGGTCGTACTGGGTCAGTCGATGCCGAGCCGCCTCATCACTGGCCGCCGCTTCTTGCAGTGCCTTCAATATCGGTACCGAACGCTCAAATACGCCCACGGTGAAATGCACGCCGGTCCGGAGTCGATCGAATCTACGACCTTTGGCGAATCGGGCAAATTCTGGGCGATCGATCATGGCTGCGTCGTCGTCATCGCCCACGATGGCAACGTCAACGACCGCCATCATCAACGCTGACTTCGTCCCGAATGTTGAGAAAATGGTGTCGACCGAAGTTCCCGCCCGAGCGGCGACCATCTGCAGTGTGGTGGCCGACCAACCTCGATCACCGAACAACTCGATGGCTGCACTGATGATGGATCGTCGCGTCTCCGCTGCCTGTTTGGTCCGTAGAGGAGAGTGGTAGCGCGACGCCGGCTTCGCGATTTTTTGGTTCGGGGCCACGTACGCAATCTACCCATGGGGTGACCCACTCCAACATGAATCCGCCAAAAACAGATCCAATCAAGTGTGACTGAATCCAATGCTCCGCGAGCTACTAGAACCCACGCTGGGAACTAGTCGACAACCGAGCACTAGATTCAGTCAAGGCACACTTGATCGAATCAAGTGATACTTGTACCATTATCGCATCAGTTCTTCGACGACTTCCTCTGGGGACGATCCAGCGGATGTGGTCTTTCCACCCAAGACGCTCAAGTCCATTCGAACAAACGGGTCGGAATGGCGAGCAAATCAGCAGAAAGGACTATGAGATGAGGAGTGTGGTGCTGGCTCCGGGACGCCTAGCAAGACGATTCGCCGTGAGTGGGGTTGCGATCGTCCTCCTCGTGGTGGGAGGTGCGGTGTCCCTCAGTTCGACTTCTGCGGGTGCGGCAACCGCATGTGGATCGGGCAGCCGACGTCTTGCCGCGAACGTCTGCGGCGCCGCCGGAGATAGCCGTGCCAGCGCCGTCCTCTCGATTGTCAACGGCCTGAAAGCCCAATACTCGTTGCGTTCTGTCACGTTCGGAGTGTGGCAGCGAGGGAAGCCAGTGGTGACGGGCGCGGTAGGAAATGCCTATCCAGGGTTCGTGGCCACACCCAACATGCATTTTCGCATCGGCAATACCACCGAGAGTTTCGAAACGACGTTGCTCCTACAGCTTGTACAAGAGGGAAAGATCAGCCTCAATGACCCCTTGTCCAAGTGGTTTCCATCGCTCCCGGATGCAGACAAAATTACGATTGCCATGTTGGCCCGGAGTACATCGGGCTACTTCCACTACGTGAAGGATCAGGCATTCGTCAACGCCGTCAACGCTGACCCATTCCGAATGTGGACGCCACAGGAGCTGGTCGACGTTGGGGTAAGTCACCCGCTCAACTTCGCACCCGGCACCAGCTGGGGCTTCAGTGACACCAACTTTGTCCTGCTTGGCGAAATTCTTGGGATGGTGGGGGGGAAGCCCGTGGCCACGCAGATTGCGACCAACATCCTGAGGCCGCTTGGGCTGCACAACACCCAGATGACGACCACTGCCTTCACGCCGACACCGACGCTCCACGGGTACACATCAGGACGGGGGATCTACGAGGACGCCACGTTCTGGAGTCCGAGCTGGGCGACGTACACCGGCGACATGACCTCCACACTGGCTGACATGGGTCGGTGGGCCCAGGCAGTAGGCACCGGTTCGGTGCTATCGAAGAAATCGCACGCCACGCAGTTCGCCCCGGTCACCGTGGGCTTGGGCCCTCTGACGCCGTCGTTCTACTACGGGATGGGTGGAGCGGTCGCCAGCGGGTGGATAGTTCCGGGATCACCGGGACTCCAGGGGTTCACCGGAGCCGTCGCCTACCTCCCCAGTAAGGGCGTGGCCGTAGTCGTATTCGACACGGTCACCGCATCTTCCCCGGAGAATGTGTCGTTTGGACACGTCCTCCTCTCCAAGGTGGGCGGTTACCTTGCCCCGCATTCCGTGCCGACCTTCCCCGGGTGAAGAACTGGTGGGCCGTGCGAGTCTCGATCTCGCCACCTTGGGATTAAAAGGGCGTTCTTGGATGTCGCCCTGGGTGCCGTCCGGTAGCGGGTTGTCTCATTTGCCCAGGGCAACGCCGGTGCGCTGATGAGTGGCTGGGACGTCGTCTATCGGGTTGCGACGCAGAAGGACGGAATTGTTCGGTGAATTGTTGGGCAGAATTCACCTCGCCGTCATCGCCACCCCGATATCGCGACGACGCCAGTCAAAGCGTCCCCTACCGGCACATGTGGGTCAGCGACGCCATCGGCAAGACGAAAATTGGGAGTGAGTCCGCTTGCTTCGTACCAGCGTCAATGGGCCTGCGTTGCAGGACACCCGCTCTGATGGGGATTTGGAGGCTGATCGTCGATCACCGTCGGAAACGATCAACACCTCGGTTGGGCGGGTGATGTCCAGAACCCCCGGGAACTCGTTTCAACCCAGCGGGCAATACTCAGTTGATGGGCCACGTCGATCCGACCGTGAGAACGGATTCAGAACATATTGAGGCTTCGTTGGTCGATCCACAAGCGTTCACCGCCCTCTTTCAACGTCATGCGGCCCCCGTTCACCGCTACCTCGTGAAGCGGGTTGGTCGGCAAGACGCGGAAGACCTGGTGGGTGAGACCTTTGCGACGGCTTTTCGCCAGCGTGGCACCTACGACCTTCGCCGTGCTGACGCTCGGCCTTGGCTGTTCGGGATAGCTACGAATCTGTCGCACCACTATTGGCGATCTGAGGAGCGGAGACAGAAAGGGAGCGTCATCGCCCCGAGCGGCGCCATAACCGAAGACCACAGCGAAGGGGCAACGTCGGCTGTGTTCTTCTCGACCCAAGAGGGGCTCATTGCGCAAGCACTCGCTCAGATGGATGAGGCCCAACTTGACGTCCTATTTCTCGTAGCGGGTCCCGGATTCACTTACGAAGAGGTCTCAGCCGCGCTGGAGATTCCCGTTGGCACCGTTCGCTCGCGCCTCTCCCGAAGTCGGAGCCAACTACGGGAACTGCTTGGCAGTCCACGGCAATACCTCGATGGAGAGTTGCCGACTGAACCGGCGACATTCACAACGGAAGGAACACAGTGAGCACCGAACTCGATCTTGTGCACGACTACATGAACGGTGCCGACGTCCCAGCGGACGAGCTCCTCGTGGCTCGGTCAATGTTGGAAGACGCCATCGCCCTCGAGGTGGGACTGAAATGTCCAAAGGACCCACTGCCTATTGCCCTACCGCTCGGTGGGCGCAGGTCCCGGCTCGCCCGATGGGGCATTGGTGCCACGGTGGCTGCGGCAGCCGCAGTTGCGGTCTTGATCTTTCAGGTGGTGCCTACCTCCAAAGTCACGCCATCTGAGGCCGCTGCAGCGGAGATTTCTCGACTCGCCGACGTCGTCCAGCCCGTTCCCCCTTTACATCCAGACGAGTGGTATCAGTACCAGGCCCAAGGAGTCCTGTCCGCCACCGTCACCAGCGGTTCTTCATCCATTGGAGGCACTCCGTCGACTCAAGTCCAAGCGTCGATCCCGATCACTCTTGGACAATGGTCGAATGCAAGCGGAACGATCTGTACTTCTCAGCGATTCGGTTCAGCTACTTTCTCCGATGCCGCCAACGCACAGGCATGGAACGCACTCGGGCTGATCGATACGCCGACGAACCAGCCCGCCACGGACTGTTCTGCAGGAGCGGAAGCAACAAATGACGTCGGACTGTCCGTCGCTCCGATTGATGTGTCGGGCATCCCGCACGATCCCACAGCGTTGGCGGCAAAGCTCCAGGCCAGCACCACCGGAATTCAGTCCCTCGATCAGTACGCAATGGGAGTGCCGGCCAACCAGGCGGCCTTCGAGCGCTTGGCAGTGCTACTGGTCAGCCCGGCAAGGGGACAGTGGCCTGGCTTCGGTCAAGAGATGTTGCAGACCATGGCTCTTCTGCCCGGGGTCATCACACTTGGCAACATGACCAGCCACACTGGCGGATCGGGACTTGCGTTTACGGCGCCAACAGACGTCATAACCAACCCAAAAGACGGCGTGACCCAGACCTCATCGCCTCCCACAGTGATCTTGAATCCTCAGAGCGCGGCGATCCTCGAGGCACGCAACTTGAACTTTCCGGTCTTGATCACGGCGGCCCAAGACTTCATAGGGGGCCCTTCTGCCCCCATCTACGGCCAGGGCGGTGGATATGGGGCTACCGCGCAGTGGTTCGACCCTGTCGCCCCTGTCAGCGTTGTGGCACAAGAGGCTGTACCAAATTGGATAAGTAGCTACCACATCGTTGAGGCCGTCACCAAGGCGTCGACAACGCAGATGGAACTCTCGAGCGTCTTGGCGAATGTGAATAGGGTCTTTTCAGATCCGAACGTTCCCGCTGCAGGATTGGAGACATTCGACATCACCATCACGGGAACTGCGGCGTATGCGCAGACAGTGGTTTCGGCGCTCACAGCCTCGGGCCTTTTCTCGACGATTTCAACAAAGCTCTAGTCCTACCGTCTTGGCAGCCGCTCTGTTCAGCGCGCAGTCTCCCGAAACGATGCTCCTATGGACTGTCAAGTGAGAACTCTGAGCGTGGGAGTGCTGCGAACACCTCCCTTGCCACGTAGCGCTTGAGGCAGCGGATCGCTTCTTTCTTGGTCCTCCCGTCTTTCATCCGGCGCTCGATGTAGACCCGGGTGTTCGGGTCACAGACCATTCGGGTGAAGACGATGTGCCACAGTGCCGCATTGGCTTGACGGTCCCCTCCGCGGTTGAGTCGATGACGTTGGTGCTTCCCGCTCGAGGCGTCGAGGGGCGACACGCCACAGAGCTTGGCGAAGGTGGATTCGCTCTTCAGCCGCTCGGGGTTGTCGCCTGCAGCCACCAAGAGGGCCGAGGCCACATCGGTGCCCACCCCGTCGATGGCACTGAGTTCCGGGGCGGTCTCGGCAACAAGGGACTTCAGCATCCGGTCGATCTCCTTCACCTCCTCTTCGAGGGAGATGGCCCGTCGGGCCAGCGTGCGCAAGGTGATCTTCGTCACTCCGGCAACGTCGGTCCGTCCGGTGTGGCGATAGGCGCTGGAGACGGTGAGCACCTTGTAGATGGAGAGGTCCCGCAGCTCGGCCCGGAGCTCCTCGGGAGCGGTCGAGATGAGACTGCGCATCTGATTGATGGCCTGGGTCCGGCTTCGCCTGGCCGAGCTGCGGGCCACCCGCAATACCCGCATGGCCTCGACGTTTCCGTCCCTGGTCTTGGCCGATCCGGTGGCGTCTCCTCCTTGGGCGGCCCGGGCGGCGGCCACGGCGTCTTCGGGATCGGACTTGCCTGTGCGACGACGGCGTTGGCGGTTCGGTCGATCCACTTCGACGACGGCGACCTCTTGGCCCAACAGGTGTCGGGTGAGCCCGGCCCCGTAGCTGCCGGTTCCTTCGATACCGACGAGTTCGACGGTGCCGAAGCCCTCCAGCCAGAGCTGCAGCTCTTTGTAACCGGCGCCCGTGGCGGCAAAGCTCTGGACGCCGAGCAGGCCTCCTCGTTCGTCGAGGGCGGCCGCCACGTGGGTGTCGAGGTGCGTGTCGACCCCTCCGGTGATGCCGCGCGCGATAGTGGTCATCGTCATCTGTTCCTTTCGCTTGGGGTGGGTGGCACCGCACCGCCGGGACGATGGACAGGACAGCGATGGGCCTGTGAGGCAGGCTCCTATGAGGTCACTCCGTCCAACCGGTTGGTGCCGGATGAGTGTCCGAGCCAGGCCGACGAATCGTTTTCAGGACAGTCCGAAAGGACGTCAGCCGGTATCAGAAGAGTCAGACCTGGCTCGGGCATTCACCCACACGCTGACCACTTCTCGCTTCGAGATGGTGGACCGTCAGCGGGCTACGTCAATCCTCGCTGCCGGTTGGGTGGGACGACATTTGGAGCCTGAACCAGCGGCGCCTGCTCATGCGACAATGAGACGTGGACAACGCCGGGATGTCTCGCCAGGAAGCCGAGGAGTGGATCGCCAGGCATTCCTTGCAAAATCAGTCGAAGTTCTGGAAGGCAGCCGAGAAGCTCGGCCCCTCGTCGGTTCCGGGAATGATCGCTGTTCTCGCCGATGGGCCTGCGGAGTACCACACGCAGGCGGCGATGGTTCTGACCCTAAATGGCGCTCAGTTGTCCCGGGTAGGCGATGAGCCCGACTCCGACTGGGAACTTACATTTGCCAACGGCGACCAGCAGATCGTGAAGCCCCAACACTGGATCGAGCCGGATTCCGACTACAACCCGTTCGGTGAACCTCCTCAGCCGCTTGATGCCACTGCCATGCGGAGGTTTCTGTCGGCGTATGCGGTGATGTTCGTCGTATCGGCCGCTATCGCCATTGTGGCCTACGCCACCAACGGTGTATTACAAGTCGTTCTGGTCGTTCTCGCTGGCGTGATCTTCGCCGTGGCTCTCTGGTCAACACTATTCATGATTGTGGCCCGCACATTCCAAAAGGGTGTTCAGCGTGCATTCCCGGATGCGTGATCTGTAGGGCGACCGCACGCATGGGTGCCCCCGAACGCCGGGTCGTGGTCGCTCATCGGCCGGAGGCCGCTTGCGGTGCGTCGTGCTGTCACCATTCGGCACATCGGGGCATGTGGACAGCTCATTTGATGGGTGCCATCACAACTGCACAACTTCGTCTGTCACAACAAGGATTCGGATGACGCCATCCCGGGTATCGCTGCGGTGTGTTGGGAGCGGTCCTTGTGCAGTGGGCGGTAGGGATCGGTGTGATCATCGGCATCGGACTCATCATCGTTAGCTTCTGGCTTCTGCGGAAAACGAGCCTTGATACCCCCGAGACCCGTGCCGACCAGGTCCAAGCCGCTGAGCAACTCCGCGACTACTACTCCGGTGGCCACAAAGGACACGACGGTGGCCCAGGCTGAAGCTGACGACAAGCAACCCCGTCGCCTGGCCTCGGGTCAGCGCCTCTCTAGGGCGATCTGGACGATCAGCGTCGGCCTGTTGGCGATTGCCTTTGCTTTGGGGGTGCTGCTCAGCTCTGGAAACGGAATGAGGAGGTTCGTCACCGGATGCGTCACCATGGTCCTCACCTCGATCGCTCTCTGGATCGCCTCGCTGATTGCCGCCGTTCTTGTATCGGCCCGCCGAGCGAGACGGCAAGGGCAAGGTGCGAGCAGGAGTTAAAGCACCAGCCTGCCCCCGAACGCCGGGAGCGGGACGGTTATCGGGCGTCACCGACCGGCACCTCCGAGGCATGCCTCACTTGGATATGACGACGTCAAAGTGGGGCAACCGAACTTTCCGTGGCGCTCTGAGAGCGACCTCAGAGTCGAACAGCTCGCAGACGGAGGCGGTGCATCAGGGCCCTGGCGTTGACATCACTAGCCAGCAGCTATATGGTTGTCTTATGGTAATAGGACAGGGGGACGACGACCGGGTAGGCGCTCAGATCTCACCAATCGAGTTCCGGCTCGACCCCGCTTCAGGAGTGCCGACTTATCTCCAGCTCGTCCATCAGGTCGAGCACGCGCTGCGACTCGGCTACCTCAAGCCTGGCGACCAGCTGCCCAAGGTCAGGGATGTCGTCGCCTCGCTGGCCATCAACCCAAACACGGTGTCCAAGGCTTACCGAGAATTGGAAAACAAAGGTCTCATCGTGGGGCGTCCGGGCCAGGGCACATTCATCTTGGCCACTCTTAGTCAGGTCGCGCTCCCCGAGCTGACCGGGCTTCGACGTTCGCTACGTTCCTGGCTGACTAAGGCGGACACGGCCGGGCTCGACGAGAGCGGTATTGCGGCACTCGTCGCAAGCGAGCTGCGGGATTTTTATGAGCGTCACCGCGGGTCGCGCCCCAGCGCGCCAAGCGGCGAAACGGAGGGTGTGGCATGAACGTCATCGAGACTCACAGCCTCGGCAAGTCGTATGGAGCGACCAAAGCGCTCCACGACTGCAACCTTGCGATCCCCGAAGGGCACGTGGTCGCGCTGGTCGGACCGAACGGTGCCGGAAAGTCGACATTGCTGAATCTCGCGGTCGGACTGGCAACACCGACGAGCGGTGAGTTGAGCGTTCTCGGCGGCTACTGCGCCGGTTCATTGCCGGCACTCGACGGCATCGCCTTCGTCGCCCAAGACACGCCATTGTACAAAGGCCTTTCGGCCGCCGACATGTTGCATCTCACCCGCAATCTCAACCGGCGGTTTGACCAGGCCTACGCCGAGGCCCGGTTGGCCGAGCTGGGCATCCCGCAAGAGCGCAAGGCGGGCAAGCTGTCGGGCGGGCAACAGGCGCAGCTCGCGTTGACATTGGCGCTGGCCCGCCGACCGCGCCTCCTCGTGCTCGACGAGCCGGTGGCAATGCTCGACCCGATCGCCCGCCACGATTTCATGGCCACGGTGCTGACGGCGGCGGCTGACGACGGCGTGTCCGTGCTCCTGTCCTCACACGTGCTCGCCGAACTCGAGCGGGTGGCCGACTATCTGGTCATGATGTCCTTGGGCCGCATCCAGGTGGCCGGCGAGGTCGACGATCTGCTGGACGGACACCGAGTGCTGACCGGCCCGACCGCCGAGACCAGTCGGTACGACCCACGGTCGATTGTGCATATCGCCAGCGGCGATGCCCAGGCGCACCTGCTGGTTCGGACAACCGCGGACGATCCGGTCCCGCCGGGTTGGGAGGCGCATCCAGTCGGCCTGGAAGAGCTCGCTCTGGGTTATTTGCGCGAGCCCGCAACCGCCGCTCTGCCTGGTCCGGTCAGAAATTGGGATTCCGACCCAGCGGAGGTGACGAGATGACCGCGCTGAGCACGATGTCCGCATCTACGCTCGTGAATGAGAATGCGGACCTGCGTCCGCTGCCCTGGCGACGGATGGCCTGGGTCACCTGGCGGCAGCACCGCACGGCACTGATCGGCGTGTTCGCGTTTATCGGCGCGCTGGCCCTCTGTTTGCTGATTGTCGGGCTTCAGCTACACCACGCCTACGCCGCTGCGATTGCCTGTCATCCGGCGACTTCGGCAGCCTGCACTGCCACGGTCGCCCATTTCAATGGCATCGGCAACTTTCTGTCCAATGGCGCGCTCTTCCTGGTCGTACCGCCGCTGATCGGAGCGTTCGTCGGGGCGCCGTTGCTTGCGCGCGAGTTCGAGGCCGGTACCTTCCGCTACGCCTGGACCCAGGGCTTCGGGCGGTCGCGCTGGACGCTCGCCAAGTTGGTGGCGCTCGGAGCCGTGGTGGCCACGGCAAGCTGTGCCCTCAGCGTGCTGGCCTCGTGGTACTACCAGCCGTATGTCGCCTCGGGCAATCAGTCCTTGTCACTTACCACGTTCAATCCGCTTAATCCTGGGCTGTTTGAGCAGCGCGGCGTCGCTTTCGCCGCATGGACTTTGGCCGCTTTCGCAATCGGCGCCATGGCCGGCGTGCTCACTCGTAGAGTCGTCCCCGCCATCGTGACCACTCTGGCAGTTTGCGGAGCGCTCGCCTTTGCGACGGGTGGGTGGCTACGCATGCACTACCTGACTCCGCTAGTCACCAAGGGACTCAACGTGCCGGGTTCCGCGCGGATCGTAAGCCAATGGGGAAGCAGGGGCGGCCGTGTCGTCTTCACCGGTCCGCCGTCGTATCCCATTTACCAGCAGTACTGCCCCGCTCAGGCCGGCCTGGGCAAGGGCGATGGGTCGTCGTCGGGGAATCCCTTGCAGTGTTTGGCGCAGCACGGCTTCACGTTCTGGACCAGCTACCAGCCGGCCAGCCGGTTTTGGGCGTTTCAGTGGATCGAGGGTGGTTGGCTCTTCGCACTATCAGTCTTGCTCATCGGCGTGACCGTTTGGCTCGTCCGTCGCCGCGCAGTCTGAAGTGTGCCGTCCGCCGCACACCTGCCCCAGTATGTGCAAAGGTCACGGTTGTGATGGGTCGCCCATAACGCCGGGAGCGGGTCGCCGGATTGTGGTGCCCCGTCTGGCTACCTCTCAGACCTCATCAGCTGTGTGACGACCAGCAACAAGAGTCCCAGGCCAAACAGTGAGAAGGCCACTCGGATCCCGTCCTCATGCCAGGACGGCGGCGGCAGGTAGGCGATGGTGGACCGATAGGGGTTCGGCCAGGCGACGAACACAATGGTGGCCACCATGCCGACGAGTACAAGGAGACCACCTAGCCAATACAGGAGCGTCTTCGACACGAGGCCAGGTTAGTGCCCGCAAGGTGTACTGGCCCCTACCCTTCTGTCTCTGCCTGCCCCCTATCGCTTAATACACATGTGATCCTCATGGCATCTCAGTGCATTTCGTTCAGCACTGGGAGCATGCCTGGATGAGCTCATTCCCTGACCTGGTCCGCACGTCCTCTCCGTCTGGAGAAACCCGCTTCAGACTGGGTGATCCGCTGGTCGACTCCTATCTCGAGTTCGTGGCCGGACGCTCTCGGCCGAACACCCTGCGGGCGGTCGCCTTCGACCTGAAGACGTTCTTCACGGTCGTCGACAAGGACCCGGTCGCTGTCGTCCCCGCCGATGTCTTCGAGTTCCTGGCCGATCAGCGAGGTGACCGCACCGTGGTGCGGCTGTCCGACGGCGAGTCGGGGCTGTCCGCCCGCACCATTGCCCGCCGGCTGTCGTCGGTGTCCGGCTTCTACGCGTATCTGGTGGCCCGAGGCGACACCACGGTCGAGACGAACCCGGTGCCGAAGGGGCTCTCCACCCGCCGGCGCGGTGGTCGGGTCCGGACGGTGCCACTGGTGCGGGTGCCTCGCACGCTGCCAAAGATCCTGTCGCCCGGCGAGGTCGACGCGTTGGTGGGTGCGATGCGCACGCATCGGGACCGGGCCATGGTCTTCGCCATGGTGCTGGGCGGCCTGCGTCGCTGCGAAGTACTCGGACTGCGGCTGTCGGACATCCAGGTCGCCGAACGGTCGGTGTTCGTCGCCGAGGGCAAGGGCGGCTACCAGCGGGTGGTGCCCATCTCGAACGCCTTCTTCGCCGAGCTGGGTGACTACCTGGTCAACGAACGGCCGAAGGATGCCTCGACGGACCAGGTCTTCGTGACCCTCAAGGGTCCGAGCCGGGGTCAGGGACTGAGTGCCCAAGGAGTGGAGACCATTTTCTTGAGTGCCCGCCAGCGGGCCGGGCTCGAGCGGGCCACCTGTCATCAGCTCCGCCACACCTGCCTCACCCGGTTGCGGGAGGCGGGCATGGCCTTGGAGGCTGTCCAGGCCCAGGCCGGGCACGTCTCCATCGAGTCCACCCGGATCTACCTGCATCTGACCAACGACTGGCTGGCTCACGAATACCACCAGGCGATGGCGGCCGTCGACAGCCATGCAGCCGAGCTGCTGGCCATGGCGGGGGTGGCCCAGTGAGCATCACCGAAGCGCTGCCCGAGCCCTGGATCCCGAAGGACGAGTCCCACCGGGAGTGGGCCGTGTTGTCGACACAGGCACCTCAGCTGGCCGCCACCATGCGGCGCTACCTGGTCCAGCTCACCACCTTCCTCGCTCCACGCAGCGTGGATGTGGCCGACTCCACCCTGCGCCAGCTGGCCCGGTGGTTGGTGGCCGAGACCGAGGTGGTGGCGGTGTCCGACATCACCCGCACCCATGTCGAGAACTACAAGGTGTTCCTCGCCACCCAACCCGGCTGCAAAGGACCGACGCTGGCCAAGAACACCCAACGCCAGCGTTTGCGGATGATCCGGATCTTCTTCGAGCGCCTCATCGAGTGGGACTGGCCCGAGGCCCACCACCGCAATCCCATCCTGCACGGGGACATCCCGCCCCGGCCCGAGCCGCTGCCCAAGTTCCTCTCCGACGAGGACGCCGCCAAGCTGTTGGCGACAGCCAAGGCCCACCGGTTGCCCCGCTACCGGTTGGTGGTCGAGCTCCTCTCCCGGACCGGCATGCGGGCGACCGAGCTCTGCGAACTGGCCGCCGATGCCGTCATCGTGCGTGACGAGGCTCATTGGCTGCGCATCCCGGTCGGAAAGCTGCGCAACGACCGGATCATCCCGCTCCATCCTGAGCTGGTCCCGCTGCTGGAGGAGTGGACGACGCGCAACCACGTCCACATCCGGGCCCAACAGCGCCTGATGGCCGACGAGCACAAGCCGCTCGACCGACGGACCGTCCACCGGATCGTGGCCACCACGGCCAGACGAGCGGGCATCGGCCACGCCCATCCCCACCAGCTCCGTCACACCTTGGCCACCCAGGCCATCAACCGGGGCATGCGGCTGGAGACCATCGCTGAGTTCCTCGGCCACCGTTCGATGGACATGACCCTCGTCTATGCCCGCATCGCTAACCGGGTGGTGGCGGACGAGTACGCCTCGGTCATGGAGCAGGTCGACGCGCTCTATGCGACAACGGGGACCTCGACGGGAGCTCCGGCCGAGAGCGAGACCTCGGCGATGAAGCGACTCCGAACCGAGTACGACCGCATGCTCGGCAACGGCTTGTGCACCCGCCCGGCCGAGCTCGACTGTCGCATCGAGTCAGCCTGCGAACGCTGCGCCTTCTTCCAGACCGGACCGGAGTTCGTGCCAGTGCTGCTCCGTCAGCGGAACCACGCCCGGGAGCACGGACAGGCCGACCGGGAGATGCTCTACGAGAGCCTCGTCAACCGAGCGACCGAGGAGTTGGCTTGACACGGATTACATGTATAACGCCGGCTCGAGGACGATATCTGCGGGCGCAGCCACTTCGATCTACCGTTGAGACGATGGCGCCGAACAAGCAGCCCACACCAGAGAATCGGAGCGATGCCATTCGGATCGCCCTCGCCGGTCTGGCATCCGGTGAGCAGTCCGAGGCGATTCTCTCCAAGCTCGGCGCCCTTCACATACGGCACAACACCTTTCCCGCCGAGGAGCTCCTCGAACTCGCCTCGGACGCAATCGAGGAGTCCGGCGCCACGCCAGCTGATCCCATCGACTCCGAGGGAATCCGGGAGCGGTTTCTCTCCGACCACCCGTTCTCCGGGAAGACGCAGCACTTCAAGAGCAAGTACGCCATCTCTGCCGCCGCCATGATCCATGGGGGCGTGTATCCCGACCTCCTCGATGACGCCGCGTGGTGGGAGGCCGATGACTTGTGGGTCTACTCGTTCTTCGCGTTTCTTCTCTACATGCGGGTCGCCGCCGAGCGATCTGGACGGTCCGTTGAAGAGGTTGCTCGCTCAATCGCCGATCGCCGCAGTGTGACGGTGCGCACGGCCTGATCCCGACTCAAGACACCATCGGTCAGTGCGTCCCGGAGTGGGATGCAACCCGTTCCTGTTACCCGCCGGCAACGAAGGCGACGACGACGTAGGCCGCGTGACGATCGAAGTTCTCCCTCCTGCGGTCGTAGACCGTGGTCGTCCTTGGATCCGCGTGGCGAGCGGCGATCTGGACATCACGAAGAGGAACGCCCGCATCGAGTGCGGCCATGATGAAGGCGGACCGGAGCATGTGCGGATACACGGCGGTGAGCCCCGCTTGCTTGCCGATTGAACGCACCCAGCGGTGGGCGGTTCGCCGATCGAGCCTGGCTCCATCCTTCCGACGCAGAATCGCGCCGTCTGTGCGTTCGCCGATGGCCAGGTCAATCGTCCGGGCGGCCCTCGGGACGAGCGGGATCACCGCAGGCTTGCTCCCCTTCCCCATGATCCGGAGGGTCCGGTGCCCCTGGGTGAAGGCGAGATCCTCGATGTTGGTTCCACATGCCTCACTGACCCGAAGCCCGTTGAGCCCGAGGAGCACGGCCAGAGCGGCATGATCCCTGTCGAATCGCTCGGCGGTGAAGAGGAACGTGCCGAACTCCCGGCGGTCCAGTCCCCGCCCCTCGGAAGGGTGCACCTTGGGGCGCCGGACGTATTGAGCAGGGTTGGCGTTCACCCGTCCGTCGATATGGGCGAACCGGTAGAAGCCGCAGATGGTCGACAGCCGTCGGTCGATGGTCGACGGGGCCAGTCCCTTCTGCTCCATGGCGGTGCGGTAGAGCTCGATGTGGGGTCGCTTGGCTTCCAGGACGGCGAGGCCCGCGTCAGCGGCCCATTGGAAGAAGGTCCGGAGGTCGTAGCGGTAGGCATTGAGCGTGCGCCCGTTGTACCGGGCGAGGAATGCTGCCGCTGCCACCTGAGCTTCATCGAAACCGCGATCCTCGATGATGGTGGCCAGCGTGGTCGAATCTGAGTCGAGTACAGACATGGCTCTCCTTCTACAGTTGGGAGAACCAGCCAACACCGGCGGGTCGGCTTCAGACAGAGGACATTCGCGTCCGCCAATCAACTGAGGCCGAGCCACGGTGATCAACAACGGAGGCGTGCGTGATGGACGCTGAGTTTCAACGATGCGGGGTGTGCCAGCGGATGAAGTCGGACGGCGCCTTCAGCGACGACGGGACGGTATTCATCTGCGATCAGTGCAATGAGAACGCCATCAAGTTCCTCGAAATTCAAGACAGCCTCTACCCCCCTCTGCAAGGCCCCCCTGGAGCCTGAGTTTGTCGGCGACGTGAGACCGAGTCCACCCCAGATCCGTGCAGGGCATGTCCTTGAGCCGATAGGAGACACCCAGGGCTTCGAGAGCGTCGGCGAGTACCGTTCCTGGCGTGGGCAAGTTCGTGACACGACGACGACGTGGCGATGCCGCACTTCAGGCTGACATCCTGGCGGAAGCCCGCCGCCTCTACGAGAGCGGCGCAGGACTCTCGGAAGCGATCAGCCGACTGCTGGCGATGGCAGGAGACAACCCGAACGCATTCAACTGTTTCTCGATTGGAAACAGTCGCCAGCTCAACAGGACTTCCGAGGGTCGGGCAATCATGCGCCTGGTCGGGACTGCTTCATTGGATCGGGATAGCCCAGATCCAAGCCGAGGTTGGGGCAACGGCTGGTGGCCGTCAGGCGACTGACGGATCTACCCCCGCTCGAAAATGCCTCACCAACCCGGCGTTCGGGGACACTCCACTCCGGGTGGATTCCGGCTCGTAGGCTGGAGATGTGATCTGGTTCGGGGCGGCCCTGGTTGTTCTCGTCGTTGCGGTGACGGGATGGCAACTCGCAAGCATCAGGAGTCGAGAGAGATCGAACCACGCACTGGCCGAGTGGGTGCAAGGTCAGCCAGAGAATCTCTCAACTCGGACGTTCGTGCGAGAGCACTTCCCGTGGAGATGGACAAGTTGGAGCAACCACTATTCCGGTGGGCCGATCCTCAGTATCAGAGGCTCAGGGATTCAACTGCTGGCAGGTCAGGGGATGATCCTCGAAAGTCGGAATCTGTATTTCGATGCAGCCCACACCAAGATGTGGAAAGACAATGTCGGCTGGGGAGGAACGCCGATCGCACCAAAGGCTTGTATCCGGCTGCTTTCCGGCGAGGGACGACTGCGCATCGACGTGGCGCTGACCCCCGAGGTCGGCATCGAGGCCGCCTGGTTGGCACTACGGGAAGCCGGTGTCGCTGAGGCGATGTAGAACATCTGGATCATGGCCCCTACCCGGTGTTCGGGGCACCGTTGCTGGGCCTAACGAGTTCTCCGATGTCGCCGGGCCATCCCGAGCATTCCGAACGCAATGACAATAAGGCCGCCGATCCAAGCCCACGTCGAGCGGTCATGGTCGATGGCAAAGATGAGGATAGAGAGGCCGAAGGCGACCACAAAGACAACCAGGCACTCCAGTAGGAATCGGAATGGAGACCACGTCTGTGAGTTGCCCACCATCTAGGCACGCTAGTCGTCGGCCAGGGCACGGGAACGGTGATCCGAAGTCCCGAGCTGGCCTCACTCCCGGCGATAGGAGACACCCTGCGGAGTTGGCGACCATGATGGTGTGCATGGGGTACAAGCCAGCGTCTGAGGTCGAGGCCGTGCTGACCGATCTGTGCATCCAGTACGGCTATTGCCTCACTCCGGAGAAGTCCGGGTCGATCATCGACAATCCGCCAGAAGACTCAGCGTCCTTCGTCGAAGCTGTCCTGAGTGCCGAGGGTGTGCCTCCGGATTCACTGGATAGCGATGCTCGGAAGGTCCTCACCGAACTGGTGGATCGGCGGCTCTTCAGCTCCTAGTGCCTTGCGGCAGAACCGGTGTTCGGGGATAGCCAGGTGTGGTCGCTGGATGGGAGAATGGAAGCATGGCGGTTGCAGAGGTGAACGAAGGACTGAGGCTGGCCCAACGTGGCGGGACCTCACGGATCAAGGTGGCCTTCTACGTGGTACTGATCGCCTGGAACGCCTATTTCATTGGAGCCATCGTCTACTCCCTGTGGATGAGGCATCACCCGAAGGTGCAGTCCGGACAGACTGACGTAGTCCTGTCGGTGGAGATTTACGCCCTCGTCTTGGGCAACCTTGCAATCTTCGGGGCCGGTCTCGTCGCCAGAAGGATCGCATCTCGGCGGGCGTCGTCTTCAGCGGCGTGGCTGCCCCAGGAGTCAATCACCCGGTGATCAGGGACAGGCGCTCCCAATGGGCGCATACTTGAACCACCTCGATCGCGACGGAGTTGGTCACCATGATTTACAGATATTGGGGATACAGCATCGCCGCATTCCTGGTTTGGGGATTCATTTTGAGCATCTTCTGGACCCGAGGAAATGCGACTAGCACTCACGACCTCCTGCTGGTCTTCCTCGGATGGACAATCGCGTGGGCTTCGACCACCATCGCCAGGGTCGTCTACCCGCCACCCAAACGCTGGTTAAACCTGAGGACGCGATCATGGTCGGTGATAACTGACGAGACGGACGTCTGATCATGTCATCGAAGTGCCGATCAGCCACGATCGATAACCGACCCGCTCCCGGTGATAGGGGGCACCGATGTTCGGCTGGATGCCTTGTGGAAAGCTTTGCGAGTATGAGCAGATTGTCGGTTGGCGTCGTGGGGTCCTTGCTCTCCTTGGCCTTGGTGGCGACCGGATGCGGGGGCGGGTCCTCATCGCCAGCGGCCAGCCATCCACCCACCTCGACCACGGCGAGACCGTCTATCCGTCTAATGGCAGAGCGAGTCACCGTCACACCTCGGACGAGCCTCCAAGATGGACAACAGGTGACGGTCAGCGTCAAGGGCTTCCTCCCGACCGCAAAGTTCTATCTGTCAGAGTGTCAGACACCGACACAGGCAAACCGTTTGGGTTGCGGCGAACAATTGGCGGCCCAGCCATTCGGCCTTACCGACGAGAATGGCCAAGGCTCCGTCTCCTTCACGGTCCAATCGAGTGCGGCAACCCAACCCCTTACCGCAGATTCAGTCCCTTGCTCAGGAGAATGCGTCATCGTCGCCACCTCGGGAGCTAACGGGGCCTTTGGCTTCGCACCAATCGCCTTCGCGGGGTGAGCGAGCGCAGCCCTGACCCGGCGTTGTGGGGCACCCCACTCAGCTCGGGTTTGGCCAGCCCCACTCCCACCAGCGGACGCCGTTGCTGTCAGGTTCAGAAGTTCCGTCTGGAGGAGCACACGGCTCCGAAAGTTCATATCTGGCGATCATCCCCGCCATCGATTGTGCTGGCGGCCCCAGGTACTCCAAGACGTGTGGATCGTCCAGGCGCCGCCGATAGCCAAGGCGGTCGTGGTAGCCCGGATGATCGTAGATAGCGAGGAGTACAGGACGCCCTCGTGGGTCAATCTCTAGCTCTGCCGAAACCAGCGTGCACGGCTCCACCAGCCACTGGTCCGTGGCGAAATACGCGTTCAAGGCGTCGACGACGAGATGACCCCAGTCCGGCGATGCGATTGCCGCCTCCAACTCCGCTTGCGTCCACGTCACGAGGTAAGTCTCCCGCACATTCGAATAGGGAGAGGTGAGGTTGTGCGGCCCGGGATCGATGGCCATTGACCCGGTGTTGTGGGACAGGTCGGCGTTCAGTTCTCCACATCGACGTTGACGGTGTCACCGGTCCAGAATGGCGAATCGTCGAGGTGCACCGGCATTGCCTCTAGGAGGTCGTCGGATACGACACTGTCGATCAAGTGGTGCGTCCCACCGACGTAGGACCAGGCGTAGTCAATCTCCGTCGCCACGATCCATGCATGGTCGTCAGGCCACCACAGGTTCGGGGACTGAGTGTCCCAGGGCACGTCGAGAGGTGCCATCGCCAGGTCGATCGGACCTGAATACAGCCCGTAGTTTCGAGCCGGTAGTCGGACCATCGGCCACGGCACTTCGATGTGGCCGTATCCCTCCCAAATACAGAACCAGCAGCGGTCGGGCGTTTCTGTCTCTGGCCGAAGTAGTTCGAGCAGGCGCTGGCGCTCTCGGGGCAGAAGACACCCTTCAGCCGGCCCGGAACCTTCTCCCAGGGGATCCGGCACAGGACTGCCTTTGGGCCTGTTGATCATGTGGAACTGCATGTTCGGATGGGCGATCCGCTCGTTGTTCCGTGCAATCTCGGCCCAGGAGCGAAACGATCCGTCGGGGTAGATGGGGCCGTCGGGGTGGAACACCCGGCAGTACGCTTCGAATCCCTCTGGGACTACAGATCCCGTGTCCTGGTTGAATGGATGCAGCCGAGGACCGATCCAGCTCGCCGCACTAACATCCTTAGTCCATTGAATCCGCTCGTCCACGGTCACCGGTCCATCATGGCCGACCCACCGATCCGTTGGCCACGGCATATCCGGCGGTAGGGGATGCCCTCCGACCTATTTCACGTGAGAGCGGCAGCAATGAGCGTCTTGTGCTCGTTGACAGCATCGGTGGGCAGTCCTACGTCGCTTGGGACGAGCGCTATTGCCGCGGCTCGCAGGCTCATCACCTCGTCAATGCTCCAGCCGGACGCCTGGACCAGGCTGACAGCTTGTGGGCGGTCGAGGGCAAGCCTGAACGACTCGCCGCTACCACTCCGAGCTAGTTGCTGGACACGCATCTGCCGGTGATGTTGTGCGGTCCCGGCATCCCTAGGTGGATAAAAGTCGACGGCAAGCCGACTGCCGATGGCGCTCATCTTCCCAAGGAGTTGGAGTTGGCGCCTAACAACGTCCTCGCTGAGGTACATCGTGAGACCCTCAAGAACGAACACTGCGGGCAGTGATGGGTCGAATCCACAGTCCAGGAGCGACCTCGCCGCATCTTCCGTCGTCAGGTCAGATTCCACGTAGACAGGGCTGGGCTGCGGTGCCCGACGAGCTTTGTCTTGCTGCGTGGCAGGGTGGTCTAACTCGAAGAACTGGATGCCGTCGCCCGGGATCCTCCAGGGGCGACTATCGTACCCAGCTCCGATTACTGCGACCTGTCTGATGCCGTCGTTCACGGCGCTGATCACCTGGGAATCGAACCAACGCACCCGAGCTGCCAGCCCTGCAAGGGTTACCGAGCGTGTCCAGATTCGATGCGGCCCGTGGTTCACGACCCAGACCACCGCAGCCATGGACGGCGTGAGCATCTCTTGGGCGAAGGGATCGTCAATGACTCCTTTGCTTGCGAGGAGGGCACGTTCCGCAGCAACTCCCTGGGCTGTTCTCGATCGCTTTGCGCCGTCCATCTAGTGAGCATTACTCAGGCTCCGATTGGCCGCACGGCCATCGCCGAATCTGCGCCCGCATAGCGAGAAGAGGCCTGCCCCCAAGGTGCCGGTAGGGGACGCTTTCACCCGTGTAATCGCGTTATTGGGACGGAAGGGGTGAATTCGTCGGTTGGCAGTCGCCAACGAGGCGGATCGCCACCCGATTCAACGTCACCCTCCCTGGTCACACCCCATTTGCATGCGCGGTGATGAGAGACTCGACGGTGGTGACAGAAGGGGCGGAAGGAGACGCCGTCCAAACGGAGATTCAGGTCGAGGGGTCATCGGGGCGCCGACTCTGCGAACATTTCGGACCCGCCTTGCTGACTGGCCGAGCCCTCCCGGATCAGCAGGCATCTCCGATCTCCCATGGAGGCAGCACCCATGCCGGGCTCGCGCTACTCGGAACGACCCGGCCAAGCGTCGCCGGTTCGTTCCGAGTCCAATCCGCAGCTCGCCCACGATCCTGCGTCACACCCTCTGAATACCTTGAACACGATTGCAAGGGGTTCCCCTTGCCGGGGAGAGGGAGTCGGTGTGGCCTGGATGCGGATGATGGGAGCGGACTCTGTCGCCTACCACCGCGAGACCATCATCGAGCGCGGCGACGACTTCCCCGGGCCGCCCTCGAGTACTACGCCTCGCGTGGTGAGACCCCGCTGCTCTGGGGAGGATCGGGTGCCGAATCCCTCGGTCTGGTCGGCCCCGTCGACAACCCCTCCTACGACGCGATCTACGGACCCGGCGGGGCCCGTCACCCGAGAACGGGCGAGCGAATGGTCACCGCCCGGCGCCCGGGCATGGAGCTGGTCATCGCCGTCCACAAGTCCGTCGCCGAACTCGGGGTGCTCGGTAGGGCAGAGGACATGCACGCCATCATGGACGCCGAGCGGGACGCCACAATTCGCTACCTGGACGAACTGACCAGAGAGCGGGGCGGACGCCGGGGAGTCGCCGCGGTCCCGACAGCCACCACCGGACTGGTCTACGCCCACGCCCGCCACGCAACCACCCGGGCCGGCGATCCGGGGCCTCACGACCACGTGCTCATCGCCAACGTGATCGAAATGCTGGACGGAAAGGGCGGCACCAAGGCTCCCGACACCACCCTCTGGCGCGAACACCTCCACGCCGCCACCATGGT
Source organism: uncultured Acidimicrobiales bacterium (assembly GCA_963703145.1). Lineage (GTDB taxonomy): Bacteria > Actinomycetota > Acidimicrobiia > Acidimicrobiales > RAAP-2 > Bog-756. The sequence goes on from OY969793.1 coordinate 3,969,179, forward strand.
CGGCCGGGTCGCCTCGGCCGCCAAAGCGGTCCAACTCGGCTACGGCATCGAGGCCGATCCCGGTCCATCCGGCAAGCTCGGGCACTGGAAGATCAGTGGCATCCCCGACGCCGCCCTCGCGGTCCACTCCAAGCGCTCCGCCGAGATCAGCGAGGCCGTGGCCGAGAAGGGCTTTTCCACCTACCAGGCCCGCCAGGTGGCGGCCCGGGAGACGAGGAAGCAAAAACGCCACACGTCGGTCGAGGATCTCTTACCGAGGTGGCGGGCCGAACTGACCACTGCCGGCTTCCCGCCCGATCAGTTGTTGGCCGACATCGAGCAGGCCGGACTCGATTACCAGCGCCAGCACAACCAAGGGTTCGAGATCCTCGGCAACCGAGCCCTGGCCGCAACAGCTGAGGACCTGTTGGGACCGAACGGGACGCTGTCCGCCCGCAAGGTGTTCGCCAAGCGGGACGTCATCGTGGCTGTGGCACCAATGGTCTTCGGCCTGCCGGTGACCGAGTTGGACAAAGTCACGACCCGCGTCCTGCGTGATCCCGACGCCATCCCCCTGGTCGGGGTGCCGAGGGCATCGGAGCAGGCCTATGGCACAGTCCATGTCATCGCCACGGAGCTGGCCATCGAACAGGCAGTGGAGCGAGGCGTCGAGAACCGGGAAGCAGCCAGGGTCTCGCCCGAGGTGGCAGCCGGTGCGGTGGGCCGCCAGAGCGCTGACCTGGGGTCGCAACTGACCCCCGGCCAGCTGGCGGCGGTGTTGGGCATCGCCACCTCGGGCCGGGGAGTGGAGTTGGTCGAAGGAGTGGCCGGGTCGGGCAAGACGACGGTCATGGCCGCTGTCCGGGACGCGTTCGAGACGGGCGGCTTCACCGTGGTGGGCACCTCGACCTCCGGCCAGGCGGCGCGGACATTGGGTAAGGAGGCCGGGCTGTCCGAGTCCCGGACCCTGGCTTCCCTGCGCTGGAGGCTCGAACACGACCGGATGCGGCTCACTCGAAGCCACGTCCTGGTGCTCGACGAGGCCGGGATGGCTGGGGATCGGGATGTCTCCTTCCTGCTCGACCAGGCCCGGATGGCTGACTCCAAGGTGGTCATGGTCGGTGACGACCGCCAACTCGGTGCCGTGTCGGTCGGTGGGGCCATGGGGGCCCTGGTCGAACGCCACGGCGGGATCGTGCACACCCTCGACCAGAACGTCCGACAGCGCACCGAGGCCGAACGGGAGGCCCTGGCCGAACTGCGGGCCGGCAACGTCTCTCGAGCCGTGGGGCTCTACCTCGACCACGGACGAGTCGTCTGCGAGCGGACCCGCACCGAGGCGCTCGACACGCTGGTCGACCGGTGGGCGAGGGACGTATCGTCCGGCAAGGACACCGCCATGTTCGCCTGGACGCGGGCCAACGTGGCCGAACTCAACCGCCTGGCCCGAGAGCGCATGGCAGCCGAGGGACGACTCACCGGGCTCGAGCTGGTGGCCCCCGGGGGTGCCCACTATGCGGCCGGCGACCGGATCGTCACCCTGGCTCCGGCAGCAGGGGGACAGGTGGTCACCTCCGAGCGGGGCGTGGTCACGGCGGTCGACTTGGAGGACGTGCGCATCGCCATCGAGATGGAGGACGGCAGGCGGTACTGGTTCGAACAGGAAGAAATCGGACGGTCCCAGCTGGCCCATGGCTACGCCACCACGGTGCATCGGAGCCAAGGGGCCACCCACGACATCGCCCATGTCTTCGAAGACGGGGGTGGGCGGGAGTTGGCCTATGTGGCCATGAGCAGAGCCAGAGAGCAGACCAACGTCTACCTGGCCGCTGACGACCTCGACCAGGCCCGCGAGGACCTGTGTCGCAGTTGGGAGACCGAACGACGTTGGAAGTGGGCCATCGACACAGGTTCGGTCGGCTCGGACACGCCCGGAACGCCCGCCGAACGGATCGCATCCCTCAGACAGCAAGCACTACAGGCGGAACGGGACGCCTTGGCCGCCGCCATCCCGAAGACCCTCACCGCCCAGCTCCGCCAGGCCGAATCCGACCTGAGGGCAGCCACGAGGAATCTGTACGCGTTGCACAAAGAACGCGGGTTGCAGTCAGACGGCGAGCTGGGTCGGGCCGCTGCCGAGCTGCTCTCCGCCAGGCAGGACGCCTTCCAGCACGAGCGGATGGCTGCCAACAAGGACTATTCGAGAGCCGTCCGAAGGATTGGCCGTCGCGCCGCTCCAGCCGACATCGAACGGATCAAGGTGGCAGAAGACCGGTTGGAGAAGCTGTACCGCACCGAGGAGCAGAAGCTGACCGAGGCCTTGGATCGAGCCACCCAGAAGGTCGGGGAGATCAGCCACGAGGTCTCCGATCGGGAGCGGTGGATGGACGACCACCCCCACGCGCTTGGCTACCTGGCCGAGTTGGGTGTGAAGGTCCGGGAGGTGGAGCACGAGAACGACCACGAGCGCTGGACCGTCGAAGGAGAGCTGAACCCCCGACCGACCCCGGCTCCGACCGTCCCCTTCAGCCGGTCACGCGACGACAGCCGCAGCATCGCCAACGACCGTGACTACGGCTTCGGGATGTGAGGTCATGCCTCGGTCAATGCTGGCCTCGATCCGGCTGTCGACTCTGAAGGATCTCCCACTGATCCGAATCCGCATCACCATCGACACCAGTGGCATATATCCGTGATGACGCTCCGGAGATATACTGGACCCATGAGCAAGCACCTGGTCGACATCGACAACGACCTCCTCGCCGAGGCCACGTCCATCCTCGGGGCGTCGACGATGAAGGAGGCCGTCAACCGCTCCCTCGAATCGGTGGTGTTGGCGGCTCGCCGTCGCAGCCATGCCGACCGTCTGGGGGCGATGGCCGGACTCGACCTGGATGACCCTACGGTGATGTCCGGCGCGTGGCGCTGAACGCGCGGTATCTGGCCGACAAGAGCGCGCTCGCCCGATTTCCCCATCCGGTCGTCGAAGCACGACTCCGACCGCTCCTGGAGGACGGCCTGGTCGCCACCTGTGCCATCGTCGACCTCGAGGTACTGTTCTCCAGTCGGAGGCTGGTCGACTACGAGGCGGTGCTCCTGGAGCGTCGCAGCCTCGACAGCGCCCCGATCACGCCAGAAGTGCTGGACCTCGCCATCGACCTCCAACACGAGCTGGCCAAGCGCGGGCAGCATCGGCTGGCCATCCCCGACCTGATCATCTCGGCAGCCGCCCGGTCGGCCGGACTTGTCGTCCTGCACTACGACGCCGACTTCGAACGGGTCGGAGCCGTCGGCGGTGCCGAACATGAGTGGGTCGCCCCCCGGGGCAGCCTCTGATCCGGCACCTCCCCGGATCGAAACGTCGGCCCTCTCCCAGGAAGCGTGGCGGAGCCCGCACCGCCTCCACCAGGGAGGGTGACGTTGCCGACGAACCCAAGGTGACGTTCAGGGCCGGTCACAGACCAACGTCACCTTTCGGCATTGGACCTTCGGAGAGTCCAGGGTGACATTGGAGGTGACGTCGATCCGGAGGATGGGTTGGGACCACGGCGCACCGCCTGGCACTGATCACGACCGGAGGATGCCCATGCGCCACAACCCGACTTCGAAGTCGCCGAAGCCGCTACTCAGCGTCGAGGAAGCCGCCGTCCTGTTGGGGGAGACCCGATCCACGCTCTACCGGTCCATCAAGGCCGGCACCTTCCCACTCCCCATATTCAGGATCGGCCAGAGAATCCGCATCCCCCGCAGATCTGTCGAACGTCTGCTCGCCGGACTTCCGCTCATCCCGCCCGAGGACGCAAGCGTGACTCTCTCCCATCCGAGCATGTGGTCGAGGAATCAGCTCGATGCTGCAGGAGCTCCGGAGCCGGTAGCGCCCGAGGACAGCATCTTCCCTACGTGAGCGGCGGCTCGCCGGTCCTCCTCGGGCACGGAGTCGGTGTAGTGCCGGGCCATCTTAACGGTCGACCAGCCGAGCCTCGTTTGCTTCTGCGCCTCGGAGATCACCGGGTCGAGCGCAGTGGCGTGGAAATGGCGCAACGAGTGCATGTGCACGTCTGTGGCCACCTTCCCCTTCGACCGCACCGTGGCGAAGGTGTGGCTCATCGCATCAGGGTGGGGCGGGACCAGTCCTCCGGGCTCGGAGGAGAACAGGAAGGACTCCGGCTCGAGGGTCAATCCGCATGCCATCGCCAACGAACGCTGTGCAAGCTGCAGCCGCCTGAGGATCGAGGCAGTGTCGGGGTCGACGGCCACGGTTCGGATACTGGCCCGGGTCTTCGGCGATTTCAGGATGGCGCCGCCCTTGGCCGCCACCACGCTCTGGCTGATCCGCACGGTCCCGGCGGAGAGGTCGACGTCGTTCCAGCGCAGGGCGCAGACCTCACCCCTCCGCATTCCGGTCGCTGCCACCAATCGAAGCACCGCCGCGAAGCTCGGATCGAACGTGTCGGCCGTGGCGATGAGTGTGCGCACCTCGTCGAGGCTCGGAGCCCGCACCTCGTCCCGCTCGTGCAGTGCCCAGGTGGGCAGCTCCGTGTCGGCGATCGGATTGGGCAGCGCGCCGCCGCTCCACTTTCGGGCGAGCCGGCAGGCCCGATGCATCAGGGCCCGGATCTGGCGGACGCTCGCCTCCGCCAGCCCGTCGGCCTTCAGGCGACGGAAGTACTTCTCGACGTCGTACGGACTGAGGGTCGCCAGTCGCTCGTTCCCGATCGACCCGTGCACGTGCTTCATCCACATGTTCTCGTAGCGTCGGACGGTCGACGGGGAGAGGTCCTCCCAGCCGTTGTCCTTCCATCCCTGGATGGCATCGTTGATCGTGGTTTGCACGTTCCACCGGGGTGCCTCGACGACTGGTGGTGGGACCGGCTTGTCCTCCGCCGCCGCGACCAGTCGGGACAGCTCGCGCTCGGCGGCCCGCTTCCCGCCACGAAACGTCTGGTAGCCGTGACGCACTTTGCCGTTGGCATCGCGGCCGAGGAACACCCGCAGTTCCCACACGTTCGGCTGCCGCTCGCGCATGCTTCCGGGCATTCGTCCCTCCGGACCCTCTCCCAATTGTTGGGCAAACTGTTGGGTTTCAGGCTATCTGGAGGGTGTGACGAGGGCAAAACCGCCTCTGAACTGGTGGGCCGTGCGAGTCTCGATCTCGCCACCTTGGGATTAAAAGTCCCCTGCTCTACCGGATGAGCTAACGGCCCGCCGTGGAGCGTATCGGCTCTACCCCTCATCCCTTGGAGACCGGTACAGTCCGTTGATCCCCAAGCGGCTTTGAACGGAGGGATTGCTTGTCGGTCGCACCTTCCTTGACCCATTTGCGAGGGCACGAAGCCTGATGTCAGCCAAGGAGTATTCCGTCGATGTCCGTACTCGACAATCCGGTCTGGTGGTCGTTGACCGGACCTCAGCAGGACCTAGGTACCTCGACCCCGCTGGCCGCACGGTTCGACCCCGCCGTGTCGCCCTTCGGGGCGTTCGACGGGCCTCCCACCGCCGCCCACTGGGACGAACTCGCCTCCATCGTCGGGGCTGGTGGCCAGGTGGCAGTAATCACCGACGTCGAGTCCCCCTATGGACCTGGCGTGGGTTGGACCGCGGTGTGGGAGGCACCGGGCGTGCAGATGGTGGGCGACCAGGTGGACCCGGCCGGATCACTGGCGGCTCAACGACCCAACCAGCGCTTCCCTACTGCGGTCCCGGAACCGCTGGGTGCCGGCGATGTCCCTGACATGCTGGCCCTCGTGGCCGAGGCCCGACCCGGTCCGTTCCTCCTCCGGACCGTGGAGTTCGGCGGCTACCGAGGCGTCCGCCGCGATGGCCGTCTGGTGGCCATGGCCGGGGAGCGGCTGCGACCGCCGGGCTATGCGGAGATCAGTGCGGTTGCCACCGATTCAGCCCATCGTCGCCAGGGCCTAGGCGAATTACTGGTGAGGGCTGTGGTGGCCGGCATCCTCGAGCGCAGCGAGATCCCCTTCCTCCACGCCGCCGAGTCCAACCTCATGGCCATCCGTCTGTACGAGGCCATGGGATTCACCGTACGCCGTCGGCTGGGATTCCTTGTTGTCCAGGCGCCTGGTGGTGCATCGCCGGAAGGATAGGCGGACCGGCTAACTCGACGGTCCGGCGATAATTACCGCAGAGGGATGCCCGCCCACAACGACCCGGCCGATGACCGAGCCCGTGTGGAGATCCACGTGGATCAGCGTGCCGTTCAGGCCGGCCACCCAGGCTGAACTCCCGCCAGGGGCGATGGCGAGGCCCTCAGCCAACGTGCCGACCGGAACGGGGACTCCAGGCCGTTCCGTCGTGAGGTCGATCGGAGTGACGCTGGCGCCGCCGCTCACGTAGGCCGTGTCCGACTGGGAGACCGCGGCGATTCCGGTGGGATTGGTGCCCAGGGGGACGGCGACGCCAGGGGTCAGGGTGGCGAGTGTGATCGGCGTGAAGGTACTGGTCTGGAAGTCGGTGACCAGCGCGGTCGATCCGCTCGGCGCCACCAAGACGCCAGTCGGTTCGGCGCCTGCCGCCACCGGCGGGCCGGCCACCATGGAAGGGAGGGAGATCGGGCTCACCGTGCCGTCCTCGTAGTTGGCCACCAATGCCAGTGTGCCCTTCGGGGCGAAGGCGATCGCCACGGGCTGGCGTCCGACGGCGATGGGCCGTCCGGGCCTGAGCGACGGCAGGGACAGGGGCGTCACGGTGTTGGCCCCGAAGTTGGCCACCAGGGCCACAGTGGCCGAGGGGTTGACGGCCACAGCGTCGGGCTCGAGCCCGACCGTGACCCGGCGGACCACATCCCCCGATGCCACGTCGATCTCGCTGACGGTGTCCTCGCCCTTGTTGGCTACGAGTACGTCCTTGCCGTCGGGCGTCACCGCCAGTGCGGCCGGCAGCGTGCCGGTGGTGATCGGCGTCTGGACCTTGGGCGTGGCGGTGTCGACCACGGCCACTGTCTTGCCCGGGTTGGCAACGCTCGCCCCGGTGGTGACGTAGGCGGTGGGGGTGGTGGACGAGGCGGCGGCCGAGCCGGAGGAGCAGCCGCCGAGGAGCAGGGCCGAAGCACCCAAGGTGACCAGCGCGGCCACGACCCCGCACCGCTCACTCAGGCTGGACACCAGGTGCAGGGTCGGCCGCCCCGCTGGCGACTTCCCGTCGATCTGGGCGTGCCGGGGCGCACGTCGCTGACTGAGCATGCGCTGATGGTAGAGGTTCGAGCCGGTTGGGACGGTGCGCGAGGGTCAGCCCCGGGAACAGGCGGCGCCCGGCTCGAATGGGGCATCCCGCCATTCGGCCTGGTCGGTGACGGGAAAGAAGTCCCCCGTCCCCCGGTCCTGTCGGTAGGGGACCGGCGGCGGCCGACCATCGGCCAGCTCGGCCAGGGCAGCGAGTAGGGCATCGATGTCCCTCCCCGACGTGCCGAGACCGGCGCTGGCCCGCACGGCCCCGGGCATCGTCCGGTGGTCTCCCCGAAGCACGTCGCTCCGATAGGCGTCGACGTCCTTGTCCGCCACGCCGAGCAGGCGGACCACATAGGGATGGGCACAGAAGCAGCCGTGGCGGACAGCGATCCCGTACTCGGCGCTCAGCCGGGACGCCACCAGGGCGTGGTGGATCCCCTCGATGGTGAAGGCCGCCACCGGCAGCGTGTCATCCGGCGACCAGTCGGTTCCGCCGGCCGGACCTAACAGCCGCACGCCATCGATGGCGGACAGTCCGCGCACCAGCCGTTCGGCCAGCACGCGCTCATGGGCCACGATGGTGCCCCACCCGAGGGCGCCGAGGGCATCGACGGCGGCGTGGAGCGCCACCGCACCGACCACGTTCGGGGATCCGGCCTCCTCCCGGTCGGGAGGCTCAGTCCAGATCACCTCGTCCAGGCCGACCAGGTCCACTGCGCCGCCACCGGCCAGGAACGGTTCCCCGGACTCGAACTGCGCTCGTGGGCCGATCAGCGCACCGGTGCCGAACGGGGCGTAGATCTTGTGCCCGCTGAACGCCACGAAGTCGGCCGAGGACGGCAAGGGGCGGTGGGGAGCAAGTTGTGCACCATCCACCACCACCCGGACTCCGCGGTCGTGGGCCTGGTCGATGATGGCCTCGAGCGGTGGCAGCCAACCGGTGACGTTCGACGCAGCGGTCACCGCCAGGAGCGCGGGGGCGGGATCCTGGTCCAGCGCGGCACACACGTCTGCGACGGTGAAGGTGCCCTGGCGGGTGCACTCCACATACCGACGACGGGCCACCCTCCCCCAAGGCAGCAAGTTGGCATGGTGCTCGACGACGGTGGTGACCACGACGTCGGTCGGATCGAGCTGCAGGCGGAAGGCGACTTGGTTGATGGCCTCGGTGGTGTTCCGGCCGAAGATGGCGACGTCGGGGCCGTTCGGATCGCGCCCGGCAAACGCCAGCACCGCCCGTCGAGCCTCCTCGTAGGAGGCGGTGGCATGCCGTGACCGGTAGCCGGCCCCCCGGTGGACACTGGAGTACCAGGGGAGGAAAGCCTCGACTCGTGCGGCGACCTCGGGGTGAGCCTGGGTGGACGCTGCCTGATCGAGCTCGATGGCCACCCGTTGGGTGCCGTCGAGGCACGGAACCATCTGACCGCTCCCGATCAGGTCCACCAGTCCGTCGGCCGGATCACCGGGATCGGTCCGTTCGGGGGAGGGCGCCACGCACTCACCCTACGGTGCCCGCCTGGGGTTGCGGGTACGCTTCGATACCATGGAGACCGAGCACGAAGCGACCCTCGAGGCCGAGACGAGCTATGGGTGGGCCGGTAGTCCGGACGCCGACGGTGCCGGCACGGTGGAGGAGCCCGAGCAGTCCATCGACGCCGTGGATGCCCTCCTTGACGCCGTGGAGCGCTCGCTCACGCGTCTGGACGACGGCACCTACGGTGCCTGTGCGACCTGCGGATCGACCATGGACGACGCACGGTTGGCCGCCGAGCCCACGGTGGAGCAGTGCGGTGCCTGTGCCTCGCCTGCGGTAGTGGCGCCGGCGGGGTAGCTACCGGCACCGGCCTTGGTCGGTGGCCTCGCTACACTCCCGTTGATGGAGGTCCCCATCGCCTGCAGCCTCGACGATGCGGCGGCGCAGGGCCAGCTCGGTGAGTGGGCCCGTCTGCTTCGCCGGTCCGTGGCCAGCGCTGAACGGGTGACGCCGGGACGCCTCGATCTTGTCCTCGGGCCCGGGGCCGACCTGGCCACGGTGGTCGGGCTGGCGCAGCGGGAGGCTGCCTGCTGTCCGTTCTTCACCTTCACCGTGCGCATCGGCGCGAACGAGGTGGTCCTGTCGGTGGAGGCACCCGAGGAGGCAGTAACCCTCGTGGACGAGTTCGCCCGCGTGGCTGCCCCGCTCCACTGAGCGTCGGGTCCGGGTCCCGGTCACAATGGGGGCGTGTCCACCTGGATCATCGTTGCCGGCGTACTCGTGCTCCTGGCCATCCTGGGTGCGGCCGTCCTGGCCGTGCTGGTCGCCACCCGGGACAAGGAGGCACTCGATGAGGCTCCAGCGCCTTCGCCGGAGCCTCCGGCGGAACAGTCACCGGGCCTGGAGCTCGGCGGCGGAACCTCGCTCAACAGGCCCGGTGACTGACCATGACATCGGACCCCGCCGCGACGTACCGACGTTCGATCAGGGCTACCGGCCAGACCGGACTATAGGGGCGCACTACATGTTGCACGTAACACCTAGTGCGTACTGGTGTTTCGGAGCTGATTGACGTAGCGAGAGGCGAGCTGGCGGGAGATCCCCCACGCCTTGGCCAGACGGTTGATGGACATTCCTTCGTCGACCCCGGCGGCGATCAGGGCCATCCGCGAGTCGTGCCGGGCCAGTTCGAACTCCTCGAGCACGGCCGTCATGGATTTCCGGGTCTGTGCGGCATCGACGGCCGCCAAGCACTCCTCGACGGGCTTGCCCTGCTGGAGCGATCGCACGACGCTCCGGTAGCGGGTGCGGGTGTCCCGCAGATGGATGATGAGCGAATCGAGGGTGTCCAGCAGATGCTGGGTATCGCCGATCGCTCGTGCTCGCGTGTCCGCCATGACGAAAGCGTAGGCCAGGCGGGCACGATGGCGAGACAAGTCCCACCGGCGAAGTCGGGTTTTCCCTGGGAGATCGCAACCTGCCGTCGTCGCCGGCGCCCGTGATGAGGACCGGCGACGACGAAGACAGGTGGCGACACTGCACTCAGGCCGCGTCGCCAGATTCCGCCGTGGCTAACCCAGTTCCGCCGGTCCTCAGTGCTGCGAATGGTAGGCCGGGCCAGAGGGGGTGACGCGGGATGGGGGAGGGCCTAGGACGTCAGACCCCCCCCGGGGGGGGGATGGGCTCACGGTGCGGTGGAGTGCGGGTTGAGGATCAAGCCGAGGATGACTCCCTCCGGCGTCCTCACCGAGGCGGTGACGATTCCGTCACCCACATCGGTGGCAGGCGTGTGCTCGCTGGCACCGGCCGCCACGGCCTCGGCGACGGCCCGTGTCACGTCGGGCACGGCCCAGTAGACAAGGGCACCGTCGGCCGGATCGGCGTCCGGCAGGAGGTCCAGTTCATAGCCTCCCACGCTGAAGCCCACGTAGAACGGCTGGTCGAAGTAGGGCTCGATGCCCAGCAGGCCCGACCACCAGGCCTTGGCCGCGTCGAGGTCGGGTGCCGGATGGATCACGGTGCGGAGCCCTTGCAGCCCAAAGGGCATGGCGTTCAACCGACCGAGTTGGGCTGTCGGTCCGGATCCCCAATTCTTGGTCTCCCAGGGACAGCCTTGAAACCCCAGCAGGTCGTTCATGGCCGTTACCCGCGCTGACCTGGATCTGAGCAGTTGAGACTTTTGGGTAGTGATTGACTCGTGTGGAAGGTCTCGCGGACTCCTGTCTGGCGCTGGGCCCGTCCACGAGTCCCACGGACTGTCAGTCCTGCCCATGCGATTCAGCGCTGAATCAGCAGCGAGGAATGGGAGCACAGGCTCATTTGCAAAGCTGCCGCTCGGCCACGACCGGATTGGGGCTGAAGGTCATCGCCGTGTACGTCAGCGAATGGAAGATGTTGGAGACCGCCTGGCTTGCCCCGAATGGAGCCGTAATGGCGTGTAGATACGAGCTGAGGGGTGCACAATTCAGTGCGTGTCTGGCGGCCCGAACAGATGCTTTCCCCGGTGCTGCTTTGCCGAGATCCTCACCAGGAAGGCCGAAGCGCCCATACATCCAAACTGGAGATACCGGCTTCTCGTGGCCGGGCCGGAAGCGGAGCACTGTCGTCGTGTGGCTGCCGATGGGATTGGCCAGTGACTCAGCATCGAACACATAGACGCCCGGTCCAGCGAGATACCCGACAACCCCGATAGTTCCGACCGAGACGGCAAGCTGAAACGGGAGAGGGGAGCGGGCCGGGAACGGGATGGCGTTGACCAACATCCGCTGGCCCGACGCGTCGCTGATGGTTCTCAGACTTGTTCCCAGGCCACCAAGGATGGACGCTCGGTAATCCCCGGCTGTCACCGGATTGTTCTTGTGGGCGATGGTGATGCTGTCATTTCTTGAGTTGATGATGGTGGGGTTGAGGCCGTGCTCCGTGTTTCGCAGCCATCCACCGCAGATCACGGCCCAGAGGCAGATCCCCGCTGTGGGCACGATGAGCCAACTATGAAGCGAATCGAGACGGACGCTGATGACCAGGCTCAGCGCGAAAAACGCCGGAAGCAGGAGACGGGCGTGCATGTAATCGCCACCTATCTCGACGACGTAGAGCGTGTCGACCAGGGCCGCCACCAATGGAGCGCCCAGGACCACTAGGGCCACGCGGTCATCGTCCTGCCAGAACCGCCTGCCGAGGAGCACCACGAACGGAGCTGCGAGGGCCAGCGGCAGCCACAGCGTGTAGGGCGAGATGAAGTTCCAGAGGTAGCTGAGGCCCTGTGACCACCACGACGACCCGGCCGCCTTGGCCAAGCCAGTATTGGGCACCAAAAGGGCGAAGTAGGCCATCCGCCACACCTCGTAGAGGCCGGGAACCACTATGGCGGCAAGGACCAGGAGTCCCCATCGCCGCCGGACTCCGGTTGAGCCCTTCCAGCCACGCATGCCGACCAGCAGGCCGACCGCCACCAGCATGACGCCGGACATCAGCACCAGTTCGGGCCGAATCAGCGTTCCTAAGGACGCCACGATGGCTGCAGGTGCGGGTGCCTTCCGCTGCTCGGCCAGCCGCACAAGCAGCCAGAAAGTCAAACCCAGCCATAGGAAGACCATCCCCATTTCGAGACCCGAGGTGACGAACTCCCAGACCCCTGCAACGACCGAGAACATCACTAGGCCGACGGGAATAGTTACGCCGGCCCGCTGTCCCCGATCGGAGAGCCGCTGGATGGCTCGACCCCCGAGCACCACCCCACACGCCGTGGTGACCAGACCCAGAAATACTGACCACCACTCGATGGCTACTTGAGGGATGGCCAGACGCAGAAATGCGAGCACGCCGACCCATAGTGGATCGGAATACGTCTCCACCCGCTCGCCCACGTTGTACACGGGGCCGTGCCCCGCCACCAGGTTAGAGATGATTCGGAAGTTGATGAAGGCGTCCTCGTCGACCCATCGGTATAGCCATGCCCCGACCAACACCGTGATCAGGGGTAAGGCAATGATCAACCATGACAACTCGCGGGTCCGATCCCGACCGGGCTGAACGACCGAGGGCACTGTCTCTTGAGGGTCGAGGATGTTGATCAGGTCAGGAATGGGCGAATGTTACGACTGCAGCCCACCCACATGTCATCCGAGCACCCGAAAGCGCTGGTAGGTCGTCATGGGTGACACCTGCCCCCCGGTGGACAGGGACGGGCTCGCTGACGGCTACTCCTAGCGAGGTTAAGACCACCAGGTCGGTTCGGACCGTTCCTCATTCCCAGGTGGTGCCGGATGTGCTCGCTGCCCACCTCGCTGCCGATCCATCAGACGATGCTGTTTTCGTCCAACCGGACGGGCAGGCGCTCGACGATCCAGGCTGGCAGCGAGTGTGGCCACTGGCCCGAGTCGCCGCCAAGAGGCAGATGAGCACCCACAACTTCCGACATGTTTCCGCCTCGGCCCTCATTGCAAGGGGAGCGAGCATCAAGCAGGTCCAGACCAGACCGTCCTCGTCCGCGCGAGCGGCATGGTGACGCTGCGGACCTATTTCCATCTGTGGCCAGGGGATGACGACCGGACGCGAACTGTTCACACAGGAAACGCTCAACGGCTTGCGGCCTGTGTGTGGACTTCAGGAGGCGCTGGAGCCTCCGTCGCAGGTCAGACGGGGCAATCCGCCCGGTCTACTTCTTGGTCTCCCAGAAGATCTTGTCGATCTCGGCGATCTGGGCCAGCAACTCGTCGGCCACTGCGACATCGGTGGACTTCTTGGCGTCGCCGGCCTTCTTCGTGGCCTTCCAGAACAGGTCGTGCAGCTGGGGATACTTCTCCAGGTGCTCGGGCTTAAAGTAGTCGGTCCACAGCACCCACAGGTGGTGCTTGACCAGCTCGGCGCGCTCCTCTTTGATGAGGATGGCCCGGGTCCTGAAATCCGGGTCGTCCGAGTCCTTCAGCTTGCCGAGGACACCCTTGATGGACTCGGCCTCGATACGGGCCTGGGCGGGGTCGTAGACGCCGCAGGGCAGATCGCAGTGGGCGTGCACCGAACGGGGAGGTGACAGGCGGTCGACGGCAGCGAACAGGTGGTCGGCGATGCGCATGGGCGATGCTCCTTGTGTGCTCGTGGTGGGGAGTGTGAACTGGTACAGACTTGGGCGATGTTGCCCGGTGGCCTCACCTTACCCAGGATGCCGGGCGGCAACCGCGGGCCCGGACGGCGAGGGTGAGGCGGACGGCGGCGAGGGGTGCGGTGCTGGTGGCCATCGGGCTGGCTGCCGTAGGTCTCAGCCGATCGCTCCGACGGGTGGAGGTGTACGGCTCCTCGATGGCACCCACCATGCTCCCCGGTGACCGCCTGGTTGTTGCGGGACCCCCCTGGCTGACCGCTGCGGCACTGCGGCCCGGCGACGTGATCGCCGTGCGGGACCCTCGCGAAGCCCAGCGCGTGCTGGTCAAGCGGATCCATGCGGTCCATGCGTCCGATGGCACCCTCGAAGTGGTGGGCGACGCCCCCGATGCCAGTACCGACAGCCGCACGTTCGGCCCCGTGGCCCAGTCATCCGTCGTCGGCCGGGTGATCTACCGCTACGCCCCACCGGCCCGGAGGGGGCCTGTGGACCAGCCGGGGGAGTACGATCGACGCTGATGCCCAGCCATAGAGACGACCTCGACCGCATTCTGGCCAGTACCTACCTCGACGGTATCGGGGAGCGGTCCCTGGCCGACATCCGGTCCATGCGCACCGAGTGCCAAGAGGCCGAAGTGGCCCTCTCCTACTTCCGCCGCCTGATCCAGGGTCGCCTCGACATCGTCCACACCTACCTGGAACACCCCGGGTCCGATGCCCTGCGAGACCTCGGCGACCTGGTCAACGACCTGCCGAGCATCCTGTCCTCGGGGCCTGGTCGTCCCAATGGGCCCGCCCACCTTCCCCAACTGCTCTCCCCGGACACCGAAGAAGCCGACCTCACTGCCGAGCTCGACGAGGTCCTCGGCGCCGACCAGGTCGCCACGCTGGCCGACCTCGACGTCGACCAGCTGAACAGCATCGCCGGGCAGCTCGAAGCCCTCGAGTCGCGTGTCTCGGCCGACCGTCGGGCACTCCACGAGCGCATCGACACCCTCCAAGCGGAGCTGGTGGATCGGCACAAGACCGGGCGGGCCACGGTCGACGGTCTCCTGTCGTGACCGACCACCAGCGCAACGAGGGCGCCCAGTTCGTCAAGGAGCTACCCGAGAAGTTCAACGAACTCGGCTCGTTCATTCGTGAGCAGCGCAGCTCGGCCCGCCTCTCCCTCCGGCGCCTCTCCGAACTGGCGGGCATCTCCAACCCCTATCTCAGCCAGATCGAGCGTGGGCTGCGCCGCCCATCCGCCGAGATCCTTCAGCAGATCGCCAAGGCCCTGCGCATCTCGGCCGAGACCCTCTACGTCCAGGCCGGCATCCTCGAGAAGCCCGATGGGGACACCGACCTCTCCCGTCACATCTTCGCCGATCACCACCTGACTGAGGAGCAGCGCCAGGCGATGATGCGGATCTACCTCTCATTCCGCCATGAGAACGACGACCAGGCCGAGCACGAGCACGCGTCCCGCCTGGCGGATGAACCCGGTCCCGAGTCCCCGGTTCCGGAGGCTGGCGAGGCCACAGAAGTGGAGGTCGCAGGGACAGCGGCCGCCGCCACCGGCAACGGCACCTCTCCGGCATCTGACTGAGCGGGACCTCCCGATAGGCTCGTTCTCGCATGAGGCGCCTCGCTGTACTTTCGTTGCACACCTCACCCCTCGCCCAACCCGGCACCGGGGATGGTGGCGGGATGAACGTGTACGTCCGCGAGCTCTCATCGGCGCTGGCTCGGGCCGGTGCCGAATGTGACGTCTTCACCCGGGCCTGGTCCGACGACCTGCCCACCACCATCAGTATCGAACCCGGCCTCCGCGTGCATCACGTCTCGGCCGGGCCGCCCGCCCCGCTCGCAAAAGAAGAGCTGCCAGAGGTGGTCGACGAGTTCGCCGAAAGCGTGCTCAAGCGGATGCAGGCCGCCGACGGCTTCGGCCCTGCCGGCTACGCCACCGACGGCACCCTGCCGTACGACGCCGTCCACGCCAACTACTGGCTCAGCGGCATGGCCGGGCACATCATCAAGCACCGGCTGAACATCCCCCTCGTCTGCACGTTCCACACGCTCGATCGCGTCAAAGCCGAGGCCAGTCCCGAAGAGGTGGAGGCCCACGCCTACCACCGGCGGGCTGAGGCCGAGGCCGACATCATCCGGTGCTCCGACACCGTGCTGGCGTCCTGTTCGGTGGAGGCGACCCAGATCTCCGAGCTCTACGGTGCCGACCCGTCACGCATCCGGATCGTGGCCCCTGGCGTGGACCATGCCTTCTTCGGCCCGGGCGACCGACGCCAGGCCCGACGGGCCCTCGGTCTCCCCCAACACGGACCCTTGCTGTTGTTCGTCGGTCGGATCCAGCCGCTCAAGGGTGTCACCACCGCGGTTCGCACCCTGGCCGCGCTGACCGACGAGCACCCCGACGCCCGTTTGGTCGTGGTGGGCGGCCCGAGCGGGCCACACGGTCAAGACGAAGTCGACCGCACCGTGGCACTGGTCGCCGAGCTCGGCCTCGAGGACCGGGTGGTCTTCGTACCACCGCGCCCCCACGAGCTGCTCTCCACTTTCTACCGGGCCGCCGACGTCTGCCTCGTGCCGAGCCGTTCGGAGTCGTTCGGTCTCGTGGCCCTGGAGGCCGCGGCCTGCGGCACGCCAGTGGTGGCCTCCGACGTTGGTGGCCTCCGGAGCCTCATCGACCATGGCCGCACCGGGTTCCTGGTAGACGAGGCCACGCCCGAGGCGTTCGCGGCGTGGGTGCGCCAGATCCTGGCCGAGCCGCTGCTGGCCGAGCGCCTGAGCACCGGTGCGGTGTTGCGGGCCCGCCGCTACACCTGGTCCCGTGCGGCCCATCTCCTACGCGAGGTCTACGACGAGCTCACGGCCGGCCGCCTGGTCGAGTGTTCGTGAGCGTCGGGCACCGGTGACCGATCGCTGGAGCGGACTGCTCGGACCGGCCGAACGTGAGGCGGTCTGTGCGGTCATCGACGGGTGGGCCGAGCGCGAGCTGGCGGCCGGCGGGGCGTTGGTGGCGGTCGACCGCCAGGCGGGCGGCGACCCGGTCACCGGCGCGCCACGGTGGTACCTCCGGCTGAGCGGCGACGAGAAGGAGTTCGTCACCGTCTGGCTGACGCTCCGCCAGCGGACGCTGCATCACGAGACCCAGTTCATGCCGGCACCCGAGACCAACGTGGAAGGCACCTGGGAGTACCTCTTGAAGCGGAACGCCGACCTGTTGGGGATGAGCTTTGCCCTGGGCCACGAGGACGCCATCTATCTGGTGGGCAGGGTCCCGGTCGACCGGGTGGACGACGAGGAGCTGGACCGGATCATGGGGGCCTCGCTCGCCTACACCGACGAGTGCTTCCCGACGGCGATGAGCATCGGTTACGAGGGCCGTTACCGCCGCCGCCCACCGTCGGCACGGCTGTCCGCACCCTGAACCCGGCCTCCGGTCGGGGCGCGACCCGCTGGTAGCGTCGCTGGCCATGGCACCCAAGCTGCTGGTCGTCGGGGGCGGGAAGATGGGCTCCGCACTGGTCACCGGACTGCTCGCCGCCGGGTGGGCCTCGTCCGGCGAGTTGGCGGTGAGCGATCCGGATCCGGTCCAGCGGGAGCGGCTGGCCGACGCCCATCCCGGGCTGGCCGTGGTCGAGGGCCCGACGCCGGCCGACGGCGCGGTGCTGGCCGTCAAGCCCGACGTGGCCGAAGGGGTCCTACGCACCCTGTCGGCCGTCGGGATCACCCGGGTGCTCTCCATCGTCGCCGGCCTGTCGACCGCCCGCCTCGAGGCCGCACTCCAACCCGGCGACGTGGTGATCCGGGCTATGCCCAACACTCCGGCCGTGATCGGCGCAGGTGTGGCCGGCCTGTCCGGTGGCAGCGCGGCGACCTCGGCCGATCTGGACTGGGCCGAGGGCATCTTGGCATCGGTGGGCACGGTGATCCGGCTTCCCGAGCGCCATCTCGACGCGGTCACCGCCGTCTCGGGGTCGGGCCCGGCCTACGTCTTTTTGGTGGCGGAGGCCATGATCGAAGGCGGGGTGATGGCCGGCCTCCCGAGGCCCGTGGCCGAAGAGCTGGTGGTCGCCACCATCCTCGGGTCTGCCCGGCTCATGGCCGAGACGGGAGACGATCCCGGAGACCTCCGTGCCGCGGTCACCTCGCCAGGCGGCACGACCGCTGCCGCACTGCGGACCCTCGAGTTCAAGGCAGTGCGGTCGGCATTCATCGAAGCCGTGGCAGCCGCGGCCGAACGGTCCCGACAGCTCGGGCGATGACCGTGGCGGCCGGGTGACCGCTCCACGGGGCGCCCCGGCCCCCGCCATCTTCTTCCTGTCGGACTACGGGACGGCCGACGAGTTCGTCGGCGTGGTCCACGCCGTACTCCATCGGCTGGCCACAGGGGTCGTGGTGATCGATCTCACCCATCAGGTGCGGCCCTTCGACGTCGCCTCGGCAGCCCGGGTGCTGGTGCGGTGCGCCCCCTCGCTCGGCCCGGGTGTGCTGCTGGCGGTGGTCGACCCGGGTGTGGGCACCGACCGGCGTGGCGTGGCCGTCGCCGTCGAGGGCCTCGGATCGACCCCCGGGCCCGGCTGGCTGGTCGGTCCGGACAACGGGCTCCTGGTCCCCGCGGCCGATGCGCTCGGTGGGGCCATCCGGGTCGTCGAGCTGGCGGCGTCGACGTCGACCTTCGACGGCCGGGACGTGTTCGCTCCGGCTGCCGCCCACCTGGTCGGGGGCGGGGACCCGTCGCTGCTCGGGCCCGACATCGACCCTCGGGGCCTGGTCGAAGCCGACGAGACCATCGTGGACGTCGGCCTGGTCGACGACCCGGGTGGGCCTCCGTCGGTCCTGGCCCCGGTCACCTGGGTCGACCGGTTCGGCAACGTCCAGCTCCGGCTGTCCCCGGTCGCTCTGGCCGCCCTCGGGACCGGTCCAGGGGGTATCGTCCGGATCTCGGTGGGAGCCCAGCGGCCCAGCTCCGCCGACCTGGCCGAAGCCGCCCGGTGGGTCACCGCCTTCGCCCAGCTCGATGTCGGGGAGCTGGGCGTTCTCCCCGACGCCAACGGAGCCGTGGCCCTGGTCCTCGACCGGGCCTCCGCCGCCCACCGACTGGGTATCGGGGAGCCGGGTACGCCGGTGCGGATCTGGTCCGAACCGGCGGTCTGAACCCGGCGGCTCCAGGGGGCGATCGGCCCGGATCGGCCACCCACCGTTCCCCAGTTTCCCGCCCAGTGCCCCCCGGTCCTACGATCGCCCCAGTGCCGGGCGACCCCTCCATCTCAGGATTGCACTCCCAGCCGTCCGCGGCCGGTCCCCAGGCGCGGCGGATCCCCGAGGCCACCGTGGCTCGGCTCCCGGTGTACCAGCGGATCCTGGAAGAGCTGTTGCGCTCGGGCACCACCACCGTCTCCTCGGAGGTCCTGGCTTCCGCCGCACGGGTCAATGCCGCCAAGGTCCGCAAGGACCTGTCGTTGCTCGGCTCGTTCGGAACCCGTGGTGCCGGCTACGACGCCGCCTTCTTGATCGAGCAGATCGACCGCCAGCTCGGCCTGGACCGGGTGTGGCCGGTGGTGATCGCCGGTATCGGCAACCTCGGTAGGGCCCTGGCCCGCTCCCAGGGGTTTGCCGCCCGGAACTTCCGGGTGACCGCCCTGTTCGACACCGACCGGGCCATCATCGGCGAGGTGGTCGACGGAGTCGTGGTCCGCCATCCCGACGAGCTCCCACGGGTCGCCGCCGAGGTCCCCTTGGCCATCGGCGTGATCACCACGCCGGCGTCGGTGGCCCAACGGGTGGCCGACACCATGGTGGGCGCGGGGGTGCGGTCGATCCTGAACTTTGCCCCCCAAGTCCTCGAGGTCCCTCCTGAGGTGCTGCTCCGCTACGTCGACCTCAGCATCGAGCTCCAGGTCATGAGCTTCTACCAGTCCCGCCTGGAAGAGCACGCTGGGGTCGAGTCCATGCCGGCGATCCGGTCCATCGGCGTCTCCACCCGCACGACCCGCTGAGCGCCCGACGCGGGACCCCAGCACCGGGCCCTGTCGGCATCGGTTCGATGCGGCACCCGAGCCGCGAGTGGCGGTGGCGCCCCAGGGCCGCGATGCTGGTGGCCCCCGGTGCTGTCTGTCGGAACGCCGGGGGAACCGCTCTACCATTGAGGGGTGCGCATCTCCGGCATCATGATCCCCGATCGAGGCGATGAGCGAGTGGTGTACCGAGTTGGGCCAGCAAGGGCGGCGGGGGTGCCGACATGTCGGTGATCGTGGTCGGCCTGGAGCAACGTCAGTCACCGCTCGAGCTGCTCGAGCGGGTGGCGGTCACCGAGGCCGAGCTGCCCAAGGCCCTGGGCCGTCTCCGTGACCGCTCCAATCTGTCCGAAGTGGTGATCCTGTCCACCTGCCTGCGGACCGAGGTCTACGCGGTGGTGGAGCGGTTCCATGACGGCGTGGACGACCTCCAGGAGTTCCTGGCGGCCACGAGCGGCGGGCCGCTCGAGGCCCTGTCCGACCACTTCACCGTCCGCTTCGACGACGACGTGGCCACCCACCTGTTCACCGTGGCCGCCGGCCTGGACTCGGCGGTCCTCGGGGAGTCCGAGGTCCTGGGGCAGGTCCGCCGGGCCTGGGAGAAAGCTCAGACCGAGCGGGTGTCGGGGCCCGTGCTCGGTGCGCTCTTCCGACACGCCGTGGAGACCGGCAAGCGGGTGCGGTCCGAGACCGCCATCGCCCGGGGGATCACCTCGCTCTCGCACGGGGCGGTGGCCCTGGCCACCGGCCGCCGGAGCGGTGGCCTGGCGGGGGCGAGGGTCCTGGTCGTCGGAGCCGGGGAGATGGGGGAGGGAGTGGTGCAGGCGCTGACCGCGCCGGACATCGCCGAGGTGGTGGTGGCCAACCGGACGCCGGACCGGTCCGAGGCGGTGATCGCCACACTGGCCGATCCTCTCGCCGCCCGGGCCCGCACCGACGGCCTCGACGGACTCGGCGACCTTGTGGCCGCCTCCGACGTGGTGTTCGCCTCGGTGGGTACGACCCACCCGATCATCGACCGGGCCATGGTCGAAGCAGCCAGTGCGGGCCGCCCGGCCGACTCGCCCCTGTTGATCGTCGACCTCGGGGTGCCCCGCAACGTGGAGCCCTCGGCGGCGGGTCTCGACGGGGTCGTGCTGCTCGACATGGAGGTGCTGCGCTCGGCCGTGGCCGAGGCCCTCACCGGTCGCCAGGACGAAGTGGCCGGTGCCACCCGCATCGTGACCGACGAGGTCGAGCGCTACCGAGTCGCCTCCCGCGCCAGGGACGCCGCACCCATGGTGTCCGCACTGCGGGCGCGGGTCGAAGCGGCGCGCCGGACCGAGTTCGACCGCCAGCGCGCCAAGCACTCCGAGCTCACCGACGCGGAGTGGGAGCAGGTCGACGCCGTGACGCGGGCCATGATGGCCAAACTGCTCCATCAGCCCACGGTGGCGCTGAAGGATGCCGCGGGCACACCTCGGGGCGAGCGGCTGGTCGAGGCACTCCGAACCCTGTTCGACCTGTAGACGGTGACCAGGTCGTCGTCGTGACGAGACAGCCGGTGGTCCGGTTGGCCACCCGGGGCTCGCCGCTGGCCCGGTGGCAGGCCGAGCGGGTGGTGGAGCTGCTCGGCCGGAACGGGGTGGCGGCATCACTGGTGGTGGTGGAGACCACCGGCGACCGGCGGATCGACGTCCCGCTCGACCAGCTGGGCGGCCAGGGCGTGTTCGTGAAAGAGGTCCAGAACGCCGTGGTGCGGGGGAAGGCCGATGCCGCCGTGCACTCGGCCAAGGACCTGCCCTCGGCCCCGGAGCTGGCGGCTCCCGGCCTGATGCTGGCCTCGTTTCCCGAGCGGGCCGACACCCGCGATCTCCTGGTGGGGGCCACGCTGGCGTCCCTGCCCACCGGCGCCACCGTCGCCACCGGTTCCGCTCGGCGCCGGGCTCAGCTGGCCAACCTCCGGCCCGACCTCACGTTCGTCGGGCTGCGGGGGAATCTGGCCCGCCGGCTCTCCGTCGCCGGCACCGCGTCGGCGGCGGCCGTCGTGGTGGCCAAGGCCGCCGTCGACCGATTGGGCTGGTCACCCCCGCCGGGCGTTATGACCGAGGTCTTGGGCCCCGAGGCCATGGTGCCCCAGGTGGGCCAGGGAGCCCTGGCCGTGGAGTGCCGGGCCGACGACGACCAGACCCGTGGCGCACTGGCCGGCATCAACGATCCCGAGGTGGAGCCGCTCGTGATCGCCGAGCGCTCCTATCTGGCCGCGCTCGGCGGCGGGTGCACCCTGCCGGTCGGTGCCTCGGCCCGGTGGGTCCGACCCGAGGAGGCACCGAGTGCGGATGCACCCGTGGTCGGGTTGACGGCCATGCTGGCCGCCGGCGACGGGGGAGTCGTCCTCCGCCACACCGGGCTCGGTGGCGAGCCGGTCGAGCTCGGCCGCTCCGTGGCCCGCTTCTTGCTGGACGACGCCGGTGGCAGCGACCTGGGCGAGTGGTTGCCGCTCGGCCCAGGAGCGGGCCGGTGACCGTCTCGCTGGTGGGTGCCGGCCCGGGTGATCCGGGTCTCCTCACGGTCCGCGGCGCCGAGCTGCTCCGCCGGGCCGACGTCGTCGTCTACGACCGCCTCATCGCCCACGGACTGCTCGACCTGGCGCCCGACGGCGCGGAGCTGATCGACGTGGGCAAGGTCCCCGGAGCATCGGACCGCCAGTCCGAGATCAATCAGCTGCTCATCGATCGCGGCCGTGAGGGTCGTCGCGTGGTCCGGCTGAAGGGGGGCGACCCGTTCGTCTTCGGTCGGGGCGGGGAGGAGGCCGAGGCGCTCCGACTGGCCGGTGTCGCCGTGGAGGTGGTGCCGGGGGTCAGCTCGGCCTTCGCCGCACCGGCGGCCGCCGGCATCCCGGTCACCCATCGCGGCCTGGCCACCTCGGTCAGCGTGGTCACCGCCCGCGTCGGCGACGCATCGGCCGCCGCCGTCGACTGGGGCGCACTGGGACGGGTCGGTGGCACGCTGGTGATCCTGATGGGGATGTCCGAACGCTCGACCATTGCTGCCGGACTCATGGCCGGCGGCCGCACCGGCGACACGCCCGTGGCCGTGGTGCACTGGGGGACCACGGATCGCCAGCGGGTCGTGCGGGCCACCCTGGCCGAGCTCCCGTCGATCGAGCTGCCGGCCCCGGCCACCATCGTGGTGGGACCGGTGGCGGCCCTTGACCTCGGACAGGCATCCGAGGGCCCGACCGGCACATGACGACCGGCGAGGGATCGCCCATCGCCGGCCGCGGGGTGGTGGTCACGCGATCACGGTCCCAGTCCTCGGAGCTGGTTGAGCGGCTGACCGGGCTCGGTGCGGCCGTGGTCGAGCTCCCCGTCATCGCCATCGAGGACCCTCTCGACGGTGGCGCGGCCCTGGCGGTGGCGACCGACCGGCTGGTGGCCGGCCACTACGAGTGGGTGGCGTTCACGTCGGCCAATGCCGTGACGCGGCTCTTCGGGGTCCTCGACGGCCGCACCCTTCCGGCCGGGGTCCATTGGGCGGTGGTCGGTCCCGGGACCGAGCGGGCGCTCGCCCGCGGCGGCTTCCGTGCCGATGCCGTCCCTGACTCGGCGCTCGCCGAGGGACTGGTCGACCTGGTGGGGGAGCCCACCTCGGAACGGCGCGGCGTGCTGTTCGCCCGGGCCGAGACGGTGAGCGGCGTCCTGGCTGCTGGGCTGCGGGCCCGGGGGTGGACGGTCGACGAGGTGGTCGCCTACCGGACGGTGGCGGGCCACCCCGACGCCGCCGCGGTGGACGCCGCCGGGCGGTGTACTGCCATCGCCTTCACCTCGTCGTCGACGGTCAACCGAACCATCGAGGTGCTGGGGGTGGAGCGGATCCCGCCGGTGGTGGTCTCGATCGGCCCGGTCACCTCCGGCGCGGCCCGAGCCGCCGGGTTGGAGGTGTCCGCCGAAGCCGATCCCCACACCATCGACGGGGTGATCGACGCGCTGGTGGCGGCCCTGGCCGACCACCGGCGGCGTGACCCGCAGCCATGACCGTTGCGCCCGGAGCCGGGCTTGCCGTCGGGGACCAGGGCGCGGCGACCCAGGGCCGGCTGGCCGGATGGTGGGGCGCGCTGGGGGCCAGCGGCCTGCGCTGGTTCTGGTGTGCCGCCGCCGCCGTGCTCGGTCTGCAGCTGATCGGGCTGGCGGTCTACAGCACCTACCTCTTCCACCGGTTCGACCTGACCGATGACTTTGCCACCTATTCGCAGGCCTGGTGGCTCATCGGTCACGGCCACCTCGACCCCGTCAACACCGTGCAGCTCCCGAACGTGGCGTTCTGGCGGAGCCACTTCGAGGTGGCCATGTGGCCGATCGCACTGGTGGGCCGGGTCTGGCCCCATCCCATCCAGCTGCTGTGGCTCCAGGACGTCGCCCTGGTGGCGACGGAGTGGATCGCCCTCGTGTGGGTGGCCGGCTTGTGCCGCGCCCACCTGATCCGAGCCCGGGCGGCGGTGGCGACCGCGGCCCTCGTGTTCGTCGTGGTGAACCCGTGGTGGTACCTGACCGCCTCATTCGACGTCCACTTCGAGACCATCGGGCTGCCGTTCGTCGTGTGGTCGGCCTACTCCCTCTGGAACGGTCGGGTGCGGACGTCGGTGGTGGTGGCCATAATCGGGCTCCTGTTCGGCGACGTGATCGCCATCGCCCTGGTGTGCGTTGGGATCGCCGGTCTGGTGTCGCGCCGGGTTCGCACCGTGGCCGGCTGGCGGGCTCCGCTGGTGGTGACGGGGCTGGCCGCGGCGTGGGTGGTCCTCGCCGTGCTCCTCGGAGCCAACCGGTCCAGCGGCATCGTCACCAACTACGGCTACCTCGTCGGGGCCGCACCCTCAGCATCCAGCGGTTGGGTCGTGGCGCACCTGGTGGCCCATCCCTGGCACGCACTCCACGTGCTGGTCGGGCGGCTGCCCGCCATGGTCCGGGTCGTCGCCTCGGCCGGCCTGCTCGGCGTGGCCACCCCCTGGGGCCTGGCCGTGTCGGCCGGCACACTCGGGCCGGCCGCCCTCAACGCCAACCGGGCGTTCTTGTCCCCGACCATCGCCTTCCAGACGATCGCGGTCATCCCGTTCGTGATCGTTGGGACGGTGATGGTGCTGTTGTGGATCGCCGGCCGCCCGGCCACGGACCCAGGGCGGGCCGATTCCAGCGGAGCGGGTCGGGGCGAAACCAGGGCATTCCGCGGCCGGGCGTTGCTGGCCCTGGCTCTGGCCGGGGCGGGGGTGACGCTGGCACTGGTCCAGAGCATCCCGCTCTACACCACGCTGCGGGCCGACTGGTGGCGGGTGGACGCACCGGCGGCGGCCACCCTGCGCGTGGCGCTGCCCGACGTGCCCTCCGGAGCCGAGGTCATCGCCTCCCAGGGGGTCATCGGCCGGTTCGCCGGCCGCACCTACGTCTATCCGTTGCTGGCCTCCCCCCAGCAGTTCCCGGTGCACACCCGCCAGGTGGTGTTCGTGATCGCGCCGGGCGAGGGCATCGAGCCAATCCCGCCCCAACTGTCGAGGGCCGACATCGCCTCGTTGGCCGGTCGCCTCCACGCCCGGGTCCTGGCCCAGGGCCACGGTGTCACGGTCCTGTCGTGGTCGCCACCTCCTGGTGCCAGCGCCATCGTCCTGCCGTAGGCTGGCCGACAGTGCCACTTGACTCCGCTGCCAGCCCAGGCTCGATGCCGTCCCGGCCCGGGTTCCCCGCCACGCGCCTGCGCCGGCTGCGGACGAGTCCGGCCCTCCGGCGGCTGGTGGCCGAGGCCCGACTGTCTGTCGACGATCTGGTGGCGCCGCTCTTCGTGGCCGACGGCACCGACGAGCCCCGCCCCATCCCGTCGCTGCCCGGTGTGGTCCAGCACACGGTCGACTCGGTGGCGACCGAGGTGAAGCGGCTGAGTGGGCTGGGCGTGCCCGGGGTGATCCTCTTCGGCGTGCCCAAGCCCGCGGACAAAGACCCCCGCGGCAGTCACGCCTGGCATCCCGCGGGCATCACCCAGCGGGCGCTGGCCTCGGTGCGCGACGCGGTTGGCGCCTCGGTGGTGGTGATGGCCGACTGCTGCCTCGACGAGTTCACCGATCACGGGCACTGCGGCGTGGTGGATCCCCGCACCGGGACCGTCGACAACGACGCCACGCTGCCCCTCTACGCCGAGGTGGCCCTGGCCCAGGCCAGAGCGGGCGCCGACGTCATCGCGCCGAGCGGCATGATGGACGGCCAGGTGGGGGCCATCCGCTCGGCCCTGGAGTCGGGGGGCTTCACCGACACGGTCATCCTGGCCTACGCCGCCAAGTACGCGTCGGCCCTCTACGGCCCGTTCCGCGACGCCGCGGCGGTGACCATCGCCGACGGTGGGGACCGCAAGGCCTATCAACAGGATCCCGCCAACCGGCGGGAGGCCCTGGCCGAAGTGGCCCAGGACGTGGCCGAGGGGGCCGACCTGGTGATGGTCAAGCCGGCCCTCACCTCGCTCGACGTCATCGCCGACGTGCGAGCCGCCTTCGACCTCCCGGTGGGGGCGTACCACGTGAGCGGCGAGTACTCGATGGTCGTGGCGGCGGCGGCCAACGGCTGGATCGACGGCCCGGCGGTGGCCCTCGAACAGATCACGGCGGTCAAGCGGGCCGGGGCCGATTTCGTACTGACCTACTTCGCCGGTGACCTGGCCGAGGTGCTGGGTGGGTGAGTGGGCGGCCTCGGCCGCCCTCTTCGAGCGGGCCCGCCGCGTCATCCCCGGCGGCGTCAACTCGCCGGTGCGCTCCTTCCGGTCGGTGGGCGGCCATCCGTACTTCGTCTCCCGCGGCCAGGGTGCTTACGTGTGGGACGCCGACGGCAACCGGTTGGTCGACTTCGTCCAGTCCTATGGCGCCTCCATCCTCGGCCACGCCCACCCCGACGTGGTGCGGGCCATCGACGACGCGGCATCGCGGGGGACGACTTTCGGCGCACCGACCGAGGGCGAGGTACTGCTGGCCGAGGCCATCTGCGCCAGGGTCGACGGTTGCGACCAGGTCCGCCTGGTCTCCTCGGGCACCGAGGCCGCCATGAGCGCCATCCGGG
Source organism: uncultured Acidimicrobiales bacterium (assembly GCA_963703145.1). Taxonomy (GTDB): domain Bacteria; phylum Actinomycetota; class Acidimicrobiia; order Acidimicrobiales; family RAAP-2; genus Bog-756. Next base: position 3,995,997 of record OY969793.1, read on the forward strand.
TGGCGCGCGGGTTCACCGGGCGGTCGCGGGTCGTCAAGTTCGCTGGCTGCTACCACGGCCACTCCGACGGCCTCCTGGCCGCTGGGGGCAGTGGTGTGGCCACCCTCGGACTGCCCGAGTCGGCCGGGGTGCCGGTCGGCGCGGTGGCCGAGACCATCGTGGCGCCCTACAACCGGGTGCCCGAGCTCGACGACCGGGTGGCCTGTGTGATCGTCGAGCCGGTGGCCGCCAACATGGGCCTGGTGCCGCCGGCCCCGGGCTTCCTCGAGGGACTGCGGTCGGCCTGCGACGAGGTGGGTGCCCTGTTGGTGTTCGACGAGGTGATCACCGGATTCCGCCTGGGCCCCGGAGGCGCCTCGGCGTGGTCCGGGGTGCACCCCGACCTGTGGTGCTTCGGCAAGGTCATCGGTGGGGGACTGCCGGTCGGTGCGTTCGGGGGACGCCGCGACGTGCTGTCCGTCCTGGCACCGGACGGTCCGGTCTACCAGGCCGGCACCCTGTCGGGGAACCCGCTGGCCACCGCGGCGGGACTGGCGGTGCTGGAGTCACTCGGCCCCGCCGACTACGCCGGGCTCGCCGAACGGGTGGCGCGCTTCGGGTCGGCGCTGGAGGAGGTCCTCTCAGCAAGCCTCGACAAGGCCGGGGTGGTCGACGGCCATGGGAATCGGCTGGAGGCGCGGGTCCCCGTGGTGGGACCGCTCGTCGGACTGTTCTTCGTGCCGGTGGGGGCGGGCCCGGTGGAGGAGTACGACGGGGCGGCCGCATCGGCGGCCACCGGCCTGTACGCCGGTCTGTTCCGGGCCATGCTGACCCGCGGGGTGGCACTTGCCCCTGGCCCCTACGAGGTGGCGTTCCCGTCGATGGCCCATGGCCAGGCCGAGCTGGACCTGGCCCTCGAGGTGGCGTCCGAGGCCATGGCCGAAGCGGTTGCAGAACGAGCGGAGGCGTGATGGGGCGGTGTCCGAGATGAGCGCTCCAGCCCGGTGACCGACGACGAGGGTGTGGGCGGCGGACGCCCTCGGACACCGGAGGCCGGCGACGTGGCGCCGCGTTCGGTGCCGGAACGGCGGACGTTCGAGTTCACCGGTGTGGAGATGGTCAAGGGCCCGGCCCAGGTATCGGCTTACGACTCCGACTTGGCCGTGCGCTTCGACGATGCCGGTGTGACCATCACCGGCCAGGAACCCGGGCAGCGCCACGTCATGCCCTGGGCCGATGTGTCGTGGGCCTCCATCGGGGATGCCACCGACGGGGCGATGGGCACCACGGTGACACCGGTCGAGGTCGGATCGGCGGGGACGACGGTGCGGTTCTTGTTGGACGAGGACCGGGACCAGTCGGTGCCGATCGACGCCCTCGACCGGTGCCTGGGGCACTGGGTTCCGGCGGGACGTCCCGACTCGGAGGAGACACTCGCTCCGGACCACCCGCCGACGATCGAGGCCGTCGAACTCCTGCTGCCACCGACGCCCGTGGCCGGTCCCGAACAGGTGCCCGGCCCGACGCCCGCCCCCGGTGTCATGCCGCCGGTCGAGGGTTCCGACGGGGCCCGGCCGGCCCGCACGAGGCGACTGGCCACGCTCCTGGTCGGCATCGCCCTGATCGCAACGGCCGGCGGACTGGCCATCAGCCTGGCCCGCCAGAGTCGGGGCGGATCGACAGCGGTCGCCACCACCGTCCCGCACTCGGCCTCCGACCAGCGGCTGGCCGCGGCGATCATGCTGACCCGTCGAGACCTGCCGGTGGGGTGGCGGGTCGAGCCCAAGCCCACCACCGCGGCCAACACGGCCCCCCTGGAGCACGGCCAGGCCGCCATCACCCGTAGCTTTGCCGGCTGCATGGGCGTCTCGAACGAGCAGGCATCCGTCCTCCTCGGTGGCCAGGCCCCCGACCAGACCGCCCAGGCCTCGTCCCCGATCTTCACGGCGCCGCCGAGCGGCGGAACCACCGGGTCCACGCTCCAGCTCCAGACGGCCGCATCGGTGGTGCGGACCCACCAGGACGAGGAGAGCGACCTTGGACTATTCGCCAACCACCGCTATCCGACCTGTGCCGCCAACGCCACCGCGTCCGAGCTCCAACTCGGCGTGGACGAGGCGTCGGGGACCCGGGACCAGGCAGGTGCCGCCACCGGGACGCTGTTCACGGTGCCGACCGAGGCCGGTCAGCAGCTGAAGGCACTGCGGGTCTCCTGTCAGGTCGTGAGCCACGGGACCATGGTGCCGGTCGAAGTCGACGCCGTCATCGTGGGCACCGGCAGGATCGAGGCCGGCCTGGAGGCCTACGACATCGACGGCGGGATTCCTCCCGCGGTGATCGCCTCCTCCGTGCAGGCCTTCGAGCAGCGTGTGGCCACCGAGGGGCGAGGCGTGCAGATCTGATGGCGGGCGACGGGTGATCGGGCGGCCGACGACCTCGTCAGGCGGTGGATCCGACCAAATGGCCTGCAGCTGGGACAGTATGGTGTCGTGCAACGGACGCGGCGCGCCCAGAGGACCGGTGGACTGGCCGGTCAGACGCCTGCTGCGGGACTGCTGGTGCATACAGCGAGGCAGGGCGGAAATCTACCCCGGGTAGGACCGTTCGCCTCCTGCATGTTCACAGAACCGTTGCGCGGCCAGCAGTTGACTGATCCGATGGAGAGCCCCGGGGCAGGTCCCCGGCGATCGAGGAGTGGTAGATGACGGTCGGAATCACGGAACTTCCTCCCGAGGGCATGCAGCTCGGTGGCGTGGCACTCGCCGGCGACGCTGATCGCGGGACCAAGACGACAGAAGGGCTCAGCCTGCTGTTCACCACGGCCGGCATCACCGTCCAGGGTCCCCAGCCCCAGATCGAGCGGCTCCTCGTGTGGTCGGGCCTGGACACCGCCACGTGCCGGGAGAAGATCTCGCTGAGCGACGGCCGCAGCGCGGCGGTGATGGAGCTGACCTCGGGCGGGCAGTCCATCCGGTTCCTGCTCCCGACCGAGACGGTCACCCCGGGGCAGGCGGCCTACCTGGACCAGGCTCTGCCCGCGTGGCTGGCGCGCTACAAGGGCTCCTCGGGCCCCACTCCGACCCCGCCCCCACCGCCGCCACCCGCCGCGTCGGGTGCCGGCCCGACCGGCCCCGACACCACCGTCGTCGGCTCGCCGGCGGCAGCCGCGGCGACTGCCGGCGCGGCCGGTGCCGCCGCGGGCGGCCTGGCAGCGGCCGCCAGTGCGGCACCATCTACCGAGACCGGTGCTCCGCCCGCCCCCTACGCCTCGGCCCCGCCCCCTCCGCCCGCCGCAGCGGCTGCGCCAGCTCCTGCACCGGCTCCTCCGACCGCGGCACCGGCACCACCGCCTCCCGGCACCGGTGTCGGCGCGCCACCGCCTCCGGGCCCCTCGTTCCAGCCGGCTTCAGACGTGGCGCCGCCCCTGCCCCCCACGGCGGCCCCGCCGGCACCTCCCGCTCCGCCGGCGCCGGGCGCCCCCCCACCGCCTCCGATGAGCGCGCCACCCGCACCGGCCGCCGCAGCAGCAGCGGTTGGCGCCGCGGCCGGCTGGGAGGGACTCACCGATCCTGCCGGTGGTCCTGACGCCACCGCCTGGGGCACCCAGCCCACCGGACAGGTGGCTGCTGGTGACGTCGCCCCGCCACCGAAGAAGACCCGTTCCTGGCGGAAAGGTCGCCAGGACCCCGAGACCCCCGACGCACCGTCCGGCTACGGCCAGCCGATGCCCCCGACACAGCCTCCGGCCAACCCCGTAATGCTCACGCCCGGAGCGCTTCCCCCGCCCCCCGCCGCCTACCAGGCGCCCGGCACCGGCCCCGAGCCCGCCGTGTGGAAGCCTGCCGTCGATCCGGTGACAGGCCAGGCCACGTGGGACTCCTCGAGTTCGAGCGTCGACTTCATGGCCCCCGAGGAGGCAGCGCCGAAGAAGTCCCGGTGGAAGCGCGGCGCCAAAGCCGGTGCCGCCGCGGGCGTGGCCGCCGGTGCCGGTGCTGCGGCGTTCGCCGCAGGCCCCGACGCGTCGGGTGCCACGGGCCTGGCGGGTCCCCCCGCCGCCCCAGGGAGTACCGAGGCCCCCGCCTGGGCGCCAGGGGCTCCCGGCGCACCGGAAGCCTGGAGTGCCGCCCCGGGTGAGGCAGCTGATCCCTTCGGATCGACGACACCGCCCACTGCCCCGGACGGAACCCCACCACCCGCCTCGGGCGACGGGGCGGCGGCCAAGGGTGCCAAGAACAACCGCACCACCGTCCTCTTGCTGGTCCTCTTGCTGGTGGTGGTCATCGCCGGCGGCGGGTTCTACTACCTCAAGAAGCACAACAACACCACGACCACCACGCCGACCACCACGGCGACGGCACCGTCGGGGGCCGCCGCAGCCAGCGCGCTGGCCGCCTCGATCAATCTCCGGTTGACCGATCTGCCCACCGGGTGGACTCAGACCCCGCCGGCCAACCAGGCGGTGCGACCGCCCCTGGCGCCGCCGGCCGCCCAGGTCAAGGCGGAACAGGCCCTGGCCTCGTGCCTCAGCCAGCCTTTCGCCGTCGTGGCCGGGCTCTTCGGGACCGGGGCCCTCCCGGACCAGGTGTCCGCGGCCCGGTCGCCCACGTTCCAGAGCGGTGCCGACCCGAACATCCAGATGTTCTCCACCACCTCCGTGGTCGCCACGGCCGCTGAGGCGACTCCGCTAGCCGCCCCGTTCGCCGCCGCCAACTTCACCACCTGTTACGGCAACTATCAATCGGCGCTGATCGCCGCGGTCGTGCCGGGTTCGACGGCGGCGGTGCAGACGGTCACGCTGGCGGCGCCCGCCGGCGTGAAGTCCTACGGGTACCTGACCACGTTCACCATCCCCAACCAGGGGACCGACGTCGTCGGTGAGGGCTACATCCTCGGCGGCCGCACCGAGACCAGGCTCCAGCCGTCCACCAACGGCCCGGCCATCCCCTCTGACGCCTTCAACCCGGCCTACAGCAACATCGTGAGCCGGGTGGCCCAGGCCGCCAGCCGGTAGCCGGCGGTACCTCAACGGGACCGGCCGGGACCGACCTGAGGGTCAGGCGGCCTCGGGGGTCAGGCGGGCGATGAGGGCCATGGCCCGGTAGGCCGCCTCGGCCGGGCCGATCTCGTCGGGCCGCAGGAGATTGGACATGATCCTGAGGATCCACGTCATCAGCGACTCCGAGTGCATCCCGGTCCCGACACACAGCTGCATCAGCTCGGGCCGGCTGATGAGCCGGATGAACGCCCTCGCCACTCGGTAGTAGAGCCCATAGGCGTCCTCGAGCCGGGATTCGTAGCCCTCGAGGGCGGCTGACCCCCCACCGGCCAGCGCCTCGCCGAGCGACGCTGCCGCCAACCTCCCGGTCTCGTAGCCATAGGCGATGCCCTCGCCGTTGAAGGGATTGATGGTGCCGGCGGCATCGCCGACCACCAGGGTGGTCGCCCCCACACGGGGCCCCACGGCCAGCCCCATGGGCAGTTTGCCGCCGGTCGGGGGACCGAGGCTCGAGGAGGGTGACAGCTCCCACTCCGCCGGGGCCTGGGCGAGGAAGTGGTCCATGAGGGTCGAGGTGTTCACGCCCTTCCACCGCCGATCGGTGGACAGCAGGCCGACCCCGACGTTGACCCGTCCGTCGCCCAGCGGGAAGATCCAGCCGTAGCCCGGCACCACCTTGCCGTTGCCGTCGCGGATGTCGAGGTGGGACTCGATGAAGGTCTGGTCGTGGCCGGGTGACGAGTAGTACCCGCGCAGGGCCATGCCCATGGGCTGGCGCCGGTCCCGGGACGTGCCGAGGGCCCGTCCGAAGCGCGAGTTGGCTCCGTCGGCGACCACTACGTAGCGGGCCCGGACCGGACGGGTGGTCCCGTCGGACTTGTCCTTGACCAGGGCGCCCACGCAGTCGGGCAGGGCCGGACCCCCCACGGCTGGCTGCCCGCCCGACGAGGTCCCGGCCCGGTCCTCCACGATGGGCTGGACCGCCTCGGTGCCCTGCCACACCGTGGCGCCCGCCTTGACGGCCCGCTCGTTGACGATGGCGTCCAGGTCGTGCCGGGTGATCACGTAGCCGTAGGACGGGAAGCTGGGGTGCTCGGGCCACGGCAGGTCGAGGATCCGGCCGTAGGCATGGGCCCGGAGACCGGAGTAGCGGTGGGCCCCGGACAGGGCACCCTCGACGCCCATGTCGGCCAGCTGGCGGACCGAGCGGGGGGTCAGGCCGTCCCCACAGGTCTTCTCCCTCGGGAACACCTTCTTCTCCACCAGGGCCACGTCCCAGCCGGCCTCGGCCAGCCAGTAGGCGCACGAGGAGCCCGAAGGGCCACCTCCCACCACCAGCACGTCATGGAGGTGGTCAGGCTGGCTGGCCCGGGTGGGGTTGGTAGGGGAGCTCACGACCCCCAATGGTAGGGGCCAGGGCAATGCGACGGCACACCGGTGGGCCGCCGAATTGCCGGAAGCGTGCTCGGGCGTCGATGTGCCTGTCGGAAGGCGTGCGTGGTAAAAACAAGTCCCGATGGACGATTATCTGCCGATCCTCATCCTCCTCATCCTGGGCTTCTTGTTCGCGGCCCTGTCCTTCGTGGCCTCTGCACTCCTGGCCCCGAGCAAGCGCCCGACGGCGGCGAAGACGGCTCCCTACGAATGCGGCATCGTGCCGGGGATCGACCCGCCCACCCGCTTCCCGGTCCGCTTCTACCTGATCGCCATGATCTTCATCATCTTCGACATCGAGATCGTGTTCCTCTATCCCTGGGCGGTGATCTTCCGGCAGCTGCGCTCGTTCGGCCTCGTCGAGGTCGTGGTCTTCGCCGCGGTGGTCTTCGTCTCGTTCCTGTTCCTGGTCAGCAACGGCGCCCTCAGCTGGGGTCCGGCCAAGCGCCTGGTGGGCGCCATGCCGTCGCGCACCTCGGAATCCACCATCGCCCGCATCTCGGCCGGATCGGGGGGTCCCGGCCGATCCACACGCGCGGTCGGTGGCTCGCGACCTGTCACCAACGATCCAGACGCCCCGACGACCGAGGAGCCGGCCACGACGCCGAGCGGCCCCGGTCGGGCCGCGTAGCGGGAGAGGCAATCCACCATGGGTCTCGAAGACCTCCAGCACAACTTTCTTACCGGCCGTCTCGAGGACCTGGTCAAGTGGGCACGCACCTATTCGATGTGGCCGGCGACCTTCGGCCTGGCGTGCTGCGCCATCGAGATGATGTCGGTGGGCGCGGCCGACTTCGACCTGGCCCGGTTCGGCATGGAGGTCTTCCGAGCCTCCCCCCGCCAGGCCGACCTCATGATCGTGGCCGGGCGGGTGTCCCAGAAGATGGCCCCGGTGCTCCGCCAGGTCTACGACCAGATGATGGAGCCCAAGTGGGTCCTGTCCATGGGGGTGTGCGCCAGCACCGGTGGCATGTTCAACAACTACGCCATCGTCCAGGGCGTGGACCAGATCGTCCCCGTCGATGTCTACGCGCCGGGCTGCCCGCCAACCCCGGAGACCCTCATGCACGCCATCCTCACCCTCCACGAGAAGGTGCGGACCAACGACATCACCCACCGGGCCCCGGTGGCACTGACGGGACGGCCCGACGGCCCGGCGGGGGCGACGCTGGGCCACGACGAAGGGGTCGACACCGACGACGCACGCACCCACGAGGAGGAGGCCACGTCGGGGTGGACCCCGGACCGGCCCGATGCCGTGCATCTCGGGACACCCAAGCGCAACCCGGTCATCGCCCGCAGTGTGGGGGAGCCGCTGTGACGGTGCTCGACGGTCCAGGGGTCGTCGCCGAGCCCACCGGTGCGAGCGAGTCCGGGGGCGGGTCGTCGCGCCGGCCCGGCCGTCCCGACCAGGAGGTGGTCTTCCCCACCCGTGAGCAGTACGCCGACGTGGTGGCGGGCTACCGAGACGCCGGGTTCGAGATGTGCGCCGACCTGTGCGCCGTGGACTACCTGGCCCACCCCAACCGGTCGGTGCCCGAGGGGGTGACCCCAGAGCGGTTCGAGGTGGTGGTCAACCTGCTGTCGCTCAGCCAGGCCCGCCGAGTGAGGATCCGGTTGCAGGTGCCCGAGTCGGATGCCGCCGCGCCCTCCCTGTTCTCGCTCTATCCCGGCACCGAGGCCATGGAGCGGGAGGCCTTCGACCTGTTCGGCATCGTCTTTGCGGGCCATCCGGACATGACCCGCATCCTCCTGCCTGAGGACTGGGAGGGCCATCCGCTGCGCAAGGACTACGGGGTCGGCCGGGTACCGGTCCAGTTCAAGGGTGCACCCGGCCCACGATGAGCGACGTGGTGACTAACCCCCCGACCGACGGCGCCGACGTGCCGCCTCACCCCGACACGGTGTTGGACCCGCCGCCGTCGGGGGCCCAGTTCCTCGAGGACGGTCCCTTCGACCGTCCCCAGGGCCTGGTGGCCGAGACCTCCGAGGGGGCCCAGGAGCTGAGTGTCCGCAGGGACACCGACCCGTCCGAGTTGCGGCGCGAGGTCGGTGCGGTACTGCGGTTGCCCGAAGGCGTGGCCATCGATCCGTCGGACATCGACATCGAGCAGTCCGACGACGAGACCATGATCATCAACATGGGTCCCCAGCACCCCTCCACCCACGGGGTGCTGCGGCTGATGCTCGAGCTCGACGGTGAGACGGTTCTGCGGACCAAGCCGGTCATCGGCTACCTCCACACCGGCATGGAGAAGACCGCCGAGGAGCTGACCTACGTGCAGGGGTCGACCAACGTCACCCGCATGGACTACCTAGCCCCGCTCCACAATGAGCTGGTTCTGTCCCTGGCCGTCGAGGCCCTGCTCGGCGTGGAGATGCCACCCCGCTCGGACTGGATTCGCATGCTGATGGTCGAGTTGAACCGGGTGTCGTCCCACCTCATGTGGATGGCCACCAACGGCATGGACCTCGGGTCCACGTCGATGATGATCTACGGCTTCCGTGAACGCGAGATGGTCCTGGCGTTCTTCGAGAAGACCACCGGGCTCCGCATGAACCACAATTTCATCCGGCCCGGGGGGACAGCCGCCGACCTGCCCGACGGGTGGGAGGACGACGTCACGGTCATCTGCGACACCGTGATGGAGCGCACCGACGAGTACGACGAGCTGCTCACCGGCCAACCGCTGTTCCGGCAGCGGTCCGAGGGCATCGGCACACTGTCGGCCGAGGAGGCGCTGGCCCTCAGCCTGACCGGCCCGGTGCTGCGGTCGACCGGCGTGCCCTGGGACCTGCGCCGGTCCATGCCCTATCTCCGCTACGACGAGGTGGACTTCGACGTCATCGTCGGGACCTACGGGGACAACTTCGACCGGTACTCCATCCGCCTCAACGAGATCCGCGAGTCGGTCAAGATCATCCGCCAGATCGTGGAGAAGATGCCGGCGGGCGACTACCGCGTCCAGGACAAGAAGGTGACCCCGCCGCCCCGCGGTCGCATCGACGAGTCGATGGAGGCGCTCATCCACCACTTCAAGGTGTTCACCGAGGGGTTCAAGGTCCCCGAGGGCGAGGTGTACGTGGCCGTCGAGTCGCCGCGCGGCGAGCTCGGCTGCTACCTGGTGTCCGACGGGTCGCCCAAGGCCTACCGGATGCACATCCGGGGTCCGAGCTTCGTGAACCTGCAGGGGCTTCCCCTCATGATGCGAGGTGGGCTGCTGGCCGACGCCGTGGCTGTGTGCTCGACCATCGACCCAGTGATGGGGGAGGTGGACCGATGAGTGACGCCGCCACCCCGGTCGCCGCGCCGCGACGGGCCGGACACCGGGCCACCCCAGTGCCCAGCCACCTGTCGGCCGAGGTGCTCGAGCGTGCCCGGCAACTGATCGCCTTGTACCCCGAGCCCCGCTCGGCCCTCATCCCGCTCTGCCACCTGGCCCAAGAGCAGGATGGCTGGCTGACTGCGGCCGCCATGGTGGATATCGCCGGGCTGGTGGGGGTGACCCCCACCGAGGTGCTCGGCACGGCGTCGTTCTACGACATGCTGCACACCGAGCCTGTTGGCACCCACGTGGTAGCGGTGTGCACCAACATCGCCTGCCTGCTGGGCGGTGCCCTCGAGCTCTTGGAGCACGCCGAAGACGCACTTGGGGTCAACGCCGGCGGCACCACCGCCGATGGTGTGATCACCCTGGAGGAAGCCGAGTGTCTGGCCGACTGCGACCGTCCCCCGTGCGTGCAGGTCAACCACCGCTTCGTCGGCGCCCAGACGCCCGAGAGCTTCGACCAGCTCGTCGCGGAGCTGCGGGCCGGTTCACGCTCCGCCGACATCCCTCCCCACGGCACCTTGAACCGGGTGGTCCGAACCCACGGCCTCGAGGCCGACCCCGCCACGGTGGCCGCCGAGCGGGCCGCCATGGCCGAGGCCCAGGCCCAGCGGGCCGCCGCGGCCGAGGCAGCCAAAACGGTCGGCGACGGGACCACTCCCACCCCGGCGAAGGGGTCGTAGTGGCCATCACCGATCCACCCAAGATCGTCACCAGCCGGCTCGACCACGCCGACGCCCATACCCTGGAGCGCTACCTCGCGACGGGGGGCTACGACGGACTGCGCAAGGCCCTGACCATGACCCCGGAGGCCGTGGCTCACGAAGTGGACACGGCCAGCCTGCTCGGCCGGGGGGGTGCGGGCTTCCCGGCCGGTCGCAAGTGGGCCATGTTGCGCAAGAACCCGGTCACCTATCTGGTGGTGAACGGCGACGAGAGCGAGCCGGCCACCTTCAAGGACCACCTCTTGGTGGAGCGGGATCCCCACCAGCTGATCGAGGGCGTGGTCATCGCGGCCTACGCCCTCCAGGTAACACAGGTGTTCATCTTCATCCGCGGCGAGTTCGCCCTGGGCCTCGAGCGGGTCCAGGCCGCCCTCAACGACGCCTACTCCCACGGGGCGGTGGGCGCGGACATCTTCGGGTCGGGCTTCTCGGTCGACGTCGTGGTCCACCCCGGGGCGGGCGCCTACATCTGCGGCGAGGAGACCGCCCTCCTCGAGTCCCTGGAGGGCAAGCGCGGGTTCCCCCGGATCAAGCCGCCCTTCTTCCCGGCCGCCATCGGCCTCTACGGCGACCCGACCGTGGTCAACAACGTCGAGACCATGTCCAACCTGCCCTGGATCCTGCTGAATGGCGGTGCCGCTTTCGCCGCCCTCGGCGAGGGCCGCTCCACCGGCACCCGACTGTTCGCCCTGGCCGGCCACGTCAACAACCCGGGCGTCTACGAGCTCGAGATGGTCAAGACCACGTTCAACGACCTGATCAACGCCCCTGTGCTGGGAGGCGGGATCCCCCACGGCCGGGGCCTCAAGGCCTTCATCCCCGGCGGGGTGTCGGCCCCGTGGTTCGGCCCCGACCAGATCGACCTCCCCCTGGGCCAGGACGAGGTGGGGGCGGCCGGCTCCATGCTCGGTTCCGGATCGATCGTGGTGATGGACGACCACACCTGCGCGGTGCGCGCCGCCTGGAGGATCACCAAGTTCTTCTCCCGGGAGTCATGCGGACAGTGCACCCCGTGCCGTGAGGGGTCGGGGTGGCTGGAGAAGATCATGGAGCGCATCGAGACCGGCCATGGGCGCGAGCAGGACATTGACCTCCTGCTCGACGCCTGTGACAACATCGCCCCCGGACTGACCTGGCCCCCGCAGCAGACCACCATCTGCGTGCTGGGCCCGTCCATCCCCTCGTCGATCGGCTCGGCTGTCCAGATGTTCCGGGACGAGTTCCTGGTGCATGTGAAAGAGGGGGGCTGCCCGTATGAGTGAGCAGGCACCACCCAGCACCGGCTCCACGACCAGGGCCAACCTGGCCGGGGACGTCAACGTCGACGACGAGTCCACGGTCCCGCCGGTCGAGACGGTGACCTTCACCCTGGATGGCCGCGAGGTCACCGCCCCCAAGGGCGAGATGCTGATCGCCGCGGCCGAGCGCGCCGGCACCTTCATCCCCCGGTTCTGCTACCACCCCCGTATGAAGTCGGTCGGGGTGTGCCGCATGTGCCTCGTCGAGGTCAGCGGGCCCCGCGGCGCCTCGCTGCAGCCCAGCTGCTTCATCGAGGTCCAGGCCGGCTCGGAGGTGGTGACCGACTCCGACAAGGTCAAAAAGGCCCAAGACGGCGTCCTCGAGTTCCTGCTCATCAACCATCCGCTCGACTGCCCGGTGTGCGACAAGGGCGGCGAGTGCCCGTTGCAGGACCAGACGTTGGCCTATGGCCCGGGCGAGTCCCGCTTCGTCGAGGAGAAGCGGCACTTCGAGAAGCCCATCCCCATCTCCGAGCTGGTCCTGTTGGACCGTGAACGGTGCATTCAGTGCAGCCGGTGCACACGCTTCGCCGACGAGGTGGCCGGCGAGGCCCAGATCGACTTCATCGGCCGGGGCGAGCTGCTCGAGGTGAACACCTTCCCCGAGCTCCCGTTCGCGTCGTACTTCTCGGGCAACACCGTGCAGATCTGCCCGGTGGGGGCCCTGACCGCCGCGCCGTACCGGTTCGCCGCACGCCCCTGGGACCTCGACCAGGTCGAGTCGACCTGCACCACCTGCTCGGTGGGTTGCCGGGTGGCTGTGCAGTCGTCCTCTAACCGGGTCACGCGGCTCCTCGGCATCGATGCCGACCCGGTCAACCACGGATGGCTGTGCGACAAGGGCCGGTTCGCGTTCGAGTCGGTCAACAACGACGACCGGGTGACCGAGCCGTTGGTCCGCAAGGACGGCACGCTGGTTCCCGCCTCGTGGCACGAGGCGCTGGCGGCGGTGGCCGAGGGACTGCAGAAGGCCTCCGGCCAGGACGGCCCCGAGGCCGTCGCGGTGATCGGCGGCGCCCGCCTGACCAACGAGGGCGCCTACGCCTGGGCCAAGCTGGCGAAGGGGATCGTGGGTACCGACTCGGTCGACGCCCAGCTGGGCGACGGCCTCCCCGCCGAGGTGGCCGTCGGCCTGCCCCGGGCCACCATCAATCAGGCCGTGGCGGCCGACACGGTGATCCTGCTGAGCGGCGACATCCGTGAGGAACTCCCCATCTTGTTCCTGCGGCTCCGCTCTGGCGTGGTGGACGGGAATCTCCAACTGGTCGAGCTGTCCCCCCAGGCCACCTCGCTCACGCCATACGCGGCTGCCTCCCTGCGCTACGGGCCCGGTGGGGCCACCGCCCTGGCCCGGGCCGTGGTCGACGCCTCAGCCCCGGCACCCGACGAGATGGACCCGGACGCGTTGGCACTGGCCCGTCGGCTGGCCGGCGCGGGCACCGTCGTTGTGGTGGCCGGCCGACCGTCCCTGGCCGAGGACGGCGCGCTGGTGGCCGAGGCGGCCCTGGCACTGGCTGAGGCGCTGCCCGGCGCCCGATTCCTGCCCGCCCTCCGACGGGGCAATGTGCACGGCGCCCTCGACATGGGCCTAGCCCCTGGCCTCCTGCCCGGCCGGGTCACGTTGGAGGCCGGCCGCGACTGGTTCGCCCACGCCTGGGGATCGGTTCCCGGGACCCGGGGACGCCACACCGAGGAGATCCTGCTGGCCGCGGCCGGCGACCAGGCCGACGGGCCGCGGGTGCGCTCCCTCGTCGTGCTGGGCAGCGATCCGCTGAGCGACTTCCCCGACCGCCGGCTGGCCGAACGGGGTCTGGCCGGTGCGGAGTTCGTGGTGGCGGTGGCGTCCGCGCCCGGCCCGGTCACCGAGCTGGCCGATGTGGTGCTCCCCGCCGCCGAGGCTCACGAGCGACCCGGCACCACCACCAATCTCGAGGGTCGCATCAGCCGACTCGGCCAGAAGCTGGTCCCCCCGGGGCAGGCGTGGCCCGACTGGATGATCGCCAGCGAACTGGCCGTGCACTTGGGTGGTGACCTCGGGCTCGACTCGGTCGGGGAGGTGTGGGACGAGGTGGAGCGGTTGGCCCCGGCCTACCGTGGCATCACCCGGTCCGTGCTCGACGCCCCTGGCACCGGTGACGGCGTGGTGGCGCCCATGCGGTCCAGTGCAGTCTCGCTCTCGCGGCGCTCGGCGTCGGCCCCGCTCGACCCCATCGCGGTCCCCGGCGTCGAATCGGTCGAACGCCAGGGCGCACCGCCCCGGGCCGGCCTGGCCGAGTCGCCCAGCGCCGGAGTCGGGACAGCCCCGATCGACCACCACGCCGGGGACTCCACCGCCCCGACCCGTCCCGAGCCACTGGCCGGCCCCTTCGAGCTCACCGTCCCGCACGTGTCGCCCAACGACAGCTACTCACTGCGGTTGGTGGCCGCCCGGGTGCTTTACGACCAGGGTGCAGCCGTCGGGGCGGCACCGGCGCTGGCCGCCCTGGTGGCCCCGTCACCGCTCCGGGTCAACCCTCAGGACCTCGACGAGCTGGGCGTGGTGGCAGGGTCGCCGGTCCGGGTGCGCACGGCCACGGCCACCACCGTGGTCACCGCCATCCCTGACGCGTCGCTACCTCGCAAAGTGGTGGCTGCCGACTTCAATGTGCCCCTCGACGACGGCAGCGTGGCCGATCTCATCGACGTCGGGTCACCCGTGGTCGAGCTGCGGTTGGAGACACCGTGAGCACCTTGTCCGCCCTGCTGCACCCGCTGCTGGCCGCCGATCCGCTGTACGACAACGGTGTCGGGTGGGTGGTGTTCCTGATCGTGTTGATCAAGGTGCTGGTGGTCTTCGGCGCCCTGATGGTGGCGGTCATGCTGATGATCTGGTTCGAGCGCAAGGTCATCTCGGACATGCAGAGCCGGATCGGCCCCAACCGGGCCGGACCGTTCGGCATCGCCCAGACCCTGGCCGACGGCATCAAGCTGTTCTTCAAGGAGGACCTGCTGCCCGACCAGGCCGACCGGTTCGTGTTCAAGCTGGCCCCGTACCTCACCATCATCCCGGCCTTCTTGAGCTTCGCTATCGTGCCCATCGGTGGCGAGGTGACCATCGCTGGCCACACCTTCGAGCTGCAGCTGGCCGATCCGCCCATGGGCATCCTCTTCTTGTTGGCCATGTCCTCCATCGGCGTCTACGGCATCATGCTGGCCGGCTGGTCGTCGGGGTCCAAGTACCCGCTACTGGGGTCGGTCCGGGCGTCGGCCCAGATGATCTCCTACGAGGCCGCCCTCGGCATGACGGTGGTCACCGTGGTGCTGATCACCGGTGCCCTCAGTACCCGGACCATCGTCGAGGCCCAGGCTGCCCACCTATGGCAGTGGAACGTCATCCGGCTGGGTGTCGTCCCGTTCATCATCTTCTTCATCGCCATCGTGGCCGAGACCAACCGACCCCCCTTCGACCTGGTCGAGGCGGACTCCGAGTTGGTCGGCGGCTTCGTCACCGAGTACTCGTCGATCCGGTTCGCCCTGTTCTTCCTGGCCGAATTCATGAACACCATCACCATGTCGGCCATCACCGTGACGCTGTTCTTCGGTGGCCCCGATGGGCCCATTCCCCACATCCCCCACCTCTACTGGCTGTGGCCCATCTTGTGGTTCCTGGGCAAGACCATCATCTTCTTGTTCGTGTTCGTCTGGCTCCGGGCCGCCCTGCCCCGCCTCCGTTACGACCAGCTGATGGACCTGGGGTGGAAGCGGCTCATCCCCCTGTCCCTCGGCTGGCTGCTGATCGTGGCCGGCTTCGTCATCGACGGGTGGTGGGGCGTGGCCATGGCCGGAACCGTGGTCGTGGCCGGCATCGTCATCACCCGGGCCTTCGCCATCGGCGCCGAGCGGGAGGAGACCCGGGCCATCGTCCCTGCGGTCGGCGTCCGCCTGTGGAGCCGACCACCCGAGCCCGAGTCGTCGGCAGACCCATCGGTCCTGCCGTCAACCGAAGGAGCTGACAGCTGATGTCTGTCCCCGAACCGCCCCACCAGCGGCAGAACTTCCTGGGCGGGTTCAAGCTGACCCTCGAGCACCTGGGTCGGCCGCCGGTCACCCGGCAGTACCCCGAGGAGAAGCGTCCAAAGCAGCCGCGCCAGCACGGTCGCCACGTCCTCAACCGCTACGAAGACGGCATGGAGAAGTGCATCGGGTGCGAGCTGTGCGCCGGCGTGTGCCCGGCGGATTGCATCTACGTGCGCGGCCTCGACAACCCGCCGGACCATCCGGTCTCGCCCGGCGAGCGCTACGGCTACGTCTACGAGATCAACTTCCTCCGCTGTATCCACTGCGACCTGTGCGTGGAGGCATGCCCCACCGAGGCCATCACCGAGTCCAAGCTCATGGAGTTCTCCTTCACCAACCGCAACGACGCGATCTACGGCAAAGAGGAGCTGCTGGTCGACGACGACGGCAAGCCCAAGCACCTGCCTTGGGAGGACTGGCGGGAGGACGACGATCTGCACACCTCGGGCTGGATGCGCGCCACCTCGCCAGGCGGAGCAGCCGAGTTCGAGGGCCAGGTCCAGTGGTCGGGCGAACTCGGATTCGGCGTCCGGGCCCCCGAGGGCGGCCAGTCCGTCCACCGCGACGACGCCACCACCGGGAGCAAGCAGCTGCGCGACACCCTCGAGCGCCATCTGCTCACCGTGGACCTGCCCGCCGCCAAGCGGGGCCCACGGGGGGCAATCGGCCGCATGCTGGAGAAGGCCGAACGGTTCGCCCCCGGGGCGGGCAAGAAGCACCGGGACAAGGCCGACGCGGGCTACGCCGCCGCCGTGGTGGCCGGCAACACCGACCGGGACGAGGTCGGCACCGCCTCCCCGGTCCCGCCGGGCGGCCCCGAGGGACCGGCCGGCACACCGGACAGCGGAACGAGCAGCGATTGATGGTTGCCATGGTCGGGGCGGTGATCACTGCGGCATCCACGTCCTCCCACGCCTCGTGGGTCGACGTCGGCACCTTCGCGGTGGCTGCCGCCATCGTGCTGGCCGGTGCCATCGGGGTGGTGGTGGCCCGCAACCCGGTGCACTCGGCCCTGATGCTGGTGATGACCCTGTTCGGCATCGCCGTCCTGTTCGTGCTGCAACGGGCCAGCTTCCTCGCCGCGGTCCAGGTGATCGTCTACGCCGGCGCCATCGTCGTGCTGTTCCTCTTCGTCATCATGTTCCTCGGGGTCGACCGCGAGGAGGACGTTGCGGCCGAGCCGCTCCGCGGGCAGCGACCGCTGGCCATCGGGCTGGTGGCACTCGGGACCACCGGCCTGCTGCTGCTCGGTCAGGTGTCGAAGTGGACCACCGGTGCCCCGCACGTGGCCGGCACCGACGCCGGTGCGCCCAATGTCAACCTGCTGGGCAAGTCGGTGTACACCACGTACCTGTTCCCGTTCGAGGCCACCGCGGCACTGTTGATCATCGCCGTGGTCGGGGCGGTGGTGCTGGCCCGACGTCCGCCGGCCGCCGTCAACCCGGTGGAGGACGAGCCGGTGCTGGAGACCACCGCCACCACCGCCGGTGCCACCTCGACGACCCCGTCGGGCGCCGAGGCCGGGGCTGACGCGCTAACCGGCGACCAGGAGGAGGCCCAGCCGTGACCATCAATCCCGACTGGTACCTGGCGCTTAGCGTCGTCTTGTTCGCCATCGGCGCCCTCGGCGTGCTGGTGCGGCGCAACGTCCTGGTGATGTTCATGTGCGTGGAGCTCATGCTCAACGCCGCCAACCTCAGCTTCGTGACGTTCGCCCGCATGCTCCACGACATCGGTGGCCAGGTCCTGGTGTTCTTCGTGCTGGTGGTGGCGGCAGCCGAGGTCGTGGTGGGCCTGGGCATCGTTGTCGCCATCTTCCGGCGACGGGCCAACGCCACCGCCGACGACCTCCACCTGATGAAGGGCTGACGGCACCATGCTCGCTGTGACCTGGCTGATTATTGCCCTGCCCCTGGCCGGGTTCACCATCCTGGCCATCGCCGGGCGCCGCCTGGGCGACCCGGCTGCCGGCATCATCGGGACGGTGTTCGTCGGGGCGTCATTCCTGGTGTCCGTAGGGGTGTACCTCGACCTGCTCACCGTCAACGCCCCGGTGCGTACCTACACCCAGAACCTGTGGACGTGGATCCCGGTGGGCTCCCTCCAGGTCCACGCCCGACTGTTCGTGGACCCGTTGTCGATGACCATGGTGCTGTTCGTGACCGGCATCAGCGCCCTCATCCACCTCTACTCCGTCGGGTACATGAAGGGCGACCGCGACTACCCCAAGTTCTTCCTCTACATGAACCTCTTCGTGGCCTCGATGCTGATCCTGGTCCTCGGGTCCAACATGCTGGTCACCTTCGTGGGCTGGGAAGGGGTCGGGGCCTGCTCCTACTGGCTGGTGTCCTTCTGGTTCACCAAGGACTCGGCGGCCAGCGCCGGCAAGAAGGCCTTCATCTACAACCGCATCGGTGACGTGGGCTTCCTACTGGCCATCTTCCTCACCTTCGAGAAGGTGCACTCGCTGGAGTACACCACCATCTTCAACAATCTCGATCGGATCGGGTCGGCCAGCATCACCGCCATCTGCCTGCTCCTGCTGGTCGGGGTGATGGGCAAGTCGGCCCAGATCCCCTTGTTCCCCTGGCTGGCCGATGCCATGGAGGGCCCGACCCCGGTGTCGGCCCTCATCCACGCCGCCACCATGGTCACCGCCGGTGTGTACCTGTTGTGCCGGGTCCATCCGTTGCTGCACGCCTCGCCGTCGGCCGCCTTGACGGTGGCCATCGTGGGCGGGGCGACCGCCTTCGTGGCGGCCACCATCGCCTGTGCCCAGCAGGACATCAAGAAGGTCCTGGCCTACTCGACGGTGTCCCAGCTGGGGTACATGTTCCTGGCCATCGGGTGCGGGGCGTACGAGGCGGCCATCTTCTTGATGATCGCCCACGCCTTCTTCAAGGGTCTGTTGTTCCTCGGGGCCGGGTCGGTCATCCACGGCCTCCACGATGAGCAGGACCTCAAGCGGATGGGCAACCTGCGCGCCTACCTGCCGATCACCTTCATCACCTTCGGCATCGGCTGGCTGGCCATCGCCGCGGTGCCACCCCTGTCGGGCTTCTGGGCCAAGGGCGACGTGCTGGACAACACCTGGAGTGCTCACCCCGCCCTGTGGGTGGTGGGCATCGTCACGGCCGCACTCACCGCCTATTACATGAGCCGGCTGACCGGCCTGGCCTTTTTCGGCTCCGACCGGTGGTCGTCCAAGGTCCCCCTCGATGCCACCACCGACATGCCCGACGCCCACCATGCCGAGGGGGCCATCACCGAGCCCCACGAGTCTCCGGTGATCATGACGGTGCCGTTGTGGATCCTCGCCTTCTTCGCTGCCGTGGCCGGCGTGTTGGCGCTGTCCAACAACCACGTGTCCCTCTCCAACTGGGTCAACCCGGTCTTCGGCTCTACCCTGTATGAGGCCCATCTGAGCCTGGCCACTGAGTGGGCGCTAGCCATCATCGACTCGATCGTGGCCATCGTCGGGGTGACCATCGGCCTGCGGCTGTGGATGCAGAAGGCCGAGCGGCCACCACTCGAGAGGGCGTTCCTGCGGCACTCGTGGTACATCAACGAGCTCTACGACACGGTGTTCGGCCGTCCCTCTGAGCGTCTGGCCGCCTTCAGCGCCACGGTCATCGACCCCTTGGTGATCGATGGCGGGGTCAACGGCGTTGCCACGCTGGTCCGCAAGTCGGGCTCGTTAATCCGCCGCACCCAGACCGGCTATGTGCGCAACTACGTACTGGGCATCGTGCTGGGCACCGTCTTGATCCTGGCCTTCATGCTGACCCGGTTGTGGTGGAACTGATGGCCACGTCCCACTTCCCCTTCCTCACCGCCCTGGTCCTGGCACCGGCCATCGGAGCCGTCGTGGTGGCGCTCGTGCCTACCAAGTCGGTGGCCCGCCACTTCCATGAGGCAGTCGGTGCGCTGGTGGCGGTGTTCACCCTGGTGCTGGCGGTCGTCATCGCCGGTCAGTTCAAGACGGGCTTCGGCGGCTACCAGCTGGTCACCGATCACCAATGGGCGGGTGACCTCGGCATCCACTGGTCACTGGGCATCGACGGCATCTCACTGTTCCTCGTGCTGATGACGGGCCTGTTGTTCCCCTTGGCCATGATCGGTGCCCACTCCCACCGGGACCCCCGCGCCTTCGTGGCCTGGATCCTGATCATGGAGTCGGCCTGCATGGGCAGTTTTCTCTCCCTCGACCTGGTCTTCTTCTTCTTGTTCTTCGAGCTCACCTTGGTGCCCGCCTACTTCCTGATCTCTGGATGGGGCTTCGAGCGTCGCGGCTATGCCGCTATCAAGTTCTTCATCTACACCTTCGCCGGCTCGGCGTTCCTGCTGGTGGGAATCCTGTCGGTGGCGTTCCTCCACCGGTCCCAGACCGGCGTGCTGACCTTCGAGCTCCCCGCCCTCATGCACACCCATGTCTCGGGCACCGAAGGGGTGCTGCTGTTCCTGGCCTTCACCGCGGCCTTCGTCGTCAAGGCCCCCATCTTCCCCTTCCACACCTGGTCGCCGGACGCCTACGCCCAGGCACCGACCGCCGGCGCGATCCTGTTGGCCGCGGTCATGGCCAAGCTCGGCACCTACGGCATCATCCGGTTCGATCTCAATTTGTTCCCGCAGGCCACGAAGACACTGGCCCCGCTGCTGTTGACGCTGGCGGTGATCGGGATCATCTACGGCGCCCTGGTGGCGTGTGCCCAGCGCGACCTGAAACGGCTGCTGGCCTACTCGTCGCTGGCCGGGGTGAGCTTCGTCGTGCTCGGCACGTTCGCCCTCAACAGCCAGGGCCTCACCGGTGGCGTGCTCCAGATGGTCAACCACGGACTGATCATCGCCACCTTGTTCATCCTGGTCGGATGGATCTACGAGCGCCGGAAGACCTGGCAGACCTCGGGCCTCAAGGGCCTGCAGTCGCCGGCACCGCTGTTGGCGGGGTGCTTCACCGTGGCCATGATGGCCTCCATCGGGGTCCCCGGGCTCAACGGGTTCGTCAGCGAGTTCCTGGTGCTGATCGGGACCTTCACCGCCCACCGGTGGTGGGCGGTGGCCGGCATCATCGGCATCATCGTGGCCGCCATCTACCTGCTGTGGGCCTTCCAGCAGGTCTTCCACGGTGAGCCGACGGCCGAGGACACGGCCAAGACCCGGGACCTTGGGGTGAGCGAGAAGTTGGTCATCGCACCCTTGATCGTGGCCATCGTGTTCCTCGGCGTGTTCCCCAAGCCGGTGCTCGACCGCATCACACCCTCGGTCAACCAGCTGGTGATCCACGTCGACAAGGCCACGCACACCCGGGTGCCCTCGAGCCTCTACCCGTCCTCGGCCCGGCCCCTGACCCACGCCCGCCCGAGCGGTCTCGCAGCCGGTGTCCCAGCAGCCCTGCCGACGGCGGCGGCTCCGACGACGATCAGCCCGGCCCCCTCCAGCCCGGGCCCCTCCACTCCGGGAGGCACCCCATGACCCATTCCCTGGCCCTCCTGGCGTCGGCGGCGCCCACCATCCACACCCCGCACGTGGACTACCTGAGCATCCTGCCCATGCTCATCATGATGGGCGGGGCGGTGGCGCTCCTGATCGTGTCCTCGCTGTTCCGCAAGATCCTCGGCGTCGGGACGGGCACGCTGGTGGCCTCGGTGACGTCGATCGCCGCCCTGGTCGCCGCCCTCTTCCAGTGGGACCACGTCCTGACCCACGGACCCTCGGTCACCATCGCCGGCGCCATCGCCTACGACGGCTTCGACGTGTTCATCCAGATCGTGGTGTCCATCGCCATGCTGCTCACCGCCCTGGTGGGGGACGGGTACCTGCGCCGGGAGGGGGTCGAGGGCCCCGAGTTCCACGTCCTGGCCATGATGTCGGCGTCGGGGGCGATGATGATGGGGGCGGCCAACGACCTCATCGTGATCTTCTTGGGCCTCGAGATCCTCTCCATCGCCCTCTACGTGCTCGCCGCGTTCAACCACAAGCGGGCCGAGTCCGGTGAGGCGGCCCTCAAGTACTTCGTGCTCGGCGCGTTCTCCTCGGCCATCTTCGTCTACGGGATCGCCCTCACCTACGGGGCCACCGGCTCGTCCAACCTGCCCCAGATCGCCGACTACCTGTCGAAGAACGTCATCGCCTCCAACGGCGTGCTGCTCGGGGGGCTGGCCCTGTTGCTCATCGGGTTCGGCTTCAAGATTGCCGCCGTCCCCTTCCACATGTGGTCCCCGGACGTCTACCAGGGCTCGCCGTCGCCCATCTCCGGATTCATGGCCGCGGTGGCCAAGGCCGGTGCGTTCGCCGCCCTGCTCCGGGTGTTCGTCTCGTCCTTCGGCACGGTCCGGGCCGACTGGCAGCCCGTGGTGTGGGCCCTGGCCGTCCTCAGCCTGTTGTTGGGAGCGGTCGTCGCCCTCATGCAACAGGACATCAAGCGGATGATGGCCTACTCATCGATCAACCACGTGGGCTTCATCCTCCTCGGCGTGGTGGCGGCAACGGCCCGTGGGGTGTCGGCCTCGTTGTACTACCTGTTCACCTACATGTTCTTGACCATCGGGTCGTTCGCCGTCATCACGGTGATGGCCCGGGCCGGGGACTCCGGCCACCAGATCGCCGACTACCGCGGGCTGGCCAAGCGCCAACCCGTCCTGGCCGGCTGCTTCGCCGTCTTGTTGCTGGGCCAGGCCGGGGTGCCGTTCACTACCGGCTTCCTGGCCAAGTTCGGTGTGGTCAGTGCTGTGGTGGTCGTCCACTCGTACACGCTGGCCACCATCGCCATGGTGTCGGCGGCCATCGCCGCCTTCTTCTACCTGCGGGTGGCGGTGACCATGTACTCGCCGGTCGGCGCCCTGGCCGACCCGGTCGACAATGACGAGGCCACCGCGGCCGACGCTGCGGCCCTGTCCTCAGCGGTGGGCGACGCCGTGCCCACCACCGAGGACGGGGTAGCGGCCCTGGTGGTGCTGACCGATGCACCGCCCTCGGAGTGGGTGGCCCAGCGAGGCGTGGTGCCCGTACCCCCGTTGACCTGGGTCGTCATCGGAGTGACAGTGGCCTTCACGGTGGTCTTCGGGATCATCCCCGGGCCGATCCTCGACTTCGCCCACCAGGCCACGCTGCTGTTCACCTAGTCCGGGCGGCCCTGTCGGTCGCTGGGACTGCCCGGGCGCCAGCCGTGCGAGGTCCCCCGGTTGGGCTGAGCGGCGGGGGTACTGTTCGGACCACGGGCACCCGGTGCCCAGCGACCACAAGGAGCGTGCCATGGCCCCACCTGCTGGGACGTCCACTCCGGACAACGCCGGCCGGCCCCCGCGCAAGAAGCGGGAGAACCGCGAGCTGGTCCGCATCGTCGTGGCCGTGGTGGCCCTGGTGCTGCTCATCGCCTTCGTGCTCGACAACAGTTCCACGGTCAAGGTGGGATTCGTGTTCTTCTCCACGAGGATCAGCTTGATCTGGGTGCTGCTCATCGCCGCCTTCCTGGGCGCCCTGGTCGACCGGCTGATCATCTTGCTCGGGCAGCGCCGGAAGAAGAAGCCGACCACCCAGTCCTGACCTCTCAGGGGTGGCGCCGCCCGACGGCGGATGCGCCGACCGGCCCTAGGGGCTGGCCGCCGCCACCACCGGGGCCGTCGGGGGCTCGCCCGCCATCGATCCGGTGAAGTCGGCATCGCCGAAGGTGAACACCCCGCCGTCGGCGGCCACCAGCGTGTAGCCACCGCCGTTCCTGGCAGCCACCATCCCGACGATGGGTTCGTTCAACGTCAGCCCACCGGTCGACCCAACAAAGGCGGCATCCCCGAAGGCGAAGATGCCGCCGTCGGCGGCCACCAGCCAGTAGCCGCGCCCGCTCGGGGTGGTGGCCATGCCCACGATCGGCTGGTTCAGGCGGCGGCTACCCGTCGAGCCCCAGAAGGCGGCGTTGCCGAAGGCGAAGATGCCGCCGTCGGCGGCCACCAGCCAGTAGCCGCGCCCGCTCGGGGTGGCGGCCATGCCCACGATCTTCTGGTTGAGTGGGCGACCGCCCATCGAGCCGTAGAAGGCAGCGTCGCCGAAGGCGAAGACGCCGCCGTCGGCGGCCACCAGCCAGTAGCCGCGCCCGCTCGGGGTGGAGGCCATGCCGGCGATGGGCTGATTCAGCCGCTGGCCGCCCATCGATCCGTAGAAGGCGGCGTCGCCGAAGGCGAAGACGCCGCCGTCGCTGGCCGCCATCCGGTAGCCGCGACCGTCGCTGGTCGGTGCCATGGACACGACGGGCCGGTTGAGGGGGCCGGCCGGTTCGCCGTAATAACGGGCCGCGCCGAACGGGTGGACCCGACCGGCCGCATCGACGAGCCAGGTGCCGCTGCCGGCGAAGACCAGGCTGTCAATGGTGTGGTCGAAGGCCCCGGCGAATAGGCCCTCACCCTCGTCGTCGAGGTGGATGGTCAGACCACTGGCGTCACACATGTGGGTCCAAGCACAGACCGCGCCCACATTCGTTGGGACGGCGGCACCCGCAAAGGTGCCGGTCATAGACCCGTCCGGGGTGTCGAAGGCGGCGGCGATGTCCACCAGTACCACGCCCTCGGCCGCGTCGATCCCGTCGATGGCGTGGTTGAGCGAACCGATCATGGCCGAGGCGTCGGTGGCGAAGGCCGGGGCGAGGTCGGCCCGACCCAGGTAGGGGTCGTCGTTCGCCGTTTCGGGGTCGGGGGCACCGGCCAGGTACGGATCGTAGGCGTTGGCCTCCACGATGGGCACGGTGGGTGCGGCCCGGTGGAGGCCGTCGATGATCTGGGGCAGGTCCTGTGCGACCGTCGCCAGACCTCGGGTGACACACGCCTGGTCGATGGTGGAGGTGGTCGGGCAGCCGTCGACGTTGTTCAGGCCGATGTCCAAGGTGATGTAGCGGACCTGACCGGGATGGGAGGTGAGGAAGGCCTCGGCTGCGCCTAGCTGGCTCCCCTGGGGATAGGAGCACCACGCCCCGCCCTCGAGCATGGTGGTGGTGGTCGATCCCGGGCAGGACACATTGTCGATCCGGAGCCCGGGGACCATGCCCGACTCGTGGTCGAGGACCTGGTTGGCGTAGCCGAGTGCTGGGGTCGAGGCCCCCCACCCGGCAGTGAGGGAGTCACCCAGGGACAGTTGGTACCCGGGTTGACCGGTCCCGCCGGCGGAGGCCACCGGGCTGGTCAGGAACAGCCCGAGCAGGGAGACCGACAGCGCCAGGCAGACCAGTGCCGATATGCGGAGAAGCAGGCGTGGGGAGATTGGGCATGGCCCGTCCGGTCGTGGAGGCGATCGAGGTGCTCGCGGTCCGACCCTCACCGCTTCCTCACCTCTGTATCGGCAGAGTGGGGCAACAACCTGAGGGTCGTTCCCATCGCCCGGGTGTGACCGGGTCCCGGTGGCGGTGCTCGAGGGTGCGGTCCGAGCGCTGCGGACGCGCCCCGGTCGACCGACTAGGGGGTCACCTCGGTGCAGTTGAACATCCAGCGCACGCCGAACCGGTCGGCACAGGTGCCCCAGTAGGCGCCCCAGGGCATGTCCTGCAGGCCGAAGGTGTCAGTGCCGCCCTCGGACAAGGCGCCGAACAGGCGCTCGGTCTCGGAGCGGTCCTCGAGCTCGAGGTTGATGGTCACGTTGTTGCCGGTCCGGAGTTGATGACCCTGGGACTCCAGCATGTCGGTGGCCATCAGCACGTGACCGGCCAGGATCGGCAGCTCGACGTGCATCACCAGGCGCTTCTCCGCCTCGGTGAGCGGTGGCCCACTGGGGTCGGGCGGCATGTCGCCGATCCGTGAGATCGGCCCCGACAGCTCGGTTCCGAACACCGACGCGTAGAAGTTGAATGCCTCCTC
This sequence comes from uncultured Acidimicrobiales bacterium, assembly GCA_963703145.1. Taxonomy (GTDB): domain Bacteria; phylum Actinomycetota; class Acidimicrobiia; order Acidimicrobiales; family RAAP-2; genus Bog-756. Next base: position 4,021,647 of record OY969793.1, read on the forward strand.
GGTGGACCCCATGAAGTTCAGGTAGGTGCTGACTCGGCTCATGTCGCCTCCCCCGCGGCAGCCCGGCGGTCACCGCTCAGGCCGCCGAGTGTAGGGCAGCCGCCCCGGGGGCAGCCGGGACGTGATGCTGTCAGCCTCTGCACCCAGGCCGTCAGAGAACGCCAGGACCACGACCGTCGGACCTGTCGTTCCACAGCCAGGCGGCAGTCCTGTCGGTGCGGCCTATCAGGGAGCGTCGAACAGGACCCGGAGCCCTCTCGAGAGGCAGAGCGGGGCCACGGTGATGTGGAACTCGTCGGGGTACACCTGCCAGGACAGCTCCAGGCCCGGGTAGTCCCGATCCCGCAACCGCTCGGCCAGTCGGACCAGGTCGTCGACCATGTCGATGGGCCAGGCGGCGGTGAGCTCCTGGTCGGCCGGGGACAGATTGGCGACCTCGCGAAGGCGCCCGCCCTGGGTCTCCTCGGAACCGATCCCCATGACGACGCGGGCGGCCAGATCGTCGTGGGTCGAGGCGTACTCCTCCTCGGACCGGGTGACGATGTTCTTGTGCCACCACAGCGACGGACTGGAGATGATGTAACCCGAGAAGGTCTCCGGCCGCCGCAGGAGGACATAGGTGGCGAACAGCCCGCCCAGCGAGTGGCCGAACAGGATCCGTTCGTGCCCGGGCCCACCGAGCCGGGCCTCGACCCAGGGGAACAGCTCGTCCACCAGGAACCGGTGGAGGTTGTCGGCACCACCCTGCTCCGTGAGCTCAGGGAAGAGCCCGGTGAAGTCGGCGTCGACCGACGGCGTGAAGTCCCTGGTCCGGGCCGGGACGGTCTCGGCCAGCGTGCCGGTCCGGTAGCCGATTCCCACGACGAGCATCGGGGGCAGGAAGGCGTAGAGCTGCATGCTCCGGATGACGTCGACGGACAGCCCGAAGTACCCGTTGGCGTCGAGGACGTAGAGGACCGACGGGGGTGGGGCCTCGGCCTCCGCGTCCCTCGTGGTCTGGTCACCGCAGTGCCCGACGAGGACTTTGAACTCCCGGCCGGTCGACACGGACGACAGGTAGTGCACCTCGGTGTCTGCCAGTGCCGACTGGTCGTTGTCCACGCTCGATCCCCTCCCGCCGTCGGGTCCACGTTGTTCGGCCTCGCGACGCCTGTCAAGGATGCCGTGCCGTGCCGGTCTATCGGGTAGCAGAGCGTGTCCCTGTCGCCGGCGGGCTCGAGGAGCCGGTCGCTCCCGGGATCAACGCTTCGAGCCGGATGGTCAACGAACGGTCGACCAACAGCCGGATCGGGAGGACCGGTGCAGTGGGCCGGTGGCCACCCAAGCGGACAGGCGAACGGGCTGTGCGGGTGACAGGATGAGGGGGTGACCCAACTGAGCCCCGACGAACGGGCCGCCGCAGGGCGGGACGCCCGCACGAAGGTGCCCCGGTCGCGTCATGGCGAGTGGAAGGCCCCGGCCGGGCGCACCGACCCACTCGAGATCCTGGCCCTCCAGGCCACCACCCGGGTCCCGGACCTGGTCCCGATCCGCTACGGGCGGATGGCCGCCTCACCCTTCGCCTTCTACCGCGGAGCCGCTGCCGTCATGGCGGCCGACCTGGCCCTCGAAGAGCACTCGCACCTCAACGTCCAGCTGTGCGGTGATGCCCACCTCTTGAACTTCGGCGGCTTCGCGTCGCCTGAGCGGGACATGATCTTTGACGTCAACGACTTCGACGAGACCATCCCGGGGCCCTTCGAGTGGGACCTGAAGCGGCTGGCCGCCAGCATGGAGGTCGCCGGTCGCAGCCGGGGGTTCGACGACGCCATGCGCACCTCGCTGGTGACCCAGAGTGTGTGCGGCTACCGCCAGGCCATCCGGGAATTCGCCGGGATGACCAACCTGGCAATCTGGTACGCCAAGCTGGACAGCGCCAGCCTGGTGGCCAGATGGGGCGACCAGGCCAGCGCCAAGGTGCTCGGGAGGTTCCACAAGAGCGTCACCAAGGCCCAGTCCAAGGACCACCTCGCGGCCATGGCCAAGCTCACCGTGGTAGAGGACGGGAGGCTCCGGTTCATCTCCAACCCGCCTCTCATCGTGCGGGCCGACGAGGTGTTCTCCGACGTCTCCTCCGAATTCGTGATCAACGGCCTCACTCAGGCCCTCTCCGACTACCGCACGACGCTGTCCGGTGACCGCCAGCGGCTGCTGGAGGGTTACGAGTTCGTCGACCTGGCCCGCAAGGTCGTTGGGGTGGGCAGCGTGGGCACCCGGTGCTGGGTGGCCCTGTTCGTGGGCCGCGACCACGGCGACCCGCTCATCCTGCAGATCAAAGAGGCCGAGGCGGCGGTGGGCGAGCCGTTCCTGGCCAGGAGCGCCTTCGCCAGCCAGGGACAGCGGGTGGTCGAGGGCCAGCGCCTGATGCAGAGTTCCAGCGACATCTTCCTCGGGTGGGACCAGTTCCCCGGGGAGGACGGTGAGGTCCGTGACTTCTACGTGCGCCAGTTGTGGGACTGGAAGCTCTCCGCCTCGATTGAGACCATGCTGCCCGAGGTGATGGGCATCTACGCCCAGATGTGTGGCTGGACGCTGGCCAGATCCCATGCGCGGTCGGGGGACGCCATCGCCATCGGCGCCTACCTCGGGTCCAACGACCGCTTCGATCGAGCCCTGGCCGACTTCGCCACGTCGTACGCGGACCAGAACGAACAGGACTTCGACGCCCTTAAGCGGGCCATCGCCACCAACCAGGTCCATGCCATCACCGGCGTGTAATTGCTGATCCATCCATGCGGTCGCGGGGCTGACGCCTCGGGCTGCCGAACGAAACGAGGGTTTACCGGGCCATGCCCCTGCACAAGCGCGAATCCATCAGACAAGAGATCCTCGAGTCGGTCTATGCCGGCCAGGACCTGCTCACCCAACTCCCGTCGCACCTGTTCCCGAAGGAGCAGATGCGGTCCGAGGACGCATTCCAGGCCATCTCCGACGAGCTCTTGTTGGACGGGAACGCCCGCCAGAACCTGGCCACGTTCTGCCAGACCTGGGAGGAGGACGAGGTCCACCGGTTGATGGACCTGTCGATCAACAAGAACATGATCGACAAGGACGAATACCCCCAGACGGCCGAGCTCGAGCGCCGCTGCGTGCAGATGTTGGCCGACCTGTGGAACGCGCCGCAAAAGGGAGAGCCCGTCGGGTGCTCGGCCATCGGCTCGTCGGAGGCCTGCATGCTCGGTGGCATGGCGGCCAAGTGGCGTTGGCGGGCCCGCCGCGAGGCCGAGGGCAAGCCCACCACCCATCCCAACATGGTGTGCGGCCCGGTCCAGGTGGTGTGGCACAAGTTCGCCCGGTACTGGGACGTCGAGATGCGGGAGATCCCCATGGCCCCCGGCCGGTACCACATGGACGTCGAGCAGATGCTCGCCCAGGTGGATGAGAACACCATCATGGTGGTTCCCACCTTCGGGGTGACCTACACCGGCGCCTACGAGCCCGTGGCCGAGTTGGCCGCCGCTCTCGACAAGCTCCACGAGGACACCGGACTGGACATTGACATTCACGTGGACGGGGCGTCGGGCGCCTTCTTGGCCCCGTTCTGCGCTCCCAATATCATCTGGGACTTCCGGCTCCCACGGGTCAAGTCCATCAGCACCTCGGGCCACAAGTTCGGGCTGGCCCCCCTCGGGGTGGGCTGGGTCCTGTGGCGGGACAAGGACGACCTCCCCGACGACCTGGTGTTCCACGTGACCTATCTGGGCGGTGACATGTCGGTGTTCCAGATCAACTTCTCCCGGCCGGCGGGCCAGATCGTCTCGCAGTACTACAACTTCGTCCGGCTGGGCCGCCACGGCTATCAGGAGATCCACGACTGCTCCTACGACACGGGCAAGTTCCTCGCCGAGGAGATCGTCAAGCTCGGTCCCTTCGAGCTGCTGGCCGACTCCGACCCCCAGACGGGCATCCCGTCGGTGGCATGGCGAATCAAAGAGGGCGAGGAACCCGGCTACACCCTCTACGACCTCGCCGATCGGCTGCGGGTGCAGGGCTGGCAGGTCCCGGCCTATCCCCTGACCGGCACGGCGTCGGACATCTCGGTCCAGCGCATCCTGGTCCGCCAGGGCGTCAGCCGCGATCTGTCCTTCCTCCTCTTGGAAGACTTCAGACAGGCCATCGACCACTTCACCAAGCACCCCGTCTCGGTGGCCATGAGCAAAGAGGAGTCCGGCGGCTTCAGCCACCTGTAGGGGGGACGGCCGCTGGGTCAGGCCGACTCGGGCAGCGTCCAGTCCACCTTGATGGGCCGACTGGAGAAGATCCTGGGCCGGCTCACCACGGCCGGGCGGTCGGTGGTCCATGGCGAGCTCCTCGCCTGGGTCAGCCCGGCCATGCCCCGCAGCGCCAGGTCGTAGCCGGAGCGCATCCAGGCGAACTGCCGCCAGCAGTTCTCGCGTGCCTCATCGGGCACCGAGAGCAGGGGATGGAGGCGGTCCAGGGCAGCCATGTACTCCTCCCGGCGGACCGAGATATCGGGTGCTGGCTCGCCAGCATGGGCCAGCAGCTCCATGAGCAGCTCGGGTTGCGGGACGGGCAGGCTGGCAGCCTGGCCGATCCGCACCAAGGTCGGCATGCCGTAGGCCAGCGCCATCATCGGCCCCTTCACCTCCTCGGAGGCGTTCTCCTCGGTGTTGAATTCCCCCGCCGACAAGAAGAGCGCGGCACCGTCGAGCATGGCTCCCACCGAGGCCACCCACGAGTGCTCGGGTGACGACTCGGGGAAGTAGCTGAGGGCGGGGAACGCAGTATGGGTCTGGTCCAGCTCGAGCATCCAGGTCGACGCGGTCCGCCACAGCTCGGGGTTGTCCAGGGTCCCGAGCCGGTAGAGGTTGGCGAGCAGGTCGACGGGTGAGGGCGGCGTGCCAGCGAAGGGCTTGAGGACGCTGATCCCCTTCTCCCGCTCGTGGTGGGCCGCGTAGATGGTGGGGAGGTAGCTGATCAGGAGTGCCACCAGACCGAGCCCGATGGTGGCCTCCACGAACGTCAGCCAGATGCGGACCCCGCCCGCCGGCTCGGCGAAGCCCAGGGTGAACAGCGACGAACCGCTGATCTCGAAGGAGCGCTGCACGGTGCCAGACTTGATCCCCCAGAAGATGAAGGAGAACCCCAACGTCACGATCAGCATCCACACCAGCGGCAGGCTGACCAGCGCGATCGGGGCATAGAGGGCGCGCAAGTTGGCCCGGCGGGCCTCGCTCCTCCACCGATGGACGAGGACCCGGTCGGCCACGGCGAACACGCACCGGGCGATGCTGGTGAAGCCGTCCCGGGGGAGTACCACGGTCTCGAGTGCAGAGATCAGCACGGACATGATGACCACGGTGCCGAACACCACCGCGAGGATGTGCTCGATGACCACGGCCGGGTCCGATCCGGTACCGGCGATGAGTCCGCTCATTGCGAGACGATCAGGTAGAGGCTGTCGCCGACCAGCCACAGGCCGATCACGAGGGACAACACGATGATGGCCTGGTCGCGATGGACGTCGATCCAGTGCCGAAGGCCGTCGAGCTTCTCTGTGGCCCCCTCGGGGGAGAACACCGCGTACAACTCCAGGGTGAGGAGGCTCGCCGTGCACAGCAGGCAGAAGGCCACCAGGAGGAAGTACGACTCGATCGACGAGATGTGCAGCGCGGAGACGGCCGCGGCGCCGGCGCCGACCAGCACCCAGGGCTGGAGCAGGAGTCCCAGGGTGGCTGCCGCCCACAGCGAGAGGTGGTCAAGCTTGCTCATCCAGGTCGGTGGCTTCTTCGGCCGGCCGGCCCGGGCACGCTGACGGAAAGCCAGGCCGATGAGGATCACGCCGAAGAGGATCTTGGCGGCGAGGATGGCGGTCGACGGGGCGGTGGCCGGCTTGGGGGGCGTGCCGCCGGTCACGAGGAGGGTGGCGGCGATCACCACCACCAGGGATAAGAACCATCCCAGGATGAAGGCCGCCCCCTTGTAGGTGCCGCGCTCCGAACTCAGCACCAGTATGAATCCGGTGATCGGGATGGGCTCGAGTGTGACGGCCACGCCGATCAGGACCAGATCGAGGACGGCCACTGCGCCCTCGTTCGAGGCCGGTCACGCACCACTCGTGCTCACTGCGCCGCCGCCGGGCGCCGCCGCACCCGGTGTTGATTCGGTGGCGGGCGTCGCCCCTCCCGGTGTCGTCTCGGCAGCGGGTGTCGGGCCCGCCGGCATCCACGCCGAGGCCACGTAGGCCACGACGACGGCCACGATCACCAGGGGGACGACGGTGATCCCGTCGCTGGCCAGGAGCAGGGTGGCGAGCAATGTCGACGTCATGGGCAGCTTGAGCATGACGGTGGCCATGGCCCCGATGCCCATGGCTACCCCGGGCACGAGGGACATCCCCGGCAGGTGGGAGCCGGCGACACCGGCGGCCGCCCGATGAACATGGCAGGGAAGATCGGGCCACCACGGAAGCTCGACAGCGAGAGGCCGTAGGCCACCGACTTGCACACCACCAGCAGGACCAGCGCGCCCACGGTCCAACCGCTGGCGTGGAGTACCAGATCGGGGAGGTCCGACTGCCCTGAGAAGAGGACGTTGCTGACGCTCCGGCCGGTCACCTCGGTGAACAGGATGGCCACTCCCGCAACGGCCAGGCCCACCACCGGCATCAGCAGGATCATCCGCCGCTCGACGATGGGCTGGAGCGCCAGCGCCAGGAAGCGGATACCGGTGCCGAGCACCGTGGCCACCAGGCCGAAGGCGATGGCCCAGAGGAACATGGCCCCGGTGGGGTGGGCGAACGGGGGCAGCCCGGGGATCGACAAGGAGAAGGTGCCAAAGCCGGTCAGCGAGTCGAGGCCCACGAAGACGAGCGTGCCGATGCCGGCAGCTAGGAGCCCGGGCACCAGGATGAGGCCGAGCATCGGGCCCCCCAGTCCGGAGGCCTCCATCAGCAAGAAGGCCCCGAGGATGGGCGATCCGAGCAGGCTGCTGATGGCGGCGAAGCTCCCGGCCGAGGCGATGACGATGACGGCGGTGGGTGGCGCGTCCTTCTTGGCCAGGTGGACGGCCAGAGTGCCCAGTCCGCCACCGAGGGCGATCAGCGGCGCCTCGGGCCCGAGCACCACCCCCAGGGACAAGGTGGCCAACGAGGCCAGCACGACCCCGGGCAGTTCGATGGGCAATGGGGCCCCGCCGGCTTTGAACCCCTCGGCCGGCTTGTGACCCGCCGTGCCGGGCAGGTAGGTGATGGTGGCGGCCACCAACACCCCGGCCACGGCGAGGAGCGGCAGCGGCCACCACACTGGGGTGCCCGAGAACCCGAGCCCAGTGGGCACGGAGGTGAACAGCCAGTGCTGCAGTAGGCCCACGAGCTTGAGGAAGCCGTAGGCGGCGGCCGACACCGGGACGCCGATGAGGGCGGCGAGCACCAGCAACTGGACGTAGCTCCGTGTCCGGAGCATCGCCATCGGGTCCGCCGGCGCCGATGCGGGGGGAGCCACCGGTGACCCGCCGGGTGCTGGCGGACCTGGATCAGTCATTGCTCCGTCGCCATTTCGAGATGAACGCCACCACCAGCACGATGGCGAGCACGGCGAAGATGATCGAGCCTACGAAGTACACGGTTCCCTTTCCGTCGTGCCAAACCCGCCCCGTGGACACTAGGTGGTCCAGGCACACCAGGGGCGACTTCACCTGTCTTGGCACGGGAATCCCTGAGGGACGTACCGTCCGGACACTATGGTTGGCGCGTCCCCAATCAAGGAGCAACACCGATCATGCTTGCCTATACGTATCCCCTGCTCAACATCTTCTGGACGATGTTGGAGTTCTTCCTCTTTTTCTTGTGGATCTGGCTCCTCATCATCATCTTCAGCGACATCTTCCGCAGCCATGACATGGGCGGCTTCGCCAAGGCCATCTGGGTGCTCTTCGTCGTCATCCTCCCGTTCCTCGGCGTGCTCATCTACCTCATCGCACGCGGCGGCAGCATGCACGAGCGGGCAGAGCAGTCGGCCCAGCGCCAGCAGAAGGCCTTTGACGACTACGTGAAGGAGACCGCCGGCGGGTCGAGCAGCGTCGACGAACTGGCCAAGCTGGCCGACCTGAAGTCCAAGGGCGTGATCACCGACGCCGAGTTCGAGGCCCAGAAGGCCAAGCTGCTCAGCTGAAGCGAACCAGAGTCCTGGCCGACGGCCGCCCGCGAAGCACGCTTCGGGGCGGCCGTCGCCGCGTTCCGGTCGCCGTTCGCTCGTCCGGAATAGGGGTGTTGGACGCCTGGTGAGCGTGGTCCCAGCGATGTCATCGGGGCACCGTTAAGGTAGCCCGGTGCCCGATGAACCTGATGAACCGGCGACCTCAGGTGAGCCCGCAACACCTGTAGGCGATGGTGAGGACCTAGAGGTCCTGCACCAGACCGTCGACGAACTGCGCCACGAAAACGAGACGCTTCGTGCTGCCGACCAGGGGAAGGGCCGGGCGCGGCTCCGCAGCGTTGGGTCCTGGGTCCTGCTGGTCGTGGCATGCCTCCTGGCGGTGGTGTCGTCGGTGGTGGTGTTCGGGCGCAACCAGCTGTTGAACACCGACACCTACGTGAACACGGTGGCCCCGTTGGCCAGCAACCCGGCGATCCAGACCCAGGTGGCCACCCGGGTCAGCCACGAGCTGATCGCTCGGACCGATCTGTCCGACCGGGTCCGCAATGCCCTGCCGAAGAAGGCGTCCTTCCTGGTGACGCCGATCACCAACGAGGTGCAGTCCGCCACCTACAACGTCGCGCTCCGGCTGGTGGAGTCCGAGCAGTTCCAGAAGCTGTGGGTGGCGGCCAACCGCTCCTCGCACAAGCAGCTGGTGGCGGTGTTGACCGGATCGAGCCCCGGAGTCGTGTCGACGAACGACGGCAAGGTGAGCATCGACCTCACCCAGGTCCAGATCGCCGTCAAGAAGAAGCTGGACAGCAGGGGGATCACGGTCTTCGACAAGGTCCCGGCGGCCAAGGGCCTCAACCTGGTGCTGTTCCAGTCGGACCAACTGGTGAAGATCCAGCGCCTGACCCGCATCCTCAACAAGGTGGCGGTGGTGCTGCCCATCCTCACTCTGTTGCTGTTCGCCGCCGCGGTGGCGCTAGCCCGCAACCGGCGCAAGGGCCTGGTCCGCGCCGCAGCCGGCCTGGCCCTGTCGATGGGGCTGATCCTCGTGGTGGTGTCGGTGGCCCGCAACCAGTACCTGTCATCGCTCAGCGCGTCCCAGTCCAAGCCGGCCAACGAGGCGGTGATCGACACCGTGGTCGCCCCCCTGCAGGACACGGTCCGCCTGGTCGGCATCCTCGCCGCGGTGGTGGCCATCATCGCCGTGGTGGTTGGCGTCCCTGCCATCCGCCGGTGGGCGTCCGAGCGCCAAAAGCCCGAATGGCTCACTGAGGGGCCGGTGCACGGCTTCGTGGCCGCCCACCGGAGGGGCCTGCAGTGGGCCACCCTGGCGCTGGGGCTGCTCGTCCTGGTGCTGTGGAACAAGCCCACCACCCTGGTGGCGGTGGTCGTGGTGCTCATCACCCTGGCGCTCATCGGCCTGGTCGGCGCGTTCGCCGGCCGCCGCCTCGACCCGGGAGCCCGCGCCCTCCCGAGCGGGGACCCACCGCCTGGGTGATGGTCGGATCCGCATCGGCGCCGTCCCCCGGTCGCCCGGCACCGAGGGTGATGTGGTCGTTCTTCGAGGCCATCCACGCGGTGACCTACTTCTCGCCGACGTGCCGCTCGGCCCTGGCTGCGACCGGACTCCGTGGTTTCTGGATGGGCTACTTCGCCGGCCGTGCCGCCCCCCTTGGGCCGGTCGGCCCGGCGGTGGTGACGGCCACGTTCTTCAACTTCCACCCGTCGATGGTGGCCCGGGCCATCCCCGACGCGTGGACGTTCGCCTCGCCCACGGCGGTGCTCGACGCCCGTCGGAGCAGTGCCGCAGCCGTCCTCCGAGAGGTGCACCCCGCAGTCGACGGTGCGGCCACCTCGATCCTGCCCGTCCTTGCCGACGCGGTGGGGGCGGCCGACGCCTCGGGCCGAGCACTGTTCGGTGCCAACCGCGAACTCGGGCAGCCCGACGATCCGGTCGAGGCCCTGTGGCAGGGGTGCACCAGCTTGCGCGAGCACCGCGGCGACGGCCACGTGGCGGCCCTGGTGGCCCACGGACTCGACGGGTGCGAGGCGCTGGTCACATTGGCGGCTGCCGACGGCATCCCGGCCGAGTTGTTCCTCGCCGGGCGGGGATGGTCCGAGGACGACTGGCAGTCAGCCCGTGGACGGCTCACCCGCCGCGGCCTGCTCGCCGGTGAAGCGCTGTCGCCGACCGGCTCGGCGTTGCGGGCGGTCATCGAGGCCACTACCGACCGGCTGGCGGCTACCCCCTACGACGGCATGTCCGATGGTGGGCTGTCGAGGTTGGCGGCCGGACTGGAAGAGGTGGCCGCCGCCGTGTCGGCTGCAGGGATCATCCCCTTCCCCAACGAGATCGGGCTCCCCGGCCCGATCTCCCGCTGAGCGGCGGCGCCCAGGCGGTCGGGCGATCAGTGCGGAGGTGGCGGTGCCCCGGTGGTGGCGGGGTGCGGCTCGCTGGCGGCCGGGACCTCGACGACGCCCAGGTGGGTGCCGTTCCCGTCCCACTGCCCGAGGGAGGCGAAGAACTCCTCGGTATCCTTTTGAGCTGCGAGTGTTCGCTTTTCGGCTCCGGCGGCCAACAGCCGGCCCAGAACGGGGATCTCCCAGAGCGACTCGGCCCGGACGATGGCCATGGTCACCGGAACCAGGTGCTCAGCGGTGTCGAACACCACGTACCGGGGAAGCCACTCGGGCTCGTACTTGGCGTTGAACCGCCACAGTGACTCGATCTGGGCGAAGTTGGACAGCCGTTTCAAGAACCAGCGCTCGGCGCGTTGCACCGTCCCGTCGCCCTTGTCGCCCGAGAGCGTCGAGCGCAGGGCCGCGAAGTTGAGGCTCAGGCCCTCATAGCCCAAGGGCCGGAGGTGCTCGATGGTCGAGCACAGCGCGAAGTCCAACAGGCCGTTGGGATGATCGGATGGGTCTCGGCGCATCAAGTCGAGCGAGTACCCCTTGATCCCGGGGGCCGGCACGAACTGGCACATGGCGGCAGCCGCCCCGTCGGGGCCCCGAACCACGCACAGCAGCAGGCCGGTGTCCCTTGGATCGAACACACGCCCCAGCATCATGGAGAAGCCCCGCTCGTGCTCGCCCTGGCGGCTCAGGCTCATGAGCGCGGTGAGCTCCTCGTTGAGGGCCCGGTCCAAGTGGGCGGGGTCGTGGAAGGTGGCGGTGTAGCCGTACTTCTTGATCCGGTTGTGGGCCTGTCGGAGTCCTTTCATCGCCCCCCCGGCCAGGGTGAAGGACTGGAGCTTCACCACCGCCTCGTCCCCCAGATAGATGTGGTGCATGCCCGAGTCCCGGTAGATGGGAAGCCAGTCCTCGCCCGAGCCCATCACCGACGTGACCCAGCCGTGACTGTCGGCGAATCGGCGGAAGGCGGCCCACACCTGCTCGCGTTCGTTGTGGGGGCCGATGGGGTCGGGAGAGATCAGGCACACGCCGCCGTAGACGGCGTAGGCCACCAAGCTGTCCCGGTGGAAGAACCACTTCTTGTCGGAACGGAGTGAGAAGTAGTCGAGCGTCGAGTCCCCGTGGCGCCGGACGATGTCGCGGGCCCGGATCTCGGCGGCGCGGCCCGAGCTCAGTCGGCGGTCGACCACCGGCCTGGTGATGAGGAACAAGGCGATGGCAACCAGGGTCAGTCCGATGGCGCCGAGCGCAGGGGCGAGGAAGTGGTCGGCCCGTCGGGGGAGGGGGATGGTGCGGATGCCGACCAGGCGCTCGGACACCGCCCACAGCGCCGTCCAGAACGGGATCTGGGTGTGGTGCCCGTCATGGTCAACTCGGATGAACAGCTCGATAGAGCTGGCGGTGAGCAGCGCGATGCCGACGATGCCCACGCCCAGTGCGAGCACCGCGGACCGCAGCGACGACCAGTCCGAAGGGGCCTGGAAGTCGCGGCGGTGGGTGAGGAGCAGGATGAGGATGGCCAGGGCCACCACCGACTCTTCGATGTCGGCCCCGGCGATCACGTGCAGCACGATGGTGCCCGACAAGAGGACGACGGCCACCCGCCAGGCCCGACGCTGGCCTCGCAGGATGCCCCGCCCGAGGGCCACCAGGGCCAGTCCGGCCATGGCGATGAGCGCCCCCGCCGCTTCGCTGGCACGCAGCGGGAGGTACTCCAGCACCACGTGGAGGCGGCCTCGCAGGGGAGGGGTGATGGCGTCGAGCAGGTCGATGATGCCGGCGAAGAGGATGGCGGCCGATGACCACCGGCGGACCCGCCGGATGCGGCGGTGGGCCGCCCGGAGATCCGGAGCCGGGGGCCATGATTGGCCCATCGGATAGGAGGCCACGAGGGTCGGGTGCAGGCTGCGCACGCCGCGGTCCCGTCGGATGAGCCGCTCGAAGGTGCTGGGTGAGCGGAGCTCATGGCTGCCGAGGAGTAGCCGGGCGTGGAGCTCGGCCCCGGTCTCGAGCTCGACCCAGCTCACCCGTTGGTTGTGCACGAACACCGGCGGCAGTCCCAGCCGGCCGCGGTGCTCTTCGACCACCTCACCGCTGGCACCCACGTTGGCGTAGAAGCCCACGCCCAGGTGGGTCAGCTCCGACTGGAAGGTGGCGGCGGTGATCAGCCCGCTGTAGCCCTCGCCGACCAGGCGCCGGCCGGCGTCGCGGGCGGCGTCATTGGCCCCCGCCTCGGACTGGACAGACTCGAGGGCACCACCGCCCAGGATCGACCACATCCGGCGGCTGAGGAGGCCGAGCACCAGCGCCAGCACCGCCAGCACGACCAGCGCCACACCGGTGGCGATGAGTATCTGGTCGACCAGGTCGGCCTGGTGGGCGTGGCGGATGGCCCGAGCCGGCAGGCCCGATCCGATGTGGCCGAGCACCCAGGGGGTGACCGCCACTCTCAGCAGGGCGGCAACGATGAATGGGACCAACAGCCACCAGGCGTAGCGGCCCAGGCGCCGGTAGAGGGTGCGGGACACGACGAACCGGGAGAGGGCGGACGGGTCGCTCAGTCGATTGAGGCCGACCAGCCAGGGTGCGTCCCGGTCGGACTGCGCGGCCAGGGTGCGCCACCCCTTCCCGGCCGATGCGTGGCCCACGGCACCGGGCTTGGCGTCGGCGGCGGGATCGAACTCGGTCTCAGGCCCGCTGCACCCCGAGGCGTAGGCGTGCTCGCCCGGCTCGACCCGGACGACCCGGACGCCGGTGGCGGTGTGCAGGTGGAGATCCACGGCACCGTGCGGCTCGACCCCCCTTGCCGCGATGGCGGCGATGGTCTCGGGGTCGGTGTCGAAGCCGGGCTCATGGGTGCCGGTCTGACGGATCACCCGCCGCTCGTCGATGGTGAGGAACCGGGCCAGCGCGTGGCCCAGGGCCGGATGGGCCTCCATGGCACCCCGGCACTCGGCCAGTGGGGATCCGGCATCGCTCAGATCGAACAGGTTGCCGGCGATGATCAGGATGCCCGGGCCGTCCCAGGTGTCGAGAGCCCGGGCCAGCTCGGCGGTGATGGCAATGGTGGACGCGGTCGCCGTGGGGGTAAGCAGCAGGTCGCTCACGACCATGACCCTTCGACCCAGTGGCACCTCGATCCGGGTTGCGCCGGGCTCGGCCGGGAGGACCCCGGACGGTGAGGCGGGTGGCTCGGGGACGGTCCCGACGACCTGGCGGGTGGGTGGCGTCACAGCCCCTCCATCGTAGAGGCCCACCGCCGGTAGGCTGGGGCGCCGGGCTGGATCGGCCACGAGCACCAGGCCAGGAGCGATAGGGGGAGCCATGCCCGACGACCAAGCAGGTGGGGCAGCCGACGGCGGGGCCGTGGCCCACGATGCCACCATCGAGGACTATTTCTCCGAGGACCGGGTGTTCCCACCCTCGGCAGAGTTCGTCGGCCAGGCCCTGGTCACCGATCCTGAGATCTACCAGCGGGCCGAGGCCGACTGGGAGGGGTTCTGGGCCGACCAGGCCGAGGCCCTCGACTGGTATCGGCCCTGGGACAGCGTGCTCCAGTGGGACCTCCCCTTCGCCCGGTGGTTCGACGGGGGCACGCTCAACGTGTCCGTGAACTGCCTCGATCGCCACGTCGACGCCGGACGGGGCGATCGGGTGGCCTTCCACTGGGAGGGGGAGCCCGGCGACACTCGGACTATCACCTACGCCGAGCTCCTGGGCGAGGTGTGCCGCTTCGCCAATGTATTGCGCGGGCTCGGGGTCCGCCGTGGCGACCGGGTGGCCATCTACCTGCCGATGATCCCCGAGTTGGCCGTCGCCATGTTGGCCTGCACCCGGATCGGCGCCGTGCACTCGGTGGTGTTCGGTGGCTTCTCCTCGGACGCCCTGCGTGACCGCATTCTCGACGCCCAGGCGGCGGTGGTGCTCACCGCCGACGGCGGCTGGCGGCGGGGCTCGCCGGTGGCGCTGAAGGCCAATGTGGACGTGGCGGTCTCGGAGTCCCCCTGCGTCGAGCACGTGGTGGTGGCCCGTCGCATCGGCGATCAGGCCGACGGCCCGGTCCCGGTCATGGCCGATGGCCGTGACCACTGGTGGGAGGAGTTGGTGAGCGGCGAGGACACCGCCGCCGGTGGCGCACCGGCAGAGCGCTGCGACCCCGAGCACATGGGCGCCGAAGATCTGTTGTTCATCCTCTACACCTCAGGCACCACGGCGGCGCCCAAGGGGATCATGCACACCACGGGCGGCTACCTGACCCAGGTGGCCTTCACCCACCGGACGGTGTTCGACCTCCATTCCGATCGGGACGTCTATTGGTGTGCGGCCGACATCGGGTGGGTGACCGGGCACAGCTACATCGTGTACGGGCCGCTGGCCAACGGCGCCACCTCGGTCATGTACGAGGGCACCCCGGACTTCCCCGACCGCGACCGCTGGTGGTCGATCGTCGAACGGTACGGCGTGAGCGTCCTCTACGCCGCCCCGACCGCCATCCGCACGTTCATGAAGTGGGGGACCGAGTACCCCGAGCGCCACGACCTGAGCTCCCTGCGGGTGCTGGGATCGGTGGGGGAGCCCATCAACCCCGAGGCGTGGATGTGGTACGCCACCACGATCGGTGGCGGGAACTGCCCGGTGGTGGACACCTGGTGGCAGACCGAGACGGGGGCCATGATGATCGCACCGCTCCCGGGGATCACCACGACCAAACCCGGCTCGGCCACCTTCCCGCTCCCAGGCATCGGCGTCGAGGTCGTGGACGAAGCCGGCGAGCGGGTGGACAAGGGCGGCGGCTACCTGACCCTCACCCGGCCCTGGCCCTCGATGCTCCGCGGCATCTACGGCGACCCCGAGCGCTACCGCGACACCTACTGGAGCCGCTTCCCGGGACGGTACTTCGCCGGCGACGGCGCCAAGATCGACGAGGACGGCTACCTGTGGCTGCTGGGCCGAGTCGACGACGTGATGAATGTCTCGGGCCACCGCATCTCCACCACCGAGGTGGAGTCGGCCCTGGTCGATCACCCGTTGGTGGCCGAGTCGGCAGTGGTCGGTGCCAACGACCCGACCACCGGCCAGTCCATCGTGGCGTTCGTCACGCTGAAGGCCGGTGCCGGCGAGCCGAGCGACGAACGGGGCCAGGAGCTGCGGGCCCACGTCGCCGAGAAGATCGGGCCGATTGCCCGACCCAAGACAGTGGTGTTCACCGATGAACTACCCAAGACCCGCAGCGGGAAGATCATGCGCCGACTCCTGCGCGACGTCGCCGAGGGGCGGGTGCTCGGCGACACAACCACCCTGGCCGACCCGGCGGTGGTCGACGAGATCCGGCGGCTGGCGGCGACCTCGCCGACCGACGAGTGACGTCGCCCTACGTACCGTCGAACTGGGCGTGGCGGGCCGGGCCGGTGGAGAACCCGGGGCCAGCGGTGGTGTTCGACGTCGACGGCGTCCTCTCCGACGCTGTCGGTCGCCAGCACTTCATCGAGCGGGGCCGCCGTGACTGGGAGGCCTTCTTCAACGCCTGCGGCGACGATCCGGTCATCGGGGAGCTGGCCCGGGTCCTCGAGCTCCTGGACCCCAGCCTGCAGGTGATCCTGCTCACCGGTCGTCCCATGCGGGTCCAGCCCCAGACCCTGGCATGGCTGGAGCGGTACGGCCTGCGGTGGGACCTCCTCGTGATGCGCTCGAGGGGGGACTATTCCCAGGTGACCTGGTTCAAGCGGGACAGCGTCGACGAGCTACGGGCCTACGGCTTCGACCTTCGCCTGGCCTTCGAGGACGACCCCAACAACTTCGCCATGTTCCACGCTGAGGGCATCCCCTGTGTGTACATCCACTCGGGCTACTACGACTGAGGATCCCGCCGGCACGTGGCCAGCCACCAGCCGGCTACCAGGGCCAACCCGGACAGCGCCAGGACGGGGGTCGATCCGTAACGCACGAACACGGTGGTGCCCACCCGCTTCGACAGGACGGCAAACACGACCTGTTGGGCGCCGAGCACCGATCGGTCGAGGAGCACCCCCCGGTTGGTGATCGCCGCGCTGTAGCCGGTCGGAGCGGCCTGGAGGAGGTCGCGGCCTTGCTGGACGGCCTGCACCTGCGAGGCGGCGATCTCCTGGGTGGGGACCTGGGCCGTGGCATACGACGAGGTGTTGGTCGGGACGATCAGGAGTTGGGCCCCGGCCCGGACCGAGGACCGGCCCCGGTCGGCATAGAAGACCTCGTAGGACACCATGGCCCCAAGGGGTCCGGCCGGGGTGGCCAGCAGCCCGGTGCCGGTGCCGGGCACGGCGTCGCGAGGCACGGCCGACAGGTTGCCGAGGTGGGCGAACAAGCCCCGGTAGGGCACGTACTCGCCGAAGGGGACCCGGTGGACCTTCTCGAAGCGGGACACCACCGTCCCGTCGGGTCCGAAGGCCACGACCTCGTTGCGGAAGGCGGTGGGCGAGATCGTCTCGGTGACTCCCACCACCAGCGTGGTGTGCAGGGTACGGGCCAGGTTCCCCAGAGCGGCCTCTTCGGGGGACGCCGACAATGAGGTGTCCAGGGAGACCACATCCTCGGGCCACAGCACCAACTGGGGGGTGGTGCCGTGGCCGAGGCGCTCCATCAGTGCGGTGGCACTCACCTGGGCGGCCAGGACCACGCTCGGGTCGATCTGGGACTTGCGGAATCCTCGGGCGCCGCCCCCTTGCACGGCGGCGGTCGACACGGTGGCCACGGCCGGTCCCCCGTCCGGAGCGTGGTCGGCGCCGACCCCGGTTGCGGCCAGACCGAGCAGCCAGACGACGGCTACCGCGATCAGCGCGCCGCGCCCGGCCCGGGCATCGGCGAACGAGGCGCGGCTTCCGGACAGCGGCCCTGCATTGGACGGCCCTGCATTGGACGGCCCTGCATTGGACGGCCCTGCATTGGACGGCCCTGCATTGGACGGCACGGCGCCGGCCGATGTTCCGGGTGACGGCGCGGGGTCGACGCGGGCGAAGGCCCGGGCCCGCGACCCGTCACGGATTATCAGGACCACCGCCTCGACGGCGGCCGCCAGTCCCACGCCGCCGACGTAGACGGCCAGCGTGAGCAGGAGTGGCCCGCCCAACCGGGCTAGACCCACAAGGGGGCCTCCGGCCTGTCCGAGGAAGACCCCCCCGATGGGCAGTCCGCCGAAGGGCCAGGTCATCCGCGCCGCTTCCCCGAGCGTCAGGGCGGCCGGAAAGGCCAGCGCCCGGGCCACCAGCGGACCGGCCGGAACGGCCAGGCACGCCATGGCGACGAAGGTTGCCTGGAGGGCGATGAGGACGACGGCCCCGGGGATGGTGAACGAGCGGGCCCACATCAGACCCGGCACGTAGCACCCGAGGCCGGCCAGCCATCCGGCCCAGAGCCGGGTCCGGGCTTGGAGACCTCCGATCCGCCAGAACAGCAGGCCGGCGGCGGGAAAGGCGAGGATCCACAGTCCCCACGGCGGGAGCGAGAGCGCCAGGCCTGCGCCGGCGATCAGGGCCGGGAGGGCCACCATCCCCCGTCGCGGTGATGTCCGGCGGCCACGATCCCGGACCATGGTCACCCGCGAGGGGCGCCACCTCGGCTCGGCGGTATCGGGGGCGAGAACGGAGCCGACGGCAGCCCCTTGCGCCGGTTCATCGCTCATCGGGAGGGAACGGTCATGGCCTGGCGTCGGCGCTCATGGAGTTGGGCCACCTGAGCCCAAGCCCCCTGGCGAGGTCTCGAGGGCTGCGAGGACCCGACGTCCAGCACTCCGGCCGCTGCCGATGCATGCAGGGATTCCCACACCTCGCAGGGCGGCCCCGGCGACGGCGACCCGGTCCAGTGCCGACACGGCCTGCTCGATCCGTGCCACCCGGAGCAGGTGCCCCACCTCGTACTGGGGGAAGGCGTGATCCCATCGGGTGACCAGGGACTCGGTCGGGGCATCACGGATGCCGAGGTAGCGGGCCAACTCGCCCCGCACCGATGCGGTGAGCTCGTCGTCATCCATTCCGGCATGGCGCTCGTCGCCGAACCGGCCCACCGACGCCCGGATCAGCTCGTCGCCCGGACGGGCCAGGTGCGGCCACTTCCTTGACAGATAGGTGGCGCCGGTCATCAACGCCGGCCGTCCGTCGATCAGCGAGGTGCGGGGCACCAGGAAGCCGGTCCCGGTCAGCGGGGCGACGACGACCCCGTCGGGAAAGGCCAGCGTCACGACGGCCACCGAGGCGTAACGGATGGAGCTCAGGATGCCAGCGGCCTCTGGTGCGTGTGGGGCCAGCAGCACGGCTGACTCGGTGGCGGGAAGGGCGAGAACCACCCCGTCGGCGACGAACCCACCACCGACCGCACCGGAGCCGTTGAGGCCAGCAGTCGGGCCCAGGGCGAGTTGCCACCGGCCAGAATCCACGCGGTCCATGGCGTCGACGGCCGTGCCGGTGTGGATGGTCACGCCTCGCCGGGCTAGCGCGTCGGCCAGCAGATCGACCAGGCTGGCCGTACTCCCCGGCAGGCTCCAGAAGGCGGGCGGGGGGACGGCACCGGCGGGGTTCGACGAACTGGCGGTCGACCGGCTCACGGCCTGGCCCAGGCGCCGCATCAGGCTTCCCGACTGGTGGGAGGCGGCCAGGAGAAGCGGGAAGGTGGCGGCCGTGCTCAGGGCATCCACACCGCTGGCATGGATGCCCCCGATCAGCGGGTCCACCAGGCGGTCGACAACGGGTCGGCCGAGCCGCTCCTCGACGATCTGGCCCACCGCCCGATCGCCGAACACCATGCCGGTCCTGAGGTGGGGGACGACCAGGTCTTTGGCCACCCTCACCGACTCGCCTCGGCTCAGGATGCCGCTCCGGAGGAGTGGCCACCACCGGGTGGGGATCCCGAGCTGCAGCCCTTCGGGCATCAGGCGCAGTCGGCCCCGCGCCCAGATGGAGGCGCCCTGGGCGCCCACCGGCAATAAGGACGGGCCGATGCCGAGCTCGTCACAGAGTTCAGTGGCTTCGGGCCACCGCCCCAGGAAGGCATCGGCGGCCAGGTCCACTCGCCGTCCGGCGAACGTGGCGGAGGCCAGCTTCCCCCCGATCCGGTCGGCCGCCTCGAAGACGTGCACCTGAGGGCCTTCGACCTCACGCCCGAGGGATCCGGTGACCACCTCCCACGCAGCGGCGAGCCCGGCGATGCCGCCCCCGACGACGGCCACCACAGTCCGGTTCCCGGCCGTCACGCCGGAACGGTGCCGGCGGTGCCATGGGCGCCGACGGCTGCCGCCTGGACCACGCCGGCCAGGAGGCGAACGAAGCCGAGATCGTCGTTCAACGACGGCGTGCGGCTGAACGCCACCCCCAGCGAGTCGGCCAGCGCACGGGCCTCGATGTCGAGGTCGTAGAGGACCTCGAGGTGGTCCGAGACGAAGCCCACCGGGCATACCACGATGGAGGTGGCACCTTGCTCGACCACCCGACGCATCTCGACCAGGAGATCAGGACCGATCCATGGGTCCGCCGTCCGTCCCGCACTCTGCCAGGCCACCCCCCAGGTCAGCCCGGGCACCTGGTCGAGCTGGAGCAACCCGGCGACGTCGGCGGCCGTCTCGGCCACCTGGTCGGGGTAGGGATCGCCCTCGGCCCCCACCCGTAGGGGAAGGCTGTGGGCCGTGAAGAACACCGCGGTGCGGGCACTCTGGCCCTCGGGCACCGCAGCCAACGCGTACCGTGTCCGGTCGGCCAGCAGCCGGGCGAACCCGTCGGTGCGATGCCACGAGGCCACGGCGGTGCACTCGAGGGGCGGCGTGGCGCCAGCCGCCGCCTGGTGGGCGCGGCGGAGGTACTCGCCGGATCCGAGCGAGGACTGGTGTGGGGTCAGCACAATTCCGACCACCTGGTGGACCCCGGCGGCGGCCAGTTCGGCCATCCCCTCCTCGATGGTGGGGGAGACGTACTTGGCTCCGTAGCGGACGACGAACCGACCCGGCGCGTCGGCCTCGAGGGCATCGGCCACACCGTCCACCTGGGCCCTGGTGCGCTCGGTCAGCGGTGAGGTGCCGCCGATGGCCTCGTAGCGACCGACCAGCTCGGCCAGGAGTTCGGGGGGCGGCGGGCTGCCCCGTCGGATGGTGGTGTAGAAGGGCTCGATGCCGTCGAGGGTGGGCGGGGTTCCGTGCGCCATCACCAGGACACCCACCGGTGGCCCCCCGGCGGGCACGCCACCGGTCCCCGTGGGGCTCACCGGGCCGCCTCCACGCCGGCCCGACCCTCAGCGTGGACCAGCTCCACTACCTGCTCGAGGATCGCCGGGTCGGTCTCGGGCAGGACCCCGTGTCCCAGGTTGAAGATGTGTCCCGGTGCATCGCCGGCGCGGTCGATGACATCGCGGGCCTCGGCTTCGGCCACGTCCCAGCCGGACAGGCACAGGGCGGGATCGAGGTTCCCCTGGACGGCCGTACCCTCCCCCACGCGGCGTCGGGCCTGGTCGAGCGGCACCCGCCAGTCGATGCCGACAACCGAGGCCCCAGCGGTGGCCATCAGGCCCAGGAGCTCACCCGTGCCCACCCCGAACAGGATGGTGGGCGCCGTGGGGTGTGACTCGGCCAGCTGGGCGAAGAGCCGGCGCGTGGCCGGCAGGACCAGCTCCTCGTAGTGGTGGGGAGCAAGGATGCCCGCCCAGCTGTCGAACACCTGGACAGCGCTGGCCCCGGCGTCCAGCTGGGAACGGAGAGAGGCCAGAGCCAGGTCGACGAGGCGGTCGACCAACTGGAACCAGACCGATGGCTCACCGTGCATGAGTGCCTTGATCCGTGTGAAATACTTCGACGGCCCACCCTCCACCAGGTAGCTGGCCACGGTGAACGGCGCACCGGCGAAGCCGATCAGGGGGACGTCCAGCTCCCCGGCCAGGATGCGCACCGCCTCGGTCACGTACGGGGTGTCGCCCTCAGGATCCAGGGGCCGAAGGCGCTCGAGGTCCTCCTTCCGCCGGAAGGGGTCGGCGACCACCGGGCCGGTGCCGGGCGCCACGTCGACCCCGAAGCCGATGGCAGCCACCGGGACCACGATGTCGGAGAACAGGATGGCGGCGTCGGTGCCGTACCGGTCGACGGGCTGTCGAGTGAGGCGGGCGGCCAGCTCGGGCTGGGCGATGGCGTCGAGGATGCTGCCCGGGCCTCGCGCCGCCCGGTATTCGGGGAGTGAGCGACCGGCTTGACGCATGAACCAGACCGGCACGTGCCCCACCGACTGGCGGCGGCAGGCCCGGATGAACGGCGCGTCGTCAAACTCGGGGTGGGTGCTTCCAGCCATTGCTCGACCCCCAGCCGACCTCAGCGGGAGGCCGGGAGGGCCCCGGCCGACGCCGCACGGCCCAATGCTCCAGCTCCAACGGGTTCGGCCATGCCGCGAGTCTACGAGAGCCCGACACCGCCCGGACGACGGAGGCCCCCGTCGCGTACTTGCGACCGGGGGCATACAATCGAGGGTTCCCCTGAGCAGGAGGGGCACGCCGAACGGAGGTGGGGGTGGAAGCAGAGCGCCAGGCAGAGCAGGACTTCGTCGATACCGCCTACGCACGCCTCGACGCCATGCGGAGCGATGCCAACTCGATGATGGAGGGCGTGCTCGACCTTGGCAAGGGTGGCACGTTCCAGTCCAGGACCGAGCGGGACGTGATCGTCCGGACCAGCCTGGCCCGGCTCGAGCAGCTCGACATCGGTGACCAGGCGCTCACCTTCGGCCGGATCGACCGGATCCGCGACGACGTGGGCGTACCAGCAGCCGGCACCGACGAGGCCGACGGCAACGGCGATCATCCCGGCTCACCCGAGACCGAGACCTTCCACATCGGACGCCTGGCCATCCACAGCGCCGAACACGACCCGCTGGTGGTGGACTGGCGAGCCCCGATCGCCGAGCCGTTCTACCGCGCCACCGGCCGCGATCCTCAAGGTTTGGTCCTTCGTCGCCATCTGGCCCTCGAAGGCCGCCGGGTGGTGGGGATCGAGGACGAGCGGTTCACCACCCCCGTCGACGGCGCCGCCGATGGGGAGGCGGCAGACGCCACCCCCGAGGGCGGGGGCGAGCTGATCCTCAGTGACTTGCCCATCGGCGGTCCGGCCGCCCTGCTGGCGGCCCTCGACCGGGCCCGATCCGGCCGGATGACCGACATCGTGTCGACCATCCAGCGCGAGCAGGACGAGATCATCCGGGCTCCGCTCAGCGGGGTGCTGGTGGTCCAAGGTGGACCCGGCACCGGCAAGACCGCGGTGGCGCTCCATCGCGCTGCCTACCTCCTCTATACGCACCGGTTCCCTCTCGAGCGCCAGGGCGTCCTGGTGGTCGGGCCCAACCCGCTGTTCCTGCGGTACATCGAGCAGGTGCTGCCGTCCCTGGGCGAGACCGGGGTGACCCTGTCGACCGTCTCGGGGCTGGTACCCGAGGTCCGCACGGTCGGTGACGGACCGGCGGACGTCGCTCGCCTGAAGGGGGACGCCCGCATGGCGGCGTTCATCAGCCGGGCCGTGCGCACCCGGCAGCGGGCACTCCCCGCCGACGTCAGCATTCCCTACGGAGCCCTGATGCTGCGGCTGTCCGCCGAGGACAGCGCCAAGATCATCGACGGGGCCCGCCGTCGACCTGGTACCCACAACGCCCGTCGCCGGCTCGTCGAACAGTCCGTGGCCCAGCTCCTGGCCGACCGGGCCCGCCAGACCCAGCAGACGCTCGGTGTCGGGGTGCCGGCGTCGGTGACGGCCTTCCCCGGCTACGAGGATCCCTCGGAGCTGGAGGACGACGAGTTCGACTTCGAGGATTTCTCGCGAAAGGTGCGACGGGTTCCTGAGCTGGCCGAGGCGCTGGACCGGATGTGGCCTCGTCTGTCGCCCCACGAGTTGCTCCACGACCTCTTCGGAGCGCCGCCGCTGATTGCCGCCGCCGGCAAGGGCATCCTCGCCCCTGACGAGCAGGCCCTGCTGGTACGCCCGCGGTCCTCCTCGTTCGATGAGGTCGCCTGGACGCCGGCCGACGCCGCCCTGGTCGACGAGGCCCGGTTCCTCCTCGGGCCGCGGAACGGCAGTGCCGAGGACGGGATGCGCAAGTACGGCCACATCGTGGTGGACGAGGTCCAGGACCTCTCGCCCATGCAGTTGCGCATGCTGACCCGACGCTCGCTGTCGGGGTCGATGACCGTGGTGGGGGACATCGCCCAGGCCACCGCGCCGTGGGCCCCGGCGTCGTGGTCGGACATCACCGAGCATCTGCCCAACCGTCGCCCGGCCCGAACCGTGGAGCTGACCGTGAGCTACCGCACCCCGGCCGAGGTGCTGGCTGTGGCCAGCCAGGTCCTGGCGGTGGCCGCCCCCGACCTTGCCCCGCCGCGGCCGGTCCGCCGCACCGGCGTCGAGCCGCGGATGATCGCCGTGCGGGACCACAACGGCGACCGCAGCGGGGTCACCACCGCAGACCTGTGCCGCCGGGTGGCCGACGTGGCGCGTGAGGAGGTAGCAGCCGTGACTCCCGGGCGGGTCGCCATTCTCGCCCCGTCGGACCTCATCCCGGCGTTGTCCGAGGCGCTGGACAGCGCCGGCATGCCGGTGGTCGACGCCCGGGACATGCGTAAGGGGGGGTTGTCCGAGCCGCTGGTCCTGCTGGCGGCCGACGCCGCCAACGGCCTGGAGTTCGACTCGGTGGTGGTGGTCGAGCCCGGCGTGATCGCCGGCGAGACGGCCCGGGGCCTGCGGACCCTCTATGTGGCGCTGACCCGGCCCACCCAGCGGCTGGCCGTGGTCCACCTAGCCCCACCGCCGGCGGCGCTGGACGGGACCTTGCGCCGGCTCCGTGACGAGCCGGCACCGGTCCCTACCTGAGCCGCGACGGGGCTGAGGACCCGGACGGGTCGGGGCCCGGTGGGCCGACCGGTGGGACCGTGGACGGCACCCGGGCGCCCCCTGAATGGCCCCCGGGGATGAGTTGGCCCTCCGAGCTGTGTATCGGCTAAAAATGCGGCGTGACTCAGGCCCTCGCCGCAGATTCGGCGGTTACCTCGAACCGGCGCCATCGGCCCGACAAGCCATCCATGCTGGCTGTGGGCGTGATCATCTGGCTCGGCTCCGAGGTGATGTTCTTCAGCTCGCTGTTCGCCGCCTTCTTCACTATCCGGGCCCACGCCTCGGTGTGCGCCGCCTCCCGGCACCCATCTGGACACCGTGCGGGCGGGGATCTTCACAGCGATCCTGGTCTCCTCCAGCTTCACGATGCAAAAGGCCGTCTGGGACCAGGAGAAGGGTGACCGGCGCAGCGCCAAGATCTGGGTCGGGGCCACGCTAGTCCTTGGGGCCCTGTTCGTGGCCAACCAGTTCTACGAGTGGATCAGCCTCTCCCACGACGTGGCGACCAACCCCACCCAGACCGCCTTCGGGTCGCTCTTCTACATCATGTCCGGGCTGCACGGCCTCCACGTCACCCTCGGGCTGGTGGCCATGGTCTTTCTCCTCGGGCGCCTGAAAGGTCCCAAGGGCGACCCCGGCGAGACGCCGGTGTTCCAGGGCGTGAGCTACTACTGGCACTTCGTGGACGTGGTCTGGATCGGTCTCTACGCCTGTCTGTTCCTGCTCAAATAGATGGCCCACACACTCCGCAGACTGGTCAAGACCCGGTACGCAGCCCCCGCCTCCCTGGTGGGGGTGGTGGCCATCGTCGGGTTGCTGGCATTCTCGCCCGACGCGGCCCAGGCCGACTCCAACCCCACCATCACGCCGATCAGCGCGCCGACCACCACGCTTCCGGCACTGCAGAGCACCACGCAGACGACCACGCCGATCGGCACCACCTCGGTGCCCAGCCGCGTCGAGCGTGCTGCATTACCAGTCATCGGCCAATCAGAGCGGGCTGTTCTACGTCACGCTGCCCAAGGCCTTCGTCGCCCCCGGCGAGGAGCTGTTCGCCGCCAACTGCTCGAGCTGCCACGGCGCTCAGGCGCTGGGGACCGACCGGGCCCCCAACCTCCAGGGCCTCGGGGCCGGCACCGTCGACTTCTGGGTGTCCACCGGCCGGATGCCACTGGCCAACTCCAGCGTGCAGGCCATCCGCAAGCCACCCCGTTTCAACCGCGTCCAGACCCTGGAGATCGCCGCCTGGGTCCAGTCCCTGACTCCCGGGGTGGGCGTCCAGGTGCCGGTGGTCAACACCAACGAGGCCGATCTCGAGGCCGGGAACACCCTGTTCACGCTCAATTGTGCCGCCTGCCACACCATCACCGGGGCCGGTGACGCCCTCATGGACGGGGCCTACGCGCCCAGCCTCCACCTGGCCACCACCACCCAGATCGTCGAGGCCATCCGCTCGGGCCCGGGCAACATGCCCCGCTTCGGCCCGGGAAACATCACCAACACCGAGGCACGCGATATCGCCTCCTACGTGCACGGCGTGATCCAGCACCCGTCCAACCCCGGCGGCGTCGGCCTGGGTGGGATCGGTCCGGTGGGTGAGGGCTTTGTCGGTCTGCTGCTCGGTGTCGGCGTACTGATGCTCGTCTGCTTCTGGATCGGAGACCGCACGTGAGCGACGAGTCCCCCCGCCTCGAAGGGCCCCTCCCCCCGGCCGCCCTCGACGATCCGCACCTCCAGCCGTACGCCAAGCACCCTGAGCGGGCCCAGGCCGTGGCGGCCATCGCCATGGTGGTCGGCTTCATCGGCTTCATCGGCTTCGGCGTGGCCTACTGGGTCGTCGCCAGCACCCAGTGGGAGGCCATCACCCTCGGGATTGGTCTGTTGGGCCTGGGCTTCGGCGTCACCGCCTGGGGCAAGTACCTGATGCCCCAGGGCCCCTTCGTCGAGGAGCGCCACGAGTTCCACTCGACCGAGGCCGAGCGTGACGCCATGACGGCGGCCATCACCGAGCGCGGCGGCATGGTGGTCAAGCGCCGAAAGGTCCTCGGTGGTCTGTTCGCCCTGGGGTCGGCCGCCATGGGGGTCGTCTTGTTGTTCCCGCTCCTCCGGTCCCTCGGGCCCAAGCCGGGCGACACGCTGTTCCTGACCAACTGGAAGAAGGGGTCGAAGCTGGTCACCGTGGACGGTCGCACGGTGTTCGCCGACGACCTCGAGGTCGGCGGCGTGCTCACCGTGTTCCCCCAGGGCCACGAGGGCTCCTCTCCCGACCAGGTGATCCTCATCCGCCTGTCGGAAACCCTGCAGCCCCTGACGCCTCCCGGCCGCACCAGCTGGGGCGTAGCCGGTTATGTGGCCTACTCCAAGCTGTGCACCCACCTGGGCTGTCCGGTGGGCCTGTACCAGGAACAGACTCAGCAGCTGGTCTGCCCGTGCCACCAGTCGATCTTCAACGTGGTGGCCGGAGCGGTACCTGAGTTCGGCCCGGCACCCCGGCCCCTGCCGCAGCTTCCCATCACCATCGACGACTCGGGCTTCCTTCGGGCCAACGGTGGCTTGAACCAGGCCCCCGGCCCCGGATTCTGGGAGCGGCCATGATCGACAAGTCACTGCGATGGGTGGACGACCGGCTCGGCATCGCCAAGGGCGGCCGGACCTTCCTGGACAAGATCTTCCCCGACCACTGGTCGTTCATGTTGGGCGAGATCGCCCTGTACTCGTTCGTGGTGCTGTTGGCCACCGGCGTGTTCTTGTCGCTCTATTACATCCCCTCCGCCCACGAGGTCGTCTACCACGGCTCGTACCTCCCCCTCCGGGGCCAGCGGGTGTCCGAGGCTTACTCCTCGTCAGTAGGACTCTCCTTCGACGTACGGTCCGGGCTCTTGATGCGTCAGGCGCACCACTGGGCGGCCGACATCTTCCTCGGCTCGATCGCCGTGCATATGGCCCGGGTGTTCTTCACCGGCGCGTTCCGCAAGCCCCGGGAGTTCAACTGGATCGTGGGCGTGACCATGCTCATTCTGGGCATCGTCAACGGCTTCCTCGGCTACTCACTCCCCGACGACCTGGTCTCGGGAACCGGCATCCGCATCGCCTACTCGATCATCGAGTCCATCCCCCTGGTCGGCAGCTACCTGGCCTTCTTCGTGTTCGGGGGCAACTACCCGGGCAACGGCGTGATCATCCCGCGGTTCTTCATCATCCACGTCCTGATCGTGCCGCTGATCCTGCTCGGCCTGCTCGGCGCTCACCTGGGCCTCCTGGTCAAACAGAAGCACACCCAGTTCCCCGGCAAGGGGAAGACCGAGCACAATGTGGTCGGCTCGCCGATGTTCCCGACCTTCATGGCCAAGACCACCGGGTTCTTGTTCATGACCACCGCGGTGATCTTCCTTCTCGGAGGCTTCGCCCAGATCAACCCCATCTGGCAGTTCGGCCAGTACGAGCCCTACCAGATCTCCTACGCCGTGCAACCGGACTGGTACATGGGATGGCTGGACGGCGCCTTGCGCGTCATGCCCAGTTGGGAGTGGGTGGGCTGGGGGCACACCCTGCCACTGGAGGTCTTCCTCCCGGCGGTGATCTTCCCCGGCCTGATCTTCAACATCTTGATCATCTGGCCGTTCATCGAATCCCGCCACACCAAGGACCTGGCGTATCACAACCTGTTGGATCGGCCCCGTGACCGTCCCAAGCGCACCGGGGCCGGTGCGGCCATGCTCACCCTGCTGGGCATGACCTTCTTCGCCTCGTCGACCGACGTGATGGCCAACTTCTTCTCCCTGCCGCTCAAAGCGGTGTTGTGGTTCTTCCGGATCGCCATCATCGTGGCGCCGATCATCGCCTACTTCCTCACGTACAAGATCTGCGAGGAGATGCGGGCCGCAGAGGGCATCGGCAAGCGCAAGCGGGCCGTGGTCATCGAGCGCTCGACCACCGGGGAGTACTCGACCGTGGAGACTGAGCCCCGTCCCGGTGACGAGCACGTGGAGCTCGAGGCCATCCCGGTGCCCACCTATATCGACCTGGTTCCGCCCGAACTGGCCACCGGTGAGGGTGTCCGACGGGTGATGCGCTGACCGTCCGGCGGTAGCCGTACGCCCCCGGTCCATCCGGGTGCATCAGTGGGGTGCCCAGGGCGGTTGCGGTGATTCAGCCCCGGCCTAGGCGCGCCGTGAGGCCCCTGGTGTCACCGTCCTCGTCGACCAGCAGCTCCACGTCGAGGTAGCCGCACTCGGCCAGGACCGGACCGAGCAGGCCGGCCTGGTCGCCGCCCAGCTCGAGGAGGAGCGATCCGGCGGGTCGGAGGAGGGCCGTGGCCTCCCGTGCCACCCGGACCAGGAGCCGGGTGCCGTCGGGACCCCCGTCGAGAGCGGCCCGGGGCTCGTAGGCGGTCACGTCACGGGGGAGCAGTCTGAGTGCACCGGTCGGGACGTAGGGCACCACTGCCGTCACCACGTCGGCCTGGCCGCGCACCTCGCCGGGCATGCCGGCGGACAGGTCCCCGACGAAGGCCTCGACCCCGTTGGCCCGGGCACAGGCCACGGCCAATGGGTCGAGGTCAGAGGCCAGGACCCGGGCCTGTGGTCGTAGCCGATGCAGGACGACCGCGATGGCCCCCGAGCCGGTGCACAGGTCGACAGCGAGGCCGTCCCGTGGGAGCCTGGCCGCCGCCTCGAGGGCCAGGGGCTCGCTCTGCCACCGCGGTACGTACACCCCCGGGTGCACGACGACCCGCTGTCCGCAGAACGTGAGGGAGCCGACCAGCCAGGCCAGGGGCTCGCCCTCGCACCGCCGGTCCACCAGGGACCGGAGCCGGCGGGTGTCCCCACCGGTGGCGTCGATCAGCTCGGTGGCCTCCTCGTCGGCGGCGACACAGCCCGCCCGTCGCAGCGTGGCCGTCGTGGCGCGGAGCAACTCCTGGGCGTCCATCAGATCCCCGGCCGCCCCGCACGGGTCCTGACCGGCACCCTCACCGAGGGGCACCACCCAGCGCAGTTGAGGGGTCTCGGGACAGGGGAGCCCACCGCATGGATCAACTGGGTGACGGGAGCCCGGTAGGGGTCAAGATGTCGTCGGGGTTGGGACACCGTCCCCGTGCCGGGGAGGGACCTGTTGGTGGCTCAGGCGTGTGACTCGGACTGCTCGACGCCGCCCCGGCGGCTCTCGACGGTGCCACCGATGGCAGCCGAGAGGATGAGGGCCGCACCGATCGGGGCCAGCCACAGGCCGAAGATGAAGGTGAGCACGGTGAACATGGCGCCCATCCCCAGTACGAACGGCCAGATGCTGGAGCCGGGGAACGACTCCACATTGCCCGAGCCCTCGGCCACCTCGGCGTTGGGGTCGTCGTCGGGCTGCGGCGTCATGTGCCGGGACCACCAGAAGTAGTAGGAGCCCGGCAGCAGCCCGAGCAGCGCCGATCCGATGAGCATGGCGAACCCGCCGTCCTCGTAGCTGGTGAACCAGTAGACGAGGCCGATGATGCCGAAGAAGACGCCGATGGCGGCCAGGAAGATCCCGTTGACCCTCATGCGCCGACCTCCACGGTTTCCTTGTCGGGTAGCGGATTCGGCCCGGGGTGGTGGACCTTCCGGTGCTCGGGGTGGTTGTAGTCCCAGGTCGGGCGCTCGGACCGGATCGGCGGCAGGTGTGAGTAGTTGTGGTGGGGGGGTGGCGACGAGGTGAACCACTCCAGGGCGTGGCCGTCCCAGGGGTTGTCACCGGCCGGGATGGGATTCCGCCACGACACCCACAGGTTGGCCAAGAAGAACAGGAACGAGGCGCCGATGATGAAGGCTCCCACCGTCGAGATGACGTTGAGCGTGGTCCAGCCGTTGGACGGCAGATAGGCGGCCACCCGGCGGGGCATGCCGTCGAGGCCGACGACGTACTGGGGCATGAAGGTCACCCAGAAACCGATGAACAGACCCCAGAAATGGAGCTTGCCCAGGTTCTCCCGCAGCATCCGACCAAACATCTTCGGGTACCAGAAGTAGAACCCGGCGAACCCGGCGAACACCGCCGTACCGATCAGCACCTGGTGGAAGTGGGCCACCACGAAGTAGGTGTCGTGGGTCATGAAGTCGACCGG
Source organism: uncultured Acidimicrobiales bacterium (assembly GCA_963703145.1). Classification (GTDB taxonomy): domain Bacteria; phylum Actinomycetota; class Acidimicrobiia; order Acidimicrobiales; family RAAP-2; genus Bog-756. Next base: position 4,052,164 of record OY969793.1, read on the forward strand.
CGGCGAGGCCAGCAGCACCCCGGTCACCCCGCCCATCAAGAAGGCGAACAGGAACCCGATGCTGAACAGCATGGGCGTCTGGTAGCTGATCTGGCCCCGCCACATGGTGCCGATCCAGTTGAAGAACTTGATCCCGGTGGGCACGGCGATCAGGTACGAGAGCAACGAGAAGAAGGGGAGGAGGACTACCCCGGTGGTGAACATGTGGTGAGCCCACACGCCGGTGGAGAGGGCGGCGATGGTCATGGTGGCGAACACCATGCCCTTGTAGCCGAACAGCGGCTTGCGGGAGAACACCGGGATGACGTCAGTGACCATCCCGAAGTAGGGCAAGGCCAGGATGTACACCTCCGGGTGGCCAAAGAACCAGAAGAGGTTCTGCCACAGCACGGGCACCCCGCCGCCCTGCACAGTGAAGATGTGGGTGCCGAAGTGGCGGTCGCAGAACAGCATCACCACCGCCCCGAACAAGACGGGGAAGGCGATGAGGATCAAAATGGCCGTCACCAGCATGTTCCACGAGAAGATGGGGACGCGGAACATGGTCATGCCCGGGGCCCGCAGATAGAAAATGGTGGCGCACAGGTTGACGCCGGTGAAGATGGCCGAGAATCCGGTCAGGGCCAGGGACATGAGCCACAGGTCGGCGCCGGCCCCCGGCGAGTTGGTGGCGTTGGACAGGGGGGCGTAGGCCACCCAGCCGAAGCTGGCGGCTCCGCCGGCGACCAGGAATCCCGACATCATGGTCAGTGAGCCGCCCAGGTACAGCCAGTACGAGAGGGCGTTGAGGCGGGGATAGGCCATGTCCGGGGCGCCGACCTGGAGCGGGACGATGTAGTTGGCCAGCCCGCCGAAGGCGAACGGACCGGCGAACAGGTACAGCATGAGGCTTCCATGCATGGTGAACAGCTCGTTGTAGGTCTGGAAGTTGACCAGCGACGAGGTGGGCGTGGCCAGCTGGGCCCGGATGACCAGCGCCATGATGCCGGCGATGAAGAACAAGATCAGCGAGGTGATCATGTAGCTCTTGCCGATCACCTTGTGATCGGTCGATGTCAGCCAGTTGAGGATCCCGCTCGGGCCCTCGTGGTGGCCGTGGCCGTGGTCGTCGGCGTGGATCTGGGGCCCGTGTGCATCCGGTCCGCCCGGTTGCTCGGGCTCCAGGATGTCCGGCGGTTCGATGGTGGTGGTCATCCGTGTCCCTTTAGGGTTGACAGGGCTGGGTTAGGCATTCGACGGGTAGCTCTTGGTGTCGAGGGGCGGGTTGTTCTGGGCGCCGGATCCCGATCGCTGCAGGGTGTGCCCCGCGGCGACCTCGGCGGCGGCCCACACCCGGAAGGCGGCCGGGCGCACGGCGCGGACGCTGAACAACATCTCCGAATGATAGAGGCCACAGATCTGGGTGCACTGGCCGTTGTAGGTGCCCGGGTGGAGCACGTTGAGGTCGAAGAAGTTGGTCACGCCGGGGAGCGCGTACCGGCTGAAGTTGAAGTCACGCACGTAGAACCCGTGGATGACGTCATCGGAGACCAGGGTGATCTGCACGGTCTGGCCCACGGGTACCACCATCTGGGGCCCGTGGTTGTTGGGCCCGTTGGTGGTCTCGCCGGCCACCCCCACGTTGAGGCCGGTGTAATCGAAGCGCCATCCCCACTGGAAGGCGGTCACCCGGATGTCGACGACCGGCTTGCCGCTTGCGGTGACCGTGGCATTGGTCGGCACGGTGGCGTCAACCTTGTTCTCGGTGATCACCGTGAAGGCGAACAGCACGGCCACGATGAGGATCGGGATGATCGTGTAGAGCACCTCGATGGGGATGCTCTCGTGGAACTGCTTGGGCATGTCGTCCGAGGTCTTGCGGTAGCGGAGGACCGTCCAGAGGATGAGCAGGAAGACCAGGCCACCGACGATGATCCCGGTGGTCATCATCCCCGAGTAGAGCTTGAAGGTGTCTTGGCCCTGGGACGTCGCACCACGGCTGGCGCCGTAGGAGGGGTAGAAGTCGCACCCGGCGAGGGCCAGGGGGGCCAGGATGGCCAGGCCGACGGCCCGTCGGCGCCAGGGCACAGGGGCCTTGGCGGCGGACGGGGATGGGGTCCCAGCGACGGCCGACGGGTCCGGAACGGGCTGCTGGCTGCGTCGCAGTCGTCGTGTCGAACCGGTTGTGAATGCGTTCACGGCGATGACACTAGTGGGACCAGCACCGAAATTAGAAGTTGAGCCGCCGCGGTCGTGGGGCCCGGCGAAATCCCTGTTCACGGGGGTGCGTCAAGGGCCCCTTTGCAGGTGGTCACGAGCCGGTGTCCGATGGGCCGTTTCCCGACTCCCGTGCCGCCCAGGAGAACACGCCGTGGGCCATCGTCGACGAGGCCGCATCGGCCCGCCGGGTGAAGACCGTCCGCCGGGTCTCTTGGATCCCCGGATCGGACGGATCGGCCAGCCAGGCCAGTTCGGCCAGGTGCCCCGCCAGCCGCAGGGCCGTATCGACCGCGTCATCCGGCCCCGCCTCCCCTGAACCGGGAGAGCCGTTGACCAGGGCCAGTGCCCGGTCGGCCAATGCCCCGGGCCCGCCGGCCAGGTCGGCGAGCTCGACGGCCAGGGCCCGTTCGGGGGCCGGCTTCAAGGTGGCCGGATTGCCGTCCCACCAGCCGCCGTAGAGGCGCCACACCGTCCGCACGACGAACTCGGGCTCGTCGTAGACGGGCTGGAGGTAGGGACGCTCCATCAGCCGGCTGGGCGGGGTGACCGTGTGGATGACCTCGTCGAGGCGGGCTCCGGCATTCATCAGCGCCAGGGTCTGCTCCACCAGCGACTCGAGCAGCTCGGCGGTATCCCCCAGGGCCTGTCGGACCCGGTCGGCTCCCACCACCGGGTAGCCGTGCCCGGGGAGCAGGACCTCAGGCCCCCCGCCGGGGGTGTCGTACAGCGCCAGCATGCGGCGGAGCGCATCGGCCCACTCGAGTGGGTAGCGCTGGACCTTCTGGGGGTTGCCGGCATTGGGAGAGGCCCAGATGAACAGATCGCCGCAGCACAGCACCCGGGTCTCGGGAAACCAGGTCCAGGTGTGGTCGTCGGTCTCGCCCTTGGCGTGGTGGAGCTCGGCACGCCGCCCGCCGATGTCGAGGTCGAGATGGTCGCGGTAGGTCCGGTCCGGGTAGCGGTACTCGGTCGGCCACTCGAGTGAGTCGATGTTGAACTGCCGCCGGTTGATGATGCCGTTGTAGCCGGCGGTCTTGATGTAACGGTCGAACCGGGCCGGCAGCGCCTCGTGGGCCACCACCACCGGCTCCGGCCAGCCGGCGGCGGCAGACTCGGTGGCCCAGACCGGCACTCCGAAGACGTGGTCGACGTGGCCGTGGGAGTAGATGGCGGTGTTGAGCCGCCCCGGATTCCAGGTGCGCAGGCGTCGGTGGATCTCCTCGGCCATGAACGAGCTGCCGGTGTCCACGAGCACCAGGCCGTCGTCGGTGCTGACGGCAGAGACGTTGGCGAACGCCGGCACGAAGCTGACCCCGTCGGCCACCTCGGCGAGCCCCGGAGCGGGACTCAGCGGATGGACTGTCGTCGTCGACAGCTCGCCCTTCCACAGGCGGTCAGCCGTCTCCAGCACGTCGTTCGACTCGGGCATGGGCGTCCCCTTTCGGCGCTCCGGAATCTACCCCCCACTGCGGGTGACGCGGGTGCCCGCAGTGGGGCCTCCCTCGGGTGCGCCGCTCCGGCGAGCCGGTTCAGTCGGTCGGATCGGCCGGGTCAGCCGGCGGCGACGTGACCGAGCCGGCGATGCGACCGGCGGAACGGATGGTCCGCTTGACCTGTGCCTCGGCTGTGGGCCCGTACTTGGCCGCGGCACGCTTGCCCGAGGCGGCAGCGGCACCCGTGGCCCGCCCGGCCCAGCGGGCCGCCGCCCCTGACGATGACGATCTGCCGGGTGGTGGGGGAGGCACAGGGGCCGGGGTCGGTCGCGTCGACGGGTCGATGACCGTGGCGGTGGCGTCGATCACGGCGGGGCCTGAGCCGAACCTGCGAGGGGAACCCGCACCGGTCGGGACGGTCCGGGTGAGGGTGGCCAGGCGCAGGAGCCCGACCGCTGCGAACTCCATCACGATGATCCCTTCGACGTCCGGGCGCAGCAGCGGGAACACGGGCGCCACGGCGAGCAGAGCGGCCGCCACCATGGTGAGCAACAGATGGAGGGGCTGGCTGCAGATGCGCACGATCCCGAGCGGTCCCTGGGCTGTGGCGGCCAGGGCGAAGAACACCAAGGCGGCGGCGACGAGCACGCCACCGTTGGACACGTGGATGGAGACGTCGGCGAGGACGACGGCCACCGTCACCTCCGTGGCCTGGAGCACCCAGAACGGCAGCCAACGCCGGGACCGCCCCTCAACAGGGGCGGTGGGACGGGGACCCTGGGCGGCGCTACCGGTCATGGGAAGAGCGCGGCAGCCGGTGGACGATCAGGAGGACGTGCCGGCCGACCCGTCACCGTTGGTCTCGACCGTGACGGTGGTCTGGGCGGGGGGCTGCACGGCTGCCGGCGGTGCCGGCGCGGCCTGGACGACGGCCGTGGTGCCCTTGCCATCCTCGGAGGCACCCTCGTCGAGGCCCTTTTTGAACTCCTTCTGGGCCGAGCCCAGGGAGCGAGCCAACTTGGGGATCTGGGTGGATCCGAACAGGACCAACACCACCACGACCAGGATGATGATGCCGTCTACGCCAAAGATCTCTGCTGGTGAGCCGAAGTGCACGGTCGTATCTCCTTTATCGACTGCGGTCTCCAGGTTAGACCTGTGCGCCCCGGGCCGCTGCTCGCACGGCATTCCACACCGCAATTGGGTCTTCGGAGCACTGTCGGCACCCGGATGACCAGCAGTCAGGTCCCGGGGTCCGATCACCGTGTCAGCCGGCGAGGAACACGCCCAGACAGAGGGCCGCCACCGAGGCCAGGGCCCCGATCGCGCCCCACACGGCCAGGCCTCGACGGCTGGTTGAGCGCTGGTGGAGGTAGACGGCGACGCCGGCGATGACCACGACCACGATCTTGACGATCAGGACGGTCTTCCAGGCGGTACTGGCCTGCCCGACGGTGAGTGCCCCGATGTTCCAGAAGCCGGTGACCACGAGGAGCGCGTACGCCGGCCACAGCAGACGGGCGAAGGCCCGGGCCACCAGCTTGGGGGCGTCGTCGCCCAAGGTACGGATGGTGGGCAGCAGGCCGGCCACCGTGAACTGGCCACCCACCCAGATGGTGGCCGCGAAGATATGGAGGATCAGCCGGAACCCTCCCAGGCCGTCGGAGAGCGAGGGGACGTCGGACGCCTGGGCCAGATGGTTCACGTAGTGCATGGCGACGCGTCCTCCCTACCGGCTCGGCGGGTGGAGCGCTACTTGCCCGACCAGTTGGGCTTGCGTTTCTCGGCAAAGGCGATCGGACCCTCCATGGCGTCGGCCGAGCCGAATACCTCGGGCACCGCAGCGTTGTTGATGGCCCACCCCTCGGCATCGGGCAGTTCGCCGGCCTGCTTCATGACCCGCTTGGATGCCCGCACCGCCAAGGGTGCGTTCTCGGCGATGACCCCGGCCAGGGCCAGCGCCTCCTCCATGAGCTTGCCGGCCGGCACGACGCGGTTGATCAGCCCGAGCTGCAAGGCCCGTTGGGCGTCGATGGGATCACCGGTGAGCGCCAGTTCGAGGGCGATGGCCGGTGGGATCCGCTTGGGGAGCCGGATCAGCCCGCCGGCCCCGGCCATGAGGCCCCGCTTGACCTCAGGGATCCCGAACTTGGCCTCCTCGACGGCGACCACCAGGTCGCACGAGAGCATGATCTCGCACCCACCGGCCAGGGCCGACCCGTTGACGGCGGCGATGATGGGCTTGGCGAAGTCCCGTTGGGCGATACCGCCGAACCCACCCTTGGCCCCCATGATGTCGCCGGCCTCGCCGGCGGCGAACGCCTTCAGGTCCATGCCGGCGCTGAACGCCTTGTCCCCGGCACCGGTCACGATGACCACCCAGCAGTCGTCGTCCACTTCGAGCTCGTCGAAGGCGGCGGCGAACTCGCGAGAGACCGCCCCATTGATGGCGTTGCGGGCCTCGGGTCGGTTGATGGTGAGGATCTCGATGTGACCCTGTCGTTCGCGAAGCAGTTCGGGCATGGTGGTCTCCCCGTGAGCGGTCAGCCTGTGGCCAGACGGTAGCGCGCCGGGCCCGCCTGGACGACTACGGGCGTCCCGACCGATCCGGGGACGTCGATCGCGCCCATGGCCTCCAGCGTGTCTTCGTCGGCCGCGGCCAGTGCCATCTGGCGACCGTCAGGCAGTCTGGCGATGAGGGGAGCCGACGTGGGGCGACCCTCGCCGTCCCGTTCCACGGTGGTGGCCACCACCGTGGCGGTGATGGGCTCCTCGACCTCCAGTGCCACCTCGACCGCCGAGTCGTCGATGGCGGCCTGATCGGCCTCGGTGTCCCCGGGGTGGAAACCGCCCGGGGGTGGAGCCGATCCGTAGATCCCGATGGCGTGCTTTGTGATGAACCACCCGAGACCGGTGGCCATACCCAACCGCCGCCCGGAGCCGGCTGACCCCTCCCGCAGCCGATCGGTCACCGCGCCGATGCCGTGGGTGGTGTAGTTGTTGCCCGGCCCGCCGAAGTAGGGGAGGCCCCCGGTCGTCGTGAGGCCTCTGGCGTCGTCCAACGACAGGCCCAGTGCGGCGCAGGCCAGCTCGACGGCGGAGGGGAAGCAGGAGTAGATGTCCAGCACGTCGAGCTCGTCGATGCCGAGCCCCCCGTTGCGCCCGGCAGCGGCTCCCGCTGCGACCAGCGCGGCACGGCCCGCTGCCTCGATGCCGGCCGAGCGTCCGAGGTCGGGCCGGGCCGTCGGGGAGCGGACATCAACGGCGCCCGCACCCGACCAGACGAACACCGCCCGGTCGGCCACCCCGGCCCGTCGGGCCGCGGCCAGCGAGCACACCACGACCGCTGCCCCCTGGTCCGATCCGAGGAACGCCGTCATCAGCTTGGTGTAGGGCTCGCTCACGATGCGGTTGGTCGGCGTCGGTGTGGCGATCTCGTCGGCGGACCGGGAGGTCGGGAACCAGGCGTAGGGGTTGGTCGCGGCCACCTCGGTGAACGGCGCCAGCAGGCGTCCCATGGCACGGCGGTGTCCGGAGGCGTCGTGACCCGCTCGTGCCGCCACCACGCTGTCGATCATGGGGTAGACGTGCACCGGGAGCAGGAGGCCGATGGCCGACTCGGCCGGTCCCACACCAGGGTGGTCGTCGCCCACGACCGGATCGGGCGGCACCGCGGCCCGGTCACCACCCGCAGGGCGGGGGAGGCCCGCAGATCGCCGGGCCCGTTGGGAGCGGATGGCCTCGGCACCGGCGATGAGCGTGACGTCGAGCGAGCCCTCGGCGATGGCCGCGGCGGCACGGTTCACGAGCCACTGGGGGGAGTTGCCCCCGATGGTGGTCACCTCGCACGCCGCCTCTGGTGTCCCGATCCGGGCGGCCAGCTCGCTTGCGGGTGCGACGCCGGTGAAGGTCATGACATTGACCACCGACACCCGCTGGACGGCCTGGCGGAGGGCCGGCACCTGGGCCAGGGCTGCCTCGCAGGCCCGCTCCATCAGGTCCACCGGGGTGACCAGCTCGGTTCGCTCGATGGACTGGCCCGAGGCGATCACCACCGGCGTGCGGTCGGGGTCGGGGGAGGGGGCGGCGGTCATCGGAGGGCGGCGATCGGCCGGGCCGGCGCGGCCAGTGCTCTGGCGCGCTGCCTCGGGTCCGGTCCGGTTCGGGGCGCAAGCTACCATCGCCCACCGGCGCCGGGTACACGATCCCGGCCACGGGACACCCATCAGGTCGTCCCCGACCCACCAGGGAAAGGCGGGGAGTTGTCCTCGAACGGAGAGCCACGGGCTGAATCAGGGGTGCTCCCCGACGACTTCTTCTTCGGTGTGGCCACGGCCGGGTTCCAGGTGGAGGGAGGCTTCAACGGCCCCGGGGAGCCCGCCGACAATTGGGTCGCCTGGGAGCAGGTCGGCCGAGTGGAGCCGTCCGGTATGGGTGTGGGCTTCTGGGACCGCCCCGAGGAGCTCCTCGACCGCGCCGCCGGCCTGGGATGCAACAGCTTCCGGCTGGGGGTGGAGTGGGCCCGGGTGTTCCCCGACCAGGGCGGTCCGGACCAGGCCGCCCTGGACCGCTACGCCGAGATCGCCACGGGTTGTCGCGATCGGGGCATGGAGCCGTTGGTGACCCTGCACCACTTCACCCATCCGGCGGGGCTGGGTGTGGACTTCTGGCTCCGACCCGACGCCCCCCGCCGGTTCCGTGCCTGGGCCGCCGTGGCCGTCGAGGCGCTGGCCCCGATGGTTCGCCACTGGGTCACCATCAACGAGATCAACGTGCTGGCCATCGGCTCGTGGCTGCTCGGGATGTTCCCACCGGGCCGCTCGCTCGGCTTCGATGACGCGGCCATCGCCGTCGACCACCTGCTGGCCGCCCACGTGGCCGGGTACGAGGAGATCCACCGCGTGCGGCCCGATGCCGTGGTCACCACCAACAACAGCTGTTTCAGCATCTACGAGTTCGACCGGATGCTCACCGACCTGCTGCTGGCCCCCGGCGAGGGGGTCGACGTCTCCGACCTCGACACCTGGGTGGCCGACCGGAGGCGTGACCATGACGCGTCGCTCCCGCCCCGCGGACCGGCCGAACGGGCCCTCCGGTTGGTCAGTGCAGCCGGTTCGCCCTATGGCGCCCGCCGTGCGGGACGAGGTCGGTCCCGGGCGGGTGCCTCGTCGCCCCGCCTGCCCCGCCGAGCGGTCGAGGCGCTCTATGACGGCCCGCACCGGCGCACCCTCGACGTGCTCGGCGTCGACTACTACGACCCCGAGGTGGCCCGCCACTTCCGGCTGCCCGGTCACCGGACGGCCGGCGGCCGCAACCCCACCCCGTCACGGCTGCTATGGGACGACGTCCCCGATCCCGCCGGCCTTACCCGGTGGCTGGCCGCCCAGCACGCGCTGGCCCCCGGGCTGCCGCTGTGGGTGGTGGAGAACGGCCTGTGCAACCGGGTGCGCCGCGGGCGGTCGTTCCCGCGGTCGGACGGCTGGGACCGGGAGCGCTACGTGCGCGACCACCTCGCCGCCGTGGTGGCCGCCGTCGATGAGGGCGTGCCGGTGGCCGGCTACTGGCACTGGTCCCTGGTCGACAACTACGAGTGGGGCTCCTACGAGCCGCGTTTTGGGCTCTTCGGCGTGGACCGCCAGCGTGGCGACCACGGCATGTCCTGGTTGGAGACCGACTCGCTCGGATCCGACGCTGCGGGTGCCTACCGGGGCATTATCGCCGGGCTGCGGGCCGGGGACCGCTCGGTGCTGGTTGCCGACCGGGCCACCTGAGCCGACCCCGTGATCAGGTGGGTCAGTGGGCGCCGATGGCGGCCAGCACCTGCTCGGCCTGGTCGACGATCTGGGTGACCAGGCTGGCCGCCGGGATCAGCGTCTGGATGGCCCCGACGCCCTGCCCGGTTGGGTAGCACTCGCGGTCGGGGTCGATGTCGGGCGTCTCCTCGCCACCGCCGAGGTGGAAGGCGCCGTCCTCCATCGAGCGTCCCAGTTGGGCGGGGAACGGAGTCAGCTGGTCGGGGTGCTCCTCGTAGAACGTGGTGTAGTCGTTGCGCACCACCCGCATGGTCTTGCCCGAGTAGGCCCGGCTGATGGTGGTCCCGTCCTCACCGGTGCGGACCAGTGCGTCCTTGTAGCCCGCCACGCCGCGCGCCTCAGGGGTGGCGATGAACCGTGTGCCGATCCAGACACCGTCGGCGCCCAGAGCCAGGGCTGCGGCCAGGCCCCGGCCGTCGAAGATCCCGCCGGCCGCCACCACCGGGATGTGGGTGCCCACGGCGTCGACGATCTGGGGCACCAGAGGCATGGTGGCCACGGTGCCGGTGTGGCCACCGGCCTCAGTTCCCTGAGCCACCACGATGTCGCAGCCGGCATCATGGGCCCGACGGGCGTGGTCGACCTTCCCGCACATGTTGACCACCAGTACGTCGTGGCGGTGGCAGAGATCGACCACCTCGGCGGGAACGCCCAGGCCGGCCACGAAGACCGATGCTCCGCCCTCGATGATCCGCTCCACCTGCCCGACCAGGTCGCCGGGCATGGCGGTTAGGAGATCGACGCCGAAGGGCTTGTCCGTCGCCGCGCGCACCTCGGCGATCTCGGCCACCATCCGTTCGTTGGACATGGTGGAGGCGCCGAGACAGCCGAAGCCTCCCGCCTCGGAGACCGCGGTGACCAGGGGTGCATACGACACGCCGCCCATCCCAGCCAGCATGACCGGGTGCTCGATGCCCAAGATGTCGGTGAGCCGTGTCTTCATCGGTGCCTCCTCGGGTGGTTCACCGGGCGAACCCTAGCGGTGGGCCGCAGCACGGGCGTCAGCCGGCCGTCGGGGCCGGGTCGGCGCCTGTGACGTAGGGGCAGTGCCGACACCCGGACCGACAGCACGTTCCCCGGTCCCTCAGGTAGGCCGCGGTGAGGACGAAGAGCCCGGAGTCGGGATCGAGGTAGCCGGCCGCGCCGGCCGCCATGGCCTCCCGGTGGGCATCCAGGATCCTGGCGCGGTGGGGGTGCCTCGGGCTCAGTCGGGACGGGTCGGGCTGGTCGATGGGCCGGTCGGCCAGCACATCGCGCCGGTTCCCGGGGTTGGGGCCCTGTGATCCCCGATGGCCGTCCGGCATCGTTCAGCCGCCGGCAGGTGACACCGGCTCGCGACCGCTCACCGGCCGGTGCCGGGCAGGGGCCAGTCGGTTGCCATGGGTCCGGCCGGCACCTCCTCGGGAGTGGCCCGGCTGCTGGTGACCCGTCGCTGGGTGGGCGTGCCCGACGGGTGCCGTGCCCGGTGCCGCTGGGAGTGCCGGTAGCGGGGGGCGGGGGGCTCGATCACCTCGGGCTCCTCGCCGGGGGCGTAGCTGGGCACGAAGTCGCGCTGGCGCACCAGGAAGAAGCAGCCGACGGCGCCGACCAAGGCGATGACCAGGGCGATCTGCATCAGGTGGTTGAAGGTGGTGGTGAATCCGACCCGGTAGGCGTCGATCAGGGTGTTCCGGACCGCCCCGGGCGGCAGGGATGCCGCCACCTGGCGGACGTCGCCGCCGGCGATGGCACCCGAGACATGGGTGCCGCCGTGGGCCAGGATGGACCGCCCGGTAGCCGACTGGGCCAGGGCGTGCACCGTGTTGGGCCGGATCTGGCTCAAGAACACGGCGCCGAGCCCGGCGATGCCCGTCGAGATGCCCACCTGACGGAACGTGCTCGACGAGCCCGAGGCCATGCCGCTGCGCTCGGGCGGAACCACCGACACCGTGGCCGAGGCCAGCACCGGATTGAGGACCCCGATGCCGATGCCGGCCAGGACGAATCCCGGCAGCAGGGCGGTCCATGACGAAGTGGCCGTGACGTGGTCGGACAGAGCGCAGCCAAAGGCGATGAGGGCGAGCCCCAGACTCATGAGGAAGCGGGACTGGACCAGCACGGTCAGCTTGCCGCTCAGGGGGGCGACGGCGAAGGCCAGCACCGTGATGGGCAGGAATCGGAGCCCGGCCTGGAAGGGCCCGTAGCCCAGGACCTCTTGGAGATAGAGGGTCAGGTACAAGAACATGGCGAAGATCGACGCCGACAACGTGAACGCGGCCAGGGAGACGCCGACCATGGCCGGCCGCTTGAACAGGGACAGCTCCAGCATCGGGTCCCGCTGGAGCCACTCGGCCACCAAGAACGTCGCCATCAGCACGGCCGAGCCGATGAACAGGCCGACGATGGTGGGACTCCGCCACCCCTCCGAGTTCCCCTGCACCAGGGCATAGACCAGCATGAAGAGTGACGCCGAGAACGTCACGAGTCCGATCCAGTCGATGTTCCGGGGTGTGGGATCCCTCGAGTCCGCCACCCGGGTCAAGGTGATGACGATGGCCAGGACGCCCAGGGGGAGGTTGACGAAGAAGATCCACCGCCAGCCGATGCCGCTGGTGATGGCACCGCCGAGGAGCGGGCCGATGGCCACCGCACCACCGATCACCGCGCCGAAGATGCCAAAGGCGGTGCCGCGCGACTTGCCCGAGAACGCCTGGGCGATGAGCGCCAGCGACGTGGCGAACATGATCGCGCCGCCCACCCCCTGGGCCCCACGCGACAAGGTGAGCATCAACGACGACGTGGACAGTCCGCATGCCAAGGATGCCAGGGTGAAGATGGTGACGCCGACGGCGTAGACCTTCTGGCGCCCCACCATGTCGCCGATCACCCCGGCCGTCAGCAGGAAGGTGGCCAGCGTCAGGGCGTAGGCGTCGATCACCCACTGCAGGTCGGCAAACGAGGAGTGGAGCGACACCTGGATGGCGGGCAGGGCCACATTGACCACGGTGATGTCCAGCATCAGCATGAAGATGCACAGGCACACGGCGGTGAGCGTCCACCACTTGCGTTCCATGGTCATCCCCCCGGTCTGTTCGTCGAAAGAGCCCGTGTTGGCGATGGAGGTGGGCCACCCCATCGTCGTCACAGGCAGGGCTGGCTCCTCCGGCCGTCCGACCCAGCATGTATAGACGACGTCTGCCCCACGGGCAATGAATTTGTCCGTGCCACTGCCCATTTCCGTCGGGGTCCGGCGGGCGCTCAGACCGTCCCGTAGGTGGTGCTTCGGTCCTCGGCCCGGGCTCCCGATCGTCGGAGTTCGTCGGTCACGGCAACCAGGTCGGCGCACAGCTCGTCGATCACGGCCCCGTGGCCGGCGTGGACGGTGGCGTGCAGGCTGTCGGGTGGGCTCTGGCGGTCGAAGAACCAACCGCCTCGCTCGGCCAGCGCATCGCCTAGGGCGAAGGTGTCGACCTGGCCGTCGTCGAGGTCGCCTCCGAAGGCGAACACCGTGGCGTCGGGCCGTCCGCGCAGGGTGATCCCTGGGGTGTCGGTGATGGCCGATCGCAGGGTGGTCGCCGCCCGGTGCGTGGCCTCGGCCAGGCGGAGATAGCCGTCCATGCCCAGGTGGTTGAGCACGGCCCACCCGGCGGCGATGGGACCGGCTGGCCGGGTCCCGGCCATCGACGGGGATCCGTAGAGCCCACCCAACCAGTTGGAGGTGACGAAGGGCTGGAGCCGGGCCAGCTGCCGGTTGCGGTAGAGGATCACCGAGACCCCCTTGGTGGCGTAGCCGTACTTGTGGAGGTCGGCAGAGATGGAGGTGACGCCGTCGACCGACAGGTCCCAGGGTTTGGACAGGTGACCGAGCCGCGTGAGGAAGGGCAGGATGAACCCGCCCAGGCAGGCGTCGACGTGGCACAGCACGCCCCGCTCGGAGGCCAGCGCCGCCAGAGCCGGGATGGGGTCGATCACCCCTTGGGGATAGGACGGTGCCGATCCCACGATGAGCACGGTGTCGTCGTCCATGGCATCGGCCATGGCGTCGGTGTCGGCGGCGTAGTCGGGCCCCACCGGCACGCGGCGGGACTCGACGTCGAAGTAGTGGGCGGCCTTCTCGAACGCGGCATGGGCGCTGGTGGCCAGCACCATGTTGGGCCGGTCGACGCCGCGGTGGGCCCGGCCCCAGTCCCGCGCTGTCTTGGTCGCCTGGAGCAGCGACTCGGTGCCGCCCGAGGTCAGGTAGCCCCGCACCCCGTCCCGGTCGGCAGAAGGCACCTGGTCGGCACCGAGCAGGCCGGCGGTGATCGACACGATGTCGTGCTGCATCCGGCCCAGGCTCGGGAACACCCCGGTGTTGAGCGCGTTCTCGGACGAGTACAGGGTGGCGGCGTCCTCGAGGAGCCGGTGGACCTCGTCGCCGGCCGAGTAGACCAGGGAGAACACCCGCCCGCCCCGCCAATCGCGGTCGTCAGCCCGAAGTGCGGCCATCCGCGCCAGCACCTCGGCGGCGTCGATGCCGTGGTTGGCCAGTCTGGTGTCGGGGATTCCTTCGGCCACGGAGTGAGCCTAGGGCTGGGGTATGGAGGTGCGCCCGGGGAGGGCGACGGCCGCCAGGACCTCAGGTGATGTCGCGGCGGGTCAAGATGAACGAGCCGGCGGCCGCGAAGACCAGGCCGTAGGCCAGCATCAACAGCGTGCCCTGCCACCAGTTGAATAGCCCGAAGGAGGAGCCCTGCCCGCGGGTGAGATTGGATGCGGCCGATGCCGCGCCAGAGGGGACCCACCGCTCGGCGCCGTGGACCAGGCCGACCACGATGGCCTGGACGATGATGAACCAGCCGAGGGTCACGATGATGGCCGCCACCTGGTTGGTCAACACCGACCCGACGCCGACGCCGAGGATGGCAAACAGGGCGAAGACCAGGATCATCCCGGGTGCGACTGCGGGGAGCTGGTCGAGGAGGTCGGTGAACGAGCCGCCCTGGGCGGCCAGCGTCAGTCCGCCCCCGATGGTGGTGACCACCAAGAGGATGATGGCGAGCCCGGCACCGAGGATGGCCGCGGTGATCAGCTTGGCGCCCACGAATCGCGGCCGGTGTGGCGTTACCAGGAACGAGGTGGTCACCGTCTTGTGGCGGAACTCGGTGGTCACCATGAGCACGCCGAGCAGCAGGGCGAAGAGGTACCCCTCGAAACCCGCGCCGAGGAGGTTCCTCAGTTGCTGGGTGGTGTGTGGGTAGTTCGGCAACCCGAACGAGTTCCCGAAGCCACCCCCACCCCCTCCGTCGCCCCCTCCTCCTCCTCCTCCTCCACCGCCGGCGCCGTGGTTGACGAAGTACAACAGGATCAGCAGCGCGTCGATGATGAGGGCGATCCCGGTCAGCACCCAGGGCACCGCGGTGGTGCGCAGTTTCAGCCACTCCGACCGGATGACGGCGATCATGGCCGGTCTCCGGGGTCGAATGGAGGAGGGGGCCCGATGGGGGTGGTCGCGACCTGGCCGGGGACGGCAGGCTGGGCGTTCCCTTCGGCTCCGGGCACGGCGGCATCGAAGCCGTGGGTCAGGCTGAGGAAGACGTCCTCCAGGCTGCCGCGTTCGTAGGCCAGCTCGTAGAGGATGATCTGGTGCTGGGCCGCAAGGGGGCCGAACCACTCCGGCGTGGCCCCGTCGATGATGATGGTGTCAGGGGACACCGGACGGAACGCGACGGGGATGGCGTTGAGCACCGCGACCAGCCGTCCCAGCTCGGGAGAGCGGATCCGAAGCCCGGTCCGGGTCCCGGCCCGGCTGGCCAGTTCGGCCAGGGTGGTCTGCATCACCAGGCGGCCGTGGGAGACGATGACCACGTCGTCGACGGTCTCTTCCATCTCGGACAGGAGGTGCGAGGAGACCAGCACGGCGTGACCGATGGAGGCTTGGTGGCGGATGAAGGTGCGAAGCCACTGGATGCCCTGGGGGTCGAGCCCGTTGGAGGGCTCGTCGAGGATCAGGATCTCGGGGTCGCCGAGCAGGGCGGTGGCCAACTGCAGTCGCTGGCGCATGCCCAGCGAGAACTTCCCCACCCGCCGTCGGGCCACCTCGGTCAGGCCCACCTGGGCCAGTGTCTCGTCGACCCGGGTGAGCGGGATGCCGGCCCCCATGGCCACGGCCTTCAGATGGTCCTCGGCCCGACGCGACGGATGGAAGCTGGTGGCCTCGAGCACCGCGCCGACATGGTGGATGGGGTGGTCGAGCTCGACGTAGCGACGGCCACCGAAGGTGGCCGTGCCCGAGCTGACCGACACCAGCCCCAGCAGCATCCGCAAGGTGGTGGTCTTGCCCGAGCCGTTGGGTCCGAGGAAGCCGGTGACCCGTCCCGCCTCGACTTCGAAGGTGAGGTCGTTGACGGCCGCCACCTTCCCGAAGTGCTTCGACAGACCGCGTACTTCGATCGCCGAGGGCATCCCAGACGGTAGCTCGCTGCGCTCACCGTTCCCGGTCATACCGTCTCCTGGGCGGGCCGGTCCCGATGCGGTGCCCGCCTGGGGTTACACCTCGGCGTAGATATCGGCGGGAAGTAGCAGCCCGATGGCCACCACCAGCTCGTCGTGGACGCGGACCATGTTGGACCACCCGTTGACCCAGCCAACCAGGGCGGAGTACCAGACGTGCCCGAGGATCCGGGCCCGGTCGCTCAGGTCCTGGGGGTGGGGATCCCCGATGGCTCGGGTGATGATCCCCTCCATCAGCACTGAGACCTGCTGTTGACACTCGATGGCCGCCGGGTCCGGTGACGCCAGCGCGGTGAACACCGCACCGACCAGTTGGGGTTGGCGACCCATGGCCCGCAGCGCCCGGTCTAAGGCATCGATCACCCGCTCGGCCGCGGTCGTCCCTTGGGCGGGGTGCTGGGCCAGCCGGGCGTCGAGCTGCTCCACCCAGTGGACCAGGGCCGCGGCCAACAGGTGGTCCTTGCTGGTGAAATACCGGTAGACGGTTCCCATGGCCACGTCGGCCCGGGCCGCCACGTCGCGCATCTGAACGGCCTCGTAGCCGCCGTCGAGCGCCAGAGACATGGCGGCGTCCACCACCCGCTGACGCCTGGCCTGCTGGGCACGGGTCAAGGTCCGTGGCACCGGACGGGTGGACATGAGCGATTACCCTACTCGCCAGCGCTTTTGCCGCCCGGTCCGGGGCGGCCGACCGGGCCCGCCAGACCACCGGCCC
Organism: uncultured Acidimicrobiales bacterium; assembly: GCA_963703145.1. Classification (GTDB taxonomy): domain Bacteria; phylum Actinomycetota; class Acidimicrobiia; order Acidimicrobiales; family RAAP-2; genus Bog-756. The sequence goes on from OY969793.1 coordinate 4,068,795, forward strand.
CGTCCCGGCCGGCCAGCCGTCGGTACGATGTTCGCCCATGGCCCTGTCCGACGATCCGGAGATGATCGCCACCACCGACGGCCGGGTCCCCGGTCGGCGGGGCCGGGCCACCCGCCAGCGGCTCCTCGAGTGCACGGCCGGGCTCCTGGTCGCCACCCCGTGGCGGTCCATCAAGGTCATCGACATCGCCCGCCAGGCCGGAACCTCGCCCGCCACCTTCTACCAGTACTTCGAGAACGTGGAGGCGGCCATCACCGTCCTGGCCGAGGAACTGGTCGAGGGGGCCGGCGTCCTGGCCGCTCTGGTGGATGGCGACTGGTCTGACGTGGCCAGCTGGGACACCGCCGTGGCAGTGGTCGAGGGCTTCATGGACTACTGGGAGCGCAACCGGGCCGTGTTCCGGGTGGTCGAGCTGACCACCGTCGAGGGAGACCTGAGGTTCCAGGGGCTCCGGGTACGCGCCCTCAACGCCGTCACCGTCACCCTGGCCCGGGTGATCGCCACCACCGCTGACGCGTCGGGCTCGCCGGCCGGGGCCGATCCGATGGCCGCTGCCGGCACGCTCATCGCCATGTTGGCCCAGGTGGCGGGCCACCGCTACGGGTTCGAGTTCTGGGGCATCCGGACCGCCTCGCTGGTGGACAGCCAGGCCCGCCTGCTCCACTGGTCGGTGACCGGTCGACCGGCACCGTCGGGCGTGAGTGTGCCGGGATCCCAGGGGCCGCCGCCGCGGACCGGTCCGGTGGTGGGCGGCGGGGCGGCATCGGCCCGGACGGCCGAGCTGAAGGCGGCCACGGCCAAGGCCCGGGGCCCCAAGCCCCGACCGGGAAGCTGAGCCGCTCGCTCGCCTCGTTAGCGCAGCGCCACCGGGTTGACGGGTGACCCGAGGGCGTTGGTAAACGGGAGCGGCGTGGCGTCCAAGAGGAATCCGTAGCGACCATCGGCGGCGCAGGCGTCGGCCAGCTCGTCGAGGAACCAGTTCTGGCCCTGGGTCATCCCCATCTCCACCAGATGGAGGAGATGGACCGGCAGGTAGAGGTCCGGGTCCTCGCAGGGATAGACCTCGAGCACCATGGTGTCCGTCGCCACGGCCGCGACGTCCAGGCGCTGGAACCATTCAGCAGTGGCCATGGTCAACCCGGGGGTGGGCCAGGTGTAGGCGATCAGGTCGCGGCGGGGCTCTGCGCCCCCGAGGCCGGGCCGGCCTGGGAGCGCCAGGTGGACGCTCTGACCGGTGCGCACCAGCACCACGTCGCCGGGCTCGACGGCGATGTTGCCGAAGGCGCAGGCCTCGTCCAGGTCGTCGGGCGTGATCGGGTAGCCGGGTTCGAGCAGCTCACGTCCCTTGGCCCGCGGGAGGTCGAGCAGCACGCCGCGCGACACCAGCGTTCCGACCAGGTGGATGCCGAGTTTGGTGGCGCCGGCCTCGGTGATCGACGAGGCCGGGTAGCCGTTGTAGAGCCGCCCGCCGTCGGGCCCGGCGCCGTAGGACGCGTGGGCGAGCCCGTCCCAGTGGGTGGCGCACTGGAGGGCCATGGTCACCACGTCCTCGGACGAGGCGATCCACTCGGGATCGGGGCTCAACGGCCCGTTGACGCTGATCATGGTCCGCTCCGGGTTGATCCGTCCGGGGACGAAGCCCCTCTGGATGCCCTCGGCGGCCGAGAGCGGTAGGCCGAGGGCGAACGCCGCCCCGTCGACCACCGAGGAAACCCCTCGTAAACGGGAGTTCTCATCGATGAGGTTGAGCGTGCCGAGCTGGTCGTGTGGGCCCCAGCGGCCCCAGTTCGAGACGCGGTCGGCCATCTCGGTGAACGACGAGGGAATGGAGGGCGGGACGGGGACCGGCATCGGACTGTTGTAGCCCAACCGGGCAACAGTTTCCGGCGTTTCGTGCCGATAGTTCCTCTGAGAGGTCTCCGGCCGCAGCGCCGCGGACACGGGCAGTGACGCAGGGCGTCCAACGTACGAGGGAACGATGCACGTGCACCATGATCGAAGCAGCCTTCGCGTGAGGCTGGCCGCACCGGCCACCGACGCCTCGGCAGGACGGAGCGCCCGTCCGGGCCGCAACGCCCGGCTGGTCGCTGCCGCGCTGGCCGTCGTGGCCCTCGTGGCCGGGGCGGTCACCGCCGTGGCGGCCGGCGGCGAAGGACGCGGCCTCGGCCGCCTCGGCTCCGAGCAGCGTGGCCGGGGTCCAGGCGCTCTACGCCCAGGATCTGACGGCCCGGATCAACGCCGAGCGGGGGGCCAGGAATTCCGCCGCCGCACCGATCCCACAGCTCACCGTGGACCCCGGGCTCCAGGCCTACGCCCAGGCCTGGTCGGCCCACATCGCCGCCGCCGGCGTGGTGGCCGACCCCAGCCTCCCGCCGTGCACCAGTGCCTCCACTCAGGTGTGCGCACTGGCCGCCAACTCCGGCAACACCGGCTACGGCTACTGGCCCGGAGACGGCTCGGACGGGATGGACAACGCCTACATGGCCTCGGCCTGGCACCGCCAGAACGAACTCGGCGCCGCCTATACCTCGGTCGGGGTGGGCGTGACCTGCAGCGCCAACCAGGCCTGGACCGTCGAGGTCTTCGGCTACGCCTACAACGACTACCCGTCAGCCAACGCCCGTCGGGCGGCTCAGAACAATCTGGCCGGCCAGCCGGTGGCGCCGAACCCCCTGGTGGCCGGCACGCAGACCGGCGACCCGGTCTACTGCCCGGGCCAGACCGTGGGGCCCGGGCACCTGCTCACCGCCACCGGTGGCCAGTTCGCCTATCCCTTCCAGGTGCCCGGCGTTCCCGGTGAGCCCAACGGCGCGGCACTGTCCCCGGCCGTGGGGATCGCCGCCACACCAGGCGGCAACGGCTACTGGGTGGCTCGTGCCGACGGGAGCGTCAAGGCCCACGGCAACGCCGTCGACTATGGGTCCATGGCCGGACGGCCCCTCACCGCCCCGGTCACCCACGTGGTGGGCACGCCCACCGGCCGGGGCTATTGGCTAGTCGCCGCGGACGGCGGCATCTTCAGCTTCGGCGACGCCCGGTTCTACGGATCGATGGGCGGCAAGCACCTGAACGCGCCGGTTGTCGACCTGGCGCCGACCGCTGACGGCGGCGGCTACTGGCTGGTGGCCAGCGACGGTGGCATCTTTGCCTTCGGCGACGCCCGGTTCCGCGGGTCGATGGGAGGCCATCGCCTCAACGCGCCGGTGGTGGCCATGGCCCCGGACCCGGCCACCGGCGGCTACTGGCTGGTGGCCAGCGACGGCGGGGTGTTCGCCTTCGGCGCGCCGTTCCGGGGCTCCACCGGTGGCCAGCACCTCAACCAGCCTGTCGACGGGATGTCGGTCAGCCCCAACGGCGCCGGCTACTGGTTCGTCTCCGACGACGGAGGGATCTTCGCCTTCGGCAACGCGCAGTTCCGGGGGAGCACCGGCGGCATGCGGCTGAATGCGCCGGTCGTCGGCATGGCCACCGATTCGGCCACCGGCGGCTACTGGCTGGTGGGCAGCGACGGCGGCATCTTCACCTTCGGCGGGGCCCCGTTCTTCGGCGCCGGCTGACCGACCCAGTCGCCCGGCCGGGTGGGGCGCGTCCTATCCAGCCCAGATGATCGACTGCAACTCGGAGTATGCCTCGAGGCTGTAGTCGCCACCGTCGCGTCCGATCCCGCTCATCTTGAAGCCTCCAAAGGGCGCATCCATGTTGCGCTGGGCGGTATTGATGCCGACGTGGCCGGCCCGGAGGCGCTTGGCCACCCGGAACGCCCGCGCCGTGTCCCCGGAGAACACGTAGTCGTAGAGGCCGAACTCGGAGTCGTTGGCGATGGCGATGCCCTCGTCCTCGTCGTCGAAGGGGATGGCCACCACCACCGGCCCGAAGATCTCCTCGCGGGCCACGGTGATCTGGTTGGTCCCGGTGATGAGGGTGGGCTCGACGTAGTAGCCGGAGTCGAGGCCACCGGGGCGTCCACCCCCCACCACGACCTCACCCTGTTGGCGACCGGTCTCGATGTGGTCGAGGACCCGCTGGCGCTGGGCGGCGGAGATGAGCGGCCCGACCACGGTCTCCTTCTCGGTCGGGTCGCCGACCTTGAGGTACCCGGCGAACTGGGAGAGGCCAGCGACCACCTGGTCGAAGATGCTCCGGTGCACCACCGCCCGGGTGGGGGCGGTACAGATCTGGCCGGAATGGAAGGCCCAGGTCGAGCCGATGGCGGTCACCACCGACTTGATGTCGGCATCCTCGAAGACGATGGCCGCGCCCTTGCCGCCGAGCTCCATCAGCATGCGCTTCATGGTGGGTGCACCGGCCGCGGCGATCCGCTGGCCCACCGCCGTCGATCCGGTGAACGACACCATGTCGACGTCGGGGGAGGTGGTCAGCAGCGAGGCCGGCTCGGGGTCGGCCGAGTTGATCAGGTTCACGACGCCGGGTGGGAACCCAACCTCTTCGAGGACCCGGGCCAGTTCCACGATGGCCAGCGGGTCCTGGGGCGCAGGCTTCATGATCACCGTGTTGCCCATCGCCAGGGCAGGCGCCACCTTCCCGGCCATGTTGGTCAGCGGGAAGTTGTAGCTGGCGATGGCGGCCACGACGCCCACCGGCTGGCGATAGGCGAGGGCGCTGATCAGTCCGCCGGGGGCCAGCGGGGTCGCCGCCGTGGCGATGGGGGGCAGCATGGACTCCTGGACGTGGCGGAGGTCCCTCGAGAACCGGTCGAACCGGTCGGCGCACACCGGCACCTGCATCCGCGAGCCGACCGAGGCGGTGGCGCCCGTCTCGGCGATGACCAGGGGCACCAGTTCGTCGTTCTTGGCCCGGATGGCCGCCCCCGCGGCCTTGAGCAGGGCCAGGCGCTCCTCGACCGGGGTGGCCGCCCAGGCCGGGAAGGCGTCCCGGGCGGCGGCGGCGGCCTCTTCGGCGTCACCCACCGACGCGTTGGGGGCCTGGCCGACGGGTTGCTCGGTGGCCGGGTTGATGACCTCGTAGGTGCCGTTGCCGGCGTCTACCCACTTGCCCCCGATGAACAGCTGGGTCTCGTCCTTGGTGACCGTTGCTCCCATTGAATGGGTCCCCTTTCGCGCTCGGGGATCACCTTGGATCCCCGTCCGGCCGGTGCCGGCGGTGGTGTGTCCCCCGATGTCGCCGGGGAAGATCTGACGGTTCGTCAGCAGTGTAGGTCAGGCGGTGGCGAGCGTCGGATCGACGGTGACCGTGTCGCGCCCCGACTTGAGCAGGCTCCCGGGGAGGGCCCCGGTGGGCTTGCCGTCGGCGATGGTCTCCACCCCGTTGACCAGAACCCGGACGACGCCGATGGCATCGGCGATCAGCCGGGGGCTGCCGCCGGGCAGGTCGTGTACCAGCGTGGCGGGCTCCGAGCCCACCGTCTCGGGGTCGAAGACGAACAGGTCGGCCACCATCCCCTCGGCCACCCGGCCCCGGTCCTTCAGCCCGAACAGCTCGGCAGGGGCCTCGGTCATCAGCTGCACGGCACGCTCCAGGGGCACCAGCTTCCGCTTGCGCAGACAGTCGCCGAGGAACGACGTCGGGTAGTTCGAACCGCACATGCGGTCCAGGTGGGCCCCGGCATCCGAGCCACCCACCATGGCCCCGGGGTTGTCCCACACCTCAACGCGCGCCCGCCACGAGGCGTCGTCGCCGTCGGAGGCCTTGGGCCACAGGACGGTGCGAAGGTCGTCGGCGATGACCAGATCGAGCAGGGCGTCGAAGGGTGGCTTGCCCTGCTCCTCGGCGATCGAGCCCACGTCACGCCAGCTGTAGCCCTGGTTCTCCGGGGCGAAGGTGTCACCGATGATGTAGTTGGCCCAGTGCGAGAGTCGACGGAAGACCCCGGCCGCTTCGGAGTGGGCCACCTCGTCGAGATGGGCGCGGACGGCGGGGTCACCCAGCTTCTCGATCCGCTCCTCGACGGGCAGGCCCATCACGTCACCCCATCCGGGGATGAGGAACAAGGCGCAGTGGGTTCGGAAGCTCATGTTCATGGGCACCAGGGTGGGCATGGTCAGGGCCACGATCCGCCCGCCCTCCTCGGCGGCCCGCAAGGACGCCTCGAGCTGCCGGGCCGTCTTGTCCGGGGTGCGCGAGTCGATGGTCAACAGGTTCCAGTTGAGCGGGCGCCGGGCCGTGGTGGTCATGGCCACCATCAGGTCGATCTCCTCGTCGGTGAAGGTGTCGAGGCAGCCGTTGGTGATGTATTCGAGGGTGGTGCCGGGGTGGTCACGCACCACCTCGCAGAAGGCCAGCATCTCGCGCCGGTCGGCGTGGCGGGACGAGATGGGGTTGCCATCGCCGTCGGAGTGGGTCCGGGACTGCGATGACGAAAACCCGAGGCCCCCGGCCTCGATCGACTCGGCCAAGAGGCGCGTCATGGCGGCCAGCTCCTCATCGTTGGCCACATCGGCGGCCCGGTCGGAGCCCATCACCCACCGGCGGATGGCGCAGTGGCCCACCAGGAAGCCGGCGTTGACGCCCAGGTTGCCCTCGAGCTTGGCCAGGTAGTCACCGAAGCTGGTCCAGTCCCAGGGCAGACCGTTCTCGAGGGCCACCAGCGGCATGCCCTCGACCTTGGCCATCATCCGCCGGATGTAGTCGTGGTCCTGCTCCTTGATGGGTGCCAGGGTGAACCCGCAGTTCCCGCCGATGACCGTGGTCACCCCGTGGAGGTTGGAGGGGGACGCCGTGGGGTCCCAGAACAGCTGGGCGTCGTAGTGGGTGTGGGGGTCGATGATGCCCGGCGCCACCACCAGGCCCTCGGCGTCGAGCTCGGTGGACCCGGCTTCGTCCACATCGCCCACGGCCACGATCCGCCCGTCGCGGATCCCGACGTCGGCCCGGCGTCCCGGTGTGCCGGTCCCGTCGACGACCAGGCCGTTTCGGATCACATAGTCGAGCATGTTGGACATCCCTTCATGGACCTTGGGGCACCGTCCTGCCCACTTCGGATCGGTCTGGCCCCGCTCGGTCCGGTCGGTGTCGGTCCGGTCGGTGGGGGTCGGTGTGGGTCGGTGTGTACCTGACAGACCGTCAGTTTACGGTCTCCCCGGCGACGCTGCTCAGGGAGCATGCTCCACGGGTCGAGAGGTGCCTGGCTCCGGCCCTCAGGACTGGGATCCGAGACCCGGGCGCCGGAGGACAGGAGCGGCATCGTTGCCGGGGGTCGATGGTAACTTCGTTCGATTCACCATTCCTGGTTCCAGAACCACCTGCTCCCTGCCAGCGTTCTCTTGCTGGGTGCCGGCCTCTTCGTGCGGTTCGCCCACTGGCTGGGCGCGCGCCGGCGCACCTGGATCGACGCCCAGATCCGCCTGCAGATCGAGTCGGGCTCGGTGGCCTCCGAGGCCCTGAAACGGTCGCGGGCGGTCAGTGAGGCGGTCGAATGGGTCGTCGTCGCACTGGTCGGCTTCATCGCTGCCATCCTCGCCCTCGACCGACTGGGCATCCCACTCACCACCCTGGTGGCGCCGGCCACGGTGATCGGGATCGGGTTGGGCTTCGGGGCCCAGCAGATGGTCGGAGACCTGCTCGCCGGGTTCTTCCTCTTCGCCGAGCACCAGTTCGCCTTCGGTGATGTCATCCGGCTCTCGGTGCCGGGCCAGTCGAGTGGCATCACCGGCACGGTGGAGGAGCTGACCCTGCGGGTGACCAAGGTGCGGACCGCCCAGGGTGAGTTGGTGGTGGTGCCGAACAGCGCGCTCCGTCAGGTCACCAACCTGTCCAAGGACTGGTCGCGTGCGGTGATCGACATCCCCGTCTCGGTCACCGAGGACCTCGAGTACGTCACCGGCTTGTTGAAGGACATGTTCAAGGACATGGCCACCGATCCCGCCTGGAGCGCCCTGCTGCTCGGTGATCCGGTCGTCGCTGGGGTGGAGACCATCGACGTGGGCTACGTGCAGCTCCGGCTCATCGCCCGGACACTCCCCGGGCGCCAGTTCGAGGTAGCGCGCGAGATCCGACTGCGGGCCGCCACCGTCCTGCGCTCGGCTGGTGTCAGCTCACCGTCGATCGGTGACGGGGTGTCCCCGTGAGCGATCCGGGCGGATCCGATGGCGATGGGGGACCGCCGCCCGAGGATGAGCCCACCTCGCGCTTGGGGGCCCGGGCGCCGTGGGCGAAGAAGGACCCTGCCGTCGACGACGAGGTCAAGCACAGCGCCCTGGTCGGCTTCATGTCCGTCCCCGTCCACCGGCGGTTCCCCATCCGACGTTCGACGCTGGCCATGGCCGTGGCCTTCCTCGGGTTGGGCACGCTCCTCTATTTCAATGCTCCCCAGAGCGACACCGCGTCGGCGGGTACCGGCTCCATCATCCGGACGCCAGACGGTGACTTCGTCGTCCCCGGAGCCACCAAGGTGACGCCGGTGACCTCGACGACAACGACGACCCGCCCCCCGGCGCCGACCACGACAACCACGTTGCGGTCGTCCACGACCACAGCGCAGGGCTCGACCACCACCACGACACTCGGGAACCCGACCACCACCACGACGTCACGTGGTGGCTCCGGCACCACGACGACCGCCACCACGCAGGCGACCACCGGGACCGGCGCCGGGGGGACGTCGCGGCCGACGACGACTACGACCACCACTGGCCCCTAGGGGGTCCAGTCAGCACCGCTGGCTCGCACATGCGGCGTGCACGCGGCGCTGTGGCGCTGACTGAGTGGCTGACGACGAGGGCAGACATCCCCAAGGTCAGCAGCGACGTGTCGATGGTGGAACTGCCTCGTGCCTGCCGGCGCGTCGACGACGGTGGGGTCGGAGGCGTCAACGAACTGCTCGGGGGTATCGACCTCCTCCCGATAGATCGCGCCATCATCGAGAAGGCTGCGTCGCTCGCCCCGGCCGAACTGCGAAGCCTTGATGCCGTTCACCTGGCCAGCGCACTCTCGGTGAAAGCGAGTCTGACCGCACTCGTTGCCTACGATTCCAGGCTCTGTGCCGCGGCCGCCGGCCGCCGGGATCGACGTGGTCTCACCCGCCTGATCCCCAACCCGAGTGTGGCTCCGGGTCGGTGGGTGCCGGTGGGCGTGCGGCTCAGGAATCGACGAGGGGCGCCACATCGCTGCCGAAGGCGGCAATCTGATCCACCAGCTCGTCCACCGAGCGCGAGGGGAACCGGATCTGGACCTGACCGACCCCGGCCACCCGGAACGATCGCAGGTACTCAGCCACCTGTTCGGCCGGACCGGCGACGGTGCCGGGCGGGAGTTCGACTCCGGCCGGAGGCACCCCCACGTGGAGGGCGTTGGCGATCCCGCCGATGTCGAGCGGTGCTCCTGAGCGGAGCTCCTCGCGGATGCGCCGCAGGTCGGCCAGCAGCTCGACGTTCGGACCGACCGACTGGGGCAACCAGCCGTCGGCGAACCGGGCGGTGCGGCGAAGTGCTGCCGGGGAGGAACCGCCGACCCAGATCGGTGGTCGCGGGGTCTGCTCGGGCCGGGGCCGCAGGCCCAGTCCCGAGGCCGTCCACGTCGGCCCGTCCAGCGTGGGGAACTCCTGGACGAGTCCGGCGGCCAAGCCGACGATGGCCTCATCGGTGGCCGGTCCCCGGTGGTCGAAGTCCGGGCCCATCTGGTCGAACTCCTCGGTGACATGGCCCGCCCCCACGCCACAGATCACCCGGCCGTGGGAGAGGGCGTCGACGGTGGCGAACTCCTTCGCCGCCCGCAACGGGTGACGGAGGGCGACCACATAGATGTGCGAGAGCAGGCGGATCTCGTTGGTGACCCCGGCCAACCACCCGAGCGTGGCGATGGTGTCGTACCAGACGGTGCTCATGGCCCCGGCCAACCGCTCGGGGATGAAGGTGTGGTCACACACCCCCACGTAGAAGAAGCCCGCCGCCTCGCACGCCAGCGCCACGGTGGCCAACTCGTCGGGCCCGGCGTCGGCCTCCCACGGCTGGGCGTAGATGGTCGATTGGGACTGGATGGGCAATTGCATGCCGAACACCGTGCGACCCTCGGGTAGCACGGTGACGATATCGGGGGGCGGCGTGATGGGGGAGGGGCTCACCGGCTCAGCGTAGGCCGGGCACCGGGGCACCGACCGGCCCGGACGCGGCAGCGATGGACTCGGCCAACTGGTCGGCCAGCGCCTCGGCCAGCTGATCGGCCGTGCCGAATTGAGTGGCCAGCACCCTGGCCCGCTTGTAGGCCAGATGGGCGGGGATCTCCCAGGTGAATCCCATGCCGCCGTGGACCTGGATGCAGGAGCGGCCGTTGGTGACCGCGGCCTCGTCGGCCAGCAGCTTGGCCCCGTTGGCCGCCACGATCGCATCCCCGACGTCTGGCTGGTCGACGGTGACCGCTGCGGCGTGGACCGCGCAGCGGGCCAGCTCGGTACGAACCGCCATGTCGGCGCACAGGTGCTTGACCGCCTGGAAGCCGCCGATGGGCCGGCCGAACTGCTCTCGGTGCTTGGCGTACTCGACGGCCAGCTCGGTGGTCCACGCCGCGGAGCCGACCTGGAGGGCCGCAGTCAGGACGGCGCCGTCGCGTCGCCACCACGCCGAGATCTCGGGTCCGGCGACCGGAGTGCCGGCGGGCAGCCGGGTGGTGGACCACACCGGCGTCAATGGGTCCATGGGCCTCGACAGGCGGGCGGCCTCGATGGTGGAGGGCTCGATCTGGGCCACCCCGTCGTCGGACACCACGAGCAGCACGTCGAGATCGTCCAAGTCCTCGATGACCAGCGGTCTCGCCGTCTCACCGAGTCCACCGGCTGCGACCTCGACGAGGCCGACCACGACCGATCCGTCGTCGGCGCCGTCGACGAGCCCCGCCGCCAGGTGCGAGGCGACCAACGGTCCGGGGACCAGGGCCCGACCGAGCTCCTCAAAGACGAGGGCTGCTTCGGCGAGGCCCAGACCCACGCCCCCGGCCTCTTCGGCCAGGCACAGGTTGAACACGCCGGCCTCGCCCAGCGTCAACCAGCCGTCACGATCGACGACCTTGTCGTAGCCCTCGAAGGCCCGGACCTGCTCCAGGGCGAACTGGCCCTCACACAGACGCCGCACACCCTCGGCCAGATCGGCCTGGGATTCGGAGAGTTCGAAGTCCACGGTCCGGTCCCTACGCCACCGGCACCGGTGCGGGCGCCACCGGTGCCGGCTTGGCGGAGGGCTCTTTGGGGAGCCCGAGGATGCGCTCGCCGACGATGTTGCGTTGGATCTGGGACGTCCCCGCCGCGATGGTCAACGAGATGCCGCGCAGCCAGTCCTGCACCATGGTCTCGGTGGGGAGGGCCCCGAGGCCGTCGGTGCCCTCGAGGTCGTCGACGGCCAGCCCGGCCCGACCGAGAAGCGACAGGGTGAACTCACCCAACTTGGTGCGGGCCTCGGTGTAGGCCAGCTTGAACAAGGTGCCCCCCATGCCCGGGATGCCGGTGCGGGCCGCCTGGGTGACGTTTCGCTTGGTGAGGGCCATGAGGGCGTCGAGCTCGGCTCGGAGGTGGCCTGCCTGGCGGCGGACGCCGGGGTCCGACCAGGCTCCGGTCCGTTGGGCCAGCACCACCGAGGCCGACAGGAGCTCGATGGCCTCCAGCAGGTCACCCACGAAGGCGGTGCCGCGCTCGAAGCTCAGGGTGACCATGGTCACCCTCCACCCGTCGTTCTCGTCGCCGACCCGGTTGGCGACCGGAATCCGGACCTCATCGAGGAAGAGTTCGGCGAACTCGGTCGATCCGGCGATGGTGACCAACGGCCGGATCTCGACGCCGGGGGTGTCCATGGGGAGGATCAGCCACGTGATCCCGCGATGGCGACTGTCCTCGGCACCGGTGCGGACCAACAGCTCGCAGTAGTCGGCCACCTCGGCGTGGGACGTCCAGATCTTCGAGCCGCTCACCACGTACTCGTCGCCGTCCCGCACGGCACGGGTCCGCATGGACGCCAAGTCACTGCCGGCCCCGGGCTCGGAGAACCCCTGACACCAGACTTCGTCACCTTTGAGGATGGCGGGCAGGAATCGCTCCCGCTGCGCGGGCGTCCCCTCGGCGATGACCGTCGGACCGGCATGGAGCAGGCCGACGAAGTTGACCCCGACGTAGGGTGCATGGGCCCGCTCGAGCTCCTCTTTGAAGATGAGCTCCTCGACCGGGGAGGAGCCTCGACCACCACCGGCGACGGGCCAGTCCACGCCGGCGTAGCCGGCCTCGAACAACAGGCGCTGCCAGTGGGTGTCATAGGCGCGACGCCCTGGCCAGTCGTCAGATGACGGCTTGTCGGGCAGACCGGGGACGGTCTGGGCCAGCCACTGCCGAAGCTCACCGCGGAACGCCTGTTCGGCGTCGGTATAGCGCAGGTCCATGAGGGAGCGGCCTACGCCGCGTGGGTCACGACGGCTCGGCTCACTTGAAGTCGAGGTCGTAGAGCTTGATGGCGTTGCCGCGGACGATCTTGTAGATCTGCTCGTCGGTGAGGTCCTTCATCTGCTTCTCGGCGATCTGGCGCGTCTCGGGCCACGTGGAGTCCGAGTGGGGGTAGTCCGACTCATAGGTGATGTTGTCCACGCCAATGGACTCGATGTTCTTGAGGCCGAAGGCGTCGCTGAAGAAGCAGCCGTAGATCTGTCGGAAGAAGTAGGTCGAGGGTGGCTCTGGGACGATGTCGGCCACGCCCCCCCAGCCGCGGTTCTCCTCCCAGACGGTGTCGGCCCGTTCCAGGATGTAGGGGATCCAGCCGATCTGGCCTTCGGCATAGGCCAGCTTGAGTTCGGGGAAGCGCACCAGTACGCCCGAGAACATGAAGTCGACCATCGAGTAGGTGGCGTTGGAGTGGGTCAGGGTCGACCCGACCGCAGGCGGCGCGTCGGCCGAGGTCGACGGCATCTTCGACGACGAGCCGATGTGCATGTTGATGACCGTGTGGGTCTCCTCGCAGGCCCGGAAGAACGGGTCCCAGTAGTGATCGGGGTCGTGCACCGACGGCAGGCCCAGGAATGGGGGGATCTCGCTGAAGCACACCGCCCGCACGCCGCGGTCGGCATTGCGCCGAACTTCGGCGGCAGCCAGCTCGACGTCCCACAGCGGAATGAGGCACAAGGGGATGAGTCGACCCTTGGCCTCGGGGCCACACCACTCGTCGACCATCCAGTCGTTGTAGGCCTTCACGCACAAGAGGGCGAGCTCTTTGTCCTGCGCCTCGGTGAACGTCTGCCCGCAGAAGCGGGGGAAGGTCGGGAAGCACAAGGAGGCCTCGAGGTGGTTCACGTCCATGTCCTCGAGCCGGGGCTTGACCTCGTAGGAGCCCGGACGCATGTCCTGGTAGGTGACGCCGCGCATGGTGACCTCTTCCCGGGGCACACCGACGGCCGAGTCGACCCGGAGCAGCGGGCGCTTCAGATCCTCGTAGTACCACCAGTCGGTGGGGAATCCCTCCGACCCGGGCACCACGGTCAACTTGCCGCCGATGAAGGTGATCTCCCCCATGGGCGCCCGCACGATGCGGGGTCCGATGTCGTGGTACTTCTTGGGGAGCCGATCGGTCCACACGTTGGGGGGCTCCACTACGTGGTCGTCGACGGAGATGATCCAGGGCATGTCGGCCATGGGTTCGAGTGTAACGCCGTTCTGACGGTGCGTCAGCTGCGCTGCTGGAACCCCTGACGTCGGCCCGCTGCGGGCCAGATCGGGTCCACGACAGGCCGCCGATCCTCGGGGGGTCGTGGCCATTGCCCGGAGTTGGGTGCCCGGCGGTGCGCCGCCACGCTGCCGGGAGCGGGGTCAGACCATGGCAACTCCGCCGTTGGGCCGCAGGACTTGTCCGGTCATGAACTTGGAGGCGTCCGAGGCCAGGTACAGCACCGCCGCGGCCATGTCCTCGGGCTCGCCGATCATCCGGAGCGGCGTGAACTTGCGCATCGGGGCGACCACCGCCTCTTGCATCTCCTCGTCGATCGTCCCGTCGGGACGGACGAAGTAACGCCCGGTCATGCCGGTGAGGACGAAGCCGGGAGCCACTGCGTTGACCCGGACGTGCTTCTTGCCCACCTCGTAGGCCAGGGACTTGGTCATCTGCACGACGCCGGCCTTGCAGATGGCGTAGCTGACGATGTTGGGGCTCGGGGTGTCGGCGGCGGCCGACGAGGCGTTGATGATGCTGCCCCCCTCGGGTTGGCCGACCATGACGCGTCCCGCGGCCTGGCATCCGAAGAACACGCCCTTGAGATTGACCGAGAGGATCCGGTCGAGATCGTCCTCGGGTGCATCGAGGAACGGCCCCTCGACCATGATCCCGGCGATGTTGCACCAGACGTGGATGCCGCCGTGATCGGCCGCCACCCGCCCGGCCAGAGCGTCCACCTCCAACCGCTTGGACACGTCGAGTGTCACCCCCTCAGCCCGGCCCCCGGCACCGGTGATCTCGTCGGCGGTGGCGACCGACGACTCGCCGTCGATGTCCGCACAGACCACGACGGCCCCGGCACCGGCGAGTGCGAGGGCGCTGGCCTTCCCGATGCCGCTTCCGGCACCGGTGACCACGGCCACCTTGCCGTCGACGCGGAACGATTCGATGAGAGTGGTGGCTTCCATGGTGGTGTCTACCTCGCAGGAGTGACGATAGGGGGCGCACTGACCGACGGGAGTCGCCGGCCGTCGACGCGAACTGTAGGGGCTTCGGGTCGCGCAGAACAGTCCGGCCGGGGCGGCACCATCGCCGCCCGTCAGGGGGATGGCGCGGTTCAGGCCAGGGAGGTGGCGGTGTCCAGCTCGGGGTCGACCAGGTCGTCCTCGTCGAGCTCGTCCTCGATGGGGTCGAACTGGTCCGTGTCCTCGACCCCGCCGTGCTCCACGCCCACCTCGTCGTGGGCCGCGGCCGAATCCTCAACGGACTCGGTGTCGTAGTCCACCGCCTCGTGGTCGGATCGGGAGACAGACACCGACACGGTGTCCTCCACCGAGGCAGCGTCCTCGGCTGACCCGGCGTCGAAGTCGGCAGGCGTGCCGTAGGGTTCCTGCCCGTCGAGCACCTCGGCGTCCGTAGCACCGCCCACGGCCGGCCCGTCAGCCGGTTCGAGGTCGGCCGGCGGTGCCGTCTCGTGCATCCGCAGGCCACCCGATCCGGCCGGGCCGCTCCCTGACGACGCGTCGACGCGGGCCTCGCCGTCGTGATGGCCGGGCCCGGAGCGGTCCCCGAACAGCAGGGCGTTGCCGATGAGGGCGTCGGACGGCGTGTCGCCCCCGGTCGACTTCATGGCGGCGTTCAGGGCTCTGGTCACCGAGGAGGCGATCCGCTTGTGCCCCTCGTCTCCTGGATGGATGCCGTCGGCGAGGTGCTCCTCGCTGATCATCGCCTCGCCGGCCACCAAGGAGAGCGTGGTGTCGCCGCCGACGATGCGCTCACGGGTGATGGATTCAATGGTGTGGCGGATGTCGGCCATGGAGGCGCCCAGGCGGTTGGGAACCTCTTCGGCGTCCGGGCGCACGATGGGGCTCACGACCACGATGGGAGTGGTGGGGTGGCCCTGGCGGACGACGTCGAGAAAGGCCCGGAAGCCCTCAGTCACCATGCCGACGCTGTAGGGGACGCGGGTCCAGCAGCTCGCCCCGTAGGCGACGGTGATGATGGCGGCCTGCATGGCCGAGATGTGCTCGGCCGAGACGATCTCACCACGGGCCGCACCGGCGTAGCCGAAGTTGATGAGGTCGAGGCCGGCCTTCCGGGCGGCGATGGCCGCCCAGCCCTGGGATGGCCCTGAGGCCGTCCAACCTTGGGTGGTCCAGTCCCCGTAGGCGATCCACCGGGGCAGCTGGGGTGCCGGGGCGATCTCACCCTTCACCGCGGTGAGGGACTGGATGATCGGGTGCATGCCCTCGGGCAGGTAGATGATGGCCGGCTTGTCGGGCGATCCCGAGCCGAGCGACAGCCGGATCATGCCGTCGCCCAGGACGGCCTCTTCCTCACAGGCCTTGCGACCACCCCGCCACACCGAGAACGTGATGCCGGCACCGTCACCCCGGTAGCCGAGGTTGCCGGTCGTGGTCCGGTAGGCGACGTCGATGGCCTGGGCGTCGCCTACCACCTCGAGGCGGATCCCGACCGGGACGCTGGCGGCGTGCCAGACGTCCGCCGGAAGCCTGGCGGTGTCGGTGGGGTTGGCCCGGGGATACGGGACGTCCCCGACCGCAGGGTAGGCCACCCCGCGGATGAATGGTTCGGGCTGGCCGGGTCGCGGAGTCACCGCTTCGCTGCTTCCATCAAAGTGCCCCTCCGACGTGCTGTTACCACTCTAAGTAGCGGTGTAACCACAATATCATCAAGTGTGCCGTTTTTCACCACCTGATCCGTCGTTTTGCCGGGTCACGACCCCTCCGGTCCCCGGCCAGGGACCACCCCTCGGCGTCACACGAACGTCATCAAATTTGACGGAGGTAGTCCGGTGGGCTGCGTAGCATGGGGTGGTGCGCATGCGTCCGGGGCAAATTCGGCTGCCAGCGCCGGGTCACGACCCCGTCCCTGGTGCTGATCGTGGCCCTGGTCAGCCTGGTTTCGGCGGTAATTCCCCTGCTGGCGGGCCATGTCGATGCCGGGGCGTCCGTCCGGCCCCGGGTGTACCAGGGCGGAGGCGTGATCGGCTTCGGCGACGCCCAGTCGATCAATGCGACGCCGAGCTCCGCCCTCAGCTCGGTGATGGTGGCGATGACGCCCGACCCGGCCGCCACACAAGCCGCCCAGGGCTACTGGCTGGCCTCCGCCGACGGCGGGGTGTTCGCCGAGGGCAGCGCCCACTTCTTCGGTTCGCTGGGCTCGCTGCGGCTACAGGGCCCCATCGTGTCCATGGCTGCCACCCCGGACGGCAACGGCTACTGGCTGGCCGCCATGGACGGCGGGGTGTTCGCCTTCGGCGATGCCGCCTTCTACGGCTCCATGGGTGGCGTCCGACTCAATCAGCCGATCGTCGGCATGGCGGCGACGCCCGACGGGAAGGGCTACTGGCTGGTGGCCGCCGACGGCGGCATCTTCTCCTTCGGCGACGCGCCGTTCTTGGGGTCGACGGGTGGACGATCACTGGTGGAGCCCATCACCGGCATGGCGACGACGACCTCGGGCCACGGCTACTGGCTGGTGGCCGCCGACGGTGGCATCTTCACCTTCGGCGATGCGCCCTTCTTCGGATCCACCGGCGGCACCCGCCTCAACGACCCGGTGGTCGGGATGGTCGCCGCCCCGCTCGACCAGGGGTATCTGCTGGTGGCCACGGACGGTGGGATCTTCGGCTTCGGCAAGGCGCCCTTCTACGGCTCCCTCGGTGGTGGCTACGGCGGGGACCCGGCCAATGTGCCGCCGGTGGGGGGAATCGTCCTGACCCCGGACGCCCAGGGGTACTGGCTGTTGGAGCCCGACGGGTGGTCGTACGCCTTCTCCAATCCGCCGAGCCCCTCGCCGTCCCGGACGGCCTCGGCCATCGTGTCCATCGCCAACGGCCAGGTCAACAGCGACCCCGATCGAGGCCAGTTCTGCAACCCCTACGGACCGTGCGAGGAGTGGTGCGCCCTGTTCGCCACCTGGGTGTGGGAGCGGGCCGGTGTACCGATCCCGTCGTATCCGTTCACCGGCAGCATCTTCAGTTGGGCCGCCGCCCACACCGGGGTGTTGCCGCCGACGGCAATGGCGGTGCCGGGTGACGCCGTGCTCTACGGCACCGGCCCCTGGTCCACGGCGACCTCGGTCCATGTGGGACTGGTCGTCCAGACCTGGCCCGACGGTGCCGTCGTGACCGTCGAGGGGGATGCCGGGCCGGCCCCGTCGGGCTCGCTGGCTGTGGTGATCAACGGCCCCTACCTGCCGTCGCAGTCCACGGCCTACAACGGGGTGCCGGTCTACGCCTTCGCCCAGCCCTGACCGTCGCGCCAGGTGCGGACCGGTCCGGCGGATTCCTCAGCTGCGGTTGGCGCCGCTCTCGGCCACCAGTGACTCGAGCACCTGCATGCGGTGGTCGCTAGCCGACCCCCAGGCCTCGGCCAATGCCCAGGCCCGTTTGAGGAACAGGTGGAGGTCGCACTCCCAGGTGTAGCCGATGGCCCCGAAGACCTGGAGCGACACCCGGGCCGCCTCAACGGCGGCCTCTGCCGCATAGGCCTTGGCCGCCGAGGACGATCGGGAGGCGCCAGGGTCCCCGGCGTCCAAGGCCCAGGCCGCGGCGTAGACGAGTGGGCGGGCGAACTCCAGGGTCACCTGGGCCCCGGCCAGCAGGTGCTTGACGGCCTGGAAGCTGCCGATGGGAACCCCGAACTGACGTCGGTCCTTGGCGTAGTCGGCGGCCAGGCGGATCATCGTGGCGGCCAGTCCGAGGAGCTCGGCGCCCACGGCGACTGCCGCCCGGTCGTGCAGGGCTCCGATGGCCACGGCGGCGTCGGCACCCGAGGCCATCACGGTCTCGGGTGTGGCCGCCCAGTGCGGGATGCCCAGTCGTCGGGTGGGGTCGAGCGACGAGACGGTGCGGATGGTGACCGCACCGGCCTCCACGATGTGGACCTCGGGGCCTGGCGCGCCGGACACCGTGTCGTGTGCCGCACCGACCGGCGAGAACAGGATCAACAGGTCGGCACCGTCGGCCCCGGCGATGGGCGTCGGTGAGCCGCCCACCGGGATCGGGCCGACGGCAACGGTGATGGTGCCGGCGGCGATGCCCTCGAGCCAGTCGGCCAGACGGGAGGCTCGGTAGGGGTCCTGTCGGTGGTCCTGCTCCAAGGCGACCAACAAGGGCGCGGCCAGCGCGGTCGTGTCGGTGAGCGGTTCGGGCAGGGCGACCGCACCGGCCTCCTCGACCAGGCGCACCAGGTCCACCATCCCGAGCCCGAGGCCACCGTGGGCCTCGGGGGCGGACAGTCCGGTCACGCCCAGTCCGGCCAGTGTCGACCACCGGCGGGTCCGGGCAGCGGGTGCCCCGTAGGCAGTCCGCAGGTGCTCGGGCGTGCACTCGTTGGCCAGCACCTGTCGAACCGCCTGGCGGAACTCGTCTTGTTGGTCGCTGAAGGCGAAGTGCATGCCGATCCCGCCCGCTCAGGCCCGCGGGAGCCCGAGCATGCGCTCGGCCACCACGTTGCGTTGGATCTCATTGGTGCCGGCGTAGATGGGGCCGGCCAGGGCGAACAAGAAACCATCCAGCCAGGGCGCGTCCATCCCCCGACCGTGCAGTTCGGCCTCCGGGCCGAGGAGGGCCAGCGCGGCACGGTGGATGGCGAGGTCCGTCTCGGACCAGTGGATCTTGTTGGCACTGGCCTCGGGCCCCACCGAGCCTCCGTCCAGCACCCGGGTGGCGGTCCACAGCGTGTTGAGCCGGTACGCCTCGGCGGCCATCCAGGCCCGGGCCACGTCGTCGGCGCACCGGGCCGCCCGCGCCGGCGAGGTGATCACGGTGTCGGCGTACAGCCGGACCAGACGTGCCGCCGCCTCGGTGTAGCGGGCGGGACTGCGCAGGCTGAGGCCCCGCTCCGACCCGGCGGTGGCCATAGCCACGTTCCACCCCCGGCCCTCGCCGCCCAGGACCTGGCCGTCGGGCACGAAGACGTCCTCGAAGAAGAGTTCGGCGAAGCCGGTCTCGCCGTCGATCTGAGGGATGGGCCGGACCGTGACCCCGGGCGAGCTCATCTCGATGAGGAAGTAGGTGAGGCCCCGGTGGCGCTCGGCGTCCGGATCGGTGCGGAACAGCCCGAAGCACCACTCGGCGAAGGCCCCACGGGACGCCCAGGTCTTCTGGCCGTTCAGCAGCCAGCCGTTCCCCGACGACGACCGCACGGCCCGGCTGCGGATGCCGGCCAGGTCGCTGCCGGCATCGGGCTCGGACCACCCCTGGCACCAGATCTCTGCTCCCGAGGCCATGGCGGGCAAGAACCGCTGCTGCTGGCCCGGCGTGCCGAACTCGAAGAGGGTGGGGGCCAGTAGGAACACGCCGTTCTGGCTGACCCGCAGGGGTGCCTGGGCCCGCCAGTACTCCTCCTCGAACACCAGCCACTCGACGATGCCCACCCCCCGGCCACCGAACTCCTCGGGCCAGGAGACCACCGACCAACGGTCGTCGAACATGGTCTGTTCCCAGGCGCGGTGGGCTTCGAAGCCCTCGGCCGTGTCGAGCGAGGGCAGCGACCGAGGTGCGGGGGCGTGGTCGGCCAGCCAGGACCTGGCCTCCAGGCGGAAGGCCTCCTGGGCCGGGGTGCATCGCAAGTCCATCGGTGCGTCCATGGTCGGGGGTCCCTCGGGGAAGTGGCGGTGCCCATCGCAGCTGGCCGATGTCGGCGGGCAGGTGAAATCTGACACACCGCCAGAAATCCGGCAACAATGCATCTATGCCGAACGCTGTGATCGTCGATGTGGTGCGCACCCCGGTGGGCAAGAAGAACGGCCGCCTCTCGGGCTGGCACGCCGTCGACCTGGCCGCCCAGCCGTTGCGGGCCCTGATCGAGCGCAACGACCTCGACCCCTCGCTGGTCGAGGACGTGGTCTACGGCTGCACCATGACCGTCGGCGAACAGGCCATGAACATCGGTCGCAACGCCGCGTTGGCCGCCGGGTTCCCCGAGACCGTGCCGGGGACCACGGTCGACCGGCAGTGCGGCTCCGCACAGCAGGCCGTCCACTTCGCCGCCCAGGCCGTGATGTCGGGAGCCATGGACATCGTGATCGGCGGCGGCGTCGAGGGGATGAGTCGGGTGCCCATCGGCTCCACCACCGACCACGGACCGGGCGAGGCCTACGGCCCCACCGTGCACGAGCGGTTCGAGTTCATCCACCAGGGGCTGTCGGCCGAGGAGATCGCCCGGCGGTGGGGCATCGGCCGGGAGGAGATGGACCGGTTCGCCCTGCGTTCCCACGACCGGGCGGCCACGGCCATCGCCGAGGGGCGGTTCGACAACGAGATCATCCCGCTGGCCACCCGTCGCGCCCGGGTCGAGGACAAGGTGGCTATGGCCGGGACCGATGAGGGCGATCCGGCCGGGGAGGGCCCCCTGTCCTTCGACGAGGGGGTGCGGGCCGGGTCCACCTACGAGAAGTTGGCCTCGCTTCCGCCCGCCTTCGTGGAGGGAGGCCTGATCACTGCAGCGTCGTCGTCCCAGATCTCCGACGGAGCCGCCGCCGCCCTCATCATGTCCGAGGAGCGTGCCGTCCAGCTCGGGCTGACCCCGAGGGCCCGCTTCCACACCTTCGCCGTGGCCGCCAACGACCCGGTGATCATGCTGACGGCGCCGATCCCGGCCACCACCCTGGTGCTGAAGAAGGCCAAGCTCTCACTCGACGACATCGACCTGATAGAGATCAACGAGGCGTTCGCCTCGGTGGTGTTGGCCTGGGAGCGGGAGCACCACCCCGACATGGACCGGGTCAACGTGAACGGCGGTGCCATCGCCATCGGCCACCCGACCGGGGGTTCCGGTGCCCGCCTCCTCGCCACGCTGCTCAACGAGATGGAACGTACCGGTGCCCGCTACGGCCTCCAGACCATGTGTGAGGGCGGGGGACAGGCCAATGCCACCATCATCGAGCGGCTCGGCTAGCGCCGAGGGCTGACTCGGGCGGCGGTCCGGCTCAGCTGCCCAGGGCGGCGGTCTCGACGTCCACAGAGACGTGCTTGTTGAAGTCGACGTGATCGGCCTGGGTCGGCCGCGACATGAGGTAGCCCTGGTAGAGGTCGCAGCCCAGCTCGGTGACCCGCTGCAGCTGGACAGGGGTCTCGACCCCCTCGGCCAGGACGACCAGGTCCAGCGCCTTGCTCAGCTGCACGATGGCGGCGACGATGGCCTCGTCGTTCTCGAAGGTGCCGAGCCCGTCCACGAAGGATTTGTCGATCTTGAGGATCTTGACCGGGAACCGCTTGAGCTGGGCTAGCGACGAGTAGCCGGTGCCGAAGTCGTCGATGGCCAGGCCCACCCCCATCTCGTGGATGCCGCCCAGCATGGCGATGGAGGCCGAGGTGTCGCTCATCAGCATGCTCTCGGTGACCTCCATGACCAGCGCCTCGGCGGGGAGCCCCGAGTCGGCCAGCGCCGAGGCGATGGAGTCGAGGAGCTCCGGGTCGCTCAACTGGTGGGCCGACAGGTTGACCGTGATGTAGGCGTCCTCGGCCCCGGGGAGCTCGGCCCGCCACTTGGCCATGGTCTGGCACGCCTCGCGCAGGACCCAACGGCCCAGGGTGAAGATGAGGTCGGTCTCCTCGGCGAAGGGGATGAACTCCATCGGGCCGAGCAGTCCGCGCGAGGGGTGGTGCCAGCGCACGAGCGCTTCCATGGCAACGATCCGGTCGTCCTTGACCGAGGCGATCGGCTGATAGTGGACGGTCAGCTCGTCGTGTTCGATCGAGTGACGGAGGTCGTCGTAGATCTCCAGGCGGGCCACCGACTTGGCCCGCAGGGACTCGTCGAATACCTCGACGCGCTGGCGACCCTTGTTCTTGGCCTGGAACATGGCCACGTCGGCCTGCTGGAGGATGTCCTGGCCGGTCTGGCGGCCCCGCATGACGAACGAGACCCCAACGCTGCAGGTGACCACCACGTTGCGGCCGGTGGACAGCTGGACCGGCTCGGCCAGCAGCCTCGAGTACTCCGACGCCAGGCTGACCGCCACGCTGACGTCGTGGACGTTCCGGCACAAGACGACGAACTCGTCGCCGGAGAACCGGCTGACCACGTCACCGCCCCGCACCGCGGACTTGAACCGCTGGGCCAGCGCCAAGAGGACCTCGTCGCCGGCGGCATGGCCGAACGAGTCGTTGACCAGTTTGAAGCGGTCCAGGTCGATGAAGAGCACAGCCAGGTTGGTGCCCCGCTGCATGGACACCAGCAACTCGCGCTCCAACTCGTCGTTGAACAGCGAGCGGTTGCCGAGGCCGGTGAGGGAGTCGTGGTAGGCCAGCCAGTGCAGCTGGGCCTCTGCCGCCTTGCGGTCGGTGACGTCAGTGAAGGAGCACACCACCATGGGGGACTCGTTCTGTCCGGCCCCCGACAACAGCCGCGAGCTGAGGGACAGCCACTGGCGTCGGCCACTCCCGTCGGTGACCCCGATGACCACGTCGTCCTCGGACACCCCCGAGGCCAGGGTCTTGGAGTGGGGGAACATGTCGGCGGAGAGGGGATGGCCGTTGGCCTCGATGGCGATGGACGCCCCGGTGAAGATCTGGTGGCCGGTGTTGGCCTTCAGCCGCTCGCCCAGGATGCGGATGGCCGCCTCGTTGTGGGCGCTCACGTTGCCGCTCTCGTCGAACAGGACGATGCCCTCGCTGAGGGATGCCACGACGGCCTCGTAGCGTTCCTCGGCAGCCCGTCGGCCCGCCTCGGCCTGGCGGGCGTCGGTCAGCTCGGTGCACACCACGACCCAGCCCGAGGGCTGGGTGTCGTCCCCGATGAGGGCGTCGATGGAGACGAGGACCTCGACTTCGGACCCGTCCTTGCGGCGGTGGGAGCGTCGGCCGCGCTCGAGGACGGCGGCACTGTCGGTCCGGTTGGCGGTGACCACGGCACTGATGGACAGGCCGCTCACCTCTTGCTCACTCCAGCCGTAGATGGCCTCGGCGGCCTCGTTCCAGCTCTCGATCTTGCCCTCGGCGTCGATACCGATGATGGCGTCTGAGACATGGGCGATGAGGCTGGCCCGGTAGCGGTTGGCCGCCTCGGCCGCCCGGCGCTCGGAGATGTCCCGGCCGATGACCTGGTAGGCGGGCTCGCCGCCCCAGGTGGTGCGGAGGCTGGTGACCTCCATGAAGGTGGGCTCGGCCGTGATGGGGTTGATGCCCCGCACTTCACCGTGCTCGAAGAACTGTCCGTCCTCGGTGAGCTGGGCCAGGCGCTCTTGGACCCCCTCCATCTCGCCGGGGTCGGTGACATCGGCGAGCGGGATGCCGTAGTACTCCTGGACGATCCGCTCGTAGTCGTCGTCGTTGGTGGCTCCAGCCATGCGGGCCATGGCCCGGTTCCCGTAGACGATGCGCCCGTGCTGGTGCACGTAGATGATGTCGGGGGAGAGCTCGGTCATGAGCCGGTAGCGGTTCACCAGCTCACCGAGGACCTGGTCGTACTGCTGCTGGGGGGTGACGTCCATCACCACGCCGACGTAGTTGAAGACGGCTTCGTCGTCGGGGCGGTCCGGGCCAGAGGGAACCGACAGCGGGGAGGCCCGCACCACGAGGCTGTGGGTGGCACCGTCCGGTGTGGCGACGAGGATCCTCAGGTCGAACTCGGCCGGTGGCGCCCCCCGTCGGATCGGCTCGATGATGGGCGCCAGCACGGCGTCGCTGAACTGGGTGGTGCTGGTGGGGGTTTCGACGTCGCAGCCGGGACCGAGGCCCGGTGAATCGTCACCGTCTTCGTCACGGACCAGGGTGAGCGAGGAGCGGGCTGGCAACGCCGCCGGCCCGGTGTCGGCATCGGAGCCTGTCGTGACCACCGAGAAGCCGGCCGCACCGGCTTCGAACCCCAGGAGCTCCTCGAGCGGCGATGACCATCGCACCAGGTCCTTGGCGGCGTCATAGACCCACGTCAGAGACTGGACCTCGTTGGTGGCCAGGTCGACGCCCTGGGGCAGCTCGAAGGCCTTGACGCCGAAGGGCAGGCTCCCGGGCTCGACCCGGTCGAAGACGACCTTCGACTGGCGACGGCCGGAGTCATTCGTAGTGGCCATAGGCAGTAGGTATCGGCCTAGGGGGCCAGGGACTTTAGCCTTGGCGCCGCCTGGCCCACCGAGGTCGGCGGGACCTCAGTACCCGGTCGCTGGGCCCCTGGACACAGCAGTTGCGTCCGTGGCGGCCGCACGCCCGCGCTGCGGGCCTGACGACCTGCTCAGTCGTCGGGTTCGGCGATGATCGAGACGGTGTTGTACCCGCCCATGCCGATCGAGGCCTTCACCATGGGGCCCGGCACCCGCGGGGTGTGGCCGTCGACCAGTTTGGGGTGGCCCGGGGCCACCTGGCGCGGGGCGGGGATGTAGCCGGTCTGGAAGGCGTACAGCGTGGCCAGGATCTCGACGGCGGCGGCGGCCGACTGGCAGTGGCCGACCAGGGGCTTGACCGAGAACACCCCGTGCGCGTCCGGGAGGAGCTCATCGAGGACGCGAGCCTCGGCGGCATCGCCGGTGCCGGTCCCGGTGCCATGGGCGTTGAGGTAGGCGATGTCCTCGGCCGGCACCCCGGAGTCAGCGAGCGCCAGTCGAAAGCAGCGGAACATCTCCTTCAGGTCCGGGGCCACGCTCACCAGGTGGCTGGCGTCCATGGTCATGGCGCCACCCAGCATCGAGGCGTAGGAGCCGCGCGACTGGCCCGAGAGCACCATGGCTACGGCGGCCTCACCCCCGACGAAGCCACGGCTGCCCTCCTGGAAGGGACGGCAGGCCTCGAAGGGCGGCATGGACAAGATGGCGGCACCCAGGTCGCTGAACGCCCGGAGGACCTGGGGCACGCCGCACAGGTCGGTGGCCATCACCACGACATCACTGCAGATGCCGGCGTCGAGCCACATCTTGGCGGTGATCATGGCGGCATTGGCCGTCGCGCACATGGCGTTGACCGACATGGCCGGGCCGTGGAAGTCGTGTTCCTTCATGAACTGGGAGATGATCGTGGACGGCAGCATGCCCACCCAGGTCTTGGGCCGCACCCGGCTCTCCCCGGCGCGGTACCAGGCGGACCAGGTCTCGATGTCGCCGGCCTCCAGGCTGTGGACGAGGCCGACAACGGGTCCCGGCTTCCAGCCCCGGTCCATGGCGTCGGCGACGGCCTCACGGGCGGCGAACCGGGCGGCGCGCGTGTACCGGCTGGGGCCGTCCCGCCGGTCACCCTCGTCGGCGATGAGCGACAGGTAGGCCTGGCCGCCGTCGACGAATCCTTCGAGCCCTTCGGTCAGCTTGACCGAGCTCTCACCCAGCAAGAAGCCGTCCCAGAGGTGCTTGGTGCCCCAGCCGAAACCCGTGACCGCCCCGACCCCGACGATGTTGGCCGGCGTGTCTCCCCCGATCCTCCGGGGTGCACTACCGCCCGAGGGCGACTGCACAGCATCCGACATCAGGACTCCTCGAAGCTCTGTTCATACATTCGGCCGGTGGATCGTTGGCAGGCGATCCATTGACCTTGGGCAGGGTGGCACGATCACGCAATGGCACCGTATGTGATGCACGATTATCGCTCAGTACGGATCTGGAAACAATGGGGGAAATTCGGCCACCCCAATCGGGGGGCTCATTCAGTTTAGGGCGGAGGGCACATTGAGCGTTACGCGGGCAAGATCTGAGCGTGCAACACGTACCTCCGCCCGCCGCTAACGCCCTGCAAACATCGGCGACCTGGGGACGGCCACACATCGAATCAGCGACACCACTCGGTGTCTTCAATCGTCAATGATCCGATCGACTATCCGCCTGTGGGGGTGCCGAACCGGTCCAATACCGAGGTCGCTTCTGTGACGATACGCCCGATGAGTTCGGCGACGGTCGGCAGCTCGCCGATCTCGCCCACCACCTGACCGGTCGGGAGCACCCCGACATCGGTCCGACCCTCAACCAGCGCGGCCCTCGTCATCATCGGCGCGTTGGCCGCCATCACCACCTGTGGCCAGGACAGGTCGTTGCCCTGCTTCATGGCCCGGCCCTCGTGGACCAGGGCCACCAGCGTGGTGTCGGTCTCCCGTCGGAACGCGTGGGCGTTGGCCAGTGCCCGGGGCAGGTTCCGGATCCAGCTGGACCGTTCCAGGTGGTCGACCAGCTCGGTGCGGATGACGCGTTGGGGTGCCCCGTCCACGGCGGTCGACACCACGGTGCCGGTCACCGGAGTGCCGAGGTAGATCTGTTTGACGGCTTCGGGCACCCTCGACTCCTGGGTGAGCAGGAAACGGGTGCCCATGGCGATACCCGACGCGCCGTAGGCCAGAGCGGCCACCAGGCCCCGTCCGTCGAAGAACCCCCCGGCGGCGATGACCGCCACCCGGTCACCGACGGCGTCCACCACCGCCGGTGTCAGCAGGGACGTCGGCACGGTGCCGGTGTGACCCCCGCCTTCGCCACCCTGGGCGATCACCGCGTCGACCCCCCAGCCAGCGACCTTCTCGGCATGGCGACGGGCGCCGATGGTGGGCATCACCACGAGCCCGGCGTCCCGACACCGGGTCACGAGGTCGGGGTTCGGGGCCTGAGCGAAGCTGGCCACCCGCACGCCGTTGGCGATCATCAGGGCCACGCGGTCGGCCACGTCGGCCACATCGGTCCGCATGTTGACGCCGAAGGGCTGGTCGGTCCGGGTCCTCACCTCGGCGATGGCCGACTCGAGCTCGGAGAAGGTCATGGTGGCCGAGGCCAGGATGCCTAGGCCACCGGCCTCGGCGGTGGCGGCCACCAGGCGGGGCCCTGCCACCCACCCCATCCCGGTCTGGACGATGGGATAGCGGACCCCGACCAGCTGGCAGAACCGGGTGGTGAGCGCGGGATGGACCCGGGCCGGGTTGGTTGCCGGGGAGGGATCAGACCCGGCGGTCACACCCGGACCTCGCGGTCCCGCAGCCCCCTCGGGTCGAGCACGGTGCGGATCAGCTCGAGCTCCTCGGGCGTCGGCATCCGGGTCTCGGGAACCTGCTCGGGCACGACGAGGTCGAAGCCGGTCGCCTCGACGACGTCAGCCACGGTGACACCGGGGTGGACCGAGGCCAGGCGCATCACCTTGTCGGGCGTGGCGAAGTCGAACACGCCGAGGTTGGAGACCACCCGTCGGATCTCGTGGAACCGGGTGGCCGACGGTCCGGCGGCAGCCGCCCGCTCGTAGCCGACGCCGGACACCACGTCGACGTGCTCGACGAAGGAACGGGTCGAGTGGTTGGGCACCCAGTAGGAGGTGGTGTGGTTGACCGTGTTGCCGGGTGCTCCGCGCACGCCGACGAGTTGGGCCTTGGGCCGTGCCCATTCGCCGATGGCGCTGATGTTCTGATTGCCGGTGCGGTCGATCTGCGAGGCCATCATGATCAGGTTGCGCCGACCGGACCAGACCACATCGAACACCTTTCGGTACGGCATGTGTGACTCGAGGACGAGGCTCGAGGCCGCGACACCCAGAGCGGGAGCTCCTGCCACCAGGGCAGCGTCGCCGTCAGTCAACACCAGGTCGGGAGCGAAGGTCAGCCGGGCCAGGCGGGCCCCGATGGCCGGGGCGGTCCCGAACGCGCTGGCCATCACCTCGCCGTCCCCGCGGAACACCTCGGCGCACGCCACCACGCAGTACTCGGCCCTGGTCACACCGTCGTCCGTCGCTCCCGTCGCCGTCATGACGCCCCCTTGTCGGACCGGTCGGCGGCGGCCTGCACGGTGGCGTCCTGGTAGGCGGCCTCATCGACGTCGAAGAACCGCTCGGTGAACGCGGCCCAGGCGGCGGGGTCGCCGGCCGCGGCCACGTACTCCTTTTGGAACGCCTCGTCGCGGGAGTAATCCGGCACACAGGCGGTGAAGTGGGCCCCACCGGGGGTCTCGACCACCCCGTCAGTGAGCAGCCGGCTGATGCACATGGTCTGCAATGCCCCCTCCGAGGCGAACTGCTCGGTCTCGACCAGCCGCTCGGTGGTGACGAACCGGCGGTCGGCGGCACCGAGGAACAGCTCGTCGAAGAACGGGTCAGGGCCGAGGATCTGTCCGGAACCGTTGGCGTCGGCCCGATTGACGTGGACCAGAGCGGCATCGAGGTGCAGGGCCGGCATGGCCACCAGCTCCTCACCGTCGTCATAGGGCGACGTGACGGTCCGCAGCGTCGGGTTCACCGTGAGGACGTCGGACCCCAGGCCGGCACGGGTGGGGAGAAAGGGCACGCGCTGGGCCGCAGCCAGCAGACCCAGATAGAACATGCCCTCGTCCACCTCCATGGACTCGATGGACCCGCTCTGGCGGGCCGCCTTGAAGTGCGGATCGGTCGGGATGGAGTCGAGGGTGACGAACCCGAACACCACCTTGGCCACCTTGCCCGCCGCACACAGCAGCCCAACGTCGGGGCCGCCGTAGGAGACGACCGTGAGGTCAGCCAGGTCCGACCGGAGCAGGGCCCTGACCGCGGCCATGGGCTTGCGACGGGACCCCCACCCACCGATGCCGATGGTCATCCCGCTCCGCAATTCGCCCACCAGCTCGTCGAGAGTGAGTCGCTTGTCGCTCATGAGTGCATCCCGTTCGTCCTAACGCGTGGTGTCGGCATCGCGCTTCTCCACGAAGGCGGCCCGCTGCTCGTCGGCCACGCCGGCCACGTGGAGCTCGTAGGTGAATCCCTGTTCGAGGCGGTAGCTGCGTCGCACATCGACGGGGTCGATGCCGTTCAGGGACTCCTTGGCCCGGCGGATGATGGTGGGGCTCTTGGCGGCGATGTCCTCGGCCACCTCGTAGGCGGCGTCGACCAGTTGTCCGGCTGGGACCACCGAGAGCACCGAACCGAAGTGGTGGAGCTCGGCGGCGGTGGCCGGCTTGGCCGTGTAGACCATCGACCGCATGCGGTGCTGGGGTACGAGGCGCGACAGGTGGGTGGCCGCTCCCAACGCCCCCCGGTCGACCTCGGGCAGCCCGAAGGTGGCGTCCTCGGACGCCACCACGATGTCAGCGTTGCCGGCCAGGCCCACTCCACCGCCGAGACAGAAGCCGTGGACCGCGGCGATCACCGGGACCTCGCACTCGTAGACGGCAGCGAAGGCGGCGAAGCAGCCCCGGTTGGCCCCGATGAGGGCATCGTCGCCCCGGGCCTGGATCTCTTTGATGTCGACCCCCGCACAGAACCCCCGCCCCTCGGCCCGCAGGATCACCACCCGGTTGTCGGGCACCCGACCGGCGGCGAGAAGGGCGTCGGCCAGGCCGAACCACCCGGCGACGTCGAGGGCATTGACCGGGGGATGGTCGATGACCACCTCGGCGATTCCTGGACGCTTCTGGTGGGTGATGATGGGCATGACCGGCTCCGTGGTCTCGTGAGGATCGTCAGGGTCGTGCTGGTGGTGGGCCCAAGGCCCCGGCTCCCGGCCGACCACCGCGAGGTGCTGGGCATCGGGGCGGACGACGAGGGCACGCTGGGCGTGATCTGATACAGCGTCAGGACAGTACCAGTCGAAGACCGGGAGGCAGCTGTGGCCGAGTTCGAACGCACCCACCCCGCCAGCGCGCTCGACTTCGCCGGCCGGGTGGTGGTGGTGACCGGCGGGGCACGAGGCGTCGGCCGGGGGATCACCGAGGGCTTCCTGGCCGCCGGTGCCCATGCCGTCGTGTGCGGCCGTACCGAGACCGCCGACGAGGACCTCCCGGCCGCGGTCGACGCCGACGGACAGGTCCGGCGGGCCGTGTTCGTCCGGGCCGACGTCCGCGACGCCGACCAGGCCACGGCGGTCATCACGGCCACGACCAACCGCTTCGGACGGCTCGACGCACTGGTCAACAACGCCGGCGGCTCGCCCCCGGCCGACGCCGCCACCGTCTCGCCCCGCTTCTCCGCTTCGATCGTGGCGCTCAACCTGCTCGCACCCCTCTATTGCGCCCAGGCGGCCAATCTGGTCATGCAGGCCCAGAGCGACGGCGGGTCGATCATCAACATCGCCTCGGTGAGCGGTATGCGACCCTCCCCGGGCACAGCCGCCTACGGGGCGGCCAAGGCCGGGCTGATCAACCTCACCCAGTCGCTGGCCATGGAGTGGGCGCCCAAGGTCCGCGTGAACAGCTTGACCGCGGGGATGGTGGCCACCGAGGGCGGGGACGACCACTACGGCGGCCCGGCCGGGATGGCCGAGGTGGCGGCCACCGTGCCGATGCAGCGGTTCGCAACGCCAGGAGATGTGGCCGGTCTGTGCCTGTTCTTGGCCTCGCCGTTGGCCTCGTACGTGACGGGCGCCAATCTGGTGGCTCACGGTGGTGGCGAGCGCCCGCCCTTCCTCGCCGCGGTCGAGCGCGCCACCGGCCAGGCGGGCCGCTGAGCACCGGCCCGGCGACCAGGGACCCACGACCGGTGCTCACCCCCGGGATTCCGGGCTCAGAGGGCCCGAAACCCCTCAAGTGAGCCGCTGACCAGGTCGATGTTTCCTGGGTGATCCGAGCTCAGCCGTCTGTCCGTGAACCGGGCATTCGTGGTGCCTGCCGCCCAGGGGCGATGCGGCCATGCTGACCGATCTGCGCGCATCGTTCACCCTGGTAGGCACGCCGTACCTCGAGTACCACCCGGTGGTGGATCTCTCGAGCGGCCGCCTTCTCGGCATGGAGGCACTGGTCCGCTGGCAGCACCCCACCGAGGGCCGCATCGGCCCGGACAAACTGATCCCCCAGGCCGAGGCCAGCGGGGACATCGGCCCCTTGACACGGTGGATCCTCATGGAGGCCTGCGAGCAGGCCAATCGGTGGTCACCCAGTATCCAGCTCGGCGTGAACTGCACCGTGCAGCAGTTGCGTCGGGGCGAGGTGTCCAAGGCGGTGATCGAGGCCCTAGAGCAGACTGGCTTCCCGGGGGGTCAGCTGACCCTCGAGGTCACTGAGGACGCCATCATCGACCCGTCCGCCTCGGCCGATCTGCGGGTGCTCTCCCAACTCGGTGTCCAGCTGTCCGTCGACGACGTCGGTACCAACTGGTCCTCGTTCGAGCCCCTGAAGCGCAACTCCATCAGCACCCTCAAGATCGACGGATCCTTCATCGTCGGACTCGAACACTCCGAGGGCATCAACCGGCTGGTGGTCGAGACGGTCATCCACATGGCTCACTCCCTTGGCATGTCGGCCATCTGTGAGAGCGTCGAGACGGCATCGCAGGTGAGCATCGTGCGGTCGTTCAGCGCCGATGCGGCCCAGGGCTTCTTCTTCGCCCAGCCCATGTCGAGCGAGGATGCCGCCACCTTCGCCGGCGGACCCGAGGTCCCCCAGTTCTCCCTGACCCTGCCCAAGACGCTGGTCCGGGCCCACGCTGCCCCCGTCGGGCTCAGCATCATGGACGTGGAGCTGCCCGGCGTCTCCGACGCCGTGGACGGCTCAGGCGCCGACGCCGCCGATGCCCCCGACCCCGATAGCGCCGAGGCGTTCGGCCGCGACGGGCAACCGCTGTCGTTCGAGGACGACTGCCTCAGGCACGGAGAATCGGTCAACGAGTCGTCCGCCGACCGGGGGATCACCGAGGATCCGCCCACCGGTGAGCCGGCTGCAGATTCCCTCGACGACTAGGCAGAATCAGCCGTTCTCGGGGTGTATCGGCACCTAGTGGGGGGTTCGCACCTCAAAATGCTGTATACCTCTGGCCGTGAAACTTGCTGTCGTCAGAGAGTCGCGGCCCGGCGAGGACCGGGTGGCGATCGTGCCGGAAGTGGCGTCAAAGCTGGCCAAGACCGGCGTCGAGGTCGTGGTGGAGACCGGCGCCGGCGATGCGGCCCGATTCACCGATGAGGCGTTCGTAGCAGCAGGCGCCACCGTGGTGCCCGATGCCGCATCGGCGCTGGCCGGCGCGGCCATTGTCGCCCGGGTCCAGCCGCCGACGGCCGACGAGGTATCCCAGCTCCCCGAGGGCGTGTCGGTGATCAGCTTCCTGCAGCCGGTGGCAGCGGCCGAGACGGTCTCCGCCTTGGCCGCCAAGGGGGCGACGGTCTACAGCCTGGACCTCCTGCCGCGTATCAGTCGGGCCCAGTCCATGGATGCCCTGTCGTCGCAGGCAACCGTGTCGGGCTATCGGGCCGGGCTGTCAGCCGCCGAGCACCTGGCCAAGTTCTTCCCCATGTTCATGACGGCTGCGGGCACGGTTCCCCCGGCCAAGGTGCTGGTCATGGGAGCAGGCGTTGCCGGGCTCCAGGCCATCGCCACGGCGCGGCGCCTCGGGGCGGTGGTGCGGGCCTACGACGTCCGGGCCGCGGCCAAAGAAGAGGTGCAGAGTCTCGGGGCCAAGTTCGTCGAGCTGGATCTCGAGACCCAGGACGGCGCTGGTGGCTACGCCAAGGAGCAGTCGGCCGAGTACCTGGCCAAGCAACAGGAGCTGCTGGCCGCCGAGGTGGCGGCCTCCGACGTGGTCATCACCACCGCCCAGATCCCTGGTCGCAAGGCGCCGATCCTGGTGACGGCGGCGATGGTGGAGGGGATGTCCGAGGGATCGGTCATCGTGGACATGGCAGCCGACTCGGGTGGCAACTGCGAGCTGTCCGTGGCGGGACAGGACATCGTGGTCCACGGAGTCACCGTGGTGGGTCTGACCAATCCGCCGGCGTCCATGCCGACGCATGCCAGCTTCCTCTATGCCCGCAACATCGCCAACTTCCTCGGGCTGCTGGTCAAAGACGGCGAGCTCGCGCCGGACTTCAACGACGAGATCGTGGCCGGCACCTGCGTGGTCCGCCAGGGCGCGGTCGTCCACCCGGCGACGGCCGAGGCGCTCGGGCTGGCCCTCCCGCCGGCCCCCGTGGCTGCGGACGCGGCCGGGGAGTCCGGACCCGACAGCGTAAGTGGCACCGAAGCGAAGGAGACAGGGTCATGAGCACCGGCATCCTCGAGTACCTGACTGTCTTCGTGCTGGCTGGTTTCGTCGGCATCGAGGTCATCAACGCGGTGCCGAGCATCCTGCACACCCCGCTCATGTCGGGGAGCAACGCCATCCACGGCATCGTCCTGGTTGGCACCATCCTGATCATGGGTGAGGCCCACGGGGCGGTGCAGATCACCCTGGCATTCCTGGCCGTGCTGCTGGCCACGCTCAACATCGTCGGCGGCTTCGTGGTCACCGACCGCATGCTCGAGATGTTCAAGCCCAAGCCGTCGGACCGCCCGGCCAGGTCGGCGGACAGTGCCGTCGGCGATCAGGCGGCCGACCACGCCGGGGACGACGCTGCGGGCGGTGCCAAATGAGCCTCGACACTGCCATCGATCTGGTCTACCTGCTGGCGGCCGTCGGCTTCATCCTGGCCCTCAAGGGGCTGAGCTCACCCAAGCAGGCTCGCAACGGCAACCTGCTGGGCGCGGCCGCCGCGGCGGTGGCTGTCGGGTTCACCTTCGCCTATCCCGAGGTGCGAGCCCACACCCTCAATCTGGTGCTGACGCTGGTGGCCATGGCCATCGGTGCCGTCATCGCCGTTCCGGCGGCCCGCAGGGTGAAGATGACCGCGATGCCCCAGATGGTGGCCATTTTCAACGGCGTGGGCGGCGGTGCCGCCGCGCTGATCTCGATCGTCGTGTTCCTCATCGAAGCCCCGGCCAAGCCGGCCGTGTACCGGATCGGCGAGGTGCTGTTCGGTGTGCTCGTCGGCTGCGTGTCCTTCGCCGGCAGCGCCA
Source organism: uncultured Acidimicrobiales bacterium (assembly GCA_963703145.1). Taxonomy (GTDB): domain Bacteria; phylum Actinomycetota; class Acidimicrobiia; order Acidimicrobiales; family RAAP-2; genus Bog-756. Next base: position 4,103,018 of record OY969793.1, read on the forward strand.
TCGCCTTCGCCAAACTGCAGGAGCTGATGACCGGCCGACCGGTGACCTACCCGGCCCAGCAGGTGATCAATGCCATCGTGGCCGTGGCCATCGTGTCACTGGCCATCGGCACCCTGGTGACGGGGAGCGTCCCGTTGCTGGTCGCAACGGCCCTGCTCTCCCTGGCGCTCGGCGTCATCTTCGTCCTGCCCATCGGCGGCGCCGACGTCCCCGTGCTGATCTCGCTCCTCAACTCGTTCACCGGCCTCGCCGTCGCCGCTTCGGGCTTCACCCTGAACAACAACCTGCTGATCATCGCCGGCACCCTGGTTGGTGCATCGGGCATCTTGCTCACCCGGATGATGAGCAAGGCCATGGGCCGTTCGCTGGCCAACGTGCTGTTCAGCGCGTTCGGCTCGGTGGTCACCGCTGCGGGTGGTGCGGACGGCACCGGTGAGACCCGGACCGTCCGGTCCGGCACACCCGAGGACATCGGGGTGTTGCTGGCCTATGCCCGCAAGGTGGTCATCATCCCCGGATACGGGCTGGCGGTGGCCCAGGCCCAGCACACGGCTCGCGAGCTCGCCGACCTCCTCATGGAACGGGGGGTCGAGGTGTTCTACGCCATCCATCCCGTCGCCGGGCGGATGCCGGGCCACATGAACGTGCTGCTGGCCGAGGCCAACGTCCCCTACGACGAGCTGAAAGAGATGGACGAGGCCAACCCCGAGATGGCCACCGCCGACGTCGCCCTCGTAGTTGGCGCCAACGACACGGTCAATCCGGCGGCGAAGAACACCCCGGGAAGCCCCATCTTCGGGATGCCCATCATCAACGCCGACGAGGCCGAGAACATCGTGTTCCTCAAGCGCTCGATGCGCCCGGGCTTCGCCGGCATCGACAACGACCTGCTCTTCGACGACAAGACGACTTTGCTCTTCGGTGACGCCAAGGACACGCTCACGAAGTTGGTGGCGGCGGTCAAGAGCGCCTGAGGGCGGCCGGCACGGAGCCGGCCAGAGGGGAGCAGGGCGCCCCCGCCGATCCGTGCTGAACCGGTGATCGTGCCTGCGTGCAGCGCCAATTGCTTCGCCTGGTGGGGTCGATGCCACTCTTCGTGGAGCCCTTTGCATTTGGGTCAGCGCTCACTTAGCTTCCTCGCTACAGAGAGGGCTCGATCGGTGGGACCAGTCGCGGTCAGGGGCTGGCGACCGGGCCGTAGGGGAGCGAGATGGTCGCCTGGCGATCGAAGGTGAACGGGACCGTCCGTGCGGTGGCAATGGTCGCTGTGCTCGTGTCGGCGGTCACCGGGCTGTCGCTGTCGGGCGCCGTTCCCGCCGGGGCGGCCGGCCCGCCGGTAGTGCGGTCCCTGGCGCCCTCGTCGGGCTCGGGCGCCGGTGGCACCATCGTGGTGATTTCGGGCATCCGGTTCGCCAACCCGGTCACCTCGGTTCAGTTCGGTGGCGCCGCCGTATTCTTCGCCCGACTGTCGGGCCAGTCCATCGAGGCGCTGGCCCCCTCCCACGCCGCTGGTGCGGTGGACGTCACGGTCACCGACGGTGCGGGAACCAGTGTCGCCAACCCGGGCGACGTGTTCACGTTCCAGCCCAGCACGCCACCTCCGGTGGGGCCGGCGATCACCGCTGTGAGCCCGTCGTCCGGACTCGTGCTCGGTGGCACGAGGGTGACCATCGACGGCTCCGGCCTGTCCGGTGCCACCGCTGTCCTGTTCGGGTCCACTCCCGCCGTCATCACCTCCAACACATCGACCTTCGTCACGGTCGACACACCGGCCGAGGCGGCCGGCACCGTGGACATCACCGTCACCACGCCGACCGGGACCACTCCGTTGACACCGGCAGACCGTTTCAGCTTCCTCGCCACCGTGCCCGCCGCTCCGCTCAACGTCGTGGCCGTGACCCAGGGGTCCTCGAGCGCGGTGGTGTCCTGGACGCCACCCGATGACGGTGGCTCGCCCATCGTGAGCAACGCCATCACCACCTACGAGGGCACCACGCCGGTCGGGGTCACCACGGTCGGTCCCGTCGACAGCGCGGTGGTATCCAGATTGGCCATCGGTACCGCCTACCGATTCTCGGTGACGGCGGCCAATGCCGTCGGGCCGGGACCGGAGTCCCACAAGTCGGTGTCGCTCGTTGCGGCCAGCCTCCCCTTCGGTGCCCCCGCCGGGTACCGGCTGGTCACCTCGGCCGGAGCCGTGCTCACCGACGGGGGGGAGTCGACACTGGGGTCGGCGTCCTCACTGGCTCTTAGCCATCCGATCGTGGGGGAGGCGTCCACCCCCGACGGCCTGGGCTACTGGCTGGTGGCCTCCGACGGTGGCGTGTTCGCCTTCGGCGACGCCCGTTTCTACGGCTCGATGGGCGGCCACCGCCTCAACGCGCCGATCGTCGGCATGGCTGTGGCCCCCAAAGGTCAGGGCTACTGGCTCGTGGCCTCCGACGGTGGCGTGTTTACCTTCGGCGACGCGCTGTTCCACGGCTCCACCGGCGGGACGCGGCTGAATGCGCCGATCGTGGGTATGGCCAGGGACGTACGCGACGGCGGCTACTGGCTGGTGGCCCGCGACGGCGGGATCTTCTCGTTCGGCGGGGCCACCTTCGACGGCTCGACCGGTGGACATCTGCTCAACGCTCCCATCATCGGGATGGCAGTCGACGCGGCCAGCAACGGGTACTGGTTGGTGGCCCGTGACGGCGGGGTGTTCTCCTTCGGCGGGGCCGCCTTCCACGGCTCGACCGGCGGCTTGCACCTGCGAGCGCCCATCGTGGCTGTCGCCGCCGACCCGGACACCGACGGCTACTGGCTGGCCGCATCCGACGGCGGCGTCTTCGCATTCGACGCGCCGTTCGAGGGGTCACAGGCCGGCAAGCCGTTGGCGGCACCGGTCGTCGGCATCGACTCGTAGCGGTCGGCGCGCACGAGCGGCGGACGCCCCTCAGGAGAGATTGCTCAGCTCGCCCTGGTTCCGCACCCTGCCGCGGTCCTCGGCCAGCTTGGCGAACACCATGATCCCCTGGCTGGTGGGCCGGGTGGAGAGCACGGTGACCCCGACGGCCCCGGTCCCGATCAGGTGGATGGCGTCGCTGACCACCACCATGTCGCCGTCGGACAGGTAGCCGACCGCCTGGCGGGGTTGGCGACCCTCTTTGATGAGCTCGATGACAAGGTGTTCACCGGGCAGGTGGTCGGGTGCCAGCCCGTGGGCCACCTCGCGGAGGTCGACGGCGATCAGCTCCCACCGGTCGGCCAGTTCCATCACCGCCGACGAGCACGTCCCCACCCGCAACCCGGTGCGCCGGGCCACGGTCAGCAGCTTGCTGTCGAGGTCGTCCACCTCGGGCACCTCGTCGGGTCCGATGTGGATGGGCACGTTCATCTCCCGGAGCGCCTCGATGGTCTCGAGGCCGCGCCGGGCGCGCCGAGAGCTCACCGGGTCGGGTGTCTCGGCCAGGGAGCGGAGGTGGTCGATGACGAACTGAGGGACCACCAGTCCGCCCGGCAGGAGTCCGCTGCGACCGAGGATCAAGAGCAGCCGGTCCATCACCGCCGAGCTGTCGACCAAGAGGGCATCGCCCTTGCGATCGTCGGATCGGGGGGACACGATCCGCGACAGTCCGGCTGCCTCCAGGATCTGGCGTCCCTTGACCGAGCCGATCCTCCAGCCCAGGGAGGCCAGGATCCAGACCAGGCCCGCGGTGACCAGCACCGTGACCCCGGATCGGACGACGACCAGCAGCGGCAGCCCGACCACCATGCCGAGCAGCATGCCCGAGGTGGAGATGATCGACGAGGCGAAGATCTCGCCCGGGGGGGTGTTGCGCAGGAGGAAGACGGCCTTTTGGAGGCCCTTGTCCAGCAGCCGACCGGCCACGCCACCGAGGACGTAGCTGATCGCCGCCCCGAAGAGCATGCCGATCAGGGCACCGTGGGGACCACCAGCCGTCGACTGGCCGATCTCGTAGCCGGCCACCGAGCCGGCCAACACGAAGAGGAGGCGAAAGCCTTCGACGAAGAGCACGGTCTCAGTGCCCTGCCCGGACGGTGACGCTTAGGTAGTTCATCGACAGCCCACTTCGGTTTTCGCCCCGGAACATCGGTCCGCCTCTCTCTTTGTCGGAACGGTGGCGGAGATCTTTAGGCAATTGCCTGGTGGATTCGTCGGGGCATGGTCTACATTGGACAGATCTGCCCAGGCAATGTCCATGTCAATGACACAAACGTGCAGAAAGTGGAACTCTCACACCCCTAGGCGGTAGGTCGTCATCCAGGCCTGCTGCTCTGCGAAGAGAACCTCACCCCATGAGATCCCCGAGATCCCCCATCGACGCCTCGTCACGTCCCGAGACGGCCCTGCGTGGAGCAGTGGTCCTGTCCGGCCCGTCGTCCCTGACCCCCGCTCCCGACGGACTGTCCGGCGCGCTGCCCGGCGACGTCTTCGTGGACGACCGACTGGACCTGGTGGCTCTCGACGCCGGACTGGTCGTCACCAGGACCCACAACCCCGACCGGACCATGCCGTCGCTGATCCCGTGGTCGCTGGTGGAGTGCTCGGTCATGGGCGGCACTCGTACCGGGGCTCCCCGCGGACCGGGCCAGGTGCTGTCGCTTGCAGTTGCCGACGAGCAGTGGCTCGGCGGGGCCCATGCCTGGACCCTGCTCAGCCCGCCGGTGGATCTGGCTCCGTTCCTCGACGTGGTGGAAGCGGGGAAGGCAGCCTCGACCAGCGAGGCGTCCACAGTGGTCGGCGCGGACGGCGACACGGCCACCTCGTCCCTACCCGCCGCCGGTGTTCTGGTCGGACTGCATGCCTCGGCAACACGGTGGCTGCGGTCCCTGCAGCCGGGTGGACGCGACCCCCGCCACGGATTGGGACACCGGCGGGTGGCCCCGGTGGTGATCGGTCTCTTCGCGCTGGTACTCCTGGCCGGCAGCACCAGTGTGTCGTTCGAGTCATCGGCCAGCGGTGTGATCCGTCACCTGCATGTCGCACGCGGTCAGGACACGGGCAACCGGGCCCAGGCCACCGAGGCCCATCCGGCACCGAGCCTGCCCGCCGCCACCTCGGCGCCGGCGCCGGCGCCACCGTCGCTGGCGGGTTCGGCCCCCCTCCAGTCGCACGAGATCTTCGGCTACGCCCCCTACTGGACACTGCCCCAGTCGTCCGGGTTCGACGTGAAGGACCTCACCACCCTGGCTTATTTCAGCGTCGACGCCAACGCCGACGGCACTCTCAACCAAAGCGGATCGGGTTGGAACGGGTATGAGAGCCAGGACCTGGTGAACTTGGTTGACCGGTCCCATGCCGCCGGAGACCGTGTGGTGCTGACCGTGACGTGTTTCAGCCAGAGTTCGCTCGACGCAATCACCTCGGATCCCGATGCCGGGGCCCGGCTGTCAGCGGCCCTCATTGCCGCGGTCGCGGCCAAGAACCTCGACGGGGTCAACTTTGACTTCGAGGGCGAGGGCAGTGCCGACCGCACCGGTTTGACCAAGCTCATCACCCAGGTGTCGGGGGCACTGCACGCCGCCAACCCGCACTGGCAGGTGACCATGGCCACCTACGCCAGCGCAGCGGACGACTCCAGCGGCTTCTACGACGTGGCAGCGTTGGCTCCGGCCCTCGACGGATTCTTCGTCATGGCCTACGACATGAACAACCGGGCCAGCCCGAGCGCCACCGCGCCGTTGATCGGTGGTGGTTACAACGACACCGAGGCCCTGCAGCAGTTCACCGCGGTGGTGCCCGCCCAGAAGGTGATCCTCGGGGTCCCCTACTACGGGTATGACTGGCCGACCACGGACGGGACGAAGACGGCCCAGGCCACCGGGGGCGAGACGCCGCTGAGCGACGGGGTCATCGCCGCCTCAGGCCATCCGACCTACTGGGACCCGACCACCGACACAGCATGGACGTCGTACCAGACCGGCACGCAGTGGCACGAGACCTATTTCGACGATCCCACGTCGCTGGCGATGAAGGCGCAGCTGGCCAACACCTTCCACATCGCCGGCCTCGGGATCTGGGCCCTGGGCATGGACGGGAACGATCCGTCCATGCTGGCCGCCCTATTGGGCAACGCCCCGGCGGCCAAGGACTTCCAGGCCGGACCGACCAGCACCAGTGCTTCGGCATCATCGACCACGACTCTGCCCGGACCGCCGGGCACGGGCTTCGTCACCACCGGCACCTGGAACAGTGGTTCGGTGGCACTCACCCCGATCACGCCACCGCTCTCGGACGGCAATGCCCAGTATCTGGGCACGCTCAGCCGCCTGGCCACCAACGACCCGGCGCTGGCCTGCCTGCAGAGCGGCCCGCCGCTCAAGGTGTGGTCTTTCAGCACCGTGCCCGGCGTGGACATCGCGGTGGCGTCCCAGCCACAGTTCTGCGCCACCGCCATGTGGACGTTCACGGCGGCGTCCACCCGAGGCGCGGGCCCGGCCCCGACCACCACCACGGCGCCGGCACCGACCACGACGACGACCACCACCGGTCCGGCCAGTACCACGACCACATCGACCACGGCCGACCCCTCGTCCACCACCACGACGACCACCGGACACTGACTGCTTCCAGGCCACTACGCCGGGTGCGGCAGCGGAGCGGACCCGACCGAACTCAGGCAGGCTCCATGCCGTGTCGCAGCATGAGGGCCAACTCTGCGGCAGGGTCCGGCGGCTCCGGCGACCTCCAGAGCAGCTCGAGTTCCTCGAAGTACGCATCGAGTCCAGGCGCGTGAAGGACCAGGAGGCGGGCCGGGCCCTCACTCGTGTTCCCGAAGGTGTGAGCTTCGCCCGCCGCCACCAGCACGAAGGTACCCTCGCTGCCCTCGAACACCTCGCCGTCCACCTGGAACTCGACCGCTCCCTCCAGGACGAAGTAGGCCTCGTCGTTCCCGACGTGGCGGTGGGCCGGCGGCATCCGACCCCCGGGAGGCAAGGTCCGCTCCATCAGGGAAAAGCGGCCCACGGTGTCGTGAGCGGTGGCCTTGAACCACATCTGGCTGCCCCGGGCCTCACGGTGCCGGCCGGCGCCTTGTTCCCAACGGAGCACGGGTACCTCCCCCACGGTGTGGCCACGTCCCTCCGGTGAGACTGTAGGGGCGAGGTCTCCAGGTCCGCACCCGGAGTGGGCGGGCCAGAACCGCGGCAAGGCCAGACGCTGGCACGGACCCGAGCCCAGGAACCCCAGCCTTAGGTCGCAGCCGCCTGGCCCGGCCCAAGCAGCTCCCCGACGACGGTCCGGAGCAGCGCGCCGAGCTCGTCGGACGGGACGTCGGAGAAGACGTCTCCCGCCAGGGCGAGGCTGGCCATCACCGCCCCGAACGCGCTGGCCATCCGCACCCGGCCCTCCAGGGGGATGGACTCCGACGACAGCGCTTCGCGGAAGCGAACCTGGAGGTCCTCGTGGTCGGCTTCGTGGTGCTCTTTGTGGAGGTTCTCCAGCGCGGCCTGGTTCCGTTCGTGAAAGAGGAAGAGGGCCCGGTTCTCGAGCATGCGGTCGATGAGCCGGTCCAGGAGCATCGCCCACAGTTCGGGTGTGGCCTCGGCCTGCCCGATCTGTTCCAGCGCCTCACGCGAGAACTCGTGGAGCCGCAGGTGGATCGCCATCAAGATGTCCTCTTTGCTGGCGAAGTGGTAGTAGATGGCTGCCTTCGTGAATCCCAGCCGGTCGGCGATCTCGCGCAGCGACGTCTTGTCGAACCCGTTCTCGGTGAACAGCTCGAGGGCGATGTCCAAGATGCGATCGCGGGTGGTGGCGGAGTCCCCGCCCGGCGCCCCCGAGGTGCTGGCTCGGGACGGCCCGGCCTTCGGCCGCCACCCGATCGGCGACCTTGGACGTCTTGGTCACCATCCGGTCGGCCACTTTGGACGTCTTGGCCGCCACCCTGGCGGTCACGTCGGCGGCCTTGCCCGGCGATCGATGCGTTGGTGCTGTCCGTGCCATTGCCGGCCATGTTACTTGACGGCCGGTAAGTAAGTCACTTACCATGCGACAAGTAAGGCACTCCAGGAACGGTGGTAGCGGCATGGCCGACAGGTTGATGATCGAGGCCGACGGCCTCACCAAGCGGTACGGCGAGACCCAGGCCCTGGCGGGAGTCAGCCTGGAGGTCCCGGCCGGCTCGATCCTGGGGGTCCTCGGCCCGAACGGCGCCGGCAAGACCACCGCCGTGCGAATTCTGACCACCCTCGCACTTCCCGATGGGGGTCGGGCCCAGGTGGCCGGGCACGATGTCGTCACGGAGGCCTCGACGGTCCGGAGGTTCATCGGCGTCACGGCTCAGGACGCCACGTTGGACGATGCCCTCACCGGCCGTCAGAACCTGGTCATGGTGGGGGAGTTGAGTGATCTCCGGCGTCCCCGTGCCAAGGCCCGTGCCGTCGAACTGCTCGAGCGCTTCGCCCTGACCGACGCTGCCGACCGGGTCCTGAAGGGTTACTCAGGTGGCATGCGGCGACGGCTCGATCTGGCCGCCGGTCTGGTCACCCGCCCTCCGGTGCTCTTCCTCGACGAGCCGACCACGGGCCTTGATCCAACCAGTCGGGTGGGCATGTGGCAGATCATCCGAGAGCTGGTCTCCGATGGCGCCACCCTGCTGCTCACCACCCAATATCTGGAGGAGGCCGATCAACTGGCCGACCGGATCGTGGTCATCGACCACGGGCGGGTGATCGCCGAGGGCACGCCTACCGAACTGAAGGCAGCCACGGGAGGCGCCCGGCTCCACGCCACCCTCACCGCACCCCATGCTGGCGCGGTGTCGGCGCTCGAGCCACTGGTCGAGGGCACCGTGCACGTGAGCGATGACGGCCGACGCCTGGACGCCGCGGTCAGGAGCGGCTCGGGCCTGGCGACCTCGGTGGTGCGCGCCCTCGATGCGGCCGGTGTGCAGGTCGACGATGTCGAGGTGCGACAGCCATCGCTCGACGATGTGTTCTTTGCCCTCACTGGGCGCCCGGTCTCGGAGGAACTCCGAGCCGAGGATTCCGATCTCAAGCTGGAAGGGGTGGCGCGATGACCACGACGCTGACGACGACGACCACGTCGCCCGATCAGGCTGCCGTGCGGAGCCCGACCGGGAGCTCCTGGTTGGGCAAGCGGTGGCAGGACGTGGTGGTACTGACACGGCGCAACGTCGTCCACATCGCACGCGAGCCGCTCCAACTGTCCGACGTCACCGTGCAGCCGGTGCTGTTCACGCTGCTGTTCGTCTACGTGTTCGGCTCGGGTGTGCCTATCCACGGGGGCAGTTACAAGGACTTCGCCATCGCCGGGCTGATGTTGTTGAACCTGACCACGTCGGCCATGGGAACCGCGGTCGGATTGAGTAGCGACTTGAGCACCGGTGCCATCGACCGCTTCCGCACATTGCCGATGTGGCGTTCGGCGGTGCTGGTGGGCCGCTCGGTGGCCGATCTGCTGTCGGCCACGCTGTGCGTCACCATCGTGGCGCTGACGGGATTGGCCATCGGCTGGCGCACCGACGCATCGGCCATCTCGGTGCTCGGGGGATTCGCCATCGCCCTTCTCTTCAGCTACGCCCTGTCGTGGGGGTGCGCCTGCCTCGGGATCGTGTCGAAGGGGCCCGAGTCCGCCCAGGGGGTAGGGCTGATCATCTTGTTCCCCCTGGCCATCGTGTCCAACGCCCTGGTGCCGACCGTCGGCATGCCGGGATGGCTCCAGGCCATCGCCGACTGGAACCCGGTCAGCGCCGTGACGGCGGCGGTGCGTGATCTGTTCGGCAACCCGAATCCCTCGGCGACCCTCACCGCCTGGCCCATGCAGCACCCCATCGAGGCCTCTCTGGCCTGGTCGGCCTGCATGCTGGCGGTGTTCGTCCCGCTCGCCGCACACCTGTACCGCAACCGCACGACGGGCTAGGGCTGGGCGCAACGTCTGACGTCGTTGTCCGATCAACCGCCGTGGTTCGGAGGCATCCGGGCACCACTGTGGCCTTGGCCGGCCATCACCACGCGATCGTCCTCGATGCGCACCCCCTCGGAGCGGAGGAGTCGCGCGTGCTCGCGCTCGTTCCCGGGAACCAGGCGACCCGTGCTGGTCACCACCCGCCACCAGGGGAGCCCGGATCCGCCGAGGGAGAGGAATCGGCCGACGGCGCGGGCCGCCCCGGGATGGCCGGACTCCAGGGCCACCTCGCCGTAGGTCATCACCGCCCCAACCGGTAGCCGCCCGAGTACGGCACGGACGTCATCGGCGAAGCTCTGTGCCGTCATGGCGGCCCACCCGGCGTTCTGGTCGGCGACCGCACTAGACGAAGAACAAGAAGTGCCGGAACTGGTGGGTGATGAAGAGGTCGTCCAGGGGTGGGACCGCAGCGAGGTACATCGCCAATGCCGGCAACCAGAGCGAGAGCCGGATCCGGTCCGGCGGCACCACCCCGGGTCCGTGGGCATCGAGGGATCCCGATCGTGCCGCCCTCCCGGGTAACAGCAGGGCGCACGCCTGCACGATGAGCCAGGCCGCGCCACAGTCGGCAAACCAACGGAGCCAGTCGAATCCGGTAGTGAACAGGACCACGGTGGCCATGACGATCACCGCCGCCAGGGCGATCCCGATGACCCGGGTCCTGCCGTGAGCCAGTGAGGTCCCGAGGCGCGGGGTGACCCACCAGTGGGACCAGGCCAGTTGCAGGCCGACGAGCACCAGGCCCAACAGGATGGTCCAGGCCTTGGCACTGGCCGGTATGGCCCCGACCCGCCCGATCGACGTGTGGATCGAGTCCGGCAGATAGGTGAACACCGTGTTGCCGGTGAAGTGGAGTTTCGCAATGCCGGCCTGGAGCAGTCCCACCTGGCCCGACGAGGGGAGGCCGTAGGCCAGGACCGCCACGGTTGCCAGGAGGGCGGGACCGGCCACCGCTCCGAGGCGCCATCCGATCGACCGGTGAAACGGCCGGCCCGCCCGGGGTCCGACATGGTCGGAATCGGCGGTGGCCGTGGCCACCAGCACCATGGCCCAGGGGACCTCGATGAGGATGACGTCCTCGTGCACCAGGACCATGGCACCGAATGCCAGCCCGACGGCGGCCAGGGCGCCAAGCTGGCACCGCCCGGCCCGGGCCAGCACCAAACCGAGGACGGCCAGTAGGACGAGGGCCACCAGGTCGGGCCGGCGGTCGACCACGAAGAAGTCGATCATGAACGGGCTGGCGGCCAACAGGATGGCCATGGCCCACGAGCCTGCTGTGCCGCGGCGGATCAGCAGCTCAATCAGCACCACCACCGTGCCGACGGCCAGTGCCACGATCAGGTCGGCTGTGACATCCAGGTCGGTCCGCGAGGGCAGGCCGAACACGAGATGCAGTCCCTCACCCAGCAGTCCACGCCGGATGAACCCCTGCCCGTAGGTCACCAGGTAGTACGACTCGGTGAACCTGACATTGCCGAGCGGGATGGGGTCGGAGAGCCCTTGGATCAGCTGGAAGGCCACCAGCAGACCGGCGAAGAGCCGCACACCGCCCGGTGTCCACCCCGAGCTCCACCGTGTCGCTGCTGGGTCGGCCGCCACGGGCGGTGTCATCGCCTGGCTCCGGGGGGTGATGCCTTCCACCGGTGGGTACGCGCCGGCCACAGACCACTGGGAACCGGAAACGGAGGGAGGTCTTGCGCCCAGCGTTGGAGCGAGAGCACCGAAGCAGTCTTACATCAACTCCTCGTCGAGCCATGGCCCACCGGTGGCGCTTGCCTGAGGGTGATCCGTTGCCGACCCATGTCCGTACTGTGACCAAGGTAGCGAGACCCATCGGAGTTGTCCGATGCCCGGACCAGTGAAGGACGCGAGGACCACCCCATGGATGCCAGCCCTGGCCGCACGATTCACCGTCGGGAACATCCGATCCGAGCGCGTCGGTTGGCGATGACCGTGCTCGGCCTGGTGATGGCGCTCACCACAACGGCAGCCGTGGCGCAGAGCGCATCGGCATCTACCCCGGCAGGACAACGACCCGTCGTCAAAGTGCAGCGCCTTCCCGGCACGTTGGGCATCGTGTTGGTTGATGGCCATGGTCACACGCTGTACCTCGACACGCACGACCATCAGGGTCGGGTGTCCTGCACGGGGTCGTGCGCCCGGCAGTGGCCCCCGTTGCTTTTACCCGAGGGTGTCGCAAAGCCAGTGGCCGGGGCCGGCGTGACCGCCCTCGGGACCGTGCGGCGATCCGATCACCGGCTCCAGGTCACGTCCCACAAGCTGCCCCTCTACCGATATGTCGGCGATCGGCGTCCCGGCCAGGTACGCGGGGAGGGCAAGGGCGGGATCTTCTTCGCCGTCTCGCCGAGCGGAAAGCCCCGTTCGAAGCCCGCCCCCACGCCACCGCCAGCGGTAGCACCCGTGTCGCCCCAACCCTCATCGGCGGGCACCAGCCCCCCGCCGCCGACGGTCCCTGCGGCACCGAGGGCCACTGCCCCACCGGCGACCAGCCCACCGGCCACCAGCCCACCCGCCACCAGCCCGCCGCCTACGAGCCCGCCGGCGACCAGCCCACCGGCCACATCGCCGCCTCCGACGACCATGGCGCCGCCCGGTGGTGGGGTCGCCTATTGAGTTGGAAAGAGGTAGAGGGTGTGGCCGAGTGATCCGATCAGCCGACTCGGCCGTAGTGACAATAGAGCGGGGGGACGAGACAGCCGGTGAACAGGAGAGACATGGAAGCGAAACAGCATCAGCACTCAGTCCGAGGCAGGGGCGCCCGATGGATGGCCGCCATGACGTTCATCGTGGCGGGGGCGTTCACGGGCTCAGCGGCGGTCGCTGCTCCCACCATGGCGGGCGCCGCCGCGCCCCCGACGGTCATCACCGTCGCCCACAACGGCACCTGGGGGAAGATCCTGGTGCTCGGCAACGGCACCACCGTCTACCGCCTCGCCGCCGACCCGAAGAACAAGAGCGTCTGCAAGGGCGAGTGCGCCAAGATCTGGCCACCGGTGCTGTTGGCTGCCGGCCAGAAGAAGCCAGTCGGCCACGGCGGTGTGACCGGGCTCGGTACCATCGCCCGCTCCGGAGGAGCCCACCAGATCACCTACAAGGGGGTGCCGCTCTACCGATTCATCGGTGACCACAAGGCGGGCCAGGCCACAGGGAACATCAAGGACACCTGGGGCAAGTGGTGGGTGGTGAATCCGGCCAATCCCAAGGCGACGCCGAAGGCCGTGCAGGCATCGGGCGGGGGGAACGCACCAACCACGGTGGCCGGCTCGGGTGCTGCGTACTGATCCGTGACCATCGCCGAGCCCAAGCACGTGCTCGTCACGGGCACGCCGTCCCCCCAGGTGTCCGTCAGCGGGTCCCCGGGGGGACCGGCGCGCCTCGGCGCGTGGCTGGGAGTGCTGGTCGTGGCCGGTGTTGGCGCATGGCTGGGCGTGGTCGGGCTGCAGGCCCTACTGGGGGCGGACGACCTCTCCTCGGCCCTCGGCACCGCTCAGGGACGGACGGTGGGTCCGGCGTTGATTGCGGTGGTCCTCCTCCTGGTGCTGGCTGAGCGGCGGTGGCCGGCCGTGCCGCGCCCACTGCTGGCCCGGGCTCACCTGGTGGATGCCGGGTATCTGGCCATCTTCGCCGTCGTGGTGGTGCCGCTGCTGACTGTCGTGGAGACCGGGTTCGCCATCGAACTGACCCGGCACGCCCGGTTCGTGATCATCGGACGCCTGTCGCTGGTGCCCCAGGTGGTCGTGGTGGCGGTGATTCTGATTGCCATCGATGGCATGAACTGGGCAGCCCACCTGGCCAATCACCGGTCGGCCGCGCTGTGGCGACTGCATGCCCTGCACCACTCGCAAGAGGACATGGGTGTCCTGACGACGTTCCGGACGCACCCGTTGGTCCACGCCACGTATCTCGGGGCGCTGTTGCCCGCGCTGGTACTCGGTGCGAGCGGCACGGTACCCGGAGTCGCCCTGGTGGTCTACGGCTGCCTGGTGACCCTTCCGCACGCCAATCTGGGCTGGACCTTCGGCCCGTTGGGGCGCCTGGCGGTGAGTCCCGCCTATCACCGTCTGCACCATGCGGCAGTTCCGTTCGGACGCGCGGGGCACCGTCAACTTCGGCTTCGTCCTGGTGTGCTGGGACCAGATGGCCCGGCACGCACTGTTCCCGACCGACGGCGAGCCGGTGGCCACCGGAATCCAGGGTCGGCCGGTCCCCGTCGAGCAGTCGCCCTCCGGCCCCGGCGGGGTACGCCTGGTCCTCGCCCAGCTGGCCCAGCCGTTCCGGATGCGCACCCGCCTGGACGGTCCGTCGTGACGGCACTGACCGTCCGGGCGCGCCACGCCACCGAGCAGCTCCAGTCGGCCAAGGAGTCGCCGCTGGCCCGCGATGCCGCCCTCGTGGTGGTCCGGGTGGCCCTGGCCTGGATCTTCGTCTATCACGGGGCGGGCACCTTGTTCGGCGCCTTCGGCCAGCCGGGGATCCATGGCCATGCCATCTTCTTTGCCAACGTGGCCCATCTGCATCCCGGCACGTTCTTCGCCGTCCTGAGCGGCATCATCGAGTTCTTCGGCGGGTTGGCGGTGGGCGTGGGCCTGCTGGGCCGCCTGGCGGCATCGGGCCTGGTGGGCGACATGGTCATCGCCATGGTCACCGTCACCTGGCACAACGGCATCGTGTCCAACGCCGCCGGATCCGGGTACGAGCTCAACATCGCCCTGGCGGCGCTGGCCATGGTGATCGTGCTGTTGGGCACCGGTCGGTACTCACTGGACGTCGTAGCGCGAGGGTGGCTCCAACCCGGACGGGATCGGCCGTGAGCACGACGGTCCCGATGGCGTCATGCTGGTACAGGATGGACCGGGTCCCCGACGATCGCCGTGCCCGTCGACCCCGTCGATGGAGTGGGGCCCGCGACGTGCCCGACGAGGTCCTGGTAGCAGGGATGTCCGCTGGTGACGACGGCGCCGCCGAGGCGTTCGTGCGGCGGCATGAACGTCGGGTGTTCGGTATCGCACTGGCCATTACCGCCGATCGGTCGACCGCCGAGGACGTCGCACAGGAGGCGTTCGTCCGGGCCTGGCGCCACGCTGCAGTGTTCGATCCCCGGCGGGCTCCGGCCACGTCGTGGCTCTCCACGATCACCCGCAACCTGGCCATCGATGCCCTGAGACTCCGCCGGTCCACACCGGTGGGACCTGACGACCCGATGTGGCTGTTGGACGACGAGCGCGCCATGGGACCCGAAGCCACGGCGGAGCACACCGATGCCATGGACCGCGTCCGCGCCGCACTGCGCACCGTTCCTTCCGATCAACGCCGCGCCCTGGTGCGCTCAGCCTTCTACGGCCAGAGCGCCACGGAGATCGCCGATGCCGAGGACATTCCGGTCGGCACCGCCAAGAGCAGGATCCGCCTCGGCTTGTCGAAGGTGCGCTCCATCCTCGACGGGGAGGTGGAGTAGATGGGACCCACACCCGACGGCCCGGGGTGCGCACAGCGCCAGGACGATCTGGCTGCACTGGCGCTCGGAGCGCTGACCGGTCACGACCGGGCACAGGTCCTGGCCCATCTGGAGGGGTGCCCGCAGTGTGCCTCCACGCTGGAGGAGCTGTCCGCCACCGCCGACGCGTTGGTGGACCTGATCCCCGAGGCCGAGCCACCCGAAGGGTTCTCCGAGCGCACCATGGCGCTGATCCGAGGCGAGCAGGCGGTGTCCCGAAGACCAGCGACCCATCTCCCGACGAACCGGCGGCTGCTCGCGGCGGCGGCCGTGGTGGTGGCACTGGCCCTCGGCGCCGGCATCGGGGACCTCGTGGCCACGTCGCACCGGAGCACTCCCGTGGCGGCTGTGCGGACGGCTCCGGTGCACTCGACGCTGGGGACCGAGGGCACGGTCGTGCTGGTGTCGTCGGGTCACACGGGTTGGCTGGTCATGACGTTGCACGATGCTCCGACGACCGGCGTGGTGACCTGCTCGATCACCCTGGCTGACGGGTCCCGCCGTGACGTCGGGCGCTTCTCGCTGGCCGACGGGTACGGATCGTGGACCGCCCCACTCCCGGTATCGGCCTCTGTGGTCCGCTACGTCAGCGTCGTCGATGACCGCGGCACGATGGTGGCCGCCGCAACGGTGCGGTAGTGGCGGCGGGGACAGGGCGATCAGCCCGCCGGGTTGGCACCCGCTTCGGTCAGGCCCGGTTCGGCCTGTGATCGAGCGCCTCTTCGTGCCGGACGTGGCCGCCATGGTGGGCGTGACCCAGGCGACGATCCGCCAGCACGTGCGCCGGGGGACCATCCCCGCCTCGGACGGGTTCGACGGTCGGCGACGTTGGTGGCGCCGGGCGACCATCGAACAGTGGATGGCGACCCGGCAAAAGCCCGGCAATCCCACCTTTGGCCGCCCTGCAGGGAAGGGGGTCCGGGCCTAGGGGCGGCCGACTGCGACCGCGACGACGACCGTCACGACCCCGGTGCGCCGTGTCCGGCCGGATCGAGGTCGATGAGCTCCACGCTGACGCCATTGGGATCCTGGACCACCGCCATCAAGACCGGACCGGGCAGTTCGATACGCCGTGGTGTCCCACCCAAGCCCTGGGTCGACAGTCGTTCCAAAGTGGTCTCCACGTCGGTGAACACCGACACGAGGAAGAACCCCACGCCAGGTCGCGGTGATGCCGGCGATGGGTCCTCCATGCCTCCGGAGAATTCGACCAGCTCGACGATTCCCGACTCGGTCTCCGACGGGTCACCGAGGAAGACGGAGCGCAAGGAGGATTCGGGCGCGTGGAACAAGGTGGGCCAGTCCCCTTCGAAGTGGCCGTCCATCTGCTGGACGAAGCCCAGCCCGTCACGCCAGAAACGCAGGCTGGTGTCGACGTCGGCAGTGCCGATGGCGGTGTGGTGGATCTTCACGGTGGGTCTCCTCCCCGGTGAGCACCGGGATGACGGTGGACTGCGTAGGTCCTGTCTCAGTGGTCGGCGGTCAGCAGGAAGCAGCCGCCCGGCGTGCCGCCCCCGGTCGACACCACCGCGACCTGGGCTCCCTCGACCTGGCGAGCGTCGGCATCGCCCCGAAGCTGCACGATGGCCTCGTGGATGAAGCCGTAGCCGTGGGTGCGACCCGCGGACAGCTGGCCTCCGAAGGTGTTGAGGGGAAGGTCGCCCCCGAGCGCGATCCGGGTGGGGTCCGAGAGGAACTCACCCGCCTCGCCGATGCCGCAGAATCCCAATGCCTCGATCCAGCTCAGGCAGTTGAACGTGAATCCGTCGTACAGCTGTGCCACGTCGACGTCGTCGGGGCCGAGTGTGGTGCGCGACCAGAGATGCGCTGCAGGCCCAAGGGTCTGGGGCTCGTGGCTGAGGGTGCCCTGGTCCCAACTCACCCGGTCGATGATCTGGGTGCCTACGGCCTCGACCAGCACCGGCGGGTGGGCCAGGTCACGGCTGGCGTCGACGGCCGAGACGACGATGGCGATGGAGCCGTCGCAGGGGACATCACAGTCGTAGAGGCCGAACGGGCTCGAGATCATGCGGGCCTCGAAATACTCCTCCCGGGTCAGAGGCTCCCGGTAGACGGCGTCGGGGTTGAGTCCGGCGTGGGTGCGGGCGTTGACAGCAATGGTGGCCAGCGCCTCGCGGGTGGTGCCGTAGTGGTGGAAGTGGTTAGAGGCATTCATGGCGATCCAGTTGGCGGCGCTCATGGCGCCGTAGGGAAGTCGCCACGCCATGAAGTCGCCCTCCACTCGCTGGCCGGCGGCTGGCGCCGACGGAGGTTGACGGCGGATCCGGTCCGTCCACGTCGACTCCCAGACCGTCCGGAAGCACAGGACGTGACGGCACAGCCCGGCGGCGACCGCCAACATGGCCGCTACCACCGACCCGCCCTGGCCAGGGGTCTCCATGCCGCCGTTGAACCAGGTGGGCCGGACACGGAGCACCTCTTCCAGGGCGGTCACCCCGCCCTCGGAGTGGCCGCCCGCAGCAGGGCTGCCGGGGTAGGTGGAGAGGCCATCGATGTCGGCCATGGTCAGGCCGGCATCGGCCACCGCCTTCCGGCATGCCTCCACGGTCAGTGCCAGTGGGTCAACGCCCAGCCGCCGCCCGATGGTGGACATGCCGATCCCGGTCAGCGCCACCCGGTCCTCGAACTTGTCGGCCCGGGCCATGGGACGCACGTGGGCTCCGACCGGCTCGTCGGGCGGTACCGGCCCCTCACTGGTGTCGTCGGCCCGAGGTGTGAACACCGGCAGCCAGACGTCGTCGACGTGTTCGAAGCGCACCTCGACCCGTTGGCCGACGGTCACCGATCCCGGCTCGACGTCGACCAGGTTGGTGGTCAGACGGACCCGCTGGTCCTCATCGATGGCCACGATCGCCACGATGTACGGCGGGGGGAAGTCGGGGCTCCATGGCTGTTCATTGACGGTGAATCCGACCACCACGCCGGTGCCGGCCACCGGAGCGGGCGCCAGCTCGTCCGACCCGCAGGTCCGGCAAATCGGTGCCGGCGGATGTTGCAGCGCCTCACACTGTCCGCACTTCCGGAAGCGCAGAGTGCCGTCGGCGCCCGACGTCCAGAAGAATTCGTTCTCCGGAGTGATCTTGGGCAGCGGGCGGCTCATGATCCGTCGCCTGACCGAGTTCGTTCCGGTGGCCGCGCCCACTGCCGGTCGACGCCTGGGATCACGCCAGACCCATCTTCCGGAAGTCCCAGCTCACGATCTTCTCGGGTACGACACGGAGCCAGGCGTGGCGCCCGTCGTGGAAGAAGGTACCCCCAACGTATTTGTCACCGAACAGCCGCTCCGGCTCGACCAGCTCGTCGCACGGGTCGCCGGTCCGCGGAGCCTCGCCGACCCCCTCGGCCCGACCCCTGATCTCCACGCCGCGGAGCTCCCCGAAATCCACCCCGGCGTCGACCAGCACGCTGATCACGGGCTCCCGCTCGATGTCGGTCCACCGTTGACTGGCCACGATCGAGTTGAGCCAGATCGTCTCGCCGTCCCAGACGAACCACAGGGGAGTGCAGTGGGGTCCGGTCGGGCCGGTCGTGGCGACCCGGCATGTGCGCTCCTCGACCAGGAACGCGTCCCGCTCATCGGGAGTCATGGCGATGCGACGCGACCGTCGCTGCTCCCGCATCACTGCTGTTCTCTCCATCGCCGCTGAGGGGAGTGCATCAGGCCACCACCCCTTCCACCTTCAGTCCGACGACTGTCTCGGTGTCGTAGTCCAGACTGGCCAATACCTCATCGCAGTGCTCATTGAACTCCGGGGCGCGTTTCGGGGTGGCCGGTGCCCCGTCGAACTGGACGGGCGTGGTGACGAGGCTGAACGGCACGCCGGCGGCATTGGTGGTCTCCAGGACGTACCCGTTGGCCTTCACCTGTGGATCGCTCACCACCTCGAGGCTGTCCTGGGCCACTGACCACTGGCCGTCGAAGCTGGACAGGCGCTCACGCCACTCGGCCACCGGGGCCGAGGCGAACACGGTGGTCAGAATGCCCCGGGCTGCATCGGCGTTGGCCGCCAGCAGCTCGTGGGTCGTGAAGCGCTCGTCGACGATGAGGTCCTCGCGCCCGATGGCCCGGCACGCACCGGGCCAGTAGTGGAATCCCTGCAGACAGGTGAGGGCCAAGAACGCACCGTCCTCGGTCTTGTAGGTGCCCACCAGAGGATTGGACGGCCCCCCGCCCGAAGACCCCGAAGCAGGCGGTCGCCACGCAAAGCCCATCTGGAGGGAGAGGGCGACGGCAGGGCTCATGGCCCACATGCCGACGCCGAGGAGCGACACATCGACGGTGACGGCCTCGCCGGTCCGCTCCCGATGGAACAGCGCCCCCATGATCCCGCCTGCGATGGTCATGCCGCCGATGGAGTCCCCGTAGCCGGGCCCGGGCTGGCCCACCAACCCCTCGGCATCCGGAGGAGTGGATCCCATGGCGCTACCGCCCCGGCACCAGTAACTGAGGAAGTCGTAGCCACCCCGATCCGCATCAGGACCCCGCTCGCCACCCCCGGTACCGGCGACATAGATGATGTTGGGATTGTGTGCACGGATGTCCTCGAGCTCCACATGGAGCCGCTTGCGGACCCCTGGGAGCTTGTTGGTGAGGAACACATCGCAGGTGGCAGCGAGCTTGTAGACCACCTCGATCCCCTTGGGCGACGTGAGATCGATACCGATGCTCTTCTTGCCCCGGTTGGAGTGCTCCAACAGGACGTGGACGTCACCCCCCATGGCCATCACGCCACTCGATGCCAGGCCACGCATGGCGTCGCCGCGCTCGACGTGCTCGACCTTGATCACCTCCGCACCCCAGTCGGCCAGGATGGCCGATGCGGCAGGCACGAAGGTGTGCTCTGCCACTTCGAGGATGCGAACACCCTGCATGATGTCGGTCATGTCGATTCTCCTTTTGCGGTGTGGCGCCCGGTGGGCTGACTGCTCTGACCGGACTGATGGGGAACGTTATTCGGCTGAGGTGGCCTGCGCCGTCTGACCCGCCGGCGAGGGTGGTCCGTGAGACTGACCGGTGGGCCGGCGACGACCGGATTCAAACACCGGGCCGAGCAGTGTGGTGAGGGCGCCATAGGCCAGCGACCCATAGGGCCACTGGGTGACCACCCGGCCCGAGGGCGACGTGTAGTAGTTGTTGGCCATGGCCCAGGCCGTCTTGGACATGCTCCGCTGGATCCATCGGTTGTAGATCTCGTAGGGTCGCCGTCGGACCTCGGTTGCGGTGATCCGTCCCCGGGCCAGCCGGCGGACGGCACGCACCACGTATTCGGCCTGACGCTCGAGGTGGGAGATGATCTCACCCCCGTTGGTATTGGGGCCGTACAGCATGTAGAAGTTCGGGAATCCCGGCACAGTGAGCCCGAGGAAGGCGGCCGGCTCGCCCTGCCACCAATCGCGCAGCGTGCGACCGTCGCGGCCCACGACGTCGAGGGACGCCAGGTAGTTCGCCGGCTGGAATCCCGTGGCCATGATGAGGACGTCGGCGGCGTGCTCGGCGCCCGTCGTGTCCACCACGCCTGTTGGCGTGACCGACGCCACCGCGTGGGACACCAGCTCGACATTGGGTCGGAGCAGCGCCGGGTAGAAGGTGCCAGTCAGGATGGGCCGCTTTCCCGGGTAGGGATAGTCGGGTGTCACCGCCTCGCGCAGGTCGGGTCGATCCTTGAAGACGTAGTTGATGTAACTGAGGCACTGCTGTTGGCGGAGGGTGTTGAGTTTGGTGCCGGGTCGATGGATGCTGCCGCGCAGCTGCCCCCGCTCGAGCTGCCACAAGAGCCGCAGCCGCTCCCTGCGGTAGGCCAGTAGCCCGGAGAAGCTGGCCCGCTCTTCGTCGCTGAAGTCGCGGTCGCCCTTGGGGATGACCCACCCCGGCTCCCGCTGGAAGAGCGTCACATGGCCGGCGATGGGAGCGATGGCGGGGAGTACCTGCGATGCGGTCGAACCGGTGCCGACGATGGCGATCCGCTGGCCGGTCAGGTCGTGGTGGTGCTCCCAGCGGGCGGTGTGGAACGCCGGGCCCGCGAAGGTCTCGAGCCCGGGCCAGTCGGGATAGCGAGGGACGTTGAGCAACCCGACCGCACTGACCAGGAGCTCGCTCTGCAGTGTCTCGCCGTCGGCCAACTCGATCTCGTAGCGGTGTGCCGCTTCGTCCCAGGTGGCCGTTCGCACCCTGGTCTCGAGGCGGAGATGGGAGCGGAGGCCGAACTGGTCGACGACCTCCTCGAGATACTGCTGGAGCTCGGTCTGGCGGGCGTGGGTGCGGCTCCAGTCGCTCCGCTTGAAGGAGTACGAATAGAGATGGGAGCCCACGTCGACCTCGGCCCCGGGGTAGTGGTTGTCCCACCACGTCCCGCCGATCCCGCTCGACTGCTCGACGATCGTGAAGGAGTCGAATCCTGCCCGCTTCAGTTTGACGGCCACGGCGATGCCGCCGAACCCGGCACCCACGATCACGACCCGGGGTGGCCGTCGGGAGCCCTGTGTCCTCATGGTCGCCCTACCTCACCGAACGAGTCGATCGGGCTGTGGAGCGACAGGCCACCGTCGCAGTCGATGATCTGTCCGGTGACCCACTCGAGGTCGTGGACGGCGAGCGTTACCGCGGCGATGTCCTGGGGTTGTCCGAGGCGGCCGAGAGGGGTGCGGCCGGCCACCGACGCCAGCCAGCCCGAGTCGACTGGTGCCCGACCCAGCATGGGGGTGGCGGTCACCCCCGGCCCCACGCCATTGACCCGGATGCCGGAGGGTCCCCATTCGAACGCCGCCACCCGGACGACCATGCTCAAGGCCGCTTTCGAGGCGCAGTAGAGACCCATCGAGCGGTCAGAGAGATGGGCACTGATACTGGACGTTGCCACCAAGGATCCACCCGTGCCGGCCTCGATCAGCGCGTTGGCCACCCCACGGAGAACGAGCCACGGGCCCCGGACGTTGGTAGCCATCACCTGGTCCCACGCCTCGACGCTCTCGTCGAGCAGGAGTCCCCCATGGCCGATTCCTGCGGTGACGGTGGTCCACCGGGGAAGGCCGAACCGCCGGACAGTCGCCTGCAGTGCATCGTCCACCGAGTCCGGATCCGCTACATCGCAGTGGATGTCGGCTTCGTTCGCAATGTCCCAGACCACCACCGGGATGCCCTGTTTCCGGTAGGCCTCAACGACGGCGGCCCCGATGCCCGAGGCGCCTCCGACAACTAGTGCTGAGGCCTCGGCCTCCCTTGTGGTCACGATCCGGCTCCGATCCCGCCGAGGACGAACGACGAGATGACCTCGGTCAACTCGCCCAGCGGCGGGTCATTGTCGAGCGCAAAGACATTCACCGCGGTGGTGGTGATGGCACCGAGGATGGCGACGGCGGTCAGCTTGGGGTGGACCACCGTCCGGAACGTCCCGTCCGCCGCTCCCTCGGTCAGCAGGGACGCCACCGGAGTGATGAAGGCGGCATCCGACCGCACGGCGACCTCGGGCTGACGCGCCGCTCGACCGAGGTCGAAGACAAGGGCCTGGCTCGCCGCCGGGAAGCGGGCGAACACCTCGAGGTGGGCGGCTATCAGCCCCTGGAGCCGCTGGGCGGGGTCGCCCGGGCCTTTGATGGCCGTCGCTACCGCCGAGCCGACGGCGTCGAGAACGACCCCGAAGATGAACGAGAGGACCTGCTCCTTCCCGTCGAAGTAGTAATAGATGGTCGCCTTGGGGACGCCGGTCACGGCCGCGATGTCGTCGGTCTTCGTGCCGTCGAGGCCTCGTTCGGCGAAGAGGTCGGCGGCGGCCATCAGCTTGGTGGCCATGTCCTCGGGTACCTTGCGCACGGCGCTCCATTAACTAGAAAACTACGGTGAGACTTACAGTTTAAACTGGAATTCTAAGCTAGCATACCAAGATGATCCCAGCACAGGGGCAGCCCCGGAGGGGAGACTGGCTGTGCCGGGCGTCGTAGGGGGTTCCATTGCCTGAATTCGATCTCGTGATCCGTGGTGGCCAGGTGGTGGACGGGACCGGCGCGGCCCGGCGAACGGCTGACGTCGCGGTACTCGATGGCACCATCGTCGATGTCGGCCAGGTGCGCGGGTCCGGCCGCCGTGAGATCGATGCCGACGGAGCCGTGGTCGCGCCCGGATTCGTCGACATCCACACGCACTACGACGGGCAGGCCACCTGGTCCTCGACCCTCACCCCGTCGACGTGGCACGGTGTCACGACGGTCGTGATGGGGAACTGCGGTGTCGGGTTCGCTCCGGTGCGCCCGACCGACCACGAGCGGTTGATCGACCTCATGGAGGGCGTGGAGGACATTCCTGGCACCGCCCTCCACGCCGGCTTGGCGTGGGACTGGGACTCCTTTCCGAGTTATCTCGATGCCCTCGACCGACGGCACTACGACGTGGACGTGGCCACCCAGGTCCCTCATGCGCCCCTCCGACTCCACGTCATGGGCGAGCGTGCCGCACGACGAGAGGCGGCGACGGCCGAGGACGTGCTGGAGATGGGCCGGTTGGCTCACGAGGGGGTGCAGGCCGGGGCGCTCGGCTTCAGCACGGCCAGCACCCTCAATCATCGGACGAAGCAGGGCGAACTCACGCCGACCTATGCCGCCGCCCGCGAGGAGCTGTGCGGCATCGTCTCGGCGATGGGAGCCACGGGTGCCGGAGTCATTCAGCTCATCTCCGACTTCGATGACCCCGACGCGGAGTTCGCCATGCTCCGAGCCATGATGGAGGTCTCGGGGCGACCGCTGTCGGTCTCGGTCATGCAGGTCCCGAGCTCTCCGGACCGGTGGCGGGTTCTGCTCGGGCACCTCGAGGCGGCCCAGGCCGACGGCCACACAGTCCGCGCCCAGGTGGCGGCGCGTGCCATCGGCATCATCCAGGGTCTGTCGTGCCGGCTGCATCCGTTCATCGGTCTGGCGTCGTTTCGCCAGCTCAGTGGACTGGGCCTCGAGGCGACCCTGGCCCGACTGGCGGAACCGACGCTGCGGGAGCAGATCCTGGCCGAGGCGGCGGAGACACCCGGTGGGATGTCCGCCCAGTCCGAGCGGTTGTTCGAGATGGCCGACCCACCCGACTACGAGCCGGACCCCACCACGAGCCTGGCGCAACGGGCGCGTCGCCAAGGAGTCACAGCGGAATCGCTCGTCTACGACCTGCTGGTGAGGGACCACGGGAGCACCCTGTTGTACACGCCAGTGATGAACTTTTCCGACGGCAACCTGGACGCGGTGGGGGAGATGCTGGCCCACGAGCTTTCGATCCCGGGACTCTCGGATGGTGGTGCCCACGTCGGGATGATCTGTGACGCCAGCTTCCCCACCACGCTCCTGGCCCTGTGGGGCAGGGACCGAGCCCATGAGCACCTCGGACTCGAGCAGGTGGTGGCCCAGCAGTCCCGATCGACCGCTCAGGCTGTCGGCCTCAACGATCGGGGGGTCATCGCCACGGGGTACCGGGCCGACCTGAATGTCATCGACCTTGCCGCCGTACAAGTCCGACGTCCGGTCCTCGTCGCCGACCTGCCGGCGGGAGCCAGTCGATTCGACCAGCGTGCTGACGGGTATCTCCACACCTTCGTGGGTGGCACCGAGACCACCGCAGGTGGGGTCGCCACCGGCGCACTGCCGGGTCGGTTGGTGCGTGGGGCCCAGGGAGAGCCTGAGCGATAGTTGCGCGGGTGATGTCTCGGTCGGCGGGCCTTGATCTCATGGCGGGTCAGTGATTGACGAGCACGGCTACGGCCCAGCCGAGGATGAACCCGAGCCGGTGCACGAACCGAGCCAAGGCTACGGGCGCCGGATCCTGGTCGCCTTCGCGCGGCGTGCGTAACCATCCAGATCGGGTTCGGCGAAGTCCACGGCAGGCTGCCCGTTGTCCTCGGAGTGGCCCTCGTGGTGGCCGGGGTGTTCTGGTTCACCCGCCTCCTCCAGTAGGGGCGCGGGCGCAAGACGCAGCCAGCACGCTACGGTCCTTCGGGTGATCCCCCTGTGCCTACGAAAGGTTTTTTGATGCCCCATAGAGGAAAACTCCTGACAGGAGGGGTCGTGATCGTCCTCTCGTCGATCGGTGCATCGGCGTTTGTGAGCCTTCCGGCGGCGGCGTCAACACAGTCGGTGACCACATCGCCGGCAAAAGGGCTCCTGACCGCGGCAGAGGCGAAGCATCTCGGTTTCACAAAGACCGCAGACAAGCCTGTCACCAGCTCGAAGACCGGTGTGACCGGCTGCGCCAAGGGCGCCCAGGTGGCGTTCGAGGATGCCAGTGGGTCCACGGGGCTGATCTCCCAGGTCCTGGTGTGCAAGTCCACCAAGGTGGCAGCGGCACTACTCAAAAAGGAGAAGAGCGTCGGGACGGCGGCGGCGTCCATGAAGCCTCCCAAGCAGCTGGGAACCGCAGCCATCGAGCGGGCGGCCTCCGGATCGACGTATGCCATCTATTGGCAGCGGGGCAAGCTCCTCGAGCTCGTGGCGTTGGACACCAACGTCAAGGCGACGAGTAGCTCGACGACGACGTCGGTGCCCGCAGTGCCCCTCACAGCCCAACAGCAAGGGACATTGGTGAAGTCGGCGCTCAAGCAGGACGCGGCCACCAAGTAGCGCGATGGCGCCTCTCGGACCACGACCCGCAGCGGTCGCTCTCTGGCACAAAGCGGTCGAGGTTCGCGATCCGGCCCTGCTCGACGACCTGTTGGCCGACGGGGTCGTGTTCCGGTCGCCCGCCGTCTTCGCCCCCCAGGAGGGCAAGGAGTTGACCACCGCATATCTGACGGCGGCCATGGCCGTGCTCGGCCCGACCGTGCGCTACGTCGAGGAATGGCACAACGATCACTCTGCCGTATTGGAGTTCGAAGCCGAGCTCGACGGTACCTTCCTGCAAGGGATCGACCTGATGCGGTGGAACGACGACGACCAACTGGTCGAGTTCACGGTTTTGGTCCGTCCCTTCCGGGGGCTCGAGAAGCTCATCGAGCTCATGGCCAGGCAGCTCGGCCAGTAGGGCTGAGGTGGTATCGGAACAAGGGCCTCGGCGGACGGCGCTCCTTCGATGCTTGGGACGGGGGGGTTGTCGTATCGACATCCATTGGGGTCGAGACAGCGTCAGGTGAGGTCACAGCTCGACCAGTCTCAGTGGCACGAGCCACCTTGGCGAGGTTCGCGGTCGGCTGACCTTGCGGCGATCCGGGCTCTGGCCCGCCTCTGGCGAGGCGTGGCAGACTTCTCTGCACGATGGTCACCGAGCGCGTCATGGGAGCAACCGCACTTCGCTTGAGTCCCGTTTGGGACGATCCGGCCGGAATCGTCGACCTGATTCGGAGCGCCGGTCCGTTCTGGCCCCTGGCCAACTACGCCGCCAGCGACGCCGAGATGTCGGCCCTTGGTCGCGAGCCGGTCTCGTTCACCCCGCCCTGGTTCCGCCAAGACTTCGCTCGAGAGTCGCAGGTGCTTGTGCCCGGGGCCGAGGCCATTCTGGCCAATGAACGGTTCGCTCATGGGGCCCAGCAACTCGGTGGGGGAGCTGATGCGGTAGTTCGACCACAGGCCGTGTACGTCAACATCATGGGTCCGACGCCGTTCGCGTTCCCACCGCACTTGGACATCCCGGCGTTTCGAGGCTTCACGAGAGCGACACAGCCAGTGTGGCTCCTCAAGACGATGAAGACCTCCGGGCTCTTCGAGGCATGGCGGACGAAGATCACCACGGCGGTGTCGTGGTTCTACACAGGCACTGGGGGCGATTTCCACTACTGGCCAGAGGGCCCCGAGGGTCCCATGGCCGTGGAGCGCTCCCCCTACGACAACGTAAGCGTGCTGGCCGACAACGAGTTCACCTTTCACGGTGTGGCCGCGCTCGGTGCCCCGGGCACCACCATGCCCGAGGGGCTCACGCGGGAGTCCCGACTCCTCCGAGGTGAATCTGGCTGGGACGTCCACGATGCCCACGGGACCACCCAGGCCCACTTCGACGATGACGAGGTACGCATCACCATCTCGTGGAAGGCCGACGTCTTCGCCAACGGCGAGGAAGCGGAGATCCACGATCGTGGTGACGACCCGCTCACCCTCGACGCAGTCGTGGAGCTCTTCCAGAAGGATCTGGCTATTCGCCGGGTCGCGGTTCACGAGCTGAACGATCCACTGGCCGACCAAGGGTGGATCGCCACCTTGGCCTCCACCTACCAAGATCCTGCGCCACAGATGCCGTGAGGTCGTACCGGCTTGCTGAAAGCTGAACCTCTCGCTGGCGCCCGCTGACCATGACCGTGCCGCTCGGGGAATGGCGAGCTGGGGGCAAGCTTGGTCAGGAGACAACCAGCACGAGCTTGCCGCGCACGTGACCGGCCTCGCCGATGCGGTGCGCTTCGTCCACCTCGGCCAACGGGAACGTTTGTCCGACCGGGAGTGAGAACTTCCCGGACTCGACCAGATCGCCGACCAGAGCGAGCGAGTAGAGAGCGCGCCCAGAGTCGCCGCGACTGAATCGCACACCATGCTGCCGGGCTCCGGCCATGTCGGCAATCGTAATGACGTTGTCCGCGTCGCCCACGAGCTCGATGAGCTCGGGGAGGATGCCGCTCCCGGCGACGTCGAGCGCCCTGTCGACACCGTCAGGCGCCAGCCTATGAACCTGCTCCGCCAGACCCTCGCCGTAGGCGACGGGTTCGGCGCCGATCGTGCGCAGATGGTCGTGTGTGGCGGGGCTGCCGGATCCGATCACTCGGGCACCACGGGAAACGGCGAGTTGGACGGCGGCGCTGCCGACCGTCCCGGACGCGCCGCTGATCAGCAAGGTACTTCCCCTCGCAACCGTCAGCTGGTCCAGGGCCCGTGCGGCTGTCTCGACCGCGGAAGGCAGCGCGGCGGCTCCTGCGAAGCTGAGCGGGGGCGGCATCGGTGCCCAGGAAGTCAGTACCGTCAGTTCCGCCTGGGCAGCACCGTCTCCGCTGAACCCAAACACTCGGTCTCCGATGGCGGTGTCCGTGACACCCTCACCTAATTCGTCGACGATCCCGGCCGCCTCGTAGCCCAATGTCTGGGGTAGGTGCTGGTCCATCAGGCCCTGGCGCTTTTTCCAGTCACTGGCATTGACGCCAGCGGCATGTACGGCAATCCGGACCTCACCAGGGCCTGGGTGCGGGTCCGGAAGTTCCACGATCTCGAGGACCTCCGGGCCACCGAACCGGCTGAACAACGCCCCTTTCATGAGTTGCTCCGTTCGCGACCCGAAGGGCCGATCGTGAGTGCGTGCCACTCTCCAGTGTTGACGAGGATTCTGGCTGGTCTCATGGAACGGGACGTCGTGACCTTCACGGGAGAGCCGCGTCGACCGTGGCCTCGCGTGCCATCCGATCTTCATGTCGAACAGGCAGGTCCAGCCACCGAGTGGAGGTGAAGAGAAACAATAGGAACCGGGGTCCGATCATCACCGGTCCGGTGGTCAGCCTGCGCGACGTTTCCCAACTCCGGCTGACTTGAACGAGGCCGATCAGGCTGGGGTTACCAGGCCTGTGCAATCCGAACAGACGGCTGAGGAACCACCCGGCCGCTGGAGGTGGCTGCCTCAACCCACGCTTCAAATGGCGACTTCGACTTCGGCCACAGCTTCGTGCGGGGTGTCGCCGAGCGCCGAGCAGTAGGTCAGATCAGGCGCGTCTGCCACCCCCGCCTCGTCCTCGGCACTCCAAAAAACGTTGATGGGATCGGCCAGCGTGCTCACTTGTCCTCCTCGATCATCAGATCGTACCGCTGCACCAAGGAGAGCTGTCGAAGCTGGTAGGGCTTCGCCTGTCCCCGCCGATTCTGGAAGTTCAGCTGTTCGGAAATGCCCGGCCGAGCGAGCACATGGTGGCTGCGGGACGTTGTGACATCCCTGGAAGAGTAGCGCTGAGCTGGGTTCGGGCACTCTCCGATCGTCATAGCGAAAAGGCTGGTCCAGCCACCGAGTGGAGGTGAAGGGACTCGAACCCTCGGCCTCTACATTGCGAACGTAGCGCTCTACCAGCTGAGCTACACCCCCGGGTGCCCGCCGAGAATAGCTGGACCCAACGGATCGGTTGTCACAGGTGCAATCACAGCACCCCGGCCCGCCATCGATCCCCTGGTGGGACACCGATCTGGGCAGGTTCACCGTGTGCCTCGACCGGCGAGGAGCTGCCCGCTACCCATCCATCGGTCCGTCGAATCACCAGATCCTTCCACGGCGGTGAACATTCTCAGGTCAGTCCTCCCGTGTGTGGCCGCCACCCAGTGGCCCTGTCTCAGTCCGCCCCAGCAGTTGGAGCTCCCCTCTACAGTGGGACTCGATGAGGCGGAGGACGCTGACGCCCGCGCTGGTCCTGAGTCTCGCCGCGTCCCTGCTCCTCGCCCTCGGCGTTGGGCCGACTATGGCGGGAGCGTCGGGGACGGGCGATGGGACCAAGCCGGCCCTCGTGGGTGATCCCAGCAAGCTGGTCCGCCCACTGGACGGCACGGGAACTGGGCCGGTCGCCCCTGGGGCGATCGGTGAGTTCCCCGGTGCCGATGTGCCCTTTGGCATGATGCAGTGGAGCCCGGACACCACGCCGGACACGGTCGGCTCTGGCGGTGGATACTCCCGGGCGGACTCCCAGCTCAGCGGGTTCAGCCTCACCCACCTGAGTGGCACCGGCTGTGCCAGCTACGGCGACGTGCCGATCCTGCCCACGGCCGGGCCTGTCGGCCCCGACCCGGCCAGCACGACGGCGGGCTTCTCGCACGCCACCGAGCAGGCAGCCCCAGGCCGCTATGGGGTGGTCCTCGGGTCTCCGCCTATCAGTACCGAGCTGGCCACCACCACCCGGACCGGGATCTCCCGGTTCACCTTCCCGCGTACCGCCAGTGCGAATGTCTTGTTCAAGGTCGGGGACAGCGCCAATCCGGCCACGGCGTCGAAAGTCGTGGTTTCCGGCCACAACGTGATCAGTGGACAGGTGACCAGCGGCGGGTTCTGCGGCACCGGCACCGGCTACACGCTCTACTTCTCGGCTCGCTTCGACCGACCATTCTCGTCGTCGGGCAGTTGGAGTGGCACCACCGTCTCGCCGGGGACCCCCGCCTGTGCGGGTCCAACTTGCGGGGCGTACGTCACGTTCAACACCACCGAGGACCCCGTGGTGTTGATGAAGGTGGGGATCTCGTTCGTCAGCGATCACGACGCCGCCGTCAACCTGGCGGACGAGGATCCAGGGTGGTCGCTCGGTCACGTCGAGGCCCTGGCCACCAGCCGTTGGAATGCCCTACTCGGACGGGCACGCATCGGGGGTGGGACGACCGCCCAGCAGCACACCTTCTACACCGCCCTCTACCACTCGTTGCTGTTCCCGAACGTGGTGAGTGACGACGATGGCGCCTACCTCGGCCCCGACGGCCGGGTGCACGACGCCGGACCGGGAGCCCACTACGCCAACTTCTCCGAGTGGGACATCTACCGGTCCGAGATCGAGCTGGTCTCCATCGTCGACCGGGGAGCAGCGGGGGCCATGGTGCAGTCGCTGGTCGATGACGCCACCCAGGGCGGCTGGTTGCCCAAGTGGGCCATCGTGGACGGCGACGAGTCTCAGATGAACGGGGACTCGGCCGACCCCATCATCGCCTCGGCCTATGCCTTCGGTGTCCGCGGCTTCGACACCCGGAAGGCACTGGCGGCCATGGTCAAGGGTGCCACCCGGAACGAGACCGGGCACGGACTGGAGATCGAACGTCAGTATCTCTCCCAGTACCTGGCCCAGCACTACATCGACGCCGGTTCTCTCGATCTGACTTCCATCGACTACTCCATGGGTGCGTCGGGCACCCTCGAGTACGCCCTCGACGACTTCGCGATCGCCCGGATGGCTGCCGCCCTCGGGAATCGGTCCGTTGAGCAGTCGATGATGCAACGGGCGCACAACTGGGAGTACCTGTTCGATCCCTCCACCGGTTCGCTTCAGGGCCGGAACGACGACGGGAGCTTCCCACCCGGCCCGGCCTTCCAGACCTCCCGCCTCGAAGCGGGCGGAGAGATCGGCTTCGAAGAGGGCAACGCCGTGCAGTACACCTGGTCAACGCCTCAGGACCTGTCGGCATTGGCTGCGTTGCTCGGGGGCAATGCCGCTGCGGTACGGGTGCTCGATGCGTACGTCAGCCAGTTGAACGTCGGGCGGGATCACCCATTCGACTGGTCCGGCAATGAGCCCAGCCTCGGGGCACCCTGGGAGTTCGACTACCTCGGTGCACCGTTCCGGACCCAGGCGGTGGTCCGCGCCATCGCTACCTCCCTGTACGCCGACGGTCCCGTCGACGAGCCGGGCAACGACGATCTCGGGGCGCTGTCCTCGTGGTACGTGTGGGCGGCGATGGGCCTGTACCCGGTGACCCCGGGAAGCGCCGACCTGGCGCTGGCCAGCCCGTTGTTCCCCAAGGTCGACCTGACCCTGCCCGACGGTCACCACCTGGTCACGACGGCGCCGGCCGCATCGGCGACGACCCCGTACGTCCACTCGCTGGAAGTCACCGGCGTAGCGAGATCGGCCGCATCCGTGTGCCGTTCCACCCCGTCGTCGCCTCGGGCGACCGCCACCGGTTGGTGCCAGCCCTGGCTACCGGCGTCAGTCGTGGCCACCGGTGGGACGCTCACCTACGGGCTGTCCGACACTCCCGATCCTGGCTGGGCCGCTGCACCGACCGCCAGCCCCCCGTCCTACGGCACCGGCCGTCTTCCGGCTGTCGGGTTCACGATTCCTGACGGGGAGACAACGGTCGCCCTCCACCAACCCGGCACCCTCCGGCTCGGCGTGCAGTCAGCCCAGGCCGCCCCGTCGAGGGTGGAGTGGCAGGCCACCGGCACCGGCCTGAACGTCTCGCCCGGTGGGGGACAACTGGAGTCCGGCCCCGCCGAGGGGACACCGCCAACGCAAGTGCTGATCATCAGTGCCTCGACTCCCGGCGACCACCGGCTCCAGATCCGTCTCCGGACAGCCCAGGGCGTGGCCTTGCCTCCAGTGGATGTCGAGGTCCAGGTGACGGGCTGAGGCCCACCGGCAACGTGGCCCCTCGGTACTGATCGCCTCAGTCGATCTTGCCGATGAGGCGCAGCCACTCGGTGGTCTGGCGCAACCCGTCGTCGAGGCTGATCGGGTCGTAGCCGATCCGCTTGTAGGTCTTCGAGTCGGTGAGCTTGCGACGGGAGGGCCGCTCTGACGCGGCCTTGGCGGCGATGGCCACCAGGGTCGGCCCGAACACCTTGGCCACCTCGGGGTCGTCCGAGGGCAGGATGTCCTCGACCCGGTGGTCCAGTCCGGCCAACTCACAGATCCGGCTGCACGCCGTGGCGATGCTGACCACATCCTCGGGCTGCCCATCGAGCATGTACCGCTCGCCGGAGACACCCTTGTCCAGGGCCAGAATGCAGCCGCGGGCCACGTCGTCGCCGAACACCCAGCTGACCGGGAAGCGCAGGTAGGCAGTGAGACGTTGGCGGAGGGCCGACACCAGCACCCGGTTGAAGCTGGTCTTGCCGAGGGCGTTGCTCACCACCGGCGACGGGCCGAAGATGGCGCCCGGATGGGTGCTGACCACATCGTGCCCCGCAGCTGCCCGGGCCATGGCGTCCTCGAAGGCCGCCATCTTGGTGATGGTGTACGGATCCGAGCTCGGCTCCTTGGTGACCGGCGCATCCTCACGCTCGAGTCCCCCTGCGGTATCGAAGAAGGTGCCCGTGCTGACCGCCACCACCCGGCGCATGCCGACCTGTTCAGCGGCGTCGAGCACGTGCTTGGTGCCGTTCACGTTGACGGCGGTGAAGTCGGCCAGGTCCTGGCTGGCCCCGCCCAGGAGGGCGGCGCAGTGGATGGCGACGTCGCTGCCGGTGGCGGCACGCAGGACATCATCGGCGTCGGTGATGTCCCCGGTGACGACCTCGACCCCGAGCGCGCTCAACGGCTCGGTATCGGCCCCGTCCCGGGCCAGGGCCCGCACCGAGTCCCCCCGCTCGATCAGCTGCTTGCACACATTGGCGCCGGCCAGGCCGGTGGCGCCGGTGACCAGAACGGTCTCGCTCATGCCTTCACCGGGGTCGGCTCGTCGGCGATGGCCGTGTCGACCTGGTCGGGGGCGTAGGCGATGACCGGCGGGCTGTCCCCGAACACGTCGAGCGTGTGGATGAATCGGTGCGTACCCATGGTGGTGGCACAGGTGAAGCCCAGCTCGATGATCTGCGCGGCGGTGAAGACCTTGCCCAGCCGCCGGTAGACCTCGTCGTCGATGGCGTGATGATCGGCCGACAGCAGGTCGAGGAACTCGACGGCCAGCCGCTCCTGCTCGGTGAGGTCGGAGTGACCCGGCGAGATCAGGCAGGCCACGTCCTCGTCGGTGATGGAGTCGTGCTTGCGGGACTGCATGCACGGTTGGCACTCACCGAGCTGGGCGCTCCGGATGCGGATCAGCTCCACGATCCGTGCCCCCAACAGGCTCCCCTTGCCCATGGCTCCACGGGCCAGGCTGGTCATGATGATCTGCTGGGTGCGGTAGGCGAAGATCTGGAGGGGCACCGGCGTGGCGTAGGTGCCGTCGGCCACCCCGTCTTCGATGATGCGCCTGGGCTCCTCGGCCAGCTGGTCCATCGGGATCGGCTCGATCCTTGGCATACTTCCCCCCTCCGGCCGACATCGACGGCCTGATAACAGTTGTTTCCCCTGAACCTATAAGGCTGGTGCCGATATGTCCATGAATCCCACATCAGTGCTGCTCAACGGCAGGGTGGCCGTCGTCACCGGAGGGGGCGCGGGCATCGGCCGGGGGGTGGCTCGGGGCCTCGCCGCCTTTGGGGCCTCGGTGGCCATCTGGGAGCGGGACGCCGATACCTGCTCGTCTGCGGCCAGCGAGGTGGGGGGCCTCGGCATCACCACCGACGTCCGAGAGCCCGACGAGGTCGACGTTGCCCTGGCACGGACCACCGAGGAACTCGGCACGCCCAGCATCCTGGTCAACAACGCCGGAGGCGTCTTCTTCTCGTCACTGCTCGAGACATCCGTGAACGGCTTCGACGCCCTCTACCGGGCCAACCTCAAGCACGTCATCTTGTGCACACAACGGGTGGCCCACGTCATGGTCGAGATGGGGTCCGGCGGGAGCATCATCAACGTGACATCCATCGAAGGGGTGCGGGCCGCCCCCGGTTACGCCGCCTACGCTGCGGCCAAGGCCGGTGTCATCAACTTCACCAAGACGGCCGCACTGGAGCTCGCCCTCCACGGCATCCGGGTCAATGCGCTGGCCCCCGACATCACACTCACCGAGGGCATGGCGGCGGTGGCCCCGCCGGGAGCCGAGGCGCACTTCGGACTGACCGTCCCGATGGGCCGCGCCGGCCACGTCGACGAGATGGCCGGCGCTGCGGTGTTCCTCGCCGGTCAGCTGTCGAGCTACATCACCGGACAGACCATCCATGTCGACGGCGGCACCCAGGCCTCGAGCGGCTGGTACCACCACCCCGACACGGGCGCCTATGTGCTCGGTCCCAGCTGACCGCCCCCCCGACGGATGCGGTGCTGGTCGGACGCAGTGCCGGTCGGACGCGGTGCCGATCGGTCAGTCGTCCCCGATGGTCCCGACGTGGGCTGACATCCCACCGTCGATGGGGATCATCTGCCCGGTGATGTAACGGGACTCGTCCGAGGCCAGGAACACGACCAGGTGGGCGATGTCGTCCGGCTCCCCCAAGAAGGGGGTCAGCGTCGACCGCCCCAGGGCTTCCACGATCTCATCGGTCAGGTGGGCCCGCACGGCGTCGGTGACGATGAGGCCGGGCACGATGGTGTTGACGCGGATCCCCTGCTTGCCGTGGCCGGATGCCGCGTACATGGTCAGGGTGTTCACACCCGCCTTGGACACGCCGTAGGCGGTGTGTGTGCGATCGCCTTTGAGCGATGCACCCGAGGACATGTTGACGATGGACCCGCCGCCGGTGAGCACCATAAGGGGGATGGCGTGCTTGCAGGTGAGCACCTGGCTCCGCAGGTTGACCGCCATGGTCCGCTCGAAGACGTCCATGGACAGCTCGGTCACCCGGGTGTCACGGGACAAGAAGTCCGAGTCGGTGAGCGCGGCGTTGTTGTGGAGGATGTCGAGCCGCCCGTAGCGGTCGCCGGCGGCAGCGATGGCCGTGACCACGTCGGCCTCCTCGGACAGGTCGGCCCGCACCGAGGACGCAGTACCCCCGGAGTCCTCGATCTCGGCCGCCACCCTCGCGGCGCCGTCGTCATCGATGTCGACCACCACGACGGACGCACCCTCACGGGCCAACGCCCGCGCCGTCGCCGAGCCGATGCCTCCGGCACCTCCGGTGACGATGGCCACCTTGCCGTCGACTCGCCCCATCGTCACGCCTCAACGCCGGGGGTAGTCGCCACTTCGGTCTGACGTCGAACCATGGAGATCCTTTCGAGCAACGGGGCCGGGAGGGCCATCGGGGGGACAGCGTGCCATCTCTGGGCCAGGCCCGCCCAACCCGCCGGCCTGGTGGGCATTCTGGGGACTGTCCCGACGAGCGGTGGCCGGAGGCCTGGTGGTAGACACCGACCATGGAGATGCGACGGATCGGTTCCCTCGAGGTGTCCCTGGTCGGCCTCGGCACCAACAACTTCGGCATGGGCATGCACGAGGACGAGGTCCCGCCGGTGGTGGACGCTGCCCTGGCTGCGGGGATCAACTTCTTCGACACCGCCGATTCCTACTTCGACAGCGAAGGGCGGCTGGGTCGTGCGCTCGGGAGCCGTCGGGACGACGTCGTGATCGCCACCAAGTTCGGTAGTCCGGTCGGGTCGGCCACCCTGGGCGGCGCCCGTCCCGAGTATGTGCGCACCGCGGTCGAGGCCAGTCTCCAGCGCCTGGGCACTGATCGGATCGACCTCTACCAGCTCCACCGACCCGATCCCGGTACGCCGATCGCCGACACCCTCGGAACGCTGGGTGAGCTGGTCCGGGACGGCAAGGTCCGAGAGATCGGCTGCTCCAACTTCTCCGCCAACCAGCTGCGTGAGGCCGAAGACGCCGTAGCGGGCGGCGGACCCCGGTTCGTCAGTGTGCAAAACCACTACAACCTGCTCCACCGACAGGACGAGTACGAGGTGCTCCCCGAGTGCGAGCGCCTAGGCCTGGCCTACCTCCCGTTCTTTCCCCTGGCCAGTGGGCTGCTCACCGGCAAGTACGCCCGGGGTGAGGCGCCACCCGACGGCACCCGTCTCCAGCGGTGGGGCGATCGTGCCGCCGGCATGCTCGCCGATGAGCAGTTCGACGTGATCGAGTCCTTGACCCGGTGGGCGGCCGACCACGGGCATACCCTGCTGGACCTGGCCGTGGGCTGGCTGGCGGCCAACCCCGTGGTGGCGTCGGTCATCGCCGGTGCGACCCGGGCTGACCAGGTCCGGGCCAACGTGGCAGCCGCTGGGTGGCGCCTGACCTCCGAGCAGGTCAGCGTGGTCGACGCCCTGGCACCGATCCTCGGCTAACACCCTCGGCTCAGGAGCGCCTGGCCTCGCGCTCGAGCGTCTCTTCGAGGAGGATCCGGTTGACCCGGATGAGGTCGGCCAGGACCCCGAGCACCACCGACAGGGCCGCGCCGATCAACAGGATGGTCCCCACGATCAGGGATTGGATGTGCCCACCGGGGTGGCTGTCGGACAGGAACAGGATGCCGAAGCGGACGAAGGGGATCAGACCGGCAATGAGGAAGACGAGGCCGAAGGCGGTGAAAACGGTCCTCGGTTTGTACATCACGTAGGCCCTGACGATGGCCGACATGGACCGGAACACGTGCTGCCAGATGTTCGTGAACATCCGGGACTCGCGCAGCTTGGCGTTGGTGGTGACCGGCACGCTGGTCATGGCCATCCGCTTGTTGCCAGCCTGGATGATGGTCTCCATGCAGTAGCTGAATTCGGTGACCACGTTGAGGCGGGTCAGCGAGTACCGGGAGTAGGCCCGGAATCCGCTGGCGGCATCGGGGAGGTCGGTGCCCGCAGCCCGGTTGACCACCCAGGTACCGAACCGCTGGAGGACCTTCTTCAGCGGGGAGAAGTGCTCGATGAGCCCGTCTGCCGGTCGGCGATGACGATCTCGGCGGTGCCGTCGAGGATGGGCTGGACCAAGTCGGGGATGCGGCCCTGGGGGTACTGGTTGTCCCCGTCGGTGTTGACCAGGATGTCGGCTCCGAGCTCGAGGGCCAGAGCCACGCCGTCATGGAACGAGCGGGCCAGGCCCATGGTCCGACGGTGCACGATCACGTGATCGACACCGTGCTCCTCGGCCACCTCCCTCGTCCTGTCGGTGGAACCGTCGTCGATGATGATCACCTCGATGCTGTCGACGCCGGGGATCGACCGAGGGATGGAGTCCAACACGAGCGGCAGCGTCTCCTCCTCATTGAGGCAGGGGACCTGGACCACCACCTTGACCGGTGTCCGCGCCTCAGGGTCGTCCGCCCTGGTCTCGAGCGGCTCCTCCGTCGGATCAGGGGACACGGTGCCGGGCTCCCGCCCAGTGGTCGCCGTGGTCACGCGGCGTCACTCGCGCCGACCGGGGTAGTCGGCTCGGTCACCGCCGTGGGCAGCGGTCGTCCGGCCCGAAGCACGATCGACCCGATGGCGGCACCCAGCGCGTCGATCACCACATAGAGCAGGCGACAGACGATGGCCACGGCAGCCGCGG
The DNA here is from genome assembly GCA_963703145.1 of uncultured Acidimicrobiales bacterium. Taxonomy (GTDB): domain Bacteria; phylum Actinomycetota; class Acidimicrobiia; order Acidimicrobiales; family RAAP-2; genus Bog-756. The sequence continues at coordinate 4,141,174 of OY969793.1, forward strand.
TGCCGTCGGGCATGCCGGCGGTGGCGATGAAGACCGCCTCGCGCACGCCGAGCCCACCGGGGGAGGGGGTGGCAAAACCGACTACCCACGCAGCCACCGTCGCCAGTGCCACCCGCAGCACCGGCGCATGGGGGTCGAGGGCCAGGGCCACAGACACACCCGCGCCGGCCACAGCCAGCCAGACCGGCACATAGGTCGCCGTCAGCCGCAGGCTGGTGGACCAGTCGGGAAGGGCCACGTCCAGCCGCCGGTGGGACAGTCGCCGTGCGAGGTCGAGGAGCCGTCGATTGACGGCGGGGTGGAGCAGCGCGAGGCCGCCTGCGGCTACCACTACGACGGGCCACCACCGGGCGTCGACATGCCCGGTGGCCAAGGACACCACGGCCAGCAGGAGCGCCACCCCGGCGGCGGCAAGATAGCAGGCGGCCAGGGACAGCGCCACGCTCGAGTAGGCCACCGCTCGCTCGTGACCGTCGCGACGGGCCAGTTCGCCACGCCCGAGAACGCTCCACAGGCCACCGGGGAGGTACTTGACGACTTCGCCCACGTAGAACGCACTCACCACCCGGTGGCGGCGTACCTCGTCGCCCCCCACGGCGATGATGGCAGCTCGCCAGCGCTCAGCCATCAACAGCATGGCCGACACGGCACAGACCGCTCCGATCACGAGCCATCCGGCCCGGGCGTTGCCCAGGGCCGCACGCGTGGCCGGCCAGTCGTGGACCAGCGTGCGCACCACGAAGTAGCCACAGGCGATGACGACGGCCACCCCGCCGACGCGGATCAACCGGCGCAACCAGGTGCGCTGGTGGGTGGCGCTCATGGCCGAGTGGCAGGCACGTCGCGGTCCGGGACGTCCCGGACCGAATCGACGGGGACTACGACCATGGTCCCAGCCCAGGCGATGTCCAGACGAGCGGACCCTCGGGCCCCGGCCCTGCCGCCACGTGGATTCTCCCGTCGAATTGGTCCATTTTCCCTGGTCAGTGTAGCCCTCATCTCGGCTATCGTCGGCGACAGGTCGCGCGTGCTGTCGCTCCCCGATCAGCTGACCGGACCCCTAGGAGCAAGAGGCCGCCATGAACGTCGTCGTAAGCAACGTCAAAGGAGGGGTGGGCAAGACGACCACCTCCATCTATCTGGCCGCGGCGGCAGTCGAGCGCGGCTGGGATCCCGTCCTGTTGGTCGACTCCGACCGTCAGGCGTCCTCGGCGGAATGGATGGAAGAGCGGCCCCTTGATGGTGTGGACCTGGTCGAGGCTCCGTCCGAGCGCACCGTGTCTCGTGCCATGTCCGGGCACGAGGGCCTGGCCGTGGTGGACACCCCGCCCGGCGATGAGCGCATCGTCCGGGCTGCCATCGATCGGGCCGATGCGGTGGTGATCCCGACCCGGGCCGGCGGGGTCGAGTACTCGCGGGTGGTGGCCACCCTCGACATGATCGGTGACAAGACCCCTTACGGCGTGGTGCTGTGCGCCGCACGGCTCGGGACCAACGACCTCGATGAGGCGGTGGCCTGGTGGACCGAGTCCAAGGTTCCCATCTGGGGCATCATCCCCGAACGGGTGGGTATCGCCTCGGGCCCAGAGTCCCGCCTGTACCGGGAGGGCCTGGATCTTTACGCCGCCGTGTTGAAGCGGGCACTGCGGAAGCGCCCTGGCTGACCTCAGCCCTCGAGCATCGACGGGCTGGGCGGCACGTCGACGGCGTGCTCCACCAGGGCCTCGAGTGGGACGATCTCGAGCGCCCGCTCATGGGTCGATGCCAGCACCACGAAGGCGGCTGAGCCCTCCTGGTGGGCCCGCAGCCAGTTGACGGCGGTCACGCACCAACGGTCGCCGGGAACCAGCCCGGGAAACCGGTACTGGGGGACCGGTGTGCTCAAGTCGTTGCCGATGCCACGCTGGTGCTCGAGGAACTCGGCGGTTACCACGGCACAGATGGTGTGGCTGCCACGGTCCTCAGGACCGGTCGAACAGCACCCGTCGCGGTAGAAGCCGGTCAGCGGGTCGGTGCCGCACGGCTCGAGCTCGCCTCCCAGCACATTGCGATCGGTCACCCGTGCAGTATCGCTCACCGGGGCCGCCGGCCCGACCAGCGGACAGGCCGCCGGCCGGGCAGCAGCGCCGGGGGGCTGGCGTCAGTTGTAGTCGTCGAGGGGCATCTGGTCGCCGGTGCCCCCCTTGGTCAGGCCGACCTCGAATCCGTCGACCCGGTCGATCTGGCGGACGGCGTCTACGTGGCCCCGCCCCGCCCCGCTCCATTTGGCCTTGGCCAGGGTCTTGGCCTGGGCGGGATCGTCGGCCACCACCATGACCACCTCGTGGCCCTCGCCCATCCGCTCTGCGTCGAGTGGGCCTCCGAGGAATGCGACATAGAGATGCATGGGGCGACGATACCGTGCCAAGCCGAGCCGTCCTCTGCCGGCGAGCGGGGACAGATCGTCGACCGTCTCCACCACCGAGCACGGTCGGGCCAGTGGTGGGACAATTTCTCCAGCCCGACCAGAATTTCGCCGAACAGTGTCGATCCGGTACCGACGGCAACGTCATGAGGGGGAACTGGCCGTGCACCGGCACGACTGCCTAGCAAGGAGCGACCCATGCGCTACATGTTGATCATCCACAACGACCCGACCCTGCACCCCGTGCCCGGGGACCCCGAGTGGGACCAGCTGATGAAGGACTACGCCGACTTCAGCAATCAGCTGGGCACCTACACCGGCGATCCGCTGAACGATCCGAGCACCGCCACGACAGTCCGCGTCCGGGACGGGGAGACTCTGATCGTGGACGGCCCCTTCGAGGAGACCAAGGAGTGGATGTCGGGCTACTACATCGTCGATTTCGACAACCTCGACCAGGCCATCCGGGCGGCCAGCATGGTGCCGTCGGCCAAGTACGGCTCGGTCGAGGTCCGACCCGTGGCGGAGATGTAGTCCTGGACCATTCCCTACCCTCCGGCCGCGTCGGTGGCGCCGAGCGCGCCCTGGCCGCCGTCTACGCCGCCGACCGCGCCCTGGCCGCCGTCTACGCCGCCGACCGCGGCCGGTTGGTGGCCACCTTGATCGGGCTTCTCCGGGACTTCGACCTGGCCGAGGATGCCCTCCATGACGCCGTCGAAGCGGCCGCGTCGCACTGGCCGGTCGACGGCGTTCCGGACAATCCGGCGGCATGGCTCCTGACCACGGCCCGGCGTAAGGCCATCGACCGCCTGCGTTCGGTCACGGCCTCGGAGCGGCGACAGCGGGCCTGGGGCGAGCTGGCCATCGCCTGGGACGCCGGCAACGGGACCCAGCCCATCCCCGACGACCGGCTCCGCCTGATCTTCACCTGCTGTCATCCCGCCCTGACCCTCGAGGCGCAGGTGGCCCTGACCCTGCGCACCCTGGGTGGGCTCTCGACCGAGGAGGTGGCCAAGGCCTTCTTGGTGTCGGGGCCCACGCTCGCCCAACGGATCGTGCGGGCCAAGCGCAAGATCCGAGAAGCGGGGATCGCCTACCGGGTGCCGTCCGCCTCCGAGCTCCCGGGCCGGCTCGGTGCTGTGCTGGCGGTGATCTACCTCATCTTCAACGCCGGCTACCTGGCTCCGAGCGGAGCCGAGCTGGTCAAGGTCGATCTGTGCGACGAGGCGGTCCGGTTGATCGCGGTGGTCGTCGAACTGCTCCCCGATGAGCCCGAGCCCCTGAGCCTGGCGGCCATGATGCAGTTCCAGGATGCCCGCCGTGACGCCCGGGTCGACGCCTCGGGGGTCCCGATGACGATGGAGGACCAGGACCGCACCCGTTGGGACGCCGCCAAGGTGGCGCGTGGCATGGCGCTGCTCGAGGCGTCCCAGCGACTCGGCACGCCCGGCCCCTATGGGGTGAAGGCGGCCATCAGCGCGCTGCACGCCGCGGCACCCCGGGCCGAAGTCACCGACTGGGGTGCCATCGTCAACCTCTACGACACGCTGCTCGGCTGGGAGCCCACTCCGGTGGTGCGCCTCAACCGGGCGGTGGCGGTGGCCATGGCCGAGGGTGCTCCTACCGGCCTGGCACTGGTGGACTCGCCCGAGCTGGCCGAGCCGTTGGCTGAGTACCACCTCTACCACGCCACCCGGGCCGACCTGCTCCGGCGTATCGGAAGGGTCGACGAGGCCGCCCTCGCCTATCGCCGGGCCCGGGTACTGACCGACAACGCCGCGGAGCACCGGTTCATCGACCAACGGCTGGCCCTCGTCGAAGCCCCGGCCGGCTGACGCACGACAGGGCCGGCGGGCCTGACCCTCTGGTCAGGTGGCGCGGATGAAGTCGGCCACGACGGCGGCGAGCTCAGGGCCCTTGTCCTCCTGAAGGAAGTGCCCACCCCCGACGATCGTGGTGTGGGGCTGACCCTGGGCGCCGGGGATACGGGCCTGCAGGACACGATCGGACCCGGCCGTGATGGGGTCCCCGTCGCTGAACGCCGTGAGGAACGGTTTGTCGAAGGACTCGAGCACCGTCCATGCCGCCCGGTTGGCGGACGCCGCCGGATCGTCGGGGGAGACCGGGACGAGGGTGGGGAACTGGCGGGCGCCCTCGGCGTAGTCCTGGTCGGGGAACGGCGCGTCGTAGGCCGCCACGACCTCGGGCGTGAGCTCGCTGGCACAGCCGAAGTTGACGATGGTCCCGGTCGGGAACACCTCGACCTCCTGGGAGAAGTTGAGCCAGCCGAGGAAGGCCTCACCGGGTGCCGAGTCGCCGGTGGGCAGGAAGGTGTTGGCCGCCACCACCCGTGCGAAGCGGTCGGGATGCTCGCCCACCAGGCGGAGGCCGATTAGACCACCCCAGTCCTGACAGACGAGGGTGACGTCGAACAGGTCGAGGCGATCGAACACGAGGCTCCGGACCCACTCCACATGGCGGGCGAAGGTGTACTCGCTCCGCGGGGTCGGCTTGTCGGAGCGACCGAAGCCGACCAGGTCGGGCGCCATGATCGCGGAAGCCGGCGTCGATCAGCACGGGGATCATGTGGCGGTAGAGGTAGCTCCATGACGGCTCGCCGTGGAGCAGGAGCACGGTCGGCCCATCCGGCCGTCCCTCGTCGAGATAGTGCATGCGTAGGGTCCCACCGTCCTGGTCGCGAGGTCGGCGTAATGGGGGTCGAAGTCGTACCCGGGCAGGTGCTCGAAGCAGGAATCGGGGGTTCGGAGCGTCTTCATGGCCTGACTCACCTCGTGGTCGTGGGGGACCCGCGGTCTCGTCCCCCGACGTGACACTACCGGTGCCAATTGATCGCCGCCGTCTCCGTCGGGTGGGGCCGGCCGGATCAGCGGAGGGCGTTCTTGACGAAATCGTCCGTCCCGTGCCCGACGTCCAGCATCGCGCCACCGTGCCAGCTGCCCCGGAGGTGGCGCCGGATGGCCGGTGGCCCGTCGGCGGTACCCCTGGCCGCCGAGTGCCACAGGTCGGCATGGTGGAAGAGGACGTCGCCGCGTTCCTGGTACAGGGCAATCTCCCCGGCAACCCGCTCGAACCCGAGTGGCATCCCCCCGATCCCGCCGAGATGGCTGCCGGGCACCACGCGGAGGAAACCGTTGGCGGGCGAGGTCGGGTCGAAGTGGATGGTGAAGGCAACGCCCGGCCAGATGCCGAGGTGGGGACCGGACTGGTGGTCCGTGTGCCAGCCGATCCTCGAGTAGCCCGATCCGGGATCAGGCCGTGCGTCCTGGTAGACCACGCCGAACTGCTCGTAGTCGAGCAGCCAGGCGTGGGAGCCGATGAGGCGGTCGATCACCCGGGTGATGGAAGGGGCCCGGACGAGGGTGTTGGCGCGGGGCGCGGCCTCGGTGGCGAAACAGACGTAGTGGGCGAAGTGCCGCCCGTCGATGGCGGCGTCGGGGTCGTCGAGGATGACCGTGCTGTGGCGCACATCGAGCTCCCCGTTGGCAAGGTTGTCCTGTGCCCGGACCAGGTCGCGCTCGGTTTGGGCCAGCTCGTCCTGGCTGAAGGCGTGGCGCAGGGTGGCATAGCCGTTGGCTTCGAAGAACGCCGCCAAGTCGTCCAACTCCTGCCCGGTGAACACGCCCGGCGTATCGGTCATCGGCCCGTCCGCCCCGATCCGCGCACACGTGTCGTCCTCACACCACAATTGTAGGCCCAGGGTGTCTGGCACCCGGCTGGCCCCTCGCATCGTCCCGGCTCGTCGGCCGCCGGCGAAGCACCGTCGCCCGCCCCGCTCCGCCACGTCGTCCCGCCCGCTCGCGGTTCGCCGTACCATGCAGGGATGACCAACGACGCCGGAAACGACCCCGCAGAAGAGCCGCTGGTCGGACTCAAGCCCCGTAGCTACCAGGTCACCGACGGGCCGACGCGGGCACCGGCCCGGGCCATGCTCCGTGCCGTTGGGATGACCGATGCCGATTGGGACAAGCCCCAGATCGGCGTGGCCTCGTCCTGGAACGAGGTCACCCCGTGCAACCTCCCGCTCGACCGGTTGGCCAAACGGGCCAAGGACGGGGTGCGAGACGGCGGGGGCTTCCCGCTCGAGTTCGTGACCATCGCCGTGTCCGACGGGATCTCGATGGGCCACGAGGGCATGCGGGCCTCGCTGGTCAGCCGTGAGGTCATCGCCGACTCCGTCGAGATGATGATGCACGCCGAGCGCTTCGACGGCCTGGTCACCCTGGCCGGGTGCGACAAGTCCCTCCCGGGGATGCTCATGGCCGCCGCCCGACTCAACCTGCCCAGTGTGTTCCTCTACGGAGGGTCGATCCTGCCGGGCCGGGTGGGGGACCGGGCCCTCGACATCACCTCGGTGTTCGAGGCCGTGGGGGCCCATGCCGTCGACGCCCTCTCCGACGAGGAGCTCAGTCTGATCGAGCACAACGCCTGTCCCACCGAGGGCTCGTGTGCCGGCATGTTCACCGCCAACACCATGGCCTCGGTGGCCGAGGCGCTCGGGATGTCCTTGCCCGGCAGCTCCTCGGCCCCGGCGGTCGACCGCCGACGCGACGACGCCGCCTTCCGGTCGGGCCAGGCGGTGGTGGAGCTGCTCCGGTCGGGCATCCGGCCGCCGCCAGATCATGACCAAGGCGGCATTCGAGAACGCCATCGCTGTCACCATGGCCCTGGGTGGCTCGACCAACGCGGTGCTCCATCTGCTGGCCATCGCCCATGAGGCCCGGGTGGACCTGGAACTCGACGACTTCAACAAGGTGGCGGCCCGCGTCCCGCACCTGGCGGACACCAAGCCGCATGGGAAGTACCACATGGCCGACATCGATCGCATCGGCGGGGTGCCCGTCGTGATGGCCGAGCTGTTGGAGGCGGGCCTGTTGCACGGCGACTGCATCACGGTGACCGGCCGGACCGTGGCCGAGAACCTGGCCGCCCTCGACCCGCCAGCGCCCGACGGCGACGTGGTCCATGCCATGGGTGACCCCATCCACACCCAGGGCGGTATCGCCGTGCTCACCGGGTCGCTGGCCCCCAACGGGGCGGTGGTCAAGGTGGCCGGCATCGACCAGCTGACCTTCGACGGGACGGCCCGGGTCTTCGACGGCGAGGACCTGGCCATGGAGGCCATCCTGGCGGGATCCATCGAGCCCAACACCGTGGTGGTCATCCGCTACGAGGGTCCCAAGGGCGGTCCGGGCATGCGCGAGATGCTGGCGGTCACCGGGGCCATGAAGGGGGTGGGGCGTGGCGGGGACTGCGCGCTGGTCACCGATGGCCGGTTCTCGGGCGGCACCCACGGCTTCTGCATCGGTCATGTGGCACCCGAGGCGGTCGACGGAGGCCCGATCGGTCTGGTGGCTGACGGGGACCGCATCGTGGTCGATGTCGTGGGCCACACCATCGACCTCATGGTCGACGGTGACGAGCTCGAGCGACGTCGGTCGAGCCTCAAGCACCCGGACCCCCGCTACACCACCGGGGTGCTGGCCAAGTACGCGCGTCTGGTGACCGGGGCCGAACGCGGCGCCATCACCGAGCCCTAGCGCCTGGCCTGGGCAACCCGGCAGCTCCGGGATGTGCTTGTAACCGGCCCGGAGAACGTGCAACAATGTCTGCACTATGCCTATGAGCCCGGTTCACCCCTCGATCATCCTGGTACTCGTTTCGTAGCGCACGCGACGCTCTCTCGCCGTGTGCGCTCTCCGACCTCCCAGCTGGGAGGTCGTTTTCATGTCCCGACACGGATCTCCGACGGGATCACGCCCACCACCGGACCCACCGTCGATCACGACACCACGCCACGCAGACCCCGACCGAGCAGCACGACACCACCGCACGACCAGACACAGCACAAGGGAGCACCCGATGGAACTGACAGGAGCACAAGCCCTCATCAAGAGCTTGGAGATGCAGCGGGTGGAGGTCATGTTCGGCCTTCCCGGCGGTGCCATCCTGCCCGTCTACGACCCGATCATCGACTCGTCGATCCGACACATCCTCGTGCGCCACGAGCAGGGTGCCGGCCACATGGCCGAGGGCTATGCCCAGGTGACCGGTCGGCCGGGCGTGGCCATCGTGACCAGTGGGCCCGGGGCGACCAATATCGTGACGCCACTGGCCGATGCCTACATGGACTCGATCCCGCTGGTGGTGGTGACCGGCCAGGTGGCGACGTCCGCCATCGGCACCGACGCGTTCCAGGAGAGTGACATCACCGGCATCACCATGGGGATCACCAAGCACAATTGGCTGATCACCGACGTCAGGGACATTCCACGCGTGGTGGCCGAGGCCTTCCACGTGGCTACCACCGGACGGCCGGGCCCAGTCCTCATCGACGTTCCCAAGGACATCGCCAACAGCACCATGGAGTGGTACTGGCCCGAGCCGTCCGACCTCGACCTGCCGGGCTACCACCCGGTGACCGAGGGCGACCCCGCTCTGGTGCGTGAGGCCGCCGAGCTGCTGTTGGCCGCCGACCGCCCGGTCATCTACGCCGGGGGCGGGATCTTGAAGGCCCGTGCCGCCGACTCGTTGCGCGAGCTGGCCGAGCGCACGGGGATCCCGGTCGTCACCACCTTGATGGCCCGAGGGTCGTTTCCCGACTCCCACCCGCTCTGCCTCGGCATGCCGGGCATGCACGGCAACTACACCGCCGTGACCGCCATGCAGCGCGCCGACCTGCTCATCGCCTTGGGCAGCCGGTTCGACGACCGGGTGACCGGCAAGGTCGACGCCTTCGCACCCGAGGCCAAGATCATCCATGTGGACATCGACCCAGCCGAGTTGCACAAGGTCCGCTTCGCCGACGTGGCCATCGCCGGTGACTGCCGGCTGGTCATCGACGAACTGTTGGTGGCCCTCACCGACCTCGGTCTACCCCACTCCGACACCACGCGTGGCGGCTCAGGTGGCGCACCGAGCGACGCCGTGGCCGGGGCTCCGGCCACGCCCGGCTCGTCGGCCGCCTCGCACCCGCGGGAGACACTGGCCCCCTGGCGGGCACAGCTCAGCGAATGGCAGCGTCGCTTCCCGCTGGTCTACGACCAGCAGCCCGGTTCGGGCGCCCTGAAGCCCCAGTTCGTGCTCGAGAACCTCCGGGACGCCACACCCGACGACACGATCGTGGCTTCGGGCGTGGGCCAGCACCAGATGTTCGCCTCGCAGTGGTGGCAGTTCGACTATCCCTATACCTGGGTGAACTCAGGGGGGCTCGGGACCATGGGCTTCGCCGTTCCCGCCGCCATCGGCGCCAAGGTCGGACGGCCGGACAAGATGGTGTGGGCCGTGGACGGCGACGGCTGCTTCCAGATGACCGCGCAAGAGCTGGTGACGGCGAGCTCGGAGCGCATCCCGGTCAAGATCGCCATCCTCAACAACGCCTATCTGGGCATGGTCCGCCAGTGGCAGGAGATGTTCTACGAGGAGCGGTACTCCGAGGTGTACCTCTCACCCGACCTCCCCGATTACGTGGGCTGGGCCGAGTCGATGGGGTGCGTGGGGATCCGGGTGGAGTCGGCCGAAGAGGTGGCCGCGGCCATCGACAAGGCCAACAACATCGACGACCGTCCCGTGGTGGTCGACTTCCGCACCGACGCGTTCGAGAAGGTCTTCCCCATGGTGGCGGCGGGATCCTCCAACGACGACATCGTGGTGGACCCCTCGCTCGGCCTGGAGGGACGGCCATGAGTGTCTACGGCGCGGACAAGCGCCACCACACTCTCACCGTGCTGGTGGAGAACAAGGCGGGCGTGTTGGCCCGGGTGGCCGGACTGTTCTCGCGGCGCGGCTACAACATCTTCAGCCTGGCGGTGGCTCCTTCGGACAACGAGCGGTTCAGTCGGATCACCATCGTGGTCGATGTGGAATCCGCACCCCTCGACCAGATCATCAAGCAACTGGACAAGCTGATCCCCGTGGTGTCGATCACCGAGCTCGACCCGAGCATGGCCCGCGAGCGCGAGCTCTTGATGGCCACGCTGGAGGCAGGGCCCGCCACCCGGGGCCAGATCATCCAGCTGGTCGGGGTGTTCGAGGGCAAGATCGTCGACGTGGGCCATGACCGGCTGACCGTGGCCCTCGAGGGCGCACCGATCAAGCTCGACGATTTCGAGGACCTCATCCGCAGCTACGGCATCGTCGAGATGCAGCGGACCGGCCGTGTGGCGTTGCCTAAGCTGGACCGGTCCGGCGAGCACTCCGCCCCGCTCGCTACAGAACATCCGTTCGCACATCACACAGAGAAGGCAGGTTGATCCAGATGGCCACGCTGTACTACGAGAAGGACGCCGACCCGAGCCTCATCGGGAACCGCAAGGTGGCGGTGATCGGGTACGGCTCCCAGGGCCACGCCCACGCCCTCAACCTGTCCGAGAGCGGGGTCGACGTCCGGGTCGGCCTCCGGGACAGCTCGTCGTCGAAGCAGAAGGCCGAAGAGGCCGGGCTCCGGGTCCTGTCGGTGGCCGACGCGTCGGCCGAAGCCGACGTCATCATGATCCTACTGCCCGACACCGAGCAGGCTTCCGTCTACGAGGCGGAGATCGCCCCGCACTTGAAGGCCGGCGACGCCGTGTTCTTCGCCCACGGGTTCAACATCCGGTTCGGGCTGATCTCGCCACCGGCCGACGTCGACGTGGCCATGGTTGCCCCAAAGGGTCCCGGCCACCTGGTCCGGCGCACCTACACCGAGGGGGGAGGCGTGCCCTCGCTCGTGGCGGTGTCCGCAGACCCGTCCGGCAAGGCCCACGACCTGGCGCTCTCGTACGCACATGCCATCGGAGCTACCCGGGCCGGGGTGCTCGACACCACGTTCGCCGAGGAGACCGAGACCGACCTCTTCGGTGAGCAGGTGGTCTTGTGCGGTGGTCTGACCGCCCTGGTGCAGGCCGGCTACGAGACCCTGGTCGGGGCCGGGTACCAGCCCGAGTCGGCCTACTTCGAGTGCCTCCACGAGTTGAAGCTGATCGTCGACCTGATGTACGAGCAGGGGATCAGCGGCATGCGGTTCTCGATCTCGGACACCGCCGAGTACGGCGACCTGACCCGGGGCCCGCGGGTGATCAACCAGGCCGTGCGCGACGAGATGGGGCGCATCCTGGGGGAGATCCAAGACGGCACCTTCGCCAAGGAGTGGGTGGCCGAGAACGCCAACGGACGTCCCAACTATCAGGCACTGCGACAGGCCGGACTGGACCACCCCATCGAGAAGGTCGGGGCCGAGCTGCGCGACATGATGCCGTTCGTTACCGCCGGCAAGCAGAAGATCCAGGACGTGTCCGGGGGCTGATGCCCGGACGGGCCAGGTGAGCAGACCGGTGACCGGGGACGACGGAGACGCTGGTCCCCAGAGGGCCGGCCTCGAAGCGACGTTTCGTCATCTCGACGACCCTGACATCGGGTGGCAGCGGGTGAAGTCGATCCGCAATGCCGACGGAACGACATCGTCGGTGTGGGAGAAGTGGCTGGCCTTCTCCCCCGACCCCTTGTACCTCTCGCTGTACGCAAAATGGGACCCAGGCATGGTCATCCGCCGGCACGGGCACTACAGCCCCCACGTCATCTTCGTCGTCAGTGGGGACATGTGGTGCGCTGAACGGCACTGCCCGGCCGGCACCCACGTGGAGCTCCCAGTGGGAGCGGCCTTCGGTCCGTTCGTGGCCGGCCCCGAGGGCACGGTGTTGCTCGAGGTGATGATGGGCGACCCGCGGTCGTGGGGAGACGATCCCGAGGCGTTCACCCGGGCGCTGGCGGAGCGGGGAGCCGAGGCGCTGCCGGATCCGGCCATCGAGCTACCCGCGTGGTTGGAGGATCTCCGCTCGCGCTGGGTGGTCGATGGTGAGCCGGTTCCCGAGGCGTGAACGCGGCCGGTCCAGACCCGGCCGAATTCCCCTGGCGGCCCTATTTGGCCTGAGTCGGCAGTTTCTGCCGCTTCGGGATGGGGTACGGCGCTGTCGTCGTGTTGAGCTCGAGGATCTGGGCGGCGCTACACTCGTTACCGACCGGCGGCGCGGTGGTGCTGGCCGAGGTCAGCGGGAGCCTGGGGGCCTTGGTCACCGGTGCCCCGAGCACGGGAAGCGTCGAGGTCAGATCGCCGGTGACCGATCGGCGCCACGCCGAGATGTTGGGCGCGGTGACCCCGAAGACGGTCTCGAGGAATCGGAGCTGGGAGGTGTGGTCGAAGACGTCGGAGACGATGTGGCCGCCGGCCGAGAACGGTGAGACCACGATCATCGGGACGCGCACCCCGAGTCCCAGCGGGCCGCTGACGCCCTCGGCCTGTCCTGGCAACGGGCTGGCCGTGATGAACTCCCCGGCGGTCCCCGGCGGCGGCGTTGGAGGCGGGACATGGTCGAAGAACCCATCGTTCTCGTCATACATGATGAAGAGCACCGTCTTGGCCCATACCGCTGGGTTGGACAAGAGGGTGTCGAGGACCTGCTGGGTGTACCACTCCCCGAGGGCCGCCGGGGACGGCGGATGCTCGTCGTAGGCATCGGGCGACATGATCCACGACACCTGGGGCAGGGTGTTGTTGGCCACATCCTTGGCAAAGTCGTCTGGGCCGACCCCGCCGGTGAACCCTCCGTTGACATTCGTCCCGTAGTAGCCGAAAGCGTTCTGGTAGAGCGGTGAAGACGGATTCTGGTACTGCTCGAAATACAACAGGACGTTCTTCGATACGAAGTAGTTGGCTCCGGGCTGGTAGTTGGAACCGTAGGGGTTGTAGGCCTTCCAACTGATGCCGGCGTTCTGGAGCACCTCGGGCATGGTCTCCCACGAACACGTCCATTGGTTGGCCAGCTGGTCCGACGCCGTGGTGAGGATGGGCCCTCCCTCGGACCCGTCGGTACCGACGGTGCCGGTGAGGGACATGAGGCGGTTGGGGTGGGTCGGGCCGAGGATCGAGCAGAAGTAGTTGTCGCAGATGGTGAACTTCTTGGCCAGGTCGTAATAGAAGGGGATGTCGCCCTTCTTGTAGTAGCCCATGGTGTTGACGCCGAGCGCGCCTTCGTAGGTGCTCGAGGTGTGGGTCTTCACGAAGCTGTCCATGGCCCCGTTGTTCCAGGAGGCGTGCTCAGCTCCCCAGGAGTGGGACAGGTCGTAGGTGCACTCGGCCTGCTGGTTCTTGGTGTTCATGTGGAACGGGAGGAGGGAGCCAGACGTGCTGCCCGGCCACGCCTGGGTGAACGCACCCCGGTTGTTGGTGTCGTCGAAGCCCTTCACTCCGGCCATGGTGCCGAAGTAGTGGTCGAAGGACCGGTTCTCCTGCATGAGAAAGATCACGTGTTCGACGGCACCCAGGTCGGAGCCGGCTGCCTGGGCCTTCAGGGCGCGCTGCACCGTCTCGTGCCCGGTCGACCGGACGTGGCCTATCTTGGCCAGGCTCAGCGTGGTGGCGCCGGCGATTCCCCCGGCGAGGACCTGTCTACGCGTGAACGTCGGATCGGTCATGGTTGGAATGCTGGCACAGTTCGACCACGGGTGACGGGTGGGTTGGCAGCCGGGCTGTCAGCGATCCGACCACCTGAACAGCGTCTTGAGGGCCGTGTCGAGACAGCGGACAACGGGACGCAGTGCCACCGTGGAGAGTGGACTGCGATGACCTCTGACCCTCTGGTGCGGACTCGCCCCGCAAGCGGGCCGGCGGAACCGGTGGCCGGTTGGAATCGGACCACGCTGCCGCCTCCGGCCGTGGTGGTGGGCACGTGATCGTGTCGCACTCGTGTCACCCGAGTAGCAGGCCAAGCAGCGGGATAAACCGTTGCTTGCCATTGGGAAAATAGCTTTGACATTCAAACGGACTCGATGACGACCGGAGCGAGCGTCGCGTCGACTGGGCCGAATGCGCCACGTGGTCGTCACCAGCCGAAGACGCAGCTCGTCCTCTGAGGGGGGTGACAACCCACGCTCCAGCTTCACCTCCTCAGCATCTTCTGGTGGTGGGGCCGGGGCAGAGGGACCATCTCCTTGGCCGCTCGCCGTCGTCCGGATACCGCACGGAGGTCGGGCAAAGCACCACGAAGACATCACGGAAGGTAGCGGTACCAGCCCGCTCGGTGTAGGTGGGCGCGGCCCGTGTGACATGCGGGTGACAGTTCACCAACACGTGGCAGAGAGTTCATGTTGACCTGCGGGAAAAGGCTATTCACCTGGGGAAATTGTCGTGATACTGCCCTGGTGCACTCGTCGCTGAGAACTATCTCGTGTCGAATGGCGGCGGCTGTGGCGGCTTCACTCGGCACTCTTGTTCTGCTCCCAGGAGCGGCCGGCGCGGCGTTTCCGGGCGTCAACGGGGTGATCGCCTACCAGAGCACCGAGGCGGGGATCTCCCCCTGCAACCCGTTCACGAGCAGCGAGCTGTTCGCCGTCCCTTCCGGCGGTGGGACCGAACAGCATCTCCCAGGTGGACTGCGACGGGCACACCGACCAGCACGTGTTCGTCTCGCCCGACGGATCCGAGGTGGTCTTCGCCAGCAACCGCGGCGGGGCTCCGGTGCGTTCCAGCTCTACACGCGAGTCGCTGCGTCGCCGTCTCGGCGCCGAGGGCCACCGATGTCTCCTACCCGCCCAGCGCCGGGTCGACGACTATCCGTCGTGGGCGCCGGCGTCGCCCGCCAATCAGGGAGCGATCATCTTCCAGCGCACGCTGCCCGGCGGTGTTCCCCAGCTCTACACCGAGAACGTGAACGACTCCGACGCCGGCCGTTCCGGTCTTCTCCTCGCCGACCGGGTTCAGCGACACCGAGCCGGTCTACGACCCGTCGAACGCCAACGAGATCCTCTTCGTCCGCCAGGCCTCGGGGGGACCTCAGCAGATCTTCGAGTACAACCTGTCGACACCGTCGACGCCGCCGGTGAATCTGTCGGCAGCCGACGGCGACGGGTCGAGCAACGACTCGAAGCCCGACTTCGCACCGTCGCCGACCGGGTCTCCGGCGGTGCAGCGCATCGTCTTCCAGTCAGACCGCTCGACGGCGGCGCCCTGGGTGGGCCTTGCGCCGGCACGCAGCTGTACACCATCAGCGACCAGCCGGGGCTCGGCGATCACGCCGGTGTTCCAGGTGCAGTCGGGTGCCCGCGGTGCCGACGGGCCAGCAGGCGTGCCCCAATGTCGAACGGCGTACGTCGCCACCGAGAACCCCGTGTTCTCGCCCCAGGGGGACCAGATCGCCTATGACGAGCCGGGGCCCCAACAGCCAGGACGTCTTCACCGCTACGACATCGAGTTCTCCGGCACCGCCGGGCTGATGACCACGGCGAGGACCTCACGCCCAACTTCGCCACCGACAGGCCCCGAACTGGGCGCCGGTCGAGCCCGGCGCGAGCACCCCGGAAGTCTCCGTCGCCATCCTCATTCCGATCGCCGGGGCGGCGATCGGGGCGTTGGCCCTGGTCGTGCGGCGCCGCCGGTCGGCGGGCGGGTGACCACATCGACCTCCCAGGTGTTGCCGGCTTCGACGGACGGCCCGGTGGGTGCGGGTCAATCCGAGTTGGCCGCCGGCTTCGCCGGGGTATGGAAGCCTCGGCCGCGATGTGGTGGCAGAGTGTCGGCATGAGCACTGAGGGCTGGTACGTGGATCCCTTCGGAGCACACGAGCAGCGGTGGTTCTCCGATGGAACGCCGACGGCCCTAGTGCTCGACCACGGGGTGGAGTCGACCGATGAGCCTCCCAGCCCCACATTCGCCGGCGACCTGGCGAGGCCGCAGGGTCCGACGCCTGATCCAGGGTCCGATCTTCTGCGAGCCGATGACGTCGACGCCGAAGCCTACGCCCGGATGCAGGTGCCAGACCCGCCTTCGACACGATGGACCAGATCGGTCCCGGTGTGTTCTGGCGCCCCCATCACAAGCGGTGACGCCCACGCCGGTCAGGCGATGGCCCCGACCACGTAGTTGATGCAGGCGCACAGCGAGGCGATGTCGTCGGGTTCGATGCCCGGGAACATGGCGATGCGCAGTTGGTTGCGGCCGAGCTTCCGGTAGGGCTCGGTGTCGACGATCCCGTTGGCCCGGAGGATGGCGGCCACGGTGGCCGCCTCGATCGAGTCATCGAAGTCCATGGTCGCCACGACGTGGCTCCGGTCCTGTCGCGGACCACGAAGGGCCGGGCAAAGTCCGAGTTGTCGGCCCAGGTGTAGAGGGTCTCGGCCGACTTGTCGCACCGTCCGGTGGAGAAACCGAGCCCGCCGTTCTCGTTGAACCACCGGACCTGGTGGTCCAAGAGGTAGATGCGTGGCGAACGCCGGGGTGTTGTAGGTCTGGTCGAGCTTCGAGTTGTCGAGGGCGATGGTGAGGTCCAGCGAGGCCGGTACCCACCGCTTGGTGGCGGCGATGGAGGCGATCCGGTCCTGGGCCGCATGGGACAGGAGGGCCACCCACAGTCCGCCGTCAGAGCCGAAGCACTTCTGTGGGGCGAAGTAGTAGGCGTCGAACTCGTGGGGGTCGACGCCAACCCACCGGCGCCCGAGGTGGCGTCCACCGCCACCAGAGCCGCCACCGGTCGACGGCGCAGTCGCCCCCTCGGGGCGCAGGATGGGCATCATCACCCCGGTCGAGGTCTCGTTGTGGGTGAGGGCGTAGAGGTCGACATCGGTCCGTGGCCACCGGATCCGGATGCGTGCCTACCTCGGAGGCGATGACCTCGGGGTCGCCCAGATGGGGGGCGTCGGCTGCTGCGGTGGCGAACTTGGACGAGAACTCGCCGAAGGTGAGGTGCTGGCTCTTCTGCTCGATCAGCCCGAACGTGGCGGCGTCCCAGAACGAGGTGGTGCCCCCGTTGCCCAGGGCCACCTCGTACCCGTCGGGCAGGGAGAACAGGTCGGCCAGACCTGGCGCAGGCTTCCCACCACCGACTTGACTGTCTTCTGGCGGTGGCTGGTGCCGAGGAAGCGACTGGCGTCGGCGGCGAGGGCGGCGACGGCCTCAGGCCGGACCTTGGAGGGCCACAGCCGAACCGCCCGTCGCGCGGGGAGCAGGTTGGCGGGGATGGTGATGTCAGGGGTGTCGGTCACATATGGAATCATGGCACCATGGCAACGCAGACTGAAACCGGCCCCGTCGGGGTCGGCCACCACCCCCCAGCGTCATGACTCC